>LJCX01000010.1 GCA_001298545.1 Actinobacteria bacterium OV320
TCTGTCGATGCCTCCGGAGCCGGTGACACCACCCCCCAAGACATGCGATCGACAGGGGGAGAAAGTCATGCCAACTCCGAAGGCCAGGCGCCCCATTGCGGGGCTACCAAAACGGTAATGGGGGGGGCGGTGCCGGGCGACCCGTCCCGAGGCCGCCACCCCACCGATCTTCTACAGGCATCAGCCCCCACAACCGAGGCGCGCCGCGCCTGAGCCGATCGGCCGAGGGAGGGCGCACCGCACGACGCCGAACACCGGCATGTCACCGACCGGCCGTGATGCGGCGTCCTCCTGCTCCGCGTCCGCGCGGCGGACCACGGCGCGCGGGTCCCGTACCGCAGGCATTGCGCCCGGGCGGTGGAGCCGGTGACACGCCCGACTGTCACATCCCCGTGGCGGGCCTGTCACAGGGCCCCGCCGAAATCCCCCTGCGCGGTCATCGCCCCTCCTGGCCATGGGACCATGCCCTTTTTGGCACCACCGTCCAGGGGGGACACCATGCGCACCAGCGCGACCATCGCCACCGCGGCTCTGCTCCTCGCCGCGCTCACCGCCTGCTCCTCGTCCGGCGAGACACCGGCCGCGAGCGACAACGGGACACCCGCCGCCGAGCCCACGGTCAGCGTTCCCGCGGACCACGAGGGCGACGACCTCAAGGCCGCCGTCGCGGTGTACACCGCCGCCTACTTCGCCGCCGACACCGATACCGCGTACGCCATGCTGTCCGCGCGCTGCGCGAAGGAGATCGCCAAGGACGCGTACGCCGGCGTCGTGCAGCAGGCGAAGACGGACTACGGGCCCGACCACACGGCGACGGACGTGCAGGCCGACGTGTCGGGGGACCTCGGCAGGGCCACCTACAAGGTGCAGGGGCTGCCCAAGTTCGACCAGACGAAGCAGCCGTGGGCGCTGGAGGGCGACGCCTGGAAGTACGACGCCTGCTGACGGAGCACGGAGCACGGAGCACGGAGCACGGAGCAGGCCGGCAAGTCCCGCCCGGACAAGGCCTGCCCTGCGTCGGGTCCGTCCGCTGATCACCCGAGACGAGTGCCGCCGCGGGACCCGATGTGGTGGGGTGGTTCGCTGTCGGCCGGGAGCAGGGGGTCGGTCTCGGGTTCGCCCCAGGTCGAGACCAGGGGAAGGACACCGGCCCAGATCCCGAGGGCGGCGTCGGGTCCGTCCCCGTCGTCGGGTCCGCCCGTGCGTATCTTGACCGACGCTTCCTCGAGCGAGAGGGCGAGCAGGACCGTCGCCGCCAGTTCCTTGCGGTTCGGTCGGCGTGCGTAGTCCCACTGGCCCGGTGCGGCCTGTTCGGTCAGGCAGCGCAGCCCTTCGAGTTTCTCCTCCGGATCCGTGACCAGGCGCGGCACGCCGTAGATCATCGCGCTGCGGTAGTTCACGCCGTGCTCGAACACCGACCGGGCGAGGACGAGACCGTCGATGTGCGTCACCGTGACGCACACCGTTGCCCGGGGCGAGGCGATCAGGCTTCGGCCGGCCACCGATCCGTGGAAATAGAGATTCCGCCGGTCGTTCCCGTAGACGGTGGGAACGACCATCGGGTGCCCGTCGACGACCACCCCGAGGTGGCAGACGAAACTCGCGTCCAGGATCGCTTCGAGTGCGCCACGGTCCAGGCTTCCCTGCTCCCGCAGGCGCCGGTGACGGGTGCGGTCGGTGGTCGGCAGGGTGGGCGGGAGGGGGCTGTGGGTCACGTCGGTCCTTTCGCTGCGTGCGCCCCGAAGCTACCGATATCGTCGCTCAATCGCCAGGCATCAACTGGATCAGTTTTGATTTGTCAGTACTGCAACGGAAATCGAAGCGTCGGCGAGCCTCTCTTCGCAGGCTGACGGGTGGTCCGCTGCCTATTCCTGCGTGGGCGCCGCAGGAGATGACGTCGTGCCGTCTTCACCGTTCCGGCAGGCGCATCCCGAGGCGGTCTTGGCCTCGGTGACGGTCAGCGTGGCGTCGACAGCGGACTCGGCCGGGGTGCAGCAGGCGTCGACCCCGCAGCACGCGTCAGCCGACTCCGCCGTCTCGGTGGGGAGTTCGGCCGTCACCGGCTTGGTGGCGTGGACGATCGCGGAGTGCATGCCGTCCGAGACCGAGTGGGTCGGGGTGATCGTGACGTCGGTGAACCCGGCTGCCTCCAGGCCGGCTCGGTACTCGGCGAAGGAGAGCGCGCCCGCGATGCATCCGACGTAGTCACCGCGTTCGGCCCGCTGGTCGGGGGTGAGGGCGTCGTCGGCGACGACATCGGAGACGCCGATCCGGCCGCCGGGCTTGAGCACGCGGAAGGTCTCGGCGAACACGGCCGGCTTGTCGACGGACAGGTTGATCACACAGTTCGAGATCACCACGTCGATGGTGCCGGCCGGGAGCGGGATGGCCTCGATGGTGCCCTTGAGGAACTCCACGTTCGTCGCGCCGGCCTTCCGCGCGTTGGCCAGCGCCAGGGAGAGCATCTCCTCGGTCATGTCCAGCCCGTACGCCTTGCCGGCCGGACCGACGCGGCGGGCGGAGAGCAGGACGTCGATGCCGCCGCCGGAACCGAGATCGAGGACGCGCTCGCCCTCGCGCAGCTCGGCGACGGCGGTGGGGTTGCCGCAGCCGAGGGAGGCGGCCACCGCCGCGGCCGGCAGGGTGTCGCGCTCGTCGGCGGCGTACAGGGTGGAGCCGAAGTTCTCGTCGACCTCGATGGGCTCGGGGCCGCAGCACGCGGAGCCGCCCTCGGTGACGCTCACGGCTGCCGCGGCGTATCGCCGGCGGACGGTCTCGCGCAGGGTGGTGGTCTGTTCGCTCATGAGGCACTCCTGGGTGAAGGGGCATGGCGGTGCCCCGGAACGGCCTGTATTGATGTTCGTTGATGCAAGCTTGCGCCTTGGATCGAAAAACGTCAACATAGAGGAATGTCGAAACAAGAGCTTGAGATCATCGGCCAGGACACCGCCTGCTGCCAGGGTCTCGCCGCCGCCCCCCTCGACGAGGAACGCGCCGCGGAGCTGGCCAAGGTGTTCAAGGCGCTGGGTGACCCGGTACGGCTGCGGCTGCTGTCGATGATCGCCTCGCGCGGGGAGGGCGGCGAGGTCTGCGTCTGCGAGTTGACCCCGGCGTTCGACCTGTCCCAGCCGACGATCTCGCACCACCTCAAGCTGCTGCGCCAGGCCGGCCTCATCGACTGCGAGCGGCGCGGCACGTGGGTGTACTACTGGGTGCTGCCCGGCGTTCTGGACCGGCTCGCCGCGTTCCTGACCACGCCGCAGACCCACCGGGCATCGGTGTGAGTGCCTCGCTCGGCCGCCGCGCCGCCGCGGAGGCCTTGGGGACGGGCCTGCTGGTGGCGGTCGTGGTCGGCTCGGGCATCCAGGCCACCGCGCTGTCGCACGACGTCGGCGTGCAGCTGCTCGCCAACTCCCTCGCCACCGTTTTCGGCCTGGCCGTGCTGATCACACTGCTCGGGCCGGTCTCCGGCGCGCACTTCAATCCCGCCGTGACCCTCGCCGCGTACGTCACCGGGCGCCGCCGTGACACCGGCCCCACGTTGCGGGAGGTCGCGGCGTACGTTCCCGCGCAGGTCGGCGGGGCGATCGGCGGGGCGGTCCTGGCCGACGCCATGTTCGCCGAGCCGCTGGTGAAGTTCTCCACCCACGACCGGTCGTCCGGGCATCTCTGGCTCGGCGAGGTCGTGGCCACGGCCGGGCTGATCCTGCTCGTCCTCGGCCTCGAGCGCATCGGCCGAACCGTCCTGGCACCGGCCGCCGTGGCCGCCTACATCGGGGCCGCCTACTGGTTCACCTCCTCGACGTCCTTCGCGAACCCCGCGGTGACCGTCGGCCGCGCCTTCACCGACACCTTCGCCGGGATCGCGCCCGCCTCCCTCGCCCCGTTCATCGCGGCCCACGTCGTCGGCGCCGCGCTCGGTCTGGGGGCGGTGGCGATCGTGTACGGACGCCCCGCTCGCGCGGCGGGCACCGTCGTCCCGCACGGCGAGCCCGAGCTCGCCACCTCCTGAATACCGCTCTCACCTGCAAGGAATCGTCCCATGAGCACCGCCGTCGCGCGTCCTTCCGTGCTGTTCGTCTGCGTCCACAACGCCGGCCGTTCCCAGATGGCCGCCGCCTTCCTCACCCACCTCGGCGGTGACCGGGTCGAGGTCCGCTCGGCCGGCTCCGCACCCGCCGACACCGTCAACCCGGCCGTGGTCGAGGCCATGCGGGAGGTCGGCATCGACATCTCCGCCCGGACCCCGAAGATCCTCACCACCGAGGCCGTGCGGTCCTCGGACGTGGTCATCACGATGGGCTGCGGCGACACCTGCCCCGTCTTTCCCGGCAAGCGGTACCTGGACTGGCAGCTCGCCGACCCCGCAGGCCAGGGCGTCGAGGCCGTCCGGCCGATCCGTGACGAGATCGAACAGCGGGTACGCGTCCTGCTCGCCGAACTGGGGCCGGCGGCGGCCGACCGGTCGTGACCCTGACCCGGCTGGAACCCGGACGATCGCGCCGCACGGCACACGGCGACGCTCAGCGCGGGCCGGGCGGCTGCGTCGGGGCGGCGCCGGGGTCGCCCTGGTCACCGGCTGCGAACTCAGCCTGTTCGCCCGCGGATACCTGCCCGGCGCACTTTCGACGAGCGCGCCCCGGTCCTGGCGGACCCCGGCCGTGAGGCCGCGCCACCGGGGCATCCCCGACAAGATCAACGCCCTCCCCGAGGGGCAGCGGGGCGCCCGCTCGGCACCCGTCGGTGCTGCCCTACGACAGCGCGCCGTAGTTCTGCCAGCCGGAGGCGAGGGTGTAGGTGGCGCTGAAAGTGCCGTCCCCCCAGCCCTTGTTGCGCAGCAGCCTGCCGTCGGTGGTCCGGGAGACCAGGTCGGGGAAGCCGTCGCCGGTGACATCTCCGACCGCGACGATCGCGTTGCGGTCGACGCCCCAGTCCCGGAACACCAGCGTCCGTGGCTTGAAGCCGCCCGTGCCGTTGCCGTCGTAGCGCCACAGCTCGCCGCCGGCGTCCCGCGCGAGGAGGTCGCCGATGCCGTCGCCGGTCACGTCGGCGGCGCCGACGACGGTGTAGCCCTTCCACCCGGTACCGACGCGCACACCCGGGTCCAGAGCGCCGCGGGCGTTGGACTTGTACAGGTAGAGGTCGCCGGTCGTGGTCTGGCGGGCCAGCAGGTCGGGGTGGTGGTCACCGGTGAAGTCGTCGGCGGCGACGACGGTGTCGAAGCCGTTCCAGCCGGAACCGACCAGCGTGCGCTCGGCGTCGGGCAGGAAGATGCCGGTGCAGCCGCCGGAGTGCCGGTACAACTTGCCGTCGGTGGCCCTGCTGAGCATGTCGGAGCAGCCGTCGCCGGTCATGTCGCCGACGGGGACGAAGCGCGTGCCCGGGCTCCAGCCCGACCAGCCGCGGGAGTCGGTCAGCCTGCCGTCGGCGAACCGGTGGGCTTCGAGCAGGCCGCCGCTGGTCATCGTGTACAGCTCGCCGTAGCCGTCGGTGTCGGCGTCGTGGAAGGCGGACCGGCCACCGGAGAGCAGGAAGCTCCCGGTCGGCAGGGTGCGGACCGCGCCGCCGTCGCCCGGGTCCACCGTCATGGTCCAGTGGTAGCGGCCGCTCACCGCCTTCGCGCCCGCGTCGTCCTTGCCGTCCCAGGAGGCGCGGACGGCGGCGCCCTCGTGGGAGCTGCCGGTGAGGGTGCGGACGGTGGTGCCGTACGCGTCCTTGATGGTGAGCTTCCAGGACGCGGGCGGGCGGGTGAACCGCCAGGTGCTCTCCCACAGCCGGTCACTCGCCGCGCGCAGGTCCACCGTGGGGTCGGCGCGCCAGTCGAACAGGCTGATCCGTGACCGCGGCACCGTCACCGGCCGGATGTGGATCATCTGCTCGCCGTCGACGTAGGCCACATGGCCGCCGTACCGGTCGACGGTGAGCATGCCGACCCAGGCGCCCTCGGGGGCCGTGAAGAACGGGGAGGTGGCGGCAGGGTGGCCCCCGCCGAGGTGGAAGTCGGTGAGCGTCACCGTCCGCCCGTCCTCGGACTGCTGGACCAGATAGCCGTCGCCGACCTTGGCGGGCAGCGCACCGGGGACGGGGACGTTCTTGCCGGTGCTGTTGTCCCACACCCCGGCCTTGTCGGACGCGGAGCAGCGCCAGTACAGCCACCGCCCCACCGCCTGCAGGTCGTCGGGGACGCAGCCGGAGCCGAGCGCCAGGTTCGCCGTGCTCGCCTTGGTGACGAGGTCGTACGAGTTGACCGTGCCGACGGTGCTGCCCGGCTTCCATATCTTCGTGCCCCAGATGGACACCGCGGTGACCGAGCGGGTGTGGACCTGCCCCGGGTAGGACACGCCAGGGGCGAAGGAGCCGATGCGCTGCACGCCCTCGTCGTCGACCGCGACGTACGAACCGCCGGCCGCCACCACATGGTCCGGTGACTCCCAGTCGAACGTGCCGAGCCCGAGCTCGCTCCGGGGAGCCCCGCCGCCCAGGGCTTCCTGGCCCCCGAACGGCGTCATGAAGCCGACCCGGCCGTCGCCGAGCGCCCACAGCTTGGAGTAGAACCCGCTGCACGTGTACTCCGCGGGGTCGACGCCCTCGCACGGGTAGTTCGTCCAGACCTGGGGTACCGCGAGCTGCCGGGGCCCCGGCCGGGGGGTACCGACGGCCGGGAGGTCGAACTCCCACAGCCCGCGTGCGGTCTCGGGGTCCGCCGTCCCCAGCACGCTGAGCTTCCCGCCGCCCAGCGCGAGGGTCTCGACATAGGCCTTGAGGTCGCCCCTGGTGCCGAACGGGACCACTATCTCGTCGTCGGCCGCCGGCGCAGCCGTGGCCGGCGCCGGTGAGAGACCGAGGCCACTGACCGCCAGCGCGACGGCGGCCCCGATCGTGAGCGAGGTGCGTCTGATCGCGCGAGTGGTCATGTCAGCCCCCTGATTGACGAGGAGTCCCGCCGTCGTCTTGGAAGCTATGACCCTCAGGACACCTCGCGGGTTGTACGGAACCGAATGACGGTCAGTCGCCCGGCCGGGCCCCGTCGACGTCGCGTCCGTCGGCGCCGGGTTCGCCCCGGCCCCAGCGGGAGGCCTCAACCCTTGACGGCCTCCGCGATCCGCAAGGCGGCCTGAGCGGGCGTGAGATGCGTGGTGTCGACGACCTCGGCCGCACCGTGCAGCCAGGTGAAGGCCGCTTCGGCGTAGGGCTCCAGGTACTTGAGGCGGAACAGGGAGGGGCCGAGAACGGTGTCCGCCTCGATGCGCCCACGGAGGGTCTCCTGGTCGGCGTGGAGGACGAAGTGGCGGACCGGGATGGCATGGTGGGCGAGACCCCCGCTGATCTCGCGCCAGTACTGCTCGACCAGGACCGTCATGGGCATCACCAGAGTGCCGCCGGTGTAGTCGAGTACGCGGCGGGCCGTCTCGACGACGAGCGGCCGCCAGGGCGGCCAGTGCTGGAAGTTGTCCGTCCCGGGCCCGGGCAGCGCCGGTGTGATGTCCATGAGTGTCTCGCCGATCTTCTCGGCGTCCAACACCCTTGAATCCGGGATCAGTTGCCGCACGAGTGCGCTGGTCGTCGTCTTGCCTGCGCCGTGGGTGCCGTTGAGCCATACGATCATGGGACCCAACGCTAGCGCCGAGCGATCCGACGGAACGGGCACGGCGGAGATGCGGCCCGGTCCGGCGATTCCCGGCGGTGTCGACCATCGAGATCAGGCACGTGCCGCGGCGCGCGGACGTTCACGGGGGAGAGGCGGGGAGGGAGAACGCGGGTGGAGCTGTCGTCGGAGGCGAAGGCGTTCGAGGAGCTGGTGCGGCAGGGCGGGGATCCTCGGGCCGCCGCGGTCTCCGTCTGCGTCGGCTTGGGCATCCCGCCCGCGGAGGCGCACCGGCGGGTGCGTGACGCGGAGCCCCTCTTCGCCGATCTCGGACCGGACGAGGAAGAGACGCTCGCCCTGTTCCTCGACCTGTCGTACGTCTTCGTCGTCGACCGCCGACTCGACGCGCGTGAGCAGGAGATCCATGACCTGCTCGGCAGGGCGGTCGGCGCCATGGGCGCTGTCCGCAGCGGGCTCGGCCACAGTCTGCACCGATGGCTGCGGACCGGAGAGCTGACCCGGTCCTACCTCTCCCTGGCCAGGGGAAACCAGGCCAAGGCCACCGGCGATCCCTCCGTCTACTAGTCCGCGCTCGTTGCCGCCGGGGAGCTGCTTGCGGTCGGACAGGACGGCGGCGAACAGGACAGCCTCGCGCAGGCGCGAGCGCACTGCCGACGCATGGCCGCGCAGCATTGTGCCGCACAGCATGCCGCCGCACAGCAACCCGTCGAACCCACAGAGTGAGGAGGGCGCCTCGCTGAACCCGCCGCCATGTCCGGATCCGGGCG
This sequence comes from Actinobacteria bacterium OV320, assembly GCA_001298545.1. GTDB lineage: Bacteria > Actinomycetota > Actinomycetes > Streptomycetales > Streptomycetaceae > Streptomyces > Streptomyces coriariae. The sequence continues at coordinate 8,374 of LJCX01000010.1, forward strand.
GCATCGCGGACACTGGACAGCAGGAGAAGGGAGGCCGACCGTGCTGACCCTCGTCCGTGAGCGGCTGGGCCGAGCCCTGTTCCGCCGCGTCGCCGGGCCCGACGGACCGGCGACACGTGCCCGTATCCACCGGACTCCCGGCCCGCGCTGGTTCGAACCGGACCGCCCGATCCGCGTGGTCCACGGTGACGCCTCGATGTTCATCGGCGGGCTGAGCGCGCTCCTGTTGCAGTCCCTGCACCCGCTCGCCATGGCCGCGGTGGCCGGGCATTCCGGATACCGCGGCGACCCGTGGGGCCGACTGCAACGCACGAGCACCTTCCTGGCCGTCACGACCTACGGCACGGCCCCGGACGCTCAGCAGGCGGTCGACATCGTCCGCCACATCCATGAGGGAATCCGCGGGACGACGGCCGGGGGCGTGCCCTACCACGCCACCGATCCGCACCTGCTCGGCTGGGTGCACGCGGCCGAGACGGACAGCTTCCTGCGCGCCCACGAACGCTTCGGCGCCCACCCGCTGGACCCCGCCGGGTACGACGGCTACGTCGCCGACACCGCGCGGGTCGCCGAGGCGCTGGGGGTGAGCGACCCACCGCGCGACCGACGCGAGCTGTGCGAGCGGCTGACCGCCTACCGGCACGAACTTCGCACCACGCCCGAGGCCCGCGCCGCCGCCCGCTTCCTGCTGTTCCGGCCGCCCCTGCCCCTTGCCGTACGGCCCTTCTACGGCGGGCTGGCCGCGAACGCCGTCGTGCTGCTCCCGCCCTGGGCCCGGGGCATGCTGTGGCTGCCCCGGGTGCCGGTCGTCGAGGATCTCGCCGTACGCCCCACCGGACAGGCCCTGACCCGGACCATCCGCTGGGTCATGACCCCACCGCGCGAGTCCCGCCCGACGTGATCGCGCCGGGCCGGCCACCAGACTTCCTGCGTCCGGCTGATCACTTCCGGTCGTCGTCGGGCAGGCCCGACATGAGGGGATCAAGGTGGCGAACGAGTCGGGCGAGGGACTCCCGCGGGTCCTGGCCGGAGGTGTCGACGACGATGTGCTCCCGGTCCCAGGCTTCGTAGTCGCGGTCGAGCACCTGCTGCCAGTCGGGCAGCGGGAGGTCCGGGATGTCGATCGAGCGTGAGGTGACGCGGTGCCGGTGCTCGGCCGGATCCGAGCAGATCACTTCGACCTCGATGACGCGGACGTCCGCCGCGGCGCCCGCGTCCCGCCAGGAGTCGCGCGTGACGGTCAGTGGGTTCACCGATTCCGCGATCACGGTGAGGCCCTGCCGGAGGTGCTCCTCGGCGAGGGCGTAGCCGACGGCGTAGCCCACCGGCCCGAGCGGGTGCCGGGCCGCTCCGGTCCGGACGATGGCCTGCTCGATCGTGTCGATGCGCAGGTGCACCGCGCCGATGCGTCGGGCCAGCAGTCGCGACAGCGTGGTTTTGCCGGTGCCGGGCAGTCCGCCGATGACGATGAGCATGGGCTTCATGCTGCCGTATGCGGCGAGGACCGCGGCGTACGGGTGGACGGAGTGCGCGCCCGCCCGGTCTCCCGCGCAGGAGATCGGGCGGGCGCGGTGTCGAGTGAGGGGTCAGCGGCGGTCGGACGTCTCGCGGCCGGCCCGGTACAACTCCTGCGAGGTGGCGATCAGTTCCCGGCGCTCCTTCTTCGATCCCACCATCGGCTGGGAGCCGTGGAGGGAGACCTGGGCGCTCTCGGGCAGGAAGCGGACCGTGAACAGGCCGATGGCACCGGCGGCCATGAGGTAGTACGCGGGCACCATGTCGTTTCCGGTGACGCTCACCAGCGCCTCCGTGACCAGGGGGGTGGTACCGCCGAACGCGGCCACCGCGAAGTTGAAGCCGATGCCCATGGCCGCGTAGCGGACGGCCGTCGGGAACAGCGCGGGCAGCGTCGCGGCGCTCGGCGCGGCGAAGCACGCCAGCAGCGTGGACAGGATCAGCACACCGCAGACCGGCAGCCAGGTTCCGTCCATCTTGATCAGCAGGAAGGCGGGAACGGCGAGCAGGATCATTCCCGCCGCCGCGAAGCCGTAGAGGGGGCGTCGGCCGACGTGGTCGCTGAGCCTGCCGAGGAAGGTGATCAGCAGCACGATCCACACCATGCCGACGAGCACGAGGACGTCCGCCGAACTGCTGGAGCGGCCGAGGGTCTCCGTCTGATACGTGGGCAGGAATCCCGTGACCATGTAGTTCGTGACGTTGTAGAGCAGCACCAGTCCCATGCAGATGAGCAGGGCCCGCCAGTGGTCCTTGATGATGGTCCTGAACTCGGTGCCCGCCGATTCCTTGGCGAGGCTCTCCTCGTGTTCGTCGAGCTGCTGCTGGAACGCGGGCGACTCCTCGAGCTTGAGACGCATGTAGAGGCCGATCGCGCCGAGCGGGCCCGCGATGAGGAACGGGATCCGCCAGCCCCACGAGAGCATCTCGGCGTCGCTGAGCGCGAGATTGAGCAGGGTGACCAGGGCGGAGCCCAGCGCGTAGCCGACGAAGGTGCCGAAGTCGAGCCAGCTGGAGAGGAAGCCGCGACGACGGTCGGGCGAGTACTCGGCGACGAAGGTCGTGGCGCCCCCGTACTCGCCGCCGGTGGAGAAGCCCTGCACCATGCGGGCGAGCAGCAGCAGGATCGGGGCGGCGATGCCGATCGTGGCGTAACTGGGGATGAGACCGATGGCGAACGTGCCGACCGCCATCATGATCATGGTGGTGGCGAGTACCTTCTGCCGGCCGAGGCGGTCCCCGAGCGGCCCGAAGACGAGGCCGCCGAGCGGGCGTACGACGAACGCGGCCGCGAAGGTGGCGAAGGAAGAGATCACCTGGGCGGCGGGTGACGCTCCGGGGAAGAAGACCTTGCCGAGGGTGGCGGCGAGGTAGCTGTAGACGCCGAAGTCGAACCATTCCATGCAGTTGCCGAGTGCCGAGGCGCTGACCGCACGCCGGAGCAGCGGTGGCTCGACGACCTGGACGTCCTCGTCGCGGAAGGGGCGCTTGTTCCGCCTCAGCCTGCGTGTCAGGTCCTGGCGGACCTGGGCGGGCATGTCGGCGATGTCGGTCGGCCCGGACCGCGCTGGGTCGGGCTGCCCGTCGGTCAGGAGGTCGGCCACTGAAGTTCCTTACTCGTCTTGCGTGAGGTGACCTGGTCGCAGGGTGGGACACCAGGTGTTTGCTGTGCCAATAGTGGCTTGTGCCCTCATTCGCACGGCTCACGCAAGGACGACGGACATGCCGACCTCCCACGTTCGGCAGGGGGGAGGGGGCGGCGCAGACCTCCCCAGGCAGAGCCGCCCCCCGGCATCACAGCTGCCACACCCCGCATGCCCGCGAAACCGTCCTGCACTCCTGCCTCTCGGGTACCGGATTTCACGGTCGCACCGGCACGCGGATCACGAGCTGCCCAGGGCCAGCCCCGAGCCCGTCAGCCGCACCCGGATGCCGTCCTTCTGCACGCGCACGTACTGCAGCCGCATGTCCCCCGTCTTCGGCTCCGGCAGTTGGAAGGCGAGGGAGAGCCGGTCGGCGAGGGCCGGGCGGGTGAGCTGGGACAGGGCGTCGAGGAGGTCGGGGTCGAGGCCCAGACCGCGGAGCACTTCAGGGTTGTCCAGGGCCAGGTCGATGAGGTTGAGGGTCTGGGCCTGGCGGGCGAAGCGCGGGGAGCCGGTCAGTTCGGCGAGTTTGCCGTCGTCGCTCAGGGCCTCGCGCACGGCCGCCTCGGGCACCCCCAGTCGCTGCACGACGGCCGGGACCGACAGCAGTGCCTTCGCCTTACGGGTCTCCCGCGCGACGTCGGCGGACGCCTTCGGGGTGAGGTGCAGCCCGTCCGAGGCGCGCGTGCCGGGACGGTAGGTGGCCAGGTCCCCGATGTCCAGGCGTATGCCGCCGATCTGCGTGCCGATGCCCCGCTCGCCCTGTCGCCGGATGGTGGCCTCGGCGCGCAGTCGTAGGTCGTGCCCGGCGACCGGCAGGATGCCGCGGGCCTTGACCCGGTCACGGCCGTCACCGGTGAACGTCACCTGGGACGCGCCGAGTTCGCGGTTGAGGTCGGAGAAGGACAGCAGGACGTCACCGTCGAGCCGGGGGACGTGGGCGCCGCGCACGGAGGTGAGCCCGTCGGCGTCCAGCCGGATGTCGTGGGCCGTGGCCGACACCTTCGCCAGCGACACCCGGTCGGCGGACACGTCCGGCACGGTCACCCGTACCGAGTCCAGCCGCTTGTCGGCCAGTTGGGTGAGGAAGGGGAAGCCGCCGATCTCCACCTCGGGCGCCGCGGCCAGGTCCAGCTGGTCCTTGAGGGTGTCCGCGGCCCTGTGCTCGGCGTACAGCAGCGCCCAGCGGTCGGCGAGGGTGACGAAGGCGGCGAGGACGACCAGGCCCACCACCGCCTTCGCCGCGAGCGGCAGACCGGCGAAACGGCCCCGCCGGCGCCGGCCGCCGCGGCGGTGGACGGGCGGGGTCCACTCCGGCTCCCGTTCCGGCTCCCGCTCTGCCCAGGGCTCGGTGGTGGCGCCCGGGAACTCGTCCAGCGGACCGTCGTCGAGGGCGCCGAGTTCCTCGTAGGGATCGGGCGGGGCTTCGGAGCGGTCGTAGGGACGGGGATGCGGATCCGGATCCATGCGGTGGGGGGTGCGCATCGACTCATCCGAACATGCGCACCACCCCTGCCCGCAAGCTGAACCCCGGGTATGCGACCTAGTTCACGATGATGATCTCCGTAATACAGTCCTCAATACAGTCCTCGCAGCACCTGTACGACGAGTGAAGAAGGGCCGATGCAGCACACGACGACGCCTGACGGAGTCCGTATCGCCTACCAGGTCCGAGGCGAGGGAACGCCGCTCGTTCTGCTGGCGGGTCAGGCGAACAACCACCACTGGTGGGACGGAGTACGCGACGACTTCCACGCCGAACGCAGCACCGTCACGGTCGACTACCGCGGCACGGGGGAGAGCGACAAGCCCGACAGCCCCTACAGCACCGAGATCTTCGCGCAGGACGTGATCGCGGTGCTCGACGAACTCGGCATCGACCGGGCCGACGTCTACGGCACGTCCATGGGGGGACGCGTCGGCCAGCAGCTCGCGGCCCGCCATCCGGAGCGTGTGCGCGCCCTGGTGCTCGGCTGCACGTCACCCGGTGGCCCGCACGCCGTGGAACGCGACAACGACGTGCGCAGGTCATTGGTGCAACCGCAACCCGGTGCGGCCCGACAGGCCCTGCTCGAACTGATGTACACCCCGGGCTGGCTGGCGACCCACCCCGGCCCCCATCAGACGCTCGGCGATCCGGCCATGCCCCCGTACGCCCAACGACGCCACCTGGTGGCCAGCAACCAGCACGACGCCTGGGACCTCCTGCCCGGCATCGGCGCACCCACGCTGGTCGTGCACGGCAGCGACGACCTGCTCAACCCCGCCGCCAACGCGCCACTGCTCGCGAACCGCATTCCCGGTGCCCGGCTGCACATGATCCCCGCAGCGCGGCACGCCTATTTCGAGGAGTTCCGAGCCGTCGCAAGCCCGCTCGTCCTGGACTTCCTCACGACGGCGCCTCCCCGGTAACGGGAGACGGACAGTCGCACGCGTGCCCGTGCCCGTCGTGTCGGTCTCGCCAAGGAGCCTCCCCCCCGAGATCCGCCAATCGGGCGGCTCCGGGGCCGGGGCGACCGCCTGGTGTCGGGCTGTCGGTGCCAGGTGCGCGAACACTGGTGGCCTCGGACGAGGGAGGAACCACCGTGGACGATCTCGATGCTCGACAGACCCGGACATCCCCGTCGGTCGGCCCAGGCGTCCACGGTGTCCCCGGGCAGGCAGGGGTCATCGGCATCGGGCTTGCCGCCGTCCTGACGTTCGCACTCGCGGACGGCTCCTGGGAGTGGTTCGCGGCATACATCGGAGTGACCCTTCTGGCGGTGATCGTCTCCTTCTACCGCCTGCCTCCGTGGGCCCCCGGCCTCCGCTGCGCGTACGCATGGAATCTGGTCGCGTACTCGCTGGTCGTGGGCCTGTGCGTGGCGATCGCGCTGGCCCCGCTGCTGCAGCGCTCGGCGTGGCTCCTTCCGATGCCGGGCACCCGCGGCGACTGCCGGGAGCTGGGCACGTACGAGAGCCTCCGGACGGAAGCCGCGCTGGGAAACCTGGCCGGCCGGGACGGCGCAGCCCTGGCCCGGGCGCAGGACATCCAAAGACATGACGCCGTCGCCGACTGCCTGGCATCCACCACGACCCTGTGGCTGCCGCTGTACGGGCTCGGGGCGGCCGTGCTGGTGGGGTCGGGCGCGTTGATCTACGACCGTGCCCGGGCACGGAGGGACGCGGACTCGTCCACCCCGAGCATTCGTCGGCCGGGTTGAGCAGACGAAACGCTCACGGGCGACGACGTCCGCAGTGCGCATTGCCCGGCACAACCGTGGAAGAAGGGCCCCATGACTTCACTCACGGAACACCAGAACCTGGCCGACTTCTACGACTTCGAGTCCGCTCTCACGGAGGAGGAGCGCAAGGTCCTGCTCCGGACGAGGTCGTTCATGCGCGACGAGGTCCAGCCCCTGGTGGCCGAGCACTGGGCCGACGGTACCTTCCCCATGGAGCTGATCAGTCGTTTCCGGGAGAGTGGGCTGGTCGGGCTGTCGTACGAAGGCTATGGCGACCACGGCCCCGCCGTCAGCCATCTGCTGACCGGGATGATGGCCATGGAGATGAGCCGGGTCGACGCTTCGGTCGCCACCTTCTTCGGCGTCCACAACGGACTCGCCATGTACGCGATCCACGCATGCGGCGACCAGGCGCAGCACGACCGCTGGCTGCCCGGCATGGCGAGGATGGACACCATCGGGGCGTTCGCCCTCACGGAGCCGCTCGACGGCTCCGACATCGCGGCCGGCATGCACACCACCGCCCAGCGGGACGGCGACACCTGGGTACTCAACGGCGCCAAGCGCTGGATCGGCAACGCCACCTTCGCCGACCACATCGTCGTCTGGGCCCGCGATGTCGACGACGACCAGGTCAAGGGATTCGTCGTCGACAAGGGCACGCCCGGATTCAAGGCGGAGAAGATCGCCCACAAGACGTCGTTGCGCATCGTCGAGAACGCGGACGTCACCCTCACCGACGTCCGGGTGCCGGAAGGCGATCGGCTGCAGAACGCGTCCTCCTTCCGTGACGTCGCGGAAGTCCTGCGCGCCACGCGCAGTGGGGTCGCCTGGCAGGCCCTCGGTGTCATGATCGGCGCGTACGAGCTGGCCCTGCGCTATGCCACGCAGCGGCAGCAGTTCGGCCGTCCGCTCGCGGGTTTCCAGCTTGTGCAGGACCTCCTGGTGAAGAGCCTGGGCAACATCACGTCGAGCTGGGGCATGCTGCATCGGCTCGCCGGGTTGCAGGACGCCGGGGTGTTCCGGGACGAGCACTCGTCCCTGGCCAAGGCCCACGTCACCGCCCGTATGCGCGAGGTCGTTGCCTGGTCCCGGGAGATCTTCGGGGGCAACGGCATCGTCCTGGAGTACGACGTGGCGCGCTTCTTCGCGGACGCGGAGGCCATCTACTCGTTCGAAGGCACCCGGGAGATGAACACGCTGATCGTCGGGAAGGCGATCACCGGGCAGAGCGCCTTCGTCTGATCGGCCGGGGAGCGGCGCCGAGCACGCAGGGGCGCAAGGGCGCAGGGATCAATGAATACGGCCGGCCGGGGTACTCGGTTCTTCCCCAGGTTCCTCGTACGAAAGCGAAGCCCGTTCCCATGGCCGACATGCCTGACACGCCTGACACGCGAGACGTCGTCGCACTCATTCTCCAGGATCACCGAAGAATGGAGGACCTCTTCCGTCTGCTGCGCAGCGTCGAAGCCGACCGGGCGGCCGCTCTCCGGGAGTTCTCCGACCTGTTGATCGCGCACGCGCTGGCGGAAGAGGCGAAGGTGTACCCCGCCCTCAAGCGCTTCAAGAAGATCGAGGACGAAGAGGTCGAGCACGGCGAGGAGGAGCACGAGGAGGGCAACAAGGCGCTCCTCGGGCTCCTGGAGGTCGACGAGGTCGGCTCCGAGGAGTGGGACGAGAAGCTGGAAGAGCTCGTGGAGGCCGTCGCCCACCACACCGACGAGGAGGAGCGCACGATCCTCAACGGTGCCCGTGAGAATGTCGCCATGGAGCGACGGGAGGAGCTGGGCGAGGCGTTCCTGGAGGAGAGGGAGCGTCAGCTGAAGGCCGGCTGCGGCGCCGTGGACAACGTGCGCCGCATCGTCCGTTCCTGACCGCGTCTCCTCGGGTGACCCCGGAATACCGCCCGGCGAGCCCTTGTGGGAATCACCGACGCTCGGGCACGCCGGCGGCGACGAACCGTCCCGCCGGCGAGCCGCGGCTGCGCGACCTGCCCTGTCGGCACGATCCGCGCCTCATTGCGCCTCATTCCGGGCCGTCGGTGCGCGTGCGCAGGGCCTGGCGGACGGACCACACCACGGCCACCAGCGGTACGGCGACCACGGCGCCGATCACCCCCGCCGCGACCGCTCCGCCGACGACCGCCAGCGCGACCACCACCGGGTGCAACCGGACGGCCCAGCTCATCACGATGGGGTGCAGGAGGTGGCCCTCGATCTGGCCGATGACCACGATCAGGGCCACGACGACCAGGGCGATGACCGCTCCCTTCGACGCGAGTGCGACGACCGCCGCGATCGACAGGGCGATCGGCGAGCCGATCAGCGGAATGAACGCGGCCAGGAACTCCAGCAGCGCCAACGGCACCGCAAGAGGCACCCCCAGAGCGAACAGCGCGATACCCACGAGGACCGCGTTGGTCGCGGCCACCAGCAGGATGCCGTGCGTGTATCCGGTGAAGGTCCGCCAGGCGGCCCGGCCCGCGACCGTGACCCGCCGCCGTGCCCCGTCGTGGAGCTGGTCGCACACCCACTGCCATTGCCGGTCCCCGGAGTACGTGAAGAAGACCGCGCAGAACACGGCCAGCGCGAGCACGGTCAGCACCTCGACCAGTCGGCTCGCGCCGCTGAGCGCCGTACTGATGAGGGTGGAACGGTGGCTCGACAGGAGCTTGCCGATCCGCGACTGGAGATCGTCGAACGCGTCCGGCGGAAGGCGGAAGGGCGGTTCCTCCAGCTGGTGTTCGATCCGGTCGATCCCCGTGACGAACTCCTTCTCCAGCCCACTTCGCTGATCCGCCGCGGTCTCACCCACCAGGGCCAGCGCGCCGAGGACGAGGACGATGCCGCCGATGAGCGCGGCGGCGACCGCCAGCGGCCGGGGCATGAAGCGCGCGAGGAGCCCGGCCACGGGGCGGAGTACGGCGGTGATGACGAGCCCCAGGAAGACGGCGACGGCGATCCGGTGAAACTGCCCGAGCACGGAGAAGGTGACGTGCACGACGACGCCGACGGCGATGATCCGCCACGCGTACGCGGCCGCGGTCCGCAGCAGACCCGGTACGTGCGGCTCCTCGCTGCTCGGACGTTCGAGCGGCAAGGCGGGCTGATCGGGGGGTGTGGGCATCTCATGCCCGTACCACTCGCCGACCGCCGGGGAGCGGCGGAGCCCCGAAGTTCCCCCGAAGGCCGGTAAGGGCGGTCGCCTCTCATCGCGGCCGGGTCGCGGTGCTTTGCCGGACTGCCCCCTGGGCGAGGTCCTGCGCCGTGCCCACCGTGGCGCCCCCGGGCTCCTTCGCGCAACGCCGACGGCTCCCACCCCGAGGACAGGGTAGGAGCCGTTCGGATGCCTTACCGTCTACGACGTCGGCGGTTCACGCGTGGCGGTGCGAACGCCGGTTGCCCGTGACGAGGCGGTAGAGGGCGAGCAGGATGAAGGAGCCCACGATCGCGGCGATCCAGGTGGAGAGGTCGAAGAACCCGTCGATAGAGTCGACGCCGAAGATCTCCTTGCCGAGCCAGCCGCCGAGCAGACCGCCGGCTATGCCGATGAGCATGGTGATGATGATGCCGCCCGGGTCCTTGCCCGGCATCAAGGCCTTGGCGATGGCGCCGGCGAGCAGACCGATCACGATCCACGCGATGATGCCCATGGTGTTTCTCCGCTTCGTCGTGTAAAGGCAGTGTCAGTTTCTCGTGTGCACCAATTGCCTTCGAACAAACGTCTATGGCGAATACTTGGTGGGACGAGGGGCGACGCGCGGCTTCGAAGCGGGGGAGGGCGGGGCGGGAGGCGCGGGGGCGGTGCGGGTGCCTGTGGTGGCGCATGGTCCGCGCGGCCGCCTCCTCGATCCGGCCGACGGGCCGTCAAGGCCCCGCCGGCCGGCGCCGGGTGTCCCGGGCGAGCGGTTCGGAGGTCGGCAGCCCTACAGCGAGGGTGCCGAGCCCGGTAGCGGGCGCCCCGCGGACTCGGCCATGAACCACACCGCCACACCGCCGATCACGGCCGCGGCCATCATGTAGTACGCGGGCATCATCATGTTCCCGGTCGCCCCGATCAGGGCCGTCACCACCAGCGGGGTGGTGCCGCCGAAGAGCGACACGGAGACGTTGAAGCCGATCGACAGCGATCCGTAGCGGACCTTCGTCGGGAACAGCGCCGGCAGGGCGGCCGGCATCGCCGCCGTGAAGCAGACCAGCAGCAGGCCGAGCGCGCCCATGCCGAGCGCGACCGCGAACAGGCTGCCCTGGCGGATCAGCAGCAGGGCGGGGACGGACAGCAACAGGAAGCCCGCACAGCCCGCGGCGATCACCGGTCGGCGGCCCACACGGTCCGTCAGGGCTCCCGCGAAGGGCTGGACGATCATCATCACGGCCATCACGCCGAGTACGACGAGCAGGCCGTGCGTCTCGTCGTAGTGGAGCTCACCGGTCAGATAACTCGGCATGTACGACAGCAGCATGTAGTCGGTGACGTTGAAGACCAGCACCAGGCCGACACAGAGCAGCAGCGCCCGCCACTGGCCCGTGATCATCCGGCGCAGCGGCACCTTCGTGCGGCTCGACTCGGCCTTCTCGATCTCGGCCGCGAACGCCGGGGTCTCCTCCAGCCGCATCCGCAGATAGAGGCCGACGATGCCCATCGGGCCCGCGATCAGGAACGGGATCCGCCAGCCCCAGCTCAGCAGGTCCTCCGTGGACAGCAGAGCGGTCATCACCGTGACCAGGCCGGCGCCGCCGATGTACCCGGCGAGCGTGCCGAACTCGAGCCAGCTGCCGAGGAAGCCGCGCCGCTTGTCGGGCGCGTACTCGGCGATGAAGGTGGAGGCGCCCGCGTACTCGCCGCCGGTGGAGAAACCCTGCACCAGGCGGGCTGCCAGCAGGAGCACCGGGGCTCCGACGCCGATCGACGCGTACGACGGGATGAGGCCGATGGCGAAGGTGCCCGCGGCCATCATGATCATGGTCAGGGCCAGCACCTTCTGACGGCCGACGCGGTCGCCGAGCGGCCCGAAGACCATGCCGCCGATCGGTCGCACGAGGAAGGCGGCGGCAAAGGCGCCGAAGGTGGAGAGCAGCTGGGTGGTCGGGTTCCCGGACGGGAAGAAGACCTTGCCCAGGGTGACCGCGATGTAGCTGTAGACGCCGAAGTCGAACCATTCCATCGCGTTGCCCAGCGCGGCGGCCCGCACCGCGCGTTTCACCAGTGCGGGGTCCGTGACGGTGGCGTTCTTCGGGGCGATGGCGTTCTTCGGGACGGTCGGGACGGATGTCGGGGGAGAGGCGACTGTGGCACTCGGCAAAGCTTCGCTCGCCTACTTTCGTCGGGGGCAGGGACGGGTCTGCTCGACGGCGCCGGCGGCAGGCCAAAGAGCGACGATAGGCGGACATGTCCCCCTCACGGGCTGTGCGCACTTCGCTGCATACTGCATGTAAATGCGGTGTGGGCAGGCCCGCAGTGCCGCTCCGGAGGGCACTTCACGGGATCATGTTGTGACCCATCTCGCGTCCCGCGAAGGCAACCGGACCTCGGGACCGGGCCGAGCCCGCTCGGGGCCGTGGCCGGTCCCGGACACGGACTCGGACTCGGACACCGCAGGCGGCCTGTTCCGTACCCTGGCGGCATGCGCATGCGCCCCACTCTGAGCTGGACCCCCGCCGAGGACCTGCCGCCGGGCACGACCGATCCGGAGCAGGTCGTCGACGCGCTGAGCGCCGGCGGCGTGCTGGTGCTCAGCGGGGCGGGCATCTCCACGGAGTCGGGCATCCCCGACTACCGGGGCGAGGGCGGGAGCCTGAGCCGGCACACCCCGATGACCTACCAGGACTTCACCTCCGATCCCCGGGCCCGGCGCCGGTACTGGGCGCGCAGCCACCTCGGATGGCGCACCTTCGGGCGCGCCCGCCCCAACGCCGGGCACCGGGCGGTGGCCGCGTTCGCGCGGCGCGGTCTGCTCGCGGGCCTGATCACCCAGAACGTCGACGGCCTGCACCAGGCCGCCGGCAGCGAGGACGTGGTGGAACTCCACGGGAGCCTGGGCCGGGTCGTCTGCCTGTCCTGCGGTGCCTTCAGCCCGCGTCGCGAGCTCGCCCGGCGGCTGGCGGAGGTCAATGCGGACTTCGAGCCCGTGGCGGCGGCGATCAATCCGGACGGTGACGCCGACCTCACCGAGGAACAGGTCGGGGACTTCCGGGTGGTGCCCTGCGCGGTCTGCGGCGGCATTCTCAAACCGGACGTGGTGTTCTTCGGCGAAACCGTTCCGCCGCCCCGCGTGGAGCACTGCCGCACGCTGGTCCGTGAGGCGACCTCACTGCTGGTGCTGGGCTCCTCGCTGACGGTGATGTCCGGACTTCGGTTCGTCCGCCAGGCGGGCCAGGCCGGGAAGCCGGTGCTGATCGTCAACCGGGACCCGACCCGGGGCGACCGGCACGCCCTCGCCCGGGTCGCGCTCCCCCTGGGAACGACCCTGACCACCGTGGCCGGCCGGCTGGGCATCCTGCTCGACGACCAGGCGGCGCCCGCGTGAGACCGTGACGGCGAGCTTGGCGGATCTGCGTCACCCGCCGAGGTCGCGCAGCACCTCCCTGGCAGCGCGCGCACCCGAGGCCATCGCCCCTTGGACCGAGCCCGTGGCCCGGTGGTCACCGCACACGTATCTGCGCCGGGCCACCCGGGTCGTGCGGCTGAGTTCCTGAGGGGGCGCCATCGCGGGCAACGCGTCGGGCACCGTACGGACGGTCAGCAGCTCCCAGCGGTCGGCATCGGTGTCGTAGACCTCGCTCAGCGCCGCGCGCAGCGCGCGTTCCCGGCCTTCGGCGTCCGCGCCGAGCACCGAGGTGGCCACGAGCGCCCGGCCGGGGGGCGCGTAGGAGGCGGCCACGTTGCTCAGCACGCACGTGTTGAGGAAGCGGCGCCGGGTGTCCACCAGCAAAGCGGGTTCGTTCAGCGGCGGGTCAGGCATGACGTGGTAGTAGGTCGTCACCACGCGGTACGCGGGCACGGTGACGTCGGGCAGCAGGGTGCCGGCCGGTCCCGGGCCCGTGGCCACCACCACGGCGCGCGCCGGGACGAGTTCGCGGGTGGCGGTCTCCACGCCGTCGTCCGTCAGACGCTCGACCGGCGTCGCCAGTCGCACGGTGCCCTGCGGCAGCGACGCAGCCAGGGCGAGAGGTACGGCGCCGATGCCTGCGGCGGGCAGGCTCAGGGTGCCGCGCAGCATGCTGCGCCACACGAGATGGAAGACCCGGGCGGACGTCTCCAGCCGGTCCTCCAGGAACACCCCGGACAGGAAGGGCAGGAAGAAGCGCTCGACGAACGCGTCGGTGAAGCCCGCGTCGGCAAGAGCCTTGCGTGTGCTGCGATCCGGCCGCCGCTTCAGCCGCTGCGGCGGGGCCACCGCGTCCGAGGCCGAGAGGGCGCCCAGCGCCGCCAGGTCGCGCGGTCCCGCGAGGCGCCCCGACAGGAGGTCGACGAGCGTGGACGGATGAGCGCGGGGGTCGGTCAGGCGGCGCCTGCCCGCGTCGGTGTGGATGAGGACGCCCCGGTCGAAGGGCCGCAGGTCCAGCCCGTCCCCTGCCAGGCGTCGCCGGACCTGTGGGTAGGACGGGTTGAAGACCTGGAAGCCACGGTCGATCACGAAGCCGTGCACACGGTCGGAGCGCATCCGGCCACCGACCCCGTCGGAGGCCTCCAGGATCCGCACGCCGACGCCGGCGGCCAGCAGGTCCTGAGCACAGGCGAGGCCGGCGACGCCTGCTCCGATCACCACGACGTCCGACGATCCTTCGGTTGCGGTCACGTTGTCTCCCTCCGTCACCGGGTCGCCCACGGGCACGAACGCACCAGTGCCGGTATGCGGATTCATGCCGTCCACTCCACTGCACTTCGCTCCCGACCGGGGGAGCGGATGCAGCCCGGCTCCGCTCCCCGGAGTCGTGGCAGGTGGCGGAGCCGGGTTCGCCACCGGCCGGAGCGTCAGGTCAGCCACGGCCGTCGCGTCAGGTCAGCCACCGGCCGTCGCGCATCAGCTCGCGGTCGGACAACTCGTCCTCCTCGCGCCAGGCCTGGATCCGGCGCGGGACGATCCGGAACCAGCGATACGACGTGGCCGGCACACGCGGATCGAAACCGGCGCGTTCGGCGAACCGGTCGCCCCGCTCCCGCGGCAGCCCGTCGAGTTCGAGGACTTCGACCTCGCCGTCGATCATGGTGACGTCGCGGGTGCGGCCGAGGGCCAGCCGAACGACACGGGTCGTGGCCAGGTTCCGGCCGGTGGGGCTGTTCGTCGGGGTGGCCAGCAACAGCGCCTCCCCGTCCCAGTCGAAGGACAGCGGTACGAGGTGCGGCGCGCCGTCCGCCGAGGCACTGGCCACCCAGACATCGACGTCATGGGCGAGCCGGTGTTCGGTGTCGTGACGACGCTGAGCGTGGGAGCGGGGTTCGGCGTCCATCGGTCCTCCGGAAGTCCGTCGTGGTCACGATCGGCAGAAGTCCGGTCGTGGGTCACGATCGACCCGGGAAGCCCGCCGGGCCGATCGCCGTGGTCACACACTCCCCCGGCCCCGGTGCGGGGCGCCTCCGTGCCCACCACGGAATCCGCCACGGACGAACGGATAATGAGGCGGTGATCGGTTCAGAGATATCCGCCCGGGAAGCCCAGGTGCTCGCACTGCTGGGGGAGCACCTCAGCAACGCGGAGATCGCCGCGCGGTTGGTCATCTCCGTACGCACCGTCGAGTCGCATGTGTCCTCGCTGTTGCGCAAGCTCCAACTGCCGGACCGGCGGGCGCTCGCCCGGCACGCGGCCGATTCCGCCCCTACCGAGCCGTCGCGCCCGGCACCCGCGTTGCCGGCACCCCTGACGGCGTTCGTCGGCCGGGTGGCGGAGCGCGGGCGGTTGGCGGAGGCGGTGACAGCGCACCGACTGGTGACCGTGGTCGGCCCGGGCGGGGTGGGCAAGACACGCCTCGCGCTGGCGGTGGCGGCGGACGTGGCCGACGACTTCCCCGACGGGGTGTGGTTCGTCGACCTGGTCCCGGTCACCGAACCGGGTCGGGTGGGCGCGGCCGTCGCGACGGCCGTGGGGGTGGGCGAGCAACCGGGGCGCGGCATCGACGACGCGGTGCTCGCCGCGCTGACGGACCGTCGGACGCTGCTGGTGCTGGACAACTGCGAGCGGGTGAGCGACGCGGTGGCGCCGTTCCTGGAGCGGCTGTTGGCGGCCTGTCCGCGGTTGCGGGTGCTCGTGACCAGCCGGGCCAGGCTGATGGTGCCGTTCGAGCGGGTCTTCCAGGTCCCGCCGCTGTCGCGGGCGGGCGGTGACCGGTCGGAGGCGGTGGCCCTGTTCATGGACCGCGCGTCGGCGGTCGGCCAGCCGCCTGGCCCGGCATCGAACGAGGAGGTCGTGACCATCTGCGAACGGCTCGGCGGCATGGCGCTGGCGATCGAGCTGGCGGCGGCGCGGTGGTCCACCCTCGGACTGGACGGTCTCACGGCGGGCCTCTCCGATCAGCTGCGGATCCTCACCGGCGGACCCCGCGCCGACGACCGGCACCGGTCGGTGCGGGCGGTGCTGGACTGGAGCTATGACCTGCTGGAGCCGCGGAGCCAGGCATTGCTGCGCCGGGTGTCGGTGTTCGTGGCGCCGTTCACCGCCGAGGCGGCCGCCGAGGTCGCCGGGTTCGCTCCGCTGGATCCGGCCGCGGTCGTCGACGGGCTCGGCAGACTCGCCGAGCAGAGCCTCCTGGCCGTGACCTCGTCGGCCACCGGCACCCGGTACCACGCGCTGGAGACCATCCGCCAGTACGGGACGGAGCGGCTCACCGACGCCGACGAGCTTGTCCAGGTCCGATCACGCCACCTGGACTGGTGCTCGACCGGCGCGCGTGTCCTCCTCGCAGCGTCGGGCGCGGACTGGCGCGCCCGGTTCGAGGCCGTGGCGGACGACCTCCGGGCCGCCCTCACCTGGGCGGCCGACCGGCCGGATCGGCGCGTGGACGCGCATCGCCTCGCCCTGTCCCTGGCCGAGCTGGCCTTCTTCCGCAACCTGCTCGGCGAGTCCCAGCAGCGGTACGAGCAGGCGGCCGGGCTCTCCGACGACGCCGACGGGGCCGCGGCACTGCGGCAGGCCGCCGCGGTGGCCGGGTGCCGAAGGCTCGGTGACGACATGTTCCGGCTGCACCGCGCCGCGGGAGACGCAGCGCGCCGGGCCGGGAACACCGCCGGTGCGGGCCGCGACCTGGCGGCCGCAGCCACCAACGCGTACCGCTTCTCCAGTACGTTCACGCAGGTTCCCGCCAGGGCAGAGGTGACCGCCCTGCTCGCGGCGGCGCAGGAGCTGGCCGGCGATGCCCCGGCCGCCCAGGCCGCTGTCGCGCTGGCCGAGGCGGCGGTGGTCGCGGACGCGTTCGGGGCCGTCCAGGGCGACCTGGACAACACCGTGGAGGAGACCCTCGTACGCGCCGAGCGCGCTGTCGACCTCGCCCGGCGCACGGGCGACCCGGTGGCGGAGTCGGCCGCCCTCGACGCGCTCTCAGGGGCCCGGAGCTGGACCGGTGAGGCCTTCGCCGCCGCCGCTGCCGCCCGGCGCCGGATCGACCTCCTGGACTCGGCGCCGCGTACCCCGGCCGGTGCGCACGAGCTCATGGACGCCCTCGCGATGGCCGCCGGAACCGCCGTCGGCGTGGGCCGGCTGCCGGAAGCCCGCCGGTGGGGCGGACAGCTCGCCGACCACCCACTGCTGGCCGAGGTGGGGCACCACGCCACGTCCTGGCTGCTGGTCACGGACGCGTTCGCCGGCCAGGCCGACCAGGTGCTCACCAACAGCGCGCGGTTCCTCGACGCGTGGGAGCGGAGCGGCCGTCAGCGGTCGTTCTCGCTCGGCCCCGCCGCCGCTTCGGTCGCCATGGTGCACGGCCTGCGCGGCGACCACGACGGCCGGGACACCTGGCGGGCGATCGTCGACCGGGCGGGCAACGCACCGGAGCACCGCCACGGCTACGGTGCGGTCTTCGACGCCATGGTGCTGCTCCACCACGGGGACGCGGAAGCGGCGGCGCGGCGGGTCGACCCGGAGCCGGCACAGGTGTGGAAGTGGGTGTCCTGGGTCTGGCTCCACTGGTACGTGGCGCTCCGGGCGGAGGCCGCGGTGCTCGCCGGGCACCCGGAAGCCCGCGCCCGGATCGACGCCGCCCGCACGGTGGTCACCGGCAATCCGATCGCCACCGCCCAGGTGGACCGCGCGCAGGCCCTGCTCGACGGCGACCCGGCGCGGCAACTCGCCGCCGCCGCTGCCTTCGACGCGGCCGGCTGCCCCTACCAGTCGGCGCGCACCCTGCTGCTCGCCGGGGGCGAGCATGCCGCCGTCGGTACGGCCGTGCTGGCCGACCTCGGACTCGCACCCGTGCCGGTCCGGTAGCCGATCGCCCCGCGCGGCCGGCGCGCCGTCAGCTCACCGCCTGCTTCACCAGGGCGGCGATCCGCGCCTCGGCCTCGGCCGTCACCTCGGTCAGGGCGAAGGCGGTCGCCCACATCGTGCCCTCGTCGAGCTTCGCCGGGTCGTTGAACCCGAGTGTCGCGTAGCGCGACTTGAACTTCGCCGCGCTCTGGAAGAAGCAGACGACCTTGCCGTCCAGCGCGTAGGCGGGCATCCCGTACCAGAGCTTCGGCGCGAGGGCCGGGGCGTTGGCCGTGACGACGGCATGGACGACTTCGGCCATCGCCCGGTCGGAGTCCTCCATCTCGGCGATCTTCGTGAGCACGTCCTGCTCCGCCTCCGCCGCCTTGTCCGCACGCGAGCCGCGGCGCGCCGCCTTCTTCTGGCCCTCGGCGTGCTCCTTCGCCGCGGCCCGCTCCTCGGCCGTGAATCCCTCGTACGTGCTGCCGTCGGTGCTGGTCATGGTTGCTCCCGTGGTCAAGGCGTGGACCGCGATCGGCCCGGCGGGTCCTGCCGGGCCCGTCGCTGTGGTCACAGCCTCTCCCGGCCGGCGACGGAGCGCCTCCGTGCTGACCACGGAAACCACCACGGAGAGGGTCCGTGCCCCGGAGAAGGGCCCGCGGCACGGATGAGCCGGCGCCTCAGCCGGTGGCGGCGAGCCGGTCCGTGCGGCCGCCCAGCGCGGCGGAGAACCGGTCCGTGACCTGCTCCAGGGCCACCGCGGCAGCGGGCGCGAGGACGGGCGTGCCGGCGTCCGCCGCGATGTCCCGGTCGAGCGTGAACCAGCCGGGCACGATGTGCGCCGGGCCCATGGAACTGAGGACCGGGCGCAGGGCGTAGTCGATCGCCAGCACGTGGGCCGTGCTGCCGCCGGTGGCCAGCGGCAGCACGGTCTTGCCGGTCAGCGCGTACTGCGGGAGCAGGTCGAGAAGCGACTTCAACAGGCCCGAGTAGGCGGCCTTGTACACGGGCGTGCCGATCACCACCCCGTCCGCCCGCGCGAACAGTTCCGTGGCGGCGACGATCGCCGGATGCGCGAAGTCCGCGCCGAGCAGCGCCTCGGGAGGCAGGGTGCGTACCTCCAGCGGGGTCACCTCGTGCCCCTGCCGCCGCAGCCGGTCGTCCAGGTGGCGCAGCAGCCGGGTGGTGCGGGAGGTGGGGGAGGGACTTCCGGAGACGGACAGGACGGCAGCCATGCGGGACCTTCCGGGGATGAGGTTCAGACGTGTGAACAGGGCGGACTCGTACGGCGGTTGCTCACCAGGCGCTCGACCGCACGGTGATCACCGGGCGCAGCTCGTTGCGGAGCGTTTCGAGGAACGAGACGACCTCGGCCGCCGCCGAACGGTGCTGGAGGTCGTTGAGGACGTCATGATGAGCGCCGTGCACGACCGAAAGACGGGCGTGGGGCAGTGACTTCGCCGTGCGCGCCAGCGCCTCGTGGTCGGCGAGGGGGTCGGCGTCCCCGACGAGAAGCAGCACCGGGACGTCGGCATCGCTGTCGTGGACGGCGCTGAGCAGGGCGTCCGGCAGGGCCTCGTCGAGCGCACCGCGCCGCACCTGGGGATCCTCGGTGAGCACGCCCCGGTGGGCGGGGCAGGATGTGCGGACGGCGAGTTCGTCGTCCCAGCTCTCCACGGTGCCGGCGGTCCGCCCGGGCAGGCCGGCGAGGACGAGGGCGTCGGGCCGTCGGGCGTCCGGTGTCCCGGTCCGGGCGAGGAGCGCGGCGATCGCGACGGCGCCCGAGTCGGCTCCGACGAGCACGACGGGCCGGACCACCTCGCCCTCGGACACGGTGCTCTCGACGGCGTCGGCGACCTGGGCGGCGAAGCCGTCCAGCGAGGCGCCCGGGTCCTCGGCGGCGAGGTCCGGGCCGTCGATCACCCGCACGCGGTAGGCGTCCGCGGCGAGCCGCCTGCCGAAGCGGGCGTAGGTCGCGCGGGTCTCCCCCCGGCCGGGAACGACGACGACGGTGCCGCGGACGCGCAGGCCCTCGGGGCCGTGATGGTCGCTGTACTGGGTCATGTCACACTCCTGCGGATGCGGATGCGGATGCGGATGCGGATGCGGATGCGGATGCGGATGCGGGTTCGGCCCGGCGCGCGGGGGTCCAGCCCGGCGCGGGGGCCACTTCGGTCGCGATGAGTTCGAGCGCGCGGACGGTCGCGTCGTGGTCGGGGACGGCGGGGTTGAACTGGGCGATCAGATCAGTCGTGACGGGCAGGACCCGCTCCTGCCGCAGCGCCGCGACCATCTCGTCGGGGTCGCCGGCGGCGTAGATGCTCCACCACCCGTGGGGTGTGGCCCATCGCGCCCGCCCGTACCGGGGTGGCGGTACGGGCCCGCTCGATCACGGCGGCCCGCACCCCGCGCGAGGTCAGCTCGACGGCCGCCGCCAGGCCCACCGGGCCCGCGCCGACGATCAGGACGTCGACCGTCGACCGGGGAGTGGCGTCGGGGAAGCGGACGGTGTGCACGTCACGGCCTCCCGTGACCGACAGTTCGCTCATGTCGCCGCCCTCAGTCCCGCGCGAGCTGCGGCTCGCGGGCGTGCCGGTTGGCCGGGACGGGCAGTCCGAGGTTGCCGCGCAGGGTCTCGGCCGCGTACTCGGTGCGGAACAGGCCGCGCTCCTGGAGGATCGGCACCACACCGTCGACGAAGAGGTTCAGCTCCTCCTCGGTGCGGAAGGCGAGGTTGATGCCGTCGAAGGTCCCGGCGTCGAACCAGCGCTCGATGGTGTCGGCGACGGTGCGCGGATCCCCCACGAACGGCGACTGACGGAACTGGTTGACCGACTGCGCCACTTGACGCAGGGTCAGGTTCTCCGTGCGGGCCCGTTCGATGAGCTTCGCCGCGCCGGTGCGGCCGCCCTTCTCGGCGAGGTGCGCGACATCCGGGAAGGGCGCGTCCAGGTCGTGCGCGCTGAAGTCGTAGGCCCCGAAGGAACGGCCCAGCAGGGCGAGGTTGCGGTCGAAGTCGTTGTCCTCCTCGAAGATCTCCCGCTCGCGGCGGCGGGCCGCCTCGTCGGTGGCGGCGACGACCGGGCCGCCGTGGATGAAGATCTTGATGTGGTCCGGGTCGCGGCCGTAGGAGGCGGTGCGCTTCTTGATGTCGGTGTAGTACTCCCGCGCCTGCTCCAGGGTGCCGCCGGGCGCGTAGATGCCCTCGGCGACCCGGGCGGCGAGATCGCGGCCCTCCTCGGACACCCCGGCCTGGAAGATGACCGGCTGGCCCTGCGGGGAGCGGGAGAGGTTGAGCGGTCCGGCCACCTTGAAGTGCTCGCCCACGTGGTCGAGTTCGTGCAGCTTGGACGGGTCCAGGAAGACGCCCCGCTCGACGTCGGCGGGGAAGGCGTCGTCCTCGTAGGAGTCCCACAGCCCGCGGGCGACCTGGACGAACTCCAGGGCGCGGCCGTAGCGGGTGGTGTAGTCGAGGTGTTCGTCCAGCCCGTAGTTGCGGGAGGTGCCGGTGTCGAAGCTGGTGACGACGTTCCAGCCCGCGCGGCCGCCGCTGATGTGGTCGAGCGAGGAGAACCGGCGGGCGAGGTTGAACGGCGAGTTGTACGTCGAGCTCGCGGTGCCGACCAGGCCGATGTGCCGGGTGTGGGTGGCGACCGCGGACAGCAGGGTCAGCGGTTCCAGGCGGTTGAGGTAGTGCGCCGGGTAGGTCGCGTTGATGAACTGGCTGTCCACGATGAACAGGGCGTCGAACAGGGCGTGTTCGGCCGCCTGCGCCAACCGGATGTAGTAGTCGATGTCGATGCTGGAGTTCTTCGCGACACGCGGGTCCTTCCACAGGCCGTGCTGGCCCGGGCCGCCGACGCCGTAGGGGTGCAGGGCGAGGTGAATCGTGCGGGACATGAATGTTCCTGTCTGTCGTGGGCTCAGGCGTGCAACAGGGCGCGCAGCGCTTCGCGTTCGGCCCGGTCGGCCGGCGCGCTGTGCAGGGTGGGCGCGGATCTGACGAGCAGGCGGGTGTAGGGGTGGCGCGGTGTGTTGATGACGTCGGCGGCGGCGCCGACCTCGACCGCCTCGCCCTGGTACAGCACCGCGATGCGGTCGGCGACACCGGCCACGGAGCCGAGGTCGTGGGAGATGAAGACGAGGGCCACCCCGTCGGTGCGGAGCTCCTTGAGGATCTGGAGGACCTGGACCCGGTTGGCCGAGTCCAGGGCGCTGACCGGCTCGTCCAGGATCACCAGACGCGGTTCGGTGACCAGGGCCCGCGCCACCGCGACGCGCTGGCGTTGCCCGCCGGAGAGCTCGCCGGGCAGCCGGTCGAGGAGGTCCTCGGTGAGGTGGACCCGGGTGAGGAAGGCCCGCACCCGGGCGGCCGCCTCGGTGCGGGGGACGCCCTGGACGAGGAGCGGCTCGGCGAGCGAGTCCTCGACGGTGAGATCCGGGTCGAGACTGCGCAGGGGGTCCTGGAAGACGTACTGGACGACGCCCCGGCGGCGCAGCGCGCGCCACTGGCGGGGACCGTACGCGCCGACCTCCTCGCCGTCGATGACGATCGAGCCGGCCGAGGCGCGCACCAGGCCGAGGACGGTCCGCGCGAGCGTGGACTTGCCCGAGCCGGTCTCGCCGATGACGCCGACCGTCTCGCCCGGGGCGATGCTCAAGGAGACGTCGTGCAGGGCGCGGCGGCGCCGGCGGCGCGGTCCGTAGTGCACTTCCAGACCCTCTACGGCCAGGACCGGGGCGGTGCGCCCCGGGTTCGGATCGGTGCTCACGCGTCCTCCTCGGGGGCCAGGAACCTGTCCAGCCCGTACTGCTCGTGCTCGGCGATCAGGAGCCGGGTGTACGCGTGGCGGGGGTGGTGGAGGACCTCGTGGGTCGGGCCCTGTTCGACCACCTCGCCCTGCCGCAGGACGAGGACCTCGTCGCACAGCTGGGCGACGACGGCCAGGTCGTGGGAGACCACGACGAGGGCGAGACCGGTTTGTTCGCGCAGGTCGGCCAGCAGGTCGAGGATCTCCGCCTGGACGGTGACGTCGAGTGCGGTCGTGGCCTCGTCGGCGATCAGGACGCGCGGGCCGGCGGCGATCGCCGCGGCGATGAGCACCCGCTGGAGCATGCCGCCGGACAGCTCGTAGGTGTACTGGCCGTACACCAGCTCCGGGTCCCGCAGGTGCACCGCGCGCAGCAGCTCGATCGTCTGCCGGCGCGCCTCGCGCCGCCGGACCTTCTTCTTGACCCGGATCACCTCGGCGACCTGTGCGCCCACGCGGATCGAGGGGTTGAGGTAGGAGGCCGGGTCCTGGAAGACCGCGCTGATCGTCGAGCCGCGCAGGGAGGTCCACTCGGCGGTGGAGAACCCGGTGATGTCGTGGCCGTCGAGCTCGATCGAACCGCCGGTGACCTCGAAGTGGGCGGGCAGGATGCCCAGGGCGGCCCGGCAGGTGAGCGTCTTGCCGCTGCCGGACTCGCCGACGATGCCCACGGTCCGGCCCGGGGTGAGGTCGAAGCTCACCCCGTGGACGATCTCCCGTCCGGCGGCCTGGTCGCTGATGCGCACCTCGCGCACCGACAGCACGGGCTGCGACGGCCGGACCGGCTTCGCGGTGTGCTCGGCGGGCGCTTGCAGCTTCTCGGACAGCGTGCTCATGACGCACCTCCGGCGGGAGCGGGGTCGGCCTTGTCGAGTCGGTTGGCGCGGGCCCTGCGGTTGTTGAGCAGCGCGCGGCCCGCCTCGCCGGAGACGTCGCGGATGGCGTCGGCGAGAAGGTTGCAGGCCCAGACCGTGACCACGATCAGCAGCGCAGGCGTGAGCGGCGCCCATGGACGGTGGCTCAGGTAGCCGAGGTCCGAGGCGAGCAGACCGCCCCAGGTGGGTGCGGGCGGCTGCACGCCGATGCCGAGGAAGGTCAGGCTCGACACGATCACGAAGCCGACGCCGACGGTCTGGGCGAGGGCGACCGCGATGGGCGGGAGCACCTTGACCCAGACGTGGCGGCGCACGACCCGGCCGAGGGAGGCCCCGGAGACGATCGCGGCCTCCACGTACTGCGAGCGGGCCACGGCCAGGGTGGCGGCGCGGGAGACCCGGTAGAACAGCGGGGAGACCAGCACCCCGGTGACGAGCATCGCCTGGGTGATGCCGTTGCCGAGCAGCGCGACGACCGCGACGGCGAACAGCAGGAAGGGCAGGGCGACCAGGGTGTCGGCGAGCCGGAGGGTGATCCATTCGAAGGCCCGGCCCAGGTACACCGACAGGATCCCGGGGACCACCCCGACCACCAACGCGGTCAGCGCGACCTCCAGCGAGCCGAGCACGCTGACCCGGGAACCGTCGAGGAGCCGGCTCAGCACGTCCCGGCCCAGGTAGTCGGTCCCCAGCCAGTGCGCGCCGGAAGCGGCGGCGAGGGTGTTGTCGCTGGTCGCCAGCGGATCCTGGGGAGCCAGCAGTGGGCCGAACACGGCGAGCACGGCGATCACGGCCAGCACGACGACGGCGATCCGCCCGGACGGCAGGGCCAGAACACGGCGTATCACGGTCACACCCCCCGTTGCGATGCGGGCGTCACACGCGCCAGCACCAGGTTGACGAACAGGTTGAACACCACGACCAGGACGATCGACACGACGAGGACCCCCTGCACGGCCGGTACGTCACCGGCCTGCGCGGAGTCGTTGGCGAACCGGCCGAACCCCTGGAGACCGAAGATCCACTCCGTGACGACGGACGCACCGACGAGGGAGGGGAACTTCAGGCCGAGGGTCGCGAGCGCGGGGCCCAGACCGTTGCGCAGCACATGGCAGAAGAAGACCCGGCGTGGGCCGAGACCCCTGACGACGGCGCCCGTCACGTAGTTCTCGCGGTAGGCCGCGACGAGACTGGAGCGCAGTTGGCGGGCGACGTCGGCGACGACGTCGAAGCTCAACGCGACGGCGGGCAGGGTGATGTGGGCGAGCCACGGCCCGAGCCCCTGCTCCGCCGGGATGTACCCGGCGGAGGGGAACAGCTTCAGTTGAACGGCGAGGACCGCGACGAGCACGATCCCGACGACGAAGGCCGGCATCACCGAGATCGCCGTGACGAAGCCGGTGATGGCACGGTCGATCCAGGTCGTGCGGCGCAGGGCCGCGACCGTGCCGAGGGCGAAGCCCACGACCACGCCGATCAACAGCGCGAAGGTCGCCACCGACAGGCTCACGCCGAGCCCGAGGCCGATCAGGGTGGAGATGTCGGCGCCGTTGGTCCAGCTCGTCCCGAGCTGTCCGTGCAGGACGCCGTTGAACCAGTCGCCGTACTGGACCAGGAAGGGCCGGTCCAGGCCCCACTGTGCCTCGACCCTGGCGATCGCCTCGGGTGTCGCGTCCTCGCCCAGCTGGATCCGCGCCGGGCTGAGCCCGCTGAGCGAGCGCAGCGCGAACGTCACGAACGTCGCGACCAGGAAGACCGGCACGAAGATCGCGATCGACCGGGCGAGGGTGGCCAGGACGCGGCCGAGTGTGTGCCGCGTTCCGGCCGCGGCGACCGGGCGACGGACGTCGGGTGTGGCCTGAGCCTGCGTCGTCGTCATGGGGTGCCCCCTCTCAGTGGTGGACGGAGCGTCAGCTGCCGCCGATGGTCACGCCGGTCCAGTCGATGTGGGCCGGGTTCTTCGGCAGACCGGAGATGGACTTGCTCTTGGCGATGAGGTTCGGCTGGGAGTACGTGAACACCAGCGCCTTGCTCCGGAGGCCGGCCCGGGTCGCGGCCTGGAGGACCTTCGTGTAGTCGGGCGAGTCCAGCGGGGTCTGGCGGACCTTGGCGACGGCCGCCTCGAAGCCGGCCGGCTCGTAGGGCGAGCTGAGGTTGAGCGGGCCGTTGGGGCCGAAGTGCGCGGTCAGGGTCTGCACCGCCGAGTCCCGCCCGGTGGTGCCGTACAGCGAGAACGTCAGGTCCTTGGCGAAGAACGGCGTCGACCAGTTCTTGTCGATCTTGATGGTGACGGTGATGCCGACCTTCGCCAGCTGCGACTGGACGATCTCCGCCTGCGGGTCCTCCGCCGGGATGACCAGGTTCAGCTTGATCTCACCGGACTTGTATCCCGCCTCGGTGAGCAGCTTCTTCGACTGCGCGGGGTCGTAGGCGTAGGCGTCCGCCGACTCGGGGTCGTAGGCCACGTATCCCTTGGGGAAGGGCTGGTCGGTCACCTCCCCGTAGCCGAACGTCAGCTTGTCGACGAACTCCTGACGGTTGATCGCGTGGCGGACCGCGTCGACGACCTTGTCGTCGTCGAACGGCGCCTTGTTGATGTTGAGGCTGATGTTGGAGGCGTTGAACCCGGGCTGGACGAAGACGTCCAGGCCGGCCTTCTTGGCGGCGTCCGCCTGACTGGGGCGGATGTCGGCGAAGTTGTAGACGCCGGTCTGGAGGCCGGAGACCACCGTGGACGCGTCGGGGGCCGAGGTCAGTTCGACGTTGTCGATGTGGATGTTCTCGGCGTCCCAGTAGTCGGGGTTCTTCTTCAGGACCGCCTTGGTGCCCGGCACGATCTGGGTGACGACGAACGGGCCCGCGCCGACCGGGTTCTGGTCCAGCTTCTCCGGGAACTTCGCCGCCTTGGGGCTGGTGATCTGCAGGACGCGCTCCCCGAGCAACTGGGGGATCTGGTAGTCGACCTGGCTGAGCTGGATGATCGCGTCGAGCCCTTGGGCGGTCACCGACTTGATGGAGGTCAGGTCGCCGAAGAGCGCCGAGTTCTTCTGGTTCTTGGCGCGTTCGATGGCCGCCTTCACCGCGGCGGCGTCGACCGGTTCCCCGTCGCTGAACTTGAGTCCCGGGCGCAGATGGAAGGTGATCCGGTCGCCCTTCGCGTTGTACTCCCAGCTCTTGGCCAGGTCGGGGACGGCCTTGCCGCTCTCGTCGGTTCGGGTCAAGGAGGCGTACACCAGGGCGAGTTCGCGGAACTGGGCGCCGCTGCCGCCGACCACCGGGTCCCAGTGGGTGGGGAAGTAGGAGGAGGTCCACTTCAGAGTGGCGTTGCCGCTCGCCGAGGCGCTCTCGCCGCCGCAGGCGCTGAGGGCCGGGACGAGCACGGTGGCGAGGGCGGTGCCCAGGGCGGCGGCGCGCAGCCGGCCCCGGCGCGAGGAGGGGAGGTTCAGTCTGGGGCGGCGCGGCGTGAGTCGTCCGAACATCTCAATTCTTTCTTCGAGGGCTCCGGCCGTGTCAGGGCTGCGGGCTCGTGAACGAGGGCGTGTGCCGCGGCTTCGGACGTCGGTCCGCGCCGGAGCGGACATGCCGGCGCGCTGCGGTGCGCACAGGGGCATGCCGGGCTCAGGGCGTGAGGCGTCGGCCAAGTCACGGGGGAGTGCCGGGATGTGTGAGGAAGGCAGGCGAGGAGTCGCGAAGGAGACGGCGCGAGATGACGGGCGTAGCGCGGACGAACGGCGGGAGGCCGGTGTCGGCTGGTGCGGTCAGGCGCCTGTGGACCGCGGGCGGCGGGCGGTCAGCGACAGAGAGCGCTACAGGTGCGCCGCAGGTCCACGTAGCGGCACACCACACCGGGGTGCGTCGTGAGCATGCTGCACATCCTGGGGTCAGCCGTCAGGGCCTGTCAATGGACACCAAAAGGTGTCTCATTCGGCGGGACGGCCTCTGAGTGCTGATCAGAGCCCTGTCACGGGGCGGGCGGAGAGCCGCGCCCGGCGGCCGGGTGCGTTCGGGCCTCGTCGGGATGCAGCCACACGGGGCCGCCTGCCGTCTCCACCCGGACGGCGCCCGCAGGCGGCCATGAACCTCGGGTGAGCAGCCCGCGCTCCGGCTCGGTGAGGCTCCGGTAGCGCGCGAGCGCCTTCGCCGGATCCAGTCGCGCGGGGGCCGCCGCCAGCCCCGGCTCCAGGGCGTCGACCGCGGCGGTGTACTCCTCGTAGGACCGCCAGCCGGGCACTGCGCGGGCGCCGGCGGGCGAACGGAAGAGCAGCGTCGGCAGTGCGTACCGGTGCCCGCCGTCGGGGGTCTCCTTGGCGGCGCCGGGATGCGGGGAGGACCCGTCCGGCACGGACAGCACCGCGCGGACCGGCCGACGTGCCTCGGCACGGTCGGCGCGCACCCGGTCGAGTACGGCTGTCGAGGCCGCGTCGGCCGCCAGCCGCTCGTGGTCCAGCCCCGGGACACCCCGCGCCGCCGACAACGCGAGCGCGGGCGTGTCCGCGGGCTCGCCCAGGACGAAGACGCTCTCGCGCAGCCGGCGCAGCACCCGGTCGGCCACCTCGGTCCCCTGGAGTTCGGCGGCCTTGGCGACCAGCGAGACGGGCCATGAACTCGCCGCCACCCGGCTGAGCCGGTACGCCCTGGGCGCGTGGGTGTGCCCGCAGATCTCCTCGACGTAGCGGGAGTACCAGGCGGTCTCGGCGGCCGGATCGGGGGCCGGATCGTCGTCGTGGTCGAAGAGGATGCAGTACACGCGACGCCAGTGGACCCGGCCGCCCAGGGCTGCCCGCAGCCCGCGGAAGACGGGCTCCGAACCCCAGGCCCACGGGCACAGCGGATCGGTGTACTCCACCACCTCGACCGGCGCACGACCTGCCTCGTTCGTCACGCGGCTCCCTTCCGGCGGTCCAGCTGTCCGCCCACTGCCTCGGGCAGCAGCGCGGTCAGCGTGGTTCTGCCCAGGACGGCGGCGGCGTCCGCCTCGATCCGGCGCCACACCCCGGGCAGGCCGGAGGCCGGGCCGGGATAGTCGAGTCCGTCCAGCGGCTCGCCCCGCAGGGTGATCAACTCGCCGTCCACGGCGTGCGAGACATCGAGCAGGGTGATCTCGTCGGCGGGCCGGCCGAGCCAGTACCCGCCTTCGCAGCCGCGCTGGCTGCGCACCAGACCGGCCTTTCGCAGCTCGCCCACCACGGACTTGAGGAAGCGGAACGGGATCTGCTGCGAGGAGGCGATGGCCTCGCACGTCAGGGGGCGGTCGGGTTCGCGGGCGAGCTCCAACAGGGCCCGCGTGGCGTAGTCCGCCTTCGCGGAGATATGCATGCGCACATGATGCCCGAAGAGCGGGCCGCAGCCAGGACTTCCTTCCCCTCTCCACCTCTGTTGCGGGAACATTGCCGCAGGTGAAGCGCAATGGACACCTCTTGACATCCTTTTCGGAGCGGCTCTAGCGTCCGACTCATGAGCGAGCCGCTGACCACCCCCGGCGAAGGATTCCACCCCCATCTCGGTGACGGAGCGGGCCACCGGGCGACGTCCCTGCGCGCCCGGCTGCACCACATCCGCGCCGGCGAACTCGACGGCGACACCGCCCAGACCGGAGGCATGCGCAGGTTCGCCGCCGTCAGCGGCACGACGGTGGGCTCCGAGAAGCTGTGGATGGGCCAGACGCACGTCGCCCCCTCGACCTCGTCCTCGGACCACCACCACGGCGAGTCCGAGACCGCCATCCATGTGGTGAGCGGACACCCCGAGTTCGTCTTCCTCGACGACTCCGACGGCACCCCACAGGAGATACGGCTGCGCACCTCTCCCGGCGACTACATCTTCGTCCCCCCGTTCGTGCCGCACCGCGAGGAGAACCCGGACCCGGCCGAGGAGGCCGTGGTGGTCATCGCCCGCAGCACCCAGGAGGCGATCGTCGTCAACCTGCCGCGCCTGCACGTACTGGGGCACGAGCAGGACTGACCGGCCGGGAACCGCCGAGCGCGCAGGCGGCTCAGTACGGACTGGTCTCGCCCTCGGTCGTCACACCGAAGGTGTTCAGGAAGTTGCTGACGAGCTGGTAGAAGCCGACCGTGATGACGAGGTCGGACAGCTGACCCACCGTGAGGAACTCCAGCACCTCCGCGCGCTCGGCGTCGCTGAGGGTGTGCCGGGCGAGCAGCCGGTCCGTACAGCGCAGGACCGACGCCTCCTCGTCCGACAGCCCCTGCGTGGAACCGGTCGCGGCAGCGCCGATCGCGGCCCGGCCCAGACCGACCAGACGGCCGATGTGCTCATGGTGGTGGACCTCGTACGGCGCCTGGTAGACGCGGCCCACCCGCACGATGGCGAGCTCGCGCAACCGGTCCGGGAGCGAGTTGCGCTGCAGGATCGCGTCGGCCATCTCCAGGAGCTCGGGGGCGAGTCGGGGCGAGTGCATGATCATGCGGAAGACGTTGAGCGAGCCGCGCGCGGTGACGGCCTCCCGCAGCTCCGCCGGCAGGGATGCCAGGTCGGGGTACTCCATGGGGGACTCCTTCGTCAGCGGCGGCTCGGCCGAACCGCCGGATCGGATCGGTGCCGTCCCACTGTGCCGCGAGACCCCGGAGCGGCGCGAGGACACCGCCCCGGGGGGCAGACGGCCGTGGAGCCGCGGCGTCCGGCCGAGCGGTCAGTGCGCGTCCGTGTCCCCCTGGCTGCGCACGACCTCCTTCACCTTGGCCACCGCGAAGCCCCAGCCCTGCGCGACCGTCGGCTTGGCCGGGACGGCGATCTCGTCGGGGTTGGTGAGCACGTCGAGCAGGACGGGCCCGGGCGTGCTGAACGCCCGCCGGACGGACTCCTCCAGTTCGGCCGGGTCGGTCACCCGGATGCCGGTGACGCCCATGGCCGTGGCGACGGCGGCGAAGTCGGGGTTGTCCAGCACGGTGCCGAACTCCGGGAGCCCGGCCTGTTCCTGTTCGAGTTTGACCATGCCGAGGCGGCGGTTGTCGAAGACGACGAGCTTGACGGGGAGCCGGCTCGTCCTGAGTGTCATGAGGTCGCCGAGGAGCATGCTCAGCCCGCCGTCGCCGCAGAAGGCCACCACCTGGCGGTCCCGGTCCAGGCACTGGGCGCCGAGGGCCTGGGGCATCGCGTTGGCCATGGAGCCCAGGTTGTAGGAGCCGATCAGCTGCCGCTCGCCGCGCATCTCGACGAAACGCGAGAGCCACACGGTGGCCATGCCCGTGTCGGAGGTGAAGACGGCGTCGTCGTCGGCGAGGCGGTCCACCACGGCGGCCAGTGCCTCCGGGCGGATGTCGCCGGCGCGGTTGTCCAGCGCGGAGCGCAGGCGGCCCACCACCCCCTTGTCGTGCGCCGGGTCGGCGAGCCGCGCCTGACCCTCGCGCCACCGCTCGAAGCGTTTGCGTGCGTCCTCCAGGTGCGAGCGGTCGCGCGCGTCCTCGCTCCCGGCGGGCGCGGCGCCGAGCTGGGCCAGGAGATCCCGGACGGTCGCGCCCGTGTCTCCGACGAGCCCGAGCTCCACGGGCACCCGGCGCCCGATGTGGGCGGCCTCGGTGTCCACCTGGATGACGGTTCGGCCCTGCGGATACCAGTCCCGGTAGGGGAAGTCGGTGCCCAGCAGCAGGAGGGTGTCCGCGTCCTGGAGAGCCGACGCGGCCGCCGGGTTGCCGATCAGCCCGGTCTGGCCGACCTGGAAGGGATTGGCGTCGCCCTCGAATCCCTCCTTCGCCTTCAGGGTGAGCACCATCGGCGCGGCCAGCCGGTCGGCCAGGGCCAGTACGTCCTCGCGCGCGGCGCGGGCACCTCGTCCGACGAGCAGCGTGACCCGCCGCGCCCGGTCGAGCAGCTCGGCCGCCCGGCGGACGGCGGCCCCGTCCGGTCGGCTCACCGGGGCGTTCAGCGAGAACCGGGCCGGACGGTCCGCACTCAGCTCCCGTTCCCCCAGGTCACCGGGGACGGTCAGCACGGCGACGCCCTTGCGGCCCAGCGCGGTGCGCACCGCCGTCTCCAGCATCTGCGGCAGCTGGTCGCCCGAGGTGATCGTGGCCCGGAAGACGGCCACGTCACTGAAGAGCGCGTCGTTGTCGACCTCCTGGAAGTAGTCGCTGCCGAGTTCGGCGAGCGGGACCTGCCCGGCGATCGCCAGCACCGGCGTACGGCTCTTGGCCGCGTCGTACAGCCCGTTGAGCAGGTGCACCGAGCCGGGGCCGACGGTGCCCATGCACACGCCCAGAGTGCCACTGAGCTGCGACTGGGCGCTCGCGGCGAAGGCCGCGGCCTCCTCGTGCCGACAGCCCACCCACTCCAGGCCCTCGGTGGTGCGGATGGCGTCGGTCAGCGGGTTGAGGGCGTCGCCGACGACGCCGAAGACCTGGCGCACGCCAAGTTCGCTCAGCGCGTCCACGATGACGCGCGCGACGGTTCGGGCCACGGGATCCTCCAGATCAGACGGTGAAACGGTCGGGGTCGGCGGCGTTCCAGTCGGCCGCCCAGGAGACGGGCGGCTCGGCGAGCAACTGCCCGGGCGCCAGCCACTCGTAGAGTTCCTCGAAGGAGCATTCGGTGCGGGGGTCGATGCGCCGGCGGAGCATATGAGGACGCAACTGCGCGGGATCGGTGACGCCCATGGACGCCATGATCTGCAACGCGCTCGCCACCGTCGCCTCCTGCAGGCGACGGACGCGGAGCGTCTTGTCGCCGACGTGGAGCGCGCGGGCCCGCCGGGGGTCCTGCGTGGTGACACCGGTGGGGCAGGTGTTCGTATGGCACCGCTGCGCCTGGATGCAGCCGACGGCGAACATCATCGCCCGTGCGGCGTTGCCGTAGTCGGCGCCCTGCACCATGCGCTTGACCAGGTCGGTACCGGTGGCGATCTTGCCGCTGGCGCCGATCCTGACCCGGTCGCGCAGACCGGTGCCGACGAGGGCGTTGTGCACGGTCAGGAGCCCCTCGGTGAGCGGGGTGCCGACGTGGTCGGCGAACTCCAGGGGCGCGGCCCCGGTGCCGCCCTCCGCCCCGTCCACCACGATGAAGTCCGGGGTGGTGCCCTCCGCCAGCATCGCCTTGCACACGGCGAGGAACTGCCGGCGCGACCCCACGCAGAGTTTGAACCCGGTCGGCTTCCCACCGGACAGTTCGCGCATCCTGGCGATGAAGCGCACGAGTTCGCGCGGCGTGGAGAACACCCGGTGGTAGGGCGGTGAGATCACCGTCCGGCCCGGGGGCACGTCCCGCACCCGGGCGATCTCGGCGTTGACCTTCGCTCCGGGCAGGACCCCGCCGATGCCGGGCTTCGCGCCCTGCGAGAGCTTGAGCGACACGCACTTCACGTGCTCGTGCGCGGCCTTGTCGGCGAACTCCCGCGGGTCGAAGTCGCCGTCGTCGGTCCGGCACCCGAAGTAGCCGGTGCCGATCTCCCAGACCAGGTCGCCGCCCGGCCGCAGGTGGTACTCCGACAGCCCGCCCTCGCCGGTGTCGTGGGCGAAACCCCCGGCCGCGGCACCCCCGTTGAGCGCCAGGATCGCGTTCGCCGAGAGCGAGCCGAAACTCATCGCCGACACGTTCAGCAGCGCCATGTCGTACGGACGGCCGCAGTCGGGTCCGCCGATCCGCACCCGCGGTGCGCTCTTCGGCACCGGACACGGCGCCATCGACGGCACCAGGAACTCGTAGCCGGGGCGGTAGACGTCCCGCTCGGTGCCGTACGGCTGCTCGGCGTCGGTTCCCTTCGCCCGCTCGTAGACGATGGTGCGTGTGTCGCGGTCGAAGGGACGGCCGTCGAAGTTCCGCTCGATGAAGTACTGCTGCAGTTCCGGGCGGATCCTCTCCAGGAGGAAGCGGGCGTGCCCGATGACGGGATAGTTGCGCAGCACGGAGTGCCGGCGCTGCATCAGGTCCCATGCGCCCAGCAGGCCCGGCACGAGCAGCGCCGCGGCGGCGAACCACCACCACGGCGAAATTCCCGGCGCGGCCGCGCCCGCCCCGAGCGCGCCGGCCAGAGCGAGGACCACCAGTCCGATACGTGTCACCTCCCCCGCGTTGCCCGACAGCCGACGATCATGTCCCCCGTTCCTTCCGGAGATCGTCAAGAAACGGGACGCGGAGATTCACCAGGTGACCAGCACCCTCGCTTCCGAGGGCGGGCGCGGCGAGCTGTCGGTGGGGGCGGAAGTGTGCGAGATCAGACCGGGCACCGGCCGGTTGACCAGCCTGGTGAGCGGCCTGCGCGGGGGCTTGGGCCGGACTGGGCGCGCAGCACAATCGGGACATCGGCGGCATGTGGCCCGCGAGCGCGGCAAGCGCGGGCGGGATGCCGCACCGGGCTCCGGCAACTCGAGCGCTGTGTCCGGCAGTTAAGTCGGATAACTGCCTCGCCGACGGGGTAGGACGAACGCCGGGTGCCTTCCGGTCGTGGACGGCCCCGCACACAGAGCAGCCGGGACCTCCCGGCAAGGATCGAAGGACGAGCAGCATGGCCAGCGGCACCGTGAAGTGGTTCAACTCCGAAAAGGGCTTCGGGTTCATCGCCCAGGACGGCGGCGGACCGGACGTTTTCGCCCACTACTCCAACATCTCCGGCAACGGCTACCGGGAGCTGGTGGAGGGAGAGCCGGTCACCTTCGACGTGACCCAGGGGCAGAAGGGGCCGCAGGCCGAGAACATCGTCCGCGGCTGAGTCGGCCGCCCGACGCAGCACCCCGTGGATCACGTGTAGGGTGGCATCACCGACGCGGGGTGGAGCAGCTCGGTAGCTCGCTGGGCTCATAACCCAGAGGTCGCAGGTTCAAATCCTGTCCCCGCTACGAGAAGAAGGGGCCCGGCATCGCCGGGCCCCTTCGCTGTGCGGGCAGCCAGGGTCTCGACGACGGTCACGCGCCGGGTGATGATCGACCGGGCAGCTCCGCCACCTCCGCGGCAGCGCCTTTCTCCGCAGGGTCGGCAGGAACCGGTGGCCCGGGGCGGCCGGGCAGGAACAGACACAGCGGGACGGCGACGGCGGTGAAGGCCACCGACCACCAGAAGGCGGTGTCGAAGCCGTCGGCCAGGTCGCCCGGGGTGTGGGCGTCCCCGGCGGAGTGCTGGAAGACGACGGCGAGGACGGCGATGCCCACCGAGCCGCCGATCTGCTGGGCGACGCGGGTGATGATGCTGGCGTCGGGGATCTCTTCGTGCCGCAGGCCCACGTAGGCGGCGCCGAAAGGCGCGATCATGGCGGCGCCCAGGCCGATGCCGCGGACGAACAGTGCGCCCATGAGCAGGACCTCGTCGGTGTCGGCGGTGACGAAGGCGAAGGGCACCGTGGCCGCGGTGACGAAGGCGAACGCGGTGAAGGCGACCCGGCGGGGGCCGAAGCGGTCGGTGTACGTGCCTGCGAGTCCGCGTGCGACGAGCGCGCCGACGCCCTGCGGAATGAGCAGCAGCCCCGCGCCGAGGGCGTCCTCGCCGCGGACCTGCTGGAAGTACAGGGGCAGCAGCATCATCGCCCCGTACAGGGAGATGCCGGCCAGGAACACCAGGGCGGAGGAGGAGGCCACCGCGCGGTGGCGGAGCAGCCGCAGATTCACCAGCGCCCCGGCACGCGGCAGCGCCCAGGCGACGAAGCCGCCGACCAGGGCGAGTCCGCCGATCACCGGGACGAGGACGTCGGCGTCGGTGAGGCCCGCGCTGCCCTCGACCCGGGAGAGGCCGTAGAGGGTGGCGGCGACGCCGGGGGAGAGCAGGAGCAGGCCGACGACGTCCAGGCGGGTGCGGGGGGTGCCGGTGGCGGGACGGTCGTGGGGCAGGTTGCGCCAGGCGAGCAGGCCACCGACGACACAGAAGGGGAGGTTGACGAAGAAGAGCCAGCGCCAGTCGGCCAGATGCAGGATGAGGCCGCCCAGGACCGGGCCGAGGATCGGGCCGAGCGCGGTGGGCACGGTGATGACGGCCATGACCTTGCCGATGTTGCGGCCCTTGGCGACCTGCATGATCAGCGTGGCCGTGAGCGGCATCATGATGCCGCCCGCTGTGCCCTGGAGCACGCGGAAGGTGATGAGGCTGGTCGCGTTCCACGCCAGCGCGCTCAGGATCGAGCCGAGCAGGAACACGCCCAGGGACGCGATCCACAGACGTCTGCCGCCGAGTCGTGACTGGGCCCATCCGGCGAGCGGGATGGTGACGAACAGGGCCAGCAGATAGCCGGTACTCACCCACTGGATCGTGGACAGCGGCGCATCGAGTTCCTTCGCCAGGCTGTCGAGGGCGACGCTGACGATGGTGGTGTCGAAGACGACGGCGAGGGCGCCCACGATGACGGTGAACGCCGTGCGCCACACGGCGGGCTCCATACGGTCGGGGTGCATACCGTCGGGGTCCACCGCGGCGGGCGTGGGTCCGGTCCGGTCGGGAGTACTCATGAACAGTCACCTTAAGATACAGAGTCCTATCTTACGACTGTCAGAGTAGGGCGCTAGGATAAGATAGGCAAGTCTATCCAAGGGAGGTGCGGATGCCCGAGCGACGCCGCGGAGCGGCACTGGAGAAGGCGCTCCTCGATGCGGCCTGGGAAGAACTCACGGACAACGGCTACGCCAGGTTCACCATGGACGCCGTCGTGCAGCGCGCGGGCACCAGCCCCCCTGTGCTCTACCGCCGCTGGTCCGACCGCGACCAACTGGTCCGGGCGGCCATCGTCCACACCCTGAAGGAGTACCGACTCGACAGCCCCGACACGGGAAGCCTGCGGGAGGACGTCCTCACCCTCATGCGAGAGATCAACACCACCCGCGTCCAGTTCATCACCGTCATGAGCGTGCAACTGGCCGGCTACTACCAGGAGACCGGCACCAGCCCCGCCGACCTGCGCGACCCGCTCGCGACGGGACGCAAGGAGGCTCTCGACGTGCTCTTCGACCGCGCCCTCGACCGGGGCGAGATCAACCGGGAACTCCTCACCGAACGCATCAAGTCCCTCCCCTTCGACCTGCTGCGCCAGGAAATCCTCACGACCTTCGCCCCCGTGCCCGACCACGTCCTCGAGGAGATCGTCGACACGGTCTTCCTCCCTCTGGTGCGCTGACCGCGCAGAGCCGCACCCGTCCGGAGGTCTGGCCGCCGACCCGGCTCACCGCTCCCGCCGAGCCGGCCTCACACGGCGGATCACGGCTGCGCACGGGCGAGCACGCGACGGCACCGCCCGACGGTCGTGTCCGGGGCCCC
The DNA here is from genome assembly GCA_001298545.1 of Actinobacteria bacterium OV320. GTDB lineage: Bacteria > Actinomycetota > Actinomycetes > Streptomycetales > Streptomycetaceae > Streptomyces > Streptomyces coriariae. The sequence continues at coordinate 45,016 of LJCX01000010.1, forward strand.
TTTCGGGACGCCTTCGCTCGCTGCGGGCAGGTCTCAGCCGCGTGCGGCGAGCACCTCGCGCCATGCCGGGCTGTCGACGTAGTGGTTGTCGAACCGCTCCGAGGAGTCCTTGATCTCCTGCGGGTCGGCCTCGCCGCGCATCACGCGGCCGAGGAGTCGCAGGTAGTCGAAGCGGTCGGCACCCGGGGTGAAGACGAACAGCACGTCGGCGGTCCTGCCCGGCGCCGCGGCGAAGGCGTGCGGGGTGTGCGGCGGTACGAGGAGGAAGTCGCCCGCCTCCAGGACGATGATCTCCTCACCCACCAGTACCTGGAGCGCTCCGTCGATCACGAAGAACGCCTCGGACGCCTTGGTGTGCAGGTGGGCGGGTGCCCCGACCGCGCCCTCGGCGAACGACGACCGGTAGCTGGTGAGCCGCCCGCCGGTGTGGCTCGAGTCCGCGAGAAGCGTCATGACACTGCTGGGGTCACGGGTCGTCTCGGCGTCGGCGGCGCGGGTGAGGACCGGGGCGACGGTCGCGGTCTGAGCGGTCTGAGCGGTCTGAGTGGTCTGAGCGGTCTGCGTGGTCTCGTTGCTCTTCGTCATGACTACGACTCTAGGGAGTCGATCGACCGGTACAGGGGTGCATTTTGGCGTCGGGATCGTGGGTCAATTTTCTCGACGTCAACCAGCGGTCCGAGTAGGTTGTGCCGATGATCGAACCCCTGCCGCCCGGCGGCACCGTGCCCGATGCGGGCGAACTGCATGCCCGGTGGGCGGATGCCTGGGCGCCGGAGCGGGCGGCGGAGCGGTTGGCCGGGGTGGGTGCGCCCTGGTGCATCGCCGCGGGGTGGGCGCTGGATCTGTTCCGCGGGGCGCCGTCGCGGCCGCACGGTGATCTGGAGATCGCGGTGCCCGCGGCGGCATTTCCCGAGATTCGGGACCGTTTCCCCGAGTACACCTGGGACGCGGTGGGTTCGGGACGGGTCTGGGCGGGGGCGGGAGCCGAGGCACTGGCGGCCACGTATCAGACCTGGCTCCGTGATCCGGTGAGCGGCCAGTTCCTGTTCGACGTCTTTCGCGAGCCGCACGAGGGCATGACGTGGGTCTGCCGGCGGGACGAGAGTCTGCGGCTGCCGTACGACGCGATCATCGAGCGGACGGCGGACGGGATCCCCTACCTGATACCGGAGTTGGTGCTGCTGTTCAAGGCGAAGGCGACCCGGCCCAAGGACCAGGCGGACTTCGACGAGGTGCTTCCGCTGCTGGGCCGGGCGCGGCGGGATCGCCTCGCCGAGTGGTTGGACCGTGTGCATCCCGGCCACCCGTGGCCGGCGGAGCTGGCCCGGCGGTGATGCGGGGCGTCGTTCATCCCTCCGCGAGGCCGTCATGGAGGTCGAGGGTCCAGTTCTGGCTGACGAGGTCGTGGCCGAAACCGTGATGGGGCTCCTCGTCGGCGAGGAGGAATCCGAAGTGTTCGTAGATCCTGCGGGCGGACATGAGGTTGCTCGCGGTCCACAGCGTCTCATGCCGGTAGCCGGCCTCGCGGGCGAAGGCCAGGGACTCTTCGACGAGACGGGTGCCGAGGCCGAGGCCCCGGGCGGCCGGGTGACGAGCAGGACACGCAGTTGCTCGAGGCCGCTTACCGGTACGCGCTCACGCACGGTCTGGCCGACCTGTCGCTTCGCCCGCTGGCCGAGGCCATCGGCTCCAGTACGCGGGTGCTGATGTTCCTCTTCGGCAACAAGGACGGACTCGTGCGCGCCCTGCTGGAGCGGGGTCGTGCCGATGAACTGGGGCTGCTGGCGCGACTTCGCCAGGCCGACCGCCCTGTCGGCCTGGTTCCGGCGGCCGATCAGGTGTGGACATGGCTCGCCGCCGACGAGCACCGCCCGCTGCTGCGTCTGTGGGCCGAGGCGTACACCCGCTCGCTCGTCGAACCCGACGGCCCCTGGGCCGGGTTCGCCAAGGCCACGGTGGACGACTGGCTCGACGTCCTGGCCGCCTGTCAGCCGCCGTCGGAGCGGGACACCGAGGACGGTGTCGTCCGCCGCACTCTGACGCTGGCGGTACTCCGAGGAGCCTTGCTCGACCTTCTCGCCACGGACGACGAGCGCAGGGTCACCGCCGCCGTCCAGCGGCAGCTGGCCCTCCTGCGCCGCGAGGACGGCGACGAGTCATGACCCCGGTTCGGCGGCTGCTCGTCCCGGCATGTCGTCGGTGCCCCTGAGCCGCCGCTGCGACGCGGCTTCAGCGGGCGGGCGGGACGAACTCGGGCTGGTCGAGCACACGCAGCCAGGTCCCGTCAGGCTGGCGTCGGACGACCTGTGCCCGGGCGCCGGCCCCGTCCCTCGGCGGGGTCGAGGTGAGGGCGATGTCGCCGCTGATCAGCGTCGGCAGCGGCGGTTCCGGTTCGAAGCGGGGGCGGTTGGCCAGGACCTTCTCCCACAGGTCGCGGATCGCGTCCCGCCCCACCGTCAGCCGGCCGGGCGGGTAGGCCATCACCGCATCCTCCTCGTAGAGCGCGGCGACTCCGGCCGCGTCACCCGCGTTGGATCGTTCGACGAACAAGCGGGTGATGTCCTCGGGCCGCTCGGCCTTCTCGTACTTCTGCACGGCTTCCTCCTGAGGTCCGGCTTCGATGTTCTCCAGCCTTGTCGGGCGCCGGTCAGAAGTCCAACAGATGGATGTGCTGGGAGCTAGAATCAGCAGTCATGGACCTGAGGCAGCTTGAGTACTTCGTCGCGGTCGCCGAGGAGCGGAACTTCACCCGGGCGGCCGGGCGGGTCCACATCAGCCAGTCCGGCGTCAGCGCCCAGATCCGCCAGTTGGAACGCGAACTCGGCGCCGAGCTGTTCGACCGGTCGGGGCGTACCGTCACCCTGACCGTCGCGGGACGTGCCGCGCTCGAACACGCCCGCGCCGCACTGGCCGCGGCCGAGGCGGTCGGCCAGGTGGTGGGACAGGTGACCGGTCTGATCCGGGGCCGGCTCACGGTCGGCATGGTCATCGGCTGCACCCTCACCCCGCTGTTCGACGCCCTCGCCGCGTTTCACCGGCTTCATCATGGTGTGGAGATCTCACTGCTGGAGGACAACTCCGACAGGCTCGTCGAGGGAGTGCGCGCCGACGTCATCGATCTGGCCCTCGTCGGTACCGCAGGCGCCGCCCCGGAGGGGCTGGACTCGCTGACGGTCATCAGCGAGCGGCTCGTCGCGGCTGTTCCCGCGGGGCACCCGTTGGCGAAACAGCGCCGGGTCGCTCTGCGTGACCTGGTCGCCCATCCGCTCGTGTGCATGCCCGCCGGCACCGGCCTGCGCGCGGTGTTCGACCGCGCTTGTGCCGCACAGGGCCTGCACCCCACGATCGGGCTGCAGGCCGGCGCCGCGGATGCCATTGCGGATCTGGCTTCCCGCGGACTGGGTGTCGCAGTCCTCAGCGAGTCGATGGCCGCGAGCTACGGAGACCGGCTCACCGCGCGCGTCATCGACGACATCGAGACTCCGGCGGTGCTCGCGCTGATCTGGAAGAGCACGCACAACCCGGCTGTGCGCGAGTTGGTCGTGCACAGCCGACGAGCATTCACCCGGGTCGATCCGGCCCAACGGCTGTCGCCTGACCGGTGAGCGATCCTGGTGTGCGTCTCAGGTCGTGCCGGCGAACAACTCCTGCAACGGCTGAGCCGAGTCGGTGCCGGAGTGGCCGAAGGGAGCGTCGAAGCTCCAGACCATGAAGAGCAGGAAGACCACCAGGGCGCTGAACGCGGTGGCCAGCATCAACTCCCGGGCCGAGCGGCGGATCTGAAGGGCGTAGAGCAGGCCGAGCGTGACGATCCCGCCGGCGATCAGGCCGAACCAGACGACCCCCGGCAGGGTGCTGCCGGCGCTGTCGAGGCGCTGGTGGCGCGCGTCGTCGGCGGCGGCGACCTGGTCGAGGAGCGGCTGGTAGGCCTGGGCCTGGAGTTCGTCGGTGGGCGTGTGGTGCGCGATGTCGCTGCGGATGCGGGTCAGCAGACGGCCCCCGGTGGTGTCGATCGGACCGTCGTCCTCCATGGCCGGCCACTCGGCGGTCACGGCGTGCCGGGCGTAGGCGTCGATGTGCTGCCGGACCTGGGTGTGGAAGGCGGCGGGGTAGACGTCCAGGCGCTGGTTGATCTCGTACAGCGCTTGGGCCTCGCGCTGCACGGTGTCCTCGGCGGCGCCGCGAGCCTCCCAGACGCCGGCGATCGCCAGGCCCAGGACGATGGCGTAGACGACGCCGACCATCATCACCATGTACTCCAGGACGTCGGGTGTCTGCGAGGTGTCCTCGTCGTCCGCCACACGGCGGTGGCGCATCACGGTGGCGGCGACCACGAAGGCGCAGACCAGCGCGCAGGCCAGGGTGTAGATCAGCCATTCCGGCACAGCAGGACTCCAGGATGAGCAGATGAGAAAGGAGCAGATGAGAAAGGAGCAGATGAGAAAGGAGCAGATGGCGAGCCGAGTGGACGAGGTGAAGGGCGGCCCGCGGGTGGGTCAGCCGCCGTTGCGGCGACGGGAGCCCGGGCGTAGCGCGGCGGCGGCCAGGATCGCCGGGGTGGTGATCACGACGGTGGTCATCGTGGTGGACAGGCCGGCGGGCGCCGGACGTGCCGAGCCGCCGCCGTAGTGGAAGCGGGGCACCCAGCGGAAGGGTGCGGCGCGGGGCGCCGGCGCGGGAGCCGGCACCGGGGCGGGCGCGTCGTCGGCGGCCTCGGGCGGCGGTTCCGGCGTGGGCACCGGGCGTTCGACGGGCCGGGGGAGTGGGGCTGCCGAACGGGGCGGAGCCGGTGGGGTGTCGACAGGGCGCGGTGCGTGTGCCGCCCGTGCCGGCTGTTCCGTCGGCGGCGAAGGGGCCGGTGTGCGCGGTGGCCGTGGTGCGGGCGGAGGTGACGAAGGGGCGGCGGGCCGAGGTCGGGAGGGGGCGCCGACCTCGACCCAGCCGTCGGCGGAACACACCACCACGTGCGTGGTGGTGGGGGTGGTGTCGACGACGACCGCGGGTCCGCAGGCGCCCGGCAGGGGGCAGAGCGCGGCGGCGGTTCCGAGACCGACGGTGATCCAGCCGCTCACCAATGCTGTTCCTCTCGGCTGACGGTGCGTGTGCCTCGGACGGAGGCACACATGAGTGGATGCCGATGCGCGCACCGGGCGGTGGCCGTTCGGCAACAGGAGTAACGATCATGCTCGGCTCGGGGACACGGCTGCGGCTCGGGGACACGGCTGCGGCTCGGGGACATGGCAGCGGTTCGGGCCCGTCCGGTTCGGGTCGGGCGGGTTCAGCGGCTCCTGGGGCTCGGCGGTCCGGCGAGCAGGACGGCTTCGATGGCGGCGTAGCGTTCCCGTTCGCGTGCGGTCGCCTTCCGGCCGGACAGGACGGTGCCGAGCAGGCCGCAGAGGAAGCCCGCCGGTACCGAGACGAGAGCCGTGGTCGTGAACGGGAACCAGTTGAAGTCGACTTCCGGGAAAGCCGATCCGGGAGAGCCGGAGACGAGGTTGGTGCCGGTCATCAGGACGAGAACGCTGACCGATCCGCCGATGAGCGTGCACAGCAGGCCGGCGCGGGTGAAGCGGCGCCAGAAGAGGCTGTAGACGAGGGCGGGGGCGATGGCCGACGCGCCGAGGCAGAAGGAGACGGTGGCGAGCGGCTGCAGGCTGCGGTGCTGGGCGATGACGGCGAGCAGGATGACGGGGAGGCCCACGGCCAGGGCGGCCAGCCGCGCCAGGGCCATCTCGCGCAGCGGCGAGACGTTCGGGCGGGCCGCGGCGATGTCGTGGGCCAGGGAGTTGGCGCAGGCCAGCGTCATGCTGGCCACGGAAGCCAGCAGGGTCAGGAAGATCGCCGTCGTGACGGTGGCGAACAACAGGCTCTCCGGGCGGGACAGATGCATCCCGAACGCGGCGCGCGAACCGAGCAGATAGGCGGTGTTGCCGCGCGGGTCGGCTCCGGCGACTCCCGCGCGCCCGATGAGGGCCGTGGCGCCCACGCCGATGACGGTGATCACGGCGATGAACAGGGTGACCGTCGAGATCGCCCAGGACATCGCGCGGCGCACCTGGGGAGCGCTGCCGGCGGTGTACATCCGCATGGTGACGTGCGGCAGGCAGGCCCCGCCCAGCACGATGGCGCACTGGGTGCTCACCATGTCGAGGCCGCGGTGCGGCCCGTCGGCGAACTGCAGGCCGTAGCGCAGGAAGTTCTCCTCGGCGCCGCTGCCGTGGGCGGCGGTCCGGAACAGGTTCCGGGGGCTCCAGCCGAAGGTGTGCAGGATGAGTCCGGCGACGACCAGGCCGGAGCCGAGCAGGATCACCGTTTTGAGGATCTGGATCAGGGCGGTGCCGCGCATGCCCCCGATGGCCGCGTAGCTGATCATCAGGGTGCCCGCCCCGACGATGCAGCCGGTCCGCATCGCACTGTCGGAGAAGCCGAGGACGTACGCCAGCAACTGGCCCACCCCGGCCAGTTGTACGACCATCATCGGCACCAGCGAGGCGAGGGTGACCACACACGCGGTGATGCGCACCGCGCGGCCGGGCAGCCGTCTGCCGAGCGCGTCGGCCATGGTGAACCGGCCGGTGTGATGCAGGGGTTCGGCCAGCAGGACCATCAGGAGAAGCAGGGACAGCACGGTGCTCAGGGCCAGTACCACACCGTCGTAGCCGCACAGCGCGATGACCCCGCCGATGGTGAGCACGGTGGCGGCGGAGATGTAGTCACCTGCGATGGCGAGGCCGTTGCGCAGGGGCGACAGGGAGCGGTAGCCGGTGTAGAACTCGTCGAGGTCGTCGCGGTCGGGACCGGTCAGCACGCACAGCATGAGCGTCAGGGCCACGACACTGGAGAACGCCACCAGGGACCAGGACTGCGCGGAGCCGTCGAACTCCGTCACGGCCGTGGCTCCTCGGGCGGGACGAGGTCGGGTCGGCGGTGTACGCGCCGGGCCAGCGGGTCGACGTACCGGCGCGCGGTGTACTCGTAGAGGAGCACGGCCAGCCAGGTGACCGGCAGTTGGACCAGGGCGAGGCAGAGCCCGGTGGGAAGGCCGCCCGGGGCGAGGCGGGTCATGACGGCGGGGGCTTCGACGGTGAGGGTGAGAAAGACGGCGAAGTAGCCGAGCGCGGCGAACGTGGCGACGCGCCGCTGCCAGCGGCAGGCCCGGCGCAGCCGGCGGAGGTCGCGGTGCCTGCCGGTCCACTGCTGGGCACGTTCGGGCAGACGCGTGTCGGCGGACAGACGCGTGTCGGCCGGCAGGCGTGTGTCGTCCGGCGGGGCGGCCCACCGCGGGATCGCGGTGGGGGAGGCGTGCCGTCGGGGCCGGTGCCGCGCCGGGTATAAGTCCGAGCTGTCGGAGGACATCCCAAGATCTCCTACTGGGTCGTGGGCCCCAAGAGGTGCGGCCCGCGCGAACATGGGGAGGGGGTTCGTGTGTTCGGGTCACCGCACGCTATGCGGGTGTCGGACCGTGCGCAGAGACTTCCGTGAACTCCCTGATGAGGACGGTTGCGACGCTCTGACCTCGGATGTTGTGGGAGTGGCGGGTGTGATGTGGGGGCACGGCGGTGCTGTGCCGGGCCGCGCGGGTCGAATCGTTCGACCGGGTGCCGGGAGAGGCCCATGGGGGGGGATTCGGCGGGTCCCGGCACCGACGCGCTAGCGGGACGGCTCGTCGGTACGGCGACCGGTCGCCGTACGGTGGACGACGTGCGCGGCGGCCACGTCCAGGGCGGCATGGCCGGTGGACTTGAAGACGGTGAGCTGGTCCTGGGAGGTCCGGCCGGGCGCCTCGCCGCACAGGACGGAGCCCAGGAGGACGACGACGCCGTCCTTCGGCAGCCCCTGCAACTCGTGGGCGCCGGAGGGCGGGGGAGTGGCGGCGGCACCGGGCCACTCCGTGAAGAGCGCGGCGTCCCGGACGGTGTCCTCGTCGAGTTCGGGCCCGTGGGAACCGCCGACCGAGCTCACGTGGGTGCCCGGGGCGAGCCATGCGCGGCGCAGGACGGGGCGGGTCGCGCCGGTGCAGCAGTACACGGTGGACGCCTCGCGTACGGCGGCCTCGATGCCGTCCGTCGCACGGCCCGCCGGGTGCAGGGCGGCCAGCGCGCGGGCCGCTTCCGGGGAGCGGCCCGCGACGGTGACGGGTTCGGCGGGGCGGAGCGCGGCGAGGAGGGAGACCTGGGCCCGGGCCTGGGCGCCGGTGCCCACGACCACGACGGGTCCGGGCCGGGCCAGGGTCCAGGCGCTGTGCGTGGCTGCCGCCGCGGTGCGCCAGGCCGTCACGGGTTCGGCGTCCATGACGGCCAGGGGACGGCCGTCCTCGGGGTCGAAGAGGGCCACGATGCCCCGGTGGGTGCTGCGCCCGGGGTGGGCGGGGTCGGCGAACACCGACACGAGTTTCGCCGCGAGGCCGAGACCCGGCACGTATCCGGGCATGGCGCCCAGCAGACCGCCGGGCGCGAAGGCCGCTATCCGGGGCGGCGCGGACACCGCGTCCCGGGCGACGGCGACGAGTGCGTCGGACACGGCGGCCATCAGGCGGCGCGGGTCGAGGGCCGCCGCGGTGGCCGCCCGGTCGAGGACGAGGACGTCGTTCACGCGCCGCTCGCCGTGCCCGGGCCGGACAGCAGGCCGCTGAGGGTGTCCACCGCCGAGGCGAGTTCCTCCCGCAGGCGGCGCATCCGGGGTTCGTCGATCTCGGCGTCCGGGCCGACCACGGTGACGGCGCACACCGGTGCCCCGGGGACCGGGACGACGGCGCGGCTCAGCGAGGCGACGAACTGCTCGTTGCGGCCGTGCTCGACGGCGAACCCGTCGGCCTCGGTCCGCTCGAGGTCGGCGAGCAGTCCCGCCTCGCCGTCCAGGGGGTGTCCGGCCTTGCGGGCCACGTCGAGGTAAGGGCCGCGTGCCTGCGGGGGCAGGGCGGCCACCAGGGCGAGGGGGCCGGCGAACCGGTGGACGGGCAGTGCCTCGTCCCGGAGGGTGCTGATCATCGCCAGCCGGTCCGGGCGGATCACGTCCACCACCCGGGAGCCGTCGTTCTCGAGGACCTGGAGGTTGACCATCATGCCGGTGCGCGCGGAGAGGTCCTCCAGCACCGGGCGGGCCAGTGAGGTCAGCGAGTTGTGCGCCGCCCGGGCCGACAGGCGCAGGACGGCGGTGCCCGGCAGATAGCGGTCGTCGACGCGCAGCACCCAGCCGCGGCGGACCAGGTCCACGAGGACGCGGTAGGCGGTCGCCCGGTGCAGCCCGACCTCGTCGGCGAGGTCGGTGAGCCGGGGCGGCCGGGGGGCGCGGGCGACGGCCTCGACCAGGTCCAGCGCCTTGTCCACGGCCGTTCGCGGTGCTTGCGTCGCCTGCGGCATCGAAACCCTTCCCGGTGACCGGACGGACCGTCCCGGCGAGGCGTGTCCGACGCCGGGATTCAGGGGTAGGGTATCGCCTGTTTCAGGTAGCGAGAGCTTTGTTACGTAGAGCGTAACAGATCGAGAGTGGTGACCTTGACGAACGAGAGTTCCGGGGCGGCGAACCCCTTCGCGCCGCCCGAGGCCGGCGAGTTGGTGGTCTACCGCGGCCTCACGCTGTTCGACGGGACCGGCAGCGCGCCCCGGCCCTCCGTGTCGCTCGTCGTGGACGGCTCCGTGATCCGGTCCGTCGCGGACGAGACGGACGTGGCGGCCGCCCTCGCCGACGGCGCCGAAGTCGTCGACCTCGCCGGCCACTTCGTCACGCCCGGCCTCATCGACGCGCACCAGCACCTCGCCACTCCGCCCGACCGTCCGGCCGCCGAAGCGGTCCTGCGCCGCCTCGTCCACAGCGGCGTCACCACCGTGCGGGACATGGCGGACGACCTGCGTCAGGTCGGGGACCTCGCGCGGGCCGCGCTGGTGGGCGAGATCGCCGCCCCGGACATCCACTACGCGGCCCTCATGGCGGGCCCGGGCTTCTTCGACGACCCCCGCACCCACCAGGTGACCCAGGGCGCCGTCCCCGGGCACGTGCCCTGGATGCAGGCCGTCACCGACACGACCGACCTCCCCCTGGCGGTGGCCCTGGCCCGCGGAACCTACGCGTCGGCCATCAAGGTCTACGCCGACCTGGAAGCGGACCTCGTCGCCGCCGTCACCGCCGAGGCGCACCGGCAGGGCATCCCGGTGTGGGCGCACGCGGCCGTGTTCCCCGCCACGCCCGGCGAGGTCGTCGCGGCCGGCGTGGACACCGTCTCGCATGTGACCCTGCTGGCCCACGAGGCCGCCAAGGAGCCGCTGACCAGTTACAGGAACAAGCCGGCCGTCGATCACGAGAGTCTGGTCACCGGCGAGGACGCGCGGCTCGACGCGCTCTTCGCCCGGATGCGGGAACGCGACGTCGTCCTGGACGCGACCGCCGGCATGTGGGCGAGCGAGGAGCTCGCGGGCGACGACCCGGAGAGCGCCGAACGCGCCCGCCTGCAGACCGAGTTGGCCATCGCGCTCACGGCGCAGGCGCACCGGGCGGGCGTGGCGCTGGCCACCGGCACCGACTACGAGACCGCCCCCGGCGAGCCGTTCCCCGCCCTCTACGAGGAACTCGCCTTCCTGGTGAAGCGATGCGGCATCCCGGCCCCGGACGTGCTCCGCTCCGCGACCCTCGTCGGCGCCCGCAGCGCAGGCACCGCACACCTGACGGGCAGCGTCGAGCCGGGCAAGCTGGCCGACTTCGCGGTCTTCGCGCGGGATCCGCTGGCCGACATCGACCACCTGCGCACCATCACCCTCACCGTCAAGCGGGGCCGCCGCTTCCCGCGCGCCGCCTACGCCACCACCCCATCCCGGGAGACCCGTTGACCGGCATCGGCACGCCCCTGATCATCAACGCGCTGGGACAGCTCGACAACCCCAACGCCCCGCGGTCGATGGAGGCGGCGGGAGACCTCAACCCGACCAGCGAGCAGTACACCGTCGACACCCGGACGCTGGCCGACGCGAGAGCCTCCGGCCTGACCGCCGTCAACATCACCCTCGGCTATGTGATGGGTGACCTGCCGCCCTACGAACACACCCTGCACGAGATCGACATCTGGGACGGCATCATCGACCGCCACCCGGACGACCTGCTGAAGGTGACCGGCGTCGCCGACATCCGCACGGCCGCCCGCGACGGCCGCGTCGGCGTCATCTACGGCTTCCAGAACGCGGTGGCAGTCGGGGACGACGCCGCGCGGATCGCCACCTTCGCCGAACGCGGGGTGCGCGTCGTGCAGTTGACCTACAACCAGGCCAACCACCTCGGCGGCGGCTCGATGGCACCGTCCGGCACGGGGCTGACCGCGTTCGGACGCGAGGTGGTCGACGCCCTCAACGACCACCACGTCATGGTCGACCTGTCGCACAGCGGTGAGCGGACCTGTCTGGACGCCGCCACGCACTCCCGTGTCCCCGTGTCGATCAACCACACGGGGTGCCGCGCGCTGACCGACCTGCCCCGCAACAAGACCGACGAGGAACTGCGTCTGGTGGCCTCCCGCGGCGGCTTCGTCGGCATCTACTTCATGCCGTTCCTCAGCCCCACCGGCCACGCGCGCGCCGCCGACGTGGTCGAGCACATCGCGCACGCCGTGGACGTCTGCGGCGAGGACCACGTCGGTATCGGCACCGACGGGCCCGTCACCGCGATCGACGACCTCGACGCCTACCGGGCCCGGCTGGCCGAGCACGTGGCGCAGCGCCAGGAGGCCGGAGTCGCCGCGGCCGGCGAACGGGCGGACACCTACCCCTTCGTGGTCGACCTGCGGGGCGTGGACCAGTTCCGCGAGCTGATACGGCTGCTGGAACAGCGCGGCTACTCCTGCGGCCGCATCGAGAAGATCATGGGGCGCAACTTCGTCGACTACGCGGAACGGGTGTGGACGGCGTAGCCCCGCGACGGGCGCCGTGATGTTTCCCGCACGTCTCCCGCACGTCTGTCACCCGCCTGAGCGGGCACTAGCAGGAACAGGACGACAGGGAGGACATCGTGAGCCAATACCGCGCACACCACGTGCCGACCGCCGGCCACACCCCGGACGACGACCTGACCGGATACCAGGTCGACGCCACGGACGGTCACGTCGGCAAGGTCAGCAAGTACTCCAGGGACCTCGGCCCGCGCTTCCTGGTGGTGCACACCGGCCTGTGGGTACTCGGCAAGGACGTGGTGATCCCGTCGGGCGAGGTCCTGGGCATCGACCACGACGCCCGCATCGTGCAGCTGACCCGGACGAAGGCACAGGCCAAGTCGGCACCCGTCTTCGACGCCGACACGTACCTGGGCGATCCGCGCCACCGCGACCAACTGGGCGGCCGGCACGGATCCGGCCACTGACACGAGCGGCCCGCCCCCCTTCGACGGGCGCGGGCCGCTCGCCGTTCGGCCGCGGGCAGGTGCATTGCCCGCACCCTGGCCTCGGGGTCCCCGTTGGCGGAGTACGTATAGCTGACGACGTCCTTCACCTTCGGCGTGAACGTGAGCAACCGATCATCACCCCCTACTCTTCGGCTGGTTGAGACAATCAGCGACTGAGGATCAAAACGGGGGAAGGCACCATGACATATCGGCGCGCGGTGATACCGGCACTGGTCGGCGGTCTGCTGATCACGTTGTTGCTGTGGTGGGCGGGGGCGAGCGAGCAGGCACTCCAACTGCGTGGCACCAGCAGCGTCTTCGACGTCCAGACAGTGACCGAACTCCGGCGATGGCTCGCACCCTGGTCGTACGACCCGCCGACGGGATCGCTGTCGGACGGCGCCGCGGGCGGGGACGCGGCCTCGACCGGAGGCGCCCAGTACAGCGATCTGTACAGCACCGCCCTGCAGATCAGGTTCGTGGCGGTCTTCGTGTTCTTCGTGGCCGGCGCGCTGCTCCTGGTCCACAGAATTCCGCCGACGCAGGGCCGCACGCCCGCCACGCTGCTCGCGGTGTGGGCCTGGGCTCCCGTGGCCGCGACGCTGGCCGTGACGGTCTCCGCGCCGTGGCTGATCGTGTCCCGGGGCCACGGCAGCTACCGGTTCCTGCCCCAGCTGGCGGGCGTGATCGCGTCGAGCGGGCCGGTCACGGTGTTCGTGGGGCTGTTGACCGCCCTGGCCACGGTGCTCGTCGCCCGTCTCACCGCCAAGGACGCGGAGCCGCAGCCCCGGTGGAGTGTGCCGCCGCGTGCCGCCCGCCTGGCCGCGAGTGTCGGGACCGCGGTGGTCGCGCTGTCGGTGGTGATCCTCTCGTACCAGTCGGTCGCGGCCCGGATCCAGACGTCGTTCGGCGGCGGAGGCCTGCTGTCCGAGCCCGGCGACCTGCTGCGTCAGTGGCTGCTGCTCGGCGCGTGGACGGACCCGGCGACCGGACCGCTCGGCGACTGGCTGCTGTACCGAGCCGCCGACGTGCTCATGCTGGCCGTGGTGTGGTGGGCGCTGCGGCTGCTGCCCGGCCTGCTGACCCGGACCACGGTCCCCGCGATGGCGGTGGGCGCGGTCTGCGCAACGGTGTGGGGACTGCTGGCGAGCCAGGTACTGCACATGGCGATCGACGACACCGTCGACGTGTGGGGCCCCGTGTACCTGTTCTCGAAGCTCGGCACCGGCATTCCGGCCGCCCTCACCTTCGGCGTCCTGGCGGGACCGGCGGCCCTCGTGACACTGCGGCTGGCCGGGGGCCGGGAGACCGGCGAGTCCCCGGTGAAGCAGGTCAGTGAAGCAGGCCAGTGAAGTAACCCGGTGACGTAAGGGAACGAAGGGGACCTATTTGCGGAGCCAGAAGCCGGATCGTTCCAGCCACAGGGGCAGCAGGCCGGCGTCCCCGTACACCTCGACGGACGGGTCGGCCGGGGTGCGGCGGCCGTACAGGAGCAGCACGAGGTCGGTGAGCGGGGCGCGTACCGCCACCGCGGCCTTTTCGTGGGCGTGGCTCCAGGTGATCGGCTCACCCGTGAGGTCCACCAGCCACTCGGCCTGACGGACGTCGGTCGCGTGCAGGTGCAGCGTGCGGCCGGGGCCGGTGAGCGGCGGGGCGTCCGGCCCGGCGGCCTCCAGGACCCGGGACAGCGAACCGAAGCCCATCCACTCGTCCAGGGCGTCCCGGGCCAGGTCCTCGCGTACGGCGAAGGGGGCGTCCGTGACGAAGGCGGCGTCAGCGGTGTGCAGGGTCGTCTCGTGGGTCATCCGCCGGGCCCAGAAGCGCGCGGTGCCGCTCGGGGCGACCGTCCACACCGGGGCGTCGGGACCGGCGTCGAGCAGAGCGCCGGTCAGCTCCGCGGCGCCGTCGGCGAGCCAGGCGTCCAGGGCGGCCGGGGTCTCGGGGCCGGCCGAGAAGACGTCGTCGACCAGGTCGTGGGGGACCGGCCCGGTGGCCCGGGTGCGGACGATCCGCGCCGCCCAGCGGTGGGTGCCGCCGACGTGCCGGGCGAGCTGGGTGAGGGACCAGCCGGGACAGGTGGGGACGGGAGTACCCGCCGGGCCTGCCCTCGGCGCACCGCACGGCGGCGCGCAACTCGTCGGTCCGGGAGCTGATTTCGGAACAGTATGCGTCGAGGCTCACGTCATTCACCCGGACACCGGACGCACGGACGGACTCCGTGTCGAATCCGGTCACCGTGCCGGTCGCTCGCTCCGGCGTCCTCCGCCGCCGACCGGCCCGCGTCCGCCAAGTCCCTGTCCGGCCTGCCCCCGTCGGCCGTCCGCCCGTCGGCCCGCCGAGCCGTCGGCCGGTCAGGGTCGGGCGACCCGCACGGTGAGCGGATTGTTGAAGTAGCCGGAGGCGGACTGCTGTTCGTGGAAGCTCTCGCCCGGGCCGCCGCCGTAGACGCGGAAGAACCAGGCACGACCGGTGTGATCCTCGAAGTCCTCCTGGAGCCTGCGCCGCGGGAGTCCCTGGATGTCCCTGATGGCCGGATCCGTGCACAGCCTGCGCATCACGTCGTCGAACTTCTTCTTGAACGCCTGCTGGTCGTCGCTCTCCTGCAGCGCGCTGACGGAGCTGAACCAGCCGCCGGACTTCTTCGCCCGCTGGTAGAGCGTGTCGTACAGCTCCTCACGCGCGACCCGGTCGAAGTCGTTGCGGGCGTAGTTCTCCAGCGTCACCCGGCAGCTGCCGTCCAGGGAGGAGGCGACGACAGCCGCGAAGTGATACCCCCAGACGTTGTCGCCGCGGGCCGCGGGCGGCTGCACGGAGTGGTCGTGCTGGTCCTCGGCGGCCATGCTGAAGATCGCGAACCCCTCACCGACGCCGGGTGCCGCGTGCTGATTGACGCCCAGCCGGGCGGCGGTCCCGTCGCGTCCGCCGTTTCTGACGGCCTCGCCGTACACCCGTCCGTTGTCCGGCGCCGCCCGGTCCCTGGCCCCGGCCGCGTCGACCGCCCCGGGCACGTCCAGGCCGCCGTCGGGTGAGGAGGCGATCTGTCCGGCGAGGCTGCTGATCCGTGGATCGCTGTCGGAGCCGGGGGTGATGTCGAAGCCTTCGGCGCCGCCACCGAGCACCACCCGGCTCGTCTTGTCCCGGCTGGAGCCCATCAGCTTGCAGGCCACCGTGATGCAGGTGCTGCGCACCAGCGAGACGAACTCCTCGCTCGCGGACTGCTGCGCCTGCTGCGCGAGCACCGGTTGTACCCGGGTGAGCCGCCGACCGCCGACGGTGATGCTCCTGCCCTGGAGCGCGAGCCGCACGATGCTGCCCGCGGCGTCCAGGGAGGCGTTGGCGTTGTCGACGACCTGCTGGACGGCGTAGAACTCCTTCGGCTCGTCCTTGTCGAGCACGGCGAGCGTGCCGTCGTTCGCGACGCGCAGCCCCGCTTCGGCGGGTTTGACCTCACGGGCGGGGAAGCGGATGCGCTCGGGGACGCCAGGAGGGCCCAGGGTGGCACCGCTGCCGGCCACCACCCGGGCGTCCTGCTCCTGCTCCATGAAGTGCGGGCCCCTGTCGCCTTCCTCGCGGTGTGCCGTGTAGCTGCCGCCGGGGACGGTGCCGATCCGCTGGACCACATGGCGGGCGGAGCCGGTCGGGCCGCTGCTCCGCGTGCTGTTCACGGCGCCGACCGTCCGGCTCAGCGCGGCGTTGCCCGCGCTCCGTTGCAGCGCGGCGATGGTGTCCGCGCCGGCTCGGGTGGCGAGCCCACGGCCGGAGAGGTCGGCCCAGACACGAGCCGCCGCGCCGGGCGCCGCGGGCACCGTCGAACGCCGGGCAGGCTGCTGTCCGGCATAGGCGGACGCCGGGTCCTGTTCTGCTCTGCGCACCATGTCCGTCTGTCCGTGTGTTTCCTCTTCAGGTGCCGGTCACGTGACACGTCCCCGCGTTCCGGGGGTGTCTCGTCGGCGTCGTACCGATCAGCGTGGACCGGCCGGGCAACGCGCCTCAAGGCCTGCGGGGCAGCCGACGGGGAAGACTTCCGTGGCCTTTCGCGCAGCCATGATGCTCCTGCCGGGGGATGGAACGGTCGCGGGGACACAAACGGGGGTAGCAGCAGCGTGCGGTGTCGGCCGTGTGGACCGATGGCCGACGGGAACCAGAGTCTCGCCCGGCGCGAGGCCGGAGCAGGGCCGTCCGGGATCCCGGACGGCCGGTGGAGAGGTAGGGGTATGACGGACTTCGACGCGTTCACCGACCTGCTGAATCCCGACATGTGCGTCGTGACGGCCGGGGCGGCCGGCGAGCGGGCGGGCTGCCTCGTGGGCTTCGCCTCCCAGTGCTCCATGCGGCCGGTGCGGTTCGTGGTGTGGCTGTCGAAAGTGAACCGGACCTATGAGGTGGCCCTCGCCGCCGAGTTCCTCGCCGTGCATCTGCTGACGCCCGAACAGTTCGCACTGGCCGACCTGTTCGGGGGCGAGACCGGCGACCGGGTGGACAAGTTCGCGCGGGCGCGCTGGACGGAGGAGCACGGCGGTGCCGTCGTCCTCCGGGACGTGGCCGCGTGGTTCGTCGGCAGGATCGGGCAGCGGATCGATGCGGGGGATCATGTCGGTTTCGTCCTGGACCCGGTGCGTTCGGGTGCGCAGGGCGAGCCCGACGGCCGTCCGCTGCTGCGACTCGCGGACGCCCTCGCCATCGAACCGGGTCATCCGGTGGACTGACCTGCGCGCGGGTGCGGTCGCACCGGATGTCCGATGTGGTGCATGGCCCCAGAATTGGCGTTATGTGTTGTTCATGCCGGATCGGAGGCGTTCATGAAGGACCTCAAGTTTGAGCAGAAGCGTTCGCTGTCACGTCTGGAGGCGGCCGACCAGCTCACGGCCCTCGCGGCTGCGCTGCGGGAGGGCGGGGATGTGGACCTGGCGTTCGGTCCCGGGACGCTGAGCCTGCGGATCCCCGACGACCTGCGCACCGAGATCGAGGTCGAGGTCGGCGACGGGGAGATCGAGCTGGAGTTCGAGTTCAAGTGGCCGACCGCGCCGACCCGGGCAGCATCGCCGCGGGCGGCTACGGCTACCAAGGAGGCCACGACCACCAAGGAGGCCGCCGGCCGGAAGAGAGCGCCCGCCAAAGCGCCCGCCAAACCCGGACGGAGCACCACGGGCGCAGGCAGGAGCAGAACCGCGAAGACGACCGCGACGAAGACGACCGCGAAGAAGACGGCCGCGGCGAAGGCGCCCTGAGTCGGGCCGAACCGGCAGGCGGACCGTCACGGTGATTCGTGGTGGGCGAGAACGCGGCCGAGCAGGCGGGTCAGGGTCTGGCGGTCCTCGGCCGACAGCGGTTCCAGCAGGTCGTCCTGCACCTGATCGAGCAGCTGATCCATGCGCCGCAGTTGCTGGACACCGTCCGGGGTGAGGGTCACCTTGTTGCGCCGTCCGTGATCCGGGTCCGGCGTCCGGTCGACGACGCCCTGTTCGACCAGTTGATTGACGGCCGTCACGACATCGCTCCGGTCGACGCGGCACCGGCGGCCGAGCTCGGCCTGGCTCGCGGGTCCGAACTCGTGCAGTGCCGCCAGGATGCGGTAGTGGTACCCGCGTGCCCCGGCGGCGGCGAAGCCGTCGAACACCAGTCGGCGGGCGTGCACGGCGAGCTGGGTGATCAGCCAGCTCGGCTTCACCGTCAAGCGCTCGGGGATCTCGTCCATGACGACCACTCTATAAGTGTTGGTGCCACCAACATCGCATCGGTAGTGTTGGTGCCACCCATGTTGGTCGCCGTCAGAAGGAGACGTGGTGTCCGCTGCCGACCGGATCGCCGATCGTGTCGAGATCGCCGAACTCTTCGCCCGCCTGGCCGATCTGCTGGACGAATGTCGCCATGACGACGTAGCGACCGTCTACCACGACGACATCGTGGTGCGCGGGCCGAACGGCGAGCTGCGCGGTCTCGACGAAGTGACCGCCCTGCTGAAGCGGAGCCAGGTCGAGGGAGAGCACACCCAGCACGTGCACGGTGACGTGCTGGTACATGTCGACGGCGAGCGCGCGAAGGCCACGGCGAACCAGCTCGTGTACTTCTACCGGGACGGCGAACCGCCCCACCGGACAAGCGGCCTGCGATCGGCCTGCACGGCCGTGCTGACCTCGGCGGGCTGGCGGTTCAGCGAAATGCGGATCACGCTCGCCTGGACGCAGGGGCCACCGCGGGTCGTTCCGGCGCCCGGCACGGGTGATCCCGGCGAGTGATCGGCTGCCGAGCCGTTCACCCGTCCCGGGCGTGCCGAACGTCTCGCCGCGCCGCCGACCCTACCGGGCGAGCAGCCAGGACCGGCTGGTGGCGATGGTCTTGAGTTCTTCGGCCGTGATCAAGGGGGCGGCGCCGCTCTTCTTGGACGTCGGACTCGGAGCGTTGTAGGCGGAGATGGAGATCCACAGCCCGTTCACCCGGAGCGCGTCGACCCGGAGCCGGACGACTCCCGGCTGCTGGCCGGGCAGTTGCCGGGTGCCCACCTTGGTGCCGTCGGACAGGGTCTCGTTCCATGCCTCCTTGTCGCCGGCGATCCGGCCGACCTCGATGTAGGTCCGGTTGCCGCTCTCGGAGTCGGACACGACGACATGGCCCCCTACCTCGGTGCCCCCCTCCGAGTAGATGTGCAGGCGCTCGGGCAGCAGGTCCTTGAGCAGGGGCAGGAAGTCGCCCGGCTCGGCCTGGGTGCCCGGCTCGAGCGTCCCCAAGGAGCTGGGTTCCCCGGCGGGGGTGAAGGAGCCGTCGACGAACATCGCCAGGTAGCGCAGCTTGCCCGGGTTCATACGGGGGTTGCGGGTCACGGGTTCCGTGTCGGCGTTGGTCTTCGACGCCACATTGTTCGTGGCGACCTCGATGAGGTACCCGCTGGGCGAGAGCATCGTGACCGCCCATTTCTTGATCCCGCCCGCCTTGCCCGCCTCGGTGTACCCCTTCACGGCCCGGTTGTCGGGCTGCGTCGTGCACTCCTCGTACGGAGAATCCCCTTCGGGCGGGCAGGTGATCAGCTCCTTCAGATCCTCGTCGGCCGGGTCGACCCGGCGCACCGAGAGCGTGACCCTCGCCGCGCTGAAGCCGTCCCCGAAGTCGATCGAGGCCGTCGCGGGTCGGCTCGCCTCGGAACTTCCCGTTGCCTGGAGCGTGGGGTGCGCGACGGCGATCCCGGAGACCTCCATACCGTTCTGGAGGATGTTCTCCATGTCCTTGGCGGTGACCGCGAAGTGCCCGTAGCCACCTCCCGGTGGCGGCGTCGAGGCCAGGCCGCCGACCTTTCCGTCGTCGTCCTGCCCGCCGCCCAGTTGGACACCGGCCGTCGCCACGAGAACGACGGCCAGCGCGCTCCCGGCCATGACGGAGGCGCGGCGGCGGGCCAGCCTGCGGCGGCCGCGCAGCAGGCTGCCTTCCGCCAGGGACCGCCGGTCGGCGGTGAAGGTGCCCGCCGTGTCGCGGAGTACCTTCCCGAGTTCGTCTTCGAAGGGCATACGGAACCACCAGTTCCTGTGTTGGTGCGGACGGGAGTGCGCAGCGATGGACGGGACGGGCCTTCGTGGGCCCGGTTGTGCGCAGCAGTGGGGAAACGAACGGCGGAAGGCCGCGCCGGGTGGTCAGGCCGGGGTGATCAGTTCGGCGATGCTGCCTCCGAGCCGTTCGCGGAGTTTCGCCAGCGCCCGGGTCGAGCGGGTGCGTACGGCCGCGGAACTCACGTTCATCGCGTCGGCGGTGTCCTCCACGCTGCGGTCCTCCCAGTAGCGCAGCACCACCACCGCCCGGTCCTTGGGCGGCAGTTCCCGCAGAGCCTGGAGCAGCGCGAGCCGCAGAGCCGGGTCGTCCGCGCTCCGGGCCGGCGGGGCGTCCGGCAGGTCCGCCAGCGGGCGCTCGGCCGCGGAGTACCGCCGACGGTGGGTCAGGAAGGTACGGACGAGAACCGTCTGGGCGTACGCCGCAGGGTTGTCGATCCGGGACATCCGACCCCACAGGGTGTACATCCGGCTGAGCGTCTCCTGCACCAGATCCTCGGCGAGGTGAGTGTCTCCACTGGTGAGCAGGCACGCGGAGCGGAGCAGATGCCCGGCGCGTCCGGTGGCGAACTCCATGAACTCATCTGTCCGGGACGATGTCCGGGACCTTCTCATTCCCACCCCTCGGTGCCTTTCCGTTGGCCTACACCTCACCGACGCGGTGGGCCGGGGCAAATGTTTCAGATGAGTTCGGGGAGCGTCCGGCGAGGCGCGTGCGGGGAGGGGCGAGTGGGTTTCGAGCGGGCCCCGGTTGGTTTCGAGCGGGGTGCTGGAGGGCGGGGGAAAACGAGCGGCGACGTCCGTAGGGGGTGGGGACATGGCGCCCGAACGCGGTCTGGTGGACGACGTGATCGACCCGGCCGGGACCATGAGACGCTGATCCGCACGCCGGCGAGGCTGCGCACGAAACACGCCGACCTGCCTTCGCGCAAGCACGGCCCCCCGCAGTGACGGCCGCGGTCGTGGCGACCGGTGCGGCGCGCCGGCCACCCGTGCCACTCGCGGACCCCGTCAGTGTGTCCGGCGGATCCTGATCGGACCACGGGCCGTCGTCGGGTCGACGGGCTCTCCGCCCTGAGTGATCTCCACCAGACCTGCCCGGGACAGCCGCCGGGCCGCGGCACGCGTGGGCTCCATCAGCCGCCGCCACCCGTCGCCCGAACCGTGGTGCACCGACCGGGCGACCTCGGACGGGCAGACCGACGCGTCCGGCCGCCGCCGTCCCAGGAGATCGAGAATGGCGCGTTCGAGCCGCTCGTCCTCGTCGGATGTCATGGGCTGGGCCTCCTCTCGGTGACCGGGCCTCTCATCCCGAACCGGTCGCTCCGGGCGCGGCGGACGGGGGCGCTTGAAAGCAGGCGGTGACGCTCTTGCCGCGGGGGCAGGGATAGGCCTCCCATTTGTCGGCGAGGGCATCGACCAGCAGCAGACCACGCCCGCCGGGGGCGCTGGTGCCCGGATCGCGCGGCTCGGGCAGCCGAGGCGAGTCGTCATGCACGGTGACGTGCAGGCACTCCTCGTCCCAGGTGAGGATCAGCTGCGCCCCGCTACGGGCATGCACGTGGGCGTTGGTGACCAGCTCCGACACCGCCAGCAGGATCGAATCCACCAGATCCGGTGCCGTCCGCGTCCAGCCGAGCGTGGCCACATGCGCACGCGTCCACTCCCTGGCGACCTTCACCCCGCTGCTCACCGGGAGCGAGCGCGCCCATCCGACAGCCTTCAACGGTGAGTCCTTCGCCATGCTCTCTCCTTGGGCCGACCAGCCGGGTCCGTCCCGTGTGCCCAGAAACACCAGGTCCAAGCCGGACGCAGGGCCGGGCGCGGGCGGGCACGCGCGCGATGCCGGGGCGTTGTGCCCCGGCAACCCGGCGGATCCGTTCAGTACGGTGTCGGATCCGCCGGCGGCAGGTGGCGAAAGTGTCAGGCCCCGGCCGGGTAACGCAGGCCGTGGCCGAAGGGGTAGAGCGGGTCGGTGCTCGCCTGGGGCACGTCGGGGTGTCCGGCCTCGACCTCGGCCATGGAACGGGGGAGTTGGAAGGGCAGCGAGCCCTCCGGTACGGCCCGGCCGAACAGGAGGTCGAACAGGGTGCGGTCGCCGGTGCCGTACACGGCGAGGAGCGCCGCAGAGCGGTCGGCGATCTCGGGGATGACGGCCGGGCGTTCCAGGTGGATCGCCACGACGGTGGGTACGGCGTCGAGCAGGCGGAGGATCTCCTTGAGGCGCTCCTCGGGGAAGTCGAGCCGGCCGGCGTGGAAGAAGGACTCGAACAGTCCGGGCCGGGGTTCGTACGGCGTGGTCAGGCGCAGCACCGCGAGGTCGGCGTCGGCGGGGTCGGCGACCAGGTCGGCGTACTCGGCGGCCGTCGTCGGATCGACGCCCTCGACGTAGAGACGGGGCCTGCCGGACAGGGGCAGCGGCCCGCTCTTGAGCAGGGTGGCCGAGCGGCGCTGGGCGATCTCGCCGGCGGCGTGGAAGTCGGCGTGGCCGACGATCTCCTCGGCGGCGTCGGGATCGACGTAGCGCCGGTCGTCGAACAGGCCCAGACGGAACTTCTCGCCGAGCAGCCGGACCACGGAGGCGTCGAGCCGCGACTCCTCGAGCCGGCCCGTGCGCACCAGGTCCACGATCAGTTCGGGGCAGGACTCGCCGCCGACCTGGTCGGCGCCCGCGTGCAGGATCTTCAGCAGCCGCTCGGTGGGGGAGAGGTCCTCCACGCCCCAGGCCCGCGCCAGGTGCGGCTCGCCCATGACCAACTGGTCGGTGACCAGGCCCCAGTCGGTGCAGACGATGCCGTCGAAGCCCAGCTTCTCGCGCAGCAGCCCGGTGATGATGCCGCGGTTGAAGCCGAAGCCGACCTCCTCGTGCTCGGTGCCGACGGGCATGCCGTAGTACGGCATGACCTGGGTGGCGCCCGCGGCGATGGCGGCCTTGAAGGGCAAGAGGTGGTAGTCGAAGAAGCCGCCGGGGTAGATCTGCTCCTTGCCGTAGGGGAAGTGCGGGTCCTCGCCGTCCTTCTGCGGTCCGCCGCCGGGGAAGTGCTTGACCATCGCGGCGACGCTGTCGGCGCCGAGGCCGTCGCCCGGTCCGCTCAGTCCCTCGATGTAGGCGGCGACGAGTCGTGACGTGAGGTCGGCGTCCTCGCCGAACGTGCCCGAGCCGCGCGCCCAGCGGGGCTCGGTCGCCAGGTCGATCTGCGGGTGCAGGGCGACCCGCAGACCGACGGCCAGGTACTCGCGGCGCACGGTGTCCGCGTACCGGCGTACGAGGTCGGCGTCGCCGACGGCCGCGAGGCCCAGCGACTCCGGCCACTGGGAGAACGGGCCGGCCAGCATCGCGGTGCCCGGGTTGTCGGTGAAGGCATGGCGGGGGTCGGTGGAGAGGGTGACCGGAATACCGAGGCGGGTGTCGGCGGCCAGCTGCTGGACATGGTTGTGCAGGTCGGCCATCTGGCGCGGACTGCCGGCTCCGAGCAGGTTGAAGTGGGACATCAGGCTCTCGGACATCATCTCCTCGGCGGTGCGCCCGGCGGGTGCGGGCCGGTCGCCGATGCCGATGACGTGGTGGAAGAGCAGTCCGGCCTTCTCCTCGACGCTCATGCGCGCCAGCAGGTCGGCCACGCGCTCGGTGACGCTGTTCCGGGGGTCCTGGTACGGGTGGGTCACTGCGTGCTCCATGGGTGGGGGTTCGCGGGTGGGGGAGTACGGGGCGGCGCGGGGCCGGGGTCGGCGGCCGGCGAAGTGACGGCGGCCGGGCGCCGTGCGCGGGCGGCCGGGCGTACGGCGGTCTCCGTGCCCGTGCCGCCGTGCGTCACTTCTGTGGCTGTGGCTGTGGCTGTAGCTGCAGTTGGGACTGTTGCTGCGGAAGCGGGGTGTGGAAGGTGTGCCGTCCGGGTCCCGCGGTCACGGGTTCGGCGCCCGGCAGGTCGACGAGGGCGGAGGTGTCCGGCGGCACGAGGAGGTCCAGCACAAGCAGGTCGCCCTGGACACGCCAGGCGGTCTCGGCCCGGCCGTACGGAGTCTCGTGCGCGGCGCGGGCCCAGGTGAGGCCGCCGCCCGGGCGGGGACGGACCAGGAGCCGGCGGTAGCCGGGTTCGGCGGGCGCCAGACCGGCGACGGTGCGGTGCATCCAGTCGGCGACAGCTCCGAGGGCGTAGTGGTTGAAGGAGGTCATCTCGCCGGGATTGACGCCGCCGTCGGGAAGCATGCTGTCCCAGCGCTCCCAGACGGTCGTGGCGCCCATGTCCACCTGGTACAGCCAGGACGGGCCGGAGCGCTGCGTCAGCAGCCCGAAGGCGGTGTCCACGTGTCCGGTGTCGGTCAGCGCGTCGCACACCAGCGGGGTGCCGAGGAACCCGGTGCCGATGCGGTGGTCTCCGGACGCCACGAGGTCCGCCAGCCGGCGTCCGGCCTCGGCGCGTTCGGCGTCGTCCGCGAGCAGTCGGAAGCACAGGGCGAGGGCGTACGCGGTCTGGGTCTCCTCCAGCAGCTGCCCGCCCCCGGCGTGGAAACGGTGCCGGAAGGCCTCGTGGACCGAATCGGCCAGGGCGCCGTAGTGCTCGGCGTCGTCCTTCTCCGCCAGCACCTGGGCGGTACGGGCCAGCAGCCGGGCCGAGTGGGCGAAGTACGCGGTGGCGACGAGGCTGGAGGAGGTCGTCGACCGTCCGGGGTCGTCGGCCGGTGCGGCCGGGTCCAGCCAGTCGCCGAACTGGAAGCCCGCACCCCAGATCCGGCCGTCCCCGGCGAGTCGGTCGACCGCGTCGACCCAGCCGCGCATGGAGGCGTACTGGGCGCGCAGCACCTCGGTGTCGCCGTAGCGCTCGTACAGCACCCAGGGGACGATCACGGCCGCGTCGCACCATCCGGCCATCGGCGGATTGCCCGGCGGGATCTCGACGGGAGTGATCACCGGGATGGTGGGGCTGAACACCGGCGGGACGCCCCGCTCGTCGTCGCGCTGGTCGGCGGCCAGATCGCACAGCCAGGAGCGCAGGAAGGCGCGGACGTCGTAGAGGAAGGCGGCGGTGGGGGCGAAGACCTGCACGTCACCGGTCCAGCCGAGCCGCTCGTCGCGCTGCGGGCAGTCGGTGGGCACGTCGAGGAAGTTGCCGCGCATCCCCCACACCACGTTCTCGTGCAACCGGTTCAGCGAGGCGTCGGAGCAGGAGAACCAGCCGGTGGGGCGCAGGTCGCTGTGCAGGACGACGGCGCTCACGTCGGCCGGGGCCGGCTCGCCGGGCCAGGCGTCGATCTCGGCGTAGCGGAAGCCGTGGAAGGTGAAGCGGGGTTCCCACACCTCGCCGTCCGCGTCGCCGCGCAGGGTGTAACGGTCGGTGGCGGTGGCGTGCCGCAGCGGACGGGTGCACAGTTCGCCGTCCTCCAGGACCTCCGCGTGCCGCAGGGTGACGGTTCGGCCCGCTTCGCCCCGGACGCGGATGCGCAGCCGTCCGACCAGGTTCTGGCCGAAGTCGACGAGGGTGCGGCCGGTGGGGGAGGTGGTGACGGCGACGGGGGCGACGGACTCGATGCGGCGCACCGGCGGGCTGTCGGCCTCGAAGAGCACGGAGGTGTCGAACGGCAGGAGTCGCACCGGCGCCCAGGCCGAGGCGTCGAAGCCGGGCTCGCTCCACCCGGCCTGCTCGCGGCGCGCGTCGTACTCCTCGCCCTCGTACAGACCCGCCGCGGTCACGGGCCCGGCGCTCCAGCGCCAGTCCCCGCCCGTGGTCACGGTGTGGGCGGTGCCGTCGGTGTACTCGATCCGCAGCTCGGCGAGCAGGCCCGTGTCCTCGCCGTAGATGTTCCGGGTGCCGCCGTTGAAGCCGAGCAGCCCCCGGTACCAGCCGTCCGCCAGGTGTGCCCCCCAGGCGTTGGCCCCCTCGCGCAGCAGGTCCGTCACGTCGAGGACCTGGTAGCGGTGGCGGTGCCGGTAGCTCGTCCAGCCGGGGGCGAGGACGTGGTCGCCCACCACGGCGCCGTTGAGTTCCAGCTCGTACACGCCGAGCGCGGTGACGGAGAGCCGGGCCGCTCTGACCGCTGCCCGCACGGTGAACTCGCCGCGCAGCAGAGCGGCCGGCCGGGCCGCGGTGGCGGACGGCTGTGCCGGTCGGGAGGGGGAGATGACGCGGGCGGTCCAGGGGTGGGGCATGTCGAGTCCTCGGCGCCGTGGGCGTGGGTGTCGGGTGTGTGGGGTCCCGTGGGACGGAGACGAACAGGCTCGATCATGCGCGCCAATACCTAGTGGACGCTAGGTGTTGGCCTGTATGAGGTGGCTCACATGGAGTAAATAGGCATGAGCATGTCAAGGGGTGCCGTGTCGGCCGCCGGCCTGCCCTGCCCGAGTTGGGCCTACAGCCCCTGGCCGTCGGCGGAGATGGAGCGCATCAGCCGGTCCAGGTGGGCGTGCATCACCGGGATGAGGTCGAAGGAGCGGCCGGAGGCGAGCCACTGCTGCCGCAGTCCGGCGTCGACGGCGACGCATTCGCGCGCGATGCCGTCGTGGTCCAGGTCGGGCAGGAGCTCGCCGTTGTGGCTTCCGGCGCGCAGTCGCTCCGCGAGCTCCTTCACGCCCTTCTCCTGCCAGTGGGCGAAGAAATCGTGGGCCGGATGGTCCGGCGCGGTCGCCTCGGCGGAGACCACGACGGCGAGCTCCACCATGCCCGGCATGGTGAGCGTCTCCGCGGTGTCCTCCACATGGCAGCGGAACGCGTCCCGCACCGACTCCGACACCCGCTGCCACTGGGTGTCCATGCGGTCGTGCCAGTGCTCGACCACGGCCAGCAGCAGCTGCTGCTTGTCGCGGAAGTGGTGCAGCAGCCCGGCGTCGGTGATCTCGGCGTCCCGGGCGATGCGGGCGAGGGAGGTCTTGCGGTAGCCGTCCTGCCCGAAGCGCAGCAGGGCCGCCTCGAGGATCTGGGTGCGCCGTGCCCGGCCTGCCGTGTAGCCGCCGCGCGGTCCCCTGGGTGTCGCCATGGAAGAACGGTACCGGGGTGCTGTGAGGCGTCCATGGCGGGCGGGGAGCGCCCCGTGTGCGTGTGACATGGGTCACCTTGCGAACACCTAGTAAGCACTAGGTGTTCGGGTCATCATCGACGTCACGCGACGACGGATTGCCACGCTGTCACCTCCCGGTGAACGACGTGTCACGGCGGGTTCGATCCTCCGCGCACCCCCCACAGCTCCTCTCACTCCCTTCGGCACCTCCGTGAAAGGAGGGCTGGCATGACACCGACGTCGCCAAGCCCCTCACCCGACATCGCGTCGCCCGCCAAGACCGGCGGAGGCTGGAACCTCCGCCTGGTCGCGGTGCTGATCGCGCTCGCCTGGCCCACCCAGCTGCTGGCCGCCGGCGGAATCCTCGGCGCCAACGCCACCGCGAGCGTCGCCCAGAGCTTCCACACCACCCAGGTGGCGTGGTTCGGCCTGACGCTCACCCTGGTGACGATCCTGCTGACGCCGTTCGCCATCAAACTGGGCGACCTGTACGGCAGGAAGCGCGTCATGCTCGCCATGATGGCGCTGGGCGCCGGCGGCGAGGCGCTGGCCGCTCTGGCCGGAGACTTCTGGCTGGTGCTGGTCGGCCGCGCGATCGCCGGCTTCTACGGCCCGTTCGGCGCGCTCTCCTTCGCCGCGGTGCGCGACATCTTCCCGCGTCGGCTGGTCAAGTCGGCCAGCGGCATGATCGGCAGCAGCGTCGGACTGGTCGCCCTCGGCACCCCCTTCCTCGCGGGATGGCTCGTCGACCACTGGGGCTACCGAGGCGCCCTGTGGTTCCTCGCCGCCGCCACCGCCGTCGCGTTCCTGCTGGTCGCCCTGGTGGTGCCGGAGACACCGCGGCACGCCTTCGACCCGGGTTTCGACTGGACGGGCGGACTGGTCCTCGGCGGCGGTCTCACCGCCGTGATCTACGCCGTCGGACAGGGCCAGAGCTGGGGCTGGACGGACGTCCGCACGCTCGGCTGGCTCGGTGCCGGCGCCGCCGCCCTGACCGCGTTCCTGTTCGTCGAGCGGGCCAGCGCCCACCCCATCCTCGACCTGAGGGTTCTGCGCCGGCGCCCCGTGGCCCTGGCGCTCACGGCCGGCGGCCTCGCCCAGACCGTCGCGTTCACGATGCCGGGACTGGCCATTCTGCTGGCCCTCTTCCCGCACATCCCCGGCGTCTCGGCCGGACTGGGATGGACGGCGCAGCACAACGCCGTGGTCAGCGTGAGCTGGAACCTGGTGATGTTCGGGACCGGCATCCTCGTCAGCCGCTTCCTGCGCGGCCTGGACCCGCGCAGGGTCTGGATCGCCGGCCTGACGGTGATGGCCGTCGGCTACGCACTCGTCGGCTTCTTCCACGGCAACGAGCTGGAACTCTCCCTGACGTCCTGCGTCGCCAACATCGGCGCCGGTGTCGTGGTGGCGGGAGCGCCGGTGCTCGTGGTCGGCGTTGTCTCCCGCGACGAACAGGGACTGGGCAGCGGCATGCTCAACATGCTGATCAGCCTGTTCGGCGCCATCGTCACGGCCGGCGCGTACGCCCTCCTCAGCGCCCACAGCACCGTGGTCGACGGCACCGCCTTCTACCAGGACGCCGGCTACGCCTGGGTCTTCTGGCTCGGCGCCCTCGTCACGCTCCTGGCCCTGGCGCTCTCCCTGTTCATCCCGCCGCTGCGTGATCCCGAGAACGAGGACGCGATGGACACGGTGGACCCGGTGGCCGTCTGAGCGGGCCGGACGCCCAACCCTGCCCCGCCCCGCACCCCGCCCCCGACCGACCACCAGAAAGTCACGCCGTGCAGCTGCCCGTCCGCCCGGTCCTCCCCGGCTTCCGTCCCGACCCCAGCGTCTGCCGGGTGGGAGACGTGTACTACCTCGCCAACTCCAGCTTCGAATACGCGCCGGGCGTGCCGATCCACCGGTCGACCGATCTGCGCACCTGGGAACACCTCGGCCACGCGCTCGACCGGCCGGCGCAGTTGCCGCTGGAGGGGGTGTCGGCCTCGGGAGGCATCCTGGCGCCGACCCTTCGCCATCACGACGGCCGCTTCTGGATGATCAGCACCCTCCTGGTGGGCGAGCCGAGGATGTTCCTGGTCACCGCCGAAGACGCGGCCGGCCCGTGGTCGGACCCGGTGTGGATCCCCGACGCGCTGGGCATCGACCCCGACCTCGCCTGGGACGAAGACGGCACCTGCCTGCTGACCTGGACGCGCTTCGGCGAGGGGATCGTGCAGACCGTGCTGGATCCGCGGACCGGCACCCTGCTCACCGAGCGACGGCGGCTGTGGCAGGGGACGGGCGGCAAGTTCCCCGAGGGCCCCCACCTGTATCGCATCGGCGCGTTCTGGTACCTGCTGATCGCCGAGGGCGGCACCGAACGCGGTCACGCCGTCACCATCGCCCGGGGGCCTTCCCCGTCCGGCCCCTTCGAGGCGTGCCCCGGCAATCCGATCCTCACCGCGCGCGGCAGCGACGCCCCCGTCCAGAGCACCGGTCACGCGGACCTCGTGCGGTGCCCCGACGGGACGTGGGCGATGGTCTACCTGGGTGTACGGCCGCGCGGCAGCAGCCCCGAGTGGCACGTACTCGGCCGGGAGACCTTCGCCTGCGAGGTGCGCTGGAGCGAGGGCTGGCCCGGCCCGGCCGAACCGATCCAGCCGGACGCCGCACCGGCCTTCACCGAGCACCTGACGGAAACGGGGCAGCTCCTGCCGCCGTCCTGGGTGGCGCCCGGCGCGTTCCCCGCCGACGTGCTCAAGGCGACGGACCGCGGCCGACGACTGACCGCGACGGGCGGACCCGCCTTCGTGGGCCGCCGCCAGGAGCACCTCTACCTGCGGGCGCGGGCCACGGTGGTCACCGACGGGCCGGCCGGGGGGCCCGGCGGATCCGGAGGACTGGAGCTGCGGATCGACGCCCGTCACGCCGTACGCGTCGAAGTGACGGACGGCCGTGTGCGTGCCGTCGCCCGGATCGGCGCGGCGCACGCGGTGCTGGGCGAAGCCGCCGTCACCGAGGCCACCGCCAGCGGCGGGACGACCCTCGAACTGCGCGTCGTACCGCACAGCGCCGCCACGCCCTTCGGCACCGACATGGGGCCCGACGAAATCGTCGCCGGCCTCCACGGCACGGAGGGATTCCGGGAGCTCGGCCGCATCGACGGCCGGTACCTGTCGACCGAGGTCGCCGCGGGCATGACGGGCCGGACCGTCGGACTCACCTGCTCCGAGGGCGAGGTGCTGTTCCGGTCGTTCACCTACAGCGGCGCCGACGACCCGGAGGCCCTGGACGGACGGTGACAGCGGTCCCCGTTCGGGGAACGCGGAGGGCGAGCGGAGCGTTCGAGGGAGGGGGTTCGTTCGAGGGAGGAATCGGACATGACCAGGCTCAGCACCGCCGACTCCGTACGCACCACCCCTGAAGGTCTCCTCTGGGAGCCCAGCCCGCGCTGGGTCCGGGGCCGCAAGGGCGAGTTCACCGTCGTCGACAGCCGGCATCCCGTCCTCGTGTGGGAACCCGGTGTGCCGGTGCCCTTGTACGCCTTCCCGCGCGAGGAGGTCCGCGCGGACCTGCTGCGGCCGGCGAGGAACCCGCCGGTCGGCACGCACACGGGCTCGCAGGTGTTCTACGACCTCGAGGTGGCCGGCGAGCTGCTGGAGAACGCGGCCTGGACCTTCCCCGCACGGGACCTGGCCGGTCACCTCGCCTTCGAGTGGTTCCGGCGCACGGGCAGGGGACTCGACCACTGGTACGAGGAAGAGGAGGAGATCTTCATCCATCCCCGCGACCCGCACAAGCGTGTCGACGCGCTGCCCAGCAGCCGGCACGTCCGGATCGAGATCGACGGCACGGTCGTCGCCGACACCCGCCGCCCGGTCCTCCTCTTCGAGACCGGCCTGCCCACCCGCTACTACATCCCCCGCGAGGACGTCCGCCTCGACCTGTTCACCCCCGCCGACCACCGCACCGGCTGCCCCTACAAGGGCACCGCCACGTACTGGTCCTGGACCGGCGAGGCGGACGTCCCGCCCCACATCGTGTGGAGCTACCCCACGCCGGCGCCCGCCGTGGCCGCCATCGGCGAGCTGCTCGCCTTCTACAACGAGGCGGTCGACATCACCGTGGACGGCGAGAGCCTCGAACGCCCCGTCACCCCCTTCACGCATACGCTGTTGTCCCGCCCGGCGCCCTGACGGCGTCGTCGAACGGCAGAGGAGATGGTGGAGATGACGACGAAGGCGGTCGTCGCCGCGCAGTCCCGCCCGCCGTTGAGCAGGGGACGGGTGCTGAGTGCCGCCGTCGCGCTGGCCGACGAAGGCGGAGTCGACGCGCTCAGCATGCGCAACATCGCCCAGGCGCTCGGCGTCGTGCCGATGGCGCTGTACAAGCACGTGGCGAACAAGAACGAGTTGCTGGACGGCATGATCGACGTCCTCATGGACGAGATCGACCCACCGGCCGACGACACCGACTGGAAGTCCACCGTGCGCCGGCGGGTGCTGTCGGCCCGCCGCATGCTGTTGCGCCACCCGTGGGCGCCCGCGGTCATCGAGTCACGGACGAAGGCGCGGGCCACTCCGACACCCGCGGTGATGGCGTACCTGGACTCGATGATCGGGATCTTCCGGGCCGGGGGTTTCTCGATCCGCCTGGTCCATCACGCGATGCATGTCATGGGCAGCCGTCTGCTGGGCTTCTCCCAGGAGCTGTTCGAGGACAGTGCTGACGGCCGGGAGCCGGACCCGGACGCGATGCCGCCCGAGGAGATGGCCGCGCGCTACCCGCACATCACCGAACTGGCCATGGCGGTCGCCCATGACCCGGAGTCCGTGGTCGGCGCGGGCTGTGACGACCAGTTCGAGTTCGAGTTCGCTCTGGACCTGACACTGGACGGCCTCGAACGGCTCCTGGGCACGACCTGACCGTCCTTCCCTCCTGCAGTCCCCCTTGACGGGTGTACGCCGTACACCTACCGTGCCCGACAGAGGTGTACGGCGTACACCCGTCATGCCGGAAGGCGTCCGTGGGGAGCTCCTCGGCCATCGATGCCATGAAAGAGGGGGCAACTCGATGAAGGCGATGGTGCAGGAGAGGTTCGGTCCGCCGGACATCCTTGAGCTGGTGGACATCGACCGGCCCGAGGTCTCGGCCGGTCAGGTGTCGATACGGGTGCGTGCCGCCGCGCTGAACCCCTACGACTGGCACATGCTGCGCGGCGATCCCTACGTGGCGCGGCTGATGGGAGGCGTGGGGCTGACGCGGCCGAAATGCCGGGTGGCCGGCATCGACGTCGCCGGACAGGTCGAGTCGGTCGGCGCCGGCGTACAAGGCCTCCGGCCGGGTGACGAGGTACTGGGCTTCTGTCACGGCTCCTTCGCCGAGTACGCGCGCACCACCGCGGATCTGCTGGTCCCCAAGCCCGCGGGCCTGACCTTCGAGCAGGCCGCGGCGGTGCCGATGGCGGCGGTGACCGCCCTGCGCGGCATCCGGACCGCGGGCCAGGTGCGGGCCGGGCAGCGGGTGTTGGTCAATGGAGCCGCCGGTGGCGTCGGGACGTTCGCCGTGCAGATCGCGGTGGCCCTGGATGCCGAGGTCACCGGGGTGTGCGGCACGTCCAACGTCGATCTGGTGCGCTCGCTCGGCGCCGCGCACATCGTCGACCACACCCGGGAAGACTTCACGGAAGGACGCGAGCGCTACGACGTGATCCTGGACAATGTCGGCAACCGCCCGCTGAGCCGGCGGCGTCAGGTCCTCACCCCGACAGGCACACTCGTGGCCAACGGCGGCGGCTCGCCCGGCCGGGTGTTCGGGGCGGTGGGTGCCATGCTCCGGGTGATCGCGGTCAACGGGTTCGTCCGCCAACAGCTCCGCACGATCCTCCCGTCGACCCCGGCCGGACCGGCCCGGGAGGACCTGCTCGCCGTCACCGCGCTCATCGAGGCGGGCAGCCTCACCCCGGTGATCGACCGGACCTACCCGCTGGCCGACGCGGCCGAGGGCGTGCGGTATCTGGAACGGGGGCACGCGCGCGGCAAGGCCGTGATCACGGTGGCGTGACGGAAAGTCAGAACGGGCGCGGTTCGGGGGCCTGCGCACAGCCCACCGTGCCGAGGCAGAGGAGGACGTGCCGCTCGGCGATCTCCGCCGCGCCCAGAGGGCCGTCGGCCCGGTACCAGTTGGCCACCCCCTGGCACATGATCAGGACGGCCCGGACCGCGTCGGCCGGGATGGGCGTGGTGAACACCCCCTGGGCGATGCCCGCCCGCACGGTGTCCAGCAGCATGTGCTCGAGGTAGTCCCGCAGGGCCACGTACCGGGCCCGGTTCGCCGGTTCGAGACTGCGTATCTCGGTGTCCAGGAAGGCCAGTCCCTTGCGGTTGGCCATGTACAGCACGATGGACTCGACCATGGCGCGGAAGCGGGGGAGCGGCTCGTCGCCGGCCTCCGCGTCGGCGGCCCGGCAACGGTCGAGCACGTCCTTGATGGACGTCTCCAGCAGGGTGGCCAGCAGCGCCTGCTTGTTGGCGTAGTGGTAGTAGAGCGCGGGAACGGTGACTCCGACCCGGCCGGCGATGTCCCGTACCGAAGTGCCGTGGTAGCCGTGCTCGTTGAACGCCTCCATGGCGTGCACCAGGATCGGGTGCAGGTCCAGCGGCGCGTAGGTGCGCCAGTGGGGCGCGGCGGCGATCTCCTGGCGGGGCTGCGTGCTCAAGGATGCTCCTCCGGTGCGGTGCCGACGAGCGACATCGTACGTCCCCGGTCGCCTGAAGGCGCCTCTCGTGCCACTTAATGTCCGCTCAGTAACTCCGAGGCCAGCGACAGGTTTCGTCGGTGAGTACCTCTGCGGCACGTGAGTTTTCGGGCTGAATGAGTGGAATTCAAGGACTCAACTGTCCTCGGAGCAACTGGTGTTACCACCATTGACCGGTTGCCTGCTCCTCTCTACCTTCTTAGCGAGCGCTAAGTAGACCGGAGTTCGGAGGGCTGATGAGCGCGATGAGGGACACCACGACGCACCGGGACGCGAGGACCGTGCGGCAGGCGGCACCGGCGAGCCGCCGGGCCGGACCGCTGACCGGTGTACGGGTGGTGGAACTGGCGGGGATCGGGCCCGCGCCGTTCGCCGCGATGCTGCTCGGCGATCTGGGCGCCGACGTCGTCCGCGTCGACCGGCCGGGGACGCCTGTCCTCGGCGTCGAGGCCGCCTTCGACGTCACCAACCGCAATAAGCGATCCGTCCTGGTCGACCTGAAGTCGGACGAAGGGCCCGGCGCCGTACGGGCGTTGGCGGCCCGCGCCGACATCCTGATCGAGGGCTTCCGGCCGGGAGTGGCGGAGCGGCTGGGAGTGGGCCCGCGGGAGTGCCTGGCCGTCAACCCGGCCCTGGTGTACGGCCGGATGACCGGCTGGGGCCAGGACGGTCCGCTGGCGCCCCGGGCCGGGCACGACATCGGCTACATCGCCACCGTGGGCGCACTCGGCATGATCGGCGCCCCCGAAGGTCCGCCCGTGATCCCCGCCAACCTGCTCGGCGACTACGCGGGCGGCTCGCTCTACCTCGTCGCCGGAGCGCTCGCCGCCCTGCTCACCGCCCGGACGACGGGGGAGGGGCAGGTGGTGGACGCGGCGATCGTCGACGGCACCGCCCACCTCACCGCCCTCGTCCAGGGCATGCTCGCGTCGGGGGCGTGGCAGGACGCCCGGGGCCACAACCTGCTGGACGGCGGGTGCCCGTACTACGCCGTCTACGAGACGGCCGACGGCGGCTGGATGGCGGTCGGCGCGCTGGAGCCCGCGTTCTACGCCGAGTTCGTCCGCCTCCTCGGCCTCGACGCCGAGGACCTGCCGGACCGGGCCGACCCGCGCCGGTGGCCGGAACTGCGGGCCGCCTTCGCGGCGCGCTTCGGATCCGACGGGCGTGCTGCCTGGACCGCCGTCTTCGAAGGCACGGACGCCTGCGTCGCCCCGGTGCTCTCCCTGCGGGAGGCCACCCGCCACCCGCACCTCAGGGCCCGCGGCACCTTCACCGAGGAACACGGCATGGTCCAGCCCGGCCTGGCGCCCCGCTTCTCCCGGACACCCGGCGCGCTGCGGCTGCCGCCGGCCCGCCCCGGAGCACACCACGACGAGGTGGCCCGGGACTGGCGCGTCCCGGAACTGACCGGAGCCCCGCGGCCCGCCACCCACCCCGAGGACGGACGCTGATGGAACTCTCCACCCCCTTGCGGTACACCGGTGACCCGCGCGCCGCCGCCGACGAGGCGGCCGCGCTGGAGGCGGCCGGACTCGACGCGATCTGGGTCGCCGAGGCCTACGGCTTCGACTCCCCGACGATCATGGGATATCTGGCCGCCCGCACCGATCGCCTCCGCATCGGCTCCGCCGTGCTCAACGTGTACTCCCGCACCCCCGCGCTCATCGCGCAGACCGCGGCCGGACTCGACGCCCTGACCGGTGGCCGCGCCCTGCTCGGCATCGGCGCCTCCGGCCCACAGGTGGTGGAGGGATGGCACGGCCGCCGCTACGACCGGCCGCTCGGCCGCACCCGCGAGACGATCGGGCTCGCCCGCCGCATCTGGCGGCGCGAGGTCATCGAGCACCAGGGCATCACCGACCTGCCCCTGCCGCCCGAGAAGGGCGGCACGCTCGGCAAACCGCTGAAGCTGCTGACCCGCCCGGTGCGCGACACCATCCCGGTGTACGTGGCCGCGCTCGGCCCCGCGAACGTCCGGATGACCGCCGAACTCGCCGACGGATGGCTGCCGTTCCTCTATGTGCCCGAACACGCGGCGAAGGTCTGGGGCGGCCCGCTCGCCGAGGGCGCGGCGCTGCGCGCCCCGGAACTCGGCCCGCTGTCCGTCGTCGCCGGCGGGCTGCTGGCGGTCGGGGACGACGCCGAGGGGGTCCGCGACCTGATGCGGCCCGTCATCGCCCTGTACGTCGGAGGCATGGGCGCTCCGGGCCGCAACTTCTACTACGACCTGGTCTGTTCCTACGGCTACGAGGCCGAGGCCGCCGCCGTCCAGGAGCACTTCCTGGCGGGCCGCAGGCGCGAGGCGGAGGCCGCGGTCCCCGCCGAACTGTGCGAACTGGTCTGTCTGGCGGGCCCCGAGGGCTATGTGCGCGAACGGGTCGAGGCATTCCGGGAGGCGGGCGTCACGATGCTCGACGTCACTCCCGTCGGACGCGATCCGGCCCGCCTCGTCGAGCTCGTCAGGAACTGGCTCTGAACGAAGATTCCCCGACCCGGAGGCGGCCATGGAACGAGACCTGTACACGGCGGAGCACGAGGCGTTCCGCGAAACCGTCCGCACCTTCCTCGCCAAGGAGGTGCTGCCACACCACGACCGCTGGGAGCGGGACGGAATCGTCAGCCGGGACGTCTGGCGCGCGGCGGGCCGCCAGGGCCTGCTGGGCCTCGCGGTGCCGCAGGAGTACGGCGGCGGAGGAACCGACGACTTCCGCCACAGCGCCGTCCTGATCGAGGAGTTCGCGCGGGCGGGAGCGTCCGGCGTGGCGCTCAGCCTGCACAACGACATCGTCGGCCCCTATCTCACCCGGCTCGCCACCGACGAGCAGAAGCGGCGCTGGCTGCCCGGGTTCACCTCCGGCGAGACCGTCACGGCCATCGCCATGACCGAACCCGGAGCGGGCTCCGACCTCCAGGGCATCCGCACCACCGCCACCGACCGGGGTGACCACTACCTTCTCAACGGCGCCAAGACGTTCATCTCCAACGGCATCCTCGCCGACCTGGTCGTCGTCGTGGCCCGCACCACCCCCGAGGGCGGCAGCTCCGGGCAGAGCCTGCTCGTCGTCGAACGCGGCATGAAGGGCTTCGAGCGGGGCCGCAACCTCGACAAGATCGGCCAGAAGGCCCAGGACACCGCCGAGTTGTTCTTCGACGACGTGCGGGTGCCCAAGGAGAACCTGCTGGGCGGGGAGAACCAGGCCTTCGCCGCCCTGATGGCCAACCTCGCCCACGAACGGCTCGCCATCGCCGTGGGCGCGGCGGCCGCGGCCGAACACGTCCTGGAACTCACCCGCGCGTACGTGAAGCAGCGCGAGGCGTTCGGCCGCCCCCTGGCCCGGCTCCAGCACATCCGCTTCGAGATCGCCGAGATGGCCACCGAGTGCGCCGTCACCCGGACCTTCGTCGACCGCTGCGTCACCGAGCACGGCGCGGGCCGGCTCGACGCCGTACACGCCTCGATGGCCAAGTGGTGGGCGACCGAACTCCAGAAGCGGGTCGTCGACCGCTGCCTCCAACTGCACGGCGGATACGGCTATATGACGGAGTACCAGGTCGCCAGGGCGTTCCTCGACAGCCGGGTCCAGACGATCTACGGGGGGACCACCGAGATCATGAAGGAGATCATCGGCCGCGCGCTGCTGGCCTGAGCGGACCGCCTTCCCCCTCGCGCCCGACGCTCCCGCGTCCCCGTCGACTCCCTCCATCGACTCCCTCCGTCGACTCCCTCCACCCGACCGGAAGGTTCCCCGTGACGACCAGTGAAGCGTATGTGTACGAGGCGATCCGCACCCCCCGCGGCCGAGGCAAGCCGGGCGGCGCGCTGCACGGCACCAAGCCCGTCGACCTGGTCGTCGGACTGATCGACGAGGTGCGCCGCCGGTTCCCCGGCCTGGACCCGGCCGGCATCGACGACATCGTCCTCGGCGTCGTCAGCCCCGTCGGCGACCAGGGCGCCGACATCGCCAGGACCGCGGCGATGGCCGCCGGGCTGCCCGACACCGTCGCCGGCGTCCAGGAGAACCGCTTCTGTGCCTCCGGTCTGGAAGCCGTCAACCTCGCCGCCGCCAAGGTGCGTTCCGGCTGGGAGGACCTGGTCCTGGCCGGCGGGGTGGAGTCCATGTCCCGCACCCCCATGGGCAGCGACGGCGGCGCCTGGGCACTCGACCCCCTGACCAACCACGACACCGGGTTCGTCCCGCAGGGCATCGGCGCCGACCTGATCGCCACACTGGAGGGGTTCGGCCGCCGGGACGTCGACGCCTACGCGGCCGAGTCACAGGAGCGGGCCGCCCGGGCATGGAAGGAAGGCCGCTTCGCGCGCTCCGTCGTCCCCGTACGGGACCGCAACGGACTGCTGGTCCTCGACCGGGACGAACACCTCAGGCCCGGCACGACCACGGACTCCCTCGCCGCGCTCCGGCCGTCCTTCGCGGCCGCCGGCGAACTCGGCGGATTCGACGCGGTCGCCCTCCAGAAGTACCACTGGATCGAACGCATCGACCACGTCCACCACGCGGGCAACTCCTCCGGCATCGTGGACGGAGCGGCGCTCACCGTCGTCGGCTCCGCCGAGGCCGGCCGACGGCACGGACTGACGCCGCGAGCCCGGATCGTGTCCGCCGCCGTCTCCGGAGCCGACCCGACGATCATGCTGACCGGGCCCGCCCCGGCCTCCCGCAAGGCACTCGACAGGGCCGGCCTGACGGTCGCCGACCTCGACCTGGTCGAGATCAACGAGGCGTTCGCGGCGGTGGTGCTGCGCTTCGTCAAGGATCTCGGCCTGGACCGGGAGAAGGTCAACGTCAACGGCGGCGCCATCGCCATGGGCCATCCGCTCGGTGCGACCGGAGCCATGATCCTCGGCACGCTCGTGGACGAACTCGAGCGGCGCGACCTGCGCCACGGGCTCGCCACCCTGTGCGTCGGCGGCGGCATGGGCATCGCCACCGTCGTCGAACGACTGTGAACGCCCAGTCCCTGACCTCCATCGGCCCCGCCGCCGACCTCCCTCGGCCCCGCGCGGGCCGCCCCATCGGCCCTGCCCCCTGAACTGCCCAGACCGGCCCGCGTCGGTCCCGCCGCCGTCGGCCCTGCCCTATCCGCCCCGCTTCGGTCCCGTCCCCCGCCCGTCCCGCGTCGGCCCTGCCCCGACCGGCCCGCGTCGGTCCCGCCGCCGTCGGCCCTGCCCTATCCGTCCCGCGTCGGTCGCGCCCCCCCATCCGTGGCCCGGCACAGCTCCCGCGCCACCCCGCCCTGCACAGGCCCGCCTCACCCCGGCTGACGCAGCCCCGGTCCTGCCCCGCACGCGCCACCCCGCGCAGTCCGCGCGACTCCCGTCCGCCCCTGTGGGGCACGCACACCCGTAGGAGAGCGCATCCCATGGCCCCCGAAGCCGAAAGCCGCACCATCCGCTGGGAAGAGGACGCCGACCATGTGGTCACGCTCGTTCTCGACGACCCCGATCAGTCCGCCAACACCATGAACGCGGCGTTCATCGACTCACTCGACGTCACCGTCGACCGGCTGGAGGACCGTCGCGACAGCCTCAAGGGCGTCATCGTGACCTCGGCCAAGAAGACCTTCTTCGCGGGCGGCGACCTGCGGGACCTGATCGCCGTCACCCCCGAGACCGCCGGCGCGTCGTTCGAGGCCGGCATGCGCGTCAAGCGTGCCCTGCGCCGGATGGAGACACTGGGCGTACCCGTCGTGGCCGCCGTCAACGGCGCGGCCCTGGGCGGCGGTTACGAGATCGCGCTCGCCTGCCACCACCGCGTGGTACTGGACCGGCCCGACGCCCGCGTGGGTCTGCCGGAGGTGACGTTCGGACTGCTGCCCGGCGGAGGCGGGGTGACCCGCACGGTACGGATGTTCGGCATCGCCGACGCGCTGCGCAAGGTACTGCTGGAGGGCCGTCGGTACGCCCCGGCCGACGCCCTCGCCGCCGGTCTGGTCGACGAGATCGCCGCCGACCCCGATGACCTGCTCGCCCGTGCCCGGGCCTTCGTCGACGCCCATCCGCGGTCCGTGCAGCCGTGGGACGTGCCCGGCCACCGCATCCCGGGCGGCACCCCGTCCCACCCGGCGCTCGCCGCGCAGCTGCCCGCCTTCCCCGCCTCGCTCCGCAAACAGCTGGGCGGAGCGCCCTACCCGGCGCCGCGCAACATCCTCGCCGCGGCGGTGGAGGGCGCCCAGGTCGACATCGACACCGCCTTCGTGATCGAGGCCCGGTATCTCACCGACCTGGTGACCGGGCAGACCGCCAAGAACATGATCCAGGGCTTCTTCTTCGACGCGCAGGCGGTCGCGTCGGGCGCCAACCGCCCGCAGCACATCGCCTCCCGCACGGTGACCAGGGTGGCCGTCCTGGGCGCCGGAATGATGGGCGCCGGCATCGCGTACTCGTGTGCCAGGGCAGGCATCGAGGTCGTGCTGAAGGACGTCTCCGCCGAGGCCGCCGAGCGGGGCAAGGCCTACTCCGCGCGCCTGCTGGACCGGGCCGTGGCCAAGGGCCGTACGACCGACGCCGAACGCGCCACGCTCCTGGCCCGCATCACCGCCACGGCCGACGCCCGCGACCTGGCGGGCTGCGACGCGGTGATCGAGGCGGTGTTCGAGGACCCCGCGTTGAAGGGCACGGTGTTCCGCGAGGCCGAGAGCGCCGTCACCGCCGACGCCCTGCTGTGCTCCAACACCTCCACCCTGCCCATCGGCGCGCTCGCCCGTGCGGTCGGCAGGCCCAAGGACTTCATCGGCCTGCACTTCTTCTCGCCCGTCGACCGGATGCGGCTGGTGGAGATCGTCCGCGGCGAGCAGACCGGGGACGAGGCCCTCGCCCGCGCCTTCGACCTGGTCCGGCAGATCGGCAAGACCCCGATCGTCGTCAACGACAGCCGGGGCTTCTTCACCTCCCGCGTCATCGGCCACTTCATCGACGAGGGCGTGGCGATGGTCGGCGAGGGACACGATCCGGCGACCGTCGAACAGGCCGCCGCACAGGCCGGCTACCCGGCCAGGGTGCTCGCCCTGCTGGACGACCTGACGCTCACTCTGCCGCGCCGGATCCGCGAGGAGACCCGGCGTGCCGCCGAGGAAGCGGGCAGGGACTGGCGGCCCCATCCGGCGCACGCCGTCGTCGACCGCATGATCGACGAGTTCGGGCGCCCCGGCCGCAGTGGCGGAGCCGGCTTCTACGACTACGAGGACGGTCGCCGTACGGGGCTCTGGCCCGGACTGCGGGAGCACTTCACCGACCCGGCCCTGCGCGGGGCCGACCTCGCCGAACTCCAGGAGCGGATGCTCTTCGTCGAGGCCCTCGACTCGGTGCGCTGCCTGGAGGAGGGAGTGCTCGTCTCCGTAGCGGACGCCAACGTCGGCTCGCTGCTCGGCATCGGTTTCCCGGCGTGGACGGGCGGCGTGCTCCAGTACGTCAACGGCCACCCCGGCGGTCTGCCGGGCTTCGTCACCCGCGCACGCGAACTCGCCGAGCTGCACGGAGACCGCTTCGCCCCGCCCGAACTGCTGCTCCGCAAGGCCGAGCGCGGTGAGACCTTCACCGACCGCTGACCACCCCCACCCACCCTCCACCCGCCCCACAGCACACCACACCCGGGCCCGACTCGACCCGACTCGATCCGACTCCGATCCGTCCAGCACCCCAGGAGGCCGTCATGACATCTGCCCCGCGCACCGACGGGGATCCACAAGGAGAATCGGTGGCGCCGTCCACGCTGCCCCAGCTCCTGGAACGCAACGCCCGCCTCCACCCGGACCTGCCCGCCCTGTCCTGGCGGACCCCGGACGGCGGCGCGTGGTCCACGCTCACCTGGGCGGAGGTCCGGGACCGCACCACGGAGCTCGCCGCAGGACTCGCGGCGCTCGGCGTGGGCCGTGGCGACCACGTCCTGCTGATGATGGCCAACCGTCCCGAGCACTGGCTGTCCGACCTCGCGCTGGTGCGCCTCGGCGCCGTGCCGGTCAGCGTCTACGGCACGGCCGCGCCCGAACAGATCACCCACATCGCGCGCAACTGCCGGGCGCCGCTGGCGGTGGTGGAAGGCGCCGCCCAGGCAGTCGTATGGGCGCCGCTGCTCGACGACGGCGCCACGCCGCTCGGACGGCTCGTGGTGGTGGAGGACGGTGAGGAGGGCCACCATTTGCCCTACGCGGCGCTGACCCGCGAGCCGGTCCCGGAGGGCTTCGGCAAGGCGCTGGACTCGGCCCGCCCCGGGGACGCGCTGACCGTCGTCTACACCTCCGGGACCACCGGTGAGCCCAAGGGCGTGGTCCTCACCCATGAGCAGGTGCTCGCCAACGCCGTCGCGCTCGACGAGGTGGTGGATCTGCCGCCGCACGTCGAGCACATCTGCTACCTGCCGTTCGCCCATATCGCGGAGCGGATGCTCGGCATCTATCTGCCCTGCCACCGGGCCTCGCACGTCCATCTCTGCGCCGATCCGGCCACCGTGGCCGAAGCGGTGCGCGAGCTGCGGCCCCGGCAGTTCTTCGGTGTGCCGAGGGTCTGGGAGAAGCTGGCCGCGGCGGTCCGCGCCGGACTGACCCTGCTGCCCGAGGAGCGGCGCAAGGCCGTGGAGGAGGCCGCGGAGGTGGCCCGCGAGCACGTCGGCTTCCAGGAGCGCGGCGAGGAGCCGCCCGCCGCGCTCGCGGACGCGTACGCACGGTGCCGCGAGAGCGTGCTGCTGCCCCTGCTGGCCGCGGGTGGCCTCGACCGGGTCGCCTGGGCCGCCAGCGCGTCCGCGCCGATGCCGCTGGACGTGGTGCGGTTCTGGGCCGGCTTCGGCATCGTCGTCATGGACGCATGGGGCCTGACCGAGACGGCGGGCGTGACGACGGCCAACAGCCCCCGCACCGGATTCCGGCTGGGCTCGGTGGGCCGTCCGGTGTCGAGCGTGCGGGTGCGCACCGCCGCGGACGGTGAGCTCGAGGTGCGCGGCTCCTCCGTCTTCGCCGGCTATCTGCGGCCGGACGGCACGGTCGGCTCCGCGCTCGACGAGGAGGGGTGGCTGCACACGGGCGACATCGGCCGGGTCGACGAGGACGGCTTCGTCTGGGTCACCGACCGGAAGAAGGAGATGATCATCACCTCGACGGGCAAGAACGTCTCCCCGGCCCTCGTGGAGAACGCCCTGAAGGAACACCCGCTGATCGGCCAGGCGATGGTGCACGGCGACCACCGCTCCTACCTCGTCGCGCTGCTGGTGCTCGACCCCGAGGCTGCGCCCGCCTGGGCCGCCTCGCACGGCCTGGAGAACGGCGCGGACCTCGCGGCGCTGGCCGCGCATCCCGCCGTAGTCGAGGAGGTCGACCGTGCCGTGGCCGCCGCCAACAGCCGCCTCAACCGCACCGAACAGGTCAAGCGGTACCGGCTGTTGGCTCAGGAGTGGGGACCGGCGACCGGCGAACTGACCCCGTCGCTGAAACTGCGCCGCCGGGTCGTCCGGGACAAGTACGCCACCGAACTGACCGGCCTCTACAGCGACTGACCGCTACGGAGACCGACCTCGAGGCCGACGCCCTGGACCGCACAACCGCCGGTGATCACCAGAGGGTAGGGGGCCCGATGGGTTCCAGATGGGTTCCAGATGGGGCCCGATGGGGTCCCGATGTCGAGGACGTCGGCCAGGAGGCGGCGGTGCGGTTCGGAGTGGTTCGGACCGGACGGCGGTGAGAACGGCCGGGGAGGACGGCGGTACGGCCGGACCGCGTCTGTCGCCGGGAACGCCGCCTCCCGCACGATGGAGGCACTGCCCGGAACGAGACCCGGTACGAGACCCGGTACGAGACGACCGACTCCCCTGGAGGGGCCGTGAGACGTCCGCACACCCGCCTGACGATGTTCACCACGGTGGTGACAGCGCTGGTCGCCCTGCTGTTCGGCACCGGCACGGGCGCCACAGCGCTCAAGGTGCCCACGATCCGCGGGGGCACCCTGCTGTACGCGGCCACCGGCGCCCAGTGTGTCGTCGGCTTCAACGCGGTGAGCGGGTCCAACCGCTACGCCGTCATGGCCGGTCACTGTTCCGGCACCTACACCACCACCTGGTACGCGGACGCGGCCCACACCCTGCCGGTCGGCGTCACCGCGGGCGCCTCCTACCCGATCGACGACTACGGCGTGGTCCGCTACACGACGAGCGCGCTGGTCCTACCCGGTGACATCGCGCTGGGCGGGGGCGTCTACCAGGACGTGACCGGGGCCGCGAACCCGGCGATCGGGCAGTCCGTCTGCCACGTCGGACGGACCAGCGGCGTCCACTGCGGGACGGTGACCGCGGTCAACGCCACGGTCAACCACGCCGAGGGCACGGTCCACGGTCTGTTCCGCTCCACCGCGTGCTCGGAACCGGGCGACACCGGGGCGCCGGCCTACTCCGGGTCGATCGCCCTCGGGTTCGCGGTGGGCTCCTCGGGCAACTGCGCGTCGGGTGGCGTCACCTACTACCAGCCCGTCGCGGAGGTCCTCTCGGTCTTCGGCCTGACTCTGTACTGACCATCCCCCGTACCACTGCGGCCCGCCCCCCGAACAGGAGGATCCGACGGTTCTGTCGGATCCCGGGTTCGTTGCGCGCGCCCGGCAGCCGTGCTTGGCTCGCCCGATGAACAACTTTCTGCTGACGGCCAGTGGCCTGCGCAACGAGACACTGCGGGACGCGCTGCGGGACATGCTGGGAAAGCCGTTCGGATCGGCGAACGTCGTGTTCGTTCCCACGGCATCGGTCGCCGAGCCCGGGGACCACGGATGGGTCGTCGAGGACATGAACCGGCTGCACGGCCTCGGCTGGCGGGAGTTCGACGTCCTGGAGCTGAACGGCCTGCCCCGGCAGATGGTGCTCGACCGACTGCTCCACGCCGACGTCATCTATGTCGAGGGCGGCAACCACTACCACCTCGCACGCAGCATCACCGGCAACGGCCTGGCCGACGGCTTCCAGGAGGCGCTGGAGCGACGGGTCTATGTGGGGGTCAGCGCCGGATCGATGATCTTCAGCCGTAATCTCACCGGACACTCCGCCGACGTC
The DNA here is from genome assembly GCA_001298545.1 of Actinobacteria bacterium OV320. Classification (GTDB taxonomy): domain Bacteria; phylum Actinomycetota; class Actinomycetes; order Streptomycetales; family Streptomycetaceae; genus Streptomyces; species Streptomyces coriariae. Next base: position 89,679 of record LJCX01000010.1, read on the forward strand.
ATCGGGGACACCGCGGACCTCCACGTGCTCGGCGCGACGACCGTGGAGCCGCCGTTCGGCCTCTTCGACTGGTACCTCAAGCCCCACCTGTACTCGCCGGATTTCCCCGAGCGGGACGACGCCTGGGCCGATCGCATCGCTGAGCGGGCGGACTTCCCGATCTACTTCATCGACGACGAGACGGCCGTCCGCGCGAGGGACGGCAAGGTGGATGTCGTTTCTGAAGGCCGGTGGCGGTTCCATCCGTGACCTCGTCCTCGGCAACCGCGGTGGCGTGCTTCAGGGACTGCCGCAACTGGTGGCTCCGCCGGGGCAGGTGACGTTGTCGTTGGACGTCAAGCCCACGAGCCCCAGCACCAGGACGATGAGAGCCAGGATGACCAAAGGTACGTTCTCCGAAGCCCAACTGCCCTGCTCGCGCGGAGGTTTCGGAGCGCTGGGCTGTGGGCTCGCATCGCCGCGTACGGGCTCGCCGCCGGGCCCGTCGTGTCCCGCTGTCGTCATCGCGTCACCCGCCGTCATCGTCCCTTTCATGATGACACGGCATCGGACCTCACCCGTCAAGCCCCGTGCCGTGCCGGCTCTCCGAGGAGGTTCGCCTCGTTCGGGTCCTGTGGGTGAATGGGCGGGCACAGAGTGCACGGGCTCTACGCAGGAGTTCGTCGGACCGGCAGAGCGCAAGGCCTCGATGCCGCCCTCGCGCCAGGCACGGCGCAGGCACGGCGCCTGCGTTCCACCGACCGCACAAGCAAAGCGCCAATCAGTGCGGTGCACGGGGTACGAGGACCGGAGGCCACGACCGGTGAACTTGCGCTGAGGCCCGCTGCTTTCCGGTCTCGCCCGACCACCAGTGCGCGGCCAGCCTCGACGTTGTGGCGGGCCACCTCGATGAGGGCCGGACCGAGACGGTGCGCGGTCTCCGTGAGAGAGAACCGCGCAGCCGTCACTGCGGCGCGACCATAGTTCTTGCGGGCGAAAGCAGTCGATTTGAGCCCTGAGGTCGGATGCTCAGGGCTCGGGAATGAGGCCACGGCCAGGAACTGTCCGGTGGACCTGATGAACATTGGGCTGGAAAAGGTGGTGGAGGCGGCCGGGACGATCAGTAGAAGCGGCGGATGAAGACGTCCGACTTGCCGTTGGTGTCGTCGGGCACGATGTTGTCGGCCGTGGAATGGAAGACCACATCGCGCCCGCCGGCGCTGACCGCGTCGGTCCCGGCCGAGGCGGGCTGGTCCGAGACGATCTCGTCGGTGCCCGTCTCCAGGTCGCGCAGCGTGAGCGACGGTCCGGTCGTGTCGTAGGGGGCGTACAGCAGATAGCGGCCGGTGGGATCGATGGCTACGCCCCGTACGTTCGGCACCAGTTGGTCGGTGCCCGAGCTCTCGTCGTGGACGTAGGTGTCGGAGCCCGAGAGGTAGACGACCTTGCTGCCGTCCTTGCTGAGCTGGACGAGTGTCGCCGCCTTGGACGGGCCCTCGATCGGGCCTGAGGAGGTGTCGTCGGTCCGGTCCCACACGAAGACGTCCTCCGCCTGGCCGTCCTGGTAGGCGACGAAGCGGCCGTCGCCGCTGATGGACGGCCGGGCCGAGACGGTGTGGTCGAACTCGGCGACGGTCTGCGCGGTGTCGGCGCGCCAGTCCCGTACCTCGATGCGCTGCCGGGACGGCGGTCGATTGAAGGTGGCGGCCTGGGCGATGTAGCGGCCGTCCGCGCTGAGCGACGGCTGGCTGCAGCTGAGGCCCGGGCAGTTGACGCCGATCGTGCTTCCCGAGCTCACCTGGGACAGGAAGGCCTTCGTGTCTCTGAACAACAGCCCCCACAGGGCGACGTATTGCCCGTCACCGCTGATCACCGGGCGCTGGATCGGGGAGGTGAGGGTGCTCATCTGCGTGGTCCGGCTCGTCCGCTGGTCGCGGACGAACACCCTTTCCCCTGTCACCGGGTTGGCGGGTGTGAGGTTCCTCGCCGACGACGAGAAGGCGATACGCCGGCCGTCGGCCGTGATCGTGGCGCCCGCGGAGTCGCCGTCACCCTGGGTGCCGTCGGCCGCGACACTGATCCGCTCGACCCCGGCTCCGCTGTCGCTCGCGACGCCCGGCACGGTCATGGGCTCAGCCGAAGCGGCTCCCGGCAGCACCGCCGTGACCGCGCAGACCACGACCGTGGCGCTCAAGGCGGCCCGCACACGTCCGGCGGCGCTCCGATGCGCGTTTCCCCTCACCTTTTCCCCCTGAGGCAGCACATGGTCCTTGTTTCCGGTTCCCCACCGGAGGGCCACGAGCATGCAACCGCGACGGCGCTGTGGGGTCAATGCGTCGCATGACTGTCGAGAGGTGCGGTTCCGGCCAGATGAGAGCGGTCGACTTCGCAGCGCGCAGGGCCAAGGGGCCCGATGAGACACCGGAGTGCTGCCCACTCGTCGTCGGCGAGAGTTCCTCTGAGCGTGACCCGTGACCGGACAACGCGTCGCGCCGACAGGATTGGCGCCCCTACACGGCCGGGACGGCGGCCCGCACTGCGCTGAGGTTCTGCCGGGCCAGGTCGCTGTACTCGACGGTGTTATCCGCTTCGCTCCACTGCTCGTAGGTGACCTTCAGGGCGAGTGCGCCCAGTTCCGCAGCCACGCGGGCCGTCAGCACGGGCACCCCGCGGCGCGCTACGGCCCCGGCGATCGCGGCGGTGAGACTCATGCCCTTCAGGGCCTCGCGTTCCCGGAGGTCGGAATGGGCTTCGATCACCGCTCGCCGCCGGACGCCGAACGCACGCCGAGCGGGTGTGAAGACGTTCCGTCCGAGCGCGTCGATCCCGCGTGCCACCGCTTCGAGGGGGGTGGCCTCGGCGGGCGCCTCCGAGATCGCGGTGACGAGCTGCTCAGTGAGCGCGTCCTCACCGAAGAGCACGTCCCGCTTGTTCTGGAAGTGCCGGAAGAAAGTGCTCTTTGCCAGTCCCGCGCGTTGCGCGATGTCGAGCACGGTCGTGTCGTCGTAACCGCGCTCCGCGAACAGTTCGAGTGCAGCTTCCGCGAGCCGTTGCGGTGCGTGGGGTTCCCAGCGGGCCATGAACACAGAGTACGGGACTTGGTCTCGTCACGGTGCTACGGTGACTGACAGGACCAAGTCCCATCACTTGCCGTGGAGGCACATCATGAGCCGAGCCGTTATGTACGACACGTTCGGAGGGCCGGAGGTACTGGAGCTGCGCGAGGTCCCGGAGCCGCACGCGGGAGCGGGCGAAGTCCACGTCCGCGTAGCCGCCGTCGGCCTCAACCCCATGGACTGGATCCTCGCCTCGATGCCCGAGGTGGCGCAGCGGTTCGGAATCACCCTGCCGTCCTGCTTCGCCACCGATTTCGCCGGCACCGTGGACGAGGTCGGCGAAGGTGTCTCCGGCTTCGCCGTGGGAGATCGCGTCTACGGCGCCGCGACGGGCCGGGCCGCCGCCGACCTGGTCGTGGTCGACCCCGCCCGGGCGGACACGCTCCGTCACACCCCGGCGGAGATCAGCGACGAGGTGGCCGGCACACTCGCGGTTGCGGGCATGACCGCCGCGGCGGCGCTGGCGGCTGCCGGCGTGACGGCCGGCGACACCGTCCTGATCGGAGGCGCCGCCGGCGGTGTGGGCGTGTTCGCCATCCAACTCGCCAAGCTCGCGGGCGCCCGGGTGATCGGAACCGCCTCCGAAGGCACCTTTGACTTCCTGCGGCAGTTCGGCGTCGACCCCGTCACCTACGGTCCCGGCCTGGTGGACCGTGTCCACGCGCTCGCCCCCGAAGGAGTCGGTGCGGCGGCCGACCTGTTCGGCACCGAAGTGGCAGAGGCGGCGCTCGCACTCGGCGTTCCCGCACAGCGGATCTCCACGATCGCGGCCGCCGACCCGCCCGAAGGCGTACACGCGACAGGCGGCATCAACGCGCAGCCGGAGGACCTGCAGCGGATCACCGACGCCATCGTCATCGGTGAGCTCACCGTGCCGATCGCTGCCACCTTCCCCGTCGAGCGGATCCAGGAAGCCGTGCAACTGCAAGCGGGACGTCGCGTGCACGGAAAGATCGTGATCACGATGTAGTCCAAAGCCGGACTCGCGGCATCGACTCATGCCACTGGCCCGGCTCTTGACCGAGGAGAAGCCCCCTTGCGCTCGGAGCTCCGTAAGACGGCTCTCGGAGCTCCAGAAGACCACTGTCACTACTGTCACGCGACGACAGACCACGCCATGGCGTTGTTGGAAGTTCTCCCTCTCCGGGTGCCCCTGGTCTCGAGTGGGGTGGGCGGCGCCTGCCGGCGCGTGTGGGAGAAAATGACGGACATGAACATCGAACAGGCCGTCGCGGAGATCAGGAACGTCGAGGAGGTACCTGGCCTGCCCATGGCCTGGCGATGGTCGCCCATGCCGCGCTTCCTGTTCTCCCTCGCCATGGACGCCGACGGAGGCTGGGCCTACCAGATGAACTCGCTGGACGTCCACGACGAAGGTCTGAGCAGGGCTGTTCTTGAGTTCGCCAGACAGCACCGCCTCGGACGCGGACCAGGCGCCCGACCGCTCACGATCGCCACCGGCTTCTCTTACGGGACCTACCGGTTCGATTCGGTGGCAGCGGCTTCACCGCCCGTGCACGGCTACCACCACGGGCGAAACGAAGCCCTGAACGAGGTCGTCTCAGCGGTCTTCCCGGCGTACCAGTGCGAGTTCCGCGGAGACGAGAGCCTGGAGGAGGCGGTTCTGCGCAAGCGCATGCTGCGGTCGACGATCATCTCCCGGCCCCCCGTCGCGTACCTGCGGATGCGATACGAGAACACCAGGACCAAGGGCGGCAGCGTAGGTCCGTCGCGCGGGTTCACTACGCACGACGTGCTGCTGAGGGAGCTCGTGCTCCTCGAAGGCGCTCCAGGGAGTTTTGTGGAGTTCGAGAACTCCCTCGGCGAGGTGTGGAACATCGAGTGGAACGGTTCCTGGCTGGTGAACGACACACCCCAGGACGCACCACCCTCCGAAAGCTGGGTGGCGTCGGCTTTGGGATGTCCGTAAGGGTTCGGCCCGCGGCCGACCGCGAGGATATGAACAGCGTCGCCGTCACTTCGAACCAACGGTTCAGCGGCTGGGAGAAGAAGTTCGACGACGAGATGGATTTCCGACCTCGTCTTGCCGCTGTCGCTCGGTCGCTCGGTCGCTCGGTGGGTCGGTCGGATTCGGGTCCGGTCAGCTGCCCTCCTTGAGGGCGCGGACACTGACGAAGCCGACGGCCCGTCGCGACCAGGACAAGGCTCCCTCAGCCGTACGGGTTGAGTGCCCGGAAGCGGACGGTGTCGCTGCGACGGTCGAACCACAGGTCGGTCGAGTGACCGCTGTCGTCGCGGTCGAGTTCGTGCGACCGGATCCATTCCGGATTCTCCGGCCCCTCGCCCTTGAGCGGCTTCTCGAACCATGAGGAGAAGTCATTGGCCGGCGCCTCGGAGACGAAGGCGCGGGCCGCCGTCAGCTCGGCCAGTTTCCCAGGCGCCAGTCGGGCCAGGCCCGAGATCACCAACTCCGGCGACGGTACGCTCCGGTCGTCGTTGTCCCGGCTGGTCACCCACCTTGCGTCGGTGAGCGGGCCCAGCAGCGGGAACGCCCGCTCCAGCGGTGCGGTGTCGGTGCGCCAGCCCCCTGGAGCCCCGTCCGCCACCTGACGCAGGGCCCACCAGCCGGGCAGGACCGCGACCCCCGCCCCGATCCCGATCAGCTTCCGTCGCTCCAACGCAGCATCCCCCTCATGCCTGACTTCGGGGCACCGTATCCGGCTCGAGGACATCGCCCCGACCATCTCCTGATCACCACCGGATACGCGCCCTGGCGTGACGGCCTGTGCGATGTCCGCGAACGCGGGAGTCAGGTCCGGTACGGTCGTTCGCTTTCCTCGAACCGGTGCGCGGCCGATCACGGCCGTGTGTTGCTGTCGGCGGACCTGCCGGGGGTTCCGCGACCCGCAACCACCGTCGTGGCAGGAGCAGGCCCCACTTCACCGTCCCTGGCAGCGGATGCGCCCGTGTCCCCGGCCTCCCGGTCGCGGTTGACGGGCCAGCGCTTTGGCGGGGCGGGTGTCTGCGTGACAAGGTCGGACGTCACGAAGACGGCCGGTGTCGAAAGGGACTTCATGGACGGGCAGATCTGGGACGCGCTGGTCGACTCGGTGAAGAACGCGTGTACCGCGGGCCTGGAACAGGGTGCTGTGCCCCGGCCGGTCATCATGCCGCTTGTGGGCGGCGAACTGGTCGGAATGGTCTGGGCGCGCCCGTTCACGACGAGCGAGGACGCCCTCACGGGCATTGCGCAACTGTCCAACATCGCGGCCGCGGCCGGCGCGGACGAGATCGTACTGGCCTGGGAGACCGCCGACGTCGCCGCCGCCTGTGACCTGCCCGCCGTCGGCCCCGCCCCCTGCCTGAACCTGGTCCGGGCCGGCCGCGATGGACACGTGCTGCACCGGTTTCCGTACACCGAGAACGTCGTGGCCCGCGGCCCCGACGGCACGGCCTCGGTGGTCCCCGACTGGTTGCCGGCCCTCGCGCCCCAGCCGGGCGGCGACCTGGTGGCGCCCGTCCAGGCCGCCGTCACGTACTCCTTCATCCCTCTGGAGCTGGACCACCCGAACCCCTTCGGCGTCACCGTTGTCCTCATGGAGGAGGACGGCTACAAAGTACGTCTGGCCGAGACATTCGCCCACTGAACCCGACAGCCACAAAACCCTCCGACGGCTGACGAGTCGGCCGGCGCCCTGACGCAGGCCGGGTGCCGAGCAAGAGGGGGTCGTCGGACTCGGGTCGACGGACTCGCGCAGGGCACCGCCGACGCTGACGACCGTCCCGAAGCCGCCCGACAGCAGATCGCGCGGGCGCTGCCCGCTGTAGCCGCAGCTGCGACGCGGATGCGTCACGTCGACCGGCCGAGCCGGCCACCGGGTCCTACGAGCGCAGCAGTGCGCGGCGACGGCCACGCGAGTCGGGCAGAGCTGCTGGCGTCTCACGCCCGTTCACGAACAAGTGCGAGCCAGGCTCCGGGCGGCGGAGTCCGGGGACGGGCCGCGCAGGTGATGCCCAATATGTGATCTTTTGAAAGTTACCTCAGGGTATGGCGTGACTTCTCGTGTGGGTGCCAGTAGAACCCGTTTCACTCTATGGAGAGTGAGGAGCCGCGCATGAACGACGATTCCCCACGTGGGAGGCGCCTGAGAGGCGTGTCCCGGCGAAGATTCATCAGTGGAACTGGTTCCCTTCTGGGGTCGGCCGCGCTCGCCGGGCATGTGGCCCCGGCCCATGCCGCCACCGCGGCCGCATCCGCCGTGATCGAACCGGGCGCGCACGTGCCCGTCCTCGTGATCGGCACCGGCTACGGCGGCTCCGTGGCCGCTCTGCGACTGGCCCAGGCAGGTGTCGACGTCCATATGATCGAGATGGGCATGGCCTGGGACACTCCCGGGTCGGACGGCAAGATCTTCGCCAACACGACGAGCCCCGACTACCGGTCCTTCTGGCTGCGCACCAGGACGAAGCAGCCGCTCAGCAACTTCCTCGGCTTCCCCATCGACAAGGACGTCCCCCGCTACACCGGAATCCTGGACGCCGAGGAGATGGGCGGCATCATCGTCTATCAGGGCCGGGGCGTCGGCGGCGGTTCACTGGTCAACGGCGGTATGGCGGTCACTCCCAAGCGGGAGAACTTCGGCGCCGTCCTGCCGTCGGTCGACGCCGACGAGATGTACTCCGTCTACTACCCGCGCGCCAACGCGGGTCTCGGCGTCGCCACGGTCGACCCGACGTGGTTCGAGACCGCCGACTGCTACCAGTACGCGCGGGTCGGCCGTAAGCACGCCCAGCGTTCGGGCTTCCCGTTCGTCTTCGTGCCCGACGTGTACGACTGGGACTACATGGAGCGGGAGGCCGCCGGGACCGTACCCAAGTCCGCGCTCGCGGGCGAGATCCTCTATGGCAACAACTATGGCAAGAAGTCCCTGCAGAAGACCTACCTCGCCCTGGCCAAGGCGACCGGGCGGGTCTCCATCTCGCCCCTGCACAAGGTCACTTCGGTCGCCCCGGCAACAGCGGGCGGCTACACGGTCGTCATCGACCGCCTGGACACCAGCGGCAACACCACCGCGACCAAGACCGTCACCGCGGACCGGGTGTTCTTCGCGGCCGGCAGCGTCGGCACCAGCAAGCTCCTGGTCAAGCTCAAGGCGACCGGCGCGCTGCCGGGCCTCAACAGCGAGGTGGGCAAGGGCTGGGGCGACAACGGCAACGTGATGTGCGGCCGCGCCAACCACCTGTGGGACCCCACCGGTGCCCTGCAGTCGTCCATCCCGTGCTCCGGCATCGACAACTGGGCCGCGGGCGGCGCGTTCGCCGAGGTGGCCCCACTGCCCACCGGCATCGAGACCTACGCCTCGTTCTACCTGTCGATCACCAAGAACCCCAACCGGGCCCAGTTCTCGTGGAACGCGGCGGCGGGAACGGTCGACCTCAACTGGCAGACCGCCTGGAAGCAGCCGTCCATCGACATGGCCAAGACGATCTTCGACAAGATCAACGCCAAGGAAGGGACCATCTACCGCACCGACCTCTTCGGCGCCTACAAGATCTGGGGCGACCATCTCACGTACCACCCCCTCGGTGGCGCCGTGCTCAACAAGGCGACGGACAACTACGGCCGCCTGCACGGCCATCCGGGCCTGTACGTCATCGACGGCGCCCTCGTCCCGGGCAACACGAGCGTCAATCCGTTCGTCACCATCACGGCACTCGCCGAACGAAACATAGAAGCGATCATCGCCGCGGACCTGTAGCGGCTGCCCGAGCACGTGAGAGGGGAGTCGGAAAGGAACGAAACCAGGGCCGCCCGGACTCGCCGGACGGCCCCGGACCGGTTCAGTGCCCCGGCAGCACACATATGGCGTCGAGCCCCAGCACACGGTTGAGCCGCCCGAACGCCAGCCACGAGCCGAGGCTCATGGTCAGCTCCACGATCTCGGTCTGGCTGTAGTGCGCGGTCATCCGGTCCCAGAACTCGTCGTCGAGGCCGTGGTGATCGAGGGCGTACCGCTCCGCGTACTCGGCGGCCAGGCGGGTGCGCTCGTCGAAGGCGTCGGTCGTGCGCCACTCGGCCACCGCGTCGGCGAACTCCTCCTCGACCTTCTGCTCGTCCCGCTCGGTCCGCCAGTCGAGGCAGAAGAGACAGCCGTTGATCTGGGCGATCCGCAGCCGCGCCGCCTCGAACTCGCGCAGTCCCAGGGTCGTGTGGGCGTAGACGGACAGCGAGAAGTTCGCGGCGGCGAGCCCGATGCCGGGGACCATGTCGCCCCACACGTACTCGATCGGGTTCTTGCCTTCGGGGATGTCGACGTTCATCCGGAACTCCTTCGTGTACGCCCCTGGCCCCGGCCGGCGACAGGAGACGCGTCCTGGTGGTGTCGGACGGATACGGAAGGGGGCGGCGGCGTCATTTCCCACCGAGCCTTCCTGCCGCCGGCCGCAGTGGGACGTCGAGCGCGTCGTAGAGTCCGGGCTCCGCATCCACGAGCCAGTCGATCGCGCCGACCAGCCGGCCGACCGCGGTGGCGTTCCCGCCCGCGGACCGGTTCTCGCCCTCGTCGGTCGCCTCGACGGTGACCACGATGCGAGGACGGCCCTCGATGATCACTCGGTGCGCCCCGTCGCCGTTGGGCGGTGACGGCCAATCCGGGGCGCAGGACGGGTGGATCCGGGTGATGTGCTCGATGACGAGGCGGGGTTCTCCCTTGACGAAGCCCTGCACCTCGAACCGCACCGCGCCCTGGGTGCCTGCGTCGAACTCACCCATGGTCCGGGTGCTCACCGTCGCGTCGAGCGCGCGGCGCTCCAAGGTCTCGCGGATCTCGTCGAGTTCGACACCGAGGGCCCTGGCCATCAGCCGAATCTGCCCGCCCCACACCATGGTCGGGATCGACGGGGCGAGCATCAGCGGCTCGTAGTCCATCGGCTGGCCCATCCCGACCAGATACCTGACCGACTCCTCCTGCTCGTACGTGGAGTAGTCGAAGATCTCCTGGCAGCGGACGGCGTCGACGACCGTGCCCAGGCCGCTCATCAGCAGCGGAAGTACGTCATTGCCCCAGCCCGGGTCGACGCCGGACACGAACAGCGACCCTCCGCCGTCCGCTATGGCGGCGAGCACCGGGTCCCGGAACTCGGGTGGGGCGTTGCGCTGGTCGTAGAGCGGGTACAGCGCCGGAGTGACGACCACGGCACCCGCCCGGATCGCGGCGCCGATGTCGGCCAGTGCCTCGTCGGGCCGGATGTCGCCCGATGCCGCGTACACCACCGCCCGGGGGCCCTCGCCGAGCACGGCGTCGATGTCGTCGGTCGCCGAGATGCCCAGGCCTCGACCGAGGCCGCCGAGGTCGCCCGCGTCGCGCCCGACCTTCTCGGGGTTGTGAACGAGTACGGCCGCGAGATCGAGCGCCGGATGAGCCTCGACCGCACGGATCGCCGCACGGCCGACGTTGCCGGTACCCCAGACCACCGTGGAAATCATACGCAGGAGCGTAATCTGACGAGCCGTCAGTTTCCATACCCTTGCACCGACCTCCACGGCGTGCTGCCTGGCCTTGGATCTGGCGCCTGTCCCGTCGTTTGCCCACCAGTAGTCGGGATCGGCCAGGCGGGCGCGTAGTTCGCGGGCTGTGATGTCGTCCGCGTTCTCCAGGGCACTTGTGTCGTGGCCCCGTGCCTGGAGCGCGTCCAGGACGCGGTCGCGCCGGAACCGGTCGGTGCTGGTGCAGCCCCGTCGACACCGTCCAGGCCGTCGGCGGCGGGCGGGCCGCTCGGCTTGGTGCTCACGTGACTGATGGGTGCCGCCGGGGGCGAGAACCGGGCTGAGGCGGAGGAGTCGGAACTGGCCCGCCCAAGGGAATTCGGCGCGTTCACGCTCTTTCGCCGTCGCGTAGGGGGACGCACGGCGGTCGCTCGCGGAGGCGTGGTGGCCGCCGAGCTACCGAACCCCGGCGAGGCGTACTGGCTCCAGGAACAGGCCCGCACGGTCCGCCAAGGCTTCATGGATCCGAAGCGGAAGGCGGCGTTCGAGGAGTTTCTTGCCCGGCAGTCATGCCTCGATGAGCAGTGATACGTCAGGCAGGAGGCCAGCTCTGCAGGGCCATGTCGGCCACCTGCTGGAGTTGGTCGCGGCCGGTGCCGCTCGCGGCTTGGACGGCGATGCCGTTTGCCACGGTCATGAGGTAGCGGGCGAGCAGCTCGGGATCGGTGCCGGGGGGCAGGACGTCGCCGTCGTCGACGGCTTGCCGGAACCGGTCGCGGAGCAGGGTGGTGTGCTCGTTGCGCCAGGCGGCGAGGGCGTCGCGGGCAGGGGTTCCCGGGGCGCCGGCGGCGAGGGATCCTTGGACACCGAGGCACCCGGCGGGGCAGTCGGGGCGGGTGGTGGCCCGGACGGAGCCGTTGAGGAACGCGGTGGCCACCTGCCGAGCGGTCGGTTCTTCCAGGGCCCGGGCCCCGTACGAGGCGGGGCCTTCGGTGTAGCGCTCCAGGGCTTTGCGGAACAGTGCCTCCTTGTTGCCGAAGGCCGCGTACATGCTGGTGCGGGTGATGCCCATGGCGTTGGTCAGGTCGGTGAGGCCGGCGCCTTCGTAGCCCTGTTCCCAGAAGACCCGCATGGCCTGTTCTAGGGCCTCGTCGGCGTCGAACCCTCTCGGCCGACCGATCGATGCCTTCTGCCGCGTCTCCATGCGGCCCATCGTACCTCTTCCGTACTGATCGGTGCAGATGTGCTACGGTCCACTTCGGTATCGATCGGTACTGAAGGTTTGTGGAGGTCATCGGCATGGGACAGCTTGAAGGCAAGACCGCCGTCGTCACCGGCGGCGGCACCGGGATCGGCCTGGCGACCGCGACGCGACTCGCGGCCGAGGGCGCGCACGTGTTCATCACCGGCCGGCGCAAGGCCGTGCTGGACGCGGCCGTAGAGACCATCGGCCCGGCGGGGGCCACCGCGGTGGTGGGTGACGTCTCCGACCTGGCCGACCTGGACCGGCTCTACGACACGGTCCGCGCCCGGGGCCGGGGTCTGGACGTGCTGTTCGCCAATGCCGGCACCGCGTCGTTCGCGACGCTGGAGCAGGTCACCGAGGAGCACTTCGAGGAGACCTTCGGCGTCAACGTCCGGGGCACGTTGTTCACGGCGCAGAAGGCGCTGCCGCTGCTCAACGACGGGGCGTCGGTGATCCTGAACTCCTCGGTGCGCGCCGATGACGGTGTCGCGGCGTTCGGCGCGTACGCGGCCTCGAAGGCAGCGATACGGTCCTTCGCCCGGACCTGGGCCAACGAGCTCAAGGACCGCGGCATCCGGGTCAACGCGATCTCCCCGGGCACCATCGACACTCCTGGACTCGACGCCGTGGCCGCGGGAGACACACCCCTGACCAAGTCGCAGTTCGCCGCGAGTGTCCCACTGGGCCGGATCGGACGTCCGGACGAGGTCGCCGACGTGGTGGCTTTCCTCGCCTCCGAGCAGAGCAGCTTCATCCTCGGAGCCAACCTGTACGTCGACGGCGGCGAGAACCAAATCTGACCCACCCGTTGCCGGCGCCGACCCGTGTGGCACCGGCCGGTCGACGGTCCGGGTGAGAACGGAGCGGCTTTGGCTTCTCGTCCTCGGTGGCCCTCTCGGGACGCTCGCGGAGGGCGTGTCAGGTGACGAGCTCGGCGATGCTTCGGGCCGTCAGCCCCAGGCCGAGGAGCAGGGAGAGCGTGACGATCAGCTGCTCCTGGTGCTGCTCCAGCCAGGTCCGCAGGGCGTTCAACCGGGCGTTCGCGACCGCGGGCGCCCAGACCACGTACAACTCCATGACGATGAGGCTGAGGGTGGCGAGCAGACAGTAGCCGGTCAGTGCGAGCCAGTCGGTGACGGTGGAGAGGTTCGCGTCGACGGCGGTCGCGGCGCCGGCGCCGACCAGCGCCCAGGGCTGCAACAGCCAGGCCAGGCCGGCTGCCGTGACCGGGGAGGCGTTGTCGATCCGGGCCGTCCAGCGTGGCGGGCCGTGCGGGCGAGGCGGTCGGCGGTGCCGGTAGGCGCCGTACAGCACCAGTGCCAGGCCGATCGCGAGCTTCACAGCGATCACGGCAGTCGAGGGCGCGCTGTGACGGGCCGGTGGCTGACCGCCGGTCAGCAGCACCACACAGGCGATCACCACCACCAGGTTGGCCAGCCACGACAACAGGAACGCCAGACCCTGGCGAACGCCACGCCGTGACGAGAGCAGCAGGATGAAGGCGCTGTTGTGCAAGGGCCCCAGGCTGATGGCCGTACCGATCACAACCAGGTCGAGGACCATCGGATCAGCCGCTCCCGGGTGTCAGGGCCGCCTGCCACCTGGGGACGGGCGGACCGGTCGGCAGAGTGAGGCGGTGGTGCTGCGGTGCCGCATCCCGACTTTGCAGGCGGCGGCCGGGCAGGTCAAGCAGGCCACGCCCGCAGGGCGGCACCGGCCTTCCGGCGGGGTCCAGGGCGGCGCCCGGCCCCGACCGCGAGAGCCGCCTTCGATCCGGCCCCTGAGACCTCGGCCGGCGGCGCTCATGGAAACATGCCTCTGGCGGGACGGTGCCGACTGCCTCGTACGAACAGTCGAAGGGGTGCTCACGTGGGGGACATATCGGCCGAGCGGCGTCGCATCCTGCAGTCGCCTCCGCCCGAGCTGGTCGCTGAGGCGGCCGCGAACCCGGGCGGGTCGGTCGCGGTGATCGACCCTGACCTCATCGGTGATCCCGACGGATACGTCCCGGGGGAAGCCGTCCAGGGTGTCTGGCGGGTCGGCGAGGACGGGAAGCTGACCGGCGAGTTCGTGGAGAATCCGAACTACGGCCCGCCCAAGGACGATTTCGCCAAGCTCACGGATTCCGAGCACTGGCTGGGCTGGCTCGGTGAACAGCCCGCCGTTGCCGTGCGCGAGTCCGTCGCGGGGATCCTGGACGAACAGGTCACGGGAGCCGTCCTGGAGTGGATCAAGGTCCTCGACGTGCCGCGCTACCTCACCGGAGGCCGCCCCCAACCGGACGACGAGAGCAACATGATCGTCACCAGGGCCGGCCTCGCCGTGCCCTTCGCGCTCTCCGTGACCAGCCCCGGACGCAGACGGGAGATCCTCCAGGGCGCGTTCTCCTGGGTCGCCGTCAGACTCGACCAGCCCGGCAGGCGCAAGGACCAGGTCTGGCTCGACCTACGAGCCGACCTGGACTGGGCGGAGACGGAACTGCGCAACCGGATCTACCGCGTCGGCCAGGCCCCCGCCCCCGGCACCGCCACCTGAACCCGCCCCGTCCGCATCCCGGAGCAGTGCTTTCAGGCTGCCGCGGCGACGCCGATGCCGATGGCGATGAACAGCCAGCCGGTCGTCAGCTCCCAGCGGTGGCGGACCTTCGGACGGGCGAGGAACGCCCGTAGCCGCGCGGCTACGGCGACCAGGGCGAACCAGTAGGCGACACCGATGATGATGTCCAGGGTGCCCAGGAAGAAGATCTGCCGCGATGTCGAGCCGCCGCCGTCGACGAACTGCGGCAGGATGCTGAGGAAGAACAGCGCCGCCTTGGGGTTCAGCACATTGGTGAGGAAGCCCTGGGTGAAGCCGGACCGCCACCGGCCGTGGACCGGTCCGTCCTCCGCCGGAGTTCGCGCGTCGGCGCCGTCCGCCGGGCCCCCGGCCGCTTCTCGCCCGGCGTCCCGCTCCCGGGCGGCCCGTCGCGCGGCCAGCACGGCCCGGACCCCCAGGTAGACGAGGTAGGCCGCGCCCAGCAGCTTGATGGTGTCGTAGACCGCCGGTGAGCGGGCGGCGATCAGCGACAGTCCGACCGCGGCGGCGAGCATGTGCACGCACAGTCCGGTCTGGGCGCCCAGCGCCGCGGCCCGCCCTTTGGCGGGATGCTCGGTGGCCGACCTCACCACCACGAGGAAGTCCGGGCCGGGGACCACATACGCCACCAGTACTACGCCGAGGAAGCCGACGAGGTCGACCGACATCCGTTCTCCCTTTCGTTGGCCCCGTGGCCGGTTCGCCGCGCGAGGGTCGTTCATCCAAGAGGTGGGTGCCCGGGTCCGGTCAGGCCGCGAGAGTCCGCCCGCCGACTGTCGAGGCGACGGACTCGTCGAGTATCCCAAGGCCCCGTTCCAACTGCTCGTCCGTCACGGTCAGCGGCGGCAGGACCTTGGCCACCTCGTCGTGGGGCCCGGCCGTCTCCAGCAGCAGACCGGCTCGGTACGCGGCGTCACACACCTCACGGGCCGCGCCCGGACGGTCGAAGGGCAGCCCCCACGCGAGGCCGCGCCCGCGCGGGGCGGACAGTCCGTGCCGGCGGGCGGTGTCCGCGAGAGCGCGGGCCACGCGCTCGCCCAGCACTGCGGTCCGGGCCTCCAGCGCACCGTCGGACCAGAACAGCTCGAGAGCCCGGGCGGCGGTGACGAACGCCGGGTTGTAACCACGGAAGGTGCCGTTGTGCTCGCCGGGCTTCCACACGTCGTACTCGGGACGCATCAGCGTGAGGGCCATGGGCATCCCGTACCCGCTGATGGACTTGGACAGGCAGACGATGTCGGGGACTATTCCGGCCGGTTCGAAGGAGAAGAACGGCCCGGTACGCCCGCAGCCCATCTGGATGTCGTCCACCACCAGCAGCGTGTCGTGCTCGCGAGCCCAGGAGGCCAGTGCGCGCAGCCAGGCCGGACGGGCCGGGTGGACCCCGCCCTCACCCTGCACGGTCTCCACCAATACGGCCGCGGGCGGCCCGTCCTCGGCGACGCCGTCCAGCGACCGGACGAGTCGGGCCACCGCCTGCTCGTCGTCGTCGGCGAGATCGTCGAAGGGCACCGGCACGGTGTACGGCAGCGGTACGCCTGCCCCGGCACGCTTCATCGGATTGGCGGTGACCGCCAGCGCTCCGAGCGTCATGCCGTGGAAGCCGCACCGGAAGTAGGCGACGGTGTGCCGCCCGGTGACCTTGCGGGCGAGCTTGAGTGCGGCCTCGACCGCGTTGGTGCCGCCCGGCCCGGGGAACTGGACGCGGTAGTCCAGGCCGCGCGGTGCGAGGACCAGGTCCCGTAACCGCTCCAGGAATGCGCGTTTGGCCGTGGTGTGCATGTCGAGTCCGTGCGTGACGCCGTCGCCGGACAGGTATTCCAGCAGTGCTGCCTTCAGCTCGGGCGGATTGTGTCCGTAGTTGAGGGCGCCGGCGCCGGCGAAGAAGTCGACGAAGGACCGCCCGGACTCGTCGCACAGCACGGCGCCGCGTCCGGTGGTGAACACCGTGTGCCAGGCCCGGCTGTAACTACGGACCTCTGATTCCATGGTGCCGAATACGCTCATGCTCATTCCTGTCTGGTGCGGGTGCGGGTGCGGGTGAGGTTCCTCGCTCAGTCGGTCGTATCGGGGCCGGGGGCCCGTCGATTCGGAACGGGCGTTCAGAGAGCCACGGCCTGCTGGTGGCGCTGGTAGAGCACCAGGGCCTGGGCGGAGGGGTCCTGGGCGGTCCACAGGACCCGGCCGATGAGCAGGGTGTGGTCGAGCGCGGTGGGCGCCTGGTCGAGACGGCACACCACGGTGGCGGCCGTGCCGTCCAGGGCGGGGCAGCCCTTCTCGTCCCGGTAGTCGACGTCTGCGAACCGCTCCGCCGCCGGCAGCCGGGCGAAGCGGTCCATGAGGTCCCGTTGTTGCCAGCTGAGGATGTTGACCGCGAAGCCGCCGTGGTCCCGCACATGACGCACGGTGCGGCCGGTGCTGGCGAGCGAGACGAGCACCGAAGGCGGCTCGGTGGACAGGGAGAGCACCGCGTTGGCGGTGCAGCCGACCGGGCCGTCGGGGCCGGCGGTGGTGATGACGGCGACGCCGGTGGCGAGTTGGGCCATGGCGGAGCAGAATTCCTCGCGCTCGGGCAGCGCGGTGCGGGTGGTGGTCGCGGTCACGAGAGCGGGTTCCTTTCGGACGGGGCCGCGCGGCGGACGCCGGTGGCGATCCGGTCCGCGGGGACGGGGACGGGGACGGCATCGGGGTCGGGGCGGGAGGTGGCGGCCGCGGCCGGGCGGGTCGTGTCCAGGGCGGCGAGGACCGCACGGCGGTCGGTCTTGCCGTTGAGGTTGAGCGGCAGCTCCGGCAGGCGCAGCAGGGTGCGCGGCACCATGTAGGCGGGCAGCCGCTTCTGCAGAGCCTCCAGCAGCGGCCCGGAATCGCGGGCGTCGCCGGTGTAGACGGCGTGCAGGGCGGGAGCGGACCGGTCGTCACGGGCCACCACCACGGCGTCGACGACGCCGGGACTCGAGCGCAGTGCCTCCTCGATCTCGCCCAGTTCGACGCGATAGCCGCTGATCTTGACCTGGCTGTCGAGGCGGCCCAGGTGGACGAGCCCGTCGCCGTCCCGTGTCACCCGGTCTCCGGTCCGGTACCAGTGGGCCTCGGTGAGCGCTCCGCCCTCGTAGGGCGAGAGGCCCGTGCCCGGTTCCCCGGTGGCGAAGCGGCCCGGGTCGTCGGCCGGGTCCAGATAGCCGGGGAACCGCTGCACGCCGCGTACCAGGAGTTCTCCCTCGTCGGCGGGGTGCATCCGCTCGTCCACCACGAGGGTCTCGGCGCCGGGGTGGGCGGTGCCGATGGGCAGAGTGCCGTTGGCGGTGCGCGGCCAGTCGGCCGGGTCGGCGGGGAGGCGGTAGCCGGTGCAGGTGACCGTCAGCTCCGTGGGGCCGTAGAGGTTCTCCAGGCAGGCGCCGGGGGCGGCCACGGCGAAGGAGCGGGCCTGTTGCAGGGTCAGCGGCTCACCGGCGAAGGCCGCGTAGCGCAGCGTCGGCATCGAGCCCGGCCCCAGCCGCCGCAGCCGGGCGGCGAGCGAGACGACCGACGGCACGGAGAACCAGTGGGTCAACTCGTGCCGCGCCACGAATCCGGCCGGGTCCATGAGTTCGTCCCGGGTGGGTACGACGAGGGCCGCGCCGGCGCTCCAGGCCACGAACATGTCGAAGACGGACGGGTCGAAGGTCAGGTCGAAGGTCTGCGAGAGCCGGCTGTCCGGCCCGGCGCCGGTCCGCTCGACCGCGTGGTCCAGGTAGGCCTCGGTGTTGGCGTGACTGATCACCACACCCTTGGGCCGGCCGGTGGAGCCCGAGGTGAACAGGATGTAGGCGGTGTCCTGCGGGCCCGGTCGGTCGAGGCCGTGCAGGACCGGGCTGTCCGTGCTGTCCGTGCTGTCCGTGGTGTCCGTGGGGTCCGTGAGGGCGACCGGGACGAGCGGCGCGGCTTGTCCCGCAGCCGTGGCGTCGCTCGCCGCGTCGGCCAGCACCAGGGTCGCGCCGGACTGCCGTACGACGGTCTCGTTGCGCCCCGGCGGAGCCGCCGGGTTGAGCGGCACCACCGCGGCTCCCAGCCGCTGCACCGCCAGGTAGGCGGCATAGGTCACGGGTGTCCGCTCCGCGAGCAGGGCCACGCGCCGGGGCGGCGGCGTGCGGGCGCACAGCCGGGCGGCCAGCACCTCGGCGTGCGTGCGCAGTTCTGCGTAGGACAGTGTGGTGGGTCCGGCGGTGAGCGCGGGGCGGCCCGGATGGCGACCGGCCGTGCGGGCGAAGCGGTCCCACAGGGTGAGCGTGGACGTCGTCGGCACCGGGATCACCTTTCCTGTCGTCCGTATGACGAGGCGACCGTGGGCCAGGCCGTCGGAACGCCGTAGCCGTGAGCCGCGTGCAGAGGCGAAGCCGCCGCCTCCAGTTCTGCCAGCGCGGTGAACGCGCCGCTGACCAGGGAGGGCCGGGGACGGCCCCGGCGAGCCGAGTTGGCGGCGAAACGGAGCAGCCGCGGCAGCTCGCGCCACTTCGCGGTGGTGGCGTCGACGGTCTCGCGCTCCGAGTGGGACAACTCCGCGCCCGCCGTGGCGAGCAGATGGGCGTCGCGGAACATGTGGTGCTGTGTCGCCGCCCAGACGTCCTCCAGCACGCCTCGTGAGCCGTCACCGTCCAGGTCCGCCAGCAACAGCCGTGCGGTCTCCTCCAGGGCGGCGGCCCCGGTGAGCCAGGACCCGCCGGGCAACTGCTCCTCGGTGGTTCCCTCTTCCTCGACCAGCCACTGATAGGTCTCCTGCGGCGGCAGCGCCACCGGGAAGCCGAAGGCCAGGGAGTTGCGTGTGCGGTGCACCTGCGACAGCCCGCAGGGGAAGGCCAGCAGAGCCGTGAACTCGGCCCCCGACAGCTCTCCCGAGAACGGGTCCTGGGATCCGCCGCCGCTGAACAGGGCGGCGAAGCCGTCCACCACGTGCCAGTTCCCGTCCGGTGTGCGGCCGTCCACCATGATCAGGTGCGGCGCGTGGTCGTCGGCCGCACCGGACAGCCAGGGGAGTGCGCCGCTGTCGGCTATCACCAACACCGCGTCATGCAGGGCCAGTTCGGCGCCGATGCCGGTGCGGGCCGCCTCGGCGTCGCGGGCGCCCCGGTAACCGAGCCTGCGTCCGCGGGGCAGGTTGCCGGGCAGGTTGTTCAGGGCGCGGTCGTGGTGCGAGAAGCCTCCGGTGAGCGGGTCGACCGCGAGCCGTACGGAACGGGCCAGCAGGTCGGGGGAGTCGGGGGCGCGCGCGGACAGGTAGCCGGCGAGGTTCTCCGTGTAGCAGCTCAGGCCCACACTGTCGGGAACTTTCGAATCGGTACGCATAGGGTCCTCCGCGAATCGGAAACGGTGATACTGCGGGCCCGCGTCCCCCGTGTCGCGCCGGCGGGACGGGGCACGACGTCGGGTGGCGTGGTGCGACGTCGGCTGGGCGACCTGCGGGTCAGCGGACTCCGGCGGGGACGCCGGGTGGCGCAGTCGAAACGGGGCCGGGGGGTGGAGGGTCAAGTCGGCCGCGGCCGGTGCCGGCCCGGTGCGCGGGGCGCGCCTTCGGCCGGTCCGAAGGCGCAGGCCAGGGCGGCAGTCTCGCTGCCCTCCGAGACCGGCCGGGCAGAGCGGCGCCAGAGCAGCGTCCCCCAGGTCCCGGCCTCGCCGTCCGGCTCGGCCCGCACGCGCCAGGGCGCGCCGGACAGACCGGCACCACGCGCCTTCACACACGCCTCCTGGACGGTCCATATCCGGGCGAAGGCGTCGGCGGCCCGCTCGGGTGACAGGGACGCCAGCCGTAGCGCCGTCTGCGGTGAGCAGCAGCGGCGCACCATCGCGGGCGAGGGTGGCCGGGCCGTCTGTACGTCGACACCGACGTCCAGTCCGACGCCGACGGCGGCCGCCGCGTACGGGCCGCTGTGCGAGATGCTCACCCCGGTCCGGGGCGAACCGGGCAGCCGGGGCCGACCGGCCGGCTCGGGGACCACCGGCGCGCGTGCATCGGCCTCGCCGGTCACCTCGGCGAGGAGCAGCCGCAACAGTGCCCGGCCGCCCAGGTGTTCGCGCGCCCGCCAGGCTGCCATGGCGGCGGCCGACCGGTGCTCCTCGGGCCGCAACCGGTCCAAGGCGGCGGGCGTCGCGAGCACGGCGTCCGTGCGTGCCAGGGCTACGGTGACGTCCGGAGCCGGCATCCACAGACGGACCACCGGGTTGTGGCCCGGACGGGACGCCCGTCCGTCCGGACGCAGCCGGGTGGAGGGCGTCCTGGTCCGCGCGGCCGCCGGACGACCGGTCCGGACCCCGGCCGACGGGCGGGTGAAGGTGTCAGACAAGGGTGGTCTCCTGGTCCAGCAGGCTCAGCGAACCGTTGGCCAGGTGCAGCCGGTCGTTGCCGTAGTTCAACGAGGCGGAACGCAGGTCCCGCAGGGCGCGTTCCAGTGTGAGCGGCTGGTTGCGCAGATAGCCGTGGCGCAGTCCGACCAGCTCGATCAGTTCCTCCACAGCGGCCGGGCACTGCTCGGAGGCCGTCACCTTCAGGGCGTTGACGAGCAGTTGCCAGGGCGCGCCGCCGCGCTCCCGCTCGGAGAGCGAGGTGTAGACGTCGGCGGCGTGGCTCAGCATCGCCTGTACGGTGTCGACGCGCTGGCGGGCCCGGGACAGCCGGGTCAGCAGCAGCTCGCTCTTGAGGTCCCGGCGGCGCCGTTCGTCGGGGCTGCGCAGCATTCGCAGGGTGCGGGAGAGCGCGCCGGCCGCCGTCCCCAGCCAGCAGGCGCTCCACCCGAGATGGGCCAGCGGGGCGAAGACGTCGACGGTCACCCGGCGGAAGTCGCCGTGGGCGCCCACGACCTGGTCGTGCGGCACCGCTCCGGTGAACCGCATCGGCACGCTGTGCGTACCGCGCATACCCATGGGGTCCCAGCCCCCGAGCACCTGAACGTCCAGTTGGTCACGCTCGGCGTAGACCAGCGATACCTGACCGTCGGAGCCGGCGCCGGGGGCGAGGACGGTCATCAGGTAGGCGTCGGCGTGGGCGCCGCCGGTGACGATCGGCGCCATCCGGTCCAGTTCGATGAGGTCGCCCTCACGCCGTGTACCGGTCTCGGAACTGAGCAGATGCCCGCCCTTGCCGGCCTCGGTGGTGACCGATCCCAGGTACAGGTCCCCCCGGGCGACCCCCGGCAGCACCCGTTCGCGCAGCTCTTCGGAGGCGTGGTGGACCAGCGCCGCTACTTGTTGGCCGTGCATGGCGAACACCATGGCCGCCGACATGTCCTGACGGGCGATCAGTTGTGAGACGGCCAACAGGTCGTGGACGGTGCCGTCCAGGCCGCCGTAGCGGGCCGGGACCAGCAGGCCCAGGAGCCCGGAGTTCCGCATCGCGGTCAGGCCCTCCACCGGGAAGGAGGCCTTCTCGTCGCTCTCGGCGGCGTGCTGCCCGACCGTGGCGAGCACGGGCGCCAGACGCGCGGCCAGCGCCGGGTCGAGGGCCTTCACCGGGCGTCCGTCAGAGAGTCGGAGCGGGCGTTCTCCACGGCCGACCACAGGGCGCCGGCGGTCTCGAAGTTGGCGTCCGTGAGCTGGTCGTCGGGGAGAGTCACCCCGCAGTTGTCCTCCAGGTCGAAGACGAGGTCGATGGCCTGCATGGAGTTGAGCCCCAGGTCACGCAGCCGGTCCTCGGGCCGCAGCTCCTGCTCGGGGGCGAGGTAACGCAGGTGGGGGCGAAGGGTGTCGACGAAAGGCTGGTCCATGGTGATTCTCCTGATGGGTTCTCGGGTTCTCGGGTTCTTCTCGGGTTGATGGGGTGTGTGCGCGAGTGAGCGTGCGCGAGGTGCGCGGATTCCTCGGACGTTCCGAAGCGGTACGGGTGGTCAGCCGCCGGTGCGCCGGACGAAGGTCAGCCGGTCGCGGCTCAGCACACGGCCGCCGTCGGTGACGACCTCCAGCGGAGCCGGATGGCCGAGGAAGAGCACGAGGCCGGCGTGCAGGCCGTAGGCGCCGGTGTTCGGCACGGCAAGCAGGTCACCGGGGGCGACGGTGGGCAGCGGGTGTGACCGTGCCCAGGTGTCGAGCGGGGTGCACAGGGGCCCGCAGATCATGGCGGGGCCGGGCGGTCCGGCGGTGCCGTCCGCGTCCGCCGCGCCTGCCACAGGGCCCTCCGTCACGGCGTCATCCGTCATGGGGACACCCGTCACGGGGTCCTCCGCTACGGGGGCCGACGTATCGGGGGTCTCCGATTCGGTGCCGTAGGGCCGGACGACGTCGGGGTGCAGCGGCGGTACCCGGCGCAGGCCGGCCATGCCGCCGAGGTGGTTGATGCCGGTGTCCAGAACCACGACCCGCTGTCCGTGGGAGGTCTTGACGTCCAGGACCCGGGTCAGCAGCCGCCCGCAGGTGGCCGTCAGGTAGCGGCCCGACTCGAAGGCGACCGCAGGCGCGTGCTCCCGCCAGCCGGGCAGTGCCTCGTCCAGCAGCCGCGCCAGCCGGTCCGCGAGCCCCGGGTAGGCGGGCAGTTCGCCGGCGCGGGCGTAGGGGGCTCCGAAGCCGCCACCGAGGTCGATGGTGCGCAGCGGCACCCCGAGCGCGTCACGCAGGTCGCGCGCCACGGTGATCGCCTCGCCGAAGGAGCTGCAGAGCGCCTCCTCGTCGACGATGTTGGTGGCCAGATAGAGGTGAAGACCGTCGATACGGGCGTGCTCGCCGCCGGTGTACCGCTCGGGGTGGGCGGTCGGCGTCGGCTCCGAACGCCGAGGGGTCTCCGGTCATCCGCAGTCCGGCCCCACGGCTGCCGCCGCCGGGGTTGACCCGCAACAGGTAGGCGACGTTCACGCCGTGCCGGGCGGCGGCGCGGTCCAGTTGGCCGACGCCGTGGACGGAATCCACGGCGAAGCCGCGTACTCCCGCCTCGAGCGCTCGGTCGAGGTCCTCGTCGCGCTTGCCGGGGCCGGTGTAGAGGATGTCGTGGGCCGGTACCCCGGCCTGCAGGGCGGCGTCCAGTTCGCCGGGTGAGCTGACCTCGGCCCGGCAGCCGAGTTCGTGCAGCGTGGACACCACGGCCGGGTGCGGGTTGGCCTTGAGCGAGTAGTACAGCTCGCTCGGCTCCGGCAGCCATGACCTCAGCCGGGCGTACGCGGAGCGCACCACGGCCAGGTCGTAGACGTACGCCGGAGTCGTCGTGCCGGGCGGCACGGGCGCGGCGGGCGGGCGGGGGGCAGCGGCACGCGCGGCCGCTGGCCCGCCTCGAAAAACGGTGTCAGTCACGGGCGGCCTCCGCGAGCTGTCCGGCCAGGACGGCCTTCGCGGTCTTGCCGTTGGCGTTGACCGGCAGCGCGTCGACCGCGTGGCACACCCGGGGCACCTTGTAGTCCTCCAGGTGCTCGCGCAGCCGGGGCAGGACGGTGCCGGGGTCGGCCGTACCGGTGACCACCAGGACCGCCTCGGGACGCGAGCCGTCGGGCGTCAGGACGGCCGCGGTGCTGACGTCCGGCAGCCGGCGGGCGGCGGCCTCGACCTCGATGGCACTGACCCGGAAGCCGTCCTGCTTGTAGATGACGTCCCGCCGGCCGGCGAAGTACAGCCGACCCGCTTCGTCGGTCCACCCGTAGTCACCGGTGCGCAGTTCGGGGAAGAGCCCCTCGCGCCGGGGGAAACGGGAGGCGGTGAGTTCGGGCCGACGCCAGTAGCCGGCCATCACGTTCGGTCCGCGCACGGTGATCTCGCCGACCTCCCCGGCCGGAAGCCGTTCGCCCGCCTCGTTCACCACGAACACCTCGGTGCCGGTCAGCGGCAGCCCGCAGCTGCCGGGGCGGACGAGGTCCTCGTCCGGCTCGGCGATGGTGAGCCGCTTGCACTCGGTGAGCCCGAACATCAGCTGCACGCGCAGCCCGGGCAGCACCTCGCGCAGTCCGCTCGGGATGTCGGCGGGCAGCGCGGCGCCGGTGTTGGTGAGCAGCCGCAGCGGCGGCCGCTCCCGGCCGCGCCTGCGCAGCAGCCTCAGCAGCGCGGCGGAGACCGGCGGCACGGCCGGCAGCACGGTCGCCCGGCTGCGCAGCAGGTTGGCCAGGAGCGCCGGGCCGGACTCGGTGGCCGAGCCGAGCCACACGTGGCTGCCCGCGAGCGCGGAGAGGAACACCTGGTACAGGCCGTAGTCGAAGGACAGCGGCAGCGGGCAGTAGACGACGTCGTC
Source organism: Actinobacteria bacterium OV320 (assembly GCA_001298545.1). Taxonomy (GTDB): domain Bacteria; phylum Actinomycetota; class Actinomycetes; order Streptomycetales; family Streptomycetaceae; genus Streptomyces; species Streptomyces coriariae. The sequence goes on from LJCX01000010.1 coordinate 114,206, forward strand.
GGCGCGGTACGCCAGCCGTTCCGCGATGGCGTGCAAGGCGAACATCATCTGTTGGTGGGTGGAGACCACGGCCTTGGGCATCGCGGTGGTGCCGGAGGTGTAGATCAGGCAGACCGGATCGACCGGAAGCGGCCCGCCGTCGACGGCGGAGCCGTCCGCGGGGCCGGCCCCGGCTTCGTCCTCGACGCCGGAGGCGTCCACATGACCGGTCCCGGCTTGGTCCGTGGCCCCGGCCGCCGGCCCCCTCTCCGCTACGACGTCCAGGTCCTCCGGAGCGGCCACGGCGACCCCGGCCTCCCGCACGGCGTCCCGTGTGGCGGGCGATGCGGCGATCGCGAGGGCTGGTTCGCAGTCGGCCAGCACATGGCGCAGCACGTCGCCGCGCACCTGCTCGTGCAGGACGGAGAAGACGACGCCGAGCCGGGAGGCCCCGAACAGCAGCGGCACCAGGAGAGGGCCGCTGTCGCTGGTCACGATCAGCCGGTCGCCGCGGCGCAGTCCGCGGGCCCGCAGCTCTGCCGCGCAGCGGTGGCTGGCGCGGACCAGTTCGGCGCGGTCGAGGGTGAGGCCGGCGCAGGTGACGGCCGGGGCGGCGGGGTCGGTGACGGGGGCGTCGAGGAGTTCGTGCAGCACGGTGAAGTGCGGGCGGGTGCTCACGGGTGGGTCACCTCCGCCCCGGCGGTGGTGCGCAGCACGAGGTCGACGAGGCCGTCGACCCGACGCAGGACGGCCGGTTCCAGGTCGCCGGGGGCGAACTCCACGCCGTAGGAGTCCTCCAGGCGCTCCACCGTCTCCACCATCTGGAAGGAGGCGTAGCCGTCCAGCCGGCTCAGGTCGTCGGTGGCGGCGACCGCCTCGGGGGCGGCGTCGAGGACGTCGGCGACGGTTTCCACGACCGTCCGGCGTACCTCTGTGGGTTCATGGGGCATGGTGTCTCCTGGTCCGGTGCCGGCGGCTGCTTCCACGGCGTAGCGGGCGTCCGCGCGCAGCAGTTCGACGAGGCTGGAGTGGATCTGCGGGGGTACGGGGCGGCCGCGCTGCACCCGGCGTGCGGCCAGGTAGCACTGGCCGGCCAGGTCGTCCCAGGCGGCGGCCTGATCACGGGCGGTGTGCGCAAGTGTGGAACCCGGCGCGTGGTGGGCCGCCCAGGCGGCGTGCAGGCGTCGTGAACGGTTCAGCAGCCAGGTCTCCAGCAGCAGCGCCGCGCACGCCTCCTGCTGGTCCGGGTGGTCGCGGAAGGCGGCCGCGTAGCGCTCGGGGGAGTCGCCCGCCAGCAGCAGGTCCGCGTCCTCGGCGTTCTCGGCGAGGGTCTCGGACATCGGCCTGTGGGCGGGTGGCGCGCGACGTACCGCCACCGGCAGGACGGACGAGCCGTCGAAGAGGGCGGCCGCCTTCGAGCGGTCGTAGGAGCACACCACCGGCTCCGCCCGGCCGTAAGGCGTCTCGTTGTCGTAGGCGTCCACCGCCTCGACGTGCGCACCCCCGTCCGCCGCCCTCAACAGCACACTGTGGTCCATGTGTTGGTGGCCGTGGTAGGGCAGCCACGGCATGTTCCAGGCGTCGCCCACGACGTACAGGGGGCTGCCGTCCGCGGGGAGCAGGTCCAGCAGCGCCCGGCCCTGCGTCAACGGCCGGCGCGCTTCCAGGACGAGCCCGAGAGGACCGCCCATCCACGCGATCTGGTCGGTCGGTGTCTGCTCGACGGTGGGCAGGCGTCCCCCTTCGTCGAAGCGCGGGGCGAACCGCAGCCGGCCGCCGAGTTCCAGGTGGGCGGCCGGCCCGTGGGCTGCGTGGGCGAGGACGGCGGCGTTGACCTGGATGCAGTCCAGGGCCGTGGTGTCGATGGCCCGGACGGCCTCGGTCAGCGGGTCGGTGACGACGTCAGGTCCAGGGGCGGAGGGCTTCGTCGAGGTGCTCACGCGATCCGCTCCCCGGGCCCGGCCGTGGTCCGCACGATGTCCACCAGGTCTCCGACCGTGTAGACACCGGCGAGTCGCTCGTCGGGGATGGTGATGCCGTAGGAGGTCTCGATGTCCTCCAGTACGTGCACGATCGCCATCGAGTCCATGCGCAGGTCCTGCTCCAGCCGGGTGTCGGGTGTCACGGCGGACGGATCGGCGGGTGGGTGTTCGGTGCGCGCCCGGATCAGCGGGGTCAGGGCGCGCAGGACGTCGTTCGTGGTCATCAGTGAAGTTCTCCTCCGCGTGCGGCTGCGGAAAGGTGGGAGATGGTGGGCTGGCTTGCGGCCGCCGTCGCCCTGGTTACGGGCGCGTGGTCGCTGTCGCCTTCGGTGCGGGCGGGAACGGCGGGTGCGACCGCCAGGTCACGCCTCAGCACACGGAGCGCGGGGTGCGTGCGGGCAGCACGTTGTTCCGACCCGGCGTTTCACCCCGGCGTTCCACAGGGCGCCGGGCGAGATTTACTGGCGGTGTCTCATGAACCGATGGGGGCGCAACAACAAAAGCGTCCGGAGAAGGCGGACTCGGCGAAGAGGGCTCCACGCCAGGACATGCTTCTCATACAGCTCTCGTTCCATTCTTCGCCGTTCCCGCGTCGGCAGGAACCGCCCATCGAGTTGACGTAATCGAAGATACGACTAGCCAGGCCGCTGAGATCCATGCAGGGCACACCGAGGAGTGTCCGAAAGCAAACAGCGGAAGGATCTTGTCCATTTCAAACCGGTGGGTGAAGATCGTTCGGCGCTTGTCGACCCCTCCGGCGGAATCGGCTGGTGACAAGTCGTCAACCTGCGCTCATCGTCTGCGGAACGAGCCGCCCGAGGCGTCACACCGGTCACGGGAAGATGTTCGTTTCGCTGCAGAAACCAGCCAGAGACGGTTTTCGGCAGTTTCCCCCCGGCTGACGCGGGGACCCTGTGCTGTGCAAATACCTTGATCCTCCTGGCGCGATCCCCATTCCCCGTGTTAGACAGTTTTCACGGGATTCACGCGCCCCGGCCGGAAGACCGCTCCGGGCGCCGACGGGCGTGCGTTCACGCGGTTCACGCGGTCGCCCCGCCCATCCCGATCCTTCCGCTGAGCAAAATTCCGGTGAGATCTGTCCACGAAATTCTCCGCAGTGCTGTCGAATTCAGAAAGGCATCCATGAGCGACTCTGACGCCCTTCACCTCACCCTGCGTGCCCCTCGCCCGGCGGACGCCCCGGCGGTATGGCAACTGGTGCGCGACTCCGAGATCCTCGACACCAACAGCCTCTACTACTACAACCTCTGGTTCCGGGACTTCGCCGACACGTCCGTCGTCGCGGCGACCGACGAGCACCGGATCATCGGCTTCGTCACCGCCTACATCCGCCCCGACCGGCCCGACACCCTGATGGCCTGGCAGTCGGCCGTCGCCCCCGATTGCCACGCGCCCGGCCTCGCCGTACGGATGATGCACGAGCTCGCCGACCGGGCCGCCGGCCACGGAGCCATCTGCGTCGAGACGACCATCAACCCCGGCAACCGCGCCGTAGCCCTGATGATGCGGAGGTTCGCCCACGAGCGCGGACTCGACGTCCACACCGAAGTCCTGTTCAGGAGCGAGGACTTCCCCGGTGAGGAAGGGCACGCCCACCCCCCGGAAGTGCTGTACCGGATGACCCCCGCCGTGCCGGCCCCGGCCGCGGCCGGACCTGCCGCAGCGGCCTTCGCGAGCCGTCGATGACCGACGCACCGTTCCACGTCACCGTGGCCGACGGCCTCGCCCTCGTCACCATCGCCGGCAGCGGCAAGGGCAACGCCCTCGGCGGCTCCTTCTGGGACGAGCTCCGCGACTTCATGGAGAAGGCCCGCCACCGGGACGACATCCGCGCCATCGCCCTCACCGGCGAGGGAGGAACCTTCTCGGTCGGTATGGACCTGCGGTGGTACGTCGTACGCCTCCGTCGGGCTCAGCGCTCACGGAACCCCTCCTTCATGGACGACGACGTACGCCTCCTCCAGCAGGCGGTGACCGCCGTCGCCGACTGCCCCAAGCCGGTCGTCGCCCTCATCGACGGCGAGTGCACCGGAGCCGCCCTGGAACTGGTCAGCGCCTGCGACATCCGCTACGCCACCCGGCACGCCCATTTCGCCCTGCCCGAGGCCGAGTTGGGTGTCGTCGCCGACCTGGGCGGCCTCCAGAGACTCCCACTGCTGATCAACCAGGGACATCTGCGCGAACTGGCGTTCACCGGCCGCACCATCGACTCCCGACGCGCCAGTCAGATCGGCCTGGTCAACGACGTGTTCGCCGACCCTTCGGCCCTGCACCAGGCCGCCCGGCAGCTGACCGACGACCTGCGCCGGCATCCCGCCCACGTCCTGGAGGGGATCAAGCGCACCCTCGACATCGTCCACCAGGACGGTATACGGCGCGGCCTCGACCACTCCGCCCGATGGAACAGCATCCGCACCGGGCCCGAAGGCCTGGGTCAGGCGATGAGCGCCCGGCTGCGATGTCCCGCTCCGCCCGACGACACCGTCCGGCACCGGAGCACGACCGCGTCCTGAGTCCGCATCCTGAGTCCACGCACCAGGCCCGCACACGACAACGACCCACCCCACGCTCGGCTTTCGACGACATGGCGTCACACGACACCGAGCTTCGAGGAGAACCCGCATGAGCCAGCCCGCCCCGGTACGGTCCCGGCCGCTCGTCCGCGGTCTCGCACCGCGTTTCGCCCTCCTGATCGGCGACCCACGCGTGGCCTCTGCCCTGCAGGTGTCCTGCGTGGAGGACGCCATCGACGTCCATTACCCCGAGAGCGACATCAGCTGCCGCCTGCTGCTCCAGCGGGCAACCGGCCACCTGCTGTGTGCCTTCAGTGTCACGCACCTGGCCCTCGACGGCTCGGCCGAGGAACGCCACCGCATGGACCTCACGCTCGACGGCCCTCTGGGATCCGCCGCCCAGCGCGAGGCCATCCTCGACCGGATCTACGCGTTCCGGTGCGCGGCCACCGCGTCCCGCGTGCGCGCAGCCACCCGCATCGTGGGCCGCGCGAGCCGGCCGCACAGCCACTCGTACCTGACCGCGGCATAGAGGAGCGGCGAGAGCACTCCGCGCGCGGGCACGCACGCACTCACTCGCGCACTCACTCACCCGTGCATGCCCGCTCAGCCGAACACGCCTTCTGCGTCTTCCAGTTGGCCGGCAAGGTCGGCGAGGCCATCGGCGTACAGGTCGAACCTGTCCGCGGCGGCGGGCGGATCGCCGACGCTCCGCGCGACATACGCGCAGCGCAGGCCGTGACGCTGTGCTCCGCGCAGATCCCAGGCGTGGGTGGCGACCATGAGCAGCCGCTCCGGCTGTCGCCCGGACGCGGCGACAGCCAGCTGGTAGACGGCCGGATCCGGCTTGTAGGTGCCGGCCTCCTCGGCGGACAGAGCGGTATGCCAGCGCAGGCCTGCGTGGGCGCTGAGTTCCAGCAGCGACGTCCGGCTCGCGTTCGACAGGCCGATCAGCCGGTACCGCTCAGTCAGCCGGTCGAGCCCTGCCACCGTATCGGGCCAGGGCGGGAGCCGGCCGCCCGACAGGGCCAGCTCCGCCGTCAGTGCGGGGTCGGCGCCGACGGCGTCCACCACGAGTTGGGCTGCCTCCCGGTCGAGAACGTCGCTGGGCGCGTACGGCCGGACGCCCTCGCGGACACGACGCTGCTCGCCGTCGACGTGCCGCTGCCACAGCGAAAGAAGGTGCTCGACCTCGGACGAGCCGAGCGCCGGATCGAGCGCCCGAATCCCGGCGCGGATTCCGGCGGGCTCGTCGACGAGCGTGCCGAGCACGTCGAAGACGATGGCATCGATGTCCACGTTCGGCATGAGGTGATCTCCAGGACGAGGCGAGGGCGGGTGGTGACACCGTTCGTGCCTGCTTCTGAGCTTCGGTTCTGAATAGCCTTGGCCCTCATCTCGTTCTTCAACCCCCCCCCCCGGGATCGAAGCATCCCACTTTCGCCTTCGGGCTTTCGGGCGTTCGTGCTTTCGGGGCGAGTCGTATGCGTCTCTGACGGTGTGGGGAATCTCCGATTGATGCGGCTTCCGGCTTGCCCACGAACGCGCTCAACGGTCTGCCCACTGCCCCGGAGAGTCCGAAGAGGCAAGCGGGGGCTGTGTCAGACCGCTGAGGCAGACTGTCGGCCCATGAGCGCACTTGACGAATATCGCGTGGCGGCTCGCAAGCGAGACGTGCCCGAGCACCTCCTCGACAGGGCGCTCCGGCTCGCCCGTCCGCGCTTGGAGCTGCGGTCGCTGGACGACTCCGATGCTCCTGTCGTCGGACAGTACGGAGGCCATCCCCAGCTTCCCCCGGACGTTGAATGGTCCGGCTTCCCGGCTTTCGTCGCGTCGGTCGACTGTGCCGCCGTTCCGGTCGGCGAACTGGACATCCCGCTGCCGGAGGACGGGCATCTGCTGTTCTTCGCCAACAACAGCGAGCCGAGCTACGTCCCGGGGCCCACGAAGGAAGGCAGGGTGGTGTACGTCCCGGCCGGAACGGCAACGACGGAACGGGTCCCCTGCGAAGAGGACGCGTCCTACACGTTCGAGTCGTACCCCCTCCGAGGCCGGCTCGACCGGTTCATGCCCGACACCAACAACGACACCGCCGACCAGGAAACCGTGCGTCTCATCCACCCGTACCTGCAGGACTACCTGGACGAGACCATGAACGGCGAACTCACCCTGGGCGGGTATTCGAGCGTGATACATCACGACCCGGCCCCCTGGCCCGTCACCGGCGACGAAGCATTCGTCTTGCTGGCCCACGCGGACTACGAGTTCGTGGACACTCCCCTCAGCTGCGCCGCATCCTGGCTGATCCACCCCCGGGATCTGGCCGAAGGAAACTTCGAGAACGTGCAGCTCGATATCCAGGCATACATGTGACACCTGGTACTCCAGTCGTAGATCGTCATATGCCGTGAGCTTGGGGTCTGTCCACGCTGGGTGAAACTCAGGTGGCCTCGGCGCACCATCTGGGTAGGGTCGGGCGGTGCCCGAGTTGAAACGGCTGCATGCCGGCCATGCCCCGGCGGTCCTGGCCTTCGAGCTGGCGAACCGCGCCTACTTCGCTGCCTCGGTCTCCGACCGCGGCGACGAGTTCTACGATCGGTTCACCGACCGGTTCAGCGCCTTGCTGGCTGAGCAGGAGGCGGGCATCTGCGCCTTCTACGTGCTCGTCGGCGAGGACGGCTCGATTCTGGGCCGGTTCAACCTGTACGACTTGAAGGACGGCACTGCCGAGCTCGGCTACCGGGTTGCGCAGCAGGTCGCCGGCCGCGGCGTGGCGACGACGACCGTCCGGGAGCTGTGCCGGCTGGCGGCGGCGCGGCACGGGCTGCGCACACTGCGGGCGGGCACCTCCCGCGAGAATGTCGCGTCCCGGAAGGTGCTGACCAAGGCCGGCTTCGTCCCGGTTGGCCCGGCCGGCCCGGCCGACCTCGGTGGTAAGCCGGGCACTTGGTATCAGCGTGACCTGACGGTCCAGCCGTAGAGCGCGATTGATCTTGTCTGTGGACTGGCCGCAGGTACCGAAGCGGGCCCGGCAGAACCTGTTGGCCGGTGCCAAGGCCGGTGCCAACTGATTCGACGACCGGGCCGTCGTCGGCCGGCCACCAGGCCGTCACTCCTGCGGCGTCTGCCGGATTTTGGCAAGCGTCAGGACACCGCCGCCGATGCCCCAGCCTGCGTCGGCTACCTCTTCGACCAGGACGAGGGTGGTGGCTCGGGCGCCGTCGCCGAAGATCTCGGCGTACAGGTCGGTGGTGCGCGTGATGATCTGCTCCTTCTGCTCTGCGGTGAGGGCGCCGGCGGGGACCTTGAAGTTCGCGAATGGCATGGTGCTCTCTCTTCGTGCGGGGGCGCCGGAGCTGCTCACCATGAGCAGCAGGCGGACCCTGAGGGGGCAACCATCCGCCCGAGTCACCAGCTCCGGCCAGGGCTGAGCCCACCCAGGGGTCACCAGCCCCTGGCTCGGACCCCGTCGCAGAGGCGACGATGAGCGGGTGAACCTTCCCGAACTTGCGGCATTTCTCAGGACCCGGCGTGATCGGATCCGGCCGGCCGACGTCGGCCTGCCCGTCGGGCCCCGACGCCGGGTGCCGGGTCTGCGGCGCGAGGAGGTCGCGCAACTGGCGGGCCTGTCGGCCGACTACTACACCGAGCTGGAGCGGGGACGCGGCGCCCAGCCCTCGTCCCAGACACTGTCCGCCCTCGCCCGGGCGCTGCGGCTGGACGGCGACCAGCGTGATCACCTGTTCCATCTCGCCGACCGGCCGCTGCCCGCGTCGGCGCACGGCACGAGCGCGCGGCACGTCCAGCCCGCCCTGCTCGGGTTGCTGGACCGGCTGGCCACCACCCCGGCCCAGGTCATCACCGACCTGCACGAGACCCTCGTCCAGAACGAGCTGGCCGTGGCGCTGCTCGGCCGGGCGCCGGAACCGCGTGGCCCCGCGACCGGCTTCGCGTATCGCTGGTTCACCGATTCGGCTGCCCGCGCGATCTACCCTTCCGAGGACCATCCGCATCACTCCCGGGTCTTCGTCGCCGACCTACAGGCAGTCGCCGCCCGCCGGAGCCGCGACACCGAAGTCGTCGGAATGACGGCCGCCCTGCGGCGGCGGAGCGCGGAGTTCGCCGCCCTGTGGGACACCCACGACGTAGGCCTGCGCCGCACCGATCACAAGCGCATAGTGCACCCCACGCTGGGCGTCATCGAGTTGGACTGCCACAGCCTGTTCAGCGAGGACGGCCGACAGCGCCTCCTGTGGTTCACGGCCCCGCCCGGTACCGAGGGCGCCGCTCAGCTCGAGCTGCTCCGCGTCATCGGCACGCAGGACATGGCGGCGACCGAGGGCGCCTCCCGCACCGAAGGCGGCGTCCACGCGGGCTGAGGGCAGCCGGCCGCTCCGGAACCGCCCGAGCGGCAGACCCGTCTCGTGACCATCGCCACACCCGTGCCCGCGGGGCGTAGCTCTCCGCGGCCTTCGACCTCGGGTTCATCCCCCAGGACGGCGGCGCACCGGACGTTTTCGCCCACTGCTCCAAAGGCTCCGGCAATGGCTACCGGGAGCCGCCCGGCGCAGCGCCCCGCGGATCACGTGTAGGGTGGCATTACCGACGCGGGGTGGAGCAGCTCGGTAGCTCGCTGGGCTCATAACCCAGAGGTCGCAGGTTCAAATCCTGTCCCCGCTACGAAAGGAAGGGGCCCGGCACTGCCGGGCCCCTTCCGCATTTTGCTGAGCCCAGGTCCATCCGACCGGCAGGCCTGTACCCCTTGGGGCCCAAGTCCGGCAGTGCCCCGATCTCAGCTCAGCTTCCATGCCTGGTCCGGCACGTTTCCTCGGCCGGCCTGTCGGCTCTTCTGCAGTCCTTGGCCATGGAGAAGAGCATCGTCACGAAATCGGTCTTCGCGACGGAGACCGCCACCCGTACGGAGCAGTATGCGGTCGGCACCGCGGGGAAGCCGGACGATGCGCTGGTAAGTGTGGAGTGCTCCCCTCACTCCAGCGCCCGGGTGGCCGCAGTCGGACTTTCCCCGAGTCGACGCGGCCGCCCGAGCAACAAGGAGTTCGCGCGCCGGGCATGACATCACGACGACGCGAGAGAGGCCGCCCGAGACGACACCTCAGAGAGATCCCGCCCCTCGGCCGGGGCCATTGCTCCAGCAGCGCGCAGTCACGACGGCGGGGGACTGCCGCGACCGTTCGGGGCGTCCGCTCCGCGGAGTGCCAGAGCGTCGGTCCTGACATCCCCGGCCGCACCGATGCTCGCCCAAGCCCAGCGACGGGAGTGACGCCGCGGGCGTCAGGGTCGTTGTCGGTGCGTGATCACACCATTCGAGCGGGGTTCGGCCCCGACGCTTCCTCTGCACCGCGCCGCCGCTCAGGCCACTGCCCGACGGGCCCCACTGCTGGGGCCCGCCTGCCCGACGGCCCCGCGGGGGCGCCGCGCGGGCGATGGCCTGTGCGCGGGCCGCACGGCTGGAGCGTTGCTGTGATTCCGGCGCAGAGTGAGCGGATCGTGAGGGACGTGCGGGCCGTCGTCGTCGGAGCGGGGTTCTCCGGGATCGGGGCCGCCGTCCGCCTTCGCGAGGCAGGATGTGACGACGTCCTCGTTCTGGAGAAGGGGACACACCTCGGCGGGACCTGGAGGGAGAACACCTACCCGGGCTGCGCCTGTGATGTGCCCTCGACGCTCTACAGCTACTCCTTCACGCCGGATGCCGCCTGGAGCAGGGTCTTCGCCGGACAGCAGGAGATCCTCGCCTATCTGCGGGCGACGGCCGAACGGTTCCGGCTCGGTGACGTGCTGCGCTGCGGCGTCGAGGTGCTGGGGGCCCGATGGGACGGGGCGGCCGGCCGCTGGCTGCTGGAGACCAGCGACGGGCCCTACAGTGCGGCGGTACTGGTCCTGGCCACCGGCCCGTGGCACGTCCCGCGCCGCCTTGAGGTGCCCGGCATCGAGGACTTCGACGGTCCCGTGTTCCACAGCGCCCGGTGGGATCACAGCGTGGACCTGACCGGGCGACGGGTGACCGTCGTGGGCGGCGGCGCCTCGGCCGTCCAGATCGTCCCGGCCATCGAAGCCCGGGCCGCGGCCGTCAACCTCATCCAGCGCACACCCCAGTGGGTGCTGCCCAAGCCCGATCTGCCGTTACCCGCCGCCTTCAACCGGCTTGTGGACGGCGTCCCCGGCGCTCGCGGTGTCCTGCGCGCCGGCCAGTACGCCCTGCAGGAGGGCTTCGGCTATGCCTTCCGTCACCCGCAGGCCGCCCGTCTCCTCGAGGCGGGGGCCCGCGCACACCTGCGCCTCGCCGTCCGTGACCGGCAGCTGAGGCGGCACCTGACGCCCGACTACCGGCTGGGCTGCAAGCGCCTGCTGACGTCGAGCACCTTCTACCCGGCCCTGTCCCGACCGCACGTACGTCTGCATCCGACCGCCGTGAGCGCCGTACGCGGCAACGAGGTCGTCGGTGCCGACGGCAGCACCGTCCACACCGACGTGCTCATCGAGGCCACGGGCTTGCGCGTCGGCGAGCTTCCGCTGGCCAAGACTCTGTACGGCATGAACGGTCGGACACTCGACGAAGCATGGGGCGACGAACCGCAGGCGTACCTGGGCACCACCGTGAGTGGCTTCCCCAACCTGTTCCTGCTGCTCGGACCGAACCTGCTCGGCGGCTCCTCGTCCGCGATCACGGTCCTGGAGGCGCAACTGACGTACCTGGTCGCTGCCCTCGCGCACCTCGACCGAGGCGGCCATCGCGCCCTGAACGTCAGGCCGGCCGCGCAAGCCGCGCACAACGACGCCGTCCAGGAGGCGCTCGCGACCACGGTCTACAACACGGGCGGCTGCACCAGCTACTACTTCGCCTCCACCGGGCACAACACCTTCGCCTGGCCGTGGTCCACCGGACAACTCGTACGCAGCCTGAGCCATTTCGACGCCGACGCCTACACCGCCGACGCACCGGACCGCCGGCTTCCCCTCCCCGCTCAGTCGAGGCCGCAGCCCGGAGACCGTACGGCAGCCGCGAACGCGGAGCAGTCATGACGCGGAGGCGAGAGGCACAGGGCCGACCTTCGCCGCCCGGCTTGGTATCTGTCCCGGCGATTGTTGCGTGAGTCGAACGGTACAAATGCGCGCAAAGAGGTGAGAATGTTGCACAGATCGGCCCCTGTCCGCCTTGTGTCGCGGCACCGAAGGAGGGCCTGGAAGGTGCGGTGATCACGGTGGTGGAGCCTTCGTCCGACAGCCAGGGCGATGCGGGGTCCGTCGAGGCCGGAGGCTACCGGCAGGAACTGAAGCGGACGCTCGGCTCCTTCCAGGTGTTCGCGATCTCGTTCGCGTTCATCTCGGTCGCAGTGGGCATCTTCGCGACATTCGACGAAGTACTGCTGACCGCCGGGCCGGTCGGGATCTGGCTGTGGATCGTCGCGGCGGTAGGACAGACCCTGGTAGCACTGGTGGTCGCGCAGTTCGCGGCCCGTATCCCGCTCAGCGGTTCCTCCTACCAATGGGCCTCGCGGCTGGCCAACCCGAAGATCGGCTGGTGGTTCGGGTGGCTGACCTTCTGCTACCTGGCGATCGGCGTAGTGGCCGTCGACAACGCACTGGCGAGCCAGGCGTTCATGCCCCTCGCCGGCCTCGAGCCGGACGAGGGCACCGCGCGTCTGATCACCCTCGTGGTGCTGCTCGTCCAGACCGTGCTGGCCGTGGTCTCAACTCGCCTCGTCAGCATGATCAACACGGTCGCGGTGGGGCTCGAACTGGCACTCGTCGTCGTGGTGGCGATCGCGCTCATCGTCGTCGTGGCGATCACGGGCAACGGCTCGGCCGGCAACCTCACCTCGCGCGGTGTCGTCGAGAACGCCCCCGACTACTTTTCGGTCGGTGGTGGTTTGATGCTCGCGATGATCATGGGGCTCGCGACACTCGTCGGCTTCGACTCGGCGGCGAACCTCGCCGAGGAGGCCAAAGATCCGTTCCGCACCGTTCCACGCGCGATCGTGGGATCGGTCGTGGCGGCCGGCGTCCTCGGAATGCTGTTTCTGATCACACTCACCATGGCGATCGACGACATCCCGCGCGTCAGCGCCGACGGCTCGCCGGTCGCGGCAATCATGCGTGACCAGCTCGGCCCGGCGACGGAAAAGACGCTGCTGGTCGCCATCACCGTCGCGTTCTTCGGCGCCGGGGTCGTGGTGATGGTCGCCTGCTCACGCCTCGTCTACGCGATGTCGCGCGACGGGCGCTTCCCCGGCCACCGCTTGATGCGGAGGGTGAACCCCCGTACGGGCACGCCGATCCCGGCGACCGTACTGGTCCTCGCGCTGGGCGTCGTCCTGATGGTCGCACTGCCGGGCGACGCGCTGCTCGAACTGGTCACGGCCTCGACCATCCTCCCCGCCATCGCCTACGGCTCGACGATCGTGCTCTACCTGGCGGTACGCGGCCGCCTGAGCCGCAGGACAGGTGCCTTCGACCTCGGACGCTTCGAGCTGCCGGTCGCCATCTGCGCTCTGGTGTGGACGCTCGTCGCGTTGTTCGTGCTGGTGGCCCCGAGAGAGGCGTTCGTCTCCGTCGTGATCGTGGTGGGGCTGCTGCTCCTGGGTGGCCTGTTCTTCGTCGTCATGCTGAAGCTCGACCGCCAGGCGCTGGAGACGGAGCCGGGTGACGAGAACGCCTTCACGGCCTGATCTCTCCTCACCTGCCTGCGACCGACCTCGGGCGAACCGCGGCAACCTTGCTCGGGGGAGAGGGGAGAGGGGAGAGGGGAGAGGGGCAGCGGGGCAGCGGGGGAGCTGATGCTCAAGCGTCAGGATCGCCGGCCGGCGGGGCGGGGGGGGCGAGGACCGTGGGACGGCCTCGTCGAGGGTGGTGGCCGGCCGGCCGAGGACGTGCCGCAGATCGCCGGTCTGCCGCTCCAGGGGCCGGCCCGGACCTGCTCCTCCAGCCCGGCGCAGGAGCCCCCGGATCGAAGAAGCCGAGATCAGCCACGGGCACCGAGCCGGTCACGGGGATCCGGTCAGAGCACCGACAGCAGGGTGGCCACCGTGGTGACAACCGCGCAGACCGTAAGGGTCAGGCCCAGGCAGCGGCGCCGCAGTTGCCGGTAGCGGTGTTCGTACTCGGCACGCAGGGCCAGGCTTCGGGCGGCGATGCGCTCAAGGTCCCGTCGGGCGCGTCGCAGCCTGTCGGCAGCGTAGTGGCATTCGATCTCCGTGCGCTGCGACGTCGTCAGCCACTCCATCGGCCGAACGAACTCGCGCGCACGCTGTTCCGCTTCCGAGATCTGGGCCTGCCACAGCAGGTATCCCTCCACCGTGTTGCCGAGTTCGCTTGCGGCTCTCCGCTTCGGCAGACCGTTCACCGGGTGCCTCGGCCGGTCATGCGCGGACGCCGTGGGCCTCGGCCTCGGCGATCGCGATATCGGGGTGATGCAGGTCGAACGCCGGGGATTCACTGCGGATCCGCGGCAGGGTGAGGAAGTTGTGGCGCGGCGGCGGGCAGGAGGTGGCCCACTCCAGGGAGCGGCCGTAGCCCCACGGGTCGTCGACGCCGACCGGCTTGCCGTACCTGGCGGTCTTCCACACGTTGTAGAGGAACGGCAGCACGGACAGACCGAGGACGAACGAGCTGATCGTCGAGATCGTGTTCAGGGCGGTGAACCCGTCGACGGCCAGGTAGTCGGCGTACCGACGCGGCATGCCCTCGGCGCCCAGCCAGTGCTGGACGAGGAAGGTGCCGTGGAAGCCGACGAACAGCGTCCAGAAGGTGATCTTGCCGAGGCGCTCGTCGAGCATCCTGCCGGTGAACTTCGGCCACCAGAAGTGGAAACCGGCGAACATCGCGAAGACGACGGTGCCGAACACGACGTAGTGGAAGTGCGCCACCACGAAGTACGAGTCGGACACGTGGAAGTCCATCGGCGGCGAGGCCAGGATGACGCCGGTCAGACCACCGAAGAGGAACGTGACGAGGAAACCCGTCGCCCACAGCATCGGTGTCTCGAAGGACAGCGAGCCCTTCCACATCGTGCCGATCCAGTTGAAGAACTTCACGCCCGTCGGCACGGCGATGAGGAACGTCATGAAGGAGAAGAACGGCAGCAGCACCCCGCCGGTGACGTACATGTGGTGCGCCCACACCGTCACCGAGAGACCGGCGATCGAGATGGTCGCGGCGACCAGACCCATGTAGCCGAAGACCGGCTTGCGGGAGAAGACCGGGATGATCTCGGTGACGATGCCGAAGAACGGCAGGGCGATGATGTACACCTCTGGATGGCCGAAGAACCAGAAGAGGTGCTGCCACAGCAGGGGCCCGCCGTTGGCCGCGTCGAAGACATGGGCACCGAACTTGCGGTCCGCCTCCAGGGCGAACAGCGCGGCCGCCAGGACCGGGAAGGCCAGCAGGACCAGGACACCGGTCAGCAGGACGTTCCAGGTGAAGATCGGCATCCGGAACATCGTCATGCCGGGCGCGCGCATGCAGATGATCGTGGTGACGAAGTTGACCGAGCCGAGGATGGTGCCGAAGCCGGAGAAGGCCAGACCCATGATCCACAGGTCGGCGCCGAGACCCGGGCTGCGGATCGCGTCCGACAGCGGGGAGTAGGCGAACCAGCCGAAGTCGGCCGCACCCTGCGGGGTGAGGAAACCGGCGACGGCGATCAGCGAGCCGAACAGGTAGAGCCAGTAGGCGAACATGTTCAGCCGCGGGAAGGCGACGTCCGGCGCGCCGATCTGGAGCGGCATGATCCAGTTCGTGAAGCCGGCGAACAGCGGCGTCGCGAACATCAGCAGCATGACCGTGCCGTGCATCGTGAACGCCTGGTTGTACTGCTCGTTCGAGATGATCTGGATGCCCGGTCGGGCGAGTTCGGCGCGCATGAGCAGCGCCATCACGCCACCGATCAGGAAGAACGCGAACGACGTGGTCAGATACAGCGTGCCGATGGTCTTGTGGTCGGTGGTCGTCAGCCACTTCACCACGACGTTGCCCGGTTGCCTGCCCCTGACCGGCAGCTCGTTCTGGTACGAGTCCTCGGCTGCCTTGGCACCGTGGGGTTGGGGTTCGTCGAGGATGCTCACAGGTCGTCCGTCTCTCGATGCGCGCGGTCCGCTCACGCCATGCCGTCAGTCACGCGCCATCCTTGCCGGACGAGGGGCGGCGTCCACGCCCGGAGCAGTCAACGGGCGGCCGATCGTGTGACCGAGACACCCGGACGGAGCAACCCAGCCGACGGCTCCGCTCCGGGTCGAGCCACACCTGCGCCCGCAGTTCATCGCCACGCGTCCCGGCGCCCCCGCTCCCACGCCGCGACAGAGCTCCTGGACAGCTCCGTCCTGCGGGGCCCGGGGGGAACGGTCCGCCGGCACAGTTCTCGGACCGTCCATCGATTCGGAACCCGAATCACGCGAGAACAGGCTCCTGCGACTTCACCTGACTGAACGGACCCCGTACGGGTTCGGGTTCAGCATCCACCCGCCAGGGCGGGACCGGCAGCATGCCTCTGTCCCCGTCCGAGGCCGATTACCTCACCGTTGAACGCGCGGAAATCTATGTTGGCCAGAGTAGACATTGGGTGGTGGTGTGGTTATGGTTTCTCTCGTAGCCCAGAAGGAACGCAGGGCCCGGCAGAGACGAACTGCCGGTGAGTTGTACGTAGTTGCAGGTGGCATGACGGTGCGGTGGTGGAGTTCCGAAGCCAGGGCTGTTGCAGGACGGCGACGGGACTGACGACCGGACCGGGCGGCTCGCAGTGATCAGGAGCCGCCGTGGCAGGACCAGCAAGTGCAGTGAGCGGTGCTCAGCAGTGAAGTCAGGGAGCAGTATCTCGGTGAAGGCGTCGGCTGCGGACGCGCGCACCGGGAAGTTCGGCAGTGGGGTTCTCAGCCGGAGTGGACGCAGGACAGGCGACGGGGCCGGCTGCCGAAGAGTGACGCTTACCCAGGTCACCAGCAGTACGCATCACCAGTAGTGCAGAGCAGTGCGCAGTACCGGCAGTGCGCAGTACCGGCAGTACGCAGTCCCTGGTTGAACGAGAGGGAAGAACGGAGGAGCCGAGCGCCATCAGGATCGCCCGGGCGGAAGTAGTCAGCCCGGGTACCGCAGGACATCGATAGTGAGGTGGTCTCCGGTCGAGCAACCGCGATCCCCGCACACGCCCCCATCCCCCTCGGGCGGGTGCGGAAAGAGAAGGCCGGCGCAGTACCAGGTCCGGCAGATGGTGTAGCAGTTCCTTCGGGGCCCTGGTGTCAATGGCACCAGGGCCCCTCCACGCGCTCCACGAAGAGGTGCGAGGACAGCAGAGCACCTCCCCGACACATTCCTCACTGATCATGCGGACGGCGAGGCTGCGGCTTCGGCTGCTTCACAAGGTGTCGGTGCACTCCGCCGTCGCCTCCGGCGCCCTCACGATTCTCGCAACGGTCTTCGGACCCTGGTTGCTGGTGCCGGCTCCCCTGGTGGTGCTGATGGGCTGCCGGCCAGGTCAGCATCGGGTTCCTCACTGGCGCGGCCGTCAGCTCACCCGTCTTCGACCTCGTGAGGTGAGAGGCATGAACCCTTTCCCGGCTCCCAGCCCCGCTACCCCGGAGCGGCGTCCGGAGATGCCTGAACGGGCCGGTCACCTGGTGCGATTGACGCTCCACAGCGGCACGTGCTCGAAGAAGGTGACCGCCTCTTCCCGCCACCGTGACCGCCAGCCCGCGGCCACCTCGGTGGCCTGCTCCGCGTAGCGGCGCATGTCAGTCTGCATCCTGCCCGGCACACCACGGTGCTCTCCGATCTCCCGGACAGCGGCGATGGTCTCCGGAGGGCAGAACGGGTCGCCGAGCGCGGCCTTCACCACACGTCGCTCGGCGTCGTCGACGGCCGCCAGCAGGGCGCTGACTGTGTAGCTGTGTTTGCCGTCGCGGATGTCGGTGCCGGTCGGCTTGCCCATGGCGGCCGCGTCCCCGAACAGATCCAGGTAGTCATCGCGCATCTGCCCGCAGATCCCCACCAGCCGCGCGTAGTCACGCAGTTCCTTCGCGAAGAGTGCCGACTGCTCGCCCGCGGCAAGGAGACCCAGTTGCATGGGCGCGAGGATCGAGTAGCGGGCGGACTTGTAGTCAGCCACGCAGTGTAGGACGTCCTCCCCCGGCATGGCAGTGTCCCGTTCCAGATCGATGATCTGGCCCACGAACGTGTCGGCTGCCGCTCGCATCTGCACCTCGACCATGGCCTGCCGCACCGTCACGGGCACCTTCGCGTCCAGCAGTACCTGCAGCGACAGGGCCAGGGCGAGGTCCCCCGCGAGCACGGTCAGACCGACGGCCGTCCTCGGGTGGTCGGGGAACCGCTCCCGGTAGGCGTAGTAGGTGGACGGGCCGCCGCGGCGGATGGGGCTGTCGTCGATGAGATCGTCGTGCACCAGACCGTGGGTCTGCAGCAGCTCGATACTCAGCGCCGCAGCCTCCAGCCCCTCGACCGGCTTGTCCGTCACCAGGCGCGCCGCCTCACGCAGCAGAACAACCCGCATCCGCTTCCCGCCCCGCAAGGACAACTCCCGCAGCAACCGCAGGCACTGCGGAGTGAAACGGCTGAACGACGGCACATCCAGCCCGGCGCTCAACGTGTCGAAGTACTCCTCGAAAAGCGTGTTGAACCAGCGCTCATATCCGGCGACACGATCGAGACCCTGCTCGGACATCACGGGTTCTTCCTGCTCGGGGGTCTGATAACGCCGTAGACGTTCCACGGTTGACGTTCGGTGCCCTGGGCCGCTGTCGCGGCACGGGTCAGGACGTGTACCGCGTGGCCTTGACTGCCAGCCCACGCAGAGCACGGTCCGCAGACGCAGGGAAACCGGCCCCGTCCAGGACACGCGAGACATGATCGTAGCGGGCAGTGATCATCCGCTCGGTCTCCCCGCGTGCGTCCGTCGCGAGCAGGATGCCGCGGATCTCCGCCGCTTCACGCTCCTGCAGATCGGCTCGGCCCACCAGCCGGCCAAGCCGCTCCCGCTGGACCTGGTCGGCATTCTGCATGCCCAGAGCCAGCAGAACGGTCCGTTTGCCCTCCCGCAGGTCGCTCAGGCCCGGAGCGCACGCACCGTCCGGGCCGCCGAAAACGTCCAGCAGGTCATCCCGCAGCTGGAACGCTTCCCCCAGCGGCAGGCCCAACCTGGTGAAGACCTCCATCGTGGCCTCATCGGCCCCGGCGACAGCCGCCCCCAATTGCAGGGGCCGCTCGACCGTTGCCGTGGCGGTCTTGTACCGGATGATCCGCAAGGCGGCCTCGACGTCATCGGAGCGGCCTGTGCCCATAACGTCCAGATACTGCCCGTACATCACCTCTTCCAGCATCGCGTCATACAGCCTGTGGACCAGCCGCTGCCGGCCGGACTCGATCGGGGCGGTGTGCAGCAGCTCCTGAGCCCACATCAGGGCCAGGTTGCCCACCAGCAACGCGCCGCCCGCACCCAGCCGCTCGGCCCGCTCGCCGGCTCCCAGCCGGGCACGCATCACACGGTGGACCGCGGGCCGACCGCGGCGGGTGACTGAGTCGTCCATGATGTCGTCGTGGATGAGTGCGAAGGCCACGAACAGCTCCAGCGACGCCGCCACCCGCACCGCTGCCGCCGCATCGCCATGGCCGCCCGCGGCATGCCAGCCCACCACGCACAGAAGCGCCCGGATCCGTTTCCCGCCAGCTGTCAGGAAGTCGCGTACCGTCTGTACCACCTCCGGCGGATGTCCCCGGCCGGCCCCCGCCCGAGCCTTCTCGGCTAAGAACTTCTCAAGCACCGCATCAACTTGGCGCTGCACGGCAGGCAGATCGATAGCTCGCACGTCGACCACACCCGAGGTCACGACCGACCACTCCCAATCAGAGGAGCCAGCCTCATAGGGACGGACGAGAATGAGCCATAGCCGCACCTTGACTCAAGGCTCTGACGACAACCGAGGCTGCTGACTGCCTGCTCCACCCATGTGGTCCGCATGATCCGTTCAACGACCTGTACCGCGGAAGAGCACGTGCGGCGGCGCGCGACCCCGACTGCTGTGGCTTCATGGCCGGCGCTGTCCCGGGCGGCGTCGGCGCTGACTTTTACCTCCAGCCCTGTCCGGCCACGGCGTGGGCGGGCGCATGCGCGGTAGCCGTCCCTCTCCAGGAGCAGCCCGTGTCTCATGAGACACGGGCTGCTCGATATGGATCGGGGTGCCCGTGAGCGTCTCGGCTTCGCCGCCCGGCAGGGGAGAGATGGTCAGCCCCTCACGAGTTCGTGACCGGAGAAGCCATGCCGTCCCGATGTCCACGGGCGGACGTCGGGAATAGACCATCTACGAACGCGTAACATGATAAGCGTCATTTGTTAAGATTTTTCATGTGTTGACGCTCGCTGTGGTGAATCGCAGGCTGGTAGGTGGGGCGGGTGAAAGGGGCTGCGGCCGTGAGTGGTGGGCAGCGTGGACTTCCCCGGTTGCTGACGGCGGCAGAGATGGCGGCGCCGGTGGACGCTGTCGACGTGATTGCGGAGGACCTGCGGCGGCGCTTCAAGGCCGTGATGGTTTCTTTCCTCATCGTGGACCTGACGGGTAAAGCGGTGGCGCGGCTGTCCAGCTCTCCTGCGGAGGGTGAGTGGGAGGCGGAGCGGATCCCCTTGTTCGGCAGCGTCTACGAGGAGGTGATCCGTACCCAACGGCTGTACCAGGAGCCGGCCGGTCAGGGACAGCGGGTGATCGTGCCGGTCACCAACCGGGGGGATGCGATCGGACTGCTGGAACTGCTCCTGCCGACCGACCCCGGCGAGGACGTCCTTGATGAGGTCGGGGAAGCCGCCCACATCCTGGCCTATGTCGTGATCGCCAACGGGCGTTTCACCGACCTCTACACGTGGGGCAAACGCTCCAGGCCTCCCACCCTGGCAGCAGAAATCCAGTACCAGCTGCTGCCCCCGGCACTGTCGTGCGAGGCCGCACAGTTCACCCTGTGCGGGAGTCTGGAGCCCTCCGAAGGCCTCAGCGGCGACACGTTCGACTACACCCTGGACCGTGGCACCCTCCATGTCTCGGTGACCGACCCCATGGGCCACGACATCGATGCCGCTCTGGCCGCCACGGTCCTGGTGAGCGCCCTGCGCGGCGCCCGCCGCGCAGGAGCCGGCCTGGCGGAACAGGCCCACCGGGCCGACCAGGCACTGGCCGGCCACGGCCACGGTCATGCCACCGGGCAGCTGCTGCGCATCGACCTCCATACCGGCCAGGCCCAGTTCGTCAACGCCGGTCATCCCTGGCCACTGCGCATGCGCGAGGGGGCGGTGGAGGTGGTCACCTGCGAGGTGGACCATCCCTTCGGGCTGTCCGAGTTCGCGACGCTTCCGTACCGCGTTCAGGACCTCGATCTGCGCCGTGGTGACCGTCTGCTCATGTTCACCGACGGCATGGTCGAACGGCACGGGGAGAAGGTCGACCTGCCCGCCCTGCTGGAGCGCACCCGGGACCTGCACCCGCGGGAGACCGCGTTGATGCTGACGTCCGCTGTCAGGGACGCCGCCGCCGGCCGGCTCGAGGACGATGCCACCGTGATGTGCCTGGACTGGCACGGTCCCCAGGAGACACACCGGCACGTCAGCTCCGGCGCTGACACTCGTCAGGCTTCGGCCCGCCGCACAGAATAGCGGCCTTGACCAGGGCGCATGGACGGTGCCAGGCGGCTGGTGACCAGCTCTCGCGTCGCGCCTCTCCCTGGGAGCCTGAGCTCTCGCCCTTCCCCAGCGGCTACGGGATCCACCTGAATGAGACATCACAAGATGTCTGGAGAACCGTCCCCGTTCGGTTCATCAGCACGGCATGACCGCGGTGCGCCCGGAGGCCCGGACGGCCGACCACGGTACTGGGGTGGTGCCGGGGCCATCACCCGGCTCGGCAGCGACCGGTCGCACGCGGGGCGGCGGCTTACTGGCGGGCCATGTCCATGCGCATTTCGCTCTCCGTGTCGACGATGAGGTCGCCGGACAGGTCGACGGTGACGCTGTGGAGGGTGCCGGTGAAGTGGAATGGCGCCTGGTAGTCGGGGGTGACGGCAGACCCGGGGTTGGCGCCGCAGGCCATGCCGCCCGGGTTGACGGCGATCGGGGTGGTGACCGGCATGTCGCTCTGCCCGACGAGGCGGCCGTCGATGTAGAGCTGGGCGCGGCCGGGTGCGCCCTTGCCGTGGGTGATGTCCGGGGCGCCGGTGGGCTCGAACTCGAAACGCAGCGCGTGCCGCCCCTCGGGCAGGCTCTCGCTGGAGACCACGTGGTGCATGGCCCGCTGGACGAAGTTGTGCGCGTAGTGCAGGTGGCCGTCCTTGACGTAGAGCGACCAGCCGCCGGCGTTGGTGCCCTGGCAGAGCAGGACGCCCTGCGCGCCGCCGGGCGGGATCTCGACGTCGGCGGTGACGCTGTGCGGGCGGTTGAGGACCCGGGGCGCGACCGCGGCGGGCACGGCCTGGGTACCGGAACGGAAGGTGTAGCTGGTGCGGTTCTCGGTGATCTGCGGGCGCTCGGTCATGATGCGCTGCAGGACGCTGCCGTCGATCGGCAGCACGTTGTACTTGCCCGCTTCCACGTACCACAGTGCGATCATCTCGATGAGTTTGCTGCGGTGGTCCTGGGCGAGGTTCTTGGTCTCGGCGATGTCCCCGTCGACGCGGTAGAGCTCCCAGTGGTGGGCGTCGAGGTCGTCGAGGTCCGCCATCGTGATCGGAGTACCGAAGGGCCGCTCGGCCTCCTCGAATGAGGGGCCAGGCCAGGGGCAGACCGCGCGCCACCCGTCATGGTCGATCGCCCGGTGCCCGAGCATCTCGTAGTACTGGGTGCGGTGGCGGCTCGCTGCGTCGGCGTCGTCGAAAGTGTGTGCGAAGCTGACGCCGTGCAGGGGCGACTGGGTGACGCCCCGAATGGTCGCGGGCCGCTCGATGCCGAGCACGTCCAAGACGGTGGGGACCATGTCGATGATGTGTGCGAACTGGTCGCGGATCTCACCGCGGGCCCGGATGCCGTCGGGCCAGTGGACGAGGAACGGGTCGCTGACGCCGCCGCGGTAGGTCTCCCGCTTCCACCGGCGGAACGGTGTGTTGCCCGCCCACGTCCAGCCCCACGGGTAGTGGTTGAACGTGGTCGGGCCACCGAGCTCGTCGATCCGCGCCAGGCTTTCCTCCAGCGTCTCGGGCGCGTTGTTGAAGAACTGCATCTCGTTGGTGGTGCCGGTCACCCCGCCCTCGGCGCTCGCCCCGTTGTCGGACACCAGCATGATCAGCGTGTTGTCGAACTCGCCGGTCTCCTTCAGGAAGGCCAGCAGCCGCCCGAGGTGGTGGTCGGTGTGGGAAAGAAATCCTGCGTAGACCTCCATCAAACGCGCGGCAAGCCGCCTTGCCTCCGCAGACAGCGACTCCCACGCAGGCACGTCGGGATCGCGCGGGGACAACTGCGCGTCGGAGGGCACGACGCCGAGCTGCTTCTGCCGCGCGAAGGTCTGCTCACGGTAGGCGTCCCAGCCGTCGTCGAACCGCCCCCGGTAACGGTCGGCCCACTCCTGCGGCACATGGTGCGGGGCATGCGTCGCACCGGGGCACAAGTTCAGGAAGAACGGCTTGTCCGGGGCGACCTGCTTGGCGTCGGCGATGAACGACATCGCCCGCTCGACGAGGTCCTCCGTCAGGTGGTAGCCCTCCTCCGGCGTAGCCGGCGGCTCGACCTGGTGGTTGTCGTACACCAGGTCCGGATACCACTGGCTCGTGTCGCCGCCCAGGAACCCGTAGAACCGCTCGAAGCCCCGTCCCAGCGGCCACCGGTCGTACGGGCCCGCCGCCGACTCCTGCTCCGAGGGCATCAGGTGCCACTTGCCGACCATGTACGTGTTGTAGCCGTGCTGCAGCAGCATCTCCGACAGGAACCCGTTCTCGAACGGGATCTGCCCGTTGTAGCCCGGGTAGCCGGTGGCCAGCTCCGTGATTGCCGCCATGCCGTTGGCGTGGTGGTTGCGGCCCGTGATGATGCAGGAGCGCGACGGCGAGCACAGTGCGGTGGTGTGCATGTTGCTGTACAGCAGGCCGCCCGCGGCAAGCGCGTCCAGATTCGGCGTCTCGATCGGACTGCCGTAGCAGCCCAGCTGCCCGAACCCCGTGTCGTCGAACACGATGAACAGCACGTTCGGTGCACCGGCCCCCGCCCGCAACGGCTGCGGCCACGCCGGACTCGACTCATCGGTCGTCCGGCCGATCACTCCCGGAAATCCCTGCCCCGGCCTGTACTCACTCCATGACGACTGCGTCATCCGTCTCCCTCCCACCAGCGGCGCGGGCGCCGGTGGTGTGTGTGCGGCTGTGCTGCCTGCTACGACTCCATAGCCCTGCAGCCGACGCGGGATCCCCATCGGACGGCCGGGCAGGAGGCCGTGGCCCTGGCAGGGGTCAGACCCGGGCTCCTCCACGCTAGGCCGCCACCACACGCCCAGCGAGCGGGGTGCGCTGTCTGGTCCCCGCGGCGCGGGTATAGCGCGACGGAGCCCGTGTAGGACTCAGCCGTCGGCTCTGCCCTGTTCCGCCCGAACCGCAGATCTGAAGCCCATGATCAGCGAGTGGGATGACATCCGAGTCGTCGTCGAGGACGTCCCGTGCCTCCGCCCTGGCGGCAGGAGCACGGGAAACGAGAGCTGCAGCGGTGAACCGGCGGCCGCAGCATCTGACGGCGTGGGAGGAGGAGATCCTCCCGCGCGATCCGTCACTCCCTCCAGGACCGCGGCGAGGCACTGTCCGTGCGGCAGCTGGCGCGGGGGATCGGGCTGCGCATCCCGGTGTCGGTGGTCTGTCACCTGGCGAACCTGGAGGAGCGCGGGGCGCTGATCCGTGACGGGCGCAGCTGGCAGAGCTGCCGCATGAGCGGCTGGCGAGAGCGGCGCAGCCGTGGCGCGCGCGCTGCGACGCGGCCGTAGCCGAGCCACCTGTAGAGCGCCGACGGGCCGCTAGGAGCTCTCGGCCTCGTCGCGGGGGCCACGGCGGCCCGGCCGTACAAAAAGCTGTGGTCCCGGGAACCGGGTGCGGCCGCGCCTCAGGCTCTGGCGTTTGATCTGGTGGACGCCGGTGGAGAATCCGGTTCCAGTGCCCGCAAGAGCGGGCCCGAGGACGGCTGACCTCATCGTCGGCGTACCCGCGGACCAAACCGGAGGACATCCTGCTGCCGTGCACGTGCACGTGGCCGGAGCTGGAGCCCCTCGCGGAGTTCGCCACCCGCCTGAATCGGGCCCCGGTGTACGTACGCGACCTCGCCAGCGCCGAGCCGGTCCGGAGCCCCGTGCTGTGAGCCGAGCCTTGAGCCACCGGGCTCCGTTGCGTCGTTCGGGGAGAGCTGCACCGGGCGTGCGGAAGGGTGCGGGCCTTCTGGTTGCGGCGCCGGGACGGCATGTGTTCGTCAGGGTGTCTTCGGGCGCGGGTCGTCCGCCGGTCTGTCGTGTGCCGTGCCGGTGGACTCGGTGTGTGTGAGTGCGGCGAGGAGCCGCAGTTTCTCGTCGCTGTCGCTGTCCTTGTCGGGGTAGTAGACGACGAGGATGACGTCGTCGATGGGGAGTTTGTCGCGGTGGAGGCGTAGTTCACCGACGACGGGGTGGTGGACCGTGGTCGTGCCTCCGTCGAGCCTGCGGACGTCATGGCGGGCCCACAGGGTGCGGAACCGCTGACTGGACAGTGCGAGTTCTCCGACGAGCTCGACGAAGCGGGGGTTGCCGGTGTCGTCCCCGATGGTGGTGCGAAGGGCGGCGATGAAGTCGGCGGTGGCTTTGGTCCAGTCCTGGTGGAAGGCTTGTTCCTCAGGGTCGAGGAGGAGGGAACGCAGCCGGTTCAGGCCGGGCCGCAGCCGAGGGGAGAGCGCGATGGCCATGGGATTGGAGGCCAGGACATCGAACGCGCGCCCTTCGACGAACGCGGGGATCTGAAGGTGGGCGAGCAGTTCGTGCACCCGCGGCGGCACATGCTCGGGCTGCTTGCGGCGCGGTGCCCTGAGGCGTGCCGTGGCGAGGCCGAGCAGATACGTCCGTTCGATGTCGTCGAGCTGCAGGACGCGCGCGAGTGAATCGAGGACCTGCGGTGAGGGGTTCTTGTCACGGCCCCGTTCCAGGCGCAGGTAGTAGTCGGGGCTGATTCCGGCGAGCAGGGCGACTTCCTCACGGCGCAGGCCGGGCACGCGGCGGTTGCCGCCGGGCGGGAGTCCTGCCTGCGCCGGGGAGATCAGCTCGCGCCGTGCACGAAGGTAACTGCCGAGCCGGTTGCCGGATTCCTCATCCTTCATACCGACACGGTAATGCGGTGTGCGTGTCGCAGAGGGGGCCCCGGCAGGACCAGGGAAGATCGGGGCCCTCCCATGCCGGGCAGCTTCCGTCAAGACTGCAGGAGCCCTGTTGTGACAGAGGCAGAGAACATCACAGTCCGCGCCGGGCCTGAACACTGGCGGCGCCCTGAACTGAAGGAAGACCTAGTGGATCTCTCCAACCGCACCGTTCTCATCGTCGGCGGAACCTCGGGTATCGGGCGAGAGCTGGCTCGCCGGTTCGCCGCAGTGGGCAGCACCGTGGCCGTCGGCGGCCGCAGCCCGGAGGCACTCTCGGAACTCGCCGAAGAAGGCTTCGGCACGTTTGGTATCGATGTCACGGACAGTGTCTCCGTCGAATCCTTTCGTGATGCCGTGCTCGCCCGCTACCCCGAGCTGGACACCGTGGTGACCATGTCGGGGGTCATGCTCCTGGAGGACCTGCGCGACCCTGCGCACTTCGAGGCGGCACAGACGACGATCGACACCAACCTGCTCGGCACCATCCGGGTCATCGACGCCTTCACCCCGCACCTGGTCCAGCGGGGCGCCGGAACTTTCATCACCGTCACCTCCGGCATCGCCTTCCTGCCGTTCCCGCCCATGCCTAGCTACGCCGCCTCGAAGGCCGCAGTGCACGCCTACTCAGAGGCGCTGCGCGCGCAACTCGACGGCACCGGCATCGGCGTCGTCGAGCTCGTCCCCCCGGCCGTCGCCACGGCAGGACAGGAAAAGGTGAACCCGCACGCGTTGCCGCTCGACGACTTCGTCACCGAGGTCGTGCACCTGCTTTCGCAGGACCCCACCCCCGACGAGATCCTCGTGAAACGCGTCCTCACGCACCGCTGGGCCGAGCGCGACGGCACCTACGACGACCTCGTCGCACAGCGCTCCCAGGCCCTGGCCATGCTCCCCAGCCGCGAAGGCTGACGCCGTTTCCCCTGATCGGCGGCCTCATCGCTCGATCCCCTCCGGGGAGAGCTTGAAGTAGCGGCGGACGTTCTCCAGCTTCTTGTGCCCGGACTTCGCCATCAGCATCAGCATCAGCAGCGAGGCACCTTGCTCACCGAGGTGGTCAGGGCGGAATGGCGGTACTCGTGCAGGTCCCAGCCGGTTCCCGGCCAGCGGCGTGCCTTGCTGCGGGCGCCCTTCGCCCTGACGGGACAACGGCGCGCGGAGAGGTCCAGATCCTCGATGTTCACGCCGAGGATCTCCTCCGGCCGCCCGGCGGGCGTTCCAGACTGTGACCGCCGCGGCGCCCCACAGCACTTCCAGGGCCTCGCCGATCTCGTCGTCCGCGACCGACTCCAGCCGGCGGCACCATCAATCCGCTCGGCGGTCTTGCCGACGCCGGTCGCGTAGCTGCGGACCGTGTTCGGGTTGCGGACCGTGTTCGGGTTGCGGAGCGAGACGAGGACGCGTCGGCCGCCGCGCACGTCCCAGCACAAGCGACGCTGCCCTCTGCTCGCGGGTGTCTTCGGGCCGTCACCACCGCCGCGCGGCAAGCAGCTCAGGCTGATGGGAAACCAGCTGTGAGACAGGCCAACAGCTGGGCCGGCGCGTCTTCCTGGAGAAGGTGGCCGGCACCCTCGATCCAGTGCAGCTCCGCGTGCGGAACGCGTTCGTGCAGCCACTCGGCGTACTTCGGAGGGAGAATGCGGTCCTCGCGGCCCCAGACGAGCCGTACCGGAATCGACATGCCGCCCAGCAAGTGCTCGTACGCGACTGTGTCCGCCTGCCTGATCTGGCTGTACTGACGGTAGAACGCCGCTTGCCCTGCCTCCCCCCGCCACGGTGCGAGGAACGTGTCGAGGATTCCCGGCCGGAATCCGGCGTGCGTGGCGTGCCGCAGGTGGCTGGCGACCAGGGCTTCGTGCGCGTAGCCCGGAAGCTTGCGGAAGACCTCCTCGTGCTCCAGGAAGAGCTGGAAGAGCCCTCGCTCCCACTCGCCGCCGCTCACCGCGTCGAAGAGCGTCAGGTCCCGGTAGCTCCTCTCCTCCAACAGCAAGGTCCGAAGCGCCACCGCCCCGCCGATGTCGTGAGCCACGACGCTGGGGCGGGGCAGCTCCCAGTGGTCGAGGAGCTGGGCGAAGTTCCTTGCGTGAGCCGCCAGGCTCAGGTCCTGGCCCTCGCGCTGGTCCGACTGGCCGAAGCCGAGATGGTCGAAGAAGAAGACCTTGCGGGTAAGGGCGAGCGCTGGAGCGATGTCGCGCCAGAGGAAGGAGGAGTACGGCGTGCCGTGCACCAGTACGAGTGGGTCTCCGCTACCGAGGGTCCCCCACCGCACGACCCCTTCAGGGGTCTCGAATCCCTCGTCAAGTGTCCAGTCCACCGCTGTTCTCCTCTTCTGTCTCGTGAACACCGCCTTCCACACGGAGGGTGCTTCGACGCCTCATCAGCAAGAATTTGACGCACCCGCAGTCCTCGGGCTCATCAGCGTCACCTCCGGGCGGGCAGCACGGTTGCCGACTGCGCCCGCGGCCGACAGCCCTCGTGCAATCCGGCTGGTGGCCGAAGCGCCCGACGATCGCGTCCCCGACGAGTCCGGCCCCGGCGTCATCGGCCGCGCCTCGTGCTTCCACGCGAGCGAGTGCAGCCGGCCGGTGTGAGGTGCAGTTGTGGCTGGGGTCCGGTGGTTCGAGGAGAGTGCTTTCAGCCTCTGCTGAAGTCCTCGCGCGTACGCACCGCGCTTTGGTGATCCTTGCATTCCGTTCGCGGGGCGTCTCCCACAACCGGCCATGCCCGGTGGGCCTGGAGGGCGAGGCTCATCAGGGGCATGAGCAGGTGCACGTCCGTTTCGCCGTCAAGGCGCAGCGTCAGCCAGTGCGAGCCGGGAACCAGCCGGATCGCGGCGGATTCCCTGAACTCAGCTGACCGCACATTCGCCAGGAGATGATGAACCCGTAACCGGGCCGCATCGCACGAATGTCCGGGGAGCGTGGGGCTGGCCTGCTACTGCCGATCCCGATGCACCAGCCGAAGCGCAGACGCCGACAATCCGTCCCCGGCGCGCCGGGAACACGTCGAGGCACCGAGGCCGCAGCCACTCACGGCTGCTCCTGTTGCCGCACGGCCTCACTTCAGAAGGAGGCTTCAGCGTGACCTTCGGCGCGCTGCGCAGTTGTCGGGTTGATCAAGTCGGGCGGACGTGGTCCGCCCCCGACCGCGACGATATGGAGCACAGATGATCGCCCCCATGACCCGTTGGCGGACTGCGGTACGCACAACAGCAGTCGTCACACTCACCGCAGGACTTCTCCTCCCGGGCGTCACCAGTGCCCAAGCTGCCGCCCCCGCCCCGTCCGTCACCTCCTCAGACCCCG
Organism: Actinobacteria bacterium OV320; assembly: GCA_001298545.1. GTDB lineage: Bacteria > Actinomycetota > Actinomycetes > Streptomycetales > Streptomycetaceae > Streptomyces > Streptomyces coriariae. The sequence goes on from LJCX01000010.1 coordinate 143,346, forward strand.
TTTCGAGCCTGTTGGGGCAGGTGACCAACGTCCTGGCGAACACCCTCAACGGCAGTGCCCTGAGGGGTTCCCCGGCCTCAATCCTGCCCAACGGCATCCTCGGCGGCTGAGAGGGGCACTGCGGGGCCGCCGGCTTCCGCGAGGTAGGCCAGCGGCCCCACGCGCCTGCAACTGATACACCGGCAGCTACGGTGCTCCCCTCCACTTCAGGCGCAGCATCGAGTCGAAGTCGCCCCTGTGTGCCCCCGGCCGCGGGGCTGCTCCGGTCCCAGCGGGGTGTCGGCGCCGGCAAGCTCCGCCAGGTCCTCGCTGCGGCAGACCACCGCGCTCTGGTGGAGCAGCGAGCCGTCGGGGTTCGTGCTCAGCTCGGTGAGCTTCTGTCTGCCGTACGGTGCGACCTCGCCGCAGTGCCGCAGTGCCGCGTGTACGGCGACGATTGCCTGACCAGAGTGAACGCGTCAAGCTCGGCGACACGTTCTTCCACAACGGTCCGCCGGGCCTGTCGGCGAAGACCACGGCCGGTGTGGACATGGGCTTCAACCGGGAACCCGGGGGCACGTTGAATTCCATGACGACCGGGGGCAGGACGTACTTCTACCTCACCGACGCGATCGGCAGCGTGATCGGTCTGGCGGACGAGTACGGCAACAAGGTCGACACCTACACCTACAGCCCCCGCGGCGTGCGCATCCTGGCCCAGTCCAGCGAACCGGTCGCCCAGCCCTACCGCTTCGCCGGCAACTTCCAGGACCCCACCGGCCTCTACCACCTGGGGCCGTTACTACGACGGGCGCGGCTGAGAAAGCGACCGCAGCCATGATCGCGGACATCGGTATCACGGGGCTCTGCGAAGCTGGAGCCGCAGCGTTTACCGGACCGGGTGCTGTCCCGGCGCTCCCATACGGCATGACCATCGGCGCGGCCGCAGGCACTTACATCGGTGCCACCTACAAGAGCTGACGAACGGACCAATCGTGGTTGCCGGAGCAAGCGTTTCCTTAGCTCCGGCAACCACGGTCTCGAACAGGGAGAATGAGATGATCCAACCGGGAAGAGGGCGCCAGATCCTACTCTTCGGCATGCTGGCTCTCGTCTGCGGTGCACTTCTCCTGGCAATCTCCTTCGGGGGCCCGGCAGGCGCATTCGGACTGCTGTTCATTGCGGGTGGAGCTCTCTGCGTGCCTGTGAGTCTGATGAGCAAAAAGAAGGGGCAGAGGTGATGTGGTCCTTTTCCGCCCCGCCGTTGCTGCGAGATGGGCAATCGGCGCTCTTGTTCACCGTCGGATTTATCGTGCTGGTAGGAGCCGCCATATTTTTGTTCAGCAAGAGGAACAGGTGAAGTGCCCGTGACGTCGTAGCACGAACGCGGTCGGTGTGGCCTGACCCAGCGGTACGCGTACGTCAGCCGGCTACGAGACCGGCCCGGCGTACGGCGCGCGAGCTGCTGCGCCAGTCGTATTACTGCTACGAGTTCTCCAGCGTGGCGGTCATGCGCTCGCTGATCGCGGTGCCGAACCGGTTCAGCTGCAGTTCCCCCTCAACGACTCCTCATCGCCCCAACCAAGACAGGGAGGTCAGATCGCTGATGAGACGTCTGGCCGACCGCGCCTACGGGTGCGTGTCCGTGATCGCGATGACCTCGTCGAGGTGGTCCAGGGTGGCCTGCAGGTCGTCGATCTTGGCCTGGATGCGCTCGCGCTCGGCTCGCAGCATGGCTCGTTGCTCGGCGTCGGTGTGCCCGGAGTCCCAGCACGGCAGGAGTTCGGTGATCCTTCGGCTGGTGAGGCCGGCGGCGAACATCTCCTGGAAGAAGCGGACCAGGGGGATGGCGTCTTGCCGGTACAGGCGCTGGCCGGAGGGGCTGCGCTCCGCGATGAGCAGCCCTTGCTGCTCGTAGTAGCGCACGGCGCGCACTGAGACGCCGGCACCCCGTGCCACCTCGCCGATGCGGATCAACCGCTCGGGTGCGGACACTGTGACAGTCATGGTGATTCCTCTCACCTCTGGCCCTGACGACCAGCACTTGCCTCTGACGCTGGCGTCAGGTTTTAGCGTACCGGCCATGGATATCAACAACTCCGTCGCCCTTGTCACCGGAGCCAACCGCGGCCTGGGCCGCGCCTTCGCCCAGCGCCTGCTCGAACGGGGCGCCCGCAAGGTCTACGCGACGGCCCGCCGACCGGAGACCGTGGACCTGCCCGGGGTCGAGGTGCTGCCCCTCGACATCGCCGATCCCGCATCCGTGAGGGCCGCCGCCGAGGCCGCCCAAGACGTCTCGCTACTCATCAACAACGCGGGAATCAGTACGGGGACCGACCTGCTGACCGGTTCGCTGGACGCGGTGCGGCACGAGCTGGAGACCAACATGTTCGGCCACCTGGGAATGATCCGGGAGTTCGCGCCCACGCTCGCCAGGAACGGCGGGGGCGCGATCGTCAACGTCCTCTCCGCCATGTCGTGGTTCGGGGGCAAGGGCGCCAATGCCTACCACCTGACCAAGGCCGCCGCCTGGGCGATGACCAACGGCGTCCGCCTGGAGCTCGCCGAGCAGGGCACGCTCGTCACAGCGGTACACCTCGGCCTGGCCGACACCGACATGGCGGCGGGCTGGCCCGTGGACAAGATCGCTCCGTCGGACCTGGCCGACGCGGCGCTCGACGGTGTTGAGGCGGGCTCCGCCGAGGTCCTCGCCGACCAGTGGAGTCGGGATGTCAAGTCCCGTCTGCCGCTGACGCCGGAAGAGTTCAACGCCGCAATGGACCGCGCCCAGGCGGCGCTGATGGCGGCCTGAGGGCCCCTCGGGCCGCACGGACTTCGGTCGGCTGCTTCTCCATCGGCCTCTCGAACTCCTCTACTTGAGGTTGAACCCGTGGTGTCGTGTCGCTGATCAGGCGGGTCCGATGGCCAGGCCGGTCTCGTCGAGGCAGCCGTCCATGAGGTGACTGCGGTACTGGATGAGGCGCAAGCCGCGTCGGATGCGCTGGTCGAGGGTGTTCGGGGGACTGAAGGCGACGTTGGATAGCCATCCGCGTCGCAGGAGAGACCAGATGCCTTCGACGGGGTTGAGGTCGGGTGCGTAGGGCGGCAGGTAGTTGATGGTCAGCCACTCCCGGGCTGCCGCCCACTGCCACAGGTCGGCGGCTTTGTGGACGTTGAGGTTGTCCCAGACCAGGACGATCGGGCCGCCGAGCTGCTGATGGGCGGCGATCAGCAGGTCCCGGTAGTCGCGCCGGGAGAAGCCTTTGCGCCCGTCGCGTCGGCCGTCGTCTCTGTGTGGCCGGTAGATCAGCCTTGAGCGGTGGCCGGGTTCGTAGCAGGTCAGTGCGGCAATGGACATCCGTCTACGGGAACGGCCGCGGACCCGCACCACCGGTGTGTGTCCGCGTTGTGACCAGGTCTTCGCCTGCGGGGGCGTCATGGAGAATCCGACTTCGTCCTCGAAGACGACGAGGCTCCACGAGCCGCCGCGAGCCTTCCGCGCGGTGCCACACCTCCTTGACCCACCCGGCGACCCCCGGACCGGTACGAGGAAATGTACGAGCGACAGCGCAAGGCGCACTCCTCGCGACGTATCCGGGTCCAGCACGCTGTCGCCCACCTGCAGAACAGGCGGATCCTGGCTCGTCACCTCGGCGGCCGCGATCACATGAGTCACACAGTCCAGTCCTTCGCCGGCCTGCCCTCACATCAGCAGACCGCGGACCTGAACCCGGCACGTCAGATGGGAAACCAAGTCCCGCCGAAACCCTCGCTGTCTCACCGCATACCGTGCACGAGCTCGTTAGCCAGGGACAACTTGTCCGCGGTTAGAACCGCCCTTCATCCGATTCCCGGTTCGCGTCAAGATTGCCCTGTCGAACAGAGGAGGTCGGACGATGGACCGGGCGTTGCTGGCAGATTTTCTCCGAGCGCGCCGTGAGGCGTTGCAGCCGGAGGATGTCGGGCTTCCCCGCGGGCAGCGGCGCCGCACCGGCGGGCTGCGGCGCGAGGAGGTGGCGGCGCTGGCCGGGATGTCGGCCGACTACTACAGCAGAATCGAGCAGCAGCGAGGTCCGGCGCCGTCGGAGCGGATGCTCGTCGCGCTCGCCCGGGCACTGCGTCTCAACCAGAGCGAGCGTGACCACCTCTTCATCCTGGGCGGGAACCCGGCGCCGCGGCGGATCCTGCGGGACGACTACATCGGTCCCACGATGACGCGGATCGTCGCCGGCCTCTCGGACGTGCCCGCCATCGTGCTGTCACGGCTCGGCGAGGCGTTGCTGCAGACGCCCCCGGCGGTCGCACTGCTCGGTGACTACACCCAGTACTCGGGCATGTCCCGTTACCTGGTCTACCGCTGGTTCACCGGTGATCCGCGGGTCCGTGGCCTGTACCCCGTCGAGGACCATCCGATACGAGGCAGGGTCTTCGCCGCGGAGATCCGGGACGCGTACACGGCGGATCCCACCGGGAGGGCCGGCGAGATCGTCGCGGCGCTGTTGGAGGCCAGTTCCGAGTTCGCGAACATCTGGCGGTTGCACGAGGTGGGCGTGACCCATCATCACGACCTCAAGCGCTACCGGCACCCCGAGTTGGGGGAGCTGGAGCTGTACGCCGAGATGCTGTTGGATCCGGAGCAGTGTCAGACGCTGCTGGTGTTCAGCGCCGTGCCCGGTTCCCCGAGCGACCGCAAGCTTCAGCTCCTGACCGCCCTCTAGCGGCTGCCGACCTCACACACCTCAAGGCACTGTCTCGAAGCCGAGGCGTGCCCCGGCCTCACGATGCCTCAGATTCGAAGCATCTTCTCTGCCATGAAAGGTGGCATTTATCATGAAAGCAGTACGTTTCCATGAGTACGGCACTCCGGACGTCTTGCATTACGAGGACGTGGAACAGCCGGTCCCCGCGGCCGGTGAGGTCCGGATCCGGGTGGCCGCGACGTCGTTCAACCCGGTCGACGGCAACATCCGCGCGGGCTTCATGCAGGGCCCCATCCCGGTGACCCTGCCGCACACCCCCGGCATCGACCTCGCGGGCACGGTCGACGCGCTGGGCGAGGGCGCGGACAGGGTCCGGGCGGGTGACCAGGTTGTCGGCTTCCTGCCGATGACCGGCGCCGGCGCGGCGGCGGAGTACGTACTCGCACCGGCCAGCCTGTTGACGGCGGCGCCTGCGAGCATCCCGCTGGCCGATGCGGGCGGGCTGCCGCTGGTCGGGCTCACCGCCTGGCAGGCCCTCTTCGACCACGCCAAGCTCACTGCCGGCCAGCGGGTGCTGATCAACGGTGCGGGCGGAGCGGTCGGCGGCTACGCCGTCCAGCTGGCCAAGCACGCCGGCGCACACGTGATCGCGACGGCCGGGCCGCGCAGCAGCGAACGCGTCAGGACGGCGGGTGCCGATGAGGTGTTCGGCCACGGGGTCCCCGAGCTGTCCGCGCTGGTCGACGTCGTGCTCAACCTAGCGCCGGTCGATCCGATGCAATTGGCCGCGCTGACCTCCGTGGTCCGCGACGGCGGCATCGTGGTGAACACGACGGTGTGGATGCCCGCGCCTTCCGACGAGGAACGCGGCGTAAGCGGCGTCAACCTCTTCGTCAACAGCGACGCCGCGCAGCTGGCGAGGCTGGTCACGCTGGTCGATTCCGGAGCGCTGCACGTCGACATCGCTCGACGGGTGCCGCTGGCCGAGCTGCCGGCGCTGCACGCGGAGGCCGCAGAAGGCACGCTCTCCGGCAAGGTCCTCGTCCTTCCCTCCGCCGCCTCTCTCACCTAGGCGACTTTCTACGGCACGACGATCGCGTCGCGTCTCCCTGCAAGCGGTCGAGCCATCGCGGGGAGCTGCGGTCTGCCAGACCTGGCAGACCGCGGCCTCAGCGATTCATGCCGACCACAGCCGAACCCTGCCGGGTCCACCGCCCCTACGCATCACACCAGCTCAGACCCATGAGCCAAAAGGACAGGACAGCCATGTCACTCGGTTTCGACCCCGAGTTCGCCCAGGTTTTCGCCCCCATGGCCGAGGCCATGTCGCACGCCATGCCCCCGGCGGTCGGCGACGTGCCCGCACGCCGCGCCATCTGGGAGCCGATCATCGGTGCCGCGTCGGCGGCCCAGCCGATCCCGATCGACGTCACGACCGCCGAGCACCACGCAACCGCCGCCGACGGCACACAGATCACCATGCGCTGGTACGCCAAGACCGGCGCCGCAGCGGGGCCGGCGGTGCTGTTCTTCCACGGCGGCGGCTACATCTTCGGCCACATCGACCTGTTCGACGGACCGGTCTCGCGCTACGTCTCCGCCAGCGGGGTGCCGATGCTGTCGGTCGAATACCGCCGGGCCCCCGAGCATCCGTTCCCGACGCCGCTCGAGGACGCCTACGCCGCCCTGTACTGGCTGCACGAACACGCCGGCGAACTAGGCGTCGAACGGGGCCGGATCGCGGTGATGGGCGACAGCGCCGGGGGCGGACTGGCGGCGGCTCTGTCGATCCTCACCCGGGAGCGCGGCGGTCCGGCAATCGCCCGGCAGATCCTGCTCATGCCGATGCTCGACGACCGCACCACCACGCCCGACCCGCACATCGAGCCGTACCTGCTGTGGTCCTACGAGGACAGCCGCACCGCGTGGCCGGCGCTGCTCGGCGACGCGGCGGGCAGGCCGGACGTGCCCGCCACGGCGGCTCCGGCCCGCCTCCAGGACGCGACCGGGCTGCCCCCGGCCTACATCGAGGTCGGCCAGCTCGACGCCTTCCGCGACGAGGACCTCGCCTACGCGACCAAGCTCAGCCGGGCCGGCGTCCCCGTGGAATTCCACCTGCACCCGGGCGTCCCGCACGAGTTCGACTCCATCGCCTTCACCACCGACGTCGCTCGCCGCGCCATCGCCGACCGCGTCCGCGTCCTCGCCTCCCTCTAGCCCCGAGGGCGTCATGTTCACCGCCAACGGCTTCTAGGAGATGCCCGCCCCCCGGGGCCCTCTCCGCCGAGGAGATCGCCGGTGTGTTCGACGAGTTCCGCCGCGCGGCGGCGGCCGTCGCTGCCGGGTTCGACGGCGTGGAGGTCCACTGCGTCAACGGCTGCCTCCTCCACCAGTTCCTCTCCTCCCATGCCAAGGAGCGCACCGAGCCCTACGGCGGCTCCGTCGCCCACTGCATCCGCTCACCACCGCGATGCCGCTGTGCCCGCCGAGATCGGCGCCGACCGCACCGGCTTGTGCATCTCTCCCCATAACCCCCACAACGGCATCGCCGAGCACGACAGCACGACGTCCACCCGGCGCCGCTCGACGTCATCGACCCGATCGGCCTCGCCTGCCTGCACCTCATCCAGAGCAGCCCCGACGAGGAATTCCTGCAGCACATACGCCGACCGTGGGTCACGGCACTGATCGTCGACCGCGGCGGCACCCCGCTCGGTACCCGCTTCGCCGACTTCGGCTCTCGTCTGACCAGTGCCGTCTCGTTCGCGCCCCCGCACTGGCCTACCCCGACCTGTCGCACCGCGTCCGCACGGGCGCCCCGCTCAACGAGCCCGACCCGACGACCTGCCACGGCGGCGACCACCGCGGCTACGCCGACCACCCCACCCTCCCCACCACGGAGAGCTGAACCATGACCACACTCCTCATCGGCCCAGCCGACAAGACCGTCACCATCACCGTCCAGCAGCGGACCCGCACGGCACCCCAGGACGCCTTCCACATCCTGGCGCCCATCGACCTCCCCACCGTCTTCCGCCCGGTGGCCCCGTTCCCCGGCATCAGCAGCGTGAAGAACCAGACCGAGGCCTGGGACCACGCGGGCCCGCGACGAAACCCGCAGTTCGACGACGGCTCCCAGGCCGACGAAGAACTCACCGAATACGTACCGGGCTCCAGCTTCGCCTACCAGCTGACCGGCTTCACCAACGTCCTCTCCCACCTCGCGGCCGGCATCCGGGGCGAGTTCAACGTCAACCCCGATGGCGACGGCACGCTCATCCGCTGGACCTACGAGTTCAAGCCGCTGCCCGGCCGCCGCTGGATCCTCGCCGGCCCCTTCACCCCGCTCTGGCGCCGCTACATGGTGGCCGCCCTCGACCGCTGCGTCCACGTCATCGAAACAAAGGACAACAGCACCCGGACGCCGCACCGGGCCAGGTGACGGCCCGAAGCAGCGGCACCAGAGTTTTGACCCGGTCACTTCGATCGAGTTGAACCCGTAGGAACACGTATTCGGGTCAGCCTCCCACGCACTCCAGTGCCGAGGGGCGATCAGCTCGGGCCGATCCCGAGATCCACTGCACGGCACCCGCGGCAGCGCCGGAAAGACCACAGCAACGATGGCCGCCCTGGCCCGGCGGATGCACGAGGCGGACACACCCATCGCCTCCAAGCACTGCCGGCGTCCCGAGGCGGGCGTACTGGCGCTGCACCGACAGCAGCTTACGGACCCTGCTCAGGCCCGAAAGCCGCTGGACAGCCCTGGGAGCGCGGGAAGGTGGCCCGAAGTGCCACGGCCCCAGCCAGCGAACGAGCCCATCCAACAGATATGCGGCCAGCCGTATGACTGGCGGCACGTTTAGGTATCTGGCCACCTCATTGGTTTCGCCGGATCAACTCATTGAAGGAGACACAGCTGTGAAAGCCATTGTTTTCGACACGTTCGGCGGCACTGAGGTCCTGCACGAGGCGCAGACCGAGGTCCCCGAGCCCGGCCCCGGCCAGGTCCGCGTGTGTGTGCAGGCTGCCGGCGTCAACCCGGTGGACGGCAAGATCCGCTCCGGGACCATGGAAGCCGTCTTCCCCACCACCCTGCCCGCCATCCCCGGTGGTGAGATCGCCGGGATCGTCGACGCCGTCGGCGAGGGCGTCGACGATCTGAGGGCGGGCGACGAGGTGCTGGACTGGTCCGACACCGGCGCCTACGCCCAGTACGCGCTCGCCACCGCGACCGTCCTCGCCCTCAAGCCGGCCGACCTGGGCTGGACGCACGCAGCCGCCCTGCCGGTGGCGAGCGACGGCGCCGACCGGGTCCTGGACCTGCTCGACGTTGCCGCGGGGGAGACGCTGCTGATCCACGGGGCGTCCGGCGCGCTCGGCACCATCGCCGTCCAGCTCGCCGTCGCCCGCGGCGCCCGCGTCATCGGTACCGCCGGCCCGGCCAACCAGGAATACGTGACCTCGCTCGGTGCCATCGCGCTGGTCTACGGGGCGGGTCTGGTCGAGCGGGTACGCGCACTCGCCCCCGGCGGCGTCGACGCGGTGCTCGACGCCGCGGGCAAGGGCGCGCTGGAGGACTCCATCACCCTGCGCGGCGGCACCGACCGGATCGTCACCACCGCCGACTTCCGCGCCCGCGAGCTCGGCGTCGTCTTCGCCGAGGGCCCGGCGCGGCGCTCGGCCGCCCGGCTGGCCGAACTGGCCCGGCAGGCCGCCGACGGCACACTGGCCATCACGGTCGGCGCGACCTACCCGCTTACCGACGCGGCCAAGGCCCAGCAGGCCAGCGATGCCGGCCACAGCCGCGGAAAGCTCGTCCTCACCGTCGGCTGACTCCTCCCGCAGACCGGCCCCCGCACCTGCGGGGCCAGCCCTGCACAGCCGCCTGCGACCAGCCGGTGTCTCCCGTCGGTCCGCATCCACGCGACATGCGGATACGCCGTCTGCGGGCCACACCGTTCCCTGCACCGCCCAGGCCCTCTCTGTGTCCTTCCCCCACCGGAGGTGAACGCCCGCTTCACACGGTGTGCGGTCGCACTCTCAAACTCACCGCACCACCAGTCACGTTCAAGCCTGCGAGTCAGAGCCAGGATTCGTTCTTGAAGGCGAATCCCGACCCCTTACCCCGCTCCGCAGGAGTCCGATTCCGCCCCGGCCTGACGGCTGGAGCTTCCCTGGAGGTCCCCGAATGACCCTGGCCTATCTGGCGCAGCCCGAACAGCAGCAGAAGCTGGAATGGCTCGACGGGGGAACGTTCTCCGTGCTGCTCGACAAGGAAGCTACCGAGGGCAAGCTGACCGTGGGCCGCTTCGACGTCGCCAAGGGCGAAGCCCCGCCGTTCCACCTGCACACCCGCGAGGACGAGGTGTTCATGCTCATCAAGGGCACCGCCCTGGTGTGGTCCGGGGAGGAGGAACACGAACTGAGCGAAGGCGGGATCGTCTACCTGCCCCGCAACGTCCCGCACGGCTACCGCATCACCTCCCGCCGCGCCGACCTTCTGATGATCGCCACGCCCGGCGGCATCGAGGGCATGTTCCGCCACGCCGGACGCGACCTCACCACCCCGCGCCCCGACGGCTTCGAGATCCCCAAGTCCCTCCTGGCAGAAGCATCCGAGCTCTACGGCGGCGTCATCCTCGGCCCGCCGCGCTGAACCGCTCACGGACCCGCGCACCCGTGCCGGGACGGCCGCCGCTCCGGCTGCCGCCTGCTCTGAGGAGTCACGTGAGGCGCCGGGCGCCGTTCGTTCCGGTCCGGTTTCTCGGGCCGCACGGCCGGCCCCTGCCCGTCCGGTCTCGGCCTCCGCCCTGGTCCGGCCGCCGGGTTCTGCGGGCAGGGTGCCCCTGCGCGCCGGTCCTCTTGCGGGTGGCGATCCTGCTGGGGGTGGTTATCGGGGGAGGTGGGCGGTGACGGTTTGTTTGCCGTCGGCGGGGTGGTGGGTGACGTGGGTGGTGCGGGCGAGGCGGCTGTTCGTGGGCCGGGCAGCGGCGACCGACCAGCCAGCGGGGTAGCCGGTCACCTCGACGCCGTAGTCGTCGTACAGATCGCCGTCCTGGAAGTCGGCGCGGTGGAGCAGTAGTTCGTCGGGGGAGGCAATGCCGACGTGGCGGGCGCGGGCCGGACAGGCGGCCTCGACGAGCGCGTCGGCACGACAGGGGTGGCGGGAGTCGGCCGCGATGCGGATCAGGAACGGCACGGCGAGAACGGCGGCGGCCCGCATGTCGTTGGCACACATGCCGCTCACAACGCCCGCTCCGGCGCGAAGCGAGCCCTCGGTGTGCAGCAGGTGAACGGCATCCCTGACGTCACCCCCCTGTGGGAAGCGCTCCCAGGGGACTTGGCCGAGCAAGAATCCGTCCTTGGCCTCGGGCCGGATGGCGGACACCGCCGCCCGCACGTCGAACGGCCCGCCCGCGAACGAGGACAGATCTGCCCCGTCCACCAACGCCCGGCACATCGTGAACGTCGGATCGGTCCGCCAATCGCCCACGTCACACCACCCCACCGCCGAGTCGAAGCGGAGCCGATCATGCCACCCCCAGGTCCGCCTGTTCGAAGCGGGACGTTAAACGGCAAGCTAAGGCTTGTCCCGAATGCCCCCGTGAAGCCTTCGACGGCTCCCAGGGGTGGTCAGGATGTCGCGGCTACTCTGTAGGCCTTCGTGAGGATGGCGATCATTGGGGGCCCGGTGGGACGCAGCAGGATGCCTGTGAAGAACTTGGGCGCCAGCGAGCTGTGTCTCTTCATCGAACCGTACGGCGAGGACTACTGGCTGAAGCCTGGAGAGGCCCTGACTGTCGGACCGGAGGCCGAAGGGATCGATGTCTGGTTCGACACCTACGCCTCGAGGGACTGCATCACCGTGTGGCTCTACGAGGACGGTGACCCCACCAAGGTCGTTCTCGACTACGTAGTCGTTTGATGCCGACGGCACCCGGCTGGATTGTGGACATCAGAGGCCTCCGCGGCTGGCTGACCCTGATACAGCCTGACCTGGTCTGTCTCTGCTTTGATCACCCGGTCAGGGCGAGGTTGTGCGGACGGGCGACGCCGAGCATGGCGTGGTGGACGCCGTCGCCTTTGAGCCGGTAGTCCCGAAGGATCTTCCAGGTCTTCATGCGGGCGAAGACATGCTCGACGCGGGCACGCACCTGTTTGTCGGAACGGTTGTGTTCCTCCTTCCAGGCCGGGAGGTCGGTCTGTCCACGCTCCCGACGGTGCGGGATGACGAGCCCGGTGCCGGGATAGCCGCCGTCGGCGATTGTGATGGTCCGACCGGCGGCGGCTTTTGCACCAGATTCCGCCCATGCCTTGCAGTCGTTGCGGTTGCCGGGCAATGTCCGGCCGACCACGACGACCAGTCGAGCGTCGGCGCCGATGACGACCTGATGGTTGGTGGATTACCGGTAGTTCTTAGACCGCTCCGCCACTGAGTGGTCGCGGGTGGGCACCAGCGTGCCGTCCACGACGAGAACGGTGCCCTTGCGGAAGCGTTGTCGCAGGTCCAGTGCCAGGAAAGGGCCAATGTCGTCGATCACTCGCGCGGCTGTGGACTTCGAGACACGAACAAGGGTGCGGGCTGTCGCATCGTCAGGTTGGTACGCCAGTACACGACAACCAGCAGCACGCGGTCCTCGAACTCTAGGCACCACGGGCGGCCCTGGCGCGCGATGTGAACGCCGCGACGACGCAGCCCAGCAACAAGCTTGGTGAACTGCCGAGGGTGAGTCCGCTGAACGGACCTATCCAAGACAGTTCGGACGCCGTGATCACACCAGCCACGCCGGTGATCGTCTCACCCCTGAACGCCCTTACGGGACAAGCCTTAGGCGGCCTACGCGGTTGTGGCGATGCCGCCGTCGACGGGGATCACGGCGCCCGTTAGGTATGCGCCTGCCCGGCTGGCGAGGAACACGGCGACACCCGCCATGTCGTCGTCGCGGCCGATCCGGCGTAGCGGGGCCGACGCCGCGATCGCCTCGCCGAACTCATAGTCCTCGAAGTCGTGGCCGTCAGGGTTGTGTGGGCAGGGTGAGAATTTCGGCTCCGTTGTCGGTGATGGCGATGGTGTGCTCGCTGTGCGCGGTCCGACAGCCTGTCGCGCTGCGCAGCGTCCAACCGTCGGCGTCGGTGACGAGTGTGGCAGTGTCGGCCATGACCCAGGGCTCCAGGGCGAGCAGCAGTCCGGGGCGCAGCTTGTATCCGCGGCCCGGCCGTCCGGTGTTCGAGATGTGGGGGTCCTGGTGCATGGTCGAGCCGATGCCGTGGCCTCCGAACTCGGTGTTGATCGGGTAGCCCGCCTTGCTGAGGACCGTGCCGATGGCGTGGGAGAGATCACCGATGCGCGCCCCGGGCTTGGCGGCGGCGATGCCGGCGGCGAGTGCACGTTCGGTCGTCTCGATCATCGCAACGCTCTCCGCCGGCCTGGCTTTGCCCACCAGAAAGCTGATCGCGGCGTCCGCGGCCACTCCGCCCCTGGCAACAGCGAGGTCGAGAGTCAGTAGATCCCCGTCTGCCAGCGTGTAGTGGTGAGGCCGCCCGTGGAGCACTCCGTCGTTGACGGCCGTGCAGATGTAGTGCCCGAACGGGCCGCGCCCGAAGGAAGGTGCGTAGTCGACGTAGCAGGACTGCGCTCCCGCCTCGGTGATCATCTCTTTGGCCCACTGGTCGATGTCCAGCAGGTTCGTCCCGACCGTGCTGCGCTGCTTCAGTGTGTGCAGGATGTCTCCGACCAGAGCGCCGGTGTCCCTCGCCCGCTCAAGCCGCGCGGAGTTCAGGATCTCAATCATGGGGGACCTCTCACGTGTTTCCAATTACTATACCGGTATAACTGTACCGGTATTAGAATGGGGTCATGGTCAGGTTGCCGCTCACCCCCGCCGAGGTAGAACGCGGACAGCGCCTCGGCGCCCTGCTCCGCCGAGCCCGGGGCTGCCGCTCGATGCTGGACGTGGCGCTCGCTTCGCGCATCTCGCCGGAAACCTTGCGGAAGATCGAATCCGGCCGTGTGGCCACCCCCGCCTTCCCGACCGTCGCAGCGATCGCCGACACCCTCGGCCTGTCTCTCGACGCCGTCTGGGCCGAGATCAACCGGGCGGAGCGAGCCGTCGAGGATCAGTCGGTCCTGCCTGTCGCACGGCGTCCCTCGCTGGTTTCGTAACACCCACTCCACATCAAGTCCGCATGAGCCAGCGAGCTTGTCCGTGGCCTCGTCAAGATCACCGGTGCAGAGCTACCGGCGAACGGCGGTGATTCCCGGTCGGGAATCACCCCGGCGGATCTGGTCCAGAGCTCGGCGAGTGGGTCGGACGGAGGAGGCCGAAGCCGAGGCGAAGCGGGGCGTACACGACCGAGCAGGGGCGGTGCTGGTTCCAGCACAATCCGCACGGCGCGGACGCCGTCGCCGCAGCGACGAAGGCAGCGGACACGGCCCGGTAGTGCACCGCCGAATACCTGGTGATGGTGCGACTGAAGCAGCTGCGCGAGCAGACCGCCGCCGGGACCGAGCAGTCCGCGGCGGCTGGTGATTTCGTCGGGCGGCTTTCTGCCATGTGTCGATGGGCCCCAGCCCTGCTCCACGTACAACCGGTTCTGGCTTTCGACGCAGCCGACCGACGAGTACACCACGTGCTGCACACCCGCAGCCGTAGCGGACGACTCGTTCAGACTTGAGAAGGCCCGCTGCAAGGTGCGTAAGGGTACGTGCAGTTGCGCGGCTATCGCGGCCGGCGACAACTCGGCGTCGATGAGGCGGGCATCGGCCAGGTCCTTGGCTGCCTGCGCCAGCGCCGGGGTGAAGGTGGGCTCGCGGTCGTCGAAGTGGCCGCGCCTGTCCCGACGGCCGTTCGTGAGCCCGGCCGGGCGCGGCACCCGCGGGTCGGCGCTCGGCGGAAGCCGCCGCGGCACCGGCGCCCCGGCGGAAGTCGCCGCGGACTGACCGCCCGTAGTGGGCCCCTGCTTCCGGGCGTGTCGGGTCGGCGGGTTATGGTCCCGCTGCTTGTTCACTTTTTCTCACAGGAGCCTCATGCGCCTCAGACAGGTCTCCCTGGCCGCGACCCTCTCGCTCGTGGCCGGCCTGACCACCGCCACCGTCGGACTGGCCGACTCCGCGGTGCACGCCGACGGCACGGTCGCGCTGCCGCTGTCCGGTTACGCGCACCTGGTGGTCGACCCCGCCCACCAGCACGTCTTCGTCAGCCAGGGCGCCGGCTCGACCGGGATCGTAGTGACCGATCTGTCCGGCACCCCGATCACCACCGTTGCGGGGGAGCAGGGCGCCACCGGTCTGGCGCTGTCGCCCGACGGCGGCACGCTGTACGCGGCGCTGGCGGACGACGGCGCGATCGCCGCGATCGACACCGCGACGCTCACCGAGACCGCCCGATGGTCCACCGGCCCGGGCAGCTCCCCGGTATCCGTCGCGGTGGCGGGCGGCCGCGTCTGGTACGGCTACACGGCCGGCGGCAAGGGCGGCATCGGCTCGGTCGACCCGTCCGCGCCCGCGCCGGCAGCGATCCCGCAGCCTGCCCTGTCGCACTGGACGACCGCACCGCTGCTCGCCACGGGCGGCGATGTGCTCGCGGCCGAGGAACCGCAGGGCAACCTCAGTCACGTGGCGACCTTCGGCGTCGCTTCGGGCACGGCGTCGGTCAAGGCGGACACCCTGGTCATCGGCGGCACGGCAACCGGGCTCGCCGTCACCGGCGACGGCACGCGGGTGCTGCTGGCCGCCCCGCAGCAGCTCGCCCTGCGGGCGTACCGCAGCACGGACCTCGCGGCCGCAGACCCCGCCGGCTACTTCACCGGCGGCTCCGGTTCCGCGCCCGGCTCGGTGGCCGTCGACACCGACGGCACGGTCGCCGTCGCCGGCACCTCCGGCGTCTACCTCTACGCCGGCACGAACACCCTCGCCGAGAACCACCTCACCTTGCCGTCCGGCACGGTCGCCCCGGACGGCCTGGAGTGGGGTGCCGACGGCACGACCCTCTACGCCGTCACCAAGGACTCCTCGGGTGCCTACAGCCTGAACGTGCTGGGCGCCCCGAAGCTGACGGACAGCGAACTCGCCCTGCGGCACCCGCAGTACGCGGTGCCGACCGAGCGGTACACGGTCAGTGGCTCGCTGAGCACCCGCGGCCTCCTCCCGGCCGGTGCCGCGCTGAAGGTCACCCGCGACGGCACCGCCCTGCCCGACACCACACTCGGCGCGGACGGCACGTTCACGTTCACCGACCTCCGGCAGGACGAGGGCACAAACACCTACCAGGTGGCGTACGCCGGTGACGCCACCCACCGCCCCGCGGCGGCCTCACTGACCGTGAACGTGGCGAAGCTGCCCACCGATGTCGTGGGCACCGACATCACCTCGGCGAACCCCGGCTCGGTCGTCCTCGCCGGCCGCCTCATGGCCCAGCTGGGCCTGGGCACCTTCCCGCAGGGCACCACCGTCCAGGTGGCCCGGCGCGACGAGAGCACCCAGCAGACCGTGCCGCTGGGATCCGTACCCGTGGACCCGGCCACCCTCCGGTTCACCGTCACCGACGCCCCGGGCGGCGCCGGCTCGTTCATGTATGTCTTCACATACGCCGGGGACGCCACCCACCAGCCGTCCGAGAGCGGCATGAGCCTCGTGGTCGCCCCGTACGCCCCGGCGCTGACGCTGAGCGCCCCGGCGACCGCCGTCCGAGGGGCGGCCCTGTCCTTCGGCGGCAAGCTGGGTGACGGCCCGTACGCCGCCGGCCGGACGGTCACCGTCTCCCGCAAGGACGCCGCCCACAGCACCCCGGTGACCTCGACCGTGCCGGTGGCCGCCGACGGCACCATCACGGTGAAGGACACCCCCGACATCGGCGGCGCCAACACCTACACGGTCACCTACCCGGGTGACGCCTCCCACAAGGCGGCCACCGCGGTCGCCACCGTCCAGGTGTCCCGCGCGGCGACCGCCCTGACCGTCACCAGCAGCGCGCCCTCGTACGCGTACGGCGCGACGGCCACCGTCACCGCGCACCTGGGCACGACCTACAACGGCCGCACGGTGTCGATCTACGCCACGCCCTACGGCGGGGCGAAGACCCTGGTCACGACGGGCACCGTGGACGCCTACGGCAACCTGAGGACCACCTACAAGGTGACCCGCAACACCACCTTCACCGCGTCCTTCGCGGGCGACTACCGCTACGCCCCCGCGACGGCCACCCGCGCCGTCAACGGATACGTGAAGATCGCGACGGCGCTCGGCGGCTACTACACGAGCACCACGTACAGCGGGAGCACCTACCGCGTCTTCCACAAGACGGTGAAGCCCACGGTGACCGCGACCCTCACGCCCAACAAAGCCGGCCAGTGCGAGCGCTTCGAGGTCCAGCGGTACTACAGCGCCGCCTGGCACACGCTCACCACGTCGGGCTGCTACGCCCTGTCGTCGACGAGCAGCGCGAAGGCGCAGCTCAGCCTCACCAACGCGCTCAACCAGAAGTTCCGCGTCCGCTCCAAGTACGAGCGCTCCACGAAGGACCTCAGCAACGTGAGCACGTGGGGCGGCTGGCTCTACTTCGTGGTGCGCACCTGAAACCCGTGACCTGGCCGGAGGCCGCCCGGACGACGCTGGGCTGCGCCCGCCGTGTGCAGCCTGGCGTACGCCGCACCGGCCCTGCTGGACCAGGGCACGGGCCCGGTCCAGCAGGGCCGGTGGTGATGGTGCTGGCCCTGCTGGTGGTAGGAGCGGCACCGCGACTGGGCCGCCGGTGCGGCGGCCGGCCAGGCCGGGTCGCCGGTGGTGTTCGTAAGAGAAGTGAACGGTCAGCGTCAGTACCCGCCGCCGAAGCCGCCGGAGCTGAATCCGTTGCCGTAGCCGCCCGTGCCGCTGGTGGCGCTGCCGCCACTCGGGTTGCCCCGGTTGTTGGGGCGTCGGGTTGACGGGGAAAGCGGCGGAAGCGACGTGAAGGTGCCGTGATCCTCGCCGAACAGCACCCGCCAGCAATGCCCGAAGCTCACACCGTCCAACTCGCGTTCCGTCTCGGCGAGGGCGGCGTCGTCCCAGTGCAGCCGGTCCGGATGCAGGTCCCTGAGGGCCTGCCGCAGCTCCGGGAGGTTGACACACGGCCTGTCCTGTCGGGCGGCCGACACGCGCTCGTCGCTGTGAGGGAGGTCGTGCCGGAAGACATACGCGATGCTCCATTTCTTCCTCGTCACCACCGACCAGCCCCAGTTCGGCCGTTCGGCCAGCTCCGCTGCCCGCCGTCGGGCCTGCGAATCCTTCCGGACGTCTTCGCGCTTCTCCCGGGCCTCTTCCCGGGCCCGTAAGCCCGCCCGGTCGTGCTCGGCCCACACCGCATGCCAGATTTCCCGGCTGACCGGCCGGTAGGCCTCACCGGCCGCCCGCACTGTCTGTTCGTAGCGCTCTCGGACCTTCTTCCAGTCGTGCAGGGCGCGGCGCGCGGCGACGTACCTCCAGCGCGGGACGGACCCCACGCCCTGGTGGGCTGCCGTCAACTCAGCGCTGACTTCGTCCACGGCGCCGGCGTAGGCGAGAGCGGCCTCGACCCAACGACGGCAGGTCTCCGGCGTGCACGAGGCGAGGTCTCCGGCATTGTCGTTCGGTCGCCAGGTCTCAACCAGGAAGAAGGGTGCCGGACCGGTCCCGTCGAGCAGACTGTCGGGCCAGTGCCGGTGGACGTGGACCTTGTGGTCCCGTGGGCTCACCAACGCCTGCTCCTGCTGCCGGGGCATGGACGGCGTGTAGTGGGCAGGATGCGGCAGTGCCAAGTGGCCCATCGGCTCACCCCCGTGATTCCGTCTCCAGGGTGCCCGCAGCACCGTCGGCTAGGCAATGCCCCCGCACTCGCCCGCTGTGGCACGCTACGGCCGGATCGCGTTTCCGAAAGAGGCCCCCTGACCGGGGCCTCCGCCACCGACGTCAGGACATCGGTGCCGATACCACAGGCTCCGCGTCCAACTCCAGGCTGACCGCGCCATCCGCCGCCCTCGGCAACGTCATCCCGGCCAGTGCACGACGCAGTCGGGCGACACTGATCCGTCCCCGGTTGAGCCTGTCAGTAGAGGGCCCTGTGGCCGCAGCGGTGGTCCGGCGCGAGTAGAGCAGGCCTTCGTGGGTCGCCGCGAGGTGCAGACCGAGGTTCGCAAGCACCTGACCGAACGTACGCGTGCCCTACGGCGCCACGCAGGGCGGCAGCCCACCCGGTTGTCCCCTCACGGTCGCCCGAGGAGGCTCTCCGGGCTGCCTCGGTTCCCGACGGGGAACAGATAGGCCGCGCCTATACGGGGCATCGATTTTTGGTCGTGGACCGCTTCGTGCGGGGGCCGGTTCACTGTGGCGCAAAGCTGGCGCGTACCGATCGGGCTCGGTGTCGCGCGATCAGGGAGGCTGCAATGACGCAAACCCCGGGCAACGAGCGAGCCGCACAAGCCGCACGCATCGCCGCCAAGCCGTGGTACCGGCAGTTGTACGTGCAGGTACTGGTGGCGATCGTGATCGGCATCGTGCTGGGCTGGCGGTGGCCGGACCTGGCCACCTCCATGGAGCCGATCGGCACGACGTTCATCACCGCGATGAAGATGCTGATCGGGCCGATCGTGTTCCTGACGATCATCGGCGGCATCTCCGGCGTCGCGAACCTGAAGCAGGTCGGGCTCACCGGCATCAAGGCACTGACCTATTTCCAGGTCGGCACGATCCTCGCCATGGTGACCGGCCTCGTGGCGATGAACCTCTTCCGCCTCGGTGACGGCGTGCACGCCGATCCGGCCACCCTGCACACATCGGGCGACGCCGGAGGCTACATCGCGAAGGGCGAGAGCCAGAAGTGGTGGGAGTTCCTCACCCACATCGTGCCGAACAGCTTCTTCGGCCCGTTCGTCGAGGGCGACATCCTCCAGGTCATCTTCCTCGCGGTGATCTTCGGCATCGCGCTGAAGATGGTGGGCAAGGCGGGCGAGCCGATCATCGCGAGCGTGGGGCGCCTGACCGAGGTCGTCTTCAAGGTGCTGTCCTTCGTCATGAAGGCCGCGCCGTTCGGCGCCCTCGGCGCGATGGCGTACGCCATCGGGAAGTTCGGCCTGTCCACGCTGACCAGCCTCGGCTCGCTGATCCTGCTCTTCTACGTCACCTCCGCCCTGTTCGTCGTGATCGTGCTCGGCGGAGTGCTCGCCACGTACGTGAAGCTGAACATCTTCCAGCTGTTCCGCTACTTCAAGGAGGAATACTTCCTGATCCTGGGCACCTCCACGGCCGAGCCCGCGCTGCCGGGACTCATGCGCAAACTCCAGTACATGGGCGTCGAGCGCTCCACGGTCGGCCTGGTCGTCCCGACCGGCTACAGCTTCAACCTCGACGGCGCCGCGATCTACCTGTCCCTCGCCACGCTCTATATCGCGCAGGCCACCGACACGCCCCTGTCGATCACCCAGCAACTCGGCCTGCTCGCCGTGATGCTGCTGACCTCCAAGGGTGCCGCGGGCGTCGCAGGCGGCGGCTTCATCGCACTCACCGCGACCCTGTCCACGGTGGGCACGGTCCCCGCGGCGGGCATCATGCTCGTCTTCGGCATCGACAAGTTCATGTCGGAGTGCCGGGCCATGGTGAACTTCTCAGGCAATGCGGTCGCCACCCTGTTCATTGCCAAGTGGGAGAACAACCTGGACCTGGCGAGGGCCCGCGCGGTGCTGTCCGGCAAGACCCTTGATCCGCCACCGGTCACCGAGGCCGAAGCCGTCCCGCAGGCCGTCCCGCCGCCCGCCACCGAGGCCGATCACGAAGCCCCCGCGACCAGGCACCGGAGCGCTGGAAGTGCCGCCGCCCCGGTACCGGCCGAGGTGCAGCCCTGATGGTCTCCGTCCTGGTTGCCCCGGACAAGTTCAAGGGCTCCCTCACCGCAGACGAGGTGGCCCGCGCCGTGGAGCGCGGGCTGTTGGAAGGCGCCCCGCACGCGCGGGTCCGACGGCTCGCGCTGGCCGACGGGGGCGAGGGCAGCGTGGCCGCCGCCTGTTCGGGGCGGTTCGACGCCGAGAAGATCACCGTGACGGGGCCGACCGGGCAGCCGGTCACCGCCCTCGTCGCGGTGCACGGCCGCACCGTCCTCGTCGAGGCCGCCGCCGTGTGCGGACTCGGCGTCCTGCCGGGAGGACACAAGGCACCACTGACGGCTACCAGCCGCGGCATCGGCCAGGCCCTCCAATACGCACTGGCAGGTGAACCCGACACCATCGTCCTCGCGCTCGGCGGCGTTGCCACCACCGACGGCGGCGCCGGCCTGCTCCAGTCCCTCGGCGCCGTACTGGCCCGCGAGGACGGCACACCGATCGGGCCCGGCGGTCGCGGGCTCGCGGAGCTGGACGGCGTCGAACTCTCGGAAGCCCGGGCCGCGCTGGCCGGTGTCGACCTCGTCCTGGCCACCGACGTGGACAACCCGCTGCTCGGACCGACGGGCACGGCCGCCGTCTACGGCCCCCAGAAGGGGGCGAGCGCGAGTGACGTACGCGAGCTGGACGCCGCGCTCGGCACCTTCGTACGACGGCTGGAGGCAGCGGGTGTCGCGGACGCGACCCGTCTCGCCGCGACCCCTGGTGCGGGGGCGGCCGGCGGACTCGGGTTCGCCGGGACGCTGCTCGGCGGACGGGTGTGCTCGGGAGCCGACTACTTCCTCACCCTCCTCGGCGCCGACGAACTCCTGGCGGAGAGCGACTTCGTGGTGACCGGCGAAGGGAGCCTCGACGAGCAGTCCCTGTCGGGCAAGCTGCCGGTCGCACTCGCCCGGCGGGCGCGGTGGCAGGGGAGGCCGGTACACGCCGTGGCCGGCCGGTGCACGCTGCCCGACGACCGGACGGCCGCCCACTTCCGATCCGTCCAGGCCCTGACTGCCCTGACGGACCAGGACTGCGCCAACGACAGTGCGCTGTCCGCCCGACTGCTCGCCCGGTGCGGACGCACCCTCGCCGAACGCTGGATCGGATCCCGGGACGGTGAGGCCCCCGTGTGAGGGGTCTCCGGGCCCAGCAAACCGGAAAGGTAGGCTGAGCCTATCGATCGATGCCGTGACCGGGAGGTGCCGTGGACGCCCGGCAGCTGGAATACTTTCTGGCCATCGTCGAGCACGGCGGATTCAGCAAGGCGGCGGCCGCGCTGCACGTGGCCCAGCCCTCGTTGTCGCAGGCCATGGCGAACCTGGAGGCCGACCTCGGGGTGGCCCTCTTCCACCGGGTGGGCCGGGGCGTCGTACTGAGCGAGGCCGGTGCGGAACTGCTGGAGCCGAGCCGGCGCGTCCTGCGGGACCTGACGGCCGTGCGCGACACCGCGGCCGCCCTCGTCGGCCTGCACGGCGGCACGGTCGAGGTGGCCACCATGCCCTCGCCCGGCATCGAGCCGCTCACCACCCTCATCCAGCGGTTCGCCGAACTGCACCCGTCCGTCACGGTGAGCACCCAGGCCGCCTTCACCCCGGACGAGGTCATCTCCCTGGTTCGCAGCGGCGCCTGCGAAGTGGGGCTGCTGGGCTCGGCGAGCCCCGTGCACCCGTCGGGGCTGGACGTCCTGCACGTCGAGGACCAGCCGTTCGTGGTCGTCGCGGCGCCTGGCGGGGCCATCGAGGACGGCGTCATGATCCGGCCGGAGGATCTCGCAGGGCAGAAGCTCATCGCGTCCCGCACGGGCAGTCTGATGCGCAGCATCGTCGACGACGTCACCGCTGGCGGCACCGGCACCGAGATCGTGACGGTCGTCGACCACCGCACGTCCATCCTGCCCCTGGTCCTCACCGGCGTGGGCGTCGCCGTCCTGCCCTCCTCCTGGACCCGGCTTGCCCGGCGCTGCGGCGCCGCGGTGGCCCCCATCGAGCCGACCGCCCATCTCCACGTGGCGATGGTCAGCCTGCCTGCGCACCTCACTCCCGCAGCCCGCGCCTTCCTCGCCCTGACCGGATCGCTGGCCCAGCGCCGGGGGCGCGACGCCTGACATCGAACCGATCGGCCAGGCCTATGGGTCGTATCGAAAGCAGGTCTTGGACGGGCTGCGACCACGGTGTGTTGACTCGAACCGACCGCACCCCAGCGAGCCGGAGGCACCCATGACCGCACCCCGCACGTTCCGCATCGCCGGCATCCCCGCCGACGGCGTCGGCACCGAGGTCGTCGCGGCGGGCCGCGCCGTACTGGACGCGCTGGCGGCCGACTCCGGCGCCTTCGCGTTCGAGTGGCAGGAGTTCCCCTGGGGCTGCGGCTACTACGAGCGCACCGGCAAGATGATGGACGACGACGGCCTGGAGCAGCTCAAGGACTTCGACGCCATCTACTTCGGCGCCGTCGGCTGGCCGAACGTCCCCGACCACATCAGCCTCTGGGGTCTGCGTCTGAAGATCTGCCAGAACTTCGACCAGTGGGCCAACGTCCGCCCCGTGCACTTTCTGCCCGGTGTGCAGAGCCCGCTGCGCAAGGCCGACGACACCGAACTGGACTGGGTGGTCGTCCGAGAGAACAGCGAGGGCGAGTACGCCGGCCTGGGTGGCCGCAACCTCGGCGGCCGAGGACCCGGCGGCGAAGTGGCCGTGCAGTCGGCCCTGTTCACGGAGGTCGGCTGCGAACGCATCATGCGCTTCGCCTTCGACCTGGCCCGCACCCGTTCCCGCCGCAAGGTCTCGTCGGTCACCAAGAGCAACGCCCAGCAGTACGGGATGGTCCTGTGGGACGACGTCTTCAAGCGCGTCGCCCTCGACTACCCGGACGTGGAGACCGAGAGCGTCCTCGTCGACGCGATGTCCGCGAAGTTCGTGCTGAAGCCGGAGGACCTCTCGGTCGTCGTCGCCTCCAACCTCAACGCCGACATCCTCTCCGACCTCGGCAGCGCGCTCGCCGGCAGCCTGGGCCTCGCCGCCAGCGCCAACCTCAACCCCGAGCGCCGCTTCCCCAGCATGTTCGAGCCGGTCCACGGCTCCGCGCCGGACATCGCCGGGCAGGGCCTGGCCAACCCGATCGGCGCGGTCGGCAGCGCGGCCCTGATGCTGGAGCACTTCGGCCTGCCCGAGCAGGCTGCCCGGCTGAACAAGGCGATCGAGACCACGACCGCCGCCGGCATCCTCACGCGCGACGTCGGCGGCACCGCGTCGACGGAGGACGTCACGAAGGCCCTCATCGACGCGCTGAACGTCTGACGGCGTCTGAAGCCGAAATCCCCGCGGGCTGTGTCGGACGCGCTGACCCAGCCGGCGGCGTGGGCCGACCTGCTGCGGGAGCGGCGCCGACGCGGCATGACAGAAGCCGGTCGTCGGCGACGCCGCGATCTGCAGCGCCGAGGACCGCAGGCACGCCGACGACCGACCGCGCTGCACCTCGTCACCCCGGTCCGCAACGGCGCCCACCTCGAGAGCGGTCCTCGTCGAACATCCCGAGACGCCTCCGCGGCGTGACCCGTCTCAACTGATCGAGAAGGTGTGTGTCAGAAGGTCATGGACCAGCGGTCCAGGTAGCCCGGGTCGACGGTGAAGATCCCCGGGGTGTTGTCGGTGACGCGCAGTTTCCACACGCCGTCCGCGGGCAGCGCGGAGGCGTCGACCGTGAACGTGGCGTGCAGTTCGGTGCCGGTGTCCCAGGCGAAATCCTTGACGAGGATCACGGTGCCGTCCTCGGCGACGAGTTGGATGATCTGGCCGCCGATGAAGTCGTGGACCAGGTCGACGGTGACCTTGAGGTCCGGGGGAGCGTCGCCGGTGCGGCCGGTGACGCGCAGCGGTGACTCGATCGTCTGCCAGTTGGGGATGTCGTAGCGGTCGGGGTTGACGAAGTGGTCGCCGCCGGAGGCCAGGACGGTCCATGTGTAGGGCAGGTCGAGCCGCTCCGCCGCCGAGTTGGTGAGGGTGACGGTGACCTCGAAGGTGCCGGCGCGGGTGGGCGTGCCGGTGATGCGGCCGTCGGCCGCCCCGAGGGTCAGGCCGTCCGGCAGTCCGGTGGCCGCGTAGGTGAGCGCGCCGGGGCGGGTGGACGTGGCCGTGATCTGCCGGGTGACCGGCTGGCCGACGGCCGCATCGCGGGTGGAGGGGGCGTCGGCCGCGATGTGGTTGACATAGCGGGGACCGACGTTGACCGCGGCCCACGCGTTGCCGACCGCCTCGTAGGCGTCGCTGGTCGTGCCGAACAGGTCGGCGGCCGCCTGAAGGGTGGCGGTGCGGGCGCCGGCGTAGTCGGTGGTGCTCGTCATGTAACGGGTCAGCGCCCGGTACCAGACGTTGCTGGCGTTCGCCAGGCCCAGGGCGGCGACCGGCTTGCCGTCGAAGGTGGGGCTGTCGTAGGCGATCCCGTCGACGGTCGTGCGTCCACTGCCCTCGGCCAGCAGGTAGAAGAAGTGGTTGGCCGGCCCGGAGCTGAAGTGCGGGTCCAGCTTCTTCGTCCCGGAGGTCCAGTAGTCCTGTGAGGTCCCCTTCGCGGAGGCGTCCTTGGACGGCTGGTCCATGTAGCGCAGGGGCTTGCCGGTGCCGCGGACGTCCGCGAGTTCACCGATGAGGTAGTCGGGGGTGTCCTGGGCGTTGTCCGCGAAGAACTCCACCGCGGTGCCCATGATGTCGCTGGTTGCCTCGTTGAGCCCGCCGGATTCGCCGGTGTAGATCAGACCGGCGGTGGCCGAGGTGACGCCGTGGGTCATCTCATGAGCGGCGATGTCCAGTTCGGTCAGCGGGTGCCGGCCGTCCAGGCCGTCGCCGTACGTCATGCAGAAGCACAGGTCGTCCCAGAACGCGTTGGCGTACCCGGTGCCGTAGTGCACGTTGGTGACGGCGCCGACACCGTCGTCGGCTATGCCGTTGCGGCCGAAACGGTCGTGGTAGAAGTCCCAGGTCCGCTGGGCTCCGTACGCGGCGTCGACCGCCGCCGTCTGCGCCGTGGCCGCACTGCCGTCGCCCCACACGTCGTCGGCGTCCGTCACCAGTGTGCGGACGCCGCCGGTGACGTCGTAGGTGCGGTGGTTGCCGCGCTGGGGGTCGGCGAGCTGGAAGACGTCCGCGGTGCGCACCGACGCCAGCGGGACCGTTCCGCTGTACTGGCTGTGCCCCTCACCGGCGTTGATGTCGTCATAGGAGGCGAGGCGGGCGCCGGTGACGGCATCGGTGATCACATGGACACGGCTCGGCGTGTGATCCTCGCGCACACCGGAGACAACGTTGTCCCAGGCGAGTCGGGGCGAGCCGTCCGCCGCCCAGACGACCTGCCGGGTCGAGGCCGACCGCTCGGAAGTGAGGGAGCCCTCCTCGTCGGCCGCCGCGAGCGCGGCCTTCGTCGCCGCGGCCGAGGAGACCACGGCCTTGATCGCGGGCACCGAAAGCGTCTGTGGCGCGGTGCGCGTGACGCTCTGTTCGCCCGCGCGCTCGTGGACGATCAGGTCGGCGCCGATCACCGGGAGTCCGGCGTAGGTGCGGGAGTAGCGCGTGTGCACGGTGCCGTCGGCGTCCTTCGCGACGTCCTCGGCAACCAGCGCTTCCTTGGCGCCCATACGGAGGTCGCGGGCCGTGTCGTGAGCGGACTCGGCGGCGCGGTCGAGCAGTCGGTCGCGCTGCGCGCGGGACAGGGTCACGCCACGCGCCCCGGGTCTCGGCTCGGCATCGATGCGCCGGGTGGCCGGTGACCCGGCGCCGTCGTCCAGGGCCGAGGCGGGTTGGGCGGTCGGAGCGGTGATCACGAGGACCGCCATACCGGCGGCGAGCGAGGCCGCCAGTAGGCCGCGCCGTCGTGCGATGCGCGCAAGAGCGGACGAACGACGCGCTCTCAGGGGCGAGTTGGACATGCGGGCAGCTCCTTTCGCCGACTGTCTGCGGACAGCGGCGGGAAACGGGTGGTGGGAAAACGGGGGAGATCGCGGGCTGTCGGCCTGCGGCGGGAGACGAGGTGGAAGCCGAGGCGGAAGGCGGGCGGGGACGAGGCGGATGCTGCTCGAGCGCGGACTGATCGTTTCAGGGCGTCCGGGGGCTGTCACCACTGCGGAGATCGATGTCCGAAAATCGGTCAACAGGCCGCCTCCGAACGGTAATCGGGAAGGGCGCTGTCACGTGTGGCTTTACGGAGCGGCAATACGGCGCTAACCAGCAAGGTTGGCCGTATCCGAGCGGCCGGGACCAGGTGGCGGGTGCCAGGCCCCGGGTGTCGGATGCCGCGCCGTTCGGCCCTAGGTGCGACTCGTGCGCCTGACTTCACCCCCTCACGCCCCTCACCTTCCGCAACCGCAGGCGCAGCGGCAACGGTCCTCCACGTCATGTGTGCAGCACGGTGGGAACCCGGTGCACTGGTGCTCCGGGCGAATCTGCGGCGCCAGGCGGGCCCGTTGGTGTCGTTGACCGTGGCGGCTCTGATCGCCGGCTTCGCCGTGTCCCAGTCCACGCATCGGTGGATCGAGATCGGCGAGAACCTCCACGAGGCCGCTTGCGGCTACGGCGGGGCGGCCGCCGTACTCCTGGCGAGCTGGCAGGGCGGCGCCGAGGTGCGCAGCGGAGCCGAGTGGATCCATGCGACAGCCGTTCGCGGAGTTCTGCCCCAGCGCTTGGCATGCCTTGCCTCAGGCGTCCTGTGGCCACTGACCGGATACCTGCTGGCGGTCCTGGCCGTGCTCGTGTGGCCATACGCGGGACAGCCGTCCCACCGCCCGCCGTTCGACGCCATGACCGTCGACGCGGCGTCGATCGTGGCCGTCTCGTGCCTCGCCTACCTGGCCGGCCGTGCCGTCCCGCTCCCGGTGATTCCGTTCGTACTCGTCACGGCCCTGATCCTGTTCGGGCAGAGCTCCTGGTGGCTGGCGATCACCCATCCTGTAGAGATCAACTACACCGGGGACGCGCTTCCGCCCAGCACGTCCGGCTGGGTCCCGGTCCACCCTCATCTATGGCTGCCTTGGTGCAGAGTCCTGATATTCGCCGTCGTCGCGGCGGCCGCTGTCAGCTTCTGCGCGCGCTGCTGGAAGACGGCCGTCGTGCTGGTGGCGGTGGCCGGTACAGCGGCACTGGGATTGAATCTGACGCAGAAGGGCAGTGCCGCGATCTCGGCCGTCAACGCCTCCGAGATGCGATGCACGGGACGAGCGGCCGCGCTTTGCCTGCCGAAGGAGAACGAAGGCGCGCGGCGGCGTCTCCAGCCCCAGGTGGACCGGCTGGCCGGAAAGCTACGAGGCGTGCGCAGTGCCCCCTCCTATTACGTGGTGAGCGACCAGAGCTACCGCTACGGAGACTGGGGGGCCGACGACCCGGCCGACACAGGCCCACGGGTCATCGGTATCGAGCTCTCCGCCGATGCCAGATCCCTCACCAGGGACATCGCCTGCCCGGATCTGTATATGGGGCTCCTGGAGGGAGCGGTGTTCGCCTGGTTGACCGACACCCCACCGGACAGCGTGCTCTACAGAGAGGAACAACTGCACCTCGTCCAGGTCCTGGACAGTCTTCCTCCGAAGCAGCGTGCGAACTGGCTCGACCGGTACCTCGAGGCCGTGCGGTTCGGGGAATCGCTGCCCGACATGCCCAACACCCCACGGTGGTCGTCATGAACCCACGTCGGCTTCTTCCGGTGTGGCTGCGAGCCGTACCCGGCCTGCGGTGGCCCTGGCTGCTCGCCGTATCCGGAGTATGCGCGGCCGGCGTCTGGCTGGGGCGGGTCGCCGGCCGGGAGGACACCCTGGTGTTCCTGCTGCTGCTCGCCCCGCTGCTGCCCCTCGTATGGGTCGCCGTCAGCTACGGCGGCAAGGCCGACCCCTTCGCGCCGGTCGTCCGTACGACCCCGGCCGGAGGCCTGCGACTGCTGCTCCTGCGGACCGGAGTCGTCCTGACCATCTCTCTCCCACTGCTCGCCGCCGCCGGCCTGGCCGGGTTGAGCGGCTCGCTCTGGGCGGCGGCCTGGCTGATGCCGTGCCTGACCCTCACCCTCGCCACGCTCGTTCTCAGCTCCTACGTCGGCTGCTTGCTCGGCGCCGGCGCGGTGGCCATCACGTGGTTTCTGGGAGTCTCGGCCCTCACCCGGCTGTCCGTACGGCCGGACCGGCAGGTCACTTCCTGGCGCCCCGTCCTTCTCAAAGTCCTCATGGATCTTGTCAACTTCGGTTCCCAGTTCCTCTGGGCGCTGGCCGCCGGCGTACTGACCCTTTTCCTCACCCTCCGCCGTGAGTCCTTCGACGACTTGAGGTCCCGATGATCAGCGCTCGCAGAGTGACCGTCCGCCACCGGCGCACCACCGCCGTCGACAGTCTCTATCTGGAGTTGCCCCACGGCGTCCACGGTCTGCTGGGGCCAAACGGTTCTGGGAAGAGTTCACTGCTTGCCGTGCTGGCGACGGCGACAGGTCCGGCCGAAGGCGAACTCAGGCTTCTGGGCAGGGATCCCGGCCGCCCCGCCGAACGGCGGGAGATCCGCCGCAGGCTCGGCTATCTGCCGCAGAAGTGTGAGATGTTCCGCGGATTCACGGTCCGCGAGTGTGTCGGCTATGCCGCGTGGCTGAAGGACATGCCCACCCGTACAGGGGCACCGGCGGTAGAGCGCGCGGTGGAGAGAGTCGGCCTGAGCGCCCGTATCGACAAGAAGTACCGCTCCCTTTCCGGCGGTATGCAACGCCGCGTCGGGATCGCTCAGGCCTTGGTGAACCGGCCGGAACTCCTGCTCCTCGACGAGCCGACGAACGGCCTCGACCCAGCACAGCGCGACCAACTGCACCTGCTGCTGAAGGAACTGAGCGCCACAACCGCGGTCGTCATGGCCACCCATCTGATGGAGGACGTGGAGGGTTGCTGCAACAGCGTGGTCGTGCTCAAGGACGGGCGCAAACGGTTCGCCGGGTCGCTGGACGAGCTGCGCTCGGCGGGCGGCTACACACGAGTGATCGCAGACGGCCCGGACGGCCGACCGTGACAGCCGCACGGAAGCCGCCGGAAGCAGTGCGGCGGCCCAGAACTTGCTGCTGATCACCGGCACACGGACTCGGTGCGTAGCCTCGTCCCCCAGAGAGCGACCCCGAGTCCGCCGTGCCCGCTGCCGACCGGGGGAGTGGGAGCGGAGCCGGGAGGCATGACGGCCCTGTACGCGACTGGCATCGGGCACGCCGACCGGTCCCGTAGCGTGCGGCGCATGCGCTTCCGCTGGGACTGGCTCGCCCCCGTCATGCCCGTGCCGTACGTGCCGACCCTCGGGCCCGTCCACCCCGACGAACCGCTGCACGACCTGTTCGCGGCCGTCGTCGAGAACGCCGGGACCGGCCGCTTCCTGCCCCACGACAAAGACTGCCGGTGGGCGGACCACAAAGCGGAGCGCGTGCTCGTCGACGCCATCGAGCACGGTCGGCGGCAGACCCTCATGCCGACGCTCCTCGATCGCGGGCCGGTCACCGTCCGCGTCCACGTCTACGGAACCGCCCCCGACAGCCTGACCGCCGGCGCTGACCTCGCCCGCAAGCTCGCCGCCGACCACGGGGCCGACCGAGCCCGCGTCGTCTCGTTCCTCGCCCCCGGTCGGCCCGACGTCCATGCCCGGGGCACCCGCGTCCAGCTGAAGGACTTCACCACGGGCCCCGGCCCCGCACCCTACGTCCGGACGCGGGAGTACGAACAGCTCCCTGACCCCTCGCGGTTCGCCGCCTTCGCTGAGCAGATGACGGCCGACGGCTTCACGTTCCTCTACGACCGGATGCGCGTCGACACCGTCGGCCCGGTCCTCACCCTCCTCGACGGGGACACCGTGGCCGGCGCCATCGGACCGATGGAGACGATGCCCGACGCCACCAGGCGACCCCGCCTGCTCCCGCAGTACTTCGGCGTCCTCCCGGCGCACCGCGGCCTCGGGTACGGCCGGGCCCTGTGGCGCGCGGCGATGCACTGGGGGTACCGACACGGCGCCGCGTACCAGCTGCTCCAGACCGAGGTGGGCGGCGCCTCCGACCGCCTGTGCGCGGGCGAGGGGTTGACGTCCCTCGGGATCGTGAACCAGCAGGACGCCTAGACGGCTTCCCTGGCGGGCGGCGTCTTCGGCATCTTGCGACGGCCAGGTGCCCGGCCACTCCGGCTGGGACTACACCGACAGCACCGGCCGGCGCACGGTCGCGGTCTTCACCACGACCGGCTTCGGCATCGCGAACCCCAAGACCGGCGTCGCAGACCAAGCCCTGCTGTCTACAGACGAGGCAGTTCCGCCTCCTTCGCGTCCCGTGTCTCGGCGCGCACGACCCGATGGTCGACGTCGAGCAAGGACACTTGTCCCTCAGCGCGGGGAACGTCCGGTTTCACCGGATGGCGATGTACGTATCCGAGTTCTGGCAACACCCACGGTCCTGCGGTGGGAGCCTGGGGGCACTCTGCGGGTTTGAGAGCGCGATGGTGCCACCGAAGTCCGAGGTCGATCTGTACGCGGTGAACAGAAACCTTCCAGACAGGAGCCCATTCGATGCCCCGAAGAATCATCTCCACCCCCGATGCGCCGGAGTACACCGGCTACAGCCAGGCGGTCAAGGTCGGCAACACGGTCTACGTCGCCGGAACGGTCGGGGTCGACCTGGCGACGGGTGAGCTTGCAGGACCCACGGTCCAGGAGCAGACCCGCCAGTCGTTGCGCAACTGTCAGACGATCCTGCGCGCCGGTGGAGCCGAGCTGAGCGACGCCGTCATGGTCCACACCTTGCTGATGCGCCCCGAAGATGCCGACGGAGTCATCGAGGTCTTCGAGGAGTTCTTCCCCGACGTGCGGCCCCCGCGCTGCGTGAGCAAGCTCGGTGTGGACCGGCCAGGCATCCTGGTGTCGATTGCCATGGTGGCCGTCACGGAATGAGCGATCCCTCACGCTGAGGTTGTGCGTCATCATGATCAGGATCAGTCCTGCGGAGTGAGCAGGACGATCGGGATTTCGCGGTCGGTCTTCCGTGCGTACTGGTCGTACAGCGGGAAGATGCGCGCCATCTGGGGCCAGAGGGATCACGCTCGGCCGGGGTCGCGACCCGGGCGTGAGCGGTGAACCGACGGCCGCCGACCTGCACTCCGACACTCGGGTCCGCCCGGAGGTTCTTGAACCACGCCGGATCCTCGTCGGCACCACCCTTGGACGCGACGACGACGAAGTCCTCGTCTGCGGTGCCGTAGATCAGGCATGTGCGGCGCGGAATGCCGCTCCTGCGTCCGGTCGTGGCGAGCACGAGCGTCGCTAGTTACTGCCGAACCGTACTTGTGGTCACGATGTCGATGGCCACTTGAAGCGGTGTCTCCGCTGTCCCCAGCAGGGCCCGGGTGATGGCGATCGCC
The DNA here is from genome assembly GCA_001298545.1 of Actinobacteria bacterium OV320. Lineage (GTDB taxonomy): Bacteria > Actinomycetota > Actinomycetes > Streptomycetales > Streptomycetaceae > Streptomyces > Streptomyces coriariae. The sequence goes on from LJCX01000010.1 coordinate 175,275, forward strand.
TGGATGATGCTCACACCGCCCTCGGCCAGCAAGGCCTGGACAGCCTCCATCCCGTCATTTTCGAGGACCGGTCGGGACTGTTCGACCAGCGCGACCCACCGTGCGGCCTCCTCGGGGCGTAGTCCGGCGATGTGGTCGAACATGGCTTCTTCTTCCCGTGCTGAGCCGATGGGATCACTCACGAATCGTCAGAGCTGCTCGCTGCACTCAGGACTTGCGACTTGCACCGCGTCAACGAATCGAAGGCGTTCGTCGAACTGGAGCGCCGGCCGAATCCGGATCTGATCCTTTGAAAGATACTCGGCGAGGGTTGGGAGCAGCCGCTCGAACGGCTGCTCCCAACCCCCCGGGCCGGTCAGTTGACGGTCAGGACCGCCGTGTTGTTCGTGAGGTCCGGGTCGAAGTCGAAGGGGGGCTGGCCGAACTCGCCGAACGAGGGATGGATGCTCACGGCACCGGTCGCACCTGGCACCACGGTGTCGACGCGCACGGAGAACGCGAACGTGCGCTGTGTGTCCTCCAGCACCCAGTACCGCAGGTCGCAGTCGTAGCGCGGGGCGCCCGTCTGCTTCGGGTAGTAGCCACCGGCGAGGGTGCGGGGGGAGCAGCCGGACGGCACGCCGGTGACCCTGGTGCCCTCGGGCACGATCAGCCGGACCTCGGCGACCGGGTCGCCGGAGCCGAGGTGTGCGAACCAGGCCGGGCCGCTGTCCTTGAAGGTGAGCTCGGCCGTGGCCGTCTCGCCCGCCGCACCGGAGATGGAGTCACCGGTCACGGAGAAGTCCGCGGTGTTCTCCACGCCGATCTGGAGGGCCACGTAGTCGTTCCCGGAGTCGATGTCCTGGGCGCCGTGGCCCGGTTCGACGTCGATGTCGAGCCGCTCGTTCAGCGCGCGCGGGGCGAGTCGCACCGTCAGCGGCTCGGGCAGCTCGAAGGAGTCGCCCGGCGCCAGCACCTGGTCGAACGTGCAGCTCGCCATGCTCGACGGCGCATAGTCGTTGCCGTCCGTCACGGTGTAGGTACAGGCGTCGTACCGGGTCAGATCCGTCAGGCCGTACGAGGCGTACAGCTGGACGGTGAACCCGTTCGCGCTCTCGTTGCCGTTGTTGGTGATCTTCAACGGGATCGTCCGTTCGTCGCCGGGCTGACCGCCCTCGCTGTCGGCGATGGGATCGATGGTGAGGTCGGGCCCGGTGCCGACGGTGAGTGTGGTTTCGGAGCTCTCGTGCGGCGCGGTGAGCGTGCCGTCGGGGCCGCCGGTGGCCGTCGCCTCGTAGGTGATCCTGCCCTGTGCGCCGACTGCGGCGCCGTCGGCCGCGCGGACCGTCAGGAGCACCTGGTTCTCGTAATCGCCATCGATCACGGGGACCACGGGAATGTCGCACACCGCACTCGTGCCGCTCGGCGTGCAGTTGTCAGGCCAGGTCACCTCGGCGACCCCGGTGAGTTCGGAGACGTCGACGGTGAGCCTGCCGTCGGTCACCGTGAAGTTCGCGTTGTCGTGGTAGATGCCGACGCCGAGGGGGCGGGACTGCGGCTGGCCACCGTCGATGCCGAGCGGCAGCGTCTGCTCGTACGGCTCGTCGATCGACAACTGGTCGGTCTGCGGCGGGTCGTCGTCAGCGAACGCGGGCGAGGCAAGGGTGGCGGTCAACAGGCCGACCGCCACCGCTACGGCGGCGCCGGATCTCAGGCGTAACGGGCGTCCAGTGGCGAACAGTCTCATTGCTACCCCCAAGGGTGTGGTCACGCGACTGACGCGCCGACAGCCCCGGCGCACCGGCAGGATCATCACATGACACGGCGGCCCGCCGCGCCCGGGTTTTCCAGCCCTGTCGGAGGGCAGAGCTGGGACGGGGAGCTCCAGGGGTGGTGCCTCGAGCGTTGCTCGCCATGACAAGCTGTGCTTTCCACTGCCCAGTCCCAGGAGGTCACCATGGCCGCAGAGTCTGCATTGCCCGAGGGCTCGGAGCCGGTTGACGGCGAGAGCCGTGCCCTCTCGCCCGACGGCGACGGTCAGGACGACTTGAAGCGCAAGTTCCGGGAGGCCCTGGAGCGCAAGCGGGGTAAGCAGGCGGACGCCGCCGACCTCGCTGCGAACACCGACACGTCGAAGATCCACGGCGCGCACGGCCCGGCCGCGAGTCAGCGGTCGTTCCGTCGAAAGAGCGGTGGCTGAGTCCAAAGGGAGCGGTGGCTGAGTCCCAACGGTCCATAGACGGAACTCGGCAGGTTCAGGCGACGGCTGCGAGGTTGTGGGCCGAGTTCCGCTGGGCTTCGACGCCGCCGTGCTCTACGCCTACACACCGCTTCAGCCGAATTTCGCCGGGGCGACCGCGTCCGGGCTGCCCTCCCCGTCGGGCAGCCCGGCCGGCCTCGCCGCCGAACCGAGCGTGTACGCGATGCACTTGGGGACAGTCACCTGCGGCGACAAAGTCGGCGCCTGCTGGAGCAGGCGCGGCGGAAACACGTGATGGTGCACGCGGCGCGGACCGCGGTGGGGTCGGCTGAGCACTTCAAGCGCAGTGCCGCCCCGTTGCCCTACGGGCGCCGCTGGACCGGCCGTACGCCCTGGTCGCCGATGAGACAGGCGGGTCCGGCGGAACGCGAGATGTTCGAGCGCACCAGTGCCGCCGGTCGGCTGTCCGCGATCGTCCAGAACTCCTGGCGTGGCCGGGCGCCAGCCAGAAGATGCTCGCGTTCTTCCGACAGCGCTCACATCAGTCCCAGTGGCCGGCAGAAGCCAGAAGCCAGAAGCCGGCCCTCGGGGGAGCGGGGATGTTCTCGTCGGTCCGGGACGACCACAAGGATCTCCAGGCGCCTGCCGCTGGCGCAGGTCGTCCTTCGGCTCGCGCCGAACAGGTCACGCTCGCCGTGTGGTGGGTGGTCCTGGTAGGAAGTTCCCATGGGGGATCATCTCGCGGGAGCGGTACGGCGGTTGCGGTTACGTGCGGGGCTGACGCAGGAGGCTCTGGCGGAGCGTTCGGGTGTGTCGGTCAGCACGATCCGCGGAGTGGAGACCGGGAAGCGCCGTAATCCGCAGCTCGCGTCGGTGCGTCAGCTGGCTGCGGCACTGGATCTTCGGCCGGCCGAACTCGATGAGTTGATGGCTGCGGCGGCTGGTACGGCGGAGCCCTCGGCGGTTCCGGTACCGCGTCAGTTGCCCGCTCCGCCGGGGCCGTTCGTGGGCCGCGAGGACGAGCTGGGCGGACTGGATGCGGTGGTGCGGGCGGGTTTGGGCACGGCAGGTACGGCGGGCACGGTGGTCGTCTCTGCCATTGCCGGTGCCGGCGGGGTGGGCAAGTCGTGGCTGGTGCTGCACTGGGCGCACCGTAACGCCGATCGGTTCCCCGACGGCCAGCTCTTCGTCGATCTCCGGGGCTTCAGTCCGGACAGTGATCCGATGGAACCGGCGGTCGCGGTGCGCGGATTCCTCGACGCGTTGGGTGTCGAGCCCGACCGCATCCCCGTCGCAGCGCACGCGCAGGCGGCGTTGTTGCGCAGTCTCGTGGCGGACAAGCGGATGCTGCTGGTGCTCGACAATGCCGTCGACACCGCACAGGTCACCTCTTTGCTGCCGGGCGGCAGCACCTGCACCGTGGTGGTCACCAGCCGCAACCGTCTGTCCGGTCTGGTCACGGGCCACGGCGCCCACCACCTGTCGGTGGACACGCTCACCGACACCGAGGCCCGCACACTGCTCGCCGCCCGGCTCGGCACGGCACGTATCGAGGCCGAGCCTGCGGCGGTGGCCGAGCTGGTCGGCCGGTGCGGCGGGTTTCCGCTGGCGCTGAGCATCGTCGCCGGCCGCGCTCACACCGATCCGCACCTGTCGCTGACCGACCTCGCCGACGACCTGCGCGACGGCGCACTCGATGTACTCGACGACGCCGACCCGGCCGCGAGCCTGCCCGCGGTGCTCTCGCTCTCGCACCGTGCGTTGAGTGACGACGAGGCCGAGGTGTTCGGGCTGCTGGCGCTCGCGCCCGGACCCGACATCGGCCTTGCCGCCGCCGTCAGCCTCACCGGCCGTGGCCGGAGCCGGACCAGGGCTCTGCTGCGCCGGCTGGAACAGGCATCGCTGATCGGCAAGGACGCGTCCGGCCGTCACCGTATGCACGACCTGATCCGCCGTTACGCCGCCACCGCCCACCACCTGGCCGACGGCACACGCACTGCAGCGCTGCGACGGGTGCTGGACTTCTACACCCACACCGCGTACGCCGCCGACCGTCTCCTGGAATTCCACCGCGAACCCATCGAGCTCGCCGCACCGGTGCCCGGCTGCCACCCCCAGGCGCTCTCCGACATCCCGGCGGCGATGGACTGGTTCGAGGCCGAGCACCAGAACCTGCTCGCCGCCCAGCACACGGCCGCCGCACACGCGTTGCACAGCACGGCCTGGCAACTGGCCTGGGCGCTGAACAACTTCCACTACCGGCGAGGACACCGCCACGATCAGCTCGCCGTGTGGAGGCTTGCGGTCGACTCCGCGGGCCGACTGCCCGATCCGGGCGCCCAGATCCTCACCTACCGGCTCCTGGGCCGCGCCCATGTCGTGCTCGGGCACCACCAGGAGGCGATCGAAGCCCTGAACGAGGCTCTCGCGCTGAGCAAGCGGCAGGACGACCCCGCCCTGCAGGCACAGGCGCACTACACGCTGGCATCGATCTGGCCGGACGGCCGGCGGGCGCTGGAACATGCCCGACGCGCGCTGCACCTCTACCAGGGCCTCGATCAGCCCATCGCGGAGGCCAACGCGCGCAACGCCGTGGGCTGGTATGCCGCGCGCGTGGGTGAGTACGACACCGGCCGTGAGCACTGCCGGGCCGCCCTCGCCCTCTTCGAGGACCACCAGGACGTGGACGGTCAGGCGCAGACCCTGGACAGCCTCGGCTACATCGACCACCACAGCGGCCGCCACCATGACGCCATCCGGCACTACCGCCGGGCCATCAGCCTCTACCGCGACCTCGACAACGCCTACGAAACCGCCGACACCCTCGACAGGCTCGGTCATCCCCACATCGCCCTGGGCCACACCGACCAGGCCCTCGCGGTGTGGCGGGAAGCCCTGGAGCTGTACCGGCGGCAGGGACGGGATCAGGAAGCCGAGCAGGTGCAGCGACAGCTCGACGCACTCGGCGAACAGGACATCCCTGACAGCGCTCGCTGACAGCGCGTGCGGGCGCACGCCCACGCAAGCGAACAACCGCAGCGCGGGAAGGCTGCCCCCGCGCACACCACCAGCAGTCGATGAAGCCGCGACCGCAGGGAGTGGGTGACGAAGCCGATGCCGACCCGCTTCCTTCCCTCCCTCGCTCGATCTCAGCTCCTGGCCGGACGTGGCGTCGTCCCGGGATCGGCGCTCGCCGGATTCGTCAGGATCGCGCTCGCGACAACGTCGAAGAGGTGGTCGGCGCGTGGGGCGAGGGAGGGTTGATCGCTGAGCCACGCGAGCCCTGCCACCAGCGCGAACAGATCGGTGCCGTCAATGTCGGTCCGCGCTGCGCCCGACGCCTGGGCACGGGCGAGGAGCCGGGCACCGGCCGCGCGCAACGTGACGCACGAAGCGTGGAGCGCGGAGTCGGTGTCCTCGATGGCCGCTGTCATCAGCGCGGTCACACCCTGATACTCGGTCGTCCACGCGACGCAGTCGCGCAGCCACGAAACGAGGGCATCTTCGGGAGAGCTCGACGTCTCCAGCTCGCCCGCCTTTGCCGTCAGCCCGTTGAAGCTCGTGCGGAGCAAGGCCTCGAGCAGCGCCTCGCGCGTCGGGAAGTGACGCAGCAGCGTCGCGAGTCCGACGTCGGCCCTGCGTGCGATGTCGCGCATGGACACGTCCGAGCCTTGCTCGGTGATGGCGGTTCCCGCGACTGCGAGCACGTGGTCGCGGTTCTTCCTGGCGTCGGCCCGCATCTGTCCCCCTTGACTATCCGGATCAGTGGTCCATATATTCGGATCAGTGGTCCACTTATGTGGAGCGCTGATCCGGATAAGCCTATCCCGCGGCGCGGGCAGGAGAAAATGATGCCGATACACACGATGAGGGCGGTCCGGCTGCATGAGCACGGCGGCCCGGAGGTTCTGCGCTACGACGAGGTGCCGATTCCCGAGCCGGGGCCCGGTGAGGTGCTCGTTCGCGTTCACGCGGTCGGCGTCAATCCTCCGGACTGGTACCTGCGCGGCGGGCTGACCAGGATGCCCGGGGAGACGGCATCGACGGTCAGACTGCCGGTGATTCCGGGGACGGACGTGTCGGGCGTCGTCGAGGCGGTCGCCTCGGACGTGGACGGCCTCGCCGTAGGTGACGAGGTCTTCGGCCTTCTGCGATTTCCCAGCTTCGACGGCAGCGCATACGCCGAGTACGTGGCCGCGCCCGCGGCGGACCTCGCACGCAAGCCCGCCGGCATCGATCACGTGCAGGCCGCCGGGGCGCCGATGGCCGGGCTGACGGCATGGCAGTTCCTGATCGAGGTCGGACACGGTCACCCCTCGCCCTTCCAGGAGGCGCAGCATCGCCCGACTGTGCTCGACGCCGACACGACGGTGCTCATCAACGGTGCCGCGGGCGGGGTGGGGCATTTCGCGCTACAGCTGGCGAAGTGGAAGGGCGCACATGTCATAGCGGTGGCATCGGGAGCGCACGAATCGTTCCTGAGCGAGCTCGGCGTCGACCGGTTCATCGACTACACCAAGCATCGTCCTGAGGAACTCGTGCACGACGTCGACCTCGTTCTCGACACCGTCGGCGGGCCCGACAGCAAGCGATTCCTGCGTACGCTGAAGCGCGGTGGCGCCCAGTTCCCGGTGCTCCCCGGGGACTTCGACGAAGACGAGACCGCGAAGCTGGGCGTCACGGTCTCGAGCGCCCAGGTCCGCTCGAACGGCGCGCAGCTTGCGGAACTGGGACGCCTGCTCGACGTGGGCAGGGTCCGCGTCGCGATCGACAGCACGTTCGCGCTCGCGGATGCCCGAGCAGCGCACGAGCGCGCCGCCCGAGGCCACATCCAGGGCAAGATCGTGCTCACGGCCGGTTCCAGCGGCTGACGCGAGGAGCCCCGGAGCGGGTGGCGAGCAACGGTTTCCGCACGCTCGTTGCTGACGCTCAGGCGATGGGTGCTGGAGTGTGGGTTCCGGTGGCGCCTCGTGCGAGTGCCTGTTCCGCCTGCGCGAGTCTGCGGATCGCCCGGACCAGTTGACTCGAAGGAAGCGTGTACGGCAGTCGGATGTTGCGCTCGAACGCACCCCCGATCCCGAATCGAGGTCCGGCCGCGATGGTCACTCCGTGGTCAGGCGCCATGGCTGCCAGCCGTGAGCTGACCGGCTCGGGGAAGGTCGCCCAGACCGTCACACCGCCGACTGGTCGCAGGGCGTCGACGTCCGGTAGGTGGTCGGTGAGTGCTTGGCGCAGGGCGTCACGTTGCGACCTGAGTTGCTGGAGCGTGTCCGGGCGCTGGGTCTGTTGCTCGTTCAGGAGGACGGCTGTGGCGAGCTGTTCGACGACGGGGGTGCCGAGATCTGTCGTGGGACGGGCCCTTTCGACGCGTTCCAGGAGAGAGGGCAGCGCGCGGATCCAGCCTGTGCGCAGGCCGCCCCAGACGCTCTTCGACACAGAGCCGATGCTGATGGCGGCCGGCATGTGCAGCGCGAGGGGCTCAGGGCTCGGAACGTCCAGAGCCAGATCGGCCATGGTCTCGTCGACGACCGTGAGACAGGCGAGACTGAGCCGTTCGCGCACGTCAGTGGGCATGCACATCCCGGTCGGATTGTGAAAGTCGGGTATCAGGTACGCCAGGTTCGCGACTTGCCCTGCTGCTTGGAGTTGCTCGGTGTCCCAGCCGGAGGACGTCACGGCGACGGGGAGAAGTCGGGCGCGCGCCTGAGTGAATGTCGTGATCGCGTGCGGGTAGGTCGGATGGTCGATGAGGACCCTGTCGCGTGGCGACAGCAGTACGCGCGTCAGAAGAGCGAGCGCGTGCTGTGCGCCGTTGGTGATCAGGACGTGATCGGGCCGGGTGGGCAGTCCTCGCCGCGCATACCAGTGGGCGACTGCCTCGCGCAGCTCCGCGGTGCCGTACCGGTCGTAGCCGTGCCGCTCGAAGTGTCGTGGCAGCTGTTCGAGAGCGCTCGCGAACGCGGCGTGGAGGATTTCTGCGGGCGCGGCCGGCGCGGCAAAGGACAGGTCGAGGGTCTCCGTGTCCGCGCCGACCGGGCGCTCGGACGTGGTGCTGTCAGGGAGCCGTACCGTCGCCCTGGTACGCGGCTGGGTGGCGAGGTATCCGTGCTCGACCAGCGTGCGAAACGCGGTACCGACGGTGGTCCTGCTGGTGCCGAGCGCGACAGCCAGGTCACGCTCGCTCGGCAGGGCGACACCGAGGGAGAGGCGGCCGTCCAGGATGAGCAGACGCAGCCGGTCGGAGAGACGTTGATGCGCCGGACCCGGCCCCTCCTGCCAGGTCCCCAACATCCGCGCCACCGCGTGTGAGCTGATCTTCACCCAACCAGCCTAACCAATCTGGCTATGGAATCCAGTGCCAGATCGCCCGGAGACTCGCCCCATGGCACCTCGTCCTTCCACGGCACACACCTCCGTCCCGGCTCGTCACGACCCACCCGTGCTCCCGCGCATGAACGCATTCGCCCAGGTCCGGGCAGCCCGAAAGGCACGTCGGATCCCACAGCTCCTGCTCGGCCTGACGGGATACGGAGCCGCCGTCATGCTGCTTGTCCAGTCCGGGCTCGGCGCGGCCAGCTGGAACGTGCTCACAGAGGGCGCCGCCACATCCCTCGACATCTCGTTCGGTTGGGCGACGAACCTGATCTCGCTGGTTGTGCTTGTCGCATGGATCCCTCTGCGAGAACTGCCCGGGCTGGGCACGCTCCTCAACGTCGCGATCGTCGGCTTCGCCGCGGATGCCACCGCGACCGTGCTCCCCGACCCACAGGGGCCACTCGCCGAGATCGGCTATCTCGCCCTCGGCCTTGTCGCTCTGGCCTTCTTCGACGCGCTCTACCTCGGCGCGCAGTTCGGGTCGGGACCACGCGACGGCATCATGACCGGACTCGTTCGGCTCACCCGTCTACCCGTCGCCATTGTTCGCACCGGCATCGAAGTCGCTGTTGCCTGCGCCGGCTGGCTTCTGGGTGGGACGGTCGGGGTCGGCACCGTGCTGATCGCCCTGTGCATGGGGCCCCTCGTCGGCTGCTTCCTGCCGCGGGTGGCGGTTCGCCTTCCTGCCGTTTCCGCACCCTGAAGGCCGAGGCAGCCTCGTCGAACGCTGGCAGTTCCGCCCGATTGGGCCGAGTGCACCACCCTGTGCGGACTCAGGATCGTCGGGGCTTGTAGGAAAAGGTCGGGGGCAGCCCATCTGGGCTGCCCCCGACCTTTCCCACACGACTACCAGGGAACTTCCCCGTTTTCGTCCTGGAACGTTCCCGTCGGACCGTCCGCGTCGAGCGTGGCGAGACGCACGACGACCCTGGCACTCTCCTCAGGCGTCCTTCCGACCCCGAATGCCGCGGTCAGGTCGGTCGCGGTGGTGCCGGGCTCGACCGCGTTGAACTTGATGCCCGGCTGGGACTTGGCGTACTGGACCGTGAGCATGGTGGCTGCGGCCTTCGACGCGGAGTAGAGCGCCAGCGGCAGGTCGAACTCCGGCCGGTCCGGATTGGTCACGGCCCAGAAGGACCCGGCACTGCTGGACACCGTGACCACGGTGGGGTTCGAGGACTTGCGCAGCAACGGAAGCGCCGCTTCCGTGACGCGCACGATTCCCACCGCGTTGGTGTCGAAGGCCCGGAGTGCGGTGGGGCCGTCGGTGACCCCGTGTCCCAGGATGCCCGCGTTGTTCACCAGGACGTCGAGCCGGCCCTCGGCCGAGTCGATCGTCGCCAGCGCGTTGCTCACCGATGCGTCGTCGGTCACGTCGAGCCGCACGAATCGTGCGCCGAGCGCCGCCGCTGCCTTCTCGCCTCGTTCGACATCCCGCGCGCCGATGTAGACGACGTGTCCCAACGCCAGAAGCTGTCTGGCTGTCTCGAAGCCGATGCCCTTGTTGGCCCCGGTGATCAGTGTGATGGGCATGCGTATCCTCACGGGTTATGTGGCTCGAGTGGGCCGTTGGTGATGTTCGGACTGTTCTTTGATTCGCTGAGGTTGAAGACGTTGAAGACGTTGAACCCGTAGGTCAGCCGGTCAGCTGCCGGAGCCGTGCCGAGCCATGCACGTGGTTGCGCCTCTCAGATCTGGTTCAGACCGCCGTCGACGTACAGGCTCGAACCGGTGATGAAGCTGCTCTGCTCGGAGGCGAGGAAGGCCACGGCGGCGGCGATCTCCTCCGGGCGCCCGACCCGGCCCAGCGGTACGCGCGTCGCCAGGTGCTGCTTGAACTGCTCCGGGGTGGGGGTGAGCCCCGACAGCGCAGGGGTGTCGGTCGGGCCGGGCGTGATGGTGTTGACGCGGATGCCGCGTCCCTTCAGCTCGTTGGCCCAGGTCCGGGAGAACGATCGGGTGGCGGCCTTGGTCGCCGCGTACACGCCGAGCGCCTCGTCGCCGACGTCCACGTTGGTGGAGCCGTTCAGGATGACCGAAGCGCCGTCGTTGAGCAGGGGCAGCGCCTTCTGGACGGTGAACAGAGTGCCCCGGACGTTGATGCCGAAGAGGGTGTCGAAGTGCTCCTCGGTCACCTGCTCCAGCGGCACGAGCGAGGCGACGGAAGCATTCGCGAACAGTACGTCCAGGCCTCGTTCCCGGTTGCGGATCGTCTCGTAGAGCCGGTCCAGGTCGGCCAGGTTCGAGATGTCGCCGGTCACCGCGGTGGCCGCTGGACCGATCACTTCGACAGCCGCGTCGAGTTCGGTCTTGCGTCGGCCGGTGATGAACACGTGTGCGCCCTCGGCCGCCAGCCTGACGGCACTGGCCAGGCCGATTCCGGCGCTGCCGCCGGTGACGAGAGCGGTCTTTCCCTCAAGTAATCCCACGTGAGTAGCCCCTCGATTTCTGCAGCGATCGCTGCGGAAGTCGAACGGTAGCACTTCTGCAGCGATCGCTGCGGAAAGGTAGGCTGCGGAGGTGGAGACGAAACAGAGCGGCCCTGTCGGCCGACCGCGAGGATTCGACGCCGACGAAGCTCTCGAGCGCGCCATGCTGGTTTTCTGGAAGCACGGCTACGAGGGGGCCAGCACGGCCGGCCTGACGAACGCGATGGGCATCTCCACCACCAGCATGTACGCGGCCTTCGGCAACAAGGAGAAACTGTTCCGCAAGGCCCTGGAGCGCTACACCGAAGGCCCGAGCGCATACCTGGCCCGAGCCTTGGAGGAGCCGACCGCCCTCGGCGTCGCCACCGCGATCCTGGCCGGCACCGTTCGAACCACCACCCGCCCGGCCCAGCCCCACGGATGCCTGGGTGTCCAGAGCGCCTTGGCCACCAGCGACTCCGGGCAGGAAGTCCATGACCTCCTGGTCGCCTGGCGCGCCAACGGCTACTCCTGCGTCCGAGAGCGGTTCCAGCGTGCCGTCGACGACGGCGACCTGCCTCCGCAGACCGATGCGGGTCTACTGGCCCGCTGCCTCACCACCTTCGCCTACGGCCTCGCCGTGCAGGCCGCGAGCGGTGTCTGCCGCGACGAACTCCAGGAGATGGCCGACGCCGTCCTGCGCAACTGGCCACTCGGCTGAGGCCCGCCGGGCACAAGTCTTCCGGCCATGCTCGGAGGGCGACCCGCACGCGTCTGCCTGGCGAAAGGCCGGCCGTCCTGATGGTGCGTAAAGAGGGTCCCGATCCACTGGGGCTGTGACAGTTACCTGTCTGGCGAGCCGCGCCGCCCGCTCGCAGATTCCGGGAGCCCGGTGTGTCCTCTCGGGCCTGTCGAGGCCGGGCTCGCCGACGTGACGCGCGAATGGGCGGGGCACTGGGCTCCAGGTCAGGGCTGCGGACCCCCGCGGGGCGGCCTCACCAGAACCGGCCGCCGATCTGGATCCATGACGGGGACTTGCCGTTCGCGGGAGGCACGATCTCGCCGTCCTCGCCCCCCATGTCACCCCGGTAGCGGAGCCGGCCGACGAAGACATGGTCCGCACCCATCAGTGCCGACAGACCCTTCAGCCGCGCGTCGACCTCGGGCGACTCGATCCCGGGATCGTTCACACGCAGATACCCGATGGCTCGCGGCCTGCCTTCGTCGTCAGTGCCAGCCTCGGCGTCCGGAACGAGCACCCAGCGGGCTCGCGTGACCAGTTCGGCCAACTCCGGTTCGTCCAGTCCTGGGGGCGCGACCTGGCACTTCCCTCGGAAGGCGGCCTGGCCCAGCAAGTCCGTCAGCTGTGCGAGCGGGACCGGCGGGCGCAGTTCGATGGTTCCCTCGACGAGCCAGTCGTAGCCCATGGACACTCCTTCGTTGAGACTCTTCGGTGGTGTCGCCAGGATCCTCGCCGTCCGCCGGTCTACTGGAACCGGCTGATGAAGGCACGCAGCGCAGCGCGGCTCGGGGGCAGGTGGCAGCGATCCAGGTCTGTTGAGCTGTTCGGCCGACCGAATGCCGGCGAGAAACATGTCACGCAGCTGCGCGACCGCTGCGCTCCTCGCCGTAGCGATACGGCCGGCACTCTCCGCGGAGCCGTCAGCGGCCTTGACGACCAGATGCCCTCCCTGGTCCTGGGACAGGGGAGTGTCGGCAACCTCCTGAGGTACGGGAACGCCGAGAAGTCGATCTTCGCCGCGATGCGCGCGCGTTTCCGTCGCGCCGGTTCCTGACATCTCTTCGGCCGCCGTCTGCCAGGAAGAAACATCCCATGGGTTTGGAGACCCGCCGCTATCGTTCTCCCGTGACCGGCTCTGTGCAGCGTTCCCTGTTGTTTCTCGATGTGGACGGGCCACTGATCCCATTCGGCGGGGTGTCCGAGTCGTATCCGACCTGGACGACGGGCTCCGTACCGCTTGGTGGCGACACGAATCCGCTCCTGACCAGGATCAACCCCGAGCACGGGCCTCGGCTGGCGGCGCTTCCGTGCGAGGTGGTCTGGGCCACGACATGGATGGCCGACGCGAACGAGTGCATCGCGCCCCGTCTCGGTCTGCCTCAGTTGCCGGTGGTGATCTGGCCGGACCCGTCCGAGGTCGACGACCAGGACGTGCTGAACGGACTGCACTGGAAGACCCGCACGCTTGTCGAATGGGCTGCGGGGCGCCCCTTCGCCTGGGTCGACGACGAGGTCACAGACACCGATCGGGCCTGGGTTGCCGCTCACTACCCGGGACGCGCCCTGCTCCATCGTGTCGATCCCCGCCGTGGCCTGTCGGACAGCGACTATGCGGCTCTCGACTCGTGGCTGCGACAGTTGGTCTGATACTCGGCTGGAGAACCTGAAGCCAAGGGGCGGCGAGCGGTCGAAACGGAGTCTGCGTCGCCGCCCTGCAGGCCGTCGAGCACGAGGTCTGCGCTCTGATCGGCCATGGGGCCGACCACATCGTCGGCGGTCCGCGGGAGTACCTGTTGAAGCAATTCAACGCGCTGCGCGACTTCGGCGAGGTCACGGCCCGCTGTGGATTAGGCCGGCCCACAAGTCGGGGCGGTCGGGATGCTCGGCACGCAGCTTGCGGATCACGCGGTGCAGGGCCAGGGCGGCGTCATCGGCCGTCGTGCCGTCGGGCAGATGCTGGTAGAAGGCGCGCGCGGCTCCAGCGGCGATGGTGTCGTTGAGGGGCCAGAGGGTCGCGATGACGTGCCGGAAGCCGGCCAGATGGAACGCGGAAGCGAGATTGATCGATTCGTTGGCACCCAGTCCTCGATCTGCTGTCGAGCAGGCGGAGAGGTAGGCGAGTTCGGCGCTCTGGAGCCGGAGGCGGCTGATGTCGGTGACGGTGATCACGCCGTCTTCGAGGTGGATTGCGCCGCCGGCCGGCGCGTTGAAGTCGGATACTGCATGGCAGGCGAAGTGTGCCCAGGTGGTGGCGGGCAGCGCGGCGCGTACGGCAGCGACGGTGGCGGCGGAGTCGACGAGCATGTGCGGGCCAGGCCGGGAGGCGTGCAGGTGCGCTGCCTCGGCCACAGTGCCAGGGAGCCGGGGCAGGCCCGGTGTGTGTTCGGGGGGCTGTGTGGTGGCCCGCCGCTCTCATCGGCGCGGTGATCGGAATCACGGGCTGGGCCCGCGCCCGCGCGGCTGTTTCGGACCTGTCCGCCCTGTCCGAGGCCGCGGTCGACCTGCACGCCCGAACACTGGCCACCGCTCTTGGTATCAGCGTGGACGCCACCGGCCCGATCACGATCGCCGAGGGTGAGCGGATCACCGCGCTGGTGCGCAAGGGGCGCTGAGCCGGCCCTCTGCTGATCTGGCTTCGGAGTTGAGTCTCGGCATCACAAAGCGATCGGCCGATATGCCAGGGCCTGATCGACTACCTCATCAGGTGAAAGTTCCCGTTCCGGCGGCCAGAAGATCAAGTCACTGACGTGCCCGGACGGGCAAGCCAGGGCTCTGTCGAGCCTGTCCAGCCAAGCGGCCACCTCGTCGTCGGAGGCGCAACCCGGGTCCATGACGCGCTGCACGAGCGCGATTGCCTCCGCGCGGCTCATCTCCACCGCCGTCATCAGGGTCCTTCCGTCACGACCACGATAGTGGGACCAGTGATCGCCCGGACAGGTCCTGGCCAGGGCTAGTAGCTGTCGTAGCTGGGCTTACCGTTCGGCCGGTAGACGCCGACGATGGTGCCGCCCTTCGTCGTCGAGACACTGACCGGTTCCAGCGCGGCGGGGATCGCTCCGTCGGCGAACAGTCGCTTGCCGGTACCGATGATCACCGGATGGATGGTCAGCCGGTACTCGTCGACGAGGCCGTGCCGCATGAGGGTCTGGGCGAGGTCGCCGCTGCCGACGACGTTGACGTTGCCGCCGTCGGACGCCTTCAGCGTGCGTACGGCATCGACGATGTCGCCCTCCAACAGCGTGGAGTTCTGCCACTCGACGGACGTGAGGGTCCGAGACGCCACGTACTTGTGCATGCTGTTCATCCGATGGGTGAACGGGTTGTCGGGATCGGCGGTCGGCCAGTACGACGCGAAGATGTCGTACGTCTTGCGTCCGAGCAGCATCGCGTCGGCGTGCTCGTACCAGCCGGCGATGGCCGCGCCGACCTCGTCGTCGGTCACCGGCTTCTGCCAGCCGCCGTGCTCGAAGCCGCTCTCGGCGTCCTCGTCCGGGCCGCCCGGCGCCTGCATGACGCCGTCCAGCGTCAGGAACGTGCAAACGATGATCTTGCGCATGGTGCGCTCCCTTCGTCGATGGGTAGACGGCACAACCGTCGGAAACTCATCGGCGGAACCTCCGCGGCGAGGGGTCCTTCTCCTTCGACGGGATACCGAAGGTGACCGAGGAGCCCTCTGCCATCATCACCGCGTCATCACCATCGCGCGCGAGCTGAGCGCCATGCCCGCGCAGGTCGCGGCTGCGGTGGGCTCCACCGTGAGCACCGGCGTTGAGGCAGTATGACCTTGTGGCTCGCATCTCCGAAACCCATGACGGCGCCGCCGACCAGGTACGGACCCGTCTGGTGGCGTTCGGCGCCGCGATGGTGACCATCGTCGCGGGGCTGGGACTCAGGGCGGGGGTGTCGGGGAACGTCGCCAAGTACGGTGGAGACGCGCTGTACACCATCCTGCTTCTCACCCTTGTCGTTCTCGTGGCGCCGCGGGTCACGCGACTGACGGCCGCTGGAGGCGCGCTGGCCGTCAGTTGCGCAGTCGAGTTCCTGCAGCTCAGCCAGGTGCCCGCAGAACTCGCGCAGAGAAGCACCCTTGCCCGCCTCGTGCTCGGTTCCACCTTCAACGCAATCGACCTGCTTTGGTACGCGGTCGGCGCAGTCGTGGGCTGCCTCATCCACACCACGGTGGGTTCCCTCTCCTCACGCAGAGGAACCGGGCACGGCTGAGGCTGAACCGCCCAGCGCCTGAGTGATCGTCATTTGCGCTACGAGCCCAGTCTCCGCGGGGCGGGTCTGTCGCTGTCCTGCAGGCCCTTCACGGCCTGCGGACTTCAGCCGCGGCGAGAAACACGGCCGCCGGAACACATATCGGTGACCTTCTTCGCTGACACAGAGACTCCTGTCGTCCGTATTCGTTGACAGGACAGCGGCCAGGCACGCTGGACGAAGGTGAGTGCCTGGCGGAACACAGGAGAGCAGGCGCGCATGAACCCCAGTGCTCACATCGAGGCCGTCTACGCACAGGTCTGCCGGCGCAACGCCGGTGAGACCGAGTTTCACCAGGCGGTGGGAGAGGTGCTGCACACGCTGGCGCCGGCCTTGCAGGCGCACCCGGAGTACGTCGAGGCGTTGATCCCCGAGCGGCTGTGCGAGCCCGAGCGGCAGCTGATCTTCCGGGTGCCGTGGGTGGACGACGCCGGGCGGGTACAGGTCAACCGCGGCATCCGGGTGGAGTTCAGCAGCGCCCTCGGCCCGTACAAGGGCGGTCTTCGCTTCCATCCGAGCGTGAACCTCGGCATCGTGAAGTTCCTGGGCTTCGAGCAGATTTTCAAGAACGCGCTGACCGGGCTGGCGATCGGCGGCGGCAAGGGCGGCTCGGACTTTGACCCCAAGGGTCGCAGCGACAACGAGGTCATGCGTTTCTGCCAGGCGTTCATGACCGAGCTGTACCGGCACCTGGGCGAGCACACCGACGTCCCCGCCGGGGACATCGGGGTGGGCGGGCGCGAGATCGGCTACCTCTTCGGCCAGTACAAGCGGATCACCAACCGCTTCGAGGCGGGAGTCCTGACCGGCAAGGGCGTCACCTGGGGCGGCTCCCAGGCTCGGACCGAGGCCACCGGCTACGGCGCGGTGTACTTCGCGCAGGAGATGCTGGCCACGCGCGGACAGGGTCTCGACGGCCGTAAGGCCGTGGTCTCCGGGTCGGGGAACGTGGCGGTCTACGCGATCGAAAAGGTGCACGCGCTGGGCGGGTCCGTAGTGGCCTGTTCGGACTCCTCCGGCTATCTGGTGGACGCGGACGGCATCGACCTGGAGCTGCTGAAGACGGTCAAGGAGGTACGGCGGGCGTGCCTGTCGGCCTACGCGGAAGCCAAGCCCGCCGCGCGGTTCTCCGACCGGGGCTCGGTCTTCGAGGTGCCGTGCGACATCGCGCTGCCGTGTGCCACGCAGAACGAACTGGGCGGACAGGAAGCGGGGGTGCTGGTGAAGAACGGCGTTCTGGCCGTCGCCGAGGGCGCCAACATGCCGTGCACCCCGGAGGCGATCGAGGTCTTCCGTGAGGCGGGCGTCCTGTTCGGTCCCGGCAAGGCCGCCAACGCGGGCGGCGTGGCCACCTCCGCGCTGGAGATGCAGCAGAACGCCTCCCGCGACGTGTGGACCTTCGAGCAGACCGAGACCCGTCTGGCAGCCGTCATGCGGGGTGTCCACGAGCAGTGCCGCACCACCGCCGAGATGTACGGAGGCACCCCCGACGACTACGTCCTGGGCGCCAACATCGCGGGCTTCCTGCGGGTGGCGGAAGCGATGACGGCCCAGGGCGTCGTCTAGCGCGCGCCTTTGCGCGGTGGCCGCCCGCGGTGCGCGTGGGTTACGCGCACCGAAGGGCGCAGGTGCCAGGGCCCGCGCGTGCCTCTGTCCCCGCCGGCGAAGGCCCTGGCTATCGCGGCGCAGTCCCGGCGCGGCCGACCTCGGTCGCCTGGACGGCGAAGACGGCTGCAGGAGTGAGCCGGGTCGAACGGCCCAGCCCGTCGGTCATTTCCCGCAGGACTGAAGAATCACGTGAGCCGCTACCCGCGTACCCGCGGTTCGTAGCCGCCTGCCGACGGTGTCCGGCGTTCGGCTCCGTCAGGACGTCGGCGATGGGCCCCGACGGCGAGCGCGCATCGCGGTGATGCAGGTGTCCCGGGACGTGGGCCCGCCGAACCGGAGGCGGTCGTATGCGGTGAACGCCGGTTCCAGCGCGTCGAGTTCATCGACGAGGGAGTGCAGCCGCTCTGCCCACCTGGCTGAACCGGCATCCGGCTCGTGCGCTGCGGCGGTGATCGCGGTCGTCAGATGGTTCTTGCGCTGAATGGCGGCCGGGGACACCGAGTGCAGGCACACGTACTGTCCGCTGACATAGGCACCCCACTCGGCCTTTGCCGTGACCGTATCGGCCCAGTGGGCGGTGAACCACGCTTCGAGCTGTTCAACGCCACCCGCTTCGTCGGCGAGGGCGAACAGGTCGGTCGGCACCATCTCAGCGCCGTCGGAGCGCAGATATCCCGGAAGCGGCAGATGCTGCCCCAGCATCAGATGGCGGACCGCATCGCTGTCGCGGCCATGGAGTGCGCACAGTTCCTCCAGGGAAACGAACTGCGCGCTGACGTAGGCATCGTCGGCATCTGTCATCGGATGGTCGCCGTTGACCTCGCGGAACCGCTCGGCGAGCTGCTGCTTCAGGGACGTCTTCGGCATTGAGTGATCCTCACGCGGCACACCAGCGCGGGAATCTCCCGCACAGGCTTCCGCACGCTAGTGGCCCCATGGTTCGGTGCTCACCGAACCATGGGATGAGTGCCCCAGACGCCCTGCCCTCGGACCGGTCCCACCGATCCGCCCAGCTGCCATGCACTGCGCTTGTACAGCCGGCCCACGACCTCCTGGCCGTCGGGAAGGGCAACGTGTACCGGGGGAGTAGGAGCGGAGGCGGGAGGCATGGCGGCCCCGTACGAGATCGGCATAGGGCATGCCGCCCGGCCCCGTAGCGGGCGGCGCATGCGCTTCCGCTGGGACTGGCTCGCCCCCGTCCTGCCCGTGCCGTACGTGCCGGCCCTGGGACCGGCCCACCCCGGCGACCCGCTGCCCGACGTGTTCGCGGCCGTCGCCGAGAACGCCGGGACCGGCCGCTTCCTGCCGCACGACAAAGACCGCCGATGGGCCGACCACAAGCAGGAGCACGTCTAGGTACGTCTAGGTCGACGCCATCGAGCACGACCAGCGGCAGACCCTCGTGCCGATGCTCCTCAAGCGCGGGCCGGTCACCGTCCGCGTCCACGTCTGCGGGACCGCGCCCGACAGCCTGGCCGCCGGTGCAGTCCTCGTCCGCAACCTCGCCGCCGACCACGGCAGCGCCGGACGCCGGCGACACGGAGATCGACCTGCAGCCCCTGGATACCGGGACGCCGCCGAACGCGCTGTGCAGCCACCGCCACATCGCCAGTGGCTGGGCATGTTCGAACGCACGCCGTGCCGGGGACCAGCAGACCATCATGGCCAGCACTACCCGCGCCGGCTCCGGGACAACGGGATCGGCTGTCTGAAGCTGCTGGATGTCGCCCAGAAGCACATGAGTGAAGTGCTCCAGTACGGGCGCAGACTCACTCATCTGCATCTGAACTCCACGCAGCAACAACGCCACGACCACAGCCGAGCGCGGATCGTCCAGCACATCCGCGTCTATCTCCGCCCCGGCAGGCAACTGCATCGAGACAGACGGAAACAACGTGTCCAGACGCATCGGTTTTCATCCCCCAACTCGGGCAGGCAGTCGCCTCACAGACATTGCTCACCGAGCTGACCGCTGACGCAACCCCGCTCGTGGTGAGGCGCACATTTTGGCAGTGGCAGAGCGTGTGGATTCCGCTGGGATCAGACGGATGACCGCTTCGCAGCCTTCCTCGCGGGCCGATGCCGATGTCCATGAGCTGGTCCAGCCGAAGAAGGAGAGGACATCTCCAGGTATCCGCTACCCCGCTGAGCCACAACACCCGCGTACCGCAGTTCGCCGGGGGACTCCCCAACCCTTCACGGGATCCCATGCGGTGACGGGCACGTTTCACCAGGTCAGCGAATTCCGTCGGTTGTCCGAGGGCTCGCCGTTGACGGCGACCAAGGGTGCACGGGCTTCACCTGAAGGCTGTTTCCGGAGGGCCCGGCCGGGGTGTGTCGCCACAGGGGAGCCGGTGCTCACTGGTCGGGGTCGGGCCAAGTCGCCACAAGGGCGCGCCGATCTGGAAAGCGGGGGCCGGAGATCATCTCCTGGGTTGTCTCACCGTTGAGCCAGCACACTTGCTCGGGGCCGCCGTCGCCGGTGTCGAACAGGCAGCACACTCCGCCGCTGGCGGCGCTGAGGCCGGTGAACACCTCCCTGACGCGAACCGACCGCGCGAACAGGCGGCTCATCCCTGACGTCGCCGCCCAGAACTCCATTGACGCGTAACGAGGGTGCAGGAAGGACTGGAACCGGATCGTCAGGTAGACGTACCCGATCTGGATGCGCCCGTCCGCCTCGGGTTCAGGGCCGCCTGTCTCCGCGTACTCGCGCAGTACGTCATCGACGTCGAACATGATGGACGTGTCGAGTCCGAGCGTGCTGCTGGTGGAGCAGTCGACCGGCTCGCTCTTGAAGTGGGACGTGAACGGGAGGACGAGCCGTTCACCGCCGGGCAGTGTGAGCTCAAGCGGCGGCACACCACGGGACGGTGGCGCCAGCTCGGCCAGATTGGCCAGCGCCCTGGCGACGTTTCGCGGACGCAGGTAGATGTCGTAGCCGTAGGTCAGCCCCATTCTCCCCCTCTGCTGGTCGAACCGAACCCTTTCACGACCGCCCTCGGGGCGCCTGCCGGTTTCTGAGGGGGGCGGTTCGTGGTGTGCTGTCCGTTTCTCGGTGAAGCTGGGACTTCGCCGTTGGTCACGAACTGGATGGCTGGTGCTGTGTGGTGAAGTTCCCGGAGTCGGCCTTGGTGAGGATGCCGAGGTTGACCAAGCGTTTCGTCGAGCAGCGCCCGTCTCGTCACCACACACGGTCTGCCAGCCGATAGGACCGTCCCCGGCTCCACCACCTGAGCAGCGCACAGCCACCACGGCGAAGGTGCCGATGGCGCCGCGTTGGCCTGCCCGCCTCATCCTGGGGTGTCAGCCTGCGACGTGGATGCCTGGGCGGCGGGCGGGGTCGGGTTGGTGCCGGCGGATGATCTCGCGAGTGACGGGGGCGGTGTCGCCGCGGCCGAGGAGGAAGTAGCGGAACATGTGGGTCAGGGGACTGCCTTCGGCCCAGGCGAAGTAGCAGTGCGGCTGGACGCCGGTGGTGTCGTGCAGGGTGAGAAGGATCGCGGCGATGGCGTTCGGCGCAGCCGGGGCTTCGGCTCGCAGGATGCGATATCCGTCGACTTCGACGCCGTGGACGGTGAGGGTTTCGCTGAAGTCGGAGGGGTCGACGACGTCGATCTCCAGGAACAGGATGTCGGCGAGGCCGGGCACGGGGTTGGTGGCCCGCTGCTCGCGTTCCTTGTCGGCGTACTCGGCGCCGTCTCCGGCCTGGCGGCGGTTGGTGATGATGTTGATGGCGTGGTCGTGGGCGAGGGTGTCGGTGATGAACCGGCGGGCGGCCTCGTCGAACACGATCTTGTCCGCACGCAGTTCGGTGGTGCGTGAGATGCGGGAGATCAGCGAGATGGTGATGATGCCGACGATGAACATCGCGGAGATGGTGATGCCGTCGGGCTTGTCGATGATGTTGGCCACCAGCGCGTAGAGCAGTACCGCGGTGAGCGCGGCGAATCCCACGGACAGGGTGCGCTGGCGGCGGCGCAGTGCGGAGACGGTCACGGCGAAGGCACCGGAGACCATCATGGCGAGGATGCCGGTGGCGTAGGCGCCGGCCTGGGCGTCGATGTCGGCGTCGAAGGCGATGGTGATGAGGACGCACAGAGCTGTGTAGACGAGTACGACGGGGCGTACTGCGCGGCCCCATTCGGGGGCCATGCCGTAGGCGGGAAGATAGCGCGGGACGATGTTGACCAGTCCGGCCATGGCGGAGGCGCCCGCGAACCAGAGGATCAGGATGGTGCTGATGTCGTAGGCGGTGCCGAAGGCTTCCCCGACGTGTTCGTGAGCCAGCCAGGCCAGGGCCCGGCCGTTGGCCGCGCCGCCCGCCTCGAACTCCTTGTGCGGGATGAGGACGGTGGTCACGAGACTGGCGGCGAGCAGGTAGACGCTCATGACGAGTGCCGCCGTGGTGAGCAGTCTGCGGGCGTTGCGGATGCGGGACTTCAGCCGCTCCTCGGTGCTCTCGCCCTTGGTGGAGATGAGCGGCATCATGCTCACCCCGGTCTCGAATCCGGACAGACCCAGCACCAGCAGCGGGAAGGCCAGCAGCGCGGGCCCGGCCAGGTCGCCGAATCCCCGGCCCTCGGTGAGTGCGCCGGTCCAGGCCGAGAGGGCGCCCGGGCTGGTGAACACCTCCACCAGGCCGACGCCGATGGTCACAGCGTTGAGCGCGAGGAAGACGGCGACCAGAGGGATGGCCACGCTCACGGCTTCGCTGAACCCGAGCAGGAACACCCCGCCGAGGAGCACCAGGAGCGCCACGGTGATGACGACCTCATGTCCTTGCAGAGCATGCGGCGCGTAGGAGCTCTCCACCAGATGTACGGAGGCGTCGGCCGCGGACAGGGTGATCGTGATGATCCACGAAGTCACCACGAACCCGAGCAGGACCAGGACGAACAGTTTGCCCCGCCAGAACGGCAGCAGGTCCTCGAGCATCGCCACCGATCCGGCCCCGTGCGGACTCTCGCCGGCCACTCGCCGGTACATCGGCAGCATCCCCACCAGGGTCAGTACCACGAGGAGAAGAGTGGCCAGCGGTGAGACCGCACCGGCTGCCAGGGCGGCGATGGCCGGCACGTAGGCCAGGCTGGAGAAGTAGTCGACGCCGGTCAGGCACATCACCTTCCACCAGGCATGAGACTCACCGGCACCCGCCTCCGCCGCCGGATTGACCGCCTGCACCCGGTGTCGCAGCAACCACCGTGCCAGAGCGCCGCCTTGGCGTTCCGGTGCGGCAGAACCCTCCACCACGTCCACCGTGGCCAGATCGTCCACGTCGGTCATATCCCCCACACCCTTCAACCCGCTCAGCGGTCAGAGCTCCGAAGCCCTGCGACGATCACCGAGTATGCGGCCTGCCGGCGCCCTCCCCTACCGGGACGACAGCCCGCGGAAAAGCGCGCATCCCCGCCCTACTGCCCCGCCACTCGTGAGGTGTGCGTGCCGAGCACGGAGGAAATGGCCTCACCCTCCCGGCACGTCGTGCCTTTGCCGTCGGGTCCGTGGCTCATATCGCGGGGGGAAAGGCCGCCCGAGGTGAACGGCAACCAGCAGCGGTTCAGTCCTGGCTTGGTTCGGTGACCTGCCAGGAGAGGCGTGTGACGTCGAAGCCGTGGCAGACGACGAGATAGCGGTCGTTCGCCACCAAGCGGGTGCAGGTGCTCGGGAAGGCCAACGTGTGCGTCTGTGCGGTATCTCCGGCCAGGTCCCAGATCATCACCGATTCGCCCACGCCGGTGGCGATCCGTACGCATCCATCCACCACTGCTGCCGCCACTGCGTTCACAGCTCTTCCCGCGTGCGCGAGCTGGTGCACGCACGTTCCTGAGGCGAGATCCCATACCCGGGCTGTTCCGTCGTCTCCAGCGGTGATGATCAGCGCTTGCTTCCCGTGGGACAGCGTTGCCACCGAATTCACAGAACCGGTATGCCCCTCCAAGGTTGCGACACGCTGCCTGGTGGCCAGGTTCCACACGTAGGTGCTGCCGTCGACTCCTCCGGTGATGATCAGCGACCGGTCGCCCAGTACAAAGTGCTCCATGATGTTCACCGCATCGCGGTGTCCGACAAGATCAGCGAACTGCTGTCCACGGCCCAGATCCCACACGAGCACACGACCATCTCGGCCCGCGGTCACAGCCAGCGATCGGCTGTCGACCGCAGCGATGATCACTGAATGCACGGCATCCCTGTGCCCTGGAAAGGTAGCCAGCTGTTCGCCGTTGGAGAGGCTCCACAGGGCGACGGCTCCGTCGCGTGCGCCAGTCACGGCCACCGGACGGCCATGGATCAGGGCCGCTGCCACGGCGTTCATCGCGTCGCCGTGCCTGGTCAGGATCCGGCTCTCCGCGTCGGGATCGCGGTGCGTCGCGCCGGCCTTGCGGCTGACGGCACCAGGGCGAGAGCTCGGATACCAAGCAGTCACTGTGCCGTCGGTGCTCGTTGCGACCAACCAGTGCTCGCCCTCCACCGCGACGCTCGCCAAAGCGTTGACGGTGGTGCTGCGTTCGTCGAAGGTATGCACGTGTCGGCCGGTGTCCAGGTCACGCGCGGTCGGGGCCCCTCTGCGGCCGCAGGTGAAGATCAGCCGCCCGTCGTCCGCGATCACGGCGGCGCTTCGTGAGCCCGCTTGACCGGAGAGTGTGTACGTCCTTTGCCCGGTGGCAAGATCCCACGCGAGCGCGGTGCCTCCGCGCCCGCCTGTGACAGCGTAGGGAATGCCCTCTGAAAGGCCCGTGCCGAGCGCGCTCACCGTTCCCCCGTGGCCGACCAGCACGTGTGCGCGTTCATAGGTGATGAGGTCCCAGACGATCGCGGTTCCGTCCGCGCCGGCGGTGACGGCGATGGGGCGACCGTCTCGTGTGGTGGTGGCCACCGCGTTCACCGAGCCGCCGTGCCCGGCCAACGTGTGCAAGCGGTGCCCGCTGGCGAGGTCCCAGACGATCGCGGTTCCGTCCGCGCCGGCGGTGACGGCGATGGGGCGACCGTCTCGTGTGGTGGTGGCCACCGCGTTCACCGAACCGCCGTGCCCGGCCAACGTGTGCACGAGTTGGCCTGAAGCGAGATCCCACACGACGACCGAGTTTCCCTGGCCACCCGTCACCACGCAGGTGCGCCCTTCCAGGCTGGTGACGGCCGGCGAGATCACTGCGGCACCGCTGTTCCTGAAGGTGCGCGCCAGGTGTCCGGTACGCGGATCCCAGGCCGCCACGGTGCCATCGGCGCAGGTCGTGATGACCAACGCCTGGTCCTGCACGGTGAAGGCATCGATCTCCACCACCACCGAGCCGAGGCCGGCCAGGACGTGCAGACGGTTGCGCGTCTCCAGATCCCACACGATCGCCGAGCCGCCACGACCCGCTGTCACTCCGAGGAGCCGGCCGTCCACTTCGAGGGCTGCCACGGCTTTCACATCCGGAGTGTGGCTCATGAGCGTTCCGACAAGCTGGCCCGTAGCCAGGCCCCAAACTGTCGCCGCGCCACCCTTTCCGCCGCTCAACGCCAGGGAACGGCTCTGCCCGTCGATCGTCGCCACACTGAGCGCCCAGGAGCCGGGGTCGGCCAGACGGTGAATACGGCGCCCGCTGCCGAGGTCCCACACTGTGATGGATCCATCGTCGCAGGCGACTACTGCTGCCGGGCGGCCATCCAGGGTGACCGTGGAAACGGACATCACCCAGGGGCCCTGGTTCGTCATGGTGTGGTGTCGGCGCAGCGTCTCCGCGCCCTGGTGGGTGGTCCACACCGGTAGCGCTGGAAGGGCTCGGTGATCGACACGGACTGTGGCCCAAGCGTGTGCAAGGCCGGGGTTTCGCCAAGCCGTTGCCTGCCAGGCCAGCAGACTGCGACGCGCCTCCAGCACATGGCGCATCGGGTGGTGAGCCACAGGCCGATAGATCTCCGCGCACTGGACCGCTTGCAGGGAGCGAGCTCGATCGAGCAAAGGGGCGAGGTGCTCGGGATCAGCACGTAGGAGAAACCCCGGATCCGTGAGGAGTTCGTCGAGGGCACCAGCCGCTACCGCGTGTTCGGCCAAGTGCCGGAGCAGATAGGGGGGCGCGAGATGCCAGACAGGTCCGGCTTCCTCCGGGCCGAGGGAGACAGCGCTGAGCAGAACATCCAAGACTTCGCGTGGCTTTGCCAGTCGGGCAGTGTGTTCGGCGAGACTTTCGTGGAAGTACCGGTACAGACGGCGGCCGTCCCTGTCGGTTGCGGCACGCAGATAGAACCCCGCAGTGGCGAGAGCATCCAGCGTGGCCTGCACATCAGGCTCCAGCCCTTGCGGGTCCACGATTCTGTTGCGGTCAAGGGAGAGGGCGAGAGCGTGCAGCAGACTGACTGGCATCCCCTGGCCTCGCGCATGGCCGAGCGCTGCCAGAACCGGCCTCACCCACGGCATCTCGTGG
Organism: Actinobacteria bacterium OV320; assembly: GCA_001298545.1. GTDB lineage: Bacteria > Actinomycetota > Actinomycetes > Streptomycetales > Streptomycetaceae > Streptomyces > Streptomyces coriariae. Next base: position 201,255 of record LJCX01000010.1, read on the forward strand.
GCCAGCGTGGTGAGGTGAAGGTCGAACATTCCGCTGAGCGTGCTAGGCACTTGTCCGGCGACCTCAATGTCGGTCAGCGTGGTGGTGAGACTCCGCAGGTGGTCGGCAAACAGTGCCGCAAGAAGAAATCCGCCGTGTCGTCTTGACTGAGATAGATTTGCGGCGATGACGCCTGCAGTGGCCTCGGAATACCGTTCGTCCGTCCACAGGAGTTCTCGCAGATATCCTTTCAGGTCCTCCATGAGGAGATCTGCCGGAACCGCGTCGAGGTCCAGGAGTCGTCCCGTCCGTGCGACAGCACTGTCGAGGAGATCGGTACTCTCGGCATCACGACGAGTCCCGATCATCACACGGCATTCGGGAGGGGCGGGACCGCACTTCTTCTCCGCCAGCGGCAACAACACGTTGCGCAGGAGGGCCAGCGGATCGTTTGCCTCGTCGAGCGCGTCAACGATCACGACGGTCGGGCCTGCCAGCCGCAACTGTTCGGAGAGTTCGCGCCAGACCTCGTCATACGACTGAGCGTTGTTCGACCATTCTGTGGAGCGACGCGAGTCGCTGTCCTTCACACCCGAGAACAGCGGCGCATCAGACTCCGAGCCAAGAGCTTTGAGCTGATTCAGAAGAGACCCGATGACTTCGAAAGTCGAGAGTTGGCGGGCATGAACGGCCAATACACGAGCGTTCGTACGAGGTCTCTCGCCTACATCGAAGCGGCTGTGGACCGCATCTGCCACCGGAGCCAGTTGCCGGTGCGTGAGGCATGCGGTAATTCCCAGGAGCGCGGACTTCCCCGACCCTGCGATACCGGTGACCACGAGCAGCGGGGGCTCGTCGGCGTCATTGTTCGCCAGCCACCGATTGATGATCTTCCGCTGAGGCTTGCGGCCGTAGAACAGGCACTGCCCCGAGGTCGCCCAGCTTGGTGAACTGCCAGAGGCGCGGGTGACGAAATGAACCGGATCCAAGCCCGGAGAGGCTTCTGCGGCGAACTGCCAGAGCGCGGATTCCACTCGCGAGCGATAACGGCCCGAAGGGTGGTCGGAGTAGGCACGATTACGGAAGAACGGCGGAGGCGGCGCGGAGGCCTGCTGTCTCGGAGTGCGGATCACCGTCTGCGTGTACGCGGACTCATCGGCTGCGCAGGTTCGGGTCACTTCGAGATCGATCTCGGCAGCAAGAGTCTCCAGCGGCACGTGCGTGAGAGCCGGAGAGACGTCCAGCCAGCCCTTCGCCAAGCGCTCGAAGACCGTGGCCGCCGCGAGAGTGAAGCGGGACCGGAACGCGCTCCGGTCAGCCGCACAGGCGGCAATCACCCAGGCTTTCCGTTCCTGTTCGGCAATGTTCTGCGCTATCTGAGCAGTCACCGCCTGTCCTGCGCCGCACACGTCCAGCAGGAACAGGACCTCCCCTGCCGACTCCGATCCCTCCACGTCGCCGAGGAGCTGCGTCATGCTGAGTGATGTCTTACGTAGCGCAGTCTTGTTTCGTTGGCTGCCTTTGACAGCCAAGTAAAGGTCGCCCTTGTACTTCTCGCCGTGGCCCGTGAAGTGCACTACCAGAGGCTCGTCCGATGTTCCCTCCACCAGGCTCGCCCACAGAGGCTGTACCGCCTCCTTTTCTGGATCGAGCAGAGGAGGACCGACCTCGAGTCCAGGGACACGCGCCAGTGCTTGGGCCACCTTGGCCAGAGCGGGTCCCACGCTGAGGAGCGGGCCGAATTCCACTTGCCCAGCAGCCCGTTCCTCCTCGGTTGCCGTCACCGCAGGAAAGTCGCCGGCGCCAAGCACCCACGTGCGCACCATCCTCGTTCACACCATCCGTCGCAGTCGGCTTCACGGGACCTGTTCACATCCTGACAGCCGAGGAGCAGTTCAGGCGCGATGCGGCACCCTTCGTGGCGATTTCAGGTATGACACCGCACGCTGCAAACTGTTGTGCAACCATGCCGGGGTAATCGGCGGGCTCTGAAGCACAGGGAGATACTGCTGACGGCAAGGAGCCGGGACGGTTGTCCGACCGCGGCTCGTGACGGGGGCCCTATGACTGCGGTAGTGCTGGTGCACGGCATCTGGAATCTCATCTCGGGTTTGACTCCGGAAGAAGCCGCTGCGGCGAAGAGCGCTGAGTACCGGAAGATCTTGGGGCAAGGTCTGGAGGCGGCACACCTGCCTCATGTGCCCGTGCCGGACGTTGCCATGGCGTACTACGCGCACCTGCTCACGAACACCCCACTGGAGGAGCAGGCCGGCGAAAGCACGGACCGGCTGGAGGACCTGTCGCAGGAACAGCTTCTTAGGGCCTGGGAGTGGCTGTTGCTGGCAGGGGTACCGGAGCCGACGGAGGCTCAGGCCGGGTGGCTCGCGCCGGTGCGGCTTGCCGTGGGGTGGCTGGCGCACGAGCACCCGGGCGTCAAAGGACTGACAGCGCGAGCCCGGCACGGTCTGATGGACGTCATCGAACGGGTGATCGTCGCCGTCATCCGAGACATGGATTCCTACATCTCTCGCCCGGAGCGCCGCCGAGCGGCGCGGGCGGTTGTAGCCGAGACCGTCCGGCACCATCGGCCGCAGGTGGTGGTGGCGCACTCGCTCGGGTCGGTCGTCGCATGGGAGGCCCTGCACGCGTACCCGGAGCTCGAAGTGGAGTTGCTCGTGACAGTCGGCTCGCCTCTGGGTTTGCCCGGACTCGCACGGAAACTGGAACCGGAGCCGAGGGACGGACAGGGCAGACGGCCTGCGGGGGTGAGCCGCTGGGTGAACATCGCCGATGCGGGTGACCTCGTCGCGCTACCACCCGAGTTGGGCGGGATGTTCCCAGTTGATACACACGCGGTCACCGACACCGGGATCTTAGGCTTTCACGGCTTGAAGGGCTACCTGGCGAACGGGTTGACCGCCGCGGCCATGGCGCCGTACCTGACTTCCTGAAATTACGGTCAGTTCTGTCCTTCGAAAATCGCGAGGGCGGGGAGTGGGACTTCGTGCTGCATGGGCCGGACGGGACCGACTACTCCGAGTGGGTCCGCTGGCCGCGGACCATCCCGCCGGAGCGGACCGCGCTGCTGCACGGTGAGTCACGCGACGACCCGAAGGCCTTCGAGTCGGTCCTGAGTTTCACGCCGGACGGCGCGGCGACCGGGATCGTGATGCGCACGGTTTTCCCCACCAGGGAACTGCGCGACGAGACGGTCGAGAAGTACCACGCGATCGAGGGCGGCCGGCAGGCCCTGAGCAGCATGGCGGCCTACGTCACCGACCTCGCGCGGAAGGGAGCGCAGGGCTGATGGGCGGGAAGGTGTTCTTCAGCGTGTCGATGTCGCTGGACGGCTTCATCGCGCCCGAGCCCATCTGGCCCGAGAGGCCGCCGGTGACCGCGACGTCCGCATCGCCGGCGGCGGCGCGACGATCCTGGAGCACCTGAACGCCGGCCTGGTCGACGAGTTCTCGATCACGCTGTCACCCGTGCTCTTCGGCGCCGGCACCCGCCTGTTCGACGGCGTGGACGCGTCCAGGATCGCGCTGGAGCCGGTCTCCTCGGAGCCGTCGTCGCGGGTGACGCACCTGACCTACGCCGTGCACCCACGGTAGCCGCGACCCCACTCCACCCCGGCGACCCCGGCTTGCTGCGGCACTGTCCACTCCGCAGGAGCGCCGGAAAGGAAACGATGCGTACTGCCGGCGGGAACCGGGGTGCAGGCCGAGGGGAGTTACTCGGACTCCTCCTGCGGAAGAGCGCGGCTGTTGATCGCGTCGGCGATGGCGTAGGCGGTGCGGACGAAGGACTCTGCCTGCTGCTCCGACAGGTTCCGAGCGGAGGTCTCCTCCAGGGCCCGCCACATGGCTGCCAGGGGCTCGCGCATGGCACGGCCCTTGTCGGTGAGGTGGACCACCATGACGCGCCGGTCGTGCTCGGCCGGCGCGCGGACGAGCAGGCCGGCGTCTTGCATGCGGCGTAGGGACTTGGAGACGGTGGAGTGGTCCAGGCCGACGGTTTCGAGCAGCTCGGACTGCGTCTGGCCATCCCGATCGAGGAGCTGCATCAGGAGCAGTTCCTGTCCGGGATGCAGGTCCATCTCGCGGAGCATGGCGCCGGCGCGGGCGCGGTGAGCGCGCGCGAGCTGGAAGATCGCGTAGCTCATCGGTCCCTCGCTGGCCGTAGAGGGGTTGCGGGGTGTCGGGGCGGGCGCGGGCATAGGTTCGGTTCCTCAGACGGTGTAGGTGGGGTAGTCGGTGTAGCCGGCCACTCCGCCGCCGTAGAAGGTCGCCGGGTCGGGGGTGTTCAGCGGCGCGTCCGAGCGTAGCCGCTCCACCAGGTCCGGGTTGGCGAGCGCGAGGGCTCCCACGGAGACGAGGTCGGCCGAGCCGTGGTCGATGTCCTTGGCACGGGTGGGCAGGTCGGTCCCGGCCCGGTTGAGGATCAGTGTGGTCGGCCACAGTGCGCGCAGGGTGCCCAGCAGTTCCTCGTCGCCCGCGTGCATCACGTGGAGGTAGGCGAGGCCGAGCGGGCTGAGCGCGCGCAGGAGAGCCGGATACAGCTCGGCGGTGTCGGACTCGGCGATGTCGTTGTAGGGGTTGCCGGGGGAGATGCGCAGGCCGGTGCGGTCGGCGCCGATCTCGTCGGCCACGGCGGCGGCGACCTCGACGGCGAAGCGGATGCGGTTGTCGAGGGAACCGCCGTAGCGGTCGGTGCGCTGGTTGGTGTTGTCGGACAGGAACTGATGCACCAGGTAGCCGTTGGCGCCGTGGATCTCCACGCCGTCGGCGCCTGCCGCGACGGCAGCCGCTGCGGCGCGGCGGAAGTCGTCGACGGTAGCCGCGACCTCCTGCGTCGAAAGGGCGCGGGGCACCGGCATCTCCTGGGGCCCGGACGCGGTGAACATCGCGCCCTGTGGCCGGATCGCGGAAGGGGCCACCGGCCGGCGTCCGTGGGGAGTGTTGTCGGGGTGGGCGATGCGGCCGGTGTGCATCAGCTGGATGACGATCCGGCCATCGGCCTCGTGCACGGCGTCGGTGACCTTGCGCCACCCGGCGATCTGCTCGTCATTGTGGATGCCGGGGGTGAGCAGGTAGCCCTGGCCGTCGGTGGAGGGCTGGGTTCCCTCGGTGATGATGAGCGCGTGCGAGGCCCTCTGGGCGTAGTACTCGGCGTTCAGCTCGGTCGGTACGCCTTCAGGTGTGGAGCGGTCACGGGTCATGGGGGCCATGACCAGGCGGTGCGGCAGGGAGATGGCACCGACGGTGGTCGGTGTCCACAGGGAATTCAGCATGCGAGGTCCTTCGGTGCGGCGATGGCCGGGTGGTCATCGGGATGGCGAGGGGGTGTGCTTGTGGTGGGTGTCGTGGCGGGGTGATCAGCCGAGGGTGAGGACGAGCTTGCCCCGGACATGCCCGGCGTCGCTGACCTGCTGGGCCGTGGCGGCCTCGGCGAGCGGGTAGGCGGTGACGGTGGTGACGACCTTGCCGGTCGCGGCGTCCTGCGCCAGGGCGGCCAGGCGGGCGGCCGAGCGTTCCTGGCCACCGCTGGCGAAGGTGATGCCGAGCTGCTGCGCGCGGAAGTCGGCGATCGTGACGATGCGCTCGATGCCGCCCCGCAGGGTGATGGAGTCCTCCAGTGCTCCCTTCCCGGCCAGGTCGAACACCGCGTCCACGCCGTCGGGGGCGAGCGCCCGGACCCGCTCGACCAAGCCCTCGCCGTAGACGGTCGCGGTGGCGCCGAGCGAGGTGAGGTAGTCCTGGTTGGCGGGGCCGGCGGTGCCGATGACACGCGCTCCGCGGGCGGTGGCGAGCTGGACCGCCAGGGTGCCGACCGCTCCGGCCGCGCCGTGCATCAGGACGGTCTCCCCGGCGGTGACGTCCAGCAGGTCCAGGACCCGCTCGGCCGTCTCGCCCGCCACCGGCAGCGCGACCGCGTGCTGCCAGTCGAGGCCGGCGGGCTTGAGGGCCACGGTGGTGGCCAGCGCGTACTCGGCGTACGAGCCGGTGTCCGACCAGCCCAGCACCTCGTCACCCACCTGCACGTCCTGCACGCCCTCGCCCAGGGCGTCCACGACGCCGGCGAGCTCGTGACCGGGGACGGAGGGGAGCGGCGTGGGGAACACGGCCTCCAGTGCCCCGGAGCGGATCTTGCCGTCCAGCGCGTTCAGCCCGGCCGCCTCGACGCGGACGCGGATCTGCCCGGGGCCGGGCTGCGGGACCTCGATGTCCGCCTCGCGCAGCACTTCCGTGCCTCCGAAACGGTCGAACAGGATGGCTTTCATGACGACTCCTCTCGTGTCACCACCCGTTTAGGTGGCTGGACACATAATCAACGTAACAGCAAACATGTGGCTAGCCAAGTATTTGTTTCCGCTCGGGTGGCTGCGCGAGATCGGCCGTGGTCGCGCGCCGGTCTCCTCGGGGCGACCGACCTATCGGGGGGGAAGCGGGGGAGGCGCCCGCCGGAGCCGGTCTGGCGCGGCCGAGGGCTACTTCGACCCCGAACTCCGCAGCGGCACCGGGCAGATGGCAGGTCGGCAGGACCAATGGCCGTACCGGGAGGCCTTTATGCCGCTCGCTGTCGCCCGCCCGTCCGCGTTCCGTATCCCAGGCACGCACATACCCGCACGTCAGAGGGGCTGGGATGGTTCCATCGTCCCCAATGGGGCGGCAGGCGTTGCGCCGGACTCCGGTGGCCGTCGATGCTCTTGGTGTCGCACCGCTCAGGGCCGGACCTACCAGCCGCGTCAGGGCGACGTCCGGACACGCATGCACCAACGGTCTGCCGTGCCGACGATCCACCCGATTATTGGAGATCTCGATGAAGTCCGTCATTCGAAAAGCAGCAAGCTTCGCAGGCGTGAGCGTGGCAGTCACAGCCATGTCCATCACCGGCGCATCACCGGCCCAGGCGGAGTCTCCCACCCACGGCTGCCCGTACCCCTACGTCTGCTTCTACGTGGACGAGCACGCCTACGACGCGGGCACACCGATCACGAAGTACCGCGATGTCACCAGCTCTTACCAGACGGTCAGGTCCCGCCCGCACTACCACGTCGTGAACACCCGGAACGACGACGTGGCCTATCTGCGACTCCAGGACGGGAACTCGATCTGCCTGCCGCCGAACTACGAGACCGTGTTGGCGAACGCTTACAGCGTCACCGGAATAAAGATCTCCAGCAGTTCCACCTGCTGATCCGCTCGAACGGTCGCCGGGCGCATCCGTGACTCGGCAGGGACGGGACCTGAACGGCCCGGACCGCGCCGCTGGACAGCGTCGGGGTAGGGACCGCAGCGGCAGACGGCCGGACGACGCGTTCGCCGGGGAAGCACGGGGCGAGCTGCCGCACCGCACGGCCCGGAAGGACATCCGCCCCGGCGAACTCGTCGACGCGATCCGGCTCACCGCGCGCGGCGACGCGCTGCTGGCGCCGGCCGTCCGGGGAAGCGGCTGTCCACGGACAGGTCGATGATCACTGGCCTGCCCGTCCTGGGCCGAGCGCCGGCAGCCACCAGTGCGGCCCGTCGGCCTGTCACTCGGCAGGAGGCCCGTGATCACCATGCCGCAAAGGGAGAGCCGCTGGTGTCGCAGGGGTGGTTGCGACAGCATGCGGCACATGGACTGGATGCCTCTGCTCTCCACGCTGACAGGTGCCGCTATCGGCATCGCCGCCACCCTGATCGCCGATCGCAACAGGTGGCGGCGCGAGGAAGCACGACACGCTCTGGAAGTGCGACGCACCGCGTACACCGCGTACGCCTCCGCTCTCAAGGACGCGGGAGAAGAGATACGGGCTGTCGCCCTGGGCGATCACATGTCCGAGTCAGCGCGTGATGCGGCGGTGCGTGAAGCCTTCCGTGGGACCCGATTGCACACGGCGAGCGAGCAGCTCTGGCTCGTGGGTCCGCCACTCGTTGTTGCCGCCGGGAACGAGGCGTTTCACAGCCTGCGTCGGATGCGCGACGCCTATGCCCGCGGGGTGGCCGTCGGCTCCGCCGAGGACACGGCCTTCATCCAACAGCGCCGCACGGCCATGGCTGAGATGCGCCGCCTCATGCGTGAGGATCTGGGCATCGGACCCCTCGGGATCGAATGATCACTGGCCGGAGAAGCCGTCACGATGGCGCCGACCGCGATCAGTCATCAGGGCAGGCCGTCGGGTCGGCATCGGCAAAAGGACCCGCGGCGGGCGAGCAGGCGGCGTCATGCCTCGCGGCCGATACGGAACAACCGGCCGTCGGCGTCGCGGCTCATGCTTCGGCTCACTCGTGACCTTCTCGAATCCCTGACAGGTCGTGAACCCCGCAGGCGTCGAGGAGTTGCTGCACGCGGTGCTGGGAGGTCCGCTCGCTCGCCGCAGCCTGCACGAGCTGTGGGCTGCCAGCGGCGGCAACGTGCTGTATCTGCGGGAACTGGTGCTCGGCGCGCTGAGCAGCGGGTATCTCGCCGAGGACGGGGAGATCTGGCATTTGCGGCAGGGCCGGCTGCCGGGTACCGCGCGGCTGGCCGAGGTGATCGGCAGCCGGCTGGCCGACGCCGACGCGGCCGGGCGCCCGGTGCTGGAACTGCTGGCTCTGTGCGAGCCGTTGGCGCTGGCCGATGCCGAAGTCCTCGCACCACCCGCGTGCCCACCCGCGGTGCGTGGACGGTGCCGCCGGACGACGCGGTGTGCCGAACTCGTCCCGCCGCCACCCCGGTCACGGAAACGGTCGGGCGGCGAAGCCGACAGCGAGGCAACGCTCCATGCTCATAAGCCGTCTCGTCAACCGAGATGGCGCTGAGTCGGCGCCCATCAGGAACGGAGCAACTCGTGTTGATCGGCTTGCTGACCGCCGTTGTGGCATCCGTCTGTTACGGCACAGGCTCAGTCCTGCAAGCCATCGGATCCCGCAGGTCCGCGCGGAGCGGTGCGGCCACGACTGCCAGCACCCAGTACGGGGGTCCCAGCCTCTCCTCCACCGCGAAGGCCGCGATGACCTGGGAATTCGTCGTCGGTACCGTCCTGGACTTCGTGGGCTTCGCACTGGGTGCACTGGCTGCTCGGCTACTGCCCCTGTTCCTCTCGCAAACCGTGATCAGCGCAAACCTGATCATCACCGCCGTGCTGAGCGTCAGGCTCCTTCGTGTCCGGCTGACTCGCGCCGAGTGGACGTCCATCGGCGTGGTCTGCGTGGCGCTCGTTCTGCTTGCGACGGCGCCGGGGGAGGAGGGCAGTGGACACGGCATCCCGGTCGCCACGCACTGGTGGCTCCTGGCGATCTCGCTCGCTCTGATGGTGGGCGGCACGCTCGCGGTACGCCTCCTTGGTCCCCGCGCCGCGGTTCTTGCCGGGCTGCTGTCCGGACTCGGTTTCGGCGCGCTCGGCGTGGGCGTCCGTCTCCTGAACGGCGTCACCCCCTTCGATCCGGCCGCCATGCTGACGGATCCCGCCCTGTACGCGATCGTGACGGCCGGCGTAGGTGGGATGTACCTGCACACCGTCGCCTTGCAGATCGGTTCGGTCAACGCGGCCACGGCGGCCCTGGTCGTCGGCGAGACCGTGTTGCCCGGCGCGATCGGTGTGCTGTGGCTCGGCGATGCCTCACGGGCCGGTCTCGCCTGGATGGCGGTGCTCGGCTTCGTCCTGGCGGTGGCAGGCGCGGTCGCGGTGGCATGGTTCGGTGGGCCTGCGGCGCACGTGGAGGAGCAGCCGCAGCAGGCGGCAGAACTGGCTCCCACGCGCTGAACACCCGACTCAGGCCGGAGGTGCGGTCCGTGCGGATCTGACCCATGCGCAATGGGAGCGACTGGAGTTGTCCTCCCTCGCGGGGGGATGCGTGGGGGCCGGCGGAGTGATCACCATCGGGTGATCAACGGGTTCTGACTCCGCTCGCCCGGCGTACTCACGCTCACCTGGGTAGCCGCGCCGAGGCGCAAGGTCCACGAAGACCGCCAATTCCCCTGGCCGAAGGGGGCATTGGCACTCCTCGGCCACAGGATTCCCTTGATGCGTTTTCCGCGCAGCGCTCACTCTGATCACTGGCTTCCGCTCACCAGGCCGGAAGCGCCGTCAGTGTTCAGGGGAGGACGCCACCCATGCGAAGGCACCACACCTTCTGGGCCGTGGCAGGAGCGGCCGGACTGCTCACGGGCGCGATCACGCCCGCCACGGCCGGTTCCGGATCGCAGGTCACCGCACCGGAATCGACGCCCGTTCGGAGCGGTGCCGGGACCGGTGCGACGAGTACGCAGACCGTCACCCTCATCACCGGTGACACCGTGTCCCTCAGCGCCGGACCGGACGGCAAGTACGCCGTCGACGTCCAGCGTGGCAAGGGCCGCGAGGCCGCCACCTTCCTGTCCAGCGAGAAGGACGGTGAGGTCAGTGTCCTACCGTCGGACGCGATCCCGCTCGTGAACGCGGGCCGTCTCGACCCGGCCCTCTTCAACGTCACCCAGCTGGTGAAGCAGGGGTACGCCGACGCGAAGACCGGCGACACCCCGGTGATCGCGACGTACACGAAGGGCAACGCGACCCCCGACGGCGCTCGCCGGATACTCAAGCTGCCCACGATCGGCGGCGCCTCACTCCGCGCGGACAAGTCGACCGCCTTCTGGACGGACATCGCCCCCGCGCTCGGCACCGAACCGACCACGAAGGCCGCACGGCAGCTCGGCGAGGGGATCGACAAGATCTGGCTCGACGGCAAGGTCGAGGCGTCCCTCGACGTCAGCGTGCCGCAGATCGGCGCGCCCGAGGTATGGAAGTCGGGCTACGACGGCAAGGGCGTCAAGGTCGCCGTCCTGGACACGGGCGTGGACGCCGGACATCCGGATCTCGCTGGGAAGATCGCCGAGTCGACGAGCTTCGTGCCGGGCCAGGCGGTGCAGGACGGCCACGGTCATGGCACCCATGTGGCGTCCACGATCGTCGGCTCGGGCGCGGCCTCGGACGGCAAGCGCAAGGGTGTGGCGCCGGGCGCGGAGCTGCTGGTCGGCAAGGTGCTGGGCAACGACGGCCGCGGCCAGGACTCCTGGATCATCGCGGGCATGGAGTGGGCGGCGCGCTCCGGCGCGAAGATCGTGTCGATGTCGTTGGGCGGTGACGCGTCCGGCCCATCGGACGTGCTGAGTGAGACCGTCGACGAGCTGTCCGCGTCCACCGGCACCCTCTTCGTGATCGCGGCGGGCAACTCCGGCCCGTCCGAGCAGACCGTCGGTACTCCGGGCATCGCCGACTCGGCGCTGACGGTCGGCGCGGTCGACAAGTCAGACAAGCTGGCCTCGTTCTCCAGCCGGGGTCCCCGCATCGGCGACTACGCGGTCAAGCCCGAGATCACCGCACCTGGCGCGGCCATCACCGCGGCCCGCGCGGCCGGTACCTCCATGGGAACGCCGGTCGACGACCACTACACGACGTCGAGCGGTACGTCGATGGCGACCCCGCATGTCGCGGGCGCCGCCGCGCTGGTCGCGCAGGCCCATCCGGACTGGACGGGACAGCAGATCAAGCAGGCGCTGGCGACCACCGCGAAGGCGAACACCGTCAACTCCGTGTTCGAGCAGGGCGACGGCCGGGTCGACGCCGTACGGGCCGTGAACCAGGGCGTCTTCGCGACACCGACCCTGAGCTTCGGCAAGTACGAGGAGACCGACGCCGAAGTCGACAACAAGGACGTCACCTACACCAACACCGGCGACAAAGCGGTGGAGTTGAAGGTTGCCTCGTCCCTCCCCGGTGCCGCCCTGAACGCGGACACCGTGACCGTCCCGGCGAAGGGCACCGCCACCGTCGGGGTGACGGTCGACCCCGCCGAGGAGGCGACGGGCCGGTACACCGGTCACATCATCGCGAGCGCCGAGGGCGTCCAGGTCACCACCGCCATCGGCTTCGAGAAGCTGGCGAAGACCTACGATCTGAAGGTGTCGCTGGTGGGCCGGGACGGCAAGCCGTCCACCTCGGCGTCGATCTTCATGCTCTCGGAACTGAACGGCGCGTATCCGGACACGCACGGGTTCCTCGGCAGCGGCTACACGTTCAAGGTGCCGGCCGGTACGTACAACATGGCGTCGTGGATCTCGCAGCGGGACGCGGCCGGACTGGAGGTCAGCACCTCGGTCGTCGGCGATCCGGAGGTCAACGTCGACAAGAACACCGAGGTCGTCCTCGACGCCCGCAAGGCGGTCGAGATCAAGCCGAAGACCAAGGAGGACTCAGAGTTCCAGGGTTTCAGCACCAACTGGCACCGCGAGGGCCCGGGCAGCTCGTGGGGGCTGACCTACAGCCAGGGCTGGTGGACCGACCACGTCTACGTGGCGCCCACCGAGAAGGTCACCCAGGGCATGTTCGAGTTCTCCTCGAAGTTCCGCCTGTACGCCAAGGAGCTGACGGCGAGTGTCACCAGCCCCGAGAAGTACGCGCTTCCCCTCGACTACGCGCAGACATCCACCGGTTTCCCGGTGAAGATCAGCGGTGACCGCACGGTCCGGGCGGTGGACGCGGGCAGCGGCACCACGGCCGACTTCGACGGCCTCGACGTCAAGGGCAAGGTGGCGGTCGTCCGGGTGGGCGCCGGTGAGACGGCGGACGAGGCGCTGGCCAACGCGACCGCGGCCGGCGCCGGTTACGTCCTCGCCTACCACGAGACACCCGGCTACTGGATCTCCTGGGTGAAGAGCGCGTCCATCCCACTGATGACCGCGACCGGCGAGGACGGCGCGAAGCTCGGCGCCCTGCTCAAGAGCGGGAAGAAGGTCAGGCTGAAGCTGACGGGCACCGCGGTCAGCCCGTACGTGTACAGCGTGATGTTCCCGCAGCCGGGCGCCGTCTCGGCCGACCAGACGTACAACCTGAACAGCTCCAACACGGTGAGACAGACGGTTCGCTACCACGGGGGCCGGGCCGGCCAGATCGGCAAGGACTCCGTGTACCGGTACCGTCCCTGGCAGAGCGTCGACATCGCGACCAGCAACAACGTGCAACTCGGCACGGAGCGCACCGAGTACTACAACGTCTCCGACAGTCGGATCTGGCACGCCGTCTGTCCCGACTCGAACGCGACCAAGCCCCAGTGGGATTCCGTGCAGACTTTCGACAAGGCGGGCAAGGTGCCCTCCGAGGACTGGCTGCGCCAGGTCGTGCGCCCGGCGACCAGTGAGAGTTATGGCCTCTCCCAGCGCACCGGAGACAAACTCACCTTCGCGATACCGGAGTTGAGCGACTCCACGCCAGGGCACTACGGGTCGGTGGACAACGTCCAGGACACCGCGAAGGGCAGGCTGTACGCGGACGGACAGTTGGTCGGCGAGACCAGACTCGGCGGACTCGGCACCTTCGACGTCCCGGCGGCGAAGGCCTCGTACCGCCTCGTGCTCGACGCACGACGCACGGCCGGCTGGGCCGCGTACTCCACCGGCACCCACACCGAATGGTCCTTCGCCTCGGCACACACGGACCAGCGGACGGCACTGCCGCTGCTCTCGGTCGACTACGGCGTGGACGGGCTCGACCTCCTCGACCGCGTCGACCGCAAGCACAAGTCGGAGCTCGGACTCTCCGTACGAAATCAGTCGGGCAGCGTCACGGCCGGTGACCTGGAGGCATGGGTCTCCTACGACGACGGCACGTCCTGGAAGGCGGTGAAGGTGAAGCACGGCGAGCTGGAGCTCAAGCACCCGAAGGGCGCCGAGTTCGTGTCGCTGCGCGTGCGGGCCGCCGACAAGGACGGCAACGGGGTCGATCAGACCGTGCTGCGGGCGTTCGGTCTCAAGTAGCGGCCGGACGGAGAGGGCTCGAAGCGGACGGCTCGAAGCGGACGGCTTGAAGCGGACGGCTCGAAGCAGACGCAACCGGAGGAGCGGCCTGAAGTGCTCGGCCTGAAATGAATCGCTCCTCAGGCCGGTACAAACAGCCTTAACAAAGATCGCCTACCGTGCCGAGCCATGGTGAACACGGTGTACGACACGGCAGGGCAGACCCCCGCCGCGAGCCCCTGGGCCGCGGTGGGGGTCTCCGCGTTCGACGAGTTGCTGTACCAGGCCGTCCTCAACCAACCCGACGCCGGCGCGGCCGGCTGGGCGTTGCTGACCGGTGCCTCCCCGGCCCGGGTCCGTGAGGCCTGCAACCGGCTGCTCACGCTCGGACTGCTCCAACCACCGGACTCCATGGGCGGGTTACGGGCCGTCGACCCCCGGGTGGCGATCCGCGCGCTCATCAGGCGGCGCGAGACGGAGTCCGAGCTCCTGGCCGCCAACGCCGAGGAGATGGCGACCGCGTACGAGGCGGGGCTGCTGCGCGAGGAACCGTCCCGGCTGGTCGAGGTTGCCTCCGGCGAGGGCGCCATCGCGGCACGCCTGGAGGAGATGTACGCGCGCGCGGAGCACGAGGTATGCCTTTTCGACACACCGCCGTACCTCGCCCCGGCCGGTCCGCAGGTGGACCTCCAGGCCGACCTGCTCAGCCGCGGGATCGTCTCCCGTGGGATCTACTCGGCGACCGGCCTGGAGGATCCGAAGGTCCTGTCCCGCGCCTTCAGGATGGTCGAACTCGGCGAGCAGGCTCGGGTGTTGCCGTCCGTGCCTCTCAAGCTGCTGGTGGTCGACGGATGCCGGGCGCTGCTGCCGCTGACCGCCTCCGCGGCCGGCGGCTACTGTGCCGTCGTGGTGTGGCACTCGGCGGTGACCGAGGCCCTGCAGAAGCTCTTCGACCTGGCCTGGCGGCAGGCTGCGCCGCTGGGGCAGGCGGTCGGCGACGGTGGGCTCTCCGAGAGCGAGAGGACGTTGACCCGGCTGCTGGCGGCCGGAATGAAGGACGAGGCGGTGGCGCGCCATCTGGGAGTGAGCCTGCGGACCCTGCGGCGGCGGGTGAGCGAGCTGCAGGAGCGGCTGGGCGCGGCGAGCAGATTCCAGCTGGGGGTGCGGGCTTCCCAACGGGGCTGGGTGTAGCAGCGATAGCGGCCCTGTCCCGGCTGGACCGGCCGCGCGGGGAAGGACCGCTGGGTGCACTGATCACGAGCGTTGTTGACACTCGCCGGTGCTTGATCACGGCGAAGACCTCCGGTGTGGTGGAGCTGACCAGGACTGCGCCGCACGGAGGTCTTCGTGTCCCACCGTAATTCCCGGCTGACCGTTCACGGCAGGCGACTCCTCGTCGAACGTGTCTGCGCCGGCCGCCCGGTCGCCCATATGGCGGCCGAAATGGGCATGGTGCACGCCTCTGCGCGGTCCTCTGGCCGTCCGTACGGGGACTTCGGGTCGGACTTCAGCGACCAGGGCCTTGAACCAGTGGGAATGACCTGGCGGTCAGCGGGTAGGTCGGGGCCCGGCTGCTGTGGACCGGGCCCCGAGCGTGTGTTCAGAGTCCTTGCGTCAGGAAGACGGAGTCCGGGACCTGGACGGTCTCGGGGGCGGTGCGGGGGAGGAGGCCGAGGATCTGAGCGACGACGTACTGTGCCGACATCATGGCTCCCTCCTGCCAGCCGGGCAGCGGTGATGCCTGGTCGCCGACGACGTAGAAGCGGCCGTCGCCCTCGGGCTGCAGGAGCTGCTTGTAGGCGACCTGGTGGTCAGGGTCGTCCGGGTCCCAGTCGGCCCAGCCGCCGAGCTGGTGGGGCACCTTGTGCCAGGCGATGGTCACCCCCAGGTCCTGGGGCACGGTGGTCTTCTCCAGGAACTCGCGGTGCAGCTGTGCCGCTCCGTCCCGGGCCAGGCGCAGCCGGTCGGCCGGCGCGAGTTTGCCCATGTCCTCGGCGTGGTCGCCGAAGTTGTAGGCCCCGGTGAGGGTGCCCGTCCTGGAGAAGTAGTCGTTGGACGGGTACCAGAACTGGGTGATGGGGTGGTCGGTCCAGCTGATGCCTCCGTAGATCTGGTTGTGGTCGTCCTCCCAGAACCGTCGGTTGGCCTGCCAGCCGACCTTGCATGTCGGCGCGAAACCCACCGCTTTCATGGCGTTGCGGAAGCTCGTGGAGAAGCCGGTCAGCGTGAGCTGTTTCAGGACCGGCAGCGGGATGTTGCTCACGCAGTAGTCGGCGGTCGTCGTCAGTTCCTGTCCGCCCGTGCGGTAGGTGACGCCGGCCCCGTCGCCCGTCAGGTCGATCGAGGTGACCTCGGCCTCGAGTTCGACGCTCACGTCGTACTCGGAGGTGATGCGCTCGGTGAGGGCGTGGACGATCTTGTCCATGCCGCCGACGGGCTGGAACATCGTGGCCTGCCACAGGTAGTCCACCGGCTGGTAGAACCTGTGCTTCCAGAACTCCGACTGAATCAGTTCGGCGAGGGGCAGCGGGGGCGCGGGCCGGGGGAATTCGTGGACGTCGAGGGGCTCGTCGTAGCCGGAGCGGGTGGAGCCGTGGTACTCGCCCTCCTCGTCCAGGTCGCCGAACTTGCGCAGCAGGTCCCGCAGCGGTCCGGTGAGCTCGTCGCTCTCGGTCAGGGTGGCGGACAGGAGCGCGGCGAGGTGGCCGCGGGTGTCGTTGGCGATCCGCCGGTTGCGCCAGGTCTGGCCGGGCGGGGTGTGTCCCGCGCTGTGCAGGACGTTCGCCGTCGTCTCCATGATGTACGGCTCCAGAGACACCCCGAGGTCGGTGCAGTAGTTGAGGACTCGGCGGTGGTGGTACGGGATGCGGCCGGGGCCGAGGTTGAGGTACAGGTCCTCGTCGAACGCGCAGGTGTGGGTCAGCACCGGGCTGTTGCCCTGGCCGTCGAGTTCGTACAGCTTGTCGCCCTTGCGGGCGGTGCGGTTGCGGCCGCCGGTGCGGGTCTGGGGCTCCAGGACCGTGCACCGGTAACCGAGCCTGCCCAGCTCGTAGGCAGTGGTGAGTCCGCCGACGCCTGCGCCGAGGATGAGTACAGACGGCTCCTCGCCGGCCGCCGCGCGTGGTGCGGCGGCGAAGTCCGGCGCGGTGCCTTCGCCGGAGCTCAGCGGGCCGGCGAGGCCGGACATGGCGTGGTAGAGCGACTGTGCGGATTCGGAGGGGGTGGCGGACGTGCGGGTACTCATGGCTCACCTCTCGGGTGGGACGGGACGGTGCCGCTCCCGTTCGTCTGGCTCCTGTGGCTTGTGCGGTGAAGAAGCCCGTGGGACCGGCCGCGGGGTGGCCTCGAAGGAGACGAGACCTGGCCATGAAGTGCCGCGCGAAGTGCGAGTTCGGCCTGCGTAAGGGGGTCCTTCCCGGTCTGCCGAGAGCGGACGCCGACCGTCCGGGTGAGCACACGAACGGAAGCTGACGCGCGCCGGCGTGCGCTCGCGCCTGCCGGCCCGTGGCGGACAACCTTCAAGGAGCCGCGTGCGGCCGGAGGGAGGTGACTGCGGTGCCCGGCACGGCCAGGAGCAGCCCGGAACCCCGGTCTGACGCTTCAAGGAGCCCCTGCTTGCCACCAGTGGCTCACCGCGCTTGCGGCATATGCCACCGTAAATAAGCATATGAACGGCGATAGGGGTGGTTCGGTGTGTGGTTTCGCGCTGGACCACCCGTTCTGTGCGACTGGAGGAGTTCCCAAGATGCAGCAGCCTCACCCGGCGGACCTGCGCGCGGTGGCGACCTACCGCGATGACGGTGATGTCACGCTTGAAGGCATCTCACTCACCTGGCGGATCGGCGCGAACGCCCCCGACCAGGGCACCACGGAGCCGTCCGACTGGAACAACGGGCGTCCGGACTACCCGCACCACTACGAGGTGTGGCTGGACGGGCGTCCCGCGCAGACGGTGGACCTGTACTGGGCGGCCTGGTATCCGCACTGGCAGTCGGCCAACCGGCACTGGGTGTGCCTCGGAGAGGCCCCCGCCCGCGAGTACCGGGTGAAGATCCGGGCCCGGCACGCCGACGGCGCCTGGGGGCCGTTCACGGATGAGGTCACCGTCGACACGCTCACGTCCACGCCCTACAACGCGCACATCCCCGCGCGCGCCGAGGAGCGTGGAGAGGGCGGCCGGGAGCGGCACGGGAGTCTGGAGTTCCCGGTCAGCCGGGCGATCCGGGCGATCCGTGACGAGGACGATGCGCCGATCTGCCAGAAGGCGCGCGAGTTGAACACCTCGACCACCTGGCAGGAAGTGGTGCCTCCCGGCACGGCCGGCAACCCGCCGTGGAACGAGGCCCGCGGGTACCTGGAGTACCGCAAGTTCTTCCAGGGTGCCAACGTGGCATCGGCAGCGAATCCCGCCTTCCAGGGCCTGGACCTGGCCGGCGGGGACGGCCTGGGTGACTGGCCGACCAGCACGCTGGAGGCCGTCGACGGCCGGCACACCTTCACCTACAACTACCGGCAGAACCACATGGGTCCGAAGTGGACACACCAGTGGTTCATCACCACACAGGACTGGGACCCGGCCCAGGGAATTTCCTGGGACGTGCTGGAGCCGACGCCCTTCATGGTCGAGTACCACGGCAGCGGCACACACGCCGACGACCAGCTGCACTACACGACCGAGGCACTGGCATCCCGGCAGGGACGACACGCCATCGTCAACATCTGGGGCGGCGGCGACGCCGGACACGACTACAAGGGCGAGTTCTTCGTCAGCGTGTCCGACGTCGAATTCCACTAGGCCCGCACTGCGAGCCCACCAGTCCCACGGACCAGCAGGTCGTACTGCCCGGTGGCTGTCCAACATCGTTGCCGACGATCCGGGTTCGGCGTCAGAGGACAACAGTCGCTGCCCTGTCGCAGCGAAGGTTTGAGTGATCGTTTAGGGCTGGCCTGCGGCGGAGTGCGGCTCCGTCATCGGGACAACCGGAGCCCGGCACCTGGACGAGCTAGAGGTCCGCCCCACCGTCGTCCACCACATGCTCCGCAGCGGCCATGACGGTGGGGTCGAACCGGTAGCGCAGACAATGCAGGCCACTGGACTGGACCGTCCCGTCCGCCTGGGCGCCAAGGCGGCGCAGTACCGCGATCGAGGCCGTGTTGTCGGGCAGGACGAACGCGAAAACGACAGGGAGCGAGAGGCGGCCAAACGCCAGGTCCAGGCACGCACGGCCCGCCTCGCCGGCGACCCCGCGGCCCTGAGCCCGTGGGTGCAGGGCGAAACCGAGGTCGACTCCGTACCCGGCCCGATTGCGCAGTCCCACCCGGCCGAGGAACGCGTGCGTGGCAGCATCCCTGACCGCGAAGTCGCCGTACCCGTGTCTGGCCCAGTGGGCGACGTGGGCGTCGCACATGGCCTCGGCCGCGGATCGGCTGTCCGCCCGGCCGGTCGCCAGCCATCGCATGACGCTGTCCTGACTGACCACGGCCTCGAAGAGATCGTCGATGTCCCCGCGACGGATCGGCTCCATCACAAGCCTCTGGGTACGCAGAACGGGTCCACCTAACCCGGCCACGTAGCAACTCCCCTCACTCGTGGGGCAGAACGACGATGTGCCGGCGGCGTGGGCTGAGTACGCGGCGGCTGAAGGAGATTCCAAGGGACAAACCCTTCTGATTGGGGTGTCGTGGTGGGTTCGGTGCGTGAAGTGTTCGACGAGGGGCAGGCGGCGGGTCGGCTGCGGGTGCCGGTTGCGGCGTGGTGGTGGGCGGCGGGGTCGGGGCTGGTCCCGGCCGCGGACGCCGGGCCGGTGGTCGCGTGCGGTGGTGGAGGCCGCCGACCCGGAGGCGGGTCCGCGCCGCGCTGCGGGCCGAGGGGACGGCGCCGAACGCACTGCCGAGTTCCGGCCGCCCGGGATGCTGTGGCAGGACGGGGCCGATGGGCCTTTACTGGAAGGTGAGGATCAGCAGAATAGGCGACCGAATCGTTTCGCCCGACGCCGGATGCTTCGCCAAGGCAGGAGGTCGTGCCATGGACCCCCCTCTGCGAGAGCGCGACCTACCGCAACTCGTGGTCGACCGCCCGGACCGGCTGCGCGGCCGGGTCTTCCTCCTCGACGACCAGCCGATGCTGGTCGGGCGGGACTCCGACTGCCAGATCCAGGTGGGCGATCCTGGCGTCAGCCGACGGCACGCGGTGGTGTGGCGGGCCTCGGGCCGGACCACCGTCGAGGATCTGGCCTCCACCAACGGCACCATGCTGAACGGTCACCCGGTGCTCGGGCAGCAGGTGCTGCACTCGGGCGACGTGCTGGATTTTGGGCCCTTGGAGGTGCATTACGAAGAGCTGCGCCCCGCCGACCGGACCGTTCAGGCCCCGAAGCCCGGAGCGGGCGGCACCCCGGGCGGTACCTCGGACACCATGCCGGGCTGGGGCCCCGCCTCTGAGCCCGGGCCCAGGCCTCACGGCGCTCCCGCCGCAGGGCCGCCACCTTCCGGCCCGCCGGGCCGCCCGGCACCGCGCGAGGCCGGCCGTACGCCGCCCGGCGGCGAGCGGCGGTTCGACATCGGGGAGCAGCAGGCCGACCGGCTGAGCAACGTCGCCGGGGACCAGTACAACTACGTTCAGCAGGCGCAGCGCGAGAGCTTTTTCAAGGAGATCGCCGCGACCCGCACCAGGGCGCGACACCTGATCATGCTCGGCTTCCTGCTCTTTCTGGTCGGGGGCGGGATCTACGGCTGGGTGATCATTCGGTTCATTGCCAGGACCAACGACGATATTTCGTCGGGGAGTTCGAACTTCGACTCCTCCCCGGAGCTACTCGGACCGAAGGTGGCCGGGGTGCCGGTAGGGGCGGTCGGGTTCGCGATGGCGGCTATCGGGACGGTTCTGATGGTCATCGGGATCGTTCTGCACATCGTGACGACGTCCCGGCGCCGCCGCTTCGAGGATGCCGAGCGGCAGGCGTCCTGGCGGCAGCGGTGAGGAGATGGGGAGCCATGGCCTTCAACATCGGCAACCAGCAGGGCGGCGTCGTCAACAACGTCGCCGGGAACCAGACCGTTCGCGGTGGCCAGTCGGCCGCCTTCACGGCGGGCGGGCAGGAGGTGCGCGGCCTGGTCCGGGAACTGAGGGCGTCGATCGAGCGGACGGCGCTGCCGCCAGCAATCGAACCCGAGGTGCGGGCCGAGCTGGACTCGTTGGACGAGGAGGTCGCCCGGCCGGAGCCGGACCGGGAGGCAGTGGCGGGCCGGCTCGGCCGGATCACCCGGCTGCTGTCCTCGGCGGGTGCGCTGGCCGCGGCCGGCACCGGGCTGATCGGGCCGCTCGGAGCGCTCGCGGGCTGGCTCGGCGCACTCGGCCAGCCGATCTTGCGGGCGATCGCAGGCTGATGGGAGGAGGCTGACGGAGAGGGCCTTGACCCAAGGCCGGGTAGTCGGCGTTTTCGTAGGTCACGCAAGTGGGGCTGGAGACCATGGTGTTGCGGCGTAGAGGCCGGGGCCGAGTGTGTGGATGAGGCCGCTGGTGGCCCACCGATTCAGTTGTCTGGACATGGTCTCCAGGGTATGGTCCGGGCCCGGCCCGTTCCGCCGCAGTGCTGGCACTGCCCTGCGATGCCCCGCTCGCCGTCCGGGCCGCACTCGTTCGAGGCCGTGAGTTCGGCCAGGGCGGTCCGCGTATTCGGGTGGCCGAGGCGGCATGCGCCGCCTTCCCGCCCGGCATGTCGGGCGATTGGCCTGTGCGGGGCGGGCTGAACTGACGTCACATCACCCTCAGGTGACCGCAATGATGCTGTGCAGCCGCCTTGTTTACAGCAACCCGCACACGAGTCGGAGGACGCCAGTCGGCCTCAGCGCCGGCCGGTCACGTTCTGAGTGTGGCCGCGATTCCTTCGGCCAGGGCGATCGACGGGACGAACCCGAGGTCTGTCCGCGCCCGTTCGGCTGAGCACGTCCATGCCGCGCAGCGCAGCTCCCGGCTCTTGTCCCGGTTGAGGGGTGGGACGAAGCCACCCAGCCGCCCCAGTGCCTCGGCGCACTCGGCGACCCCTCGGGTCATGGCGTGCGGCACGGGCAGTACCAGCGGAGGACGTCGGCCCAGCGCCTCGGCCACTGCCCGGCAGATCCCCTGCCACGTGTGTTCCGTGCCGTCCGAAACCGTGTAGACACCCGAGTCCGCAACGCCGGGACACATCCTCGTGCCCCGTGTCGCGGCGGCGAGCAGGGCGGTGCACAGGTCGTCGACGTGGATGACGGAGTAGTGCCTCGGCCCGAAACCACTCTTGATGACGAGCCCGCTGCGGATCATCGGCACCAGCGAAGGCAGGAACGCCGGATCGCCGGGTCCGTACACGATGGGCGGCCGGATCGCGATCACCGGCAGCACGTCGGCCCGTTCCCGCACGGCGAGCTCCCCGGCCAGCTTGCTGCGCCCGTAGTGGGAGACCGGGGCGGGCGGCTCGTCCTCGGTTCTGGGCCGGCCCGGCCGGGCGGGCTCGGCGGCGGCCAGCGAGGAGCACACCACCAGCCGCGGCGGGGACGCCAGCGTGGCCAGGATCTCGGCGAGCCGCCCGGAGCCCTCGGCGTTGCAGCGCCAGTAGCCCTCGGCCGAACGTGCTTTGACCACCGCGGCGAGATGGAACACGCAGTCCGCGTCGGCGGCCGCCTCACGTACCGCCCCGGCATCCGACGCGCTGGTCAGATCGCCCACGATCAGCCGCGCGCCCGAGGGGAGGCCGGCCCGGTCGGCGGTTTCCCGCACCAGAGCCGTGATGCGGGCCTTCCGTGCGGCGAGTTGGGCACACAGGCGCCGGCCGACGAAACCGGTGGCACCGGTGACCAGGAAACGCCGCCCGGACAGGTCGTCGAGGCCGTCCGGGCTCACCGTACGGGTCCGCGGGCACAAGCCCGGGCGGAGGGCTGCCTCGCTGCGTGGGAGGTCGAGGTGCGCACCATGCCTGCCTTCGTGGGGGGACGTCGCGGGAGCAGGACCGTACCACCACAAGTACACAGAGAGTTCTGACCGTTACTCTCAGTGCCTTTTTCCGTTGGAGGGGGAGCAGGCCCATGAAGGCGAGTCGGAGGAGGAACAGCCGGTGGCGTACGACGGCGAGCTGGCGCGATCGTGCGCGTCGTTGACCGAAGTTCTTCGCAGACACGCTTCCTCAGGGGTGCCGGGCACGGTGGGGGCGGCCGGGGACACGGAGTTGACGTATCCCGAGTTCTGGGCGCGCGTGGT
Source organism: Actinobacteria bacterium OV320 (assembly GCA_001298545.1). Classification (GTDB taxonomy): domain Bacteria; phylum Actinomycetota; class Actinomycetes; order Streptomycetales; family Streptomycetaceae; genus Streptomyces; species Streptomyces coriariae. The sequence continues at coordinate 224,200 of LJCX01000010.1, forward strand.
GGAACGCGCGGCGTGGTTCACCGGGTGCGGGGTGAAGCGGGGCGACGCCGTCGCACTGGAGATGGACAGCACCACGGTCGCCATGGTGGCGTCCCTGGCCATTCCGCTCTGCGGAGCTGTCCTGGTGCCGACCGGCGTACCGCGGGGCTTCGGCGCCAATACCCAGGAACGGCTGCGTGCCCTGGCCGCGTTGCGGGCCGGCGGAGCCCGCTGGTACGTGTCGCAGGGCGCACCGATGGTCGGGCCGCAGGAGACTGCCGCCGCCGCGCTGAGGGTGGTGCATCTGTCACTGGCAGAGGTACCGGAGCGGACCGTCCCAGGTGAACTGCCCGCGCCCGTCCCCGATCCGGACGACGTCGCGGTGGTCCAGTTCAGTTCGGGCAGTCTCGCCGCACCCAGAGGGATCGTTCTCACCCACCACAACCTGGCCGTGAATCTGCGCGCCATCACCGACCGCATCGGCCTGGTGGCAGCCGGGCGAGGGATGTCGTGGTTGCCGTTCTCCCACGACATGGGCCTGATCGGCAGTTTCTGGGCCTGCCTGTACGCGGGATTCGCCTTCCGGGCACTGCCGCCGGGTTCGTTCGTACGTGACCCGCTGCGTTGGATCGAGCAGCTGGGTGAGTTCCGTGCCACGCATACCACCGCACCTCCCTTCGCCTATGAGATGGCCGCCCGCGCTGCAGAGCGTGCGCCCGCCCGGCTGGCCGATGTCGACCTGTCCGCGCTGCACGTCGCCGTCATCGGCGCCGAGCGGGTCGCTCCCCGGCTGTGTGAACGGTTCGAGGAGACGTTCGCCGCGGCGGGGATGCGCCGCCATGTGCTGTTGCCCGCCTACGGGCTGGCGGAGAACTGTGTCGCGGTCGCCTGCCGGGCACCGCTGGTCAGCTCGGTCGTGCGCCGCTTCGACACGGCCGAGCTGGAGCGAGGACGGCTTGTCGCGCTGCCTGGGCCACGAGCCTCGAACACACCGTCCGACGGCGACGGCGACGGCGACGGCGACGGGGTGCGCGAACTCATCGGTCACGGTGCTCCGTTGCCCGGTACGGAGGTCCGCATCGTCGCCGCGGACGGCCAAGAACTGCCCGAAGGGTGCGTCGGCGAGATCCGGATCGCTGGCGGGGCCGCGGCCCGCTGGACGATCGGCCCCGACGGCCTCCGGCGTCCCGCGGCCGGCGACGACGGCCTCGTCGCGACCGGGGACATGGGCGCACTGGCCGACGGAGAGCTCTTTGTGATCGGGCGTTCCAAGGAAGCCGTGAAATACGCAGGACGCCTGCTGGCCCCCACGGACATCGAGCAGACGGTTCTCGATGCCTCGCCGACGGCCCTGGGAGCGGTCGCCGCGGTCGCGGTGACGCGGGATGCCGCGGCGACCGAAGACCTTGTGCTGTTCCTCGAACTCGCGGACGCGCGAAGGGCAGTCACCGGCGCGGTGGACGAGGCGGCGCTCGTGCACAGTGCCAGGCTCGCCGTCCTGCGGGAGTTCCGGATGCCGGTGAGCGAGGTCTACATCGCCAGGCGGGGCGCGCTGCCGCGGACGGCCAGCGGCAAGGTACGACGGCTCAGCCTGGGTGCAGCCGCCGCGGCTGGGGAGTTCCCTCCCGGGGTGCGGCCGGCACACCCGGCCGTGCCGGCCGCACCCCTGCAGCCGAAGTAGACGCAGCGGACGAAGCAAGTCAAGCCGGCCAAGCAGAAGTAGCGCAGATGACTCAGAAGCAGAGGACACCCGTGGAAACAACGCCGGCAGTGAGCCGAGAAAGCCGTCAGGTCCCGGACCGGGAGGACCTCAAGCAGCGCCTGGCCGCTCGGCTGCGGCTCGACACGGCATCGCTGCGCGAGACGGCCACACTGGAACAACTCGGCCTCGATTCACTGCTCCTGGCGGAGACGGTGGCCGACGTCGAGACCCGCTGCCAGGTGGAGTTCGACATGACGGTGCTGGCCGGCAGCCTCGTCCCCACCCTTCCGCTCAGTGCGTTCCTCGACCTGCTGGGCGAGGGCACGAGCCGAGGCTCCTTCCATGCCGGCGCCTGACCAGGGCGACGGCACGGCAATGGGCGCGGCCGTCCTCGAGATGGTCGCCCAAGGGCTGAGCGGACCGGTGCTCGACCGCCTGGCACCGGGCTCCTTGCCAGGGCCCTACCGGGTCAGTACCGCGCTGGGCGACACGACCACCCACGGCCTGCTGGGCACCCGGTGCGACCTCGAACTGCACGGGCGCCCGGACCGCCTTACGGCCTGGGGACACGCCGACCACGTTCTCGGCCTGCCCGACGCCGGGGCGGTACTCGTCGAAGGCATCCGCCGCTACGACGGTCGTCGCGTCCTGCTTCTGCTGCCGCTCGACACGCCGTACACGCAGGTACGCGAACAGCGGCTCGGCGCCCTGGCCGGTGCCCGGTACGGCCACCTGGAGGTGACCGCGCTCGCGGTGCCCGGCCACGCGCTGCTGGGCACCGTGCAGCGACACGCTTCACTGCTGCACGACGCCGTGGCGGCCACACGGCTGGGCCTCGCCCGGCTGCTGAGCGACCTGGCCCAGCAGTCCGTCTGCGGGGCCCTCGCCCATGCGCAGCGCAGGCCGTTCCAGGACGGTGTCCTGGCAGGCCGCCAGGCGTTCGGGCACGCGGTGGCCGAAGCGGCGGCGGCGGTACGGATGTGCCACGCCGTGACGCGTCGCGCAGCCACCGCGAGCGGGCCCGCGCGGTGGGACCGTGCCGTGCGCGCCGGGGTGTTCGTCGCGAGGGCGGTACCCCAGTCGGTGGGCACGGCTTGCCGGCTCTTCGGCGGCCAGGGGTTCATGGACGGGCATCCGATGGCCGCGGCCTACCGCGAGGCGGTCTTCGCCCCGGTACTGCTCGGCGGACAGCAGCGGCTCGTGGACAGCATGCGCCAACGGCTGGCGGGCGAGACGTCCCCGCCGACGCTGGCCGACGGCCAGGCGCCGGCGCAGACGGTCAGGCAGGCGCAGGCGCAGGGCGTCGGGCGGCCCGGGCAGCACCCGGTGCCGGGGAGCATGCGGTGAAGCCGTCCATGCCGAGCCCGGCCACGCCGATGACGGACCAGCCCTTGCTCGGCCCGCCGCCTCCTGTGCTCGATCCGGGCTCTCCCGCGGCGTTCAACGAGTCGGCGCGCGCCCTGGCCGACGCGGAGATCACACCGAACCTGGCGCACTGGGAGCGGCAGGGGAGCGTGTCGCGTTCCCTGTTCGAAGCCATGGGCCGGGCCGGGGTGTTCGGCATCGGCGTTGCCGTGGAGCACGGAGGACTGGGGCTGGACCTCGCCCACGGCATCTCCTTCGTCCGCGCCGTGATGCGCGAACCCGCGGCCGGAGTGTGCACCAGCTTGTCCGTGCTGACCCATCTGGTCGCCCCTCTGCTGGCCCGCCACGGCACGCCCGGACAACGCGACAGATGGCTGCGCCCGGTCCTGGCCGGCAGGTGCGTCGCCTCGGTCGCGTTGACCGAGCCCGGCGGCGGCTCCGATCTGGTCCGCGCGGTGGCCACCACCGCCCGGCCCGAGCCGGACGGCTGGCTCCTGCAAGGCGAGAAGACGTTCATCACCAACGCGCCCCTCGCCGATGTCCTGCTCGTCCTGGCCCGCACCACCCCCGGCACCTCCGCCCTGGGCCTGACCCTGTTCCTCGTCCCCGCGGACCTGCCCGGGATCGTGATCACGCCCCTCGCGACGGCAGGGCTGCACGCCTCCCCGACCGGGCGAGTGAGTTTCGAGGACTGCCGGCTGCCCCGCGAGGCCGTCCTCGGACGCCCGGGCCTGGCCATGGTCCTCCTGGCCGGAATCCTGCCCGAGGAGCGCCTGGCGATCGCGGCGGGAGCCCTGGCCTGTGCCCGCTGGGCACTGGAGCGGACGGCACGGCTGCTGGGCGCGTCGGACCAGGCCATGCCCGAACTCGCCTGGTGGGATGCCGAAATCGAGGCGGCCGAGACCTTCGTCGACGCCGCCGCGGAACGCATCGGCGGTCCCCAGGACCAACTGGACGCCGCGTTGGCCAAGACAGCCGGGGCCCGCCTGGCGCAGCGGGTCGTACAGGACTGCGCCCGGCTGTCGGGTCCCGGCGCCTACCGGGACGACGAGCCGGCCCCCGCAATGCTCAGCGCGCTGCGCGACGTCCGTGTCCTGAGCGTGTACGGCGGCAGCTGCGAAACGGTCCGGGACACGGCCGCCGCGGAGCTCCTCCGCGGCGCACTCACCCCGACGCAAGGACCACCCACCACCACGCAGGCCACGCCCACCGCCCCGTAGGCCCGCACTCCCGCAGGGCCGTGAGAAGAAGAATGGAGAGCGCCGATGGAATTCGGGCCCGCGCACAGCAGCACGCTCGACCTGGTGGACCGCTGGCAGCGGGAGGGCACCTACCCGCTCTTCCCGCTGATCACGCAGGCCGCAACGACCCGGGCCCGGATCGGCGTGCCCCACGCCCGCCCCGGCTCGGACGACACCCATGGCCGGCCGGTCACCGTCTTCGGTTCCGCCGACTACCTGGGGCTGGCGCGCCACCCGGAGGTGGTGGAAGGCGCGCTCGCCGCCACCCGCCGGTTCGGCACGGGGACGTACGGCACCCAGGCGGTCGGCGGCTACACCCGGCTGCACCAGGAGCTGGAGGCCGCCGTGGCCACCTGGTCCGGGCGCCCGGCCGCGCTGCTCTTCCCGACCGGCATGCAGGCCAACCTGGGCGTGCTCGCCACCCTGGCCGGACCCCGCGACCATGTCTTCGCCGACCGCTTCAACCACCAGTCGATCACGATGGGTGTCCGGCTGTCCGGAGCCACCCTGCACGTCTTCAGGCACAACGACCCCGCACACCTCGCGCAGTTGCTCCGTACGGCGGGCCCGCCCGACCGCTCGGGGCGGCGACTGATCGTCGTGGACGGACTGTTCAGCGCCGACGGTGACCTCGCACCGCTGGCGGAGATCGCCGATCTGGCCGAGCGCCACGACGCACTGCTGGTGGTGGACGAAGCGCACAGCGCGGGCACACTGGGCCCCCAGGGGCGCGGCGTAGCCGAGTTGTGCGGCGTGCTGGACCGGGTCGACGTCGTCACGGGCACGTTCAGCAAGGCGTTCGCCTCCACCGGCGGCTTCGTATGCGCCGACGCCGACGTGGTGACGCTGCTGAGGCACTCGGCGGACGCCTACCTGCTGTCCCTGGGCCTGCCGCCCGGCACCGTCGGGGCGGCACTGGCGGCCTTGTCGGTGCTGGCGAGGGAAGGCACCGAGCGCCGGCGCCGGCTCCAGGACAACGCGCGCACGCTGCGCGCCCGGCTGCACGCCGCCGGCGTCGGCACGGCCGGCTCCGCCGCCCATGTGGTCGTGGTCCCGGTGGGCACCATGGATCGCACCGCGCACGTCACCCGGCAGCTGGCCGAACGTGGCCTGATGGTCTGCCCGTTGTTCCCCCCGGCGGTGCCCATCGGCGGGGCCCGGCTGCGGCTCGGCGTCTGCGCGGAGCACACCGAGGAGGACATCGACCACGCGGCCGCCCTGATCGCGGCCGCCCTGGCCGAGACCCCGCTCCCGACCGGGCCCGCGGGCGAGGCGCCGGTGCGGGGGACGGCATGAGGACAACCGCGGCGCGCACCCTGGACGGTCCGGTCCGCGTCACACCGGTGCACGACCGGGCGCGGCGCCGGGAGTTCATCCGGCTGCCCTACCAGCTCTACCGGGGCGAGCCCTGCTGGGTGCCGCCGCTGGAGAGCGAGCGCAGGGCGTTCTTGAACCGGCACAAGAACCCGTTCTTCGACTTCGGTGACGCCGAGTTGTTCCTCGCTCACCGCCACGGCCGCCCCGTCGGGCGCATCGCCGCCGTCCACAACCCCCGCCACAACAGCCATCACGGTGGCAGCGACGGATTCTTCGGCCTCTTCGAGTGCGCGGACGACACCGCCGCGGCCCAGGCGCTGTTCGAGGCGGCAGGGACCTGGCTGCGCGCACGTGGGCTCACCTCGGCGCTGGGACCGGTGAGCTTCTCGACCAACGGCGAATGCGGCACCCTCGTGGACGGCTTCTCCACGGCACCGGCCGTCCTGATGCCGTACAACCCGCCCCATCACGACGCGTTGCTGCGGGCCTGCGGATTGACCAAGGCCAAGGACCTGTGGGCCTGGGAGTGGACCACCCACACCCCCGAGGACGCCGCCGTCACCAAGGTCGCCCAATGGGCGCAAAGACGCAGTGGCGTCCACGTACGGCCACTCGACCTCCGCGACCTCGACGCCGAGGAGCAGCGGCTGCGGGACATCTACACCGACGCCTGGGAACACAACTGGGGCTTCGTACCGCCCACGGAGCGGGAGTTCCACCACCTCACGACCCAGCTCCGGCAGATCGTCCGGCCCGAACTGGTGCTGCTCGCGGAGGTTCACGGAGACCCGGCCGCCTTCTGCCTGGCCGTCCCCGACGCCAACCAGGCCCTGAAAGCGGCCGGCGGCCGGCTCACCCGATACGGGCTGCCCATCGGGCTGGTGCGGGCCGCCAGAGCCGCCCGCAGGATCGACTGGTGCCGGCTGATCGCCCTGGGAGTGAAGGCGCAGTACCGCAACCAGGGACTTGACGCGCTGCTGTACACGCGCCTCGCCCAGGCCGGACGCCAACTCGGCTACCGCGGCGGCGAGTTGTCCTGGGTCCTGGAGGACAACACCGCCATGAACCAGGCCATCGCACGCATGGGAGCACAGCGGTCCAAGACCTACCGGATCTACCAGCGGCCCCTGTGAGGACTCCAGAGGACCGAAGAAGACGCGGAAGAGGACCCGACAGGACCGAGAGAAGGTCCGAGAAGGAGGAACGATGAGCGCGCTGGCGGATCCGGCGGCCGCAGTCCCGTGGCCCGCCGGGGCCCAGGCACATCAAGGAGGCACGCGATGACGGCGAACGAACCACCAGCTGCCGACGCGAGCCTGCGACGGGCGGACCAACTGCGGGCGTCCCCGCCCATGTTCAGCTCACCCTTCCTCGACCGCTTCACCCGGGTCCACCCCGCCGTACCCCCACTCGTGCACGGCCCGCTCGTCCTGCTGCTGCTGACCTGGGCCGTCCGGCACACCGGGCTGCCCCTGCTCCTGGCGTACACCCTGCTCGGCTACGCAGGATGGACACTGACCGAGTACTGGGTGCACCGGGCACTGTTTCACTTCACCCCGCGCAGCGCCTGGGGGCGCCGCGCGCACTGGATGGTGCACGGCGTCCATCACGACCACCCCAACGACCCGCGCCGGCTGGTCATGCCACCGTCGGTCAGCGTCCCCGGCGCGTACGGCGCCTACGAACTGTTCCACCTGCTGGCGGGAGCAGGGCCGGGCGCCGCACTGACCGGCGGATTCATCGCGGGCTACATCGTGTACGACGTCCTGCACTTCCACATGCACCACCACCGCCCCTCCACGGCACTGGGCCGGCGCCTGCGTAACCGCCATCTGCGCCACCACTTCCAGGACGAACGGCGCGGTTTCGGCGTGAGCTGCCCCTACTGGGACCACGTCTTCGCCACCGCCCCGCGCTGAGAACCCCCGCGCCACGTCGGCAGCCACCAGTTCGCCCGGCCCGCGAGCTGCATCACGGCGGGTACGAGCAGGGCGCGCACCAGCGTGCAGTCCACCACCACGGCCACCGCCAAACCGACACCCACCACACGCAGATGCAGCAGCCCGGACAGCGCCAGCGAGGACATGGACACCGCGAAGACCAGCGCAGCGGAGGTGAAGAGCCGACCCGTTTGCTGAAGGCCCGTCGCCACAGCATCCGGGGTGGGGCTGCCACGCCGGTGTTCCTCGAGGATCCGTGAGAGCAGGAAGACCTCGTAGTCCATGGACAGGCCGAACGCGACCGCGAACATGAGGGGGATGAGCACATCGGTGATCCCCGCGGGAGAAACTCCGGGCAGCCAGCCCTCCTGGAAGACGGCGACCAGGACACCGAACGTGGCGGCCAGGCTCAGCATGTTCAGCAGCACCGCCTTCACCGGCACCAGCAGACTGCGCGTGTAGAGCAGCAGCAGGAGACAGGTCCCGCCGCAGGCGAGCAGCGCGACCAGCGGCAGCCGGTCCGTCATCACCTTCTCGGTGTCCGCGAGACGGGCGCCCGGGCCACCCACGAGAGCCGGTACCGGCGCCGGAATCCGGCGCAGCCGCTCCACGAGCCGGCTCCCTTCGGGAGTGAGCGGCGCGCGGGCGTACGGCTGCGCGGTCACGGCCAACCGGACACCGGACGCGGCCGCGAAGGACGCCGCCCGGGCGGCCGGGAGTGCAGACCGCTTCCCGTCCCGGTAGCTCCCGGTGACGGTGTCCACCCGGGCCGCTCCCGCAACGCGGGACAACCGGCGGGCGTACGCGTCGAGCGCGGCCCGGGCGCGCGGGTCACCCGCCGCGTTCAGAGCCGGCAGTACGACGCAGGGGGCACCCGAGGAAGCGGCGCCGAACTCGGTACGCAGCGTCCGGGCGGTCGCGGCGACCGGCGAGGAAGCCGGCAGCGTCGCGTCCGCGTACACGCCGAACCGCACCTGCAGCGCCGGCAGGGCGAGGAGCACCAGCACCGCGAACCCCGCGAGCGCGACCGCGGCGGGCCTTTGCACCACCCAGTGCGCCAGCCGGGCCCAGGAGTCGCCCTCCCGACGCCCGCCGTGCGGCCGACGCAGCCGGGCGAAGACGTCCCAGCAATCGATCCGGGCGCCGATCACCAACAGCAGCGCGGGCACGACGACCAGCGCGCCCACCGCGGAGGTGACCACGATCGCGGTGCCGCCGAAAGCCAGGGAGCGCAGCAGCGGCAACGGGACGACCAGCAGGGTGCACAGGGCCGCCACCACGGTAGCGGCGGAGAAGGCCACGGCCCGTCCGGCGGTGCGCAGCGTGACCCTCACCGCCGCGTCCGGGGTACTGCCCGCCGCAACATCCTCCCGATAGCGCGACACGAGCAGCAAGCTGTAGTCCACGGCCAGCCCGAAACCCAGGGCGGTGGTGACACTGACGCTGAAGGCTGACACCGGGATCACACCGTCCAGCAAGCGCAGACAGGCCCCGGCGACCACCACGGCGAAGGCCCCCGCGGCAACCGGTAGCAGTGCGGCCAGCGCGCCCGCGAACACCCACAGCAGGATCAGCAGCACCAGCGGCGCCGCGACGAATTCGGCCAGACGCAGACCGCGCTCACTGAGCCTCTCGCTCTCGGAGAGCACCGCGTCCTCACCGCCGGCGGAAACGAGCAGCGCCGCACCCGGCCCGCTCCTGCCGGTGTACCGGTCCATCACGTCGTCCGCCGCGGCGCGCACAGCCCGCTCGTCCCCGCGAAAGCGCACCAGCACCAGCGCCCGTCGCCCGTCGCCCGTACGGAACTCCGACAACCGCAGGGGCCAGTATCCGCGGACCCATTCGGTGCGGGGATCGGAGGCGATCCTCTCCAGGAGCACCCGGCCGGCCCGCACGGCGCGCGGATCGTCGACCGACCCCGCAGCGGTGGCCACCAGCGCCAGATGGGGCTCACCGGCCATGAACCGGGAGGCCAGGAATTCGTCGGCACGCAAGGACTCGGCGGCAGGCGGCGTCCAGCTCTCGGGGGAGGGACGGCTGCCGACACCGAGGAGGACTCCGATCGCGCAGCACGCGGCCAGGCAGGCGAACACGAGCACCCCGACCGCACGGCGCCGCGCGAGCGGTGCCGCGGCCGTCCGGCCGTCGGGCTGCCTGAGCGTTGTATGCCCCCTCCGGGGGGCGGTTTCCACCACACCCGGGGCAACGACGCCACGGCGCAAGCGTTACCGGGACGGACGCAATCAGGGCGGAGCCGCGGCAGCAGGCGCGCGCCACCCGGACGCCGGAACGCAAATGAGCATGACGCTTCGCGCGGTCGTGACTGCTCTTGCGTGGGGCAGTCGGTGCGCCGCCCCGCTGTATCAGAGCGGACGTTGTGAAGTGCGGTGAGGTGTAGTGGTCCTGGAGGCCATGCGCGTCCATGATCCGGCACAGGCGAGGAAGGTCCTCAGGGTCTCCAGAAGAGGAGCCGCGGAGCTCGGCGGCCTACTCACCTACGGCCGCGAAAAACAGCTCTACCACGCGGTGGAGTCTCAAGTGCTCCTCGGCCACGGAGGACCCCAACTCAACCCCCTCGCAGAGGAATCAGTGTCGGGCTTCAGCCACCCGGACGCCCCGAACTGGGCGTTCGGCGACCTCGCGGGATCACGGTGCGACCTCGCCCTCGCCCGGCTGTTCAGCGGCGACGTGGACGGCGCAGCGACCGCCATCCGTCCAGTGCTTGATCTGCCCGCCTCACACCGCAACAACGGCATCATCGTCTCCACCATGCGGGTCAGGCACGCCCTGACCGCTGACCCCACCCGGACGGCGGTTGCCGCCCGCGATCTCCGCGCGGAGATCGAAGCGTTCCCAGCCGGCCGACCCGCATTGCCACGTGGGTAGAGTCCGAGACATGCACCCCGTCACACGTTCCAGTGCACGTCTCGGCCTGCGAGAACTCGCCATCGCGGACGTGGAGGCGCTGCTCGCCATCTACGGCAGCCCCGCAGCCACCGAGCACCTCTCTTTTGAACCGCGAAACCGCGAACAGGTCGAACAGGTCGTAGCTCGGTCCGTCACAGCGGCCACGGCAATGCCTCGGACGGAGTACGCGCTTGCCGTTGTCGAGACAGAGACGGCCGAGCTGATCGGATCCGGCCGCCTGGCCCTCGATCCCCACCAGCAGCACGGAGCCACCATGGGCTTCGCGCTGCGCCCGGATGTATGGGGGCGGGGCTACGGTGCAGAGACGGTGCGGTTGTTGCTTGATTTCGGCTTCAATGACCTGCAACTGCACCGCATTTGGGGGGCCCGTTCTCCCCTCAACACGGCATCCGCCAAGACCATGAGCGCCGTTGGAATGGTGGAAGAAGGCACGATCCGCGAGCACGTGCTGAAAGCGGGGAAGTGGAGGGACTCCGTCGTGCACGCGATTCTCGACCGAGAGTTCTACACCTGCTCCTGACGCGAGTTGGAGGCGGCTGCCATGTTCAACCGGACCTCGCTGTAGGGCTGGATGTGTATTCGGCAGGGTGGGGTCAGGGCGCGCTTGTTCTCGTCGGTTAGGAGGTCGGCCCGTTCGGGGCTGGCGGGCATGTCCCCTGGATCATGAGGGCGCTCACGAAGACGAGGGCGTATCGGCGTGGACGTACACATCACCCTCGGCGACGTAGTTGATTTCCTCGGCCTGCGAGGCGGAGAAGCCGGCCAGGCGCAGGATCCCGATCAATGCCGTCTGCATGAGGAGAACGACCTCGGCGTAGCGCTTCCACTCCGGCGCTGCCGGGTCCTTCCGTTCTGCTACTGCTCGCAGACCTGCCTCTCCCAGTTCTGGGGCGCTCCAGCGGACGTAGAGGCCTCCGGCGTACTCACCCTGGCTGTCTACTTCCACCCAGACGCCGGGCTGTATCGCCACTCCCGGACGCACGACATCAGCGGGAAGACCGGCGCGACGGAGTTCTCGGCAGACCCGGCTTGCCAGGTCGTACCCAGCGGCGATGATCTCTTCCGAAGCGTACGGGTGACCGTGTGCTTCAGCCTTTGCTCGACTCTCGGGATCTACGTACGTCACGAGACCAGGATCCATTCTCAAACCGATCTTGCCCAGAGCAGGCAATGACGCCCGACCGGTCGCCGCTTCGTAGCCAGATCGACACCAAGTCGCCCGCCGGCCGGTGAATCTCGGTCTTCCAGCCCGACGGAAGGAGCGGTGAAGACGGGCGGGGACGGGTTCAGCCGGTCCCATGCGCCAACGCCCATGCGCCAACGCCCATGCGCCAACGCCCATGTGCCCACGCCGCATTGCCCAAGCCTGAAGATCACGCGACCCTGATCGCTCTATCGAGAAGAGTCGATTGAAGTGGGGCAGATTCTTGGTTGGCCGATCAGAAGTAGGTCGGCAGGCGCGCGGTGTAGGGGTCTTCCAGTGCGGCGATCTCGTCTTCGGTGAGCGTGAGGTCGAGCGCGGCGACGGCGTCGGTGAGGTGGCGGGTCTTGGTGGCGCCGACGATGGGCGCGGACACGACGGGGTTCTTCAGGACCCACGCCAGTGCGACCTGGGCCATCGGGACACCGTGCGCGTCGGCGATCTTCTGGACGGCGTCGACGATGGCTTCGTCGGTGTCGACGAACAGGGGGCGGCCGGCGTAGTCGGTGTCGGGGGCGGCCTTGGCCCGTACGGTGCTGTCCTGGCCCCAGGGGCGGGCGACACGGCCACCGGCCAGGGGGCTCCAGGGGATGGAGCCGACACCGGAGTGGGCGAGCAGGCCGAACATCTCCCGCTCCTCCTCCCGTGCCAGCAGGCTGTACTGGTCCTGCATGGACACGAAGGGCGTCCAGCCGTGGCTGTGGGCGGCGTGCTGCATGGTGGCGAACTGCCAGGCCCACATCGAGGAGGCGCCGAGGTAGCGGACCTTGCCGGCCTTGACGAGGTCGTGCAGGGCTTCCATGGTCTCCTCGACCGGGGTCTGCGGGTCGAAGCGGTGAATCTGGTAGAGGTCGACGTAGTCGGTGCCCAGCCGGGTCAAGGAGGCGTCGATCTGCTCCATCACGGCCTTGCGCGACAGGCCCGACCCACCGGGTCCGTCGTGCATGGGGTTGAACAGCTTGGTGGCCAGGACGACGTCGTCGCGCTTCGTGTACTTCTTGATCGCACGGCCCACGATCTCCTCGGATGTGCCGTAGGCGTAGATATTAGCGGTGTCCCAGAAGGTGATCCCGGACTCGACGGCCTGGCGGAAGATCGGTTCGGCGGCGTCGTCGTCCAGAGCCCACGGCATTTCTGAGGTGTCGCCGAAGCTCATGCATCCGAGTGCGATGCGGCTGATCTTCAGTCCGGAGGTGCCCAGACGGGTGTACTGCATGACGCGCTCCTCGTCGTCGGTGCAACCGGCGGACACCGGCTGCTTCACGTCGAGGCTAGGCAGCCGACGGTGGCGGTGGGAGATGCTGCCAGCACCCCCCAGCCGGGCAAGCGGCACGCCTGCTGCCGAGGTATGGGCCGCCTGGGGCGCGGTGCTTCCCACCCGACGGGCGCGGATCACCCCCGGGCCAGGTCGGCCGGACCCGCGGTCAGATGCGCGCGACGACCTGCGGCTCGGCATGAGCGTGCGGTGGTGCAGCGGACGCCGCCGTGCGGGATGCCGCCGAGGGGGGTGCTGGCAGCATCTCCCACGTTCCAGGTGGGGCCCGTAGCGTGAAAGACATGAACAACCGCAGCGAGGTACGGGATTTTCTGATCTCCCGCCGCGGGAAGGTCACCCCCGAGCAGGTGGGCCTCGTCGATCACGGCGGCACCCGCCGGGTCCCCGGTCTGCGACGCAGCGAGGTGGCCGACCTGGCCGGGGTGTCGGTGGAGTACTACACCCAGCTCGAACGCGGCAACGTGCGCGGAGCCTCCGAGAGCGTCCTGGACGCCGTGGCCCGTGCGCTGCTGCTGGACGAGGCCGAGCGGGCACACCTGTTCGATCTGGTGCGTGCCGCCAACAGCGGCACGGCGGTACTTCGAGGCCAGCGACCCCAGATGCCCGCCGACCAGGCGCAGCACCTTCTCATCGTCCGGCGTCAGCTGCTTGAAGCGGGTCCGCACGGCCACACCGGACGGCCCGGGAGTGACGAACGGCGCCGCGACACTTCTCAGCCCACCCACCCTGTCACCCT
>LJCX01000001.1 GCA_001298545.1 Actinobacteria bacterium OV320
GCTCTCGCTTGCCCGCCGCAGGGTCGACGTTCTGTGGGCAATGCTGCGTGACAAAAGGCTCTTCACCTCCGCCCCACCCGTCACGCAGGCGGCTTGACACGGTCATTGAGATTCTCCTCGACGCGTACACCCTGGCCGGGAACGCACAGGCCCTCGCCATCGCCTCGAAGCTGGGCGACTGGGTGCACAGCAGGCTGGGCCGGCTGCCGAAGGCGCAGCTGGAGCGCATGTGGTCGATCTACATCGCCGGTGAGTACGGCGGGATGAACGAGGTGATGGCGGATCTTCACGCCCTCACCGGCCGGGCGGAGCACCTCGCCGCCGCCCGCTGCTTCGACAACACCGCGCTGCTGGACGCCTGCGCCGGCGACCGGGACATCCTGGAGGGCCGGCACGCGAACCAGCACATTCCCCAGTTCACCGGCTATGTGCGGCTGTTCGACCACACGGGGGACGAGAGGTACGCGGCCGCCGCCCGCAACTTCTGGCACATGGTGGCGGGCCCCCGGACGTACAGCCTGGGCGGCACGGGCCAGGGCGAGATGTTCCGGGCCCGGAACGCCATCGCGGCCACCCTGGGCGACAACAACGCCGAGACCTGCGCGACGTACAACATGCTCAAGCTGAGCAGGCAGTTGTTCTTCCACGAGCCGGACCCCGCCTACATGGACCACTACGAGCGGGGTCTGACCAACCACATCCTCGCCTCCCGCCGGGACGCCCCCGGCACGGACAGTCCCGAGGTCACCTACTTCGTCGGCATGGGGCCGGGGGTGGTGCGCGAGTACGACAACACCGGTACCTGCTGCGGCGGCACCGGTATGGAGAACCACACCAAGTACCAGGACTCGATCTACTTCCGCTCCGCCGACGGCAACGCGGTCTACGTCAACCTCTACCTCGCCTCCACCCTGCGCCTTGCGGAGCGGGGGCTCGTCATCGAGCAGACGAGCACCTACCCGGCCGAGGGGGTGAGCACCCTGACGTTCCGTGAGGGCGGCGGCGCACTCGACCTGAAGCTGCGGGTGCCGTCCTGGGCGACGGCGGGCTTCACCGTCGCGGTCAACGGTGTCACGCAAGCGGCTCGGGCCGTGCCCGGCAGCTACCTCACCCTGAGCAGGAACTGGCGGCGCGGCGACCGGGTCACGGTCTCGGCCCCCTACCGCCTGCGCGTCGAGCGGGCGCCGGACGATCCCACCGTCCAGTCGCTGTTCCACGGGCCGGTCCTGCTGGTCGCGCGGAGCCGCGAAACGACACTCCGGCAGTTCTCCTTCTACCGTGACTTCACCCTCCGGGGCGATCTGGCCGATTCGGTCCGGCCCGAGGGACGCCCGCAGCACTTCACCACGCACGGCCTGACCCTGGCCCCGTTCCACCTCGCCGACGACGCCGCCTACCACGCCTACTTCAGGCGTACCGAGCCGGTCGTCGTATTCGGCACCACCGACTCGGGGGTGGCGAACCGCGCCCGCGGGGACGGCCTGACCTTCCTCGACGTCCTCTGGCAGCAGGCGCCGTTCGCGACCGCCGCCCGTTTCGTGGACGCGGTGCGTGCCCTGGCCGACGTCTGGCTGGCGGAGGGCCTCTTCGCACGGTCCGAGCGGGACCGTGTCGTCGCGGCCGCGGGCGCGGCGAACCTGCGCCGCTGAGGAAGGGGGCTGCCGCAGGCTGGTAACAGCTGTTACCGTCTGCGTATGGCGAAGACACAGTTGGGTGCGCGCGTCGACGACGAGATCGCGGAGCTGGCCAAGGCCCGGGCCAAGGACCGTGGCCTGCCGCTCGGCGAGTACATCGCCGCCCTGGTCCGCGAGGACGCCGACGGGCTGCGGCAGCGCGGCCTGGACGCGGCACGGCGCTTCCTGGACGAGCACCAGAGCGTCTTCGACGAGGCAGACGAGGCCGACGAGGCCGACGAGGCAGAGGATGCCGACCGGCGCGTCGCGGGAGCGCACGCCGCCTGATGGAACTCCACATCGACGTCCCCTGGATCCTCCAGGTCGCCGAGATCGCCGGCGCGGCCGACCCCACTCCCGAGGACTACGGGGTACCGGTGGCGGCGGTCGCCTGCCACCGTGCCGAACTGCTCGAGCAGCCCGTCTACGACGGGCCCTACGCCCGCGCCGCCGCCCTGGTGCACGTCCTCGGCCGCTGCCGCTGGCTCGAGCGGTCCAACATGGCCGTCGCCGCGGCGACGGGCGTGATGTACCTGGACGCCTCCGGGATCCCGGTCAAACCCACCCGCGAGGACGCGGTGGCCCTGCGTGATCTGCTGCGGGATCCGTCCTGCACCGCCGCAAGGATCGCCGCGCTGCTGCGCGCCTGGCCGCGCGCCACCTGAACCCCGCGCGCCACCTCGACCCCGTACGTCACCCGACCCCGCGTGCCACCTGAACCCCGCGTGACTTCACGGCTGCGCGGCTTCACCGAACGTGCACACAGCTGCACACGCCTCCACGTGAACTTAAAAGTTCAAGCGCTACGCTCGTCGGCAGTTCGAGTGGTCGAGGAAGCCCCCACGGCGCGGCCGCTCGCTTCCCCCATGCTCAGGAGACGCGCGTGCGCGACGGCGACATAGTGGTGATCGGCGGAGGCTACGCGGGCGTCCGGCTGGCGAAACGACTGGACACGACGCCCCGGGTCACCCTGGTGGACCGCAAAGAGGTGTTCTTCCACCGCATCGCCTCGCTCCGCGCCGGCGTGCGCCCGGAGTGGTCGGTCACCCCCTTCATCCCGTACGACCGGCTGCTGCGCGACGGCAGGATCGTCGTGGGCAAGGCGGTCCGCGTCGACACCGACGAACGGCAGGTCGTCCTGGCGACGGGCGAACGGCTTCCCTACGACGTCGTCGTGATCGCCACCGGCGCCGACTACCCCGAACCGGCCCGCTTCACCGGCACCACCACCGAGGAGACGATCAAGTCCTTCGCCGGCCACCAGCGCAAGATCGCCGCCGCCGAACACGTGCTCGTCGTCGGCGGTGGGCCCTCCGGCGTCGAGCTCAGCGCCGAGATACGCCTGGCCCGGCCGGACGCCCGGGTCACGCTCGCCCACGCGGGGGCGGCGCTGCTGAACTCCGCCGGCAGCCGGCGGGCCGGGCGCCGGGCACTGGCCTGGCTGGAGTCCCACGACGTGGAGGTGCGCCTCGACTCGTTCATGTCGCCCGGAAACGACTTCGGCACCTATCGCGACGCGCGCGGCAACATCATCGACGCGGACCTCTCCTTCTGGGCCACGGGCACCACACCCAACACGCTCTGGCTGCGACTGGCCGGACACGGCGACTGGCTGAACGCGGCCGGGCACATCAAGGTCGACCGGAGGCTCAGGGTCGAGGGGCACCCGGACGTGTTCGCGGTCGGTGACGTGAACGACGCCACCGAACTCAAGATCACCCCCGTCGCGCTGGCCCAGGCCGATCTCGCCGCGCACAACATCCGTGTCCATCTGAGGAGTTCCGGCCGACACCGCAAGGAACCGCGCCTCTACCGGCCAGGCCGGCGCACCCCGCTCATCGTGCCCTTCGGCCCCGCGGACGGACTGACCGTGCTGCCCGTGCCGGGCGGCGAGAGCGCCGTACTGGGCGGTCGCGCCTCAGTGCCGGCGAAGGCGAAGACCCTCATGACGCCGTACATGAGGCGCCAACTCGGCTACAGCGCCGGCTGAACCACCCGCCCGCCGGCGGGTGCTCGCGCGGCACATGGCGAACCCGCGCCGCGCCGCCGCGGCCGTCGGTCACCGTCTGCCATCGTGGACCACTCTTCAGAAAGCGCTTACCGGATCCGACTCGCCGCACGGAGCTGCGGAATGGCCGAAACGGAACGGCAGAGGACGGCAAGCGCTCTCAACTCCCCTGTCCGAAAAGAAAGTTCGCCTACGTTGGTGCCCTGATCAACTACGTAGCCGTGCAGGAGGCTTTGCCGTGTCGGACCCGACTTCCCAGACCACCACGACCGCCGGAACACCCGGCCGGATCGACACGTCCAAGCCGCACTCGGCCCGGTTCTGGAACTACTTCGTCGGCGGCAAGGACAACTACGAGGTCGACCGGGAGATCGGCGACCACATCAAGGAGATCTTCCCCGGCCTCGTCGACGTGGCGGTCGCCAGCCGGCACTTCCTGGGACGCGCGGTGCGGCACCTCGCCGAAGAGCAGGGCATCCGCCAGTTCCTGGACGTGGGCACCGGTCTGCCCACCGCCGACAACACCCACCAGGTGGCACAGAGTGTGGCCCCGGACGCCAGGATCGTGTATGTCGACAACGACCCCGTGGTCCTGGCCCACGCGCACGCCCTGCTGACGAGCACACCGGAAGGCAGGACCGCCTATCTGGACGCGGACCTGTACGACCCGGAAGCCGTGCTGGAAGCCGCCGCGGGAACGCTGGACCTCTCCCGGCCGGTCGCCCTGATGATCCTCAACACGCTCGGCCACGTCGGCGACTACGCGCAGGCACGCGACCTGGTCCGGCGGCTCATGGCCGGTCTCCCCTCGGGCAGTCATCTGGTGATCAGCGACAGCACGGCCACCAGCGAGGGCATGATCGCCGCGTCGGAGGCGTACAACGCGAGCGGCGCCGTGCCCTACCACGTCCGCGCCGTCGAGGAGATCGGCGGCTTCTTCGACGGGCTGGAGCTGGTGGAACCGGGGATCGTCCAGGTCACGAAGTGGCGCGCGAACCCCGATGATTCAGCCAACTTCACCGCCGTCGACGCCTATTGCGGCGTGGGACGCAAGCCGTAACCGCCCGGCCGGCCCTGGACGGCCCGGCGCCCGGCCGGCGGCCCTGGACGGCCCGGGTCACCGAAGCGCCGAACACCCTGGCGTCCGCCGGTACCTGGCGGCCGCACGCTCACCGCCCCCTCAAGGGACGCGGGGTGAATCCGTACTGCGGTTCCGCCGCCGACATCGAACTCACCGGCGCCAGCAGAGTCGAACAGCACGGGGCGTGACCGCCGGTCCCCGGGCATCGCGGGAGCGGGTGCGGATCCTCGGCCACCCGTGCCCGCCGTCCCGGCCCGGGACCGGTGACCAGCGGTCCGACGTGCCGGGGTGCGGGGGCGGCGCGATCCTTGTGGTGGCGGACGCGGTCCGGCCGGAGTGTCGGAGCAGGCCGAAAGGATCACCATGCGCCGCTATCCCCCCATCGCGGACCACGGGCTGGTCGGGAACCTCCAGACGGCCGCCCTCATCTCGTCCGACGGAGTGGTCGACTGGTTCTGCGCCCCCCGGTTCGACTCGCCCAGCCTCTTCGCCGCGCTGCTGGACCACGAGCGGGGCGGTCACTTCGCCGTCACGGTCGACGGGGCGGACGTCACCACCCGCCAGCTGTACCTGGCCGACACCGCCGTCCTGATCACCCGCTTCCTCAGCCCCGACGGGGTCGGCGAGGTCGTCGACTTCATGCCGGTCGAGCGTCCGGAGACCGCGACGGACCGGCACCGTCTGGTCCGGGTCATGCGGGTGACCCGCGGCCGGGTCCGCTTCGCGCTGGCCTGCCGCCCGCGCTTCGACTACGGCCGCGCCGTCCACCGCCTCGGCCTGCACCCGGGCGTCGCGCACTTCTCCGGGCCGGGCACGGACGCGTTCCTGCGGAGTGCGGGGCCGGTCACCCTGGAGCGGGACGGCGAGGACGTCCGGGGCGCCGCCGAGCTGGGCCAAGGTGAGCGGGCCGCCGTGGTCCTGACCGTGTGCGCGACGGGAGCCGAGCCGCCCGCCCCGCCGACCGTCGAGAGCCTGCGGGCGGACTTCGACGGGACCCGTGGCTTCTGGTACCGCTGGCTCAGCCGCAGCCGCTACCGGGGTCGCTGGCAGGACACGGTGAACCGGTCCGCGATCACCCTGAAGCTGCTCACCTACGCCCCCACCGGCGCCCCGGTCGCTGCGGCGACGGCCGGCCTGCCCGAGCAGCCGGGCGGCGAACGCAACTGGGACTACCGCTACACCTGGGTGCGCGACGCCTCGCTCTCGATGCAGGCGCTGCTCAGCCTGGGCTTCACCGACGAGGCTCTCGCCTTCCGGCACTGGCTCGGGGAGCGCGTGCGCGACGGCCGCACGGTCACCGGTGAGCCCCTCCAGATCATGTACCGGATCGACGGCGACCCCCACCTCGCCGAAGAGCGCCTCGACCACCTCGAGGGCTACCGGGGCTCGGCCCCCGTCCGCGTCGGCAACGGCGCCGCCGACCAGCTCCAGCTCGACATCTACGGCGAGGCGGTGCACGCACTCACCCGCACCGACGACCTCACCCACGACGCGGGTTACGACGGGTGGCTGGGCCTCGCCGGGCTGCTGGACTGGCTCACGGAGAACTGGGACCGCCCCGACGAGGGCATCTGGGAGACCCGGGGCGGCCGTCAGGACTTCACCTACAGCCGCCTGATGTGCTGGACGGCCTTCGACCGCGGCATCCGCCTCGCCAGGGACTTCGCCCGCCCCGCCAACCTGCCCGGCTGGATCGCCGCCCGTGACACCATCCTGCGCCAGGTGATGGAACGCGGCTGGAGCCCGCGGCGCGAGGCGTTCGTCCAGCACTACGGCAGCGAGGTCCTGGACGCCTCCCTCCTGCTGATGCCGGCTGTCGGCTTCATCACCGCGCGCGACCCGCGCTGGCTCTCCACCCTCGACGCCATGGAGCGGGAACTCGTCTCCGACAGCCTCGTCTACCGCTACGACCCGGCCGCCTCGCCCGACGGACTGCGCGGCAGCGAGGGCACCTTCTCCCTGTGCAGCTTCCTCTATGTCGACGCCCTCGCCCGAGCCGGACGCGTCGACCAGGCCCGTTACGCCTTCGACAAGATGCTCACCTATGCCAACCATGTCGGCCTCTTCGCCGAGGAGATCGGTCCCACCGGCGAACAACTCGGCAACTTCCCGCAGGCGTTCACCCACCTCGCCCTGATCGGTTCCGCCCTCGCCCTCGACGAGGAACTGGCGCGGGCGCGGCGCTGAGCCGGCGTCGCGGATGCGCTCCCCGGCGGGGGAGCGCACGGGCAGCCCGTCAGTCGGTTCCGGGTTGGACGATCTTGAAGAAGAGGCGGGCGCCGGCGCGTTGCGCGGACCGGCGCAGGCGCACCGGGAGCGGACGGGTAACCACCGGTGCGGGGGCGGCGGTGGCCACCCGGGGGAACAGCGACTCCGCGTCCGTGCGGTTGACGGCCGCTCGGGTGCCGGGGTCTACGCCGCTGTCGAGGCCGCCTGCGAAGTACTGGCCGGCGGGCGTCGGCGCGAAGGGCCAGTCGCTGCCGAACAGGACGTGTCCGGGGCGGGCGAAGGCGAGCAGCGTGGGCAGGGCGGCGGGGCTGGAGGACAGCGCGGTGTCGTACTACGCCCGCACTCCTTCGGGCTTCGAGTGGGAGGTCGGCTGGAACCCGATCGTCGTCGACGAGAGCACCTGGCAGCCCGCCACCCACCAGGGCATCAGCGTCTGGGGCCACACCCCGGTCGGCCGGACCGTCGTCGACGCACTCGACCGGTTCCGCGCCGGCGCCCGCTCGCCGGCGCGCAGGGAGGAGACCGTCCCCGCTCTCAGCGGTGCGGGCATCCCCGACGAGTGACCCGTACGGCCGGACACGCCCTCCCGGCCCGCTCCGGCGAGGGCGCGCGGGTCGTCGCCTGGAGTGATCATTACGGTAAGAGCGGCGCCCGGGTGCACGGCCTCCCGACGAGGCCTACGCGCCCGTACGGCGTAACGTCGTCCTTGTGGACCTGACGGCTGCCGGTCTCGTGTCCCGTGTCGTGCGCGAGCTCGGTTCGCGAGCGGACGAGCTGATCGCCGAGGTGGAGCGAGGCCTGCGGCGGGAGCTGCCCGAGCTGTGGGACGACCCCGGCATCGCGCGGATGGCGGCGGAGAACGTCGCCGACCACATCGCCGCCGGGCTGTTCGGCCTCGAACACGCGATCGAGGCGACCCGGATCGAACCGCCGCCGGCCGACCTGGACCGTGCGCGCCGACTGGCCCGGCACGGCACCCCGCTCGGCACCATGCTGCGGGCCTTCCGGCTGGGGCAGACCATCGTCCTCGACCGGCTGCTCGCGGAGATGCCCCGGTTCACCGACGACGCCGAGCTGGTCAGCGCCGCCGCACGGCACGTGATCGCGACGGCGGCCGCGTACGTGGACCGCACCTCGGAGCAGGGCGTCGTCGCCTTCCAGGAGGAGCGGGACCGCCGGCTGCAGTGGCGGCTGTCGATGGTGAACGAGGCGGGCGTGCGCATCGGCACCACCCTGGACATCGCCCGCACCACGCAGGAACTGGCCGATTTCGCCGTCGAGCGCTTCGCCGACCTCGTCACCGTCGACCTGCTCGACGCCGCGCTGCACGGCCACGAATTCTCGGGCGAAGGCCCCCTCGTGCTGCGCCGGACCGCGCGGGCACCCGTGAGCGACGACGGTCCGGAACCGGGCGCCGCGACGCAGGAGCTGCACACCTGCCCGGACGGGTCGCCCGAGGCGCGCGCCCTGATCACCGGCCGGCCCGCCAAGCACCACGGCGACGCGGCCGGCGCCCCGTGCATCCACTCCACCCTGGTGGTGCCGCTGCGCGCCCGCGGCGCCACGCTGGGCATCGCCCGGTTCTCCCGGCACCGCAACCCCGACCTCTACGACGACGAGGACCTGCTCCTCGCCCAGGAGATCGCCGCCCGGGCGGCCGTGGCCGTCGACAACGCCCGCCGCTACAGCTACGCCCGCGCCACCGCCCTCACCCTCCAGCGCAGCCTGCTCCCGCGCGGCGCGCCGCGGCAGTCCGCGGTCGGGGTCGCCTACCGCTACCTTCCGGCGGGCGACCAGGTCGGCGTAGGCGGCGACTGGTACGACGTCATCCCGCTGTCCGGCGCCCGGGTCGCCCTCGTGGTGGGCGACGTGGTCGGCCACGGCATCCACGCCGCCGCCGCCATGGGCCGGCTGCGGACCGCCGTACGCACCCTCGCCGACATCGACCTGCCGCCCGACGAACTCCTCACGCACCTCGACGACATCGTGCTGCGTCTGTCCGACGAAACCTCCGACGACGTGGACGGCGAAGCCGCCGGGGACCTGGGCGCCACCTGCCTGTACGCCGTCTACGACCCGGTTTCCCGACGCTTCACCCTGGCCCGCGCGGGACATCTGCCGCCCGCTCTGGTGACCCCGGACGGAACGGCCGAGATCCTGGACCTGCCGCCCGGCCCGCCACTCGGCCTGGGCGGCGTGCCGTTCGAGGCGGCGGAGTTCGAACTCCCCGAAGGCAGCCTCCTCGCCCTCTACACAGACGGCCTGGTCGAGTCCCGCGACCACGACGTCGACGCCGGTCTCGCCAGGCTGCGCCAGGCCCTCGTCCGACCGGCTCCCTCGCTGGAGGAGATCTGCGACCACGTCATCGAGTCCCTGCTGCCGACCCGGCCGGACGACGACGTCGCCCTGCTCCTGGCCCGCACCCACGCCCTGGGCGCCGACCAGGTCGCCACCTGGGACCTGGCCGCCGAGCCAGCCGCCGTCGCCCGAGCCCGCTCGGACGTCTCCCGGCAGCTGAGCGACTGGGGCCTGGAGGAACTCGGCTTCACCGCCGAACTGGTCGTCAGCGAACTGGTCACCAACGCCATCCGCTACGGCCGACCCCCCATCCGGCTGCGCCTGATCCACGACCGCACCCTGCTGTGCGAGGTCTCCGACGGCAGCAGCACCACCCCTCACCTGCGCCGGGCCCGTGTCTTCGACGAAGGCGGCCGAGGCCTGCTCCTGGTCGCGCAGCTCGCCGAACACTGGGGAACCCGCCACGCCCGCCGCGGCAAGACGGTCTGGGCCGAACTGAGCGACTCCGCCGAATTCCCGCTGCCCGCCTTCACATAGGCCTGAATCACCGGCGGCGCGCCTCGCACGGCGAGTGGCCGCGAACGGATTTTCCTTCCCGGAGCGACGGGGGGTGTGTCCGGCCGCACGCGCGCGTGCTCCTGTATCTCCCGATAGAACCGCGCAGGCTGGGCACACGCTCGATGATCTTCGTTCGACGTACCCGGGAGGACGCACCGCCATGGCCGTACCGCCGCACGTTCCGCAGCCCGCGCGTAGTCCGCGTCGGTTCGAACTCCGTTCCACGGCCGTGTACTTCGTGCTGCTCGCCATTCTGCTGACCCTGCTGGGCACGGTCGCCCGTACCGCCACGGCCGCGGCGGAGCGCCGTCCGGGTTGGGCGGTCGCGCTCGTACTCGTCGGTGCCGCGGGTGTCGTCGCGGGTCGTCGCGGGCGGCGCAGGCTCTCGGCGGCGAGGCTCGCGCGCCGCGCCGCTAGGTCCCTGGAGGAGGCCACGGAGACGGTGGTCGAGGCTCTCGAGACCGCGCCGCCGGTCGTTGCCTCCGGACCGGCCGTGCCTCGGACGGAGTTCGTCGGTGGGGGACTCGGCGTGGAACCGACGATCCCGCTCGGCCCGCCCCTCGGCCAGATCGCCGAGCACCCCCTCGACGACGCGCCGGACGCCACCGAGGAGATCGACTACGAGGAGATCGGCTACGAAGAGATCGGCTACGAGGAGCTGGATCCCTACGAGTTCGAGCAGGCGATAGCCGAGCTCTGCCGGCGCGACGGCTGCACCGAGGTGGAGGTCGTCGGCGGGGCCGGTGATCTGGGCGCCGATGTCGTGGCGAGGGCACCGGACGGACGTGTGCTCGTCATCCAGTGCAAGCGTTACAGCGACACCAACCGTGTCGGTTCCCAGGACATGCAGCGCTTCGGCGGGACGTGTTTCGCCGTGCACGGGGCCGAGGTCGCGGCGGTCGTCACCACCGGTGACTTCACCGCGCCCGCCGTCGAGTACGCGAGCCGATGCGGCATCGTGTGCGTGGACGGCGAGGACCTCGGGCGTTGGCAGGACGCGGCGGGCCCGAGGCCGTGGGAGCCGGAGTTCGTGGCGGGCTGAACCGGTGACCGTCGAGAAGATCCGGATGTGCGGCGAGGAAGGCGGCGGGCAGTGCGCGAAGAAGCGGGAGCAGGAGCGGTCGGAGAAGAAGGCGGGGAAGGAGGCGGGAAAGGAGGCGGGAAAGCGGTCCGGGGAACGGGCGGAGACGGAGGACGGGTCGCGGGGAGCTCGTCCGCGTTGCTGGTGCGGCAGCGGCCGGCCGGGACGCCGGGCGCCGCGGTCGTGGTGCTGCACGGCGGCCGGGAACACAGCCGGGAGGCATCGCGGGGCTGGCACCTGGCCGCCCTGCGCATGCGTCCCGTCCTGCGGGCGGCGGTGGCCGCGACGGACCGTCAGGACGTGCTGGTCGGCGAGGTGCGCTACCGCTACCGGGGCTGGAACGCGACCGCCGATCCCGTGCACGACACCGTACGGGCGCTCGACGAACTGCGCCGGACGGTCGGCGAGGTGCCCGTGACCCTGGTGGGCCACTCGATGGGTGGCCGGGCGGCCCTGCGGGCGGCGGCCGACCCCGCGGTGCGCGGGGTCCTCGCGCTGGCGCCGTGGTGTCCGCCCGGCGAACCCGTCGACCATCTCGGCGGGAAGCGGATCGTCGTACTGCACGGAGACCGTGACCGGGTGACCGATCCGGGCGAGTCCGCCGAGTACGTCCGAAGGGCCCGGCGGGCGGCGGCGCAGGCGGGCATCGTCCTCGTCCGCCGCGGTGACCACGCCATGCTCCGGCGGTGCGCCGACTGGCACCGTGCCACCGCCGCCATCGTCGCCCAACTCCTGCGACCGGAGCCGGTCGTCGAGGGTCTCGCCGGTGAGGCCTGCGCGGCGGACGGCCCCCTGCCGTGGTGACGGCGGGCGCAGCGCACGCCGTCGGCGAGGGGGCGTACCGAGGGCCGCCGGGGCCCGTCCGGGGCACCTCGGCGCAGTCCGTCGCGGCCGTTCCCGGGCCCCCATGGTCACCCGCACCCGGGCCATCGGGGACAATACGATGACGTCACCACGGTCGGTTCCGCTGTCGAACCGTCAGGAGACGTCACAAAAGCGCCGGTTCGCTCCGTCGGATCGTCGGCCGTGTCCGAAGCAAGTCCTGCCGTGTCGGCCTGCCCGACCGTCCACGAAAGCAGAGCCCCCTCGGTGATCCCCGTCTTCGACGACACCCCGATCTACCACCGCCTCATCATCGAACGCGGCGACGTGCCCGCCCAGGTGAAAGGCGAGGCCGAACGCATCAAGCGAGACCTGGACCGGGTCATGAGCGCCCCGTCCTCCTTCACCCCCGGCCTGCCCGCGCAGCGGTCGTTCTTCGGCTGAGGGTCTGACGGTCCGAGCCGGCAGGGACGATCCGAGGAGATCCGTGAACGAGGGCGAAATCGTCACCGTGCCCCGACCGTTGACGCTGCCCGACGGGCGGCCCGCGCTGGCGGCCTGGACGCTCGATCCCGACCTGCGGCATCTCAACCACGGTTCGTTCGGCGCCGTCCCGCGGGTGGCGCAGGAGCGGCAGAACGCCCTGCGGGCGGAGATGGAACGCGCCCCGGTCGCGTGGTTCCCGGCGCTGCCCGGCCGGATCGCCGCGGCCCGCGCGGCCGTGGCCGGCCGGCTGCGGACCGACGCGAAGGACCTGGCGCTCGTGCCGAACGCCAGCGCCGGGGCCAGCGTCGTCCACGCCGCCCTGGCCGCCCGGCCCGGCGGGGACATCGTGGTCACCGACCACGGCTACGGCGCCGTCACCATGGGCGCGGAGCGGCTGGCCCGTCGCTGGGGGACCGGCGTACGCACGGCCCGGGTGCCCCTGGCGGCCGACGCCGAGCAGGCGTACCGAGCGGTGATGGCGCAGGTGGACGACGGCGTCGCCCTGATCGTCCTGGACCAGATCACCTCGGCGACGGCCCGGCTGATGCCGGTCGAACGCGTCGGGACCGAAGCCGCGCGGCGCGGGATCACCCTGCTCGTCGACGGCGCGCACGCCCCCGGTCTGCTGGCCGCGCCGCTGGACGGCCTGGTCTGCGACGCCTGGGTCGGCAACCTCCACAAATGGGGCTGTGCCCCGCGCGGCACCGCGGCGCTCGTCGCCCACGGCCCGCTGCGGGCGGACCTGCACCCGCTGATCGACTCATGGGGCGCGGCCGAACCCTTCCCGGACCGCTTCGACCACCAGGGCACGCTCGACGCCACCGGCTTCCTGGCCGCGCCCACCGCGCTGGACTTCATCGACGACACCTGGGGCTGGGACACGGCCCGCCGGTACATGGACGAACTGGCGGAC
This sequence comes from Actinobacteria bacterium OV320, assembly GCA_001298545.1. Taxonomy (GTDB): domain Bacteria; phylum Actinomycetota; class Actinomycetes; order Streptomycetales; family Streptomycetaceae; genus Streptomyces; species Streptomyces coriariae. The sequence goes on from LJCX01000001.1 coordinate 13,150, forward strand.
CACGGCGCCCGTGTCGTCGCGGAGGCCTTCGCCCGGATCGGGACCCCGGCCGACCCCGTCGACGTCGGCATGCCCGTCCCCGGCATGCGGCTGGTCCGCCTGCCCGAGGGCCTGGGCACGAGCCGGGTCGCGGCGGACGCGCTGCGCGACCGTGCGACCGCCGAACTGGGCGTGGAGGCCGCGTTCACCAGCTTCGACGGACTCGGTTATCTCCGGCTGTCCGCCCATGTCTACAACACCCCCGAGGACTACGGGCACTTCGCCGAGACATGTGTGCCCGTCGTCGAGAAATGGGCCCGCGAGGCAAGGGAGTCGTAGGCCCCGGCGCTCACCGCTCGTTCGGCGCGTGTCGCCGTTGTGCCGCCGCCGCTTCGTCGGCCCGGCCGCCGGCGCCGAGCGGTCCGGTGGGAAGCAGCGGTTCCGAGGCCTCCAGGCGGGGCAGTGCGCGGCGGGAGCGGCGCAGGACCAGGGCCGGCACCGCGGCCCGTGTCACCTGGACGAGGCGCAGCGAGGCCGGGACGTAGACGGCGGTGCGCCGGCGTTCCACGGCCGTGGCGAGACGCCTCGCCACGAACTCCGGAGGGAAGACGCGTCGGGCGGGCGGCGGCATGCCGGCGCGCAGCTCACGCAGCACCGCATGCCGGTCGGCGTCGCGGATCATGTCGGTGTCGGTCCAGTTCAGATAGGCGACGCCGACCGCCACGCCGTGGTGGGCCGTCTCGGCCCGCAGCGCGTGGGCGAAGGCCTCCACGCCGGCCTTGGAGGCGCAGTAGGCGCTCATCAGGGGAGCGGCCCCGATCGAGGCCAGCGAAGCGATCTGGAGGTAGTAGCCCGCCGACTCCACCAGGTCCGGCAGGAAGGCGTGTGCCGTGAGGGCGCTGCCCGTGACGTTGACGTCGATCACGCGCCGCCAGGAGGACATGTCCGCCGAGGCGAACGGGCCGCCCTCCGCGATCCCCGCGTTCGCGACGACCACCGAAGGCGGCCCCAGCCGCGAGCGGACGACCTCGGCCGCCCGGTCCAGCGCCTCGCCGTCGGTGACGTCGGCCTCGACGGCCAGCGCGGGGGTGGGCAGCGACGCGGCCACGGACCGCAGCGCCGCCCCCTCGTGGCCGATCAGCGCCAGGCGCGCTCCGCGCCGCGCGAGCTCCCGAGCCAGCGCCGCTCCCACCCCGCGGGCGGCTCCCGTGACCACGGCGGTGCGGTCTTCGAGGGGACTGTCGTGCACGGCGTGCTCCGTTCCTCGGGCTCTCGGTCGTTCGGCGGGAGTGGTGCCGGTCAGCCGGCAGCCGGCTTCTTCGCGCCGGTGCGGTCCCGGCGGGCGAGCGCCCGCTGCACGAACGTCCCGCCGGGCGGCCGGTGCCGGCGCAGCGCGGCACGGGCGGCGTTGGCGCCCGGCGCGCCGTGGACCCCACCGCCGGGATGGGCGCCGGCGGAGGCCAGGAACAGCCCGCGCACCGGCGTCTCCGGACGCCCGCTGCCGGGCAGGGGCCGGAAGAGGAGCTGCTGGTGCAGCGCGGTCGTACCGCCGTTGATCGCGCCGCCGTGCAGATTGGCGTCGAGTGACTGGAGCGTGGGCGGGGCGAGGATACGGCGGGCGCGGATCAGGGACCGGAAACCGGGAGCGAACCGCTCGACCTGTTGTTCGACCCGGTCGGCCATCAGCTCCTGCTCGCTCGCGTCCCAGGCACCCGTGAGCCCCTCGTCGCCGGCGTCGCCCTCGACCCGCTGGGGCACATGGGTGTAGGCCCAGGCCGATTCCGTCCCGGCGGGGGAGCGCTCCGGGTCCGAGGTCGTCATCTGGCCGAACAGCGCGAAGGGGCGGTCCGGAACCTGGCGCATGGCGATCTGGGCCGCGAACCGGGTGAGCTCGTGCAGGCCGTCGGCCAGGTGCACGGTCCCGGCACGACGCGCCGCCTCCGCCTGCCAGGGCACCGGCCCGTTCAGCGCCCAGTCGACCTTGAAGGTCGCGAAGTCCCACTGGAAACGCTCCAGGTCGGCCAGCAGCTGGGAGGGCAGGTGCTCCGGTTCCAGAAGCACGCCGTACAGCGCGGGGACGGAGACGTCGGCCAGCACCGCGCGGTCCCCGGCGACCCGCTCCCCGTCGGTGGTGCGCACCCCCACGGCCCGTCCGTCCCGCACCTCGATCCGGCCGACCCGCTGCCCGCAGCGCAGCACGCCGCCACGGGCGCGCAGCCGCCGGACCAGGGCCTCGGTGAGGGCGCCGGAGCCGCCGGCCGGCACGGGAAAGCCGTAGGACTGGCCGAGCATGGCCATCAGCCAGCCGAACCCGCCGCTGCCCGCCGCCTCCGGAGCCAGATCGGCGTGCAGGGCGTTGCCGGCCAGGAGCAGCCGGCCGCCCTCGCCCCCGAACTCCTCCTCGCCGAGCCGCCGCACCGGCAGGGCCAGCATCCTGGCCATCCGCAGGCCGCCCGCGGCGCGCAGCCGGACCGCCAGCCGGGCCGTGGCCCGCACCGGCGGGAACGGGGTGAACAGCGCGTCGAGGATGTCCGGGCGGAGCTGTTCCCACACCTCGTGGAGGCGACGCCAGGCGGCTCCGTCCCCGGCGTGGAAGGCGTCGAGGGAACGGGCGGTCGCATCGACCCTGCGGTCGAGGACCGCGCAGTCGCCGTCGATGAGGGGATGGGCCACGACACTGGGCGCGTGGTTCCAGCGCAGACCGTGTTCGTGCAGCCGCAGCCCGGACAGGACCGGTGAGGCGACGGCCAGCGGGTAGAAGGAGCTGAACAGGTCACTGACGAACTCGGGGTCCACCGACCGGTCGTGCCGTACCGCGCCGCCGGGCTCCGGCTGCTCCTCGAGGACCTCCACGGTCCAGCCCGCGTCCGCCAGCAGGTTCGCCGCCACCAGCCCGTTGGGTCCGGCCCCGATCACCACCGCGTCAGGCATCGGCGCCTCCCTCGGCGTGCGAGCGCGCAGCGGCGGGCGTCCTCCGCGCGCCGTCGGGGGCTGCGCCGCGGGCGTCGGCCTCGCACACCTTGGCCAGGCGGCCGAGCAGGGCCCGGTGGCGGATCTGGGTCACCACCTCGATGCCCGCGTTGTGCAGCAGCCCGCCGACGCCCTGCAGCGGATGCTCGTCCAGGATCACCAGACAGTGGCGGCCCCACGGCCGCAGCTCGAACGCGATCCGCGCCGTGCCCAGCACGCCCGCCCGCGCCTCCAGCTCCAGCACGTCCGGCTCCCGGCAGCGCCGTACGATCGTCTCGTTGCTCAGGGTGACGGGCCCCACCCGGATCTCGTAGGCGATCTTCGCGTCCACGCGTGGCCATTCGCCCGTCATCTCGTGCGTCGACGACGTGCCCACCACCCACTCCGCGTAGCGGTCGCCGTCGGCGAGGACGTCCCACACCGTCTGCGGACTCGCCTTGACCAGTCGATGCCGTACCGCCACCGTGCACCTCCCGCAGTCGCTGACACGAGGCTCGCCGAGTGCCCGTATCACCGAAGGTCAACCGCTGGAGGCGCCTGCCGCGGCGCCGAGGAACCCGCCCGTTGTCAGTGCCGTCATGAAGGATGCCCCACATGAGATCAACTTCGGCTCAGCCGGGTAGTCGGTCTCATGTCCCCGCCGAGGAAAGGTCACCGAACATGCCGCCCACCGCCCTCCAGCCGCAGCTCCTCGACGTACGTTCCGACGCTCATCCCTGGCAGCGTCGGAGCGCGGAGGCGTCCGGCCCGGCGGGCACGGTCGGCAGGGTGGCCGGCGTGCCGCGCCAGCGTGGCCCGCTCCCGATGGGCCGCGAGGAGAAGGCACGTCCGGCGACCCTTCCGGTACCGGCTCCGGCACCGCGACCGGCCCGCACGGACGACGGCGGTGCGGTCCGCAACGGGCGGCCGGCCCACCCGTCCCGCCCCGGTGTGTCGCCGGGCCGAGCCGGGGCCGACGTGCTGCGCATCGTCTCCGATCCCCGGACGCCCGTGTTCGTCACCGAGCACGCCAGTGGACGCCGGGTGTACGGCTACTGGCGGCCGCTGGACGCCGCCAGCGGCCGGGGAGGCTGTTATGTCGCGCTGTCCGCCACCGAGTGCGACGAGTTGTACGCGGCCGGCCGGATCACGGTGGGCGAGCCCGTCACGGACCCGACGAAGACCACCTACCGGGTCCGTGCCGCCCGCACCCAGGCCGCCCGCACCCAGGCCGCGTCCGCCCGCCCCGCGGCCGCGCCGGTGCGCACGACGGCGGCCAGGGGGCGCGCGGCGTGAGCGGACGGCCGACGACGGGGGAGCGGGGCGTCCGTCCGACCGACCCGAACGCCCCGTCCGAGGGGCCTGATCGGCGTGTTCGGGGGTAGCCGACGACCGGAAGAGGCGGCCCGCCGACCGGCAGGCCGACGCACAAGGGGAGGACAAGGATGAGCGTCATTCAGCGCATCAAGGAGTTCGCCAGGAGCCCGCAGGGGCGGCGCACGATGGAGCAGGCACGGCGTGCGGCGGCCGATCCGCGCCGTCGGGCCCAGGCGCGCGGCCTGCTGGCCCGCCTGCGGACGCGGCGCTGACGCCGACGGTGCCTCCAGGGGAGCATCAGCTTCGATCTCGCGTCAATACCTCGTCACCGTAGGTCTTTTGAAAGGGACTCAGGGCTCACAGGGGAGCTTCAGCTCATTCCTGCTTCTTTCATTGACAGCGGAAAATAAGGGCCCTAGGTTCCGGGCCATGCCCTCGTCCTTCGCCGCGCACCCCGCCGAGACGTTCCCCGCCGGAACGCCGGCCGCTTCGCAGGTCTTCACCACCGTCCTGTCCCAGGGCCCGCTCACCCGCCTGGAACTGGCCCGGCGGGCCGGTCTGTCGGCGGCGGCCGTCACGAAGGCGGTCCGGCCGCTGTTCGCGTCGGGATACCTGGTGGAGGACGCGGACACCGAGGCGCGCTCGGCGCTCGGCCGGCCCGCGAACCTGGTGCGGGTCGACGGGGGCCGCGCCCTGTTCCTCGGGCTCAAGCTCACCGGGGACGCGATCTTCGGGGTGCTCACGGACCTGCGCTGCCGGATCCTGCTCGCCCGCCGCGTGCCGCTGACCGACCGTGCCGCCAAGGCGGTCCTGGCGTCGACCGCCGAGCTGGTACGGGAGTTGCTGACCGAGGCGGACGGTTACGGCGTCCGCGTCATGGGGCTGGGCATCGCCGTCTCCGGCGACGTGGACCGCGGGGAGGGCGTGGTGCGCTACTCGCCGTTCCTGGAGTGGCGCGACGTACCGCTCGCCGAACTGGCCCGCGCCGTCACCGGCCTGCCGGTCACCGTCGACAACGACGTACGGGCCCTCACCGTCGCCGAGCAGTGGTTCGGCGCCGGCGTGGGCCTGTCGAACTTCGCCGTGGTGACCGTCGGCGCGGGCGTCGGCTGCGGCCTGGTGGTCCACGGCCGCGTGGTCGCCGGAGCGCACGGGGTGGCCGGTGAGATCGGCCATGTCACCGTCGACCCGGACGGGCCGCTCTGCCACTGCGGCAACCGCGGCTGCGTCGAGGCGATCGCCGCGGACCCGGCGATCCTCGCCCGGATCCGCGAACGGAGTGGCGTCGAGGTCGCCGACACCACCGAGGCCGTCGACCTCGCCCGCCGGGGCGACGACCACGCCCGCGAGGCGTACTCACGGGCGGGGGAGGCGATCGGCCGCGGCATCGCCACCGTGGCCAATCTGCTCGGCCCGGAGCGCGTCGTCATCTCCGGAGAGGGCCTGGCCGCCTATGACCTGTTCGCCGAGCAGATCCGCAGCGCCTTCGCGGCGGCCGCCTTCGGCTCGGCCGCGCGGTGCGACCTGCAGACCCGCCCGCTGCCCTTCGAGGAGTGGGCGCGCGGCGCCGCGGCGACCGCCATCCAGTCCTTCATCACCGAACCGAACTGACCGTACGAGCAGCGTCCCCGCACGCTCCGGCCCAGTTCGTCGGCGGCCCGCCATCGGCGCGGGTCACCACCGGGCCGCCCCGGAGCCGTTCCGCCGAACCCCACCCCAGGAGGTCAGACCCATGCGGTCACCCTCGCACTTCGTCCTGCCCGCACGCGCCCTGAGAGCGGCCGTCGTCCTCGCCCTCGCCGTGGGCACCGCCACCGTCGCCCCCGCCGCCCACGCCGAGAGCACCGCACCCGCACCGGGGCCGGCCGGCAAGCCGTACATGGGCTGGTCGAGTTGGAGCATGCAGTCCTCCAAGTACCCCGGACTCAACCCCGACGGCGACTACAGCTACCTCACCGAGGCCAACGTCCTGAAGCAGACCGACGCCCTGGCCGCGAAACTCAGGAAGTACGGCTACGAGTACGTCAACATCGACGCCGGCTGGTGGCGCGACAAGGCCTGGAAGCCGCAGTTCGACCGGTACGCCCGCCAGAAGGCCGACCCGCAGCGCTTCCCCCGGGGCATGAAAGCCGTCGCCGACCACGTGCACGCCAAGGGCCTCAAGGCGGGGATCTACCTCCCCGTCGGCCTGGAGAAGGAGGCGTACGCCGACGGCAAGGCCCCGATCTGGAACGCCGAAGGCTGCACCACGGCCGACATCGTCCACGACGACCTGCGCACCACCAACGGCTGGGACAGCGCCTACAAGATCGACTTCTCCGACCCCTGCGCGCAGAAGTACATCGACTCCCAGGCGCGGATGTTCGCCGACTGGGGCTACGACTTCCTCAAGCTGGACGGCGTGGGCCCCGGCTCCTTCAAGAGCGGCGAGAACTACGACAACGTTGCCGACGTGGCCGCCTGGCAGAAGGCGATCGCGGCCACCGGACGCCCGATCCACCTCGAGGTGTCCTGGTCCCTCGACATCGGGCACGCCGCCGACTGGAAGAAGTACTCCGACGGCTGGCGCATCGACACCGACGTCGAGTGCTACTGCAACACCCTGGTCTCCTGGGAGAACTCCGTCGACGACCGTTTCGACGACCTCCCGGCCTGGACCCGCCACGCCGGCCCCGGAGGCTGGAACGACCTCGACTCGCTCGACGTCGGCAACGGCGCGATGGACGGCCTGACCAGGGCCGAACGGCAGACGTACGCCACCTTGTGGGCCATCGCCAAGTCGCCGCTGTACACCGGCGACGACCTCACGCGCCTGGACTCCTACGGCCTGTCCCTGCTGACCAACCGCGAGGTCATCGCCGTCAACCAGGGCGCCGCGCCGCCCGCGCACCCGGTCACCGCGTCCGACCCCCAGCGCGTGTGGGCGGCCGAGAACCCCGACGGCACCTACACCGTCGCCCTGTTCAACCTGGCCGACGCGCCGGCCTCGGTCAGTGCCGACTGGACGACGCTCGGCTTCACCGGCAAGGCGGCCGTGCGTGACCTGTGGAACCACGAGAACCTCGGCACCCACAAGAACCGGATCACCCAGGCACTGCCCGCCCACGGCTCCCGCCTGTTCACCGTCACCCCGCGCGGCAGCGCACTCGCACGCACCGGCTACGAGGCCGAGGCCCCGGCCAACACCCTCGGCGGCAGCGCCTCCGTCGCCGACTGCTCCGCCTGCTCCGGCGACCGCAAGGTCGGCAACCTCTACCTCGGCGGCGAACTGACCTTCACCGACGTCGTCGTCGACAGGCCCGGCACCTACCAGATCGAGGTCGCCTACCTCAGCGGCGACGCACGCACCGCCGCGGTCTCCGCCAACGGCGGCGGCGCCACCCGTCATACGTTCCCCGCCACCGGCGACTGGGGGACCGTCGCCCGGGTCCATGTGCCGGTGACGCTGAAGGCGGGCGCCAACACGATCACCTTCGACAGCGGTTCGGGCTACGCGCCGGACATCGACCGGATCGACGTACCGAAGACCTCCTGACGACACCCGGGGGCCCGGTACCGCAGCCGGGCCCCCTCCGACCTCCGGAGCCGCCATGAACCCCCGTCCGACGGACCCCGACAGACGCACCCTCATCGCCGCCGGTCTCACCGCCGCGGCCCTGGCCGGCCTGCCCGCCTTCACCGCCTCCGCCGCGCCCCGGCGCCCCCTCGACGTGCCGCAGCCCACCGAGGACTCCCGGCACCTGCTCTGGTGGCAGGCCCCCGCCGACGACCACTCCATGATCGAACAGGGACTGCCGGTCGGCAACGGCCGGCTCGGGGCACTCGCGGGCAACGACCCCGGCCGGGAACTCCTGCTGATCACCGACGCCACCCTGTGGACCGGCGGCCTCAACGACGAACTGGACGACGACGGCCAGTTCCCCTACGGACGCGCCGACTTCGGCTCCTTCACCCTGCTCGCCCGGCTCACCGTGGACCTCCCCGACCACGACCTGTCCGCCGTCCACGGCTACCGCCGCACCCTCGACCTCTCCCAGGCCCTGCTCACGACGACCTATGTCCGCGCCGGGGTGACGTACCGGCGGCAGATCTTCGCCAGCCGCCCGGACGACGTGATCGTCCTGCACTTCACCCAGAGCGGCGGCGGCCGGTACACCGGGTCCGTGACCCTGGGGGGCACGCACGGCGAGACGGGCGGGGGAGCGGAGTCCTTCGGGGCGTCCTTCCCCGGTGGTCTGCGCTACGGCGCGGCCGTCACGGCGCACGGAACCGGCGGCCGGGTCCGGGTGAACGGAGCCCGGATCGACTTCTCCGGCTGCGGCGACCTCACGGTGGTCGTCAGTGGCGGCACCAACTACGCCCCCGACGCCCGCGCCGAGTACCGCGACCCGTCCCTCGACCCCGAGAAGCTGGCCCGTACGAAGGTCCGCGCGGCCGCCGCCCACCCGGCAGCCACACTGCTGCGTACCCATGTCGCCGACTACCGTGCCCTCTACGGCCGACTCGACCTCTCGCTCGGCACGTCGACCCCCGGACAGCGCGCCCTCGACACCTGGGAACGCCTCACCGCACGCGCCCGCGACAGGACCCCGGATCCCGAACTCGAAGCCGCGTACCTCCAGTTCGGCCGCTACCTGATGATCTCCGGATCCCGAGGCAGCCTTCCCCTCAACCTCCAAGGGCTGTGGCTCGACGGCAACGACCCGGACTGGATGGGCGACTACCACACCGACATCAACCTCCAGATGAACTACTGGATGGCCGACCGCACGGGCCTGTCCCCGTGCTTCGACGCCCTCACCGACTACTGCCTCGCCCAGCTGCCCTCCTGGACCGCCCTCACCCGGTCCCTGTTCAACGACCCGCGCAACCGCTACCGCAACTCCACCGGAAAGAACGCCGGCTGGACCGTCGCGATCTCCACCAACCCGCACGGCGGGATGGGCTGGTGGTGGCATCCCGCGGGCAACGCCTGGCTCGCGGGCACCCTCTGGGAGCACTACGAGTTCACCGGCTCCCGCACCCACCTGGAGAAGATCTACCCGCTGCTGAAGGGCGCCTGCGAGTTCTGGGAGGCGCGGCTGCTGCCCATGACCCTGCCCGGCAGCGAGCGGCAGGTCCTCGTCGCCGACAGCGACTGGTCCCCCGAACACGGCCCGCTCGACGCCCGGGGCATCACCTACGCCCAGGAGCTGGTGTGGGAGCTGTTCGGCCACTACCGGACCGCGGCCGGGGAACTGGGCAAGGACGCCGCCTACGCGGACACCGTCGCCGGCCTGCGCGAACGGCTGTACCTGCCGCAGGTGAGCCCGAAGACCGGGTGGCTCGAGGAGTGGATGTCACCCGACAACCTCGGCGAGAGCACCCACCGGCACCTCTCGCCGCTCGTCGGCCTGTTCCCCGGCGACCGCATCCGCCCCGACGGCTCCACCCCGCGGGAGACCGTCGACGGAGCCACCGCCCTCCTCACCGCGCGCGGCATGGACAGCTTCGGCTGGGCGAACGCCTGGCGCGCCCTGTGCTGGGCCCGCCTGAAGCACGCGGAGAACGCGTACGAGCTGGTCACGACCAATCTGCGCCCGTCGACCGGCGGCGGCAACGGCACCGCCTTCAACCTGTTCGACATCTACGAGGTCGAACAGGGCCGGGGCATCTTCCAGATCGACGCCAACTTCGGCACCCCGGCGGCGATGACGGAGATGCTCCTGTACTCCCGTCCCGGGCACATTGAACTCCTGCCCGCCCTCCCCGCCGCCTGGGCCGCCTCCGGGCATGTCACCGGTCTGCCCGCGCGCGGCGGGTTCGTCGTCGATCTGCGATGGCGCGAGGGCGCGCCCACCTCGGTGCGGGTGCGCAGCGTCGGCGGCCGGACCACGACGGTGGCGTACGGGGGGACGTCCCGGACGGTGGACCTGCGGCCGGGGCGGTCCGTCACGCTGAAGGGCTTCACCCGATGACGGCCCGCCGCACGCCGGTCCGCGTGCTCCTTGCCGTCCTCGCCTTCCTGTTCGCCGCCGCCCTGCCGCAGGCCTTCCCGGCGGTCGCCCGCGCGGCGGAGACCGGTCACGACGTCGTCACCTGGGCGGCCTCCGCGGACCGGCTGGGGGAGGGCGTCGCCGACCGTGGCTACCGGCTCGTCGTCCGCACCAGCGCCGGCGGCGCCGACCTGCGGATCCGGCTCACGAACGCCTTCGGCGACCGGCCGGTGACCTTCGACAGCGTCTACGCGGGAGTCCAGCAGGAGGGCGCGACCCTGGTCCGGGGCAGCAACCGGCGGCTGAGCTTCGGCGGCGCGCACTCCGTCACGATCCCCGCGGGCGGCACCGCGATGAGCGACGCGCTGCCCGGCCGGCTGCCGGCCGCCACCGACCTGGTGGTCAGCCTGCACTCGCCGGACGCGGCGGGCCCGGCGAGCGGCCACGGGATGGCCCTGCAGGCCTCGTACCTCACCCAGGGCGACCACACCGCGCAGGAGAGCGGCGACCGCTGGAGCGGGACGACCGGCTCCTGGTTCTACCTCGACTCCGTCTCCGTCCGCGCGAACGCGTCGACGGGTGCGGTGGTCGCGCTCGGCGACTCCATCACGGACGGCTGGCAGTCCACCGCCGACCTCGACCGCCGCTGGCCCGACTACCTCGCCCGCCGACTCCAGCGGGCGGACACCCAGGTCAAGGGCGTGGCCAACGAGGGGATCTCCGGCAACAAGGTCCTGGCGGACGGAGCCGGTCAGAGCGCGCTGAACCGGCTCCAGCGGGATGTGCTGTCACAGCCGGGAGTGCGCACCGTCTTCCTCTTCGAGGGCGTCAACGACATCAAGGCGCACACCGGGGTGACCGCCCAGGACATGATCGCCGGCTACCGGGAGATCGTCCGGCGTGCGCACGCGGCCGGGAAGTGCGTCGTCGGCGCCACCGTGGCCCCCTTCGAAGGCTGGTCGGAGTGGGACCCGGCCGCCGAGTCCGTACGTCAGGAGGTCAACGCGTTCCTCCGGAGCGGCGCGGAGCTCGACGCCGTCACCGACTTCGACCGCATCCTGCGCAGCCCCTACGACCCCGAGCGGATCCTGCCCTTCTTCGACGGCGGAGACCATCTGCACCCCAACGACAAGGGGATGCAGGCAATGGCCGACGCCGTGGACCTCACGGCGCTCGACTGCGCCTGACGACGGGCCGTGGCGAGGGGGTCACCCGTCGCGGAGCGCGGTCCGGTCGGACGCCGGCCAGACGTACGGAAGGTCGTCGGGCACGCCGGGGAACACCGCGGCGTAGAACTCGGGATCCTTGCGCACGAGCGCCGACCGGTGACTGCGGTGGAACGCGGGATCGCCGAGCCACGGTGGCAGTTCCCCCGCCTCGGCGAGCCGCTCCTGGCTGCGGATGCCGGCCGGCCGTCTCCCGAAGCCGGTCACCAGCGAGGCGGCGCAGGTGTCCGCACGTCCGGTCGCCGTCCACAGACCGCAGACCTCGAGGCCGTAGCGCACCAGCGCCTCCTCGTACCCGGTCCACATGCGCACCGCCGGATGGTGGCGCCACCCGTAGCCGGGCACCGTCAGTCCCCGCAGCACCTGGAGCGTCTCGACCCGTTGCTTGCCCAGCCGGCGAGGGTCCAGGGCGGCGGCCGACGCGGTGAAGTCCGGGTACGGCAGAAAGGTCTGCACGGTCCAACCCCCGTATGCGGGAAGCGTTTCCGATCTTCTGGGCCGGTCGCTGGAGGGGGTCGGCCTCACTCATGGGACGCAGTCCTCCGATATATACCCGAAAATGTATGAAAAGGGCATTCGGCGTGTCACGCTCTGCCAGTCCGGACCGAACGGCTTTCCGGCAGGTCAACGCGTTTGGGGTGGTCATCGGTCAGGAACCCAGCGGCAGACGTGAGCGACGCATTGCGAGGAGGCGCGGAACCGATGGATCGTGAAGAGGTAGAGGCCCGGTTGCTCGAGGGGCTGACGGTGGACGACCGCAGACCGGAACAGCCGGTGCTGCTCGACGGCGCGCGTCAGCCGATCACGACGTGGCGGGAGAACTACCCCTACGACCGCAAGGTGAGCCGCAGGGAGTACGAGCGCACCAAGCGCGTCCTCCAGATCGAGATGCTCAAACTCCAGCGCTGGGTCAATGACACCGGCGCCCGGCTGGTCGTGATCTGCGAGGGGCGGGACGCGGCGGGCAAGGGCGGCACCATCCAGCGATTCACCGAACGCCTCAATCCCCGCGGCGCGAAGATCGTGGCGCTGGGCAAGCCCACGGAACAGGAGAAGGGCCAGTGGTACTTCCAGCGGTACGTCGACCATCTGCCGGGACCGGGTGAGATCGTCTTCTTCGACCGCTCCTGGTACAACCGGGCGGGCGTCGAACGGGTCATGGGCTTCTGCACGCAGCAGGCGTACGAACTGTTCCTCAAGCAGTGCCCGCTCTTCGAGGAGATGCTCGTCGAGGACGGCGTCATCCTGGTGAAGTTCTGGTTCTCCGTCTCCCGGACCGAGCAGCGGACGCGGTTCGCGATCCGCCAGGTCGACCCGGTACGCCAGTGGAAGCTCTCGCCCACCGACGTCGCCTCCCTCGACCGCTGGGACGAGTACACCACTGCCAAGGTCGAGATGTTCCGCGTCACCGACACCGCGCACGCTCCCTGGACGGTCGTCAAGAGCAACGACAAACGTCGGGGCCGCCTCGAAGCGATGCGCAGTCTGCTGCACCGCGTCGACTACGCGGCCAAGGACGCCGAAGCGGTCGGCAGTCCGGACCCCCTGGTCGTCGGTGCCGCGGCCACCCTCCTGGAGCCGGGCGAAGAGGACACCGTCCTGTCGCCGACTCCACTGACCAACCGGACCGAGGGCCCCGGACGGCACCCCGGCGACACGGCCTCCTGAAGCGCGGTGCGGGTCCGTCCGCACGAGGTGCCCGCACGGCGCTTCCGGCGGGGCCCCGGCCGGGGCCCGGTCAGACGCGGCGTCGGCGCCGCCTCACGCAAGCGGCGCCGGCCAGCAGGCCCGCCGCCGTCAGGCCGGCGCCGATGCCGATGTCCCGGCCGGACGGTCCCGTGGTCACGGCGCCGCCGACGCCGCCGCGCACACCGAGGCTGGGCAGTGCCGCGGGGCTGATCGTCACCGGCGCGGATCCGGTCGGGACCGGCGCGGGAATGCTCGTGGCGGGTACGAGGGTGGGCAGCGGCCGGCGAGGGAGGACCTCGCAGGCGATGCCGTCGTTCGTTCCCTGGTCCTCGTCGAGGCGGTTGGGGTCGCTGGTGTCCCGGTCGAACTCCGCCTGGGCGTCCTCCTGGAAGGTGAAGTCGCGGCAGTCGAGGTCCTGGGCGTGGGCGACTGCGGACAACGGAGCGAAAGTCATGATCGTCGCGGCTATGCCCGCGACGACGGTGCGATGGGGCATGGGTGTCTCCTCCCGGCCGGGGGCCGTCGCTTCGACGCTAGGCAACGACCGACGCCGTCGCGCGAGGCGGGCGGCCATCCGGGTGGAGCCGCCCCGAACCGCGGGCCGCCGGACGGTGGTGTGACCGGCGCCGGCGCGGCAAGACGCACTCCGACCGTCGCGGACCCCGCGGCCGGACGAAGCGGCGAACGGCCGGGCGAGGCCGAGAGGAATCGGAGGGGACCGTGAGGGATCTGCTGGGAGGGTTCCGCAGTTTCATACTGCGCGGGAACGTGGTCGACCTGGCCGTGGGCATCGTGATCGGCGCGGCCTTCACCGCACTCGTCAACGGCTTCGTGAAAGCGTTCCTGACCCCGATCGTGGGCTTCGCGACCGGTGCGACGGGCGATTACAGCCGCAGGACCTTCACCCTCGGCGGGACGGTCTTCCCGTACGGGAGTTTCGTGAACGCCGGCATCGGATTTCTGCTGATCGCCTGCGTCCTGTACTTCCTCGTCGTGCTGCCGATCAACAAGCTGCACGAACGTTTCGCCCCTCACCAGGACATCCAGGCGGACAAGCGGGACTGCCCCGAGTGCCTCAACCCCGTGCCCGCCCAGGCGCGCCGCTGCGGGTTCTGCACCAGCGACCTGGTGCCCCTTCCCGACACGGCCGGCGCGGGGGAGACACGGGCCTGACCCGTCCCGTTCCGCGGCAGGGATGTCTTCTCCGCCGGTCACCGGGTACCCGGTGCGGCACCGAGAGGAAGGGGTGAAGGCGATGGCTGAAGCGGGACGGTACGGCACGGACGGTGAACGCGGCGCGCGGACCGCCGACGACGGTGAGTCGGTCGGCGACCTGGTGCAACGCGCTTCGCAGCAGCTGACCGAACTGGTGCGCGGCGAAATGGAGCTCGCACGGGCGGAGATGGTCGAGAAGGGCAAACGCTACGGCAAGGGCGGTGGGCTGTTCGGCGGGGCCGGACTCTTCGGCTTCCTCACCCTCCAGGCGCTGGTCGCCACCGCGATCGCCGCGATCGCGGTGCCGCTCCCGGTGTGGGCCGCGGCCCTGATCGTCACGGCCGTCCTGGCGGTGGTCACCGCCGTGCTGGCGCTGACCGGCAAGAAGCAGGTCGGCGCGGCCGCCCCACCTGTGCCCGAGCGGACCGTCGACAGCGTGAAAGCCGATGTGTCGGAGATCAAGGAGAGTGCACGACGATGACCCAGCCACCCCACGACGAGCCCACCGCCGACAGCCCCGAGGAACTGCGCCGACAGGTCGAACAGACCCGCCACGAACTCGGCGAGACCGTCGAGGCGCTGGCCGCGAAGACCGACGTCAAGGCCCGCGCCCAGGAGAAGGCGACCGCCTTGAAGGAACAGGCCGGCACCACGGCGGCGCAGCTGTCCGAGCAGGCCAGGACGAAGGCGGCCGGGGCGGCCCACCTCCTGGAGGAGAAGGTCCCGGCGCCGGTCAAGGACACGGCCGCCGCGGCCGCCGTCCAGGTCAGGGCCAAGGCCGGGCAGGCCGAGCAGTTGTGGCAGGACAAGGCACCCCGACAGGTGCGCGACCACCGCGGCGCCCTCGTCGGCGCCGCCGCGGCGCTGACCCTCGCCTACCTGCTGCTGCGCCGCGGCAGGAAGTAGCCGACGGCGGGACGGGCGTCGTCGGCCCCAGCGGCGGGCGGCGCCCCTCGCCGAACTGCGGATCATGCTCCCGGATGTGAGACTGCGGCCAAAGCGACCGGTCCCTTCCGGGTCCGTCCGGCGCATCCGGCGCATCCGGCGCAACGGGTGCATGCGGCGGCGAGCAGCCCACCAGGTGGTGACGACGTGACGGCCGAGCTCAAGGACGAGCAGCTCATGGGCTTCCTCGCCGACTCCGCCAACCGCACGCTGGAGCTGTCCGAGGCGGTGGCCCGCTGCACCGAGGCACTCGGCCTCCAGCACTCCGTGGCCTACCTCGCCGATCTGCAACAGCGCCGTCTCATCCCGCTCACCGACATCGCCTCGACCCTGTCGATCGACGACTCGCTCGCGGGCTGGACGTACCGCACGCAGTCACTGCGGGTGGAGGAATCGGGCACGGGCGGGGTGATCGCCTGGTTCCCGCTGCTCGACGGAGCCGAGCGGCTGGGCGTCCTCGCCGTCCACACACCGGCGCTCACCGCCGCCTCGCTCACCCGGGGCAAGGCCCTCGGCGCCCTGCTGAGCATGATGATCACGTCCAATCGGGCCTACATGGACTCCGTCGTCCGCAGGACGCGCACCGAGCCCATGCGGCTCCCCGCCGAACTGCTGCGGGCGTTCCTGCCTCCCCGCACCATCGGCAACGGACACGTCGTCTCCACGGCCGTCCTCGAACCCGCCTACGAGCTGGGCGGTGACGCCTTCGACCACTGCCTCACCGACACCACCCTGCATGCCACCGTCATCGACGCCATGGGTCACAACCTGGCGTCCGGACTGACCAGCGCGGTCTCGCTGGCCGCGTGCCGCAACGCCCGCCGCGCCGGCGAGGACCTCCCCGAACTGGTCGACAGCGTGGACCGGGCACTCGCCGAGTGGCTCCCGGACCAGTTCTGCACGGCCGTACTGACCCAACTGGACCTCACCACCGGCGTGCTGCGCTGGAGCAACAGCGGTCACCCCGCGCCCCTGCTCATCCGCGACCAGCGGCTGGTCGCCGACGCGCTGGAAGGCGAGCCGGATCCGCCGATGGGGCTGCGCTTCCTGTTGGGCGGGCGACCGCGCCAGATCCACGAGTACGCCCTTCAGCCGGGCGACCGGGTCCTGCTGTACACCGACGGCGTCACCGAGGCCCGGACCCGGGACGGCAACCTGTTCGGCCTCGAGCGCTTCGCCGACCACGTCATCCGCGCCACGGCCGCGGGAGAACTCGCACCCGAGAGCCTCCGGCTCCTCATCCACGCCATCCTGGACACCAGGACCAGCCGCCTCCAGGACGATGCGACGATCCTGCTGCTCGAGTGGAATCCGCCGCCCGTGCCGGAGTCGTGATGGTGCTCGCCGTCGTCTTCGCCGTCCTCGGCGCCGTCAGCAACGCGGTGGGCACGGCGTTCCAGCGCAAGGCCGCCTCCACGGTGGACCGGGGCGGCGGAGTACGGCTGCTGCTCGCCCTCGCGCGGCGGCCCGCCTGGTCGATCGGCATCGCGGGCGTGGTGGGCGCCGCCGTGTTCCAGGCCCTGGCCCTCATCAACGGCCCCATGGCGCTGGTCCAGCCGCTGTTCATCCTCGAGCTCCCCTTCGCACTGCTGTTGGCGGTGCCGCTCATGCACCGCCGGCTGTCGGCCGAGGGCTGGTGGGCGATCGGGGCAGTGGTGGCCGGACTCGCCGTGCTCCTGGCGTCGGCAGCCCCTTCCGGCAGCCGGGAGCAGGCCTCCATGGCGCGCTGGATCCCGGTCCTGGCGCTCACGCTGGGCGCGATGGCCGCGGCGGTCCTCCTCGCGCGCTCCGCCTCCTCGCCGTTGTTGCGCGCCGCGGCGCTGGCCTCGGCCGCGGCGGTCGGCAACGCGCTGACCGCCGCCCTGCTGAAGTCGGCCACGGGACGTCTCGCCGACGCGGGACTGCCGGCGTTCCTCACCGCCTGGCAGACCTACGGATTCGCGCTCACCGGGGTCCTGGCCCTCCTGCTGCTGGAGAACGCCCTGCAGGCCGGCCCCCTGGTCGCTTCACAGCCCGCGCTGACCATCGGGGACGCGGCGGTGAGCCTCCTGCTGGGTGTGGCGCTGTTCGACGAGAGCATCCGTACCGGCTGGTGGCTGCTGCCCGAGGCGATCGGCGCACTGCTCATCCTCTGGGCCGTGGTGCGCCTCACCCGGGTGGTGCCCCAGCTCGTCGACATCGTGCGCTGAGACCGGCCCGATCGGGTTCGGCGATGGTGCATCCGGACGGCAGGGACGGTGCCGTCGCCCGTGCCGTGCTGTGCTGGTCCGGACAGGTCGGGAGTCCCTGGCGCGAAGGAAGTGGCGAAGATGGGTGACCTCCACGGTGCGGACCACGAGCACCGGCGTCCCCCGGGCGTCGGCGACGAGACGGTGGAAGCGCTCGGCTCCCTGTCCAAGGCGCTGGAGACGGTCGAACGGGCCCGTGGGCACCTCTACTCGTTCCACCAGCTCACCGGCACCGCGGACCTGGAACTGGACCGCACGGTCGAACTGCTGCGCAGGGCGGGCCACGCGACCTGGGCCGACCGCGTGGAGACGGAGATCCTGGGGCGCAACGTCATCCCCGGACACTGGACGTTCCAGATCGTCGAGGCCTACGACGAGACGTACTACCGAGTGTTCAGGGACCTGGAGCAGGAGGCGGTGCGCCGGCTCGCCGAAGGACGCGACCACCTCTACGAGGCCGAGCTGAAGGAAGCCCGGCGCACCCGCGGCCACCCCGACCACACCGCCCGGCCCGACCTCCCCGAGACCCACGGCAGCCCCGACCCGACCGGTCCCGCCGACTGACGGCAGGGAACGAGGCCGTGGGCGCCGCCGCTCCCGGGCGGGTCACAGACGCAGGACGATCAGGGCCGCGTCGTCGGTGGTGCCGGTGGTGGGGAGGAGGTCGGCGAGGAGGGCGTCGGCCAGGGGCTCGGGGTCCGAGTGTCTGTGGTGGGTGAGGGAGGCGGCGAGCCGGGCCAGGCCCGTGTAGATGTCCTCGTCGCGGCGCTCGATCAGGCCGTCGGTGTACAGGACGAGGGTGGCGCCCTCGCCGAAACCGGTGCGGGCCTGGGGGCGAGGGAGGTGTTCCGGGCGGGCGGCGAGCGGGGGATCGGTGGCCTGGTCGAGGAAGGTGACGGTCCCGTCCTCGTGCACGAGGACGGGCGGCGGGTGGCCGGCACAGCTGTAGGTGATGGTGTGGCTGACCCAGTCGATGAACGTCGTCACGACGGTGGTCGCCTCGGCACCCTCGACGAAGCGGGCGTACAGGCCGAGGGCCTCCACGGCCTGGGCGGGGCCGTCGGCCACCCGGCAGGCGGCGCTCAGGGCGCTGCGCAGCTGCCCCATGGTGCAGGCCGCCGCGAGGCCGTGCCCGACGACGTCGCCGACGGCGATCGCCAGGTTGTCGCCGGGCAGGTCGACCAGGTCGTACCAGTCGCCGCACACGTTCAGCGCGCCGACCGCGGGCCGGTAGCGCACGGCGGTGGCGTGCGGCCCGGTCGGGCCGGGCGCGGGCAGCATCGCCGCCTGGAGGGCCAGTGCGACCTCCCGCTCATGTGCGTGCGCCTGGCGGAGCCGCTCGTTGACCTCCTGCAGCTCGCGGGCCCGGGTGTACAGCTCGCCCTCCAGCACACGGGCTCGGGCCCCGCCGTTCGGGCCGCCGCGCGCGTGGATGAGCTCGGTGACCTCCTCCACCCGGTGCACGACGAGTGCCACCTGCCCGTCGGGGCCGTGCACCGGCGCGTTCACCGGGCTCCAGTAGTGCTCGCGCCACACACCGGGCCGATGGGGGTCCTCGATGTCGTAGCGCAGCAGTGCCATCGTGTCGCGCTCGCCGGTGGCGACCACCCGCAGCATCGACTCCCGGGTCTCCCGCATGCCGGCCGCCGCCGGGTCGTTCGGGTTCTCCGGGAAGACGTCGAAGATGTAGCGGCCGAGCAGCTGCTCGCGGGTGCGTCCGGCCAGCCGCAGGAAGTCGTCGTTGGCGTCGGCGTAGATCAGATCCGGGGTGAGGAGGGCCACCATGCCGGGCAGGGCTCGGAAGACCGCCACATAGTCGATCAGTGGTTTCCCCATGTCCTGCCGCCTGTCTCGGTGCCGAGCGTCACTGTGCCGTTCCACGATAGAAGGGAGATCGCGGCGGGGCCTGGAAACCGCGTCTCCCGGACCCGACGCGTTCCCCGATGGTGGACGGCGCAATCAGCCGTGGCGCACGGTTGCAAGCGTGGTCGGAGAGGCGGTCTCACCTCCCTGCGCGGGGGCTCCCCGCCGTGCGTCACGGTGTCACCGGCACAGGCCCGACGGGGGTCGTCGGTGGAGTCGACGAGCAGCGCGCGGGGAGGTCGTCGCGGACGGTGGTGGGGAGCTCCCGGGGCCGGTCCCAGAAGGCGCCCAGGGGCAGTCCGATGTCGTGGGTGAGGTGAGGGGCCCATCAGTGGATGGCGCGCGCAGCCGGGGGCCGTAGCGGTGCGGGTCGATCACGCCGTCGAGGACCACGCGGCACCACGCTCGTCCGTGCGCGGCCGTGTCAGTCCGATGCGGGCGGCGGCTGTTCGCCCGCGCCGACGCCGGCGTTGCGAACGGCCAGGAGTGCCGCACCGGTGTCGGCCACCGCGCGCGGATCGGAAAGGGAACGGCCCGTCAACTCCTCGATACGGCGCAGTCGGTAACGGACGGTGTTGGGGTGGACGAAGAGGCCCCGGGCCGCGTCGGTGGCCGAGCCGGCGGCGGCGAACCAGTGTTCCAGGGTCTCCAGCAGACGAGCACGTTCCGCGACCGGCAGGTCGACCAGGGGCTGGAGGACCACTCCCACGAGATGCGCCGCCTCCGCCGGAGCGGCGGCCACCACCATGGCGAGCGGGTTGTCGTCGAACCGCGCGACGCCGGGACCGGTGCCCCGCAGCCCGGCCAGGGCCAGGCGAGCGAAGCGCAGCGCCTGTGGAGTGTCCCGCAGGGAGGGGAAGCACGGGCTGACGCCCACACGGGCCCCGGCACGACGCAGGACGCGCAGACAGGCGCTCTCCGCCGCCGGCGTGGGCAGGGCGATCACCCCGATCTGATGGTCGGGCAACAGCCGCCACGCCGAGGCGAGTCGGTCCTGACGCAGCTCGGCTTCGATGCCCGCCAGCGGCTCCTGGCCGGGCGCGCCGGCCGCCGCCGCGACCACCGCGTAGGGGCCGTGCTCGGGCAGGCCCAGCTCACGGGCGGCCTCCCACAGCGTGGTCCGGTCGGCGATGACACCGGTGAACAGCGCCTCCACCAGTGCCGAGCGCCGGGCGTGCCGCTGCGAGGTCAACTCCGCGGAGGTCTCCCGGTAGGCCGCCGCCACCGCCTCCGCGTACAGCCCGAACAACGCCCAGATCTCCGCGGACTGGGACACCAACTGGTCGTCGGAGACCTCGGGATGCGTCCGTGACTCCAGGAGGATCTCCGTCCACAGCAGTTCGAAGCCCACCCGGTACGCGTGCAGCGTGTCCGCCAGCGGCACGCCCTGCTCGGCACGCACCCGGCCGGTCTCGCGGGCCGGGCTCGGGTCCTGGGCATCCGCGTGACCGAGGTGGCTCAGGACCAGGTCCGCGTTGGCGGTGCACGAGCGGCGCAGCGAGTCGAAGGGGATCAGCGACTCCTCGTCGTAGGCGTCGACGTCCGAGCGGATACGCTGCGCGATCCGCTCACCCAGTTCCGGAAGTCTGGAATGAAGCGCCGCCGCCACGCCCGATATTTCCATTACCGCAGCTTAACGCCATCGTTTTGTTCCCCGCACCAATCCGGGAGGGGAGGCGCTGTCCTGCCGTCCATAGTCCGCCGCCGTGCGTGGCAGCACGATGTCGCGCAGGTGAACAGCGGATTTCAACGGTGACGTTCGTGGAGGCGGGTCATGGCCAATCTGGCGCAGTTCCTGGTGGAGACGGCACAGCGGCAGCCGGGACGCCCCGCGCTGCGCCTGGGCGAGCAGGTCACCAGCTATGCGGAGCTGGACGAGCGCAGCGCCCGCGCCGCCGCGCTGCTCCGGGCCGAGGGCGTGCGGCCGGGGGACCGGGTCGCCCTGATGCTGCCCAACGTTCCCGAGTTCGTCGTCCTGTACTACGGGGTGCTCCGCGCCGGGGGGATCGTCGTACCGATGAACCCGCTGCTGAAGACGCGGGAGACCGAGTACCACCTCGACGACTCCGGGGCGGTGCTGCTGTTCGAATGGCACCAGGCGCCGGGGGAGGGCGCGCAGGGCGCGGCCGCCGCCGGTGTGCGGCACCTGGCCGTCGAACCGGCGGCCTTCGGCGCGCTGCTGGCCGGGCACGAGCCGCTGTCCGAGGTGGCCGAGACCGGCGTCGACGACGTTGCCGTACTCCTGTACACCTCCGGCACCACCGGTCGCCCCAAGGGCGCCGCGCTCACGCACGGCGGGCTGCGGCACAACACCGAGGTCAACACGGTCCACGTCCAGCGCATGACACCTCAGGACGTGGTGGTGGGCTGTCTGCCGCTGTTCCACATCTTCGGCCAGATCTGCACGATGAGCGTGGCCGTCCGCGCCGGCGCCTCCCTGACGCTGATCCCCCGCTTCGAACCGCAGACCGTGCTGGACGCCATCGCCCGCGACCGGGCCACGGTCTTCGAGGGCGTTCCCACGATGTACGCGGCGCTGCTCCAGCACCCGTCCGAGGTGGACGTGTCGACGCTGCGGATGTGCATCTCCGGCGGGGCCTCGCTGCCGGTGGAGGTCCTGCACGGCTTCGAGCGGCGCTTCGGCTGTGCGGTGCTGGAGGGCTTCGGCATGTCCGAGACCAGCCCGGTGGTCACCTTCAACCACCCCGACCGGCCGCGCAAGGCCGGCTCCATCGGCACGCCGATCCGTGATGTGCAGGTGCGGCTGCTCGACGACAAGGGCCAGGACGTCGCCCCGGGTGAGGTGGGCGAACTGGCCGTGCGCGGCCCGAACGTGATGAAGGGCTACTGGAACCGGCCCGAGGAGACCGCGACCGCCATGCCGGACGGCTGGCTGCGCTCCGGCGACCTCGCGCGGCAGGACGAGGACGGCTACCTGTACATCGTGGACCGCAAGAAGGACATGATCATCCGTGGCGGCTACAACGTCTATCCGCGGGAGATGGAAGAGGTCCTGCACGAGCACCCGGCCGTCGCCCTGGCCGCCGTGGTGGGCGTGCCGCACACCCACCTGGGCGAGGAGATCGCCGCCGCGGTCGTCCTGCGCCCGGGTGCCCATGCCACTCCCGACGAGCTGAGGGAGTTCGTCAAGAGCCGGGTGGCGGCATACAAGTACCCGCGTGAGGTGTGGCTCGTGGACACCCTGCCGACCGGCCCCAGCGGCAAGATCCTCAAGCGCGAGATCACCGCGCCGGTCGGACCGGGCCGGGGCTGAGACCGGGGCCGGACACCGACGCAGAGCCTGCGGGGAGATCAACTACGCTGCCCCCATGGCTGATTCGGAGGTTGCCGCCACGGGCTGTGAGCGACTGGCCCGGCTCGTGGCACCACCGGCCGAACCGGTGGACGCCTCCGGGGACTGGGCCGCCGTGCAGGACAGGATCGGCGGTCGGCTGCCCGCCGACTACCGACGGCTCGTGGAGACCTACGGCTGGGGGGAGTTCTGCGACTACCTCTACCTCCGCACGCCGTTCGGCACGAGCAGGCACAACGGCATCGAACGGCAGATGGCCGACCTCAATTCTCCCGCACCTACCGCTCCTCCCGCAGCCACCGCTCCTCCCGCACGGGAGCGTGAGCTCCACCCGCGTCCCTCGCACCCGGCCTCGGGCGCCGGCCCGGCCGAGCTGTTGATCTGGGGCACGACGATGGACGCCGACCGGTTGTGCTGGCTCACCGGTGGGGCTCCCGACGAGTGGCCGGTCGTGGTGTGGAGCAGCGAGGGCCGGCACGAGACGCATCACCTGGGCGCGGCCGATTTCCTCGCCGGATGGGTCGGCGGCCACGTCGGCTCCCACCTGCTCGCGGACATGGAGCCGGACCTGGCACCGTGGTTCAACACCTTCCGCCCTCGGACGCATCGCTGCCTGCGACTGTCCGCAGGCCCTCGTGTTGCCGCCGAGTGCCTGCGGGTCCTGCGCGACGCACTTGCTCCCACCGTCGACCGGGGGTCGTGGTACTCCGAGGACGGCGAGTTGGGACAGGACCACTTCGCGACCGTCGACACCGACTGGCATCTCACCTACGACGCGGACCGCCCCCACCGGATCCGGATCGCCTTTCCGCCCGAAGACGGCGAACGGGTTCGGCAGCGTCTCTTCGCCGCCGTTGCGCTCATGGGGTGCGAGGTGCTGCAGGTGACGACGGCGGCCGGAACGCCCCTGGCAGCCTGGCACGCACCCACAGACGACGACCGGTCCGCCTGACCTGTCCCGGCCCATCCGCCCCACGAAAAAGGAACCTCGGCATGGCCGTCATCCACCGCACCGTCCTCGAGCCGACCAAGCTGGAACTGCTCACCTCCTGGCTGCCCACCCGGCCGTGGTACGCGGGCGGCACGGGCGCACCAGAACTGGCCAAGGCCGGGGGCTTCCGGCTGGACGACCCCGAGGGCGAGGTCGGGATCGAGTTCCTCGTGGTCACCGATACCTCCGGCAGCCGTCCGGTCACCTATCTGGTGCCGTTGACCTATCGCGGGGCCCCGCTCGAAGGGGCGGAACACGCCCTCGTCGGCATCATGGAGCACGGGGTGCTGGGGCGGCGCTGGGCCTACGACGGCTGCCACGACCCGGTGCTGGTCGCCCAGTTGGCGGCGCTCGTCGAGCGCCGGGTCCAGGCCCAGGCCCAGAACACCAGCGATGTCCCCGACCGGGAGGTCACCCGCTCCTGTAGGGGTGACGGTGGCACCCCCACCGACTCCATGGCCGGCGCCGCGGACGACCCACAGGGCACCGAGCTGCCCGCACCGCAGGGCACGACACTCCGTCTGCACCGGGTGCTGCGTCCTGCCCCGGACGACGAGCCGCTGCCGCCCGCGCAGGCGGTCGGCCATGTCGCCGGCTCCTGGGCACTCCCGGACGGCACTCGCGCGCGAGGACTCTTCGTCGTCCTGCACGACGGCGCATCGCCGGCCGAACACTGATGAAGAGCGCGGATCGGGGTACCTGGGCCCACATGGCACAGAAAACTGATCACGTCGAATCCGTGCGTGCCGTCCGGCAGCTGCGGCGCATCCGCCCTGTCTACGCGGGCGGTGCGGCCTTGTGGGCCGCATCGGCTGTCTGGACGGGATGGGACGATCCCGGGAGTCGGCAGATGTGGGTGTCGGTGCTCTTCCTGGTGGTCTTCGCCGGTCTCCTGTCCGTGACTTCGCTGTGGCTGTGGCGTCAGCAGACGGCCGGCGAGGGCAGGTCCGTGCACCACGCCGCCCCACGAAGGACGGCCACGCGTCGCCACGCCAATGCTTGAGGGCCACGCCTGAGGGCCAATGCCTGAGGGCTGACGCCTGAGGGCTGACGGCTGTGGGCTGCGGGTTGCGGGTTGCGCTCGGGCCCTCCGCCTGTCTCGGTGTCCGCCGGGGCAGGGGCCGATAAATCCATCGCCCGCCGCCGCCTCGGCGTCCTACAGTGAAGGCCGCCGGGTGGAGCAGGTAGGCAGCTCGCTGGGCTCATAACCCAGAGGTCGCGGGTTCAAATCCCGCCTCGGCCACGAAGACCGGGCCCGCCGCACACGCGGCGCGCCCGGTCCTGCGTTGTGGCGTGACGCCGACGGGCCTCGGCGGCAGAACGCCCCGGGCCCGCTCACCGCGTGCGCGGGGCGTCTCTCCGGACGCCCGCCCGGCTCGCAAGGGTGTCCGCGCTCCCCGCCGCGCCCGCCTCGCCCGCCTCGCGGAGAATTGCCGATTGCCGCGCGGGGTGTTCGATGTTCCCATGGGGTCGCGGTACCGCCGCGAAGTGACGTGCGGTACGGCGTGGCCTTCGCGCGCGTGCGACTCGACCGATGGGGAGTGCTCATGTCAGGACAGTTCGAAGCGACGGTGGAGGTCGATCGGGCTGTCGAGGAGGTGTTCGCCTACCTCGCCGACGGGCGCAACGATCCGCAGTTCAGTCCCCGTGTGCTCAAGATCGAGCGGATTCCCGATGCCCCGACCACGGTGGGAACCGTCTTTCGGAGCACGGTCAAGGACGCCGGGATGAAGACCGCCAGAGAGTTCCGCATCACGGCTCTCGAAGCACCCGTGAAGATCCGGTGGGCCGAGGCCTCGAAGAACACCGTGACGGTACGTGAGGGCGGTTACGACCTGGAGCCGCTGCCCGGCGGCGGAACCCGGGTCCGTATCTTCAACGTTCTCGAAGGCCACGGGCTGGGCAAGCTCCTCGTCGGCCTGGCGCTCGCCGCCGCTCGCAAGGACGCCCCCGGTTTCGGTTCCCGCATCAAGACGGCGGCCGAGGCGGCGATCGTGCCACGCTGATGGACCGATGGCGGCGTCGTCGTCGGCGTCGCCGGCGTCGTTTCCCCGTCCGGGGAAGCGCCGGTCAGCGGGCGATACGGTGTTTCCTTCCGCCGCGGCGGAACCGCAGCCCGGCGTAGAAGAGATCGGCGAGAAGGACCAAGGCGCCGATGATCAGCAGGTAGAACAGCCCGTGGACCGCGAATCCGATGATGCCCAGGACGAGGGCCACGAGGATCAGAAACAGAAACAGGCTCATTCGCTCTCCCGGCGGCCTCGATGTGTCAGCGACGGGCGAGGCGACGCTCGCCGCCGGCGCCCGGCGCGTAGTCCAGTTCGTAGTGCGCGAAGATCTTCGGTTCCTCCGGGGCAGGCAGTTCGCCGTCGAGATCGATCGACGGGGCCTTCTTCACCGCGGTCCTGGCGTGGGCGACCTTCAGGTAGCCCGGACCGACCGTCGCGCCGAGGAGCGGCACGAACACCAGACGGCGACGGGTGGGCAGCCCGACCGTCACCGTGGCGAAGCTGGGCATGTCGGTCCCGGTGTCCACATAGACCGACTCCAGGATGCCGATCTTGTGCCCCTGCGGGTCCACCACGTCGTGACCGCGCCACTCACGGATATCGCTTGGCTCGAACATCAGCTACCTCCGCAGATGCGGGTACCCGCGTTCGCGTCTCCGATGTCATGCGCACACGCCACGGCCGCACACGCGGAAGGACGTGCCGATGCGCTTCGGCCTCACCGTCGCACCGGACGACGCGCCGGCACACCGCGTCGAGATCACGCAGCACATCAACCTCGTCGAACTCCCCGTCTGCCGACCGCACGGCATCCTGGTCGTCCAGTACCCCCCGGACCGGCCGTGGCGGGTGAGCATCGCCCGCCCCGAAGGTACGGCGGCCCTGGAGGCGGACGGAGCGGGCAAGGTGGTGCGGCGTACCGCGGCACGCTGACCCGTGCCCGGCCGGAAACCCGGATGACCGGGGCCGTCCGCCGCGTGCGGATGCGTGAACGGGCCGGTGGCGCGAGTCTGGGAGTGACGACCGACCACTCGTATCGGCCGGGCCCGGGCGCGGCATTCGGTCCGAGGAGAGCGCCATGCCGAAGAAGGACGGCCCGAGCAAGGGCGACAAGGTCTCGTGGAAGAGCCACGGCCAGAACGTGACCGGGAAGGTGAAGAGGAAGATCACCGATCGTACGGAGGCGGCCGGCCGCACGGTCGACGCCTCGCGTGAGGAGCCGCAGTACGAGGTGGAGAGCGACAAGACCGGCCGCTCCGCCGTGCACAAGCCGGGTGCCCTGCGCAAGAAGGGCGGCCGGTCCTGATGGCGGGGAAGCAGCAGCGGGCCGCCGACCGTGACGAGACCGTCGACACGTTCCACGAGGCGGTCGACATGACCGCCGGGCGGCTGGAGACGTGGCCGGCCACCGACGAGTCGAAGAGTGTCGGCCAGAGCGACCGCGGCGAGAGCGTCGGCCACGCCTCAGGGCGGAGCATCATCAAGCTCCTCCGTGGCGCCACTCCCTCATGAACTGGGGCCACGATCCCAAGAATTGACCCGCGACGACACGCAAGCGAGCAAGAGAAGTCCGCGCCGACCGACCACGACAACACGCCACGAACGCCTACAACGTGGCCTCCAAGGTCACGGACTTGACACCGCCGTCCGGCACCGAAGTCGTTCGCGGTGACGCGCTTATCGGCGGTCCGGGCCGTGTTCCCAGGTTTTTGGGCCGCCGCCTCGCCACTCGATCAGGGGGGACGACTCGACGTAGGCCTCGTCGGCGTCGTTCAACCCGGTCTCGCGGAGGAACTCCGCGACGTCCAGCAGGCCGTACGCCATCCCCAGGAAGTGGTCACCGGCGCGCACCCGTCGCCCGCCGTCCGCGGCGGGTGGGTAGATCACGACGGGGTGCGCGAGGCCCATGGCAACAGCGTGCGCCCCTCGCCGACCAAGCGCATGCGGGGCAACGGTGGAGTGGGCGCGCCCGGTACGGACGCCGCCCGGTCCGCGCCCCGCGCGTGCGCTGCGCCGAACGGGTGAATCGCGGGCCGGGCGAATTCTGGCGTCGCATGGCCGAGGCTGCGCTGGGGAGAAATCCGGCATGTGATGCCGTATCCGGCGACAGAGGGAGGCCTCGGGTGAGCGCAGTCGTCTTCACCGCTGATTTCTCCTCCGACCGTCAGTGGGTGGCGGGCCGTTCCTGGGCCTATCCCGACGGCGGCCCCACCAATCCCGGCGACAACAAGCTGGACCACCTCACGGCCGACCCCTCGTACTCCCGCACCGGCACGTTCCGCGCCACGCGCAGAGCCGACGGTCTGTGGGACGCGGGCCTGTTGACCACGGAGGAGAGTGCGGAGGGCTTCATGGTCCGCACCGGAGACCGCCTCGACACCAGGGTGCGCCTGCCCACCGGGCAGGGTGCCTGGCCGGCGATCTGGACCTGGCGGGACGGAGGCAACGAGGTGGACGTGTTCGAGTACCACCCGGACAACCCCGACCTTCTGGAGTTGAGCAACCATGTACGCGAGGGCCACAGTTACGTGCGCGACGAAGCCGTCAGCCCCGGTGGTGTCATCGATCTGAGCGTGACCTTCGGCAGGCGCAGCGTGGTCTGGTCGCTGAACGGGGAGCGGATCTTCGCCGACGGACGGGGTGTCGGGTCCTCCTGGCACGCCTACCTCATCGTCAACCTCTCAGTGTGCGCGGGCCGTTACCACCCGCCTCCGGACGACGCCGCAACCGAGTTGTCGTACGGGGTGGAGAGCCTGGTGGTGCGCCGTGCCGTGGACCGGGGCTCCGGCCCCTGACGGGTGGGGGCGACGCGACGGTGACGTCGACGAGAGGGCCGACGGTAATCCGGGTGCGGTGGGGTAGAGGGACGTCGATCGGCCCCTCATCGTGGTGGCCGGATGTCTTTCGTCGAGAAGGAGCCGAGCATGACCGACGAGGCCTACCTGTTTCTGCTGGACGACGCCGACGTGCCCCTCGGGGTGGCTCCGGCCACCGTCGGTGACCTCGCCTGCATGGACACCACGGCGGTACGCGCGTGGCTGAACGCGCAGGGAAGCACGGCGACGTCCCCCCGTCTGCGACTCCTGCCGCCGGAGGAGAGGACGGCCGTTCCCGAGGGAGCGGAACGGCTGCCGGTCCCGCTGAGCGAGGAGGAACTGAGCCGGGTGCGGCATCGGACGGCGTCGGCGGCGCACACCCGGGTCGAGGAGGAGTTGCTCGCCTATCGCGATTGTGCCGACGGCAGGGACGAGCTGATCGGGCGGGCACTGGCCGCCGGCGTGCCGCCGCACCGCATCGTGGAACTGACCGGTGTGGATCCCGCGACGGTGACCGCGGCGGCCGGCGGTCGGTGACCCGCCCGCCGTACGCGCGTAGGCGGGCGAGGGCGGTCGGGCGACGGGCGGCCGACCCGATCGGAGGGTGTGGAGTCGGGGGGTGCGGAGCGGCGCGTCACGCCCCCGGGCCGGGGTCGGGCCGTACGGCCGATTCGACGCCGGCCCGGGCCGCTTCGAGCCGCGCGGCGAACGCGATACCGAGGAAGAGCGCGACGGCCGTGAGGTCGGCCCGGAGCAGCAGGGCGATGAACCCGGTGAGCGGCCCGTACGGGGCGCCGAAGGCAGGCCAGGTGCAGCCCGGCTGCATCCGACGGGGCGGCCGCCGGAAGATCACGGCGGAGGCCACCCGGGCCGGCGCGAGTCCCACGGGATGTCGAGCACGCCCCACCAGTGCGGCCCACCGCCCTCCCACCCCGCGGTGTCCGCGATCGCGTCGAGCGGGCGTTTCTAGGTAGACTGACCTACCTAGAATCTGGGAGGGAACGGCATGAGTGACATCCCCACCGCCGCGTCGCGACCCGGCAAAGGGCCTCGCAAGGCGCCAGGCAAGGCGCGCGCACGGTTGCTCGCCGCCGCCGCGCGCCGCTTCTACGCGGACGGCGTGTCGGCGACGGGGATCGACACGATCACCGCCGAGGCGGGTGTGGCGAAGATGAGCCTGTACAACAACTTCTCCTCGAAGGCCGACCTGGTGATGGCCTACCTCGACGCGCGGCACGAGGAGTGGCTGGGCCTGTACCGGCGGCGGCTCGAAGGGGTCCGGGACGGTCGCGGCGGCGTACTGGCCGTCTTCGACGCGTACGCCGATCACGCCGCCTTCGCCTACGAGCACGGCTTTCGTGGGTGCGGGCTGCTGAACGCGGCCGCCGAACTGCCCGCCGGGCACGAGGGACGGGACGTGGTGCGCCGGCACAAGGAGGAGGTCGAGTCCCTGCTCTGCGGGCATCTCGGGGAACTCCTGCCCGACCGGCCCGAGGAGGCCGGTGCGTTGGCGGAGCATCTGTCGTTCCTGCTGGAGGGCGCGACGGCACGGGCGGGCCTGGAGGGCGCGGGCACGCGGCTGGAGCATGCGCGGACCATGGCGGCGAACCTGCTGGACCGGCTGTGACGCGGTCCGCCGGACCCGCGGTCGGCTCGGTGGGCGCGGGCTCGCTGTGCGTGCTCGTGGCATCGGTGCTGTGGGGCACCACGGGTACCGCCGCGACCTTCGCACCGGCCGTGGGACCCCTCGCGATCGGGGCCGCGGCCATGGGCCTGGGCGGCCTCCTCCAGGCCCTCGTCGCCGCCCCTCGTATCGCACGGGAGACGTCCGCGCTGCGCGCGCGGCGCGCGGTGGTCGTGCTCGGCGCGCTGGCGGTGGGCGCCTATCCGCTGGCGTTCTACACCTCCATGCATCTGGCCGGGGTCGCCGCCGGCACCGTGGTGTCGATCGGCTCGGCCCCTCTCGCGTCGGCCCTGATCGAACGCGTCGTGGACAAACGCCGTCTGACGCGCCGTTGGATGACCGGCGCCGCGCTGGGCCTGTCGGGAACCGTCCTGCTGTGCATGGCCGAAGCGGCCCAGGCGCACTCCGGTCCGGGCGCCCGTTCGGTGCGGGCGACCGTGCTCGGCGTGGGGCTGGGCCTGGTGGCCGGCTTCACCTACGCCCTGTACTCCTGGGCGGCCCATCGCCTGATCAGCCGCGGGGTCACCTCCGGCGCGGCCATGGGTGCCGTCTTCGGGCTGGGCGGCCTGCTGCTTCTGCCCGTGCTGCTGGCCACCGGCGCCCCGCTGCTCGACTCCTGGTCCAACGCGGCCGTCGGCACCTATATGGCCCTGGTTCCGATGTTCACCGGCTACGTCCTGTTCGGTTGGGGTCTGGCACACGTCCCGGCGAGCACCGCGACCACGCTCTCGCTGCTGGAACCCGCCGTCGCGGCCGTGCTCGCCGTCCTGGTCGTCGGCGAACGCCTGCCCCCGCTCGGCTGGACCGGCATCGCCCTGGTCGTCGGCTGCCTCGCCGTACTCACCGCGCCGACCCGTACAACTCCACCGATGCGTACCGCTCCACCGACCGGTACCGCTCCACCGACCGGTACCGCTCCACCGACCGTGACCGCGACCGCCACCGCCACCGCGTCCCCGACTCGGGCCGCTTCGCCGTCGATGCCCTCGGCGCCGGCGCCGAGCGACCTCTCATGACCCGGCGGCCGGGCGGAGTCGGAGCCCCTGCATACCGCCGTCGACGGCCAGCGTCGTGCCGGTCACACTGGCGGCGGCCGGACTCGCGAGGTAGACGATGGCGGCGGCCACCTCGTCCGCGGTGACCAGTCGGCCCATCGGCTGCCTGGCGTGCAGCGCCGCGCGTTCGGCCTCGGGATCGTCGGCGGTGTCCAGCAGCCGGGCCACCCAGGGGGTGTCGGCGGTCCCGGGGTTGACGCAGTTGACGCGAATGCCCTCGCGGACGTGGTCGGCGGCCATCGCCAGGGTCAGCGACAGCACGGCGCCCTTGGCGGCGGAGTACAGGGCGCGTTGCGGCAGGCCCGCCGTGGCGGCGATGGAGCAGGTGTTGACCACGGCGGCACGGGAGGAGCGCCGCAGATACGGCAGGGCCGCACGGGTCGTACGCACCATGCCGAGCACATTGACGTCCAGGACGTGGTGCCACTGCTCGTCGGGGTTGTCCTCGACGGTTCCGGCGGCACCGATGCCCGCGTTGTTGACGAGGATGTCGAGGCCGCCGAACCGCCCGGCCGCTTCCTCGACCGCGGCCCGTACCGAGGCGTCGTCCGTGACGTCGGCCTGGAGCGCGAGCAACGGCCGTGGCACCCCGGCTGGTTCGCGGTCGAGTACGGCGACGCGGGCGCCCTGCTCGGCCAGCAGCCCTGCCGTGGCCAGTCCGATGCCGGACGCGCCACCGGTCACGAGCGCCCGGAGACCCGAGAGCCCGGTCATGAGGTCGCGTTCCCTTCGGCGAGGTCGGCGGCCCAGAAGGTGCCGTCGGGGAAGCGGTACTCGGCGAGGGACCCGGGGTGCATCGCGGCGGAGAAGCCGGGGGACAGCGGCGCGGTGTAGTGGCCTTCGCGGATCACCACCGGTGTGACGAAGTGTTCGTGGAGGTGGTCGACGTACTCGATGACCCGGTTCTCGGTGGTGCCGGACAGGGCCAGGTAGTCGAACATCGACAGGTGCTGCACCAGCTCGCACAGCCCCACACCGCCGGCGTGCGGGCACACCGGCACGCCGAACTTCGCGGCCAGCAGCAGGATCGCCAGGTTCTCGTTGACGCCGCCGACGCGAGCGGCGTCGATCTGGAGGACGTCGAGGGCGCCGGCCTGGAGCAGTTGCTTGAAGACGATGCGGTTCTGGACGTGCTCGCCGGTGGCGACCTTCACGGGCGCGACGCCCGCACGGACGGCGGCGTGGCCGAGGATGTCGTCCGGACTGGTGGGCTCCTCGATCCAGTACGGGTCGAACTCCCCGAGAGCCCGGACCCACTCGATCCCCTCGCCGACGTTCCAGCGCTGGTTGGCGTCGATGGCGATACGGATGCCGTCACCGACGGCGGCGCGGGCGGTGCGCAGCCGCCGGATGTCGTCCGCCAGGTCGGCGCCGACCTTGAGCTTGATCTGGGTGAAGCCGTCCGCGACCGCTTCCTTGGCGAGTCGGGTGAGCTTCTCGTCGGAGTAGCCGAGCCAGCCCGGCGAGGTGGTGTACCCGGGATAGCCGCGTTCCAGCAGGGTCGCCTCGCGCTCGGCGAGCCCGGCCCGTCCGTCCCGCAGCAGGGTCAGGGCGTCCTCGGGGGTGAGGGCGTCGGCGATGTAGCGGAAGTCGACCTGGGAGACCAGCCATTCGGGGTCGGCGTGGGCGAGCAGACGCCACAGCGGCTGCCCGGCCCGCTTGGCGGTGAGGTCCCACACCGCGTTCACCACCGCCCCGATCGCCATATGCATGACGCCCTTCTCGGGGCCGAGCCAGCGCAGCTGGCTGTCGCCGATCAGATCACGGTTGAGCGATCCCGGGTCGGCGCACAGCTCCTCGACGGAACGGCCCAGGAGATGCGGGCGCAGGGCACCGATCGCCGCGACCTGGACGTCGTTGCCGCGCCCGATCGTGAACGTGAAGCCGTGCCCTTCGAGTCCGTCGCCGGCGTCGGTGCGCAGCACCACATAGGCGGCGGAGTAGTCGGGGTCCGGGTTCATCGCGTCGGAGCCGTCCAGGTCCCGGGAGGTGGGGAAGCGGATGTCGTGCGTGTCGACCGAGATGATCCGGGCGGGAGTTGCAGACAAGGGGGTGCCTTTCACGCTTGGCCGAAGGTCTGCCGCTGGCCGCCGAGCCCGTCGATCTCGAGCTCGACGGTGTCGCCGGGACGGAGGTAGGGAGTGCCGGGCAGGCCGAGGGCCACACCCGCGGGCGTACCCGTGTTGATCACGTCACCCGGTTCCAGAACCATGTACCGACTCAGGTACGACACGAGGTGGTGGACCGGGAAGATCATGTCGCGGGTGTGGCCGTGCTGGCGCTCGACGCCGTTGACGGTCAGCCGGAGTCCCAGGTCCTGCGGGTCGGTGACCTCGTCGGCGGTGACCAGCCACGGGCCCAACGGGTTGAACGTTTCGCAGGACTTGCCGAGGTCCCACTGCGGCGAGTACTCGAGCTGGAACTCCCGCTCGGAGACGTCGTGGCTGACCGCGTATCCCGCGATCACTCCCGGCGCCTCCTCGGGGCCCGACAGATAGCGGGCACGCCGTCCGATGACGACCGCGAGTTCGACCTCCCAGTCCGTCTTCCGGGAGCCGCGCGGGACCAGCACCTCGTCACAGGGGCCGACGACGGTGCCCGGGTCCTTCATGAAGACCACCGGACGGGCCGGGATCGCGGTCCCGGTCTCGGCGGCGTGGTCGCGGTAGTTCAGACCGACGCAGACGATCTTTCCCGGCCGGGCGACGGGCGCGCCGACCCGCAGGCCTTTCGCGTCGAGCTCCGGCAGAGCGCCGGCCTCGACCGCCGCGCGCGCCCGGTCGACACCGCCGAAGGAGAGGAAGGCGCCGTCGATCTCGGGGGTCACCGGGCTCAGGTCCAGCAGCCGGCCGTCGTCGACGCGGACCGCGGGCCGCTCCTCTCCCGGGGGGCCGACGCGTAGCAGTTTCACTGAGCAACTCCCTTGTCATGGGTGCTTCGTCCGCGAGTGCGCTCCCGTGCCGTGAAGAGCCGCCGGGTGAGCAGGGCGGGTCTCTTCGCGCAGGTCACCGGCCGGATCACGCGCACGGTTCGGACTCGACCAGCATTCATCGGAGGAATGACGACTCCGTGACTGTAAAGGCTCACCAGCGTCTGGGCAATGGAGTCCTCGGATGTATCGGGCCGGGTGCGGTGGTTCTCGCCGAAGCCCGCGGGGGCTTGTCCGCATTCGTCGGGGAAGCCCCGCGAACCCGGCGTGGCCCATCGGACGAATGTCCGCCGAGTACGTCGAGCGACGGGGCGACGGCCTCAATCGTTGGGCGGCGACGGTCCCCCCACTGCCGAGCGCTCCAGGTGCCCGTCGCGGTGGCGTCGGCGGCCCCCGGGCATCCTTTCCGAGAGCGGGACCATGCCGAATCGTGAACTCCGGATCCTGTCGCGTCCCGAGCGGGCGGCGGAGGGCAAGCCCAGCTCAGACCCGATCGCGCAGATGCGATCAAGGTTGCCGGTCGGACTGGTGACCGTATGCGGGGCGCCGCCGTGGAAATCGTTGGGGGACGGACTCTTGTCAACGTCGGCAACGCCGTCGTAACGTCCACGTCGTCCCGGATACATCGGAGGAATCAGCTTCGCTGGCTCTCTCGGCTGTTCAATACCGCTTTCTCGGCCCTCCTCTTCACCCTCATCCCATCCCGCCGGCACGGTCCGCGCATGCCTTCGGCAGCGGCCACCTTCACGGTTCGAGTTCCCGTCCCGCCCACCGGTCGGGACGCCTCTGCCGCCGCCGTGCACCGCCCTGCCCTGGCTAAGGAGAAACACACGGCCATGAAGCTCGCTCGCACCCGTTCCGCCGCCGCAGCCGCCGGCACCGTCCTCGTGACGCTCGCCCTCGTCACCGCATGCAACCGCGAGAGCACCGGCTCGGGTGCGGCGGGCGGCGCGGACAAGCCCGCCATCGGCATCGATCTGCCGCGCTCCGACTCGGACTTCTGGAACTCCTACGCCGACTACGTGAAGAAGGACGTCAAGGCCGACGGCGTCAACGCGCTGCCGCTGAGCAACTCGCAGAACGACGTCACCAAGCTGGTCGCCAATGTGCAGGTGTTCCAGAACACGGGCGCCAAGGCGATCGTCATGGCCCCCCAGGACACCGGTGCCATCGCCTCCACGCTCGACACGCTCGCCTCGAAGAAGATCCCCGTGGTCAGTGTCGACACCCGCCCCGACAAGGGGGACGTCTACATGGTCGTACGCGCCGACAACAAGGCGTACGGCACCAAGGCCTGCGAGTTCCTCGGCAAGCAGCTCGGCGGCACGGGCAAGGTCGCCGAACTCCAGGGCGCCCTCGACTCCATCAACGGGCGCGACCGCTCCGAGGCCTTCGCCGCCTGTATGAAGGAGAAGTTCCCGAAGATCAAGGTGTTCGAGCTGCCCACCGACTGGAAGGGCGACGTGGCCTCCGCCAAGCTGCAGAGCCTGCTCGCCCAGCACCCCGACCTGAACGGCATCTACATGCAGGCGGGCGGTGTGTTCCTGCAGCCGACCCTGGCCCTGCTGGAGCAGAAGGGCCTGCTCAAGCCGGCCGGCCAGAAGGGGCACATCTCGATCATCTCCAACGACGGCATCCCGCAGGAGTTCGACGCGATCCGCAAGGGCCAGATCGACGCGACCGTCTCCCAGCCCGCCGACCTCTACGCCAAGTACGCGCTGTACTACGCCCAGGCGGCGGCCGACGGCAAGACCTTCAAGGCGGGGAAGACCGACCACGACTCCACGATCATCGAGATCCCGAACGGTCTCGAGGACCAGCTGCCCGCGCCGCTGGTGACCAAGGACAACGTCGAGGACAAGACGCTGTGGGGCAACAACGTCGGCTAGCGACCGGCCCCGACGGCAGGCCCGCGGAGGGGCCGGCGCACCCCGTCCCTCCGCCTCCATCCCCGCCCGTACCCGCATCCGGACCAGAAGGACGGTATTCACCATGGCGGACTCCGCGACCGCCCCGGCGACCGGCATCGTGAGCCGCGCCCCGGTGGCCGAGGCGACCGGAATCAGCAAACGGTACGGCGCCACCGTCGCGCTGCGCGACGCCCGCATCAGCATCGCCGAGGGCGAGTCGCACGCCCTGGTCGGACGCAACGGCGCGGGCAAGTCGACGCTCGTGTCCATCCTCACCGGACTTCAGCAGCCCGACACCGGCACCCTGCGCTTCTCCGGCGAACCGGCGCCCGCCTTCGGCGACATCGACGCGTGGCGGTCCCGGGTGGCCTGCGTCTACCAGCGGTCCACGATCATCGGGGATCTGACCGTCGCCGAGAACCTCTTCCTCAACCGGCAGAGCGACGCCGCGTTGCGCCCCATCCGCTGGAAGGACCTGCGCGGGCGCGCCGAGCAGCTGCTCGGCGAGTACGGAGTGGACGTCGACCCCACGGTCCGGGCCCGCCATCTCACCGTGGAACAGCGGCAGTTCGTCGAGATCGCCCGGGCCCTGTCCTTCGGCGCCCGGTTCATCGTGCTGGACGAGCCGACCGCCAAGCTGGACGCCCGGGGGATCGACCGGCTCTTCGACAAGCTCCGTGACCTCCAACGCCAGGGTGTCGCCTTCCTCTTCATCTCCCACCATCTGCAAGAGGTCTACGACCTGTGCACCACCGTCACCGTCTACCGCGACGCGGCCCACATCCGCACCGCGGCGGTGGCCGGACTCGGCAAGCACGAGCTGGTCGAGGCCATGACCGGCGAGTCCGCCACGACGACGGGTGCCGACGAGGCGAGGACGCCCTCCCCGGCCGGCGCGAAGGTGCTCCTGGCCGTCGACCGGCTGACCCTGACCGGCACCTGCCGAGACCTGTCCCTCTCCGTCCGCACCGGTGAGGTGGTCGGCCTCGCGGGCGCGACGGCCAGCGGCAACGTCCAGGTGGGGGAGGCCGTCGCCGGACTGCACCGCGCCGAGGGAGGCAGCATCTCGGTCGACGGCCGGACCGTCCGCACCGGCAGTGTCCCGGCGTCCCTCACCGCGGGCGTCGGCCTGGTGCCGGAGGACCGGCACGTCCAGGGTCTCGTCCACGATCGCAGCGTCGCGGAGAACGCGACCCTCACCGTCACCGACCAGCTCGGCCCGTTCGGTACCGTCCTGCCGGCCCGCACCAGGACCTTCGCCCAGCGCATGATCCGCGATCTCGACATCAAGACGCCGGGCGCGGGCACCGCGGTCTCCGCGCTCTCCGGCGGCAACCAGCAGAAGGTCGTCGTGGCCCGGGCCCTGGCCACCGACCCCCATGTCCTGGTCGCCATCCGGCCCACCAACGGAGTGGACGTCAAGTCCAAGGAGTTCCTGCTCGCCAGGATCCGTGGGGTCGCCGACACCGGGAAGGCCGCGCTGATCGTCTCCGACGAACTGGACGACCTCAGGGCGTGCGACCGGGTCGTGGTCATGTTCCACGGACGCGTGGTCGCGGAGTTCGACCGCGGCTGGAAGGACGAACAGATGGTCGCCGCGATGGAGGGCGTCGCCGGTACCCCCGCAGCAGCCGAGACCGAAGAGCACGGAAGGTAGTCATGTCCGCCACCACCGATGTCACCGACCCCGCAGCGAGCGTGGGGCAGACGACCGCCAAGGGCACCCGGCGCGGACTCGATCTCGGCCGCTTCCGTGAACTGTCCCTGGTCCCGGCGATCCTGGTCCTCGGCCTGATCGGGTTCATCGTCTCCCCGGCCTTCCTCACCTCCGACAACCTGATCGGCGTGGCCCAGCAGTCCACCGAGCTGAGCCTGCTGGTCCTCGCCACGGCGCTGATCCTGATCGTCGGCCGGATGGACCTGTCCCTGGAGTCCACGATCGGGGTGGCGCCCGTCATCGCCGTCTGGCTGGTCCTGCCCACCAGCGGCGGCCGGTTCAACGGCCTGGGGCTCCTTCCGCAGTGGACGGCGATCCCGCTCTGTCTCCTGGTGGGCGTGGCGATCGGGGCCCTCAACGGCTTCCTCATCCTCAAGCTGCGCCTCAACGGGTTCATCGTCACGCTCGGCGGGCTGACCATGCTGCGCGGACTCCAAGTGGCCCTGTCCGAAGGCCAGTCCATCGTGGATCTGCCGCCCTCCTTCACCTACCTGGGCAAGGCTTCCTGGCTGGGCGTCCCGGCCGCCATCTGGATCTGCGCGGTGCTGTTCGCCGCCGGTGGCTGCGCGCTGGCCTGGCTGCGGCACGGGCGGGCGCTCTACGCGATCGGCGGCAACGCGGAGGCCGCCCGGACCGCCGGTATCCGGGTCGACCGGATCGTGTGGGTCGTCCTGATCATCGGCAGTCTGCTGGCCGCGTTCGCCGGCATCCTCTACAGCGGTCACTACGGTTCCATCTCCGCCACCCAGGGCAGCGGCTGGATCTTCCAGGTCTTCGCCGCGACCGTCATCGGCGGCGTCAGCCTCAACGGCGGCAAGGGCTCGGTGTTCGGCGCGCTCACCGGTGTGCTGACCCTCCAGCTGGTCGTCAACGTGATGACGCTGGCGGGCGTACCGCCGCTGTGGAACCAGTTCCTCAACGGCGCGATCATCATCGTCGCGCTGATCATCTCCCGCTTCGCCTCCGGCGAGAAGCAGGAGTAGACGCGGTATTCGGGGCATCGCGCGGGCTCGTTCCGGGGCCGCGTGGAGCCCCGCCGTGTTCCTCCGGGACAGAGAGGCACCCCCTCGTGGCACTGACGGACGAGGCGATGGAGAAGATCAAGGCGATGATCGTCGCGGGCGAACTCGCGCCCGGCTCCCGGCTGCCCAAGGAGGATGCTCTCGCCGGTCAGCTCGGTCTGTCCCGAAGCTCGCTGCGCGAGGCGGTGCGTGCGCTGACCGCCATGCGCATCCTGGTCACCCGGCAGGGCGACGGCACATATGTCTCCAGCCTGGAGCCGCACCTTCTGCTCGAGACGATGTCCTTCGCCGCCGACGTCTCCCACGGGCGGACCGCCCTTCAACTGCTCCAGGTGCGCAGGCTGCTGGAGCCGCCGGCGACCGGGCTGGCCGCCTCCCTGCTGACCTCCGAGGACCTCGGAGAACTCGGCGTCATCCTGGAACGGTCCCGGGCGGCCGCCACGGTGGACGAGTTCGTCGCCCACGACATCGCGTTCCACCTGCGCATCGTCGAAGCCGTCGGCAACCCCGTGCTGTCCATGCTGTTGCGCGTCCTGTCCACCCGTACCCAGCGGGTCCGCATCGTGCGGGGCAGCCGGACACAGCGCGCCGTGGAACGCGCGCACGCGGAACACGAGGAGATCCTCCGCGCGCTCAGGGCACGTGACGCACTGTTGGCCGTCTCGGCCGCGACGGTCCATGTGGCCGCCGTCGAGCACTGGCTCGCGGCGAGCTGGGCCGAGGCGGACGGGCCGTCAGGCGACGGCTCGTCACGCCTCTAGACATCCGATCTATCTTCCCGTGAAGATGACTGGCGACGACAAAGCCCTCGGTCGATGCCGATGTGGCTGCTCCTCCCTCCGTGAAAGAGCCGATGAATGGGCCGGGAGATCTTGCTGTGATCAATGAATCCCAACCGCTGCGACGAAGCATCCTCAAGTTCGGCGGTGCTCTCGCCGTCGCGCCACTGGCCACGCAGCTGACGGGCGCCACGCCTGCCGGACAGGCCGTCGCCGCCGGGGCCCACGCGTCGGCGGGCATCCAGTGGCCGGCCCTGTCGCGCAAGGCGCTGACGTACTCCGTCCCCGCCGCGGACTGGCAGTCGCAGGCCCTGCCGATCGGCAACGGCCGGCTCGGCGCCATGCTTTTCGCCGATCCCCACGAGGAGCGCATCCAGTTCAACGAGCAGAGCCTGTGGGGCGGAGTCAACGACTACGACAACGCGCTCGCCGGCAAGCCGGACAGCGATTTCGACACGGGCATGACCGGCTTCGGCTCCTACCGCGACTTCGGCGACCTCGTCGTCACCTTCGCCTCCCGTCCGAAGCCCACGGTCACGGCACCGGGAGGACCGTACAGTTCCTCCCCCTCGGAGGGCGTCGACAAGACGTACGACGGTGAATCGAGCACCAAGTGGTGCATCGAGGGGCCCGGTGCGAAGGTGCGGTGGCAGGTCGAACTCCCCGAACCCGTCGTGGTCGCCTCCTACCGGCTGACGAGCGCCAACGACGTGCCGCAGCGCGACCCGCAGGAGTGGACGTTCTCCGGTTCCGCCGACGGCGCCACCTGGACCACGCTGGACAGCCGCACCCTGGAAGCGCCCTTCGAGAGCCGTTTCCAGACCAAGGAATTCACCAGTGCCCACAGCGCGGCCCACCGCTTCTACCGGTTCGACTTCGTCCCCGAGGCGGGCGTCAGCCACTTCCAGGTGAGCGAGATCGGCCTGGACGGCGTGGACCTCGGCGGGGAGACCTCGCTCTACCTGTCGTCGCCGAGCGGGCACGCGCAGGGATCCGCGGGCTCCGCCCGGCCCGGGGCCCGGGGCACGGACATCTCGCGTTCGGTGGACCGCGATCCGGCCACCGTCTGGCGGGTCGACGGCTCCGCACCCGCCGTCAGCTGGCAGGCCGACCTGCCCCGCCCGGCCGTCGTCACCTCGTACACGCTGACGGCGGCCCCCGACCGCCCGCGCGACGACCCCCGGCAGTGGACGCTCGAGGCGTCGCAGGACGGGACCACCTGGACGACCCTCGACACGCGGAACCCGGGGGCGCCCTTCGCCGGCCGCGGCGAGAGCCGGACCTTCTCCTTCACCAACAGCACGGCCTACCGCGTCTACCGGCTCACCCTGACCCCCGGCGCGTCCTCCACCGGCTGCCAGATCGCGGAGATCGCGCTGGCGGGCAAGGGCTTCGACACCCGCGCCCAGCGGACCGTCGTCGACTACCGGCGCACCCTCGACTTCGTCGAGGGCCTCCACGTCACCCGCTTCGGCGCGCCGGGACAGCGCGTCCTGCGGGAGGCCTTCGCCGACCGGTCCGCGGACGTCATGGTCTTCCGGTACACGTCGGACGGCGCCGACGGACTCTCCGGGGCGATCTCGCTGACGTCCGCGCAGGACCAGGCCCCGACGACCGTCGACGCCGGCGCCGGGCGGATCGCCTTCAGCGGTGTCATGGGCAACGGACTCGAGCACGCCTGCACCGTCCAGGCCGTACACACCGGCGGGCACCTCAGCGCCGACGGGTCGGTGCTGAGGTTCAGCGGCTGCACGAGCCTGACCCTGTTCCTCGACGCCCGCACCGACTACCGGCTCGACGCCGCCGCCGGATGGCGCGGACCCGCTCCGGAACCGATCATCGCCAGGTCGCTCGCCAAGGCGGCCGCGCGGCCCTACGACAAGCTGCGCGCCCGGCACATCGCCGAGACACGGGCCCTCATGAACCGTGTCTCGGTCGCCTGGGGCACCTCCCCGGCCGCCGTCGTCGCGCTTCCCACCGACGCCCGGCTGGCGCGTTACGCGGCGGGCGGGGAGGACCCGACACTCGAACAGACGATGTTCGACTACGGCCGGTACCTGCTGATCAGCTCCTCCCGGCCGAACGGCCTGCCGGCCAACCTCCAGGGCCTGTGGAACGACCAGAACCAGCCGGCCTGGGCCTCCGACTACCACACCAACATCAATGTCCAGATGAACTACTGGGGAGCCGAGACGACGAACCTGTCGGAGTGTCACGAGGCGCTCGTCGGGTTCATCGAGCAGGTGGCGGTGCCGAGCCGGGTGGCGACCCGCAACGCCTTCGGCCAGGACACCCGCGGCTGGACGGCCCGCACCAGCCAGAGCATCTTCGGCGGCAACTCGTGGGAGTGGAACACCGTCGCGAGCGCCTGGTACGCCCAGCACCTCTACGAGCACTGGGCGTTCACCCAGGACCCGACCTATCTCCGTACCGTCGCCTACCCGATGATCAAGGAGATCTGCGAGTTCTGGGAGGACCATCTCAAGGAGCGCGAGGACGGACTCCTCGTCGCACCGAACGGCTGGTCCCCGGAGCACGGGCCGCGCGAGGACGGCGTCATGTACGACCAGCAGATCATCTGGGACCTGTTCCAGAACTACCTCGACTGCGAGGCGGCACTCAAGGCGGATCCCGCGTACCGGGCCAAGGTCGCGGACCTGCAGGCGCGCCTCGCGCCGAACAGGATCGGCCGGTGGGGCCAGCTCCAGGAGTGGCAGGAGGACATCGACAGCCCCGACGACATCCACCGCCACACCTCGCACCTCTTCGCGGTCTACCCGGGCCGCCAGATCACCCCGCAGACGCCCGACCTCGCCGCCGCGGCCCTCGTCTCCCTCAAGGCGCGGTGCGGCGAGAAGGAAGGCGTCCCGTTCACGGCCGCGACGGTCTCGGGCGACAGCCGCCGCTCATGGACCTGGCCCTGGCGGGCGGCCCTCTTCGCCCGCCTCCGCGACGGTCGGCGCGCCCAGGTCATGCTGCGCGGACTGCTGACCTACAACACGCTGCCCAACCTGTTCTGCAACCACCCGCCCTTCCAGATGGACGGCAACTTCGGCATCTCGGGCGCCGTGGCGGAGATGCTCCTGCAGAGCCACGACGGAGTGATCGACCTGCTGCCCGCCCTGCCGGACGGCTGGAAGGCCCAGGGATCCTTCACCGGGCTCCGCGCCCGGGGCGGCTACGAGGTCAGCTGTGAGTGGCGGAAGGGAAAGGTGACGTCCTACAAGATCGTGGCCGACCGGGCGCGGAATCGGAAGGACGTCACCGTCCGGGTGAACGGCGTCGACAGGAGGGTGAAGCCGGACAGGCCCTGACGGCGGCACCGGCTAGCGGCACCGGCTCGCAGCGGCTGCGGCTGCGGCTGCGGCGGCGGCAGCAGCGCGGCGGACGGTCAGCCGGCCCGCCGCCCCCCCCGGTCCTGGCCCGCCCACGCCCACCGGCCCGGCCCCCCCGGCCGCCCCCCCGGCGGGGGCCCGGGCGAGCGGCCCGGGCGCGCGGCGGCGGGGGCGGCGGCGGGGGGGGCGGCAGCAGCGCGGCGGAGGGTCAGCCGGCCCGCCGCCCGCTCCGGTCGTGGCGCGCGCACGCCGACGGCCCGGCCCGCCCGGCCCACACCGGCGCAGGGCCGGGTGACGGATACCTCACGGATTCCCCGCGCGAAGGAGTGGACCCGCCGCCTCACCCGGGCCGATCGTGGGCGCCATGGATGATCACCGCATGGAACCCGTCGACCCCGGTGCTACCGCCGAGGCCACCCCTGTGGGAGAGGAGGCCGGGGAGGTGCGCGCCTTCTGGGGCCGCCTCGGCCTTCCCGGCCTCGTCGACGTCCACACGCACTTCATGCCCGAGCGGGTCCTGCGCAAGGTCTGGGCCTACTTCGACGCGCTCGGACCACGGACCGGCGGGCTCGAGTGGCCGATCACCTATCGGGACGAGGAGAGCGAACGGACGGCCCTGCTGAGGGAGTTCGGCGTACGGGCCTTCACCGCGATGCTCTACCCGCACAAGCCGGGCATGGCCCGGTGGCTGAACGACTGGGCGGCCGACTTCGCCCGCCGCACGCCCGACTGTCTGCACACCGCCACCCTCTACCCCGAGCCGGGCGTCGAGACCTACGTCCCGGAGGCCGTCGAGGCGGGCGCGCGCGTCTTCAAGGCGCATGTACAGGTGGGGGCGTACGACCCGGCCGACGAACTCCTCGATCCGACATGGGGGTTGCTGGCCGAGGCCGGGATCCCCGTCGTGATCCACTGCGGCTCGGGGCCCGCACCCGGCAAGCACACGGGACCCGAGCCGATCGCCCGGGTGCTGGCGCGGCACCCCCGGCTGCGACTGGTCGTCGCGCACCTGGGGATGCCCGAGTACGAGGAGTTCCTCGGCCTCGCCGAACGGTACGGGGAGGTCCGGCTGGACACGACGATGACGTTCACCGACTTCGCCGAGGAGCTGATGCCGTTCCCCGGCAGGGCCCTGCCCCGGCTGGCCGGACTCGGCGACCGTGTCCTGCTCGGCTCCGACTTCCCCAACATCCCCTATCCGTACGTGCATCAGCTCCACGCGCTGGAGCGGCTGGGCCTCGGGGACGAGTGGCTGCGGGCGGTCTGCCACGACAACGCGGCGGAGCTGTTCGGTCTGTGAGAGCCCGTCGAGGTTCTCGCCGCCCCGGCGCCGGTGACCCGTCCGGCCGGGGGCGCAACGTCCTACCGGAGCATGAGCCGGCGACCGGACGTGTACCGCGGTTTCAGTAGTCGGTCCTCCGGATACGGGAGGCGGCAGTGCCAGTAACCGGAGGACGACGGGAGGGCCCCCGCCGCGACAGCCTGATCAGGGCAAGCCCAAGCAGATCTGGAGTTCCCTGACGTGGCTGACTATGTGTATCGACTGGGCCGTCTGGCCTTCCGGCGGCGCGGTCGGGTCGCCTTGATGTGGCTGGCCGTACTGGCCGCCGTCGGACTGGGCGCCCTCCAGGCGCCGGGAG
The DNA here is from genome assembly GCA_001298545.1 of Actinobacteria bacterium OV320. Lineage (GTDB taxonomy): Bacteria > Actinomycetota > Actinomycetes > Streptomycetales > Streptomycetaceae > Streptomyces > Streptomyces coriariae. The sequence continues at coordinate 57,736 of LJCX01000001.1, forward strand.
CCTCCGACGAGGAGTTCTCGATGCCGGGCATCGAGTCCCAGAAGGCGTACGACCTGATGCAGGAGCGCTTCCCCGGCGCTGCCGCCGACGGCGCCACCGCCCGGGTGGTGTTCGTCGCCCCCGAGGGGCGGAAGGTCACCTCCGCCGCCGAGAAGGCGGCGATCGAGGAGACGGTGGACGCCCTGGGCCAGGGCTCGCAGGTGGCCGGCGTCGCGGATCCCTACGAGACGAAGGCCGTCAGCAAGGACGGCTCCACCGCGTACGCCACCGTCACCTACAAGGTGAAGTCCTCCGGGGTCACCGACGCCGACCGTAGCGCGCTGGAGAGGGCGGCAGGCCGGGCCCGGGACGCCGGACTGACCGTGGAGGCGGGCGGTTCCGCCATGGACAGCGGCGGCGGACCCGGCGGCGTCGCCGAGATCATCGGCATCTCGGTGGCGGCCGTCGTGCTGCTGGTCACCTTCGGCTCGCTGGCCGCAGCCGGGCTGCCGCTGCTGACGGCGATACTCGGCGTCGGCGCGAGCATGTTCACCATCACGATCCTGGCCGACGCCCTCGGCCTGTCCACCAGCACCGGCACCCTGGCGATGATGCTGGGTCTGGCGGTCGGCATCGACTACGCGCTCTTCGTGGTCTCCCGCTACCGCGAAGAGCGGGCCGAGGGACACTCTCCGGAGGAGGCGGTCGGTCTCGCGGTCGGCACCGCCGGGTCGGCGGTCGTCTTCGCGGGCCTGACCGTGGTCATCGCGCTGGCCGGTCTGGCGGTCGTCGGAATTCCGATGCTGACGAAGATGGGCCTGACCGCCGCCGGAGCGGTCGTCGTCGCCGTGGCCGTCGCACTGACCGTCGTGCCCGCGCTGCTGGGCTTCTGGCCGAACGCCGTGCTGTCGGGCGCCGTACGCGGGCAGCGGCGCGGCGGGCGTCTGCTCCGCCTCGTGAAGTCCGACAAGGCCGGGACGCGGGAGGGGCAGGGCGCGAGCGACAACCGCGGCCCCCGCTGGGCCCGCTTCGTGCTGCGCCGCCCGATCCCCGTACTGCTGCTGGGCGTCCTGGGCCTCGGTGTCCTCGCGATCCCGATGGCCGGGCTGGAGCTCGGCATGCCGGGCGACGAGGCCAAGGCCGCCTCCACCACCGAGCGCCGCGCCTACGACGCCCTCGCGGACGGCTTCGGCCCCGGGTTCAACGGGCCCCTGACCATCGTCGTCGACGCCGAGGGGGCCGATGACGCCGAGGCCGCGGTGAACACGATCAACCGGAAGATCGCCGACACGAAGGGCGTCGTCTCGGTGGCCACGCCCCACTTCAACGACGCCGGGGACACGGCGGTGTTCACCGTGACACCGTCCACCAGCCCGACCGACGAGCGGACCAAGACCCTCGTCACGACCATCCGCGGCGAACGTGCCGCCATCGAGTCGGGGGCCGGCGCGTCCTTCGAGGTCACCGGTACCACCGCGCTGAACATCGACATCGCCGGGAAGGTCCAGGCGGCGCTGGTGCCCTACCTCGTCACCATCGTCGGCCTGGCCGTCCTCCTCCTGCTCGTCGTCTTCCGCTCCGTGCTCGTCCCCCTCAAGGCGGCGGTCGGCTTCCTGCTCTCGGTGCTCGCGGCGCTGGGCGCGGTCGTCCTGGTCTTCCAGCAGGGTCATGGGGCGGGCGTGTTCGGGGTGGAGCAGACCGGGCCGATCATGAGCCTGATGCCGATCTTCCTCGTGGGTATCGTCTTCGGTCTCGCCATGGACTACGAGGTCTTCCTGGTGTCGCGGATGCGGGAGGCGTACGTCCACGGCGAGTCCGCGCGGCAGGCGGTCGTGTCGGGGTTCCGGCACAGCGCCCGGGTCGTCGTGGCCGCCGCACTGATCATGATCGCCGTCTTCGCGGGCTTCATCGGCGAGAGCGACTCCATGATCAAGATGATCGGTTTCGGCCTGGCCTCCGCCGTGCTGCTCGACGCCTTCGTCGTCCGGATGGCCGTCGTGCCCGCCGTCCTCGCCCTGCTGGGCGACCGGGCCTGGTGGCTGCCGAAGTGGCTGGACCGGCTGCTGCCCCGGGTCGACATCGAGGGCGAGGCCCTCACCCGGCACCCGGCCGACGCCGCGGACCGCCACCGCGACCCGGGCCCGACCCCGGACGAGCCGGCCGAGGTGCGCGTCTGACCGGGCCCGCACCGGCCGCTCAGGGCCGTCCGTGGCGAAGACCACGGGCGGCCCCGCGCGGCCTTTCGCGCCCTGTCGTCCACCATGGCGCTCAGGCCCTGCACTTGGAGAGACAGATGACCACCAGCCTGGAGCGCTACACAGGGCGTCGGCACATCGCCACCGACCTGGTCCTGGCCCTGGGGCTGCTCGGCACCGTGACCCTCGGCGCCTCGATCGCCATCCCCGGCATCAGCCAACCGCGCGAGGACTGGCCGGCCGTGCTTCTCGCGGCCGTCTCCTGCCTGGTCCAGTTGAAGGCACGCACCCGCCCGCGCACCGCTGTCGTCGTGGCCACCGTCTGCACGGTGATCACCGTGGCGCTGGGCTACCTGGTGTCACCCCTTCTGCTGGCCCCTTTGATGATCGCTCTGTACCGGCTGGCCGCCGGGACCGACCCCCGGACCACGCGCGTGTACGGCGGCCTGACCATCGCCGTGGTGGTGGCCTCCGCCGTGATCGACACCGACACCCCCACGACCGGGATGTACCTGCTGCGCAGTATCGGTCCGGTGCTGTGGCTGATGCTGCCCCTGGTCGGCGGCGGCCGGGACCGTCTGCGCCGTGACTACGTGGACTCCGTGCAGGCGCGCGCCGCGCACGCCGAGCGCACCCGCGAGGAGGAGGCCAGGCTGCGGGTCGCCGAGGAACGGATGCGTATCGCCCGTGAGCTCCACGACGTGGTGGCCCACCACATGGCCGTCGCCAACGCCCAGGCCGGCACCGCCCGCCACCTCGCGCCCACCCACCCAGAACAGGCGCAGAAACTGCTCGGCGAGCTGACCACCACCACCTCGTCCGCGCTGCTCGAACTCCGCGCCACCGTAGGGGTGTTGCGTCAGATCGGCGACCCCGACGTCGATCCGCTGCAACCCGCCCCCGGCCTGGACCGCCTTCCCGAGCTGATCGCGACGTGCGAATCCGCCGGCGTCGAGGTCTCCGTCACGACCGAGGGGGAACCCCGGCCCCTGTCGCCGGGCGTGGACCTGACGGCGTACCGGATCATCCAGGAAGCCCTCACCAACGTCACGAAGCACGGCGCGGGCAGAGGGGCCCGCGTCCGGCTCACGTACTCCGACTCCCGTCTGCTCGTCTCGGTCACCAACGACGGGACCGCCGCCCCCGTGCCGGTCCCGGAAGGCGGTTACGGTCTGATGGGCATGCGCGAGCGCGCCCACTCCGTCGGCGGCGACCTGCACGCCGGTCCCCGCCCCGAGGGCGGCTTCGAGGTCGCCACCGCCCTGCCGCTGCACCTCCTCGCCCCGGAAGAAGACGAGACAAGCCTTTGAGCATTCGTGTCCTGCTCGCCGACGACCAGGCCCTGCTGCGCGGCACGTTTCGGCTGCTGATCGACTCCTGCGAGGACATGGGGGTGGTCGGCGAGGCCGCCGACGGCCGGGAAGCGGTGGATCTCACCCGCGTGTACCGCCCCGACATCGTCCTGATGGACATCCGCATGCCCGGCACGGACGGCCTCGCCGCCACCGCCGCCATCTGCGACGACCCCGGGCTGGCCGGCACCCGGATCCTCGTCCTCACCATGTTCGAGACCGACGAGTACGTCGCCAAGGCGCTGCGCGTCGGTGCCAGCGGCTTCCTCGGCAAGTACGTCACCACCGACGCCCTGCTGGCCGGCATCCGCACCGTGGCCGCGGGCGAGGCCCTTCTCTCGCCCGGCGCGACCCGCGCCCTCATCACGCGTTTCCTCACCGCTCCGGCCCCGGGCGCCCTCCTGGCACCTGCGGAGCGCCTGAACGACCTCACTCCCCGCGAACGCGAGGTGACCACCCTCGCCGCCCGGGGCAAGTCCAACGACAAGATCGCCGAGGAGCTCTTCCTGAGCGTCCTGACCGTCCGCAGCCACATCCAGCGCGCCCTGACCAAGCTGGGCGCCCGCGACCGCGCCCAACTCGTCGTCATCGCCTACCAGACCGGACTGGTGCGACCCCCTCGCCACAGCCCTGAAACCTGATCACCGCCCGGCTGACGGTCCCGTCGAGGGGTCTGTCAGTGGCGCCGTGAATGGTCTGGCATATGACCAGCGGATCGCTGGACGCCCTGCGCGCGCTCGCCCTGCACCATGTTCACCTGGCGGTGCAGCTGACGGGCGACCGGGCCGCGGCGAACGACGTCGAGTCCTCACGGCTCAGGGGGCGATGGGCAGCCGGCGCTTGTGGTCCGTGAGCCGGTAGCGGTCGACGATCGTTCTGAAGACGCCTTCGTCCACGGGCTTGCCTTCCAGGAAGTCGTCGATGTCGTCGTAGGCGACCCCGAGCGCGTCCTCGTCGGTCTTGCCGGGATCGAGGGTCTCCAGATCGGCGGTCGGGACCTTGTGCACCAGCTCGGCCGGCGCCCCCAGCGCGTCCGCGACGGCTCGCACCCGGCGTTTGGTCAGGCCGTACAGCGGGACGAGGTCCGCCGCGCCGTCACCGAACTTGGTGAAGAAGCCGGAGACCGCCTCGGCGGCGTGGTCGGTGCCGACGACCAGCCCGTGGTGGCCGCCGGCCACGGCGTACTGGGCGATCATGCGCTGCCGGGCCTTGATGTTGCCCAGCACGAAGTCCTGGTGGTAGACGTCGCGGAAGCTCACCTCGGCGCCCAGCACGGCCTCGAGCGCGGCGTCGCTCGCGGGCTTGATGTCCACGGTCAGCACGTGGTCGGGCTGGATGAAGGAGAGCGCGAGCTGGGCGTCGTGCTCGTCGGCCTGGACGCCGTAGGGCAGCCGCATCGCGTAGAACCGTGCCTCGTGCCCGGCGTCGCGGGCTCGCCCGACCGCGAGCCGGCACAGGCGGCCGGCGGTGGTGGAGTCGACGCCGCCGCTGATGCCGAGCACGAGCGAGGAGAGGCCGGTGGAGGTCAGCCGCTCCGCGAGGAACGCCACTCGGCGTTCGATCTCCGCCTCGGCCTCGAAGGTCTCGGCGACCTCGAGTTCCCGGGCGATCTCCTGTTGAAGGGTGAGGAAGGCCGGGTCGTTCACATCTGCTCCTGGTTCTGGTTCGCGTGGTGCCGGCGCCCGCCCGTTGAGGACGGGGGGAGGGGGACCGCCGGTGGCTCAGTGTCGGACAGCGGCGACCGTCCGGCGCCGGGGCGCGCAGGACGGAGTGCCCCGGCGCCGGACGGTCGGACGTGCGCGCTAGACGCGGGGCGCTCCCGTCACCGACATCACCAGCGAGTACAGCGAGGTGGTGGCGGTGATGAACATGCGGTTGTTCTTCGGCCCGCCGAAGGTGATGTTGGAGACCGGTTCCGGCACCCGGAGCCGTCCGATGAGGGTGCCGTCGGGGTCGTAGCAGTGGACGCCGTCCTCCAGGGCGGCGGCCCACATGCGGCCCTGGTCGTCGAGGCGGATGTTGTCGAAGTGGACGCCCGCTCGTGCTTCGGCGAACACCTCCTGTCCGGAGAGCGTGCCGTCGGCGTGGACGTCGAAGGCGTGGATACGGGCGCCTCGCGAGTCGGAGACGTACAGGCGCTTCTCGTCCGGTGACAGGATGACGCCGTTGGGTCCGTCGAAGCCGTCGGCTGCGAGGTGCACCTCGCCGGTCGCCGGGTCGACCCGGTAGACGTTGCAGGCGCCGATCTCGGACTCGGCCCGATGACCCTCGTAGTCGCTGGTGATGCCGAAGTCCGGGTCGGAGAACCAGAGCGTGCCGTCGGAGCGCACGACGGAGTCGTTGGGGCTGTTGAGCCGCTTGCCCTCGAAACGCTCGGCCAGGACCGTCACCGTGCCGTCCGGCTCGGTACGGGTGACCCGGCGGTTGCCCTGCTCGCAGCTGACCAGGCGGCCCTGCCGGTCGAGGGTGTTGCCGTTGGTGTGTCCGGCCGGGTCGCGGAAGACGCCGACCGTCCCGGTGGCCTCGTCCCAGCGCAGGATGCGGTCGTTCGGGATGTCGCTCCAGATCACCTGGCGCCAGGCGGGCAGGTACAGCGGACCCTCCGCCCAACGGCAGTCGTCGTACAGCACCTCCAGCCTGCCGTCGCCGTTCGTGCAGCGTCCGGTACGGAAGCGGTCGTCCAGGATCTCGTACAGGCCATCGGCGGGCATCGGCGTCCCTTCGCCTTCACTGATCAGGATCTGATTCAACGTAACACGTAGATCACCGAACAGGATATGGTCATACCATGAAGCCGATAGATGACATCGACCGTGGCTTGATCGCGCTGCTCCAGAAGGACGCGACCCGGTCCTATGCCGAGTTGGGCAGGGGGGTCGGCCTGTCGGCGGGTGCCGCCCATGAGCGAGTGCGCAGGCTGCGGGAGCACGGGGTCATCAGGGCCACGACGGTCGACGTGGACCCCGCTGCCCTCGACCGCGGGGTCCTCGCCTTCGTGCTCGTCGACTCGACGGCCTGGATGGGCGACCGCGCCGAGGACTTCGCCGGCGTACCGGAGATCCAGGAGGCCCACGTCATCGCGGGCAGCGCGTCGGTCCTGGTGAAGGTGCGCACGGCGAGCACCGAACAACTCCAGGACGTCCTGCGCCGCCTGTACGCGATCGACGGGGTCAGCGGCACCCAGGCGACCGTCGTCCTGGAAACGTTCTTCGAACGACCGCTGGACGCGGGCTAGGCGCGGCGCGCGCCTGCGGCAAGGAGCGGGGGCGAGGCACGGTGGATCGACCGTCGTCGCGTGGTGAGGAAAGCGCTGGAGGGATGATGATCGGGCTGGTAGCTTGCAGTCGACCGTGACACCGCCCCAGGAGGTGAGACCCATGAACGCTGTATCGACGTGGGTGCTCCCCCTTCCCGTCACGGCCGGCGACTGACGCAGGTGTCGCCGGGAGCGCCTCGACCACAAGGCACTCCCGAAAGGCAACACCTGTGCACTCACCGCAGTTCACCGCCGAGTCGTCGTCGAACGGCATGATCGAGCGCGACTTCACCGTGGGCGACGTCCCCGGCGTTCTCCGGTCGCCGGCCTCCGGCGCCGACCGCGCGCCCCTGGTCCTGCTGGGCCACGGCGGCGGCAACCACAAGAAGCATCCGGCGATGGCGGGCCGCGCCCACCTTCTCGTGACCGGCTGTGGCTTCCATGTCGCCGTCATCGACGCGCCCGGTCACGGCGACCGGCCGCGCACCGCGCGCGACGATCAGGAGATCGCCGAACTGCGCAAGGCGCAGGCGGCGGGCGAACCGGAAGGTCCGATCGTCGTCCGTTACAACGCCCGGCTTGCGGAGCTCGCCGTGCCCGAGTGGCAGGCGACCCTGGACGCCCTTCAGCAGCTTCCGGAGATCGGCGCCGACGGGCCGGTGGGCTACTTCGGCGTCGGCCTGGGCACCGCGATCGGTGTGCCACTGGTGGCGGTCGAGCCCAGGATCACGGCCGCGGTCTTCGGCCTGATGTGGCCCGATGCCCTGATCGAGACGGCGAAGCGGATCACCGTCCCGATCGAGTTCGACCTGCAGTGGGACGACGAGCGCATCCCGCGCGAGGCCGGCCTCGCGCTGTTCGACGCCTTCGCCTCGCAGGAGAAGACGTTGCACGCCAACGCGGGCAGGCACTTCGACTTCCCCAGGTTCGAGGCCGACAGCGCGGTCCGGTTCTTCGCCCGGCATCTGAGCCAGGGAGGCACCTCAACGGCCTGAAGGTGAGCGGCAGCGGCGTCCGGTCCGCCCATCGGGCGCCGCCCTGCCCGCCGTTGCCGAGATCGTGATTCTCCCGGCTCGCCCCGCGGCCAGGAACTACTGTCGCGTGCATGGTCGAACACAGTGCCCTCAGTGTCACCCGCCAGGGATACGACGCTGTCGCCCTCACCTATGCGCAGATGTTCCGCGACTCGCTGCGTGACAGTCCCCTGGACCGCGCGATCCTGGGTGTCTTCGCCGAGGTAGTCCGTACCGGTGGGGACGACGGTCAGGTCGCGGACCTGGGGTGCGGGCCCGGTCATGTCACCGCTCATCTGCACGAGTTGGGGCTGTCGGCGTTCGGTGTCGACGCCTCCACGGCGATGATCGAGTTGGCTCGACAGGCTTATCCGCGCCTGCGGTTCGACGTGGGCTCGATGGCCGCGTTGGACATCGCCGACGGTGCGCTGGGCGGTGTGCTCGCACGGTGGTCCGTCATCCACACCCCGCCGCCGGAACTTCCCGTCGTCCTGGCGGAGTTCCATCGTGTGCTGGCCCCCGGCGGCCACCTTCTGGTCGGCTTCTCGGCCACCGATGGTCTGTCGCACCCGACGCAGGTCTTCGACCACACCGTCGCACCCGCCTATCGGTGGTGGCCCGATCACCTCGCCGCGATGCTGCGCGAGTCCGGGTTGGCCGAGGTGGCCCGGACGGTCCGCGAGCCGCAGCCCACCGACCGGCGGCAGTTCCGGGAGGTTCACCTGCTGGCCCGCAAAGCCCGGGCAGGTGACGCCTGACACAGCTGTTCCGGGGAGGCAGGCCTTGCCCAACCTGCGCAGGGTTCACCGCGACCCCCGGCACGGCGAGCCAGGAGAAGCTCGCGCTGCTCACCGTGCTGGGCACCGACCGGTTCCCCGTCGACACCGAGTGACGCGGGGCCGGGTGACCGTCCCGTGCCGTCGCCCCGTCCCCGGCGGTCGCGCTGCCGGGAACGGGGCGTGGTCGCACTGAGCACCGGTCACGGCCGGGGCTGCTCGCGCGGTGGGTCAGGAGGCGACGAAGTCGGCGATCTGGCCGAGCACGACCGTGTCCGTCAGGTAGCCGATGTGGGTCTGGCAGACCACGTTGTTGTTCGTCGCGCCGTCCAGTCGGGTGCTGGTGTACGGGATGATGATGCCGTCGCACGCCGAGTACCAGGTGGCGTACCGGGTGGTCCCCGGCGTTTCGTCGCCCGCGGTGATCTGGGCGATGAACGACGAGCCCGGGTACATCTGCTGACAGGTCGTGTAGATGAGGCAGGCGCCGGCGTAGGTGGTTCCGTGGTTCGCGCCGGCGATCGAGGCGAGGTGGCTGACGCTGGTGTTGCCGCCCAGGACCTTCAGGTAGTACTGACTGACCAGGCCGCCCATCGAGTGGTTGACGATGGCGACCTTGCTCGCTCCGGTCCGCGCCTTCACGGTGTTGACGAAGGTCGCGAGCCCCTGGGCGTTGGTGATGTTGTTGCCGTAGGAGTTGTACTCGTAGGCGAACAGGTTGGAGCTGGACCAGCCGTTGAGCCGGAAGACGCTCATGGCGGTGGTCCAGTTGGACGCGTTGCCGGTGTAGCCGTGGACGAAGACGACCGGTGTGCTCGTCGACAGCGGCTGGGCGGCCGCCTCGGCCGACCGGGCGGTGGAGCCGACCGACGCGGCGGCCGTGGGGGTGGCGCCTGCCGTCGGCGCTGCGGAGAACAGGGTGAACGCGAGGGTGGCGGTCGCGAGAACACCGAGGATCCGGCGCGGGGCATGACGACGCATGGAGCCCTCCTGACGAGGATGCGGGTGGCTGGACCTGACCAGCGTCGTGGCGCCGGGCCCGGCAGCAATCGGCGAAATCACCGGCGTGCGCGGGGCCGCCGGGCATCCCGGATCGTGGAGCCTTCATGCTGGTCGGCAGCCCGTCAGGTGGCTTCCCGCCGGGGCGGGCGACGTCGCGTCCGCGGTCGGGCTCTGCCTGAGCACGCCTGCCGTCCGCCCCTCGGCCTCCGCACTCGGCGGCAGGCGCCGCCCCGTCGCCCGTTTCCGCCGCCCGCGGACCGGCGGCGTTCAGTCCACCGTGTAGCAGCGGATCACGATGTGTCCGTCCTCCTCCCGGGCGAGGCCCACGAAGACCGTGCGTGCGAGCCAGCGGTGTTGCGGGGCGTCCGTGCGGAAGACGGGAGCGGTGCGGAAGTACGTGCCGGATTCGGCGAGGCGAAGGGTGCCGTCGTACAGGTCGGGGCTGCCGGCGTGCTCGTGGTAATAGCCGCGGTTGACGATGTCGATCACGGCACCGTCGTCGGCCCGCAGGAGGTAGCGGGCCTCGAGTTCGCAGACGGTGCCGCGGGTGTTGGACCAGTCGCCTCCGCCGGCCAGGACGGTGCCGCCCAGCCGGGGGCCGTGGACCGTTCCGCCGGTGATGGGGGTGAACTCGGTGCGCTCGCCGTCGCCGTGGCCGATGTGCAGACTGGGGGCGACCGCCGCGCGGATCTCGAAGGCGTAGGTCAGGGAAGGTGTCACGGTCATGCCTGGCTTCCGTTCTGTGCGGTGCGGCGGGTCGGCTTCCAGCCCCGGCGGGGCACGGAGTCCCGCAGCCGACGGGTGTAGGGGGCTTCGGGGTCGGTCAGGACCGTCTCGGCGGGTCCGCGTTCGACGACGCGGCCGCGGTGCATGACCAGTACGTCGTCGCAGACGTGCCGGACGATGCCGAGATCGTGGGTGATGAACAGGTAGGCCACTTCGGTGCGTCGGCGGATGTCGGTGAGCAGGGTGAGGATCTGGGCCTGGACGGAGACGTCCAGTGCGGCGACCGCCTCGTCGAGGACGAGGAGACGCGGCCGGACCGCCAACGCGCGCGCGATGGCGACCCGTTGCCGTTGCCCGCCGGACAACGCCCGTGGCAGCGCGGCACCCTGGCGCTCATCGAGGCCCACCTGGTCGAGCAGTTCGGCCACGCGGTCCGCGAGGGGCGCGCCGCGCAGGTCCGTGTGCAGGGCGAGGATCTCGGCCAGGCTGTCGCCCACCTTCTGCCTGCGGTCGAGCGAGGCGTACGGGTCCTGGAAGACCATCTGCACCTCCCGGGCGAAGCGCCTGCGCTCGGCGGTGGAGGCCCGGTGGCCCGGATGGGCCCGGCCGCCGAGGAGCACCGTGCCGGCGGTGGGCTCCTCCAGGCCGACGATCATCCGCGCGGTGGTGGTCTTGCCCGACCCCGACTCGCCGACGACGGCCAGGGACCCGCCCGGCACGATCTCCAGGTCGACGCCGTCGACGGCGACGAAGTCCCCGAAGGTCTTGCGCAGGCCGGTGACCCGGAGGGCGGGAAGGGAGGACGGTTCATCGGCCATGGGGGGTGCTCCTCGCGCCGGGCTGCGGTGTCACGCGGGCGTCGGCGGCCGGGAAGTGGCACGCGGCCAGGCCCTCCCCGGCCGGTGACAGCGACGGTCGTTCGGTGTGGCAGAGGTCCTGGGCGTGCGCGCAGCGCGGCGCGAAGGCGCAGCCCGGACCGGTCTCGAAGGCGGACAGCGGGCGACCGGGGACGGCCCGCAGCGGCTCGGCCGTGGCCGCCGGATCGGGCCGTGAGGCGAGCAGCGCCCGGGTGTAGGGGTGAGCGGCCCGCTCGTGCAGGTGCCGGGCGGGCAGCTCTTCCACCACGCCGCCCGCGTACATGACGGCGATCCGGTCGCAGACCGCCGCGGCGAGCGCCAGGTCGTGGGTGATGAACAGCATGGCCAGACCGCGCTCGGCCCGTGCCTCGTCGATGATCGCCATGACCTCGGCCTGGGTGGTGACGTCCAGCGCGGTGGTGGGTTCGTCGGCGATCAGCAGGCGGGGTTCACCCGCCAGCGCCGCGGTGATCATCACGCGTTGCAGCAGACCGCCGGAGAGCTCCGGGGGCCGCTGGCGCATCCTGCGGGACGCGTCCGCGATGCCCACCTCGCGCAGGAGGGCGGTCACCTTGGCCTCGGCCGCGCGGGGCCGCACCCCCCGGGTGGTGATCAGCGCCTCCGTGAGGAAGTCACCGACCGTACGCACGGGATTGATGTGGGCCCGCGGGTCCTGGAAGACCATCGCCACGTCGTGGGCGCGCAGTCGGCGCAGACCGGCCGCGCCCAGCGTGGTCACCTCGCTTCCGTCGAAGCGGACGGAACCGGTGGTGCGGGCCCGCGAGGGCAGCAGCCGCAGCACCGCTCGGGCCGTCATCGACTTGCCGGATCCCGACTCGCCCACCAGGGCGACGGCCGTTCCGGCGGGCACGGTCAGGTCGGCCCGGTGGATCACCCGGCGCATGCCGTCCCGGGTCGGCAGGTCGACGCGCAGATCGTCGACGACGAGCAGGGGCGGGGAACCGGTCATCGGTCGTCTCCCAGGAGCTGTCGGGACAGGCCGCCGCCGAGGAGGCTGCAGGCGATCACGAAGACGACGATCACCGCGCCGGCGTACAGCGACTGCTCGGCGCGCCCGGCCAGGATCCCGGTGGAGCCGTTCGCCACCATCAGCCCCCATTCGGCGGTCGGCGGCTGGGCGCCGAGTCCTATGAAAGAGAACGCGGCGACGTCGAGCAGGGCGTAGCCGAAGGAGGTCGCCACCTGCACCAGCACCAGGGGCAGCAGATTGGGAGTCAGGTGGCGCAGGCAGATCCGCCGTCCGGACATGCCGAGCATGCGCAGCGCCGACACGTACGGCAGGTTCCGCTCGCGCAGCGCGGCGCTGCGCACCACCCGTCCGATGTAGGGCAGGTAGGCGAGGGACAGCGTCACCACCGCCACTTGCAGGCCCGCGCCGAAGACGGCGGCGGCCACCACGGCCAGCACCAGACCGGGGAACCCGAAGACGATGTCCAGCAGGGCGGACACCAGCCGGTCGTACCAGCCGCCGAGCCAGGCGGCGCTCACCGCCAGGACCGTGCCGCCGAGTCCGGCGGTCAGGGTGACGGCGGCCGGGGCCAGCAGGCTGGGGCGGGCGCCGTACAGGAGCCGGGACAGGATGTCCCGTCCGGTGTCGTCGGTGCCGAGCCAGTGCGCGGCGGAGCTGCCCTGGTAGACGGCGGCCGGGTCCACGGCATCCGGATCGTAGGGGGCCAGCAGGGGTGCGAACAGGGCGGCGAGGACGGCCACGGCGACGACGGCGCACGCCACGACGAGCACCCCGCGCCCGCGGGTCAGCCGGCGCAGCCGCGACCACCGGGCGCCGCCCCGTCCGAGGGCGGCGATCTGATACGTGGTCATGCGGTGCCCTCCAGGGAGACCCGGTGGTCGAGCGCGGCCGTGACCACGTCGACCAGGGTGTTGACCACGACGAAGACCACCACGGTGATCAGGGCGAGAGCCTGGACGACGGCCAGGTCCTGCTTGGCGGCGCTCTGGACGAGCAGGGCGCCGATGCCGTTGATCCCGAAGGCCTGCTCGACGATGGAACAGCCGGCGATCAGTCCGGCGACGGCCACGCCGGAGACGGAGAACAGCGGTCCGGCGGCATTGCGCAGGACGTGCTTGCGCACCACGAAGCGTTCGGGGACGCCCCGGGCCCACGCCGTCTCGACGTGCTCCGAGGCCAGTTCGGCGCGCACCGCCGACCTGGTCACCTGGGCGACGTAGGCCAGCCAGGCCGTGGCCAGGGCGAGCGCGGGCAGGGTGAGGTGTTCGAGGCGCCCGGTGAAGCCTTCGCCGGCGCCGTAGGCGGGGAGCCAGTCCCACTGGACGGACAGCCACCAGATGAGCACCACCGACATGACGAACGTGGGCACCGCCATGAGGGCGGTGGTCACGACCGTCACCAGGGTGTCGCCGAAGCCGCCGCGCAGGGCCGCGACCGTGCCCAGGGTGACGCCGGGCACGATGATCAGGACGGCCGCGTACGCCACGAGGAAGGCGGTGTTGCCGATGCGTTCGGTCACCAGGTGGGTGACGGAGTCCTTGTAGGTGAGGGACTGTCCGGCGTCGCCGTGCAGCATCCCGCCGAGCCAGCGCAGGTAGCCCTGGAGGAACGGGTCGTCGAGGTGGTACTGGCGGTGGATCTCGGCGAGCAGTTGGGGGCTGGGCGGCTTCCCGCCGCCGATGAGGAGCGTGGCGGGATCGCCGGGGGCGATGAACAGGGCGCCGTACACGGCGACGCTCGCCACGAGCGCGGTCGCCACCAGCATGGCCGCCCGCCGGGCGACGAAGCGTCCGATCATGACGTGCCCTCGCCCGTGCCGCCGAGCTGGGCCGCCCAGGGCATGTTGATGTAGGCGAAGGACGCGGGGGCGCCGCTGAGGCGCTTGTTGAGGAACATGCGCTCGTAGGGGACGGCGATCGGCACGATCGCCAGGTCCTCGGTGTACAGGGCCTGGGCCCGGGTGAACAGCTCGGCGGACTTCTCCGGGTCCAGCGCGGCGCGGGCCTGGGTCAGCAGCGAGGTCACCTCGGCGTTGTCGTAGCGCGTCCAGTTCATGGGGGACGCGGGCGAGGTGAACATCTCGGCGTACGACAGCGGGTCGGGGATCTCGACGTAGCCGAGGGCCATGGTCGCGTCGAGGCCCTCGCGCAGCGAGGCGTCGTAGAACAGGCCGGACATCTGGGTGGGCTGGAGTTGCTTGATGACGATGCTCAGCCCGATCTTCTTCGCGCCCGCCTGGAGGAAGGTGAGGATCTGGAGCGACTGCTGGTCGCCGGCGCCCATCGCGACGGTGACGGTGCGCTTCTTCGGGGCGGCCTGCGCGACGAGCTTCTTGGCGCGGGCGACGTCGGCGTCCGGGACGGCGGGCAGGGCGTCGTAGCCCTTGTCGTAGACGTCGGAGGCCTCGCCCGTCTTCCACACGAGGGACGGGATGAACGTCTTCTCCTTGCGGGCGGCGCCGTCGAAGACGTTGCGCACCAGGGCGTCGCGGTCGAGCACCAGGGAGAGCGCCTGGGTGATGCGCGGGTCGGCGAGGGGCGAGTCCGGGCCGGTGGGGGAGACGAACACGGTCTGCGCGGAGGGCCCGTAGTAGAGGGTGCCGGCGTCGGAGGAGCGCAGGGCCTTGGCGACGGTGGAGGGGATCTCGTAGCTGCCGTCGATCTGGCCCGACAGCAGGGCGCTGGTGAGGGTGCTCGCGTCGGTGATGAACTTGAAGGTCAGCTCGGCGGCCTTGGGCCTGAGGGCGGTGTCCCAGTAGGCGTCGTTGCGGACGGCGGTGAGGGACTCGCCGGACTTCCAGCTCTTCAGCTCGAAGGGGCCGGTGCACATCAGACCGCCCTTGGCGGTGCCGTAGGCCGCGCCGGCCTTCTTGACGTACGCGGCCTCGCTGACCGCGCCGAAGCCGTTGACGAGGTACTTGAGGAACAGCTCGTCGGGGGTCTTGAAGCGGACGGTGACCTGGTGGTCGCCGGTCGCGGTGATGGTGCTGACGGTGGACAGGACCTGGGTGTTGACGCTCTGGGTGGCGGGGTTGCGCTGCCGTTCGAGGCCGGCCACCACGTCCTTCGCGGTCATGGGGTGGCCGTTCCAGAAGGTGACGTCGTCGCGCAGTTCGAGCACAAGAGTCTTGGGGTCCGGGCGCTTCCAGGAGGTGGCCAGACCGGGGGCGACGGAGTAGTCGGCCTTCAGCCGCAGCAGCGGATCGCAGAGGTTGGAGACCACGGTGCTGGGGGAGTAGTCGCCGACCTTGGCCGGGTCGAGGGTCGTGGGCTCGCCCAGGGGCAGGTTCCAGGTGACCTCGTCCAGGGCGCCGGACGCCGCGGGCGTGGTGGTGGTCAGCTTCGGTTTCTGCGGCGAGGACGACGTGCTGCCGCCGCCCGACGAACAGGCGGAGAGCGTGAGGAGGGTGGACAGGACGGTGACGGCGAGGGCGGTTCTGGGAGCGTGCATGGTGGTGCTCCTGAGGCGGGACGGTGGCCGGGTGACGGATCCTTCGGCGTGGGGGAGCGCGGGCGCGCGGGGGTCCGCGGGGTCGAGGTGTGTCAGCCGGCGGGCGGGGTGAGGACGGTGACGGTCAGCCGGGACGGGGTGGCGCCGCCGGTGGCCAGGGTCTGCGTGCTCGGCTTCGGGACGAGGGTCGTCCAGGGGTTCTCCTCGCTGCCCGAGCACGGCAGGTACATGGGGTAGTCGCTGCTCGCCAGGAGCAGCGCCGGCCGGTGACCGGCGCGCAGCCGGTAGCCGGTGTGGCCGCACTCGACGCGTACCTCGCGGGAGGTGCCGTCGCCCCGGACGGAGACCTGGCCGCGCACCACGAGCCGTGCCGTGCCGTCGGGGGCGAGGTCCAGCACCTTGGCGAAGACGTCGAACACCGGGGCCGTACCGGCGAGATGAAGGTCCAGGCGCACCGGTCCGGCGAGGTCGAGCGGGTCGGCCAGGACCGGTCCGGTGAAGGCGAGGACGTCGTCACGGGCGGCGAGAGGGCCGGCGTCGGGGTGGTCGCGGAGGTAGGAGAAGGAGTCGGGGACCAGGGACGGGACGAGGTCGTCCGGGTCGTAGGCCCACTGCGTGCGGTCCTCGTCCACGACGGGGGCGCCGAGGAGCGCTCCGCCCGGCAGGGGTCCGGCCGCCGTGGCCCGACCGGTGAGCCAGAAGGTGCGCTCTCCACTGTCCGCCGGGGGCCAGGCGGGCTCCGTACGCCAGCCGGCGTGCCCCAGTTCCCAGGTCACCTTGGCCAGGGTGGTCACCGGGCGGCTGCCCTTGAGGAAGACGTCGAAGAAGTCCAGCGCCGGGCCGGCGTACTCGGGCAGCAGCCGGTCGAGGGCCGCCTCGCTGGTGGCGTGGTCGGTGTCCTCGGTGACGGGTGCGTGGTCGAGGCGGTAGTTCTCGTGGTCGACGGCGCCGGCCCACAGGTACTGGACGGCGTCCCAGCCGGGCCGGGCGGCGAGTGCGAGGTAGTCGTTCATGTGCGGGATGCCGATGTTGTCGTACCAGCCGACACAGTGCAGGACGGGCACGGGCCGGGAGTCGAAGGGGTGCCTGCCGAGGGCGTGCAGCACGTCGGTCTGGCGCGGGGCGAGGAGGTCGAACCAGGCGGAGCGGGCGCCGATGGCCTCGAAGGCCCGCTCGTACTGGTCGATGACAGGGCGGACGCGCCGGTCGGGCTCCCAGTCGTAGCTGTCCTGGTCCACCCAGTGGTGGGCGTAGTACTCGATGCCCTCGACCCACACCGGCCGGCCGACGCCGGTGTCCGTTGCACGTGGGTCCAGGGCCGTGGTCGCGTTGAAGTCCACCGTGGTCACGCGCGGCACGATGGCGCGCAGGGCGGGGTGCTGGGAGGCCACCGCGGCCCACTGCGTGAAGCCGTAGTAGGAGTCGCCGAACATGCCGACCGCGCCGTCGGACCAGGGTTGGTGGGTGATCCAGTCGAGGGTGTCGTAGCCGTCGTCGGGCTCGCGCAGGAAGGGCAGGGTGCGACCGCCGGAGCGGAACTTGCCGCGTACGTCCTGCACGACGAGGGCGTAGCCGCGGGCGATGAAGAGCCGGGCCACCTTGTCGAAGTAGACGTAGCGGCTGTTCTTGTCGTACGGGAGGCGGACCAGTACGGCGGGCAGGGCTCGGTCCGCGGCGGCGGTGCCCTCGGGCAGGTAGACGTCCGTGGCCAGACGCGTCCCGTCCCGCATGCGCACCAGGTGCTGGACGGCGTGATCGGGGACGGGAGCGGCTCCCGTGCGGGCGAAAGGAACTCTCATCGAGTGCTCTCCGGGTGGTTCGGGCTCAGAAACCGGGCTCAGAAAACGAGATCGGGAACGGGATCGGCAACGAGATCGGGAACGGGATCGGCAACGGGATCGGGAACGGCATCGGGAACGGCATCGGGAGGGGATCGGGAACGTGCGCAGAGATCGGGCGGGGCTCGGGATGCGAGCCCGGATCCGGGAGCGAGCCCGGGATTCAGGCTCGGGAATTCGAGATGAAACGTCGTTGTGTAACGGCGTTGTATGACAACATTGCAGCTCCTTGTAAACGGGGTCAACCCTCTGCGTTAAGGTCTGCGACATGCCGATCGAGGTAGACGAGGCGCGACGGCTCGACGAGATCGCCGCCGCCACCCTCCATGTGGCCCGGGAACGGGGCGTCCGTTCCGTCACCATCCGGGCCGTCGCCGCCCGACTGGGCGGCTCGACGGCCATGGTGACCAACTATGTGGCCAGCCGGTCCGCTCTCATGATCAATGCCATGCGGTGGGCGGAGCGGGAGTGGGGCGCCCAGATGGACGGTGCCTTGGTCGGTCTGACCGGCGAGGCCCGCCTGGAGGCCGCGCTGAAGTGGATGTGCACCACCGAGCCCGACGACGAGATCCTGCGCCGGCTCCTGATGGAGATCGCGAGCGAGGGGCCCGATGCCGGCCCGGCGGTCGAGGACGTCCGGCGCACCACCTCCCGGCGCAACCGGGACGAGCTGAGCGCCCTCGCCGCCGAGGCCGGACTGCCCGACCCCGCACTGGCCGGTGACGTCCTTCATCTGCTCACCCGGGGGTACTGGCTCACCACGCTGGAGGATCCGGAGGGCTGGCCCGAGGAGCGTGCCGCACGCACCCTGCTCGCGGTGGCCGCCCTGCTGCGGGGCGCGTCTCCCGCGGACTGACACCGCCGACGGGGCTTGACACCCGAGGGTGCCCGGGCGCAGGCTGACCGCGAAATAAAACGCTGTTTTATGACGGACGGCGTCGACACCGTCGCCCCGCCGGGTCCCGCCGGGTCCCGCCGGGTCCCGCCGGGTCCCGCCGGGTCCCGCCGGGTCCTGCCGGTCCCGCCGTGTCCTGCCGTGTCCTGCCGGTCCCGCCGTGTCCGGTCAGGGCCGGCGCATTCCGCTCCGTCCGGTGCGACGGTGGACGGTGGTCGGTCGACCGGCGTCGCCGGCCCCCCAGGCGGGGGCGGGAGCGGCCGTGCTGGCGTCCCGGCCCGGCTGCGACCGGCCTGCCGCGCGAACCCGCCCGGATGCCGTTCCTTCCGCCCCTCCCTCCCGTTCCGACCGTTTCCCCTCCGTCTCCTCCCCGGCCTCACCCACCGACGCCCGCCCGTGCCGCCGCCGGGCCGGCCCCCGCAAGCGAAGAGGTATCCGATGGCGACTTCTCCCCGCCCGACCCAGCCGTGGCAGCTTTCCGCGACCGAACTCGCCGCCGCCGTCCGGGCCCGTGAGATCTCCTCCACCGAACTGGTGCGCTCCTGCCTGGAACGCGTCGAGGAGACCAACCCCCGACTGAACGCGCTCGTCGACCTGCGGCCCGAGGAAGCGCTGGAGGAGGCCCGCCGGGCGGACGAGCGGACCGTCTCGGGCGCCGAACTGGGGCCCCTGCACGGCGTGCCCGTCTCCATCAAGATCAACACCGAGCAGCGGGGGCACGCCACCAGCAACGGGATCCCCGCCCTCGCCCATCGCCCCGCCGAGGGTGACGCCGCCTGCGTCACCGCCCTGCGCACCGCCGGCGCCGTACCGCTCGGCAGGAGCAACTCGCCCGCCTTCTCCTTCCGCTGGTTCTCCACCAACGAACTGCACGGGCGCACGCTCAATCCCTGGGACGCCGGACGCACCCCCGGCGGGTCCAGCGGCGGAGCCGCCGCGAGCCTGGCCGCCGGGATGACGCCGCTGGCCCAGGGCAACGACATCGGCGGTTCCATCCGCTTCCCGGCCGCCTGCTGCGGCGTCGTCGGGGTGCGCCCCACCGTCGGCCGGATCTCCGACTGGGCCCCGCCCGCGTACGCCGACACCCCCGCGGGGCCGGTCCAGCTCGACTTCCCGCCCACCGTGCACTCCTGCGCGGTGCAGGGCCCGCTGGCCCGGACCGTGGCGGACGCGCGGCTCGCCCTGCACGCCATGACCACACCGGACCTGCGCGACTCCGCCGGCGTCCCCGCCGTTCCCCTGCGGCCCCGCCCCGCAGGTCCCGCACGGGTACTGCTCGTTCGCGGCAACGGCACGGTCAAGAACCACCCGGCCGTCGACCGCGCGCTCGACCGGGCGGCGGCGCACCTCGACGACGCCGGACACGGGGTCGAGGAGGTGGCCGAACTGCCCCTGCTGGCCGAGGCCGCGCGGCTGTGGGCGCTGCTGATCACCGAGGACATCCGTCCGATGCTGCCCGTGGTGCACCAACTCGGCGGGGACGACATCCGCACCGCACTGGAAGGCCACTTCGCGGCCGCCGCCGAACTGTGGGGCGAGCGGCCTGATCTGGAGACCTACATCAACGGATGGGCGCGGCGGGCGACGCTCGTCACCCGGCTCCAGGAACTCCTGGGCGGCGACCGGATCCTGCTCACCCCGGTGTGCGCAGAACCTCCCTTCGAGCAGGACGCCGACATCACGGACCGGGATCGCGCGCTGCAGCTCTTCCCCGCCATGTGGCCGATGACCGCCGTGCCCGTCCTCGGCTTCCCCGCCGTCACCGTGCCGGTCCACGTCGAGAACGGCCTGCCGTTCAGTGTGCAGCTGATCGGCGGCCGCTTCGAGGAGGACCTCGTCCTCGACGCCGCACAGGCCGTCGAGGACCGGTCCGAGGTGCCACGGCTCTGGGACTGACCGCAGAGGCATGCCGACACCCCGGCTCCGGGACCGACCCGCAGGGGCCGGCCGGCCTCCGGGGACTCCGGGACCGACCGCAGAGGCATGCCCACACCCCGGCTCGCCACCGACCCGCTCGACCTGCCTCGCCGCGACCGCCGCGACCGGCGTGACCGGCGCGGCGCCCGCCGACCCCGCCGGGGCGGAATCTCCGTTGCCGGGAAGCCGCACCGCCGCGATCCTGAGGCGATGAGGTACTCCGTATGCGGCTGAGGCTGCAACAGTTCAGGCCCCGGACCGGGCCGCACGAGCACCGGGTCGTCCAGCCGAGGAAGCCCCTTCGCCACACGACGCTCAGTGCCCCCGAGCCCATCGGCCTGTTGCTGGGCGACCATGACGGGCTGAACCGGCTCGCGGGTCTGTTCTCCTTCGCCGCGTACTCCCGGCACACGATCGTCCATGTGCCGCTGCGCGACAGCCTTCGGCCCGACGAGGGCTTCGGCACGCCGGTCGATCTCGTCCTGGTCCACGACACGCTGGGTCTGCGTCCCAGCAAGTGGCCCGAGCTGCGCCGCAAGCTGGTGAACGGCACTCCGCTGACCGTCGGCACCGTCGAGGAACGCACGGCCAGGGACGCCGCCGGATGGCGTGAGCGCGGGACCCGGGCCAACTTCCGGGACGAACTGCGGCACGCCACCCACGCCCGCACGTTCTTCCTGTTCGGCAACCGTGAGGTGTTCGCCGAGACCGCCACCTCCCTTGCCCACGCGGCGGGTTGGGGCCCGCGCCAGAAGGGCGTCACCCAAGGCCACTCGGCCCTGATGACGGCCCTGCCGACACTGGTCCAGGAACCCGGCGGCGGGCACCCCGTGGAGGTGTTGGTCTGCTTCAAGCCGTACCCGCCCTACGCCCACTTCCAGCGGCCGGGACGTTGAGCAGCCAGCCCGACTCACGTGCTCCGGGCGGACCTTCGCCCGCGACGGCCGAGGCGCCTGCCATGATCGTCACCATGGGCATACAGATCGCCTCGGCCGGCGTGGCCGACTTTCACCAGGTCCTGACCGATCACGCCCGTTACTGGGGCGAACGCGACCTGCGATCGCTGCACCTTCTGGCACTGGTGCAGGAGTTCGGTTCCACCTGCCTCGTCGCCCGGGTCGAGGACGGAATCCGTGGGTACGTCTTCGGGTTCGTGACGCCGGAAGGCACCGGGTACGTGCATCTGATCGCCACGCGGGACGACGCCCGTGGCACGGGTCTCGGGCGCCGTCTGTACGCGGCGTTCGCCGAAGCGGCGCACCGTCAAGGCGCCCGGCGGTTGAAGGCGATCACATCGGTCGCGAACACCGGCTCGATCGCGTTCCACCGCAGTCTCGGCTTCGAGGTGAAGATCGTCGACGACTACAACGGGCCGGGCCTGACCATGGCCGTCTTCGACCGTGATCTGGCCGTGCCCGTCCTGGTTCCGTAGCTCAGCCGCGCGCGAATTCGAGGAGGTCCGTGTCGAACTTCTCGGCGTACTTCGGCACCATGGCCAATCCGTGGGGCGCGCCGGAATACACCTTGTACACCGCGTCCTTGACCAGCTTCGAGCTCTTGTCGCCCGAAGCGACGATCGGAACGATCTGGTCGTCGTCCCCGTGCACGATCAGTGTCGGGACGTCGATCTTCTTGAGGTCCTCGGTGAGGTCCGTCTCGGAGAACGCCTTGATGCAGTCGTACGCGCCCTTGATGCCCACCGTCATTCCCCACAGCCAGAACTCGTCGCGCGTTCCCTGGGTGACGGTCGAATCGTCGCGGTTGGCGCCGTAGAAGGGCGCGCTGAGGTCCTTGTAGTACTGGGAGCGGTCCGTTGCCACGCCCGCACGGATCTCGTCGAAGACCTCGATCGGCAGCCCCTCCGGATTCGCGTCCGTCTTCAGCATCAGGGGAGGGATGGCGCCGACCAGGACGGCCTTGGCGACCCGGCTCGAACCGTGTCGCCCGATGTAGCGGGTCACTTCACCGCCGCCGGTGGAGTGTCCGACGAGAATGACGTCGTGCAGGTCGAGTTCTTCGATGACCGCGGCGAGATCGTCGGCGTAGGTGTCGAGGTTGTTGCCCTCCCAGCTCTGTCCTGAGCGGCCGCCGCCTCTGCGGTCGTGGGCGATGGCCCGGAATCCGTTGTCCGCCATCAGCTTCAGTTGCGGATCCCAGGCGTCGGCGGTGAGTGGCCAGCCGTGGGAGAACACGACAGGTTGTCCCGAGCCCCAGTCCTTGAAGAAGATGCTGGTGCCGTCCTTGGCGGAAGCAAAGGGCATGACTTTCTCCCTCTCGTGCCGTTCCGGAACTCCGCAGTGGCGGGTTCGATGCTCGAATGGGGTTGTCGAAACCGTGCCGCGCCCGGCGGGGGAACGCACGCGGTGGACGGGCCAGGTCAGCGGCGAAGGGCGACCGTGCGAGCACGTCTCAGGGGAAACTCTAGTCGAGGGGCCGGTGCGCGGCGCGTCGGCCGTGCGGCCGGAGCAGGGCAACAGCGGCGTACGTCGACGGATCACGGCAACAGCCCGCGGACGCCGACGGGCTGACCGGCAGCCTTCGGCGGCGCCCATGGCCGTCTCGGCGGTGGACCGGCGACCCGGTCACGGACGACACTTCTCCCGACCCGTTCGCGGACGGCACTTCCTCCGGTTGTGTCGCGGCCCCAAGATGTGCGGACCGGCCCGCCGGACGGGCGCTCGCACCCCGTGCGACGGCCGTCCGTCACCCGCCTTGTCAGTGTGGCGAGGACGCCTGTATAACGTTGTAAAAGTCCAGTATGGGGGCTCGGCGCTCGCCCACGGTGACGACCCCGTAGCCGCACCGGCCATCATCTTGTCGGGACGCTGCGAAAGGGAATGCCGTGCGGGTCAGCCTCAAGGACGTCGCCGCGCACGCGGGGGTCTCCATCAAGACCGTCTCCAACGTGGTGAACAACTACCAGCACGTCACGCCCGCCATGCGCGAGCGCGTCCAGCGGTCCATCGACGTGCTCGGCTACCGACCGAACCTGGCCGCCCGGCACCTGCGCAAAGGGCGTACGGGCATCATCGCGCTCGCCCTGCCCGAACTCGGCAACCCCTATTTCGCCGAGCTGGCGGCCGCCGGCATCGACGCCGCCGCCGCACACGACTACATCGTGCTGCTCGACCACACCGGAGGGCACCGCGAGCAGGAGATCCTGGTCAGCCAGGGTTTCCGGGCGCGGGTCATCGACGGCCTCATCCTCAGCCCGATCGAGCTGGAGACCGAGGACCTGCTCGACCGGGCGGAGAACGTACCGCTGGTGCTGCTCGGCGAACGCGACTACGACCTGCCGTACGACCACATCGCCATCGACAACGTCGCCGCCGCCCGCGACGCCGTCCGGCATCTGAACGGGCTCGGGCGGCGGGAGGTGGCCTTCATCGGCGCCCGGCGCGGTCGCAGCGAGCCGGCGCAACTGCGCGTGCGCGGCTGGCGCGAGGAACTGACCGCGGCCGGCCTTCCGGCCGACGACGGGCTCGTCGCCGCCACCGACGGGTGGGGCCACGCGGACGGAGCGGCCGCCATGAACCGCATCCTGGAATCCGGACGGCGCCCCGACGCGGTTTTCGCCTACAACGATCCGATGGCCATCGGCGCGATGCGTGTCCTGCACGAACGGGGACTGCGCGTCCCCGAGGACATCGCCGTCGTCGGCTTCGACGACGTGGTCGAGGGCCGCTTCGGCGCGGTGACCCTCACCTCCGTGTCGCCGGACAAGGAGGCCATCGGCCGCCTCGCGGTCGAGTCGGTGCTGGCACGGCTCGGCGGCAACGAGATGCCCGAGCCGCGCCGTGTCCGGGCGGACCACCGCCTCGTGGAGCGCGAGAGCACCCTGGGCCGGGCGGCGGCGAACGGCGGCGGACGCGGGTGACTCCCGGGGCGGTGCGCGTGCGCATCGCCCGCCGCCCGAACCCTCGCTGGGCCGCGTGACGCGTCCTGACGTCCGCGGCCGAGTGCCGTCGCCAACCCCACTGTGCTGAACGGGCATTGCTCTTTGCAGGTGCGGTCGTGAGCGGTGCGGTCCCGGGCGGCGCGTCCGCGCCGAGCGGGCCGGTCGCTGAACGGGCCGCGGAGGCACCTGAATTTCCCGGCCGTGACACGCCCCCCTCCGTCGCAGATGAGAGCGCAGAGGCGGGTGGTGTCGGCCGACTCGCTCGCGGCGAGCCCCGCACAGTGCGTGCACAGGGGGTTTACAGCACTCTTCCAACGATGTAAAAACCTCTGTGCGGCGGGTCGAACGACCTTTCCCGCCAGGGGAGAAGCACTTTTCTCGGCACGGCTACTGCACGGCTACTGCTCGGCTACGGCACGACCTTGCTCGACCTGTTCGACCTCTGCTCGTTCACCACCTCCCCAGTGTTCCTTCCGCGTCGCCCGGATCGGGGTCACCATGCAGCGCACCACTCACCGTCGTCGTCTTCTCGCCCGTCCCGTGGTCGTCTCCCTGGCCGCGGCGGTGGCGTTGACCGCCACCTCCTGCGCGAAGTCGGAGGACGACACGTCGAGCGACACCAAGTCCTCGGCCGCCGCCGACGCCGCACAGAAGGTCGCCTCGCCCGCGCCGGGCGGCAAGGCCTGCACCGTCGACGCGTACGGCGGTGCGAAGCTCGACCTCGAGAACGCCACCGTCGGCTTCTCCCAGTCGGAGAAGGAAGCCAACCCGTTCCGCATCGCCGAGACGCAGTCCATCAAGGACGAGGCGAAGAAGCGGGGCGTCAAGCTGCTGACGGCCAACGCCCAGTCGCAGTTCTCCAAGCAGATCAGCGACGTCCAGGACCTGTTGGCGAAGGGCGCCGACCTGCTGGTCATCGCCCCGCTCAACTCCGACGGCTGGGACCCGGTGCTCCAGGCCGCCGCGGCCAAGAAGGTCCCCATCGTCACGATCGACCGCAAGATCAACGCCACGGCCTGCAAGGACTACGTCTCGTTCATCGCCTCCGACTTCGTCGAGCAGGGCCGGCGCGCCGCCGACCAGATGATCGAGGCGACCGGCGGCAAGGGCGAGGTCGCGATCCTCCTCGGCTCGGCGGGCAACAACGTCACCACCGAGCGCACCAAGGGCTTCAAGGACCGGATCGCCGAGAAGGCGCCGGACCTGAAGGTGGTCTTCGAGCAGACCGGCGACTTCGCCCGCGAGAAGGGCCAGCAGGTCACCGAGCAGCTCATCCAGTCGAAGCCCGGCATCAAGGGGATCTACGCCGAGAACGACGAGATGGGGCTGGGCGCGGTGGCCGCGCTGAAGGGTGCCGGCAAGAAGGCGGGCGATGTCGAGATCGTCACCGTGGACGGCACCCGCAACGCCGTCCAGGGCATCGTGGACGGCTGGATCAGCGGTGTCGTCGAGTCCAATCCGCGCTTCGGACCGCTGGCCTTCCAGACGCTAGACACCTTCACCAAGGGGGAGAGCGTCGCGCAGGACATCGTCATCGAGGACGGCGCCTACACCTCCGGCAACGCCAAGTCGGGTATCGGCAAGGCCTACTGATTGTTCGTCAGGGGCCCGCCCGCCCTGCCCACCGCGGGCCCCTGCCGCTCGCCTTCGCTTCTTCACCGCCGCACCGCATCGCTCCACACGCACCGCATCGCATCCTGGAGGCACAGGTGGCACCCCCTGCCGAAGTGCTCGCCGTCCGCGGACTGAGCAAGACCTTCCCCGGCGTCCGGGCCCTGGACGACGTGGACCTGACCCTGCACGCCGGTGAGATCCACGCCCTGATCGGCGAGAACGGCGCCGGCAAGTCGACCCTCATCAAGCTCCTCACCGGCGTGTACCGGCCCGACGCGGGCGAGATCGTCTTCCAGGGCCGCAAGGTCTCCTTCGCCACACCGCTGGAGGCCCAGAAGGCCGGGATCTCGACCATCTACCAAGAGGTCAACCTGATCCCGCTGCTCAGCGTGGCCCGCAACCTCTTCCTCGGCCGCGAGCCGCGCAACCGGTTCGGCCTGCTGGACATGGGCCGCATGAACCGCGAGGCAGAACAGACCCTGAGCACCTACGGGGTACGGGTGGACGTTCGCAGGCCGCTGCGCACCCTCGGGGTCGGCGCCCAGCAGATGGTCGCCCTGGCCCGGGCGGTCGCCACCGAGGCGCGCGTCGTCGTCATGGACGAGCCGACGTCCTCCCTCGAACCGCGTGAGGTCGAGACCCTGTTCTCGGTGATCCGGGGCCTGCGGGACGCGGGCATCGCGGTCGTCTACGTCAGCCACCGCCTGGACGAGCTGTACGCCGTGTGCAGCACCGTCACCGTGCTGCGCGACGGCCGGCGGGTGCACCGCGGCCGGCTCGCCGACCTGGACCGCCTCTCCCTGGTGTCGACGATGCTCGGCCGGGACCTGGGGGAGGTCCGCGAGGAGGGCCTCACCAAGTTCACCGGCGAGCACGGCGCCGCCGACGCCGAACCGGTGCTCACCGCCTCGGACCTGACGGTTCCGCACAAGCTGCACGGCGTCTCCCTCAGCATCCGCCCCGGCGAGGTCGTCGGCCTCGGCGGACTGCTCGGCTCCGGACGCACAGAGACCGCGAAGACCATCGCCGGCGCCCTGCCCGCACGCTCGGGCGGCGTCACGGTGGCCGGCGTGCCGCTGCGCGCCGGCTCGACCCCGGCGGCCATCCGCGCCGGGATCAGCCTGCTGCCCGAGGACCGCAAGAGCGAGGGCATCGTCCCCGGCCTGTCGGTGCGGGAGAACATCGCGCTGGCCGCGCTGCCCCGGCTCTCCCGCTTCGGTCTGGTCTCCGAGGCCCGTGTCGACAGCGTCGTCGACACCTTCATCGAACGGCTGCGCATCAAGGCCTCCTCACCGCACCAGAAGGTGGGCGAACTGTCCGGCGGCAACCAGCAGAAGGTGCTGCTCGCCCGGTGGCTCGCGATGAACCCCAAGGTGCTTCTGCTCGACGAGCCCACCCGGGGCATCGACGTCGGCGCCAAGGCCGAGGTGCAGAAACTGGTCGACGAACTGGCCGCGGACGGCCTGGGTGTCCTGCTCATCTCCTCCGACCTGGAGGAACTCATCGAAGGGTCCGACCGCGTGGTCGTACTGAAGGACGGCGCCGTCGTCGGCGAGCTGACCGGCGACGACGTCACGGAGGACAAGCTCATGCGGACCATCGCCGGGAACGACCCCGCGCGGGACGCGGGCAAGGAGGCGGCCGTCGATGGCTGAAGCCGCCCTGCGCACCGCCCCGCTGGACAGGACCCGCCTCGTGCAGTGGCTCCAGACCTACGGCGTCTACGCCGGTGTGGCGGCGCTGCTCGTGGTCAACACCGTCATCACCCCGCGCTTCCTGACCACGGAGAACTTCCGCACCCAGGCCGTCCAGGTCGCCCCCGTCATCATCGTCGCCCTCGGCATGGCCCTGGTCATCGGCACCGAGGGCGTCGACCTGTCGGTGGGCGCCGTGATGGCACTGGCGGCCTCCGTGACCGCCCTCTACCTCGGCTACGGGCTGCTGCCCTCGCTGCTGGTGGTCGCGCTGTTCGCCGCGGGGGTCGGGCTGGCCAACGGCGCGCTGGTCGCGTTCGTCGGGGTGCAGCCGATCGTCGCCACGCTGGCGCTCATGGTCGGCGGTCGCGGACTCGCCCTGGTGCTGCTGCCGCAGCTCAAGGACCTGCGCAACCCCTCGCTGGCCTCCCTGGGCTCCGGCGACGTCCTCGGCGTCCCGTACCTGATCCTCATCGCCGCGGCCCTGGCGCTGCTGGTGGCCTTCGTCGTGCGCCGCACCACCTTCGGGCGTCAGCTCCTCGCCATCGGCGACAGCCGGCCCGCCGCCCAGCTCGCCGGGCTGCCCGTGCGACCGGTGCTGATCATCGTGTACGTCGTCTGCGCGCTCCTCGCGGCGGTCGCGGGCGTGCTGGCCACCGCCCGCCTCCAGGCCAGCGACCCCACCTCGCTGGGCAACCTGATGGAGCTGTCCGCGATCACCGCGGTCGTCGTCGGCGGGACCCCGCTGACCGGCGGCCGGGTCAACATCGGCGGCACCGTGGCGGGAGCCGTCCTCATCCAGCTCCTCACCGCCACCCTCATCAAGCACGATCTGCCGCCCTCCTGGACCCAGATCGCCCAGGCCATCGTGATCGTCGCCGCGGTCTACGCGGCGCGGGGACGGGGGAAGCGTTGACCACCACGAACACGGACGTACCCGTGACCACTGCCGGTGTCGAACCGCCGCGGGACGCCCACCCGGTGGGCTCCGCACGCTCCGAACGGCTGAGCGCCCTCGTCCAGCAGCACGGCGCTCTGGCCGTCCTGCTGATCGTGTCCCTGGTGGCGTCGTTCTCCTTCGGCTCCTTCGCCACCGGCGACAACATCAGCAACATGGCGACCAGTTCGGCCTTCCTGGCGATCGTCGCGCTCGGCATGACCTTCGTCATCATCACCGGCGGGATCGACCTGTCCGTCGGCTCCCTGTTCGCCCTCGGCGGCGTGCTGGCGGCCTGGGGGTCGCGCCACGGCACCCTGGTGGCTTTGCTGCTGCCGCTCGCCGTCTGCGGGTTGATCGGCGTCGTCAACGGCCTGCTGGTCGCCCGCTCCCGCCTCGCGCCCTTCATCGTCACGCTCGCGGCCATGCTCGGCGCGCGCGGACTGATGCTGGCGCTCACCGACGAGGGCGCCGACACCTACCTCATCCGCAAGGGCTCCCTTCTCGCCGAGCTCGGCCAGGGCAGCACCCTCGGCCTCGCCAACCCGGTGTGGATCACGCTGGCCCTGTTCGTCGCCGGAGCCGTCGTCCTGCGCCGGACCCGGTTCGGGCAGCACGTCTACGCGGTCGGCGGCAACGAGGACGCCGCCGCCCTGATGGGTGCCCCGGTGGCCCGCACCAAGATCCTCGTCTACGCCCTGTCGGGACTGCTCGCCGGGCTGGCGGGCGCCCTCAACGCCGCCTGGCTCGCCTCCGGCGTGACCATCCTGGGCAGCGGCATGGAACTGGAGGCCATCTCCGCCGTCGTCATCGGCGGCACCCTGCTGACCGGTGGGCTCGGCTACGTCAGCGGCTCGCTCGTCGGCGTTCTGCTGCTGAAGGTGATCCAGAACGTCATCAACCAGATCGGTTCGCTCGACTCCTCCTACCAGCAGGTCGTCAGCGGCACCTTCCTGGCGGTGGTCGTCGTCGCCCAGACCTGGCTGGGGCGCCGCCGACAACTCATGTGACAGGCCCCGGACCGGCCCCGGACGGCTGCGGAGCCCCCGCCCCGCCACGAGTCCGGTGCCAGGCGCCCGGACCTCCCCCGGCCGCCTTCTGCACGCGCACGTCTCCCCACCCCACGAGTCAAGGAGGCACGATGCGTCGAGTACCCGCAGGCCGAAGGCTGTCGGCCTGGACGGGACGACGAGCGCGGTGGGCCACCACCGCGCTCGCCGCGCTCACCCTGGTCGGCGGCACGGCACTGACCGCCACCGCCCCCGCGGCCGCCGCCGCACAGGCGTGGACGCCCAAGCCGTCGCCGATGACCACCCCGTGGACGAACCAGGTCCCCACCGACACCCCCCTCCCCGAATATCCACGCCCGCAGCTGACCCGCCCGGACTGGGCCAACCTCAACGGCATCTGGGACTTCGCGGTCACCTCGGCGGACGCCGGCCGGCCCGCCTCGTTCACCGAACAGATCCGGGTCCCGTTCGTCGCCGAGTCCGCGCTCTCCGGCATCCAGCGCAAGATCACCCAGAACGACAAGCTCTGGTACAAGCGCGGCTTCACCGTCCCGACGAACTGGAACGGCCGACGCGTCCAGCTCAACTTCGGCGCCGGTGACTGGCGCACCACCGTCTGGGTCAACGGCCGCCAGGCCGGGGCCGCCCACAGCGGCGGCTACGACGCCTTCTCCTACGACATCACCGATCTGCTGAACGGCGGCACCAACACCGTCGTCGTCTCCGTCTGGGACCCCACCCAGACCGGCTCCCAGGCGGTCGGCAAGCAGCACATCAACGACGTCGCCCCGCACGCCGGGGGCGGAATCTTCTACACCGCCGCGTCCGGTCTCTGGCAGACGGTGTGGCTGGAGCCGACCGCGCCCGCGTACGTCGGCCGCCTCGACCTGGTCCCGGACCCGGCGAACAGCCGCCTCAAGGTGACCGTCCGGGGCACCGGGACCAGCGGCCACCAGGCCCGCGTCACGGTCTCCACCGGCGGCACGACCGTGGGCACGGCCACCGGCGCCGTCGGTACCGAGTTCACCGTGCCCGTCCCGAACCCGCACCTGTGGAGCCCTGACGACCCGTTCCTCTACGACGTCAGGGCCGACCTGCTCGCCGGCACCACGACCGTCGACTCCGTCGGCAGCTACACCGGCATGCGCACCATCGGCCTGGCCAGTGTGGGCGGCATGCAACGCCCGGTCCTGAACGGGAAGTTCGTCTTCCAGACCGGCACCCTGGACCAGGGCTACTGGCCGGACGGCATCTACACCGCGCCCACCGACGCGGCCCTGAGGTACGACCTCCAGAAGCACAAGGACCTGGGCTTCAACATGGTCCGCAAGCACATCAAGGTCGAACCGCAGCGCTGGTTCTACTGGGCCGACCGGCTCGGTCTGCTGGTCTGGCAGGACATGCCGGCCATGGACCTGCGCACCCCCGACACCGCGGCGCGCGCCCAGTGGGAGGCCGAGTACGACCGTGTCATCGACCAGCACCGCAGCTCGCCGTCCCTGGTGATGTGGGTCGACCAGAACGAGGGCTGGGGCCAGTACGACCAGGCCCGCATCGCCGCCAAGGTCAAGGCGTACGACCCGACGCGCCTGGTGAACAACATGAGCGGCGTCAACTGCTGCGGCTCGGTCGACGGCGGCAACGGCGACGTCGTGGACCACCACGTCTACGTCGGCCCCGGCACCACCGTGCCCAGCGCGACCCGTGCCGCCGTGCTCGGCGAGTTCGGCGGGCTCGGGTTCAAGGTCGCCGGACACGAGTGGTACCCCGGCGGCGGCTTCAGCTACGAGGACCAGTCCGACCTCGCGCACCTGGACAACCGGTTCGTCGGTCTGCTGGACGCGATCCGCGAAGTGCGCATGCCGCGCGGGCTGTCGGCGTCGGTCTACACCGAGATCACCGACGTCGAGAACGAGGCCAACGGCCTGCTCACCTACGACCGCCAGGTGGTCAAGGTCGACGAGGCCCGGGTCAGGGCCGCCAACCGCGCGCTCATCGACGCGTCCCAGGCCTCGACCACCCCGGTCACCCTGCCCGCCGGCCAGTACAGGTCCCTGCGGGTGACGACCCCCGGCTACACCGACCGGTATCTGCGCCACCGGGACGGCGCTGGCTTCACGGAGGTGGTCACCGCCGGCAGCGACGCGCTGCTGAGGAACGACGCCACCTGGAAGATCGTTTCCGGCCTGGCCGACAGCGGCTGCTACAGCTTCGAGTCGCGCAACTACCCCGGCCAGTATCTGCGTCACCGCGAGTACCGCGTCTACAAGGAGTCCGGCAGCACGGACCTGTTCCGCGCCGACGCCACCTTCTGCCCCGTCCGCGGCGCGAACGGCGCCGTGCGGCTGTCCGCGTACCACTTCCCGGAGCAGTATCTGCGGCACTACGACGCCGAGTTGTGGCTGGCCACGCCGGGCGGTACGCACACCTGGGACACCCCCGCCCTGTTCGCCGAGGACACGACGTGGTCCGTGGAGGCGCCCTGGGCGCCGTGACCGGAAAGGAGGGCGGCCTCGCCCCGTGAGGGACGAGGCCGCGACCGTCTGCCGGACACGGTGCCTCAGGGCTTCTCCTCGGTGTGGAGGGTGCTCACCTCCTCGGTGGTCAGTGCCCGGTCGACGGCGTGGACCTCGTCGACCGCGCCGTTCCAGAAGTCGACGTTCGCGCCGTTCCAGTGGGCGCGCCCCACGGTCAGCGGTCCGGTGCTCGGAAGTGCGGTGCCGCCGGTGGCCGTCGCCGCGAGCTTTCCGTCGACGTACAGCCGGATCTGGTTGCTCGCGGCGTCCCGCACGCCGACCAGGTGGTACCAGCGGCCCGTCTCCGCGGGGACGGCCACCTGGGCGCGGTGCTCGCCGGGCGTGCTGAAGGCGAAGGTGCCGTGGCCGTACTGCAGGTAGAAGGAGTTGGCCGTGGCGCGGGAGTCCTGGCTGACCGCGGTGGCGTAGTTGCCGGGGATCGCGTCGAGCCGGACCCAGGCGGCCACCGAGTAGCTGCCGCTGGTGTCGAGCACCGGTCCCGCGGTCTCGGCGTACTGCTTTTGACCGTCGAACTCCAGGGCGCTGCCGCTGATGCCGGGGGTCCAGGAGGCGCCCTCGTGGAGGGTGAGAGGCCTGGCGTTCGGGCCCCCGTCCTCGGCCAGGGTGCCGGTGCCCTCGTCGAGGCTCCAGTGCCCGCCGCCCTTCAGCGGCCCCGCGCGGCCCGCGGCGGCACCGGCGGCGATCACCTCTCGGTTGACCTTCCGCACCTGGTCGGGATCGACCTTCATCTCGCGGCGGTCGTATGTGTACAGGCCGTTGAGCTCGTTCTCCAGGTCGGTGATCTGCGTGTACACCGAACCCGACAGTTCGGCGCCGGCCTGCTCGACATAGAACTGCCGGGTGTTCTCGACGTACTTGCGGGTCAGCTCCTCCTTGGTGTTGACACCGCTGTAGATCACCGTCGGGGCGCCCGGCCACATGTGGCCCGGCGTGCGCAGGACGAAGCCGCCGTGCTCACCGTCCATGGCCGCCCGGCCGTCGTCGGGGAAGGCGGGGTCGGTGTTGTTGTAGTCGTGGTGGTCGATGATGTCGCCCTTGCCCGAATCCCCCTTGGAGTTGCAGCAGTTGACGCCGCTGTGGGCGTTGACGACACGGGAGGGGTCGGCGGCCTGGACGGACTCGGTGATGCGGCCGGTCTCCTCGCGGTTCCACTCGCCCCAGCCCTCGTTGAAGACGATCCAGCCGATGACGGAGGGCGAGTTGTGGTGCTGGCGCACGATCTCCTTGCCCTGGTCGACGAACGCCTTCTGGCCGGTGGCGCTGGTGAGGTTCCCGGAGACGAAGTCCTGCCAGACCAGCAGGCCGAGCCGGTCCGCGTGGTAGAACCAGCGCTGCGGCTCGACCTTGATGTGCTTGCGGACGGCGTTGAAGCCGAGCTTCTTGTGTGCCTCGAGGTCGAAGGCCAGGGCTTCGTCGCTGGGCGCGGTGTAGAGGCCGTCGGGCCAGAAACCCTGGTCGAGGGTGGCGAGGGAGAAGATCGGCTTGCCGTTGAGGACGAGCTTGTCGAAGCCGCCCACCTTCTCGATGCCGACCTCGCGCATGCCG
This sequence comes from Actinobacteria bacterium OV320, assembly GCA_001298545.1. Taxonomy (GTDB): domain Bacteria; phylum Actinomycetota; class Actinomycetes; order Streptomycetales; family Streptomycetaceae; genus Streptomyces; species Streptomyces coriariae. Next base: position 91,218 of record LJCX01000001.1, read on the forward strand.
AAGTAGCTGCCGACCCTGTCGGTCGACCTGCCGTCGGTGAGCGTGACGTCGAGGTCGTAGAGGTAGGGGTCGTCCGGGCTCCACAGATGCTGCTTCGCCACCGGCAGGCGCAGTGCGCTGCCCGCCGGTCCGGTGACCTTGCCGACGACCTTCCCGCGGGTGTCGCGGGCGACGGCCTCGACCCGGGCGGCGGGGGAGGCGTCCTCGGAGTTCACCGTCACCGCGAGGGTGCCGGTGTCGATGTCGGGCGTCGTGACGATGCCGTCGATCGCGGCGGGCGCGACGGGCTCCATCCACACGGTCTGCCAGATGCCGGACGTCTGGGTGTAGAAGATGCCGCCCGGGTTCGTGGACTGCTTGCCCATGGGCTGGTCGGCGCCTCCGGTGTCGGTGACGGCGACGACGATCTCCTGCGGTCCGGTGCCCTTGAGCGCGTCGGTGATGTCGGCGCTGAAGGCGTTGTAGCCGCCGGTGTGTTCGGCGACCTTCGTGCCGTTGACGTAGACGCGGGCCTGGTAGTCGACGGCGCCGAAGTTGAGCCTCAGCCGGTCGGCCCGGCCGCTCCTGCCCACCTTCCAGCTCTCGGGCACGTCGACGAGCCTGCGGTAGAACATGTGGTCCTCGTGCCGCTCGAGCCCGGACAGCTGGGACTCGACCGGGAACGGCACGATGATCGTCTCGTCGAGTCTCTTGCCGAAGACCGGCTCCTCTCCGGCCTCGGCCGCGCCGAACTGCCAGGGGCCGTTGAGGTTCTTCCACCGGGACCGCACCTGCTGGGGGCGCGGGTACTCCGGGAGCGGGTGCTTCTTGTCGAGGTCGTCGCCCCACTCGGTGGTGAGGCGGTGGGTGGAGGCGTTGTCGGCGTAGCGGATGACCTTCGGCACGCTCTCGCCTCCGGCGGTCAGCCCGCCCGCACCGTCGTAGAAGGCCCTGACCAGTTGGCTGCGCTGGATCGGCTCCGTGAGGTCGACGTTCAGGGAGGTGGGGTCGCCGGGGACGGCCGTCACCGATCTGATCGGCATGGCGGTCGTGTCGGCCTCGACCTTCAGATGGTCCTTGACGCCCTGGAGACCGCCCACCCGGCCGTCGAACCGGGCGCGCAGCCGCCGTCCGTTCTCGGCGACCGACATCTCGACCGGGTACACCTCGAAGTCGGCCGGTGGGGTGAACGCGGACATCGGCACGATCTGCTTGGACATCGTCGGTGTCGACCAGCGCAGGTACATGTTGGCGCCACCGGTGTCCTGGAACAGCTCCAGACGGAAGTCGTGCTGCTCGCCGGCGGTCAGCCGGACCGCGGCACCGGTCTGTTCCCGGTCCCAGTCGCCCACCCAGTGGTCGATGACGGGCCGGTCGTCGATGTAGAGCCGGAAGCCGTTGTCGCCGATGGCGTAGAAGGTGTAGTCGCCGGTGGCCGGTGCCTCGATACGGCCCGTCCAGCGCGCGGTGGTGTGCTCGGTCCGCCCGGTCAACTCCTCGAACGTACCGGTCAGTCCGGAGAAGTTGATCTGCGGGTCGAGCAGGGTGCCGCCGAGTCGGTCGAAGTCCCGGGCGCCGGGCGCCGACATGGCGAAGTACTCGCCCTTCAGGCCGTGCGTCTCGACGGCGGCCCGTTCGGCGGCGGGAGCCGACGCGCTGCTCGGCTGCTCCGCGGCGGCCGCGGTGGGAAGCAGCCCGCTCGGGGGCAGGATCAGGGCCGCCGCTGCGAGCAGCGCCCACACTCTGGCTCTGGGGCGGGTGGCGTGTCGTGTCATCGAACCCTTCCTCGTACAGAGGCCGTGACCACGCCCGGCGGGAGTGCGGGCTCCTGGCCGGGAGCCCGCGGGGGACAACTGCACACCGGTGTCGGGACGCTCGGTCCAGCGGCCTTTTCAACGTTGGAAATTCTGTGACAGCGGTATGACAGCACGCTCACAGGGGAGTGTCCAGACCTCGCGCAGCGCTCTGTCCGTCGCCGTTCCCACGCGCCACGGTCAAGCTGGTGCGAAGCCGTCGCCTTCGACGGAGCGGGCCCGCAGTCGGCCTGCCGCACCCTCGTGGGCTTCGCCGCGGCCCGGCGAAGGGATACGGCCGGTCAGCGGCTTCTGCGTGCGGAGCGGGGCCGATCGGGGCTGGTCGGCTCGATGCGGCGGGACTGGACGTGCTCGTAGATCATCGTGGTCTGCACGTCGGCGACCTCGCGGCGTTCGGTGAGGCGATCGATGACGAAGGCGTACACGCTGTCGACATCCGGGACGGCGATGTGGATGAGGAAGTCGTGCGGGCCCGAGGTGACGAAGAGGCCGATCACCTCGGGCAGTCGCGCGGCCCACTCGCGGAACCCCTCGATGACGGGGCGGGCCGGAGGCCGGATGCGTACCGAGATCAGTGCTTGGACGGGTCGGCCGGCGGCGTCGAGGTCCAGGGCCGCGTGGTAGCCGGTGATGACGCCGTGCTCGCGGAGCAGCCTGACGCGTTCCAGCGAGGTCGAGGGGGAGACCCCGGTCTTGGCCGCCAGGTCGCGGTTGGTCTGCCGTGCATCGTTCTGGAGTTCCCGCAGCAGGGCCCGGTCCAGTGCATCAAGTTCCATGAGTTCCACCGTATGCCAGACAAAGTTCGGCAAGCGGTCGGCCCGGCCGGATTCCTGCCTAGCCTCGCGGCCATGGATGTACAAAGGAACGGTCCGGCCTTCGGTGCGGGGCTGGTGCTGGCGGCGGCGGTGCTGTGGGGCACGGTCGGCCCCGCTCAGGTCCTGGTGGCCGGCCCCATGACGCCGGCGGCCCTCGGCGGCTGGCGGCTGGTCGTGGGCGGGCTGGTCCTCGGCGCGTTCACCGCCTGTCGCCCGAAGAGGCTCCGGGTCCTCGCCGAGGGCAGGGTCCTGCGCCCGCTGCTGGTCTGCGCGGTCTCGACGGGCGTCTACCAGGCGGCGTTCCTCTCCTCGGTGTCGCGGACCGGGGCGGCCCTGGCCACGGTGATCGCGCTGGGCACCGCGCCCGCGGTGACCGGTGTGTGCGCCCGGGTGGTCACCGGTGGGCGGATGGGCGTCGGCCGGACGGCCGGCACCCTCGCGGCCGTCGCCGGCTGCGCCCTGCTGATGGCCCCGGGCAGCGGAGCCCGCGTGGACCCGCTCGGCCTGCTCCTGGCGGTGGCCGCGGGCACCTGCTACGGCCTGTACACCGTCTTCGCCAAGAAGTTGGCGACCGCCGACCGCGCCGCCGACCTGCCCATGCTCTCCGCCCTCTCCCTGCTGCTGGGCTCACTCCCCTTGCTGCCCTGGATGATCACCGACAGCGCCCCCCTGCGCGACGGCGCGACCCTCGCCCTGATCGCCTGGCTCGGCGTGGCCACCACCGCCGCCGCGTACTGGCTGTTCACCGCGGGCCTCGTCCGGGTGCGGGCGACCGCGGCCGGGACGCTCAGCCTCGCCGAGCCCCTGGCCGCGGCCCTGATCGGCGTGCTGCTTCTCCATGAGCACCTCTCGCCCTCGGCGTGGGCCGGCTGCGCACTGATCCTCGCCGGAATGATCCCCACGTGCCTGCCCGCGCTGTCTCGCGGCCGGTCCTCCACACGGGCTGCGGAGTTTCCGCCCGATCGCCGCATCATGTTCGCCGGGGGACCCGAGCGCCCCTCCCGCGGCGAACGACATGCGGAGAAACGGCCTGAATCCAGTACATCCGTCTAGCATTCCCTGGTCCGTCCGCATGAGTGAAGAGGAATGCGATGTCAGTGCTGAACACGCCGAGCACGGTGACGGTGGGGTTCGCGCCGGAGGAGGTGGACTTCACGATGTCCACCCGCCGGGCCCGGCTGAAGTGGGTCGTGGTCGTCGACGCCGACCTGCCTCCCGGCCGGGCCGCCAACGCCGCCATCTGCGCCGCCGCACCCACGGTGGCGTCGATCCCCGGCCTGCTGGGCACCGACGCCACCGACGCGGAAGGCACCATGCATCCGGGCCTGCCCTGGGCGGGCTGCTCGGTGCTCGTCGCCGACTCCGCCACGCTGCGCGCCATCCGTGCCAAGGCGGCCTCCCGCACCGACACCTTCGTGGCCGACGTGCCCGCCGCCGCCCAGAGCACTCGCGTCTACGGCGACTTCATCGCGGCTGTGGGCAAGACCCGGACCGCGGACTTCGACTACTGCGCGGTCAGCATCGTCGGTCCCCGCAACCCGGTCGACAAGATCGTCGGCAAGCTTCCGCTCATGCCCTGACCCAGGATCGACCCCACGCCCGTCACGAGTGCCGCGGGGCCGCGGACGGGCTGCTCACCCCCGTGGGAGCAGCCCGTCCGCGGTGAGCGCAAGGAGCACCGTGAGGAGTGTCCTTCGCGCCGTGGATGGGTTCACACGCGCCGGTTGTTCGAGGCGGCGGTGTGCCCGTACACGCTGTTCGCCGGGGAGCCGTCGTACCGGCTTCCGAGAGAGCACGAAGAGGTGCGGGGTGTCGCCGTGGACCACGCCGGGGCCGCCCGAGCCGTTGACGCCGAGGCAGGCGCACGGTCCTCCGGACGGACGCTCCGGGAGCCGCTTCGTTCTCCGTCTTCCTTCCTCGGCCGGTGGCCCCCACGGGACTCAAGTCCGCGTGTGGTGAGGCGGATCGGTTGCCAGGAACACGGTGCACCGGGGAGGTGGTCGACAACCTTGCCCAAACCTTGCCTCGTAGGTGACCGGGTGGTTGGGTGACGCCTGCTGGGGAAGGGCGACGCGCGCGGGGTGGGGCGGGGGAGAAGGCGTGACGGGATTTCGGCTGCTGGGGCCTGTGGAGTTATGGGCGGCGGGCCGCCCTGTGGATCTGGGCCCCGCCAAACGGCGTACGGTCCTGGCGGCACTGCTGGTGGACGCGGGCCGCTGGGTGGCGGCCGAGACGCTGATCGACCGGGTCTGGGGCGAGGACCCGCCCGCACAGGTGCGCGCCACGCTCTACGCCCACATCGCCCGGGTCCGCCGTGTCCTTCTGGAGGCGACCTTGCACCTCACCGGCGGCGCCGAAGGCCCGCCCACCGCGCCGTCGTTGCTGCGCGGCTCGGGAGGCTATCGACTCGACGTGCCCAGGGACCTGGTCGACGTGCACCGTTTTCGGGGCCTGGTCGAGCGGGCCCGGCGGACCGACCACTCCGATGCGGTACGGGTGGCGACCCTGCGGGAGGCGATGCGCCTGTGGCAGGGCGAGCCGCTTGCCGGACTGCCCGGCGACTGGGCGGCACGCACCCGGGAGAGCTGGCTGCATCTGCGCCTCGACGCCGTCCTGGCCTGGGCGGACGCCGAACTCCGGGTCGGCGGCCACGTCGTGGTGGTCGACACGCTGTCGGTCCTGGTCGCCGAGCACCCGCTGACCGAGCCGCTCGCCGTGGCGTTGATGCGGGGGCTGCATGCCGCCGGGCGCGCCCCGGAGGCGCTCGCCTGCTACGCGGCCCTGCAGAAGCGGCTGGCCGACGAACTGGGAACCGCTCCGGGAGCCGAGGCGCGGCGGGAACACGCGGCGATCCTGAGCGGGCGGGCCGCCGCACCGACCGCCCGTCGGACACCGCCCGGCACCGGCACCGGCACCGGCACCGGCACAGGCACGAGCGCGGCCACCGGCACCGGCCTTGGCATCGGCATCGGGAGCGTCGGAGCCGTGCCCGCACAACTGCCCATGGAGGCAGCGGGGTTCACCGGTCGCGAGGAGGAACTGGCGCGGCTGGAGAAGGTCCTGGTCGCGGCGGCGGAGCGGCCGACGGCGGTGGTGGTCTCGGCGGTGTCCGGGACGGCGGGCGTGGGCAAGACGGCCCTGGCGGTCCACTGGGCGCACCGGGCCCGGGACCGTTTCCCGGACGGCCAGTTGTACGTGAACCTGCGCGGCTACGACCCCGAGCGGCCCATGACCGCCCTCGACGCGCTGGGCCGGTTCCTGACCGCGCTCGGGGTGTCCGGACAGGACATCCCGCTGGAGGCGGACGACCGTGCGGCGCGCTACCGCACCGAGGTCGCGGGCCGGCGCATGCTGATCGTTCTCGACAACGCCGCCACCGTCGAGCAGGTCCGCCCGCTGCTCCCCGGCACCGGCTCCTGCGCGGTCCTGGTCACCAGCCGCGACAGCCTCGCCGGGCTGGTCGCACGCGAGGGCGCCCACCGCCTCGACCTCGATCTGCTGCCCGCCGCCGTCGCCCGCACCCTGCTGCGGCGGCTCGTCGGCCCCCGCGCCGAGGCCGAACCCGACGCCGTCGACGCCCTCGCCGAGCAGTGCGCCCGACTGCCCCTGGCACTGCGGGTCGCCGCGGAGCTCGCCGCCGCCCGCCCCGCCACCCCGCTCGCCGACCTCGTCACCGAACTCACCGACCAGCAGCGGCGGCTGGACCTGCTCGACGCGGACGGCGACCCCCGGGCCGCCGTCGCCGTCGTGTTCTCCTGGTCGCTGCGGCACCTCCCGGCGGACGTGGCGCGCACCTTCCGGCTGCTCGGCCTGCACCCCGGCCCCGACCTCGACGTCCACGCCGCCGCCGCGCTGACCGGCAGCAGCCCGGCGGACCCCCGCCGTGCCCTCGACGTCCTCGCCCGAGCCCATCTGGTCCAGCCCATGGAAGCCGCCCGGTACGGCATGCACGACCTGCTGCGCGCCTACGCCACCCGGCTCGCCACCGCAGAGGACGCGCCGCGGCTCCGCGAGGCGGCGCTCGACCGGCTCTTCGACCACTACCTCGCCACCGCGGCCGCCGCCATGAACTGCCTCCACCCGGCCGAGGCCCACTTACGGCCCGCCGCTCCCGAACCCGCCACGCCCGTGCCCGACCTGTCCGATCCCGACGCCGCGCGCGCCTGGCTGAACACCGAGCGGACGTGTCTGACGGCGGTGTCCGCCCACTCCGCCGCCCGCGGCCGGCCCACCCACGCCATCCGGCTCTCCCTCACCCTGTACCGCTACCTCATCAGCGGCCATCACACCGACGGCCTCACGATGCACGGCCACGCCCGGGACGCCGCTCGCCTGCTCGCCGACCCGGTGAGCGAGGCCCGGGCGCTGCTCGGCCTCGGTACCGCCTACTGGCAACTGGCCCGACACGAACCGGCACGTCAGCACCTGCAGGAGGCGCTGGCGTTGTTCCGGCGGGTCGGTGACCCGACCGGCCAGGCCCGTGCCCTGGTCAACCTCGGCCTCCTCGAGGAACGGCTGGGCCGCTTCCTGCCCGCCGTCGCGTACCTGGAACAGGCGCTGTCGCTGTACCGGAGCGCCGGCGACCGGTGGGGCGAAGCGATCGCCCTCAAGGACCTGGCCTCCGTCGAGGGGCAGTTGGGCGACTACGGCCAGGCCGCCGACCATCTCCAGCAGGCCCTGACCCTGCTCCGGCTGGCCGGCAACCCCTACCTGGAAGCCCATGCGCTCAACGACCTCGGCACGGTCGAGACGCGACTCGGCCGGCTGGGGTCGGCCGCGCGCCGCCAGGAGCAGGCCCTCACCCTGTTCCGCGAAGTCGGTGACCGGTACGGCGAGGCCGGGGCGCTGCACAGCCTGGGCGTCGTCCACTCGCGGCGGGACCAGCACGCGCAGGCCGCCGAATGCCAGCGGGAGGCGCTCACCCTCTACTGCCAGAACGGCGACCGGGACGGCGAGGCCAGGGCGCTCAACGGGCTCGGCGAGGCCGTCTGCGCCGCCGGCCGGCTCGCCGAGGCCCTCGTCCACCACACCGACGCCCTTGCCATCGCCGAGGACATCGGCAGCCCAGGCCAGCAGGCCCGCGCCCTCGGCGGACTCGGCGCGGCCCATCACGCGCTCGGCGACACCGCCCCCGCCCTCGGCCGCTACGAGCGGGCGCTCACCCTCTACGCCGAACTCGGCATGCCCGAGGCCGACGCCATCAGGACCAGGCTGGCCACGGTGACCGGGCCCCGTCCGTAGCCCCGGCCGGGTCGGTCGGGCCTGCGCACCCCGGGGCCGCACGGCCGCGGCACCGCGATTTTGCGGTGCAGCAGCCCCGTCCACGGGCGGGGCGGGGCGCGTCGAACCGTGAGACAGTCGAGAGAAGGCGCCGGAGTCGGCGAGGCTCGGGCGCGGCGGTCCGAGGCGGTGGCCCCCGCCCGGAACCGAAGGCGAACGGTGCCGCAGCGGAGGGATCCGTCATGTCCGAGGCGAGTGAGGCGACCCGGGCCGACCGGGCCCTGAAGGCGAAGCACCGAGCGATGTGGGCACTGGGCGACTATCCCCTCGTTGCCTCGGACGTCATCCCGGACCTGGGACCGGAGCTGGTGCGCGAGAGCGGCGTGCAGCCGGGGACCCGGGTGCTCGACGTCGCGGCCGGTTCGGGGAACGCCGCCATCCCCGCCGCCCTCGCCGGGGCCGACGTGGTGGCCGTGGACCTGACCCCGGAACTGCTGGAGGCCGGCCGCCGGCTCGCCGCGGAGCGTGGTGCCAAGCTGGAGTGGCGTGAGGGCGACGCCGAGGAACTGCCGTTCGCGGACGCGGATTTCGACACCGTGGTGTCCTGCGTCGGCGTCATGTTCGCTCCGCACCACCAGCGGGCCGCCGACGAACTGGTCCGTGTCTGCCGACCCGGCGGGAAGATCGGCCTCGTCAACTGGACTCCGGAGGGCTTCGTCGGGCAGATGTTCGCCGCCATGCGCCCGTACGCGCCCCCGCCGCCGCCCGGAGCGCAGCCACCGCCGCTGTGGGGCGACGAGGGCCACGTGCGTTCTCTGCTCGGCGACCGCGTGACCGGCGTCGACGCCCGTCGTCAGTTGCTGCGCATCGACGCGTTCTCCGGCCCGGAGGACTTCCGGGAGTTCTTCAAGCGCTGCTACGGCCCGACCCTCGCCGTCTATGCCGCCATCGCCGACGACCCCGACAAGGTGACCGCCCTCGACACGGCGCTCGTGGAGCTGGCCGCCAGGCACCTCGCGGACGGGGCCATGGATTGGGAGTACTTGCTGGTCACGGCCGACAGGGCCCCCGACTAGACGAGGCGCGACCCGACGAGGCGCGACCGGGCGAAGTCACCCGGGCGAAGTCGTCCGGCGCTCGCGCCCGAGCGGGCGATCCGCGGAGCGGGGTGGAGCGGGGGTGGAGCGGAACGGCGAGGGAGCGGTGGGCCCCCGCTCTCGGGGGCCCACCGGTCGTGCTCAGTAGGCGTCGCGTCGTCCCGTCGCCCCGTTCGGGGTGCCGGTGATCGTGAACTGCGAGCCCGGTTCGACGAGTACGTCACCCTGGGCCGAGCCGGTGATCGTCACACCGGACAGGGTGGCGCTGCCGCGGGCGCCGCTCATCGCGAGGATGCCGGAGCCGTTGTTGGATCTGTCGATGCGCACGTTCGTGATCTTCACGCCCGGCATCGCGCCGCCACCCGTCTTGAACTGGATGCCGTCGTACGTCGAGTCGTGGATCTCGGTGTCCCGGATGGTGACGCCCGGGATGTCCTGGCCCTGAGCGAACAGGGTGATCGCGCCGAACTCCTGGTCCTCGTTCCAGAACGCGCCGCCCGTGCGGTACAGGGCGTTGCCCGCGATCAGGGTCTCACCGGTGAAGGGCAGCGGGTCGTGGTCGGTGGCCAGCATGATGCCCGGGTAGTTCATGGTGTCGGAGACGACGTTGTTCTCGATGGTGTTGCCGTGACCGCCGTACACCGCGATGCCGTTGGCCCGCCAGGGCAGCTGGATCGTGTTGTTGCGGAAGTGGTTGTCGTGGCCGACGTCCACCGAGGTGTCCTTCACGTACTTGCTGGCCCACACGGCGAGCGCGTCGTCGCCGGTGTTGCGGAAGGAGGAGTTGTAGACGGTCGAGTTGCGGGTGCCGTTGGCGAAGTTGATGCCGTCGGCGTAGGTGTCGCGGATGCGTACCCCGGAGAACTCCAGCCCGTCGCCGGGGCCCCACAGCTCGGGGATGTTGGAGTAGTCGCGGCCTGCCCAGACACCGACGTTGGCGTGCTCGATCCACACGTTGGTGATCTTCGTGCCCTTGCCGAAGCGGCCGTTGAGGCCGACGCCGCCCTCGGCGTTGCCGTCGCCGCCGCGGATGGTGCCCGAGCCGAAGATGGCGATGTCGGAGATCTGGGTGTTGGAGTCGATGTCGAAGCCGAAGTTGCCCTCGTGCGGGTGGTTGATGCCGCCCGCCTCCTGCGGCGGGGTCAGCGTGTACAGCTGGGAGTGCCACATGCCCGCGCCGCGGACGGTGACGTCCCGGATGCCCACCTGGTTGAACTGCCCCCGGTTCAGCGGGTCGTCGGTGAGGATCTTCTGCTCCTGACGCCACTGCCCGGCCGGGATCCACACACAGGAGATCTGGCCGTTCTGATCGGCGGTGACCGCCCGCTGGATGGCGTCGGTGTCGTCGAGGCCGTCGTTCGGTACGGCGCCGTACTCCGTGATCGAGGTGCAGGCGGCAGGCTTGGACGCGGCGGGAGCCACCTGCTCCAGGTCGACCAGGTCGATCACCTGGAAGGCGGCCGAGTCGCCCGCGTCGCGCTGGAGGCGGAACACGGTGCCCGCCGGATAGCTCCTCGACAGCAGCGCGTGCGACTCGTCGAACAGGCGCCGCGCGTCGCCGCCCGGCCGGTTGGTCAGTCCCTCGGGGTCGTCGGTGGTGCCGTACAGCCAGCTGTGCTTGGACGACAGGGACAGCTTCTGCACGAAGGCGCCGTCCGCGTACAGGCTGACGGTGGCGTCCGCGCCGCCGCCGGACGCGGAGTCCGGGACGGAGTTGCGCACCACGAGGGAGTTGGCCGCGTTCGTGGAGGTGAACTCCACGTACTGGCCGGTCGAGGTGAGCCGGACCGACCTGCGGCCGGAGGACTCGGTGGCGAAGTTGGTGTGCCCGAAGGTGCGTTGGGCGTCGGCGGTGAGGAGCGTGCCGGTGTAGCGGCCGTCCTCCGCCTCGTACTCGGTGTAGGGCACGGCGGCACCGCGGCCGACCACCAGGGACTTGGCGAGAACGTTGTTGTTCTCGTTCGTCTCGGCGACGATCCCGGTGGCGTCGGCGGTCGCGGTGAGGGCCGCCCCGCCCGCGGTGGCTGTCCAGGTCCCGCTGATCGCCACGTTCACCGTGGCGTCGGGGGCCACCTGGCCGGTGCTGCCGTTGAGGGTGGTCGAGCCGGCCTGGACCCGGGTCACCGAGCCGGCCGGAGCGGCGCTGATCCCGCGGTTGTGCACGGCGACGGTGAAGGAGACGGCCTGGCCGACGGCCGGATTGGCCGGGCTGGTGATGATCGAGGCCACCTCCAGGTCGGGGCCGGGCGCCTGGGTGACGACCAGTCTGTTCGCGGACGTCCGGCTGTTGTTGCTGTCGTCCAGCTCCGGGACGGTGTTCCGGGGGTCGACGACGGCCGACACGCCGTAACTGCCCGCCGCTCGGGTGCCGGTGGCGACGTCCACGGTCGCCGAGGCGCCCGGGTCCAGCGCCGGGACGGCGGCGCCGCCCGCGACCGTGCCCTCCACGCTGACGTCGACGGTGGTGGCGGCGGAGCGCGCGGTGCCCGCGTTGCGCACGGTGGCCTTGACGGTGACCGCGTCCCGCTCGCTGGGCGCGGCCGGCGTCCAGTCGAGCGTGGTGACCGTCAGGTCGGGCGCGGGGGCGGCGGTGCCCACGACCTGGAACTCGGCGACCTGCCCGCCGGGCGCACCGGAGTTGGCGGTGAAGTGCAGCCGTACGTCGGACCAGCGGCCGCTGACCGGGACGGTCACCGTGTTGCCGCTCGCCGGGCTGAAGGAGTACGACTTCGCGGCGGCCAGCGAGGTGAAGCCGCTCGACGACTGCTGCCGGCCGAGGACCTGGATGGTCTGGGTGCGGGCCGCCCATACCGGGTCGGGGTTGAGCTTGACCACCACGCCGGTCACGTCGGCGTCGGCACCCAGCGCGACGGTGAGATCCGCAGGGTGACCGGCCGCCTCCCAGTAGGTGGAGACGGAGTCGTCGGTGGCGTTGGCGGCCACATAGGTCTGCGCGGTGGAGGTGGCCTCGACCGGCTTGTTGCGGGCCAGGTTGGTGCCGGTGGGCGGCGGGTCGCCCGGGTCCGTGCCGCCGTCCTCGCCGTACACCTCCAGCTCGGAGAGCTGCGCGGCGTTCCAGCCGGTGTTGCCGGAGACGTTGACGCGGACGTACCGCACGTCCGCCGGGGAGGCGAGGGCGACGGACACCGTGTTGGCCCGGTCCGGGTCGAACACCCGGACCGCCGAGGCCGCGAGAGTGCTGAAGCCGGAGCCGTCGCTGCTGCCCTGCAGTGACAGGGTCTCGTTGCGGCTGCCCCAGCCGGTCGGGAGTTTGAGCACCACCCGGTCCACCTCCCGGGCCGCGCCGAGGTCGATCTGGGCCCACTGCGGGAAGGACCCCGCCGGGCCCTCCCAGTAGGAGGCCTGGACACCGTCGGTGAGGTTGCGGGCGGGGTATTCGGCGTGCGCGCCGCCCGCCGTGGCGGGGCGGCCGAGGGCGAGGTTGACGTCGGCCGCGGCGGGAGCCGCCTGGGCGGGGGAGGCGAAGGCCAGCGGAAGCAGGCCGGTCGACAGGAGCCCGGCGACGACCGCGCCGGTCACGGGCCGACGGCCCGGTGGTCTCCAACTCATGAGGTCCTCTGTTCGGTCGGTGAACACGGGGGAGGGCACGGCTGGTCGGCCCCTGGAGGTGCGGGGAGACGCGGGAGGTGCGGGGAGGAGAGTGCGGGAGCGGCCCCGAGGGGCCGACCCGAGAGGGGAAACGCCGACCGTGCACGCAAATTGAGTTGAACAGTCGATTCTTTGCGGAAAGTACGCCCACAGGTTTCTAGCGTGTCTCCGCTTTGTCAACGGTCCCGGCAGTAGCGGCAGTTGGCCACGCAAGCGGCTTGCGTTGCTTGCGGATCCGCTTGCGTCATCGTGAAAGCCCGCACGAAAGTCGCTGATCCCGGCCCATGGGCAGGTCGTCCAAGGAGGGAGCGGCCGGATCCAGCGCTGTCCCGACGGTGGACGAACCCCTATCGGTCTGCAACTCTCTGAGCGATTCACGCAAAAGCGGTGCCCTGTCCCGCACATTGAGGCGTGTCCGGTGCACCGTCGAGCCGACCCATCCAGCAACCGCGTCCCTCCGCGCCACGGCGGACCGGACGGAGATCGGGGAGAGATGAGACCGAAGCGCAGGGGATGGCGAGCCATGGCCGCCGTCCTCACGACCAGCCTGCTGATGCTGGGCGCGTCGTCACTGACCGACGCCTCGGCGGCCGACGGCCCCAACCTCGCGGCCGGACGGCCCACCGCGGCCGCCAGCGCGCACACCGAGTACGCCGCCCGCAACATCACCGACGGCGACCAGAACTCCTACTGGCAGAGCGCGGGCGGCGACCTGCCGCAATGGGTCCAGGCCGACCTCGGCTCCACCGCCCGCGTCGACGAGGTCGTGCTGAAGCTGCCCGCGTCCTGGGAGACCCGCAGCCAGACCCTGTCCGTGCAGGGCAGCGCCGACGGCACCGGCTTCAGCACCCTGAAGGCGTCCGCCGCCTACACCTTCAGCTCCGGCTCGGCCAACACCGTCACGGTGGCCTTCCCGGCCGGGCAGACCCGCTACGTACGGATCGAGATCACCGCCAACACCGGCTGGCAGGCCGCCCAGCTCTCGGAACTCGAGGTGCACGCGGCGGGCGAGTCCTCCACCGACCTCGCCCGCGGCCGCACCCTCACCGCGAGCAGCCACACCGAGACGTACGTGCCGTCCAACGCCGCGGACGGCAACAAGGCCAGCTACTGGGAGAGCCGCAACAACGAACTCCCCCAGTGGATCCGGGCCGACCTCGGCTCCTCCCTCGGCGTCAACCGGGTGGTGCTCAAGCTGCCCGACGGCTGGGGCGCCCGCACCCAGACCCTGAAGATCCAGGGCAGCGCCAACGGGACCGACTTCACCGACCTGACGGCGTCGAGGGCGTACCAGTTCGCCCCGGCCGACGGGAACACGGTGACGATCACCTTCGACACGGCCACCACGCGGTACGTCCAGGTCCTGGTCACCGCCAACACCGGTCAGCCGGCCGCCCAGTTGTCCGCGCTGGAGGTCTACGGCCCGGCGACCGGCGACACCCAGGCGCCCACCGCTCCCGCGAACCTGGCGTTCACCGAGCCTGCCGCCGGGCAGATCCGGCTGACCTGGAACGCCTCCACCGACAACACCGCCGTCACCGGCTACGACGTCTACGCCGACAACACCCTGCTGACCTCGGTCGCCGGCAACGCCACCACCTACACCGACACCCGGCCCGCGAGCGCCACGGTCTCCTACTTCGTGCGCGCCAAGGACGCCGCCGGGAACGTCTCCGGCAACAGCAACACCGTCACCCGACGCGGCACGACGGGCGACACCCAGGCGCCCACCGCTCCCGCGGACCTGGCGTTCACCGAGCCTGCCGCCGGGCAGATCCGGCTGACCTGGAACGCCTCCACCGACAACACCGCCGTCACCGGCTACGAGGTGTACGGCAACAACACCCTGCTGACCACCGTCGCGGGCAACGTCACCACGTACACCGACAACCGCCCCGCCACCGTGACCGTGTCCTACGTCGTGCGGGCGAAGGACGCCGCCGGGAACGTCTCCGGCGACAGCAACTCCGTCACACGGACCGGCACTTCCGGCCCCGGCTCCAACCTCGCGGTCGGCAGGCCCATCACCGCCTCCTCGACCGTGCACACCTTCGTGGCCGAGAACGCCAACGACAACTCCACCAGCACCTACTGGGAGGGCTCCGGCCACCCCGCCACGCTGACCGTGCAGCTCGGCGCCAACGCCGACGTCACCTCACTGGTCCTGCGCCTCAACCCGGACAGCTCCTGGGGCCCGCGCACCCAGACCGTCCAGGTGCTCGGGCGTGAGCAGTCCGCGAGCGGCTTCACCTCGCTGGTCGCCGCCAAGGAGTACGCCTTCAGCCCGGCGAGCGGCAACACGGTGACCATCCCGGTCGGCGCCCGCGTCGCCGATGTCCAGCTGCGGTTCACCGCCAACTCCGGTGCCCCGGCAGGGCAGATCGCCGAGTTCCAGGTGATCGGCACCGCCGCGCCCAACCCCGATCTGCAGGTCACCTCACTGACCGCCGCGCCGGTCTCGCCCGTCGAGTCGGACACCATCACCCTGGCCGCCACCGTCCGCAACAGCGGCGAGACCGCCGCGCCCGCCAGCAGCCTCGCGCTGCGGCTGAACGGCACCAAGGTCGCCAACGCTCCCGTGGGCGCCCTGGCCGCCGGCGCGCAGACCACCGTCAGCGCCTCGATCGGCGCCCGCGAGACGGGCACCTACCAGCTCAGCGCCGTCGCGGACGACGGCGGCACGGTGATCGAGCAGAACGAGAGCAACAACACCTACACGGCGCCCACCGCGCTCGTCGTGCGCCCGGTCAGCAGCTCCGACCTGGTCCCGGTGATCACCACGTCCCCGTCCGGCCCGGCCGCGGGCGACACGGTCACCTTCCGGGTCGCCGTGCGCAACCAGGGCACCGTCGCCTCGGCGAGCGGCGCCCATGCCCTCACCCTCGCCCTGGTCGACTCCAAGGGGGCGACCGTCCGCACCGTGACCGGCTCCCACGACGGGGCGATCGCCGCCGGTGCCACCACCGCACCGGTCACCCTCGGCACCTGGACCGCCGTCAACGGCACCTACACGGTGCGCGCCACGGTCGCGGCCGACGGCAACGAGCTCCCCGTGAAACGGGAGAACAACACCGTCGAGCAGTCCCTGTTCGTCGGACGCGGCGCCAACATGCCCTACGACATGTACGAGGCCGAGGACGGCGCCACGGGCGGCGGCGCCACCACCGTCGGGCCCAACCGCACCGTCGGCGACCTCGCGGGCGAGGCGTCGGGACGCAAGGCCGTCACCCTGAACGACACCGGCCAGTACGTGGAGTTCACCACCCGGGCGACCACCAACACCCTCGTGACCCGCTTCTCCATCCCGGACGCGCCGGGCGGCGGCGGCACCGACGCCACCTTGAACGTCTACGTCGACGGCACCCTCCGCAAGGCCCTGCCACTCACCTCGCGGTACGCCTGGCTGTACGGCGCCGAGGCCTCGCCCGGCAACGCGCCGTCCGCGGGAGCCCCGCGCCACATCTACGACGAGGCGCACCTGATGCTGGGCGAGACCGTCCCCGCAGGTGCGAAGATCCGGCTGCAGAAGGACGCCGCCAACACCTCGCGCTACGCGATCGACTTCGTCAGCCTGGAGCAGGTCGCGCCGGTCGCCAACCCCGACCCGGCGGCGTACGCCGTCCCGGCCGGCCTCACCCACCAGGACGTGCAGAACGCCCTCGACCGGGTCCGGATGGACACCACCGGCAAGCTCACCGGCGTCTACCTGCCGCCGGGCGACTACCAGACCTCGTCCAAGTTCCAGGTGTACGGCAAGGCCGTGCAGGTGGTCGGCGCCGGACCCTGGTACACCCAGTTCCACGCCCCGGCCGGCCAGGAGAACACCGACGTCGGCTTCCGGGCCGAGGCGAGCGCCAAGGGCTCCGCGTTCCGCGGCTTCGCCTACTTCGGCAACTACACCTCGCGCATCGACGGGCCGGGCAAGGTGTTCGACTTCGCCAACGTCTCGGACATCGTCATCGACAACACCTGGACCGAGCACATGGTCTGCCTGTACTGGGGCGCCAACACCGACCGGATGACGGTCAGCAACGCGCGCATCCGCGACACGTTCGCCGACGGCGTCAACATGACGAACGGGTCGACGGACAACCACGTCGTCAACAACGAGTCCCGCTCCTCCGGCGACGACAGCTTCGCGCTGTTCTCGGCCATCGACGCGGGCGGCGCCGACATGAAGGACAACGTCTACGAGAACCTGACCTCGCTGCTGACCTGGCGGGCCGCGGGCATCGCCGTGTACGGCGGCTACGACAACACCTTCCGCAACATCCACATCGCCGACACCCTGGTCTACTCCGGCATCACCATCAGCTCGCTGGACTTCGGCTATCCGATGAACGGCTTCGGCACCGACCCGACGACGGTGGAGAACGTCTCCGTGGTCCGCTCCGGCGGGCACTTCTGGGGCGCCCAGACCTTCCCCGGCATCTGGCTGTTCTCCGCGTCCAAGGTGTTCCAGGGCATCCGCGTCAACGACGTCGACATCGTCGACCCGACCTACTCCGGAATCATGTTCCAGACGCAGTACGTCGGCGGACAGCCGGTGAACCCGATCAAGGACACCGTCCTCACCGACATCTCGATCACCGGCGCCCGCAAGAGCGGTGACGCCTACGACGCCAAGTCCGGCTTCGGACTGTGGGCGAACGAGCTGCCCGAGGCCGGCCAGGGTCCGGCGGTCGGGGAGGTCACCTTCAACGGACTGCGCCTGAACGGCAACGCCGTGGACATCCGGAACACCACCTCCACCTTCAAGATCAACATCAATCCCTGAACGCGGGTCCGCAAGAGAGCCATGGATCCTGACGGAAAATGAACATTGTGGCCCTGGTTGGCGCAAGCCGTTTGCGCGGCTTGCGCTAGCCTTGCGCCCATGACGCGACGACTTGCTCAGGTTGCCAAGAAGGTAGGGGTCAGCGAAGCCACGGTCAGCCGGGTGCTCAACGGCAAGCCGGGGGTCTCCGAGACCACCCGTCAGTCGGTGCTGACGGCCCTGGACGTGCTCGGCTACGAGCGCCCCACCCAGCTGCGCGGCGAACGCGCCCGCCTGGTGGGACTCGTCCTGCCGGAGCTGCAGAACCCGATCTTCCCGCTGCTCGCCGAGGTCATCGGCGGCGCGCTGGCCCAGCAGGGGCTGACCCCCGTGCTGTGCACCCAGACCAAGGGCGGCGTCTCGGAGGCGGACTACGTCGACCTCCTCCTTCAGCAGCACGTCTCCGGTGTGGTCTTCGCCGGAGGGCTGTTCGCGCAGGCCGACGCCCCGCACGAGCACTACCGGCAGCTCGCCGAGCGGCGCATCCCGGTGGTCCTGATCAACGCGCCCACGGAGGATCTGGACTTCCCGTGCGTCTCCTGCGACGACGCCGTCGCGGTGGAACAGGCCTGGCGCCACCTCTCCCTGCTCGGCCACGAGCGCATCGGGGTCGTCCTCGGGCCCCGCGACCACATGCCCTCCCGGCGCAAGCTCGCCGCCCTCCAGGCCGCGGCCGAGGCGGCAGGCTCCCCGCTCCCCGAAGACCGGGTGGAGCGCTCGATGTTCTCTCTGGAGGGCGGTCAGGCGGCCACCTCGCGCCTGCTGGACCGCGGGGTCACCGGCATCATCTGCGCCAGCGACCCGCTGGCCCTCGGCGCCATCAGGGCCGCCCGGCGGCGCGGCCTCGCGGTGCCCGAGCAGGTGTCCGTCGTCGGCTTCGACGACTCCGCCTTCATGAACTGCACGGAGCCTCCGCTGTCCACCGTGCGCCAGCCCATCGAGGCCATGGGGCGGGCCGCCGTGGACCTGCTGTGCACCCAGATCCAGGGCGGCGAAGTGCCGCCCGGTGAGCTGCTGTTCGAGCCCGAGCTGGTCGTGCGCGGCTCCACGGCCCAGGCGCCGCGCGACTGACGCGGACCGCCCGGTTCGGCACGCCCCTCGCGTGCACCGCTCCTCGCGTACCCCGCCCGTCGCGTCATCGGCCGGCCCACGGACCCCCGTGGGCCGGCCGTTTCATGTCGTCGCCGGTCCGACGGCGGACGTCGGGAAGCGGTACGCGATGTTCCGTACTCGACACCGACTTGCAGGGAATCACCGGGTGCCGGCCGTCCCATCTGCGTTGCTCTGTCAAGCAATTACGAAATCAGCGCGAGATATTGCGCAGTCTTGTTGGCGGTGATTGAGTGTGCGGCGCCCCACCTCGTACTGATGAGGGGGCGCCTTCCACGTTCATGCCCGAAGGGGACCACCCATGAGAAGAGCTCGGTTCCGCCGCACCCGCCGCGCCGGCGCGGTCACCCTCGTCTCCGCTCTCACACTGACGGCGCTCGCCGCCTGCGGCACGAGCAGCAGCGACGACGGCGACAACGGCGACGGGAACAGCGCGAACGCCGAGCCGGCCGCGCCGCTGGACCCCAAGACCAAGGTGACCATCACCATCGACTGCATGCCGCCGGCGGCCAAGAAGGCCGAGCTCAAGGAGTGGAACGAGGACGTCAAGGAGTTCAACAAGACGTACCCCAACGTCACCGTGCAGGGCCGCTCCACCCCGGGCCAGTGCCTGGAGCCGCCGCGGTTCACCGCGATGCTCAAGGCGAAGTCCCAACCGGACGTGTTCTACACCTACTTCACCGACCTCGACCAGGTCCTCGACAACGACGGCGCCCAGGACATCAGCGCCTACGTCAACGACAGGACCGTGCCCCTGCTGAAGGACATCGACCCGGACGTCCTCGGTTCGCTCAAGAAGGACGGCAAGCTCTACGGCCTGCCCACCAGCAACTACCGGATGGGCCTGCTCATCAACCGCTCGCTCTTCGAACGGGCCGGCCTCGACCCCGACACCCCGCCCGCCACCTGGGAGGACGTCCGGGCGGCGGCGAAGAAGATCGCCGGACTCGGCGGCGGCGTGGCCGGCTTCGGCGAGTACAGCGCCGGCAACACCGGCGGCTGGCACTTCACCGCGCAGATGTACAGCCTCGGCGGTGAGGTCGTCGACTCCTCCGGCACGAAGGCCGCGTTCGACGACGCGATCGGCAAGCAGGTCGCCCAGAACCTCCACGCGATGCGCTGGGAGGACGACGCCATGGGCAAGACCCAGCTGCTGAAGTGGGGCGACCTGCAGAAGCAGATCGCCACCGACAAGCTCGGCATGTTCCTCGCCGCGCCCGACGACGTGACCTACATGGTCCAGCAACTCGGCGCCAAGTACGAGAACTTCGGCATGGGCCCGATCCCCGGCGGCAAGAACACCCTCGCCGGCGGCAACAACTACATGATCAAGAAGGGCATCTCGCCCGACAAGGTCAAGGCCGCGATCGCCTGGCTCAACTTCAAGTTCACCACCGTCGGCAAGGGACAGTACGACTGGGAGCGCACCAAGGCCGACAGCCTCCCCGTCGGACTCCCGCAGCCCAACCTGTGGCTGAACGACAGCAAGACCAAGGACGACGCCGCCCGTCAGCAGTTCGCCACCATGCCGGTGCAGAACTTCAAGGCCTTCATGGACAACCCGGTCCCGGGCAAGGCCGAGCCGCCGAAGGCACAGGAGATCTACAAGGTCCTCGACAACGTGATGTCCGGCATCCTCACCAACGAGGACGCCGACATCGACAAGCTCCTGTCGACCGCGGAGACCCAGGTGAACCAGGTCCTCGCCAACCAGTGACCCCCGCGGGGCCGGGCGGTCTCCCGCCGCCCGGCTCGCGAGCGCGCCCCGACCCGCCCCCGACCGGCGGGCCCGGCGCCCGTCCGCCCACGTCACGCATCCGGACCGTCCCGTCCGGCGACACCGCAGTCCGACCGAGGAGCACCCATGTCGGCCCCCACCCTCACCCAGGACCCGGCGGCCAAGGAACGCCGTCCCCGCCGGCCGCGTGCCGGCACCGTCCGGCCCCCGGCCGGAGGCCTCGGCAAAGCCCTGCGCCGCAATGTCACCGCCCACGGATTCCTCATCGGCGCGGTGCTCTGCTTCGCCTTCTTCTCCTGGTACCCGATCGTCCGCGAGTTCCTGCTGGCCTTCCAGAAGACCGAGGACGGCCAGGTCAGCTGGACCGGCTGGGACAACTTCGTCACCATCTGGAACGACCCCGCCTTCGGCCAGGCCTGGCGCAACACCCTCTGGTTCACGGCCCTGGCACTCGTCCTGGGCTTCGCCGTCCCCTTCGTCACGGCCCTCGTCATCAACGAGTTCCGGCACGGCCAGGGCTATCTGCGGCTCCTGGTCTACCTGCCCGTCATGCTGCCGCCCACCGCCTCGGTACTGCTCTTCAAGTACCTGTACGACCCCGGGTACGGCATGTTCAACGAGGTGCTGGACGTC
The DNA here is from genome assembly GCA_001298545.1 of Actinobacteria bacterium OV320. Lineage (GTDB taxonomy): Bacteria > Actinomycetota > Actinomycetes > Streptomycetales > Streptomycetaceae > Streptomyces > Streptomyces coriariae. The sequence goes on from LJCX01000001.1 coordinate 112,049, forward strand.
TTCGGCATCCCCGCCCAGCAGTGGCTCCAGGACCCCGACACCGCGATGCTCTCCGTCGTCGTCGCCTCCACCTGGATGAACATGGGCGGCGCGACCCTCATCTACCTGGCCGCGCTCCAGAGCGTCCCGGGCGAACTGTACGAGGCCGCCGAACTCGACGGGGCCGGCCTGCTGCGCAAGGTGTGGCACGTGACGATCCCGCAGACCCGGCTGATCCTGGCGCTGATGCTGCTCATGCAGATCATCGCCACGATGCAGGTCTTCATCGAGCCCTTCCTGCTGACCGGCGGCGCCGGACCCGAGGGGTCCACCACGACCGTCGTCTACCTGATCTACCAGTACGCCTTCAACTTCAACAACTACGGTGCCGCGGCGGCGCTCGGCCTGATCCTGCTCGTCACGCTGGCCGTCTTCTCGGCCGTGTACGCCAGGCTCAACCGCGCCACCGAGGAGTAGGACCGGGGGAGACACGGACATGTCCACACGCACGCTCATCTCGCCCGCCGCCCTCGCCCGTCCGCGCGGCAGGCTGCTGTACTGGCTGTGCTTCGCGCTCGTCGTCGTCCTGTTCACGCTGGCCTTCCTCGGCCCGCTCTACTGGATGGTGTCCGGCGGGCTCAAGACCACCCAGGAAGCCGTCCAGACACCCCCGACCTGGGTGCCCGGCTCCGTCCACCCGGAGAACTACCGGCGGGCCTGGGGGGGGATGGACCTCGCCCGCCTGCTCCTGAACACCCTGTACTACGCGTTCGGCGCGCTCGCCTTCCAGCTGGTGCTGGACGTCGCCGCCGCCTACTCCCTGTCCAAGCTGCGGCCCGTCCTGGGCAAGGCGATCCTCGGGCTGATGCTCGTCACCCTGATGATCCCGGCGACCGTCCTCGTCGTCCCGCAGTACCTCACCGTGCTGGACATGCCGATCGTCGAGCGCAACCTGCTCAACTCGCCCTGGGCGATCTGGCTTCCGTCGGTGACCAACGCCTTCAACATCTTCCTGCTGAAGCGGTTCTTCGACTCCATCCCCAAGGAACTCCTGGACGCGGCCTCCATGGACGGCGCGGGTCCGCTGCGCGTCCTGTGGTCGGTCGTCCTGCCGATCTCCCGGCCCATCCTCGGCGTGGTGTCGATCTTCGCGGTCGTCGGTGTCTGGAAGGACTTCCTCTGGCCGATGCTGGTGCTGCCCGACCCCACCGGCCAGACCCTCGCCGTCGGCATCTACTCGCTCGCCACCAGCGTGCCCGAGAACGTCCTGATCGCGGCCCTCACCATCGCGTCCCTGCCGACCCTGCTGCTGTTCCTGCTCTTCCAGCGCAACATCATGAGCGGGCTGACCGCGGGCGGCCTCAAGGGCTGAATCCGACCTGATCGACCGGCACCGGCGTTTCCCCGTTCCTCCCGCCGGCCGTGGTGCCGCGCCCACCAGGCCCGTCGGCACCCCTTCCGATCCTCCGCCGCCGCCCCGTATTCGACGCCCCGCTGTCCGGGGCGGCGGCGGAGAACCACCCCTGCCCCGAAAGGACCGTCACGTGGCAGCCCCGCACCCCGACAGGACCCCCGCCCCCTCGGACGACTGGTGGCGTGGCGCCGCCATCTACCAGGTGTATCCCCGCAGTTTCGCCGACGGCGACGGCGACGGCACCGGGGACCTGGCGGGCGTACGGGCGAGACTGCCCTATCTCGCCGAACTGGGCGTCGACGCCATCTGGTTCACCCCCTGGTACCTCTCCCCGCTCGCCGACGGCGGCTACGACGTCGCCGACTACCGCACCATCGACCCCGCCTTCGGCACCCTCGACGAGGCCGAGAAGCTGATCGGAGAGGCCCGGGCCCTCGGCATCCGCACCATCGTCGACATCGTCCCCAACCACGTCTCCGACCAGCACCCGTGGTTCCGGGCCGCGCTCGCCGCCGGACCCGGCAGCCCCGAGCGCAAGCTGTTCCACTTCCGCCCCGGACGCGGCGAGCACGGCGAACTGCCGCCCAACGACTGGCCGTCGCAGTTCGCCGGCCGGACCTGGACCCGGGTCGAGGACGGCGAGTGGTACCTGCACCTGTTCACCCCTCAGCAGCCCGACCTCAACTGGTCCCACCCGGCGGTCCGCGAGGAGCACGAGGACGTCCTGCGCTTCTGGTTCGAGCGGGGCGTCGCCGGCGTCCGCATCGACTCGGCCGCCCTGCCCGCCAAGGACCCCGACCTGCCGGACTTCGTCGAGGGCCGCGACCCCCACCCGTACATCGACCGCGACGAACTGCACGAGATCTACCGCTCCTGGCGCAGCGTCGCCGACGCCTACGACGGTGTCTTCGTCGGCGAGGTCTGGCTGCCGGACGCCGAGCGCTTCGCCCGCTACCTGCGCCCCGACGAGCTGCACACCGCCTTCAACTTCAACTTCCTGGCCTGCCCCTGGGACGCGGACCGGCTGCGCCCGGCCATCGACGACACCCTGGCCGAGCACGCCCCGGTCGGCGCGCCCGCCACCTGGGTGCTGTGCAACCACGACGTGACCCGCACGGTCACCCGCTACGGCCGTGCGGACACCGGATTCGACTTCGCGACCAAGGAGTACGGCACTCCGACCGACCTGGCGCTCGGCACCCGCCGGGCCCGCGCCGCCGCCCTCCTCACCCTCGCCCTGCCCGGCTCCGTCTACCTCTACCAGGGCGAGGAACTCGGCCTGCCCGAGGCGGACATCCCGCGCGAGCGCATCCAGGACCCGATGCACTTCCGTTCCGCCGGCGCCGACCCGGGCCGTGACGGCTGCCGGGTCCCGCTGCCGTGGACCGCCGACGACCCGTACGCGGGCTTCGGTTCGCGCGCCGAACCCTGGCTGCCGCAACCCGCGGGCTGGTCGGCGTACGCGGCCGACCTCCAGGCCGCCGACCCCGGCTCGATGCTGGCCCTCTACCGCACCGCGCTGCGGCTGCGCCGTACCGAGGCGGGCCTCGGCGACGGCCCGCTGGAGTGGCTGCCCGCCCCCGCCGGGGTCCTCGCGTTCCGCCGGGCGCCCGACCTGATCTGCGTGGTCAACCTGGCCGCGGCCCCGGCCACTCTTCCCGAGCATGATCACGTCCTGCTCGCCGGCGGACCCCTGGACGCCGAGGGCCGACTGCCGGGCGACACCGCGATCTGGCTGCGCGCATGAGCGACCCGCACACTGTCACTGGGTCCGGGTCCGGGTCCGGGTCCGGGTTCGGGGTCTTCCGGCCGCCGGCCCGGCGCCGCGGGGGAGAAGAGTCGCGGGGGAGGGGAGTCGCTGCCGCGATGGTGACGGCCGAGGACGTGCTGTCCGTGCTGGCGCTGCTGCGGGGTGCGGGCGCCGACGCCTGGATCGGGGGCGGATGGGGCATCGACGCCCTGGTGGGGGAGCAGACCCGCGACCACCGGGACCTGGACCTGATGCACCGCCTGGACCAGGAGCCCGACGTGGTGGCCGCGCTGGCGGCGGCCGGATTCACCGAGACCCTGGACCGGCGGCCGGTGCGGTTCGTCGTCACGGACGACGCCGGACGGGAGATCGACCTCCACCCGCTGGTGTTCGCCGCCGACGGCTCCGCCACCCAGGCGTCCTTCGACCCCGACCGGCCGTTCCGCTACCCCGCCTCCTGCTTCGTGACCGGCACCATCGGCACGAGCACGGTCCCGTGCCTCTCCGCCGACCAACAGGTCTACTTCCACCAGGGCTACGAGCCGACCGGACGGGACCTGCACGACATGGGGCTCCTGCGCGGGAGGTTCGGCATCGCCACCCACTTCGACCCGTGAGGCGGGATCGGCGAGCGAGCGCCGTCGAAGCGGTCGGCGGGCCGTGCGCGTATGCGTCCGGGCGGGCCGGCCGCTCGTGCGGGACCGAGAGGTGGCTGCCCAGGGCGTCACCGCGCGCGCGGACCCTCGGGCCGGTGCTGTCGCGGCATGGGCGCCCTGAGTCGCGTGGCGTGCCCGGCTCCCCTGCCCCGACCGGGCCCGCCGTCGCCCTCCCCACCGCCCCCCTCCCCGCGCCCGACGTCGTGGCCCGCAGCTCAGGACTGGCGGGAGTGCAGGGGGTCATGGGCGACCTCGTCCGGACACTTCTCGTGCGGCCGCCGCGTCTGCCGGTCGCGCCGCCAGTCGACGGTCGCGAGGGCCAGCGACGCTGCCATCCCCGTCAGGGCGGCGACCAGTGCGACGGTGAGGGCGGCGCGGTAGTCGTCACCCTCGCCGAGTGCCAGGTAGTACAGGCCGGGCAGGGCCGCGGTGCCCACCGCGGAGCCCAGGCGTTGACCGGTCTGGAGGGCGCCGCCCGCCGCGCCCGCCATCCGCACCGGCACGTCCCGCAGGGTCATGGTGATGTTCGGCGAGACCACGAAGCCGCCGCCGATGCCGCCGAGGAAGAGCAGCGGTGCGGCTGCCCAGGGGGCGATGCCGAGGGGTGCGAAGCGGAGCAGCAGCGCGGCACCGCCCAGGCCGGTGATCACGCCCGTCAGGCCGCACACGGTGAGCAGGCGGCCGAACCGGTCCACGAGTCTGCCGGCGACGACGGCCGCGCTCGCCGATCCGATGGCGAAGGGTGTGACGGCGAGGCCGGACCGCAGCGGCGAGAAGCCGAGCCCGCCCTGATAGAACAGGGCGAAGACCAGCCAGACCCCGCTGAAGCCGATGAAGTACAGGGTGCCGACCCCGGCGCCGACGGCGTAACCGCGCACGGTGGTGAACAGGCGAGGATCGAGCAGTGGCTGGGCCTCCCGGGCGACGAGACGACGCTGCCACCGAACGAAGACGCCGAGCAGCGCGGTGCCGAGGAGGAACAGCCACCACAGGTGGCCCAGCCCGCCGGAGTCCGCCTGGACCAGCGGGTACATGAGCGCGAGGACGCCGAGACCGAGGAGCAGCACGCCGGGTACGTCCACGTGTCCCCGGCCGGACGGCTGGGTGCGGGGCAGCAGCCGGCGGCCGAGCAGGACGGCGAGAATGCCGATGGGGACGTTGACGTAGAAGATCCAGCGCCAGCCCTCGGAGCCGGAGGCCAGCGCGAGGATGGCGCCGCCGGTGAGCGGGCCGACGGCGGAGGAGATGCCGACGGTGGCGCCGAAGAATCCGAAGGCCCGTCCGCGCTCGGCGCCCCGGAACATCTGCTGGATGAGCGCGGAGTTCTGTGGAGCCATGAAGCCGGCCGCCAGCCCCTGGGCGAGGCGGGCCACCACCAGCCAGGTGATGTCGGGGGCGGCGCCGCAGGCCGCGCTGAAGACCACGAAACCGCTCAGGGCCAGCAGGAAGATGCGGCGTCGGTCGAGGGCGTCACCGAGGCGGCCCGCGGTGACCAGGGCGAGGGCGAAGGTGAGGGCATACCCGGAGACCACCCATTGCACCTGGGCGGCGGAAGCGTGCAGCTCGCGCTGGACGGTGGGCAGGGCCACCGCCACGATCGTCACGTCCAGCAGGCTCATGAATCCGGCCACCAGGGTGACCCAGAGGGCCCGCCACCGGTTCGGGTCCTGTTCGGAACCGCTCTCCGGAGAGAGCGGACTTCCGTTCTTCGCCGACGCCGTCACACAGCCTCCTCTCGCCGGGCCGCGTCCGAGAACACCTGGTCACGCGGTGGGGGCGCCCCGTTGTGGCTCCCAGTACCCCCTGCGCCGTCGTCCGGCACCCTGCTCGCCCCGCTGTGTCCTGAGTGAATTCTGAGCCGCATCGATCCTCCGGCGCACATCGGAGCTACTGCCCCGGATCGCCCGGGGTGCACCAACGCGGGGCGCTGCGGTCGCCGCTGCCCGGCCCGACGGGGCCGGCCCGGGACTAAGGGCCGAGCACGTCACGTGCGGCGGTGAACAGGCGGGCGCAGCGCTCGGTCATGGCGTCCGCCGACTCGTCGGGATGGTTGATCCACCAGCGGATCAGGGCGGTGGCAAGGCCCCGCCAGGCATGGCTGAGAGCGTCGGCGTCGAGGGCGTCGAAGGATTCGGCTGCCAGGAGTACATCGGCGGTGCCCACGGCCGCGCACTCGTCGATGGCGGCACGGTATCGCCGCGCACGGCGGGCCGCCTCGCTGTCCGCGGGGACCGAGGTGTCATAGAGGACGAACCACGCCTCCCGCCGTCCTTCGAGCGCGGTGAAGACGCCGTGCATGACCCGCAGCGGTGTGGACGGCGCGACCGCCCACGACGGGTCGGCCTCCTCGGAAGGGCTCTCCCCTGCCGCGTCCTCCCGTGCCGAGCCCTCCCTTGTCGCGTCCTCCCTGGCCGTGTCGTGCCCGGCCGTGTCGTGCATGGCGGCCCGGATGGCCGACAGGATCCGGTCGGCGGCCGGGACGAGACAGGCGACATACAGGTCGTGCTTGGCGCCGAAGTACTGGTGCAGCAGCGTCTTGGTGACACCGACGCGGGCCGCGACGGCGGCGAGGGAGGTGCCTTCGTAACCGTTGCGCCCGAACTCCTCGGTCGCGGCGGCGAGGATCTGCTGCTCGCGCCGGGCGCGCGGGACGCCTTTGGTGCCTGCTCGTGCGGAAGGGGTTGTCACGGATCGAATTTACCATAGGGTAATTTACCGATTGGTAAGTTCGGCGAGGGAGCCTGCCCATGTCCGGCACCACCGCACCGCGCAGCACCCGTGACCGATCCTGGTGGGGATGGGGCTGGGCCGACGCCCACCCGGACGACGCCGAATGTGGCGCCCTGGGAGCCCTGGTCCCCGGCACTCCGGCGCGGCCGCTGCCCGTGCCCGAGGTGGCCGATCTGCACATCGGCAGACCGGCCGTCCAGGCGCCCCGCAGCCTCGCGTCCCTCGTGACGTACGACCCCCGACCCCGTGCCGCCCACGCCATGGGCAAGGCCTACCGCGACGTCGCGCGCGCCCTGCGCGGCCGGCCGGGCCGGATCCCCGACCTCGTCGCCCATCCGACCTGCGACCGGCACGTGGCCGACCTCCTGGAGTGGGCCGCCGAGCGCGAAGTCGCCGTCATCCCCTACGGCGGCGGCTCGTCGGTCGTCGGCGGGGTGGAATACCGGGGGCACGCGCACCGTGCCGTGCTGTCCCTGGACCTGACGGCCATGGACCGGATCCTGGAGATCGACACCGTAAGCCGCGCCGCCCGCGTCCAGGCCGGAATCCTCGGCCCCGCGCTCGAAGCCCGCCTCCGCCCGCACGACCTGACGCTGCGTCATTTCCCGCAGAGCTTCGAGTTCTCCACCCTGGGCGGGTGGCTGGCGACCCGCGCGGGCGGCCACTACGCCACCGTGCGCACCCACATCGACGACTTCACCCAGTCCCTGAGCGTGGTCACGCCCGCCGGCACCAGTACGTCCTGGCGGCTGCCCGCCTCCGGAGCCGGCCCCTCGCCCGACCGCCTCTTCCTCGGCTCCGAAGGCTCCCTGGGCGTCATCACCGAGGCATGGATGCGCTTGCAGGAACGCCCTCGGTACAAGGCCTCGGCCTCGGTGTCCTTCACCGACCTGCACGCCGCGCTGCCAGCGGTCCGCGCGCTCGCCCAGTCCGACCTCGCGCCGGCCAACTGCCGTCTCCTGGACCCCGGGGAGGCCGCTCTGGCGGGCGCGGCGCGGGACGGCCGTGCCGTGCTCGTCCTCGGCTTCGAGTCCCCGACGGCGCCCGTGGGCGAGCGCCTCGGCCAGGCACTGGACCTGGCCCGCGCCCACGGCGGGCGCCCCGACCCCGACCCGGCCGACTCGGCTGCGCCCGAGGATTCGGCCGTCGGCGCGTGGCGCTCGGCCTTCCTGCGTATGCCCTATCTGCGGGACGGGCTCGCCCGCATGGGAGCCGTCGCCGAGACCTTCGAAACGGCCACCACATGGGACCGGCTGCCCGCGCTGATCGACGCGGTCCGGCAGGAGGTCGGTGCCGCCGCGCTCAAGGCCACCGGGCACCCCGCGATGGTCAACTGCCGCCTCACGCACGTCTATCCCGACGGCGCCGCGCCCTACTTCACCGTGATCGCCGGTGGACGTCCGGGCGACGAGGTCGCGGTCTGGGACGACCTCAAGGCCGTCGCGAGCGACGTCCTGCATCGCCACCGCGCGACCATCACCCACCACCACGCGGTCGGCCGCGACCACCGCCCCCACTACGACCTGCAACGTCCGGACCCCTTCGCCCTGGCCCTGCACGCGGTGAAGCAGGCCCTCGACCCGCAGGGCGTCCTCAACCCCGGTGTCCTCGTGGGCGATTGACCGCACCGCGAGCGGCGGGCCGGAGCGGCGGGGTCGCGGCCGTACGGCGCTCCGGCCCGGTCGCTCGATGCCGAGGCGCCGGCCGTGAAGGGCCGGCGCCTCGGGGTCGGTGTCGGAACCGTCAGCGCACGGCGCCGACGCGTTCGACGCGCTCGTCGACGCCGTTGCGGAGCTCATTCAGTGTGGTGCCGGGCGGGGCCACCTTCGGTGTCGAGGAAGGCGGCTGGGTCTCGTCCGCGCAGGTCTTGCCCTTGGCCGGGACCTTCAGGTCGACCAGGTAGGCGATGACCGCGTCCGTCGCGCAGGCGCTCCGCCCGAACGCGGTGTGCCCCTCCGCCTCGAACGTCAGCAGCGCGGCGTTGTCGAGCTGTCGCGACAGCGCCACCGCGTCCTGGTAGGGGGTGTCCGGGTCACCGGTGGTGCCGAGGACCAGGATCGGTGCCGAGCCCTTGGCCCGGTAGGAGCCGTCGTAGCGGCTGACCCGCTCGCCGGTCCACTGGACGCAGGCGGTGGCGTGCTGGTGGTCGTACGTCGGCGGGCCGTACGCCATCGCGGGGCCGAGCAGCGGTGCGGCCTTCGCGTTCGCCGTGACGTTCCGCTCCAGCCGACGCAGATCGCGCGGGTAGTCCCGGTCGACGCACTCGACGGCCACGTTCGGGCCGAGGAAGTCGAAGCTCGCCGGGGACGGCGGCCGCAGCAAGAAGGAGGTGTTGTCCCGCAGTTGGGCCTTGCGCAGCGCCTCACCGAACGAGGGCCAGATGACCTTGCCCTCGTTGATGTTGAACATCAGCCGGTAGACCAGCGTGTAGCCGTTGGCCCGGCCGCCGTTCGCGGTCGGTACGGGATCGGCGTCCAGGTCGGCCTTCAGCTTCTCGAACGCCCCGCGCGGGTCGCCGTCGCCGAACCCGCAGGTCGCCTGATCGGCGGCGCACCAGTCGAGGAAGCGGCCCATCGCGCCGTCCAGCGCCAGGTACTGCGGCCGGTCGTAGGCGTACGGGCGGTTCGCGTAGTGGTCCGGGTCGTAGGCGCCGTCGAGCGTCAGTGCCCGCACCCGCTTCGGGAACATGGCCGCGTAGACGGTCCCGATGTACGACCCGAACGAACGCCCGTAGTACGTGAGTTGCTGCTCGCCGAGCGCCTGACGCAGCAGGTCGATGTCCCGGGCGACGTACTCGGTGCCGATGTACGGCAGCAGCTCGCCCGCGTTGTCCTCACAGGCCTGGTCGAACTCGGCGGCCTCCTGCAGCGCCGGCCCGTAGGCGTCCGGGCCGGGCACGCCCTTCGCCTGCGTGACCGCCTGGGTGTACCGCGCGTCGTCGAAGCACGTCAGCGCCGAACTGCGCCCGACACCACGCACGTCGTAGCCGAAGACGTCGAACGAGTCGCGGAGGGCGGCCGGCAGGTCCGCGTAGTTGTTGCGCACGAAGTCCACGCCGGAGTTGCCGGGCCCGCCCGGCTGCATGAAGAGCGTGCCCTTGCGCTTCGTGCTGTCCGCGGCCTTCTTCCGGACCACCGCGAGGGTGATGGTCCTGCCCTGCGGCTCGCGGTAGTCGAGCGGCACGTCGGCGTTCGCGCACTCGAATCCGCCCTGGCAGTCGCTCCAGGTGAGCGACGGCACGGGCGGGGTCGGGGGTGTCTCCGGTCCGGCCGTCGCCCGAGTCGCCGTCCCCGTCCCGGCGACCACGAGCGCCGTCAACGCGGCTCCGAGGACGCCGAGTCGCCCGAAGCGTCTCGGTATGCGGTGTGGAGTTGTCATGGTGTCCTTCCCCCTGGGCTGCTGTGTGGCCGGGTGCTCACGGGTCACGGTGAGTCCGGCTAGCTGAACAGAGGGGGAAAACGCGCGTGAGGTGCCACCGAGTCCGACTTTCCGCAGAAAATTCTCGGCACCTGATCAGGCCGAGAACGAGACGACCGACGAGCGTGCCGGGCCCGTCGTGCGCGCGCGTGGCGCGGGAGGCCTCAGAGGTGGCGCAGCACGTCGACCATGCGGCCGTTGGGGTCGCGTACGAAGAGCCGGGTGGCCCCGGCCCGTGGGCGGGGGCCACGGGCCGGGGCCACATGAGTGGGGGCTTCAGCAGGTGATGGTGCCCTTGCGCAGCGCGTGTCCGCCGTCGTTGGAGTCGTCGGACCAGTAGACGGGCTTGGAGCCGGCGACGCACTCGTCGGAGCCGGCCGGCGCGAAGCCCTCGTTGTTGTAGTCGGGCATGCCGTTGGGGCGGTCGTAGACGGCGCTGGTGGTGAACGTGCCGGAGGCGTCGACCTTCAGCGTGCGGTGCAGGCCGTCGCAGGTGTCGTCGCAGACGGCCCACAGACGAGCGGCCTGCGGCTCCCACTGGAGCTCCATCACCGCGGACAGGCCGCTGCTGAGCGAGGCGACGCGGGTGTAGGCGCCGGAGTCGGCCAGGACGTAGCCGTAGATCGTGCCGGTGCCCTCGACACCGACGAAGAACACGCCGCCGCTGTGGGCGCCGTAGCGGGCCGGGTCGTAGGCCGAGCCGGTCGTGGCGTCCTTGAAGCCGGCGCCGCTCAGGTAGGTGTCGGGAATCCAGGTGATCCCTTCGAGGCCGAGGTTGGACCCGGTCGAGGGCAGGTCGGAGGTGAGGTTCCATTCCCTGCTCGAGGTCAGGGTGGAGCCGCCGGGGGTGACGTCGTACCTCAGCACCGACAGGCGGCTGGTACCGGAGGCGTCGCCGTTGCGCTCGCTCGCGACGAACGCCCCGCCGGCGGAACCGGAGCCGGTGAAGGTGACGCCCTCGCTGTCGGGGCTTTCCGAACCGCCGGGGAAGCGCAGGGTCTTGCCGGAGGACCAGCCACCGCTGGTGTCCGGGGTCCAGCCGCCGGAGCCGTCATGCACCAGGCGCCACAGCTTGCCGCTGTTCTGCGCGCCCCACAGCACGCTGCCCTCCTGGTAGAGACCACTGAGGTCCTCACCGAACACGTCGGAGGCGTCCGCCGTCGCCACGGTGCCGCTGCCGGGCCACGCCACCGGGGTCGTACCCCCGCCGCCGGCACCGCAGTCGTTGGGGGCGCCGAGGGTCAGGGCCGCTTCCCCGAACGCGCCGGTCCCGTCGGGGCAGCGCGACCAGGAGGGGTCGGAGTGCCCGCTCCAGGCGAAGCCGTCGACCAGGGTGGTGCCGTCGGCGAGGTACAGGCGGGCCTCGTCGTCGGAGCCCAGACCGAACTTGCCGTGGACGTCGAACGCCCGGTACGCCCCCGGTGCCAGCGTGGTTCCGGAGGCGATCTTGTACTTGGAGCTGTTGTCGTCGTCCTTGAGGATCCAGCCCGAGACGTCGATGGTGGCGGTGCCCTTGTTGTACAGCTCGATCGAGTCGTTGACGTCTCCGGTGGTCACGACCTCGTTGACGCGGATGTCGTCGGCGGCCGCTGCGTGGGCGGCCGGGACGCCGGTCAGGGCGCCGAGGGTCAGCAGCGGTCCGGCGACGAGGAAACGGGTAAGACCACGGCGCCGACGGCGGGCGATCGATGCAGTCACGAAGTTCCATCCCGAAGTTGTCATGAGCAAGGCGCCATGACGGTCCCTGAGCAGGCCGAACACGACTCCTGCGTGGAGTCGGACGGCCGGTGAACGACGGGCGAAGCTTGCGCGGCCGTGCTCCGCCCCGGAGCGGGCGCGGCCGGCGACTGTTCGTGGCTGTGGGGGCTGTGGGGGCTGTGGGGGCTGTGGTGGCTGTGGGGGCCGGGGGCCTTATGGGCTCGGTCGCGGTGCGGCGCGGGAGGCCGCGGCTTCCCGTCCCTAGTGCTGCCGGCGCACCATCTCGTTGATCCAGACGGGCGCGAACGGGGAGGTGCAGCCCGGCGGCGTCGGGTAGTCCTTGAGCACCTCCAGGCGCTCACCGATGCCGACGGCGCGATCGCGGAGCTCGGCGTGCTCGATCCCGATCTGAGCCAGGCAGTGGTTCATCGCCCACTGAAGGCGGTCCGGGGCGTCCTTCAGCTCCGCCTCGATGACGTCGAGCAGACCTTCGAGGTCGAGGCCCTCGGGCTTCTTCGCCACGCGTTCGGTGGTCAGCGCCCAGCCGGCGCTCGCGACCACCGGGTCCGGATCGGCGGACCAGTCCACGCGCAGCTCCTCCGCGTGCGGGCTCTTCTTCACCACGTAGTTCACGAGCCAGTCGTGCACCTTGGGTGTGCGCGCCTCGCGCAGCATGGAGTCCAGCTCGTCACGGTCGAACGCCTTCGGGCGGCAGATCAGGATCGCCAGCAGCCTCGCCGCGGTGTCGTCCGTCCGCCACAGCCGGCCCGCGAGTTCCTGCTGCGTCTTCAGCCGCTTCGCGAGCGCGCGCAGCTTGCCGAGGTTCACACCGTGATCGTCACCGTGCCTCTCGTTCACCGCGCGGATCTTCGGGTCCTCGAGCCCGGCCAGCTCGGTCATCACCTCGGCCAACGCCGTCTCGTCCATCTCGGTCTCCTGTCCACCACGTGCCGGATCCAGCATAGGTTTCGGCCGCCCGGGGCGGCCCCGAGCACCTGGGCCGATCGCTCAAGAGGGCTGCGGGGTGAGCCGCTTGTGGCCCTTGCGGTCGTAGTACGAGGTCATCGCGAAGCCGAAGAGGAGACCGATGGCCGCGCCGATCCCGATCATGGTCCAGGCGCGGGCGAGTCCGGCGTCGCCGCGCGCGTCGAAGTAGAGGATGGCGCGGACCCCGTCGCTGAGCTGGCGCATGGGCTCGAAGTGGGACAGGAAGCGGTAGAACTCGGGGACGGCCTGGAGCGGAACCGTGGCGCCGGACGAGGGCAGGCCGAGCACGATGAACACGAACATGGACACCAGCTGGCCGATCCCGCCGAAGGCCGCGTTGATGGCCTGGACGCCGAGGCCGACCGCGAGGGCCGCGCAGTAGGAGTAGATCCACAGCAGGGGGATGTGGGTGGCGTCCATGCCGAGGACGCCGACACAGGCGAGCAGGACGAGGGAGACGCTGAGGACCGTGATGCCGGCCGTCATGGCCATCTTCAGCAGCAGCGTCTGGGTGCGGCTGATCGGCACCGTGGGCAGCCGGGTGTGCCAGGGGCCGATCTCGTTGTCCGCGTAGCCGAGGGCGGTGTCCACACCGTTGCTGATGACGTTGCCGCCCATGAAGCCGGCCAGTACGAGCAGCAGGGTGTAGTAGAAGGCGCTCAGGCCGAGGCCGCTGTTGTCGCCGAGGGGGTGGCCGACCTGGGTGACGACGCTCACCGGGTCGGCGAGCAGCAGTTCGGTGGTGGAGTCCGCTCCCGAGGCGGCGGCGGTCAGCTGTTTGCCGATGGTCCGGGAGGCCTGCTGGGCCGCCGTGGTCGTGATCTTGCTGGCGAGGGAGGAACCGAGGCTGCCCTTGGCGGGGTTGGTCAGCACGGTCATCGTGGGCCGCGCGGTCGCGTTCGCGCCGGTGAGGGCGGCGACGGAGTCGGTGAAGTCCGCGGGGATGACCAGCGCGCCGTAGACCTTGCCCGAGTTCAGCTCGTCCTGGGCCTGGGCCCGGGTCAGCCGCCGCCAGTCGGCCGTCTCGCTCGACGTGTCCGAGACGATGGCCGCGGCCACCTGGGTGCCGAGGTTCTGCTTCTGCCCCTTCGGCGGCCGGCCGGTGTCGCTGTTGACGAGTGCGATCGGCAGGTCGTGCAGGTCGTGCTGCGGGCTGACGATGCCGCCCATGTACAGCAGCGACAGCAGCAGGGCGAGCAGTCCGGTGAGGATCGTGGGCACCAGCCACAGCTTGGGGCGGCGCAGGAGCGTGGTGGCGTGTACGAGCGGGCCGGTGTCGGGGGTCGTGTCGTCGGCGGTCATGGTTCTCCGTCGTGTCTGGGACCTGGCGGGTGGGTGTCCGCTGGGCCGGCCGTCGTGGGCTGCCGGCCGGGATGAGGAGGTACGGCGAGTCGTCCCAAGCATCGCCGTACCGTGGCCCGGCGGAGCGCAGACAGTCTGTCGGGGGGCGGGGCACCAGCCGGATGGGGTCACCCTTCCTCCCCGGCCGTTCGACGGCGTAGGCCGCGCGGTGGAGGGACGGGACGTCCGAGACGGAGCACGCGAGGTGCTGCCGACCCGGTGACCCGGACGCCGTCGGGCCGCCCGGGGCCGGCTTCCCGGACCGGCCGGGCACGGACGACGCCGGCTCGTGCCGCCTTCTCCTCGCTACGCGTGAGAGACGGCGCAGGCGGGCGGTCTTCCGCTCGGGCCCGCGTCGCGCATACGACCTGAGGCCGCGGGTCGGCCCACCGGGGGCAGGGCCGGAGCGACTCCCGTGCGTTCGGCCTTGCGGGTCGGTATCAGAACCATCGGGCCATCAGGGCCGCAGGGCAAGAGGGCATCGGAATCAGCAGGCGGATCGGTGCTCACCGTGACCGATGGTCTGTGGCTGTCCGGGGCGGCGCCGGACAGCCACACGGAACCTGCGGCCGTCCGTCAGGCGTTCACGACGCGCCACCGGTTGTCGGCGGTGCCGTCGTCGGGGGCCTGGACCGCGAAGGCTCCGACGGCGGTGGAGTTGCCCGCGATGGCGAGCAGTTTGCCGCTGTGCACATTGCGGATCTTGTAGGTGCCGTCGCCCTGGTCGAGCAGCGTCCACTGATGGTCCGCGGTGCCGTTGTCCGTCCACTGGAGCACGCTCGCGTTGTCCGCGGTGGACATGTTCAGCACACCGAGGACCTTGCCGCTGTTGACGTTGCGGAAGCGGACCGCCGTCCCGTCGGTGATCATCTCCCAGTCGTGGTCGGCGGTGCCGCTGTCGGTCCACTGGAGGGCGAGGCCGCCGTCGGCGGTGGACATGTCCTGGACGCCCAGCACCAGGTTGCTCGCCGCGTTGACGAGGTGTACGGCGGCGGTGCCGCCGGTGTTCCAGTAGACGGTGTAGTTGAAGCCGTGCGCCTCGTGGAACGGGCCCAGGTCGACGGCGGCGCCGCCCGCGGTAGCCGTGAAGGCGAGCGACGTGCTGCTGGTGCGCGTGATGCCGGCGGTGTTGAGCAGCGGGAGTGTGCTGAGCGCGCTGTCGCCGTAGTCGCCGGCCAGCACGACCGGCCCGTAGGTGACCGCGGCGGTGTTCGCGTTGTCGGGGGCGGGCCGCAGGACGACCCGCATGGGCAGACGGACGGTCACGGTGTCGCCGGACGCCCAGGCGCGGGTCAGGGTGGCGTAGGTGCCGGGGGTGGTGGCGATGTTCTGCGCCACGCCGTTGACGCTGACCGTGGCTCCGGTGGTCCAGCCGGGAATGCGGATGCGCATCGCCCACGTGCCGGCGGCGCTGCCGGTGACGGTCAACGTGGTCGTGTCGCCGGTGGGGTACGAGGTCGTCTGGGTGACGGTGATGCCGCGCTGGGACCAGGTGAGCACCGACGGCACGAACAGGTTCACGGTGAGCGTGGTGTCGTTGCGGAAGTAGATGGAGTCCATCAGCCGGGTGTGCATTTCCAGGCCGGTGCCCTGGCAGCACCAGAAGGTGCCGTAGTCGGTGCTCCAGGTGCCGCCGCCCCAGGCCGGGCCCACCCCGCGCCGGCCGCCCGGGTTGAGCGGGGTGAAATAGGTGACGTGGCCGTGGGCGTCCGCCGGGTTCTGCTGGCCGATCATGTGGTTCAGCCAGGCCTGCTCGTAGAAGTCGAACAGCGCGGCCCGGTCCGGGGTCAGCGCGTACAGGTCGCGCGTGAGCTTGAGCATGTTGTACGTGTTGCAGCTCTCGCAGGTGTCCTGTTTCAGGTACGCGGCGATCGCGTTCGGCGCTCGGAAGTGCTCCGCCTGGCTGTTGCCGCCGATGGCGTAGGTGTGGGTGCCGACGGCGATGTTCCACGCGTTGGTGGCGATGTCCCGGTACCGGGTGGTGCCGGTGGCCTTGTACTCGCGCAGGGCGCCGATCCACTTGGGGACCTGGGTGTTGGCGTGCAGCCCGTTCAACCGGTCCAGGTTGGCGGCCAGCGGGTCGAACACGGCGGCGTGGTCGAAGCGTTGGGCGGCGGTGAGCCACCGGGCGTCGCCCGTCTGCTGGTAGAGGTCGCACAGCACGTCGTTCATGCCGCCGAACTCCACGCCCAGCATCGCCTGCATCTGCGCACCGGTGAGCCGGCCGGTGCGGGTGTCGACCCAGCCCGCCAGGGCCAGCAGGACGTCCCGGGCCTGCGTGCTGCCGATCAGACGCCATACGTCCAGCAGCCCGGCGAGCGTCTTGTGGATCGTGTAGTACGGCACGTTTCCGTTGCTCAGGGTGCCCTGTTCGAGGGCGGTGAAGTCGGACTCGGGATAGCCGGAGAGGTAGCCCGTGGTGAATCCGGCGGCGCTGTTGTTGGCCTGGCACTTGGCCAGCTCCGCCACCATGGAGACCGCCTTGCCGCGGGCGACCGAGTCCCCGGTGACGGCGTACAACTGCGCCCAGGCGGTGAGGAAGTGTCCCTGGACGTGGCTGCGGAAGGGGAAGTCGGGCGCGTCCCAGCCGCCGTTGGCGGCGGCGCCGGCCGTGGAGAGCTTGTGGTTGGCGCGGAAGGTGTACAGCAGCCGGTCCACGTCCACGAACCGCAGGTAGGCGGCTGTGCGGTTCTGGTTGTCCAGCCACCGGCTCGCGGTCAGCCGCACCTGGCCGAAGTCGAAGGAGTACGCGGAGACCCCGATGTCGGCCCGGGCGGGAGGGACGGCCGCCCGGGCGGGAGAGGCGCCCACGAGAGGGCCGGCCGCGGACGCGGCGAGCGTGACTCCGGCCGCTTGCAGGAGGCGCCGTCTGCTGAGTGAGGAGGACATCGTTCCACCTGTTCCTTGATCGGAGGAGCGGGGATGGGGGTCACCGGTGCGCGACGCGGCGCGAGAACCCCGGGGCGGGGTGCGTGCGGACCGGCGCCCGTCGGGGTCCGGCTCGAACCCGGGCGCGGGGGCGGCCACATGGGCGCCCGGACGGGTCCTGGCCGGTTCGCGCCCGAGCGCCCGGACTCTCCCGAGTCCGGTGAGTCCCGGCCGTGATCACGGTGTCGCCGGTTCGAACCGCCCGATGCTCACCGCTGTGTAGGTGATGGATCCAGGACATGCCGGATCAGCGCTCCCTGCTGGGCTTGACGTGGCGGCTCGGTCGGTGGCGGTTGCGGTGGTGGTGTCGTCGTCGGGTTAGGGGCGCACCACTGCGCGGCGCACCCGGAGCAGACGCGGACTCCGGTTCCGGTGCGGACGGCTCACCCGCACAGGTGATCACGCTGTTCGTGATATCGAACATTGGTCGACTCTTCGGCAAGCAGGGATGATAGACGCCCGAACGAGTCGGTCAACACCCTTCGTGCCGTGATTTCAGCGGATCACTGTCAACTCGATCGTCGATTCGGCGACTTGCGTACGCACCGTCAGCGGGCACCTCGCGGCAGGCTGAGCTCCTCGCGAGCTCCCGCCACCCAGCGCAGCACGCCGTGGGATTCGGTGCTCCCGGCCAAGTCCGTCGCTTCGTCGAGCAGCGCCGCCGCGTCCTCGCGCCGGTCCTGCTGGGCGGCCAGATGGGCCAGCCCGATCAGGTTCGCCGCCACCCCCGGCAGGAAGCCCAGCTCCCGGCGCAGACGGGTGGACTCCTCGAAGTGCGCGCGAGCCTCGTCCAGGCGGCCGGCCATGTGGTCGGCGAAGCCGAGGTGCCGCAACGCGTAGGACGTCGTCAGCCGGTCGCCGGCCCGGGTGGCGAGCTCCAGGGCTCGTTCGAAGGCGGGTACGGCGGTGTCGGTGTCGTCGCGGACCACTTGGTGGAAGGTGCCCACCCAGAACAGCGCCTCGCCCTCGCCCCGCACGTCACCGAGCCGCCCGTACAACTCCGCCGCCCGCTCGAAGAGTTCCAGCTCCCGCACGTCCTCGACCCGCTCCTGAAGGAAGCGGGCGTGGATCACCCGGCCGCGAGCCAGCGCGAGATCCGCCTCGACCTCGTCTAGACCGAGGTCCGCGGACGCCAGTGCACCGCTGTCGCCGCCGAACACGGCACGCTCGTAGAGGAGTTCGGCTTGCTCGATACGCGCGTCGGCAGTCATCCCGTGATCGTATCGACCGCGCGCCGGAGAATCCGAAGCCCTTTACACATACGGAACGAAGCCACCGCTCACCCCGCAGGGCGAGCACCGGGTCCGATGCACCCGCTCGGTGCCTCTTGATCGTTTTCCGGGCCGCGCCTACGCTCCCATGACCATGGAGACGGGGGAGCGGGACCGTGGGCGCGGATCGTGGCCCGCCAGGCTGGTCAGGCATCGGGTGACCGCGGCCGTGCTGGCCGGGGCGGCGGGGCTGGCCGTTCTGGGAGCGGTGCTCGTCCTCCTGCCCGGCGTGGTGGTCGACCACGATCTCGCCGGGGCGAGCGTCCCCGCGCAGGACCGGCTGAAAGCGGTGAACGACGTCCGCACGACCCTCCTCCAGGCCGTCGGCGGCGTGGTCGTGCTGTTCGGCGCCTACGCCACCTGGCGGCAACTGCGTGTCAGTCAGGACGGCCTGCGCGCCACCCAGGAGGGCTATGTCACCGACCGGTTCAGCACGGCCGTCGATCAACTCGGCAGTGACAAGCTGGAGACGCGCATCGGCGGACTCCACGCGTTGTGGCGGATCGCGGAGCACTCCGCCCGCGACCGCGAGGCCGTCATCTCCATCCAGGCCGCCTACCTGCGTACACACCTGCCCTGGCCGCCCGCCGGGCCGGAAGCTCCGGCGACGGACGTTCCCATCAACGACGTCGTGCCGCTGGAGGTCCGAGCCCCCGACGCCCAGGTGGCGCTGACCGGGCTCGGCGTGCTGCTGCTGCAACCCCGGGAGCAGTCCTGGGTCAATCTGGGTGTCACGGACCTGCGCCGGGCCGACTGCGACGGGCTGTGGCTGCACGAGGTCAACCTCGACCGGTCCTGTATGGAGGCGGCGGGTCTTTACCACGCCAACCTGACCCAGGCGTCCCTCGTCGCGGTCAACCTGCGGCACGCCGACCTCAAGACGGCGATCCTGCGCCGGGCCCGCTGTGTGCTGGCCGACCTGCGGGGCGCACGGCTCGTCCAGACGGACTTGCGTGACGCGGACTTCACCGAGGCCGACCTGCGCGAGGCGAACGTGCGCAAGGCCGATGCGGGGGGCGCCGTCTTCCGCCGCGCCGACCTGCGCCTGGCCGACCTGCGCGGCTCCGACCTGAGCACGGCCGACCTGCACCAGGCCCGTCTCACCGGCGCGTTGGCCAGCGAGCACACGCGCTGGCCCGCCGGATTCGACCACTCGGCCGCGGGCGTCGTCGTCACCGGGGATCCCGGCCCCGAACCCCCGCCGCTGCTCCAGCCCTCAGGGATCACGACACAGCACCCGCCGCTGCGGTCCACGCCGTGACCGAGGGCTGGGCCGAGGACGACCTGGCCGGGCCGGAGGACGAGGATCCGGCGGGGATTGCCTGCGGGTGGGGACGATGTCCTTTCCGTTGATTTCGGCGTCGAATGCTCCCAGAACTCCTATGTCCATTTGTTTCTCCGTACCGTTTGCGTGTTGCGTGACGGTCGGTTCGAAGCGGTGGTGTGGCTTTCGGCGCTGTCTTCGGTGGGGGTTGTCGCGGAGCCTTCGAGGACCGGCCGCAAAGGGCCTGAAGGTTTTGTGGAGGGGAGCGCGAGGCGGTGCCGAGTGGTTCTCCAGCGGTATTCCAGTACGGGCCGCGAAAGGGGACCCGCCGGACGCCCGGCGCGGCATGTGCGAGCCGGTGATGCCTGCCGACGTGGGTCGGGTCGCGGGCTGACGCTGACGCCCCTTTCCGGCCACGGCGGCGGAACGGGGGAGTCCGGCCGTGCGGACGCTCCTCGTCACGGGGCTGCCGCAGCCCGGTTGCGGGCGGGGCGACTTCCCGTCCTGGCTGTTCGAGGCGGGAAATCACTCGCCCCTCGGACTGCTGCCGTCGCGTCAGGTCGCCATGGGTTCAGGCGTCGCCCGGCCGTCGGCGGACCGCCGGGTCGACTTGAATTCGCCTGGAGAACCGGTCCACGAAGGCCCGGGGTGAGCGGGCCGATCCCTGCATTCCGTAAGGCACGCGGACTAGCATGCCGGGAAATGCCACGTATTCCGGCACCCGCTCGCGAACCCATTCTTCAGCTCTCGGTCGCCCCCATTGCGTGACGGCGTGACGGCGTGCCGAGAGTGCTGCGTGGCCTGTGTCCCGGGTGGTTCTCGTTTGTCATCGCTGACGTAGTTTCGGGAGGTTGTCGTGTCTGAGTTCGCCGAGTCGCCCTCTGCTGGTGCCGCTGCTGTCGGCGCTGGGGTGGGGGGTACGGGTGTCTGGTTGGTCGGGGCGCGTGGGTCGGTTGCCACGACGGTGGTCGCGGGGTGTGCCGGGCTGGTGGCGGGGTTGTACCCGGCGACAGGGTTGGTCACGGAGACCGAGGAGTTGGCCGCTGCGGGGCTGCCCGCGTTGTCGTCGCTGGTGTTCGGCGGGCATGACACGGTGGAGTGGCCGTTGGTCAAGCGCGCCGAGGTGCTGGGGGAGCAGGGCGTCCTGCCGTACGGGCTGGTGCGCGCGGTGCGTGGTGAACTCGCCGCGGCCGACGAGGAGATCCGGCCGGGAGGACCGTCGGCGGGTGACGACCGCACTGACGAGGAGCTGACAGCGGCGTTCGCCGCGGACATCGAGGGATTCACCCGGCGCCGGGGGCTGGCGCGGACGGTGGTGGTCAACGTCGCTTCCACCGAGCCGGTCGCGGTGGCGGACGGGCGGCTGCCGGCGAGCTCGCTGTATGCCGCGGCGGCGTTGCGGGCTGGTTGTGCGTACGTGAATTTCACCCCCTCGACGGGAGTGGGTCATCCGGCGCTGGAGGAGTTGCGCGGGCGGGCGGGCGGGCCGTGGGCGGGCCGGGACGGCAAGACCGGGCAGACCCTGTTGCGGGCGGTGCTGGCGCCGATGTTCCGCCAGCGTGCTCTGGGCGTGCGGGCCTGGTCGGGGACGAATCTGCTGGGCGGCGGCGACGGTGCCGCGCTGGCCGATCCGGCGGCGGCCGCGGCGAAGAACACCGGCAAGAACCGGGTCCTCGAGGACAACCTGGGCGCACTGCCCGAGGGCGAGGTGCACATCGACGAGGTGCCCGCCCTGGGCGAGTGGAAGACGGCCTGGGACCATGTCGCCTTCGAGGGGTTCCTCGGCTCGCGGATGGTGCTCCAGACGATCTGGCAGGGCTGCGACTCGGCACTGGCCGCACCGCTCGTGCTCGATCTGGCCCGGCTGACCGCCCGCGCGCACGAGGTGGGTATGGCCGGGGGTCTCGCAGAGCTCGGTTTCTACTTCAAGGATCCCGACGGCGGCTCCGCGGCGCTGGCCGAGCAGTACGACGCCCTGGTCGCGTTCGCCGCACGGCTGGCGGGCGGCCGGTGAGTGAGTTCCGTGACTGGGCCGAACTGCTGCGCGTCTCGGCGCTGTTCACCGTTCCCGGGGACGTGCTGGCGGGAGCCGCGGCGAGCGGTCGGCGTCCGGGCGCCGCCACCGCTCTGGCCGCCGGTGCCTCGCTGTGCCTGTACGAGGCGGGGATGGCGCTCAACGACTGGGCCGACCGGGACGAGGACGCTGCCGAGCGTCCTCACCGGCCTGTCCCCTCGGGCCGTATCGCCCCCGGGCAGGCGCTGGCGGCGGCCGCCGTGCTGACGGGCGCGGGCCTGGGTCTGGGGTTCGCCGCGGGCCGGCCCGCCGCATGGTGCGCGACCGCTATCGCGGGCACCGTGTGGGCCTACGACCTGCGGCTGAAGCACACCGCGGCGGGCCCGGCGGCGATGGCCGCGGCCCGCGGCCTGGACCTGCTCATGGGCGCCGTGGCCACCGCCGGCCCGCGCACGGCCCGGCAGCGCCCGTCAGCCGGGCACCTCCCGGCAGGCTCCTCCACGGGTGCCACGGGTGCCACGGTGGCTGGCCCGGCGGGCAGCGGGGCCGGCCTCCTGGCGCGTCTCTCCGCAGGCGCAGGCGCAGGCACTGGGGCGGGGGCTGGGGCGGGTCCTTCGGCGGGCGGTACCGCCTGGGCCGTGCGCCGAGCACTGCTGCCCGCTGCCGTACTCAGCGCGCACACCTATGCGCTCACCACCGTCTCGCGGGCCGAGACACAGGGCGGTGCGCGCGGCGGGCCGCTCGCCGCGCTCGGTGTGACGGCCGTCCTCGGCGCCCTGGTCGGCACCGACGGGCAGCCCGGCGCGGCCGCCCGGTGGCGCCGGTTCGGGCGCGCCGGTGCGCTCGGCGTGTCCGGTGTACCTGGTGCACCGGACACGCCGGGCGGGCTCGGCAGGGCAGTGCTGGCCGGTGGCTATGTGGTCACGGCTGGACGGCCCTTGGTCCATGCCGTGCTCAATCCGTCGCCCCCGCTGACCCAGCGGGCCGTCGGCGGCGGTATCCGTGCGCTGATCCCGCTCCAGGCGGCTCTCGCGGCACGCTCCGGCGCGCCCGTCTCCGCCGCGCTGCTTGCCGGCCTCGTGCCTGTGGCACGTCGGCTGGCCCGGAAGGTGAGCCCGACATGAGCGTCCGTCTGGGCTACGGCACGAACGGCCTGAGCGATCTGCGGCTCGATGACGCCCTGGGTGTCCTGGCCGAGCTCGGTTACGACGGCGTCGGGCTGACGCTGGACCACATGCACCTCGACCCGGTGGGCCCCGGCCTGGCCGGGCGCGTCGCGCGGGTCGCCGAACGGCTCGGCGCGCTCGGCCTGTCCGTCACGGTCGAGACCGGTGCCCGCTACGTCCTCGACCCGCGCCGCAAGCACGGTCCCACCCTGCTGGACGCGGAGCCCGAAGGGCGGGCGGCACGGAGCGCGCTGCTGGTCACCGCCGTGCAGGTCGCCGCGGACCTCGGCGCTCACGCGGTGCACTGCTTCAGCGGTGTCCGTCCCGCGGGCACCGACGAGGACGCCGCCTGGGAACTGCTCGGCGCTTCCCTGACCCCGGTCCTGGACGCCGCGGAGCAGGCGGGAGTTCCGCTGGCCATCGAGCCGGAGCCCGGTCACCTGCTGGAGACCCTCGCCGGTTTCCACCGGCTGCGCGGGCAGCTCGACGACCATCCGCTGCTCGGTCTCACGCTCGACATCGGCCACTGCCAGTGCCTGGAGCCGCTGCCGCCGGCGGACTGTGTCACCGCGGCGGGACCCTGGCTGCGGCACGTGCAGATCGAGGACATGCGCCGCGGCGTCCACGAACACCTGCCCTTCGGGGAGGGCGAGATCGACTTCCCGCCCGTCCTGGCCGCGCTGGACGCCACCGGATACCAGGGGCTGACCGTGGTCGAACTGCCGCGCCACTCCCACGCCGGCCCCGAACTCGCGCGCTCCTCCATGGCGTTCCTCCGCACCCGGCTCACCGCACTGAACCAGCCCCCCGCCGCCGGCCCGACCCCCACCGGACCGACGCCCGCCGCGCCCTTCGCCGACAACGCCGCCCCGGCACTGGCTGCCGTCGGCCCAACTCCGTTCAACCACAATGCTGTTGGACGAATCTCCGCCGAGCCGCCAGGCACGTCTACCGCGCTGCTGCCCGGCACGTCTACCGCGCTGCCCGGCCCATCCGCCGCGTCGCCCGGCGCCCGCGTCGCATCGCCCGGTGTGTCCGGCGCGCGTCCGGCCGCGGGCTTGGGCGCTGTTCCCGGTCCGGCTTGCGCCGCGCTCCCCCCCGTCTCCCCGCCGCCGTCCGCGTAAGGAAACCCGTATGTCGGTCATCCGAGAGGAACTGTCCACCCGCCTCGGCTCCGAGGCCGCCGCCTGGCTCGGCGCCGCGCTCGCCGACGCACACGCCGCAGCGCCCCCCTACCAGGACCTTGCCGAGCCTCCCGCAAGGGATACCGCGTCCCTCGACGTTCCGGCCCCCGAACCCGCCGCCGGAAACGGCGTGCCTCCCGCCCGGGACGCCACGTCGCGCCGGGGTGTGCCCGCGTGGGAGCTGCGGTTCGCCGCGGCCGGCCGGGTGTGTTCCGGCCCGGAGGCGGCGGAGGCGGCCCGGGTGCTGCTGCTGCGCACCGCCCGCCCGGGCGCGGCCGCCGTGGCCCGCCTCTACGACCACGGCAGCGGCGCCGAACGCCGCGCCGTCCTGCTCGCCCTGCCGCACCTGCCCCTCACGCCCGGTCAGGGTGTGGCGCTCGTCGAGGACGCGCTGCGCGCCAACGACACCCGGCTCGTGGCGGCGGCCGTCGGCCCCTACGCCGCCGCCCACCTGCCCGCCCACGCCTGGCGGCACGCCGTATTGAAGTGCCTGTTCACCCAGGTACCGCTGGCCGCCGTAGCCGGGCTCGCCGACCGCGCCCGCGGTGACGGCGAACTCGCCCGCATGCTCGCCGACTTCGCCGCGGAGCGCACCGCCGCCGCCCGGCCCGTACCCGACGACCTGCACCACGCCCTCTCCCTCGCCCTCGCCGCCAAGGAAGCCTGATGCGCATCTTCGACCCGCACATCCACATGACCTCGCGCACCACCGACGACTACCGGGCGATGCACGATGCCGGGGTGCGTGCCGTGGTCGAACCCTCCTTCTGGCTCGGCCAGCCGCGCACCTCACCGGAGAGCTTCCTCGACTACTTCGACTCGCTGCTGGGCTTCGAGCCCTTCCGCGCCGCCCAGTACGGCATCGCCCACCACTGCACCATCGCGCTCAACCCCAAGGAGGCCAACGACCCGCGCTGCCTCCCCGTCCTGGAGGAGCTGCCGCGCTACCTCGTCAAGGACGGCGTCGTGGCGGTCGGTGAGATCGGCTACGACTCGATGACGGCGGCCGAGGACACCGCCCTTGCCGCCCAGCTCGAACTCGCCGCGGAACACGGCCTGCCCGCCCTGGTGCACACCCCGCACCGCGACAAGCTCGCCGGACTGCGCCGCACCCTGGACGCCGTCGCCGAGTCCCGGCTGCCCGCCGAGCACGTGCTGCTCGACCACCTCAACGAGACGACCGTGAAGGAGGCCAAGGACTCCGGCGCCTGGCTGGGCTTCTCCGTCTACCCGGACACCAAGATGGACGAGCACCGCATGGTCGCCGTCCTCGACGAGTACGGACTCGACCGGGTGCTGGTCAACTCCGCCGCGGACTGGGGCAACAGCGACCCGCTGAAGACCCGTATGGTCGCCGACGCGATGCTCGCCGCGGGCTTCGGCGAGGACGACGTCGACCAGGTGCTGTGGCGCAACCCCGTCGCGTTCTACGGGATCAGCGGCCGTCTCGTCCTCGAGCCCGCCGAAACCGCGGCCCTGCACGAGGGCAACTCCCTGCTCCGCGGCGGAGAGTGAACCGTGCGCTTCAGCCACCCCGACGGCTCGACCGTCCACCTCGCCTACTGCACCAACGTCCACCCCGCCGAAACCCTCGACGGGGTCATCGCCCAGCTCGGCGCCCACTGCGAACCGGTCCGCCGTCGGCTGGGTGTCGAACGCCTGGGCATTGG
This sequence comes from Actinobacteria bacterium OV320, assembly GCA_001298545.1. GTDB lineage: Bacteria > Actinomycetota > Actinomycetes > Streptomycetales > Streptomycetaceae > Streptomyces > Streptomyces coriariae. The sequence goes on from LJCX01000001.1 coordinate 137,518, forward strand.
ACTGTGGTTGGCCCGCGACGCGGTCCGCGCCCTCACCGCGGACCCGGCCGCACCGGGCAGGCTGCGCACCGAACTCGACCGGCGCTGCCTGGAAGTGGTCACCCTCAACGGTTTCCCCTACGAAGGCTTCGGCGCGGAAGAGGTCAAGTACCGCGTCTACCGGCCCGACTGGAGCGATCCGGAGCGGCTCGCGTACACCACCGACCTGGCCCGGCTGCTGGCCGCCCTGCTGCCCGACGACGTCACCGAGGGCACCATCTCCACCCTCCCGCTGGCCTGGCGCACCGCCTACGACGAAAGCGCCGCACACCGCGCCCACAGCGCGCTGAACGAACTCGCCGGCCGCCTGGACGACCTGCACGAAGCCACCGGACGCCAGATCCGTATCGCCCTGGAACCGGAACCGGGCTGCGTGGTGGAGTCCACCGCCGACGCGCTCGTCCCGCTCGGCGCGCTGCCCGCCCACCGCATCGGCCTGTGCCTGGACACCTGTCACCTCGCCACCGGCTTCGAGGAGCCCGCCGGCGCGCTCGCCGCCCTGGACCGGGCCGGCATCACGGTGTTCAAGACCCAGCTGTCCGCGGCCCTGCACGCCGCCGACCCCCGCGACCCGGCCGTGCGCACGGCACTCGCGGCCTTCGACGAACCGCGCTTCCTGCACCAGACCCGGGCCCACCTCCTCGGGACCGTGCACGGCACCGACGACCTCGGCCAGGCACTGACCGAGGGCGCCCTGCCGGACACCGTGCCCTGGCGCGCCCACTTCCACGTCCCGCTGCACGCACCCCCCGCCCCACCGCTGACCTCCACCCTGGACGTGCTGCGCGACACCCTGGGCGTCCTGCTCGGCGGCCCGCACCCGCGCACCCGTCACCTCGAGGTCGAGACCTACACCTGGCAGGCCCTGCCCGCCCGGTCCCGCCCCACCACCGACGCCGCCCTCGCCGACGGCATCGCCGCCGAACTCCGCCTCGCGGCCGATCTGCTGGCCGACCTCGGACTCAAGGAGCAGCAGTGACCACCAGACCCACCCCCCTGCTCGTCCTGGATGTGGTGGGCCTGACCCCCGCACTCCTGGACCACATGCCCCATCTCAAGGCGCTGGCCGGCCGCGGTTCGCAGGCCGAGCTGGGCACGGTGCTGCCGGCCGTCACCTGTGCCGCGCAGTCCACCTTCCTGACCGGAATGCTCCCCGCGGAGCACGGCATCGTCGGCAACGGCTGGTACTTCCGTGAGCTCGGCGACGTCCTGCTGTGGCGCCAGCACAACGGTCTCGTGGCCGGCGACAAGCTGTGGGACGCCGCCCGGCGGGCGTACCCCGGCTACACGGTCGCCAACATCTGCTGGTGGTACGCCATGGGCGCCGACACCGACTACACCGTCACCCCCCGTCCGATCTACTACGCCGACGGCCGCAAGGAACCCGACTGCTACACCCGCCCCCACCGCACCCGCCGTCCCGACCTGACCCTGTGCTACGTGCCCCATCTGGACTACGACCTCCAGCGTTTCGGCCCCCGCGACCCGCGCTCGCTGAAGGCCGCCGCCGACCTCGACACCGAACTGGCCCCGCTGCTGGAGGAGGCGGCGGAGGAGGGCCGTACGGTCGTCGTGCTGTCCGAGTACGGGATCAGCGAGGTGAGCAGGCCGGTCGACATCAACCGTGCGCTGCGTCGCGCGGGTCTGCTCGAAGTGCACACCCAGGACGGCATGGAGTACCTCGACCCGATGGCGTCCCGTGCCTTCGCGGTCGCCGATCACCAGCTCGCCCACGTCTATGTGCGCCGTCCCGAGGACCTGCCCCGTGTGCGGGAGGTGCTGGAGGAACTGCCCGGGGTCGGTGAACTCCTCGGTGACGAGGGCAAGAAGGAGCACGGTCTCGACCACCCGCGCTCCGGCGAACTCGTCGCCGTGGCGGAGCCGGACGCCTGGTTCACGTACTACTACTGGCTCGACGACGCCCGCGCACCCGACTTCGCGCAGCTGGTGGAGATCCACCGCAAGCCCGGCTACGACCCGGCCGAGCTGTTCATGGATCCCCTCGACCCGTACGTGAAGGTCAAGGCGGCGGGTGCGCTGGCCCGCAAGAAGCTCGGCATGCGCTACCGCATGGCGGTGGTGCCTCTCGATCCCTCCCCGGTGCGCGGCAGCCACGGCAGACTGCCGCAGCGTGCCGAGGAGGGGCCCGTCCTGTTGTGTTCACGACCCGGTGAGGTGACCGGCCCTCTCGCCGCGACGGAGGTCAAGCCGTTGCTGCTGCGGCTGGCGGGCATCGGCTGACAGCTGAAGCCCGGTGCCGCCCACGTCGGCCGTCCGGCCCCGCCGCCGCCCTCACGAAGGGGCGGGGCCGTCCGACCGCGGGAGCCGGACGGTGACGAGACGGGTGAGGCCGGACACCGACAGGACCCGTTCGAGCAGCGGGCCGGCGATGAGCTCGATGCGGTCGGCGTGGGCGAACAGGTCGTTGAGACCCGCGCTGTCGAGGTATTCCACATCCGTCAGGTCGACGACGACCGGCCCCGTCACGCCGTCGATCGCCTCGGCGAGGGTGCCGCTGTTGCTCATGTCGATCTCGCCCGCGACGGTCAGCAGGGTGCCGCCGTCGCAGTGGCCGCCGTGCGTGAGAGTCAGCTGGGTGGACATCACAGGATCCTCGTGTGCATCTCGACGGTGGTGCCCAGGGGGCCGGGAACGATGGTCACATGGTGCGACAGAGCCTTCATGATGCTGATCCCCCGGCCCCGGTGGGGTGAGCCGGCCGGATCGCCTGGCTTCCAGACTCCGCTGTCCGCCACGATCACCCGGACGCTGTCGGAGGAAGCGTCGGCGTGCAGGCGGACGGTCCCGTCGGGGGAGGACCGGTGGCCGTGCTCCACGGCGTTGGCACAGGCCTCACCGGCGGCGATCAGCACGTCCTGTGCGGTGCGCCGGGGCAGGTCGCACCGGGTGAGCCACTCGCGCAGGGCATGACGCGCGACGGCGAGCTGGCCGGACTCCGCCGGAAAGGAGAACCGCAGCGGGCCCGGATGCCGGTAGAGCAGGAGGGCCACGTCGTCGTCATAGCCGCCGGCGGGGGCCAGCTCGGACATGACAAGGTCGGCCAGTTCACGGGCTGCGAGGTCGCGGCCGTCCCGCAGCACCTCGCCGGCCCGGGCGATACCCACGTCCAGTGACTGACGCCGGCGCTCGACGAGACCGTCGGTGTAGACCAGGAGCGCGGAGCGGGCGGGGAGCGGACAGACGTGCTCGGGACGTTCGTGGGAGGGGCGGATGCCGAGAGGGAGCGCGTGTCCGCCTTCGAGCAGGTGGGTGCCGCCGTCCGGGAGAGCGAGGACGCTCGGCGGGTGGCCGGCGCTCGAATAGGTCAGGCTTCCCGTCCGCGGGTCGAGAACGCCGCAGAAGACGGTCGTGCACATGGCGCCGGGGATGCCCTTGGCGAAATGGTCGAGAGCCATGAGCGTGCCGGCGGGCCCGAGATCCTGGAGGAACAGGGCACGGCAGGCACTGCGCAGCTGGCCCATCACGGTGGCCGCCTGCAGGCCGCGTCCGACGCAGTCGCCGACCACGATGCCGATCCGGTCGCCCGGCAGCGCGATGACGTCGTACCAGTCGCCGCCGATCTCCAGCGGTGGGGTGGCCGGCTCGTACCGCGCCGCGAAGCCCTCGGGCAGCAGGGAGGGGCCGAGGATCGCGCGCTGCAGGGCGAGAGCGGTCTCACGCTGCTGATCGATCTGGTGGGCGCGGGTGAGTGCCTGGGCCAGATGGCCGCCGAGCAGCGCCAGCAGCAGTTCGTCCTCGCGGCCGAAGCGACGCGCCGGCTCCAGCTCGATCCACAGGGCCATCGGGCCCTCGGGGTGTTCGAGCAGGATCCCGGCCCCGCTCTCGCCGACGACCGGGGTGAGCAGGGGGTGGTTCTGCAGGTCGCTGATGGCCCGCCGGCGCTCGGCCGGGATCTCCTGCCAGGTCAGCGGGCGGGTGGCGGTGAGGTGCTGGTGGCCGTCCGCGGTGAGGACCGCCGACAGGACGTGCTCGGCGTGCCACAGCTCCCGGAGGCGGTCCAGCGCCGCCGTGAGCGCCTGGTGCAGGCCGGCGGTCTCGGCGAGGCGGGTGCTGAGGGAGGCGAGGGCGCTCTCGCGCTGGACGGCATGCCGTTCGGCCGTGACGTCGCGGAATGTTCCGACGATCATCCGGCGTCCGCTGTCGGGATCGCGGGCGTCGTTGAAGGCGGCTCTCACATACAGCCGGTGCCCGTCCCGATGGGTGAGGGGAAGGGTGTGGTTGCCGTGGCCCTGGGTGAGCAGGTGGGCGAAGGCGTCGGCCACCGTCCGGTGGGCCGCCGGGTCGGTCGTGGCATCCGGCCACCAGGGGTGGTCCGGTGCGTAGGGCAACCCGTCGGGGCCGTGGCCGAGCATGGTGGCGAACGCGGCGTTCACCTCGAGGACGGTGCCGGTGTCGTCCATGACGAGCAGGGCTTCCTGGAGCGAGTCCACCAGGGCGGCGCGCCACCGCACGTGGTGGGTGCGCAGCCGTGCCAGTTCCACGTTGGCGCGCACCCGGGCCAGCAGTTCGGCCGCGGCGAAGGGTTTGACGAGGTAGTCGTCCGCGCCCGCCGACAGTCCTTCGATGGATGCCTCCTGGCCTGCCCGGGCGGAGAGCAGCAGAACGGGGACCGAAGCGGTCCGGGTGTCCGATCGCAGGGCGCCGACCAGGGCGAGGCCGTCCATCAGCGGCATCATCACATCGCTGACGATCAGATCCGGAGCCTCGGCGCGGGCGGCGGTCAGGGCCGCAAGACCGTCGCTCACCGCGTCGGCCCGGTACCCGGCGCCGGTGAGGATGCGGACCAGGTACTCGCGCATGTCGGCGTTGTCGTCGGCGACCAGGACGCGTGCGCGCACGGCAGGTCCGGAGCCGGCGGAAGGGGACGAGGTGTCGTGCGTGGCCTTGTCCCGCACGGCCGTGCCGCTGCCGGCCGGGAGCCAGCGCAGGGCCTCCTGCACGTAGGGGACGGCGGCGGCCGACGCGGGGCGGGTCCGGGACGACTCGTGGACGGAGTCCGCGGGCAGATGCGCCGACCCGAACGGCAGCCGGACGGTGAAACACGTACCCCGGTTCGGGGTGCTGTCCGCCGTGATCGTGCCGCCGTGCAGCAGGACCAGTTCCCGGACGAGGGCCAGGCCGATCCCGCTGCCCTCGTGGGAGCGGGCACGGACGCCGCTGATGCGGTGGAAGCGTTCGAACAGGTGCGGCATCTCGTGCGCCGCGATGCCGACGCCGGTGTCGGACACCGTCACCACCGCCCTGTCGCCCTCCTGACGGACCGTGACGCCGAGGGACCCGTCGAAGGTGAACTTGAGCGCGTTGCTCAGCAGGTTCAGCATCACCTTCTCCCACATGTCCCGGTCGACGTGGACCGGCCGGTCCAGCGGGGGGCAGTCGACGACGAGATCGAGGCCGGCCCGGTCCACGGCGGACCGGAAGACGCTGGTGAGTTCGGCGGTCAGCGCGGCCAGCTCCACCGGTTCGTAACAGGCCTGGACACGGCCGGCCTCGATGCGGGAGAAGTCCAGGAGGGTGTTGACCAGTTTCCCCAGGCGCAGCGCGTTGCGGTGGATCGCGTCCAGTTCCTGCCGGCCCTCCGCGTCGGCGCCCGCGAGGTGCCTCTGCAACTCCTCGACCGGCCCGGAGATCAGCGCGAGGGGGGTGCGGAACTCGTGGCTGATGTTGGAGAAGAACGTGGTCTTGGCACGGTCGAGTTCGGCCAGCTCCTCCGCTCGCCGCTGCTGCGCACGGTAGCTGCGGGCGGAGGCGATGCCCGCGGCGAGGTATCCGGCGACGAGTTCGACGAACCCCCGGTGCTCCTCGTCGAGGGCACGGTATCTGTTCAGCGCGGCGACGAGGAAGCCGTAGGGCGCGCCGCCCGGTTGCACCAGAGGTACGACCAGGGCCTGTTCGGGCGGCTGTGTCCAGGCGCCGGCAGGCAGGTCGCCGAAGAGGTCGGCGTCCAGCCGCACGCACACGGACGCGCCGTCCGCGAGGGCCGCCACGGGCCATGGGCCGCAGTCCTTCGGCGACAGCAGTTCCGGAGCCGCCGGACCGCCCGTCGGCCACCCCGTCGTACAGGCCAGGCGTGCGCCGTCCTCGTGCAGCAGGTAGGTGAGGGTGAACGGCAGGTCCGCGAGGTTGCGTTCGAGCTGACGGCCGAGGAAGGCGAGCGTCTCCGCCTCCGTACGGACGACACTGGGATCGGAGCCCAGATCGCGCAGGGTCGCCATCCGGCGTGCGCCCACGACGCGTTGGGTCTCCTCGCTGACGACACACAGCATGCCCACCACGGCACCGGCGTCGTCTCGCAGCGGGCTGTAGGAGAACGTGTGGTAGGTCTCCTCCCGGTATCCGGACCGTTCCAGGAACAGCAGCAGCGCCTCGTCCCAGGTCGCCTCGCCCGAGCCGAGGACGTGGTCGATACGGGGGCCGACGTCGGACCAGATCTCCGACCAGACCTCGCGGGCCGGGCGCCCCAGTGCCCACGGGTACTTGCGCCCCAGTGTGTTGCGGCGATAGGCGGCGTTGCAGAGGAACGTGAGATCCGGCCCCCAGGCCATCCACATCGAGAAGCGCGACGACAGCAGGATGCGTACCGCCGTCAGCAGGCTCTGGGACCAGCCGGCCGGCGGTCCGAGGGAGGTGGACGCCCAGTCGACGGTGGCGAGGTCGCCGCCGATGTCCGGATCGGCGGCGAAGGCCTCCGTCCAGTCGGCTCTGCCCGGATCACTCACACCTCTGTCCGCGTACGCCACCCGATACCCGCTTCTCGTCCGTGATCGCTTCGCAAGCCGCACCCGACCCGTACCGCGGTCGTGCCGGCTTCCCCTGCCGATCCTCGCTGCCACTCCAACGCGCCTGTCCGCCCTGGGACTCCGACAAATCTATTCCGCCGGGCCGGCGGATCCGGATGCATCGCCGATTCCGATCAAGGTCCGTTCGCTCCGCGGCCGGCGCGGCACGGCCGGGAGCGACCTACGTCGCGAGGGTCCGCCGTCGTGCGCGTGCCGCGGACAGCTCCGCGACGGCTCGGCGGGCACTCCCGGCGAGATGGGGCGAGCCCCACGCGAGGGCGGTGCGTTCGGCCAGCGCGTAGTTCTCGGCCGCGGCCCCTTCCTCGTCGAGGAACCGGTACAGGTCGGCGAGGGCGTGGGCGAGAGGACGGGTCGCGTAGACCGCGCCGGCCGCGCCGGCCAGCTGGTGCCGGAGGGGCAACAGGTGCTCCACCAGCGCGGCGGCGGTGTCCTGGTCGTGCTGGAGGACGGCGAGCTGGGAGCGGAAGTCGAGTTCCATGCCGTAGAGGTGGTCGGTGACGGGTTCCGCGGGAAAGCTCACGGCCTGCGCCTCGTCGAGCCTGCCGAGGCGGGCCAGGACGAGAGCGAGGGCCACCCCGACCGGGGCACCGACGGAGTCGTACACGGCGCGCATCACCGGCTCGATCTCGGCCGTACGGCCCTGGGCGAGCCGGATGGTGGTCAGTCCCAGGGTGCGCAGGCCCTGGGCATGGTGTGCCCCCACGCGCTGCAACAGGACGTCGGCCTCGGCGTACCAGGACTCCGCCTCCTCGAAGCGGCCCGCGACACCCGCCAGCATGGCCGAGGTGGCGGCGTTGATGCCCTGCGCCCACACCATCCGGTACCGGTGCGCGAGCACCAGGCCCTGCGCGTTGTGCCGGCGTACCGCGGCCGGGTCGTTGAGGGTGGCGGCGGTCATCGCGTCGAGGTTCTGGCAGACCCAGCGGTAGGCGGGGAGGTCGTGCGCACGGGCGAGCTCGCGCAGTTCGGCGACCAGAGGCGGCCGTGCGTCACCCGGCGCCTCGTGCGGGAGCAGCTTGGCGGAGGTCATCAACGCGGCCGCCAGCAGCCGTGGTTCGCCGTTCGCGCGGGCCAGCCGCAGTTGCGTGCGGGCCGCCTCCAACGCCTGGGGCGGATCCTCGGCGGCCACCGCGTCGACGAGAGCCTGGAGCACACCCGCGCGGGCGGGATCGTCCAGGCCCGGATCGGACGCCAGCTCCTCGAGACGGGCCAGCAGCGCGGGGTCGTAGGAGCCGCCCAGCCTGCTGTGCCACGGGGAGGGTTCGATCCAGGCCCCGAAGACCGCCGCGACCAGGTCGCCCCGGTCGGCCTGCTCGGCCAGTTCGACCGCCCGGTGCCGGGTGCGCCGGGCCGCGTCCGTCGACCCCGCCCGGACCTGCGCGCCGAGCAGCCGCACCAACAGGCCGACCGCGCGGTCGGGTTGCGCGTCCAGGCCACCCGAGGCGGTGGTGTGCACCTCGATCGCCTGCTGGATCAGCCCCACGGCGACGTCGTGGGCGTAGCGCCGCTCGGCGACCTCGGCCGCCCGCAGCGCGTAGCGGACGGCCAGGGGCGCGTCCGCGGGGCTGCCCGCATGCGTGAAGTGGTGCGCCAGGGCGGCGAAGTCGTCGGGGCGATGGCGGCGCAGCACCCGGGCGATGCGTGCGTGCAGGCGTGAACGCCGTACGCCGGACAGGTCGGTGTACACGGTGTCGCGGACCAGCGCGTGCACGAACCGGACGCGGCCGGGTCCCGGCGCGGTCAGCAGATCCGCGGCCAGGGCGGCGTCGAGCCCCTCCAGTATCTCGTCCTCGGCCGTGTCGGCCGCGTCGACCAGAAGGGACACATCGGCCTCCAGCCCCACCGCGGCGGTCAGTTGCACCGCGGACCGGGCGGCGGCGGGCAGCAGGGCCAGGCGTCTGCGCAGGACGTCGCGGACGCCCTGGGGGACTTCGGAGATCGCGACCAGCGCGCCCTCGCTCGCCAGCAGACGTGCGCTCTCCAGGACGTAGAACGGATTGCCGCCGGTACGTTCGGCGAGCGCCGTCACCGTCTCCGCGTCCACGGACGCGCCGCAGACGGTGTCGACCATGGTGGCGACGTCCCGCGGCGGCAGGCCGCGGAGCGCGATCCGGTGCGGTGCGCCGGGGGCGAGCCGGGCGAGCGTCTTGACCAGGTGCTCATCCACCTCCGCCGGACGGTAGCTGGCGACGGTGAGCAGGGGCACGTCGCTGACCGCGGCCGCCGCTTCGAGCAGGGCGAGCGTCTCACTGTCGGCCCGGTGCAGATCCTCCAGGACGACGGCCAGCGGCGCCTCGACGGCCGCGGCACGCAGCCAGGCGGAGAGCGCGCGGTGCATCCGGAAGCGTCCGGCGGTCGCCTCGTCCGGGCTCGTGGCGGCCACACTCTCCGGCTTGCGCAGCAGAGCCGCCAGTTCCTCGGGCCGCGCCGGCGGCAGTTCGCGGGCGAGCGTGCCGAGCGCCTCCACCCACGCCCAGGCGGGCGGCGCCCCCTCGTACTCCGGGCAGTGCCCGACCACCACCCGCCAGCCATCGGACCGCAGCCGGCCTTCGAGTCGGCCGAGCAGGGCGGACTTGCCCGCCCCGGCCTCGCCGGTGACCAGCACCACGCCGCCGTGGCGCCGAGCGACTCGCGCTGCGGCGTCCATGGCGCGCAGTTCACCGCTCCTGCCGACGAACAGGTGCTGCCCGGGCCGTGGCGTTCCGGCGACGGCGATGCCCGGCTCGGTCACGGCAGGCTCGGTCACGGTCGGCTCAGGGGCGAGCACGGGCGCGGGAAGAGCGAGCAGGGGACCGGACACGGACGCGCGCAGCACGTCGAGCCGCTGGGCGAGCACGGCGTGCTCCAGCTCCGCCAGCATCGGACCGGGATCGCAGCCGAGTTCCTCGCGCAGCGCCGCCGCGGCCCGGCGCAGCGAGGAGAGCGCGTCGGCCTGCCGGCCACAGGCCCAGTGGGCGAGGACGAGCAGCCGCCACCCCTCCTCCCGCAACGGGCTCTCCCCGACGAGGAGTTCGGCCGCCAGAGCCGCCTCGGCGGCCCGTCCCGTACGAAGATCGGCTGCTACGGCGAGTTCGCGTGCCTCGGTACGCAACTCGGTCAGGAAGGCCACCTCCGACGCCGCCCACCCCTCGTCCGCGTGCTCCGCGAAGGCCGGCCCCCGCCACCACCCGAGCGCCTCGGCGAGCAGCCCCCGGGCCTCCTCGGCCGACGCGCGACGCGCGCGCTTCACCATGTCCTCGAAACGCCAGGCGTCCACGGCGTGTCGGGGCAGCCGCAGCGCGTATCCCGGGGGAGCGGTGACCAGCACGGTCGCCGGGGCGCGCGCGGGCCGCCCCGGCTCGAGCGATCGGCGCAGGTTCGACACATAGGCGTGCAGGGACACCGTGGCCTTCGCCGGCGGCGCTCCCCGCCACAGCTCCTCCGCCATCCGGTCGACCGGCACGACGCTGCCACGGGCGGCTGTCAGCAGCGACAGGACGGCCCGCTGCCGCGGAGTACCCAGTTCGACCGGTCTACCCCCGACATCGGCGCCCAGCGAACCCAGGACTCGAATGCGTAGCACGGCGCGCGAATCTACCCGAGTGGCCGGTCCGGCCCGTCAACAGACGATAAACGCGACGCTCACCGGCCCCAAGTGGCGCTCCAAGCAGACGCCAAGAAGGAGGCGGACGCTGGGAGCCTGTTGCCGAAAACTGATCGCTGGAGCCAGCAAGCGTGTCCCCCGACAGCACCATTGACGAACTTTCCACAGCAGCGCGTCCCCACACGCACGAGATGATCGTGGTCCACCGGATCTTCCGCCGCGAGTCGGCGCTTCTTCCTCGGCTGGTGCGCGCCGTGCCCGACGGCGGGACACCACGCGCGACGAAGGTCGCGCAACACCTGCGCGACTACTTCGGAGGTCTGCACAGCCACCACTCGCTCGAGGACGAGCTCGTCTGGCCGCGCTTGCGTGAACGCGCCCCGGACGACCGACTCGTCGTCCGCATGGAGGAGCAGCACCAGCGAATCGACGAGAGCCTTGTGGCCGTCACCGACTGGATACCGGTATGGGAACGAGCGGCCGACCACATCGCCGGTGAGGAACTGGCGCTCGCCCTGGACGAGCACCGCACCGCGCTGCTCGAACACCTCGACGACGAGGAGCGGCTGGTCCTTCCGCTGATCGCCGAGCACCTGACGGTCGCCGAATGGGACCTGGTCGGCCGGCGCGGACTGGAACGGATCCCCAAGGACAAGCTCCTGCTCGCCCTCGGCGCGATCCTCGAGGAGGCGACGCCGGCGGAGCGCGCCTACTTCCTCGGCAGGACCCCGCTGATCGGCCGCCTGCTGTGGAGGGCCGTCGGCCGGCGCCAGTACGCCACCGCCTGCCGCGCCCTGCGCGCCCCTCTGGACGGGGGAGCAGGACGGTGACCGTTCTCGACTCCGTCCCGCACGACGTCCTCGACGCCTACCGCACCTGCGAGTTCGTCACGCTCGGCCGGGACGGCACGCCGCTGGCCTGGCCCACGGCCGTGCGCCGCCGCGAGGACGGGACACTCCTGCTGACCACGTCCCTGGCGTTCGCGCAGAAGGCCCTGAACGTACGCCGGGACGGACGCGTGGCCCTGCTCTTCTCCGACCCGACCGGCAGCGGCCTCGACCACGCTCCGCAGATCTTCGTCGCCGGACGCGCCGACTGTCCCGACGACATCATGACGGGGCCTCAGGGCGCCGAGGACTACTGGCGGATGCTCTTCGAGCGGCAGCCGCACAGCCGCTCGTACGTGACCGCTCCGATGCGGCGGCTGATGGACTGGTACTACCTGCGCCTGCTGATCACCGTGACTCCCGAGCAGGTGATCGTACGGCCACCGCTCGCGCCGCCTTCCCTGCCCGAGCGGCCCGGTCCGCGCGGGCGGAACCCGCTGCCGGGAGCCGACCGGCTCGCCGGCTTTCCGAGCGCGGTCCTGGCCGCCCGCGACGCCTTCGGGGTGCCCGTACTCGCCCGGACGCGGCCGGTACCGACGGACGACGGCTTCGTGGTGGACGTACCGTCCGACTGCGCGGCCGCGCCGGGCCCCGCGTCCCTGCTGGTGCACCGGCACGACGACCGGCTCAACCACATGGACAACGCGCTCGTCCGAGGCGAGCTGCGGGCGAGCGGCGACGGCCTGCTGCTGATTCCCACCAAGGTGGTGGAGCCGATGGGTTCGGGACGTCCGATCGACGCGGTGCGGCTCCTGCGCCGGACGAAGCGCACCACCCGCCGCTATCTGGAACAGCGTGGCCTGCGACGGCCTCGGGTGCAGTGGGACGAGTTCAGGGCCGTCGCGGCATCGGTACGGCAGCGGCGCGACGCCTGACCCATGCCTGGCTGACCGACTGCCATGTGCGTTCGACCGGGTGGGGGCCGTCCCGCAGCCGGTCGGGCGCGGCCGGTACCCGTGCTCGACCCTGGCGGCGCGGCCCGTCCCCCGTCCGTCAGTTCACCCGCCCGTCTGCCCCTGTCTGTCCGACGGCCGGTCTCCGAGGTCGTGCCGACCGCAGACGAATCCATCGACTCCACCATCGGAAGGACGCCATGACGGCAGACCCCGGCGAGCGCACGGCCGATGTCGCCGACGCCGCTCAGGACGAACACGCCTCGGCGCACCCAGGGACCGCCGCAGAGCCCGGAACCGCCGTAGAGCCCGGAACCGCCACAGAGCCCGGACCCGCCGCAGAGCCCGGGGCCTCCGCTGAGGCCGGCGATTCCGCCGAGTCGCGCTCGCCCCTGCCCAGGCGGAGCATGTTCGCCGGACGCGCCGGGGTACCCCGGCGCAGTGCGATGACGGAGGCGCGGATGGCCGCCGTGCGGGTCGTGGAGCCCGACCGAGCGGAGCGGTCCGATCCGGGAGCGGATTCGGCCCGCGGTCCCGGGCTCGGTCCCGGCTTCCGAAGCCGGCCCGAGCCCGAGCCCGAGCCCGAGTCCGGCCTCGGGTCCGCGAGCGGCGATCTTCTCGTTGCGCATACTGCGGTCACCGCTTCCGACACCGCCGCCCGGACCGGTCGGCGCCGCCTCAACAAGGGCGTGCTGGCGGGGGCAGCGGTCGCGGGCGCGATCCTCATCGCCGTGCCCTTCCTGGTCAGTGCCGTCGGCGATGGCGATGGCGATGGCAAGCGAGGTTCCGCATCCGGCGCGACCGTGGACAGTGACCTCGGCGACCACGCAACCGGTGATGCCGCAGGCGCGTTCGGCTCGGCGTCCCCGTCGTCGGACTCCAAGTCGCATCTGACGAGCGTCGGTTCCGCAGGGTCCCCGTCCGCCCCGTCCGCTCCCTCCTCCTCGTCGAAGTCGACGGACACGACCGAGCCGACGACCGCCGGAACGTCCTCGTCCGGCCACACATCGACCGGAACCGGCGGTTCCACCACTGTCCCGGGGGTGGCGATCCGGAGCTACGCCTCGGGCAAGTGCATCGACGTCAGCGGCGGAGAGTCCAAGGACGGCGTGCCCCTGGACATTCTCGACTGTGCGTCGGCCGCCCGGATGAGCTGGACCTTCGCGTCGGACGGCACCGTACGTGCGCTGGGCAGGTGCATGGACGTCGCCCGGGGATCGACGGACAACGGCGCGAAAGTCCAGCTCGCGGACTGCAACGGCGATCCCGCCCAGCAGTTCCGGCTCAACGACGCCCACGACCTCGTCAACCGCCAGGCCGACAAGTGCGTGGACGTCACGGACGCCAGGACCGCCGACGGCACCGGGCTTCAGATATGGGACTGCACCGGAGCCGACAACCAGAAGTGGAGCAAGGGCTGAGAGTCACCGACGGCCAGGCCGGGCCGCCGGCAACGTCTTCGCTGGAACCCCTTACAGCTGCGGCGGCTGGGAGTACGCCGAGGCTTGACCAGGCAGAAGACGGTGAAATCGGTGGAAGGGGCGGACCCTGGGGCCCGCCCCTTCCACCGACTTCGGGCTACTCGACCTTGGCCCAGTCGAGCGTGCGTTCCACCGCCTTCTTCCAGCCCGCGTATCCTTCCGCGCGCTGGTCTTCGGACCACTGGGGCTCCCAGCGCTTGGACTCCTGCCAGTGGGTGCGCAGCTCGTCGGTGTCGCGCCAGAAGCCGGTGGCCAGACCCGCCGCGTAGGCGGCGCCGAGCGCGGTGGTCTCGGCGACGACCGGACGGCTGACGGGTACGCCGAGGACGTCGGCCTGGATCTGCATGCACAGGTCGTTGGCCGTGACGCCGCCGTCGACCTTGAGCACGTCGAGGTGGACTCCGGAGTCCTGCTCCATGGCCTCGACCACGTCGCGGCTCTGGTAGCAGATGGACTCCAGGGTCGCCCGGGCCAGGTGGCCGTTGTCGTTGTAGCGGGCCAGACCGACGATCGCGCCACGGGCGTCGGAGCGCCAGTACGGAGCGAACAGGCCCGAGAAGGCGGGAACGAAGTACATCCCGCCGTTGTCCTCGACGGTGCGCGCCAGCGTCTCGCTCTCCGCCGCATCGTTGATGATCTTCATCTGGTCGCGCAGCCACTGCACCGCCGACCCGGTGACGGCGATGGAGCCCTCCAGGGCGTAGATCGCCGGGCTGTCGCCGAACTGGTACGCCACGGTGGTCAGCAGACCGTGCTGCGAACGAACCAGCTCCGTACCGGTGTTGAGGACCAGGAAGTTGCCCGTGCCGTAGGTGTTCTTGGCCTCGCCCGGCGCGTAGCAGACCTGTCCCACCGTGGCCGCCTGCTGGTCGCCGAGCACCCCGGTGATGGGGATGGCGGCGCGCAGAGGCCGGGAGGAGCGGGTCACGCCGAACGCCTCGCGGTGGGAGGACGGGTTGATGGTGGGCAGCATCTGCCGGGGGATGTCGAAGAAGCCCAGCAGCTCGTCGTCCCAGTCGAGGGTCTCCAGGTCCATCAGCATGGTGCGGCTGGCATTGGTCACGTCGGTGGCGTGGACCCCGCCGTCGGGGCCGCCGGTCAGGTTCCACAGCACCCAGGCGTCCGTGTTGCCGAAGAGGGCGTGGCCCGCTTCCGCCGCCTGCCGGACGCCGTCGACGTTCTCCAGGATCCACTGGATCTTGCCGCCGGAGAAGTAGGTCGCCGGCGGCAGCCCCGCCTTGCGGCGGATGACGTCGCCCTGGCCCGAGCGTTCAAGGGCCGCCGCGATGGAGTCGGTGCGGGTGTCCTGCCAGACGATGGCGTTGTAGTAGGGGCGTCCGTTGCGCGGGTCCCACACCACGGTGGTCTCCCGCTGGTTGGTGATGCCGATCGCGGCGAGATCCTCGGGGGAGAGGTTGCCGTGTCGCAGCGCGTTCTGCATCACCGAGTTGGTGCGCTCCCAGATCTCCACCGGGTCGTGCTCGACCCACCCCGAGCGCGGAAGGATCTGGGCGTGCTCCAGCTGGTGCTTCGCCACCTCGTTGCCGGAGTGGTCGAAGATCATGAATCGGGTGCTGGTGGTGCCTTGGTCCACCGCGCCCACGAAGTCAGCCATGGGTTGCCGCCTCTGCTGTGGGTGTCATTCCTCGGGGGACGGAACTCGGCCGGGAGGCTCAGGCTCCGCCGTCGGCAGGAACCGACCGATGAAGGCCTTGTAGATGCCCGCACCGAGCAGGCCGCCGATCAGGGGACCGACGATCGGCACCCAGAAGTAGAGATTCCCGTACTGATCTCGCCATGCTGTGCCGTAGCCCGTGATGAAGCTCGCCAATCGGGGCCCGAAGTCACGTGCCGGGTTGATCGCGTAACCCGCGTTGGTGCCCCACGCCATACCGATGGCCACGACGATCAGACCGACGATGAACGGGGCCAGATTGGCGCCCGGCGGCGTGTTCAGCAGGTCCGTGACCGCCAGGATCAGCAGGAGCAGGATGGCGGTGCCGATGATCTGGTCACGGAACGCACCCCACTCGTGGACCGGCAGGTTCGGATTGCCGTTGGCGGGGAGCGTGGAGAACACGCCCTGTGTCTTGATGGTGTGCCCGGGGTCGGCTTTCGCCAGTGCCTCGGTGTAGTTCCACCGCACGATGAGGGCCGCCGCGAGGGCTCCGGCGGTCTGGGCCAGCGCGTAGGGCGCCACCTTGCTCCACGGGAAGCCCTTGAACGTGGCCAGGGCGACCGTCACCGCCGGATTGAGATGGGCGCCGCTCAGTCGCGCCGCGACGTAGACACCCAGGGTGACGCCGAGGCCCCAGGCCCAGGCGATGCTGTCGTGGTTTCCGAGTCCTCCCGCCGGCGTCGTGAGCGCTCCACCGGCGACCACCTGGGCCACCACGCCACAGCCGAAGAGAATGAGAATCATGGTGCCGACGAACTCGGCCGACATTTCGCCGACCAACCCCAACCTTTTGAATCGCTCAGCCATGGAAGCCCGCTTCCCGCCGGCGCTGAGCCGGCACGTCGACTGCTCGAGCTCTCCCGGACAACAGCATAGGGCGATCATGGACTAAGCGCACAAATAGGGAGTTTTTGGCTTTCCCGCCCTTCCCGTCACCGTGGGCGCGACAACCGCGGCTACGCGCCGTCCACCATCCGTGCGCGGCCCGTGGCCGAAGGTGTCGACAGTCGCAGGACGCCCCGCCCCGGGTCGGCGATACGCCTGCCGAAAGCGGGCAGGACCGGCCCATCCGGCGGCATCCGGCGGCATCCGGCGGTATCCGGCCACCCGGCCCACCAGGTCGATGTCATGTATCCGACAGCAATCGAGTCATGTCGAACGTGTCCGGACGCGAGGTGATCTCTTGAGTGACGAAGACGGGCAGAAACCGACGAGAAGACTCCGAACTTGTCCATCCGGCCTGTCGGCGGCGGCTCCTGCCTAGCGTTGACCGGATGCTCAAAGCCTTTCTGGTCAACGTCCTTCCGGTGGTCATCGCGGTGACCGCCATCGCCATTCCCACCTGGCTCGGCATGCGGCAGACCCGCGTCAGCCGACACGCGAACAACATTCAGCCCATGATCGATCTGCTCGCCGAGTTCCGGTCGGCCGCATTCCACGACCAGCACGACTACGTGTGCGCCCGACTCCAGCAGGAGCACGCGCCGAACGGCGGGGTGCGCGGGCTTCCGCACGACGCCAAAGAAGCCTTCTGCAACGTCGTGTACTACTACCAGACCCTCGCCAACCTGACCGTCTTCAGGATCGTCGACGAGGAAGTGTTCCTGCCGCTTCTGCGGCACCGGATCGTCGGCGTCTGGCAGGCGGCCCGGCCCTATGTGGAACGGGAACGCGAACTGAGAGGCAGCGACGGCTCCTATCTGTCGGCGTTGGAGGAACTCGCCTCCCGGACGGCCGAGCTGCCGCACACGTACCTCCGCGACCGCATCGCGGACAGCCGGTCCGGCCGCCGGTGGTGGACGCGGCGCCGTCGCTGGGGTCGCTCGCGCCGGACCGCTTGAGGCGGGAGGCCGTCCGCCGGATGGAGGGCGTGAGCGTCAGCGGGCGGGCTGGATGTCGCCCTGGGTGGTCAGGGCGACGGAGTCCTGGTGGGCGAAGGCGCCCGGCGGGATACCCGGGAGGTGTCCCGCCGCCGCGGTGGACTCGTGGGTGGCAGCGGGGCTCAGGGTGAGGCGGGAGACGATGCGGTAGCGATCGCCCCGGTAGACGGAGTGGACGTACTCGACGGGCCGGCCGCCGGTGTCACTGGTGAGGCGCTCGAACAGCAGTGCGGGAGACAGATGGGGTACCCCGAGGAGCTTGGCCTCCGCCTGGCTGACGACGGTGGGCTCGATGGTCTGCACGGCTTCGCTGACCTGGATGCCGTGCCCGTCGCGGAGATGGTCGTACAGGTCGCCGGCCTCCAGTTCCCGAGCGGTGAGGGCGGGTACCAGGTCGGCGCGGATGTGCAGGTGCTCGATGGCCATGGGGGCGCCGTCGACGAGGCGCAGCCTGGCCGCGTAGACGACGTCGGCGGCCGGCGACAGACGCAGCTTGCGCCCGACGCGGGCGCCGGCGGCGATGGTGGTGAACTCCAGCAGGCGGCTCGACCAGGCGCCGGAGGCCCGTGGGAGGGCCATGGCCCGCTGGTCGGAGACGAGTTCCTGGGTGATCTTCTCGGGCGCGACGAACATGCCGCGCCCGTGCTGGCGCACGAGGAGGCCCGCGGCGACGAGTTCGTCCACGGCCGCTCGCAGTGTCGGCCGTGAGACGCCCAGGTCGGTGCACAGGGACCGCTCGGAGGCGATGGCGTCGCCGGGGCTCAGCGACTCGATGAGTTCGAGGATGTAGTCGCGGACGCGTTCCCGCTTGAGAACCGCCCCTGACCCGCCAGCGCTCATGTGCCGCTCCTGCCCGACTGCGTGTGATGCCTCGCGATGCCCTGTGGTGCCTTGTCGTGCCTTGTGGTGCCTTGCGGTGCCTGCGTTGTCACTTGACCAGCTCCCCATTGTTGACCACTCGGCAACCACTGGTCAGATGCAGTCTAGCCACTGCGGGCCTCTCGGGCCGGTAATTCCTCACGCAGTGCGGACAAAGCCCGGGAGAACGAGGGGGGTTGACGCTTCGATTGGTCTATGCCACCTTCGTCGACCAACGAGAGGTCACCTGACCAGTTGGTCAACTGGTCAGGTCGCCCAGCGCTTTTCTCCCGGGGGTGAACTGTGAAGCTCCGCATGCTTGCAGGTGTTTGCACACTGGTGATCGCTGGAGGCCTGAGCGCCTGCAGCAGCTCCGATGCGTCCGGTGGCTCCGACGGGGGCGCGACGACGATCGACGTCTGGCTGATGCGCGACAGCGTCTCGGCCCGGTTCCAGAAGGAGTTCGTCCAAGGCTTCCGGGCCGCGCACCCGGACATCGAGGTCAAGGTGCAGATCCAGGAGTGGGACGGGATCGGCGAGAAGGTCACCGCCGCGCTCGCCAGCAACGACGCCCCCGACGTCATCGAGACGGGCAACACCCAGGTGGCCCAGTTCGCGCAGAGCGGCGGGCTGCTCGATCTCAGCGACAAGGTCGACGAACTCGGCGGTGGGGACTGGCTGCGCGGGCTGGCCGAGCCCGGCGCGTACGAGGGCAAGCAGTACGGCATCCCGTACTACGCGGCCAACCGCGTCGTGATCTACCGCACCGACCTGTTCCGGAAGGCCGGCGTCGACCCGGCCGCCATCAAGACCCGCGACCAGTGGATCGCCGCCACCGAGAAGCTCAACAAGGGCGGCACCCAGGGGATCTATCTTCCGGGGCAGACCTGGTACGCGCTGGCCGGGTTCATCTGGGACGAGGGCGGAGACCTCGCCGAACGGTCCGGTGACTCCTGGGAGGGGACCCTCGACACCCCCGAGGCCCTGCGCGGCATGGACTTCTACAAGAAGCTCCAGGCCCTGGGCAAGGGACCGCGGGACTCCGACGAGGCGGAGCCGCCGCAGGCGGAGGTCATGGCCAAGGGGCAGGTCGCGCAGATCATCTCCACGCCCGGCGGAGCCAACGTGGTCATCGAGAGCAACCCCGAACTCAAGGGCAGGCTCGGCTTCTTCCCCATCCCCGGAAAGACGGCGGACCGGCCCGGGTCGGTGTTCATCGGCGGCTCCGACCTGGTCGTACCGGCGGCCTCGGGCAAGCAGGACGCCGCGTTCACGTTCATCAAGGAACTGACCGGTGACGCCTGGCAGCGCAAACTCGCTGTCGCCATGAGCTACGTCCCCAACAAGACGACCCTGGCCGACGCGGTCGCCTCCGATCCGGGCACCGCGGCCATGGCGGCGGGTGCGGCCGTCGGCCGGGCGACGCCGAACACCCCCGCGTGGGCCGCCGTGGAGGCGAAGAACCCCATCAAGGACTACATGACCGCGGTGCTCACCGGCGCCGACGCCGGAGCCGAGGCCGCCAAGGCGTCCGAGTCGATCACCGAGGCCATGCGGTCGGGTTCCTGAGCCGCTCCCGGATCCCCGCTCCCGGATCCCCGCTCCCGGATCCCCGCTCCCGGATCCCCGCTCCCGGATCCCCGAGCCCCGCACCCCGATCCTTGCTCCCCGCGCCCAGAACCGGAAGGAGACGACGTCGTGTCGATCATCCGCGAACGCGCAGCGATACGCCTCCCGCTCGGCCGGCCGTCACGACGGCAGCCACGGCGGGGGTCACAGCGGTCGGCCCCGCCGGGCCCGGGCCACGGACGCCGGCTCCGGCCCGGCCGAGCATGGCCGTACCTGCTGGTAGCCCCGACCGTGCTGGGAATGCTGTACCTGCTGGTCTATCCCCTCGCCCGCACGGTGCTGATCTCGCTCCAGGACTTCAGGCTGCGCCAGCTCATCCGCGGCGACGCACGGTTCGTCGGGCTCCGCAACTACGAGACGCTGCTGACGGACGGACACTTCTGGCAGGTCGTGCGCCGCACCTTCCTGTTCATGGCCGTCGACGTCGTGCTCATCATGCTGCTCGCCACCCTGGTCGCCCTGGTGATCGAACGGCTGGGCCGCCTCGGCCGTACCGCGGTGCTCAGCGCGCTCGTGCTCGCCTGGGCCATGCCGGTCATCGCCGCCACCACCGTCTTCCAGTGGCTGTTCCACTCGGAGTTCGGCATCGTCAACCACACGCTGACCGGACTGGGCTTCGACTCCTTCGACCGCTATCCCTGGTTCGCGCACGGCCCGGCCGCGTTCACGATCCTCGTCCTGCTCATCGTCTGGCAGTCCGTGCCGTTCGCGGCCATCACCCTCTACTCGGCGCTGGCCACGGTGCCGTCGGAGCTGTACGAGTCGGCTCGCATCGACGGCGCCCCGGCCGGACGCATCTTCCGCTCCATCACCTTCCCGATGATCCGGCCGATCTTCATGCTCGTGCTCTCGCTGGAGGTCATCTGGACGTTCAAGGCGTTCGTGCAGATCTGGGTGATGACGAACGGCGGGCCTGGCGACGCCACCACCATCCTGCCGGTGTACGCCGTACAGACCGCCCTGTCGAGCCAGCGCTACGACCTCGGCTCGGCGGCCTCGATGGTCACCGTGCTGATGATGGCCGCGGTGCTCGTCCTCTACTTCCGTCAGCTGTTCCGTCAGGAGGGCGAAGCCCTGTGAGTTCGCCGCGCCCCCGACTTCGACGCCTTCCGCTGCACGTCGCCGCGGGGACGACGATCGTCGTGTGTCTCTTCCCCGTCTACTGGATGGTCGTCACGGCGTTCAAGCCCAACCGGGACATCCAGTCCGACAGTCCGCAACTCCTGCCGCAGACCTGGACCCTGGACCACTTCCGCACCGCCGTCGACGCCGACGGGTTCGCCCTGTTCTGGCGCAACAGCATCCTGGTCACCCTGGGCGCCGTCCTGCTCGCCCTGGCGGTGGCGCTCGGCGCCGCCTTCGCCGTGGCCCGGATGCGATGGCGCGGCCGGCGCCAGTTCATGCTCATGGTGTTCATCGCGCAGATGGCACCGTGGGAGGCACTGATCATCCCGGTGTACATCATCTCCCGCGACACCGGCATGCTCGACCGGCTGCCCACGCTCACGCTGATCTACTTCATGATGACGCTGCCGTTCACGATCGTGGTGCTGCGCGGATTCATCGCCGCCATCCCCGCCGAACTGGAGGAAGCGGCGCAGGTCGACGGCTGCACCCGGGCCGGCGCCTTCCGGCACGTCGCCTTCCCGCTGCTCGCCCCCGGCCTGATGGCCACCTCGCTGTTCGGCTACATCACGGCCTGGAACGAGTTCACCTACGCCAACTTCCTGATCATCAAGCACCAGGACAGCCGCACACTGCCCGTCTGGCTCTCCTCGTTCCAGAACGTCTTCGGCACGGACTGGGGCGCCACCATGGCCGCCTCCACCCTGTTCGCGCTGCCGGCCCTGGCCGTGTTCCTGCTGCTCCAACGCCATGTGACCGCCGGCTTCGCGGCCGGAGCCGTCAAGGGCTGACCGTCCGGCCCTCCCCGCACGCGTGACCCCCGGGAGACAACTGTGCCCGCACCCCCTCTGGACGCCACGCTTCTGCCCCGGCCGACCAAGGCCCGGGGGAGATCGGGACAGTTCACGTTCACAGCCGACACCTGTCTGCGCGTCGGCGAAGGGGCCGAGGGCGCCGCGCGACTGCTGCGCACCCTCCTCGCCCCCGCTTCGGGCCTGCCGCTGCGCCCCGCCGACGACGCGGAGGTCGTCCTCACCCTCGACCCGGACCTCACGGGTCTCGGCCAGGAGGGCTACGGCCTCACGGTCGGTCCACACTCCGTGCTGCTGCGCGCCGCACGGCTCACCGGCCTGCTGCGCGGGGTGCAGACGATCCGGCAGCTCCTGCCCGTGCAGGCCCTGGCGCGGACGCCGCAGCGCGGCGTGCGGTGGACTCTGCCCTGCGCCGAGATCACCGACGTCCCCCGCCATTCCTGGCGCGGGGCCATGCTCGACGTGGCACGCCACTTCCAGCCGGTGGAGTACCTGCGGCGCTACGTCGACCTCCTCGCCCTCCACAAGATCAACGTGTTCCATCTGCACCTGACCGACGACCAGGGGTGGCGGATGCCGGTCACGGCCTACCCCGAACTGACCGAGATCGGCGGCCACCGCACCCAGTCCATGACCGGGACGGCCGGCGACGACTTCGACGGCCTCGCGCACAGCGGCGCCTACACCCGGGCCGAGCTGGCGGGCCTGGTGGAGTACGCCTCCGCGCGTGGCGTGACGGTCATGCCGGAGATAGAGATGCCCGGCCATGTCCGCGCCGCCCTGGCCGCCTGTCCGCGGTTGGGCAACGACCCCGGCCGGCCCCTGGAGGTGTGGACGCGGTGGGGGGTGTGCGACACCGTCCTCGGCGTGCACGACGAGGTCCTCGACTTCTGCCGCACCGTGCTGGAAGAGGTCATGGAACTCTTCCCGTCGCCGTACCTCCACATCGGCGGCGACGAATGCCCCCTCACGGAGTGGGAACGCAGCCCCCTGGCCCGGGCGCGCATCACGGCCGAAGGCCTGAGCGGGCCCGCCGATCTGCACCGCTGGTTCCTCGGCCGGATCGGGGACTTCCTCGTCCGCAACGGGCGGCGCCCGGTCGGCTGGGCCGAGACCGGCACCGAACTGCCCGCCGCGTTCACCGTGATGGCCTGGCGCGACCCCGCGCACGCGCTCGCCGCCGCCCGCCGCGGCCATGACGTGATCAACGCCCACTACCGGGCCACCTATCTCGACTATCCGCAGAGCGCCGGAACGCAGGAGCCCCCCGGCCAACCGGGAGCCGTCGTCGGTCTGCGGGACGTCCACGGCCACGACCCGGTGCCCGAAGGCGCGGCCCCGGATGTCGCCGCGCGGGTGCTGGGCACGCAGGCGCAGCTGTGGACCGAGTTCGCCGCCACCCCGGAGCGTCTCGAATACCTCAGCTATCCGCGCCTGTGCGCCCTGGCGGACCGCGGCTGGAGCGGCCCCACCGAGTGGGGCGACTTCCGGTCCCGCCTGCACCTGCACAACGCCCGGCTCGACGCACTGGAGGTCAGCCGCCACGCCTGAGCCGCGCGCGAACGCGGCCATGAGTGAACCGCGCGAACCGTCCTGACCCAGCACCGAGCACAGCTCCCAGCCCCGGAAAGGAATCACCATGAAGTCGAGAAACCGTCCGAGCCGGCTGCGCGTGGCCGCAGCCTCAGCGGTGGCCGTCGCCCTGGGCGCGGCAGGCCTCGCCGCCCTGCCCGTCACCGCGAGCGCCGCGGCCGCCGACGTGGCCGTCCAGTACCGCACCAGTGCCACGGGCGCCACGGCGGACCAGGCCGAGCCCTGGCTCAAGGTCAGGAACACCGGTGACGGCGCCGTCCAGCTCAGCACCGTGAAGGTCCGCTACTACTTCAGGGCCGACAGCACCGGCGCGGGGTACCGCTTCGCCTGTTCCTGGGCTGTGAAGGGCTGCGGCAACATCACCGGCACCTTCGGCGCACTGGCCCACCCCACGGCGACCGCCGACCGCTATCTGGAGATCGGCTTCACCCCGGGCGCGGGCACCCTCGCGCCCGGCGCCGACACCGGGGACATGCAACTGCGCTTCCACCGCGCGGACTGGCAGTCCCTCAGGCAGAGCGACGACTACTCCTTCGGGCCCGCGCAGACCGTCTACGCGGACTGGTCGAAGGTCACCGCCCAGCTGTCCGGCGCCACGGTGTGGGGCACCGCCCCCGAGGGCAACGACCCGACCGACCCGCCGACCGACCCACCCACCGACCCGCCCACCGGCGGGCAGAGCCTGTTCGACGACTTCGACTACACCACTTCCGGCGACCCGAGGATCGCCGCGCACGGCTGGAACGTGCGCTCGAACTCGGGCGGTCCCGGAGTGCCCGGCGCCACCTGGGCACCGGAGAACGTCACCTTCGCCGACTCCGCCGGCAACTCCGTGATGAATCTCCGCACGTCGACCGCGGGGACGCCGGACAGCACCAAGCAGACCGAAGTCCTCACCAAGGCGACGAAGTTCAAGAAGGGCACCTATGCGGCCCGGGTGAAATTCTCGGACGCACCGCTCTCCGGGCCCGACGGCGACCACCTCGTCCAGACCTTCTTCACCATCAACGACCTCACCGCCCCGATGGCCGACGACTACGCGGAGTACGACTTCGAGTACCTGCCCAACGGCGGCTGGGGAGAGCCCTCGAACATCCTGTACACGACGTCCTGGGAGACCTACAACCCGGACCCGTGGCAGGCCGTCAACCAGCACACCGAGTCCCGCCAGAGCTACGCGGGCTGGCACGACCTCGTCCTGACCATCGACGACAGCACGATCACCTACTACGTCGACGGCCGGCTCTTCGGCGTCCATGACGCCGCCTACCTGCCCGAGCGCCCCATGTCGATCAACTTCAACCAGTGGCTGATCGACCTGGCCGGCCAGACCGCCACGACCGCCCGGGCCTACGACCAGCAGGTCGACTTCGTTCTCCACGTCAAGGACCAGGTCCTGACACCCGCTCAGGTCACCGCCAAGGTCAACGCCTACCGCACCGCCGGAACCACGTTCGAGGACACCGTCCCGGCCGGTTAGACCACGCCCCCGAGACCTCCCTTCGGGAAGCCCCGGCTGGCGGTAGGACCAGCCGGGGTGGTCACCGGGCCGCCTCGGACCGGGGCAGCGGTGTATGCGGGTGGTGATCGGTACGAACCGATACCTGACCACCCATCAACCTCCGCTGGTAGCCCCGTGGTCGACCGGACGCGAGGAGAGTTGCCGATTTCGTGGGCACGCGCGCGACTGTTTATGATCTTGGTCATGTCTGTGCAGAGCTTTGACAAGAACCTCTCCCGCAAGCAGAGACTTCAGGAGAAGCAGCGCCGCCAGCTGGCGGTGGTGGACACCGTGGACAAGGCCGAGACCAAGGTCCGCAAGGCGGAGGTCGAACTGGCCTTGGCCGTCACCGAGGCAGTGCAGGTGTTCGGCGACGAGCAGTCCGCGTCCGAGGGGCTCGACATGCCGGTCGAGGCGATCCGGCGCTTCCTCGGCATGGCCGAGGACGAAGCGTCCGGTGCCGACAACGTCGTCGAGCTCACCGACAAGACCTGAGGCCTTCGACAGCCCCGGACGGTCACTGGTCGCAACACGGGCCGCGCGGCCATGCGGACGAGCGAGCCAGGAGCTGGAAACATCGGTGCGAGGACATCAGCCGAACGGGCCGAAGTCGTCGATCCGATCGCTCGTCGTGGGGCTGGTGACGTGACCTGCCATTGCCCCGGACTCAGCAGACGCATCCGCACGACCAGGCGGTGCAGGGCGGCAACGGCACCTTCGTCGAGTTGTGCCCCGCTGTAGCCGATGTACGCCACCACACCGGGCACCGGCTCCAGGGCCGGCGCGCCATTGCCACCCAGCGCGGACGTGACGAGGGCGGGCTTGCCGTTGACGGTCCCCGCCGTCTGGACACGGCCGCCGTACGACTGGTCTTCGAGGCCGCCGCACCGGGCGACGCCGGTGAAGGTCAGACCCCCGTAGAGCTCGTCGGCCTCCCCGGTCTCGGCCGAGCCGTATCGGGCCTCGTGCCCAGAGAGCGGCCGTGAGCTGCCGGTG
The DNA here is from genome assembly GCA_001298545.1 of Actinobacteria bacterium OV320. Taxonomy (GTDB): domain Bacteria; phylum Actinomycetota; class Actinomycetes; order Streptomycetales; family Streptomycetaceae; genus Streptomyces; species Streptomyces coriariae. Next base: position 163,294 of record LJCX01000001.1, read on the forward strand.
GCCGACACCGACAGTCCTGGCGGCGATTCGACGACGGGACGGCCCGAGACGACGCGAGCGGCCGCAGTGACAGCGATCAGTTCGGACTGCGGCAGATGCCCGCGGACCCGTGCGTGGGAGTCCCCGACCGGCCAGGTGATCTCGCGCTCCCACGTCACCCCACAGATGATCGCAACTACCCAAGCAAATTGCTTGAGTTGGCCGCTCGACGCCGGTGCTGGCGAGGATGGGTGCGGGTTTGGGTGTTTTGCCGCCGGTGGGGTGACCAAGTAGCTACGTTCGGATGCGATGGGTTACAGGGACACGGGGGTGGGGTCGTGGCGGAGCGTTTGCTGCTGGAAGTGGCGGAGGACGGCCGGGTGACGGTCCAGTCATGGCCGGAGGGTGAGTTGATTCCCAGCCGGGCGGGAGAACCGGTGGCGTTGGATCAGCCGTTGGCCGGGCCGGTGCTGGAGGAGCTGCGCTGGTATCTGGAGAAGTATCTGCGGGCGCCGTTCGGGGTGTACGGCGAGCGGGGCCTGCAGGTGGCCGCCCAGTTGCCGCGGTGGGGTGAGCAGGTCTTTTCGGCGGTGTTCGGTGCGGGGCCGGCGCGGGATGCCTATCTGCGGGCGCGGGCACGGGCGGAATCCCGGGACGGCCGGGTGGAGCTGGTCGTGGTGTCGGGGTCGGCGCAGGCCTTGGGGTGGCCGTGGGAGCTGATGAGGGACCCGGGTCGGCCGACGCCGCTGGCGCTGGATGCGCGGATGGTTGTCTCGCGCACCATGCCGACGGCGAGTCTGGGGGAAGTCTTCACGGTCGGAGGGTCGCGGCTGCGGGTGCTGATGGTGATCTCCCGACCGCGTGGCACCCGCGACGTGGGCTATCAGATGATCGCCCGCCCCTTGTTGGCCCGTCTGGCAGCGGTGCGCGGGCAGGTGGAGCTGGTGGTGCTGCGACCACCGACTCTGGTTCACCTGCAGAAGGTGCTGACCGATGCGCGGAATGCGGGTGAGCCGTTCCAGATCGTGCACTTCGACGGACACGGAGTCTTCGGCCAGCCGTCCAGCCCGGTGGACGGGACGGGTGGGGCGGGGCGGCCAGTGATGTTCCGGGGTCCGGGGCCGCAGGGGATGCTGGCCTTCGAGAAGCCGGAGGGCGGCCCGGATCTGGTGCTTGCGGAAGAGGTGGCACAGGTCCTCAAACAGGCACAGGTACCGGTGGTGGTGCTCAACGCCTGCCAGTCGGCGGTGGTCGGTTCGCAGGTCGAGGCGGCGGTGGCGACACGGCTGCTGCGGGAGGGCACCGCGGCCGTGGTGGCCATGGCCTACAGCGTGTACGCGGTGGCGGCCGCGGAGTTCATGGCGGCTTTCTACGAACGGCTTTTCGCCGGGGACCCGGTGAGCGAAGCAGTGGCCGCCGGACGGCGTCGCCTGGCCCAGCAGGATCTGCGGCCCTCGCCGAAGGGCATGATGCCGCTGGCCGACTGGGTGGTGCCCGTGCTGTACACCCGCAGCGAGATCCACTTCCCGGACCTGCGCACCGAGCGACCGGCCGGCCGGTCCCTGGAGGAGATGCTGGACCGGATCCGCGAACGCCCGCCGAGCGACGAAACGAGCCCGGATCAGGCGTTGGAGGCGGTGGGGGAGTTCATCGGCCGCGACGCCCTGCTCTACACCCTGGACGTGGCCGCCCGACTGCAGCGTGTGGTGGTGCTGCACGGACCCGGCGGAACGGGCAAGACGGAGCTGGCCAAGGCGTTCGGCCGGTGGTGGCGCGACACCGGCGCCCTGGACCATCCAGATGGAGTGATCTGGCACTCCTTCGAACCCGGCGTCGCCTCCTTCGGTCTGGACGGCGTGATCACCAGCATCGGGCTGCGCCTGTTCGGCACCCAGTTCGCCCTCCTCAACTCCGACGAGCGCCGGGCCGTAGTGGAAGAGATCCTGTGCGATCGCCGGCTGTTGCTGGTGTGGGACAACTTCGAATCCGTGCACACCATGCCCGACCCCACCCGGGCCACCCCACCCCTGCCCGAGACGGACCGCAACCAGCTGCGCGACTTCCTGACCCGCATCGCCACCCACGGCACCAGCGCGGTCATCATCACCAGCCGCACCCGGGAAGACTGGCTCGGACCCGAACTCCGCCGGGTGGAGGTGCCCGGCCTGGACACCGAGGAGGCCGGCCAGTACGCCGACCACCTCCTGGCTCCGTACTCAGACGCTCAGCCGCGCCGGGAGCAGAAGACCTTCGGGGAACTGATGCAGTGGCTGGACGGCCACCCGCTCAGCATGCGCATCATCCTGCCTCATCTGGACGCGACCAGCCCCCAGGACCTCCTGGCCGGCCTGCAGGGCACCACCGCACTGCCCGATTCCGACACAGGCGCACGCACCACCTCGCTCGCCGCCAGCATCACCTACTCCTTCACCCACCTGCCCCCCACCGACCAGCACGCCCTCACCGCCCTCAGCCTCTTCCACGGCACCGCCGATGCCAACGTCCTGGCCGCTTTCTCCGCAGACCCGGCGGTGCCCGAGCCGTTCCGCAGCCTCACGGACGCAGAATGGACGAACCTGCTGGACCGGGCGGCAGAAGTTGGGCTGCTCACCCCGCTGGGGGCGGGCATGTACCGCATCCACCCAGCCCTGCCCGCCTACCTCACCGCCCACTGGCGCACCCAAGCCCCCGGCGCCTACCCCGACCAACACACCGCCGCCACCCGCGCCCTCATCGAGGCCCACACTGCCCTGGGCACTTGGCTGACACAGCAGATCGACAGCGGTAACGCTCAGCTCGCCATGGTATTGATCCACTTCCAGCACCGCACGATGGGCAGCATGCTCGGCCTCGCCCTCGACCACCACCTGTGGTCCCAAGCCCAGACCATCGCCCAACCGCTCGACGACTACTGGGACGCCCGGGGACTGATGGAGGAGGCCCGCGCCTGGAGCGACCGGGCACGGCTGATCCTGGAGACCGCCGACGGCAGCCCACCCGACCTGGACACTCCGGCCGGCGGCCTGTGGCTGTTCCTCACCGGCGCTCAAGCCAACCGACAAATGACAGCCGGCCAACTGGACCAAGCCGACCACACCTACCAAGCCATCCTCAACGCCCAACAGCAGCTGCCTGGTACACCCCAGCAACGCACCCATCTGGCCGTCACCTATCACCAGCTCGGCATGGTCGCCTCAAGGCGTGGGCGGCTGGAGGAGGCCGAGGGCTGGTATCGCCAGTCCCTCGCCATCAAAGAGGACCTCAACAACCAGCCCGGCATGGCCAGCAGCTACCACCAGCTCGGCATCATCGCTGAGGCACGGGGGCGGCTGGAGGAAGCCAAGGACTGGTGTCGCCAGTCCCTCGCCATCAAAGAGGACCTCAACAACCAGCCCGGCATGGCCCTCACCTATCACCTGCTCGGCATCGTTGCCCAGGACCAGGTGCGGCTGGAGGAAGCCGAGGACTGGTATCGCAAATCCCTCACCATCCACGAAGACCTCAACAACGAGCCCGGCATGGCCATGATCTATCACCAGCTCGGCATGGTCGCGCAGGCACGGGGCCGGCTGGAGGAAGCCGAGGACTGGTATCGCCAGTCCCTCACCATCGAAGAGGATCGCAACAACCGGCCCAACATGGCCAGCAGCTACCACCAGCTCGGCATGGTCGCCCAGGACCAGGGGCGGTTGGAGGAAGCCGAGGACTGGTATCGCCAATCCCTCGCCATCCAGGAAGGCCTCAACAACGAGCCCGGCATGGCCAACGGCTACCACCAGCTCGGCATCATCGCCCAGGACCGGGGCCGGCTGGAGGAAGCCGAGGACTTGTACCGCCGATCCCTCACGATCGAAGAGGATCTCAACAACGAGCCCGGTATGGCCAGCAGCTACCACCAGCTCGGCACCATCGCCCAGGACCAGGGGCGGTTGGAGGAAGCCGAGGACTGGTATCGCAAATCCCTCACCATCCACGTAGACCTCAACAACCAGCCCAACATGGTCATCACATGCTGGCAGCTGGGTCTACTCGCTGAGGAACGGCATCAGACCAGAGAGGCATTGACATGGATGGTCCGGTGTGTGGCGCTGTTCGATCAGTTCCCACACCCGGCGACCGGCCCAACCTCCAGCCATCTCAAGCGGCTGACACACACGCTGGGAATCGCCACTCTCGAAGAGACTTGGCAGAACATCACCGGCAAGCACCTCCCGCCCGCAGTACGCCACTACGTACTGACGGACCCGCCCACCGCAGCCTGACCGCACAAGGAGAATCCGCATGGCCAACCCGGTCGAACTGGGCGCACGTTCCGCCGCACATCGCCTCGCCACCTCGAACAGCCCCCACCTCGCAGCTGATGTGGAAGCAGCCCTCCACACCCGCCAGACCACCACCCGTCCCGATCAGTACCTTGACCCGATCTCGCTCGGCGCGCTCATCGTCAGCGTCGCCAGCCTTGCCTGGACGGTCTACAGCGATCTCAAAAAACAAACCCCCACTCCGCATCCCGATGTCATCACCCGCCATGTCCGCATCCGGCTGGACCAGACCGAAACACCCGCACGGGCCCTCAGCCCTGCCGACCGCGACCGGTACATCGACATCACCATCGAAGAAACACTCAACGCAGCCCAAGACCCGGCCTCGGACGAGAACTGATCCTCCCTCAAGCACAAGCTCAGCCGAGTCCTTCCTACAGGGAAGAGAAGCGCCACCGCGATCGGCCACGAACGTCGCAACAGACCTCGGTGTCCTACATATCTGCTGGCGGACGCAGTTGTTGTGGTACAGCAACGGAGTACCGCTCCGAACAGGCGATCCGCGCGGCCGGCGACCAGGGCTCTGGCGAACTGCGGCAGGATGCGGCGCAGCACGGCGGCGTGATCCGACCAGTCGGTGGCCTGCCAGGCCCGGCGCAGGAGGTCCGGCTCCGGTTCCGCATCCGGCGTCTTCAGCAGGGAGAGTTCCTCCGAACTGCCCCAGTGACATTCACAGTTGTGCTCGTCCGGATGTGCGGTCATGCCGTGGAAGGTGACGGAGAGGTTCTCCAGGGCTGCGCTGAGGCGGCAGGGTGCGAGGCGTGCGGCGGAATGCATGATGTGCCCGGCCTTCGAGGACTCCGTACGGCTTCCGCCGACCGAAGATCGCTACGGTACGTCGACCGCCGTGGGCGCCGGCCCGGCCGATGTCGCCCCGCTGCACGGCACTTCTGTCCCAAGCCTTGACCCCTCGGTCGAGGAGGTGCAGTCTCCGTAATGCGCATTAGGTAATACGCATTAACGGGAGAGTGGCCACTGTGGAACCCAGGAAGCGACCGGGCAGGGCGCCCGCGCCGGCCGGACGTACGGCTCGGCCACGGCAGGCCGAGGTGGCCCGGCTCGCGGGAGTGTCGCAGGCGACCGTGTCCCTGGTGCTCTCCCCGAAGCCCGACGGCAAGGGACGCATCATCTCCGAGGAGACCCGCCGTCGGGTCCTGGAGGCGGCCCGCAGCCTCGGCTACGTGCCCGACCCGGCCGCCCGGCGGCTGGCGGCGGCCCGCAACAACCTCCTCGGCGTTTTCAGCTTCACCGCCACGTTCCCCACCGATGTGCAGCATTCGTACTACCCCTTCCTGGTCGGCGTGGAGCGCGAGGCGGCGGCGCTCGGCTACGACCTGGTGCTGTTCACCGGGTCGAGCACCGGCGGCGCGGGAGCCGCGGGGCCCGACGCCCTGAGCCGCGTCCGGCTCGCCGACGGCTGTCTCTTCATCGGCCGGCACACCCCCCGGACGGAACTCAAGCGGCTCGTCGAGGACGGCTTCCCGGTCGTGCACCTGGGCCGCCGCGAGGAGTTGGAGGGCGTGGCATGGGTGGGCGCTGGCTATGTCGAGGCCACTCGTGATGTCGTGGGCCATCTGGCCGAGTTGGGGCATCGGCGGATCGTGCTCGTCCGCGAGGACGACGACGCGCCCGCCTCGGCGGACCGTCAGCGCGGCTTCCTGGAGGGGTTGGAGGCAGCGGGCCTGCCCTCCGGGCCCGCGACCGTCTTCCGGTCCGCGGATCCGCAGCGGGACCTCACCCCCGAACGGCTGCGTGCCTGGGCCGACGAAGGGGTGACGGCCTTCGTCGCGGAGGAGACCGACACCGGGGCGGCCTGGCGAGGTCTGCTCTCCGCCGTGCGCGAGGCCGGCCTCGACTGCCCCGCGGAGGTGTCCCTCGCCCTGCTCGGCAGCCCGCCCGCCGATCTGGCGAGTGAACCCGTACCGACCGGATTCGACATTCCCCGGCCGCAGTTGGGCGCCGCGGCCGTGCGGCTGCTGGCCGCGCTCGTCGCGGGGGAGGAGGCGCCCGAGCCGCTCGTCGGCTGTGTCTTCCGCCCGGGTCCGACGACCGGACCGCCGCATGCCCGTACCGAGCGTCCCTGAGTGTTCCTGAGCGTTCCTGAACACGGCCCATACCGCCTCACCCTGTGACCGATCCAGCAGCCCAGCAGCAAGGAGAAGCGTGATACCGGAAGCAGACATCCTCGTCGTGGGCGGCGGCCTCGGTGGCGTGGCCGCCGCACTCGCCGCCTGCCGGGCAGGACGCAGCGTCGTGCTCACCGAGGAGACGGACTGGATCGGCGGCCAGCTCACCAGCCAGGCCGTGCCACCCGACGAGCACCCGTGGGTGGAGCGGTTCGGGACGACCGCCTCGTACCGGCGGCTGCGCGAGGAGATCCGGAGGTACTACCGCCACTGGTACCCGCTGCGGGCCGAAGCCCTGGCGCTCACCGACCTCAACCCGGGAGCGGGTCGCGTCAGCAAGCTCTGCCACGAGCCGAGGGTCGCCCTCGCCGTCCTGGAAGGCATGCTCGCGCCCCACCGGGCAGCGGGCCGGCTGACGGTGCTCACCGAGCACCGGCCGATCTCCGCCGAGTCCGACAACGATGTCGTACGGTCGGTGACCGTGCAGGACCTGCGTGACGGGACACCGCGCACCCTCACCGCGCGTTACGTCCTGGACGCCACCGAGACCGGCGAACTCCTCCACCTCGCGGGCGTCGAGCACGCGAACGGGGCCGAGGCGCGCACCGAGTTCGACGAGCCGCACGCCCCGGACGAGGCTCAGCCCCACAACCAGCAGGGCATCACGGTCTGCTTCGCGCTCTCGCATCACGAGGGCGAGGACCACACGATCGACCGCCCGGAGGACTTCGACTTCTGGCGCACCTACCGGCCCCCGTTCTGGCCCGGCCCGCTGCTCGGCTTCGAGGCGCCCGACCCCCGCACGCTGGAGCCGGTGCCGCGGACCTTCGTACCGAATCCCGATCTCGATCCGCTCGGTGTCTCCGCCGACCAGAGCGCCGACGCCGGCGACAAGGAACTGTGGGGCTTTCGCCGTGTCCTCGCCCGCAAGCTGCACGTGCCGGGCGCCTTCGATTCCGACATCACGCTCGTCAACTGGCCGCTCAACGACTACTGGCTCAAGCCGTACGTCGGCGGCCAGCAGGCCGAAGCCCTGCGCGAGGCACGGCAGTTGTCGCTGTCACTGCTGTACTGGCTGCAGACCGAGGCGCCTCGCCCGGACGGAGGCACCGGCTTCCCGGGACTGCGGATCCGCCCGGACGTGACCGGCACGGCGGACGGACTGGCCAAGGCGGCGTACGTCCGTGAGTCCCGCCGCATCAAGGCCGTCACCACGGTCACCGAGCACGACGTGGCGATCGACCTGGTCGGCCCGTACGGCGGCACCCGGCACCGGGACTCCGTCGGTGTCGGCGGGTACCGCATCGACCTGCATCCCTCGACCGGCGGCGACAACTACATCGACATCGGCTCGGTGCCCTTCGAGATTCCCCTCGGGGCGCTGGTGCCCCGGCGGGTCCGCAACCTGCTGCCCGCGGGCAAGAACATCGGCACGACCCACATCACCAACGGCTGCTACCGGCTCCACCCGGTGGAGTGGAACGTCGGCGAGGTGGCCGGTGCGCTGGCCGCCCACTGCGTGGCCGAGGACGTCGAGCCGCACCAGGTCCAGGCCGAGGACAAGCGGTTCGAGGAGTTCGCGCGGCTCCTCGACCGCGACGGAGTGCAACGCCACTGGCCGGACGTGCGCGGCTACTGAACGGCCGCCGCACGGACGGGAGTTGCCGGTCCGGCGGGCGGCTCCGGCCGGCCCGCCCGGCGACAGCCCGCGCGAAGAGATCCAGCGTCGCGGATCGATCCGGTACCGCGGATCGGTCAAGCACCGCCAACCGATCCAGCACAAGGAGGTGCCCGGACATGAACACACCCCGCATCCGCGTCGGCATCGACGTGGGCGGAACCTTCACCGACGCCGTGGCCGTGGACGCCACGACCCTCGAACTCCTGGGCCAGGTCAAGGTCCCCACCAGCCACCACCACGAGGACGGCGTCGCGCACGGCATCGTCGAGGCGCTCGACCGGCTCCTGGAACAGACCGGCTGTGCCCCGGCCGACGTCGCCTTCCTGGCGCACGGTACGACCCAGGCCACCAACGCCCTCCTGGAGGGCGACGTGGCGACCGTCGGACTGATCGGCATCGGGACCGGCCCCTCGGCGGTGTTCACCCGCCGCCTCGCCGCGTTCGGCAAGCTCGAACTCGCCGCCGGCAAAAGGCTTCCGCTGGCCTACGCGCATGTGGACGACCCTCAGGACACGTCAGCCGTCCGCCGTGCCGTCGAGCAGCTCCAGGACGAAGGCGCTCAAGTCCTCGTCGCGAGCCAGCCGTTCAGCGTCGACCGTCCCGAGGGCGAGCAGGCCGTCCTGGACGCGGCGAGGCCGTACGGACTGCCGATGACCGCCGCGCACGAGATCACCTCGCTGTACGGGCTGCACAAGCGGACCCGCACCGCCGTGGTCAACGCGGCGATCCTGCCCCGCATGCTGGCCACCGCCGACCTCGTCGACGCCGCCATCACCAAGGCGGGCGTGACCGCGCCCCTGATGGTGATGCGCTGCGACGGCGGCGTGATGGCACTCGACGAGATGCGCCGCCGACCGCTCCTGACGGTGCTGTCGGGACCGGCCGCCGGAGTCGCGGGCGCTCTGATGCAGGAGCGGGTCAGCGAGGGCGCGTTCCTGGAGACCGGCGGCACGTCGACGGACATCAGCGTCGTACGCCGCGGCAAGGTCGCCGTCCGGCACGCCACCATCCTCGGCAGGACCTCGTACCTGAACGCCCTCGACGTGCGCACGGTCGGTGTCGGCGGCGGCTCCATGGTGCGGATCGGCGACGGCCGGGTGACCGGCGTGGGACCGCGCAGCGCCCACATCGCGGGACTGCCGTACGCCTGCTTCGCCTCCCTCGACCAGTTGCGCGACGCCGAGGTGGACACCGTCCGGCCCATGGACGGCGACCCCGCCGACTACGCCGTGATCGACGCGGCGGGGGGGCGGTTCGCCCTCACCATGACCTGTGCCGCAAACGCCCTCGGCCGCGTCCCCGAGAACGACTTCGCCCACTGCGACCCGGAGACCGCGCGCGCCGCGATCGCCCCGCTGGCCACCGTGCTCGGCACCGACGTCGCGACCGCGGCGACGCGGATCCTCGACGCGGGCATCGCCCAGGTGAAGTCGGTGGTGGACGCCATGATCCGCGACTACCGCCTCGACAAGGACACCGCTGTCCTCGTCGGCGGAGGCGGCGGTGCCGCGTCCGTGACCCCGCACCTCGCCCACACCAGCGGCATGGAGGGCCGGATCGCCCGCCACAACGAGGTCATCAGCCCCATCGGCGTCGCCCTCGCGCTCGTACGGGAACAGGTGGAGCGGATCGTGCCGGGCGCCTCGCAGGAGCAGATTCTCGCCGTCCGCGCCGAGGCGGAGCGGGCGGTCGTCGCCCAGGGCGCCGCCGCCGAAGGCGTCGAGGTCGAGGTCACCGTCGACCCGCAGACCAACACCGTGCGGGCGGTCGCGACCGGCGCCACCGAACTGCGCACCCAGGACCGGTCCCACCGCGCCGACGACACCGAGCGGCTCCGTGCCGCGGCGGCAAGCCTGAAGACCGATCCCGCGGCGGTCCACATCCTGGCGGGCACCGCCGCCCACACCGTCTACGGCACGCAGACGCACCGCCGCCTCCGGCCGACCCGTCGGCCGGTACGGATCGTCGACATGGACGGCGTCGTACGCCACCACGCCGCCGACGCCCGCGTGGAGACCACCACCGTGGCCGGCGCCCCGGAGGTACTCGCCCGGCTGGTCGGCGAGTCCACCTCGTACGGCGACGGCGGGGTACGCGCACCTGCCCTGCGGCTGCTGCTCGGCTCCCGCATCGCCGACCTGTCCGGAGTCCTCGATCCGCAGCCTCTGCTCGCCCTGGCCCGCAGCGAGTTGCGGACCCGCGCGGCCGACGAGCCGGTGGTCGCGGTCCTGGAGGTCCGGTCATGACGACATCCGAACCGGCCTCATTGATAGGTGAGTTGACGGATCCCGCCTCCGTCGACGACGTCGAGTGGGCCGCCCGACTGCTCGCCGCCACGCCCACCCATGAGGGCCGGGACCCCGAGCTGCTGCGCCAATGGGCCCGCAGAGCCGACGAGTTCGGATCCCGGCTCGCCCCCGTCCGGTCCACCGCGCACGTGATCGAGCGGGACGACGGCCTGAAACGGATGCTGCTCGCCCGTTACACGTCACGTCCCCCGACGGTCGAGCTCTACACCGACACGCTCGCACTCGCCGAGGAACTGGTCGACGCCCGCGGCTGGCGTGACTGGTACCCGCCGGGCTCGGTGCGCGCGGCCGCGCTCGCCCACGAGGCCGTGCACGCCCACCTCCACCACGGCCCGGCGAAGGGTGCGCTCAGGCAGGCACTCGGCCACACCGTGCTGCGTCTCGGACGTCTCCGCGTGGCCGGTCATGTCGCCGGTGCCGAAGAGGTCGCCGCCCACGCGTACGCCAGAACCGTCTGCGGGCTCGGCCGCAGCCCCCTCCTCCTCAGCGCCGCGCTGCGCGCGGCGCTCACCCGGCCCGGAAGAGAGAACTGACCCATGGGTGTCGTCATCCTCCTCGTCATGGCCGCAGGCGTCGGCCTGATGCTCACCCGCAGACTCCCCACCGCCTTCGCGCTGGTGCTGCTCGCCGTCGTCATCGCCTTCCTCGCCGGGGCACCGCTCACCGGCAAGAACAGTGTGCTGGACACCGTTCTCCAGGAAGGCGCGCCGACCCTGGCCGCCACCATGATCGCGATCATTCTGGGCTCCTGGCTGGGCAAGCTCCTCGACGAGACCGGTATCGCGGGCACGCTCGTCCGCAAGATCGTCGAGTTCGGAGGCGACCGCCCGACCGTGGTGGCTCTCGGCGTCCTCGCCGTGTCCGCGCTCGTCGGAACCGTGACCGGCTCGGCGCCCGCCGCCATGCTCGCCGGCATCATCGGCATCCCCGCCATGATCGCCGTCGGTGTGCCCAAGGTGACCGCCGCGGGCACGGTGCTGATGGGCATCGCCGTGGGCATCCCCTTCGAGCTGCCGGTGTGGCAGTTCTTCTCCACCGCGCTGGAACTGCCGATCCCGACCGTGCGCGCATTCATGGTGAAGCTCTTCCCGTTCGCCCTGGCCGCCGCCCTCGCCTTCGTCCTCGTCGAGACACGCCGACGGGGCACCGAGCACGCCTGGTCGCTCAAGTCCGTGGAGGCGAAACCCCGTTCACGCCGCGCGGACCTCGGTGACGCGCCGTGGTACGCGCTGCTCGCCCCCGCCGTCCCGCTCGTTCTCGCCCTGGGCTTCGAACTCGCCATCATCCCCTCGCTGTTGGCGGGCGTCCTGTACGCGCTGGCCACCACGACCCGGCCCGGCGAGATGAACAAGCGGCTGCTGCGCACCCTGTACGGCGGCTTCGAGGTGGCGGCCCCGCCGATCGCCCTGTTCATCGCCATCGGCATCCTCCTCGCGGCCGTGAAACTGCCCGGCGCGGTGGACGCGCTCGAACCGCTCGTCAAGGGCGTCAGTCCGCAGAACCCCGTGCTGTTCGTCCTCGTCTTCACGCTGCTCGTCCCGCTGTGCCTCTACCGCGGCCCCCTCAACGTCTTCGGGCTCGGCGCGGGCATCGCCGGGGTCCTCATCGCCACCGGCATCTACCCCGCGGCCGCGGTCCTCGGCATGGCCACCTCGTACAACCAGGTCTTCGGCGTCGCCGACCCCACCAGCACCCAGACCGTGTGGAGCGCCCAGTACGCGGGCGTCACTCCCCAGCAAGTGATGGTGCGCACGCTGCCGTACGTCTGGGCGGTCGCCCTCGGCGGCCTGTGCGTCACCGCCGTCACCCGCCTCTGAGCCGACCACTGAATCGAGCGCTGAATCGACCCCCACCGAGCCGACCTCTGAGTCGACGGACCCGCCCGGATCTGCGGGCCTGGGGGCCTGCGTGAGCCGCGATCCTTCTGTCATTGGAGCCCACCATGCACGAGCACCACCTCGACCGGCGTCTCTTCCTGCGCACCACCGCCGCCACCGGAGCCGCTCTCGCCGTCGGGACGGCCCTGGGCGCGCAGCCCGCGGCCGCGGCGCCCGGCGGGTTCCCCGACTACACCTACGTCCGCACGCTTCTGACGGCGCCTCAGCTCAAGTACAACCCCACAGGCGAGATCATCTTCCCCTGCATCCGGGGCGTCTACGACAAGCTGGCCTCCCCGCTCGGCCGTTACTACCTGTACTACGCGCCGCACGACGCGCCCGGTGGGATCTGCCTGGCCTACGGCGACTCACTGGCGGGTCCGTTCACGGAGTACCCGGCGAACCCGATCGTCTCCAACAAGTGGGCGGGGCACTACTCCGTCAGTCATGTCTCGTCACCGCATGTGCTGTGGAACCAGGACGCCAAGGAGTTCTGGCTGTACTTCCACGGCGAGAACACCACGACCCGGCTCGCCCGTTCGGCCGACGGGATCCACTTCACGTACGACAAGGTCGTGCTGTCGACGTCCATGCTCCCGGCGGGCACCACGGAGACGTCGTACGCCCGGGTCTTCCGCCACGACCTGCCCTCGCGGGGTGCCCGCTACGTGATGCTGTTCATGCTGAACAACACCACCGACCACCGTGACATCCACTGGGGTTGGTCCGCGGACGGGCGCAACTGGACTTACGACCAGCAGCCGTTGATCCGGCACGGCGACGTCGGCGCGGTCAACGTCGGCGGTCCGCACCTGCTCCACCGGAACAACAGCACGTACGTCGTCTACAACAAGGACAAGTCCAGCGGCGGCGACATCATGATCACCGAGGTCGGCAACGACTTCGGCAAGCGCGCCCACCTCGGCGTCTTCTACAACTCGCGCGGCGCGGCCCCGGAGAACGGGCGTGCCGCGGCACCTTCCTTCGGAACCGACGGCGGCGTCCCCTACATGATCTACGAGGCGGGGGAGAGGCTCGCGGGGGCCATCGCGGTGGCCCGGGGCTGATCCGACAGCCCGACTCCTCGGTAAAGACCCTGACGATCCTGACGGACGTCGGCCGGGACGCCCGGCGGCACGTCGAGGCCTTCAACGGGGGCAGGGGGTGGTGCGGGGAGGCGTTCGAGGCGCTGGAAGCGGGGGATCCGGAGCAGGTCGGGCGCTACCGGATCGTGGCGCGGCGGGGTGCGGGCGGAATGGCCCGGGTGGTGCTCAGCGGTCATTCGTTTTGCGTCATGGTTCTGTACGCCTCGTGGCGTACGTCGGCGTTCTGGTGTCCGCGCAGCAGGCGCAGCAGCGACCGCCACTCCTCGGGCCAGTCGAGCGGGATGCCCGTTCCCTTTACGAGGCCGACCGCCAGCAGGCCCGTCGCGGTGCCGCCGTCGCGGGCGAACCGGTCGGCCGCGGTCAGCAGGGCCTCGGCGCGCCGCGGAACCGCGCGATACGCCGAGGACGACCGCAGCCGGTCGGACGTGTGGACCGCGACGGTCGTCCCGGCGCCCTCGAGAGCGTCCGCGAGGTCTTGCAGTCGTTCGAGCAGCGCGGACGGCTCCACGGTGCGATCGACCAACTGGGCGAGCAGATGGGCGCGTTCGGCGACCAGGAGAGGTTCCGATGCCAGCTGTTCCGCGACCGCTTCGAGCAACTCGGGTCGCACTCCGTCGACGTAGCCGAACGACGTCAGGTTCCGGAGCCGCTGCAGCGCCGGCAGGTCCCGGCCCTCCAACGCGTCACAGCCGCCCTCAGCGGTGTGCATCGCGGCCAGCAACTCGGCCACCGCGCGGTGGAACATGCTGCCCCGCGCGGCCCCGCCCACGGGGTGCGGCAGCTCGGACACGGCCAGATCGCGCATCACCCACCCCGCGAACTGCCAGTGCGTACGCTCGCCGAGGTCGCAGACGGTACGCCTGATACGGACGGCCAGTTCGGCCGAGTAGCGGCACCACACCCCCATGGCGCGCAGCACGGCATAGCCGCCCCCGAAACCCTCCGTGAGCGCGAGCGACGTGTCGTACGCCGCGACGACCACCGCGGCGTAGGCGCGGCGGTGCGTCTCGGCCAGCTCCCAGGGGGTGACGGCCAGCAGGGCTTCGTGCACGGGCCGGGCGTCGTCGCGGGCGACGTCGTCGAGCAGGTGCCAGGCCTCCGGTTCGCCGAGCAGCGGCGGCAGCGCGCGGACGACGGCGGCCCGCACGTCGGGGTGGCGGTCGGGAGCCCGGAAGGTGCTCGCCAGCAGGGACACCGCCCGCCGGGGCGGCAGGAAGCACGCGGCGAGCCGTACGGCCTCCTTGCGGGAGGTCACCTTCGCGGGCCGCTCCCCGGTGAGCAATGCGCCCAGGGCGAGGGCGAGTTCGGAGGGAGCGGTGAAGCGGGCGGCGCGGGACGCCGCGTACACGGCCACCCGGGCCCGGTCGCTGCCCGCCTGTTCCAGGAGCGCCGGCAGGGTGTCGTGGGGCCGGTCGGTCCAGGGCAGGGCGCCGAGCGCGGCCTCGGCGACGACGACCTCCGGGTCGTCCTTGTGCGCGAGTGCCAGCGCCCGCCCGAACTCGGGCACCGGGGCAGCGGCCCGGATGAGGGCGGCCCGCTCGTCGAGCGGAAGAGAATCGTCCGCGACCGCTTCTGCGGCCAGCAGCACCGCCGTCCGCTCCTGGCGGGGCAGCCAGCCGTCGCTGTCGCCGAGGTCCGGCAGCGGGCGCCGGGCCCCGTCCACGAGGAAGCGCCCGTAGGGCGCGGACCCGTCGAGCAGGGAGTCCAGCAGATCCGTGCGTCGCCGGCTCAGTACCCGCCGTACGGGCGGGAGGACGACCGACGACGGTTCGAGCGCGACGATCCTGGCGACCCGTTCGCCGCGGGTCGCCGGCGCGGCCAGCCACAGTTCGGCCGCCACCCGAAAGGTCTCGTCGTCGCCGCGTTCCAGGGCCGTGAACAGCCTCTCCTGGAGCTCGGGCAGCCGCCGGGCGCGTGGTCCCAGTGCGGCGGCCAGGCCCAGCAGCAGCCGGAAGTCGGCCCGTCCGGCCCCGGCGTCGAGCCAGGGGCGCAGGGCCTCGAACACCTGGTGCTCCTGGCCCCGCCGCAGGACGCGGTGCAGCGGGCCGAAGTCGGGTACGCCGACCCGGCTCGTGATGCGCTCCAGGGTGCGCAGGGCCCAGTGCCGCAGATCCGACGCCTCGTCCGTGGCGTGCTCGACGAACAGACGTACGGCGAGGGTGCGCAGTGCCGTCAGGGTGCCGGCGGAACTGTCCCGTGCCTCGAGTACGCCGGAGGCGATCACGTCCAGCAGGGGGACGTCGTGGGCGCCGAAGAGCCGCGGGTGGGACTCGGCGAGCGCGCCGAGCGCCGCGGCGCGTACCGGGTCCCGCTCGTTGCGAAGACGGCGGCCCGCCGTGGTCAGCAGCTCGGTCATCGCCTCCCGGCTGCCGTCCCGGGCGGCGCAGGCCACGAACAGCGGCCAGGCGGCGGCCCGGTCGTCGGCGTCGGACCGTCCGATCGCCGCGAGCAGCGCGGGACGTGCCTCGTCGATCGGGCCGTGGGCGAGGGTGTCCAGGTCGTCCCACCAGTAGTCGGTGCCGTCGAACTCGGCCGCCGCACGCCGGACTTCCGCCCAGCGGCGCTCGCGCGGCAGCAGACCGAGGACGCTCAGCGCCGGGTCCCGCTGCGTCCCTGCGGCGGCGACGGCGTCCACGAACGCGGGGCGCAGGCCGGGCGCGACGGCCTTCACCAGGGCCGTGAAGTGGCCGCCGCGGTTCAGCCAGTGACGGCCCAGCGCGGTCAGCGACGCGGGTTCGGCCCGCACGAGCCGGTGCAGCACTCCGGGCGGCGGTATCGGCTCATGGCGCTGTTCCGAGCGATCGGGGGAGGTGATCCAGCGGATCACGCGTTCGGCGTCGGCGGTGACGAGGGGGCCGAGTCCGTTGTTCAGCGCGGGCGGCAGACTGCCGGGACCGTGCCGTTCCAGCAGGCTCATCACCCGCTCGGGGCGCAGCGGCGCGAGTGCCGCGACCGTGGTGGCGTGCAGACGCCACCAATCGTCCCGCTGCTGTCCGCCCGCCCGGTCGGCCAGGGTCTGCTCGGCGTGGTCCAGCACGGGGTCGGGATGCCGGCACGCGAGCCGCGTCCAGCCGTCGACGGCGTGTGCCAGCCCCGGCAACTCCCGTGCCACGAAGGAGGGAGAGCAGGCCGGCAGCAGGCGCGCGGCCTCGCCGTCGCCCCATTCCGCGCGCAGTCGCGCCACCAGCCGTTCGGCGAGCGCGGTGCGGCCTCCAGCGGCGAGCAGCCGGGCCAGCCGCTGCCGCAGCACGGCCGGCGCGTCGTCGTACGCCGCCTCCACCGCCCGGTCCGGTACGGGCAGGTAACGGGCGGCGCGCCGCGCATAGCCGGCGACGACCGGGTCCGGGTCGGCCAGCCGCTCCGCGAGGAACCCCGCGTCCCGTCCGACGAGGGCCGCCAACGCCGCGAGCCGCCGCTCGTAGGGCCCGCGCCCGTCCAGCTCGGTCAGCAGCGGGGCGAGCGTCCCGTCGTCCGCGAGTCCGCGTGCGGTCCGCGCCGTCAGGGTCAGGCGTGCGGGGAACGGCAGCGGTGCGAGGGCGGAGAGCAGTTGCTCCGCGTTGATCGGCATCCGCCGATTGTGCCCGGCGATATGTGTTCATGCGATCGAATAAGGCGGCCGACCTGCGACGGCCATGGCCAGTCGGCCTTCGCGGCGTCGTCACCGGATACGACTGGACCGCCCTTCGTCCGAGGCGGCGGTCGATCTCGCGTCATTCCCGCTCTGGGGAGGATCCGTGGGCAGACGGACCCTGGTGCTCCTGAGCCGCGATGTGCCGGCAGCGCACGGCGAGGGCCGCGATGTCGTCGTCGAGCCTTCCGCCGGCGTAGTGAAGCAAGTCCCTGTGCAGCTCGGTCAGCAGCTCATGGGGCGAGGCCGCGCGGTGGCGGCTCATCCAGTCCGGCAGCGGGAAGAAGGTGCCGCTGCGGTCGCGGGTTTCCGTCACGCCGTCGGTGTAGAGCAGCATCTGATCGCCGGGGACGAAGGCCACGGTGTCCACGTGGTAGTGGTCTCCGAGCAGCGCCGCGAGATTGAGGGGTGTGGAGGGGCGGGTGGGCTCGAGCACGTGGATTTCGCCGCGCTGCACGAACACCGGTGGAGGATGCCCGCAGTTGAGAACCTTGACGTGCCCGCTGCCGTAGGGGATCTCGGCGATCAGGGCGGTGGCGAAGTGCTCCTGCTGATCGTCGGCGGGGATCGCGGCGCTGTAGCGGGTCATGGTGATCTGCAGGCGACGGACCAGCCCCTTCAGGTCGGGCTGGTCGTACGCGTTCTCCCGGAAACAGTTGATCACTGCCGCGGCCGCCCCCACCGCTGACAGGCCCTTGCCGCGTACGTCGCCGATGAGCAGGCGGACGCCGTACGGCGTGTCGGCCACCTCGTAGAAGTCGCCACCGATCCGGGCCTGCTCCTGGGCCGCCCGGTACAGCGACTCGATCTCGATGCCCTGGATGAGGGGCGGCAGTGGGCGCAGCAGCACCTTCTGGGCCGCGTCGGCGACGAGCCGGACCTGGAAGAGCGTCTCCTCGCGCTGGAGTCGGAGGTGGCTCGCATAGGCCGCCGCCAAGGTGACCGCAGCGATCGCGGCAACCGTGTACGGCGTTCCCAGATCGGAGTGGACGAAGCTGATGCCGATCATGATCAGGAGGCAGAACGCCCCCAGCAGGATGGTCGGGAGCACGGGCCACAGCGCGGCCGCGAGGGCGGGTGCCGCGGGCAGGAGGCGGCTGAAGGCGATCTCTCTCGGAGTGGAGAAGGCCAGGGCGGCGATGACGACCGTGACGAGCACCGGTGACAGCAGTACGGCCCGCCGCTGGCCGCCGTAGGGACGGTGGTGGCGGCGCCTGAGCTGCACTGGCCTGATCACAATTCCGATCTTATCGGGACGATATGGGTGACAACTGGATCCGCCACTCTTCGATCACCCTCGGTTGGGCCCGGCCACACCACGATCACGTTGCCGGGGCGGGATACCGGCACGTGGTTCCTCGTCGTGCGGGCGGCCATGACGCCTTGCGCGGCCGCCCGCACGACGACGTGCTCAGGGCTTGGCGGTGTACACGACACCGGCCAGGCTCTGGGCCGCGGAGCCCCACACCTGGTCGTACAGGGAGGGGTCGAGGCCGAGGGTGTGGAGGAGCCAGGCGGTCGTGACGCCGTAGGTCAGTTTGAGCTGGGCGGTCCGGGTGATGGTTCCGCTGTCGCAGCCGATGCCCGAGCTGTCCTCGAAGCCGCAGTGGAACCCACCGGTGATGACGCGCAGTTGGGTGGCGGCCGGCTTGGCGTCGTACATCCTCTGCTGGTTGTCGGCGACGCCGGCGATGCCGTCGGCGCTACCGCCGACGTACTGGACGGGGATGCCCAGCGCGCCGGAAGCGCTGACGGCGGAGGGGTTGGTCTCCGCCGCCGCGAGAGTGGACACGGACCTCACGGCCGGGTTCCGGCTTGCGGCGACCAGTGCCGCGCCCCCGCCCATCGAGTGCCCCGAGACGGCGAGCCGGCCGGTGCTGACCGCGCCGGCGAACCGTGAGCCGGTGGTGCTGTTCTGGGTGGTGAGCCAGGTGAGTGGGGCGTTCAGGTCGTCGGCGAACGCCGAATGGCTGGGGAACAGGCCGCCCTGGGACTTGGGTGCGACGGTGATGACTCCCCAGCAGGCGTAGTGCTTGAGCAGGCTCTCGTACTGGGTGATCGCCTGGAAGAAGCCGTGCCCGAAGGCGAGGCCGGGGTGGGCGCCGGAGGCGACCGGCGCGTTCGCCCCGGCCGTCGTGCCGGGGTACCAGACGCGTGCGCTGTACGAGCGGCCCGAGGCCGAGACCGTGAGATCGGTGTAGGCGACGGGGAACGCCCCCGTGGTGGAGGGGTCCGCCGCGCGCACCGAGGCTGCCGCCTCCGACGCCTGGGCGGCCGGTGCGAGGGTGAAGGCGGCCACTGCGGTCAGCAGCAGCGCGGTCATGGACCGCAGGAGTTTACGGAACACGAGATCACCTTTTCTGTGGGGAGGAAACAGTGATTCCTGGTGGTACGTCCCAGTTCACCCGGCCGAACGGGGCCGGGCTCTGGAGCCGGTGGCCGCGGCGGAACTCGGCCGCAGCCACCGTTCGCGGGAGCGCTCAGCCGCCGAAGCGCAGGGTGAAGTCGCGCAGCGTGAGGCTGACCAAGGGGGCACGGCGGCCGAGCGCGCCGAGCGGGCTGTCGGCCGGTGTCGTCCACTCGGCACGCGCCAGGCGCAGGGCGGCGCTGCTGCGGACCCGGCTGGTCTTGATCCGGCCGTCCAGCGTCTGCGCCAGCCTGAAGGCCAGCGGCCAGCGGCCGGGCAGACCTCCCCGCTCGGTGAACCGGCCGGCCGCGAGCGCGCCGCGGCCGGTCTTGGCGGCGCACGCAATGCCGTCCGACCGCTGGACCTCGAAGATCGCCATCTCCTTGGGGATGCCCCACAGCGCGCGACCGCCGGCCAGGGAGGTCTCGCTGTCGACCCAGATGTCGGTGATGCACACGCGGGGCCGCGCTCCGTCCCGCACCAGGACCGCCCGCAGCAGTTCGTTGTAGTGCAGGACGCTGTCGTTCTCGTAGACGACCCAGGCAGCGCCGACCAGGGCGCGGCCGCCGACGATGAGGTGGCGGGTGCCGGGCGCGGCGGGGGGAAGTTCCGCGCGCGGCACCAGCCAGAGAGACAGGCACATCTGACCTGCCAGGTGCCAGGGCTCATCCGGGTAGTCGGTCATTCCGCGTCCGTTCCGTGGAGAGGGTGGAGGCGCCAGGCGCCCAGGGCGGTGGCCGGGACGGCCGGCCGGCGCGGTGGGACGGGTGTGACCTCGCGGTAGGGGAGGCCGGGGCCGGGACGGGGGTCGGACTCTCCTTTGTTGGGCCACAGGGCGGTCGCCCGCTCGGCGAAGGCGGTGATGGTCAGCGAAGGGTTGACGCCGAGGTTGGCGGAGATCGTGGAGCCGTCGATGACGTGCAGTCCCGGATAGCCGTGGAGACGGTGATAGGGGTCGATGACGCCGGTTTCGGCGCTGTCGCCGACGGTGCATCCGCCGATCAGATGACCGGTGGTGGAGATGTCGAAGAGGTCCGCCCAGGTGCCGCAGGCCTGACCGCCGATCCGGTCGGCGGCCGTGCGGGCGGCTCGGTGTCCCGCGGGGATCCAGGTCGGGTTGGGTGCGCCTTCGCCGGGCCGGCTGCTGAGGCGGCGCCGGCCGGTTCGGGTGCGCCGCAGGTAGGTGGTCACCGAGTTGTCGACCGACTGCATGACCAGCAGAACCACGGACTGCTGGGACCAGCGGCGAGGGTTGTGGAGCGCGGGGAGACGGCGGGCGTTGCGTGCCATGACGGAGAGTCCCACGAGGAGGCGGGACCGTCCCGGAACCGGGTCGACGAGCATCGCGCCGAGCAGCCCGAGCAGGTTGCTGCCCCGGCCGTAGCGAACCGGCTCCATATGGGTGGTGTCGTCCAGCCGGACGGAGGAGGTGATGGCCACGCCGTGGGAGTAGTCCGCGTCGCGTGCTCGGGCGCGGACCCCGAGAATGGCCTCCGAGTTGGTCCGGGTCAGCCGCCCGAGCCGGGGTGAGATGTCGGCGAGCGAGCCGTCGTCCTTGAGGGTGTGCAGGAGGTGCTGGGTGCCCAGCGCCCCGGCCGCGAGGATCACGTGGCGTGCCGTGAGCGTCTGCCGCCGCCTGCGCGGGACGGCCCCGGTGCGGACCGAGGTGACGGCCCAGCCGTCACCGGCACGAGTGACACCCGTGACGGTGCGGCGCTCCAGGACTCGCGCGCCCGCCCGTTCGGCCAGGCCGAGATAGTTCTTGGGCAGGGTGTTCTTCGCGTTGTGCCGGCAACCGGTCATGCAGGCACCGCAGTTGACGCAGGTGTTGCGCGCGGGCCCGGCGCCGCCGAAGTACGGGTCGGGCACCGCCGTGCCGGGGGTTGCGTCGGCCGGACCGAAGTGGACCGCGACCGGAGTGGGGCGAAAGGTGTCGTCGCAGCCGAGTTCGCGTGCGGTGTCCTTCAGCAGCAGGTCGGCTTCGGTGAACACCGGGTTGGGTGTGACACCGAGCATGCGACGGGCCTGTGCGAAGAAGGGGGCCAGTTCACGGCGCCAGTCGGTGAGGGACGCCCAGTGCGAGCCCTCGTAGAAGGCTGCCGGTGGTTCGTAGAGCGTGTTGGCATAGCCGAGGGATCCGCCGCCGACACCGGCGCCGCTCAGTACGAGGATGTCGCCGAGCAGGGACGTACGCAGGATGCCCGTGCAGCCGAGGCGGGGCGCGAACAGGTAGTTCCGCACATGCCAGGACGTCCGCGGGAAGTCGGTGTCGGCGAAGCGCCGGCCGGCTTCCAGGACGCCGACCCGGTAGTTCTTCTCGGTGAGGCGCAGCGCGCTGACGCTGCCGCCGAACCCCGACCCGACGACGAGTACGTCGTAGTCGAAGGCGTTCATGCGTCGTCTCTCACTCTGAAGTCGGCCAGCAGCGGGGTGACGAGACGTTCGAGGTTCTCGCGCCGCACCTGGGGGTGGACCGCGGTGAGCGGAAGGGGGCTGGCGAGTCCGGGGACGTGCGGGAGCAGCGCGAGGTGGGGAAGGAGCACGAGCAGGAGCGACAGCAGCGCGTCCAGGTCGGCGTCCTTGCGCAGGCTGCCGGCGGCGACGGCCCGTTCCAGGAGGGGGCGGAGACCGGCCAGGTATATGGCGTTCACGGGGACTCGGACCGCGTCCCGTACGGCGGGGTCCATCTCCATGTTGGTGGCCGCGGTCACCCCGCGCTCGAGCGGCTGCCCGGCGAAGTAGTCGAGCCAGGCCTCCAGCGCGTCGACGAGATGGACGGAGAAGTCCGTGGTCCCGTGGTAGCCGTCGAGCCACGGCTGCATGTGCGCGTAGATCCGGAGCGAGGTCTGTTCGGCGACGTAGGTGAAGAGATCGAGCTTGCCCGAGAAGTACTGGAAGAGCGAGCCCTTGGCGACCCCGGCCTCGCGGGCGATGACGTTCAGGCTGCCCGTGGAGTAGCCGTGGGTGCCGAACTCGTCCATCGCCGCGACCAGTACACGCTCGCGGCGGGCCGGCGAGAGCCGGGTCCAGGTGGGCGTGGGCATGAGCACTCCTCCGTATGACCGGGCGGTCATGTGACCGCCCGGTCATGGTGGAGTCCCCGGTCACCGATGTCAACGAGGCTGACAAGCATGGCTGTTGAGGGTGTTCGCGCGCCCATTGACAGGGAGTGCCGGGCCGTCCAGCCTGTGGTCGGCCAGTGATATGACCGGCTGGTCACAAGGAGGTCGGCATGCAGAAGGTGTGTGTGATCGGGGCCGGTTCGTCCGGGATCGCCGCCTGTCAGGTTCTCGCCGAACGGAGCATCGCCTACGACTGCTTCGAGCTGGGATCCGACGTGGGCGGCAACTGGCGCTACCTGAACGACAACGGGCGGTCGTCGGCGTATCGCTCGCTCCACATCAACACGTCCCGCCAGATCATGGAGTACGCCAGTTTCCCCATGTCGGACGAGTATCCGGTCTATCCGGGCCACGCCCACATAGCGCGCTACTTCGACGCGTTCGTGGACCACTTCGGGCTGCGCCCGTCGATCAGGTTCCGCACCGAGGTGGTCGAGGTCGCCCCGGCCGGGGACAAGTGGGCGGTGACCTCACGCCCCCGCGGCACGAACGACCACGAGACCGGTACGTACGACGCCGTACTCGTCGCCAACGGCCATCACTGGAAGCCGCGTTGGCCGCGACCGGGCATCGCGGGGGCCACCGGTTTCGAGGGCACCCAGATCCACTCGCACGACTACCGTGTACCCGAGCCGTTCGCCGACCGGCGGGTCCTCGTCCTCGGCATCGGCAACTCGGCCTGCGACATCGCCGTGGAGACCTCACGTGTCTCGCGGCGGACGTTCCTCGCCATGCGCCGGGGCGCCCACATTCTGCCCAAGCACCTGTTCGGCACGCCCACCGACCACCTGACCCACTCATGGCTGGCCAAGGCGCCCCTCGCCGTTCAGGACCGCGGGCTGCAACTCCTGCTGCGACTGAGTCGTGGCCGACTGGCGGACTACGGGCTGCCCACCCCCGCCCACCGCGTGCTGGCCGCCCATCCGACGATCTCCGACGACCTGCTGTCCCGGCTCAGCCACGGCGACATCACCGTGAAACCCGCGCCGCGAAAGGCCGACGCCGGCCATGTGTTCTTCGACGACGCAAGCGTCGAGGAGATCGACACGATCATCTACTGCACGGGCTACGACATCGCGTTCCCCTTCCTCGAGGACGAGCTGATCGACTCCGGGGACAACGATCCGGGGCTCTACCACCGGGTTGCCGCGCCGGATCGGCCCGGGCTGTACTTCATCGGCCTGGTCCAGCCGCTCGGTGCGATCATGCCGCTCGCGGAGGCCCAGTCGCACTGGGTCGCCGATCTGCTGGAGGGGCGGTGCGCGCTGCCCGGACGGGAGGAGATGCTCGACGAGATCCGCACGTACCGCGCCCGGACGGCCCGGCGCTACGTCGCCTCGACCCGGCACACCATTCAGGTGGACGCGCGGGCGTATCTGAGGGAACTGGCCAAGGAACGCAGGCGGAGGGCGGTGCCGCGGTAGCGGAACGGCGCGGCCCCAACGTCAACTGGCCCTGGGCGCACGAGCGTTGTCGCTCGCGGCGAAGGCCAGGAGAAGTGCGGCGGTCCGCGGCGGATCCTCCAGGATGGGTGTGTGGCCGGCACCGGGCAGCAACTCGACTCTCGCGCCCGGAACGACGCGGTAGTCGGCCGCGGACGGGGGGCGCCATCTGCGGTCCTGGTCGCCGAAGATCACCTGTAGCGGTTTGCCGAGGACCGCCAGCCGGTCCGGGAGCGCACGCCGGGTGAGATAGGCCGTGGACGCCTCCATGGCCGCGGCCACCGCGCGGTAGGTCATGCCGCGCAGTTCGTCGACGAGTTCTTGCGGGACCTGGTGGCCCGCGCGGAAGCCGGTGCTCGCGAACCGGCGGATCTGCTCGTCGGTCGGTGGCCACTGCGCGGGGTCGAACGCGGGGGCCCCGGGGCGATGAAGGCGTCCATGCGGGGGCCGGTGCTGATGAGCGCGAGCGCGGTCACCAGGTCGGGTCGTTGCTCGGCGAGAGCGGTGGCGGCATAGCCACCGCTGGAGTGGCCGGCGACCAGGGCCTCCTCGATGCCGAGCCGGTCCAGTGCCGTACCGATCCTGCGTCCCTGCTCCGGGATCGCGTAGTCGCCGCCGACCGGTTCGGCGGAGCGGCCGTGTCCCGGCAGGTCGATCCGGACGACGTGATGGAGGGTGCTCAGCAGCGGAACCAACGCGTCCCACGAACGGCTCGACGAAGCGGATCCATGGATGAGCACGAGCACGGGGGCGTCGCGAGGGCCGTCCTGGCAGACGTAGAGGTCGCCGTGGTCCAGGCAGAGCATCGAAGCCTCGGTGGCGCGGGCATCGCCGTTCGTCTGAGGGTGCCTGTCGGGTGAGGTCATGAGGCCACTGTCGACGCCGCCGCTCACCCTCGGCTTGGACAAATGTTCCCTCCCCGGTCCGCGTAGCCTTTGGTGATGGGGTCCATGACGGGCGGACGCGACGATCACGCCGGGTGGGACGTCGCACGACCGCGGCGGCCCAGCAAAACGGCCGGTGTCGACATGGCCGGGTTCCGGGTCCCCGGCCCGCTCGTCGGTGGCCTGCGGGTGGTTCCGCACCCGGCCGTGATGCTGATCCTGGAGTTCGGGGCGGGTCCTTCCACCGTGGAGGACGACGCCGGGCGGCGACACCGGGGGAGTCTCGTCGCCGGGCCGGGGTTCGGCTCCGGGGGCGGAGTCAGGGCGTGGGGCGAACAGGTCGAGTGCGTGCAGGTGCGTCTGTCCCCGGCGGTCGCGGGCACGGTGCTGGGCGCCTGTCCTGCCGATCTGGCCGGTTCCCCGGTGTCCCTCGACGACCTGTGGGGCAGGGAGGCGTCACGGATTCGCGAGCGACTGGGCGAGATCTCCTCGTGGGAGGACCGCTTCGCCTTAACGGACGCGCTGCTCGCCCGCCGACGTGAGGCGCGGCCACCGGTGGACCCGGCGGTGGCCTGGGCCTGGAACCGGATCGTCGTGGGCAGGGGCCTCGTCCGGATCGACCGCTTGGCGGCCGAACTCGGATGGAGCCGCAAGCGTCTGTGGTCCCGGTTCCACTCCCACATCGGCATGCCACCGAAGGCCGCCGCGAAGCTGGTGCGCTTCGACCACGCCGTGCACCGGCTGGTCGCGGGTGAGGGCGCGGCCCAAGTCGCGGCGGACGGCGGCTACTACGACCAGTCCCATCTGCATCGGGACGTCATGGCGTTCACCGGAACCACCCCGGCGACGGTGCTGAGCGAGCCGTTCCTGACGGTGGACGACCGCGCGTGGCCCGTCGCCGAGATCGGCCAGCCGTTCGCACCGTGCCGCGTCCGAACGCGTCGTGAGAGCTGAGGTCCGCCATGCTGGGCGAACACGGCACCGACGTTCGGGTGACGTGGAGCGGGAAGAGCCGTCACGCTGGAAGAGACGTCACGCCGGTCAAGCCGGACGCCAGGTCCACAGGAGGTACACGGTCCCGTGCAGACATTCAGCCGACTCCGGCTCGGGTCGGTCCCCAGGTGGCTGCGTGACCACGATCCCGAGCTGGCCGCCACCCGGCGGGCCGGGCGGACAGCCATCGTGATGCCTGCCCTGTTCGCCCTGTGCAGCCAGGTCATCGGCTCGCCCACGATGGCCACCTTCGCCGCGTTCGGGTCGTTCTCGATGCTGCTGTTCGTGGACTTCACCGGGCCGATGGTGCAGCGACTGCGGGCACACCTCGGTCTGGCGGTGGCCTGGGCCGCCCTCATCTGCCTGGGGACGGCCGTGGCCGACGAAACCTGGCTCGCCGTCGCCGCCATGGTCGTCATCGGCTTCCTGGTGCTGTTCTCCGGCGTGGTCAGCTCCGTCCTCGCGGGCGCCTCCACCGCGCTGCTGCTGGCCTTCATCCTCCCGGTGACCTCACCCGCCCCGTTCTCCGACCTGCCCGACCGGCTCTCGGGTGCGGGCCTCGCGGCGGCCGCCTCGATGCTCGCGATCGCCTTGTTGTGGCCCCGCCCCGCCGCGGACCCGCTCAGCGCGCCCGCCGCCCAGGTCTGCCGTGCCGCTGCCGAGCAACTGCGCACCGACGCCTCCCTCCTGGCAGGCGGTCCGGGCGCGCCGAGCACCGGACAGTGCCGTGCCACGGCCGACGAGGCCTGCGCCGCGGCAGCCGACCTGCGCACCGTGTTCGACGCCACCCCGTATCGCCCCACCGGCCTGTCCACCAGCTCGCGCGCCACTGTCCGGCTCGTCGACGAACTGACCTGGCTCAGCGGCATCCTGGCCGACAGCGCACCGTCTCCCGACGGCCACCCGGAATGCGACGCCGACGCCCGGTTCGTACGACGCGCCGCCGCGGCCCTGCTCGACGAGGTGGCGGACCTGCTCGATGCCCCCGACGGTTCCCCGGACGGGCTGCACTCCTCCTCGGAGAAGCTGCGGACGGCCATGGCCGCCATGGAGCGCAACGCCACCGCCCGGCTGCCTGTGCACCGGGGCGGAGCCGGCACGCCGTCGCGGGTGCACCCGGTCATCGGTGCCCTGGACCTGTCGTTCCGGGCGCAGGAGCTGGGGTTCGCGACGCTTCAGATCGCCGACAACGTGGATCTGGCCGCGGCGGCCGAACGCCGGAGCTGGCTCGAACGTCTGCTCGGTGGCGAGCCCGGTGCGGGGGCCGCACCGCTGGCTGCGGCGCGTGAGCGGGCGGCCGCGCACCTTCGACCGCAGTCCGTGTGGCTGCACAACAGCCTGCGCGGAGCGATCGGTCTCGGGATCGCGGTCGCCCTCGCGAACGTGACGGGCGTCCAGCACTCGTTCTGGGTGCTCCTGGGCACGTTGTCGGTGCTGCGCTCCAACGCCCTCAACACCGGGCAGAACGCGGTGCGCGCACTGGGCGGCACCGTCGCGGGTTCGATCATCGGCACCGTGCTGCTGCAACTCATCGGCGACCACGGCACGGTTCTCTGGTTCCTGCTGCCCTTCGCGGTGCTCCTCGCCGGCATCGCCCCCGCCGCCATCTCCTTCGCCGCAGGACAGGCGTCCTTCACCATCACGCTGGTCATCCTGTTCAACATCGGCCAGGACCCCGACTGGCACATCGTGCTCCTGCGGATCCAGGACATCGCGATCGGCTGTGGGGTGAGTCTGCTGGTGGGGCTCTTCTTCTGGCCGCGTGGCGCGACGGCGGCGGTCGACCGCGCGCTGGCCGAGGCCTACCGGGAGAGCGCCGGGTACCTGGCGGGCGCGGTGGAGTACGCCGTCGGTCGCTGCGGCGCCGAGCCCGTCTCCGCCGATGCCGCTCTGCAGGAACGCCTCGAAGCCGCGGCAGCCGCGCGAAGGCTCGACGACGCCTTCCGCAGCTACCTGGCCGAACGCGGCCCGAAACCGGTGCCTCTGGCGGAGATGACCACTCTGGTCACCGGCATCGTGGGGTTGCGCCTGGCGGCGGACGCGGTGCTCGGACTGTGGCAGCGTGCCGGCGTGCCGCGGCCCGCACCGGACCGGACCGGTGCCCGCGTCGTCCTCCTGGGCGCCGTGGGCCGTGTCTCCGGCTGGTACCGGGACCTGGCCGCCGTCCTGGGCCAGGACACCCCTGTCCGGGATCCGCTGCCGCGCAATCCCGTGGCCGAGGCGGAGTTGGTCGAATCCCTCCGCCGCGAACTGAGCGACGAGCACGGGCAGGCCACGGACACCGCCGTCCGCATGATCTGGACCGCCGACCACCTGGACGCCGCCCGCCGTCTCCAGCCGGGCCTGGCGGCCGCCGCGGGGACGGGCAAGCCGTCCTGACCCGCCCGAACAGCGTTCTCGGCAACCAGGTCCGTGGCTGCGTCGCCCCCAGGGGGCGGGAGTGGCGGCGGCCTACGTGTCACCAGGTCGTCGCCACCGAACGCAGCGCGGTCCACGTTTCGCCGTCGCGGGCGTAGTGCCCTCCACGTCGACCGTGACGTTCTTCTCGATCACGCCGGCGTCGGTGTCGCCGTTCCCGCCCGAGCAGGTCGAGCAGGACCATCGCGTCGTGATCCGGGCTGCCGGGCTCGGCGTAGTACGTCACCTTGCGGGCCGGTGGGTGGCGTCCGTGCCGGTGTGGGACGGGAACAGCAGGGCCCCCTCACGATGCCCGACCGGGCTAGACGCGGTCCTGGAAGACGCAGTTCCACACGTACGTGCCCGCGACACCGCCGTCGGCGCGTACCGCTTCCAGCGTGTAGAAGTGCGTGGTCCCCCGGGCGGCCGCGGTGTCCGTGTAGGCGCGGGTCTGGGCCGGCAGGAGCCCGGCGTGCAGCGGCTCGTACGCCTGCGTGGCAGCGTTCCACCTGCTGACCCGGTAGCCCGCGACGGTGTCGCACTCGGCCGTCTTGTCGCACCGCCAGCTGATGGACGGCCCGTCCTCGTCGGGACCGCCGATCACGGTGCCGTGGCCCAGGCTGCCGAGGTCCCAGTCCCGGGTGACCGTCACGGACGGCCGGACATCCAGCTCGGTGGCCTCGACGACCGTGACCTTCGGGTCGCTCGGGGGCAGCGCGTTGCCCCAGAGGTCCCTGGCGACGACCGCGTACACGTACGTCTCGCCGTCCGGCAGGTCGCCGCAGAGGACCGCGAGCGGGTCGCTCGTGCCCTCCCGGCAGGAGGCGGTGGTGAGCCACTTGACCGTGCCGTCGGCCTGTCGTGCGCCGGTCCAGACCGTGTAGCGCTCGACGTCGTCCTCGGTCGAGGCCGCCCAGCTCATGAGGATGCCGTCGGCGCGCGGGGTGGCCGTCACGCCGGTGACCGGCCCGGGTGCGACGCGGTCGCCGGTGCGGACGACGAGCGGGGCGGACAGCGCCGACTCGTTGCCGGCCGGGTCCACCGCCGCCACCGCGTACGTCACGTACGTGCCCGCGGGCATGTCCAGGTCGTGGCAGAGGCCGCCGGTGCTGGTCTCGTCGCTCTCCTCCGCGCAGGTCACGCGGGTGAGCGCGGCCGGGTCGAGGGTCTTGCCGGGCGAGCGGTAGACGCGGTAGGTCCCGCCGTTGTCGAAGTCCTCGTAGAAGCCGTCGGGCTGCTTCCAGTACACGTCGGTGTAGCCGACGCGGACGACGGAGCCGAGGGAGGTCGGGGACTTCGGCGGCGTACGGTCGACGCCGTCGCCGGTGACGGAGGCGTATGGCGACGGGTTGCCGAGCGCGTCGAGAGCGCGGACCCGGTAGAAGCGGGCGGTGTTCACGGGAGCGTCGGTGCGGTACGACGTGGTGGTCGTCGTACCCAGCAGCTCGAACGGGCCGGTGGCCGCGGAGGCGGCGTACACCTCGTACGTCGCGGCGTCGGCGGCCCCCTGCCAGGCCAGGGTGGCCCACCACGCGTCACCGGTGACCGTGAGAGCGGTCGGTGCCGCCGGGCCCGTGCGGTCCACGGTCACCGCGGTGGCGTCGAGACTGCCGACGGACTCGCGGCCCGCCTTGTCGACGGCGCGGACCTCGTACAGGAAGGTCTGGCCCGTGGCGGGCGTCGCGTCCACGAAGGACGGGGAGGCGAGCGGCGACGAGCCGCCGGCCCTCACCCACTGGGTGGTGCCCAGTCGGCGGTAGACGCGGTAACCGGCGAGGTCCATCTCCTTGTTCGCAGCCCAGCGCAGGGTGGTCTTCGCGGTGTCCCGGTTGTACGCGGCGGTCAGACCGGTCGGGGCGAGCGGCTTGACCGTGTCGACGGCGGCCTCCGCGCGCGGGGCGTACGTGAACGTGGCGTGGGCGAGGCCGGTCCAGGCGACGTAGTCCACGCGCAGCGTGTGCTTGCCGGCCGGGACGGTCAGGTCGACGGTCCTGCGGGCGGTGGTGGAGACGTTCTTCCACAGGTTGATCTTCTGCACGCCGTCGACGTAGACACGCATGCCGTCCTGCGTGGCGGCGGAGAGCCGGAAGGGGCCGCCGGAGCCGAAGTCCCGGGTGAGGGACCAGCGGACGGAGAAGTTGTCCTTGGGCAGCGTGACGCCGGTCGGGTCGCCGTACCCGTAGTTCTCGTTGACGGCGGAGTCGCAGGCGGTCAGCTTCGGCGTGCCGCTGAAGGTGGAGTTGCCGAAGTACTGCGCCTTCCAGACGGGAGAGGCGCAGCTGACGGCCGCGGAGGCCGGGGCGGCGATCATCAGATCGCCGGTGGCGGCGAGGGCGGTGGTCGCGGCGAGCGCGGTCAGCCGGGTACGAGTCATCACAGAAGGTGGGGCCCTTTCCGGACCAATGAGAATCAGGTGGCGCGTGTGTGACTCATGAGGCGGGGGCAGGGTTGCCCCGCCCCCTCACCTTCTTCCAGGTGTCATCACCGCCCGCCTGGGAAAGTGACGGCCGCATCCGGAAGGGTGAGCACCAGGTCGGTCGCGGGGGCGAGTTGCAGCGCGAAGGCGGCGGTGGGCCCGGCGGCGACGACACGGCGTTCGTGCCCGAGGGTGGCCAGGGCGTCGTCGACCGGGTCGCGCAGGCGCCCGCGCCGCGAGACGGTGAGGTGTTCGGCGGCCGCGTAGCGTTCGAGGCTGAGCGGGCCTTCGGTGAGCGGATGGCCGGGCCGCACGGCGACAACGAGTTGATCGCGGCCGACGAGACGTGGCGGATGTCCGGAAGCGTCGGCCGGCCGGAGCTGGATTCGAGGTCCACCTCACCCCGTCGTAGCTCGGGCGTGTCCGTCCCGGACTCGGCAGGCAGGCGCAGTTGCACGCCGGGGGCCTGGCGGTGGACGGCGGTGATCAGGGCCGTGCCGCAGGCGGCGATCAGGGCGTCGTGCCAGCGCACGGTGAACACCCGCTCCAGAGCTGCCAGTTCGAGTTCCTGTTGCGCCGACAGAATAGCCTCACGCTGCGCGACCGCTGGACGACATCGAGCCGTCCGCCCGGAACAACGACTCCGAGTCGGCCGACTCGGAGTCGGAGTCCACTGATTCGGAGTCCACTGATTCGGCGAGCTCGCCGACCTTTGGAACGAGCAGCACCAGCAGCGGCAGGAACCGGCTCGAAGCGACTCCCTCCAGTGACACCACCGGTCGGCAGGACGGCCTCGCCGTCGGCCGAGGGTGCGCGCCTCCGGTGGGCGACCGGGCCATGAGACGGCCGGCCAGGCCCCCACACGCCCACGCCCCCATGCCCTGTGCGCCCTGCAACCCCACAGACCCGATCGCAGTCGTGATCACGTGGCCGGGAAAGCAGTGGACTGGGTGATGCCCGGGCTTGTAACTTGCAGTCGACCGCGACACCGCCCAGGGAGGTGAGACCCATGAACGCTGTATCGACGTGGGCGCTCCCCCTTCCCGTCACGGCCGGCGACTGACGTAGGTGTCGCCGGGAGCGCCTCGACAACAAGGCACTCCCGAAAGGCAACACCTATGGACTCTCCGCAGTTCACCGCCGAGCCGTCGTCGAACGGCACGGTCGAGCGCGACTTCACCGTGGGCGACGTTCCCGGCGTTCTCCGGTCGCCGACCTCGGGCGCCGATCGCGCGCCCCTCATGTTCGACGTGATCATTGCCGGGTGCGGGCCGACCGGCGCGATGCTGGCCGCCGAACTACGGCTGCACGATGTGCGGGTACTCGTCCTGGAGAAGGAAACCGAGCCCGTGTCGTTCGTCCGCATCGTCGGTCTGCACATTCGCAGTCTCGAACTGCTGGCGATGCGCGGACTGCTGGACCGCATGCGCGAACACGGAAGGCAGCGTCCGGCCGGCGGATTCTTCGCCGCCATCAACACACCGGCGCCGCAGGGCCTGGATTCCGCGCACGCCTATCTGCTCGGTATCCCGCAGCGGGTCGTCGTTCGCCTGCTCGAAGAACATGCGACCCAGCTGGGTGCGCAGGTCCGGCGTGGTGGGGCGGTGGCCGGTTTCGAGCAGGACGACGAGGGTGTGACCGTCCAGCTGGCCGACGGCGAACAGCTGCGATCGCGCTATCTCGTCGGCTGTGACGGCGGGCGCAGTACGGTGCGCAAACTGCTCGGCGTCGGTTTCCCCGGTGAACCCTCGCGGACCGAGACGCTGATGGGCGAGATGGAAGTGGGTGTGCCGCAGGAGGAGGTCGCCGCCAAGGTGACCGAAATCGGCAGGACCAATAAGCGATTCTGGCTCAGGCCCTTCGGCGAAGGGGCCTACAGCGTCGTAGTCCCCGCCGCGGGAGTCGGCGATCGCGCGGAACCGCCCACCCTGGAGGATTTCAAAGAACAGCTGCGCGCCATCGCCGGAACCGATTTCGGTGTGCACTCCCCGCGTTGGCTGTCCCGCTTCGGGGATGCCACCCGGCTGGCCGAACGCTATCGGGTCGGGCGGGTGCTGCTGGCCGGCGACGCGGCCCACATCCATCCACCCACCGGCGGACAGGGCCTCAACCTGGGCATTCAGGACGCATTCAACCTCGGCTGGAAACTGGCCGCACAGATTCGTGGCTGGGCGCCGAGAACACTGCTGGACACCTACCAGGCCGAACGCCGTCCGGTCGCCGAGGAGGTGCTGGACAACACCCGCGCCCAGATGGAACTGCACTCCACCGAACCGGGCCCGCAGGCCGTGCGCAGGCTGCTCACCGAACTGATGGACTTCGACGAGGTGAACCGCTACCTCATCGAGAAGATCACCGCGATCGGCATCCGCTACGACTTCGGTGAAGGCCCCGACCTGCTCGGTCGCCGCCTGCGTGACATCGAAGTGAAACAGGGCAACCTCTACGGTCTGCTGCAGCGCGGCCGCGGCCTGCTGCTGGACCGCACCGAGCACTTGACCGTAGGCGGCTGGTCAGACCGGGTCGATCACCTCGAGGATCCCACTGCGGTACTGGATGCTCCGTGCGTCCTGCTACGCCCCGACGGCCACGTCGCGTGGATCGGCGACGATCAGCAGGACCTGGAGGACCACCTCTCCCGCTGGTTCGGCAAGCCCGCCGGCTGATCTTCGCCTGAGCAACCGAAACGCCCGTCAACAGGCTCGAACGGCCAGCAGCGACTGACCATCGGAAGGCTGGAGGCAGCAATAGCCGTGGTGCTCTGACGCCAGGGTCGCCAGGGTCGGCCTGCGAGGAGGGTCGGCCTCCGAGTGACGACCCGAAGACGGCGGAGGAGCACCACGGAGCGGATCGGCGCGGGCGACCGGGCGGGCGTTCGTCCGAGGGTCGAGCGATGAGCAGGACCCGGTTCAGCCTCCGAGGCGGTGTGCGAGCTGGAGCAGATCCGCCAGGTGCAGGACCCGTCCGTTGAATCCTGGAAGGGGGACATGGAGCGGCCGGGTCCAGTGGGCGGGGATTGCCTCCAGCCCGTAGTACGCCCCCGCGAGGCCACCGGTCACCGCGGCGACGGTGTCCGTGTCACCGCCGAGGTCGATCGCCGCGCGTATCGCGTCTTCGAAGCCGGTGGTGGTGCGCAGGGCCCACACGGCGGAGCCGAGGCAGGGCCAGACGGCACCGTTGAACTCGGTCGCCTGATCGGGGTGCCAGTCCGGCGCGAGGACTGCCGCGTAACGGCCGCGGTGGTCGGGGTGGACGAGAGCCAGGATGTCCGGGAGCGCGGTGAGGGGGTCGTCGTCCTCGAACGTGACGCGGATGAGTTCGTGGAGGATCGCGGTGCCTTCCCAGGCCGCGCGGTCACCGTGGGTGAGGGCGGCGATGCGGCGGGCTGCGTCCATGGTGGCTTCTTGGCCGGCGGCCGCGAAGTGGACCGCGGAGGTCGATGCCCGCATCAAGGAGCCGTTTCCCGCTGCTCGTTGGTTGACCTGGAAATGGATCGCGGCGGCGAGGTCCCAGGGCATGCCGTTGGTGAGGACGTCTTCGGTCTGCAAGCCGATGTCCTTCGGTTCTGATGCTGCCCACCGCTGGAAGCGGGCGAAGACGTCCGGCAGATCCAGTCCGCCCCGCTCCAGCAGCGACTCCGCGACCAGGACGGCCATCTGCGTGTCGTCGGTGGCCTCGCCGGGGTCCCAGCCACCGCCTCCGCACATCTCGCCACCGGCACCGGGCGCGGGAAAGCGCGCGGAGAAGGCTCCCTGGGGACCGAACTCGAAGGGACCGCCCAGAGCGTCACCCACCGCTGAGCCGACGACCGCGCCGGCGGCCCGCTGAATCCGCTTCATTCGCGCAGGCTATCCGTGCCACTTGGGACTTGCGCTGGTGGACTGCCCACGGACTGAAGCGCATGGCAAGGTCTTCGACGCACCGGAACCGTGGCGAGCGACACGATCGGTCGGGCAGCTCCTGGAAGGACACGTCGGGCGTAGGCCGGAGGGAGGTGGACGGTGAGGCGGCGGAAGCGTCCGTCGTCGGTGGTGCCGACCGGGGGGTGTAGCCGAACCGGGCGCGGGTCTCGAAGAGAGGTGAGCACCCCTGCCAGGTGCCGTACCCGCATGCGACACTGCTGCACATGTTCGGAGTCATCGACCTTCCCACCTACCTGGCAGGACTCGTCCTGATAGTCCTCCTTCCAGGGCCCAACTCTCTGTACGTCCTGTCCGTCGCCGCGCGGCGCGGGGTACGGGCCGGGTACACGGCCTCGGCCGGCGTGTGGTGCGGGGACACCGTGCTGATGACTCTCTCCGCGGCCGGGGTGGCCTCGCTGCTCCAGGCCAATGCCGTGCTCTTCGGGATCGTGAGGTACGCGGGCGCCGGCTATCTGACCTGGCTGGCCGTCGGGATGCTGCGGGCAGCCTGGGGGATCTGGCGGACGCGCCGTGAGCGGGTGCTCGTCGAGGACGGCCCCGCCGCCGTCTCCGTCGAACGGCCCTTCCGGCGGGCGCTGGTGGTCAGCCTGTTCAACCCCAAGGCGATCCTGTTCTTTGTCGCCTTCTTCGTGCAGTTCGTCGACCCGGGGTACGCCTACCCGGCGCTCTCCTTCGTCGTCCTGGGCGTGTTGGCCCAGCTCGCCAGTGTGCTGTACCTCAGCGCCCTGATCTTCGGCGGCACCCGGCTGGCCGGCGCCTTCCGGCGCCGCAAGCGGCTGACGGCGGGGGCCACCTCGGCGGCCGGCGTGCTGTTCCTCGGGTTCGCGGTGAAGCTCTCCCTCGCCAGCGCCTGACCTTGAAGGCGCCGTAGCCGTACAACACCTGAGGTCGCGCGCGGCCCGGGCGTTCGTGCGACGTGCGGGCCGTGCCGGTGCCCCTGTCCGCGACCGGCGCGTACACGCAGCGGCCGTTCCTGCCCGGGCTGGCGGGTGTGGACGGTGGCGGGTTGCGAGGCGCGGGCCACGACGAAGAGGAACAGTCCGCAGCCCGCCACGAGCAGCCATCCTGGACGCGACGCGGCGGCGAGGCCGGTGGGGCCGGAGCCCGCGACCAGGCCCCCGGCGAGGGCGATACCGACCGCCGCGCCGACCTGGCGCGCGGTGGAGGTGATCGCCCCTGCCACGCCGGCCCGGGAGAGCGGCAGACCGCTGACCGCGGTGTTGGTGAGAGGGGCGTTGGCGAAGCCGAACCCGACGCCGATCAGCAGCTGGGCGAGGAGGATCAGCGGCACGCTCGTGTGCTGGTCCAGATGCGTCAGGCACAGACCGCCGGCCGTGAGGAAAGTGCCCGCGAGGATCAGCGGACGCCGCGGTCCGAGGCGTCCGACCAGGACTCCGGACCAGGGCGCGCACAGGGTGGCCCCGAGTGCCATGGGCAGGGTCGCGGCGCCGCTCGCGAGCGGTGTCCAGCCCCGCGTGTGCTGGAGGTAGAGGGTGTTGAGCAGCAGACTCACGTTCAGCGCGACGAACACCGCCATGGCGCCGAGCACCGCCGTGGCGAACGGCGGCCGGCGGAAGAGACCGAGGTCCATCAAGGGTTCACCACGGCGCAGCTCGACCAGGACGAACCCTGCCGTCGCCGCCGCGATCAGCGCGTAGCCGGTGAGCGCCACGGGCGAGGCCCAGCCGATGCCGGGCCCTTCTATGAGGACGCCGACGAGGAGGCCGAGTACCACGGTGAGGAGCACCTGGCCGGGCAGGTCGAGGCGCCGGGCGCGCTCCGCGCGGGACTCCGGCACGAACACGGCGACCAGGACGAGGGCGGCGAGGACCACCGGCGCGTTGATCCAGAACACCGAACGCCAGCCGAACGCCGCGATGAGCCCCCCGCCGGTGACCGGGCCCGCCGCCATGCTGAGCCCGAAGACCGACGCCCACACGCCGATCGCCCGGGCCCGTTCCCGCGGGTCGGGCATCGCGTTCACCACGATCGCCAGGGCCACCGGGCTCAGCATGGAGGCCCCGACGCCCTGAACGGCCCGGGCGGCAATCAGCAGGCCGAGGGACGGGGCGAGGGCGCAGGCGAGGGAGGCCAGGCCGAAGACGAGCAGTCCGCACTGGAAGACGCGGCGGCGTCCGAAGCGGTCCGCGAGGGCGCCGGAGACGATGAGGAGGCCGGCCAGGACCACGGTGTAGGCGTTGACGACCCACTCCAGACCGCGGGTGCCCACGTCGAGGCCGTGCCCGATCTCGGGCAGGCCCACGTTGACGATGGTGGTGTCCACACCCACCAGGAACATGCTGAGCGCGCAGACGGTCAGTACCGTCCAGCGCCTGCGCGCGCTGAGCGGGGAGGGCGGGGAGGGCGGAGCGGCCAGGGATGTCGTGCGCACGGGAGGTCCCCCTTCAACGGGATCGGCTGCCGCCCAGGCTCGGACCGGGGGAGGGTCCGGGCCCAGGAATTTTGCGAAGACCGCAAAATGGCCGCATGGACGCCGACCTCGCGGAACTCCTCGACAGCATCGGGCCCCGGCTGCGCGCCCTGCGGCGCGACCGTGGCATCACCCTCGAAACCCTGTCGACGGACACCGGAATCTCCGTGAGCACGCTGTCGCGCCTGGAGTCGGGCCGACGGCGCCCGACCCTCGATCTCCTCATCCCGCTCGCCCGGGCCCACCGCGTCGCGCTGGACCAACTGGTGACGGCCCCGGCCACCGGTGATCCGCGGGTCCATCTGAGGCCTCGAAGCCGGGAGCGCGGAAGCGTCCTCGTCCCGCTGACGCAGTACCCGGGCCGGGTCCAGGTCTTCAAGCAGGTGCTCTCGCACCGCGAACCGCGGCTGGTCACCCACTCCGGCTACGAATGGCTCTACGTGCTCGCCGGCCGGCTCCGCCTCATCCTGGGGGAGCGCGAGATCACTCTCCGTCCGGGCGAGGTGGCCGAGTTCGACACCGGTGAACCCCACTGGTTCGGCCCCGCCGACGCCGAAGCGGTCGAAATCCTGCACCTGTTCGGCCCCCACGGCGACCAGGCCGTCGTCCGGACCTGCCCGACAGCGAACGACTGAGGGGTGGCGAAGAGTGGGCCGACTGCGCCGGATGATCGCGTTCCGCGTGCGCGAGGACGACGGCGTGCTGCGCTTGAGCACGTGAACATTGCCTCGGTCGAGGCGTGCCTTCCTTGCCCTGGTGAAGCCGCCGGGGTCGCATCCGGAGCGGCCGGGCTCCGGGAGCCCGAGGTCGAAGGGCGATGAGTCTCGCAGCGGTCGCCGGTCTGTATTTCCAGGACGCGATCAACCGCACTCGATCGAGGAGAACATCATGACCGCCACCTACACCTTCGACGTCTTTTCCAGCCTCGACGGCTTCGGCGCCGCCAGTGGCGACTGGACCGGCTACTGGGGCAAGCAAGGCCCCGAGCTTCTCGACCACCGACTCGACCTGTACGCCGAGGAGCAGCGGATGGTCTTCGGGGCCAACACCTATCGGGCGTTCGCCCGGATGCTGGCTGCGAGCACCGAGGAGTCCGAGGTGCGTGACCCATGGGTCACGCGGATGAGGAGCCTGCCGGCGACGGTGGTGTCGACCACGCTGGAAGGACCCCTCGACTGGCCGGACGCGAACATCCTGAGCGGCGACGCCGTCGACGTCGTCGCCCGGCTCAAGGAGGAGTCCGAGGTGCCGTTGCGCTCGCACGGCAGCCTGTCGATGAACCGGGCGCTGATGGCCGCCGGGCTCGTGGACCGCGTCCAGGTGACACTCTTCCCCGTGATCACCGGTCGGACCGGGCTGGACCCGATCTTCCAGGGTGCGGCCGACTTCGACCTCGAGCTGATCGAGCACCGGACGCTCGACGGCCACACCCAGGAACTCGTCTACCGGCCCGCCCTGCACGTCTGAGCCACGCACGACGACCAGGGCCGGTCGGCGGAAAGCCGCACTGTCCTTTCCCGGCGACGTGCGCCGACCGCCGGGCCCGCGTCGTCAGGGCAGGATCGAGTCGATGTATCCGCCGTCGACCCGCAGCGCCCCGCCCGTCGTGGCCGAAGCCTGGTCGGAGCTGAGGTAGACGACCATGTGGGCGATCTCCTCGGGCTCGATCAGCCGTTGCAGGAGGGACTGCGGGCGGTGCTCCCGCATGAATGCGCGCTGGGCCTCGTCCCAGGGCAGGTCGCGGTCGACGAGTTCGTGGACGAAGTCCTCGATCCCGCCGGTGTGGGTGGGGCCGGCGATGACCGAGTTGACCGTCACCCCCGTGCCCGCCGCCTGTTTCGCGAAGCCGCGGCCGACGGCGAGGAGCGCGGTCTTGGACATGCCGTAGTGGATCATCTCGGCCGGGATGACGACCGCCGAGTCGCTGGCGATGTACTGGATCCGGCCCCAGCCGCGCTCCGTCATGCCCGGAAGGTACAGCCGGGTCAGCCGTACGGCGGCCAGCACGTTCACCTCGAAGTAGCGCCGCCACTCCTCGTCGCTGATCTCGAGGGGGTCGGCGGAGCCGAAGATGCCGAGGTTGTTGACGAGGATGTCCACCTCCGGCAGCGCCTCCAGGACGCGCTGTGCGCCCTCCTCGTTCGCCACGTCGGCGGCCACGGGCACAAAGAAGGCCCCAGGCACCTCCGCCGCCAGTCGCGCCACGGCCTCCGCGACCCGCTGCTCGTCTCGGCCGTTCACCCCTACCCGGGCGCCGGAGCGCGCGAGCCCGGCGGCGATCGCGGCGCCGATGCCCTGCGTCGAGCCCGTCACCAGGGCGGTGCGTCCCGTCAGATCGATCTGCATGTGGAACCAGTCCCTTTGTGCGTCTGTCCGTCCGTCCTGCGTGCCGGTACCTCTGCCGTCACCGTCAGCCTGGCGGCAGGGCGACCGGCTCGCCACTCCGGCCGATGCCGACGGCCTCGGCTGCGTCTGCCCACTCGGCGACGGGGGACACGGGGCACGTGCCTCGTCGTCAACGCTGTCGGCGTGGATCGCGGTTCGGCCCCCGGGCCGCACAACTCGCACAGCCCGCACAAAGAATCTCTGGTCAGCCGGGGGAGGAAGCCGTCGAGCCGGATCGTCCCGCGCCGACATCCGGCACCAATTGATGGCGAGTTTGCGAACTGTGCTGGTCGAACACTGTTCGGGGTGATCGAAACTCTCGTATAGTGACGCCCGGTTGATCACCGACTACAGACTTCTGTGCACTATCTGCCCCTTAGGACAAACAAGGGTCGCGTTCCCGAGCGGCCACCCGAGGACCTGAGCGATGACCGCGCCCGCCCCTTCCGGCGACCGATCCACCATCCGTTCGCTGCTGCCCCTACCCCTGTTGACCGCTGCCCTGTCCGCCCTTGCCGTCGTATGGGCCGTCACGTCCGTACCCGAGTCGGCACAGGCGCTCGTGGGCTGCGGCGGCGCCATCGCCGCGGTACTGCTGTGCGTGGCCGTCACCGCGGCCGTACACGCGCGACGCGCCGCGCGCTCCGTACGTGTCGCGCTGCGGACGGCGACCGCCGAGGCCGAGCGGGTCGCCCAGGAGCGCGACCTCCAGGCGGAACGATGGCGCCGCGAACACCAACGGCACACCGACGCCACCGCACACGAACGAGCCCGGCTCGCCGAGGAGTTCACCAGGGAACGCGCCCTGCGCGCCCAGGAGTCCGAGACCGAACGGGTCCGGCTCGCGGCCGAGGTCCGCCGGCTCTCCGAGCAACTCGACCGCGCCGTGGGCGACCGCGACACCGCGATCGCCGCGACGGCCAACGCGGCGGCCCGGATGCAGGCGCTGGCCACCGGCACCCTGGCCGACCTGCGGACGATGGAGGAGCGGCACAGCGACGAGGAGGTCCTCGCCGACCTGCTGCACCTCGACCACCGCACCGCCCAGGCCGGCCGGCTCGCCGACTCCGTCGCCGTCCTCACCGGGGCGCGTTCGGGACGCCGTTGGGCGCGACCCATCTCCATGGAGTCCGTTCTGCGCGGCGCCATGGGCCGGATCAGCGGCTACCAGCGCATCCGCCTGCACTCCGTCAGTGACACCGCGGTGGCCGGACACGCGGCCGAGGGCGTGATGCACGCGCTCGCCGAAGTGCTGGACAACGCCGCCAACTTCTCGCCTCCCAACGCCGAGGTGCACGTCTACGTCGAGGAAGTGCCGGCCGGCGCCATCGTCTCGGTGGAGGACAGCGGGCTCGTCATGAGCGACGTCCAGCTGCGCCGCGCGGAACAGGCCGTCTCCGGCGACGCGGGCGGACTCGGCGGACTCACCGGCACCCGGCTCGGCCTCGCCGTGGTGGGACGCCTCTCGCGCAAGCACGGCATGAAGGTGTCCTTCCGGCCCTCCGCGCGGGGCGGCACCGGGGTGCTCATGCTCATCCCCCAGGACATCCTCACCGCGGCACCGTCCCCCGTACGACATCCGGCGGACCCGCCCGCGCGCAGCACCCCGGCGCGCGCCCCGCAGCCGGACCTCGGCGCGCCCGCTCCCGCCGAAGCCGCCACGCCCCCGGAGCAGGTCCCGCCGCAGGAGACCGGCGCCGACGCCCCGCACCCCGGCGACGGGCTGCCCAAGCGCCGACGCGGCCGCACCCTGGCTGCCGCCGAGAGCGCACGCGCCGCCGCCCAGAGCGCCGAGCGCCGCACGGACCCGCCCGAGGACATCCGCGTCCGCGCCAACCGCTTCGGCGCCTTCCGCCAGGCGGTGCGCGCCGCCGGCCCGGCGGAACGCACGGGCGGGCACCCGCTGCCGGCCATCCCCGACGACTCGCACACCACGCCGTCCCCGCAGACCGGGGCGGCGCCCGGCAGTCCCACCCCCTCGCACCCGGAAGGCGACACCACCTCATGACCGGCACGACGACCGCCGACGAGAAGCTCACCTGGCTCATAGAAGGACTTCTCGAGCGCACCCCGGGGGCCCGGCACGCCCTCGTGCTCTCCCGTGACGGGCTGAAGCTGTGCCGTACCCCGGAACTGACGGTCGACCAGGCCGACCAGCTCGCCGCCATCGCCGCCGGCATCCAGTCGCTCTCGCACGGCGCCTCGGTCGAGTTCGGCGACGGCAGCGGAGGCGTGCGTTCCTCGATGACCGAGTTCTACGGCGGAACGCTGTTCATCGTCGAGGCCGGTGAAGGCGCGCACCTCGCCGTGGTCACCACGGAGGAGGCCGAACCCGGACTCGTCGGGCACAACATGAGCGAGCTGGTGGAACAGCTCGGCGAGCACCTGACGGCACCGCCTCGCACGGCGTGAGGCGCCCAGGCAGGGACGACGCCCCCGACCGGCTCTACACCCTCACCGGGGGACGCAGCCGCTCGGGGCCCGACAGTCCCTTCGACCTGGTGACGCTGGTGGTGGCCGAGAGCGACCCCACCGTCGGGATGCAGTCCGAGCACGCGGCGGTCCTCAGGCTGACGCAGGCGCCCACCGCCGTGGTGGAGGTCGCCGCCGAACTGGGGCTTCCCGTGAGCATCACCAAGATCCTGCTGTCCGACCTGCTCGCCGCCGGCCGGGTCAGGGCCCGCCACCCCCGCAACTCCGCCCTTCCCGATCCCGACGTCTTGGAGCAGGTGCTCGTTGGACTCCGCAACCTCTGACGTGCGCACCCCCCTGGGTGCCACCGCCGACAACGGTCTGAAGATCGTCGTCGTGGGCGGCTTCGGCGTCGGAAAGACGACCATGGTCCGTTCGGTCAGCGAGATCCGTCCCCTCAACACCGAGGAGACGATGACGAGGGCCGGCGAGGCGGTCGACGACATCAGCGAGGTCCGCGGGAAGACCGCGACCACCGTGCCCTTCGATTTCGGCCGGATCACCCTCGACGAGCGCAACGTGCTGTACCTCTTCGGCGCGCCCGGCCAGGAACGCTTCTGGTTCCTGTGGGACCGGCTGTTCTCCGGCACCCTCGGCGCGGTCGTCCTGGTCGACACCCGGCGCATCGACGACTCCTGGTACGCCATCGACCGTCTGGAGCGCCACGGCACGCCGTTCATCGTGGCCTGCAACGACTTCGGCGGCGCCCGCCACGCGCACAGCGACGTCCGCGAGGCCCTCGACCTCGATCCGCAGGTGCCCCTGATCGACTGCGACGCCCGTACCCGGGAGTCCAGCAAGCAGGTCCTCATCACGCTCGTCCAGCACATCCAGAGCCGGTACGCCGGGCAGAGAGCCCACGCCGCCGCTTCACCACGGGAGTTCGTGTGAGCACCGACGCCGTTCCGCTCAGCGGTTCGCGCTTCCAGACCGAACCCGCACGGCTGTACCGGGAGATGCGCGCACAGCACGGCGCCGTCACCCCGGTCCTGCTGGACGGCGGAGTCCCGGCCTGGCTCGTCCTCGGCTACCGCGAACTGCACCAGGTCACGGGCGACCCCGTCCTGTTCAGCCGCGACTCGGAGTTGTGGAACCAGTGGGACACGATCCCCGGCGACTGGCCCCTGCTGCCGATGATCGGCCGCAAGCAGCCGTCGATCCTCTACACGGTCGGTGAGCGGCACCGCGAGCGGGCCGCCATGATCAGCAACGCGCTGGAGGCGAGCGACCCGACCCGGCTGCGCCGCCACGCCGAGCGGTTCGCCGACGAACTGATCGACGCCCTGTGCGCCGAGGGATCGGCCGACCTCGTCGGCCAGTACGCCATGCTGCTGCCCGTACGCGTCCTGGCGCGGCTGTACGGCTTCTCCGACGAGGACGGCCCGGGCCTGGTCACCGCGCTCAACGACATGATCGACGGCCGGGAGCGCGCTCTCGCCGGGCAGAGCCATCTGGCCTCCTCCATGGGCGAGTTGCTCGCCGCGCGCCGGGCCGCACCGGCCGACGACGTCGTCTCGCGCATGCTGGCCGACCCCGGTGGCTTCACCGACGAGGAGATCGCCCAGGACCTGATGGTGATGATGGCGGCCGGACACCAGCCCACCGCCGACTGGATCGGCAACTCGCTGCGGCTGATGCTCACCGACGGCCGTTTCGCCGCCTCGCTCTTCGGCGGCCGCAACAGCGTCGCGGAGGCGATGAACGAGGTGCTCTGGGAGGACACGCCCACCCAGAACGTCGCCGGCCGCTGGGCGTCGCGGGACACCCACCTCGGCCGCCAGCACATCCGGGCCGGAGACCTGCTCCTCCTCGGACTCCAGGCAGCCAACTCCGACCCCCAGGTGCGTCCCGTCGGCAACGAACTCACCGGCGGCAACAACGCCCACTTCTCCTTCGGCCACGGCGAGCACCGCTGCCCGTTCCCGGCCCAGGAAGTCGCCGAGGTCATCGCCCAGACGGGGATCGAGGTCGTCCTGGACCGGCTGCCCGACATCGATCTCGACGTTCCGGCCGAGTCCCTGACCCGCCGTCCCTCGCCCTGGCTGCGCGGGCTGACGGAACTGCCCGTGCGGTTCACCCCCACCCCTGCCCTGGGAGGCAACTGATC
The DNA here is from genome assembly GCA_001298545.1 of Actinobacteria bacterium OV320. Classification (GTDB taxonomy): domain Bacteria; phylum Actinomycetota; class Actinomycetes; order Streptomycetales; family Streptomycetaceae; genus Streptomyces; species Streptomyces coriariae. Next base: position 207,301 of record LJCX01000001.1, read on the forward strand.
ATGACGTCCGGAACCGAAGAGCTGCGGATTCCCCTGGATCCGTTCGTCACCGACCTGGACGGGGAGAGCGCCAGGCTGCGGGCGGCGGGACCGCTGGCCGCGGTCGAACTGCCCGGCGGGGTCCCGGTGTGGGCGGTCACCCGGCACGCCGAGGCCAAGGCGCTGCTGACGGACCCCCGGCTGGTCAAGGACATCAACGTGTGGGGTGCCTGGCAGCGCGGCGAGATCCCGCCCGACTGGCCTCTGATCGGCCTGGCCAACCCCGGCCGCTCCATGCTGACCGTGGACGGCGCCGACCACCGCAGGATGCGCGGCCTCGTCGCCCAGGCCCTCACCCCGCGCCGGGTGGAGGCGATGCGCGAGCGGATCACGGAACTCACCGGACGACTGCTGGACCAGCTGCCCACCGACGCCGAAGTCGTCGACCTCAAGGCGGAGTTCGCCTACCCGCTGCCGACGTACGTCGTCGCCGACCTCATGGGTATCGAGGAGAGCCGGCTGCCGCGGCTGAAGGCGCTGTTCGAGAAGTTCTTCTCCACCCAGACCCCGCCCGCGGAGGTCGTCGCCACCCTCGTCGAACTGGCCGGGATCATGGCCGAGACCGTCGCCGCCAAGCGTGCCGAGCCCGGTGACGACCTGACCAGCGCGCTCGTCCTGGCCTCGGAGGACGGTGACCGGCTCACCGACGAGGAGATCGTCTCCACCCTCCAGCTCATGGTCGCCGCGGGTCACGAGACCACCATCTCGCTGATCGTCAGCGCCGTCGTCAACCTCTCCGCCCACCCGGACCAGCGGGCACTGGTCCTGTCGGGCGCGGCGGACTGGTCCGCGGTGATCGAGGAGACCCTCCGCTGGTCGACGCCGACGTCGCACGTGCTGATCCGGTTCGCGACCGAGGACGTGCCGGTCGGCGACCGGGTCATTCCGGCGGGCGACGCGCTCATCGTCTCGTACGGCGCGATAGGCCGCGACGAAGAGGCGCACGGTCCCTCGGCCGGTGACTTCGACATCACCCGCGAGACCCGCACCCGCCACATATCCTTCGGCCACGGACCGCACGTCTGCCCCGGCGCCGCCCTGTCCCGTCTGGAGGCGGGCGTGGCGCTGCCCGCGCTGTACGCCCGCTTCCCCGGGCTGGACCTGGCGGTGGCCCCGTCGGCCCTGCGCCACAAGCCGGTGCTGACCCAGAACGACCTCTTCGAACTCCCCGTACGGCTCACCCCCTCGACCGCCTGACGCATTCGCGAGCGCCGCTTCCACACCCGTGCATCCGTACGGCCGTGGCGCGAGGAAGAACCAGGTGACGCGCTCCCGTCCCGTGACCCCCCGAGCCGGGACGGGAGCCGTCCCGCGCAGGCCGAGTAGTTCCCCGTCCCGCACTTGACGGTCGGACGGCGGTCTAGACCTTCGCGTCCCGCTTCCATTCCTGGACGAGGAGCCCGAGCAGCACCTCGTCCAGGAACTCGCCCATCACCCAGGCCGAGGAGCGCAGCACGCCCTCGCGGACGAAGCCGTTGCGCTCTGCCGAGCGCAGCATCGCCGCGTTGTCCGACAGCGTCTCGATCTGCAGCCGCTGCAGGCTCCGCACGACGAAACCGTAGTGGCACAGCACCGCGACCACATCGGTGCCGTAGCCCTTGCCACGGGCGGACGGGAGCAGTCCGAGGCCGATATGGGCGGTCCGGTTGTGGCTGTCGATGCCCCACAGCGTGGCGGTTCCGACCAGGGTTCCGCCCTCCAGCTCCACCACGGAGAACCGGACGTTTCCCTGCTCCGTGTCGTCCACCACGAGCCGCGGATCCTTCGAGCCGGGCGTGATCGGCCGCCACGGCCCGCCTTCGGCCCGCGAGGAGTTGACCACGTCGTCGTAGAGCTCGGTCCGAAGGATCGGGATGTCGTCCTCGTGCCGGGCCCTGAGCCCGACCTTGTCGCCTGTGAGCATGCAAGCTTCTTATCCGGCCGGACCGGCCGGCGGCAAACCAATAAGCATGCCGAGACCGCCGCACGGGCGCCGTGAAGTGGCGGCGCCTGTCGCTTCGTTCTACCGGATGCGGATTCCTCGGAGCGGTGGGCGCGGGCCCGGCGAGGGAGCCGTCCGGACCGGGTCCGGTAGTCGCCGAAAGCCTGGGGCAGAGGGTGCACGGGTGGTGACGATAAGCTTACGCGGTGCGCCGGAATTCCCGTCGCGCCGGCGAAGGGGCTGTCGGAGGATCGGAGAAGGCCGGTCCGGCCGGGCGCGGGGCCAGAAGGAGGCGATGGGATGCGGCAGGCGAGTGTGCTCGACGTCGGGTGCCACAGTGCTCTGCTGACGGTGGTGCGGGGGCGTCCGGGTGCGGAGCTGGAGCCGGTGTTCTCCCGCAAGGTGCGCCTGAGCCTGCACGAGACCCTCGACCGCAAGGGGCGGCTGGACAAGGCCGGGGTGAAGAGCGTCGAGCGGGCCGTGGCCGAGGCTGTCGACGCCGACCCACGGCTGCGCGGACAGGACGTGTTCGCGTTCGCGACCTCCGTCATCCGGGACGCCCCCAACTGCGACGAGATCATCGCGCGGGTGGCACGGACCACGGGCACCCGGCTGCGCGTGCTGGCGGGCGAGGAGGAGGCACGGCTGGCCTACGTGGCCGCCCGCCGCTGGGCGGGCCCGACGGCCGGGAAGCTGCTGGTCCTGGACATCGGGGGCGGCACCGTGGAGATCGCCTCCGGCACCGGAGAGCAGCCGGACGTCGTCCACTCGCTGCCGCTGGGCGCCCGCAGGATCACCCGGGACTGGCTTCCCGGGGGCGCCGCGCCGTCCCCGCGCCGCCTCGCCGAGATCCGGCAGCACCTCCGCCGGTCCCTGGAAGGTGTCCCCGGCCTGCCGCAGGCCGAGCCGGGCGGGTGCGTGCTGGCCTGCTCCAAGACCTTCGAACAGCTCGCCCGGCTCGCCGCAGCGCGGAGCAAGACACCGCGAGCCCGGCGGAGGCTGGCGCTGCCTCGACTGCGCGCATCGGTCTCCCTGCTGGCCGCCGCGGGACCGTCCCGTCGTGCCGAGCTGCCGGGCATCTCCCGGCACCGCGCCGAACAGTCCCTGGCGGGAGCCCTGATAGCCCAGGCCCTCATGGAAGCCTGCGGGGTCAAGAACGTCGAGATCTGCCCCTGGTCCACCCGTGAAGGACTGCTGCTCGAACGCCTCGGCGTGCCTCCCACGCCCGCCGGGCGTCCCCGCGTCGTCGCCTGAAGCCGACGGGCGTCTGGATCCGCCGGGCGCCTGAACCCGGCGGGCGTCGAGAGCCCCGGCGTCCGGGACCGTCACGGTGGCCGTCCTGGACGGGCACGGGAGCGGTACGGTGCTCAACCGGGTTGTGCGACCGAGGACCACATGCCGAACCACTGCTCGGCGCCCCACTCCTCGAACCGTCGCACCTCGGTGAACCCCGGCTTCGCGGCGAGGCGCATCGAGCGGTAGTGGCGGTCTGGGTGCAGAGCACCACCGGCTCGCCGGGAAGCGCGTCGGCGAACCAGCCGAGCTCCGCCGCGCACCCCTCGGCGGCGTACCCGCGTCCCCAGGCCTTCGGTGAGAACAGGTAGAACCTTTGACGGCGGCCACGCACGAGCCGAGCCGGTGAACCGAGGCCCAGGACGCCGTCGCCTCGACGGGGGACGACGGGGGACGACGGGGGACGGCCGGGGACGGCCGGGGACGACCGACGCGGCCCGTCCGCACGGCTCCGCGTTGCGCCTTCGCTTTACTGGGGGCGTCGGTTGGGTGATGCTGACCCGGCGTTGGAGGATGATCGACACGGCAGGAGCGGGTCGGTCCGGAGGGGGAGACCGCCGTGGTGCGCGTAGTGCTGCTTGGACCGATTCAGGTGTACGCCGACGATGTGACGCCGGTCGGGGTGGGTGGCGTCCGGCTGCGGATGCTCCTCGCCAGGCTCGCCCTCGAAGAGGGCCGGGCGGTGTCCGTCGACTCCCTCGTCGACGGCCTGTGGGGAGAGGAGCCGCCCGCCGACGCGGCCAACGCGCTGCAGGCGCTGGTGTCCCGGCTGCGCAGGGCGCTGCGCGGGTCCGCGTCGGTGGAGTCCGCGTCCGGCGGATACCGGCTCTCGGTGCGGGCCGAGGACGTGGACGTGCACCGATTCGAGGAGCTGGCCGCTCGGGGCAGGCGGGAACTCGCGGCCGGACGGGCCGGCGAGGCGGCCTCGCTGCTCGGAACGGCGCTCGGGCTGTGGCAGGGCGCGGCGCTCGCCGATGTCCTGGACGCTCCGTTCGCCGGGCCCGTCGCGACCCGCCTCGACGATCTGCGGACCGCGGCGGCCGAGGACCGCTGCGATGCCGAGCTACGGCTCGGACGGTACGGAGGGGTACTCGCGGATCTCGAAGCGGCCGGCGCCGAGCGGCCGTTGAGCGAACGGGTCGCCGGGCTGCGGATGCGCGCGCTGTCCGCGGCCGGACGGCAGTCCGACGCCCTCGCGGTGTACGAGGCGATACGTGAGCGGCTCGACGACGAACTCGGCGTCGTCCCCTCGGCCGAGCTGCGGGAGATCCATCTGGCCTTGCTGCGAGGCGAGTTGGAGACGCCCGCCGAGCGGGCCGAGGCCGCCGCGAGCCGCCTCCCGGCCAGGCTGACCAGCTTCGTCGGCCGCGACGCGGAACTGAGCGGACTCGGCCGGCAGTTGGCCCACAGTCGGCTCGTCACCATCGTCGGCCCCGGTGGCGCGGGCAAGACCCGCCTCTCCTTCGAAGCGGCCACCCGGGACCGCGCTCACGCGCGCGGCCGGGTCTGGTTCGTGCCGCTCGCCGGGGTGAGCGCACCGGACCAGCTGGCCGATGCGGTACTCGGCGCCCTCAGCTCGACCGACGGCCGCCTCTACGACGCCGGCCAGGGGCAGCGGGCCACCCCGGCCGAGCGCATGGCCGGGCTCTTGGGCAGTGGCGACGCCCTGCTCCTGCTCGACAACTGCGAGCACCTCGTCGAGGCGGCCGCGGAACTCGCCGCCGAACTCCTCGACCAGCTGCCGGAGTTGCGGATCCTCGCCACCAGCCGCGAGGCCCTCGCCATCACCGGCGAGTCCCTGTGTCACCTCGGCCCACTCGACGTACCGACAGGATCGCCGGAGCCCGCCGAGGCCGCGCAGTCGCCCGCCGTCCGCCTCTTCGTCGAGCGGGCCGCCGGAGTCCGGCCGGACTTCACGCTCGACGACCTGACCCTCGACGCCGTGGTCGAGGTCTGCCGACGGCTCGACGGGATGCCGCTGGCCCTCGAACTGGCCGCGGCGAAGCTCCGCTCGATGAGCGTCGAGCAGATCGCACGTCGCCTCGACGACCGCTTCCGTCTCCTCGCCTCGGGCAGCCGCACCGCCCTGCCCCGCCAGCGCACCCTGCTCGCGCTCGTCGAGTGGAGCTGGGACCTGCTCGACGAACCCGAGCGGATCCTCGCCCGCAGACTGTCGGCGTTCCCGGGCGGCGCGACCGTCTCGGCGCTCGAAGCCGTGTGCGCGGACCCGTCGCTTCCGGCCGCCGACATCCCGTACGTCCTGGACGCCCTGGTCGAGAAATCGCTCGTCGACCATGCTGACGACGGGGCGGGCGAGCCGCGCTACCGCATGCTCGAGACGGTACGCGCGTACGCCGCGAGGCAGCTCGCCGACGCCGAGTCCGGCGACGCCCTCACCAAGCGCTATACCGCGTACTTCCTGGCCCTCGCGGAAGAACACGAACCCCGCCTCCGTACCGGCGAACAGCTGCGTGCGATCGAGGTCTTCGACGCCGAACACGACAATCTCGTCCTCGCGTTGCGGCTGGTCGTCGACGCTCGGGACGCGAGCCCGGCCGCACGCTTCGCCGGGGCGATGTTCTGGTACTGGGGGATCAGGGGGATGGGCACTCTGCTCGACACGTATCGGGCGGAGGTCGCCGGGCCTGACGCCATAGCCGCACGAGGCTCCGTACGGGTACGGGATTCCGTACAGGGAGGGGTCGGCCGACGTCCGGCCGTCGAGGGCGAGTCGGCGACGGCACGTGAGTTCCACCCGGCCGTACTGCTCCTGCGGATGTCCCAGGCGTCCTTCCCCGCCGGCGGGCCGGGGCCGGACGGAGCCGCGGACCGCAGCGCTCTCGACTCGCCCGATCCCTGGGTGCGCGCCAGCGCCCACCTGGCGCGGGACTTCGCCCTCACCGAACAGGGTGATCTGGTCACCGGCGCAGACTCACGGATCGAGGCCCTGCGCGGCTTCGAGGAGGTGGGCGACCGCTGGGGGCTCGTGATGAGCCTGCTCCCGATCGGCCGCGACCACTCCCTGCGCGGCGAGTACCCCCAGGCCATCGCCACCTTCGAACGAACCGTGGCACTCAGCTCCGAACTCGGCACCGAGGACTACCTCTACCTCAGCAAGGCCAGGCTCGCCCGCGAACGGCGGCGCAGCGGCGACCTGGCAGGCGCCTTCCGCGATCTGCGCGCCGCCCACCGGCAGGCCCGCGAGCAGGGACAGCTGCGCCTGGAGGCCAACATCCTCGTGGGCCTGGCCAATGTGTACCGCAGGGCCGGTGACCTGGCGCAGTCCGACGCGACCCTCGACCGTCTCGAGGAGCTGAGCGCCAGGCGTCCCTCCCTCCGAGAGCTGGCCCGCGACCTGATCGTCAGCACCCGTGTCGAGAACCGTCTCGCCGAGGGGGACGCGGTGCGGGCCAGGGCCCTGCTGCCCGAGGCGGCCGGCGCCCTGTTCGGCCAGGGAGCGGGCGCGGCGCTCGCCTGGGTGGCCGAACTGCTCGGCGGACTACGGGCATTGGAGGGCGCTCCGGAAGAGGGCGCCAAGTCGCTCGGCATGAGCCAGGTGATGCGCGGCGCCTTCGACCGGGGCGAGCCGGAGTGGCGCGAGCTGATCGACCGCATCGTGGCGACGCTGGGCGAGGAAGGCTTCGAGAAGGCGTACGAGAACGGGGCCGCGTACTCCCGTGAGGACGCGCTGCGGTGGCTGGAGGCAGAGACCCTGCGGGCGGCGCCGCGCAGCTGACGAGGCGCGCGCGGTTCTCATGCGGACAGCCGGGCGGGGTCCGCTCCACCCCCGTGGGTGCGGACCCCGCCCGGCAGGGCTTGTCACCGGAGGATCATCCGGCGTTCTTGCGGTAGGCGCGCATCGCCAGCGGGAAGAAGACGGCGATCACGCCGGCCATCCAGGCGATGGTGCCCGCCAGGGAACCGGCGACCGGGCCGCCGTTGAGCAGGCCGCGGACCGTGTCGGCCACCAGGGAGACGGGGTTGACGTCGGACCAGGCCTGGAGCCAGCCGGCCATGTCGTCCCTGGGGACGAAGACGTTGCTGGCGAAGGTGAGCGGCAGGATCAGGATGGTCATGAGGCCCTGTACGGAGGCGGGGTTCTTGATCAGCATCCCGAGGTACACCGAGATCCAGGAGAAGCTGAGGGCGAAGCCGACGAGCAGGGCGAGCGCGGCGAGCGAGGCGGCCGGGCCGGTCTCGACGCGGTAACCCATGATCAGGGACAGGGCGACCAGGGTGCCCAGGCAGACGACGTAGCGGACTATGTCGGCGAGGACGGCGCCGATCAGCGGGCTGGAGCGGGCGATCGGCATGCTGCGGAACCGGTCGAAGATCCCGGTACTGGCGTCCGCGCAGAGCGAGGCGCCGATGCCGACGCTGGCCTGGAAGACGGCCATGACCATGACCCCGGGGGTGACGAGCTGCAGGTAGTGGTCGGTGTCGCCGCCGGACATGGCCTGCCCGAAGAGATAGATGAACATCAGCAGGCTGATGATCGGGGTGAGGATCACATCGACCAGCTGGATCGGCGACTTCATGAACTTGGTGACGCCGCGGCCGGCGAGGGCGAGGCTGTGCCGGGCGGTCTGCGCGAGGCCGATACGGCCGGGGAGCTCGGCGTGGGCGGTGAGGGGCTGGGTGCTCATGACGGGGTCCTCTCGGGAAAGTCTGCGCGTAACCAGGGGAGGTGGGGGAGGCGGGAGAGACAGGAGAGCCGGGGGCTGGGGAGCCGGGGCTCAGACGGCGACGGGCTGGTCGCCGGTGACGGCGGGTGCGTGTCCGGTCAGGGCGAGGAAGACCTCGTCCAAGCTGGGCAACCGCAGGCCGAGTTCGTCGGCGGTGATGCCGAGGCCGTCCAGGCGGCGCGCGACCGCGGCGACGATCATCGGGTCGTCGGCCGGCACGGTGAGTACGCCGGAGTTCTGGGCGGGGGCATGTCCGCTCAGCTCGGCGAGCATCGCGCCGACCTGCGGCACATCGGCGGCCAGTGTGGGACGGACCTGGAGGATCTGGCCGCCCACGCGACGCTTGAGCTCACCGGGGCGGCCTTCGGCGACCTTGCGGCCCTTGTCGAACACGGTGATGGAGTCGGCGAGCTGGTCGGCCTCCTCCAGGTACTGGGTGGTGAGCAGCACCGTGGAGCCGTCGGCGACCAACTGCCGTACCACATCCCAGACTTCCTGCCGGGCGTGCGGGTCGAGACCGGTGGTGGGCTCGTCCAGGTAGAGCACCTGGGGCCGGCCGACCAGGGAGGCGGCCAGGTCCAGACGGCGCCGCATGCCGCCGGAGAAGGTGGCGATCGGCTTGCGGGCCGCCTCGGCGAGGGAGAAGTCCTCCAGGAGCGTGGCGGCCCTCGCCTTGGCATCGCGCCGGGACAGGCCGAGCAGCCGCCCGATGAGCACCAGGTTCTCGGCGCCTGACAGGCTCTCGTCCACGGAGGCGTACTGACCGGTCAGCCCGATCAGCTGCCTGACCTTGACCGGGTCCTTGACGATGTCGTGGCCGCCGACGGTGGCGTGTCCGCCGTCGGGGCGCATCAGCGTGGCCAGGATGCGCACGGTGGTGGTCTTGCCGGCGCCGTTGGGCCCCAGGACGCCGACGACCTTGCCGGCCGGGACCTCCAGGTCGACGCCGTCCAGGGCGGTGAAATCGCCGTACTTCTTGACCAGTCCCTCGGCCCGGATCGCGTACGCCATGTTCAACAACTCCTCGTCAGGTCCTCGTCGTTCTCGATGACCATGACGATGGCGGATCCTGCTGACAGTCCGCGGCCGGCCCGCTGACAGCGGTCGCCGACTCCTGTCAGGCGGTGTCAGGCATCGCCTCCTTGCCGGTGTGCCGTGTGGTGAGCGCGAGCCGGGACGTCCTCGCCGCCGAGGGAGGCCTGCATGGCGCGCGGGCGTCGATGCTGGAGGTTGCCGTTGCCGACAGCCGATCGAGCGCGACGCCTCGCCGGTCCTGCGTCAGGTCGCCGAGGCGAGTGCCGTCCTCAAGACCAAAGCCCGGGGCGCTGCGGCCGACCAGCGGGTGCTCGCTGCCGAGCAGCGCACCGCACCCGCCTGCCCCCGGGCGCGTGGCGGCAGCCTCAGTCCGACCGGCCTCCCGCTTCCCTGGCTGACGGTGGCTCAGGCGAGACAAGCGGAACCGCTCCGAGGGCCGCTGTTTGACCGGTGTGTGCCGAATCACGCCATCAGAGGCCGCCCAAGTTGTCTGAATCACAGCGGAAATGTCCATTTAGCGTCCATGCTCGTTGGCGACAGCGACTCCCGGAAGGGAGCCCCTCGGCATGGGCGCGAAGTTCCAAAGTGGCCCATGGCGCAGCCCTCGTGACGTTTCTCCTCGTTCCCTTGGAAAGGTGCCCATCATGGCCGCTTACCTCTGTCCCCCTGCCGTGATACACGGCGAGCACGACGTGGAGACCAGCCAGATCGTGGCGGAGGTGCGCGACCGGCATCCGCATGCGGCGTGGGCGCCGCGGATCGACGGCATCGCGGCCAGTACGGGCATCGAGACCCGAGGGTGGATGCTGCCGTTGGAGACCGCCGTCGCGCCCGGCAACGGCAGCGGCCTGCGGGACGTCGGCACCGGGCCCGCCCAAGAGGCGCTGACACGCGACGGGTTCAGCCGGCAGGACGTGGACCGCGTGATCGCCGCCCTCGAAGCGATACCCGCGCCGCAGACCGTCCAGGAGCGCACCGGGCCGGCCTGGGAGGCCGTGCAGTCCTACGGGGAGCGTGCGGCGCGCGGTGCCCTGCAGATCGCGGGGCTGGACGCCTCGGACATCGACTGCCTGATCACCAGTCACTCCACCACCCCGGCACTGCCGGGTCTGGACATCGCCCTGGCCAACAAGCTGGAGCTCCGCGACGACGTGATGCTGCTGCCGGCCACGCAGTGGGCCTGTGTCGCGGGGACCCGCTCCCTGGCCCTGGCGGCGGATCTCGTGGCCGCGGACCCCGACCGGGTGGTCCTGGTCGTGATCGCGGAGGCGCTGAGCACGACCTACCAGCCCGCGGACGACACCATCGAGTCGCTGATCGTGCGGTTGCTGTTCGCGGACACCGCGGTCGCCGCGGTGGTCACGGGCCGTCCGAGGAGCCAGTCGGTGCTGCGGCTGGACGCCGCCTGGCACCACACCCTGCCCGGCACCCAGGACCTGCACCGTCTGGACACGCGGGCGGACGGCACCCACTTCGTGATGGACCGGCGCGGGCCGCGCGCCGTACAGGAGACGGTCACCGCGATGTGGGAGTGGCTGCGCGTCCGCTACCAGGACGACCCCGACTCCTGGCACCCCGACGTGCTCCTCGCGCACCCCGGCGGGACCCGGGTGCTGGAGTACATGGAGCAGACGATGCCCGACACCTGGCCGTCGGGACTGCTGGATTACAGCCGGGACAGCTACACCAGCGGCAACCGCGGAGGCGCCGCCGTGTTCGACATCCTGCGGCGGGCGCACGACGCCGGGCAGAAGTCGGGAAGTCGAGCCGTCCTGTACGCGGCGGCGCCGGGCCTCACCGCCACCGCCCTGGAAGGCGAGTGGCTGTAGAGCGAGCCCGTGCCGCGCTCGTGTACCTGGGCGCGCCCCGCACCCGCAGCCGCGTCACCTGGCGACCTCCGCCCAGACCACCTTGCCGGTGTCCGTCCACCGCACCCCCCACCGGGTGGTGAGCCGGTGCACGATGTGCAGGCCGCGCCCGGCGTCGCCGAGGAGATCGCCCCGGCCCAGACGGGGCCTGCCGTTGCCGGTGTCGCCCACCTCGCACAGCAGGCCGTGACCCGCCCTGATCAGTCGCACCGTGATGGGACCTGCGGCGAAGCGCACCGCGTTCGTGACCAGCTCGCTGACCAGCAGCGTCACATCGTCCCGGGTGTCGCTCCTGCTGTCCCATTGCCGCAGCAGCGCGGAGACGTGCGCGCGGGCACGGGCGGGCGCGTCCCCGCGGGCGGGCAGCCGCCAGGTCGCGGTGTCCCCCTTGCGGTAGCCGATCATGCGCGCGAGGAGCAGGGTCACATCGTCGCGCTGGCGCACCGGCGCCAGTGTGGAGACGACGTGCCGTGCGGCCTGCTGGAGGGTGTCCCAGGGGTGCACCGTGGCCACGGTGTCCGCCAGCCGGCCGATGCCCTCGTCGATCGACAGCGCCGGATCCTCCACCAGGCCGTCGGTGTAGAGGGCGAGCAGGGAACCCGGGGGCGCGGCGAACGTGTGCACGTCGAACGGCTCCCGCAGCGCGAACTCGGCGCCCAGGCCGGGGTGAGGGCGGACCGCGAGCGGGCCCGCGTGCCCGTCGGGAAGCACCAGGACCGGCGGGAGATGGCCGGCACTGGCGAGCGTCACGTGGTGGCTGACCGGGTCGTAGAGGGCGATGCAGCAGGTGGAGCCGAGGGCGCTGTAGCCGGCCGTCAGCCCGGACTCCGCGTCGTCCAGCAGCGTCACGGTCTCGTCCAGGTGTTCGAGCACCTCGTCCGGTGCCAGCCCCGCGGACAGCAGCGCGCGGGCCTCCATGCTCAGCTGGCCCATGGTCGCCGCGGCTCCGAGGCCGTGCCCGACGACGTCACCGACCACCAGCGCGGTACGGCCGTCCGGCAGCGGAAAGCTGTTCACCCAGTCGCCGCCGACGCCCGCGCTGTCGGGAGTGGCGGGCTGGTAGATGCTGGCGATCTCCACGGTGCGGCCGCCGGTCCGGGGCAGCAGCCGGCGCTGCAACGCCAGCACCTGTGTGTGCTCGCGCTGGTGCTGACGGGCCAGGTCCACGTGATGGGCGGTCCTGGCCACCAGTTCCTGGAGGTCGAACAGCTCGCCGTCGCGGAAAGGGTGATCCGCCCGTCGCCAGACCTCCGCGACGCCCAGGACGACGGGCGGCGCGCTGTCCAGGACCAGTGGCATGCACGCCACACTCGCCGACCGGTCACCCGGCACCAGGGCACGGATCACCCGCGGACTGCCCAGCAGCCGCTCGACCGCCTTCCGGTCGGGTATGACGATGGCCTGCGGGGCATCGTCCCGCAGCACCGCCTGCGCCAGCAGGCGACTCGCGTCGCTCGGCAGATCGTCGCCCGGAGTCACGTAGCCCTCGGGCCACGCCCGGTCCGGCACCAGGGCTGCCCGCCGCAGCCGGATCCGTCCCTGCGCCTGGTCGGTGACTCCCTCGCCCGTCCACACGGCGAAGTCGAGGTCGACGGCGGCCACGTCTCCCCAGGCCAGCAAGGACTCCGCCAGTGACTGCGCGGTCTCGCCGATGTCCAGCGAGGTGCCGATCGCGGTCTCGGCGGCGTACAGGTGCAGCCTCCTGGCCATGGCGATCAGGGAGACGGTCAAGCCCTCCTGGGGCGCCGCGGCGGGCAGGATGCTCAGCGAGACCACCAGCTCCGACCCATCGGCGCGCCGCAGGCGCTGGATCCGGGCGACATGTGCCTCCCCGACCTCCAGGACCTGCCGCAATCGCCGGGTGACCGTCGGTACGTCCCCCGGAGGCAGAAGATCGGCGAAAGGGCTCCCGACCACGGCTTCCAGACCCGCGAACACGGCGGCGTCCAGATTGGCGCGGGTGATTCTCAGCTCCCTGTCCAGGCTCACCACGCCGAGAATCTGATCGTGACGGTCGGCCGCCGGGCTGTCGGCCACGCGTCGCACGTCGGCGCGCTCGCCCTGCGCGCTGTCAGGACCGGCGGCCGCTGTCGCTCCGCCGCGCGAACCGTAGCGCCCCAAGGCGCTGCTGACCAGGTCGAACGGCGATGAGGACGAGGGCGACGGCGTGGCGTCCATGCGGCTCTCTCGGCAATCCCCGGCACAGCGCCGGGGCCGTACTCGGACCCGTGCGACGGGGCCCCGAGATCCCTGACCGCACACCTCATTGAATAACACCGGGGGTCGCTTCGCCCACCAGCGGATCTCAAAGGCGCACGCAAGAGCCACCGGCGGGCGGCACCGCGTCGCGGGATGGACCTCGGGCCGGTGTGAGCGTTGCCCGACCCCGCGTTCCGTCGCCGTACGAGCCCTGATGTGGTCGCGTGACCCGTGGCGGGCTCAGCCCTCCCCCCCGGCCCCCCCCCCCCCTCCCCCCCCCGGAGGGGCTCTGCTCTCACCCTCCCCGCCGTCCGGTCGGCCGACCCCCACCGGGTGGCGCGACGGCCGGGGGGCGCGGGGGGGGGGGGGGGGCGCCCCCCCCCCCGGCTCCGGCCGCGGGCGGCCCCGGTGGGGGGCGGGCGCCCGGGGGGGGGCCCCCCCCCCCGCCGGCCCCCGCCACGCCGGCTCCCTCCCGGAGAGGGACTCGTGTCACGCCGTCAGCGCTGCAGTGTGAGCAGACCCGGACGGTAGGGCAGGAGGCCGTAGTCGCCGCCGGAGCTGGGGCTGCGCCCCTGGTAGAGCAACTGCAGATTGCAGGGATCGACGGTCATGGATTGATCGGGGCTGGTGCGGATCAGTTCGCCGTGGCTGATGTCGTTGGTCCAGGTGGCGCCACTGTTGGCCTTGCCGGCGAACGGATTGCTCTCGGTCGCGGCCTGGGGTGTCCATGAGCCGTTCAGACCGGTGGCCGTGAACGAGCGGAAGTAGCGGCCCTGCGAGCCGATCGCTTCGACGATCATGAGGTAGCGGTTCTGGCCCGCCAGCTTGTAGACCTGCGGGGCTTCGAACAGGTTGTTCGTCGTGTCGCTCATGATCACTGTCGAGGTCGTGCCGAAACTGCCCGGGAAGTTCCCTATCGGCATACTGGCCCGGTAGATATTGCCGTTGTCACCGGCGAAGAACAGGTACATGTTCGTCCCGTCACCGATGAGCGTCTGGTCGATGGGCCCTGTTCCGGAACCGGGGATGCTTCCGGAGAAGAGCACCTGCTGGGACGACCAGCCATTCGGGTTGGTGGGGTCGCTCGACGTCCGGTAGGAGAAGGCGGTCCCGCCCCACTGGTAGGCGAGCACCCAGACGTTCTTCGGCGCGAAGTAGAAGAGCGTGGGCGCGACGGTGGAAGCCGACATCGTGTTCTGGCCGGCCGAGGCCATGTCCGACCAATTGGTGAACAGGCCGAAGTTCATCGAACCCCAACTCGTCCCCGTGTCGTGCGTCGTCGCATAGACGAGTTGCCTGCCGTTGTAGGGGACGACGGTGAAGTCCTTGAGCGAGACCCACCCCTGCTTGGGCTGCGCCAGCGCGCCCGTCGATGTCCAGCGGTATGCCGACGGAAGATCGCACGGGCCGGAGGTGTCACCGCCGACCTTGACGAGCTGCCACTGCTGGTTGGTGCCGCCCCAGTCGTCGTACTGGACGACGTTCGCGCTGTCGGCGGTGGAGGCGCCCTGCACTTCGAGAGCCTTGTTGCTGTGGCGTGAGATGAGCCTCACGTAGCCGTCCGAGCTGTCGGCCAGCCGCCACTGCTGGTTGGTGGCGTTCAGGTCGGTCCACTGGACGATCGCGCCGCCGTTCGCGGTGGACCAGTTGTGGACGTCGAGCACCTTGCCCGAGTGGCGGGACCTGATGCGGTAGTAGCCGCCCCCGGAATCGACGAACTGCCACTGCTGCTGGGCCTGGTCGTTCCTGGACCACTGGGTGATGCGGGCGCCGTCGTCGGTCGCCAGGTTGTAGACGTCCAGGGCCTTGCCGCTGTTGCGGTTGACCAGCACATAGGAGGCGTTGGGGTCCACGGTCGCCGCGCCGGCGGGCTGGGCGCCGAGGAAGGTCGCCACGAGCAGCAAGGGTGCGAGGACGGCGAGTAAGCGTCTCGGACGGACCGGGGACGAGGGGCGAAACCACATCAGAGGGCCTCCTTCGGGGAGCGGGGTGAGGTGACCCCGATGAACCGCGGAGCGTACGTGCCGGGGGACAGGGATAATCTCGAATGTTTCGAAGAATTCCCGGATGCTTCGACGCCACAAGCTAGGAATGTGGGGCCCTCTGGTCAAGGCCTGGCGCCGATCTGTCCACAAACAGCGCCTCCCTTTGGACTGCCGAGCTGTCGCGCCGACCGGAAGCAGTCCGGAGTTCGCGGATGCAGCCGGCTGGTCCAAGGGCCCGCGGGGAGGAGAGATGCCGGGTGAGCAGCGTCCGCGCACTCATCCCGGCCCGTCCCTACGGGAGTCTCGAAGGTGGCGCCGAGGTTTCGTCTCCCGGCTCGCCGGGTTTCCGGAAGTTTCGATCCAGGAACCGAAACTTCTTCTGCGAGGAGTATTGACGATCCCTCGTCAACACCTCAATCATCCCTGTCTGAGAAACCGGCCGCAGTTCGATATACCGAACCGCGTTGCCCCAGGGCCATCTGCGCTGCCGGGTTCCGGCCCGCCCCGTCCGTCTGCCGAGTGGGAGCGGTCGACGCATTCCCCTGCGCTTCAGTCCTTCCGTGATCTCTACCTTGGAGGCACATTCATGGGCTCGTATGCCCTTCCCGGAGCCGTTGTCCGCCGGAAGATCCGCGGCCTGCTGTTGGCGCTGCTCGTCGGCGCCCTCGGTACGGTCGCCGCACTGGTCGCGCCGCCGACCGCACACGCCGCCGAGAACACGCTCGGCGCCGCGGCTGCGCAGAGCGGCCGCTACTTCGGCACCGCCATCGCCTCGGGCAGGCTGGGCGACTCGGCGTACACGACGATCGCGGGCCGTGAGTTCAACTCGGTGACGGCCGAGAACGAGATGAAGATCGACGCCACCGAACCGCAGCGGGGCCAGTTCAACTTCACCGCCGGTGACCGCGTCTACAACTGGGCGGCGCAGAACGGCAAGCAGGTGCGCGGCCACACCCTGGCCTGGCACTCCCAGCAGCCCGGCTGGATGCAGAGCCTCAGCGGCAGCACCCTGCGCCAGGCGATGATCGACCACATCAACGGCGTGATGGCCCACTACAAGGGCAAGATCGCCCAGTGGGACGTGGTGAACGAGGCCTTCGCCGACGGCAGTTCGGGAGCCCGGCGCGACTCCAACCTGCAGCGCACCGGCAACGACTGGATCGAGGTCGCCTTCCGCACCGCGCGCGCCGCCGACCCGGCCGCCAAGCTCTGCTACAACGACTACAACGTCGAGAACTGGACCTGGGCCAAGACCCAGGCCATGTATGCCATGGTCCGGGACTTCAAGCAGCGCGGCGTGCCGATCGACTGCGTCGGCTTCCAGTCGCACTTCAACAGCGGCAGCCCCTACAACAGCAACTTCCGCACCACCCTGCAGAACTTCGCCGCCCTCGGCGTCGACGTGGCCGTCACCGAACTCGACATCCAGGGCGCTTCGGCCACGACCTATGCCAGCGTGACCAACGACTGCCTGGCCGTCTCGCGTTGTCTCGGCATCACCGTCTGGGGTGTGCGCGACACCGACTCCTGGCGAGCGCAGGACACGCCGCTGCTGTTCAACGGCGACGGCAGCAAGAAGGCCGCCTACACCGCCGTCCTCAACGCACTCAACGGCGGCACCACCACGCCCCCTGCGGATGCCGGACAGGTCAAGGGCGTCGGATCGGGCCGCTGCCTGGACGTGCCCAGCAGCAGCACCACCGACGGCACCCAGCTCCAGCTGTGGGACTGCAACAACGGCACCAACCAGCGGTGGACGTACACCGCCGCCGGTGAGCTCAGGGTCTACGGCAACAAGTGCCTGGACGCCGGCGGCACCGGCAACGGCACCAAGGTCCAGATCTACAGCTGCTGGGGCGCCGACAACCAGAAATGGCGCCTCAACTCCGACGGATCCATCGTCGGCGTCCAGTCCGGCCTCTGCCTCGACGCCGTCTCGAGCGGTACCGCCAACGGCACCCTGATCCAGCTCTACTCCTGCTCGAACGGCAGCAACCAACGCTGGACCCGCACCTGATGGGACCTGCCGCGAACGAAAGGGTGAATCGATGAAGACCCATGGTGCGGCTTCGCCCGCCCCTTTACGAAGGCATCGCTGGTGGTCCCGGGTCGCCGCCGTGGTGGCGGCCACCCTCGCGATCGGCCTGCTCGCCGCGGTGAATCCGAAGCCCGCCGAGGCGGCGACGGTGGACACCCACGCCTGGTACGTCCTGGTCAATCGCAACAGCGGCAAGGCGCTGGACGTCTCTGGCGTGTCCACCGCCGACGGCGCGCGCGTCGCCCAGTGGACGCGCAGCGACGGAGCCAACCAGCAGTGGCAGTTCGTGGACTCCGGCGACGGCTTCTACCGCCTCAAGGCCCGGCATTCGGGCAAGGTTCTCGACGTGGCCGGCGCCTCGACCGCGGACGGTGCCCCGATCCAGCAGTGGGCCGACCACAACGGGGCCAACCAGCAGTTCCGCCTGGCCGACTCCGACGCCGGACACGTCCGGCTGATCAACCGCACCAGCGGCAAGGCGGTGGAGGTGCAGGGTGCCTCCACCGCCGACGGCGGCAACGTCGTCCAGTACACCGACTGGGGCGGCGCCAACCAGCAATGGCAGATGATCAAGCTGTCGTCCGGTGGGGGCGGCGGTGGCGGATGCGGCAGCGCCGCGACTCTGGCGAGCGGCACGCACACGATGCAGAGCGGCGGCAAGAGCCGCAGCTTCATCCTCAGGGTTCCCGCCAACTACGACAACAGCCACCCCTACCGGCTCATCTTCGCGTTCCACTGGCGGGGCGGAACCGCCGGCGACGTCGCCTCGGGCGGCACGAGCGGCAGCGCCTGGTCCTACTACGGCCAACAGGAACAGTCGAACAACGGCGCGATCCTGGTCGCCCCCCAGGGCCTCGGCAACGGCTGGGCCAATTCGGGCGGTGAGGATGTCACCTTCGTCGACGACATGATCCGGCTGATCGAGGGCGGCCTCTGTGTCAACCCGGCACAGCGTTTCGCCACGGGATTCAGCTGGGGCGGCGGAATGAGCTACGCACTCGCCTGCAGCCGGGCGAACGTCTTCAGGGCCGTCGCGGTCATGTCCGGCGCTGAGATCAGCGGGTGCGGCGGCGGTGCCCAGCCCATCGCCTACTTCGGAATCCACGGCGTCAGCGACTCCGTCCTCAACATCGCGCAAGGACGATCCCTGCGCGACAGGTTCGTCGGCAACAACGGCTGCACCCCTCAGAGCCCGCGCGAGCCCGCGTCGGGCAGCCGAACGCACATCACCACCAGCTACTCGGGCTGCCGTGCCGGATACCCCGTCCAATGGGCCGCGTTCGACGGAGACCACATACCCGGTCCGGTCGACGGCTCCGCCGGCGAAAGCGGCGTCGCCACCTGGACCAAAGCAGAGATCTGGAGGTTCTTCGCACAGTTCCAGTGACACGCCCGCACCAAGGAGTGGAGCCAGGACGATCCTGGCTCCACTCCGCCGGCGTCCGGGCACCGCGGTGCGTCGGCTCGGTACAGCCGTGGATGAGGAGGTTGTCCGGGCCTGCTCTCGCCCCGGACCCGGTACCGGAACTGCGCCCGATTGATCCGGGTCAGTAGCCGTAGATCATCTTGTAGGCGACCTCGGGGAGGAACTGTCCGGCTGAGGAGCCGTTTCCGACTCCGCAGTTGCCGTCGGACTCACCCGGGACCTTGATCCACAGGAGCATCTCGGCGCCTCCCCCCAGGCGGGTGGGAGTGCCGATACGGCGGCCTGAAGGGTTGCACCACTGGCCGTTCGAGCCGTTGCCGTTACGGCTGGTGTCCACGACGAACGGCTTGGTGTAGCCGTACCGGGCGTTGAGTTCGCTGTTGACGGCGTTGCCGTACGCGGTGTTCTCGGCCGTGGTCAGGTAGTTGGAGACGTTGAGCGAGAAGCCGTGGGCCTGTCGGAGGCCGGCTTCGTGCAGGCGCCGGGCCATGGTCGCCGCGCTCTCCCAGGCCGGGTTGCCGGAGTCGAGGTAGACCCAGGTGTGCGGAGCCTGGCGGTTGAACTCGGCGAGCGCGCCGGTGAGCATGGCCTCGCGTTCGTCGATCTGGGCCTGGTTCATGCAGCCGTAGTCCCCGAGGGAGTCCGGTTCGAGGACGACGACGGCCGGACGGTTCCCGATCCCGCCCGCGAACTGGGCGATCCAGTTCGTGTAGGCGGACGGCGAGGAGGCTCCGCCCGCGGAGTGCCCGCCGCAGTAGTCGCGGTTGTAGATGTTGTAGGCGACGAGGACAGGCAGCCTGTCCCGGGCGTCGGCGGCGCCCACGTACGCGCCGGTGGCGGTGCCGATGGTGCCGCTCCAGGAGCCGAACCAGCGGGCTGTCGGGGTGTTGGCGATGGAGGCGTTGATCGCGGGCGCCCGGCCGTCGCCGGGGTTGGCGGCGGCCCACCGCCTCGCGCTGGAGTCGGGGTCGACGTAGAACCCGTTGGTCATGGTCGTCGGGTCCGCCGCCTGGGCGGACGGGGCGGCGGCGAGCGTGAGGGGCAGCGAGGAGAGCGCTGCTACCAGGGCGAGCAGTCTGCGGCGCACGACGGTACCTCGGTTCTCTCGGGGATGCGTCCGATGGTCGATGGTGGGGAGCGCTTCCTCGGGAGCGCTCCCCACGGGTCTGCCGCTCAGCAGGTCGAGTTGGTCTGGGTCAGGAGGCCTAGCCGCCACGGGAGGAGGTTGTAGTCGCCGCCCGCGCCGGGATTCAGGCCCTGGTAGAGGTATTGGAGCCGGCAGGCCGGAATGGTCAGTGTCTGGTCGTAGCCCGCGCGGATCATCTCGCCGTGGCTGATGTCCCGGGTCCAGGCGCCCGCGGGGAAGCTGACGTTGTTCGCCCGGGCGAAGGGATTGCTCTCGGACGCGGCGAGCTGCGTCCAGGAGCCGGCGAGACCGGCGGCGGTCCAGGAACGGAAGTAGCGCCGCCCGTCGGAACCGATGGCCTCGACGAGGAGCAGATACTGGTTGCTGCCTTGCACCTTGTACACGTTGCTCGCTTCGAACAACGCGTTCTTGGAGTCCTGCAGTGCGATGACCGTGTTCGTGAAGCCGTTCGGGAACTGGCCGACGGTCGTCTGCGAGCGGTACAGGTGTCCGTTGTCGTCGGAGGAGAACAGGTAGCAGTTGGCGCTGTCGCAGATCACCCACATGTCGACCCAGTAGCCGTTGCCGATGTTCTGCCGGATGATCTCCGGCATCGACGAGTAGAAGTTGCGCGGGGCGCTCCACCCGTTGGGGTTGCTGATGTCGGGGTTGGTGGAATACGAGGCGTTGCCGGTCTGGTAGACGAGGTACCACAGACGCTGCGGGGCGTTGTAGAACACCTGCGGCGCGGCGCGGTAACCGGTGCCGATGGCGGTGCGGTCGAGGTAGTGGTGGGTGGCCGAGCCGGCCTGGGACCAGTCGCCGAAGTTCAGGTAGACCAGGTTGTAGCCGGAGGAGCTCGCGGTACTGGCGAACACGTGGTATTTGCCGTTGTAGTAGACGACCGTCGGGTCCTTGATGCCGGCGATGTTGTGGGTCGGGTCGGACTTCGGCGCGATCAGCTGGCCGCTGGAGCTCCACGAATAACTGCCGGGCAGGGCGCGCGCGGCGGGGGTGCTGCGCGTGGTGGCGGGCGTGCCGCCCAGCGTGGTCAGTACAGAGTTGTACGCCGACTTCTTGTTGCCGTTGCGGTCGAACAGCAGCGGGTTCTCGCTGCTGCGCCAGGAGTCGCTGTCGCGGATGCCCCAGACCGTGATGCCGGTGCAGCGCGCGACGTTCATGCAGGCCCTGACCGTGTTCGCGTACGCGGTCGGTGACGCCTGCGCGATGTCCAGTTCGGTGATCTGGACGTCCACGCCGAGGGCGGCGAAGCTCGACAGCGTCGTCTGGAAGCTGCCGGGAGGACCGCCGGCGCCGAAGTGGGCCTGGAGGCCGACGCAGTCGATGGGCACGCCGCGTGCCTTGAAGTCGCGCACCATGCGGTAGTCGCCCTGGGTCTTGGCGGCGTTCCAGTCCTCGATGTTGTAGTCGTTGTAGCAGAGCTTGGCCGCCGGGTCGGCCGTCCGGGCCGTGCGGAACGCCTGCTCCAGGAAGCCGTCGCCCAGCACGTCCCGGAAGACCGAGCTGCGGAGCTGGCCGCTGGAGCCGTCGGCGAAGGCCTCGTTGACCACGTCCCAGGAGTGGATCCGGCCCTTGTGGTGGTTCATCACGGTGGTGATGTGGTTGTTCATCACGCCGCGCAGGGTGCCCGCGTCCCTGATCGAACTGACCCAGCCGGGCAGTTGGGAGTGCCACACCAGCGTGTGGCCGCGCATGCGCTGACCGTGGGACGTCGCGCGGTTGACGATCTGGTCACCGGGGCCGAAGTTGAACGAGCCGCGGGACGGCTCGATCGTGTCCCACTTCATCTCGTTCTCGGGTGTGACCGAGTTGAACTCACGGTCCAGGATGCCGGTGTACGTTCCGTCTCCGAGCCGGCCCGCGGCCACGGCGGTTCCGAAGTACCGTCCGGACTGCGCCGCCTGGGCGCCCAGGGTGGAGGCCCGGACGGTTTCGGGCGCGTCGGACGCGCCGGTCGCGGTCCCGGGTGTCGCCAGGACGGTCGCGGCCAGCAGGCCCAGGACCGAGGCGCGGCGACAGCCGAGCCGTTTCAGCGGATTCATGGTTCTCCTCGTGGGGTGGGTGGGGGGTTGCGTGGTGCGATCGGTGGACCTCGTCAGGGCGTGGTCAGCTCGAACCGTGTGCAGCGGACCGCGCCGCCGAGTGCCCGGGTGGCGTGGTGGAGGGCCGCCGCGGTGGCGAGGGCCGGCCCCTGGGCGGAGGCGGTTCAGTGAGCCGATGGGGGAGGAAGCAGGGCACCGGCGGCCAGGCCGATGGCGGTCGTCAGTGCGCGGCGACGGGACCGGATGTGATGAGTCCATGACATCTGCACAGGTGGCGTTCTCCTTCTGTGGCCCAGCCGTTGGGGTTGGGAGTTGCCCGGAGGTGCCCTGCTGGTGCGCGCGAGCGGCTGCTCTGTATACGAGATCTCGAACATGGGTCGGCTTGTCGAGCATTCTGGATGATAGGAGGACGGGGAATTCCGTCAATACCTCGCGCATGAATCGTGAGTGACTTCGAAACATTCGAAGCTTCTGATGCACTGTCACTGCAGGGCAATTGCCCGGATGCTGCAGCTGCGCCACGCTTCCGCGCGTCTGTATGGCCGGATCGTGGAGGTGGTTCGACGACAGGGTTGACATGTTCGATCGTCTCCCTAGTATCCGTGAAGCCTTCAGTTTCCGAATGGTCAACGAAATTTCGAACCGACCTTCTCTTCCCGGTGATGTCATGGACGTGACATAGATGCTCATGTCGGGCCGTCGCGACCACAATGTTGGTTAGGGTGAGTCGGGGGACGGGGCGTCGCGGTAGCGGCGGGTGACACGGGGTCCGCCCCGACGGGAGGGCGCGGTGCATCGCATCTGCCGGATGGACGGCGATTGCGCGCGGCGGATGGTGCACGCGCGCGTCGGCTCGGGCGGTGGCGGCCGCGACGAGGGCCTGGAGCAGGGGAGTCAGGAAGCCGCGGCAGGTCGACCGGACGCGGTGGCCGGGTGACCGGCCGTGCGGCGCCCGCGGTGCTGCCTCCGGCGCTGCGCGGATGGCTCGGGCTGGTCGGGGCCCTCGCCGCGCTGGTGGTCGTCGCGCTCGGGGTCCTGTACGCCGGCCACGGCGAGCCCGGCAGGGTGGACAGGTGGATCATCCGGCCGACGGCGGACAGTGTGCGGCCACCGTGGCGGCATGTCGCTCTGGCCACGGACTTCCTGGGAGAACCCGCCGGAGCGGCGATGCTGGTCGTAGCCGCCGTGACGGGCTGCCTGCTGCTGCGGCGACCTCGCGCGGCGGTGCTCGTCGTTGCCGGCGTCGGCATGGCCGTGGTGACGGCGACGCTGCTCAAGTCCCTGGTGGGACGCACCATCCACGGCGACGGCAACCTGTCCTACCCGAGCGGGCACACCGCCTTCCTCACCGCGCTCGCCCTCGTGGCGGCCCTGCTCACGACCGGCCGGCTCGGCCTCGGCAGGACGGCCGGCACGGTGTTCGTGCTCACCGCGGCGCTGATCGCCGGCGCCGCCATGGGCTGGGCGCAGGTCGCCCTGGGCGCGCACTATCCGACCGACGTCCTCGGGGGCTGGTGCACCGCGCTGGCGGTGGTACCGGCGACCGCGTGGCTGGTCGACCGGACGGCCGACCGGCTGAGCGACAGGCCTGCCGACCGGCCGGTCGAGGGGATGGCCGACGCCGGTCGGCGGGAGCGTCGCTGACGTCACGTCACGTCATGCCGAGCCATGTCACGTCACACCGAGCGGCGGAACACGGGTTTCACCGGGCGTCCGGCCAGCCAGGGAGTGGGGTCGGCGGCGTCCAGTGCCTTCCGGTACACCGCACACGCCTGGGCGACCACGTCCACGGTGTGGTCGATGTCGGCGTCGTCGAGCGCGCTGCTCACCACGAACGACGGGGCCAGCACCCCGCCCGCGAGGAGCCGGCGCAGGAACAGGGTGCGGTACTGCTGCGACGGCTGCCCGTGCTCGTCGAGGGTGGCGAAGACCAGGTTGCTGGCCCGCCCCCGGACGACGATGTGGTCACCGACTCCCATGCCGGCCGCGGCGTCGCGGACACCGGCGGCCAGCCGCTCGCCGAGGGCGTGCAGCCGCGCGGTGACGCCCTCCTCGACGTAGGTGGTCTGCACGGCCATCGCGGCCGCCAGGGAATGCGTTTCGGCACCGTGCGTGGTGGACAGCAGGAACACCCGGTCGCCGGAGTGCCGCAGCCCGCCCAGCTCCATCAGATCGCGGCGCCCGGCCAGCGCGGAGACGGCGAATCCGTTGCCCAGCGCCTTGCCGAACGTGGAGAGGTCGGGGACGACGCCGTACAGGCCCTGGGCGCCGGCCTCGGACCAGCGGAAGCCGGTGATCATCTCATCGAAGATCAGTACGCAGCCGTGCCGGTCGGCCAGCTCGCGCAGCCCGGCGAGGTACCCGGGCGGCGGCTCGGCCTGGGTGGCCGGTTCGAGGATCAGACAGGCGACCTCGTCCTGGTACCGGGTGAGCAGTTCCTCCGTGGCGGCCAGATCCCCGTACGGGAACGCCACGGTGAGCTCGTTGGTCGCCGCCGGAATACCGGCGGACATCGGCGTGGTGCCGATGAACCAGTCGTCGACGGAGAAGAACGGATGGTCGGCGCAGAGGGCCACCCGCGAGCGCCCGGTGGCGGCGCGGGCGAGGCGCACCGCGGCGGTGGTGGCGTCGGAGCCGTTCTTCGCGAACTTCACCATCTCCGCGGTCGGCACCGTGGCCAGGAAGCGCTCCGCGGCCTCGACCTCCACGATGGACGGCCGGACGAAGTTGCTGCCGCGGTCGAGTTCGCGTCGCACCGCCTCGATGACGCGTGGGTGGGCGTGGCCGAGACTGACCGACCGCAGGCCGGAGCCGTACTCGATGTAGCGGTTGCCGTCGACGTCCCACACATGGGCGCCGTGGCCGTGACTGATGACCGGGGCCAGGTTCTCGGGGTATTGGTCGTCGCCCTTGGCGTAGGTGTGCGCGCCCCCCGGGATCAGGGCGTGCAGCCGCTCGTTCGCCGTTCGCGACCGGGGCAGGAGGAGCTCTGCGGTGTGTTGGGTGTCCACGCCGACCTCATCTTTCTTTACGTTTCTCTGTGCTTCAGGACCTCGGCGAGGCTCGGCGCCTCCCGGTCCCGTCGGGACATCGAGGTGACCGGCAGCGGCCAGGGGATGGCGAGCTCCGGGTCGTCGAAGGCGATCGTCACGTCCTCGGCCGGATCGTGCGGGCGGTCGATCCGGTACGAGGTGTCGGTGGTCTCGGTCAGCGCCTGGAAGCCGTGCGCGCACCCCGCCGGGATGTACAGGGTCACCTGCGTATCCCCGGACAGCTCGAACCAGGCCCGGTTGCGGTACGTCGGTGAGTCCGGCCGCAGGTCCACGACGACGTCGAAGATCCTCCCGTACGAGCACCGCACCAGCTTGGCCTCACCTGCGCCGGAGCGCAGGTGCAGGCCGCGCAGCACGCCCCGGACCGAGCGGGACAGGCTGTCCTGGACGAAGGCGTCCGGGTCGAGGCCCACCGAGCGGACCACGTCGGCGTCGAAGGTGCGGCAGAAGAAGCCGCGTTCGTCGGCGTAGGGCGTCGGCTCGAAGAGGTACGCGCCGGTGATCTCCGGGACTTCGGTCGCCTTCATGACGCCTTCCGTAAGGTGGGGGAGTGGTCGGCCGCAGGGAACAGGGCCGCAGTCAAGGAGTCGAACTGGCGGTCGAGTTGCCGGGAGACGGCCAGGTTCCGCGCGTCGAGGGTCTGCCGCAGCTCGGCCGAACGCCGCTCCAGCGCGCGGAACTGCTCGAGCAGCCGGTCGGCGTCGACCTCGCGCGCCGGGTGGCAGTACGCGCCGAGGCCCATCTCCGCCATCAGCGAGTCGCTCTTCGCGGCGTAGCAGAGAGCGAGCACCGGCGTACCGGTCTTCAGCGCGCAGATCAGGTTGTGGTAGCGGATCGCCACCACGGCGTCGGCAGCCGCCATCTCCTTCATCAGGTCGGCCAGTGAGGACGGCTCGGCAGCGGTGACCGACGGGGAGTCCACCGCGTCGAGGATCGCGGCGACCACCGACGCGTCGCACTCGTCACCGGTGAGCAGCCGGACAGCCCTGCCCTGTTCGACCAGCGCGCGGACGAACCGGACCGTCCCGTCGAGGTAGCGCCGGTATATCTCGTCGGCCCGGGCACGGTCGTCGTTGCCGCCGTGGAAGTCCATGACGCCGACGCAGACGGGGCCCGGGGCCGACGG
This sequence comes from Actinobacteria bacterium OV320, assembly GCA_001298545.1. Lineage (GTDB taxonomy): Bacteria > Actinomycetota > Actinomycetes > Streptomycetales > Streptomycetaceae > Streptomyces > Streptomyces coriariae. The sequence goes on from LJCX01000001.1 coordinate 233,158, forward strand.
GTCCGAGGGCGCGCTCGCCTGCGGTGTCGGCAGGGCGAAGGCGAGGTCCGGGTGGACCTCGTCGCGCGCGGTGTCCACGCCCATCGCCCGCATCGCGTCGCGGGACTGCGCGTCCCGGTACGACCGGTATGCGGCCAGCCGCGCCGACCAGCGCACCAGAGCACGCGTCGGCCGGTCGCGGATCGTCGCGGCGCCGACGCCGACCAGCGCCACCCGCGTGCCCAGCAGCCGGCCACTCGCGCAGAGCAGGAACAGCGAGTACGGGAAGCCCCAGGGCCGCAGCGGCAGCGTGGCCTCCAGGACGCCCATGCCCGGCACGATCACCACGTCGTGCCGGCGCACCCAGGCAGCGGTGCGGAAGACGTCGGCGAATTTGCCCAGACCCTTCGCCGCGATCGCGCCCGCGCGCGACGCGGTGCGGTACTCCCCGCGGTACCAGTGCAGCCGCGTCGCGGGGATCCCGAACCGGGTCGTCACGGCCTCGGGTCCGCCGCACAGCGCGTCCACGACCGCCTCCGGGTGCGCGGTGCGGAGGTACCCGAGCACGGCTTCGAGCGATCCGTCGTTGCCGAGGTTGCCGGAGCCGAGCAGGCCGAACACCCCCACACGCACCGGGGCCCCGCCCGCGGCCGTCATGTCAGCCTCCCCTCACGGCCGGCGACGAGCGCGTCGACGGAGACCGTGAGCAGGGCCGGATCGACCGGGGCGCGGTCCTCGATCCGCTCACCGGCGCCCGGCCGGACCCGGCTGGTCATCCAGGCGGCCAGGTGGCGGTAGCACGCGCGCCGGTCGGCCGGGGACAACTGCGCCCGCCGGATCGCCGAGGCGAAGCCCCAGACGTACTCGGCGAGCAGCCGGGGCGTCGGGTGCAGCGGACCCGCCCGGCGCGGATCCAGGTTGACGCACCGGGAGCGCTTGGAAGGGTTCGCACGCTCGGCGCGGGTGGGGTGGTCGCGACGGAAGTACAGCAGCTCCGGCACCTGGTGGAAGGGCCCGTGCAGAGTGATCTCGGCGACGTACGTGCGATCCGCGTGGTGGTAACTGTCCATCGGTTTCACCCGGCGCAGCATGTCGGTCCGCATCACCCCGTAGAAGTCGTCGCCGCCCGGCTCGAACAGCAGACTGCGGAAGCGCTCCGGCGCGTGCGGAGAGTCGGTGGCGAGCCCGTACTCGTAGGGCACCGTCACCCGGCCGTCGCCGTCGATGACCGCCTGGCCGGTGTGCGCGAGGATGATGTCCGGCCGCTCGTCCAGCGCCTGAACGCAGAGCGACAGCAGATCCCGGCCGTACAGGTCGTCGTGCGACGCCCACTTGAACAGCTCGCCGCGGGACTCGGCCAGCACATGGTTGTGGTTCGGCGTGGCGCCGATGTTCCGGGGCAGCCGGAGGTAGCGGATGCGCGAGTCCCGCGCGGCGTACTTGCGGCAGATCTCCTGCGTCCCGTCGGTCGAGGCGTTGTCGGAGATGACCAGTTCGAAGTCCTCGTAGGTCTGCCCGAGCAGGGCGTCGAGCGACTCGGCCAGGTACTCCTCGCCGTTGTACACGGGCAGGCCGATGCTCAGCCTGGGTTGCGCGGTCATGAGGTCCTCACTTCGGGAAGGGGATCGTGGTGGCGCTCGCGCAGGGCGGATCGCAGGTGCAGCCACCACACGGCAGAGCTGCTGACGGTCGCGGCGGCGACGCCCCAGGCCGAGCCGACCGTGCCCGCGGCGGCCGCCCCGCCGAGTCCGCCGCCGACATAGCAGGCGGAGGCGAACAGCTGACAGCGCAGGCTGCGCCGGGCCGCGCCGAGCGCGCGCAGCCCGGCCGCCGCGCCGGTGCCGAGGCCCGCGCCCGCGACGCCGAGGGTGATCGGCACGATGAGCTCCGAGGCCGAGTGCCAGACCCCGCCGAGCACCAGCTCGCCGAGCCGGCCGGGCATCAGCAGCAGCGCCCCGCCCCAGAACAGCGCGCCGGCGGCCTGCCCCCCGCCCAGCAGGAGGCAGAATCGGCCCAGTCGATGGGGGGCCTGCCGCAGCACCCGTGCCGCCTCCGGGACGGTGACCAGCGAAAGCCCCATGAGCACCGCCAGGAACGGGCCGAGCAGGAGCTCGGCGCCCCGCACCGCGCCGACCGCGCCGACCCCGGCGATCGCGCCGAGCCCGTACGCCCGCAGCTGGCTCGCGCCACTGAGGCTGACGTTCTCGACCAGGTACCGGTAGCCGAGATCGCGCTGCTCACGCAGCCACCCGCGCGCCTCGGCCGGCCGGGGCCGGATGCCGGACTGGACGTAGCCGTACGCCGCCGCCACCGTGGCGGACGCGCCCCAGGCGAGCACGAAAGCGGCCACGCTGCCCGCACGGGCCGCCACCACCAGGGCGGGGACGAGCGCGACACCCCACACGACGTCGTTGACGAACGCCTTCCGCCCTGCGCCGGCGGCGAAGAACGAGTACCGCCAGGCGTCCTGGAGCAGCAGCCCCGGCAACATGACACCCAGGGCGGCGAACGCGGGCCCCAGGTGGCCGCCCAGGCCGAGCCCGGCCACCAGACACACCGCGCCGATGGCCGTACCGACGCCGAGCGCGGTACCCGTCGACCGGGTCACCGCCCCGCGCCACGAGGCCTCCGGCACGCCGCTGAAGCGCACCACGAGCGGATCGGTGGCCAGCCCGCGGGAGACGTTGAGCACCACGCCGTAGGTCACCCAGGCGAGGCTGAACACACCGAACGCGGTCACCCCCAGCGAGCGGGCCACGTAGATGCCCACGGCGAAGTTGCTCACGCTGGAGGCCGCCTGGTCGGCCAGTCCCCAGGACAGCCGACCGACGAGGGCCCGCCTGGCGGACCCGGCCGGTGGCGCCGTTGTCTGCGGGTTCTCCCCTTCGGTGGTCATCGGCGTCATGCCTTGATCAGCCCGGCGCCGTGCAGGGCGTCGGCCGCGGCGGCGACGGCGCCGAACGGCAGCCCGGACCGCTCGGCGACGTCCAGCAGACCGTGCTCGCCGTCGGAGAGGCTGAGCACCCAGAGCATGGCCATCTGGGCCTGCTGGGTGTCGCTGCGGCCGCCGAGCGCGTCGTACAACCCACGCCGGCCCAACTGCGGCTCGCCGTAGGGGCTGAGATTGACGTACCGCCGGTTGCGGTCGAGGACCGCGAACGCCTCGCGGCAGAGCGCGAGCGTGTCCGCCATCGCCTCCGGGGAGACGAGGTCCAGGTTGTCCGCCGAGGTGTGGTACTCGGGGTAGCCGGCGTACGGGGTCCGGCTGAGCGAGCCCACGCCGAGATCGAATCCCGGGGAGCAGTACTGCCGCTCGTCGTAGCCGTACGGAGTGAACTCGTTGATGTGGTGCGGGCGTTCGGAGGCGGACAGTACGTGTCGCATCACCCGGTCGATCTCCGCGTCGCGGCGCCTGCTCTGCTTGTACGTCAGCCGGCCCGGGTCGCCGGCGCAGGCCAGCACCAGACCGTGCTTGACCCGCTCCACCCGCTCCGCGTTGCGGGCGAGCCAGGTGATCGCCCCGATGGTGCCGGGCGCGAAGATGAACCGGTAGGTGTAGTACGGCGTCCGCTCGGCCAGCGCCCGGGCCAGGAAGGCCGCCACCGCGATGCCGGCCAGGTTGTCGTTGGCCAGTGACGGGTGGCAGACGTGGCTGGAGACGATCACCTCGTCGGGGACCTGCCCGGGGACCACGTGCTCGGCGTACGTGAGGTGGCCGTCCGCGAGGGTGGAGTCGATGCGCACCTCGTAGTCGCCGTCCGGCATCGCGTCCAGGGTCTCCTGGGCCAGGCAGAAGCCCCATTCCGGCTTGTAGTAGCTGGTGCGGTACGGCACCCAACCCGGGTGGTCCGGCAGGGTGTGCAGATGTCCACGCAGCTCGGCCAGCGGCATGGTCGCCGACACCGGCACGCTGTAGCCCAGCACGTGCAGGCTGGACGCGGCGAAGTCGACGACCCGGTGACCCGCGGCGTCGGCGACGTAGGCGTCGCGGATGTTCCACTCCTGCGGCACCGTCCAGTCGAGCACCTGAGTCCCGGTCGGCACCTCGTGCACCTGCAGCGGGACGTACTCGTCGACGATCTCCAGGGTGGCGCGCACACCGTCGCCCGTGATGCTCCGGCACAGCGGGTACAACCGCTCCACCAGCGCGTACATCTGCTCGCCCGCCGTGGTCACCGGCGCCACCGCAGGGTGTCGTCCACGGCACCGGCGTCGGACGCCGCGCGCAGCACGGCCAGCCGGGTGAAGCGTTGCTCGAAGTCCTCCCGGGTCAGCCCGTGTTCGCGGTAGGCGTCGGCGAGTTCGAGCGCGCCCTGCTTCACCGTCCACTCGCAGTCGAAGCCGGGTATCGCGGCGCGGAACCGGGAGAAGTCCACCCGGTACGAGCGCGGATCGGCGCCGTTCTCCCCGGTGATCACCACCTTCGCGCCGGACACCGCCTCGGCGACCTGGTCGGCGATCTCGGCGACCGTGACGTTGTTGATCTCGCTGCCGATGTTGAACGCCCGGTCGTGCACCGCCTCGCGGGGCGCGGTCAGTGCGGCGGTGAAGGCGCGCGCGATGTCGGCGGCGTGCACCAGGGGGCGCCAGGGGGTGCCGTCGGAGAGCACCAGGACCTCGCCGGACAGGAGCGCGTGCCCCACCAGGTTGTTGAGGACGATGTCGGCGCGCAGCCGGGGCGAGTAGCCGAAGGCGGTGGCGTTGCGCATGAACACCGGGCTGAAGTCGCCGTCGGAGAGTGCGTGCAGGTCGTCCTCCACCCGCACCTTGGACTCCGCGTACGGCGTCACCGGGCGCAGCGGGGCGTCCTCCGTCACCAAGTCGCCGCCGCCGGCTGCGCCGTAGACGGAGCAGGTCGACGCGTAGAGGAAGCGCCGCACGCCGGCCTCGCGGGCCAGCCGGGCCAGCCGTACGGAGGCGTGGTGGTTGATGTCGTAGGTGAGGTCCGGCGCCAGCGATCCCAGCGGGTCGTTGGACAGCGCGGCCAGGTGGATCACGGCGTCCACCCCGGCCACGTGCTCGGCCGTGACGTCGCGCAGGTCCACCCGATGCCCCTGCGGGTCCGCGGGCGGCGGGCCGAGGACACAGTCGGCGAACAGGCCGGCGTCAAGGCCGACGACCTCGTGCCCAGCGGCCGCGAGGACCGGGGCCATCACGGTGCCCAGGTAGCCCTGATGTCCGGTCAGCAGTACGCGCAAGGTTCATTCCCCCAGGTCGAGAGTGAGTTTGTGGACGGCGAACGCCTCGGCGTAGCGCGCGTGGCATTCGATACCGCGGATCCGGGCCAGACCGAGGAAGGCCTCCCGGTCGTACCAGGGCCGGTGCCGCTGCGAGGGGTAGTGCTCCTGCAGCAGCCGCACCTTCTGTTCGGCGATCTCCGGCGACAGCGGCTGGTACGCCGTCGGACGGCCGAGATCGCCGTCCCACTTGACGATCTCGTAGCCGAGTACGAGGTGGTCACGGAACGCGGTGGGTATCAGCTGCGCCAGACCGCGGTGATCCTGGTGCGCGTCATCGGTACGCGGGGCCAGCACGAGATCCGGCTCGGTCTGCCCGCGCAGTTCCTCGACCGCCGCCTTGGCCTCCTCCCAGTGCGCGGGCAGCCGGCCGTCCGGCAGCTTGTGCACGGTCAGCCGCAGGTCGGCGCCCGGGCAGAAGGCGGTGAGCGCGGCCTGCTCCTCCAGCTCGCGCTCACCGCCACCGCCGGAGAGCACCAACGCGTCGACCCGGACACCCGGGTGCGCGAGGCACAGCGTCAGCAGCGTGCCGCCGGCCCCGATGGCGATGCCGTCGCAGTGCGCGCCCACCGCGACGATCCGGTCGAGGCGCCCGGCCCCGAGCCGGATCACGCCCTCGCTCCGGAGCCGCCACGGCCGCCGGTCGCGCTCGCCTCCACGCCGTCCCGCTCCCACACGGCCCACGGGCGGTCGCCCCGGGCGTAGGCGTCGTCGAGCGCGGCCCGCTCCTTCACGGTGTCGGTCGGCTTCCAGAAGCCGCGGTGCTGGTGCGCCACCAGCCGCCCGCGCTTGGCCAGTTGGCCGCATCCGTCGGCGACCAGGTCCCCGTTCTCCGGGATGTGGTCGAAGATCTCCTGGCGGAGCACGAAATAGCCGCCGTTCTCCCACAGCGGCAGTTCGCTCACCGCGGTGATGCCCCCCACCAGGCCGTCCTCGCCCAGGTCCACGCAGTGGAACGAGGACTGCGGCGGCACCACCATCATCGACGCACCGGCGTCGCGCCGGGCGAACCGGTCGATCATCTCCGGCAGCGGGGCATCGGTGAGCACGTCGGCGTAGTTGGCGAGGAACATCTCGTCGCCGTCCAGGTGGTGCCGCACCCGGCGCAGCCGCTCCCCGATCGGCGACTCGATGCCGGTCTGCGCGAACGTGATCGTCCAGGAGGCGATGTCGGTGGACAGCAACTCGGTCTGCCCCTTGCGCAGCACGAAGTCGTTGGACGTCGTCTCCTCGTAGTTGAGGAAGAAGTTCTTGATGTGATGAGCCCCGTACCCGAGGCACAGGATGAACTCCGTGTGCCCGAAGTGCGCGTAGTAGCGCATGACATGCCAGATCAGCGGCCGCGGGCCGACCATCGCCATCGGCTTGGGCACGTCGTCGGAGGCACCGTTGCGCATCCGCATCCCGTAGCCGCCGCAGAAGAGAACGACCTTCATGCCTTGACCTCGACAATGCTCAGTTCCGGAATGGGGAAGACCAGCCGGCCGCCCCAGTCGTGCACGAAGGACAGCTGCTCGACCAGCTCGGCCCGCAGGTTCCACGGCAGGACGAGGACGTAGTCCGGCTCGTCGGCGGCGATCTGCTCGGGCGACAGGATCGGGATGCGGGTGCCCGGGGTGAATCTGCCGTGCTTGTACGGGTTGCGGTCGACCGTGTACGGGAGCAGGTCGGGCCGGATGCCGCAGTGGTTGAGCAGGGTGTTGCCCTTGCCCGGGGCGCCGTAGCCGACGACCGTCTCGCCGCGCTCGGCCGCCTCGATGAGGAACCGCAGCAGATCCCGGCGCACCTTGGCCACCCGGGCGGAGAACTCGGTGTACCCGGACAGCTCCTGCAGCCCGGCGGCCTTCTCCCGGGCCAGCACGTCGGCCACCCGCCCGGTCGGCTCGCCGGCCACCTCGGCCGGCCGGGCCCACAGCCGGATGGAGCCGCCGTGCGTGGGCAGCAACTCGACGTCCACGAGCGTGAGTCCGCCGCTCGCCAGCGCCCGGGCCGCGGACGCGACCGTGTAGTACTGGAAGTGCTCGTGGTAGATCGTGTCGTACTGGTTCTCCTCGATCAGGGTCAGCAGGTGCTGCACCTCGATGGAGACCCAGCCGTCGTCGGCGACCAGGGCGCGCAACCCCTGGGTGAACCCGACGACGTCGGGGATGTGCGCGTACACGTTGTTGGCCACGACCAGGTCCGCCGGGCCGTGCTCGGCGCGGACGTCGGCGCCGGTGGCCGGGTCCAGGAAGTCCGTGCGCGTCGGCACACCCGCGTCCCGCGCCGCCGCCCCGACGTTCACCGAGGGCTCGATGCCGAGGCAGCGGATCCCGCGGTCCACCACATGCCTCAGCAGGTACCCGTCGTTGCTCGCGACCTCGACCACGAACGCGTCGGTGCCCAGATCCAGCCGCCGCACGGTGTCGGTGACGAACGTGCGCGCGTGCTCCACCCAGGAGGTCGAGTAGGAGGAGAAGTACGCGTACTGGGTGAAGGTCTCCTCCGGCGTGATCAGCGGAGGTATCTGCGCGAGCCAGCAGTCGGTGCAGACCCGCAGGTGCAGCGGGTACGCCGGTTCCGGCCGGTCCAGTTGGTCCGCGGCGAGAAAGCTCTCGCACGGCGGAGTCGCCCCGAGATCGACGACGCTCTCCAGCGCCGCCGAGCCGCAGAGTCGGCATCGTGTCATCTACTGCCCCCATCCCCCTCGCGCGGGTGACCCCACCGCGAGCCAGTGATCATTTCCCCTGTCGGCGGCGGGCTGTCCCCGCCGCCGGACCGACCCGCGATCGCGGAGCGGTACCCCTCCACCAGGCGCTCGAGGCCGACGGCCGGGCTGAACCCCTGCTCGTAACGGCGCCGGGCCGCCCGGCCCATCTCCCGGTTGCGGTCATCGCCGGCCGCGATCCGGCGTATGCCGGACGCGAGCGACGCGGACTCGCCCGGCCGGTGCAACAGCCCGGTCACCCCGTCCTCGACGAGTTCGACGAAGGCGCCGTGACCGGCGGCGACGACCGGGACCCCCGCCGCCATCGCCTCCACGACCACCAGGCCGAACGCCTCCAGCCACGTGGAGGGCGCCACCACGGCGACCGAGCGCGCGATGGCCTTCTGACACTCCGCCGTGTCGTAGAGGCCGACGTACCGCACGTCGTCCCGGCCCGCCGCCCAGGCGGCCACCTCTGTCTCCAGTGGCCCCGTGCCGGCGATCACGAGCGGAACGCCCACACCGCCGCCGGCGGCGACCTCGTCCCACGCGGACATGAGCAGCCGCACGCCCTTGGCCTCCGCGAGCCGGCCGAGATAGAGCAGATGCTCGCCGGTGTCCGTCCGGCGGGCGTCCGGGTCGGGTACGAAGTTGTGCTTCACCGCCAGCCGCTCGGCCGGCAGGCCGGACCGCACCAGGACGTCGCGTTGTGCCGCGGAGATGCAGAAGAACCGCTCCACGCCGGACCACCACCGCCGCCGGTTGACCGACAGGCTGACCGCGAGCGGCACCGTCGCCAGCCGGGAGCCGCGGTAGCAGCCGTGCCGGACGGCGGGCAGCGGCGAGGACCCGACGCACTCGGTGCACGGCCGGCCGTCCCGCTGCAGCGTGCCGGGCGGGCAGACCTGGGTGTAGTTGTGCAGCGTGGCGACGGCGGGCACGCCCGCGTCGGCGCAGGCGGCCAGCACGGCCGGCGACAGGAGCGGAAAGACGTTGTGGACGTGCACCACGTCCGGCCGTTCGGTGCGAAGCCGGGCGGCGAGCTCCGCGCGGACCGCCGGGTTCCACGGCACGAGGAGCGGTATCGCGGCCTTGCCCAGCAGGGACCGGGCGGCGATGTCGTCGCTGCGCCGCTCGAACATCTCGACCCGGTGGCCGGCCTCGCGCAGCAGCGCCACCTCCTGGTCGACGACCTTGTTCTCCCCGCTCGGCTGCGCCGAGGCGTAGCGGTTGTGCACCACGAGGACGTGCATGCTCAGGTCACCTCCGTTCTTCGGGCCCCTTGCGGGATGCGTCGTCCGGGGACTTCGGGCGTCGCGAGGGGAGTGGCCGCGGCGGGCGCCGCCAGCAGCGAGGCGGCCACGGCCAGATGCAGCAGATACGGCGAGGCGTCGCCCAGCCCGGCCTCGGTGTACGACGCGATCGCGCAGTAGCTGATCAGGAAGATCGCGCAGGCCCTCGACAGCGAGGGTGGCTGCAGCAACGCGACGCCGCCCAGCACGATGACGATCGCCGCCACCAGGGCGACGCCGGTCATGCCCTGCTCGTGGTAGACGGCCAGCCAGCTGTTGTCGATCGGCAGCCCGCCGAACGACTTGTCGCCCAGGCCCGCGCCGAACAGGTACTCCGAGGTCGAGCGGGGTGCGGCCAGCAGGGCGTGCCAGACCTTGGCCCGGCCGGTGAGGCTGGTGAAGTTCTCCTGGCTCTGCCCGCGCAGGAACCACGCCTGCAGCGCGGAGCCGAACCCCACCGCGGCCACGGTGGCGCACAGCACCGCCCAGGCGAAGAACCGGCGGGCGGCGGCGCTGGTCAGGACGAGCGAGGCGATCGCCAACGCCAAGCCGATGAGCAGGCCGAGCGTGGCCGTCCGGGTGTGGGTCAGCGCGAGCAGGACGAGTGCCGGCACGATGACGACGGCCGCGCTGGTCCTGTCGGTCCGGCGGCCCAGGACGAGCAGCACGCTGAGCCCGATGATCACCGCGGCGTACTGTCCGATCTGCGGCGGGGTGAGCGGCCACAACGCGCCCACCAGCCGCCCGCCGTAGAGCTCGGGCATGGCGGCGCCCGGTGAGATGATCGCACCGGCGGCCACCGACCCGAGGACCACGAAGTACATCCTGATGTGGTGCCGGACGAACGTCAGGCCGCCGTCCCACCAGCGGCTGAGCAGCCACAGCGTGCCGATGAAGAGAGCCAGCCGGGCGCAGCGGAACAGCGCGCCGAACCCGGACTCGAGGTCCGCGCTGGAGATCACGCTCGGTACCAGCAGCAGGGTGAGCAGGAACCCGAAGGCGCTGGCCCGGATGCGCAGCCGGAGATTGACCGCGAGCGCCAGTGTGAACGCGGCGACGAGCGCGCCCATGGTGACCATCTGGATGAGCGAGCGGGGCAGCGGGACGATGGTCTTCGCCCCGGCGGACCCGAGTGTGTTGAGGATCAGCAGCCCCCAGACCGTCCCGACGATCTTCGACGTGTGATCCGTGTGGTCCGTGTGGTCCGTGAGGTTCTTGTGGTCCGGGCTCATCTCAACCACCGTCCCGCGCGCGGAAGGTGCTGCCCACGTCCTGCTGGTACGGCGTGCCCTGCCACTGCACCGAGTCGAGTATCCGGCTCGGGTCGTGGGCGACGAATTTCCATGGCCCGAGGTAGACGTTGTCGTGCCAGCGGTTGTGCTGCTCGCGGGTGATCGCCTCGGCCACCCGCTCGCCCTGGTACGGCGACCAGTCCGGATAGGTGCCGTAGTTGGCCAGCACCGCCATGCGGTCGCACTTCACCGTGCAGTCCACGACGGACTTGTCCAGCACGAAGCGGTTGCCGTGGATGTCCACCCGCTGGGTCTTCCACCGGCAGTCGGCGTAGAGCGGTGCGGTGGCGATCGCCGGCTGCGCACAGCGGTCGGTGCTCTTCACCAGCAACGTGCAGTCACCGGAGGAGGTGTTGGCGGGGCTGTTGCAGAACCGGTCGGCGTTCTCCCACAGGGTGATCCCGGACCAGTTGTTCTCCAGCACGTTCCGGTAGATCTCGATCTTGTCCGTGCGGGCTCGGATCCGTGGTTCGCCGCCGGACTCCGACAGGTAGATCGTCGCGAACGGGAAGTTGTCGCCCCGGTCGGCGTACCTGCGGCCCTCGACCCAGTTGTTCCGCCGGATCGTGTTCTTCCGGATGACCGCGTTGTAGCTGGTCTCGTAGATCAGCGCGGCACCGTCGTTGGCCTCGATCACGTTGTCCTCGACGAGGAAGTCGTTGTTGTTGGTGTCCGCCCACAACCCGGCTCCCCGGTTGTCGTGCACCCAGTTGCCGCGTATGTCGGCGCCGTCGACGGCCCAGAACTTGACGCCTCCGGTACAGCCGCAGCCCGGCCGCCGCCGCTCCCAGTCGTCCCGGTTGTTGCCCACGATCTCGTTGCCCTCGACCACCAGGCCGCTGATACGTCCGGAGGCCTTGTACGCGTTCATGCCGTACTGACCGTTGCCGCGCAGGCAGCTGGCGCTGACCCGCTGGCGGGCACCGGCCATCAGCCCGGCGCCGGAGTTGTTCTGGATCGTCGCGTGCTCGATCACCCACCCGTCGGCCGAGTCGTGGTTGACCACGCCCTCGTCGTGCGGCGCGACGAAACCCTGCACGGTCAGGGACCGGATGGTGACGTCGGGAGCGGTGCCGCCGAACGCGTACTGGTTGGTCTTGCGGCCGTCGAGTACCGCGCCCGGCGCGCCGAGGTAGGTGTCCCCCTTCTTGGGGATGACCTGGGCGTAGCGGTCCGGCTCGAGCCTGTGCGTGCCCGGTCGCAGCCAGAACGTGGTGTTCGGGGGGCTGCTCTTGGTCTTCGCGGCCAGGTCACCGGCCACCGCGGGGTCGACCGTGACCGCGCCCGCCGGCGCCTTCGTCGGCCCGGCCGCGGGCTCGGCACACACCCGGGCCACGGACGTGGCCGGCGCTGAGGACGGCTTCGGCCGCGCGCCCGACGTGCTCTCACAGCCGGTCGCCGCCAGCAGGGCCAGCGCCAGCGGTGCCGCCGCCAACGCCCGGTGCCGCCTCTTGATCCCCACGCGCCCCCCTAGCCGCGGAACCTGAGCACGGTGGTGAACCCCGCCGCGCCGTCGGCGAAGCCGGTGCCGACCAGCGTGGTGGTGGGTTCCTTGCGCCCGAAGCCGGGGGAGTACCAGCCCAGCGGCGGGTCGCTCTCGCCGCGATGCGCCCGCCAGCTCAGCTGCCCGGGCAGGTCGAGCGCCGCGGAGCGGTCCTCGCCGTCCCGGGTCCAGGTGAGCCGGGCCCGGTTCCCCACCAGGTCCGCGGTGATCGCCGGGCCGAGGTGGAACGCCAGCCGGACGGCGCGGCGCGGGCCGCCCCGCACCTCGTCGACCACCCTCAACTCCTGGCTCGCGGCGGTGAGTTCCACCCGGCGGCGGTGCACGGAGCGCTGGTAGCCGTCGTGCTCGGCGCACCAGCGGGCCGTCCCCCCGTCGGAGACCTCGGAGACCTCGGAGGTGTCGGAGGTGTCGGAGGTGTCGGAAGTGTCCACGGCCAGGACGCGGCTGCGGGCATGCCGGGTCCACAGGAACGGGCCGCCGGAGACGGACTGGTCACCGCCGTCCAGTTGCAGGGTGTTGTGGCCGAGGGTCGAGCGGAAGTACTGCCGCCACTCGGGCTGCCCGTGGTAGCAGTACGTTCCCGGGTCGGCGAGCACGTCGACGCCGTCGTGCCGGACCTCCACGGACAGCGCGTCCGCGTGGGCATGCGCGGCGATGGACAGGAATCCGTGCGGACCACCGTCGCAGCGGCACCAGATCTCCCCCGGACCACGCAGGATGGTCATGCCCGCGTCGGCGAAATGAGCCGGCCGGCTTTCCGGGCGGGACACGGCCGGAGCGGTTCCGTTCTCCGCGTACGGCCGGATGAGCGCGGCCAGCAGCGGGGTGCGCACATCGGTGCCGGTCACCGCCGGCCACCAGGCGAGCCGACCGAACACGGCGTCCCCGGTGGCCAGCAGCGAGGCCCAGCGGTCGGTGCCCTCGCCGTCCACGACCAGACCGTGCCCGTCGTCCGCGTCCCCCTGGCGCGGCGGCCGTAGCCGGTTGTCCACGACGGCCGCGAGCGCGTCGGTCATCCGCAGCAGTACCCGCCGGATCGACGCGGGCACCGGCACCCCGGCGGCATCCGCCTCGGCCACCGCGGCCAGGCCGAGCTCCAGCACCAGTCCGTGGTACTCGGTGGCCAGCTCGCGGTTGAGGCCGGAGTCGAATGTGTTGTTGCGCAGCTGCACCTCCAGCGACCGCAGCGCGTCGGCTCGCCAACGCGCCGAGGAGGGGAACCACCCGAACGCGCAGGCCGCGGCGAACTGCCCGGCGGCCTCGGCGACGACGTGGTTGTTCGCCGAAGACCCCCGGCTGGGGAAGGCGGCAAGCCAGCGCTGGTGGTGCCAGATCTGGCGCAGCGCCACCGGGTTGTCCTCGAACAGAGCGGCCGCGCCCGGCCAGCCGTCGAGGAGCCGGCGGATCCACACCCAGGACAGCAGCCGGATCCCCAGCTCGATGCCGCTGGTCCAGTGCACCCCGCGCAGCGGCGCGTTGCCCGCCCACCACGACCGCAGGTGCTCGGCCACCCGCTCGGCGTACCGCTCGTTGCCGGTGACCGCGTAGGCGGCGGCGAGCACCGTGAGGTACTGATGCCGGGACAGCTCCCAGATCTGCTTGATGTCCCCGACCGCGTCCTCGTTCCGGTACGGCACGTCGAAGGCGTAGCCCCACGGGGCCCGGCGTCCGGTCTTCGGGTCGTACCACCAGTCCGGGTCGGCCAGGTCGTCGCGGTCCACCCCGAAGTACTCGGCGTGCCCGGCCATCAGCCGGTCCGCCTCGGCGACGAGACGTTTCGCGGCGTCCGGTGGCACCTCGGCGATCGTCCCCGCGGGCAGTACCGCGGTGAACCGGGCGCCGGTCACGCTCGGACCGTCCGGTCGCGCCGACCGCCACCGGCGCCTGCGCACCGCGTCGCCCGCCCGGCCGCCGACCTCCCGCGGTCCCATCCGGGACAGCCGCCGCAGGTACCAGCCCGGACTGCCCGAGTTCACGGTCATCGCGCTCTCGCCAACGTCACCGGCGCGCCACCGGCCAGGCCGGCCTGCACGGCGAGGGTGGCCGCGGTAGTGGCGACCAGCGACTCCAGCGGTACCGGCATCGGCCCGCCGGTCCGCACGGCCTTGACGAACGCGGCCAGCTCGGCGTTCTGGCCCTTGTCCCGGGCCTTGGGCAGCCGCGAGCTGACCCACCGCTTGCGGCTGCTGTCGTAGACGGCGGCACGGACGAAGTCGTCGAGCCTCAGCACCTTGCCGTCCGCGACCAGGTCCAGCGTCTCCTTGGGGAAGCCGGGGGAGCCGGTGGTGACGTAACTGATGGTGGCGGTGGACCCGTCCGGGTAGCGCAGCACGACCTGCAGGTCCTCGTTGCCGGCGGCGGCGACCGCGTACACCGAGACCGGGTCGGCCTGGAGCAGCCAGCTCGCCGTGTCGATGAAGTGTCCGCCCTCACCGGCGAACCGCGAGCCCTCGGTGCCCTGTCGGAGGTACCAGCTGCCGTGCTGCAGCCGGCCCGCATTGACCAGGTAGCGAAGGCTCGCCGGGCCGGTCCGGGTGCCGAACCGTTTGCCGGCCTCCTGCAACAGCGGCGCGAACCGGCGGTTGAAGCCCACCTGCAGCCGGTCGTTGCCGGACTCCTCCACCGCCGCGAGCACACCGGCCAGCTCGTCCTCGGTGAGGGCCAGGGGCTTCTCGACGAACACCGCCTTGCCGGCCAGCAGTGCCCTTCGGGTCAGTTCGGCGTGCGAGCTGTGCCGGGTGACCACGAACACCGCGTCGATGGACTTGTCGCCGAGCACGGCGTCGAGATCGGTGGTCGCCTCGGCGAAGCCGAACTTCCGCTTGGCGTTGGCCGCGGACAGCGCCGTCGTGGTGACGACGGTCGACAACGCGACGCCCTCACGCTGTGCCAGGTGCGGCAGCAGCATCGACGTCGCGTAGTTCCCCGCGCCGACGAACGCCAGCCGCACCGGCGCCTCGGCGGGCCGGGCCGGGGCGGACGCTCTGCCGGTGCGCGGCACCGCGGGCACCGTCACCGGGGGCACCGTCACCGCGGGGGTCTCCGCTTCCCCCGCCTCCTCCTGCTGCTCGGGGTACCGGAACAGCACGGCCACGGCCTTCAGATCGCCGTCCTTCAGGCGCTGGTACGTCTCGACGGCGTCGTCGAAGTCGGCGATGTGGGAGACCAGGGGCTCCACGTCGACGCTGCCGCGGGCCACGAGATCGAGGAAGCACGCCAGGTTGCGGCGCTCGGTCCAGCGGACGTAGCCGATCGGGTAGTCCCGCCCCTCGAGCTCGTACTCCGGGTCGTAGCGTCCGGGGCCGTAACTGCGGGAGAACCGGACGTCGAGTTCCTTCTCGTAGTACGCGTTCCACGGCAGGTCCAGGCGGCACTTGCCGATGTCGACGACCCGGCCGCGGTCCCGGCAGAGCCGGGCGGCCAGCTCGACGGGCTGGTTGCTGCCGCCGCCGGCGGCCAGGTACACCTGATCCACGCCGTGCCCGCCGGTGAGCTCGGCGACGGCGGCCTCCACGGCGGTGGACGCGGGATCCCCGCAGGCCGCGGCCCCCAGGCGCTCGGCGAGCTCGCAGCGCACCGGGTCGGGGTCGACCCCGACGACGCGGACTCCCGAGGCGGCCAGCAACTGCACCACCAGCTGCCCGATCAGCCCGAGGCCGATGACCAGTGCCACCTCGCCGAGTTGCGGTTCGCCGCGCCGGACACCCTGCATCGCGATCGACCCGACGGTGCCGAAGGCCGCGTGCCGCGGCGCGAGGCCGTCCGGCACCGGGGCGTAGAGGTTCTTCGGCACCCAGTTCAGCTCGGCGTGCAACGCGTGCTCGTTGCCGGCGCAGGCCACGAGGTCGCCGACCTTCACATCGTCGATCCCGCTGCCGACCTGCTCGACCACCCCGCACAGCGAGTAGCCCAGCGGCGTGTAGGAGTCCAGCTTGCCCATCACCTTGCGGTAGGTGGCGGGCACCCCGTTGGTGGCCACGCTCTGCACGACCTTGGCGACCTGGTCCGGCCGGGAGCGGGCCTTGCCGAGCATCGACATGCCTGCCTCGGACACCTTCATGAGCTCGGTCCCGGTGGATATCAGCGAGTAGGCGCTGCGGACCAGCACCCCGCCCGGCTTGCATCCCGGCACCGGCACGTCGAGCACCGCAAGCTCGCCGCTTTTGTAGTTCTGAACAACCTGTTTCACCCGAAGTCCTCTGTCTCTACTGTCTCTACGCCGTCAGTGAGAGTTCTGGCCGGCCCGTGAGGTCGCGTCGCGATACCAGTACTCGAGGGTCAGCACATGCCACAGATGCTTGGAGAAGTCCCGCTGCCCGGCGGCGTCCTCGGCGACCATGCGCGCCAGCGCGTCGCGGCGCAGGAGCCCGGAAGAGACGAGCACGCCGTCGTTCACCACCTCGCGCACCAGCGGCGCCAGATCCCGGCTCATCCAGGCGCGCAGCGGGGCACTGAACAGGCCCTTGGGCCGGTACACGATCTCCCGGGGCAGGACCGAGGCGGCCGCCTCCTTGAGGACGGCCTTGCCCTGCCGTCCGGCGATCTTGCGATCGCCGGGGAAGGCGAACGCCGCCTTGACCACCTCTATGTCCACGTACGGCACCCGCACCTCGGTCGAGGCGGCCATGCTCGACCGGTCGGTGTAGGCGAGGTTCAGACCCGGCAGGAACATCCGGGCGTCGCCCAGGCACATGCGGTTGACGAAGTCGTCGAGCTCGTTGTCCTGGTAGATGTCCGCATGCTCGGTCAGCACGTCGTCGACCGTCCCGGCCAGGTCGGGATCGACCAGGGCGAGCAGCTCGTCCTGGTCGTACATGGTGTAGCTGCGCCGGAAGGCGGTCTCCTCCGGCAGCTCGGCGAAGGAGAGGAACCGCTTCGCGAAGCGCACCGACCGGTACCCCCGGCGGGCCGTGGCGACCGGCAGCCGGTCCACGGCCCGGGACAGGCCGCGCCGCAGAGGCCGCGGGACGCGCTGGTAGCGCAGGGCGAGCAGGTTGGCCAGGTGCTTGCGGTAACCGGCGAACAGTTCGTCGGCCCCCATCCCCGAGAGCATCACCTTGACCCCGGCCTCCCGGGCGGCCGAGCAGATCAGGAACGTGTTGATCGCGGCGGGGTCGCCGATCGGTTCGTCCAGGGCGTACGTCATCTGCGGCAGCAGGTCGAGCACGTTCGGAGCGATCTCGATCTCGTTGAGGTCGACACCGAACCGCTCTGCCACCTGCCGGGCATACCGCAGGTCGTCCGGCATCGCCTCGAACCTGGCGTCCTCGGCACGGAACCCGATCGTGTAGGCGGAGATCCCGGGTCGGTCGCGGGCCGCGAGCGCGGTCAGGTAGCTGGAGTCCAGCCCGCCGGAGAGGAAGGTCGCCACGGGCACGTCGGAGAGCAGGTGGCGGCGCGTCGACTCCTCGACGACGGCGGCCAGGTCCGGCTGTTCGCCGCTGCGGGCCCGCTCCTGCCCCTCGGCGGCGACGTCCTTCAGGTGCCAGAACCGGCCGCGCTCCACCCGGCCGTCGGGCCGGCACCGGAGCCAGCTCCCCGGCGGCAGCTTCTCCGCTTCGCGGTACGCGCACCGCGAGTCCGGCACCCAGTAGTACAACAGCGAGGCCACCAGCGCCGCATGGTCCACCTCCAGCGACCCGCCGGTCGCGGCGGCGAGCGCCTTCAGCTCGGAGGCGAACATCAGGCCCTCGCCGCGCCGGAGCAGGAACAGCGGCTTGATGCCGAGCTGGTCGCGGGCGAGCACCAGCTCACCGGTCCGCTCGTCGAAGATCCCGAACGCGAACATGCCGCGCAGCCGGGGCAGGCAGTCCGTGCCCCAGCGCCGCCAGGCCTCCAGCAGCACCTCGGTGTCGGAGGTACCGCGGAAGCGCACCCCGGCGGCCGCCAGCTCGGCCCGCAGCTCGGGCGCGTTGTACAGCTCGCCGTTGTACGTCAGGACGAGGCCGCCCGAGACCATCGGCTGGGCGCCGGTCTCGGACAGGTCGATGATGGCCAGCCGGCGGTGCCCGAGGTGTACTTCGCCGTCCCCGACGGGGTGGCCGTACCGGCCCGCCCCGTCCGGGCCGCGGTGGGCGAGGGTTTCGGTGAGCCGGTCGGTCACGATCTTCCCGTCCGGCCATCGGTAGGTTCCTGCGATGCCGCACATGTCTAGCGCGCCTCCTGGTCGCTGTCCGGGACGCGTGCCGCCCACATCGGTTGTCGTTCGGTCCGCCGCGGGCCCTCTCCCACTGCCTGAACGGCGTGGGAGGTACCCCCACCGTTGTGTCGGGCCGGCAGTTCGTTCTGGCCGCGCAGCGCGGTGTGCGGCCCGTCCCACAGCGTGCCGTCGGTCCGGTCACGCGGATCGGGGTCGATCAGCACCACACCGATCACCGGAATGCGCTGGTCGGCGAGCTGTCGCGCCACGGTGTGGAGCCATGCGGCGCTGCCGTGCCCGGCACGCACGACGAGCACGGTCCGGGTGCCGAGGTACTGGAGATCGGTCCACGCCGTGCCGGGTGCCACCGAGCCGACGCCGAGCCGGCGCTCCTGAGGCGAGAGGGTCGCGGCCCGCTCGCCGCTGACCACGGTCGGGTCTCCCGGCTTCGGGCGGCGGCCTGCGAGCCGCAGGCCGGGCAGGCCGTCGACGACGACCACGGGGCCTTCCCCCGCCAGTGCCCCGGCGAGGTCCAGGGCGAGCGCGCTCGCACTGCGCGCACAGCCCAGTTCCAGCAGCGACACCGGTTCCGCGGAGCCGCGCACGGTGCGGGCCAGGGACGTGGTGAGCCGTTCGCGTGCCCCCCGGATCCGTCGGCGTCGCCACAACTTGGCCGAACGGTAGGGAAGTTCCGCGATGACCGAGACGCCGAGGTGAGCCGCGATGTCCCGGCGCAGCACGGGGCGGTCCGCCACCACGGTGCGGACCGCGGCCACCGCGAGCCCCAGGGCGAGTCCGAGGACGAGCCCGACCGCGCCGTTGGTGGCAGCGCTCCTGGGCAGCGAGTTCCGCACCGCGCGAGGGGCGTCCACGATCTGTGTGCCGGCGATGAGCTGGGGGGTGCCGATGCGCGCCTCCGCGGCCCGCTGGTCGAAATCGGAGATCCGCGAGGTGAGTTCGGCCCGGCGGGCGAAGAGCGACTCCAGGTTCGCGGCCGCCTTGGGCCCGCCGTCCGGTGATGCCTCGCCGATCTCCTTGTTGACCTGGGCGAGTTCGTCCCGTATCCGGTCACGCTGGTCGAGCAGGGCCTTGGCCTCGGCGCTCGCGGCCTGCTGGATC
The DNA here is from genome assembly GCA_001298545.1 of Actinobacteria bacterium OV320. Taxonomy (GTDB): domain Bacteria; phylum Actinomycetota; class Actinomycetes; order Streptomycetales; family Streptomycetaceae; genus Streptomyces; species Streptomyces coriariae. Next base: position 252,406 of record LJCX01000001.1, read on the forward strand.
CGCCTCACATGGTCCGAGACGAACGCGTCGGCCAGCGCCTTGGCACGGGCCACCGCTTCCGCGTCGCTGTCACCTGTCACATTGATCTGCAGCAGATTGTTGGTCAAGCCGATACCCCCGTAGTCCTGCATGAAGTCCTCCGGCTTCTCCGGGGACTCGAGGGACCGCAGGGCCATGTCGGCGATCCGCGTGGTCTGCAGCAGCGCGACATCGGTGCGGATCAGCGTTCCGGGGTCGTTCGGCTGGTCCTCCTGATGCGCGACCAGCACCTTGGTCACCGCGGTCGGCGGCGGCGGCATCAGGACCGCCACCGCCACGCCGACGAGCAGCCCCAGCAGCGCCAGGGAGCACCAGAAGCGGCGCCGCCTGCGCACCGACACCACCAGCGCCTGCAGGTCCAGCAGCGGAGCGGCGGCCGACGACTCCGAAGTCGTGTGCGTCGTCACTGTGAACCTCCTGTCGCGTCGTCGCCGGCCGCAAGCACCGGCGTGGCGGCATGGCGGGAATGGCCGACGGAGCGCGTCGGACGCGCCCAGACCGTGCCGGCGAGGATGATCCCGACGACCTCGTGCTTGGCGTCCGCACACGCATCGGCGATGCCGGCGAGCTCCCCCGCGGTCCAGCTGCCCGCGCTGAGCACGACCAGGGCACCGGACTCGTTGTCGCGGTCCGGCACCATCGGCTGGGACACCGAGACCTCCACCACCCGCAGCAGCGGATCGCTCTCGGCCTCGGCGACGAGCTGCCCGGCGGCCCGGCGGGCGATCTCGTCGCCGTCCGGGACGACCATCAGCAGCCGCCGGGGGGCGGGCAGTCGGTCCCGGACGCGGGCGCACACCCGCCGGTAGCGGATCTGCCTGCTGGCCTCGTCGCCGGACGTCTGCGGGGCGGGTACGTCCCACCGGACGTCGACGCCCAGCAGCCGGCGGATCCGGGCCCGCGGCGAGCCATGGCTCTCCGGCCGGTGCGCGGGCCGTTCACCGGGTACGTCGACGGTACCCAGCAGCGTCGAGCCCAGCGCCGCGGCGATCTCCGGTTCGGTGCGCAGCCGGCGGCTCATCCGTGCGGCGGTGAGATGACCGATGACCGCGAGCAGGAAGAACAGCAGCGCTCCGGCGACGATGAGCTGGATCCTCGTCGGCGGTGCCTCGCCGGCCGGCCGGGCGGCCGGCCCCATGACGACCATGTTGGCCTGGGTGGCGGCCGGATCGGTCTGGTCCAGCTTGTTGATGGCTTCCTGCAGCGCGGTGCGCAGCTTCGAGAGCTCGGTGCGGGTCTGCACGCTCTCCACGGTCTGCCCCGGACCGGCCTCGTCGGCCAGCTCGGTGATGCGGCGGCTGGTCTGCACCACCATCTGCCGCAGTGCCTCGGGCGCCGCCGCTTCGGGGTCGGTGCTGTCGCCCGTGATCTGCGCGGCGAAGGTGACGAACTGCTGGGCCACCTGGTCGGAGAGCCGCTGTGCGCGCTCGGGGGTGTCGGCCGTGCCCGAGATCTTGATGATGTTCCCGTCGGCGGCCTTGGCGCTCACCCGGTCCCGCAGCTCGCTGCCGCTGACCCCGGGCCGGTCGAGCGTGGCGGCCACGCGGTCGAGCACCACCGAACTGGTCGCGATCTCCGCCTGGGTCACCAGCTCGCGTTCCTCCCACGCCCCCGGCAGCAGTACCGACGCCGACGTCGTGTAGCGCGGCGGAAACAGCAAGGAGGTGCCGTAGCCGACGAGCGCGCCCACCACGACGAGGATGGTGAGAAGCCGTCGGCGCCGACGGATGATCCGCCCGATCGTGACCAGGCGTATGGTGTCATCGCTCAACGGCGCGGCCTCTTCCCTGCCCGGTGCGGTTCGCCCGCCGACAGCGGGGTGTGGTCACGGCAGGCGGCGGCGTAGGCGGCCAGCAGCGATCGCTGCGAGTTCCGCCAGGACAGCGGCCCGCTGATCCGCTCCTGGCCGATCTTGCCCATCCGGGCCCGCATCTCCGGATCGTCCAGCAGCAGCGTGATGAGCTTGGCGAACTCGGCCTCGTCGTTGGCGGGCGCGTAGACGGCGGCGTCACCGGCGGAGACTCGCGCCTCCCGGAGGTCGAACGAGACGATCGGTCGGCCCATCGCCATGTACTCCAGGACCTTGTTCATGGTCGACACGTCGTTGAGCGGATTGCGCGGGTCGGGGGAGAGGCACACGTCCGCGGTGGACAGGTAGCGCACCAGGTCGGCGTCCGGAATGCGCCCGGTGAACTCCACCTGCTCGGAGAGCCCGAGCTGCCGGGACAGCTCCACCATCGCGTCGAAGGCGTCGCCCGCACCGACGAACACCGCGTGCCAGTCCGTCCGTCCGACCTCGTCGCGCAGCTTCGCAAGGGCCCGCAGCGCGTAGTCGACCCCGTCCTGCGGGCCCATGACGCCCAGATAGCACAGCAGATGAGGCTTGCCGCGCTTCAACTCGAACTCCGGCGGCACCGGTTGGAACCGGTCGGTCTGCGGTGCGCTGCGCACCACGAAGACATCCTCCGGCCGCTTGCCGCCACGGCTCACCGCGACGTCCCGGTAGCTCTCGTTCGTCGCGAGCACGATGTCCGCGGCCCGGTAGGTCCGTCGTTCCAGCGCGCACACGGCGCGGTAGAGCAGATCCTCGCCGCGGTCGAACCGGGAGAGGTACAGCTCGGGGACCAGGTCGTGCTGGTCGAAGACGAACCGCGCGCCGCGCCGTTTCAGCCACAGTGCCGGCAGGAACAGCAGGTCGGGCGGATTGCAGGCGTGGACCACGTCGACCGGGCCGACCTTGCGGGCCAGCCGGACCGTGTGCCACAACGCCGAGCCGTACTCCCGCAGATAGCCGGCCGGTCCTCCGGTGGCCGCGCGCAACGGGTAGCGATGGATCCGCACCCCGTCGATCTCCACCTCCGGCTCCGTGTCCCGCTTGCTCCCCTGGGGACAGATGACGTGCACCTTCCAGCCCGCGTCGCGCAGTGTCGTGCACTCCTGCCACACCCGCCGGTCGAACGGCACCGACAGGTTCTCCACCAGGACCAGCGCGCGCCGGTCCGGCCGTTCGTCGTCGGCTCTGTCACCGAACGATCTGTCACCAAGCAAGGCCCACGTACCCCGGTTCGGCCCGGCGCGCATCGGCGTCGGGAAGGTGGATGAGGTCGACGATCACCGTGCCGTCGCCATGGGGCAGCGCCGCCAGCACGGCCGGATCCCTGGTCCCGACCAGGCACACCTCGGCGTGCTCGAGCACCTCCTCGACGGAATCCGCGAGCAGTTGCGCGAGGTGCGGCAGCCGGGTCTCGATGTACTCGCGGTTCGCGCCGAGCAGCCGGGAGAGGCTCACGTTGGCGTCGTAGATCTTCAGGTCGTACCCCTTGCCGAAGAGTCGCTCCGCCAGCTCGACGAGCGGGCTCTCGCGGAGGTCGTCGGTGCCGGGTTTGAAGGACAGCCCGAACAGGCCCGCCCGGCGCTTGCCGGTGCGCTCGACCAGCTCCACCGCGCGCTGCAGATGGTCGGAGTTGGAGGGCAGCACATGGGAGAGGATGGGCACCGAGACGTCGGCCCGCTGCGCCGCGTGGACCAGGCTGCGCAGGTCCTTGGGCAGGCAGGAGCCGCCGAAGGCGAAGCCGGGCCGCAGGTAGGCGGGGCTGATGTTCAGTTTGCGGTCGGCCAGGAACACGTCCATCACCTGGTGCGAGTCCACCCCGAGCGCCCGGTACACCGCGCCCAGTTCGTTCGCGAAGCCGATCTTGAGGCCGTGGAACGCGTTGTCCGCGTACTTGATCGCCTCGGCCGTCGGGACCGGCACCCGGAACACCTCGCCGGGCAAGCCGTCGTACAGCGCCAGCACCGCGTCGCCGCTTGCCGGGTCGAGCTCGCCGATGACGGTCTTGGGCGGGTCGAAGAAGTCCCGCACGCTCGTACCCTCGCGCAGGAACTCCGGGTTGACCGCGACCCCGATGTCCACCCCGGCGGTGCCGCCGACGTACTTCTCCAGGATCGGGACCAGCAGGTTCAGGCAGGTGCCCGGGAGCATGGTGCTGCGGAACACGACGGTGTGCCGGCCCCCCTGCTTGGCCCCCTCGGCCAGCACGGCGCCGATCTGCTCGGTGACCCGCTCCAAGTACGTGGTGCACAGGCTGCCGTTGGGCTCCGAAGGGGTGCCCACGCAGACCAGCGATATCTCGCTGTTCATGATCGCCTCGCGGACGTCGTCGGTGGCGCGTAAGGCTCCGGTCCGTACGACGTCGGCGATGAGTTCGCCGATCCGCTCCTCGACCACCGGGGCCTTGCCGTCGTTGACCAGGTCGACCTTCACCTGGTTCACGTCCACGCCGATGACCTCGTGACCCATGTCGGCCAGGCACGCGGCCGACACGCAGCCCACGTAGCCGAGCCCGAAAACGCTGACCCTCATGTCCCGTTCCTCCCCCCAGGCAGGCCCTTGCGGCCTGCGGTCCGCGCGTCGGCGGGACCGTCGAGTTGCCGACTCCCGCGCATCAGTAGGCCCCCTGCCCGTAGAGCACCGCACGCAGCGTCTTCCACAAGATCACCGTGTCCAGGGCGAGCGACCAGTCCTCCACGTACCGCAGATCCAGCCGGACCGCCTCCTCCCACGACAGGTCGCTGCGTCCGCTGATCTGCCACAGGCCGGTGAGTCCGGGCTTGACCAGCAGCCGCCGTCGGATGTCCGGGCCGTACGCGGCGGACTCCTCCGGCAACGGAGGCCGCGGACCGACGAGCGACATCGATCCGGTGAGCACGTTGAAAAGCTGCGGGAGCTCGTCGATCGAGTACCGGCGCAGCACTGCTCCCACCCGGGTCACCCGCGGATCCCGGCGGAGCTTGAACAGCAGGCCGGCGCCCTCGTTGAGGCCGGCCAGCTCGGCACGTGCCCCGTCGGCCCCGACGACCATGGTGCGGAACTTGAGAATGGTGAACTCGCGGCCGTCCTTGCCGACCCTGCGCTGGCGGTAGAGCGCCCCACCCCGGCTGTCCAGCAGCACGAGCAGCCCGACGAACACCATCAGCGGCGCGAACAGCATCAGCAGAATCGTTGCGCCTACCCGGTCGACGACTCCTTTCACCGCCCGGCGGCCCCCGGTGAAGGTCGGCATGCTGACCCGCAGCAGCGGGATCCCCAGCACCGCGTCGATGTGCAGCCGCGGGCCGGCCACCTCCATCAGCACCGGGGCCACGACCATCTCGGCGTCGCTGCCTTCGAGGTTCCAGGCCAGCCGCTGCAGCCGGTCCGGTGACCAGTGCGGGTCCGGGGTGACCGCGACGACACGGTAGCCGTCGCGCCGGACGTGGCCCGCGACGTCCGCCAGCCGTCCGACGACCGGCACTCCGTCCAGTTCGGCACCGTCGAGTCCGAGACCGTCCGTCGTGCACACCCCGTCCACCCGCCAGCCGAGGTGCGGGAACTTGCGGGTCCGGGTGATCAGATCGCGCACGGTGGCCGGGCTGCCGGCGGCGAGCACCGGTCGCAGGCACTGGCCTTCCTTGCGCTGTTTGTGCAGCCAGAGGCGCAGCAGATACCGCGCGGTCATGGTGACGAGCGCGATCGCGGGGATCGCGACGAAGATCCAGAGCTTGATGTTGCGCGAGGTGAGGGCGATCCCGCCGAGGGCCAGTACGACGGTCGCCGTGAACAGCGAGCGGCCGAGCCGGCGGAATTCCTCGGCGCCCTGGCCGAGTACGGCCGGCGCCCACGACCGGCTCACCGCGAGCGCCCCCAGCACCAACAGCTCGGTGCCGAATGCGAGGATCCCCCACTTCTCGTGCCAGTTGGCCGCGTCCCGGGCCCCGAAGAAGTTGCCGATCGCCGCCACCACGAAGGCGGTGGCCACGGTGTCGCTGGTGATCACGGAACGGCGGTAGCGCTGCTCCCAGTCGGTCGCGGGCTGTCTGACCATGCCGTTCGGCAGACGCCCGTCCGTCGACGGAAACGGGCTGACTAATCCCCCTTGCCGCACAGAACCCCCCAAGGTCCCCAGTGGTTCGACGTGTTCGCCTAACACTGTTCCTCCCCCCGGGAGGCCCCCGCCCCCCGTACTGTCCCTCCCCTCGGGAGGCCCCCGCCTCCCGCACTGCTGCTCCCCCCGGGAGGCCCCCGCCTCCCGCGCTCTTCCCCCCTCCGAAAGGTTTCCGCCCCCGCGCATGACGTCTCGGCTGTCTCAGAGATACGTGAACAACCGGCCCTGGAGGCAATGGACTTGCGTGTCCTGCTGAACTGGCGAGGTGCGCGCAAACCTGTCGAAAACTCGGGTGCTCCCCGCACCCAAGGCCCTCTCGGGCTCTACGAATCGATCACCCCGACGACGGGCGCCGGGGACGCGACTGCTGGCTCTGCGTAGTGCCGGACCTATAGATGATTACGGGTCGCCTCATGTCCGAACCGCTGAAGCACGGTCAATCTAGACCATCCGGGCCGGGTTGAAGAGAGGGTGTGTGTAATTTGTGTTCAAGCTTTGGGACTTGATCCATCGATCGGTGACCACCTACGAAAGCTTTGCGCCACCGCGCTTGCCGGAAGCTCGCCCGGCCCCCGGGCGCGGCTTCCGGCGAGGAGTGGATCAGGTCCGTCCGGGCATGGTCATCCAGCGCCACTGGGTGAACAGTTCGAGGTCGGCGGTGCCGCCGATGCGGGAGCCGTTTCCGGAGATGCCCATGCCCCCGAAGGGAGCGTTCGCGGCGTCCTTGGCGGTGACGTCGTTGATATGGGCCATGCCGGTGCGCAGTTGTTCGGCGACGGCGGTCGCTCGGGGTACGGAGTGGGAGTGCACGGCGGCCGTCAGGCCGTAGGCGGTGTCATTGGCGAGTTCGATCGCTTCCGCCTCGCTGTGGAAGGGGACGACCGGGGCCACGGGCCCGAAGATCTCCTCGGTGAAGGCCGGCGCGGTGCGTTTCACGCGGTCCAGGACGGTGGGCGGGTAGAAGAGCCCGTCACGTCGGCCGCCGGTGAGCAGCCGTGCCCCGGTGGCCAGACTCTCGTCGACGATGCGCTCGATCCGTGCGGCCTGCCGTTCGCTGATGACGGGACCCATCGTGACGCCCCGCGTGCGGGGGTCGCCGAGCCGCATGGCCTTCGCGTGCCCGACCAGTGCCTCGGTGTAGGCCTCGACCAGGTCGGCGTGGACGAGGTGGCGGCCGGCGGCGACGCAGGCCTGACCCTGGTAGCCGAACGAGCTGGCGGCTCCGGCCGTGGCGGCAGCCTCGACGTCCGCGTCCTCGAGCACGATGATCGAGTTCTTTCCGCCGAGTTCGAGGGAGACCCGCTTCAGTCCTTCGCCCGCCACGCGCGCCACCGCACGGCCGGCCTCGGTGGAACCGGTGAAGGAGACCATGGCGATGTGGGGATCGGCCGCGACCGCCTGCCCCGCCTCGGCGCCTCCGGGAAGGACGTGCAGCACCCCGTCCGGCAGCCCGGCCTCCTCGAATAGTTGTGCGACGAGAAGGCCGCCGGAGACGGGCGTGAGCGGGTCGGGCTTGAGCAGTACGGCATTGCCCAGCGCGAGGGCGGGCGCCAGCGCGCGCATCGCGAAGAGCAGGGGAGCATTCCAGGGGGTGATCACGCCGACGACCCCCAGCGGCACCCGCCACGCCAGACTCCCGCCGCCGGGGATCTGCGGTGTCAGGACCTCACCCTGGGGCAGGGACGCGAGTGCGACGGCGTGCGTCAGCTGGGCGAGGGCGGCGGCGATCTCGTAGTCACCCTTGGCCGGGACGCCGGCCGATTCGCGGACGATCCAGTCGCGGACCGTCGCGCTGTGCCCCCGCAGGGCGGCGGAGACGCGCAGCAGGATCTCGATCCGTCGGGATGGGGTCGCCGCGGCCCAGTCCCCGGCCGCGTGCGCCGCCCTCGCACCGGCCCGTGCGACGTCCGCGGGGCATGCCACGCCTACTTCGGCCAGCGTTCGCCCCGTGGCCGGTTCGATCACCCGTCGGGTACCGCCCTCGGAATCGCGCCAGCCCCCGCTGTAGATCTTCCCGGCCCACCCGGCCGGAGCCGGCCACGTCTCCTCGCCGATGACAGCCATGGATGCCGCCCTCCCTCCGGGGTCGGTGTTGCCGTCCTGCCGCGAAGACCGATTCACGGGCATCTGTCACTGTTGTTGTCTAGTGTCGTGATAAATGCAGGTGTGGCGCACCTGGGCCCGGATCGATCCCGGGCAGCCGGCCCCCACGCGTGCGGGAGGCGAGATGAAGTCATGACCGGAACCGCGTCCGCCGGGGACGAGGGCCGCGCCGCTTCGGCGCAGGGGATCGTCGACGAGGCGTCCACGGCGAGCGTCACCGTGGACGGGCACGGCATCGTCACCGCCTGGAACGAGGGCGCACGAAGACTGCTCGGCTACCGGGCCACCGAGGTCACCGGCCGGAGCGTGGCCGCACTCCTCCCGGACCCGGCTCCCACCGAGCTGCCACGGTCCGTGACTGGCCTGCGCAGATGGAGCGGGACGGTGACGCTGCTGCACCGTGACGGCCGTCCGCTCACGGTCGGTCTGCTGGCCCACCGCCGGGAGAGCGACGGCGACGGGTGGCTCCTGGTGTCACCGGTGAACCGCCCGGCGCCGCTGCCCGAGGACGACGCGTTCGTCCGGCGGAGTTTCACCCAGGCCCCCTGCACCATGGCCCTGTACGACACCGGACTGCGGCTGCGCCGGGCGAACGCGGACATGGAGCGTGTGATGGGCCTGTCCGAGGAGGCGATGCGCGGACTGCGGGTGACGGAGCTCGTCCGCGATCCGGAGAGCGAACGGACCGAAGCGGGTATGAGGCGGGTACTGGAGACCGGTCGGCGGCAGGAGATCGCGGCCGCGCTGCACCTCGTCGGCCAGGAGCGCCAGAGCGTGTGGTCGATGTCCTTCGCCCCCGTGCGCGACGCCGAGGGGCGGATGGAAGGGGTCCTGCTCACGGCACACGAGGTGACGGAACAGCACGTGGCGCGGCGGCGGTTGGTCCTGCTGAACGACGCCAGCGTGCGCATCGGCAGCACCCTGGACCTGGCGCGTACGGCTCAGGAACTGGCCGACGTCGCCGTCCCGTGGTTCGCGGATTTCGTCACCGTCGATCTCCTGCCGGCGATCGAGAGCGGTGAGGATCCCCCGCAGGGGCCGCCGCACGGCCCGGTCAGGCTGCGCCGGGTGGCCTGCCAGTCGGTCCTGGACGGCTGTCCCGAAGCCGTGGTGCGGCTCGGGGCGGTTGCCGCGTATCCGGCCGGGTCGACCGCCGCCGAGTGCCTGGCCGCAGGCCGGCCGCTCATCGAGCACGTGACACCCGAAGCCTTGGACGGGGTGGCGCGGCACACCCCGCAGCGCGCCGAACGCATGCGGAGATTCGGATTCCGCTCGGTGCTCGCGGTGCCGATGCGGGCCCGTGGGCTCACCCTGGGTGTGGCCACGTTCTCCCGACACCGGCAGCCCAAGCTCTTCGAACAGGACGATCTGCTGCTGGGGGAGGAGATCACCGCCCGCGCCGCCGTCTGCATCGACAACGCCCGCCGCTACACCCGCGAGCGTTCCATCTCCCTCACGCTGCAGAGCAGTCTGCTGCCCCAGGGACTCCCCGAGCAGGCAGCCCTGGACGTCGCCTCCCGCTATCTGCCCGCCGACAGCCGGGCCGGAGTCGGCGGAGACTGGTTCGACGTCATTCCGCTGTCCGGCGCCCGGGTGGCACTGGTCGTCGGAGACGTCGTCGGCCACGGCATCCAGGCTTCGGCCACCATGGGACGGCTCCGCACCGCGGTGCGCACCCTCGCCGACGTCGACCTGCCCCCCGACGAGCTGCTGACCCACCTCGACGACCTGGTCAACCGTCTCGCCGCCGGGGCCGACAGCGCGGTCGCGACCGCCGGTGACATCGGGGCCACCTGTCTGTACGCCGTCTACGATCCCGTCTCCCGGCACTGCACGGTCGCCCGCGCGGGCCACCCCGTGCCCGCCCTCGTGACGCCGGGCGGCGCGGTCGAGTTCCTGGATGTTCCGGCGGGCCCTCCGCTGGGCCTCGGCGGCCTGCCCTTCGAGTCGACCGAGCTGGAGTTGGCGGAGGGCAGCCTGCTCGTCCTCTACACGAACGGGCTCATCGAGGCCCGCGGTCGCGACATCGACGAGGGCATCGACGCGCTGAGCGAAGTGCTGAGCCGGCCGACCGAGGATCTGGAGGCGACCTGCGACGCCCTGTTGCGGACCATGCTCACGGACCATCCTTCCGACGACGTCGCACTGCTCGTCGCCCGCACCCACGCCCTCGACGCCTCCCACGTGGCCACCTGGCAGGTACCGCCCGACCCCGCCATGGTTGCCGAAGTGCGGAAGAACGCCTCCCGCCGACTGTCCGATTGGGGCCTGGACGAGGCCGCGTTCGTCACCGAGCTGGTCGTCAGCGAACTGGTCACCAACGCCATCCGGCACGCCCGGCCCCCCATCGAGCTCAGACTGATCCACGACCGCACCCTTGTCTGCGAGGTCTCCGACGGCAGCAGCACCGCCCCCCACTTGCGTCGGGCTCGCACCTTCGACGAGGGAGGCCGCGGGCTGCTCCTGGTCGCCCAGCTCACCCAGGCCTGGGGCACCCGCCAGACCGCCGACGGCAAGATCATCTGGGCCGAGCAGGAACTGCCCACCCGTGGGAGCGGATGAACGTCGGCTCGTCCTGCTCGGAGGCGCACTCACCGTGGGAGAGCGCTCCCTCGGTCCGGGGAAGGACGGGGGACGGTACACATCGGCGGCGCGGAAGGACGCTCAGTCGAGACAGAACTCGTTGCCCTCGATGTCCTGCATCGCGATGCAGGACTCGTTCTTGTCATCGGCGAGCAGCAGTTGCACGCGTACCGCGCCGAGCGCGACCAGCCGTGCGCATTCGGCCTCCAGCGCGGCCAGGCGCTCCGCACCCACGAGTCCGGTGCCGACCCGCACGTCGAGGTGCACCCGATTCTTGACGACCCTGCCCTCCGGAACGCGCTGGAAGTACAGTCGCGGCCCCACGCCCGAGGGATCGACGCAGGCGAACCACGCACCCTGCTCCTTGGGAGGCAGGGAGCGGTCGAAATCGCCCCAGGTCGCGAACCCCTGCGGTGGCGGCGGGACCACGTACCCCAGCACCTCGCACCAAAAACGAGCGACACGCTCGGGTTCCGCGCAGTCGAAGGTGACCTGGAACTGCTTGATCGATGACATCGGCGCACCATAGCAGGGGACTCCGCTGCTCATTTCCCGTCGGGAATCGGCAAGTTGAACGGAGGACGGCCGCCTTCGACGGGACCGGGGGAACCAAACGCGTGTGCGCGTGGATGTGAGGGCGACTCGGTAACGGAGGGGTTGGGAGGACAGCCTCTCGGGCTCTTCGCCGGCCACGGACGCGAAGAGCCTTCTAGCTGTCCAGGGCCTGCTCGATGGTCGGGTGACAGGGAATGAGGGCGTCGATGCCGACCAGCCGCAGGACGTGCAGCACGGGTTCCTGAGCGGCGGCGATACGCAGCCACCCCTCGGTGGCACTGACCGCCTGGTGGGCGGCGACGAAGACATTGATACCGCTGGAGTCCATGAAGGTCACGCCGCTGAGGTCCACCACGATGCGCGACGGCTGCGCCGCGCCGTCCCCGATCAGCAGGGCATGACCGAGGACGTTCCTGACGTCGTGGTCGATCTCGCCCTGAACCGTCACGACACGGACGCCGTCCACCACGCGATGCTCGACGGAGAGCCTCCCTGGCCGGCCCGCTTGTTCGATGTCGGTCACCGTCTCCTCGACTGTGCTTGGCCCTGTCCCGATTCACGGCGTGCACGGACGATTCTGCCCCACCGCCCGGGCCAAATACACTCGGGCGGCCCTGCCGAACAACATGCCTCTGACATGTATGACGGAATCGGGGGTAGCGCGCGTAAAACGGGGAATGAGGGCGAGGCCAGTGGGATCCCATACCGATGGTGACGGCTGTACGGCGCCGGATGAACATCTGATGCGCGTCGGCCACGCACTGGGCGGAGACGACGGCTGTATCGCCGACGCCCGTCACCATGCCGCCGCCTTCCTCGATCAAGTCGGCGCCGACCACGACCTGCGCGTATCCGCACGGGTCAAGGACCTGACCCAGCTGGTGGTCAGCGAGCTGGTCACCAACGCCCGCAAATACGCGCCCGGGCCCGTCCTGATGGAACTGCGCATCACCACCCGCGCCGTTGACGTCGTCGTGTGGGACAGCGACCCCGTCGTTCCCGCGGCCCGGCCCGCCGATCCCGACAGAATCGGCCAGCACGGCCTGGAGATCGTCAAGGCCGTCACCGAGGACCTCTTCATCGAGCAGAGGCCGGTCGGCAAACGCATCACGGCCCGCATCACCCTGCTCGACCCCCTGGGCAGCGACACCGCCGCCCGCGGTCTGACGTAGCGGCCGCTCCGGCCCGGGCCCGCGCGATGCGTGCCGAGGCTCCGCCGGCCGGCCATGGCCCCTGAGGCTGACCGCAGAGCTGTTCCCTGCCCTGGAGCCGGCTGTTCCCCACCCTGGCGTTCACCCGCCTGCTCTCCGGCCTGCCCCCGGCGCTCTCTGACAGGCCCCCGGGCCAGGCCCCTTGACGGCCGACGACTCCCCGGCCAGCTGCCGGGTCTGCTTCCCCACACCTCGTCGGCGGGGCGTAGCGGTGCGGTCCGGGCCACTAGGCTGAGTGCCTTCACGCGGGGGAGGGTTCGTTGGGGAGGCAGATCCCACTCGGGGAGGACTTCCGGCGGTTGTGGGGCGCTTACGGGGTCAGTGCCGCGGGCAGCGCCGTCGCGATGGGGGCACTGCCGCTGGTCGCCCTTCTGGTGCTGCATTCCTCGGCGTTCCAGGTCTCCCTGCTCGCCGCTCTGTCCGCCGTGGCCAGTGCGGTGATCGCCCTGCCGCTCGGTGTCCGTATCGAGCACCAGTACAAGCGGCCCGTCATGATCACGGCAGATCTGGCCCGCTGCGCCGTGCTGGTCAGCGTGCCGGTCGCGGCGGCTTTCGATGTGCTCACCTTCGCCCAGCTGTGTGTCGTCGGCATCCTCCAGACGGCAGCGTCCGTCGCGTTCGACGCGGCGAGCGGCGCGCACCTCAAGGCCCTGGTCCTGCCCGAGCAACGCCTCCAGGCCAACAGCGCGTTCGAGACCACCAACTGGATCAGCGTCAGCGCCGGGCCGCCGGTCGGCGGGCTCCTGGTCGGTGTCCTGGGCCCCACCGCCACGATCGCGGTCGACGCCGCGTCCTTCCTCGGATCCGCCCTTGGTGTCCGCCGCATCCGGCGGCCCGAACCCGCGCCCCCGACACCCGGCGCCGCCGCTCGGCCGGGCCACGACATCGTCGCCGGCTGGCGGTACCTCCTGCGGCATCCGGGACTGCGCCCGCTGTTCCACAACTCCCTGCTCTTCGGCGGCTCCATCATGATGGCGTCGCCGCTGATGGCCGTCCTGATGCTGCGTGACCTCGGCCTCGCGCCGTGGCAGTACGGCCTTGCTCTGGGGCTGCCGTGTCTGGGCGGAGTGCTGGGTTCACGCCTGGCCCCGCCGCTGACCCGGCGGTTCGGGCCACGCCGGATCCTGCTGCTGTCCGGTGTCGCGCGCACACTCTGGACGATCCTGCTGCCGCTGGCGCCCGCCGGCGCCCTGGGGGTGTTCATCATCGTGGCCGTCGACTTCGGTCTGCTCTTCGCCGCCGGCGTCTTCAACCCGTCCTTCACCACCTACCGCATGGAGGCCACACAGGACGCGTTCATGTCCCGAGTCGGCGTTTCCTGGTCGGTCAGCTCGAAGACGTGCCAGGCGGCCTTCATGATCGCCGGCGGCCTCCTCGCCGATGTGGCGGGCGTCCGCGGCACGCTGCTCATCGCCGGTGTGCTGTGTCTGGCGAGTGCGCTCCTGCTGCCATGGCGGAAGGAGCGCACCTCCACCGGAGGCGTTCCAGGACCCGCGGGGGAACCGGTCCCGGAGCCGTCCCCGTCCCAGGCCGACTCGCCCTGACCGAGGCTGCGTGGCGGACGGGCAGCCTCGGACAGGGGGCTGGAGATCACCGGCGTCGACCCGGTCACGGAGCCCGGTGGTCACCGACGTCGAGCCCGTCACGGATCGCCTTGGCAGCCGGGCGGACGCTCGGCATCCCTGAGAGGCCGCGAGGTCTGTACCTACGATAGGAAAAACGCGCGATGGCATCGGTCCTCGCCCCTGACCACCGAGAGGAACGCGGACCATGAGCAGCCAACGCGACCGCTGGGCGGAACTGACAGGCGGACAGGCCGGCGAGGAGTACGCCCTGCGGTTCGCGCGGCTCGCGGAATCGGGCCACGACATCCACGGCGAGGCCACCTTCTGCGACGCGCTGCTGAAACCTGCCGGGCGGGTGCTCGACGCCGGCTGCGGCACCGGGCGGATCGCGATCCGGCTCGCCACGCTGGGCCACCTCTGCACGGGCGTGGACCTCGACCGCTCCATGCTCGCCGTCGCGCGCCGCACCGCCCCCGACCTGGAATGGCTCCACGGTGACCTGGCCCGCCTGGACGCTCTCGGTCTGGAACCCGGCTTCGACCTGGCGCTCGCCGCCGGAAACGTCATCCCCTTGCTGGCCCCCGGTACCGGACCGGCGGTGGTCCGGCAGCTGGCCGCCGTACTGCGCGTCGGCGGGCTGCTGGTCACCGGCATGGGACTGGACGCGGAACACCTGCCGCTGCCGGAACCGACAGTCACGCTGACGGAGTTCGACCACTGGTGCACGCAGGCCGGACTGACCCTACGGCAGCGCTTCGCCACCTGGGACGGCGACCCGTACCTCCCGGACGGCGGCTACGCCGTCAGCGTGCACTCCCGCTCCACCGACTGAACGCGAGAGCGCCCGCCACAGGTTTCGCACAGGGCGTCACGTCGGCCGAAACGGCGGTAGGCGATGAGGGGGAGCTCCGGCACGTCACTCCCACTTCCTGTGGCCCACCTTTGCCGGTGCACATTTCGCCGTAACCCACCCGCACCACTCCGTTAACATGTTCGAACTCGCGATGAACGCCCCCCATGCCCGTCCTTCGCCAGGAAAGCGCGCCATTCGGTGTGCTGAGTAACGCGGTCAGTCAAAATCGAGCAAATTGGTTAAATAATTGATATACATAGCATTGCGGGCGTTTTCGCGAATAAAAGGTAGAATTGCCCGTTCCGTGGGGCGTCATCCCCGGGCGATACTGTGGGCCGCGGTGGGTGTGGTCGCCCTCGGATTCCTCATCGCGCTGGAAGTCGCGGCGCGTCGCTGCGGCCTGCCGGGGCCGATCAGCAACCAGGTGGGGGAGCTGATATTCCCTCCCAAATCGGGTTTCCTGCTGTACGCCAGTCTGGCGTTGATGATGGTGGTTCTCACCTGGCGGCAACGGTTCATCGCGACCGGTGCCGCGATCGGCATCGACGCCGTGTTCTTCCTGGTCCGGCGGGCGGTCGACGCCAAGGTGCCCGATGGCCACCCCTTCGGCAACGGTGCGCTGTGGGTGATGCTGGGCTGCGCGGTCATCGCGGTCACGCGCCGCACAGGCCAGGAACGCGCCCTGCTGCTGAAGGGCGTCGGGCTGGGCCTGCTGCTGGTGGCCGGCCGGAAGACCGGCGACATCTGGCTGATCATCACCTCGAAGACGCGCCCCATGGTGCTCGACCAGTACGTGGCGACCGCCGACCACGCGCTGGGCGAACCGTCGTGGCTGGCAGGCCGGATCATCACCGCCACCGGCTCGATCGGCTTCAACTTCCTCGACATCGTCTACGGCCAGCTCGCGGTGGCCGCGGTCGTCGTCGCGCTCTACCAACTGCGCAACGTGGCGGTCGAGCGTCGCTTCCCGGGGCACCATCTGGTGCGCACCTTTCTGATGATCGGCCTCCTCGGACCGGCCATCTACATGATCTTCCCGGTCGTCGGACCGGTCTTCGCCTACGGCACCGGCGCCGAGCACTGGGCATCGGTCAGCCTGTGGGCGCACACGCCGCCCAGCGAGCAGTGGGCGGTGGCCGACCTGTGGCCGGTGACTCCGTCGCCGATCGCCGACCCGCGCCACATGCCGTTCGACGAGATCACCCCACGCAACTGCATGCCCAGCCTGCACACGGCGTGGGCCACCACGATCTTCATCCATTCCCGGAAGGGCCCGCGATTCTTGCGATTCGCCGGCACGTTCTGGCTGGTTGCCACACTCGCCGCAACGCTGGGATTCGGCTACCACTACGGAGTGGATCTCATTGCCGGCGTGGTGTTCGCGATCACGATCGAGGCAGGTCTGCGCTCGCTCGACCGCGGCTGGGACCGATCGGGAATCCAGCTGGTCGCCTACGGTGCCACGGTCTTCGTTGCGCTCCTGGTGTCATACCGCTACCTGCCGTTGCAGATGGCGGAGCATCCGTGGGTGTCCGGACCGCTTCTCCTGCTGGCGATGACCTCGGTGATCTACGGCTACCTACGGACCACCGCGCTGTGGGAACCGAAGACCGCACCGGCCCGGCAATCGGAACCGCAGCCCGAACTGATCTGAATCGTGTTCCGCCTGGCTGCGGCCCGAGCGCCGCTCGGGTGGGCCGCGGTGCCGAGATCCGGCGGAGGCGGCAGCCCAGCTCATCACGGGCGGCCGGCCCCGGCGGACTCGCGAGCGGACCGCCGCCCTTCCAGCCACTCGCCGGCCGGGTGCGGACGTGGCTCAGAGTTGCCGGTCGCCTGGCGAGGGCGGAGTGCCCAGAGCGTGGTCGACCGCCCGCGGCAGACGCTCGGACACCTCGTCGCCGAGCCGTTCGAACTCGCGCTGCAGCAGGGGACCGGCCAGCCGAGCCAGGCCGTGGAAGTCGACATGCGCCCGATAGGTCAGCTGCGTGACTCCCGCGTGTTCCTCGAAGCGCATGTCGTCGGTGGAGGTGGCCGTCTTGTTCCGCCCCACGAAGGTGAGGCGGTCCGGCTCCCACCGGACGAGCCGGTACCGCAGCTCCGTGCGACGCCCGCGGAACTCCGACACGTTCCGCCACTCCGTCCCCACGGACATCGTGCCGCCGCCCAGCCGTTCACAGGTGACAGTGCCCGGGTCCCACATCTGTGCGTGCGAGAAGTCCGCGAGGTACCGCACGACCTCGTCCAAGGGATGGCGGACGGTCAGGACACGCTCGACTTCGACCACGGTTGCCTCTCTTCGCTCGCCTGGACCGGTGGCGCTGACCGGTCACGTCACCGTCTGTTTCCGTGGTCGGACGGCCCACGGATGCACGGCATGTCCAGGTCACCGTGTCGGCTGTCGACCGCACCGCGGTCACCCGGGACGCAGCAGACGCTCCAGGGGACCCTCCCAGCTCATGCGGGCGGATTCCTGCCCCGCAGGCACCGACGCGAACGTCTCGTCCAGCCAGTCACGAAGCTCGTCGGCCGGCACGAAGAGCACCGCCGCGGCGAAACTGCTCCGCAACAGGATCCGGACGCTGTCCAGGCCATGGCAGGGACAGGGCGGCCAGATCCGGACGTCACCCTCACCGGACGGCGCGCGCAGACCGGCGTACAGCAGATCTCGCGAGAATGTCCAGGGCACGATGTCGTCGGGTGAGCCGGGGAAGTCCATGCGCACGGCGAGCGGGTCGGCGGGGTCGTGGACGAAGCAGACCCTGAGCTGAACGGCCTCGTCGGCGCTGAGGAGCACCCGGATGGACAGCGAGCGTCGCAGCACTTCGGGCTCCCGCACGGAGCGGCAATCGTTCGTCGGATCGGTCGGATGGTGCATGACGCCTCCCGGAACGGGTGAGGCCACCTCTGCCGACTCGCCCGACCACCGCCGGGCGAGCCTCTCACTCTCCCTTCGGCGTGACCGGGCAGAGCAGATGCGCTGGGTGGAGCCCTACGGGTGTTCGCGAAGTTGCAGGAGTCCGGCGACGGAGAAGCACAGGGCGCCGGCGAGGGTGCTCCCGTTGGCGATGTCGGCGTTGACCAGGCTGCCCGTGGCGGGACGGGTGTAGGCGGCGAGCGCCGAGACCATGAACAGGACGGAGCCGAGTTGGTTCACGGCGACGATCCACCAGCCGAGACTGTGCGGGCGCACGCAGGGCTGTCCGTGGCAGATCTCGACGAAGCCCAGATGCCCGGAGACCAGGAAGAGCAGGCAGCCGATCACGTCGGGCGCCCAGATCAGCCGGTTGACCTGGTGGACGTTCAGGCCCTGGAGGAAGGAGTCCAGCAGGTCGACGGCGAAGACGAGCGTGCCCGCGAAGAGGACGAACGCGCTCAGCCAGTCCACGCGCATCGGCTCGTAGCTCCACCACCGCCAGGGGTGGGTGACCAGCGGACCTTCGCCGCCGACGACGTGGCGAGGTGCGTTGATCACCTGGAGCAGCGAGACGTAGCCCCCGGTGTTGAAGAAGAGGCCGCCCGCGAAGTAGATCGAGGCGCACTGCGTGGCATTGCCGGAGCCGAACTGCGCGAAGGCGGCGCCGGTCGCGAAGAGTGCCCCGCCGATGACGAACGCGACCGCCGCGACGGCGTTGAGTCTGCGCAGTCTGGCGATGCCCACGGCGTCCGCACGGGTGTGCCGAGCGGTCGCCGCGCCCGCAGGACGGACGGCGAGCAGCCCGCGCCGCCGCGCGAGCCGCGAATCCCACACCGCGGTGCCGCCGCCGGGAAGACGCCAGGTGAGCCGGGTGGTGAACGGTCCCGCGCCCTCGGCGCGCTGCTCAGGCTGCCCCACGGGCCGAGCGTAGACCGGCGGCAGGCTCTTGCAGCGGGCGCAACGCCGTGACGCCCGGGCCGGCGGCACTCATGACCGGATCCCCTTCGCCGTGGCAAACCCCGAGAGCCTTTGCGGAACGGAGGGAGACGTGGGCAGCAGCCGGCCTCCCCTTCGAGGACACCACCGACTTCGAGATCGAGAACATCGAGAACATCGAGGAGATCGAGAAGATCGAGAAGGAGGCGGTCGCAGCGTCGAGCCGTTCAGTCGGGGTGCGCCGAACCCGGATCGCGTTCCGCCGCTTCGGCGACGCGTTTGATGTTCGCCAACCGCCGGTCCCAGTCGGCCGCGAGGGAGGCCATCCACCGCGCCGTCGTGTCCAGTGCCGCGGGCCGCACCGCGTAGCGCACCTCGCGTCCGACCCGGCCGCCGGAAACCAGCCCGGCGGCGTCCAGGACGGCGAGGTGTTTGACCACCGCCTGCCGCGAGACGGGCAGTTGTTCGGCGAGGGTCGTGGCCGTGGCCTCGCCCTGTGCGGCGAGGAGGTCGAGCAGTTGGCGTCGCGTCGGGTCGGCCAGCGCGCCGAGGACGCTGTCGACGACCTCGGCGGCTCCGGAACGTTCCTCCGTCACGTGGCCGACTGTTCGGCACGTGCCTTGAGCGCGTCGAGCTCCAGAGGCCAGCCCGCGCTGTGGTCCTTGAGGTTCTGACCGCGCAGCTCCTCGGAACCAGCCAGCGCCGCGAACCCGCTCTCGACTACGCGGAGCCGGGTCTGGTCGCCCTCCTGGCTCAACGTGAACTCCACGAGGGTGCTGTTGTCCTCGCGCAGTTCCTCCCCGGGGAAGGCGCTGGTCCAGCGATACGCCAGGTAGGTCGGCGGCTCGACCTTCTCCACACGCACCGGGAAGTCGCCGTGCTCGGGGTTTTTCGCCACCATCGACTCGCCCTCCCTGGCCACGGTGCCGGGCAGGCTCGCCTTGTCGGCCACCCAGAAACCGGGCTGGGCCACCAGCGACCAGACCCGCTCCAGGGGTGCTGCGATCAGGGTTTCGCGTTCGATCCGGTCCTCGCTCATGAGGGACTCCTTCATCGTCACCGTCTAATGCAACTCCAGGGTTGCACATCGACTCCCAAGGTGCAACTGAAGGGTTGCGCCTTGATGTGGCGCCTCGCCGGCTCGTCGGCTCGTCGGCTCGTCGGTGCCGGGAACGCGCGGGAGGACCGGGCGGCCCTATGTGCTGGTGGGGCCGCCCGGCAGGTCGGCTTCGCGACAAACCACTTCGAGCCTTCAGGCACGTTGACCGCGCACAGGATCGCCCGGCCAATGGGAGCGCTCCCGCTGCCCGCAACGGCTGGGGGCGGCCCGGCCTGCTGGGCTGGGTGCGCGCCGCCGGCCGGGCACTGGTTCGGTTCGTCGGCCTCGGACCAGCCGGGTTGCGAACCCGTGCCTCGACTCGCGAACCGTGCCCGACCGCCGCCATCTCACCGAGGACACCGAGCGGGGCGTACCCGGATCCCCCGCTCCTTCCGTGGTCCGCCACGCCACGCCTCGCGGCGTCCGGCTGCCCGGTGGTTCGGCCATGCCGCCGGGGAAGTCTGTGTGCCGGGTTGGGCCGGGCCGTAGGATTTGGTGATCTCGTGGGGGAGGTGGTCATGGGCAGACGACGTCCTGGGGGGCCGACGCTGGAGGAGGTGGCCGTCCGCGCGGGGGTGGGGCGGGGCACGGTCTCTCGTGTCATCAACAACGCGGCCGGTGTGAAGGCGTCGACGCGCCGGGCTGTGCAGCGTGCTGTCGAGGAACTCGGGTACGTCCCCAATCTCGCCGCGCGGTCTCTGGCAGGGCGTCGGGCCGATGCCGTGGCCCTGGTCCTGACGGAGCCGGACTGGAGGCAGTTCGCGGAGCCGTTCTTCTCCGAGATCGTCCGCTCGCTGGGGGATGCGCTGGCGGACACCGGGATGCAGTTGCTGCTGACCCTGGTCCGTTCGGATGCGGAGCGGCAGCGTTTCCTGGAGTACGCGCGGGGCGTCCGGGTCGACGGGGCGCTGCTGGTGTCCGTGCATGCCGGGGACCCGCTGCCGGACATGCTCGCCGAGGCGCGGTTGCCGACGGTGATGCTGGGACGCCGTTCGGGTGAGGAGCACGTCAGCTACGTCGACGCGGACAACGTCGGCGGTGCCCGCAGCGCCGTCGCCCACCTGCTGGAACGGGGCCGTAGAGAGATCGCCACCATCACCGGGCCGCTCGACATGTACGTCGCCCAGTGCCGATTGCGCGGCTATCGGGAGGCCATGGCCACGGCCGGCCAGGGGAGCGAGCGGTCCTGGGTCGCGGAGAGCGACTTCACCCAGGAGAGCGGGCGCCGTGCCATGGCCGAACTCCTCGAACGGCATCCGGAGATCGACGGGGTCCTCGCGGCGTCGGACACCACGGCGGTGGGTGCTCTGCAGGCGCTGCGCGCGGCGGGACGGCGAGTGCCCGAGGACGTCGCCGTGATCGGTTTCGACGACTTTCCGCTGGCCGAGCAGACCGAGCCGCGGTTGACCACGGTCCGTCAGCCGCTGGAGGAGATCGGTCGGGCCATGATCCGGCTGCTCCTGGAGGAGATGGAGGAGCCGGCCGTCGCCTGGCGCCACGTCATCCTCCGCACGGAACTGGTGGTCCGCGAGTCGTCCTGACCGCCTCTAATCGGTCATGTCCTGACCGCCTCCACTCGGATGTGTACTGACCGCACCGGGTCGGTCGTCCTGACCATCGCGAGCCGGACGGCCGTCCTGACCACGGCCGGACGGCCGTCCTGCCCACGGCCGGTCGATCCGGGAGCACCCGTCCAGGGGGACGCTCCCGACCGCGGGAACCTCGGGAGCGCTCCCAACCGGCGCGTGACGACAGGCCGCACGCTCCCTCCGACCTGGGATCCTCGCAAACTACGGCGAGGCGTCGTCGAAGACTTTCGACGGGTTGCTGCCCACAGTCTTGTCAGGAACATGGAGCCTCCCTAGAGTCCCTGCCGAACCGAGGGAATGGGAGCGCTCCCATAGTCGTAGTCGTGGGAACGCTCCCCGCACCTACTTCCCCCACTCCCTTCGGAGAGGATCCGCATGCGACCGTCAACGCACCATGCCCGCAGGGCGCGTGGCCTGTTCGGCGCCCTGCTCACCTCGCTCGTCTCGCTGGCCGCGCTGCTGACCACCGCTTCGGCGGCGCAGGCCGACACCACCATCTGTGAGCAGTTCGGGTCGACCACGATCCAGGGCCGCTACGTCGTCCAGAACAATCGCTGGGGCACCAGCGAGACACAGTGCATCAGCGTGAGCGACTCGGGATTCCGGATCACCCAGGCCGACGGCTCGGTCCCCACGAACGGCGCCCCGAAGTCCTACCCGTCCGTCTACAACGGCTGCCACTACACCAACTGCTCACCCGGGACCAACCTTCCCGCCCAGCTCAGCACCATCTCCAGCGCGCCCACCGGCATCTCCTACAGCTACGTCGGCAACGCGGCGTACGACGCCGCCTACGACATCTGGCTCGACCCCACGCCCCGCACCGACGGCGTCAACCGGACCGAGATCATGATCTGGTTCGACAGGGTCGGATCCGTCCAGCCCGTGGGCTCCGCGGTCGGCACGGCCACCGTGGCCGGGCGCCAGTGGCAGGTGTGGTCCGGCAACAACGGCTCCAACGACGTGCTGTCCTTCGTCGCACCGTCGGCGATCAGCAGCTGGAACTTCGACGTCATGGACTTCGCCCGGCAGGCCGTCTCCCGTGGACTGGCCCAGAACAACTGGTACCTGACCAGCGTCCAGGCCGGCTTCGAGCCCTGGCAGAACGGCGCCGGCCTCGCCGTGACCTCGTTCTCATCGACGGTCAACACCGGTGGCGGCTCCGGTGACCCCGGCAACCCCGGCGGCTCCACCGCCTGCAAGGTGGCCTACGCGACGAACGTCTGGCAGGGCGGTTTCACCGCCGACGTCACCGTCACCAACACCGCCACCTCCCCGGTCAACGGCTGGAAGCTCGGGTTCACCCTGCCCGCCGGACAGCAGATCACCAGCAGCTGGAGCGCCGGCGTCTCCCCGTCGTCCGGAGCGGTCACGGCAAGCAGCCTGGCCTACAACGCGCAGATCGCGCCCGGCGGCCAGGTGTCCTTCGGCTTCCAGGGCAGCTACGGCGGCTCCTTCACCAAGCCCTCGGGCTTCAGCCTCAACGGCACCTCCTGCACCACCGCCTGACACCTGCGCTCATTCCGGGACCCGCCCGCCCACCGGCCCTCGCCGTGGAGCGGGCGGGCCCCGGCCCACGCACCGCGCCGCCCCCCTCCTCCCCGCCCCCACCGGAAAAGCCCCCACCATGCGCCCGCCGAACCACTGTCGCGGTCGTGCGACGGGCAGTCTCGCCATGTCCGCCCCCTCCCTTACCCGTCCCAGTGGGTGCCCGCCAACTCTCCCCGGCCTCCCGCAGCCCGGCCTCGAACCCCCCCTCCTCCCGCCCGCGCCCCACCCCTCCTCCCGGCCCCCACCGGAAAGGCCCCACCCATGCGCCTGCTGACCCACTGTCGCGGTCCGGCGACGGCCGCTCTGGCCCTGTGCGTCGCCGCCCTTACCCTCATCGGACCGGCCGCCGCCGTCCCGGAACCCGCACCCCGCGCGTCCGCCGCCGGCCTTCCCTACCAGGACGCCTCCCTGCCGGTCGCCGACCGCGTCGACGACCTGATGTCACGTATGACGCTGGACGACAAGCTCGGCCAGATGACGCAGATCGAGAAGGACGCCCTCGTCCCGCAGTCCGACCTCGCCACCTACCGCATCGGGTCCGTGCTGTCCGGAGGCGACTCCACGGTCAGCCCCAACAACGCGCAGACCTGGGCCGACACCTACGACAGCATCCAGCGCACCGCTCTGACGACCCCGCTCGGCATTCCGATGATCTACGGGATCGACGCCGTGCACGGCCACAACGCGGTGCGCGGAGCCACCCTGTTCCCGCACAACATCGGACTGGGCGCCACCCGTGACCCGGCCCTCGTCCAGCGCGTCGGACGCGCGGTCGCCGAGGAGGTGTCCGGCACCGGCATCGACTGGGACTTCGCTCCCTGCCTGTGCGTGGCCCGCAACGACCGCTGGGGCCGTACGTACGAGTCGTACGGCGAGACGGCGGAACTGCCCTCCGCCATGACGACGTTCGTCACCGGACTCCAGGGCGACACCCTGGGCGCCGGCCCCGCCTCGGTGCTCGCCACCGCCAAGCACTACCTCGGCGACGGCGGCACCACCGGCGGCGTGGACCAGGGCAACACCGAGCTGTCCGAGGCCGAGCTGCGGGCGATCCACCTGCCGCCGTTCAAGGAGGCCGTGCGCCGCGGTGTGGGGTCGGTGATGCTGTCGTACAGCAGCTGGAACGGCGTCAGGTCCCATGCGAACAGGTACCTGGTGACCGATGTCCTCAAGGGGGAGCTGGGATTCACCGGGTTCGTCGTCTCCGACTGGGCGGCCGTCGACCAGCTGGACGGGCAGAGTGGCTTCACCGGCGCCGAGATCAGCACGGCCGTCAACGCGGGGGTCGACATGGTGATGGTGCCGCACGACTACAGGAAGTTCCTCACCCTGCTGCGCGGCGAGGTCACCGCGGGCCGCGTCGCGCAGTCCCGGATCGACGACGCCAACCGCCGCGTCCTGACGAAGAAGTTCCAACTCGGCCTCTTCGAAAGGCCGTTCACCGAGCGGTCGTACACCGCCACGGTCGGCTCGGCCGCGCACCGGGACCTGGCCCGGCAGGCGGTACGCGAGTCCCAGGTGCTGCTGAAGAACGACGGCGGGATCCTGCCGCTGGCCAAGTCCGCGAAGCTCTTCGTCGCCGGCAAGTCCGCCGACGACATCGGCAACCAGAGCGGGGGCTGGACCGTGGGCTGGCAGGGCGGCAGCGGCCCCGTCACCGACGGCACCACCGTCCTGCGGGGCATCCGCGCCGCCGCCACCGACGCGTCCCGGGTCACCTACGACCGCTATGGCAACGGCATCGACGCGAGCTACGGCGCCGCTGTCGCCGTCGTCGGCGAGACACCGTACGCCGAAGGCAAGGGCGACCGGCGGAACGGCATGGGGCTGGACCAGGAGGATCTGCAGACCCTTGCCCGGCTGAAGGCGAGCGGGGTGCCGGTCGTGGTGGTGCTGGTCTCCGGCCGGCCGCTCGACATCTCCGCCCAGTTGCCCGACTGGAAGGCGCTTCTCGCCTCCTGGCTGCCCGGCACCGAGGGCGCCGGAGTCTCCGACGTCCTGTTCGGCGACCACGCCCCCACCGGCAAGCTGCCGGTGACCTGGATGAAGAGCGCCTCGCAGCAGCCGATCAACGAGGGCGACGGCAAGGCCGCGCTCTTCCCGTACGGGTACGGGCTGACGTACGACGCCACGGGCCCGGATCCGGACCCCGACCCGGAGCCCACACCGACCCCGACGCAGGGCGCGTGCACCGCGCAGTTCCGTACCGTTTCCTCCTGGCAGGGCGGCTACCAGGCGGAGGTCACGGTCAAGAACACCGGCTCTGCCGCGCTGACGGGCTGGTCGGTGGCCTGGGATCCGGCGGGCTCGACGGTCGCCAGCCTGTGGAACGGTCTGCTGACCACCGCTCAGGACCGGGCCACCGTGCGCAACGCGGCCTTCAACGGCTCCCTGATCCCCGGCGCCACCACCTCGTTCGGCTTCACCGCGAACGGCACGGCGGGCACACCGGCCCCGCAGTGCACGTCCGGCTGACCGCACGTCGCCCGCCCTGCGGGGAGCGCCGTGCGTCGCGGTCGCGGACCGGAAGACCGTCACGGTGCCCCGGCAGGGCGGACGACGAGCGACCGTCAGCTCCCTGCTCAGCCGGTGACCCGGTGGGACCGGTCGTCGGTTCCGTCCCGGGGCCCTCGGCACCGACACCGAGAGCGACGGCGACAATGAGCCGCGACGGGTTTTCGACGGCTTGGGGGAGCGGGATGCTGACCGGGATCGTGATCGACGCACTGGATGTCGGGCGTATGGACGGCTTCTGGCGGGAGGCGACACAGGGTCGGACCGGCGGCCTGCGGCTGCGGTTCGTGCCGACCGCGAAGCCGAAAACGGCGCAGAAGAACCGACTCCACCTCGACCTGGCCGGGGGGCCGGACTGGGAGGTCGAGGTGGCGCGCCTGCTCGCCCTCGGTGCGACGCGGGTCGACATCGGACAGGGTGACGTCCCGTGGGACGTGCTGGCCGATCCGGAGGGCAACGAGTTCTGCGTGCTGCGTCCCGGCCACCCCGGAGTGCTCGCCGACTCCGGCCTCGTCGCGCTCTGCCTCGATGTCGCCGAGGAGGACCGCCACGCCCAGCGGGCCTTCTGGGAGTCCCGCGCGGACTGGCGCGCGGTCGAGTCCCACCACTGGGGCGTCCGGCTGCGCCGGCAGCCGACCAGCACGGTCTCGCTGGTCATGGGGCCTCCCGCGGCGCCGAAGACGGGGCGGAACAGGCTGCGCCTGGAGGTCACCCGACGCGACGGGGAACCCGGCGAGTTCCCCGACGCCGGCGGAAACGAGTTCCACGTCACGCGCTGATACCTGGCCGCCGCTGACCGGCGCCTGTGGGAAACCGACCCTTCCGGAGCGCGTCGCGCTGTACGTGCTGAGTTCCGTGTCGCCCGGCGTGACGTCCAGGCGAAGACCGTGGGCGGCCCTCGCAGCGCGCACGCGGGGAACCGACCTTCACGACAGGCCGTGGTGGGGCGTCGTGAACATGGGGGAGCGGGCCGGCTCGGGGCGGTGCACACCCCGCGGCCGGTATCCCAGCCGATCCGACACCCCCACCAGATCGGCCAGCAGCCAGATGATGGCCAACCACATCTCGGTGCCTTGCAGCCCCGGCTCCCGGCCGGGACCCGAGCCGCCCTCTCCCGCCGGACCGAAGCCGAAACCCGCCCCGTCACGCCAGAGCCCCAGCGCCCGCACCAACTGCTCCTCGGCCCACCCCCGCACCTCATCCTCTCGATGACGGCTCTGGCGTCCCGCGAGCCACAGCGGATGCGCCACGTCCAGGACGTTGCACGCGTTCTGCCGGCCCGCCGCGAACCAGCGCGGATCGCGCGCATGAGCCAGCACGGTGTCCACCACCCGCTCCGCGTACGGCACAGGAAGCCCGAACTGGGCGAACGAGCCACGGGTCAGCCGGTAGTAGCCGTTGACCAGTTGGAGTCGGCCGTCGGCCGGCGACGCTGCCGCACCCCACATTCCCGTCCACGGATCCACCCGTGTCCCCAGCCAGCCGAACAGCGCCTCCAGCGCGCCCGGTTCGCCGCACGCCTCACCCCGCGACGCGCGATTGCGATATGCGCCGGTCGCCCAGCAGTCCACCCATGCGCCCGCCGACCAGGCCTGGGTCCGCCACGGCAACGCCTCCAGCCGGGCCACCAGTTGACCGGCCGTCATGCGGTCCACGACATGCACCGGGTGGGCGAACCGGGAGCCCAGCAACTCCAGCGCACAGCCCACCGACAGCACGTGGTACTCGGCCGCGCCGTCCTCGATCCACCCGTCGTGGGCCGGCGCGGGAAGAGTTCCGGGCCCGCCTCCGGGAGCGAGCTCGGGCACCAGCCCGCTCACCGGATCCTGCAGCACACGCAACTGCTCGGCGTGCTCGGCCGTGGCCATCCGCCCGGGAGGCGAGCCCAGCAGCAGATCGGCGATCTCCACGGCGTCACAGTGCGCCCGCACCGTCGGCGAAACGCCCGGTCGGTCGCTGTAGCGGCCGGTGTCGTCGTTCCAGCAACGGGCCAGGACATCGGCGGTCTGCGCCCGGGCCCGCTCGGCGAACCCGGCCACGGCGTCGCCCAGGCCGGCTTCCCGAGTGACGGCCCCCGCTCCGCCGTGCCCGCGGCGGTCACGCAGCGGGCGGGCCGGGTTGCCGGCGGCGATCGTCCACGGCGCCAGATCCCTGGTGACGACGGCGCCCGCCCCCACCACACAGTGGTCGCCGATCGTCACCCCGTCCAGGACGACGACATGCGAGCCGATCCACACGTCATCCCCGATGACGACACCCTTGCTCGTCAGCGGCTGCCGGTGCACGGGCCGGTCCGGCGCGAAGCCGTGGTTGAAGCCGAGCAGGGAAGCGTGCGCGCCGATACGCACCCCGTCCCCGAGCGTCACACGCCCCCGGACCGTCGCGTACGGGTTGACGGAGCAGTCCCGCCCGGCCCGCACCTCACCCGTGACATAGGCGTACCCCGCGATGTAGGAATCGGCGCCCAGACACAGCACATCAGCGAACACGGCAGCGGCCGAGGACACAAAACATCCTGGCCCAAGACTCGCCCCGGCTTCGGCCAACGTCTCCTGGTGCGCGGCCTGAGCCGCTCGCTGCGCGGAAGAGGCCCTGGGTACGAAGTCCCAGGGACAGTAGTCGAAATAGGAGTCCTCGACGCCGCCTTCTCGATCCACGCACGTCAGCTTAGACAGCGCTTACTGGCCGGGCAATCCTCCTCAGCCGCACCCACCGGAGCGATCCACGGCCGGAGGGTAAAGCCCGAGCCCACCGGTTCCGTCCTGAGGGCGGTTTACGGCCGTGCGACTGCGACCTCGACCGGTCCGCTCGGAAACTGGCCCGGAACGCGGCACCGGCCGCCGGAAGGGGTCTCATGGCGGACAGCAGGATCTTGGTCGCGGTACGGGAACGTCCACAGGACGAGGGCGCCGGCGCCGAGCAGTTGGCGCGCATCGGTGAGGCCATCGAGACGCGGGGATTCGACCTCCGATGGGCGGCAGGTGTCGCGGACGCCGAGGCGGTGCTGCGGACGGAGGCGGGGCTGACCGCGGCACTCGTCGCCTGGGAACTGCCGGGCGGAGAAGTGAGCGCGGACGGCGAGCCCGGCGGCGCCGCCGTGCTGCGCTCCATCGGGCGCCGCTTCCAGGACCTTCCGGTGTTCCTGGTCATGGCCGACGACTGCGTACGGGACCTGCCGCTGTGGGTGTCGGAGTCGGTCGTCGGCTACGTGTGGCCGCTGGAGGACACGCCCGGGTTCATCGCGGGCCGGATCACCACCGCCGCGCGCACCTACCAGGAAGCCGTTCTGCCGCCCTTCTTCCGGGCGCTGCGCCGCTTCGACGACGCACACGAGTACTCCTGGCACACCCCGGCCCACTCCGGCGGAGTCGCGTTGCTGAAGTCACCCGCGGGCCGTGCCTTCCACGACTACTTCGGGGAACGCCTGTTGCGCAGTGACCTGTCGATCTCCGTGGGGGAGCTCGGCTCGCTGTTCGAGCACACCGGTCCGATCGGCGAGGCGGAGCGCAACGCGGCCCGGGTCTTCGGCGCCGGCCTCACGTACTTCGTGCTGCACGGCGATTCCACCTGCAACCGCGTGGTCGGCCACTTCAGCGTCACCCGCGACGAGATCGCGCTGGTGGACCGCAACTGCCACAAGTCGGTGCTGCACGGGCTGGTCGTCTCCGGCGCCCGTCCCGTCTACCTGATCCCCACCCGCAACGGTTACGGCCTGGCGGGGCCGCTGCCCCCGGCGGAACTCGCGGCGGACTCCGTCGCGGCCCGGATCGCCGCGAACCCGCTGACCCGGGACGCGGTCTCGCCCCGCCCTCAGTACGCCGTCTTCACCAACTCCACGTACGACGGTCTGTGCTACGACGCCCCGGCGGCGGCACAGGCGCTCGCCACGAGTACGCCCCGCCTGCACTTCGACGAGGCATGGTTCGCGTACGCCCGCTTCCACCCGCTCTACGCGGGTCGGTACGGCATGTCGGTGGACGAGGTCACTTTCCCCGGTCCGGACCGGCCGACGGTTTTCGCCACCCAGTCCACCCACAAACTGCTGGCCGCGCTCTCGCAGAGTGCCATGATCCACGTCAAGCCCGCCCCCAGGGCGCCCGTCGGGCACGACCGGTTCAACGAGGCGCTGATGATGCACGGCACCACCTCCCCGCTCTATCCGATGATCGCCTCGCTCGACGTGGCGACGGCGATGATGGACGGGCCGCAGGGCCGCTGGCTGATCGACGAGGCCGTGACCGAGGCGGTCCGGTTCCGCCAGGAGATGGTCCGCATCGGGCGCCGTATCGAGGAGGCCGGGGACCGACCCCCGTGGTTCTTCGGCGTATGGCAACCCGAGACGGTCACCGATCCGAACACCGGCACCCGGGTGCCGTTCGAGGAGGCTCCGGCCGCATTGCTGCGCACGGAGCCGGCCTGCTGGCACCTCGAACCCGGAGCCGCCTGGCACGGTTTCCCGGGGCTGGCCGACGGCTACTGCATGCTCGACCCGATCAAAGTCACCCTGACCTGCCCGGGCATCGACGCGACCGGTACGACCGGCGAGTGGGGCGTCCCGGCACGCGTGCTCACCGCGTACCTGGCCACCCGTCACATCGTCGTGGAGAAGACGGACAGCTATACGACGCTCGTCCTGTTCTCCATGGGCATCACCAAGGGCAAGTGGGGCACCCTCCTCGACGCCCTGATGGACTTCAAGGCCCTCTACGACCAGGACGCCGCCCTCGACCGGGCCCTGCCCGCACTGGTCGCCGAGCATCCCAGGCGATACGCCGGCCGAACCCTGCGCGAGCTGTGCCAGGACATGCACGACCACCTGCGCTCTGTCCGACTCGTCGAGTTGCTGGACGCTGCCTTTCAGCAGTTGCCGGAACCGGTCGCTCCACCACAGCTGTGCTATCAGCGCCTGATCCGTGGCGGCACCCACCGCGTACGGTTGACGGAGGCGCCGGGCCAGGTGGCCGCCGCCATGATCACCGTCACTCCGCCCGGCATTCCCGTCCTGATGCCGGGCGAGAACGTCGGCGCACCCGACGGCCCGCTGCTGCGTTACCTCTCCGCCCTCGAATCCTTCGACCGCCGTTTCCCCGGATTCCGCAGCGAGACCCACGGCGTGACCCTCGACCCCGACACCGGCGACTACCTCATCGAATGCCTACGCCCGGCAGCCGACGAGGAACCGAACTCCGACGCACGCGAATCCCGCACCGTGACACCGGCCCAACGCAGCCACCCGGAGGAATCCCACGTCGAGGGCGGGTAGACCGGCCCGGGAGCGGTCTTTCGGGCGTCGCCACCGGCGCGGATGGGACTTTCGGCAGTGTCGGACCGCGCATGAATGGACGGTTCGACGTCACCGTGCGCACAACCGGTCCAATGCCGACCGGCTCTCATCGTCCGCGGCACGGCAGATCATCAACCGCTGGTCCGGATCTTGGAGTGGCATAAGCACTTCGAAGTGCACGGCGATCACACCGGCGCCCGGATGCCGCATCACCTTGTGTCCGCGACCGTTGACCTTGATGTCTCGCTCGGCCCACAATCGCGCGAATTCCTCGCTATGGGTGGTGCATTCGGTGATGAGGTCGGTCAACGCCTGGTCCTCCGGGTGCGCGGCCCACGCTGCGCGCAGGTGGGCGATTCCCTCCCGCACGACGCGTTCGCGGTCGACATAGAACTCGCGTATTTCCGGGTGTACCAGGCACAGCCACATCGCATTGCGCTGCGACGGCGGCAGGCTGTCGAAATCCAGCAGCAGCCTCGCCATTTCGCCGTTCCAGGCCAGGATGTCGTAGCGGTGGTTCATCAGCATGGCCGGCAGCGGCGACAGGTCGGCGACCAGCCGGGCCAGCGGCGGCGCTGCAGTGATGGCGGGCTTGTCGGCGTCGCGGGGGCGCTGCTGAGTCAGGTTGAAGAGGTAGGCGCGTTCGTCGGGGGCCAGGCGCAGAGCCCGGGACAGCGCCTCCACCACGTTCGCTGAGGGCCGCAGCCCGCGGGCCTGTTCCAGCCGCACGATGTAGTCGATGCTGACCCCGGCCAGTTCGGCGACCTCTTCGCGGCGCAGTCCCGAGGTCCGCCGGGCCTGCTGACGCGACGGCAGGTTGAAATCGCGCGGGTCCAGGCGTTCGCGCCGGGTCCGCAGGAAGGCGGCCAGCTCCTGTGTCGGGTCCACGGTGCGGGTCATCATGTCCGATCCAACAGCCAGGGTAGGACTGGTGTTCCCAGGAACTTCTTTCCCTTATCCCTGGCTCGCGGCGGTCACAGACTTGTTCCCGATAACGGATCACAAGCACAGGAGGACACGATGTCGCTCACCCTCGACACCTACCGACTGCTGGGCCGCTCCGGGCTGCGGGTCTCACCGCTGGCGCTGGGCGCGGCGACCTTCGGCACCGAGTGGGGCTGGGGCGCCGAGCAGGACGAGGCGCGTAAGCTGTTCGACCTTTATGTCGAGCGCGGCGGTAACTTCATCGACACTGCCAATACCTATACAAATGGCAGCTCCGAGCGCCTGCTGGGCGAATTCACCCGCGGCAATCGCGAAAGCCT
Source organism: Actinobacteria bacterium OV320 (assembly GCA_001298545.1). Taxonomy (GTDB): domain Bacteria; phylum Actinomycetota; class Actinomycetes; order Streptomycetales; family Streptomycetaceae; genus Streptomyces; species Streptomyces coriariae. The sequence goes on from LJCX01000001.1 coordinate 284,391, forward strand.
GGTGCTGGCAACGAAATACACCACACAGCGCCGGCCCGGCGACCCGAATTCCGGGGGCCCTCACCGCAAGAGCCTGTTCGCGTCGGTGGAAGCAAGTCTGCGACAGTTGAATACGGACTACATCGATCTGCTCTACCTGCACGTGTGGGATTTCACGACACCGGTCGAAGAGATCCTGCGCGGCATGGACGATCTGGTCCGGCAGGGCAAGGTCTTGTACGTGGCGATCTCCAACGCCCCGGCCTGGCAGGTGTCGCGTATGCAGGCGATCGCCGACCTGCGCGGCTGGTCGCCGCTGGTCGCCCTGCAGATCGAATACAACCTGATCGAGCGTACCGGGGAACGTGATCTGATCCCCATGGCACGCGAGATGGGGTTGGGCGTAGTGCCGTATTCGCCACTGGCCGGCGGCGTGCTCACCGGTAAGTACAGCCGCGACGACCTGACCGCGACGAACGCCGCGGTCGACGACGGCACCCGTAAGAATTTCAACATCGCCAACGGCGGGCTCACCGAACGCAACTTGGACATCGCTGATGTCGTGAAGGAGGTCGCCACCGAGCTGGGCCGCACAACCGCCCAGGTCGGGTTGGCCTGGACCCTGCAGAACCCGGATGTGACGGCATCGCTCATCGGCGCCCGCACTCTCGCGCAGCTGGAGGACAATCTGGGCGCTCTGGAGGTCGACTTCACGGGCTCCCAACTGGCCCGCCTCGATGAGTCCAGCGCGATCGGGCTCGGCTTCCCGCACGACATGCTCGCGAGTGACAGGATGCGCGCGGTGACCCACGGCGACCTGAAGGTCGAAACCCGCCGCTGATACCCGATGATCACCCCGAGGGCAGCACTACCGCCACCCTCCGGGTGATCATCGGCATACCTCTGCCGTGCATATGGGCCGTGATTCCTCCGGCGAATCCGGACGCGGCCGAGCGAGGCCGCCGAGCTGCGGTCGCTCTTCGGGGACGAAGCACCAGGCCCAGGCTTGCTGCAAGGGGAACCGCTCGGGGACGGGCTGCGGTTGAGGGGGCTGTCCCACAGGGGCGGTAGCGGACTGTCTGGCCGCCTCACGCAAGGACATCCAGCACGACGCCATGCAGTGATGCGCAGTGACCGGGCGGAACCTGCCGGGGTGCACAGCACCGTCCGTCATCCGGCAGGCAGGCTGACCACGAAGCATGCCCCGGGTGTGTTCCCCGGGTCGTACGTCACCTCGCCGCCGACGCTGCGGGCGAGGCGGCGGGCCAGCGGCAGTCCCAGGCCCGCTCCGTGGTGTCCGTCGCCGGGATCGGCACGTCGGCCGGGTTCGAAGAGCTGTCCTGCGAACGGGGGCGGTACGCCGGGCCCGTCGTCGATGACGTCGACGCGTACGTCGTCGGGTGTGCGGAACGCGCGGACGGCGACACTGGAGTGGGCGTAGCGGGAGGCATTCGCAAGGAGCGGGCTGACGATGCGTTCGAGGAGGGCCGGTGGGATTCCGGCCGCCAGATGCGGACCGTCGATGGTGACAGTCAAGTGGCCGAGCGCGGTGACCACCGTGGCCGTGCTCCCGTCTCCTGACACCGGCTGGGAGCACAGCCGGAGGGGGCCGTTGACGTCGGTGGTGACGCACCGCGGCCCGCCGCGCCCGGCCAGGGCGTCGGCGACGCGGGTCAGGGGCCGGCGTTCGGCGGCTCTTCCACCAGGCGTCGGCCGGAGTAGATCCACACGTTCGTGTCGAGGAGCTCGTCGTGGGAGGTCTCCAGGACGTGAACCGTCGTGCCGCTCGTGTCGACGGTCGTCGCGACGGCGGCGGCGCGGGTGCGCAGCTCGTCGTCGGCCTGGTGCTGGAGGTGGTGGCCGGCCACCGCGTTGAAGGCGACGGTGAGGACCAGCATCAGCAGCGTGGCCGTGGTGAGGGCCACGAGCGAGAGGCGGCCACGCAGCGTGCGGGGCGCCAGACGGCGGAGGTAGGCGGTCACGGCCGGTTGCGACCGGTGGCGGAGACCGCTCATGTCAGGCGGTGGCCGACCCCTCGGGCCGTGCTGATCGTCCGGTCGCTGCCGGCCTCGCGCAGCTTACGGCGCAGTCGGGTCAGGTACTGGTCGAGGGTGTTGTCGTGCACCCGGGCGCCTTCGGGCCAGGCCGCCCGGACCAGCTCGCGGCGGCGCAGGATACCGCCGGACGCTGCCATGAGCGTGGCCAGGAGGCGGAACTCGGTCGGTGTCGGATCGACCCGGGTGTCTCGCACGCCGACCTCGTGCCGGACGGCGTCCAAGGTCAGGTCTCCCGCCGTGGCGGCAGGCGGCGGCGCGGCCCGTTCGAGGGCTGCCCCGGACCGTCGGACGTGACAGAACGGCGCGGATCGACAATCGACTACAATCCTGTAGACGGTCTACGGGACTGTAGACGATGGCGGAGTGAGGAACGTTCCATGACCGACGCGAGGGACGACAGGCGGCCGGCCGGCGAACTCGAAGCCGCCGTCATGGCCGCGCTGTGGGCGGCCGGGGCCCCGCTCACCCCCGGGCGGGTGCAGACCGAACTCGGCTCCGGCCTGGCCCGGACGACGGTCGCGACGATCCTGACGCGTCTGCACGACAAGGGCGTCGTCAACCGTGAGCGGGAGGGGCGCGGTTACGCCTACTTCCCCGTGCAGGACGCTCCCGGGCTGACCGCCCGGCGCATGCACACCGAACTCGACCGCGACACCGACCGGGAGACGGTCCTGGCCCGCTTCGTCGCCCAGCTCAGCCCCGGCGACGAGCAGCACCTGCGCCGCCTCCTGGAGGGTGACGAGCGATGACCGCTCTGCTGCTCCTACCGCTGATCCTGCCCTTCCTGGCGCCGATGCCGGCCCGCCGAACCCTCGGCCGCCTGGCCCCGGCCACCGCGCTGTGGGTCCTCACAGCATCGGCCCTGGCCCTGGCGGGGGCCTGCGTCGCCGCCCTCGGAGCCCTGGTCCTCACCGGACTGCTCAAGCTCCCCGCCTTCGCCGCCCTCGGCGAACTCAACCACCCTCTGCGAACCCCCTCGGACTACCTGGTCCTCCCCGCCGCCATGGTGGCCACCGGCGTGCTCACCCTCAGCGCCTGGACCCTCGCGCGCTCGACCTTCCGGCAGACCCGCGCCTTCCGCACCGCCCGCACCCAGGCCGACCGCCGACCTACCGCCGGTGACCTGTGCGTCGTCGACTCGCCCCACCCGGACGCGTACGCCCTGCCCGGACGGCCCCACCGCATCGTCGTCACCACCGCGATGCTGCGCAGCCTGGGACCTGCCGAGCGCGAGGCCCTGTTCGCCCATGAACGCGCCCACAACCGGGCCGGCCATCACTACTTCCTGGCGGTCGCCGAACTCGCCGCCCACTGCCACCCCGCCCTCCGCGCCGCCCGCGACAGCATCCGGCTCGCCGCCGAGCGGGCCGCCGACGAGGCCGCCGCCGACGCCCTCGGCGACCGACGTCTGGTCGCCAAGGCCATCGCCCGTGCCGCCCTCGCGGGTCACGCCGCGCAGTCCGCCCGCCCGGATTTCGCTCCGGGGGCCACGACCGGACCGGTGCCGCAACGCGTCAGCGCCCTCCTCGCTCCCCCTGCGGGGCGCTCGCGCGCCCTGCGCTGGACCGCGCTCCTTCTCGCGGCCTGCACGCTCTTGTCCGTCACTGCCGGAGCAGCCGGAGTGGTCGACTTCCACCACGAGGTCGAGATCGCCCAGGGCGAGGAGAGCCCGTAGCCGCGACCGTTCTCCGCGTCGCCCCCGGATAGCGCGTTGCCGTGTCGAGGACGCGTGGGAGCGAGCGCCACGGCGAGCCCCAGGTGCCCGGGGCGGGCGTGCGGTCCGAGAACGTGGGGGCGTAGTACCGCGGTACTACGCGTCGGCGCTGTTCAGCCTCCCGGTACCACCGGATCGGGGGATGCGGCTCCTAGCGTGATCGGTGAGGCGTCGGAAGCGACGGACGCCGCAGCCCGACAGGGAGAACGCGAATGATCGACGCACGGCAGTTGACCAAGGAATACGGTGAGAAGACGGCCGTCGACGGGCTGGAATTCGTCGTGCGGCCGGGAACGGTGACCGGCTTTCTGGGGCCCAACGGCGCGGGCAAGTCCACGACCATGCGTATGGTCGTCGGCCTCGACGCCCCGACGAGCGGCTCCGTCACCGTGAACGGCCACCGCTACGCCCGCCACCAGGCACCTCTCCAGGAGGTCGGTGCCCTCCTGGAGGCGAAGTCGATCCACCCCGGCCGCTCGGCGTACAACCACCTCAGGGCCCTCGCGCTGACCCATGGCATTCCGGGCCGCCGGGTCGACGAGGTCATCGACCTCGCAGGCCTGGGCAGCGTGGCGAAGAAGAGGGCCGGCGCCTTCTCCCTCGGGATGGGCCAGCGGCTGGGCATCGCGGCGGCGCTGCTGGGCGATCCGCAGACGGTGATGCTGGACGAGCCGGTCAACGGGCTGGACCCGGAGGGTGTGCTCTGGATCCGCAACCTGCTCAAAGGACTCGCCGACGACGGACGGACGGTCTTCGTCTCCTCACACCTGATGAGCGAGATGGCCCTGGTGGCGGACCACCTGATCGTCGTGGGGCGCGGGCGGTTGCTGGCCGACACGACCGTGGCGGACCTGATCCGCGAGGCGGGCGGTGACACCGTGAAGGTGGCGACACAGGACCCGGCGCGACTGCGTGACGTGCTGGCCGGGCCGGGTGTCGACGTCACCGGCCGGATCGGCTCCGAGGAGCTCCAGGTGACCGGGCTGACCGCCCGCGAGATCGGACTCAAGGCCGCGGAGCACTCGATCGCGCTGTTCGAGCTGAGCGCGCGGACCGTCTCACTGGAGGAGGCGTTCATGGACCTGACCAGGGATGCCGTGGAGTACCACGGCTCCACGACCGGGATCGACACCCTCGGGAGGCCCGCATGAGCACCCTCACCGCACCCGCCGAGGAACCCCGCACAGCCCCCGCCCGCCCCGCCTACCGGGTGACCGGACGGCGCGTGCTGTCCTCGGAGTGGGCCAAGCTGTGGTCCCTGCGCTCGACCTGGATCACCTTGGGCCTCGGCCTGCTGTTCCTGGTCGCCTTCGGTCTGATCTCCGCGAGCCGCTACAAGTCGGGGATCGACTCCGGCCACATGGACCGGGACTTCGCCGATTCGACGGCCGTGAGTCTGTCCCTCTTCGGTGCGAACTTCGCCCAGCTGGCCCTGGGCGTCCTCGGAGTGCTGGTCACGGCGGGGGAGTACTCGACCGGCATGATCCGCTCCACGCTCGCGGCGGTCCCCCGCCGACTGCCCGTGCTGTGGTCCAAGGCGGCCGTGTTCGGGCTGGTCGCGCTGGTCGTGGGAACGCTGGGCGGATTCGTCGCCTTCCTGATCGGGAGCGGCATCGTCTCGGGCACGCCCGCGGCCATGAGTCTCTCGGACGCTGGCGTGCTGCGGAGTCTGCTCGGCGCGGGGCTCTACCTCGGCCTGGTCGGGGTGATCGGCACCGCCCTGGGCGCGCTGCTGCGGTCGGTGGCCGGCGGGATCTCGGTGCTGGTGGCCGCCCTGATGCTGATCCCGGGACTGATCTCCCTGCTGCCGAGCTCCTGGCAGGACGACATCAGCCCCTACCTGCCGTCCAACGCGGGGGAGTCGATGTTCGCGCTGACCCACGACTCCACGGCCCTGTCGCCGGGTGCCGGACTGCTGGTCTTCCTCTGCTGGACGGCGCTGGCGCTGGGCGGCGCGGCGTACCGGCTCGCGCGCAGCGACGTCTGACGCCTGCACCATGGACAGGTGACGCCCGTGACCACCGATGACCTCAGCGGGATGGGACCGCTGGTCGCCCGACTCTCCCGGGGCGGCCAGCGGCTGCGGCAGGCCGACCGGACACATCCGTGGGTGCTGGACACCGCGGTCGTGGTCCTGGTCTTCCTGATGTTCTGCCTGCCCGACCTGTTCCACGACGGAATGGGCGACGACGACGGCGACGGCCCGCGCCGGTTCCGGCTCGCCTTCACCCAGCTGCCCGTCGCGGGAATGCTGGCCTTCCAGGCCGGACTGGTCCTGCCCCTGCTGTGGCGGCGACGCAAACCCCTCGTGGCGTTCGCCGCCATCACCGTGGTGTTCGTCGTCCAGTGGTCCGTGGGCGCGGCGCTGCGCGCGGACGTCGCCCTGTTCATCGCCCTGTACAGCCTCGCCCTGCACGGGTGGCTGCGCCAGCTGCCGTGGGCCTGTGCGGCCATGGCGGCCGCCATGGCGCTGGTCGCGGTGCGCGTGTCCTCGGCGGTGTCCGTGTGGGACGCGCTGTTCTTCCTGCTGAGCACGGCGACCGCGGCCCTCGCACTCGGCCTGATGGTACGGATCCGCCGGGCCCAGCTGGCCGGACTGCGGGACCGGGCCGCCCGGCTGGAGATCGAGCGCGACCAGCGCAGCAGGCTGGCCACGGCCACCGAACGTACCCGCGTCGCCCGCGAGATGCACGACATTGTCGGCCACAACCTGTCCGTCATCATCACGCTGGCCGATGCCGGCGCCTACGCCACCGACGTCGCTCCGGAACGGGGCAAGGAGGCCTTGCAACTCATCGGTGACACCGGTCGGCAGGCCCTCGGTGAACTGCGGCGTGTGCTCGGCGTGCTGTGCGAGGCGACGGACGGCTCTCCGGGCGGGCCCGAGCTCAGCCCGCAGCCAGGCATCGGGGACATCGAAGCGTTGTGTGCCAAGGTTCGCGCCGCAGGGCTGGAGGTCGTCTACCAGACCTCCGGCGACGTGGACGCCCTGGACAGCGGTGTGCAGCTGACGGCGTATCGCATCGTCCAGGAAGCCCTCACCAACACGCTGAAGCACACCGACACCGACACCGGGACCGGGGTGCACCTGGCGATCCTCGTCGAGGACAGTCGGCTGAACATCCGGGTCCAGGACACCGGTCCGGCCACACCGGCCGGACCGCCGAACGAGGAAGGACATGGCCTGGTGGGCATGCGGGAGAGAGCGGCTCTGTACGGGGGCACTGTCAGCGCCGGGCCGACGGGCGGCGGAGGATGGAGCGTCGAGGCCGTTCTCGACCTCAGGCCGCAAGGCGGTGACCGATGACCACCGTGCTCATCGTGGACGACCAGCCGCTCCAGCGCTACGGCTTCCACCTGCTCCTCGACTCCGTCCCCGAGACCGACGTCGTCGGTGAGGCCGCCCACGGCGCCGAGGCCGTCCGCAAGGCCGCCGAACTACGCCCGGACGTCGTCCTGATGGACGTTCGCATGCCCGGCATGGACGGCATCGAGGCCACCCGCCGCATCGTCGCCGCCGGCGGCCGCTCGCGCGTCCTCGTGCTCACCACCTTCGACCTCGACGAGTACGTCCACGCCGCCATCCGCGCCGGGGCCAGCGGCTTCCTCCTCAAGGACGTGCGCCCCGAGGAGCTCCTCGCCGGCATCCGCGCCGTCGCCTCCGGCGACGCCGTCATCGCGCCCGCCCTCACCCGCCGTCTCCTGGACGAATACGCCCGCTACGTCCCCGCCCACCGCGGGGACTCCGCAGAGGACCCAGGACTTGGCTCCCTCACCGACCGCGAGCGGGAGATCCTCGTCGCCGTGGGCAAGGGCTGGACCAACGGCGAGATCGCCACCCGGTTCGTGCTGTCCGAGTCCACCGTCAAGACCCACGTCGGCCGCGTCCTTGCCAAGATCGGAGCCCGCGACCGCATCCAGGCCGTGATCTTCGCCTACGACCACGGCCTCACCCGGCCCAACGCGGACTGAGCCGAAAGCGGCGGCCAGGCACGCGTTCCTCGTGACCGGGCCGGACGGCAAGGGCCGGCCGCGCGGCAGTCAGGAGGCGTTCGTACCACGTCAGGCAGCCACAGCCGCCGGGGAGAGCATGCAGGGGGAGCAGGTCGGGGCACGCTGTGCCAAGAGCAGCACGGCGGCCGCCACGGCCGGCGCGGACATCAGCGCCGCCGAGAAGGCAGCCGGTATCCCGCCTGAGCCCGACAGCGCCCAGCGCGCCGTGCTCCTCGCCGGGCTCCAGGCCATCGACCCTTGGCTCGTCGGCGATGAGGACGAGGCCATCGACAACGCGCGCAACCAGTGCTCCACCATCAGCGGGGGCGGCAACGCCGATGCCACCGCGAAGAGCCGCTTCTCCACCCCGGCGCACGAGGTGACCGACGACGAGGCGAAGGCCATCAACAGGGTGCTCAAGGTGGCCCTCTGCCTTGGCTGACGAGCATCTGGGCCCGACCGCACTCGTGCGCGGTCGGGTCTTCGCATGCCCAGAGGGTGGACGTGGCCACCGCAGACAGGGCCGTACGTGGTGGCGGCCGCCACCGTTACCGCGCGGGGTCAGCGCGGCGACGGGAACCCGCCGTCACCGCGCGCGGCCCGCATCCACGTCACCTACGACGGACCCGCCACCACCGGCAGCCGCCTCATGCCCGGTGCCCGCGAGTCGTTTGCCGCCGTCATCCTCGCCCGGGTCACCGCCGGCACCTGGCAGCGGCTCGCCCCGATAGTTGACCCCGCCCCCAAGAGCAGCCCGCTCCCGGGCCGCGTTCACGTCGTCCAGGACGGCGACGCCCACCCTGCTCAGGTGCCGCTGATGACCGACGCCGAGGGGACTACGTCCCGGGAATCTCGTCGAGATCCCCGGGAGGCACGTCCGCTTGATGGCCGTGTGGTCAGGGCGCGTCGATGAGGGTCCGGCCGTCAGCGGGCACGAGCGCGGCGATTCCGCTTGCGTAGGCGGACTGTACGCGGGAGCGCTCGGTGGCGTTCGGCGTGGCGTTGGTGCAGGCCGTGCCGGCGCTCGACCCCGACATCAGCTGTGAGCAGGGGCCGGGCTTGGTGTCCGGCAGGCCGAGACTGTGACCCAGTTCGTGAGCGGCGATCCGGGTCTTGTCGTAGCCCTGGTCCACGGCCTGGCTGCCGAGCTCGACGCGGACCTGACGGCCCGGACGAACGGGGCCGAGCGTGGCCTGCGGCCAGCCTGTGGTGGCGACGATCGCGATCTCGGCCACGGTGCCGGGCGCCGCTTCCACCAGATGGACGTTGCTCACGTTCGCGTTCCATGAGGCGACTCCGGCCGCGATCGCGGCTTCCCAGCCTCCGGCGCGACTGTCGTCGTAGCGAAGGGTCACCGCTGCCGCCTGCGCGGCGGACGATTCACCCGCGGGAACGGGTGCGGCGGTTGCGGCGCCCGCCATGGCGAGGACGAGCGCTGCGGCGGAAGTACCTGCCTTGAACCAAGTGCCGAGGGGCATTGCTGCTCCTTCATCCGTGGGGGGAATCCGGCCCCGGCGGGGCCGGGTACGCGAAGGAGCGGTAGGGGTCGTCCGGCGGGGGCCGGACGCACCGTCGACCGCCCTCCGGGGCGTTGCGATGGTATGCCCTACAATCCCTGTCCGTCATGTACCTGCCACGACGAATATCCGTCAGAATCCAGTCCCGAAGGCGAAATTGGCCGGCCGGCCACCGAACACCGCGGCTGCGGCCGAGCGGTGGTGGGCCTACGCACCGCACATTCCCCCGGACCATCGCATGCCTGTCGCCGAACCCTGGCATGGACGCAGCCCGGGAGTGCAGCGCACTTTGAGCTGAGCTGTCCACTCGCGTTGGCGAGGCCCGCGCCTCTTCCGCTCCCTCGAACGAGGGGCCTGCGGCCGATCCGTCCCCGCTCGGCTCCTGTGGCTGCCTGCCCGTCATGGTGATGACACCCCGGGGCAGATCCCGGGCGGCGCGGTGAAACTCTCGGATTGTCGTACCCGACAGGTTCAATGGAACCGACGAGACGACCGACGGGAGCACCGCGCATGGAGCCAACCTTCTTCTCAAGTCCTGAGGAGTTCCGGGACTGGCTGGAGGAGCACCACGCGACTGCCTCCGAATGCCGGGTGGGTATGTGGAAGAAGGGAACGGGCAAGCCCACGCTGAGCTGGTCGGAGGCGGTCGACCAGGCCCTTTGCTACGGCTGGATCGACGGCCGGCAGAGCCCGATCGACGACTTCTCCTGGACGATCCGGTTCACCCCGCGCAGGCCGCGCAGCAACTGGAGCCTGGTCAACCTCCGCAAGATCGAGGAGCTGACCGCGCAGGGGCTCATGCGGCCGGCCGGCATCGCGGTGTTCGAAGCCCGTGACCGGGATCGCGAGGAGAAGGTCTGGGAGTTCGAGGCGGCGCAGCTGGCTCGTTTCCAGGCAGAACCGCGGGCGTGGGAGTGGTTCAGCGGGCAGGCGCCGTCCTATCGCAAGTCGGCGGTCCACCATGTGATCAGTGCCAAGCGGGACGAGACTCGGGAGCGGCGGTTGGACCAGCTGATCTCCGACAGCCTGGAGGGGGTGCGGCTCAAGCCGTTCCGGCGGCCGGGAACCTGAGGGTCCGCTGGAACAGGCCGAGCGTGATCGCGTAGCCCTCCAGCTCGGCCGTCCAGCGCGGGACCTGCCGCTCCGGGAACCCCTCGGGCTGGCCTTGGCCGCCCATGGCCCACGGCCCGTGATCGACAGCGCCGCCTACGAGGCGCCAGCCGCCGCCACAGCCTGCACCGCCCGTCGCGACCTCGACCCGGGAAGCGCACCGAGTGCGTGGCGTTGCCGGCCCGGCACGAGACGGTCCACCCGCAGCGAGCCAGGCCGGCGGACCCGCAGACTCGTGACCGGGCGTCTGCCGGGACGGACAAACCCACGCTATTGGGCGGATCTGTTCTCGAAGCCCTGCCTTGTCCGCTTCAAGAAGGGTGAAGGTCTCCGCTGGTGCGCGGCCGGCCGTAGCGTTCGACGAGGGCGTTGCCGATCGAGGCCAGGCGGTCTCGGACACCCGGTGGGCCGGTCACCTCGACCCATTCGACCAGCCCGGAGAGCTCGCCGGCGAGGATGTACTCGTTGGGGCCGCGGATCACGACCTCGACGCGGCCGTCGGTCGTGGGACCTCCCACGTCGAGCCGTTCGCCGAGCGCCATCCGGAGTATGCCTATCCCGTCGGGTGTGCATACGGCCTGGATCTCCAGCGGCGTTCGTTTGCGATCGACCTCTTTGGCGATCTCGTTCCAGCTCTCGGCAAGGTCGAAGTCCCAGGGTCGGTGCACGGGGTCGCCGGTCGGGTCGGCGGAGGACACGCGGTCGATCCGGAAGACCCGTCGGCCGGCCTCGGTGTTGGAGACGAGGTACCACGCAGGACCTTTGGCGACGATGCCCAGCGGGTGGACGGTTCTGCGGGTTTCGACGCCTTTGCTGTCGACGTAGCCGAGTGATACCTGGACGCCGCTGATCACCGCGTCCTGGAGTTCGTCGAGGAAGCGAGGCGGCCGGTGCTCGATCCGTCTCGCCCCCCATCGCTGCGGGTCTACGACCAGCGACGACGCTGCTGCCTCGGCCTGCACCTGGAATGGCTTCGGCAGAGCATGGACGAGCTTGCGCAGAGCTGCTTTCATCGCCGGCGTCGCATCCGAGGCCGGACCGACAGCCAGGAACAGGGCGCGGGCCTCACTGGCGGTCAACCCGGACAGGTCGGTACGAGCGCCGCCCACGAGGCGCCAGCCGCCGCCTCGGCCCTGCACGGAGTACACGGGCACCCCGGCCATGGCCAGAGCATCGAGGTCACGGCGGGCGGTGCGCTCGGAGACGTCCAGCTCTCGGGAGACCTCTGCGGCGGTCACCTGCTCGCGCCGTTGGAGCAAGAGGAGTACGGCCACCAGCCGATCGGATCGCATACGGACAAAACTCTCATAAAAACCGGTCACACAGTGACCGGTTTAGGTAGCAAGCTGGCGACATGACCTCATCAAGGAGGTCGACCACCGGCGAACGCCCTTAGAGAGGAAATGCAGTGCTCAACCAAGCGGAATTTCCCGAGCCCACCCTCATCCGGGTCAACGGTGTGGAGCTGGAAGTCTTCGAAGCGGGCCGAGAAAACAAGGGCAAACCCATCGTGCTCTGCCACGGCTGGCCGGAGCACGCCATCACCTGGCGTCGCCAGATGCCCGTCCTCGCCGCAGCCGGCTACCACGTCATCGCTCCGAACCAGCGGGGATATGGCAACTCCTCCCGCCCGACCGAGGTGACCGACTACGACATCGAACACCTGACGGGCGACCTCGTCGCGCTCCTGGACCACTATGGCTACGAGGACGCCACCTTCGTGGGCCACGACTGGGGTGCGTTCGTCGTCTGGAGCCTGGCCCTGCTGCACCCCGACCGGGTGGACAAGCTGATCAACCTGAGCCTGCCTTACATGGAACGCGGAGAAACACCGTGGATCGAGGTCATGGAAACCTTCCTCGGCGGCGACTTCTACTTCGTCCACTTCAACCGGCAGCCGGGCGTCGCGGACGCCGTGTTCGATGCCAACACCTCCCGGTTCATCCGCAACCTCTACCGGAAGAACGTGCCCCCCGCGCCCCCTGAGCCGGGCATGGCATTCATCAATCTCGCCAAGGCGGAAACACCGCTCGGTGAGCTCGCGATGACCGAGAGTGACCTGGCCGTCATCATCTCCGCGTTCGAGACGTCGGGATTCACCGGCGGCATCAACTGGTACAGGAACCTCGACCGCAACTGGCACCAGCTGGCGGACGCGGACCCGATCATCAAGCAGCCCGCCCTCATGATCTACGGCGACCGGGACCCTTTCGGCCCGAGGTTCGAAAAACTGGCAGAGTTCGTGCCCAACGTGGAAGTGGTCGGCCTGGACTGCGGTCACTGGATCCAGGGGGAAATGCCCGAAGAAACCAACCGCGTGATTTCAGAATGGCTGGACCGGCAGGGCTAGTGTCTCGTGCATCCGGTTCGTATCACCTGAAGGCCGAGTTCTCGCATCACACCGATGACAGCCGGACGTGGGGGCGGGCCAGTTCGCGCGGCCTCCTTGTCAGGGCTTCAAGGTCATCCGGAACATCTTCCGCATGCGCCGGGACCTGGCGGATGAACTCCTCGTCTCCCGGTTGCAGGTTGGGCGGGCTGCTTCCAGGTGCCGCTCGACCTTCACGAACGCGGGCACTCCTTCCTCCGCGGGGAGCGGTGCTGCGCTGCGGTGGATGGCCCCGGCCAGGGCGCCGATCTGGTGGAAGAGGAGCTGTTGCGGCTCGGACGGGTGCGCGATGCCGTGCAGGGGCCGGCCGGGTACCGCGGTGACGACGGTGGCCCGCAACGTCCTGTCTGCGCGCACGGGGAGTCGGCGAAGACGACATGGGCGACGTAGGGGACGGTGACGGCGGTGGAGCGGCTGAGCGTGCGGGCGACGTAGGCCCCGTTGCCTCGTAGGCGTTGGCGTCATAGACCTCGACGATGCCGCGGTGCGGTACTCCGCCTTGCGCAAGCGGTGCAACTTTGCTCCGATCTGGATGGTCTGCCCGCACGGCAGGCGACTGCCCTACCGCTGGTTTTCGGGCAGCCGTGTGGCCTTCCGCAACGAGGAAGTCGGCCGGCTTCACAGTGATGGGCCCGCTGCTGCCCGCGTTCAGTTTGGTCGCGGCCTCGTAGAAGTTTGCGCCGTGGACATGGGTGGCCGGGGGTGGGAACGCCGCCCGTCCTCCCGGAGGCGAAGGAACTCCCGGGCGCCGCGCAGGGGGGTGCGCAAAGACCGTTGGGTCGTCTGACTGTCGAGACGCACGTCAAGGGCTCCGGGAACGGTGCTCTCGGCTCGGAGGCCGGCGGGTAGCCGGGAGGCGTCGAGACCGGCGCGCCTTGCGATGAGGACGCCGAGTTCGTGGCGGCTCAGGGCATCGGCTCCCGCGGCATGGTGGATTCCCGCAGCGCCGCTCAGCGCCAGTTCCAGCAGTGCGGCGGCCAGGTCTGAGACGTGGACCGGGCACCGAATGTCGTCGGTGAACAGGGCTCCGTCGACCGTACCAGCGGCGAGTTGGTGGACCAGGCGCTCGTGCACGGAACGCCCGTGGCCGATGATCAGCGACGTGCGGACGACGGCGGCTTTCGGGTGCACCGCGAGGACCCCGGTCTCCGCGGCTGCCTTGGCTGCGCCGTACGGGGTGACGGGGTCCGGGAGACAGGACTCGTCGTAGTGGACGCGGCCGGCGCCGGAGAACACCGCGTCGGTGGACATGTGGACCATGCGGGTTCCGCGCTTCGCCGCGACTGTGGCGAGCTGGAGCGGGCCTTCTGCCGTAACTGCCCAGTCGGCCCGGCCGCTCGATGCGTTGATGACTACGCGCGCGTTCACCTCGGCCATGATGGCGTCCAGGCTTCCCGCGTCCCGCAGATCGAGGTGGCGCCACGCGCTTGGGGAGGCGGTTCCCGCCTTCGTCGTGTACGTCGCGACGGTCGTGTGTCCCGCCGCGCTCGCCTGCCGGACCAGCTCGGACCCCAGGAAGCCGGACCCACCAACGATCAGAATGGTCATGTGCGTCACCGTAGTCGCGTGGCCCCACGGGGACGGCGGCCACGCGGTGTTCGAGTGACCGCCGTCATCGTCCGGCCGGGCGGGAAGCGGCTACGTCTGCGGCTGCCAGACGTAGCGGACATCGGGCTCGCGCTCGTCGTTGCGCTGACCGTCGGTGCGCTCGGCCTCGGTGAAGCCGTGCCGCCGGTAGAAACGCCGGTGCTGATCGGGAACTTCAGGTCCCAGGTGTCGTACCAGTTGTCGGAGGCGGGGCCTGGGCGGCCATCCTGTGGTGTTCGTGCTCAGCCAATTCGGACAGGGCGAGGGTCCCGCAGGTATCCGCCAAGGCTTTCACCTGTTCCAACTCGGTGAGTGCTTCGGCCTGGCGGCCGGAGGCGGAGAGTGCGGTACCGGCGGTCAGCCGGGCCTCGGCCTCGTTGAGAGGCATCCGGGCCGCGCGAAACTCGGCAGCGGCCAGGCACGCGGTGGGACCCGCCGCAGGGTTCTGCCGGGCGAGTTGTACCTCGGCGCGGGCCAGCAACGCGAAACCGCGCCAGCCGGTCGGCAGGTCGAGGGCCGCGGCAGCGGCTGCGCGGTCGGCCCACACTTCGGCAACTGTCACGTTACCCAGGGCCAGTTCCGCGACAGCCAGCAGCCGGAACCACATCGGGCGGACCGGGGCTTCGAACCCGAGCAGGCGCGGGCCGCCGCCCGCTTCGAGCACCTTGCTGATACAGCCCTGCGGATCGCCGTTGAGCAGCAGCGTCTGGCCGAGCATCCCGACCATCGCCGACCGGTGCGCGCCCGGTGCGGGGCCGGCTGGAGAGAGTGACTCCTCACAGATCTTCAGTGCTCCGGCGAAGTCTCCCCGCCACATCAGGACTGCCGCGCTCACCACCTCGGCCAACGAGCGCGGCTCCCTGCTGCCGACGAGTGACGCTGCTTCCAGGGCGTCGTCGGCGTAGGTCGCCGCTTCGTCCAGGCGTCCGAGCCACAGGTAGGCGTAGGCGGAGGCGGCGAAGAGATCGGCGAGCACGAGGCTCTGGCCGGTTCGGCGGGACACTTTCAGACCTCGGCGGAGATGGCGTAGTGCGGGGTCGTATCGTCCATGGAGCATCTCCGCCCAGCCCGTCATGACGAGCGTGTCCATCTGCCCGGCCAGTGCCTGATCGTCGGTCTGGTCGAGCACTTCCACCACGGGGTCGAGGTAGTCGGCCGCTCGGGCGTCGCCCGCGAAGGTATGCGCCAGTGCTAGCAGAGCGCGGACGGCGGTGCTCTGTAGCGGGTCGCCGATACGTTCCGCCGAACGCAACGCGCGTTCGCCCCAGTTGATCGCCGTGGAGAAGTCGTTCTTACGAAGCGCCACCACCGCGACGCCCAGCTGCAAAGTGGCGGTCTCCGGCTGGAGTTGGCCCTTGTGGTCCGCCAACTCCCGCAGCAGCAGAGCCGTGGCCTCTTCGTACCGGCCGAGCGCCCACTCCATGGTGGCTCGCAGGGCAGTAACCTGGGCTCGTCGGCCGCGGGCCCGCGCGGGCAGGAGGGTGGCGGCCGTGCGCAGAACGGCGCGGCTTTCCAGCAGTCGTCCTGCCATGCCCAGCGCATCGGCCTGCTGGAGCCACAGTTCGGGCCGCAGCCGACTCTGCTCGCCGAGCAACCGCAGGGCTTCCTGTGTCCAGTGTGCGGCGGTGGCCGGTGCGATCGTCATCACCTGACGGGCGGCCCGTACCAGTAGGGCAACGGCGTGTTCGTCTCCTGCGCGCGCCGAACGCTGAACGTGCGACGCCTGGGCGGTCAGCGGTGCGCCGCGCAGCGCCAGGCCGTCCGCCGCCCGGGTATGCGCCTCGATCCGCCAGCCGGCGCCCGCACCCTGGTACACCGCTGCCCGCACCAGCGGATGGCGGAACCGGAACTGGCGCGTGGAGCCGATCTGGCGTACCAGGTCCCGCTCCGCGACCTCGTCCAGGGCGGCTAGGGCCTGTGCCTCACCGGTCCGGGCCACGACCGCCACCATGTCGGCTTCGAAAGAATCGCCGAGCACCGCGGCCGCCTGTGTACAGATCCGCGCGGTGGCCGACAGACCTCCCAGCTCCTCCAGCAGTGCGGCACGCACCGATTGCGGCAGGCCGTCGGCGAGGGGCGCCGAGTCGGCCGGGACCGCTGGCACCGCCGTCGGCCCTTCGTAGCGGGCGCTTCGGGTCAGCGCCTCCAGGTAGAAGGGGTTGCCGCCGCTGGCTTCGTACAGCCGTTGGAAACGCCAGTGCCCCGTCCTGGCCCCGCACAGTTCCGCTCCCTCGGCCGGGGACAGCGGACCCAGTTCCACCCTGGCCACTCGTCCCTCCGTTCCGGCCCGGGCCAGTGCCGCGGCCAGTCGCCGCGGGGCCTGCCGGGGACGGTAGGCGAGAGCGAGGAGCATCGGTGTCCGCGGCGGGTGCCGTATCAGATGGTCGATCAGCTCGGCGGTACCGTCGTCCGTCCACTGCAGGTCGTCCAGGCTGAGCAGGAGCCCGCCCTCGCCGCTCATCGCCTCCAGCAACGTCCGCACCGCCCGGTGGAACCAGTACCGTTCGACCGTCACCGGCTCCGGCCCGGCCGGAAACCGATCACTGAGCGCGGGGAAGACCGTGCTCAGGAGGGCCAACGAACCGGACACCGATCCGTTCCGGCGGAGCCGACGGAAGTCCACGTCGCCGAGGTGGTCGTCCAGGGCGTCCACGAACGCACCGTACGGAGCCCGGTCGAACTCCACGCTGCGTCCGGCGAGGGACATGAAGCCGCGCCGCCTCGCGTGCTCGCCCAGTTCGCCGAGCAGCCGTGTCTTTCCGATACCTGGTTCCCCGACCACCTCGACCACCCCTGGCGCACCGGCCAGGGCATCCTCGATCGCACCGTCGAGGACCGTCAACTCCGCTGCGCGTCCGATCAGACGGCTTCCCGACCGGGGGCGCTGCGGTGTCGACGGGCCGGGGTCAGCGCCGCCTCGTGAGGTGAACACCGGCGGGGACGCGGGTAACGGGTGCGGCACGAGCGCGGAGCCCGGAGCACGCCCGGAGGCTGGGACGGTGGCTGGGAAGTTCAGTGCGGGGTCGGTGGTGAGGATCTGTTGGTGCAGTTGCCGCAGCGGGAGGCCGGGGTCACAGCCGAGTTCTTCGGCCAGCTGCAGCCGGATCCGCTGGTAATGGTTGAGGGCATCGGCCGGGCGGCCGCCGCGGTACAGGGAGAGGATGAACTGGCCGGCCAGCCGTTCGTCCAGTGGGTGCGTCTCGACCCGCGCGGACAACTCGGCCAAGAGTCCACTGTGGTGACCGCAGCGGAGCCGGACGTCGGTGTGGTCCCGTTCGGCCGCGACCCGTTCTTGGTCGACCGCGTCGCGGAAAGCGTTGATCCAAGGGGTATCCAGACCCGCGAGGGCGTTTCCCCGCCAGAGGCCGAGTGCCTGCTCGAACAAGGTTGCGGCCTGCTCGTCCTGCTCGTTCCGGGCGGCCGCGCGGGCCTGTGCCGTGACGCCATGGAACCGGTGCAGATCCACTGCGGTCGCCTCGACGTCGAGGACATACCCACCGGATCGTCGGACGATATCCGTCCCCTCGGCGACGGCCAAAGCCCGCCGCAGACGGGAGAGGTAGCCGTAGAGCGTGTTCCGGACCCGCTGAGGAGGACGGTCGGCCCAGACACGCTCGACAAGCCGGTCCACCGAAACCACCTGGTTGGCGTCCACCAGCAGCACCGCGAGCACACACCGCTGCCGGGCGTGACCCAGATCGACGATCCGGCCGTCCACGCGCGCCTCAACGCTGCCGAGCAAAGCGAAGTCAACCGTCACAGCAACGCCCCCGAGTCTCAAGTCCCACTCTGGCACAGCACCTTCGACCAGCCCATTCAACGTTTGTCCAAGGTTTGCCGAGGGTCGGCCGCGCACCTTGGTCCAGGACAGGAAACAGCACGACCTACCAACCCCTGCGGAATGCGGGCAAGAAGGTCCTCGGCCCCCGTCAAGCAGCATGTCGTACGGGACATGACATCCAGGTCCGGCACTCCCGATCTGAACCTCCAACCGGACGTCGATCGGATGCCGTATCAGAACCTCACTCGAAAAGAGGATCAGAAGATGAAGAAAGCCCTCGCCGGCATGTTCGCCGTCCTTGCCCTGGCCGGCTCCGGTCTCGCCGCCTCGGCTGACAGCGCGTCCGCAGCCCAGGTAAAGGCGATCACGTGCACGAAGCAGTTCCAGGACGCCAACACGGTCGGTTTCCGATGCACTGGTGGGGGCCCCTTCTACACACAGGCGCTGTGCAAGAACGGGAAGTGGGCCCACGGCGCCGACGCGGCGGCGGGCACCACGTCTTACGCCTACTGCACCAGCCTCAACTCATCACTCGCCGTGCCCCTCCAAGCCTACGGCCGCGGCGCCGCCTGACAGAGCGCGGTACTACACGTCCGGTCATCGAAGAGCGTGTTCTCGATCCCAGCCGAGCTGTCCAGGCCTGCTGAGAGCGCGACGCACAACCCGGAGGCCCAGCTCGGCAGGCGTCCAGCCGCACGACGAACGGACGTCTCCGACAAGTGGGCAGCCATCAACCCCGGGATCGCACGGCAACCAGGCAAACAGCCCACGAAGTCGTGCCCAGTCCCTTGACACCTACTGAAGAAGAAGGTCCCCACCATGCGAAATGACATTCTCAAGGGCACGCGGCGGATACTGGCCACTGCCGTCACTGCTGTCGGCCTGCTGGCCGCGTTCACCGGTGGCGCCCACGCCGCGGGCGGAACCTTCTCGGGCAGTACCGCAGACGGTTGCGGTACTGCCTCCGGCACCTACCACTGGTACGAGACCACCGTGTACAACAACAAGCAGGCCTTCAAGACCGACTGGGACATGGCGGTCGTCGACCACTGCTCGGCCGACGGGGTGGCCGAGGGCCTCTACACCAAGTACTCCAAGTGGAACGGTTCCGCCTGGGTCAACGACAACAAGTTCCACAAGATCGCGTCCTCAGGCACTGGCACCAATGTGGCCGATGTCCGGCTCTACATTTGCCACGTCGGAAACGGCAACAGCTGCGTGATGCTGTAGCGCTGACGCGCCCGCCACCCGAACCCCGTCACTGCAGCTACTTCGCAGCTACGCGGTTCCGCGTCTGCCTGGGATGGGCCCGCTCGGCATCACGCCGGGCGGGCCCATCCTTCGTGGATGGCGTCCTGCATGATGGTGTAGGCGATCACTGAGTTGTACTGACATTGAAGGAGCCCTGAAGCAGACGCGCTCCAGTTGATAGCGCGACGCCGGGGACCGGGACGCTCCGCCGGCGGTCCGCGCCCATGCGACGAGCCCGTTCTCGCGAGCCGACCGGAGCCGAATGAGGGCGGCAGATTCCGGGAGCCGCGCACACGTGGGAACCGTGCGCAGTGGGCAGAGCGCAGGGGCGGGCCCGATCAGTTGGCCGACGCGTTCCGTGTCATCTCGGCTGCCTCGGTGACGGCGCGTTGTCTGAGATCGCCGAACAGCTGCATCGTGACGGCGGCCAGGACGTCGTCCCCGCCGACAGTGCGCCCGTCCCCGCGGCGGGTGGACAGGGCGAGGAGGGGGTCCTTGAGCAGCGGGCCCGGGGCCGGCTCGCCCGGCACCACCAGACAGACCGTCCCGAACCGCTTGACCCCGCCCTCGCGGACGACCTTGGCCGCGTCCCGGGCCAGGGCCGTCAGGAACACGCTCGCGATTCCGTCCAGGTCGCGGACCATCGCCGGGACGGCCCTCACCCCCCGGCTCCCCAGCAGCCTTCTCACCCCGGCCTCGAACCGGTGGGCGCCAGCCACACCACTCGGTGTACGCGCCCCGCGGCGCTCCCGAAGGGACACGAGCGCACCATCGGCGTTGCGCACCTCGCCCATCAGGCCGTGGAAGGTCGGGCTGTGCAGGTACCACGCCGATCCCACCTCCACCTCGACGTTCCGGTCGATCGCCGAGATGAGGTCCTTGGGAATCAGTCTCGTCCTGGCCTCCTCGGCCGCCGCGCTTCTCGCGCCGTCGATGATCTCCGTCAGCACGGTCCGCGTCACCGACGCGGCGGCCCACGCGGCCGGCCGGGAGACGTGCAACGAGGTCACGTCCCTGAACACCGCTTTGACGAGCTGAGGCTTGAACGGCAGGTCGGTCACGACGGAAGCGGTCTGCGGACCGCTGCGCTCGGTGCGTAGGAGTTGTGTGGTCATCGAAGAATGTCCTTTCTGCTGTCGGAGGTGTCAGTGGCCCATGCCGCACCGGGTGGCGAGACCACAGAGCTCTGCGGAGGCGCCGAGCCGGAACCGGGCCTGCCGGGCGGGGCCGCCGGCACACAGAGGGGCAGGCGGCCCCGCCGGGATTCTCGGTGTTCCGGCGACCGGGCGTGCGGCAGGGGGTGCCACCCGGGCGACGCGCCGTGGTGCGGCGCCGTGCCGGTCAGGCGACCTGGTACCTGCCGACTTCCAGGAAGTGGCGCAGTGCTTCGGGTGTGTTGTCGTCGAGGGCGGCGTTGGCTGCCGCGCGCAGGGCCGGGCTGATGGACGGGTCGGCGAGGATGCGGGCGATGGCGACGCGGTCGTCCTCGGCCTGGGCGATGCGGTAGCCGGTCTCCAGCCAGGCGCGGATCGCGTCGGAGTCGTTGGCGTCCAGGAGGGCGTTGACCTCGGCGATGACGCGCCGGCCGCTGTCGGGGTCGGCGAGCAGGCGCGTGATGGCGACGCGGTCGTCCTCGGCCTGGGCGATGCGGTAGCCGGTCTCCAGCCAGGCGCGCATCGCCTCGGGGTCGTTGGCGTCCAGGAGGGCGTTGGCTTCTCGTGTCACACGCCGGCCGCTGTCCGGGTCGGCGAGGATCCGGACTATGGCCACCCTCAGGTCGTCGGCGTCCGGCTCGTCCGCGGACGAGGACACCGCGGGCACCGTCACCGCGGTCGGTGCCGCCGTGGCGGCGAAGGACGGGGTGGCGAGCAGGAGGGCCGGGGCGAGGATGCCCGCGGCAATGCCGGGCGCTACGCGATGCAGTCGCAAGGGGAATGCTCCTTTTCGTGGGCTACGGAGGCGAGTTGAGCACGCCTCAGGGCTTTCACTTCGGTGATGCTGCCACCTGGGTCTGACAATGGCAGTTGCCCCGCCGCCGTCGCAGGGCACCGTCGCCGCGGACGTGGCCGGTGTTTCATGGCGGCGCGCCTTCGAAAAGGGCGGCCTTGAGCGCGGCGCGTGGCTGTCGGAACATGATCGGGGCGAGACGATTCCTGGGGCGCTCGTGGTGTGGTCCGAGCGTGTGGTGGTGCGCGACGGGGTTCGGCTTGTCTGCCGGGACCGGGGCGGGCCGAGGGAGCCGGTCCTGCTGCTGAGCGGCTTGGCCGGTCATGCGGGTGAGTGGTCGGTGGTGGCCATCCGGAACCGCACCAGCACCGCCAACGCCAGCCGGTCCCCGCCGCCGACAGCCACATCGGCCCTCGCTCTTGTCATCGTCATCGGCGGCAACTCCCCGTACGCACACGGTGCGGAGCCGCCCTGACGCGACACCGCGTGTGCGCCCGAGCGCACCAGCCGGCCCCGACCTCCGCTGTTCCAGAAGACAGCACGGTGGGCGACGACCCGTTTACCATGTGTGTAGATCTCAGGGGCTGTGGGGCGGGCAAGGGGGGATGGCGTTGGGGGGTCGCGATCACTTGGTGGTCGTTCTGCCGGGGCTCGGAGGGACAGTTCTCGCCGTCCCTGGTCGACGCGGGCGCGGCAGTGGAGAAGTGGTCTGGGGCACCCTCGCGAAGGACCTCGACCTGCTGCGGGACCCGGAAGGACTGAGTGTCGAGAGGTACCCGCGGCTGGTCCCGATGGGACTCGTCCCGGCCACCAGGGCGTTCGGCCTGTGGACGGTGGTTCCCGGCTACGACCGTCTCCTCACCGGGCTGGGGAAGCGAGCCGGTGTCGTCGTCGACGACGGGACGGGGCCTGAACCCGACCTGGACGCCGACGTGGCCGCCGTCGGGTACGACTTCCGTCTCGGAGTCACCGACGCCGCGCGGACACTGGATGCCCAGTTGCGGTGTCGGCTGGAGCACCTCTGGCCGAAGGAGGAGGACCGCGAGGCCCGCGTCGTCATCGTGGCGCACTCCATGGGCGGCCTCGTGGCCCGTTACTGGGCCGCCGTACTCGGCGGTGCGCGTTGGTGCCGCGGCATCATCACTCTCGGCACACCCCACCGGGGCGCTCCGAAGGCCTTGGCGGTCATGGCGCACGGGCCGTCCGTCGGGCCCTTCCACATCAGGCGCCCCATCGAGATGGCGCGCGGCTGGCAGGGACTGGCGGATCTGTTGCCGCGCTACCCGGCCGTCCACGATCTGAGCGCCGGGGACGCGCCGCACACGCCCGACGGCGACCCTGCCCCCGCCAAGCCGCACCTGCTCCGGCCGCATCAACTGCCCCTGCCCTGGCTGCGCGGGCCCGCCGGACGAGCTCACGCCATGCACCAGGAGATCGAACAGGGCTGGCAGAAACTCCCTGTGGCGCCGGCGATCATGCCTCGCATCGGGTTCGGCCATGCCACCCTGCGGGCCTGCTCCTGGGACGGCAACGAGGTGAGCGTCACCAAGGCCGTTCCCCCGGGGCCGGAACTCGGCGGCTGGGCCGACGGACTCGGTGACGGCACCGTTCCCGCGTTCTGCGGCCTGCCCGTGGAGATGGACAACTATCCCCGCACCCACTTGCATGTCCACCGACGTCACGGTCCGATCGCGGAGCTGCGCGAGACCGCGGAGCTGCTCGAGGCCTTCCGGACCGATGCGGCCCTCTTCGCGTACCGGGCCGGGCAGGAAAGCCCGGTCGGCCTCGGTATGGACCTGGACGAACTGCAGTTGCGCGACAAGCCGATTCCCCTCGTCGTCACCCCTGTGACCCTGGCCGGAGAGCGTGTCGAAGCCGCGCGAGCGAGCGTGTGGGCCAGTGCGGAACCGGTGACGGTCGACGGCCGAAGGCCCTGGCCCCGGACCGACGTCCGGCTGGAGTGGGACGCCGGGCAGCGCGCCTTCCACGGCCGGCTGCCCGGACTGCCGCCGAGCCTGGTGAAGGTGAGTGTCGTGGCACGGGACCTGACCGATTCGACCGCCGTTCAGACGGTGCAGGTGCTCGATGACACCGGTCTCGAGTGACCGCCGGGCCGCGTGGCCGCCGTGGTCGGTCGACGCGGCCCCCGCCGACCTGGCCCGTTACGTGGTGCCCCACGCCATACGCATGTACACGCAGATCCCGGGGCCTTCGGACACTCCGGCCCTGCAGCGGGTGCGCGTGGTCTGGGACCGGCTGAGGCAGGCCGGGATCGGGTACGCGCACGAGCCGCTCGGCAGTGGCCCGGACGGTCAATGGATCAGACCCCCGGCCGAGGTACTCAAGGCGCCCCGCAACGGCACGTGCCTCGACCTTGCCGTCCTGCTCGCCGGCGCGTTCCGCCACGCGGGGCTGCTCACGGCCGTCATGATCCTCGACGCCGCCGAACCGGGGCGGCCCGGTCACGCCCTGGTCGCGGTCGCGCTGACCCGCGCCTGGCCTGGAGGCCGGCCCGATGGCGGCGTATGGTCCGCACCGCCGCGGGAGTTGCTGGACGAGACGCAGGCCGCGCTGGACGGTCCGCCGCGCAGCGTGCTGTTCCTGGACCCGAACGGCATTTCCCACCCTCTGGGCGTAGCCGATCCCGGGGCGGACACCGACCTGGCCACGGCCGTGGCGACGGGCTACGCCCAGATCACCTCGAACCTGTACCGCTGGCGTGTCGGTGTGCTCGCCGATCCGGACGTCGAGCCTTACATTCCTGCGGCGCTGCCCGCGGTGCTGCCGCTGAGAGACCCCTACCGCGAACCGGGCACCGCCGAGTCGGCACTGCGACTGCTGAGGGCCGAATACCAGGTCACGCCCTTCCAGAGCCGCGACGAGTTGACCGTGCTGTCTGGGCTGTGCGAGGACACCGTCCTCGGTTCGCACACCACGATCGCCGTCATCACCGGTCGCGGCGGCTCCGGGAAGACCCGGCTCGGGCTGGAGCTGGTCGACCGCATGGCTCGAGCCGGCTGGTACGCCGGTGTCCTGCGGGAGCGTGCCGGGACGGACCCGTCGCCGGAGTGGCTGGCCGAGGTCACCGCACCACTGCTCGTCCTCGTCGACTACGCCGATGCCCGAGCCGATTCCACGATCGACCTCCTGCGCGTGGTGGCGCGCCGACCCCGCCCTGCCGTCGTCGTGCTCACCGCAAGGGAACGCGAGGGGGAATGGCTGACCCGGATCACCGACGCTCTGCAGTCCGACGCCCACCCCCACCGGCTGGAGAACATCGAGCTGCCGGATGCTCACCCCCGGCCCGAGGATCTCTTTCTGCGCACGTGCACGGCGGTCCGGCAACAGCCCCACCTCAGGCCGCCCCGCCTGCCGAAGCCGGAGAAGGGGACGCGGTGGACGACACTGGACCTGGTGCTGCTCGGCTGGCTCGCCGCACGCGAAAGCCCGCTGCCGGTCACTCCCGCTGCCCTGTACGACGAGATACTGAGCCACGAACGCCGGTACTGGAACACCACCTTCGAACATCGCACGGGCACGCCCGTGCGGTACACCAGCCTCATCGCCGAGGCCGCGGCGTGCCTGACCCTCCTCACACCCGCCCCACACCGGGTCGCCGAAGCACTGACGGCAGTGGCCCGGCTCACCGAGGCCCACGACCTCCGGCAGCAGATCGCGGACACCCTCGTCACCTGTATGGACCCCGGGCCGGGGGAGCACGTCGCCATCCGTCCCGATCCGGTGGGCGACCATCACCTGCTCACCGCCCTCGAACGCCATCCGGATCTGCTCGAGCGCTGCCTGCGTGTCGGCTCACTGCTCGACGAGGACGACCTCGGCGAGGGACTGCGCAACGCCCTCACCGTGCTGACCCGCGCCGGGCGCAGCGACGAACCGGCTGCCGCGGCCCATATCGAAGCACTGCTGCGTTCCGAGCCGGGGCGCTGGCCGCTGGCTGCCGCCGTGGCCGTGGCCATGGGAGGCGCGGCGCGCACCGTACTCGAAGAGCTCGCCGCCGCCGCTGACACCCCCCTCCCGCTGGAGGACATCTCCGCGACCCTCCCGTTCGGGGCCGCCAGTCTGTGGCGGTTGGCCCTGATCGTGGACGAACGCAGACTGCGGGACATCCGGGTCGGCGATGCGGAGCCGGAAGAACTGGGTGAACTGCTGTTCCTGGTCAGCCGTCGCCGAGACGACGCCGGAGACCGCTCCGGTGCCCTGGAGGCGATCGAAGAAGCCGTTCCGCTCTACAACGACCTCGCTCTTCTCGACCCGGAAGGCCACCTCCCCAACCTGGCGGCGGCGTTCAACGACCTGGCCACCCACCGCGGTGCCACGGGCGACCGCTACGGTGCGGTGGACGCGGCCGAGAGCGCCGTACGGATGCAGCGGGAGCTCTTGGCCGAAGTCGGCCTCGAACACGAGGAGTCCCTGGCGAGGTCGCTGAACACGCTGGCGACCCGCAGAGCCGCGACCGACGACCGAGCCGGCGCGCTGTCCGCCGCTGACGAGGCCGTGCGGATCTACCGCCACCTCGCACAGGCGGCCTCCTCCGTGCACCTGCGCGATGCGTATCTGTCCGATCTCGCCGCGTCCCTCAGCAACCTGTCCCAGTGCCAGGCGTCGACGGAGGACCGGGAGGCAGCCCTCGACGCAGCCGAGGAGGCGGTCGAACTGCGGCGCCGGTTGCTGTCCGGACAGACCGACGACACCCTCGCCGACCTGGCTCACGCATTGAGCAATGTGTGCGGAGACCGGTCGGGCGCCGGTGACGACGATGCCGCGCTGGAGGCAGCCGTCGAGGCCACCGGCCTGTACCGGCAGCTGGTGGACATCAATCACGCGGTCTTCACCCCAGATCTGGCGGCGTCACTGAACAACCTGTCGGTGTGTCGCTCCCGCACCGGCGACTTCGAAGCCGCCTTGGCCGACGCCGAAGAGGCCACCGCGCTGTACCGCGTCCTGGCCGCGGACGATGAGAGCGTGTTCGCCGTCGACCTCGCGATGTCGCTGAACACCCTGGGGAACCGACGTGCCGAGTCGGGCGACCGCCAGGGAGCGCTGGCGGCGGCCACCGAAGCGGTGGAGCTGTATCGGCACCTGTTCGACCAGGACCAGGATGTGTTCGTTCTCGACCTCGTGGCGTCCCTCAGTAACCTGTCCGCCGCCAGGGCGGCCCTCGGAGATGTCCGGGGTGCGCTGGAAGCAGCCGAGGAAGCTGCCCAGTTGTGCCGATACGCCTCGGACACCAAAGGCGGCGCTTTCTCCGCCCAGGTCGCCCGGGCGCTGAACACGCTGGCCCTGCGGCGCTCGGACGCGGGCGATCAAACCGGTGCACTCACCGTCGCCCGGGAAGCGGTGGCCTTACGCCGGCAGCTGGCGTCGGCCGAGCCCGGCGCGTTCACCCGCGAACTGGCGATCTCCCTGAACAACCTGTCCCACCGTCTCTGGCTGGTGGGAAACCGCTCCGAGGCCGCGGAAGCGGGCGAGGAGGCACTCGTGCTCTACCGCCGCCTCGCGGCGACCAACAGGGCCGCCCTGCTGCCGGATCTGGCTGCCGCGGTGAACAACGTCTCGGTTCTGGCGGGCGACGTGGGCGATCGCGACCGTGCCCTGGCCCTCGGTGAGGAGGCGATCGTCCTCTTCGGCGAGCTGGCCGCGACCAACGCCGACGCCTGGAATCCAGGTCTTGCCGGTGCGCTCAACAACCAGTCGGTGAAGCTCACCGAAGCCGGTGACCACGAAAGGGCTTCGGCAGCCGCTCGGGCGAGCGTCACCCTTCACCGCGAACTGGCCACCGCCAACCGCACGGGCTTCCTGCCCGACCTCGCCATGGCCGTCAACAACCTGTCCCGCTCTCGATACGAGTCGGAGGATCTTCCCGAGGCGGTTTCCGCGGCGGAGGAAGCGGTTGAGCTGTACCGGGAAGTCGTGTCGGAATCGGGAGATGCGTTCACCGCGGACCTGGCCAGGGCGTTGAACAACCTGTCCGCGGTGCTGGCGGACACCGCGGACCACCGAGCGGCGCTCGACTCGGCGGAAGAAGCCGTGCGGCTGTATCGCGCATGCATGACAGCTCATCCGACAGCCGTCGTCCTGGACCTCAGCAAGGCGCTGAACAACGTCTGCTCCGCGCGACTGGCTCTGCGGGACCGCAGCGGAGCACTGGAAGCGGTCCGTGAGGCGACGGAACTGCTCCGTGCGCTGGTACGGACCGAGCCCGCCTTCACTCTCGACCTGGCCCACACTCTGAGCGGCCTCTCCCAGGCGCGGTATGTCACACAGGACTTCGAAGGA
The DNA here is from genome assembly GCA_001298545.1 of Actinobacteria bacterium OV320. Lineage (GTDB taxonomy): Bacteria > Actinomycetota > Actinomycetes > Streptomycetales > Streptomycetaceae > Streptomyces > Streptomyces coriariae. The sequence goes on from LJCX01000001.1 coordinate 312,013, forward strand.
GCGCTGGCGGCCGCCCAAGAGGGCGTGGCACTCCTGCGTGGGCTCGCCGGTGACGATCCGGCGTCGTTCACATCCGACCTGGCCGTTGCCACCTGGTCGCTGGCCGACCTGCTCAGGATCCGGTCGCCCGCCGAAGCCTCCGCTGCCTGGGAGGCATCCGCGCGGACCGCTCCCAAGGGACACGGGCAGGCAGAGGTCTGGGCGGGCTTCGCAGACTGGTACACAAGTCAGGGCGACCGTCGCGCAGCGGCCGAGGCCTTGCGGCGCGCAGCGAAGCTGGCCCACCGCGACGACGCCCGCTCACCCGCCTACCTGACCGGCCGGGTCCGACAGCAGATCCGTAGCCTCGCGCTGTCGTTCGAGCCGTCACCGTCCGGACTGCCCGAATGGGCGGTGGACCCGATGCCCGAGGCCGACCTGGAACTCGTTCGCTCATGGACGGCCACCCGAGACTGGCCGGACGCCGAGGCCGTGCTCCGCGCCCGGGCAGACGTGGTCACGGGATCCACCCTCGTCGCCAGCCTCCATCTTCACCTCATGCTGCGTCCGGACGACGACAGCCTGCGGCAGTTGCGCCGGCTCGTGGTCTCCATCGGGCGCCGGGGCCTGAATCCCGTACTCACCGAGCGACGCGAGCGGTATGCCGTCGAGCAACTCCTGCGCGATTGGATGGTTCAGCCCACCCGGGCGCGGTGGCTGAACCACCTCGAAGCGCACCGAGGGCAACTGTGCACCGACGTGGCGGCCGAGGTGCTCGCCGCCTCTGCCGACCCGTCCGCACGAGAACATGCGGCAGTGATCGCTCTGGCCAGGGTGATGTCCATGGAGACGGTGGCCGATCTCGTCACCCATGCGGCGATTGCCGCGGACCTGGCCCTGGAAGCGCTGGAGCAGTCGAATCCGGGGCGTCTGAGGGTGCTCACCGAAGCCAACCCGGCAGCCCTGGACGAACCCGGCGTCGGCTTCCTGCTACGGGCGGTGCTGGATCTGGAACGAGGGGACATCGAGGAGGCCGTACGGGTGATGAGGACCGGTGCGGCCACCGCCACGCCGATACAGCGACGGGCGCGGGCTGTGAACCTGACCCGCTGGGCGGCGCACGCGGACCTGGACCACCTGCCGGCCGTCACGGCCCTCGCCGATGCACTGCGCGACCCGGCCGACCAGGAATGAGCTCACACACAGCCGCCACGGGCCGGCCGGCCACAGCCATCCACCAGTCGGACCGTCGGCTCGCAGGGCGATGTACCAAGTCTTGGGCTTGGTCTTGCGGCCGTCGCCAGACGCGCCTGCCTCTGCGGCAGTCGTCGATCCTGTCCTCGAGAGTCAGGACCCGGGCGTGCACGCGACGGTGAAGACGTTGGAGTGCCGTCGGTCCGTCGGGCCCCAGCGGCGGTGTCGTGCAGCGGGTGGAACGGGGGCCGGGCGGTCAGCGTCAGCGTGAGGCCCTGCCGCGTCCCGCGACCTGCCCCTGCCCTGGATGCAGTTGCTCGTACACGGGCGCGAACTCGAACGGGTACTCCACACAGGTCTCGCCCGCGAAGCACTGCACGGCGTGGCGGCGCATCCGGGGTCCGTAGGTGGCGTGGTCGATCAGGTCCGTGTAGGTCTGTCGTTCGCCCAGTTCCAGCAGGCCCGCGGTGTCGGCCAGGTAGACGTCGAAGCCCGGGTACATGATGCCGAGGTAGGGCATGTCGTCCAGGTCGAGCGCGAGGACCGGGTACTCGCCCTCCTCGTCGGGCTCGGTGACGGCCAGGATCCGTCGTGAGTCCGACCCGCCGGGCAGGACGAAGCACTCCGGGAAGTGCCCGGACAGCCATGCGAACGGCTCCGCCCAGAAGTCGCCCATCTCGTCGCCGACCACCTGGTCGATCGACCGCGGCGCGAATCCGCCGTCCGGCGTGAACCACCCGTACCGCTCCAGCAGGCTGGTGTCGTACGCCAGCCAGGAGCGCAGGCTCGGTGGCAACGGGCGCCCCGACGGGAACACGGCCTTCGCGAGTACCTCCTCGGGCATCGGCCTGGCCTCGCCGCCTTCCACCCAGGGCACGTTCACGTACGGCAGCAGATGCGGCAGCGCGCTCGCTCCAGGATCGCGGCGCACGGCCTCGACGACCTGTTCGGTCAACGGCACTCCGTGCATGGGTTTACCTCTCGTTCGTGCGACCAAGGGGTGCGCTCAAGGGACGCAGGGGCCGGCCCGGCAGGGGCCGGCCCGGCCTGCGAACCGCTGCTCCATGGTCAATCGCCCGCCTGCGCAACCTTAGGCGTCGGGACGGACGCAGGACTCGCCGCCCTCCAGAGGCAGCCGACCAACGCCTGCAAGCTGCAAGCTGCAAGCTGCAAGTCGCAAGTCGCAAGTCGCTCTTCCGATACTCCGGCCCGGTCCGGGACGCATCGGTGAGGACGCGCTCCGGGCCGGGAGAGGCAGGGGCGGCCGTCGGGCTCGAGGCGTCCGGGGCCGGGTGGACTCAGAGGCCGTAGCTCTTGCCGATGATGTCGCGCTGGATCTCGCTGGTGCCCCCGTAGACGGTGGAGACGACGGCGGCGCGCAGATGGCGTTCCATGCCGTACTCGGTGGCGTAGCCGTAACCGCCCATCATCTGCATGCACTCCAGCGCGACGCGCTTGGCCGTCTCGGTGGCCTTGAGCTTGGCCATCGACGCCTCGCGCGGGAAGAGCCGGTCCGGCCGGGCGTCGCAGTCCGACGCCACCTCGCGCACCAGCAGCCGGGCACACTCGATCTCCGTGGCGAGGTCCGCCACGCGGTGGCGCAGCGCCTGGAAGGAGCCGACGGGCCGGCCGAACTGCTCGCGCTCGCGCACGTAGGCGACCGCGTCGTCGAAGGCGCGCCGTGCCAGGCCCAGCATGTTGGCCGCCAGGAAGAGCCGCTCGTGGTTCAGCCCCGCCATCAACTGGCGCCAGCCGGAGCCGACTTCACCGACGACCGCGTCCGCGGGCAGCAGTACGCCGGTGAGGAACACGTCGTTGACCTCGCGGCCGCCCATGGTCTCGATGCCCCGGACCTCCACTCCCGGCGTGTTCATGGGGACATGGAACATCGTGAGTCCCTCGTGCCGGTCCCCACCCGTCCGTGCCACCAGTAACATGCTCTCCGCGACATGGGCGTTCGAGATCCAGGTCTTCTGGCCCTCGACGAGCCAACTCCCGTCGGGCCGCCGCTCGGCGCGGCAGCGCAGGGCGGCCACGTCGGAACCGGCGCCGGGCTCCGACATGGCGACGGCCAGCACACGGCCCCGCGCGGCGCCGCCGAGCACCGTGCGGCGCTGTTCCTCGGTGCCGAAACGCTCGTACACCTTGGCGGTGATCACGGTGGTGATGAAGCCGCCGGCGGGCACCAGCCCGTAGGAGGTCTCCTCCAGGAAGACACAGGCGTCGGCGAGGCCGCCGCCTGCGCCGCCGTACTCCTCGGGCAGGCAGACGCCGAGCCAGCCGAGGTCGGCGAGCATGGCGTAGATCTTGGGGTTGTGGGGTTCCCGGCCGCCCTGGGTGAGCGCGTCGCGCTGCACGGGGCTTCCGCACTCGCGCTGGGCGAATTCACGTACGGCGGCGGCGAAATCGGACTGCTGCGGGGTGAGGCGACTGCCCATGGGTCCTCCGAACACAAGGGGATGGCGTGGTGGGACAAATGGCGTGGTGGGACACAGGGTGAGATACAAATATATGGTAGTTGTTTCACTGTCTCTATGGAGTGGGGTGCGGGTACCGTGAAAGGCACCATGAAGACATCTGCGAACGACTCCCTGCTGGCCCGGGCCATCGCCCGGCCGGAGACAGAGGAAAAGCTGGCGCGGCAGATCCTCGACGCCGCCCTGGAGCAGTTCACGACCTTCGGCCTGCGCCGCTCCTCGGTCGAGGACGTCGCCAAACGGGCCGGCGTCTCGCGCGTCACGGTGTACCGCCGCTTCCAGAGCAAGGACGGACTGGTCGAGGCGTGCCTGCTGCGCGAGGGCAGCCGCTTCTTCCAGAAGCTGGACTCCGCCGTCGCCTCGCTGCCGACCATGGAGGACCGCGTCGTGGAGGGCTTCGTGGTCGCCCTGCGGCACACCAGGGCCCATCCGCTGTTCGGCGGACTGCTGAAGCTCGAACCCGAAGTGGTTCTGCCCTACTTCACCGTCCAGGGCGGCGCCTCCCTCGCCGCCACCACCGACTACCTGACCGCCCATCTGCGGCGCGCCCAGCACACCGAGGGCCGCCCGGAGACCGACCCCCGGCCGGTGGCGGAGCTGATGGTGCGCGTCGCGGTCTCCTTCCTCCTCAACCCGGCCGGCTGCATCGAACTCGACGACGAGGAACAGGCCCGCGCCTTCGCCCGCAGATACCTCGCGCCGCTGCTCGACGCCTGACCCTGCGCGCGCGGTCAGCGCCGGGAGTGCAGCCACCGCATGAGCGCGACGGCCCTGGCCTTCGTCGCGGCCGGGGTCGCGAACGACGTCAGATCGACCGGCGGAGCGAAGCGCCGGACGGTCACCGACTGCGGGGCGGTGAAGGCCCGCAGTCCGTCCGCGCCGTGGATCCGGCCGAAACCGGAGTCGCCGGACCCGCCGAACGGAAGGGCCGGGACGGCGGCGAAGCCCAGCACCGAGTCGACGGAGACCGCGCCCGCGCGCAACCGGGAGGCCAGCGCGGCCCCGGCGCGACCGCTGCCGCCGAAGACCGCGGCGCCCAGCGCGTAGCGCGAAGCGTTCGCGCGCCGAACCGCCTCCTCCTCGTCCGCCACGGCGTTCACCGCGACCGTCGGCCCGAAGGTCTCCTCGGTCATGGCAGGCGAGTCCTCCGGCACGTCGACCAGGACCACCGGCTCCACGAAAGCTCCGGCCGCCGGCGCCGAATCCGCGCCGCCGAGCGCCGCGGCCGCCCCCGCCGCCAGCGCATCGCGCACATGCCGCCGCACCACCGTCGTCTGGTCCGGCATCGTCATCGGACCATAGGCCGCGTCCGGACCGGCACCCGGCCGCAAGTCCCGGGCCCGCTCCACCACCTTCTCGCACAGCTCCGCGTGCACCTGCCGTACGGCGTAGACGCGTTCGACGCCCGCGCAGGTCTGCCCGGCGTTGCCCATCGCGCCCCACACGATCGCGTCGGCCGCGGCATCCAGATCAGCGCCCGCCGTCACGATGACCGCGTCCTTGCCCCCGCACTCCGCGAGGAACGGCGTGAGCGACTCGGCGCACACCGCCATCACCTTGCGCGCGGTCCCCGGGGAGCCGGTGAAGGCGACCTTGTCTACTCCGGAGCGGGCCAGCGCCCCGCCGGTCGCCGCGGCCCCGGTGACGACGCCGAACAGCCCGGCGTACTCGGGCACGGCCACGTCGAACAGCTCGGCGAGCAGCACTCCCGTACCGGGCGTGTACTCGGAGGGCTTGAAGACCACGGCGTTGCCGGCCGCCAGGGCGTAGCCGATGGACCCCATCGGCGTGTACACGGGGTAGTTCCAGGGGCCGATCACCCCGACGACGCCGAGCGGACGGCGGACCACGGTCGCCGCCTGGTGCATTGCCACGACCCCGGAGCGCACCCGGCGCCGGCGCAGCACGCGCCCGGCGTTGCGGGCCGCCCAGGACAGGTGCTCCAGGGTGAGCAGCAGTTCCAGTTCGGCGTCCTGCCGGGGCTTGCCCGTCTCCGCCGCGACGGTCCCCGCCACGGCGTCCAGCGCCGACGCCAACTCCCGCTTCCAGCGCAGCAGATGGCCGCGCCGCTCGGTGGCGGAAAGGGCAGCCCAACGGGCCCCGGCCGCCCGCGCCCGCCGCACGGCACGGTCGACGTCCAGCGGCCCGTGCACCGGGTACGCGGCGAGGACCTCGCCGGTGACGGGGGAGCGGGAGGTGAAGCTGTCCGGCGGGGGAGTGCGCCGGTCGACGGAACCTGCCCGCGCGCCGTCCGCGGCGGTGGAACCGGTTTCTGTGGGTCCGGAGGAATCGGTGGCGCCGGGGTCCGTGGGCCCGGCCGGGTCCGTGGCGGCGGGTTCCGCGAGTCCGGCGGGGCCGGTGGTGGCGGGATCCGGCTGGCCGGCGGTGTCGGTGGAGACCGGTTCCGTGGGTCCGGCGGGCCGGTCGGCGTTCTCGGTGGTGTGTGTCATTGGTGCTCCATCGGTGGGTTCTCGTCGGCGAGTGGGCCCGACGGCCTGTGGTGGGCCCAGTGCGGGCCGAGGTCGTCGAGCGTCCAGCCGAAGGGGTAGCTACGGGGTTTCGGGCGGCTCGGCCACCAGCCGGGCCGGGCGGGCAGAAGGCGAGTCAGCAGGGCACGAGCCCGCAGGAGGAGCTGGGCCGCCGTGCGTACCGGGCGCGGCTGCGGGCGGAAGCCCAGCGCGGTCAGCAGCGGTTCGTCCAGGACGGCCAGGGCGAGGCGGGCCACGAGCGGTCGCAGCGGCCGCGGGTACCAGTCGGTGATGATCCGCAGGGTGGCCGCGGCGAACCGCCGGTTGGCGGGGTCGTACGCGAACATCTCCTTCTCGTAGGCGTCGTGGAGCTGTTCGAAGCCGGCGTAGTCGGCGGGGATCCCGGTGACGCCCATCATCTCGCCCATGCGCCGGCCCACCAGGGCCAGACTCTCGGTCTCCTGCGGGCACAGCGGTCGCCAGCCGTACCGGTCGATCCACCGCTTGGGTCCGACCACGGTGGTCGCCAGGACGTAGAGGTAGTCCTCGTTGGCTATGCGGTAGCGGCCGTGGATGCGGTTGAGGTGCCGGGCGGTGGCCCGCCCGTGCGGGGAGTCCAGCCCGTGGCGGACCATCTCGTACGCGACCAGTACCGTGTCGTCGTACCGTTTCTGTCCCGCGCGTTCGAACTCCTGTGTGCGGTCCAGGAGTTGGGATATGCGGGGTACGCCGTAGTCGCGCAGGAAGGCGACGGACACGCCCTGCACGTAGTCCCAGGGGAACTCGTAGCGGGTGATCCACCGGAAGATCTCCTCGTGGTCGCGTCGGGGATCCATCCGGCGGATCCGTTCGAGCCGGCTGTAGCGGCCCATGGGTGATGCCTCCTGTCGGGCTGTCGGGCTGTCGGGCTGTCGGGCTATCGGGTGTGGCTGTGCGCGCTCAGGCCGGAGAAGTTGACCGTCTCGGCGTCGACCAGTACCTGGCCGGCCTCCACGGCGGTGACCGACAGCTCGGGCAGCCGCACGGCGATCGGCAGGTTGGCCGGCACGACGTCGGCGCCGATGCAGATGCGCGGGGTGGCGACGTCGATGACGGGGATGGTGAGGGAGCCGGAGAGCTGGGTGACGTAGATGTCGACCTGGGGGATGTCGAGGTCCACGTCGATCGTCTGCACCTGGCCGGGCGTCTCCAGACGGAAGGTGTAGTCGTCCGCGACGAGCCGGTCCGCGTGCACCCACAGCACCTTGAGCCGCCCGCCGCCGACCGTCCCGAGATAGGTGGCGCCGTGGATGATGGCCCCGTAGGCGGTCAGGCTGTCCGCGCCGACCTGGGCGTAGACGCTGTTGACCGGGTACGTCGCCCGGGGACGGCCCGGCCGGTCCCCGACGACGACGGGCGGGCGCAGGGCCGTCAGGTCGTCGGGGTCCTCGGGCATTCCGCCCGGCTCGGGGTGGGGCAGACCGCCGGTGTCGACGCCGGTCAGGCACGGGAGGGTGACCTGGGGGCCCAGGGTGGTCCCGGGCCGGTCCGCTGCCGCTCCGGTGCCGGAACCGTCGTCCCGACCGTTCCCCTGGCCGACGTCGTCCCCGGGCGAGCCTGAGCCGGCAGACGGGCCGGCGGACGGGCCGACGGAAGGGCTCGGGGTGACGCCGGGCGAGGCGGATCCGGTGGGGGAGGGAGTGGTCTGCGGGGACCCCGACGGGGAGGCGGACGGTGTCGTGGAAGAGGTGGCGCCCGACCCCCACTCCCAAGGCCACCCGCTCGTCGGCCACGGCAGCGGGAACAGGCTGGTGCCGCCCGCCGCCGAGGCGCCGGTGGCGCCCGGGAGCATCGCCGCCGCCAGCGCCGTGGTCAGGACGAAGAGGACCGCGCCCCGCTTGCCGGCCCGGTGTCCGCGGTACCGGGCTCGGCCCTCATCGGCTTTCGGGCGGCCGCCCGCTGCGTCCCCGCCCGCTCCGTCCCCGCCCGTTCCGTGTCCGGTGGCCAGGGACCCGGCGGCCCGCTCCGCACGGGCTGCCGCGTCCGCGGGCCGCGCGGAGGCGGCGCCTTCACCTGCTGGTGGATCTCCGGCGTCTTCCTCGGGGTGCCGGTTCCCCGGCATCCAGCCGAAGGCCATGGAGGAGCCGATGAGGCCGGCCAGCATGCCGATGCCGAAACCACCCAGATTCGTCGTCGCCATCGAGGTCAGGGACGCGACGGCGGTGACGATCGAGACGAACATGCGCTGGTCGGGCTTGAAGAGGAAGAAGATCCCGCCCGCGACGAGGACCACGCTGATGCCCACGGCCGACATCGCGCCGACCCCGACCCTGATCATCAGCGGCAGCGGGGCGAGCGGGATGGCGACCATCTCGACACCGCCCGCGATCACCCACAGCGCGGCCCAGAAAGGACGTCTCCTGCGCCAGGCGCGCAGCGAGCGGCGAGCCCGCGGCGCGGGCAGGATCCGGTCGAGCCAGTCCCCGGTCTCCCGGGCCAGCTCCGACAGGAAGCCGAGAACGAAAGCGAACATGCCCGAGTCCGTCTCTCGTCGCCGTCAGAAGCACTGCTTGCCGGAACGGCTGAACTCGATCTCCAGCTTCTCCAGCGTCAGCGTGCCGCCGTTGGCCGAGTAGGCGGTGCTCCGCAGGTCATGGGCGACGGCGGTGTCCGCCTGCACTCCGAACACGCCCCTCGGCCCGGTCACGCCCGGCGCGCCGGTCAGGGTGGACGCGTCCCGGCCGGCCTGCACGCCGGTGACCTTGCCGCCGCCTCCGGTGAGCGCGTCGGCGTTCACCACGAGATCGGTGCCCGCGAGCGGCTTGTCCGCGCCCGAGTGCACCAGCATGGAGATCTCTCCGACCAGCGGCAGTTTCTGCTTGAGCGAGACGCACACGTCGGAGACGGTGCCGTCCTTGACGGCCGCCAGCAGGACCGGCTTGGCGTCGTCGGCCGAGCCGCCGATGGAGGAGGGGAAGGACGACACGCCCCGCGCGGTGACCTCTGAGGCGGACACCTTGAAGGCCGTGCCGGACACGGCGAACGAGGCGGCGATCGCCCCTTCCGCGAGCGCGATGCCCAGCGCGCCCACCGCCAGGGTGCAGGGGACGAACATCAGGGCGCTGCGCCGCCAGTGCGTCCGACCCTCGGCCACGCTTCCGGTATGTGCATATCTGTCCCTCATGGTGTTTTCCTTACCTTTAGGGGTGCATGCCGGGATCTCGCGTCGGGGTGCCGTCGAGAGAGTCGAAGATACAAAAACTATTGACTTGTTTCACGGGGCGCGTCAATACTCCGGACACGACGGAGGAACGGAGGCGTCATGACCGGCGTACCGCACACGTCAGACCGATCAACTCAGTTGAATACACCGGTAGTTGAGATACCCGCGCAGATACGGGCGCCGCGCAGGGGAGGGGCCGTCTGGCGCTGCTTCGGCGATGCCCGCGCCACCTTGATGGCACCCCAGCTGCTGCTTCTCCAGGTCTCGCACCCCGTGGTCGGGGCAGGCGTCGCCGACCACAGCAACTTCCGCGCCGAGCCCTGGCCCCGCCTGATCCGCACCCTGCTCTCGCTCACCACGGTCGTCTACGGCGGTCAGGAGGCGGCCACCGCCGAGGCGCGCCGCCTCCTCCACGTGCACACCGCGATGAAGGGCACCGACGCGCAGGGCCGCCGCTACCACGCCCTCAACCCCGAGGCGTACCACTGGGTGCACGCGACCCTGGTCAAGGGCCCCGTGGACGCGCTTCGCCTGTTCGGCAAGGGCATGTCGGACGGTGAACTGGACGAGTACTACCGCGGGATGCGGGACGTGGGCCGCGTATGGGGCCTGAAGGAGCATCACCTTCCGCCGGACTGGCCCGCGTTCATCGACTACTACGACGAGATGGTCACCCACCGGCTGGAGTTCAACCAGTCGGTCCAGGACGTCCTCGACGAACTCGCCCACCCCGCCAAGCCGTTCCGCCGACTGCCCGGTCCGCTCTGGTCGCCTTTCGCCCGGCTCGCCGCGCACTACGCCCTGCTGGTCACCGTGGGTACCCTGCCCCCGGTCCTGCGTGAGCGGTTGCACCTGACCTGGAGCCCCCGGCAGGAACGCTCCCTGCGCCGCTTCGCCCGCGTCGTGCGCCTCCTGATGGCCCTCGTGCTGCCGCCGTTGAGGATCGCCGTCTCCCTCGCCATCGCCTACTGGGCCACCCACCGGCCCGGCACCGACCCCGCCACCCGGCGGCCCCTGGGAGCGTGCTGACGTGAACGCCCGGCCGGAACACCCCACGACCGCCGCCGCCCGACCAGGACGAGGCGACCCCGGCGCCCGCCCCGGCCCGGAGCCGTTCGGCCCGGGAACGATCCTCTGGGACATCGCCGGTGACGTACGTCTGCTGCTCTCCCTGCCGGCCGCCGTCGTGCTCCAGGTCGCCCACCCGGCGGTCGGAGCCGGCGTCGACGAGCACTCCGTGTTCCGCACCGACCCCTGGGGCCGGGCGCACCGCTCCCTGGAATCCCTCCAGCTGTGGATCTACGGGGGTGAGCGGGCGATCGAGGAGGGCCGCAGGCTGCGCACGCTGCACAAGGGCATCAGCGGCACCGACACCCGCGGCCGCGCGTACCATGCGCTCACCCCCGCCCACTACGCCTGGGTGCACGCCACCGCCTACCCGGCCTTCCTGTCCTCCGCCCGGTACCTGTCCCGTCCGCTCGACGAGGCCGAGGAACGCCGGCTGTACAACGAACTGCTCCGGCTCGGCGACATCCTCGGCATCGGACGGCGGGACATGCCGGCCACGCCCGAGGAGTACTGGCCGTACTTCGAGCGGATGGTCCGGGACGAGCTGGAGAACACGGTGGTCGTGCGTGAACTGCTCGACCCGCGGCGGCCGGTTCCTCCGCCCGACGGCTCGGGCGCCCTCGTGCGCAGACTCTGGCCGCTGTTGCATCCGACCCTGGCCCGGCTCCACGTATTCGTCACGACCGGTCTGCTGCCGCCCGTCGTCCGTGACCGCCTGGGGGTGACGTGGACGGCGCGGGACGAGCGCAGGATGCGCCGTCTGGGCTTCGTCGTCCGCACGGTCGTCCCGCTGCTGCCGGAACGCCTGCGCTACCTGCCCGTGGCCCGCGCGGCCCGGCGGGCGGCCCGGCGCGCCGCCCGCGCCTGAGCCCGGCCCCGCCTTCGGGCCGTCCAGGGACGGCCCGGGCCGGGTCGGCGGGATCAGGAAGGGGACTCCGCTTCGAGCTCCCGCTTCAGGTTGCGCAGCGTCCTGGCGATGTTGTCCGCCTGGAAGTCGGCGAACGTGCGGCCGCCGGTGGCGACCCGGTCGAAGGCATTGGCGACGACGGACGGCCAGGCCCGCCGGTCGTCCGTCCAGGTCTCCGTGACGCGGGTGGCGCCGCCTTCGGGCTCGAAGCGGTACTCCCAGGTGGCGATCGGACCTCGCAGCCGCGGCCGGTTCAGCCCGATCGCGTGCACCCGGAAGGCGAAGCGGCGTCCGGAGTCCGCCGCCGTCACCGTGCACCGCGTGACCCAGCGGAACGCCCCCCGCTTGTTCCGGCCCTCGAACGTGGTCCCCAGCGGGGCCGACGTCTCCGGTGCCGGCACGGTGGCCCCGAGGTTCTCCGGACTCCACCGCCCCATCTGCGCGGGCCGGCTGACCGCGTCGTAGGCCGCCTCCGGCGGGACCTCTATCACGATGCTGTCGGACACGGTGAACCTGCGGGCCACGACGACTCCAATCTCCGGGAACGCGCAGCTTACTCGCCAGTAGCAAGTGCGCGGAACGCACCGGTGCCGCTGCCGGGCGGCACCCCTCGCTGCACGCATGAGCACGTCACCGAGCAGGAGCCCTCGAAGCGGAACGGACGGTGCGGCGATCCACGCCGGACGGCCGCGTCGTACGGGGGCGTCACGCGCGGTCGGGAGCCTCCAGGAGGCGGAGCAGCACGGCGGCCTCCGCGCGGAGCAGCGCGGCTCGGTCGGCGTGTGCGGGCGCCGTCAACTGCGCTGCGGCCACGAGACGTTCGTCGGCTTCGGCGCGCACCACGGCCAGCACACCCTGCTCGCTCAGTTCACACCGCGCCGCCTCGGTGGCGCCGGCTCCGACCGGCGACTGCTCCAGGGCCGAGCCCCGGAGCTCGGCTTCGCCCACGGGCACCGCCTCGGCGTTGTCCAGCGCGGCGAGTGTCGTGCGCAGCGCGCTCACCGCGGCCTTGTCACGGGCGCGCATCGCTTCCGGCAGTGCTTGACGCATACGAAGACGTAGAGACATGTCGGTGACCTTAGGACGGCGCCTTCGGAGTCACAACGCGATATGGGCGAGGGCGCCGGACGTACGGCGGACGAGGGCGGGGGACGGGGTGGTGCCGGTCGCCGCCACGCCCCGAAAGGACCGCTCGCACTTGATCGGGTCAAAGGCGCTCGGCGATCCTGCCCGCGACTTCCACCGCGATCTCGATCGCCCGTGCCGCGAGTGGGGAGTGGGTGCGATGCGCCTGCCACAACAGGAAGATCTCGCGTGGCGGGAGTTCCGGCTCGAGTGCGTGCACGCGCAGTGACGCGTCGGAGCCGATGTCGGCACCGTGGACGGTGAGTTGCGGCAGGACCGCCGAACCCATGCCGGCGCGCACCATCGACAGCACGGTCTCGTTGCCCGCGGTGCGGCACACGATGTGCGGCCGAACACCGTGGCGTGCGAGCGCCTGCTCCAGCCGGGCCTGGTCGCAGATCGGCGGGTACGCCACCATCGGTACGCCGTCGAGCTGGGCCGGGCGCACCGGCCCTTCGGGGAAGGTGCCGGGGCGGGCCACCAGCAGGTAGGGATCGTCGAGCAGTTTGCGGTGTTCCACGTCGCCGTCGACGCGGCCGTCGAAGAACATCAGGTCGAGCTCCTGGACCTGGGGCTGGTCGGTCTCCTCCTCGAACAGCCTGATGTCGCAGTCGGGGTGCTCGTCCCGAAGTCCGCGTACGACCAGCGGCAGGATCACGTTGGACACGCTCTGGAAGGTGCCGATGTCGACCCGGCCGTCGCCGGCCTTGAACCGGTCGACGGCTGCTGCCATCGCCTGCGCCCTCGCCAGCAGATCGCGTCCGTGTGCCAGTACCACCGTGCCGAGTGGGGTGATCCGCACCGGCCTCGGCCCGCCCGGCCGGTCGAACACGGCACCGCCGACGGCCTTCTCCAAAGCGGCGATCTGCTGACTCACCGTCGACTGCGTGTACCCGAGCCGCGCGGCCGCCCGCCCGAACGAGCCCTCGTCGGCCACGGCTGCCATCGCGGTGAGATGCCTCAGTTCCACGTCGGACATGAATCCACCGTAGCCGGTGACATCGGCAAACACGATTGACTCGATCGGAAACCATCGCTTTTGGCAATGGACTGCTTGCTCTAGCGTGGCGTTCATGACCGATCACCCCTCGCACGGCGAGCGGCTCGTCGAGATCGACGACGTCGGGCTGTGCCTCGAGACCTTCGGAAACCCCGCGGACCCGGCGATCCTGCTCATCGACGGTGCGACCGCCTCGATGCTGTGGTGGGAGACCGAGCTGTGCGAACGGATCGTGCGTGGCGACCGGTTCGTGATCCGCTACGACAACCGGGACACCGGCAGATCCACCAGCTACCCGCCGGCGCGGCCGGGCTACACGTTCACCGACCTGGCCGCAGACGCGGTCGGCATCCTGGACGCCCTGCACATCGAGCGCGCACACGTCGTCTGCCGGTCCATGTCCGGCGGACTCGGCCTCATCATCGGGGTGGACCACCCCGACCGGGTGGAGTCACTGACGTTCGTCTCCACCTCCACGGGCGAGGACGGCCTCCCGCCCTCGTCGGACGAGCTCGCCGACGGCATTCCCGCCGACCCGGACCCCGCCGATTCCGCCGCGGTGGTGGACTTCGTCGTCGCATCGGCCAAGGCGTGCTCGGGCGGCTCGCCCTACTTCGACGAGACGGCCACGCGCGCGCTGGTCGAGCGGGACGTGGCCCGCACACGCGACATCGCGTCCACCCTCGTCAACCACTACGCGATGAGCTTCGACGGGTCGTCCCGCGATTTCGCCGCCGTCAAGGCGCCGACCCTGGTGGTGCACGGCGACCACGACCCGGTTTTCCCGCTCCCACACGGACACGCGCTGCGCGACGCGATTCCCGGCGCGACGCTGCTGATCCTGGAAGGCGCCGGGCACGACCTGCCGAAGCCGCTGTGGGACGTGTTCGTCCCGGCCCTGCTCCGGCACACAGGAGGCGGCCGGCCGCGGTAGCGTCGAACCGCCGCGCCCGCGCCGGAAACGGTGTCGCCGGACCAGGTGCGAGGCGTACCGCGCGACGGCCCGGCCGACATCAGTATCGAGAGGATCCGGTGACGGTGATGTCCGACCTGTTCGACTACGACGCGGAACTGCGCCTGCACAACGAGGTCTTCCGCGCCGCCGCCCAAGTCGGCTCTCACGACCGGGTGCTCGACATCGGCTGCGGCACCGGCCGGTCCACGCGCGAGGCCGCCCGCGCCGCCGTCGACGGAAGCGCGCTGGGCGTCGATCTGTCCGCACCCATGCTCGAACGGGCCCGCCGGCTCAGCGACGACCAGGGACTGGCCAACGTCACCTTCCAGCAGGCGGACGCGCAGGTCCACCCCTTCCCACCGGAGCGTTTCGACCTCGGTATCAGCAGGTTCGGGACGATGTTCTTCGCCGACCCGGTCGCCGCGTTCGCCAACATCGGGCGGGCTCTGCGCCCCGCGGCGCGCCTGGTGCTGCTGGTCTGGCAGGAGCGCGACCGCAACGAGTGGGCCACCGCGATCCGCCGGAGCCTCACCGCCGCATCGGCCACACCCCACGGACCGAACCCGTTCTCACTCGCCGACCCGACCGTCACGGAAGGCATCCTGACGGCGGCCGGCTTCGCGGAAGTCGGCTTCACCGACGTGCGCGAGCCCGTCTACTACGGCCCCGACAACGCCACCGCCTTCGATGCCGTGCTCCGCCTGTGGGAAGTCAAAGACCTGTTGGCCGACCTCGACGACGTGGCGGCCGAGCAGGCACGCGCGCGGCTGCGCACCACCCTCGACGCCCACCACACCGACGGTGGCGTGTACTTCGACTCGCGTGCGTGGATCGTCACGGCTCGCCGCCGTCACTGACCACCGCGGGACCACGTCGGCGGACCGCTCTGCCCGGTGGTCACGCTAGTCGGGCCCGGTCCAGTCGAAGGTGATGTGCTTGCTGGAGCGGCCTTCGCGGCTCCAGAGGAAGCCGTGGGCATCGGCGCGGTCCACCGTCGAGCGGCCCCAGGTAGCGACCTGGCCCGGTCCGGTCTCCGCACCGGGCAGGTTGGTCGACTGGACGCGCGCACCCTCCGGGGTCGTTGGTCCCGTGAGCGCGACCGCGCTCGCCTCGACCCGGTCCGGCACCACGGCCCGCCAGCTCGCGAGGTCGTCGGCGACCTCGATCTCGATGGGGGCGAACTCCATGCCACGCATCTCGGCGCCCATCATGCTCACCATCTCGGCGGGCCAACTGCCCGCCTGCCCACCGAAGATCATCTGAAGCGCCTCGCGCTGGGGGTCGTCGGCGCGCTCGTCGACGAAGACCGCGGCGTACGTGTCCGTGTGCTCGGCCCAGATGTTGCCGACGAACGAGGCCACCATCAGCACGTTCAGGCCGTCCAGCCGTACGTCACCGTAGCGGCCCTCGCGGATGTGCCAGGCCAGGATGCCGTCGCAATCGCCGTGGGTGGGCAGCTGAGCGAACGAGCAGGGGCAGGGCACGTCGCACTTGCAGGTGTCGAACCAGTCGCCCGCCGCGTGCCACCGGGGAACGGTCGCCGTCGTCTCGGACATCTCCCTGCCTCCTCGTGACCGTGCCGGGACGTCGGTCTCGGGAGGACGGCAGAGCCCCCGGGGGCCATCGCCGGCCCACGCCCGGGTCGTACAGGTATCCACCCCCATTGTCCCACCGCAGGGGTCACAGGGAGGAGGTGTTCTCCGCGTACATGCTCTCCCGCGCGCAGGCGCAGATCCGCCGTGATGTGCTGGAGGTGTGCGCCTCGACCGGAAGGCCCTGTCACCCCCTCTGCGTCCGGCAAATCTGCTGTCGGCCCGGCAGCTTGCGTTCGCCTGGTCCGTGATGGCGTCGATCGCTCTCCTCGCCTGGGTGCTGGTGGTCGATCAGGCCCGTGACATGGGGGTCGAGCCGGGAACCATGGGAATGGGCGTCCCGCTGTTCCTGCTGCTGTGGCTGGTCATGATGATCGCCATGATGTTCCCGTCGGTGGCCCCGGTGGCCCTCACCTGGGCGCGGGCCATCGGGCGCCAGTCGCCGACGGGAGTCGTGCGGGTGGCCCGTACCGCCCAGTTCGCCGGCGGTTACCTGCTCGCCTGGACGGCCTTCGGCCTGATCGCCTACGGGCTCCTCGCGTGGACCGGGGCCCTGGTGGACGAGCACCCGGGCGCCGGGCGCTGGATCGGCGCCGGGGCCTTCCTGGTCGCCGGGCTGTACCAGTTCGGCCCGTGGAAGGACCTCTGCCTTCGGCACTGCCGGAGCCCGATGGGCCAGCTCGTGAGGTACGCGGGCTTCCGGCCCCGGGCCCGCGATCTCCGGGTCGGGGCGCACCACGGGGCGTACTGCGTGGGCTGCTGCTGGGGGCTGATGATCGTGCTCGTCCCGCTGGGCGTCATGAACGTCCTGGCGATGGCCGCAGTGGCCGTGGTGATCTTCGTGGAGAAGCTCTGGCGGCTGGGCCCCGTCTTCTCGCAGGTCGTCGGGGTCGCCTTCCTCGTACTCGCGGTACTGAGCCTGTTCCGGCCCTGGCTGCTGCCGGGCCTGCTCCCGCCGAAGTCGCCCATGACGGACATGCTCCGCCCCTAGTCCCCGCCCGCGTCGAAGTCCCCGGCGTCGGGGACGTCCGGGCCGTCCGGCGGGCCGGCCCCGTCGTGGGCGGGGCGCACCGAGGGAGCGAGGGCCGTCACGGCGACGAGGCCGGCGAACGAGGCCAGCATCAGCGCCGTCGTCGAAGCGAGCACCGCCTCCATCGGGACACCGGTCCGACCGAGTGCGCCCAGGGTGATCATGGCGGGGGATACGAGGAAGATCCCGCTGAAGCAGGCGGCGGACACCGTCACGCTCTGGTGATCGTCCACCAGCTGCGCCGACCCGGCCCCTGTTCCCGGCCACAGGACCCCCAGCACCGAAACCGCTTCGAACGCGAAACAGATCACGTGCACGTCGACGACGCTGCCGAGCGTCACGCCCTGCCGGATCAGGTACCAGACTCCCGCCAGAGCGCAGAGCCAGTACGCCGCACCGGCCCCCACCACCCACACCCGGCGGGACACCCCATGTTCGATGAGGTACTCGACTCTGGTGCGCATGCGTCCCCCCGGTCGTCCGCCACCCCGGTACACGTCATGCCCGGTGCCGGGTGGTCTCAAAGGCGGCCGGGTTCCCCGGCCTCCTCCGCGGGCTACGCCACCGCGCTCATCGTGTCCGCGAGGCGGCGCCGGGAGGCGCGGGTCGCCGGCAGCGCGGCGAGTGCCACGGCCCCCAGCAACGCCGTCACGCCGAACGCGGTCAGTGCGACGGGGGACGGAGCCTGTGCTATTCCGGCTCCGATGCCGCTCGACCGGCCCTGGGCGTCGATCAACCAGGAGGAGAGGGGCAGGCCCACCGCCATGGCCACGGCGACCGCGGCCCCTACGGTGCACCCCGTGGCCGTGACGGTGATCGCGGTGATCTGCCGTGGCGACAGGCCGATCGCCTTGAAGGCGAGCAGATCCCGTTCGCTCTCACGCAGCGCACCGCCGATGCTGGTCAGCAGATCGACGAGCCCGATGAGCGCCAGGACGCCGAGCAGGCCGACGACGACACTGCGCAGGGGCGACAGACCGTCGGCGGGGTTCGTCACGGTGTGCACGTCCAGCTGTCCGCGCCCGGCCGCGGCGCTCAGCTCGGCGGCGACGCGGTGCGGATCCGCGCCGTTCCGCAGCCGGACCTGGTACAGCGTCGGCCGGAGTTCGGCGTCGTTCTCCCGGAGGGTGTCGAGCGACGTGGAGATGACCCGGCCGGCGTTCTCCGGCTCGATGCTGCGGCCCACGATGTGCAGGATCTGGGGCCGGCCGCTCACCGTCATGCGCACCCAGTCGCCGACCCGGACATCCAGCAGGTCCAGCAGTCCCTGCCCGGCCACCGCCTCGTCAAAGCCGTGCGCGGGGCGGCCCTCTGCCAGCGTGTAGGGGTACGGATCCGTACGGGTGCCGAGACCGCGCAGGGCGATCGTCGCCGTCTGGCCCGGCACCAGGGCCGCCACCTCGACACCCGGATAGGCGGCGGCGACCTCGGGACGCCGTGCCAGCAGCTCCCGGGTCGCGGCGTCGCTCAGGCCGTCGTCGGCGCGGACGGTGAGCGCTGCCGCCAGCCCCATCTCCTGCGGTGCGCGGTGGAAGCGGTCGATGGTCGTCCACGCGCTCATCGCCACCACGATCAGCGTCAGCGGCAGCGCGAGGCGGACGATCGTGGCCAGTGAACGCGGGCGACGCGTGAACGCCTTGTGCCAGCCGAGAACCAGCGCGGGCGGCAGCCGCAGGCCGAGCGCGCGACGCGCCACGCCCGACAGTCGCCCCCCGGCCGGGCCTGCGGTCCGCGGCACCGGAACCGGCGGCACCCGCCCCGCCCGCCAGGCCGCGAGCCCGGTGGTCGCGCCGATGAACAGCACCACTCCCACCGGCACCACGACCAGGGTCGCCGCGTGTCCCGGCAGCCCCTGCCACACCCCGACCGCGTCCCCCAGCCGCCCCGGCAGCCGACTGCCCAGCGCCTGGGTGAGCCCCGCCGCGGCCACGGCGCCCAGCAGCGCGTAGGCGAGATGCTGCAACAGGAAGACCCGCATGACCTGGCCCGGTGTGAAACCGATCGCCTTGAGGATCGAGATGTCCCGCAGATGCCCTCGGATGCGGGTGCCGATGGCCCCGTGCACGGCGAGTCCGGCGGCGACGAGCGCGCCGAGACCGAACAGGCCGAGTATCTGGCCGAGCAGCCGGTCGTCGCCCTGCGCCTCGGCTCGCGCCTGCTGCCAGGTGGCGACCTCGCGCACGGCGCCGGCGCCGAGCACGGTGACGGCGCGCTGGACGGCGTAGTCGGTGTCCCCGGGATCCGTCAGACGCAGCCCGATCACCTGGCCGCGGTCGGTGCCCGTGCGCGGCACGGTGGACGGCAGCGCCCAGGCCAGTCCCGGCTGCTCACCCTGCCGGTAGTGCGGCTCGGGGCTGTCGGCGACGCCGAGGACGGTCAGCGTCGCGGCACCGCCCGGCAGGGTGAGCACATCTCCGGGCTCGGCCAGCAGCGACCGGGCGAGGCTGCTCTCCAGCACCACACCGTCGGGCCTGCCCGGGTCGAGCCAGCGGCCGGAGACGAGCAGGGGCCGTCCGACCGCGGGTCGCTCGGTGGTGCCACGCAGCTCGACCGAGGCGCGGGCGCCGCGGGAGGCGACCGTGGTGGAAGCGGTGGGGTAGGGGCCGGCGACGGACTCGACGCCGGCCAGCCCGGCGAGCCTCGCCGTATCGGCCGAGGGACCGGTGTGGATCGACACGTGTGCGCCACGGGACTGGGTGAAGACCCGTTCCCAAGGGTTCGTCGCGTACCCGAAGAGCGCCGCCGCCAGCAGCAGGGAGGTGACGACGCCGACGGTGGCGAGCACCAGGAACAGCGCCTCACCGCGATGCGTCCGCAGGTCCGAGTGCGCCCAGCGCAGCGTGGCTCGCATGGGTCAGTCCTTCAGTTCCAGCACCGCGGATATCCCCTTGCGGGGGGACGGCGTGGCGTCGAGCGTCGCGTCGTCGGCGATCCGCCCGTCGAAGAAGCTGATCACCCGGTCCGCGGTGCTCGCCATGCGCGCGTCATGGGTGACCAGGAGGATGGTCTGGCCGCGCCGGTGGAACCGGGACAGCAGCCGGGTCACCTCGCGGGTGCCCTTGCTGTCGAGGCTGCCCGCGGGCTCGTCCGCGAGCAGCAGGGGCGGATGGTTCACCAGGGCCCGGGCCAGCGCCACCCGCTGCTGTTCGCCGCCGGACAGCTCACCGGGCATGCTCCGCTCCTTGCCGGTCAGGCCGAGCTCGGCCAGCAGCTCCTCCCGTTCCGCGCGGGCCCGCTTGGGGGAGACCCCGGCCAGCAGCGCGGGCAGCTCGACGTTGTCGGCGACGGACAGGTTGGAGACCAGGTTGAAGAACTGGAAGACGACGCCGATCCGGCGTCGGCGCGCCACGGCCCACTGCGCCTCGCTGTAGCCGTCCGTGCACACGCCGTCCAGCCAGATGCTGCCGCTGTCCGGCCGCTGCAGGCCGCCGAGCAGATGCAGCAGCGTCGACTTCCCGGCGCCGGACGGACCGGTGACGGCCACGAACTCGCCCTGCCGCACGCAAAGGTCCACCCCGCGCACGGCATGGGCGGGAGCGCCCTCGCCGTGGTGGGTCTTCACGAGACCCTCGGCCCGCAGCGCAGGAGTGGGTGTGTCTTTCACCGAAGTCCTCCGTGGATGCCCCAGGGGCTTTCAGGCTGGGGAGAGATCGGATTCCTGCGGAGCAGGGAAGAGAAAGGGCGGGGCGAATCGCCGTCAGGATGTTTCGGCGTTCGCTGCGGAGGCACGGTACTCGCCCTCGATGCGGTGGATGATCTCGGAGTTGAGTGATCGCCGGTTGGCTTTGGCCTGTGCCGTGAGCCAGGCGTGGAGGTCGGCGGGCAGCCGGAGAGTGATCCGGGTTTCTTCACGATCCATGCCTCGCAGCGTAGTGGTACGGTGACACCATGGCGACACCAGATGGGGCTGGAGGGGTCGGGCACGCCCGGTACACCTACCGGCTCCGAGTGTCGGCCACCGCGCTTGCCCGCCTGGATGCCGAGTGGGCGCGCTGCCGCTGGGTGTGGAACGAGTGCGTGGCCATGTCCCGCAAGGTTCACAGCCTGAACAGGAATGCCGCCGAGAAGGTGACGTGCGGTCCGGCGCGGCTGGACAAGCTGCTGACTGACGCCCGTGGCGCGATGGGATGGCTGCGCCAGGGCAGCTCGGTACCGCAGCAGCAGATGATCCGGGACTTCGCGAGGTCCCGTGCCAAGGCACTCAAAGACCTCAATGCCAAACTGCCGGTGCGACAGCGCGCCGGGATGCCTCGCATCAAGCGCAAGCGCGAGGCGCTGCCCTCGATGAACTACACGCGGCGCGGCTTCCGCCTCAAGGACGGCCGCCTGCACTTGGCCGGCAACATCGTCCTGACCGTGGTGTGGTCCCGCGACCTGCCCGCCGACCCGACTTCGGTCCGCGTGCACCGGGACAGCCTGGGCCACTGGTATGCCTCGTTCGTCGTGGAGATCAGCACCAACCCGCTGCCCGCCACGGGACGCGTGATTGGCATCGACTGGGGTGTGAAGGAGACCGCTACCACCACCAGCGCCGCCCACGACCTGCCCCACCCGCAGCACGGCAAGACCGCCGCAGCGAAGCTGGCTCGCTACCAGAAAATGATGGCCCGCCGCCGAGCGCCGAAGAATAGGCCTGACACAAGTGGCTATCGCAAGGCCCGCAACGCGGCGGCGAAGGTCTCCAAGAAGATCGCCCGACAGCGCCAGGACACTGGCCGCAAGTGGGCCAAGGCCCTGGTTCGCGACCATGACGCCCTGGCAGTGGAGGACTTCCGTCCTAAATTCCTTGCCAGATCCACAATGGCCCGCGCGGCTTCGGATGCGGCCATCAGCGCCACCAAGAACGCGCTGCTCGAGATGGCTCGCAAGCACGGACGTATCGTGCACTTGGTCAACCCTGTTCACACCACCATGGACTGCGCACGTTGCGGAACGAGAACCAAGCACGCGCTGCCCCTCTCCGAACGAACGTATACGTGTACCGCGTGCGGAGCCGTCTCCTCGAGGGATAAGAACTCCGCCCGTGTGATGATCATCCGGGCTGGTCTCAACCCGGCTAGTGCTGATCTTGTAAGCCCCGCCACCTGCTAGGTGGAAGGCGAAGTGAGCTAGGAATCCCCCTCTGCCGGAGGGGGAGGGGTCAATCCGGCTCCTCCAGTTCTTCCTGGCAGCGCTCCAACCAGTCGAGGTCGGCCTGCAGGTGCAGCATGGCGCCCTCGATGAGCAGCCGGGCCGTCCGGTTGTCCCGGTTCTCGCCCGTGACGAGCTTCGACAGGGTGCGCATGGTGTTCAGGTAGTGGCGTCGTTGCTTGTTGATCAGGGCGATCTGGTCGGCGAGACCGGTCTGCGGGGCGAGCGCGAGCTTCATGAAGAACTCGTCCCGCAACCGCGGCTCGTCCGCCGTCTCCTCGTACCAGACGCGCAGCGCTTCCTGGCCGGCGTCCGTGAGGTGATAGATCTTCTTGTTGGGCCGACTCGACTGCTCGACCTCCTCGCCCTCGATCAGCCCCGTCTTCTCGAGGCGGCTCAGAGTCACGTAGATCTGGCCGATGTTCGGCTGAGGGTACGCGGCGCCCAACAGTCGCTCAAGGTCCTGCTTGAGCTCGTAGCCGTGGGCCGGGCCGCGCGCCAGCAGGGCCAGGAGGGGCAGGCGCACTCGTGCTGTCCTCCTCGCAGCCTCGTATTGTGTTCCAGGCCCTAGTATCGCCCATACCTAACGGGTATACATAGCCTCTGACTCCGGGCGAGGGTGCCCGGCGCCGGTGTACTGGGAGGAACCTATGCGGTGGATACGTGCCGCCGGTAGGGGCCTCCTCGTTCTCGCCGTCGTCCTGGCCGGTTACGGCGCGTCCGGCGCCCGGGCGGCCGGCGGGCCGGAGGGTCGCGGACCGCTCACCCTCGCCACCGCAGGCGACCTCACCGGCTATCTCGGACCGCTGCTGCAGGGCTGGAACCGGGCCCATCCCGGTGAGAAGGTCACCCTCGTCGAACTGCCGGACTCGGCGGACGAGTCGCGCGCCCAGATGATCACGGATCTGCGCGGCGGCACCCGCAGCCGGTTCGACGTCCTCAACATCGACGTCGCCTGGACCTCGGAGTTCGCCGCCGCCGGCTGGATCCGCCCGCTGCCGCGCGACCGCTTCCCGCTGGACACCTTCCTCCGGCCGGTCGTGGACACGGCGACGTACGACGGCCGGCTGTACGCCGTCCCCTACGTCACCAACGCCGGGCTGCTCCTCTACCGCAAGGACGTCCTCGCCGAGGAGGGCGTCCCGCCGCCCCGCACCTGGGCCGAACTGGAGCGGGCCGCGAAGACCATCGCGCCCCGGCACGGACTCGACGGCTACGCGGGGCAGTTCCTGCCCTACGAGGGCCTCACCGTCAACGCGGCCGAGGCCGTGTACTCGGCGGGCGGCACGATCCTCGGCGACGAGGGCGACCGCGTCACCGTCGACTCGGCCGCCCGTGAGGGCATCGGGTTCCTCGCCCGCGGCGTCCGTGACGGTTGGGTGCCGAAGGAGGCCCTGACCTACACGGAGGAGGAGTCCCGCCAGGCCTTCCAGGACGGACACCTCCTCTTCCTGCGCAACTGGCCCTACGCGTACGTCAGCGCCTCCGCCACGGGCTCCGCGCTCGCCGGCAAGGTCGGCGCCGTACCGCTGCCGGGCCGCGACGGGCCCGGCACCAGCGTGCTCGGCGGCTCCAACCTGGCCGTCAACACCCATGCCGAGCACCCCGACACCGCCGCGCGCCTGATCGCGTACCTCACCAGCGAGGGCGTCCAGCGGCAGGTGCTGACCCGGGGCGCGCTGCCGCCCGTACGCGCGGATCTCTACGAGGACCCGGAACTGGTGCGCCGGTTCCCGTACCTGCCGACCCTGCGCGCGAGCGTCCTGACGGCCGCGCCGCGGCCCAAGAGCCCGCGCTACGACCAGGTCAGCATGGTGGTGCAGGCGGTCGTGCACGACGCGATGTCCGGGCACACGACGCCCGAGGCGGCGGTACGTCGGCTGGCCCGGGAGCTGGCGGACATCTCCCGCCGCGGCTGACGCCCCTCAGCCGAGACCGACCCTTCTTGCTCCTACTTACATGTTAGGTAACGCCCGCGTATCAACCGGGTGCGATTTGCCCAGGTTGGATCGCTTATGCCGTCCGCGCTCACAAGATGGCTGCTGCCTGTTCGTTGACACCTCCGTGAAACGCCTACATAACATGCATGCATAACAGTCAGCCCGCACAGACAGGCCAACGGGTGAGCTCCCAGCACATCGACACGCGCATCGACACGCGCAACGACACGCACCACTGGTGGCGTGAGGCAGTGATTTACCAGGTGTACGTCCGCAGCTTCCTGGACAGCACCGGCGACGGCGTCGGCGATCTCGCCGGAGTCCGCGCCGGACTGCCGTACCTGAAGAAGCTGGGTGTCGACGGGATCTGGCTGAGCCCCTTCTACCCCTCCCCGCAAGCCGACCACGGCTACGACGTCGCCGACTACTGCGACGTCGACCCGCTCTTCGGCGACCTCGCCGAGTTCGACCGGCTGGTGGCGGCCGCCCGGCGGCTGGGCGTCAAGGTGCTGCTCGACATCGTCCCCAACCACTGCTCCAGCGAGCACCCCTGGTTCCGTGAGGCGCTGACCTCGGCGCCGGGCAGTCCCGCCCGGGCCCGGTTCCACTTCGCCGACGGGCGGGGAGCGGACGGCGCCGAGCCGCCCAACAACTGGCACGCCATGTTCGGCGGCCCGGCCTGGAGCCGGGTGACCGAGGCGGACGGCCGCCCGGGCCAGTGGTACCTGCACATGTTCACGCCCGAACAGCCCGACTGGAACTGGCGCGACCCCGAGGTCGGCGCGTACTTCGACCGTGCACTTCGGTTCTGGCTGGACCGGGGCGTCGACGGCTTCCGCATCGATGTCGCCGCCGGCCTCTTCAAGCACCCCGAGCTGCCCGACTCGCCGGATCCCGAGGCCGACGCCCGCACCCGCGACTCCGTCAACCCGCTCGCCTGGAACCAGCCCGAGGTGCACGACGTGTGGCGGCGCTGGCGGGCGGTGTGCGAGGAGTACACGGCACACGACGGCCGCGAACGGCTCCTGGTCGGCGAGGTCTCGGTCCCGACCGCCCGCGAACACGCGCTGTACGTCCGCCCCGACGAACTGCACCAGGCCTTCTTCTTCGACCTGCTGAGCGCCTCCTGGGACGCCGACGCCTTCCGCAAGGTCATCACCGAGGCCATGCAGGACATCGCCGGAACGGGATCGACCGTCACCTGGGTCCTCAACAACCACGATCAGGTCCGCACGGTCACCCGCTACGGCGAGCCGGCCGTGGAGGGCAGCGGCCTCGGCGCCGCCCGCGCCCGCGCCGCCGCCCTGCTGTTGCTGGCGCTGCCCGGTGCCGCCTACATCTACCAGGGCGAGGAGCTCGGCCTGCCCGAGGTCGTCGACCTGCCCGACGACGTGCTCACCGACCCGATCTTCCGCCGTACCGGCAGCCGGGCCCGTATCCGGGACGGCTGCCGGGTACCGCTGCCGTGGTCCGGGCAGGCCTCACCGTTCGGCTTCACCTCCGGCGTCGACCCCACCAAACCCTGGCTGCCGCAGCCCGACTACTTCGCCGAGTACGCCACCGATCGCGCCCTCGCCGACACCCGCTCCTTCTGGCACCTCTACCGCGACGGCCTCCAGCTGCGCGCCACCCTGCCCCAGCTGGGCGAGGGCACGCTGCGCTGGCTCGACACCCAGCCCGGCGTCCTCGCCTTCGCCCGCGGCGACGGGCTGGTCTGCGCCGTCAACTTCGGTACGGCGCCCGCCCCGGCGCCCGTTCCCGGCATCCCCCTGCTGTCCAGCGGCCCCTGCCCGGCCGGGGTGCTCCCCGGCTCCACGGCCGCCTGGTGGATCGGTGACGACACCGACTCCTGAGCACGACCACCTCTCCATCCGCCGCCAACTCCCCTTCTACGAACGGACATCGACGATGATGCGACGACGTACCACCCTGCTCAGCGGCTGCACCGCCCTCGTCCTGGCACTCGGCGCGACCGCCTGCGGAGGCGGCGACCCCGTCTCCGCGGGCGGCGGCGACAAGGCACTGGGCGGCCAGACGGTCACCGTGGCCGGCGTCTGGTCCGGTGCCGAGCAGAAGAACTTCCAGAAGGTGCTGGACGCGTTCGCCGAGAAGACCGGTGCCAAGACCCAGTTCGTCTCCACCGGCGACAACGTCTCCACCGTCGTCGGCAGCAAGATCGAGGGCGGCAACGCCCCCGACGTGGTGATGGTCCCGCAGGTCGGCGTGCTCCAGCAGTTCGCCGGGAACGGCTGGCTCAAGCCCCTGTCGTCCACCACCCAGAAGGCCGTCGCCGCCAACTACGCGCCCGTCTGGAAGGACTACGGCAGCGTCAAGGGCACGCTCTACGGCCTCTACTTCAAGGCAGCCCACAAGTCGACCGTCTGGTACAGCCCCGCCGCCCTGGAGCAGGCCGGCGTCCATCCCCCGAAGACCTACGACGAGATGCTGAAGGCCGGGCGGACCGTCTCCGACTCGGGCCTCGCCGCCTTCTCCGTCGCGGGCCAGGACGGCTGGACGCTCACCGACTGGTTCGAGAACGTCTACCTCTCCCAGGCCGGACCCGAGAAGTACGACGCCCTCGCCGCCCACGAACTGAAGTGGACCGACCAGAGCGTGGTCGACGCCCTCACCACGCTCGGCAAGCTCTTCCAGGACAAGCAGCTCCTCGCGGGCGGCCAGAAGGGCGCTCTCAACACCGACTTCCCGGGCTCCGTCGAGAAGGTCTTCGGGCCCGAGCCCGAGGCGGGCATGGTCTACGAGGGCGACTTCGTCGCGGGCGTCGCCAAGGACCAGTTCGGCCGGAAGATCGGCGAGGACGCCGACTTCTTCGCGTTCCCGCCCGTCGGCGGGGGCGAGGCACCCGTGGTCAGCGGCGGCGACGCGGCCGTCGTCCTCAAGGACGGCAAGAACTCCAAGGCAGGCATGGCGCTGCTGGAGTACCTGGCCACCCCGGAGGCCGCCGCGGTCTGGGCCGGGACGGGCGGCTTCCTCTCCCCGAACAAGAAGCTCGACCTCGCCTCCTACGGCGTCGACGTCACCCGCACCACCGCCAAGTCGCTCATCACCGCCGGGGACTCCGTCCGCTTCGACATGTCCGACCAGGCCCCGGCCGCGTTCGGCGGGACGAAGGGCGCAGGCGAGTGGAAGATCCTCCAGGACTTCCTGCGCGACCCGTCCGACCCGAAGGCCACCGCGGCGCAGCTGGAGACCGCCGCGGCCAAGGCCTACAAGGGCTGACCGGCGATGACCGCCACGCTCACGAAGACGGCCGCACCACCCGCCGCCGCGACCGTCGCCCGCAAGCGGCGGGCCCGGCGGCGGGGCAGGACCGTCGCCCTGCTCTTCGTCCTCCCCGCGCTGCTCCTGCTCGGCGCCCTCGTCGTCTACCCCGTGCTGTTCTCGGTCGGCCGCAGCTTCTTCGACGCCTCCGGGACCCGGTTCGTGGGCGGCGACAACTACACCGAGATGTTCCGCGACCCGGCCACCCTCAAAGCCGTGCGCAACACCGCGATCTGGGTGGTCGTGGCGCCGACCCTGCTGACCGGCCTGGGCCTGATCCTCGCCGTGCTCGTCGAGAAGATCCGCTGGGCCACGGCCTTCAAGCTGCTGCTCTTCATGCCCATGGCCGTCTCCTTCCTCGCCGCGGGCATCATCTTCCGGCTCGCCTACGACGAGGACCCCGACAAGGGCGTCCTGAACGCGGCGGCCGTCGGCGTCCACGACGCCTTCCAGGACACCGCCTCCTACCCGACCGCCCGCGCCCGTGACGGCGAGGGCCTGACCCGGGGCGCCGACGGCTCGTACCGCACCGGCACGAGCGTGTCGCCCGGTGACACGGTCGCCCTCGGCCTGGTCGGTGTCGCGCCCAAGGAGCTGCCGGCCGGCGCCGAACCGGCCTACCCGGCGGCCGCCCGCACAGCGGGCCCCGACGAACTGCGCGGAGTCGTCTACCTGGACTTCACCCCCGGCGGGGGAGGGAAACAGGGTGTGGTGGACCGCCGGGAGAGCGGGCTGCCGAAGATGGAGGTCGAGGCGGTGCGCGACGGCAAGACCGTGGCGAGCACCACCACCGCGGCCGACGGCTCCTTCCGCTTCCCCGGCCTGGAGACAGGCCCGTACACCGTCACCCTCCCCGGCTCGAACTTCGCCCAGCCCTACGACGGCGTGTCCTGGCTCGGCCCGGCACTGGTCACCCCGCCGATCATCGGCGCCTACCTGTGGATCTGGACCGGCTTCGCGATGGTGCTGATCGGCGCGGGCCTGTCCACGCTGCCGCGTGACTCGCTCGAGGCCGCGCGGATGGACGGCGCCAACGAGTGGCAGGTGTTCCGCCGGATCACCGTGCCGCTGCTGGCGCCCGTGCTCACGGTGGTCTTCGTGACCCTCGTCATCAACGTGATGAAGGTGTTCGACCTCGTCTACATCATCGCCCCCGGCCCGGTGCAGGAGGACGCCACCGTGCTGGCCACCCAGATGTGGCTGGTGTCCTTCGGCGGCGGCAACGACCAGGGACTGGGCAGCGCCCTCGGCGTGCTGCTCCTGCTGCTGGTGATCCCCGCCATGGTCTTCAACGTCCGTCGTTTCCGAGGGAGTCAGCGATGAACCTCAGTGCGCTTCGGCGCGGGCTCGGCAACAGCCTGGTGCAGGCCGTCCTCGTGGTCGTCGGACTGCTCTGGCTCACGCCGCTCGCCGGACTGCTCGTGTCGTCCCTGCGGTCGGCGCAGGACACGGCCAAGGGCGGCTGGTGGACGGCGATCACCAGTCCGGGCCAGCTGTCCTTCGACAACTACACGTCGTTGCTGGGCAACGCCGGGATGACGCAGGCGTTCTGGAACACCGTGCTCATCTCGGTGCCGACGACGCTCTTGGTGGTGGCGATCGCCGCGCTGGCGGGGTACGCCTTCGCCTGGCTGGAGTTCCCCGGCCGTGACGCCCTCTTCCTGCTCGTGGTCGCGCTCCTGGTGGTGCCCGTGCAGATCGGCCTGCTGCCGGTGGCCAAACTCTTCGGCCAACTGGGACTGTTCGGCACGATTCCCGGCGTCGTCCTCTTCCACGTCTCCTACGGACTGCCGTTCGCGATCTTCCTGCTGCGGAACTACTTCGCCGAGATACCGCGGGAGATGCTGGAGGCGGCCCGCATGGACGGGGGCAACGAGTGGCGCATCTTCACCCGGCTCGTGCTGCCGGTGGGACGGCCCGCGCTGGCGAGCCTGGCCATCTTCCAGTTCCTGTGGGTGTGGAACGACATGCTGGTGGCGCTGCTGTTCGCCGACAGCTCGTCCCAGCCGCTGACCGTGGAACTCCAGTCACAGATACGGCAGTTCGGCAGCAACATCGACGTGCTCGCGCCGGGCGCGTTCCTGTCCCTGATCGTCCCGGTGGCCGTGTTCTTCGCCTTCCAGCGGCACTTCGTCCAGGGGGTCATGGCGGGGTCCGTGAAGTAGGCCCGGTGCCGGCGCCCCATGGCTCCACCCGGACGGGGGACGGGTGGAGCCACGGCGCGGAGCTTCGCCGGCGGGTGGCCGCGGCGGCCAACAAGGTCGAGTCGATCAACCGGTTCTCCCAGCGGGTCGGCTTCGGCAGTCAGGGCGTCCTCGCCGACAACGACCCCATCGAGCAGGAGAAGGCGATGAAGTTCAACGTCCTGCTCAGGAAGGCGGAGCACATCAAACGGTTGGGCGAGTACTCCACCCACGAACCCGGTATCCAGCCCGAGGCGTACGACCCGAAACACGACGTCGACTTCACCCAGCTCCGCGCATTCGGCAGGAGCTGAGCGTTACGCCGGCGGCCGGGCGAGTTTGGCGGCCACGGCGTCGAGGACCCAGTCCAGGCCGGTCGCGAAGGATGCCTCGGCGTCCACGTCCGTGCCGTCGTACACGGCTTTGGTCAAGGCCGGAAAGCGGCCCGTGGCCAGCACTCTCGCCAGGTGCGGGCCGCGGGCGCGCTGCCAGTCGTGCTTGGACAGGCCCGTGGCGCGCTCGGCCCGCAGGTTCGTGATCTCGCGCCTGATCGCGCCCGTGAAGTAGGCGCTGACCGTCTCCACGGCGCGCATGACGGTGTCGATGTCGGCGAGGCCGTCGAGGGCGGACAGGGTGGACTCGGCCACGGCGAGGCCGTTCGGGCCCAGGGCCGGGCGGCCGCCGAGCAGGTCGGCCAGCCATTCGTGACGGAGGGCGGCCTGCCTGGTGCGGTGGGCGAGTACGCGCAGCGCCTCCCGCCAGTCGCCGGGCTGCTCCTCGGGGAGGATCTCGGCCTGGACCTCGTCCACCATGAGGTCGAACAGCTCCTCCTTGGTGGAGATGTATCCGTACAGCCGCATCGGGCCGGCCTTCAGCCGGGCGGCGACCTTGCGCAACGACACCGCCGCAAGGCCGCCCTCGTCGGCCAGCGCGATGGCGGCGGCGACGATCCGCTCCCGGTCGAGCGGCACGGGGCGAGTCGGCGGCTCCGGCCGGTCCCACACGGTCATGGTCACTCCGAACTGTTGCGCTGCATCGGTTGTTGCGATGCATCGTAATGAGCAAATACAGTGTATCGACATGAGACACCGTATCGCTGTGGTCGGGAGCGGCCCCGCCGGCCTTACCTTCGCCCGCGTCCTGCACCGTCATGGTCACCCCGTCACCGTCTTTGAACGCGATCCCGCCCGCGACGCCCGCCCCCCGGGCGGCACGCTGGACCTGCACGAAGGGCTGGGCCAGCGCGCGCTGGACAAGGCGGGGCTGCTGGCGGAGTTCCAGGCGCTGTCTCGTCCCGAGGGGCAGGCCATGCGCATCCTGGACACGGACGGGACCGTCCTGCGTGACTGGCGACCCCGTCCAGACGACCGGGCCAATCCCGAGATCGACCGCAGGCAACTCCGTGACCTGCTGCTCGGCCCTCTCGACGTCCGGTGGGGGCGGGGCGTGACGGAGGTGGTGCCGCAGAGCCGGGATGGCGTGCTGGTCCATTTCGCGGACGGGCGACAGGAGACGTTCGACCTCGTGATCGGCGCGGACGGCGCCTGGTCCCGGGTCCGCCCGGCGGTCTCGTCCGCGGCGCCGCAGTACGCCGGCGTCACCTTTGTCGAGAGCTCCCTGGACGACGTCGACGCCCGCCATCCTGACCTCGCCCGGTTGATCGGCGACGGTTCCGTGGCCGTGTACGGCGTGAACCGAGCTCTCGTCGCCCAGCGCAACAGTGGCGGCCACGTCAAGGTGTACGCCCAGTTCCGCGCGCCGCTGGACTGGGACACGCACCTGGATCGGGCCGACGTCGAGGCCGTGCGATCGAGTCTGCTGGCCCTGTTCGACGGCTGGGCCGCTCCCGTCCTTGACCTCCTCCGCCACGGCTCCGCTTTCGTCCACCGCCCCCTCTACGTCCTGCCCGTATCCCACACCTGGACCCATGTCCTCGGGGTGACGCTCCTGGGCGATGCCGCCCATCTGATGCCCCCCTTGGGGGCGGGCGCGAACCTCGCGATGCTGGAAGGCGCCGAACTCGCCGAGTCCATCGCCACCGCCCCCGGAGATCTGGACGAGGTCGTCCGCGCCTTCGAGGAACAGATGTGGGCACGGGCCGGCAGGTGGGCGAAGATCACGACGGCCGGCCTGGAACGCCTCGTGAGCCCGGACCCCGCCGAAGCCCTCGCCCTCTTCGACCAAGTCCAGCCGTCCTGACTGCCAAGCGCGAGAGCACCGGTATGAACAACTCGCGTTCTTGAGGGCCCCTCCTCAGTCGACGGCTACCGCCGCCTGCCATGCGCCCGGGCGCAGCCCTGTCGCCTTGCGGAAGAACGCCGAGAAGTTGGATGCGTCGGGGAAGCCGAGCGTGGCGGCGCAGCGGGCCGCGGTGAGGCGGTCATGCGCGAGGAGTCGTTCGGCTTCCAGGATGATCCGGTCGACGATGTACGCCTTCGCGGTTCGGCCTGTGGCCCGCTGCACCGCTCGTGAGAGGGTGCGGGGCGCATATCCCAGAGCACGGGCGTAGTAGCCGGCGTCGTGGTGGTGACGGAAGTGCGCTTCGACGCTCGAGCGGAACGACCGGAACACCGGATGTGTGAAGGGTGCTTCGGCGTGCGATGGGCGTAGCCGGGCGATGAGCGCGGAAAGCAGGATCTCGGGCACCTCCGTCGGGAGCTCTCCGGGTGGGGCGGATGCCTCGAGGAGGAGATGGTTGCGCGCCGTGTCGACGAACAGCCAGTCGGCGTCGGGAATGCTCCAGTGCGCGGCCGGGTCCGGGGATGCGACGACCTCCCGGGTGGCGTGGGTGACCGGCGCTGTCGGCACGAACAGCACGAGGTGCCCTGCCACATCGGCGATGTCGTCCCACCGGTGCACCGCGCCGGGAGGAACCCACACCGCGGACCGCTCCTTGAGCGGGTGGTGGAGGAAATCCACCGTGACCGAGCCATGTCCGGCGTCGACGACGGCGAGGACATGGAAGTCGGCGCGCTGCGTGCCGCCGTCGTTCAGCTCGCGAAGACGGCTGAACGTCATCGTCTCGACCGCGGCGGCGCGGCGCCCTTCGGGTTGGTAGGTCATCTGCCGGATCACGCTCATGTGTCCAGTTTTCACCATCGGGCGACCAGTCACGCCGATGCCCCGTCCGGGTGCGGAAGTTTCAATGAATACACGGGGCAATCGCTCAGAACACCGATCGGAAGAGCCATCATGAACACGACGCAGCAGACGCTTCTGCCCGTTTACGACCACCGGCCGGGTACCGGGCCGACCCTGGTGTTCCTGCACTACTGGGGTGGTTCCGCCCGCACGTGGGACCTGGTCGTCGACCGCCTGGCGGGCCGTGACGTGCTCGCGCTCGACTTCCGCGGGTGGAGCCGGTCGAGCGCTCTGCCCGGCCCCTATACGCTCGGTCAGCTCGCCGACGACACGCTCGCCGTGCTCTCCGATGCGGGGGCCACCGACTACGTCCTGGTGGGGCATTCGATGGGGGGCAAGGTCGCCCAGCTGGTCGCGGCCACCCGGCCCGCCGGCCTGCGCGGCATCGTCCTCGTCGGCTCCGGCCCGGCGAAGCCCGCCGCACAGATCACCCCCGAGTACCAGGAAGCCCTTTCCCACGCTTACGACTCCACCGAGTCCGTAGCCGGGGCACGGGATCACATCCTCACCGCGACCGAGCTGCCCGCTCCGGTCAAGGCGCGGATCGTGACCGATTCGCGGACCGTGACCGAAGCCGCCCGCACCGAGTGGCCGTTGCGCGGCATCGCGCAGGACATCACCGAGCAGACGCGCATGGTCAGCGTTCCCGCTCTCGTCGTGGCCGGAGAGAACGATCAGGTCGAGCCCGTCGACGTGCTCCGCGACAATCTGGTGCCCTACCTCTCCGAAGCCGACTTCGTGGTGGTTCCGCACAGCGGCCACCTGATCCCGCTGGAAGCCCCGGCCGTCCTAGTCGACGTCATCACGGCCTTCGCGCCGGCAGCCTGACCGTCCCCGTCGGCCCGACGACGGGCTGTGCCCCTGATCACCCGCCTGACAGCACGAGGCCAAGGCCGGCCTCCCGCGTTGCTACGCCACCGACAACACCAGTCGCCCGGCACGGTGGTGTGGGCCTGCACCACCGGGGCCCGCATCCACCACGTCGGAGGATGCGGGCCCCGCCGGTTCCGGCGCCGTGGGCGGCGGTCGTCGGCAAGCGACCTACGGTGCGATCTCGAACTGCGGTGGCTGGAGTCCCGCGAGGCAACTGGTGTCCGGCGCGGCAGGACGGGCGAAGAACGACGTCGTGATCGTCTGCGCGCACCGCGAGTCGGCGAACACCACATGGGCGACGTAGGGGACCGTGACGGCGGTGGAGCGACTCAGCGTACGGGCGACGTACGCCCCGTTGCTCGGCGCCGTCTGGGCGTCGAACCCGCCGGACAGGGCGAGGGTCGGGATGTCGCTGCGGGTCACGTCCCGGACCGACGGGGGCGCCGGGGGGACGTCCCAGGCACGGCAGTCGTCGTGCAGCCAGGCGAGCTGCGGGGCGTTGGCCAGCATCGACCGGGGGAACGTCGGGAACGCGCGGCGTCCGCCCCGGATGATGTCGGCCCGGCTCTCGTACGGGGTCCACTGGCTGCAGAAGACGCCGTAGACCAGCCCGTGGGCGACCCTTCCGATGGCCTGCGGGCTGTACTTGCCGCCGGCGAGCTGCTCGGCGATCCGCTGCGGGTTGCCGTGGGCCAGTTCGTCGATGGAGCGCGGCACGCCGGCGGCCACATGGGTGGCCGAGGTCAGCCAGGTGACCAGGTTGCTCCCGTCCAGCACGACCTTCACCGGCTCCGGGTGGACCGGGACCGTGACGGTGGTGGTGAGCGGCTTGGCCTCCAGCTCACTGACGAGGCGCAGGAAGGTGGCCTTCAGGTGCGGGTAGCGGGTGTTGCAGGCGGGCTGCTTCTCGCAGGCCTTGAACAGGCCGTCGAAACCCTCTCGTGCGGCCTTCCAGGTCACGGCCCCGCCGGCGATGGACGGCGGCAGGACGCCGTCGATGCCGACCGAGCGGATGCCCTTGGGGTGCAGGCGCATGTAGTTGAGCGCCAGGTGGGTGCCGTAGGAGATCCCGAAGACGTTCCACTTCTTGACCCCCAGCGTCTTGCGCAGGGCGTCGTAGTCGGCCGAGCTCTCGATGTCGTTGTACGTGCTGCGGTCGGCGCCCTGGGCGTCCACGCGGTCGCGGCAGGCCCGGGTCGCCTCCACGTGCAGGCGCCCGGTGGACGGCGCGTTGGAGACGAGGCCGAGGGCGCGTGCGTTGAACCGGTCGATGTTCGGGCAGGTGAGCTCCGGGTCGGCCGAATAGGTGCCACGCTGGGACATGAAGATCACGTCGCGGTCGCGGTTCAGGTGGCCGGCGAGCGCCATCGGGATCTCGGAGACCGCGTCGTCGCCGGGGCCGCCGGCGAGCCACACGATCGGGTCGGGCGCCGGGCGGCTGCGCTCCGCGGGCATGATCGCGACAGCGAGGGTGATCGTGCGTCCGTCGTGGCCCCCGTACCCCTGGGGTTCCTTGGGCCCCTTGGCCTGGGAACGCTTCTCGGGCACGGTGAGGGTGCCGCAACGGGCGCGCGCGAGATCGGGGATCGGGTCCGCCGTTCTGGGACAGGGGCCCGGTTCGAAGTGGGCGTCGCCCACCGTACGGGCGACCGTGCCGATCGGGCCGGCGGTGCCGGACCCGGCGTGTGCGGGCAGCGCGGCGAGGCCGACGACGAGGGCGCCGGCCGCGGCTCCGGCCAGCGTTGCCGGGAGCCGTCGAGCGGGGCGCCGGCTGGGGGTCGTAGCTGGGGACATCGGGTGTACTCCGGTCAGGGGACGATGGTGAACGGTTTGGGTCGGACTCCCGGCACGCAGCCGGTGTCGGGCGCGGTCGGCCGCGCCAGGAAGGAGAGCAGGACCGACGCGGCGCAGGGGTTCTGCGGCACCACCCAGTGGGTGATTCCGGGAATCACGACCGCGGTCGAGCGGGGCAGCGTTCGGCCGGTGAACGGCCCCCAGCTCGCCCCGGTCTTGGCGTCGAAGGTTCCGGTGATGATGAGCGCGGGCACCTTGCTGCGGGTGGCCACCCGCTGGACCGCGGTGCGGTCCGGGACGTTCCAGACGCGGCACAGGTCGTGCTCGAAGGGCAGCTGCGGCGCGTGGGCCAGCACCGAGTCCGGCCATCCGGGGAAGGCCCGGCGACCCGCCTCGAGCACGTCGCGCTTCGAGAAGCCCGGGACCCACTCGGCGCAGGCCACCGAGTGCGTCAGCCCGTGGGCGAACTCGCCGATGGCGGGCGTCGCGCCGGCGGCCTGGGCCCGCGCGAGGCGCTCCGGATGGCCGGCGGCGAGTTCGTAGAGCGCCGCGGGGACGTCGGCGGACGGTACCAGTTGGCCGTTGGTGACCAGCAGGTTCACCAGCGTGCCCCCGTCGAGGACGACCTTCACCGGGGTTCCGCCACCGGGCGGCGGTACGGTCAGCGTCAGGGGGTTCGCCTCCAGCCGCCGGACCTGCTGCGTGAGCGTGCGGGAGAGGTGCGGGTAGCGGGACTTGCAGGCGGGCTGGGCCGCACACGCCGCGAAGATCGCGTTGATTCCCTCCTGGGCGCTGTCCCAGGCCCACGGCAGGCTCACGATCTGTGGCGGCACGACCGAGTCGATCGCCAGCGAGCGGATGCCCTGGGGGTGTCGGCGCAGGTAGGTGAGGCCCAGGTCGGTGCCGTAGGAGTAGCCGTAGACGTTCCACTTCTTGATGCCCAGGGCCTTGCGGAGGGCGGCGAAGTCCGCGGCGTTCTCGGTGGTGTTGTAGGCCGTGAGGTCGTTCCCCTCGGCAGTCAGACGGTCCCGGCACGCCTTCGCCGCGCGTACCAGCCCTCGCCCGGTGGACGGCGCGTCGTAGGGCAGGCCGACGGCGGTCGCGTTGAACCGGTCCATCTCCGGACAGGCGAGGTTCGGCTGTGAGTGGAGGGCGCCGCGCTGGGCCACGACGATCAGGTCGCGGTCGCGGTTCACGCCGGAGTCGATCAGGAAGGGGATGGCCCCGAACGCGTCTCCGCCGGGACCGCCTTCCATGAACACCACGGGGTCCGCGGCCCGCGTCTTCGACGCTGCCGGGATGATGGCGACGGCCAGCCGGATGGTCCGCCTCGTGGGGCGCTCGCGGTTCTCGGGGACCTCCAGGAAGCCGCACCGCCCGGGAACCGGGTCGGGCGTCTGCGGGCAGGGGCCCGGCACGAACCGCGCCGGATGCCGCGGCGGCGGCCCGTCGGCAGGCGTCGACCGGGCGCTGCTCGGCGTGGTCCCGACCGCACCGAGGACACCCAGACACGCGGCGAGGAGCGCCGCGTGCGTACGCGCCCTCCGGCCGAGTCGTGGACGGGTGTGTCGAGCCCGGCTCCGTACGGGTGTCCCGGTCCCGGAAAGAGAGGGCAGGGTCCCGGGACCGATGTCGTGTTCCGCCATGTGATCTCGTCTCTCTGACGTCCCTGGCCACTCCGGTCGGGGGACGGTTGGCACGGCTGCGCCCCGCGGCACGGCCGGGCAGGGCGCTACGCCAGCCTGCGATCGGGCCGGGGCTCGCACCACTCGTCGCCTCCACTTGGCGCAGCCCCGCCCAGGACCGGGGCTGTCCCCGGGGCATCCGGCCGCCCGAGGCACCCGGTCGCCCGGTCGGCGGGGCGGGGAGCCACCCCTGCTCCGGCGGTGGTCGCTCGGCCGTATGCCCGAGGCAGGCGGCGCGCGCTTCGTTGCCGCCACGTCGTCCGCATGCACGTACTCGGACCACCCCGTAGCGTGGATCACGTGCGGTCCGCCACTGTTTCTG
This sequence comes from Actinobacteria bacterium OV320, assembly GCA_001298545.1. Taxonomy (GTDB): domain Bacteria; phylum Actinomycetota; class Actinomycetes; order Streptomycetales; family Streptomycetaceae; genus Streptomyces; species Streptomyces coriariae. Next base: position 349,357 of record LJCX01000001.1, read on the forward strand.
ATCCTCCTGGCAACTCGGCCGCCCGGTGTCGGCCGGCGCCGCATCACGGCACACCCGCAGCGGACTTGATGGCCTCAACCCTCCGAAGTTCGAGACGGCACTGAGCCGATCTCGTTCCAGGTGGCGAAAGCGGGTGGTGTCCGTGAGTCGGATGGCTTCGTCGTGTGTCGCTGAGGATGCGTTGGCTGTGGTCGTACTGGCTCATGTCGTCGAGAGGTTGACCGGCAAGCCGTTCCAACTGCCGGGCGTCCGGACCAAGTGATGCGTCAGGGCCGTCCGGCACCTGCCGACCCGCGTCGCCCACGACGTTCCGGAGGGTCCCTCCTGCCCGTGCTCATCCCCATCGCGTTCCTGATCGTGGTGGCGGTGGCCGTCGGCTCGTGGCTGCAGGTCACCGAGCGGCGCGCGGTCGACACGGTGCACACCGTCGGTTCCTCGGCCGCCGACCGGGTGGACGTGGAGGCCGTCGTCCAGAATGTCGACGCCGCGGGCAGAGAGCTGGTGCTGCGGGTCTGGGTGACCCCGCGCGGGACTCTCGGCGAGGCGAACGGGGCGGCCCCGGTGGCCGATCTCAGCCTCCAGACCTCGGGGGCGACCCTCAGCGACCTGGAGTTCGCGGCGCACGAGCGGCTCGCGACGCGAGACGTGCAGGTCGCGCTCGCCGGCGGATCGATCAGTGACTACCCGTTCGACACCTACGAGACCGACATCGCGTTCCGGGCAGAGCTGGGCGGCAAGCAGGTGCCGGTGCGGATGCTGTTCTCCAACAACGACACGCTCTTCTCGATCTCCGTGCAACCTGTGCCCTCCGGGCAGGAGGCCGTCGTGGCGCTGGAGCTGGCGCGATCCGGCAGCCTGCTCGCCTTCGCGGTCTTCATGATGGTGGTGATGTGGGCGCTGGCGGTGTCCGTACTCGTCGGGGCCTGGTACCTGACGACCCGCAGTGAGGACCTCGTCTGGCCCGGCCTCGCGTGGATGGCCGCCACCCTGTTCGCCCTGGCCGCGTTCCGCAACACCGCCCCCGGCACACCCCCGATCGGCTGCGTGCTGGACTGGTTCGCCTTCCTGTGGGCCGAGACCGTCATTGCCCTCTGCCTGATCACCGTGGTCATCACCGGCGTCAACAAGGCGATACACCAGGACACGCCGCGCACGTAGTGGCTCCGCCGCGCCGAGTCGGCCGGCGAGTGCCAGGTCGACGAGCGTCCGCGACGGCCCGTCCGAGCACAGCGGCGCCTCGCACGACTCGAACAGCACGTCACCCGTGCGGTCGGACCGGTGGGCAGCCGGTCGGCAATCGCGATGCGTTCACGGTGTGGTGACATGGGGTCCGCGGTATCGGGCACACGCGATGGAATGCAGGGAAACCAGACGTATGCCATGAGCGACGCGCACGGCCGACCTGGAACACGGGACGGTGCCTCACCACGGCGGGCCGAGGGAAGGCACCGGCGCATCGGACGGCGAGGGGGCCGGTGGCACCGCAGGATGCTGGCCTATCGCGCCGTCGAGCTGCTGCCCTCGTCCTCCCCGGAGGGCGGCGCGGACGAGGAGTGTCTGCTCCTGGTGTACATCCGCAAGGTGGTCGGACGGGTCACCTATCGAGCGTGCGACGAGTGCGCCGAGGGCGTGATCACCGGTGTCGTCCTGGACGAACCGTTCCGCGACTGCGGGCTGGGCACCAGGGCACTGTCGCATCTGCGCTCGCGGCACCCCGACGTCACCTGGCGCACCACACTCGACACACGCCTGACGCGCGATCTGTTGCGCCGGATGCGCATCCCCAGGGCGGCCGTGGCCGGGAACTGCTCCCACGGCCGGCCCGGCGTCGTCGCCCCCGCCGGTATCTGAGCCGTCGCGGTCAGGCCCGTCTCACCGAGGGCTCGTACATGCGTTTGACCGCGGAATGTGCGGCAACTTGCACAGGTAGTCCGCACCGCACCGAGGAACAGCGCCGACGAGACCACGCAGACACATCAGGGCAAGGGGGTTTGCCGTCATGACCGTGGCGACGCAGCAGGGCGGCGGGGGCGGTTCCAGCGGCCTCTACGACGTCCTCGAGCTCATTCTCGACCGAGGACTGGTGATCGACGCCTTCGTGCGCGTCTCGGTGGTCGGCATCGAGATCCTCAAGATCGACATACGCATCGTCGTCGCCAGCGTCGACACCTACCTGCGCTTCGCCGAGGCGTGCAACCGGCTCGACCTGGAGTCGGGACCACGCAAGCCGGCCGGGCTCATGGAACTCACGGAGAAGATCACCGAGTCCGGCGCCCGCGGCAAGACCAAGGGCGCGCTGTCCGGCGCCGCGGAGACGATCTTCGGCGCCTATCAGCAGGCCCGCGACGAGGGCCAGAGGCGTCAGGGGACGCGGTCCGCGCGCAGAAGGCAGACCGATTGAAGCCGAGCGCGCGAACAGGTGAGCATCGGCTGTCCGAGCGGACGTGCGAGCACGACCCGTCTCCGGGCTACCAGATGGGTCTCACGTCGGATCCGAAGCCGCCCCCGGCCGGTCGCTTCTCGAAGTGGAGATGAGGGCCGGTGGCATTGCCGGTGGAGCCCACTTCTCCCACCTTCTGGCCGGCTTTGACCGAACCCGTGGTCACGGTCCGTTCGGAGAGGTGGCAGTACCAGAAGTCGAATCCATGGGCCCGTAGCACGAGGAACTTGCCGAAACTGACGTCGTGTCCACTGCGGGCTATCGAACCGCTGACGACCGCGACACATCGCGCGCCCTCCGGGGCGGCGTAGTCCGCGCCGGTGTGATAGCCCAGGGACCAGTGGGGCCCCTTCTTCCGGTAGGGGGTGGTGACCCCGTGACCCGGGGCCGGAGACGCGACGCGGGTGCCGGCAGGTTCGGGCTTCGCCTTCGCCTTCGCCGGGACCTGGAGCCGGTCCCAAGACACCTTGCCGGGAATTCCGTTGGCGTCGGCTCCCTTGAGCCCGATCTTGTGCTGCCAGGCGGCATACGACTGTTGATCGACTTCGGTCCACTCGGGACCAGGTCCTGTCCGGTACTTCCCGCATTTCTCCGCGACCAGACGTTGCCCCATCGCGGCGATCACGGGGCTGCGTTGTCCTTTGTGGAAGAACGTCGATCCTGGGAACGGTGCCAGCGCAGACATGGCCCTCCTCCTCTCAATAAGGGGCCGGATCGCGATCTGGGTTCGCCTGTTGCACACGTGAGATGTCACCGTAGCGGCGCCAGATGTAGTTGATTGCCGCCGCGATGTTCGCCACCGGATCGTAGATCCGGTCGGATGTGCCCGACTGATGGTTCTCCGCGAACGTATCGGGAATCACCTGGGCGTAGCCACGCGAACAGTTGAGCTTGGCGCCGTCCGATTGCACCGGGCCTGTCGCGTTCACGTCGTCCCGGTTCACGGCGTTCGGCTTGAAGGACGACTCCCGGCGTATGAGGGTCAACAGGTTCGCGCCATTGCTCACGCCCGTCGCCCAGCTTCTCGGTGCACCTGTCCTGTCGCATGCCTGCTCGGCGAACACGCGGGCCGTATCCTCGTCCACGGCCACCCCGGAGTTCTTCGAGAAACCCACGGAAATCTTGGTGATGGCGCCGGGATGGTGGCAGTCCACGACGAACCCCGCCCTGGCGCCGAGCTCGGCCAGTGAGGAACATCCGGGAAATCCGTCGGCGGCCGAGCCGGTGAATCCCAGCGTGCGTTGCCATGCCGCGTAGGCGGACTTCGTCTGCTCGCCGAAGAATCCGGTGGCACCCGCGGGGATTTCTTTTCCGACTGCGATGAGCGCGGCCTGAGTTGTCCTGACGTCATCGTTGTGCTTGCCGAACCGCACGTGGGAAAGAGTGACCATCGTGCCTCCTCGACCGTCGAAGGCCGATAGGAGTGAGCCTGCTGGTCGGCACAGCAGAACCCTTCTCGCAAGCGGCGCACCCTCGCAGACTGTGTGCTGCCGCTGACTGTTACAGGCGCCCCTGCTTCCACCATGCGCCTGATGAGATACGCGCGCAAACCCGGCAGCCTGCGGGAACGCGAGTTGTCCGACGGTCGGTCCGTTCGTCGTCCACAGAGTCTCAGACCTCGGGGACGCCCAGCCTGTCCCAGCTGAACCGGCCGGGGACGCCGTCGGCGGCGCTGCCCTCCAGCCCCAGCTTCTGCTGCCACGCGGCGTAGGACCGCACATCGCCCGGTCCCCACACATCGATACCGGTGTCGGACGTGTAGCGGTCGCAGTCTTCGGCGACGAGCCGGGTGTGCATTCCCGCGATGACGGGCGATCTGTGTCCCGTCCGGAAGAACGACGTACCGGGGAACGGCTCGAACCGGGGCCCCACAGGCGTCGGTTCATGCGGCTGGGACACGAACGACGGCCAGGAGCCGGGGTCTACATGGTCGTTCTCCGGGACGTGGGCATGGGCGTACCACCCGCCCTGTGACTTCCACTTCGCGGCCGGACACGTGTCGCGGGACAGGGAGGTCGGCCGGCCCATGGGCCAGGAGTTCGGTACGCCCCAGGAGTTGATCCACGCGTTCAGCACGTCCCAGCCCTTGCAGGGGGTGTCGACCAGCTTGACGAACACCTGGCCGTTGACGCGACAGTGCGGGAAGAAGAGGGCCTCGATCTGGATGACGACCTTCCCCGACCGGTTCGTGCGAAATCCACCGTCTTTGTCGAACACGGCTTTACTGCGGGAAGTCGCAGGGAAGAACTGGGCGAACGTCCCCGTGAAGGGATCCCAGAGGATATGCGGAGCTTGTCCCCTGCCGCTTCCTTTGAAGAAGCTCTTGAGGTCGGCGAAGGGAACCAGATTCAGCGGAGCCTCGGCGGTGGCCTCCTCGTCCGCCGTGATGTGCGCGATCGCCCTTGCGGGGAAGCCGGGGTCACAGGGCGCATGATCCCCGAGATCCACCTTGAGAGCTTGGGGCATCCACGGATCAGGCATAGTGCAGACCTTCCCTCGTCGCACCGCACATGACCGTGGGGTGCCGCAGGGGTGAAACGGGACAGCGGACGCCGGCCGAACAACGGGCCGTGCAGCGGTCCTTCCCGATTCCTACGATGCGTCTGCCGGGGGCCCGCGGCAAACGGGGCCGTCAGGAGGGGATGTTCGTGCGGCGACGGAATGGCGGGCCATGCCCATGATGCCTACGGTGGTACGAGAGGCAAAGTCGCACGAACGGTCGCCGACACGAGACGAGGTCGGCGCACCGAGTGCGAACGGACGCGGGGGGCCGCTCACCGGAACAGGTGGGGAAGATGCGCGCTGACAAGCTCGGTTCGGCCGCACGGCGTGCGCTGTCGGAGGTCGGTGAGGCAGTCGGCCCCACTCCATTCCAGGTGCTCATCCGGGTGACGGGGGAACCCGGTGAGGAACAGCGTCGGCAGATCGCCGACGCCGGCGCGCGGGTGGGCTTTGTGGCGGGCGATGTCCTGACCGCGGCGATCGCCCCCGGCGATCTCGGGCGCTTGACGGAAGTCGACTGTGTCGCCTACGTGGAGCTGTCCGAACCCCTCCGCCCTGAGGCGGGCACCTGGCCACAGCAACAGTGATCGCCCGTCCTTGATGGTGAGGGGCCGGCGATATCGCCAGAGAGAAGACCGCTCATGCTCGACTCACGGCTGAAGTTCCTGACATCCCGGGCCGAGGAAGGCCCGGCGGAGCTGGTGGGCCTCGAGTCCACCGGCCGTTTCGCGCTCACGACCGAAGGGGTGAAGACGCCCCGTGTGCGCGTACTGCTGCGCATGGCCGAGGGGCACGGCGCCGATGACCTGGGAGAGCTGTCCCGGGACATGGGGCTGACGGTGCTCACCCGGGCCGGTGACGTGGTCGGCGGCGAGATCGGGATCGACCGCCTCACGGAGCTCGACGAGTTGGAAGCCGTCGGCTACGTCGAGGCGTCCCGCCCGACCCTGCCGGAACTCGACGCCGCCGTGCCAGAGACCAAGGCCGACAAGGTGCACACCGGACCGCCCGGACTGCGCGGGGCCGGTGTGATCGTGGGGGTGGTCGACAGTGGCATCGACTGGCGCCACGGCTGTTTCCGGGACCCGACCGGGAAGACCCGCATCCTGCGCATCTGGGACCAGAACCTCACTCCGGAAGCAGGTGAGTCCTCGCCGGCGCCGTTCGGGCACGGAGTGGAATACGAACGTTCCGCGATCGACAGCGCATTGAGCGCTCCGAACCCGATGAGCATCGTGCGTCACATGGACGACAGCGTGGGCCACGGCACCCACGTGGCGGGCATCGCCGCCGGTGACGGGTCGTCGGCCGGCAATGGCAAACCGGCGTTCACCTTCGTCGGCATAGCGCCCGAGGCGGATCTGGTCGTCGTGGCCAACCGGGTGACGACGGAGGCCATGGGCGATTCCATGGGCACGCTCGAAGCCGTCGGTTACATCTTCAAGGTCGCCGAGACCCTTGGGCGGCCCGCGGTCGTGAACATCAGCCAGGGCGACAATCTGGGCCCCCACGACGGTTCCAGCCTCCTGGAACGCGGCATCGACAACCTGCTCAACGCCCCGGGGCGCGCACTGGTGAAGTCGGCGGGCAACGCGGCGAACGCCGGTGTGCACGCGACGGGCCAGGTTACGGAGGGAGGCAGCGACGTCGTGCAGTTCCTGGTACCCGTCGGCGACAACACGCCGGACACGCTGGACATCTGGTATTCGGGCGCGGACCGTCTGTCCCTGCGGATCTCCACCCCCCATGGCACGGCGAGCGCCGAAGTCGCCCCCGGCAGCACGATCGACGGGCTGGATCTCCCCGGGGGAAACAAGGCCTTCATCGACTCCGTCGTGCACCATTCCCAGAACGGCGACAACCGCATCTACATTCAGCTGAGCCCGGGAAGCCAGACAGCGATCCGCCCCGGCACCTGGAGCCTGACGCTCATCGGCCGGACCGTGGCCGACAGCGGCCGCTGGCACGCCTGGATGGAGAGGGGCCAGACCGTTCCCCAGTTCGTCGGCTCGCACCGAACCGACGAGACAACCATCTCCGTGCCCGGGACCAGCCGGAAGGTCGTCACCGCCGCCTCCTACATCACCAAGGGCGCGGGACAGGGCAACCTCTCCACCTTCTCCAGCCGCGGCCCCACGCGCGACGGCCGCCACGCGCCGACACTCGCCGCTCCGGGCCAGGCCATCACCTCGGCACTGGTAGGAGCCTCGGGAGCGAGCCAGTACCAGCCCATGTCCGGCACGAGCATGGCCGCACCGCATCTCACCGGAGTGTGCGCCCTCATGCTGCAGTCGAGTCCCACGCTGACCCAGGACAACCTCGTGCTGCTCCTGACCAGTTCGGCCCGGCTGGACCCCTTCACCGGCGGAGCGCCCAGCGACGACTGGGGGGCGGGGAAGGTGGACGCGGCAGCGGCCGTCGACTCCGTCACCTGACCCCGCGACCTGCCCCCGCGATCTGACCGGTCGACACCCGCACTTCGCCGCGTCCTCGATTCCGGACTGTCCCCACCCCCCTCGGGCGGCAGTCGTGCGGCGATCACCGCGTCTCGCGCGGGTCTCAGAGCGTGGGGCGGAGGATGTCGTACGTCAGGTGTGTCGCGGTCGATGTCGAGGTCACGCTCCGTTGTACCAGCGTGCGCGGGACGCCTCCGGTGAACAGGGGCGTCCCGGCGCCCAGGATCGTGGGGGCGAGGTGCAGTGACAGGACGTCGACCAGCCCGGCGGCGAGCGCCGAACCGATCGTGGCGCCGCCGCCCATGAGGACGACGTCGAGGTCGGTGCCGGCGGCCGAGGACGCCGCGTCGGCGCGCTCGCGCGCGACGGCGACGGCGACGGGCAGCCCTGTGGTGACGAACGTCCAGTCGAGGCCGGTGAGCCGGACCGACTTCGGCGGCGAGCTCGTCACGACGACGAAAGTGCGCAGCGGGAGGCGGAGGCGAGTCTTCTACCGGTCCCGCATCGGCCGGAGCTCGCGATCTCCTGTCCCCGAGGTACCGGCCGGCAGCGCCCCGGCCCCGGCCGGACGGCGCGTTCCTGTCCGCTCGCCCAGGTACTTCCGGCGGGCATGCGCATGCTCTGCGGATGAGGGGGTAGACGCGGCGACATCAGCTCGAACGCAGGGCACCGGCAGGGTGGGGAGATCTCAGATGACGACGACGATCGCGCAGGCGGCCGAGGAGCAGACGACAGCGGCACTGCCCGTGGTCCCCGAACCGGGCAAGATGGCGCCCAAGGACGCCCGCAGCCTGTCGAAGTTGTTCTTCGCGAAGCTGGCGGTGCTCGAGGAAGGCACGCCCGAGCACCAGTACGCGCGCAACACCCTGATCGAGATGAACATGTCCCTGGTCCGCTTCGCGGCCGGCCGGTTCCGCAACCGGGGCGGCGCGGACGGGATGGAGGACATCGTGCAGGTCGGCGTCATCGGGCTGATCAAGGCCATCGACCGGTTCGAGATATCCCGTGAGGTGGAGTTCACCTCCTTCGCCATCCCGTACATCGTCGGTGAGATCAAGCGCTTCTTCCGGGACACCTCCTGGTCCGTGCATGTGCCGCGCCGCCTGCAAGAGGCACGTGTGCAGCTGGCGAAGGCCACCGAGGAGCTCCAGAGCCGTATGGGCCGGACCCCCACGGTCAAGGAGCTGGCGGACCTGATGGACCTGACCGAGGAGGAGGTCATCGAGGCCCGGCTCGCGTCCAACGGCTACAACTCCGCCTCCCTGGACGCCACCATCGGCGGCGGCCCCGACGGCGAGACGGCACTGGCGGACTTCATCGGGTCCGACGACGCGGCCATGGAACTGGTGGAGGACTTCCACGCGCTGGCGCCCCTCCTCGCCCAGCTCGACGAGCGTGAACGGCGCATCCTCCACTGGCGGTTCGTCGAGGAGCTGACCCAGGCGCAGATCGGCGAACGGCTCGGCTGCTCGCAGATGCACGTGTCGCGCCTGCTCTCCGGCACCCTGAAGCGCCTGCGCGCGGGCATGCTCACCACCCACTGAACCGACGCCCGACGCCCGACGCCGGACGCCCGACGCCGGACGCCCGACACCCGTGGCCCGACGCCCGTGGCCCGGAGCGCGGAAGCCCACCCGACCCCGGGCATGTACCAGAGAGGACCTGTGGTGAGCGAAAGCGGTGCCGCGCTCCCGCCGATCGACGCACATCTGGAGATCCTGCTGCGGCTGGTCGACGCGCAGCCCGAGGCGGCGCTCAAGATCTGCCTGACCACGCCCGGTGGAATCGTCGGGGGGAACCTGGTCGGGTCCCGTACGTGGGCCGACCGGTGGGAGCACGTGGTGTCGACGGCCACCGGAGCGGAAGACGCGGCCGACCACATGGCACACCTGGCGCACACCGTCCGGTCCGCCCTGAAGGAGGCCGATGCGGAGCCGGGAACGGGGGACGGGCTGCACGGGTTCATCCACCTCGTCGACGTCACGTTCCTGTCCGTGCCCGGGACCGCCACCGCTCCGCTGTGGCGTGGCCGGCTGGGCGATGTCTCCGGCTGGGCCCTGGGGGCTCCCGCCGACCGGCCGGCCTCGTGAAGACCGCCGGTGACCTGATGGCACCGCAGCACCCCGCGCACCGGGACGGCGACCGGCCGGGGCGGTTCACGCGCCTGGCCGAACACGCCTCGAACTTCACCAGTTCTCCCGCCTTCTTCGGCGTGTGCCTAGTCCTGGTCGCCGCCGCGATCACCGCGCACGCGCTGAAGCTGCCCACGTCGTGGCTGTTGTTGGTGGGGGAGACGATGTCCGCCGTCTCGCTGCTGCTCCTGGCGCTGCTCAAGAATTCCGAACGGCGAGCCGAGCACGCCATCCAGCGCAAGCTCGACGCCATCGCCGCCGCGTTGCTGGAGATCCAGCGGCGGGAACCGGGAGCGGCGAGCGAGGAACTCCGCCAGGCCATCAGCATGGAGAAGCAGACCTGACCGGTGTTCCGAGCGCGCGCCGCGCGGCCCCGCGCGGCCCTGCCCCGGGCCGCCTCAGGCGGGGAGGCTCACGCGTTGCCGCTCCGCCTGGGCGATGCGGGCCGATCGCGTGCGGGTGCCGAAGGCGGCCAGGGCGATCGCGCCGAGCAGCCAGGTGCCGGCGATGAAGCAGAAGACGCTCTGATAGCCGTGGCCGTTGTAGAGCGCCGCGACGATCAGCGGACCGGCGGCGTTCGACAGCCGGCCCAGGCCGTAGGAGACGCTCGTTCCCAGGGAGCGGCTGTGGGTGTCGAAGAGCTCGGGGGAGTAGGCGTAGGCGAGGGCGGTGTAGCCGCGCTCGAAGAGGTTCACCAGGAACCCGAACACGATGATGAGGACCGGGTTGAAGGTGAGCCCGTACAGCAGACCGCATGCCGCGATCACGGTGCCGAAGGCGACGAGGCACCACTTGCGCTCGAAGCGGTCGGTGACCAGGGAGGCCAGATAGCAGCCGAGGGGTGCGCCGACCGTGGTGAGGGCCACGTAGAAGACGGACTTCTCGACGCTGAAGCCCTCCTTGGCCAGCAGGGTGGGCGCCCAGCTGGAGTAGCCGAAGAAGCCGATGGTCTGCGTCGTCCACAGCACCGTGAGCAGCAGCGTCGGGAACAGGTACTTCTTCTGCAGGAGCAGCCGCAGGGGCGCCTTCGTCGACGGTGTCTCGTCGACCGGCGGCGCGGGCTCGGGAAGGGGGCCCTTCTCCGCCGTGACGCTCTCCTCGATCTCCCGGAGGACCGCGTCCGCCTCGGCGTGCTCTCCCCGGCTCTCCAGCCAGCGGGGTGATTCCTTGAGGTGCCGGGTGAACAGCACGAGCAGGATGCCCAGCGAGCCCCAGAGGTAGACCAGCCGCCACGACCAGTCGTTGAGCGGGACGACGGCGCTGGCGATGAGGTTGGTGACGGGCGTTCCGCAGATGCCGATGACGATGGCGTACGCCTGGTACTTGCCGCGGATCGCCGACGGGTACATCTCGTTGACGTAGACGACCCCCACGACCGTCATCGCGGACAGTCCCGCCGAGGTCAGGACGCGGAACACACCGAGGGACACGAGGTCCCAGGAGAAGACCGCCGCGAACGAGGAGACGCCGAAGAACAGCGTCGTCCACAGCAGTGCCCGTTTGCGGCCCCACCGGTCGGAGATGGATCCGGCGACGATCGCCCCGAGGAACATGCCGACGAACGAGAGCGAGGTGACGTAGGCGACCTGGTCGACCGTCAGGCCCCACAGCTTGATCAGTTTCGGCGCGGTGGTGGCGAAGCTGTTGATGTCCGCGAACTCGAAGAAGTAGGCGAAGGCGACGGCGAGCAGGGTGACTTTGTGGAACCGGGAGACCGGAAGCCGGTCCAGCCGGTTCAGCGCGTTGGCGTGTTGCATGAGCGGCCCTTGTCGAAGTGGGTGGAAACGCACGGGGGATACGGGGGAGTCCGGGGGCGTCAGACGTGCTCGCCGGGCCAGTAGAGGCCCATCGGGTTGGCGACGAGGAGCTGGTGCCGCTGCTCGGCGGTGACCGCCACCTGCGACACGTGATCGACGAGGAGTCCGTCGTCGGGCATGTGGCTGGTGAGGTTGGGGTGCGGCCAGTCGGTGCCCCACAGCACCCGGTCGGGGAACTCCTCGACGACGCGGCGGCCGAAGGGGACGACGTCGGTGTAGGTGTGCCGTTCGCCGTCCAGGGCGGCGGGCCCCGTCATGCTGAGGCGTTCGGGACAACTCACCTTCACCCAGACGTCGTTGTCGTCTACGAAGCGCAGGAACCGGGTGAACTGCGGTCCGTCCACGGGCTGGGTCACGTCCGGTCGTCCCATGTGGTCCACCACCAGCGGGACGGGCAGCGACCCGAAGAAGCCCTCCAGTTCGGGCAGGTCGGCACTCTCGAAGTAGAGGACGACGTGCCAGCCCAGCGGTGCGACCTTCTTGGCGATGGTGTGCAGGTCGTCCTCGGGCGAGCTGTCGACCAGGCGCCGTACGAAGTTGAACCGCACTCCGCGCACGCCCGCCGCGTCGAGTTCGAGCAGCTCGCCCTCGCTGATGTCCGGGCGGACCGTCGCGATGCCGCGCGCCCTGCCGCCCGCGGCTCGGACGGCGTCGACCATGGCGCTGTTGTCCGCGCCGTGGCAGGTGGCCTGCACGATGACGTTGCGGTCGACGCCCAGGTGGTCGCGGAGCGCGAACAGATCCTCCTTGCCGCCGTCGCAGGGCGTGTACTTCCGCTCCGGCGCGAAGGGAAAGTCGGCCTGCGGGCCGAAGACGTGACAGTGCGTGTCGACGGTCCCCGGCGGCAGCCGGAAGGCCGGTGCGGACGGGTTGCGGTACCAGTCCAGCCAGCCGGGGGTCTTGGGGGAGGGAGTGCTCATGTGCCTCACCGCCCCTGGCCCTTCAGCAGCGCGTCCAGGCGCGGGTACACGGAGCGGGCGTTGTGCTCCTGGATCGCCGCGAGGTCGTCCGCGGGCAGCCCGGCCGCCTCCGCGTAGCGGCCGGTGTCGTCGAAGTGGTGGCCGGTGCACGGGTCGATGTCGCGGACGGCCCCGATCATCTCCGAGGCGAAGAGGATGTTGTGGGCCGGGACGACGTCGTAGAGGAGGTCCGAGCCTGGCTGGTGGTAGACGCAGGTGTCGAAGTAGACGTTGCCCAGGACGTGTTCCTCCAGTGGAGGCTTCCCGAGAGCCATCGCCAGGCCCCGGAAGCGGCCCCAGTGGTAGGGGACGGCGCCGCCGCCGTGGGGGATGACGAAGCGCAGGGTCGGGAAGTCGGCGAACAGGTCACCCTGGACGAGCTGCATGAACGCCGTGGTGTCGGCGTTCAGGTAGTGCGCGCCGGTGGTGTGGAAGGCGGGGTTGACGCTCGTGCTGACGTGGACCATCGCCGGGATGTCGTACTCCACCATCTTCTCGTAGACGGGGTACCACGAGCGGTCGGTGAGCGGCGGCGCGGTCCAGTGACCGCCCGAGGGGTCGGGGTTCAGGTTGAGTGCGACGGCGCCGTACTCCTCCACGCAGCGGGTGAGTTCCGGGAGGCAGGTCGCGGGGTCGACGCCGGGGGACTGCGGAAGCATCGCGGCGGGCACGAAGCGTTCGGGATACAACCGGCTCACCCGGAAGCACAGTTCGTTGCAGAGGGCCGCCCAGGCGGCGGAGGTCTCGAAGTCCCCGACGTGGTGCGCCATGAACGACGCGCGGGGCGAGAAGACCGTCAGGTCGATGCCGCGTTCGTCCATCAGCCGCAACTGGTTCGGCTCGATGGTCTCGCGCAGCTCGTCGTCGTCGATACGCAGGTCCGCGCGGGCCGGGGCGGCGGCCGCAGGGTCGGTGAGGGAGGCGATCTGCCGCTTGCGCCATGCCTCCAGGGCCGGCGGGGCGGTCGTGTAGTGACCGTGACAGTCGATGATCATTACGGCGTCCTTCTCGGGCTGCTGGGTGCCGTGCAGCCTGGCTCCGCCCCGCACCGGCGGACGAGAGGACCGAGCACAGAACTAACCTCCCCTTAACACTCCGGCGGGTGCGCGGTCGGTGTGGTCTACATTCGGCTGGAGGCAGTGGCCGGGAGTGGCCGAAAGGAGGTGGTCAGGGTGCAGATCCTGCTGGCGGAGGACGACGACGGTGTGGCCGCGGCACTCGTGGAGGTCCTGTACGACCATGGCCATGTCACCCGGCGGGTCCGGTACGGCAGGGAGGTGCTGACCTATCACCGCAGCTCCGACCTGCTGCTTCTCGATCTGGGCCTGCCCGACACCGACGGCCTGGACGTGTTGCGCGCCCTGCGCGCGGTGAGCGACATGTCGGTGGTGGTGCTCACCGCCCGCGGCGACGAGCGCTCGGTCGTGCGCGGACTGCGGCTCGGAGCCGACGACTACCTCGTCAAGCCGGTCCGACTCGCCGAGCTGCTCGCCCGGATCGACGCCGTCACCAGGCGAAACGCGGCGAAGAATGCTTCCTCCGTACGGACGGCCCGTGCGGGTGACGTCGAGGTGGATCTCGACGCGCGCCGGGTCCGGGTCGCCGGGGCGGAGATCGAACTGACCACCAAGGAGTTCGACATCCTCGCCGTCCTGGCCGGGCGCGCGGGTACGGCCGTCAGCCGCGAGCAGCTCCTGGACGAGGTGTGGGGCGACGCCCGCCATGCCGTGTCCCGGTCCCTCGACGTCCACCTCACCCAGCTGCGCGCCAAGCTGCGCCGCCCCGAGCTGCTCACCACGATCCGGGGCTTCGGCTACCGCTTCGGGGACCTCGGGAACGAGGACTGAGGGGAACCACGCGTGCGCACCCGGGTCCAGGCCGCACTCCTGCTGTTCGTCGTGATCGCGGTGGCCGCGTTCGCCGTACCGCTGCTGCTGTTCACCGCGTCCGACCGCACCCAACAGCTGGTCCTCGCCCGCAGCGCCGATCTCGACCGCTTCGCCTCCCTCATGGACCAGGCCGCCTCGACCGGCGACACCTCGGCCGTCGCCGCCGAGGCGCGACGCTACACACAGCTGTACGGCGAACCGCTCGTCGTCACCGACACGCGCCGCAACCCCGTCGTCCAGACCGGCGGCATGCGCGCCGCCGACCCCGACGTCGCGCGGCTGCTCGACGCGGCGCTGCGCAACCAGACCGCGCATCCCACGAGGGCGCTGCGCCCCTGGTCGCGGGGATCGAGGATGTTCGCCGAGCCCGCGGGCACCGGGACCCGGGTCTCCGGGGCCGTCGTGCTGCGGGCCTCGGTCGGGACCGCGGCGCGGGACATCACCCGGCGCTGGGCCGCCGTCCTCGCGGGCGCCGCTCTGGTCGCCGTCGCCTGCACGGTCCTCGCCCGGGCCGCGACCAGCTGGGTGGTCAGCCCGCTGCGCCGCCTCGACCGTGCCGTCGGCCGGCTCGCCGCGGGACTCCCGCCCGAACAGACCCGGGCCGGCGGACCGCCCGAACTGCGCCGGCTCGCGATCGGCTTCAACCGCATGGGGCGTACGGTCACGGCGGCCCTGGAACAGCAGCGCAGGCTCGTCGCCGACACGTCCCACCAGATGCGCAACCCCATGGCGGCGCTGCGGCTCCGCGTCGACGCCCTGCACACCCACCTGCCCGCGTCGGCGAACCGCACCTACACCGGGGTCACCACCGAGCTCGACCGCCTGGAGACCCTCCTCGACGACATGCTCGCCCTCGCCACCGCGGAACACCGGGCCGGGGAACTGACGGTGACCGACGGCTCGGACGCCCAGTGCGACCTCACGGCCGTGGCTGCCGCCCAGCACCGCCTGTGGGAGCCGGTCGCCCACCGCGCCGGAGCCCGCCTCACGCTCCGGGCCGCTCCGGCCCGGGTCACCGCCGCCTGCACGGAACGCGAGCTCGCCCAGATCACCGACATCCTCGTCGACAACGCCATCAAATACGCGGGCCCGGGCGCCGAGATCTCGCTGCGCTGCACCACCGAAGGCACGCTCGCGGTCCTCACGGTGACCGACGACGGACCCGGCCTGGGCACGGAGGAGCTCGCGCTGGCCACCACGCGGTTCTGGCGTTCGGGCCGGCAACGACACGACGGCACCGCGGGGACGGGACTGGGCCTGGCCATCGCCGAACAGCTGTTGGCGGGCCGCGGCGGCCGACTGGAGCTGGAACCCGCGCGACCGCGGGGGCTGCGGGCCAGGGCGGTCGTACCGCGCGCGCCGGGCGACGGAGGTGCCCCATGACCCGTCCCGTCGACCGCCGCGCCCTTCTCCATGCCGTCCTCGGCACGGCCGCCGTCGCCGTCCTCGGCGGCGCGCTCACCGCCGACGCCTCCCGGCAGCTGCCCGGCCCGAGCGGTGTCCTGCGCGTCGCGACCGGCGAGCCCACAGCCTTCTACGCGGCGTTCGGCCGCCTCCTCGCCGCAGAGCTCGAAGCGGCGTATCCCCGTCTGACCTGCCGCGTCCGTACCACCGCGGGCAGCGTCACCAACATCGAACTGCTCCGCGACCACCGTGCCGACGTCGCACTCGTCCTCACCGACACCGCGCTGGCGGCCCAGGGCACCGACCTCTTCCCGCACCCCGTGCCCCTGCGCGCGCTCGGCAGGGTGTACGAGACCTACCTCCAGTTCGTCGTCCGCGCCGACTTGCCCGTACGCGCGGTGGCCGACCTGGCGGGGCACACCGTCTCGCTAGGCGCCACCGGGTCGGGCGCGGCCGTACTCGGCGAACGGATCCTGCACGCCGCGGGGCTTTCCCCCGGCACCGACGTGCCCGTCAGCCACCTCCCGCTGGCCGACGCGGCCGACGCGGTGCGGACGGGCTCGGTCGACGCACTGCTCGTCGCGGGCGGCGTACCGTTGCCCACCCTCACCGACCTCGACGACCGCGTCGGCCTGCGGTTCCTGCCGCTGGCCGGTCTGCTGCCCCGGCTGGGCGGCCGCGACGGCCTGGCCGGGTCGGGCCTGGAGGAGGTGTCCTTGCCGCAGGGCGCATACCGGTCGGCGGGCGGGGTCGGCACCATCGGAGTGTCCAACCTGCTGGTGTGCCGCCCCGACCTTCCCCGCGGCGTCGCGGACGCGCTGACCCGCCTGCTGGCCCTGCGGGCGAGCGCCCTCGTGCCCGGCAACGCCGTCGGTACCCAGTTCCCCGACGTCGGCAGCCTGATCGGTACGGGCGGCATCGCACTGCACCCCGGCGCGGTCGCGGCGTACCGCTCGCTGCACGGCTGAGCCACAGCGCACGCCCCCCCCCCGTCACGGCCGCCCGACGTGCCCCGGGTCAGCGGGGGTCGAGCAGGCCGGCGAGCAGTTGGAGCCGCTCGGCGTCGGGGCCGCCCTCGACGGCGGTGTACACGATCAGCATCGGGCCGGGAGCGCCCGGCAACGGGTAGGCGTCCCAGTCCAGGTTCAGCTCTCCGACCAGGGGATGGTGCACGCGCATCCGGCCGCGCGTCGTCTCCCTCACGTCGTGGCGGGCCCACAGCGTCGCGAACTCGTCGCTGCGCACCGCGAGTTCGCCGACCAGCTGCGCGGCGCGCGGATGCCCCGGATCGGCGGCGACCTGGGCGCGCAGCATCGCGGTCAGCTCGGCGACGGTGGCGGCCCGCTCCGGGCAGGTCTGGTCGGCTTCCGGGTGCAGCAGGAGCGACAACAAGTTCCGCTCCGTCACCGGGAGTCGGGTGAAATCGCCCAGCAGGGCGCCGGCCGACGGGCTCCAGGCCAGTACGTCCAGGTAGCGGCCCACGACCAGTGCGGGCGAGGGCATCGTACCCAGCAACCGCCGTGTGGTGTCCGGTACTTGCTCCGGTTCGTACCGGCGCGGGACGCGGGCCGGGGTGCGCGCGGCGGCGGCGAGGCTGTGCAGGTGCCGAGACTCCTCGGCGGAGAAGTTCAGGGCGCGCGCGAGGGCGTCCAGGACCTGTTCGGAGGGGCGCACGTCGCGTCCCTGCTCCATCCGCTGGTAGTAGTCCGAACTCACCCCCGCCAGGAGGGCCAGTTCCTCCCGCCGCAGCCCGGCGACACGCCGCCTCGGGCCGGGTTCGAGGCCGACGTCCTCCGGCCGCAGCCGGGTCCGGCGGGTCCGCAGGAACGCGGCGAGTTCGCGGCGGGGTTCGTCGGTCGGCGCGAGGGGGTCGTCGGTCACGGCGCCAGTATGCCTCGGGCACCGCCGGCAAGGGTGGGTCTGCCGGTCCCAGGAAAAGGCGGACGACCGTGATGCCGTGAGCGGGGACCAGTATCGGTTCCCCACCGGAGGACCACGGAAGGAACAGCGACATGAAGGCCGCTCAGATCACGGGTTACGGCGCACCGGACGTCCTGCGCGTCAACGATGTCGACCGCCCCGCCCCCGGTGCCGGCGAGGTCCTGGTGTCGGTCGAGGCGTCCAGCGTGAACGGACACGACGTGATCGTCCGCGCCGGGGAGTTGAAGATGGTGTCGGGGCGCCGCTTCCCGATCGGCGCGGGGCTGGACTTCGCGGGCGTCGTCGTAGAGACCGGCGCCGAGGTCGAGAGCCACCGGGTCGGGGACCGGGTGTGGGGCATGGTGCATCCCCGGCAGCGGCACACCACCGCGGGGGCGGCCGAGTACGTCGTGGTCCCCGCCGACCGGATCGCGCCTGCCCCCGCGGGCCTCTCGCCGGTCGACGCGGCCTCCCTCGTCGTGGCGGGTGTCACGGCGCTGATCGCACTGCGCGACAGCGTGCGCCTCGCGGGCGGCGAACGGGTCCTCGTGCGGGGCGCGGCGGGCGGTGTCGGCACAGCCGCCGTGCAACTGGCCCACGCGATGGGCGGCCACGTCACCGCGCTGGCCCGCGACCGCCACGCCCAACTGCTCACCGGCCTCGGTGCCGACGAAGTCCTCGACTACGGTTCCACCACCTCGGACCGGATCGGACCGTTCGACGTCATCGTCGACACCGTCGGCTCGGAACTGCACTGCTACCGAGGTCGGTTGGCCAAGGGCGGCCGGATGGTGACCGTCGGACTGTCGGCCGGCGCCCTGGCCGCGATCGCCGCGTCGAGCGTGCACGGCTCCCGCCGCATCCGCACCTTCAGCGCCCGTCCCGACAGCGCCGTGCTGCGCGACCTGACCGGGCATGTCGCCTCGGGTGCGCTGCGCCCGGTGGTCGACAGCGTGTACCCGCTCGCGGACATCGCCGCGGCGCACACGGCATTCGAACGCGGCGGAGCCGTGGGCAAGCACGTGATCGCGGTGTCCGCGTAGCTCCGTGGTCCTCGCGAGTGCCCGCGAGTGCCCGCGAGTCCCTGTCTTCGTCCGGGACGGACCGACACGGCCGGCGCTGCTCGTCGGGGAACGGTCACCGGCCGGTCACCGGCACGGTCGCCGCTGTGGCGGCGTGCTGCCGATCAGCGCAGCAGCAGGTCGATCACGCCCGTCAGGTCCTCCTCCTCGCTGCCCTCGCCCAGGCGGCGGCGCATCAGGTCGAAGTAGGGGCTGAGCAGTTCGGGGCTGACGCCCTGCTGCTCGGCGGTGCTCAGCAAGGTCGGGGTGCCGGCCACCTGCATGGCGAGCGGGGAGGCGACGTCTTTGGTGTAGTCGCCGCTCCGCAGACGGTCGGCCGTCCGGTGGACCGCCGGAGCCATCGCGACGAGCCAGTCGGCGAGCAGCGGGGCGAGCGACGCCGGATCGATGTCCTCCTTGCGGATCAGGGCGAAGGCGTGCGCGGACCCGGCGAACATCCCGTACATGGCGCTGAGCAGGGCCACGTCGTGCAGGGCCGCGAAGCCCGCGTCCTCGCCGACGTAGGTGGTGCCGGCCGGGACCCCCAAGGTCTCCTGGTGCCGCTCGAACAGCTCCCGCGAGCCGCTGTAGAAGACGTAGCCTCCGGCTTCCGGGACACCGATCATCGGTGGGACGGCCATGATCCCGCCGTCCAGGTAACGGGCGCCGCGCTCGCGGGCCCACTCGGCGCGGGCGCGGGCCTGCGCAGGGGTGCTGGTGGTCAGGTTGACCAGGTCCCTGTCGGTCAGGTCGACGCCGGCCAACGCCTCGTCGACCGAGGCGTCGTCCAGCAGACAGACGACGACCAGGGTGCTCGCCGCGACCGCCTCGGCGGCGCTGTCCGCGACCCTCGCACCCTCGGCGGCGAGCGCCGCGGAGCGGTGCGGATTGCGGTTCCAGACGGTGAGCGGGTGACCGGCGGCGAGCCAGGTACGGGCCAGCGCCGCACCCATCGCGCCGAGACCCAGCAGCGTGACGGCGCTCTTCTCAACAGTGTTCTGTGTCATGCCGATCAGGCTGGTCGCAGGCCCCGGCGTGATCAAGTACGTACTTGGGAGTGGGTGGTTACCCTGAGGTGAGCGAGCACGTCGGAAGGGTGGGGCATGACGACGCTGAACCGGCCGGGCGCACCGGACGGCCACGCCTGCGGGATCGACACCGCGATGGAGGTGATCGGCGGCAAGTGGAAGGTGCTGCTCCTCTGGGCGCTCCACGAGCACCCCTGCCGACGCTTCGGCGAGCTGCGCCGACTGCTTCCGGGGATCACCGAGAAGGTGCTGGCCTCCCACCTGCGCGAGATGGAGGCGGACGGTGTCGTGCGCCGCGTCTCCTACGACGAGGTGCCGCCCCGGGTCGAGTACTCGCTGACCGAGGACGGCACGCGCCTCAACGACGCACTCCGGCCGCTGGCCGCCTGGGGAAGGGCGCGGCCGGCCGTGCGGCGGTCGGGATGAGCGCTCCGGCGGCAGCGATCGGGCCCGACAACACACGTGCCCGCCCTCGGAGTTGTGTCCGGGGCGGGCCGCTCGCGTGCCGCGCGTGCCGCGCGTGCCGGGCTGTCGGGCCTCAGGCGGAGTGGCGTCGGTGGATCGGTCTGTCCGAACCGGTCAACGGCAGGCCCGTCCCGCCCCGGCGGGCGGCGACGATCTCCGCCGTGATCGACAGGGCGGTCTCCTCCGGTGTACGCCCGCCGAGGTCCAGGCCGATGGGTGACCTCAGCCGCGCCAACTCGTGTTCTCGCAGGCCGATGTCGCGCAGCCGCCGGTCCCGGTCGGCGTGGGTGCGGTGGGAGCCCATCGCGCCGACGAACGACACCGGCAACCGCAGTGCGACCTCCAGCAGCGGGACGTCGAACTTGGCGTCGTGGGTGAGCACGCACACCACGGTGCGCCCGTCCGTCCGGGTACCCCGCAGATAGCGGTGCGGCCAGTCCACGACGACCTCGTCGGCCTCGGGGAAACGCTCCGCGGTGGTGAAGACGGGCCGGGCGTCGCACACGGTGACGTGATAGCCGAGGAACTTGCCGGCCCGGACCAGTGCCGCCGCGAAATCGACGGCACCGAACACGATCATCCGGGGCGGCGGCACGCTCGTCTCGACGAGCAGGGTGAGGCCGCCGGGACAGTGCGATCCGTCCTGCGACAGCTCGACCGTGGTGGTACGGCCCGTGTCGAGCGCGGTCAGGGCATGGGCCGTGGCGGTGCGGTCGAGGTCCTCGTGCCCGCCGAGGCCGCCCTCGCGGGAGCCGTCGGCATGCACGAGCAACGCGGTGCCGAGCAGCGACCCGGGACCGCGGACGACCCTGACGAGCGCGACGGGTTCGCCCCGCGCCGACGTGTCCAGGGCGCGGCGCAACAGCGCACCGACCGGACCGTCCGCCGTGACCGGGGTGACCAGGACGTCGAGGACCCCGCCGCAGGTGAGTCCCACGGCGAAGGCGTCCTCGTCGCTGTAGCCGAAGCGTTCGAGCACGCTGTCGCCGGTCTCCAGCGCCCGGGCGCACAGGTCGTAGACCGACGCCTCCACGCAGCCGCCGGACACCGACCCGATGACGGTGCCCTCCCCGTCGACGGCGAGGGCGGCGCCCGGACCGCGTGGGGCGCTGCCGCCGACGGACACGACGGTCGCGACGGCGGCCTTGCGGCCCTCGGCCAGCCAGTCGCCCAGCTGCGGCGCGAGGTCAAGCATCGCGGCCGCCCGTCAGGACCCGGTCGGGGCGGATGGGCAGGCTGCGGTGGCGTACGCCGGTCGCGTGCCACACGGCGTTGGCGACGGCGGCGGCCGCGCCGACGATGCCGATCTCACCGATGCCCTTGATGCCGACCGGGTCGTCGGGGTCGTCGTCCGCCACCCAGTGCGCCTCGACCCGCGAGACGTCGGCGTGCGTCGCCACGTGGTATCCCGCGAGATCCGCTCCGACGGGACCGCCGAAGGCCGCGTCGCGCGCGGCTTCCTCGTGCAGGGCCATGGAGATGCCCCAGATCATCCCGCCGGTGAACTGGCCGCGCGCGGTGAGGGGGTTGACGATGCGCCCCGCCGCGAACACGCCGAGCATGTGCCGCACCCGGACCTCGCCCGTGGCGGTGTCGACGGCGACCTCGGCGAACTGCGCGCCGAACGAGTGCCGTTCCTTCTGCGCGAGGGCGCCGATCGCCGCGGTGGTGTCGGAGCGCACGGTGATGCCCTCGGCCGGGATCGCCGCGCCCGGCACGAGCCGGTCGCGCAGTTCGCCCGCGGCGGCCATGACGGCCCAGGACCAGGACCGGGTGCCCATGGAACCGCCCGCGATCATCGCGAACCCGAACGCGCTGTCGCCGAGGCGTACTTGCACGCGGTCCGGCGGTACGTCCAGGGCGTCCGCGGCGACCAGGGTGAGGGCGGTCCGTGCGCCGGTGCCGATGTCCGCCGCCGCGATCCGTACGGTGAAGCGGCCGTCCGCCTCGGCGGTGATCGAGGCCGTGGACGGGGCGGCGCCGGCGCCGAAGGAAGCCGCCGCGGTGCCGGTGCCGAGCAGCCAGCGCCCCTCGCGCCGTACCCCGGGCCGCGGGTCGCGCCGGTCCCAGCCGAAGCGGCGGGCGCCTTCCTCGAAACAGGCGCGCAGATTGCGGCCGGCGAAGGGGAGACCGGAGACCGGGCCCCGGTCCGGTTCGTTGCGCAGCCGGAGCTCGATCGGGTCGATGCCGCACCGGTGGGCGAGTTCGTCGAGCGCGGCCTCCAGCGCGAAGGACCCCGGCGCCTCGCCCGGGGCGCGCATCCAGGTGGGGCTCGGGACGTCGAGCGGTACGACCCGGTTCTCCGTGTGGTGGGCGTCGGCGTCGTACATCACCCGGGCCACGCCGGCGCTCGGCTCGACGAACTCGTGCACGGTGGAGGTGCGGCTGAGCGAGCGGTGGTCCAGGGCGCGCAGCCGCCCGTCGGTGTCCGCCCCGAGCCTGACCCGCTGGATCGTGGGACTGCGGTGGCCGGCCAGCGTGAACATCTGACGCCGGGTCAGGACGACGCGTACCGGACGCCCGATCATCCGGGACGCCATCACGGCGGCGACCTGGTGGGCACGCACGCCCTTGCTGCCGAAGCCACCGCCGACGTGCTCCGAACGCACCCGCACCGACGCGGGATCGAGCGAGAAGAGGTTCGCCAGTTCCGCGACGACCCAGGTGGCGCCTTGGTTGGAGTCCACCACCTCGAGCCGGTCGGCCTCCCAGCGGGCGGTGGCCGCGTGGGGCTCCATGGGGTGATGGTGTTCTTCCGGAGTGGTGTACGTGGCGTCCACGACGACGGCGGACGCGGCGAGTTCGGCCTCCAGGTCACCCTTGTCCGTCACGGCGGGCATATGGCCGTCGGAGGGGTGGGCGTCGGGGTGGTCGCCGGTGAACCCGACGTCGTGCGGGGCTTGTTCGTAGTGGACGACCAGGGCTTCGGCGGCCTCGCGCGCCTGCTCGGACGTCTCGGCGACCACCAGCGCCACCGGCCAGCCCAGGTGCGGCACATGGTCGTTCTGGAAGACCGCGCAGGTCGGGTCCGGGGCGGTCCCCAGCAGGCCGATGTAGTCGGTCTTCAGCGGCGGGGCGTTGCGATGGTCCAGCACGGCGAGGACGCCGGGCATCGCGAGGACGGCGTCCGCTTCGACGTCCCGGATCCGGCCGCGGGCCACGGTGGACAACACCAGCCAGCCGTGGGCGAGTTCGGCGAAGGGGATCTCGCCCGCGTACCGGGCCGCACCGGTGACCTTGTCCCGCCCCTCCACACGGACGTGACCGGTGCCCACTGCGCGGACGCGGGCGAGGGGCGCCTCGGTCGTCGTCATCGGGCGGCCTCCTCGGCGAGTTCGCTCAGCACGGCCACGGTCAGGTTGCGCATCAGGGTCACCTTGAATCCGTTGTGCGACAGGGGCCGGGCCGCCGCGAGTTCGGCGTCCGCGGCGGCCGCGAACGACTCGGTGTCGGCGGGTGCCCCGGTCAGGATCCGCTCGGCGGCACGGGCCCGCCAGGGCCGGGAGGCGACCGCGCCGAACGCCAGGCGCACCTCGCGCACGACACCGTCGCGGACGTCGAGCGCGGCGCCGACCGAGCCGACGGCGAACGCGTAGGACGCGCGCTCGCGCACCTTCCGATAGCGGGAACGGGTGGCGACCGGAGCCGGTGGCAGGGTGACACCGGTGATCAGCGCGCCCGGCGGCAGGGCCGTCTCGCGGTGCGGGGTGTCGGCGACCGGGAGATAGAGCCAGCCCAGCGGCAGTTCGCCCGGTCCCTGGGCGGTCTCGTAGTGCACCATCCCGTCGAGGGCGGCCAGCGCGACGGCCATGTCCGACGGGTGCACGGCCACGCAGTGCGCGGAGGCGCCGAGGACGGCGTGGTTGCGGTTCTCGCCCCTGACGGCCGGACAGCCGCTGCCGGGAGCACGCTTGTTGCAGGCTCCGGTGGTGTCGGCGAAGTAGGCGCAGCGGGTGCGCTGGAGCAGATTGCCGCCGACGGTGGCCATGTTGCGCAGCTGGCCGGAGGCGCCGGCGAGGACCGCCTGCGCCAGCACGGGGTAGCGGGTGCGGACCAGGGGATGGGCGGCGAGGTCGCTGTTGGTGACGGTCGCGCCGATGCGCAGGCCGCCGGCCGGGGTCGGCTCGACGCGGTCCAGCGGCAGGCCGCGTACGTCGACCAGTCGTCCCGGACGTTCGACGCCGGTCTTCATCAGGTCGACCAGGTTGGTGCCGCCGGCGAGGTAGCGCGCGTCCGGATCGGAGTCGAGCAGCGCGACGGCGCCCGCCACGTCGGAGGCCTTCCGATAGCCGAACTCCCTCATGCCGCAGGCTCCTTCGCTTCCGGTCCGGCTTCGGTGCGCGTCGCGGGCCCGGATTCCGCGGCCCTGGTGACGGCCTCGACGATCGAGGGGTAGGCGGCGCAGCGGCACAGGTTGCCGCTCATGCGCTCACGGATCTCGTCCGGGGTCAGGGGTGGTGGTCCGGCCGCGGGCCGCACGTCCGCCGAGGCGGCGCTCGGCCATCCGGCGGCGTGTTCCGCGAGCACACCGATCGCCGAACAGATCTGGCCCGGTGTGCAGTAGCCGCACTGGTAGCCGTCGAGATCGAGGAAGGCCTGCTGCACCGGGTGCAGCCGGTCGCCCTCCGCCACGCCCTCGATGGTGGTGACCTCACGCCCCTCGGCCGCGACCGCGAGCTGGAGGCAGGCCACGGTCCTGCGGCCGTCGACCAGAACGGTGCAGGCTCCGCACTGTCCCTGGTCGCAGCCCTTCTTGGTGCCGGTGAGGTCGAGTCGCTCGCGGAGTGCGTCGAGCAGGGTGGTGCGGTGGTCGACGGGCAGCGTGTGCCGCTCGCCGTTGATGTGCAGGGTGATGACGCTGGACGTCGGTAAGGCCATGAGAGCTTCTTTCACGCTTCCGGAACCAGAGGGGGCGGCCGCCGGTGCCTGGCGACTGCCGAGGTACGTCGTTCGTGGGGCGGGGGTGCGTGCACGGGACGGCGCTGACGGTGGCCACGGACTCCCGCGCGGACCAGGCCGGGGCTATCGTTGAACCCAACCGGACAATCGTCCGCTACCGGCAAACGTAACGGACAGTTGTCCGCTTAGCAAGGGTGGGGTTCGGCCACGCACCCCCGAGGAGAGTCGAGTGCAGCACAAGAAGGACGCGCCCCTGCGCTCGGACGCACAACGCAACCGTGAGCGCATTCTCGAGGTGGCCCTGGCCGAGCTGACGCTGTGCCCCGACGCACCGCTCAGCGCCATCGCCAAGAAGGCGGGCGTCGGACAGGGCACCTTCTACCGCAACTTCCCCCACCGCGAGGCCCTCGTCCTGGAGATCTACCGCCACGAGATACGCCAGGTCGCCGACAGCGCGGCCCAGCTGCTCGAACAGCTGCCGCCGGAGCAGGCCCTGCGCGCCTGGATGGACCGGCTGGCCGAGTTCGCCATGACCAAGGCCGGTCTCGCCGACGCGATCCGCCTCGCCACCAGCACGCCGGGCGGCCCCGAGAAGCCGACGCACACCCCCGTCACCGACGCGGCCGAACTCCTCCTGCGCGCAAACGACGCGGTGGGCGCCATCCGGCCGGGCATGACCCCAGACGACCTGGTCCTCGCCATCGGCGGCCTGTGGCAGCTGGCGCCCACGGACGACTGGCGCCCGCGCGCCACCCGGCTCCTCGACCTCGTCATGGACGGGTTGCGCGCCGGGGCACCCGGGGACGGCGGCCAGGCTCACCCGTCTTGACCCGGGCGCCGGTCGGTGACCGGTCCGTCCGGTCGAGTCCGGTACGACGGGCCGTCCGCCCCGCGGAACCGGTCAGCCCAGCACTACGGCGAGCGCCGGGACCGGAGCCCGGCCCGCCGACATCTGGTTCACCGGCCGGCCCGGGGCGGTCGCGAACTGGCCTCCTTCGGGACGCTGGTGGGCGAACGCGGCGTCCGGCAGGGCGTTTTCCGCCTGACCCGCCGTCCTGACCAGGCAAGACGAGGGAATTAGGTGAGGTTGCGGAGAGTCGGGGAAGAAGATGCGACAGCCGATAGGAGGTTGTCGTGGAGGGTGGAGATCTGGAACTGGGCGAATTGCTGGCCGCCGCGGAGGCGGCGCCGCCCGGTGAGTCCGTCGACGTCGTGGCGCACGATCTGCAGAAGCGGTTCGGCGCGGAGCGAGTGTCCTTCCTGTTCGTCGACCTCATCGGTCAGCGACTGGTACGGCTCGTCGCGGCCGGGGGTGAGGTCGCGGACGATGCGGACGATGCCGAGCCGATCGACCTGCACGGCAGCGTGTACGACAGGGTTCTGCGCAGCCAGCGTCAGCATGTGGAACCGGACGGCCAGGGCGGACGGCGCGTCATCACGCCGGTCACCAACCGCGGCGACTGCATCGGCGTCCTGGAGGTCACCCTCCAGTCCGCCGACGACACGGTGCTGCGGCAGGTCCGCGATGCGGCACACGCGCTGGCCTACATCATCGTCACGGACCGCCGCTTCACCGACCTCTACCACCTGGGCCGGCGCACCACCGAGACCAGCCTGGCGGCGGAGATCCAGCATCAGCTGCTTCCCTCGGCACCCTGCTGCGAGGCGGACGAGTTCACCCTCGCCGCCGGGCTTGTCCCGGCCGACGACATCGGTGGCGACACCTACGACTACACCCTGGACCGCGGCACCCTGCACCTGTCCATCACCGACGCCATGGGCCACGACACGAACTCGGCCCTGCTGGCCACCCTGCTGGTCGGCGCGCTGCGCCGGGCCCGCCGCAGCGGCTGCGACGCCCTCAAGCAGGCCCGCCACGCCCACGAGGCCCTGCTCAGTCACGGCCGTGGTCTGGCCACCGGGCAGTTGCTGTGCGTCGACCTCGAAACAGGTCTGTGCGAACTGGTCAACGCCGGTCACCCCCGGCCGCTGCGGCTGCGCGACGGCATCGTCGAAGAGGTCCGGCTGGCCGTCAACCTCCCCTTCGGAGTGGTGGCGCCCACCGCCTACCGCGTACAGGAGCTGCAACTGCGGCCCGGAGACCGGCTGGTCCTGCTGACCGACGGAATGCAGGACCGCGATGCCGCGGCCGTCGACCTGCCTTCGGTCATCCACGACACCCGCGCGCTGCACCCGCGTGAAGCCGTCCGGGGCCTGACCGCCGCGGTGCTCGACGCCTGCCGCGGCAACCTCAGGGACGACGCCACGGTCCTGATACTGGACTGGCACGGAAATCGCCGCAGACCGGCCGAGTCCGGATCTGCCCCGCTGCGATGAGCCGCAGCAACCCGAGTGAGTGACGCGTACGACGCACGACGGCTTCCCCCGCCGCCATGGCTTCGGCGCACGGGCAGCCGGGGGCCGAAGGCGGAGGCGCCGTCCGGCCACAGCCGGGAAGGGCGACGGGCGGCGGGCGGCGCCGCCGGGTGCACCGGTCAGCCGGACGCCGCCGCCCCCAACTGTTCCCGGTACGCCCGGGCCGAGGCCATCAGCCCGTCGAGGGCGTCCCTGGTCCGCACGAGGTCGGCGATGTGGGCGGAGAGCCGGTCGCGTTCCAGCGCCATCCGCTCCAGCGCGGAGTCGGAGTTCGCCTCGCCGGGCGCGTCGACGCAGGGCAGCAGCTCGGCGATGGTGCGACTCGACAGACCCGCGCTGTACAGCGCTTGGATGAACGCGACCCGCTCGACCTCGTTCTCCGTGTGGTGCCGCTGCCCCCTGGCGCTGCGGGTGCTGGTGAGCAGCGCCTGCTCTTCGTAGTAGCGCACGGACCGCACGCTCACTTCGGCCCGTGACGCGAGTTCACCGATCCGCACGCAGTCCTCCCGGCTGTGTCTCACGTCACAACAGCCTGCCTCTGACGGCCCACGAGCACGCGGCCTGACGGGCTCGACCGCGAGCGGCGGCAGACCAGGAGCCGAACCGGCACGGGCGTCGGCGGGAGCAGCAGGAGGCTCCCGACCGGGGCGTGCGGGTCACGGCCGGGTGGGCGCCCGCAGGGCGAGCAGGGCGACGTCGTCGTCGTTGGCGGCCGGGCGGACCCGGCGCAGCAGCCGGTCGGTGAAGGAGTCCAGCGGGCGGTGGGCGAGGGCGGCGGCGTGCCGACGCAGCCGGTGCAGGCCCTCGTCGAGGGTGTGGCCGGGTTCCTCGATCAGGCCGTCGGTGTACAGCACGAGGGTCGATCCCGGCGGCAGCAGGGCGGTGCCGTCGGTGCGGGGCTCGCCGGCTCCGGTGCCCAGGAGGATCCCGTGGCCGCCGGTGAGGTAGTCGGCCAGGCCGTCATGGCTGATCAGCAGGGGCGGAGGATGGCCGGCATTGCTCCAGGACAGTTTCCACCGGCCTTCGTCGGCCTCCTCGACCCGGGCGAGGATCATGGTGGCCATGGTGACGTCGGTGATGTGCATGACCGCCTCGTCGAGGCGTTCGACGATCCGGCTGGGGGGCTCCGGCAGGGCCCAGGCGTAGGCGCGGAGCATGTTGCGCACCTGAGCCATCCCGGCCGCCGCTTCCAGGTCGTGTCCGACGACATCGCCGACGGCCAGCGCGGTGGCGCCGTCGGGCAGGGAGAAGGCGTCGTACCAGTCGCCCCCCACCTGCGAGGCGTCGGGCGCGGGCAGGTAGCGGACCGCCATCTGCAACCCGGACACGCGCGGCATCTGCGGCAGCAGATGGTTCTGCATGGTCTCGGCGACCTTGCGCTGGCGCTGGTAGAGGCGCGCGTTGTCCAGAGCCAGGCCGGCGCGCCGGGCGATGTCCTCGATCAGGGGAAGGTCGGCGGTCTTGAAGTCCCCCGGCTGCCTGGCGCGGCCCAGGGTCAGGGCGCCGAGGACGGCGCGGGTGCTGCGGATGGGCGCGATGGCCGCGGAGTGCACTGCGGTGGCGTCGAACAGGCGGCGCTGTTCGACCGCGATGCCGGAATCCGGCGGCCCCTGGTAGGTCTGCGGGCCGGCCAGCGTCGAGGCGACTCCGCGCAGGGCCCTGGACAAGGGCATCGGGGATTCCTCGGGGACCGGCGGCATCGGTCCCTGAAGTTCCTCGTGCGGCACCAGGGCATCACCGTCCGCCTCGACGACGACAGTGCGCCACACCTCGTCACGCTCGGTGATCAGGTCGATGATGACCCAGTCCGCCAGCCGGGGCACCACCAGGGTCACCAGCCGTCGCAGCGCCTCGTCGACATCGAGGGTGGAGGTCAGCTGGGTGGTGGTCGCGGCCAGGAGCGCGAGCCGTTCGAGGTCCGGCAGCAGGGTGGCCGCCTGCCCCGGCCGCGCGTCGGTCTCTTGCGGTTTCCGGCCGTGGAAGAGGACGAGC
The DNA here is from genome assembly GCA_001298545.1 of Actinobacteria bacterium OV320. GTDB lineage: Bacteria > Actinomycetota > Actinomycetes > Streptomycetales > Streptomycetaceae > Streptomyces > Streptomyces coriariae. Next base: position 378,697 of record LJCX01000001.1, read on the forward strand.
GTGCCCCGTTCGCACTCACCGAGAGCGAACGGGGTGATCAGCCACGAGATGGGCCGCGCGGTGCCGTCCGCGTGCGCGAAGTAGTCCTCCTCGGCCTGAGCGGTGCACCCGGCGTGGAAAGCCTGCCGCATACGGCACTGGGTCCTCGGCAAGGGCTGGCCGTGGGCGTCCCGGTGCAGCAGGTCGTGCGCGTCATGGCCGAGGAGATCTCCGGCGGGGCGGTCCAGGAACCGTTCGGCGCGGGAGTTGACGGCGAGGATGCGGCCCTGCTCGTCGACGACGTAGGCCCCGGTCCCGATGGCTTCCAGCACCTCGGCGACCGCGGCGGCAGGCGCCGACAGGAGCCGTCTCGCGTGGCTCCGCGTGTCCTCCGGTCCTGCCATGCTCTGATCTCCTCAGCTGGCGGGCAGCACGTCCGTTCGACGTAGCCGCTTGTTCCGACTGCCCCGTACCGATGAATCCCATCCGCCGGGTGAGCGCCGGCATAGGTGCACAATGAGGGGGTGTCCGCGCGGCGGTGCCGGTTGCGTCCGGCCGGCGGAGGCGATCGGGCTTCGATACCGGGAGGGGCAGGTCATGGAACGCACGAGGGCGACGGCTACGGACACGCAGGCACGCGAGCTGCCGGAGGTCGCCGACCCCTCTCGCGTCGCGCCGCGGGACGCCCGCGAGCTGTCCCGGCTGTTCTTCGACCGGCTTGCGGTGCTGGAGGAAGGCACGCCGGAGCACCAGTATGCGCGCAACACGCTGATCGAGATGAACATGTCGCTCGTCCGCTTCGCGGCCGGCCGGTTCCACAGCCGGGGGCCGGAGGAGATGGAGGACATCGTCCAGGTCGGCATGATCGGCCTGATCAAGGCGATCGACCGCTTCGACCTCTCCCGGGAGGCGGAGTTCACCTCCTTCGCCATCCCCTGCATCGTGGGCGAGATCAAGCGGTTCTTCCGTGACACCACCTGGGCCGTGCACGTGCCTCGCCGGCTCCAGGAAGCCCGCGTCCAGCTCGCGCGCGCCACGGAGGAGCTGCGCACCCGTCTCGGCCGCACCCCGACGGTGCAGGAGCTGTCGGAGCTCATGAGCCTTTCCGAGGAAGAGGTCTGCGAGGCCCGCCTCGCGGCGAACGGCTACCACTCCTCCTCCCTGGACGCCGCCATCAGCGGCGGCGAGGACGGCGAAGCGGCGCTGCAGGACTTCATCGGCGCCGAGGACCAGGCCCTGGAGCTGGTGGAGAACTTCCACGCCCTGGCCCCGCTGCTCGCCGAGCTCGGCGAGCGGGACCGTCAGATCATCCACATGCGGTTCGTGGAGGAACTCACCCAGGCCCAGATCGGGGAACACCTGGGCGTCTCGCAGATGCATGTCTCCCGGCTGCTGTCGCGCACCCTCGCCCGGCTGCGCGACGGCATGCTCACCTCTCACTGAAACGGCGTCGTGAGCGAGGCGGGCACAGCACCCGCCTCGGCCTGCGACCGCTCAGGCGGGCATGCTCTGCCCGACGGGCGGGCGCAGGCGGAGCGGGGCGACGATCTGCTTGCCGGTTTCCAGGCGGGGGGGGGGGGGAGGGGGGGCGGGGAGCTGTCACGCACGGTGATGTGCAGCAGGGCGGCGTCGGGCGTCACCTCCAGCGCCAGGTCGCCCGGACCGGGTGCGTGGCGCAGCGCATTGGCGACCAGCTCAGTGACGACGAGCTGGGCGTCGTGGCTCGGCCGGTCGTCAGGGTGGTGGCCGGCGTCGGCCAGCAGGGTACGTACGGCTGCTCGGGCTTCGGCGATCGATACGTCTTCCGTGTCCCAGGCGGCGCTGTATCGCAGGGGCGCCGCGCGTTCCTGTTCATCCGATGCCCGGTTCTCAAGCGCGGTGACCATAGAACTCTTTCCGTGGGTCGTTCCTCGTCGTTCGTCACAGGTTGTCGGTGTCAGATACGTTGTCGCATTTATCCGCCTACCCACTCTCGCCTCGCTCATGGGGCATTCCTGCCATCGGTGACGGACGCGAGTGACGGGGCGGGCGCCCGTGAAGTACTCGTGCGGGCCGCGAACGGAGACCTGGACGGCCCGCAGGGTGGCTGGGCGGCCCTGGAGCGCGCCGGATCGCTCTCGGCCGGCTGCGTGCGTGACCGACCTCGCCCCCGGACGTCGAAGCCGGCCCCGACGCGCGTCACCGTGCCCGCGCCTCACACCGCCTCGGCTCAGCCCAGCGTGTCCAGCAGGGCGGTGACGTAGGCGTCCAGTCTCTCTTCCGCGGCCCGTGTCGTCAGCTCCGCCCTCCCGGCCTCCCGCCACGGTCGCGTCACCCATGGCAGGCCCGTCGCGAACGCCAGCCCGTCGAGCAGCCGCCAGTACAACCGCTCGCTCGGGGCCGCGGCCAGCACCCCGCCGGCCTCCTCGTACGCCGTAGCGAAGCGCAGACCCCACGCCGGGCCGTGCAGCAGCGCGAGGTTGGTGGAGCAGTGCGCCACATCGAGGTCCGCCGGGCCCCAGGAGGTCTGCACCCAGTCGACGACCCCGGTGATCCGGGGACCCGCCGGGCTTCGGGGCGCCACGTCGAACAGCACATTGCCGGGGTGGAAGTCCCGGTGCAGGAACCGCCCCTCATAGGGCGGTGCGGGCCGGCGGATCACGTCGGTCGCCGCCGCCCATGCCGCCGCGTCGGCCCCTTCCGGAGGGACGACGGCGTCGGCCGTCGTCCATGCCTCGTACGCCTGGGGCCGCTCGGCGGGCCGCAAGGCGTGGATCGCCACGAGCTGACGGGCCAGCAGGGGGACGCGCGCCTCCAGTCCCTCGTCGTCCAGAACCGTCCGGCCCGCCAGATGTGTCATCAGGAGCGACGGATACTCGCACTGCGCGGCGGTCGGATCGACCGCGACCGGCTCGGGAGCCGGCACATCGGTCCCCGCGAGCAGGGCGAGGACGCCGGCCTCGCGGTGCAGCAGTTCCTCGGCGTTCTCCACGAAGGACGGGTCGACGAAAGTCCGCAGCACCAGATCGCGGGTGTCTCCGTCCCGCGTCCCGACGGTCAGCCGTCGCATCTCAGCGGTGATGCCACCGTGCAGCGCCTCGGTTCTGACGATCCGTTCGCCGGCGTCCAGATGGCGGCCCACCCAAGCCAGGGCCAACGGTCGGACGGCCCCGGCCCCACTGCGGTTGGTCACCGAGCCACCCCATCATCCGGGCGGCGGCCCACGCAAAGGCTTTGGCGGAGGTGATCTGCCGGATGGGACCTGACGGTGGGGCGCCGCCCGAAAACCGGTGGAGCAGCGCCGCTGTGCGCCGCTACCGTGCTGCCGAACCAAGTCGTCTGGGCAAGGACGTGCCGTTGTACACCGTGTGAGACCTCCCGAGTGCTGATTCGTCGCGCGTCGCGCATGTGCGCCGCGCTGCTTTTTGCTGCGGACTTCTCACTGAAACCGGTGTACTTCTGTGCTCAATAGCTGGGTGGTCACGCCCACCTGCCTGCCGACCGTTCTCCGCCGTTGCCACGCGTGCGCGTCCGATCGCTTCCGGGCGAACGGCAAATTTCGCGTCAACGCGAACCACAAGCTCCTCGATGCCTGGCTCCTCGTGCTCTGTACCGTCTGCGGGGACACGGCGAAGCTCACGGTCCTGGAGCGGATGAACGTGCGCTCCGTACGTCCTGAGCTGCTGGACCGGCTGCATGACAACGACCCGGTCCTGGCAGCCGAGTTGCTCCAGGAGCCGGCCGTGCGGCGCCGTAATCGCATCGCCCTCGACTGGGACGACGCCTGGCGTCTCGACACCGGTGGATCGGATCACCTGGACGGCGAGGTGATCGACGTCTCGGTCCGCTTCGCGGCTCGGATCCCTGTCCGGCCGGTGCGACTGATCGCTGAAGGCTGCGGTCTGTCGCGGGCCGAGGTCGAGAGGCTGATCACGGAGGGGAGACTCGTTTCGGCGGTCCGGCTGAGCGGCAAGCTCTCCGGCGACTTCACCTTCACGCTCAAGCGCTGAGCCCTCTTCGGGACCGGGGTCTGTTCGGCAGTTCCGCCGGACAGGCCCCGGTCTGCCGTTCGCGAGCGCCCGCGGGGTCGCCGTCGCGGGGTCGCCGCCGGCCTCAGACCTGCGCGTGGCCGTATCGCACCCTGACCGAGGTCAGGTCGGGTTCGCCGAAGCGGGCCCGCAGCAGGCCGAATGCCTGGACCTTGTCCTTGCCGAACTTCTCCACGCGCGTGGCATAGGTGTCGGCGGTGAGGAACGTAGGGGGATTCGTCTTGCTGTGGAACTTGTCCGCGTACATCACCAGTTGCTCTTCGACGGTCTCGGCCAGATAGTCGGCCTCGGGTATGCCGAGCCCCTGGTTGCGGACGTCGTGCCGGGTGAGACCCACTCCCGTGTGGCAGGAGCAGAAGCGGCGCAGGCGCTCCGGGAATCCCTCCTCGTGGAGGATCTCGTGGCCGAGGACGCCATGGCGGATGTAGTTGCGGTGATCGATGTGACCGGCCTGGTCGTACAGCCGGTAGACGCCGATGTCGTGGAGCAGGGCGCCGACACGGACGAGGTCGGCGTCGACGGGGAGGTCCGTCAGTGCGACAAGCTGCTCGGCGATGCCGCTGACGATTTCGCAGTGGGTGAAGACGAGGTCCAGGGCCTCATCCGATGGCGCGTACCGCTCGTGCAGGGCGCGTATTTCATCGACCGTCGGAAGGATCACCTCGGCAGCGTACCGAACTGCACGTGAACGGGCCTGGGTTGGCCCGCTCGGGCTGCGGTCGGGGCCACGCGTGGCCTTTTGACGCGGGGGCGTGCACCGGGGGTGTACGGGAGTGCGCGTCATTCCCCGAAGGGGTAGGGCGGGCATTGCCGGCTTGACGGGTGCGCCCCGCAGTGCGCGTCCAGGCCTCGCCATGCCAGGACCAGCGCGGCAACGGCCGTGGCGAGTACGCACAGGTGGAGGATCCACCACCGCGGGGCCGCCCGAGGCGGCCCCTGCAAGGTCGACAGGCCGACGCCCCCGGTGAGCAACACGACCCAGCCGAGCACGAACACCAGCAGAATCAGCACGCGGCCTCCGAGGTGGTCGTCCAGCGGGCGGACAAGTCAACACGGGTGGACGAGCGAACGGTAGAGCGCAGGGTCACCCGGCTGTCAGGGGGTGAAGACCTCGTCGAGGCGGTCGATGGCTCCGCTGCTGTCGAGGTGGTAGGTGAAGACGAGCCCGGAGTTCGGGTGTGCCTCGAGCCAGTCGAGGAACTCCTGGACGCCGATGGGCTGGTTCTCGGTGCTCTCCACGATGGGGTTGGTCACGGTGACGTAGGCGGCCTGATCCATCGGGATGTAGGTCTCTTCGCCGACTGTCTCGAACGGTGCGCCGTCCGAGTCGGGCGAACCGCACCCCCAGTTGCCGTACTTGACGATCAAGCTGAGAGATCCCCCCTCCGGCGTGTAGCGGTAGACCGCGACCTCGTCGGGGGAGATGGGCATCTTGTGGTCACAGTCGTCTGCATCGCCGTCGGCGCCCGCCGACCCCGTCGCCGTGGGGGCCGCGGGCTTGGAGGCAATCGGAACGACACTGGGGGACTTGACCCCGCCGCCCGCGCCCGTGGAAGCCGCCGTGCCGGGCTTCTTGCTCGTCGTGGCGGCGTCCGCCCCTGTCTTGGCGCCGGTGCCGATCTCCGTCGTCGCGCTCGGTTTCGCCGCACTGCCGACGCCCGCCGTGCCGCCGTCCCCGGAGCAGCCTGTGAGACCCAGCGCGCTCGCGGCGCACACGCCCAGCACGACCGCTCGGACGGCGCCCGGTCTGCGACGGGTCTTCCTCGGCGAGTGGTTCATGTTCGTCCCCCATCTTGCTTGTTCGAGATCTCCGTGAGCCTCGGCGGCTCGGGAGGAAGGGACGAGTTTCGGCCGTCGACAGTTGCGCCCTGGCCAATTTGTTATGTTCGGTCGTCCTCCCCGACGAGGCGGCAGCGGTCGGCTATGCCTGCGTCCAGGCTTGGAGCAGGGCCTCCCGCGCGGGTGGCTTCGGTGTCGCCTCCCGGCCGTGCTCAGAGCCCCAGGCTTCGAGGGCTCGCACGTCCGCGGTTCCCGCCACGAAGCGGGCGAGCAGGTCCTGGGACAGTGCTGTCTCCTCGGCGCCGTATCCTCCGGCCGCCGCCGAGTACACCGTCACCTGCTCCGGCCCGTACTCCGTTTCCAACCGCAGCGTCATCGAGGTCGGGCCCTCGCCGACGAAGGCGCCGGCCGCGGCCGAGATCACCGAACCGACGAGCTTCGACACGCGGCCCGACGGGCTCTCGGTGGGCACGTCCTCGACGACCGCGGAACGGAGTTCTTCCCACGTCCACGTCCGTGAGCCGTCGGGGTCCACGGCTTCCGGCCCGGCGGAGGTCAGCCGGACACCACCCCCGAAGGCGGTCGGCGGCGACCCCACGTACACCGCTTCCGAAGTGATCCAGAACAGTCCGACCATCGCCACGCCCTACTCCCACTCTCGTTCTCTCCGGCACGGCCCCCCGACCGAACCCCTACCGCCCGCCTGGAGTCGAGCGCCGCCGACACGCCGTGGTGCCGTAGCGCCATGCCGGGACGACGTCGCCGCTCACGGGGTCGGCCCTCCGTCAGCGGCGGGGACGTGGTGCCTCCATGTGGGTTACAGCGATTCCGGCCTTTCGGGAGCCGGCACCGACTTTCTGGTTCCCGTGCTCCTGGAGGCCGGGTCGGTACCAAACATCGATTTCTGGATGTTTTAAGCGGTCAATCGGCATATAGCGCTGTTTAGGTGTCCTAGTCACACCGCATGTACCGGATGCAACGAGCAATGTGCGACGTGAAAGGGGCACAGGCATGGCTGACTGGAAGCAGGTCTCCGGTGGTCTGACGACGATCTCGGTGGGGTCGCGGACCCATGTGTGGGGGGTGAACTCCTCGGGGCAGATCTACCGGTACACCGGGCACGACGCGAACCCGTGGGTCGGTATCCCGGGGCGTGCGGTGGACATCGGTGTGGCCGCGGACGGGACGGTGTGGCACGTCAACTCCGCGGGTGGGATCTTCCGTTACACCGGGGACCAGGGCTCGACCGACTGGGTCGGCGTCAGCGGCGGGTTAGCCCGCATCTCGGTGGGGTCGCGGACCCATGTGTGGGGCGTCAACTCGCTGGGGCAGATCTACCGGTACACCGGGCACGACGCGAACCCGTGGGTGGGTATCCCGGGGCGTGCGGTGGACATCGGTGTGGCCGCGGACGGGACGGTGTGGCACGTCAACTCCGCGGGTGGGATCTTCCGTTACACCGGGGACCAGGGTTCGACCGACTGGGTCCCGGTCTCAGGAGGTCTGTCGCGTATCTCCGTCGGCTCCCGGACCAACGTCTGGGGCGTCAACTCCTCCGACCAGATCTACCGCTACACCGGCCACGACGCCAACCCCTGGACGGGCATCCCCGGCGCCGCGGTCGACGTAGGTGCCGCCGCCGACGGCACCGTCTGGGTCGTCAACTCGGCCGGCGGCATCTACCGCTACACCGGGGACCAGCCGAGCTGACCCTGTGAGCAAGGCCGTGCGGGTCCCGGTCCACCGTGACCGGGACCCGCACACCGATCGGCACATCGACCCGCACACCGCTCGCCCGGTTCAAGGGCACGGGCGAGCCACCTCACATGACGACTCCGGCAGGTGCTAGAGCTGGAGCAGTCGACGGGTGATCTCCCGGTACTGCCTCAGCGCGTGCCGGAGTTCGTCCGACGGGGTTGTGGAGTCCTGGTCCTCCCAGGCGGCACGCAGGGTACGCCGCCGTTCCGCGAGGGCTTCGACGAGTTGGGCGGCGGCTTCGTCGTAGGCGCCCTCCGCCTCCTCCAGTGACTCGCGCGGGGTGTCGGTGAAGGTGTTGAGGGCGTGCCCGAGGCGCAGGGCGATCTTGTCCCGATCGCTCAACGGGAGCAGCGGCTCCGGACCCGGGGTGCGGCGCTCGGCGGTGCTCCCGGTCTGCCCCGCGGGCTGCTGGGCGCGTGTTTGGTCGTACATCATCAGGTGCCGCTTCCGTTCCGCCCGAAGGCGCTCTTGGTCTTCTCGACGGCCTGCCTCAGACTCCCGGCGACCAGGATGATCCTGCCCGGCTGCGGCTGCGGCTGCGGCTGCGGCTGCGGTCGAAGTCGCTGTTCGGGGGTGACCTGACTCAAGCCTTCGATGGTCCCGTCCTTCATCGTCTGCGCCGTGTCTCCGATCGGCCGGGCGGAACGCATCACCTGTGTTTCGTAGTGGCCTGACCCTGTGCCGTGCTGCCAGTCAACGTCCGGCGCGGGCGGGTGTCAACGCGGTGACCATTCGATCCGGCCGCAGCGCACGACCCCGGCCGCGATATTCGCACCGAGGCAGAGGAGCCCGTTCCTGGCGTTCGATTCCAGCGCCTCACTCGGTACGCCAGGACTCCAGGCGCTGCGCGATGGTGCGCAGATCGGCTTCCTGCGCGCGGACCGCCCGTGCGAGCTCGTACAGTTCGTCGTCCTTGGCCTGGAGGGGCTGACCGGAGACGTGCATGTACTGGCTGGTGCAGGCCCAGCCGATCACCAGGTTGTAGTCCGTGAAGGGGCGCAACAGCAGCGCGGTGTGCAGGAAGGTCGCGGCCCGGGAGCCGATCTCCTCGTAGTAGAGGACGCCACGCTCCCGCTCGAACTTGTGCCGGTCGGCCATGATCGCCAGAGTGCCCCAGTCCGCGATGGGCACGTTGAGCGGGGAGATCGCCGACTGGATCTGCAGGACCCAGCCGACGTCGACACGGATGATCGGGCTCACCGCTGTCCCTCAGGGAAGCGGGCGGCGATACCGGGCAGGATCCGGGCAGCTTCGGCGACCGCGCCTTCGACGAAAGAGATCCGGTCGGCTTCCTCCACCGTCACATCGTGTACGTGCTGCTTCAGACTCCGGCCCGTCAGAGCGGCCCGCTCGCGCAGCCGTGCCATCTCTTCTTCGCTGAATTCCACATTGAGTGCAGGCATGGCTTCACGGTACCGCTCTTGGTACCGCACGCGGTACCCGACTGGGGCGAGCAGGTCAGGGCCGCACCGGCCGCACAGCACCCCGCACTGAGTACGCCTACTCATGCCGACCCGCATCGGGGCGGGGACGATGGGCTGGTCGTGCGGAACGTACGAACGGATCGTACGAACGGGAGGCGGGGCATGGGCAGGTTCCTGGGGGCGGTGACAGCCGTCGTCGCGGCGGCTGCGGCGTTGGTCTTCGCATACGTGGCAGGTGCACCGCCCGCGGTGGTGCTCGCCGTCGGGGCGGGTGTGCTGAGCCTTCTGTGGCTGATGCTCCTGCTCACGCTGCCCTGGAATCTCTACTTCCGTGCGCACGCGGTGCTCGCCGAGATCGCGGTGAGCCGCGAGAAGGGCATCGAGGTCTCCCCGGCCCGGGATGCCGAGGCCGCTCGGATCGCCCGCACGATGCTCCGGACGGCGGTCGCGGGTCATGTCCTGACCGTGGCGGTCGTCCTCTCCGTGACCTGGGCGACGGGTGAGTTCACGGGCTACTGGTTCGCGGCGTTCTTCCTGCTGAGCACCTTCTTCCGGCCGGCCGGCGCGTATTTCGGCCAGCTCCGCCGGCGTCTGGGCACGCTCCTGAAGGACGTCACGTACCCGCGGGACGACGTCGTCGAGGTGCGGGCCCGGGTGGACCGCGCCGAGGCCGGGACGCGGGCCCTGGAGGAGAAGGCGGAGGAACAGTACAAGGCCCTCGCCGAACTGCGCCGCACGGTGGATGCGCTGGCCATGAGCACGTACGAGCGGGCCGAGGAGGTCGACCGCAGAATCGTCGCGCTGGGGCGGGAGTTCGAGTCCACGGTGAACCGTCTCACCGACAATCAGGACATCATCGCGGGCGTGAAGGCGTTCCTGCGCCTGCTGCGCACCACCGACGTGACCGACAGCGCCCCGACCTCCGGGTGACAGGAGCCTGATGGCTGGAGGCACGGCAGCGCCACCCCGCACAGGAGCGGACGCTGCGCGGCCCGCGAGAGGGCCGTCCGTCGGCTGTCCAGCGCGGCTCGTCCTCCAGCGGGATGCCAGGCGACGGGCCGTGCTCCGGCAGCACGTGCCCGCACCGCAATGCTGCCGAGGAAGGCACGCCGGGCCGTCGGCGCGGCGCCCCACCGCTTGAGAACACCTGCGGGCTGGCTGACAGTGGGATGCATGAGCCGCCACCGAAGTCCACCACGCAGGGCGCCGTGGATCGTGGGTGGGGCAGCCGTCCTGGTGGCGGGTGGCCTGGGGATCTGGGGGCTGACGGCATCGGACGGCGGTAGCCCTCGGCCGACGCCGTCGGTCTCGAGCGACCTGGCCCTGCCCACGCTCGACCCACTGCCGTCCCTGACGGCCGAGCCGGAAACCTCCAGTACGGCGCGCCCCCGCCCCACGAAATCCAGGGCCGCCCCCTCCACGGCGACGGCAGGGCACCCCACGCGCCCCAGCGACCAGGGGACAAGCGGCCGCACCCCTTCCCCCTCGCGGTCCTCGGCCGTGCCGATGAAGACATCGGCGCCGGTACGGTCCGAGACGCCCGCACGGTCACCACGGCCATCACACACTTCGCTGGCACAGCCGCGACCAACAGCAAAGGCAACAGCAACAGCAACGACAGCGCCGACGTCGAGGCCGACGCCTACACCGACCGTGTCCGTACCCTCCGTACCGTCGGCGCCGACCGTGTCCGCATCGCCGTCGGTGCCGACCGTCTCCGCACCGCCTTCGACCCCGGTGCCCGCCCAGTCACCGACGGCCCAAAGCAGCCCGGAGGCAGCGACGACTTGGTACACGTCCTCCGTGGCTCAGGCCGCTGCTCAGCGCATGGCCACCTCGGGGACGGTGGGTGACCCGGCGTGCTCGATGTCGTCCCTGGGCGACCCCGACCCGAATCTGGTGCCGCAAGCCGGCCGCATCGGTATCGGTACGTATGGCCAGTACTGGTGCCTGATCTGGCAGTGATCGCTGCACTCTCCGGGCAGTCCCTGCTGTCGGGCGGGCCGGGAACAGCAAGAACAGCACCTCGGCCGCTCTCCTCGCCGCGGGGACGTTTACCGCGGCCGCTGAGGGTCACGCGGCTGACGGAGAGCGAAAGGCGCCACCAGGATCCGCTGAGGACGATTCGAGCGTGTCCGTGCGGCCCGAGCCGGGGCAGGGAATGCCCCGCCCACTGCGCTGGGCGGACGTCCGGGCGTCAGCGCCGGACCGGCCCGCTCGTCGCAGCCGCGAGACGAAAGGCAGACGCATGACGGAGATCCGACCCGCCACCACGACCGACTCCGGTGCTCCGGCCGAGAGTGACGAACACTCGCTCACCGTGGGGCCCGGGGGACCGATCCTGTTGCAGGACGCCTATCTGATCGAGCAGATGGCGCAGTTCAACCGGGAACGGATCCCCGAGCGCCAGCCACACGCCAAGGGAAGCGGGGCCTTCGGCCGCTTCGAGGTGACGCACGACGTCAGCGCGTACACCAAGGCAGCCGTGTTCCAGCCGGGTACCCGTACCGACCTGGTCACCCGCTTCTCGACCGTGGCCGGCGAGCGCGGCAGCCCGGACACCTGGCGTGACCCGCGCGGCTTCGCGGTGAAGTTCTACACCAGCGAAGGCAACTACGACATGGTCGGCAACAATACGCCGGTGTTCTTCGTGAAGGACCCGATGAAGTTCCAGCACTTCATCCGCTCGCAGAAGCGCCGCGCCGACAACAACCTGCGCGACCACGACATGCAGTGGGACTTCTGGACCCTCTCCCCGGAGTCCGCCCACCAGGTCACCTGGCTGATGGGAGACCGGGGCATCCCGCGGACCTGGCGCCACATGAACGGCTACACCTCCCACACCTATATGTGGATCAACGCCGAGGGTGAGCGGTTCTGGGTGAAATACCACTTCAAGACCGATCAGGGCGTCGAGTGCTTCACCCAGCACGAGGCCGATCAGATGGCCGCGGTGGACACGGACTACCACACGCGTGATCTCTTCGAGCACATCCGGGACGGTGACTTCCCCAGCTGGACCCTGCACGTGCAGGTGATGCCGTACGGGGACGCGGCGGGGTATCGATTCAACCCCTTCGATCTCACCAAGGTGTGGCCGCACGGCGACTACCCGCTCATCCCGGTCGGCCGCATGACGCTCGACCGCAATCCCACCGACAACCACGCCGAGATCGAGCAGGCCGCCTTCCAGCCCAACAACCTGGTCCCCGGCATCGGACCGAGCCCGGACCGTATGCTCCTGGCCCGGCTGTTCTCGTACGCGGACGCGCACCGCTACCGCATCGGTGCCAACTACCAGCAGCTTCCTGTGAACGCACCCGTCGTCGACGTCCACACGTACTCGAAGGACGGGGCGATGGCCTACCGCAAGACGACCGATCCGGTCTACGCGCCGAACTCCAAGGGCGGCCCCGAGGCCGATACCGCCCACTACGGCAGCCCGCCCAGCTGGGAGGCCGACGGCGAGATCACCCGCAGCGCCTATGTCTCCCACCCGGAGGACGACGACTGGGGCCAGCCCGGCACCATGGTGCGCGAGGTCCTCGACGACGACGCCCGCGACCGCCTGGTCGACAACGTTGTGGGACATCTCCTCAACGGTGTCACCGAGCCTGTCCTCGAGCGTGCCTTCGAGTACTGGTCGAACATCGACGAATCCATCGGCAAGCGCATCGCGGACGGTGTGCGAGCCAAGGCCGACGAGAAGGATCCCAAGGCCGCCGAACAGGGCAATCCCGCACGACGGGCCATGCAGCACAAGGCATGAGGCTCACTCGGCACCGCTGGTACCCGCCCGAGCCCTCGGCCGGGTAGGACGCCGACGCCGCGCGGGCCGGGTGCGCGGACGTGGCATGGTCAGTTCCTGACGAGGCCGCCGACCGCCCGGCGAGGGGTGCCGCCACCCCGAGGGCCGTCCACGACACACCAGGAAAGCTCATGATCTTCATCACCGCCCGGTTCCGCGTCCTTCCCCAGCACGCGGACGACTGGCCCGACATCACCCGGGGCTTCACCCTCGCGACGCGCGACGAGCCCGGGTGTCTCTGGTTCGACTGGTCGCGCGGCGTCGACGACCCTGCCGAGTACGTGCTCATCGAGGCGTTCCGCGACGACGAGGCCGGTTCGGCCCACGTCTCCTCCGCGCATTTCGCCGCGGCCTGCGCCGAGTTGCCGGCGTATCTCGCCGAGACCCCCAGGATCGTGAACGTGACCGTCCCGCAGAACGACTGGTCCCTGCTCGGGGAAATGGCGGTACAGGACGACCGCTGACGCATCCGGTCCGGCGCCCCGGCGACAACCGGGGCGCCGGCGGCCGGATGCAGTGATGGCGATCCGTCCGGCGCGGTCGGTCAGACCCGGGTGACGCTGAACTCGGGGTTGAAGTCCTGCCTGAACCGGTCGACGGTCACGGTGTGGATCTGGGCGTCCGCGGGGTCCCAGTAGCGGACCGCGTCGGGCTGGCCAAGCGCTTTCCCGATGGCCAGGGCGACCACGAAGTGGTGGTCGATGGCGACGGCCGCGGGGAACATCTGGCGGAGCTTGTTGCCGTCCCAGTCGGGGGAGTACCAGCGCGCGGGCAGACGCAGCGTCGGCCCGCCGGGCAGCTGGTTGAGGCGCTCGACCAGCAGGTTGGTGTTGGCGGTGTTCTGACCGTGGGTGAGATCGCCAAGAGCGGTGTGGGTGGCCACCGTGCTCCAGGGCAACCCGGCCACCGCGCCGAGACAGAAGGCCCAGCACTCCATGGAGCCCGGGTCCTGCATGCGCGCCGTGAGCGGCAGGGACTCCTTGCCGTAGAAGGTGTAGCCGTTGTCTTGCCACTGAATGGACATTTTTCCTCCCCTGTACGCAGGCCTGCCGGGACCCGACATGTCCGTCCGGCGAAGCGGCAGGTGCATTCATCGTGAAGGTACCGGGAAATGCCCTTATCGGTGCGGATTAGTGGTATCTCATCAATGAACATCTCATCGGATAATTTGTCTTATGTTGCGCGTGTTTTCAGAGACGAACAGTGGCGCGACGGTGGTGGACGGCCGTGCGGTCATTCGAGCCAGGGGCAGCGTCACGGTGCCGGCCTGAGGTAGTTGAGAGCGAGCCGGGTGAGTTCCTCGAGGAACTGTTCCCTCGGTATGAGAGGCCGGTCGAGCAGGTAACGGACGGTCAGGTGCTCGACCGTGCGCACCAGCATCCACACCGCCGTGTCGAGGGGCGCGTCCGGGCGCAGACCTCCGCGCTGTGTCGTCAGATAGGCGCGGACCAGCTCACCGATGCGCTGTTCGAAGGCCCCCAGGGCGCGCCCGTCGTCAAGCCGCGGGCCGTGCTCGACCGCGGCGCGAAGAAGCGGCGGCTCGACGTCGAGTCCGTCCAGCAGCGCTGCCAGCGTAGCCCGGACGATCACGGGCGCCGGCTGCTCGAAGCAGCCGGACATCCGGGTGGTGACGCTGGAGACGAGTGTGTCGCTGTAGCGTTCCAGAACCGCCGAGACGATGGCGTCCTTGTGGGGGAAGTACTGGTACAGCGAGCCGGGGCTGATCCCCGCGGTCGTCGCGATCCGACTGGTCGACGCGCCCTCGTAGCCGTACTCGGCCAGGACCTGCCGACCCGCGTCCAGGATGCGTTCCACCATCGCCCGGGACCGCTCCTGGCTCGGCCTCCTGCGCGGTGAAACGCGAGCGGCCGTGCTGCCACGCGCGTCTCGGCGAGGCGATGACATGGGCGTCAGCAGACGAATTGAACGCGAGTACGACAGACGGTCAGCATCGACTCATGGTCGCACACGAGCCGCAGCAGCGTGATACCCCCGTCGGGCCGAGTGACGTGACGACGCCCCCCTCTCCGTATCCGCGACGCTTTCGCGCGACCGAGGGCCTCAACCGTCGTCTGGGCAGACCGCTGCGGCTGTTGCTGGGACGCCGAGGCAAGGTCGATCCGGCGTTGTTGGCGGCCATCGGCGAGCGGTTGACGACCCGCGACGAAATCGGAGCGGCCCTGGCGGGCGCCCTGCGGATCACTGACACGGCGCATCCGGACCGGGTGACCATGAGGCAGTTCCGCACTGCGCTCGCCGACGGGATCGACGCGATGCCGAACCCTCCCGCGGCTCTGTGGGAATTCTTCGCCGCGGTGGATCCGGTGCCGGACTGGGTCGACTTCGATCTGGTCGACGAGGGCGGCCGGGTGGCCCGCAGGTTCGGCCGCAACGCCGCTGACGTGATGCTTCAGTTGGCGTTGATCGGCTCCTACCGGTTCGACGGACCGCCTCGTCTACTGGTCGAGACCGGTGGCCTCACCGGCGGTTCGGCCCTGCGCAGGATCGCCGAGACCCAGCATTGGGCCACCGCGGTCACCGGCCACGACGCGATGCGCCGCTCCGGTGCGGGGTTTCGCCTCACCGTGCACGTCCGTCTCATGCACGCGCTGGTCAACCATCAGGCGGAGCGCAGCGGGCAATGGGACACCGAGAGCTGGGGGCTGCCGGTCAACCAGTCCGATCTGGCCGCGACCCTCGGCCTGTTCAACGCCGTCCAGCTGCTCGGCGTACGACTGCTCGGCGTACGCGTCACCCGTGCCGAGTCACGCGCGCTGATGCACCTGTGGAAGTACGTCGGCCATCTGCTGGGCGTGAACGAGGAATGGCTCTGCGATCACGAACGGCTCCAACATCGTTTCAACTACCACCTGTTACTCACCCAGAGCTACGGCGGCCCGGTCGGCCCGGCCCTCGCCAACGCGCTCGTGGAGGCCCAGACCGCCTTGCACTTCGCCCACTTCGCCCGAGTGCGCCGCGCCTACGCCCGAGCCCGGTTGCTGAGCATGCTGCGGTACTTTCTCGGCCGCCGCGGCGTCCGGGACCTGAACCTGCCCGTGGCCCTGCCGTGGGCGGTGCCGCCCCTGCTGGCCGCCAACCTCCTGCGCTACCACGTCCTCGGTCGCACCGCGGCGGGCCGCGCCTACCTGCTGCGCAACGGCGACCGGTTCATCCGACGGAACCTGCGGCACTACTTCGGTGAACATGCCCCCGATGTCGGGGCACTCGGGGTCGGGCCGTCGGCAGGAGCCTCGCGCTGACGTCGTCGCACGTCCCTGTCACGGTCGTTGGTCCGCCCCCGTCGGCAGGGCGGACCCGACGTCGGAGACCTCAGGAAGCGATACCGACGCCGTCGATGAGGCTCCAGGACTTCTCCTGAGCGGCGGTCATGGCCGGCCAGCCGAGTCCACCTGGCCGTGCGTTGACCCGTGAGGCGTAGGAGCTCGGGTGGAAGTCCGGAGCGTAGCGGCAGCCGGTGCCGTACGCAGGGTCGAACCGCGCGCAGGACGCCGCGATCGACCGGGGCGTCGGCTTCTTCCCGGTGCGCACCCACCTGTCCAGGGCGAAGACCGAGCCGGCGTATTCGGAGTCGCTCAGCGCGCTGTGCTCGCTCTCTTCGGTGAAGGTCTGCACCAAGTGCCCTGCCCGGTGCGCTCCTTGAAGGGTGGCGCGGTAGGCGGCCTCGTGCTGGACGAACGCCGTCGGATCGTCGATCGCGTGGAGCGTGAGGACCGGAATGTCGACCTTGCCGGTGAGGTTGCTGTCGTAGGACAGGTCTCGTACGGCGGTCGGGTCGGCGGAGAACCGCTCGACGCCGGCGTTGAGCGCCTTGTCGTCGTGTGAACCTGAGTACCGCACACCCATGTTGCTGAACGGATTGCGATCGCCGAGCCGATTGTGCACGATGTCGCGGAAGGTGAAGGTCGCGAACTGCAGATGTGAATCCAGGGTTCGCTCGGGGATCCTCGTGACGTTGAGGATGTCGTCGAGGTTGCGCTGCTGCAGCGCGGTCCGATCCTGCGGGGCGGAAGCGTATCCCGTGCACTCCAGCAGGCGGGCGCGGAGCCCGGCCGCTGTCATGGTCGAGCCGGCGCGCAGCCCCTGCCACAGCGGGTACTGAGGCTCGCTGGGACGCGGGTGGTTCTGGCAGTAGTACTGGTAGACCACGCGCAGGTCGACCCGGTAGTCGTATCCGCGTGAGCCGCCGCCGAGGACACCGCTGGTGAGGAGGGCTCCGTCGTAGGGGCCGTTCTTCTCGCCGTAGACCTCCACGACCTTGGCGGCGACATTCCCTCCCCAGGACTGGCCGTGCACATAGGTCCGCTTCGGCCTGCCGAACTCCCGGACGAACAGGCGGCGCAGGTTCTCGGTGTCGGCGGCCGCCATCCGGGTGCCGTAGCCACCGCGACGGTAGGACGAGCCGGCCCAGGCGTACCCCTCCTTCGCCATGACCGACCAGCGGTCCAGATCACCGACGCTGCGGGCGGGATCGGATCCTTCGCCGAGGTCGGGCCCCCCGTGGGCGTGCACGACGAGCGAGCCGTTCCATTTCCGGGGGATGGCGATCGCGTAATAGGCGCCGTTCGTATCCTGACCGGTGTAGCACGTGGCCCTGCCCGCCAGGCTCGACGGGCAGGTGACGGAGACCGGACGGCCCGCGTCGGCGCGGGCGGAAGGTGTGCCGGTGAGAGCGCCGATGACCAACCCGGCAAGGCAGGCGGCCGACCACACGCGGCGCTGCCTACCGGATCGGAACCAGTGCGGGACGCGTGGATGCGTTCTGGACCTGTCCAAGGTGTGGCTCTTCCCTGTCCTCGGGGGCGCACCGTTGCGCCTCGCGTCGTGATGCTAGGAAGGCCGCAGCCGAGGGGCCACGCTCTTGATCGTTGTGTTCATAGTGTTCGCTCGGCGATGCGCCGACTCGCAGGAAGACCGGGGAACGGGCGCCTTGCGGCACAGGGCGGTCATGGCGGACCCACTGCGTCAGGAACTCCGAGCGGGCATCGCGTCCGTCGGGCCCCGATGAGTTTCGCGTCGCACGGGCGGTGTCCCGTACCGGATTGCCCTCATGTGCATCCGAACTCTTGAGGTTCGGGCCGTCATTCCGATCGGCCGACACAATTCGCCGGTGAACGTTTTCTCAACGCCGCTGAGAAGGACGCGCCTCATCGCGGGCCGTTGTCGAATGATAGTCAATTTCCGTCTGAGGCGGCCATCGGCGGTGACTGCGCTTTCCGGGGTTGCCTCCTCCCTGGCGACCGCGCTGCTCGCGGCCGGTTTCCCGGCTTGCCGTGAGGACGGGAAACAGGAAACCCGTCGACCTCCCGGGACCCTGCGGCCAGTCTGATGCCGAGAGACCGAGCACGACCTGCGACCAGGCAGGACGACCGCAAGGGGGAAACATGCGCAAGTTGTTCAGCGGGGCCGTCGCACTGGCCACCGCCGCCACGGCGCTGGTGGCGCTGACCGGCACGGCCGAGGCCAAGCCGGCCGCCGACTGGGCCGGGTGCCCGTCCGGCGCCGTCTGTATCTACCCGCAGAACCAGGACCCCGCCCAGAGCCCGAGCAACATCTACTGGAGCTACGGCGCCCACAACCTGAGCAACCAGGTCGGCTGGCACTGGGTCCTCAACAACCAGACCGGTGGCGCCTCGGCGGAACTGTGCCTGAACTACGGCGGCACGAACTGCAACTACACGATCGGGAATCCGCCGAGGGGTGTGTGGGCCGACCTCACGCCGGTCAACTCGATCAAGCTGAACCGGCCGTAAGGCCTTTCGCACGGGGGAACGTCCGGAATCGCTTGCGCGGTTCCGGACGTCCGTATTTCCGCCACACTCTCGCGCCACGCCGGTGAAAGCCTTGATCGGCCGTCACATTGCCGCAGTACCCTGGATGTCGGCCGTTTCACGGCTCATGCGCGCGACACCCGGGGGATGTGGTGGGGGAGCAGCAGCACACCGGTGACCGAGGTGAACCGCCACCGCCCGAAGGAATCGTTCCGGACTTTCCCGCGCAGCTGAGACGACTCCGCCGACAGCGCGGACTCTCGCTGGCCGACATGGCGCGGCAGACGCACTACAGCAAGGGCTACCTCAGCAAGATCGAGACGGGCGCGAAGCGAGCCACCGTCGACGTCGCGCGGCGTTGCGACCAGATCCTGCGGGCCGAGGGCGGGCTGCTGCGGCTGCTGACGACGAGCCCCGAGAACGCCGAGGAAGCTGACGACGCGGCGAGATCCGGGAGAACGGCGCACCCGGCCGACCCGGCGCACCCGGCCGACCCGGCGGCCCCCGGGAACGCGCAGAACGCGGGCGACGCGCAGGCGCGGAGGGGTGACGGTGCCGTGTCCGGGCGGACGGAGTTCGACGCTGTCCGCCCCTACCGGGGGCTGTCGGCGTTCACCGTGCAGGACGCGGGATGGTTCTTCGGCCGTGAGCGGGTCACCGCGGCCCTGGTCGAGAGGGTCTTCGAACGGATCGGCGGCGGGCCCCTGATGGTCGTCGCCCCTTCGGGTGCCGGCAAGTCGTCCCTGTTCAACGCGGGTCTCGTACCGGCCTTCCGAAACCCCGGCGGCTTCCCAATGCCGGGCGCCGAGCGGTGGCCGGTGGTGGCGTTCACGCCCACCGCGCACCCGCTGGAGGAGCTGCTGACCGGCTTCGCGAAAGCGCTGGACGGCGATCTCGGCGTCACCGTCCGGCAGTTGCGCGACCGGCCCGAGATCCTGCTGGAGGCGGTGCGGCGCACGGTGGACGACGGTGCCTGCGCCGACGGGGGCAGACGGCCACCGCCGGTGCGTCCGGTACTCCTCGTCGACCAGTTCGAGGAACTGTTCACGCTCTGCTCCGACGAGGACGAGCGACGCGCTTTCGTCCGGGTGCTGTGCGCCGTGTCGACGTCCCGTCGCCCGTCGGATCCGGCGGACGTCTCCGGTCGTGATCCGGCCGTCGTGGTCCTCGGCGTACGGGCCGACCTGTCCGGCAGGTGTGTCGAACTCCCCGAGCTGGCAACGGTGTTCACCGACGGGCTGGTCGTACTGCCCCCGATGTCCGTCGCCGGGCTGCGGGAGGCGATCACCCGCCCCGCCGAGCTCGCCGGACTCACCTTGGAGCCGGGGCTCGTCCCCGTGTTGCTGCGCGACGCCGGCCTGCGCGACGAACCGGGAGGGTCGCACGGCGACGGATCGGACGTCGGGCGCGCCCTGCCGGACGTCACTCCCTCGGGTGCGCTGCCGCTGATCTCCCACGCGCTGCTGACCACCTGGCAGCGGCGCGAGGGCGCCACCCTGACCGTCGCGGGGTACGAGCGCACCGGCGGTATCCGGGGGGCGGTGGCACGGACCGCCGAGGACGTGTTCGCGGGCCTGTACCCGGCCGAGCAGCAGACGATCCGCAGGATTCTGGTGCGCCTGGTCCATGTGGCCGACGGCACCGGACCGGCCCGGTGCCGGATGAGCCGGGCCGCGCTGATGGAGCGGCTCGCCGACACGGACGGCGCCACGGCCGCCCTGGACGCCTTCGTGCGGGCGCGTCTGATCACCGCCGACCGCCACACGGTCGAGATCGCCCACGAGGCACTGCTGCACGCCTGGCCCCGGCTGCGCGGCTGGATCGACGCCGACCGGCACGGGCTGCTGATCCACCAGCAACTCGCGCACGCCGCCGAGGAGTGGGAGCGCGAGGGCGGCGATCCGTCCGCCCTCTACCGGGGCACCCGGCTGGACACCGTCCGGGCGTGGGCCGAGGAACGGGACGGCCGGAGCCGGCTCAGCGCGCAGGAGGAGGCGTTCCTGCGCGCGAGCCGGGCCGAGGAGGCCGACCGGCAGCGGCAGGCCAGGCGGCAGGTCCGGCGCCGGCAGGGCACGCTGGCCACACTGGTCGTGCTGCTGGCCCTCGCCGTGGTCGCCGGAGCGCTGGCGTACCGGCAGCGCTCGGACGCGCTGCAGCAGGAGCGGGTCGCCCGTTCCCGGGCACTCGCCGCGCAGTCCGCCTCGCTGGCGGCCGGTCAGCCCGAGGCCTCGATGCGGCTCGCCGGGGAGGCCTACCGCTCCCAGGAGACGCCCGAGGCGCGCGGCGCCCTGCTGAGCACACAGGCGCAGCCCTTCTCGGCCCGGCTCGGTGGGCATCGCGGGCCGGTCAACTCGGTGGCGTTCGCGCCCGACGGGCGCACGCTCGCGACGGCCAGTTCGGACGGCACGGTGACCCTGCGACGACTCGCGGACCGCCGTACGACCGCCACGTTCACGATGTCCGGGCGGGTGCGGTCGGTCGCCTTCAGCCCCGACGGACGTACGCTCGCGGCCGGTGCCACGGACGCGCCGGTGCAGCTGTGGGGCGCGGCCGACCATCGTACGAAGGTGGTGTTGCCGGCCGGCACCGTGGGCGCCCGGGCCGTGGCCTTCGACCCCCGGGGCGGCACCTTGGCCGTCGCGGCGCGCGACGGCACGGTCCAGGTGTGGGACACGGACCGGGGGCGCCGTGTCGCGTCCTTCACCGGTCATGTCGGGCAGGTCGACGCGCTGGCGTACGCCCCGGACGGCCGGACGCTCGCGTCGGCCGGCGCCGACCGGACCGTCCGGCTGTGGGACACGGTGCGCGACCGGCCCTCGGGCGTGCTGGAAGGGCACAGCGACGAGGTGTACGGCGTGGCGTTCGCGCCGGACGGACGGAGCCTGGCCAGCGGGGGAGCGGACCGGACCGTACGGCTGTGGGACCTGGCACGGAACCGGACGACCTCGGTCCTGAGCGGGCACAGCGACGACGTCAACGCTGTCGCCTACACCCCGGACGGCGCCACGGTCGTCAGCGCGGGAGGCGACGGTACGACCCGTCTGTGGGACGTGCACAGCGGGACGCAGACGCTGACGCTCACCGGCCACACCGACTACACGATGGGCGTGGCCGTGAACGCCGGCGGGACCGTGCTCGCCACCGCCGGGTTCGATCAGTCGGTGGTGCTGTGGGACCTGGGCGGGCCGGTGCTGACGGCCCGTCCGTACACCGAGATCTGGCAGTCCGCCTACAGCCCCGACGGGAAACTGCTGGCGACCGCCGACACCGATCGCACGGTGCGGCTGTGGGACGTGGCGCGGCACCGGCCCGTCGCGACCCTGCGGGGGCATCGCTCGGCCGTGTTCTCGGTGGCGTTCGCCCCCGACGGGCGGACGTTGGCCTCGGGCGGTTCCGACGGCACGGTCCGGCTGTGGGACGTCGTCACCCACCGCCTCCTCGGCACACTCACCGGGCATCACGGGGACGTGTTCTCGGTGGCGTTCGCCCCGGACGGCGCGCTGCTGGCGTCGGCGGGTGCCGATCGTACGGTGCGGCTGTGGGACGTGGCCGCCCGCCGCCCGCTGGCCACGCTCACCGGCCACGCGGACTTCGTGAACGACGTCACCTTCAGTCCCGACGGGCGCACCCTCGCGAGCGCGGGTGACGATCTGACCGTACGGCTGTGGGACGTGGCGGGCCGCAGGCCGTCGGCCACGCTCACCGGGCACACGGGTGCGGTGCGGGGAGTGGCGTTCGGCCCGGACGGCCGGGCGCTGGCGAGCAGCGGCAACGACGGGACCGTACGCCTGTGGGATGTCCGCCGGCACCGTCCCACGGCGGTGTTGCGAGGCCACACCGGCTCGGTGCGCGGTATCGCGTTCTCCCCCGACGGGCGCCTGCTGGCCAGCAGCGGCAGCGACCGTACGGTGCGGCTGTGGGACGTGGCGGCGCGGCGGCCCTGGGCCACGCTGACCGGGCACACGAACGCGGTGTGGGGCACCGTGTTCGCCCCGGACGGGCGGACGGTGGCCAGCAGCAGCAACGACGGGACCGTACGGCTGTGGAACCTGGACGTGTCCGCCCGGCTCGCCGCGATCTGCCGGCTGCGGCTGTCGGGGGCGGGTGCCTCGGCGTGCTCGCAGCGCTGACCGCGACCACAGCAGCCGACGCACCCGCCGGGAGAAGACGGCGGTGGCTCAGGAGGCGGCGACCACCACGTTGAACCACGGGGTGCTGATCGACCTCAGCGGCGAGTCCAGCTTCTGGAGGTTGAGACGGTAGGTGCCGGCCGGCAGCACCCCGCCGCCGGGCAGCGGCCCCAGGGGCAGGTAGCGCCCGTTGGCCACACCGGCGCGGTTGTACGTCCACACGCCCGCCGAGGTGTGCATGATCGTGTAAGCCCCCCTGCTCAGCGAGGGGTTGACGGCGGACCGCCGGGTCGCCTCCAGGGCGAAGGAGGCGCCCGCGTACGACGGCACGCGCGCGGGCCGGGTGAGGGTGAAGCTGAAGTACCGGTTGGCGTAGCCGGCGCCGGACGTGAGCGGCGGGCAGTTGACCGCGACCACGGTCCGTCCGGTCACGTTCCCGAGGGAGACGGGGTTGCTGTAGGAGCCCGAACCGAGCAGCCGACGGCAGTCGTACTGGTAGGTCGCCGCCGAGGCCGGCGGAGCGGCCACCAGCGCCGACGCAGCGGCGGTGACGACGGCGGCCGCGACGACGCCCGCCCGGCGTGACAGCCGTCCGAGTGTCCTGTCGATGAGTGTCATGAGCAGTCTCCCCCTCTGCGGGCCCGGGGTCCCGGACCGTGGTGAACAGCGGATCCGGCGCCGAATCTAGGGCCGCAGCCGGCCGCCCGTCGGGCGGTGACCGATGCACGGACGGAAGAGATCACCGATGACGGTGGGTGGGAGTAACGGCGCACCGGGAGACACGGGTTGATCGTGTGGGACCTCCCCGAGCCCGGCACGGACGGCACCCGGGCCGCGAGCGGACCCGGCTTCGTCGGGCCCTTCGGCCCGTGCATACTCAGGCTCTGCGCACGCACCGGCGTTCGCGAGCGGAGAAGAAGCAGAGAAGAAGGAGGTGGGCGATGGTGTCGACACCGGGGGCCGAGCCCCGGAGGATCACGATCAACGACGTCGCCAGGTCCGCCGGAGTGTCCCGGCAGACCGTGTCTCGGGCGCTCAACGACAAGGGCGAGATCGACGGCGACACCAAGCAGCGCGTGCTCGACGCGGCGCGCGCGCTCGGGTACCGCCCGAGCCGATTCGCCCGAGGGCTGGTCCGCCAGGACACCATGACCATCGGGCTGGTCATCCCCGACCTGCTCAACCCGTTCTTCACCGAGGTCGCCGCCGGGGCCCTGGAGGCGGCCAGATCCCGCGGCTGGCACGTGGTCGTGTACGCCACGGCGGACCGGGCGGACGAGGAACGCGACACACTCCAGGTGATCACCTCGCAGGTGGACGCGGTGATCGGCTACTTCAGCTGCTCCGAGAGCGAGCTGGAGTCGTACACCCGGGGCATGCCGGTGGTGCTCATCGGCCGTGAGGGCCGCAGCACGCGGTTCAGCTCGATCCGGATCGACGGCGAACAGGGCGTCCGTGCCGCGGTCGCGCACCTGGTCGCCGAGGGGCACAACCGGATCGGCATGCTGGACCACCGGACGCGCGCCGAGCCCAGCATCCGGCACGACTGGTTCACGGCGGCGGCGCGGGAGCACGGGATCGACGCAGGCCTGGTGGTCGATGCCGACCAGACGGCCGACGGGGGAGGGACGGCGCTCAGAACCCTGCTCGCGGCTCGTCCCGAGGTCACCGCGGTCTTCACCTTCAACGACATCATCGCCGTCGGCGCACTCCGTGAGGCACGCAGGCTCGGCCGCAGCGTCCCGCGGGATCTGGCGGTGATCGGCTTCGACGGCCTCCAGCTCGGAGCACTCGTCGAACCCCCGCTGTCCAGCGTCGCCCTGGACACGCGAAAGCTCGGAGCACTCGCCATCGAGCAGCTCGCCCGACTCCTGTCGGGGCTGGGCACGTCGGAGGCCGACGATCTGATCGTCCACGCGGAGCTGCACCTGAGCGGATCGGCTTGACGGCAAGGCCTGACGCCACGGGCCTGACGTCACGGACGGCCGTCCGCCCCGAATGTCTTGACATGGCTCCGCGCCCGAGCGCAGACTTCCGAACATTCCACCCCACCCATCGAGATTCATCAGCAGGAATCCTGAAGGCAGTCCCGTGAGCGCTCCCGTGAACGTTCACGGGAGCGCTCACGGAAGTGAGAAGCCGCACGGCAGGCCAGTCGCAGGCCGGTCGGTGATCTCTGCCGGCCCCGGATCCCGTTCGTCACCCAGAAGGAGTCGTGACCTCTTGCTCCCCGAGTTCTCCCCCCATGTTGCGGACACCGCGCCGGGCCGTGGTGCGCTCCGTCCGGCGCGCTCGTGGCTGCACTCGGACGCGCCCGCCCGCTCGCTGAACGGGCCCTGGCGGTTCCGGCTGTCACCCACGGCGTCCGTGGCGGAGGACTTCGCGGCCGAGGACTTCGACGACCAGGGCTGGGAAGACCTGCCGGTGCCCTCCCACTGGGTGCTCGAAGGCGACGGCGCCCACGGCCGTCCGATCTACACGAACGTCCAGTTCCCGTTCCCCATCGACCCACCGCACGTCCCGGACGAGAACCCCACCGGCGACCACCGCCGCCACTTCGACCTGCCCGCCGACTGGGCGGACGCCGAGCGCGTCGTGCTGCGGTTCGACGGTGTCGAGTCGCTCTTCCGGGTCTGGGTGAACGGGGCGGAGATCGGCAGCGCCGCTGGCAGCCGGCTCGCCCACGAATTCGACGTGACGTCCGCGGTCCGCCCGGGCGACAACGTCGTCGCCGTACGGGTGTACCAGTGGTCGGCGGCCAGTTACGTCGAGGACCAGGACCAGTGGTGGCTGCCGGGAATCTTCCGTGACGTCACCCTGATCGCCCGCCCGGCCGGCGGCCTGGAGGACGTCTGGCTGCGGACCGGGTTCGCCGACGGGCACGGCCGGGTCGACGCGGAGATCACCGCCGAGCCGACGGCCTACCCGGTCACCCTGCGCATCCCCGAACTCGGCATCGAGCGCACCTGGTCTGACCCGGCCGAGGTGACCCCCTTCGACATCGCCGAGGTGGAACCCTGGTCGGCCGAACGGCCCCGCCTGTACGACGTGACCGTGTCGACGGCCGCCGAGACCGTCACCCTGCGGGCGGGCTTCCGCACGGTCGAGATCCGCGGCGACCGGTTCCTCGTCAACGGCCGTCGCGTGGTGTTCCACGGCGTGAACCGCCACGAGACCCATCCGCTGCGCGGCCGTGTCTTCGACGAGGAGCACGCCCGCGAGGATCTGGCCCGCATGAAGCGGTTCAACGTGAACGCGATCCGCACCAGCCACTACCCGCCGCACCCGCGCCTGCTCGACCTCGCCGACGAACTCGGATTCTGGGTCGTCCTCGAATGCGACCTCGAGACGCACGGCTTCGAGAAACTGGACTGGGTCGGCAATCCCAGCGACGACCCGACCTGGCGCGCGGCGTACCTCGACCGCATCGAGCGCACCGTCGAACGCGACAAGAACCACCCCAGCGTCGTGATCTGGTCGCTCGGCAACGAGGCGGGCACCGGCAGCAACCTCGCCGCGATGTCGGCGTGGGTCCACGCCCGCGACGCCGAACGCCCCGTGCACTACGAGGGCGACTACACCGGCGAGTACACCGACGTCTACTCGCGCATGTACGCCTCGGTGCCGGAGACCGAGCAGATCGGCACCGACGGTTCCCGCTTCCCGTTGCTGGGCTGCACTCCCGCCCAGGGCGCCCGGCAGCGCACCAAGCCGTTCCTGCTGTGCGAATACGCGCACGCGATGGGCAACGGGCCGGGGGCGTTCGACCAGTACGAGGAGCTGGTCCACAGGTACCCGCGGCTGCACGGCGGCTTCGTCTGGGAGTGGCGCGACCACGGCATCTCGACCACCACCGCGGACGGGACGCCGTACTACGCGTACGGCGGCGACTTCGGGGAGGTCGTGCACGACGGGAACTTCGTCATGGACGGCATGCTGTTGAGCGACGACGTCCCGACGCCGAGCCTTCACGAGTTCAAGGCGGTCGTCCAGCCGATCCGCTTCACCTTCGACGCCGACAAGGTGACGATCGCCAATCTGCGGCACACCGCGGACACGTCCGACCTGCGCTTCCGCTGGCGTGTCGAGCACGACGGCACACCCGTCGACTCCGGGTACCTGGAGGTCCCGGCCGTCGTGGCGGGCGACTCGGGCCGGGTTTCGCTGCCGAGGTTCCCGGTGGCGCCGGACGCCGAGACCTGGCTCACCGTCGAGGCGGTGCTGGCGGCCGGAACCGCGTGGGCAGCCGAAGGGCACGTGGTCGCGACCGCCCAACTGGACCGCTCGCTTCGCCGCCCCGTGCGGGCTGCGCGACCCCGGACCGGCTGGAAGCCCGGCGACGGAACGCTGACGCTGGGCCGCGCCGAGTTCGTCGACGGATCCCTCACGCGCCTCGGCGGGCGCGAGGTGGCGGGCCCGCGGCTGGAACTGTTCCGTGCGCCGACCGACAACGACGAAGGCGCGTGGGGCGATGTCGCGGAGAGCGACGCGAACATCGACGGGGTGTCCAACGCCGCGCTGTGGCGGCGCGACGGCCTCGACCGGCTGACCACGCGCCGGGTGTCGGTGGAGCGCACCACCGGGGCCCTGCGCATGGTCGACAAGGTCTCCGCGGCGAACTCGGGATCGTGGGTGACGGTCGAGTCCGTCTGGTCGCTGGAGGGCGACGCGGTGGAGCTGCGGGTGGAGATCGAGCCGTCGCGCGGGTGGCACACGGTGTGGCCGAGAATCGGGATCCGTTTCGACCTGCCCGACGGGGACGCTCCCGTCGACGGCGCCGAGTGGTTCGGCCTCGGCCCGCTCGAGTCCTACCCCGACAGCCTGCGGGCGGCACACACGGGCCGCTTCTCCGCGACGGTCCGCGACCTGGCGGTCGACTACGCGCGTCCCCAGGAGACCGGACACCGCTCCGCACTGCGCCGGTTGACGCTGACGAGCGCCGAGACCGAAGTGCTGCGCATCGAGGCGCTCCCCGACACACGCGGTCGCCGCCCCGGTTTCACCCTCAGCCGGCACACCCCCCAGGAGATCGCCCGAGCGGCACATCCGTTCGAACTGCCGACCTCGACGACGAGCCACCTGATCGTCGACGCCGCCCAGCACGGGCTCGGCTCGCGCGCCTGTGGCCCGGACGTGTGGCCCGAGTACGCCCTCCGCCCGGAATCCCGCACGATCAGGCTGCGCATCACCTGATCCGCCACCAGGGCCCGCACCGCACGAGGACCTCCGTGCGGTGCGGGCCCTGGCAGGTCGCTCCTCCTGCAAAGACTGACCGCTGATCATCCTGGAACGTCGACTTGCGCTGGAGTGCGCTCCAGGTCGTAGCGTCGCAGACACCACGGAGCACGAAGCCCGTCCCTTCCGGGGCCCCTCACGGGATGCCGGGCGGCTGGATTCGTCGCTAGATGGATGGAGGGCTCCGTGCGGTCCGAACGACGAACGAGTGCGCAGAGAAAGGCTGGGACACGGCATGCAGAAGCGCAGTCTGCGGGACCTCCAGGTATCGGCCATCGGCCTGGGATGCATGGGGATGTCCGCCTTCTACGGATCCACCGATCGGGCGGAGGGGATCGCGACCATCCGGCACGCCCTCGACCTCGGGGTGAACTTCCTCGACACCGCGCAGATGTACGGCCCGCTCACCAACGAGTCGCTCCTCGGCGAGGCGATCCGGGGGCATCGCGAGGAGTACGTGATCGCGACGAAGTTCAACTACCGGATGGACAACGCCGTACCCGGCGACATCAGCACGGTCGGCCCGCAGGACGGCTCGGCCGAGCACGTCCGCAGCTCGGTCCACGGCTCCCTGGAGCGGCTGGGGACCAGCCACATCGACCTGTACTACCAGCACCGGGTCGACCCGAACGTACCCATCGAGGAGACGGTCGGCGCGTTGGGCGAGCTGGTGGCCGAGGGCAAGGTGCGCCACATCGGCCTGAGCGAGGCGAGCGCGGAGACCATCCGGCGCGCCCAAGCCGTGCACCCGATCACCGCGGTGCAGAGCGAGTACTCGCTGTGGTCACGGGACGTGGAGGCCGAGGTGCTGCCCGCCTGCCGTGAGCTGGGCGTCGGCTTCGTGCCGTACTCGCCGCTCGGCCGTGGTTTCCTCGCCGGCCGGTTCTCCTCGCCGGACGAGCTGGACGCGAACGACTGGCGCCGGGAGAACCCGCGCTTCCAGGAGGCCAACCTGGCGGCGAACCTGCGGCTGGCGGCAAAGGTGAAGGAGATCGCCGCCGAGAAGGACGTGACCCCGGCCCAGCTCGCCATCGCCTGGGTGCTGGCGCAGGGCGAGGACCTGGTGCCGATCCCGGGCACCAAGCGCCGTACCTACCTGGAGCAGAACGCCGGCGCGGTGGACATCGCGCTGACCAAGGAGGACCTGGCCCGCATCGACGCGGAGCTGCCCGAGGCGGCGGGCGAACGGTACGACGAGGCGGGGATGCGAGCCGTCGACCGCTAGCCGGGAGCGGTGCGGGGGAGGGGAGCGGGCGCCGGCAGCAGCCGACAGTTCCGCCGGCGCTGTCGAAGCCGCCCACCGCATGCCCGCTGCCTGGAGTCCGGCGCCTTACAGCTGCACGGTGGTGCCGGGCTCGAGGCGGCTGATCGGGGTGCCGGTCAGGCCGTTCTCGCCCAGGAGGTTGGCGGTGGACTGCTGGCCGAGGTCGCTGAGCATGAGTTCGTGGATCTGGATGACGCGCTCGGGCTTGACGGCGCGGACGAAGTCGGCGGCTTCGCCGAGCTTGGTCCACGGGCCGCTGGTCGGCAGCAGGAGGGTGTGCACGGGAGCGTCGGGCACGAAGTAGGCGTCACCGGGGTGGTAGAGGGCTCCGTCGTCGACGAGATAGCCGACGTTGTCGGGGCACGGGATGTCGGCGTGGATCAGCGCGTGGCGGTGGCCGTGGACGGTGGCGGTGAGGGAGCCGACGGTGAGGGTGTCGCCCGCGGCGACGGCGTGGACGCGGCTGTTCCGGCCGCCCAGGGCGGTCGCCACGGCGGCGGTGCCGTACACCTGCAGCTCGGGCCGGGCTTCGAGAGCGGCGGCGAGGAGCTTCTGGTCGAAGTGGTCGAAGTGTTCGTGAGTGATCAGTACGGCATGCGCCCGGGAGACGGCCTCTGCCGCGTCCGGGGTGAAGGCGCCGGGGTCGATGACCAGCCGAGTGTCGTCCTTCTCGAGCGTGACGCAGGCGTGGGCGTGCTTGGTGAGCTTCACCGCGGGTCCTTCCGGTACGAACGATTTCCTGCAACTAAACTGTACACCTGGGCTGTAGATAATGTTCGACGAGAGCGGCTCACTGCGGGGTGAAACAAGGCACCCAAGCTGTACAGCCTGGTTGGTGAGTGTGAGTAGGCTGGCGCCATGGACGACAACCAGCTGGCCGAGGAGCTTCGCCTGACCATCGGACAGCTCGTGCGTACCGTGCGCGCCGCCGACACGATGCCTCCCGGCGAGGCCGCCGTCCTGGGCTACCTGGACCGCGGCGGACCGATGACCACCGCCGACGTGGCTCAACAGCGGGGAGTCACCCACCAGTCGGCCGCCAAAGCGGTCAAGGAACTCCTCGGTCACGGCTTTGTGCACGCCGAGGCGCACCCCAGCGACGGCCGCAAGCTCTTGCTCCACCTCACGCCCGCGGGAAGTGACCGCCTGGCGGAGGAGCGCCGACGCCGAGCGGACTGGCTCGGCACCGCGATCAACGACGTCCTGAACTCCGACGAGCGCGAGACGCTGGCCGCGGCGGTGCCCCTGCTGTCACGCCTCACCGCACGCCTCAAGGCCAAGTAGGCCAGGTCCGGCCCCTGCGGATCAGACCGGCCTTCCGTCGTACCGCTTCATGTCGTCGCAGGCCCAGCCGGTTCGGGGAGGCCCTGCCTGGTGGGCGAGCCGTACGCCTGCCCCGGAATATCGGTGAGGGCGTTCCCCGACGGACGCCGGGCTGATCGTCGAGACGGCCCGGCGGCGTTTCCGGCCACGTCGGCCGCGGCCGACGAGTTGGCCTCCGTTGCGCTGCAGACGAGTTCCGGTTCGGGCTGGACCTGCTGATCGACGGGCTGGAAAAGGCCGGTTCAGCCGCTCGCGGGAACGCTCGCGGCGCTCATCGCGCGCCGGTGTGGTCGCGTCGCGGAAGCGCCTCGACCACCAGGTCGTAGGAGTGCTCGACCGCGTCCGTGATCAGCCGCTCAGTGATGCCGGGGCCCGGACCGAGCGAGATCCAATGCCGTTTGTCGAGGTAGCGGCCGGGCGTGATCGTGGCGTAGCCGCGCTCTTGCGCACGGGCGTGTTCGGGCTCGCACTTGACCGTGATGATCTGTTCGTCCGGGTCTTCGGTGACGATCAGGAACACCTTGCCTGCCACCTTGTACACGTCGAGTGCGGGAGTGAAGGGGCGGCCGTGGCTGACGTCGGGGAGGGCGAGGGCCGTCTGGCGGGCGGCGTCCTGGAGCCGGTCGCCCGCCGCGCTCACCGGGCCGCCCGCGTGCTGGTGCCGTAGGTGTGCGGGTCGACGGGCTGCTCGGCCTTGGGCAGGTGGGCGACGACGAGCCGGTAGGAGTCGGTGATGAGTTCCCTGACGAGCTTCTTGTCGATGCCTTCCCCGCCTTCCACCGTGATCCAGTGTTTCTTGTTCATGTGGTAACCGGGGGTGATGCGGCTGTTCTGCTGTTGCAGGGCGTGCGCCTCGCCGGGGTCGGCCTTGAGGATCACCACGGGACGCCCTGGGACCTCGGTCAGCAGCATGAACACCTTGCCGCGTACCTTGAAGACCTCCCAGTCGGGGCCGAAGGGATGCGTCGGCCGGGCTTGGGGAAGTTCCTCCGCGCAGTCGGCGGCGAACGTGTGCAGGGTCGATCCGTTCATGGGGGTTCCTTCCTCGGGTGTGGTGAGGGGTCTGCGGCATCGCAGGGCGCGCCGTGCGGTCACGGCGGCCTGTCCCATCGTTCCCCCGAAGCTCACGAAACGGGCGGTAGGCTGCGGACACGTGATGGTCGACAAGCGACACCCCAAGCAGGGCGGACAGGCCGGACAGGCCGGACCGGCCGAGGTTCCGCTGTTCGGTTTCCAGCCGCCGGTCGGCACTCCGTACGGCCTTGAGGTGAAGACCGTCGAGGACTTCTTCGCTCAGCACGCTGACTGGCCGTGGAGCCCGCCCCGGTTGGGCCGTGCCACCTTCCACTACCTCATCGCGGTCACTGAGGGTGAGTTGCGGCACGACGTTGACCATGTCACGCAGACCGTCTCCCCAGGCCAGTGGTTGTGGGTGCGTCCCGGGCACGCGCAGTGCTGGCATCCGCCCGGGGACGCCCGTGGCCCCTTCCTCCTGTTCGAGCCGGGCGTGCTGACCTCTGAGGTCGCCCGCTTGTTGGCCCCGCTCACCGCGCACGAGGCCCCCGCCGTGCTGACCCCGCACCCCGATGACGGCAGCTGGCTCCGGCAGACGGCGCTCCAGTTGCTGGACGAACACCGTGCGCTGGGTCGGCGCCGGCTCGAGGTGCACCACTTGCTGCGGCGCAGCCTGCTCGAATCGCTGCTGCTGCGCCTTGCCAATTCCCCGGACATCACCCCCGCAGACACGACGGCCGGTGCGGGCCGTGGTGAGACGTACGGGCGGTTCGTGGACGCCCTGGAGCTGCACTTCCGTGAGCTGCACCGGGTCGCGGACTACGCCGGGTTGCTCGGCTGTTCGGTCCGCACCCTCAGCCGCGCGGCCCGGGACGCCACCGGCAAGGGGGCGCGTGAACTCATCGACGAGCGGCGGCTGCTCGAAGCTCGGCGCCTGCTGGGCGGTGCCGGGTGGGATGCCCGGGCTGTGGCCGCCCATCTCGGTTTCACCGATCCCGCCAACTTCGGCCGCTTCGTCCGTGGACACACTGGTCTCGCTCCGGCCGCGTTCGCGGCCCGCGAGGCCGAGTCCGGCCTGTGAGGCGCAAGCCCGCGTTCCCCCAGCCGTCCCTGTCCTCGGCCGACCCGAGTCATTCAAGATCAGAGACCTTCTGGGCCGGACAGGCTAATGGATGTCAGGCAGCGGCGGCAGGCGCGGCCGACGCCAACCGGCCGCGCTCGGAGTCCGGGAACCGCCGCAGCAGTTCGCGCAGTTCCGGTGCCGCCGTGTTCGCGCCGGGACGGGGCCGCAGGAAGGCGGTGATCGCCTCGGGGGAGTCGTCGATGACCGTGGGCCGGCCGGTCGGGGCGAGCGCGCAGGCTATCGCGGCGAGCATCCGGTTCGGCGCCACGGCCGCCGAACTGCGCAGGCCGAAGAAGGCGAGCACACGCAGCTGGACCAACTCGCTCACGCTGCGGGCGTCACGCTTCCAGCACGACAGTGCGCCGGTCAGGTCGAGGACGGTCATGTCGGGTTCGATCATCTGCACGCGCGACCACAGTCCGTGATCGGGTGCGGTGGACGCCGGCCGCACAGCCCTGTGCGAGCGCGGACGGCGCCGCCGGACCGGCCGCCGTGGTCGGGTCCCGCCTCCAGGAGCAGCCTCGGGTGTCCGGACACGGCCGGCCGAGCGGCGCTCACGCAGCCGATGGTCCCTCCGCAGACCACGACAGTGTGCGCATGTCCGGGCGGTTGTCCCGCCGAAGTCACGAAGGCTTTTCGGGATCGTCGGCGTCGTCGGGGATCGGCTCGCTGAAGGCGTTGACCAGACCGAGGTAGGCGCTCGCCAGGACGCTCCAGCCCTTGTCGTCCGTGCGCTTGGGGATGTCGGGGTGGGTACGTGAGCGCAGCAGATAGCCGACCGAGAGTGCCTCGATGGCCCAGATGAGGTCCTCCATGGTGCGGTCGGACTTCAGACGGCGCCGTGCGTAACGCAGCAGGATGGTGAGCAGATGGTCCGTGGCGCTGACATAGCGTTCGTTCGCCGCGGCCTGTGCGTCGCGCACCATGTCGATCGGAGCCAGGGCACCCAGGCCGAGCGCGAGGAACAGTTCCGGCGACGCGCTCGTCCATCGGAAGTCGGCCTCGCTGATCTGCCGGAAGATCTCTTCGGGCGGCTCTCCGTCGGCGACGAGCTCGAATGCGAGGGCCTGGATCTGCCCTGCCCCGGGGGTGGCGATCTCGTCCATCACATGGCTCATCAGTTCCCGCTGGAAGGCGGCCTGATCCTGCCAGATCTGGTAGAAGGCGCCGGTCGTCAGCTTCTTCTCGTCGGGATTACGGCGGTTCACCTCGATGAGGACATCGGAGATGCGGATGTCCGCCAGCGGGTTGTGCAGTTTCGCCGCCTCGGGGCGGGTTCGCTCGATGGCGAGGTTCGTCGCCGCTGCCAGCAGCAGGGCTCGGGTCTCCTCGCGGGGACGGTGTCGGCGCAGTGGACGTCTGGAGTCGGTCGACTGCGTGCGCGTCGACTTGGTTCCGCCGTCCTTCGGGGTATCCACCATGCAGTCAGACTACTCCGTATCGTGAGATGGTAAATATTTTATCATTGAGACCGAGCCTCTCCCTGACTGGTGAAGCCCGCCGGTGAGGCTCGGTTTCCCGAGCCCCGAACCGGCTTCGGTCCTTGTCCGTCGCGCGGACCGAGGGGCGCACCTCATCGGTGTCTATCCCGCCCGCGAGGACGTGTCGCGTGCAAAGAAGTCAGCGAGCGTCTCGCGGCGGACCACCTCCCGGGTCTTCCCGTCGGCGCAGAAGACGACCGGCGCCTTGAGTGCCCCGTTGTAGTTGTTGGCCATCGTGTAGCAGTACGCCCCCGTCACGGGAATCGCTATCACGTCACCGACCTGCGGCGACTGAAGCGCGACGCCGGTGCTGAGCCGGTCGCCGGACTCGCAGTGGCGCCCCACGAGGTCGACCAGTTCACCGCCCCCGACCCGGTCGACCACGGTGGCCTCGAACCGCTGGCCGTAGAGCGCCACCTCGAGGTTGTCCCCCATGCCGCCGTCGACCGCGACGATGACCCGGTCACCTCGTTTGACGCTGACCACGCGGTACAGGCTCACCCCGGAGCGCGCCACCACACTGCGACCGGGTTCGATCAACAGCCGGGACTCGGCCGGCAGATACTGCCGAGCGGCGTCGGTGAGGGCGCCGATCCACTCCTCGGGCTCGGGCGGGTGATCGTCGTAGGTGTAGCGTGCGCCCAGGCCGCCGCCGAAGTCGTAGGTCTCGAACTCTCCGAAGCCGGCCAGTGCCCGGACCGCGGCGACGAACGGTTCCACATCGAGGATCTGGCTGCCGATGTGCGTGTGCAGGCCGCTCAGATGAAGTTTCGAACTGGCGCGAATGCGCTTGATCGCTTTCGGGACCTGGTCCAGCGGCAGTCCGAACTTGGACCCCTTCTGCCCGGTGGCCACCGCGTCGTAGGTGTCCGCTCGCACCTCGGGCAGCACCCGTACGAGGACGTCCTGACGGCCGGTCACCGTGCTTTCCAGGCGGTCGATGTCATCGAAGTTGTCGATGACGACCAGGCCGACGCCGGCGCCCACCGCCATCTCGATCTCGGCCGTGGTCTTAGCGTTGCCGTGCAGCACCAGGTTCCGGCCGTCGACACCCGCGCGAAGAGCTCCGGCCAGTTCCCCCAGGCCGGCCACGTCGACGCCGAGCCCTGTCTCCGCCATCAGCCGGTAGGCCGCCACGCAGGGAAAGGACTTCGAGGCGAAGACGACCTGCGAGTTGGGCCAGCCGGCGTGCAGTGCTTGCTGGTAACGCCGTATCCGTGCCCGCAGGCCCGCTTCGTCGACGACGTAGACGGGCGTCGCGTACACGTCGGCCACCTCGGCCAGGGCAACACCGCCGACGGTCAGTCCGCGGCCCGGTTCGACGGTCGTACCTTCGGGGAACAGTTCGACGATCTCAGGTCCCATATCCCTCTCGGCTCTCATGTCCATGCGAACATCACATGCTTGATCCGGGTGTAGGCCTCCAGGCCGTAGAGGGAGAGGTCCTTGCCCTCACCGGTCTGCTTGAAGCCTCCGTGCGGCATCTCGGCGGCTGTCGTGACGTGGGTGTTGACCCAGGTGATCCCGAAGTCGAGTGCGCTGGTGACGCGGGCGGCGCGGCCGACATCGCGGGTCCACACACTGGACGCCAGCCCGTGGCGGACGTCGTTCGCCAGGTCTATCGCGCTCTGTTCGTCGTCGAAGGTCTGCACCGTCAGGACGGGTCCGAAGATCTCCTCCTGGACGATCTCGTCGTCCTGCGCGACTCCCGTGATGACGGTCGGTTCGAAGAAGAAGCCGGGACCGCCCTCCGCCTTTCCGCCGGTGGCGATACGGGCGGTGTCGCGCCGGCGCTCGACGAGTCCCGCCACCCGCTCCAACTGCGCCTGGCTGATCAGCGGGCTCCGGCCGTCGCGGGTGTTGCCCGGGTCGACCTGAGCGAGCGTGCGGGCGTGTGCGACCAGTTCCCGCACCAGCTCGTCATGGACGGAGGTGTGGGCCAGTATCCGCGAGGGCGCGGTGCAGTCCTGGCCGGCGTTGTAGAACGCGCACTCGGCGATCACCTTCGCGCAGTGCGCCACGTCGGCGTCCTCGAACACCAGCACCGGTCCGTTGCCGCCCAGTTCGAGGTGTGTTCTGCGTACATCGTCCGCGGCGGCGCGTACCACCTCGGTGCCTGCACGGGTGGAGCCTGTGATGGCCACCATGTCCGCGCGCGGGTGCGAGGCGACCAGTCGGCCCGTCTCCCGGTCTCCGCAGACGAGGTTCACGCAGCCCGGCGGCAGATGACGTCCGCAGATTTCGGCGAGCAGCAGCGCGCTGGACGGAGTGGCCGCGTCCGGCTTGAACACCACCGTGTTGCCGGCGGCCACGGCCGGGGCCAGTTTCCACACGGCCGTCATCAGCGGGTAGTTCCACGGGGCGATCGACGCGATCACGCCTACCGGCTCGCGGCGGATCATGGAGGTGTGGCCCCGTACGTACTCCGCCGCCGCTCGGCCCTCCAGCATGCGGGCCGCGCCCGCGAAGAACCGGAGCTGGTCGATGATCGGCAGCAGTTCCTCGGAGCGGAAGAACTCCGTCGGCTTGCCGGTCTCCCTGCATTCGGCGGCGACGAATTCGTCCGCCCGCTCCTCCATCTCCTGCGCGATGGCCAGCAGCGCTGCCTGACGTTCTCCGGGCGTGCTCTGCCGCCATGTCCGGAATGCCGAGACGGCCGCGTCGAAGGCGGCGTTCACCTCATCGTTTCGGGAAGCGGCGGTGAAGCCGTGGACTTCCCCGGTTCGGGGATCGACCAGGGGCAACTGGCCGGGACCGGCGCCGGGGGCGCCGTCGATGCGCTTGCCGACGACATGGTTGGTCATGCGGGGACTCCTGTGGTGTGCCCAGGCGGCCGGTGCCCCACTGCTGGTGGGATCCGGACCCGAAGGGTTACGTAGGTGAGAGAGGCTGTGGGTGACGTGCGCGTCATACAGGGGTGAGGATCTCGGCGGGCCTGGATTCCACCAGGACACCGTCCATGTACACGGCCTCGATCCGGTCCGCGAGGGAGCTGAAGTCATGGGCGTGACCGGACACGACGACCAGGTCCGCCTGCTTGCCCGGCTCGATGCTGCCGTAGCTGTCCGCCACGCCCAGCAGCCGGGCAGCGTCCAGGGTGGATGCGCGAAGTGCCTTGGCGGGGCTCAGGCCATGGACTCTCATCAGGTCCAGTTCTTCGAGGTTGCGGCCCGGAGCGAGCCCGACCGCGTCGGTGCCCATGGCGATGGTGACACCCGCCTCGCAGGCCCGTCGGAAGGAGGTCAGGTGCGCTTCGGCGACCTCGTGGGCCTTGGCGAGCGTCGCGTCCGTCAGGCGCGCGCCGTTGGCCGCCGCTTCGAGCACGCTCTTGGGGGCCAACAGGGTGGGCACCAGGAAGGCCTCGTGCTCGAGCATCAGCTCGATCGCTTCGTCGTCCAGGAAGATGCCGTGCTCGATCGAACGTACGCCTGCACGCAGCGCGTTCTTGATGCCGACCGAGCCCTGGGCATGGGCCATCACCGGGAGGTCCGCCGCGCGGGCCTCGGCGACGGCGACGGCCAGTTCATCCTGACTGAAGTGGGCATGGTGCGGTTTGTCGCGCGGCGACATGACGCCGCCGGAGGCGGCGATCTTGATGACGTCGGCTCCGGCCCGGATGATCTCGCGGACCGCTTTGCGCATCTCCTCCACGCCGTCGACGACTCCGCGGGGCCGTCCTGGGTGCGCGATCCTGTTCTCGACGCAGTTTCCGGAGGCCAGCCAGCCGTCCGAATGCCCCCCTGTCTGGCTGAGCATCGAGATGGCGATCTGTAGGCGGGGCCCCTCGATGAGCCCGTTTTCCAAGGCGAGTTTCACGCCCAGGTCCGCTCCCGCCGCGTCCCGGGCGTGGGTGATGCCGATGCTCCGCAGGATGCGCAGATGGCGAGCGGCCTGGAAGAACGGGTAGGAGAACGGCGTCTGCAATCGGTCCACGGCGTCGATGCTGCCGATCGTGACGTGGACGTGGCAGTCGATGAGCCCCGGCAGGATCGACTTGCCTTCGAGGTCCACCTCTACATCGCCGTCGAGTCCGGTCCCTACGTCCACGATTCTGGAACCTTCGACGACCAGGTCGCCGATGCGGGGCTCCGCCCCTGTGCCGTCGGCGATGAGGCCGTTGCGGAACAGGGTTCTCCTGAGGATTGCGGGATGCTCGATCGAACCCATCGTGCTGCCTCCGTTGCTCATTCGAACTCCCTGAACCCCGACGGCTCCCGGACATCGCCGAGTTCCATGCCGAGGAGCAGCGAGCTGAGACACTTGCCATGTATGTCGAGGTTGAGACTGCGAGTCACGCCACCGTCCAGAGCACCGTCGAGGACGAACTTCAGCGCGTGCAGTTGCGGCAGTTCATAGCGGCGGACGTCGCCTACGACAAAGCCGGCGAAATGCTGCTGGACGCGCTCGGCGGTGACCAGCTCCAACATCAGCGGATAGTTCATCGCGTTATAAGCGATCACCGAGATATCTGATATATCGCCTTTATCGCCGGAGCGAGCGTGTGCCATTTCCTGCAGGAGCATCTCTAGACCTCCGAAATCGTGACCGTCGCCGTTACTTCGGATCTCGGCAGAAGCACCGAGGCGATCGCTATCCGCTCGGTGACGGAACAGGCCACACCGCCGCCGCCGGCCGGGCCGTTGAGCCACATGGCGCTGACCTCATGCGCGATGCCCCGGGCCTGGTCGATGGATTCGGTCCGGCCGACGACGCGGACACGGACCTCGTTCATCGCCCCCGATTCACCCGTGCTCAAGCCGCGGGTGACCGAGTCGACGCCGATGAGTTCGTAGCGCGTCGAGTCGGATGCGATGCCGCGCTTCTCCAGTCGCTCACGCAGCACCTCCCGTGCCAACTCGGCCCGGGCCAGGGCGTTGGGGCCCGCGTAGGAGATCTGCCCCTCCCCGGTGAAGCCGTCCCGATAGCCGACCGAGACCTTCAGGTTGTCCGGGCGCCGCTGCCCCCGCGCCCCACGGACCAGCACGGTGTCCTGACCGATTTCGGCGAACCGAACGGTGCTGAAATCCGCTACCACGTCGGCTGATGTGTAAGCCGACGGATCGTGGACCTCGTAGAGCAGCTGCTCGGTGCACGTATCGCCCGTCACCATGCCGCCCGAACCCTCCACCTTGCTGATCGTGAAGGTTCCGTCCCGCTGCACCTCGGCCATGGGGAATCCCAGATCGGCGAGGCCGGGCACGTCCTTGTAGCCCGGGTCCGCGAAGTAGCCGCCCGTGACCTGAGCCCCGCATTCCAGCAGGTGCCCCACACAGGCGCCCTTGGCCATCAGATTCCAGTCGCCGGTGTCCCAGCCGAATTCATGGACTAGGGGTGCAATATAGAGCGAAGGGTCCGCAATCCGGCCCGTGATCACGACGTCGGCACCCTGCCCCAGCGCATCGGTGATCCCCTCGCAACCCAGGTAGGCATGGGCCGACACGATGCTGTCACCGAGGGATCCGACAGATCCCCCGCCTTCCAGCAGCGGCAGATCCGGCCGATCGAGCACGCGATCGAGGACGTCGTCGCCCGTCACCACGGCGACCCTGAGGCCGTGCAGCTGCCTGGCGCGCGCGACCTCGGTGACGACCGCGCCGGCCGCGCGCGGATTCGCCGCTCCCATATTGGTGATGATCCGGATGCCCCGTTGTGCGCACCCCGGCAGGACGGCCGTCATGCGATCGGCCAGCCATGGGTTGTAGCCACGCTGGGGATCGCGTCGCCGGTCCAGTTCCGCCAGCGCGACCGAGCGTTCGGCCAGGCATTCGAAGACGAGGTACTGGATGTCTCCGGATTCAACGAGCTCGACGGCCGGTTCTATCCGGTCGTCGGCGAAGCCGGCGCCGGAGCCGATCCGGAGTGCGGCCTGCCCGTTGCCAGGAGCGTGGATGGTGGCCATGTCCAAAGTGTACATGGAACTTCTGGAACTCGTAATATAGTTACGAAACCCGAGTGGAGGAGTGCCCATGCCCGCGACTGACGCCGGATCCGACCGCACGATCGCCGAGGCCGTCGACGCGATGGAACTGGTCAACAGTGCCGATCTGAGCCTGGACGGCAGGCTCGCCGCCTGGTCCGTCGCCCGTATTGAAGGGGACTCCGAGCGGCGCGGTCTCCGCCTGGGCGCGGTGGCCGAGCCGGGTGAACCCCCCCTCGTCCTGGAGTTCGGCGACTACGACCACACCCCCTCCTTCTCGCCGGACGGCAGCCGTCTGGCGTTCCTCTCGAGCGACGGCCCGGTCACGCGCATCGTGCTCGTACGGCTCGCCGGCTTGCGCGGCGCTCCCGGTAAGTCCGAGGCCGGCTTCGAGGTGCTCGTCGATCCTGATGAACCCGACCGTTCGGTCTGGGGAAAGCCGGCCTGGAGCCCGGACGGCCGCCGCATCGCCTACGCGGCGACGCTCCGTACGCGGGTCGCCGGGGCGCCGTACCGGATCACACGGGTGATCGGCTGGGTGGACGGGCTGGGTTTTGTCGACGACGCCACCGCCGACATCTTCGTCTACGACCTGGACACCGGGAAGCACACCCGGCTCACCGACGACGCGTGGGTCAACACCCAGCCGACGTGGCTGCTGCCGCCGGACAGTTCCGAATCCCACGAGGCGGGCTCCGGGCCCGCGGCCGGTCCCGCGCGGATCGCCTTCCGCGCGGGCTTCGGGCCGGAGGAATGGCAGCAGAGTGCCGCGGCCGTCCGTTCCGTCGCCGCCGACGGATCCGACCCGACGGTCACCGAACACCTGCGGGCGCTCGACATCTTTTCCCTCGCGGCATCGCGCGACGGCCGGATCGCAGTGACCTCCTTCGGTGCGAAGCCGCGCTCGCTGGGGAGGCTGTTCACCCTGGACCCGGCCGGCGGCGCCACCGAGGAAGCGGCGTCGGGGCACCTGGTCGACCGCACCGCCGGTCTGAGTCTCGACGTCAACGGCGACGTGCTGGGCGACATCGCCATCCCGTTCATGGACCCCGACGCGCGACTGCTCGTACATGAGGGCGACGCACTTCTCCGGGTGCACGTCGAAGACCGTCTGGAGGTGCACCGCATCGCACTGGAGGGCGAGCCGCGCACCGAGACGCTGCTGGCGGGGCCGGGCTGCTTCTATCCGCTGGCGGTGGCCGGACAGCGCCTGCTGTACGCCACCGGCACTCTCATCAGCCCGCCCGATCTCTGGGTCCGCGACATGGACACGGGTACGGACGTGCAGATCACCGAGACCGCCACCCGGAACCGGGCCTGCACCGGGCCGCGCACCGCCACCACCTTCCGCGTCCCCACGGAGAACGGCCCGCAGGTCCAGGCCAAATTCCTGCGGCCCGCGTTCGCCGTCGGAGCACTGCCGACCGTTCTGCTCATCCACGGCGGCCCCAAATCGGCCTACGGGGAGGCCTACGTCACCGACGCCCACCTGCTGTGCGACGCCGGTTTCGGGGTGCTCATGGTCAACCCCCGTGGCTCGCGCGGCTACGGCATGGAATTCGCCGACGCCATCATCGGTGACTGGGGCAACGACGACTTCCACGACCTGATGGCGGCGGTGGACTTCGCGGTGGGGGAGGGGTGGGCCGACCCGGAGCGACTCGGGGTCGCCGGTCTGTCGTACGGGGGTTACATGTCCAGTTGGATCGTCGGCCACACCGGCCGGTTCAAGGCCGCCGTCATCGAGAATCCGGTGACGAACTTCTCCAGCATGTACGGCACCAGCGACGTGGGGCTCACCTTTCTTCCCGCCGTGCTGGATGCCGTGCCCCAGACCGACTCCGAGCGGTATTGGAAGCTGTCACCGATCTCCATGGCTCACACCTGCACCACCCCCACCCTGTTGATCCAGGGCGAGGCCGATCACCGCTGCCCGCCGGAGCAGAGCAAGCAGTTCTACTCGGTGCTGCGGCGCGCCGGTTGCGTCGCCGAGATGCTGATGCTGCCCGACGCGTCCCACGAAGGATC
This sequence comes from Actinobacteria bacterium OV320, assembly GCA_001298545.1. Taxonomy (GTDB): domain Bacteria; phylum Actinomycetota; class Actinomycetes; order Streptomycetales; family Streptomycetaceae; genus Streptomyces; species Streptomyces coriariae. The sequence goes on from LJCX01000001.1 coordinate 420,777, forward strand.
CGTCTCGGGTCCGGTCCCGTCGCGCCGTGCTCAGAACGAGGCGTTGGTCGACTGGATGGTGCGTCACGTCAAGGTGATCGGCCCGGCCGGGCAGGGCGCCGCAGGCGTGCGACACGACGCGGGCTGACCCCAGGAGCCCCGGATGAATGCGCTGACCTGCGAAGACATAGCCGCCACGCCGAACCGTCCCGAGTGGGTCCATCCCTTTTCACCCTCCTGTCTAGACGGACGACTCAAGCCGTCGTAGATTGAAGGTGTCGGTTGGTAGATAACTTACGAAACTGCGAGGGAAGTTATGCGTAAGTCAGCAACCCAGGCCACAGCGTGCGGTGCCGCGCTGACGGCCGCCGCCCTCCTCCTGAGCGGGTGCGGCGCCAGTGGGTCGGCTTCCCCGGAAAAGTCCGCCACCGGTCCCGCGAAGCGGGGCGGCTCGCTCGCGATGTCGCTCGGCAGCGCCATCGACACCTGGAACCCGCAGAAGGCACTGGCGACCCAGAGCTTCAGAGTGTTCCCACAGGTGTACGCGTCGCTCCTGCGCTCCACCCCGGACGGCAAGAAGGTCCTGCCGGCCCTGGCCTCGTCGTACAAGACCGATCCCGCGGCCAAGACCCTGACGTTCACGCTGAACCCGGCCGCGAAGTTCAGCGACGGCAAGCCCGTCACCTCCGCGGACGTCAAGTTCTCCGAAGGACTGTGGAGCAAGGGCGAGCTGTACGGCAGCTACTTCTCCTCCATCAAGTCCGTGGAGACGCCGGACCCGAAGACCGTCGTCTTCAACCTGTCCCAGGCCGACGAGACCCTGCCCGCAGTCCTGTCCACCGCCAACGCCGCGGTCTTCCCCGACAACTACGGCGGCAAGAGCGAGGCGGCGTACTGGAAGAAGCCCGTCGGGGCAGGCCCCTTCATGGTCAACAAGGAGGCCGTGGGGCAGTCCATCAGCCTTGCCCGCAATCCGCACTACTACCGGTCCGGCCTGCCCTACCTCGACGGCGTCGACTACAAGGTCGTCGCGGACGGGGGCCAGCAGCTCCTGCAGTTCCAGAGCGGGGCCGTGGACGTCGTCAACGGTGTGGAGCTCGAGGCGGCCGCCCAGTACCCCAAGGACAGCATCGTCGGCGCACCGTCGTCCGGGGTCAGCGTCCTGACCACGAACACGAAGTCCGGACCCCTCAAGGACGGCCGCCTCCGGAAGGCGATCGCGCTGGCCGTCGACTACAAGAAGCTCGTCGCCGGCGGATACGTCGGAGAGGCGAGCCTAGCGACGTCACTGCTGCCACAGCAGGTCCCCGGCGTCACCAAGTGCCCCACCTGCACGTGGTCCACCACCGATCTGGCCGAGGCCAAGGACCTGGTTGAGCAGTCCGACTACAGCGGCCAGAACCTCGAGCTGATCGTGTCCAGCGACTCGGGCCCCGGCAAGCTCGCCGCGCAGGCCCTCGTCCCGATGCTGGCCGAAGCCGGCGTCAAGGTCTCCGTCAATCCACAGCCGACCAGCTCCCTCATCGACAAACTGAGCAAGAGCGACTTCCAGCTCGGAGTGATCACCTACAGCGCCCTCGCCCCCACCCCCATCGACCCCCTCGGCTTCCTCGCGGCGACGGGCAACGTGTTCTCCCAGTCCGACCCCGAGCCGGACAACAAGGCACTGGTGGCCGTCCACGCCGCAAGCACCCCGGCCGAGGTCAAGACCGCGGTGCAGGGCTTCGAAGCCGCCGCCAACGCAAGCTACGCGGTGATCCCCCTGGCCGTGCCCAACGCCCTCGACGCGGTCGCCGACCGGGTCCAGGGATTCGTCGCCGCGCCCTACCAGGCGTACTGCGCGGACGAACTCAGCATCAAGAACTGACGATCATGCACGGCACCGTCAAAGGAAGGGAGGGAGTTTCGTGGTAGCGATGAGAGTCCTGCTCGGCAGACTGCTTCAGCTGCTTCTTGTTCTGCTCGCGGTCACGCTCGTGGTGTTCGTGCTGACCCAGATCGCGCCGGGCGACGCCGCCAGACTGCGCCTGGGACCACGAGCCTCGCCCGAAGCAGTGAGCGAACTGCGCCATCAACTGGGGCTCGACCGCAGTCTGCCGCAGCAGTACCTGGCCTATGTCAACCGGGTGCTGCACGGCGACTTCGGGACGTCGATCGACGGCCAGCGAGTCAGCAGCATCATCGGCCAGCGGATCAGTGACACGCTGTGGCTCCTGCTCGGCACCCTGATGCTCGCCGTGCCCGCCGCGCTCGTCCTGGCATGGACCGCCGCCTGGTTCAGGGACCGCTCCGTCGACCACGTCATCAGGCTGGGCGTTCTGCTGGCCCTGTTCCTGCCGGCGTTCTGGGTCGGATTCCTGCTGATCAGGCTGGTGGCCATCCCCACCGCATGGTTCCCCGTCGCGGACCTGGGGTCCAGCCCGGGAGACCTCATCCGGTCACTGGTGCTGCCCTCGCTCACCGGAGCGATCATCCTCACCCCCATCCTCGTGCGAAGTCTGAGATCAAGTCTGATCGACGTCCTCGACTCCGAGTACATCGCGGTCGCCCGTTCGCTCGGAGTGGGAGGCAGCACCCTGATCGTCCGCCATGTGCTGCGCAACGCTCTCGGCCCGGTCCTCACGCTCCTCGCACTGAACGTCGGCTACCTCTTCTTCGGAGTCGTCATCCTTGAAGCCACCTTCAACATCTCCGGGCTGGGCAGCGCACTGGTCGAGGCGTCCGCGAAACGAGACGTCTACACGGTCCAGGGCATCACACTGCTCTTCGCCACCGGAGTCGTGCTGGCCAACACCCTCGGTGAGACCGCCGTCTCGCTGCTCGATCCGAGGACGGTCAGCGCATGACTGACACGGCAAAGATCGCGGCGGAGGAAGCACCGCCCGCCCGCAAGCCCCGCAGCCGACGCCGGCGCGGCGACGGCAAGGTGGCCGTCGGGATGGTCATCGTCGGGCTGTTCGTCCTGGCGGCGGTCTTCGCACCGCTCATCACCAGCGGGCACCCGGCCGACCAGGATCTGCTGAACCGGCTGGCGCCGCCCTCGCACGCCCACCTTCTCGGCACCGACCAGCTCGGCCGTGACGAATGGACACGGCTGGTCTACGCGATCCGGGTGGACCTGCGCGTGGCGCTCCTCGGCTCGCTCATCCCGGCGATTCTGGGCAGCCTGATCGGCATCGCCGCGGGCCTCGGCAGCAGCTGGCTGGACACAGCCATCATGCGCACCTCGGACATCGTCGTCTCGCTGCCGCTGTTCATCTTCTTCATCGCCCTGGTCGGCCTCCTCGGCCCCGGCACCGGATTCCTGTTCCTCGGTCCCGGCGAGCTACCGTTGATCATCGGGTTCACCGTCATCTCCTGGGTGGTGTACGCACGTCTGCTGCGCAGCGAAGTACGCAGGGTGCGCTCCATGGACTATGTCCGCGCCGCGCGCCTCGGCGGCCTGCCACGATGGCGAGTCATCGGCTGGCACATCGTGCCGAACTCGATCGGCCAGACCGTCGTGTACTTGTTCGTCGATGTCGGGCTGGCCGTCGTGGCCATCTCGACCCTGTCCTTCCTGGGCGTCGGCATCCCCATCGAAACCCCGGAATGGGGCGCGATGATCCAGTCCGGCCGCACTGTCATCCAGACCAACTGGTGGCTGATCGCCGCGCCCGGAGCCGCGATCGCCCTCATCGGAATGGGCCTCGCCCTGATCGGGGACGGCTTGGACGATCGGATCAAATCATGACCGGGACCGAACCCGTGATCGAGATCGCGAACCTGTCGATCGCCGCGGCACAGAGCGGGGTCACCCTCGTGGACGATGTGTCCCTGCACGTCGACGCCGGTGAATGCCTGGGGATCGTCGGCGAGTCCGGATCCGGCAAGAGCCTCACACTGCGCTCCATACTGGGCCTTCTGCCGCCCGCACTGCACCGGACACAGGGCACCGTGCGGTTCCAGGGGGAGAAGGAGGGACTGAGGCCCGTCGAGCCGCGCGAACTGCGCGGCCACGGAGTCTCGATGATCTTCCAGGAACCGATGAGCTCACTGAACCCGACCATGCGCATCGGAGACCTGGTCGCAGCCGGCCCGCGGGCGCGGGGTGTGTCCCGCCGGGCCGCGGCCGACCAGGCACTGCGACTGCTCGCCGAAGTCGGAGTGCCGCACCCGGAGCAACGGGCCCGGGCCTGGCCGCACCAGCTCTCCGGCGGGCTGCGGCAGCGCGTGATGATCGCCATGGCGCTGTCGGTGGAACCGAGGCTTCTCCTCTGCGACGAGCCGACGACCGCGCTGGACACCACTGTCCAGGACCAGATCCTCACCCTGGTGGAACGCCTGCGGATCGAACGGGGTCTGGCACTGATCTTCGTCAGTCACGACCTGTCGGTCATCTCCCGCATCGCCGACCGCACCGCGGTGATGTACGCCGGCCGCATCATCGAACATGGCCCCACAGGTGCCCTGGTCGACAGCCCCCGCCACCCCTACACCCGGGCCCTGATCGAGTCGATGCCCCAACTGCACGGGCCGCCGGTCCGGTTGAAGACCATCAACGGCTCCCCGCCCACCGCGGGCCGGCTTCCCCCCGGCTGTCGCTTCGCCCCACGCTGTCCCCTCGCGGTGGACGCCTGTCACCAGGCGGATCCGCCGTTGCTGAACATCGGCCCGCACCGCGCCACAGCATGTCTGCGGCAGGCCGAGATGAACGTTGGAGAGCCGGTATGAGCGCCCTCATCGAACTGGACGACATCGAGGTCCACTTCGACGTGAAGACCCGGCGATCCGGGACGCCCGCGACCCTGCGGGCCGTCGACGGAGTCAGCCTCGCCGTCGAACGCTCGCAGTGCCTGGGCGTGGTCGGTGAGTCCGGGTGCGGCAAGTCGACGCTGGCCTGCGTACTCGTCGGGCTGACAGCGCCGACCGCCGGACGAGTCCGTTACGACGGCCGGGAGATCGGCGTCGACCGCTCCAAGGACCTACGCCGTCGGGTCCAGATGGTCTTCCAGGACCCGGTCGCCTCGCTCAACCCCCGCCGACGGGTCCGTTCCGTGCTGTCCGAGCTCATCGACTGCCACGACCTCGTCCCGGAGGCGGGGATGACCTCCGCCCTGAACTCGCTCATGGACATGGTCAACCTGCCCCGGCGTGTGCTGGACGCGCGACCGCGCGAGCTGTCCGGGGGACAGCGCCAGCGCGTCGCGATCGCGCGTGCCCTCGCGGTCCAGCCCGACATACTCGTCGCCGACGAGGCGGTGTCGGCCCTGGACGTGTCCGCCCAGGCGACCGTGGTCAACCTGCTGGCGGACCTGCGCGCCGAACTCGGCCTGACGATCGTGTTCATCTCCCACGACCTGGGCATCATCAGAACGCTCTGCGACCGGGTTGCGGTGATGTACGCGGGCCGGGTGGTCGAGGAGGGGCCGGCGGACACCGTCTTCGCCTCGGCCCAGCACCCCTATACCCGTGCGCTGCTGCGGGCCGCGCCGGACCTGGGCCGACGAGGCACCGGGTCACGGTCGCCGGCGCTGGAAGGCGAACCCTCCGGAGCCCTCGACGTCATCACCGGCTGTCCGTTCGTGTCCCGGTGCCCGGAGGCCGAGGCCATCTGCTCAGCGGCCCCGCCGGCCTACGTCGGCGACGGAACGCACCGCACCGCCTGCATCCACGCGGCCCACTAGGGCGCTGAAGCGCCCTAGGCCGCAGGACCGCGCCGTCGGCCGGTGCCGCACACGGCATCGGCCTACGTGGCCGTCAGACCACCGGAAGCCGGTGGCCGGACGGCACGGCAGCGCCGGTCAGACACACCGGAACCCCGGGATCCCGGGTGCCGTCACCCAGGTCTGCCGAGGTGGGGCGGCCGGATTCCGCCTCACCCGTTCTACAGGGCATCGCGTCGCACAGCCCGCGAACCCCGACTTCCCGCGCACGCCGTCCGCACCGGCGTCCAGGGCCTACCGGATCAACTCGCCGACGAGGGCAGCCGACTGCCGGCCGATGACCCTCTGCGCCTCCGGACCCCACGGCACACGCAAGCCACCGAAAGGCACCACAGTGAACGTCGAGCGTGAACTCCCGTCCGACGAAGCCCATGAGCTGATGGCGCTCACCGCCGAGATCGCGGACAAGGAACTCGCTCCACGAGCGGCGGACTTCGAGCAGTCCGAGCGCTTTCCCCGCGAGGTCTTCAGGATCCTCGGGTCGGCCGGGCTCCTCGCACTGCCGTTCCCCGAAGAGTTCGGTGGCGCCGGCTACGTCCGCGACCACCCGGTCGAGCGCTACATGCGCGAGGCCAAGGTCACGCAGATCTTCGAAGGCACCAACCAGATCCAGCGCCTGCTCATCAGCCGCGATCTCGCCCGCCCTCAGAGCTGACACCGCCCGGACGCACCCGCCGCTCGCCCCGCGCCGACCACGGGTTCGGCGTCACCGCCCGGCTCGTCCGTCGCGGCGACCACATGGTCCCGCGGGCGACGACACTTCGAAGGAGGCCCGAATGCCGCGAACGCCCCGCACATCCGCGAAGGCCAAGGACCGGAGCAGTCCGATCCAGTTGCTGACTCCGGAGGGGGAGATCGTCAGAGACAACAAGCTGCCGTTCGACCCGCTCAGTGCCGACCTGCCCGCCCTGTACCGGGACATGGTGATGACCCGCCGCCTCGACACCGAGGCCATCGCGCTGCAGCGGCAGGGCGAACTGGGCCTGTGGCCCTCACTGTTCGGGCAGGAGGCGGCACAAGTGGGAGCCGCACGGGCCCTGTTGCCGAACGACATGGTCTTCCCCACCTACCGGGAGCACGGCGTGGCCTGGTGCCGCGGCCTCGACCCGGCATCACTCCTCGGCCTCTTCCGGGGCACGACCCTGGGTGGCTGGGACCCGGCAGACGCCAACTTCAACCTGTACACCCTGGTGATCGGCGCCCAGACCCTGCACGGCGTCGGATACGCGATGGGAATCGTCCGTGACCTCGCACGCGACCTCCTCGACACGTCCAAGGGCGGGACCGGTGAACTCCCGGCGGTCCTCGTCTTCCTCGGGGACGGGGCATTGAGCGAGGGCGAGACCAACGAGGCGTTCATCTGGGCGACGACCCAGTCGCTTCCGGTGGTCTTCTTCTGCCAGAACAACCAATGGGCGATCTCGGCCCCGTACAGCGTGCAGAGCACCGTGCCGGTCGCCCAGCGTGCCGCCGGCTTCGGGCTCCCCGGCGTGCGGGTCGACGGCAACGACGTTCTGGCCTGCCTCGCCGCCACCCGACGCGCGCTGCGCAAGGCCCGTACCGGCGGCGGCCCGACGTTGATCGAGGCCTTCACCTACCGCCGTAACGCCCACACCACGGCAGACGACGCCTCCCGCTACCGGGAGAGCGCCGAGGAGAAGGAGTGGGCGGGCAAAGACCCCATCGCCCGTCTCCACGCCCATCTGACGGCGACCGGCGCGGTCGAGCCCGCGTTCTTCGACGAGGTCGAGGCCGAGGCGAAGGACTTCGCGGAAGGACTGCGCTCCCGGTGCCGGGCACTGCCCGAGCCCGACGCGTCCCTCCCCTTCGAACACACCTACGCCGAGATGACGCCCGAGCTGCACCGTCAGCTCGCCCACCACCGTGCCCACCTGGCTTCGTTGCAGGAGACCGCCGAGCACGCAGGAGACCGCGCATGACCACCACCACACTGGCCAGAGCGATCAACGACGGACTTCGCCACGCGCTCTCGAACGACCCTTCCGTGCTGCTCCTCGGTGAGGACATCGGCCGTCTCGGCGGCGTCTTCCGCGTCACCGACGGACTGCGTGCCGACTTCGGCGCGGACCGGGTGGTGGACACCCCGCTGGGCGAGGCCGGCATCGTCGGCACCGCCGTCGGGCTGGCCATGCGGGGATACCGTCCGGTGTGCGAGATCCAGTTCGACGGGTTCGTCTACCCGGCGGTCAACCAGATCATCACCCAGCTCGCCAAGTACCGTCACCGCTCGGACGGCCGGATCGCGATGCCGGTCGTCATCCGGATCCCCTACGGCGGCGGCATCGGGTCCATCGAGCACCACTCGGAGTCCCCGGAGGCGTATTTCGCCCACACACCGGGACTCAAGGTCGTCACGTGCGCGACCCCCGACGACGCGTTCACCATGATCGGCCAGGCCATCTCCAGTGACGACCCGGTGATCTTCCTGGAGCCCAAACGCCGGTACTGGAGCAAGGGCGCGGTGACAGATGCGCCGTCCCTCGGCCTGCACCGGGCACGCACCGTCCGTGACGGTTCCGACCTCACCCTGGTCGCCTACGGCCCGCTGGTCACGCCCGCCCTGGAGGTGGCCCGTGTCGCGGAGGAGGAAGGGCACAGTGTCGAGGTCATCGACCTGAGAAGCCTCGCGCCGCTGGACACCGCCACCGTCATCGCGTCCGTGCTCCGTACGGGCCGCCTCGTCGTCGCGCACGAGGCCTCCCGCACGCACGGCATCGGCGCCGAGATCGCCGCCCGGGTCCAGGAAGAGGCGTTCTACGCGCTGGAGGCGCCCGTCCTGCGGGTGACCGGATACGACACGCCGTACCCGCCGAGCCGTCTGGAGGAGGAGTGGCTGCCCGGCGTGGAGCGCATGCTGGCGGCCGTGGACCGCAGCCTCGCCCACTGAGAGACACGACCCGGGCAGACCATCTCCCGAAAGGTAGGACCGCTATGCCGACCGCCAAGGACTTCCGCCTGCCGGACGTGGGGGAAGGGCTCACCGAGGCCGACATCCTTCAGTGGACCGTCTCCCCCGGGGACACCGTCGAGGTCAATCAGATCATCGTCGAGATAGAGACCGCCAAGGCCGCCGTCGAACTGCCCTCCCCGTACGCGGGGATCGTGTCCGTCCTGCATGCCGCGGAGGGCGACACCCTTCCCGTCGGCGCTCCGCTGATCACCATCGACGTCGACGAGCCCACCGGGGGAGGGGAACCGCTCCCGGTCCCGGAGACGGCCGAGGTCGCCCATCCGCCCGAACCGCCGAGCGGTCCGCGGAGCGCGGCAGGCGACGAGGACGGACGCACAGCCCTCCTGGTCGGGTACGGTCCGCGCGCCGACGGCCCGGCCCGACGGCGCGCCGCGCGTCCCGCGGCACCCACCGTCCCCGCGACGAGCTCCGCGCCCGTCGGGAAGGCCGAGGCCCCTTCGGTACCGGACGCTCCGCGGCCCTCGGCCAAGCCTCCGGTGCGCAAGCTGGCCAAGGACCTCGGCGTCGACCTGTGGGCGGTCGTTCCCACCGGACCGCACGGCACCGTCAGCAGGGAGGACGTCCACCGGGCCGCCGCGCCGCCGGCCGGGCCCGCGGTCGATGTCCACCCCCGGAACACCGCGAGCGGCTCGCGCGGTGAGACGCGGATCCCGGTCCGCGGAGTCCGTAAACACATGGCCGCGGCGATGGTGCTGTCGGCGTTCACCGCGCCGCACGTCACCGAGTTCGTCACCGTCGACATCAGCGAGACGATGAGACTGCGCGAACTGGTCAGAGCCCGACGCGAGTTCGCCGGCATCCGCATCTCCCCGATGCTCTTCGTGGCGAAAGCGCTGCTGCACGCCCTGCGTCGAACACCGGAACTGAACTCCCAGTGGGACGAAGCCCGCCAGGAGATCGTGCTCAAGCACTACGTCAACCTCGGCATAGCCGCCGCGACCGACCGGGGACTCGTGGTGCCCAACATCAAGGACGCCGACCTGCTCTCCCTGTCCGAACTCGGCGCCGCGATAGCCGGGTTGGCGAAGACCGCACGTGAGGGACGCACAGAACCCCGCGATCTGACGGGCGGAACGGTCACCCTGACCAATGTCGGCGTCTTCGGAGTGGACACCGGTACGCCCATCCTCAACCCGGGGGAGGCCGCCATCCTCGCGGTGGGCGCCGTGCGCCGCACTCCCTGGGTGGTTCAGGATCAGCGGGGGGAGCGCATCGAGCCACGCTGGACCACGCAGCTGGCGCTGTCCTTCGACCACCGGCTCGCCGACGGTCAGCAGGGCTCACGCCTGCTTGCCGACATAGCGGACATGCTGCGGGAGCCGGGTCTCGCGATGCTGTGATCTGCGGTGCCGTCGTCCGTGTGGGTGGTGCGGACCGGTCGGCCGCCTCCTCGAGCGCCGTCTGTCCGTGGTCACTCGGCGTTCAGGAGTTGCGCCGCATCCGGAACGCCCTCCAGGACGTCCTGCACGGTGAAATATCCAAGGGCGGTCGCCACGGCGTCGGCGACCGTACGGTCGATCGAGGCCAAGGACTTCTGGACCGATCGGCCTGTGACGCAGGTCGGGTCGGGGCCGTGCAGACCGAGCACAGGTTCGTCGCCCTGGAGCACCTGCCAAACCTCTCGGAGCTTGATTTGAGCAGCGTCGGCCACCAGCTCCCAGCCGCCGTTGACGCCCGGTCGGGAACGAACCAGCCCCGCGTTGCGCATGTGGCCGAGTACACGGCGTACGTAGACGGCGTTGACGTTGGCGCTCTTGGAGAGCTCCTCCGAACTCATCGCGCGGCCATCGGTGACACCTGCCAGCATCGTCAGCACGTGCACGGCAACGGCGAACTGGGTGTTGGTGGATCGGGCCATGGTCCCATCCTGCCATTTTGTAACCGCCATAGCTACGAGAGCCTGCTTCCGAGTTCCGCAGGCTTCTCGCCCTTGTCGGGAACGAACGCGGCGATGTAGACCAGCGCTTTGACCTCCGGGTTGCCGGCGGCTGCGCCGCTGATCACCGAACCGCCGTAGGTGTATCGACCCGCAGCCACGCACACCGGCAACGCTCAGACGTAGGCACGACGTGTGAGACGCCCGTCCGGTTCAGATGATGATCTCCAGGTGTGATCGCCGGCGGACGGGCTTGGCGGGCGGCTTGCGATTCTGTAACTGGTGCGGCTACGATTGGATCAATATGTAGCTACAATGATTACGAATTACCAGAGGAGCGATGTGACGACGATCGGTGTTTCCGGTGCTTCGGGCCCGTTGGGGCGAGCTGTGGCCGAGACGGTGCTGCGGAGTGTGGATCCCGGCGAAGTCGTGCTGTTGACGCGGACGCCGGGAGCGCTCGCCGGTTTTGCCGCGCGGGGAGTGCGGGTGCGGCAGGCGGACTTCGACGACAGACCTGGTCTCGAAGACGCACTGGCCGGCGTGGACCGGCTGCTGCTGATCTCCACGGACAGGATCGGTTCTCGGCTGGATCAGCAGCGGGCGGCGGTAGCGGCGGCAGCCGCGACGGGGGTGTCGCGCGTCGTCTACACCTCGGTTCCGCTGCCGGTGCCCGACAACCCGGCCGTGGTGGTCGAGGACCATGCCGGCACGGAGCGGGCGCTGCGGCTGAGCGGACTGGAGTGGACGATGCTCCGCAACAACCTGTACACGCATCTGCAGGTGCCCGCCGTCGAGCAGGCCGTCGCTTCCGGGCGGCTCTTCTCCAACAGCGGAAGCGGTGCTGCCGCCTATGTCACCCGGGAGGACTGCGCGGCGGTGGCAGCCGCGGTGCTGACACAGGGACGCCACGTCAACGAGGTTGTCGATGTGACGGGCCCCGAGTCGGTGACCGCCTTCGACATGGTCACCCTGGCGCGGGAGATCAGCGGCCGTGACGTCGAGCTCGTCGATGTCGACGACCACGTTTTCGCCGAGGGCCTGCGCCAGGCCGGTCTGCCGGAGCCGGCGGCAGGGCTGATCACCTCCTTCGGCGCGTCCACGCGCCAAGGGTTCCTCTCCCACGTCACTTCAGCGGTGGCCGACCTGACGGGCCACGAACCGACCGCCTTCGCCGACGTGGTCCGCGCCGCACTGACAACTGAAACGCCCCGGCAAACCCTGCCGCACACCGGCAAGCCCTGACCGATCAGCGGCGACCGGCCGTTCAAGGAGATTCACCATGACCACGGAAACTGATACCGATACCGATACCGATACCGATACCGATACCGGCACCGGCACCGGCACGCTGAGCCTGCGCCGGCTGGGCTGGGCGGGCGTCGAGATCCAGCTCGGCGACACCCGGCTGCTGATCGACGCGCTGGAGAACGTCGCACCGCTCGAACCCGTCCTGGGCCCGCCCAAGAGGCCGCTTCCCCCCATCGAGGCGCCTGCGGGAACCCACGCCCTGATCACCCACCTGCACCCCGACCACTACGACCGTGAGCTGCTCACGCGCCTGGCAGCGTCGGGGACCATCGGCTGCCACGCGTCCATCGCGCCGGACCTGGCCAAGGACGGCATCGAGGCCGTCGCTCAGGAACTGGGTCAGGCCCGCCGCATAGGCCCTCTGACGGTCACCCCCGTCACCTCGCTGGACTGGCGGGGCAGCGACTCCTACCAGGTCGCGTGGGTCGTGGAAGGCGCCGGAACGCGCGTCATCCACTGCGGGGACACCATGTGGCACGGCAACTGGTGGCAGATCGCCCGCGAGCACGGCCCGTTCGACGTCGCGTTCCTTCCGGTCAACGGCGTCATCGCCCGTTTCGAGGGCTACGACGCCACCGTTCCCGTCACCCTCACCCCCGAACAGGCCGTCGAAGCCGCAGCCGTCCTCGGCGCTTCCGCCGCCTGCGCCATCCACTACGAGCTGTTCAACAACCCTCCCACCTACACCGAACAGAGCGACATCCCCCAGCGCTTCGGCGCCGCTGCCCGGCTCAGGGGCATCACCGCCCACCTCGTCACCGACGGAGCGGCCATCCCTCTCCCCGCTCCCCGGGGTGTGGTCGACGACACCGGAGACAGCCAGGGGTCGGCATGAAGTTCGCCACCGTCGAGCATCGAGGCGTCCGGCGGCGGTGGTCGCGGTCTCCGATGCGGAGACCGCCGTAATGCCCGCTGGTTTCACCGACGTCGAGAGCATCGTGTGCGGGTGTCGGAGGCGGAACGGCTGTCAGCGGTCCGTGAAGCACTGTGGGCCGGTGAACGCCTGCCGGTGAGCGGACCGGCCTGGCCGCCCCCGGTGCTGCGGCTGGGCAAGATCCTCTGCTGCTCCGGGCGGGCCCCGGCGGCACCGTCCTCGGCCGAAGCGGCCGGCACACCTCCGCGAGCAACACCGAGCCGGTTCACGGCGTGCCCCACCCCGCCGAGACTCCGTTTCTACGTGGGTCCACAGGGATCGGCATCGCCCAGTTGCTCAACTGCGGAGGCCTCGGCGTCCGGGCGTTGATCGACGGCATCCTCTTCCTCACCAGTGCCGACGAACCGACAGCAGGGGGGCGCATCCTGCGCGGCTGATGGCGGGCCGGTACGCGTTCACCGCGGTCGCGCCGGCGAGGCGTCGTTCTCCGTGAAAGTGGCGAATTCCAAGGCCGCCGTCCACCTGCAGCGCAAGCCGGTCGATCATCGGCATCGTGCTCCGGGTCAACGCCGATGGCGGAATCTCGGCCTCAGCCGTCGCCCGTCGGAACCGTCCACGAACGCACGGGATATGGGAGCGGTAATAGGAACAAAAGCATCCTCGTCCGAGGAATTCGACTCTATAGTGTGTACATGGTCAATGAATCATTTCTTGCTCAATTGCGGGCCAGGGAATACGGCTACCTGGACGAGAATAAGCACGTCTACTTGGATCATGCGGGCGCGGGCCTGCCCGCCAGACGGCAGTTGACGGCCCACACCGCCCGGATCATGGGCAATGCCTTTGGTAATCCGCATTCGGAGAATCCCACGGCGGCGGCGTCCGACGTCCTGGTAGCCAATGCGCGCCAGGCCATCCTGCGACACTTCAATGCCGACCCACGAGAGTATGCCGTCGTCTTCACACCGAATGCCACAGGCGCCATCCGCCTGGTGGGAGAGGCGTATCCGTTCGCCGAGCGCAACAGCCTGGTGCTCACCGCCGACAACCACAACTCCGTCAACGGCCTTCGTGAGTATGCGGCCCGTTCAGGAAACGCCGACACGCGGTACGTACCGTTGGACGGACCGGATCTGAGGATTGCCGACAAGACGTTGGACGAGGTCCTCGCCGCCGGGAAAGGCGACAACGGCGGACTGTTCGCCTTTCCCGCGCAGAGCAACTTCACCGGCGTACAGCACCCGTTGGCGTGGATCGGGCACGCGCAGGCCCAGGGCTACGACGTCCTGCTCGACGCGGCGGCTTTCGTGCCCACCAACCCCCTGAACCTGAGCGTGGTACGACCCGACTTCACGGCTGTCAGCTGGTACAAGGTCTTTGGCTACCCCACCGGTATCGGGACCCTCATCGCCCGCCGTGAAGCCCTCAAGAGGCTTCGACGCCCCTGGTTCTCCGGTGGGACGATCCAGGTCGCCAGCGCCGCAGGCGGGTGGCACCGCCTCGCCGACGACGAGACCGCCTTCGAGGACGGTACCCTCGACTTCCTCTCGATACCCGATGTCGAGGTGGGCCTGGACTGGATCCGGTCGATAGGCACGGACACCGTTCACGACCATGTCACCGGCCTGACCCACCACCTGCTCGACGGTCTGCGTACCCTGCGGCACACCAACGGGCAGCCCATGGCACGCATCTACGGCCCGCCCAATACCGAAGGGCGCGGTGCGACCGTCAGTCTCAACCTGTTGGATTCCCAGGGCGACGTCATCGACGAACGTGTCGTGAGCCGTGACAGCTCCGCCCTCGGCATCTCTTTGCGTACCGGCTGTTTCTGCAACCCGGGGGTCGGCGAGGCGGCGTTCTCCATCGGCTCGTCAGCCCTGCGCGGCCTCGAACTCACCCGTGACGGCACCGTCGACGACTACCTCGCCCTGCTCGGGCTTCCCTCCGGAGGCGCCGTGCGCGTCTCGGTAGGCCTTTCGTCCAACCGGGCCGACGTCGACGCCTTCCTCGACTTCGCGGCCGACGCCTACCGCGACCGGGTCCCTGTGGCTGACGGCCTCAAGCCTCGGCTGCGCTGCTGACGTTCCCGAGCCGCGCCACGCTCCGCGCCGGCGGGAAGGGCGTCGGGGCCGGTCCCCGCCGGCGCTCGACGGCCCGGCACGAGAGGCGCTCTCCGCTCGTACCGTCCGCTCTCGCCGGGACCCTCACGATCCGTGGCGGCGCCGGCGCTCGGACGCCACGAGGGCCCTTCGCCGGAGGCGTTCGGGAAGCGGCGTACGGTAGTCGGGCACCAGGACCTGGGCGCGGAAGGCCGACTTCAGGAAGAAGCGGACGACGCGTTCGCGCCCGGGGCTCATCCAGCCGATCCGGTGCAGCCTGCAGACCCGCTCACCGGCGAGACAGCGGGTCACGTCCCTGCCGAACGCCCGCAAGGGCGGGGGGAACCAGCGCTCGGCGAAGAAGTCCATCATCGCGGTCGCCACGCGCCGACCGGACTCCGTCTGCTCGTACGGTCGGTCCTCGAACTTCGCGGCGAACTCGGTCATCGCGGTCCAGTCCTCGGGGAACGCCTCCTCGGCCAGGGGCCCGGACTCGCGTTCCAGGAGCCGGAAGAGCGTCTGCGCCCAGCGATGCCACGCGATCTTCATGGGCTCGCTCGTGCCGGGCAGGCCCAGCGACGTCTGCAGACGGTCGCCGAACGTGGCCAGCAGGACCAGGGGGTAGATGAAGTCGTCGATGTCGTCGAAGTTGCCCGGCAGTTGCGGGGTCCCGCGCGCGACGGCCCGGTGGAGGCGGTTCAGCCGTTCGGCGGCGCTGCGGCCCTCCGCGCTGGACAGGCCGTTCACCATCCAGGCCATCAGGAAGGAGTTTCCATCCTGGAAACGCCGGTGGGGCCTCGTCTCCAGCTTCCCGGTGTGGGCCAGGGTGGCGGCGGTCCTGCTCGGCTGCATCATGCGCATGGTGCCCGGATAGATCATCATCGCCAGGGCGAATTCCGGGACACGATGACCGATGTAGAGCGAGATCATCCGCTCCCAGTCCGTCTCGGGGTCCATGTCCGCCAGTTCGCGGTCAACCCACTTGTACCCACGGCGCAACGCCGGTTCCTCCTGTCCTGGAGTCACGGCCTCGCCCGGGCGCTCCAGCCTCCGGGGGTCAATCCCCTTCTGCGCGGGGGGCGTTCGCCCCCTCGCTTGAGGAGGACGTCGGGCTCCGCACCTTCGATGCGGAGGCTCGCCGTGGCGTGTGTCACACCTGTGGTTGCGGAGCGGCGGTCGGGTTTCCCGCTGCCGGAGCTGACCCGCCCGACGACCGCAACCTCCCGAGATCTCTCCTCACCGCCCTAGACGACTGGTCTACTCACCCTTTAGTATCGCAGTCATGGCTACTCCAGAGATCACGACCCCTCGTCGCCGCACGGCGTCTCGCTCGCGCCGACCGAGCCCCGGTGGCGGCGGGCTGAATCGCGGTGCGAGGGTGCCTGGGCTCGGCGCGCCGACCACAGCAGAGACTTCGACAGTCGCCACGCGGGCCAGGCGGGCCACGCGGGCCGCGTGGACGCGGCCCGCGGCCGCTGTGTTCACGGTGGGATGGGGGGCGAACATGTTCGCCTCCGTCCTGCAGGTCTACCGCGGCAACCTGAGCGGCTTTCAGGTGAACGCCCTGTTCGGGGCTTACGCGCTGGGGCTCATTCCGGCTCTGTTGGTCATGGCCAAAGTCTCCGACCGTCTCGGCCGGCGGCGCGTTCTCCTGGTTGCCCTGCTGCTCTCCGCGCTCGGCTCGGCGGTGATCCTTTTCTCCGGCGGAGCGTTCGGGACCATCCTGGCCGGGCGGATTCTGGTCGGAGTGAGTGCCGGCTCGGCGTTCGGGCCGGGAACGGCATGGATCAAAGAACTCTCCGACACCGCGAAGTCCGCTGGGGCGGGAGCGCGGCGTTCGGCGGTCGCACTGACCGCCGGGTTCGCGATCGGCCCGCTGCTGTCCGGTGTCATCGTCCAGTGGCTGCCCTCGCCGGAGACCACGGCCTACCTGGTACACATCGCCCTGGTGGCACTGACGCTGCCGGTGGTGTGGCGTGCACCTGAGACGGCCTTGCGCCCGGCCGGGCGGGACGGCCACCCGTCGAACGTCGGGGACGGACCGATGAAAGTGCTCACCAGCCGTCTCTTCCTGACCGCGGTGCTTCCGACGGCACCGTGGGTCTTCGGAGCCGCGACCGTGTCGCTCGCGGCGCTGCCCGTCCTCGTGCCTCTGGGAGGGTACGGCGCTGTCGGGGGCGGTGTGGTCGCCGCCATCACCCTGGGCAGTGGTATCGCGGTGCAGCCATGGGCGCGGCGCCTCGCCCGACGCTCCGCCGCGGCGCCGTTCCGGGCAGGCATGGCGTCCGTGATCGCCGGGCTGCTCGCCGCGGCGCTCACCGTCGCCACCGGTTCGCTGGTCCTCCTGGCGGCGACGGCCGTCGTCCTCGGCTCCGCCTACGGTCTTCTGCTGGTGAGCGGCCTCCAACTCGCGGAGTCGCTCGCCGGCCCGCAGAACATCTCCACCGTGATCGCCGTGTTCTACAGCCTGACCTATGTCGGATTCGCCTTCCCTGTCATCGTGCAGGTGCTGGGCAGGCTCTGGGACCCGGTACCCGTCCTGGTCGCCGGTTCGGCGCTTGCGGTGGCCGCCCTGGCAACGACCTTGATCGCCTGGCCTGTGCGACAGGCATCCCGCACCAGGTCCTGACCCACCAGATCCTGACGCACCCGGTCCTGCCCACCTGGGCGGGGCCGGTCGGTGCGACGGCGGCCGTCAGGGGATCCGATGCCGTACCCGTGGCCAGGTCCGTGCGGGAACGTGGGTCCATCTGCCGGCCTCGTGCCGCTGTACCGAACCGGCAGACGTGCCCCCGGCGTCCCCCTCCCCGCTCCTCCGGCGGCTGGGGCCGGGGGCGAGGTCGCTCACCGGTTCGGTTGCCGGAGCGGTAATCCTGGCCCGGTCGAGGAGCCCCGCGTCGGCGGAACGGACCTGGAGGAGCGGGTCGGCTCCGTGGGTGCGGACCTGAACCGGGCGTCCCGTGGCCGACCACCGGCATTCGGCCGGAAGGCTCACCGGCGGTGCGACGTCGTGAGTGTCGCTTCGACCGTCTTCAGGGTCTCCGTGAAATCGCCACCAGATACGAAAGACCGCCACCTCGTACGAAGCAGCGGTCGGTCTCGCGTCGTTTCCACCCAGGGCAATATCGGTTCGAAGACGGGCCCTGGTTCGTCGGGCGATCGATGTCAGCGGTATCCGTTCGGACCGGCCGGGCGCAGAGGCCGCCCGGCCGGTCCGAACGGATACGGGGAGAGCCGGCGCGAGGCAGGAGCCTGTTCAGGCGCCGACCGCGTTGGCCAGTTTGATGAGGGCTTCGGCTGCCGGGCCGGAGGAGGCGGGGTTCTGGCCGGTGATCAGGAGATCGTCCTGCACGACGTAGGGCTGCCAGTCGGCGGTCTTGGAGTAGTCGCCGCCGAGGCGCTTGAGTTCGTCTTCGACGAGGAAGGGGACGATGTCGGTGAGGTCGACGCCTTCTTCCTCGGTGTTGGTGAATCCGGTGACCTTCCTGCCCTGGACGAGGGGGGTGCCGTCTGGGTTGTGGGTGTGGCGCAGGACGCCGGGTGCGTGGCAGACCAGGGCGAGGGGTTTGCCGGAGCGCAGGGTGTTTTCGATGAGGCGGGCGGGGGGGGGGGTCGTG
>LJCX01000002.1 GCA_001298545.1 Actinobacteria bacterium OV320
CGCCTCCATCCCCCTCACCCTCGACACCGCCCACCGCAACCACACCCTCCACCCCGGCGACCTCATCCTCCTCGCCGGCTTCGGCGGCGGCATGGCCGCAGGCCTCGCCCTCATCGAATGGTGACAGAGGTCTGCGAGGGCCGGCTGCCGTGGCGGACGCGCCGTCCGGCCACGGCGGCGGCGCCGGGAGCCGGCGCGGCGCGGCCGGGTCCGTCACGCTCCGGGGCGTCAGTCGATGCCGCGGACGACGTGGGGTTCCAGGGGGTCGTCCTCGTCGATGCCGGCGAGCCGCAGCGGCGGGGCGAGGGCCTGGGCGTCCTGGTACTGCCTGTTGTTCTCCTCCGGCGTGTCGTACATCTGGTCCTCCTCGGGTGGGCTCAGTAGCGGCAGTGGTCCGGCTCGTAGGGGCCCGCGGCGTCGACGCCGATGCAGGCGGCCTGTTCGGGGCGCACGGCCGTGACGTCAGTGCTGGGCTGCGAGGACATGCCGGGCACTCCTCGGGTTCGCTGCGTTGCGGTGGATTTCGAGCGTCGCCGTCGAGCGGTTCAGCGTGATGTAGTGCAGTCCGGGGGCGCCTTCGGCGAGGAGCCGCTGGGCCATGGCGGTGGCGTGCTCGACGCCGATGCGGTGGCCTTCGGCGGGCTCGTCGCGCACGGCGTCCAGGCGGTGGGCCAGGTCCTCGGGGAAGGCGGCGCCGCTGAGGGCGGCGAAGCGGGCGATCTGGCGTACGTCGGTGGCCGGCATGATCTCCGGGATGATCGGGGTGTCGCAGCCCGCGGCGGCCACCCGGTCGCGCAGCCGCAGATAGTCCTCGACACGGAAGAACATCTGGGTGATGGCGTAGTCGGCGCCCGCCCTGCACTTGGCGACGAAGTGGCGGATCTCGCTGTCCCAGTCCGGCGAGCGCGGATGCCGCTCGGGGAAGGCGGCCACGCCGACGCTGAAGTCGCCCGACTCCTTGACCAGGGAAACCAGTTCATGGGCGTGGGTGAAGCCGTCGGGGTGCCGTCTCCAGGGGGCGTTGGGGTCGCCGGGCGGGTCGCCGCGCAGGACGAGGACGTCGCGCACGCCGGCATCGGCGTACTGGCCGATGATGTGGCGCAGCTCCGCCACCGAGTGGCCGACCGCGGTGAGATGGGCGACGGGGCGCAGGGTGGTCTGGGCCGCGATCCGTTTGGTCACCTCGACGGTGCGGTCGCGGGAGGAGCCGCCGGCGCCGTAGGTGACCGAGACGAAGGCCGGTGCGAGGGGTTCGATCCTTCGGATCGCCTCCCACAGTGTCCGCTCGCCCTGGGCCGTCTTCGGCGGGAAGAACTCGAAGGAGAACGACGGGGTCCCCCGTCCGAGGGTGTCGCGCAGGGTGGTCACGGGCGGCCTCCGGCGTTGAAGTAGCTGGCCTGTGGGTGGTGCACGACGATGGCGTCCGTGGACTGTTCGGGGTGCAGCTGGAACTCCTCGGACAGGTGGACGCCGATGCGCTCCGGCCGGAGCAGGCCGGCGATCTTCACGCGGTCCTCCAGGTCGGGGCAGGCCGGGTAGCCCAGGGAGTAGCGGCAGCCCTGGTACTCGGTACGCAGCATGGCGTCCAGGGAGTCCGGGTCGGCCGAGGCGATGCCGAGTTCGCCGCGTACGCGTGCGTGCCAGTACTCGGCGAGGGCTTCGGCCAGCTGCACGGACAGGCCGTGCAGTTCGAGGTAGTCGCGGTAGGAGTTCGACTCGAACAGCCTGGCGCTCTCCTCGCCGATGCGGGAGCCGACGGTGACGACCTGGAGGCCGACGACGTCGCTCTCCCCCGATTCCTGGGGGCGGAAGAAGTCGGCCAGGCACAGGCGGCGGCCGCGGCGCTGGCGGGGGAAGGTGAAGCGGGTCAGTTCGCAGCCGTTGTCGTCCAGCAGGATCAGGTCGTCGTCCTTGGAGACGGCACGGAAGTAGCCGTGGACGACGGCCGCCTCGAGGAGGTTGTCGGTCTGGAGCTTGTCCAGCAGGCCGCGCAGCCGGGGCCGGCCCTCGGTCTCGACGAGTTCCTCGTAGCTCGGTCCGTCGCCGGTGCGGGCCTGCTTCAGGCCCCACTGGCCCTTGAACAGGGCGCTCTCGTCGAGCCAGGAGGCGTACTCCTTGAGCTGGATGCCCTTGATGACGCGGGTGCCCCAGAACGGCGGTGCGGGCACGCGGTTGTCGGTGGCGATGTCGGAGCGTCCTGCCTCTTGGGGGTGTTCCGGTGGGACGAGGGCACTCGCGGTGGTCCTGACCCGGCGCTGTTTGAGTTCGGGCAGCTTCGCGCCGGGCACGCCCCGCTTGACGCCGATGAGGGCGTCCATGAGGGAGAGGCCCTCGAAGGCGTCGCGGGCGTAGCGGACCTCGCCCTGGTAGATCTCGTGCAGGTCCTGTTCGACGTAGGCCCTGGTCAGGGCGGCGCCGCCGAGGATGACCGGGTAGTCGGCGGCCATCTTGCGCTGGTTCAGCTCCTGCAGGTTCTCCTTCATGATCACCGTGGATTTGACCAGCAGACCCGACATGCCGATGACATCGGCCCGGTGCTCCTCGGCGGCCTCCAGGATCGCGGAGACCGGCTGCTTGATACCGAGGTTGACGACGTTGTAGCCGTTGTTGGACAGGATGATGTCGACGAGGTTCTTGCCGATGTCGTGGACGTCGCCGCGCACGGTGGCCAGCACGATGGTGCCCTTGCCCTCGGCGTCCGACTTCTCCATGTGCGGCTCGAGGAAGGCGACGGCCGTCTTCATGACCTCCGCGGACTGCAGCACGAACGGCAGCTGCATCTGGCCGGAACCGAACAGCTCACCGACCACCTTCATGCCGTCCAGCAGCGTCTCGTTGACGATGTCCAGAGCGGGCCGGGTCTCAAGGGCCTCCGCGAGGTCGGTGTCCAGGCCGTTCTTCTCACCGTCGATGATCCGCCGCTTGAGACGCTCGTCCAGCGGCAGCGCGGCCAGCTCCTCGGCCTTGCCCGCCTTCAGCGACTTGGTGGTGGCACCCTCGAACAGCGCCATCAGCTTCTGCAGCGGGTCGTAGCCCTCGGCACGGCGGTCGTGGATCAGGTCCAGGGCGGTGCTGACCTCTTCCTCGCTGAAACGGGCGATGGGCAGGATCTTCGACGCGTGGACGATCGCCGAGTCCAGACCCGCCTTCACACACTCGTCGAGGAAGACCGAGTTGAGCAGGATCCGCGCGGCCGGGTTCAGGCCGAAGGAGATGTTCGACAGGCCCAGCGTCGTCTGCACGTCCGGGCGGCGGCGCTTGAGCTCGCGGATCGCCCCGATGGTGGCGATGCCGTCGCCCCGGGACTCCTCCTGACCGGTGCAGATGGTGAAGGTCAGGGTGTCGATGAGGATGTCCGACTCCTGGATGCCCCAGTTCGTCGTCAGGTCCTCGATGAGCCGCTCGGCGATGGCGACCTTCGTCTCGACCGTGCGGGCCTGGCCCTCCTCGTCGATGGTCAGCGCGATCAGCGCGGCGCCGTGCTCCCGGGCCAGCCCGGCCACCTTGGCGAAGCGCGACTCGGGCCCGTCGCCGTCCTCGTAGTTCACGGAGTTGATGACCGCGCGGCCGCCGAGGCGCTCCAGGCCCGCCCGCAGGACGGGGACCTCGGTGGAGTCCAGGACGATCGGCAGCGTGGAGGCGGTGGCGAAACGGCCGGCCAGCTCGTCCATGTCGGCGACACCGTCGCGGCCCACGTAGTCGACGCACAGGTCGAGCATGTGCGCGCCCTCGCGGATCTGGTCCCGGGCCATCTCCACACAGTCGTCCCAGCGGCCCTCCAGCATCGCCTCACGGAACTTCTTCGAACCGTTGGCGTTCGTCCGCTCACCGATCGCCATATACGCGGTGTCCTGACGGAACGGCACGCTCTGGTAGAGGGAGGCGGCGCCGGGCTCGGGCTGCGGCCGGCGCGGTGCCGGGGCCATGCCGCGGACCCGTTCGACGACCTGGCGCAGGTGCTCGGGTGTCGTGCCGCAGCAGCCGCCGACCAGTGAGAGGCCGTACTCGCGGACGAAGTTCTCCTGGGCGTCGGCCAGTTCGGAGGCGGTCAGCGGGTAGTGGGCGCCGTTCGTGCCCAGCACCGGCAGGCCCGCGTTGGGCATGCAGGACAGCCGGATGCGGCTGTGGCGGGCCAGATAGCGCAGGTGCTCGCTCATCTCGGCGGGTCCGGTCGCGCAGTTCAGGCCGATCATGTCGATACCGAGGGGTTCCAGCGCGGTCAGCGCGGCACCGATCTCGGAGCCGAGCAGCATCGTGCCGGTCGTCTCCACCGTCACGGACACGATGAGCGGCACGTCGAGGCCCAGCGCCTGAAGGCCGCGGCGGGCCCCGAGGACGGAGGCCTTGGTCTGCAGCAGGTCCTGGGTGGTCTCCACGAGCAGCGCGTCGGCGCCGCCCGCGACCAGGCCCTCGGCGTTTTGCTGGTAGGCGTCGCGCAGGACGGTGTAGGGGGCGTGGCCCAGGGTGGGCAGTTTGGTGCCGGGGCCGATGGAGCCCAGCACCCAGCGCGGGCGGCCGTCGCGTGCGGTGTACTCGTCGGCCGCCTCGCGGGCCACGCGGGCGCCGGCCCGGGACAGTTCGTGGACGCGTCCGGCGATGTCGTACTCGCCCAGGGCCGCGTGGTTGGCGCCGAAGGTGTTGGTCTCGACGCAGTCGACGCCCGCGTCGAAGTAGGCGCAGTGCACGGAGCGGACGATGTCGGGGCGGGTGACGTTGAGGATCTCGTTGCAGCCCTCGAGCTGCTCGAAGTCCTCGAGGGTGGGCTCCTGGGCCTGGAGCATGGTGCCCATGGCTCCGTCGGCGACCACCACACGGGTGGCGAGCGCCTCGCGGAAGGCGGCGATGCGGGCCCGGTGGCCGGCGCTCATGACTGTTCTCCGAGGACGGCTGCGAGCGGGCCGGCCGCCCGGGGACCGTAGGTCCGCTCGACGACGGCGGACAGTTGTGCCGGGTCGACCTCGTAGGACTGTGAGCCCACCGCGCCGAGGACCACGGCGGCCAGCGCGTTGCCCAGCCGGGCTGCGGCCTCCAGCGGCACCCGGTGGCTGACGGCGGCCAGGAAACCGGCGCGGAAGGCGTCGCCGACACCGGTCGGGTCGCTCGTGACGGCGTCGGGGACCGCGGGCACGACGAGCGGGCTCTGTCCGGCGCGTTCGATGCGTACGCCCTTCTCGCCCAGGGTGGTCACCCAGGTGCCGGCGGCCGCGAGGACGTCGTCATGTGTGAAGCCGGTGCGCTCCTTCAGCAGCGCGGCCTCGTACTCGTTGGTGAACAGCCAGGTGGCGCCGTCCACCAGGGCACGGACCTGGTCGCCGTCCAGGCGGGCCAGTTGCTGCGAGGGGTCGGCCGCGAAGGGGATGCCCAGGGCCCGGCACTGGGCGGTGTGCCGCAGCATCGCCGAGGGATCGTTGGGCGAGATGAGGACCAGGCCCGGCCGGTCGGGGCCGGTGAACAGGGCGGGCAGGTCGATGTCGTGCGCCTGTGTCATCGCGCCCGCGTAGAACGCGGCGATCTGGTTGGCGTCCTCGTCGGTGATGCACATGAAGCGGGCCGTCTGCCGTTCGGCGCAGACACGCACTCCCGTGGTGTCGACGCCGTGCTCCTTCAGCCACACCTCGTACTCGGCGAAGTCCGTGCCGACCGCCCCGACCAGGAGCGGCGACAGCCCGAAGCCGCCGAGGCCGAAGGCGATGTTGGCGGCGACGCCGCCCCGGCGCACCTCCAGGCGGTCGACGAGGAAGGACAGCGAGACATGGGCGAGCTGGTCGGGCAACAGCTGGTCGGCGATCCGCCCGGGGAAAACCATCAGATGGTCGGTGGCTATGGATCCGGTCACCGCGATGCGCACAAGAACTCCTTCGCTCGCTTCGAGTCGCTGATCGCCGGTGGTGCGCAGCGTCGGCCGCGGCCGTCGGGCCCGGCCGTGCAGGTGCCGGGCTCAGATGCCCGCGGCTGCCTTGAGCTGCGGGGCGCGGTCGGTGTGTTCCCAGGTGAAGTCGGGCAGCTCGCGGCCGAAGTGGCCGTAGGCGGCGGTCTGGGCGTAGATCGGGCGCAGCAGGTCGAGGTCGCGGATGATCGCGGCCGGGCGCAGGTCGAAGACCTCCCCGATGGCCTGCTGGATCCTGTCCACCGCGACGGTGTGGGTGCCGAAGGTCTCCACGAACAGTCCCACCGGCTCGGCCTTGCCGATCGCGTACGCCACCTGCACCTCGCACCGCGAGGCCAGGCCGGCCGCGACGACGTTCTTGGCCACCCAGCGCATCGCGTACGCGGCGCTGCGGTCCACCTTGGAGGGGTCCTTGCCGGAGAAGGCGCCGCCGCCGTGGCGGGCCATTCCGCCGTACGTGTCGATGATGATCTTGCGTCCGGTCAGGCCCGCGTCGCCCATCGGGCCGCCGGTCTCGAAGCGTCCCGTCGGGTTGACCAGCAGGCGGTAGCCCTCCGTCTCCAGTTTGATCCCCTCGTCGGCGAGCTGTCCCAGCACATGCTCGACGACCTCCTTGCGGATGTCGGGCGTGAGCAGGGACTCCAGGTCGATGTCGGAGGCATGCTGCGAGGAGACCACCACGGTGTCCAGGCGGACCGCCTTGTCACCGTCGTACTCGATGGTGACCTGCGTCTTGCCGTCGGGCCGCAGATACGGGACGGTGCCGTCCTTGCGGACCTGCGTCAGACGGCGCGCGAGGCGGTGCGCCAGCTCGATGGGCAGCGGCATCAGGTTCGGCGTCTCGTCCGTCGCGTAGCCGAACATCAGGCCCTGGTCACCGGCGCCCTGCCGGTCCAGTTCGTCCTCGTCGCCCTCGACCCGCGACTCGTACGCCGTGTCCACGCCCTGGGCGATGTCCGCCGACTGCGCGCCGATGGACACCGACACCCCGCACGAGGCCCCGTCGAAGCCCTTGGCCGACGAGTCGTAGCCGATGTCGAGGATGGCGTCGCGCACCAGCTGGGCGATCGGAGCGTAGGCCGCGGTGGTGACCTCGCCGGCGATGTGCACCTGGCCGGTGGTGATCAGCGTCTCCACCGCGACCCGCGAGGCGGGGTCCTGACGCAGCAGCGCGTCCAGGATCGTGTCGCTGATCCGGTCCGCGATCTTGTCGGGATGTCCTTCGGTCACGGACTCCGAGGTGAAAAGACGTCGGGACATGACTCTCCAGATGGTTGATGGCCCAGGCGAAGGGCGTCCGAGGCGGGCGAGGGCCGCCCGTGTCACAGCCACGATGTGCGACCTCGAACGAGGAGCACTTGAAGAGCGGCGGAAGCGCAGCGGAGCGGATCGGAGCGGATCGCCCGTGCGGCTGTGCTCCGCCGCGGCGGAGCCGGCGCGCACGGACCTGCCGGTGCCGTCCCGCACCGGTGCCGTCCCGCACCGGATCTCGTCCTGCGGTCCGTCCTGCGATCCGTCCCGCGCCGGATCCCGTCCTGCGGTCCGTCCCGCACCGGATCCCGTCCCGCGGTCCGTCCCGCGCCGGATCCGTTCTGTTCCGGAGCCTGCGGTGGGGTGTTCGTCCCGCGTCAGCCGTCCGGTGCGGCGTCCCGGAGGGCACGGGCGAGTGCGAGGGCCCGCGCCCGTTCGTCCTCGAACGCACCGGCGAGCACCACTCGGGGCGGGCGGCCGCCGTCGGCCGCGATCCGCCGGGCGATGTCGCAGGCGAGAGCACCCGCTCCGGAGAACCCTGCGAGCAGCAGGGGCAGGCCGGCCGCGCGGGCGGCCAGGGCGGGCCCGGCGTCCTGGGCGCCGGCGCCGGCGGTGAGGACCAGCAGTTCCTGCGGGCCCGCGTAGGTGTGGGGCAGCAGGTCGTAGCAGGTCGCGGCCGCGCCCGGCGGCGGGACCAGGCAGATCGTGCCCGCCTGCTCCTGCCCCGCGGCGCGCAGGGTGACCAGCACGGTGTCGCGGCCGGCTGCGACAGCGTCGGCCATGCGCGGTACGGCTCTGCCCTGCAAAAGCTTCAGCACCTCAGCGACGGTGGTGGACTCGGCGGCCCACAAGGGGAGTTCACGCAGCAGCAGGGCGCTTTGCACCAGCAGCTCGGCAGCGGCCTCCTCGTCGAGCACGTCACGGTCGTGCACCCCGGTGAGGACCAGGCCGCCGGCGTTGTCGTGGTGGGCGAGCAGCCCGATGGGCAGCACCGAGCGGGCGGGGACGGTGCCCGAGAACTCGGCCCGTATCCCCTGTGCGGCGAGTTCGTCCTCCAGGCCTTCCACCGGATGCGGCGGGTCCTCGAAGACGATGACGGTGCCGGCGGGGTCGGTGCCCGGACCGTGCCGGTCCCGGGAACGGATCCGGTCGGCGGGGACCCATTCGTAGGCGGCCATGTCCAGGGCGTGGTCGCGCAGGCGCCGCATCAGGTCCGTCAGCGTGCCCGCCGGGTCCACCTCGACGGTTACGGGCAGCGCGTTGCGCAGCGGTCCCGGCATCCGGGCCACGCCGTCGAGCGGTATCGCGCGCCCCGCCACGCTCACCGCGAAGCAGACCGGGGCCGGGCCGGCGGCGTCGGAGGCGCGGTGGATGAGTATCGCCCAGACGGCCTGCAGTGCGCTGCTCTCCGCGATGCCCCACAGGCCGGCCCAGCGCGCGAGGCGGATGGTTTCTGCAGGGTCCAGGCGCAGCCGGGCGCGGCCGACCCCGGTCAGCCGCGTGGCTCCCCCGGCGGGGCGGCCCGGTCTCGACGCCGCGGTGTCGGGCGGGGCGGAGCGCGCCCAGAACACCCGTACGGGCTCGAGGTCCTGGGCCGCGATCCAGGCGGTGTAGTCGCGCAGGTCGGGGCGGCGCTCGCCACCGGGCAGGGTGCCGCCGGCGAGGTAGGCCCGGTAGAACTCGCGCAGCAGGATGTGCGCGCTCCAGGTGTCGAGGAGCGCCCGGTGGTAGGTGAGGACGATCCGGGTGGGCGGGGCGGTGCCGTCGGGTGCGGTGTGCTCCGTCTCCAGCAGGGTCAGGCGCAGTGCTCCGGGGCAGCGCAGGTCGAAGCCGCGCAGCCGGTCGCGCTCCAGGAGCGGCTGCCAGTCGTCGCCGCGGTGGATGCGGCGGGTGATGTCGGGAGTGACCCGGCTGTGCACCATGAGCTGCGGTTCGGGGCCGCCGGTGAACGCGGTGCGCAGCACCGCTTCGCAGTCGAAGACGGACTGCCAGGCCGCAGTGAAGCGTTCCGGGTCGAGCGGGCCGTGCCAGACCCAGACGAGCTGCTCGACGTGGCGGCCGGTGCCGGGCCGTGCGTCGCCGCCGGTGAACAGCGCCGCCTGCTGGGGGGTGGCCTTGAAGAGGGACGGGATGGGGGCGGTGGAGGCGTCGGCCAGCTGTGTCAGCAGGTCCCGCAGCAGGTCCGCGAGGGCGGCCACGGAGGTGGCGGTGATGCCTTCGGTGAGGTCGTGGGCCCGCTCGAGGCCGATGTGCAGCCTGCCGCCGGCGATCTGGGCGTGCGCCTCGAGGGGGTGTGCGGTCCGGCCCGGCCGGTGCTGTGCGCTGCCGCGCACGGGGTGCACGGGGTGCACGGGGTGCACGAAGGCGGGCAGCAGCTCGCCCGGAGCGTGCAGGTGCAGACAGACCTGGGCGGGCGCCAGTTCGCGCAGGGCATCGCGCAGCAGCGGGTCGGGGCTCCACTCCCGGCAGGCTCCGAAACCCGCGCCGCCCGTGGCGTGGCCTGCGGCGGCGGCCAGGGGACCGGCCAGCGCGGCGAGTTGGCCGAGGGGGTCGAGGCCGGGTTCCAGGGTGAGGTGGACCGGGTGCAGGTCGGTGAGCCGGCCCACGTGACGCCGTAGGCCCTGGTGGCCCGGCCTGGGGTCGCTGCGGACGTCGAGGCTGATGTCGTCGACGCCCTGCCAGCGGGCGAGGGCCAGGGCGAACACGCCGGTCAGGAGCTGCCCGGCGGTCAGCGCGAGCCGCTGGGCCAGGCCCTGGGTGATCCGCTCGGTGACGTCCTCGTCCAGGGCGAAGCTCAGAGCACAGCCCTGGGCGGGGCCGTGGGCGACGCCCTGGCCGGGGTCCTGGGCGGGGCCCTGGCCGGGGCCGTGGGTGAAGTCCTGGACGGCGCCTTGACGGGGGTCCTGGTGGCCGGGGCCCTGGGCGACACCCTGGCGGGGGTCCTGGGCGGGGCCGTGGGCGAAGTCCTGGACGACGCCTTGGCCGGGGTCCTGGGCGACGCCCTGGCCGGGGTCCTGGCCGGGGCCGTGGGCGAAGTCCTGGACGACGCCTTGGCGGGGGTCCTGGGCGGGGCCGGTGTGCAGGGTCTTGCCGGGGGCGGTGTCCTGCGTGTCGGCGGAGACGATGCCGGCCCTGCCGCCGGGCCGGGTCACCCGTGCGGACCGGCGGGAGCCGAGCGCCCGGGACCTGCGCCCGGCGACGGAGGTCCAGTGGCGGACCTCGGCGGGGTCGCGGGCCAGCTCCCGCAGTCCGGTGACCCAGTCGGCCAGGCCGTCCGGGGCATACGGCGCCCGCGCCGGAGCTGCGGGCGCGGCCGCGCCGAGGGCGGCGGCCAGGTCGTCGAGCAGGATCTTCCAGGACGCGGCGTCCACGGCGAGTTCATGGACGACCACGGCGAGCCGGTCGGCGCGCGGCCCTGCCGGACGGCGGTCCCGGGCGAGCAGGGCCCGCAACTGGACGCCCAGGTACGCGTCGAGAGTGCGGCCGACCGAGGCAACCGGTGCGGCGAAGCCGGCCTCGTCACTGAACTCCCCCTCCACCAGGGGATCCTGGCCGCCTCCCGCCACGGCCACCGCCCCGGCCCCGACCGCAGCCCCGACCCCGGCCGCAGCTCCGGCCCCGGCCTCGGCGCCGGTCCTGTCCGCAGTCCCGGCCGCGGGGCCGTATCCGTCCGCGGCTTCGGGCCGGGGCACGGCTCCGGCTCCGGCCGTGGTTCCGGCTCCGGTTCCGGTTCCGGCCACGGTCCTGCCGGCAGCCCCGGCGGCGGCCACGGCCTGCCCGGTCGGCCGGTCGGCCGCGGGGTCGAGGCGGGAGCGCAGCTGGGGGTGGGCGGTCAGGACCGCGTGCAGCGCCTCGCGTACCGCGGCCGCGTCCAGCGGAGCGGCCGTTTCGATGAACACCGCCTCGTAGCCGTGTCCGGCGGCGGGGGTGAGGAGCGCGTACTGGGCGGGGGCGAGCGGGTGGTCGGCCCGGCGCGGCTCGGTGAGCAGGTCGGCGATGCGGCCCACCGCGGTCGCGGCGGCCGCCCCTCGCGGCGCTGTGAACCGGAGCGTGTGATGGTCGGGGCCGTGCCGCAGCAGCCGGTGGCGGGGCACGGTCCCGGCCGGCTCACCGGCGGTGAGTTCGCCCAGGACGTGTTCGAGGGCGGCGGGGTCGAGGGGCCCGCGCAGCTGGAGGTCCCAGGGGGCCGTGGACGGGGCGGGCCCGGGGGCGACGACCACGAAGATCGCCTCGCGCGAGGAGCGGGAAACAGTCATGCGTGTCCGGGGGGTGCGGTCCGCTGGGGCCGGCGCGTTCCCCTCTCTCCTTTCTGTGGGCGCTGCACGGGCTGCGAGGTGGCGCTCGCCCGGCCTCCGGGTGAGGGCCGGAGGCCGTGCCTGTGGTGCGGTTTGCCGGGTCCGGCCTAGAGCGTGGCGGACGGTGCGTGCCCGGCGGGATGCGGGCAGCGGGCGGGGACGCGCAGCGGGCGCGGTGCGGGGTGTGCCGGGGCTGTGGCGTACGGGCTGTGCTGCATGGCGCCTCCTGGTCCGCGGCAATCCACAACGGGCGGGTTGGCCACGCTAGTTGCGGTTGGCACCCGAAGTCCGTTTTCCCGAGCGGGTGTACAGCGGTGTCCGAGCGGTGCCCGAGCCCGCCCGGGTGTCTGCGTGGGCGCGAGGGGGCGGCGGCCGCTGTCCCGCGCGCGACGGCCCGGCGGGCGGGGGCGGTGCCGTGTGCGACGGCCCGGCGGGCGGGGGCGGTGCCGTGTGCGTGGACGCGGTGCCGGTGTCACAGCATGCGCACGGCGCTTTCCGCGTGCCGCTTGGCATGGGCGAGCAGGGCCCGGCTGTCCCGGCCGAGTTCCTCGCGCACATGCCGGCGCGCCTGTCCCAGGCCCGCGTGCCCGCCGAGCACGGCGGTGATGTTCTCCTCGCGCAGCACGACGCTGTGCTGGGCGATGACGCTGACCCCGGACTCGTCCGGGACGACGGACCATTCGCCGGTGTGCGCCTCCAGCAGCGCGTGGGGGGTGGTCTCCTTGTGGACGATGCGGCCCGCGTGCGGGAAGCAGATCCGCACCGAGTCCGTGGTGTACGAGCCGTACTCGGTCAGTGTCTGCGTGGTCAGGCGCTGCACTCCCGGCGCGTCCTCGGTGAGGTCGGCCCGGGCGACGTGCGGTACCGGGCCGGGCCAGTCCCCGGCCCGGTACAGGAAGTCGTAGACCAGTTCGGCCGGGCCGTTGACGCGCACCGCGTCCTCGAAGGACAGGACCAGGTCGTCCAGGCGCGTCCACCGCTCGGCGATGCTCTTGAGTTCGGCGAGCTGAGTACGGCTGCTGCCGTCGGCGGCCCGTCGCGTCCACGCCCCGACCTCGGGCAGGTCGCCGGTGACGCTGACGTCGTAGTGCAGCTCGAGTTCGGTGCGGTGCGGGCCCCGGGAACGGGCGTGCAGGATGCCGCTCATCGAGCTGTCCGCTGCCGCGGACAGTTCCTGCCGGAACTCGATGCGGCGCTCCACCGGGTCCAGGTGCCGCCACGAGGTCCACGACTTCAGCTGCCCGTCCAGGAGGGACCACATCCGCAGCCGCTCCCGCTCGCCGTCGCTCTCCAGGCGCTCCACATGGATGCTCGGGGAGAAATAGAGCGGCAGCTTGGCCGCATCGGCCAGCACGGCGTAGACCACACCGGCGGGCGCGGCCACGTGCACCGTGTGCGTCGCCCTGTCGACACGCTCACCAGACATCCGAACACCTCTCCTCACATTGCGCCGACGCCGGACGGGACGGAACACGTACAGATTTCAGAGAACCGGACGAGGACCGCTGGATCATGGGCGGACCGCGGGCCGGACGAAGCGCCGCTGTCGCGGCCGGCCGGTGTGCGGCACGCCGGGGGGCGGCCGCGTGGTCCCCGGCGCCGCGTCCCGCACCGGGCGGGCCGGCCGGCGGGCGGGCGGGTGACGCGGATCAGGCGACGGGCGCGGGCTGCTGGGCCAGGCGGCGGGTGACCCGGCAGGCGCGGCCCAGGAGCCGGGGCAGTTCGCGGCTGCCGCGTGCGAAGAAGTGGCGGCCGGGGACGATGCGGGTCCGGGCGGGCCCCACGGTCCAGCGGCGCCAGCTGTCGGCGACGGTGGGCGGCGCCAGCGGGTTGTCCTGTGAGGCGACGACGAGGAGCGCGGTGGTCAGCGGGCCGGCGCAGGAGGGCCTGCGGGCCGCCTCGTCCAGGGCCCGGGCGAGCTCGAGTTCGGCGCGCAGCACCGGCAGCATGGCGCGCAGGAGGATTCCTTCGTCGCTGCTGGGCGGCACGGCGCCCTCGCCGCCGAGGACATGCAGCAGTTCGGCGTCCGTGGCCCCGCGCACGTCGGGCAGTGCGGCGTACACCGGCGGCGGCGAGTGGGCGCCGACGGCGAGGAGCGCGGGGCCGGGCAGGCCTGCCTCGTGCAGGGCGCGTGTGACGCTCAGGGCGACCATCGCGCCCAGGCCGTGCCCGTACAGGACGTACGGGCCGGGGTGCGGGTCGGTGAACCGGGGCAGCACATCGGCGAGCAGCGCCTCGTGGGTGTTCACCCGGGGTTCGGACCGCCGCCTGCTGCCGCCCGGCAGGGAGACCGGGACCACCTCCACGCCGGGTCCGGCGCTCGCCGGCCAGTGCTCGAAGAGCGACTCGCCCCCGAGGGAATGCGCGAAACAGTGGAGCCGCACTGGCTGTTCGTCCGACATGGCACCCTCCTGTACCTGCACCCCTGGTCGCACGGGGTGGGATCCAAGAGTGGCCGCGCCGCCTCAAGTGCCGCTCGAGAGCGGGCTGAGACCGGCCGGAGGCGAGCGGGCGGCAGCCGGCGGGTGCGTCGCCTCTTTGCCTCAAGGCGCCTTCGGGGACCGGTCGGTTCCGGCTGGAGCGGGCGGGTGGCGCGGGCGGGCCGGCCGCCGCGTACGGCAACTGCGCCTGGTGTGCCGGGTGTTCGGGCGTGCGGTGGTGGCGGTGGCGGGCGGTGTGGCCGCGGCGGCCGCGGCGACGCAGGTCACCGTGGTCCCGGCTTCATGGGCGGGCCCGGAGTGGGTAGTCTCAGACCCGGACACATAAGTTACCGCTTAGTAGATTCGCTCTCGCAGGTTCGAGGAGCCCGCCCATGCAACTCGCCGCGATCATCGTCTCGCTGGCATTCGTCACCGTCGGCACCGCGCTGTTCGTCCGTGCCGTCGGCGAGTTATTCCGCCACGTCAGGCTGGGCCAGCCGGTGCCCGCCGGCAGCCGGACCGCCAACCCCTACCAGCGCAGCGTGACGGTGGTGAAGGAGTTCCTGGGCCACACGCGGATGAACCGGTGGGGCGTCATCGGGGTGGCGCACTGGTGCGTGGCCATGGGCTTCTACACCTTGCTCCTGACGCTGGCCAACGCCGCCGGCCAGCTGTTCCGGGCCCACTGGGTGCTTCCCGTCCTCGGACACTGGCTGCCCTACGAGCTCTTCGTCGAGGTGATCGGCACACTGACGGCGGCCGGCATCGCCGTGCTCATCGTGATCCGGCAGCTGAACCTTCCCTCCCGCGCGGGCCGCAAGTCCCGCTTCGCCGGCTCCAAGTCCGGCCAGGCCTACTTCGTCGAGTCCGTCATCCTCACCATCGGCCTCGCGATCATGACGCTGCGCGGTCTGGAGGGCGCCCTCGCGGGCGTCGAGCACTGGGAACCGGCGTACCTGGTCTCCTACGCGCTGGTCGCCGCCTTCAGGGGGCTGGACGCCGCCACGCTGGAGAACCTGGTCCACCTGGTCGCGATGATCAAGATCAGTGTCTCGTTCCTCTGGATGATCGTGGTCTCGCTGAACATCAACATGGGTGTGGCCTGGCACCGTTTCCTGGCGTTCCCGAACATCTGGTTCAAGCGCAACGCCGACGGCGCCACCGCGCTGGGCGCCCTGCTGCCGATGACGTCGGGCGGCAAGCCGATCGACTTCGCCGACCCCGGCGACGACGACGTCTTCGGCGTCTCCCAGGTCGAACAGTTCTCCTGGAAGGGCCTGCTGGACTTCTCCACCTGCACCGAGTGCGGCCGCTGCCAGTCCCAGTGCCCCGCCTGGAACACCGGCAAGCCGCTCTCCCCCAAACTCCTGATCATGTCGCTGCGCGACCACGCGCACGCCAAGGCCCCCTACCTCCTGGCCGGCGGCGGCAAGACCATGGAAGGCGACGAGAAGGCATCGGAGGAGCAGCTGGCCGGGGTGCCGGCCGCCGCGCTCGCCGAGGCCGAACGCCCGCTGATCGGCACCGCCGAAGAAGGCGGTGTCATCGACCCCGACGTGCTGTGGTCGTGCACCACCTGCGGCGCCTGCGTCGAGCAGTGCCCCGTCGACATCGAACACGTCGACCACATCGTCGACATGCGCCGCTACCAGGTGATGATCGAGTCCGCGTTCCCGTCCGAGGCGGGCACGATGCTCAAGAACCTGGAGAAGAAGGGCAACCCCTGGGGCCTGGCGAAGAAGCAGCGCCTGGAATGGCTCAAGGAAGTCGACTTCGAGATCCCCGTCGTCGGCCGCGACATCGAGGACCTCACCGAGGTCGAATACCTGTACTGGGTCGGCTGCGCCGGCGCCCTCGAGGACCGCGCGAAGAAGACCACCAAGGCCTTCGCCGAACTCCTGCACATCGCCGGCGTCACCTTCGCGATCATGGGCGGCGACGAGAAGTGCACCGGCGACTCCGCCCGCCGCCTCGGCAACGAGCCCCTCTTCCAGGAGCTCGGCACGGACAACGTCATGTCCCTCAACGCCGCCTTCGGCGAAGAAATGGACGACGACGGCAAGGTCACCGAGGAGTCGAGGAAGCCGAAGTCGGCGAAGAAGATCGTCGCGACCTGCCCGCACTGCCTCAACACCCTCGGCAACGAATACCCGCAGCTCGGCGGCGACTACGAGGTCATCCACCACACCCAGCTGCTCCAGCACCTCATCGACGAGGGCAAACTCATCCCCGTCACCCCCGTCGAGGGCCTCATCACCTACCACGACCCCTGCTACCTGGGCCGGCACAACAAGATCTACACACCCCCGCGCGAGATCATCGCGGGCGTCCCCGGCCTGCGCAACGAGGAAATGCACCGCCACAAGGAACGCGGCTTCTGCTGCGGCGCCGGCGGCGCACGGATGTGGATGGAAGAACGGATCGGCAAGCGCATCAACAACGAGCGCGTCGACGAAGCCCTCTCCCTCAACCCCGACATCATCTCCACCGCCTGCCCCTTCTGCCTCGTCATGCTCACCGACTCCGTCAACGGCAAGAAGAACGAAGGCAAGGCCAAGGAGACCGTCCAGGTCGTCGACGTCTCCCAGCTCCTCCTGGAATCGGTCAAGACCCCGGCGGGCCCGGCGGGTCCGCCCGAGAGCCAGGACACCGCACAGCCCGAGCGCGTCACCTAGCACGCCCCGATCAGCGAGCTGTCGTCCGGCACGGCGATCGCGGGGCAGCCCGTCACCGGACGCCGCGGCCGGGCAACGGCGCGCGCGGCAGCGCCCTCGCCCGCCCCGGCGGACAGCACAGGCACGACACGGCTGCGGCTGCGGCTGCGGCTGCGGCTGCGGCTGCGGCTGCGGCTGCGGCTGCGGCTGCGGCTGCGGCTGAACGCCTCACGAGCGCGTCCGTGGCGGACGTCTCGTGAGGCATCGGGCCGGCCGCCCCCTCCCGCGTCAGCCAGGCGTGCCGGGCGATCTCCGCGGGGCCGGGGTGCGGGGCCGGGGTGCGGGGCCGCTCTGTACGGGAGGGTGCACCACGGTCCCGTACAGAGCGAGCCGGCAGGGGCCGCACCGGCCCTGTCCACGACGCCCGGCATCCCGTCCTGTCCGCCGACGGCCGGCCCGCTGCCCCGTGGCTCCTCCCCGTCCCGGCAGGAAGTGCCGGCACCCCGCAAACCGGCCGACGAAGTCCGCGCCGGGCCCGTTCCTCTTCCCGGTGCCGCCGCCTCCTGCGCGACGGCACCCGGTTCGCATGCGAGGCCGGATCAGCGCCTCCGGGCAGGCCGGGCCTCGCCTCCGGGCAGGCCGGGCCTCGCCTCCGGGCAGGCCGGGCCTCGCCTCCGGGCAGGCCGGGCTCCCTTCGGGGCAGGCAGAGCCGGGACGGGGGATTTCCCCGTACGGCACCGGGGGAAATCACTCGCGGCCGGGCCGGAGAACACGGCGGCCGCCGGGCGGGAAACCCGCGGTGTCCGCACGGTGAACCCGCCGCCTGATGACCATCATGCCGAACCGCCAGGACGCCTGAAGAGACCGAAGAGACCGGACGTTTTGCAAGGTCTTCCCCGGTGCCGGTTCCGCCGTATCCGCGAGTCGCGTGAAGATTCATTTCCGTTCCCGCAAAGCGTGTTTGCAGAAAAGAATGCGGTACCGGCTGGCGGTGTCATCCCCCGCCCCCCGGAGAGATGTCCGCCGAGATCTTCAGGGTTTTCTGCCGATTTCCGGCTCCTGCTCCACGAATACCGTTATTCAAAGGAGCGGCGGTGACGGGCACGCCGGGCGGCGGGCCGGGAGTTGATCCGGTGGGCGGGAAAGGGCGGTGGGCCGCGAGACGGCGCGCCGCACCGGGCGGCGGCGAAGGGCGGCGCCGGGCCGGGCGGCGCCGCACCCGGGGGCCGGGCGCGGCCCGTACCGGTGGCGCACAGGCCGCCGGCGGGGCGCAGGCGGCGCTCTTCCTCGCCTGCCGTTGCCCTTGTCCGCCCGCGCCGCGGGCCGTTGCCCTTGTCCGCCCGCGCCGCGGGCCGGTGCACTGTGCGCTGCCGGGCCGCCCGCGGGTGTGCGGGGCGGCCCGGCCCCGTGCGCACGCGGGCGGCGCACCGCCCGGCTCACCGGCCGGCATGCTCAGTCACAGCACCGGAACGCCTTCGGGAACAGAGGTTGCGCACAGCTTCTGAGTACGACTCGAGCCCCCGCTCCGGCCGGTCTCAGGCGGCATAGAGATCGAAGGTCGAGGTGCGCCGCAGCCCGGAGGCGACATCCAGCTGCGGGTCGACGGCCAGCATGGCCTGGTGCAGCCGCTGCACCTGCGGCGAGGGCTCGACGCCCAGCTCCTCGATCAGACGGATGCGCAGCTTGCGGAAGACGGACAGGGCCGACGCCTGCCGTCCCGACCGGTACAGCGCCACCATGGCCTGCGAGTGCAGCCCTTCGTGCTGCGGGTAGCGTGCCGTCAGCTCGGCCAGCTCGGCGATGAGTTCGGAGTGCCGGCCGAGCCGCAGATCGGCGTCGATGCGCCGCTCGACGGTGCCGAGCCGGCTCTCCTCCAGGCGCATGACCTCGATCCCGAGGATCGGCCCGACCCGTACGTCGACCAGCGCGGGGCCGCGCCACAGGTCCAGGGCCCGGCGGAAACGGTCGGCCGATCTCTCGTCGTCGCCGGCCTCGAAAGCCGCCCGTCCCTCCGTGACCATGCTTTCGTACTCGTGCACGTCGACACTCTCGGGCGGTATCTGCAGCAGATAGCCGCCGTGCCGGGTGGCGAGCACTTCCTTGGCCGCGCCGGGGGCGTCGGGCCCCATCGCGGTGCCCAGGCGCCGGCGCAGCTGGAGGATGTAGGTCTGCAAAGTGGTGAGTGCGCTCTGCGGCGGCTCCGTTCCCCAGATTTCCTCCATGAGCATGGGGACCGGCATCACCCGTCCGGGATAGAGGGCGAGCAGAGAAAGAATCTGCCGCGGCTTACCGGCCGTCGGGACAATCGACTCCCCGTTGACCTCGGCACTCAACGGACCCAGGACCTGAATCTTCACTGCATTCCTCCGTACCTCGTCGAATTCCTCTCATGGCTGAATTACATCGCCGTAAGCACACTAGCGGGAATCACGCCACGCCCGGCTTTCCTCGACCGGAGTTTGAGGGTGTTTCAACTGGACACTCCGGCCCGCAAATCGATCCGCCCCGGGAAGGGTGAACGGCTGCCGAAGCGGCTCAAGAAGGGATGAACTACGGCTGGAGCGAAGCACGTCCGGCGTATCACAGAGGGCTCTTTCCGGTCACCGTTCATTCGAATTCCGTTTGTGGAGAAACCCCGGAATGCGCGGTACCGTCCGGCGGGCGGGCCGCGTCCGTCCGGGCGGCACTCCTCGCCGCGGCGGTGCGTGCGGCGGGCACGGCGGCCGTGCTGCGCACACCGTGCGCGGGGACCGGGTCCTGCACGGCCGGACGGCCACCGGCTCCGGCAGGGGCCGGGTGCGGCGGGGGCCATTACGGGCGGGCAGGCGGTCTGACGGGAGACCGCGAAGCGGCTGCCGCGCCGCCGGGGTGCGGCGCGCCAGGGCGGCGGAAGCCGCCGGCGCCGGGGCACCGCACCGGGCACGCCCCCACCCCGGGGGGCCGTGCCGGCGCCGGCACGACGGACAGGACCTGCGGACCGCGCGGGCGCGCGCAGGCGGCCGGGACGGCCGAAGGGGGGAAGCGGACCGGGGTGGGCATCGCCCGTGAGGGCGTCACACCGGGTCAGCGGTCAGGGTCAGGGTCAGGGCGCCGCCGCCGGGCCGTCGGGCGGACGGCGCTCCTCCAGGCCCGGGGCTGCCGGCCTCCGGGTCCTGGCCACGAACGCCGTCCCCCGCGGCCGCCCGCCTCCCGGACCGCCACCCGCCACTGCTGCTGCTGCGAGCGGTTCGTCCGGCTCGGCGTGCGGGACACCGCCGGGGGCTGCGGGGGCTGCGGGGCAGTTTCCCCGGGTCCCCTCGAGCCGGCGTCTGCCGCTTCCCGGGGCGCCGGCGGGCCGGGTGTCACCCGGCCGCGCGGGAGTCCCGGGAAGCGGTGCGGTGGCTCAGCTGGTGGGGACCAGGCGCTCCTTGGCGGTGCCGGAGGCCGCCGGCGCGGGCTCGGGGCTGGCGGTGAGGATGGAGCGCTGCATGCGCTGCAGCCCCGCGGACGGCTCCAGGCCGAGGTCGCGTACGAGCGTGGCGCGCAGCCGCTGGTAGACCTCCAGGGCCTCGCCGCGCCGTCCCGAGCGGTACAGGGCGAGCATGAACTGGCCGTGCAGGCTCTCGTGTGTGCGGTAGCGGTTGACCAGGACGGTGAGCTCGGCCAGCAGTTCGCGGTGGCGTCCCAGCCGCAGGTCGGCCTCGATGCGCTGGTCGAGCGCGCACAGCCGGTTCTCCTCCAGGCGCTTGATCTCCATGTCCAGCTGCTCGCCGGTCTGCACGTCCGCGAAGGCGGTGCCGGTCCACAGGGCGAGTGCCTCGCGCAGCTGCCGTGCGGCGCCGGGGAAGTCGCCGGCGTCCATGGCCCGGTACCCCATGCCCGACAGGCGTTCGAAGGTGCGGACGTCGCTCGCGCCGCCGCCGCTCGCCAGCAGGTAGCCGCTGGGCATGGTGACCAGTACTTCCTTGGCGGTGCGCCGCGCGCCCGTGCCGCCGGTGCCCTGCGGCTCGCCGTGCCCGTCCCCGTCCAGGGCCGCGGCGATGAGTTCGCGCAGCTGCAGGACGTAGGTCTGCAGGGTGGTGCGGGCGCTGCGCGGCGGGGTGGTGCCCCAGAGCTCCTCGATCAGGTCGGAGACGGACACCACCCGGTCGGCGTGCAGCGCCAGCAGGGCCAGGACCTGGCGGGGCTTGGGGGCCGTCGGCGTGATGGAGACCCCGTTCTCCTGTACGGCCAATGCGCCGAGTATCTCGATGTCCACTCGATCTCCCCTGTTGTGTGCCCGAGTGCTCCGGTCATTGGGTGGCCGTCAACAGATGCCTGTGTGGCCGTCGACAGATGCCGGTCCGGCGCCCCGCCCAGGCTAAGAACAGCACGCACGGTCTGTCAATATCAAACCGCGCACCCTGTATTTTCTCTCCCCGGCTTCGGGCGTATACCGCACCGGATCGGGCGAAATCTCTCACCCGGGGCGGAATTCACGGGTCCGGGGTGCCCGTTCCGGGCCGAGCCGGCGCCCCCGAGGGGAGGAAAAGGGGGCCCGTGTTCCCGCGCCGGGCCATTTCACAGACCGCACGGTCTGTTATCGGTCGGGGCTGACCTGCACGGACCGCCCCCGCGCCGACCGCTCCGGCGCGGACCGCTCCCGCTCGGACGGCGCCCGCGCGGACCGCTCCCGCGCGGACGGCTCCCGCTCGGACCGCGCCCGCTCGGACCGCGCCCGCTCGGACGGCGCCCGCTCGGACGGTTCGCGTGGGGGCGGTTCGCGCGGGGGGACGGCGCCCGGCCGCTGCGAGCCGGCGCACACCAGGGCGTCCAGGTCCCGGCGGTCGGCGAGCCGGGGCAGCAGCACCTCCCAGAAGCCGGTGATGGTCTGCCGCGACAGCCAGGAGGGGTCCTGGCCGCCGAGGACCTCGAAGCCCGCGGTGGCGGCGACGATGACGTGGGCGCCGTCCGCCCCGGTGACCCCTTGCGCCAGGGCGCCGCTGTGCTCGGCCCGGCGCAGTGTGTCCTCCACCCAGCGCTGCCACTGGGTGCGCGGGGAGGCCTGCGCGCGGCGCGGGAGGGCGCCGGCGAGTTCGAAGCCGCCGCGCACCACGCTGTCGTGGGCGAGGCTGCCCATCAGCTCGTGGGTGGCGTCCACCACCGACTGCAGGCAGGAGCCGCCCTGGCGGGTTTGCGCCGCCTCGGTGATGCGGCGGACGGCCTCGGCGGCCTCGGCCTCGACGGCTTCGGCGAGCAGGTGCTTGTTGGCGAAGTGGAAGTGCAGCGCGCCGTTGCTGACCCCGGCGCGGCGGCTGATGGTGCTCAGTGACGCGGTGACGAATCCCTCCTCGGCGAACACCGTGGCGGCGGCCCGGATCAGCGCATGCCGGGTGCGGGCCGCTCGCTCCTGTTTGACCATGTGCGCTCTCCTGGGGGACGGGAGGCCGGGGGCCGGCACCGCGGCGGCACCGGCGGCTCCCGTGAACGGTGGTGCTATTGCGGGGGGTTGCCGTGTTTGCGGGAGGGCAGGTCGGCGTGTTTGCTGCGCAGCATGGCCAGGGAGCGGACGAGGACCTCTCGGGTCTCGGCGGGGTCGATGACGTCGTCGACCAGGCCGCGTTCGGCCGCGTAGTAGGGGTGCATGAGCTCGGACCTGTATTCCTTGACCATCTTCTGCCGCATGGCCTCGGGGTCCTCGGCCTCGGCGATCTGGCGGCGGAAGATGACGCCTGCGGCGCCTTCGGCGCCCATCACGGCGATCTCGTTCGTCGGCCAGGCCAGTGTCAGGTCGGCGCCGATGGACTGGGAGTCCATGACGATGTAGGCGCCGCCGTAGGCCTTGCGCA
The DNA here is from genome assembly GCA_001298545.1 of Actinobacteria bacterium OV320. GTDB lineage: Bacteria > Actinomycetota > Actinomycetes > Streptomycetales > Streptomycetaceae > Streptomyces > Streptomyces coriariae. Next base: position 22,315 of record LJCX01000002.1, read on the forward strand.
GGATCAGCGAGATCCGCGGGACGGTGGCGTTGCAGTAGGCGTAGAGCAGCTTCGCGCCGTGGCGGATGATGCCGCCGTGCTCCTGGTCGACGCCCGGCAGGAAGCCGGGGACGTCGAGGAGGGTGATGATCGGGATGTTGAAGGCGTCGCACATCTGGACGAAGCGTGCGGCTTTCTCCGACGCCTCGATGTCCAGGACACCGGCCAGGGCCTGGGGCTGGTTGGCGACGAGGGCGACGGCCTGGCCGTCCAGGCGGGCCAGGGCGCAGATGATGTTGGTCGCCCAGCGCTCGTGGATCTGGAGGTACTCGCCGTCGTCGACGATCTCCTCGATGACGCGGGCCATGTCGTAGGGCCGGTTGCCGTCGGCGGGGACCAGGTCGAGCAGGCCGTCCGCGCGCCGGCCGGCCGGGTCGGTGCAGGGCGCCGCGGGCGGGGCCTCGCGGTTGTTCTGCGGGAGCAGGGAGAGGAGGTAGCGGACCTCGGCGAGGCAGGTCTCCTCGTCGTCGTAGGCGAAGTGGCACACGCCGGAGGTCTCGGCGTGCACGTCGGCGCCGCCGAGGCCGTTCTGGGTGATCTCCTCGCCGGTGACGGCCCTGACGACGTCGGGGCCGGTGATGAACATCTGTGAGGTCTCGCGGACCATGAAGACGAAGTCGGTGAGGGCGGGGCTGTAGGCGGCGCCGCCCGCGCAGGGGCCCAGGATGACGGAGATCTGCGGGATGACGCCGGAGGCGCGGGTGTTGCGCTGGAAGATGCCGCCGTAGCCGGCCAGCGCGGAGACGCCCTCCTGGATGCGGGCGCCGGCGCCGTCGTTGAGCGAGACCAGCGGGGCTCCGGTGGCGATGGCCATGTCCATGATCTTGTGGATCTTCGCGGCGTGGGCCTCGCCCAGCGCGCCGCCGAAGATGCGGAAGTCGTGCGCGTACACGAAGACGGTACGGCCCTCCACCGTGCCCCAGCCGGTGATCACACCGTCCGTGTACGGCTTCTTCACCTCCAGCCCGAAACCGCTTGCCCGGTGCCGGCGCAGCTGCTCGACCTCCTGGAAGGAGCCGGGGTCCAGGAGCAGTCCGATCCGCTCGCGGGCGGTCAGCTTGCCCTTGGCGTGCTGTGCCGCCGTCGCCCGTTCACCGGGCCCGGCCAGCGCCTGTTCGCGGATGCTGTGCAGTTCCGCCACGCGCCCGCGTATATCGGTGGGCGCCGGTTCGGCCGGTGCCGGCGCAGTCGTCATCGCCATGTCAGGTGCCTTCCTGGGGCAGGGCCGAGGAGGTCCCGCCCCGGGTCCGTCGAGCATCTTAACAAACCGCCTGAGCGGTTTCTATTGGTGGGGGGAATCCGGAGGGATCCCTTCCCCCGGGTCAGCGCCAGCTGCCGGGCGCCGTGTAGGCGTCCGGCCCGCGCCACCAGTGCATCCGGGCGGCCGGCGCCGGGCCGGCCGTCTGCCGCGCACCTGCCTGCAGAGCGAGCAGCACCGCGACCACGGCGGCCAGTTCCGCCTCGCCGGGCCGCCCTCGCTCCACCCTGATCAGGGCTTCTTCCGTCCCCATCCGAGCGGTCCCCCTTCCTCGGGCCTGCAGACACCGTCGGCCAGGCCGCTCAAGAACGGCTTTGAGATCGCTCGAGATCCGGACACCGGGTGCTCCGCGCACCCGGCCCGCGGCCGGGCCCGCACGCCGCGGTGACCCCGCACGGCCCAGGAGTCACCGGTGGTCACCACGGCCGCCGGTTGATCATCCCTACATTTGGGAATACATCACTCCATTTTTCGCCGGACTGGAGTGCCGCGTTCCTTCTAGAAATTAAACCGGGTGGTATGTATCTTCGCTGTCCTGAGGGATCTGCCAACTCACCTTCACGTCAAGGCACTCAGGGGGACCCATGTCTGCGAGCACGTTCCGTCTGAACGGCGCGATATCCGGCGCGGTACGCAACCACAGCGGCCCGACGCCCCTGGCAGGAACCGGCGCCCTCCTCTTCCGGTCCCTGACCACCACCGTCCCGAAGGAACTCGTCCACCGCGCGAGCGTCGCCGAGGTCATGCTGACCGACTGGGCGCGCGTGGACGACGAGCGCTTCACCGTCTCCGCCCAGTGGCCGCGCGGGCACAGCTTCTTCGCCGCCGTGGACGGCTGCCACGACCCGCTGATCGCGGCCGAGACGATCCGGCAGGCCGGATCGCTCCTGGCCCACGCGGAGTTCGGCGTCCCCCTCGACCACCACTTCCTCATGTGGGACCTCGCGATCGCCGTCGAAGCGGCGCACCTGCGCGTCGGCGACGCCCCCGCCTCGGTCGAACTGGAGATCTCCTGCAGCGACATCAAACGCCGCCGCGGCGAGCTGGCCGGCCTCCACTACGACGCGGTCATCCGCCGCGGCGGCCACATCGCGGCCACCGGATCGGCCACCTTCACCTGCACCTCCGCCAAGGTCTACGAACGCCTGCGCGGCGAGCGCGCCGCCAGCATGCACCGCCCGCTGCCGCTGACCGCCCCGGCCGCGCCCCAGAACGTCGGCCGCGTCTCCCCCATGGACGTCGTACTGTCCCCCATCGGACAGCCCGGCCGCTGGCAGCTGCGCGCCGACACCGCCCACCCCATCCTCTTCGACCACCCCGTCGACCACGTGCCCGGAATGGTGCTGCTCGAAGCCGCCCGCCAGGCCACCGCGGCACTCCTGGGCCACAGCACCCTCCCGCTCAGCATCACCAGCGAATTCACCAAGTACGCGGAACTGGACGCCCCCTGCCTCATCGAGGCCCACCGCCTGACCACCACCCCCGCCCAGCACGGACCCGCCGTCCTCGTCACCGCCCACCAGCACACAACACCCGTCTTCCGCTCCACCATCACAGCAGCACCCCCCACCATCTGAGCCCCCGTGCCCCCGGGGCCCGGTGCACCGGACCGCGGAGCCCGAGGCACGAGACCCCGGCCGCGGGACCCGGTGCACCACCCCGCGGGGCCCGGGAGACGGTGCACCGGGACCCGGGCCACGGGGCCCGGTGCACCGCCCCGCGGGGCCCGGGAGACGGCCCGCAGGGCATGGGGCCCGGACCGCGGGATCCGAGGCACAGGCCGCGGGGCACGGTGCACAGGGCGCGGGACCCGGGCCGCGGAAGCCGAGGCACAGGCCGCGGAGCGCGCGGACCCGAGGCACAGGCCGCAGGGCGCGGGGCCCGGTGCGCGGGGCCCGGTGCGCAGGGCGCAGGGCGCGGAGCGCGGGGCCCGGTGCACAAGCCGCGGGGCACGGGGGCACGGGGCACAGGCCGCGCGGGGCCCGGGGAACAGTGCACAGGCCGCGGGGCACGGGCAGCGGGACCCGAGGCACAGGCCGGGGCACGGGGCCGGGGGACGGCCCTCGGGGGCACGGGGCCCGGGCCGCCGGGGGGGAAGGCCACGTCACAGCAGCGCCGCTCACCCTGTGCCCCCCGGCACCCGACCACAGGACACAGAACCCCGCCCGCAGGACCCGGACCCCACGACGCGCGACCCCGGACCACCCGGCACCGGCCACAGGACACGGGGCCCGGCCTCAAGGCCCCGACCCCAAAGACGCGGACCCCAAAGACGCGGACCCCAAAGATGCGGACCCCGGGGACGCGGACCCCGGAGCGCAGGGCCCCCGAGCGCGGTGCTCCGGAGCACGGGACACGGCCTCCAGGGCACGGGCCTTCAGGGCGCGGGCCGGCGAACGGCGCGGCGCGGCCCTGACGCCGCGCCGGGACCTCCCCCGCACGGGCCCCGCCCACCGGAGCCTCCCCCACACAGGCCCCGCCCCCCCTCCCCACACAGGCACCGCCCGCGCGGGGGGCCTCCCCGTACACAGGCACCGCCCGCGCGCGGGGGGCCTCCCCGTGCACAGGCACCGCCCGCGCATGCCTCCCCGTGCGGGTGCAGCGGGGCGGGGCCTGTGCGGGCGGGCGGGGCGTGCGGGGGCGGCGGGGGGGGGGGGGGCGGCGGGCCCCGGGGGGGTGTGGGGGGGGCCGGCCACGCCGCGGGGGCTCCCCCCGGCCAAAGGGCCCCGCCGCTGACGAGCGTCCGCCAGCCCATCGAGGAGACCGGCC
>LJCX01000003.1 GCA_001298545.1 Actinobacteria bacterium OV320
CGCCTCCATCCCCCTCACCCTCGACACCGCCCACCGCAACCACACCCTCCACCCCGGCGACCTCATCCTCCTCGCCGGCTTCGGCGGCGGCATGGCCGCAGGCCTCGCCCTCATCGAATGGTGACAGCACGATGCAGGCCGCCGGCCGCACAGGGCGGCCGGCGGCCTGCAGGGCCGGGCGTCAGGATCAGGGTCAGGGTCAGGAGGAGGGGATCCAGTCCCGGCGGATGTGCGGGGTCTCGATGCCGAGGGACTTCATGTGCTCGAGGGGGTTGGTGTACTCGCGGCTGGCGGCGATCCAGCCGTCGTGCAGTGTGAAGCCGTGGATGAAGTGATTGCGGTAGCGGCCTTCGGGATAGCCGGGGAAGCGGATCGTGCCCTCGCCGTCGCACTCGACCATGATGATCGTCGGGTCCTGGGTCTCGTAGATCTGAACGCCGGACCACTGCCAGTCGGGCAGCACTCTGAGGGACAGTTCGCCGTGCCGCTTCAGTTTCTCGCGGCCCGTGACGACGATGGGGCGGCCGATGTCGGTGTAGAACAGCGATGCGGTGCCGTTCTGGGTGTAGAGGGTGTACCGGCTCAGCCGGGCCTCGGCACCTGTGCGCATGTACTGCTCCACGGCCTGCCGGTTGCGGGCCCGCAGGTCGTGGTGGTCGGTGAACACGGTCGTGCCGGGGGCACTTTGGGTGGCGGATGACGAAGTGATGGTCTCTCCCGGGGAGTTCGCAGGGCCTGGCGGGCTCAGGGCTGGAGCCGGCTGATCTCCCAGCCGCCTTCGGTACGCCCGTAGTGGAGTCGCTCGTGCAGCCGGTCGATGCCGTTGGCCCAGAACTCCACGGAGGCGGGCTCGAGCAGGTAGCCGGCGAAGTTCTCGGGGCGCGGCAGCGGACGCGGCGGTTCGCCGAGCCGCAGGGCCTCGGCGCGCAGCCGGGCGAAGTGGTCGAGGTCCTCCACCGGCAGGCTCTGCCGGGAGACCGTCGTCATCGCGTGCGTGAAGACGGCCCGCGCGCCCCACAGGTCCTCCGCGTCGGCGTCGGACAGCTGGGTGACCGGGCCGGCGAGTGTGATCTGCTGGGTGGTCTCGCGCCAGTACAGGACGCCGGAGGCCCAGGGGTTCTCGGCCAGTTCGCGGCCCTTGCGGCTGCCGGAGTGGGTGATGAACACGATGCCGGCGCCGGTCACCTTGGTGAGGGCGACGATGCGGGAGGAGGCGCGGCCCCGCGCGTCGGCGGTGGCGAGCGCCAGTGCGCGGGGCTCGCGCACCCCGTGCCCGACGGCGGCGTCGAGCCACGCGGACAGCAGGCCCATCGGCTCGGCAGGCGGCGCGATGAACTCGGGGAAGGGCACGTGAAGGGTGCCGGTGAGGGTTTCGGAGCGGGTGGAGCCGCGGCGGGCGGCGACCGCGGTGCCGTTGGCGGAGCGGGACGGCGACAGGTCAGACATGGAGCACCCCTTCGATGGTGACGACACCCGGGCCCGAGACCTCGACGGAGGTGACGTGGTCGCCCTCGCCGTGCGCGAGCGCGCGCATGGGAGAGGGGCGGCCGATCTCGACGCCCTGGGTGATCTCTATGCGCTGCCCGTACGGGATGAGGCCGTGCCGGGCGAGATGGATGGCGATGGGTCCCGCGGCGGAGCCGGTGGCGGCGTCCTCGACGACTCCGTACGCGGGTGAGAACATGCGGTTGCGCCAGGAACTGCCGTGCCCCGCGTAGCAGTTGGTGGCCATGTCGGGGAAGCCGGCCAGGGCGCGGTGGTCGGGGTCCACCTTCGACAGCGCCTCGACGCTCTCGAGGCCGACGAGGACGTGCCGCGGGCCGTTGCGGTAGATCTCCACGGGGAGCGTGGAGCCGTGGAGGCCGAGGGCTTCGAGGAGTTCGTCGGTGCGGTCGAAGGGCTCCCACACGGGCACGGGCTGCATCATGCTCGTCGCGACGACCTTGCCGTGTGCGCGCTCCAGTTCGAAGGGGACGACGCCCATGGCGGTCTCGATGCGCAGCCGGTCGGCGTCGGTGCGGGCGCCGAGGGCGATGGCGGTGCCCAGCAAGGGGTGTCCGGCGAAGGGCAGTTCGTTGACCGGTGTGAAGATCCGCACGTGGGCGTCGGTGCCGTCCTGCCGGGGGCGGCGCACGAACGTGGTCTCCGACAGGTTCATCTCCCGCGCGATGCGTTGCATCTGCTCGGCGGTCAGGTCGTCGGCGCCGAAGAACACCGCCACCGGGTTGCCGGTGAGGGGCTCGCGGGCGAACGCGTCGACGACGACGTACGTGTGCATCTGGTCTCCCGGGCTGTGATGTCGGTGGGTGCCGGGCCGGCGCTCGGGGGGTGGACGCCGGCCCGGCGGTCCGGGGTGAGGCCGTGTGCTCAAGGGCCTCAGGCCCGGTGGGCGGCCTCGGCCGGGGTGAGCAGCGCGGCCAGGCGTGTGCCCACGATGCGCGGCCCTTCTCGGGTCAGCACGGATTCCGGGTGGAACTGCAGGGAGGCGAAGCCGGGCCCGCTCAGGGCGTGGACCTCGCCGGTGGCCGCGTCGCGGCTGACCCGGACCGGGCCGATGCCGTCGGCGACGAACTCGTCGTGCTCGGTCAGGAGCGCGAACGTGTTGTAGTAGCCGACGCGTTCGGCGCTGCCGAACAGGTCGATCTGTTTCTGCACTCCCTGGTTGGGCACCGGCCTGCGGCGCAGCGGCAGGCCGAGGCGCAGTCCGAGGACCTGGTGGCTGAGGCACACGGCGAAGAAGGGGCGTCCTTCGCGCAGCAGGGTGTCGACAGCCGTGTGCAGGTGCCGCATCTTGGGGTGCGCGAGTTCCTGCGGGTCGCCGGGGCCGGGCCCCATCACGACCAGGTCGTGACCGTCGAAGGAGTACGGCTCGTCGAAGCGGCGGACCGTCACGTGCAGGCCCAGGGACTGGAGTTGCTGGCCCAGCATGGAGGTGAAGGTGTCCTCGGCGTCCACGACGAGGACGCTGCGCCCGGCGAGGTCGGGCCGGGCGGCCGCGCGGGCTTCGGCGTCGGTGAGCCAGAAGTCGGCGATGGAGGCGTTGCGCTGCCCGAGGGCCTGACGGACGACGGGATGGTCGGCGAAGCGTTCGGTGTCCTGTCCGCCGCCGAGGGCGGAGACGAGGGCGGCGGCCTTGGCGTGGGTCTCGGCGGCCTCGGACGCCGGGTCGGAGTGGCGCACGATGGTGGCCCCCACGCCGATGCCGATGCGTCCGTGCGCGCTGATGTCGGCGGTGCGGATGAGGATCGCGGAGTCCATGACGCGCTCGCCGTCGGCGTCCTGTCCGATGAGTGCCGCCACGCCGCTGTAGTAGCCGCGGCCGCCGGGCTCGTACTGGGCGATGATGCGGCAGGCGCTCTGCAGCGGGCTGCCGGTGACGGTGGGCGCGAACATGGTCTGGTGCAGGATGTCGCGCACGTCGCGGTCGGTGCGTCCCTCGATGAAGTACTCGGTGTGCGCGACCTTGGCCATTTCCTTGAGGTAGGGGCCCACGACCCGGCCGTCGCCGGGGCAGATCCGCGCCATCATCTTGAGTTCCTCGTCGAGGACCATGTACAGCTCGTCGGTCTCCTTGCGGTCGCCGAGGAACTCGAGGACGCCGGAGAGGGTGGGTCCGGAGGTGGGGTAGCGGTAGGTGCCGCTGATGGGGTTCATGACGGCCGTGCCGCCCTGGAGGCTGACGTGCCGCTCGGGCGAGGCGCCGACGAGGGTGCGGGTGCCGGTGTGGATGAGGAACGTCCAGTGGGCGCCGGATTCACGGGTCAGGAGGCGGCGGAACAGTGCGGGGGCGCTGCGCGGCCCGTAGTCGGTGATGTCGGCGACGAAGGTGCGTTTGATGACGAAGTTCGCGCCCTCCCCGGTGCCGATCATCTCTTTGACGATGCGGCGCACCACGTCCTCGTAGGCCGCGTCGTCGACGTCGAAGTCGCCGCCGGTGAGCGGGGTCGGTACGTCGGGGATGCGGGCGAGCGCCTCCTCGATCGGCAGCCGCTGCTGACCGGTGACGGTCATCGCGACCAGCGGGGTGCCGTCGTCGGCGCAGGCGAAGCCCCGTTCGGCCAGCTGCCGGTAGGGCAGGACGACGAGGACCTCGTGGTGGGCTCCGATGCCGTCCGCCGGGCTCTCGGGCAGCTCGATGTCGGCGAGGGTGGCGGGCAGGGACACCTCGCCCGTCAGTACCTCCACGATGCCGGGGCCGGTGGCGCCGGGCCGGTGCAGCAGCGCGTAGGGCTGGGTGGGCGGGCCGCCCAGGGCCTGCCCGAGCAGGTCGCCGGGGTTCGTGTGCGGGCCGTGCGTCATACGAACACCTCCTTCGCGGTGATGACGCGAGCGCAGCGCTCGGCGGCGTAGGTGAGGGCCGAGCGGTGGTATTCCTGCGAGAAGTCGGCGGTGGCGTCCGCGACGAAGAACGGCTGGATGTCGTGGGTGAAGGCCTCGACGGCGGTGGCCAGGACGCCGACGTGCGCGTACACCCCGCACAGCACGAGCTGGTCGCGGCCCGCGGCGCGCATCCGCTCCAGCAGGTCGGTCTTGAAGAAGGCGCTGTAGCGCCATTTGGTGAGCAGCCAGTCGTGCCCGGCCGGCGCGAGGGCGTCGACGACCTGGCGGTCCTCGGGCGAGGTCCGCATGCCGGGGCCCCAGAAGTCCTTGAGCAGACCGCGCTGTTCGTCGGTCATGCCGCCGGGCTGGGCGGTGTAGGCGACGGGGACGCCGAGTGCGGCGCAGCGGTCGCGCAGGTGCGCCGCGTTGCGTATCAGGTCGTCGCGCAGGCTGTCGGGAAAGGGTTTGAGGAAGTACCGCTGCATGTCGTGGACGAGGAGGACCGACCGGTCGGCCTCGGCCTTCCAGGGCACGCGGGACGGCGGCAGGTCGCCCTCGGCGGGCAGCGGGTATGCGGAGATGGGGGGTATGCCGGTCATGGCTTCGGCTCCTGTTCCTGCTCGGTGCGTGGGGCTCAGGCGGTCCAGGACGAGATCACGGAGAGGGCCTGCCACGGGGTGAGGCGGGGGTCGCAGAAGGACGTGTAGCGCTCGCCGACGGTGGCGAGGTCGGCCTCGGTGCCGGCGCACTCCGTGACGTCGTCGGGCGTGGTCTCCAGGTGCAGGCCGCCGGGGACACCGCCGGCGTCGCGCACGGCGGTCACGAAGCGGGAGACCTCGAGCGCGAGGGTCTCCACGAGCCGTGTCTTGTGGCCGCTGGGCGCGCTGACGGTGTTGCCGTGCACCGGGTCGGTGAGCCAGATCACCGGGTGACCGGCCGCGTGCACGGCCTCGACCAGGCGGGGCAGGCGGTCGGCCACGTTGCCGGCGCCCATCCGCGCGATCAGGGTGAGTTTGCCCGGGTCGCGCCAGGGGTCGAGCCGCTCGCACAGTGCCAGCAGTTCCTCGGGTTCCATCGAGGGCCCGACTTTGCACGCCACCGGGTTGCTCACCTGGGAGAGCATGGCGACGTGGGCGCCGTCGACCTGGCGGGTGCGCTCGCCGATCCACGGCCAGTGCGTGGAGCCGAGGAAGAGCCGGCCCTGCTCGTCCAGGCGGAGCATGGGCATCTCGTAGTCGAGGAGCAGCGCCTCGTGGCTGGTCCACACCGGGGGGCCGACGACGTCGCGGCCGGCGCCGCGTTCGCGCCAGCCGAGGTGGTCGATGACGTCGCTGGCGGCCATGTAGCCGGTGAGGATGCGCAGCGGGTCGGCGCGGCGGCTCTCGGGGTCGGGTTCCGGTGCGTTGACCATGTGCCCCTTGAACGAGGGGAGTTCGACGCCGTCGACGTCCTCGGTGGGCTTGGACCGGGGCTTGGCGAACTGTCCCGCGATGCGTCCCGCGCGCAGGACCGGCTTGCCGGTGATCAGGCCGAGCGCCCCGGCGAGCAGGTCGAGCACCGCGGCCTTGCGGGCGACGTGGTGCGGCCCGCACTCCTGCGGGTCCTCGGCGCAGTCCCCGGACTGCACCACGAGTGCCTGGCCGAGGGCCACGGAGCCGAGCTGGGTCCGCATGGTGGCCACGTCGTCGGGCTGTACGAGGGTGGGGCGCGAGGCCAGCGCCTCGGTCACCCGGCTCAGTTGGAGAAGGTCGCTCCATTCGGGCTGCTGCAGCGCCCCGCGGACACGAATGTCCCGGATGGCGTCCTTCACGACTTCGTTCATGCCGTACTCCGATCCAGCGGTGATGTCGTTGGCGTCAGGAACGTCGTCAGGTCGGGATTCCTGTGCGTTTGATCTCGGGGACCGGAATTCCCAGGGCCCGCAGCTGCTGGAAGGGATTCATGAACTCGCGCTGCCGCTTGATCTTCCCGTCCTCGAACTCGAACGAGTGCAGGAAGTGGTTCTCGTAGTGGCCCTCGGGGTAGTCCCCGAATCGGATCTTTCCGTGGCCGTCGCACTCGACCCAGAAGTGGTCGGGGTCGTCGGTTGCGAAGATCCGGACGTTGTACCACTCCCAGTCGGGGAAGCACGCCAGGGACCAGACGGCGTGTTCGCCGAGCCGGTCGCGGCCGTGGGTGGCGACGGGCGAGCCGGTGTCGGTGGTCCACAGGCCGCCGATGCCGTCCTCGGTGAACAGTTCGTGCCGGCGCAGCCGGTCCTGCCCCCTGGTGTTCATGTACTGCTCGACGACGGCGCGGTTGTGGCGCCGGGTCTCCGACTCGGTGAATGCCTTGGTGTCTACTGATTCCGACACAATGAACCTCTCGGTGTTCTCGGAAGGTGTGTTCTCGGGAGAACGGGATGAACGGCAAGAGCCCGGGCCGGAGAGGGAAGGGATTCCTGCGGCCCGGTCAGCGGATCCGCGGACGGCCGAGGCGGGCCCGCGCAGTGCGGCGGGTCTCGGGCACGCGTTTTCGCGGCACGGCGCGCGGGCTCCGGCGCGGGCGCGACGGCGTGGTGTGCCGGTGCCGGGATGCGAGGGAGAGAGGGAACGCCGTCGGCTCACTGCCATACATGACTCATGCATGTTTTTGGGCAGGAAAGGCGTGCTCAAATAGTGACACGGATGAAACCCGCGCGCCAAGCGTCCCTTGACGTGACCTCGGTCACGTCAAGGGGCCTTTGTTCAGGGGGAGTTGGGCATGTGTGAACTCGTCATGAAGTGCGCTGCGTCGCGCTGATCGCCATGGCGGTCAGCTCTTCCTTCGCGTCATCGGTGGCGCTGCTCTCCCGCAGTGCGGCAAGGGCCCGGTCGGTGCGCCGGGTGATGTCGCGTTCGATGTGGTCCACCGCGCCCACCTCGGTGATGACGGCGCGCATCGCGGCGAGTTCGTCGTCACCGATCTCGGTCCCGATCGTGGCCCTGAGGAATTTCGCCGCGTCCGGATCGCGTTCGTCGGCGTAGCCGAGCGCGGCCGCGAACAGCATCGTGCGCTTGCCCTGGATCAGGTCGCCGCCGGACGGCTTGCCGGTCTCCTCGGGGGTGCCGAACACGCCCAGCAGGTCGTCGCGCAGCTGGAACGCGACGCCGATGTCGCGTCCGAAGGCGCGGTAGGCGGCGACGAGTCCGGCGTCCGCGCCGACGATCGCGGCACCGATGTGCAGCGGGCGCTCCACCGTGTAGGAGGCCGTCTTGTACTGGTTGACGCGCAGCGGCGTGGCGATGTCCTCGTCGCCCGCCGCCTCGGCCGTCACATCGAGCAGCTGGCCGAAGAGGACCTCGGTGCGAAGCGCCGACCACACCGGGGACACCCGTGCCAGCGCCGGTGCCGGCAGTCCGCAGGTGTGGATCAGGTCGTCGGCCCAGCCCTGGGCGAGGTCTCCGGTCAGGATCGCGGCGCCGGTGCCGAACAGTTCCGCGTTGCCGTTCCAGCACTGCCGGCGGTGCCGGTCGGCGAACATCACGTGCGCGGCCCGGGCGCCCCGGCGGGTGGGGGACGCGTCGACGACGTCGTCGTGGATGAGGGCGGAGGCATGGAACAGTTCCAGCGCGGCGCAGATACGCACCACCGCCTGGGCCGTGGCGTCCTCGGCGTCACCTCCGGCGCCGAGCCAGCCGAGCCAGGCGAAGGTCGGGCGGACGCGCTTGCCGCCGCGCAGCACATAGGTCTCCAGCTCGGCGACCGCGTCGACGCAGGCCGGGCCGATCGCCGCGGCCTCGTCCCGGCGGTCGGCGAAGAACAGGCGGAGCGCGTCCTCGACGACCTCCACGGGGCTGGTTCGGGTGCTCGTCATTTGCGTCAACTTCCCTGGTCTCTTCGAAAGTCGGGACAGCAGCGTCCGGCGGGTCGGCCGGGGCTGCCGCTGGGAGTACACCTGGAGCTCGCGGGGCTCCTCGCCGCCCGCCGTCACCCACACAGGAGCCGGAGGAGTCCCCGTCGGGTCTCGCGCGCCGTTCACCGGTGCCCACGCCGAACGCGATCACGCGCCGGGGCGGTCCTGCCGGCTCCTCGGTGACCGAGGACAGGGCGTGCTGGTTGCGTGGTCTCGGACCTTGCTCCTGCGTGGTCCGTGCTCGCCGTGCTCCTTCGCGTACGGGTCCCAGTATCGAAGCGGTGACTCGATGTCCGGTCGAGTCCCGTTCACGCGCGCGGCAGGCCGCCGGCCGCGATGGAGCCTTTCTGCATCTGAGGTCGAACTTCCGCTACGGGTAAGGAATTCGGTGGCCGGACGCTCCTAGGATGCGCCGGGAACCCCCCACCCGGGGCGTGCCCGCCGCCCGCCGTCCTGTCTCGGCGGCGGCGGGCACGCCCCGCCCCTCCTGCGGACCGTGCGACGGCCGCCGCAGTCAGCGCCGAGGAGCCGGTGTGATCAAAGCCGAGGAGTTCGCGAGGCTGCGGCCCCTGCTGTTCGCGATCGCCTACCGGATCGTGGGTGACGAGCGGACGGCCCGGTACGCCGTCCAGGCGGCCTGGCTGCGCTGGATGGCCGCGCCTGCGCGGCCCGAGCCGGCCGAGGGCTATCTGGCGGCCGAGGTCACCCGGGTCGCGGCCGGGGCCCTGCGCTCGGCCCGCGCCGAGCGGGGAGAACTCCTCGGTCCGCTCCTCGGCGACGGCCCCGGGGACGCGGACCGGCCGGCGGAGCTGGCGGACTCGCTGGCGCTGTCGGCCCTGCTGGTGCTGGAGCGGCTGTCCCCGCTCGAGCGTGCCGTCTTCGTGCTGCACGAGGCGTTCGGATGCGACGAGGCGCGGATCGCGTCGGCCCTCGGGTGCTCCCGGGAGGCCTGCCGCCAGCTCCTCGCCGCCGTCGCGGCGGTCAGCGACGGCGGGCGCGAGCCGCTGCCCTGGCCGTCGTGCGTGGAGGGCGCCGGGAACGCCGCCCGGATGATCGCCGCGATCGTCGCGCCCCTGGTGCGCGTCGGCGTCACGCTCGAGGAGAGCCGGGTCGGTGCCAGGCCCGGCTGGGTCTTTTGTGACCGGGACGGCGCCGTCCTGCACGCCATGGTGCTCGATGTCGTGGACGGGCGGGTCCAGCGCGTCCACCTGGTCGTCCACCCCGGCGACGACCGGCACGCCGACCCGGTGGCCGAGGCCTGCGCCCTGCTCCGCGAGGCGGACCGGGCCCGCTGAGCGGCCTGCTCCGGGCGGGGCGTCCGGGTGTGCCCGCTCCCCCGGTGCCCGCTCCCCCGGTGCCCCGGCTCTCCCCCGTCTTCCGGCTCCCCCGTCTTCCGGCTCCCCCGTCTTGCGGTTCTCCCCCGTCTTCCGGCTCAGCCCGCCGTGTCCCGTTCCGGCGGCAGGATCAGGGTCGGTTCGAGGACGACACGGGGCACGGGTTCGGGGTCCGGGTCCGGCCGGGCCAGTTCGGCGCGCACGCCCCGCTGCTGCCGCCATCCCGCCTGGGCGGCGACGACGGCGACGTAGGGGATGACGACCCCGCCGACCAGCGCGCACACCGCGACGGCCGGCCAGCGGCTCCAGGTGAGCGCCATCACGACCACGCAGGCGCTGCGCACCAGCATGGCCGTGACATAGCGGCGCTGACGGCCGCGCAGATCCTGCGTGAGGCCGATGCGGGCCCCGGTGATGGAATCGGCCCGGGTTGCGTCTCGGCGCCATGGACTGCGGCTCATCGGACCTCCGTGGGTCGGGGCAACTGGGGCGGGCGGCCGTCGCCCTGGCGAAGGCGCGCTGCCCGTCCGCCGCGCACGCGGCCCGGCGGGCGTGGCACGGCAGCGGCGCGGGTGACCGTCCCCTGATCACCCGCGCCGTCTGTGCACCGGCCGGCCGTGCGTGCCGTGCCCGGGTCAGTGCACCTGCTGGTCCTGCTCCCGTTCACCGATGGCGGCGTGTTCGCCGTCGGCCGGGTGCCCGTTGAGCGAGGACGCGTGCCCGTTGGACGAGGGCGCGTGGCCGAGGTGCTCCAGGGCGCGTTGCATCTCCTGCACGGTCGGGGTGGGGACCTCGTCGCCGTACAGCCAGCGGCTGAGCCGGTGGCGCCGCCGCTTCCCGCGGATGTCCGGGTCGGGTACGCCGTCCCCGTCCGCCGGCTCCGGAGCCGGCAGGACCTCGGGTATCTCCCTGGACAGCAGCTTGTACTCCAGCCCGCGGTCGATGCGCTCGTGGACCTCGACGAACTCGCCGTGCGGCAGCCGCTTGATCCGTCCGGTCTCGCGGCCGTGGAGGAGCTTGTCGCGGTCGCGCCGCTGCAGGCCGAGGCAGATCCGCTTGGTGATGACGTACACCAGCATCGGGACGGCGAAGAGTCCGATGCGCACGGCCCAGGTGATCGAGTTCAGGGACAGGTGGAAGCGCTCGGCCAGGACGTCGTTGGCGCCGCCGAAGAACAGCACCAGGTAGAAGGAGACGAAGGCGAGGCCGAACGCGGTGCGGGTGGGCTTCTCGCGGGGCCGGTCCAGCAGGTGGTGTTCGCGTTTGTCGCCGGTGCCCCAGGCCTCCAGGAACGGCCACATGGCGAACACCACCATCATGACCCCGGGCAGGATGACGGCCGGCAGCAGGACGCTCATGTTGACGGTGTAACCGCCGGGCAGGACGAACTCCCAGGCGGGCATGGCGCGCAGGGCGCCTTCGAGGAAGCCCATGTACCAGTCGGGCTGGGAGCCCTGGGAGATCTGGTCGGAGCGGTAGGGGCCGTAGGTCCACACGGGGTTGATCTGGGCGATGCCGGCCAACAGCGCGAGCAGGCCGGAGACGAGGAAGAAGAACCCGCCGGCCTTGGCCGTGTAGTGCGGCATCAGGGGCTGGCCGACGACGTTGTTGTTGGTACGGCCGGGGCCCCGGAACTGGGTGTGCTTGTGGTAGAAGACCAGGAGCAGGTGGAGGGCGACCAGGGCCAGGACGATGCCCGGGATCAGCAGGATGTGGATGCTGTAGAACCTGGGGATGACGTCGTGTCCCGGGTATTCGCCGCCGAACAGGAACAGCGTCAGATAGGTGCCGACCACCGGGATGGCGAGCGTGACGCCTTCGGCGATGCGCAGGCCGGTGCCGGAGAGCAGGTCGTCGGGGAGTGAGTATCCGACGAAGCCCTCCAGGGTGACCAGCACCAGGATCACGAAGCCGATCAGCCAGTTGACCTCGCGCGGCTTGCGGAACGATCCGGTGAGGAAGTGCCGCAGCGTGTGCATCATGAGCGCGCCGATCATGATCAGCGCGGACCAGTGGTGCAGCTGACGGATGAACAGGCCGCCGCGCACATCGAAACTGATCTCGATGGTGGTGGCGTAGGCCTGGGACATCGGGATGCCGTGCAGCGGGGCGTACGACCCGTCGTAGACCGTCTCGGTCATGCTCGGGTCGAAGAACATGGTGAGCCAGGCACCGGTGAGAATCAGCACGATGAAGCTGTAGAGCGCTATCTCGCCGATCATGAACGACCAGTGGTCGGGAAAGACCTTGCGGACCAGAAACCGCAAGCTGTAGATCCCGAGCCGCCCGTCCGCCCAGTCGGCGACGCGTTCGCCCTTGGACGGTAATGTGCGCGCGCCCTGTGGCGCCTCTTCGGTCGTGCTCATACCTGCGCGCCCTCCCCTCGCCGCTCGGCCGTCACAGGCACACCTACGCCGGCCGGCGAGCGGTCGGTGGTGAGGACGGCCTGCCGCGGCGCAAGCGGGCCCGTGCCCTGGAGCGGATGAAACGCTATCGACGCGTGGTGAACCCGAACAACCGCGCTCAAGTGATCCTCTAGTGGCGGCTCCAGTGACTCTTGAGAGAGTCGTGGGGCATGCGGCTGTGAGCGCACCGCTGTGCCGGCGACCGGTTGCTCCTCCTCTGTCATGACGCAGAGCGTATGAGGGTGCGAGGTGGGCCGCGACGGCGTTGATTGCGCCATGTGGCGTGTAAACGCCGGGAGTTCAGGGTCGTCGGTGATCGCCGGCCGGGGCCGCGGCGGGCCAGTGGGCCGAGGAGCCGGCGGGGCGGGGCGCGGTGGAGCCGGTGGTGACGCCGATGGCGGGTGCCGTGGGCACGGCGGGCCGGCGCCGGCGGGCGTCGGGGGTGTGGGTGGCGGTGGGCGTCGACACGGGCGCCTCGGCCCGCGTGGCCGCAGGGCGGCGGGCGGGGCGAGGGACTCGTGCGCGAGGAGCAGCAGTGCCGCCGCGTGCCGGTCGGTGGTCGCGGCGGCCGCGAGGCGGGCCGCGTACCGTCTGCCGAGCCGGCCGCGCAGCCCGCTCGGCGGGCCCAGGGGGGCGGTGCCCGGCCGCCAGGCGGGGGCGATGCGGTGGGCCAGGGCCCGGCGCAGGCGGTAGCCGATGCCGACGGCGGTGCCGTGGGCGGTGAGCAGATGGTCGAGGACGAGGGCACACTCCACGGCGAAGGTCATGCCATGGCCGTGGGCCGGGTCGAGAGCGGCGAGGGCGTCACCGACGACGAGGAACTGGTCGGGAAAGCGCCGCAGCTTGTCGTAGTGGCGCCAGCGGCTCTCGGCGCGGCAGGTGTAGACGGGGCCGAGCGGGGTGGCGGTCTCGATGAGGTCGCGCAGCAGCGGCTCGCGCAGGGAGCCGGCGGCGTGCAGGAGTTCCGTGTGGTCGGTGGGCGGCCGGGTGCCGTCGGCGGAGCCGATCGTCACCGACCAGCGGCCGCCCTCGACGGGGTGGAGCACGGCCTGGCGCGGGTCGCCGGGCGCGGCCAGGTGCATCAGGCTCTTGAAGTCGGCGACATGACCGACCGGCGGCGCGTACAGGGTGGTGGCGTACGTGGTCCCGGCGGCGGCCACGGATTCGTCGGGCGGCGCGTAGCCCGCCTCGGCGAGCCACTGCGGGGCGCGGGAGCCGCGTCCGCAGGCGTCCACCACGAACTCGGCGGCGATCAGGCGCCGGGGGGCGAGCCCGTCGGGGGCCTTGCGGTCCCGGCCGCGGGCCCATACGCCGGTGACGGTGTCCTGGGGGCCGGGCTGGAGGGCGACGACCTCGTGCTCGGGCAGGAAGGTCACCTTGGGGTCGGCGCGCAGCCGGTCGCGTACCGTCGCGTCGATCAGGTCGCGGCCGGCGCTGAGCCAAGTGAGGCCCGCGTCGAAGCGGGGCAGCCAGCCGGCCGGGCCGAGCAGCAGCATGTCCTCGGGGACGCGGACGTGGACCGCTCCGGCGCGCACGAGGTCCTGGCCGATACCGGGGAACAGCCGCTGAAGGCCCTCGGTGGCGGCGGTCGTGAGGCTGTGGGTGTGCCGGGCCTGGGGCACGCCGCGGCGGCGGCCGGGGCCGCGGGGCAGCCAGTCGCGTTCGATCACGGTGACCCGGTCCATGAATCCCGCCAGCGCCCGCGCCGCGGTGAGCCCGGCGAGGCCGGAGCCGATCACCACGGCATGGCCGTGCCCACCGCTGGTGTCGGCAACACGTGCGTCCAGACCCAACTCGGCCGCCTCCCCTGTGCGTTGTGCTTGCATCATGCGCCGCGGGGCCGTCGGCGCGGCCAGGTTCGGCGGTGTCTCGAGCGGCATTCGAGGGGGGCACGAGAGGGATTCGAGTACGGGCACGGGGCGGGTGCGGGGCGGGTGCGGGGCGGGTGCGGGCGGGAAGGCCCGGCCCGGGGGGGTGCGGCCGCGGTCCGCATCGGGTGGGGCCGTGCCGTGCGGGGGTGCTGCGGGCGCGGTGCGGGGTTCGCGCGGGCCTGTGCCGCGGCGCGGTGCCCGCGGGTGGCGTCATGACGGCGCGGGCCGCTCCCGGCAGGCCGTCCCGCGCCGGGGCGGCGCACGCCTGGCGTCGGCGTGCGCCGCCCTGCTCCGTAGCCGTTGCAGAGGTGCTCAGGGCGACGGGGTCCGCGCGCGCTCGGGTGCCGTCGTCAGGGCCCGGTCCACGAGCGGGCCGGCTGCGCCCGTGTATCCGGCCGGGTCGAGCAGGGCCGTCACCTCCTCGCGGCTCAGCACGCCCGCCAGTTGCGGGAGTTCGGCCAGGATGTCGCCGAGCGGCAGACCCGTGCGGGAGGCGAGCACCGAGGCCTGGGTGAGCAGTTCCTTCGCGGCCGTCCTGCCCATGCGCGGGGCGAGGACGGCCGAGACGCGCTCGGAGACGAGCCGGCCGCCGGTCGCCTGGAGGTTGACCCGCATCCGCTCGGGGTGGACGGCGAGCCCCCGGGCGAGTTCGACGGCCGTGTGCGCGGCGCCGCCGGTCAGCCGCAGTGCCTCGCGCAGCGGCTGCCATTCGGCGTGCCACATCCCGGCCGACCGCTCGTCCTCGGTGGGCAGGCACTGGAGAAGTACGGTGGCCAGCGCGGGCACCTGGAGGGCGGCGGAGCGGATCAGGGTGGCGAGCACGGGGTTGCGTTTGTGCGGCATCGCCGAGGAGGCGCCCCTCCCGGCGACCGACGGCTCGGCCACTTCGCCGATCTCGGTGCGGGTGAGCACCAGCACGTCCGCGGCGATCTTGCCGAGGGCGCCGGCGGTGTGGGCGAGCGCGGTCCCCAGGTCGGCGACCGGGGTGCGCAGGGCGTGCCAGGGCAGTACGGGTACGGCCAGGCCCGTCTCGTCGGCGAACGCGGCCCCGAGCGAGTCGAGTACGCGGGCGGGGTCGGCGCCGTCACCGGCGTACTGGAGGTAGCCGGCGAGTGTGCCGGCGGCGCCGCCGAGCGCGACCGGGAGGCCGCCGCCGGTGAGCCGTTCCAGGCGTTCGACGGCGTCCAGGACCAGCCCGCGCCACCCGGCCGCCTTGAGGCCGAAGGTGGTGGGGACGGCGTGCAGGGCGAGGGTGCGGCCCGCCATCACGGTGTCCCGGTGCGCGGCGGCGTGTGCGGCCAGCGCGTCGGCCACCGCCCGCAGGTCGGCGACGATCAGCCGTAGCGCCCGCTGGGCGACCAGCATCGCACCGGTGTCGAAGACGTCCTGGCTGGTCGAGCCACGGTGTACGTACTCGGCGGCCTGCGGGGAGCGTTCGGCGACGACGGCGGTGAACGCCTTGACCAGGGCCACGACCGGGTTCGCGGTCTCCCGTGCGGCCAGTGCCAGTTCGCGGACGTCGAGCAGGTCGGCGCGGGCGGCGGCGGTGATGGCCGCGGCCGCCTGGGCGGGGACCGTGCCGCAGCGGGCCTGGGCGCGGGCCAGCCCGGCCTCCGCGTCGAGCATCGCCTGCAGCCAGGAGCGGTCGCCGACGGCGGCCTCGACGGGGGTGCCCGCCCTGACCGGCGACAGCAGCCCGGCGTCCAGGTGGGCGCCGAGGACGTGCGTGCGCCGGTCCTCGTACAGGGAGGTCATGCGCTCGCCCTCGCTTTCCTGGTCTTCGGTTGCGGTGCGGCAGTGGGCAGTTCGGGCAGGGCGAGGACGGCCGCCGCGATCGCGTCGGAGTCTTCGAGGGTGACCGAGCCGACGCCCGGTCTGATGCCGGCGGCGGTCACCCAGTGCACGGACTCGGTGGGCACCCCGTAGGCGAAGCGCCGCGGATGCGGGATCCCTTGGGCGTCGAGGAGCCGGTAGGGCCGCTCGGAGACGGCGAGGCCGCCGGTCTCGTAGTCGGCGCCGCCGTGACCGTCCGGTCCGGGAACGCGGAAGGGGCGGCACTGCCCGGTGCGCAGCAGCTGGCTCATCAGCGGGTCCGCGGTGCGCCGCAGGTCGATCTCGGGCAGGCGGGCCTCGATGAGGACGGTGGCCCGCACCCGCACGCCGGGTATCTCGCTCGACGTCGCCGTGAAGCAGGGGCCGAGCGGGTCGTCCTCGTCGGTGGCCACGCGCAGGCCGGGGCCGGTCACGTCGAGGATGCCGGCGTCCAGGAGCGCGGCCATCTCCTCGATGCGGGAGACGGGCGGGCCGATGGACAGATAGGCGTTGAGCGGTGTGTACCAGCCGTCGAGGTGGTCGCGGTGGGACTCGGCGCTCAGGCCGGCGTGGTCGACGGCGAGCCGCAGCTCGTTGCGCAGGTCCCGCAGGACGTCGAGGGCGGCCTTGAACGGTCCGCTGACGTTGCCCTGGCGGGCCAGGCGGACGTCCTCGTCGAGGTGGCCGCGCAGCCAGGTGCGGAAGGCGGCCCGGTCGGTGAGGGCGCGGCTGTCGTAGGGGCGCGCGACGCGCTCCCAGTCCCAGCGTTCGGCGGCGGGGACACCGCTGTCGTCGAGGAGCCGGGCCTCCTCCTCCCCCGGTTCGGCGTGCAGGAACTTTTCGACGAACTCCTCGATGGCGGACGGGGGTTCACCGCGCGCCGCGAGCAGCGCCGCGTAGGAGACGCCGCACACCTCCTTGGTGATGAGCGGCCACAGGTCGGCGGCGAAGTCGATGGCTGCGCGCTGCGGGTCCCGGCCGCGCAGCCGGGCGATGTGGCCGGCGGTCAGCAGCCTGGGGTGGTGGCGGCCGTGGGCGCCCTTCTCGTTCTCGCCGCGCGCCTGGTAGGGCACGCCGCGCCGGGAGCCGGCGTACAGGCGCGGTTCGCGGCCGGAGGGCCGGTAGACGAGCCGGCCGTCGACGCGGGTGAAGGCGCCGCCGCGGCCGTGGGTGAACAGGGCCAGGTAGTCGAAGAAGTTGAGCCCGAGCCCGCGCAGCAGCACGGGCTCGCCGGGCCTGATGCCGGACAGGTCCACGTCGGCCGGGTTGGCCGGGGCCAGGTAGGTCAGCCCGTGGCGTTCGGCGTACGCGCTCACCTCGCTCTGCGCGCCGGAGGGTTCGACCGGCACATGGCCCTGGGCGAGGACGACCGCGGACAGTGCGGCGAGCCGGGTGCCGTCCTCCAGGACGACGGTCTGCGGCCCCGCCCCGCCGGCCTCGTCCTCGAGGGCGACGGCGCGCAGCGCGTGCGTGCGCACCGTCACGTGGGCGGCGGCGTTCGCGACGACCCGCCGGAACGCCCATGTCAGATAGCAGCCGTACAGGGCGCGTGTGGGGTAGCTGTCGGGGCCGAGCCGGTCGGCCTCGGCTAGGACGTCGTCGCCGAATGCGCACTGCGCGTCCGTCTCCAGGGTGCCCGAGGTCAGAGCCTTCGCCCACTGGTACAGGCTCGGCCCCTCGTCCAGCGGGCCGTCGATGCGGACGCTGGCGTCGGTGTAGACCGTGACCTGCGAGGCCACGGTGTTCATCAGCAGGTGCCGGGACTGCGTCGGGCGCCACACCCGTCCCGCGCCGGGCGGGTCCGGGTCGACCACGTGGACGGTGACGGCGTCCCAGCGCGGCGACTTGCGTTCCTGCGCACAGAGCCGTTCCAGTACGGAAAGGCCGCGCGGTCCCGCGCCGACGAGACAGATCTGCACATGCGTCATGGCTCCGCTTCCTGTGGACACGGTGGGCTCCCCTGGTGCCGGGCGGCCGGCCGGGACCGGGTCACCCGGGACCCTCGGAGAGGCCGCCGGTGTGCGCGGCCCTGCGGTGCCTGCGACGCTTACTGCGCGTCCGTCTCCATGCGTACCGTCCACAGTGCCTCCTTATCTCCGCCACCGTCGGGCCAGGCGCTCAACAAAGGCTCAGATTCGGGTGGAACCTCGCTCGAGAAACGGGAAGGCGGCGCGGAATCCGGCGTTCGGCGCTCCCTGGCGGGCCGCGAACGGGGCTGTATCGGGACTCCAGCGCGGGTCGGTAGGTTCGTCGAAAAGCGTCACCGATCCCGCTCCGGGCCGGAATCTCACCGGCCCGCCAGGGATATGGGAGGGGAATCTTGTATCCCCTCGGAGAATCGATCGGCCGCGAGCGCGCGACGCGCACGCAGGAGTTCGGAGACGGCGGGGGCCATGGGGCACGGAATAATTCATCCGAAATCGCGATCCTTTTTGTGGCCTCGATCCGGGGCCACCCGTCCTGCATTCACTTCCGTGATCAGCGGGGAAAACATATGGAATTCATGAAGGTTGCGGAGGGCGAGCCGCCTCATGAAGGAGATTCGATGACGGCCGGTCCGTGCACCAGAAGCCACGACGGGGAAAGCCGCGCCGGCGCCGGGTCCCTGCTCTGCGCCGCCTGCGTCGGACAGGTGGAACGCGGTCTGCGCGCACTGCCCGGGCTGCACCAGGAGAGCCTGCACCACGTGGCGCCGACGCCCAGGCGGACCAACCCGACCAAGGTGTCGGGAAGTTCGCGGCGGGACCGTCTGAACATCTCGGTGCTGGATGCCCGGCACAACATCCTCGCGACGCTCGAGTCCTGGTCGGAAATCGTCGTGGAACAGCTGACGGTCCCCGCGCCGGCGCGCTCGGTGCCGCAGCTGGCGAGGTTTCTGACACGGCATCTGGAGTGGTTGGCGGCCCAGCCGCCGGCCGCCGATTTCGCGGACGAGATCGAGAATCTGGTGGTCGAGTTGCGCAGCACGATAGACCCCGACCCCAACGACCTGCACGCGCTCATCCGGAAGTGCGTGGTGGACAACTGCGGCGGGACGATCAGCGCTTCCCTGAAAAACATCGGTAATTCGGGGAGCCGGAGCATCGAGTGCTCCGCGGGACATTCGTGGGAAATGACCGAATGGCTGAACCTGAGGCGGCTCATGGAGCAGCAGCGAAAGGGTGTCACCGTATGATGAAACCGCCGCGCCACAGGCTCGTCCCCACGAATGTGGCGGCGCTCGCCGTGGGGGTGTCCGAGGCGACCATCCGCAAGTGGGTGAGCCGCGGGAAGATCACCCGCTACGGAGCGCCGAACTGCCGCTCGCAGTTCGACATCGACGAGCTCACCGAGATCGCCCTGCAGCGCCCGCCCCGGCCTTCGCCGCGCCATCACGCCGGCGGGGCCCGCGCGGCGCAGCAGGCGTCGGCAGCCCGGTGACCCACGGCGTACGCGCGCGGTCCCGCCGCCCCCTGCCCGGCGGTCGTGCCTTCGGGCGCGACCGCCGGGCGGGGGGCCGCGTGCTGCGCGATCAGGCCCCGGCCGAAGTGGCCCAGGTCACTTTTCGGTGCTCTTGGCGCGGGGACGACCCCCGTGTCACTATCTACGCACATCCCCCCTGCCCAAAAACGGCCAGGGGGCAGCGGTTTGGGTGCCGCGGCCGCCGGTCCGCACAGGACGGACCGGACTTCGGCGACGCAGGGCACCGACTTTCTCCGCGTTCAACCACTTGTGCCGCCACGGCAGTTCGCGTCGATCCCGCGCGCCGTGGCGGCAGCGGTGCCCGCTGGCACCTGCGTGTCCACACACCCCGTCGCGCCTTCGCGGCAGCCTGCGCTGCCGGGTGCGGGCGGGTGCCTGACGTCCTGCCTTTTTTCTTCCTGGAGATCCGGACGACGCGATCTCGCCGCAGCAACGACAAGGGGAGCTGAGTGGGTTGACGACTCCACCGACCTCAGTGGAAAGGGTTTCGGAGGACCGCCGGGCTCGCTCGGTCGGCATCGGCCGCGCCCATGCCAAGGCCATCCTGCTGGGAGAGCACGCGGTCGTGTACGGGACAGCGGCGCTCGCTCTGCCGATTCCGCAGCTCACGGCCACGGCGAGCGCCGGAAGGTCGTCGCCCGCCGCCGACGCCCAGGGCGAGTTGTCCTTCACCATGACCGGCTCCGCGTCGAGGGAGGTGGTGACGCGCGCCTCCGACGGCCTGCGCCGGCTGACCGCGGCCTTCAAGGAGCGCATGGGCGTCAAGGACACCACGCACCTCGACGTGATCCTCGACGGCGCGATCCCGCCGGGCCGCGGGCTCGGCTCGAGCGCCGCGCACTCGCGGGCGATCGTCCTCGCCCTCGCCGACCTCTTCGGTCTCGAACTGGCCGAGAGCACGGCGTTCGACCTGGTGCAGGCGGCCGAGAACGAGACGCACGGCCGGGCCAGCGGCGTGGACACCAAGGCCGTCTGCGCGGCGGGCCCGCTGCGGTTCCAGGCCGGCGAGGCACGGGAGGTGAGCATCGGCTTCGACGCCCTGTTCATCGTCGCCGACAGCGGCACCGCGGGCAGCACCAAGGAGGCGGTCGACCTGCTGCGTGCGGGATTCGCGCGGGAGGCCGGGGCGCAGGACAGGTTCCTGGGCCGTGCCGCGGAGCTCGTCGCCGAGGCCGAGCAGGCGCTCGCGGAGGGCGAACAAGAAGAGTTCGGCGCGCGGCTGACGGGTTATCACGAGCTGATGCGGGCGGCCGGTCTGAGCACCGACCGGATCGACACGATGGTCGGGGCGGCGCTCAGGGCGGGCAGTCTCGGCGCGAAGATCACCGGTGGCGGGCTGGGCGGCTGCGTCCTCGCGATGACCCAGCCGGACCAGGCCCGGGAGGTCACCCGGCAACTGCACGAGGCCGGCGCCGTACAGACGTGGGTCGTGCCGCTGAGGAGGCTGGTCAGCCGTGCGCTCTGAACAGCTGCTGCGACCGCGGGTGCGGGGCGGGGCGGCGGACGCCACCGCCGTCGCGCACCCGAACATCGCGCTGATCAAGTACTGGGGCAAGAGCGACGAGCGGCTGTTCCTGCCCCGCACCGACAGCCTGTCGATGACCCTGGACATCTTCCCCACGACCACCCGCGTCCGGCTCGCCGACGCGGCGGAGCACGACACGCTCACCTTCAACGGCCGGCCCGCGACGGGCGAGGCCGCACGGCGCATCGTGGCGTTCCTGGATTTGGTGCGCGAGCGGGCCGGCCTCGACCGGCGGGCCGTCGTCGACACCGAGAACACCGTCCCCACCGGCGCGGGTCTGGCGTCCTCCGCGAGCGGGTTCGCCGCGCTCGCCGTCGCCGCGGCCGCCGCGTACGGCCTGGACCTCGATGCCGCCGCCCTGTCACGCCTGGCCCGGCGCGGATCCGGATCGGCCTCGCGGTCGGTCTTCGGCGGCTTCGCCGTGTGGCACGCCGGCACGACCACGGGCACCGCCACGCAGGCGGACCTGAGTTCGTACGCCGAACCGGTCGAGGCCGCCGGCCTGGACCCGGCGCTGGTCGTCGCCGTCGTCAACGCGGGCCCCAAGGAGGTCTCCAGCCGGGAGGCCATGCGCCGCACCGTCGGCACCTCCCCGCTGTACGAGCCGTGGGCGCTCTCCAGCAAGGCCGACCTGGCCGACATGCGGGCGGCGCTGAGCCGCGGCGACCTTCCCGCGGTGGGCGAGATCGCGGAGCGCAACGCGCTCGGCATGCACGCCACGATGCTCGCGGCGCGGCCCGCCGTGCGGTACATCTCGCCGGCCTCGCTGACCGTCCTGGACAGCGTGCTGCGGCTCCGGCAGGACGGCGTGCCGGCCTACGTGACGATGGACGCCGGCCCGAACGTCAAGGTGCTGTGCCGGCGCGCGGACGCGGAGCGGGTCGCCGAGACCGTGCGCGGCGCCGCTCCCGGCGGCGCGGTGCACATCGCCAAGCCGGGTCCGGGCGCCCGCCTGCTCAGCGAGGACGGATGACGGCCGGCCGGCGGAGCGTGGTCCGGCACGCCCCGGGCAAGTTGTTCGTCGCGGGCGAGTACGCGGTGGTCGAACCCGGCAACCAGGCGATCCTGGTGGCCGTCGACCGGTACCTCACCGCCACCGTGACCGGCGCCGGGGAGCCCGGCGCCGTCGTCATCTCCTCCGACCTCGCGCCGCGCGCGCTGCACCGGCACTGGCGGGACGGCCGGCTGGCGGGAGGCGACGGGCAGGCGCCCCATGTGGAGTCCGCGATCGAGACGGTGAGCGACCTGCTCGCCGAACGCGGCCTGCCGGTGCCCTCGTTGGACATCTCGATCAGCAGCACCCTGCACGAGGGGGGCAGGAAATACGGCCTGGGTTCCAGCGGTGCGGTGACCGTGGCGACCGTCGCGGCCGTGTCGGCGTACTGCGGTCTCGAGCTCACGCCCGACGAGCGGTTCCGCCTGGCCCTGCTCGCCGGCGCCCGCATCGACCCCAAGGGCTCCGGAGGCGACCTCGCCGCCAGCACCTGGGGCGGCTGGATCGCCTACCGGGCACCCGACCGGGACCAGGTCCTCGACCTGGCCCGCAGCCTCGGCGTCCACAAGGCACTGAGCGCCCCCTGGCCCGGTTTCTCGGTACGACGGCTGCCGCCACCGGCCGGACTTGCCCTCCAGGTCGGCTGGACCCGCAGCCCGGCCTCGACCACGGCTCTCGTGTCCGACCTGCACCGGCGGACCTGGCGGGGCAGCGCCTCGCACCACAGGTTCGTGGCGGCCACCGGCGACCTGGTGCGCGCCGCCGTCACGGCGCTCGAGGCCGGCGACGGTCCGGGGCTGCTCGATCAGATCCGGCGGGCCCGGCGGGAGCTGGCCCGCCTGGCCGACGAGGTCGGCCTCGGCATCTTCACGCCCGCGCTCAGCGCGCTGTGCGACGCGGCCGAGGACGTCGGCGGTGCCGCCAAGCCATCGGGCGCGGGAGGCGGCGACTGCGGCATCGCCCTGCTCGACGCCGGCGCCCCGCACGACATCTCGCACGTACGGCAGCGGTGGGCCGCGGCCGGGGTGCTGCCCCTGCCCCTCCGGTCCGCCACAGAAGGGATCGCACCATGAGTAGTGCTCAGCGCAAGGACGACCACGTCCGGCTCGCCATGGAGCAGCAGCATGCGCACAGCGGACGCAACCAGTTCGACGATGTGTCGTTCGTCCACCACGCCCTGGCCGGCATCGACCGGCCGGATGTGTCCCTGGCCACGACCTTCGCCGGCGTCGCCTGGCAGGCACCGCTCTACATCAACGCGATGACCGGCGGCAGCGTCAAGACAGGGGCCATCAACCGGGACCTGGCCACCGCCGCCCGCGAGACCGGGGTGGCCATCGCCTCCGGTTCCATGCACGCCTACTTCAAGGACCCCTCCTGCGCGGACACCTTCCGGGTGCTGCGCACGCAGAACCCGGACGGGTTCGTCATCGCGAACGTCAACGCGACGGCGTCGGTCGACAACGCGCGGCGCGCCATCGACCTGATCGAGGCGAACGCGCTGCAGATCCACCTCAACACGGCGCAGGAAACCGCCATGCCGGAGGGCGACCGGTCCTTCGGGTCCTGGGCGCCGCAGATCGAGCGGATCGCGGCGGCCGTGGACGTACCCGTGATCGTCAAGGAGGTCGGCAACGGGCTGAGCCGCCAGACGCTCCTGGCGCTGCCGAACCTCGGCGTGGCCGCGGCGGACGTCAGCGGCCGCGGCGGCACGGACTTCGCCCGGATCGAGAACGGCCGGCGCGAACTCGCCGACTACGCCTTCCTGCACAACTGGGGCCAGTCCACCGTCGCCTGTCTCCTGGACGCGCAGGACGTCGGCATCCCCGTGCTGGCCTCCGGCGGGGTCCGCAACCCGCTCGACGTGGCCCGCGCCCTGGCCCTGGGCGCCCGCGCCGTCGGCTCCTCCGGCGGGTTCCTGCGCACCCTGGTCGACAGCGGCGTCCCCGCGCTCGTCACGCAGATCTCGACCTGGCTCGACCAGCTCGCCGCCCTGCAGACGATGCTCGGCGCGCGCACGCCCGCCGACCTCTCCCGCTGCGATCTGCTGATCCACGGCGAGCTGCGGAACTTCTGCCTTGACCGGGGCATCGACACCTGGCGGCTCGCCCAGCGTTCCAGCTCCATCGACGCCCTCCACGAGATGACGGGAAGCACACGATGACTGAAGCACACGCGATCGCCGGAGTCCCGATGCGGTGGGTGGGGCCCCTTCGCATCTCGGGGAACGTCGCCGACACCGAGACCCAGGTTCCGCTGGCCACCTACGAGTCGCCGCTGTGGCCGTCGGTGGGCCGGGGCGCGAAGGTGTCCCGCCTCGCCGAGAAGGGCATCGTCGCCACCCTCGTCGATGAGCGGATGACGCGTTCGGTGCTGGTCGAGGCCACCGACGCGCAGACCGCGCTCACGGCCGCGCGCACCATCGAGGCCCGCATCGACGAACTGCGCGAAGTCGTGCGCGGGTGCAGCAGGTTCGCCGAGCTGATCGGCATCCGGCACGAGATCAACGCCAACCTGCTGTTCATCCGGTTCGAGTTCTCCACCGGCGACGCCTCCGGCCACAACATGGCCACCCTCGCCTCCGACGCGCTCCTGGCGCGTCTGCTGCAGACCGTCCCGGGCATCTCCTACGGGTCGATATCCGGCAACTACTGCACGGACAAGAAGGCCACCGCCATCAACGGCATCCTCGGCCGCGGCAAGAACGTGGTCACCGAACTGCTCGTGCCGCGTGACGTGGTGGCCGACGTCCTGCACACGACGGCCGCGAAGATCGTCGAGCTGAACATCCGCAAGAACCTGCTCGGCACCCTCCTCGCCGGCGGCATCCGCTCGGCCAACGCCCACTACGCGAACATGCTGCTCGCGTTCTACCTGGCCACCGGCCAGGACGCGGCCAACATCATCGAGGGCTCCCAGGGCGTCGTCATGGCCGAGGACCGCGACGGCGACCTCTACTTCGCCTGCACCCTGCCCAACCTGATCGTCGGCACGGTCGGCAACGGCAAGGGCCTCGGCTTCGTCGAGACGAACCTGACCCGGCTCGGCTGCCGGGCCGAGGGCGCCCCGGGCGAGAACGCGCGCCGGCTCGCCGTCCTCGCGGCGGCCACCGTGCTGTGCGGTGAACTCTCGCTGCTCGCGGCGCAGACGAACCCGGGAGAGCTCATGCGCGCACACGTCCAGCTGGAACGCGACAACAAGACCGCAAAGGTTGGTGTCTAAGGCATGTCCCTCTCCATCGGAATCCACGATCTGTCTTTTGCCACAGCGGAGTTCGTCCTGCCGCACACCGAACTCGCCGCCCACAACGGCACCGAGATCGGCAAGTACCACATCGGCATCGGCCAGGAGTCGATGAGCATCCCCGGCGCCGACGAGGACATCGTGACGATGGCCGCCGCGGCCGCCGCGCCGGTCATCGCCCGGCACGGCAGCGACCGGATACGGACGGTCGTCTTCGCCACGGAGTCCTCGATCGACCAGGCGAAGGCGGCCGGCATCTACGTCCACTCGCTGCTCGGGCTGCCGTCGGCCACCCGCATCGTCGAGCTGAAGCAGGCCTGCTACGGGGCGACGGCCGCCCTCCAGTTCGCCATCGGCCTGGTGCGGCGCGATCCCGCGCAGCAGGTCCTCGTGATCGCCAGCGATGTCTCCAAGTACGAACTGGACAGCCCCGGTGAGGCCACGCAGGGCGCGGCGGCGGTGGCCATGCTGGTCGGTGCGGACCCCGCCCTGGTGCGCATCGAGGACCCGTCGGGACTGTTCACCGCCGACGTCATGGACTTCTGGCGGCCCAACTACCGCAACGAGGCCCTGGTCGACGGCCACGAGTCCATCAACGCCTATCTGCAGGCGGTGGAGGGCACCTGGAAGGACTACACCGAGCAGGGCGGCCGCGCGCTGGAGGAGTTCGCCGCGTTCTGCTACCACCAGCCGTTCACGAAGATGGCCTACAAGGCCCACCGTCATCTGCTGAACTACTGCGGCCAGGACACCGACAACGACGCCGTCAGCGCCGCCATCGGCCGGACCACGGCCTACAACACGGTCATCGGCAACAGCTACACCGCGTCCGTGTACCTGGCCCTGGCCGCGCTGCTCGACCAGGGCGACGACCTGACCGGCAAGGCCATCGGCTTCCTCAGTTACGGCTCCGGCAGCGTCGCCGAGTTCTTCGCCGGGACCGTCACCGCCGGCTACCGGGACAACCTGCGCACCGACGCCAACCGTGAGGCCATCGCCCGGCGCACGCCGGTCGACCTCGCCGGCTACCGCGACCTGCACGAGCGCTCGTTCCCCACCGACGGCGGCGACCACGCCACCGAGCGGCACACCAGCGGCCCGTTCCGGCTGGCCGGGATCAGCGGCCACAAGCGCCTCTACCAGGCGCGCTAGCGGCATCTTCCGGGCCGGATCGCCACCAACGACGAAGTCGGCGCACCGGCCGGCGTCGACGACGCCTGGATCACCGCCAAAACCGCCATCCGCCAACGCCGCTGGGCCGCCACCCACCAAGCCACCTCCGACCTGGGCAGCCG
>LJCX01000004.1 GCA_001298545.1 Actinobacteria bacterium OV320
GGATCAGTGAGCAGGTGCCGGCCGGCGCGCGGGTCCTGGTGATCGGGGGGGGGGGGTGGCGGGTCGCGCTGCGCGGGCGCGGGCTCGAGCCGGTGGAGTCGGCGGACGACGATCCGGCGGCCGTGGTGCAGGGGTTCGGCGGGCCCGATCTGCCGTGGGGGCGGTTCGCGGAGGCTTCGTACGCCGTCGCGCGCGGGGTGCCGTGGTTCGCGTCCAACACCGACCTGACGATCCCCAGCGGGCGTGGCATCGCGCCGGGCAACGGCGCGGCGGTGCAGGTCGTGCGGATCGCCACCGGTGCCGAGCCACAGGTCGCGGGCAAGCCGTTGCCTCCCATGCACCGGGAGACGATCCTGCGGACCGGCGCCGAGCGGCCGTTGGTCGTCGGGGACCGGCTGGACACGGACATCGAGGGGGCGTTCAACGGCGAGGTCGATTCGCTGCTGGTGCTCACCGGCGTCACCGACGGGGCGCAGCTGCTCGCCGCGCCGCCGCAGCACCGGCCGACGTATGTCGACGCCGATCTGCGGGGGATGCTCACCGGTCAGCCCGAGGTCGCCGTGGACGGTGACGGTTTCCGCTGCGGTGGCTGGACGGCGAGTGCGGGTGCCGAGAGCCTGGAGCTGGCGGGGGACGGTGAAGCCCTGGACGGGCTGCGGGCGTTGTGCGCGGCGGCCTGGACGGCGGCCGGTGAGGGGACGTGCGAGCTGGACGGAGGGAAGGCGCTGGCGCGGCTCGGGTTGTGAACCGCCGGGCCGGCAGAGGAGCGGGTGGTGGGGCCGCGAAGCGGTGATGCTGTGAACCCTGGCGCGGGTCGTGACCAGGGATCGAGGCGCGTTGGCAGGGTAGGCTAACCTAACTGCGTGTTGGTCGACAGTGTTCCCGAACAGCGCGCGGAGACCGCCCCCGCGCCTCCCAAACGCCGGGCGATACGTTCCCTCGGATTGCTCGCCGCGCTCGCGGTCCTGCTGCTGGTGGCGGTGGCGAGCATCGCCGTCGGGGCCAAGGAACTGTCCGTGGCGCAGGTGCTGCACGGGCTGTTCGAGGACTCGGGGACCTACGCGGACGTCGTGGTCGACGAGCGGTTGTCGCGGACCGTGCTGGGGCTGCTCGTCGGGGCCGCGCTCGGACTCTCCGGTGCCGTGCTCCAGGCGCTGACGCGCAATCCGCTGGCCGACCCCGGACTGCTCGGTATCAACGCGGGCGCCTCGGCGGCCGTCGTCACCGCCATCACCTACTTCGGTGTCACCAGCCTGACCGGCTATGTGTGGTTCGCCTTCTTCGGGGCGGCCGCCGTCGGTGCGCTGGTCTGGTTCCTCGGCGGGAGCCGGGGAGCCACGCCGGTGCGGCTCGCGCTCGCCGGCACGGCGATCAGTGCCGCGCTGTACGGCTATCTCCAGGCCGTGATGATCATGGATGGCGCGGCGCTCGCCAGGATGCGGTTCTGGACGGTCGGTTCGCTGTCCACGGCGACCGACGAGACCATCCGGCAGGTGCTGCCCTTCCTGGTCGCCGGCACCCTTCTGGCGTTCGTCCTCGCCCGGCCGCTGAACGCCGTGACGATGGGCGACGACACCGCCAAGGCGCTCGGCGCCGACCTCAACCGCACGCGGGCGCTGTCGATGCTGGCCGCGACCGTGCTGTGCGGTGCCGCGACCGCCGCCTGCGGGCCGATCGTCTTCGTCGGGCTGATGGTCCCGCACATCGTGCGCTCGTTCACCGGCCCCGACCTGCGCTGGATCATGCCGTACGCGGCCGTTCTGTCCCCGGTGCTGCTGCTGGGCTCCGATGTCATCGGCCGGGTCGTCGCCCGGCCCTCGGAGGTCCAGGTCGGCATCATCACCGCGATCATCGGCGGGCCGGTCTTCATCTTTCTCGTACGACGGCGGAGGACGGCCCAGCTGTGAAGACCGCGCAGAAGATCCCCCACGGCCGCCCTCGGGCGCTCCGCACCCCGGGTGGGTTCTCCTTCCGGCTGGAGCCGCGGGCGCTGATCGTCGTCGCCGCGCTGGTGGTGGCCGCGCTCGCCGCGAGCGTGGTGCTGATCGGCACCGGCGACTTCCCGATCCCGGCCGCGGACGTCGTGAAGACGCTGCTCGGCGACGGCAACGCCGGCCAGGAGTTCATCGTCAACGAACTGCGGCTGCCGCGGGTCCTGGTGGGCCTGCTCGTCGGGGCTTCGCTGGGGCTCGGCGGTGCGCTCTTCCAGGCCGTGGCGCGCAACCCGCTGGGCAGCCCCGACGTGCTGGGGCTCGGGCAGGGCGCGACGGCCGGCGCGCTCGTGATGATCGTGCTGTACTCCGGGAGCGCCGCCCAGGTGACCGTCGGCGCGCTGGTGGGCGGCCTGGTGACCGGGGCCCTCATCTACCTGCTGGCCTGGAAGCGGGGCGTCCACGGGTACCGGCTGGTGCTCGTCGGCATCGGCATCTCGGCGATCGCCACGGCGGTCAACGGCTATCTGATGACCAAGGCCGACTTCGTCGACGCGGCCCGCGCGGTCGTGTGGATGACCGGCACCCTCGACGGCCGTGACTGGAAGCAGGTCTGGCCACTGCTCGCGCTGGCCTGTGTGCTCGTGCCGCTCGTGCTCGCCAACGCGCGCGGGCTGCGGATGATGGAGATGGGCGACGACGTCTCCCACGCGCTGGGGGTGCGGGTGGAGCGCGTCCGGCTGGTGCTGATGGTCTCCGCCGTGCTGCTCACCGCGGCCGCCACGGCCGCCGCGGGGCCCGTCAGCTTCGTGGCGCTCACCGCGCCGCAGCTCGCCCGGCGCCTGACCCGCTCGCCCGGGCCCAACCTCGTGCCGTCCCTGTGCATGGGCGCCGCCCTGCTGGTCACCGCCGACTGGGCCTCGCAGCGGCTCTTCGGTGACGGACAGCTGCCCGTGGGCGTGGTCACCGGTGTGCTGGGCGGGGTGTACCTGCTGTGGCTCCTCGTCACCGAGCGCAGGGCGGGCCGGGTATGAGCGCCGCGGTCGACGACAACGGCCGCCCGGCCGACCGGAACAACCCGAGGAGCACCGTGAACCGCCTGTCCGCCGAGAACGTCACCCTCGCCTATGACCAGCGGGTCATCGCCGAACAGCTGTCGGTGGAGATACCGGACAACTCCTTCACGGTGATCGTCGGCCCGAACGCCTGCGGCAAGTCGACGCTGCTGCGGGCCCTGTCGCGGATGCTGAAGCCGAGTCGGGGCCGGGTGCTGCTCGACGGGCAGGTCATCCAGTCGATGCCCGCGAAGAAGGTCGCGCGGACGCTGGGGCTCCTGCCGCAGTCGTCGATCGCGCCCGACGGGATCACCGTCGCCGACCTCGTGGGCCGCGGCCGCTACCCGCACCAGGGCATCCTGCGCCAGTGGTCGGCCGAGGACGAGCGGATCGTGCGGGAGTCCATGGCGCAGACCGGGGTGGCCGAGCTCGCCGACCGCTATGTCGACGAGCTGTCCGGCGGTCAGCGCCAGCGGGTGTGGATCGCGATGGCCCTTGCCCAGCAGACACCGCTGCTGCTGCTCGACGAGCCGACGACCTACCTCGACATCCAGCACCAGATCGACGTACTGGACCTGTGCGCCGAGCTGCACGAGGAGCAGGGGCGCACGCTCGTCGCGGTGCTGCACGACCTCAACCACGCGGCCCGGTACGCGACCCATCTGATCGCGCTGAAGGGCGGCGAGGTGATCGCGCAGGGCGCGCCGAACGACATCGTCACCGCCGGGCTGGTGGAGGAGGTCTTCGGGCTGCGCTGTCAGGTCATCGACGACCCGGAGACGGGGACCCCGCTGGTGGTGCCGGCGGCGCGCAAGGCACGGGCACGGGCCGGGCAGGCGGCCCAGTCGGTCGCTACAGAAGTTTCCTGAGCTGGAACAGATCGCGCAGCCCCGCTTCGAGCTTCACCCGGCCCGAGCCCCAGGCCTTGGCGAAGTTCAGCTCGCCGGCGACCAGCGCGACCAGGTCGTCGCCGGTCATGGTCAGCCTGATCTCGGCCTTCTCCACCGGAGGTCCCTGGAGGGTGTCCTGCACGACGATCCGGCCGTCCGTCATCCGGCCGACGAACGTGACGTCCAGGTCGGTGATCCGGCAGCTCACCGAGCGGTCCAGGGCGGCGGCCGTCCGGACGTTCCCTTCGGCGCTGCGCATGTTGTCCGAGAGCTTCTCGAGTGCGGCGTGGCACTCCTCGATCGTGGCCATCGTGATCGACGGTACCCCAGGCCTTCGAGGTAGCGTCTTCGCATGAGCGACACAGCGCCGGATCCGGAGCCGGAGCCGGGGACGGAGACCGTGCCCGAGGAACAGGAGCGGGAGCGGGAGCACGATCCCGCCGCACCCGCCCCGCTGGGCGTCCCGCGGACCCCCACCGGCAACGCGGAGGCGGACGCGCTGCTGGACCGGCTGGCGGACGCCGACCACCTCGCCACCGACGGACACGTCGAGGTGTACGAGGATGTACACCGGGGGCTGCGCGACGCGATCACCGCGCTCGACGCCCGCCCGGGACCTCCGGTTCCCACCCGTCACCCGACCACCACCCCGCAATGAGACCCTCCGGGTCACCCCGCTCGACCGTCACACCAACACAGGAGCTGAACCGAACGTGGCAGGAGTCGCACGACGCCGTCTGGACGCGGAGCTGGTCCGCCGCAAGCTCGCGCGCTCGCGTGAGCATGCCGGCCAGCTGATCGCCGCCGGGCGGGTCAGCGTCGGCAAGACGGTCGCGACCAAGTCCGCGACCCAGGTCGAGACGGCGGCCGCGATCGTCGTCGCCGTCGACGGCGACGACCCCGACTACGTGTCCCGGGGCGGCCACAAGCTCGCCGGCGCGCTGGCCGCGTTCGTGCCGCAGGGCCTCCTGGTGGAGGGGCGGCGGGCGCTGGACGCCGGCGCGTCGACCGGCGGGTTCACCGATGTGCTGCTGCGGGCGGGGGCCGCGCACGTCGTCGCCGTGGACGTCGGATACGGACAACTCGCGTGGTCTCTTCGGAGCGATGAACGCGTCACCGTCAAGGACCGTACGAACGTACGCGAGTTGACGCTTGAAGCGATCGATGGGAAGCCTGTGGATCTTGTCGTGGGGGACTTGTCCTTCATCCCGCTGGGGCTGGTGCTGCCCGCCCTGGCACGGTGCGCCGCGCCGGACGCGGACCTGGTGATGATGGTCAAGCCGCAGTTCGAGGTGGGGAAGGAACGGCTCGGCAGCGGGGGTGTCGTACGGAGTCCGCAGCTGCGGGCGGAAGCGGTGCGCGGTGTGGCCGGGAAGGCGTGGGACCTGGGGCTCGGGGTGAAGGGTGTCACCGCCAGCCCGCTGCCCGGACCTTCGGGCAATGTCGAGTACTTTCTGTGGCTCAGGGCCGGGGCGCCTGCCCTCGACCCGGCCGATGTTGACCGTGCAGTTGCGGAGGGGCCGCGTTGACTCAGAACCGAGCTCGTACTGTTTTCCTGCTCGCCCACACCGGGCGGCCCGCGGCCATCCGCAGTGCCGAGCTGGTCGTCAAGGGGCTGCTGCGTGAGGGCATCGGGGTGCGCGTCCTGGAGTACGAGGCCGCCGACCTGCCGCTGCCCGAGGAGGTGGAGCTGGTCTCCGAGGCCACCCCGCAGTGCCTGGAGGGATGTGAGCTGCTCATCGTCCTCGGCGGCGACGGCACGCTGCTGCGCGGCGCGGAGTTCGCGCGGGCGTCCGGGGTGCCGATGCTGGGCGTCAACCTCGGGAGCGTCGGCTTCCTCGCCGAGGCCGAGCGCGACGACCTCGACAAGGTCGTCGACCGGGTGGTGACGAAGGCGTACGAGGTCGAGGAGCGGATGACCGTCGATGTCGTCGTGCATCGCAACGGGGACATCGTGCACACCGACTGGGCGCTGAACGAGGCGGCCGTGCAGAAGGCCGGCGCGGAGAAGCTGCTCGAAGTGGTGCTGGAGATCGACGGGCGGCCGGTCACCGGGTTCGGGTGCGACGGGATCGTGCTGTCCACGCCGACGGGGTCGACCGCCTACGCGTTCTCGGCGGGCGGCCCCGTGGTGTGGCCCGAGGTCGAGGCGCTGCTGATGGTGCCGATCAGTGCGCACGCGCTGTTCGCGAAGCCGCTGGTGACCTCGCCCGACTCCGTGCTCGCGGTGGAGGTGCTGCCGCACATTCCGCCGGGCGTTCTGTGGTGCGACGGGCGGCGGACCGTCGAGCTGCCCGCCGGTGCCCGGGTGGAGGTGCGGCGGGGGGCTGTGCCGGTCCGGCTGGCCCGGCTGCATCACGCGTCGTTCACGGACCGGCTGGTGGCGAAGTTCGCGCTGCCCGTCTCCGGCTGGCGAGGGGCGCGTCACTAGCGGTCCGTACGCCCCGGCGCCCCGGGTGCGACAGCACTCACCCGGGTGACACGGCGCCGTCGATACACATTCTTCACCTGCGGGTTCCCCTTCCGGGGCCGGGGGGCGTCGCACTTCCTCCCCCCGACCTCGTAAGGTCTTGTCCGTGTTGGAGGAGATGCGGATACGGTCGCTCGGAGTCATCGACGACGCTGTCGTCGAGCTGTCGCCAGGCTTCACCGCTGTCACGGGTGAGACAGGCGCGGGCAAGACCATGGTGGTCACCAGCCTCGGGTTGCTGCTGGGCGGGCGCGCCGATCCCGCGCTCGTGCGGATCGGCGCCGAGAAGGCGGTGGTGGAGGGGCGGATCACCGTGCCCCCGAACGCCTCGGTGGTGGTACGGGCCGAGGAGGCCGGGGCCGAGCTCGACGACGGGGCGTTGCTCATCAGCCGTACCGTTTCCGCCGAGGGGCGGTCGCGGGCGCACGTGGGCGGGCGCAGTGTGCCCATGGGCGTGCTCGCCGAGCTCGCCGACGAGCTGGTCGCCGTCCACGGGCAGACGGACCAGCAGGGGCTGCTGAAGCAGTCCCGGCAACGACAGGCGCTCGACCGGTACGCGGGCGACGCGGTGACCGTGCCGCTCGCCAAGTACACCGAGGCCTACCGGCGGCTGCGGGCCGTCGCGGTCGAGCTGGAGGAGATCGTCACGCGCGCGCGTGAGCGGGCCCAGGAGGCCGACATGCTGCGCTTCGGGCTCGACGAGATCGCCGGCGTCGAACCGCGCGCCGGGGAGGACGTGGAGCTGGCGGAGGAGGCCGAACGGCTCGGGCACGCGGAAGCGCTGTCGTCCGCCGCCACGGCCGCCCACGCCGCCCTCGCCGGCAATCCGGAGGACCCCGAGGGCATCGAGGCCACCACGCTCGTCGCGGGCGCGCAGCGGGCCCTGGAGGCCGTCAGGTCGCATGATCCGGCGCTGGCCGCGCTCGCCGACCGGATCGGGGAGATCGGGATCCTGCTGGGCGATGTGGCGGGCGAGCTGGCGGGGTACGCCGACGACCTCGACGCCGATCCGCTGCGGCTGTCGGCCGTCGAGGAGCGGCGGGCCGCGCTCACCGCGCTCACCCGCAAGTACGGGCAGGACGTGGACTCCGTGCTCGCCTGGGCCGAGCAGAGCGCCGCCCGGCTCACCGCGCTGGACGGCGACGACGAGCGCATCGACGAGCTGACCGCGGAACGGGACGCGCTGCGCGGCGAACTCGGCGGGCTGGCGCAGGCGCTGACGGACGCGCGCACGGACGCCGCCGAGCGGTTCGCCGCCGCCGTGACCGCCGAGCTGGCCTCTCTCGCCATGCCGCACGCGCGCGTGTCGTTCGACATCCGGCAGACCGAGGACCCGGAGGGCGTCGAGGTGGGCGGACGACCGGTCGCCTACGGGCCGGCCGGCGCGGACGAGGTCGAGCTGCTGCTCGCCCCGCACCCGGGCGCACCGCCGCGGCCCATCGCCAAGGGCGCGTCCGGCGGTGAGCTCTCGCGCGTGATGCTGGCCGTCGAGGTCGTGTTCGCGGGGACGGATCCCGTGCCGACGTATCTCTTCGACGAGGTCGACGCGGGTGTGGGCGGCAAGGCCGCGGTCGAGATCGGACGGCGCCTGGCCCGGCTCGCCAAGACCGCTCAGGTCGTCGTGGTCACCCACCTTCCGCAGGTCGCCGCCTTCGCCGACCGGCAGCTCCTGGTCGAGAAGACCAACGACGGTTCGGTGACCCGGTCCGGCGTGAAGGTCCTGGAGGGCGAGGACCGCATCCGGGAGCTGTCCCGGATGCTCGCCGGTCAGGAGGACTCCGAGACGGCCCGGGCGCACGCCGAGGAGCTGCTGGCCACGGCCCGCGCGGACGGCTGACGACGCGGTCGGCGCCGGCGCCGACCGGTCCCGGTGCCGGACGGCCGTCGCCCGTTCCTGAGCGTGAACGGCATGTCCACCCCCAGGGGAGGGGCCCGGCGTTCGCGGTAGCGGCCGGGCCGACCCGGGGGACGGCGGCGGCTCCGCGCGGCCCGGCACCCGCGGGGCGCGCACGCCGGAACCGCGAGAACCACGGAGGCCGGACGGTCGCACTGCGCTGCGGCCCGCCGCCGCGCCGGCCGCGACTCCGGCCGTCGGCCTCGGGGATGGACGGGTCGCGTCGGCTGCTGCGCTTGCCGTGGGCCGCTGTCGGGAGCGCGAGAACCACGGGGGCAGACGGTCGTCGTGCTGCACTGCGGTTCGCTGTCGGTCTGGCCGGCATTTTGGCCGTCGTGCGCGCGGATGGATGGGGCGCTTCGGTCGCCGCCCTTGTCGTGGGCCGCTGTCGGGAGCGCGAGAACCACGGGGGCGGAGGGGCGGGCGGCACTGTGGTTCGCCGTCGGTCTGGTCGGCATTTTGGTCGTCGGCCTCGCGGGTGGATGGGGCGCGTCGGCCGTCGTGCTTGCCGGGGGCGGTGCCGGGATCTGCGGGGAGTCGGTGAGCCAGGTGGTGAGGTCGGTGCTCAGGTAATCGAACGGAACCCCGAGTTCTCTCACCCGTGTGGGTGATGAGGGGGACCCTGTGACCGGGTGTCAGGGTGCTCGGCGGCACGGAACACCCGTACGTGCTGGCATCCTTGGGCGTAGTACGTGGAGGAACGCCAGCGGTCCACCCCTCCGCCCGGTCCCTCTGTACGTTTCTTCGTGACCGTCCGACGCCGAACCAGGAGCCCCGGCCACGTGAGCAGCCACTCACCGCACGGCCAGTCGTCGTTGCGCACCGTGCAGGTGCTGGGCGGCGGCAACGCCGGCAGCAGCGCGCACGTGCGTTCCCTGGCAGCGGGGCTCGTCGCGCGGGGCGTGCGAGTGACGGTGTGCGCCCCCGGTGAGGCTGATGACACCTACGACTTCACGGGGGCCGGAGCCGAACACGTGCACGTGCCGCGCAGCAGCGATCCGGGATCCGTGGCGGCGCTCCGGGCGGCCTGCACGGACGCCGACCTCGTCCACGCGCACGGACTGCACGCCTCTTTCCGGGCCGTCCTCGCACTCAGTGGCCGGCGCACCCCGCTCATCGTCACCTGGCACAACCGTGCGCACGCCGAGGGGGCCCGCGCCCATCTGCTGCGGCTGTTGGAACGGCGGGTCGCGCGGACGGCGACCGTGGTCCTCGGCACCACCTCCGACCTCGTCGACCGGGCCCGCAGGACCGGCGCACGTGACGCACGGCTCGCCGCCGTGGCGCTGCCCCGGCCCCGCCGGACCGAGGGGACCGAGGAGTCCGAGTGGCCGTCCTCGAAGCTGCGGGCCGAACTCGGCGCCATAGGGCGCCCGTTGTTCACGGCCGTCGGGTCCCTGGACGGTCACCGCGGTCACGACCTGCTGCTGGACGCCGCGCGGGTGTGGCGCGGCCTCGACCCGGTGCCGCTGGTCGTGGTGGCGGGGGAGGGGCCGCGGCGGGCGGAGCTCCAGCGCCGCATCGAGGACGAGGAGCTGCCCGTCCGGCTGCTCGGGCGCCGCGACGACGTGAGCGAACTGCTCGCCGCCGCCGACCTCGCGCTGCTGCCCGGCGGCGAGGAGTCCCGGTCGGTCCTGGCCCAGGAGGCCCTGCACGCGCGCGTGCCGCTCGTCGCCGCCCTGACCGGCGGGATCCGCGAACTCGTCGGCGACGCGGCCGAACTGGTCCCGCCGCACGACCCGGGGGCCTTCGCCGCGGCCGCCGTACGCCTCCTCGACGACCCCGAACGGGCCGAACACCTCCGGGACCTGGGCACCCGGCAGGCGGCCGGCTGGCCCACCGAGGACGAGACCGTCGCCCAGGTCCTCAGCGTCTACGACGAGCTGACGCAGCCCCAGCCGATGATCTGAGCCCTACGCCACGTGCCGCCGCGCCCGCAGCGCCAGGCTCAACGCCAGCACCGTCTGCGGGTCGTCGAGGTCGGTGCCGAGCAACTCGCCGATGCGGGCGAGGCGGTTGTACAGCGTCTGGCGGTTCAGATGCAGCTCGCGGGCCGTCTCGGCCTTGCGGCCCGCGTGCGCGAGGTAGGTCTCCAGGGTGGGCAGCAGGGGCGGCTTGGAGCGCTGGTCGTGGTCGCGGACCGGGCCGATCGCGCGGTCCACGAAGGCCGCCAGATCGGGATGGTCGCGCAGCCGCCACAGCAGGAGGTCGATGTCCAGGCGGCGGGCGTCGTACCAGGGGCGGTCCGACAGGCCCTGCGCGGCGGTCGCCGTCTCCGCCGCGTGTCGGAGACCCGCCGAGGCGGCCGCCCAGCCGCCCGCCACGCCGACCACCACCACCGGCGGCTGGGCCCCCGGTCGCTGCATCCCGGCCCGTTCCACCCCGGCCCGCAGCGCCGCCGCGACCCGGTCCGCCACCGCCGAGCGCTCCGACTCCGACCGCAGGCCCAGCAGCAACGGCACCCGGCCCACGACCGGCCGCACGCCCAGCAGCACGGGCACACCCACCGACGCCAGCTCCTCGGCGACCGCCCGCGCCAGCACCGCCCAGCCTCCGCCGGGGGAGAGGCCGTCGCCCAGCCGCATGACGACCGGGAGCAGCGGACTGGTGCCCGGCTTGAAGCCGAGGACGCGCGCCTGCGCCGGAGCGTCCTCCGCGGCGATCCGGCCCTCGGCGAGATCGGTGAGGAAGTCGCCCCGGCCGCGTGCCGCCAGCTCCTCCTCCTGGCGGGCCTGCATCAGCACCACGGCCAGGATCCCGGCCGCGCGTTCGGCGGCGATCCGGTGCACCGGTGCGAGAGGGGCGCGCACGGGCAGCAGCACGAGCCGGGCGCGTACCGAACCCGCCCCTGGCCCGCCCCCGGGCACGTCCACCAGCACCGAGCCGACGGGCGGCGGCGCGTCCTTGTGCGGCCCGCGCAGGCCCTCCCACACCTGGAGCGGGTCCGCGCCCTCGGGGCCGGCTCCGGCGGCGTACAGAAGCTGGCCCTCGGTCGTCTCCAGGAAGACGGGGTTGCCGCTGAAGTCCGCCAGGATGCCCAGGACCTGCGGTATCCCGCCCCCGCCGAGCAGCGCTTCGGTACAGCGCCGGTGCACTTCCTCGGCCTGCTGGAGCAGGGCGTAGTGCCCGTTGACGATCTCGGTGTGGATCTCCTCCGTGACGGTCACGAACGGCACCTCGCGATGCAGCTGGACCAGGGGGAGCCCGGTCGTGCGCGCCGTCTCCACCAGGGCCGCGGGCAGCCGGGTGAAGCGCGGGCCCAGCTCGATCACCAGGGCCGCGATGCCCCGCTCGGCCAGCGTGCGGACGAACGCCCGCTGCTCGGCCGGACGCGTGCCGAGGCCGTAGCCCGTGGTCAGCAGCAGCTCGCCGCCCTTGAGCAGCGAGGCGATGTTCGGGACCTCGCCCGCATGCACCCAGCGCACCGTGCGGCCCAGCCGGTCGGCGCCCGCGAGGATCTCGGGCAGCCCGCTGCGCAGGCCGGGCAGCTCCAGCGCGCGTCGCACGGTGATGCCGGCGCTCTGGCTGTCGAATCGGTGGTCCGTGCCGCTGTCCATGCAGCGGACGCTACCTGCGCGGACGTCCGGGTGACAGCTCCGTCCGGCATGGGGCCGCCGTCGCCGGGTAGCGGCGGACCATGGATTTCAGTGTGGTGGCCGTGGCCCGTGAGGACGACAGCCCGGTCGACGAGCCGCTGCGGGTCGCGGCGCTCGCCGACCGGCTCGGCTACCGGGAGGTGTGGGCGGGTGAAGGGCCGACCTGGGACGCCTTCGTGCTCGCCGCGGCGCTCGGCCGGGTCACCGAACGGGCCGCGCTGACGGCGGGGCCGGTCCCGGTGTCGGTGCGCGACCCGTACTCCCTCGCCCGGGGTGCCGTGTCGGTCTCCGCCGTCACCGGTGGACGGGCGGTCGGCGTGGCGCTGGGCACCTCGAGCAAGCGCGTCGTGGAGGGCGTGCACGGGCGGCCCCGGGTACGCCCCGCCGCCGTCCTGACCGAGACCGCGGCGGCCGTACGCGCCCTGCTGCACGGCACGCCCGGTGAGCCGGTCGTGCCCGGCAGCGGCTTCCGGCGCCGGCTGCCGCCGCCCGGCGGCCTGCTCACCGTGGCCGCCTTCGGGGACCGCGCGATCGCCGCGGCCGCCGCGCACGCCGACCGGATGCTGCTCGACGTCGTCTCCCCGGAGCAGGTCCGTGAGCTGCGCGCCAAGCTGGACGCGGCGGCCGGGCGGGCGGGACGTGCGCGGCCCACGCTCGCCGCCTGGCTGCCCGCGGCCGTCGACCCGGCGCCCGAGTCGCTCGCCGAGGTGCTGGGCAGCATCGCCGGATACCTGACGGTGCCGGGGTACCGCGAGGTGTTCGCCGAGGCCGGTTTCGCGGCCGCCGTCGAACTCGCCGCGGGCGGCGCCGACCGCGCCACCCTCGTCCGCGCCCTGCCGGCGGCAGCCGCGGCCACCGTCGGCCTGGTCGGCGGCCTCGACACCGTGCGCGCCCGGATCGACGCCTACGCGCAGGCGGGACTCGACGAGATCGCGCTCGTCCCCGCGACGGCGGCCGACCCGGCCGGGGAACGGACGCTGACGGCACTGGCGGGCCTCGCACGGGGCTGACGGCCCGGACGGACAGCTGGGGCCCTTCGGGCCGACGGTTTGGGTGCCGACGGTTTGGGTGCCCACGGCTTGGGTGCCGACGGTTCTCAGGCCGGCTTGATGTTGTGGTTGAAGCGGAAGACGTTGTCGGGGTCGTACCGCCGCTTCAGGTCCGCGAGCCGCCGGGCGTTCGCCTCGCCCACGCCCGCCACGACCCGGTCGGCACCCTCGTCGCCGATGAAGTTGAGGTAGACCGCGCCCGTGCTCCAGGGCTGTACGGCGGCCCGGACGTCCTGGACCCACCGGACGCACCGCTCGTCGTCCGCCGGGTCCTCCCACAGCCCGAAGGGGTGCACCCCCCAGGGCGCGTCGCGGTAGGGCACCGGGTACTCGTGCGGGCCGGCGCCGATCGCGCCGCCCTGCGGGAAAAGCGTGTGCATGGTGCCCGTCGGCACGGGCATGGCCCGGCCACGGGCGCAGTACACGTCCACGAAGTCGTCCGGGGCACCCGTCAGGTACTCCGCCGACCAGTAGTTCCGCATCCCGGTCGGATTGTCGATCATGCACTGCACGTCGGCGTAGGGCATCGCCCCGACGACCTCCGTCTCGTGCGGCATCGCCAGCAGCGGTTCGGCGAGCTTGCGCATGTCCGCCTCGGCACCGGCGTACGTGAGCAGCACCCCGCACAACAGCGAACCGACCAGGTGCGGCGGGACGAACTCCTCGGGCGGGCCGGAGAGGTAGATGACGGCGCCGCTCGCCTCGTCCGGGCCGGCCGTGATCACGTCCCGGTAGGTGCGGGTGACCTCGGCGCCGAACTCGGGCAGGTACAGCAGCAGCGCGATGGAGAACTCTGGCAGCTCGTGCAGTTTCAGGGTGAGCGCGGTGGCGATGCCGAAGTTGCCGCCGCCGCCGTGCAACGCCCAGAACAGGTCCGGGTTCTCGTCGGCGTTGGCGTGGACCTGCTGGCCTTCGGCGCTGACCAGCTCGACGCCGAGCAGGTTGTCGACGGCCAGCCCGAAGCAGCGGTCGAGCCAGCCGGTGCCGCCGCCGAGGACGAACCCGCCGACGCCGGTGGTGGAGGCCCGTCCGCCGGTCGTGGCCAGAGCGTGGGGCTGACAGGCACGGTCCAGGTCGCTCATGGTGGCCCCGCCCGCGACCCGTACCGCTTCGGCGGCGGGGTCGACGGTGACCGCGCGCATATGGCGCAGGTCCACCACCAGCGCCCCGTCGCCCAGCGCCATGCCCGCGACGCTGTGTCCGCCGCCGCGCACCGCGATGGGCAGGTCCAGGTCACGGGCGAAGCGCACCGACCGCACGACATCGGCCTCGTCCACGCACTGGGCGATCACCGCGGGACGGCGGTCGATCATCGAGTTGAAGACCGCCCGGGCCTCGTCGTAACCCGGATCCTCCGGGGCGAACACGTCGCCGACCAGTTCCTCGCGCAACGCGGCCAGGGCCGCGCCCGCCTTCGATGGGGAGGCCATGAGGCGCCCCCTTCCGTCCAGGGGCAGATGGCTCCAGCGTAGGCGTGCGCGGCCGCCCGGTCCTGTTCGGCGGCCGCGCGTCACCGGTCCGCAAGAGCCCGGCGCGGGCGCTCAGCCGCCGTACGCCCCCGACGCCGTCAGGCGCAGGGCCGTGTCGATCAGCGGGACGTGGCTGAAGGCCTGCGGGAAGTTGCCGACCTGGCGCTGCAGGCGCGGGTCCCACTCCTCGGCGAGCAGACCGAGGTCGTTGCGCAGCGAGAGCAGCTTCTCGAACAGCTTGCGGGCCTCGTCCACCCGGCCGATCATCGCGAGGTCGTCCGCCATCCAGAACGAGCAGGCCAGGAAGGCGCCCTCGTCACCGGGCAGGCCGTCGACGCCCTCGTCGCCGCCCGAG
Organism: Actinobacteria bacterium OV320; assembly: GCA_001298545.1. GTDB lineage: Bacteria > Actinomycetota > Actinomycetes > Streptomycetales > Streptomycetaceae > Streptomyces > Streptomyces coriariae. The sequence goes on from LJCX01000004.1 coordinate 14,710, forward strand.
GTGGGGTAGCGCAGGATGAAGCCGTCCGGGGTGGACAGCTCGCGCTGGATCGCCTCGATGGTGCCGATCACGCGCTTGTCGTCCGGGGGCAGGAAGCCCATCTGCGGGATGAGCAGCAAGGACGCGTCCAGCTCCTTGGAGCCGTAGGACTGCGTGAAGGTGTTGCGTTCCTTGTCGTAGCCCTTCTCGCACACGTCCCGGTGGATGTCGTCGCGCAGCTCGCGCCACTTCTCCAGCGGGCCGTCCGCGTCGCCGGACTCGATGAGCTTGATCGTGCGGTCGACGGCGACCCAGGCCATGACCTTGGAGTGCACGAAGTGGCGGCGCGGACCGCGCACCTCCCAGATGCCCTCGTCCGGCTCGTCCCAGTGCTGCTCCAGGTAGCGGATCAGCTTGAGCTGGAGCAGGGAGGCGTAGTCGTTGCGGGCCAGGCCGGTCATGTGGCCGAGGTGCAGGGCCTCGGTGACCTCGCCGTAGACGTCCAGCTGGAGCTGGTGCGCGGCGCCGTTGCCGACCCGGACCGGGCCGGAGTTCTCGTAGCCGGGCAGCCAGTCCAGCTCGGCCTCGCCCAGCTCGCGCTCGCCCGCGATGCCGTACATGATCTGGAGGTTCTCGGGGTCGCCGGCGACGGCCCGCAGCAGCCACTCGCGCCAGGCGCGGGCCTCCTCGCGGTAGCCGGTGCGCAGCAGCGAGGACAGGGTGATGGCCGCGTCGCGCAGCCAGGTGTAGCGGTAGTCCCAGTTGCGGACGCCGCCGATGTCCTCGGGCAGGGAGGTGGTGGGCGCGGCGACGATGCCGCCGGTCGGGCCGTAGGTCAGCGCCTTGAGCGTGATCAGCGAGCGGATCACCGCCTCGCGGTAGGGACCGTGGTACGTACAGTGCTCGACCCACTCGCGCCAGAAGTCCTCGGTCGCCTGGAGCGACTGCTCGGGCTCGGGCAGCGCGGGCGGCTCCTTGTGCGAGGGCTCCCACGAGATCGTGAACGCGATCCGGTCACCCGGCGCGACCGTGAAGTCCGCGTACGTGGTCAGCGACTTTCCGTAGGTCTCGCACTCGGTGTCGAACCACACGGAGTCCGGGCCCGCGACGGCCACCGTGCGGCCCTCGTGCTTGTGCACCCACGGCACGACCCGGCCGTAGGAGAACCGCATCCGCAGCGCGGAGCGCATCGGGACGCGGCCAGAGACGCCCTCGACGATCCGGATCAGCTGGGGCGCGCCGTCGCGAGGGGGCATGAAATCGGTCACCCGGACCGTGCCGCGCGGGGTGTCCCACTCGGACTCCAGGATGAGCGAGTCGCCCCGGTAGGTGCGCCGGGCCGCGCGCGGCGGCGGCGCGTCGGAGGCGTGCGCGGGGCCGAGGCGCCAGAACCCGTGTTCCTCGGTGCCGAGCAGACCTGCGAAGATCGCGTGCGAGTCGAAGCGGGGCAGGCACAGCCAGTCGACTGTGCCGTCCCGGCAGACCAGTGCGGCGGTCTGCATGTCTCCGATGAGTGCGTAATCTTCGATGCGCCCGGCCACGTGCAACTCCAGTCGAACGGCCACGTCACCCCCAGATGGAACGGGGGCGGTCGCTAGTGCGGTCAAGGGGTCGTTTGTAATGCGTCGTTGAGCGCTGAAGCAAAGCAGCCGCTCAGCCATATAGGCAAAACGCCGGTTCCTGCTCAACGAACTGCCGAGCTCTCGTTGTTCCGGTGGGATACGGACTGGGGTGTGCCGTCTTGCCGACCGGGCTCGGCAGCGAGTGTCCGAGCAGGATACGACGCACGTAGATGATCTGCGTGCCGCTCCGGACAACGCGGGTGGGCCGAACGGGTGAGCAACGGGTGAGAAACCGGTGCGTGGGGGCGGCCCGTGTCGAGCTGTGCGCGGAGCGTGGCCGGAAGCCATCTCCCTGAGGCGCTGATACCCTGGTAGCCCGTGGACCGGTGGTCTCGAAGCCCCCGAACCGCACCTCCGAATCGCGACCACGGGAGCCCCCTCTTGGCCATGACGCCCAAATCCACGACGACCAAGCACATCTTCGTCACCGGGGGTGTCGCCTCCTCGCTCGGCAAGGGTCTGACGGCCTCCAGCCTCGGCATGCTGCTGAAGGCGCGGGGTCTGCGCGTCGTGATGCAGAAGCTCGACCCGTACCTGAACGTCGACCCGGGCACGATGAACCCCTTCCAGCACGGTGAGGTCTTCGTCACCAATGACGGCGCCGAGACCGATCTGGACATCGGACACTACGAGCGCTTCCTCGATCGTGACTTGGACGGCTCCGCCAATGTCACTACAGGCCAGGTCTACTCGACGGTGATCGCCAAGGAGCGGCGTGGCGAGTACCTGGGCGACACCGTGCAGGTCATCCCGCACATCACCAACGAGATCAAGCACCGCATCCGCCGGATGGCCACGGACGAGGTCGACGTCGTGATCACCGAGGTCGGCGGCACGGTCGGCGACATCGAGTCGCTGCCGTTCCTGGAGACGGTCCGCCAGGTCCGTCACGAGGTGGGTCGCGACAACGTCTTCGTGGTGCACATCTCGCTCCTGCCGTACATCGGTCCCTCGGGCGAGCTGAAGACCAAGCCGACCCAGCACTCGGTCGCGGCGCTGAGGAACATCGGTATCCAGCCGGACGCGATCGTCCTGCGTTCCGACCGCGAGGTGCCGGCCGCGATCAAGCGCAAGATCTCGCTGATGTGCGACGTCGACGAGGACGCGGTGGTGGCCTGCCCCGACGCGCGCTCGATCTACGACATCCCGAAGACCGTGCACGGTGAGGGCCTGGACGCCTACGTCGTCCGCAAGCTGGACCTGCCGTTCCGTGATGTGGACTGGACGACCTGGGACGACCTGCTCGACCGCGTCCACAACCCCGACCACGAGATCACGCTCGCCCTGGTCGGCAAGTACATCGACCTGCCCGACGCCTACCTGTCGGTCACCGAGGCGCTGCGTGCCGGCGGCTTCGCCAACAAGGCCCGCGTGAAGATCAAGTGGGTCACGTCGGACGACTGCAAGACCCCGGCGGGCGCCAAGGCGCAGCTCGAGGACGTCGACGGCATCTGCATCCCGGGCGGCTTCGGCGACCGCGGTGTGCTCGGCAAGGTCGGCGCGATCCGCTACGCCCGGGAGAACCGGATCCCGCTGCTCGGCCTGTGCCTCGGCCTGCAGTGCATCGTGATCGAGGCCGCGCGCAACCTGGCCGACATCGGCGACGCCAACTCCACCGAGTTCGACCCGGCCACCGGTCACCCGGTCATCTCCACCATGGCCGAGCAGCTCGACATCGTGGCCGGCGAGGGCGACATGGGCGGAACGATGCGCCTGGGCATGTACCCGGCCAAGCTGGCCGAGGGCTCCATCGTCCGTGAGGTGTACGACGGCAAGGAGTACGTCGAAGAGCGCCACCGGCACCGCTACGAGGTGAACAACGCCTACCGCGCGGAGCTCGAGAAGAAGGCGGGCATCCTGTTCTCCGGCACCTCGCCGGACGGCAAGCTCGTCGAGTACGTCGAGTACCCGCGTGACGTCCACCCGTACCTGGTCGCCACTCAGGCCCACCCCGAGCTGCGCTCGCGGCCCACGCGTCCGCACCCGCTGTTCGCCGGCCTGGTGAAGGCCGCGGTCCAGCGGACCGTCGAGGCGGAGAAGGCTTCGAAGTAACACACCAGTTGTACGGTGGCCGGGGTGCAAACCTTCAAGGGTGGGCACCCCGGTTTTCGTTTGCGCACGTGGCACGTGGAAGGACGCACCGCATGACGATCAAGGACACCCCCGAGGCGTGGGAGATCCGGTCGAGCCAGACCCCCTTCGTCGGCAACAAGACCTCCGTCCGCACGGACGAGGTGGTCATGCCCGACGGTTCGGTGGTGCGCCGGGACTTCCAGGTCCACCCGGGTTCCGTGGCCGTCCTCGCCCTCGACGGGGAGGGCCGTGTCCTGCTCATCAAGCAGTACCGTCACCCCGTCGGGCAGAAGCTGTGGGAGATCCCGGCCGGTCTGCTCGACGTGCCCGGTGAGAACCCCCTGCACGCCGCCCAGCGCGAGCTGTACGAGGAGGCGCACGTCAAGGCCGAGGACTGGCGGGTGCTGACCGACGTCTACCCCACCGCGGGCGGCTGTGACGAGTCGGTGCGGATCTTCCTGGCCCGCGACCTGTCCGAGGCCGACGGCGAGCGCTTCGCGGTGGAGGACGAGGAGGCCGACATGGAGCACGCGCGCGTGCCGGTCGACGAGCTGGTCCGCGGGGTGCTCGCGGGCGACGTGCACAGCAACTGCCTCGTCGTGGGCGTCCTCTCCCTGGTCGCCGCGCGTACCGGCGACGGGCTCGACGCGCTGCGCCCGGCCGAGGCGCCCTGGCCGGCGCGCCCGTTCGAGGCGTGACGCCCTCCGCCGCCGTCCCGAGGCCGCTCCGCATGTGGCCGTCCCATATGTGGGTGCCCCACCTGTGGCCGACCCGCGCGTGGGCGCCTGCGTGAGGCTGTCCCGCGTGTAGCTGTTGCTTCTGAGGCCGTCCCGACCCCGTCCGGTGTGACGATCGGCTGATCCGATCGAGGGACGTCTCGGCCGTGCCCGCCGTACTCCACCCGGAACGTCGCAGAGCGTGAACTAGGCTCGGGAATCGCCCGATCCGGAGTCCCGGCGGGCTTGCGTGTGCGGTGGGACGGGAGTGTGGCCCGTGACGGATCAGGCAGTGGACACAGGCGGCGTGCAGCTGTCGGGACACGCCGCGACAGAGGGCCATTTCCTGGGCAGAGTCCGGGAGTTGAAAGAACTGCGCGCCGACATCGAGCGCGCGGGGCTGGACACCATCTCCGGTAAGAAGGCGCCACGCGCGCGCGTGCTCCTCATCGCCGGGCGGCCCGGCTCCGGGCGTACGGCGCTCGCCGAGGAACTCGTCCGGCAGGTCGCGGACAACTACCGGGACGGCGTCCTGCGCGCCCGCCTCGCCGAGCCCGACGGCACGCCCGTGCCGGTCGAGCGGGCCGCCCGTGAACTGCTCACCGCGCTGGACGTGCCGACCCCGCCGGGCGCCGACGAGGACGATCTCGCGGCCCTTCTCCGCCAGGCCCTCGCGGGGCGCCGCGTCCTGCTCCTGCTCGACGACGCGGCCGGCGCCGAACAGGTCGACGCCCTGCTCCCGGACGCCCCGCAGTGCCTCCTCGTCGCCGTCTCCGCCGGGCCGCTCACCGGCATCGCGGACGTCCGCCCCTGCACCCTGGGCGGCCTGGACACCAAGTCCGCCCTCGAACTGCTGAGCCGGCACACCGGCTCGGTCCGCATCACCGTCGACCCGCGCTCCGCCGAGGGCCTCGTGGAGGCCTGCCAGGGCCAGCCGGCCGCGCTCAACCTGGCGGGCGGCTGGCTCGCCGCCCGCCCGCAGGCGGCCGTCGCCGACCTCGCCAAGCAACTCCACGCGGAGGGTGACGAGGGCACCCCGCTCAGCCGGGTCTTCCGGCTCGTGCACGCCGCACTGCCTGCCCCCGCCGCCCGGATACTGCGACTCCTCTGCCTGGCTCCGGCCGGCCTGGCGGACCCGCACACCGCCTCCGCGCTCGCCGGCTGCTCGGTGGGCGCCGCCCGCACCGCCCTGGACGACCTCGCCGCCCTGGGGCTGCTGCGGCCCCTGGACTCCCCGCTGCCCCAGTACGAGGTGCCCGCCTGCCTGCACCCCCTGCTGCGCGCCGCCGCCGAGAGCCACGACCGCCCGGCCGAGCTCCAGCTGGCGCGTGCCCGCATGCTGGAGCGGACGGTGCGGCTGCTCCAGTCCTGCCGGGCCATCACCGAGACCGACAACCCCCAGGCCCGCGAGAAGCTCCAGGGCATGCCCAGCGCCCTGCGCTTCCCCACCCCGCGCGCGGCCGCCGAGTGGCTGCGGGTCCGCCGGCCCGCCCTGCTCGCCTCGGCCCGCCTGGCGGTCGCCGACGGCGAGCTGGACACCCTGGCCCGCCGTCTGATGTCCCAGCTGGTCAGGGCGATGGTCGCGCACTTCGGCACCCAGGAGGCGGCGCCCGACCTGTACGGCGTCCACCAGCTGGTCCTGGACGTGGCGGAACGGCGGAACCTGCCCCGCGAGAAGGCCGCAGCCCTGCTGAACCTCGCCGACGTCGACGCCAGGACGGGCCGCACGGCGGAGGCCCTGGTGCGCTATCGGGCCGCTCTGGACGCCGGACGCGAGGCGAACGACCCGTATGCGATCGGTCGCGCGATGGAATCCGTAGGCGGCGCACATCTCGAGCTCGGGGACTACGACCGGGCCGCCGACTGGTTCGGCCGGGGCCTCGCCCAGCGGCTGGCCCGCGACGAGCGCGCGGACGCCGCCCGGCTCTACGGCCGTATCGCCACCGCGCACACCTACGCGGGCCGCTACGGCGAGGCGCAGCGGGCCTGGCGGGCCGCTGCCGCCGGGCACCGCAAGAACGGCGACATCGGCGCGTACGCGCGGGCGTTGAGCGAGCTGGCCCGGGTCCAGGAGTACGCGGGGCGCCCCGAGGAGTCGCTGCGCACCTGCCAGGAGGCGGTGGAGTGGGCCGGGCGCGCCGAGGACACGCGTCTGCAGGCGGCGGTGCAGCTGAGGCTGGCCGACACCCTGGAGCGCCTCGGCGACCCGGTGGCGGCCGGCCTGCACCGGGGCGCGGCCGAGCGCATCCTGGGAGAGGAGCGCCCGAACCGCGATCCGGCTCCGGAGCCGGAGCCGGACCCGGAGCCTCGGTCGGCGGCATCGGAACCGGCATCGGAACCGGCATCGGAATCGGCATCGGAACCGGCGCCGGAGGCGGAGTCGCGGCCCGAGTCGGGGCCGGAGCCAGGGCCAGGGTCGGGGCCGGTGGCAGGGCCGGAACGGCCTGATCCACCGGAACACCGCGCTAACACCTGCGAAATCCGCAGTACATCCGCTGAAGATTGATGCAATGAAAGGCTAGACAGCGGGAACACCTTCATTAGACTGGCTCTGCCGCTCGTTCTCCTGCGGTGCATCCCGGTGTGCCCTGTATCTCCGGGTATGTCTTTGCTGTGCCCCCACATCTACTGAGCCAAGGACCGTGATCGACGTGAAGGTCGGCATCCCCCGCGAGGTCAAGAACAACGAGTTCCGGGTGGCCATCACCCCCGCCGGTGTGCACGAGCTGGTGCGCCACGGCCACCAGGTCGTCGTCGAACGCAACGCCGGTGTCGGCTCGTCCATCACGGACGAGGAGTACGTGGCCGCCGGCGCGCGCATCCTCGAGACCGCCGACGAGGTGTGGGCCACCGCCGACCTGCTGCTGAAGGTCAAGGAGCCCATCGCCGAGGAGTACCACCGCCTCCGCAAGGACCAGACGCTCTTCACCTACCTGCACCTGGCCGCGTCCAAGGAGTGCACGGACGCCCTCGTGGAGTCCGGCACCACGGCGATCGCCTACGAGACCGTCGAGCTGCCGAACCGCGCGCTGCCGCTGCTCGCCCCGATGTCCGAGGTTGCGGGCCGGCTGGCGCCCCAGGTCGGCGCCTACCACCTGATGCGCGCCAACGGCGGCCGCGGCGTGCTGCCCGGCGGCGTGCCGGGTGTGCTGGCCGCCAAGGCGGTCGTCATCGGCGGCGGTGTCTCCGGCTGGAACGCGGCGCAGATCGCCATCGGCATGGGCTTCCACGTGACGCTGCTCGACCGCGACATCAACAAGCTCAAGGAGGCCGACAAGGTCTTCGGTACGAAGATCCAGACGGTCGTCTCCAACTCCTTCGAACTGGAGAAGGCCTGCCTCGAGGCCGACCTCGTCATCGGTGCCGTCCTCATCCCGGGCGCCAAGGCGCCCAAGCTGGTCACCAACGAGCTCGTGTCCCGGATGAAGCCCGGAAGTGTCCTTGTCGACATCGCGATCGACCAGGGCGGCTGCTTCGAGGACTCCCGTCCGACCACGCACGCCGAGCCGACCTTCCCGGTCCACGAGTCGGTCTTCTACTGCGTCGCCAACATGCCCGGCGCGGTCCCCAACACCTCCACCTACGCGCTCACCAACGCCACGCTGCCGTACATCGTCGAACTCGCCGACAAGGGCTGGGCGGAGGCGCTGCGCCGCGATGCCGCGCTGGCCAGGGGCCTCAACACCCATGACGGCAAGGTTGTTTACCGTGAGGTCGCGGAGGCGCACGGCCTGGAGCACATGGAGCTCGACCAGCTGCTCGGCTGAGCCGTCGTGCCGAGCCGATCGGCCAAGTGACCCCGGGGGAAAAGGCGATACGTCAACACAGGTCGTCAACCCCGCACACCCGGCCGGACCTTGCCCGACAAGGTCCGGCCGGATGTGTGTATGGTCACTTTGCGGCTCTCGGCCAACTCGCCTCGAACGTAACGCTTCGACCGATTCGTACACCGGCGAAACCTGCCGTGCGACGGCCGTACGCCCTTGACAGCGGGATGTTTCATTGCCGACACATCGGGCCGGGTCCGGCGGATTGTGTTGCTGCGAACACCCGACACGCCATAGAGTCGCCGACTGTCGGCATGGTGCCACGCTGACCTTGTCTAGAAGTTTCCTGGTCACCAAGGAGGTAAGACGACTTGTGAATGAGTCGACATTTGCTCCCGGGGGTGGTCAACCAGGAATGCCGACGCGGGCCCAGGTCTCCGCGGGGCTCGAGGCTGTCGGCTCCGTCGCTGTCCGAACCTTCGCAGCCCACCAGAGCCAGCGCAGCACCCATGTGGCTCTGTCAGCACACCAGAGCATGGATGGCCATCACGTGAACGCCATGGCCGGCGACGGAAGTGGCGCGCCCCGCAACCACTTCGCCGACTACGACGAACTGCCCGAAGGGCACTTCTACGATCCCGATGCCGAGTACGAGCCGGACCCGGAGTACGCGGCCACGCTCGCGCCCGACGCGGCCCGACAGCGCCGTGAGCGCGTCGGTCCGACCGGACGCCCGCTGCCGTACTTCCCGATCCCGGGCCCGCTGACCCAGCACGGCCCCGCGACGATCATCGCGATGTGCAACCAGAAGGGCGGCGTGGGCAAGACGACGTCGACCATCAACCTGGGTGCCGCACTCGCGGAGTACGGTCGGCGCGTGCTGCTCGTGGACTTCGACCCGCAGGGCGCGCTGTCGGTCGGTCTCGGTGTCAATCCGATGGAGCTCGACCTCACCGTCTACAACCTGCTCATGGAGCGGGGCATGGCGGCGGACGAGGTGCTCCTGAAGACAGCGGTCCCGAACATGGACCTGCTGCCCAGCAACATCGACCTGTCGGCCGCCGAGGTCCAGCTGGTCTCCGAGGTCGCGCGCGAGTCCACGCTCCAGCGTGCGCTCAAGCCGCTGATGGACGACTACGACTACATCGTCATCGACTGTCAGCCCTCGCTCGGCCTGCTCACCGTCAACGCCCTGACGGCCGCTCACAAGGTGATCGTGCCGCTGGAGTGCGAGTTCTTCGCCCTCCGGGGTGTGGCGCTGCTGACCGAGACCATCGAGAAGGTCCAGGAACGGCTCAACCCGGAACTGGAACTCGACGGGATCCTCGCCACGATGTACGACTCGCGCACCGTGCACAGCCGTGAGGTGCTCGCGCGGGTCGTCGAGGCCTTCGACGACCACGTCTACCACACGGTCATCGGGCGCACGGTCCGCTTCCCGGAGACCACGGTCGCCGGTGAGCCGATCACCACGTACGCCTCCAACTCCGTCGGCGCCGCCGCCTACCGCCAGCTCGCCAGGGAGGTGCTCGCCCGGTGTCACGCCGAGTGAGTCTGCCGGGGGCCGACGAACTCTTCCGTACGACAGGGGGAATGGCGCTTCAGCCGTCCGCGCCCCGGCGCCCCGCCAACGGCGAGGCCCGGGTACCGGCGCCGGCCGGCGAGAGCGACGGGGTGGCGGCCGGCGGCGCGGAGGACGCGCCGCAGGCCGTGCCCGCGCAGGGCGGTGACGGCGAGGGCGCCGAGCACGCGGCGGCCGACGCGGGCCAGGGCGACGCCGGGGAGTCCCGTACCCGGGGCGCCCCCGGGGAGCGCCCCGAGCGGCGCCAGGGCCAGCAGGAAGGTTCTGCCTCCGCCGCAGACGGCCAGTCGCGCAAACGCGGACGGCAGGCGTCCCGCAGGCCCAGCGGCCGCGAGCGGCACGACGAGAAGATCACCGTCTACGTCTCCGCCGAGGAGCTCATGGATCTGGAGCACGCCCGGCTGGTGCTCCGCGGTGAGCACGGGCTGGCCGTGGACCGGGGGCGCATCGTCCGCGAGGCGGTCGCCGTGGTCCTCGCCGACCTGGAGAGCCGCGGGGACGCCAGCATCCTCGTCCGACGACTTCGCGGGCGGTAGCGGTAGCCTGCGGGGGCCATGACCTCGAACGACGTTCCCGTCCCCGGCCCCGGCACAGCAGCCGGCCGTCGGCGTGCGCTGGGCCGGGGACCCGGGACGGCGCCGGCCCCTGCCGGGCCGGAGCCCGGACCGGCCGGACCGGAACCGGCACCGGATCCCGTCGTACCGGACCCGGTCGTACCGGATGCCGTCGAGCCGGACCCGGTCATGCCGGATCCCGTCGAACCCGAACCCGAACCCGTTGAGTCGGAACCTGCCGTACCGGAATCCGTAGACCCGGAATCCGTAGACCCGGAATCCGTAGATCGGGAACCCGCGGACCCGGAATCCGCGAACCCGGAGCCCGTGGGTCCGGAGACCGCGAACCCGGGGACCGCGGACCCGGAGACCGTCGTGTCCGAGGCGGTGCCGGAATCCGGTGGGCCGGGGTCCGTGGGGCCGCAAGCTGTTCCCGCGTCCCAGGAAGCTCCCCAGGAGGTTCCCGACGGCGTTTTCAAGGTCCGCCTCGCCAACTTCGAGGGGCCCTTCGATCTGCTGCTCCAGCTGATCTCCAAGCACAAGCTGGACGTCACCGAGGTCGCGCTGTCGAAGGTGACCGACGAGTTCATGGCGCACATCCGGGCGATGGGTCCCGACTGGGACCTGGACCAGACGACCGAGTTCCTGGTCGTGGCCGCCACGTTGCTCGATCTCAAGGCGGCCCGGCTGCTGCCCGCCGCGGAGGTCGAGGACGAGGCCGACCTGGCTCTGCTGGAGGCCCGGGACCTGCTGTTCGCCCGGCTGCTCCAGTACCGGGCCTACAAGCGGGTCGCCGACATCTTCACGCACCGGCTGGAGAACGAGGCCCGGCGCTACCCGCGTACCGTCGGTCTCGAACCGCACCACGCGGAGCTGCTGCCCGAGGTCGTCATCAGCATCGGCCCCGAGGGGTTCGCGAGGCTCGCGGTCAAGGCGATGCAGCCCCGGGCGAAACCACAGGTGTACGTCGACCACATCCACGCGCCCCTGGTGAGCGTGCAGGAACAGGCCGGGATCGTCGTCGCACGGCTCAGAGAGCTCGGCGAGGCCAGCTTCCGCACGCTGGTGGCGGACACCGAGGACACCCTGACCGTGGTGGCCCGCTTCCTCGCACTGCTCGAGCTGTACCGGGAGAAGGCGGTCGCGCTCGACCAGGAGACCGCCCTCGGTGAGCTGCTGGTGCGCTGGACCGGCGGGGACGGGGAGGCGCAGCCGATGGTCACGGACGAGTTCGACCGGCCGCCCGAGGAGCCCGAGAAGGAGACGAAGACGTGACCGAGGAGACCGTCGCCGCACTCGACCTCAAGCCGGCCCTGGAGGCCGTCCTGATGGTCGTCGACGAGCCCGCCACCGAGGAACACCTCGCGAAGATCCTCCAGCGGCCCCGGCGCAGGGTCGCGGACGCGCTGCGCGAACTGGCCGACGAGTACACCGTGCAGGGGCGCGGCTTCGAGCTCAGGCTCATCGCCGGCGGCTGGCGGTTCTACACCCGGCCCGAGTACGCCGCGGCCGTCGAGGGCTTCGTGCTGGACGGACAGCAGGCCCGGCTCACACAGGCGGCGCTGGAGACCCTGGCGGTCGTCGCGTACCGCCAGCCGGTCAGCCGCAGCAGGGTCTCCGCGGTGCGCGGAGTGAACTGCGACGGCGTGATGCGCACCCTGCTCCAGCGCGGTCTGGTCGAGGAGGCGGGCGCGGAACCCGAAACAGGTGCGATCCTGTACGTGACGACGAACTACTTTCTGGAGCGGATGGGCCTGCGCGGTCTGGACGAGCTCCCGGAGCTCGCGCCCTTTCTCCCCGAGGCGGAGGCGATCGAGGCCGAGATGCTGGAAGGGGTCCCGTCGTTCGATCCGGACGCACCGGATGCAGATGCAGACGACACGACGACGACGGAACTTTGATGCGAAGCAGTGGCAGCGGCAGTGGCAGGAACAACGGGCGCGGCAAGCCCCGGGGGACCGGCGGGGGCGGTTCCCAGCCGAGGGGCGGCTCGGGAGGCCGCGACGACCGGTCGAGGGGCGGTTCCGGAGGTCGTGACGACCGTTCCAGGGGCGGCTCGGGAGGTCGTGACGACCGTTCCAGGGGCGGCTCGGGAGGCCGTGACGACAGGCCGACGGGCGCGGGGGGCCGCGACGACGGGCCGAAGCGTCCGAGCAAGCCCCGTCCCGAGGAGCGTCGCTACGACGTGGGCCCCGGCGCCACCCATGAGGGCCCGAAGGCCGGGCGCGGCGGTGCGGCCCGGGGCGGCGCCAAGGGCGGCCCCAGGCAGGGCCAGCAGCGCGGCGGACGCACGGAGCCGGCGCGCTCCCGCGAGTACGAGACGCGCGCCGAGGAGCGCAACCGGGACCGGTACGCGGGCAAGCCGGACATCAAGCTGCCCAAGACCTTCCCGGGCGCCGAGCAGGAGGGCGAGCGGCTGCAGAAGGTCCTCGCGCGCGCGGGCTACGGCTCCCGGCGTGCCTGCGAGGAGCTGATCGAGCAGGCGCGGGTCGAGGTCAACGGCGAGATCGTCCTGGAGCAGGGCAAGCGGGTCGACCCGGAGAACGACGAGGTCAAGGTCGACGGCCTGACGGTCGCCACCCAGTCGTACCAGTTCTTCTCGCTGAACAAGCCGGCCGGTGTCGTCTCCACGATGGAGGACACCGAGGGCCGTCAGTGCCTCGGTGACTACGTGACCAACCGCGAGACGCGGCTGTTCCACGTCGGGCGGCTCGACACCGAGACCGAGGGCGTCATCCTGCTCACCAACCACGGCGAGCTGGCGCACCGGCTGACCCACCCCAAGTACGGCGTGAAGAAGGTCTACCTCGCGCACATCGTGGGTCCCATCCCGCGTGACCTGGGCAAGCGTCTGAAGGACGGCATCCAGCTGGAGGACGGGTACGCGAAGGCGGACCACTTCCGGGTCGTCGAGCAGACCGGCAAGAACTACCTGGTCGAGGTGACCCTGCACGAGGGCCGCAAGCACATCGTGCGCCGGATGCTGGCGGAGGCCGGCTTCCCGGTCGACAAGCTGGTCCGCGTCGCCTTCGGTCCGATCACCCTGGGCGACCAGAAGTCGGGCTGGCTGCGCCGGCTGTCCAACACCGAGGTCGGCATGCTGATGAAGGAAGTCGAGCTTTAAGGACTCCTGAAGCTCCCAGGGCTTGTGTGTGACCGCACCCCCTTTTTATAGTCGTGGTGACTATTAAGAGGGGGTGTTCGTCGTGCCGGGCTACGACAAGTACGCCCACGAACCCTTCGCCGTCACCGTCGACCTCGCCGTCCTCACGCTCCGCGCGGGCGGCCTGCACGTACTGCTCGTCGAACGCGGCCAGGAGCCGTACGCCGGCCGGTGGGCGCTGCCGGGGGGCTTCGTGCTGCCGGACGAGTCCGCGGAGACCGCCGCCCGGCGGGAACTCGCCGAGGAGACCGGCCTGAAGGACGTCTCCGGGCTGCACCTCGAGCAGCTGCGCACCTACAGCGAACCCGACCGCGACCCCCGGATGCGGGTCGTGTCCGTCGCCTTCGCCGCGCTGCTGCCCGACGCCCCCGAGCCGACGGGCGGCGGCGACGCGGCCCAGGCGCGCTGGCTGCCGTACGACGACGCGAAGCCGCTCGCCTTCGACCACGACCGGATCCTGGCCGACGCCCACGACCGGGTCGGCGCCAAACTCGAGTACACCTGCCTCGCCACGGCCTTCTGCCCGACCGAGTTCACCCTCGGCGAGCTCCAGCAGGTCTACGAGACGGTGTGGGGGACCGGCCTGGACCGGCCCAACTTCCGCCGCAAGGTGCTCGCCACCCCGGGCTTCGTCGAGCCCGTGCCCCGCGGCGCGCGCCTCACCGGCGGCCGCGGCAAGCCCGCCGCCCTCTACCGGGCGGGCGCCGCCACCGCGCTCCACCCGCCCCTGCTGCGACCGCCCCGGGAAGGACGATCCGCATGACCACCTCGACCACCGTCAGGAAGCGGGCCACCGGGTCCCTGCTGGGACTCGCGCTGGGGGACGCGCTCGGGTTTCCCACCGAGTTCAACGACGTTCCGTCGATCCTCGCCAAGTGCGGGCCCTGGCGGGAGATGGAACTGCCGAAGCGCGCCTTCGTCTCCGACGACACCCAGATGACCCTGGCCGTGGGCCGGGCCCTGCGGACCGCCATGGACCGCGGGCTGCTCGTGCCGACGTCGCTCGCGCACCCGCTGCGCGCGGAGTTCGTGGACTGGTACCGGTCACCGGACAACAACCGGGCCCCAGGGCGGACCTGCCTGACGGCGTGCAGCCTGCTCAAGGACGAGAACCGCGGCTGGCAGGACGCCAGTCAGATCGGTTCCAAGGGCTGCGGCGCCAACATGCGGGTGGCGCCCGTCGGACTCGTCCCCGGGCTCAGCGAGGAGCAGCGTGCCGGTGCCGCCCAGCTCCAGTCCGCCCTCACCCACGGGCACCCCACCGCGCTCGCCGCCTCCGACCTCACCGCCCACGCCGTACGGCTGCTCACCCAGGGTGCCGAGCCGGCGGCCCTGGTCGGGCTCCTGAGGGCCTACGCCGTCGACAACCGCTCCCGCTACCACCACCGCTGGCTCGGCGACCTGTGGACCCGCAGCCAGGACCCCACCCCGGAGCACTTCATCGCGCGCGGCTGGGACGAGTGCCTCGGTGTGCTGGAGCGCCTCGGGGAGGCGCTGCGCGACCCCGCGCCCGAGACCGATCCGTGCCTGGCCACGGGGGCGGGGTGGATCGCCGAGGAGGCCATGGCGACCGGTCTGCTGTGCTTCCTGCTCTTCCCGGACGAGCCGGTGACCGTGCTGCGCCGGGCCGCCTGCTCCTCCGGGGACTCCGACTCCATCGCCTGTCTGGCGGGCGCCTTCGCGGGCGCTCACGCCGGGGCCGACGCCTGGCCGACGGCGTGGGCGGACCGGATCGAGTACCAGGGGGAGTTGGTGACGCTCGGGGCGCTCTGGGACCAGTGACCCGGCAGGGGCTCAGGTCAGCTTGATCGAGCCGCCCTCGACGGTGATCTGCTCCGTGGGCAGCGGCTCGGTCGCCGGGCCGCCGGCCACCGAGCCGTCGGCGATACGGAACTCGCTCTTGTGGCAGGGGCAGTGGATGATGCCGTCGGCGATGCTGCCGACGGTGCAGCCCTGATGGGTGCAGACCGCGGAGAACGCCTTGAAGTCGCCCTTCGTCGGCTGGGTGACGACGACCTTCTCCTCCGCGAAGATCTTGCCGCCGCCGACGGGGATGTCGGTGGTCTTCGCCAGCGCCTGGCCGGCGGAGGCCTTCGGGGACTGCTCGGACGAGGAGTCGTCCTCGTTGCCGTACTCGCCGCAGCCCGTGGCGAGCGCGGCTGCCGCGCCGCCCGTCGCCAGGAGAACCGTGCGCCGTGTCGCGGGGAGGGTCATGTCGTCACTCCGAACGTGCGGAAGAACCAGAGGGCCGAGGTCAGCCAGATGATCGTGAGTACGGCGAAGACGAGTCCGCCGACGACCGGCAGCAGCCATCCCGGGAGTCGCTCCGAACGGAGCAGCAGCATCTTGGCACTGAATGCGCCGAAGAAGAAGCAACCCAGGAGGGAGTGCCACATAACGCGCGTTTCGTATGTCTGATAGCCAAGCGCGTACAGGCAGTGCACCGCAACCGGGACCGCGATCAGAAAGGCCGCGCGACCCGACCAGCGGTGCAGCCTGCCGGACCAGGCGGGTCCAGGCAGCCTGCCGTACAGCATCGCGGCGGAGACGAGCTGGACCAGCGCGAAGAACATCGCGGCCGTCGCCAGCCAGGACTTGACCGCGCCCGTGCTGCTGAAGCCGGCCAGGTTGAAGGCCGTCCCGGCCGGGTCGTGGACCTTGCCGTACACGCCCAGGGCGAGCGCCACGGCGGCGGCGACCAGCGCCGGGACCAGATAGCGGGCGGGGTGCGGGCCGGGCCGTGCGCGACCGGGGCCGGGGAAACCCTGGGTGGCGGCGTTCGGGTCGACGGTCATGGTGGCTCCCTGCTCGAAAGGGGTCAGGGCGTGGCGGGGCGGGCCGTGAGCTGCTGTCCGTAGACCGTCACCGCGCCGGTCTCCGGGTCGATGGCCGGCGCGGGGGAGGGCTTGCCGTCGCGGGTGAGGATGCCGACCTGGGTGCCGTCCTTCAGCACGATCCAGCCGCCGTCGATCTTCGCGGAGCGCACGGTGGCCGTCGCCCGCCACAGCCCGGACGGCTTCGTCGCCCGGTCCGCCGAGAAGGCGTGCCGTCCGCCGCCCACGGTGACCGTGCCTTCCACGCGCTTGCCGTCCCGGAGCGTGCCGTCCAGTTTCGCGCCGTGCTGGCCGGTGAGCCGCAGTGTGCCGTCGTCCTCGACGTCGCCCCTGAGCCAGGACTCCTCGGCACGGCCGTCGCAGTAGTACGCGATCGCCTTGTCGTCGCGGACGGTGACGGCGATCGCCGCCGCGTCGTCGTCCGTGCGGCCGGCGTAGTCGGCGTCGGCGGCCGGGACACGGGAGGGGGAGGGGGCCGGGGTGGGCGCGGTCGAGGCGGCGCTCCGGGCGGGGGCCGGACTCGGTGACTTCTCCTCGTACGAGGACGAGGCGGTCTTCGTCCCTGTCGTCGCGTTGAGTGTCAGCAGGAACAGGCCGAGCACCAGTCCCGCGAGAAGGGTGAGCAGGGGTCCTGGACGCTTCATGTCGGGCCTTCCCCGATGCGGGTGTCCTGCCGTCAGAGTGCCATGAGAGCGCAGGCCGCACCCGCCGTAAAGGGCGTACGGGGGCGTTCCCGTCTCGGCACGCGGGCGGCGCGCACCGGACAGGCTCGGGCTGACTAGGCTGGCTGCGTCAGGAGCCGTAGTCGGCAGTGGGTACGTCAGCAAGGAGCAGCGCCGTGGCGGTACGAGCGGTCCGGGGAGCCGTCCAACTCGAGCGGGACGAGGCCGGCCACATGGACGAGCAGGTCGGAGCCCTGCTCACCGCCGTCCTGGAGCGGAACTCGCTCGGCGCCGACGACCTGATCAGCATCTGGTTCACGGCCACCCCCGACCTGCACAGCGACTTCCCGGCGGCCGCGGCCCGCAAGCTCGGCATCGTCGACGTGCCGCTGATCTGCGCCCAGGAACTCGACATCGCGGGCGCCATGCCGCGGGTCGTGCGCATCCTGGCGCACGTCGAGTCCGACAAGGCGCGCGCCGACATCAACCACGTCTACCTCGGGGCCGCGGCCGCCCTGCGCAGGGACATCGCCCAGTGAGGACCGCGCTCGTCATCGGAACCGGGCTGATCGGCACGTCCGCCGCGCTGGCCCTGGCCCAGCGGGGCGTCGTCGTCCACCTCGCCGACCACGACCCCGGGCAGGCCCGTACGGCGGCGGCGCTCGGCGCCGGCACCGACGCGGAGCCCGAGGGCCCGGTCGACCTCGCGATCGTCGCCGCGCCGCCCGCGCACGTCGCCGGTGTGCTCGCCGACGCGATGCGCCGAGGGGTGGCCCGCGGCTACCTCGACGTGGCCAGCGTGAAGGGCGGGCCGCGCCGTGAGCTGCTGGCGCTCGGCCTCGACCTGTCGGCGTACATCGGCAGCCACCCCATGTCCGGCCGGGAGAAGTCGGGCCCGCTGGCCGCGACCGGTGACCTCTTCGAGGGGCGCCCCTGGGTGCTGACGCCGACCCGGGACACCGACACCGAGGTGCTGAACCTCGCCCTGGAGCTGGTCTCGCACTGCCGTGCCGTCCCGGTGGTCATGGACGCGGACGCCCACGACCGCGCGGTGGCGCTGGTCTCGCACATGCCGCACCTGGTCTCCAGCATGGTCGCGGCGCGTCTGGAGCACGCCGAGGAGGCCGCCGTACGGCTGTGCGGACAGGGCATCCGGGACGTCACCCGGATCGCCGCCTCCGACCCCGGCATGTGGATCGACATCCTGTCCGCGAACCCGGGGCCGGTCGCCGACCTGCTCACCGACGTCGCCGCCGACCTGGAGGAGACGGTCCGGTCCCTGCGCGCCCTGCAGTCCTCCGACGACTCCAAGCGCCGCGAGGGCGCCGACGGCGTCCAGGACGTGCTGCGTCGCGGCAACGCGGGCCAGGTCCGCGTTCCCGGCAAGCACGGGGCCGCTCCGCGGGCGTACGAGGTGGTGGCGGTGCTCATCGACGACCAGCCCGGTCAGCTGGCCCGTATCTTCGCCGACGCCGGACAGGCGGGCGTCAACATCGAGGACGTACGCATCGAGCACGCGACCGGGCAGCAGGCGGGTCTGGTGCAGCTGATGGTCGAGCCGAAGTCCGCGGTGGTGCTGTCCTCGGCGTTGCGCGAGAGGGGCTGGGCCCTGCGGCAGTAGGGCGCCGCGCGGCCCGGGCACCCGGCGCGGACCAGGTACCGGCCGGACGAGTGACGCGCGGCCGGTAACCTTGTGCGGGGCGCGGTCGCGTCCCGCACACCCACCGCCTCGCACCAGGAAGGTGTCCTCCCGTGGAAAACGGCGCCGCCCAGCCCGTGATTGTCGCCATCGACGGCCCCTCGGGCACGGGCAAGTCGAGCACGTCCAAGGCTGTTGCCGCCCAGCTGGGGCTGAGCTACCTGGACACCGGCGCCCAGTACCGGGCGATCACGTGGTGGATGGTGACCAACGGGATCGACATCGAGGACCCCACGGCGATCGCCGCCGTCGCCGACAAGCCGGAGATCCTCTCCGGCACCGACCCGGCCGCCCCGACGATCACGGTCGACGGCATCGACGTGGCCGGCCCGATCCGCACCCAGGAGGTCACCGCCAAGGTCAGCGCGGTGAGCGCCGTACCCGAGGTGCGGGCCCGGATCACCGAGCTCCAGCGCTCGCTGGCGGCCTCCACCGAGCAGGGGATCGTCGTCGAGGGCCGGGACATCGGCACGACCGTGCTGCCCGACGCCGACCTGAAGATCTTCCTCACCGCCTCCCCGGAGGCCCGGGCCGCCCGGCGCAGCGGCGAGCTGAAGGGCGCGGACGTCCACAGCACCCGGGAGGCGCTGATCAAGCGGGACGCCGCCGACTCCTCCCGCAAGACCTCCCCGCTCGCCAAGGCGGACGACGCCGTCGAGGTGGACACCACGGAGCTGACGCTGGCCCAGGTCATCGAGTGCGTCGTCACCCTCGTCGAGGAGAAGCGGGCCGCGAAGTGACCACCGGGTCCGTGCCCTCGGAGAAGGGCGCCGAGGTCGGGCGGCGCATCGGCGTCGGCCTGATGTACGGGCTGTTCAAGCCGCGGGTGCTGGGCGCCTGGAAGGTGCCGGCGAGCGGCCCGCTGATCTTCGCGATCAACCACTCGCACAACGTCGACGGTCCGATGGTGATGGGCGTGGCGCCGCGGCCGACGCACTTCCTGATCAAGAAGGAAGCGTTCATCGGCCCCCTCGACCCGTTCCTGACCGCCATCGGGCAGCTCAAGGTCGACCGCGACACCACCGACCGGACGGCGATCACCCGCGCGCTGGGCGTGCTGGAGAACGGCGGGGTCCTCGGGATCTTCCCGGAGGGCACCCGCGGCGAGGGAGACTTCGCCGCCCTGCGCGCCGGGCTCGCGTACTTCGCGGTGCGCGGCGGGGCCCCGATCGTGCCCGTCGCCGTGCTGGGAAGTTCCGAACGGCGCGGACGGTTGATAAAGGCACTGCCCCCGCTGCGCTGCCGCGTCGACGTCGTCTTCGGCGAACCGTTCGACGCGGGCGACGGCAGCGGGCTGCGTACCCGCAAGGCACTGGACGCCGCCACCGAACGCATCCAGAAACAGTTGGCCGCACACCTGGAAAACGCCAGGCGCCTGACCGGGCGCTGAGCGACACTGAATACCGAGTAGTGGATCAACCCGAACAAAACGGCTGTTCCACCGATCACCACGAATGAACGACGAGGTACGGACTTCATGAACGACCACATCCAGCCCGACGGCTCGGAAGCCTTCGAGCACGATCACGGGGCGCTCGGCGACGCCGAGTACGCGGAGTTCATGGAGCTCGCCGCCGTCGAGGGCTTCGACGTAGAGGACGTCGAGGGGGCGATCGAGGCCGCAGGGCACGGGCCGCTCCCGGTGCTCGCCGTCATCGGCCGCCCGAACGTCGGCAAGTCGACCCTGGTGAACCGGATCATCGGCCGCCGCGAGGCCGTCGTCGAGGACAAGCCGGGCGTCACCCGCGACCGCGTCACCTACGAGGCGGAGTGGGCGGGCCGCCGCTTCAAGCTCGTCGACACCGGCGGCTGGGAGCAGGACGTCCTCGGCATCGACGCCTCCGTGGCCGCGCAGGCCGAGTACGCGATCGAGGCCGCCGACGCCGTCGTCTTCGTCGTCGACGCCAAGGTCGGCGCCACCGACACCGACGAGGCGGTCGTACGGCTGCTGCGCAAGGCCGGCAAGCCCGTCGTGCTGGCCGCCAACAAGGTCGACGGCATGAGCGGCGAGGCCGACGCGGCCGCCCTGTGGTCCCTGGGCCTCGGCGAGCCGCACCCGATCTCCGCTCTGCACGGCCGCGGCACCGGCGACATGCTGGACGCCGTCCTGGAGGCGCTGCCGGAGGCCCCCGCGCAGACCTTCGGCACCGCGGTCGGCGGCCCGCGCCGCATCGCGCTCATCGGCCGCCCGAACGTCGGCAAGTCCTCGCTGCTGAACAAGGTGGCGGGCGAAGACCGGGTCGTCGTCAACGAGATCGCGGGCACCACCCGCGACCCGGTCGACGAGCTGATCGAACTCGGCGGTGTGACCTGGAAGTTCGTCGACACGGCGGGCATCCGCAAGCGCGTCCACCTCCAGCAGGGCGCCGACTACTACGCCTCGCTGCGCACCGAGGCCGCCGTCGAGAAGGCCGAGGTGGCCGTCATCCTGGTCGACGCCTCCGAGTCCATCTCGGTCCAGGACCAGCGCATCGTCACCATGGCGGTCGACGCGGGCCGCGCCCTCGTCATCGCCTACAACAAGTGGGACACCCTCGACGAGGAGCGCCGCTACTACCTGGAGCGGGAGATCGAGACCGAGTTCGCCCAGGTCGCCTGGGCGCCCCGGGTGAACGTCTCGGCGCGCACCGGCCGGCACATGGAGAAGCTGGTCCCGGCGATCGAGGCCGCCCTGGCGGGCTGGGAGACCCGCGTCCCGACGGGCCGTCTCAACGCCTTCCTGGGCGAGCTGGTCGCCGCCCACCCGCACCCGGTCCGCGGCGGCAAGCAGCCGCGCATCCTGTTCGGCACCCAGGCCGGGACCAA
This sequence comes from Actinobacteria bacterium OV320, assembly GCA_001298545.1. Classification (GTDB taxonomy): domain Bacteria; phylum Actinomycetota; class Actinomycetes; order Streptomycetales; family Streptomycetaceae; genus Streptomyces; species Streptomyces coriariae. The sequence goes on from LJCX01000004.1 coordinate 36,166, forward strand.
GCCCCCGCGCTTCGTCCTCTTCGCCTCCGGCTTCATCGAGGCGGGCTACCGGCGCTTCATCGAGCGCCGTCTGCGCGAGGAGTTCGGCTTCGAGGGCACCCCGATCCACATCTCGGTGCGGGTGCGCGAGAAGCGCGGCACCAAGAAGAAGTAACGGCACCACGACCGGAGGGCGGCACCCGTGACGGGTGCCGCCCTCCGGTCGTGATCAGTGATCAGAAGGACCTGCGGGGGGCCGGCGGGAGCGCCGCCGGCACGTGGTGCATCGAGGTCGGCGCGGCCTGCTGGCCGAGCTGCCCGACCCGCTGCCACTGGGACTGCTGTCCGACCCGCGCGCTCTGCGCCCCCGCGCTGTAGGCGCTGTAGGAGCTGCTGAACGACCCCGGGCGGGGCGCCGGGTAGGAACCCGTGTGGTGCGGGATGTTCCCGAAGGCGGTGAACCCCAGATCGTCCTCGCCGCTGCGATCGCCGGGCAGCGAACGGAACGTCTTGACGTACTCGGCGTAGAGCGCGTCGTAGATCGGCGTGGCCGATGGGCCGCCGGACGTGTCCTGGGCCGGTCGCGCGGACGGGATCGACTGGAAGGACGGGCGGCGGGGAACGTCGTAGGTGTGCACGTATGTCCAAACGACGCGGCACGGGAAGGGATGCGGCTCGGCAGGCGGCCTCAGGGGGGCGCGGGGCCGCGTCCGTGGACGCCCTTCCGGTCGCCGTACGGCCGCGGTCCCCGCCCGGTGGGCGAACTCAGGTGCCGGCGAGCGGAAGTGCCGCCCCGACCAACTGCCCGTTGGCCGCGGCCTTGTCCAGCGCGTCCCGCAGCAGGTCCTCCCGGGGCTGACGCCCGATGGAGCCCACCGGCGCCGCGAACATCAGCACCTGCTGGTGCTTGTTGGCGGCGGCCCGCCAGCCCTCCGTCACCTGCAACGGCTGGTGCGCCTGCCACCAGGCGACCGGCTGACCGCCGTTCACCGAGGGCTGGAGCACCGCGTGCAGCTGGCCCATCGCGAGCAGCACGGACCAGCCGTGCTGCACCGGCGGCACCTCGGTCAGCTCGGACAGCGGCATGAAGCCCTGCTCGATGAGGAGCGGCAGGAAGTCGTCGCCCGCGCCGGTCGTGCCGGGCCGCACGATGGGCGCGGTCGGCTCGACGACCAGGGCCGGGTGCAACTCCCCGGCGATCAGGACGAGTCCGCTGGTGACGCCGAGCACCGCCTGCTCGGGTGCGACCTTGTCGGGGTCCAGGTCGACGGTGTCGCCGTTGATGGAGCGGACCGCGCCCTGGAGCTGCTCCTCGGTGACCTGGACGACCTGCGAGGGCAGGCAGGTGGAGTGGGCGAAGGCGAGAACGGCGGTCTCGTCCCCGATGAACAGGACGGTGCTGGTGCGCTCGTTCTCGGAGTCGCCCGGGGTGCGGCAGGACGTGCAGTCGTAACTGCCCGGGGCGTTGTCTCCGGCGAGCAGCCGGTCGGCTTCTTCGTTGCCGATCTCGGCGCGTACCTCGTCGCTGACGTCGAGCATGCGCGGCACGGGTGACTCCCTCGGATGCGGTGCGTGGGCGAGGCGGGTGGCCCCCGGCTCGTGGTCCGGGTGGGTCCCCGGCTCATGAAGAAGACAACGGGCGATCTGTGGCCAGGGTCACGCTGGACGGCGAACGGAATCGAACCAACCTGCGCGCGCGGTCACGATGCGTGCGGAATCCGCCACTCCATGCCAAGTAACGGAGAGGTCACGGAAGTTGATCCGGTGAGCTGACTCACAGTCCGCGCGGGGCTCTGGTCGACAAATCCGGAAATGAGGGAACGAAGTAGGTGGCCGAAATTCGCCGCTACCTAGGGTAACCGCCAACTGGCCTGGGACAACGGGGGGTTGGTTGATAACGAACCGTCAGCTGCCTATATTGCTCCGCCGTGTGCAACGAGCACCGCTCGGGTACGTCCGCCGGCCGCGCAGAGCCAGACATCGCGCAGCACCACCGCCGGCGGACGGGCCGGGCGTGACGACCGCGTCCCTGCGCGGCCGGCACGCCCCGGCAGGGGGAGCCCGGGTTCGTAGAGAGGGATCTACATGTCCGAATGTGCCGATATCCACACCCGCACCTCGTCGCGCAAGACGGCGGTCCTCGCCGGGGCGATCCTGCTCGCCCCCCTCGGACTGCTCAGCGCGACCGGCAACGCCACGGCGGCCGACAGTGGGGTGTGGGACCGCATCGCCCAGTGCGAGAGCGGCGGCAACTGGTCGATCAACACCGGCAACGGCTACTACGGCGGGCTCCAGTTCTCCGCCGGTACCTGGCGCGCGTACGGCGGCACCGCCTATGCGTCGACCGCCGACAAGGCCAGCAAGGCACAGCAGATCTCCGTCGCCACCAAGGTGCAGAACGCCCAGGGGTGGGGCGCGTGGCCGACCTGCTCGGCGCGCGCCGGAGCGTCCGGCAGCGCACCGGGGGCCGGATCGTCCTCGGCCGAGTCGAGCTCCGCCAAGTCGGGCTCCTCGAAGTCCGGCTCCTCGAAGTCCGGCTCCTCGAAGTCCGGTTCGTCGAAGTCCGGTAGCTCCAAGTCCGGCACCTCGAACTCCTCGCAGTCGGGTTCCTCGAACGCGCCGGAGCGCTCGACGGCCCAGACCTCGCGCGGTACGGGCCGTGGTGACTACACCGTCCGCGAGGGCGACACCCTCAGCACCATCGCGACCCGCCACGGGCTGACCTGGCAGCGGGTCTACGCCGCCAACAAGGCCGTCGTCGGCGGCGACCCCGACCTGATCGTGCCCGGGCAGCGCCTCACGCTCTGAGCCGTTCCCCCCTCCGGGACACGGTGACCCCATCCGGCGGGACGGCCGGGTGGGGCCCACCCACCTCGTGGGACACACTGGGCGCATGCTGGAGACCTCCGCCCGACTGCTGCGCCTGCTCTCCCTCCTCCAGGCCCACCGCGAGTGGTCCGGCGCCCAACTCGCCGACCGGCTGGGAGTCACCTCCCGCACGGTGCGCCGGGACGTGGACCGGCTGCGCGAGCTGGGCTACCCGGTCAACGCCAGCCCCGGCACCGGAGGCGGCTACCAGTTGGGCGCAGGCGCCGAGTTGCCGCCGCTGCTGCTGGACGACGACGAGGCCGTCGCCGTCGCGGTGGGGCTGCGGACGGCCGCCGGGCAGGGCATCGAGGGCATCGGCGAGACCTCCGTACGGGCCCTGGCGAAGCTGGAGCAGGTGCTGCCGCACCGGCTGCGGCGCCGGGTGGGCGCCCTGAACGCCTTCACCGTGCCGATGCTGCGCGGCCCGCGGTCCTCCGCCGTGGACCCGGCCGTCCTCACCGAGCTCGCCCACCTCTGCCGGGACGCCGAACGCCTGCGCTTCGACTACCGGGGGCACGACGGCACGGCGACCCGCCGCACCGTCGAACCGCACCGCCTGGTGTGCACCGAGCGCCGCTGGTACCTGGTCGCCTGGGACCTCGACCGCGCCGACTGGCGTACCTTCCGGGTGGACCGCCTCACGCCGAGGCCGCCGCACGGGCCGCGCTTCGCACCGCGCGAGCCGCCCGCCGAGGACCTCGCCGCGTACGTCTCGCAGGGCGTCTCCACGCGCGCGTACGCCACCCGGGCCACCGTCCGGCTGTTCGTGCCGCTCGCCGAGGCCGCCGAACGGATCTCGCCCTCGGCCGGCACGCTGGAGCCCGACGGAGACCGGGCCTGCGTGCTGCGCACCGGCGCCGCGAGCCTCGACGTGATGGTGATCCACGTGATGATGGCGGGCTTCGAGTTCGAGGTGCTGGAGCCCGTGGAGCTGATCGAGGCGATCAGGACGGCTCGTGACCGGCTTGATGGCGCTTTGGCTCGGGCTGCGGGATCTCGGCCGCGTACTGCGGATGGTGCAGGTCGAACGCAGGGGCCTCCGAGCGGACCTTCGGCAGTGTCGTGAAGTTGTGCCGGGGCGGCGGGCAGGACGTCGCCCACTCCAGGGAACGGCCGAAGCCCCAGGGGTCGTCGACCTCGACCTTCGTGCCGTACCTGGCGGTCTTCCAGACGTTGTAGAGGAACGGCAGGGTGGAGAGGCCGAGCAGGAACGAGCCGATCGTCGAGACGGTGTTGAGCGCGGTGAACCCGTCGGCGGCGAGATAGTCGGCGTACCGCCGCGGCATGCCCTCGGCGCCCAGCCAGTGCTGCACCAGGAACGTGGTGTGGAATCCGACGAACAGCGTCCAGAACTGGATCTTCCCGAGCCGCTCGTCGAGCAGCTTCCCGGTGAACTTCGGCCACCAGAAGAAGAAGCCGCCGAAGATCGCGAAGACCACCGTGCCGAAGACGACGTAGTGGAAATGGGCGACCACGAAGTACGAGTCGGAGACGTGGAAGTCCATCGGCGGTGACGCCAGGATCACTCCGGTCAGGCCTCCGAACAGGAAGGTCACCAGGAAGCCCGTCGCCCACAGCATCGGCGTCTCGAAGGAGATCGAGCCCTTGATCATGGTCCCGGTCCAGTTGAAGAACTTCACGCCCGTGGGGACGGCGATCAGGAAGCTCATCAGGGAGAAGAACGGCAGCAGCACCGCGCCCGTGACGAACATGTGGTGCGCCCACACCACGATGGACAGCCCGGTGATCGCCATCGTCGCGCCGACCAGGGTGAGGTAGCCGAAGATCGGCTTGCGGCTGAAGACCGGGATGATCTCCGTGATGATCCCGAAGAACGGCAGCGCGATGATGTAGACCTCGGGATGTCCGAAGAACCAGAACAGGTGCTGCCACAGCAGCGCTCCGCCGTTGGCCGCCTCGAACACCTGCGAACCGAACCGCCGGTCCGCCTCCAGCACCAGCAGCGCGGCCGCCAGCACCGGGAACGCCATCAGGATCAGGATCGACGTGAAGAGCGTGTTCCAGGTGAAGATCGGCATCCGGAACATCGTCATGCCGGGCGCGCGCATCCCGATGATCGTGGTGATGAAGTTGACCGCGCCGAGGATCGTGCCGAAGCCGGCCAGCGCCAGGCCCATGATCCACAGGTCGGGACCGATCCCCGGCGAGTACTGCCGGCTGTTCAGCGGCGCGTAGGCGAACCAGCCGAACGCCGCCGGGCCGTCCGGTGTCAGCAGCGAGCCCAGCACGGTCAGCCCGCCGAACAGGAACAGCCAGTACGAGAGCATGTTCAGCCGGGGGAAGGCCACGTCCGGGGCACCGATCTGGAGCGGCATCAGCTCGTTGGCGAAGCCCGCGAAGGACGGGGTCGCGAACAGCAGCAGCATGATCGTGCCGTGCATCGTGAACAGCTGGTTGAACTGGTTGGCGTCCACGATCTGCAGTCCGGGCCGGGCCAGTTCGGCCCGCATCAGCAGCGCCATGATCCCGCCGACGAGGAAGAAGGCGAAGGACGTGATCAGATAGAGGTGGCCGATCTTCTTGTGGTCGGTGGTGGTCAGCCAGTCGACGACCACCCGGCCGCGGCCCCGGTGACCGATGTCCCCGGTTCGTGCCGCCGTCACGGTCTGCGTCCCCATCGCTCGCTCGCCCCTTCGTTCGCCCTGTCCCGGGCCCGCCGGCGTCCCGGGTGCGTACGGAGGATGTGTGGGGGAGCCGTGTATTTCCTATGAGCAGTCAGCTCCCGCGATCCCGCACGGAATCGTAATGCGGCGGGGTCCTGGGACGGTACCCCGCGAACTTTCCGACGGGTTATTCGGGGCGGCCGGGCGACACGCGGGAATTGCGTTCGAATTCGCGCGGAAGGCGCACGAAACCGCTCGTCCGTGTGAGGGAGTTCGACCGAAACGCATGTCGTGATCCTGTGACAGAAGTGTGACCGGAGTGATCCGTATCGCCGGTCCGGGGTTCCCGGGGCGGGGCTCGCCGCCTAGCGTGGCGGTATGGCACCGAATCCCACTCCGCCAGCGGAGCCCCAGGACAATCCGGACGGATACGTCGGCCTCGAGGCCGCACGGGCCGAGCGGCTCGCGCGCGAACGGGGGTGGTCGACGGTGCGTGAACTGGCGCCCGGGACGATCATCACCATGGAGTACCGCTTCGGGCGGCTGAACTTCGAGATACGCGACGGGCTGGTGGCGCGCGCCTGGAAGGGCTGAGGCGCCCGAAGCGGCGGGGCGAGCACGGCGAAGGCCCCGGTTCCCGTCTTCGGGAACCGGGGCCTTCGGGCGCGGAACCGGGTTGTGCGTACCGGGGTCCCGCTGTTCGGGGAGGTCAGCCGCCTGTCAGCGGTCGGGCCGCGGAGGTCGCGGCGCCGCGCGGGAGGCGGTCGGCGTGCGGTGGCCGGCGGCTGCCGATCGGGGTGACCGGGGTGCGCTCCGAGCGGGTGGTGTGCGGGCCCGGCGCCAGATGGACCGGCGCCCGCGGCGGACGGGCCGGTTGCGCCGGCTCGCGGGCCGCGGAGGCCTCCTCCTGGGTCGGCGCACCCGAGACGAACGGCACGGACACGGCGACGGGTGCGGCCGGAGCCGGAGCCGGAGCCGGAGCGGGCGCCGGGGCCGTACCGGCGCGGCGGTCCCGCCAGCGGTCGCGCAGGTCGAAGATCGCGACCTCGGCGCGCGCGATCAGCGGCTCGCACCAGGGCAGCGCCAGCAGGATCAGCAGACCCGCGGCCCAGCCGAGCACCACGTCACTGAGCCAGTGCGTGCCGAGGTAGACCGTGGCGAGACCGACGCCGAGCGAGGTCACCGCGGAGAGCGCCGACAGCCAGCGGCGGGCCCTCGGGGTGGAGGCCAGATACGCCAGGATTCCCCAGGTCACGACCGCGTTGGCGGTGTGGCCGCTGGGAAATATATCGCCGCCCAGGCCCATCTCGTTCGAGCCGATGGTGGTCGCGTAGTGCGGCCCGAGCCGGCCCATGCCGAGCTTGGCGGCCCCGACGGTGAGGTTCAGCAGCAGCAGTGAGGCGCCGAGCGTGAGCAGCGGGCGCAGGGTGTGCTGCCGCCACGATCTCCAGCCGAGCCAGGCGGCGACCATCACCGCGGACGGACCGCGCTGGCCGAGGACCACGTAGTAGTCGACGAACCAGTGGATGCCGGACCACTGCTGGTACGGCCGGAAGAACATGACCAGCCAGTCGAGGCGGACCAGCCACGAGGTGATCACCACGAGCCACACGATCGCCAGATAGAAGGCCAGGGTCGCCAGGAACAGCGCGACCCGGTGCCTGCTCATCTTCGGCACATCGATGTGGGCCGGTCGTTCCGGCTCCCGGTCGAGCCTGGCGAACACCCGGTCCAGACGGGTGAGGTTTTGTTCGGTACGCACCTAAACGACGTTACAGCGAGTGAGCTCGAGACCCGGCCGATTCCGCTGGTTTGTGATGACGATGTGATGTGGGATTGCTCTCAGAAGGCCGATTATTCCTGTGTAATCGCCAATGGTCGAACAGTGTTCCCTTCAATTCCTTTGATCATTCCAGGAGATAGTTTTAGGGAACGTATGAAAGGGTTCACCGAAAAGCCGGATTCTCTTACGGCGGACCGCTGCCGTTCAGCCACCACGCGCCGTACACGGCCGAGGCAGCCGCGAGGCAACCCACCACCAGCACCGACCTGGACGTCCGCAGCCGGGCCAGGGCCAGGGCGAGCGGCAGCAGCAGCGGGAACGCGGGCAGCAGCAGGCGCGGCTTGGAGCCGAAGTAGCTCGACGCGCACAGGGCGAGCGCGAGGACCGCACCCGCGTACACCAGCAGCGGAAGGGGCTGGCGCTGCCGCACGCAGACGACGTACAGCCACAGCAGCAGGGCGACGCCGACGATCAGCCCGAGGCCGGCGAGGGCGGACGGGAATGACGTGAACTTGTCGGCGACGAAGCGGGCGAAGGCGTAGCCGCCGTCGAAGCCGTTGCGCCAGCCCGCCTGGACGTCGAAGTAGCCGAGTGGGCCCTTGCCGGTGTGGTGGCCGACCCACAGGACGTATCCGGCGGCGCCGAGGGGCGCGAGGAGCATGCCGAGGGCGCGCGGCGCGACGCGGGCGGCGGCCGCCCCGGCCCCGCGCCGGGGAGCGGTCTCCGCGGTCGGGGCCTCCCGGTCACGGACGAAGGACGCCACCCCCGCCGCCCACACCGCCGCGACCACCGCGAGTCCCACCGGGCGGGTCAGACCGGCCAGCGACGCGAGCACTCCCGCGGTCACCCACCGGCCGCTGAGCACCGCGTACAGCGACCAGGCGGCCAGCGCGGTGAACAGTGACTCGCTGTACGCCATCGACTGCACGATCCCGACGGGCAGAACGGCCCACACCAGCACCGCGCACACCCCGGCCCGGCGCCCGTACACGTGGTCGGCGACCGCGAACACGCCCCAGGCCGCGGCGAGCGACGCGAGCAGGGACACGACGAAACCGGCGTCGGCGTACGACAGCGGGGTCACCGCGTGCAGGAGCCGCTCCAGCCAGGGCAGCATCGGGAAGAAGGCGAGGTTGGAGTGGACGTCGCCGTTCGGCAGACGGACCTCGTAGCCGTATCCCAGCTCGGCGACCCTGGTGTACCAGAGGGCGTCCCAGCGGGCGGTCAGCAGCGTGTACGCGTTCGTGTCGCGGGCGGCGCTCCACACGGCCAGCGCGAGCAGACCGAGGGCACGCACGGCCGCGTACCCCAGGAGGGCGGGGGCCGCCCGGCGCAGGGTCGCGGAGCCGGGGGGCGTCACGCGCGTCTCAAGATCGGTCACGGGCCCGATTATCGACGGCCCGCCCGGCGACCGGATCCGCCGGGGCGGCCGGGACCCCGGGAGGAGGTGCGCGGAGGCGGCGCGGGGAGGGGTACGGGGGGTGGCCCGGACATGGCGCGGGAGTGGCGTACGCCACATGGGTTGCCCGTGGGTGGTGAGAGGTCCGCCACGTGGCCCTGGCGCGAACTCGCGTACGCTGCGTTCCACTCGTGTTCGTTTGCGCGGGCCGGAGACACCGCTCCTCTCCGGCCGAGCCGCGGGGAGTCCCCACCCCGTGAGCCCGCCGAACCGGGGGATCACCTGGGAGGTACGTACATGTCCGGGACGACCACGGCCGCCGCTGGGCTGCGCCGTCGGGCGGCCGGGGCCGGTGCCAACCGCTGGGTCGTCCTGGTGGTGCTGTGCGTCAGCCTGCTGCTGGTCGCCGTCGACGCGACGGTGCTGCACGTGGCGGTGCCGGCGGTCACCGAGGACCTGCGGCCCGGCGCGATCGAGCTGCTCTGGATCGTCGACACCTATCCACTGGTCTGCGCCTCGCTGCTGATCCTGTTCGGCACGCTCGGCGACAAGGTGGGCCGCAGACGCATCCTGCTGCTCGGCTACGCCCTGTTCGGTGTCGCCTCCGCGCTGGCGGCGTTCGCCGGGACCGCGCAGACCCTGATCCTGGCGCGGGCGCTGCTGGGTGTCGGCGGCGCGATGATCATGCCCGCGACGCTGTCGATCCTGCGCCAGGTGTTCCCCGACCGGCGTGAGCGGGCGCTCGCGATCGGCATCTGGAGCGCGGTGGCCGCGGTCGGTGCCGCGGTCGGCCCGCTCCTGGGCGGCTTTCTCCTCGAGCACTTCTGGTGGGGCTCGGTCTTCCTCGTCAACATCCCGCTGATGCTGGTCAGCCTGCCGGTGGGACGGCTGCTGCTGCCCGAGTCACGGGGCGCGGCGGACGGCCCCTGGGACGTGGTCGGCGCGCTGATGGCGGCGGCCGGTCTCTTCGGCGTCGTGCTGGGTGTGAAGCGGCTGGGCGGTGGGGAGCTCGGGTTGTTCACCGTGGCGCCGCTGCTGGTGGGCGCGGTGCTGATCGTGCTGTTCGTCCGCCGTCAGCGGCGTCGCCTGCATCCGCTGGTGGATCTGGGGATGTTCCGGCGGCCGGCCTTCAGTACGTCGGTCGGGTGCATCGTGCTGGCGATGCTGGCGCTGGTGGGTCTCGAACTGATCGCGGCACAGTACTTGCAGCTGGTGCTGGGACTGTCTCCGCTGGAGACGGGCCTGCGACTGCTGCCCCTGACCTTCGCCGCGATGGCGGCCGGGCTGGCCGGGGCACGGCTGCTCCGGCAGTTCGGGCCGCGCCGGATGGTGTGCGGGGGGTTCGTCCTCACGGCGCTGGCGGTGCTGACGCTGACCGCGATGGGCGAGTCGGACAACACGGGACTGCTGCTGCTGGGGTTCCTGCTGCTGGGCTTCGGCCTGGAGACGACCTTGTTCGCGGCGTACGAGTCGATGCTGAGCGAGGCGCCGCCGGAGCAGGCGGGCGGGGCGGCGGCGATCGGGGAGACGTCGTACCAGCTGGGGGCGGGGATCGGGATCGCGCTGCTGGGAAGCGTGATGAACGCCGCGTACGCGCCCGGACTGAAGTCCGTGCCCGGGGTGCCGGCGTCGGCGTCGGACGCGGCGGGGCATTCGCTGGGCGAGGCGTACGAGGTCGCCGGGCAGCTGGGCGGGCCGGTCGGGGTCGCGCTGCGGCGGGTCGCGCGGGACAGCTTCGTGCACGGGTTGCATGTCACGCTGCTGGTGAGTGCGGGGCTGTTGCTGCTGGGGGCGCTGATGGCGTTGCGGTTGCCGCGGGTCATGCAGTGTGAGGCGCCGCCGGCGGAGGTGGAGCTTCCCGCGCCCCGCGGAGTCGTGGAGTCCCGCGTCTCCGCCTGAATCTCCTCCGCGTGAATCTCCCACCCCCGCACCGCCTGTTTGCTGTCGGTCGAAGGGTGAGCGTTTCCTGTGGGGGCGCATCGCCGTCGGCGGCTTGCGGCTTGCGGTTCATGGCTCGCGCGGCGCGTACTGGACGTGCGGGACGGCGCGTCGTAACGTCTCGGGCGATGGTGTAACTAGCGGTGCTAGTTTTTCGGAGGCTCTCTCATGTCCGCGTCCTCGAAGTTGCCCCCCTTCGACCCCGCCGACCCGCTCGGGATCGACGATCTGCTGGAGCCGGAGGATCTCGCGATCCGTGACACCGTGCGGAACTGGGCCGCGGACCGGGTGCTGCCGCGGGTCGCCGAGTGGTACGAGCGCGGGGAGCTGCCGGAGATCCGGGAGCTGGCGCGCGAGCTCGGCGCCATCGGGGCGCTCGGGATGTCGCTCAGCGGATACGGGTGCGCCGGTGCCAGCGCCGTGCAGTACGGCCTCGCCTGTCTCGAACTCGAGGCCGCGGACTCCGGCATCCGGTCCCTCGTCTCCGTGCAGGGCTCCCTCGCCATGTACGCCCTGCACCGCTTCGGCAGCGAGGAGCAGAAGCGGACCTGGCTGCCGGGGATGGCCGCAGGCGAGATCATCGGGTGCTTCGGGCTCACCGAGCCCGATCACGGCTCCGACCCGGCGGGCATGCGGACGTACGCCAAGCGGGACGGCTCCGACTGGGTGCTCAACGGCCGCAAGATGTGGATCACCAACGGGTCCGTCGCCGGGGTGGCCGTCGTCTGGGCGCAGAGCGACGACGGGATCCGCGGCTTCGCGGTGCCCGCGGACACTCCGGGGTTCTCGGCGCCCGAGATCAAGCACAAGTGGTCCCTGCGGGCCAGCGTGACCAGCGAGCTCGTGCTCGACGACGTGCGGTTGCCCGCGGACGCCGTCCTGCCGGAGGTCACCGGGCTGCGCGGACCGCTCAGCTGTCTGTCCCACGCGCGCTACGGCATCGTGTGGGGCGCGATGGGAGCGGCGCGCTCCTGCTTCGAGACCGCCGTCGAGTACGCGAAGACCCGCGAGCAGTTCGGGCGGCCCATCGGGGGTTTCCAGCTCACCCAGGCCAAGCTCGCCGACATGGCAGTCGAGCTGCACAAGGGGATTCTGCTCGCCCATCATCTGGGGCGGCGCATGGACGCCGGCCGCCTGCGTCCCGAGCAGGTCAGCTTCGGCAAGCTCAACAACGTACGGGAGGCGATCGAGATCTGCCGGACCGCCCGTACCGTCCTCGGTGCCAACGGGATCTCGCTCGAATACCCCGTCATGCGGCACGCGACCAACCTCGAGTCGGTGCTCACCTACGAGGGCACCGTCGAGATGCACCAGCTCGTGCTGGGCAAGGCGCTCACCGGACTCGACGCCTTCCGCTGACCCGGCCCGGGGGCCGAGGCAGGGCCGGTGAGCGGCCCTGCCTCAGCTCTGGTTGAAGAAACCGTCCGTCCGGTGCGCGGACGGGTCTCCGTTCACGATCTCCGTGTTGGCGGGGGTCAGCAGGAACACCCGGGTGGACACCCGCTCGATCGAACCCCGCAGGCCGAAGATCAGCCCGGCCGCGAAGTCGACGACGCGCTTGGCGTCCCCGGCCTCCATGGCCGTGAGGTTCATGATGACCGGCACGCCCTCGCGGAACAGTTCACCGATCGCCCGCGCGTCCCGGAAGCTGTCCGGGGTGACGGTGCCGATCCGGCGGCCCTTCTCCTCGGCCGTGTCCGTCGCCACCTTCACGCGCGGGTCGGTGACCCAGGCGTCCCCGGAGTCGGTCCCCTCGGAATAGTCGTCGTCGTAGTAACGCTCGTCATCGTTGTCGTCGACGAGGCCAAGCCAGGCACTCGCCTTGCGCACCGATCCCATGGACGCCTCCTCTCACAGCGGTCTTTCTGCTTTCCGCATTCCCCATGGTCGTCCATGATGCGGATGTCGCGCCAAGTGGATAGACGCCGCGCGGGGGGTTTGTGACGGTACTGGTGCACAGCGAATACGTCGAGAGCCCGCGTCTCCCAAGGGTCGTACCGCATACGGCTGCTGACTGTGAGTGAAATATGATTCTTCGTGGCGAACGAGTGACGCACGGTGCGTCCGGGTGAACCGGGTGCCCCCGATCCGGCGTGACAATCGGTCGATAGCATGCCGCAGCTCAATGTCCCAAGGACGACGGGGGTTGTCGTGTTCGGAATCGTCAGGCCATGCAGTCACCGGCTCGGAGAGGGCCTCAGGACCCAGTGGATGGCGCACCTGTGCGGGCTGTGTCTCGCGCTGCGCGGTGACCACGGGCAGTTCGCGCGGGTCGTCACCAACTACGACGGCCTGCTCATATCGGTTCTGACGGAGGCTCAGGCCGACCGGGTGCCGGCCGACGGATGGCGGCGGACGGCGGGACCCTGCCCGTTGCGCGGGATGCGCACCGCGTCCGTCGCGCAGGGCGAGGGCGCCCGGCTCGCGGCCGCCGTCTCGCTGGTGCTCGCCTCGGCCAAGGTGCGCGACCACGTCGCCGACGGGGACGGGCTGGTGGCGCGGCGGCCCGTCGCCTTCGCCGCGCGCCGGGTCGCCGCGAGCTGGGGCCGGGCCGGGGAACGCGGCGGGGCCGCCGTCGGGTTCGACACCGGCGTCCTCGTCGACGCGGTGGAACGGCAGGTGGGCATCGAGACGCTCGCCGGGCCCGGCACCCCGCTGTGCGCCGTCACCGAGCCGACCGAGACCGCCACCGCCGCCGCCTTCGCGCACACCGCGGTCCTGGCGGGCCGGCCGGGCAACGCCGCGCCGCTCGCCGAGGCCGGCCGTCTCTTCGGGCGGCTGGCGCATCTGCTGGACGCGGTCGAGGACCGGGAGTCCGACGCGGCGGCCGGTGCCTGGAACCCGCTGACGGCCACCGGCACCCCGCTCACCGAGGCCCGCCGGCTCGCCGACGACGCCCTGCACGGCATCCGGCTCGCGCTGCGCGACATGGAGTTCGTGGACGGCAGGCTCGCGCACCTGCTGCTGGCGCACGAGCTGGAGCGGTCGGTCGACCGGGCGTTCGGAACGCAGTCGTGCGGGCACGCGCACGCGCCGGAGGGTGCCTTCGGGCCGCCGACCGGCCCGTACGCCCCCCAGGGGCCGGTGGACCCGCACGCGCCGGGCCATCCGTACGCGCCCGGCAACCCTCACGGCGGCAACCCCTTCGGCGGTGAGCCCCCGCGGCCCGGGAAGCGGGGCTTCTGGGCCGGGTGCGCGGTCGCGCTCGGGCTGTGCTGCACCTGCCGGGCCTGTTGCGCCGACGAGTTCGAGGGGCCCTGGTCGCGGAAGAAGCGCGAGGGCTGGTGCCGCGACGGCTGTGACGGCTGCGATTGCTGCTGCGACGGGTGCCAGTGCTGCGAGTGCTGCGAGTGCTGCTCCTGCGACTGCTGACGCGGCGTCACCGTTTCGGCCCGTGGCGCCTTGGGTGGGGCGCCACGGTGAGCGACGGGCATCCCTGGAACGTATCTCTGGTCGAGGACGCGGACTGCGCAGGGCCGTCCATCGGGACCGGCGGTCGGCCGTTCGCGTGCCGGTAACCCGCGGAGCCACCGCTCCGGATGCTCGAAAGGATCGATGATCATGCCCGGGCGCTCTGACAAAACCGTTCCGCTCGCCGTGAAGATCGTGGTGAGCGGCGGGCTCGGGGTCGGTAAGACGACCTTCATCGGAGCCGTCTCCGAGATCGACCCGCTCGACACCGAGGCGCCGATCACCCAGGTGTCGGTCGGGGTCGACTCGCTCGAGGGCGTGGAGTCCAAGACCACCACCACCGTCGCACTCGACTTCGGACGGATCACGCTCGACCATGCGATCGCGCTGTACCTGTTCGGCACGCCCGGGCAGGACCGCTTCGCCTTCCTGTGGGACGACCTGGTGGAGGGAGCGCTCGGCACGGTGGTCCTCGCGGACACCCGGCGGATCGAGGAGTGCTTCCCGGCCGTCGACTACTTCGAGGCCCAGGACGCGCCGTTCGTCCTCGCGGTGAATCGCTTCGACGGGGCCGAGCACTTCGAACTGGACGAGATACGGGCGGCGTTGGGGCTGAGCGCCGAGGTGCCCGTGCTGGAGTGCGACGCGCGCGAGCGCGGCTCCGTACGGGACGTGCTGGGGGCGTTGATGGATCGGGTGGTCGGGTTTCGCGCGGCTCCGGGGCGGAGGGCGGTCGGGGCGCGCTGATCGCCGTAGGGCAGGGGTGAAGCAGGGTGAAAACGAGGGAAAAGGCGCATATCGAGGGGAGAGCGCGGAGGTGAAGGCGGAGCTGGGTGAGGGGAGAACGCGAAGAGGGCGCCCCGGGAACGGGGGCCGCAGTGGGTCAGCTCAACAGGAACAGGACCACACGCGACCGAAGTCGATGTGGGAGCGGGTGACCAGACACTGCTGCGGATGCATGGGCCAAGTGGAACAGGTCTCCGGTTAGGCGTCAACCGACTTGAGACGTACCGCTCACAGTGTGGACGGCCTTGACAGTGAGGGGAAACGCCCACGTACTCTCGCCGCACGGCCCTGCTGAGGGGCTCGGCCGTATCTGCGCCGCGCGGCGCGCCCCATTCGGTGTGTGAAGGCACCTACCCGTGTTCGATTCCAGCTGTCACGGAGCCTTCGCATGTCTTCCGAAACCTTCGACCCCGAAGCGCCCGCCACCCTCGTGATCGTCGGGGCCGGGCCGCGGGGGACCGGCCTCATCGAGCGGATCGCCGCCAACGCCCCCGAGCTGTACGCCGGTTCGGGGCTCGCCATCCATCTCGTCGACCCGCATCCGCCGGGCGCCGGACGCATCTGGCGGGCCGCCCAGTCACCGCTGCTGTGGATGAACTCGCACGCCGAGGACGTCACCATGTTCACCGACGAGTCGGTGGAGATGGCCGGGCCGGTGCGGCCCGGCCCGACGTTGCACGAGTGGGCGGGCATCGACGGGCGTACCTTCGCCGACCGGCAGCTCCAGGGCTCCTATCTGCGCTGGGTGCACGAGCAGGCGGTCGCCGCCCTGCCCCCGGAGATCACCGTCCACCACCATCCGGGGCGCGCTCTGCGGGTGAGCGGCCCCCGTTCGGGACGCCAGCAGGTGTGGCTGGAAGGCCGGGACCAGCCCCTGCCCGCCGATCTCGTCGTCCTCGCTCACGGTCATCTCGACGCCGAACTCGACGATGAACAGCGCGAGTTGGCGGCCTACGCGGCGGAGCACGGGCTCGTCCATCTGCCGCCGGACTTCACGGCCGACAGCGACCTGTCCGCCCTGCCGGCCGGCGAACCCGTGCTGGTGCGTGGTTTCGGGCTCGCCTTCGTCGACCTGATGGTGCTGCTCACCGAGGGGCGCGGCGGGCGGTACGAGGGGGACACCTACGTGCCCTCGGGGCGGGAACCGGTGCTGTACGTCGGCTCGCGGCGCGGTGTGCCGTACCACTCGAAGATCGGCTACGACTGGACCGGCGAACGGCCGCCGCTGCCCCGGTTCCTGGGGCCCGCCGAGATCGACGGGCTGCTCGCGCGGCCCGGGGGCTTCGACTTCCGGCGGGATGTCTGGCCACTGGTGGAGAAGGAGCTGGGCTTCGCCCACTACCACCGGCTGTTCACGGTCCACGCCGAGCGGACCGCGATCGCCTGGACCGACTTCGAGGAGAAGTACGAGGCCGCGTCCGAGGGCGCCGAGCGCGAGGCCCTGGTCGCCTCCGCCGTGCCCGATCCGCGCGACCGGCTCGACCTCGCCGCCCTCGACCGGCCGTTGGACGGGGTGACGTACGGGTCCTTCGCGGAGTTCCAGGAAGGACTGCGCGGCTATGTGGAGGACGACCTGAGCCGCCGTCACGACGCCGCGCACAGCACCGACCTGGCCGTTTTCCTGGGACTGCTGTCCGTCTACGGACAGCTGGTCCGGCTCGGCGACATCGGCTCCTGGTGGCACGGGTTCTTCAGCTACCTCGCCTCCGGGCCGCCGGGCCCCCGGCTGAGACAGCTGCTCGCGCTGTCCCGGGCGGGGGTGCTGAAGTTCGTCGGCGCCGACATGGCCGTACACGCGCGCGACGGGGTGTTCCGGGCGTCGAGCGCCACGGTGCCCGGCTCCTCGGTCGAGGCGCGGGCGCTGGTGGAGGCCCGGCTGCCGGAGCCGACGCTCCGGCGCGCCCTCGACCCGCTGCTGCGGGAGCTGCACGCCGACGGCGCCGGCGAGACCCCGGACGGACTGCTGCGGGTGGACCGCGCCGACGGGCGGGTCCTGGACCGGGCCGGCCTGCCGCACCCACGGCGCTTCGCGCTCGGGCCGCACACCGACGGCCGTACGCCGGGCGCGTTCACCCGGCCGCGCACCGGCGGCCCCGCGTTCCGGCAGAACGACGCCACCGCCCGGGCCGCCCTGGTGTTCCTGCGGGATCTGGGCGCCGATGCCGTCGGGTGAACCGCTCCACTTCGAAGCGCCACGGAAGAAAGGGTTCTCCCCCATGACCTCATCGCACGGCCGGGGCCCGCTGCACCTGGCGGCCGCCGTCGACCAGCCGGGGGTGTACGACGCCGGCCCCTACGTCGAACTGGCGCGGCTCGCCGAGCGGGGCGGACTCGACTTCGTGACGCTGGACGACACCTTCGCCCGGCCCGGGCCCGACGCGTCGGCCGTGCTGTCCCGGGTGGCGCCCGCCACGCACCGCGTCGGACTGGTGCCCACCCTCACCACCACCCACACCGAGCCCTTCCACATCCAGGCCACCATCGCCACGCTCGACCGGGTCAGCCGGGGCCGGGCCGGCTGGCGGATCGACGTCTCCACCACGGAGGGGGAGGCCCGGCTCTTCGGCCGCCGGCACACCGCGCCGCTGGACGCGCTGTGGCAGGAGGCCGGTGAAGTGGCCGACGTGGCGGCGAAGTTGTGGGACAGCTGGGAGGACGGCGCCGTCGTACGCGATGCACCGACCGGCCGTTTCCTCGACCGCGACAAGCTGCACCACGTCGACTTCACCGGCGAGGCCTTCTCGGTGCGGGGCCCCGCCCTGGCGCCCAGACCTCCGCAGGGACACCCGGTGCGCGTGGTCGACGCCACCGAGGGACCCGCCCGCTCCACCGCCGTCCGCCACGCCGACGTGGCCCTCGTACACGTGGCGAGCCCCGCGCAGGCCCGCACCGTCCGCGACCGGCTGCGGGCCGACGCGGCCGCGGCCGGTCGCGACCCGAACTCCCTGCTCGTCCTGGTGAGTCTGCTGATCGACCTCGGGGACGGCGAGCACGCCGCCGAACCCGGCCACGGCGGAGGCGGCCCCCGGCAGACCGCGCAGGGCCCGCTCTACCGGGGCGGCCCCGTCGACCTCGCCGACCTGATCGCCTCCTGGTACAAGGACGGCACCGCCGACGGCTTCCACCTCATCCCCGTCGAACCGCGCCGCGATCTGGAACGGCTGGTCAACGGCACGGTCGCGCTGCTCCAGCACCGTGGTCTGTTCCGCACCTTCTACCCGGGCAGCACGCTCCGCGAGCATCTGGGGCTGGCCCGGCCCGCCAACCAGTACGCGGGGGGAGCGGCATGAGCGGACACCGGCCCCGGGGCCCGAGGCCGCTCGGCAGGCACTGCCATCTGGCCGCGTACTTCCCCGGCGCCGACACCCCCACCGTCTGGACCGGCCCCGACGCGAAGTCGCCGATCGAGTTCTCCTCCTTCGAGCACCTCGCCCGGACCGCCGAACGCGGCCTGTTCGACTTCTTCCTCCTCGCCGAGGGGCCGCGGCCGCGCGCACACCAGGGCGGTATCCACGACCTGGACGCGGCCGGCCGCCCCGAGCCGCTCACCGTCCTCAACGCGCTCGCCGCCGTGACCGAGCGCCTGGGGCTGGCCGTCACGGCCGACGCCACCTTCAACGAGCCGTTCGAACTCGCCCGCAGACTGGCCACCCTGGACCATCTCAGCGGCGGCCGGGCGGCCTGGCACGTGGTGGCCTCCTCGGACGCCCGCACCGGCGAGGACTTCCGCCGAGGGGACTACCTGGACCGCGCCGACCGGTATCCGCGGACCGCCGAGTTCGTCGCCACCGCGAGAAGGCTGTGGGACTCCTGGACACCGGACGAGGCGCCCCGGCCGTTCGCGCACCGGGGCCGGCACTTCGACATCGCCGGGGAGTTCACCGTGCCGCGCTCACCGCAGGGACACCCGGTGGCGATCCTCACCGGGGGCTCGGGGGAGGGCCGGGAGTTCGCGGCCGCCACCGCCGACGTCGTCCTCGCGCGGCCCGGCACGCTGGAGGCCGGGCGCGCCCTCTACGCCGACGTCAAGGGACGGCTGGCCAAGTACGGCCGTACCGCCGACGATCTGAAGATCATGCCCGGCGTCACCGTCGTCCTCGGGGACACCGCCGCCGAGGCACAGGAGCGGGCCGCCACGATCAGACGCCGGCTGGTCTCCCCGCAGCGCGCCCTCCTCACCCTGGAGCGGCTCTGGGGCGTCGACCTGTCGGCCCACGACCCCGACGGGCCGCTGCCCGAGTTCGACCCGGTGGCCGACCCGCGGCTCACGGGGGGCCGCGCCCGGCACGGTGACGCGGGCGCGACGGCCGGGAAGCTGCGCGCGCTGTCGAGGGAGAAGGGGCTGTCCATCCGGCAGACCGTGATCGAGACGAGCGCCCGGCAGTCCTTCATCGGCACGCCCGAGGCGGTAGCCGCCGAACTGGCGGAGTTCGTGCGCGAGGGCGCCGCCGACGGCTTCGTCCTCGTACCGCAGCTCACGCCCGGCGGGCTCGACGAGTTCGTCGACCGGGTGGTGCCGCTGCTGCAGGAGCGCGGCGCCTTCCGTACGGAGTACGAAGGACGCACCTTGCGCTCCCACCTCGGACTGCCCGACCCGGCGGGGACGGGCGAGCCATATGACGAGAGGACAGGACACCTCGCATGACGACAAGGCCGACCTGATGACGACGGACGCGACCGGCGCGGCGGCGGACGCGGCGGACGACTGGCAGCAGTGGCACGAGGGCCGCCTGGAGACGGTCTCGGCGCCCTACGGCCCCGCTCGCGCTCACCGGAACGTTCCCCCAGTGCCTGAAACGGCCTGAGGGGACCCCCAGCCCGAGGACTTTCCGGAAGGTCTACTTCCGGACACCCCGGGGACCTGGGTGGCCGATGAGGATGCCGTGGTGCTCACCGCGACCGGCTCCGACGGGCTGACCGTGGACGGGAAGCCGTTCAGCGGGGAGATGCGACTCGGCGCCGACACCGGACCGACGGACGCGGCCCGGGGCGCGCTCGGTGACCGGCGGCTGGTCGTGCTGGTCCGCGAGGGGGTCTGGGGAGTACGCGACTTCGACCCGGACTCCGCGGCCCGGCACCGGTTCCCGGGCATCGACGCGACCCCCTACGACGCGCGCTGGGCGGTGCCCGCGCGCTTCACCCCGTACGCCGAGGACCGTACCGTCCGGGCGCCGAACGCCGACGGGCGTGAGGGCGGTCTCGGGCTGGTCTCGGGCTCGGCGGGGAACCGGCGTTCGTCCTGGCCGGGCAGCGGCTCACCCTTCAAGGGAGCGTGCGGGGCGAGGGTTCGCTGTGGGCCGTGTTCGCCGACGCCACCAGCGGGGTGACCAGCTGTCGGTTCCGGTTCCCGCACTCCGGCGCACCCGACGCGGACGGACGCACGACGGTCGACTTCAACCGGGCCGTACTGCCTCCGTGCGCCTGTGCGGATGCTTTCCTCCGCCCCTCCCCGCCGCCGGGGAACACATATGACGTGGCGGTCGAGGCAGGAGAGCGCAACCTGGTCTGAGCTGGGACAAGAGGCTGCAAGAGGGCTCAACTCACGCAGTTCGTTGAAGGTCTGACGGCCGAAAGGCGCCCTTGCGCCGACCGGCCGTTCGGCCGAATACTCCCCCTCAGCGCTTGTCAGGGTCACGGCGTGTCCGAAATCCGGACGAACGTCGGTCCCTGGCTGCGCCTCACGGGCCCCGACCCCACACCACGGGCCCCCGACTTCCCCTGGGAGGGAACGAAACGTGAGGATCAAGCGCACCACCCCCACCACCCCCACGAGCGGCATCTCGAGACGGACCCGGCTGACCGCCGTGACAACCGGACTCGTGGCCGCCGCCGCCATCGCCATCCCCCACGCGAGCGCGGCCGACACCGCCACCTTCAGTACCGCCGAACTGAAGAGCGCCGGCGACTCGGTGCTCCAGGCGGACATCCCGGGCACCGCCTGGGCGGTCGACAGCAAGACCAACCGTCTCCTGGTCACCGTCGACAGCACGGTCTCGGACGCCGAGATCGCGCAGATCAAGGAGCAGGCGGGCGACAACGCCGGCGCGCTCACGATCAAGCACACCCCGGGCAAGTTCAACAAGCTGATCGGCGGCGGCGACGCCATCTACGGCGGTGGCTACCGCTGCTCGCTCGGCTTCAACGTCGTCAGCGGGAGCACCTACTACTTCCTGACCGCCGGACACTGCGGCGAGGTCGCCTCGACCTGGTACTCCAACTCCGGACAGACCACCGTGCTGGGTACGAACTCCGGCTACAGCTTCCCGACCAACGACTACGCGCTGGTCCGCTACACCAACACCTCGGTCGCCAAGGCGGGCACCGCGGGCAACACCGACATCACCAGCGCCGGCAACGCCACCGTGGGCCAGTCGGTCATCCGGGACGGCTCCACGACCGGTATCCACACCGGCCGGGTGACCGCCCTCAACGCCACGGTCAACTACGGCAGCGGTGACGTGGTCTACCAGATGATCCAGACCAACGTCTGCGCCGAGGGTGGCGACTCCGGCGGAGCGCTCTACACCTCCGGCGGTGTCGCGCTCGGTCTGACCTCCGGTGGCAGCGGCAACTGCACCTCCGGCGGTACGACCTTCTTCCAGCCCGTGACCGAGGCCCTGAGCCGCTACGGCGTCAGCGTCTTCTAGTCCTCACGCGAGAGTCCCGACGCGGGAGCCCTGACGAGGGAGTCCCGGCACGGGAGCCCTGACGCGGGAGCCCTGACGAGGGAGTCCGCACACGGGAGTCCTCGCGCGGGACCGTTTCACCCGGCCTGTGGCCGATCGCAGGCGAGCCCCCGTACGCAACCGGCGTGCGGGGGCTCGCCCTTGCCGGGGGGCGGGGTTACCGTCGGGGTACAGGCAGTGATGCGCGGGCAGTGCTGTGGACCCTTGGGGGCCGGCAATGGTCGAGGAGCTGATGGTGGCGGGCGTCGCGCTGGTGTCCGCCGGAGCGGTGTACGTGGCGGCGGCGGCGCGGGTCGTCAAGCAGTACGAGCGGGGCGTGGTCCTCCGGCTCGGGAAACTCCGGCCCGAGGTGCGAGGCCCCGGACTCACCCTGATCCTTCCGGGCATCGACCGGCTCCGGAAGGTCAACATGCAGATCGTCACGATGCCGGTGCCCGGGCAGGAGGGCATCACCCGGGACAACGTCACCGTGCGCGTGGACGCCGTCGTCTACTTCAAGGTGACCTCGCCGGCCGAGGCGGTCATGCGGGTGGAGGACTACCGGTTCGCCGTCTCGCAGATGGCGCAGACCTCGCTGCGGTCGATCATCGGCAAGAGCGATCTGGACGATCTGCTGTCCGACCGCGAAAAGCTCAACCAGGGGCTGGAGCTGATGATCGACAGCCCGGCCGTGGAGTGGGGCGTCACCATCGACCGGGTGGAGATCAAGGACGTCTCCCTGCCCGAGACGATGAAGCGGTCGATGGCCCGGCAGGCCGAGGCCGACCGTGAGCGGCGGGCCCGGATCATCAACGCCGACGCCGAGCTCCAGGCGTCGAAGAAGCTCGCCGAGGCGGCGAAGGAGATGTCCGAGCGG
>LJCX01000005.1 GCA_001298545.1 Actinobacteria bacterium OV320
TTTTTAAAGAGTCGCGCCACCCCATAACCCTACCCTTTCCCCCCCCCCCCCCCTTCCCACACCCCCCCCCCCCCCCCCCCCGCCCCCCCCCCCGCCCGCTCCGGCTCCGGCTCCGGCCGCTCCGGCGCCCGCCCCGGTCGCCGCCGCCCCGGCCCCCGCGCCGGTCACTCCGGCTCCGGTCGCCCCGGCCGCCCCCGCGCCCGCCGCTCCCGCGGGTGACGACGGCGCCTACGTGACCCCGCTGGTGCGCAAGCTCGCCGCCGAGAACGGCGTCGACCTGGCCGCCGTCAAGGGCACCGGCGTCGGCGGTCGCATCCGCAAGCAGGACGTCCTCGCCGCCGCCGAGGCCGCGAAGGCCGCTGCCGCCGCTCCGGCTCCGGCTCCGGCCGCCGCCGCGCCTGCCGCGGGCGCCGCGAAGAAGACCCCGGCGCTCGAGGTCTCCCCGCTGCGTGGCCAGACCGTCAAGATGCCCCGCATCCGCAAGGTCATCGGCGACAACATGGTCAAGGCGCTGCACGAGCAGGCGCAGCTGTCCTCGGTCGTCGAGGTCGACATCACCCGGCTGATGAAGCTCCGCGCGCAGGCGAAGGACTCCTTCGCGGCCCGCGAGGGCGTCAAGCTCTCCCCGATGCCGTTCTTCGTGAAGGCGGCGGCCCAGGCGCTGAAGGCCCACCCGGCCGTCAACGCCCGGATCAACGTGGACGAGGGCACGATCACCTACTTCGACACCGAGAGCATCGGTATCGCGGTGGACTCCGAGAAGGGCCTGATGACCCCGGTCATCAAGCACGCGGGCGACCTGAACATCGCCGGCATCGCCAAGGCCACGGCCGACCTGGCGGGCAAGGTCCGCGCGAACAAGATCACCCCGGACGAGCTGTCCGGCGCGACCTTCACCATCAGCAACACCGGCTCGCGCGGCGCGCTGTTCGACACGATCATCGTGCCGCCGAACCAGGTCGCGATCCTCGGCATCGGTGCCACGGTCAAGCGTCCGGCCGTCATCGAGACGGAGGAGGGCACGGTCATCGGCGTCCGCGACATGACGTACCTGACCCTGTCCTACGACCACCGTCTGGTCGACGGCGCCGACGCGGCCCGTTACCTGACCGCGGTCAAGGCGATCCTGGAGGCCGGCGAGTTCGAGGTCGAACTCGGCCTCTGACCTCCCGGGGCTCGACAGTGGGTGCCCCCGTCCGGAACTCTCCGGGCGGGGGCTTCCGTCTGCCGGTTGCCGGCACGGCGCGAGCAGGGCTGCAAGCACGGCGGGAAGCACGACCGGGAGCACGGCCCCGAGCCCGGCGGGCGGCTGTACCTGTCCGGTACCGGTCTTTACAGCCGAGCCCCCGTGTGGGCGTGTAAGTCTCGTCTCACCTGCTTGAAAGCTCCCCCGTGCGCCTCTCCTCCGCGGGCCCCCGGCCGTATTGTCTAAACGTCAAACGCCCCCGGGGGCCCGTGCGGCCCCTCCTCAAAGGAGCCCTCATGACCGCGCCCGTCGTCCACTCGCTGCGCGAACAGATCCGCGAGCACATCGTGGAGGGGATCGTCAGCGGGCGCTGGAAGCCGGGCGAGCGGATCGTGGAGCGCAGGATCGCGACCGAGCTGGAGGTCAGCCAAACGCCGGTGCGGGAGGCGCTGCGCGAGCTGGAGTCGCTGCGGTTGATCGAGTCCGCGCCGAACAAGGGCGTGCGGGTGCGCAACCTCACGGCAGCGGACCTGGAGGAGAGCTACCCCGTCCGGGCCGGCCTGGAGGCGATCGCGGCGGAGCTGGCCGCGCAGCGGCTCGCGGAGGACTGCTCGGCCCTCGAACCGCATGTCGCCGCGCTGTACGAGGCGGACCGCGACGCGGACGGCACGGGCCAGGTGCGGCACACGGTCGGCTTCCACCGGGAACTGGTCCGGGCGGCCGGCAACTCGGTGCTGCTGCACACCTGGGAGGGCCTCGGCATCGAGGTGTTCACGGCGCTGTCGATCCGCTGGCTGGGGACCGTTCAGCAGTCGTACGCGGAGGAGCACGAGGAGCTCGTCCAGGCGTTCCGGCGGCGGGACCCGAGGATCGCCGAGCTGGTGAAGGCACACGTCCTCGGGTGTGCTCCCCGGGCGTAGCGGGGCGCTCCGGTTTCAGTGGAGTTTCAGTGGAGCGTACACGCGCTCATACGTGGCCTCCGACCTGCGAAAACCCCGAATTTACGCGGCACGGGGTGCCTGCCCGAAAGGCACCCCGTGCCTACTTTCTCGCAATCGAGAGGTTTTGCCCTTCAACCCTTTGATCGATCATCGATCAGGGGGTTACAGTCGCCGACGGGCCGCGGCCGAAGCCACCCATGGCATCGCGCCGGAGCCCACGCCCTGTCCTGCCAAAGACCAAGGGCACCCCCAGGAACACCCTCACAGGGAACCCCCTTCGACTGAGGAAGGCGGCGACATGACCGACCCCCAGGCCATCCAGCCGAGCGCGCTCGACCAGCTCCCCGACCGGGACCCGGAGGAGACCGCCGAATGGCAGGCCTCCCTGGACGCGGTCGCCAAGGCGGCCGGGCCGCACCGTGCCGCATACCTGATGCGCCGCACGCTGGAGCGTGCCGAGGGCAACGGCATCGCGCTGCCCAAGCTGCTCGAGACGGACTACGTCAACACCATCCCCACCGCCGCCGAGCCGTCCGCGCCCGGTGACGAGGAGATGGAACGCAGGATCACCGCGTGGAACCGCTGGAACGCGGCCGCGATGGTGACCCGGGGCAGCAAACACGGCGTCGGCGGCCACATCGCCACCTTCGCCTCCGCCGCCTGGCTCTACGAGACCGGCTTCAACCACTTCTTCAAGGGCAAGGAGGCGGACGGCTCGGGCGACCAGCTCTACATCCAGGGCCACGCCTCCCCCGGTATCTACGCCCGCGCCTTCCTCGACGGCCGGCTGACCGAGCAGCACCTCGACAACTTCCGCCAGGAGGCGGGCGGCGACGGCCTCCCGTCGTACCCGCACCCGCGGCGCCTGCCCTGGCTGTGGGAGTTCCCGACGGTGTCGATGGGCCTCGGCCCGCTCTCCGCCATCTACCAGGCGCGCTTCAACCGCTATCTCACCAACCGCGGCATCAAGGACGTCTCCGCGTCCCACGTGTGGGCGTTCCTCGGTGACGGCGAGATGGACGAGCCCGAGTCGACGGCGGCACTCGCCCTCGCCTCCCGCGAGGGTCTGGACAACCTGACCTTCGTCATCAACTGCAACCTCCAGCGCCTCGACGGCCCGGTCCGCGCGAACTTCAAGATCGTGCAGGAGCTGGAGGCCCAGTTCCGCGGCGCGGGCTGGAACGTCGTCAAGTCGCTGTGGGGCTCCGCCTGGGACGAGCTGTTCCAGCTCGACACCACGGGCGCGCTCGTCCGCCGGCTGCGCGAGGTACCCGACGCCCAGGTGCAGACGTACCAGACGCGGGGCGCCGCCTACATCCGCGAGGACTTCTTCGGCAAGGACCCGGCGCTCGCCGAAATGGCGAAGCTGCTGAGCGACGACAAGATCCTCGAGTGTTTCCACCTCTCCCGCGGTGGTCACGAGGCGCGCAAGGTGTTCGCGGCCTACAAGGCGGCGGTGGAGTTCAAGGGCGCCCCGACGGTCATCCTGGCCCAGACGGTCAAGGGCCACACCCTCGGCGAGGGCTTCGCGTCGAAGAACGCCAACCACCAGATGAAGAAGCTCTCGGTGGACGAGTTCAAGACGATGCGCGACCTGCTGGAGCTGCCGATCCCGGACAGTCGGTTCGTCGACGGCGTGGTCCCCTACGGCCACCCGGGCGCCGACTCCCCCGAGGTCCGCTACCTCCAGGAGCGCCGCGCGGCCCTCGGCGGCCCGGCCCCGGCCCGCCGTACGCACGCCCTGGCCCCGCTGCCGGCCCCGGCGGAGAAGGCGTTCGCCTCCTTCGACAAGGGCTCCGGCTCCCAGAACATCGCCACCACCATGGCCTTCGTCCGGCTGGTCAAGGACCTGGTCCGCGACAAGGAGACGGGCAAGCGCTGGGTGCCGATCGTCCCCGACGAGGCGCGCACCTTCGGCATGGAGAGCCTGTTCCCGTCGCTCGGGATCTACTCCCCCAAGGGCCAGACGTACGAGCCGGTCGACCGCGACCAGCTGATGTACTACAAGGAGGCCAAGAACGGCCAGATCCTCAACGAGGGGATCACCGAGGCCGGTTCGATGGCCGACTTCATCGCCGCGTCCACCGCGTACTCCACGCACGGTGAGGCGATGATCCCGTTCTACATCTTCTACTCGATGTTCGGCTGGCAGCGCACGGCCGACCAGATGTGGCAGCTCGGCGACCAGCTCGGCCGCGGCTTCCTCGTCGGCGCCACGGCCGGCCGTACGACCCTGACGGGCGAGGGCCTCCAGCACGCCGACGGCCACTCCCCGGTCATCGCCGCGACCAACCCGGCCGCCCTCAGCTACGACCCGGCGTTCGCCTACGAGATCGCGGCGATCGTCAAGGACGGTCTGCGCCGGATGTACGGCGAGGCGACCCCGGGCGAGGACCAGAACGTCTTCTACTACCTGACGGTCTACAACGAGCCGATGCCGCAGCCGGCCAAGCCGTCCGCCCCCGGCGTCGACGAGGGCATCCTCAAGGGCCTGTACCGCTTCAACACGGCGGAGTCGGCGGGCGTGGAGGTGGCCGCGGCCAACGCCCCGCGCATCCAGCTCCTGGGCTCCGGCACGGCGATCCACTGGGTCCTGAAGGCGCAGCGGATGCTCGCCGAGGAGTGGGGTGTGGCCTCCGACGTGTGGTCCGCGACCTCCTGGACCGAGCTGCGCCGCGACGCGCTGGAGGCCGACGCGGCCCTCCTGCGCGGCGAGGAGCGCCAGCCGTACGTCCGTCGGGCCCTCCAGGGCGCCGAGGGCCCGGTCCTCGCGGTCTCCGACTACATGCGCCAGGTCCCGGACCAGATCGCGCAGTGGGTCGAGCAGGACTGGTCCTCGCTGGGCGCGGACGGTTTCGGCCTCTCCGACACCCGTGAGGCGGCCCGCCGCCACTTCGGAGTCGACGCCGAGTCGATCGTCGTCGCGGCCCTGGCCCAGCTCGCCCGGCGCGGCGAGGTCAAGGCGACCGCGGTGAAGGAAGCGCGCGAGCGGTACGGGCTGTAAGCCCGCCCGCTCCGGTTCAACGGTGAAGGGGGCCCGGTGGCTGATGCCACCGGGCCCCCTTCACCGTCCTGGGGCCGTATGCCGACGGTGACGGCACGGCTGTGACGGCTGTGACGGCTGTGACGGCTGTGACGGCTGTGACGGCAGGCTGCGGCACGGCGGTCGCCGCAGGCTGCGGCACGGCGGTCGCCGCAGGCTGCGGCACGGCAATACGGCACGGCAATGGCCGCAGGCCGTGACACCGGGCACCGCACGCCGGTGGCCGTAGGCCGTGGTGGAGCGGGGGCGGCCGCGTGGTTTCCGGGTCGCTCGGCGGGCGCGGCCGATCCGGCGCCGGCACTAGCCGGATATTTCGCACCCGGGCCGCCCCGTCGGCGGAGCGCCCCGCATCATGTCCCCATGCGTGCTGCCCGCCTCATCAAGATGGTGCTCCTGCTCCAGTCCCGGCCCACCATGACCGCGTCCGAGCTGGCCCGCGAACTGGAGGTGTCGGAGCGGACCGTCACACGCGACGCGCAGGCGCTGTCCGAGGCGGGCGTGCCGGTGTACGCGGAGCGCGGGCGGGCGGGGGGCTACCGGCTCGTCGGGGGCTACCGGACGCGGCTGACGGGGCTGGGGCGCGACGAGGCCGAGGCGCTGTTCCTGAGCGGGGTGCCGGGGGCGCTGCGGGAGATGGGTCTGGAGGACATCGCGTCGGCCGCACGGCTGAAGGTGTCGGCGGCACTGCTGCCCTCCCTGCGGGACGCCCCGCGTACGGCGGCGCAGCGGTTCCATCTGGACGCGCCCGCCTGGTTCCGGGAGCCGGCGGCACCGGCCCTGCTGCCGGCGGTCGCGGACGCGGTGTGGGACGACCGGTGCCTGAGTGCCCGCTACCGGCGCGGGGAGAGCGAGGTGGTGCGGGAGCTGGAGCCTTACGGGCTCGTGCTCAAGGCAGGGGTCTGGTACCTGTGCGCCCGGGTCTGCGCGGCGGGGACGGAGACAAAGGGGACAGCGGCGAAGGGGGCGGGGGCGGGGGCGTTCCGGACCTACCGCATCGACCGGTTCGTCGGTGCCGACGTCATGGAGGATCGTTTCAGCAGAGACGAGGGCTTCGATCTGCCCGGGTTCTGGGGCGAGCAGGCCGAGCGGTTCGCGCGGTCGATCCTGCGGGCCGAGGTGGTCCTGCGGCTCTCCGCGACGGGCGTGCGCAACCTGCCGTACGCCGTGGATCCGGTGGCCGCCCGGGACGCGCTGGCGGGTGGGGCGGAGCCGGACGCGACGGGCTGGGCGACGGTCACCCTGCGGGTCGAGTCGGAGGAGGTGGCGCACACGCAGCTCGCGGCGCTGGGACCGGAGGCCGAGGTGCTCTTCCCGGCCACACTGCGGGAGCGGTTCGCCGCGGACGCGAGACGGCTGACCGAGCTCTACGGGCGTCGGGAAGGGTGAGGATCCCGCCGGAATCCCCGGCACTCCGGGTGCGTGGCGCACTTCGAGGCACGATGCTGGACGCGTGATGGACGAGACGGAGTTCTGGGAGCTGGTGGACGCCTCCCGCGAGGCCGCCGAGGGCGATCCCGAGGAGCAGGCCGACCAGCTCGTGGAGCGGCTGCTCCGGCTGGACCCGGATTCCGTGCTCGACTTCGCCCGGCACTTCGAGTCCCGCTACAACCGCGCCTACCGCTGGGACCTGTGGGGCGCTGCCTGGCTGCTGCTGGACGGGGCCAGCGACGACGCCTTCGACTTCTTCCGGTGCTGGCTGATCGGGCAGGGCCGCGAGGTCTTCGAGGGCGCCCTGCACGGCGACCCGGACTCGCTCGCCGATCTGCTGGACGACTTCGACGAGGAGATCGACGGGGACGCCGAGGAACTCGGCTACGCGGCCGACGAGGCCTACGAGCAGCTCACCGGGACCGTCGCCCCGGACCTGGGCATTCCGCCCGCGCCCGCCGAACCCGAGGGGACACCGGTCGCCTTCGAGAACGAGGGGGCGCTGGCCGAGCGGTATCCCCGGCTGTGGCAGCGCTTCAAGGAGTGACAGGAGTGACCCGCGTCGGCGGTCACACCGCGAGCTTGCGGCGGGTGCTGTCCGTCGGGATGTAGGCCTGCGCCTGATCGACCCGCACCGCGTGGTGCATCGGTGCCTTGTTGGCCTGCTCCAGGGCGGAGGCGGTGGTCGCGGCCGGGCCCAGGACGACCGCGGCGACGGCGCAGAGCACGGTCCAGGGGCTGCGGGCGGCCTTGGCCCAGGCCGGGGTCCGCTCCGCGGTGCCGGCGCCGCCCGCGGCTCCCGCCCTTTCCGCGTACGCCGGATCTCCCCCGTACACGGAGCTTCCCGTGCTCCCCGAGTCTCCCGTGCTCACCGCGTTTCCCGTGCTCCCCGAGGCTCCCGTCCTGCCCGGGTCTCCCGTGTTCCCCGCGGATCCGTTACGACTGCTGTTCATGATCCCCGCCTCCAGTCGGTTTGTGTTGTGCATGACCGTAGGACGCGGGAATGGGAGAACCCTGAACGCCGCCTAAGGCCTTCCTGTGAGACTCCCGGCGGCCCGGGCGGACGTTCTGCCCTGCAGCCGGGCCGCCCTTTCCCGGATCTCCGGCAGACGCGCGGTGAGGGCGGCGCCGGGGCAGCTGGTCATGTAACCGTCCTTGTGGCCGGCCAGTGCCGGGAGGGTGGCGGTGGTGCCCGCGGCGTACCGGCTGCGGCTGTTGCTGGAGGTGAGCCGGACGTCCGCGCGCGGGTCGATGTCGGACAGCCCGAGCTTCCAGGCGGTCAGGGCGGCGATCGCGTCGACCATCGCCTGCGGCACCGGCACCCCGGCGGTGAACGTGCCGAGCGCGGCGATACCGGCCGTACGGTGGTTGAAGCCCTGGGTGTGGGCGCCGGTGACGGGCCGGTCGACGCCGCCCGCGCGGCCCTCGTAGATCGTGCCGCAGCGGTCGACGAGGAAGTTGTAGCCGATGTCGTCCCAGTCCCGGGCGCCGATCTGGCCCGCGTACAGGTAGCGGATGATCCGGGGCGCGTCGGCGCAGGCGTAGCCGTTGGGCGAGTCGGTGTGGTGCACGAAGACGGCGACGACCTTGTCGTCGTAGCGCGGGGGCGGCTGCGCGTGCCGGGAGAGGTCGTCCAGCCAGGCGGCGCGGGCCACGACGGGCGGCCGGACCGCCGGGTGGACGGCGGCGGGCCGGGCGGCGGGCGAGCGGGGGCCCGAGGCCGCCGTGGTGGCGTCGTCGACGCCGCCCGCGCACAGCCCCAGGGCAGCCATGGCGGCGAGCCCGGGCAGGCAGCCCAGGAGCACGAGGAGCGGGCCCGGTATCCGCGCCGGGCGCCGTACTCGCGTTCCCCGCGCGCCGCGGGCGGCCGGTCGGAGGGCACACATGAAGCCACTGTCGACCGGTTCCGGTCCGTCCGCGATGTGTGCTGTGCCACCTGGCGGAACCATCGTCCCGGTCCACGACGTTTTCCGGGGTAGCACGCACGCGTGGCCGGTTCGGTCGGTCACGCGCGGGTGATCGATGGGTAGCTGATCACTGGGCCCTTCCCGCACGTACTCACCGACCAGGGGTTCCAAGAGAAAGGCGGCCGTGTGGACCTGCTCGACATCCTGCTGGTGCTGGTGATCCTGGCCTACGCCGGCTCCGGCTACCGGCGTGGACTGGTGGCCGGCTGTGTCTCGCTCGCCGGGTTCGTGGGCGGCGCGGTGATCGGCGTGTGGGTCCTGCCGTGGCTGATGGACCTGGTCACACCGGGGACCACGGCGGCGACGGTGACGGCGGTGGTCACGGTGCTCCTGCCCGCGGTGGCCGGGCACGAACTGGCGGGGCGGCTGGCGTTGCGGCTGCGGCGGGAGCTGGACCGCGGGCCGCTCAGAGTGGCCGACGGGGTCGGCGGGGCGGCGGCGAACGCGGTGGCGGTGCTCATCGTGGCCTGGGTGGCGGCGAGCGTGCTGGGCGCGTCCTCGTCCCCCGTGGTCACCTCGTCCATACGGGACTCCCGGCTGCTGGGAGCCGTGCAGGACGCCATGCCGGACACCACGCCCACCTGGTTCTCGCGGGCCACCTCCGCGCTGACCCAGGCGGGCTTCCCGCAGGTCTTCAACCCGTTCGAGAACGAGTCGACGGCCGAGGTCGCCAAGCCCACCGGCGACAGCGTCACGCCGAGCGCGACCGAGGCGGCCAAGCTGAGCACGGTGAAGATCGAGGGCGTCTCGGGCGACCAGGGCCGCGAGGGCAGCGGCTTCGTGTACGCGAGCGAGCATGTGATGACCAACGCGCACGTGGTGGCGGGCATCGACGACCCGACCGTACGGATCGGCGGCGTGGGCCGGTCGTACGACGCGCGCGTGGTGCTCTTCGACCCGGACAAGGACGTGGCCGTGCTCTACGTGCCGGACCTGAAAGCGCCGGTGCTGAGCTTCGACGACGACGCCTCGCGCGGGGACTCGGCGGTCGTCGCCGGCTATCCGCAGGACGGCGACCTGAACCTCCAAGCGGCGACGGTCGCGAACCGGGTGAAGGCCACCGGCCGGAACATCTACAACGACGAGATCGTCACCCGGGAGATCTACTCGATCCGCTCCACCGTCCGCCCCGGCAACTCCGGCGGCCCGCTGCTGACCACCGCGGGCCGGGTCTACGGCGTCGTCTTCGCCCGCTCCACCTCCGACGACGAGACGGGGTACGTGCTCACGGCGGCCGAGGTGGCGGGCGACGCCGAGCGGGCGGCGAAGGCGACGCAGGCGGTGGACACCGGAAAGCTGGCGACCTCCTGAGACCCGCGCACCGCTCCGGCGCGGCGACGCCCTGCGCCCTACAGCGGGCGCCCCATGAACACGTCGTCCACGTACTCCCCGGCCAGCAGGAACTCCTCCGGCAGCACGCCCTCCACGACGAATCCCTCGGACGCGTAGAGCCTCCGGGCCGGGGCGTTGTGGGCGAGGACGCGCAGGGTGATCCGGCGCGCGCCCTGCCGGCGGGCCTCCTCGAGGGCGGCGCGGATCAGCGCCCGTCCGACGCCCCGGCCGCGTCCCTCGTCGAGGACGGCGAGGCCCTGTATCTGCCGCACATGCGCGTTGCAGGCGAGCGGGGTGGGCGGGGCGAGGCGGATGTAGCCGATGACACGGTCGTCCAGTTCGGCGACCAGATAGTCCTCGGGGACGTGGCGCTCGTCGAAGAAGGGGGCGTACGGCGGCTCCGGCTCGGGCATGACCGCGTGCAGCGGGGACCAGGTCAGACGGTCGACGAGGGCCAGCGCCTCGGCGTCGGCGGACCGTGCGGTGCGGATGCGGGGTACGGAGGGTTCGGGCATGGCCGTCACCCTATGGCGGGCAGACGGCGCCCGGACCGGGGTTTTTTCGGGTCAGCGGGCAGGATGGCCGCATGGAACGTGAGCGAATCGCGGTGGCCGGTGCCTCCGGCCTGATCGGCAGCGCCCTGGTGCGGTCCCTGACCGCGGACGGACATCGGGTGGTACGCCTCGTGCGCCATGCGCCCCGGGGCGCGGACGAGGTGCGCTGGGACCCCGAACGGGGACAGGTGGACACGGCGGGGCTCGCCGGGTGCGACGCGGTGGTCAACCTGGCCGGGGCGGGGGTCGGCGACCGGCGCTGGAGCGAGGCGTACAAGAAGCGGATCCACGACAGCCGGGTGCACGGTACGACGGCGCTGGCGAAGGCCGTCGCCTCGCTCGACGAACGTCCGCGGGTGTTCGTGAACGGCAGCGCGATGGGTCTGTACGGCGAGACGGGCGAGCGGGTCGTGGACGAGGACTCGCCCGCCGGGAGCGGCTTCCTGCCGGAGCTGTGCGTGGAGTGGGAGGCGGCCGCGGGCCCCGCCCGGGAGGCGGGCGTGCGTACCGTCCTCACCCGGACCGGGCTGGTCGTGGCGCGCGGCGGCGGGGCCTGGGGCAAGCTGTTCCCGCTCTTCACGGCCGGGCTCGGGGGGCGGATGGGCGACGGACGGCAGTACTGGTCGTACATCGCGCTGCACGACGAGGTGGCGGCGATCCGGCATCTGCTCGACCGGGACGACCTGTCGGGGCCGTTCAACCTGACCGCGCCCGATCCGCTGACGAACCGGGAGATCACCGAGGCGATGGGGCGGGTGCTGCACCGGCCGACGCTGTTCGCGGTGCCGGCGCCGGTGCTGCGCTCGGTGCTGGGCGAGATGGCCGGGGACGTGCTGGGCAGCGCGCGGGTGGTGCCGAAGCGACTGCTGGAGTCCGGGTTCACCTTCGCGTTCCCCGGGATCGAGGACGCCATCCGGGCAGCCTGATCCTTCGCGTGACCGTATGCGACCGCCGTGCGACCGTGCCCTGTCCATGCGCGACTGTTCATGACCGATCACGGCCCTAACCTCGACCCGAACTCGGGTATCCGGGACGGCTGTTGGGGGCATGACGTCTCCACCGGCCGCGCAACCTCGAGGAGGGGCACGTGCTTGAGCCCGCGTACCAGGCAGATGTCGTCGTGGTGGGAGCCGGTGTCGCCGGACTCTCCGCCGCGCACCGGCTGGCCAGCGCAGGAGTAACGACCGTAGTCCTGGAGGCCGCTCCTTACGCAGGCGGCCGCATGTCGACGGAGAAGGTCGACGGGTTCCGACTCGACCGCATCGGGCAGCTGCTGTCCACGGCGTATCCGGAACTGGACCTGACACCGGGGCTGGACGCCCTCGTCCTGCGTCCGTTCGCGCCGGGGGTCCTGCTGCACAGCGACGGGCGCCATCACCGCGCGGGCGCGCAGGCGGGCGCGGGGAGCGCAAGGGGCGCACTGCACGCCGTACGCGCCCTGGCGAGCGTTCCCCGGCCGGGCGGGGTGCCCAGGCCGCGCGCCGGCGGCTCCCCCGCCGCGCGGGTACGGCCGGCGCCGCCACCCAGGGTCCGGGCGGGGGCGCCGCTGGGCACCGCCGTGGACCAGGCCCGGCTGGGCGCCGCGCTCACCCGGCTCGCGGTCACCCCCGCCGAACGGCTGATGCGCCGCCCGGAGTCGCCGGCCGCCCAGGCCCTCGCGACCCGAGGTCTGCCCGCCCGCACGATCGACGGCTTCCTGCGTCCGCTGCTCGCCGCGCTGCTCTGCGACCCCGACCTCACCACCTCCAGCCGGTGCGCGGACCTCGCGCTGCGCGCCTTCGCGGCCGGCCGGCTGTCGCTGCCGGAGGGCGGGGCCGAGGTACTGCCCGAGCTGCTCGCCCGGACGCTGCCGCCGGGCACCGTGCACACCGGGGTACGGGTCACCTCGGTCTCCACGACCTCGGTGACCACCGCCGAGCACGGTGAGTTCCGCTGCCGCGCCGTGCTGGTGGCCACCGACGCGCGCACCGCGGCGGAGCTGCTGCCCGGGCTGCGGGTGCCCGACTTCCATCCGGTGACGGTCGTCCACCACACGACGGACGACCCGCCCGGGACCGGTGCGTCGCTGCTCCTCGACGCCGACCGGAGCGGGCCGGTCGCGCACACCGCCGTGGTCAGCCGGGTCGACCCCGGCCGCGCGCCCGCGGGACGTGCGCTGATCTCGTCCACGGTCCTCGGCACACCGCCGCCGGGCGTCGACACCGCCGTACGCATGCATCTGTCCCGGCTGTACGGCACCTCGACCGCCCGCTGGGAGACGCTGGCCGTGCACCACACCGCCGAGGCCGTGCCGGCGATGCGGGCGCCGCACGACCTGCGGCGGGCGGTGCGGTTGCTGGCGGGCCTGTACGTGTGCGGCGACCATCGGGACACCAGCACCGTGCAGGGCGCGCTGCACTCGGCGCACCGGGCCGCGTCGGCGATCGTCTCCGACCTCGGTGCCGCCGGTTCACTGCACGCCGCGGAACGGTTGCCGACGGCCCGCGAGGAGCAGGCAGCGGCGTGACCGGCCCCGTCCCTGGGGGCTGCCGCCCTCCAGACCCCCGCTTCGGCCCTGAACGGGCCTCGTCCTCAAACGCCGGACGGGCTGAAACGGGGGTCCGGGGGTGGAGCCCCACGAGGTGGGGTCAGCCCAGGGCTGAGACCTTGTCGCGGTAGGTGCGGGCCGGGGCCGCGTCCTTGTACGGCTCCAGCCGGCGCTCGAAGTCCCGGACGTACTCCAGCGCACGGACGGACCGCATCTCCGCCGCCTGCCCGGCGGCCTCCGCGGCCAGCTGGCAGGCCTGGTCGAGTTCGCCGAGGCCGAGCCGGGCGGAGGCGAGGACGACCCGGCAGAACAGCCGGCTGCGGGCGTGCGCGGCGGGACGCAGCTGGAGGGAGCGTTCGGCGTGCTGGGCGGCCGCCCGGAACTGCTGGAGGTCTCGGTGGCAGTGCCCGAACTCGTCGGCGAGCTGCGCCTCGTCGAAGAAGCGCGCCCAGTGCGGCACCTCGTCGCCGGACTTGGCCGCCTCCAGCGCGCGTTCGGCGCGGACGAGGGCGGCGGTCGAGGCACGCACCTCGCCGAGCACCCCGTGCCCGCGCGCCTCCGCCGAGTGCAGCAGCGCCTGCACGACGGCCGGGGCACCCGTGCCGACCCCCTGCTGGGCCACCCGCGCGAGCTGAACGGCCTCGCGCCCGTGGCCGAGATAGACGGCCTGACGGCTCATCGTGACGAGGACGAAGGAGCCGTACGCCCGGTCCCCAGCCGCCTGCGAGAGGCGCAGGGCCTGGACGAAGTAGCGCTGGGCCAGGCCGTGCGCGGCGATGTCGAAGGAGGTCCAGCCCGCGAGGCGGGTCAGGTCGGCGGCCGCGCCGAACAGCCGGCGGCCGGTCTGCTCGCCGTAGGCGCCGCGCAGCATCGGCTCGCACTCGTGCTCCAGGTAGCGCACGAGGGCCTGGCGGGCGTGACCGCCGCCGTACCGGTCGTCGAGGGTGCGGAAGAGCTCGCCGACCGAGCGGAGCGCGGAGATGTCGCCGCCGGTGACCCGCTGGCCGAGGCTCCGCTCGCTGCCCTGGCCGCGCTGCCGGGGGACGGCCGCAGGACCCGGCAGCACCTGGGCGTGCGCCGGCACGGGCGGCGCGGACGCGGGCTGCTGGGGTGCGGCGGGCCGGGGCCCCGAACGGCTCTGGACGGGCACCCGGGCGGGTTCGCTGCGGGCGACCTTCTCGTCGGCCCGCCCGATCAGCCAGTCACGGCTCGGCACGACGAGCCCCGCCGGGGTGAAGGCGATCTTGCGGAGCTCGGCATGGCTGCCGGAGTCCTTGCGCCAGAGCCCGCCGACGATGTCGATGGCCTCCTCGGGGGTACCGGCGAACTCCAGGCCCGCGTAGACGGGGGCGCAGGCGTCCAGGCCGAGGTCCTGGGCGGTGAGGCGACGGCCCAGACGCCGGGTGAAGACCTCGGCGATGAGCGCGGGGGTGGTGCCCCGGGGCTGCTGCCCACGCAGCCACCGGGTGACGGACGTCTTGTCGTATCTGAGATCCAGCCCGTGTTCGAGGCCGAGCTGATCGACGCGACGGGCCAGTCCCGCGTTGGAGAAGCCCGCTTCTGCGATGAGCGCGGCGAGCTGGCGGTTGGGAGTGCGCTGCGCGGGTCGTTCCGTCATCTGCGGTGCGGTCTCCTGCCTGCCGGGCCTTTGACGTGCCCGGATGAAGTGCTGTGCTGCTGTGAGCAGCCCTTTTGGCCTCGCGAACGGCGCGAATGTAGCGGAGCGTAAGCAGCCGGTCGCACATATCGACGTTCATTCATCCGATCGTGTGAGGATTGACCCCGGGGCTGACGCGGAACGCGCGGACGTACAGTGGCTTGGGCGCGTTACGTGCCTGACGACTTTCCAGGGAGGCGCTTGCCGTGAGCGAGCTGCGGTTCGTCCGGATGGGGTTCGGCGGGGACGCCGTCGTGTACCAGGAGGCGTGGGACGAGCAACGCCGCGTGCACGCGGCACGGTTCACCGACGAGGTTCCGGACACCGTGCTGCTCCTGGAGCACCCGCCGGTGTACACCGCGGGCCGGCGCACCGCCGACGACGAGCGCCCCCTGGACGGCACCCCGGTCGTGGACGTGGACCGCGGCGGCAAGATCACCTGGCACGGGCCGGGACAGCTGGTGGGCTACCCGATCCTGAAACTGCCGCGGCCGGTGGACGTCGTCGCCCATGTGCGGCGCCTGGAGGACGCCCTGATCCGGGTGTGCGCGGAGTTCGGCCTCGAGACCTCCCGGGTCGAGGGCCGCAGCGGGGTGTGGGTGCTCGGCGATCCGGTGGAGCGGCGCCCCTCGCTCGGCGGACTGTCGCTGGACTTCGATCCCCGGCTCACCGACGAGGAGTTCGATCCGCGGCTGAACGGCCCGGAATACGCCCCGTCGAACGCGGGCCAGCGGCGCGAGGACCGCAAGATCGCGGCGATCGGGATCCGGGTCGCCAAGGGCGTCACGATGCACGGCTTCGCGCTCAACGTGAACCCGGACAACAAGTGGTTCGACCGGATCATCCCGTGCGGGATCCGGGACGCGGGGGTCGCCTCGCTGGCGAACGAGCTGGGCCGGGACGTCACGATCGACGAGGTGCTGCCGGTGGTGGAGCGACACCTGAAGGACGTGCTCGAGACCGCGGAACCGAAGCCGCGGGAGATCGAGAAGGCGACCGCCTGACCGGGAATGGGCCCCTCGTCCCTGAGGTTGGCCTCACAGCAGGACCCGGTAAACACGGGCGTACCCTGGTGTACGCCGAAGAATCGAAAGTCTACGCAGACAGGCAGGGAGCCGACGTGTCCGCAGTCGCACCCGACGGACGCAAGATGCTGCGCCTGGAGGTCCGCAACAGCCAGACCCCCATCGAGCGCAAGCCCGAGTGGATCAAGACCCGGGCGAAAATGGGTCCCGAGTACACCAAGATGCAGAACCTCGTGAAGAGCGAGGGCCTGCACACCGTGTGCCAGGAAGCCGGCTGTCCCAACATCTACGAGTGCTGGGAAGACCGTGAGGCCACCTTCCTGATCGGCGGGGACCAGTGCACCCGGCGCTGCGACTTCTGCCAGATCGACACCGGCAAGCCCGAGGCGCTGGACCGTGACGAGCCGCGGCGCGTCGGTGAGTCCGTCGTCACGATGGACCTGAACTACGCCACCATCACCGGCGTCGCCCGCGACGACCTGGAGGACGGCGGGGCCTGGCTGTACGCCGAGACGGTCCGGCAGATCCACGCGCAGACCGCCGAGCGCGAGTCCGGTCGCACGAAGGTGGAGCTGCTCGCCCCCGACTTCAACGCCGTGCCGGAGCAGCTGGCCGAGGTCTTCTCCTCGCGGCCCGAGGTCTTCGCGCACAACGTCGAGACCGTCCCGCGGATCTTCAAGCGGATCCGTCCCGGCTTCCGTTACGAGCGTTCGCTGAACGTCATCACGGCGGCCCGCGACCACGGGCTCGTCACCAAGTCGAACCTGATCCTCGGGATGGGCGAGACCCGTGAGGAGGTCGGCGAGGCGCTTCGGCAGCTGCATGACGCCGGCTGCGAGCTGGTCACCATCACGCAGTACCTGCGGCCCTCCGTGCGCCACCACCCGGTGGAGCGCTGGGTCAAGCCGCACGAGTTCGTGGAGCTGAAGGAGGAGGCCGAGCAGATCGGCTTCTCCGGCGTGATGTCGGGCCCGCTGGTACGGTCCTCCTACCGTGCCGGGCGCCTGTACCGGATGGCCGTCGAGAAGCGCGGCGCGTTCATCGCCTCCCAGGCCGTCTGACGCAACGTCAGCTCTCTTGCGCCGTACGGCCGCAGGCCGACTGTGTGAATTCGCGCACAAGATACTACCGACCAGTAGTGACCGATATGACGCGGCCCCGGCCGTCCTCGCAGATGAGGGCGTACGCCGGGGTCGCGTCAGCGTTTCGGCCCTGCGCATCAAGGCTTCATTCGTGTTTGACCGGTCGGTCACGCCCTGGTAACACCAATCAGTGACGCTGGTATCACATCAGGTGCACCAGCCAGCCCCGTACACAGCCCCGTACCCGAAGCCGTCCGAGGGGGACACCCACCATGCAGGCCGCGCCCGTTCGCGCCACCGCGATCCCGACCTTCAGCACCGCACTGCGCGCCGTCGAGTCGCTGCTCATGAGCAGCGGCCAGCGCACCGCCCGTCGCAACGCCTGGACCTCCGTGCTGGAGGACCGCCGTCGCGCCAAGGACCGGGTCGAGGCGCAGCGCGTCCTCGAAGCGGTCACCCCCGCCCGCCCCTGACCCACCCCCTCCCCGCACCTCCCCACACCTCCCCTCCTGCCGTCGTAGGCGCTTCCGGGGCCACGTAGACTTCGTGGCATGGCGAGAAGTGACAGCGCGGCGGACGCCGCTAACCCCGGGCGACTGAAGCAGATCGCCCTGACGTTCAAGATGACCCATAAGGCCGACAAGACGATCGGTTTTGCCCTTGCGGGTGTCTTCCTCATCACCTTCGGCGTCTTTCTCGCGATCGGATTCCTGATCGGCCACCCGGTCTACCTGGGAATCCTGGGCTTCCTGCTCGCCTTCCTCGCGACGGCGATCGTGTTCGGACGCCGGGCCGAGCGGGCCGCGTTCGGTCAGATGGAGGGCCAGCCGGGCGCTGCCGCGGCCGTCCTCGACAACATCGGCCGGGGCTGGACGACGACCCCCGCGGTGGCGATGAACCGCAGCCAGGACGTGGTGCACCGGGCCGTTGGCAAGGCCGGCATCGTCCTGGTCGCCGAGGGCAACCCGAACCGGGTGAAGAGCCTCCTGGCCGCCGAGAAGAAGAAGATGAACCGGATCGTCGCGGACGTGCCGGTGCACGATGTGATCGTCGGTACGGGCGACGGCCAGGTCGAGCTGAAGAAGCTGCGCACGACCCTGCTGAAGTACCCGCGGGTCCTGGCCGGTCCGCAGGTGACCGCGACCAACGACCGGCTGCGCGCCATGGGCGACCTGATGAGCAACATGCCGCTGCCGAAGGGTCCGATGCCGAAGGGCATGCGCCTGCCGAAGGGCGGCGGCAAGGCCCGCTGAGTCACCTTCCCCACGTCACGAAGGGGGCGCCCGGATCACTCCGGGCGCCCCCTTCCTCGTACCGGACCCGCCGGTCCGTCGTACCGGAACCCGCCGGCCGTGCCGGAAACTCAGATCCGGACCTCCACGGTGCGGGCCAGGCGGTCGTGCAGGCCACGGCCGTCGCGGTCCCAGATCAGGGCCGGGACGGCCAGGCAGAGCAGGATCGTGCGCGCCACGGCGCGCAGGGGGCTGACCGCACCGGTCTCGACGGACACCACACGCAGGCCGAACAGGCGCTTGCCCGGGGTGGAGCCGACCGTACCGACCGTCAGGACGCTCAGCACGAAGAAGACCAGCAGGGCCCAGTTGCCTGTCGCCGGACGGTAGCCGTCCGTGATCAAGCTGTATGCGATCAAGACGCCGAAACCCCAGTCCACGGCCAGCGCACCGAGCCGTCGGCCGGGGCGGGCGATCGAGCCCGGCCCGTCCTCCGGCAGACCGAGCTGCTCACCCCTGTATCCGAAGTCGACACCGGCTTCCTCAGCGGCCGCGCGGGGTCCCGAGAGCCACGAGCCGATTGCATCCCTGTTGTCCACCCGACCACGGTACTGCGCCCGTTTCGCGATACGGACAGGTGGGGTACACCGGGCAGGCTCCGGTTAACTTGTGCGAAACAAATGGGTCACGCCCGAGAAATCACCCGTCCCTAGGGTCGATGACAGCGTGTGCCACCGCACTGGCCGCACGAACGAACTACCACCCCGGCTCGACGGCCGGGAGTAGGAGGAGCTGGATGTTCCAGAACGCCGACGAGGCCAAGAAGTTCATCGCGGACGAGGACGTCAAGTTCGTCGACGTCCGCTTCTGCGACCTGCCGGGCGTCATGCAGCACTTCACGCTGCCGGTCGAGGCGTTCGACCCGGACGAGGAGCTGGCCTTCGACGGCTCGTCGATCCGCGGCTTCCAGGCCATCCACGAGTCCGACATGGCGCTGCGTGCCGACCTGTCGACCTCGCGCGTGGACCCCTTCCGCCGCGACAAGACGCTGAACATCAACTTCTTCATCCACGACCCGATCACGGGCGAGCAGTACTCCCGTGACCCGCGCAACGTGGCGAAGAAGGCCGAGGCGTACCTGGCGTCGACCGGTATCGCCGACACCGCGTACTTCGGCCCCGAGGCCGAGTTCTACGTCTTCGACAGCGTGCGTTTCCAGACCTCCGCGAACGAGTCCTTCTACCACATCGACTCCGAGGCCGGCGCCTGGAACACCGGTGCGATCGAGAACAACCGCGGTTACAAGGTCCGCTACAAGGGCGGCTACTTCCCGACCCCGCCGGTCGACCACTTCGCCGACCTGCGTGCGGAGATCTCCCTGGAGCTGGCCGCGTCCGGCCTCCAGGTCGAGCGTCAGCACCACGAGGTGGGCACCGCCGGTCAGGCCGAGATCAACTACAAGTTCAACACGCTGCTCGCCGCGGCCGACGACCTCCAGCTCTTCAAGTACATCGTGAAGAACGTCGCCTGGCGCAACGGCAAGACCGCGACCTTCATGCCGAAGCCGATCTTCGGCGACAACGGCTCGGGCATGCACGTCCACCAGTCGCTGTGGACCGGCGGTTCCCCGCTGTTCTACGACGAGGCCGGCTACGCGGGCCTGTCGGACATGGCCCGCTACTACATCGGCGGCATCCTCAAGCACGCCCCGTCGCTGCTGGCCTTCACCAACCCGACGGTGAACTCCTACCACCGTCTGGTCCCGGGCTTCGAGGCCCCGGTCAACCTGGTGTACTCGCAGCGCAACCGCTCCGCGGCCATGCGTATCCCGATCACGGGCTCCAACCCGAAGGCCAAGCGCGTCGAGTTCCGCGCGCCCGACTCCTCCGGCAACCCGTACCTGGCGTTCTCCGCCCTGCTCCTCGCGGGCCTGGACGGCATCAAGAACAAGATCGAGCCGGCCGAGCCGATCGACAAGGACCTCTACGAGCTGGCCCCCGAGGAGCACGCGGGCGTCGCGCAGGTCCCGACCTCGCTCCCGGCCGTCCTCGACCGCCTCGAGGCGGACCACGAGTTCCTGCTCGCCGGTGACGTCTTCACGTCCGACCTGATCGAGACGTGGATCGACTACAAGCGCACCAACGAGATCGCCCCGCTCCAGCTGCGCCCGCACCCGCACGAGTTCGAGCTGTACTTCGACGTGTGATCGGCCCCGGGCCGACAGGTCCGTGAAGCTTCCGGTCCGCCCCCGTTCCTGTTTCTCAGGGACGGGGGCGTCGTCGTATGGTTTCTGGCACTGCTGTTCGACTGGAAGGCCTCGACAGAGGTGACGGGGGAGAGACGGGAATGCCCGAACAGGATGATGTGGAGCGGGAGTTCGACCTCAAGTGGGCGGACGACGCGGTGCACAAGGAACCCTCGGCGCGGGCCAGGATGCTGGCCGCCCGCTGGAAGGAGAACCCACCCGAGCCGGTCCCGTTCCGCGGCGACCCGGACCGGGTGGCATCGCCCCGCTCGTCCTGGCTGTCGACGGCGCTCGTCCTGGGCTGCGTGGCCGCGGTGATCCTCCTGCTGGGGTACACGCGGTTCCGGGCGCAGTACTGAGGTGCGGGAGGCAAGGGAGGACATCAGCGGCGGGTCGGCGGCAGCGGTGCGGCTCGCCGGGGGCATGCCCCTGCGGGAGGCCCTCGACTGCGGTGCCCCCGCCGCCTGGACGGCCCTGGACGCGGGCGTCCGACCGC
The DNA here is from genome assembly GCA_001298545.1 of Actinobacteria bacterium OV320. Classification (GTDB taxonomy): domain Bacteria; phylum Actinomycetota; class Actinomycetes; order Streptomycetales; family Streptomycetaceae; genus Streptomyces; species Streptomyces coriariae. The sequence goes on from LJCX01000005.1 coordinate 20,716, forward strand.
TCCACTGGGGCGCGCACTACCTGCCGGAATGGGAGTGGAACGAGGCAGGGCGCACGCTGACCGCTGCCATGCACGCCGGCCAGCCACTCAGCGAGTCGCAGCTCGCGCTCGCGCTGTGCCACCGGGACGGCCGGATCCGGGCGGCGGCACTGTGGCGGATGGACGGGCACCCCGATCTGCTGCCTCTGCTGGTCGTGCGGTGCGCCGACTGGGCGGAACCCGTACGCAGACAGGCGCGCCTGCGGCTGGGCGAGGTGCTCGACGCCGGGCGGGCCGTGGCCCTCCTGTCGCTGATCCTGCGCGTCGGACGTCGGGAGCGGGGCGAATTCGCCGTCGGCCTGGCCGACAGACTGCTGCGCGAGGCACCTCATGAGGTCCTTACGACGCTGTACACCAGTGCCGATCGCTCGGTACGGCGGTACGCGTACAGAAGGGCCGCGGAGGAGGGCATTTTCTCCCCGAGCGAGCTGGCCCGCGTCGCCGCGCGGGACGACGACACCGTCGTCCAGAACCTGTGCGCGGACGCCGCCCTGGCCGCCATGGTGGACGAGGACCCCGACGACGTACTCCTGCCGTTGCTCGCCGCGCGCAACCCGCGGGTCCGTTCCGCCGGGGTGACCGCGCTGCGGCGGGCCGGGCGGGCGGAGCGGGCCGTGGGGTTCCTGGCCGACCGGGCGGAGCTCGTGCGGGCCTGCGCGCGGTATGTCGTACGGCAGCACGGGGGCGATCCGCTGTCCTGGTACCGGGAGCGGTGCGCGGAGCCGGGCGATCCCGCCCTGCCGCCGGGTGCCGCCGCCGGGCTCGCGGAGTGCGGGGAGCGAAGCGACGCCGAGGCGCTGTGGTCGCTGGTCCGGCATCCGGTCCCGGGCGTGCGGGCGCGGGCCGTGGCGGGACTGCGCGTGCTGGACGCGGCCGACGCGCGGCGGCTGTTGCCGATGCTCGACGACCCGGCGCCGGCAGTGGTGCGGGAGGTGACCGCGGCGGTGCTGCCCTCGGCGGCGCTGCTGCCGCAGGAGTGGCTCGTCGAACGGCTCGGCACCGGGTGGCCACGGGCGGTGCGGATCGCCGCGTTCCGGCTGCTCGCGGAGCGGGGTGGGGCCGCGGAGCAACGGGCCCTGACCGCGCTGCGGGCCGATCCCGACGAGGAGCTGCGGCTGCGGGCGACGCGCGCCGCACGACGCTGAGACCGGGACGGACCGGGGGTGGGTCCGCGCCGGTGGTCGTGGCGGGCGGGCTCGGGGAGCCTTTGCTCTCCCCAGGTTCGTTCGGGGACCGTTCATGGGGGTGGGGCGGTGCACACTGGCAGTGGGGCGAGTGCCTGACTGCGGGGTGATGCAGATGCAGAGCCGTTTCCGGAGCGACCGACGGCTGACCGTGCGGATGACGGTCACGTTGTTCCTGCTCGGACTGTTGTACGTGGCGTTCGTCGCCGCGTTGATCGTGTTGCTGAAGTCATGGGTGCCGGTCGCGGTCGTCGCGGTGGCGATGCTGGGCGCGCAGTACTGGTTCTCCGACCGGGTCGCGCTGTTCGCGATGCGTGGGCGGGTCGTGGAGCGCGAGGAGTATCCCGAGCTGCACGCCGTGATCGACCGGCTGTGCGCGATCGCGGACATGCCCAAGCCGGTGGTCGCCGTCTCGCAGATGGGCATGCCGAACGCGTTCGCGACGGGGCGCAATCCCGACCACGCGGTGGTCTGCGTGACGACCGGGCTGCTGGCCCGGCTGGAGCCGGCCGAGCTGGAGGGCGTGCTCGCGCACGAGCTGTCGCATGTGGCGCACAAGGACGTGGCCGTGATCACGGTCGCGTCGTTCCTGGGCGTGATCGCCGGGCTGATCGTGCGGTTCGCGTTCTACTCACAGGTGTTCGGCGGCGCGCGCAGGGACCAGAACGCCGCGGTCGTCTTCGCCGCCGTGATGGGTGTCTCGGCGGCCGTGTACGCGATCAGTTTCCTGCTCATCCGGGCCCTGTCCCGCTACCGGGAGCTGGCGGCGGACCGGGCGGCGGCGCAGCTGACCGGCCGCCCCTCGGCGCTGGCCTCCGCGCTGACGAAGGTCTCCGGCGACCTGGCCCGCATCCCCACGAAGGACCTGCGGACGGTCCAGGCCTTCAACGCCTTCTACTTCACCCCGGCGCTGGGTTCCGAGCCCGGTCTGGCGGGGCTGTTCTCGACCCACCCGAGCCTGGAGCAGCGGCTCGAGCAGCTGGGGCGGATCTCCGCCGAGCTGGGTGAGGCGGCCACGCCGGGGAAGGCGGGCTGATCATGGGGCTGCTGGACATCCTGCTCGGCCGGACCAAGCCGGTCGTGCCCGACCTGGACCAGCTGTTCGCGCTGCCTTCGGCGGCCGTCACGCTGGAGGCGGCGGCCGGGTTCACCCCGACCGGGCAGGGTGCCGTGTGCTTCGCGACCGTCGAGGGCTCGGCCTTCGAGCAGACGCATCGCGAGGTACAGGCGCTCCTGGACGCGGACACCGAGCGCACCGGTCCCCCGGTGCGGCTCGTGCGGGACGACTACGGCTACTCCTGGCTGCTCTCGCAGCGCTCCGCCGACCAGCTGCCGCTGCTGGTCAACGACCTGCACGCGGTGAACAGCGCGATGGAGGTCAACGGTTTTGGGCCGCAGCTGCTGTGTTCCCTCGCCGGGTTCGAGGACCGTCGGGACGGGACGGAGGAGGCGGGGAGGGAGGAAGCGGGCGGCCGCCGGCTGGCGCTCGTGTACCTGTACAAGCGGGGTTCCTTCTACCCGTTCGCGCCGCTGCCCGGTCCGGGGCAGCGGCGCGACGGCGCACTGGAGCTGCAGGTGCAGGCCGCCCTCACGGGCGACCTGCGGATCGAGCAGGACCTGGGCCGCTGGTTCCCGGTCTGGGGAGCCCCCGGCCTGTAGGCGGACCGGGCGGGCCCTACTTGCTGCGCTCGCGCTCCTGACGGCGGGACTCCAAGGGGCGCTCGCGACGGTAGCGGCGCTCCCACTTGGCCTGCTTGTCGCGGCGGTCGCGGTACGCCTTGTACGACGTCGGCGCGGTTCCCGCGCCGGGCGCGGGGCCGGGCGCGGACGGCGCGGACGAGTCGAGCCCGTACCGCACGTACAGGAACAGCACGCCGGCCGCGGCGAGCCAGTAGAGCGGGTTTCCGAATCCCAGGACCACCAGGACGACGGCCCCGGAGAGAACGACGGTGCCCATGGTGTACCTCCTTCCTGGGCAGGGACGGTGACTGAGCGTGGCGAGGGGGGTGGGGTGGCGCCTTCAGCGTAGGGAGTCCGTCACTCAACGTGCATCTCCTTTTCCGCGGGCCTGGAGTCGGGCGACATGGAGGAACACCTCCGCGAGGCGATCAGGGCGGCCCGGGCGGAACCCGCCCCATGAGTGAATGGGGCGCATGAGTGAACTGTCCCCCTTCACGCACGCGTACGACGGTGAGCGGCTCAGCGGGGTGCACGGCGGTGGTCCGGGAACGGTCACCGCCGTTCTGCTGCACGGCGCCGGCAACGGCAGCAAGGAGCGACTCCTGCCGCTGGCCCACGAGTTCACCGGCCGCGGCTGCCGCGCGCTCGCCCTCGACTTCTCCGGACACGGTGAAAGCAGCGGCGAACTGAGGGAGTTGAGCCTGCGTCGGCGCTTCGAGCAGGCGGTCTCGGTGATCGACGCGTACGTCCCGGCGGACGGGACGCTGGTGCTCGTCGGGTTCAGCATGAGCGGGCAGACGGTGGCCGACCTGGCCGCGTTCTACCGGGACCGGGTCACGGCCCTGGGCCTGTGCGCGCCCTCGGTGTACGCGGCCCGGGCGTGGGACGTTCCCTTCGGCGAGGGGAACGGGGAGTTCAGCGCGATCATCCGCAGGCCCGGGAGCTGGCGGGAGGCGCCGGCCCTCGATGTGCTGCGCCGTTACGAGGGCCGGGCGGTGCTCGCCGTGCCGGGCACCGACACGGTGATCCCGCCGCAGGTGACCGAGGCGGTCCAGGACGCGCTCGCCACCCGGGCCCGGTACACGAGGTTCGAACTGCCCGCCGCGGGACACCGGCTGGGCCTGTGGTTCCAGGACCACGCGGACGACCGGCGCGCGTTCGTGACCGCCGTGCTGGCCGGCCCGGACGGAGGCGGGCGGGCGGCGGCGCGTCCCTGAACGGCCGGGCGCCTTGCGGTGCTCAGACGCCCGGCGCCGCGCTCACCACGCCCGCCACGACGGCCGCGCCCAGGATCGCGTGGTCGGCGGCGGTCCGATCGGCGTAGGTGAGCGCGAAGTCGGCGACGGCGCGTTCGAAGGTGTCGGCACCGCCGAGGTAGCCGGCGATGGCGACGCGGTCGCCGGACCGGGCGTGGGCGCGGGCCAGGGCGGTGCCGCACAGCCGGGCGTACTCCGCGAGGTCGGCCGGGGACATCCCGGCGACGCCGCCGGAGTTCTTCAGATCGCGCAGCTGACGCCAGTAGAAGGCGCGGCTCTGCGGCCCGGTCATCCAGCCCAGGAAGACGTCCCCGGCGGCCTGGAGCAGCCGCTGCCCGGCGACGACCCGGTGGCCGGGATGGACGTACGGGCCGCTGGGCAGGTGCTCCTCCAGGACGGACGCGCGGGCCTCCTTGATCTGGAGGAACAGCGGATCGTCGGTGTCGCGCCCGGCGAGCAGCACGATGAAGCAGCGGGTGCCGACACTGCCGACGCCGACGACCTTGCGGGCGGCGTCGACGAAGCGGTAGCGGTCCAGCAGCAGACGGCGCTCCTCGGTGAGGGTGGAGCGGTAGTCGCTGAAGATCTTGCGCAGGGCGGCGCCGTCGGAGGCGCCGGCGGGTTCGATGAGCGGTGGGTCGTGGATGATGCGGCGGCGGCCGTCGACGACCTCGGTGAGTTTGTCGAGGGCCTGAAGGCTGGTGCGGCGGCGGGCGCGGGTGAGGCTGCCCCCGGCCCGTCCGCGGCGCCGGGCGGCGCGCAGCAGGGGCAGCAGCCGTTCGGCGTCGATGCGCTCGTACCAGACGGCGAGCTCGTCGAGCCGGGACAGCCGGCGTATGGCCGTGCGGTAGGCGGCCACGGCCTCCAGGGCGGCGCGGTGCACCCTGGGCTCGGGGTGGCCGTTCTCGCGGGCGGCCACCGCGACGGAGGCGGCGAGCCGTTTGACGTCCCACTCGAAGGGTCCGGGGAAGGTCTCGTCGAAGTCGTTGAGGTCGAAGAGCAGGCCCCGCTCCGGGGAGGCGTACAACCCGAAGTTGAGCAGATGGGCATCGCCGCACAGCTGCACCGTCAGCCCTGTGTGCGGCTGCGACGCCAGGTCGGCGGCCATGAGGGCGGCGGAGCCGCGCAGGAAGGCGGACGGCGAGGCGGCCATCCGCCCGTACCGGATCGGCAGCAGCTCGGGCAGCCTGTCCCGGCCCTGCCGCTCCAGCACGGCGACGGGGTCGGGCCGGTCGACGGACGGGACCCAGAGGGCGTGGGCGGAACGCGAGACGCGCTTGCGGGCGTCCCGGCCGCGTCGGGCACGGTCGGTGGGGGTGGTCATCCGCGTCGCCTTCGCACCACATCCGCCTCCCGGTTCACCACATTTCCCGGCCTCCTGTTCGCAGTGAAGGCCGGGAGGGGAGCGCCCGCATGTCGGGTACGTCGAACGGGTGACAGCCGGCGCGCCCGGCAGCCCCGGCCGCCTCGGCGGTGCCGGAGCGCCCGCGGGGGCTCGGGTGCCGTCGGCGTCACGGGCGTCGGGACCCGATTGTCAGTGGTGTCGGGAAGGATGGCGGGCAGGGACGAGTGCCGGACGGCGACGGCGCGACGAGGGGTGGAGGCCGGCAATGGGTGACGGGCTGCGGTACATCGGTGTGGCCGAGCGGCGGGCGCGGCTGGCCCTGCGGCACCGGCTGGCCCCGCGGGCGCGGGTCGCGACACCCGAGGCAGTGGCGGACGCGCTCCTCGCCCTGCACGGCTCGGACCCGGCGACGGTGTACCTGGCGATCGGCGCCCGTCTCGCCGACCCGGCGGCGACGGTGGCGCAGACCGACCGGGCGCTGTACGAGGACCGGAGCCTCGTCCGGATGCACGGCATGCGGCACACCGTCTTCGTCTTCCCGACGGAGTCGACGGCGGTCGTGCACGCCTCGACCGGCCTCGCGGTCGCCGCGCGGGAGCGGGCCACCCTGGTGAAGGACATGGCGAAGGCCGGCGCACCGGACGCGGCCTGGCTGAAGGAGGTCGAGGAGTCGGCGCTGGCCGCCCTGGCCCGGCTCGGCCAGGCGACCGCGGCCGAGCTGGCCCGCGAGGAGCCGCGCCTGCGGGAGCAGTTCGTGTACGCGGCGGGAAAGCCGTACGAGGGCGTCCACACCGTCGTGTCGCGGCTGCTGAGGGTGCTGGGCGTGGAGGGCAAGGTGGTCAGGGGGCGCCCCCTGGGCTCGTGGACGTCGAGCCAGTTCCGCTGGGCTCCGGCCCCCGAGCACGCCGAACTGCCGTTGGCGCAGGCCCAGTCGGAGCTGCTGCGGCACTGGCTGACGGCGTGCGGCCCGGCCACGGAGGCCGATCTGAAGTGGTGGACGGGCTGGAAGGTGACGGACGTCCGCCGGGCGCTGACGGCGATCGGGGCGCGTGCGGTGACGCTGGACGAGGGGACGGGGTACGTCGTCGAGGACGACGTGGATGCCGTGCCCGCCCCCGGCGAACCGTGGGCGGCCCTGCTGCCCGGCCTCGACCCGACGGCCATGGGCTGGCAGGCCCGGGACTGGTATCTGGCCCCGGAGCTGCGCCCCGACCTGTTCGACTACAGCGGGAACGTGGGCCCGACGGTGTGGTGGAACGGCCGGGTGGTGGGGAGTTGGGCGCAACGGGCCGACGGCGAGATCGTGTGGCGGATCCTGGCCGGCGAGGACCGGGGCGCCGGCGAGGGCGGCGGCGAGGGCGTGGGTGCCGAGGCGAAGGCGGCGATCGAGGCGGAGGCGGCACGGTTGGCGTCGTGGCTGGGGACGACCCGGGTGACACCCAGGTTCCGCACACCGGTGGAGAAGGACCTGGTGAGGTGACCTCCGGTCCCCGCGTCCGCCCCCGGAGTCCCAGCCCCAGCCCCAGCCCCTGCCCCCGGACGCCGACGCCGGGTGCCGTCACCGGGAACGGCACCCGGCGCCCGGTTCAGCGTGAGTACCGCAGCAGCGCCCGCACCATGTGGCACGTCGTGTCCGACGGCGAATGAACGCCGATCAGCTCCGCCGTGCTGCGGATCTTCTCGTTACGGGCCTGGTTCGGCATATACACGCCCAGGTCGAGCAGGGCGATGGCGAGGCGCATCGCCTTCAGGCGACGGTTGTGCGTGACGTACCAGTCACGCGGTCGCCCGGGCGGCAACGGCCGCTTCTCGACGGGCACATAGGGCAGGTCGAGTTGGACGGAACGCTTCGCGGTGGACTGGGTCGGCAACGGCTTCGGCTTCAGTGCGGCAGCGGGCACAGGCATCCTCCTGTCGCGGTCAGGGCCCGGTCCGGAACCTCCGGCGAACCCTCGAACACTGCTTCTATTCTACTGCCCACCACTGACAATCGCCCCTGATCACAAGGGCTTTCGCGGCTTCGGACCGCTACCGTGTGCGGCATGGAGATCTGGATCAACCCCGCCTGTTCCAAGTGCCGCAGCGCCCTCACAGTCCTCGACGCCGAGGGCGCCGAGTACACCGTCCGGCGCTATCTGGAGGACGTGCCGAGCGAGGACGAGATCGCGGCCGTACTCGACCGCCTCGGCCTGGAGCCCTGGGACATCACGCGCACCCAGGAGACCGTGGCCGCGGAGCTCGGCCTGAAGGACTGGGCGCGGGACGCGAGTACGCGCGGACGCTGGATCACCGCGCTCGCCGCACACCCCCGGCTCATCCAGCGCCCCATCATCACGGCGGACGACGGCACCGCACTGGTGGCCCGCACCGACGAGGCCGTACGGGAGGCGTTGTCCCGGTAGAGGCGCGCCGGCCGGACGGACGACGATCCGTCGGGCGGCCTGGGTCGGCGCGCCGCCCACTGCTACCCTCCGCCGCCATGACCTTCGGTGATCAAGGGCTCGGGCTCCCTCCAGAGCGGGGGCGAATACGACGGCGCCGGCGGGCCCGGCGTTCGGCGGCCGTCGGATCCTGCGTGGCCCTCGTCGCCGCCGTGGCCGTCGGCACCCTGCTGATCGCGGACGAGGACGGCGGTGACCGGACCACCTCCGCTCCCCCGGCGACCACGACCGCCTCGGGTCCCGCGGCCGTACCGACCGGCGAGGCGGGCCTCCCGTCCGGCGCCCGGAGCGCGCTCCCCTCCCTGCTCGCCCGCCCGATCGTCCGGCCGGAGCAGGCGTTCCCCTCGACGAGCGTCCGGCTGCCGGACGGTTCCCGGTACGCCCGCGTCGACCTGTCCACCACCGTCGACTGCGCTCGGGGCGCAACGCCCGCGCTCGCCCGGCTGCTCGAACAGGGCGAGGGGTGCTCCCGGTCGACGGCGGCCCTGTTCACGGACACCGAACGGCGCTCGCAGGTGACGGTCACCGTGCTGAGCTTCGAGCGGGTGGAGGACGCCTCGCGGGTGTTCACGACGGCCTCTGCGGACCCGGTGAGGTATCGGGTGGACCCGCTGGATCCACCGCCGCAGGCCGGCCTGCCGACGGTCCCGCCGGGCTCGGCCGGGGTTTCCCGACGCGCGATGACCGTCCGGTCGGTGGTGTTCGCGAACGGGCGGTGGGGCGACGGCACGAAGACCGGGGAAGCCGAACTCGCCTCCCGCACGGAAGGGTTGCTCCGGCGGGCCGACGACACGGTGACGGCGTACGAGGAGGGGAGGAACTGACTCCGGTCCCGCACCCCAAGTCGGGTGTGACGCACACCACTTCGATTGACTCCTGTAACCGCTGAGTAACCTCGTTCGGTATCTCGTACATAGCGGCGTACGCTCCCCTACCCCTCAGGAGGCGCGCATGTCGCGCAGGAGAAGTCTCGGCACGAAGAAGAAGATCGCGCTGCTCGTCAGCGCCGCGGCGGTGGCGGGCGCCGGCGCCTTCGCCATGGCGTCCACCTCGAACGCCTCACAGAGCGGGCAGGACGCCAGGACGCTGTCCGCCGGGGACTCGACCGTCTGCGCAGGACTGGCCACGGCGCTCGGCAACAACGAGAAGTTCATCGAGGGCCAGCGGACGAACCCGGATGCGCAGTCCGAGGCCCGGATCGCCAACCGCGAGGCGGTCATCGCGCAGATCAAGGTCCAGCAGCAGGCGTCCGGCTGCGTCGTTGGGGAGTCGGCTCAGGACTCCCAGGCGACACAGCCCTCGCAGGCCGCTTCCGCCCCGGCAGCCTCCGCCCCGGCGGCCTCCGCACCGGCCGGAAACGCGGGAAACGCGGGAAACGCGGGTAACGCCGGTAACGCGGGAAACGGCGGCGCTGCCGCCTCCGGCCAGCAGGTCTGCAACGGTTCCACGGTGACGCTCTCCGGCGAGGGCGGTGCCCCGGCCGCGTCGAGTAACCAGTTCCCGGCGGGGACCAAGCTGAAGGTCACCAACCTGGACAACAACAAGTCCACGACCGTCGAGGTGACCTCGGTCTCCGGCAGCTGCGCCCTGCTCAACAACGCGGCCTTCGAACTGGTCCGTGAGCCCGGCAAGTTCCTGATCCGCCGGGCCCTGATCGAGAAGGTGGGGTGACGTCCGGCCGCCGGGCACCTCGGTGCACCGGCGGCACCCTCCGGAGCATCCCTTGAGGGTGTACGTGTCATCGGTCCCGCTGCTCGCGGCCACGAGCAGCGGGACCGGCGCGTTCGGCGAACCCACCGATTCCCCGCTCACACCGTGAGCCGCACCACAGAACCACCAGGTAACACGGGGTTCACATTCGAGCAACGACCGGGAAATCGCCTGTTGACAGTCTGCCCGGCAGACAAGGCGGCGCCCCAGTGCCGCAGCGCCGCAGCACCCGCACGTGCGTCAGACACACCCGAAGGAAGTGGCCCGTGACCTTCAAGGCTGAGTACATCTGGATCGACGGCACCCAGCCGACGGCGAAGCTCCGTTCCAAGACGAAGATCATCGCGGGTGAGCCCGCCGGTCTCGACGCGCTGGGAATCTGGGGCTTCGACGGGTCCTCCACGAACCAGGCCGAGGGCCACTCCTCGGACCGTGTCCTCAAGCCGGTCTTCACCTGCCCCGACCCGATCCGCGGCGGCGACGACATCCTCGTCCTGTGCGAGGTCCTCAACATCGACATGACGCCGCACGAGTCCAACACGCGTGCCGCGCTCACCGAGGTCTCCGACAAGTTCGCCGCGCAGGAGCCCATCTTCGGCATCGAGCAGGAGTACACGTTCTTCCAGGACGGCTACCCGCTCGGCTTCCCCAAGGGCGGTTTCCCGGCCCCGCAGGGCGGCTACTACTGCGGTGTCGGCGCGGACGAGATCTTCGGCCGTGAGGTCGTCGAGGCGCACCTGGAGAACTGCCTGGCCGCCGGTCTCGCGATCTCCGGCATCAACGCCGAGGTCATGCCCGGCCAGTGGGAGTTCCAGGTCGGCCCGGTCTCCCCGCTCGAGGTCTCCGACCACCTGTGGGTGGCCCGCTGGCTGCTCTACCGCACGGCCGAGGACTTCGGCATCGCCGCCACCCTCGACCCGAAGCCGGTCAAGGGCGACTGGAACGGCGCCGGCGCGCACACCAACTTCTCCACGAAGGCGATGCGCGAGGGCTACGACGCGATCATCACCGCGTGCGAGTCGCTCGGTGAGGGCTCGAAGCCGCTCGACCACGTCAAGCACTACGGCGCCGGCATCGACGACCGTCTGACGGGCCTGCACGAGACCGCCCCGTGGAACGAGTACTCCTACGGTGTCTCCAACCGTGGCGCCTCGGTCCGTATCCCGTGGCAGGTCGAGCAGGACGGCAAGGGCTACATCGAGGACCGCCGTCCGAACGCGAACGTCGACCCGTACCTGGTGACGCGTCTGATCGTCGACACCTGCTGCTCGGCGCTGGAGAAGGCCGGCCAGGTCTGATCCGCTCCCCGGCTCTCGTGAAGGGGCGCCCGCCGACTCGGCGGGCGCCCCTTGCGCATATCCTGCGCTCCCATGGGGACGGAGAGAGACCGGGCGAGTCTCGAACGCGCCTACGGCTCGACGGGTGAGGTACCCGCCCTGCTGCGGGCGCTGGAGTCCGCGGACCGGGCCGAGCGCGAGCGGGCGATGGACCGGCTGCATTCCTCCCTGTGCTTCCGGGAGGAGATCCCCACGGCGCCCGCGGTGCCGCTGCTGATCCGGCTCGCCCTGCACGGCGCCGGCCCCCGGGCCGAACTGCTCGGCCTGCTGGCCGACCTCGCGAACTGGGCCGGGCACCGGGACGAACGGCAGCGGGCCCGGCGGGCCGTGGCGGAGGCGATGCCGTCCCTGATCCCCCTCGCGCACGACGCCGACCCGGCCGTACGCGAGTCGATGGTGCTGCTGATCGCCGCGTGCGGCCGGGAGTCCGGCCCGGCGACGGCGCCCCTGCTGCGGGACCGGCTCGTCGAGGAGAGCGACCCGCGGGTGCGCGCCCGGGTCGTGACGGCCCTCGGACTGCTGGATCCGGGCGACGGCGCCTGGCGGCACCGTCTGCTGGCCGACCCCGAGCCCCGGGTCGCGCTCGCCGCCGCCGAGGACCTGCTGCGCACCACCGAACCGCCCCTGCCGCACCCGCTGGTGGACGCCGGCGCGCGGGCGTACACCGCCGCCGCGGAGCAGCCCGAGGAACCGGAGACCTCGCTGTGGCCGGGGCACTACCAGCCGTTCACCGAGCGGCTGCTGGAGGACCCCGAGGCCGCGCTGCGGGCCCTCGACCGGGGGATGCCGCTCGCCTTCGGGATCACCGAACGCTGGCGGGGCCGCGAGGCCGACGTGCTCCCGTGGGCGCTGCGCGAGACGGAGGGCGAGGCCTGGCAGCTGTACCGGCTGGCTCAACTGACCTGCGCGCTGCCGCCGGAACTGCACGCGCGCGTGCGGGAGCGGGTGCTGCCGTACCTCGCCGACGACAGCCCGGCGGTGCGGGCCGGGGCGGTCACCGCGCTGGCCCGCGCGCGCGTGCCGGCCGCGGTGGCGGTCGAGGAGACGCTGCGGCTGATCGGGGAGGCGCCCGGCGCGTACGACACCGTCCGCGTCGTCAAGGCGGTGACCGACGAGTTCGGGACCGCGGCGGCGCCCGTGGCGCGGGCGGTGGCCCGGCAGGCGGGGGACGGTCACTCGGAGCTGGTCAAGGTGCTGACGCGGTACCCCGAGGTGGCGGCGGACGTCGTCGAGGAGCTCGCCGGACTGCTGACCCGGCACGGCACCGGCCACCCGTCCGTCGCGGTCGCCGTGCTGACCTCGCTGGGGCGCGCCGCTGGCGACGTGGGCGAACGGGCGCTGCGGGTCTGCGCGAGGGAGGGTGTCCACTCCTCGGTCTCGGCGGAGGCCGCGGTGGCGCTCTGGCCGGTCGCCGCGGACCCCGAGCCGGCGCTGTCGTTCCTCCGCCGGGAACTGACCGCCTCGACCTCCTCCTGGGCGACGAACCTCGCGGGCCGGCTCGGTGCCGCCGCCGCACCGCTGCTGCCGTTCATCGAGCCGCTTCTCGCGCCCCGTACCCCCTCCGGCACCCGGGCCGCGGCCGCACTGGCCGTCTGGCGCATCACCGGCAGGACCGAGGACACCGTCGAGCCCCTGGCCCGGGAGGCGCTCGAGTGGCGAAGGTGCCACCCGGACCCGCCCCACCCGGTGCTGACGCTCACGCAGATGGGGCTCCTCCCCCGCTTCGCCGTGGAACCGCTGCGACGCGGGGCCGAGACACCACGGCGGGTCGTGAAGGACCTCATGTACGGCGACGCGACGCATCCGGACGACGTGCTGCGGGCCGCCGTCCGGGGGCTCCTCGGGACGGCACTCGTGGTCGGCTGACGCCGACTTCGCGCCAGGAATCGTCCAAGCTGTGAGCGGAGGCTCCTGTTACGGGCGGGTGTCTGCTTCAATGGGCCCATGGCCAGCTTCCAGAAGTGCACCGCGACGGGTCGTCACGACCTCGAGCCCTTCTGGCCTTCCCGTCAGCACCATGACTTCGACCGGGTGTGTTGCCGCGCGATGAACGCGCCGGCCCTCTAAAGCCGTACACCCCGGCCTTCGGCCAGCGCGCACGACGTACGTCCTCGACGAGCCCGACCACGAATCGCGGCCGTCGTCCTCCCCGACGAACTTCTCGCGCGAAAGAGCTGACCTCTCATGGCGAACACTCGTTCCCTCTCCTCCGCTCCCAGCCTCACCGCCGCCACCCCGAACGGCACCGCCCGCCACCGACTGCGGGCCGTCGACCGGGACGAGGTGGTCGACGTCACCGACTTCCTGCCGCCGGGCGCGACCTGGCTGCCCGCTCCCCCGCACACCCTGCCCGCGCTGCCGGGCCAGCCGCCGATGGTCGGCTACCTGGTGCTCGTCCCGGCCGACCAGCAGCCGCCGTTCCTGCCGGTGGCGGTGCCGGACCGGCCGGCGGCCGAGGAGGCCGCCGAGCCCGAGGGCGCCGGGCGTCCGCTCGTACGGATCGACCCCGTACAGCGCACGGCCGCCGTCGACGGTCAGGAACTCGACCTCACCTACCTGGAGTTCGAGCTGCTCGCGCACCTGGTCGCGCACCCGAACCGGGTGCACACCCGCGACCAGCTCGTCACCACGGTGTGGGGCTACGGGCACGTGGGCGACGGCCGTACGGTCGACGTGCACATCGCCCGGCTGCGCCGCAAGCTGGGCGCACAGCACCGCCAGTCGATCCAGACGGTGCGCCGGGTCGGCTACAAGTACACCCCGCCGACCGGCAACTGACCCACTCGGTCTGCCGACGGCAGAGCACGGTTCCCCGCCGCGCCCGGACCGGGCACAGTCACCGGTATGAGACTTCTGGTGCTGGGTGGTACGGAGTTCGCGGGACGGGCCGTCGTCGAGGCGGCCCTCGGACGCGGCTGGGACGTGACGGTCTTCAACCGGGGGCGGTTCGCATCCGCCCCCGGTACCCGGTCGCTGACCGGTGACCGCACCGCCCCCGGCGGCCTCGACGCGCTGACCGAGGGCGACTGGGACGCCGTCGTCGACACCTGGTCGGCGGCGCCCCGCGCGGTGCACGAGGCGGCGCGGCTGCTGCGGGGCCGCGCCCGCCGGTATGTGTACGTGTCGAGCTGCTCGGTCTACACCTGGGCCCCGCCCGCCGGGTACGCCGAGGACGCGCCCGTCGTCGAGGGGGCCGAGCCCGACGCCGGACAGAGCGACTACGCACGGGACAAGCGCGGCGGCGAGCTGGCCGTCGTCGACGCCTTCGGCGCGCAGTCCTCCGTTCTCGTACGCGCCGGGCTGATCCTCGGCCCGTACGAGAACGTCGGACGGCTGCCGTGGTGGCTGACCCGGATCGCCGCCGGTGGTCCGGTCCTCGCGCCCGGCCCGCGCGAGCTGCCCCTGCAGTACGTGGACGTCCGGGATCTCGCCGAGTGGATCCTCGGCGCGGTCGAGCGGGAGCTGAGCGGGCCGTACAACCTGATGAGCCCGCAGGGGCACGCGACGATGAGCGAGCTGCTGGAGGCGTGCGTGCGGGCCACCGGCTCGGACGCCGAACTGCGGTGGACGGCGCCGGAGATCATCCTCGACGCGGGCATCGAACCGTGGACCGAACTGCCCGTGTGGGTGCCGCCGGGCAGCGACATGCACGACGCCCTGCACGCGGCCGACGTCTCCCGGGCGGTGGCGGCGGGGCTGGCCTGCCGTCCCGTCGAGGAGACCGTCGCCGACACCTGGGCCTGGCTGAGGTCGATCGGCGGTGAGGCGCCCCAGCGTCCGGACCGCACCCGCAAGGGCCTCGACCCGGAGGTGGAGGCGAAGGTCCTCGCGGCGGGCACCGGCGGGCCGGGCCCCGGAGGTGTACCTGGCACCACCCTCTGACCGGGGGCGTCGGGCCAGTGACCGCCCGTCCGCGGCTCGGCCAGACTGAGGCCATGAACACCAACACGAAGAGCGGCGAAGGCGGTTCGAGGGCGCGCGGGATGCTGCTCGCCGCCGGACGGGGGCTCGCGCTGGCCGTCGGGTCGCTGCCGCTGAGCATCCTGGGCTTCTGCCTCTCCCTCGTGTCGATGGCGCTGATACCGATCGGGGTCGGGGCCCTCACCACGCCCTACGTGGTGAAGGGGGTGCGCGCCTACGCCGAGCGGCGTCGGGCGCTCGCCGAGCGGTGGGGCGGGGTGCGCATCCCGTCGGCGTACCGGCCGGTCCCCGCCACCGCCAACCCGTTCCGGCGCACCTACGCGCTGCTGCGCGACCCGGCGACCTGGCGGGACCTGCTGTGGCTCCTGGTGGACATGCCGGCCGGGTACCTGACCGCCCTGCTGCCGGCCGTCCTGGTCTTCTATCCCCTCGAAGGGCTGGCGCTGCCGGCCGGGCTGTGGCGGGTGTACGACGAGACGTCCGGTGACGCGTACTGGTACGGCTTCGTGCCGGTCACCGGCCAGGCGTCGGCGTTCGGCGCCGCGGCCCTGGGCGCGGTCCTCCTCGTCGTCGCCCACCGGTACGCCGTGAGCGCCCTCCGGGTCCACTTCCTCCTCACCAAGGCCATGCTCACCCCGAGCCAGGCCGAACTGGCCGAGAGGGTACGGGTGTTGACGGAGACCCGGCGGGACGCCGTGGACACCTCGGCCGCCGAACTGCGCCGCATCGAGCGGGATCTGCACGACGGCGCCCAGGCCCGGCTGGTGGCGATGGGCATGGACCTCGGCACCGTCGAGATGCTCGTCGACAAGGACCCGGAGAAGGCCAAGGCGCTGCTCGCGCAGGCCCGCCGGTCGTCCGCCGAGGCGCTCTCCGAGCTGCGCGACCTGGTGCGCGGCATCCACCCGCCGGTACTGGCCGAGCGTGGACTCGGCGACGCCGTAAGGGCGTTGGCGCTGCGGCTGCCGGTCACCACCGAGGTGAGCGTCGAGCTCGAGGGCGGCCGGGTGGACGCGCCCGTGGAGTCGGCGGCCTATTTCGCGGTGAGCGAGCTGCTCACCAACGCGGTCAAGCACTCCGGTGCCGGCCGGATCTGGGTCGACCTCCATCACGGTGAAGGCCGGCTGCGGATCTCGGTCACCGACGACGGCGCGGGCGGCGCGGCGATCGGGGCCGGCTCGGGCCTCGCCGGTGTCGAGCGGCGACTGGGTACATTCGACGGCGTCCTGGCCGTCAGCTCTCCTGCCGGCGGTCCCACCATGGTGACCATGGAGATCCCTTGCGTGTTGTCCTAGCCGAGGACCTCTTCCTGCTGCGGGACGGTCTCGTCCGGCTGCTGGAGGCCTACGACTTCGAGATCGCCGCCGCTGTCGAGACCGGTCCCGAACTGGAGCGGGCGCTCGCCGAACTGGAGCCGGACGTCGCCGTGGTCGACGTCCGGCTCCCGCCCACGCACACGGACGAGGGCCTCCAGTGCGCGCTCCGGGCCCGCCGCAGGAGGCCCGGACTGCCGGTGCTCGTCCTCTCCCAGCACGTCGAGCAGCTGTACGCGCGCGAGCTGCTCGCCGACGGCACCGGCGGGATCGGCTATCTGCTGAAGGACCGGGTGTTCGACGCGGAGCAGTTCGTGGACGCCGTGCGGCGGGTCGCGGCCGGTGGTACGGCGATGGACCCGCAGGTGATCCAGCAGCTGCTGTCCCGGCGCTCGGGTGACGGACAGGGGCCGGTGGACCGGCTCACGCCGCGCGAGCGGGAGGTGATGGAGCTGATGGCGCAGGGCCGGTCGAACGCGGCGATCGCGGGCAAACTGGTCGTCACCGAGCGGGCGGTCGCCAAGCACACCGCGAACATTTTCGTGAAGCTGGGTTTGGAGGTCTCGGACGACGACAACCGCAGGGTGCTGGCGGTGCTGGCCTATCTGGACCGGGATCGCTGACCTCACCAACTGCTGCGTTGTGTGAGGGTGTTGGGGTTGTTTTGTCGTACGGGGCTCTCATCAATTTCTGAGCGGGCTGAACACCTCCGGGGCCACGTGCGTAAAGGAGGGGGCAGCTTCAGCTTCACTCCTGTCGGGCGCCTCGATGCTGCCCCGCAAGGAAGTCAGAGGAGTTCCATGGGACGCAACATACGTAAACGCCGTTCGTCGATGGCCACGAAGGCCGTGGCAGCATCGGCGGCCCTAGCGCTCGGCGGGGGCGGGCTGATCTGGGCGAACTTCTACGCTTCGGCGCACGAGTCGAACTCGGGCCAGAACGCGACCAAGGCCGCCACGGCGGCCGCGCAGGTCGCCACCATCTCCTGCCCGGATGTGGGGCAGAAGCTGACCAACGTGCCCAAGGGTGCGAAGCAGGGCGTCGCGACCGAGCTGGCCAACCTCGACAAGCAGATCACCGAGGCCTACACCCGGCTCGCCTCCACGCGTCAGGCCCAGACGAACGACGCCAGCTTCGTGCAGAACGCGATCACCGGCCCCCTCAAGGAGAAGCGCGCCGCCACGATCGACCGGATCCGCATCAACATCCAGCGGTCCGGTGGCCAGTTCAACAGCTCGCTGAGCCAGTTGGCGGCCTGCACCACGCAGGCGGCGAACACCAACGCCGGCCAGGCGGGCAACGGCCAGCAGAACAACGGCGGCCAGCAGCAGAACGGCGGCCAGAACAACCAGAACAATGGCGGCCAGCAGCAGAACGGCGGCCAGCAGAACGGCGGCCAGCAGAACAACGGCAACGCCGGCCAGGCGCAGAACGGCCAGGGCGGCAACGGCCCGGTCGCCGCGGACTTCGTGGACATCACGAAGGTCCAGGCCAACGCGCAGCTGGGCGTGGGCGCGAACGGTATCGCCGCCAACGGCAACAGCGGTTCCCGGGGCACCTTCACCTCGAACTGCGGCACCAACGGCAACGACAACCACAACACGGACAACGTGATCGTCGCCCCCGGTGTCACCAACGGCGCGCACCACCTGCACGACTACGTCGGTAACCAGAACAACGACGCCTTCGCGAGCGACCAGGAACTGGCCGGAGCCGGCACCAGCTGCCAGAACCAGGGCGACAAGTCCTCGTACTTCTGGCCGGTGCTGCGTGTCCAGGACGGCTCGCAGGACTTCGACCAGAACAACGACGGCGGTGGCAAGGAAGGCAACGTCGGCAAGATCCTGCAGCCCGCCCAGGCGCAGATCAAGTTCGTCGGCAACAAGAAGGGCAAGGTCGTCGCGATGCCGACGGCCCTGCGCATCATCACCGGTGACGCGAAGGCCTTCGTCAACGGCAACGCCAACGCGAACGTGAACTGGAGCTGCACCGGCTTCGAGAACAAGGTGCAGCTGGAGAGCCAGTACCCGATCTGCCCGCAGGGCAGCCAGGTGGTGCGGACGACCAACTTCCAGAGCTGCTGGGACGGTCAGAACATCGACAGCGCCAACCACCGCACGCACGTGGCCTTCGTCCAGGCCGACGGCACCTGCGCCAACGGCTTCAAGGCGATCCCCCAGCTCCAGGTCCGGCTGGTCTACAACGTCCCGGCCCCGAAGCTCCAGAACGGGACGGTCGTGCAGCCGTACGCGGTGGACAGCTTCCCGGAGAACCTGCACAAGCCGATCACCGACCACAACGACTTCATCAACTTCTTCTCGACGAACGTGATGAACAAGATGGTCAACTGCATCAACACCGGCAAGAAGTGCAAGTGACCCGCTGAGCGGGCCACCCGGTAGAGCCTGCCGGTAGAACCGAACGGCAGAGCCGACCGAGAAGGCCGGCGGTGAGGATTCCTCACCGCCGGCCTTCTGGTGTGCGCCGGGTGCGCGGGTCGCGCCGCGGGCGCGGGCGCGGGGTCCGGTCAGTGACCGGAGTGCGAGGCGCCTTCGGAGGGCTCGCCCGACACGTGCGCCGAGTGGTCCGTGCCCTCCTCGATGTCACCGCCGAGGGTCTTGCGCAGCGCCGTCACGGTGCTGGTCTCCTCACCCACGGCGATCCACTTGCGGCCGACCAGGTAGTGACCGCCGTAGTCCTTGGCCCCGTTGATCCACTCGCGCTGACCGCGGTCGGTGGCGAAGGTCAGCAGGATGAACTTGCCGTCGTCGTTCTTGCAGAGGGCCTGCCGGAGTTCGTCGGCGTCGGTCTGCATGTCGGGCGTGCACTTCACCTCTGCGGCCAGGTGCTCCAGGCTGCCGGTCGCCGTCACCGGGACGGTCTCCTCGGCCCCGTCGGAACCGCAGCCCGTCAGCACCAGCGCCGCCGCGGCGGCGGCCACCGCGAGCATCGGTCGGGTCATCTTCATCCGTTCCTCCCTGCAAGAGCCTCGCACTGGATACGGCTCTCACGCGCGGTGCGCTCAAAATACCCCTGCCCGGTGGGGACACCCGTGCGAGAGTGTGCCGGTGAACCAAGACTGGGAAGATCGCGTGACCGCCGCCTGGGCCGGCTTCGACGAGTATCCGGAAGAGCGCGCGGCCGAGTTCCGGGCCGTGATCGACAAGCTGGTCGCCGAACTCCCCGAGGGCAGTCCACTGGGCCCGTTCGAGCAGGCCTGCGCCTGGGACTCGACCGGCCACTCGGACCGGGCCGCGCCGCTGTACCGGGACGCGCTCGCGCGCGGGCTGAGCGAGGTGAGCGGCTACAAGGGCCGGCGAGCCAAGATCCAACTCTCCAGCTCCCTGCGCAACATCGGGCAGGCGGACGAGGGCGTCAAGCTGCTGACCGCCGAACTGGACGCCCCGTCCGACGAGTTGGACGACGCCGTACGCGCCTGTCTGGCCCTGTGTCTGTCGAGCCTCGGCCGCGACCGCGAGGGCCTGTCCCTGGTGCTCGGCGCCCTGGCCCCCCATCTGCCGCGCTACCAGCGGTCGATGGCCAACTACGCGAAGGCGCTGCGGGAGGACTGACCCGCCCGGGGTGACCATCCTCCGCTTCGCTCGTTCTGCTGGACGTGCAGTCACAGGATGTCGCCCCGCGCCCCGCACCCGGATCCTCCGCCGACCGGACCGTCGACGTCGAGCAGGCCGAGGCCGCGCTCGTCGAGCACTACCCGCGGCTCGTCCGGCTCGCCTATCTGGTGCTGCCCCCCGGCCTCGGCCGCGGTCGGCGCGTCCTGACCGCCCACGCCCTCGCCCAGCGCGCCCTGCCCCGCGGCAGCGCCTCGACCCCCGTCATCCCGGCCCAGAACGGGGGCGCGGGGGACGGCCGTGACGGCGACCCCGGGTACGCCTACATCCGCCTCCAGGTGGTGCGTTCGGCGCTGGAGGCGGGGCTGCCGCTGCGGCGGCGGGCCCGGCGCGGGCGCGCGCAGCTCCCGCCGCTGCTCCCCCAGGTGTGGGGCCTGCGGCTCTTCCCCCGCTCCGGCGGCGCCGACGAGCTCGCCCTGGACCAGCGCCTGGCCACCCTGTCGGGCCCGGCCCGGGCCGCCTATGTGCTGCGCGGTCTGGAGCGGCTCCCCGACGGCGACGTCCGCGAGGTGCTGACCGGGTCCGGCGTCCCGGGCGCCGAGGTGTCGGCGGCCCTGCGCGAGGCCGGCCAGGTCCCCGCCGACGGGTACACCCTGCTCGACTCCCCCGAGTTCGACGCCTGCTCGCTCCAGGTCCGGCCCACCGATCTGATGCGCCGCCGTCGGCACACCAGGGCCGCGCTGGCCGCCGCGGCCGCGCTCGCCGTGTGCGGCGCCCTGGTCGCGCTGCCCGGCGGCGGCTGGGGACCCGACGGCGCCGCCGCCCCGCCGTACGCGCAGAACCCGGCCGCCGAGGCCGCACTCGACCCCGGGCGGCTGGTGAAGGTGTCCCCCGCCGCCTGGAAGACCTCCGCGCGCACGGACTTCTCGGTCTGGCCCGCGCGCGGGCCCCTCACCCGCGACAGCGCGCTGCTGCGCCGCGCCCTCGCCGTCTGGGCCCGACCCGGGAAGGCCGTGCACGTCTCCGCCACCCCGGAGACCCCGTTGGGCGGCCCCGCCGGACCGCCCCAGCTCCTCTACGCGGGCGAGGTCGACACCGCGCACGTGGTGATCCTGTACGACGGTCTGCGCATCGCCCGCTACGCCGAGCCGAAGGACGGCACCGCCGGGGCGGCCCTCGACTTCGCGCGGGTCGACGGCGCGACCGGCCCCGAGGCGGGCGCGCTGGTGCTGGGCCGAGCGGACGGCAACGTGCGCTATCTGACGGCGCCCTGGGTGACGAAGGCCGGCGAGCGGGACCTGTCGAAGCCGGGCGCCGGGGTGATGGACCTGACGCTGACCGACGGGATCACCTCGCCGCTGTCCAGCCCGGCCACCCACACCGGCACGTGCACGACCTGGAACGTGCTCCAGCTGACGGACGCCTCCGGCACCCATCTGCTCAGCGATCTCGGCGAGCTCGTCCCCGCCCGTCTCACCGCGGGGCGCCCGGCCGCGCCCAAGGAGGCGAGCGGCGCGGCGGCGCTGCGGACCTGGGCGCCGTTCGCCTGCTCACTGGCCGACGCCCGCGGACAGGGCGTACGGACGGTCAACGCCTGGGGCTACACCCGGCAGCAGCTGCCCGAGGCGAACGGAGCGGCGACCTGGGTGTGCACCCGGGCCGAGACCTGGCGGGGCGACGGAAGCAGGGTGCTGGCCCAGTTCCACACGCCGGGCGGGCTGTTCGGAGCGGCCGTGGCGAAGGCCGGGGACGTACCGGCGTGCGGGCCGCGCGATCCGCATGTGCTGGCCGGGGTGCTGTGGAAGTCGAAGGGCGGTGACTGGTACCTCCTCGCCGCCGGCGACAAGGCGACGGCGTCCGTCCGGGCGACCGGCGGGGTGACCGGGTCCGGTCAGGGGAACCTGCTGGCGGTGCCGACGAAGCAGGGCGCGCAGGCCGGCCTGGAGGGCAGGCTGAAGGACGGGCGGTCGATCAGCGGACTGCGCTGACCGGTCCACGCGCACATCGGCTT
Source organism: Actinobacteria bacterium OV320 (assembly GCA_001298545.1). Taxonomy (GTDB): domain Bacteria; phylum Actinomycetota; class Actinomycetes; order Streptomycetales; family Streptomycetaceae; genus Streptomyces; species Streptomyces coriariae. The sequence goes on from LJCX01000005.1 coordinate 42,525, forward strand.
GGACGACCCGGGTGAGCAAGTAGTGCGGGCGAGTTGTCGCACAGGGGTTCACCCCCGCCCTACCCGTCAGTACATTGACATCATGTCTAACAAGCCCGAGGGGCGGCCGGACGAGCGTGTCACGCTCAAGGCACGCAAGGTGTCCTTCTCCTGGGAGGGCACCCCGCTGCACTGGGTGCCGGGGGACCCGTTCGCCACGCACACCATCAACGTGCTGCATCTGCTGCTGCCGGCCGGCGAGCGCTGGTTCGTGCACGTCTACCGGCAGGTGCTCCCGTACATCCGGGACGAGCGGCTGCGCGAGGACGTCATCGGGTTCATCGGGCAGGAGGCGATGCACTCCCAGGCCCACGACGAGGTGCTGCCTCATCTGCGGGAGCAGGGGCTCGACCCGACGCCGTACACCGCGCAGGTCGACTGGTTCTTCGAGAAGCTCCTCGGTGACCGGACCCTGCCGCCGGGCCGGGCCCGGCGCTGGTGGCTGATGGAGCGGGTGGCGCTGATCGCGGCCATCGAGCACTACACCGCGTTCCTCGGCGACTGGGTGCTGAACGCCGAGGAGCTCGACCGGCGGGGCGCCGACCCGACCATGCTGGACCTGCTGCGCTGGCACGGGGCCGAGGAGGTCGAGCACCGGTCCGTCGCCTTCGACCTCTTCACCCACCTCGACGGCGGCTACCGGCGACGGGTGCGGACCTGGGCGACGGCCTTCGCGGCGCTGGTGTTCCTGTGGCAGCGCGGAACCCGCTTCTTCATGGAGAACGACCCGACCCTGACCGACGGCCGTGCCTCCTTCAAGGACTTCTACGTCCGCGGCAGACGGGGCACGCTGCCCGCGACCGGCGATCTGCTGAGGTCGGTCCCGCGCTATCTGAGCCGCGCGTACCACCCCTCGCGGGAGGGCTCCACCGAGCAGGCGGTCGCCTATCTCGCCTCCTCCCCCGCCGCGCTCGCCGCGGAAGAGGGGGCGTCGTGACGCCGAAGCCACTGACCGCCGTGGCCGTCGCGGGCGCGGCACTGCTCGTCCGGCGGGCGCTGCGCCGCCGGATCCGGGTCTCGCCGCTGTGGCCGATGCCCGCGCTGGCCGAACCGGTCTCCGGCCGGCCCCGGTCGCGGGCACTGCGGCTGCTGGTCACCGCGCGGCACGAGATCGCCGAGGGTGTCGTCCGACTACGGCTCGAGGGGCGCGACTTGCCGCGCTGGGAGCCGGGGGCGCATCTCGACCTGGTACTGCCTTCGGGCCTGGTACGGCAGTACTCGCTGTGCGGGGACCCGCGGGACACCTCCTCCTACACCGTCGCCACGCGGCTCGTCACGGACGGACGGGGCGGCTCGCGCGAGGTGCACGAGCAGGTGCGGGAGGGGATGGAGGTCGAGGTGCGGGGGCCCCGCAACCGTTTCCCGCTCGTCGAGGCACCCTCGTACGTCTTCGTCGCCGGGGGCATCGGCATCACGCCGATCCTGCCCATGCTGCGGGCCCTCCCCGAAGGCGCCGAGTGGCGGCTGCTCTACGCCGGCCGGACCCGGGCCTCGATGCCGTTCCTGGAGGAGGTCGAGAAGCTCGGCGGGGAGAACCGCGGCCGGGTGACGGTGGTGGAAGGACGGCCCGGTCTCGACGCGCTCCTCATGAACCTGCCCGAGGGTGCGGCCGTCTACTGCTGCGGCCCGGAGGGCCTGATGGCGGCGGTGCAGGAGCGGGTGCCGCACGTCCGGGTCGAGCGGTTCGCGGCGCGTACCGTCCGGGACGGCGACCCCTTCGAGGTCGAACTCAGGCGCACCGGGCGGGTGGTGACCGTCGCGGCCGACTCGACCGTGCTGGCCGCCGTCCGCGCCGAGCTGCCGAACACCCTCTACTCGTGCGAGCAGGGCTTCTGCGGGACCTGCCAACAGCGGGTGCTGGCGGGCGAGGTGGAACACCGGGACGAACTGCTCACCGACGCGGAGCGCGACGACTCGATGCTGATCTGTGTCTCCCGGGCGCGCAGCGAGCGCCTGGTGCTCGACATGTGACCCGGCACGCGGCCCCGCGCTCCGCTCGCCCGCACGGAGCGACGGATGGCGCGAAGGAAGGGGCGAAGGACGGGGCGAAGAATGACTGACATGTGACCGGACAAGCAGTCGGTTAAGTGACGGATGGGGTGAACGTCTGTACCGGTCCGGTCCATTCTGGGCCGGAACCGATCGGTAAGGTGTGCGCATGACTACCGGGGTTCGTCGCAGAATGGGAGTCGAGGAGCGTCGGCAGCAGTTGATCGGCGTCGCCCTCGAACTGTTCGCCCAGCGCTCGCCGGACGAGGTCTCCATCGACGAGATAGCCGCGGCCGCGGGCATCTCGCGCCCCCTCGTCTACCACTACTTCCCCGGCAAACTCAGCCTGTACGAGGCCGCGTTGAAGCGGGCGTCGGAGGATCTGGCGGGCCGGTTCGCCGAGCCGCCCGAAGGACCGCTCGGCTCCCGGCTGCTCCGCGTGATGCGCCGCTACTTCGACTTCGTCGACGCGCACGGCCCGGGTTTCTCCGCCCTCATGCGCGGCGGCCCGGCGGTCGGCTCCTCGACCACGAACGCCCTCATCGACGCCGTCCGCCAGAACGCCTACGAACAGATCCTGTCGCACCTGGGGATCACCGACGCGCCCCCGCGCCTGGAGCTGATCGTCCGCTCCTGGATCTCGCTCGCCGAGTCGACCGCGCTGATCTGGCTGGACGGGCGGCGCATCCCGCGCGAGGAGCTGGAGGTCCAGCTCGTGCAGGACTTCGCCGCGCTGACGGCCGTCGGCGCGGCCCACGACGACGAGCTGCGCACACTGCTGCGCCCCGTGCTCGGCGACGAGCCGGCCGACGGGCCGTTCGGCGACCTGGTCACCCGGCTCATCGCCCTGGCCTCCTGACGCGGGACTTCGCGGAGACGGCCTCGGCCTAGCTCTCGTACTTGCGGTACGACGGGTCGAGGTCGCGCACCTCGGCGGAGGCGTGCAGCACGAAACCGTCCTGCGTCACGTGCTTGCGCAGCAGCTCCAGTACGGCCTCGGTCAGCTTCGTCTTCGTCTCGTCGGTGCGTCCGGCAAGGAGCCCCAGCGTGACGTGGACGACCGCGTGCCCCCGCTCCTCGGGATCGTCGTAGCCGAACGCGGTGAACTCGGCCGGACGGAACAGGGTCTTGCAGGCTTCCGGTTTGGCGGCCGCGATCTCGACGACCGAGGTGTGCAGGGCCCGCGCGAACCCGTTCCGGTCGAAGGCGGACGCCATCGTGGTCGAGTAGTCGACGGTGATCTGCGGCATGGGCGCACTCCTGTTCCAGGGAAACAAGGATCAGCCTAAGTCGTCAGCCGCAGGGCCAGCATCGCGATGTCGTCCTCCCGGTCGTGGCCGAAGCTGGTGAGGAGGGTGTCGCACAGCGCGTCCAGGCCCGGCATCGCGCCGATGGCCGCCGCGCGCAGCTGCTCCATCGAGACCGCGAGGTCGGTGCCCCGGGTCTCGATCAGACCGTCGGTGACCATGAGGAGCCGGTCGGTGGGTTCGAGGAACAGTTCGGTGGGCGGCGGGTGGGGCACGCCCGGGCCGAGCAGCGGGCCGGCCGCCTTGGCGTAGTCGGCGCCGCCGGTGTCCCGGACGATCAGCGGCGGGATGTGCCCCGCGTTGGCGATCCGGACCCGCCCGGTTCCGGGGTCGATCAGGACCAGACAGACGGTCGCCGTGACCCCGGGGTGGTAGAGCTGGAGCATCCGGTCGAGGCGCTCGGCGAGCACGGCCGGGTCGCTCTCGTCGACGCAGTAGGCGCGCAGCGCGTGCCGGATCTCGACCATGACGGTGGCTGCCTCGAGCGAGTGCCCGACGACGTCGCCGACCGCGGCCAGCACCCCTTCCCCGGTGCGCAGGGCGGCGTAGAAGTCACCGCCGATCTCCGCCTCCCGGGACGCGGGCACATAGCGGACGGCGACATCGACGCCCGGCAGCTCGGGCAGCCGCTGCGGCCGGGGAAGGAAGCTGTGCTGAAGGGTGAGCGCCACGTGCCGTTCGGCCTGGTACATCAGCAGCGGCTCGGCGGCGAGCGCGGTGGCCTGGGCGAGCCGGGCCAGCCGGGACTCGGTCTCGGGGTCCACCCGGCGGACCCCTCGGGTGGGGGTGGCCAGACACACCGAGGACCGGCCGTCCTGGGTGGGGATCAGCACCAGCCGGGCGTCGTGCGGCACCCCGGGCCGGAAGAACCCGGCGGGCCACAGCGGCGCGGCCACCGTCGTGATCCGCACCCCCGCCTGGCCGTGGGTGAGCCGCCGCAGCAGGGCCACGACGGCCTGGTGGGCGTCCTGGTCCGGCAGCGCGAGCGAGGTGCGGTTCCTGGAGGTGCCGCGGTGCAGCACGTCGTCAGGGCCGAGGACGAAGACGGCGGCGGACGAGCCGGTGAGCCGCGCGGTGCCCTCGGCGGCGGCGTCGGCGAGTTCCTGCGGGGAGCGCGCCGCCTGGATGCCGACGATCGCCTCCGACAGCAGCGACAGCCGCCGGGCCGCCGCCTGGTCGTCGGCCCGCAGTCGCGCGGCCCGCACGGCCGCCCGGACCACCGCGTCGATCTCCTCGGGCTCGGCGGGCATCGAAAGGTGTGCCTCGCCGCCCGCCTCCAGTCCCTGCCCGCGGTCGCCCGGGGCCACGTCACCGGCCGAGAAGTGCACGACGGGCAGCCCGGCCATGTGCGGCCGGGCCTTGAGCCGGCGGCACAGCTCGAAGCCGCTCATGTCCGGCAGCTCGACGTCGACGAGGGCCACGTCCGGCAGGGCGCCCTTGCGCCGCCGTACGTCCAGTTCGACGAGGGCCTCGTGGCCGGTGCCGACCGCGACGACCTGGTGACCGGCGCGGCGCAGCACCACTCCGAGGGCGAACCGGCCGGCCGCCGTACGGTCCACGACCAGCACGGTCGTGTCGGTCCGTCTGTCGCTGGCGTCGGCGTTCATCTGTTGTCGGCCCTCGGACTCACCGGTGGAGCAGGCCGGATGCGAGGCCTGCTCCACCAAGGTAATGCCCCTGTCTAGGGGGTCGTCCGGGAGAACACCGCGACGGTCCGGCCCGGCACGGCGAAGGTGCCGGACTCCGTCGCGTACGACGCGGCCTTGACGGTGGGGTCCAACCCCGCCGCCTGCACCGGGTGCAGCCGGTATCCGGTCCCGGCCAGCGCGTCGACGGTCTGCTTCGACGCGTTCGGCGTCGCGTTGAACACGACGACGAGGTCACCGAGTTCCATGGTGATCACCCCGGGCGTCTCCTCCTTTCCGGACAGTGGGAAGGAGAGTGCCGACTGCACCTGCTCGGCCGTCCCGAGGGAGAACACCTTCTCGGTGGTGCGGACCCTCAGCAGATCCCGGTAGGCGGCGGAGGCGGCGGTGATCTGCGGGCAGCCGACCCCGACGGTGGTCAACAGCGGTTTGGCGTAAGGCCACTTGGAGGCGTTGTCGACGGCCGGCGGCAGTCCCCGGCCGAAGCCGTTGCCGGCGGCGCAGTTCCAGTGGATCGCGTTGAACCAGTCCCCGCTGTCGTAGGAGTTGCGGTCCAGGGACTTGGAGCGCAGCAGGTCGGTGCCGGCCTGGGACAGGGCCGGGCCCTGGGAGAGCGCGGCGGTGGCCATGGCGAGGACCTGCATACGGGAGCGGTCGGCCGCCGAGGTGTCCCCCGGCAGCTTGTAGGCCAGCGCGTCGAACAGCGACTCGTTGTCGTGCGCGTCGACATAGGCGAGGGCGTCGCCGGGCGCGGCCGCGTAGCCGGCCGGGGCGCCGTTGTAGTCGACCTCGGCGCCGGTGACCTCCTTGCCGTCGGTGTCCGTGAAGCCGTACGAGGCGAGGTTGCCGCTCAGGCCGACCTTGATCAGGTCCTGGTAGTGCAGCAGTCGGGCCTTCTGCTCGGCCGAAGTGCCGTTGTTCGTGGAGGAGTTGGGATCGGTGTAGAGCCCGGACGCGAAGCCCTGGACGCCCGGGTCCTCGTCGAACGGGCCGCCGCCGCGCACGGCGTCGCGCGCCCGGTCGGAGAAGGTCGCGATGCCGGTGCCCGCCATGTTCTTCTGCGTGGCCTGGACGAACCGGGCGTCGTCGGCGACCTCGCCGAAGTTCCAGCCCTCGCCGTAGAGGATGATCTTCTTGCCGTCGACACCGTCCTTGGCGAGGGTCAGCGCGTCCAGCGCCTTGCGCACCGCCAGGATGTTGGCCCTGGGGTGGTGCCCCATGAGGTCGAAGCGGAAGCCGTCGACCTTGTACTCCTTGGCCCAGGTGACGATCGAGTCGACGACCAGCTTGCCCATCATCGCGTTCTCGGTCGCGGTGTTCGCGCAGCAGGTGCTGTTCGCCACCGAGCCGTCGGCGAGCAGCCGCTGGTAGTAGCCGGGGACGATCCGGTCGAGGACGCTGGTCGCCGCCTGGCCGCTCGCCGCCGTGTGGTTGTAGACGACGTCCATGACGACCCGGAGGCCCTCCTGGTTCAGCGACTTCACCATCCGGCGGAACTCGACGGTACGTGCGGTCCCGTCCGGGTCACCCGCGTAGGAACCCTCGGGGACCGTGTAGTGGTACGGGTCGTACCCCCAGTTGTAGGCGTCCTTCGCGGCGGTCGCGGTCACGCACTCCTGCTGCTTGTCGGAGTCGGCCGGATAGGAGGCCAGGTCGCAGCCGGGGGTCGACTGCGCGGCCTTGTCCTCGGCGATGGTCGCGATGTCGAAGACGGGCAGCAGATGGACGTACGACGTGCCCGCCGCCGCCAGCTCCCGCAGATGCTTCGAGCCGTCGCTGTCCCCGTCCGTGAAGGCCAGGTAGGTGCCCCGGTCCCGGGCGGGGACGGTGGTGTCCGCGACGGAGAAGTCCCGGACGTGCAGCTCCTGGATCTGGGCGTCCTTCAACGGGACGGCCTTCGGCTTGGTGAGCGTGGACCAGCCGCCGGGGGCGAGGGCCTTGTCGTCGAGGTCGACGACGAGACTGCGCCCGGAGTCGGTGGTGAGGGCGACCGAGTAGGGGTCGGTGACCTTGTTGGTGACGACCTTGCCGACACTGGGCGCCCACACCGTCACGACGTACCGGTAGGGCTTGTTCTTCCAGGACCTGGGGCCGGAGACGGACCAGACGCCGGTGGTGTCGTCGCGCTTCATCCTCACGGTGGAGCCGTCGAGCTCCAGGGAGACCTGCTGTGCCGTCGGCGCCCAGACGGCCAGGGTCGGCCGGCCGTCACGGAAGGTCGGACCGAGCCGCGCCTTGGTCGCGCCCGTGTACAGGTCGTCGAGCACGCCCGCGATCTGTACACCGGTCGCCGCCAGCACCGCCCCGTTCACCGCCCGTTGGGAGGCGACGACCTGACCGCTCAGCGCCGCACGCACCCGGTCCCGGTCGCGCGGGTCCACGGACCAGGCGGTGTAGGCCTTGAGGTGCGGGTACGCGGCCTTCTGGGCGTCGCTGAGAGTGGTCTTCGTCAGCCGCAACCACTTGGCGGCCCCGGTGAGGGTGCCGTTCGTGACCGCGATCGAGCCCTTGCCGCTGTACAGCAGCTGGGTCGAGGCGGCGGCCTCGGAGCCGTTCCAGGCGACGGTGTTCCGGTCGATCCAGACCGCCTTGGAGGTGGCCAGGTCGAGCGCCGCCGCGGAGCCCGCCGGCTGTGGGAGCAGGTACTTCTCCTGCCCGCTCAGCAGCCACACCTCGTGCCCGTTGCTCGTGAGGTCCAGCGACTGATCGGTCGGGAGGTCCTTCTCGTCGCCCTTGTGGAGGATGTAGCTGAGGCTGGTGGCACCGGCGGTGAGCGGCACCTCGAAGACCGCGCCGTACGCGTCGGTCGTCGTCGGCTTCAGCGGGTTCGACCACTCGGTGGGGGCGGCGGCGCCGGTCCAGGTGTGCAGACCCCAGCCGGTGTAGTCGCCGTCGGCGCGGTGGTAGTGCAGGACGGCCTTGCCGGTGTCCTGGGCCGGGTACTCGGGCTTCTCCGTGAGGAGGCCCTCCTTGCCCTGCTCGATCCAGACCTCGCCGGTCTTCGTGACGTCGACCGTCCGGTCGGCGGAGACGTCCTTGTTCCCGTCCTTGTCGATGACGAGGAACCCGACGGACGAGGCGCCCGGCTTCAGCTTGACGTAGGCGAAGGCTCCGTACGCGTCCCGGCCGACGAAGGGGTGGCTGTCCGGCCAGGTGGTCGACTCGCCGTCGGCGAGGTCGCCCCAGGCGTACAGGCCCCAGTCGGCGTAGTCGCCGTCGGTGCGCTTGTAGTGGACGATCGCGTAGTCCCGGGAGGAGGCGGTGGGGCTCTCCTCGGCGGGCGGGGCGCCGGTCACGGAGGCCGCGGTGGCGCTCGCCGTGCGTCCGGCCGAGTCGACGACGACCGCCTTGTAGCGCAGGGCCGTTCCCGCGGGTACGTCCGCGTCGACGGTCTGCGTGACCCGGTAGGGGGCGTGGTCGGCGGAGCCGAGGGTCTGCCACCTGCCGTTGCTGGTCTGGGCGGCGAAGACGACCCGGTTGAGCTGACCGCCCTGTACGTCGGCGCTCAGCTCGACGGTGCCGGTGGCGCCGGCGGCCGGGGCCCGCAGGGTGACGGCAGGCGCGGCCGCGGGCGCGGGCAGCTTGCGAGCGGCCTTGAGGACGAGGGCCGAGCCCGCGGGAACGGTCACGGTGATCTTCTTGTCGGCGCCGGCGGCAACCGTCTTGTCGGTGCCGTAGATCCCGCGGAACGCGGTGTTCGCGGAACCGGTTTCGAAGGTCGCTTCCCGCGCCGTGCCGGCGTTGTTGAAGGCGACGACGTACTCGGTCGTGTCCTTGCCGGTGCCGTTGCGGGAGAAGGCGTAGACGCCGGCGCCGTCGGCCGCGTAGCGCTCGGTCTGGACGCCGTCGGTGAGGGCGGGGTTCGCCTTGCGGAGCTTCGCGAGCGCCGCGATCTGCCGGTACAACGGGGCGCCGGTGTCGTAGGCGTCGCTCGCGTGGGTGCGGTCGGTGCCGATCTCGTCGTCGTCGAGGTAGTCGGCGGTGCGCGAGGCGAACATGGTCTGGCGGGCGTCCTTGTCGCCGCCGGAGCCGGTGAATCCCTGCTCGTCGCCGTAGTAGACGACCGGGTTGCCGCGGCTGAGGAACATCAGCTCGTTGGCGAGCTTGTCCTTGGCGAGGAGTTCGGCGTCGGTGGCCTTGGGGTTGTCCTGGTTCAGGAAGTACCCGATGCGGCCCATGTCGTGGTTGCCGAGGAAGGTGACCTGCTCGTAGGCGTTGGCCTTGTCGGTCGTGTACTTGTAGTCGTCGGCGAAGACCGAGGCGAGCTTCCGCGCGCTGCCGCCCTGGGAGGCGTACTGGCGGGCCGCCTCCTGGAAGGGGAAGTCGAGCGTGGCGTCGAGGCGGCCCCGGGTGACGTAGGGGGACGTGATCGAGGTGTCGGCGGAGTAGACCTCGCCGAACATGAAGAAGTCGTCGCGGCCCTGCTCGGCCGCGTAGGCGTCGAGGGCCGTGGCCCACTGGGTCCAGAACTCCATGTTCACGTGCTTCACGGTGTCGATCCGGAAGCCGTCGATCCGGAAGTCCCGCACCCAGCGCTGGTAGATCTTCTCCATCCCGCTGACGACCTCGGGGCGCTCGGTCCACAGGTCGTCGAGCCCGGAGAAGTCTCCGTACGTGGTCGACTCGCCGGCGTAGGTCGAGTCGCCGCGGTTGTGGTACATCGTCGGGTCGTTGAGCCAGGACGGGACCTTCGTGTTCCGCTGCGCGGCGGTGACCGTCGGGGTGCGCGGGAAGGAGCCGGCGTCGACGGCCGGGAACTTCGTGCCGCCGTCCGCGTAGTCGGCGTCGTCGAAGGGCTCGCCGTCCTTCGTCAGGTACGGGAACGCGCCCTTGGACAGGTAGTCGTAGGACTTCTCCTCGTAGTCGACGACGTCGGCCGTGTGGTTGGTGATGACGTCGAAGAAGACCTTCATGCCCTTGGCGTGCGCCTTGGAGATGAGGGTCTGAAGGTCCTTGTTGGTGCCGAAGTGCGGGTCGACCTGGGTGAAGTCGGTGATCCAGTAGCCGTGGTAGCCGGCCGAGGCGTTGCTCCCGGTCCCCTGCACGGGCCGGTTCTTGAAGATCGGCGCCATCCAGATGGAGGTGGTGCCGAGGCCCTTGATGTAGTCGAGCCGCTGGGTCAGGCCCTTGAGGTCACCGCCCTGGTAGAAGCCCTTGTCGGTGGGGTCGTAACCGGTGCTGAGGCGTGAGCCGGTCAGTCCGCCCTCGTCGTTGGCGGTGCTGCCGTTGGCGAAGCGGTCCGGCATGACGAAGTAGAACTGCTCACGGGTGTCGTCGTGGCGGGCCGGCGCGGCGGCCAGCTTCGCGTCGGACGGCGGTGGGGGCGGGCTGTCCGCGTGCGCCGCGAGGGGCTGCACGAGGGCTGCGGCCAGCGCGGCCACGGCGACGGCCGCGATCCGTCGGGCGGGTGGCGCGGTGCGGCGCGTCGAAGGCGCCGGGGGCGCCGGCCATCTCGGTATCACAGGCGGGAACTCCTTGCGATTGCGGCTCTCTTGGGTCCGACCCCAACGCCGCGGGACGGCTTCGTCGCCGGGCGCCCGCGTGACCGTATCGCTGACGAAAGGCTTACAGCAAGAGGCTTGCAACTCACAGCAAGAACTTTCACCAATGCCTTGACGGGCCGTTCTCAACTGCCCCACTCTCACCCCTTGTTGAAACCCGACCCCCCTGAGGAAACCCCTTTCGGAGCCGCGGGCGACCGTCAGAGTCCCCCCGGGTGTCCTACGGCGCACCCAAGTACGTCAAGAAGGACTCGGCCGGGAACGTGACCTGGGAGTCCGGCACGAACCGCGCCTACACCAGGGGCAGTTCGGCCGGGACTCCACGAGCGACACCTGGAAGTGAGCGGTCCCGGCCGCCACGGGAGCGTATGACACGGGCCCGTGGCGGCCGGGGGGAACTCAGCAGCTCGACTTGCCCGCGTAGACCGCCAGCGCCGTGTTGGCCGCGAGGGTCGCCGTGAGCTGGCCCGAGCCGTTCACGGTCACGGTCGTGTTGTTCTGCACGTTGCAGTAGGTGCCGGCGGCGAGGGACGTCTGGTACGTCCGGCTGAGGGAAGCGCTCTCGTGGTTGATCGCCACGAACCCCTTGCTGCCCCGCCCGAAGGCGATCGCGTCGCCCCCGTTGTCCCACCAGTCGGTCATCGCCGCACCCCGCGTGGCGTTGCGGAAGGCCACCATGCGCAGGATCTCCGGCCAGGCGTGCTGGCACTTCCAGCCGTTCTGCCAGCAGGCGCTCACGGCACCGCCGTCGGGCGGTCCGGCGTCCGCGTCCGACCACTCGTAGCCGGAGTCGATGTCCGGGGACCCGTAGGGATACGCGAGCATGAAGACGTTGGCGAGCGTGTAGTTCGCGCCGTCCTTGTAGGTGAGGGTCGATCCGTTGCGCTCGGTGTCGTGGTTGTCGACGAACACACCGGCGACGGAGCTGCTCAGGTATCCCCAGCCCTCGCCGTAGTTCTTCAGGTACGCGAGGTTCTCGCTGTTGAAGACCCGCTTGAGGTCGTAGGCGTAGCGGAACTCCTGGACGTCCCCGTTGCCGGTGTACTCGGTCGGCTGGACGGCCTCTCCGCTGCCGTAGATCACCTCCTGCTTCCAGTACACGCCCGGGTTCGTCAGCCGCGACTTGATGTTGGCGAGGTCGGCGGTGTCGATGTGCTTGGCCGCGTCGATGCGGAAGCCGTCGACACCGAGGGTGAGCAGGTCGTTCATGTACCCGGCGACGGTCTTGCGGACGTACTCCTCGCCGGTGTCCAGGTCGGCGAGCCCGACCAGCTCGCAGTGCTGGACGTTCCAGCGGTCGGCGTAGTTGCTGATCTGGGAGGTGCAGTCGTCGAAGTCGTACGAGGAGTACAGGCCCGGGTAGTCGTACTTCGTGTACGACGAGCCGCCGGTGCCGGTGCCGCTGCCCGCCGACATGTGGTTGACGACCGTGTCGACGACGACCTTCACGCCCGCCGTGTGGCAGGTGTTCACCATGCTCTGGAAGGCCGCCCGGTCGCCCAGCCGGCCCGCGATCTTGTAGCTGACGGGCTGGTACGACGTCCACCACTGCGAGCCCTGTATGTGCTCGGCGGGCGGGGAGACCTGCACGTAGCCGTAACCGGCCGGGCCGAGGGTGTTGGTGCACTCCTTGGCGACCGAGGCGAAGTTCCACTCGAAGAGGACGGCGGTGACGTCCTTGGTGCCGGGCGGGGCGGCGGACACGGCGGTGGGGGCCATGACGACGGCTGCGGCGGCCAGGGCGAGGGCGCCCGAAAGGGGTCTGCTGCTTGCCATGTGGGGAAGTCCTTCTCCGTTGAAGGCTCTTGCTGAAACATTTCAGCAAACTTGCGGTGACGGAGATGTTAAAGGCCCGCTGCCTGAAAAGGCAGCGGGCCGTGTGAAGTTGATGCAAGAACTTTCAGAGAGGCCGTCAGGCCGTCGTGAACCACACCGTCGTGTCCGCCGGGAGCTTGGCCTCGCCGGCGTCCGTCTCGGTCACCTCGTCGCTCGCGAGCAGCACCCGCCCGTACGCCGGGGTCGTCACCGACTCCCCCGTGGTGTTCGCCACGCACACGAACTCCCCGCGCCGGAAGGCCAGTACGCCCGCCGGGGCCTTCAGCCACTCCACCGAGTCGCCCGCGCCCAGGTCGGGCCGCGAGCGGCGGATGCCGAGGGCCGAGCGGTACAGCTCCAGCGTCGAACCGGGCACGCCCTGCTGCGCCTCCACGCTCAGCTCGCCCCAGCCGGACGGCTGCGGCAGCCAGCTGCCGCCGTCGCCGAAGCCGTACGACGAGCCCTCGCGCGTCCACGGGATCGGGACCCGGCAGCCGTCACGGAAGCCGTCCTGGCCCGCGCCGCGGAAGTACGCCGGGTCCTGACGCACCTCGTCGGGCAGGTCGACGACGTCCGGCAGGCCGAGCTCCTCGCCCTGGTAGACGTACGCCGAGCCGGGCAGCGCCAGCATCAGCAGCGTGGCCGCCCGCGCCCGACGCAGACCGGCCTCGCGGTCGCCCGCCGTGCGGATCTGGGTGCCTAGGCCGGGCGGGTTGGCGAAGCGGGTGGCGTGCCGCGTCACGTCGTGGTTGGACAGCACCCAGGTGGCGGGGGCGCCGACCGGGCGCATCGCCTCCAGGGTGCGGTCGACGACCTCGCGCAGCTGCTCCGCGTCCCACTCGGTGGACAGGTACTGGAAGTTGAAGGCCTGGTGGAGTTCGTCGGGGCGGACGTAGTTCGCGGTGCGCTCGACGGTCGGGGTCCAGGCCTCGGCGACGAAGATGCGCTCGCCCGAGTACTCGTCGAGGATGAGCCGCCACTGGCGGTAGATCTCGTGGACGCCGTCCTGGTCGAAGAACGGCATGACATCGTTGCCCAGCAGCTTGAGTTGGTCGTGGGCCCCGAGGTCCGGCAGACCCGCCGCCTTGACCAGGCCGTGCGCCACGTCGATACGGAAGCCGTCGACGCCCATGTCCAGCCAGAAGCGCAGGACGGAGCGGAACTCGTCCCCCACCGCCGGGTGTTCCCAGTTGAAGTCGGGCTGCTCGGGGGCGAAGAGGTGCAGGTACCACTCACCGGGGGTGCCGTCCGGCTCCGTGACCCGGGTCCAGGCGGGGCCGCCGAAGATGGACTCCCAGTCGTTGGGCGGGAGTTCGCCGTTCGCGCCCTTGCCGGTCCGGAAGTGGTAGCGGTCCCGGAGGGAGGAGCCGGGGCCTTCCCTGAGCGCCCGCTTGAACCACTCGTGCTGGTCGGAGGAGTGGTTCGGGACCAGGTCGACGATGATCCTCAGGCCCAGTTCACGGGCGTCCCGGATGAGCGCGTCGGCGTCGAGGAGGTTGCCGAACATGGGGTCGACCGCGCGGTAGTCGGCGACGTCGTAACCGGCGTCGGCCTGCGGGGAGGCGTAGAAGGGGCTGAGCCACACGGCGTCCACACCGAGGTCGCGCAGGTACGGGAGACGGGAGCGTACGCCTTCCAGGTCACCCATGCCGTCGCCGTTGCTGTCGGCGAAGCTGCGCGGGTACACCTGGTAGATCACCGCGTCCCGCCACCAGTCACGGCGCTTGGCGACGGTGGCGACAGCCGAGGTGGAGGTGGGGGCCGGGGCTGCGGGCTGCTGGCTCATGGCGTCCTTGGTACGTAACGGAGTTGCTGACATGGAGTGTTGGGGCTCGGCTTCGTTGTCGAGGGCGAGTGGTCTCGAGGCGAGTCGACGAGACGGGTGGATGAGGCGGCCGCGGTGCCGGCGGGGGCGGATGGACACCGCGGCCGCCACCCGCGCTCCTTGCGGGGCGCGGGAGTCTCGTAAGGGGCTCAGCCCTTCGTGCCGCCCGCGGTGAGGCCGGTCACCAGGTTCTTCTGCACGAGGTAGAAGAACACGGCGGCGGGTATCGCGATCAGCACCGCCGTGGCGGCCATGAGGTTGCGCTGGGCGTCGTGCTCGCTGACGAAGGACTGCAGACCGACCGCAAGGGTGTACTTGTCGTCGCTCAGCATGAACGTCGACGCGAAGGCGACCTCGCTGAAGGCGGTGAGGAAGTTGTAGAAGGCGGCCACCGCGAGACCGGGCTTGGCAAGCGGCAGGATCAGCCGGAAGAAGGTGCCGAACGGGGTGAGCCCGTCCACGCGTCCCGCCTCGTCGATCTCGAAGGGGATGGTGTCGAAGTACCCCTTGAGCAGCCAGGCGCTGTACGGGATGACCGTCGTGCAGTAGACGAGGATCAGACCGAAGTAGTTGTCGATGAGCTGCAGGTCCGAGAGGATCTGGTACATCGGCACCATCAGCACGGCGACCGGGAACATCTGGGTGACCAGCAGCACCCACATGAACTTCTTGTAGCCGGGGAAGCGCATCCGGGAGACGGCGTAGCCGGTGGTGGCGGCGATGAGCACGCCGATGGCCGTGGTGCCGAGCGTGACGATGAGCGAGCTCTTCAGCCAGTCGAAGAACTGGGTGTGCTGGAGGACGAACGTGTAGTTGTCGAACGTCATCTTGTCCCAGATGCCGCCCGGGTGCAGATAGTCGTCCGTGTCCGGGCCGAGGGACAGATAGACCAGCCAGGCGATCGGGAAGAGCGCGATGACGCTCGCGACGAGCAGGACGCCGTGCGAGGCGAGGGAGCCGGCGAGGGTGTTCTCGCCGCGGCGCCGGGCGCGCGGGGTCTTGGGACGCTGCTCGCTCACGGGGGCGGAGGTCTCGGCGGTGGTGCTACTCATGGGAACTCCTGCCTCAGATCGCGAGCTGCTGCTCGTTGCGGTTCAGCCAGCGGCGGTAGAACGAGGTGAAGACGATCAGGATGGCCAGCAGCAGGATGCCGTAGGCGGCGGACTGGGCGAAGTCACGCGGCTGCTGTCCAAAGCCGAGGTAGTACGCCCAGGTGACGAGGATCTGCGCGTCGGGGGCGGTGTTGCCGAACAGCAGGAAGATCACGGCGAACTGGTTGAAGGTCCAGATGATGCCCAGCAGGACGACGGTGGAGCTGACGGACCGCAGACCCGGCAGGGTGACGTACCGGAAGCGCTGCCAGGCGCTGGCGCCGTCCATCTCGGCGGCCTCGTAGAGGGAGGCGTCGATGGCCTGGAGGCCGCCGAGCAGCGAGATCATCATGAACGGCACACCGCACCAGGTGTTGACCATGATCGCGGCGAACCGCTGCCAGAAGGTGTCCTCCAGCCACAGGGGCGAGGGCAGGTGCAGGGCGTCGAGCGCGGAGTTGATGATGCCGCCGTCGGCGAGCATGAACCGCCAGCCGAAGACGGTGACGAAGGTGGGCACCGCCCACGGCAGCACCAGGATCAGCCGGTACAGGGTCCGCCCGCGCAGCTTCTGGTTGAGCAGGAGCGCGAGGCCGAGTCCGATGCCGTAGTGCAGGGCGACACAGGCCGCCGTCCAGACGATCGTCCAGATGAAGTGCGACCAGAAGCGGTCGTAGGCCGTCGGGCCCCAGAGGATGTCGGCGTAGTTGTCGAGGCCGATGAACTTGTAGGTGGCGTCGATGTGGTTGACGCCGATCGTGCGCGCGGTGTTCAGGCTGTTGGCGTCGGTCAGCGTCAGGTACAGGCCGTACACCAGGGGGTACAGCACGAGCACGCCGAGGACGACCGCCACCGGGGCGATCATCACGTACGCGTACCAGTGCTTCTGGTAGCCGCGCCTCAGGCGCCCGGCCGGCCCGGGCTTCGGCTCACGGTCACCGCGGCGCTTGCCTGTCGCGCGGTCGATGGCGACTGTCATGGTTCGACACCTTCTGGATCTTCACGCTGGATCTTCGACGGGGTGGTACGGCTCACAGGCAGGTGGCCGCCGGATCTCTCCCCCCATGTGTGGGAGATCCGGCGGCCACACCGGCTCACTTGCTGAAGTCCGGCACCAGCTTGGCGATGGCGGTCTCAGCGGTGCTCAGGCCCTTGTCGAGGGTCTCCTTGCCGCCCGCGATCTTGGGCAGTTCGGTGTCGAGCGGGC
The DNA here is from genome assembly GCA_001298545.1 of Actinobacteria bacterium OV320. Classification (GTDB taxonomy): domain Bacteria; phylum Actinomycetota; class Actinomycetes; order Streptomycetales; family Streptomycetaceae; genus Streptomyces; species Streptomyces coriariae. The sequence goes on from LJCX01000005.1 coordinate 58,945, forward strand.
CCCAGAGGGAGCTGTACTCCGGCAGCGCCGGGCGCGGCTGGGCGGCGGACAGCACCGTCTGGTAGCCGGCGATGCCCGGGTCGGCCTTGACGGCGGCGGTGTAGGCGTCGTCCCGCGTCGGCAGCGTGGAGTTCTTCTGGGCGATGGTCGCCTGGCTCGCCGCCGAGGTCATGAAGTTGACGAACTTCAGCGCGGCGGCCTGGTGGGCCTTGTCCGAGCCGGCGTAGACCGAGAGGTTGTGGCCGCCGGTCGGGGCGCCCGCCTTGCCGGTGGAGCCGGCCGGGACGGTGGCGATGCCGAGGTTGTTCTTGTCCGTGAAGGCGGTGCCCTTGTAGAAGTTCGTGATCTCCCACGGGCCCTGGACGATCGCGGCGACCTTGCCGTTGACGAACGCGTCCTGGATGTGGGCGTACGCGTCGGCGGTGGTGTCCGCCTTGTGCAGGCCCTTGCCGTCGAAGAGGCCCAGCCAGGTGCCGTACGCCTTCTGCGCGGCGGCGGAGTTCACGGTGATCTTCTCGGCGTCGGCGTCGACGGTGTCGGTGCCCTCGCCGTAGAGGAAGGACTGGGCGTAGTAGGCCTGGGTGGAGCCCCAGTAGCCGTCGACGCCGGTCTTCGCCTTGATGGTGGCGGCGGCGGTCTTCAGGTCGTCCCAGGTCTTGGGGGCCTCGATGCCGGCCTTCGTGAAGAGCGCCTTGTTGTAGACCAGCGCGAGCGTGTCGGTGACGATCGGCACGCCGTACGTCTTGCCCTCGTACTTGGCCTGCTCGATCAGGTTCGACTTGAACTTGGCCTGGTCCTTGAGGGCCTCCGTGCCGTCCAGCGGCAGGAAGAAGCCCTTCTTGGCGAAGGCGGGGGTCCAGCCGACCTCGGAGCGCAGCACGTCCGGGGCGCCGGAGGCACCGGCGGCCGTGTCGAACTTGTTCTGCGCCTGGTCGAAGGGCACGTTGACGTACTTGACCTTGACGTCCTTGTTGGCGGCCTCGAACTGCTTGACCAGGGCCTGGTACGTCGGCGCCTCATTGGTGGCGTTGGAGGTGTCCCACCAGGTGATGGTGACCGGCCCGGACGAGTTGTCGCTGCCGCTGTCGTCCCCGCCGCAGGCCGTCGCCGCGAGGGCGAAGGACGCCACCAGCGCGGTGGCCGCTATGCCACGCCGCATGAGTTTCTCCTTGAGGGTGAGAGCCCGTTTAGCTACAGGAAGCGGTCCCGTCCGCTGTCCTGCCGACTCCGACCGCGCCGTTGCTGCCGTCGGGCGACGTGAACGTAACAGCGATGTAAGCGGCACGAAAGACCTTGCAGAAAAAAAGTGCAAGACATCACCGAAGTTATCCGCACGTGATCCGTGCGTGACCTCCGCTCGACCGCCGTGAGACCGTAGTTGTCGCGGTTGAGGGGCCTCGCAGCGGGGCACGGGGCCGCTGTGCAAGACTCTGCAAGCTCTTGCCATCACTTACATGAGGGAGCGCGATGACGCAGCAGCCCGCGGGCCGTTCAACAGGTCGCCCACGGCGTCCGATTGGTGTGCAAGTCAGCACCCGACCGGTACAGTCCACCCCTGTGACCACACGGCTTGCCGACATCGCTGCGCAGGCGGGGGTGAGCGAAGCGACCGTCAGCCGCGTTCTCAACGGCAAGCCCGGTGTCGCCGCCCCCACCCGCCAGTCCGTGCTCGCCGCTCTGGACGTCCTGGGCTACGAGCGCCCCGTCCGGCTGCGCCAGCGCAGCGCGGGGCTGGTCGGCCTGATCACGCCGGAGCTGGAGAACCCGATATTCCCGGCCCTGGCCCAGGTCATCGGCCAGGCGCTGACCCGCCAGGGCTACACCCCGGTCCTCGCCACCCAGACACCGGGCGGCTCCACGGAGGACGAACTGACCGAGATGCTGGTCGACCGCGGGGTCGCCGGCATCATCTACGTCTCGGGCCTGCACGCGGACACCACGGCCGACATGCAGCGCTACGAGCAGCTGCGGGCGCAGGGCGTCCCCTTCGTGCTCGTGGACGGCTTCTCCCCGAAGGTCCAGGCACCGTTCATCTCCCCCGACGACCGGGCGGCGATGACCCTGGCGGTCACCCACCTCGTCTCGCTCGGTCACACCCGGGTGGGACTGGCGCTCGGCCCCAAGCGGTTCGTGCCGGTCCAGCGCAAGATCGAGGGCTTCGTCAGGGCGGTCCAGGAACAGCTGGGCCTCAACCCCGAGACGATCGAGACCGACCTGGTCCAGCACTCCCTCTACACCCTCGAAGGCGGCCAGGCGGCGACCACGGCCCTGATCGACCGGGGCTGTACGGCGATCGTCTGCGCCAGCGACATGATGGCGCTGGGCGCGATACGGGCGGCCAGGCAGCGCGGTCTGGCGGTGCCCCAGGACATCTCGGTGGTCGGCTTCGACGACTCGCCGCTGATCGCCTTCACCGACCCGCCCCTGACGACCGTCCGCAAGCCGGTCCCCGCGATGGGCCAGGCCGCCGTCCGCACGCTCCTCGAGGAGATCGGCGGGACACCGGCGCCGCACAGCGAGTTCGTGTTCATGCCGGAGCTGGTGGTGCGCGGTTCGACCGCTTCGGCGCCCGGGGACCGCAATCGTCCGTAGGTCGGAGACGTCCGACTTCTCCCCGGTACGCCGGCAGGAGGCGCAGCGGTCCGGCCGTCGTAGAAAGTGCGGGCCGAACCCGACCGAGGGATGATCGGGCGAAGAGGTCTTTTCTGGCAGACTTTGTGTCCATGGGTGAACCGACTGTGACGCCATTGGAAGGCCGTGACCAGGCCCTTCCAGAACCGGTCACGACCGCGCCCCGGCAGCGCCGCCTGCACCGGCTGCGCAGCCCCCGCCGCCCCCGCCTCTGGTTCGAGATCCTCCTCATCGGCGTGAGCTACTGGACGTACTCGCTGGTGCGCAACGCGGTCCCGGAACAACGCTCCGAGGCGCTGCGCAACACGGACTGGATCTGGCGCGTGGAGCACAGCCTCGGCATCGCCGTGGAGGAGTCGGTCAACCACACGGTGAACTCGGTGACCTGGCTCATCGTGGGCATGAACTACTACTACGCGACCCTGCACTTCGTCGTCACGCTGGCCGTCCTGGTCTGGCTCTACCGCAGCCACCCGGGGCGCTACGCGGCGACGCGCCTGGTGCTCTTCGCCACCACCGCCGTGGCCCTGGTCGGCTACTACCTGTATCCGCTGGCGCCCCCGCGGCTGATGCCGGGCGCCGACTTCGTCGACACGGTGATGGTCCACCAGACCTGGGGTTCGATGGCCTCCGGCGACCTCAAGCACATGTCGAACCAGTACGCGGCGATGCCGTCCATGCACATCGGCTGGTCCCTGTGGTGCGGTCTGACCGTGTTCGCGCTGGCCAAGCTGCCCTGGGTGCGCATCCTGGGCCTGCTGTACCCGACGGCGACCCTGGTGGTGATCGTCGCGACGGCCAACCACTTCTGGCTGGACGCCGTGGGCGGCGTCCTCTGCCTGGCCTTCGGCTTCGCGGTGGCCCGCGTCTGGTGCGGGACCCTGCCGTACGCCCTGCCGAGAAGGGTGCCTCCGAAGGGGCAGGGCAGACCCCTGCTCCCCACGAAGGCCTGACGGCGACGGCGGTGGCGTACGGCCGGGCCGTGCCCGGCCGGCATCGCACGGCCCCTCACGGCGTTCCCGCAGCCCCCTTCAGCGCGTCGATGAACGCGTCCAGCGCGGGCTGCGCCGGCGCCGTCTCGCGGACCACCGCCTGGATGGCCCGCACCGGCACCGGGTCACGCACCTCCCGCACGACGACCCCCGGATGCCGGCTGCCGAGCCCGAGCCGGGGCACCAGGCTCACGCCCAGACCGGCGGCGACGAACCCCTGGGCGGTCACGTAGTCCTCGCTCTGCACCATGAACCGGGGCCGGAACCCGACCACCGCACACGCGTCCAGCTGGGCGTCGAGACAGGGCCCCGGCCACTCGCTGCCCACGAACGCCTCCTCGGCCAGCTCCGCCAGCCGGACGCTCCGCCGCCCGGCGAGCCGGTGCCCGCGCGGCAGGACGGCGAGATAGGGATCGTCGAGCAGATGCAGCAGCCGTACCCCGCTGTCCTGCCGCCCCTCCCTGCTGACCAGCAACGCCAGATCGGCCCGCCCTTCGCGCACCTCCGCCACCGGGTCCTCGGGATCGACCGTCAGCTTGAGCTCGATGCGGACGCCGGGATGCGCCTCCCGCAGCCGCGCCACGGCCGGCGCCACCAGAGCGGCCCCCGCGGTGGCGAAGTACCGCACCCCCAACCGCCCGGTCCGCCCGGCGAGCAGGTCGGCGAGCGCCGTCTCGGCCTCGGCGACCTGCCGCCCGATGGCCTCGGCGTGCTCGGTGAGCAGCAGTCCGGCGGCCGTGGGCCGTACGCCCCGCCCGACCCGCTCCAGCAACGCGGCCCCCGCCTCCTTCTCCAGGGCGGCGATCTGCTGGCTGACGGCGGACGGCGTGTACCCCAGCACGGCCGCGGCCCCCGTCACGGACCCGTTTCCGACGACCGCCCGCAACACCTGCATCCGCCGCACATCAAGCATGCAGTCCAGCTTAACGAACCATCCAGAACATTTCACTTGTCCTCACAGATCGGGCGGACGACGGTAGGGACATGCCCCTCGCCTCCACGCTCCGCATGGCCGCGCTCGCCCTCTTCTGGGGCTCCGGCTTCCTCTGGATCAAGCTGGCCCTGACCCACGGCCTGACCCCCGCCCAGATCACCGTCGCCCGGTGCGTCCTGGGCACGGCCGTCCTGCTGTTCCTGGCCCGCCGGGCAGGCCAGCGCCTCCCCCGGTCCCGGAGCACCTGGGCCCATCTCGCCGTGGCCGCCCTGTTCTGCAACGCGCTGCCCTTCGCCCTCTTCGCCCTGGGCGAGCAGCACCTCGACTCGGGCATCGCGGGCGTCCTCAACGCCACGACCCCGCTCTGGTCGCTCCTCATCGGGATCGGCCTGGGCACGGACCGGGCGCTGCGTCCCGTGCGGCTGGCCGGTCTGGTCCTGGGCTTCGCCGGTACCGTCCTGATCTTCGCCCCCTGGCAGCACGAGGGCCTGCTCAGCCTGCCCGCCCTGTACCTGCTGGCCGCGGCGGCGAGCTACGCGGTGGCCTTCGCCTACATGGCCCGGCACCTGACGGCTTCGAAGAACCCGATGGCCATGTCGGCGGCCCAGCTCCTCACCGCCACGGCCTGGAGCACGCTGGCCCTCCCCGCGGCCGGCCCCCTCCGTCCGGACGCCACCGCCCTGCTCGCCGTCACCGCGCTGGGCGTCCTCGGCACGGGCGTGACCTTCTACCTCAACTACCGCCTGATAGCGGACGAGGGCCCCACCACGGCGGCGACGGTCGGCTACCTGCTCCCGGTCGTGTCGGTCGCGCTGGGCGCCGCGGTCCTGGACGAGCAGATAGGCGTACGCGTTCTCGCGGGCATGGCGGTGGTCCTGGTGGGCGTGGGGCTGACCCGGCGGAACACGGCGTCGCGCACGCGCGGGCCTGCGGACGCGCGGCGCGACGGCGTGACCCGGCCCGTCGTCCAGCGGCCTTAGGTCGCTTCTTTCGGATCAGCCCGGGTGCACGGCGCCCGGCGCCTGATCCGACCCGATCCGAAAGAAGCGCCCTAGCTGCCGTAGAACAGCTCGTCCACCACGCCCCGGGCCCGCCGCGCGGTGCGCCGGTAGTCGTCGAGCATGTCGCCCACCCGCCCGGGCCCGTACGCCAGGTACCGCCCCACCGCGACCAGTTCCCGGGGGTCGGACGGGAAGGTGTCCCCGGCCCGTCCGCGCACCAGCATCACCGCGTTGCGCACCCGGGTCGCCAGTACCCACGCCTCGTCCAGCGTCGCCGCGTCCTCGTCCGGGACGATGCCCGCGTCGCACGCGGCGGCGAGGGCCTCACGGGTGCGGGTGGTCCGCAGCCCCGGATGCGTCGCTCCGTGCCGCATCTGGGCCAACTGCACGGTCCACTCGACGTCGGACAGGCCGCCGGGGCCCAGCTTGGTGTGCAGCTTCGGATCGGCGCCCCGGGGCATCCGCTCCGCTTCCATGCGGGCCTTCAGCCGCCGGATCTCCCGGACGGCCTCCTCGCCGAGCCCGTCCGCCGGGTACCGCAGGGGGTCGATCAGCTCGATGAACCTGCGCCCCAACTCCTCGTCCCCGGCGACGACTTCGGCCCGCAGCAGGGCCTGCGACTCCCAACCCAGCGACCAGCGGCGGTAGTAGGCCTCGTACGACTTCAATGTGCGGACGAGCGGCCCGGACTTGCCCTCCGGACGCAGGTCGGCGTCGATGAGCAGCGGCGGGTCGGCACTGGGGATCTGGAGCAGCCGGCGCATCTCCGAGACGACCTTGTTCGCGGCCTCCGCGGCCTCGCGCTCGTCGACGCCGTCCCGGGGCTCGTGCACGAACAGGACGTCGGCGTCGGAGCCGTAGCCCAGTTCATGACCGCCGAAGCGGCCCATGCCGATGACGGTGAAGGACGTCGGAAGCGTGTCGCCCCAGCCGTCCCGCACCACCGCGCGCAGAGTGCCGGCCAGTGTGGCGGCCGTGATGTCCGACACGGCCCCGCCCACCAGGTCCACGAGGGCGCCCTGATCCGCCTCGACCGGCTGCGCCTCCGTGCCGTAGGAGGCGACGATGTCGGCGGCGGACGTGCGGAACAGCTCACGCCGGCGGACCCCGCGCGCCGCGGTGACCGCCTGCACCACGCCGTCGGCCCGTCGCACCGCGGCGAGTATCTCCTGCTCCAACTGCGCCCGCCCGCGCGGCTCGAGCCCGCCGCCGTCGCCGTCGCCGAGCAGCGCCACCGCCTCCGGTGCCCGCATCAGCAGATCGGGGGCGAGCCGCCCGGCGGACAGCACCCGGGCGAGGTTCTCCGCGGCGGCGCCCTCGTCCCGCAGCAGCCGCAGGTACCAGGGCGTCTTGCCGAGCGCGTCCGACACCTTGCGGAAGTTGAGCAGGCCCGCGTCCGGGTCGGCGGAGTCCGCGAACCAGCCGAGCAGAACCGGCAGCAGGGTGCGTTGGATGGCCGCCTTGCGCGTGACGCCGGAGGCCAGCGCCTCCAGGTGGCGCAGGGCGGCGGCGGGGTCTGCGTACCCGAGCGCGACCAGCCGCTCGCGGGCCGCCTTCGGGCTCAACCGGGTCTCGCCGGGGGCGAGTTGGGCGACGGCGTCGAGCAGCGGCCGGTAGAACAGCTTCTCGTGCAGCCGACGCACCACGGCGGCGTGCCGCTTCCACTCCTGGCCGAGCTCGGCGACCGGGTCGGTGCGCAGTCCGAGTGAGCGGCCCAGCCGCCGCAGGTCGGTCTCGGCCTCGGGGACCAGATGGGTCCGCCGCAGCCGGTAGAGCTGGATCCGATGCTCCATGGAACGCAGGAAGCGGTACGCGACGTCCAGTTGCTCGGCGTCGGCACGCCCGACGTAACCCCCCGCGGCGAGGGCCTGGAGGGCGTCGAGCGTGGTCCCGCTCCGCAGGGACGCGTCGGCCCGCCCGTGCACCAGCTGCAACAGCTGTACGGCGAACTCGACGTCCCGCAGCCCTCCGGGCCCCAGCTTCAGTTCACGCTCGACCTCGGCGACCGGGATGTTCTCGACGACCCGCCGCCGCATCTTCTGCACGTCGACGACGAAGTTCTCCCGCTCGGCGGCCTGCCACACCAGGGGCCCCACGGCGGCGACGTACTCGGCCCCGAGTGCCAGGTCGCCGGCCACCGGCCGCGCCTTCAGCAGGGCCTGGAACTCCCAGGTCTTGGCCCACCGCTGGTAGTAGGCGAGATGGCTGGACAGCGTCCGCACCAGCGGCCCGTTGCGTCCCTCGGGCCGCAGATTGGCGTCGACGGGCCAGATGGACCCCTCGACGGTGGTCTCGGAACAGATCCGCATCAGGTGCGCGGCCAGTTTCGCGGCGGCCCGCAGTGCCTTGCCCTCGTCGGCCCCTTCGACGGCCTCCCCCACGAAGATCACATCGACGTCGGACACGTAGTTCAGCTCGTGCCCGCCGCACTTGCCCATCGCGATGACGGCCAGCCGGCACAACGCGGCGTCGTCGGGCGCGGCGGCCCGGGCGAGTCCCAGGGCGGCCCGCAGCGTGGCGGTGGCGAGATCGGCGAGCTCGGCGGCGGTCTCGGCCAGATCGGTCGTCCCGCAGACGTCACGCGCCGCGATGGAGAGCAGGCAGCGCCGGTAGGCGACGCGCAGCGACACGGGGTCCGTGGCCTCGGCCAGGCCCCGCTCGAACTCCTCCACCCCGGGATGCAGGTCCCGCGGCTCGTACGTGACCAGCGCCTCCCAGTCCCGCGGATGCCGGGCGAGGTGGTCGGCGAGGGCGGCGGACGCCCCCAGCACGCCCAGCAGCCGGTCGCGCAGCGGCTTGGCCGCTATCAGCGTGTCGAGCAGCTCCCGGCGGGCGGTGGGCCCGGGCTGGGCCTCCAGCAGCCGGACGAGACCGTGCAGGGCGAGATCGGGATCGGCGGTGACGCCGAGCGCCTCCAGCAGAAAGGGGTCGTCGCGCACCGGCGACAGCTCGGGCCCGTCCAGGAGCCGCTCGGCGGCGGACGGGTCGGTGAAGCCGTGCCGCAGCAGCCGTGTGAAGGTGCTGCTCCTGCGCCCCGGCGCCATCATCCCCGGCCCTCCCTCGGATCAAGGTCGTACGCACCTGAGCGTAACCCGGGCCTTTCGGTGGCGCCCCGGCGCGGTTTCCGGTTCTGTGGTACTTCGGGTTCCGCGGGACTTCGGTGCCGGGACCTCGGTTCTGTACAGACGGAGCGACGGCCGCGACAAGGGAGTCAAGCCATGGACATGACCCTAGAGGTGATCCTGCTGCCGGTGTCCGACGTGGACCGGGCCAAGGAGTTCTACCGCGACAAGGTCGGCTTCCACGTCGACCTCGACGGCGAGGTCATGGAGGGCGTACGCATCGTCCAGCTCACCCCACCCGGCTCCGGCTGTTCGATCGCCCTGGTCGACGGCCTCCAGGTCCCGACGGGAACCCCGCAGCCGGGCACCTACCACGGCATGCAGCTCTGCGTGACGGACGCGAAGGCGGCGTACGAGGAACTGACCGCCCGCGGCCTGGAGGTCAGCGAACCCCAGCAGTTCGCACCGCAGGACGGAGCGACCTTCATGTACTTCAAGGACCCCGACGGCAACGGCTGGGCGATCCAGGAGTACCGCCGCCGGGAGACGGAACCGCTCCACCAGGTCCTGGCGAAACTGTCGGCGGGGCGGGCCGGGGGGTAACCGGCGGCTGCGGCGCCCGGGCCGACGCACACCCGGCAGCGGCCGCGACGTGGCTGTCCGAGCGGCCCCCGACTCGCGCGCCAAGCGGGGGCCCGCTCACCGATCGTGATCGTTTTCGACAGAACAAATAGATTTCGTGACCAATTTCGAACAGAAATTCAGTCCCCGTTTATCACTTGGCAAGAGGTATTGGCATGTGACTAAAATTACCGCATGGTCACCTTGGGGGAGGCAGGTCGTTCGGCGACCAGCACCTATCGCGGAATGCGCGCCATCCAGCGCATGGTACATCTGCGGGCGATTCTGACAGACATTCGATACAGAGCCGTTGTCGAGGCGATTCATCCGGGACAAAGAAGGGATGAACCGACGCCTCCGGAAGTCGCACAATCCGCCAGAATCCTTTGCGACGAACTCGATCACACTCCGGTACCCGGCGAAAGAACCCGCGGCATCGTACGGGCCACCACGCGTGCGACGCGCGAGCACGTGGTACTGGGCATTCGCTTTCCGGAGTGGCGCCACGGCACGAACGCAACATTCCTGAACCGATGCACCCTGTGGGCGACGAAGGCCGCGGTCGGCGAGAAGGGCGCCGAGGCCCTCGACATGATCGGCCTGGAACGCACTCCCCGACGGGAAGCGCTGTTCGGGGCCAGGTTCGCCGCCGCCGTCCAGGGACTGCTACTGGAACCCCGCGGGATGTCGGAAGGCCAGGAAGCCGTACGTGTCGACCTGGCCAACGAGATCCAGCACGGCATCTCGGACGAGGCCCGCCTGGCCCGGTACCGACTCATGCAGGACGGGGTCAACGCCTTCGCCGCAGGCCTCGGAACCTTCGTCACCAGCTATCTGGGATTCAGCCAGCCCATTCAGGACGCTCTGGAATTCGGTGGCGCCAGCTTCGCGGTGGCCGCCGGCGTCGGAGTGGCCCGCCAGTTGGGCATCCAGTTCCTCGGCGAAAAACAGATCGAGGCGCGCAGACAGGCCAAGTACTGGCTTTTCTCTCTACAAGCCTGGATGGTCGGCTACGTCGTATGGGGGCGGGACGCGGTAGGGGCCGGTGAATACCAGGGACTCGACCAGCTCGTCTACATCGCACGCGCGCTCGGCGAAAAGAAGGCGGAAATCCCGGACCTGCCTCGGGACCAGGAGATCCAGGAAGACCTGGCACTGCTGATCGACAACTCCGAGAGAGCGGCGGACGGGGAGTTGACCTCAGCCCTCATGCGCCTCCAGGGAGTGCTCCGCTGGCGCAGCGAACAGTTGGGACCCGCCATCGGCAATCTGGTGGCCCTGGTGCAGAGCATTCCCGAATCCGGTGAGGACCCTCACGCGCCTGTCTCCCTGCCGAACGGCGGCGCGGGGCCTCCCCTGCTGCCCGGAGCCCGGACGAACCCGGACCCGGATCCGGTGCGGGAACCCGGAGCGGGCAGGGGCGGACCCGGTCAGTGACCTGTCGGCGCCAGATCGGTACGGGTCCCATCGGTGCAGGCCCCCGACGCCAGGGGGCGGCCTCCTCGCGGAGACCGCCCCCGTCCCGACGCTCACATCACCGTCGGCCCCTGCCCATCCCGAGGCGAGCAGCCCCGCGGGTCGTTCCCTACAGCACCGGCAGGTTCTTCCGCAGTTCGAAGGCGGTGACCTCGCTGCGGTACTCCTCCCACTCCGCCTTCTTGTTGCGCAGGAAGAAGTCGAAGACGTGCTCGCCGAGGGTCTCGGCGACGAGGTCGCTGCGCTCCATCAGGCTCAGGGCCTCGCCGAGGTTCTGCGGGAGGGGCTCGATGCCCATCGCGCGGCGCTCGGCGTCGGACAGGGCCCAGACGTCGTCCTCGGCGCCCGGCGGAAGCTCGTAGCCCTCCTCGACGCCCTTGAGGCCGGCCGCGAGGAGCATGGCGTAGGCCAGGTACGGGTTGGTGCCGGAGTCGAGGGAGCGGACCTCGATGCGCGCGGAGCCCGTCTTGCCAGGCTTGTACATCGGCACGCGGACCAGCGCGGAGCGGTTGTTGTGGCCCCAGCAGATGTACGACGGCGCCTCGCCGCCCGCGCCGGCCGTGCGCTCGGAGCCGCCCCAGATGCGCTTGTAGGAGTTGACCCACTGGTTGGTGACGGCGGCGATCTCGGCGGCGTGCTTCAGCAGACCGGCGATGAAGGACCGGCCGACCTTGGAGAGCTGGTACTCCGCGCCCGACTCGTAGAACGCGTTGCGGTCACCCTCGAAGAGGGAGAGGTGCGTGTGCATGCCACTGCCGGGGTGCTCGGAGAACGGCTTCGGCATGAAGGTCGCCTGGACCCCCTGCTCCAGCGCGACCTGCTTCATGACCAGGCGGAACGTCATGATGTTGTCGGCCGTGGAGAGCGCGTCGGCGTAGCGCAGGTCGATCTCCTGCTGGCCGGGGGCGCCCTCGTGGTGGGAGAACTCGACCGAGATGCCCATCGACTCGAGCATGGTGATCGCCTGGCGGCGGAAGTCCATGCCCACGTTCTGCGGGGTGTGGTCGAAGTAGCCGGAGTTGTCGGCCGGGGTCGGCCGGGAGCCGTCGGTCGGCTTATCCTTCAGCAGGAAGAACTCGATCTCCGGGTGGGTGTAGAAGGTGAAGCCCAGGTCGGAGGCGCGCGCCAGGGCGCGCTTCAGCACGTACCTCGGGTCCGCGAAGGACGGCGAGCCGTCCGGCATGAGGATGTCGCAGAACATCCGGGCGGTACCGGGGGCCTCCGCGCGCCAGGGCAACACCTGGAAGGTGGAGGGATCCGGCTTGGCGATCATGTCGGACTCGTAGACCCGGGCGAAGCCCTCGATCGCGGAGCCGTCGAAGCCGATGCCCTCGTCGAAGGCCTGTTCGAGCTCGGCCGGGGCCACGGCGACGGACTTGAGGAAGCCCAGCACGTCCGTGAACCACAGCCGTACGAACCGGATGTCGCGCTCCTCCAACGTCCGGAGCACGAACTCCTGCTGCTTGTCCATCTTGCGCTTCCCCATCCTTGCTGGTCAGGCCGCCTGTTTCCCGTCCCACGGAGAGGCGGTCGGGCACCCGAGCATCACACCACAACACCATTTCATGCGCGTTGCCGACCATGATCGCCTCGGCGACCCGGGCCTGAACGCCGCACGTCCGGCAGATGTACTGCCTCGCGTCCGGCGGGCGTACTGCTCTGCTGCCCATCTTGCCTGCTCGCACCGACATCCGTAATGCCCCACCCCCTCCGTCCCGTCACACCCATTTAATTTGCATCTCAGATGCAAGTTTAACTAGCGTGCCGGACAGCAGAACACCGAGTGAGCTTTGAGGAGCCCCGATGCTGTCCGAACAGTCCGCTGCCACCGTCCGCGCCACCCTCCCCGCCGTGGGCGCGGCCATCGGTGAGATCACCGAGCGCTTCTACGCCGGCCTCTTCGCGGCGCATCCGGAACTCCTCCGGGACCTGTTCAACCGCGGCAACCAGGCGGCGGGCACCCAGCGCCAGGCGCTGGCCGGGTCCATAGCCGCCTTCGCCACGCGTCTCGTCCAGCCCGCGCAGGACCGCCCGCAGGACCGCCCCGACGCGATGCTCACCCGCATCGCCCACAAGCACGCCTCCCTCGGCATCGCGCCCGAGCAGTACGAGGTCGTCCACGAGCACCTGTTCGCCGCCATCGCCGAGGTCCTGGGCGAGGCGGTCACCCCCGAGGTCGCCGCGGCCTGGGACGAGGTCTACTGGCTGATGGCGAACGCGCTGATCGCCATCGAGCGCCGCCTGTACGAGGAGAGCGGGGGCGACGCCTGGCGCGAGTGGGAGGTCGTGGAACGCGTCCGGGAGACCGCGGACGTCGTCACCTTCGGCCTGCGCCCGGTCGACGGCGCACCGGTACGGGACTTCCGGGCCGGCCAGTACGTGTCCGTCCGCACGCAACTGCCCGACGGAGCACGCCAGATACGGCAGTACAGCCTCTCCGGCGCACCGGGGGCCGACGTGCGCCGGATCAGCGTCAAGCGGGTGCCCGGCGGGGCGACGACACCGGAGGGCCAGGTCTCGAACCACCTCCACGCGCGCGTGGAGGTGGGCAGTGTGCTGGAGCTCTCCGAGCCGTACGGCGATCTCGTCCTCGCCGACGCCGTGGGCACCCCCCTGCTCCTCGCCTCGGCCGGCATCGGCGTCACCCCGATCGTGGCGATGCTGGCCCACCTCGCCGCCACCGGCCACGACGCGCCGGTCACGGTCGTCCACGCCGACCGCTCCCCCGCGGACCACGCCCTGCGCACGGACCACGAGACGTACGCGGCGAAGCTGCCGGACGCGTCCGTGCACCTCTGGTACGAGCGGGAGGCGCCGTCCCACGCCCGGACCGGTCTGGCCGACCTCACGGACGTCCCCCTGGCGCCGGGCACGCGCGCGTACCTGTGCGGCCCGCTGCCGTTCATGCGGGCGGTGCGGGCGCAGCTGATCGAGAAGGGGGTCGCCCCGGCGGACGTGCACTACGAGGTGTTCGGCCCGGACCTGTGGCTGGCACGGGCCTGAGAAGGGGCCCGCACGACACCCGGACCCGCCCTCGCCGCACCCTCCCGGCTCGGCTCAGCCCCACGCCCGCGACAGGCTCCGCGTGACGGCCGAACCGAGGATGCGCACGCCGTGCGTCGATCCCGGGTCGATGCCGGTGAGCTCCCGCACCCACCCGGACGACCCGCCCTACGCCCTACGCCCTGCCCCGCACCCCGTTCCACCCACGTCCCACCCTCGCCGCGGCCCGGCTGCTCCCGGACCGCGGCGAGCCCGGGATCGCGTCGTCGGGCGGGGAACGGCCAGGGGATCGGCACGGGTGGCCCGGCTCAGTACGGCCGCGGTATCTCGTGCTCGTCCAACGCGGCGCCGTAGCGCTCCAGCAGGGCGTCGAGGCCGGCCAGGAGAAGCCCGGCGGCGTCGCGGGCGTCGCCCAGGTCACCGCGGTCGCACGCCTCCACCAGCTCCGCCATGTCGGTGCGGAGGATGTGCAGGGAGTCGCCCTGCACCAGAACCCCGGGGAAGCGTCGGCCGGGCAGGCGGACTACGGCGTTGTTGCCGCCGGCGGTGAACAGCTCTGCTTCGATGCGTTCCATCGGGCCATCCAATCCGGCCCGGCGAGGTGGCGACAACCGCATTGGCAGGGGGGAAGCGTGAAGGACGGGGCGGACGGGACCCGGAAACCACGGCTGACGTGGGGTGCGGACACGGATCCGGCTCCGGTCACGGGCCGGCGCCCGGGCCTCAGGCGAGTCTCGAGATCCCCAGCAGCAGCGGACCCGTCGGTTCCGCCACGATGTCCGCGACCGTGATCGGGTCCAGGGACGCGAAGAACGCCTCCTGAGCCCGGCGCAGGGCGCCGCGCAGCCGGCAGGCCGAGGCCAGGGGGCAGGGGGTGGCGCCCTCGCAGTCGACGACGTCGCCGTCCCCCTCGAAGGCGCGGACCACCGTACCGACGGAGGCGGCGCGGCCCCGGTCGGTGAGGGCCAGGCCGCCGCCCCTGCCCCGCCGGGCCTCCAGCAGGCCCATGTGCTGGAGCTCGGCGACGACCTTGGCCGCGTGGGTGTAGGGGACCTCCATGGCGGCCGCCACGTCACGGGTCGTGGGGGTCGCCTCCGGGGTGTCGCCCGCCACCGCGAGTCGCATGAGGACGCGCAGTGCCAGGTCGGTGGATCGCAACAGCCGCATGGGAGGAAGCGTAAATAATGCGCATCTCCGATTCAAATTATTCGCCCGCGCTCCCCCTCGCCCCTCTCTTGGCTGTGACCCGCCTACGACTTTCCCCGTCTCCCCATTACGATCAGCGGACTCGCACACCCCGACCGTCCCGCCCCTTTTCCCCAGAAGGACAGGCCACATGGGTTCCGCCGACAAGACCGGCAGCGCGGCGCGCAAGGCGCGCATAGAGGAGATGCGGCGGGCCGAGCAGGTCCGTGAGCGTCGTAACCGGTTTCTCGTGATCGGCGGCAGTGTCGTCGCCGTGGTCGCGCTGGTCGCCGGTGGTGTGTTCGTCGTGAAGTCGCAGTCCGGCGACGACAAGGACACCGCCGCCGACGGCAAGGCGGCCTCGGGTCACTTCGTCACGGGTGCGGACGGGGTCAAGACGTGGAAGGGCACGCTCGGGCGTACCCACGTCACCAGGACCGTGAAGTACCCGACCGAGCCCCCCGTCGGCGGGGACCACAACCAGGTCTGGATGAACTGCAACGGTGACGTCTACACCAAGGCCCTCGACAACATGAACGCCGTGCACTCGCTCGAGCACGGCGCGGTCTGGGTGACGTACAACAGCAAGGCGAGCAAGGCCGACGTCGACGCGCTCGCCGCCAAGGTCAAGAAGACGCCCTACACGCTCATGAGCCCGGACGACGCCCAGGCCGACCCGATCATGCTCACCGCGTGGGGACACCAGCGCACGGTGACGAGCGCGAGCGACGCGAACGTGGACACGTTCCTCGAGAAGTTCGTGCAGGGCGAGCAGACGCCCGAGCCGGGCGCCGCCTGCACGGGTGGTCTGTCGAAGTGAGGTACGCGGGAGTGGCGGTGGCCGTGGCCGGAGTGCTCGTCGCCGCCGGGGCCATCACCTACTCCGTCGCCGAGGACGGCTCGGCGGACACCGCACCGCCCGCCGCCGACTCCGCCGACGCCGGGTTCGCCCGGGACATGGCGGTGCACCACCAGCAGGCCGTCGAGATGTCGTACATCGTGCGGGACCGGACGACCGACGAGGACATCCGGCGGCTCGCCTACGACATCGCGCAGACGCAGGCCAACCAGCGCGGCATGCTGCTGGGCTGGCTCGATCTGTGGGGGCTGCCGAAGGTGTCGTCGAAGGCGCCGATGAGCTGGATGGGCATGGGTGACATGGCCGACGGCGAGGACGGCGCGCTGATGCCGGGCATGGCGACCGACACCGAGCTGAAGAAGCTCGGGACGCTGAACGGCAAGGCGGCCGAGGTGCTCTTCCTGCAGCTGATGACCGCGCACCACAAGGGCGGTGTCCACATGGCCGAGGGCTGTGTGGACCGGTGCACGGTCGGTGTGGAGAAGCGGCTCGCGCGGGGCATGGTCGAGGCACAGCGGTCGGAGATCGACCTGATGACGGACCTGCTGAAGGCCCGGGGAGCCAAGCCCTAGGACGGGCTCGGCCGACCCACGGGAGAACAACCCATAGGGTTTTCCCTCGATTTCACGGACGTATCCGTCAAATCAGCCCAGCAAGCGGTCACTTGGGCGCTTCTTGGTGTTCGCATTCCCCTGGCATGAACGGTTCATCGCAAGAGTGGCCAGCACGCCGAGTGATCCACTCGCGTCGAACCACATACAGGGGGTCCTATGAGATCCAACCGCGCCGCGCTGCGCGCCGGAGCGAGCATGGCAGCGACACTGCCCATGATCGCCGGCGCGCTGGCGCTCGGCATACCCGCCGCGCACGCCGCGGACAGCCCGACCCGTGACACGCTGGCCGGGACCAAGCCCGCGTGGGCCACGGCGAAGGCGGACAAGGGCTCGACCTCGGACAGCGCCCAGGTCTCCGCCCGCGTCTACCTCGCGGGACGGGACGCCGCCGGCCTCGCCGCGTACGCGAAGGCCGTGTCCGACCCCGCCTCGCCCGCCTACGGCAAGTACCTCTCCGCCCAGCAGTCCCAGGCCCGCTTCGGCGCGACCGAGGCCCAGGTGGCCGCGGTCAGGTCGTGGCTGACGGCGGCCGGTCTGAAGATCACCGGCACGACCCGGCACTATGTGTCGGTCAGCGGTGAGGTGGCCGCCGTCGAGAAGGCGTTCGGCACCCAGCTGCACAACTACACCAAGGGCAGCCGGACTTACCGCGCGCCGTCGAAGTCGGCCTCGGCTCCCGCGAGCCTGGACGGCGCCGTCCTGACCGTCACCGGCCTGGACAACGCACCGCACAAGGCCGCGTCCAAGGACCAGCTCCCGCCGCCGGACGCGGTGTTCAAGAACTCCGGGCCGTTCTCCTCGTACTACGGCTCCAACACCGCGAGCACCCTCCCCTCGGCGTACGGCAAGAAGATCCCGTACGCCGTGCAGGGGTACACCGGCAAGCAGTTGCGGGCCGCGTACGGCGCGGGCGGCTACACCGGCAAGGGGGTGCGCATCGCCATCACCGACGCGTACGCCTCACCGACGATCGCCTACGACGCGGCCACCTACGCGAAGGCGCACGGCGACGCGCGCTGGAAGACCGGGCAGCTGTCCCAGGTGCTGCCGTCGGACTACACCCGGACCGAGGAGTGCGGGGCGGCCGGCTGGTACGGCGAGGAGACCCTCGACGTCGAGGCCGTGCACGCGGTCGCACCGGCCGCGAACGTCACGTACGTGGGCGCCGCGTCCTGCTACGACGACGATCTGCTCGACTCGCTCAGCAAGATCGTCGACAACCACCTGGCCGACATCGTCTCCAACTCGTGGGGCGACATCGAGGCCAACCAGACGCCGGACCTCGCGGCCGCCTACGACCAGGTCTTCCAGTTCGGCGCGGTCGAGGGAATCGGTTTCTACTTCTCCTCCGGCGACAACGGCGACGAGGTCGCCAACACCGGGACGAAGCAGGTCGACACCCCGGCCAACTCCGCGTGGGTGACGGCGGTCGGCGGTACCTCGCTGGCGGTCGGCAAGAACGACAAGTACCTGTGGGAGACCGGCTGGGGCACCGACAAGGCCTCGCTGTCGGCCGACGGCAAGAGCTGGACGGACTTCCCGGGCGCGTACACCTCGGGCGCGGGCGGCGGCACCAGCAAGACCGTCGCCGAGCCGTACTACCAGAAGGGTGTCGTCCCGAAGGCGCTCGCCACGGCCAACAGCGCCGCCGGCAACCGCGTCGTCCCGGACATCTCGGCGATCGCCGACCCGAACACCGGCTTCAAGGTGGGCCAGACCCAGACCTTCCCGGACGGGACCGAGCAGTACAGCGAGTACCGCATCGGCGGCACCTCGCTGGCCGCGCCGGTCATCGCGGCCGTGCAGGCCCTGGGCCAGGAGGCGCGCGGCGGCAAGGCGATCGGCTTCGCCAACCCGACGATCTACTCCAAATACGGCTCGCGGGTCTACCACGACGTCACGGACAACCCGACCGGGTCCGGGCTCGCGGTCGCGCGCGTCGACTTCGCCAACGGCTACGACGCGGCGGACGGGCTGCTGACCTCCGTCCGCAGCCTCGGCAAGGACAGCTCGCTGTCCGCCGTGAAGGGCTACGACGACGTCACCGGCGTGGGTACGCCCGCAAACGGTTACGTGGAGTCGTACCGCAGGCGCTGAGCAGGCCGTCCGCGTGCCGTGCGCACGTCGGACGCGGAGGGGGCGTGGGGGGCGTGGGGTATCCGACACCCCGCGCCCCCCATCGCGTCGCATTGACGATTACACTGATGCGCGTGCCTCAACTTCGTCTCGCTCTGAACCAGATCGACTCGCGCGTCGGCGACCTCGTCGGCAACACCGAAACGATCCTCCGCTGGACCCGGCACTCCGCCGAGCAGGGAGCGCATCTCGTGGCGTTCCCGGAGATGGCGCTCACCGGGTACCCCGTCGAGGACCTCGCCCTGCGCTCCTCGTTCGTCGAGGCCTCCCGCACGGCCCTGCGCGAGCTCGCCGTCCGCCTCGCCGACGAGGGCTTCGGCGAACTGCCGGTGGTCGTCGGCTTCCTCGACCGGTCCGAGAGCGACCGGCCGAAGTTCGGCCGGCCGCCCGGCTCCCCGCGCAACGCGGCGGCCGTGCTGCACAACGGCGAGGTGATCCTGACCTTCGCCAAGCACCACCTCCCGAACTACGGCGTCTTCGACGAGTTCCGCTACTTCGTGCCGGGCGACACCCTGCCGGTGCTGCGGGTGCGTGGCGTCGACGTGGCCCTCGCGATCTGCGAGGACCTCTGGCAGGACGGTGGCCGGGTCCCCGCGGCGCGCTCCGCCGAGGCCGGTCTGCTGCTGTCCATCAACGCCTCCCCCTACGAGCGCGACAAGGACGACACCCGCCTTGAGCTGGTCCGCAAGCGGGCCCAGGAGGCCGGCTGCACCACCGCCTACCTCGCGATGATCGGCGGCCAGGACGAACTGGTCTTCGACGGCGACTCGATCGTCGTCGACCGCGACGGCGAGGTCGTGGCACGGGCGCCGCAGTTCTCCGAAGGGTGCGTGGTCCTGGACCTCGACCTGCCCGCGGCCTCCGCCGACGCTCCGACGGGTGTCGTGGACGACGGTCTGCGCATCGACCGCGTCGTGGTGTCGCAGGACCCCGTCCCGGCGTACGAGCCCGAGCTGAGCGGCGGGTACGCGGAGCGGCTGGACGACGCCGAGGAGATCTACTCGGCGCTGGTCGTGGGCCTGCGCGCGTACGTCGCGAAGAACGGCTTCCGGTCGGTGCTCATCGGGCTGTCCGGCGGTATCGACTCGGCGCTCGTCGCGGCGATCGCGTGCGACGCGCTGGGCGCGCAGAACGTGTACGGCGTGTCGATGCCGTCGAAGTACTCCTCCGAGCACTCGAAGGGCGACGCGGCGGAGCTGGCGCGCCGGACCGGCCTGAACTTCCGCACGGTCCCGATCGAGCCGATGTTCGACGCCTACATGGGTTCGCTCGGCCTGACGGGTCTGGCGGAGGAGAACCTCCAGTCGCGGCTGCGCGGAACCCTGCTGATGGCCGTCTCCAACCAGGAGGGCCACATCGTCCTCGCCCCCGGCAACAAGTCGGAGCTGGCGGTGGGCTACTCGACCCTGTACGGCGACTCGGTCGGCGCGTACGGCCCCATCAAGGACGTCTACAAGACGTGGATCTTCCGGCTCGCGGAGTGGCGCACCCGCGCCGCGGCGGAGCGGGGCCAGACCCCGCCGATCCCCGAGAACTCGATCTCCAAGCCGCCGAGCGCGGAGCTGCGCCCCGGTCAGGTCGACACCGACTCCCTCCCGGACTACCCCGTCCTGGACGCGATCCTCGAGCTGTACGTCGACCGGGACCAGGGCGCGGACGCGATCGTCGCGGCGGGCTACGACCGTGAGCTGGTCGTCAAGACCCTCCGCATGGTGGACACCGCCGAGTACAAGCGGCGCCAGTACCCGCCGGGCACGAAGATCTCGGCGAAGGGCTTCGGCAAGGACCGCCGTCTGCCGATCACGAACGGCTGGCGCGAGTCGGTCTGACGGCCACCCTTCCCCGCGCTCCGAAATACGTTTCGGCGCAGGTGCGCGGCGCCCCTACCGTGGCGCGGTGACAACTCAGGTGATCGTGCTGAACGGCGGCTCCAGCTCGGGCAAGTCCGGGATCGTCCGGTGTCTCCAGGCGGTTCTGCCGGACCCGTGGCTCGCCGTCGGGGTCGACGCGCTGCTCGAAGCCATGCCCGCGTCCCTGCGGGCCTCGGCCGCGGGCATCGAGTTCACCGCGGACGGCGGGGTGAGTGTCGGGCCGGAGTTCCGGACGCTCCAGACGGCGTGGCGGGAGGGGGTCGCCGCGACGGTCCGCGCGGGCGCCCGGGTCGTCATCGACGACGTCTTCCTCGGCGGAGCCGCGTCCCGGCAGGAGTGGCAGCGGGTCCTCGCCGGACTGGACGTGCTCTGGGTGGGCGTCAGATGCGAGAGCGCGGTCGCCGAGGGCCGCGAACTCGCCCGCGGGGACCGGGTCCCGGGCATGGCCGCCTCCCAGGCGGACCTGGTCCACCAGGGCGTCGATTACGACCTGGAGGTGGACACCACCCACACCGAGTCCCTGGACTGCGCGCGAGCGATCGCCACCCGCATCAGGTGCGACACCGGCCGACCGTCCTGACGGACGCGGCGCGAGGTGGGCGATCGCCCACCGGGGTTCCGACCCCCGCCGGGCGGCCGGACGGCCGTCTCGCCCTCCGCCGAGTTCCGGCCGCCACCGGCGCCGGGCGCGCGGACGGACGTCGTTGACCCGAGCCTGTGGCCGACACCGGGCGGGCAGGCAATCGTCCGCCCGGGTTCCGACCCACCGCCGCCGGGCGGCCGGACGGCCGTCTCGCCGTCCGCCGAGTTCCGGCCGCCACCGCCGCCGGGCGCGCGCACGGACAGCGTGGACCCGAGCCTGTGGCCGACGCCCGGGCGGCCGGCGCGTGGCCTGCGCGGCGATGTACGTAATCCGGCAGCCTCGCTGACAACCCCGCCCTCCCCCAGGCCACCCGCCGGGCCCCTCCGTGCGGGCGCCGGCCCACCGAGGTGATCGTCGCCGCGCACTCGACATTTAGTCTGTGCGTAGATAGTCTATGGACACATCATCTGACGAGGGGGCCCGCATGTGGGAGTACGAGCACAGCATCGAGACCGGTGCCACGCCCGAGGCGATCTGGCGACTCTGGGCCGATGTGCCGAACTGGGGGATCTGGAACGCGGAGATCGAGAAGATCGAGATCGACGGCCCGTTCGCGGCGGGCGCGCGGATCACCATGACGCCGCCCGGTGACGACGCGATCGTGCTGCGTGTCGCCGAGGCCGTCGAGGGCGAACGGTTCGTCGACGAGGCCCGCTTCGGCGACCTGCTGCTGCGCACCGTCCACCGGATCGACCCGATCGACCGGAGCCGGGTCCGGGTGGTGTACCGGATGGAGATCACCGGCACCGGCGCGGCGGAGGCCGGCCCGCAGATCGGCCCGGCCATCACCGCCGACTGGCCCGACACCATGGCCACGCTGGTCGGACTGGCTCAGCGCTGATGGCCCTCAGCCCCGGCGAAAGCCCCGGATTCCTGCTGTGGCACACCACCCTGCGCTGGCAGCGCGAGATCGCCGCCGCCCTGGCCCCACTGGATCTCACCCACGTGCAGTTCGTGCTGCTCGCCTGCACGTGGTGGCTCAATGCGCAGGGCGAGCGCCCCAACCAGCTGACCCTCGCCCGGCAGGCCGGCACGGACGTCAAGATGACCTCCCAGGTGCTGCGCACCCTGGAACACAAAGGGCTCATCGAGCGTGAGGTCGACCCGGCCGACACCCGCGCCAAACGGCTGCGCGTCACCGATACGGGCGCCGACCTGGCCCCGCGCGCGGTCGCCGCGGTCGAGGAGGCCGACGCGCTGTTCTTCCAGCCGGTGTCCCGCGACGACGTGACGGCCCTGCTCGGCCGCCTGGCCCGTCCGGAAACCTGAGAGGCGGTGGCCCGCGCGTCGCGGGCCACCGCCTCTCACCCCCGGAGGGACGTCAGTGACGGACCCCCGCCTCCACGGTCCGCGGCACGTGTGTCGCGACGACCCGCTCGCGGCCGGTGGTCTGCGGGGCCCGGCGGGCGTCGGCCGCGGCCGCGGCGCCCGCCCCCACCCGGCCCCCGCCCCCCCCGCCCCCCCCCGCCCCCCCAGCCCCGCCTCCAGCAGCACCCGCAGATGGCGGCCGACCGAGCCGAGGCCCTGGCCGGTCAGGGCGACCAGCTGGGGGGGGGCGGGGGGCGCGCCCCCGGGCCGCGCCCCCCCCGCCACGACCAGGCCCGGGGCCGCCAGTACCGCTCCCGCCAGCGCGGGCGAGGTCACGCCGAGGCCGGCCGTGAGGGCCAGGCCGCCGAGCCAGGCGCCGCCGGCGTTGGCCATGTTGAACGCGGCCTGGTTGGCGGAGGAGGCCAGCGACGGACCCGCCGCCGCCTTCTCCATCACCATCAGGTTGAGCGGCGAACCGGTCACGAACGCCGCCACGCCCAGCAGGACCACGGCCAGCGCGCCGCCCCACGCGGTCGTCATCAGCAGCGGGAACAGGGCCAGGACGACCACCAGGGAGATCAGACCGCCGAACAGGGTCGGGCGCATCGCGTGGTCGGCGAGACGGCCGCCCAGCAGGTTGCCGATCGTCGCGCCGACACCGAACAGCGCGAGCAGCAGCGTCACGCTGGAGTCGGCGTAGCTGGCGGAGTCGGTCAGCATCGGGGTGATGTAGCTGTAGGCGGAGAACAGGGCGCCGAAGCCGGCCACCGTCGTGCCGAGGGCCAGCCACACCGGCAGCGAGCGCAGGGCCGCCAGCTCGCGGCGCAGCCCGACGGCGGGCGCGTGGGCGTGGTCGCGCGGGATCAGCAGGGCCAGGGAGGCGATCGCCGCCAGGCCGATCACGCTGACGCCGAGGAAGGTCGCGCGCCAGCCGAGCTGCTGCCCCATGAGGGTGGCTACGGGGACACCCGCGATGTTGGCGACGGTCAGGCCGAGGAACATCAGCGACACCGAGCGGGCCTTGCGTTCCGGGGCGACCATGTTGGTGGCCACCACCGCGCCGACGCCGAAGAACGCGCCGTGCGGGAGACCGCTGAGGAAGCGGGCGGCCAGCAGCGAGTCGTAGCCGGGGGCGAAGGCCGACAGGGCGTTGCCCACGACGAACAGGCCCATCAGGGAGATCAGGACGGTCCGGCGGGACATCCGTGCCGTCACCGCGGCCAGCAGCGGCGCGCCGATGACGACGCCGAGCGCGTAGGACGAGACCAGATGTCCGGCCGTCGGGATCGAGACATGCAGGTCGTCCGCGACATCGGGCAGCAGGCCCATCATCACGAACTCCGTGGTGCCGATTCCGAAGGCACCCACGGCCAGGGCGAGCAGGGCCAGGGGCATGGAGGACTTGCCTTTCAGGGAGAGGGGGTTCCGTTCAGCATACGTGTCGTATGTTCAAGTACGGAACAAAGTCTCCTCGGCCCGCTATTCCGGCGAGTGACCTCCTGGTCAAGGTGTGGTGACCTTCACACGCGCCGCCACCGGCAGATGATCGCTGCCCGTCTGCGGCAGCGTCCAGGAGGTGACCGGCTCCACGCCCTTCACCATGATCTGGTCGATCCGCGCCATCGGGAACGACGCGGGCCAGCTGAAGCCGAAGCCGCTGCCCGCCGCGCCCTGCGTGGAGCGCATCTGGGAGGTCACGGCGTTGAGCGAGCGGTCGTTCATGGTGCCGTTGAGGTCGCCGAGCAGGACCACCCGGGTCAGCTTCTCGTCGGCGATCGCCTCACCCAGCGCGTCCGCGCTCTTGTCGCGCTGGCGGGCGGTGAACCCGGCCTGGAGCTTCACCCGCACCGACGGCAGGTGGGCGACGTAGACGGCGACCTGTCCTTGCGGCGCCGTGACCGTCGCCCGCATCGCGCGCGTCCAGCCCAGCTTGATGTCCACCGGCTTCACCGCGCTCAGCGGGTACCTGCTCCACAGGCCGACCGTGCCCTGCACCGAGTGGTACTTGTACGTCGCCGCCAGCGCCTTCTCGTACACCGGCACCGCCGCGGCGGTCAGCTCCTCCAGGGCCAGCACATCGGCCTCGGACGCGGCCACGTCACGGGCGGTGCCGGCCGGGTCCGGGTTGTCGGCGTTGACGTTGTGGGTGGCGACGGTGAGGTCGCCGCCGCTGCCGGTCCGGTCGACGAGAAGCCCGCCGAAGAGGTTCAGCCAGACCACGGCCGGAAGGACGACGGCGATCAGCGCGATCGCCGACTTGCGCACCAGCGCCAGCACCAGAAGCACCGGCACGAACACACCGATCCAGGGCAGGAACGTCTCCGTGAGACTGCCGAGGTTGCCGTAGCGGTTGGGGATGCGTGAATGCAGCCCCATCACCAGGGAGAACGCCAGCGCGAACCCGGTGAGGACCAGACCCCGCCGCCAGATGCGCGGATCACCTCGCCAGCCCGCGCCGATCCGGCCGAACAGGGTGCCGATCAGGCGCCGGAGCCGAACTCCCCGAGGCTCGGGACCCGAGCCTCCGTTGTCGTCCGTCTCCGTCATGTACGCCTGCTGCGCCATACCGTCGCCTCACTGCCTGCCTTGCACACCGTCCGTTCCCCCGGGTACGACCCTAGGGGATGATCGGCTTTGATCTCGCCGTCCCGTGACGGCCGTACGGGCACGAGGACGACCGGTGCGGTCCCGCGGGTTCCGACCCCGGGCCACAGGGCCCGGTCTGTGACGAAACGCGCACATTGGGGCTACCGCGTCGAGGAACTGACGGGGCGTAGCCCGGCGAGCAGCGTGTCGACGATGCGCGCGGGGAGATCGTCGGGGAGGTCGGCGTCGGGGCGCATGATCGCGCGGACGAGCATGGGGCCCACGAAGATGTCGTTCACCAGTTCCACATCCAGGTCGGCGCGCAGTTCGCCGTTCTCCTGACCCCGGCGCAGGACCTCGACGGCCATCCTGCGCCGGGGTTCTATCGCCGTGTTGTGGTACGCCGCCCAGATCTTCGGGCTGCTCTTCATCTGGGCGTGGACGTTGTGCAGGATCGCCGAGGAACGGTTGGCGAGACCTCGCCGCCGCAGTGCCTCGAGAAGCACGACCAGGTCGTCGCGCATGGAGGTGCCGGGGAGTTCGGGGTCCTGCGGTTCGGCGGCGCGCAGCACGTCGACGAAGAGTTCCTCCTTGCCGCTCCACCGGCGGTAGATGGCGGCCTTGCCGACCCCGGCGGTACGGGCGATGCGCTCGATGGAGATCTCGGCGAGCGAGACCCCGTCCTCCAGCAGCTTCATCGTGCCCTCGATGATGGCCCGTTCGACGGCCTCGCTGCGGGGCCGCCCCCGGACGGGCTGCTCCCCGCTCGCGCCGGCCGGCGTGACGGTGGTCCCCCTGTCGCCGAGGCTCACGTGTTCGATCCTTTCGTCGCAGTAGGGGGATTGTCGCCCAGAGGGCCGGTGGGGCGGCTGTTCCCGGCCGCCCCGGCCCTCGCCCCCTACGGCTTCGTCCGCATCAACTCCCCCTCCTCCGCCGCGTCCCGCGGCGCGGGCTTCGGCCTGCCCGGCAGGAACACGGCCACCACGACCGCGCCCACGGCCGCGACCCCGGCCCCGCACAGGGCGGTGATGTGCATGGCGTGCAGGAAGGCGTCGTTGGCGGGGGCGATCAGCACCTTGCCCTGGTCGCCGAGTTTCGCGGCGATCCCGAGCGTCGCCTCGATGGACTCGCCCGCGGTGTCGCGCAGCGCGGCCGGCAGCGTGCCGAGGTGACCCTCGATGCCGTTGCGGTACGACGCCGACAGCACCGAGCCGAGTACGGCGATGCCGAGCGCGCCGCCGAGCTGGCGGAAGGTGTTGCTGAGCGCGGAGGCGGAGCCGGCCTTCTCCCGGGGCAGCGCCTGCATGATGACCACGCTGGTGGGGGTCATGACGTGGGCCATTCCGGCGCCCATGCAGAAGAAGACGATCTCCAGGAGCCAGATCGGGGTGTCGGCGTCCAGTGTGGCGAAGGCGACCAGGGTCGCCGCGAGGACGATCATCGCCCCGGTGGTGGTGGCCCGGACCCCGAAGCGGTCGACGACCAGCCGGGCGCGCGGCGCGAAGATCAGCTGGGCGGCGGCCAGCGGCAGCAGGAGCAGACCGGACTGCAGCGGGGAGTAGCCGCGCACGCTCTGGGTGTAGAAGACCGAGAAGAAGGTGACGCCCATCAGCGCGAAGAAGACCAGGGTGATGACGGCCATCGCGGCCGAGAACACCTTGTTCTTGAAGTAGTCCATGTCGACGGACGGATGGTCGCTGCGCTTCTCGTACACCACGAACGCGACGAGGACGAGCAGGCCGGCCGCTATGGTCGCCAGCACGGTCGGGTCCGTGAAGTCGGCGAGCTCGCCGCCCTTGATGATGCCGTAGACGAGCAGGACCAGGCCGACGACCGACAGGACGACGCCGACGAGGTCGACGCGGCCGGGGTTCGGGTCACGCGACTCGGGCACCAGCCACAGCATCAGCCCGAACGCGATCAGCACGATCGGCACGTTGATGAGGAAGACCGACCCCCACCAGAAGTGGTCGAGCAGCAGACCGCCGGTGATGGGGCCGATGGCGATCGCGAGCCCGACACCGCCCGCCCAGATGCCGATCGCCTTGGGCTGCTCCTCGCGCTCGAAGACGTTCATCAGGACGGCGAGGGTCGCGGGCATCACGAAGGCGGCGCCGACGGCCATCAGCGCGCGGAACGCGATGAGCTGGGCCGGCGAGCCGGATTCCGCGGCGAGCGCGGAGCCGATCCCGAAGACGGCGAGGCCGCCGAGCAGGACCTTCTTGCGGCCCAGCCGGTCACCGAGGAGACCGGCGGTGAACAGCAGTCCCGCGAAGACGAGCGTGTAGGAGTTGATCGCCCACTCCAGCTCGCTCTGGGTGGCGCCGAGGCCGGTCGGGGCGGGTGTCGAGATCGTCTTGATCGCGACGTTCAGGATCGAGTTGTCGAGCACCACGATCAGCAGGCTCAGCATCAGGACACCGAGGATCACCCAACGACGCCGGTGCACCGCTTCCGGTATCCGCGGAGCGGTGGGGACGGCAGGAGTAGTCATGGCGTCGAGCGTAGGACACTTCCGATACGAGACCGTCTCGTATCGATTCCTCTTACCGTTTTTCTTACTGAGGCTTTACCCACAGGAGGCGCTCTGGCCCTCCCTGGCACGAAGTGCCACCATGGGTGGTGGTCCGGGGACGCCGTGAGGGCGCCTCGAGATGACGTAAGGAGCCGTTGCAATGACGCAGCTTTCGGCTGCCCGCACGAATGCCTCCGACGGCAGCAAGGCGCTGTACGGAGGCAAGGGCACACGCCGCATCACCGTTCGCGACATCGGCCTCGCCAAGGAGCGCGGCGAGAAGTGGCCCATGCTCACCGCCTACGACGCGATGACCGCCTCCGTCTTCGACGAGGCCGGGATCCCGGTGATGCTGGTGGGCGACTCGGCGGGCAACTGCCATCTGGGGTACGAGACGACCGTGCCCGTCACCCTCGACGAGATGACCATGCTGTCGGCGGCGGTCGTACGGGGCACCAGCCGTGCGCTGATCGTCGGCGACCTGCCGTTCGGCTCCTACCAGGAGGGACCGGTGCAGGCACTGCGCTCGGCGACCCGTCTGGTGAAGGAGGCCGGGGTCGGGGCCGTGAAGCTGGAGGGCGGTGAGCGCTCGCACCGCCAGATCGAGCTCCTCGTCGAGTCCGGCATCCCGGTCATGGCGCACATCGGCCTGACCCCGCAGTCCGTGAACGCGATGGGTTACCGCGTGCAGGGCCGCGGCGAGGAGGCGGCCCAGCAGTTGCTGCGGGACGCGAAGGCCGTGCAGGACGCGGGCGCGTTCGCGGTGGTGCTGGAGCTGGTTCCGGCCGAGCTGGCCGCCGAGGTCACCCGGGTGCTGCACATCCCGACCGTCGGCATCGGCGCGGGACCGGAGACGGACGCCCAGGTGCTGGTGTGGACCGACATGCTCGGGCTGACCGGGGGCCGGGTGCCGAAGTTCGTCAAGCAGTACGCGAACCTGCGTGAGGTCATGGGCGACGCGGCGAAGGCCTTCGCCGAGGACGTCGTCGGCGGAACGTTCCCGCTGGACGAGCACAGCGTCCACTGAGCCATTTCCGCACCACCGCAGCCCGCCGATCTTCCCCCGTCGGCGGGCTGCGCTCTTTCCCGCCGGTGACTGTCGGGAGGATGTCGGTGCTGTCGGCGTCCTGTCGGTGGTTTGTCGGTGGGGGTCGGCAGAGTTCCTGTCATGACGCGAATCGACAAGAACCCCAGTGGCGCGGGAAGCGCTGTAACCGTTCGGGGGTTGGTCAAGCACTACGGCGAGACCAAGGCACTGGACGGCGTCGACCTCGATGTACGGGCCGGAACCGTGATGGGGGTGCTCGGGCCGAACGGCGCAGGGAAGACGACCCTCGTGCGGATCCTGTCCACCCTGCTGGCCGCCGACAACGGGCAGGCGACCGTCGCCGGCTACGACGTCGCACGCCAGCCCCGGCAGCTGCGCCGGGTGATCGGGCTCACCGGCCAGTACGCCTCCGTGGACGAGAAGCTCCCCGGGTGGGAGAACCTGTACCTGATAGGCCGGCTGCTCGACCTGCCCCGCAAGGAGGCCCGGATCCGGGCCGACGAGCTGCTGGAGCGGTTCTCGCTGACGGACGCCGCCAAGCGGCCCGCGAGCACGTACTCCGGCGGTATGCGGCGCCGGCTCGACCTCGCCGCGTCGATGATCGGCCGCCCGCAGGTGCTGTTCCTGGACGAGCCGACCACCGGGCTCGACCCGCGCACCCGCAACGAGGTGTGGACCGAGGTCAAGGCGATGGTCGGGGACGGGGTCACCGTGCTCCTGACCACCCAGTACATGGAGGAGGCCGAGCAGCTCGCCTCCGAGCTGACCGTCGTCGACCGGGGCAAGGTCATCGCCGGCGGCGGCATCGAGGAGCTGAAGGCCCGCGTCGGCGGCCGGACGCTGCGGGTACGGCCCGCCGACCCGCTTCAGCTGCGGCCGCTGGCGAGCTGGCTCGACGAGCTCGGCATCACCGGGCTCGCCACCACCGTCGTGGACGCCGAGCGCGGCTCCGTCCTGGTGCCGGTGCTCAGCGACGAGCAGCTGACCGCCGTGATCGGCGCGGTCAGCGCGCGCGGCATCACGCTCACCTCCCTCACCACCGAACTGCCCAGCCTGGACGAGGTCTTCCTGTCCCTCACCGGCCACCGGGCGAGTGCCCCGCAGGACGCCCAGCCCGCCGAGACCCGCGAGGAGGTCGCCGTATGAGCGCGGCCACGATCGACATAGGTACCACCGGCGACGCGCGCATCCCGTTGCGCAGCCACCTCCGGCACACCGGCGCGCTGATCCGCCGCAACCTGCTGTGGATCCGGCAGGACCCGGAGTCGATGTTCGACGCGGTCCTCTTCCCGGTGATCTTCACGCTGCTGTTCGTGTACGTCTTCGGCGGCTCGATCGGCCAGTCGCTGGGCGGCGGGCAGGAGGCGTACGTGCAGTACGTCATTCCCGGGCTGCTGGCCATGATGGGGATGAACATGGCGCAGGGCGTGGGCACCGGCTTCAACACGGACTTCAACTCCGGGGTCATGGACCGCTTCCGGTCGCTGCCCATCGGACGGGGCTCGGTGCTCTTCGCCAAGATCGTCGTGGAGCTGATGCGCATGCTGGTCGCGTGCGCGATCCTCGTGGTGGTGGCCGTGCTGGTGGGCTTCGACATCACCAACTGGCCCGGTCTGCTCGCCGCCGTGGGGCTGGCCACGGTGTTCGGCTCGGCGCTGATGTGGGTGTTCCTCACCCTCGGCGTGATGATGAAGAGCGCGCAGTCCGTGCAGGCGATGGGCTTCCTGGTGCTGATGCCGCTTCAGTTCGGCTCGTCGATCTTCGCCCCCACCCAGTCGATGCCGGGCTGGCTCCAGAACTTCACCGAGTACAACCCTCTGTCCTCGCTCGCCGACGCGGCGCGCGGGCTGATGGTGGGCGGGCCGGTCGCGCACGGACTGTGGGTGACGCTGGCCTGGTCGATAGGGCTCACCGCGGTGATGGCACCGGTCGCGATCCACAAGTTCCGCACGAAGACCTGAGCCGGGGCGCCGGACGGGTCATGGCCGGACGCATCACCACCGGTCGCGTCAGTACGCGTCACACCAGGGCGGTGGCCTCCTCGTAGGAGAGGCCGCCGCCCTCGGCGTACGCGCTCTCGAACTCCGCGTCGCCGAGCGCGGCGCGCGTCCGGGCCATGGCCAGGTCGCGCGCCTCGCGCTCCAGGCGCGGGAATACATGGCTCGGCGGCAGCAGGGTGTCGGCGGCGCCCAGGCAGCGGGCGGCGACAGCGGCGCGGCTGCCGCCGTCCACGCCGGAGAGGGAGGTCGCCGCGATGAAGAGGTAGAGGGAACGCATGTGCGGGGCCATGGCCACGGAGAGCGGTTCCGTGGCCCGTTCCAGGGCGGTCCGGACGCCCGTCAGAGCCTGTGTGAACCGGCCGTCGATCGCGTCCAGCCAGGACTCCGCGCCCAGGATGAAGGCGTCGAAGACCGCGAGGTGACCGAAGTTGAACTGCTCGCGGAGGAGCCGCAGTTGCTCGCGCGCTTCGGTGTGACGCCCGGTGACGCCGAGCCAGCCGGCCAGGAAGAGACGGGCGATGTGCATGGCCTCGTTGACCGCGCGCTCCTCGCCGGCGATCACCTCACGGAGCATCTGTTCGCCCCGCTCCTCGTCACCCGCCTCCAGCAGCGCGCTGCCGAGACGGGCCGCGAGGACCGCCGACTGGGAGCGGGCGCCGAGCCGTTCGGCGTACTCGATGGCGCCCTCGTAGTCGACGGCGGCCTCGCGGTAGGCCCCCATGCGTTCATGGGCCTCGGCGCGGGCGGAGAGGGACTCCGCGGTGCCCCAGGCATCGCCCAGGCGCCGGAAGATCTCCAGGGCCTCGGCCGCGTCCCGGAACGCGCTTCCGGCCCAGTCGGAGCGGTTGGCGAGGATGTTGGCGCGCATCTGGAGGCAGGAGGCGAGCTCCCACTCGTAGCCGGGCGTCCGACGGCAGGTGTCGACGTTGGCGCCGACGATGGCGCGGATGCGCTCCGGGTCACCGGTCATCATCACCGCGAAGAACCAGAGCAGGCCGGGTGCGCGGCAGGTCTGCGGCATGCCTGGCTCGTAGGCCGCGGCGATCAGGCGCAGCTTGGCCTGCGAGGTCTGGGTCTGCCAGGCCTCCAACTCGGTTTCCATACAGGCCAGATGCGCCAGGTGGACGCCGCGCCGGGCCTCCGCGAGGATCTCGCCGGTCATCGGCGGCGGGGCGTCGATGCAGGACTTCCACACCGGCGCGGCCCGGCGCAGGGGTTCGGCGAACGGGTCGGGGCCGAGGGCCATGACATCGACGCACCAGGTGCGGGCCTCGATGCGCAGGTCGCGCATCTGCCAGTACCAGACGAGGGACAGGGTCAGGCAGAGCGCCTCCTGCTCGTCCCGGGCGGCGACGGCGCGGCCCAGCGCGGTGCGCAGGTTCTCGTACTCCAGCTGCAAGCGGTCGATGGCGTCCCGCTGGCCGGGTCCGCGCAGCAACGGGTCCGTGGTGCGGGCGAGTTCGCGGTAGTACGTCAGATGCGCACGCTCGGCCGCCGCCCGCCGCCCCGACTCGTCCAGCCGCTCGCCCGCGTACTCGGCGACGGTCTCCAGCAGCCGGTAGCGCATGTCGCCCCGGGGACCCGGGGCGGCGACGACGAGCGACTTGTCGACGAGCGAGGAGAGCAGGTCGAGCGCGGCGAGGGAGTCGTGGCCCGCGCGGGAGTCACGGGAGTCTGCGGCGGCCGGACCGCACACCGCTTCGACGGCGGCGAGGTCGCAGCCGCGGGCGAAGACCGACAGGCGGGCCAGGACGTCGCGTTCGTCCTCGTCGAGCAGGTCCCAGGACCAGTCGACGACGGCCCGCAGGGTCTGCTGGCGGGGCAGGACGGTGCGGCTGCCGGAGGTCAGGAGGCGGAAGCGGTCGTCGAGCCGGTCGGCGATCTGGCGGGGTGTCAGCATCCGCAGCCGGGCGGCGGCGAGCTCGATGGCGAGCGGCAGGCCGTCGAGCCGACGGCAGATCTCCGCACAGGCCGCCGCGGTGTCGTCGTCGGCGTCGGGCCGGAATCCGGGGCGGGCAGCCGCGCCCCGGTCGGCGAGCAGCCGCAGCGCCACCCGCTCCGGCAGCGGAGCCAGTGGGCGCAGCACCTCCCCGGGCACACCGAGCGGCTCACGGCTGGTCGCCAGCACCGTCACCTCGGGGCAGCGCGCCAGCAGCTCCTCGACGAGCCGGGCGGCGGCCTCGACCACGTGCTCGCAGTTGTCGAGGACGATCAGCATGCGGCGGCGTGCGCAGTGCTCGACCAGACGCTCCAGGGGGTCGTCGTGGCGCTCGGCGGCGACCCGCATCTCCTCGGCGCCGGCGCCGTACAGCACGGTCTCGCGGGCTCCCACGGCGGTGAGGACGGCCTGCGGCACGGCGTCCGGGTCGGCGACGGGCGCGAGTTCGGCCAGCCAGACGCCGTCGCGCGCGGTGTCCCGTACGGTCTCGGCGGCCTCCTGCGACAGCCGGGTCTTGCCGGCCCCGCCGGGCCCGAGCAGGGTGACGAGCCGCGCGTTCGCGAGGTCCCCCCGGATGGCGTCGATGTCGGCCTCCCGGCCGACGAAGGAGGTGAGGCGGGCGCGGAGGTTGCCGAGGGGCGGGGGCGGCAGGGCGGAGGAATCCGGTGCGGACGGCGCCCCGTTCGGGCCCGCGGGCCCGACGGGACGGGACCCTTTCCCGGCGCCTCCCGGAGCACCGGGGCCTCCCGAAGCACCGAGACCTCTCGGATCGCCGGGGCCTCCCGGATCAACGGGGGCGAGCAGCTCCGTGTGCAGGGCGCGCAGTTCGGGGCCGGGGTCGGTACCGAGGCGGTCCGCCAGCAGCCGGCGGACCTCGTCGTACGCGGCCAGCGCCTGAGCGGTGCGGCCCGCCTCGCGCAGGGCGCGCAGCCGCAGGGCCTGGAGGGGCTCGTCCAGCGGGTGGGCGTCGCACAGGGCGCTGAGTTCGGGCAGCGACCGCTCGGCCTGGCCGAGGGCGATCGCGGCGGTGTGCCGGGCGCGCAGCGCGTCGAGGCGGCGGGCCTCCCAGCGGGCCGCCTCGGCGGCGCGGTCGGGCAGGTCGGCGAGGGCCGGCCCCTGCCACAGGGCGAGGGCGTCGTCGAGGACGACGGCCGCCTTGGCGGGGTCGCCGTCGGCGAGCGCGCGGATGCCGTCGCCGGTCAGCCGCTCGAAGCGGTGCAGGTCGACGTCGTCCGGGGCGGCGGCCAGCCGGTAGCCGCCCTCGGCGGAGTCGATCGCGCCCGCCCCGAGGGCCCGGCGCAGCCGGCCGACCAGTGCCTGGAGCGCGCCCGGCGCGTCGGCGGGCGGGTCACCGGCCCACACCTCCTCGACCAGCAGCCCGGCGGGAACGCTCCGCCCGGCCCGCAGCGCCAGCACGGCCAGCAGGGCGCGCAGCCGCGCTCCGCCGACGGCGACGGGGACGCCGTCCGGACGGAGTGCCTGGGTGGTGCCGAGGATGCGATAGCGCACGGGGTCCATTCTCTCCGGTGGGATCGACGTCGGTCACGGGGTTCCGGCGGGGTGGCGCGAGCCGGTTGCCCGCACGTTCGGTGTCCCAGGAACCGGGCGCCGGCCACGGGACGTTCTCCCGGTATGCCCGGGCCGGGTACGGTCGGGCAGTTCCACACACGCGTACGAGCTCAGGGGGCCCCATGACCACCGCCACCACCCGCAGTGCCGAGCGGAGGATCAGTCCCGTCTTCCTCGGCATCCTGGCCGTGACGGCGGTCACCGGCTGGGCGACCTGGACGGGCTTCGCCGAGCAGCCGGGCGTGGCGGTGTTCCTGTTCGTGACGGCCGCCTGGATCGTGTCCCTGTGTCTGCACGAGTACGCACACGCGCGTACCGCCCTGCACAGCGGTGACATCTCGGTCGGCGCGAAGGGGTATCTCACGCTCAACCCGCTGAAGTACACGCACGCCCTGCTCAGTGTGGTGCTGCCGGTGCTGTTCGTGATCATGGGCGGGATCGGTCTGCCGGGTGGTGCGGTCTTCATCGAGCGCGCGCGGATCCGGGGGCGGTGGCGGCACAGTCTGATCTCGGCGGCCGGTCCGCTGACGAACGTGCTGTTCGCGGTGGTGTGCACGGCGCCGTTCTGGCTGGACGCGCTGGACGGCGTACCGGCCGACTTCCGGTTCGCGCTCGCCTTCCTCGCCCTGCTCCAGGTCACGGCGGCGATCCTGAACTTCCTTCCGGTACCCGGTCTGGACGGCTACGGGGTCATCGAGCCCTGGCTGTCGTACAACGTCAAGCGGCAGGTGGAGCCGTTCGCGCCGTTCGGACTGCTGTTCGTGTTCGCGCTGCTGTGGGTGCCGTCCGTCAACGGAGTCTTCTTCGACATGGTCGACGCGGTGCTGCGCGCGCTCGGGATCGGCGACGTCGAGACGTACTGCGGTCAGTCGCTGTACCGCGTCTGGGAGGGCACGAACGAGTTCTGCGCGGTCAGCCGCTGACGTCGGGTCCCGCGGCCCTGCGCAGCTTGTCCCGCCGCACGTAGTACCAGGTCATGTTGGAGGACAGGCCCGCGAGCAGCACCCACACGATGCCCAGCAG
This sequence comes from Actinobacteria bacterium OV320, assembly GCA_001298545.1. Classification (GTDB taxonomy): domain Bacteria; phylum Actinomycetota; class Actinomycetes; order Streptomycetales; family Streptomycetaceae; genus Streptomyces; species Streptomyces coriariae. The sequence continues at coordinate 93,961 of LJCX01000005.1, forward strand.
ACTGCCCTGGACGAAGGAGACGACCGCCGCGGCCACGGCGAGCACGCAGACGACGAGCGTGTAGAGGGCGAGTCGCCGGGTCGGGCCGGCGGGGGGAAGGGGGGACATGGGTCCGTTTTCTCCTGTCGGGGGACACTGCTGGGCTGCTCCGACCAGTGTCCCCCATGCGCTCACACGTCCGTGACGCGCAGCCCGGCGTGGGCCTTGTAGCGGCGGTTGACGGAGATCAGGTTGGCGACCAGGGACTCCACCTGGTGGGCGTTGCGCAGCCGCCCGGCGAAGACGCCCCGCATGCCGGGGATCCGGCCGGCCAGCGCCTGGACGAGCTCCACGTCGGCGCGCTCCTCGCCCAGCACCATCACATCGGTGTCGATCTCGTCGATCTCCGGGTCCTGGAGGAGGACCGCCGAGAGGTGGTGGAAGGCGGCGGCGACCCGGGAGTCCGGCAGCAGGGCGGCGGCCTGCTCGGCGGCACTGCCCTCCTCCGGCTTCAGCGCGTAGGCGCCCTTCTTGTCGAAGCCGAGCGGGTTGACGCAGTCGACGACCAGCTTGCCGGCCAGCTCCTCGCGCAGGGACTCCAGGGTCTTGCCGTGACCGTCCCACGGTACGGCGACGATCACGATGTCGCTGCGGCGCGCGGTCTCGGCGTTGTCGGCGCCCTCGACACCGTGCCCGAGCTCGTCGGCGGCGGCCCGGGCACGGTCGGCGGCACGCGAACCGATGATCACCTTCTGGCCGGCCTTGGCGAGCCGGTAGGCGAGACCCTTGCCCTGCGGGCCGGTCCCACCGAGCACGCCGACGACCAGTCCGGAGACGTCGGGGAGGTCCCACGGGTCCTTGGCGGGGGCCTTCGCCGGAGCGGCCGCGGCGGCGTTCTGTGCACTGTCGGTAGAGGTCATGGGCCGACTTTACGTGGGCGTGCCGAGCGGCCCTTCGTCATGTCGGGTGAACGAGGGGCGAACCCCGGGCGGGCGGCGGCCGGTTGCGGCACGATGCGGCCGCATGGACGCCGTAAGGGTCGCGCTGCTGCGTGAGGTGCTCGCCGGAACCGAGTGGCTGGGGGCCACCCGGAGGTTCGCCGGGGTGCTGCGCGGGTCGGTCGTCTCGTACGGGGGCGGGCTGCTGCTGGTGGGCACGGCGGCCTACGAGCCCTGGCATCTCGCGGCGCATCTGGTGGACGAGGCCGCGTGGTCCGGTACGCCGGAGCTGGCGCCGACCCTCGTCCGGCATGCCGCGCGCCCTTCCGACCCGGCGCATCTCGCGGTCGGCCTGGGCCGGATCGAGGCGGCCCGGCGGGGCGAGACGCTGCTGGTGGCGTCGCCGTCGGGGGACGCACCGCTCCTCGAGCGGGTCTCGGACGCCCGGCGGACCGGCGTCATGATCCTGGCCCTCGGCCCGGGCGAGGGGGAGCTGACGGCCCTGGCCCACGAGACGCTGGCCGTGCCGGACGGCTCCGAGCTGGACCTGGACACCGTGCAGCACCTGGTGAGCGCGGCCGCCGGCGAGACACTGCCCCCGACGAGAGGGCGCCGGCGCTTCGCCGACCGCCTCTCCCACCTGGCCGAACGCCTGACGGCACCGCCGCCTCCCCCCTGGTGACCGGCCCGCCCCGCCTGCCCGTCCCGTCTGCCCGCCCGCCTGCCCACGGTCCGCCCGCCGGTCTGCGTGCGCTGCTTCCGGACCTCGCCCCCATGGGACCGATCGGATGGTCGATCGCGTGACCGGTCGGGTGATCAGTCGTCGTCGGTGGCGCCGCCCGCCGGGGCGTCGTGCCACTTGGGGTCGTTCTCCCACTGGAGGTTGCGCTCGCGGGCGGTCTGCATCGCGTGCTCGGCCTCCGCGCGGTTGGCGTACGGGCCGAATCGGTCCTTGGCCGGGCACTCCGGCCCCTCCTCGACCTTCTTGTGCTCCAGGCAGTAGTACCACTCGCCCGGCTTGCCGGCGGTCGACTTCTTGAACAGGGGCATGACGGCTCCTTTCGCCATCGACATGTTCCCCCATGGCCGCTCGTTAGACTCACTGGCATGTCTGGCCAGTCGCTGCTCGTCCCCGGGGAGCTGTCCCCCATCCGTTCGGTGCCCGGAAACATCCGCCGCCCCGAGTACGTCGGCAAGCCCGCGCCGACGCCGTACACCGGGCCGGAGGTGCAGACGCCCGAGACCATCGAGGCGATGCGCCGGGCCGGCCGGATCGCCGCGCAGGCGATGGCGGAGGCCTCGAAGCTGATCTCGCCGGGGGTCACCACCGACGAACTGGACCGGGTGGCGCACGAGTACATGTGCGACCACGGCGCCTATCCGTCGACGCTGGGCTACCGCGGCTTCCCCAAGTCCCTGTGCACGAGCGTCAACGAGGTCATCTGCCACGGCATCCCGGACTCGACGGTCCTGCGCGACGGCGACATCGTCAACCTCGACGTGACCGCGTACATCGGCGGGGTGCACGGCGACAACAACGCCACGTACCTGGTCGGGGACGTCGACGAGGAGTCGCGGCTGCTGGTGGAGCGGACCCGGGAGTCCCTCGAGCGGGCGATCAAGGCGGTCCGGCCCGGCCGGCAGATCAACATCATCGGGCGGGTCATCGAGTCGTACGCCAAGCGGTTCGGGTACGGCGTGGTGCGGGACTTCACGGGGCACGGGATCAACTCCTCGTTCCACTCCGGGCTGATCGTCCCGCACTACGACAGCCCGCACGCGACGACCGTCATCCAGCCCGGGATGACGTTCACGATCGAGCCGATGCTGACCCTCGGCACCCACGAGTACGACATGTGGGACGACGGCTGGACGGTGCTGACCAAGGACCGCAAGCGGACGGCCCAGTTCGAGCACACGCTGGTGGTGACCGAGACGGGCGCGGAGATCCTCACGCTGCCGTAACGCGACCGAAGGCCCGCCCCCTGCCGGGGCGGGTCTTTTCTTGTACGCTTTTACCGACAAGGCGTCGGCAAACCCATTGACTTAGGTAAGCCTTACCTTAAAGGATGTGGGCATGGACTCGTTCTCGACACTCATCCGCACGGCGTCCCACGAGCAGCACGTGGAAGCCGAGACCTCGACGTTCATGAGTGACCTCCTCGGCGGCAGGCTCGGCGTCGAGGCGTACGCGCGCTACACCGAGCAGCTCTGGTTCGTCTACGAGGCGCTGGAGGCCGGGGCCGAGCGGCTGGCCTCGGACCCGGTGGCCGGGCCCTTCATCCGGGCGGAGCTGTTCCGGCTGCCGGCGCTGGAGCGGGATCTCGCGCATCTGCGGGGCGCCGGATGGCGGTCGGGCGCGTCGGCCCTGCCGGCGACCGAGGCCTACGCGGCGCGGGTGCGGGAGTGTGCCGAGCGCTGGCCGGCCGGGTACATCGCCCACCACTACACGCGCTACCTGGGCGACCTCTCCGGCGGGCAGATCATCCGCGACAAGGCGGAACGGACCTGGGGCTTCGAGCGCAAGGGCGACGGCGTCCGCTTCTACGTCTTCGAGGGGATCGGCAACCCGGCGGCCTTCAAGCGGGGTTACCGGGAACTGCTGGACGGGGTGCGCGCGGACGACCTGGAGAAGCAGCGGATCGTGAGCGAGTGCAAGCGCGCCTTCGCGCTGAACACCGACGTCTTCCGGGCCCTGGGCGAGGAGTTCTCGCTCTCGGCGTGAGCCGGCTTCGCGGGCGGACGGAAACCGCGGGCGGACGGAAACGGAGCGGGCCCCCTACCGCACTCACGGCGAGGGGGCCCGGCGCCTGATCAGAAACGGTCGCAGTGCTTGCCGGCCCAGAAGATGTCGGCCGAGGACGTGTCGACCGCGCCGATGTACGGGCTGCAGACACCCTCGTACCCGCCGAAGTGGTGGTGCTCGCGAGACTCCTCGTGGTGCTCGCGGGGCTCCTCGTGGTGCTGGCGGGGACCCTCGTCGGCGGTGGCGGTCGTCGCGCCGGTGGCGGCGAGGGCGATGCCCAGGACGGTGGCGGCCAGAACTGAACGGATACGCATGGCGTTCCTCTCACGGGGCTCGAGTGTCACGCCCAGAGGTCCCCGTTCGCCTCCTCCCGCACACGCCAGACCACCCGTACGGCCGTGTAAAAGTACGCGGACGTCCGCGACCGGCCCTAGGGTTCAGCGCTCCAGGAACACCCGCCCGCCGATCTCCACCCACCCGTACGGCTGCGGGGCCGTCAGAATCTGGGAGCCCGCGCCCTGGGTGATGTTCAGCGCTCGGCCGAGCCGCTCGGTGAGCAGCAGCGCCGGCGCGCCCGTCGCCTCGATCTCGTCGACGCCGTCACCGCGGCCGGGGAAACCGCGGGCGCGGATCCGGCCGGCCGGCTCGTCCTCCCAGGCCCAGGCGTAGATCCAGTCACCGGCCGGCGGCACGGGGAGGTCGTCGACCTCGGCGGCGGTGGCGTACCGGTGGAACACACACGGCGGGGCCCACTCCGCGCGCGCCTCGATCCAGGTGAACTCGCCGTCCAGGCGGGTGCCCACGGCGCCGGCCGGCGTGCGGAGTTCGGGCACGTCGAGCAGCCAGGCGACGCCCACGCACGAGTGGTCCGCGAAGGACAGGCGGCGGGTGGGCGTGTAGACGTCGATGATCCCGCGCTCGGGGTCGTCGACGAACACCGTCTCGCCGAAGCCGAGTTTGGCCGCGAGGTCCTGCCGGTCCTCGCGGTCCGGCAGCACCGAACCTTCGCGGACCACGCCCAGTTCATTGCCGTAGCCGCCGTTCGGCGCGCAGAAGGCGCGGAGCACGTCGTAATCAGTCACCGGGGAATTGAAGCACCGTCGGCCGACCGGGGCGGCCGGACCATGGCGGGTGAAGGTTAGGCTAACCTAAGCTTCGGCCATGACCGTCCTGGACAAGCCCGCCGACACCGGCGGCTCCGCCGAGAACGCCGTCCCCGCCGTCCCCGCCGTCCTCACTCCCCCGGCGGGCCGGACGCGACACGGCACCGTCCGGCTGCTGACCGCCGGGCTGATCCTGGCGCTTCTGGTGCTCGTGCCGGTGACCGGCGGGCTCGGCGCCTATCCGGTCCCGGTCGGGGACGTGCTCTCCTCCGTGCAGTATCGAACGGGCCTCGGGGGCCACGAGTTGGACCGGGTCGCGGAGTCGGTGCTGTGGAACGTACGGTTCCCGCGCATCGTGCTCGCGCTGCTCGTCGGCGCCTCGCTCGGGTGCGCGGGCGCGCTGATGCAGGGCGTGTTCGGCAACCCCCTCGCCGAGCCGGGCGTCATCGGGATCTCCTCCGGCGCGGCGGTCGGCGCGGTCGCCTCGATCGCGTTCGGTCTGGACTTCCTCGGCAACTGGACGGTGTCGGCGTTCGCGTTCGCCGCCGGGCTCGGCACGGTCCTGCTGGTGTACGTGATGTCGCGCTCCGGCGGTCGCACCGAGGTGGTGACGCTGATCCTCACCGGGATCGCCGTGAACGCCTTCGCGGGGGCGCTGATCGGGCTGTGCCTCTTCTTCGCGGACACGGCGGCGATCCAGCAGATCACCTTCTGGCAGCTCGGCTCGTTGTCCCAGGCGACCTGGCCGAAAGTGCTCGCCGTGCTGCCCTGTGCGGCGCTCGGGCTCGCGCTCGCGCCCCTGTACTCGCGTCGGCTGGACCTGCTGGCGCTCGGCGAGCGGCCGGCCCGGCATCTGGGCGTGGACGTCGAGCGGCTGCGGATCGTGCTGATCCTGGTGGTGGCGTTGCTGACGGCGGCCGCGGTGAGCGTGTCCGGGATCATCAGCTTCGTCGGGCTGGTGGTCCCGCACCTGCTGCGCATGGCGGCGGGGCCGGGGCACCGGTTTCTGGTGCCGGGCAGCGCGCTGCTGGGGGCGGTGGTGTTGCTTGCGGCGGATCTCGCGGCTCGCACGGTCGCCGTGCCGGCGGAGCTTCCGCTCGGCGTTCTGACGGCTCTGCTCGGGAGCCCGTTCTTCTTCTGGCTGTTGCGCAGGACGCGGCGCCGACAAGGAGGTTGGGCTTGACGCCCACCCACCCGCTCCCGGGGCTCCGCCGCCCCGGGCCCCGGCCGTCCGGGGTGCGCGGACGCGCCGTCGAGGAGCTGCCGTCCTGCGTCTGCCGGTCCGCTTGGGCCGGTCGCGCAGTTCCCCGCGCCCCTGGAGGACGGGCTGCGCCCTCCCCCGGCCACCGGCCGTCCGGGGTGCGCGGACGCGCCGTCGAGGAGCTGCCGTCCTGCGACTGCCGGTCCACTTGGGCCGGTCGCGCAGTTCCCCGCGCCCCCGGAGGGCGGGCTGCGCCCTGCACTCCCCCGGCCACCGGCCACCGGCCACCGGCCGTCCGGGGTGCGCGGACTCGCCGTCGAGGAACTGCCGTCCTGCGTCTGCCGGTCCGCTTGGGCCGGTCGCGCAGTTCCCCGCGCCCCTGGAGGGCGGGCTGCGCCCTGCACTCCCCCGGCCACCGGCCATCCGTCACGCAGCCCTCGGCCCCTCAACCGTTCAGAGCAAGTTCAGGCAACCGTCCGCCGGCCTGGCCGTTCGGCGGTCTTCGTTGGGTTTTTTGGGAGGGAATCGTTCATGAGGCTTCTTCGTCGTCGGGTTTCGCCTCTTGGGGGTGTGGCGGCCGGGGATCTGGTTGCCGAGGCCGTGGGGCTTCATGTGCGGCTCGGGGGGCGGGAGGTGCTTCGGGGGGTGGGTGTCGAGGTGCGGGCCGGTGAGGTGCTCGCGTTGGTCGGGCCCAACGGGGCCGGGAAGTCGACGCTGCTCGGTGCGCTGGCCGCCGATCTGCCGGCCGCGCGGGGTGTCGTGCGGATCCTGGGCCGACCGGCCACCGAGTGGACCGCGCCGGAGCTGGCCCTGCGGCGGGCCGTGCTGCCCCAGGCGGCGGCGCTCTCCTTTCCGTTCACCGTGGAGGAGGTCGTCCGGATGGGGCGCGCCCCGCACGCCTCCTCCCCCGCCGAGGACGACCGCACGGTCGCCGCGGCGATGGCCGCCACCGAGGTGGGCGGCTTCGCCGCGCGGCCCTTCTCCGCGCTGAGCGGCGGCGAGCGGGCCCGGGTCGCGCTGGCCCGGGTGCTGGCGCAGCGCGCGCCCCTGCTGCTGCTCGACGAGCCGACCGCCGCCCTGGACCTCAAACACCAGGAGCTGGTGTTGCGGCTGTGCCGGGAAAGGGCGCGTGCGGGGGACGCGGTGGTCGTGGTGCTGCACGATCTGGGGCTCGCCGCCGCCTACGCGCACCGGGTCGCGATCCTGTGCGCCGGGCGGGTGGCGGCGGACGGTCCGCCGGGCGAGGTGTTCACCGAGCGGCTGCTCTCGGATGTCTACGACCAGCCGGTCGAGGTGCTTCCGCACCCTCGGACCGGAGCCGTTCTGGTGACCCCGAAGCGGAATCTTTGAATCTCCTTTGACCATCCCTTGGGGTCCGTTTTGAGTCACCGTGATCGGCTCGTGCTCATACGGCGTCCATGAGAGGTGAATCACTGCACGGGCGGGTATTACGCAGGTAAGCCTTGGATAAGTTAGGCGAGGCTCACCAACCCTTGTGAGTCGCGTCACGCCCATATTCAGCCATCGCTGGGAGCCCGAATGCGAGCCGCCAGACTGTCCGTCGTCACCGCCGTCACCGCCGTGACCGCACTGACCGCCGTCACCGGCTGCACCTCCAAGAGCGACGCGAAGGACGGTGACCGCGTCATCAGCGTGACCGCCACCGACGCCAAGTGCGTGACCTCCAAGAAGGAGATCTCCGCCGGACACGTCGAGCTCGCCATCGAGAACAAGGGTTCCAAGGTCACCGAGGTCTACATCCTCTTCCCGGACGACCGGATCGTCAGCGAGCGGGAGAACATCGGCCCCGGCACCAAGCAGCGGGTCACCGCCGAGGTGAAGGCCGGTGACTACCAGATCGCCTGCAAGCCCGGCATGAAGGGCACCGGCATCCGCCAGGACCTCAAGGTCACCGGCGGCTCGGTCGCCAAGCGTGACCCGCGGCTGGACAAGGCCGTCGCCGCCTACCGCGAATACGCACAGGAGCAGGCCGACGCCACGCTGCCGCTCGTCGCGACCTTCGTCAAGGCGGTCAAGGCCGGCGACCTCGAGGCGGCCAAGGCGGCCTACGCGCCCTCCCGTATCGGCTGGGAGCGCACCGAGCCGGTCGCGGAGTCCTTCGGCGACATCGACCCGAAGGTCGACGTCCGCGCGGACGGCCTGGAGGCCGGTCAGACCTGGACCGGCTGGCACCGGCTGGAGAAGGCGCTCTGGCAGGACAAGAAGATCACCGCCGCGGAGAAGACCCTCGCCGACCAGCTCACCACCGACCTGACCGACTGGCAGAAGCGGGTCGGCAAGGCCGAGATCACCCCGACCTCCATGGCCAACGGTGCCAAGGAGCTCCTCGACGAGGTCGCCACCGGCAAGGTCACCGGCGAGGAGGAGCGCTACTCGCACACCGACCTCGTCGACTTCAAGGCCAACGTCGAGGGCGCCCAGAAGTCCTACGAGCTGCTCAAGCCGGTCGCCAAGGAGAACGACGCGGCCCTGGTCACCGAGCTGGACAAGCAGTTCGCCGCGCTGAACACGCTGCTGGACAAGTACCGCCCGAACACGTCCTCGTACGCGTTCACCGCGTACGACAAGGTCGCGGCCGCCGACCGCAAGGAACTGTCCGACGCGGTCAACGCGCTCGCCGAGCCGCTGTCCAAGCTCGCCGCCGCCGTGGCGAAGTAACCGAAGGGCCAGGACATGACCGAGACCCAGGGCAGCGTGCCGTCCCGGCGGTCGCTGATCGGCTGGGGCGGTGCCGGGCTCGCGCTCGGTGCCGCCGCGGCCGGCGGCGCGGTCGCGATGACCCGCACCGGTGAAGACGTCGATCCGGCGGCCGCCGAGGCGGGCGCCGCGGTGGACTTCCACGGCCGCGTCCAGGCGGGCATCGCCACGCCCGTGCAGGACCGGCTGCACTTCGCCGCGTTCGACGTGACGACCACGGACCGCGCCGAGTTCGTCCAACTGCTGAAGGACTGGACGCAGGCGGCCCGCCGGATGACGGCCGGGAAGGCGGTCGGTGAGGGCGCCTTCGGCGGTCTCGCCGAGGCGCCGCCGGACGACACCGGCGAGGCCCTGGGGCTCAAGCCGTCCCGGCTGACCCTGACGGTCGGCTTCGGGCCGTCGCTGTTCAAGAAGCTCGGCCTCGCCGACCGGCGGCCCGACGCCCTGATCGACCTGCCCACGTTCGCCGGGGACGCGCTCGACGCGGCCCGCAGCAACGGCGACCTGTGCATCCAGGCCTGCGCCGACGATCCGCAGGTCGCCGTGCACGCGATCCGCAACCTGGCCCGGCTCGGCATGGGCAAGGTCGTCATCCGCTGGTCGCAGCTCGGCTTCGGCAAGACCTCGTCCACGACGCCCGACGCGCAGACCCCGCGCAACCTGATGGGCTTCAAGGACGGCACCCGCAACATCGCGGGCACCGAGACCGACCGGCTGGAGAAGTTCGTCTGGGTCGGCGAGAAGGACGTCAAGGAGAACGCGGCCTGGATGGTGGGCGGTTCCTACCTCGTCGCCCGCCGGATCCGGATGCACATCGAGACCTGGGACCGCACCTCGCTCCAGGAGCAGGAGGACATCTTCGGCCGCGACAAGGGCGAGGGCGCCCCGGTCGGCAAGGCCAAGGAGCGCGACGAGCCGTTCCTGAAGGCGATGAAGCCCGACGCGCACGTACGGCTCGCGCACCCGGACTCCAACCACGGGGCGACGCTCCTGCGCCGCGGCTACTCCTTCACCGACGGCACCGACGGCCTCGGCCGGCTCGAGGCCGGCCTGTTCTTCCTCGCCTACCAGCGCGATGTGCGCGAGGGCTTCGTCCGCGTCCAGCGCAACCTCGCCACCGACGCACTCAACGAATACATCCAGCACGTGGGTTCGGCCGTCTTCGCCGTCCCGCCGGGCGTCCGCGACAAGGACGACTGGTGGGGCCGGACGCTGTTCTCCAAGGAGGCCTGAGCCCGTGTTCTCCAACTATCTGATCGGACTGCGCGAGGGCCTGGAGGCCAGCCTCGTCGTCTGCATCCTCATCGCCTACCTGGTGAAGACGGACCGCAGGGACGCCCTCAAGCCGATCTGGATCGGCATCGGCGTCGCCGTCGCGCTCGCGCTCGGCTTCGGCTGCGTCCTCGAATTCGGCTCCCAGGAACTGACGTTCCAGGCCCAGGAGGCGCTCGGCGGCTCCCTGTCGATCCTCGCGGTCGGCCTGGTGACGTGGATGGTCTTCTGGATGCGGCGCACCGCCCGGCACCTGAAGTCGGAGCTGCACGGCAAGCTGGACGCGGCCCTCGCGATGGGCACCGGCGCCCTGGTCGCCACCGCCTTCCTCGCGGTCGGCCGGGAGGGCCTGGAGACCGCCCTGTTCGTCTGGGCGTCGGTGCACGCGGCCGGCGACGGCACCCCGCGCCCGCTGATCGGCGTGGCCCTCGGCCTGGCGACGGCCGTCCTGCTGGGCTGGCTGTTCTACCGCGGCGCGCTGAAGATCAACCTCGCCAAGTTCTTCACCTGGACCGGCGGCATGCTCGTCGTGGTGGCCGCGGGCGTGCTGGCGTACGGCGTCCACGACCTCCAGGAGGCCGATCTGATCCCGGGCCTGAACAGCCTGGCCTTCGACATCACCGGCACCGTTCCGCCGGACAGCTGGTACGGCACGCTGCTGAAGGGCGTGTTCAACTTCCAGCCCGATCCGACGGTCCTCCAGGTCACGGTGTGGCTGCTGTACCTGGTCCCGACGCTCGCGCTGTTCCTCGCCCCGGTAGGGTTCGCCTCCGGGAAGGGGAAGGTGAAGTCGCCTGATGAGCAGGGAACGCAGCCTGACGACCGGGGTTCCGCGCAGTCGAAGGCTCCGCGCACGTGACCGGTACGCACTCCTAGCGGCGTCGCTCACCGCCGTCTCGCTCACGGCGAGCGGCTGCGTGGTCGTCCACGGGGAGCTCGAACTGCTCCCGGCCGCCACGAAGGCGGAAGCCGTGAAGGCGGTCGAGCAGTTCACGTCCGCCTACAACAAGGCCGACGCGGCGTACGACAGTTCCCTGGACGCCGACTACACCACCGGTGCCCTCGGGATCATCGACGCGGCGCGGCTGAAGGCGGGCCGTGTCAACAACCCGGACGGCAACCCGCAGCACACGCCGCTGGTGCTGTCGGACGTGAAGTACACGATCGTCGAGAAGGCGGGCTGGCCGCGCTGGTTCGTCGCCGACGCGAAGGGCAACAAGGGCGGCGACGCACGCTGGTTGATGGTGTTCAGCCGGGGCGAGCGGGCGGAGCCGTGGCAGGCGACCTATCTGACGCTGGTGGCGCCGGGCTCGGTACCGGAGTTCAAGCGGGCGGGCAAGGACGGCCACGCCGAGGCCGTACCCGCCGACTCCGCCGAACTGGCCGTCGCCCCGGAGGACTTGAGCAAGGGCTACGCGGCGTACCTGCAGAGCGGCAAGGGTGCCTTCGCGGACGGCGCGTACACGAATACGCTGCGCTCGACCCGGGCGAAGAACGCCACCAAGCCGGGTCTGGCCACCCAGTACATCGACGAGCCGCTGACCGGCGGCGCCTACGCGCCGCTGGCGCTGCGCACCGCGGACGGCGGGGCGCTGGTCTTCTTCACCACGCACCACTACATGAAGCAGACGGCCGCGGCGGGCGCCGCCGTGCCCACGCCGAACAAGAACGTGGCCGCGCTGACGACCGGTGAGATCAAGCAGTCCCTGACGATGGAGTTCGTCGCCAACGACGTCGCCCTGACCCCCGCGAAGGGCGCGGGCAACGGCAAGGTGTCGATGCTCAGCCGCCTGGAGGGACTGACGGCGGCGAAGGGCGCGTAGCGCTCCGCGGGCAGCAGGGTGAGCCACCTGCGGGTGCGTTGGTACCTGCGGGTGCGTCGTGGCCGGTCGCGCAGTTCCCCGCGCCCCTGTCGGGGCGCGTCAGTGGCGTGAGGGCCAGGCCGTGTTCGCGTGGTCGGGCTCCTGGCCGGCGTGGCGGGCGCAGGCGTCCGTGAGGGTTTCGAGGAGGGTCAGCGGGTCGGGCAGCGCGTGCTCGGGTCCGCGCAGCCAGTGCACGCGACGGCCGTCGTCGCCGGGAAGCCGGGCGGGCGGTACCAGGACGTAGGAGCCACGGCAGTGCCAGCGCAGACCGGGGTGCTCGTCCATGGTCTCGGGGTGGCAGTCCAGGGCGCACGGCCACCACTCGTCCTCGTCCTCGGGGGTGCCGCGGGTGAGGGTGAAGAACAGCATGCGGCCGTCGTCGCTCTCGGCGACCGGGCCGACCTCGACGCCGGAGTCGAGCAGCCGCTCCAGGGCCTGCCGGCCCGCCTCCAGCGGCACGTCGAGGACGTCGTGCGTCATGCCGGTGGCGGTGATGAAGTTGGCCTGCGGCTGGTGGCGGGCCCAGCGCTCGATCTGCGCGCGGTCGGTCGTGGACTGCGTCTGCCAGGCGAAGGACACCGGGTGCCGGGCGGGGGTCGGACAGCCGACCCGGTCGCAGGAGCAGCCGTAGCCGGGGGCCGGGTGCGCGGCGGGTGCGAGCGGGAAGCCCGCTCCGGCGGCGGCCAGCAGCAGGGCCTCACGGTCGCCGTCGTCGGCGGCCTCCGTCGGGCCGCTCGTGCGCAGCCACTCCGAGATCTTGCCCCACAGGCCGGTCCGGCCGCCGAACTCCGCGCTCATCTGTCCCCTCGCCTCGCTGTGGTGCGGACAGCATGCCTCATGGTCCCACCATCCTGCGCATCGGGGGGCCGTAGCCGTGAAACGGGGCAGGTGGGACGGGTGGGGCCAGAGTGGCCTATGTGCGGCATGCTCACCGGGGCGCGAGACCGTGCAGGGCGTAGTCGACGAGGGCGTCGGTGTACTCGTAGGAGATCGGGCCCGTGTACTGGAGCCAGCGCTGGGCGAGCGGGGAGATGAAGAACTCCAGGGCGATGCGCGGGTCCAGGTCGGCGCGGACCTGGCCGGCCTGCTGCGCGGCGCGCAGCCGGTCGACGTACAGCTGGATGGACGGTTCCATCAGCTTGGCCGTGAACTCGCGGCCGACCTGTTCGTTGACCACGCCCTCGGCGGCCAGGGCCCGCGAGGGCGCCTCGAACCTGGGGTCCGTGAGCTGGTCGACGGTGGCCCGCAGGACGGCCTTGATGTCGGCGGCCAGGTCGCCGGTGTCGGGGATGACGTACGGCTCCTCCGCCGAGGCCCCGGCGTCCCGCGCCGCCTGTTCGCTGAGGTCGAGGAAGGCCTCCAGCAGGACGTCGGCCTTCGACCCCCACCAGCGGTAGATGGTCTGCTTGCCGACGCCCGCGCGGGCGGCGATTCCCTCGATCGTGGTCTTCGCGTAGCCGGTCTCCGCGACGAGGGCGAGCGCGGCGTCGTAGATGGCGCGCCGGGACCGCTCGCTGCGGCGGGTGGTGTCGGGGGCCGGCTTACCGGACTGGGTGACCATGGGTCGACGGTACCAAGCGGGTGAGACGGGACGTCTCGCGAACTGTCACGCGTCCTCGCCTGGGTAGCGCACACCGATCCGCTCGCGGACCGTGTCGAGGGTCCGCATGACCGCGAGGCTGCCGTCGAGCGGGACCAGCGGGGACTCGGTCTCGCCGGCCCGCAGCGCGCGCATGACCTCGCTGGCCTCGTGCCGGAGCGTCGTCCGGGGTCCGTCGGCCGGGTCGGCGGCGAACTCCTCCGGGTCACGCCCGGCGCGGTGCAGGACGAGGCGGTCGGGGTGGAAGAAGCCGGACGGGATGTCGATGCGGCCGCGTGAGCCGGTGACGGAGGCGGTGGTGCCCGTACCGCCGGTCAGGGAGCAGTGCAGGGCGGCGAGCGCCCCGGAGTCCCAGGACAGGGCCAGCGCCGTCTGCAGGTCGACGCCCTCGGCGGACAGGACGGCCTGGGCGGCGATGCCCGAGGGCGCGCCGAGCAGGAGGTGGGCGAAGGAGACCGGGTAGACGCCGAGGTCGAGGAGGGCGCCGCCGCCCTGGGCGGGGTCGCGCAGCCGGTGCGAGGGCGGGAAGGGGCCCTCGAGGCCGAAGTCGGCCTGCACGGTGCGGACCTCGCCGATCGCGCCGTCGTCGACGAGGGCCTTGAGGCGGCGGATCACCGGGTTGCAGTACATCCACATGGCTTCCATGAGGAAGCGGTCGTGCTCCCGGGCCAGCGCGACCAGTTCCTCGGCCTCGCGCAGGTTCAGCGTGAACGCCTTCTCGCACAGCACGTTCCGCCCGGCCTCCAGGCAGAGTCCGGCGGCGGTGCGGTGGGCGGCGTGCGGGGTGGCGACGTAGACGACATCGATGTCCTCGTCGGCGGCGAGCGCGGCCCAGTCGCCGTAGGCGCGGGGTATGCCGAAGCGGTCGGCGAACGCCTTCGCGGAGACCTCGGAGCGCGAGGCGACCGCGACGACCTCGGCGTCGGGCAGGTCGATCAGATCCGCCGTGAACGCGGCGGCGATCCCGCCGGTCGCCAGGATGCCCCACCGCACCGTGTCCGTCGTCATACCCTGCCCCGTCCTCGTGCCGTCCCAGCAGTGTGTTCGAGCTGAGAGCATAGGTGGCACAGATGTCGGAGAGGGAGGGGCGGCCGGATGCCGGAGGGTGGGGCCATACCTGACGCGGCGCCGAAGGCCGGGACGGACCGGGGTACGCGCACGGACGGGGGAGCGGGGCCGACGCTGTCCGCCCGGCGCCGGGCGGGGCTGCTCGTCACGCTCGTGCTGGGCGGGCTGACCGCCACTCCCCCGCTCTCGATGGACATGTACCTCCCGGCGCTGCCGGAGGTGACCCGCTCCCTGCACGCGCCCGCCGCGACCGTGCAGCTCACGCTGACCGCGTGCCTGGCCGGGATGGCGCTGGGGCAGCTGGTGGTCGGCCCGATGAGCGACCGGTGGGGGCGCAGGCGCCCGCTGCTGGCCGGACTCGTCGTCTACGTCGTGGCGACCGCCCTGTGCGCCCTGGCGCCCACCGTCGAGCTGCTGGTCGCCTGCCGGCTGCTGCAGGGGCTCGCGGGCGCGGCCGGGATCGTGATCGCGCGGGCCGTCGTGCGCGATCTGTACGACGGCGTGGCGATGGCCCGGTTCTTCTCCACCCTGATGCTGATCTCCGGGGTCGCCCCGGTCGTGGCACCGCTGATCGGCGCGCAGATCCTGCGGGCGACGGACTGGCGGGGCGTGTTCGTGCTCCTCACCGGGGTGGGGCTGCTGCTGGCCGTGGTGGTGTGGACCCGGCTGCCGGAGACGCTGCCCGCCGCCGAGCGCCACGCGGGCGGGGTCGGCGAGGCCCTGCGCTCGATGCGCCGGCTCCTCGGCGACCTGCCCTTCACCGGGTACATGCTCACGGGCGGTTTCACCTTCGCCGCGCTGTTCGCGTACATCAGCGCCTCGCCGTTCGTGGTCCAGGAGATCTACGGCGCCTCCCCGCAGACGTTCGGCCTGCTGTTCGGCGTGAACTCGGTCGGACTGGTGCTGATCGGCCAGGTCAACGGCAGGGTGCTGGTGGGCCGCGTCCGCCTGGACCGGGTCCTGGCCGCCGGTCTCGCGGTGATCGTGCTGGCGGCGACCGCCCTGCTGCTGATGACGACGGGAGTGTTCGGCGAGATCGGGCTGGCGCCGGTGGCCGCCGCGTTGTTCGTCCTGATGTCCGCGATGGGCGTCACGCTGCCCAACGCGCAGACCCTCGCCCTGATGCGGGTCCGGCACTCCGCCGGGTCCGCCTCCGCGCTCCTCGGTACGACCTCCTTCCTCATCGGCGCGATCGCCTCGCCGCTCGTCGGGATCGCCGGCGAGCACACGGCCGTCCCGATGGCCGTCGTCCAGTTGGCCGCCGCACTGGTGGCGGTGGCCTGCTTCGTGGGAATGTGCCGTCCCTGGACGAAGGCGGGCGCGGAAGGAGCAGTGAGCTGAGCGCACCGAGACTGCGCGTCGACACACCGGAACGGGCCGGGCTCGACCCGGCGGAGACGCGGCTCCTCGTCCGCGATGTCGTGGACCTCACCACCGGCGACCGGCCGTGGGCGGCGGGCGCCGTCGTGGTCGCCGGGCGCGGCCCGGTGATCGCCGTGCGGGAGGCGGTGGGCTGGGCGGTGCGGTACTCGGCGTACGACCCGGCGGCCGACGCCGGGGTGGAGCTCCCGGCCGGGGCGCGGATCCCGGTGACCGTCGACACCCCTTTCGACCTGGCGTCCCTCACCAAGCTGTTCACCTCGGTCGCGGCGGTGCAGCAGATCGAGCGCGGCACGCTCGGCATCGATGCCCGGGTGGGCGCCTATCTGCCGGACTTCCACGCGGCCGCCGCCCACGGCATCACCGTCCGCCAGCTCCTCACCCACACCTCCGGGCTGCGCCCCGAGCTGCCCCTGTACGAATGCGCGGACGACACCCGGCGCTGGGCGCTGCTACGCGCGGAGACGCCGGTCGGCGCACCGGGCACGTACCTGTACTCGGACCTGAACATGCTGCTGCTCCAGCAGCTCCTGGAGCGGCTGACCGGCCGCACCCTCGACGTCCTCGTGCGGGAGGGGATCACCCGTCCGCTGGGCATGACCTCGACCGACTTCGGCCCGTGCCCCGGCGCGGCGGCGACCGAGGACCAGCGGCGGCCGTGGGCGAAGGCGGACCGGGGGATGCTGCGGGGCGTGGTGCACGACGAGAACGCCTGGGCGCTGGGCGGGGTGGCCGGTCACGCCGGGCTGTTCTCCACGGGCCACGACCTCGCGGTGTTCTGCCGCACCCTGCTGTCGGGCGGTTCGTACGGTACCGCCCGGATCCTGGGCCCCGACTTCGTGGAACTCCTGCTGACCCCGCCGGGGCTGGGCTTCGCGGTGGACCAGTCGTGGTTCATGGGCGAGCTGGCGGGTGAGGGTGCGGCGGGGCACACCGGGTTCACCGGGACCTCGCTGGTGCTGGATCCGGCGACGGACACGTTCGTGGTGCTGCTGGCGAACACGGTGCATCCGAGGCGACGGGTGCCGGACAGCGGGCCGCGGGCTCTGTTGGGGACGCGGTTGGCGATGGCGGTGCGGTGAGGGCCGGTGCGGTGAGGGCCCGTACGGTGAGGGCCGGTGCGGTGAGGGCCCGGGCGGTGAGGGCAGTGGCCCGGACCTGAGAAAATCCGGGGGTGAACGTCTCCGTATCCGTTTCCGAGACCCTCCGCGGTGCCCTGACGGACCTGCTCGACGGGCTGCCGCCCAAGCAGGCCGGACAGGCCGTCGAGCGGCTCATCGCCAACTACCGGGGCGCCACCCCTACCGACGCCCCCATCCTGCGCGACCGGGCGGACGTGGTCGCGTACGCCGCGTACCGGATGCCGGCGACCTTCGAGGCGGTGCGGTCGGCGCTGGAGGCGTTCGCGGACGCCGTACCGGACTGGTCGCCGGCCGGTCATGTGGATGTGGGCGGCGGCACCGGCGCGGCGACCTGGGCGGTGAGTTCCACCTGGGAGGGGACCCGCCCGGTGACCGTGCTCGACTGGGCCGAGCCCGCCCTGGCCCTCGGCCGCGAGATCGCCGCGGCGCACCCGGCGCTGCGCGGCGCCCGCTGGCAGCGCGCCCGCATCGGCACGGCCCTCGCCCTGGAACCCACGGACCTGGTCACCGTCTCCTACGTCCTCAACGAGCTGGCCGCCCCCGACCGGGCCGTGCTGGTGGACGCCGCCGCGTCGGCCGCGCAGGCCGTGGTGATCGTCGAGCCGGGCACGCCGGACGGTTACGCCCGGGTGATCGAGGCCCGCGACCGGCTGATCGCCGCCGGGTTCCGGGTCGCCGCGCCCTGCCCGCACAGCGCGGCCTGTCCGATCGTGCCGGGCACGGACTGGTGCCACTTCTCGGCGCGGGTCAGCCGCTCCTCCCTGCACCGGCAGGTCAAGGGCGGCTCGCTGCCCTACGAGGACGAGAAGTTCAGCTATGTCGCCGCGGCCCGTTTCCCCGTCTCCCCCGTCCCCTCCCGGGTGGTCCGGCGGCCGCAGATCCGCAAGGGGCAGGTGCTCCTCGACCTGTGCGAGGCCGAGGAGCGGCTGAGCCGTACGACGGTGACGAAGAAGCACGGCGACCTGTACCGGGCGGCCCGGGACGCCGACTGGGGCGACGCCTGGCCGCCGGCCCCGTGAGCGTCGTGAGCCGCGTGGCGCGACGCAGGCGGCTCAGGCGGGCTTGAGCCCGTGGTCGCCGACCTCGGTCACGAAGGAGGCGGCCGTGGTGAGGGGGGCGCCCTGCGTGGTGACGTAGGGGACGGTCTTGAAGTCGGCGCGGGCGAGGTCGCGGCCGAGCGAGACGGTCGCGTAGCCGCGCAGGCCGTTGTAGAACCTCAGGTGCGGGTTGGCGGCCATGAAGGTGGCCCAGTTGGCGGGCTTCGCCGAGCCGTTGCCGCCGCTGGAGATCGACGAGGTGACGATCTCCGTGCCGAGCGTCTTCGACGCCTGGTCGTCGAAGTCCCGCTTGATGTCGAAGCCGTAGTGCACATGGACGTCACCCGTGAGGACCATCAGGTTCTCCACACCCGCCGCCTCCGCGCCGGTCAGGATCCGCTCCCGGGAGGCCGGGTAGCCGTCCCAGGAGTCCATGGAGACCTGGGAGGGCACGGTGGTGGAGTTGTGGCGCCGGGCGAAGGTGACCTGCTGCGGGACCACGTTCCACAGGGCGCGCGAGCGGTGCCAGCCGTCGATCAGCCACCGCTCCTGGGTGTCACCGGTGAGGGTGCGGGCCGGGTTCTCGGACTCGGGTCCCGGGACCTTCCAGCCGTCGCCGTACGCCTGGTCGGAGCGGTACTGGCGGGTGTCGAAGACGTCGAACTGGGCGAGCCGGCCCCAGTGGAGGCGACGGTAGAGCCTGAGGTCGGGGCCGTCGGGGAGCTGCGGGCGGCGCAGCGGCTGGTTCTCCCAGTAGGCGCGGTAGGCGGCGGCCCGGCGGATGAGGAACTCCTCCGCCGGGTCGTCGTTCTCCGACACCGCGCCCGCGTAGTTGTTCTCGGTCTCGTGGTCGTCCCAGGTGACGACGAACGGGTGGGCGGCGTGCGCGGCCAGCAGGTCCGGGTCGGACTTGTACAGCGCGTACTTGAGGCGGTAGTCGTCCAGCGTCACCATCTCGTGGCCGTAGACGGCGGGCACGGTCCCGGCCGGGTAGGCGCGGGCGCCTCCGACGCCGCTGACGGCGTACTCGTAGAGGTAGTCGCCGAGGTGCAGGACGAGGTCCACGTCGTCCTCGGCGAGGTGCTTGTACGCGGTGAAGTAGCCCTGGTCGTAGCGCTGGCAGGAGACCACGCCGACGGTGAGGGCGGCCGCCTTCGCGCCGGGGGCGGGGGCGGTCCGGGTGCGGCCGGTGCGGCTGATCCAGGTGCCCGCCTTGAAGCGGTAGTAGTACACCCGGTCGTTCTCGAGGCCGTCCACCTGGACGTGCACGCTGTGGCCGAACTCCGGGTGCGCGAGGGTGGTGCCGCGTCTGACGGGCCGGCGGAAGGTCTCGTCGCGGGCCAGTTCCCAGTGCACGGTGATCCGCTGGGCGGGCAGTCCGCCGTCCGCCTGGTAGGGGGCGGGCGCGAGGCGGGTCCAGAGGAGGACGGAGCCGGGCAGCGGGTCGCCGGAGGCGACGCCGAGGGTGAAGGGCTCGTCGGTGATCCGGGCCGGGTCGAGTTCGGCGGCGGCCGCGGTACCGGCGGCGGGCAGGTTCACCGTGAAGGCGAGCGCGGCGGCGGCCGCGGTACCGGTGAGGAAGCGGCGGCGCCCCAAGTGGCGGGCGGTGGCGCGGAGTTCGGGGGCGTGCTGGGACTGGTGGGCTGCGGGTGTCATTCCGGTCCTCCCCTGAGAAGTGGCGGCAGAAGGCATTGGAGTGGCCGGAGACGGCTCGCGGGCGTCGTCGGGTTGGCGCGTACACAACAGTCGGATGTCGGACGCGTGCGTTCCGCATGCCGGATTCGAGGGACCGGGCTCACGTACGCTGCGGGGCCATGGATGCGAACCTCAACTCCGGGCCACCGAAGATCGCGATCGTCACCGGCGCCGGTTCCGGGATCGGACGGGCGGTGTCCGTGGAACTGCTGCGCGCGGGCTGGTCGGTGACGCTGGCCGGGCGGCGCGCCGAGACCCTGGAGGCGACGGCCGCGCTGGTACCCGACGGCACACATCTCGCCGTACGGACGGACGTCTCACGCCCGGAGGAGGTGGCGGCCCTCTTCGACGCCGTGCGGGACCGCTTCGGGCGGCTGGACCTGCTGTTCAACAACGCCGGCACCTTCGGCCCCGGCGGCGTGCCGTTCGAGGAACTCCCCTACGACGCCTGGCGGCACGTGGTGGACACCAACCTCAACGGGGCGTTCCTGTGCGCGCAGGGGGCCTACCGGCAGATGAAGGACCAGGATCCGCGGGGCGGCCGGATCATCAACAACGGGTCCGTCTCGGCGCACACGCCCCGCCCGCTGTCGGCGCCCTACACCGCGACCAAGCACGCCCTGACCGGCCTGACGAAGTCCCTTTCGCTGGACGGCCGGGCGTACGGCATCGCGGTCGGCCAGATCGACATCGGCAACGCGGCCACCGACATGACGGCGCGGATGCAGACGGGCGCGTTGCAGGCGAACGGCGAGACCGCGCCGGAACCGGTGATGGACGTCGCCGACGTGGCGCGCACGGTGCGGCACATGGCGGAGCTGCCACTGGAGGCGAACGTCCAGTTCGCGACGGTACTGGCGACGGCGATGCCGTACGTGGGACGGGGCTGAGGGCACCCGCCGAGGGCGGGCCGTGGTCGGCACGCCGGTCGCCCACAGGTCGTCAACTCGTCAACCTGCACAAGCGGAGTTTCTCCGTCCGCACCATTGCGGCCGGTGGCGGACCTATGCTCAACTCTTCTCCACGAGAACTTCACACTTGAAGTACGACAGTTCCGCCCCGTACCACCACCCAAAAGCCACACCGAGGGGGGAGGGGCAGCCGTCCCAGGGCACCGGATGGGGGTGGACCTCGCCGGGACCGCGAGGTACGCACCGGCGCCGTGGGACGGCTGCCGCACCATCAACTCGCCGGCGGCACCTCGCCGGAACGGCGCCGACGCCGGCGCAGCGCGTACGCCCCGCCCGCCAGCAGCGCCACCGCTCCCCCGGCCCCGCCGAGCACGCCCCAGCCGTCCGGGCCGCCGCCCTCCGCCGACGAGGCCTGCGCCCCGGCATGCGGCGCCTTCCCCGCGGACGACCCGGCCGCCCTGG
Organism: Actinobacteria bacterium OV320; assembly: GCA_001298545.1. Lineage (GTDB taxonomy): Bacteria > Actinomycetota > Actinomycetes > Streptomycetales > Streptomycetaceae > Streptomyces > Streptomyces coriariae. The sequence continues at coordinate 115,075 of LJCX01000005.1, forward strand.
TCCCGCCCTCGCTCAACGCCTCGACCAGCGTCCCCACCGCCCGCGCCGAACTCCCCTGCGCGAAGCCCCAGTCGAGCAGCGCGGCCGTCTCCTCGTAGACGGCGTTGTGGCCGCTCTTCGGATGCAGCACGGTGACGACGAGGGTGCGCCCCGCGCGGGTCGCGGCGCCGGTGAAGGTGTTGCCGGCGTTGCTGGTGAAGCCGTTCTTCACGCCGATCATGCCCGGATACGGCGTCACCCCGTACGTGCCCGACAGCAGCCGGTCGGTGTTCTCGATCCGGAAGGTCTTCCCGCCGCCGGCCGGGAACTCGGCGGTCCTGGTGCCGCAGTAGGCGCGGAAGCCGGCGTCGCGCAGCCCGTGCCGGGCGAAGAGGGCGAGGTCGTAGGCGGAGGACAGCTGGCCGTCGTGGTCGTACCCGTCGGGGCTGACGACATGGGTGTCCAGCGCCTGGAGGTCGACCGCTCTCGCCTGCATCTCGGCGACCGTCTTCGCGACCCCGCCGTTCATCCGGGCGAGCACCTGCACGGCGTCGTTGCCCGAGCGCAGGAACACGCCCTGCCACAACTGCTCGACGGTGTAGGTGACCCCGGCCTTGACGCCGACGAGGCTGGAGCCTGACGGGATGCCGGCCAGGTCCGCGTCGGTCACCCGGTAGCGCTCGGTGCGCTCGAACCTGTCCAGCAGGGTGTCCGCGAACAGCATCTTCAGCGTGGAGGCGGGCGCGACCCGCAGATGCGCGCGGTAGGAGGCGAGTACCTCGCCGCTGTCCTGGTCGGCGAGCAGCCAGGCCCGGGCGGTGAGCTTCTTCGGCAGGGCGCCGCCCCCGTTCACCTGAACACCGTCGGCGACGAGCCGCGCGCCGCCGACCACCACGTCGGAGGCGGCCGCGGCCGGTGTCGCCGCGAGCGGTGCGGCGGTCAGTGGCGCGGTGACCGCGGTGGCCACGAGGGCCAGCAGGGAGCGCCGGGACAGGCGCGGGGAAGGGCGCGAGAATGCGTGCACTGCGGGACCGTACAAGGGGGTTCGAGGAAAAAGGAAATCCCCAGCCAACCGCTGTCACCTGGGAAAAGCCCCTCCACAGCCTAGGAATCAGCTGTCTCAAGGAATTCTGATCCGGCGCTCCGCATTCTCAGTCCTTACACATCCTTTACTCAGGATGACTCAAAGGTTTCTCCCTAGGTTGTGGCCGCGCCCACAGAGGGCGCCAAGAACCTTAGGGAACGGGATGTTTGGCATCTATCTCAAGCGTGAACTGGGCCGGCGCAAGAAGGCCGCCCTGGTCATCGCACTGGGTCTGGCGCTCGGAATCGCGCTGGTCATCACCGTCAACTCGGTGTCGGCCGGCATGACACAGGCTCAGGACAAGGTCCTTCAGTCGCTGTACGGTCTCGGCACCGACATGACCGTCACCAAGGCCCGAACGGCGCCCACGGCCAACAGTTCAGGCGGCCCCAGATTCGAGTTCGACGCCAAGGGCGAGGACGACGACGACACGCAGCAGAGCTCGGACCGGGTCTCGACGCAGGGCGGTCAGGCCCTGAAGGCCGCGCTCGTCACTCAGGTCGCCGACCAGAAGGGCGTGGCGGCCGCGGTCGGCGCCCTCACCCTGAACGTCACCAAGGTCGACGGCTCCTTCACCCAGGGCAAGGCGCAGAGCTCCAGCGGAACCAGCGGCAACGGCGGCCAGGGCGGCCCCGGCGGCAGCAGCGGCGGGTCCACCGCGGCCCCGCAGGTCCAGGGCGGCGGCGCCTCCTTCGACGTCAACTCGTACTCCGTGGCCGGTGTCGACGTCACCAACCAGGACCTCGGCCCGCTGGCGAGCTCGAAGATCTCCTCGGGCGTGACGTTCACCTCGGCGCAGGCCAACGCCAAGGTCGCCGTCGTCAGCAAGTCGTACGCCAAGGAGAACTCGTACAAGGTCGGTTCGACGCTGACGATCTCCAGCACCAAGTACAAGATCATCGGTATCGCCACCCCCGACAGCAGTGACTCCACCACGGACGTCTACCTGCCGCTGAAGCAGGCGCAGACCCTGGCCGACGCGGCAGACCAGGTCACCACGATCTACGTCAAGGCGACCGACTCCAAGCAGATCGACACCGTCAAGGCGACGATCACGAAGAACATCTCCGGTACGACGGTCACCACCTCCGCCGACCTGGCCGAGACGGTCTCCGGTTCCCTCTCCACCGCCTCCAACCTGGCGACCAGCGTCGGCAAGTGGCTGTCGATCGCCGTCCTCGTCGCCGCGTTCCTGGTGGCCGCGCTGCTCACCTCCTCGGCCGTGTCCCGCCGGGTGCGCGAGTTCGGCACCCTGAAGGCGCTCGGCTGGCCGAGCCGCCGGGTGACCCGGCAGGTCGTCGGCGAGTCCATGGTCAACGGTCTCCTCGGCGGCGCCCTCGGCATCGGCCTGGGCCTGGCGGCCGCGTACACCGTGACGGCGATCAGCCCGAAGCTGACCGCCGAGCTCGGCAACACCGGCGGCGGTGGCGGTGGCGGCATGGGTGGCGGCCCCGGCGGCGGCGGCCCCGGTCAGCAGTCCGCGTCGAACACGATGGAGATCGCCCTCTCGGCGCCCGTCTCCGTCACCACGATCGCTCTCGCGGTGGGCCTGGCGGTCGCCGGCGGTCTGATCGCCGGCGCGATGGGCGGCTGGCGCGCCTCCCGGATGCGCCCGGCGGACGCCCTGCGCAGCGTCTCCTGACCCGCGCCCCGACCAGTCGTCACCTCCCTCACGGAGAACACGGAGAACCCGGAGATCCCATGTACAACCTCACCGGCGTCACCAAGCGCTACACGCGCGGCAAGGAGACGGTCGAGGCGCTGCGCGGCATCGACCTCACGATCGCGGAGGGCGACCAGCTCGTCATCCAGGGCCCCACGGGCGGCGGCAAGTCGACGCTGCTCCAGATGATCGGCGGCCTCGACCGCCCGACCGAGGGCAGCGTCGAGCTGGACGGCGTCGACCTCGCGCGGATCAGCGAGGCGAAGCTGACCCGGCTGCGCGCCGAGAAGATCGGCATCATCTTCCAGTCGTTCAACCTCATCCCGACGCTGACCGCGCAGGAGAACGTCGAGACGGCGCTCGTCCCGCTCGGGGTGAAGCCCGCGGAGCGGCGCGAGCGCGCGGCGGAGGCCCTGCGCTCGGTCGGCCTGGGCGAGCGCCTCACCCACGCCCCGGCGGAACTCTCCGGCGGCCAGCAGCAGCGCGTGGCGATCGCCCGCGCGCTGGTCAAGAAGCCGAAGGTGCTGCTCGCCGACGAGCCCACCGGCAACCTCGACGAGGGCATGCGCGACGAGATCATGGAGGTCCTCGAAGGGCTGTGGCACGAGTACGGGCTGACATTCATCATGGTCACCCACGACTCGTCGATCGCCCGCCGGGCCCCGCGCCTGGCCACCATCAAGGCGGGTCAGCTCACCCTGACGGAGCAGGCGGTCGCCCGCTCCTGGTGAACGCCCGTATTCCGAGGGGCCGTTGACCGCCTGCCCGGCGGTGAACGGCCCTTCGCCGTGCCCGCCGGCAGGGGTGGGTCTCAGGCCTGACCGGTCTCGAAACGGGAGATCCGGCCGTCGTCCTCGACGACGAAACTCCACCTGGTGCGCATCTCGCCCCAGGTGTCGTTGCGGTAGTCGGCGATGAGGGCACGACCCCCGGCCGACTCCTTGGTGACGTCCATGTGGCCGTGGGAGGAGAAGATCTCCCGGTCGGCCCACTGGGCGAGGTCACGGTCGGAGCCGTCGTCCGCCATGGTCGCGTCGGGGGTGAGCAGGCCGCGGAACGCCTCCTCGTCATGGGCGTTGACGGCGGCGACGAAGGCCCGCACGGCCGGGTCGCTGAGTCTGTCGATCTGGATCGCCATACGGGCCACCCTCACATCGCGGTCCGGGCCCCGCCACCCGAACGGCGCCCAGGACGGGCCGGACGGGTGTGAGTGGTGCGACGGTGGAAACACGGAGGGTGCTGTTTCTGTTCTGTTCCGTCCGTTCTCATCTGCTCCAACTTGCACTCGTCTGTTCCAGCCTGTTCCCATCTGTTCCTGTTCTCCTACGTCCGCCGTTCTCTGCCCAGGGAGTCACCGTGACCTGTTACGACCGTCGTGATCTGGGACTGCTGCTGCTCCGGCTCGGCACCGGCGGAGTGCTGGCGGCCCACGGCGCGCAGAAGCTGTTCGGCTGGTTCGGCGGGCACGGCCTGGAGGGGACCGGCCAGTTCATGGAGTCCGTCGGCTACGCCCCCGGCAAGGCCAGTGCGACGGCGGCGGGCCTGGCCGAGGCCGGCGGCGGCACGCTGCTGGCGCTGGGCCTGGCCACCCCGGCGGCGGGTGCGGCGGCGGCCGGCGCGATGGCGGGCGCGTCCGCGGTGCACGTCCCCAACGGCTTCTTCGCACAGAGCGGCGGCTACGAGCACGCGGCCTCCCTGGGCCTGGCCGCCGCGGGCCTCGCGATCGCCGGCCCGGGCCGCCTCTCCCTCGACCACGCCCTCGGTCACACGGTCGACCGCGGCTGGATGGTCCCGGCGGCGCTCGGCGCGACGGCGGCGGTCACGGCGGTGGTCGTCGGCATGCGGAGCAAGCGCCTGCGCAGGCAGGAGCAGGGCGAGCAGGAGGCGCTGTTCGAGGAGTGAGCCCCGCGGGGGGCGGCGGGTGCCGGGGGAGGCGGCTGCCGGGGGAGGCGGGTGGCGCTGCCGGACACGGCCCCGGGGGCGGACGTGGCCTGGCAGGCTTCGCTGATGGACACTCAGCCCCGGGCCACCGGGCCCACCGAATCCGCCGGTCCTCCCGATCTCTGGACCACCGTCGACGCCCTGTGGAGCTGGCTGGACGCCGACGCGGCGCACGGCGGCCGCGAGGGCCTGCTGCTGCGCGTGCTGAAGCTGTCGGAGGAGGTCGGCGAGGTCGCGCAGGCGGTCATCGGCGCGACCGGCCAGAACCCCCGCAAGGGCGTCACCCACACGTGGGAGGACGTGCAGGGCGAGCTGTGCGACGTGGCCATCACGGCACTGGTGGCGCTGCGCACGCTGACGCCGGAGGCGGAGAGCGTGTTCGCGGGGCATCTGGCGCGGGTGGCGGGGCGGTCGGTGGGGCGCACGGGCGGAGAGCGGTCGGTGGGGCGCACGGGTGAAGATGGGACAGGCGTGCGCTGAGCCCGTCTGCCCCCTGTTCGCAGAACCGTCCGCCCTCTCCTCACGTCCCTCTGTACGATCACCGCACGCGAGGCGGGGGCCGTAGGCGGAGGGGGCGGGGATGGACGACAACGCCGGTGGACGCAGGGTGGCTTGGCCATGGCGAGTAGCCGCGTCGGTCGCCGGGATGGCCGTGGTGCTCGGCGGCTGCGGTTCCGGGGACAACGACGACGACAAGGCGGACGAGCCGAACCCCTCGGCGTCCTCGGGGTCCGCGGCTCCGGCCTCGTCCGGCTCTCCCTCGGCATCCGCGACGGGGGGTGACTCGACGTCACTCTCCCCCTTCCGGGCGGACCCGGCCCGAGTGCCCCGTACGAAGCAGCAGGCCGAGGCGCTGGCGGCGGCGGTCGCGCTCGGGCCGGAGGCGTGGGGCGCGGACTTCCGAGCCCAGCGGCAGGCCACGAGCACTCCCCGCACCGTCGCCGTACTCGACGAACAGTGCCGGTGGGAGCGCCGTCCTCTGCCCGGGACTGTTCTGGCCTCCCTGTCCCGCTACAGCGAGCTTCCCGGCGCCGGGGGCAAGGGCGAGATCAAGGTCACCGCGGCGGTCACCGTGCACACCACGGTCCTCGACGCCGACGACCAGATGTCCACCACGCTGGAGGAGCCGTTGCGCTGCCGGGAGCAACAGGTCCGCACCGACGAGCGGATATCCGGGCTCATGTCGACCGGCACCGCCTACGGCCAGGGCAACAACAACTACGCCGACGACCAGGTCGTGGAGATGGGCTACTACCTCACCGGGACGGCCAAGCAGAGGTATTTCTGGTTCGTCACCCGGCTCGGCACGGTGACCCTGGCGGTGTCGGTGAAGGGCGCCAAGGGTTACACCGACAGCGAGTTGAACCAGTACGGGTCGCAGGCCAGCAGCACCATGCTCAGCCGCGTGGAGTTCGAGCTCGGGGAGAAGAACTGATGGAGGCGCTGCGTTCGTCGGATCCCGCGCACATCGCGGGACATCGTCTGCTCGGGCGGCTCGGCGCCGGTGGCATGGGCGTGGTGTACCTGGCCCGCACGCCGGGCGGAGCGCTGGTGGCGCTGAAGGTGCTGCTCGCCGAGTACGCCGAGGAGCCGGACTTCAGGGAGCGGTTCCGCCGGGAGGTCGAGGTCGCCCGGCGGGTCGACAGTCCCTGGGCGGTACCGCTGGTGGACGCCGACCCGGACGCCGAGGCGCCCTGGCTGACGACGGCGTTCGTCCCGGCACCGTCGCTGGGCGAGGCGGTGGCCGCGTACGGGCCCCTGGCCGAGCACGGGGTACGGCTGCTCGGCGCCCGCCTGGCCGAGGCGCTGGGCGCGGTGCACCGGGTCGGCCTGGTCCACCGGGACCTCAAGCCGGGCAACGTGCTGATCGCCCACGACGGACCCCGGCTCATCGACTTCGGCATAGCCCGGGCGCCGCAGGACACGGCGCTCACGGCGACCGGTCTGGTGGTCGGCACTCCCGGCTATCTGTCGCCCGAGCAGGCCCAGGACGGCGGCGACGGCATCGGCCCGGCGAGCGACGTGTTCGCCCTCGGGTGTGTCCTGGCGTTCGCGGCGACCGGCCGGGCGCCGTTCGGCAGCGGACCGGTGGACGCCCTGCTGTACCGGGCCGTGCACGATCCGGCGGACCTCGACGGGGTGCCCTCGGAGCTGCTGGCGGTGCTGGAGCGCTGTCTGGAGAAGGACCCGGCCCGGCGGCCGGACGCCGGGGAACTGGCGCGGGAACTGGTACGGGAACCGGCGGCCGACGGCGCTCCGCGGGACGCGGAGACGGCCGAGTGGTTGCCCGAGCCGGTGACCCGGCTGATCGCCGAGCGATCGGCCGCCGCGCTCGCGCTGCCGGACATCGAGCACACGCAGGTGCCGTCGGCCGCGTCGGCCACCTCGGTGCCGACGGATTCCGGGCCCGCGGACTCCCTGCCGGCCGGCTCGGACCCGGCTGACGCCCGCCCGGCGGGCTCCGACCCGCACGAGACGTCTCCGTCGCTGGAGCCGCAGGACGCCCGCCCGGCCGGCCGACGCCGCTTCCTCCTGCTCGCCGGGGGGGCCGTGGCGCTGGCGGCGGGCGCGGGCGGGACCTGGTGGGCGGTCGCCCGGGACGGCGACTCGGCAGGCGGCAGTCCCGCCGCCGCGTCCTCGGGGCGCCCGGTGCACACCGTCGCGCTGCACGGTGACCTCAGCGGCCCGCAGCGGGAGACGGGCCGGGCCCAGGAGCGCGGACTGCGGCTGGCCGTCGCGGAGTTCAACGCACGCGGCGACGCCCCGTTCACCGTGAAGGTCAGGGCCGTCGACGACGGAGGCGACCCGACCGTCGCGGCCCGGCTCGCCGCGGAACTCGCGGACGATCCGGCGGTCCTCGCCGTGGTCGGCCCGACCACGGACGCCACGGCGCAGACGGCGCTCGCGAAGTACGACGCCGGGCTGCTGCCGGTCGTCGGCGTGTCCCCCGGCGCGACCAACCTCACCTACTTGGGGTTCCGCTCGTTCTTCCACGCCCGGCTGCCCGACTCCGTGCTGCCTGTCTTCGTCGGCAACTACCTTCGGGGTACGGCACGTTCGCGCAAGGTCGGCATCGTCCTGGACCGCCCGGCCGGCAACTACGGCACAGAGCTGGGCAGTTCCTTGAGCAGGTCCCTCACCGGCGTACAGCAGCCGTCGGTGCCGGAGGTGGTCAGCGCGATGCGGCGTGACTTCGGGAACGCGGTGGACTCGCTGCTCGCCGCCGACGCCGACTCCGTCTTCTTCGCCGGCCTGGCCGACCGGGGGGCCTCGATCGCCGTCACCTTGCGGGAACGCTCCTTCCAGGGTGCCCGCGTGTCCGGCCCCGCGCTGCTCGACGGGCAGTTCCTGACGGACGCTCAGGAGGCTGCGGAGGGCTGGGTGATGGTGGCTCCGGTCATCGACGCGACCCGCAAGCCCGAGGCGAAGAAGTTCGCCGCCGCCTACCGCGAACGCTTCAAGGAAGCGCCGCCACGGTACGCGGCGGAGGCGTACGACGTGACCGGGATGCTGCTGGAGGCCCTGACCGGGCTGCCCGCGCAGAGCCGCACCCGGGCGAACCTTCTCGCGGCCGTGCGAGCGGCCAAGTACCAGGGCATCACGAAGGCGTTCGCCTTCCAGAAGACTGGTCAGCTCGTCATCGACGGCACCGGTGGCTTCCTCTGGCGGGTCGAGCAGGGCGACTTCGTGTACGGCGGCCCCGCGCCGATCACCGTCTGATGGAGCCGCTGCGCACCGGCGACCCGTCCCGGATCGGCCGCTACCGTCTGCTGCGGCGGCTGGGCGCGGGCGGCATGGGCGTGGTCTTCCTGGCCCGCGCGCCGGGCGGAGCGATCGCCGCGGTGAAGACGGTCCGGTCCTCGTACGCCGAGGAGAACGGTTTCCGGGCCCGTTTCCGCCGTGAGATCGAGGCCGCCCGGCAGGTGCGCAGCCCGTGGGTGGTCCCGTTGCTGGACGCGGACGCCGATGCGGAGACACCGTGGCTGGCGACCTCGTACGTACCGGGACCCTCGCTCACCGAGGCGGTGGACACCTTCGGGCCGCTGTCGCTCGCTTCCGTGCGGGTGCTGGGCGGACGGCTCGCCGAGGCGCTCGAAGCGGTGCACGGCGCCGGTCTCGTGCACCGCGACGTGAAGCCGGGCAACGTCCTGCTGGCCCCGGACGGGCCACGGCTCATCGACTTCGGCATCGCCCGCGCCCCGGACGCCACGGCGCTCACCTCCAGCGGCGTGATCGTCGGCTCGCCCGGCTTCCTCTCCCCCGAGCAGGCGCGGGCCCGGGGCGGCGAGATCGGCCCACCCAGCGATGTGTTCTCGCTGGGGTGCGTGCTCGCGTTCGCCGCGACCGGGGTGCGGCCGTTCGGCGGCGGCGGGGCGGCCGGCATGCTGCTGCGCACCGTCTACGAGGAACCGGATCCGACAGCGGTCCCGGACAGCCTGGCGCCCCTCCTGCGAGCCTGTCTCGCCAAGGATCCGAGCGCCCGTCCCACCCTCGCCGAACTACGCCGGACACTCGACGAAGAGGTGCCGGAAAGCGACTCCGCCGCGCGTTCGCAGTGGCTGTCCGCGCCGGTCACCCGGCTGATCAACGACCGGGCCGCCGCCGTGCTCACCCTCGGCACGATCGAGCCGACCCAGGTGTCCGCGCCGGCGAGCGCCGTGTCGCCCGAGGCCGCGACACTGACGGCCGTCACCGCCGTCCCGCCTCCCGCCCGCGCCGTCGGCCGCCGCGGCTTCCTGCGCCTCGGCTCGACGGCCGGGGTCCTGGCCGCGGGCGGTGGCGGTGCCTGGTGGTGGAGCACCCGACCGGATCCGGGGACGACACCTGCGTCCGGAGCGAACCCGCGTCCCGTACTGGTCGTGGCGTTCCACGGCGATCTGACCGGGCCCCGCAAGGAGGCCGGGAACGCCCAGCTGAGCGGCGCTCGTCTGGCCGTCGAGCAGCTCAACGCCAAGAGCGCGCACCCCTTCCGGCTGAAACTGCGCACGTACGACGACGGCGGTGACCCGAAACGGGCCGACGTGCTGGCCGCCCGCCTGGCGAAGGACGCCGACGTGCTCGCCGTGCTGGGACCCACCACCGATGCCTGCTTCCTCTCGACCGAGGTCACCTACACCAAGGCGACGATGCCCGTCGTGTCCGTGTCGGTGGGCGCCGACACCCGCAGCAGGACGATCGGAGAGAACGAGTACCACCACTCCCATGCGGCACTGCGCGTCGCGGACCCACTCCTCGCCGCCCCTTGCAGCCGCTACCTCGGCAACCACGTCGACACCCGCAGGGCATTGCTCCTGGACGACCGGGCCCAGGGCGACTTCGCCTGGTCCCTGTGCGACCAGACCCAGCGCGCACTGCGGCAGTCAGGCCGCGACGTCACGGTGACCCGTGTCCCCGCCGGGAAGATCGACTACGCGTCGCTGGCCGCCCAGGTGATGTCCGCCCGCGCGGACGCGGTCCTCTTCAGCGGCGACGCGACCCGGGCAGCCGGCCTCGCCTCGGCCCTGCGGACCGCCCGGTTCACCGGCACCCGGATGGCGACGGAACGCGCCTTCGCTCCACGGTTCCTCACCTCGGCCGGCGCGGCCGCGACCGACTGGGTCTTCGCCACCTCCTTCACCGACCCCACGGTCCGCCCCTCGGCCCGCGCCTTCACCAAGGCCTACCGCACCCGGTACGGCACCGCCCCCGGCTGGTACGCGGCGGAGGCCTACGACGCCGTCATGTTCCTGGCCGAGGCCTGCACCAAGGACGGCTCGCCGGTGACGGAACGGGGCGCGATCGCCCGCCGGATGCCCGAGATCACGTACTCCGGCATCAGCAGGACGGTGAAGTACGAGCAGGGGTACGGCTACAACCACGACGCGATGTTCGTGTTCCGGGCGACAGACGGGGCGTTCCGGTATCTGGGGCAGTATCAGGAGAAGGCGGTTTCCTGAGGGGGCTTCGGGGCGCCGTGGCTGGAGATCATGAACGTTCCATTGCTCCATAAAGAAGAAATTTGAGCAGATGGTATCCAATTGCTTTGATCCGCCAGTGGATGCGGATTGTTGCGCATATTGTCCGTGCTCTGATGTGGAACAAAACAGGGCAGTTCGCGAGGCATCGCGGTCAGGTTCTCCGGTGCCGGCTGTGCAGTCATTCCCGTTCACCGCTACCCGAGCCATGCACTGATCGCGGAGTTCGCAGGCATGCGCAGCACCGGCAAGACCACGCCCTGTCTCCCGGATTGGATCACAGAATGACCCAGCTGGTGAAGAGGCGCATTGCCGGGGCAGCCGCCCTGGTGATCGCTTGCATTCTTGCCGTCACTTTGGGCATCACGCCGGCCTCGGCCTTCGACGGCCGAGTGCCCGACAGTCGCTCTGCCACGGCCCAGGGAGAGATCACTGCCCAGTACTGGCATGGGCTCAATCGCGACCCGGACACCGGCGGGCTCAACAACTACATGAGCTTCGCCAAGCAAAACTGCCGGTGGGGCGTCCTGGATGCCTCGTTCAAGATCCTCAACTCAGCCGAGGCACACAACACTTGGCGCAACAACCCCAGGGCCCTCGCCGGCATGCTCTACGCCGCCCTGCTGAACCGAGCAGCCGATCCCGGCGGCCTGACGGCCTACACCAACGCCATCCGCGATCGCGGCCTGCCGTGGGCCACTGCCCAGATGATGGGCTCGCCCGAATACCGCAACCGCCTGGGCCGCTTCTGCACCAACTCCGGCGAGTCAGCAACCGAGTACGACTGGCAGACGGCGCAGAGCATCGCGAGGAACACGTTCTTCAAACACGCCGAGAACCTGGCCATTGCCTGTGGCGTGAGCACCACCGTCAAATCCGCCATCGGGGCACTGAAGAGCACGCCCTATCCGCCGGCCGTCGCGGTCGGCAAAATCGCTTCCGTCACCAACATGATCATCACGGGATGGGGATTGGACGGTACGTGCGGCGCGGCTGTCGCTTTTCTGAGGGCCGGCCTTGCCGTCAACTCGACCATCAACGGTGACAGGCACAGCCCCGTGTTCATCCAGTGGTCCGTCGGCCGCCCTGGCTTGAACGGTCAGCGCAAATTCACCATTCGGGTCGGCTCCAACCCCACCAGCTGGACCGGATACTCCGGATCTGCCTGGGGGTGACAACGACGCGGTTGTCCTCTGCCGCTCGACGCGAGTGACTGCGGGGGCCGCCGCGCTCCCTGTTCAGCCGCCCAGAGGGTACGACCCCAAGGTGAGCTGGACGGGAACACTCGAAGAGCGGCAGACGAGTCGGGCTGTACGCCGGGTTCTGTCGCCCGGCTGCCTCGCGGCGGCCGGGGAGACGGCCATCCATCTAGGGCCGGCGTTGCCGTCGGCCTCGTGCGGTCTACCCGTGGACTCGGGCGGGCAGCCCTCGGACGTCCACGCAGAAACACCGGGGTGTTTCCTTTTGACCTTGCTCCAGGTGGGGTTTACCTAGCTGCCCAGGTCACCCTGGGCACTGGTGGTCTCTTACACCACCGTTTCACCCTTACCGAGGACCGAGGTCCCCGGCGGTCTGTTTTCTGTGGCACTGTCCCGCGGGTCACCCCGGGTGGCCGTTAGCCACCACCTTGCCCTGTGGAGCCCGGACGTTCCTCGGGAAGTCCCGTGAGGGACTCCACGCGGCCGTCCGCCCGGCTCGTCTGCCGTGTCGACCATGCTACCGGGCGCGCGTCGCTCTTCGGGCCCGAGGCCGTCGCGAGCACCGAGCCCGCGAGGATCAGCGTGAAGGCGGCCAGGATCCCGGCGGTGAGGGGCTCGTCCAGGAACAGCGCGCCCGCCGCCACCGCGACCGCCGGGTTGACGTAGGTGATGACCGTCGAGCGGGTCGGGCCGATCTCCTTGATCAGCTCGAGGAACGCCACGAACGCGACGGCCGTGCAGACGACCCCCAAGGCCGCCAGCGCCCCCAGGACGGAGCCGTCGGGCATCTCCGACGGCCAGGTCGCGGCGGCCGCCGGTGCGTAGACGAGCGCCGCCAGGGTCAGGCAGGGGACGATGAGGTGGAGGGTGGGGACGTCCTTGAGGCGGCGGGCCGCGATCAGCGGGGCGGTCGCATAGCCGACGACCGTCAGCAGCACCTCGCCCAGGGACTTCGCATCGCCTCCCGTCAGGTGCGGGACCGTCAGGACCGCCACCCCGGCGAGGCCCACGGCCAGGCCCGCCACCCGCCGTACGCCCAGCACCTCCGCGTCCCCGAGGAAGCGGGCCGCCAGGACGCCCACGATCGGCACGCCCGCGATCAGCAGGCCCGCCGTTGAGCTCGACAGGTGGCGTTCCGCGTCGGTGAGGGTGAACCAGGGGCCGATGATCTCGATGACCGCGAAGGCCAGCATGGGCTTCCAGTGCGTCCGGACCGTCCGGACCAGGCCCCGTTGCCGTAGCGCGAAGGGGAGCAGGAGGGCCGCGCCCAGCGCACATCGGGTGAACACGACCATGGAAGGGGAGAGGTCCTCCACCGCCACTTTGATCATCAGGTAGGGGATGCCCCACACCACTCCCATCAGGGAGAACAGGAACCAGCCGCGTGCAGTCATACGGGGAGTGTCGGCCGGGCCCCGGTCAGGTGTCTTGAACGCTGTTGCGGTACGCGGCCGGGGTCACGCCCAGCACGCGGCGGAACCAGCGGGTGAGGTGGGCCTGGTCCGCGAAGCCGACGAGGCCGGCGACCTCCGCGGGACGCAGCCCGGACTCCAGCAGGCCGCGGGCCCGGGCCACCCGGTACTGGGCCAGCCAGGCGTACGGCGGCATCCCGGTCGTCGTACGGAAGGCGCGCAGCAGCTGATAGCGGGACAGGCCGAGGTCCGCCGCGAGGTCGGCCAGCGAGGGCGGGGCGAGGAGTTCGTCGGCGAGACGGGTGCGGACGGCCTGGGTGAGGTGTTCGGCGCCGGGGATCGTGTCGCACACCGGCCGGGCCGTGGAGTGGCGTCGGGCGAGGGCCGTCAGCAGCCAGGGGAAGCGGGACTCGGCCTCCAGGGGGTCGGGGCAGGCGGCCAGTTCCGTGTGCGTCCGGCGCAGGGCGGCGGCCAGTTCCGGGTCGTCGAGGAGGGGCTCGCGGAAGTGCGGCACTCCGCCGAGGGTGCCTTCGGTGAGGAGGGCGGGGCCGGCGTACAGGGCGCGGTAGGCGTAGCCGTCGGTGTCGTTGCCCGGGCCGCCGGTGTGTGTCTCGCCGGGGGCCAGGACGACGATGGAGCCGGGACCGGTACGGATGTGGCCGCCGCGGTAGTCGATGATCTCCGAGCCGCCCACGCAGACGCCGACGGTGAACTCCTCGTGGGCGTGCGGGGCGTAGACGTGCCGGTCGAAGCGTGCGGTGAGGAGGTCCAGGGGCGGGCCGCAGCGCCCCAGCCGGGCTCTCGTCCACAGCGCCTGTTCACGACTCACTCGCCACCCCCATGTGACCCCGCCATGTAAACCCGTCACGTGATCCCGCCATGGGACACCTGTCCGTGCCTCTGCGGGTGCAACACCTTCGGACTCCGGTTCATGCCGCCGGGCGGGTGCCGGGGCAGGGGTCGGGCGGGTGCCGGGTGAGCGGACGGGCGAGCGGAGGGGCAGGTGCGGACCTCGGCCGGGGCGTCCCGTGGCACGTCGTACGCTGTCGCAGCAGAGCTCTATTGAAGGAGATTTCCCGTGCTTGTCCTGCTGCCGCCCTCCGAAGGCAAGGCGTCCTTTGGGCGTGGCGCCCCGCTCAAGCCGGAGTCGCTCTCCCTGCCGGGGCTCGGCGCCGCCCGCGCGGCCGTCCTCGACGAGCTGGTCGAGCTGTGCGCGGCCGACGAGGACAAGGCGCGCGAGGTGCTCGGGCTGAGCGAGGGGCTGCGCGGCGAGGTCGCGAAGAACACGGAGCTGCGCACGGCGGGGGCCCGGCCCGCCGGGGAGATCTACACGGGTGTCCTGTACGACGCCCTCGACCTGGCCTCGCTCGACGCGGCCGCCAAGCGGCGGGCCGCCAGGTCGCTGCTCGTCTTCTCGGGGCTGTGGGGTGCCGTCCGGGTGACCGACCGGATCCCGTCCTACCGCTGCTCGATGGGCGTGAAGCTGCCCGGGCTGGGGTCGCTGGGCGCGTACTGGCGTGCGCCGATGGCGTCCGTGCTGCCCGAGGCGGCCGGGCGCGGGCTGGTGCTGGACCTGCGGTCGGCGGCGTACGCGGCGCCCTGGAAGCCGAAGGGTGAGGTCGCGGGGCGGACGGCGAGCGTGCGGGTGCTGCACGCGCCGACCCGGAAGGTCGTCAGCCACTTCAACAAGGCGACCAAGGGGCGGATCGTACGGAGTCTGCTGACGGCGGGGATCGACCCCGCGGGTCCCGCCGAGCTGGTGGAGGCGCTGCGGGAGCTCGGATACGTGGTGGAGGAGAAGGCGCCTGCGAAGGCGAAGGCCGGGACGACCGCCTGGACCCTGGATGTGCTGGTGGACGAGGTGCACTGACGCACCGCCCTGGCGCACCAGCCTGGCGCACCACTCCGCCGCATCGCCCTGACGCACCACTCCGCCGCACCACCCTGACGCATCGCCCTGACGCACCATCGCCCCGACGCCGTTGCAACATACGCAATGCCCTTTGCGCGGGCTGCACACCGGGGGCAGGATGAGGCGCATGACCTCACCCCTGCCCTCCACTTCGGCTGCCTCGGTATCGGTACTGGATCTGGCCCCGGTCGTACCCGTGGTGGTCGTCGAGGACGCCGCCGACGCCGTACCGCTGGCGCGGGCGCTGGTGGCGGGCGGGCTGCCCGCGATCGAGGTGACCCTGCGGACACCGGCCGCGCTGGACGCGATCCGGGAGATCTCAGGGTCGGTCCCGGAGGCGGTCGTCGGGGCCGGGACCGTGATCACGCCGGATCAGGTGTCGGCGTGCGGGGCGGCCGGCGCGCGGTTCCTGGTGAGTCCCGGCTGGACGGACGCCCTGCTGACGGCGATGCGGGCGTCAGGGCTGCCCTTCCTGCCCGGGGTGTCGACCACGTCGGAGGTCGTGGCGCTGCTGGAACGCGGGGTGCGGGAGATGAAGTTCTTCCCGGCGCAGGCCGCGGGCGGCACGGCCTACCTCAGGTCACTGGCCGGACCGCTTCCGCAGGCCCGGTTCTGCCCGACCGGCGGGATCGGACCGGACAACGCGCCGGAGTACCTGTCCCTGCCCAACGTCGGTTGCGTGGGCGGGAGTTGGATGGTCCCGGCGGACGCGGTCGCGGCGCGGGACTGGCCGCGCGTCGAGGCGCTCGCGCGGACCGCCTCGCTGCTCAGGACCGCAGGTGGGACGTGTCGTTGAACAGCCGGACGCTGGCGTTGCCGTCCGCGTAGTAGGCCACCGCCGACAGCGAGGCCGCCGACAGCTCCATGCGGAACAGCGATTCGGGCGGGGCGCCGAGGGCGAGCCGTACGAACGTCTTGATCGGCGTCACGTGGGTGACCAGCAGCACCGTGCGGCCGGCGTACTCCGCGACCAGTCTGTCCCGGGTGGCCGCGATCCGGGTGGCCGTCGCCGCGAAACTCTCGCCGCCGCCGGTCGGCTCCGCCTCCGGGTCGGCCAGCCAGGCGTTCAGGTCCTCGGGGTGACGTTCGCGGACCTCCCCGAAGGTCAGCCCCTCCCAGGCCCCGAAGTCGGTCTCGATCAGTCCGTCCTCGACGGTGACCTCGAGGCCGAGGCGGGCGGCCACGGCCGCGGCCGTCTCGCGGGTGCGGGCGAGCGGGGAGGCGAGGATGTGCTGGACGGTCCCGCGCCGGGCGAGGGCGGCGGCGACCCGCTCGGCCTGCTCCCGGCCGACGTCCGAGAGGGAGGGATCGGTGCCGCCACTGCCGGAGAACCGCTTCTGCGGCGTGAGCGGCGTCTCGCCGTGCCGCAGCAGCACGAAGGTGGCGGGTGCCCCGAGGTCGGGCGCCGCCCCCCAGCCGACGGAGGGGGCGGCTGCGGGCGTGACGGCGGCGGAGTCGACGGGAGAGGCGGACGCCTGAGACGAAGCGGTAGCAGGGGGAGGAGCCGAGGCCGGAGCAGGCGCCGGGGTGGCGACCGTGCGGGCGGCGCGGAGATCGGCGTCGGTCGTCGTCATCGCCTTCTCCTGGACCGCGTCCGCGTCCGCGGTCGGGTCGGCGGCCGGGCGGGACCGGGCCAGGGCCTCGCGAGCCTTCGCCGCGCCCGCCGTGGCGTCCCCGGGCGGGCCGGACGGCTCGGGTGCGGCCGGGGCCACGGGGCCACGGGCGTCGAGCTCGGCGCGCGACGCCCCGGCGTCCCACTGCTCGCCCCGCTTGCCCGCGTCCATCGCCTCGTTCGCCAGACGGTCGGCGTGCTTGTTCCGCTCGCGCGGCATCCACTCGTAGGTGACCTGCTCGGGCGGGAGGATCCGGGCCGCCTCGGCGGCCAGCGGCTTCATGTCGGGGTGCTTGATCTTCCAGCGGCCCGACATCTGCTCGACGACCAGCTTGGAGTCCATGCGCACGCGCACCGTGGCCGACGGGTCGAGCTCACGGGCGGCGCGCAGACCGGCCACCAGACCCCGGTACTCGGCCACGTTGTTGGTGGCGACGCCGATGTACTCGGCGCGTTCGACCAGCGTCTCCCCCGTCGCCGCGTCGATCACCACGCTGCCGTAGCCCGCGGGCCCCGGGTTGCCCCGCGACCCGCCGTCGGCCTCGACGATGAACTCCCGCACGACGTACGCCCCTTACCCGACCCCGACCCGACTGCGACTACGACTGCGACTGCGACTGCGACTGCGACTAGTGACTACCGACGGCCGACGGCCGACGGCCGACTGCCGACTACAGGCCCGACTCGGACGTACGCACGAGGATGCGACGGCAGTTCTCGCACCGTACGACCGTGTCGGACGGGGCCTTGCGGATCTCGGCCAGCTCGGTGATGGCGAGCTCCTGGCGGCAGCCCTGGCAGGTCCGCTGGTAGAGCTTGGCCGCGCCGACGCCACCCTGCTGCTCGCGCAGCTTCTCGTAGAGCTTGAGCAGGTCGGCGGGCACGGAGGCCGCGATGACCTCGCGCTCCTTGGCGACGCTGGCGGCCTCGCTGTCGAAACCCTCCAGGGCCGCGTCCCGGCGCGCGAGGGCGTCGTCGATCTTCCCCTGGACGGAGCCGACCCGCTCGGTCAGCTCGGCGGCGCGCTCCTGCGCGCTCTCACGGCGCTCCATGACCTCCAGGACGATGTCCTCGAGGTCGCCCTGGCGCTTGGCGAGCGAGACGATCTCCCGCTGGAGGTTCTCCAGGTCCTTCGAGGAGGTGACGGCCCCGGAGTCGAGCCGCTGCTGGTCACGGGCGGCGCGCTGACGGACCTGGTCGACGTCCTGCTCGGCCTTGGTCTGCTCGCGGGCGGTGTCGCTCTCCTCGGTCTGCGCCGCGACGAGGAGGTCACGCAGCTGCGTGAGGTCCTTGTTCAGCGACTCGATCTCGGCGTGCTCGGGCAGGGACCTCCGCAGGTGGGTGAGCTGCTGGAGACGGGCGTCGAGGGCTTGGACGTCGAGGAGTCGGATCTGGTCGGCGGGCGCGGCGTTCAGTTGGGGGCTCCCATTGAGCTAGAGGTGGTGTTGGACGCCGCGTGGGCCGTCCAGGGGTCGGTGACCGTACGGGAGACATGGACCCGCAGGCCCCACCCCCGCCGGTCGGAGATCTCGTCGAGCTGGGTGGCGGCCAGCTCGCACCAGGGCCACTCGGTGGCCCAGTGCGCCGCGTCGAGCAGCGCGAGAGGTGCATGGGCGCCGTGGGCGCGGTCCGCGATGAACTCGGACGCCGGGTGGTGGCGCAGGTCCGCGGTGAGGAAGGCGTCGACGCCGGCCGCACGGACGTGGTCGAACAGGCTGTCGCCGGAGCCGCCGCTGACGGCGACGGTCCGCACCAGCGCCTCCGGATCGCCCGCCGCCCGGATGCCCTGCGCGGTGGCGGGCAGTCGCTCGGCGGCACGGGCGGCGAACTCACGGACGGTGAGCGGGTGGTCGAGCTCGCAGACGCGGCCGAGGCCGCGCCGCCCCTCGGGGTCGCTCGGGTCCGGCACGAGAGGCCGGACGACCCGCAGGTCGAGCGCACCGGCGAGGGCGTCGCTCACGCCGGGATCGGCGGTGTCCGCGTTGGTGTGCGCGACGTGCAGGGCGATGTCGTTCTTGATCAGGGTGTGCACGACTCGGCCCTTGAAGGTGGAGGCCGCGACGGTCGTCGTCCCGCGCAGGTACAGCGGATGATGGGTGACGAGCAGACCGGCGCCGAGCTTGACGGCTTCCTCGACGATCTCCTGGACGGGATCGACGGCGAACAGAACCCGGGTGACCTCCTGCTCGGGGTCGCCCACGACCGTGCCGACCGCGTCCCAGGACTCGGCCCGCTCGGCGGGCCACAGGTTCTCCAGCGCGGCGATGACTTCTGACAGACGGGGCACGGGGAAAGGCTACCTGGCCGTCTCACCGGCAGGTACCGGTGCCGCCGCGGCCGCCTCGGCCGCCGACCGGGAATGAGCGGGAGGTCGATGCACACGCCTCCCACCACCCTCAGGCGAATCGCTTCTGCACCACTCTTATGAGGGAAGAAGGCCGCCCGGCGGTCCCACGTCCGTGCGTACGAAAACTAGCTTCGTCGCCGGAGGTGACCGAACGATGACGATGCCGGCCTGTGCGATCGAGCCCACCGCTGCGGACGGGAGTGACCCCGAGGACGGCGCCGCCGAGCCCACGCCGTACGTGGAGCGGCACGCGGAGGAGCACGCGAGCCTCGCGATCGCGGCCGATCACGTGGTCGCGGCTGATCACATGATCGTGGCGGATGTTGTGCTCCCCGAGGACCGCGGAATCACGGAGAACCGTGGAATCCCGACGGGCCAGGGGATCGCGGAGGACCGCCCGATCGCGACGGGCCCCGTGACCACGACGGACCGCGCGATCACGGTCGGCCGTGGAGGCGACGCCGACCTCGGGATCACGGCCAGGGACGAAAGCGACGGCGACCTCGTGATCACGGCCAGGGACAGAAGCGACGCCGGCCTCGGGATCACCGCCGGGGACGGAAGCGACGGTGGCCTCGGGATCGTGCCCCGCCGTGGAAGCGAATCCGACCCGGCGTTCAGGTCCCGCCCCGGGGGCGGGGCGGATCCCGGGCGCGCGACCGCGGACTGTGTGATCACGGCCGGTGGTGCCTACGCCGCGCGGCTCGCCCGGGCCGGTGACTCCTGGTTTCCCGAGCGATGGACCCTGGACGGCCCCGAGCCGTACGCCGTACCGCTGCCCGGCAACCAGCCGGAGGAGCCCGGCACCGAGGTGCAGCCGATGGCCGACGGCCGGGTACTGATCCGGCGGCCGATCGAGGGACGGCACGCGTTCTCGCTGCTGTATCCGACCGGCCCCGGCACGGGCGAGCTGCCGCTGGGCGCCGTCGAGTGCCCGGACGAGGGCACCCGGCTGCACCTGCTCCCGCCGGCCCCGTGCGGCGAACGCGCGTACGCCCTCGCCGTCGGCCGCTGTACGACGACCGTGTGGCTGGTCGCGGGCGGCACCTTCGGCCCCGAGTACCTCGCCGAGATCCCCGGCCGCTGCTCGGGCGGCGTCTGGCTGGACCGTACGGGCCGCATGCTGGCGCTGGACCGTGAGGTCGGCGGCCGCACCAAGACGATCGTCGTGGACCTGGAGCGCGGCGGCGAGGTGTCGCCCCTGCTGCAGATCGCCGCCGACAGCGACGACCGTCTGCTGCTCGCCGACCCCGACAGCGGGCTGCTGCTCATCCGCTCGGACGCGCCCTCGCCGGGCGAGGCACGGCTGGGCTGGGGAGTCCTCGGCAGCATGCTGCCGGTCCGCTTCCCGGAGTCGCTGCACCCGCCGGACCTCGCGCTCACCCCCTTCGCGAGCCAGCCGGGTCAGGCGCTCCTCCCCGAGGCCTGCGCGGTGGCGCTCCGCATCGACGGCCCCTTCGGCACCTGGGTGGGCGTATGGCGTCCGGCCGATCGCCGACTACATCAACTCCGGGCACCTGATGGATGGTTGGCGGGCAGTGGAGTGTGGACACCGGACGGTGTTCTCCGGCTGCCGTACGCCACGGAGGCGGAGCCGTGCGGGGTGGCACCGCTGACGGCACCACTGACGGCACCGCTCACCGCACCGGCTTCGTCGGCGCCGTCACCGTCGCCGTCCGAAGGGGCCTCGTCATGCGCGGAACCGCCGCGGCCGGCGCCCGCAGTGGCCCGTCCGGTCCCCCTTCAACAAGCCCCCCTCGGCCGACTTGTAACGAAGTAGCAGCGGTTGGCGTGGCCGCCTGGATCAGCCCCTCGGTGCGCCGGATAAAATCGCCCGGCTGTAAAGAAAGATCATGTTGACGGGGTGAATTCTTCCGATGAGCGACACAAGCACCAGGCAGCCGCTGTCAGCCGACTCCCAGGAGGCGGCCGGACACGGCCGGCACCGGGGCCCGGTCTCGTCCCAGGACGGTGACTCGGCCCCACACGGCCGGCACCGCAAGCCGGCCGAGAACAGCGCCGACAGCTGGGCCGACGGTTGGGCCCAGGACAGGGCCGAGGCAACGGTCTGACGGTACGCCGTACACCGAAGGGGCTCCGGTCGTCCATGGACGACCGGAGCCCTTTCGCATATGTCCCGCCCGCCCTTACTCCTGTCCCGCCCGCCCTTACTCCTGCCCTCGCCGCAGTCCCAGCACCTCCGCCGCGGCGAACGTCTCCTCCCGGGGCCGGTCCGCGAAGTGTGCGCCGAGGACGGCGTCCAGCTCCTCGTGGCCGAACACGTCCTCCTTGCTGTCGAACTTCGCCCGCACCCGCGGCCGGTCGACGACGGCGACCATGCCGCCGTGCGCGACGAGCAGCTGTCCGTTGATCCGAGCGGCGGCCGGCGAGGCCAAGTAGCCGACCAGCGGGGCCACATGCTCGGGGGCGAGCGGGTCGAGGCCGCCCTCGTCGGGCTGCGCGAACCCGGCGAAGACGTCCTCCGTCATCCTGGTGCGGGCACGCGGGCAGATGGCGTTGGCCGTCACCCCGTACTTGGCGAGCGCCAGCGCCGTGGACGTCGTCAGGCCGACGACTCCGCCTTTGGCCGCCGCGTAGTTGGGCTGTCCGGCCGAGCCCGCGAGGAACGCCTCCGAGGAGGTGTTCACGATCCGCCCGTACACCGGGCCGCCCGCCGCCTTGGACCGGTTCCGCCAGTGGGCGGCGGCGAAACGGGTCGTGTTGAAGTGCCCTTTGAGGTGGACCCGGACGACCGCGTCCCACTCGTCCTCGGCCATCGAGAAGACCATGCGGTCGCGCAGGATGCCCGCGTTGTTGACCAGTATGTCCAGCTTGCCGAACTCACTGATCGCCAACTCGACGAGCGCACGCGCCTGTTCGAAGTCGGCGACGTCCCCGGTGTGGGCGAGCGCGGTGCCGCCGGCCGAGCGGATCTCCCGCGCGACCTCCTCTGCGGGGCCGGCCGACGCCTCGCCCGACCCGTCCCGGCCGGGCTGCCCGTAGTCGTTGACGACGACGGCCGCGCCCAGCCGCGCCAGCTCCAGCGCCTCGGCCCGGCCGAGGCCGCGCCCGGCACCGGTGACGATCGCGGCCAGCCCCTCAAGTGGCAGTGCCATCCGGACGGTCACCCCTCAGATCTCTATGCACGTACGGAGCGCCGCCCCGGTACGCATCTGGTCCAGCGCCTCGTTGATCTCGGTGAGCGCCACGCGGTGGGTGATCAGGCCCGACAGGTCGATCCGGCCGGCCCGCCACAGGGCGATCGTCCGCTCGTAGGAACGCAGGACGTCCCCGCCGCCGTACATCGAGGGCAGGATCCGCTTCTCGTCGAAGAACAGCTCGAACATGTTGAGCTGGAGGAAGTCGTCCAGGGCGCCCGCGCCGACGACGACGAGGGTGCCACCGCGCCGGGTGTTGTCGTACGCCGTGCGGGCGGTGGCGGAGCGGCCGACGACCTCGAAGACGTAGTCGAACCCCTCGCCGGCGGTGACCAGTTGCTTCGCTCCGGGCAGTTCGTCCGGCGAGACGGCCTTCGTGGCGCCGAAGGCGAGGGCGGCCTCCCGGCGCGAGGCGACCGGGTCGACGGCGACGATCTCGGCGGCGCCCTTGAGCCGCGCGCCCTGGATCGCGGAGATGCCGACGCCTCCGCAGCCGATGACGGCGACCGACGAACCGGCTTCCACGTCCGCCGTGTTGAGGGCGGCGCCCAGGCCCGTGGTCACTCCGCAGCCGATGAGCGCGGCGATGTCGAAGGGGACGTCGTCGGGGATCGGGACCGCGCAGCCCGCGTCGACCACGACCTCCTCGGCGAAGGTTCCGGTGCCGGCGAAGCCGAAGACGTCGCCGCCGGGGCGACGGAAGTTGGGTGTGCCCGCGTTCATGAACCCGGCCAGGCACAGTTCGGTCTGGCCTCGCTTGCACGCGGGACACGCCCCGCAGGCCGGCAGCCAGCAGACGACGACCCGGTCACCGGGCTTCACCCGGGTGACGCCCTCCCCCACCTCCAGGACCTCGCCCGCACCCTCGTGACCGGGGACGAAGGGCGCGGGCTGCGGGAGCACCCCGCCCATCGCGGAGAGGTCCGAGTGGCACAGGCCCGTGGCCCGCACCCTGATCCTGACCCGTCCGGGGCCGAAGCCCACCGCCTCGACGTCGTCGAGGACCTCCAGCTTGTCCTGGCCGATCTCGTGCAGTACGGCTGCGCGCATGGTGCGGCTCCCCTCGGGTCCCCTCGGATGCTGGGCGGTTGTGGAGGTGAATTCAGCTGCTGCTGGAGGTGGTGCGGGTGGCGCGTCCAGGCGGGTGACTCAGGTGCTCAGGTGCTCAGGTGCTCAGGTGGTTCAGGTGTTCAGGAGTGCTCGACGAGCGTGTCCGCCAGGACGGGCGCGTCGTCCCGTTGAACCGCGCTCACGGCCACCCGGACGGCGTCTTCCCCGCGCCACATACGGATCCGCAGGGTCTCTCCCGGGAACACCACCCCGGCGAAGCGCGTGGCGTAGCCGCGGACCCGGCCGACGTCGCCGTCGAGCAGCGTGTCGACGACCGCCTTGAGCGTGATGCCGTAGGTGCACAGGCCGTGCAGGATGGGCCGGTCGAATCCCGCGAGTTTCGCGAACTCCGGGTCGGCGTGCAGCGGGTTGTAGTCGCCGGAGAGGCGGTAGAGCAGGGCCTGGTCCTCGCGGACGGTCCGCTCGACCACCTTGTCGGGCTCACCGGAGGGCGGCTCGAGCCGGGCGGAGGGGCCCCGGTCGCCGCCCCAGCCGCCTTCTCCCCGGACGAAGATCTGGGCGTCGTTGGTCCACAGCGGCCCGTCCGCGTCGGCGACCTCGGTGCGCATGACGAGGACGGCGGCCTTGCCCTTGTCGTACACGGCGGCGATGCGTCCGGTGGCGGTCGCCCGGCCGGTCACCGGGATGGGGCGGTGGATCTCCAGCCGCTGGCCGCCGTGCAGGACGCGGGCGAGGTCGACCTCGACGCCGGGCATGGACAGTCCGCTGATCACGCCGGGTGAGCCGGAGCCGGCGACGGTGGCGAAGCTCGGCAGGACGTGGAGCCGGGACTCCAGCGTGTAGCGCAGTTCGTCGGGGTCGGTGGCCGGGACGCCCGCGCCGATGCCGAGGTGGTACAGCTGGACGTCCCGGCGGTCCCAGGTGATCTCGCCGGTCCGGGGTTCGGCGGCGAGCGCCTTGGCTGCGTCGATGGGCATGGAGCTCCTGATCGCTCGGATCGATCGGATGGATCGGATGGATCGGATGGTTCCAAGACCTCGGCACGGCCGTCCGCACCGATCGGCCGCACCGAGGCCGTCACGGGGCCGCGGAACCCGCCCTGCCCAGAACGGATCTAGAACGCGTTCCAGTGCGGCGACCCCCTGTATAGCCCAGGCCCCGGAAGTTGTGAAGACACCTGACGGCATGTCAGAAACGGGTGCCGATGAGTGCCGATGACATTTGTCCTGCCCGACTGCGTACATCCCGCACTGCCGCGAGCGGGCCCGGAAACGTAGCGTCGAAGACAGGCACACGACCGTGGAAGACACAGGCACACGACCGTGGAAGACGCAGGAACGGGGGACGGACATATGACCAGGTCATTCGAGGACCGGCGCCGCGCGGCGAACTGCCGCCGGGACGCCTGGCGCTCGGCGTTCCGTAGGGCACGGGAGCACCGGCGGCACTGGAGAGCGGACAAGGAGCGCTTCAAGGCCGAGTACCGCAGCGCCCGCCGGGCCGGGCGGATTCCCGAGGACCCGGGCCCGCCGGCCAGCGGCTTCGCGCTGCTGCCGTGGCTGCTGATGGGGATGGGCGCGTTCTCCAACGTCTTCCAGGGCGACGCCGATCCGTGGATCGGCAGCCTGGGCCTGCTGGCGTTCAACTCGCTCTACATCTACGTCGCTTTCCGCGCCTTCGTGAAGGAGGCCCGCGAGGCCACCTCCACACGGGTGGCGCTGGTGCTGCTGGGCCTCGTGACCTGCGGGCTCGCCCTGGGCTACGGCGGCAGCTGGCTGCTCTTCCTCCCGCTGTTCGGTCTCGCGACGGGCGCGGTACTGCGCGGCCCCCAGCTGCGGAGCATCGGTACCGCCGTCGCCGTCCTGGCGGGCGCGGTCGCCTGTGTCCGCGACGGCTGGGACGGTCTCACCATCGCCTACGCCACCTGGATCTCGACGATGGTGACGGCCGCGATCCTCTCCCTCTCCGAGGCCGTACGGGAGCTGCGCGCCGCCCGTGAGGAACTCGCCCGCCGGGCGGTGGAGGAGGAACGGCTGCGCTTCTCCCGCGATCTGCACGACCTGCTCGGCCACACCCTGTCGGTGATCGTGGTGAAGTCGGAGGCGGCCCGGCGGCTGGCGCCGCGCGACATGGACGCGGCCCTCTCCCAGGTCACCGACATCGAGGCGGTGGGCCGCCAGGCGCTGACCGAGATCCGCGAGGCGGTCACCGGCTACCGCGAGGGCAGCCTGGCCGGCGAGCTGGACCGGGCCCGCTCGGCCCTGACGGCGGCGGGCGTCGAACCGTCGGTGAGCCGGTCGGGGCCGCCGCCGGACCCGAGGACCGCCGCCCTGCTCGGCTGGGTGGTGCGCGAGGCGGTCACCAACGTCGTCCGGCACAGCGACGCGAGCCACTGCGGGATCACGATCTCGGGCACCCCCGAGCGGGTCCGGCTGACGGTGACGGACGACGGCAGCAGCAGTGGAGGTGGAGGAGGCAGCGGCGCCTGCGACCACGGTGACCCGGGCGACGGCAGCTGCTGCGCGTCCGGCGGCGGCACCGGACTCACCGGCCTGCGCGAACGCCTGGCGGCGGCGGGCGGCACCCTGACGGCGGGCCCGGGACCACGCGGCGGCTTCACGGTCACGGCGGAACTGCCGGTCGAACTCCCGATGCCACACCCGGGCACCGGCGCTGCCACCAGCAATGCCACTCCCACTCCCACTCCCACTCCCACCGGCACCGGCACCGGCACCGGCACCGGCACCGGCACCGGCAAGGCCACCGAACCCGAAGGGACACGGTCCGCCGCGGCCCCGCAACCTGCGGACACCGTGCCGTCCGTGGCCGCCGGCCCTAACCTGGGCCCGTGACCGAGATGCCGGGTTGGCCCGTGAACGAGATGCCCGACGACCACCGCCCCGCCAAGTCCATCAGGGTGCTGCTCGCGGAGGACCAGGGGATGATGCGCGGGGCGCTGGCCCTGCTGCTGGGGCTGGAGACCGACATCGAGGTCGTCGCGCAGGTGGGCACCGGGGACGCGATCGTGGACGCCGCGCTCCTCCATCGGCCGGACGTCGCGCTCCTCGACATCGAACTCCCCGGCATCAGCGGCCTGGACGCGGCCGCCGAGCTGCGCGACCAGGCGCCCGGGTGCCGGGTGCTGATCCTGACCACGTTCGGCCGGCCCGGCTATCTGCGCCGGGCCATGGAGGCCGGGGCCTCGGGGTTCCTGGTCAAGGACGGCCCGGTGGAGGAGCTGGCGGCGGCGATCCGCCGGGTGCTGGCCGGCGAGACGGTCGTGGACCCGGCACTGGCCACCGCCGCGCTGAGCGCGGGCCCGAACCCGCTCACCGCCCGCGAGTGCGACGTCCTGAAGGCCTCCGTGGACGGCGCGACCGTCTCCGACATCGCCGCCCGGCTGCACCTCTCGGAGTCCACGGTCCGCAACTACCTGTCCTCCGCGATCGGCAAGACGGGGACCCGCAACCGCATGGAGGCGATGCGGGAGGCCCGGCAGCAGGGCTGGCTGTGAGGACCGGCCGCACAGGCCGGCTGAGCCGGGCGTGAAGGCCTGCCTGGCCGGGCGTAAGGGCCTGCGGTGAGGGCCGGTTGTGAGGGGTGGCCGCAGAGGTCCGGACCGGCGCTGGCATAGTGCCCGCATGTCTTTACCGATACGGATCCTCAGGCGTCCGGCCGCGCTCGCGGCGAGTGTCGCGGCACTGTTCGCCACGGCGGTGTCACCGGCCGCCGCCGACGGCTCCGAGCAGGTCGTGATGCGGTTCGAGACGCCAAAGACGTACGTCATGTACAACGCCGACCAGGGGGCCTCGGCTTCGAACAACGGCTTCCCCGTCCCCGTCTTCGTCGAGCGGAGCAAGGGCGGCGAACCGGCTCGCAATGTCCGGGTCGTCGTGGACGCGTCGGGCCTGGGAGGCGTCGCCCGGCTCGGTGAAGGGGGCATGTGCAAGGCCGAGGGCACGATCTACACCTGCGAGTACGGCAACTTGCAGAACGGCGACGGCGAGAGCTACAACCCCCTCGCCCTCCTCGGGGTGGACGGCGTCGAGCCGGGCGACAGCGGGACGGTGACGTACACCGCGACCGCCGACAACGCGCCGACCATCACCGGTACCACCCGGATGACCGTCGGCGGTCCGACACTGACCGCGCCCGGGCAGGAGAAGGGCGTGAGCGGGCTGGCTCCGGGCAAGTCCGGGAACGTCACGGCACGGTTGGCCAACAACACCCGTTTTCCCACGGAGGCGGGCGTCGCCCTCCAGGTCAACGTGTCGGAGGGGCTGACGCTGACCGCCCTGCACAGCAACTGCTTCTACGCGGGCCCCGCGCCCACCTCCGCCTGGTGCACCTTCCCCACGAAGGCCGCGGCGGGCGCCGCCTACCGCGCCAGTGCCCCGCTGGTCTACACGGTCACGCCGCCCGGGAGACTGACCGGCGAGGTGACCTACACCTGGTCGTCGCCACCGGCCCGCCCCGCCGACCACACCGTGCGCGGCACCGGCGCCCCGCTCACCCTGGTCCGCACGGCCGCCCAGGACTTCGACGACACTCACGGCAGGCTCGGGATCACCACCACCGTGCAGGTCGACTACCGTCCGGTCACCGCGACCGTGCGGGGCCGGGTCGGTGACACGGTGAAGGTGCGACTCGGGCTGGAGGACCTCGGTCCCGGCCGGGTGCGGGGCGAAGAGGAACAGGGCCGCTTCGAGGTGGTCCCGCCGGAGGGCACCACGGTCACCTCGATCCCGTACGTCTTCGAGGGGGACGGCGGGAAGTGGGCCTGCGCGCGACCGGAGAAGCCCGGCGGGGCGTTCGTCTGCGAGATCGGCCGCGACGCCCTCTACGAAGCGCGGCACGAAGGGGGCACCACCGCGATCGACTTCCACATCCGCATCGATCGTCAGGTCCGGGGGGCCGAGGGCACCATCCGCACGTACAACCCGTTCGACCACACCCCGGCCAACGACGTCGCCGCCATCCCGCTCGACGCCTCGCCCGCCTCGCCCTACCGGATCTCCACTCACCCCTGGGCCTGGACCGCGGGCGCCCTAGTCCTCGTAGTCCTGGCGGCGGCGTACCTCCGTCGCCGCCGCCGCGACGCGAAACCGTCGTGACCGCGCCCTAGACGCCCGCGCCCGTGCGTCGCAGCACGCGCAGCGAGCCGGTGTCCGAGACCTCGGTGAAGGCGCCGGAGTCCAGGGCGCGGAGGTAGACGCGGTAGGGGGCCTGGCCGGTGAACTCGTCGACCGGGTCGGGGAACACGTCGTGGATGACGAGGAGCCCGCCCTCGGCGACATGCGGTGCCCAGCCCTCGTAGTCGGAGGTGGCGTGCTCGTCGGTGTGGCCGCCGTCGACGAACACGAGGCCGAGGGGCGAGTTCCAGAACGCGGCGATGCGCGGCGAACGTCCGACCAGGGCGACCACATGCTCCTCCAGGCCCGCGCGGTGCAGGGTCCGGCGGAAGGTGGGCAGGGTGTCCATCAGACCGACCTCGGGGTCGACGGTCTCCGGGTCGTGGTACTCCCAGCCTGGCTGCTGCTCCTCGCTGCCCCGGTGGTGGTCGAGGGTGAGCGCGCTGACCCCGGTCTGCCGGGCCGCGTCCGCGAGGAGGATCGTGGAGCGCCCGCAGTAGGTGCCGACCTCGAGCAGCGGCAGCCCGAGCGCACCCGCCTCGACGGCGGCCGCGTACAGGGCGAGGCCCTCGTCGACCGGCATGAACCCCTTCGCCGCCTCGAACGCGGCCAGGATCTCGGGCTTGGGTGCCGCGGGCATAGGGGGTCCTCCGGGGTCCGTGCGTGGTGTGCATGCCGTGCGGGTGCATGCCGTGCTGGTGGTTGCGGTGGTTGTCTATGCGCGCGGGTGTCCGTGCGTACGGCCGCCCATGCTGCCGCACCCCCCGCCGCCGAGGCGACAGGGGGTGCGGAAACGGCGGGCCGAGGCGCGCGCGGGGTGTGCGGGCCGGGCCCGGCTGGGTCAGGCGCTGACCGTCTCGCCGGGCAGGGCCAGGTCCAGGTCGACCGGACGCTCGTCGCCCGCGTGGGTCGCGGAGCTCGCCAGCGGGCCGTGGCCGGTGGCCTTGGCGGCGAGGACGTAGGCGCCCTGGGCCGGGACGGCGAGGGCGTAGCTGCCGTCCTCCTGCGACAGGGTGGCGCCGGCCTGGCGGCCGCGGCGGTCGATGAGCGTGACCCTGGCGCGGGCGACCGGGACGCCGTCGGCGTCCAGGACCCGGCCGCGGAAGCCCCGCAGGACCTCCTCGGCGTGCTTCAGGTTGGCTTCCTCCTCGCTGCTGGCGCGCAGCTGCGGCACGGCCGACGGACGCTGCTGCCTGGGCAGGAAGAGGGCGAGGAGCAGGCCGACCGCGACGGCGGCGGTGGCGATCAGGAAGGAGACGCGGAAGCCGTGCATGGTCGGTACGGCGACGCCGCCGACGTCGTTAGCGGTGTTGGCCAGCACCATGCCGATGACGGCGCTGGACACCGAGGTGCCTATGGACCGCATCAGGGTGTTGAGGCCGTTGGCCGCGCCGGTCTCCGAGGCCGGGACCGCGCCGACGATCAGCGCGGGCAGGGAGGAGTACGCGAGGCCGATGCCCGCGCCGAGGACGACGGCGATCACGAGGCTCTGCCAGGCGGCGCTCATCAGGCCGAGGCCCGCGCCGTAGCCGATCGCGATGATCAGCATGCCCAGGATCAGGGTGAACTTGGGGCCGTACTTGGCGGACAGCTTGGCGTAGACGGGCGCGGTGAACATCATCGTCAGGCCGAGCGGCGCGACGAGCAGACCGGCGGTGACCATCGACTGGCCGAGGCCGTAGCCGGTGGCCTTCGGCAGCTGGAGCAGCTGCGGCAGGACCAGGGAGACGACGTAGAACGAGACGCCGACCATGATCGAGGCCAGGTTGGTGAAGAGGACGGCCGGTCGGGCCGTGGTGCGCAGGTCGACGAGCGGGGCCTTCAGCCGCAGCTCCATCACGCCCCACAGGACGAGGACGACGGCCGCGGCGGCGAAGAGGCCGAGGGTGGTGCCGGAGGTCCAGCCCCAGTCGCTGCCCTTGGTGATCGGCAGCAGGAAGAGCACCAGACCGGTGGAGAGGCCGATCGCGCCGGCGACGTCGAAGGTGCCCTCGGCACGCGCCGGGGACTCGGGGACGACGAGCAGGGTGAGGGCGATGGCGAGGGCTCCGAGGCCGGCGGCGCCGTAGAACAGGGCGTGCCAGTCGGCGTGCTGGGCGATCAGGGCCGCGAGCGGCAGGGCGAGGCCGCCGCCGACGCCGATCGAGGAGCTCATCAGGGCCATCGCCGAGCCGAGCTTCTCGCGCGGCAGCATGTCCCGCATCAGGCCGATGCCGAGCGGGATCGCGCCCATCGCGAAGCCCTGGAGGGTGCGGCCGGCGATCATCGTGATCAGGTCGCTGGTGAGGGCGCTGACCAGCGCGCCGACGACCATCACCGCGAGGCTGGCTATCAGCATGCGCCGCTTGCCGTACAGGTCTCCGAGACGGCCCATGATCGGAGTGGCCACGGCGCCCGAGAGCAGGGTCGAGGTCAGGACCCACGTGGCGTTGCTGGGCGCGGTGCCGAGCAGCTGGGGCAGGTCCTTGATGACCGGGACGAGCAGGGTCTGCATCACCGCGACCACGATGCCCGCGAAGGCGAGTACCGGGACCACGGCTCCGCTCGCTTCGCGGGTGGGCCGGCCGGTCGTCGTGTGCGTCATGAGGTGGGGCCTCCGGGGGCGGTGCGTCAGGGATACATGGAGACCGAACCTGTATGCATGGGCAACTATTCCGATGCTTCGGCGTACTAACGATTTCTTTATCTTCTCTTGAAGGTTCCCCTGAAGGTTCCCCTGAAGATCGCCCTGAGGTTCCGCTGAAGGTTGTCCCGCGCGAGCGACGGCCGGGAGTCGGCCGGGGGCGGCGCCGGCGTCTCAGCGGGCGGGGGTCTGGAGGATGCCGCTGAGCAGCACGTCCAGGCCCCAGGTGTCGCGGTCGCCGGGCGAGAACAGGGCCGGTCGCAGCGCGGTGATCATCGGGTAGCGGTCGGCGGGCAGGGCCGCGTAGTGACGGTCGGCGTCCGCCACGACGGTCTCCTCCTTGCCCCCCTTGGTCAGGTAGGCGCTCTGTTCGGCGGCGGCCGCCGCGCTGTGGAGATGGAGCAGGTCGACGGCCCAGGCGGCGGTGATGTCGTCCAGGCCGCCCTGCTTGAGCAGCGCGAGCATGCGGTCGATGACGAGCAGGGCGTTGGCGCCGGTGGGGATCGCGCCGAGGGCGACGGCGGCCAGTCCCTCGTGCCGGCTCATGGCCTCGACGGTCGCCGCGACCAGCGCGTGCAGCTGCTCCCGCCAGGTGCCCTCCGCGGTGAGCGGGACCCGGGCGAGCGCCTCGTCCAGCATCGCGGCCATCAGGTCGTCACGGTTGGCGACATAGACGTAGAGCGAGGCCGGCCCGGTGTCGAGCTCCTTGGCGACGCGGCGCATGGTCAGCGCGTCCAGCCCGTCGCGGTCGAGGATGGCCAACCCGGCACGCACGATCGCCTCGCGGCTGAGAGGGGCCTTGGCGGGCCGCGCGCGGCGGCTGATCGGCTCGGGGGTCACGTGGAGAGGGTAACCGGGCGGAGCAACGGGCACGAACGCCGGTCGCCACGAACGTCGACCGTGACGAACGCCGACCGTGACGAACAGTGTTTGACACGAACAACGTTCGTTCCCTACTGTCGAGATGACATCGACGAACAGCGTTCGCCACGAACGATGTTCGCCACACTCGGAACAAAGGAACCGTCATGATCCTGATCACCGGAGGCCGCGGCGCGGTCGCCACCCGGCTGCTCGCCCTCCTGCACGCCGACGGCATACCCGTGCGGGTCGGCTCGGCCGCCCCCGCCGACCTCACCCCGCCTCCCGGCGTCGAGACGGTCACCCTCGACCTCACCGACCCGGCGACCTTCCCCGCCGCCCTGGCCGGCGTCACCTCCGTCTTCCTCTACGCCACCCCCGACCACGTCACCGAGTTCGTCGACCGGGCCCACCGGGCCGGCGTCACCCATGTCGTGGTGCTGTCCAGCTCAAGCGTCCTGGGCGTGCTCGACTCCGAGCCGAAGGACGACCCCCTGGCCGGCTCGCATCTGGCCGTGGAGCGGGCGCTGCTCGCCTCCCCGATCGCCACCACCCTCCTGCGACCGGGCTCCTTCGCCTCCAACGCCGCGTCCTGGGCCTGGCCCGTCCGGGCCGGACAGCCCGTCAGCCTGCCCTTCCCCGGCGCCCACACCGACCCCCTCCACGAGAGCGACCTGGCCGAGGCCGCCCACGCCGTCCTCACCGACCCCCGGCACCGGGGCGGCCGGTTCACCCTCACCGGACCCGAGTCGCTGACGTTCGCCGAGCAGATCGACCGGCTCGCCGCCGTCACCGGCCGTGCCATCGCGGTCAGGCACGTCACCGCCGAGGAGTGGAAGAAGGAGACCGACGGGCACATCCCCGCCGTCTACGCCGACGCCCTGCTCGCCTGGTGGGAGTCCACGGACGGCAGACCCGTCGCCCTCACCCGCACCGTCGAGGAACTGACCGGCCACCCCGCCCGCCCCTTCACCGTCTGGGCCACCGAGCACATCGCCGACTTCACCGCCTCCTGAGCCACCGCTGCCCCGGGGCGACCCCCCACCCGCGCCCTGGGCCAAAATCCCGACGCAAGGAGCGCATCCCGGTTGAGACGTCCTCGCCTCGAAGCTCGCCCCCCGCTTCCTGCGCACGGCCGGGGCACGCACCGTGGCCACGCCGCTCGCGGCGACCGGGTTCGCCTGGCAGTCGACGATGAGCGCGGACGGCGGGTACGTCACGGGGATCATGCTGCCGGCGTCCTGATGATGCTCGGCGCGGGCCTGGCCTCGACCTCGCTCGCCTCGCCGGCCATCGCGGGCGCGGCACCGGGCGACGCGGGTCTGCCGTCCGGCCTGGTCGACACCTCCCGCGCGATGGCCCGCGCGCGCTGGGCCTCGCGATGCTGTCGACGCTCGCGTCCGCCGCATCCGTCCGCCGACCGGCCGCCGCACGTCATCCGCCTCCGTCATCCGTCCGGCGTCGTCCCGCTGAGAGCTTCTCGGGGTGGCCGTTAGGGTGGCAGGCGTGTCGTACGCAGGCTCGAACCCCGGTCCCTTCGATCCCTCCGATCCCACCGATCCCTTCGGTCCCCCGCGGCCGCGCCGCTCGCCGCTGCGCCGCCCGCTGACCGTCGCGCTCGCCGCGCTGGTGCCCGGGGCGCTGCTCGGCTGGCTGGCGTACGAGGCGCTGGGCGGGACCGGGAGCGGCGGGACGGAAGGGCCCGGGGCGGGTGCGGGAGCGGCGCCGAGCGTCCTGAGCTCCCCCGCGAACGGCTCGGACGGCTCGGACGGTGCGGGGAGCGCGGGCGGTGCGGGCGGTGCGGGCGGTGACGGGAAGACGGGTGTCGGTGCGGGCACCGCCCCGGCCCCGGCCGGGTCCGGCGCAACCTCGCTCCGGGGCAAGGTCGTCGTCATCGACCCCGGCCACAACCCCACCAACTACCAGCACACCGCCGACATCAATCGCCAGGTGGACATCGGCACCAACCGCAAGGAGTGCGACACGACGGGTACGTCCACGAACTCCGGTTACAGCGAGGCGGAGTTCACGCTGGACGTGGCCCACCGGCTGCGCACACTGCTCCAGCAGCAGGGCGCCACGGTGCGGCTGACGCAGGACGGGGACCGGCCGTTCGGCCCGTGTGTCGACGAGCGCGCCCGGATCGGGAACGCGGCGCACGCCGACGCGGTCGTCTCGATCCACGCCGACGGCGCCGGGGCCGGGCAGCGCGGCTTCCATGTGATCCTGCCGGGCGCGGTGCACGAGGGCGGCGCGGACACCCGCGGCATCGTCGGCCCGTCGAAGGACCTCGGGAAGCTCGTCGCGGGCGACTTCACCCGGGCGACGGGCACTTCACCGTCCAACTACGTCGGCGACGGCACCGGTCTCGTCACGCGTGAGGACCTGGGCGGTCTCAATCTGTCAACGGTTCCCAAGGTGTTCATCGAGTGCGGCAACATGCGCGATACCAAGGACGCGGCGCTGCTGACCAGTGGCGCCTGGCGGCAGAAGGCGGCGCAGGGGATCTCTGAGGGAATCGTGAGTTTCCTGCGCGGGTAGTGATCAGGGCACTCATCCCGGCGGACAGCGCGATCGTGGTGACGATAGTGTCGTCCCTACGATGAGGGGCCACCCCCGCGCTTCACACAAGGGCCTGACGGCGACATGGTGACAGCGACGCCTCTACCGATATGTGTATGCGTGTACTGATGACGAGACGACTGACGAAGGACCTGAAGTGAATATCCGCTCCCTCACTCGAGGCGACGGCGTGGTGATCGGAGCAGCGGTATTGCTGTTCATCGCGTCGTTCCTGGACACGTTCGACGGCTCCGGCAGTGACGTCCCGAACGCCTGGGACAACCTCGGCCTCGTAATGAGCATGTATCTCGGCGGAATCATCGGTGCCGCCCTGATCGTCGTCGCCCGCGCGCTGCCGCAGCCGCGCAAGGTGGCCGGCATCGACCTGGGGCAGTTCGGTGTCGCGCTGACGGTCTTCGCCGCGTGGACGGCGTTCTGGACGATCATCGACCCGCTCGGTGCGTTCAGCGACACCTTCGGCAGCACCGACATCGAGACGGGCTCCGGTCTGATCCTGGGCCTGATCGCCGCGCTGCTGCTCGCCGCCGGCGCGGTCGCCACCCCGCTGGTGCCCGCCCTGCAGGCCGCCCTCGTACCGGCCCCCAGGCCGGCCGCCCCGCAGCCGTACGGCGCGCAGCCGCCCGCCGGTTACGGCTACCCGGGCGCCCCGCAGCAGCCGTCGGCGTTCGGCGGTCCGCCGCAGCAGGGCCAGCCGGGTCAGCCGCCGTTCGGCGCCCAGCCGGGTCCGGCGCAGCCGTCGGGCGGGGACTTCTCCCCGTTCTGGTTCGCCGTGCCGGTGCCGCGTCCGCTGTACGCGGAGGACGGCGCGCCGATGCCGATCGCCGAACTGGCGCCGGGCACCTGGTATCTCGCGGTCGAGCAGGGCGCCCAGGGTCTGGTCGCCCAGACCCAGGACGGCCGCCGCGGTGTCCTGCGGGACGCGTCCGGCATCCAGCGCGGCTGAGCCCCGGCTCCCGCACCGCTTCACGCACGGCCCCTCGCCCTTCCGGGCGGGGGGCCGTTGTCGTACAGTCGCAGCCTTCCTATATCTGACACACCGTCAGGAGGCGGGCATGCGGCTCGGTCTGGCGCTCGGCTACTGGGGCCGCGGCCCCTCCCCCGACCACGTGGAGCTGGCGCGCGAGGCGGAACGGCTCGGTTACGCCTCCGTGTGGACGGCGGAGTCCTGGGGCTCGGACGCCTTCACGGCTCTCACCTGGATCGCCACCCGCACCTCGACGATCGAACTGGGCACGGCGGTCGCGCAGATGGCGGCCCGCTCCCCCACCACGACCGCGATGCACGCCCTGACCCTGGACCATCTGTCCGGCGGCCGGATGATGCTCGGGCTCGGCCTGTCCGGCCCCCAGGTGGTGGAGGGCTGGTACGGCCGGCCGTTCCCCAAGTCCCCCCTGACCGCGACCCGGGAGTACGTGGACGTGGTGCGCCAGGTGCTGCGCCGCCGGGCGCCGGTGGAACTGGACGGCCGCTTCCACTCCCACCCCTACCGCGGGCCGGACGCGACCGGCCTCGGCAGACCGCTCAGGTCCATCACCCACCCCCTGCGCCCCGACCTGCCGGTGCTGCTGGGCGCGGAGGGTCCGCGCAACGTCGCCCAGACCATCCGAATCGCCGACGGCTGGCTGCCGCTGTACTGGTCGCCCGACCGGCCGGAGGCCTACGGCCCGGCGGTGGCGGAGCTGCCCGACGGCTTCCGGGTCGCGCCCCTCGCCCAGGCACGGATCTGTGACGACGTCGGCGAGGGTCTGCTCCCCGTGAAGACCATGCTCGGCTTCTACATCGGCGGCATGGGCCACGCCACCCGCAACTTCCACGCCGACCTGATGGCCCGCATGGGATACGAGGAGGAGGCCCGGCGCATCCAGGAACTGTTCCTGGCCGGGCGGCGCGAGGAGGCGGTACTGGCCGTCCCGGACGCCTTCGCCGACGAGATCTCCCTGGTCGGCCCGCGCGAACGCGTCGCCGAGCGGCTGGAGGCCTGGCGCAAGGGGCCGGTGACGGACCTGCTGGTCCTCGCCCCGGACCGGACGACGCTCCGGGTGCTGGCGGAGCTCAACTCATAGCCACGGGCGAACGGAGAGCGAACACTCCACGTTTCAACCGGGATTCCGGGGCCAGACGGAAGTCATGTCTCGATATCGCAGTGGTTCCAACTCCGCCGGAACGGTCATAGCGGTGGTCGCGGACGTCATGGCCGTCATCCTCGGGCTGTGGATCCTCATGTACCTGCTGGACGCCAACCGGGGCAACGACCTGGTCCAGTTCGTGCATGACGCGGCCAACTGGCTGGCCGGCTGGTCACGTGACCTGTTCACGTTCGACGAGGCGTGGGCGCGGGTGGTGGCGGGCTACGGCCTGGCAGCGGTCGTCTACCTGTTCATCGGTCACGCCATCGCCAACCGGGTCCACCGCCACTAAGGCAGCTCCCGGGGCGGGTCCGAAAACCCGTCCCGGGACCAGGTCAGGCGCAGCAGTCCGCCTCGAGCCCGGACAGCCCGGACGGCAGTTGCTCCCCGCCGAACACGGCGCAGGTGGCCTCGTGACCACCGAGGGCCGCCACGGCGAGCAGCAGCGACCCCGCGGTCCAGGTGGTCAGCTCCCGGGGCCAGATCGCCTCGTCCTCGAACACGAACCCCGTCCAGTACAGGCCCGACTCCGCGTCGCGCAGGTGCTGGATCGACTGAAGGATCTCCAGCGCCCGGTCGGACTCGCCCATCGCCCACAGTGCGAGGGCGAGTTCGGCCGACTCGCCGCCCGTCACCCACGGGTTGGGGACGACACAGCGCACGCCGAGACCCGGGACCACGAACCGCTCCCACTCGGCCTCGATCCGGGACTTGGCCTCCGTGCCGGTCAACGCCCCGCCCAGCACCGGGTAGTACCAGTCCATCGAGTAGCGGTCCTTGTCCAGGAACCGCTCGGGGTGCCGGCGGATGGCGTGCCGCAGTGCCCCCACCGCCAACTCCCAGTCAGGCTGCGGCTCTTCGCGCTGCTCGGCGATGGCCAGCGCGCAGCGCAGTGCCTGGTGGACGGAGGAGGAGCCGGTGAGCAGCGCGTCGGCGGTCGGGGTGCCGTCGTCGTCGCGCCGCCAGCCGATCTGGCCGCCGGGCTGCTGGAGCCGCAGCACGTACTCGACGGCCGCGAAGACGGCCGGCCACATGCGGTCCAGGAAGGTGTCGTCGCCGGTGGACAGGTAGTGGTGCCAGACGCCCACGGCTATGTAGGCGACGAAGTTCGTCTCCCGCCCCCGGTCGGTGACGTCGTCGAAGGCGCCGTCCGCGTACGCCGCGAACCAGGAACCGTCGTCGTTCTGGTGTCGGGCCAGCCAGGTGTACGCCCGCTCGGCGGCCTCGTGTTCGCCCGCGGCGTCCAGCGCCATCGCGGCCTCGGTGTGGTCCCACGGGTCGAGGTGATGGCCCCGGAACCACGGGATCGCGCCGTCCTCACGCTGTACGGCGAGGATGCCCGCGACGGTCTCGGCGGCCTGCTCGGCGGTGAGGACCCCGGGCAGGACGAGGTGTTCTGTCCGGGGTGTCGTCACTTGGCGTCCGCCCCGGTCTTCTCGGCCTGCGCGGCCTTGTCCGCCTGCTCGGTCTTCTCCGCCTGCTCGGCGTTCTCGGCCTGCTCGGCGTTCGCTGCCTGCTCGGAGAGTCGCGGCAGGTGCGGCTTGGTCGCGTACGCCACGAAGCTCTTGCCGATGAGCGGGTTCAGCGCCTGCTCGGCGACCCGGGTGGCGAGGGGCTTCTTCATGATGTCCCAGACCAGCAGCTTGTGGTACGCCCGTACCGGCAGCGCCTTGTCGTTGTCGACACCGAAGGCGCACTTCAGCCACCAGTACGGCGAGTGCAGCGCGTGGGCGTGGTGGGTGCCGTACGGCTTCAGGCCCGCCTCGCGGATCTTCGCGAGGAGCTCGTCCGCCCGGTAGATGCGGATGTGGCCGCCCTCGACCTCGTGGTAGGCGTCGGAGAGGGTCCAGCAGACCTTCTCGGGGCCGTAGCGCGGGACGGTGATGGCGATCCGGCCGCCCGGCCTGAGCACCCGCACCATCTCGGCGAGGACGCCCTTGTCGTCCGGGATGTGCTCCATGACCTCGGAGATGATCACGACGTCGAAGGACTCGTCGGGAAAGGGCAGGGCGAGCGCGTCGCCCTCCATGGCCGTCGCGGTGGCACCCTCGGGGGCCTCGCCGGCCTCCTTCATCGCCGCGAACCACTTGGCGACCTCGCGGATCTCCTCGGCGTTCTGGTCGAGGGCCACGACCTGCGCGCCGCGCCGGTAACACTCGAAGGCGTGCCGGCCGGCACCGCAGCCCAGGTCCAGGACTCGGTCGCCCGGGGCGAGCGGGAACCGGGAGAAGTCGACGGTCAGCACGTGGCCCTGCTTTCGCGATCGCGATCGGATGCTTCGGATACGGCGTCGGTGTCGGCACCGGCCCCGGCACCGACGGACTCGACGGCTGCGGGGGCGGCGGACGCCGCGGAAGCCTCGGCGACCCGTGGGCGACCGCGGTCGGCTATCGCCTCGCGGTACCGGGCCACG
Source organism: Actinobacteria bacterium OV320 (assembly GCA_001298545.1). Lineage (GTDB taxonomy): Bacteria > Actinomycetota > Actinomycetes > Streptomycetales > Streptomycetaceae > Streptomyces > Streptomyces coriariae. Next base: position 154,145 of record LJCX01000005.1, read on the forward strand.
GTCCCCTCGGCGGCGCGCGCCCAGGTGAACCGTTCGAGCACCCGTTGCCGTCCGGCCGCACCGAGCCGGGCCCGCAACTCCGGGTCGCCCAGCAGTCGTCCGAGACCCGTGGCCAGCGCGCCGGAGTCGCCCGGCGGCACGGCCAGGCAGGTCTCGCCGTCGCGCCCGGCGACCTCGGGGATCGCCCCGCCGGTCGTGGCGAGCAGCGGGGTGCCCGTGGCCATGGCCTCGGCGGCCGGCAGCGAGAAGCCCTCGTACAGCGACGGCACGCAGGCGACCTCCGCCGAGCGGACCAGGTCGACCAGTTCGGCGTCGGAGATGCCCTTGACGAACTCGACGGCGCCTTCGAGGCCGTACCGCTCGATCGCCTGGGCGACCGGCCCCTCCTGCGGGCGCTTGCCGACGACGACGAGATGGGCGTGCGGGTGCTCGGTGCGCACCTTGGCCAGCGCCTCGACGAGGAAGACCAGGCCCTTGAGCGGGACGTCCGCGCTGGACGTCGTCACGATCCGGCCCGGTACGACGGCCACGGCGGGGTTCGGCGAGAACAGGTCGGTGTCGGCACCGATGTGGATGACGTGGACGCGGTCGTCGCGGACGCCGAGGTGGTCGACGATCTCCTGGCGGGAGGTGCCGGAGACGGTGAGCACGGACGGCAGCCTGCGCGCGACCCGCTTCTGCATCCGGGTGAACGCGTACCAGCGGCGCACGGAGTACCGACGCCGCCGCCCTTCGGCCGCGTCCAGCTCCAACTGCCGGTCGACGGTGATGGGGTGGTGGATGGTGGTGACGAGGGGCGCGCCGATGTCCCCCAGCAGCCCGTATCCCAGGGTCTGGTTGTCGTGCACGATGTCGAACTCACCGCTGCGCGCGCGGAGATGGCGGCGGGCCCGCAGCGAGAAGGTCAGCGGCTCGGGGAAGCCGCCGGTCCACATCGTGGCGACCTCGAGGGCGTCGACCCAGTCGCGGTACTCGCCGCGCTTCGGGGTGCGGAAAGGATCCGGCTGACGGTAGAGGTCGAGGCTGGGCAGCTCGGTGAGGGTGAGACGGTCGTCGTGGCCCGGGTCCAGCACCGGATAGGGCTGGGAACCGATCACCTCGACGCGGTGACCGAGACGGGCGAGCTCACGCGAGAGATGGCGTACGTAGACACCCTGGCCCCCGCAGAACGGGTTCCCCTTATAGGTGAGGAGAGCGATGTCGAGCGATCTCCCGCCGTCGGCGGCGAGGTCCTGCCGGGGCCCTGCCTGACTGGCCTCAGCGGTCACTCCGGGCCCCCTTCTGCCTGCATTGTCCCGCGAGACTACGACGGGACGCTAATCTAGAACAAGTTTCAGACTTGATCGTTCGGGAGGCTCTGAATCTACCGGCAGGTAGGAGAGCTGTGAGCAGTGGATCAGGTGATTCACACCACGGCCGACCGCCCCGCCGAGCTGTGCGCCCACTGAGCCTCACCGACTGTCACGGAACGGGACCCATGTCTGCGGAAGCCAGCACTCAGCACCCTGCCCACTCCCCGCTCACCCAGCGGCAGGAGGAGCGTCGGCGCCGCATCCTGCACGCGAGCGCTCAGTTGGCCAGCCGGGGCGGGTTCGACGCGGTGCAGATGCGGGAGGTCGCGGAGTCCTCACAGGTCGCCCTGGGCACGCTCTACCGCTACTTCCCCTCCAAGGTGCACCTGCTGGTCGCCACGATGCAGGACCAGCTCGATCACATGCACGGCACGCTGCGGAAGAAGCCCCCGACGGGCGAGCGGGCGGCGGACCGCGTCGCGGAGACCCTGATGCGCGCCTTCCGCGCCCTCCAGCGCGAGCCGCATCTGGCGGACGCGATGGTCCGCGCGCTGACCTTCGCCGACCGCAGCGTCTCACCGGAGGTCGACCAGGTCTCCCGTCAGACGACGGCGATCATCCTCGACTCGATGGGCCTGACCGATCCCACCCCGGAGCAGCTCTCGGCGGTCCGCGTCATCGAGCACACCTGGCACTCGGCGCTCATCACCTGGCTGTCGGGGCGCGCGTCCATCGCCCAGGTGCGGATCGACATCGAGACGGTGTGCAAGCTGATCGACGTGACGGACCCCGGACAGCACACGAGCAGGACCCACGAGTAGGACACACGAACAGGACGCACAAAGGGACCTACGAGACGACGAGGGTTTCCTTCAGATCCTGTCCCGCGACCTTCAGGTCCCTCGGTCCGTCCGTCGACGTCGGCCTCGGCGGATGCCTTCGCGTCACGCAGAAGTCGGCTACTCCGGTCGGACCCCCTCATTCGCCTCGTAGGCCACTACCAGGATAAACCGCCCCAAACCTGACGCAATACTCCGCCGGAAGATTTCTTCACTCCTCCGGCGGGAACACCGCCTCCCCGCTGCCCACCAGCGTGAGCATGATCGCCTCCACCGGGCAGCTCTCCGCCGCCGCCAGCACCCGCTCGTTGGCGTCCATGTCCGGGTCGGCCGGGTGGGACTGGCGCGCGGTGTCGAGCCGGAAGCCGTCGGGCGCGTGGTGGATGCACTGGGCGGATCCGATGCACAGGGACCGGTCCACCTCGACGTGCCAACGATCCCCCATGGCCCGTCAGCCCTCCCATCCCGCCGGCAGGTGGATCATCTTGTGCTCGAGGTACTCGCCGAAGCCCTCGGGCCCGAACTCCCGCCCCAGCCCGGAGTTCTTGTAGCCGCCGAACGGCCCGAGCATGTCGAGGCTGAAGGTGTTCACCGAGTACGTCCCGGTACGGACCTGCCGGGCGACCTCGATGCCGTGCTCGACGTCGGCCGTCCACACGCTGCCGCTGAGCCCGTAGTCGGAGTCGTTCGCGATCTTCAGCGCCTCGGACTCGTCGCCGTAGGGCAGCAGGCAGATCACCGGCCCGAAGATCTCCTCGCGGGCGATCCGCATGGAGTTGTCGACGTCACCGAACAGCGTCGGTTCCACGTACCAGCCGCGCTCCAGACCCGGCGGGCGCCCCCCGCCCGTGAGGATCTTCGCGCCCTCCTCCTGCCCGATCCTGATGTAGTCGAGGTTCCGGCGCTGCTGCCGCTCCGCCACCAGCGGGCCGACCTGCGTCGCCGGGTCCAGCGGGTCGCCGACGACCAGTGCGGCCGCCGCGGCGGTGAAGGCGTCCGCGAACTCGTCGTAGCGCGAGCGCGGCAGGAGGATGCGGGTCTGGGCCACGCAGGCCTGCCCGTTGTTCATCCAGGCGGCGGAGACGACCCCGGGGACGGACGTGGCGATGTCCGCGTCCGGCAGGACGACGGCCGCCGACTTGCCGCCGAGCTCCAGGGTCACGCGGGTCAGGTTCCTGGACGCCACCTCCATGACCCGCTTGCCGGCCGCGACCGAGCCGGTGAACGACACCTTGTCCACGCCCGGATGCCCGACCAGGTACTCGCTCACCTCACGGTCCGCCGGCAGGATCGACAGCACGCCCTCCGGCAGCCCCGCCTCCCGCGCGATCTCGGCCAGCAGATACGCGTCCAGCGGCGACTCCGGCGACGGCTTCAGCACCACCGTGCAGCCGGTGAGCAGCGCGGGCGCGAGCTTGGCGGCCGCGACGAACTGCGGAACGTTCCAGGGGACGACGGCCGCGACCACCCCCACGGGCTCGCGCCGCACGAGGATCTTCCCGAGCACGCCGTCGCGCCGCTCCTCGTAGGTGAAGCCACGCGCGACGGTGATCGCCGCGTCCCACACCATCATCGCGCCGAGGGCCTGCGCGAGGACGCTCCAGGAGTACGGGGAGCCGTTCTCGGAGGAGATCACCCGGGCGATCTCCTCGTGCCGCAGCGCGATGCCGTCCTTGATGCGGGTGACGACGTCGATCCGCTCGTCGAGCGACAACCGGGGCCAGGGCCCCTCGTCGAAGGCCCGCCGCGCCGCGGCGACCGCCCGGTCCACGTCACCGGCCGACGCGTGCGGCACCCGCCCGATGACCTCCTCGGTGTGCGGCGAGACGACCTCGATGACGTCCTTGCCCAGGGGGTCGATCAGTTCCCCACCGATGAACAGCTGTCCGTGTTCCACGAGCTCGGCCATGACCACTGCCTTCGTCTGCGTTTCTGACGGTGTTTCAGAAACTGATACCAGTTCTAGTTATAGTGGGCAATGGCCGTGTGACGGAGGGCAGATGAAGAGCAGTCAGGGCGAACCCACCACGTACGACCATGGCGGCGGTGTCCGCTCGCTCCGGGTGCCCATCCCGGACAACCCGCTGGGCCACACCCTGGTGTACGTCGTCGACACCGACCGTGGGCCGGTCCTGATCGACACGGGCTGGGACGACCCGGCGTCCTGGGAGGCGCTGACCGTCGGGCTGACCGCGTGCGGCACGTCCGTCTCGGAGCTGTGCGGAGTCGTGATCACCCACCACCATCCCGACCACCACGGCCTGTCCGGCCAGGTGCGGGAGGCCTCCGGGGCCTGGGTGGCGATGCACGCGGCGGACACCTCCATCGTGCGGCGGACCCGCGAGACGCGTCCCGAGCGCTGGTACACGTACATGGCGGCCAAGCTCACCGCCGCCGGTGCCCCGGAGGAGCACATCGCCCCGCTCCGTACGCCTCCCGCCCGTCGTCGCCCCTTCCCCGGCCCGGCGCCCGCCCTCCCCGACCGCGAGATCGTCCCGGGTGAGTTCCTCGACCTGCCCGGCCGCCGGCTGCGCGCGATCTGGACGCCGGGCCACACCCCCGGCCATGTCTGCCTCCACCTGGAGGAGGACCATCCCGCCCAACTCCCGGGCCATGGACGCCTGTTCTCCGGCGACCACCTGCTGCCGGAGATCACCCCGCACATCGGCCTGTACGAGGATCCCGACGACGCCACCGTCACCGACCCCCTCGGCGACTACCTCGACTCCCTCGAACGCGTCGGCCGGCTCGCCCCCGCGGAGATCCTCCCGGCCCACCAGTACGCCTTCACCGACGCGCCTTTCCGCGTACGGGAGTTGCTCACCCACCACGAGGACCGTCTCACCGGACTGCTCGCCCTCCTCGCCACCCCGCTCACCCCCTGGCAGCTCGCGGAACGCATGGAGTGGAACCGCCCCTGGCCGCAGATCCCCTACGGTTCACGGAACATCGCGGTCTCGGAGGCCGAGGCCCACCTACGGCGTCTGGTGAAGCAGGGCCGCGCGGAGGCGGTGACCGGGAGCGACCCGGTGACGTACGCGGCCGTGTAAATCGCTCGCGGCGGACGAGGGCTCCTTGATACCAACGCCCTCATGGACCCCCTGCAGCGGCTGCTCGCCGAACGCGCCTGCGAGCGCCTGGTCGTCGACTTCGTCCACCGGCTGGATCTCGGCGAACCCTCCTCGGTGGCCGAGCTGTTCACCGAGGACGGCACCTGGGAGTGGCCGGCGGGCGGGCGGCTGGTCAAGGGGCGGGCGGCGCTGCGGGAGTACTTCGGTTCGCGTCCCGCCGACCGGCTCTCGCGCCGCCTCATGTCGAACATCCTGGTCACCGTCACCCCGACCGCACCGGCCGCCACCGCCCTGGCCACCTCGTATTTCTCGACGTACCGGGTCGACGGCTACGAGGGCGGCGTCGTCCCCGCCGGACCACCCGTCCAGGTCGGGCACTACCAGGACGCGTTCCGCCAGGTCGACGGGGTGTGGCTGCTGGAGACCCGGGTGCTGTTCCTCCCCTTCGGCGGACCGACACCCCGCGTAGGCTGCTGACTTGATCGTCACGGGGGGATGAGAGCCGATGAATCATGCGACCGAGGTGTTCCAGCCACTCCAGGCGGACGATCCGCCCATGGTGGCCGGTTACCGTCTCGCCGCCCGGCTCGGGGCGGGCGGCATGGGACGGGTCTACCTGTCGCACACACAGGGTGGCCGGCCGCTGGCGATCAAGGTGGTACGCCCCGAACTGGCCGACGACCCGGCCTTCCGGCGGCGGTTCCGCCGGGAGATCAAAGCCGCGCGGCGGGTCCGCGGCGCGTACACCGCCGAGCTGATCGACGCCGACGCGGACGGCGTACCTCCCTGGCTGGCCACGCTGTACGTACCCGGCCCCTCGCTGGCGGAGGCCGTCGCCCGGCGCGGGCCGCTGCCGGTGCCCGCGGTGCTGTGGCTGATGGCGGGGGTGGCGGAGGCGCTCCAGGCCATCCACGGTGCGGGAATCGTGCACCGGGACCTGAAGCCGTCGAACGTGCTGCTGGCCGCCGACGGACCGCGCGTGATCGACTTCGGCATCTCGCTGGCCTCCGACGTCACCTCGAACACCGCCACCGGCCTCGCCGTCGGCACACCGCAGTACATGGCTCCCGAGCAGGCGACCGCGGGCGAGGTCACCGCGGCGACCGACGTGTTCGCGCTCGGTCAGACGGCGGCGTTCGCGGCCCTGGGCGAGCCGCTGTACGGGGACGGGCCCTCGGTCAGCGTGCTGTACCGGATCGTGCACTCGGAACCCGACCTGTCCCTGCTGCCCGAACCGCTCCGCCCGCTGATCGCCCACTGCCTGGCCGCCGATCCGGCGGAGCGGGTCACCCCGGCGGAGATCGTCGAATGGTGCAGGCAACGTCTGGGCGGAGAGGCGGACCGCGGCGCCGGGCCGGCCGTCTGGCGGGAGGTCACCGGGCCGGAGGTGTCGGTTCCGTCTCCGGTCCCCGATCCCACCCCGGTGCACACGCTGCCCTTGATCCCGCGGCCCTCGCACAAGACGCCGCAGGACGAGACACCCCAACACGCTGTACCTGCTCACGCGTTGCCCTCGAACGCGATGGCTCCGCACGCGATGCCCTCGAACGCGATGGCCCCGAACGCGATGCCCTTGATCGCGCCGGTGCGGTCGCAGCTCACGCGGCCGGACGGGCGGCCGGCCCGGCGTCGGCGCACCGCGCTGGTCACGGCCGCCGCCGTCACCGCGGGCGCGCTGGTGCTGACCGGTCTGACGTGGACGGTCGTGGAGGCGGCGGACCGGCTCCGCCACCGGGACGACACGACCGGGGCCGCCTCGACGCCCGGCCCGTCCGGCACCGCAGGGTCGTCGGCGTCCTCGTCGGCGTCCTCGTCGACGGCCGCGCCGGACTCGGTGGCCGGGGACCGGACATCGGAGGAGTCGGGCTCCTCCTCGGCCGTGCCCAAGACGCCGCAGGCCACCGCGTATCCCCTCCAGTGGCTGGACGCGAAGACCTCGCTGGACGTCAAGGAGCCGGTCCGGCGCGAGGACGCCAAGGGGGACATCCGCTTCGCCTGCAAGCAGGACGACTGCGCGCTGGAGAGCGACACCAGCGTGCTCTCCTTGGTGTACGGCGACCCCGGAGGCGGCCTCGACACGTGCCGCATCCTCCTCACCGGCGCCAAGAGTCACCGGCTTCCCCTCGCCGCGGCGGCGGCCGGCAGCGAGATCTGCGTCAAGCACCCCTCCGGGGACATCGCACTGCTCGTGATCCAGGTGAAGTCGACCGCACTGCCGGACATCGCGTTCGTGACCGCGGACATGACGGTCTGGCGGGCGGCCTAGTCAGCGGCCCGCCGTCGTCCTGATCAACTCGGCGGCGGGCACGAGGAGTTCCGTCTCCTCGCGGCTCATCGTCGGGTTGGCCGCCCGCCTCCGCAGAGCCTCCGCCAGGCCCTCCTCGGTGAGGTCGCGGGGGTCGGCGAGCAACGCGGTCAGCATCGCCCGGGCCGGGTCGGCGATGGGCTGGGGAGAGACGGCCACCTGGGCGAGGATCACCGCGGACATGCCCCAGTCGAGCCCGGGGTCGCCCTCCTCCGCGTTGGCCCAGTCGATGACCCGGGGGCCGTCGGGCGTGAGGATCACGTTGTCCGGGTGGAGGTCCAGGTGCAGGATGCGGGCGTCGGCCGAGACCCGTCCGGGCAGGGCGTGCAGCTCGCGCCGCAGCCCGGCGAGGACGCCCCCCGCCTCCTCGGCGTCCAGCGTGCCCGCCCCGAACGCGCGGAGCATCGTCGGCCCGTTCAGCCGCTCCATGACCAGGTCGGCGCGTGAGCCGGAGGGCCGTACGGCGGGTGCGGGGTAGCCGTGCCGGCGCACGTGTGTCATCACCGCCGCGAGGGCGGCCGAGTCCTCCCAGCCCTCCCGGTCGCGGCGCAGCACCCACGCCTCGTCGATCTCGTACACGTCGGCCGTTCGGCCCGAGCCGAGCAGCCGGCCCGGCGGCCCGCCCGGCACCGCGGCCGGGAGCCCGGTCGGCACCTCGCCCGACACCCTCCCCGTATGCGTCATGGTCACAACATATCGGCGGCTTCCGCCCCGTCAGGGGCGCTTTCACAGCCGCCCCTCAGGCGCCCGGCTACCTGCCGGTAGAGTGGCCGCGTCGTCATCACGCCCGTACAGGGGGAAGCCGGTGCAATTCCGGCGCTGACCCGCAACCGTCACAGCCGGATCGCCCGGTACGGGACCGTGACCGGCTCACGTGCGTCGGCAGGCCCGCCGTCGCACGGCACCGTCGAGGTATACGGAGCCGAGCCGCCGGGATGTCCCGTGCTGCCCGCTGCGTGACCTCCCCGACCGGGAGAGGCACCCGCCGATCATGAACATCCGCCGCAGCGCCGCTGCTCTGGCAGCCGCCACCGTCGTGCTGGGTGCCGCCGTCCCCGCCGTCGCCGCCACCCCGTCCCCCACCCCGTCGGTGGCGATACCCGACGGGCTGTACGGCACCACCGACCCGACGTACGACGGTGTCTGGCGCCAGTCGCTGGCCCTGCTGGCGCAGCGGACCACGGGTGTCACCCCCGCCGACCGGGCCGTGGCCTGGCTGACCGGGCAGCAGTGTGCGACCGGCGCCTTCGCCGCGTTCCGCGCGGACACGGCCAAGGCGTGCGACGCCAAGCTGATGGTGGACACCAACAGCACGGCGGCGGCCGTCCAGGCACTGGCCGCGCTGGGCGGCCACCAGGCCGAGACCGCGAAGGCCGTCACCTGGCTGAAGTCGGTCCAGAACGCCGACGGCGGCTGGGGCTACACCCCCGGCGGCGCGAGCGACGCGAACTCGACCTCCGTGGTGGCGGGCGCGATGGCGGCGGCCGGGGAGAAGACTTCGGAGGTGCGAAAGGGCGGCAAGTCGTCGTACGACGCGCTGTTGAAGCTCTCCATCCCTTGCGACCAGGCAGGCGACGGCGCGTTCGCGTACCAGCCGGACAAGAAGGGCGCCCTCGCGGCGAACGCGGACGCGACGGCGGCGGGTGTGCTCGGCGTCCTCGGCAAGGGGTTCGTGACGACGGCGGGCAAGGTGCGGGAGGAAGTCTTCACCTGCGCCGGCTCCGCAGCCCCGCTCACCCCGGACGAACTCGCCCGCAACGGCTCGGTCTACCTCGCCGACGCGATCGGCGAGGACGGCCACCTGGACTCCGCTCTCCCCGGTGCCGAGGACCAGCCCGACTACGGCAACACCGCCGACGCCGTCGTCGCCCTCGCCGCGCAGGGCGCGACCGAGCAGGCGAAGACGGCCCTCTCCTGGCTCGAGCAGAACTCCGCAGGCTGGGCGAAGCAGAGCGGCCCCGCCGCCTACGCCCAGCTGATCTTCGCGGCCCACGCCATGGGCGCCGACCCCCGCCACTTCGGCGGCGCCGACCTCGTCGCGCAGCTCGACGCGACGGGTCCGACCCCGCAGGCCACGGCGAAGGCAACCGATCAGGCCGCCGACGCCGACGCCGACAAGAAGGACGACTCGGATTCCGGTTACGGCGTCTGGTGGATCGTCGGCGTCTTCCTCGTCGCCGGTATCGGCATCGGCTTCCTGATCAGCGTCCGTGGCAGGAAGCGGCAGCCGTGACGCGCCGGAGCGCCGCCCTCGTCCTCGCCGCGCTGTTGCTGTCGCTGACCGGCACGGTTCAGTCGGCCCAGGCCGCCGGCTACCGCTACTGGTCCTTCTGGGACCGCTCCGGCGACGGCTGGACGTACGCCACCCAGGGGCCGTCCACCGCCCGCCCGGCCGACGGCGACGTCCAGGGCTTCCGGTTCGCGGTGAGCGCGGACTCCCAGGACGCGTCGCAGCCACGCGGCGCGGCCTCCTTCGCGACGATCTGCGCGAAGACGCCCGCGCGGGACGGCACGAAGCGGGTGGCCCTGGTCGTCGACTTCGGCACGGCGGCCGACGCGCCGAGCGGCGAGACCCCGCCGTCACCGCGCACGGCCTGCGCCCGGGTCTCGCCCGACGCGACGACGGCCGAGGCGCTCGCCTCGGTCGCCAAACCCCTGCGCTACGACACGAACGCCCTGCTGTGCGCGATCGCGGGGTATCCGGAGACGGGCTGCGGCGAGCAGGTGTCAGGGCAGGCGTCGGGCCAGGCGTCCGAGCAGGCGTCGGGCACTGAGAAGCCGACGTCCGCCGGGCAGCCGGAGAAGGACGGCGGACCGTCCGTGGGCCTGTACGCGGGCGTGGCGGCGGTGGCGGTGCTGGGCGCGGCGGCGGTCTGGCAGGCCCGGCGGCGAGGATCCCGCAGGGATGGCTGACGGCCGGATCGCCGACGGCCGGATCGCTGGTGGCCGGATCGCCGACGGCCGGATGGCGGACGGCGGCCCCGGCACACCACGCACACCCCGCACACCCCGCACCCCGCTCCACCCGGCCGCCTGGTGGCTGTGGGCCCTCGGTCTCGGTACCGCCGCCACCCGCACCACCAACCCGCTCCTCCTCGGTCTCCTCCTCACCGTCTCCGCGTACGTCGTCACCACGTGCCGCCCGGACACCCCCTGGTCCCGCTCCTACTCCGCGTTCCTCAAGCTCGCGCTCGCCGTCCTCGTCATCCGTCTGGTGTTCGTCGTCGTCCTGGGATCCCCGATCCCTGGGACGCGGGTGCTCGTCACGCTTCCCGAAGTCCCGCTCCCCCACTGGGCGCAGGGCATCCGGCTCGGCGGCGCGGTCACGGCCGAGGGCCTGCTCTTCGCGTTCTACGACGGTCTGAAACTGGCGACCCTTCTCGTCTGCGTGGGTGCCGCGAACGCCCTGGCCAGCCCCTCCCGTCTGCTCAAGACGCTGCCCGGCGCCCTGTACGAGACGGGGGTGGCGGTGGTCGTGGCGCTCACCTTCGCCCCGAACCTCATCGCGGACGTCCACCGTCTGCGCGCCGCCCGCCGCCTCCGGGGCCGCCCGGACACGGGTCTGCGCGGCCTGCTCCAGGTGGGTCTGCCGGTCCTGGAGGGCGCCCTGGAACGCTCCGTCGCCCTCGCCGCCGCGATGGACGCGCGCGGCTACGGCCGTACCGCCGACGTCCCCGCCCCGGTCCGCCGGACGACCGCCGTCCTCACGCTCGGCGGTCTGCTCGGCGTCTGCGCGGGAACGTATGGCCTGCTCACCGCGGCGGGCGGCAGCTACGGCCTCCCGGTGCTGTTCGCCGGAGTCGTCGCGGCCCTCGCCGGACTGCGGCTGGGCGGCCGCCGCTCCCCGCGCACCCGCTACCGTCCGGACCGCTGGACCCCGCGGGCCTGTCTCACCGCCGCCTCCGGGGCCGCCGTCGCGGCCCTCCTCATCGTGGCCGCGTCCGCCGACCCTGCTGCCCTGCACCCCGGTGTGGTCCCGCTGACCGCCCCCGCCCTCCCGCTCTGGCCGGCGGCGGCCGTACTCCTCGGCCTGCTGCCCGCGTTCCTCTCCAAGGAGCCGTCGTGATCCGCTTCGAGAACGTCTCCGTGACGTACGACGGCGCCACCGAACCCACCGTCCAGGACGTCGACTTCACCGTGCCCGAGGGTGAACTCGTGCTCCTGGCGGGCCCGTCGGGGGTGGGCAAGTCGACGCTCCTCGGCACGGTGTCCGGCCTGGTCCCGCATTTCACCGGCGGCACCCTGCGCGGCCGCGTCACGGTCGCCGGCCGTGACACCCGCACCCACAAGCCGCGCGAACTCGCCGACGTCGTGGGCACGGTGGGGCAGGACCCGCTCTCGCACTTCGTGACGGACACCGTCGAGGAGGAACTCGCCTACGGCATGGAGTCGTTGGGCCTGTCGCCGGAGGTGATGCGCCGCCGTGTCGAGGAGACCCTCGACCTGCTCGGTCTGGCCGCCCTCCGTGACCGCCCCATCGCCACGCTCTCCGGCGGCCAGCAGCAGCGGGTCGCGATCGGCTCGGTCCTCACCCCGCACCCGCGCGTCCTCGTCCTGGACGAGCCGACCTCCGCGCTCGACCCGGCGGCCGCCGAGGAGGTCCTCGCCGTCCTCCTCCGCCTCGTCCACGACCTCGGTACGACGGTGCTGCTGGCGGAACACCGCCTGGAACGCGTCCTCCAGTACGCCGACCAGGTCGCCCTGCTGCCCTCCCCGGGCGCGGCCCCGCTGCTCGGCACCCCGGCGGACATGATGGCCGTGTCCCCGGTCTTCCCGCCGGTGGTGAGCCTGGGCCGGCTGGCGGGCTGGTCCCCCCTGCCACTGACCGTCCGGGACGCCCGCCGACGGGCCGGCGACCTGCGGGAACGCCTGGAGGGACGGGAGACCCCCCGGAGGGTGGACACGCCCCCGGCGCCCCCCACCGGGCTCCCCGCCGAGCCCCAGGCCGATCCTCCCGCCCGCCGCCGCTTCCGCCGTCCTCCCCCCGCGCCGTCCGCCTCCGCGGCCCCCGCCGAGGCCCGCTCCCTCTCCGTGCGCCGGGCCGGGGTCCAGGCGCTGCGCGAGGTGGACCTCACCGTCCTGCCCGGCGAGACCGTCGCCCTCATGGGCCGCAACGGCGCCGGGAAGTCGACGCTGCTCAACACCTTCGTAGGCCTGGTCGAGCCGTCGGCGGGAACGGTCCACGTGGGCGGTCTCGTGCCGCACCGCACCGCGCCGCGGGACCTGGTCCGCCGCGCCGGTCTGGTCCCGCAGGAGCCGCGCGACCTGCTGTACGCCGACACGGTCGCCGCCGAGTGCGCGGCCGCCGACCGGGACGCGGGGGCCGCCCCCGGCACCTGCCGGGCCCTGGTCTCGGACCTCCTCCCCGGCATCACGGACGGCACCCACCCCCGCGACCTCTCCGAGGGCCAGCGCCTCACCCTCGCGCTGGCGGTCGTCCTCACCGCCCGCCCGCCGCTTCTCCTCCTGGACGAACCGACCCGGGGCCTGGACTACGCGGCGAAGGCGCGCCTGGTCGCCGTCCTGCGCGGACTCGCCGCGGCCGGGCACGCGATCGTCCTGGCCACCCACGATGTGGAGCTGGCCGCGGAGCTGGCCCACCGGGTGGTGCTGCTCGCGGAGGGCGAGGTCATCGCCGACGGCCCGACGGCGGAGGTGGTGGTCTCCTCGCCCTCCTTCGCCCCACAGGTGACGAAGATCCTGGCCCCGCAGGGGTGGCTCACGGTCACGCAGGTGCGCGAGGCACTGCGGGAGGACCTGCGGGAGGAGCTACCGGAGGACCTGCGGGAGGACCTGCGGGAGGACCTGCGATGACGATGCCCAGGCGGCGTCCGGTACACCTCGGCCCCCGGTCGCTCGCCGCGTTGGCGCTGGTCAGCGCGGTGGGCGTGATCGCGTTCGGCTGGCCCTTCCTCGCCCCGCCCACCTCCGCGCTGAACGCGCACGCCCAGGACGCCCCCTGGCTGTTCGCGGGCCTGCTGGTGCTGCTGGTCGCGGTCGTGACGGCGACGATCTCGGAGTCGGGGCTCGGCGCGAAGGCGGTCGCGATGCTGGGCGTGCTGGCGGCGACGGGCGCGGCCCTGCGTCCGATCGGCGCGGGGACGGCGGGCATCGAGCCGATGTTCTTCCTGATGGTGCTGAGCGGCCGGGTCCTCGGCCCGGGCTTCGGCTTCGTCCTCGGCTCGGTCACGATGTTCGCGTCCGCGCTGCTGACGGGCGGGGTGGGCCCGTGGATGCCGTTCCAGATGCTGGCGATGGGCTGGTTCACGATGGGCGCGGGCCTGCTGCCGGGCGGCGACCGGCTCCGTGGCCGTGCCGAACTGGCCCTGCTCGCGGCCTACGGCTTCCTGGCCGCCTTCGCGTACGGCACGGCGATGAACATGGCCGGGTGGCCCTTCATGGGCGCGCTGGCCTCGGGGGTCGCCTTCGACCCGGACGGCACGGTGCCCGCGAACCTGGCCCGCTTCGCCGCGTACTGCGTGGCGACCTCGCTGGGCTGGGACCTGGGCAGGGCGGTGGTCACGGTCCTGCTGACCCTCACCCTCGGCCCGGCGGTGCTCAGGGCGCTACGCAGAGCCACCCGGCGCGCGGCCTTCGAGACCGCGGTCACATTCGAGGCCCCGCGGAAGGGCCCAGAAGGCCGTTGACCGGTGAACCACCCCACATGACTCACATCACCTACTACCCGACCTAGTCGGACAAACCGGACGCCATGCGCATGCCATAAGGGCCTCTGACCTGGGCATTGAGAGCCAGCTCACACAGAGCGCCGACCCCCCGAATACGACCACAACTAGCAAAAGGGGTCTTTGCGGACGGCGCTCGATCCTGTTTCTCTGGATGACGTCGCAGGGTGCCACCGAGTCCACGGGCTCAGGCACCACGGCATGCAGCCACCTACCGCAACCACGCGGTGCGGCCACGCACCGCGTGACTCCGGCATGCAAGCGACCGCCAACGTCCCCGAAGAAAAAGGTTCTCCGTGTCCGTCTCCGTCATCCGTCGCATCGCTTCCCCGAAGAAGGCCCTCACCGGCATCGCCGTGGCCGCCGCCACCGCGGGGATGGCGCTGTCCGCCGCCCCCGCCCACGCCGCGACGACGTCCTCCGCCTCCCAGGCCCAGGCGATCGCGCACAAGATGATCCCGGACGCGGCTCAGTACAAGGCCTTCTCCAACATCGTGAAGCACGAGAGCGGCTGGAACGTCACCGCCACCAACGCTTCCTCCGGCGCCTACGGCCTGGTCCAGGCCCTGCCCGCCTCCAAGATGGCCTCGGCCGGTTCCGACTGGAAGAGCAACGCCAAGACCCAGATCAAGTGGGGTCTGGACTACATGAACTCCCGTTACGGCAGCCCGGTCGCCGCCTGGAACTTCTGGCAGGCCAACGGCTGGTACTGAGCCACGCCACCGCGCTGAACAAGCGCCCCCGTACCGTCGAAGGCGGCGGCCCCCGATCCCCGGGGCCGCCGCCTTCGGCGTTTCCTCACCTTGCCGTGCTCCACTGAGCGGATGACCGGCACCGAGCACCCGTCCGAGCCCCCGGAACGCCCGGAGCCCGCAGAACCCCCGGAGCCCGCAGAACCCGCAGGACTCGCTGAACCCGCTGAACCCTCAGAGCCGTCACGGGACCCGGAAGCACGCGGCGTCCGCCTGGTCCCGGTACTCCTCCTACTGACCGGCATCAGCGGCCTGATCGACGCGGTCACCTATCTCGGCCTGGGGCACGTCTTCACCGCCAACATGACCGGCAACGTCGTCGTCCTCGGATTCGCCGCCGCCGGCGCCCCGGGCTTCTCGGTCCCCCACACGGCGACCTCGCTCGTCTGCTTCCTGATGGGCGCGGCGATCGGCGGCCGGGTCGTGCGCCGGGTGGGCGAGGGCTCACGCCGCACACCGGCCCGGGTGATGCTGGCCACCGAGGCGCTCCTCATGGCCGTCTCCGCGGCCGTGGCGTTCGCCACCTCGGACCACGCCCCGGCCACGGTCTACACGATCATCGCCCTGACCGCCTTCGCGATGGGCTTGCGCAACGCGACCGTCCGCAAACTCGCCGTGCGCGACCTCAGCACGACCACGGTCGTGACGATGACCTTGACCGGCCTGGCCTCCGAGTCCCGGGCGGGCGGCGGCACAGGCCGGCGATCGCCACGCCGTACGGCATCCGTGGCCGCGATGTTCGCGGGCGCGGTACTGGGCGCGGTCCTGGTGCTCCACAACGACCTGGCGATCCCGCTGCTGCTGGCCGCCGTGACCTCGGCGGTCCTGGCCCTGACGGTGTCCGGCAAGGAGTGACCGCGCCGAATCGAGTGCTGATCATCGAGCGCCGGTCATCGAGCGCCCATCAGCCTGTGCTGATCATCCGGCGCTGACCCGGAGTTCCTTCACCCCGTTGATCCAGGCGGACCGCAGCCGACGCGGATCCCCCACGAGCCTCAGGTCGGGCAGGGCATCGGCGATCGCGTTGAAGATGAGGTTGATCTCCAGCACGGCGAGTGACTTGCCGAGGCAGAAGTGGGGCCCGCCGCCGCCGAAGCCGAGGTGCGGATTCGGATCCCGGGTGACGTCGAACTCGTCGGGCCGCTCGAACACCTCGGGGTCGCGGTTGGCGGAGGAGTAGAAGAGCCCGACCCGGTCCCCCTTCCTGATCAGCTTCCCGCCCAGCTCGGTGTCCTGGGTGGCGGTCCGCTGGAAGGCGATGACGGGGGTGGCCCACCGCACGATCTCCTCGGCGGCGGTGCCGGGCCGCTCCCGCTTGTACAACTCCCACTGCTCGGGATGGGTGAGGAACGCGTGCATGCCGTGGGTCGTGGCGTTCCGGGTCGTCTCGTTCCCGGCCACGGCCAGCATCAGCACGAAGAACCCGAACTCGTCGGAGTTGAGGTTGCCCTCGTTCTCGGCGGCCACGAGCGTCGAGACGATGTCGTGAGCGGGGCACTGCTTCCGCTCGGCGGCCATGTTCATGGCGTACGCGAGGATCTCTGCGGCGGACTGCGCCCCGACCTCGGCGGTGATGGCGAACTCGGGATCGTCGTACCCGATCATCTTGTTGGACCAGTCGAAGATCTTGGAACGGTCGTCCTGGGGTACGCCGATCAGCTCGGCGATGGCCTGCAGGGGCAGCTCCGAGGCGACGGACGTGACGAAGTCGAAGGAACCGTCCTGCGCGCGGGCGCTCTCGACGATCGCCGTGGCCCGGTTCCGCAGCCGCTCCTCCAACGCCCGGATGGCCCGGGGCGTGAACCCGCGCTGCACGATCTGCCGTACGCGCGTGTGCTCGGGCGGATCCATGTTCAGCAGGATGAACCGCTGAGCGTCGATCGAATCCCGTTCGATGTGCTCGTTGAACCGGATGATCGCGGTGTTGAGGTAGGAGGAGAAGATCTCGGGGTGGGTGGAAACGTACTTCACATCCGCGTGGCGGGTCACCGCCCAGTACCCCTCGTCCTGGAAGCCGGCGACATTGCCCGTCTGAGGGATCCAGCGGACCGGTTCGGCACCGCGCAACTCGGCGAACTCCGGTAGCGGCACTTGGTGTTGCAGCAGGTCGGGATCGGTGAAGTCGAACCCGTCGGGAAGCGCTGGACAGGGCATCGGCGGCTCCAGCCATCTGACGATGCGATCTGACGGTTCATCAGAAACAGATGCCGTGAAGGTAGTTCAGGACCCTCGAGGCTGCAAGACCCTTGCGGTGACGCACATCACGTAAGCAGACTGCACACAGCAGAGAACTAGAACACGTACTAGTTCCGAAGGGATCCGCACCCATGGCCGCCGAACCCGTGATCGTGGAAGCAGTCCGCACCCCCATCGGCAAGCGCGGCGGCGCGCTCGCCAACCTGCACCCCGCCTACCTCCTGGGCGAGACCTATCGCGAACTACTCGGCCGTACCGGCATGCCCGCCGACGCCGTGGAACAGATAGTCGGCGGCACGGTGACCCACGCCGGCGAACAGTCCATGAACCCCGCACGGACAGCATGGCTGACGATGGGCCTCCCGTACGAGACGGCCGCGACGACGGTCGACTGCCAATGCGGCTCCTCGCAACAGGCGAGCCACA
Organism: Actinobacteria bacterium OV320; assembly: GCA_001298545.1. Lineage (GTDB taxonomy): Bacteria > Actinomycetota > Actinomycetes > Streptomycetales > Streptomycetaceae > Streptomyces > Streptomyces coriariae. Next base: position 171,712 of record LJCX01000005.1, read on the forward strand.
TGGCGGCGAACATGATCGCGGCGGGCGTCATCGACGTGGGCATCAGCTGCGGAGTGGAAGCGATGTCCCGCGTCCCTCTCGGCTCGGGCTCGAAGCACGGCCCCGGGAAACCGTTCCCGGAGGAATGGAACGTGGACCTCCCGAACCAGTTCGAGGCGGCGGAACGCATCGCGCGGAAGCGGGAGTTGAGCCGCTCGGACGTGGACGCCCTGGGCCTCCTCTCCCAGGAACGAGCGGCGGCGGCCTGGTCGGAGGAACGCTTCAAGCGCGAGACGTTCGCCGTCCAGGTCCCGACGACGGAGGACGAACAGGCGGCCGGCCAGGGCATGTGGCGCCTGGTCGACCGCGACGAGGGCCTACGGGACACCTCCCCCGACGCCCTGTCCCGCCTGAAGCCGGTCATGCCGACGGCGATCCACACGGCCGGCAACTCGTCCCAGATCAGCGACGGCGCTGCGGCGATCATGTGGGCGTCGAAACGCATGGCCCGCGCCCTGAAGCTGAAGCCGAGGGCGAGGATCGTCGCCCAGGCCCTGGTCGGCGCGAACCCGCACTTCCACCTCGACGGCCCCATCGACGCGACCCGAGCCGTCCTCGGCAAGGCGGGCATGACCCTCAAGGACATCGACCTCGTCGAGATCAACGAGGCCTTCGCGTCAGTGGTGTTGAGCTGGACAAAGGTCTTCGACCAGGACCTGTCGAAAGTCAACGTCAACGGCGGAGCGATAGCCCTCGGCCACCCCGTCGGCGCGACGGGCGCCCGCCTCATCACGACGGCGCTGCACGAACTGGAGCGCACGGACAAGGAGTTCGCCCTGATCACCATGTGCGCGGGCGGCGCACTGGCAACCGGCACGATCATTCAGCGCCTGTAGCGCCACCGCCGGTCCAGGCGAGGAACGTCGAGAACGCGGCGGGCTCGATCGTGAGGATCGGGCCCGCCGGGGCCTTGGAGTCGCGGATGGCGATGGTCGCCGGACTCTCGGCGATCTCGACACAATCACCGCCCTGGTCACCGCTGTACGACGACTTACGCCAGACGGTGCTCTCCATAGCGCTCCTCCACCACTCGCCGGATCAGCTCCGCCGAATCCTTGAGGGAGAGAGCGGCGGCCCGCAGATGATCGTAACGGAGTGAACAGTCCCTGACAGTGTCCGGGTTCGCACTGGGATGCCCGCTGCCGTACCCCTCGGTATAGACGATGGTGGGGTCGCTTCCGAAGCGGTAGACGTTGAACGAGCCTTGTGTGCCTGCGTGCGCTCCGGCCGAGAACGGCAGCACTTGGATGTTGATCCGAGGATTCCGCTCGAACGACAACAGGTGAGCAAGTTGCTCGCGCATGACTTCCCCGCCACCGATCTCCTGGTGCAGCACACCCTCGGTGAGCACGATCCAGAACACCGGAGGCTCGGACTTCTCGAAGATGCGCTGACGAGCGAGCCGGACTGCGGTTCGGTCCTCAAGGTCGGTCTCGTCGAGCACGCCGAGGACGGTGCGCGCGTAAGCCGGGGTCTGAAGCAGACCGTGAACGATTCCGGCCTGGAAGACACAGATCTCGACGGCCCGCGCTTCCAACTCGGCGACTTCCCTGAACCAGGCCGGAAGTTGACTGCGCAGGACGAGCACGACGAGCCGCGAGAAGAGACCACCAGTCCCGAGGGCGGCATCGACCCGCTCACTGAACTCGACGGTGGGAACCTTCCGGGCGGTCTCGACCTGCCCCACCAGCGACCCGGTGTAATTGAGGATGTCCCCGAGCTGCCGCTGCGTGAGTTCAGCCGCCTCCCGCAACCGCCGAAGCTCGAACCCGTAGTAGTCGAGCGGCGAAGCGCCGGGATCAAGGACGTTGATATGGGTCACGCGGGCCCTCCCACAACACCACGACACAACACGTTGTATTCAATGCATAGCCCAGAGTAGTTGCCACAGCTCACGCTCGTACCGTGAACGGATACTTCCCCTCTATCTACGCCTCCCCCATCCCCACGCAGTACCGCATGACCTTGACGGTCGGCGAGCACTCGGCGCGCCACATCCGCCGGATCGCCCGCATGCACCTGGAGAACTGGGAGCTGCAACACCTGACGGACACGGTAGAGCTGGCCCTGACGGAACTGATCGCCAACGTGATCCGCCACGTCCCGGACAACCACTGCACGGTGCTCCTGCTGAAGCAGCAGACGGGAGTCAGGGCAGAGGTGACGGACGCCTACGGCGAACTACTCCCGACCCCGACGAAGTCGGACCCGGAGTCGGAAGGCGGCCGAGGCCTGTTCCTCCTGGACGCGTTCGTCGACAAGTGGGGAGTGTCGCCGACAGCCGGGGGCGGGAAGACGGTGTGGTTCGAGCGCGCCACGCCCACCATTCATCAGGGCAGCAACCTCAAATGACCACACCAGGATTTCCTCCCCACCTATCGGGCCCCGGTCACCACTCCGGCCGATCCGCCCTGACCGCCTCAGCAAGATCCTGCTGAGCCTCGGAATCGTCAGCGCGCGGATCGGCTCGAGATAGCCGATATCACCGTCGGCTAGTAGTGCTTCGTTACCTTGGGTGATCTCACCTGGTGATGGGCATCTTCGAAGCATGAAGTTGGGGGAGGTGGGACGGCTCCGGGGTGAGTTATCGGAGTTCGTTGCCGATGTGTTCGGGTCGTTGCCGCGGCGGGATCAGCGGCGGTGGGGCGAGTGTTATCTGCGGGGTCTGAAGCTGGACGGCCGGCGCAAGTCGGTCCAGCCGATGGTCGAGCGGCTGCCGGACGGGAACATGCAGGCCCTGAAGCAGTTCGTGAACCAGTCGCCGTGGGATCCACTGCCGGTGCGGCGGCGGATCGCCCAGCTGTTGTCCGAAGTGCTCGCGCCCGAGGTGTGGGTGATCGACAACGTGTCGTTCCCCAAGTGCGGCCAGGCTTCGGCTGGAGTGGTACGCCAGTACTGCGGAGCACTCGGGAATCGGGCGAACTGCCAGGTCGCGGTCAGCGTTTATGCCGCCACCGACGCCGCCTCGTGCCCGCTGCAGTGGCAGCTGCGTCTGCCGCGCGAGTGGACGGACGAACCGGACCGCTGCGGCCGGGCCGGAGTCCCCGACGACATGGTGCACCAGGAGAAATGGCGCCTGGCCCTCGACCTGCTCGACACGCTTGCCGAGTGGCAGTTGAAGGCGCCGGTGGTGGTTGCCGACGCCGGCTATGGCGTCAGCACCGCGTTCCAAATCGGCCTCGAGGAGCGAGGGCTGTCCTACGTCCTCGCACTGAGCGGCAAGGAAGTCGCCCACCTGGAGGAGGTCGAGCCGCACCAACCCTCTTATGGCGGGCTCGGGCCGCCAACGCTGCCCCGCTATGGCACCTCACCGCGAGCCGTCTCCGGCCTCGTTGCGGTGGCCGATGCCGGCCGGTTCACCGAGGTGACCTGGCGGCAGGGCAGCAAAGGCGCGACCTCACGGTTCACGGTCCTGGCCATCCGGCCGGCGGGCAAGCAGTCCCTGGCCGCCGCCCAGGAAGCGGGCGGTGGCCGCAAGCGGTGGGACGGCGTCCTGCCCACCCGGACCCTCCTGGTGGAGCGGCCGGACGGCCAGGACGCTCCGACGGGCTACTGGATATCGAACCTGCCCGCCACCACACCCGTCGAGGACCCGGTGCGGGGGGCGAAGATGCGCTGGCGGATCGAGCATGACTACCGTGAGCTCAAGCACGACCTGGGCCGGACCACTTCGAGGGCCGCACTTGGCGCGGCTGGCACCACCACGTCACCCTGGTCTCCGCCGCCCAGGCCTTCCTCGCCCTCAGGCGGTGTAACCCAAAAGCCCCACGCCGGACTGACCCTCTACCAGGTCCTGGACACCCTCCAGGACCTGCTGAGGTGCTGGACTGGCACCTGCACCACCTGCGGCCGACCCCTCACCACACGCAGAAGCAGAGCCAGAACCTAACGAAGTGCTACTAGATGACGCAGCATGATGCCGCAACCGAACCCTCGACGTCATGGCACAGCACCCAGAGCGCTTCACGATCGGGTTGTCCCACTCCACGAAAATAGGAGCAGGCCAACCAATGGCCAAGCATCTCCGGTTCACCTTCGATCAGTATCCATAATTCCTGAATCAGCGCACTCTTACGGAGAGTCCCGCGCTTCGATTTCCGATAGATCCAGAGATTCAAACACAGGAACCAGCCTGGCCAAGTACCACCCAATGTCGCAAAATCGGGAGGAGCCGGGCAGCAGTTTCGGATTGATACCAATTACACAGGAGACAGTAGTTCGACCAGGGTGAAATAGGAAGTCCCCACCAGAGCCTCCCATCGGGAAACAAAGCGTAATCCCTACGACTCGATCACCCCACCGAGAGTCCGCCAACTTGGATACAATCTCGCCCAGCTGAAGGGTTTCCGCCTTCCGCCAGTTAAACATTCCATCCTCGTCGATTAGATACGCCACCTCCCCTTCCAGGGGCGGCCTCATACCCCCGTCAAGCAAGGCACGCAAGATTGTCGAAACATCGATTGACTTTCTGAAGGTGAAGTCAATATCTACCGACCTACTCAAGCCTTCACACCTCCACCCATGGAGATCATCTTGAAATTACTTCCCACGGAATACCCTTCTTGCCGAGCCAATTAGTAATTTGATCGGGTATCGGATTTTCGGATATAAGCTTATATTCAACCCCATGCTCATTAGCTATGCCAGCCTTCTGCCCTTCGGTGGAAAAGAACTTACTAAGTCGCTTAGGATCTTTGATGGTGTTCTCGAAAAAGTTTCCCGACTTAGCTTCATACCATGTGCCCCTTCCTGTCGACGGGTCCACATAAGCACCATCAAATTGACGACCCTTCTCAGAGAATCCTCCGCCTCCTCCGAGTTCCTCCTGCAGGAATCCCTCGTACGCATCTCCGTGTTCCTGCGCTGCTCGTCCACCACCGGTCGCCTCCCCATTTACCTCTCTGAGGGCCTTGCCCAACCCCTCATTGATGCGGCCGATACCATCAGCCGTCCCAGCGGCGCCTACGCCGACCAAGGCTGTGCCGCCCGCTGCGGCAGGTACCCCGACAGTGCAACCAATGAGTGTCAAAAGACAGGCAGCACCGCCACCTATGACCATATCGCCGCCTAGGCCCATGAGGGCCATACTCCCGCCGATTTCGGCGGCACCCCACCAGGTTTCCGGCTGCGAGAAGATCGCGTAGCCATATTCGACTACGACGTGCGCAGTGCTCTTCACCCATCCCATGAGGCCGCCACTGTCTCCGTTTCCGGAGGTGGAGCTACCGTCACAGTTGTAGCATTCTTCGTTCTCCCTGTAGACCGTGTTGGCAGACTTCTTCTTCGTAGGGGCTTTGCCCGGGGTGGTGTTCTCGTATCCCGCCCCCGGCCGAGTGGGGCAGTCGAAGTCTGCGCAGAGTCCCGATGGGTCGCTGACGGTAACTGGGTTGTTGTTCGCGTAGCTGTAGCCGTGAACCTGCTGGGGGTTCGTCAAGACCAAGACTGGGTCGACACTGATGAAACGGCCGGTCACAGGGTCGTATTCACGTGCCCCGAGATGAGTCAGGCCTGTGTCAGTGTCCTTTGTGCCGCCGACGAAGCCCCTGTCACCTGCCCAGGGGGATGGCTGTGTGCCACGAGAAGCGCCGAAGATGCCCGTCTTGCGGCGGGTAATGGCCTGGGTAGCATCGGCGGTGACCTGAGTGGTGGTCGTGCCGTGATGGTCCGTGAGCAAGAAAGTCAGCTTGCCGCCGGTACGCATGGCCACGGTCTGGCTACCTGTGCCGTAGTACCGGGTTCCCGTGGCCTTGCCGGCCTTGTCGACGTTGAGCTCGTTGCCACCTGGGAGGTAGAGCGTTGTACCCGTGGAGTCGGTGCGGGTCAGGCGCTGGCCGTCGGTGTCGTAGGTGTAGCTGGTGGTCTGGCCGTTGCTGGTGACGGTCTTGAGGTGGTCTTCGTCGTCCCAGACCAGATCCTGGTTTAGCGTGGTCGTGGTGCCCTGTTTGAAGGTGCGGGTCTTGGTCTCGCCGGTCTCGGTGTAGCTGTAGGACTCGGTGCGCGGATCGGTGCCGGTCTGGGTGACGCTGGGCAGGTTGTGCTTGCCCGTGTCGGGTGCGGCGTAGGTACGGACCGTGTCGGCGGTGGGACCGGCGGCGGTCTGATGCTGGGTTTCGGTCTTGCGATTGCCCACCGCGTCGTACGAGTAGCTGGTCCAGTACGGGTCCTGGCTGCCGACCACGTCACCGGAAGGAGCAGCGGCGCACGTAGTGCCCGTGTTCGTCCAGGCTTCGGTGATGCGCGTGAGCGCGTCGAGGGTGAAGCACTGGGTGTCGGTGGTTCGAGCGGCGTCCTGACCGTAGTTGGTCGTGATCTGCGTGATGTTGCCGGCAGGGTCGTACGTGTAGTGGGAATCCTCTATCCGCTGCGGCGCGGTGTCACGGTCGGTGTAGGCGTCGGTCAGCGCGCCGGTGTGGTCGTCGTAGACGCTGGTGGTCTTCAGGTGCTGGGCGAACTTGCCATATTCGAGGACGGTGTTACGTCCGTAGTGGTCATAGGTCGTGTTCGAGATCAGCGGGTCGCTCTGCGCGCTGAGAGTCCGCAGCAGGCCGGCGCTGTCGTAGTTGATGTGAACCGATTCCTCGGGCAGGCCACCGATGGCAGGATGCTCGGTCTCCATGAGCTGGCCTGTGTTGTCGTTGTAGTAGCTCCACCACTCGTAGCTGCCGGCGGGCACGCCCAAGCCTGCGGGCACGGTGACCTTGGTGCCAGCCGGTTGGTCGAAGGCGCTGTAGTCGGTGATCTCGGTGACGTAGGCCTTGCCGTCGATATAGCGGGTCGTGGTGGCGAGCTGGCCCTTGGCGACACCGTCGTAGGTCCAGGCCGACAACATGGTGGTGCCGTTCTTGACCGCGGTGCGGCGACCCAGATCGTCGTAGTCGGTGTGCAGAGTGATATTCCGGGCGTCGGTGGTATCGGTGACCCGATCGCCTTCGTCGTACTTGGTGTGAGACTTCCCCTTGTCCGGGTCGACGACGTCGGTCTGGCGGCCGCGAACGTCGAAGACATAGGTCCACTTGGCCCCCGACGGGTCGGTGACCTCGTCGAGGCGGCCGAGTTTGTCGTAGTGGTAGCTCATGGACTGCGAGGCCGTGCGTTCGGCGTTCGTGTACTCCTTGAGCTGCACCGTGCGGCCCAGCGCGTCCACCACTCTCGTGGTCGCGGTGCCGCCCTTGGGCGGGATGACGGTGGTGCTGTCGCCCGTGTAGGTGGTGGTGATGCGCTTCGTCTCGTCGCCGAACTTCTTGGCGATCACCGCCGTCGGCCGGCCCGCACCGTCGAAAACGGTCTCGGTGGACGAGGGGTATTGCGTGTCCTGTCCGGTCACAAGCACAGGCTCGGCGGCACCAGTGCTGAAGAACGTGCCTGAAGAACGCCACGCTTCGCCACGGGTGTTGTAGAACGCCTCCGTCACCAGGCGCCCAGCCAGGTCCGGGGACTTGGCCTGAGTCTGGCGTTCGCGCAGCAGACCGTCATAGAAGGCGTAGCTGGTCTGGTACTCGGAGAAGTGGTCGAGGAACTTGGTGGTGACGACGATGGGGCCGTCGGTGCGGACCTGATACGTGTAGGAGTAGTTCGGCGCGTCAGGGAATTCGGTGGCCGAGCGGGTCGGAAGCCAGACCTTGGCAGCTCGGCCAAGGCCGTCGTAGGTCGTCGAAGTGACCCTGCCGTTGGCATCGGTCACCTCAAGCGCCTGGCCTCGCAGCGGGTCCAGTCTGGTCGTGATGGTGTGGCCGAGCGTGTTGGTCACCGTTGCGGTGATCGGGTTCTCGCCCACGGGAGGGACATACGACGAGACCGTGACCTTGCCGAAGGCATCCGCTGTCGCCAGCGGGCGACCGTACTGGTCGTAGCAGAGTTGGTTCTTGGTCGCGCCGCAGGCGTTGGGGATGGAACTGGCGGTGTCGTATCCGGTGCCGCTGCCGTTGATCCGCTCGGTCCTGGTGATCAGGCCCTTGGTGGGAGCGATACCGAACGCTGCACCGTCGTAGGAGACGCGGGAGTCGTCGATGATGTCGTCGGGGCGCTTGACGGTGGCGTTGCACAGCGCGGCGACCGTCTCTGTGCGAGAGACCGTGCTGAGGATCCAGGCCGATGTGTTGCGCAGGTAGGTGGTAGTCGTGCAACTTTCGTCACCGACGGTGGTGCCGTCCCCGGTCTTGGCGGTGTCGCCATGTTGGGACACCTGGGTGACCATGCCGTAGGCGTCGAAGCCTCGGCTGGTCTTGGTTGTTCGGGTACCACCAGTGACAGTTGCGCGGGTCTCTTCCGCCGCTGTTCCCGTGTGATAGGCCTTCAGGTCGGGCAGTTCGGCTTCACTGCGCGCCCGTGTCGCGGTCTCCGCCGAACGCCATGGGGTGTATGAGGTGGCGGAGACAAGCGCGCCCCCGTCCCCGTTGTAGGTCGCGCTTTCTCGCACCGCGCCGGCGAACTGCTCCCGGTCGACGACCGCGACGCCTGCGGAGTCCTTCACTTCGGCACCGTCGATGCCGCGGAAGTAGCGAGTCTCGGTCAGAGTCCGAGCATCCGCGCCGGCGCCCTTGCGGGTCTGCACGCGCTCATAGCCGCGCGAGACGGAGTAGGTGCGGTCCTTGGGCTTGGTGAACTCGTCCGTGCTCTTCGCCCACTTGGCGCCGCCGACATACGTGTACTGAGTGACAGTGTCGGGAGACTCGACGAGGTTGTCACCTTCGATGACCCGCTGGACCGGGTAGATGTTGAACCAGTCCTGCTTGGCGTCCTCCCCCTCGAAGGGCCACTTGACCGGGTAGCAACGGGTGGTATTGGTGCCGTCGGCCGGGGGGAGGGTGGTGGCAGTGCAGTCCGGCGTGAGGTAGTCGACACCGATGGTTCCGCCGGTCTCGGTCTTGATCTGCGACATACGCAGCCGGATGAACGGGGCCAGGCTGTCGTAGAGCTTGTCGACACGATTCGGCTTCTGTACGCCTTCGAAAGTGACCGCAGGCAAGGTGACGGCGGATCCAGCCTTGCCGGTGTGCTGGATGGAGGCAAGCCACATCGGGGTGGAGATGCCGTCCCCTGAGGAAGGGAAGGTCTGCGCGAGAGTCCAGCTGTCGACGTCCTTGTACACGCCGCCCGTGAGGATCTTGGTGGTGATGGACGCCAAGCGCTTCTGGGACCAGAACGTCGGGGAGTACTGGTCCTTGCACTCGGTGGAGCCGTCCTTGCAGTACTGGTCGTAGGGGACATCCGGCCAGTTGGCGGCGTTGGCCTCGTCGAAGGTGCAGGACGTGAGGCAGCGGGAGGTCACACCGAAGTGGACCTGGCCCATGGCCTTGGCCGAGTACACCGTGTCGGAACGCAGGCCGTAGTCGACGCGCTCGAGCCAACCGCCACGCACATAGGGAGTGACGGTGGCCTTGCCTGTCGTCTCTGAGACGTTCCGGCCGTAGTTGTTGGACTCCTTGGACCAGTAGTAGGCCATCGCGTTGCCACGCGGATCCACGACGTAGTCCAGTTGCCAACGCCAGGCCTGCTGGCACCAGCCGGAGGCAAACGAGGAGTTGTAGCAGGGCTCGCCCGAGTGATTGCCGAAGACCGGAGCCGTCCAGGCCGAATTGGTCACCGGGTCGTCGGCGGCGGTGCCGTTGTCGCTCCAGCCCGGAAGCTTGTTGCGGCCGAAGAAGTACTGGATGCCGTCGGCCGTGGTGACCTTCCAGTACTCACCCTTGCCGTCGACGCCGGCCGTTCCGTCGTCGCCGTTGGCGGCGCCTGTGAGCTTCTCGACCTTCTCGTTCGCATCAGAGGCCGGATGCCATCCGCCGTCCGCATCTTGGACGAGTTCGACGGTCTTGCCACCCAACGACAGAGTGGCGTTGTCGCTGTACCAGCACTGGTCGCCGACCATGGTGGTGTTGGTGGCGCCGTTCTTGTCCTTGTCGACTTCGCAGGACTTGTAGCGGCGTTCGATGTATCCGGGCTCCCAGTCCCAGCCGTCGCCGATCCACGAGGGCTGATTATTGGAGGCCGACGTGCGGCCGTCCACAGCCTGCGAGTTGTAGCCGAGCGACACGGAGGGCTTGAGCCCGCCTGGAACCGCAGGAGTGTCGATCGGATACGACCAGGAGAACCCGCCGGTTGAGCCCCCCGTGCTCCACGATCCCGACGCCTGCAGAGAGGTCGCCTTGTAGTCACCGCTCGCACCCGAGGCCGCAGCGGTGGCCGCCAGCACTGTCGCTCCGGACATCGCCGCGGCCTTGACGTCAGAGGGCGACGTGGAGGTGGCCGCGGACAGGGTGGCGGTTGCACTGAGCGTGCTCGTCTTGGTGTCGTTGGTCGTGGGCAGCGGTTTGCCGATGCGGCAGGCGGGCTTGTCCGGTGTGGTCAGCGCGCAAGCAGGCAGTTGCACCAGATGCAGACGGGTTGCCCAGTCACCGCCGTAGGCGCCCTTGAAGGAGTTGTAGTCGACCTGTACCGAGGTGGCGCCTGCGGCGGAACTGCCGTCCGCGCGGGCGACGGAGAACAACAGGCCCTCGACACCTGCTTTGCGGGCGGTCTTCTGGTCAGCGAGCGTGACGGTCGCCTTGGCCGGCGGCTGGGCAGCGGTCCGCTGGTCAGCAGGCGGGACCGTCAAGGCGACGGGGAGCGAACCAGCCCTCTTCGCGGCTGACTTGGAGGTCGCCGAGTTCAACTGCACGGTGGCGGTGCCGGGCTCCGGCCAGGTGACCTTGGGCGCCTTCCAGGGGCGCGCCTGATCGGGCCGATCGTCCGTGGTACCGACAGCCATCCGCTTCACTGCCACAGTAGGCGGCTGCTTCGGCTCGGGAAGACTGACTCCCTTACCGGATGATGCAGCTGCCACGCTGTTCGCAGGAAGCATTCCCAGTATGAGGGCAGCCGAAATAAAGCCGCCCCATCTACGCGCGCCGTACCGGCTCACGCCCCACCCCTCGTGAAGGCAAACAAAGCCCCCAAAAGGTAACAGGAAGATCAGTCGCGGGAAATAGATTCCCCACTCGATGCGCGCCGAAACAACCCGAATCCTCAACCTGTAGACGCGGCATTTGAGCGAGTTGTGAGATTTCTATGGATCGGTAAAGTTCCAGTTCAGGCCATGTTTGCTGGATCTGGCCACGTCGCCCAATTGTCCATCTTCACGTTCAATGCACATGTTCTTCATATTTTTCTGCTGCCTCTCAGTGGCACGCCGAGCGAGATGCCCGAAGGTGTCACTTATAGAGTTGCGCGAAATCAGGACACAGGGATTGGGGATTGATTCGTGTCCAGAGAACATGAGGGCGGGGCGCTTTTCCGAAGGCGCAGATTCCGGTTGCTGACAGGCTTCGTCGCCGTTGGCATTCTGGCGCCGATTTCACCTGCCGGTGCGGCCGAGGCCACACCCATGCAGGCAGCAAAGACACTCACCGCAGCGTCCGATCCAGTCGCCGACGGTTCGATGACCGAGAAGGACAAGGCCCTTGCTGATGCCCAGGCCTCCGGTCAGCCCGTCGAGGTGGAGTCCGCTCGCACGGAGTCGAGCGACACCTGGGCCCAGCCGAACGGCTCGTTCTCGGTGAAGCGCTACGGCAGTGCCGTGCGGGTATGGCGGAACGGGGCGTGGGTGGGGGCCGACCCAACTCTCGCGTTCGCCACCGATGGTGCCGTGGTCCCCAAGGCAGCAGCGGTGTCGGTGCGTTTCTCCGGCGGCGGCACCGGCCCCATGCTCACCGGGAACCGCGACGGACGCACACTCTCGCTGACCTGGCCCAAGGCGTTGCCCACTCCAACATTGGTCGGCAATGTGGCCACCTACGCCGAGGTGCTACCCGGTGTGGACCTTCAGCTGAAAGCCGAGGTGGAGGGCTTCTCTCAGCTGCTCGTGGTCAAGAACGCCCAGGCCGCCAAGAACCCGGAGGTGGCCCAACTCCAGTTCGCCATCAACACGGTCGGTCTCGATGTCTCCAAGGACAGTGAGACCGGGTCTCTGGAAGCGATCGATCCGGCCGGGCAGACCGTGTTCACCAGCCCCACCCCCATGATGTGGGACTCCAGCCAGCCCACCACTGCCCAAGCGCGGCAGCTGATGTCCGCTTTCACCGCGACCGCGTCGACCACGCAGGCCGCCTTCGATCCCGGGGCCGGGGCCAAGGACGCGGCCATGGAGACGTCCGTCAGCGACGACACGCTGACCATCACGCCGGAGCAGGACCTGCTGACAGGGGCTGAGACCACCTACCCCGTCTATATCGACCCGACCTGGTCCAGCAACGTCCGCACCCACTGGACGAGGGTCTACCAGGCCTATCCCAACACGTCGTTCTGGGACGCCAAGGAAGTGGTGCGCGTCGGGTACGAAGCCGAGACCGGCGGCCTGAACCGCGTCTCGCGCTCCTTCTTCGAGCTCGACACCAGCGCCGCGAGGGGGGCGCAGGTCAAGTCCGCCACCTTCCGGATCCGCAACACCTGGTCCTGGTCCTGCCAGGCCCGCGGGGTCCAGTTGTTCGAGGTCGGTGACATCTCCGACAAGACCACTTGGAAGAACCAGCCCGACCCGATCGGGTCCGTACTGGACACCGTGAACGACGCCAAGGGCTGGAGCAGCGACTGCCCGGCCGGCAACCTGGAGTTCAATGCCACGAACGTCGTCCGCAAAGCGGCTGCCAACGACGACGTGAGCGTCAACCTGGGCATGTACGCATCCAGCGAGACGGACACCTTCGCCTGGAAGAAGTTCGACCCCAAGACCGCCGTTCTGGAGATCGTCTACAACAACCCGCCCAAGGTCCCGACCGGCCTGGGCACCTATCCAAGCACCAGTTGCGCTGCGGGCGGCACCATCGGCAACACCTCGGTCAGTCTGTATGCGAAGGTCGACGATCCCGACGCGGGCAACCTGACCGCCGAATTCCAGCTCTTCCCCTCCGGCTCCACCACTCCCTACGGAATCAGCGTGCCGGCGCTGCGCGGACGCGTCGCCACCGTCGTGCTGCCTGCCGACAAGACGCCTAGCGGCACCTACACCTGGAAGGTGCGGGCAAAGGACCCGGACGGGGCGTACTCGGCGTTCAGCAAGACCTGCACCTTCACCATCGACCGCGCACGGCCGAGCAAGCCTCCCGTCATCGCTTCCGATGGCAACAAGTACCCCAACGGGGACAGCGGCTGGCCCTCACAGACGGGGCCGGCTCGCAAGCCTGCTCGTTTCCTGCTCACCCCCAATGGTGTGACAGACGTGAAGGCCTACTACTGGTGGACGGACACCGATCCCAGCCTCAACGAAGCCTCCACAGATGCTGCCTGGGCAGACTTCACCGTCCCCTCGTACGGCCCGCACCTGCTGTACGCCTACAGCGTCGACGCAGCCGGCAACCGGTCCGACACAGCCACCTATCTCTTCTACGCCACCCGCTCCACGGACAAGGATCAGCCCGGTGACCTGAACGGCGACACCTTCAAGGACATCTGGAGCGCTGACTCCAACGGCACCCTCCTCGCCCACGCCGGCCAGGGAGAAAGCCACTTCTATGCCGCAGCCAACGCAGGCGGGGTCTTCCCGGGCCAGCAGGTCGCTTTGTCCGGTGACTGGACAGAAGACGGCTACAACGACCTCGTCTCTCTCGAGTACAACGCCAACAACAAGAAGAACAACCTGCGCGTCTACGACAACAACGGCAAGGGCAGTATCAACCGCGACCAGTACGTGGAACTGCAGGTCAGTTGCCCCGTGCCCAGGAGCGGAAAATGCAAGGCCAGGCCGGGCTGGGAGGGTGACGACCACTGGTACAACGCTGAACAAGTCACCACAGGAGGCGACCTAAACGGCGACTCCTTCCCTGACGTCCTCGTCAAGCAAGGCACGAAGCTCTGGGCCTATTACGGCGACACCGCCGGTGTTCTCGACGGCGTCGCGCCCCCGTCCCTCGTAGGCACCATCGACTGGAGCAAGTTCACCGTGGTCGCCCCGGGCGATCTCAACGGCGACGCCGTCCCCGACCTGCTACTCCGTGACGACGCGACCGGCGAACTCTTCCGCTCCTACGGAACGAAGATTGCGGACGACGGCAAGCTCAACCTCGCCACATGGGGAGCCGACCGCACCAAAATCGCCACCGGCTTCAAGAAGGCCGACTACCCCACCCTGGGCACCTCCGGCGACCTCACCGGCGACGGCATCCTCGACCTCTGGACCCGCAAGGCCGACAACACGATGGCCGGTTGGACCGGCAAGGCCACCAACAGCCAACTCACCGGTTTCGGAACCGCATTCAACATCGACGGCATCACCGGAGGTGCGCGCATCGCGCCCGGCACCCAGCTCACTTCCGGTCAGTCCATCACGTCCAACTCCGCCACGCTGACCATGAAGGGTGACGGCAACCTCACGGTCGCCTCCAAGGCCGGCACCGTCGTCTGGTCGTCCAAGACCTTGGGCAACCCGGACGCCACCGCCCGTGTGGAGGCCGACGGCAACCTCACCGTCTACAGCGCCGACGGTCAGTCCAAGCTGTGGACCACCGGATTGATCAAGAAGACCACCCCCAATCTGACCGGTGAGGGCTACGTGCTCCTCCAGGACAAGGGCAACCTGGTCGTCTACAACGCCAAGAGCCAGGCCCTGTGGTCCAACGGCTCCGGCATGCGCCACGACTACAACGGCGACGGACGCAGCGACCTGGCCTGGTGGAACGACTTCGATGCCGGAACGGACGCCACCTACAGCCTCCTGACCAACTCCGACGGCACCTTCAAGGAACCGCTGAAGTCGTACGCCGCCGCGGTCGGCGTGTACGAGGCCAAGTACATGAAGTTCGTGACCGGCGACTTCAACGGCGACGGGCGCGGCGACATCGCGGCGCTCCACCCCAAGCCGGACACCAGCCTGGAAATGCTGACCTTCCTGGGGCAGAGCAACGGAGGCTTCGCCGCGCCACTCACCTCCTGGACCGTCGCGAAGAACGTCATGCACGCCACCTACATGACCCCGGAGGCCGGCGACTTCAACGGTGACGGGCGTGACGACGTAGCCATCTGGTACGCCTACCCCGACGGCACCACCAAGTTGCTCACCCTCACCGCCAATGTCCGGGGTGGCTTCAACAACCCCTTCGAGTCGTTCTCGGCGCCCTCGGGCACCTGGTTGCGCAGCCGTTGCAAGTTCACCACCGGTGACTTCAACGGCGACGGCCGCGACGACATCGCCGTCTTCTACGGCCAGGGCGACGACACCATCCGCACCCACACGTTCCTCGCCGATGTCACGGGCGGCTTCGCCACTCCGACGTCCTGGTGGTACACCGGCTCCCTCGACTGGGACCAGGCCACCCCGCACACCGGTGACTTCAGTGGCGACGGACGCGACGACATCATGATCTGGTACGCCTACAACGACGGCAGCGACAAGGTCTCCACCATGTTCGCGGAGTCCCTGTCCGGCCTGGACCAGTTCGGTTCCGCCAAGGTCACCCTCGACGGCAAGCTCAGCTGGAACATCGCCCAGACACAGCTTGCTACCGGCGACTTCAACGGCGACGGATACGACGACCTGGCAGCCCTGCGCAAGCAGGACACCAGCATCCAGACCTGGACCTGGAACTGGTCCGGCGCGGACTCGACCTTCAAGGGCGGCGTCGCGGGCTGGACCGCTCCCACCAGCACCTATCCCTACGAACCCATGAAGCTCGTCACCCCCTACAACTGAACCTCGCCTTACCTGTACGGGGCACGCGGTAACCACCGCGTGCCCCGTACTCTGTCCCGGAATTGTCCTGACCACCACGAAGGACCCCCGTTGCCCCCCACACCGGCCCCCACCCGCGACCGCCTTCCCTCCCTCACCGGGCTGCGGTTCTGGGCCGCGTTGCTTGTTGTGCTGTATCACCTGTCGCGGCAGGTCGGGATCGTGCCGGGGGTCAGTGATGTCGTCTGGTACGGGCGTAGTGGGGTCACGTTCTTCTTCGTGTTGTCGGGGGTCGTGCTCGCCTGGACCTACGACGGTGCCGGGGTGTCCGCGCGGGTGTTTCTGTGGCGGCGGTTCGCGCGGATCTGGCCGCTGCTCGCCGTCAGTGTCGGGGTGTCCGTCGGGGTGTGGTGGGCGCTCATGGACCGGGCCGTGTCGGTCAAGGCGGTGGGCGCGACCTTGTTGCTCGTGCACGCCTGGTTCCCGCAGCCCGTCATCTTCACCGGGGGTAATCCCGCCGCCTGGTCGCTGAGTGACGAGGCCTGGTTCTATCTGATCTTCCCCGTGCTGCTGGCCTTGCTTGCCGAGCGACGAGCCAGGGTGTGGGGGTGGACGGCGGTCGGGGTCGGTCTCGGTGCGCTGCTGTTGTGGCCCGCGCTGTCCGGGACGTCGGCCACCACCCGCACCTGGGCGCTCGACTATCTGCCGCTGACCCGCTCCCTGCAGTTCGTGCTCGGTGTGGTGGCCGGGCTCGCGCTCAAGCGCGGCCTGCGGTCGCCCGTGTCGCTGCCGGTGGCCGTCGGGCTTGTCGTCGCCTGGCATCTGGTGCTGATTCCGTGGTCGGGCGCGGTGCCGGATGCCGTCTGGTACAGCCCTTACTCCGCCTCCCAGTTGCTCTCCGCGCCCCTCTTCGCGGCCCTGATCTGGGCCGCCGCCCGTGCCGACCTCGACGGGCGGCGGACCGGGCTGGGCGGGGCCTGGATGATCCGGCTGGGGCACTGGTCGTTCGCCTGGTATCTCCTCCACGAGATCGTGATCCGGGTGGCCGTCTTCGAGTGGGGCAAGCCCGCGCCCGGCGGCGAGACGGTCGTGTTCTGGGCGGGGGTGCTGGTCGTCAGCCTCACCCTCGCGGCGCTGGCCTACACCTGCGTCGAACACCCCGCGGAACGCCGGCTGCGAAGCCTCGTGGGACAGCGGCGGACCTCAGCACCCGCCCGCCCGTCCGCGGACGTGCCCGCCGGATGAGGGTGAGCTGACGCAGCTACGCTCGTCGTCGGCTCAGAGCGCCGAGGTCTGCCGACACCGCTGCCAGAGCCGCCGCAGCCGGACGACCGTCGCCCAGACCGCCGCGATCAGGCCGGCCACGGCGAGGAACGCCAGCAGGACCAGCATGGGGTTGACCCAAGCAGGCACGAGGTCGTACGAGGCGTTGCACTTGTTGTGGAGCGGGAAGAGCTGCGACGGCTCGCGCCAGTGCTCCGCGCGGTAGGCGTCGTCGTACTTCTGGCCCTTCAGCAGCGCGCAGGTCTCCGCCACGTCCAGGCCGCCGGACCACGCTCCCCAGAACCACGTGAGGAAGCCCCCCACGCACGACAGCACCGAGAGCGTCAGCCAGAAGACCGGCGTCCGCCGCACCGACCACGCCCTCGCGTTCGCGACCGCCGCCTTGCCGGATACCGTCTCTCCCGACACCGTCTTCCCCGACGCCCTCTCCCCGACCATCCCGTGATTCTCTCCTCCCGGCGATCAGAACACTCCGTCACCCCCAACTGCCGTCTGTACCATGCGTTTTGTCCCGTGCGCGCACTCAGCGGGCCGGGGTGGCCAGGGGGAGGGGACGGAACATGCTGAGCGAGGCGTTGACCGCGGCTGCGGCCGGTGGGGGGATGGCCGTCGTGCAGTCGGCCGGGGCGGACAGCTGGGCCTGGTTCCGGGTGCGGTGCGCTCGGCTCGTCGGGCGGGGGGATGCCGACGCCGAGCGTGAGGCGATCGAGCGGCTCGACCGGACCGCCGCCGCGCTGAACGCCGTCGACGAGGGCGACCGGGAGCGGGTGCGGGCCGTGCACGCGGTCCTGTGGCAAGGGGAGTTCGCCTCGCTGCTGGAGGCCCTCGCGCAGGAGGAGCGGGATCGGCTCGTAGAGCAACTCGTGCAGATGAGCAAGGAGTTCGGCGCAGATGACGGGCCGCAGGGCGGCGCCGTCAGCGGGAACACCTTTCACGGGCCCACCGCCGTGCAGACCGGCGATCACAACCGGCAGGAGAACCACTTCGGGTCCGGCGGATGAGCGACCACCGTCCCGAGACCGGCAGCGCCGAGTCGGACACCGGTGACAGAGAGTCCGGCGACAGAGGTCCGCGCAACGCGAACTCCGTCTCCGGCAACGCCTTCCACGGGCCCGCCGCCTTCCAGGTCGGTGACCACAACACCCAGAACATCCATCACCACGTCGCCCACACCGCCGCCGCCACCGTGGACCCCCTCGACACCACCGCCGACGAGCTCGCCCGGGTCGTCGGCGCGCAGTGGCAGGAGGAGGCCGGGCTGCGGCGGCTGCTCGAGCCCGCGCCGCTGCCCGTGCGGTGGCGGGTGAGCGAGCGGAAGGTGGCGGGGCGGGTCGTAGGGGCCACCGGGGAGGGCGCGGCGCGGGCGCGGTTCGAGCCGTTGCCGGGTCTCGGGCCGTCCACTCGGGAGCGTCTCCGCGACGGCGGCGGACTTCGCGAACTGCACGCCGTATACGGTGGGTTGGCCTCCGGGCGGCTGCTGCTCGTCGGGGCGCCGGCCGCCGGAAAGACCGCCGCGGCCGTGCTGCTGCTCCTCGACGCGCTCGTC
Source organism: Actinobacteria bacterium OV320 (assembly GCA_001298545.1). Lineage (GTDB taxonomy): Bacteria > Actinomycetota > Actinomycetes > Streptomycetales > Streptomycetaceae > Streptomyces > Streptomyces coriariae. The sequence continues at coordinate 190,215 of LJCX01000005.1, forward strand.
CATCGGGCCGCGCAGGCCGCACCCGCCGACCGGGCCCGCGTGCCCGTGCCCGTGCTGCTCTCCCTCGACGGGTGGAATCCCGGCGAGGACACCGCCGTCGACTGGGCCGCCGACCGGCTGACCCGCCAGTACACCCTCTTCCACGGGAAGGGCGGGCGGGCCCGCGCCCGGCAGCTGCTCGAACAAGGACGCATCTCCCTCTTCCTCGACGGCCTCGACGAGGTCACCGGCAAGCTGCGCGGGGCCATGGTCAGCGCACTGGAGACGGCGCCCTTCCGGCTGGTGCTCGTCTCCCGGGCCAAGGAGGCCGTGCTCACCGCGAAGAAGGCGCGGCTGGGCGGTGCTGTCGCGGTGGAGATCCAGCCGGTCCGGCCCGTCGACGCCGCCGGGTATCTGCTGAACCGGCTGCCCTCCACTCCGTCCCCGGCCTGGCAGCGGCTCACCGGGCGACTGCTCACGGAGACCGGTCCGCTCGCCGCCGGTCCGCTCGCCGCCGCCCTCACCGGGCCCTTGGCCATCGCTCTGCTCCGCGATGTCTACGGCGACGACGATCCCGTCGACGAACTGCTCGACACCGCCCGCTTCCCCAACCGCGCCGCCGTCGAGAACCATCTCCTCGATCACGCGGTCGTCGCCGCCTACACCCGGCGCCCCGGACACCCCCGCCCGCGCTACTCCGCCAGGACGGCCGAACGCACGCTCCGGTACCTCGCCGCCCGGCTCACCCAGGAGGGTGCCCGCGACCTGCGCTGGTGGCACACCTCCGGCTGGACGGACCACCGGCCGCGGCTGATCGCCGTATGGATCGTCTCCACGGTCGTGTGCGGACCGCCCGGCGTGGTCATGGCCTGGAGTCTGCACGCGACTCCGCTGGTGGGCGTGATCGGTGCCCTCTCGGCGATCGGGGGCGGCTACGGCGTCGCCCGCCGGGTCGCGGAGTTCAGCGAGCCGCAGCCGTTGTCGAGTGCCGGCTGGCGCGACATCTTCACCCCGGACACGGTCCGGTCCGGCATCCGGCAGTGGCTTTTCGTGGGTACCGGGCTCTGCGTCCTGCTGCCGCTGGTCCTCGACCCCGGCCCGCCGATCTGGCTGCTGTTCCTGGTGACACTGCCCATCGGCTTCTCCGAGCTGCTGGTGACAGGCCGAGGACACAAGATCCTCTCCGGCACCCCGTTCCTCTCCGCCGGCTCGGGGCGGCGCTACGACAAGGTGCGGGAGGGCTTCGCCCGGCCCCAGGTGGTGGACACCCGGTCAGTGGGCCCGATGGACGTGTGGCGGCACCACATAGGGCTGCGGCTCTTCCTGGGGCTGCTGACCGGGTTCGCCCTCGCGCTGTACATCGGCCCGATCATCGCCTGGGCGCAAGGCCCGCTCCTCGGAGCGATGTTCGCGCTGACGGCCGCCCTCTGGACCGGCGCCACCTCGGTCCTCGTCGGCAACCTCGCCGTCGCCACCACCCTCACCGCCGTACAGCTCCACTTCGAGGAGGGCACCCCCGTACGGCTGATGCACTTCCTGGAGGACGCCCGTCGCCGCAACCTGCTGCGGGCGACCGGCCCCTTCTACCAGTTCCGGCACGCACGGCTCCAGGAGCGGCTGGCCGCGAGAAGCGCGCCATGAGGGCGTCGGAGACTCCGCCCGCCATCATTTTCTCGAAGGGAAGATCGTTCATGGCCGCGCCGCACTCGGAAGGGAACGGCCTTCAGCGATTGACGGCCATCACCACATAGAGGCCCGCGATGACCGCGAGCACGCAGACGACGGCCAGGACGATCAGCACGAGGCCGATGACGCCTGTCGCGCCGGCGATCGCCACCCACCCGGCCCGTTCCGCGCGTTCGGCCTTCTGGACCGCGTCGCGGTAACCGCTGTCGTCGTGCCGGTCGCGATCCGTCATGATCCCCCGTGTCCACCCGCTGATCGTCCCGCTGCTCCGGTCGGGCCCGGACGCGAAGCGGGATCATCTCGATGCCGGGTCCCTCTCAGGCACCCCAGGCACCGCGGGCTCGACGGCCCTCGCCGCCGCCGTCACCGCGGCGGACCGCGCCCGCGGCCCCATGAACAGGTACGACAGGCCGAAGCCGCCGCCCACCACCAGCGCGCCGCCGACCGCGTCCAGCACCCAGTGGTTGCCGGTCGCGACGATCGCCGACACCGTGAAGAACGGGTGCAGCAGGCCCAGGGCCTTCATCCACCGCTTCGGGGCGACGATCGCGATGACCAGCCCGCACCACAGGGACCAGCCGAAGTGCAGGGACGGCATCGCCGCGTACTGGTTCGTCAGCGCCGTCAGCGTCCCGTAGTCCGGCTTGGAGAAGTCCTGGACGCCGTGGACCGTGTCGATGACGCCCAGGTTCGGCATCAGGCGGGGCGGGGCGAGCGGATAGAGCCAGAAGCCGACCAGGGCCAGCAGGGTCGCGAAGCCCAGGGAGGCGCGGGCCCAGCGGTAGTCGACCGGGCGGCGCCAGTACAGGAGAGCGAGGACCGACAGGGGCACCACGAAGTGGAAGGACTCGTAATAGAAGTCGAAGAAGTCCCGCAGCCACCCGACCTTCACCACCGCGTGGTTGGCCCAGTGCTCGATGTCGATGTGCAGGAACCGCTCGATGTCGAGGATCTGGCGGCCGTGGGCCTCCGCGCGGGCCCGTCCGCCGGTGTTGGTGCCGCCGGTCGCGCCCAGCCGGACCTGCTGGTACGCCGCGTACGTCACGCGGATCAGGAGCAGTTCGAGGAGGAGGTTCGGGCGGGTCAGGACCCGCTTCAGGAAGGGCAGCAGCGGTACGCGCTTCCAACGCGTGGGGGCCGGCCGCGCGTACTGCGTGGGGACGGGCGCGCGGTAGTACGGGGACGTACGCGGCAGGAACGGGAGGACCGTGGCCGCCGCGACGGCCGCCAGCAGCACCGCGTTGTCGCGCAGGGGGTACAGGACCGCCATGTTCGGCAGCATCATCTTCGCCGGGAGGGTCATCACCAGGATCACCGCGACCGGCCACACATAGCGGTCGGAGGCGCGCTTGCCGACCCGGCCGACCACCGCCAGCAGCACCCACAGCAGCTGGTGCTGCCAGGTCGTGGGCGAGACGACGATCGCCGCGCAGCCCGTGAGGGCCACCGCCAGCAGCAGCTGGCCGTCGCGGGCGTAGCGGACCGCCCGGCGGACGCCCAGCGCGGCGACGGCCGCGCCGAGCGACAGGAACAAGCCGATCTCCAGCGGGCCGGAGAGGCCGAGGCGGAGCAGGGCGCCGTGCAGGGACTGGTTGGCGAGCGCGTCGGCCTCGCCGCCGAGTCCGACACCCGCCATGTGGTGCACCCAGTAGGTGTACGAGTCGTGCGGCATCGCCGCCCAGGCGAGCGCGGTGACCGCGGCGAACGAGGCGCCGGTGGCGGCCGCGGCGCGGCGGCGGCCGGTGAACCAGAGCAGTGCGGCGAAGACCAGGACCGTGGGCTGCAGGGCCGCCGCGAGACCGATCAGGACACCGGCCGCCCGCCAGTCCCGTACGACGAAGCAGCCGAGCAGGACCAGCAGCACCGGAATGATGCTGGTCTGGCCGAGCCAGAGGGTGTTGCGCACCGGCAGCGACAGCATCAGCAGGCTGATCGTGACGGGCGCGGCCAGCAGCGCCGTCCGTCTGGTGACCGGCTGGGGCAGCGCACGGGCCACGACCAGGCCGAGAGCGGCGACCAGCAGCAGGGTGCCGAAGGTCCAGCCCCAGCCCAGCGCCTGTTCGGCCGCCCGGGTGAGGGGCTTGAGGACGAGGCCGCCGAACGGGGTTCCCGTGAAGCGTGTGGAGTCGTAGAGCGAGCCGTTGACGTGCAGCACGCCGTCGGGTCCGACCCAGGTCTCCAGGTCCGTCAGCCGTTCTCCGCGCGGGGTGCCGAGGACGACGGCCACCTGGCGTACGGCGAGGACCGCCGCCAGCAGCCAGAGGGCGAGGCGGGCCGCGCGCAGACGTGCCCTCGCCGTGTCGGCCGCCGTCGGCCCGAAGGCCTCCGGCGGCCGCCCGCTGTGCTCCGCATTCGCCACGCCTCGTCGGCCTCCCGCCCCGTCCGTCCCACGCGTCCCGTGCACGAAGTGTCCTATCGCACCCTATGAGGCTCGCATCGCCCCTGACAGAGACGCAGGCCATCCCCGCTTCACCTGACGTCCGCTCTCCTTTTGTCCGGAAGACGATAGTGGTCCCGGGGCCTCGCCGTTTCCACGGGCCGGGATGCGAGACGCGATACGGCAGGGGACGCGGGTCCGGACACGGGTCGGGAACGGAACCGTCAGCGGGCCGTCAGGGGGCGGGATTTGGATGGGGCCGCGAACGGAACAGGGGCTTCAGCCGTACCGTCGTTGCCACCGCAATGCGCGCTGGCGGGTACGGAGAGTGCTGGAGGGGATACGAGGCATGGGCGGTTTCCTGCGGGGACGGCTGGCGTGGCGGAAACGGTTGCGCGGGCGGATCACGGCCGTGCTGCTGGCTCTGCTGGCGATCCAGCTCGGTTCGCTCGTCGCACCGGCCTACGCCTGCGGCTGCGGTGCGCTGCTCCCGGGCGACCAGCGGCAGGTCGTGGTCGGCCGGGAGGTCTCCGTCGTGCGCTGGGACGGCGCGCAGGAACAGATCGTGATGCGGCTGACGGTCGACGGGGACGCCGAGCGGGCCGCCTGGATCATGCCCGTGCCGCACCGGGCGACGGTCGAGCTCGGCGCACCGGAGCTGTTCGACCAGCTGGCCGCGGCCACCGCCCCCGTGCACCGCACCCGCCATCACTTCTGGCCGCAGGACGGCGACTGGCCGCTGACCACGGGCGGCGACGCGGCGGGCCCGCCGCCGCCCGGGGCGGGGCCCGGCGTCGGCGTGATCGGACGTGAGCGGCTCGGCCCGTTCGACGTGGCCCGGCTGACCGCCACCGATCCGGGGGACCTCGACGAGTGGCTGCGCGCCAACGACTTCACCCTCCCGGGCCGCCTCGAGACCGCGCTCCAGCCGTACGTCGACCGGCGCTGGGAGTACGTGGCGGTCCGGCTGGCCCCCGAGAGCAGCGGGACCGCGCTGCGCGGCGAGCTCGAGCCGCTGCACCTCACCTTCGCCGCCGACACCCTCGTCTACCCGATGCGGCTGTCCCGGCTGGCGGCCACACCGCAGTCGCTCGGCCTGTACGTCCTCGCCGCGCACCGCATGGAACCGGTCTCGCGGATCGGCGGCGAACGGCCCCGGGTGACGTTCGCCGGGCCGCTCGACAAGGCGACGGGGCCGCTGGCCGCGCTGGCGAAGGGCACACCGTTCCTGACGGCCGTCGCCCAGGAGTTCCCGCGGCCCTCGGAGATCTCCGGGGACCACGAGCTGCGCCGGGCGGCGACGGACGCCGCGTACCGGCAGGTGATCTACGAGGACCGGCTGCTCGCGCTGGCCGGGATCCCGGTGTGGCTGCTGACGGTCGTCGGCGGGCTCGTCGTCCTGAACACCGTCGCGGTCGTGCTGGGGGTCCGCTGGGGCCGGGCCCGCCGGGCGCCCCCCCCCCGCCCCCGCCACGCCTCGGGCTTCCACCCGACACCCCTCACCGAACCGGGGACGACGCCGGTGCCGGGGCCGGCGGTACGGGGGCCTGGGCCGGCGCCTACGGCGATGCCGGGGCCTGGGCCGGTGCCGGGGCCTCCGTACCGGCCTGGGCCGGTGGCGGGGCCGGGGCCTCGGCCGGTGGCGGGGCCGGGGCCTCGGCCGGTGGCGGGGCCGGGGCCTCGGCCGGTGGCGGGGCCGGGGCCGCCGCCGGCCGGGGCCGCGGCCGGGGCCTGGGCCGGGGCCTGGGCCGGGGCCTGGGCCGGGGCCGGTGCCGGTGCCGGTGCCGGTGCCGGTGCCGGTGCCGGGCTCGACAGCGGTACCAGGCGCGACCGTAGGGGGGCCTGGGGCGGTGTCGGGGTCGGCGGCGCCAAGCCCGGCCGCTCCGAGACCCGCAGGGCCGGGCTCGACAGCGGTACCCGGGACGGCTGCCGTCGGCCCCACGGCATCGTCCGCACCTCCTGGTGCGTCCTCGGCGCCCGCTCCGCCCACCGCGCCCCCCGTGCCCCCGCGACCGCCGTCCCTGCGCCGCACTCCCCCTCGGCCCCCTCACCCCGCGCGGCCGCCCGCCCCCGCTGCTCCTCCTGCCCCTGTCGCCCCTCCCGTCCGTCCCCCCGCTCCCGCTCCCACTGCCGTGCCGCCGAAGCCGCCCGCGCCACCCCGGACTCCCCGGACGCCCCCCATGCCTTCCGCACGCCCCACTCCGCCCCCGCCCACGCCCAGCACGCCCCCCGCGCCACGTGCGGCGCCCTCCGCGTCTTTCGCGCCTCCCGCCGCGCCCCCTGCGCCGAACGGCTGAAAGCCCCGGCCGAGGATCAGTGGGGCTCGACTTAGCATTCCTGACGAGACATACCGCCGGATATGTCAGGTACACGAGAGGCAGAGCGCATGAGCGAGTCGCAGGCCTGGGACGCCGTCGACGCCTACTTCACCGACCATCTCGCCCCGGACGACGAGGTGACGGCGGCCGCGCTGCGCGACAGCGAGGCCGCCGAGCTGCCGCCCGTCAACGTCACGGCCAACCAGGGCAAGCTGCTCCAGCTGCTCGCCGAGATCCAGGGGGCCCGGACGGTCCTGGAGATCGGCACCCTCGGCGGTTACAGCACGATCTGGCTGGCCCGCGCGCTCCCGGCCGACGGCCGGCTGATCTCGCTGGAGTACAGCCCCCGGCACGCGGAGGTCGCCACCCGCAACATCGCCCGCGCGGGCCTGGACAAACTGGTCGAGGTGCGGGTCGGGCCGGCCCTGGAGTCGCTGCCGCTGCTGGCCGACGAGAACCCGCCGCCGTTCGACCTCGTCTTCATCGACGCCGACAAGGTCAACAACGCCCACTACCTGGAGTGGGCGCTGAAGCTCACGAGCGTGGGCAGCCTGATCGTCGTCGACAACGTCGTACGGGGCGGGCGGGTCGTGGACGCGGACAGCGACGCGGGAGACGTGATCGGCACCCGCGCCGCGATCGAACTGATCGGCTCGCACCCGAGGCTGAGCGGCACGGCCGTCCAGACGGTGGGGGCGAAGGGCTACGACGGCTTCGCGCTGGCGCGCGTGCTGGCCTAGCGCCCACCGGGGCGGCCAGGCCCCGGCGGCACCGCCCTGCCCCTCCCCTCCGAATTGTCACGCCTCGTGATAGAAGCCCACGTTGACGCTGCGCGGCCCGGTGCGGTCGAGGACGATGATCTCGCCGGAGCCGCCGCGCGCCAGCGGCATGGTCCCGCCGTAGGCGAGCGGCTGGGCGTACTGGCCGCTCACCAGCCGCACCTCGGAGGACGGCTCGTCCTGCGACCCGCGCAGCCACGAGACCTGCCAGGTGCCCTCGGGGCCGCACAGGAACTCCAGGTGCACCCGGGAGACGAACAGCCAGTCGTCGGGGGTCGCGAGGCGGCACACGGACTTGTCCCGGCCCACCCGGAGCACGGCACCCGGGTCGCTGGGCGAATCGGCCATCAGCATGCCGGCCGTGGCGCCCTCTTCCGTCCCGGAGACGGTGGCCATGGTGAGTTCGAGCACGTGCGCTCCCCTTGAAATGTCTTTGACATGCCTGTCGGCGTGCTGGGTCCTAAGTGTGCTTGTACAGCGGCCGCATGATAAATCGCCCGGCCCCACCGCGTCCGGCACAATGGACGCATGACCGAGCGAAAGCCACCGGGTGTCCCGTTCGAGTCCTGGGTCGACAAGCAGATCCGTGACGCGGAGCGGCGCGGCGAGTTCGCCCAACTGGCGGGAGCGGGAAAGCCGTTGCCGGCGGGTGAGGACACCGCCTATGACGAACTCTGGTGGATCAAGCGCAAGATGGCCCGTGAGGGCCTGTCCGTCCTGCCACCGACGCTCGCCCTGCGCAAGGAGGCGGAGGACGCGCTCGCGGCGGCTTACGCGGCGCCTTCGGAACGCCTCGTCCGGAAGATCATCACGGACGTCAACGTCAAAGTGCGCGACATGATGTTCAAGCCGCCGCCCGGCCCCCCGCTGGGCATGAAGCCGTACGACGTCGAAGCGGTCGTACGGGAGTGGCGGGAGCGCCGGGCGGCGGCAGGTGGGCCGGCCGTGCGGGCCGAAGGGGCCGAGGGCTCAGAGGTGTAGCAGCCGCTCGGTCAGTTCGCGGTAGTCCCGCAGGGCCAGCCGGAGCTGCTCGGTGTCGGTGGCCGTCGCGGCGGCCGTCGCGGAGCGGTCCTTGCCGCCCTCCGACCCCGACTGCCAGGACCCGCGCAGGCTGCGGCGTCGGCGGTCCACGGCGTCCGTGAACTGCGCGGCGAGTTCCTCCAGCACCTGGTCGGCCTCCGCGACGGCGTCGCGCGGGCCGTCGACGAACCCGACGACCGCGTGCCGCATGCGGGAGGCGATCCGGTCGCACTCGTCGATCGGCAGGAGGGAGGCGCCGTGACCGCGGTGTTCGGCGGCAGCCGCCGTCGGTTCGCGGCCCGTGACGGTGTCCACCGCGCCCGTGTCCCGGTGCCGGGGCTGCGCCCCTTCGCCGGAGGCGCTGAGCGGGCCCGCGTCCCGGCCGGCGCCGGCCGCCCGGCCGCGTGCCGGTTCGCCCGCGCCGGTGTCGGTGCCGAGCGGTGTCGGCTCGCCCACGGCTGTCGTACCGCGCGGCTCCGCCGAAGTCCGTCCCCTCTCCCCCGGCAGGACGGCCTCCCCCGGCAGAGCGGCCTCACGCGGCGAGGCAGCCTCGCCGGTGCGGGCGGTGTCGGCGCTGCGTACGGCTTCGCCGGTGCGGGCGGTGTCGGCGGGCTTCGCCGCGCGGGCTCGGTCGCCCGTCGGCCGGCGGTTCTCCGGAGTCCCGCCCGCAATCACCTCCGGGATCGCGTCCGGGTTCGCACCCGTGTCACGCGTCGTGTCCCGTGTCGAGTCCCTTGTCGTGTCCCGCGTGGTGTCGGGCGTCGGGTTCGGCGTCTTGTTCGGTGTCAGGTCCGGCATGGCGGTCAGCCCTCCTTCGCCTGGTGACGGTGGAAGCCTCGCGGCAGGTGGTGGCCGGAGCGGGAGCCGTTCTGGCTCACGCGCTCCTGCGTGCGACGACGGCCGGCCTCGTGGGAGGCCCCACCGACCAGGTCGTCGAAGAGGGCACGCGCGTCGACCATGGCGGCCCGCATGTCCTCCGTGCCGGGTGCGCCGGACGTGCCGGTCGCGCTCGCGTCGTGCGTGCCCACGCCGTTGACGCGCACGCGGGCGACCCGGTGGACGCGTCGGTAGCCCTGGACATGGTGCGCGTGGTGGACGGAGAGCGCGGCGAGCTGCTCCTCGTACTGGTCGCCGTCCGGGAAGCCCCGGGCGCCGGCCACTTCGGCGAGCAGCCGGTCGGCCTCGGTGACCGCCTCCCGGGGCGAGTCGACGAACCGCTCCTGCGCGGCCGTCCAGCGGGCCTCGAACCTCTCCCGCTCCGCGGGCTCCAGCGGGCGCTCGCGCAGCCCGCCGTGCCGCTCCACGAGGGCGTCGAGTTCGCGCTCGGCGGCCTTGACGTCCCCGTCGTGCCGGGCCACGGCACGGTCGTACTCGGGCCCGAAGCGACGCTTCAGACCGTGTCCGCCGTGCGAGCCGCGGGCCCGCACGGCCAGAAAGGCCGCGACGGCGACGATGGCCGCCACGATCACGATCAGAGCGATGATCACTCCTGTGGACATGCCTTGCCTTCCGATGTGTCGGCCCCACGGGCCGGTTCACGCATCGGGTTGCCCGGACTTCCTCTCCCAAACGGCCCGCGCGCATACCGGGACGAGGGTGCCGACGCATATTCGGTTGCGGAGCGGCCGGGCCGTCTTCGGACAATGTCCGCATGACGACGTCGCCGACCTGGACCCTCACCGCCGAACCCTTCGACGCCCCGGCCGCCCGCGCCCTCTGGCGGGCGTACTACACCGAGGTCAGCGACCGCTACTACCTGCTGCACGAGGGGCGCAGGACCGACCCGGTGGAGCTGGAGCGGGAGATCGCCGCCCACACCGGTGCCGAACTCGCCCCGCCCGGCGGGCTGTTGCTCGTCGGGCGGTACGGCGGTGAACCGGCCGGCACCGCGGGCGTACGACTGCGGGACGCCGACACCGCCGAGCTCACCAGGGTGTTCGTCCGGGCGGAGCTCCGCGGCCGGGGCGGCGCCGCGCTTCTCGTGCGGGGCGCGGAGGACGCCGCCCGCGCGCTCGGCGCCACCCGGATGATCCTCGACACCCGCGGCGATCTCGTCGAGGCCCGTGCCCTGTACGCCCGGCTGGGTTACGCGGAGACCGCGCCGCACAACGCGGACCCGTACGCCGACCACTGGTTCGGCAAGCCGCTGGGCCACGCCCTCAGGTGAGCCGGTGGTCGGGCACCACCCGGCCGCCGTGCGGCTGTTCCCGGTCCGAGCCGCACAGCTCGCTGTTCAGCTCCTTGACGAGCTGGACCAGGTCGGTGGGCCGGTCCGGGCCCCACCAGTCGCCGAGCAGCTCGGCCAGCGACTCCTCGCGGACCTCGGCGAGCCGGTCGGCGACCTCGCGGCCCTCGGCGGTCAGCATCATGTCCAGTCCCTCGCGTACGGCGAGCCCGCGCCCCTCGATCTGACGGACGGCCTCGATGATCACCGGCAGCGGGACGGTGCTGTTCTCGGAGAGAACGCTCGGCTCGACACTGCCGTACCGCTTCATCCGCAGCAGCAGCCAGCTCGACGCCGGAAGGAGGTCCTGGCCGGCCAGGGCGGTGATCTTCCGGTAGATCTCGCGGCGGCCCTCGCGGGTGCCGAGGACGGACAGCGCCCGGCACACCTCGTCGTACGAGGACCGTTCCACCGGGTTGCTGGCGAGGGTCTCCGTCACGTCGGGCGCGGTGACCGAGCCGCGCAGCGGGTCCTCCTTGAGGAACCACGCCAGGACGAAGCCGACGAGGGCGACGGGGGCGGCGTACAGGAAGACGTCGGTGATGGCGGACGCGTACGCGTCCAGGGCCTGCGGTCGCAGGGCCGACGGCAGCTCGGCGATGCCGCGCGGGTCGGACTCGAGTCCGTCCACCGAGACCCCGGACGGGAGTCGCACGCCCTCGAAGGCATCCGTGAGCTTGTCGCCGAGGCGGCCCGAGAAGATCGTGCCGAAGATCGCGACGCCGAAGGAGGCGCCGATCGAGCGGAAGAAGGTCGCGCCGGAGGTGGCGACGCCGAGGTCCTCGTACCCGACGGCGTTCTGCACGATCAGCACCAGCACCTGCATGACCAGGCCGAGGCCGAGCCCGAAGACGAAGAAGCAGGCGCTCATCGCGCCCGTGGAGCTGTGCTCGTCGAGCCGGTGCAGGAGGAGCAGGCCGAGCGTGGTGACGCCGGTGCCGGCGACCGGGAACACCTTCCAGCGCCCGGTGCGGCTGACGATCTGCCCGGAGGCGGTGGACGCCAGCAGCAGGCCCGCCACCATCGGCAGCATGTGCACGCCGGAAAGATTCGGCGAGACGCCCTGCACGACCTGGAGGAAGGTCGGCAGGTACGTCATCGCGCCGAACATCGCGAAGCCGACGATGAAGCTGATCACCGCGGAGAGGGTGAAGGTGCGGATGCGGAACAGTTTCAGGGGGAGCACCGGTTCGGCCGCCCGCCGTTCCACGGCCACGAACGCCACGGCCAGCAGCACGCCCAGCACGGCCAGGCCGACGATCTGCGGCGAGGCCCAGTCCCAGGTGGTGCCGCCGAGCGAGGCCACCAGGACCAGGCAGGTGGCGACCGCGGCGATGAGGAAGGTGCCGAGGTAGTCGATGACGTGCTTCGTCGACTTGCGCGGGATGTGCAGGACGGTCGCGATGACGGCGAGCGCGACGACGCCGACGGGCAGGTTGACGTAGAACACCCAGCGCCAGCTCAGATGCTCGGTGAACACGCCGCCCAGCAGCGGGCCGAGGACGCTCGTGGCGCCGAACACCGCGCCGAACAGGCCCTGGTAGCGGCCGCGGTCACGCGGCGGGACGAGGTCACCGACGATCGCCATCGACAGCACCATCAGGCCGCCGCCGCCCAGGCCCTGGAGCGCGCGGAAGGCGATCAGCTGTGGCATGTTTTGCGCCATTCCGCACAGCGCCGAACCGATCAGGAAGATGACGATCGCGGTCTGGAACAGCCTCTTGCGCCCGTACTGGTCACCGAGTTTGCCCCACAGCGGGGTCGCGGCCGTCGACGCCAGCAGGTATGCGGTGACCACCCACGACAGGTGCTCCATACCACCGAGCTCGCTGACGATCGTGGGCAGGGCGGTGGACACGATCGTCTGGTCCAGGGCGGCGAGCAGCATGCCGAGCAGGAGGGCGCCGATGGAGACGAGAACGTTTCCGGACACGTGTTCCGCACGCGGATCCGCCGCCCTGCTGTGCGCGTCCAAGACCATGGATGCCTCCCGAGGCTCTGGTGACCCCCTCCATCGTGATCGGTGTGACCCGTTATGGCCTCTTGTAGTCGTCTTGCGCTCTGACGGAATACGACATTCCGGGGGTCGCGGGCGGCGGGGCATGTGAAGGATCTGCATAATCTCTGGAGTTTGAATGGGGAGGGACGAACACGTGATCGATCCGACGGGGCACCAGGGGCACTCGGGGCAGCAGGGGCTGCCGTGCCCGGAGTGCGGAGCGCTCCGCGCGCTCGACAACACCCCGTCCTGCACCTGCGCCCGGCGCGCCTCCGAGGCCCAGCGCGACACGCGCACGACGGAGGCGGCCGCCGCGGAGGACTTCGATCCGTTGCGGATACGGCCCTACGTCGAGCTGGGAACCGAGAGCGGGGGCGAACCCGCGGGCGCGTTCGGGGGCGAGGCCGAGGGCGGGTCCATGGGCTCCGCCGGCGCGGCCGACGTGACCATGCCACTCCCGACCGTCCCCGGCGCCCCTGGGCTTCCCGGCGCTCCGGGGACTCCCGGCGTTCCCGGTGTTTCTGACGCTCTCGGCGTTCCGGGCGCTCCGGGCGTTCCCGGCGTTCCCGGCGTTCCGGCCGACGCGACGATGCCCCTGCGCACCGTGCTCCCCGCCGGCCCGGCGCCGGACATGACGGCGGCGCTGCCCACTCCCCTGGCCTCGTCCGCCTCCGAGCCCAGCACCACCGACCTGAGCCTGTTCGAGGCGGCGGACATCGGCGCCGTACACCCCGACGACGAGGAACCGCACCGCCCGCGCCGTCGCCGCACGCTGCTGATCGCGACGACCGCGGCCGTCGTGGCCGTGGTGGCGGCGGCCGGATTCGCCTCCGGGCTGTTCACGTACGAGAAGCCGACGCGGGACGGGGCCGCCCCCGAGGACGTGCGGGCGGCCGTGCCGGACGCGTCGACCAGCGCCGCCTCGGCGTCGGCCTCGCCGAGTCGCTCCGCGTCCCCGTCGGCCTCCGAGGCCTCGCCGTCGCCCTCCGAGAGCGAGAGTCCGTCGCCCTCCGCGTCGGAGTCGAGTGCCTCACCCTCGGCGTCGCCGTCGGCCGACGCCGGGCAGGCCACGCCGACCGCCCGCGTGACCGGCTCCCTGGCGCCCGGCAACGGGGCGGACGACGAGGACGACTCCGGCGAGGCGGTCGTCCTGCGGCGCGGCGACAAGGGCGCCGAGGTGACCGAACTCCAGCTGCGGCTGCGCCAGCTGTTCCTCTACAACGGCGAGGCCGACGGCACCTTCACCGGCGAGGTCGAGGACGCCCTGCGCAACTACCAGTGGTCCCGCGGCACGACCGAGGACGGCCTGGGCACCTACGGAGCACAGACCCGCACCCGCCTGGAGTCGGAGACGACAGAGCCGTAGGCCCGGCGCCTCAGCCCCCGGATCCCGAAACCACGGCATCACGGGCACACGGGCACACGGGCACACGGGCAGGGCACCACAGGCGCCACGGCACCCGGACCCCACAGCGCCACAAACCCCGGGCAGACCCGTCCGAGCGGGCCCGAAGCCCGAAGCCGAAGCCCGGGACCGCAGCCCGGGACCGCAGCCCGGGGCCCGAGTCCCGGAAGCTCAGAACGACCGCCCCACAGCTCCCGGCGCCTCACGCCACGTGGATCCGCACCCCGGACTCATCCGTTTCCACCCGCACCTGCCGCAGATCGCGGACCACCACGTCGGGTCCGTGCGCGGCGGCCCGCGGTCCCACCCCCACGACCCGCATCCCGGCGGCCCGGCCGGCCGCGATGCCCGCGCCGGAGTCCTCGAACACCACGCAGTCGGCCGGGGCGATCCCCAGCTCGGCCGCGCCCTTGAGGAAGCCCTCGGGGTCCGGCTTGCTCGCGCCCACCGACTCCGCGGTGACGCGCACGTCCGGGAGCGCCAGTCCGGCCGCGGCCATCCGGGCCGTCGACAGCGGCACGTCCGCCGAGGTGACCAGCGCGTGCGGGACATCCCGCAGGGAGGCGAGGAACTCCGGCGCGCCGGGCACCGGCACGACGCCGTCCATGTCGGCGGTCTCCTCCGCCAGCATCCGCGCGTTGTCCGCGTGGTTCAGGTGCACCGGCCGGCTGGGCAGCAGCACGGCCATCGAGGCGTATCCCTGACGGCCGTGGACGACCTTCATGACGTCGTCCCCGTCGAGCCCGTGCGTGTCGGCCCAGCGCCGCCAGACCCGTTCCACGACGGCGTCGGAGTTCACGAGGGTGCCGTCCATGTCGAGCAGGAGGGCGCGGGCGGTCAGGACCGGCATCAGCAGCTCCAGGTAGGAAGAGAACAAGGCGGCCCCGCCCGCCGGTCAGGGAAAACGAGCGGGAGCCACTTTGTTTCTCCACGGTACAAAACAATGCGGGTCCACCGCCACCCCGGCCGCGAGGCGCCGGGGAGCGTTCACCCGCCGTTCAGCTCGGCCCCGGCGTCAGCCGGCGATCGCCTCCCACAGGCTCCACACCCCGAGCGCCAGCATCAGCAGCGCCGCGATCTGCGTGATCAGCTTCAGCGGCACCCGCTTCATCAGCGCCTTTCCGCCGACGATGCCGAGCCCGGCCACCGCCCACAGCGCCAGCACGGCGCCCAGTCCGACGGAGAGCGGGTCGTCGTAGCGGGCGGCGAGGTTCGCCGTCATGATCTGGGTGAGATCGCCGAACTCGGCGACGAGGATCAGCATGAAGCCCGCGCCGGCGACCTTCCAGAAGGACTGGTTCTCCGGCCGCCGCACCTCCTCCTCACCCTCGTCCTTCTTCAGCAGCAGCACCGCCGCGCCGCCCAGGAACAGGACACCGGTCAGCGCGTGCACGAGCTGCTGCGGGAGCAGGGTCAGCACGCTGCCCGCCGCGACGGCCAGCGCGACATGCAGCGCGAAGGCGGCGGCGACCCCGGCGAAGACGTACGAGGCGCGGTAGCGGGTGCCGAGGACGAGGCCGGCGAGCGCGGTCTTGTCCGGCAGCTCGGCCAGGAAGACGACGCCGAAGACGAGCGCCGTCACGGTGATGCTGATCAAGGTTCCTCAATCGGTCGGGGGCCGCCCCACCGAGAGTCCTGACACTTCAGGAAAAAAAGACACCTCGGCACGGCAGCACACATGTCATCCCTGCCATGGGGCACGGATGTGCACTGCTTGCCGAAGGTCTCGCTGGCCGACCCTGTGACGGGCCTGCCTCCGGGCGCCGGCTCAGACGAGCTGAGCAGTATGTCGACGGTCCGGCGAAGAGCTACTCCCCTTCTGCGTCTCCCATTGTACGAGATCGTTCTGCCATAAACCTTGTCGTGTCATGCCCACGTCACTAACTTCTCACCGGGCGCACATCTCCCCGCAATGTGCGGCCGCGAGCATTCCCTCGCTCGCGCTCCAACACCCCGCCTCCCCCATGGAGTTCGCATGTCGAAGTTCTACGCGCGTGGACGGCTGAGCATACTCGCCGCCCTCACCGGTCTCATAGCCTCGGTCGGGCTGCTCAACTCCCCGACCGCCTCCGCCGCTCTGCCCACCCCGGTCAGCGCCGCGACCGCCCGCACCTACCTCGCCTCGCTCACCGTGGCGACCGAGGTCCGCACCGGCTACAGCCGTGACCTCTTCCCGCACTGGATCACCATCTCCGGCACCTGCAACACCCGGGAGACGGTCCTCAAGCGGGACGGTACGAACGTCGTCACCAGCTCCGCCTGCGCCGCCACCAGCGGCAGCTGGTTCTCCCCCTACGACGGCGCCACCTGGACCGCCGCCGCCGACGTCGACATCGACCACATGGTCCCGCTCGCCGAGGCCTGGGACTCCGGCGCCCGCAACTGGACCACCGCCCAGCGCCAGGCCTTCGCCAACGACCTGACCCGCCCGCAGCTCATCGCCGTCACGGACAACGTGAACCAGTCCAAGGGCGACCAGGACCCGGCCGAGTGGATGCCGTCGGTCACCTCGTACCGCTGCACCTACGTCCGCGCGTGGGTCCAGGTGAAGTACTACTACGACCTGTCGGTGGACTCCGCCGAGAAGAGCGCGCTCACCAGCTACCTGTCGAGCTGCTGATCGAGCTTCCTGTCGAGCCGCCGATCGAGCTGCTGATCGACTCGTGACCGCAGGGATCTCCCCACTCTCCTCCGTCGTTCCGTACCGTACGGGGCGACGGAGGAGGGCGATCGCGTGGCCGAACTGCGGCTGGGACCAGTGCTGAGATATGCCGACGGCTCGACGGCGACCGTATGGGTCGAGGCGAGCCGCCCGTGCGCCACCGAGGTGCGCTGCGCGGACGGTGCGGGCGGCACCGCCCACACCTTCCAGGTGGCGGGCCACCACTACGCCCTCGTCGAGGTGACGGGCCTGACGGCGGGCACGGCCACGGGGTACGAGGTCTTCCTCGACGGCACCCGCGTGTGGCCGCTGCCCGACTCCCCCTTCCCGCCCTCGGAGATCCGCACCCCCGCCGCGGTCGGCGCCGGCGACGACGGCGACGAGGTCCGGGTGGCGTTCGGCTCCTGCCGCTGGGCGGCGCCCCCGGCCGGCGGGCACGACCCCGTGGGACCCGACGCCCTGGACAGCCTGGCGGCGCGTATCGCCGCCGATCCGGCGGCCATACGGCCCGACGTACTGCTGCTGTTGGGCGACCAGGTCTACGCCGACGAGGTCTCCGACGCGACCCGGGAGCGGATCGCCGCCCGCCGCGGCCTCACCGACGCGCCGGGTGCCGAGGTCGCGGACTACGAGGAGTACACCTGGCTCTACTACGAGTCCTGGCTCGACCCCGAGGTGCGCTGGCTGCTGTCCACCGTGCCCAGCTGCATGGTCTTCGACGACCATGACGTCATCGACGACTGGAACACCTCCGCCTCCTGGCTGGCCGACATGCGGGCCACCCCCTGGTGGCGTGAGCGGCTGCTGAGCGGCCTGATGTCGTACTGGGTGCACCAGCACCTCGGGAACCTCTCCCCGGCCGAGCTGGCCACCGACCCGCTCTACGCCGCCGTACGCGAGGCCCCCGACGCCACCGACGCAGTGCGTGCCTTCGCCTGCCGTGCCGACGCGGACCCGGCGTCCGTGCGATGGAGCTACCGGCGCGACTTCGGGCGCGTGCGGCTGCTGATGGTCGACAGCCGTGCGGCGCGGGTCCTCGACGAGGACGGGCGCTCGATGCTCCACCCGGGCGAGTGGACCTGGCTGCGCGAACAGACCCTCGACGGTCCGGGCTCCTACGACCACCTCCTGATCGGCACCTCGCTGCCCTGGCTGCTGCCGCACCTGGTGCACGACGCCGAGGAGTGGGACGCGGCGCTGTGCCGGGGCGAACGCGGGGCGCGCTGGGCCCGCATCGGGGAGAAGGTGCGGCGCGGGGCGGATCTGGAGCACTGGGCGGCCTTCCCCGAGTCGTTCGCCGCGCTGGCGGAGCTGATCGCCGAGACGGGGACGGGGGCAGGGGCGCCGGCGAGTGTGCTCGTGCTCTCCGGGGACGTGCACCACGCGTACGTGGCGGAGCCGTACTGGCACGAGGGCGGCGGCCCCGACGCGCGGGTGCTCCAGCTCACCTGCTCCCCGGTGCACAACTCCGTCCCCGCGTCGATCCGGGTGGGCTTCCGCTTCGGCTGGAGCGCCGTCGCCCGGGCGCTCGGCCGCCGCCTGCGTCGGCACGGCCGCCGTCCCCGGCCGCCCGTCGGCTGGCGCAAGAAGGGCGGGCCGTGGTTCGGCAACCAGCTCATGTTCCTCACCCTGCGCGGGCGTTCGGCCCGGCTGCGGCTGGAGCAGGCCGGCGGTGACGGATCGCTGACGACGGTGCAGGAGTCCGACCTGACTCCCTGAGGACTCCTCGGGACTCCTGAGGACTCCTCGGGACTCCTCGGGGCTCCTCGGGACTCCTGAGGACTCCTGAGGACTCCTCGGGACTCCCCGAGGCGCGACAACCGGGACAACCGGGGCACCTGGGGCCCGCGTTGGCTTCCGTGACGGCCGACGGCATGATGATGCGGACCGTCCGCTTCCACCGCGGTCCCGTGGACGGTCCGCTCCATCGCGCCCCACACGCCCGGGAGTCACCCTCTTGCCCTCAGTGAACGCAGCCCAAGCCGGCGTCGGAGAGCCCGCACCGGACGCGAACGCGACACCGTCGGTCACCGTTTCCGTCGCCCTCGTCGGCGCCGGGCCGCGCGGCACCAGCGTCCTGGAACGCCTCTGCGCCTCCGCACCCGACCTTCTTCCGCCCGGGGCGCGACTCACCGTCCACGTCGTCGATCCCGCCCCGCCGGGACCGGGTCGCGTGTGGCGCACCGCGCAGTCGCGGGAGTTGCTGATGAACACCGTGGCCTCGCAGGTGACCCTGTTCACCGACGACAGCGTGGACTGCGCGGGACCGATCCGTCCGGGTCCGAGTCTGCACGCGTGGGCGGCCGGCGAGCTGGGCCCGGACGAGTACCCGACGCGCGCGCACTACGGCCGCTACCTGGAGTGGGTGTTCGCCCGGACCGTGCGCCAGGCCCCGCCGTCGGTGCGCGTCGAGACGCACGCGGCCCGCGCGGTCCGGCTCGACGACGCCGCCGACGGCCGCCAGGTCCTCACCCTGGACGACGGCCGGATCCTGCTCGGCCTGTCCGCCGTCGTCCTCGCCCAGGGGCATCTGCCGGTGGTCGCCGACACCGCCCAGCGGCGCCACACCGCCTACGCCCGACAGCACGGCCTGCGGCATGTTCCGCCCGCCAACCCGGCCGACGTCGACCTCGCCGCGCTCGCCCCCGGCGAACCGGTGCTGCTGCGCGGTCTCGGCCTGAACTTCTTCGACCACCTGGCCCTGCTGACCACCGGCCGGGGCGGCCGCTTCGTCCCCGCCCACGCCCACGCCGGCACCGATGTCGGCACCGGGCGGGCGGCCCTGCGCTATCTGCCCTCCGGTCATGAGCCGCGGCTGTACGCGGGTTCCCGGCGCGGCATCCCGTACCAGGCCCGTGGCGACAACGCGAAGGGGCCGTACGGCCGTCACCGCCCGCTCGTGCTGACCCCGGAGGTGATCGCGGGCTTCCGCAAGCGCGCGGACTCCGGTGAGGCGCCCGACTTCCTGGCCGAGATATGGCCGTTGGTGGCGAAGGAGGTGGAGACGGTCTACTACGCGGCCCTGCTGCGGGAGCCGGCGCGGCCGGACTC
This sequence comes from Actinobacteria bacterium OV320, assembly GCA_001298545.1. Classification (GTDB taxonomy): domain Bacteria; phylum Actinomycetota; class Actinomycetes; order Streptomycetales; family Streptomycetaceae; genus Streptomyces; species Streptomyces coriariae. Next base: position 209,715 of record LJCX01000005.1, read on the forward strand.
AGCGGCGAGTTTCGTGCGGGAGTTCTCGGCCGTCCCGCACCGCGACGCCCGGGAGGCCGTGCTGCTCGACGGGTTCGGGATACCGCGGGCCGACCGCTGGAGCTGGGACCGGATCTCCCGGCCGTACACGGGACGGCGGTTCGCACATCCGGGGCAGTGGCGGGACTGGCTGCTCGGCCATCTGCGCAGGGACGCGGAGGACGCCGCCCGGGGCAATGTGGACGGTCCCGTGAAGGCGGCCCTGGACGTCCTGCGCGACCTGCGCAACGAGCTGCGGCTGGTCGTCGACCACGCCGGTCTGACCGGCGCCTCCCGCCGGGACCACCTGGACCGCTGGTACACCCCGCTCAACGCGTTCCTGTCCATCGGCCCGCCGCGCCGGCGCGTAGAGGAACTGGCCGCTCTGGTGGAGGCGGGGGTGGTGGAGGTGCTCGGGCCCCGGCTGGAGGTGCGGGAGGAGGACGGGGCCTGGCGGGCACACGCGCCGGAGGTGCCGGGGTCGGCCGTCCGGGTGACGACCCTCGTCGAGGCGCGGCTTCCGGAACCGGATGTGCGACGCACCGCCGACGGCCTGCTGGCGCGGCTGCTGAGGACCGGGCAGTGCCGTCCCCACACGGTGGACGGATATGTGACCGGAGGTCTGGACGTGACCCCGCGCCCGTACCATCTGATAGACCGTCAAGGAAGGCCGCACGCAAGGAGGTTGGCCTTCGGAGTGCCTACGGAGGGCGTGCACTGGGTCACTGCGGCAGGCGCCCGCCCCGGGGTGGACTCGGTCACACTTTCGGACGCGGACGCGGTGGCGAGAGCCGCTCTGCGCACGGCGGTCAGGGAGCTCGGACCCGGGGCGGAACCCCAGGCGGAGCCCCGGACGGAACCGCAAGCGGAAGGCCGGGCGGAACCCCGGACGGAACTCGGACCGTGGCTAGAAGTTGAACTTGCAAGCATCGATTAGCTGCGCCTAACGTGTGTCGCTCATTCGGTACCGCCGCCCCCACCCGGTCCTTCCCCCATCCGGGACCGGTCCGACCGACACCGAAGGAGCACCCCCCACCATGTCCGCTCGCCTCAACACCGCACAGCCCTACGCTGTCGGCCTCTTCCGCATCGTCGTAGGCCTGCTCTTCGCCTGCCACGGCGCGGCCTCGCTCTTCGGCGTCCTCGGCGGCGCCGCGGGCACCGACGGCGGCACGCTCGACTCCGGCACCTGGCCCGGCTGGTACGCCGCCGTCATCCAACTGGTCTGCGGCAGCCTGGTGCTGCTCGGCCTCGGCACCCGGGCCGCCGCATTCCTGGCCTCGGGCTCCATGGCGTACGCCTACTTCGACGTGCACCAGCCGAGCGCCCTGTGGCCGATCCAGAACGGCGGCGAGGCCTCCGCGATGTTCTGCTGGGCCTTCCTGCTGCTGGTGTTCACCGGCTCCGGCGCCCTCGGCCTCGACCGCCTGTTCGCCCGCCGCCCGGCCATGGAGCGGGAGCCCGCGGCGCGCAAGGCCACGGTTTCCGCCTGACCCGGTTGCGACGACACCGTGATCCGCGGTCATCCGGGCCCCCACGGCGCCCGGATGACCGCGGATCAGCACGTGGCCGGCCTCGGATCAGCGCGTGGTGGACGCTCTCGGTGAACGTCCTGCACCGAACACATGAGCCCCCCGTGAATCCACTGTCACACCCCGGGCGTACGCTGTATGGCTGTCATTGGCCGCACCTGCCGCTCCCCCGCGACACAGCGGCACGGTCGGCCGTCACGGGGGAGACACGGGGAGTCAGTGGTGTTCGAAAGTGTGGGGGCTTTGCTCGGCAGCCCATGGATCTACGCGGTGGTGGGCCTGTCGGTCCTCCTTGACGTGTTCCTGCCGGTGCTGCCCAGCGGAGTGCTCGTCATCACGGCGGCCACCGCCGCGGCGGCGGGCTCGGGTGCGGCGACCGGTCAGGTACCGCACGACGTACCGGACATCATGGTTCTGATCCTCTCCGCGACGACCGCCTCGGTGCTGGGCGACCTGGTGGCCTACCGGCTGGCCTGGCGCGGCGGTGAGCGCCTGGACCGGGCGATCTCCCGCTCCCGGCGGCTGACCACCGCGCAGGAACGTCTCGGCGAGGCGCTGGCCCGGGGCGGCGGCGCACTGGTCGTGCTGGCCCGTTTCGCCCCCGCCGGCCGCTCCGTCGTCTCGCTCATCGCGGGCGCCGCCCATCGCCGTCCCCGCGAGTTCCTCCCCTGGTCCGCCCTGGCCGGCCTCTCCTGGGCGGGCTACAGCGCCGCCCTGGGCTACTTCGGCGCGCACTGGCTGGGCACGACGTGGCTGGCGACGGGGGTGTCGGTGCTCGCGCTGTTCGGCGCGGGGGCCGGTGCGGCGTACGTCATGCGACGGCAGCCGGCGGCGTAGCGCGCCACCGGCCGGGCCCGACGCGGGCTGTGCGGCTGCGTGCCCCACGTGCGCTACGCGCCCTGGGCGCGCGCTGCCGCGCCGCGGCCGGCTCCGCGCACCTCCAGCCCGTCCAGCAACTCCGCCGTGGCCGCGGCGATGACCTCGACCGCTCGCTCGAACACCTCCCGGTTGTGCTCGGCCGGCGCCCGGAAACCGGACACCTTACGGACGTACTGAAGGGCTGCGGCGCGCACATCGTCCTCCGTCGCCTTCTCGGGCAGGGCGGGGGGACGCAGCGTCTTGATGCTCCGGCACATGTCTCCCAGTCTCCCCCGGCACCCCGCCCTCGTGCCATGATCACCTCCGAGGCGGCCACCGCACCCGCGGGGCCGACCGACGAGAGGGACAACAGCACATGACGAAGGACATACTCAGCGTCGCCGTTCTCGGCCCCGGCGGGGTGGGCGGCCTGCTCGCGGCCCTGCTGTCCCGCGCCGGCCACCGGGTGACCTGCCTGGCCGGCGAGGAGACGGCGGCGGCCCTGCGCGCCGACGGCATCCGCGTCCACAGCACCCCGTTCGGCGACTTCACGGCCGGGGTCGCGGCGGACACCGAGCTGCGCGCACCCGTCGACGCGGTGCTGATCACCGTCAAGCACACCGCCCTGGACGCGGCGCTGGCCCGGGTCCCCGCCTCGGCTCTCGGCGCGGACACCCTCCTCGTGCCGTTCCTGAACGGCGTCGAGCACCCGGCGCTCCTGCGCGCCCGGTACGGTCCGGACCGGGTCGCCCCGGCCGTCGTCCGGGTCGAGTCGACCCGGGTCGCGCCGGGCGTGATCGAGCACGGGAGCGGCTTCGCGGAGATCGACCTGACCGGCGACGCCGTGCCGCGCCCGCGACTCGACGCGCTCGCGCGGGTGCTTCAGGCGGCCGGCCCGGCCGTCCGCGTCCTGCCGGACGAGACGGCCGCCCTGTGGGCGAAGATGGCCTTCCTGGCGCCGTTCGCCCTGCTCACCACCCGGTACGGTCTGCCGCTGGGCGAGGTCCGCACCCGGCACCGCGAGGAACTGACCGCCCTGGTCGAGGAGACCGCCGCCGTCAGCCGCGCCTGCGGCGCCCCCGCCGACCCGGCCCAGGCACTCGCCCGCTACGACTCCTTCGCCCCCGGCACGAAGTCCTCGATGCAGCGCGACGCCGAGGCGGGGCGGCCCCTCGAACTCGACGCGATCGGCGGGGGTTTGCTGCGCGCGGCCGAGCGGCACGGGGTTCCGGTGCCGGTGGCCGCACGCCTGGTACGGGAGTTGGCGGACACTACGCGGTAGCGGTGGCGGGCCCGGTGCGCAGGTCGACGTACCAGTCGTTGGATCTGATCGGATTCCCCTTCGGGTACTCGAAGTCGGCCTGCCCGAGCAGGGTGAACCCGGCCTTGCGGCACACTCCGTTGGACGCGGCGTGCGCCACCTTGGGGAAGGCGTGCAGGGTCGGGTGCCCGCCTTGTCCGGCCCGCTGCCGTACGACGTCGACGAGCGCCCGGGCCGCCGTCGCGGCGAGCCCTCTGCCCTGGAACTCGGGCAGGATCCCCCAGCCCGTCTCCCACACCGTCTCGCCCCGCCACTCGCGCTCCCAGTAGCCGATCGAGCCGACGGTCTCGCCGGTGTCCGCGAGCGTGACCCGGTACATGCGCCCGGCGAACGGCTCGACATAGCGCCGATGCCGGTCGGCGAGTTTCTCCTCGCTCTCCGGCCCGCCCAGGTGCTCCGTCATCTCGGGGCTGTTGGTCCGCCGCAGCAGCCAGAAGTCGCCCTCGGACCAAGGCACCAACCGCACCTGTTCCACGTCCCGTTCCTTCATGCGCGTCACCCTAGAGCCAGGGTCCGACACCGGTGGTGGCCCGCCGCCGTGCGAGGCTGCGGGGAGGAACCAGTCAGCGCCCCCACCCCGGGTGGGGAGTGGAAGGGACACCAGTGATCAGCCCCGCTCCGCACGGCCCACGCCCCGTGCCCCCGGTACTCGCCTACGACGGGGACTGCGGCTTCTGCCAGGCGTCCGTCGACCGTATCCGCGACCTCGCCGCACCGGCGCTGGAAGCGGTTCCGTGGCAGTTCCTGCCCGCGGAGTCGACCGCGCCGTATCTCGAACGGCTGGACCGGGAGGTGTTGTTGCTGCACGGCGGCACGGTTCTCGCGGGCGGGGCCGACGCGCTGGCCCGCTGGCTCGGCACCTCGCCGTCCGGCGGGTACCGCACGCTCTCCGCCGTCCTGCGGCTGCCCGGCGTGCGGGGCTGCGCCCGCGTGGTCTACCGCTGGGTGTCGCGCAACCGCCACCGCCTGCCCGGCGCCACCCCGGCGTGCGCGGTTCCGCCGCGCGGCGAGTGAGCCCCCTCGTGCGTCGTCGCGTCCCGACCTGCGTCCTCACCCACACGGACCGGCCGGCCCTCGCCGACGGTCACGCCGTCGACCGTTACGTCGAGATCGGCTCGCTCACCAAGGTCGTCACGGGCACGGCGCTGACCCGGATGGCCGCGGCCGGGGTGCTCGCGCTGGACGACCCCGTCGAGCGGTGGCTGCCCGAAGCCCCCGCGACCGGGATCACCCTCCTGCACCTGGCCCGGCACACCTCCGGCCTCCCCCGGCTGCCGCCCGGCCGCCTCCCGCCCCGGGACCCGTACGCGGCGTTCGACCGCTCCGCGCTGCACGCGCTGCTCCCCGGCCTGGACACGCTCGCCACCCGGCCCCCGGGCCAGGAGGAGTACTCCAACCTGGGGTACGCCGTCCTCGGCGCGGCCCTGACCGCCGCGGCCGGGACGACCTACGAGGAACTGGTGACCGCGTACGTGCTGCGTCCGCTGGACGTCACGGAGATGACCGCCCGCCCGGTTCCGGAGCGGCGGCTGCCTGCCCCGGGCCTGTTCGGCAGAGGGCGCAGGCCGTGGACGATGGACGGCGCGATGCTCCCGGCGGGCGGGCTGTGGGCCACGCCCCGCGCGGTGGCCGACCTGGTCGTCCGGCTGCTGGTGGAGCGCCGGCTGGGGGACCCCGCGCCCACCTGGGTGACGACCGGCGCGCTGCGCTGGCACAACGGGGCGACACGCCATGCCTCGCTCTTCACCGGGGCCACGGCGGACGGCAGTTGGGTGGTCGTCCACCGCCTCAACGCCGACCCGGAGGGCACGGACCGGCTGGGCGTCGCGCTCCTCGAACGGAGCCGGACGGACACCACGGACAGCTGAGACCAAATCGAACGTACGTTCACAGGAACACCCCCAAGGAGCTCGCCACCCAAATTCGAACAGGCGTACCATTGCCGCGTGGCTACGACCTATGACTTTCCGAGCGACCTGCGCGCCGGTCAGGAGGAGCTGCATCAGGTCAGGGCCGAGCTGTCGGCCCTGCTGAAGCGGCTTCCCTGGTCGGTCGAGCCCCTGGACGGCTTCAGCGACGACACCGGCTGGCGCAAGACCGAGCGCCCCGCGTCCCCCGGCTGGACGGCCGACGAGCAGGCCGAGGTGGAGAAGCTCCGGCAGCGGGAGCACGAGCTCGCGGTCTTCGTGACCTGCCACCGCTTCTGGGCGGAGGTCGCGGTCCCGGACCGGGTGGCGGCCCGCATGAGCCTCAAGCACACGCACGCGACCCCACCGGGGCACGGCGACTAGAACCCGCCTGCGCCGCCCGCTCCCGGGACGCCCGCGCCCGGACCACGCGTGACTCGCGGGACACCCGCGCGACACGCGACAGGGAACACGCGACACGGGACATGCGAAAGGGCCCCCGGATCTCTCCGGAGGCCCTTTCGCTCACCTGGTGGGCGCGGACGGTTTCGAACCGCCGACATCCTGCTTGTAAGGCAGGCGCTCTACCCCTGAGCTACGCACCCGGGACGAGTCGACAGCCTACATTGCCCGGGGCCGTGCCCCGCAAACCCGTATCCGGGGGTTAGCCCCACCCCGGATCCGGGAGCGTGCCGGATCCTCCCGAGGGCGGCGGCTCCCTAGTGTCGTCAGGGCAACGACAGGCAGCCCAGGGGTAGATCACCATGGCACGTACGTCACGTTCGGCCCGCGCGTTCCTCGTCACCGGGGCCGTCGTGGCCCTGGCCGCCGGCGCGACCGCCTGCGGCGCCGCCGCCGCCGACGACGAGCATCCCGATCACCGGGCCTTCGCCCTCCAGGGCCGCACGCTCACCGTCGACTCCGACGACTCGGCGCTCGAGATCGTCGCGTCGGACACGGCCGAGGCGGGCAAGGTCGACGTCACCCGCTGGTTCCAGGGGTCGGTCACCATCGGCAAGGAGCCGAAGGTGACCTGGTCGATGAAGGACGACCGGCTGACGCTGCGGATGCACTGCTCCGGTGTGGTGGCCGACTGCTCCGCCAAGCACCGTGTCGAGGTGCCCCGGGGCGTCGCCGTGAAGGTCGCGAGCGACGACGGCAGCGTCCGGGCACAGGGTTTCCGGGACGCGCTGAGCGTGCGCACCGAGGACGGCTCCGTGCATGTCACCGACTCGAGCGGGGCGCTGGAGCTGCGCAGCGACGACGGCTCCGTACGCGCCGAGGTCGCCTGGCGCACGGTGGACGCGCGCACCGCGGACGGCTCGGTCCGCCTGACGCTGTCCGCCGTACCGGACCGGGTGGAGTCCGTGAGCGACGACGGTTCGGTGACGATCTCGCTGCCCGAGGCGACCTACCGGGTGACCGCGAAGTCCGACGACGGCGGGGTGGACGTGTCCGTACCGCGCGACGAGTCCAGCGCGCACGTCGTGAGCGCCCGCACCGCCGACGGCAAAGTCACTGTCCGGAACGCGAACTAACCGACCCGTGTGTTCGTCCTTAACCGGTGGGAGAATGACACCGGGCAGGGCGGATCACAGCACGGGAGAGGGATGTGACGGCGACACCAGCGCAGCCGTATACGCCGTTGGTGCCGCGCGCACAGCGCCGTCGTACGCGCCGGGGGCACGCCCTCCGCGACACCCTCGCCCTCGTCGCCCTCCCCCTCGTGGCCGCGCTCGCGCTGCCCGCCGCGTTCGCCGGCGGCGGCACCCGGCGCTGGTTCGGCGGGCGGGCGGAGGGACAGCGGGCCGAGGCCCAAGCCGCCAAGGACGCGGCGGCGGCCGCCTTCTACGAGCTGGACACCGCCCAGCGCGACCTGCGGATCTCGATCGAGACGATCAGAGCCGTGGACGACTCGCCGGCCGCCCGGCGCGCCGTCTCCGACTTCGAGGCCGTCGGCCGGCGGATCGACGAGGCCAGCCACCAGTACATCGACGCCGTCGACGCCCATGACCTCGACCGGGACGACCTGGAGGCCTCGGCGGCCGCCCAGGCGCGCACCGAGCTGACCCGCGCCAAGGACGAGCTGGGCCGCGTCAAGCAGGAGCTGGACCGGTTCGCCGACGGGCTGGGCCCGCTGCTCGGCAAGGCCGAGACCCAGCTGGCCCGCCTCGCGCCCGCCGTGGAGCGGGCCCGGCAGGCGCTGCTGGCCGCCTCGAACGCGCTGGACGCCGTACGGGAGAGCGGGCTGCGGGCGGACGGGCTCGCGGCGCGGCTGGCGGCGCTGGCGCCCGAGCTGACGAAGCTGAACCAGGGCGCGGGGCAGCACGGCGTGCCGCAGACGCTGGAGCGGGCGGAGCGGGTGGCGCGGGAGGCCGAAGCGGTCCGGGTGGAGGCGGAGCGGCTGCCGGAGCGGGCCGCCGAGATCGACCACCGGCTCGTGTCGCTGCGGACCCGCGCCCAGGCGCTGACGACCCGCTCGGGGCAGGTGGAGCCGATCCTGAGCGAGCTGCGGCGGCGGTTCTCGGCCGCCTGCTGGCAGGACCTCCAGCACGTCCCCGACCAGGCCGGGGAGCACGTCCGGCAGGCCGAGGCGAAGCTCGCGCAGGCGCGCGTCGCGCGGGACGCGCAGCGCTGGCCGGACGCCACCGCGCTGCTGTCGACGGTCCGCGCCCTGCTGAACGGTACCGACGAAGCGGTCTCGGCCGCCGGTGACCGGCTGACCAGGCTGAACGCCGTACAGAAGGATCCGCAGGCGGAGATCGACCGGACCCGGTTCGCGATCCGGGACGCCCAGCGGCTGGCGATGGCGGGCCGCAACACCCCCGATCCCCGGCACGCGCGCCCGCTGGACGACTCGGTGGCCCGGCTGGAGCGGGCGATCGGCACGCTGGAGGGCCGGCACCCCGACTACTGGCACTTCCTGACCGAGACGGAGGCCGTCCGTCGGGCGGTGGCGGACGTGGTGTCCGGGATCCGTGAGGAGCGCGGCACGGGGCACTGACATTGCCGCGGGCGCCCGGCGGGCGGATATTGAAGGTACGTACGGCCTCCATCGGCGCATCCACCCTCAGGGAGGCGGAGATGGCCACACACGCAGTGCACGACCGGTCCAGGCGGCGCATCAGGTTCGACGAGCACCTGCCCGTCGACCACCGTCTGAACCTGGTCTACCGGATCGGCGCCGGGCTGATGGGCCTGGGTCTGATCGCCTTCGGGATCTTCGGCATCGTCCACAACATCGGCTTCTTCGACACCGGCGGGGACGAGGTGTGGAGCCTCAACACCAACGGGGCGCTCAGCTGGCTGTCGGTCGGCGTCGGGCTGTTGCTGCTCGTGGGGATGGTGATCGGCGGGAACTTCGCGTCCACGCTGAACATGGCCCTCGGTGTCCTGTTCGTCGTGAGCGGCTTCCTGAACATGGCCCTGCTGGAGACGGACTACAACTTCCTGGCCTTCGAGATCCAGAACTGCATGCTCAGCTTCGTGATCGGGATCCTGCTGCTCGTCTTCGGGATGTACGGCAGGGTGGGGTCCGCCCTGCCGCACGACAACCCGTACTGGCGTGCCCGCCACCCCGAGGAGTGACGGGCCGGCCGGATCAGGTGCGGTAGGCGTAGAAGTACGCGGTCGGGTACGACGAGACGAGGCTCGCCACCGACCGGCGCAGGGTGTTGTTCGAGTGGTAGGTCACGTACGGCACGCCGCCGCTCTTGGCGGTGACGATCATCGTGTGGTCCTTGGACCCGTCGCGGTCGAAGTCCATCTGGAGGACGTCGCCGACCTCGAGCTGGTAGACGTTGGCGAGCGCGGTGGTGCGCTTGGAGTTCTGGGCGAACCAGGACCACTCGTTGACGCCGACGAACGAGTCCGACTGGATGTCGGCGTTGCCGAACCACTTGGTGTAGTCGTAGACGTAGCCGGGGACGTGCTTCCAGCCGCCCGCCTTCAGGGACTGGCTGACGAAGTTGGTGCAGTCGCCGCCGGCGCCGTGGCCGTTGTAGTCCGGATAGTCCTTGTTGTAGACGTTCCAGTACTTCTCGGCGTAGGTCGCCATCGCCTTGTAGTCATAGGCGGTGCCGGTCTTCGGGGCGGCGGCCGGGTTGCGGGTGGTGGCGGCGCGCGCGGCGTTCGGCATGGTGTCGTCGGCCGTCGTGGCCGTCTTGACGGACACCGGCTTGGTGAGCGCGTTGACCGCGAGACCGCCCTGGTCGGTGTCGCGGATGTCCGTCAGCTGCCAGTTGCCCTGCCGGTCGGCCTTGAACGTCAGCTCGTGGTGGGCCTCGAAGCCGGTGCTCTTCGGCTCGTTGCCGCGGACCTGCTCGTAGGTCAGCGTCGTGCTCTCGGTGACCGCGGCCTTGGCCGTACGGCCGGTCACGCGCGTGGCGTTCAGGGTGACGGTGGTGCTGGCCTTGCTGTACTTCTCGCCGGCCTTCGCCAGCTTGTCCTTGCGGTCGCCCAGCGTGGACAGGGCGGCGTCCTCGGTGCGGGCCGTGCCGGAGGACAGCTTGACGTCACCGGAGAAACCGTCGGTCAGCGGCTTCGACCGGTCGCCCTGCTTTCCGGCGACCAGGGCGTCGGTGCGGTCGGTGAAGACCGCGTCCGCCAGCCGCTGGAAGGTGGCCTTCGTCCGGGCGTCGACCTTGGGGTCGTCGACGACGGCGGCACCGGCGGACCAGTTGGGCAGCAGAGCCACTCCGGCGACGACCGAGGTGGCGGCTGCCCCGAGTATCGCGACGCGGCGGCGGGTCGCCCTCAATTTCCTTGACTTCACTGATGTTTCCCCTCTTGCCCCGGCGGAGGGATGCCGGGAAGGGCATCTTTGCATGGCGTGTGTGGCCGTTGTGAAGAGGGGACTCGGTTGAGGTTTGGTTACTTCACGACGGTCGACCAGTCCGGGTTCTGCGCCGGATCCAGGGTGCGCAGCCGCTCGAGCGTCGCCGGCGTCTGCACGTCCATCCAGTCGGCCAACTCCTGGAAGGACACGCACTTGACGTCCTTCTTGGTGCACACGTTCTCGATGACCTGGTCGACGGACTTCATGTAGATGCCGCCGTTCCACTCCTCGAAGTGGTTGCCGATGAACAGGGGGGCACGGCTGCCGTAGTACACGCGGTTGAAGCCGGCCATGTAGGCGTCGACGGTCTCCTGCTCCCAGGTCGGGTACTGGGCCGCGTCGCCGTCGACCTCGCCGTCGGACTGGTTGTAGAGGAAGTTGAAGTCCATGGACAGGCCCTGGTACTTGCCGCCGTCGTAGGGGAGCAGCTGGAGCGGGAAGTCCCAGATGCCGTTCTTCTTCGTCGGCCAGATCTGGAAGTCACCGGTGGAGCTGGCGTCGTAGCGCCAGCCGTAGCTCTTGGCGGCCTTCAGCAGGTTCGCCTGGCCCTCCAGGCAGGGCGCGCGGCCGCCGACGACCGCCTTCTTGAAGTCGAAGGGCAGCGGGTCGATGTCCGTGTAGCCGGTGTTGGTCTTCCAGTTCTCCACGAAGGAGTAGAACTGGTCGATCTCGCTCTTCCACTCCTCGACGCTCCAGTCTCCGCCGCCCTTGGCGCCGCAGAAGTGGCCGTTGAAGTGGGTGCCGATCTCGTTCCCCTCCTTCCACGCCTCGCCGAGCTGCTCCAGCGTGGTGCGGATGTGTTCGTCGGTGGGGAAGCTGATGGCCGCCGTGCCCTTGGGGTGCTGGGGCGGGGAGTACAGGTCCTTCTTGCTCTTGGGCAGCAGGTAGATGCCGGTGAGGAAGAAGGTCATGTGGGCGTTGTACTCCTCGGCCATCTTCCGGTAGTGCTCGAAGAGGCCGTCGTCGCCCATGAGCGCGCCGTCCCAGGAGAAGACCACGAACTGGGGCGGCTTCTCCCCCGGCTTGAGCGGGACCGCTTTCAGCTGCCCGGTCTGCGGTCCGGTGTACGAGGTGGAGCCGTCCCCCAGGACCTTCGTCCTGCCGTCCCACTCCGGCTCCTTGGTGGCCCCCGCCGACGCCTTCTTGTTCTCCCCCGAGGACGCGGTCGGCGCGGTGTTCGTCGTGCGGTTGAGCACCAGGTAGCCGGCCACCAGGGAAGCGACGACGAGGAGCGCCGCCAGCGTCAGGAACCCCGGATGCGTGGTGGCGGGGTGGCGCGTTGCCGGAGCCTTGCGGCGGCGGCCCGACGGTGACTTCATGTGCGGATCATTCTCCGGATTTCGGGGACGCGGGTGCCCGTCTCGGTGGTCAGCCGAGCGGGCTCATGGCACCTGACCAGATGCCGTAGGGAACGCTGTCGTCGGTCGTGCCGGCGATGCCCTTCAGTGGAAGCGGTTGGAGGCTCTTGCTCAGGTCGATGCGGTAGACGACGACCGCCGTGGACACGGCCTTGGCCGTGCCGACGTACCAGGCGGCGGTGTCGTCCTGGGTGGTGCCGGCCTTCCCGGCCACCTGGCCGAGCGAGCCGGACCGGGCGGCGTTCTGCTGCGAGGCGGGCACGTCGTCCGGGTGGGCGGTGCTGAAGGAGTCCGCGAGCGCGGAGTTGACCTCCTCGGCCACGTCGGCGCCGAAGGCGCGGTCGACGGCCGGGGTGTCCAGGACGAGCTTGGTGCCGTTCTTGGTGATCAGGCGCACCGAGTACGGCTCGGTGTGCTTGCCGCCCGCGGCGAAGGTGGAGTAGCCGCTCGCCATGCGGATCGCGCTGGGCGTGGAGCTGCCCATGGCCAGCGCGGGCACCTGCGCCCCGATGCTGGAGGAGAGCAGCCCGGACTTCTCCGCGGTGGTGCGCACCACGTCGAGGCCGGCGTCCATGCCGAGCTGCATGAACGGCGTGTTCACCGACAGCTCCATCGCCCGGTGCAGGGAGATCTGCCCGTACGACTCGCCGTCGTCGTTCCTGGCGGCCACCACCTTGCCGCTGCGGTCCCAGTAGGGCCCCTCGGGCGTCTTCACCGGCACCTTGTCGTCGCCGTCGTACAGCGTCTCCCCGGTGACCGGTGTGGTGTCCCCGTCGCGGGTCTTGTGGATCCCGTTCTCCAGGCCGGCGGCGTACACGAACGGCAGGAACGCGCTGCCGGCCGAGACGGTGGTGGCGTTGGACTCGTTGTAGCCCTGCGTACGGTGGTCCGGGCCGCCGTAGACGGCGAGGATCCGCCCGTCGGAGGCCACCGAGGAGGCGCCGTAGTGGGCGGTCTTCGCGTTCTTCGGGTCGTCCTTCAGGGCGTCCTTGCGGGCCTTGGTGACGGCGTCGGTGAGCTGGGTCTCGCGCTTCTTGTCGAAGGTCGTGTAGATCTGGTAGCCGCCCAGGTCGAAGTCCTTGTCGGAGATCTTCCCGGCCTTCTTGGCGTACTGGGAGGCGAGTTCCACCAGGTAGTCGGTCTGCTCACCGGTGTCGTACAGCGGGTTGGACTTGAGCGGCTCGGGGAACTTCGTGTACTTGGCGCGCTCGGCCTTCGACAGTTTGCCGATGTCGACCATCCGGTCCAGGGTCCACGACCAGCGCTCCACGGCACGGGCGCGGTTGGCGGAGTTCAGGGTCGGGTCGTACAGGCCGGCGCCCTTGAGCAGGGAGGCGAGGAACGCGGCCTCGCTGGCGTTGAGTTCGCCGACGTCCTTGCCGTAGTAGGCCTGGGCGGCGCGCTGGATGCCGTAGGTGCCGCGGCCGAACCAGCTGGTGTTGAGGTAGCCCTCGAGGATGTCGTCCTTGCTCATCTGGTTGTCGAGCTTGAGGGAGATCATGGCCTCGGTGAACTTGCGGCTCACCGTCTGGTTCTGGTTCAGGTAGACGTTCTTGACGTACTGCTGGGTGATCGTGGAGCCACCCTGGGTGTCGCCCTGGCCGATGGTGCGGAACAGGGCGCGGCTGATGCCCTTGAAGGAGATGCCGGGGTCGCTGTAGAAGCTGGCGTTCTCGGCGGCCAGCACCGCCCAGCGGACGTCCTCGGGGATGTCCTTCAGCGGCATCGCCTGCCGCTGCACCCAGCCGGTGCGGGCCATCGGCGTCCCGTCGGCCCAGAAGTACACGTTGTCCTGCTGGGTGGCGTACGAGTTGATGTTGTCCGGGATGTCGGTGGCCGCGTAGGCGACGACCAGGAGCATGCCGCTCAGGCCTATGGACGTGAGGACGCCGCCGAGGCACTGCCGCCAGGAGGGTATCCAGCGCCGCCAGTCGGTACGGCCCGGGCGCGGGTACTGCGGGCGGAGCTTGCGGGCGTAGGGCGTGACACGAGCCACATACGGGGCCAGTACGGCGAGGAGCGGGGCGAGCCGGGGACCCAGAAACGCAGAAATTCGTACAAAGAGAGAAGGGCGTGGAGCTTTTCTCCGGTTTTTCGACGAACGCGGCTTTTCTTCGTCGTCACCCTCGGACATTTCAGGCATCGCCGGTATATCCGATACCCGCAGCTGCATGGTCTCGTCCGCCCGGAAAGACGGTGGAACCTTCAACTGCATGGTTTCGTCAGGCTGTTGGGGCTTCTCCCCCTGCCCCGCCTCGCTCACGACGCGTCTCCCTCCGCACTCCGTATTGCTCGCAGGCAGACGTACAGACTTACGAGGGCCTGACATGGTTGCCGTTGACGCGGCCGCAAACCTTGAACCCTCCCGACCTTGGAGTTCAACGCGGCGCTCTCAAATTACCAGCGCTCTTCGCAAATTCTCCACAGAAGAAATCGACAGAAGTGAACAGAGCCGAAACTGCTGACACCAGGTCCGAGCATAGGGGCTTAGTCTGACGCCATGCCTCGCTACGAGTACCGCTGCCGGACCTGCGGCGACACCTTCGAACTGAGCCGCCCGATGGCCCGGTCCGCCGACCCCGCCGACTGCCCCGCGGGCCACGACGACACCGTCAAACTGCTCTCCACGGTGGCCGTGGGCGGCACGAAGTCCGCCCCCGCGCCCAAGGCGGGCGGCGGGGGCGGCGGCGGATGCTGCGGCGGCGGTTGCTGCGGCTGACCGCCGCCCGGCGAATTCTCAGGAGTTCTTCAGGAACTCCCGCAGGATGCGCTCCCCGGCCAGCACGCCCCGCTCGGGCAGTGCGGTGATCGCCGGGGCCGTCCAGGCGGCCTCGGCCAGCTCGCCGTGCCCGGGACGCCAACCCCGGTCGGCGACCAGCAGCAGGTCGGCGTCGAGCAGCGAGTCGCCCGCCGCCAGCGTCAGTTCCGCGCCGGTGCGGCGGGCCACCTCGCGCACGGCCGCGCTCTTGGTCAGCGGCTTCGGCACGGCGTAGATCTTGCGGCCCTGGAGCGACACGGTCCAGCCGCGGTTCTCCGCCCAGACCGCGAGCTCCTTCACCCACTCCTCGGGCAGCAGCTCGCGCTCCACGACGAGATAGGCGAACAGGTCCTCGGCGACCCGCTGCTTGCGCAGCCAGAACGGGTCCGCCGTCTTCGCCAGGTACGCCTCCACCTCCGCGAGCGGCGCGCACTCCTCGGCCAGCCTGGCCAGCACGCGTCCGTGCCAGTCCTGGTCCGTCGCGCCGTCGACCAGCAGATGGCCGCCGTTCGCGCAGATCGCGTACTTCGGCGCCGGGCCCGGCAGGTTGATGCGCTGGTACTGCTTGCGCGTCCGGGTGGTCGTCGGCACGAACACCGCCCGGTCGCCGAGGTCGGTCAGCAGCTGCGCCGACGTCTCCGTCATGAACGACAGCGGCCTGGCCTCGTGCACCTCCACGCACAGCAGCCGCGGTGCCCGCGCGTCCGGCATGGTCAGCGCCAGGGCGGCCGCCGAGTAGATGAGCGTACGGTCGAGATCGCTCGCCACCAGAACCGGCATCAGACCGTCACCGCCTTGCCGTCGGCACCGGTCGCGCCCCGGGTGAACTGCGGGTGGATCAGCCCCACGCAGGTGTACGGCAGGTCGCCGACCTCCTCGACGGGCACCCCTCGCTGTCCGGCGAGCAGCCGTACGTGGTCCAGGTCGGCGCCCGCTCCGGCCCGCGCCAGGATCTTCCACGGCACCCGGCGCAGCAGCACCCGGGTGGTCTCGCCGACCCCCGGCTTGACCAGGTTCACATCGTGGATGCCGTACTCCTCGCTGATCCGCTCGACGGCCCGCCAGCCCTCCCAGCTCGGCGTGCGGTCACTGGCCAGCAGCTCCTTCACCGCGCCGCCGACCGCGTCCGCGACCTCGGGGAAGCGGGCGGCGACGGCGTCCAGGAAGGCCACCGAGACGTCGGTGCCGGCCAGCTCGCGGTAGAACTTCGCGCCGTGGAAGTCGTTGGGCCCGACCAGGTCGGCCCGCAGCACGGTCCGCGAGATGAGCCCCGAGACGGTCGAGTTGAGGCAGGCGGACGGGATCAGGAAGTCGTCGCGGGTGCCGTACGTCCGCACGCACGAGCCCGGGTCGGCCAGCACCGCGATCTCCGCGTCGAAGCCGGCCGCACCGCCGCCCGCCTCGAACTCCTCGATCGCCGCGGCCAGCTCCCGGGTGATCGCGCCCTTGCCGGTCCAGCCGTCGACGAACACCACGTCACGCGGGTCGTGGTGGGCGGCCAGCCAGCGCAGCGCGTTGGCGTCGATGCCCCGGCCGCGCACGATCGACACGGCGTAGTGCGGCAGGTCGAGGCCGTGCCGGAACTGCGCCCAGCGGCGCATCAGCACGCCGACCGGGGTGCCGGCCCGGGCGAGCGAGACGAGCACGGGCCGGGGGGAGCGCTCGGCGATCACCGTCTCCGTGACCACGCCCACGGCCTGCGCGATCCGCGCCGCCGACGTCTCCAGCGCCGCGTGGAACAGCTCCTGGTACTGCTCGCTGGGCTGGTACTCGACGGGCAGCGACTCGGCGTAGTGCGCGCCGCCGCTCTGGATGGCCTCCTCCCGCTCCTCGGTCGGCGCCTCCAGCGTCACGTCCGAGAGGTCCTGGAGCAGCCAGCCGACCTCCTCGGGCGGGTACGACGAGAAGGCGGGGCCGCGGAGGGGCTCGGGCAGCATGGCGGGTCTCTCTTCCGACAAGGCGGCTGCGTACAGCGGCTCGGGGACGTACGACGGCACGACCGCGAGGACGACGTGCGGGGTGTGCGCGGCGAGCTGGGACAGGAGACCGTCGGGGGCGTGCAGCTCCCGGGTGTCGGCCACGGAGTCCACGACGGCGACGACGGCGTCGAAGCCACTGCCCGCGACGTTATAGGCATAACGCTCGCCGGGGCCGTCGGCCGGGTCGTCGTGCGCGGGGAAAACGATTCGGCTGCGTATCGCGTAGCCGGGGTCGTCGACGGCGAGGACGGGCGAGCGGGTGGTGGTCGAGTAGCGCACCTCGGCGGCCACCACCTGCTCCAGCTCGCGGGCCAGCCTGAGCGGGGCGTACATCAGCTCCTCGAAACCGAGGACGAGGACGCGCGAGGCGTCCTCGGGTATCGCCTCGGCGAGGCGGGCCGTCATGGCGGGGAGGGCGGTCTCCAGCCGGGCCCGGTGCTTGGGTGTGAACCCGTGCCGGCCGCCGTCGGGGAGGCCGCGGGGCCAGTGCAGGTCGACACGGGTGATGTGGCCCTCGGGGCGCGTCCGGCGGGTGCGGTCGTCTTCCGTGTGCGGGTCGTGGGGGGCTTGTCGCGCAGTTCCCCGCGCCCCTGGGGAGTCGGTGCGGGCAGCGCCCTGAAGGGGCGCGGGGAACTGCGCGACCGGCCCCGACGGCGCCGCGGACGGCTGATGGCCTGCCGTGGCACCCTCGTACCGGGCGACCAGCTCCTGGCCCTTCTCCAGCACGCCCTCCGGGAGCCGTACCGTCCCCGAGGCGGCGGTGACCAGGTCGACGCGGGCGCCGATCTCGCGGGCGAAGTCGTCCAGACGGCCCGCGTCCGCCGCCGACCGCATGTCGACGAGGGCGACGACGACGTAGCGCCGCCGCGGATAGCGCTCGTGCAGGGCCCGGATGGTGTTCAGGACCGTGTTGCCGGTCGAGAACTCGTCGTCGACCAGGACCAGCGGCCCGTCCCCGACCAGCAGCGCCGGGTCCTCCGGCAGCAGCAGGTGCGAGGTCGCGTGCGAGTGGGACTCCTCGAAGCCGCCCGCCTGCGCCACCCCGGCGACCGGGCGGCGGGTGGAGTGCAGGTAGGGGGCGGTGCCGAGGCCGTCGGCGACCGCGTGGCCGAGGCCGGTGGCGGTCTCCGCGTAGCCGAGGACGACCGCCTCGGCCGTCTCCTCGGCGCCCAGCAGCTCACGCACCCGGCGGCCGAGGGCGAACCCGTGGCCGTGCACCACGGACGGCGACTGCGGGACGTGCTTGCCCAGGACGTTGGAGACCAGCAGATGCGCCCGCTTGGGGTTGCGGCGCAGGGCCAGCCCCAGCAGGCCCGTCAGCGCGTCGTCGCCCACCAGCTCGACACCGAGCCGCTCGGCGACCCACGTCCCGGACCAGATCCCGTCGTCCCCGTTGTTCACTGCGTTGTTCATGCGTCCCTTGTGAGTGAGGTGGTTCTTCAGCCGGGTATTCCGGCGGCGAGCAGGTCGACGAAGCTGACGTCCTCGTGCGCGACACCGAAGACCTCGGCGCGGAGCATGGTGCGCTCGGCCCAGGCGCGGTGCGGCTTCACCTCGTTCATCTTGTTCGTGTACTGCGACCGCAGCACACCCCCGCCGCCGCGTTCCGGCCGCAGGATGTCCGCCGCGTCGCTGTACTCCTCGTGACTGACGACGGACAGCGCGTGCACGGCCGGCACATGCGAGGGGTGGATGCAGGTCTTGCCCAGCAGACCGTTGGCGTGATCCAGGGAGATCTCGCGCAGCAGCCCGTCCATCGCGTGCTCTATCAGCTTCTCGCGCAGCTCGACGGCCTGCCCCTCCAGGAAGGGACTGTGCCGCAACATCGGCTTGAACATGCGCTCGGGAACCCGGAAGTACTCCCACACGGGGCCGGTCACCGTGAACCCGGTGCCGTCGGCCCGGCCCAGCATGTTCACCACGTCGGCGATCACCGAGGCGACGATCTGGACGTCGTAGGCGGTCATGTCGGGCGCTCTGCGCAGCCCGTACGAGGAGCAGAAGTCCGTCACGCCGAGGCGCAGCGCGAGGACCCGGCTGCGGTACTTGTCGACGGCGCGGGCGATGCCCTCCAGGGCGTCCACCCGCGACTCGCGGTACATCAGCTCGGGCGTCTCCAGGACGGGCATGCCGAACAGCCGCCGTCCGCTCGCCGTCTCGGCGCCCGCCAGCGCCTCCAGGAAGGGGATGCCCCGCTCCTCGGTGAACTTCGGGAAGACGAACCCGCTGAGCAGCTCCACGGTGGCCCCGAGCCGCCGGACCAGGTCGGGGATCTGCTCGGGCGTCCGCACCCGGATGAAGAGCAGCGGCAGCTCCGCGCCCTCCGAGTCCCTGCGCCGGGCCAGGTCGGCGAACTGCCGGACCAGGTTCTCCTCACCGGCCTCGACGTCCTCGTCCCCGATGGAGTCCTCGAGGCACAGCACCATCGACACCACGCCGCGCCCGGTCTGCTTGACGATGTCGTCCGCCAGCCGGGGCCGGGTGGCCGGGCTGTACAGCGTGGCGCCCAGGGCCGCGGAGAGCAGCCTGGCCGGCGAGTCGGTGTCGAAGACGCACGGCTCCCGGTAGAAGAGGCGCTGTCGCACCTCAGGGGCGAGGTGCCCGAAATGACGCATAAATCTCCCCCGTGGTGCAAGGTAACTCTGTGGATTCGGTATGAGGTGGCCGGTAATAGTACGTAGGGATCCATGTCAGAGGTTCCCACCCGGCATGAACTTCAGGTAACTCGCGGATGAGACTTGCCGTGTACCCCGCGTTGTCGTGAGCAGGCCCGAGAAGGCAGGATGACCGCATGACGCACGCGATGCTGAAGGGGTCGAACGTCCCGCTGAAAGCCACCACGGTACGCGCCGTGCTGCGCTGGACCCCCGGGCAGGGGGTCCCGGACGTCGACGCCTCGGCGCTGCTCCTCGGCCTCGACGGCCGTGTGCGCTCCGACGAGGACTTCGTGTTCTACAACCAGCCCCGGCACCCTTCCGGGAAGGTGTGGCGGCTCGGCAAGAAGCGCGTCGCCGAGGGCCTCACGGACACCATCCAGACAGATCTGTCCGGTGTCGAGTCCGGCGTCGGCCAGATTCTGCTGGTCGCTTCGGCGGACGGCGTGACGTTCGACCGCGTACGTTCCCTCACCATCGTGCTGTACGACGCGGCAGCCGACGGCGAGCCGCTGGCCACGTTCGACATCCGCCCCGAGACGGGCGAGGAGACGGCGCTGATCTGCGGCGAGCTGTACCGGCGTGGCGAGGGCTGGAAGTTCCGCGCCCTGGGCGAGGGCTACTCCAACGGTCTCAAGGGCCTGGCCACCGACTTCGGCATCTCGGTGGACGAGTCGGAGGAGGCATCGGCCGCGGCTCCCGAACCGGCTCCGCAGACTCCCAGCCTCTCCCAGCCGCTGCCGCCCGAGCAGCCGACCTCGGCCGTCCCCCAGCAGCAGCAGCCGGCGTACGGCTACCCGGCCAGTCTGCCGACCTACGGCTACGGCTATCCGGACGGCTCCTTCCGGCTCCCCCCGCAGGGCCCCCAGTTCGTCGGACGGTGAGCCGCAGGGGGTTCGGGCGCTACTTCTCGGCCTTCGTCTTGTAGCCCCGGCCCCACGTCAGTCCCCAGCCGTACAGGCGGTCCAGTTCCGCCTGGAACCCGTAGACGAACCGCACCTCACGCCGCACCATGAGCTCGTCCTTCACGTTCTCGATCATCACCACCGCGCAGGAGCGGGCCTGCGGGTGCCGTTCGTCGAGGCCTATCTCGATCCGCGGCCCGTTGCTCGGGTACAGCGTGACGATCGCGTGCGTACGGTCGAACGCCGGCGTCTGGTCGTAGATGTAGACGAAGACGAGCAGCCGCTTGATCTGTTCCCGGTGGTCGAGGTTGACGTACATCGTCTCGCCGGACGCCGACCCGAACCGGTCGTCCCCGCTCAGCTTCACGTACGGTGCCGCGTTCACGTCCCCCAGCAGGCCGCCCAGCGGCTGTACGACCCCCTTCGTCCCGTCGGCGAGCTCGTACAGGCAGCCGAGGTCGAGGTCGACGTTCACCATGCTCTGGCTGTGTCCGACGACCTCCGGCGGCCGCAGCGCCTTGAAGGGGTGCCGCAGCAGGCTCTCCCGCTGCGGTCCGCCGATGTCGGACGTCCGCATCCGCCAGGTCAGGTTGACGCGCAGGTTGCCGGTCGCGGCACCCTGT
Organism: Actinobacteria bacterium OV320; assembly: GCA_001298545.1. Classification (GTDB taxonomy): domain Bacteria; phylum Actinomycetota; class Actinomycetes; order Streptomycetales; family Streptomycetaceae; genus Streptomyces; species Streptomyces coriariae. The sequence goes on from LJCX01000005.1 coordinate 230,465, forward strand.
TTGGTCAGGGAGACCTGATGATGCCGCTTGGTCAGTTCGATCGCGTTGGTGGCCGCGTTGCCCGAGTCGAAGTCGGCGGCCCGGCTGCCCAGGAGCCCGTCGAAGATGCCCATTCCCGCCCCCACGTCCACTGATGAAAACCGGCGGGGCGGCCGGTGGAGGACTCGTCCTCACCGGCCGCCCCGCTCAGAGCGTTCCTCGCTCGAAAGGTGATCACACCCCGGACGAGACCTCAGTCTTCTCGTCCGAGCCCTGGGCTTTTCCCTCGGCCGCCGCCAATGCGCGGTTGCGGCGTACGGAGGACAGGAACGACCACCCGATCAGGACGACGCCGACGAGGCCGGTGATGACCTCGTTGATCTGGTACTGGATGGTGACCATGAGGATCACGGCGAGGGCGCCGATGGCGTAGTGGGCGCCGTGCTCGAGGTAGACGTAGTCGTCGAGGGTGCCCTGGCGGACCAGGTACACGGTCAGCGAACGGACGTACATCGCGCCGATGCCCAGACCCAGCGCCATCAGCACGATGTCGTTGGTGATGGCGAAGGCGCCGATCACGCCGTCGAAGGAGAAGGACGCGTCGAGGACCTCGAGGTAGAGGAACATGAAGAACGCGGCCTGACCGGCCAGGACGACCGGCGACCGCTTCTTGCCGGTGCGCGCGGCCTCTTCCTCCTCCTCGTGCTCGCGTTCCTCCTCTTCCTCGAGCTTGTCCTCGAAGTAGCCGGAGAGCCCGCCGACGACCATGTACGTGATCAGCCCGGCGATGCCGGAGATCAGCACCGTCTCCGCCTTGTCGGCGTGCGCGCCGCCGTGCTGGTGGGCGTGGGCCGCGAAGGTGAAGGAGGTGATCAGCAGGACGATCAGCGCGATGCAGACCGACAGCATGTCGACCTTGCCGAGCTTGGCCAGCGGGCGCTCGATCCAGCGCAGCCACTGGATGTCACGGTCCTCGAAGATGAAGTCCAGGAAGATCATCAGCAGGAACATGCCACCGAAGGCGGCGATCGACGGGTGGGCGTCGGTGACCAGCTGCTGGTACTGGTCCTTGTCGTTGAGCGCGAGGTCGACGGCGTCGATCGGACCGATCTTGGCGCTGATGGCGACGATCACGACGGGGAAGACCAGCCGCATGCCGAAGACGGCGATGAGAACACCGACCGTGAGGAAGATTTTCTGCCAGAAGGCACTCATCTTCTTCAGGATCCCGGCGTTGACCACCGCGTTGTCGAAGGACAGCGAGATCTCGAGGACGGAGAGGATCGCCACGATGCCGAAGGCCTCCCACCCCCCGTAGAAGACCGCTGCGACCAGGCCGAGCGCGGTGACCGCGAACGACCAGCCGAAGGTTTTCAGAAGCACTGGCTACCCAATCGTGTCTGGGGGTCCCCCCAAGCGAAGCTTGGGGGTGGTTCTCCCCCGCGCCGTACTCGGTTTTACGAAACGTTGACTCCGAAGTCTAGAGCGATGCCCCGCAACCCCGACGCGTACCCCTGCCCCACTGCCCTGAACTTCCATTCGCCCTGGTAGCGATAGAGCTCACCGAAGATCATCGCGGTCTCCGTGCTGGCGTCCTCGCTGAGGTCGTAGCGGGCGAGTTCCTGTCCGTCGGCCTGGTTGACGACGCGGATGAAGGCGTTGGAGACCTGACCGAAGGTCTGCCCCCGCTCGTCGGCCATGTGGATGGAGACCGGAAAGACGATCTTGTCGCACTGGGGTGGCACCTTGGAGAGGTCCACCAGGAGCGACTCGTCGTCGCCTTCGCCCTCACCGGTGAGGTTGTCGCCGGTGTGCTCCACCGAGCCGTCCGGGCTCTTGAGCTGGTTGTAGAAGACGAACCACTCGTCCCCCATCACCCGCCCGCTGTTGCACAGCAGCGCACTGGCGTCGAGGTCGAAGGGGGCTCCGGTGGTGGAGCGCGCGTCCCAGCCGAGTCCGATCATCACCTGAGTGAGGTTCGGCGCGGCCTTGGACAGGGAGACATTGCCTCCCTTGGCGAGCGTGACGCCCATGATTGCTGGTCCTCCCCTAGGTGGTGCTCAGGTGCTTCCTCTTCGGTTGTCCTGCACGTCCGGCGCCGCCCGTAAACGGTGCGGCGCCGGACGGTCGGACCTTCGGTTGCTGCGGGTGGCTCAGACGTTGACGCCGAAGTCCTGCGCGATACCGCGCAGACCCGACGCGTAGCCCTGTCCGATGGCCCGGAACTTCCACTCCGCACCGTGTCGGTACAGCTCACCGAAGACCATCGCGGTCTCGGTCGACGCGTCCTCGCTGAGGTCGTAGCGGGCGATCTCGGCGCCGCCGGCCTGGTTCACGACGCGGATGAACGCGTTGCGGACCTGACCGAAGGACTGCTGCCGGTTCTCGGCGTCGTAGATCGACACCGGGAAGACGATCTTCTCGATGTCGGCCGGGACCCCGGCGAGGTTGACCTTGATCGCCTCGTCGTCGCCCTCGCCCTCACCGGTGGTGTTGTCACCGGTGTGCTCGACCGAGCCGTCGGGGCTCTTGAGGTTGTTGAAGAAGACGAAATTGGCGTCGCTGCCGACCTTGCCGGAGCTGTCCAGCAGCAGCGCGCTGGCGTCCAGGTCGAAGTCGGTGCCGGTCGTGGTGCGGACGTCCCACCCCAGACCGACGATGACCGCGGTCAGGCCCGGGGCCTCCTTGGTCAGCGATACGTTGCCGCCCTTGCTGAGGCTGACTCCCACAAGTCCTCCATTGGTGTCCTGGGGCGGGGAGCCCCTGGTACGTCGGATATCGGATCAACGAGTCGATCCTAGTGACGGGTTCCCGCCCCACGCAGGCCCTGGAGCCGAAGAATCACAGGGTGTCGAGCGCGGCGACGTACTCACCGAGGTCCCGGGCGTCCGGCAGCGCGTTGACGACGGTCCAGCGCACCAGGCCCTCCTTGTCGATGACGAAGGTGCCGCGCACCGCGCAGCCCTTGTCCTCGGCGAAGACGCCGTAGGCGCGGCTGACCTCACCGTGCGGCCAGAAGTCGCTGAGCAGCGGGTACTCCAGGCCCTCCTGCTCGGCGAAGACGCGCAGGGTGTGGATGGAGTCGTTGGAGACGGCGAGCACCTGGGTGTCCCGGTCGGCGAACTTCGGCAGGTTGTCGCGCACCTCGCACAGCTCGCCGGTGCACACGCCGGTGAAGGCGAAGGGGTAGAAGAGCAGGACGACATTCTTGCTCCCGCGGAAGTCGGAGAGCTTCACGGCCCGGCCGTGGTTGTCCTTGAGCTCGAAGTCGGGGGCCTTGTCGCCGACCTGGATCGCCATCGCCTGGTTGTCCCTTCGGTGGGGCTGTCTGGGTGAGTCCACCCTACGCAGCGACCACCGAAGGCCGCCGGACGGGCTGAGTACGAGGACCCAGCCCGCCCGGCGTCACTTCACAGCACTTCTTCGGACGTCACTCCCTGGACGTCACTTCTTGGACTTCGCGGCCTTGGGCGTCACCAGCCGGCTGCCGCTCCAGTCCTTGCCCACGCTGACGCTCTTGCTGGCCGACAGACCCGCAGTCGTCGAGGCTTCGGAGATGTCGCTCGGCTCCACGTATCCCGTACGGCCGGTCTTCGGCGTCAGGAGGAGGATCGACCCGCCTTCTTCGATGTACGTGGTGGCGTCCACCAGCGCATCCGTCAGGTCTCCGTCATCGTCGCGGAACCAGAGCACCACGGCGTCGGCGACGTCGTCGTAGTCCTCGTCCACCAGATCGCTGCCGATGACTTCCTCAATGGACTCGCGGAGCTCCTGGTCGACGTCGTCGTCGTAGCCGATCTCCTGGACCACCTGCTCGGGCTGGAAACCCAGCCTGACGGCAGGGCTGGTCCGCTCCTCCGCGTGGTCCGCGGTCGCGCTCACGGGTTGCCTCCTGATCATGTTTTGGGGAATTACTCAGCCACGCGCGTGCGCGAAGCATTGGCCGTAGTCCACACGGACGGGACGGATCGCGCAAGTACCCGGCGGTTCGGACCGCCGAAACGGTGACGATCCTGGCCGTGTCGACGCAACTCCAGGCACGCGATTCGGACGGATGGTGACGTACACCACACCTATCTGCCCTGTTTGCGTATTTGAGAACCATCCAAGGGTACGAGATTCGAACGAGTGCCGGTTACCTCGGGGTAGAGATGACGTTTGCGGCCCCTAGGTACACGATGGGGGCGGTGCAGGCACTGGAGAGTCAGCGAGACACCCCGCGAGGCACCCGCGAGGCACGAACGAGAAACACCGTCCCACCCAGCCCTCTGACAGGTAAGGAACAGCGTGGCTTCCGGATCCGATCGCAACCCGATCATCATTGGCGGCCTTCCGAGTCAGGTTCCTGACTTCGACCCCGAGGAAACCCAGGAGTGGCTCGACTCCCTCGACGCCGCGATCGACGAGCGCGGCCGGGAGCGGGCCCGCTATCTGATGCTCCGGCTGATCGAACGGGCCCGCGAGAAGCGGGTGGCCGTGCCCGAGATGCGCAGCACGGACTACGTCAACACCATCCCCACCCGGGCCGAGCCCTTCTTCCCGGGCAACGAGGAGATCGAGCGCCGGATCCTCAACGCGACCCGCTGGAACGCGGCCGTGATGGTGTCCAGGGCCCAGCGGCCGGGCATCGGGGTGGGCGGTCACATCGCCACCTTCGCCTCCTCCGCGTCCCTCTACGACGTCGGCTTCAACCACTTCTTCCGCGGCAAGGACGAGGGCGACGGCGGCGACCAGGTCTTCTTCCAGGGGCACGCCTCCCCGGGCATCTACGCGCGCGCGTTCCTGCTCGACCGGCTGAGCGAGCAGAACCTGGACGCGTTCCGCCAGGAGAAGTCGAAGGCGCCGGACGGGCTGTCCTCGTACCCGCACCCGCGTCTGATGCCGGACTTCTGGGAGTTCCCGACCGTGTCGATGGGTCTCGGCCCGATCGGCGCGATCTACCAGGCGCGGATGAACCGCTACATGCACGCGCGCGGGATCGCCGACACGTCGAAGTCGCATGTGTGGGCGTTCCTCGGCGACGGCGAGATGGACGAGCCGGAGTCGCTCGGCCAGCTGACCATCGCCGCACGTGAGGGCCTGGACAACCTGACCTTCGTCGTCAACTGCAACCTCCAGCGCCTGGACGGGCCGGTGCGCGGCAACGGCAAGGTCATCCAGGAGCTGGAGTCGGTCTTCCGGGGCGCCGGCTGGAACGTGATCAAGCTGATCTGGGACCGCTCCTGGGACCCGCTGCTCGCCCAGGACCGCGACGGCACCCTCGTCAACCGGATGAACACCACGCCGGACGGCCAGTACCAGACCTACGCCACCGAGTCCGGCGCCTACATCCGCGACCACTTCTTCGGCGACGACCAGCGGCTGCGCGCGATGGTCGAGGGCATGACCGACGACCAGATCCTGCACCTGGGCCGCGGCGGTCACGACCACCGGAAGATCTACGCGGCGTTCAAGGCGGCCGTGGAGCACACCGGCCAGCCGACGGTCATCCTCGCCAAGACGGTCAAGGGCTGGACGCTGGGGCCGAACTTCGAGGGCCGCAACGCCACGCACCAGATGAAGAAGCTGACGGTCTCCGACCTCAAGGGCTTCCGCGACCGGCTGCACCTGCCGATCTCCGACAAGGAGCTGGAGGGCGGCCTCCCGCCGTACTTCCACCCCGGGCGGAACTCGGAGGAGATCCAGTACATGCACGACCGCCGCAAGGGTCTCGGCGGTTACGTCCCGACCCGTGTCGTGCGCTCGAGGCCGCTCGCGCTACCGGACGACAAGACGTACGCGAGTGTGAAGAAGGGCTCGGGTCAGCAGTCCATCGCGACGACCATGGCCTTTGTGCGGCTCCTCAAGGACCTCATGCGGGACAAGGAGCTCGGCAAGCGCTTCGTGCTGATCGCGCCGGACGAGTACCGCACGTTCGGCATGGACTCCTTCTTCCCGAGCGCGAAGATCTACAACCCGCTCGGCCAGCAGTACGAGGCGGTGGACCGGGATCTGCTGCTCGCCTACAAGGAGTCGCCGACCGGGCAGATGCTGCACGACGGCATCTCGGAGGCCGGCTGCACGGCGTCCCTGATCGCGGCGGGCTCGGCGTACGCCACCCACGGCGAACCGCTGATCCCGGTCTACGTCTTCTACTCGATGTTCGGTTTCCAGCGCACCGGCGACCAGTTCTGGCAGATGTCGGACCAGCTGGCGCGCGGTTTCGTGCTGGGTGCGACCGCCGGCCGGACGACCCTGACCGGTGAGGGCCTCCAGCACGCGGACGGCCACTCGCAGCTGCTCGCCTCGACGAACCCGGGCTGTGTCGCCTACGACCCGGCCTTCGGCTTCGAGATCGCGCACATCGTGCGGGACGGTCTGCGCAGGATGTACGGCAGTTCCGCCGAGCACCCGCACGGTGAGGACGTCTTCTACTACCTGACCGTCTACAACGAGCCGATCCAGCACCCCGCCGAGCCGGACGACGTGGACGTCGAGGGCATCCTCAAGGGCGTCCACCGCTTCAGCGAGGGCACCTCGGGGTCGATCCCGGCACAGATCCTCGCGTCCGGTGTGGCCGTCCCCTGGGCGGTCGAGGCGCAGAAGATCCTCGCCGAGGAGTGGAACGTCAAGGCGGACGTCTGGTCCGCCACCTCCTGGAACGAGCTGCGGCGCGAGGCCGTCGAGGTCGAGCGGCACAACCTGCTGCACCCGGAGGAGGAGCAGCGGGTGCCGTACGTGACGCGGAAGCTGGCCGGGGCCGAGGGGCCGTTCGTGGCCGTCTCGGACTGGATGCGGTCGGTCCCCGACCAGATCGCGCGCTGGGTGCCGGGCACCTACCAGTCGCTGGGCGCGGACGGCTTCGGCTTCGCGGACACCCGGGGCGCGGCTCGCCGCTTCTTCCACATCGACGCGCAGTCGATCGTGGTCGGGGTGCTGACCGAGCTGGCCAAGGAGGGCAAGGTCGACCGGTCGCTGCTGAAGCAGGCCATCGACCGGTACCAGTTGCTGGACGTGTCGGCGGCGGACCCGGGGGCGGCCGGAGGCGACGCGTAGCGCTCGGCGTGCGAAGGGGTGGTGGAGCCGTGGCTTCACCACCCCTTACTCGTTCTTTACGATGCGGGCATGCAAGAACAATCGGCGCAGAGCCGGTGGGAGCTCTGGACCCAGCGCCCGTTGCTGGGCCTCGCCGTGGTGTTCGCCGTCGCCTACGCCGTGCCGATCGTGGACACCTCGGCCGACCACACGCTGACCACCGCCTGCACCGCGGTCGAGTGGGTGGTGTGGGGCGCGTTCGCCGTGGACTATGTGGTCCGGCTGGCGCTGACGTCCGACCGGCGGCGCTTCGTGCGCACGCACTGGCTGGACCTGTGCGCGGTGTTGCTGCCGCTGGCGCAGCAGCTCAAGCTGCTGCGGCTGGTCTCGACGCTGCTGCTGGTGGGGCGGCGGGCGCGGATGGCCTCGCAGATCCGGATGACGACGTATGTCGTGGGGGCGGTCGTCGGGCTGCTGATGTTCGGGTCGCTCGCCGTGCTCTCGGTGGAGCGGGAGTCGCCGGACGGGAACATCCGCACGCTGGGTGACGCGCTGTGGTGGTCGTTCACGACGATGACGACCGTGGGGTACGGGGACCACGCGCCGACCACCGGACTGGGGCGGATCATCGCCGTCGGGCTGATGCTCTCCGGGATCGCGCTGCTCGGTGTCGTGACCGCGAACATCGCCGCGTGGTTCATCGCCCGGTTCGACAAGGACGACGTCGAGGAACGCGCCCAGACGGAGGCGATCCTGGCCCTGACGCAGGAGGTACGGGCGCTGCGGGCGGAAGTGGCGGCCCTGCGGAGCGGACCCGAAGGGGCGCTGCGGGACGAGCCCGAGGGGGCGCTGCGGGACAGGCCCGAGGGGGCGCTGCGCCCCGGGCCCCCGCCCGCCGTGCCGCCCCACCAGCCGTCCCGGTAGGCCGCAGGGCGGGGGCGGCGCTACAGCAGCCCGTTGCCCGTGCCGGTCGCTCCCGCCAGCCAGATGAGTGCCAGCAGGGTGTCGATCGCTCCGAGGGCGACGGCGACCAGGGCCGGTACCGGACGGGAACCCGCCCAGCTGCGGCCCATGGCCAGCCAGCCGCAGACGATCGCCGCCGGGCCGAGGATGATCCCCAGCGCGAAGAATCCGGCGACCGCGCAGACGAGGCCGACGATGCCGAGCGTCGCGCGATCCGGCCCGGTCCGTGACCCCATGCGGCCACGTGAGCGGGGGTACCTGCGCGTGCCGTTTCCGAAGCCGGCCATCGAACAACTCCCTGGATTCCGGGGATGTGTTGTTCTTCGGGTACCCGCGACACGCGGAACATTCCCCGCAGTTGCCGGGCAGTCGGCGCGCTGTCCCCCTCCGGCAGCGCGCCGCGGCCCTGGCCGTCCTCCCATCCGGAGGACTTGACTAACTGTGACCTGCGGCGCGTGCCGGATGCGAGGAACCTTTAGCGTTGTCACCCTGATAGGGGAAAGTTGTTGAAGTTCCGTCAGATATGACCCACGCCCGCGCCCGCTTCCGCGTTCTCGCCCCGCTTGGTGAGCAGTGCGACGAACACGGCGACGACCGCGACCCCGGCGGCGACCAGCGAGGCGAGGCTCATCCCGGAGATGAACGTGTCGTGGGCGACGTCCGTGATCTTCGCGGCGATCGCTGCGGGGGTGCCCTCGGCCACCGGCGCCACGCCGACCTGGACCGCCTCGGAGGCCTGGTCCAGCTGGGCCGGGGTGAGTTCGGGCAGGCCCGCGCCCGTCCAGTTGGCCGGCAGGTCGCCGTCCACCTTGGAGGCCATCACGGCGCCCAGGACGGCCGTACCGAGGCTGCCGCCGATCTGCATGGCCGCCTGCTGGAGGCCGCCCGCGACGCCGGACAATTCCATGGGGGCGTTGCCCACGATGACCTCCGTCGCGCCGACCATGACGGGGGCGAGACCGAAGCCCAGCAGGGCGAACCAGATCGACATGAGACCGCTGCCGGTGTCCGTCTCCAGCGTGGACATGCCGTACATGGCGATCGCGGTGGCGGCCATACCGCCCGCCAGCGGGATGCGCGGGCCGAGCTTGGTGATCGCCGCGCCCGCGAGCGGGGAGCCGACGATCATCATGCCGGTCAGCGGAAGCAGGTGCAGGCCCGCGTCGATCGGGCTCATGCCGTGCACGTTCTGGAGGTAGAACGTCACGAAGAACAGGCCGCCCATGAAGGCGATCGCCATCAGGACCATGAGGACCACACCCGCCGACAGCGGGACCGAACGGAACAGCGCCAGCGGGATGAGCGGCTCCTTCACCTTGGTCTCCCAGAAGGCGAAGGCCGCGAAGAGCACCGTGGAGCCGACCAGGAACGCCCAGGTCAGGCCGTCGGCCCAGCCCCAGGTCGGCGCCTTGATCAGGGCCCAGACCAGGCAGAACATCGCGCCCGAGAGGAAGGCGATGCCGAGGAGGTCGAAGGAGCGCGGGGCGTTCTCGGCGCGGTGGTCGAGCAGGATCACCACGCCCAGGACCAGGGCGAGGGCGCCGACCGGCACGTTGATGAAGAACACCGACTGCCAGTTGACGTGCTCGACGAGGACACCGCCGAGGATCGGGCCGCCGGCGGTGGACGCGCCGATGACCATGCCCCACAGACCGATCGCCATGTTGAGCTTCTCGGCCGGGAAGGTCGCGCGCAGCAGACCCAGCGCGGCCGGCATCAGCAGGGCGCCGAACAGGCCCTGGAAGACGCGGAAGGTGACGACCAGCGCGATGCTGTCGGAGAGGCCGATCGCGCCGGAGGCGGCCGCGAAGCCGACGACGCCTATCAGGAACGTCTGGCGGTGGCCGAAGCGGTCACCGAGCTTGCCCGCGGTGATCAGGGAGACCGCGAGGGCGAGGAAGTAGGCGTTGGTGATCCACTGGACCTCGGCGAAGGTGGCGCCCAGGTCGCTGGCGATGGCCGGGTTGGCGATGGCCACGATGGTGCCGTCGAGGGCCACCATCATGACGCCGACGGCGACGGTGATGAGGGTGAACCACGGGTGGCCGCGCAGCCCCTTGGCGGGCGGTCCGTCCGACGGATCGGCCGGTGCCCTGTCGCCCGGCCCCGTCGCGTCGATGGTGGTCTGACTGGTCATGCGTTCGAGGTTAGTGACAGCCGCTGACAATTGACAAACGAGTTCAGAAGTCGGTAACTGACACATCATGGAAACTCTGCGTGAGCGCAAGAAGCAGCGCACCCGGGACGCGCTGCTGCGCGCCGCCGTGGAGCTGTTCACCTCGCAGGGCTACGAGGGGACCACCGTCGACGAGATCGCCGCCGCCGTCGACGTCTCGCAGCGCACCTTCTTCCGCTATTTCGCCGGGAAGGACGAGGCCGCGCTCGCCCTGGTGGAGATGACGGTGGAGCGGTTCGTCGAGGCGGTGCGCGCGCGTCCGCCGCACGAGCCGCCGCTGGAGGCGCTGCGCCAGGCGGTGCTGGAAGGCTGGTACTCGATCAACGAGGTCGTCGAGTCCGTCGTACCCGTGGAGCTGTATCTGCGCATGTACCGGGTGATCGAGTCGACGCCGGTGCTGCTCGCCGCGCATCTGCGACGCTCGGTGGAGGTGGAGGAGGACCTCGCGCGGGTGATCGCCGAGCGGGAGGGGCTCGACGTGGACGCCGATCCGCGGCCGCGGCTGGCGGTGGCCGTCTTCAGCGGGGTGATGCGGGTGACGGAACGGCAGTGGTCCACCGGCGCGGACTTCAGCCTGGACCGGATCCGCGCGCTGACTTCCCTGTATCTCGACGGGGTGGGTCCCGCCCTGCTGGGCGACTGGCGCGAGGCCTGACGGACATACGCGGGGGCTGGCGGACATAGAGACCTAAAAGCCTTTATGACCCTTGCCACGTCCACTGAAACGTGATCCCCGTCACTTGGGTCACCCGAGACCCTCTCGTTCTCCTAGTGTGTCCTTTCAGTGACTTCCTTCGACACCTCCCCGCAACTCAACGTCTGGCGCGCACTGGCCGCCCTGGCCGTGGTGTTCGTGATGCTGGCGACCACCGGCTGGACGGCCCTGCGCCACCAGCGGGAGACCACCGCGCTGCAGACCTCGCGCTCGGAGTGGGAGCACGGCCTGCTGGCCGGGCACCGGTTGCCGGACCCCGACTCCGCCCCCGCCCGGCTCACCCGCTTCTTCGCCTCGCTCACCGCTCCGCAGCGGACCGTGCTCGTGCACGAGTACCCGCTCGCGGTGGGCAACATGAACGGCGCCCCCGCCGAACTGCGCTACCGCGCCAACCGGGTGGCGCTGCTCCAGCAGATCCGGCTCGAGCGCACCCGCATGCACGACAACCGGCTCACGCCCTCGGGGCAGCAGCTGGCCGGCCGGCGCATGCATCGCTACGAGTCGATGAGCACCGCCGACCGGCAGATCCTCGCCTTCGATCCGGAGGGCTCCGGCCGGGTCGCCGAAGTGTTCGGCAGCCTCGACAAGGCCGAGCGGATCTCCGTCGTCGTCCCCGGCGTCGACACCGATCTGCTCACCTTCCAGCGCACGAACCGCAAGTACTCGGCGCCGGTCGGCATGGCCCAGGCCCTCTGGTCGGCCGAGCGCGAGGCGAGCCCCTCGACGCCCACGGCCGTGATCGCCTGGGCCGACTACACCTCCCCCGACGGCCTCGGCATCGACTCGGCCACCGCGATGCGCGCCGAGAGCGGCGCCGTCCGGCTGAACGCCCTGCTGAGCGCCCTGCCGGGCAGCGCGCCCGTCTCGATGTTCTGCCACAGCTACGGCTCGGTGGTGTGCGGGGTCGCCGCGCACGCCATGCCGGACCGGGTGGCCGACATCGCGGTGGCCGGCAGCCCCGGGATGCGGGTGGAGAACGCGGCCCAGCTCGACACCGACGCCCGGGTGTGGGCGATGCGGGACGCCGACGACTGGGTGCAGGACGTGCCGCACCTGGAGGTCGGCGGTCTCGGACACGGCGAGGACCCGATGGCGCGGGAGTTCGGCGCGCGGGTGCTGTCGGCGCGGGAGGCCAAGGGCCACGGCGGCTACTTCGAACCGGGTACGGACAGCCTGCGCAACTTCGCCGAGATCGGCACTGGCGCGTACCGCTCGGTGGAGTGCGCCCACGATGATGCCGCCTGCACAGTGGGTTTGTCCGATACGACAGAGGCCGGACGCGCGTAGAGACGCAGGAATTGCGGCGCGCGCGGGGAGGGGACGAAGAATGGGTGTCCCGCATACGATGAGCCGCATGGGTGACGTACTGGCCGGAATTCATGCCGCCTGGGAGTTCGATTCCGACTCCGTCCTCATCCGCTACGAACGGGGGCTGCGCACGCCCAAGCTGCTGTCGGCACTGGGCGAGCGCCGGATTCCGCTGGCGGCCATCGGTCGGGTGACCCTGACCGCCGGCAAGCGCGGAACGGTCGTGCTCCAGGCGGAGCCGAGGCCGGGAGCCGACCCGTTGATGGAGGCGGCCGCGGGACAGCTCAAGGAAGGGTGCGACCCGTACCGGCTGGTGCTGCCCGCCGAACGGGAGACGCTCGCCGAGTACTACGCCGACGAGCTGCGGGCGCGGCTGACCGACTCCGGGCCGGCGGACCGGTTCCTCGTGGAGGCCCCCGAGGCGCCGCTGTCGTTCAAGGCGTACGACGGGAAGGCCTCGTTCGACGGGCGCACCGTGCGGTTCCGGTGGTTCTGGACTGGCGCGTCGTCGGCGAAGTGGAAGGCCGGCGACCAGAGCTTCGCCGTGTCCGCGCTGACCGGGGTCGAGTGGCGCTCGCCCGAGGTGTTCGAGGGGCATCTGCGGCTGCTGCGCGGCGAGGCCGCTGCGGCCCAGGCCGACCAGGATCCGGCGACCGTCGTCTTCGGACTGGGGTACGGGCCGGTGCACGAGTCGCTGCCGTTCGCGGCGGCGGTCCTCGCGGCGGTCCGCGGGCGCGGATCCGCGGCGGCGGTCCAGACGGCGGCCGTCCCGGCAGCGGCCGTGGTCGCGCCGCGCCGGGACCCCGCCGACATCGCCGAGCGGATCCGCCACCTCGGGGAACTGCACCTGGCCGGGCTGGTCACCGACGAGGAGTTCTCCGCCAAGAAGGCCGAGCTGCTCGCCGAGCTCTAGGACCCGACCCGAACGGGCGGGCCCCGGCTCTCACTCGCGTCCGGCGGAGGTGAACCTCATGTCCGGGTAACGGTCGCCCGCCACCTTGCCCGCGATGGGCTCCAGCGACGCCAGTTCCTCCGGCGTCAGTTCGACGGCCGTCGCCGCCGTGTTCTCCTCGACCCGGGTGGGCTTGCGGGTGCCCGGGATCGGGACCACCGGCAGACCGTGGATCCGGGACTGCTGCTGGACCCAGGCTAGGGCGATCTGACCGGGCGTCGCCCCGTGGGCCTGCGCGATCGCGCGGACCGGGTCCAGGAGTGCCCCGTTGGCGGCGGCGTTGTCGCCGGTGAAGCGGGGCTGCTGACGGCGGAAGTCGTCCGCGGTGAGGTCCTGGTCGGCGTCGGCGAAGGAGCCGGTGAGGAATCCCCGGCCGAGCGGGGAGTACGCGACCAGGGTCACGCCCAGTTCACGGGCCGCCGGGACCACCTGGGCCTCGATGTCACGGCTGAACAGCGACCACTCCGACTGCACCGCGGCGATGGGGTGGACCTCCTGGGCCGCGCGCAGTTCGGCGGCCGTCACCTCGCTCAGGCCCAGCTGCTTGACCTTGCCCTCGCGGACCAGTTCGGCCATCACGCCGACGGTGTCCTCGATCGGCACGTTCACATCGCGCCGGTGCATGTAGTAGAGGTCGATGACGTCGACGTCCAGCCGGCTCAGGCTCGCCTCGACGGACTGCCGGATGTAGGGCGCGTCGTTGCGGATGATCCGCCGGGTCGGGTCGTCCGGCGGGACCGCCAGGGCGAACTTGGTCGCGATCACGACCTCGTCGCGGTGTGCCCTGAAGAACGGGGAGAGGAACTTCTCGTTCTCGCCCGCGCCGTACGCGTCCGCCGTGTCGTACATCGTGACGCCGAGCTCCAGGGCGCGTTCCAGGGTGGCCCGGGACTCCTTCGCGTCCGAGGGGCCGTAGGCGAAGCTCATGCCCATGCAGCCGAGGCCCTGAGCACCGATCTCGGGGCCCTGTCCGCCGAGTCGGGCCGTCGGGATCCTGTGGTCGGTCATCGGGCGGTCCCTTCCGCTTCGTGGTACCGGACGCCGGTGGCGTCCGCATAGAAATTGATCTTGCGGTCCAGCACGGCGAGGGTGTCCTGCAGTTCGGCGATCCGGGCCCGGACGTCCCGCCGGGTCGCCTCCAGCAGCTCGTACCGCTCGCGGAACGTGTTCTCGCCCTCCCGCACCAGCTCGGCGTACCGCACCATGTCGGCGACCGGCATACCGGTCAGCCGCAGCTTCCCGACCAGGTCGAGCCAGTCCAGGTCACGGTTGCTGTAGCGGCGCTGGCCGGTGTGCGAGCGGTCGATGTGGGACATCAGCCCGATCCGCTCGTACCAGCGCAGGGTGTGGGCGGTGAGGCCGGTGAAGGCGACGACCTCGCTGATCGTGTAACTGTCCTGCCCGTCCGGACGGGGGTGCCGCGGGGGTGGCGCGGAGCAGACGTCCGGCGGGTTCGGGGTTTGCTCGATGGTCACGGGCGTGGTCTGCAACACCGTCATGTCCTCCACGCTATGGCCTTGGAGTGCGCTCCAAGCAAGCGGAATCGGTAAGAAAACCGGGGGACGCGGCTTGATCACACTGGTTAGCGTGCGGGGCATGAGTCTCGTACGCCGTGCCCTGCCCGAGGACGCCGCCGAAGTACTGCGGCTGCGCCAGGTCATGATCGACTCGACCTCTCCGGTGCCACCGGTGGGCCCGGTGTCCCCGGTGGGCGGCCCCTCCACCGGCTGGCATACCGAGTCGCTGCCCACGCTGCGGGAGCGGCTGTCCGAGCCGGACGGGGACTTCGCGGCCTTCGTCGTGGATCACCCGGAACGGCCGGGGACGCTGGCCGCGCTGGTCGTCGGGACGGTCGAGTACCGGATCGGCCGGGCCGGCAATCCGCGCGGGGTCATCGGCTTCGTGTTCAGCGTCGCCACCGACCCGGACGCGCGCCGCCGAGGGTACGCGCGCGCCGGTATGGACGCGCTGCTGGACTGGTTCCGGAGCCGGGGCGTCGTACAGGTCCACCTCACCGCGTCCGCCGACGCGGCCCCCCTCTACTCCTCCCTGGGCTTCAAGCCCAAGCCGGACCCCTTGATGGAGCTGCTGCTGTGAGTCGCACAGGCCGGACGGCATAGGCTCGACGGCATGTCGCTCAAGAGCCTCGCGCTGATCGAGAACTGGCCGGTTCCCTCCGCCTCGGCGGGTGTCGTACGGGCCGACGGTACGGTCCTGGGGACCCATGGCCCGGTCGGCCGGCGCTTTCCGCTGGCCTCGGTCACCAAGCCGCTCGCCGCGTACGCCGCCCTCGTCGCGTACGAGGAGGGGGCGATCGAGCTGGACGAACCGGCCGGGCCGCCCGGGGCCACGGTCCGCCATCTCCTCGCGCACACCTCCGGGCTGGCCTTCGACGAGCACCGGGTGACGGCGCCTCCCGGGGAGCGGCGGCTGTACTCCAACGCCGGGTTCGAGCAGCTCGGCGACCACCTGGCGAAGGCCACGGAGATCCCGTTCGCGGAGTATCTGCGTCAGGCGGTGCTGGAGCCGCTGGGCATGACCGGCACCTCCCTGGAGGGTTCCCCGGCGAAGGACGGCGTCTCGACGGTCGAGGACCTGCTGCGGTTCGCGGCGGAGGTGCAGGCGCCCCGGCTGCTGGATCCGCGGACGGTGGCGGCGGCGATGACCGTGCAGTACCCGGGGACGAAGGGCGTGCTGCCGGGGTACGGGCACCAGAACCCCAACGACTGGGGGCTCGGCTTCGAGATCCGCGACTCCAAGTCGCCGCACTGGACGGGGAGTTCCTCCTCGCCGCGCACCTTCGGGCACTTCGGCCAGTCCGGTACGTTCCTGTGGGTCGACCCCGAGGCGGGCGTCGCCGGGGTCGCCCTGACGGACCGGGCGTTCGGACCGTGGGCGGTCGAGGCGTGGCCCGCGTTCACGGACGCGGTGCTGGCGGAGGTCCGGGGCTGAACTCCGGGTCTCCCGGACCGAAGACCCGGATCAGCCGAGGACCCGGATCAGCCGAAGACCCGGATCAGCCGAAGACCCAGATCAGCAGCTCCGCGTCGGTCACGCCGACCGCCTCCACGTCCTTCGCGTCCGTGATGCGTGCCGCGTCCCCCGGCGCCAGCTCCTCGCCGTCCAGGCGGGCTTCGCCGCGTACGACGTGGACGTAGACGTGCGGCGCGTCCGGCACCGCCGTCCGCTCCCCCGCGCCCAGGCGCCGTACGTGCAGCATCGCGCCCGCCTCCGGGACGGCGTACGGGGTGGAGTCGGCGATGCCGCGGACCGTCCCGTAGGACGGTTCGCCGCCGGGGCCGAAGGGGGCCAGCCACATCTGGACGAAGACCAGGGGCACGTCGGCGTCGTTGCGTTCCACGTGCCGTACGCCGCCCGCGGAGCTGAGCCGCTGCACGTCCCCGGGACGGACCACGCTCTCGTGGCCGGCCGAGTCACGGTGCGTGAGCTCGCCCTCGACCACCCAGGTCACGATCTCGGTGTGGCTGTGGGGATGCTCGTCGAAGCCGGCGCCGGGTGCGAGGCGCTCCTCGTTGCAGGCGATCAGCGGACCGAAGCGGA
This sequence comes from Actinobacteria bacterium OV320, assembly GCA_001298545.1. GTDB lineage: Bacteria > Actinomycetota > Actinomycetes > Streptomycetales > Streptomycetaceae > Streptomyces > Streptomyces coriariae. Next base: position 247,133 of record LJCX01000005.1, read on the forward strand.
GGTTGCCGGGGTCGTAGTGGGGGCCGAAGGAGAAGGCGTGCCGGGTGTCGATCCCGGCGGCCGGGTCCCCGCCTCGGTAGCGCGCGTCGGCGCGCCGTACGTCCATCACGCCTCCACGGTAGACCCGCCGCCCCCAGCGCGATGACCGTGCGACACCGCGTGCCGCGCCCTCCCGCGACCCGGCGGCGCACGCCCCCGTCCCGATAAGGCAGTCTTGTCCCGTGCCCGAACCCGAAACCAGTCACCCCGATCCCGCGGCGCACGCCGTCCACCCCCACCCCGCGACGCTGAAGCGGCTGGAGAAGTCCTCCGGAAGTCTCGCCGCCCAGGCCATCGCGCGGATGGACGAGACACTGTCGTGGTACCGGGCGATGCCCCCGGAGAACCGTTCCTGGATCGGGCTGGTCGCCCAGGCGGGCATCGCCGCCTTCACCGAGTGGTTCCGGCACCCGGACGCCCCGCAGGCCATCTCCACGGATGTGTTCGGGACCGCGCCCCGTGAGCTGACCCGGGCCATCACGCTGCGCCAGACCGTCGAGATGGTGCGCACCACCATCGAGGTCATGGAGTCCGCGATCGACGAGGTCGCGGCCCCCGGGGACGAGAACGTGCTGCGCGAGGCGCTCCTCGTGTACGCCCGGGAGATCGCCTTCGCCACCGCCCAGGTCTACGCCCAAGCCGCCGAGGCACGCGGCGCCTGGGACGCCCGGCTGGAGTCGCTCGTCGTGAACGCCGTGCTGAGCGGTGAGGCCGACGAGGGGGCGGTGAGCCGGGCCGCGGCCCTCGGGTGGAACGCGCCCGAGCATGTGTGTGTGGTCCTCGGGACCGCGCCCGACGGGGACTCCGAGCTGACCGTCGAGGCGATCCGGCGGGCCGCGCGACACGCCAAGCTCCAGGTCCTCACCGGGGTGCTCGGCTCCCGGCTGGTGGTGATCGCCGGTGGCAGCGACAACCCGCTCGCCGTCGCCAGGTCGCTGATCGGGCCGTTCGCCGCGGGATCCGTGGTGGCCGGACCCGTCGTACCCGACCTGCTCGCCGCGACCCGGTCCGCACAGGCCGCCGCGGCCGGACTCAAGGCAGGTTCCGCCTGGCAGGACGCACCCCGGCCGGTGCTGGCGGACGATCTGCTGCCGGAACGCGCGATCGCCGGTGATCCCGGTGCGCGTGAGCAGTTGGTGGAGGAGATCTACAGACCGCTCGAAGAGGCCGGGTCGGCGCTCCTGGAGACGCTCGCCGTCTATCTCGAACAGGCGTCCAGCCTCGAAGGGGCCGCCCGGATGCTCTTCGTTCATCCGAACACCGTGCGCTACCGGCTTCGACGTGTGACTGACGTCACCGGTTGGTCGCCGTCGGATGTACGCTCCGCGTTCACGCTCCGGATCGCGCTGATCCTGGGGCGCCTGGTCGACGGCGATCCCCAGACCTAGGCTTTTGTCGGGGCTCCACAAAACCCCCTGCCGTTCTTCGTCCCTGTCCCCACGGGCGGCTTCGGCCGTCCACAAGAGAGAGTGTGAGAGTGCTCGTACTCGTCGCTCCCGGCCAGGGCGCCCAGACGCCCGGCTTCCTGACCCCCTGGCTCGAACTCCCCGGTGCCGCCGCCCGCGTCGCCGCGTGGTCGGACGCCATCGGCCTGGACCTCGCCCACTACGGCACCCAGGCCGACGCGGACGAGATCCGTGACACCTCGGTGGCCCAGCCGCTGCTGGTGGCCGCCGGAATCCTGTCCGCGACCGCACTCGGCGAGGTGACCCCCGGCGCCGTCGCCGGCCACAGCGTCGGCGAGATCACCGCCGCGACCTTCGCCGGAGTCCTCGACGACACCGCCGCGCTGACCCTCGTCCGCAAGCGCGGCCTGGCCATGGCCGCCGCCGCCGCGATCACCGAGACCGGCATGTCCGCGCTGCTCGGCGGCGACCCCGAGGTCTCCGTCGCGCACCTGGAGAAGCTGGGGCTGACCCCGGCGAACATCAACGGCGCGGGCCAGATCGTCGCGGCGGGCACGCTGGAGCAGCTCGCCGCGCTGAACGAGGACAAGCCCGAGGGCGTCCGCAAGGTCGTCCCGCTGAAGGTCGCCGGCGCCTTCCACACGCGCCACATGGCGCCCGCCGTCGAAGCCCTCGCCAAGGCCGCCGTGGAGCTCACGCCGGCCGACCCGAAGATCCGTTACGTCTCCAACCGCGACGGGCAGTCCGTCGCCACCGGCGCCGAGATCCTGGAGCGGCTGGTCGGCCAGGTCGCCAACCCGGTCCGCTGGGACCTGTGCATGGAGACCTTCAAGGAGCTCGGCGCGACCGCGCTGATCGAGGTCTCCCCCGGCGGCACCCTGGTCGGCCTCGCCAAGCGCGCCCTGCCCGGCGTGAAGACGCTGGCGCTGAAGACCCCCGACGACCTCGACGCCGCTCGCGAGCTCATCGCCGAGCACGGCGTCGCCTGAGGAGCCCTGATGGCGAAGATCAAGCCCAGCAAGGGCTCCCCGTACGCGCGGATCCTCGGGGTCGGCGGCTACCGGCCCGTCCGGGTCGTCCCCAACGAGGTGATCCTCGAGACGATCGACTCGTCCGACGAGTGGATCCGCTCGCGTTCCGGCATCGAGACCCGGCACTGGGCGAACGACGAGGAGACCGTCGCCGCCATGTCCGTCGAGGCGTCCGGCAAGGCCATCGCCGACGCCGGGATCACCGCCGAGCAGATCGGCGCGGTGGTCGTGTCGACCGTCTCGCACTTCAAGCAGACGCCGGCCGTCGCCACCGAGATCGCCGACAAGCTCGGCACGAACAAGGCCGCCGCCTTCGACATCTCGGCCGGCTGCGCGGGCTTCGGCTACGGCCTCACCCTCGCCAAGGGCATGGTCGTCGAGGGCTCCGCGGAGTACGTCCTCGTGATCGGTGTCGAGCGGCTGTCCGACCTGACCGACCTGGAGGACCGCGCGACGGCCTTCCTGTTCGGCGACGGCGCGGGCGCGGTCGTGGTCGGCCCGTCCAAGGAGCCGGCGATCGGTCCGACGGTCTGGGGCTCCGAGGGCGACAAGTCGGAGACCATCAAGCAGACCGTGCCGTGGACGGACTACCGCGACGGCGAGGTCGCCAAGTTCCCCGCGATCACGCAGGAGGGCCAGGCGGTGTTCCGCTGGGCCGTCTTCGAGATGGCGAAGGTCGCCAAGGAGGCGCTCGACGCCGCCGGCATCACCGCCGACGAACTCGACGTCTTCATCCCGCACCAGGCCAACGAGCGGATCATCGACTCGATGGTGAAGACTCTCAAGCTGCCGGAGTCCGTCATGGTCGCCCGTGACGTGCGCACCACCGGCAACACCTCGGCCGCCTCGATTCCGCTCGCGATGGAGCGGCTCCTGGCGACCGGCGAGGCGAAGAGCGGCGACACCGCGCTCGTCATCGGATTCGGGGCGGGTCTCGTCTACGCCGCCACTGTCGTTACCCTCCCCTAGGCACTCCGTGCCGGATCAACCGGTCCGGTGCGGGAGACACCCCATGCCACACCCTCTGGAATATCAAAGAAGGAGCGCCAAATGGCCGCCACTCAGGAAGAGATCGTCGCCGGTCTCGCCGACATCGTGAACGAGATCGCCGGCATCCCGGTTGAGGACGTCCAGCTGGACAAGTCCTTCACCGACGACCTGGACGTCGACTCGCTGTCCATGGTCGAGGTCGTCGTCGCCGCCGAGGAGCGCTTCGAGGTCAAGATCCCGGACGAGGACGTCAAGAACCTCAAGACCGTCGGCGACGCGACGAACTACATCCTCAAGAACCAGGCCTGATCCATCGGCCCCCTGGGCTGAACTGCCCCGCCACCCGGCGGTGGCGCCGCTGAATCCTCGTAACGTTGGAGAAAGAATCCGTGAGCCCGACCAATCGCACCGTGGTCGTCACCGGTATCGGCGCAACCACACCGCTGGGTGGCGACGCAGCCTCTACCTGGGAGGGTCTGGTCGCCGGTAAGTCCGGTGTCAAGGTCCTGGAGCATGAGTGGGCGGCCGAGCAGGCCGTCCGTATCGCGGCCCGCGTCGCGGTGGAGCCTCTCGAGGTCCTGCCGCGGCCGCAGGCCCGCAAGCTGGACCGCTCGGCGCAGTTCGCGCTGATCGCGGCCCAGGAAGCCTGGAAGGACGCCGGTTTCTCCGGCAAGGCCGGTGAGGACGGCAGCGAGGGCGACGTCGACCCCGACCGGCTCGGCGCGGTCATCGCCTCCGGCATCGGCGGCGTCACCACCCTGCTCGACCAGTACGACGTGCTGAAGGAGAAGGGCGTCCGCCGCGTCTCCCCGCACACCGTGCCCATGCTGATGCCGAACAGCCCCTCCGCCAACGTGGGTCTGCTCGTGGGCGCCCGCGCGGGCGTGCACACGCCGGTCTCGGCGTGCGCGTCGGGCGCGGAGGCCATCGGCTACGCCATCGAGATGATCCGTACGGGCCGCGCCGACATCGTGGTCGCCGGCGGTACGGAGGCGGCGATCCACCCGCTGCCCATCGCCGCGTTCGGCAACATGATGGCGATGTCCAAGAACAACGACGACCCGCAGGGCGCCTCGCGTCCCTACGACGTCGCCCGCGACGGTTTCGTCATGGGCGAGGGGGCCGGCGTGATCGTCCTGGAGTCCGCCGAGCACGCCGCGCACCGCGGGGCCCGGGTGTACGCCGAGGCGGTCGGCCAGGGCATCTCCTCCGACGCCCACGACATCGTGCAGCCGGAGCCCGAGGGCCGCGGTATCGCGCACGCCCTCCAGAACCTGCTGGACAGCACCGACCTGAACCCGGCGGAGATCGTGCACGTCAACGCGCACGCCACCTCGACGCCGGCCGGTGACGTGGCCGAACTGAAGGCGCTGCGCAAGGTGTTCGGTGACGACACCGACCACATGGCGATCTCCGCGACCAAGTCGATGACCGGTCACCTGCTGGGCGGCGCGGGTGGCGTGGAGTCCGTCGCGACGGTCCTCGCGCTGTACAACCGGGTCGCTCCGCCGACCATCAACGTCGAGAACCTCGACCCCGAGGCCGAGGCCGCCGCGGACATCGTGCGGGGCGAGGCGCGCAAGCTGCCCGTGGAGGGCCGTATCGCCGCCCTGAACGACTCGTTCGGGTTCGGTGGGCACAACGTGGTGCTGGCGTTCCGTACGGTCTGAGCGGCGCCTGTACACAGCCGAAGGGGCCCCACCTGCGAAGGTGGGGCCCCTTCGGGCTTTGCGGTCTTCGGGCTTTTCCGGTCTTCGGGCTTTTCCGGTCTTCGGGCTTTTCCGGTCTCACACGACCTGGTGCAGCCAGCGCACCGGAGCTCCTTCGCCCGCGTATCTGAACGGCTCCAGTTCGTCGTCCCACGGCTTGCCGAGGAGCTTGGAGAGTTCGGCCTCCAGGTCCGTCTCGCCGCGCTGACTGCGCAGCAGGGCGGCGCGCAGCCGGTCCTCGGGGATGAGGATGTCGCCGTGGATGCCGGTGACGGCGTGGAAGATGCCCAGGTCCGGCGTGCAGCTGTAGCGCTCGCCCTCGGCGGTGGCGCAGGGTTCGGCGGTCACCTCGAAGCGCAGCAGGTGCCAGCCGCGAAGCGCGGAGGCCAGCTTGGACGCCGTGCCGGCCTCGCCCTTCCAGGAGAACTCCGAGCGCCAGGTGCCGGGCGCGGCGGGCTGCCGGATCCAGTCGAGGTTGACGCGCGTGCCGAGCACCCCGGCGACGGCCCACTCGACGTGCGGGCACAGCGCGCGCGGCGCGGAGTGCACGTACAGAACTCCACGTGTCGTCACCGGGACCTCCGGGCAGAGCGGGACAGTCTTGCAGGCCGGCATGGCTGCGGTGGCAGGCAGCCGCGTTGATGGCGAGGCTACCGTGCGGCGGCGCAAGGAGTGTGACGTACCGTCGGTCCCAGTGCCGTGAAACCTCCGCCATTCACTCGGCAGGACGCCTGTGCGGGCGTGCGGCGTTCCATCTTGTGGGTGTGATTCGCCGGGAACTCCCGCGCGTTGTCATAGGGGGGCGTTGTTCGAGGAGCGAGGGGAACACCAGCGGATGCGGAAACGGAACCGGCACGCGCGGGCCGTGCTCGCGGGCACGACGGCGGCCGTCCTGGGCCTGGCCGGCTGTGACGCACTGGGGGGCGGCGATGCCGAGGGATCCTCGGGCACCCGGGCCCGGGAGGCGAAGCCGTCGCCGTCGCCGACCCCGTTGTGGGACTCCAGCCCGTCCTCCGTGGCGGCCGTGGGCGACTCCATCACGCGCGGCTTCGACGCGTGTACGGTGCTCGCGGACTGCCCCGAGGTGTCCTGGGCCACCGGCGCCAGCACCGAGGTGAACAGTCTCGCCGTCCGGCTGCTGGGCGCGGCGAAGGCGACCACGCACAGCTGGAACTACGCGGCGACCGGGGCGCGGATGGCGGACGTGCCGGCCCAGATGGCACAGGCGGCGGTCGAGAAACCGCAGTTGGTGACGGTGATGGCGGGGGCGAACGACGCGTGCCGGGAGTCGGCGGCGGCGATGACGTCGGTGGCCGACTTCCGCGCGGAGTTCCAGGACGCGCTGAGCACGCTGCGCCGCGCGCTGCCGAAGACGCAGGTGTACGTGACGAGCGTGCCGAACCTGAAGCGGCTGTGGTCGCAGGGGCGGACGAACGTGCTGGGCAAGCAGGTGTGGAAGCTGGGTCTGTGTCCGTCGATGCTGGGCGACGCGGACGCGCTGGACGCGGCGGCGACCGCGCGGCGGGACACCGTGCAGAAGCGGGTGGAGGACTACAACTCGGTGCTGGCGGAGGTCTGCGCGAAGGACCTGCGGTGCCGGTTCGACGGCGGGGCGGTGTACGACTTCAGGTTCGGCACCGACCAGTTGAGTCACTGGGACTGGTTCCACCCGAGCAAGGACGGACAGGCGCGGCTCGCTGAGCTGGCCTATCAGGGGGTCACCGCGAAGGCCTCGTGATTTAGGGTTTCGCTCATGAGCGAACACTTCGGAACACTTTCCGACGGCACGGTGGTGCACCGCTGGACTCTGGAGCGGGCGGGCACCCGGGTGCGGGTCCTTTCGTACGGCGGGATCGTGCAGTCCGTCGAGGTCCCCGACCGGGACGGGCGCGCGGCGAACGTGGTGTTGGGGTTCGCGGACCTGGAGGGCTATCTCGCGCACCCGGAGCCCTTCCTCGGCGCGCTGATCGGGCGGTACGCAAACCGGATCGCGCACGCCCGCTTCCCGTTGGACGGGGTGACGTACGCGCTGGAGCCGAACAACGCGCCGAACTCCCTGCACGGCGGCGCGCACGGCTTCGACAAGCGGGTGTGGGACGTCCGGCCGGTCGAGCACGGGCTGCGGCTCAGCCGGGTCGCACCGCACGGCGAGGAGGGCTTCCCCGGCCGCCTCGAGGTCACGGCGACGTACACGCTCGACGCGTCGGGGGCGCTGCGGTTCGTGTACGAGGCGGTCACGGACGCGCCGACGGTGGTGAACCTGACCAACCACAGCTACTTCAACCTGGGCGGTCCGGGGAGCGGCGGCGCGGGCGGCCACGAGCTGCGGCTGGCCGCCTCCCGGTACACGCCGGTGGACGCGGACCTGATCCCGACGGGCGAGCTCGCGCAGGTGGCGGACGGCCGCTTCGACTTCCGTGCGGCCCGCAAGGTCGGCACCGGCTACGACCACAACTTCGTGCTCGACAAGGGCGTCACGGACACCCCGGTCGAGGTGGCCGAGCTGCACGATCCGGCGTCCGGGCGGGTGCTGACGGTGGCGACCACCGAGCCAGGGCTCCAGCTGTACACCGCCGACCATCTGGGCGAGCCCTTCGAGCCCGGCGAGGGCGTCGCGCTGGAGACCCAGCACTTCCCCGACTCGCCGAACCGGCCGGAGTTCCCGAGCACCGAACTGCGGCCGGGGGCCGCGTACCGGTCGGAGACGGTCTACGGCTTCTCGGCGAGGTAGCGGCCGCAGGGCGCCCGGGGAGCGCGCGTCGGAAAAGATGTTGCCCCGGTCCAGGGGTCAGGTCCCGGACCGGGGCTGTCAGTGGGGCGTCGGGCGCCGGTTCACACGTTAATCGTCGCGGTGATCCTGCGGTCGGCGATCGAGCGGCCCACCTGGATTTCGTACGAACCTTTCACAAAGGACCACCGGTGGTCCGCCTCGTCCCACACCTCGAAGGCCCGGTTCGGGATCTCCACGGTGACCTCGGTGCTCTCCCCCGGGCCCGCCTCGACGCCGACGAAGCCGGCCAGCCAGCGGGCCGGGCGTTCGGGCGCCGGGGCCGTCCCGGTGGGGGCGAGGTAGACCTGCACGACCTCGCGCCCCGGCCGCGCGCCGCTGTTGCGGATCCGCACGGTGACCGTGGAGCCCGTGATGTCGACCGACTCGTACGTCCAGTCGGTGTAGCCGAGGCCGTGGCCGAAGGGGTGGACCGGGGTGCGGTGCGCCTTCTCCCAGGCGCGGTAGCCGATGAAGACGCCCTCGTCGTAGACGAGTTCGCCGTCGGTGGGGGTGACCTCGGTGACGGGGGCGTCGTCGAGGGAGCCCCAGGTGGTGGGCAGCCGGCCGCCGGGTTCGTGGGCGCCCGTCAGGACGTCCGCCAGGGCCGCTCCGCCCTCCTGGCCGGGGAACCAGGTGAGCAGGACGGCCGCGACGTCCTCGCGCCACGGCAGCTCCACCGGGGAGCCCGCGTTGACGACCACGACGGTGTTCGGGTTGGCGGCGGCGACGGCACGGACCAGGTCGTCCTGCCGGCCGGGGAGGCGGAGGTCCTTGCGGTCGAAGCCCTCGGACTCGACGCGTTCGGTGGTGGCGACCACGACGACGGCGGTGTCGGCGGCCCGCGCCGCCAGGGCCGCCTCGGCGATCAGCTCGTCGGGGTCGCGCTGCGGCTCCTGGTGGGCCAGGGCGAAGGCGATGGCCTTGAAGGGGACGCCCTCGGGCAGCGCGAAGACGTGGGTGAGGGACACCTCGACCGGTTCACCGGCGGTCAGCCGGGCCTCGGCGCGGGGCACCGGGGCGCCGAAGAACGCCTCGAAGGGGTCGCTGTCGTCGGCGGGACGCTGGACGTCGTCGTAGTACGTCGTCCCGGCGACGGTGAGGGTGAAGCCGCCCGTGCCCTTGATGCCGAAGGTGTGCGGGCCGCTCTCGCGCGGGGTGAAGGTGCCGGTCAGTTCGACCGTGTGGACGCGGTCGTGGGTGACGCCCTCGGGGAGGTCCGTGCCCATCCACTGGATCTGGCCGCTCGGCGCGGACCGGGTGCCGATGACGGTTCCGGCGGCGTCGCGGCAGATCGCCCGCAGCGCGAAGCCCTTGTCGGCGACGGCGAGTTCGGTGGTGGGGTCGGCGCCGACCGCGTAGCTGAGGGTGCCCTCGGGGAGCGCGGCGGTGAGGCCGTCGAGCGGGGAGACCGTGCGGGCCGGGAAGACGGTCGCGGAGCCGCCGCCGAGCACCCGGGCGTCGCGGGCGGCCGCGCCGACGAGGGCGACGGTGCCGGGCCTGAGCGGCAGCGCGTCGTCCTCGTTGCGGACCAGGACGAAGGAACGGCGGGCCAGTTCGCGGGCCAGGGCCTCGCCGTCGACGGGGGCGGGCAGCCGGGTGACGGCCGGTTCGGCGTCCGCGAGGGCGCCGACGCGGGCGGCCAGCCGCAGGACGCGGCGGACGGCCTCGTCGACCTCGCACTCGTCGAGCCGGCCGTCGCGGACCGCCTCCGCGAGGGCCTCGCCGTAGACGGTCCGCGGTCCGGGCATGGCGACGTCGAGGCCGCCCTTCAGCGCGCCCACGGTGTCGCGGGCGGCCATCCAGTCGGACACGTTGAAGCCGTCGAAGCCCCAGGTGTCGCGCAGCACCTCGTTCACGAGGTGGTGGTGCTCGGTCATGGTCGTGCCGTTGACCGTGTTGTAGGCGGTCATGATGCCCCAGGGGCAGGCTTTCTCGACGATGGCCTCGAAGGGGGCCAGGTACAGCTCGCGCAGGGCGCGTTCGCCGACCCGGTTGTCCACGGTGAAGCGGTCGGTCTCGGCGTCGTTGGCGACGAAGTGCTTGACGGTGGTGCCGACACCGCCGGACTGGACGCCGTTCACATAGCCCGCGCCGATCACCCCCGTCAGGTGGGGGTCCTCGCTGTAGGCCTCGAAGTGACGGCCGCCGAGCGGGGAGCGGTGCAGGTTGACCGTGGGGGCGAGCAGGACGTGGACGCCCTTGCGGCGGGCCTCCTGGGCCAGGAGGACGCCGGCGCGGTGGGCGAGTTCCGGGTCCCAGGTGGCCGCGAGGGCGGTGGGTGAGGGCAGCGCGACGGACGGGTCGTCGGCGGTCCAGCGCACACCCCGGACGCCCACGGGGCCGTCGGACATGACGAGGGACCGCAGTCCGATCTCCGGCAGCTCGGGCAGCGACCACCTGTCCTGGCCGGCCAGCAGCCGGGTCTTGGCGTCCAGATCGAGTCTGCCGAGGGCCTTCTCGACGGCCGCTTCCGTTCCCGCCTCGGTTCCCGCCATGGCGGTGCCTCCTCGTTGCAGTTCACGGACCCTTCCATCCTGCCCTCGGCGGCCTGCGAGCGAATCAAAGGCGCAACCACCAATCGAGCACCCCCGCGGCGAGCAACCACGTCCCCGTGGCTGCCGGGCGAGGACGACCCCGACCGGTCGGTCTGGGGGCGGGTACCGCCACCACCTCCACCCCCACCTCGATCCGCGCCTCGGGGCGGACGTTCGCCACCGCACTGCGGGAGGCGGCGACCACGATCCCAGGCGCCATGGCGTAGACCACTTCCGTCACGGGATACTTCCGCCGTCCCACCCCACGCTCTCCCCCACAGCGACGGAAGGACCCCAACCCCGTGCATCCCGCATACTCCGCGCATTCCCTGCGCGTGCGCGTCGGCGTTCTGGCTCTGGCCCTGTCGGCCGGGCTCGCCTTTCCCACCACCGCCACCGCCACCGCCACCGAGGTGGTGCCCACCCTCACGGTCGAGGAACAGCGTCTGACGCAGGCCGTTCCCCAGGAGATCCTCGCCCGGTCCGGGTTCGACGCGGTGACTCCGCGTCTCGCCCGGCTGCTGGCGGCCTCGCACTCCTACGCCCGGGCCCGTCAGGTCGTCACCCGCGAGGGCGCGGCCCTGTGGCGGCGAGCGGTGGACCGGGTCCAGGGGCGCGGCCCCGCCGGCGGGGACCTCAGCCGGGACGACGACCGGCCGCTGTACTGGGCGCGGCTCGGCATGACGAGCCAAGTGCGCACCTGGCAGCCAGGCTTCACGCTCACCGACGGCCAACGGGCCGCCCTGCTCGACGTCTTGGAGCGTACCTCGCGCGGACAGACCGACCTGCGCCTTCCGCCCCGCGCCAAGGGACTCAAGCGCGTTCTGGTCACCGGCTTCGACCCGTTCACCCTGGACCGGGACATCCGGATCTCCAACCCCTCGGGGGCGACGGCGCTCGCCCTCGACGGCACGGTGATCCGGACCGCGGACGGGCCGGCGCGGGTCGAGACCGCCGTGTTCCCGGTGCGCTGGCAGGACTTCGCGGAGCAGACGGTGGAACGCGCCCTGCGGCCGTATCTGCCGCACGTCGATCTGTTCACCACCGTCAGCCAGGGCCGCGTCGGCCGCTTCGACGTGGAGCGCACCAACGGGGCCTGGCGCGGCGGCTTCCCCGACAACGAGAACATCGGCCGTACCGAGACGGTCCCGGTCACCGACCCCGCCGCACAGCCGCAGTGGACGACCACGACGCTGCCGTACGCGGCGATCGTGGCGGCGGACACGGGCCGGTTCCCGGTGTACGACAACACGAGCGTCACCGAGATACCGGTGGGCGGCACCGAGCCCGTCGTCCGGCCGGACGGGCCGACGGCGGGGTCGACCGCACGGGCCGGGGGCGGCGGGAACTACCTCTCCAACGAGATCGCCTACCGGGCCACCCTGCTCCGCGACCGGCTGGGGCTGCACGACAACCTGCCGGGCGGGCATGTGCACACGCCGGTCCTCCAGTTCGCGACGGGCAACACCCAGGACGTGACCGATCCGGAGTTCGTGCGGAACCGGCTGGACATCGTCGCCCAGGTGCGGGCGATCCTGGCCGTGGCCGTGGCGGCCGGGAGGTAGGTGCGCGCGGCCTCGGTGCCCGGGTCAGTGCGAGGGCGCCAGCGCCAGGCTGACGCCCAGGCCCGCCAGGACCGAGCCGATGACCTTGTTGAGGACCTTCTGGCCGCGCAGCATCAACGTGCGCATACGGTCGTGGGAGAAGAAGACGGCGACCACGCCGAACCACAGCAGATGCGCCAGCGACATGAACAGGCCATAGCCGACCTGCTCCCGGACCGGCGTCCCGGGGCTGACGACCTGGGAGAACGTGGAGACGACGAAGAGGGTCGTCTTCGGGTTGAGGACGTTGGTCAGGAACCCCGCGCGCAGGGCCGCGAGCGGGGTCAGTCCGGTGCTGCCGGTGAGATCGACCTCGACCTCGCCCTTGGTGCGGAAGGTACGGACGCCGATGTAGATCAGGTACGCCGCGCCGATCAGCTTGATCACGGTGAAGAGGAACGTGGACGACGCGATCAGCAGGCCCACGCCGAGCATCGTGTACGTGACGTGAACGAGGACGCCCGCGGCGACTCCGGTCGCCGCGAGCAGTCCCGTACGGCGGCCGTAGAGGTAGCTGTTGCGGACGATCATCGCGAAGTCGGCGCCGGGGGCGATGACGGCCAGCACGGTGATGAGGGCGACGGCGAGCAGCTCGGTCATGAGGTGGCGTTCTCCTCTTTCGGGGTGTCGGCGCCGTCGGCCCGGTCGCCCTCCTCGATCTCCTCGCCGAGCAGTTCACGGGCCAGCAGGGTGGCGCCCGCGACCGCGCCCGGCATCAGGAACACCGCGACGACCGGCACCAGGAAGGCCAGCCCCAGAGGGGTGCCGAAACCCCAGATCAGGGTCTTGCGGGAGCGGAGCAGGGCGAGCCGGGCCCGCAGGTCGACACCCCGGCGCTGGAGGGCGACGGCGACGAGTTCCTCGGTGAGGAAGAAGCCGGTGACGAAGAAGCCGATCACCGGGACCACGGTCTGCCCGACAACCGGGATGAACCCGAGGGCGAACAGCAGCACGGCCCACAACAGCGCGCGGCACAGGATGCGCAGGCTGTCGCGGGCGGAGATCCACAGCTCGCGCCAGAGCGGCAGCCCGGACTCGGGGGCCGTGCCGTCGGGCGAGACGTCCCGGTCGACCTTCTCGGAGAGGCTCTCGTAGAACGGCTGCCCGATGAGCAGGGTGACCGCGGTGAAGGTGAGGACGGCGAGCAACAGTCCGAGGGCGAACAGCACGACGACGAGGAAGCCGCGGAACAGTCCGCGCCAGGGGCTCGTCCAGTCGTCGGCGAACGGCGTCGACCACCCGACGAAGTCCTCGCCCCACACCGCGAGCGCCACCAGGGCCGCCGCGTAGAGGACAAGGGTGATCAGGCCGGGAACGAGACCGAACCCGTACTGCTTGCCGTGCCGGGCCACCCACCGCTGGCCCTTCAGGAGGTACGTGAACCCCGCCCCTAGATCGCGCATGGCCGAACTCTATCGGTCGTGCACATTTCACGGCCCGGGACCGACCCGGGGCCCGCGTGCCGTGCGCGGCGCACCCTCGCGGCGGCGCCCTCGTAGGCCATCCGGGGCACCGCTGACACCAACACCTGCTTGATGCAGTTGAGTCGAACAGGTGCACCTCGCCGTACCGATCTCCGGAAGCAACGATCTCGGCCAGGTGTTGATCACCATGGCACACGCAAGCAGTGGGCTGGTTGAGGAGAGCGAATGACTCGATTGACTCGGACGACGCAGGAGATCCACGGCAGCGTCGCCGACGGATTCGAAGCGGTACGGGAGACGTTCGCCGCGTTCGTGGCGGAGGAGCGGCCCGACTACGAAGGCCAGTTGTGCGCCCACGTGCACGGACGGCGGGTCGTCGACCTGTGGGTGCCGGGCGACGGCGCCGGCCCCGACTCCCTCTACGGCGTCTACTCCTCCACCAAGGGCGCCGCCCATCTGGTGGTCGCGCTCCTCGTCCAGGAGGGCACCCTGGAGCTGGACCGGAAAGTCACCTACTACTGGCCGGAGTTCGCGGCCGAGGGCAAGGGCGCGCTGACCCTGCGCGAGCTGCTCGCGCACCGGGCCGGGGTGATCGGCACGGACAGCGGGTTCTCGCCGCAGGAACTGGCCGACGACCGGCAGATCGCCGAACGCCTCGCCGACCAGCGGCCGTTCTGGCGACCGGGCACCGCCTTCGGCTACCACGGGCTGGTCATCGGGGCGCTCACCGGCGAGGTCGTACGGCGGGCCACGGGCCGCACGCTCCAGGACGTGTACGAGGAGCGGGTGCGCGTCCCGTACGGGCTGGACTTCTTCCTGGGGCTGCCCGCGGCGCACGAGCCGCGGTTCCGCACCGCGCAGCCGATGGCGCCGACCGCCGAGCAGCGGGCGCTGCTGGACTCCCTGCCGGGCGGGCCGCACACCCTGGCCGCCGTCGCCTTCAACCGGCACGCCGCCGAGCCGACCGATCTGGAACTCCTGCCCAACGATCCCCTGATCCGGGCCAGGGGGCCGGCCTCGGTGGGCGGGGTGGCCTCGGCACGCGGACTGGCCGGGCTGTACGCGGCGGCGATCAGCGAGGTCGGCGGGAAGGTGCCGCTGCTGAAGGAGGACACGGCGGCGGAGTTCGGGCAGCTGCACTCGGTGGGCTACGACGTGGTGGCGCGTTCGCACCGGTCGTACGGGCTCGGCTTCCAGGCGACCGCCGACACCTGGCACCCGTTCCTCGGCGCCGGGGCGTTCGGGCACAGCGGGGCGGGCGGCTGCCAGGCCTTCGCGGATCCGCGCAGCGGGCTCGCCTACGGCTACACACGGCGCCGGTTCGCCTTCCCGGGCGGGTCCGCGCCGGAGAACGACCGACTGGCGGCGGCGGTGCACCGGGCGGCCCTCACCGCCGGCTGACGGCACGGCCGTCGCGCGGCCGGACGCCACGGCCGTCGCCCGGACCGGCATGAGGACCGACATGAGGTCCGGCCGACACGGCCTGAGGGGCGTCGGCGCGAGAGCCGACGCGAGCGAAGGCCGCACCCCACGTCCAGGGGTGCGGCCTTCGCCCTACGCGACGACCGGTGTCAGGGCGGTGTCACGGACCGGGGATCAGAGCTTGACGATCATCTTTCCGGTGTTGTCGCCGCGCAGCACCCCGAGGAACGCCTCCAGGTTGTTCTCGATGCCCTCGACGACCGTCTCGCGGTACTTCAGCTCGCCGGAGCGGACCCAGCCGCCGACCTCCCGGACGAACTCCGGCTGAAGGTCGTAGTGGTCGCCGACCAGGAGGCCCTCGATACGGCCGCGGGTCGCGATGAGGCGGGCGAGGTTCTTCGGGCCGGGGGCCGGCTCGGTGTTGTTGTAGACGGAGATCATGCCGCAGATCACGATGCGGCCCTTCTCGTTGAGCGAGCCGATGGCCGCCTCGAGGTGGTCGCCGCCGACGTTGTCGAAGTAGACGTCGACACCGTCGGGAGCGGCCTCGCGCAGCTGCGCGGCGACGGGTCCGTTCTTGTAGTTGAAGGCGGCGTCGAAGCCGTACTCCTCGACGAGCAGCTTGACCTTCTCGTCGGAGCCGGCCGAGCCGATGACCCGGGAGGCGCCCTTCAGCCTGGCGATCTGGCCGACCTGGCTGCCGACGGCGCCGGCCGCGCCGGACACGAAGACGGAGTCGCCCTCCTTGAAGGAGCCGGTGCGCAGCAGGCCCGCGTAGGCGGTGAGACCGGTCATCCCGAGGACGCCGAGGTAGGTGGACAGGGGCGCGGCCTCGGGGTCGACCTTGACGGCCTGCTTGGCGTCGAAGGTGGCGTACTCGCGCCAGCCGCCGAAGTGCAGGACGTGATCGCCGACCGAGACGCCCTCGGCGGCGGAGGCGACGACCTCGCCGACCGCCCCGCCCTGCATGGCCTTGCCCAGCTCGAAGGGGGCCACGTACGACTTGGCCGCGCTCATCCGGCCGCGCATGTAGGGGTCGACGGACACGTAGGCGTTGCGCACCAGCACCTCACCCGGGCCGGGCTGCCGGATCTCCGCCTCGGCCAGCTCGAAGTCCTCGGGCTTCGGCCAGCCGACGGGGCGGCTGAGCAGACGCCATTCGCGGCTGGTGGTGGGGAGGGCCGACTCGGTCATGGGGGGCTGCCTTTCCTGTGCTCGCAAATGCTTCACTACCTGAAACAACCATGCTCCTGAATATTTCAGGATGTCAAGTAACCGGGTACCCTGGATCCATGCCCACCCCACATCCGGCCCCTCTCCCCGATGCCCTGACCATGGAGGTCGTCGGCCTGATCGGCGAGGTCGTGGCCCGTTACTACGAGGACTACGAGGAAGCCGCCGCAGGTCACGCCCTCACCGGCGCACAGGCCCGGCTGCTGAGCCTGCTCTCGCTGGAGCCGCTGCCGATGCGGAAGCTGGCGCAGAAACTGAAGTGTGAGCCGTCCAACGTGACCGGCATCGTCGACCGTCTGGAGTCCCGCGGCCTGGTCGAGCGGCGCCCCGATCCGGCCGACCGCCGGGTGAAGCTGGCGGCGGCCACGGCTGAGGGCCGGAAGATCGCCAAGGGGCTGCGCGAGTCGCTGCGGTTCGCGCGGGAGCCACTGGCGGGGCTGGCGGAGGAGGAGCGGGTGGCACTGCGGGGGCTGCTGCGACGCATGCTGGACATCGAGCCCACCGAGGCCTGACCCCACGGGACCCGCCTGCCGCCTGACACCGCCGGACCCGACCGCGGTGACCGCGCGGGAGCCCCGCGGGCTTGACCGCGCCGGGCCGCGCGAGAGCCCGGCGAGCTTGACCGCGGCAGACCCCGTGGGACTTCGGCGGGCTTGACCGCGCCGGGCCGCGCGGGAGCCCGGCGGGCTTGACCGCGCCGGACCTGACCGCGCTGACCGCGCAGGACCTGACCTGCACCTGAACCCGCCGGACCCGACCCCGTACGCCTCCGCCCGGCACGAGTGCGACCCGCACCGGGCCGCTCGTGCGTGTCTGCGGTTCAGTCGTCCGAGCCGGAATTCCCGCCCGTGCGGTCCGTGCGGCTCGCTCCGCGGGCCAGTTCGCCCGCCGCGAGGGTCACGACGGCCACGACACGTGCCCAGCGCGGGCCGCCGCGCTCCGCCCACCAGACACAGGCGCAGCCGCCGAGGACGAGCGCCAACAGCCCCGTCAGGGCAAGCACGATCATGCGTCTCCCGCCTCTTCGCCCGTGAACTCGTACTGCAGTTCGTAGAGATGACCCGCCTTCACCATCACGGTGACCTCGACGGGGCGGCCGCCGTCGCTGTGGATCATGCGCAGGGTGCGCAGGACCGGCATGCCGCTGGTGAGGCGGAGGGCCTGGTACTGGGCCTGGGTGGGAACCCTGGCGGAGACCCGGTCCGTGCTGCGGCGGGGCGGGTGGCCGAGTGCGGTCAGCAGCGCGGGGGTGCCGCCCCTGATCCTGCGGCGCTCGGCCAGCGGTGTCCCCCGGGCGATGTCCAGCGGGTAGTAGGACTCCACGAGTTCGGCGGGCTCGTCGTCGACGAGGAGTATCTGGCCGCGGAGCAGCGCGATGCCGTCCGCCGGGAGTTCGAGGGCGGCGCGTACGTCGGCGGGCGGCCGGCTCTCGGCCACGTCGAGGAGCTGTATGCGGGCGTGCGTGCCGTGCTTGGCCGCCTCGGAGAGCCAGCGGTAGGGCGCTCCGGGGCTGCCCGGCCGCATGAGCGCGGCGGGCCGGACGGTGCGCTGGCGGTGCTCGCGGACCGTGACGGAGGCGCCCGCCCGGCCGACCACCAGGCGTTCGTCCTTGAGGAGCTGAAGGGCCTTCTGGACCGTGGCGCTCGACGCCTCGAAGCGTTCCTTGAGCCGGGCGGTGGTGGGCAGGCTGGCGCCGGGAGCGAGCTCTCCGCTCATGATGTCGTCGCGCAGATCGGCCGCGATCCGCTCGTGCAGGGAGCGGCGGTCGACGGCTTCCGGGTCTGCCTTGGGCACGGTCATCCGATCCTGATCTGGTAGCGCAGCCTCTGCCGTAGGGCAGGCATCACCATACGGTCGACCTGGATCGGCCGGTCGGCGTGGTCCAGCGTGAGCCGGACGAGCCGCAGGACCGGTTCCTCCGGGGCGGTCCGCAGGGCCTGGCGCTCCGCCTCGTCCGGCATCCCGGCCGTGACGTCCTCCCGCACGAGGACGCCGACGTGACCGAGCTCGGCGAGCAGGGTGAGGGCTCCGCCGGGGATCTTGGCGGTCCCGGCGAGACGGGTGCCCGACGCTACGGCCGTCGGGTAGTACGTGTCGGTCAGCTCGCTGGGCTCGTCGTCGAGGAGGATCAGCCGCCGGCGTACGACGACCGGCTCGCCCTCGGGGACGCCGAGCAGCGCCGCCACGTCTGCGGGGGCGGGCACCTCACCGGCGTGCAGGATGCGCTGGCTGCCACGCCGCCCCTGCGCGGCGGCCTCGGCCGCCCAGGCGTCGCCCTGCCCGGTGCCCCGTGGCGTCAGATACGGCAACGACGCGCTGACCCATCCGCTCGCACCCACGACTCCTCCTGTACGGCCGACCGTTCTTTCGACCCTGCCGCCCTACACGGTAGGCGACTTGGCTCATCCGCCAACCGCCACCCTCAGCCACCCTCAGCCACCCTTCACTGCCTTGTTACCTTTCGCGAATAACAGTAAGGTTCCGCCGTAGGACGCCCCAGAACCACCGGAGGTGCCCCCCGTGCCCCTGTCACGGCAACGTCGTTTCCCCCGCTCGCGTGCCTCCGTACGGGCCGCCCGGGTCTTCGTCCACCAGGTGCTGAGCGACTGGGACCGCGTCGACCGGCTGGACGACATAGAGCTGTGCGTGTCGGAACTCGCCACGAACGCCCTGCTGCACGGCGTGCCCCCCGGCAGGCAGTACTGCGTGACCCTCACCCTCGACGGCCCCCTGGTCCGCCTCGCCGTACGCGACACCGGTGACCATCCCGTGCCCGCGTGCCCGCCGACCCCCGACGCCTGTTCGGGCCGGGGCCTCTTCCTGGCCCGGGAGCTGGCGGACGACCTGGGCATCACCGAACACCCCGTGGGCAAGACGGTGTGGGTGACCTTCAAGACCGAGAGCCGGCCCCGGACACCCTGACGACGGCTCCCGGCCCGGGCCCGGGCCGGGAGCATCGCATCGCCTCAGGTCTTCTTTCGGGTCGTCATGAAGCGCTGGACCAGGATGAACGCGCACAGCAGCACACCGGTGGCGATCTTCGTCCACCAGGAGCTGAGGGTGCCCTCGAACTGGATGATGCTCTTGATCAGGCCCAGCACCAGCACGCCGAACAGAGTGCCCAGCACATAGCCGGAGCCACCCGTCAGCAGCGTGCCGCCGATGACCACCGCGGCGATCGCGTCGAGTTCCATGCCGGTCGCGTGCAGCGGGTCGCCGGACTGGATGTACAGGGTGAAGAGCAGTCCGGCCAGCGCCGAGCAGAACCCGCTCACCGTGTACACGGCGATCTTCGTGCCGCCCTGCGGGAGACCCATCAGCATGGCCGACTGCTCGTTGCCGCCGATGGCGTACACCCTGCGCCCGAAGCGGGTGTAGTGCAGGACGTAGAACGCCACGGCGAGGACGACCAGCGAGACGATCGCGCCGATGGACAGGAAGCCCATCCCCAGCGACACCTGCGCCTGGGCCATGCTGCTCACCGAGGAGTCGCCGATGGAGATCGACTCCTTGCTGATGACCAGGCACAGACCGCGGAAGAGGAAGAGGCCGGCGAGGGTCACGATGAAGGGCTGGATCTCGAAGTTGTGGATCACATAGCCCATCAGGAAACCGCCGAGCGCGCCCACGCCCAGCGCCATGGGGATCACCAGCAGCAGCGGCAGCCCCTGGCGCTCCACCAGCCAGGCCGTGAACATCGTCGTGAAGCCGATCATCGAACCGACGGACAGGTCGATGCCGCCGGACAGGATGACGAAGGTGACACCGGCCGCGGCGACCAGCAGGTAGCCGTTGTCGATGAACAGGTTCAGGAAGACCTGCGGCTCGCCGAACCCGTAGTTCTGGTACCGGCTCAGGCCCACGCCGTACATCAGCAGGAAGAGCAGGGCCGTCACCGCGACGGGCAGCCGCCGGTCGCCGAGCAGACGCGAGGCCGTGGACGGGGTACGGCTGTCGGAGGCCGTGGGGCTCTGGGTGGTCGCGCTCATCACGACACCTCCATCTTGGGGGTGGCCTCGGACGCCGCGGCGGGGTCCGCCGGGGCCGCGGCCGTCTTGCCGCTTACCTTCGCGCCGGATCCGGCGCCGAACCTGGCGCCGAACACCTTGGCGCGGAACTTCGGGGACTGGAGCAGGCAGACGACGATGACGACGGCGGCCTTGAAGACCAGGTTGGTCTGGGTCGGCACGCCGATGGTGTAGATCGTGGTGGTCAGGGTCTGGATGACGAGGGCGCCGACCACCGTGCCGCCGACGGAGAACCGGCCGCCCAGGAGCGAGATGCCGCCGATCACCACGGCGAGGATCGCGTCGAGCTCGATCCACAGGCCGGCGTTGTTGCCGTCCGCGGCCGAGGTGTTGGAGCTGATCATCAGGCCGGCGATGCCCGCGCAGAGCGCGCAGAACGCGTACACCATGATCTTGATGCGCCGGGACCTGATGCCCACCAGGCGGCTGGCCTCGGCGTTGCCGCCGACCGCCTCGACCAGCAGGCCGAGTGCCGTGCGGCGGGTCAGCACCACGGTGACGGCCACGACCACGGCCACCACGAAGATGGAGAACGGCAGGGTCAGCCAGTAGCCGCCGCCGATCAGCTTGTACGGCTCGCTGTTGATGGTGATGATCTGGCCGTCGGTGATCAGCTGGGCGACGCCGCGCCCGGCGACCATGATGATCAGGGTGGCGATGATCGGCTGGATACCCATCCTGGCGACCAGGAAGCCGTTCCACAGACCGCAGACGACCGCGGCCAGCAGGCCCAGGCCCATGGCGAGCAGCACCCCGGACAGGGCGCCCTGGTCGGACCGGTCGCTGATGTACGAGCAGGCCAGTGCTCCGGTGATGGCGACCACGGCGCCGACCGAGAGGTCGATGCCGCCGGTGGCGATGACCAGCGTCATGCCGACCGCCACCAGGATCAGGGGCGATCCGAACAGCACGATCGAGACGAGGCTGCCGTAGAGGTGGCCGTCCGCCATCTTGATCGAGAAGAAGTCGGGCGTGAAGGGAACGTTGACGAGCAGCAGCAGGACCAGGACCGCCACCGGCCAGAACAGGTGGTGGTGGGTCAGCGCTCGCCACCGGGAAGAGGTGGTCGAAGAGGTGGTCACTGGTGCTCTCCGCTCGCGATGGTCTCCAGGATCCGGCTCGTGGTGATCTCGGGCCCGTTGGCGATCTGCGCCACCAGCCGGCGGTCGCGCAGCACTCCGATGGTGTGGCTGAGCCGGAGTACCTCCTCCAGCTCGGCCGCGATGTACAGCACCGACATGCCGTCCTCGGAGAGCGATACGACGAGCTTCTGGATCTCCGCCTTGGCTCCGATGTCGATGCCGCGCGTCGGCTCGTCCAGGATCAGCAGCTTCGGCCGGGTGATCAGCCAGCGGGCCAGCAGCACCTTCTGCTGGTTGCCGCCGCTGAGCTGGCCCACCCTGGCCTCGGGGTTGGCGGGGCGGATGTCCAGCGCCTCGATGTACTTGGCGACGAGTTCGTCGCGCTGGGCGACCGGGATGGGCCGGGTCCAGCCGCGCGCGGCCTGCAGGGCCAGGATGATGTTCTCGCGCACCGTCAGATCGGGCACCAGGCCCTCGCTCTTGCGGTTCTCGGAGCAGAAGGCGACACCGGCGTCGATCGCGTCGTTCGGGGCGCTCATCGAGACCGGCTTGCCGCCGATGGACACCTTGCCGGTGTCCGGCTGGTCGGCGCCGAAGAGCAGCCGGGCGAGTTCGGTCCGGCCCGATCCGAGCAGGCCGGCGAGCCCGATCACCTCGCCCTTCCTGATCTCCATGTCGAACGGGGCGATGCCGCCGGTGCGGCCGAGGCCGTCCGCCACGAGCAGGGTCTCGCCCGCGTCGGAGTGCAGCTGGTGTTCGTGGAGTTCGTCCAGCTGGCCCATGGCCTTGCCGAGCATGAGCTGGACGAGGCCGACCTGGTCGAGGTCGCGCACCAGGTGCTCACCGACGAGGGTGCCGTTGCGCAGCACGGTCATCCGGTCGCAGACCTCGTAGATCTGGTCGAGGAAGTGCGAGACGAACAGGATCGCGACACCCTCTTCCTTCAACCGCCGCATCAGTGCGAACAGTTGGAGGACCTCGTCGCGGTCGAGACTGGAGGTCGGCTCGTCGAGGATCAGCACCTTGGTGCCCGGTCCCTTGCCGCCGCCCGCGCCGTCGCCGGTGCCGTCGCCGGTGCCCAACGACCGGACGATCGCGACCAGTTGCTGCACGGCCAGCGGGTACGAGGACAGCGGAGCGGTGACGTCGATGTCGAGTCCGAGCCGGTCCACCAGCTCCGCCGCCTGCCGGCGCAGCTGCTTCCACTGGATGCGGCCCATGCGGGTCGGTTCACGCCCGATGAAGATGTTCTCCGCCACCGACAGGTTGGGGCAGAGGTTGACCTCCTGGTAGACGGTGCTGATGCCGGCCTGCTGGGCCTCCAGCGGGCTGGTGATCCGCACGGCCTCACCGTCCAGCGTGACCGTGCCGCCGTCCAGGGAGTAGACCCCCGTGAGCACCTTGATCAGGGTGGACTTGCCGGCGCCGTTCTCGCCCATCAGGGCGTGGATCTCGCCGGGGAAGAGCCGGAAGTCGACGTCCGACAGAGCCCGTACCCCCGGAAACTCCTTGACTATGCCCGTCATTTCCAGGACGGGCCGTGGCTCTGCCATGGCAGCGCTCCTCTTGAGATTCGTTCAGGCCCGCAGGGAGCCCCGGGACCGACGGCTCGGTCGGCCGGAGGCTCCCTGCCGGTGGGTGCGTCGGTCAGTACTTGCGGCTCGGGAGCGCGGCCGCGGCCTGGTCCTGCATGAAGTCGCCCTCCTCGGTCTTGATCCAGCGCTCGACCGTCTCGCCGTCCTTGACCTTCTTGACGACGTCCATCAGCTGCGGGCCGAGGAGCGGGTTGCACTCGACGATGGCGTTGATCTTGCCCTCGGACATGGCCACGAAGCCGTCCTTCACGCCGTCGATCGAGACGATCAGGATGTCCTTGCCGGGCTTCTTGCCGGCCGCCTCGATGGACTGGATGGCGCCGATGGCCATGTCGTCGTTGTGCGCGAAGAGGACGTTGATGTCCGGGTTGGATGTGAGGAAGGCCGCCATGACCTGCTTGCCGCCGGCGCGGGTGAAGTCACCGGTCTGGCTGACGACGACCTTCCAGTCGTCCTTGTGGCTCGCGTCCATGACCTCCTTGAAGCCCTTGGCGCGCTCGATCGCCGGGGCGGCACCGGTGGTGCCCTCCAGCTGGGCGATCTTCACCGCGCCCTTGAGGCCGGCCTTCGCGATGACCTTCTCGAGGATCTTGGCGGCGCGGCGGCCCTCGTCGGTGAAGTCGGAGCCGACCAGGGTCACGTACAGGGACTCGTCGGAGGTCTCGACGGAGCGGTCGGTGAGGACCACCGGGATCTTCTTGGCCTTGGCCTCCTTCAGCACCGCGTCCCAGCCGGTGACGACCACCGGCGAGAAGGCGATGACGTCGACCCCCTGGGTGATGTAGCTGCGGATCGCGGAGATCTGGTTCTCCTGCTTCTGCTGGGCGTCGGAGAACTTGAGGGTGTAACCCGCCTCCTTGGCCGCCGCCTTCACCGAGTCGGTGTTGGCGCTGCGCCAGCCGCTCTCCGAACCGACCTGGGAGAAGCCGAGCGTGATGGCCTTGCCGCCGTCCCCGGAAGAGCTGCTGGACGCGCCGTCGTCCTCCTTGGCGCAGGCCGCCAGGCCGCCCGCCGCCGCCACGCCGACCGCCGCGGTGAGGAAGTTTCTTCTGCTGAGCATGTTCTTCTCCTTTGAAGAGCCGGCCCGGGGATGGACCTGCTGGTACTCGATGGACCGGCCGCACTGCGTCCAGCCTGTCGATCACTGTTCGGCATTTCGGCCACACTGCTGGTCAGGGGTCCGACGGGGTCCGTCAGCGGGGAGCGCCCTCCGGTTGAGCGGCGCTCGGGAACGTACTTGCGCGTACGACGAGTTGGGGTTCGATCGCGATCCGGGGCGTGTCGGAGGCCGGCCGGCCCTCGATCTGCTCCAGGAGCAGCGCGATGCCTCGCTGGCCCACCGTCGAGAAGTCCTGCCGGACGGTGGTGAGCGGCGGAGCGAAGAACTCCGACTCCGGGATGTCGTCGAAGCCGACCACCGCGACGTCCTGGGGAGTCCGCACGCCCGCCTCGCGCAGAGCCCGCAACACCCCCAGCGCCATCTGGTCGTTGGCGACGAAGACGGCGGTCAGCCCCCGGCCCACCCAGCCGGCCAGTTCCTGGCCCGCGCGGTAGCCCGACAGCGGACTCCAGTCCCCCCGCAGCAGCATGGGCGGCTCGACGCCCGCCGCTTCGAGGGTGGCCCGCCAGCCGGCGGCCCGGTCGGCCGCCTCCTGCCAGTCCTCGGGTCCGGCGAGGTGCCAGACCGTGCGGTGGCCGGCGGCCAGCAGGTGGCCGGTCGCCAGCCGCGCCCCCAGATGCTGGTCGACACCGACGCGGGGGATCTCCATGCCCGGCTCCCCGCCCACGACCACCACCGGGAAGGGATGGCGCAGTTCGGCCAGGGCGTCCACCGCCGACCGCTGCGGGGCGATGGCGACCACGCCCTCCACCCCGCCCTCGCTGAGGTGGTCCAGCGCCTCGGAGAGCGTCTCCATGGTCAGTTCGCGCAGGCTGACCGTCGAGACGAGATATCCCTCGGCCCGCGCCGCCTCCTCGAGCGCGAACAGCGTGCTGGCCGGCCCGTAGAGGGTGGTGTCGGAGGCGACCACGCCCAGTGTCCGGGTGCGCCGGGTCGCCAGGGCCCGGGCGGAGAAGTTGCGGCGGTAGCCCATCTCCTCGATCGCCCGCAGCACCCTGGCCCGTGTCTCGTCCCGCACGTTGGGGTGCTCCCCCAGCACGCGGGACACGGTCTGGTGGGACACGCCGGCCAGGCGCGCCACGTCGGCCATGGTGGGCGGCCGGAGCCGGGTGGGTGTCACGGCCGCACCTCCTTGGCGCTCGTCTGCCGGTGAGTCCGGTAAGTCCTGCGGTGTGGGCGGACGGTTCCGCGCCACGGGCTTCACTCCGGGGTCCCGGTGGGCCCGACGACACCGGCGGGAAAAGCGAGTGGGGATGTTGCGGGCAAGACCGCTCGTACCTCCCCGTGTTGACGTCGTCGCCGACTGGTGAATGCGGAGGTCATTGTGAGCGCTAACAATTCATGGCGGTCAAGGGGGTTGCACGGGAAGCTCGTCACGGTTCCATAACGCGCTTACCTGGGGCGGGACATCGCCCCTGGTCACAGGCCGAAAGGCCGGCCGAGGCCGGGCACCGGGCAGCGGACCGACGACGGGTCGCACGGCCGGAGCATGCCCAACCCGCTTCAGTGCACAGCTGTTTCGGCCATACCTGGGCGTCCGGCACGCCCTCCTGGACGGCCCACATGACGGCCGCCCGGCGGGTCCGGCCGCGGCGCGGCCGGCTCCGGCGGAGCCCTACGAGCACCACCACAGGAAGCGCGTGCACGTCTGCGAGGGCGACGGATCCGGGGACTCGGCCGGCGCCGACGGGTCGGCGGTCGCCGTGGAGTCCGAGCCGGAGTCCGAGTCCGAGGGGGTCGATCCGGAGGTCGACCCGGAGGAGCCGGGGAGGGGCGCCGACTGGGCGTCCTTGTCCGGGCCCGGCGTGGCCGACGCGTCCTTCGCGGACTCCGAGGCCGAGGGGGAGACGGAGGGGCTCGGGGAGGACGAGGCCTTGTCGCCGCCCGTGTCGGTCCGGTCGTCCAGGGGCTGCGCGGACGCGCTCGGCCCCGAGGACGAACCGTCGACCTCGGACGCCTCGCCCCCGGCCGCCGCCGGATTCCCGGGGGAGGTGAACCCCGGTGCGTCCACGCCGAGTTCGGCCAGGCTCAGGCCACCGGCCGCGAGCGCGAAGCCGACGGTGATCAGTACGATGCGTTTGCGGCGTCTTCGGTGGGCCGAGGCCTTGCGGTCGCGGCGGCTCGCCTCCGGCGCGCCGGCCGCGCCCTGGGGGCCGCGCCGACCGCCCCGACCCTGCTCGCGGCGGCGCGCGGCCCGGCCCTGCGGCCCGCCGCTCCCGGCTTCGTGATCGACAGGCCCGTCGTGATCGTCGTGAGCGCCTCGATCGGCTCGGCCGCTGTGGGCGCCGCGGTCATCCCGGCCGTCGGGAGCGCCGTGGTCGTCCGGGTCGCCGCGACCGTCCGGATCGCCGGAGGTCCGGTGCGCCGACGCGTCCCGCGCGTACGGCTCGGGGCCGGACGCGCCGGGCGGATACGCGCGTAGCTGCTGAGCAGGCGCGCCGCACCCCGGGCAGGCGAGGGCGCCGTTGAGGTGCCGTCGGCACGGGTGGCAGTAGTCCATGACGCGGGAAGACTAAGTTCCCGGACAGGCGCGTTCCCGGGTTCACCTGTGAAAGTTGTGTGGGAAACCGGCCATACCGGCGCGACACTTCGAGTGACCTGGACCACAGCGCGGCAGGCCAAGTTTCGAAAGGAGTACCGAAACTGTCGAAACCGTTACCTGTTCGACCCATTGACACTCGCCTCGCGCAATCCTTACTGTCTGCCCAGCATTTCGAACATGTGACGAAATCTCGAACAGCCGAAGGGTAACTTCCGTGCGCATCACCGGAATCAGCACGCACGTGGTCGGGACGCCGTGGCGCAACCTGACCTACGTCCTGGTGCACACCGACGAGGGCATCACGGGTGTCGGAGAGACCCGCATGCTGGGTCACACCGACGCGCTGATCGGCTACCTGAAGGAGGCCGAGGCCAACCACATTCTCGGTTCCGACCCATTCGCTGTCGAGGACCTCGTGCGCCGGATGAAGTTCGGCGACTACGGGCGGGCCGGCGAGATCGTGATGTCGGGCATCGCCGTCGTCGAGATGGCCTGCTGGGACATCAAGGGCAAGGCCCTCGGCGTGCCCGTCTGGCAGCTCCTCGGCGGCAAGGTCACCGACAAGGTCAAGGCCTACGCCAACGGCTGGTACACCACCGAGCGGACCCCGGAGGCCTACCACAAGGCCGCCCAGGGAGTCATGGAGCGCGGCTACAAGGCGCTCAAGATCGACCCCTTCGGCACCGGCCACTTCGAGCTGGACCACCAGCAGACCCTGTACGCGGTCTCCCTCATCGAGGCCGTGCGCGACGCCATCGGGCCGGACGCCGAGCTGATGCTGGAGATGCACGGCCGCTTCTCCCCCGCCACCGCCGTCCGGCTCGCGAACGAGCTCGCGCCCTTCAAGCCCGCGTGGCTGGAGGAGCCGTGCCCGCCCGAGAACCTGAAGGCTCTCGAGAAGGTCGCCGCGAAGGTCGACATCCCCGTCGCCACCGGCGAGCGCATCCACGACCGCGTCGAGTTCCGTGAGCTCTTCGAGAGCCAGGCCGTGGACATCATCCAGCCGGACGTCGGCCACATCGGCGGCATCTGGGAGACCAGGAAGCTGGCCGCCACCGCCGAGGCGCACTACGTGCTCGTCGCCCCGCACAACGTCGGCGGCCCGGTCCTCACCGCGGCCTCGCTCCAGGTCGGGTTCACCTCCCCGAACTTCAAGATCCTCGAGCACTTCAACGACTTCGCCGACTCGGAGATCAAGAAGGTCGTCAAGGGGGCTCCCCAGGTCGTCGACGGCTACTTCGAGCTGTCCCACGCGCCCGGTCTCGGCGTCGAGCTCGACGTGGACGCCGCCGCCGAGTTCCCGCAGCAGCAGGCCCGTTTCGACCTCTGGGCCGAGGGCTGGGAGCAGCGCAAGCCGAAGGGCAGCGACAAGTGAGCACAGCCGTCGTCGTCGAGGCGCCGGGCGAGCACCGGCTCGTCCCGCACGAGCCTCGGCGGCCGGAACCCGGCGAGGCGCTCGTCCGCGTCCACGCCACCGGCATCTGCGGCAGCGACCGCGAGGTGTACCAGGGCAACCGGCCCGAGGGGTACGTCCGCTACCCGCTGACCCCCGGCCACGAGTGGTCGGGGACGGTCGAGGCGGTCGGCGCCGGGGTCCCCGCGTCGCTCGTCGGCCGCAAGGTCGTCGGTGAGGGCTTCCGCAACTGCCAGGTCTGCGACCGCTGTCATGCGGGCGAGACGACGCTGTGCACGGACGGGTACGAGGAGACCGGCTTCACCCAGCCGGGGGCCATGGCGGCCACCCTCACCCTGCCGGCCCGGCTGCTGCACGTCCTGGCGGACGACGCCGACCTCACCGCGGCCGCCCTGCTCGAGCCCGCCGCCTGTATCGCGGCCGCCGCGATCAAGGCGCACGCACTGCCGGGCGAGAAGGTGGCCGTCGTCGGCACCGGGACGCTGGGCATGTTCGCCGTCCAGTTCCTGAAGGCGGGATCGCCCGCCGAGCTGCTGGTCGTCGGCACCCGGAACGACCGGGAGGCGCTCTCCCGGCAGTTCGGGGCCACCGACTTCCGGACCAGGGACCAGGAGCTCCCGGACGACTTCGACGTCGTCATCGAGACCGCCGGGTCCGCGTCCGCCGCCCGGACCGCCGCCTCGCTGCTCCGGCGCGGTGGCCGGCTGGTCCTCACCGGGATCCCGGCGCCGGGCGCCGACGGGCTCGACCCGACGGACCTGGTCGTACGACAGCTGGAGGTGCACACCGTCTTCGGAGCGCCGCCGGACGCCTGGTCGCACACCGTCCGGGTGTTCGGAGCCGGGCTGCTCGATCCGCTTCCGCTGGTCACGCACGAACTGCCGCTCGCCGAGTTCTCCGCGGCCATCGACCTGGTGGGATCAGGCGATCCGAAGGTGGGCAAGGTGCTGCTCAAGCCGTAACCCCCTGAGCCGTACGCCGGTGCGGGGGTGACCTGACCGCCCCCGCCCCGGCGTACACCCACACTCCGCACGACCTGAGCCGCGAACCTTGACCGAAATATCGAACACGAAGGACGGCATGTGACCACCGACGCTTCCGCCACGGCAGCCCGTCGACCCGGTGAGCAGGCGCTCTCCGCGCTCGGCCTGGGCGCGCCCGCCCTCGACCCCGCCGACGCCTCCGCCCACACCTTCCCGGGCGGCGGCCGCTGGCGCACCGAGGTCCCTTCGTGCGAGGGTCCCGAAGCGCTGGCCGTCATCCTCAAGGAGGCCTCGCGCCTCGACGTGCCGATCCACCGGATCAGCCAGGGCAGCGGCGTGTGGATGCTGACCGACGTCGAGATCACCGAGATGGTCGACGCCACCGGTGAGCGTGACATCGAGCTCTGCCTCTTCACCGGGCCGCGCGGCACCTGGGACATCGGCGGCTCGACCCGCACCGACTCGCGGGGCGGCGGGCTGCGCGCCCGCGGCCACGACGCCGTCGCCGGCTGCGTCGAGGACGCCGTCCGGGCGACGGAACTGGGCGTCAAGTGCCTGCTCGTCGCCGACGAGGGCGTCCTGTGGACGCTGCACCGCGCCCGTGCGGCCGGCATCATCCCGGCCGACACCACGCTGAAGGTCTCCGCCCTCATCGGTCCCGTCAACCCGGCGGCGTACGCGGTGTACGAGCAGCTCGGCGCCGACTCGGTCAACGTGCCCAGCGACCTCACCCTGGACCACCTGACCGAGATCCGCCGGGTCTCCGGCGCCCCCATGGACATGTACATCGAGGCCCCCGACGATCTCGGCGGTTACATCCGGATGTACGAGGTCGCCGAGCTGATCCGGCGCGGCGCACCGCTCTACCTGAAGTTCGGCCTGTCCAAGGCCCCGGGGATCTACCCGTACGGCCACCACCTGCGGGATCTGG
Organism: Actinobacteria bacterium OV320; assembly: GCA_001298545.1. Classification (GTDB taxonomy): domain Bacteria; phylum Actinomycetota; class Actinomycetes; order Streptomycetales; family Streptomycetaceae; genus Streptomyces; species Streptomyces coriariae. The sequence goes on from LJCX01000005.1 coordinate 276,990, forward strand.
CGCTCTCCACGGCCCGGGAACGGGTGCGGCGCGGACGGCTCGCCCTCGACCTCCTCGCCCGACACGGCGCGGACGGCGACATGGCGCCGCTGGGCTCGCGCCTGCCGGGTGAACTCAAGCGGTTTGACATCCAGTCATAACGTTCCGGAAACCCCGCTTCACAGAAGCCGACACAGGCGCGCAGAATCCCACACACCGCTTCTTCACTTCTTCTCTTCTTCCCGGCGTTGCTCCGGGAGCGGCCGTCGCACCGCGATACCGACCCCTGCACACACATCAAGGATGATGATCATGCGCAACCGTAGAGTCTCCCTCGCCGCCATAGCCGGAGCCGCCTCCCTCGCCCTGACTCTGTCCGCCTGCGGCCAGAGCGGTGACGGTGGCAGCAAGGACGAGGGCTCGGACAGCGCCAAGGGCGGGACCATCGGTATCGCGATGCCGACCAAGTCCTCCGAGCGCTGGATCTCCGACGGCGCCAACGTCGTCAAGGACCTCGAGGCCAAGGGCTACAAGACCAAGCTGGTCTACGGCGAGGACGACCCCGACCAGCAGGTCTCGCAGATCGAGAACCTGATCACGCAGGGTGTCAAGGCGCTGATCGTCGCGGCCATCGACAACAAGTCGCTGAACAACGTCCTGCAGCAGGCCGCCGACGCCAAGATCCCGGTCATCTCCTACGACCGCCTGATCCTCGGCACGAAGAACGTCGACTACTACGCGTCCTTCGACAACAGCAAGGTCGGCGAGCTCCAGGCCAACTACATCGTCGACAAGCTCGGCCTGAAGTCCGGCAAGGGCCCGTTCAACATCGAGCTGTTCGCCGGCTCCAACGACGACAACAACACCAAGTACTTCTTCAACGGCGCGATGAGCGTGCTCCAGCCGTACATCGACAGCAAGAAGCTCGTCGTCCAGTCCGGCCAGACCGGCCTCACCCAGGTCACCACCCTGCGCTGGGACGGCGCGACCGCGCAGAGGCGCATGGACGACATCCTCACCAAGTCGTACGGCAGCAAGAAGGTCGACGCGGTCCTCTCGCCGTACGACGGCATCTCCATCGGCATCCTGTCGGCGCTGAAGTCGGACAGCTACGGCTCCGCGAGCAAGCCGCTGCCGGTCCTCACCGGCCAGGACGCCGAGCTGGCCTCGGTGAAGTCGATCATCGCGGGCGGCCAGACGCAGACCGTCTACAAGGACCTCCGTGAGCTGGCCAAGGTCGCCACGACCATGGTCGACGACGTCCTCAACGACAAGAAGCCCGAGACGAACGACACCAAGACGTACGACAACGGCACCAAGGTCGTCCCGGCCTACCTGCTCCAGCCGGTGAGCGTGGACAAGACCAACTACGAGAAGGTCCTCGTCGAGGGCGGCTACTACACGGCCGACCAGCTCAAGTAAGCGTCGACCCTCAAGGATTGGAAGGCACGACCATGGCGGGACCCGTCCTGGAAATGCGCTCGATCGTCAAGACCTTTCCCGGTGTGAAAGCGCTGTCGGACGTCACTCTGACCGTCCGCCAGGGCGAGGTCCATGCCATCTGCGGTGAGAACGGCGCCGGAAAGTCCACCTTGATGAAGGTGCTCTCCGGTGTCCATCCGCACGGCACGTACGAGGGCGAGATCCTGTTCGAGGGAGAGACCGTCTCCTTCAAGGACATCCGGGCCAGCGAGCAGCGCGGCATCGTCATCATCCACCAGGAGCTGGCGCTGGTGCCGTACCTCTCCCTCGCGGAGAACATCTTCCTCGGCAACGAGCACGCCACGCGCGGGCTGATCAACTGGAACGACACCCTGCGGCACGCCTCCGAGCTGCTGCGCCGGGTCGGTCTGAGCGATCACCCCGAGACCCGCGTCGCCGACATCGGCGTGGGCAAGCAGCAGCTCGTGGAGATCGCGAAGGCGCTCTCGAAGAAGGTGAAGCTGCTCATCCTGGATGAGCCGACCGCGGCCCTCAACGACGAGGACAGCGACAAACTCCTGGATCTCATCCTGGAGTTGAAGAAGCAGGGCATCACCGCGATCATCATCTCCCACAAGCTCAACGAGATCCGCAAGGTCGCGGACTCGGTGACGATCATTCGCGACGGGCAGTCCATCGAGACGCTCGACGTGAAGTCGGCGGAGACGAACGAGGACCGGATCATCAGCGGCATGGTCGGCCGCGACCTGGACAACCGCTTCCCCGAGCGCACCCCGCACGAGGCGGAGTCGGGCGCCGCCCCGGCCCTGGAGATCCGCAACTGGACCGTGCACCACCCGATCGACCAGCAGCGCAAGGTCGTCGACGACGTGTCGGTCCAGGTGCGGCGCGGGGAGATCGTCGGCATCGCGGGCCTGATGGGCGCCGGCCGCACCGAGCTCGCGATGAGCGTCTTCGGACGCTCCTACGGCCGGCACGCGGGCGGCACCGTCCTCAAGGACGGCAAGGAGATCCGTACGAAGACCGTCGCGGAGGCGGTCGGCCACGGGATCGCCTATGTCACGGAGGACCGCAAGCACTACGGCCTCAACCTCATCGACACGATCAACCGCAACATCTCGCTGACCGCGCTGGACAAGGTGGCCAAGCGGGGGATCGTCGACGAGCACGAGGAGCGGCAGGTCTCCGAGGGCTACCGCAAGTCCATGAACATCAAGGCGCCGACCGTCTTCGAGCCGGTGGGCAAGCTGTCCGGCGGCAACCAGCAGAAGGTCGTCCTCAGCAAGTGGATCTTCGCGGGTCCTGACGTGCTGATCCTGGACGAGCCCACGCGCGGTATCGACGTCGGCGCCAAGTACGAGATCTACACGGTCATCGACCAGCTGGCCGCCCAGGGCAAGGCGGTCGTCTTCATCTCCTCCGAGCTGCCCGAACTGCTCGGTATGTGCGACCGCATCTACACCATGGCCGCCGGGCGGCTCACGGGCGAGTTCCCGCGGGCCGAGGCCACGCAGGAAGTGCTGATGCGTCAGATGACGAAGGACAAAGAGGTATCGCGATGAGCACCGACGTGACCAAGAGCCCGGCAGCCGCGCCGCCCGGCAAGAGCGGTGGACCGGCGGCCGACGGCGGCCTGCTCCAGCTGGTGCTGGACGGCCTGCGCCGCAACATGCGCCAGTACGGCATGCTGATCGCCCTCGGCCTGATCGTCGCGCTCTTCGCGGTCTGGACCGACGGTGACCTGCTGCTGCCGCGCAACGTCTCCAACCTGGTCCTTCAGAACAGCTATGTGCTGATCCTCGCGATCGGCATGATGCTGGTGATCATCGCGGGCCACATCGACCTGTCGGTCGGTTCACTGACGGCGTTCATCGGCGCGTTCGCGGCCGTACTGACGGTGCAGCACGACGTCTCGTGGCCCGTCGCGGTGGTGCTGTGCCTGATCGTGGGCGCGATAGCGGGCTCGGTGCAGGGCTTCTTCATCGCGTATCTCGGCATACCGTCGTTCATCGCCACCCTCGCCGGCATGCTGATCTTCCGCGGCATGACGGAGATCTTCCTGGAGGGCCAGACCCTCGGCCCGTTCCCGGACGGTCTGCAGAAGATGGGCAACGGCTTCCTCCCGGAGGTCGGCCCGACCACGAACTACCACAACATCACGCTGCTGCTGGGCCTCGCCGTGATCGTCATGGTGGTGCTCCAGGAGGTGCGCGACCGCAAGCGCCAGCAGGAGTTCTCGCTGGACGTCGTGCCGCGCAACCTGTTCCTGCTCAAGATCGTCGCCATCGTCGCCGCGGTGCTCACCGTCACGATGCTGCTCGCCAGCTACAAGGGCGCGCCGATCATCCTGCTGGTCCTGGGCGCACTGGTGGTCGGCTACGGCTACATCATGCGCAACGCCGTCTTCGGCCGTCACATCTACGCGATCGGCGGCAACCTGCCGGCCGCGAAGCTGTCCGGCGTCAAGGACAAGAAGGTCACCTTCCTCGTCTTCCTGAACATGGGCGCGCTCGCGGCCCTGGCGGGACTCGTGGTCGCGGCCCGGCTGAACGCGGCCGGTCCCAAGGCGGGTCTGAACTTCGAACTCGAGGCGATCGCGTCGGCGTTCATCGGCGGCGCGTCCATGAGCGGCGGTGTCGGCACCGTCCTCGGCGCGATCATCGGTGGTCTCGTCCTCGGCGTGCTGAACAACGGCATGAACCTGCTCGGCGTCGGCAGCGACTGGCAGCAGGTCATCAAGGGCATGGCGCTGCTCGCCGCGGTCGGTTTCGACGTCTGGAACAAGCGCAAGTCCGGTTCGTGACCCGTCCGCGGCGCTAGGACAGATCCGCAGCTCAGGACCGGTCCACAGCTCAGGACAGGCAGGGCCCCGCCGACACCGGCGGGGCCCTTTCCGATGCGCCCCGGGTGCCGTGGGTCACGACGCCTTCACAGGTGACCCACAAGTTCTTACCGATTCCTCAGCGATTGAACAGCGCCACCCCAACCTTCGTATGTAAGAGCGGCCCGCGCTCCCCCGCGCGGGCCACCCAATGACGACGGGCCCGGTCGTCCCCGCCGGGCCCGCCCCATACGGAGGTTCCATGGCCGACAACGTCTCCTCGTTGTTCCGCAACACCGCGGCACACAGCCCGTCGATGGCGGCGCTGACGCGGGAGGGCGGCGAGGGAGTCGGCCCGGTGGACTTCTGTATCCCCTGCAACCCCTACTTCCCCACCCCGGCCATGATGGACACCATGGCCGCGCGACTGCGGGACATCATCACCTACTACCCGAGCGGCGCCGACACGATCACGGCCGAGCTGTGCAACCTGCTCCAACTCCCGCCGCAGGCCGTAGCGATGGGCAACGGGTCGACCGAGCTGATCACCTGGATCGACCACCTGCTGGTGCGTGAGTCCCTCGCCGTCCCCGTCCCCACCTTCGGCCGCTGGACCGACCAGCCCATGGAGACCGGCAAGCGGGTCGACATGTTCCCGCTCCAGGAGTCCAGCGGCTTCGCCCTGGACCTCGCGCAGTACGCCGAGTTCATCCGGACCCGAGGCACCAGGGCCGCCGTCATCTGCAACCCGAACAACCCCGACGGCGGCTTCCTGCACAAGCACGCGCTCGTGCAGTTCATGGACGCGATGGCCGACCTGGACCTGATCGTCATCGACGAGTCGTTCCTGGAGTTCGCGGACGCGGAGCAGGAACCGAGCGTCGTGCAGGAGGCGATGATCCGGCCCAACGTCATCGTGCTGCGCAGCCTCGGCAAGAACTTCGGCCTGCACGGCATCCGGTTCGGCTACATGGTCTCCAACCCGTCGCTCGCCGGCCGGGTCCGCTCGATGCTGCCGAAGTGGAACCTCAACGCCTTCGCCGAGTACGTGGTGTTCATGCTGAAGGAGCACGGCCCCGAGTACGCGCAGAGCCTGATGCAGGTGCGCCGGGACCGTCTCGACATGGCGAGTCAGCTCAGCGCGCTGCCCGGGCTGACCGTCTACCCCTCCCAGGGGAACTTCCTCTTCGTGCGCCTTCCCGTCGGCGCCGAGGGCACCGTGGTCCGCGACCGGCTGCTCGCCGAGCACCGCATCCTGGTCCGCGAGTGCGGCAACAAGATCGGTTCGTCCAGCCGCTTCCTGCGGCTCGTGGTGCGCCCCCAGGTGGACGTTCGTCGCCTGGTGTCCGGCCTGGAACAGGTGCTCTACGGGACCAGGAGGGGAGCCGCCGTGCCCGAGCTGAGCACCGGGACCAGCTACAGCTCGGGCACGCCGGCGGTGGACCGGCTGGTCACCAACGGGTCCGGCATGCACAACCTCGCCGCTCAGGCCATGGGCGTCGCGATGCCGGGGCCGGCCCCCGCCGGCGGCGCCCCGATGGCGCCGCCCGCCCCGCCGATGGCCCCGGCGATGGCGCAGGCCACTCCGTCCGACGGCGCCGGGATGCCGATGCCGGCCGCGGCCCAGATCTTCCCCCAGTCGGTGCCCGCCCCGGCCCCCGCGCCGGCCCCCGCCCCCGTCCCGGCCGCGGCTCCGCCGATGGCACCGGCCGCCGCGATGACACCGGCGGCGATGGCACCCGCCATGGCACCGGCCGCGATGGCCCCCGCCATGGCTCCCGCGGCGATGGCACCCGCCATGGCTCCGGCCCCCGTCCCGCCGATGGGCCCGACCCCGCCCGGCGTGCCGGCCCGCGGCGGCCTCCCGGCCGCCCAGGTCCGGGGCACCAACGGCCTCTCCCCCGCCGCCGCGACAGGCTGGCCGAACGCCCAGAGCTGGCCGAACGCGGCGGGCATGGGCCAGGCGGGATAGGACTTCGTACCGCCGACCCGTTGCGCCCCGAACGGCCGATGGCTGCTCGGGGCGCAACGGGTCGGCGGCGGAAACCTCACCGCACGCCGGCTGCACCGGCGGCTACACCGGCTCGAGCCTCCACTGCTGGCAGGTGTTGTTCAGCCAGGACCACTGACGTACGTCGGCGGAGTCCGCGGCGGAGCAGTCGGCGACGTCGGCGACCTTGCCCGTGGACTGGTTGACGATGCGGACGTATCCGCTGTCGGTGGTGAGGAAGCGGAAGCGCTGGCAGGTGTTGTTCAGCCAGGACCACTGACGCAGGTCGGCGCCGTCCGCGGTGGAGCAGTCGGCGGTGTCGAGGACCTTGCCGGTGGCCACGTTGACCAGTCGGCTGGTGTCGTCGCCCTGGTCCTCGATGCGCCAGCGCTGGTTCGTGCCGCCGTTGCAGGTGTACTGCTGGACGTTGGCGCCGTCTGCCGTCGAACTCCCGTCCACGTCAAGGCACTTGCCGCTGTTGCGGTTGGTGATCCGGTAGGTGGTGGCGGTGGCCGAGGGTTCACCGGAGGGGCCGCTGCCGGCCGAGCCCAGCGCCACGGGCGTGCCCAGGTTCGGGGTGCCGTCGGAGTTCCAGGTGAACTTCTGGGCCCGGGTCGTACGGCCGTTGTCGCAGCCGTCCGAGGCCGAGTCGTTGGCGTGGTAGACGATCCAGCTCTCGGTGCCGTCCGGCGAGCTGAAGAAGCCGTTGTGGCCGGGGCCGTAGACACCCGCGGAGTCGTTGCGCTGGAAGACCGGTGTGGACTTCTTCGTCCAGGACGACGCCACGAGCGGGTCGGAGCCGGTGAGGGTGAGCTGACCGAGCTTGTAGTCGGGGGTCCAGCAGCCGCTCGCCGAATAGACCAGGAAGGTCTTGCCGCCGCGCTGGAGGATCTCCGGCCCCTCGTTGACCGAACCTCCCGACTTCTCCCAGGAGTTGGTGGGCGTCGAGATGGTCGAGAAGCCGGTGGCCAGGGTGTACGGGTTGGCCATCCGGGCCGCCACGAGGTTCTGCGTCCCGCCGCTCGCGCTGCCGAACAGGTACAGCGAGCCGTTGATGGTGGCGACCGTCGGGTCCAGCATCCAGGCGGAGTTGAGCTGGTTCTTCCAGGTGTACGGGCCGGTCGGGTCGGAGCCCGCGCTCTCCAGGACGTGCGTGCGCTGGGTCGGGTTGTAGTCGGTGACGTTCTGCCCGGCGACGTAGTACAGGTACCAGCGGCCGTTGAGGAAGTGGATCTCCGGCGCCCAGATGTTGCAGCACCGCGAAGCGGCGTCCCCGGTCCACACCTGGATGTTCGGCGCGGTGGCGAGCCCCGCGAGGGTGGCGGACTTGCGCATGGTGATGACGTTCGTCCAACTCGTCGTCACCAGGTAGTAGTTGCCGTCGTGGTACGAGATCCAGGGGTCGGCGCCCTTCTGCGCCTTGATCGGGTTGGTGACGGTGGCCGCGCTCGCCGAGGGCTGTCCGATCGCCAGGGCGAGCAGCAGCGCGGTCAGCAGGGTCAGTAGGCGACGGGCCATCCGCTGCTCCAGTTCAAGAGGTTGATGCCGAGCTTGGGGGTGCCGTTGTCGTTGCCGTCGTAGTAGTGGTAGACGATCAGGTCGCCGTCGGTGTCGTGCAGGATCGACTGGCCGCCGGGGCCGATGACGCTGCCGTGCGACTCCAGGACCGCCGTGCCGCCGTTGTTCGTCATCGCGACACCGTTCTTGTCGTAGTACGGCCCGGTGACGGCGGTGGCGCGGCCGACCTTCACCTTGTAGGTGGAGCTGGTGCCGGCGCAGCAGGTGTCGTAGGAGGCGAAGAGGTAGTAGTAGCCGCCGCGCTTCACGATGTAGGGCGCCTCGACGGCCTTGGTCCCGGTGGGGCGGGAGGCGATCGAGCGCCGGGCGGTGTCGGACGCGAGCTGCTTGCCGGTGGCCGGATCGATCCGGATCATCTTGATCCCCGTCCACCAACTCCCGAACGAGAGCCACCACTTGCCGTCGTCGTCCACGAAGAGATTCGGGTCGATGGCGTTGTAGTCGCTCGACGTGGTGGAGGTGTAGACGGTGCCGTAGTCGGTCCAGGAGCCGGGGAGACCGGTGCTCGAACCGGCCAGTCCGATCGCGGACTTGTTGGATCCGAAGGTGGAGACGGCGTAGTACATCAGGTACTTGCCGCCCTGGTAGGAGATGTCGGGCGCCCAGGCCTCGGTGGTGCCGTAGGAGGACCACCAGCTCGGCCGGGTGGAGAAGGCGTCACCGCCCGCGCTGAACGCGATGCGGTCGGTGGAGGTGCGGTAGGACAGGCCGCCGCCGGTCGCGTAGAGGAGGTAGCGGCCGGCCGAGGTGCGGATCATCGTCGGGTCGTGCACGACGGTGGAGCCGGTGACCGTACCGGGGTTGGGGTACGCGGAGGCGGTGGACGGGATCAGGGCGAGCAGGACCGCCGCCGGGACGGCGAGCAGTGCGGCCCTGCGGGACGAGCGGGGCGTGCGGGATGTGTGGGGCGTGCGAGACGTGCGAGATGTATGGGGCGTGCGGGGCGTGCGAGAGGTGCGGCTCATGCGGACGCTCCTTCGAGGGGGGATACAGGCGTTCGTGATACCGAACAACATTCGCGTCGTCGGACGGGACCGTAGGATCGAACCCCTTGCGCGTCAATGGTTCGCGCGCGCACCCGAAAGTCTTCGAGAAGCGGCACACGGCCCCTCGCGGTACGGCGGGCGGGGGACGGCTCCCGCGACCACGCGACCAGCACTTCTCCCACCCGGGGAGTGCCCAGCTCAACCCGGCCGTGGGCATATGACACACGAAAGTGTGCGATGCGGCGTTTCCTCTGGTTCGAGGCGATCCGCTCTGGTTCCCTCACGGACTGTGCCGTCCGGCACGCACCCCCTCGCACCCGGAGTGAACATGGCAGCCCTGGCCAACGGCCTCTACCAGATCCTCTTCACCAACGAGCAGCTCCTCACCGCACCCGACGCCCGACCGAACGCGCCGCTGATGCTCCTGCCGCAGGAGGGCGGGCTCCATCAGGAGTGGAAGGTGACCAGCAAGGGCGGCGACGCCTACACCATCAGCCTCCCCGACGGGCTGATGCACGTGAGCTACGACGGCGAACCGGACATGCACGAGCCGGCCCTCCTGCGCGTCGAGCCCCGCGAGTGGAACCTCATCCCCGGCCAGGAGCCCGACACCTACCAGATCGCCGTCGTGGACGCCCCCATGCGGCTGGGCCTGAGCCTGCTGCGGATCTACCCGCCGCGCATCGCCCTGGCTCCCGTGTACGGCGACCAGTACCAGGCCTGGATCTTCAAGAACATCGGCTAGCCCCGCTCGATCCGCCCCGCCACCCCGCCGCCCGTCGGTCCCGTCGACGGGCGGCACCCTTGTGTCGACACTTGCCCGGCAAGTAGCTTGACGGCGCCTCACTTTGCCGAACTGACAGCCTGCCGACAGGAAGCGTTCCTACGGTGTCGTGTTCATGACAGACACCTCAGATGCGCGCCCCTCCGTCGCGCGCCGTACCGTACTCGTCGCCTCGGGCGCGACCGCAGCGGCCCTGGCCGTAGGCGCCGCTGCCACGCCCGAGGCCCCCACCGCCGACGCGGCCGACACCGCCCCCGTCGCCGCCGCGGCCGTCTGCACCCTCACGAAGGAGATGACCGAAGGCCCCTACTACCTCGACGGACAGTACGTCCGCGCCGACATCACCGAGGGCAAGGCGGGCATCCCGCTGAAGCTGACCCTCACGGTCGTCGACGACGACACCTGTGTGCCCCTGTCCAACGCCCTCGTGGAGATCTGGCACTGCGACGCCCTCGGCGAGTACTCCGGCTTCGTCGGGAACAACGGCCACAACGAACCGGACAGCGGCACCTTCCTGCGCGGCGGCGTCCTCACGAACTCCAGCGGCGTCGCGAACATCACCACGGTCTACCCGGGCTGGTACCGGGGCCGCTGCATCCACATCCACATCAAGGTCCACACGAACGTCACCCTGACCTCGGACGGCTCCTTCACCGGCGGCCAGGAGCTCCACACCGGTCAGCTCTTCTTCAACGAGACGATCACGACGGCCGTCGCGAGGATCTCCCCGTACTCGACCAACACGGTCACCCGCACCACCCTCGCCCAGGACTCCATCTACGACGAGGGAGGCGCCGCCTCGGGCCTGCTGACCCTGACGGCCCTGGGCAGCTCGACGTCCGCCGGGTACGCGGGAACGCTGACGCTCGGGGTGGAGAACTGAGCCCCAGCCCCTGATCCCTCCCGGATCCCTCCCTGATCCCTCCCGGGTCCGACTGGGCGTCACCGCAGCCGCGGTGGCGTCCAGTCGGCATGCCGCAGGGCGGCCCGCAGGGTCGGTCCGGAGGGGGCCAGCCGCAGGGCGCCGTCGCGGAGGGCCACGGCGAGGGGGTGGGTCAGCCCGTGCCCCATCCGGCCGGCCAGGCGGGCGGCGCGGGCCACGGACCGGCTGCGCCGTCGGCGGACCGCGTCGTAGCGGCGCAGCGCGGCCACGGTGGTGGGACCGGTCGCGAGACAGGAGGCGAGTACGGTCGCGTCCTCCAGCGCCTGGCTGGCGCCCTGCCCGAGGTTCGGGGTCATGGCGTGGGCGGCGTCGCCGAGCAGCGCGACCCGGCCGACGGTGAACGCGGGCAGCGGGGTCGCCAGTTCGTGGATGTCGTGGTGCAGGACGTCCTGCGGCCGGGTCGCGTCCAGGAGCGCGGGGACGGGATGGTGCCAGCCGTGGAAGCGCCGGCGCATCGCGGCGAGGGGATCGGGATACCGGACGCCCGGCGGTGCGACGATCACCGCGTGCCACTCGACCCGGCCGTCGAGGAAACGGATGTGCCCGAACTCGGCGCCCCCGCCCCAGGTCAGTTCCAGGTCGGAGGGCAGGTCGGGCAGCGGGCGCTCGGTGAGGGCCCGCAGGACCGTCGAACCGCTGTAGACCGCTCCGGGGTGCCGGGGGAACAGCTCGGCGCGCAGCCGACTGTCGACACCGTCGGCGGCGACGACGAGTTCGGCGTCGCCGCCCGCACCGCCGACGTCGGTCACCTCCACCCCGGTGTGCACCCGCCCCGCGGGCAGCGCCTCGCGCAGGACGCGGTGCAGGTCGGCACGGAGCACGCCGACGACGGGCGTCCCGAGCCGGCGCTCCAGGGCCGCGCCGTCCATCCGGGACAGCATGCGGCCGTCGGGGGTGAGGGTGCCGCCCGTGTACACCGGCCGGACGGTGGCCCGTATCGCCTCGCCGACGCCGAGCGCGTCCAGCGCCCGCATCCCGTTGGCGTGCAGGGAGATCCCCGCGCCCACGTCGGCGAAGGCGGGGGCGCGTTCGAGGACCGTCACATCCCAGCCGATCCGGCGCAGCCCGATCGCGGCGGCCAGCCCGCCGATGCCTCCGCCGACGACCACCGCGCTGCGACCGCGACCCATCCCCCACGCCCCCTCTGTCCGTCGGCAGGGCGCGCCTGCGTGCCCACCGGGGGCACCGCGTGGGCCGGGTTCGTGGCCCACGCGGCGAGGCGACCCGAGGGTCGGGACGGGCTCACTTGCCCGGGCACTCCTGCCAGGCCATGTGGTAGATCGTACTGAGGTCGCCGTCGGTCGAGTCCATGGTCATGAAGCTGACCTTGCTCGGCGAGGACGTGCCCGCGTTCACCCGGAGCTCGGTGTTGATGTTGAAGTTGCGCTGAACTCCGCAGGGGGCCCAAACCAGTTGGGCCCAGTCGGTGCTGTCGGTCGCCTGCCAGCTGTCGTTGAGGGAGCCGCTGAAGTTGTGGTTCTTGAACACCGTCTGCGACGAGCCCTGGAAGTAGTACGAGGCCCGCTGAACGGCGGTCGCGCCGGACTGGAGCGAGGCGTAGCCGCGGTAGTCCGCCTTGGCGATCGCGTACGTGAAGCCCGAGGGGACGTGGACGACCAGATTGAGCTGGCAGTTCTTGCGGAACGCCGTGGGGTTGGAACTCCCGCCGACCTGGGCGAGGTAGTCGCTGTAGGTGACGGTGAAGGCGGTGTTGTCCTCGGAGACGGCGACGGCCGCGGTTCCCGCGGGACAGCCGGATCCGTTCACCGTGGCGACGTCGATGACGATCTTGTCCGGGGGTGGGTTGTCGAACACGGGGGACGAGTTGTGCGCGGGTATCGCCGCGGTGATGAGAGCGGCGACCGCACCGCCCAGGAGCAGCCCACTTGCCATGGTCTCTGTCCTTCGTTCGGATCGGTGGGGGGTGGATGCGCGTCCGGCTCGACACAGCAACTCTGTGAAGAATCAATGAAGTTGCTGTGAAGAACCGGGGCGATCGCATCGTAGGGAGAGCAGTGGGGCGCGCCCAGGTAGAACTCCGGCCATTCACCACGGCCCGTTCACACCCGGTCGCTCCGGGTCAGGACGCGAAGGCCCCCCCCGCCCTTGCCCCGCCGGGGCGCGGCGCCGCCCCGCCGCACCCCTGACCGGCGGGTCACACCCTGATCGGCGGTACGGCGGTCGGCGCCGCCGGCGGGCTCGCCGTCGCCGGGTTCGCCTCGGCCGACACCACGAGCGGTGAGACGGCGACGTCCGCCGAGGCCGCGGCCGAGGCCTCTTCCGGCACCTCCACCACCAGCGGCGTCTGCACGCTCAACGCCGAGGTCACCGAAGGCCCCTACTCCCTCGACGGCGCCCTCGTCCGCGAGGACATCAGGGAGGACAAGGAGGGCTTCGAGGTCCGGTACACCTTCACCGTCGTCGACCAGGCCGCCGACTGTGCGCCGCTCGCCGACGCCCTGGTCGAGATCTGGCACTGCGACGCCCTGGGCGAGTACTCCGGCTTCGTCGGCGGCAACGGCCACCAGGAGGAGGACAACGGCACCTTCCTGCGCGGCGGGCAGCTGACCGACGCGAACGGGCAGTGCGGCATCACCTCGATCTGGCCCGGCCATTACGTCTCCCGGGCCGTGCACGTCCATATGCGGGTGCACACCGAGGTGACGCTCACCGACGACTCGTACACCGGCGGCGAGGTCATCCACACCGGTCAGCTCTTCTTCGACCCCGACATCAACGAGGAGATCCAGGCGACCTCGCCGTACTCCGCGAACACCACCAAGGAGACGGCCCTCGCCGACGACAGCATCTACGACGACGGGGGCGCCTCCTCCGGCCTGCTCACCCTGACCGCCCTCGGTTCCGGCGTGTCCGACGGCTACAAGGCGACGATCACCGTCGGCGTCGACTCCGCCTGACCGGGACCCCGCCCGACCGACGCGCCGCCCGGACGGCGCCGACGACCGCGGCCCGCACCCGTACGAGGTGCGGGCCGCGGTGGTCACGCCGGTGCCGGGCCGGGTCCTAGTAGGTGTAGCTCAGACCCGACTTGTAGGGCGTGAGGGACCGCTGGCCGACGACCCCGCGGTAGGTGTACCAGCCCCACTTCTTGCAGATGGTCTGGTAGCTGAGGGTGTTGTGGGCGCCGGCCCCCACCCGGACCCGCGGATAGATGACGTTGTCGCCCCAGTCGCCGCCGGCCGGCCCGCTCGAGTAGGCGTCCACCGCCCAGTACACGCCGACGACCGAACCGCCCGCCGGACAGTTCCAACTGCCCAGGTTGACCCAGACGTTCCCGCCGGTCCACGCGCTCGCGGGTGCCGCCGCGAGACCGACGACCCCGACTGCCGTCATCGCCCCCGCGGCCCACAGCCCCGCCCTGCGCACGATCGACCTGCCCATGTGACCCTCCCCTTCCGTGCAGCCGGAGTCGCGACTTCTCGCCCTGTCGCTCCGGCAGGCCAGGATCGTGTCACGCGGTCGATCGCGGCCGCTCCGGGTTGTTCGAAGCTCGGAAATAGGAGATCTGTACGCATGGCGCCGGGCGGCGTCCCTGTCGGCCGCCCGGGGTCGGGCGATGCGGGTGACGGCCGTGACTCACGGATTCTCCCAGGCCGCCGGTTCCTCGGCGAGCGCCTGGACCGGGCCCGGCAGGGCGTCCGCCGCGATGTCGGCGATCGTGACGCCCTCCAGGATCCGCCGCACGTTCGCCCGCAGCGCGATCCAGAGCGGCAGCAGGGGCTGCGCCGAGCCCGTGTACGTCAGACCGGTCGGGCGTTCGCCGCGCACGGACACGATCGGGCCGTCCACCGCTCTGATCACGTCCGCGACCGTGATCGCCGCCGGATCGCGGGCCAGCCGGTAGCCTCCGCCCCCGCCGCGCCGGCTGTCGACGATCCCACCGCGTCGCAGGTCACCGAGGATCCCCTCGAGGAACTTGTGCGGAATGTCCTGCACGGCGGCGATCGACTCGGCCTTCACCGGGTCGCCGCCCTGCCGTACGGCGAGCTCCAGTACCGCCCGCACCGCGTAGTCCGCCCGTGCCGAGATCCTCATGGGCCCATTGTGCCGTCAGCCGCCTGCCGGCACGGGTCGGGCGCGACCCGGTGCCCGGCGCCGGACGGGCACAACCGGTCGGCCGGACGGGCGCGCCCGACCGAAACGAAGGTTTCCGGCGATTCCGAACGTCCGAGCAAAACCCCTTGCGCAATGGTCAAGAAGTGTTGACCATTGGGCCCATGCCCACCGACGATGTTCCCGAGACGCTCCACGTCACCACGGACGAGCAGCTGCGCGCCGTCTCCAGCCTCACCCGCCACCGGATCATGGCCGTGCTCCGCTTCGAGCCCGCGACGATCACGCAGATCGCCGAGCGAGTGGGCCTGGCGAAGGGGAGTTCCAGCTACCACGTACGGCTGCTGGAACGGGCCGGCCTGGTGAAAGTGGTGCGCACGCGCAAGGTCCGGGGGGTCACCGAGCGGTACTACGCGATGGCCGCGCGGTCGATCGAGCTGCCGGATCCGGGCGAGGGAGGGCCGGATGTGCTGATGCGGCACGCGGTGGCGGACCTGGAGGCGGCGCCGGCGGATGCCGAGCGGCACGTACGGATGGCGCATCTGCGGCTCACCGAGGAGCAGTTCGCCGAGCTGGGGGCGCGGCTGCAGGCACTGGCGGACGAGTACCGGGAGCTGTCCGACCCCTCGCTGCCGGACGCGTCGCTCGTCTTCGCACTGTTCCACCCGGCATCGCGCGCGCAGGCCGAAGGGGAAGCCAAGTGACTGCAGAGGCAAGAAAGTTGCCGACCGGGTTCGGACGGCTGTGGACCGCGCAGACGGTGTCCTCGCTGGGTGACGGTGTGTCACATGCCGCGCTGCCGCTGCTCGCCCTGACATTGACGCGGGATCCGATGGCGCTCGCCGTCGTCACGGCCGCCGGAACGCTGCCGTGGCTGCTCTTCGGGGTGCTCGGCGGTGCGCTGGTGGACCGCTGGGACCGCCGGCGCACGATGTGGGTCACGGACGCGGCGCGTGCCGTGCTGCTCGCGATACCGGCGGCAGCGGCCGCGCTCGACGTGCTGAGCATTCCACTGCTCGCGGCCGTCGCCTTCCTCCTCGGCCTCGGCGGACTCTTCTTCGACACGGCCGCCACGGCCTACCTGCCGGATCTGCTCGGCCGCGACCCCGCGCTCCTGGAGCGCGCCAACTCCCGCCTGCGCGGCGCCCAGACCGCCGCGTCCGGCTTCGCGGGGCCGCCCGCGGGCAGTGCCCTGCTCGCGCTCGGGCGGGCGGTCCCGCTGCTCGCCGACGCGGTCTCGTTCGCGCTCTCCGCACTGCTCGTACGGTCACTGCCCGCCGCGCCCCGGCCCGCACCGCAGGCCCGCGAGTCGCTGCTGCGGCAGGCGCGGGCCGGCGCCTCCTACGTATTCCGGGATCAGCTGCTGCTCGGGCTCGCGCTGCGTCCGGCGGTCGGGAACATCGCCTTCCTCGCCGTCGAGACCGTACTGGCCCTCTTCGCGCACGATCGCCTCGGCATCGGCACCTTCGGCTTCGGCCTGCTCCTCACGGCGGAGGCCACCGGCGGTCTGCTCGGCGCGGGCATCGCCTCCTTCCTCGGCCGACGACTCGGCACCGGCACCGCACTGACCTGCACGGCCGCGGTCGAGGGTCTCGCCGTCCTGGGCCTTGCCGCCGCCCCGAACCCGTATGTCGCGGGCCTCGCGCTCGCCGTCTGCGGAGCGGGCATGGGCGCCACGATGGTGCTCGGCCCCTCCCTCCGACAGACGATCGTCCCCGCCCACCTGATGGGCCGGGTCGCCTCCACCTCCCGCATGCTCGCCATGTGCGCCGCCCCGTTCGGCGCCTTCCTCGGCGGCTGGCTGGCCGCCACCTACGACGTACGCACCCCGCTCTACACCGCCGCCGGCCTCCTCCTCACCATGACCGCCATCACCGCGACCATGACCAGCAACCGCCGGGTCGAGGCGGCGCTGCGTGCCGCCGCCCCCGCCGATGATCCAGCTCACCCGGAATCCCGGGATGCCGTTCAGGAGCCTGCCCTTTAGGGCCCCGCGGACGGCCGGGCGCCGATCCCGCTCGTACGCCCGGCCGCGCCCGGCCGCTTCCCGCCTCTTCCGGTCAGGCCGGCCCGATCACGCGAGCCTGATCACGTTCCAGGACAGCGGCTCCAGCGTCGCCGTCAGCGCGCCGTCCGTCAGCGCCGTGCCCTCGGCCGGGTGCGGGGCGACCCGCTCGGGGTCGGCGAGGGTGTTGCGGGCGTCCGGGTCGGCGTCCGCGAGCACACTGTGTTCGACGACGGAGGTCAGGTCGAGGCCGGTCAGCCCGATGTGGAGCGGCAGCGCCTCGGTACGGCTGCGGTTGACGGCGAAGACGGTGACCGTGCCGTCGTCTGCGCGAACGGCGGTGGCGTGCAGAAGGTCCGCCTCGCCGTACTTGGCCGTCGTGTACGTCGGTGAGTCGACCCGCACGTCGAGAACCGTGCCCCGGCCGTGCTGGGACGCCTGCGCGAACGGGAAGAACGTCGTCTGCCGCCAGGCCGGGCCGCCCGGCTCGGTGAGGATCGGCGCGATGACGTTGACGAGCTGGGCGAGACAGGCGACCGTCACCCGGTCGGCGTGCCGCAGCAGCGCGATGAGGAGCGAGCCGAAGACGACCGCGTCCATGACGCTGTAGTTGTCCTCCAGCAGCCGGGGCGCTTCCGCCCAGTCCCGCTCGCCGGAGTTCTCGATCGCGTGCCACCCCGAGATGTACCAGACGTTCCACTCGTCGAAGGAGAGGTTGATCTTCTTCTTCGACTTGAGCTTCGCGCCGATGTGGTCGCAGGTGGCGACGACGTTCTCGATGAACGACTCCATGTCCACGGCCGAGGCCAGGAAGGAGTCGACGTCGCCGTCCTGCGGCTCGTAGTAGGCGTGCAGGGAGATGTAGTCGACCAGGTCGTAGGTCTCCGCCAGCACCTTCGCCTCCCAGTCGGCGAACGTCGGCATGGACTGGCTGGAACTGCCGCAGGCGACGAGCTCCACCGTCGGGTCCATCTGGCGCATGGCGCGGGCCGTCTCGGCGGCGAGCCGGCCGTACTCCTCGGCCGTCTTGTGGCCGGTCTGCCAGGGGCCGTCCATCTCGTTGCCCAGGCACCAGACCTTGATGCCGAAGGGGTCCTTGTCACCGTGGTCGGCCCGCAGGTCCGAAAGCGCCGTGCCGGCCGGGTGGTTGGCGTACTCCTGGAGTTCCAGGGCCTCCGCCACGCCCCGCGTGCCGAGGTTGATCGCCATCATCGGCTCGGCCTGCGGGCCGATCTTCTTCAGGAAGGCGATGTACTCGGAGAGCCCGAAGCGGTTCGTCTCCGTCGAGCGCCAGGCGAGGTCCAGGCGGCGCGGGCGGTCCTCGGCGGGGCCGACCGAGTCCTCCCACTTGTAGCCCGAGACGAAGTTGCCGCCCGGGTAGCGGACGGCGGTGACGCCGAGTTCGCGAACCAGTTCCAGGACGTCGGTCCGCAGTCCCGCCTCGTCGGCGGACGGGTGGCCGGGCTCGTAGAGACCGGTGTAGACGCACCGGCCCAGATGCTCCACGAAGCTACCGAAGAGACGGGGGTTGACTTCGCCGATGGTGAAGACGGGGTCGAGGGTGAGACGTGCGGTGCGCATGTACGCCTTTCGAGGAGGGGGTGCTTGTCCGTCGGGGGTCGGGGGTCCGTCTGTGGATCACTGGCCCGCCAGACCCGTGTGGGCCACGCCCCGCACGATCTGGCTCTGGAAGAAGACGAACACGACGATCAGCGGAAGGCCGGCCAGCAGTCCGCCGGCCATGAGCTGGGGCCAGACGATGCCGAAGGCGTTCTGCACGGTGGCGATGCCGTTCGGCATGGTCATCAGGTCGGGGTTGTTGGTCACCATGTAGGGCCACAGGAAGTTGTTCCAGGAAGCGATGAAGGTGAAGATGCCGACCGCCGAGAGGGACGGCTTCGACAGCGGCAGGACGATCGTGAAGAAGATCCGCCAGCGGCCCGCGCCGTCGATGAAGGCCGCCTCCTCCAGCTCCTTCGGCAGGGACTGGAAGAACTTGTAGAGGATGTAGACCATCGCCGCCGGCGCGCACTGCGGAAGGATCATCCCCCAGTAGGTGTCCACCATGCCGAGCGACTGGACCGTGGTGAAGAGCGGGACGCCGAGGATCGCCGGGGAGAACATCAGGCCCGCCATCGTCAGCGCCATCAGCGCCGACTTGCCGCGGAACTCCGTGCGCGCGAACCCGTATCCCGCGAGGGAGGCGACCGCCAGGACGATGAAGGTGACGCAGACGGACACGACGACCGAGTTGACGAACCAGTTGGGGATGTTGCCGGCCTCGATCACCGCTTTCCAGGACTCCGCGGTGAAGTCCTGCGGGATCCAGTGCGGGGAGGTCACCGATTCGGTGGGGGTCTTGAGTGACGTCGACAGCGCCCAGGCGAGCGGGGCCAGCCAGACCAGGGAGAGGGCCGCCGCCACCAGCGTGAGGGCGATCTGGGCCGGGGTCCAGGTGCCGCGCGGCTTGCGCAGCGCGGGAGTCGGGGACGTCGGCGGCGCGGGGGGCGCGGTCGGCGTGGTCGGCGTCGGCGGCGTCGTCATCGGGTCGCGACCTCCTCGCGGTTGCGCAGCAGCCACATCCGCCCGAGGGCGACGGCCGCGACGATGATGAAGAGGATGAAGGAGATCGCGGAGGCGTAGCCCACGCGGTAGCTGGTGAAGCCCTGTTCGAGGGTGTACTGCACGAAGGTGCGGGTCGATTCCTCCGGTCCCGGTCCGAACTGGTACATCACCACGGCCTGGTCGAAGACCTGGAGCGAGGCGAGGATCTGCAGGGCGAGGACCAGGCCGGTGATGTTGCGCAGGTTGGGCACGGTGATGTGCAGCATCCGCTGGAACGCGTTCGCCCCGTCCAGCTCGGCCGCCTCGTAGAGGTGGTGGGGGATGTTCTGGAGGGCGGCCAGGTAGAGGAGGAAGGAGAAGCCGACCGTCCACCACAGGGTCGCGACGACGACCGCGAGCATCGCCGTGGACTTCTGGGTGAGCCACGGGGTGTCCAGACCGAGGACGTGGTTGACCATGCCGTTGGTGGGCTGGAACAGCCACCACCACAGGTTGCCGATGACCGCGGAGGGCAGCAGGAAGGGCGCGAAGAAGCACAGCCGCCACAGCCACGTGAAGTGCACGGTGTGGTGGGCGATCAGCGCCATCAGCAGGGCCGCGACGACGATCACCGGGACCACGTAGAGCGTGAACTGCACGCTGTGCCAGAGCGAGTCCCAGACCAGGTCGTCCTTCAGGGCCTCGCGGTAGTTGTCGAGGCCGACGAAGCCGGTGTGGTCGCCGGAGATGTTGGCGTCGGTGAAGCTCAGGTAGAGCCCGCGGACGACCGGCAGCACGACGAACAGTCCGTACAGCACGAAGAACGGGGCCACGAACCAGCCGCCGTGCTGGAAGCGGCGGCCCCAGCGGGCACGGGCGGATTCGGCGGCGACCGCGGTACGCGGCGGCAGTGTCCCGGCGTGCGCGAGCGTGCTCATGCGCCGGCTCCCTTCAGCTCCTGGGCTGCCGTGCGGCCGTCCATCGGGTTCTTCATCGCCAGCAGCTGCGCCAGCGCGGACTTCATCCGGCGGGCCGCCGCGTCCGGGGCGGCCGAGCCCAGGTTGGAGGCGGCCACGATCGGGCCGACGCGCTGGGCGAGGACGCCGGTGGAGCCGGCGAACCAGATGTGGGGTTCGTTGGCCTGGTGGTCCATGGCGGGGCGGGAGTACTCGCTCTGGGGTGCCAGTTCCAGGTAGGCCGGGTCCTTGAAGGTGGGCAGATAGGCCGGGACATGGCCGCCGTTGGCCCAGGTGGTGGCGTGGGTGACCATGTAGGCGGCGAGCCGGTAGGCGCCCTCGTCGGCGTCCCCGCCGCGGCCGGCCTGGTGGGGCAGCACGAAGGAGTGCGACTCGGCGTGGGTGGCCGGGGTGCCGAAGACCGGGGGCAGCGGCTGGGCGCCGTACTCGACCTTCTCGCCGTTGAAGTACGGCACCGACCAGTTGCCCTCCCAGGTGAACGGCGAACCGGCGAGGAACGCCTCGCCGTCCGCCTCGCCGACGGTGACGTAGCCGTCGGTGACGTGCTTGCGAAAGAACTCCAGGACCTGGGTGGCCTTGTCGGTGTCGAAGGTGACGGTCGTGTGGTCGTCGTCGAAGTAGGTGCCGCCGAGCTGCTGGTAGAAGGCGACGAAGAACCACCAGCAGAAGTTCTGGTCGCCTGCGTGCAGGCCGAGTGTCTGCTGCCCCTTCTTCAGCTGCCCCTTGGCCTCCTTCAGGATGTCGAACCACTCGTCGGTGGAGCCGGCGGCGGGGAGGCGGCCGGCGGTGTCGAGGAGTCCCGCCTTCTCGCAGACGTCCTTGCGGTAGAAGTTCAGCTGGACGTGGATGTCCAGCGGCAGCGCGTACAGCTCGCCGTCGACGATGCCGCGCTGCCACAGCACCGGGTTGAAGTCGGCCTCGCGCACGCCGTGCTTCGCGAGGAGGTCCACGTCCCAGGGGTCCAGGAGGCGGCCGGGCGCGAAGCCGGGGATGCGGCCCTGGTGCATGACCCCGAGGTCGGGTGCGCGGTTGCCGGCGGCGGCCATGGCGAGCTTGGTGTAGTAGGGGCCGCCCCAGGCGAGGGTGGAGTCCTTCACGGCGATGTCCGGGTGCCCGTCGCGGAAGGCGTCCACCATCGCCACCTGGTTGGCGCCGTCGCCGCCCTGGAAGAGGTTCCAGTAGCGGACCCGGGTCTGTGTCCCGGCGGCGAGCGCGTCGGCTCCCGTACCGAGGGCGGCGAAGCCGAAACTGCCCGCCACCGCCAACCCGCCGGCGGCGGCGAGAAGTTGCCTGCGATTCAGGCCAGGTTGTCCCATACCTTGCCCCTGTCGTTCTATTGGTTCGACATTTCGAATTCCGCTCGTAACTTCGAACGGGACCGTAAAATCGATGCGCCCGCGCGTCAATGGTTTTGACGGGATCTATGACAGCGCTTTCTATCAGTGACTCCGGGACGGTCCCCGACGGCCCCGTGAAAACTTCCCGTGACGTGGGCACAACCGGCCGCGTAGGCTCGAACGGGCTGCCGTACGGCGGTTGAGAAGGGGGAGCGGATGGACATCGCGGGCGCGCGCGGGAGGGCGGCCCGGATCGGCTCGGCGCTGCGGCGCGCGAGAACCGGACCGGCCATGCGCGAGCTGAGCGGCGATCTCTCCGCCGCGGTACGGGCCCGCCCCGGCCGGCCGGCCGGTGTGCGGGACGTGTGCCGGGCGCTGTGCGAGGAGATGTCCGCACGGCGCGGCGGGCGGCCCGTCGAGGTGCGGTTCGAGCGGTTCCCCGACGAGATCGAGGTGACCGGGCTGTGGGTGGAGTTCCAGGACTTCGACCTCGTCATCGTCGAGGAACGGGCCGAGGACGTGCAGCAACTGGTCATCCTCGGACATGAGTTGTGGCATCTGCACGCCGGTCACCGGCATCACCACCACGGCGTCGGCACGATGGCCGCGGGCGTGCTGGCCGCACGGTCCGGCTGGGACTCCCTCGCGCTGACCGTCGCCGCCCGCAACGGCTCACGGGAGGACGACGAGGCCGAGGCCGACGACTTCGGCCACCGTCTGGCCTCCGCCCTGCGGCTCCTTGTCTCCGGCGAGGGCGTCAGCGGGCCCCTCGATCCCTTGCAGCGGGCGTTCGGCTACCGCGGACGCGGAGGAACGGTCCAGTGATCCATGCCCCCGGTTCCCTCGAGCTGGCCCTCGACCCCGCCGGTCTTCTGGACGAGTTCTACATCTCGTTCTGGATCCCCGCCGCGATCCTCACCACCGCGCTCGTGATCAAGCTGCCGACCATCATCAGACTGTGGCGGGACCCGCTGCTGCGGGCGGTCGGCGGGCTGCTGCTGCTCGCCTGCTTCGTGTTCGTCTCCGCGGCGCCCGCCACGATCGCCTGGACCAACCAGGTCACCGGCGTACCGAACATCGCGGCCCCGCTGGTCTACTCCCTGCTCACCGCGTTCTGCGGCTCCTGTCTGCTGCTGCTCATCGCCTGGCGCAACGGTCTGTCCGACCGCACGGCGGCGACCCGCCGCGCCATGCGCTGGGTCCTGTGCCTGTACTCGGGCGTGGTCGTCGCGCTGTGGGTGCTGTTCGCCCTCGCGGACGCGCCGGTCGAGCGGCTCCGGGACCTGGACACGTACTACGCCTCGACGCCCTTCATGCGCGAGATGATCCTGTCCTACCTGCTCGCGCACACCGTGGCCGTCCTGATCACCTCACGGCTGATCTGGAACTGGGTCCGCACCGACGGGCTCGACGCCTGGCTGCGCTGGGGGCTGAAGTCGCTCGGCGTCGGCTACGTGATCAACCTGATCTTCGACGCCGCCAAACTCACCGCCGTGGCGGCCCGCTGGACCGGCCACGACCTGGACTGGCTGAGCACCCAACTGGCCCCGCCCGTCGCCTGTCTGTCCGCGATCCTGATCGCGGTGGGGTTCATCCTCCCGCACGCCGGCCAGTACCTGCACGAAAGCTGGCGCGTCCGGCTCGCCCACCACGAACTGCGGCCCCTGTACACGTTGATGCGGACCGTCAACGGCGGCCGCATCCCCTTCGTCCTGCACACCACACCCGAACTGCGCCTGATCCGGCGGGAGACCTTCATCCGCGACGCTCTCCTCCCACTGGCCGGCCGCATCGACGAGGAGCAGCGGCGACGGTCGCACGAGGCCGCGCTCGCCCTGGGCTTCGAGTCCGGTCACGCGAAGGCGCTCGCCGCCGCCGTGGCCGTCCAGGACGCGGCCGCCGCCAGGCGTCGCAATCCGGACGGCGATACCACCGGCTACCCCGACATCACGGATCTGCTCCAGGAGATCGCGGCCGTGTCACGGGCCCTCCACCGCCCCGAGGACATGGCGGCGGTCCGCCGGCACACGGCCGCGCCCCCACCGGGCGGCCCCTGCCCGTCCGTCGACGACCCCGGCAGCGACGGCCACAGCAATGTCGACAGCAGCAGTGACGACAACAGCAGTGACGACAGCAGCACTGATGACCACAGCAGAGAGCGTGCCCGTCCATGAGTCAACGCCCCACCACCGCCGTCGTCCTCGGCGGCTCCCTCGCCGGCATGCTCGCCGCCGGCGCTCTGGCCTCGGTGGCCGACCGGGTCACCGTGGTCGAGCGCGATGAGCTGCCCACGGGCCCCCATCCGCGAAAGGGGCTGCCCCAGGCGCGGCACGTCCACCAGTTGTGGTCGGGCGGGGCGCGGGCCGTGGAGGAACTGCTGCCGGGTGTCACGGAGCGGCTGCGGGAGGCCGGGGCGCACCGGCTGCCCGTCACCACGGACATGGTCGTGCTGTCGCCGAAGGGCTGGTACCGGCGCTGGGCCGAGTCGCACTTCATGCTGCTGTCCGGCCGTGACCTGCTGGACGCGACGGTACGAGCACACGTCCTGGCCGATGACCGCGTCGAGTTGGCCGACCGCACCGAGGTGCTCGGGCTGGACGGCACGGACACCGCCGTCACCGGGGTCCGTGTCCGGGCCCGCGACGGCGCCGAGCGCACCCTCGCCGCCGACCTGGTGGTCGACGCCACGGGACGCGGCTCCCGTGCCGCCGAGTGGCTGACGGACCTCGGGCTGCCCGCCCCGGAGCGGCGCGAGGTCGACGCGGGACTGGCCTACGCGAGCCGCCTCTATCTGGCACCCGAAGCCGCCCGCGACGGCTTCCCGGTCGTCAACGTGATGGCGGACCCGCGCACGAGCGAGCCGGGCCGGGCGGGCGTCCTGCTCCCGATCGAGGACGGGCGGTGGCTGGTCACGCTGATCGGCACGCGCGGTGGCGAACCCTCCCCCGACAGCGCCGACTTCGACCGGTACGCGCGCGAGGAACTACGCCATCCGCTCGTCGCCGACCTGATCGCCCGCGCCGAGCCGCTCTCGGACGTGGCGTTCACCCGTACCACGGCCAACCGCCGTGTCTTCTACGAGAAAATGCCGGCCTGGCCGGAGAACTTCGCGGTCCTCGGCGACGCGCTCGCCGCGTACAACCCGGTGTACGGGCACGGCATGTCGGTCGCGGCCCAGGGCGCGTCGGCCATGCGGGACGTCGTACGACGGCACGGCTGGGGTGCGCCGGGACTGTCCCGGCGGATCCAGAAGGCGGTGGCCCGGCCGGTCGCGGCGGCGTGGGACCTCGCGGTCGGGCAGGACGTGTTCTTCCCGGGCGCGACGGAGAACGGCCCCACCCGACGGGACCGGCTCGTCGCCGCGTACGTGGACCGGCTGACCTTCACGGCCACGGGCAACGGGCGGGTCGCCAGAACGGTGACAGACGTGATGTCACTGGAGCGAAGAGCCGAGGTGTTGCTGGCACCGAGAATGCTGCTGGCGGCGGCGCTGGGCCCGCTCAAGCCACCGCTGAACGGGCCACCGCTGACGCCGGAGGAACGAAAAGCCGCGGAGCTGGAGTAGTCAGCCCGCGAACGCCGGTTGTGGCAGGCCCTTCCCGGCACTCGGTATCACCAGCAGCGAGCCGGCGACCGGGTGCGGTGACTCCAGGCCCACCCGGGCGGTGGTGATGTACAGGTCGGTCAGGTCGGCCCCGCCGAACGCGCAGGCCGTGACCCTCGGGGTCGGGAGGGTGAGCACCCGGTCCAGTTCGCCCGCCGGGGTGTAGCGGCGTACCGCTCCCCCGTCCCACAGCGCCACCCACACGCAGCCGTCGGCGTCGACCGTGAGGCCGTCGGGGAAGCCTGCGCCGTCCTCGATCTCGACGAGGGTGCGGCGGTCGCCGACCCGTCCGTCCGCCGAGTACGCGAAGGCGTCGACCCGGCGCGTCGGCGAGTCGATGTAGTACATCAGCGTCCCGTCCGGGCTCCAGCCGGTGCCGTTGCTGACCGCCACGTCGTCGAGGACCGGCTCGGGCGGGCCGTCGCCGGTGACCCGGGACAGGGTGCCGCCGCCCGGGGCCTCGTCGTAGCGCATGGTGCCGGCCCAGAGGGAGCCGTCGGGCGCGACGGCGGCGTCGTTGGCACGGCGGCCGGGGACCGGCTCGTGGTGCAGCCAGCGAAAGCTGTCGTCCGGGTCGAGCAGGCCCACGCCGTCCCGGAGGTTGAGGACCAGGCCGCCCCCGGCGCGCGGCTTGGCCGCGCCCACGTGCTGGTGGGTCGCCCGGACCGTGCGGCGGCCGGTCGAGGGGTCGTAGCCGTGCAGGCGGGCGCCGAGTATGTCCAGCCAGAGCAGCCGGCCGGTGACCGGGTCCCAGGTCGGCCCCTCGCCGAGGGTGGCCTCGGCCCGCACGGCCACCTCGTACGACGACGTCGTCATGCCACGCTCCGGTAGCCCAGCAGCTCGGACAGCTCGGCGGCGCCCTTGGCGGCGAGCTGCTCCAGTTCCGCCAGGCGCTCGTCGCTCCAGCGGATCATCGGCACGGAGATGGACAGGGCGGCGACGACCTGACCCGTGCGGTCGCGCACCGGCGCCGCCACACAGCTGACGTCCGGGTTGGACTCGCGGCTCTCCACCGCGACGCCCCGCTCCCGGATCTCCGCCAGTGCCTCACGCAGGGCGCCGGGCTCGGTGATGCTGTTCGGGGTCATCCGGATCAGGTCGGCGTCGTCGGGGATGCGCGCGCTGAGCTCCGGCTCGGAGAGCGAGGCCAGCAGCATCTTGCCGACGGACGTGCAGTGGGCCGGAAGACGACGGCCGGCGGCCGACACCATCCGGACCGCGTGCGTGGAGTCGACCTTGGCGATGTAGATGACGTCCGTGCCCTCCAGGATCGCCACGTGGACCGTCTCGTCACACGTCTCAGCGACGGAGCGCGCGACCTGCTGACCCTCGGCGGCGAGGTCGAGCTGCTCGGCGTAGCGGCTGCCGAGCTGGTACGGACGTACGCCGAGGCGGTAGCGTCCGGGCTGTCCCGGTACGGCCACGATGTACGACCGTGCCGAGAGTGTGGTCACCAATTCGTGCACGGTGGTGCGCGGAAGCTGGAGCTTGCGCACGATGTCGGGGGCGGAGAGCGAACCGTCCCCGTCGAGGAAGAGCTCGAGAATGTCGAGAGCTCGGGTCACGGCAGGTACGAGGCGTCCCACGACAGGCCCCCTCCCTTAGTTGGTCGTCTCAGTGCCTGTGTTCGAGATTTCAACAGGCGATCGGCATGACGAACACAGGCTGTCATACGGCGTTGCGCCGGGCAATGGTCGGGAAACGCACAGTGGCCCGGAGCAGGGCGCCGGGTGGGCCAGGATGGAGAGCATGCCGACCCAGAAACGCCTCACCGGCTCGTTCACGGCGCTCGATTTCCAGCAGGTCCTGCTGCGCCGCATGGCCGATCACAACCCTGACCTGGTGGAGGACGCCCGCCATGCGCTGGGGGTCTCCCTCGCACAGATGCGGGAGGCCAACAAGCGTTGGCAGGCGATGCTCCACTCCCCGCACGCCCGGGGCTCGCTGCCCCGCTACCGCTCGGTCCTCGGCGAACCGGAGTCCCGGACGCCCCGCCGCGTCGGGGACCTCGACTGCGAGGCCTGGCTCTGGCCGCTGCCCCTCTGGCCCGACCTGCGCTTCGAGGTGCTCCTCGCGCCGAACGGCGGCGTCTGGAACGAGTGGCTGGTCCGCGCCCCGGGAGCCGCGCCGCCGCGCCTGACGAGCCTCGACGACCTCACCCCCTGGTCCTGCACGGTCGACGAGGCCGCGCACGCCTTCGCCCCGGCCCGCCCGCTGGAGGGCACCGCCCCCACCCGCTGGGGACTGGCCTTCACGGCCCCGGACGGCTGGGGCGTACGACGGGAGGTCGTCGCCGAGTTCACCTGGGGGCTGCTGCAACGGACGGGGATCCGGGAGTAGCGACGGCCGGTGGGGGCGCGGGAGTGGGGGCGATCAGGGGGTGGCGGCCGCCGCCAGGATCGCCGCCACGACGGTCGGCACCGACTCCGGGTGCAGGAACAGGAACAGGTTCGGCTCGACCAGTTCCAGCTCCATCACGCGCGGCTCCCCGTCGTCGCCGTCCACGAGGTCGACCCGGGCGTAGAGCAGCTCCGGCGCGTCCGGTACGGCGGCCAGGGCGCGTTCGGCGACGGCGAGCTCGGCCGGGGTGGGGGTCCAGGGCTCCAGGCCGGGGTGGGCGACCTTGTCCGCGTCGAAGGCGGTGCCGGGGGCCAGTACGGCCCGCTTGCGGCTGGCGTGCAGCAGGCGCCCGCCGAAGAACTGCAGGGCGCGCTCCCCACCGGTGTCGATGCTCCGCATGTACGGCTGCACCATCGCCGTCAGCCCTTCGGCGTGCATCCGCGCGAGGTGCCGTACGGCCGCCTCGCGCCGGTCGGGCGTGTAGCGGGCGGCGTACCGGGCGCCGGCGCCGGAGGTGGGCTTGACGACGTACTCGTGGTCGCCCGGCAGCCCCGCGGGGGCGTCGGCGTCGCCCGGGGCGAGATAGCGGGTGGGGACCGTGGGCACGCCGGCCGCCGCGAGCTCCCCGATGTACCGCTTGTCGGTGTTCCAGCGCACGACGGAGGCCGGGTTGGCCAGCCGCGTCAGTTTGCCGCACCGCTCCGCCCAGGCCGTGAACTCGGCGGCACGCCAGCTGTAGTCCCAGGTCGAGCGGATGACGGCGAGGTCGTAGGAGGCCCAGTCGGCATCGGCGTCGTCCCAGCACACGACGTCCGCCTCGGCACCGGCCGCCGCCAGCGCCGCCCGCAGCCCGGGAAGGTCGCGGTCCTTGCTCGGCTCCGGCCGGGGGTCGTAGGTGACGAGGGCGACTCGGGGCACGGCGGGACTCCGTTCTCGCACGCCTGTACATCCGTCCACCCGCAGGGATGCACAGACGTACGGATGCATTCGTACGTCTGTGTGGTACCTCCGCAGGTTAACGGCCGTCCCCGCGACCGGGACAACCCGTTTGACCTTCCCCCTCGGGGAAGCCCCAGCATCGGTGGCGGGAACACGAAAGCGGCAGCGGCGGCGACGGGGAGACCGGCATGGGCATACGGACGCTGACGATCGGCGCCTTCGCACGGGCCTGCCGGCTGTCGCCGAAGGCACTGCGTCTGTACGACGAGCTGGACCTGCTGCGGCCCGCCCGGGTCGACCCGGCCACCGGGTACCGCCACTACGCGGTGGAGCAGCTGGAGCAGGCCCGGCTCGTGGCGTGGCTGCGCCGCCTCGGTATGCCGCTGGCCCGGATCCGTGAGATCCGCGCCCTCGACGACCCGGCGGCCGCCGCCCGGGAGATCCGCGCGTACTGGGCGCGGGTCGAGGCGGAGACGGCCGCGCGACGGGATCTCGCCGCGTTCCTCGTGGACCACCTCTCGGACACCGCACGAAGGGACACCGCCATGCTCGAACTCCGTTACTGCGCCCGCTCCGACCGGGGCCTGGTCCGGCCCGCCAACCAGGACACCGCCTACGCGGGCGCCCGTCTCCTCGCCGTGGCCGACGGATTCGGTACGGACGGCGGGCCCGCGAGCAGCGCCGCCGTCGAGGCGCTGAAGTTCCTCGACACCGAGGAGGCACCGGCGGGCGGGGTGCTCAACCTGCTGGAGGACGCGGTGCGGGGCGCGAGCGACGCAGTGCGGGACGTGTCCGACGGCACCGACGAGACCGGCACCACGCTGACCGCGCTGCTGTGGACGGGATCGCGCCTGGCCCTCGTCCACATCGGGGACTCCCGCGCCTACCTGCTGCGCGACGGCGGCCTGTTCCGCATCACGCACGACCACACGGTCGTCCAGTCACTGCTCGACGAGGGCCGGCTGACCCCCGAGGAGGCCCTGAGCCACCCCCGGCCCGCCCTGCTCCTGAAGGCCCTGTCCGGCGGCAGCCACGGCACCCCCGACCTCCGTCTGCACGACGCCCGCCCCGGCGACCGCTACCTCCTGTGCTCCGACGGCCTGTCGACCGTCGTCCCCGACGACGACATCCGCGCCCTCCTCGGCACGACCCCGGCCCCGGACGCCGCCGTGCACGCGCTGGTGAGCGCCGCGAACGGCGCCGGCGGGCCGGACAACGTCAGTTGCGTCGTCGCGGACGTGGTGGAGGCGGCGGCCTGACAGGTGAGGGCTGGGCGCGTGGGGTATGAACGGATCTGTCGTGTCCCGCAGCCACTCAAGGAGCCCGTTCCGTGTCCTCTCTCTTCCCGGCCCTGACGGACGACCCGTCCGGGCGCCCCGCCCTGCGGTTCGGCGAGCGTTCCCTGACGTACGCGCAGCTCGCCTCGGCGGCCGGCGCCGTCGGAGCGCGGGTGCGGGAGGAGGGGAGGGTCGCCGTGTGGGCGACCCCGTCGCTGGAGACCGCCGTCGCGGTGGTGGGCGCCCTGCTCGCCGGGGTGGCCGCCGTGCCGCTGAACCCGAAGTCGGGCGACAAGGAGCTCGGGCACATCCTGGGCGACAGCGCGCCGCGGGTGGTCCTGGCGGCCCCCGGCGACGAACTGCCCGCCGCGCTGCGGGAGCTGGCACGGATCGATGTCGAGGTGGACGACCAGGTCGGCGAGGTCGGCGGACTCGGCGTCGGGGCGGCCGTCGGTGACGAGGACCCCGCCCTCGTCGTCTACACCTCCGGCACCACCGGGCCGCCCAAGGGCGCGGTGATCCCGCGTCGCGCGATCGCCACGACCCTGGACGCGCTCGCCGACGCCTGGCAGTGGACCGGGGAGGACGTCCTCGTGCACGGGCTGCCGCTGTTCCATGTGCACGGGCTGGTGCTCGGCATCCTCGGGCCGCTGCGGCGCGGCGGGCCGGTACGGCATCTCGGGAGGTTCGGCACGGAGGGCGTGACACGGGAACTGAGCACCGGGGCGAGCATGCTCTTCGGGGTGCCGACGATGTACCACCGCATCGCCGAGGCGCTGCCCGACGACCCCGCGCTGGCCAAGGCGCTCGCCGGGGCGCGGCTGCTGGTGTCCGGTTCGGCCGCGCTGCCCGTGCACGACCACGAGCGGATCGCGGCCGCGACCGGGCGGCGGGTGATCGAGCGGTACGGGATGACGGAGACCCTGATGAACACCAGCGTCCGGGCGGACGGGGAGGCGCGGGCGGGGACCGTCGGGGTGCCGCTGCCCGGCGTGGAGCTGCGGCTGGTGGACGAGGACGGGTCGGCCGTCGAGGCGTACGACGGGGAGAGCGTCGGGGAGATCCAGGTACGGGGGCCGAACCTGTTCACCGAGTACCTCAACCGGCCCGACGCGACGGCCGCGGCCTTCACCTCCGACGGCTGGTTCCGCACGGGTGATGTGGCCGTGCGCGACCCCGACGGCTATGTCCGGATCGTGGGGCGCAAGGCGACCGACCTCATCAAGAGCGGCGGGTACAAGATCGGGGCCGGTGAGATCGAGAACGCGCTGCTGGAGCATCCGGGAGTGCGCGAGGCCGCCGTCACCGGGGAGCCGGACGCGGACCTCGGGGAGCGGATCGTCGCGTGGGTCGTGCCGGCGGATCCCGAAGCCCTGCCGTCCGAGGGCGAGTTGGCCGACCACGTGGCCCGTCGGCTGGCGCCGCACAAGCGGCCCCGTGTGGTGCGCTATCTCGACGCGCTGCCCCGCAACGACATGGGGAAGATCATGAAGCGGGCGCTGCCGTCATGACGACGCGGCGGGCGAGCGCGCGCGAGGTCGTCGCCCTCGTCACCGACGACTTCACCCGGTTCCCCGACCCGCCCGGCGGGGAGCGGGCCTCCGCTCCCGACGGGCCCCTCGGCTGGCCCGGCTACGACGCCTCGCGCGAGCGCGCCGCCCGGCGTACCGGTGAGTCGGAGTCCGTGGTCTGCGGCACGGGGAGTGTCGAGGGCACGCGGGCCGTGCTGATCGCCTTCGAGTTCGGCTTCCTGGGCGGATCGCTGGGCGAGCGCACCGGTGACCGGCTGGAGGCGGCGTACTCGTACGCCCGTGAACAGCGGCTGCCGGTCGTGCCGTTGGTCGCCACGGGCGGCAGCCGGATGCAGGAGGGCATGCTCGCCCTCACCCAACTCCAGCGGGTGGCCCGGCAGTCGGCGCTCACCCGGGAGGCCGGGCTGCCGCAGATCGCGGTGCTGCGGGACCCGACGACCGGCGGCGGCTGGGCCACCCTGGGCGCGGGCGCCGACGTGGTGCTCGCGCTGCCGGACGCCCAGGTCGGCTTCGCGGGCTCACGGGTCCGGCCGCCGGACGCCGACCCGGCCGCCTACACGGCCGAGGCGCAGGTCGCGGCCGGAGCGGCGGACGCGGTGGTGCCCCCGGCGCAACTGCGGGAGGTACTGGGCCGATGGCTGCGTCTGCTGACCGACGGAACGGGCGGCGTGCCCGGCGCGGGTGGTTCCCCGGCCGGGCCCCCGTCGGGGTCGCTCCGCGAACCCGCGCCCGTTCCTGACGCGCTCGGTGTCGCGGAGCTGCCTCGCAGCGGGTGGGAGGCGGTTCGGCGGGCTCGGGCGGCGGAACGGCCGCGCGCCCGGGCCTACCTGGACGCCTACTTCAGCCGGCGGCTGGCGATCTCCGGGGACCGGTGCGGCGGGGTCGACCCCGACGGGATGCTGTGCGGCTTCGGCGTCCACCGGGGCCGTACGGTCGGCTACGCCGCCCAGACCGGGGCGGCCACCCGGCCCGCCGGGTACCGCACGGCCGCCCGGCTGATCCGCCTCGCGGACCGGCTCGGCATCCCGGTGCTGACGCTGGTGGACACCCCGGGCGCGGCCAACGACGCCGAGGCCGAACGGCAGGGGGCCGGCGCGGCGATCGCGGAGCTGTTCGGCGTGGTCGCCACCGCCCGCACGCCGATCACCACGCTGGTCATCGGCGAGGGCGGTTCCGGCGGCGCGCTGGCCCTGGCCGCGCCCGGCCGCACCTGGGCCACCCCGGACAGCTACTTCTCGGTGATCGCGCCGGAGTCGGCGGCGGCGATCCTCAAGCGGCCGCCGGCGGAGGTGGAGGCGACGGCCGATCAACTCCGGATCCGGCCGCAGGACTTGGTCGAGCTGGGGGTGATCCGGATCACGCAGGCGCCCTGAACGCAGGACAATCTCCAGTACCGTCCGTGACAATGGATGCGCGCAGAGCCGCAGGACTACATGGGTGAGGGGTTACGGGGGCACCGTGGACGGACTGGTGGAGTTCAGGACCGACGACGGTGCCGTGGTCGCCGTCGAGGCGGTCACGGAGGGGCGGCCCGGTTCCCGGCTGGTGGCCCGTGACGGGACGGTCCAGGCGGCCCGCACCTTCGAGGGCGCCCTGGAGGGCGTGCGCGCGGCCGCCGAGTCCGCGCTGCGGGTGTTCCGCGACGGGACGTTGCGGCCCGACGGGGTGGAGATCGAGTTCGGGGTGAAGCTGTCGGCGGAGACCGGCGCGATCATCGCCAAGGGCACGGCGGAGGGCCATCTCGTCGTGCGGCTGACCTGGTCGCCCTCCTCCCCGGCCGCCTCCCCCACCGCATGAACAGCGCCGAATGGCACGCCCGGATCGAGAGCGCGGGCCAGGTGGCGGGCGCGGGCTTCCTCGTCACCCCGCGCCGGGTGCTGACCTGCGCCCATGTCGTGCGGCAGGCCGATCCGGAGTCCCTGACGGTGACGTTCACCGAACGCCCCGGCGCCCCCGCCGTACCGGCCCGGGTGGTCGCCGACGGCGGCTGGGGCGGCGGCACCACCGACCTCGGCGACCTGGCCGTCCTGGAGCTGGCGCACGAGGTCCCGGTCGCGCCGGCCGCGCTGGCCCCCGTGGACGCCGCCCACGACCGGCGGCCCGACCGGCCCCGCAAGCTCGTCGTCTACGGTTTCCCGGTCGGCTTCGACGAGGGCACCCTCGCCGAATACCGCATCACCGCCACGCAGTTGCTCAACCGCGAGTGGATCCAGCTGGAGGCCTGGCAGCCCGGCGGCCAGCCGCTCGCTCCCGGGTTCAGCGGCGCCGCGGTCACCCTGGCGGACACCGGTGAGGTCGTCGGCATGGTCACCGCGGCCGCCGGTGACCGGGGTGTGCACAACGGGCGGATGATGCCCACCGAGGTCATGGCCCGCTACTGGCCCGACCTGGAGGGTCTGGTCCCCACCTCGGACCACCGCACGGCCGACCGCGCCCGGCTGCGCGAACTGGTCGAACGTGCCGTGCGCGCGGGTCTGGACGGCGATCCGGGGCGGCGCGTGCGGCTCTACGAGTCCGCCCGGGGCCCGCTGGACCCGGACGCGCCCGAGGAGGGGTTCGACTCGCTGTGGTCGGCGGCCCTGTTCGTGCTGTGCGAGGTCGACGGCGGCGACGCGGCGGCCACCGTCGCCCGCTTCACCGCGCATGTGGAGGCCCTGTTCCAGGCGCCTGTCCAGACGGCCGCCGAGACAGCCGCCGCACCCGACTGGTCGCCCATCCTCGTCGACCTCCAGCACAGCGGCGCGGGAGACGGACACGTCCGGGTCGAGGTGTCCGCGTACAGCGGGGGACGCCGGCATCCGGTCGGCTCCGGAACCGTCCCGCAGGCCGGGCTGCGCGCCTTCGTGCAGGACCGGATCGAGGCCGCCTTCCGGTATCTGACGCCCGGCTGCGACGAGTTGCTCGCGTTCGCGCTGCCCCGCGACTGGATCGACCTGCCCGTCGACCGCTGGGCGAGCACGCCCGACGACGACACCCCGCTCGGCTGTGTGTACCCGCTCGTCGTCACCGACCAGGCGCGCCGCAGGGCGGGTGTCCGGCACCAGCTGACCCGGGTGTGGAACCGGCTCGACGCGGCGCCCGGCGCCCGGGTGCACCGGGTCGAGTGCGGCAGCCCCGAGGAGCCCCGCAGGCTCCGGGTGCGGCTGCGCCAGGACGACGCCTGTCTCGCCGGCTTCGCGACCGCCCCGGCCGCGTCCCACACCCGCCCGCACTTCGACACCTCGCTCAACGCGCCCGCGCCGATGGTCATCTGGTCCCGCGAGGGCTGCGCGGGCGGTCCCGACGCGTCCTGTGCCGGCGGGGACGGCTGCGCGGGCAAGACGTTCCTGGACGAGCTCGACACCTGTGTCTCCGGTGTGTCGCCCGTCGAACTCCCGCGCCGGGTACTGGCGCTGCGCGAGGAGGCCGACGCGGAGGACGGCCACTGGGCGCACGACATCCAGCTGCTGTGGGACGACCCGCGCCTCTTCGCCGACCCGCACGGCGACGCGGCCGGCCATCCCCACTCCCCCGTGACCTGAGCCGCGTCCGCCCATCCCCAACCCCGCCCCCGGCCCCACCCCCACGACCGAGCCACGAGCCGCACCAGTCACACGAGCCCCACGAGTCACACCAGAGTTTCGGAGAACCATGCCGCACTGGTCCGTCTACACCGGGAACAGCGAGCCGCACGAGGGCATCGACCGGCTGCCCGAGCCGCCGCCCTGGCGCGCGTTCGACGGCGAACCCGTCGTGC
Source organism: Actinobacteria bacterium OV320 (assembly GCA_001298545.1). Taxonomy (GTDB): domain Bacteria; phylum Actinomycetota; class Actinomycetes; order Streptomycetales; family Streptomycetaceae; genus Streptomyces; species Streptomyces coriariae. The sequence continues at coordinate 311,879 of LJCX01000005.1, forward strand.
CGCCGCCCCGGGACGCCGACGACGAGGCGGCCGTCTCCCCGGACCGCGTCCACCGCGCCCGCTCGTACGTCGCCACCCCGGAGAGCGTGGAACTCGTCAACGCGGCCCTGGTGCTGCGCCGCCCGCTGCTGGTCACCGGTCCGCCCGGCACCGGCAAGTCCTCGCTGGCGTACGCGGTGGCGCGCGAGCTGGGGCTCGGCCCGGTGCTGCGCTGGAACATCACCAGCCGCTCCACGCTGGCCGACGGCCTCTACCAGTACGACCCGCTGTCCCGGCTGTACGCCGCCCGGCAGGCGGCGTGGCGCGAACGGGACGGGGACGCCGGGGGCGGGGTCGAGGACCATCTGCGCCTCGGCCCCCTCGGCACGGCCCTGCTGCCCTACGAACGCCCCCGCGCGCTCCTCGTCGACGAGATCGACAAGAGCGACCTGGACCTGCCCAACGACCTGCTGAACGTCCTGGAGGAGGGCCAGTACGAGATCCCCGAACTCATGCGCGCGGCCCGGCACTCCGCCGAGGAGGTCACCGCCGGGGTCCTGGCCGACGGCTCGGACGACCCGGTCGCCGTCACCCGGGGCCGGGTCCGCTGCCGTGCCTTCCCGTTCGTCGTCCTGACCAGCAACGGCGAGCGGGAGTTCCCGCCCGCCTTCCTGCGCCGCTGTGTCCGGCTGAAGCTGCGCCGCCCCGGCCGCGAACAGCTCACCGAGATCGTCCGGGCCCACCTCGACACCCCGCCGGGCGAGGCGGAACACCTCATCGACCGTTTCCTGACCCGCGCGGCCGGCGGCGAACTCGCCACCGACCAGCTGCTGAACGCGCTCTACCTCACCGGAGTGGCCGGTCTGGACGCCGACTCCCGCGACGCACTGGCGGAGCGACTGATGCCGTACCTCGGCGCCACGGCGGACGGCGATGGCTTCTGAGGAGACACCGGAGGGTGACATGTCCGCCCTGGACCGGCTGACCGCACTGCTGACGGCCGCGGCGGACAGTGCGCCCACCCCCCGCGAGCTGGCCGAACTGCTGTGGCTCGCGGGGCTGTCGAGCGACCAGGAGGAGGCATCGGGGCGGACAGAGCCGGCCGGGCCGGACGCGACGGCCGCGGCTGCCGCACGGGCCGAGCGGGATACCGGCGGTACGCCCGACGACGGGACCGACAGCAGGCCCGACCCCGCGGACGCCGAGCGTACGGCGGGGAGTACGTCGCCGACATCCACGCCCGGCGACCCCGCCGACCGCGTCTCGCTCCACCTCCCCACGCCCGCGCCCGCCGCCGATTCGGGTGACGGCTCCGGCGGCGGCAGCGCCGGGAGCCGGCCGGTCCTCGCGCCCGCGCCCGCGATGCTCCCGCATCCCCTCGCCCTCCAGCGGGCCCTGCGCCCGCTGAAGCGCACGGTGCCCTCGGCGCGGGCCCGCCTCCTCGACGAGCGGGCGACGGCCGACCGCATCGCCCGGCTGGGCGCCCACCCGGACGTCTGGCTGCCCGTGCTGCGTCCCGCGCGCGACCGCTGGCTGCGTCTCAACCTCGTCCACGACACCGGCCCGACGATGCCGGTCTGGCGGCCCCTGATCCGTGAACTGCACACCGTCCTCGCCCAGTCGGGCGTCTTCCGCACGGTCACCCCGCACCCGGCCACGCCCGACGGCGAGGCCCGGCAGGTTCCCCACCCCGCGGACGGCCGGACGGTCACCCTGATCGTGAGCGACTGCATGGGCCCGCAGTGGCGACCGGGACCGGCGGGCGAGCGCTGGTACCGGACGCTGCGGCACTGGGCGACCCGGATGCCGCTGGCCGTCGTCCAGCCGCTCCCGGAGCATCTGTGGCCCACGACGGCCCTCCCGGCGGAGCCGGGTCTGCTCTTCTCCGCGACCCGGGCGGCCCCGCTCTCCGCGCTCACGTTCACCCCGTACGACCCGCAGGCCGTGCCCCGGCCCGGCGCGGCCCTCCCGGTCCCCGTGCTGGAGCCGGGCGCGCCCTGGCTGGCCAACTGGGCGGCGCTGGTCGCGAGTCCGGGCGGCGCGCGCACCCCGGGCGCGGTGGCCTGGCTGCCACCGGCGCCCGCCCCGCCCGGGACCGCCGGGCCCCAGGCCGCCGACCCGGCCACCCTGCCCGCCCAGGACCTGGTGCTGCGCTTTCGCGCCACCGCCTCCCGGGAGGCGTTCCGGCTGGCCGGCCATCTGGCCCTGGCCGTCCCCTCGGTTCCGGTGATGCGCCTCGTCCAGCGTGCGGTGAACCGCGACCCGCGCCCCCAGCACCTGGCCGAGGTGATCCTCAGCGGCATGCTGACCACCGTCCCGGGGCCGCCCGGCTCGTACGACTTCCGCCCCGGCGTACGCGACCTGCTGCTGCGCACCCTGCCGCGCACGACCCGCGGCCGCACCCGCGAACTCCTCGACCGGATCGGCGGGTTGATCGACGAACGCGCGGGCCTCACGACGGGCGAGTTCCGCGCGGAGACAGGCGGGACCGACAGCACGGCCGGTGCCTTCGCGACGGTGAGCGCGGAAACGGTACGCAGGCTGGGCGGAACCATCGAGCCCCCCGGGACCGAACAAGCGGCAGCTGAACACCCGGTGACCGGCACAGGCGCGCGGCACGCTCTTGTCTTCGAGGCCGGGGCCGATCTCATCGCGCGCCCCGAAGCTCGTATCACCCTCGAATACGCCGTCCACGAAGTCCTCGCCCGTGGCGATCTCACGCCTCAGCAGTACGAGGTCCGGGTCCGCCCGAACGGGTATGTCGTGCGGATCCAGCCCGAGGCGTATCTGCTCCCGGTGCTCGCCGCCGCCCTGCGCGGGCTCCCCGGGCCGCTCGCCGAGCTGGCCGAACCGCCGCGGCTGCGGGTGACGTTCCAGGAGGGGGCCGAGGCCCCCGCGCCTCCGCAGGGCGCCGCCCCGGTGCTCCTCACCGTCCCCCCGGCTCTCTACGCGGCCTTCGCCGACAGCTCCGCCGCCTCCGGGCCGCATCGCTTCCGGCCCCTGTTCGGCGACGCCCCGGACGCCCCGCCGCTCGCCTGGTACTGCCCGCTGCCGCCGGAGGAGCGCGCGGGGGACGCGGCGGACTCGGCGGACTCGGCGGACGACCGGAACGACGTACGGGAGCCGGTGCGCGGGCCCTTCCTCACCCGTGACCTCCGTCAGCTGGGCATCCCCGCGCCGGGCCGCACCGCGATCGTGCACACCCGTCCCGACAGCCCGCTCACCCTCCTCGACCCCGTCCTGCCCTACGAGGGCCGCCCGCCGCGTCCGGCGACGTACTACGAGGTCGACCTGACGCCGCGGCACGCCGTCGACCGGATCTCCCTGCCGAGCTCCGGGAAGGGCGCCTTCATCGCCGCGGTCGAGCTGACCTGGCGGGTCGACGACCCGGTGGCGTTCGTGCGGGCGGAGACCACGGGTGTGCGCGAGCGGCTGCTGGCGCATCTGCTGGCGGCGGGCTCGCGCATCACCCGCCACCACTCCGTCCGACGGGCGGCCGGCGCGCAGCGGGCGGTCAACTCCCAGCTCGGCAGGTGGCCGGTACCGGGTCTGTCGGTGACCTGCGCGGTCACGCTCGCGCCGGACTACGCCCCGCCTCCCGAGGTGCGCCGGCCGGCGGGCCGTTCCGGGCGCCCGCTCCAGGACCTGCTCGCCGACGCCGAGACCGTGCTGTTCGGTTTCGACGGGCCGCTGGCCCGGCTGTTCACGGCGACGACCGCGCGGGCGGCCGCGCTCGACCTGCTCGGGATCGTCGCCGAGCACCGCCACCCTCAGGACGCCCTGGCGGGTCGCCCGCCGGGCGACGGGGGCGCCACGGGCCGGGAGCTGTTCGTGCATCCGCTGGACGTGCTGCGGGCCTTCGCCCAGGACCGGCTGGGCCCGCTGCTGCGGGACCGTCTCGACCGGCTGGAACTGGGCGCCGTACCGGACGCGCCCAGGACGCACCACTCCGTGGTCCTCGTCCGCACCCTGCACGACACCGGGCGCCGGGTCGGGGTGGCCACGGACGTCTGCGAAGCGGCCGTCCACCGCTGTCTGGAGTCCTACCGGCTTCCGCTGGCGGCCGGCGTCCACGGCCGCGACGACGACCTCGGCCTGCTCACCCCGAACCCGGACCGGCTGCTGCGCGCCCTGCGGCCGCTCGACGCGCCCGCCGCGACCGGCGTCCTGATCGGCTCCACGCTCGCCGAGCTCGCCGCCGCCCGGGCGGCGGGTCTGCGCTTCCTCGGTCTCGCGCGCAATCCCACCGTCGAGCAGGCGCTGCTCGGGGCGGGCTGTGACGCGGTGGTCCCCTCCCTCACCCCGGTGCTGGAAGCGGCCCGCGCGCTGTAGGCCAGGCCGAACCGTGCGGCTCCGCCTGGCCGGGGCAGGGCATCTTCGGCTGATCCGGCCGCGCGCCTCCCCGACCTGACTGTATTTCATACTTACTTTGGACAGGTGAGACAAAACCCCCATTCGGGCGCGCCTCGCCCGGCCCACCAGAAAAGGCGGCCCCCTCCCCGCCCCCGCACTATGCGAAGGAGGCCGACCGCCCGGCGGCCCACACACGAGAGGCCCGCCGGCCCGGCGAGCCCCCACCGTCTGTGCTCTCGGGAGGACCTGCCATGACCGCCAGTCTGGAGCAGCTGCGCCGCTGCCACTTCGCCGTCGACCTGGGAGCGGCGCGGACGCGGGTCTACGTGAAGGGGGCCGGGCTCGTCGTCGACCAGCCGTCCGCCGCCGCGGTGAACACCCGCACCGGTGCGCTGATCGCGGTCGGCGAGTTCGCCGAGAAGATGACCGGGCGCACGCCGCACTACATCCGCGTGGTGCGCCCGGTCTCCGGCGGCACGGTCGTCGACATCGAGATGGCGCAGCGCATGCTGCGTCATCTGCTCGGCGACAAGATCCGCCGTCAGCTGCGCCGCAAGCCGTTCCTGCGCGCCGCCGCCTGCACCCCGCACGACGCCGACCCGCTCGCCCAGCGCGCCGCGATCGAGACCCTGGTGGGGCTCGGCGCCCGCCGCGTGGAGCTCGTGGACACCCTGATCGCCGCCGCCGTCGGCTGCGGGCTGCCCGTCGAACGCCCCGAGGCCACCATGATCATGGTGTGCGGGGCGGCCGCCACCCAGGTCGCCGTCCTCTCCCTCGGCTCGATCGTGACCGCCGAGCGGATCCCGGTGGGCGGTGAGGCCGTGGACCACGCGATCGTCCAGCACCTGCGCCACGAGCACGAGTTGATGCTGCCCAGCCAGTCCGTCCGGCCCCTGCAGGTCGCCCTCTCCGGCAACGGCCTCACCCCGCAGGGCCCCGCGTCCACCGAGATCCACGGGCGGGACGTCGCCACCGGCCTCGCCCGTTCCGTGCAGGTCGACACCGCGGCCGTACGGGACGCGATCGAGACCCCGCTGACCGCCGTGCTCGACGGCATCGGCAGGGTGCTGCGCGAGTGCCCGCCCGACCTGGTCGCCGACCTCGCCGACCGCGGGATCATGATGGTCGGCGGCTCCGCCCTGCTGCCGGGCTTCGACCAGATGCTGCGTCAGGCCACGGGAATGCCGGTGCACATCGCGGAACGGCCCGACATCTGCGCCGCCCAGGGGCTGGGCGCCATGCTGGAGGGCAAGATCGAGCCGCTGACCCTGGACCCGCTGGGCGCCTGAGCCCGGGGACCGGCCACCGTGACCGGCCCGCCACCCCCGCCGCGCGCCGTCCTCGGCGTCGGCTCCGAGCTCGAACTGCGCGCCACCCTCCAGCGCGTGGTGGACGCCGCCGCCGAGCTGACCGGCGCCCGGTACGCGACGCTCACCACGACCGGCCCGGGCCGCGAGGACCGCACCGGCGTCCACACCGCCGGTCCGTCCCGGGCCCCGCACGTCCCCCGGGGGCCGGGCACGTGGGAGCTGCCGATCGATGTGGACGGCGAGCCGTTCGGCCGCCTCCACCTGGCCGAGAAGGAGGGCGGTGGGCGGGAGTTCACCGCCGAGGACGTCCGGCTGCTGCACGTCCTCGCCGCCCGGGCCGGTCTGGCGATCGGCAACGCCCGCCGGTACGAGGCGGCCCGCCGGCGCGAGCGCTGGATCGAGGGTGCCGCCGCCGTCACCACCGCGCTGCTCACCGGCGGGAGCGCCGCCGACGCGCTGCTGACGGTCGCCGAACGGGCCCGCCACCTGGCCGACGCCGCCGCGGGCGTCGTCCTGCAGCGCACCGCGGACGGCGGCATGGAGATCGTCGTCGCCGCCACCGCCGCCGAAACGCCCGCCGACCCCGACGTCCGCGAGGGCATCGCCGACCCCGGTGACGCCGGTGACGCCGGTGACGCCGGTGAGATCGTCGGCGCCACCATCCGGCCGGGCAGCCCGGTGCTCGTCCAACTCCTGGGCGGCGAGCCCGTGTTCATCGACGACTCGGCGACCGACCCCCGGATGACGACCCGTGTCCGGCACCGCTTCGGCCCCAGCATGATGCTGCCGCTCCAGGCCGACGGACGGCTCATCGGGACGCTCGCGCTCCCCCGCCGGCGCGGCGACCTCCCGTACACGGAGGTCGAGAAGCTGCTGGCCGTCCAGTTCGCCTCACAGGCCGCCGTCGCCCTGGTCCTCGCCGACGCCCGGCACCGCCGCGAGCGTCTCGCCGTCTTCGAGGACCGCGACCGCATCGCCCGTGACCTGCACGACCTCGTCGTCCAACGGCTTTTCGCCACCGGGATGATGCTCCAGGCGGCCCGGCGGGGGACCACGCGGGAGACCGACCGGCAGGTCGACGAGACCCTCGGCCGGGCGGTGGACGAACTCGAGTCGACCATCCAGGAGGTCCGTACGGCGATCTTCGCGCTCCAGCAGCCGCCCGCCGAGGCACCGACGACCCTCCGCGGCCGGGTGCTGCGCGAGACGGCGGGCGCGGCCGCCCTCCTCGGCTTCCAGCCGTCCATCCGGTTCACCGGCCCGGTCGAGAGCCGGATCCCGGAGCGGACCGCCGGGCACCTCCTCACCGCCCTGCGCCGCGCGCTGGCCGCCGCGTCCGGCCGCCCGGACGTCTCCCGCATCGAGGTGGTGATCGACGCGACGGCCGCCCTGCCCGACGGCCGGGCCGGCGTACGGCTCACGGTGCACGACGACGGGAGCGCCGGGGGTACCGGGGACGACGGGACGACCGTGACGTGGCAGGCGCCGGTGTGAGCGCGACCTGCGTCCCTTGCCACCCCAGAACTCCTTCGTTAAAATACGATTGCTGTATGCAAATAGAATTTCGATCGGCAAATCGGGGTTACGCGGGTCCCGCAGAGCTTCGCTCAGAGCGTTTATCGGAACACCGGGGGGATTTAATTGGGGGGTTTCCGCAGAGCCGACCGCGATCGGGCCGTGTGCATCACCGGAATGGGCTGGACCACAGCGCTGGGTGACGGTCTCGACGAGGTGTGGCAGCAGCTGACGAGCGGGCGCGTCGGCATCCGGGAGTCGGCGGGTGACGGTCGTCCGCCCGCCGCCCTGCTGACGGACGGCTGGCCGGACGGAGCCTCGGACGGCGGGCCGACCGAGGCTCCGGAACGGCAGATCTCGCTCGCCGTGACCACCGCGTCCGCCGCCCTGCGCGACGCGGGCTGCCCGGCCGGGGACGTCGACACGCTGGTGCTCGGCAGCAGCCTCGGCCCGCACCTGGACGACGCCGCCGGGACCTCGCCGCACACCCTGACGTCCGCCGTCGCCGAACGGCTGGGCGTGGCCCGGTCCGCGTCGGTGAGCACCGCCTGCTCCTCCGGCGCCGACGCCGTGCTGGCCGGTGCGGCCCTGCTCACCGGCGGCGAGGCGGAACGCTGTCTGTGCGGCGGCATCGACCTGCTCACCGAGGGCAAGCTCCTCGGCCACCGGGCGCTCGGCACCCTCTCCGCGTCCGGCACCGTCCGCCCCTTCGACACCGACCGGGACGGCACCCTCTTCGGCGAGGGCGCCGGCTTCCTGCTGCTGGAGACCCGGGCCGCGGCCACCGCGCGCGGCGCCCGGATCCTGGGCGAGCTGCGCGGCTGGGGCGCGTCCAACGACGGCACAGGGCCGACCGCCCCCGACGAGACCGGGGCGGGCGCGGTCCTCGCCGTCCGGCGTGCCCTGGCCAGGGCCGGGGCCGACGCCCGGGACATCGCGGTGATCAACGCCCACGGCACCGGCACCCGCGCCAACGACACGGCGGAGGCGGCGTGTTACGGCACCGTCTTCGGTCCGAAGTCGGAGGCGGTGGTGTTCGCCACCAAGCCGGCCTTCGGCCACACCCTCGGCGCCACCGGCGCCCTGGAGGCCATCGCCCTGCTCCTCGCGCTGCGGCACGGCAGCGTGCCCCCGCTCCCGCACACACGCACCGTCATGCCGGAACTGGCCCTGCCGCTGGCCGCGGACGGCCCCCGGGAGTTCACCGGCTCCCTCGGCATCAGCCTCACCCTCGGCTTCGGCGGCTTCAACACCTGCCTGCTGCTGGCCGCCGACGAGCCGCGGACCACGGTCGGGGGCGCCGCGTGAACCCGGCGCAGTGGTGCCCCGCGGGAGCCGTGATCACCGGATCCGCCCTGGTCGAGACCGACGACCCGGGCACGGTCGGGCGTCGCGTCCCCGGGGTGTACGCCGACCCCGTGGCCTGGCTGATGGCCGAGACCGTGGCGGCCGCGCTGGAGAACTGCGGCGACGCCGCGCCGAGCCGTCCCGAGGAGGTCGGGGTCATCGGGGTGAGCGAGCGGGCCACGCGCCACACCCTGCGCGCGCTCGCCGAGTCCGTCCCCCGCGGCCGGATCTCCCCCATGCGGTTCGCGGGCGCCGGAGCGGGCTCGCTCGTCGGTGTCGTCTGCTCGGCGTTCGGCTTCCACGGGCCGGTGTCGATGCTGCCCATGCCCCTCACCCCGGCCGTGCCGCTCACCAGAGCACTGTGCGGCGACTGGCTGCTCGGCGACCCGCCGAGCGCCGCACAGGTCCTGGTCGTCACCCACGAAGTCGACGACGAAGGCAAGCACCGGGCGCACTGCCTGGTCGTCAGTGGGCCGACGCCCACGCGGAGGCCCCGGAGAACATGACCTCGCAGAACACCACCCCGCGCAACACGACCACCCCGATCACGACACCGCCGAGCACGACGTCACCGATCACGACGTCACCGATCACGACCTCGCCGAGCGCGGTGTCACCGAACCTGGCCGATCCGCTCCTCGACCCCGCCGTCGTCGGCGACTTCCTCGGCCGTGTCGAGGAGCTGTCCCCTACCGAGGATCCGGGCGGCGCGGCCGGGCTGCCCGCCCTGATCGACCGGTTCGCCGCGCTGCCGGCCCCGCCCGGCGCCGTCGTCGTCATCGCGCTGCCGAACGGCATCCGGGCGCTGCGGTTCTTCTTCGCCGTCGCGCTGGCCGGACACACCCCCGTGCTGCTCTCCCCGTCCACCCCGGTGTCCCGGGTCCGCGAGGTGGCCCGCGAACTGGGCGCCTGCGCACTGGTCAGGGCGGCCGTCCGGGCCGACGCGTACGGCGTCACCGACGTCACCCGCACCGGCGGCGCCGACGTCGGCCTCTTCACCGGCCGGCCGTATCTGCACCACGGGCCGGGCCACGTGATCCTGATGAGCTCCGGCACCTCCGGCATGGCCACCGGATGCCTGCACGGCATCGACGCCCTGCTGCGCAACGCCCGCCGCCACGGCCGCTCCCTGGGCCAGCGCGCCGCCGACACCACCCTGGTCAGCCTGCCCGTCTACTACTCCTACGCGCTGGTCGCCCAGGTCCTCGGCGGCCTCGCGCACGGCTCGCGGCTGGTCATGGCGGGACCGCCGTTCTCGGTGGCCGACTACCTGGCCACGGTCGCCGGCCGGGGCGTCACCCTCTCCTCGCTCACCCCCAGCCTGATCAAGTCCGTGGTCACCGCGGGCGGCGAACTGCCCGCGCCGCTGCGCACGCTGACCGTGGGCGGCCAGGCCCTCGACCCGTCGTACGTCTCCCGCCTGCTCAAACTCAACCCCGAGCTGGGCCTGTACATCACCTACGGGCTGACCGAGGCCGGGCCGCGGGTGTCCACCCTCGCCGCCCACCGGGAGCCCCCGCACCGGCACGGTTCGGTGGGGCTGCCGCTGGACGGCGTCGAGGTGCTCACCCGGCCCACCGACACCGGGGAGCGGGAGCTGCTCGTGCGCTCCGACACCGTCTACCGCAGGCGGGTCGGCGAGCCCGCGCCGTCCAAGCGCGGCGATCTGATCGAGCCCGGTCTGCTGGCCACCGGCGACATCGGACACGTCGACGACGACGGGTACGTGTACGTGCACGGCCGCTCGTCGGACTTCGCGATGGTGCGCGGCGAGAAGGTGTCGACGGCGACCGTGCGCCGGGCCGCCGAGTCGCTGCCCGGGGTGGTCCGTGCCGCGACCAGGATCGCCGTCGTGGACGACGACTCCGCCGTCCTCGAACTCGATGTCTTCGTCGACGACGCCGTACCGCCCTCCGAGGCGGAGATGCGGCGGCACCTGCGGTCCCTGCTGACCCGCAACGAACTTCCGCTGACGGTCCGGATCCGGTCGCTGCGCGCGGGCGAGCACCACAAGTGACGGGCCCGGAACCGCTCACCCTGTACTGCGTGCCGCACGCCGGCGGCTCCGCGCGCAGCTTCGTGCGCTGGCGGCGCGAGCTGCCGGCCGGGTTGCGCGCCCGGCCGCTGGAGATCGCGGGCAAGGGCCTGCGCTCCCGTGAGCCGCGGGCGGCGACCCTGCGGGCGGCCGCCGCCGACCTCGCCCTCCGGCTGGACCCGCCCGGCCGGTACGCGCTGCTCGGGCACAGCATGGGCGGCCTGCTCGCCTACGAGACGGCTCTCGCCCTGCACGCCCTGGACCGGCCCGCGCCCGAGTTCGTCGTGGTCGCCGCCGCCCGGCCGCCGCACCTCCTCGGCACCTCCTCCTACGGCCCCCTGCTCGCCCTGGACGACGACGCCCTGCTCGACGCGCTCGCGGAGAACGGCCGGATCGCGATGGAGGTGCGCCGGTCACCGATGCGGCACCAGTTCGTGCCGGTCATCCGCGGCGACCTCGCGCTGCTCGCCGGGCACCGCCCCGACGCCGAGCCGCGGCCCCTGCCGAGCGACCTCGTCGCCTGGTACGGCGACGGCGACGCGGACACCCCGCCCGAGGTGATGGCCGGCTGGCGGCACTACACCCGGCGCACGCACGTCGGCGAGGCCTTCGCCGGCGGCCACTTCTTTCTCCATGAACGCTTCGAGGAGGTCGGGGCCCGGCTGCTCGGCCTGGCGGCGCAGCAGCGAGCGGACCGCTGACCGAGACCGGTCGGCGGCCCGCTCGCGAGAGGCGGTGTCCGGAGGGGGACGCCGGAGAAGCGGCGTCAGTGCTGGTCACCACCGGTCACTGCCGGTGAGGGCTGATCAGTTCTGGTTGGAGCTGGTCAGGGCTGGTCAGTGCTGCACCGGACAGCCGTTCCCGCCGCCGCGCACCGGGGCGTCGGTGTCGTGCCGGGTGCCGAGCAGCCAGTACGCGTCCCCCGCCGCCCGCCACAGTTCCGGAAAGAGCGCCAGCTGCGAGCGGGCCTCCAGCGTCGCCAGCGACCGGCCGCCCAGACTCTGCGGCAGCTCGAGCTCGTCGTCGCCCTCCTCGTTCCCCTTGCGCAGCCCGGGCTGGCCGCCCAGCTGCGACCAGACCATGATCAGGTGGTGCTGCTTCCAGCCGAGGACACTGCCGTCGAGCCGCAGCATCGCCTCCCGCACCAGGGCAAGCGACTGCGACCCGGACGAGCGGGGGCCGTCGTAGCCGTCGTCCTGCTGGGCGATCACGTCCTGCAGGGACAGCCCGGCGCGCTCCACCGCCTGCTCGTAGGCCTTCCAGACCGGACGGGCCACCCGCCGCAGGTTGCGGTAGCCGGGCGAGTCCAGGCCGGTGGCGTCCTCGGGGAGCGCGTTGCGCATCATCAGCAGGCTGTGCTGCGGCAGGTGGTCGGTGAGCAGCCGCACCGCCTGGACGGTGACCTCGCTGAGTCCGGTGGCCCGGTCGAACATGCGGACCGCCTGGTGGTACCGGTCGTCGTCCAGGTGGCCGATGGCCCGGCGCAGCTCGTAGTGCACCTGTACCCAGGCGTACTCGGTGATGAGGTGGGTGACCTGGAAGAACCGCTGGTCGGGGTGTTCCGTCTCGCTCTCCGGGACGAGGGCGCCGAGGGCGTCGGTGAGATGCAGGACGTTCTCGTAGTTGCTGCCCCGGTCGAAGTCGTAGGAGAGCAGGGCGTTGGGCTCGTCCGGGTTCAGCGAGCGCTTCACCGGGTCTCCTCTTTGGTGTACTCGACCAGCCAGTGGCCGGGCAGCTCGAACTTCGTGGAGTCGGTGAGGGTGAGTCCGACGCCGGCGCCGAGGTCGCGCAGGTCGTCCATGCTGCGTTCCCGGCCGCCGAGCAGGACCAGCATCAGCAGGTCGGCGTAGCTCGCCATCACGGGGTCCTTGCCGCTGTCCAGCAGCCGCTCGACGACCACGACCCGCCCGCCGGGGGCGAGCGCCGCCGAGCAGCGGCCGAGGATGCGGGCGGCGTCCCGGTCGCTCCAGTTGTGCAGGGTGTTGGCGATCAGGTAGACGTCGCCGCCGGCCGGAACCGGCTCGAAGAAGCTGCCCGCGACCAGCTCGCAGCGGTCGGACACCGGGGCGGTGACCCCGCCGGCCTCGTCGATGACGCTCGGCAGCTCCAGCAGCGTGCCGCGCAGCGCCGGATGCTCGGTGAGCAGCTTCAGCAGCAGGGAGCCGTTGCCGCCGCCGACGTCCACGACGTGCCCCACCGACGCCCAGTCGTAGATCCGGGCCAGTTCCGGCACGAGCCGGTCCGCGATCCGGGCGATGCCCGCGTTGAAGGACTTCTCGATGTCGGGGTGCGCCTCCAGGTCCTTCCAGAAGGGCCGCCCGTGCGCCTGCTCGTACACCGGCAGACCGGTGCGTACGGCGTCCATGAGCCGGCCGACGGCCGGTTCGAAGCGGGCCTCCATGGGCCGGCTGGGGTCCTCGTAGTCCAGCCAGCGGCGCAGATTGCTCGGGTGGTCGCCGAGCAGCACCCGGCCCACGTCGGTGACCTCGTACGTCCGCTGCCGCGACGCGCTGTCGGTCGTCTCCTCGAAGAGGCCGAGGAGGCTGACGTAGTGCAGGACGCGGCCCAGGGACTGCTCGTCGGTGCCGGTCTCGGCGGCCAGGGCGGCCGCGGTCCGGTGCCCCTGCTCGACCAGGTCGGGCAGGCGGAGGGTCGCGGTCACCCGCACGGCGGTGGGGGTGAACCCGGAGCCCAGGGCGAGGATCGTGTTCAACGGGTCTTGGCGGAACACCAAAAGCCTCCAGTCGTTCTCGTTCGGTCGGTCGTTTCGCCGGGCGTTCCGGTGGAAATTCAGGGAGTGCTTTCGATCTCGTCCAGGGCGTCGAGGAACCGTACGAGGTCCTTTTGTTCGCCGAGCGACGTGCGCAGGTAGCCGGGAAATCCGAACAGTCCCGCATTGCGAACGAGAATGCCGAAATCGGCGGCGAGACGATCCTGCGCGCGGGCACAGTCCCGGGCCGCGACGGCGACGAAGTTGGTCACGGAGGGCAGATGGGCGCGCCCGCGCCGGTCCAGCTCGCCGATGAACCAGCTCCGCCGCTCGGCGGTGGACCGGCGTACCCCGTCGACGAAGTCGCGGTCGCCGAGGGCGGCGGTCGCGGCCGCCTGGGCGAGCCGGTTCACGCTGAAGGGCAGGGCGCGCAGGGTCCCCCGCAGCCCGGCGATCAGCTCGGGCCGGCCGACGGCGTAGCCGACGCGCAGCGCGGCCAGGCCGTAGGCCTTGGAGAAGGTGCGCAGCGCGACGACGGGCGCGCCCTCCTCCAGCAGCTCGCGGGTCTGCGGGGTGTCCGGGTCGGCGAACTCCATGTACGCCTCGTCGAAGACCAGCGGGACCCCGCTGCGGCCGGAGGCGTCGACCAGCGCGGCCAGTTCCCGCCGGGTGAGGGCCGCGCCGCTGGGGTTGTGCGGGTTGCACAGATAGCCGATCCCGTGTCCGGGCAGTCGCGCGGCGAAGGCGGTGGCGTCGACGGCGGTGCCGCTCAGCGGTACGGCACTGCAGCCGCGCCCGGTGAGCTCCAGACAGGCCCGGTAGCCGGGGAACGTCCCGTCGGTGACGAGCCCGGGAAGGCTCCGGTCGCCGAGGGTGAGGGCGGTGGCAAGGACCAGCTCGTCACTCCCGTTGGCGACGGCGATGTGGTCCGGGCCGACACCCCAGTGCGCGGCGAGCGCCCGCACCAGTTCCTGCCGCTCGGGGTCCGGGTAGACGTTGACCCGCCCCAGTTCACGCTCGGCCGCCCGCACGGCCGCCTTGCTGGCGCCGTGGGGACTCTCGCTCAGGTGCAGCCGGATCAGGTCGTCGGCGCCGGGGACACTCGTGTTGAACGCCTTGCCGGCGGCCGGGGCGGCCTGTCCCGCGGGCGGGGTCACAGGCTGTCCCCCAGGAGGACGCCGAAGCAGTAGCTGCCGACCTCCGCCTCGAGGGTCAGGAAGCAGTGTTCGCTGCCGGCCGGGATCCGCATGACGGCCGGGGAGAGCAGTTCATGGCGTTCGCCGTCGAGTTGGACCTCGATGCGGGCGCCGCCCTTGTTCGGGGAGACCAGCAGGTAGAGCTCGTCGACCGGGTGGGTGTGCGGCGCGGCGACCGGTTTGCCGACCAGGGTGCTGAGTTCACCGCCGGCGAGCTGCACGGGCAGGCCGCCGAACATGTCGGCGGTGAGATAGAAGGGCGCGGGCTGGTGATGTCCGGCCACGGCGAGGGGGATGGGCAGATCCTCCACGATCTCGGGGCCGGCGGGACATCGCTCGCTCATCACTGGGCCTCCAGGACGAACAGGTAGGTGTGGGGGGCGCCGAAGGGAACCGTGCGGCGCAGGTGCAGCCCGCCCTCGTGGAAGAGGTCCTCGTACTCCTCGCGCGTGTAGACCGGGACGCCCATCAGCGCGTGGGCGAGCTCGAAGCCGCTGGAGAAGACGGGCAGCGTGTCCTTCTCCCCGCGCGGGCGGACGGTGGTGTCGGCGAGCAGGAAGGTGTGCGCGCGGGGGAACGCCTTGCGCAGCGCCGGGATGACGTCCGTCCGGGTGGTGGGGTCGACGAGCAGGTCGTGCAGGAACATGAAGCTCATCGCGACGTCCACCTGGTCGGCGCCCTCGATGCGGCGGCCCCGGAAGAGGATGTCGAGGACATCGGCGCAGATCGGCTGGACGCGGTCGGACAGCTCGTGCCGTTCGACGGTGCCGGCCGCCAGCGCGGTGGCCGAGGCGCTGATGTCCAGGCCCAGACCGCGGGCGCCGGGGCGGGACTTGACGAGGCGGCACACGCGTTCGCTGATCCCGCTGCCGAGGTCGGCGATGACGGAGAAGTCGAGTGCGGCGATCTGCTCGTCGAGCAGGTTCCGCATCAGGGCCATGTCGGCCTGGGCCGAGCCGAGCGCCACCATGCCCTCGTCGCGCAGCACGTCCTTGCCGAAAGCGCGTTCCCCTCGCGCGATGGACGCGGCGTTGGCGAAAACGTCGTGGTAGCCGCCCACGCCCCAGGTGAAGAACCCTATTTTCCGGCGGAGGTCGCCCCAGGCCGGCGTGGGTGTCACCCGGTCGTCGAGGACGTCGAGATAACCGAAGGCCTCCGCCGCCGACACCAACTGACGGAAAACCCTTTCGTCCAGTTGTCGGCGCCAACAGTACTCGCGTACGTCGAGCCGGTCGGTCGCGTCGAACCAGGCGAAAAGCCCCAGTTGCTCCAGGGCGAAAACGACATGTGTGGAGATGAATCCGTTGAAGGCGGTGTCGGCATCGAGCGGGGTGTTCGCGGCGCCCTGCCATTCGGCGGGACGGAAAACGCTTTCACCCAACTCTTGGAGGCCGTCACGGGAAAGGGGAGCAGTCACGAGAAGTGCCTTCCTTGTTTCGGTCGAATGCCGAGCTCCGGTCGAGCCGACGCCGAGCCTGCATGGAGCTGACGTTGAGCCGATGCCGAGTCGATTCGGCGGCGACCGGTTACACGCGGGGCGAGGTGGCGGCGATGCGTTCCACCGCCACCGCCAGTTCGCGCACGGTGGGGTGGTCGAAGAACAGCCGGTTGGGCAGCCGGACACCGAGCTTCCGGCGCAACCGCATGAGCACCTGCGTGGCTTTCAGGGAATGACCGCCCGCCTCGATGAAGGGGGTGTCGTCATCGAAGTCGTCATGCCCGAGGACCTCGGCCCACGCGGCTCTGACCTGGTCTTCCATGGCCTGCGCAGACGGTGTCACGGGCGGCTCGGAAGGCATTTCGGAAGGCAGTCCGGAATACAGCGCGGAAGGCATCCCCGAAGATGGCCCGACATACGGATCCGGACGTGTTTTCACGCCGTCGTCGCTCAAGAGAATTCCCCCGTGTCATGACGGATCACGGTCGATCGCCCCGGATGCGGAGCAGCCGTGGAACGGCCACGCCCATGGGCGTGGCTAGGTGAAGCTTCAATTGTTTTCCCCCGTAGAAACGGACGCTCCACCGGTGGGTCATACCGGTTCGGTCCCTGAGGTGATTGCTCACCTGGCGGCAGACTGCCGATATCGGAGAGTAGGCAGCGGCCATCGAGCCAGTCAAGGGTCGAATGTCGGCCAGCCAGCGCCGGGATGACCTTTGGCCAACACTTCAACGCTGGGTGTAAACCCGCACCGTGATTCACTTGCATCGGCCATCCGGTTGGCCGAAAAGCGGGTTGACGGCCGAAACTCGGCACCTCTACGGTCGATGAGTCGATTGTGAACGCAGTATTTCAAGGTTTGCGTTCGAGGCCGACATCAACCGGCGTGACAGGGGGAATGATGTACGCCGCAACGGGGGAGACAGAACCGGTCGACCAACCGGTTCCATATTCCGTCAGAGTCCTTTTCGAACTCCGATGATCCTTGGATCGGTGACCACCCGACCCGTGGCCGCCTGATCTCTCAAAGGCCGTAGCCGGCCTTTTTCCATCATTCACACGGTGTTGTCTACCGCTGCCCGCCGCACGGCGCACATCTGTGCGCACACCTGTGCGCGCACCGCTGGACGGGCAGCGGCATTCGTCACGAGATGCATCAAGGAAGCGTGTTGAGGCATGCGATTCTGGGCGCCGGGGGAGTCGGGCTCGCCCTCGGAGCGGCGCTGGCCCGTGCCGGCCACGAGGTCGTGCTGGTGATGCGGGAGTCCTCACGAGCCCGCTACCGCGGCGTGATCGACGTCCACAGCAAACTGCACGGCGACCTCGCCGTCGAGGCGCGCGCGGTGGAGCGGCTCGACGAGCCGGTCGACGTCCTGTGGGTGACGGTGAAGGCGCCCGCGCTGGACCCCGCCCTGGCCCGGGTCGCCCCACGGCTGACCCCGGACTCGGTCGTCCCCCTGCTCAACGGACTCGACCATCCGCGATCGCTGCGGACCAGGTTCGGGCCCCGCCAGCTCGTCGGCGCGATCCTCATCGAGGCGGAACGCACCGCGCCCGGCCGGGTCACCTGGAACTCCCTGTACGCGGAGATCAGCCTCGCGACCACCGACGGCGACCACGCCGGGGACGGTCCCGCAGACCGCGGCCACGCCGGGGACGGTCCCGAAAGGGGCGCCGGCACCGGTGGCCGACGGCTCGGCGGGCTCGCCGAGGTCCTCGCCGACGCGGGTCTCGGCTGCACCCCGGAGCGGGATCCGGCGAGCGTCCTGTGGCGCAAGCTGGTCCTCCTGCTGCCGTTGGCGCTGGCCACCACCGCGGCCGACGGCCCCCTCGGCATCGTCCGCCGACGGCCCGAGCTGTCCGCCCTGCTGCGCGACGCCGCCCGGGAAGCCTGTGCCGTCGCCGCCGCGGACACCGTCGTCGTCGACGACCGGAACCTGCTGCACACCCTGGACACCCTGCCCGGCCGGACCGACACCTCCCTGCACCGGGACGTCGCCGCCGGGGTCCGGCCGACCGAACTCGCCGCGCTCACCGAGCCGGTGCTGCGCCGCGCCCGGGACCACCACGTGGCCGTACCCGCGCTGACCGAACTGGCCCGCAGGGCCGCGGAGCGGGAGCGGCCGGCGGACGTTCCCGCACCGCACCGATCCACCTATCGCAAGGGAGAAACGTCATGACAGTCGGTTCGGGCGAGACACTGGACGAAACCCTGGAAGCGACCCTCAAGGAGATCCTCGTCGAGGACCTCTTCCTGGACGTGCCCACCGAACGCATCGGGGACGACGACGGCCTCCAGGACGTGCTGGGCCTGGACTCCCTCGGCTTCGTGGAGCTGCGCGCCCAGTGCGAGCAGCGCTTCGGCGTGGCCATCACGGACGCCGAGTTCACCCCGCTCCACTTCCACTCGGTGCGCACGGTGGCCAACCTGGTGCGCACCCTGCGTACGGGCACCGCCGGCGAGCACCTGGCGGTCCCGCAGTGAGGGAACCCGCCTCCTCCGAGCAGATGGACGTCTGGCTCGCCTGCCAGCGCGAACCGGAGTCCGACCGCTACAACGTCACCGTCGACCTGGAGTTCACGCCGACCGTCGACATACCGGCGCTGCGTGCCGCACTCGGCGATGTGCTGACCGCCCACCCGGCCCTGCGCTGCGCCTTCGCCACCGAGGGCGGCGAGCTGTGGCGCACCGCCGAGACCGACCCGCCGATGGCGTTCGTCACCGACCGGCTCCCCGGCCGCTACGACCGTGCGCAGGCTCTCGCCCGCGCGGTCGTCGCCGGCCGCGCGCCCTTCGACCTGGCCACCGCGCCGCTGCTGCGGGCGACGCTGCTGGCCGGGGAGGGCGGCGCGCTGCTCGCCGTCACGATGCACCACATCGTCTCCGACGGCTGGTCCAGCCGGATCCTCGCCGAGGACCTGGTGACGGCGTACCGGGCCCGGACGACGGGTGGCCCGGTCCCGGCTCCGCGCCCGTCGTCCGACATCGATGCCGACATCGATGCCGAGACCGGTACGGGTGCCGCTGCTGCCGCCGGTGCTGGTGCCGGTGCTGCAGCCGAGGCCGGCGTCCAGGGCGATCGCGACGCCGATATCGATGCCGACGCCGATGCCGATGCCGACGCCGACGCCGACGCCGAAAAGTACTGGACCTCCGTCCTGCGCGACGCCCCCGCCTCCCTCGCGCCCCCGCACGACCTGGTGCCGGAGGACGGTTTCCCCGGTCCCTCCGGCCGGGTGGAGGTGCTCCTGCCCGCCGAGGTGCACGCGGGCGTCCAGGCGCTCGCCGCCGCCGAACGCGGCTCCCCCGCCGTCGTGCTGCTCGCCGCCTGGTCGGTACTGCTGCACGCGTGGGCCGGGGAGTCCGAGGGCACCTTCGGCATGGTCTTCGCCGGCCGCCGATACGCCGACGCCGAGCGGGTCGACCTGTTCAGCCGGGCGCTGCCGATGCGTGACCGGATGTCCCTCGACGACCGCTTCCTGGAGGTGGCGGCCCGGCTGCGCGAGCAGATGCTCGACGCGATGGAACACGCCCACCTCCCGGTGCGGCGGCTGCGGGCGATCCGCAGCGCGCAGGCCGACGGGCCGGGCGTCGAGCGGACGGTGTTCATGTACACCCCCGCCTACGAGGACGAGTGGCAGGCCGGAGAGGTGACCGTCCGCCGCTTCGACCACCCGGACGAGACGACGAAGTACGAGTTCTCGGTCAACGTGCTGGAGGGCTCGGCCGGTACCCGGCTGTGCGTCTACTACGACACCGCCCGCTACCTCCCCGCCACCGCCGAGCTGTTCGCGGCGGAACTGCGCGAGCTGCTGGCCCGCGCCGTGGCCGCCCCGGACAGCGCCTGCGGCGATCTGCTCGCCGCCTGCGATCCGGGTCTGTCCGAGGTCGCCGCGCACGGCGCGCCCGTCGCGTCCCCGGCGCCGGGCATCCCCGAGCTGGTGCTGCGGCACGCCGCCGACCGCCCGGACGCCGTCGCCGTACGCCACGGCGAGCGCACCCTCGCCTACGGCGAACTCGCCGGCCGCGCGGGCGAGGTGGCCGGCTGGCTGCGCGAGCGGGGTGTCGGGCCCGGCGACACCGTGGCGCTGCTGCTCGCCCCCGGCGTCGAGACCCCGGTGTTCTGGCTGGCGTCCGCCCTGGCCGGTGCCGCCTACCTCCCCCTCGACCCCGCCTATCCGCAGGCCCAGCTCCAGCTGATCGTGGACGACGCCCGTCCCGCGGTCCTCGTCGTCGACCCGGACTGCGGACAGACCCTCGACGTGCCCGAGGGCACCGCCGTACCGGTCGACGAGGTGCTCGCGCGGGCCCGCGGCCGGTCCGCCCCCGAGCTCGCGTACGACGACGCCGCGACCCTCTGCGTGCTCTACACCTCCGGCACCACCGGCCGGCCCAAGGGGGTCGTGCTGCCGCACCGCGGGCTGGCCCGGCTCTTCGTACGGCCCGACTTCCTCCCGCTGGACGAGACGGACGTCGTCGCGCAGCTGTGCCCGCTCAACTTCGACGGCGCCAGCTACGAGATCTGGGGCGCCCTCACGCACGGCGCCCAACTGGTCGTCCTCGACAAGCACCTGGTGCTCAGCCCCCGCGAGATGCGCACGGTGGTCCGCGAGCGCGGGGTGACCACGCTGCTCGTGACGACACCGCTGCTCAACAGAATCATCGAGGACGCCCCGGACCTGCTCCAGTCGCTGCGGCGGGTGTACTTCGGCGGCGAGCTGATCTCCGTACGGCACATGCGCCGTGCGCTGCGCTGGTCGCGGCCGGGCGTCCTGCTGCACAGCTACGGCCCCACCGAGAACTCCTTCACCTCGACCTGGTTCCCGATCACCGACCTCGCGCCGAACGCCAGGACGGTCCCCATCGGCCGACCGGTGCCCGGCACCGAGGTACGGGTCGTGCAGGAAGGCGGCACCCGTCCGGTGCCGCGCGGGGTTCCGGGCGAACTGCTGCTCGGGGGCACGGGGTTGGCCGACGGCTATCTGAACGCGCCCGGGATGACGGCGGACCGGTTCGTCACCGACGGCCCGACCCGCCTCTACCGGACCGGGGACCGGGTGCGCTGGCGCCCCGACGGCCTGCTGGAGTTCATCGGCCGCAACGACAACCAGGTCAAGATCCGCAGCCAGCGCGTCGAACTCGGCGAGGTGGAGGCGGTGTTGGACGCGCACCCGGCCGTCGAGTCGGTCTTCGTCACGACGCGCGTCAACCGGCGCGGCGAGAAGGAGATCGTCGCCTACGCGGTGGCCGCGCCCGGCACGGACGCCGACGAGCTCGGCCGGCACGCCAGGCTGCGGCTGCCCGCCTTCGCCGTACCCAGCCACCTGCTGCTCGTCGGGGAGCTGCCGCTCACCCCGACCGGCAAGATCGACCGGCGCCGGCTGCCGGACCCGGAGCAGGCGACCGGGTCCGCCCGGCCCGGCCCCGCTCCGGCCCCCACGGCGGCCCTCGCACCGGAACCGCCTTCGGTGGCTTCCGCGGCTTCTGGCCCTCCCATCGCCTCCGCCGCCTCCGTGACGGAGGGCGTGCGGGCCGCCTGGCGGGCGGTGCTGGAGCACGACGGCTTTGGGCCCGACCGCAACTTCTTCGACGCCGGCGGCCATTCGCTGCTGCTGGTGAAACTGCGGGAGCAGCTGCGGCTGGCGACCGGCGCCGACCTCCCGGTCATCGACCTGCTGCGCCATGTCACGGTCCGCGAGCAGGCCCGCCTGATCACCACGGCCCACCGGCCCGTGGACACGACGGCGGCCCCGGCCGCCGTCGTGTCCCGACGACCCCTGGACGGCGCGCCGTCGGAGGCGGCCGGCACGGCGCCGGTGCCGGCTCCCGGTCCGCGGATCGTCGCCCTCTCCGCCGCCACCGCCGAGGCCCTGCTCGTCGCCCGTGAGCGGCTGGCCGCCCATCTGGAGGCGCACCCGGACCTGGCACTGGCGGACGTGGCCCACACGCTGGACGTGGGCCGTCGGCACTTCGGTCACCGGTGTGCCGTCGTGGCGTCCGACCTGGCCGAGGCGGTGCGCGCCCTGCGCGCCCCGCACACCGCGACGCCCGCCGCCCCCGGTTCGCCCCCGGCCGTGGTGTTCGCCTTCGCGGACGGCCCGCCGGACGGCACCGGCCGGGCCGCCGAACCGCTCACCCGCCAGCTGCGCCTGGCCGGCCGGTTCGCCGAACGGGGCGTGACCCCGGCGGCGGTGTACGGCGTGGGAACGGGACGGTTCGCGGCCGCGGTGGTGAGCGGCGCGCTCACGGCCGAGGAGGGCGAGGAAGGCGTACGGCCGGTCGCCGACGGGGCCGGCGCGCGCATCCCCGTACCCCGCCGTCCCGCCCTGTTGTGGTCCACCGCGCTGGGTCCGCTGTTCCCCGACGGGCCCGACCCGCAGGAACAGCACCTGTCGGCCGAAGCCGAGCCGGCCAAGCTGCTCCGGACGGCCTGTGACCGGCTCGGCGAGGTGGCCGTCCTCGACCTCGCGGCCGAGGATCCCGACGAGCGGGCCCTGCTGACGGCCGTCGCGGCCCTGTGGTGCCAGGGCGCCGAGGCGCGGCTGACGCCGGCCGGCCCGGCCCGTCGTCTGCGTCTGCCCGGCCACCCCCTGTCCTGGGCGTCTTCCACGTCCCCGCTCTCCGTACATTCCTGAAGGAAGGTCCGCATGCCGCACGTACGTGGCGAAGCCGCCGTTCTCGTCGAACCCGGGCGCCTGGAGGTGGCGGAGGTCGCCTTCCGGGAGCCGGCCGAGGGCGAGGTCCTCGTCCGCAACACCGTCGCCGCCATCTGCGGCAGCGATGTGCACCGGGTGCGCGCCGAGTCCCCTTTCTTCCGGGACATGCGCGACCACCCCTACCCCTGCCCGGCGGGCTACCCGGGGCACGAGGGCGTCGGGGAGGTCGTCGAGAGCCGGTCGGCCCGCTTCTCGCCGGGCGACCTGGTGCTCACCGTGCCCAACCACGCCTACATGGCGTCGTTCGCGCGCTACCAGACGATCGCCGACCGGTTCCTGCTGCCGGTGAAGGGCACCGGGGCGCCGACCGTCCAGCTGATGGCGCAGCAGCTCGGGACCGTCGTCTTCGCGCTGAAGCGGTTCTGGCCGGAGCCCGTGCCGCAGGGGTCGACGGCCGCCGTCGTCGGCGTCGGCTCGGCGGGACTGCTGTTCCAGCAGCTGCTCAAGCACCGCGGGTTCGAGAAGGTCGTCGCGGTCGACCTGGAGCCGGGGCGGCTGGCGATGGCCCGTTCCCTCGGCGCGGACGCGACCGTGCACGTGCCCGGGCAGAGCGCCGAGGAGGTCGTCATGGAGGCGACCGGCGGCAAGGGCGCCGACCTGGTCGTGGAGGCGGCCGGTACCGACGGAGCGCGCGAGCACGCGATGCGGATGGTCGGCCAGCACGGCCGGCTGGGCTTCTTCGGCATGCCCGAGGACTACGACATGCGCATCCCGTACGCCCATCTCTTCGTCCGCCAGGCGCAGTTGATCACCGCGGTCGGCGGGGCCCAGCTGGAACCCGGGCTGCCCTCCTTCCGGACCGCACTGGAGCTGATCGGGGACGGCTCGATCCGGGTCGACGACCACATCACCCACACCTTCGACATCAAGAACATCGCCGACGCCTTCGACCTCGCGCACAACCGGCAGGACGACGTCGTCAAGATCGCGCTCACTTTCGGCTGACGGGAGGACAGGCATGTCGGAACTGGCCAAGCACTCGGCCCCGGTGGCCGTCATCGGCGTCGGCGGCCGCTTCGCCCGGGCGCCCGACGTAGGGGCGTTCTGGGACAACCTCGTCGCGGGCCGGGACTGCTTCCGGCGGGAGCCGGTCCCGGTCGTGGAGGACCTGGGCGAGGACCGGCTGCGCGTCCACTCGTGGGGGACCGCCCCGCACCGGGACACCTACGACCACGCGCTCGTCGGCGTCGAGGGGCTGGACCCTCAGCACGGCATCCTCCAGGAGTCGCTGTGGCAGGCGGCGGAGGACGCCGGGGTCAGGCTGTCGGCGATCGCCGACCGGACCGCCGTCTACGCCGGCTGCGCCCGCACCAAGCATGTGCCGCGGGCCGCCTTCGACGACGTGGTGCAGGTCGACCCGACGTTCGCCGGGCCCTACTTCTCCTATCTGCAGGACCTGTGGGGCGAGTCGTTGATGCTGGACTCGGCGTGCGCCACCTCCACGGTGGCCGTCCAGCTCGCCTGCCAGAGCCTGCGGTCGCACGCCTGCGACTACGCGCTGGCCGGGGCGGTGGCGATCCAGGAGGACGCCGACGGCTCCTATCTGCGGACCCCGCGCAGCATCTACTCCACCGAGGGCATCGTGCGCCCCTTCGACCGCCGTCACAACGGCGTGGTGCCCGGCGACGGCTCCGGGGCCGTCCTGCTGCGCAGACTGGACGACGCCCTGCGCGACGGCGATCCGGTCTACGCCGTCATCCGGGGCGGCGCCGTCACCAACGACGGGCGGGCCAAGCCCGGTTTCGTCATCCCCGGTGTCGACGGCAAGGTCCGCGCGGTGCGCCGGGCGCTGGAGGCGGCGGGGCTGACCGGGGCCGACGTCGACTACGTCGAGACGCACGGCGTCGGCATCCCCCTCAACGACCAGATCGAGGCGACCGCCCTGATCGAGGCCCTCGGCACCGAAGGGCCGCCGGTGGCGGTCGGCTCGGTGAAGGCCTCCGTCGGTCACTGCGACACCGCAGCCGGCATGGCGGCCCTGATCAAGACATGCCTCGCGATCGACCGCGGCTTCCTGCCCGCGACCCCGAACACCGAGGTCCCGATCGAGGAGTTCACCGGGCGCGGCGAACGCTTCGGCATCCTCCCCGAAGGCCGCCCCTGGCCCACGAACGGCCGCCCACGCACGGCCGGCCTGATGTCGGCCGGCGTGGGCGGCACCAACGCCTTCCTCGTCCTCGAGGAAGCCCCGGCCCACTGACGCCGGGCCACTGACCACTCATCAGTTTCCGTTTCTTACCGAGGAGCACGCATGTCCGTCACCGCCGACCTCTACATCGAGGTCAAGAACTTCTACGCCCGCCAGATGCGCGTCCTGGACGACCTGGACATCGAGCGTTTCACCGCCACCTTCACCGAGGACGGCTCGGTCGCCCACCCGCACCGCGGCGAGAAGGTGGAGGGCCGCGAGGCGATGCGCACCAAGATGAAGAGCATGCTCCCGATGTACGAGGGGCTCGTCACGCGGCACTGGTTCGACCACTTCCTGATCGAGCAGACCGAGGGCGACGGCCTGCGCGTCACCTACTACTCGCTGGTGACCCAGACGAACACGCAGGACGAGGTGCACTTCTTCTCCTCCTCCAGCGTCGAGGACCTGATGGTGCGCGAGGAGGGTGAACTGCGCATCCGTGAGCGGGTCATCCACCGCGACAACCCCAAGTACGGCCGAGTGATCTGACCCCGCCCACGCATCCGTGAACCGCCGAAGGAGGGCAGAGCAGATGGCAGAGCAGAGGGCAGATCAGCCGGCGGAGCGACCGGCGGAACAGTCGGCGGAGCAGTCGGCGGGGCAGTCCACGGAGTCCTGGGAACCGCCGCCGGCCGAGTGGAACGACACGGCGCGGCCGTTCGAGGACCAGGTCAGCATGATCGACCTGATCGAGCGGCGCGTCCGGGAGTCCCCCGACGCTCCCGCCGTCCGCCTCGGCGAGGGGGAGGTCAGGACGTACGCGCGGCTGTGGGCCGACTCGGGCCTGCTCGCCCGCTTCCTCGCCGGTCACGGGGTGGGCCGGGGCGCGTTCGTCGGCATCCTGCACGAGAACTCGTGGGACAGCGTGCTGGCGGTGGTCGGTGTGCTGCGCACCGGCGCCGCCTACGTGCCGCTGGACGCGCGCTGGCCGGCCACCCGGATCGCGGCGCCGCTGCGTCAGTCGGGCATCGACTGGCTCGTCACCGGCCACGCCCTGGCGCGCCGCGCGGAGGAGGCCGGGCAGCTCGCGGGCTCCGGCGTGCGGCTGGTCTGCACGGATCTGCGGGCCGCGGCCCCGGACCCGCTGGACACGGAGACGGTCGGGCTGCTGTGGGACACCGTCGCCGAGGACGAGGACCTGGCCCGGGCCTCGGGCTTCAACCAGAACCCCGGCGACGGGATCTCCGCCGCGCAGATCGACACCTATGTCTCGCACGTGCGCGACCTGGTGCTGTCGGCGGCTCCGACGGTGGAGCGGCCCCGGGTCGTCGAGGTGGGCTGCGGCGCCGGTCTGATCGCGGGTGCGCTGCGGGACCGGGTGGCCGGTTACACGGGCGTCGACGTGTCGGCCGTCGCGCTGGAGCGGGCGGGACGGGAGGCCGGCGAGGGGGCACGGTTCGTGCGGGCCGCGGCCGCCGACCTCGGCCGGGTGGTGGCCCCGGCGAGCGCGGACGTCGTCCTGCTCGCGAGCGTCGCCCAGTTCTTCCCCGGGTTCGAGTATCTGCGGTCCGTGCTGCGGGACGCCGTGGGCGCCCTGGCGCCGGGCGGGGCGGTGGTGCTCGCGGACCTCGCCGACCTCGCGGAGCCGGGCGAGGGACCCGACTCCGGTCATCTGCGGGTGCCCGCCGAGTGGTTCGGGCACCTCTCCGCCCAACTCGGCCTGCCGGTAAGGGCGGAGATCCACCGACGCGGTGGGGACGGCTGGCCGCCGGTCCTGCGGGACCGGTACGACGTCGTCCTGCGCCTGGCGCCGCACGACACGGCCGCCCCGTACACGCCGGTGATCAGCGCCTGGAGCGACGTCGAGGAGGCCCGCGCCCTGCCGCTGCCGGCCGGCCCCGGCGCCGACGACACCGCGTACGTCATCTTCACCTCGGGCTCCACCGGCGTGCCGAAGGGCGTGTCGGTGCGCCACCGCAGTGCCGTCAACGTCATCCAGTGGGTGAACGAGACCTATGCGGTGGGTCCGGACGACTGTCTGCTGTGGGTCACCGCGCTCACCTTCGACCTGTCGGTCTACGACCTGCTCGGCGTGCTCGCGGCGGGCGCCAGTCTGCGCGTGGTCCCCGCCGCCGAACTGTCCGACGGCGAACGGCTGCTGGACATCATGCTGCGCGAGCCGATCACCTTCTGGGACTCGGCGCCCGCCGCGCTCGGCATGGTGATGTCCTTCGCCGACGAGCCGGACGGGACGGACGGGGCGAGCGCGACGGGCGGGACGGGCGGGACGGGTACGGCGAGCGCGCCGGGTGCGACGGCGGACGGCGGGCCGGTGCCGAGCCTGCGGCTGGTCTTCCTCAGCGGCGACTGGGTACCGCTGGCCCTGCCCGGCCGGGTCCGGGCCCGCTTCCCGCGGGCCCACGTCGTGGCGCTGGGCGGCGCGACCGAGGCGACGATCTGGTCCAACCACTTCGACGTCGGCGAGATCGACCCGGCCTGGACGAGCGTCCCGTACGGCAAGCCGATCCAGAACGCCCGCTACTACGTCCTGGACGGCGACCGCAAACCGTGTCCGATCGGCGTCGAGGGCGATCTCCACATCGCGGGCGTGGTGGTGGCCGACGGATATGTCGGCGATCCGGAGCTGACGGCCGCGAAGTTCACGGCCGACACGGTGAGCGGTCTGGCGGACGAGTCCATGTACGCCACGGGCGACCGGGCGCGCTGGATGGCCGACGGCAACCTGGAGTTCCGGGGCCGCCGGGACGACCAGGTCAAGGTCCGCGGCTACCGGATCGAACTGGGCGAGGTGCTGGCCGCCCTGCGTCAGGTGCCGGGGGCGGTGGACTGCGCGGTCACCACGCTGCGGGGCGACGACGGCCCGCAGATCGTGGCGGCGGTGGCCGTGGGGGGCTCGGAGCCCTCGCCGGGCGGCGGGTTCGTCCGCCGCCACCTCGCGCAGAACCTGCCCAGCTACATGCTTCCGGAGCATGTGCTCGTCCTGCCGGCCCTGCCGGTCGGCCCCACGGGCAAGGTCGACCGGGAACGGCTGGCCCGTCTGGCAGCCCGCCCCCGAAACCGCCGACGGACCTGAGCGCCGAGAGGTGCGGGGCACCCGGCGAACCGAGGGGGGCGGGACACCCGGCAGACGCCGGGTGTCCCGCCCCCTCCGCGGCCGCACGGGTCCTAGCCGCGCACGCCCAGCTTCCACACCATCGCGGCGACGGCGTCGCTGTTGACGTCCAGGGCCCGCCTGTCGATGTTGGCGGGGGTGTCGCAGGCCTGGTGGTAGCACTTGTCCATGGCCTCACCGGCGGTGCCGCCCCACTTCGCGGCCTGCTCCGGGGTCTTGATCTCGGCGGATCCGGTGAAGATTCCGCCCACCGGGACGCCCTTGGCCAGAAACGGCTCGTGGTCGCTGCGGCCGTTGAGGGCGGTCGCGGGCTCGGTGGGGATGCCCTTGGCGGCGAAGTACCGGTCGAAGTGCCGGGCGACCTCCGGACTCTGGTCATAGACGAAGTAGCCGGGGTTCGGTGAGCCGATCATGTCGAAGTTCAGATAGGCGGTGATCTTCGACAGTTCGGCCGCCGGCAGGGTGTTCACGTAGTGCGTGGACCCGATGTAGGTCTCCTCCTCCGTTCCCCAGAAGCCGAACCGGAGGTGTTGGGAAGGGGTGACGTTCTTCGCGGAAACCGTCAGCGCGGTCTCCAGGATCGCGGCGACGCTGGAGCCGTTGTCGTTGATTCCGGGACTTGTCTCCACCGAGTCGAGGTGCGCCCCGACCATGAGGACTTTTCCGGTCTGACCGCCCCGGGGCCAGTCGGCGATCAGATTCCAGCTCTTCTTTCCACCGAACTCGAATTCCTGGAGCGAGGTGGTGAATCCGGCGGCGTCCAGCTTTTTCTTCACATAATCGACGGAGGCCTGATAGCCGGCCGTGCCATGGGCACGGTTTCCGCTGTTCGCGTCCGAGATCCGCTGGAGCGCGTCCAGGTGCCGCATCACTCTGGAGACCGAGAGATCGGGCGCCGCACCTGCCTGAGCAGGCTCTTCCGCATGTACACCGACCGTTGTCAGCAACAGGACGGACAGCGTGGACGCCGCGACGACGGCCGGACGGGACGGCTTGAAAGGCACAGCTGTTTCCCTTCTCGGTACGAGCAATTGATCTTTTCGAATGCTTCCACGAAGCCCGCACCGAAGCCAACAGACTTCAACAGACTTCACAAACGGAACCGTCCGGACGCTACTTTTCCGCCAGGTAGGTCACAATGGCTTTCTCTCCCGAAAACCCACCGGAAATCAACGGTCGACGACCGGCGCCACGCCGAAAAAACACGAGCATTCATGACGCGTTTCGCACTGTCGAGAACCGGCTCGGCCGAACCACGGAACTGACGAACTACGGCACCACGGCACCACGGCACTACGGGACTTCGGCACCACGGCACTACGGGACTTCGGCACTACGGGACTACGGGACTCGGGACTACGGGACTACGGGACTACGGGACTACGGGACTACGGGACCCAACAGCGGGACCGGACCGCCGGACTCGTTCACGGGGAGGGACCGCCGGACTCGTCCACGGGACCGGCCCACCGGGCATCTCACCGCACCGACGGCCGGGCCGCCGCACCCCGCCCGCCGCACCCGTCACCCGGCCCCCGGACGTTACGCGCCGGAAACCTTGACGATCACATCGCCGG
Source organism: Actinobacteria bacterium OV320 (assembly GCA_001298545.1). GTDB lineage: Bacteria > Actinomycetota > Actinomycetes > Streptomycetales > Streptomycetaceae > Streptomyces > Streptomyces coriariae. The sequence goes on from LJCX01000005.1 coordinate 341,320, forward strand.
GTGCCACGATTCCGGCGCCGCCATGTTTACGTAAACATCAGCCACCCCAAGGCGTTGATGTTTACGCAAACATCGCGTGGCGGCCGCCGCCCAGCCCGCGCGTCCCAGCGCCGAGCCGCCTCTCCTGAAAGGGCACGTCATGCGCAAGACCCCCACCAGAGCCTCCCGCACCCCCCGCCTGCGCGCCGCCCTCGTCGCGGTCGCCGTCGCCGCCGTCACCGGCACGACCCTGGCCGGCAGCCCGGCCGCCGCCTCCTCCGGCACCGCGCCGACCACCGACACGACCCAGTTCAAGGGCGTGAACTGGGCCGACCCGCGCGACAACTTCGCCGACGACCTCCTCCAGCTGTCCGGTCTGTCGACCACGGACACCTACCGGCAGACCTACGCGAAGGCGACCCGGATCATCGCGGCGTTCCGCGCGAACCTCGGCGCCAACACCGTGCGGCTGCCCATCAACCCGTACACGGTCAACGGCGCCTACTGGAAGTCCTACCGCGGGGTCATCGACGCGGCCTCGGACCAGGGCTTCAAGGTCATCGTGTCCTACTGGGAGGGCACTGGCGCCCAGAAGGACGGCTTCATCGACGACACGGCCACGTACTGGCCGATGTGGGACACCGTCGTCAAGGCGTACAAGAACGACAGCCGCGTCTACTTCGAGCCGATGAACGAGCCGCACGGCTACACCGACACCGAGTGGGCCGACATCGCGGCCAAGTGGCTGTCGACGTACGCGAAGGTCCCGCGCAACCGGGTGTTCGTCAGCGGCGCCGGCTACAACGACCACGTCACCACGGTCTGCGCCGACCCGCGGCTGAAGGGCACGTACCTCTCCCTGCACCACTACGGGTTCTGGAAGGACTACGCGACCTACGACCAGTGGGTGGCCGACCTGAAGGTGCGCATCGGCGACTGCGCGAACCGCACCGTCGCGGACGAGTTCGGGGCCCCGATGACCACCGGGCTGAACTACAACGTGAAGACGCCGGACGACAACTTCGTCAACTACGTCCAGGCCGTCACCGACACCTTCCGCGAGCTGAAGATGGGCTCCGTGTACTGGCCGGGTCTGCGCACCGACGACACATACTCGCTGCAGACCCTCACCGGCACCACCGCCCGCCCCTGGCTGGCCACCACCAACCAGTCGGGCGCCGACCGCCTCGCCTGGGCATGGGGCCGGGGCAAGCCCGTCAAGGGCTGAGGCGCCCGAGCGTCCGGACGTGAGCCCCTCGCCTGACCGGTTGCCCGGCAGCGGCCCCCACCGCGCCCGGCCCGTCACGCGCGAGGGGAGCACGGCCGGGCCCGACCGATCGTCGTCACCGGGGCGGCCGACCTGACGGCCGGCCCGGTGGCGGCCTGCCCGGCTACACCGTCGGCTCCCCGCCGGGGCCCGCGTCGACGTAGTCGGCGACGAGGGCGGCGAACTCGTCGGGCGCGGCGAGCCGCAGGCCGAGGGTCTCGGCCTTGGTCCGCTTGGATCCGGCGCCCTCGCCCGCGACGACCAGGCTGGTCTTCTTGGAGACGCTGGACGAGGAGCGGCCCCCGGCGCGCTCGATGAGTTCGTTCATCTGGTTGCGGCTGAGCTTCTCCAGCGCCCCGGTCATCGCGCCGGTGACGACCACGGTCATCCCGGCCAGCGGCCCGGCGGCGGCGACGGCCCGCGTGCCGTCGCCCCCGCTCTCGCCGTCGGCCCCGTCGGGCGTCGCCGGTGCGGGCGGGGTGGCGCCGGGCTCGGTCATGTTCACCCCGGCGGCGACGAGCTGGTCGATGAGCGGGGCGAGTTCGGCGAGCTCGGCGACGATGGACGGGGCCTTCTCGGTGCCGATGCCCTCGACCTGCTGGATCGCCTCGGCGTCGGCGGCGCGCAGCAGGTCCATGGTGGCGAAGTGGCGTGCGATCCGGCGGGACATGGAGCGGCCGGTGCCGCGGACCCCGAGGGCGCACAGCACGCGGGACAGCGGCTGGTTCCTGGCCGTGGCGAGCGCGGCGAGGAGGTTGTCGGTGCTGGTCTCCCCCATCCGTTCCAGGCCGAGGAGCTGGTCGCGGGTGAGGGCGAACAGGCCGGCGAGGTCGGTGACCAGTCCGGCTTCGACGAGCTGGACGACCCGGGTGTGGCCGAGGCCCTCGATGTCGAGCTGGTCGCGTCCGGCGGCGTAGGAGAGGGAGGCGACGAGGTGGCAGTCGCGGCCGTTGACGCAGCGCCAGCGCTGCTCGCTGGTGTCGATGCCCGATCCGCAGCGCGGGCACGCCTCGGGGAAGACGATGGGCTGTTCGTCACCGGTGCGCAGATGGGCGACGGGCGCCTCGATGCGGGGGATGACGTCCCCGGCCCGGTGGACCATGACGTGGTCGCCGAGGCGCAGGTCGCGGCGGGTGATGTCGGCCGGGTTGTGGAGGGTGGCGTAGGTGATGGTGGAGCCGTCGATCTCGACCGGCTCCAGGACGGCGCGCGGGGCGATGATGCCGGTGCGGCCCACGTTCCACTCCACCGCCAGCAGCCGGGTGATCTTCTCGACGGCGGGCAGCTTGTAGGCGGTCGCCCAGCGCGGGGCGCGGGAACCCGAGCCGGCGGCCCGCTGGTCGGCGGCGAGGTCGGCCTTGACGACGATCCCGTCGATCCCGAACGGCAGCGAGGCGCGCAGCCCGGCGATCTCGGCCACCCGGGCCAGGACCTCTTCGACGGTGCTCGCGGTGACGCCGGGGACGGCCGTGGTCGCGGTGGTGTTCACGCCGTAGCCGCCGGCCCGCGCCATGAGGTCGCTGTGCGCGCTCTCGTCCAGCAGCGCGGCCAGCGCCGGTTCCGTGTCGTCCAGGGGCAGCAGTCCGTAGCCGAAGAAGGTCATCGGGACGGTGTACGCGCGTTCCCTGGCGCGCAGGGTGCCCGCCGCGGCGTTGCGCGGGTTGGCGAACGGCGCGCCGCCGTGCGCGGTGCGCACCTCGTTGGCGTGCTCGAACTGGGCGGTCGTCATCAGGACCTCGCCGCGTACCTCGACCGTGACCGGCTCCGTCAGTTCGGCCGGCAGGCCCTCGACGGTGCCGATCGCGTGCGAGACGTCCTCGCCGGCCGTCCCGTCGCCCCGGGTGATGAGCCGCGTCAGGCGGCCGCGGGTGTAGCGGGCCGCGATCGCCAGACCGTCCAGCTTCGGCTCGACGCCGAACGCGGTGATGTCGTGGCCGACGCGCCGGGTGAGCGAGGCGGTCCACGCGGTGAACTCCTCCGCGGAGAAGACGTTGTCCAGGCTCAGCATCGCTCTCGTGTGCGGGACATCGCCCTCGACCGCCCCGCCGGCGACCTTGCCGGTCGGCGAGTCGGGCAGCACCTGCTCCGGGTTCTCGTCCTCCCACGCCGCGATGGCGCGCACCAGCCTGTCGTAGGCGTCGTCGTCCAGCACCGAAGTGCCACCCGCGTAGTAGGCGGCCGACGCCTTCACCGCGTCCTCGATCGCCTGCGCGTAGGCGACGGCGTCCACAATCACTGCACCGGGTGTTGTCATGCCTCACATCCTGCCTGCCACCACTGACAATGCCCCGGACGAGAGAGCGGCGGCCCCCGACTCCGGGGGCGGCCCCGGCCGGGATACGCCGTTGATCCACCCGCCGCCCACCCCATAGGTTCCGGGCATGACGAACGTGACGAACGTACGGGTCGGTGTCATGTACGACCGCGACTGGGCTCCCGAGGAGTTGCCCGGGTTCGCGCGGCGGGCCGAGGCGCTCGGGGTGGACGACCTGTGGGTGGTCGAGGACCTCGGCTGGAACGGCGGGGTGTCGGCGGCGGCCGTGGCGCTGGGGGCGACCGAGCGGCTGCGGGTGGGCATCGGGATCGCGCCGGCGCCGCTGCGCAGTCCGGCGTTGCTGGCGATGGAACTGGCCACGCTGGCGCGGGTGTTCCCCGGGCGGCTGGTCGCCGGGATCGGGCACGGGGTGCGGGAGTGGATGGAGTCGGTCGGCGTCGCTCCCCGGTCGCCGCTGGCTCTCCTGGAGGAGACGATCACCTCCGTGCGCGCGCTGCTGCGCGGTGAGCGCGTCGAACTGGAGGGGCGTGAAGTACGTCTGGACGGCGTGCGGTTGGTGCATCCTCCGGTGCCGGTGCCGCCGGTGGTGGCGGGCGTGGTCCGTCCGCGTTCCCTCGAACTGTCCGGCCGGGTCGCGGACGGCACCCTGATCGCCGAGGGGCACGGGCCGCAGGATCTGGAGAACACCCGGGCCCTCACCGCCAAGGGCGGGGCCGGTCCCGACCACACGCTGACCGTGCTGTCCTTCGCCTGTGTGGGCGACGACCCCGAGCAGGTCGCGCGGCTCCTGCACCCGCACACCGAGGGGCACGGCGCCTGGCTGGGCCGCCCGCAGGACGAGGTGTTCACCGTCTCGGGCACCCCGGCGCAGGCCGTCGCCGACATCCACGCCCTGAAGGACTCCGGCGCCGACACCGTCGTCCTGCGCATCGTCGGCCCCGAGCCGCTGCGCCAGCTGGAAGCCGTGCTGACGGCTTTCGGACGCTGAACGGGTGAAAGGGCGGCCCGGACCGGTCGTGCGGTGCGCGGCCGGAACTCCGGGCCGCCGTCCGGGCGTTCTCCCGTGGGTGGCGTACGACGACGGGGCCGTGCGTCCATGAGCGGAACAGCGGGGTGAGACATGGCGCGCGTACTGGTCATCGGCGGCGGGATCGCCGGCACGGCGGCGGCTCTGGCGCTGGACAAGGCGGGGCAGGAGGTCGCCGTGTACGAGGCGCATCCCGACTCCGCCGAGGACATCGGCGCGTTCCTCACCCTCGCGAGCAACGGCCTGCGGGCGCTCGCGCAGCTCGACGCGACCCCCGCGGTCACCGCGATCGGTTTCCCGCTCACCACCTTGCGGCTGCTGGACGCCGAGGGCGGCGAGGTGGCCCGCGCTCCGCTCGGTGAGGCCGCGGACCCCCGGCTGCGGTACCGGTGCCTGCGCCGCGGCGAACTCAACGCGGCCCTCCAGACGGAGGCCGCCCGCCGTGGCATCGCGGTCGTCCACGGTGCCCGGCTGGCCTCCGTGGAGAGCGGCTCCGAAGGCGTCACCGCGCACTTCACCGACGGCAGCTCGGCGACGGGCGACCTGCTGCTCGGCGCCGACGGCGTGAACTCCACGGTCCGCCGGGCCACCGCCCCCGCCGCACAGCCCCGGTACGCGGGACAGCGCGTCTTCTACGGCTGCACCACGCGCGCGCCGGCGGCCGGGTCGGCGGAGACCGCGTGCATCACGATGATCCGCGGCAGCGCGGCCGCCTTCGGCCACACGACGTCGCCGGACGGGGAGACGTACTGGTTCGCCCGGGTCGGCGCCGACGCCCCGCTGACCGCCGACGAGATCGCGCACGCCACCCCCACCCAATGGCGGGACCTGCTCGTTGCGTTGCTGCGCGAGGACGCCACGCCCGCCGCGGACATCGTCGCGGCCACCACCGCCCCCGTCCTGGTCACCAACGCGACCGAGATGCCGGGCGGCACGCCCTGGCGCTCCGGCCGGACCCTGCTCGTCGGCGACGCGGCCCACGCTGCCTCCCCCGCCACCGGGCAGGGCGCGTCCATGGCCCTGGAGGACGCGGTGATCCTCGCCAAGTGCCTGCGCGACGCCCCGGACACCGAGTCCGCGCTCACGCACTACGAGGCGCTCCGCCGCCCCCGCGTGGAACACAACACGACCGTCAGCGGCAACATCTCCCGCGGCGTCCACACCCCGGCGCCCCGCACCCCGGGGAGCCCGCCCCCGGCCCGGCCCGACGAGGAGGTCACCCGCCAACTGGAGTGGACCACCGCCCTGCGCTGACCGGCACGGACGTCGAACTCCCGCTGCCGCGAGCCGACTTGCCGAGGTGCCGGTTCGGGCGCTCGCTACGATCCTCGGCGTGTGCGCAAACATCATGGTCGCCGAAGACGACGCGAAGCAGGCAGAACTGGTGCGCCGCTACCTCGAGCACGAGGGCCACGCGGTCACGGTCGTCGAGGACGGCCGTGCGGCTCTCGAGGAGGTCCGGCACCGGGAGCCCGACCTGCTCGTCCTCGATGTGATGATGCCCCGGGCCGACGGCCTCGACGTGGTGCGGATCCTGCGCGCGGAGGACCGGGAGATACCGGTGCTGATGCTGACGGCCCGCAGCACGGAGGACGATCTCCTGCTCGGGCTGGATCTCGGCGCCGACGACTACATGACCAAGCCGTTCAGCCCCCGTGAGCTGGTGGCCCGGGTCCGCACCCTGCTGCGCCGCAACCGCCGCACCGCGGCCCCCTCCCCCGGCACCGATCCCGGCACCGACCCCACCTCCGGTCCCCCCGCCGGTCCCGGCACCGCGCCCGGCCCTGCCCGGGCCGAGGCCGACGACGCGCTGACGGTCGGCACGCTCAGGGTCGATCCGGTCCGGCACGAGGTGTCGGTCGGCGGGGCACCGGTCGTGTGCACGCCCGGCGAGTTCCGCATCCTCGCCGCGATGGCGGCGGAGCCCGACCGGGTGTTCACCAGGCAGCGGCTCCTGGCGGAGCTGCACGGCTTCGACAAGTACATCAGCGGCCGCACCGTCGATGTCCACGTCATGCATCTGCGCAAGAAGATCGAGCGGGCCCCGCGCCGGCCGGTCCGGCTGCTCACCGTCTTCGGCGTCGGCTACAAGCTGACCGACCCCGCCAAGGGAGCCCGCCGTGCGTCGTCGTGACGAGCGGTCGGGGCGGGCGGAGCCGGCAGGGCGGACGGGGCGGACACGGCTGCCGCTCCGCAAGAGCCTGCTCGGCCGACTGCTCACCGTGTCGGCGCTGGTGGCCTCCTGTTCGGTCGCCGCCACCGCCTGGCTCGCCGTGCAGACGACCTCCGTCGCGATCCGTCAGGAGCAGGGGCGCAACCTCAGCACCGACGCGCGGATCTACGACACCCTGCTGGGTTACGCGGCCGGCCATCCCGACTGGGCGGGCGTCGACGGCACCGTACGGGATCTGGCGCGGGAGTCCGGGCGCCGGATCGTGCTGACCACCGAGGACCGGCAGCCGCTCCTCGACTCGGCCGCCGGCACCGCGCCCGCCGCCGAGCTGCCGACGCAGGCTTCGGCGGTCGTCGACCCGCTGTCGGTCGACACCGTGCTGGTGCCCGACGCCGTGCCGGTCGGCACGGACCGCGTCGACCCACGAGCCGTCGGGCCGTTCCTGCTGCCCGCGAAGGAACGAACGGTCCTGCGCAGGGCCACCGCCCGCAGCGCGGAGTGCCTCGCGGGGATGGGGATCGCCGCGGACGTCGTCGACAGCCCCAGCGGGCGGCCCTGGGTCCGGTTCGTGAGCGACGGCACCGACCGCGACAGGGAGCTGAAGTGCCTGTCCGTCGACGGCGCCGCGACCACCGCGACCGAGGAGAGGGCCCTGCGCGCGCTGGAACAGCTCGCCGACGCCTGTCTGAAGCGGCAGGGTCGTACGGGCGTGAAACTGAACCTGGATCTGTCCTGGGACCGGGGATACGGACAGGAGGGCACGGATGTCGGCTCGTCGGCGCCCGTCCCCGTGCCCGAGACCGGCATCAGCAAGGAAGAGGCCATCGAGCGGCGCATGGCCGAGGACAAGACGGCCGAGGACAAGGCGGCCGAGGACAGGGCGGCCGCCGCGGGCACCACCGACGGCGCGGCGCAGGCCCGCGGCAGCGGGTACGACCGGGCGGTGGCCGCCTGCGTCGGCAGCGCCCGCCGGGAACAGCTCACGGCCTATGTCGCCGCGCCCGCCCTGCTGTTCATCGACGGCCCCGGCGCCGTCAGCGTGCCCGGTTTCGACCTCTCCCCGGCCAACACCGCACGCATCGCCGGGGTCACGGCCCTCGTCCTCGCCCTCACCGTCGGCGCCTCGGTGATCGCCGGAACCCGGCTGGTACGCCCGCTGCACGCGCTCACCGGCGCCGCCCAGCGGATGCGGGACGGCCTGGACTCGGCGCCGGTGCCGGTGGGCCCGGACAACGAGATCGGGCGGCTGGCGCTGGCCTTCAACGACATGGCCGCGCACCGGACCCGGCTCGAGGAACAGCGCAAGGTGATGGTCAGCGACGTCGCCCACGAACTGCGTACCCCGCTGAGCAACATCCGTGGCTGGCTGGAGGCGGCGCACGACGGACTGGCCGAGCCCGACCCGGCGTTCGTCTCCTCGCTCCTCGACGAGGCGGTGCAGCTCCAGCACCTCATCAACGATCTGCAGGACCTGGGGGCGGCCGAAGCGGGCGCGCTGCGGCTGCACCTGGAGCCGGTGTTCGTCGACGACCTGCTCGGCCAGGTCGCCGCGGCTCACCAGGGGCCGGCCGACACCGCGGGCGTGACCCTGGAGGTCGTCACGGCGCCCGGCTCCCCTCCCCCGCCGCCGGTCGAGGCCGACCCGGTCCGGCTGCGCCAGGCCGTCAGCAACCTGCTCTCCAACGCGGTACGCCACACCCCGCCCGGTGGCCGGGTGACGCTGCGTCCGTACGTCACGAAGGGCGGGGACGAGGTGGCCGTGGAGGTGTCCGACACCGGCAGCGGCATCCCGGCTGGCGACCTCCCGCATGTGTTCGACCGCTTCTGGCGGGCGGAGAAGTCCCGCAACCGCAGCACCGGCGGCAGCGGCCTCGGGCTGGCGATCGTGCTCAAGCTCGCCGAGGCGCACGGCGGCACGGTGAGCGTGACGAGCACCGAGGGACAGGGCTCGGTCTTCACCCTGCGGTTGCCGGCCATGACCGACGAGGACGCCGAGCGGCCGAGGGCCGACGAGGAGACGGCCGTCCGACCGTGAGGCGGCGCTGAGGCGACGGCCCCGAGGCGATGACGCTGATTGCGATGACGCTGATGCGATGACCACAACGCTCTGACAGCTTCTTCACAAGTGACGGCAAGTCTTCGGTCACGCCCGAGGCCACCGAGGCCGGGCTGGAATTGGAGTCACACATGTCCCGCCGTCCCATCCTGCGTCTCGCCGTACTGACCGCCCTCGCGGGCGGCGCGCTGCTCGCCCCCACCACCGCGGCCTTCGCGGACGACCCCACCCCGGCGGCGTCCGCGCCGACCACGGGCACGGACTCGGCCGTGGCCGAGCGGAAGGGCGAAGCCGACAAGGCGGCCAAGGCGAAGGAGGAAGCGGCTGCGGCGGCCAAGCGGGGCGAGGACGCCAAGCAGCTGCCGCGGGGCGGCGTCGACGCGGGTGAGGCCACGGCCGACGACAGCGGCTCCGGCACCACGGCTCTCGTCGGTTCGGCCGCGGGCGCCCTGCTGCTCGCGGGCGCGGGCACCTTCGTCGTACGCCGCCGCGCCGCCGGCCGCGCCGACGCCTGACCCCGCACCGACCCGACCCGACCGACACACCATGGCGCCGCCCCGCACGGGCGGCGCCATCGCGCATCGCCGTATGTCCGCACGCACCTCGGCGTACCGCCACGGCCCGCACTCACCTTCGTCGGCGCCCGCGTGTCGCCGCGTACCTCCGCTCAGCCCCGCTCACCTCCGCGGACGCGTTCGCACCCCCGCGTGCGTCCGTGTGCCGCGCGCACGCACCCACCCCGCTTGGAGCCCGTCATGTCCCCCGTACACCGTCCGGTACGCCGCCGCGCCACCCGGCCGGCCCCGGCCGCCGCCCGGCTCGTCCGCGTCGCCCTCGTCGTACCCGTGGCGCTGGCCGTGCTCACCGGCTGCTCGTCCGCCCCCGGGAAGACCACCGCCGCGGCCACCTCGTCCCCCTCCGCCGCCACGGGCACCCCCCCGTCCGGCGGCGCGCCGCGGGCCGGGCAGCCGCCGGCCCCCGCCGAGGTGACCGTCCCCTCGCTCGGGATCACCAGCTCCCTGATGGAGCTCGGCCTCGACACGGACGGCACCGTCGAGGTCCCGCCGGCCGACAAGGGCATGACCGCGGGCTGGTACACCGGCGGCGCCGTGCCCGGTGAGCCCGGTGCCGCCGTCATCATCGGCCACAACGACACCCGGTTCGGCAAGGCCGTCTTCCACGACCTCAACAAGATCACCGAGGGCGCGGACATCACCGTCACCGACGCACGAGGAGGGACGGCGCACTTCTCCGTCACGGCTACCGAGAGCGTCAGCAAGGGCTCCTTCCCCACCGAGAAGGTCTACGGCCCGACAGCGGACCGAGCCCTGCGGCTGATCACCTGCGACGGCGACTTCGACGCCGAGGGACACCCGGTGAACAACCTCATCGTCTACGCGACGCGCGACTGACCGCCGGACCACGGCGGCGGCCGCCGCGCTCAGCTGTCGCGAAGGCGGGACGCCAGGGCGGCCAGGGTCTGGGCGGTGTCGGTCAGGGACCGGACGGCCGCCTCCAGGTCCGCGGCCAGCAGGGGCGCCGGGACGGCGAGGGGCGCGGATGCCGGTGCGGGGGTGGGGACCGGCGTACCGCGATAGCCGATCGGGCCCTCGTTGTGACGCTGGTAGTAGCCGGTGAACGCCCGGCCGACGGCGCCTTCGACGAAGCGGACCCGGGCGAGCTGGGTCTCGATCGCGCCGGAGTTGCGGGTGATGTCGAGACGGTAGTGGCGGTAGCCCGAGGCGGGGGCGCGGAGGCGGAACTCCCGGGTCTCGAAGCGGCTGTTGAAGATTTCCCCGGCGCGGGAGTCCAAGCGCGTCCAGGTGCGGCCGTCGTACGAGCCCTCGAGGGTCCAGTCGCGCGGATCGCGATCGGGGCTGTCGTTCGCCGACATCAGCTCGTAGGAGGTGACGACCGCGGAGTGGGCGAGGGTGAAGTGGAGCTGGGGGGCGTCGTCGTGCGCCAGCCACTTGGAACGGGAGCCGTTCAACAGGTTGTCCGCCGTCTCCCCCATTTCCTCGAACTCGTCGCTCGCCTCTACGTCGGCCACCCGGGCGTCGGTGGCGGCTTCGCCCGGCACGGTCTGGAGCATGACCACGCCGGAGTTGCCTCGCTGGTCACGCCAGGTCACCCGCTCCACGGGGGCCACACCGTCGTCCACCAGCAACCGCAGTTCGTGCGAGCTGTGCCAGCCACCGCCGTGCCCCTCCTCCGTGCGGAAGCGGTGCAGGCCGGCCGCCGACGTCTCCTCGAGCCCCTCGGGGAAGGACCAGCCGCCGGTGAGGCGGCCGCGGTACTCGTAGGCCGTACCGTCGGCGGTGCGGTGGCAGCCGTGGAAGTCGGACATGTTCGACTGGAAGCTGATGGCCGATTCGGTCCCGTCCTCCCCGCGCCAGCCGAGCTGCGCGGGCAGCGAGTGCTCGTCCCGGTCGAGGTGGAACACCAGCCGCGGGGCCTCCTGCCAGGACGTCGACGAGGAGTCGTGGGCGGCGCGGAGTTCCGTCCGGTAGGCGAACACCGAGTTCCGGGCGGCCAGCGCCGCCAGCGCGCGCTCCGAGGCACCCCGTTCGTCGATGGAGTCCAGGGTGATCCGGTAGAGCCGGAGCGTGCTGCGCGCCTCGGCCGAAGCGCGTATCTCCAGGGTGTTGGTCCCCGGCTTCAGCAGGCCGGCCGGCACCGCGAACACGTTGTCCTGCGGAAGGTCTCCGCCGCCGGGCACGGTGAGGTCCTCGGCCAGCGCCTCGCCCTGGATGAGTACGTCGATCGGGGCGTGGCCCGGTGCGGAGCCGAGCCTGGAGACGAGGGCCGTGACGGTGAGCGTCGCCTCGGGGATGTCCTCCGGGTCCGCCACCTCGAAGTCCAGCGTCACCGTTGCGCCCGCGCCCAGCGTCAGGTGGGATCCGCCGAACTCGGCCCGGTCATGCCCGACCACGGCGTTGGACAGCCGGGCGGGGTCGACGGAGAAGTCGGCGAAGGTGGCCTGCAAGCTCATTGCGTATCGCTCCTGATAGACAGTCAACAACGTTGTCACCCAAGGGAGGTGACGCGACCAGGGGGACCCTAGCGCCTCGCTCTGACAGTGCCGGACGCCCGAGTCGCAGCCCCTCGCACCTCGCCGCACGGAACCGATGCCCTTGCGCCCCGGCGAGGGCGATGATGGCGGCATGACGTTGTCGACGGCCTTCACGGAGTTGTTCGGTGTGCGGCATCCGATCGCGTCGGCGCCGATGGGCGGCTCGGCCGGTGGCGCGCTGACGGCGGCCGTCTCCCGCGGCGGCGGGCTCGGACTGCTGGGCAGCGGCGACGGCGACCGGGACTGGCTGGCCCGCGAGCTGCCCCTCGTCGCCGAGGGCACCACGGGGCCGTGGGGGATCGGGTTTCTGACCTGGCAGATCGACGTCGCGGCCGTGGAGCACGCGCTGGAGCACGGCCCCAGGGCGGTGATGCTGTCGTTCGGGGACCCGAGCCCGTACGCCGAACGCGTCCGCCGGGCCGGTGCGGCGCTGATCATCCAGGTCACCGATCTGGCGGAGGCGGGGCGGGCGGTGGACCTGGGTGCCGACGTCATCGTGGCGCAGGGGACCGAGAGCGGGGGGCACGGCGCCCGGCACGGCCGGTCCACCCTGCCGTTCGTGCCGGTCGTGGTGGACCTGGCGGCACCGGTGCCGGTGCTCGCGGCCGGCGGGATCGCCGACGGCCGCGGGGTGGCCGCCGCGCTTGCCCTGGGCGCCGCCGGGGCGCTCCTCGGCACCCGCTTCCAGGCCACGGCCGAGGCCTTGGTCGCCCCCTCGACGGCCAGGGCCATCGTCCGGGGACGTGGCGAGGAGACCGAGCGCAGCAGCGTGCTCGACACCGCCCGGGATTCCCGGTGGCCCTCGCGGTACACCGCCCGCACGCTCGGCCACCCCTTTCTCGACCGATGGCGGGGCCGGGAGGCGGAACTGGCCGCCGACCCCGAAGCCAGGCAGGCCTATCAGGACGGCGTGGCACGGGGCGAGTTCCCCGCTCTGCCGCTGTGGGCCGGCGAGGGCATCGACCTCATCGACGACCTGCCCTCCGCGGCCGATCTCGTCGGCGACCTCGCCGCGCAGGCCGAGGACGCGCTGGCCCGCGCGGGAAGACGATGACGCGTGTGACCCGCCGGTCAGGGGTGCGGCGGGGCGACGCCGCGTCGAGGCGGAGCGGACGGCGGTGCCGGGGCAGGGCAGAGCAAGAGCAGGTCAGGTCAGGTCAGGGAGACGGTGAGCTGCCCGTCGGCGGCGTCCCGGCCCGCGCCCGCCTTCGCACCCCTCTCTGCCCGCCTCCGCGCCCCCCTCGGCGCCACGCTCTGCCCGCCTCCCGGCCCCCTCGGCGCCACGCTCTGCCCGCCTCCCCGGCCGACTCGGCGCCCATCGGCGCATCCCTCGGCGCGCAAGGTGCGCTGTTACGATCGCCGGGCAGATCAGGGGTTCCTGTTGACGGTCGACACTGTGGCCGATCACAATCGCGACATGGATGTGACCGGTCACACGAGCCTCGGCGGCCCTTCGGATCCCGGGCCGGAACCGCGTAAGGCGGCCAGCATCCGGGACGTCGCCCAGGCCGCCGGCGTCTCGTACCAGACCGTCTCACGGGTCATCAACAGCCACCCGAACGTCCGCGAGGAGACCCGCAAGCGGGTCGAGGCGGCCATCGAGACACTGGGATTCCGACGCAACGCCACCGCGTTCGCGCTGGCCAGCGGAGTCACCCGGTCGGTCACCGTACTGACGTCGAACACCACCCTCTACGGCTATGCGGCCACCCTTCAGGGCCTGGAGGAAGCGGCCCGCGGCGCGGGTTACTCGCTGGGCGTGAAGCTGCTGACGCCCGAGGACGACCTGGACCGCACCATCTCCTCGGCGGCGGCCGACGGCGGCGGACTGATGGTCATCGGCTTCGACCGGCTCGCCGCTTCGGCTCTGGACCGGGTCCCGGAGAACGTGCCGTGCGCCGCGGTCGTCGAAGCGCCCTCGCACGGCCGGACCCCTCCCCGTCCGGCCGTCTGGGCCGACGACCGTGAAGCGGCCCGCGCCGCCACCGCGCACCTGCTGGAACTCGGGCACCGGACCGTCCACTACGTCGCGATCCCGACGTCGGTGGGCACCCGCCGCTCGGAAGGGCCGCGTGCGCAGGGCTGGCGGGCCGCCCTGGAAGCGGCCGGCATCACCCCGCCCGAACCCCGCGGCGCCAAGGGCTGGGACGCGCGGGTCGGCTACGACGAGGGACGGGAACTCGCCCGCGACCCGGAGGTCACGGCGATCCTGTGCGGTAACGACGACCTGGCGCTGGGCGTGCTGCGCGCCCTGCACCACGCCGGGCGGTCGGTGCCGGCAGACGTCAGCGTCATCGGCTTCGACGACGCCCCGCACGCGGAGTTCGTCACCCCGTCCCTCACCACCGTCCGGATGGACTTCCAGGGCCTCGGCCGCGACGCCTTCGCCCTCCTGCGCGGCCGGCTGGAGAACGACTACCGGCCCCCCGCTCCGACGTTCGTCGGCACGGCCCTGATCCTCCGCGAGAGCGCGGGGCCCACCGACGCCTGACACCGGGCCGCGTCCTCGCTCGGCTCGCCGAACTGTGAGCACGGCGTCCACCGAGCCGGCCGCGTCCGCGGCGCCCGAATCCCCCAGGCGAGGTTGAGTACCCGTACTCAGCCCCGAACGCGTGACCTGATCCATCGTGGAGACCACCGACCCGGACCCACCCGAAGGATCCACGATGACCGACGCCTCGCGCTCTCACGGCCTCCCGCACCCGCGCCGCCTCCTCGCGCTCGCCACGGACAACCGGCCGGCCCGGGGCTATCTGGCGGTCGTCGCCGCTTCCGTCGCGGTCATGTTCCTCTTCCCGGAGAGCGGCTTCGCCGCAGGCCCCCTGCTGCTCACCGCGCCCCTCTCCTTCCTGGGGGTGGTCCTCCCGTTCGGTCCGGGCACCGAGGGCGGCGGGACGGTCGAGGTGCTCGCCACCGGCTTCTGGGCCGGGTGGCTCCTGCTGTGCGCCCTCGTGAACGCCGCCGTGCTCGGCGCCCTCGTCGCGAAGCCCACGGCCGCCCGACCGTCCGACAGCCCCACGCCCCTGCCCCGTGTCCCGGCCCCCGCCGAGCGCCCCCGGCCGGGGAGAGTCCGGGCTCTGCTGGCGCCCGCGGTGGACAACTGGCTCGCGCGCGGCTATCTCGTCGTGGTCGCGGCGGCGCTGGGGTTCTTCCTCCTCGCCGCGTACGTGCTGCCCGACCCGGGATTCGCCGGGATCTGGCCCCTCATGGCCACGGCACCCGTCAGCCTGCTCGCCTTCCTGTTGTCGACCCCCGCGGAGTACTCCTCGCTCACCTGGCTGAGCCCGCTGGTCTTCGCCGTGGGTACGGCCCTGGCCGGGCTGTTCAACGCCGTGCTGCTCGGCCGGCTCGCGCACCGGCTGCGGGTGCGGGAAGCCCGCCCGGCCGTCTGAGACCGGCGTCCCGGGGTTCTCGGCCCGCTCCTGGTCAGTGGCCGGGCGCGGGGCGGACCGTGAGGATCTGTTGGGCGTGTCCGACCGGGCCGTTGATGTCGTGCAGGACGGTGCTGGTGAGGCCCTGGCCGGTGGGACCGAAGGTGACCGTGGTGTCCAGGCCGGTCCAGCGCCCTTCCGGCCGGCGGTGGAGGTGGACGGTCAGGTCGACGTTGGGGAACATCCAGGCGGTGGGCGGCTGTCGTACGGCGATGCCGTTGGCGGTGTCGACGAGCGCGACGTACGACGCGAGGGGACTGCTGCTCTCGCCGGCGACGAGGTCGAGGCGGGGGGGGAGCCAGGCGGTCGTCCGGCCCGGCCGGGGCGGCGCGGGCGGACGGACGTCCAGTGAGGCGATGTACCCGCCGGGCCACACCGACGCCATCGGCCACGGGCTGAGCGACTCGGGAGCGGTGAGCCGGTCGTCGGGGCCGCCCGCGACGCCGGAGGTGTCGAGGGCGGCGAGCAGCCAGGCACGCGCCCGGACCACCGGGCGGTCGGCTATGAGCACCACGGCTTCCAGCAGCTCGATGGTGCGGCCGGGTCGGATGGTCTCCACCCGGATCTCGCACTCGTCGAGGGCGAGTCGGCCCAGGATGTCGTAGCTGATCCGGGCCAGGACCAGGCCGGTGTCCGGCCGCCCGGCCAGATGCCGGTCGATGGCGTGGACGACGAGGCCGCCGAGCGGGCTGAAGTGCTGTTCGTCCGGGTCCCAGGCCCCGCCCGCGTGGAGCGTCGCCTTGTAGCGGCGCTCGTCGATGCGCTCGTAGTAGCTGCCGGGGACCGTGGTGCCGGTGTTCAACGGACGTTTCTCCTCATGCCGATCGCGGGGCTGATCACAGCGTATTGAGCAGGACGACGTAGAGGGCGGTGCCGATGCCCACGCTCAGGATCGTGCGGCGGCCGAGGGCCAGATGGACGCCGATGGTGACGGCGACCGCGAGCAGCGCGTATCCCGCGCCGTGCGGGTCGGTCGTGATCGTGCCGCGCAGGGCCTTGACGGCGAGGATCGCGAGGCACGTCCCACTTCACGATGAAGACGGTGAAGCCTGCCTGACGACGGGCCGTCCCGCTCGCGAGGAGCGTTCTGGCGACACCTGATCTCTGGGGCAGGTCGGCGAGGAAAACCCTTTCGGTGCTGTCAGTGGCCTCTGTTAGCTTCATGCGCTCGTGTGATCCACGAGCTTCAAGAGCGCACAGGGGAGGGCCACTTGAGCAAGTCCAGAAGGACGGGCAGACGCAGACGGACGGTGGTGGGAGGCTGCGTGGCGGCGCTGCTGGCCACGGCTGCCGGGACGGCGTACGCGGTGGAGAACCTGCCGCCGGAGCAGCCGCTCGTCAAGGACCTCCAGTCGGGAGGCAAGGCCTGCGCGACCGGCGACGACACGCCGTACGTTGCTGCGCCGCCCAGGCTCAGCGCAGTGCTGTACGACCCGGAGGAGGACAACCAGCCCTCCGAATTCAGCCCGGTCAGCGGCGAGTTCGAAGCCTGGTGGACGGACGCGGCCGGAGTGGAACAGCGGCGTGCCTACACCACCATCACTCTGGGGTCGGGGTCGCGCCAGTACTGGACGATGCCGAACGACATCCCGGCGAACACCGTCGTCTCCTGGCACGTCCGCACGAACGACGGCCAAGCGGCCTCCGCATGGAGCGACGAGGGCGACGGCTCGGTCTGCTCGTTCGTGTACGACGACGTGAACCCGGAGAAGGCGACGATCACCTCGCCCGAATACCCCGAGCCCAAGGACGTGTACTGGGTGGACGGAGTGGGCGTCTACGGCCACTTCACCATGGACTCCCCCTCCGACGACGTGGTGTCCTACACGTACGGCTTCCTGGGCGGACCTTACGGAACCGTCTCCGCAGAGCGGCCCGGCGCTGCCGTGACCATTGCGTACTTGCCGCTCTCGTCGGGACCCACGTCGCTGACGGTCCGCGCGATCGACCGGTCGGGCCGAAGCAGCGGGGAGTCGCACTACGACTTCAACGTGAAGACGGGCCGTGCTCCCGTCGCCCGCTGGAAGCTGGACGACCCGGCGGGCTCCCGCTCGGCCGCCGCCGAGACCGGCAGCGCCGCCCGTGCCGGGACCGGCGTGACCTTCGGTGGCCCGGCGCCCGCAGGCACCACCAACACCGCCACAGTCGGCCTCGACGGCAGCGGCCACGCCTTCCTCACCCCGGACGCCCCGGCAACCGACACCCGCAAGACCTTCGCGGTGAGCGCGTGGGTAAGGCCCGCCGAAACCGACCGGAACATGACCGTCGCCAGCCAGGACGCCGACGGGGCGCCCGGCTTCAGCCTCGGGCTGCGCCGGCAGGGCTCCGGGCCCGCCTGGTCGTTCGCGATCGGCGGCGCACGGGTGTCCGGCGGCGCCCCCGAGACCGGCGAGTGGACCCATCTGCTGGGGCTGTACGACGCCGAGACCGGAAAGGCGCGGCTGTACGTCAACAGCCAGGAGACCGGGACCGCGACCGACGCGACTCCCGCCCAGGCGGCCGGCGCTTTCCAGATCGGGCGCGCCCGCGGGGCTGCCGGCTATCGGGACCGGTGGCACGGGGACATCGGTGACGTGCAGGTTCACGACCGGGTCGTGGTGCCGAACGAGGTGGCCGCACTGGCATACCGCAAGCCGAAGCTGCTCGGCCACTGGTCCCTGGAGAACGCGACGGACGGGGTGAGCCCCGAGCAGGCGGGCGGCGCGCCGCTCCGGCTCGGCACGGGGGCTTCGATCTACCGGGGCTCCGACAACTCCTGCATCCCGGACATCGACCCGGACTGCACCTACGTACCGCCGCCACTCGTGGGCGACGGGCATCTGCGTCTGGACGGCGAGAACGGGTACGCCGCTGCCGACGGGCCCGTCGTGGACACCGGGGACAGCTTCACGCTCGGCGTCGTCGTACGCCTTGCGGACGCCGAGCCCGCCCACCCGATGACCGTGCTCTCGCAGGCCGGCGAGCACACCGACGCCTTCAAGGTGCGCTACGAGCCGTCCACCCACACCTGGCAGCTGGTGGTGCCGGAGAAGGACGAGGCCGGAGCCCCCGAGAAGGTGGTGTCCGAGATCGTGGGCGCGGACGGAGGCGAGGGCCAGGGCCATCGCCTCGCCGTGGTCTACGACGACGCCGCCGACACGATCAAGCTCTACGTCGACGGCTACACCAACGCCCAGGCGACCGGGAGCCTGGCCAACGGCCGGCACAGCACCGGTGCCCTCCAGATCGGCCGGGCCAAAGCCGGTGACGGCTGGGGCGAGTACCTGCACGGCGACGTGGACGAGGTCCAGGCCTACTCGGGTGCCCTGAGGGACCGGGATGTCCTCGGCCTCGGATGGGGGACGAATCCCTGACTGTGCAGATCCCTGAGCCCGTTCCCTGAGCCCTGAGCCCTGGACTCCCCGGCGGCCCGCCCGAACCCAGGTTCCGGCGGGCCGTCGTGCTCCGGTGGACCGCCGGTACCTGAGGCTGCGCGCGTCCGCGTCCTGCCAGGCCGAGCAGGCTCCGAAGCCCCGCCCCAGGTCGACGCCAGAACGAGGTCGGCCGACGCCGGAACGGGCCAGAGGAAACGTCAGGCGTTCCAGGGCACCCGCGGCCGTGGTGCTCCAGGCGTATACGGAGAAGTCCCGGGGGCTCGACCCAGCGCGCGCTGCACGCCGGCCTTGCGCACCCCTGGATGACACTGCCGTCCCCGGCGGCGAGGACCGGCGTGGCACGGGCGAACCAGGCACGAGTCCGGCCGTTCACCGCGAGATTCTGTCCGCCGGACGGAAATTGACGCCCCGACACTTCACGAGGAACGTTTCCGCAGGTCAGATCACGTGAAAGGTGGGGCGGGTGGGACTCGAACCCACGGCCGACGGATTATGAGTCCTTTGAGGATCTTGGCGGCCCTTGAGTTTCTACGCTAATTCGTGACGTTCTTGCAGGCCAGAGGGGGTGAACCGTGTCGACGCTCCCCTCCCTTTGTCGGTCTGTTCCTATCCTTGTGTCCCCAACGCGTCCCCAACGGGTCCAGAATGGACGACTTCACGGGGCGTGAGGCCGATCCCGCCAGCTCGGAGACCGGTCTTGAACCCACCCGCAGCGGATTACCCTTCCAACGCGTAGAGGCTCCGCCCCTTGGCTTGGGGTGGAGCCTCTATGGCCGTTGAGCAGGCCAGACGTCGTTCCCTCACCCTACTCGGCCAGTCCCCCGTCTTCCAGGGCGAGTTGCATGGAACTGGACGCCTGTCTCTTGCGGCGCGGCGTGTCGAGGACGAAGCCACCGCCGGGTGCGGCCCCGACCGCATGTCGGTCGAAGGGCGGTTCGGCGTAGAGGCGAAGTGGCCCGCCGGCGTCGAACCAGCCCTGGGGGTAGGTCGCCCTCACGTGGGCCCACCAGACCTTGGAGCCTTTGCCGCTCCCTGCCCGGTCGAAGATCGGGAGGTTGCGCCATCCGGGGTGTGTGTGGTCGTGGGCGTCTTCGATCGCTGTATCTCGGCGTCGCCGGTCCGGCCCCTCCCATGAACAGGCGAGGCAGGCACCTCGGTGCAGCCAGAGCGCGTCGGTGACGATCTTGTGGATGGAGGTTGCCGTGTGACGGGTGCTGGGTTCTGGCGGTGTGCCGAGATGGGTGGAGAAGCCGGGATCTCCGTATCCGATGGACCAGGTTGCGCGGAGGACCTCCCTGTCGGCGTTTCGGAGGCTGGTGTAGTGGCGCTGCCGGGCTATGGCTCCGGTGTCGGTGCTCATGGGTCTCCGGGAGGGGCGCGGCGACGCCGCGCCCCTTGTTGAGTGGTACGGGTCAGGTGGCGCTGGCCTTGGGGCGCCGCCTGGGCGCGCGCTTGCGGGGACGCCGGTTCGTGGTCGTTTCGGGCTGCTCTGCCTCTTGATCGCTGGCGTTGGAGTCCGCTTCGTGCCGGGCGTCGGCTCCGGGGCGGTCGTCCTCGCTCGGGGGCTCGGTGGCGGGGGTGGACACGCCGTCGGCCTGGCTGTCCTCCGCGGGGGCTTGCGGCTGGGGTTCCTCTTCAGTCGCGGAGCTGACTTCGGGCTCGGCATCCGGTTCCGGCTCGGGCTCGGGCTCCGGTGCGGGCTCGGGCTCGGGCTCGACGGCAGCTCCGTCATCCGGGTTGGTGGCGGCGGCCGGCGGGGTCCCTCGTTCAGCGGTGACGGCCGCGAGGGCGTTGTCGAAGAGGTCGATCCACGGCCGGTGGCCGACGTAGCGGGGCTTGTAGTCGAAGGCCGGAAGGAGGTCTTCGAGGGTGCGCAGGATGATGACGGCGGGGTCTTCCTCTTCCTCGGTGACGAGGATGGTCGCTTTGTTGTAGCGGTGGCTCTCGGGAAGGCGTGCGGCGACGCGAGCCTCGTGGGCGGCTTGGTCTGCGGGGGTGGCGTCGTCCGGGAGCGGGGGCGCTGCGTTGCCGGTGATCCAGAGCTGGACGGTTGCGCCGCCGAAGATGGGACGGAAGCTGATGGCTCGTCCGTCGCTGTAGATCAGGTGGGCTGCGCCGTCGGCAGGGGCTTCGGGGTCGAGGGTCCAGTCTCCTCCGAGGTTCTGGGCGAGGGTGGCCGCTGTTTCTCGGACTGCGGCGTCGGTGATGAGCATGGGCGTGTCTCTCCAAGAGGTCTGCTGGCGGTACGTCGGGCCCGCCCCGGGTGGGGCGGGCCCGAGGGGTTATGCGGGGCGCACCTCGTCGCCGTCGTCCAGGAGCATCGACAGGGTGGAGCCGCTGTCCCAGTCCACGTAGAGGATGAGGAGGCCGGCGTCGAGTCGGTGGACGGTCCCCTCATCGCCGGGCTTGAGTTCGGTGTGCGGGTCGGCGGTCGCAACGAGGGCGATGCGGTCGCCCTTCTTGTACGTCATCTGCTCTCCGGTTGTGGGGTGTTGGGGTTGTCGGTCGGCCCTGGCCGGAGGCTGGGGCCGACGCTGACTGCTTGCTACGTGTCGTGTTCGCATGTCTCGGTGGGGCAGGCTCCGCACTCGAAGCAGTGGTCGCACGCGCAGGCACCGCAGTTGGGCTCCTGGCATCGGATGTCGTGACTGCGGCAGTACGGGAAGGTGAACGGTGGCTCTGGCAATGACTTCCCCTCTTCTGTTAGTTCTATTCTATATGCATACAGGGGGGAGTCAAGATCGCCTGCTAGAGGTTTTGGGCGCATAAGCCCTGGTCAGGCGGCTACGCCGCGCACCAGAGCCTGGACCTTCTGGAGGGCCGCGAGGAAGACGGCCTGCGAGTGCAGCTCGTCGCGCCGTGCGAAGGAGTCGCGCGCCTGTTGGGCGGCCTTCGCGGTCAGGTTGCCGTCGTGCAGGGTGTCGCCACAGGCGATCAGGACGCTCGGGCCGAGATCCCAGATGATCGCGTTGACGGCCGCCCCGGCTGCGGCGAGTTCGTCGATGTCGGTCAGCGACCATCCGAAGTCGTGCGGGTCGATGTTCCTCTCCCGCATGACCTGTGCAGCCGCACGGTACATCCCGCCGGTTCCGCCCGCGGGCTCATCGAACTTCATCCCGGGCTTGAGCGGCGCGACGTCCAGCATCATCCGGGCCATGAGTTCGGCGACATCCGGGGGCGTGTGCACTTCCGCGAGGGCATCGTGCGCGCCCTTCGAACGCATGATGGCCAGCAGTGCACCCATCACGTCGGTCGCTGAGCGGCAGTACGCGTCGTCGCTGCTCGTCAGGTGCAGCAGCCCTCTGGTCAAGGCGGCCTCGACCACCGCCCTGACGGCACCAGCGCGCTTGGGGACGGGTTTCTCGTCGTCGACCCACTTGTGCAGGGGTGTGGCTCGGTCGATCAGGTCCGGCCGCATGATCCACCAGCGCGCCCAGCATTCACGGAACGCCGCAAGAAGCTGGTCGTCGTCAAGGCTGAGCCACCAGTCGGCGGCGAGGTAGGCGTCCGGTCCGCGCAGGGGCCACAGAGCGAGCGTGGCCACCACGCCCATAGGGACTTCGATGCCGGGTCCGCCTTGGGCGTGGTGCCAGGCGTAGCTGACGGCCTCGGCGATGTCGAAGGCGGTCTGGTGCGGGTTCTTCTGCGCGGGACGGTAGTGGCCCAGCGCAGCTTTGACCGCCGTCGGCTTCGGCTGGGACCGAGGCGGGGCGGAGATGGTGACGGGGGTGGGCGCCGGCGGGAGGCCGGTGAGGTACCGGCGGGGCGTCGCTATGGGGGCGAGCGGGGCTGGGGGTTCGTCGGGGGTCTCGGCGTCGGCGAACAGATCGAGCTGGCTCATGCCGCTTCTCCTGGGCTGGTTGGGGTTGGGCGCGCGTCCGTGGCGGCCCGCCCGTGCGGGCCGTCACGGACGGGGTCAGCGGCCTGCGCGTTGGATGCGGCGGAGCATCGCGGCGGCCTCCTCGTCGCGTCCGGTGGCGGCCAGGGCGGCGTGTTGCAGCAGCTCGGTCAGGTCCTCCGCGGTGACCTGCGTGAGGATGTCGGCGAGGCTCAGGTGCCGTTGGTGGTGAGCGCGGAACGGGTATCCGGTGGCCAGCGTGAGCACGATGTCCGCCACAAGCTGGTCGGTCTGCTCGTCGCTGAGGCCGAGTCGGCGGCCGATGCGACGTATCGCGCCGGGGTTGCCCATGAGGACGGTCGGCGGTACGGCCTGGTGGGCGCGCTTCGCATCCGACATCTCCCTCTGCATGAACGCCTCCCAGCTCAGGCGGGCGTCGGCTTCACGGCCGTCGGCCACCAGGGCGCTGGCCTGGAGGGTGGCCCTGAAGCGGGGCGCGCGCAGGGCCGCTTCCATGTACTCGTCGGGCGTGAGTCCGGCCCAGACGACGCCAGGGTCGTGGGATTGGGCGCGGAAGTGCTCCAGAGTGGCGAGCAGTGCGGTTTCGGCGGCAGCGGGGTGGACGCCCAGTCGGCCGGCCAGGCGCGCGCAGAGGATCTGCGATTCGATGGTGTTCACGCTCGTCTCCAAGGGGTTTAGTTGGTGCGGTGGTGGGCGGCGTTGTGGGCGTTCGCGGCGGCCAGGCGCGCCGGGCTGGCGACGAGTTCTTCCGCCCAGACGCGCAGGGCGATGTCGCTCGCGGTGTCGGCGTCGGGGGCGGTGATGACGTAGGCGTGCTGCCCGGCCGCGACGAACTCGGCGCATCGGGCGTCCTGGGCGTCGGCGTCGGTGGGTGCGGGCTCGACGGCCTCGACGTGCATCTCGGCGGGGTTGGGCTCTCGGTAGATGACCCACCACGTGGGGATTGGACTGGCCACGGTTTTCTCCTTCGGTAGCGTCAGGCGGGGTTCAGTCCTGCGCCTTCGGCGGGGTGTAGTGGATGAGGAGTTCGGCGATCTCCCGGGCGATGTGATCCATGAGGGTGCGGATCTGCTTTGTGTCGCCGCCCAGGTACAGGGCCAGGTCGAGGACTTGTGGGGCGGCGGCGTAGTCGAGGAGCTGTCGGTACTGCTGTCGGCCGAGCGTGCTGAGGTCGTCGGGGCGCAGCGCCCAGGCCGCAGTTGCGGCGCTGTCCACGAGGCGCGCGGCGGCACGAAGGTTCGCGTCGTTGGGTGCGCGGGTGAGGATGACGAGGGACATCGCGCCGAGGTGGTGCTCAGGGGTGTTGATCACTGGCGTCGTGGGGTTGGTGGGCATGGGTGCCTCCGGTTCGGAGCGGGCGACCACCCCCGCAAATGCTTCTTTTCTATAGGCATTCAGGGGATGGTGCGCCCGCGGTCAGGACGGGATGGGGCGGGTTAGTTCTGGGGGAAGTCCACGACCAGAGCCGTGGCGTTGTCGGGGACCTGGCTCGTCCGGGCGGCCTTCACCGCGTCGCCGACGCACATCGTGGCGGCGTCCTTGGCGTCGGTGGCGAGGTCGAGAATGTCTCCGATCGCGCACCCCTGTTCCTCCAGGGGTGCGTAGACGCCGTCGGTGCACAGCAGCAGTCGTCGGGCGTACTTCCGTTCGACGTCGCCCGAGCCGATGGGGCCTTGCGTCAGACAGGAGGCGGGGAAGTCCCGGGCGTACGGGCCGAGAGTCCGGCCGCGAGCCCGCCACCTCTCGGGGTGGCTGTGGTCTCGGGTGAGCGGGACTGCCGTGCCAATCGGGGTGAGCCGGTAGGCTCGCGCGGCGCCGCACCAGGCGAAGCGAACGAGCGGCGACCGGTGGTCCGTCACGGCGACGACCGCGACGGCGCTGGGCTTAATGGTGGGGTCGAAGTTCCACCGGCTGTCGTTCCTGGCCTGAACGCGGGCCGCTGCGAGGGCACGGGCGGGATTACCGTGCAGGGCTGCGGCGCGGGCGATTCGCGGGGCGAACGTACGGGCGAAGCTGCGGGCCTCGGGGGAATCGTTGACACCGTCGAGCACGGCGAAGGCCCAGCGACCGCTGCGCTTGTCTCGCTTGACCGCGAAGGCGTCGCACTGGTGCGTTCGTCCGCCGATGTGCTGCGCCACACTCACGTCGGGTGCCACGGCGAATGTGTCGGACAGCAGGCGCGAGGCGCGACGGACGGCTTCGGCACTCAGGGCGGGGAGCGGGGTGAAGTCGCCGGCGCGGTCGGCCGGGCCGGTGATGACGACGGGGCCGCGCAGGATGGGCGGGCGGCTTCCGCTGGTGACGCTCATCCATGCCTGTCGGGCGGCGTTGTTGACCGTCTCCCTGTTCCGTCCGACGTGGACGACGGCTCTGCGGCCGAGGGTGTAGGCGTGTGCGTCGTCGACGTGGAAGCCGATGCAGCGCAGCTGGTCTGCACGGCGGGAGTCGAGGATGAGCTCCTCGACCTGGCCGTCGGGCTGGAGGAGCAGCGCGGGAGTTGTGGCGATCACTGGAGCGTTCCGATCGTGCGCGGGGCGAGGCCCCGGGGGTTGGAGGGCAGGGGTATGGCGACGTCGCGGGGATCCGGTAGGGGGTGGACGTAGAAGTAGCCGGGCGGGTGGGTGCGGAGGTTGGCCAGCCGGGCGAGGAAGGACGCGTCTTCGGTGAGGGCGTCCCAAGCCGTGTCCGGCTTCTTGAGCAGGTCGAACTGGAGGAGGAGTCGCCCGTCGTCGGCGTGCAGTCGCCACAGGGCGTACTCCCCGGGGCCGTCGGTTCGTGTGGCGACGATCGTCTTGATGCGTGGCTCGATCCCGGCTGCGGTCACGCTGAGGCGTCTCAGTACCGCCCGCGAGAGGTCGCGGGTTGCCAGGCAGACCTGGCGGTCCGCGATCGGGCAGGGGTCGACCGGTGTCACGTGCGTCCTCCTTGGAGTAGGACCGCCCGGCGGCCGGGTTGTGATGTCACCGACTGCCGGGCGGAGTTCGGGTGGGGGCTCCCTCCCTCTTGGTTCTATTCTATATGCAATAGGGGGGTTTGTAAAATTTCGGGCGGATTTTCTTTCCTGCGGACTGAGCTATTTCCGCAGCTCAGGGGCGCTTTCGACCGCTGCCAGCTCTCTTAGGTGCAGAACGAGGCGCGACCCGCTGACCACGTGCCCGATCCTCATATCCGGCCCCACGACCCGCGTGTGGTCGTCGTCCTCCAGGACGCCCTGGTCCACGAGGCCGTCCACGCACGCCTTGAAGCTGGGGTACCAGTTGGCCGGGTCGCGGCGCTGCCGGTCCTCGGGGTGCAGCACGCCGATGATGTGGACCTGCTCCAGAAACGGAAGTCCCCGGGAAGCCGCCCAGGCCGCTCGCCGCAGAACCCTGGTGATGTCGGCGCGACGGTGGTGGTGGAGCCGCTGGTTGGAGTTGAGCAGCAGCAGCCGCGGGGGCAGGGCCACACGGAAGCGTCGACCCGGCATCCCGTCGAACCAGTCCGTCACCTCGGCGGCGGGCTCCTCGATCGGGGGCGGCGCCGGCGGACCGGTGACCGGACGTGCGTCCTCGGGCGCGTATCCGCTCTTGCGCCTGTTTCCGGTCCCGGTCACGGCCGTGGGGTGCAGGCTGGATACAAGGATGAGGCGCTGACGGGCTCCGGTGGCCGCGTCGGCGACCAGGGCGCGCGAGTCCCCTTCCTCGTACTGGACGATGCGGATGCGGGCAGTGTCCTGCGGGTGGCAGGCCGCGAAGACGCGGCCTTTGCGTATGTGGTTCATGAGCGTTCCCGGTTGACCAGGGTGTCGAGCATCCTGGCGATGGCGGCCGCGGGCCAGAAGACGATGACGACAGCGAAGAAGAGAGCGACCGCGACGGGCATCCGCTCAGCGCCCAGTCGCAGCAGGGGTTCGTCGGCGAGCAGCGCCGTAACGGAGGCGGCCATGAGGGCAATCCCGGCGAGCCAGGCGACGAGGGTGAGCGCGCAGAGCAGCCCGGTCATGACCCGCTCTCCTCGCACGGCTGCACGGAGACGATCCTCAGCACGCCGGCTCGGGCGAGGCGGAGCGCGAGGGAGGCCACCCGCCCCTTCGGGTGGGCGGCGAACCCCGCGCAGATGGCGGGGGCCTTGGTGCCGAGTGTCTTGTGGCAGACGATGTGCCCTTCGTCTGCCACGGCCTCCTTGAGCATGCTGGCGACACGGCCCTGTTCCAGGTGCATGAGGTTGCCTGGGCGGAAGATGCACGTCGTACAGCGGTCGCCGCACACCCGGACGGTCCAGGTCGCTGGGTCGGCAACGTCCTGACGCAGCCTGTCGGCTTCTTCCGCTATCTCGTCGTGCATCAGCGCACCCCTTCCTTCGTCATCTCGTCGCGGTCGGCCGCGGTTGTTTCTCGTTCGTCGGGGAGCATGGGGGCCGCCTGGTGAGCGCGCCGGAGCTCGGCCAGGGGCAGCGGTCGGCCGACGCCCTTGCGTCGTTGCCGGAGGATCGAGACCGGGCCCAGAAGCCTGCGCAGGTCTTCTTCTTGTGCCTCGGCGTAGGCGTACCGGTCGGGCAGGACGTCCAGGAGGTGCTTCCACTGGCGCATCCCGGCCCTGACGCATGTCCCCCCGCAGTTGTTGTGCGAGAAGCCCAGCTCGTACAGGCGCGGCGGGGCGACGCCTAGAGCGCGTGCCTCCCGCAGCAGCTGCTCCTTGGTGAGCGGGCGCTCCCACTTCGAGCACAGGGGGAATCGGGTCCGCCAGGGTTTCCAGGCACGGGCGATGGCGGGGATGCGGGCGCGGTCGCGTGCCGTGGACTCGATGCCGATGTACACCAGCGTGTGCGCTGGGTCGTGGTGCGTCTCCATCCAGGTGCGGCATGGGATCTGCTTCAAGGCCCTTGTGCACGGGGCGAGTCGGTCGTTGCCGAGGAACCTTTTGTCGTGAAAGACCTGCCAGGGCGTGCGTCCGTCGGCGACCTTGGTCAGCGGCACCCCCAGCATGCGGCTGGTGTCGTCAGCGAACCTCCACAGGTCTTGATCCTCGATACCGGTGTCGGCGATGAGGAGGGTGAGGTCGTCGGTTCCGTGCTTCTCGGCGACGCGGACGGCGGCTGCGAAGCTGCCGATGCCGCCGCTGAATTGCACGACGTGAGCGGTCACTGTGCGCTCCGGTTTCGGGCCGCCCCGGGTCGTGCCCGGGGCGGCAGCGGCGGACAGGTCAGGCGCGGGGCGTCTTCGGGGCCTTCTTGATGGCGCTGCCCTCTTCCGGGAGCGGCTTGGTGCCGTCGACCAGGGCCTTGAAGGACGCGCCGGGCCGGAAGCGGACGGCACGGGTGGCCTTCACCTTCACGCGCATGCCCGTCTGCGGGTTGCGCGCGAGTCGCGCCGGACGGGCGACGGGCTCTATCGAGCCGAAGCCGGTCACGCTGACCCGCTTGCCCTGGGCTACGGCGCGGACGATGGAGTCGAAGACCGCCTCCACCGCTTCTGCGGCCACGGCGCGTGAGCCGATCTTGGCGGCGACGTCCTCGATGAGGAGGTTCTTGTTCATGGTGTCCTTGCTGTGAGTTGGGAGTGGTGTTCGGCCGGAGGGTCAGGCGGCGGGCTCGCGGAGCGCCAGGGGCCAGTGGTTGGCGGCGCGAGGAACGGTCTGCGGCACGTAGGCGACGGCCTCGACGGGGATGTCCGCGTAGGTGCCGTAGGTGCGGCGGCACACGTTGCCCTGGGCTGTCGTGGATGGATTGGTGTGCGAGTCCGGGTCGCTGCTGCCGATCAGGTGCGCCCATCGCTCGTAGACACCCGCCTGGGGCTGGTGCATGTGCAGCCGCACGCCCATGCCGTACTCCACGCCGTCGTGGAAGATGGCGGCGAACTCGATGCCTGGCGCGGGCAGGTCGGGGTTGAGCTGTGCGATGAGCGCCACGGCCGCAACTGGGCCGAGCAGTTCGCGCATCGATCGGTTCTGGGGCATGTGTGTGCTCCTTGGGGGTCAGGCGACGTCGGGGAGTTCGAGTTGCTGAGCTTCGGGGTGGTCCTCGTCGTCCACCGGGTTGGGTGCGGGGCGGTAGAAGGGCTCGCACCGGGGGCACTGCTGCTCGACAGCGCGGCGGTGTGCACGCGACCCGGCGGCGGTGCCGCACGACTTCCGGATGACCGCCGGCGGCAGCTCGGACGGGTCGGCGTCCGGGAGGGCGTGGACGACCACGCCGTTGAGCCAGATTCGGCCGCCACACACGCCGTCGAAGTCGTTCTTGGCGGGCAGGACCTGCCGAATGCAGGCGGCCCTGTGGGGGCAGCCGCCGCAGACGTAGAGGACGGGTTCGCAGATGGCCACCAGGTCCTTGCCCGTCTTCCAGCGGTTGTCGGCCACGGCGAAGTCGGGATCGCCCCAGCAGGGGGCGTGGTCGGTGACGTGTGTCCTGGGTAGGGCGCTGCGAGATCCGGTCACAGGACGGGCTCCAATCGCTGGCCTATCCACCGCGCGACGTTGACGGAGACCGCGTTGCCTGCCTGCATGGTCTGTTCAGCCTGGTTGCCGTAGACGACGTACTTCGTGGGGAACCGCTGCCCTTCGAGCTGTTCGCGGGGCTTGAGCATGCGGAAGTAGCAGTCGTTGATGTCCGGGGCGGAGCGGACCAGTGCGGCCGAGTCGCGGGTGGACAGGGTGTGGACGGGTTCGGCGGCGGTCTTCACCGCGCTCTTGCGGTACGGCACGACGAGGGTGTTCCGCGCCCGCTCGGGCACTCGGCCGGCGTGGGTGACCAGGCCGTGGTGATTGCCCTGGGCGGTCACTCCGCTCAGTGGGTTGCTCGCAGGGCTGGCGGTGGCGTGGTTGCGGAACTCGACGATGAACGGGTCCACGGTCAGGAGGGCTTCGCTCTCGCGGGTGGTGCGGGTCCGCAGCGGCACGTCGACGGGGACGGCGTCGGTGTTCCACGAGCCGCCTGTCGGCACCAGGAGAGCGTCCCCCTGCTTGGCCGTGCGGGTGGGGAGCGGCCGGTCCTCGACGGCGTACGCCCGGTCACCGCCATCCTTGCCGTGGGTCAGGGTGATCGAGCTGGGACGGTAGGGGTACTTCGCGAGTCCCGCACGGATGCGGTCCATCGTGGTGTCCACAAGGGGCTTCTTGCGGTCACCGATGCGTGTGCCGAGGTCGTCCCAATTGATGATGTCGCTGGCCGGGCGGACGTACGGCTCGACCATGGCGTGACGGCAGCGGCTGTTGGGGCAGCGGTAGATGTAGTCGCGCCGGTACTTCCCGATCCGTACGCCCTCGACGTTCCACGACTGGACGGCGTGCACGTCATCACCGCAGTCGACGCAGGGCGCGAGCGGCCTGGGCTCCAGGTCTGGCTTGCGCATGGTCTTGAGGGTGAAGACCACGTACATCCGGTCGCGCCACTGCGGCGCGCGCAGGTTGACGTCGTCGCCGATGTGGGCGCTGCTGACGCACACGATCTGGTACTGGTAGCCAAGCAGTTCCATCGCTTCGAGCCACTTCGGGAACAAGATCCAGTCGAGGCCGAATTCGACGACGTTCTCCACGACGATGGCCTTGAACCGCTTGGCCTCGGCTGCCCGGACGACGCACCAGCCGGTGACCCGGGTTCGTTCGAAGGCGTCCTTGGTCAGGGCCTCCCAGTCCTCACCGCCCTCCTCGATGAGGTCGAGCAGGTCCATCTGGTTGGTCTCGCGCCGTCGCCCGCCCGCGGGGCTGATCTCGGTGCAGATGACCGACGCCCACAGAACGTCGGCGTTGGGCAGGTAGCGCATGGGGAAGCCGCTGATGTCGATGCAGGCGTGGTCGGCGTTGCGGTGGTTGGCGGCGTGCGTGTCGATCGCGAGTTGCCAGTGGTTGATCCCGAGGATCAGTTCGTACCCGGCTTCCACGAGCCCGGTGCTGCTGCCTCCTGCGCCGCACAGCAGGTCGATGACTTTGGCCATGATGGTGGTTGTTCTCCAAGAGGTCTTGCGGAGCCCGGCCCCGCCTCGCGGGGCCGGGCTCCGGCCGGGATCAGTAGGTGCGGAAGCCGCCGTGCGTCTGGGCGCGGCGCAGGAACGCCATCCAGTGCCGCCATGTGGAATCACCCATGGGCATCTCGGCGATGTCCACGTTCGGGTGGGCCTGGTAGGTAGTCAGCGCGGCGCTGATCTCGGCGACGGAGACGAGGAAGCCAACGTTGACCTGGAGCTTGTAGGTCGGGATGCCGGTCGGCTGGGGCTCCGCAGCGTCCATGACGGCCTGGTACGCGACGCGGTACTCGGCGATCCGGTTGGCCGTGGCCTGGTCCGGCTGGACGCCGTGCCCGAAGTCCTGGGCCGTCAGCCCGTAGGCGGTCAGCGGGGGGACGGAGGGGACGGGCAGCTCGGTCAGCATTCCGAAGTTGGCCATCGCGTCGAGGGTGCGCGGCAGCGCCGTCCACGCGAAGCGGAAGGAGTTCTCGTCGCCTTCGGCCAGCTTGCCGTCAGGGTTCTGGATGTACATGTCGTATCCCACGGGGTGTTCTCCAAGAGGTCTGCGGCTGTCCGGCCCGGGATGAGCGGGCCGGACAGCGTTCAGCGGTGGGCGGCGTGGCGGTGGTGTTGCTCGCCGCAGGTGGTGCACTTCGGAGGCCGGTTGCGGGCCTCGCGGCGCAGCTCGTCGACGGCGAGCACGACGAGGCCGGCGGCGGCGCCGACGGCGAGCGCGAGCAATGCGAGGAGGGGGGTCAGCGCGTTACCGACTTCCATCAGGCCCTCACCTGGCCGACGTGGGCGAGGTAGACGGTGACGATCTCGCCGTTCAGCTCCCAGATGGTCAGCGGCCAGTCGGTTCCGCCC
Source organism: Actinobacteria bacterium OV320 (assembly GCA_001298545.1). Lineage (GTDB taxonomy): Bacteria > Actinomycetota > Actinomycetes > Streptomycetales > Streptomycetaceae > Streptomyces > Streptomyces coriariae. The sequence goes on from LJCX01000005.1 coordinate 372,616, forward strand.
TGCGCATGGATGCGCCGCCAGCCGTCTTCCAACAGACCGTGGGTGGCGTAGCCGTACGCCTTGACCGCCGCGTGGCGGTCATCGAAGGGACCCCGGACGTGCTTGCTGATGCGCCGGTGGTCCTTCGTCACGCCGTCGAGCTGGACGGACATGAGGTCGATCAGCTGGGGGGCGAGACGGCGCTCGGTGACGAAGGGGGTGATCGCCTGGATGAGGGGGACCACGTTGTTGCCGTGCTGGGAGTCTTCGCCGTCGACGGTTGAGTTGTAGACCAGCTCGTCAACGGTCGGGTTGTCCTCGTCGGCGCGCCTGACGTGCCAGCCCTCGACCTCCGCGGGGTCGAGGGGCAGTTCCTCGACCGAGGAGATCCACAGGTGCGATCCGTCGGTGAGCTGCGCGGTGATGCCGAACATGCCGCCGCAGATCTCGACGTCGGTGACGAGCGGGATGCGCCGCAGCGCGGTGATGACCGGCTCGTAGGCGTTCCACAGCTTGCGCCACAGCGGGTCGTCGGTGTTGCCGTGCACGGGCATCGGGGCCATCTGCGCGAGGTGGTTGCTCACGGGTTTGCTCTCCAAGAGGTCTAGTGCGGCCCAACAGTACAGAGTTGGGATCTATTTCAGAACCGATTGAAACGCCTGCCCTGGCAGACGGGGGGCCTCCTGCGCTCCTCGCGGGCACCGCGGGCGACGGCGGTCAGGACCGCCAGCTCATCGGCGCGCTCCTGGGCCACGTCGGCGATGCGCCGGGCCTGGTGGGCGAGGCTGCGCGCCTGCATGAGGGCGTGGTGGTTGTCGCGGGGGTCGAGGTGAATCTCCGCGCCGCCGATCTCGTTGAGGAGGTCGGTCACGATGCCGTCCCGCACATGCTCGGCGTGACCGAGGCCGTCGAGGTCGCGCTCCCGCTCGGCCTGGTCCTTGAGGTCGGCGATCTGGATGAGCATGTCGCCGACGCCTTCAGGGTCTTCGCGGTAGAGGTCGGCAAGGGTGCGGATCTGCTCGGTGGCGGCGGCGCTGCCGTCGAGCACGATCGCGCCCTTGTGTGCGCGGCGAAGGGTGGGCAGGTAACTCATGTCGTCCTCTCGGTCGGAGGGGCTTCCCCCCTCTTTCTGGTTCTATTCTATATGCATTGCCAGGGATGTCCAGATTCCTGGCGAAATATTCGTTCGAGGGCCTAAGTTTTTTGCTGCCTGCGGGCCTTGGAGTCGCGCAGGGCCTCACGCACAGCCCTGCGTGCTGCCTCCACCGACTCCGGCCGCTCCTCGACCTGTTGACGGCGGCTGGTCGCCTCCTCGTGCCACTCGTCCCAGAAGCGCCCGTGCTCCTGATGCTGAGCCGCCTTGGCCTCCTCGCGCTCCCTCTCGCGCCCTGCGCGGGGGTTGGTGCCGCACCCACGGCAGGAAGCAGCAGGGCGGCCCTGATGGCGCGCACAGCCCTTCTGCGGCACCTCACGGTCGGGCGTCGGGGTGTCTGCCGGAGCGGGCGCGGGCTCCCCTACGGCGTCAGCCGTGGGGGTAGGGGGGAAAGGAAGGACAGAGGAAGAACCAGGAAAGGAAGGGGTTCCGCCGCTGGAACCCAGTGGGTTCCCCCCGTGAAACTCACCGGGTTCCACCGGTGGAACCCGGGCCTCTTCCGCCTGCGGGTTCCCCCCGTGGAACCCTGCCTCTCCCTCTGGGTTCCCCTGGTGGAACCCTGCCTCCACCTGCGGCTTCTCAGCCTTCTGCTGCCGTTCGGCTTCGCGGGCTTCGACGTCCTGATACGTCATGGCAGGCTTGGCCGGAGCCGAACGCACCACCCCGGAGCGGGCCTTACGGGGGTTCTTCGGAGCCGCCTTACGGGCCTCCGCAGCCGCCTTGAGGTCCGGCGTGCTCGGCGTGGGAGGTACACCGAGCGGGAAGACTCGGTAGACGGCGGACCGGCCCGCCTTGCCGGTCTCGACGCGTTCGACGAGGCCCTTGGCTATCAGCTCTGTGACGATGGTGATGGCGCGCTTGTCGGTCACGCCGACCCAGGCGGCAAGGCGGGTCAGGCCGGGTCGCGCGAGACGCGTCTCGTCGTCGGCACTGTCCGCGATCTTCATGAGGGCGAGTTTCTGGCTCTGACTGAGCACGTCAGGCGGCAGATACGCCGCGGCGATCATCAGTTGGATGGACACGGTTCCCCTTGGGCGGTACGGGCATGGCGGCAGGACGGGGTGCCCCGCCCGTGGTTCACGGGCGGGGCTGAGGAGTCAGGGGTTCCAGGTCAGGCCGGCGCGACGTTGATGACCGGGGCCGTCTTCTTGCCGGTCTTGCATCGAGGGACCGCTAGCCCGGCCGCCTTGAGGTTCTTCACCATGCGATCCGCGTCCGGCTTCATCGGCACGGGGATGCCGGCGACCTCGTGGAGGTCGACCATCGCCTCCAGGTCGTCCTTCTCCTCGTCGTTCCCGCCGCGCCAGGAGAGCTTGTTGGGCCCGTAGATCCCGGCCGGGGACTGGTCCAGCTTCTTGCGCGCGAAGGTCTTGATCCGGTTGCCTTCGCTGGCGAGTTCGTGTCCCTTCACGTAGTCGATCAGCGCCTGTTCGCGGTCGGCGTCGTTGTGGATGAGCGCCGTCTGCTCCGGTACGCCCGGGGCTGTCCCCGGCCAGCACAGGGAGCGGAACGGGCAGTAGTCGCAGATGGCGTCGAGGCCCGGCCCGTTGAAGTCACGCGGCATCTCTTCGGGGTCGGTGGTCTCGCGCACGCGCTCCACCCACCACTGGGCCTCGGCGGCCCCCTGCGGGTCGAAGTCGATCTCCTGAATGTGCTCCGCTCCGCTGTCGCGGTTGATGAACCGGAAGCGGATGCGCCTGATGTCCAGCGGACCGAGTCGGGACAGGTACCGCTGGCCCGGCACGTTCTCGAAGCCGACCTCGTGCAGCGCGCCCGCGTACAGGTAGACCTGCCGCAGCTCGGCGGCCGTCGCACCGTAGCGAAGGACGCGGTCCCACAGGTAGGTCGACTTCGTCTTCACGTCCTCCACGGTGAGCACGTCTGCGGGTATCGCAGGTCGGTGCCGCGCGGGCAGACGAGCTGCCGTCGCCGCGTCGAGCTGGACGACGTCGACGTGGCCCCTGATCAGGTCGTCCTGGACACTGCGCTCAACCAGCCAGCGGTACTCGGTGCGCGCCGACTCCAGCAGGCCGTAGTGGATGAAGGTGCCGAGGATCGCCGCGCGCTTGTCGGCGTGATCGGTCGGCGTGACGCCGTGCAGGATGTAGGCGGCGCGGCGGCCGCACACGGTGTCGGACGCGCCGAGCTGGGTCTGAAGAGATCGGGGCCGGCGGGCGTCGACGTCGTGGGCCGCGTCCCAGATGGACGGCGCGACGCCGTCAACGATGGTTGCTACGGACATGGGAGTGCTCCAAGAGGTGAGTGCGGCCCGGTCACTGCTCGGCGTCCGCGTCCTGCTCGGCGGCTTTCCGCTTGGCGGCGGCGCGGAGCTTGTCGGCGTCGGTCAGTGGGCCCTCGCCCATCTCCGAGCGGGGGTTGTCCAGCTCGGCCGCCCTTTGCTCGGCGGCGGCCCGAACGGTGGCTATCTCCTCCCGGCTGAGGCGATTGGCCGGGTCCGGGACGGAGCGCCACAGTGCGCCGAGGGCTTCCTTGTCCTTGAGTTCTGCGATGCGGGTCAGCCACGGCTGGACCAGGTCACCGGAGAGCGCGGGCATGATGCGCGGCTGGGATTCGACGGAACAGCCGAGCCTGTTGAAGACCAGGTCCTCGATGCTGAAATCCCGCAGTGTCAGCGGCTTCTTCTGCTCGACGCGCATCCGCAGGGACCGGACCTTGATGATCTGCGGGTCGGCGTTGCGCTTCATCCGCACCCAGCAGGTGGAGTCGAAGCCCAGGTCCTTCTGGGCCGACACCTTCCACTCACTCTTGTTCTGGATCGGCTGGCCGTTGTCGTCCGTGGCGCTGACCTGTTTGCCGCGGGCCAGGACGATGGAGATGCCGGGCAGGGTGCGCAGCAGGTAGACGATCCGGTTCCACCGTTCCAGCGCGTCGTTCCACAGGTTCCGGCCGATGTCGTAAGCAGCGTCCGGGTCTTCCTGGAGCAGCGCGCGGTTCTTTCGCGTCCTGCGGCCCCGCTCGTACGTCCAGTTGGTGAGCATCCTCCACAGGGCTGACCCAGAGTCGATGGTCAGGACGACCGGCGGTTCTCCGGCCGCCGCCGCGCGCCGCGCCTCTGCGTGTACGGCCTCGACCTGTTCGAGGATGTCGCGGTAGGTCCCGTCGTGCTCGATGATCAGGTAGTTCGCGCCCTCGATGGCCGCGTATTCGTCGGCCGATCCCTCATCGAGATCGATCCAGTACATCTGGCCGATGCGCTCACTGCTGGAGAACTGGGCCGCCGAATAGGTCTTGCCGGCCCCCTCCTCTCCTTCGATCAGGAGGAGAGGCCACGGGACGATGCCCGTCGGCTTGCGGGTTTTGAGCTTGATGGCGGGCGGCTTGGCGGCGCCCGCTGGTGCGTTCACGATCTGGCTCCAAGAGGTCGTGGTCAGTCCGTGCGCAAGGCTCGGACTTCAAAGAGCGGGGACCACTCCGGATGTTCGGCCAGCAGGAGCCGGACGTACCTGGAGCGGTAGTCGTTGTTCAGCGCGAACTCGTCGCCTCGGGTCGCCGCGCCGTACTGGTAGCGCAGGAGCTCGAACAGCATCCCGATGCCGATGCGGTCGAACCCCTTCTCCGCGCAGTCGGCGGTCATCCGGGCCAGCGACCGGAGCACCCAGGGGTTGAGCGCGTGGAACGCCTCGAACCGCTGCTGGATGGTCAGGTCGCCGACGTTGTCGGGGTGGCGAACGGGCTGGATGGTGCCGAACAACGGCGGTTGTTCGATCAGCAAGGCTCTCCCCCTCAGAGATGATACGAACATTTTGGAGTGTTGGAATCTATCTCTGAGCAAGGGGAATGTCGATCGACAACCTCCTCGACCCCACACCCGGCGGCCCCCTGGAAACTGGCATCCCACCCCCAACGAATAGAAGCGCACTCCAACGAGTACGCTTCTATTCTATATGCACATAGGGGTTGGATCAAGAACAAGTCGCCCTAAAGCAGGGTCAGTTGGCGGGCTTGCTGGCGGCCTTGCCTCGCGGCACGATCCTCGCGCCGGGGCCCTCGTAGGTGCCGTCGCGCAGCGCAGCGAGGACCGTTTCATCAACCGCCCAGTCCACGCCCCGGGCTCCGGCCTGGAGCGCGGGCACGTCCTCCATCACCGGCTCCAGGAGCCAGATCGGCGACCCGGAGAGGGTGTAGTCGGCGGCACGGAAGCGGCTCGTGCTCACCGCCTTTCTCAGCAGGGCGCCGGACGGCAGGCCGAACAGCGCCACCAGCTCAGCCTGGCCCACCAGCGGCGGAAGCTGGTCGACCTCGCCGACCCAGTAGCCCGGACTCTGCTCCTTGACCAGCCGCGCGAGCACGGTCTCGTTGAGGTGCTTCGTGCGCGGGGTGGTCTGGCCAAAGCCCTTCGCGAACTGGAGGAGCCAGTAGGGCGATCCACTGATGATCTTGGCGTACCGGTAGTCGAGCGTGTGGTCACGGCTGATCCACTGACTGACCTGGAGGCGCTTGACGTCGTACAGCTCGGCGAATTCGGCCCCGCCGGCCAGGTACGGCTTCCTCGCCGCTGGCCTCTGATCCTCGATCACTCCATCGCCTCTCGCTCACGGTACGTCTGCATATAGATTGTAACCAGTGCGCGAGCGGAGTCCGGATCCCCCAGGGGACGCGGTAGTGTGGGTGCTTCCAAGAGGTCGAAGGCCCCCGTCGCGAGACGGGGGCCTTCTTCCATGCCTACTCGAGCGCCTCGCGGCGTCACCTCGATCCGGTCAGATCTGAGGCAGCGAGAACTGCGAGTCCTCGTACTTCGGCGGCCGGGCATAGCCCAGCAGCCAGCCGAAGCGGGGCGACACGTGCTCCTCGGCGAAGCGGAAGACCCCGTAGTAGACGAAGATCACGACCGGGGTGAGGACACCGGATGCGGCCGTCGTGTCCAGGTCGAGGCCGTGCCGCAGCGCCACGGCGGCGAGCCAGCCGACCGCGGCCGGCACCCCGGTGCGCAGAAGGGATGCGTACAGGTTCATGGGTTCTGCTCCTTGATGGGATCGCGGGTCAGCTGAACAGGCGGGCCCAGGTCTGGGGGCCGGGGAAGCCGTCGGCGTCGGACCCGGTCCATTTCTGCGCGAGCTGGAAATCCTGGACGTTCAGGCGGTCGGCCTCGCCCCAGTCGCGGGTCGGGCCCACGCGGTAGTGCTTGCCGAACCCGCGCCGGACGAGTTGCTGGCCCAGGAGGAGGATCGAGGCGTTCGACTTGCCGGGGCCGAAGGCGCTACGGCCGGGGAACGGCGGCGGTCCCGGCTTGGGTGCCGGGCCCGCGGTGGGCCACTTCGGCATCGGTCCCGGGTCGGTGTGCTGGTTCTCGGGTACCTGGCCATGGGCGTAGTGCCCTCCCTGGGTCTCCCAGGTGTGCTCGCTGCGGTTCGCGCTCCAGGTGGGAGAGCCCATCGGCCAGGCGTCGGGAACTCCCCAACTCCGCGCCCAGGTGAGGATCTTGTCCAGGCCCTTGGCCGGAGTGTCTCGGACGGCCGCGTAGGACCGCCCATTCACCCGGCAGTAGGGGAAGAACAGTGTTTCGACCTGGAGGCAGACCCGGCCCGTACGGTTGGTCCGCGTGCCGCCTGCGCTGTCGACGACGGACTTCGACCGGCTGTTGGCCGGGTAGAACTGTGCGGTCCGTCCGGTGAACGGGTCCCACAGGAGGTGCGGAGCGGTCCCGCTGCCGTCGCCTGTGAAGTACCGGACGAGCTGGTCGAAGGGGACGAGGTCGGCCGGCTTGGCCGCCGTGCCGTTCTTGTCCCAGGTGATGTGCCAGATCACGCGCGGGGCGTACTTGGTGTCGGTGGGTGCCGTGTCGCTGAGCGGGTGCCGCTCAGCCCCAGGCAGCCAGAGATCAGGCATGGCGCGTTCCTTGTTCTCCCCCGCGCCTGCTGTTGCGAGCCTACAGTCCGAGCTTGCCGGTCACGATCGCGACGATCACTCCCACCACGACTGGGGCCACGAGAGCGGTAAGAGCCAACCGCCGTACGTTGCGGGCCTCCTGACGCTCGGTCTCGCGCTCGCGCCGGATCTGTGCGATGTCGTCCTCGACGGCTTTGATCCGTACCTCGTCAGTCCGCCTGTCGGCGTCGTACTGGATCTTCGACACCATCTCGGCGAGCCGCGCGCTGAAGGCAGCGAAGTCGGCGCGCAGGTCGTCGCGCATCTGCTGCATGGCCCGCAGCAGTTCCCACGGCGTGGGGTCCTGGCCCTGCGGCTCGGTCACGTTGGTCCCTTCGGCTGCCCCGCGCCGCTGAAGATCAGTCTAGGAGACGCGGGACAAACCTGAATTGCCGTACTCGGACCGGTCAGGTGATGGCTTGACCGGTGTAATCGTCGGCAGAGCCGCAGTCCTCCACCAGCAGGTAGGCGACGTTGCTGCTGCTGGCGGCGAGCGTCCACGTCTGTGCCACTCCGCCCTGAGTTCCGGTCCAGCACAGTGCGGCTGTTACATCGCTGCCGGTGGTGTTGGTCAGGATGGTCTGGATGGAAACCGCGGCGTTCGCTGAAGAGGCTTGTAGATTGTTGACCCGTATCTGGTCCTTGTAAATCGTCCCGGACACAGTGTTCTTGCGAATTCGATATAGCGCAAAACTGGCGCTTGCCGCACTGTGCAGTCCCCAGAGAGACACACGGTATGCACGACCAGTCTTGAACGTGATGCTGCCGGTCGTGATGACAGCCGTCTCCGTGCCGGAGAACGTGACGTTCGCGATCAGAGTCTTCTGCGCGACGAACCCGCGACCTTGAGATTTGCCGTAGACGCTGAGATCTCGGTCGATCGCGAACCCGCTGGATGTGAGCTTGGCAGTGGACTGGGCCGACCCGGACGGCGCGTCGCGGACGTACAGCTCGATGGACGATCCGACGTCCGATGTATCGGCGCCGTACCCGTTGATGTAGGCAACTCCGTTGCCGCTCAGCTCGTTTGCGTAGAGGTTGAAGACTCCTCCCGAATAGCCCGGCACATGGCTTTGCAGGAACACCCCTGTTTCCTGGCTTGAACCAGTCACCTTCGGGGCGCTGAGCGAAACGCTCGGAACTTCGTAGGTATCGGAGGAATCTGAGGCGTACCCGATGGCGGTATTGAGTTCTGCCGGTGCTGACTCATCGGCGCTTCCGGAATAGAACTCAATCGACCCGGTCTCCGGATTGCTGTTTCCGGGGCTGATGACAACTCGCTGTCCGCTTGCAGCGGTTCGAAGGGTGCTGCCAGTGAGAACTGCTCCGTTGATCGTCTTTCCGTTGATGGCGTCGGCGTCGATCTTGTCCGCGGTGATTGCCCCGGCCTTGATATGGGTCGCTTCGATCGCGCCTGCCGAGATCTTCGTTGCCGTCACGGCGTTGGTCGCGATCTTGTCCGTCGTGATGGAGAGTGCGTTCAGTTTGTCCGTCGTGATGGACAGCGCCGCGATCTTCTCGGCCGTGATGGCCAAGGCCGCGATCTTCTCGGCGGTCACCGCTCCCGCAAGGATCTTGGGCGCGGTGATTGCGCCGTCGGCGATCTGCACGCCGGGGACCACCGGACGGACGACTGCGTTGTCCCACAGCACGGCTCCGGCGGTCGACTGGTACGTCTCCACCCAGACCGTGGCCGCGGTGGTGTTCGCCGGCGCCGTGACCGTGGCGGCAAGCCGCTGCCATGCCCCGCGGGCCGGGACGTCCACCTGGGCGACGCCGAAGCCGACGGTCGCGCCCGCACCGTCCTGCCACCGGGCGTAGAACTTGAGCGCGCCTCCCGCCCAGTCGGCGGACGCGTTGGCGTCGATGGCGAGGTAGAGCTGCTCTCCGCTCAGGATCGGCATCGACGTGAGGTTCAGGGCCCGTGTCGTGGCGGCCGCCGCCGTGGCGTCGACCCGGAGTGCCTTCGCCGAGCCGTTGCCTCCGGAGACGACGGACCATACGGTCGTGGCGATCGCCGCGGTGTAGGCGCCCTCGAACGAAGGGTCGCTGAGCACGTTCGTACCGCCCGCGACGACCAGTTTGTCCGTGGAGATCGAGGCCGCCGCGATCTCGGCCGCCGTGACCGAATTCGCGGCGATTTCCCGGCCTGTGATGGCATCGGCCGCGACCTTCCCGGCGATCACCGAGTCGGCTGCGAGCGCCGCGGCGGTCACCGAACCGCTCACGAGGTTGGTTGCGTCGACGATCCCGGTCTTCAGCGCCTCGATGGCAACGGCGTCGACCTGCATGACGGCCGGGGAACCGGAATCACCCATCGAGGCGTAGTTGAGCCACACGTAGGGGGTGATGTACCGCACAGCGTCGTGCACGGTGCCCGGCGAGCGCGGGTCGTTGTTTGGGCCAGCGGAGCCTGCGGCTGCCCGGTCCTTGAGGTAGCCGACGACCGTGACCCAGCCGTCCGTGGTCGGTAGCGACCGATACGACGCCGCGATGTAGTAGTGACTGTTCGGGGAGTTCGCTCCGCCACGGTTGACCAGGGTGGTCTGGTCTGCGCCCACGCCGAGCACGCCGACGTAAAACGCGTCCGGGCCGGCGGCGAGTTGGGCTGTAGCCCGGATTCGGGCGCTGATCCGGTAAAGGACACCGGGCTCATACGGGACAAGGGTCGTGCCGCGAAGCCGGATGAAGCCGCGGGCCTCACCGATGCTTCGGCCGGTGGGAGCGTCCGGTACGCCGGTGAGGTGCGCCCACGTGGCGCCGCTGCCCTGGTCGGTGGTCTGCCAGGCGGCGGCCTCGCCCATCGTGTCGACGAGGCGCTGGCTGGTGGCGTCCGCGAGCGCGCCACCGAGCGAACTGAGGGTGATCGCGCCGCTTGCGACCTTGCCCAGCGTCACGGAATTGGCCGCGAGCTTCTCGGCGAGAACCGCGCCGTCCGCGAGAGCCGTCGTGTTGACGGCCCCCAGGGCGAGCGCCGCGGCGGTAACCGCGCCGCGGGCGAGCTTGGTTTCGTCGATGATCGCGTTGACGAGGTCGTCGGGAACGGCCTTGCGGGCCTGGCCCTGCACAGCAGTCGAGGGCTCTCCAGCCGTGCCGGATGTGTTCACCGCGATCAGGCGCACCCACAGCGGGGTGTAGGTGTCGGTTGCGAGAGTGATGCTTCCGCCGGCGGCCGTGTGGAAGGCTGCCACGGGGCTGGTGGTGTCCGGCTCGGCGTCGGCGGTCGTCGACAGGTGAACCTGGACTTCGGCCAAATCGAGCGGAGCGGTCTCGGCGTCCGTCCACGTTCCGGGCCAGGTCACGGTCAGCCCGGACAGTGCGGACTGGACCACGGGCGGCGCGGGGGTGGGTGGCGGCGGTCCGTTGTGGGCGACGAAGCCAACGGTGCCGTCGTCCTGGAGGCCCATGCTGCCGCGCAGAGTGCCGTCCTGGTCATACACCTCGATCGCGCCGTCCTCGACGGACGAGTACGCCATGCGGGCGGTGCGGGTAGTACGGGCCAGCTGCCGTTCCAGGACGGCCACGCGGGCGGCCAGTCGGGCGATGTCGCTGCTCACGCGGTGCCTCCCCCGTAGGTGAAGCGGTCTGCGCGCTGGAGCTGGATGACGGCCTGCTCGGGGGTGTCACCGGAGGCGGGTCGGATCTGCCAGCTGACGATGCGGGACCAGGCGTCGAAGTCGGTCCACTGGTCGTGGACCCGGGCCCGTACGTCGTCGCCGATCTGCCAGGAACCCAAGCGAGCCGCCGGGTGGTCACGGACGGTGATCTCAGTGACCTCGCCGATGACCTGTCGGGAGATGCGCTCCGTACGGGCGCGCGCGGCCAGCCTGTCGTTCGCCTTCTCCTGCGGTACGTCGAGCAGGTGTTCCAGGCGTAGCCGGCCGTCCCGTACGGCGTCGACGGCGCGGCGGCGGTTGCGGCCCTCGCCAGCTCCGAGCGCAATGACGACCTGGGCAAGGTTGTCGGCGTCGTACTCGACCGGGACCGCCTTGACGACGTTCACGCCGGACTCGAAGTGGATGTCCGTGCGGCGGCGGCCGAGACGAGGCCAGCCGATACGGATGTGGCCCTGCGGGGTTCCGCTCTGCCAAGCGACGTCTTCGGTCCACTCGGGGCCGCCTTCGACGGCGACCATGTCCGCGATGACGTCGCCGAGCGAGGGCGTGTCCCACCAGTCGACCCGATAAGGGTCCTCGGGGGTGCCGACTGTGACCTTGGAAGTGGTGCCGTCGACCTGAACGCCGAGCTGCCCGTCAGGTTGCTCCTGGCAGTACGCCCACACATCGCGGATGACTCTGCACGGGTCCGCGTAGGTATAGGGGCCGCGGGCGTTGAGCTGTCCGTGGATGTCGTAACGGCGGTACGGGTACGAGCCCCACCCGGAGGCCTCGATGTTCAGCTGTTGACCCTCGGGGTCAGCCCGCCAAACCAGGCCGCCCCACAGCAGCCGCCCGTCTCGCTCAACGAAGATTTTGGTGTTCCCGGGGGCGAGCTGAGAGCGGACGAGCTGGGCGAGACGGGGCTCAACAGTCCCGACGAGGCCGCCGGTCGCAGACAGCGCGGGCCCGAACTCAACGCCACTCAGCGGCAGGTCCCAGGCCATGACCTTGTTGGTGAGGGCGTCGGTGGTGAGATAGCGGTACGACGGCGTTGCCATCGGGCGCGTTCCTGCTTCTCCCCCGCGCCATGACGTGATCCTGCCTGGTACAGCACGATGGCAAAGCTATCACTAATTTAGGAGCCGTCAGGATCGATGATCTTATTCCAAATGAAGTCTGGATCAATAAATTGCTCGTCGGTGCCGCCGAGCGGGTCGTAATGCGAGATGTCAGCGGCCGCAGATGGGGTCGCCCAATGAACCGCGCCTGCGATCGGATCTTCGAGTGAGCCTGACGCCAGGTGCAGATGCTTTCCCCAAAGCGAGACCCGCAGCTGCTTAGCCCAGTTGAAATGAACCAAAGCGTCATGAACTCCCACCATTATTTCACTATCATGGGTCATTCCGCGACGGTTGCAATTTGCCGATCCAATGATGGCGAACTCGTCGTCAAATATCCAAGCCTTCGAATGAATCGTCTTCTTTCTATGCATGGAAACGATGACCCTACCCGGGGCGGCGGAAACCAGTGGATCAATGAATTCGCGGCGCCGGCGCCATCCTTGATGAATCTCTTGATTCACCGCATTCGTGTCGGGAATTAGGATGATCAGCGCCGCGAGGTTGGGCAGAGCAGCCAACAACGCTTGGCTCGTGGCCGCGTCGACGAGGTATTGGTCTTCCACGTAGATGAACCTGCGAGCGGATGCAATTGCGTGATGAAGGAGGCTGCGCGCCGCTTGATCTCCAGAGGGCGCGAACGCGTATCCCGCCGGTGCGCCCGTGATTCCCCTTTTTCCGTTGGGGTAGGTCGTTGCGACCTGAACCTGCTTATCTCCTGCGGCAGTAAACGTTGGCGCTAGGGTCAACAGAGGAATCCCCGCCGCGCCCGGGTGATCCGTCCACCGCTCTTCGAAAACCTTGTAGTGCTGCTCGGCAGCACGACCCCGATAGCGGCAGTGCACGTCGTGCAGGTGCCGAACGTCAGAGCTCGGGCGGTCGAGACGGTCAGCGGCTAGATCCATTCCCCCTGAGAAGGCGATGAGTCCATCACCGCTGGCCACGATGATGAGTTTTTGGTGATGCGTGCCGACCGGCAGGTGACGGTCATCGTGGATCGCTCGCCCGGTCGGGAGACCATTGATGAAATTCACAGTAGAAATATTGAAATCTCCATGGTCGCCACCCAAGCCGCTCCCACCGCCTCCAGCACGGTGGTCCAGAAGTGCCCGGATCGACACACCGCGGTCACTTGCCTGGCTAAGTAGCCTATTGATCGTTGATCCCTGGTCGCCAGGCACAAGCTCGAATTCGCGATCGTCGCATTCCCAACCTGCTATGCATACGAGGTGGTCTCGCTTTGAGGTAGAGCGAATCGCTGCCGCGATCTCCTGGAATGCTTCCTCGCCAGTAATGAATGACATGACTTCGTTGCCGTCCGTGACCGGATTGCGTGATGTCCTTACGAACCAACGGGATATTGGCCGGAGCTCCCCAGCGAATTTTGCGTCTAGGGTCAGCATCGTTCCTTTGCCGACCACTGGGTCTGTGGGCGCAATACCGTTGGCCGCCTTGAACTGACTGACAGCTTGACCTGTCTCTGGGCCGAAAACGCCATCGGCACCGTGCAGAGGCAAGGAATGACCGAGGGCCAGTAATGCCTGCTGGACCTTCTCGACTGCCGGCCCCTTCTCCGGATCATGCATTCGATGCATACTCGATGCGCACTGCTCCAATATTGGGTCGCCTGCGAAACGTGTTGCAAGCAGCAAGGGATGCTTCTGTCCGATCGCAGCCGCCTGCTGCTCTGCCTGGGCGGCTTCTTGCGTGGAGTGTGTCGCCTCGTCGGGGCGTCCGGCCTGAACCAATCGCTTGGCCAGGTTGCGCGATGCCTCGGCGAGCGACGAGAAGTACTCAGCCTTCGCAGCAGGCGGTGGCTGGATCGCGTGCAGAATGTCTACGGCCGCCTGCGCCGCAGTGACCGCCTCGGCCGGCTGCGGGACGTCAGCCAA
>LJCX01000006.1 GCA_001298545.1 Actinobacteria bacterium OV320
TCGTCTACGGACTCAAGCGCCCCGACCCCTCGCCGGCCTGGTTCGGCTTCCACGAGGTCTTCCACGCCCTGACCATCGCCGCCTTCACCGCGCATTACACGGCCATCCTCCTGGCAGCCACCTGACCTGAGCGTTATCGAGCCGTGAAGGAGCCGCTGTGACCGCACGAGGGCCGGACGCCGGTCAGGCCGCGCGCCCTCCCGGGGGCGCGGGTCGCCGGGGCAGCGCGATGACTCTGGCGGGGGCACTGGCGGCGGCGGAGACCGCGGTGCCCGTGGAGTCGCTCGACGTGGTCGCGCGCATGCTGAAGGACATCTCGGGGCCGCGGCGGTGTCGTTCCTGATCACCGACTTCACCGACTTCACCGGCGGATCGGTCGTACGGCTGGGGGCGGCGGGCAGCGTCGACACCGATGAACCCGCCCGGCGCATCCCGCTGCGCGGCACGCTGTACGACGATGTGTCCGCACCCAGCGGCCGAGCGTGGAGGACAAGGGTGAGGGCGCTCCGGTGCGGATCGTCGCCCCGGTGACCAACCGCGGGGACGCCATCGGGCTCCTCGAACCAGGTCGTTGACCCCGGCGACGACGGTGGCCAGGTCGGGCACCAGTCGGCTGCGGACCGTCGACATCGCGCCCTGGGCTCGCAGGGGCGCCATGGCTGTGTCTTTCCTGGGCGTGTCCCGCGCCGAAACGGGCAGTCGGTCGGCATCAAGAAAGCAATGTCCGTGTTGTGGCACGCAGTGCACCGTCTAGACCGCCCAGGAGTTTCCCCATGATGATCGTCGGCGTGATCGCCTTCTGTGTAGTCCTCGCGATACTCGCTTTCGTCGTCCCGCGACTGAGCCGGCATCCCCAGAACGGCGCTCAGCGCACCCTGGGCCTGGGGGCCCAGGCAGGTTCCAAAGCCCCCGGCCCGCTGGGGCGCCTGCTGAGCAAGCCCTTCCAGTCCAGTTCGCGGGCCGTGGGCCGCAGCGGTTCCGCCGGCCGCCGGGCGCGTCGACGCCTGCCGTTCTGACGGTCAGTGGCTGCGATGTTCCGACCGCAGCAGGTGAGAGCCCGGCGATGACCTGCTGGCATGACATGTCGGCGCGCGATCCCGTTTCGGGTTGGCGCGCCGCTTCGTCCTTTGGGGTGTGAACCGCGCTGGCCGTGTCTTGCCGCTGCGGTCTAGGGCAGGCGTACTGGAAATGTCCGCGCCCCCCATCACCGGCATGAGGCGCCCCCCATCGACGACCTCTCCGCCTACATCAGTCACCACCTCGGTGAACGGACCACCGTTCATCTGTCCCTGACACCGAACCAGAACACCACCAGTCCCGGCACAATGGCCCTTTCGGGCCGAACGCTACCGTCGCCGTTTCGTAGCTGACAGCGAAGTCGGCCGGAAAGCTGCTCGCCCTGGCCGCCGGGAAGCCCGAGTTAGTCCTCTGACTGTGCAGGTCGCGGCGAGTAGCTCCGTGGTGCACGGCTTAGGGTCCCTAGGTGGCACACACCTTCGAAGAACTCGTGGAGAAGCAACGCGCCGCTGATCAGGCGCACGCGGCCGTCCAAGACCTGCGGGATCAAGGGGATCCGTCAGCCTACGAGAGCGCGTGGCAGACATGGCGCGACCTTGCCCAAGGCGTACAGACCGCGGTCACCGAGCACGCACAAGAGCAGGGCGCGACACGGGCGGGGGTGGAGCTTGAGGTGAAGAGAGCGGTCCGGTGCCCGGGGTAGCGAGCACGCAGTGGCCGCGCTCGGCTGGGGCAACGCGCCGACAGGCGGTACTCGTCAGCGGCCGGCGGGGGCCCTCCTCCATTCAGCACGAATCCATCCGCGTACCCCGACATCAGACGGAGGGCTGCTGGACGGCGAGGGCCCAGCCGGCGCCGTGCTGTGCAACGTCTGGGCCGTGGCCTTCTGCTTGAGGCATTCGTAGGGGGTCTGGCCGCCGCAGGGCGATGGGTGAGTTCGCATGATCGTCGCAACGTTGCAGACTCAGGGCATCGGAGTCGCGGCGAGGGCCTGAGCCGGGGTCTGTCAACTCAGTGTCCTGCGGGGCCGGTTGTTGAGCCGCTGCTCGATGACACGGAGGTCGTTCGACTTTCGTGCGCGAGGAGCACCTGCCACGCTTTGTGTGCAGCGCTGATGCCGTCTACGTATCCCCGTGACGGCATCAGCATTCGCCTTGTGGCGGTCGTTTCGAAAGCGCTCCGTAAGTGTGAGAGCGGGTGCGGGGCGACTCGGCTGAGGAGGGGTTGGGCAGTCAGCCTCCAGGGCTCTTCGTCGGCCTAACGGCGAAGAGCCTGAGTTTTTGTGATCTACACACCGTCTCTGGGGTGTCTTACGGGTGTGCGCGAGGGCAGGCGTACTTGGTCCCCCGCCCCTGTATGGAGACTGGTGATGACCACTTCCCGTGACCAGCCGGTCCCTGCCCGACGGCGACAGCACGTGGGGGGCCACAGTGGAACAGCTGCAACAGGAGAATGCGCAGCTGCGGCAGGCGGTCGATTCCTGCGGCAGGGTGATGCGGTCGACCAGGCCCTCGGCACGGAGCTTGGCCAGCCTGCGTCTGGTCTGCTCGACCCGCCGGTTCGTGTGAGAATCCCCGCCATGCAGCGCCAGCTCATTATTAGCGACAGCGTGCCGGCACCGAGGTGACCTGGAGGCGATCCCTCCCAGGCGGCTCACCGCCCGCACGCAGACCTCTCGCATTCCGCGAGGGGTCTTTTTTGTTTTCTTCATCAGCAGCCCTGACGCAGTGGCCATACCCCGGCCCGGCAGATCTGGACAGGAAACACCCGCCATGACACACGACGTCTTTCACGTCTTCGACACCACGCTGCGCGACGGTGCCCAGCGCGAGGGCATCAACCTCACCGTCGCGGACAAGCTGACCATTGCCCGGCACCTGGATGACTTCGGCGTGGGCTTCATCGAAGGCGGCTGGCCGGGGGCCAACCCGCGTGACACCGAGTTCTTCGCCCGCGCGCAGCAGGAGATCCGCTTGAGGAACGCGCAGCTCGTCGCCTTCGGCGCCACGCGCCGCCCTGGCGCCCGGGCCGCCGACGACTTGCAGGTCAAGGCGCTCCTCGACTCGGGCGCCCCGGTGATCACGCTGGTTGCCAAGTCCCACGACCGCCATGTGGAACTCGCCCTGCGCACCACCCTGGAGGAGAACTTGGAGATGGTCCGCGACACCGTCTCCTACCTGAGAGCCCAGGGCCGCCGGGTCTTCGTCGACTGCGAGCACTTGTTCGACGGCTATCGTGCCAATCCCGAGTACGCGACCGCCCCCTGCGACAGCGCCAAGAGCTGAAGACCGGCCGAGTCAGGCTGGCCAGGCCCGCTGACGACGCTGATCACCGGCGGGGTTCGGCTTGTCGTGCGACTGTCGCTCCGGTGGTGGCGCGGAGGTTCAGGCCTGCGGCGTGCCGTAGTCCGCCGCCAGGCGGGTGAGCCACTCGCGCAGCAGGCGCTGTTCGGCCTCGCTCAGCACGTCGGCGTCGTCGGGAAGGGCGGCGCGCAGCGCGCGGGCCGCCGGCGCGGGGCCGGACTCCGCGGCGGGGACCGTCGGTTCGGCGCGGGTGACGGCGGCGACCATGGACTCGCGAAGGATGGTCAGCAGCGCCGGGTTGCGGCGTTCCGCGGGGGTGGCGTGCCATGTGGTGACCCCGCCCTGGCCGGTGGCCTGGATGATCTGGGCGGCCAGGTCCTCGTCGACGCGCAGCCATCCCGAGGCCGCCAGCCGGCGCACCCGGCCGCGGAGGATCTCCAGGCCCGCGCGGTGTGCCGCGTCCGTCCCCGAGCCGGTGGCCCGGTTCATCAGGGCGAACAGTTCGGGGCGCGAGACTCCGAACTCCACCACCATGTCCCAGCCGCGGCGCAGCTCTTCCACCGGATCCTCGGGCGTGAGGTCGAGCTGCGCGTGCTTGCTCTCCAGGAACTGCGCGTAGCCGTGCTCGGCGACTGCCTGCAGCAGCCCTTCCTTGTCGCCGAAATGGCGGTAGATGGCCGGTGGCTGCATCCCGGCCGCGGCGGCCACCGCGCGGGTGCTCAGCGCGTCGGGGCCGCCGTTCTCCAGCAGCTCGACGGCCGCCTCGATGATGCGGTGGCGGGGGCTGTCGGGGGTGTCGCGGATCGGCATGTATCGATGATATCCGGGGTTTGCTTCCACCGTTAGTTCCAGTGTTATCGTGAAACTGATTCCACTGGAACCATTGCTGGGAGATCCTCATGATCATCGTGACCGGAGCCACCGGAAAGCTCGGCCGCCGCACCGTCGACCGCCTCCTGGAGCGTCTCCCCGCCGACCGCGTCGGCGTCAGTGTCCGCGACCCGCGCAAGGCCCGGGACCTCGCCGAGCGCGGCGTCCGCGTCCGGCGCGGCAGCTTCGACGACCCCGCCTCGCTCCTCCACGCCTTCGAGGGCGCCGAACAGCTGCTGCTCGTCTCCCTCGACCGCACGGGCGAGGAGTGCGTCACCGGCCACCGTGCCGCGATCGACGCCGCCGTGAAGGCCGGAGCCGGCCGCATCCTGTACACCAGCCAGATGGGCGCCGCCCATGACTCCCGCTTCCAGGCATGCCGTGACCACGCCCGGACCGAGGACCTGCTGCGCGCCACCGGCCTGCCCTGGACCGCGTTGCGCAACGGCTTCTACGCCGCCAGCGCCCTGCAGTTCCTGGAGTCCGCCCGCCGCACCGGCGACATCGCCTTGCCCGCCGACGGCCCCGTCGCCTGGACCGGCCACGACGATCTCGCCGAGGCCACCGCGGCGATCCTCACCGACGAGGGCCGCTTCGAGGGGCCCACCCCGCCGCTCACCGGCCCGGCGGCGCTGGACTTCGACGCCGTCGCCGAGACAGCGGCCAAGGCCACTGGGCGGCCCTTCACCCGCACCGTCCTCCCCGACGACGCCTTCCGCGAACAGGCCCTGGCGCACGGCGCCTCCGCCCCGATCGCCGACCTGATGCTGAGCATCTTCGCGGCGGCACGCAACGGCGAGTTCACCGCCGTCGACCCGACCCTGGCCGAGCTGATCGGCCGGGAGCCCGCCACCTTCCGCACCGTGCTGGAGCACACCTGGGCCGCATAGACCCGGCGGCGCACACCCGCCGCCGCGGCGGGATCCGGGCACGAAGCGTCGCGCGGTACACCTTGCCGGACGCTTGAGCGGCAGACCGGTCGACCTGGTACTCGTGCGGAGGCAGTGCCCAAGGTTGCAGGCAACGGAAGGTTACGGTGACGGGCACACACACTCCTTGAAGCCGGGAGGGCGCCTGGCCACGCATGGCAGGCGCCCTCTCGCAAAGAGCGATCAGTCTGGCGAGTCGATGGCGGTCACGCCACGGTCGTCGAGGCGAGTTCCTCCGCGGCCTCGTCCAGCTTCTGCGCATCGTAGGAGACCTTCTCCGTGTCGAAGATCGAGACCGAGCAGGGGCCGTAGCCCACGTTCGCCGAGCCGCATCCGAGTGGCTATCCCGCAGGCCAGTGTGGGTTCGGCATGCCGTCATCGCTCATGTGCGCCCGCTGCCAGATCCCGTTCCAGCTGAATGGGGTCTCCGGTACGAACCGGTGCCGCTGGCCGCACGGACATGGGGCCAGCACCCACGCGCACCCACGGCACAGCTCGACCCAGCCATGCCCGGTGGAGCTCAGCACTCGCGGTCCCTCGTCCCCGCAAGCCGTGCAGCCGGGCAGATCGGCGCCGTCCAGAAGCGCGTTCTGCCGCCGGACGTACTCGGACAGTCGCAGCGACGGGTGGCGAAACGGATCTTCGAACCATGCACGCTCCGGGCCCTCCCACCAGCTCCGCAGCCACCACGGCCGAGGGTTCGGTACAGCCCGCCGCCCGCCCTGCTTCTCCGCCCGCCGCTGCACGGCGTACTCCTCTGCCCGCACGAGCCACAGCACCCGCGCCTCGTGCAGTTCCTCCACCGCCCGCGCCAGCGCGTCCGGGTCCGCCTCCAGCCGTCGGGGGATCGCGGCGCTGAGCGTGAGGTGGTGGTATGTCGCCCGCAGGCCGTAAGGAGCAAAAACGGTGAGACATGTGCGCAGCGCGCTGTGCCGCCGGTGCAAGGGGAGCTGGGCGTCGTGTACACGCGCCCGGTGGGACAGGAAGCTGGTCACTGTGTGAGCTCTAGGTCCAGCGCCCGGGCCAAGGCGGCCGTGACGGCGGCGGCGCGTGTCGGCAGGCGTTGTTCGGCCCAGGTTCCGGCAAGGCTGTGGAAGTCCCGCAAGTCCGCCTCGGCACCGGTGACGAGCGCGCGCACTTGGTCCACCGGCAGTTCGATCACCGGGCTTCCGTCCTTCGCGTCGGCGTCGAGAGTCAGCCGGACACTGTCGCCGACACGTTCGGCCGCCGAGGACGGGTCGGGACCGAAGTAGGAGCAGCCGGTGCCGTCTAGCCCCTCCCGCCAGTCCCGCCAGGTCTCCAGGCCGTTGCAGCAGCCCGGCACGACGAAGACGGTGTCGGTGGCTATGTCAGTCACCCGGAACCCGCCGGCGAGGAACAGGTTGGGCATGGTGAGCAACCCATGCAGGAATGCGCCGAGCAGGTCGGTCGGGCACGGCCCGTGCTCCTCCTCCGGCTCGAAGTTGTTGCAGTCGGCGATCCGCATAACCGCCGTGCCGACCTCCGCCGCAGTCAACTCCCCGTCCAGTACGAGGTAGCCGTACGACTCATGCTCGCCAACCGGCCAGAGCGCGAAGTCGTCTGCGGCAAAGATCTCCAGAACGGGTTGCATCACAATCACACAGGGATGATGCCGGACCCGATGCCACACCACCACAGGCTTTCGCTGCGGCATGAGGCCCGGCGGCCGCCCGCTACCTGGGCAGTTTCGCGGTTCGCTCCGGGTAGGCGATGCCGGCGTATCGCATGGCGGTCTGTTCGGTGATACCGAAGAGCCGCATGAGCTTGGGCACTGTCGAGCCCGGGAGCCGGTCCGGGCCCGTTTCAGCCGGCGTCGGGTCCCCGCTGCGCCGCAGTGTCGTAGACGGCGCGGGCCTCGGCGATGGCGGACCGGTGGCGCTCGGCCCAGCCCACCAGTCCGGTCAGTGAGGCATGAAGTTCTCGGGCCATCGGCGTGAGGCCATACTCGACCTTGGGCGGGACGGTCGGATACACGGTGCGCACGAGCAGCCCGTCCCGCTCCAGCCTGCGCAGGTTGAGGGTGAGCATCCGCCGGCTGATGCCGTTGATGGAGCGTTCGAGTTCGGTGAAGCGGACCGGGCCGTGGGCGGCGGCGATCAGGATCCCGATGCTCCACTTGCCCGCCACGCGGTCGAGCACCTCGGTGACCGGGCAGGCTTCGTCCTTCAGCGCTTCGGTAACACGGGTGTGACTGCGTGACATTAAAGTGCCTCCTTTCGATGAGCAGCAAGGTTATCGATGATGACTGTTGTTACAAGTCGTGAACCAAGGGGGAAAAACATGTCTGTTCGTGCTCTCGTCGTCGATCCGTCCGCATCCGCCGCTGTGCGCCTCTCCGAGGTTCCCGACCCCGTGCCCGGGCCGGGTCAGGTCCTGGTGGACGTCTCCCATGCCTCGTTGAACTACGGCGACCTCAACGACGCCCGCTCCGGTCGGGTCCCTGTGGGTGCGGTGCTCGGTTCGGACGCTGCCGGGGTTGTGGTTCAGGGCGCCGCCGACGGAACCGGCCCGGCGGTGGGCACCCGGGTGGTAGCCCTGACCTCGGGGGCATTCGCTGAGCGCGTGGCGATCGACGTGGGTGCGCTCGCGAAGGTGCCGAAGGGCTTGGACCTGGCGAAGGCGGTTGCTCTACCGGTGGCCGGAGTGGCCGCACTGCGCTCGCTGCGGGCCGCCGGGCTCGGGCCGGACAAGAGGGTGTTGGTCACCGGTGCCTCCGGGGGAGTCGGCCGGTTCGCCGTCCAGTTGGCGGCGCGTGCCGGTGCCCACGTGATCGCGTCCGTGGGCTCGACGGCCCGCGCGGAGGGGTTGGTCGAGGCCGTCGCCGACGAGGTGCTGATCGGTTTGGAGGGACTCCAGCGACCGGTCGACGTGGTCATCGACAGCATCGGCGGCCCCCAGCTGGTCGCGGCATGGAACCTGCTCGCTCCCGGGGGCAGCGTGCAGAGCGTCGGCTGGACATCCGGGGAGCCGGCGGTCTTTCCCCCGTATGCGACCGTCGGCCCGGCCAAGTCGCTGACATCCTTCGTCATCGAGGGCGGCGCCGATGCGGACCTGGCCATTCTCACCGAGCTGGCCGCTGAGGGGGCCATCACCGTCGAAATCGGCTGGCAGGGATCCTGGGACCACTTCGCCGAGGCCGCCGAGGCCCTCCGCGGGCGCCGTGTCTCCGGAAAAGCGGTCCTGCATGTCACGCGGTGAGTGGCACACGCCGGCGCTTCCTCTGCAGGACTAGGGTCCGTCTTCAAACGGATCTTGCCCAGAGTAGGAATGACGCGAGACTGACCGCTGCTTCGTAGGAGGTGGCGGTCTTGTCGTATCTGGTGGCGATGCCCCGGAAGCCTTTGAGGCGGTTGAAGCAGCGCTCGACTACGTTGCGCCGGCGGTAGGTCTGGCGGTCGAATGCCGGTGGCCGCCCGCCGCGATGGCCGCGGTTGCGGCGGTGTCGCTGCTGGTCTGTCTTCTCCGGGATGGTGCAGGCGATTCCGCGTTTGCGCAGGTAGGCGCGGAATCCCCGGGAGCTGTAGGCCTTGTCGGCGATGACCTGGTCGGGTCTGGAGCGCGGGCGTCCACGTCCGGTCCGCGGGACCCGGATCCGTTCCAGGAGAGGACGCGCGCAGATGCTGTCGTGGCGTTGGCCAGGTGTCAGCAGGATCGCGAGGGGCCGCCCGCGGCCGTCGCAGGCGAGATGGATTTTGGTGGTCAGGCCTCCTCGGGATCGGCCGAGGGCGTGATCGTATGGTTCGTCCGGCCGGTGGATCCCCCTTTTCGGCCGGTGGCGGCGGCGTGCTGGTGGGCGCGGACGATGGTGGAGTCGATCTGGACGAGCCAGTCGATGTCGCCGGCCGCGTCCGCGTGGGCCTGGATCTGCTGGAGCGCCCGGGTGAACACGCCGTCCAGGGCGTAGCGGCGGAAGCGGGTGTAGACCGTCTGCCACGGTCCGTAGCGGTCCGGCAGGTCACGCCAGGAGATCCCGGTGCGGATCTTGTAGACCATCCCGTTGACGACCTGCCGGTCCTCCACGCGCGGCCGGCCCGTCGCAGCCCGCGGTATGAGCGGAGCGAGTAACTCCCACTCCTGATCGGTGAGTTCATGACGACGCATCACCCCACCATGATCCACCAACCTGATGATCTTTGAAGACGGACCCTAGTG
>LJCX01000007.1 GCA_001298545.1 Actinobacteria bacterium OV320
AGACAGTTCCCGGTGCCACTCGTTGGAGGGGCGGTCCGCCAAGACCGCCCCTGGCATGCCATCAGCCAACTACACTGCCGACGACGCCTCTGACCAGGCCAGATAGCGAACCGCTGCTGGAGTACTAGGACCTGCCCGCCTGATGGTGTGGCTGTCTTCTTGCCGGGTCGTTGGTCTGTCCGTGGGACGGGGTGACTTGACGGACGCCGAGTGGGAGCGGCTTGAGCCGTTCCCGCGGTCAGCCCTGGGCGTTGTGGCCGGTGGAGGGATCATCGGCAGGTGATCGACGGGATCCTGCACCGGGTGCGAACGGGGGTGCAGTGGCGGGATCTGCCCGAGAGGTTCGGGCCGTGGAAGACGGTCTATGAACGCCACCGGCTGTGGTCGGCCGATGGTACTTCGCCGGGCAGCCGGGCCGGGCGTTGCGGGTAGCGGAGGCCGGGGCGCTGCGGGCGGGGCCGGCCGATCCGGCGGCGCGGAACGGGGAATGCGTACGAGCGTTCCTCCAGAGGTCGGTGGACAGCAAGCACCCTGCGCCGCCACGTTCGTCGGCGGGCGCGTGGCGAGGCGGCCGGTCGGTCTGTCCGGTCCTCGCCCGGCCTCGCGCGTGGCGGGGCGGGGACCAGGCGGAGCGACCGGATCAGTGCTGGCTCGGGCGGATGACTGTGCTGGCGGGGGTGTCGTCGGAGGTGCTCGCCGGGGCGGGGACGCTGTGGAGGTGCAGGACTCCGCCGTCCTGCCACGCGGTGCGCCATGCGGTGCGCAGTCGCGCGAGGGGGAGGGCGCCCGGGTTGGTGGGCGGGACATCGGTGCTGTTCGGGCGGTGCCGGCCGTAACCACTTGAGTTCGCCCGATACGCCGGTCGTCTTGTGCAGCCAGAACACATACGCCACCGAGGCGATCTGGTCGTCGGTCAGATGCAGGACCCACCGCTTCACACGGTGGTCGCAGCACGCGGTGCGGACCTCGTCGGTGAGACCGTCGGCGAGCGGCAACCACCGCAGGCGCGCCGAGGCTGACGGCCTGCCACAGAGCGGCCATCTGGGACAGACACAGCGGCTTCGAGCATGAACACAACGTCAGCGGAGTTCACAGGCCGATAAACCCCGCGGGGCAGGACGGCACTCTCCCACCCGCGCCGCTGTCAACATTGTCATCCGCGACCCGCTGGCACCACCGGACCGCACCCAGAGGCCGGAGCGCCTCGTGGAGTGCCAGGGCTTGTCGCGCGCCTGTGAGTCTGATTGGGTTCGGCGCGCCGGACACGCGACGGACGCGGTAGGCAGGGGGGGCAGGCAGCATGCAGCCTATGGCGCAGCAGGACGTTCGCGGGCCGCTACCCGAAGGGCTCGCGCGAGCGATACGTGAGACTGCCGGTGACATCGCCACGCTGTTGAGGACCACCTCCGGCACGGCCGCTCCCATACCGGATTCGGAGTGGACGGTCGGCGAGGCGGCCGCCCACCTGGCACTGGCCAACGAGTTGCTGGCTGACCTTGCAGCCGGGCACGAACGCCCCTATGGGGATGGCACGCCGCAGAGCCTTGCCTCCGCCAACGCACAGGCCCTCGCCAAGTTCGGGGAGCGCGGCGCACAGCCGCTGGCGGCGATGATCACAGAGCAGGCCGGCGTGTTCCTCGACGCCGTGGACCGGGTCATGAGGGACGAGGGCGCCCCCAGCCCGCCACTGGTCACACCACTGGGTCCCATGGACCGCCACGTTCTCGCGTCGTACATGCTGACGCACATGCTGGGCCACGGCTACGACCTCGCTCGTGCATTGAAGCGCCCGCACATGATCGACCGCGACCGGGTCGGGCTGTGCATGCCGTTCATGCTTTCGGTCATGCCGCGCGTCGTCGACTCGGACGCTATCGCTGATCTGGCTGTCCGCTACGCCATCCGTCTCCGGGGCGGCGCGGAGTTTGGTGTCAGTCTGGGTGATGGCGCCATAGACGTGTCTCCGACGCCACTGGAACGTCCGGACTGCACCATCCTGATCGAACCCGTGACCTTCCTCCTCATAGCGCTGGGCCGGCGCAATCCGTGGCGGGCCATCGGGCAGGGCCAGGTCCTTGCCTGGGGGCGCAGGCCGTGGCTCGCGCCCCGCTTCCCGACCCTGTTCACCGCGCCTTGATCCTCCACCGCGCGGTCGGCGAGTTCCTTACAAAGGGCCAGGAGACGACGCCTGTTGGCAGAACCCGCTCCAAAACGGTGTTGACCGAGGTCGGATCCGTCGGGAGCGCCGTGCCCTGCGACCGGGATCTACGAGTGTCTGACCGCTCGACGCGACGAGTTGTTCATCGCCGGCGGCATGGCCGTCGTCGGCGCGGCCTGTCGAGAGCTACGGCCGTACGCGGAGCACACAACGTCCAGTGCTGCTCGTAGTAGACCCGCGCAGCCGCCAGATTCTCCAGGAACGCCGCGTCCGCGGGACCACACCATGCCTAGCTGCTCAAGCCGCTCCGCACGCTGCGACGACAACTGCCCCGCCTCGTACGCCCGTCGCTGTTCTGCCACCCACTCCCCAAGCGGTACCGCGCCCTCGCGGTGCTCGTAAGGCACCCTCGCGTCCCCGACCCGCTCGACATACCTCTTGAGTGCCGCCCACCCTCGTGCCCAGTCCTGCCGCTCCGTGTCGATCACGTTGAGGGACACCCAGTTCGCGACCATCACCGGATCCCTCGGAGCAGCAAACCGCAGCAGCAGACGTCGGCGCTGCGCCGCTCACCGCGCCGCGGGTCACACAGGCAGTCTGACCCGCACCTCCCCACTGTCTCGGTCAACCTGCACGGCATGGCCGGCTTGCGTGAGGATTGCCAGCAGCGCGGACCGCAGAGCAGCGCGGATGCCTTCAAACTCGGCATTCTCCCGGCCCGCCGGATCCAGCTCACTGCCTGGCACCCACCCCACCATCACGGAGTCCGTCTCCCGTGGCACTCGCAGGCCAGGGCTGCCCTCATCACCAGCAGACGCCACATCGAAGCCGGCACGGGCCAATGTCCCGGCCACATCAGCGAGCAGCTCCTCTGCGGCATCCGAAGTCATGACCGAAGCCTAGGCAGGCTCAAACACACCTCCGGAAACAAGGACGGCGACAGCGGAGCTACGGCTTCCTGACCAGTTCGACTGGGATGGCAGACAGTCCAACTTCGGTGTCAGAGGACACGGACCTACAGGTGATCAGGCAGCGATCAGCAGGACCAGAAGAACCGACAGGGTGCCGGCTGTGAGCATCGCTCCCACGACGGTGAATACCAGGTAGATCGACGAGTTGTCCCAGCCTCGGATCTCGAAGCGGCGGGGGTTCTTCTCGTCGTAAAGGACCGTGACGGAGTTGCCGATGCCGTAGCCGTGGAGAACGGTGCCGCGGCCGAAGCTGGAGGGGTGCGTGCAGTCGCGGCCGTCCCGGGTCGTCCAGGCCACGACGGGGTGGTGGTACTTGGCTCCGTCGTGGTCTCGCCTGGTGTCGTGACGCACGACTCGGCCTACCGCAGTGATTCCGGTGCGTCGGAGCACGCTGGCGCGGCGGAGTCCATACACGCCAGCACAGAGGAAGCTCACGCCGATCAGCAGCGGTATGAGCGAGAAGAGCCATTCGCGTTCCATGTGGTGTCCGACGCGCAAGTGACGACATTGGTTGCTAGATGATTGAGTCCAAGGGCTCGTAGCCGTAGGCCGCCAGAGAGTGGTGTCGCATGTCGCTGCCATCGCTCGCCCAGCACGTGCAAGGCGTGTCCGTTTCAATTTGGAGGTCAGCGGAGAGCACACGACGCATGCTTCAGCGACTCGGTGGACGTCTAGGTCGGGGCCCGGCTGAGGAATGGCCTTGAGTCTCCAGTGACTGGAGACAGCAGAGTGGGGGACATGGACGTTACGACCCTCTACTCGATCGGGGAGCTTTCCCGGCGGACCGGCTTGTCCGTGAGGACCATCCGGTTCTACTCCGA
>LJCX01000008.1 GCA_001298545.1 Actinobacteria bacterium OV320
GGGCCACTCCGCCCCCCCCACACCCCTGCACCACGGCCGCCGGATCGTCGTCCGCCGACTCCACCGGCTCGAGCCCGCGCCCGCGCAGCGCGACCCGCAGCCCCTCCCCGCCGATCACCAGGACCCGCGCGCCGGCCGGCACCTGCTCACTGATCAGCCGCGCGACCGCCTGCGCCGAGGTGATGACCTCGTCGGCGCCGGTCGGTATCCCCAGCTCCGTCAGATGCCCGGCCACCGCGTCCGGCGTCCGCAGCGCGTTGTTGGTGACGTACGCGAGATGCATCCCGCCCGCCCGCGCGGTGGCCAGCGACTCGACGGCGTACGCGATCGCGTTGCCCCCCGCGTACACCACCCCGTCCAGGTCGAGCAGCGCCGTGTCGTACGCCTCGCTCAGGGCCTGCCCACTGCCCTCGGGCCTCGTCCTGACGCTCCGGCTCATTCCACATCGCTCCTCGTTCGCTCCGCTTTCCCCCGATCATCCCGCATGCCACCGACAGACGTACGATGCCGGGATGAACTCAGCAGGTCACTCGGAAGCAACGGCGCCCCGAGGCCTGGAACTCACCCCGTTCCGAGGCCTGCGCTACGACCCCGACCGGGTCGGCAGTCTCGCCGCCGTCACCTCCCCGCCGTACGACGTCGTGGTCCGCCCCGACGGCCTGCACCACCTCCAGGACGCGGACCCGTACAACATCGTCCGCCTGATCCTGCCCCAGGCCACCACTCCCGCCGCCCGCAACGAACAGGCCGCCGAAACCCTGCGCGGCTGGCTGGCCGAGGGCGTCCTGACCGCGGACCCCGAGCCCGCCCTGTACGTCTACGAGCAGCGGCACGCGGACGGCATGCTCCAGCGCGGGCTGATCGGCACCCTGCGGGTCTCGGAGCCCTCGGAGGGAATCGTCCTCCCTCACGAGGACGTCATGCCGCACATCGTCGCGGACCGCGCGGCCCTGATGCGCGCCACGCACGCCAACCTCGAACCCCTCCTCCTCACCTACCGCGGCAACGGCACCGCGGCCGAGATCGTGGACCGCGCGGCGGAGCGGCCCCCGCTCCTCTCCACCACCACCGAGGACGGCTACGGCCACCGCCTCTGGGCGATCACCGACCCCGCCGAGACGGCCCGCGTCCTCGCGGAGCTGGCCCACCACCAGGCCCTCATCGCCGACGGACACCACCGCTGGGCGACCTACCTGCGTCTACGCGCGGAGCACCCCTCCCCCAGCCCCTGGGACCACGGTCTGGTCCTCCTGGTCGACACCGCCCGCTTCCCGTTGCGCGTCCGC
Source organism: Actinobacteria bacterium OV320 (assembly GCA_001298545.1). GTDB lineage: Bacteria > Actinomycetota > Actinomycetes > Streptomycetales > Streptomycetaceae > Streptomyces > Streptomyces coriariae. Next base: position 1,287 of record LJCX01000008.1, read on the forward strand.
GCCATCCACCGCCTGCTGCACGGCTTTCCGGTCGCCGACGCCCTGGCCGCGCTCGACGGCCGCTTCCGCGTGCAGCGCCTGGACGTCCCGCTCGCGGAGGCCCTCGACGCCCTCGCGGACGCGGTCTGCGCGGGCAACGGGTTCCTGCTGGCCGGCGACGGCGCCTTCCACCTCGTCGACCTACCGGACCCGGCACTCCTCGACCGCACGATCCCCGCCGACTTCCCCGAGGCCTGGCGCACCCTGGACGCCACGGTCCTGCACGCCACGCTCCTCGACCACATCTGGCACATCCCCGAGGACGACCCCGCCCGCATCGCCTACATCCACGACACCGCCGCGACGGTACGCAAGGCGGAACGCGACGGTGGTACGGCGGTCCTCCTGCACCCGGTCCGCGAGGAGGTCGTCCGCGATCTCGCCCGGCAGGGCGTCACGATGCCCCGCAAGTCGACATCGTTCGGCCCGAAACCCGCATCGGGCCTGGTCCTGCGCGCGCTCGACCTCTGAACGCACCGCACCCCCGAACGCACGAAGGGGCGGGACCCGGTGAACACCGGATCCCGCCCCTCGCCGCTGCTACCGGCCTGCGTCAGTCCTCGTCGCGACCGACCTGACCCTCGACCGAGTCCTCGGCCTCTTCCGCTTCCGTCGCCTGCTCGACGACAGTCTCACCGGACTCGGTCCCGGGCTCGGTCACGACCTCGTCCTCGTCCTCGTCCAGGGCGTCGACGAAGTCCACCCCGTCCATCTCGGCGAGCCGGTCGGAGGCGTCCGTGCTGCCGTCCCGGTCGGCCTCGAGGGCCTTCGCGAACCACTCGCGTGCCTCGCCCTCACGCCCGGCGGCGAGCAGCGCGTCGGCGTACGCGTACCTCAGCCGCGCGGTCCACGGCTGGACGGAGCCGGCAGCGAGCTCGGGGCTCTGCAACGTCACGATGGCCGCGTCCAGCTGCCCCAAGTCACGCCGGGCACCCGCCGCGACGAGCCGCATCTCCACCTGGCCGGCCTTGTCGAGCTTGTTCACCTCGGGAGCACCGGCCATGTCGAGCGCCTTCTCCGGCCGCCCGAGCCCACGCTCACAGTCGGCCATGACGGGCCACAGCTCGACACCGCCGCTCATCCGCCGCGCGGCCCGGAACTCGGCGAGCGCCTCGCTGTACCTCTGGGTGGCGTACGCGGCGAACCCGCCGGCCTCCCGCACGGCGGCGACACGCGAAGCGAGCCGCAGGGCCACCTTGGAGTACCCGTAGGCACCCTCGGGGTCCTCGTCGATCAGCCGGGCGACCATCACCAGGTTCTTGGCGACATCCTCGGCGAGCGTCTTGGGCAGGCTCTGGAGCTCCTGCCGTACGTCCTTGTCGATCTCGTCGCCGGTGACATCCTCCGGGATCGGCAGCCGCTTGATCGGCTCGCGGTCCCGGTCCCGCTCGTCGCGGAAACGAGGCCCGCCGCCACGCCGGTCGTCCCGACGGTCGTCACGCCCGTCACGGCCCCGGAACCCACCTCCGGACCCACCGGGCCGGCCACCACGGTCGTCCCGACGCGGCCCACGGTCACCCCGGTCGTAGCCACCACCACGGTTGTCGTCCCGCCGGAAAGCGGGCCGATCCCCACGGTCGTCACGCCGATCATCGCGCCGGTCGTCACGACGGAAGGGCGGACGCTCACCACGGTCATCGCGACGCGGCCCACGGTCACCACGGTCATCCCGCTGGAACGCCGGACGCGAACCCCGGTCATCCCGACGGTCATCCCGCCGGTCGTCGCGACGGAACGGCGGACGCTCACCACGGTCGTCACGACGCGGCGCACGGTCGTCACGCTGGAACGCGGGACGCGAACCCCGTTCGTCCCGTCGGTCGTCACGCCGGTCATCACGACGGAACGGCGGACGCTCACCACGGTCATCGCGACGCGGCGCACGGTCGTCACGCTGGAACGCGGGACGCGAACCCCGATCGTCACGTCGGTCGTCGCGGCGGAAGGGGGGACGCTCACCACGGTCGTCACGACGCGGACCACGGTCACCGCGATCGTCACGCTGGAACGCCGGACGCGAACCCCGGTCATCACGTCGGTCGTCACGTCGGTCGTCGCGACGGAAGGGGGGACGCTCACCACGGTCGTCACGACGCGGCGCACGGTCGTCACGCTGGAACGCCGGACGCGAACCCCGGTCATCACGACGGTCATCACGTCGGTCGTCACGGCGGAAGGGGGGACGCTCACCACGGTCATCGCGACGCGGACCACGGTCATCCCGCTGGATCGCCGGACGCGAACCCCGGTCATCACGACGGTCATCACGTCGATCGTCACGGCGGAAGGGGGGACGCTCACCACGATCGTCACGACGCGGACCACGGTCACCGCGATCGTCACGCTGGATCGCCGGACGCGAACCCCGGTCATCACGCCGATCGTCCCGACGGTCATCGCGACGGAAGGGCGGACGCTCACCACGGTCATCGCGACGCGGCGCACGGTCGTCACGGCGGTCGTCGCGCCGGCCCGCACCACCACGGTCGTTGTCACGACGGAAGCCGCCACGGTCCCCGCGGTCGCCGCCACGGTTGTCACGGTCCCCACTACTGTCCCGTCGCCGCTGGTCGCGCTCCGGTCGATCGTCGGGAGAGTTGGTGGACATCGGTGACTCCTGTCTTCGGTACCGCAAACATTCTCGCGCACCCGGGTACCCGGCGCGCTACAGAAAAACAAAAAGGACCCCTGGTCCCAGCTGAACGCTGGGACCAGGGGTCCTTCCAAAGATTGTTCGGCGGTGTCCTACTCTCCCACAGGGTCCCCCCTGCAGTACCATCGGCGCTGTAAGGCTTAGCTTCCGGGTTCGGAATGTAACCGGGCGTTTCCCTCACGCTATGACCACCGAAACCCTA
>LJCX01000009.1 GCA_001298545.1 Actinobacteria bacterium OV320
CCCCACCCACACCACCACCCCACCGACACCCACACCCCCACCCGCACCGACACCCGCGCCGCGGACAGCGACGAAGACGGCGCCGGCGCCACGGACGAGGACAACGCCGCGGACGAGGACAACGACGATCCCGCAGACGCGGACGAAGACGCGGACGAGGACAACGACGATCCCGCAGACGCGGACGAAGACGCGGACCGCGCCGGCACCGAGGTGGAGGACGGCGCCGATCCCGCGGACAGCGCCGGTACCTGCGCCGATCCCGCGGACAGCGCCGGTACCGAGGACGAGGACGGCGCCTGCGCCGGTATCAGCGCCGTAGCCGAGGCCAGCGCCATTGCCGGCGTCGAGGTCAGCGCCGGTGTCTGCGCCGGTGTCGCGGACGGTGTTGATGCCGGCGTATGGGTGCGCGAGTGCGTCGCCGCACCGAAATACTCCTCCAACACACCCGCCAGACCCTCCCGGCCCGACGCCCACGCGATATAGCCGTCCGGCCGCACCAGCAGGGCCGAACACTCCAGCCCCGCCACCTCCTCACAACGCACCACCCGCACCAGCCCCGCCCACCCACGGGCCTGCTCCTCGAACCCGCCGCCGGCACCCCGCGCACCGAACAGCAGCAGCAGCGGCCGGCCCCCGCCCAGCAGCGCGATCACATCCGTGCGCCCCTCACCGGTCACCAGTTCCACATTCGGCAGGAACCTGCCCTCCCAGTACCCCCGGTGCTGCCCACGCGCCGGCAGCACCGTGTCCTGCGCACTCACCATCGACGCCAGCACACCCGCTTCCCCGCCCCCCGCCAGCAACTCGACGAACAACGCCCGCAACGGCTCCAGCTCAGGACCGGGCCGCATCAACGCCACCTGAGCCCGCGTATGAGCGATCACCCGCTGCGCCGCCGGCCGCCGCTCCGCGTCATAGGAGTCCAGCAGCCCCTCGCCCGCCCACCCCCGCACCGCGAACGCCAGCTTCCACCCCAGATCCACCGCATCCAGCAACCCCGTACTCAACCCCTGCCCCCCGACAGGGAAATGCACATGCGCCGCATCCCCCGCCAAAAACACCCGCCCTCGCCGATACGAAGAAGCCACCCGCGAAAAGTCACTGAACCGGCTCAACCACAACGGCTCCCCCAACACCACCTCCCGCCCCGCAATCCACGACACCTCCCGCCGCAACTCCTCCAACGTCGGCTCCACCCGCCACCGCGCACACGGCCCCCCACAATTCACCGTCCGTAACCGCAACCTGCCCCCCACCCCCTCCTTCACCACAATCCAACCCCGCTCCGTGCGATGCCCCCCCACCCCCACCGCCCCACCCTCAACCCGCACATCACCCGCCAACGCCGACACCGTCGCCGGATACACCCGCGACTCAAACCCCCCCTGCTCCCGCACCACACTGCGCGCACCGTCCGCCCCCACCACAAACAACACCAGACACACCACAGACCCGAACGGAGCACACACAGTACACACCCCCCCCCCCC
>LJCX01000021.1 GCA_001298545.1 Actinobacteria bacterium OV320
GCGATGTCGGCGGCGGTGACCAGCCCCGGGCCCTGCTTGCGCAGGTACATCACGACAGGCTCGTCCTGCTCGCTGCTCACCACCAGCTGCTTGATGTTGAGGATCAGGTCGGTGACGTCCTCCTTGACGCCCGGCACGGTGGTGAACTCGTGCAGCACGCCGTCGATGCGGATGGACGTGACCGCCGCACCCGGGATCGAGGACAGAAGCGTCCGGCGCAGGGAGTTTCCGAGGGTGTAACCGAAGCCCGGCTCCAGCGGCTCGATCACGAACCGGGAACGGAACTCGTCGACGACCTCTTCGGTCAGGGACGGACGCTGAGCGATCAGCACGTGGTGTTGCCTCCAAGGGTTTGGCGCCCATCATGGACACCGTGGTCACCATGAAGGGTACGTGCGATACGAGCGATACAGCCGCCGCGGAGGCCGACCCGCCCGACTTCGACCCGGCAAGGCTCCTTTCCTGCCGCCGCCCCCACGCCCGTTTCCGACGTGCCCGCGTCCGGCTCGCGGGCGCGCGAGAGGGTCGGGCGGACCTGCGCGGGCACGGCTGGAGTCGCCGCCCGCCGAGGGAGGCTCGACGTCCGGGGCCCGGCCTCCGGACGGGCCCCGGATAGACTCGTCCGCATGGTCCGATCGTCCCGTGGTGAGGCGAGTCCCGGGATGTGGCGGCGCGAGGCGGGCACGGTGGTGCGCCGGGCCCTGGAGCTCCCGGAGCGGGCGGCAGACGCCCCAGACCCTTTCGTCATCATCGCCGGGCTCCGGGTTCCCCGCGTTCCCACCGAGTGGGCGCCGCACTCGCATCCCCGGCACGAGCTCGTCTGGGTACGGGGAGGAACACTGACCTCCCGGGTGGAGGACCGCGTCTTCACCGTGTCCCAGGGGCACGGGCTGTGGATGCCCGCCGGAGTGGTGCACGGGGGCCGGGCGACGGCGGGTGCGGAGTTCCACGACGCGTTCTTCGCCCCCGAGCGCACGCCGTTCGCGTTCGCGTTCGCCGAGCCGACAGCGATCGCGATGACGCCGTTGCTCGAGTCGCTGCTCATCCATCTGTCCCGCACGGATCTCGACGCGGCGGCCAGGGCACGGGCGGAGTCGGTCGTGTTCGATGTGATCCAGCCCTCGCAACACCGGCTCGCGCTTCAGCTGCCCGGCGACGCCCGGATCGACGCGATCGCCGAAGCTCTGCTGGACGATCCGGCCGACTGCCGCTCGCTGGAGGAGTGGGCACGGTGGCTGGGGATCAGCGACCGCACGATCACCCGCGCGTTCCGCCTCGCGACCGGCCTGTCCTTCGCGCAGTGGCGGCAAGTACTGCGTGTGCACCGGGCGTTGACGCTGCTCTCCGAGGGCCTCGACGTCGCGACCGTCTCCGAGATGCTCGGCTACGCACAGCCCAGCTCCTTCATCGCCGCCTTCCGGCGGGTCATGGGAACCACGCCGGGCGCGTTCTTCGACGCGGCCGACGGCACGGCTCAGGGTGTCCGGAATCCCGTATCGGGTGTCCAGAACACCTGATTGTCGACAGGGCGACCGGAATATAGCCTTCTCGGAGTTAGGTAACCCTTAGTTGGTGCTCGCCGTGAACGGTGTTTTCCGTGGGCGGGTGCGTCCGCGGCCCGGCCGGTGAAGGCCGGGCGGAGGGTGCCGCTCCCTGCCCCTCCGACCGTCCGGATCCATCGATGTTCACAGGCCTCTCCCGGCACGCGGACCGCTCCGCGGCCGACCCCGCCATGCCGGTCGGCGCCCTCAACGGGCACGACCTGGTGCTGCGGTACGGCGGCAGACCCGTCGTCCACGGCGTCTCGCTCGCCCTGGAACCCGGCCGTGCCACTGCCCTGGTGGGGCCGAACGGCAGCGGGAAGTCCACGCTGCTGCGCGCTCTCTCCCGACTGCACCGGGTGGACGGCGGCCGGGTGACGCTCGGCGCGCCCGACGGACCGTCCGAGCGTGACGCGGCCCTGCTCAGCGCCCGTCGGTTCGCCCGCGAGGTCACACTGTTCTCCCAGTCGAGGCCCGCGCCCCAGGGGCTGACGGTCGCTGAGGTCGTGGCGTTCGGACGCCATCCCCATCGGCGTGGCTTCGCCGGGCCGACCGCCGGGGACCGGACCGCCGTCGACCACGCCATGGGCGTCACCGGCGTACGGGACATGGCCGGCCGGCCGGTCGGGGAACTCTCCGGCGGGGAGATGCAGCGCGTCTGGCTCGCGGCCTGCCTGGCCCAGGACACCGGCGTGGTGCTGCTGGACGAACCGACCAACCACCTGGACCTGCGCTACCAGATCGAGACGCTCGACCTGGTGCGCGATCTCGTGGAGGAACACGGCATCGCCGTCGGCATCGTCCTGCACGACCTCGACCAGGCGTCCCGCGTCGCGGACACGCTGGTCCTGATGAGCTCGGGCCGCGTGCATGCGGTGGGCGCACCCGCCGACGTCCTCACCGCCGAGAACATCGGCGAGGTCTACGACATCCGCGTCGAGGTCGGCGCCGACCCCCGCACGGGCCGTCTCCGTATCGACCCGATCGGGCGGCACTCCGCCTGAAGAGGCGCCCTGTGCCGCCCCGGCGGACAGCACGCACGAACGAACACCACGTACGAACAGCAAGAAAGAGGACCTTCATGAACCGTGCCCATCGCCTTGCGGCGTCAGCCTCCGCGGGGCTCATCGTCCTCGCCGCATCGGCCTGCGGCACGACCGACGTCGACAAGGTCCGGGCCGGCAGCAGCACCGGCCCGTCGCCCGCGTCGAAGAGCTGTGCCGAGGACACCACGACCACCTCGACGAAGCCCGTCTCCTTCAAGGACGGCGTCGGCCGGCAGGTGAAGCTCGACAAGCCCGCCGAGCGGATCGCCGTCCTGGAATGGCAGCAGGTCGAGGACGCGCTCACCCTGTGCGTCACCCCCACCGCCGTCTCCGACGCGAAGGGATACCGCACCTGGGTCAGCGCGGAGACGCTGCCCGGCGGGGTGACGGACATCGGCACCCGTGAGGAGCCCGACCTCGACACCCTCTACGCGGCCGAGCCCGACCTCATCGTCGTGGAGGCGTTCGACGCGACGACGAGACCATCAAGAAGCTGGAGAAGAGAGGCGTCCCCGTGATGGCCACGCGGGGGGCGAACCCGGCCGACCAGATCGGGAACATGCGGGACGTGTTCAGCATGATCGGCAAGGCGACAGGGCGCACCGAGCGCGCCGACCAGGTGCTCGACGAGTTCGACCAGCACCTCGCGACGGCCAAGAAGCAGGTCACCGACGCCGATCTGCCGACGAAGGACTTCCTGTTCTTCGACGGATGGCTCGAGGGAGGCAACCTCACCGTCCGCCCCTACAGCAAGGGCGCCCTGTTCACCGAGATAGGCGAAGAGCTCGGCATGAACCCCGCGTGGACCGACGACGTCGACAAGGCCCACGGGGACGGAGGCGTCGACCCCGACTACGGCCTCGCGCAGACCGACGTCGAGGGACTCACCGCGGTGGGCAACGCCAACCTCTTCTACGCCAACGACGAAGGAGCCGGCGGCTACGTCGAGGCGCTGAAGAAGAACCCGATCTGGAAGACCATCCCGGCTGTGAAGGAAGGACGCGCGCACGCGTTCCCGGCACGGGTGTGGGGCGCCGGCGGTCCGCGGTCCTGCGAGCAGGCGATCGACGCGTACGTCGACGTACTCGACAAGAAGTGAACACACCGCGGATATCGACACCCGGAGGGGGATCGCTGCCGCGCGCCGAGCACGGCGGCGGCCCCACCGGAGCGGCCGTCCTGGCACTCCTCGTCATCGTGACCGTCCTGGTCGGCATGTGGCACCTGACGCAGGGGACGTCGGGCGTCGGCGTCGGCGACCTGGTGCGCCATCTCGCCGGGGAGCGGGAGAACACCGGTGGGCCGCCGGTCGGCGAGATCCTCACCGGCTCGCGCCTGCCACGCCTGCTCGCGGGCGTGGCGGTGGGCTTCGCCCTCGGCTCCGCCGGCGCGCTGCTCCAGTCCGTCACGCACAACGCGCTCGCTTCCCCCGACACCCTCGCGGTCACGGCCGGGGCCTACTTCACGCTCACGCTCGTCGCGGCCTTCGGCCTCGCCGTCCCGCTGTGGGCGTCGGGCGCCGTCGCCTTCGCCGGCGGCCTGGTCGCGGCGGCGCTCGTGCTGCTCCTCGCGGGCCGGGCCGCGGGCACCACGGGCACCCGTCTCATCCTCGCCGGATCGGCGACGGCGATGGCCCTGGACGCGGCGACCGGGATGCTTCTCATCCTGTTCGACCAGAACACGACCGGGCTCTTCGCCTGGGGGAGCGGTTCGCTCGCGCAGCTGAACATCGACGCGTCGGTCCGCGCCGTTCCCCTGGTGACCGTGGTGCTGTGCGTCGCCCTGGCGCTGTCCCGGCGGCTGGACGTGATGAACCTCGGCGACGACGCCGCGTCCACCCTCGGCGTGCCGATCCGGACCACCCGCGTGACCGCCGTGCTCTGCGCGGTGCTCCTGACCAGCACGGCGGTGACCCTCGCGGGCCCGATCTCCTTCGTCGGCCTCGGCGCTCCCGTCCTGGCCCGCCTGATCGCGGGGCGGGTCCGGGCGCTGCGTCGGCACCTCCTGCTGGTCCCCGCGGCCGGGCTGCTCGGCGCGCTGCTCATCCTGCTCGCGGACGCGTCGCTGCGCGCGATCCAGGGCGCGGACGGGGCCGCCTCCATTCCCACCGGCGTGCCGACCGCGCTGCTCGGCTCCGTCGTGATCGTGGTTCTCGCCCTCCGCCTCCGCGACACGGGCGGGCTCCGGCAACCACCGCACGCGCGGGTCGCCGTACGGTCGCGCCGCGGGTTCCTCCTCGTCGTGCTCGGCTCGGTGGCACTCCTGGCCGGGGCGGTCCTCGCGGCGGTCCTGGCGGGGAGCCTCTGGTTGCGCACGGGGGACATCGCGTTGTGGGCCCAGGGCATCGCCCCGGACCTGATCGGCCAGGCTCTCGACGACCGGGTCCCGCGCGTGATCGCCGCGGTCCTCGCCGGCGCGGCCAGGAGCGCCGCCATGCCGCCTCACCAGGAAACGCCGACGCCCGCGAAGAGCATCGTCGTCCCGTTCGACGCCGGCACGTCGCCGACCTCGCTGAAGCCGCTCCGGCAGCACGAGGTGCCGGAGCGCTGGCACACGGTCGACCGCTCCGCTCACGCCCCCCACATCGTGGCCGTCGACGGCGAGGACGGCGAGGAGTGGGCCGCTGCCGCGCTCGTGACGGCACGCCCGCGCACGGCCTATCTGAAGATCGTGGACGTCGTCGGGGACGCGCAGGCGGCCGTCGCGGCCGTCGTCGCCCACGCCCGCGCCAGGGAGCTCGCGCAGGTCAAGTGGGAAGGATGGACGGCAAGTCCCGAGGCCGCCGCCGCCGCGGGCTTCGCCCCCTTGCGTCCGCCGCTCACCCAGTCGCAGGACGCGACCGGGCCGGCGGCCGGTTACGTCCGCTGGCTGCGCGACGGCGTGGTGACCGAACCCCCGTACTACGGCCAGACCACGCACTTCACCTGCGGCGCCGTCACCGCCTTGGTCGCGCAGGCGAACGCGGGGACGCTGTCGCGGGAGGCGCTGGACCGCCGGGCGGAGCTGACGCTGTGGCGCGACGCGACCAACTTCCCCGCGTGCGAGCCCGTCGGACTGGGCGTCGCCGTGCGCCGGGCGTGGCCGTCGTCCCCCGTCGTGGTCCACCTCGACACCGACCGGCCCGTCCTGCTCGACCACCACCCGCAGAACGAACAGGAGTGGCGCGCCCTGCTCCAGCGCGAGTCGCGGACGGACGCCGGACGGATCGGCGTCCCGATCGACCCCCGCCACCTCACCATGGACGCGATCCGGGACGCGATCGGCCGACGGGAACAGGTGCTGCTCCTGGTCTCACTCGACGCGATGCAGGGGTTCGATGTGCCGCACTGGGTGCTCTGCCACGGCGTCGTACCCGGCGCCGTCGTGATCGAGGACCCGTGGGCCAACGCGGCAACGGGGGACACCTGGGTCGACGCCCATCTGCTGCCCGTCCCCGACCCGTCGCTCGACACGATGTCGATCCACTCCCCAGAGGGCTTCCGCGGCGCCGTGACCATCGGGCGACGGCGGCTGCCGATCCGTCCGCAGCGGCACAGCACGACCGCGTCCCGCGTTGCTGGTTTTCGACCCGTGACCGGGGCACGGGGCGCCGGCCCTGTCTCCTCCTGAGCGGCCCTGAGGACGGTGTGCGGACGACCCCGAGCACCGTTGAGCAGGAAGTCGGAACTACGACCTGCCCACCGAAATGAATCCAGCGGGCCACTGGCGGCGTGAGCAGCTGGTGTGACCGTTTCGACGCGTTGTTCGGCGTCACCGAATTCACCCGAGTCCCACATCGATGGCTCGCGCCTCACGGAGACGGAAGGCGGAAGCGGGTTGGGCCCGCGCACCGAAGGCCCGTGAGCGGTCGGTGCGTCCGGAGCCGGACGGGTTTCCTTCCCCCAGGGGTATCGCGGCCGCCCGCGGCGGGGTCCAATGGTAAAGGGCAGGCCCTTTCGCGCCCTCACCGGTCAGAAGAGGCACGCAATGGATCCATGGCTGATCTGGTTGATCATCGCAGCCGTGTTGGCTGCGGCGGAGATCTTCACCCTGACCGCTGCGCTCGGAATGCTGAGCGTGGCCGCATTGGTCACGGCGGGTTCCGCCGCATTCGGGCTGCCACTGCCCTGGCAATTCCTGGTGTTCACCGTCGTCGCCACGGTCACCGTGCTGTTCGTGCGCCCCATCGCGCTGCGCCACGTCCTCCAGCCCCAAACGGAGAGGTTCGGCGTGGACGCGCTGATCGGCAAGGGTGCCTATGTCGTCTCCGAGGTGACGGGCCTGGGCGGCAGGGTCCGCATCGACGGTGAGGAGTGGACGGCCCGCGCCTATGACGAGACGCTGGTGATTCCTCCTGGAAAGACCGTCGATGTCATGGAGATCAGCGGCGCCACCGCGATTGTCTACCCCCGGGACTGAAGCCATGGAAACCTCGGCGTTCCTGATTGCCGGCCTGCTCGTCGCGCTGATCGTGGTTTTCACCGTGGTGCGGGCGGTCCGTATCGTGCCCCAGGCACGCGCTCGCAACGTCGAGCGGCTCGGCCGCTACCACCGGACCCTCACTCCCGGTCTCAGCCTCGTGATCCCTTACATCGACCGCGTTCATCCGGTGATCGATCTGCGCGAGCAGGTCGTTTCCTTCAAACCGCAACCGGTCATCACCGAGGACAATCTTGTCGTCGAGATCGACACCGTTCTGTATTTCCAGGTCACGGACCCGCGAGCGGCTTTCTACGAGATCGCGAATTTCCTTCAGGCGGTCGAGCAGCTCACCGTCACCACCCTGCGCAACGTCGTGGGATCGATGGACCTGGAAAAGACGCTCACCTCGCGGGACACCATCAACAGCCAGCTGCGTGGCGTGTTGGACGAGGCCACCGGAAAGTGGGGGCTGAGGGTCAACCGGGTGGAGATCAAGGCCATCGACCCTCCGCAGTCCATCAAGGACGCGATGCAGAAGCAGATGCGGGCCGAGCGCGACAAGCGCGCTGCGATTCTCGGGGCCGAGGGGCAGCGCCAGTCGCAGATCCTCACCGCCGAAGGCGACAAACAGGCGGCCGTCCTGCGCGCGGAGGGTAACCGTACCGCCGCGATCCTCCAGGCCGAGGGCCAGTCCCGGGCCATCGACGAGGTGTTCCAGGCCGTGCATCGCAACGACCCCGACCCCAAGCTGCTGGCCTATCAGTACCTTCAGACGCTGCCCCAGCTCGCGCAGGGCTCGGGCAACAATTTCTGGGTGATCCCCAGCGAGATCACCTCCGCGCTCCAGAGCATGTCCCGCGCCTTCACCGAGGTCCTGCCCCAGTCGCCGGCCACCCGGGAGAAGCCCTCGGACGACATGGTCGCCCAGGCAGCCAGCGACAAGGCTCAGGCCGAAGAGGCCGCCGCCGCGGCGCTCGCCGACGCGGCCGAGGCCGAGGGTGTCCACCACCCCGATGCCGACCCGTCTCACCCCTCCCACCCGTCCCACCCGTCTCGCTGACGGCGCCTGCGGCGGACAGCGCGTCTGCCGGCGCGACGCGGGGCCGTCGTCGTCGAAGTCCTCACGCCCCCGGGCAAGGGTGCCTGACCGGCCCCGAATGCGCGGGCCGAGGGCCCTTACGCCCTGAAGGGGGTCTCCCGGCGCGCTTCTACGACCTCGCTGGTCATCACCTCGCCGACGATGCGGGTCATCACGCCACTCCTTGCCTCGACCGTCCGCGAGAGAAGCGCGGCGGATGGTGTGGTGCCGGGACGCCCACGGTCCGGGAGCCCTGTCCCGTGCGGTAGGTCGTCCGTGATCGTGATCGCACGGGGGCCGGAGCGCACGGGCTGTGTCGGCCGTCGGCCGTCGATGTCCCTACGGACCGTCCCGGGGAACCGGCCCCCGATACGAATTCAGCGTCCGGCACGACGAGCCGTCGGGGCAGGGGCCAACCGTCCCGAAGCCGGGACCGAACGCCCCGACTCCAGGAATCCGGCCCTGTCACCTGCGGACTCCACCCCTTCGGGATGCGCGCGATCGGGTGCAGGGGGCACAGGGCGCGCAGGAGGGGAACCGTCGGCGATCTCCCGCAGCCGACGGGTGGTCCGAGGAACGCGGCGAGGGCCTTGTTCGACACCGGAGTTGGACGGTCCGCAGCAGTAGGGCCGACCGGCCCTGGTCCTTCGGCCCTGGAACGCGCACGATCTACGGTAGGCGAGGACCGGGGCACGCGGTGGGCGTGTTCCGGCGCGGGTACGAGACGGCGCAGAACGAGGAGCATCCGATGGCGGACGGCAAGCGGCCCGGACCCGACGAGCCGATCCAGGTGTTCCTGCTGGACGACCACGAGGTGGTACGCCGCGGGGTGCGCGACCTGCTGAACGACGAAGCGGACATCGACGTGGTCGGTGAGGCGGGCACCGCGGAGCAGGCGCTTGTGCGTGTCCCGGCGCTGCGCCCACAGGTGGCGGTTCTCGACGTCCGCCTGCCGGACGGCGACGGTGTGACCGTCTGCCGTGAGCTGCGGTCGCGCATGCCGGAGCTGGCCTGTCTGATGCTGACCTCGTTCGACGACGAGGAGGCGCTGCTCGACTCGATCATGGCCGGCGCCTCCGGATACGTACTGAAGCAGATCAAGGGATCGGACCTGGTCTCGGCCGTCCGTACGGTGGCCGCCGGCCAGTCCCTGCTCGACCCCAGCGCCACCGCCAGGCTGATGGCCCGCCTGCGCCAGGGTCCGGAGCCGGAGCCGGACGCCCTCCCGGGCCTGACGGACCGGGAGCGGGAGATCCTGGCCCTCATCGGTGAGGGACTGACCAACCGGCAGATCGGTCAGCGGCTCTACCTCGCGGAGAAGACGGTCAAGAACCACATCTCACGGCTGCTGGCCAAACTCGGCGTGGAGCGCCGCATCCAGGCGGCCGTCATCGCCACCCAGGCCCAGGACCGGCTCAGGCAGCAAGGCCGCTGACCCGGTCCGCACGCGGCTCCACCGGGCCGAACGGCCCTCCTCCCAGCCCCATGCGGCCCAAGCCGGATCCCCTTCCCGGCCGTCAGGCTGGCAGCGCACCCGGACATCACCGGACGGCATGTTCCCGCATCCGCCGGACGTCGGCCGGCGGGAACGCACACGGGTTCGACGAAGCCCGCATGTGCGGCGCCCCGCCCGTCACGACCGACGGGTGGGACGCGCCGCGTATCCCTAGCGTGTGAGGAGGACGGCATGGCACCCCGACTCGACGAGAAGACGGTGGCGAAGCTGGTGGCCGAGGCCACGGCGGCGCCGTCCATGCACAACGCGCAGCCGTGGCGGTTCCGCTTCGTGACCGGTGAACGCCTCATGCTGGTGTACGCGGATCTCGAGCGGGCTATGCCCCGCTCGGACCCCGGCAACCGGGCGTTGCACATCGGCTGCGGGGCGGCGCTGTTCAATCTCCGGGTCGCCGCCGCGCATGCGGACCTCGTCACGGAGACAGCGCTGTCGCCCGATCCGCAGGACCGGCTGCTGCTTGCGGCCGTGCGACTGCTCGATCCTGTCGGGCGGCTTCGGGACGACGACCTGGTGCGGCTGCACCCGGGGATCCGGCAGCGGCACACCAGCCGCCACCCGTTCGCGGACAAGGCCGTCCCGGAAGAGGTGCAGGCCACCCTGTGCGAGGCAGCGGCACGCGAAGGCGCCGAGCTGCTGTTCCCCGGCCCCTGGCATACCGAGACCGTTCTCGACCTCGTCCGCGACGCCGAGAGCCGTGACGTCATGGACCCCGGCTCCGACGAGGACCTGGTGCGCTGGACGAGGCTCGGGCCGGAAGCGGACATCGCCGTCGACGGCGTCCCGGAGTACTCCTTCGGTCCCCGCAAGTGGGACGGCAAGGCTCCCGTACGGGACTTCGCCGGCCGTCGGCGCGTGGCCGACCGCGGCACCACCACCTTCGAACACACCCCGCACCTGGCGCTGCTCAGCACTCCCGGCGACGGCTCCGACGACTGGCTGCGCGCGGGGCAGGCACTGGAACGTGTCCTGCTGGAGGCCACCCTGGCCGACCTGGCCACCTCCCTGACCTCTCATGCGCTGGAGACCCGCGACCTGCGCCTGCTGGCCCGCGACCCCGGGGAGGGCACAGGCCAGGTACAGATGGTGCTGCGACTCGGCTACGGCCCGCGCGGGCCGGCCACGCCTCGGCGCGCGGTGGGGGAGGTCCTCGACATCGCGTGACCTCGGTACGACGGGTTCCTCGGCCGGGGGCTGTCCCCGTGCGGGCCGCGGGCACCCTGATCAGCCGCAGTGCCGGCGCCATCGCACGCATGGAGGATCCGTAGCGGTCGACACGCGCCATGCGCGAGGGCCGTGCCGTCACAGGCGGCGCCGCACACCGCTCCGGTCAGCCCCGGCTCGGCGAGGGGCGCCACCGGTGAGCGTCACCGCGGCGCGGCGGCTTCCTCCGGCCCGGGCGGCGACGATCTCCTTGAAGGCCGCCCCGCGGCCGACCGCGGCGACCGTGTGGGTCATGACATCGCTGACGATGTGCGGGGTGCCGTGCATGGTCACTCCTTCGTTCTTCGTCCAGAGCCGTCCAGAGCGGGCGGGGTCAGACGGAGCTGCCGGCGCCGTACGGGGCGTACAGGTCCAGCAGATGCGTCCTGGCCGAACGGAGCCGGTGGGCCAGGACCTGCCCCACCCACTGGGAGACGTCCCGGCCCAGGCCGGCGTCGTCCTGGCACAGGGAACGGACCGCCGCGCCGTCGAACTCGTAGGCCCTGACCGGTGTCGTCGCCTCGGCGCCCAGGTGCCACGCGTGCGGCGGGAAGAGCCACGACCAGCCGACCAGTTCGTTGTGGCCGAGGTTCTCGATCACGGCGGGCCGTCGGCCGGGGACCCGCATGTCGAGGTCGATCCTGCCGGTACGGATGATCCAGAACCGATCGGCGCGGGCTCCCTCCTCGAACAGGCGGGTTCCCTGAGGGATGGACACCTCCCGGGCGAACCGCATCAACCGCTCGCGGTGTTCCGCGGTCAGGGAGCGAAGCATGGTGGGGGTGGGGGAAGGGCTCATGGCGTGCCTCCGCGAGGGCTGTACGACGTTCCACGGCCAGCGTGCGCCACAAGCCCCTGAGCAGGGCAGGGGCCACCCGGTCCCCCGGCCGGGACCTTCGGGGTACCCCGGGCCGCTCGGCCCTCGCGGCCCGGGACCCTCGGCACCGCCCCGGGCCGAGTGACCGCTGCCCGCGGACGGCACGGCGCAGAAGGATCGTTCACGGATCGACCCCTTCGTTCGGTCCCCGCCCCGCTCTTGGAGGTCCTGGGTATGGCCGCGTCCTTGCGCGGTTCGGTGCGGAAGTCACCGACGACGTCCTCTCCTCGCCCGTGTCGATCGTCTTCGACCTGGCCGAGAGCCGGCCGCACACACCATCAAGGCCCGGGCCGGGCAACGTCGACCGGGACCTCGTCCAGCGGGTGCGTGAGCAGTTCCGCGAGCACGGGGTGCGGGCGGTGTGAGCCGGCACCCGCCTCTCCGCGCGAACCCGCCCCTCTTTTGGGCCGGTTGGCCCTCTGGAGGGACCCTCCGGCCTCTTCTGCCTCGGATCACGGGGCTCGGAGACTAACGGTGCATCCCCCAAGGAGGTCCGCACATGCCCACCATCACCGTCGGTCTCGACGGCTCGCCCGCAAGTCTCGCCGCCGCGGACTGGGCGGCTCGGGAAGCGGTACGACGAGAGGCGCTCCTGCACCTCGTTCATGCCGAGGACCCGCCCCCTCCCTACGCGCCGTTCGGTGGCGTTCCGTCGCTCGGCGCGATCGACGGGCAGCACGAGTGGGCCGCGGATCTGCTGCGCAAGGCCGAGTCCCGGCTCGCGCGGCGCCACCCCGGTCTGCTGATCACCGGCCGGCTCACCGGAGACCAGGCCGTCCCCGCACTGCTGGCCGCCGCCGAGGACAGCGATCTGCTGGTCCTGGGGTCCCGGGGCCTCGGTACCGTCGCCGGGTTCCTGGTCGGCTCCGTGGCACAGGCCGTCGTGGCGCGTACCGTACGACCTGTCGTCCTCGTCCGGGCCGCCGAGCGCGCGGAGGACGAGCACCTGCCGGACGCCGCGGGCGCCGGGGCGACCACCACCTCGTACCGTGACGTGGTGCTGGGGCTGGACCTGGAGCAGCCGAGCGATGCCGTCGTCGAGTTCGCCTTCAGGGCCGCTCAGCGGCGTGCGGCGGGTCTGCGCGTGGTCCATGGCTGGAACCCGGCCGCCGTCTACGGCTACGCCGCCGCCGTGGACGCGGGACTCAACGAAGAGCTGGCCGAGGAGACGCGGACCGGGCTGAGCGATGTCCTGCGACCGTGGAAGGACAGGTTCCCCGGGGTCAAGGTGCATGAGCAGGCCGTGATCGGTGGCGCCGGCCGTCATCTCGTGCACGCCTCGCGGGACGCGGCGCTCGTCGTCGTCGGCCGGAAGAACCGCCGCGCGGCGGTCGGTGGCCACGTCGGGCCGGTGACACACGCCGTGCTGCAACACGCCTCCGCACCGGTCGCGGTGGTGCCGCACGACTGACCCCGGGGCCGGGCATCTGCCGCTCGCCGCACCACCTCCGGTACCCGTCCACGGCAGTGGGCGGGGCCGGGAAGACCAGTCCCCGCCCGCTGACTCCGTCAGGCCGTGGGCGGCCAAGTC
This sequence comes from Actinobacteria bacterium OV320, assembly GCA_001298545.1. Taxonomy (GTDB): domain Bacteria; phylum Actinomycetota; class Actinomycetes; order Streptomycetales; family Streptomycetaceae; genus Streptomyces; species Streptomyces coriariae. The sequence continues at coordinate 13,191 of LJCX01000021.1, forward strand.
CTCCCGCAGGCGCTGTTTCCCACGGGTGAGGGCGAACACGACTTCCTGCCGGGCGAGTCCGCGGCACGGTTCGTCGAGGAGAGGGGCCCGAGGTCCCGGCGCGCTCCGTGTGTCGGGCCTGCCGTGTCGATGCCCAACAGCCCCTCAGGAGAGGGCCGTTCAGCCCCATGGTCGCGGACCTTCGGCATCCGGCGCCGTCCGGTGCACGGGACCAGAGTGAGTCACGTCAGGCAACGACCCGACCGCCTTCGAGAGGAAACCCACCATGTCCGTGCACGAGCACCCGCACCGGAGCGCCGGCTTCCACCTGCCGTCGCTGCGCGGGAACCGGGCCGCCACCGCATCCGAGTCCGCCGAGTCGGCCGTGTCGGCAGACACCGGCACGCACACCGTGCGGGCCTACGCACTCGCCTCCCTGCGCCTGCTCACCGGGTTCGTCTTCCTGTGGGCCTTCCTCGACAAGACCTTCGGCCTCGGCTACGCGACCCCGTCCGGCAAGGGCTGGATCGACGGCGGATCGCCGACGAAGGGCTTTCTCGGCTCCGTCGCCGTCGGGCCGATGGAGTCCACCTTCCACGCCTGGGCCGGCGACCCGTGGGCGAACTGGCTGTTCATGCTCGGTCTGCTCGGGATCGGCCTCGCCCTCGTCCTCGGCGTCGCGCTGCGGATCGCCGCCGTCGCCGGGGCCGCGATGATGACCTTCATGTGGGTCGCCGAGTGGCCGCCCGCGCGGCACATCTCGGACGGCTCGCCGAGCATGTCGACGAATCCGTTCGCCGACTATCACGTCATCTACGCCGTCGCCCTGATCGTCCTGGCCGCCACCGCGGCCGGCGACACCCTCGGCGCGGGTCGGCTCTGGGCCCGGCTGCCGATCGTGCGTCACCACGGCTGGCTGCGCTGAACGCAGGCGGCGCGGTGGGCCCGTCACCCGGCCGCCGCGCCGAGCCCTGCCCAGGGCCGTCCGGTCCCGATCCGGGACCAGTGGCCCCTGCACAACGAACCCCCCGAACACGACGCTGGAATCGGATCCCTCGCCCCAGGAGGTGGAGATCATGCTCCGCACCATCACCGTAGGTCTCGACGGCTCCCAGGAGAGCCGGACAGCCGCCGAATGGGCGGCTCGCGAAGCGAAGCTGCGCGACCTGCCCCTGAAGATCGTCCACGTCTGGGAGCCGGTGCCGGTGCCCATGGCCGAGGCCCCGCTCCTCGGTGCGGAGACCCAGCAGCACTGGACCGAGCGGATTCCCCGCGAGGCCGCCGAGGGCATCAGCCTGCGGCACCCCGGCATCGAGGTGAGCGGGGAGCAGCTCTCCGGCCACCCGGGCCACGCGCTGGCCGAGGCGGCGAAGAGCGCCGAACTGCTCGTCCTGGGCTCTCGTGGGTTCGGCGGGATCGGCGGGTTCATGGTCGGCTCGGTCGGCTTGTCCGTCGTCGCCCACACGGACCGCCCCGTGGTGCTGGTGCGGGCACTGGAGCAGGCCGCCGACGAGCACGAGCCGGACCCGGCGGGCGTTCCGTCCGCCGCGACCCCGTTCCGGCCGGTGGTGCTCGGACTCGACATCGAGCACCCGGACGAGACGCTGATCGAGTTCGCCTTCGACGCCGCCAGGCGCCGCGCGACGTCCCTGCGGGTCGTCCACGGCTGGAACCCGCCGCCCTACTACGCGTACGGCACACCGGCCAACCCCGCACTGCACGAGGCACTGGCCCTGAGCGACGCCGAGGCGCTGGCCGAGGCCGTGGCCCCCTGGCGGAAGAAGTTCCCGGACGTGGAGGTCGTCGAGCAGTCCCGCTACGGCAGCCCCGCGATCCACGTCGTGGACGCCTCCCGGCACGCATCCCTGGTCGTCGTGGGCCGGCGCATCCGCCGCAGCTCCTTCGGCGCCCACATCGGGCACGTCACCCACGCGGTCCTGCACCACTCCACCGCCCCCGTCGCCGTCGTCCCGCACAGCTGATTCCCCCTGAGGAGAAGAGACCCATGAAGGCAGCGGTCGTACGCGCGTTCGGCGAGCCCCTGGTCATCGAGGATCGCCCCGACCCGGAGCCCGGCCCCGGCCAGGTCCGCGTCCGGGTGGAGGCGTCCGGGCTGTGCCACACCGACATCCACGCGGCCCACGGCGACTGGCCGGTCAAGCCGAACCCGCCGTTCGTTCCCGGGCACGAGGGTGTCGGCCTGGTGGAGGCGCTGGGCGAAGGCGTCACCCATCTCGCCCTCGGGCAGCGCGTCGCCGTGCCGTGGCTCGGCAGGGCGTGCGGGCGGTGCGAGCACTGCCTGTCCGGCTGGGAGACCCTGTGCGAGCAGCAGATCAACACCGGCTACGGCTGCGACGGCGGCTACGCCGAGAAGATGCTCGCCTGGGCCGACTTCGCCCAGCCCGTGCCCGACGGGATCAGCGCCCTGGAGGCCGCCCCGCTGACCTGCGCGGGCGTGACGACGTACAAGGCGCTCAAGGTGGCCGACGTCAGGACCGCCCAGCTCGTCGCGATCTCCGGGATCGGCGGGCTCGGCCATCTGGCCGTGCAGTACGCGAAGATCGCCGGCGCCACGGTCGCCGCGATCGACGTCACCGACGAGAAGCTCCGGCTGGCCGCGGAGCTCGGCGCGGACATCGTCATCGACGCCCGCAAGGAGAACGTCGGCGCGGTGCTCAAGCGGCACGGCGGCGCCCACGCCGCCATCGCGCTCGCGGTGAACGACGCCGCCTTCGAAGCCGTCAACTCCGGGCTGCGGCGCGGCGGCAAGCTGGTCATGGTGGCCCTGCCCGCGCACGGCACGGTCCGCGTGCCCATCTTCGACACCGTTCTCAACGGCACCTCGGTGATCGGCTCGATCGTCGGCACCCGGCAGGACCTCGCCGAGGTCTTCCGGCTGCACGCGGCCGGCCGCACCAAGGTCATCTACGAGACCCGACCCCTGGCCTCGGTGAACGAGTCCATCGACGAGGTACTGCGCGGCCAGGTCAAGGCACGCATCGTCTTCGACCTCGGAGCGCAGCGGTGAACACGGTGGGACTGCCCCTGGTCGTCGGTGTGGACGGCTCCGAGCCGAGCCTGCGCGCCGTCGACTGGGCGGCCGACGAAGCAGCTCTGCGCGCAGTGCCGCTGAAGGTGGTGTACGCCTCCCTCTGGGAGCGCTACGAGGGCAGCGCACTCGCCGCGGACGTCGGCAAGCCGTCGGAGGAGGTGAGGGCGGACGACATCGTGGGGGCCGCCGCGCGGCGTGCCCTCCGCCGTCGACCGGACCTGAAGGTCTCCGCGGACGTGCTGCCCGAGGAACCGGAATACGCGCTGGTGCGGGAAGGGCGCCATGCCTCCGCGCTGGTGCTCGGCACCCGGGGCCGCAGCGGCCTCGTCGAAACGCTGCTCGGGTCCGTCAGCCTCACTGTGGCCGCACACGCGGACTGTCCGGTGATCGTGCTGCGCGGCAGCCACGACAACCGGGTGGGCGCTGAGTCGCGAGGGCGCGTCGTGCTCGGCGTGGGGGAGACGGGGAAGGACTCCGCGGCGACGGGTTTCGCCTTCCAGGAAGCGAGGCTGCGCGCCGCACCCCTGGACGCCGTGCGCGCGTGGCGGTGCCCCGCACACGAGAGCGTGGACCACCCCCTGCTCGCCGGCGAGCCGGCGCGACTGCACGAGGAACACGCCGCCGAAGCACTGGAACAGGCCCTGAAGGACGCCCCGACGGACGTCGAACTGCACCGACGCACCGTCGAGGGACCCGCCCGCAGAGTCCTGCTGGACGCCTCGCGCGGCGCCGGCCTGCTGGTGGTCGGTGCCCGGCGCAACCCCGGGCACCTCGGGCTCCAGCTCGGGCGCGTCGCCCACGGGGTCCTGCACCACGCCGCCTGCCCTGTCGCGATCGTGCCCGAGCGGGCGTGAGCGCCGAACGACCCGACCGACCACTCGACGCCTTCGGAGTCACCATGTCCACCGTCCGGCACCAGGACGCCACCGCACCCACCGACGAAGAGCTGCGCACTCTGGACGCACACTGGCGCGCCGCCAACTATCTGGCCGCCGGACAGATCTACCTGATGGCGAACCCGCTGCTGCGGGAGCCGCTGCGGCCGGAGCACATCAAGCCACGGCTGCTCGGGCACTGGGGCACCTCGCCCGGTCTCAACCTCGTCCACACGCACCTCAACCGGGTGATCAAGGCCCGAGGGCTCGACGCGCTGTGCGTATGGGGTCCGGGCCACGGCGGTCCCTCGATCCTCGCCAACTCCTGGCTGGAGGGCAGCTACACCGAGACCTACCCGGACGTGACGCGCGACGCGGCCGGCATGGCCCGGCTGTTCCGGCAGTTCTCCTTCCCCGGTGGCGTGCCCAGCCATGTCGCCCCGGAGACGCCCGGTTCGATCCACGAGGGCGGCGAGCTCGGCTACTCGCTGTCCCACGCCTACGGCGCCGCCTTCGACAATCCGGATCTCCTCGTGGCCTGTGTGATCGGCGACGGCGAGGCGGAGACCGGGCCGCTGGCCGCCGCCTGGCACTCCAACAAGTTCCTCGACCCCGTCCACGACGGAGCGGTCCTGCCGATCCTGCACCTCAACGGCTACAAGATCGCCAACCCGACGGTGCTCTCCCGCATCCCGGAGGCCGAACTCGCTGGCCGCCGCCGGGCACTCCAACAAGTTCCTCGACCCCGTCCACGACGGAGCGGTCCTGCCGATCCTGCACCTCAACGGCTACAAGATCGCCAACCCGACGGTGCTCTCCCGCATCCCGGAGGCCGAACTCGACGAGCTGCTGCGCGGCTACGGCCACGACCCGGTCCACGTCACCGGCGACGACCCCGCCAAGGTCCACCGGGCCATGGCCGCGGCGATGGACGACGCACTCGACCGCATCGCCGTCATGCAGCGCACCGCCCGCGAGGACGGTGTCACCGAGCGCGTGCACTGGCCCATGATCGTGCTGCGCACCCCGAAGGGCTGGACAGGACCGGCCGAGGTGGACGGCGAACCCGTCGAGGGCACCTGGCGCGCCCACCAGGTGCCCCTGTCCGGCGTCCGTGAGAATCCGGAGCACCTGCGGCAGCTGGAGGCGTGGCTTCGCTCGTACCGGCCCCGGGAACTCTTCGGGCCCGACGGCCGTCCCACGGCCGACGTCCTCGCGTGCGTCCCGGACGGCACCCAGCGGCTCGGCGCCACCCCGCACGCCAACGGCGGCCTGCTCGTGCGCGACCTGCCCGTCCCACCGCTCGACGACTTCGCCGTACCCGTCGACAAGCCGGGCACCACCCTGCACGAACCGACCCGCGTTCTCGGCGACCTCCTCGCCCGGGTGATGAAGGACACCGGCGAGCGACGGGACTTCCGCCTCGTCGGCCCGGACGAGACCGCGTCGAACCGGCTCCAGGCCGTCTTCGACGTCAGCGGAAAGGCGTGGCAGGCCGAACACCTGCCGGTCGACGAGCACCTCGAGCACCACGGCCGGGTGATGGAGATCCTGTCCGAACACACCTGCCAGGGCTGGCTGGAGGGCTATCTGCTGACCGGCCGGCACGGACTGTTCTCCTGCTACGAGGCGTTCGTGCACATCGTCGACTCGATGGTCAACCAGCACATCAAGTGGCTCAAGACGTCGAGGGAGTTGCCCTGGCGCGCGCCCATCGCCTCCCTCAACTACCTGCTCACCTCACACGTCTGGCGCCAGGACCACAACGGCTTCTCGCACCAGGACCCCGGCTTCGTCGACCACGTCCTCAACAAGAGTCCCGAGGTCGTCCGCGTCTACCTCCCGCCGGACGCCAATACGCTCCTGTCGGTCGCGGACCACGCCCTGCGCAGCCGCGACTACGTCAACGTCATCGTGGCGGGCAAGCAGCCCTGCTTCGACTGGCTGTCCATGGACGCCGCCCGCGTCCACTGCGCGCGCGGCGCCGGCATCTGGGAGTGGGCCGGCACCGAGAACGGCACCCGTGAACCCGACGTGGTGCTCGCCTGCGCCGGCGACGTCCCCACCCTGGAGGTGCTGGCCGCCGCGCAACTGCTCCGCCGGCATCTGCCCGACCTGGCCGTGCGCGTGGTCAACGTCGTCGACATGACCCGGCTCCTCCCGAGCGAGGAACACCCGCACGGGATGAGCGACTTCGAGTACGACGGACTGTTCACCCAGGACAAGCCGGTGATCTTCGCCTACCACGGCTACCCCTGGCTGATCCACCGCCTCGCCTACCGCCGCACCGGGCACGAGAACCTTCACGTGCGCGGCTACAAGGAGTCCGGCACGACGACGACGCCGTTCGACATGGTCGTCCGCAACGACCTCGACCGCTACCGCCTCGTCATGGACGTCATCGACCGCGTCCCCGGCCTCGCCGTGCGGGCCGCCGCGGTACGCCAGCGGATGGCCGACGCCCGCACCCGTCACCAGGCCTGGATCCGGGAGCACGGCACCGACCTGCCCGAGGTCGCCGACTGGACCTGGACGGCCTGACCCGGCCCGACGACGCCGACCGCCCCGGGACCATCAGCGGAACGGGGGGCCGATCGGCCCCCCGTTCCGCCCCGGCCGGCCCATGGGACCGCCCTCCGGTCTGCCGGACGATCGAAGTGTCGAGAGCGATGGAGGAGACCTGCGATGACGGACGACCTGATCGACCGGCCCACGGTCCACGCCCTGCTCGCCGGACGCACGGACGCGGGGCGCCGCGCGGCCGCCTCGCACACCGCTGCCGCCGCCACCCGCACCATGACCAGGGGCGCGCTGTTCACCCAGGCCGGCATCACCGCGACCCGCTCGGTCGGCGAGCTCCTCGAAACCGCGGCCCTGCTGCACTCCCAGCCGCTGCCGGAAGGCACCCGCGTCGCGATCGTCACCAACGCGGGCGGCGCGGGAGTGCTGGCCGCCGACGCCTGCGTGGAGGCGGGGCTGGCCCTTCCCCCGTTCCCCCCCGCCACGGTCGAGGAACTGCTCGGCGTGCTGCCGGCCGGCGCCGCCATCGGCAACCCCGTCGACGCCACCGCCGCCGTGTCCGAGCAGCAGCTGACCGAGTGCGTCGACCGTCTGACCCGGTGCACCGGTATCGACGCCGTCGTCGTGGCCCTCGTCCCGACGGCGGTCGCGGTGGCCACCGGTGACGACCTGGTGCGGGCCGTCACCGCCGCTCCCGGCCGGCGGGCGCGACCCGTGCTCGCCGTACGCCTGGAGCAGGACCGGTCCATCAGGCTGTTGCCCGCCGCCGACGGCGGCACGATCCCCTCCTACGCCGAACCGCAGGCCGCGGCCCGCGCCCTCGCCCGCGCCGCCGACCGGGCCGCCTGGCTGGCCAGGCCCGCCGGTGTGGTCCCGGTTCTCGACGACGTCGAGACCGTGCGGGCCCGAACGGTCGTCGAGGAGTACCTGGCGCTGACCCCCGACGGCGGCCGGCTCGACCCCCGCGCCTGTGCCGACCTGCTCGCCTGCTACTGCATTCCGCAGATCCCCTGGTCCTGGGCCGAGACCGAGGACGAGGCCGTCCTGGCCGCCGAGCGGCTGCGCGGACTCGACGGCCGGGTGGTCATGAAGGCCCAGTGGCCCGGACTCGTCCACAAGAGCGCACAGCACGCCGTCCACCTCGACCTGCGCGGCGACTCCCAGGTGCGAGCGGCCTTCCGAGACCTGGCGACCCGCTTCGACGGACTGATGACCGGAGTGGTCCTGCAGCCGCTCGCCGCGCGCGGCACCGAGCTGTTCGCGGGCGTCGTCCAGGACGAGGTCTTCGGCCCGCTCGTCCTGTTCGGGCTCGGCGGTACCGCGACGGAGGTGCTCGCCGATCACGCGGCCCGCCTCGCCCCGCTCACCGACCGCGACGTGCACGAACTGATCACCTCGCCACGGTGTGCCCCGCTGCTGCTGGGCGCGGACGGAAGCGCCCCCGTCGACCTGGAGGAGCTGGAACAGCTGCTCCGGCGGTTGTCCCGGATGGCCTCCGACCTCCCGCAGCTCGCCGAGGTCGACTTCAACCCGGTTCTGGCGGCGCCCGGCGGTGTCACCGTGCTCGACGCGCGGGTGCGACTTCTGCCGCGCCGCCCCCAGGACCCCTACCTGCGCCGACTGCGCTGAGGAGGGAGATCGCCGTCGCCACGACCCGACGCGGCGCAGGCGTTGCACGGCGCGGCCGACGACCGGCCGGGCCGGCTGTGAGAGGAGGCGTATCACCATGACCGACACCGTGCTGGTCACCTACGGATCCACGAACGGATCGACAGCGCAGATCGCCGAAGCGGTCGCCGAGGTACTGCGGAAGGAAGGGCTGACGGTCGACGCACTGCCGGCAGGCGCCGTGCCGAGCGTGGCGTCGTACGACGCCGTGGTGGTCGGCGGCGGGCTGTACGCCGGGCGCTGGCAGAAAGACGCACGCCGGTTCGTCCGCCGCCACCGCCGTCTTCTCGCGGAGCGACCCGTCTGGTTCTTCAGCAGCGGCCCGCTGGACGCATCGGCATCGGAACGGGACATCCCGCCCGTGCGCGGTGTGAGGCGGGCGATGACACGCGTGTCCGTCCGGGAGCACGTCACCTTCGGTGGCTGTCTCGAGGAAGGCGCGAAGGGGCGTGTGGCCGGGATGATCCTCCGCTCCGGAAAGGGCGGCGACTTCCGCAACTTCGACGCGATCGAGACGTGGGCGGCGGGCGTGGCCCGCGAGCTGACGCGGGCGTAGGGGCGTGACCGCGGGCCGCCGACCACTGGTGGACCCGTTCGGCAGGCCATGGGGGCCGGACGGCCCAAGCGCCGGACCTCGGCACCGGACAGGCTGGACCCGCGGGGCGATCCCGAAGCCGAAGCCGAAGCCGACGCCGGGTGCGCAGGGGGCGGTGACCACCACCGCTCCTCCCGGCTCCGCACCAGACCGACGAGGGTGAGGAAGGTCATGAAAGGCTTTGTCTTCCACGGTCCCGGGCAGTCCGCCTGGCAGGAGGTCCCGGACCCCGCCGTCAAGGAACCCACCGACGCCATCGTGCGGGTCGACGCCGTCACCATCTGCGGCACGGACCTGCACATCCTCAAGGGCGACGTCCCCGAGGTGCGCCCGGGCACCGTCCTGGGGCACGAGGCCGTCGGCGAGATCGTGGAGGTCGGCGGCGACGTCCGGACCGTCCGTCCGGGCGACCGTGTGCTGGTCTCCTGCATCACTGCCTGCGGGCGCTGCCGCTTCTGTCGCGAGAGCGCCTACGGCCAGTGCCGGGGCGGCGGGGGCTGGATCCTCGGCCACCTGATCGACGGCACCCAGGCCGAGTACGTCCGCGTCCCCTACGCCGACCTGTCCGTGCACGCCCTGCCCAGCGCGGTGGAGAGCAAGGACGCCGTCCTGCTGGCGGACATCTTCCCGACGTCGTACGAGGTGGGCGTCCTGAACGGCCACGTACGCCCGGGCGACACCGTCGCCGTCGTCGGAGCGGGTCCCATCGGCCTCGCGGCGATCACCACGGCGCGACTGTTCGCGCCCGAGCGGATCGTCGCCGTCGACCTGGCCGCGTCCCGGCTGGAAGCGGCCCGGCGGCTCGGCGCCGACGCCGTGGCCGACGCGCGCGAGGACCCTGAGCAGCTGATCGCCGACCTCACCGACGGGCTCGGCGCCGACGTCGTCATCGAGGCCGTCGGCGTGCCGGAGAGCTTCGAGCTCTGCACGCGGATGGTGCGCCCCGGCGGCCACGTGGCCAACGTCGGAGTCCACGGCAAGCCCGCCACGCTCCACCTGGAAGACCTGTGGATCAAGAACGTCACGATCACCACGGGACTGGTGGACACGCACTCCACCCCGACCCTGCTGCGCATGGCCGCCGCCGGCCGGCTGCCCACCGCACAGCTGGTCACCCACACCTTCCCGCTGGACCGCATGGAGGAGGCGTACGACGTCTTCGCCCGGGCCGCCGACACCGGCGCGCTCAAGGTGGTGCTCGGCGAACAGCCGCACGAGGAGATCGCCGTCCCGGCGGCCTGATGAGAGGACGTGACGAGTCATGGCCGAACAGACACACATGAGTGCGACGGAGAGCCTCCCTTCGGGTGACCTGGGCCGCCGACTCGCCGCACGCCGACTCCAACTCGGACTGACACACGAGGAGACGGCCGCACGGGCGGACATGGACCCCGGCTATCTGCGTCACCTGGAGCAGCATCCCGACGCCGCCCCGAGCCGAGCCGCACTGCTCAAGCTGGCGGCTGCGCTGGAGACCACGCTCTCGGCGCTCACCGGAGGCGACGCCGATCTGCCCCCGGGACCCGGACAGGCCGGGCATGATCCTCGATTCACCGAGCTGAGCAGGACCGAGTGCGGTGACCTGCTCTCGACCCACGGTGTGGGAAGGCTCGCGGTGCCCACGGCATCCGGGCCGGTGATCGTCCCCGTCAACTACAGCGTCATCGACGGCACGATCGTCTTCAGGACCGCCCGCGGTGCGACGCCGGCGCTGGCGGCCGGCTGCTCCGTGGCCTTCGAGATCGACCGCATCGACGACGCCTTCAGCCAGGGCTGGAGCGTACTGGTGCGGGGACACGCGCGCCTGGTGACGGACGTCGACGAAGCGAACCGCCTCGCGGCACGGGCGCACAGCACACCGTGGTCCGGAGGCCGGCGCGACATGTGGGTGCGGATCGATCCGTACTCCGTCACCGGTCGCCGGATCACGGTCTGAACCGGGCCCTTCTCAGGGCGGCCCGGGACCGATGGCCCCTGGTCACGGCGTGCCGCGCGGTCCGACCATGGACGCCGCGGCGCGCCCCCTCATCGGGTGCGCGTCATCAGGTGCGAGAGAAGAGAAGACAGATGTACGCCAACGACGGATTCCGCGAACTCGACCGACAGGAGTGCGTACGCCTGCTGGGCACGGTCCCCGTGGGGCGCATCGTCCACACCCGGCAGGCGCTGCCCGCGGTGCTGCCCGTCAACTTCTGTCTGGACGGCGACGACGCGATCCTGCTGCGCACCTCCGCGACGTCGGAGCTGGTGGGTGCGATCGACGGGGCGGTGGTCGCCTTCGAGGCCGACTCGGTCGACGCCGCAGCCCACTCCGGCTGGAGCGTCGTAGTCACCGGCACCGCCACCCTGATCACCGACCCGGCCGAGCACACGCGGCTCCTGAGCGCGGGGCCGCGGTCCTGGGTGCCCGCGCCGCGGGAGGTCTTCGTCCGCATCGACCCGGAGCTGGTGACCGGGCGTGAACTCGTCGGCGGACACACGCTGTACGGAGTGGACCTCGGCTCCTGAGCACCTGCGGTCGGGCCCGGTACCGCACCGATCGCCGGCGATCGCCCGCGCCCGGACCACGAGGCTCGCGCCGGTCCGCGGCTTCGGCGCATCGCGGGTGCGTCCGTCGGGCCGGTGAGGCAGCCCATACCTGCGCCCACGCGACGCCGACGGCCGCTGGAGGGCCTTGCGGCCGGAGGAGACCGGTGCCGCCGACCCGTCTACCGCCTGTCACCGGTGGAAGCGTCCGGACCATCGCGGCTCCACCAGGTCCCACTCGGCGTCCCACCGCGCGTACCTTCCCCGGTCCAGCACCAGGCGCGTGCCCGCCCAAGCCCCGTAGGTCCCGACGGCCACGCCGAACGCCGCCATGACGCCCACGAACCAACCGGAAGTGGTCGCGTTGAGGGTGTTCATCGGCGGAGCGACGACGGTTCCGTCACGGTTCACCCACACCCGCACGGCCGCGCCCTCGGGCGTTCCCGGCTTCACGAGGGCCGCCCCCGTGCGCACGAGGCCCTGGCTGTCGGTCCAGCGGACCTGCGCCGCTCGTTTCGCCCGGTCGTCGTCGCCCTTGACGCTCGCGGTCAGTCGGGCGGTGACCTCGTGCCGCTCCGCCCGCTGGACACGTACGGCGTCCATCGACGCCTCGTAGGCCGTCAGACCCGCGCTGATCGCGGCGGCCGGCAGTCCGAGGAGGAGGACGACCGTCAGGACGCGACGGAGCCAGCATTCGAACGTGTCCGATCCACGCTTCAAAGGGTTCGCGCCCTTCCGCGCGTGTGCGTCGCGCGGCGAGGGCGGACCGGATGTGTACGGCGGTCCCTGTGCGCTCATGACTCGGCCTCCAGCAGGTGGCTGGTCCGCTGCCCCCCTTGGTCCACCGTCGGGCGGCACGGGCCTCGGGCACAGGGCCGAAGGTCCCTGACTTCCGGCCCGGAGCCGGTCTCCGGCGGCCGCGGTCGTATCGGCACTTTCAGCACCCCTCCCCCTCGGGTCCACATGCGCCCGGGGAGGGAATGGGGTTCTCTCGAGGAAGGAACGCAGCACGCCCGGCATGTCGGCGACGTCCGCCCGGACGGCACGCGATCGGACGCGTTCATCGTCATTCACCGGCACATCCAGCTTCGTACGAGACGGAGGCCGCCGCCATGCAACCAGTTGTCACCGTGGGCCTTGACGGCTCACCCGAGAGCCTTGCCGCTGCCCGATGGGCGGCCGACGAGGCCGAGAAGCGCAAGCTCACCCTGCGCCTGCTGCACGCGTGGCCGCTGCTGGCCCCGCAACCGGCCGGCGCCCCCGTCGAAGTCGACCAGAACTACTGGGCGAAGCGTCTCGTCCACGCCACGCAGGCGGAATTGCAGGCGCACCACCCGGGTCTGACCGTCATCGGGAGCCTGGTCGCCGAAGACGCCCAGGAGGCCTTGCTCCACGCGGCGTCGGAGTCCGAGATGCTCGTGCTGGGGTCTCGAGGGCTGGACACCGCCCAGAGCTATTTCATGGGCGACGTCAGCATGCCTGTCGTGGCGCGGGCCGAGCGGCCGGTCGTCCTCGTCCGCGCGGAGAGCGCGCAGGATGGAGCACACCCCGCACCCGCACATCGCGTGGTCGTCGCGTTGCCCCTGCACGGTTCCAGCGACGACCTGCTCGACTTCGCGTTCCACAGCGCCGCGGCCAGGGACGTGCCCCTCCTGGCCGTACACGGCCGAAGCGTGCCGTTCCACGCGCGCATGCCCTGGGGCGTCGACCACGACGTCACCGACCAGTTGACGCGGGACGCACAGAAGGAGTTGGGCAACGCGCTCCGTCCCTGGCGCGAGAAGTACCCGCAGGTGGACGTGGCCCACAGCATCCGTCTGGAGAGCCCGGCCAAGGCCGTCGTGCAGGCTGCCCACGGCGCCGCGATGCTGGTCGTCGGCCGGCGCGCGCACCGACACGGTGTGGCACCCCACCTGGGTTCCGTCGCGCACGCCGCCCTCCATCACGGCCGCTGCCCCGTCGCCGTCGTCCCCCATGACTGAACCAGGCCACACCGGGACGGAGCCGTGGCGCGCGGAGGTGTGCGAGACCCACACCACGATCGTGTTCTTCGCCGGCGACCACTTTCACGAGGTACTGCGCGCGGGACGGTCTTCCCTACCCTGTCCGCCTCCGCCCTCTCCCGGGGCCGCTACCGCCGACCGTCCCTCCGCACAGGCGCGATGCACTGGAAGGCCACGTGGATCTCCTGCTCGGCCGCGCAGGCGACTGTCGCTCCCTCCGTCGTCGGCAGGGGGCCCGGCCGGCCCTCAAGCCGGGCCACCGAACACGGAACGGGAGCAGGGATGTAGTCCGGACCCGCCGCATGGAAGAAGTGCACGGACTCGGTACGCCTTCAGCGTCCGACGACCGCGGCGGCGCAGACAGGAGCTGTGCCTCCCGTCCGGTGGGCCGACCGGCCCTCCTTCCAGGACAGGTTCCGGTCTGCGGCCGGCACGCCAACGGTCGCCGTGGCTCAACCGGTTCCGCTCACGCCCTGAACCGGCGACCGTTACCGTGGCACATGATCGGACCAGTGGGTGTCCGTTCGGGAACGGACCTGGAGGAGCTCAGGTGGGAAGTCCCGAGGAAGCCCGTGTACGGCTGCGTCAGCTCAGGCTCGACGAACTGCTGGAGGAGTTGCAGGCACGGCTGGACGCCGCGCGAGGCACCCGCGACCGGGTGCACAACCTGCTGGAGGCCGTGCTCTCGGTCGGCCGGGAGCTGGACCTCGAGCAGGCCCTCCACAGCATTGTCGAAGCGGCTGCGGTCCTCGTCGACGCGGAGTACGCCGCGCTGGGCGTGATCGGGCCTGACGGCAAGCGGCTCTCGGCCTTCCACACCATCGGGGTCACCGAGGATCAGATCGCCGCGATCGGCCCCTACCCCGAGGGCCACGGCATCCTCGGAGAGCTGATCCGCCACCCGGAGCCCCTCCGGCTCGCGAAGATCTCCGAGCACCCGGCCTCGTACGGCTTCCCGCCCCACCACCCGCCGATGAACACCTTCCTCGGCGTCCCGATCCGGGTCCGCGACCAGGTGTTCGGCAACCTGTACCTGACCGAGAAGCGCGGTGGGCAGTTCGACGAGGAGGACATCTCCGTCACGCTCACCCTGGCCGTCGCGGCCGGCGTCGCCATCGACAACGCCCGCCTGTACGCCGAGTCCCGGCTGCGCGAGCGCTGGCTGCGGGCGAACGCCGAGATCACCCACAGCCTGATGGCGGGTGGTGGGCGCACCGAGGTCCTTCGCCTGATCGCCGAGCGGGCGGGCGAGATAACCGAGGCGGCGCTGGCGGCGGTCGCCCTGCCCATGGACGACACCGGGTCGCTCGCCGTCGAGATCGCCGTCGGACTGGACGCCGACGCGCACCGGGGGCTCGTCCTGTCGATGGACAGGAGCCTGATGGGACTTGCCTTCTCCGGAGCGGCTCCGGTCACCAGCGAGGACGTCGCCCATGACGAGCGGATCTCCCTGGAGCCGCCGCGCTTCGGCGGGCTGGGCCCCGCCGTGGCCGTGCCCATCGGTACCGGCGACGCGGGTGTGCGCGGTGTGGTGCTGCTGGCCCGGGAAGCCGGCCGGCCGGCGTTCACGCCGACGGAGACCGAGACCTTGCAGGTCTTCGCCGCGCAGGCCGCCGTCGCGATGGAGCTGGCGGAGCGCCGTCAGGACGCCGAGCGGATCGCCGTGCTCACGGACCGCGACCGCATCGCACGCGACCTGCACGACCTCGCGATCCAGCGGCTCTTCGCCACCGGCATGACACTGCAGAGCGCGGGCCGCTTCATCGAGCATCCCGAGGCTTCCGAGCGCGTGGCGCGGGCTGTCGACGACCTCGACGAGACCATCAAGATCATCCGCTCGACGATCTTCGGCCTACGCACCCGCGAGGGAGGCGACGGCACCGGACTGCGGGCCCGCGCGATGCGGGTCGTGGGGGAGGCGGCGCCGGTCCTGGCCTTCGCCCCCAGTGTGCGGATGGAGGGCCTGCTGGACACCGATGTGCCGAAGGAGGTCGCCGATCACGTCGTGGCCGTCCTCTCCGAGGCCCTGACCAACATCGCGCGTCACGCCCGTGCCGACCGGGCCGAGGTGGTCCTCACGACCGACGGGCGCGAGGTGCGGTTGTCGATCACGGACAACGGCGTCGGCATCCCGCCCGAGGGCCGCCGCAGCGGACTGCGGAACATGGCAGAGCGGGCCGAGCAGCTGGGTGGCCGGCTCGAACTGGCGACACCTTCCGGTGGTGGCGCCTCGGTGATGTGGCGGGCACCGGTGCGGGAAGGCTAGGCGTCCGGTCCCACACACCGCTGCGGCGTGACGTCGTAGGGCGGCGATCGCAGGTCGAGGTAGTCACGGCGGGTCACACGGGTCACGCGGGTCACTCCGCTCCGAGGCGTGCGGAGAGGTGGCAGCGGACGTCGACGACGCCCTCGACGGCCCGCGCCAGGCGCTCGGCCACCGGTACCACCCGCGGGCCGTCGCCCCATCCCGTGAGCGTCACGACGCCCTCGGTCACCTCGACCCGGATGTGGTCGGCGGACAGCGGGAACAGGTGGTCGATGACCTCCTGGCGCACCTCCACGGTGAGCTCCTCGTCATTCCGCAGGAACACCTTGAGCAGATCCGAGCGGCTGACGACACCCTGGAGCACGCCCTCGTCGTCGATCACCGGCAGCCGCCTTCGCTACCAGGGGCACTGGGGCGTGCGGCTGCGACTGGAGAGCGGCCTGCTGGAGGTGGCGGTGCCGCCGTCCGACCGTGCACCGATCGACATCCGGCTGCCCGACCGCGCGGTCCGCGTGCAGCCGGGCCAGACGCGCCGGCTGTCGCTCCCGGTGCCCGCTGTCGCTCCCGGGCCGAAGGGGCCGGACGGCTCCGTGGGAGGACCGGCCGGCTCCTGACCCGCTTCCGGGTTCGGTACGACGCTGAAGGTCCGCAGGAGCGCTGCCGCTGGAGGTGCCGAGATACTTCTTCCCGTTGTCGCCGGAGTGGACGGATCCGCCGACAGCCGGCCGCAGCCGACCGGGCGGCCGGGGAAGCCCTGGTGCGACGGCTGCCGCTCCGGCTGGTGCAAGCCGGGGAGGGGCTGCCCGACGACGCATGGCACATTCCAAAGGAAAATGCCGGAGCCATCGCTTCCGGTCGTTCCTTTCCGTAGCCTCAGGAGTATCTGAACCACCGCGCGCCGCACCGCACTTGATCCGCGTCAGCCGACAACGCGCCGAAGGGGCAACGGTCATGGCCGTCGAGACCGAGGTTCTGAACGAACTGCACCGGCTGCGTTCCCGGGTACCGGAGCTGACGGGGGCGTTGGCGGCCGGTGCCGACGGTCTCGTCCTCGCCGAGGACATGCCGGACGTGCAGCCGGAGGGGCTGGCCGCGCTCACCGCGGCGGCGCTCGGCGTGGGACGCCGGATGGTCGACCTCGCCGACCGCGGCGAGTTCCGCGAACTGCTGGTGCGCGGCGCCGGGGGCTACCTCGCGACCTACGCGGCCGGGCCGTCGGCCGTCCTGACGCTGCTCGCCGACGACCGGGCCAACGTCGGCCGTCTGCATCTGGAGGGGCGGCGCGGCGGCGCGCGCATCGCCGAGCTGCTGGCGGCGCGGTCCATGGACGACGGGCCCGTCGTCCATGGTGGCGAGCCACCGGCTCCGCGGTTCCGCGGCCGGATACTCGGTGCTCTGCCCATACGCATCCCGCCGCAGTCCCGATACGAGCCCTGACGGACTTCGGAGGGCTCCAGAGGGCTCCAGAGGGCTTCCGCAGGACTCGGCGGGCGGACTACGGCGGACTTCGGCGGACTCCGTCGGGAGCGCCTACGACCCGGTGGCCCGGCCGCGGCGTCCGCCGACCCCGCGTCGTCGGCCGCCACCCCTTTCCGGGCCCGCCCCCGCTCCCGACGAGGGGGCGCTGAACCCGCCGGGGACGAGACGCGGTGGCCCCACGGTCGGCGTCGCCGGCCCGGAGGGCGCCGGACCTGTGCCCGCTCCCCGGCCCGCCTCCGTGCCCGGCGCCGGCTCCGGGTCCGCAACGCGGGGCGGTGGTGGCGCCGCACGGGTCAGTACGCGCGCGTGGGGCAGCAACGGGGCGCAGGCGGCGCAGACTTCGCTGAGGGTCCACACCTGGCCGACCGCCGGGTCGTGCCGCAGGACGAGGACGACGGAGCCCGCGCAGGCGACCCGGGTGTCCTCGTGCAGCGCGCACCGCTGGCGTCGGCACCAGCAGGCGGCGTCGTGATGCACCGCCGCCGCTCTGGCGTGCGCGGCCGCGTGGGCCACCGCGAAGCGGCGCAGGGCCGCGAGGTCCCGGGAGCGCGGCGGCATCACGCACGGCGAGGAGCAGGTGACGGACGCGGTGCGGTCCCGGTGCCCGACCACGCGGATCGTCCAGCAACGGCCCGGACGGCGGGCCGATGGGGCGTCAGGGTACATAAGAGCCAAAGCACATGTCCTTCGTGGGGGAGGGTGATGAGCGAGTGGGGGAGCGGTCCGGGAGTGGTCCCGCACGGCCCGGCGGAAGTGACCTCGCTCACAGCATGCCCGGAGCCCCCGCGGACCATTCGCGCTGTGCCCTTCCGGCCGACGCACCGCCTGTCGGTCCGTACCCCTAAGCTCCCTCCATGAGCACAGCGGAACCCCACAGACGCGTCGTCGACGGCCGTTTCGAGCTGGTCGGGCGACTCGGCGGCGGAGGCATGGGCCTGGTGTGGCGGGCCCACGACCTGGCGCTGCGTCGGGACGTCGCGGTGAAGGAGGTCCGGCCCCCGGACCCGGATCTCGCCGAGTACGACCCCGAGGGCGCGCGGACGCTGCGTGAGCGCGTCCTGCGCGAGGCCCGCGCGCTGGCCCGCGTCCACCACCCCAACGTCGTGACGATCCACCACATCGTCGACGGCGGCGAGAACACGTATCCGTGGATCGTGATGGAACTGGTCGAGGGCGGTTCCCTCCAGGACCGGCTCGACCGGGGCGTGATGACGCCGGCCGAGGCCGCGCGCCTGGGCCGCGAGGTGCTGTCCGCGCTGCGCGCCGCGCACGCCGTCGGCATCGAGCACCGCGATGTGAAGCCCGCCAACGTCCTGCTCCGCCCCGACGGGCGGCCCGTGCTCACCGACTTCGGTATCGCCGCCGTCCGTGAGTCCGCCAGTCTCACCGCCACCGGCGCCGTCATCGGCTCGCCCGACTTCATGGCGCCGGAACGGGTCAGCGGCAAGGAGGGCGGCCCCGCCGCCGACCTCTGGTCGCTGGGGATGCTGCTGTACGTCGCCGTGGAGGGCCACCATCCGCTGCGCAGGGCCAGCACACTCGCGACGCTGGCCGCCGTACTCGGCGAGGACGTGCCCGAGCCGCGCCGGGCCGGGCCGCTGACCGGTGTCCTCAAGGCGCTGCTCGTGCGGGACCCGCAGGCCCGCCCCGACGCGGCGGAGGTCGACCGGATGCTCGCGGCCGTGACCGCGGACGCGCCCGGTCCGTCGCAGCCGGCGCCGGCGTCGGTCCCGCACGCCCCGCCGACCTCCTACCCGCTCGCCCCGCCCGCGGCCGCGGGCGTCACCCCCGCCCCGCCGCACACCACCGCCCCGACCCGAGGACGCCGGACCCGTGGCAAGACCGTCACCGGAGCCGTCCTCGGCACGGCCCTGACCGGCGTGCTGGTGTGGACGCTGCTCCCGAACGCGGACGACGGCGACACCGGCGGCGCGGCCACGCCGAAGCCGTCCGTCTCGCAGAGCGCCCGGCAGGCGTCCTCCGGCGGGTCCTCCGGCGGCTCGTCGGGCGGGGTCGCCGCCGTGGAGAAGGTCGACCTGCTCAGCGAGAAGGGCCTCGAGACGGCCGTGGCGGAGCTGACCGCCGCCATGGGCGGGACGAAGGTCACCAGCCTTGTGGTGTACGGGGAGTACGCCATCGCCGACGCCCCCGTGGCCGGTCATCCGAAGCTCTACGACCGGTACATGTACCGGGGTGGCGACGTGGCGGTGAAGGACGGGCCGGGCGGCACCGTCATGACCGGCGCGATCCCCGTCGACCTGGACGTCTACGACTGGGATGCCGTGCCCGCGTTGCTCGCCAGGGCCACCGAGGTCCTGGGCGTCGCCGAGCCGACGAGCCGGTACCTGGTGATCAACCCGGGCTCCTCCATCTTCGACACCGGACCGACGATGAGCGTCTATCTGTCCGACGACTACGGCAGCGCCTACCTCAGGGCCGATGTGCGGGCCCGGGTGATCGAGACCCACCCGCGCGACGACGGCTGACTCCCGGCCACAGGCTCGCGCTGTCCGCGCTACTCGCGCTATTCGCGGGTGAAGGTGCCCAGGCCGGTCTCGTCGAACGCCTCCACGGTCACCCGGGTCGCCTTGCCGTCGCGGTCGCCGTGGAAGGTGACGCCGGACAGCCCGACGGCGTTCTCGCCGACCGTCCGGAAGCTGAAGGTGTCCCCGTCGTAGTGGGTCAGCCGGAACGTCGTCGGCTTCGGGCCGAGCCGCATGGTCAGTTCGCCGCCCGACGCGGAGACGGTCAGCGGACCGTAGAAGCTGTTGGCGTACGTCCCCGTGTAGGCCGCGTCGGGGCGGGCGGCGGCCGCGTCGGCGGGCGGGGTGGCGTAGTCGGTGGGCGAGACCTCCGCCTGTTCCTGCTGTGCGTAGATCTTCCCGATCAGGTCGAGCCAGTCGGCCGTGGCCTTCCCGTGCTGGGCGGTGTCGAAGAAGGTCTCCGCGATGGCGTCGGGAAGCCCGATCGGCTTGCCGTTGGTGAGGACCACGATGCCCAGTTGCTCCGCGGGAAGCATGGTGACGTTGGTGTTCGCGCCGAGGGCGAAGGCGCCCGAGTGGCTCAGGCGCAGGCGGCCCAGGTCGTCGTAGCTGACGTTCCAGCCGAGGCCGTAGAAACCCGTGCGGCCGGCCGGCGTCCGCGGGGGATTGGAGACGATCGCGGGGAGGTGGGTGCGTTCGAGCTGCTCGGCCGGGATGATCTGCTCGCCGTCGAGCTTGCCGTTCGCCAGCTGGAGGCGCAGCCAGCGGGACATGTCACGGGCGGAGGAACTGGCGCCGCCCGCCGGGGACTGGGCGTCGGCGTCGCGCACGAACTGGGCCCGCCAGGTGCCGTCGGGGGCCTTCACATGCAGGTCGGCGCGGTTCTTCGCGGCCTCGTAGTCGGCGAACAGGGAGCTGGTGGAGTCCATCCCGGCGGGCTTGTACAGGGTGTCCTCGGAGAGCTTCTCCCAGGTCGTGCCCTCGGCGTCCGCGACCGCCTGGCCGGCCGCCGTCGGGCCGTAGTTGGTGTACGCGTAGGAGGCGCGGAACGGGGCCAGGGGCTCGTACCGGAGGTGGCTGAGGATGTAGTCGCGGTCGTAGCCGAGGTCCTCCAGCAGATCGCCCGAGTGGTCGGGCAGGCCGCTGCGGTGGGCGAACAGATCGGCCACCGTGACGTTCCGCGTCACCCACGGGTCCTTGAGGGCGAAGCCGGGCAGATGAGCGGCCACGGGGTCGTCCCAGCCGATCTTCTCGTCGCCCTCGCCCTCGCCCACCGCTCCTGCGACGACGGTCGACGCCAGTGGCTTGGACAGTGACGCCAGCTCGAACACCGTGTCGGGGTCGATCCGGGCGGCCCGGCCTTCGTGGCGGACGCCGAAGCCCTTCAGGTACACGACCCGGTCCTTGTACACGACGGCGACCGCGACCCCGGGTACGCCCGTCCGCTCCATCCCGTCCCGCACGATCCCGTCGAGCTTCCCCACGGCCGCGTTCACCTCCGCCGCCGTCAGCTGCGCAGGCGGCTGGGGCGGGGGAGCGGCGGCGAGGACACCGGGGACGAGCAGGAGCGCGGCCACCGCCAGGGCGGCCGGGGCCTTCGCCCGGTGGCGTGTCGTCGTCTGCCGAACACCCATGCAGACCATTGAACGCCTCGCCGCGAACGGTGTCCTGCCGAGGTGGCGTGCACGACTCGGTGTTTCGCCGTGCAGGATATATCGGCAGCCGATATATTCAGTCCCATGGCGTCGAGGAGCATGACCCAGGCCGCCTTCTTCGTGCTGACGGCCCTCGCCGACCAGCCCCGGCACGGCTACGGCATCCTGCGCGAGACAGAGGAACTCTCGGACGGCGAGGTGCGGTTGAGGGTCGGCACGCTGTACGGCGTGCTCGACCGGCTCACCGTCGACGGGCTCATCGCACTGGACCGCGAGGAGGTCCGGCAGGGCCGGCTCAGGCGCTATTACCGCGTCACCGACGAGGGCGTCGACGCCCTCGTCGCGGAGGCCGACCGTATGGCGGCCGCAGCCGGTGCGGCCAGGCGTCGCATCGCCGAGGGCCGCCGCGCCCCCGGAACCGTCACCTCGCCCGCCCGCGGGCCCGGACTCGCCGGAGGCCTGGCATGACGACCGGCACGCCCACCCTGCTCGAAGGGGCCGGCGCTCCGCATCACCACCCGCGCGGCCGGGCTCAGTGCGGGAAGGCGCGTGGCTGGCGCAGCAGGGGGAGTTCGTCGCGGAACTCCTCGATGCGGGAGCTGATCTGCCGCATCAGGACGGTGTCGGTGAGGCGGTCGAGGTAGAGGTTGTGACGGGCCAGGCCGGGCGCGTCGACGCAGAAGTACAGCGCCATGAGCGGATTGACGAACAGTTCGCTGTCCTTGGTCCGCTCGGTGAACCGCACGTTGCCGAAAGCGCCGCGCACGGCGGCGGCGACGGAGCCGTTGACGATGCTCGGGTGGCCCGGGGTGCGGGCCTGGGCGTCGGCCACGGCGTCCAGGTAGAGGGCCCCCTCGGGGCTCTGGTGCGACAGGGAGAACGCGCCGAGGTAGGCACCCTCGCGGTCCAGCGCGGCCAGGTTCTCCAGGACGAGGGAGTGGTTCACCCCGTGGTGGGCGTCCACACCGAAGCCGAGACAGGCCACCAGTCGGTGGGGGACGTCGTCGAGGCTCTGTACGGCGGCGAGGCTGGCCATGTCCTCCTCGGGCGTGCCCAGCCCGTGCTCGTCGCCGCGCATCAGGATGTCGGTCCCGCCGTCCACCAGGACGACGGCGTCCACTCCGCCCAGGTGGTCGAGGAGCGCCCGGTAGGCGGCTCGCAGGGGTTCCACTCCGGTGCGCGGGAAGGCGTACACCGTGGCGGGGAGGTCGTGCCGGTCGAGCCAGCGGGCCAGGGTGCGCTCGGGGAAGTAGTCGCCGCGGGTGGGGATGTCGGGGCGGATGGCCGCGACGTCCGGCTGGAGCCAGACCTCGGAGGGCAGCCCGTACAGGTCGGCGAAGGAGAGGTTGGCCAGATGGACCTCCTTGCCCGCCGAGCGCAGGGCGAGCGCCAGCGGAAGGCCCGCGTACACGTCGAAACCGCCGCCCGCACCGGCGATCAGCACCCGGCGCGCGTCGCGCAGCCGGGTGAAGAGGGGAGGCTCGTGGAGGGTGAACACCCCGGGACGCTAACAGGCGTCGATCGCGCGGCCCAACAGGATTACGTCAACCACCCTGAACCATGGGCGAGTTGGGGTTCGGCCGTCCGTGGCCGGAGTGGCCCGACACGGCGGCCGCGGTCGGCCGAACCCCGCGTCACGGACTACGCGCCGCTCTCCCGCAGCATGTCCTCACGCTCGACGATCTTCACGCGCTCGCGGCCCTGCGGCTCGCCCAGCGCCTTCTCGGCGGCGTCCAGCTTGTACCAGCCCTCCCAGGTGGTGAAGCGGACGTCGCGCTCGGCGAGGAACGTCTCCACGGCCTCCGGGTCGGGCGAGGCGGGCGTGTGCAGACGGCCGTTCGCGTGGTCGTCCAGCAGGTTCGACACCGTCTCGTTGGCGTCGCCCTTGGTGTGGCCGATGAGGCCGACCGGACCGCGGCGGATCCAGCCGGTGACGTACGTCGACTGCAGGTGCTCGCCGGACTCCTCTATGACGCGGCCGCCCTCGTCCGGGACCGTGCCCGAGTCGAGGTCCCAGGGCAGCTTGGGGAGCTTGTCGGAGAGGTAGCCGACGGCGCGGTAGATCGCCGTGACGTCCCAGTCCTTGAACTCGCCGGTGCCCTTGACGTTGCCGGTGCCGTCGAGGGCGGTGCGCTCGGTGCGCAGACCGACGACCTTGCCGTCCTCGCCGAGGATCTCGGCCGGCGACTCGAAGAAGTGCAGGAACAGCTTGTGCGGGCGCTCGCCGACGTCGCGGATCGCCCAGTTCTCCAGCGTCTTGGCGACCATGTCGGCCTGCTTGTTGCCGCGCCGCGTGGCGATCGAGCCGTCGTCGTAGTCGATGTCCTCGGGGTCGACGATGACCTCGATGGTGGGGGAGTGGTCGAGCTCGCGCAGCTCCATCGGGGAGAACTTCGCCTGCGCCGGGCCGCGGCGGCCGAAGACGTGGATCTCCAGGGCCTTGTTGGCCTTCAGACCCTCGTAGACGTTGGCCGGGATCTCCGTCGGCAGCAGCTCGTCCGCCGTCTTGGCCAGGACGCGGGCCACGTCGAGGGCGACGTTGCCGACGCCCAGGACCGCGACCTTCTCGGCCTCGAGCGGCCAGGTGCGCGGCACGTCCGGGTGGCCGTCGTACCAGGAGACGAAGTCGGCGGCGCCGTAGGAGCCGTCGAGCTCGATGCCGGGGATCGACATGTCGCGGTCGGCCGTCGCGCCGGTCGAGAAGACCACCGCGTCGTAGAAGGCGCGCAGGTCGTCCAGGCTGATGTCGGTGGGGTAGTCGACGTTGCCGAAGAGGCGGATCTGCGGCTTGTCGAGGACCTGGTGCAGGGCGTTGACGATGCCCTTGATGCGGGGGTGGTCCGGGGCGACGCCGTAGCGGATCAGGCCGAACGGGGCCGGCATGCGCTCGAAGAGGTCGATGGAGACACCCGGGTCGGCGGCCACATCGGACTTGAGCAGCGCGTCGGCGGCGTAGATCCCGGCGGGGCCGGCTCCGACAATGGCTACCCGCAGGGGGCGGGGCATGATCAGGTTCCCTTCGAGTGGCGACAGATCGACTCGGGGGAAGCCTAAACTAAGGCAAACCTTACCCGGTACGCGGGTCCGGTCTATGGACTCATAAGCATCATTTATGAGTGGAGCGGCGGCCGACTCGCCTCACGGCAGCGGCTGTTCGGCCCAGATGACCTTGCCCTTGGCGGTGTAACGGGTGCCCCAGCGGTCGGTCAGCTGCGCCACGAGGAACAGACCGCGGCCGCCCTCGTCGGTCATGGCCGCGTACCGCAGATGCGGTGAGGTGCTGCTGCTGTCGGCGACCTCGCAGATCAGGGTGCGGTCGCGCAGCAGCCGGACGCGCACCGGGGCGCTGCCGTAGCGGATCGCGTTGGTGACCAGTTCGCTCAGGATCAGTTCCGTCGTGAAGGACAGGTCCTCCAGGTCCCAGCGCGCCAGCTGCCGCACCACGGCCGCCCGCACCTCGCCGACCGCCGCCGGGTCCACCGGCACGTCCCACTCCGCGACCCGGTCGGCACCCAGCGCCCGGGTCCGCGCGACGATCAGCGCGATGTCGTCGCCCGGGCGGGGCGGCAGCAGGGCGTCCAGGACGGCCTGGCAGGTCCCCTCGGGCGGACCGTCGGAGCCCCGCTCCAGGGCGGTGCGCAGCAGCTCCAGACCGGTGTCGATGTCCCGTTCCCGGTCCTCCACCAGCCCGTCGGTGTACAGCACCAGGGAGCTGCCCTCGGCCAGCTCCAGCTCGACCGTCTCGAACGGCAGCCCGCCCAGTCCGAGCGGCAGTCCGGCGGGCACCTCGAGGTACTCGACCCGGCCGTCGGGGTGCACCAGCGCCGGCGGCGGATGGCCGGCCCGGGCGATCGTGCAGCGCCGGGAGACCGGGTCGTAGATGGCGTACAGACAGGTCGCCCCGGAGACGGCCGCGTCGGTGCCGTCGTCCGCCTCGTCCTGGTCGATACGGGCCACCAGCTCGTCCAGCAGACCGAGGAGTTCCTCCGGGGCCAGATCCAGGGCGGAGAAGTTGTGCACCGCGGTCCGCAGCCGGCCCATGGTGGCCGCCGCGTGCAGCCCGTGGCCCACCACGTCACCGACGACGAGGGCGACCCGGGCCCCGGACAGGGGCAGCACGTCGAACCAGTCGCCGCCCACACCCGCCTGGGCCGGCAGATAGCGGTAGGCGATGTCCAGGGCGTTCTGTTCCGGCAGGGTGCGCGGCAGCAGGCTGCGCTGGAGGGTGACCGCCATGCCGTGCTCGCGGGTGAACCGGCGCGCGTTGTCGATGGAGATCGCGGCCCGCGCCACCAGCTCCTCCGCGAGCACCACCTCGTCCGGGTCGAACGGATCGGGCCGTTCCGAACGCCAGAAACTGACCACGCCCAGGATCAGGGACCCCGCCCGCACGGGCACGGTGATCAGCGAGTGGATGCCGAACTCCACGACCTGCTCGGTCCGTTCGAGGTCCTGGGCGCGCCAGCCCGGCGCCTCGGCGAGACGGGCCTCCAGGACCGCCCGCGCCTCGCCGAGACTGTGGGCCTGCGGGGCGGAGTCCACGAACCGGATCCGCTCGCCCACCGCGTACAGCGGCGCGCCCTTGCGGATCGCGCTGACCGCCGTGCGGCGCAGCGTGCCCCGGGCCCCCGGCTCCTCGCCCTGGAGGACGGCGTCGAACAGATCCACGGACGCGAAGTCCGCGAACCGCGGCACGGCCAGCTCCGTGAGCTCCTCGGCGGTCCTGGTGACGTCCAGGCTGGTCCCGATGGCCACCCCGGCCGCGTACAGCATGTCCAGACGCTCGCGGGTCGCCTCCGCCCGGCCCGACAGGGCGCGCAGCTCCGTGGAGTCGCGCAGGGTGGCGACGCTGCCCGCCGGTCCGCCCGCCAGGTCGGTGGGCCGCTGGTTGATCGCCAGCAGCCGCTCCCCGACCAGGTGCACCTCGTCGGTGACCATCCGCCCGGAGGCCAGCAGTTCGGCGGTGTCCCGGTCGAGTCCCAGCTCGAGGACCTGGCGCCGTTCGGCGTCCGGGGGCAGGTCGAGCAGGCGTTGCGCCTCGTCGTTGGCGAGCAGCAGGTCGCCCTCGCCGCCGACGATGATCACCCCTTCCCGAACGGAGTGCAGGACGGCGTCGTGGTGCTCGTACATCCGGGTCATCTCGCGCGGGCCCAGGCCGTGGGTCTGGCGCAGCAGACGGCGGCTGACCAGCGCCGTGCTCGCCGTGGCCAGCGCGAGGGCGACCGCGGCGCTGCCGAGGACGAGCGGCAGCTGCCGGTCGGCGTTGCCGCCGACGTGCGCGGTGGTGATCCCGGACGACACCAGCCCGACCACGGTCCCGTCGGCCGTCTTCACCGGTACCACCGCCTGGACCAGCCGGCCGATGGTCCCGTCGACCTCCTCGACCACGATCCCGCCGTCCAGCGCCGGCTGGATGTTCCCGACGAACTTCTTGCCGATGCGGTCCGGCTTGGGATGCGTGTAGCGGATGCCCTCGGTGTTCATGACGACGAGGAAGTCCATGTCGGACGCCTCGCGGGCGGCCTCGGCCTTGGGCTGCAGCACGGCTGTCGGGTCGGGGGCGTTCAACGCCTCGACGATGCCCGGCGAGTTGGCGAAGGTCTGCGCGACCGCGACGGAGCGGTTGCGGGCCTCCTGGGTGGTGTCGTGACGCACCTGGAGCAGCAGGGCCACCACGGCGGCCACGACCAGCAGCAGCACGATGACCACTTGGAGGACGAACACCTGCGCGGCGAGACTGCGCCCGCCCAGTGCGGACTCGGGCGTACGCCGGACCCGCGGGCCCCGGGGACGACGGGCCGGCCGGGCATCCGAGCGCCCCAGGAGTCGGACCATGTGCCATGTCTACACTGCCGGGCCGCGCGAGGCGAGAGTCGTCACGCACGGTCACGGACCGTGTCCCGCACGCTTGCCGTGAGTGACTTCGGCCGCCCGCCGGGTGGCCAGCAGCAGCGCGATGTCGTCCGCCCGGTCCGCGGCCTGCCGGGCCGTCGCGGTGAGCAGGTCGGCGACGTCCGCGAGGGAACGGCCGGTACGGGTCTCGGCCGCGGGCCCGGCGGCGCCGGTCCCGGCCGGAGGGCGCCTGGACCCTGCCCCGGCCAGGGCCCGGCGCAGATCCGTGATGCCGTCGTCGATGTCGTGGCCGGGCCGCTCGACCAGCCCGTCCGTGTAGAGGGCGAGGATCGCGCCCGGCTCCAGCCGCAGCTCCGTCACCGGGTAGTGGGCGCGCGGGTCCACCCCGAGCACCACGCCGCCGGGCAGTTCCACCACCTCCGTTCGGCCGTCGGGATGGCGCAGCAGCGGCGGCAGATGCCCGGCGCGGACCGCCAGGGCCAGACCGGTGGCCGGATCGAGCCGGACGTAGCAGCAACTGGCGAACTGGCCGGGGTCCAGGTCGATGAGAAGGTGGTTCGTGCCGCCCATGACCTCCTCGGGCGGCCGGTCGCCCAGCGCGAACGCCCGCACCGCGCTGCGCAGCTGTCCCATGGTGGCCGCCGCCTGCACGCCGTGCCCCTGCACGTCCCCGATGACCAGGGCCAGCCCGTCCCCGGCCTCCACGACGTCGTACCAGTCGCCGCCCACGTCCATGCCCTCGGTGCCCGGCAGATAGCGTCCCGCGGTCTCCACGCGCGCGTGCTGCGACAGCCGCTGGGGGAGCAGGGCCTGCTGGAGCCCGCGGGCGAGGGCGGCCTCGGTGTCGTAGCGCTGCGCCTTCTCCATCGCGTGGGCGATCAGCCCGGCGAGCGCGGTCAGCACCGTGCGTTCCTCGGAGCTGAAGCTGCGCGAGCGGTCGAAGCCGAGGATGCACGAGCCGACCGGGCGGCCCGAGGCGATCAGCGGGAGGAAGGCGCGCGCGCCCTCCGACGCGTCGAGGTCGATGCCCGGATAGGCGTCCGCCAGCTGCTGCATCGAGTCGAAGAAGAGCGGCCGGCCCGTGGTGAGGGTCTCCACACCGGGCAGCCGGGTGTCGAGGCCCACCCCTTCGAAGGGGGCCAGGAAGCCCTCGGGGAAACCGGACTCCCACGCCAGGTACAGATGCCGCTCCTGGAGCAGGTAGATCGCCAGCCGGCGGCCGCCGAACGCGGGCAGCAGCTCCTGCATCACCACCGCCGACACCTGGCGGGCGGTCACGGCCTCCGTCAGCGCGATGGCCAGGACGATGGGCCGGTAGAGCGGGGTGGTCGAGGCGGCGGCGCCGGACGCCGGGCCGTCCGTCTCCGGGGGCTCGGTGGCCGTGTCGTTCGGCACGCGGTTCGCCGGGACCGCCTTGCAGGTGACGAGATCCGCGCCCGGGTACAGGGACATGCTCAGCCAGTCCCCCTCGTACGGCCGCGGGACGGAGGAGGGGTCGGCCGGGACGGGAAGCCGCACATGGAAGTGCGCGGGCTCCGGCGACAGCAGGGCGCCGCGCAGATGCTCCTCGACGGTGGGCTGGTTCAGCCACGGCACGGCCTCCCACAGCGACCGGCCGACCAGCTCGTCCCGCGGCACGCCCAGGAGATGACCGGCCCGCGCGTTGGCGTAGACGACGAGCCCCAGCCGGTCGAGACAGAACACCCCCTCCGGGAGGAGGTCGGCGGCTCCGTCGGCCAGGGCTCCCGGGCCCGGATCGAGGAGGACGCCGGCGATGGGGCGGGGCAGGGCGGAGGACGCGGCGGTGGCATCGCCCGGGTCGGTCGCCACGCCCGTCGCGTCCCACAGTTCGAGGAGCCGCAGTCCGCCCTCGGTGGTGCGCACCTGGAGCGGCAGCGGCGGCGGCCGGCCCCGGGCCGTCCGGTGCAGCAGGCCCGGCAGCCGGTGGGCGTCCGTCGGGTCGACGGCCCGGGCCAGGGCTTCCAGCGTGCCCGGGAACTCGTCCGGAGGCAGACCGAGCAGGGTGCGTGCCTGTTCGTCGAGCGTGACGACGTCGGTCGCCGGATCCCAGGAGAACCGCCCGACGCGCCCCGGGGCCGGTCCCGCGGCCGGCGGCCGTACGCACAGCGGCTCCTCGTCCCACATGACGTCACCGCCGTCCGCCCCGAGCCGCAGCAGGGCCGTTCCCAGGTCGTCCGCCACCGCCGTCAGCCGCTCCCGCTCCGCCTGCACCTCCGCCGCGTCGGCCGCCGCCGGGCGCAGGACGGCCAGTACCCCGAAGGACCGCCCGTCCGCGACGACGGGCACGTAGAGCGAACCGAACTGGAAGGGCAGGCCCGCCGCGAGCTGCGCATAGTGGCGCATCATCTCGGTGGCGTTGGCCAGCACCACCGGGACACCCGTCCGGTACACGTCGGCCACCGGGAACGGCCGGTCCATGTGCACCCGCCACCAGGGGCGGAACAGCGGACCGGGCAGCCCCGCGAGGACCGCGAGGCGCAGCAGCCGGGACGTGGTCGAGCACAGGTACACGCCACCGGTGTGGCCGCCCGTCGCCCGCAGCGCGTCCGCCACGGCCCCGGTCAGCAGCGCGGGCGGTGGCCCGGACGGCTTCCGCTCGTTTCCGGCGCTCCCAGTCATTCGGCCCTACCTCGTCCGTGCGCCGCCGCTTGGGCGACACAGTAAGAATGCGCCACCCCTGGCCGGATGTGCATCTGCGCGACCTCGGGGAGAACGGTTCCGGGCGGGGTAACCGGCACGCCATGAGCGAGATTCTGGTGGGCGCCTGCTCCTGGACGGACCGGGCACTGGTCTCCAGCGGCTGGTATCCGGCCGGGCGGCGCGACGCGGAGGGACGGTTGCGCCACTACGCCGAGCGCTTCCCGGTCGTCGAGGTCGACGCGACCTACTACGCGCTGCCCGGCGAGCGCAACGGCCGGCTGTGGACGGAGCGCACCCCCGACGGCTTCGTGTTCGACGTGAAGGCCTTCTCCCTGCTGACCGGGCATCCCACCCGGTCGGCCGTGCTGCCGCCGGGTCTGCCCGCCGACGTCCGTGGCCCCAAGGCCCTGGACGAGGTGTGGCGGAGGTTCACGGACGGCATCCGGCCGTTGCGTGACGCGGGACGGCTGGGCGCCGTCCTCTTCCAGTTCCCGCCGTGGTTCCGTCCCGGCGCACGGGCCCACGCGTTCCTCGCCCAGTGCGCCGAGCGCACCGCCGGGTGGCCGGTCTGCGTCGAATTCCGGCACCCGGACTGGTGGCGGGGCGAACGGGAGCACACGACGGCCGATCTGCTGCGGTCGTACGGCTTCGCCACCGTCGCCGTCGACATGGAGCAGTCCCTGCCGTCCGCCGTGCCGCCCGTCACGCCCGTCACCTGCGCGCGGCTGGCGGTCGTCCGCCTGCACGGCCGCAGCCCGGCCTGGGGCAGCGGCAGCAAGGAGGACCGCTTCCGGCACGAGTACACCGACGGCGAGCTCGGCGAATGGGTGCCGAGAGTGCACGCGCTCGCCCGGCGGGCGGAGCGGGTGCACGTGCTGTTCAACACCTGCTGCGGCGACTCCGCGGTCCGCGCCGCCGAGCGCATGCGAGCGCTGCTCGGACCCTGACCGCCCCCCGGCCTGACCTGGTCGACCGGGCTCGGCGGGCTCCGCGTGGGCGGGCCGCTCACCGGGGCGCGCGTGGGCATGGTGGTCGCGCGCGCCGCGGTGTGTGGTGCGGGACGGTCAGCCGGCGGTGGTGTGCAGGGTGCTCTTGGCCAGTTCGTACGCCGGGAGCATCGCCTCGTGCTCCGAGGTGTCCATGCCGCCCAGATGCAGGACGACGGGGCCCTCGGATGTGGTGACGGCGAGAGCGTGCTCCTTCTTCGTCTCCTCGAGGAGTTCGCTCGTGGTGACGTACTCGACCTCGGTGCCGGTGATGTCGCCCGCCTTCACCGTGCTGTACCGCGCCCCGCTAGCCCCCTGCTCGGCGGCCACGAAGTCCTCCAGCACCGCACGCGCGTCGGTGTCGCCCGGCTCACCCGTCCACACCCGCAGGAACCCGATCTTCCCCGCGGGTTTGGCGTCGACCTCGCAGGCCATGGTGACCGGGCCCTGACGCAGGAAGGCGTCGGCGAGGTCGGCCAGGTCGCCGGTGGCGCCGGTCGCCTCCTCGGCGTCGACGGCCTTGGCCTTCCAGAACTCGGCGATGTCGAAGGTGACGGGAAGTTCGCAGGCGGACCCGGAAGCGCCGATCGACCCGCCGCGCTGCGCGACCTTCGCGGTCGTCTCCGCCGACGCCCCCGACGCGCCGTCCGGTTCGGCCTCCTCGGCCGCGCATCCCGTCATCAGCCCCGTCAACAGGGCCGCCAGCGTCAGCCCCCGTCCTGCGTTCCCCATGGTCCCCGCCCCAAAGCGCACTGCTGTGTCCCCTCTCGGCGCCGGCGCGATACCGGCGGAGCACTGTAACCGAGGGGGTCGTGGCCCCCGCCACCGAGATTCGCCGCGGGAGCGGACGGGGCCGGGGAATGTCCCGGCCCCACCCCCTGTTGTAGCGCGTGACTGACATGCACCGATCAGCAGGTGCGTGTCGGTGTGAGAGGAGTTCCCCATGGCCCGCAGTACGGCGCGTCCCGTCATCACCCTCAGGTCCACGGCCGGTACCGGTGTCACCTACGTGACGCGCAAGAACCGTCGCAACGACGCCGACCGGCTGGTCCTGCGCAAGTACGACCCCGTCGCCGGACGGCACGTCTCCTTCCGAGAGGCGCGATGAGGCCGGCGCCGGCCCGGCAGGGCTGAACGGCGCCGACCCGAGACAGCAGAGCGGCCGGGACCCCGGAAAGGGGCCCCGGCCGCTCTCTCGCGCGGACATCGCGCGGACGAGTGACGTGCCGTCATATTCACGCTCCGCTGGGAATCCATACAGGCATGAGCAAGACCGCGCTGATCGTCATCGACATGATCAACACCTACGACCACCCGGACGCCGACCTGCTCCTGCCGTCGGCCCGCAAGGTGGTCCCGGTGGCCGCCGGTCTCCTCGACCGGGCCCGCCGCGCCGGCGAACCCGTCGTCTACGTCAACGACAACTTCGGCCAGTGGCGTTCCCACCACGGTGAACTCCTCGACGAGGCACTCTCCGGCCCGCACGCCGGACTCGTCGAGCCACTGGTGCCCGACGCGGACTCGCTCTTCGTCGTCAAGGCACGGCACTCGATCTTCTTCGAGACCCCACTGTCCTACCTGCTCCAGCAGGAGGGCATCGACCACCTCGTCCTGTGCGGACAGGTCACCGAGCAGTGCGTCCTGTACTCGGCCCTCGACGCCCACATCCGCCACTTCGACGTGACCGTCCCCCGGGACGCGGTCGCCCACATCCACGCCGATCTCGCGGACGCGGCGCTGCTGATGATGGAGCGCAACATGGGCGCGCGCGTATGCGACAGCTGTGAGCTGTGGACCTGAACAGCCGTGCGCAAGCGGTCTGACGGGTAGTCCGTTCCGCGCGACGCCGCCGCGATGTCCGCGTTCCGGCCCGGGCGGAGGCGGAGGCGGAGGTGGGTGCGGAGGCGAAGAGCGAGCGGGCGCCCGTCTCGCGCGGGGGCGCGGGCGCCGCCCTTCTCCGATCCCCGCGTTCCTTGACCGCCGCGTTCCCCGCTTCCTCCGCTTCCTCCGCTTCCCCGCTTCCTCCGCTTCCCGGTTTCCTCCGTTTCCCGGGTTCTTCCGCTGCTGCGTCTTCTTCCGCTTCCCCGCATCCTCCGCTCAGCAAGGGGCACACCACACATGGCCGAGTTGACCCGTCGCAGACTCCTGGGCTCGACCGCGGGCGTACTGGGCGCCGCCGCGGCGCTCTCCCTCCTCCCGCCGAGCGTGCAGAAGGCCGTCGCGGCCGGACCGTCCCGCAGTGGTTCGCTCGCCGACGTCGAACACGTCGTCCTGCTGATGCAGGAGAACCGCTCCTTCGACCACTACTTCGGCACCCTGTCCGGCGTGCGCGGCTTCGCCGACCCCGACGCGCTCACCCTCGACACCGGGCGTTCCATCTTCTATCAGCCCGACGCCGAGAACCCCGCGGGCTACCTGCTGCCCTTCCACCTCGACACCCACACCTCCAGCGCCCAGGCCATCCCGTCCACGAGCCACGCCTGGTCGGTGCAGCACGAGGCGTGGAACGGCGGCCGGATGGACCGCTGGATGTCGGCCCACCGCACGGCCGACGGCGCCAACGCCCCGTACGTCATGGGCTACCACACCCGCGAGGACATCCCGTTCCAGTTCGCCCTCGCCGAGACCTTCACCGTCTGCGACCACTATTTCTGCTCGGTCCTCGGCCCGACCTGGCCGAACCGGCTGATGTGGATGACCGGCACCATCGACCCCGACGGCGCCCGGGGCGGGCCCGTCGTCCGCAACTCCGCCCCGACGCCGTTCAGCTGGACGACCTACGCGGAACGGCTCCAGGCGGCCGGGGTCGACTGGAAGGTGTACCAGCAGGAGGACGACTACGGCTGCAACCTGCTGGAGCAGTTCGACACGTTCAGAAACGCGCGACCGGGCTCCGAGCTGTACGAGCGGGGCGTCCGGCCGCAGCCGGAGGGCACCTTCGAGGACGACGCCCGGGCCGACCGGCTGCCGACCGTGTCCTGGCTGGTGCCGCCGGGGCACCAGTCGGAGCACCCCGACTACCTGCCCGCGGCCGGTGCTGCCTTCGTCGCCTCGAAGCTCGAAGCCATCGCGGACAACCCCGAGGTCTGGCGCAAGACCGCGTTCATCCTCAACTACGACGAGAACGACGGCCTGTTCGACCATGTGCCCCCGCCGACCCCGCCCGTCGGCACGTCCGGCGAGTTCGTCGGCGGGCTGCCGATCGGAGGTGGCTTCCGGGTCCCCGCCATCGTCGTCTCGCCCTGGACCGTGGGCGGCTGGGTGGCCTCGGAGCCCTTCGACCACACCTCGACCCTGCGGTTCCTGGAGAGACTCACGGGGGTCATGGAACCCAACATCAGCGATTGGCGGCGCAGCGCCTTCGGGGACCTCACCTCCGCCTTCCGCTTCGCGTCCACCAGCCCGCTCGCGCCGCCGCTGCCCGACGACACGGCGGAGCAGTTGTCGAAGGCGGAGGAGGAGGTCGCCACCCTGCCCCGGCCCACCCTGCCGGGTGCCGAGCAGTCGTTCCCGGTCCAGGAGACGGGCCCCCGGCCGCAGCTCTGACCCGGACGCGCACGCCCCGCGTCAGCGGCGGACGAACCGGTCGGGCGGGTCTGCGCGCGTAGACAGCGGGCTGTCCTGCGGAAGAAAGAAGAGGGCGCAGATGCGCAGCGGTTCCGGCTCCCGGTTCTCCGCCATGTGCACGCCCTGCGGGCCCACCGGTTCGACGATGCACCCGCCGGTGGGGGTCACGCACTCGGATCCGTCCGCCAGGGTCCGGGTCAGGACGCCCGCCGTCACCACGGCGACGACCCGGCCCTCGTGGTAGTGCCAGGGCAGCGAGTGGCCCGGCGGGATCTCGTAGTCGGCGACCACGACCCTGGTGTTCTCCGGCGCGGCCAGGGCGAGCCGTTCGGTGAGCAGACCGTCGGCGAGCAGGGTCGGTACGGGTTCGGCGGTGGGTTCGGCGGTGTAGCGGGCCTCGACGGGCGACGAGCGGTTCACGCGGCGGTCGTCCGGGGCGGGCGGGGGCCGGGGTCGCCGGGGCCGGTCGGGCCCGCAGTACGACGTAACCTGGCCGGGGTCATGTTCCGCTGGTCAGTGCGTTCCACAGCAGTGACATTAACCCACTTGAGTCACGGAGAAGTGACCGGGTGTCATCGAGCGCACCGGCGCCTGGCGCCCCACATGTCCTACTGGAATCTCCCCCGGATCTCCCCGGCCGCGCCCCCGACCGAAGCCCGGTGGGAATGTGAGGTAGACGGCTTCCGCGGGAGTGACCCTCGCGGGCCTCCCTTGCGTCCTTCAGGGCGTGAATCGTATGAGACATCATGCGACGAGTGTTTGGGGGAGACCTTGAGCATCCTGCGTCCGGACGTGGAGCGGCCTCGCGAAAGCCGTGCCGGGGACGAGCCGCGCGCCGGCCGTTCGGAGGGTGGGCCGCGTGCCGGTCGTTCCGAGGGTGGGCCGCGTGCCGGCCGTTCGGAAGGCGGGCCGCTCGGTGGTGCGTTCGCCCGCATCGCGGGCTTCGTCGGCCGGACGCTGCGGGGCGAGTGGTACGGCATCGTCGTCGACCCCCTGCGGCAGCTGCGCCGACGCGGGCCCGGCGCGCTGCTGCTGGCGTTCGTGGCCTGCGCGGGCGTGATCTTCTTCCACGCCATCGCCCAGCACCCCACGGGCGGGACGGCGGTGCGGATCCTGGGTGGGGTCCAGGGCGACCTGCCGCTGTGGCTCGCCCTGCTGCGCACGCCGGTCTCCCTGTACGTCCCGGCCCTCGATCTGCCGGTGTGGGCCGGCATCACCCAGCTGTTCCTCGCCTTCGCCCTGGCCGAACTCGCCCTCGGCCGCCGCAGGACCCTGCTGATCGCCTACGCGGCCACCCTGGCCGGCACCCTCACCGTGCGGGTCATGATGGCGATGGGGCCGGGATGGTGGGGCCTGGGCCTGCCGCCCGAGGTCGGACAGGTGCTCGACACCGGCCCTTCCGCGGCGGTCGTCGGGCTGTTCACGTATCTCTCGGTCGTCCGCCACGCGCCCGTCGTGTTCCTCCTCACCGGCGGTTCGATGGTGCTCGAGTCGATCGCCAAGCCCAACCTCGCCGGCCGCGAACACCTCATCGCGGTGGCCGCCGCCGTCCTCCTCGGACTGCTGCACGAGCGCGGGCGCCTGCGACGGCAGGACGCCACGAACGCGCAGGACACGGCGTCCGCCTGAGATCTTGCTATGAATTCGTGGTGCGGTTGAACGCTCCTGTGTCCGTCTGCGTATAGGGCCGGGGGATCTCATGCCCAAGGCCGCCGACGACGACGTGTAGGAGCACTCCTTGGTACAGAACAGGCGCAGACGCCAGACGGGCGGGCGACGAGCGACTTTTGCGGCGCTGGCGCTCATCATCGGCGGCGGTGGACTGATGGGGGTGAACGTCTACGCGTCGGCCACCGAAGACGGTTCCGACGGCTCGGGACAGGGCGGCAACAGCGCCGTCACCATCGACTGCCCGGACGTCGGCAGCAAGCTGACCGACGTCCCGGAGCAGGCCTCGCCCGAGGTCGCCCGTGAACTCGCCCTGCTGGACGAGCAGATCGCCGAGGCCTACCGCAAGCTCCAGGAGTCGGCGGAATCGGTGCGGCAGGACGCGGAGTTCGCCGACAACGCGGTCATGGACCCGTTGAAGGAGAAGCGCGGCGCGACGATCCAGCGCATCGCGGACTCCATCGACCGGGCCGGTGACCGCCCCGAGGGCCTGGAGGACCTCGCCGCCTGCACCCTGCGGGCCAACGACGACCAGGCCGACGAAGGCGCCGACGGCAACGGCGACGAGAACCAGAACGGCGACCAGGCGGGCGACGACCAGAACGGCG
This sequence comes from Actinobacteria bacterium OV320, assembly GCA_001298545.1. Classification (GTDB taxonomy): domain Bacteria; phylum Actinomycetota; class Actinomycetes; order Streptomycetales; family Streptomycetaceae; genus Streptomyces; species Streptomyces coriariae. The sequence goes on from LJCX01000021.1 coordinate 49,635, forward strand.
ACGGAGACCAGAACGGCGGGGACCAGCAGGGCGACCAGGGTCAGCAGGGCAACGGCGGTCAGGCCGGAAACGGCCCCGTCGCCGCGGACTACGCCGACATCAACGCCGTCCAGCCGACCCAGCAGACCCCGGACCCCAGCTCCGGCCCCTCCCGCGGCACCTTCGCCACCAGCTGCGGAGTGAACGCGAACGGCGTGTTCAACTCCGACAACGTGATCGTCGCCCCGGGCGTGACCAACGGCGCCCACCACTTCCACGACTACGTCGGCAACCAGTCCAACGACGCCTTCGCCTCCGACGACGACCTGGCGAACGCCGACACGAGCTGTGTCGACCAGGGCGACAAGTCCACCTACTACTGGCCCGTGCTGCGTCTGCAGAACGGGAACCAGGAGCAGGACGCGCAGAAGCCCGGCGGTGGCATCGAGGGCAACGCCGGCGAGATCGTCACGCCCAAGGAGGTCACCCTGACCTTCGTCGGCAACCCGCGTGAGAAGGTCACCGCCATGCCCCGGCTGCTCCGGGTCATCACCGGCGACGCCAAGGCCTTCGTCAACGGCACGGCCAACGCCAACGCGTCCTGGAGCTGCACCGGCTTCGAGGACCGGCAGCTGAAGGACAAGTACCCGCTCTGCCCGTCCGGCAGCGACGTGGTGCGCTCCTTCCGTTTCCAGAGCTGCTGGGACGGCAGCAACATCGACAGCGCCAACCACCGCACCCACGTGGCCTTCGCCGCCGCCGACGGCACCTGCCCGAACGGCTTCAAGGCCGTTCCGCAGCTGGTGCAGCGCATCGTGTACGACGTCGACGCGCCGAGCCTCCAGGACGGTGGCAAGACCACTCCGTTGTTCGCGGTGGACTCCTTCCCGGAGCAACTGCACAAGCCGGTGACCGACCACGGTGACTTCATCAACGTCTTCGACGAGGACCTGATGGGCGAGATGGTCGACTGCATCAACGACGGCCGCACCTGCGGCGCAGGCACCGGCGGCGGCGACAACGGCGGTGGCGACAACGGTGGCGGTGCCGACAACGGCGGCGACAACGGTGGAGCCGACAACGGCGGTGGCGCCGACAACGGCGGCAATGGCGACAACGGCGGCGGCGCCGACAACGGCAACGGCAACGCCGGCAACGGTTCCGGCGAGGGCACGCAGGAGCCGTCGCAGGCTCCCGAGCAGCCCGCGACCACCGAGCCCGCCGACACCGAGCCCGACGCGAGCGACAACGGTGCCGGTGGCGCCCCCGCGACCGCCGACCCCCGCGTCTACACGAAGCCGTCGGCCAAGGCGGCCACCTCGGCGCCCGCCGTCGGCTGGGGCGGCGAGATCGGCTCCCCGGCGACCGCCGCCCCCGCGGCCACGCCCGAGCAGTCGCAGACTCCGGCCGGCACGGGCGCCGACACCACCGTCCCGGGCGGGACCGAACCCCAGGCGGTCCAGGGCGGTCTCGCCGAGACCGGCGCCAATCTCTGGCCCGCGGCCGCCGGAGGGCTGCTGGTGATCGCCGGCTTCGGCGTTCTGTTCCGGAACGCACGCCGTAAGTACTGAGACGCAGCACTGAGATGCCGCACTGAGGCTCAGCACTGAGACTGAGCCACTCCACCGAGGGCCCGTCGGACTGCCGACGGGCCCTCGGTGCGAGCCGTCGCTCCCCGGCCCCCGTACGGGTACTCCCGCACACGAGCCGTCGCCGCCGCGCCGGACCGCACGGTATACGTCGTTCGAAGCGCGCGACGATGGGAGACGCATGGAGCACACGACGTCCGGGGACTACTACGACATCGGCACCCACGGCCGGTCCGTGACGACCTCGTCCGCCGAGGCCCAACTGTGGTTCGACCGCGGGCTGGTCTGGTCGTACGCCTTTCACCACGAGGAAGCCGTCGCCTGCTTCGAGACCGCGGTCCGTGCCGACCCCGACTGCGCCATGGCCCACTGGGGCATCGCCTACGCGCTCGGCCCCAACTACAACAAACCGTGGGAGTTCTTCGACGACCAGGACCTCGCGCGGACCGTCGCCCGTACGCACGAAGCCGTCGAACTCGCCCACCTCAAGGCCGAGGCCGCCACCCCCGTCGAACGGGCCCTGATCGGCGCGCTGCGCGCCCGCTACCCGCAGACCCGCCCCGCCGAGGACTGCTCGGTGTGGAACGAGCCCTACGCCGACGCCATGCGGGCCGTCCACGAACTGGCCCCCGACGACCTCGACGTCGCCGCCCTGTACGCCGACGCCCTGATGAACCTCACGCCCTGGCAGCTGTGGGACGTGCGCACCGGCCGGCCCGCCGAAGGCGCCCGCACACCGGAGGCGAAGGCGGTGCTCGACCGCGCCCTGGCCGACGGGGCCGCGGCCGGACATCCGGGAATCCTGCACTTCTACATCCACCTCATGGAGATGTCACCCACTCCCGAGGCCGCCCTCCAGGTCGCCGACCGGCTGCGCGACCTGGTCCCCGACGCCGGACACCTCCAGCACATGCCCTCGCACCTCGACGTGCTGTGCGGCGACTACCGGCGCGTGGTCACGGACAACACCGCCGCGATCATCGCCGACGAGAAGTACCGGACGCGCTCCGGCGCGATGAACTTCTACACGCTGTACCGCTCGCACAACTACCACTTCAAGATCTACGGCGCGATGTTCCTCGGCCGGTACCGGACCGCGCTGGAGACCGCGGAACGTCTGGAGGCCTCCATCCCGGAGGAGCTGCTGCGCGTGCAGAGCCCTCCCATGGCCGACTGGCTGGAGGCGTTCCGCGGCATGCGGTTCCACGTGCTGATCCGCTTCGGCCGCTGGCAGGACGTCCTGGACGTGCCGCCACCCGCCGACCCGGTCCTGCACAGCGTGACCACCGCGCTGCGCCACTACGCCCGCGGTGTGGCGCTCTCCGCCACCGGCCGGATGCCCGAGGCCGAGGCCGAACGCGTCCTGTTCCGCTCGGCGGCCGACCGGGTGCCCGGGACCCGGATGCTGTTCAACAACACCTGCCGGGACATCCTCGCGATCGCGTCCGCCATGCTCGACGGCGAACTGGAGTACCGCAGGGGCAACCACGACCTCGCCTTCGCCGCCCTGGAACGCTCCGTCGACCTGGACGACCGCCTCCCCTACGACGAGCCCTGGGGCTGGATGCAGCCCACCCGGCACGCGTACGGCGCCCTGCTGCTGGAGCAGGGGCGGATCGAGGAGGCCGAGGCGGTCTACCGCGCCGACCTCGGACTGGACGACACACTGCCCCGCCCCTCCCAGCACCCCGGCAACGTGTGGTCCCTGCACGGCTACCACGAGTGCCTGGTCCGGCTGGGCAAGGAGGCCGAGGCGCGGATCGTGGCCCAGCAGCTGAAGTTCGCCACCGCCCTGGCCGACGTACCCGTCCGGGCCTCCTGCTTCTGCCGTCTCGACACCGACACCGACACCGAAGCCGACACCGGCGGCGGCGACGGCAAGGGCACCGACACGGACACCGGTACCGGGACCTCGGTCACATCCGGGTGCTGCGCCATGGACAATTGATCGAGATCGTCGGCGCGGTCGACGCACAAGAGGGGGCCTCGGAGCATGGCGGGCGCACGATGAACGAGACACGTGGGAAGAAATGGTCGCTGCCGCACATCGGCCCGGCGCAGCGGGACGCCGTCGCTCGCGCACGGGGCTGGGCGCGGCTCGCCCTGGTGCTGGTCGCCGCCTGTGTCGCGGTGGTGATGGCGGGCGCCGGATCCGGCGGCTGGCTGGTCCTGTTCATCGGGTTCGTCCTCCTCGCGCTGGCGGGGGCGGGCGTGTGGTGGATGCTGGCGCACCGGGGCGGCGCCCGGCTGCTCGGCGGGCTGGTGGCCGTCACCGCGCCGGTGGGCGTCGTGGTGCTGTACGCCCTGTCCGGTCTGTGGCCGGTGGCGGTGGGGGCACTCGCGCTGTGGGCCGGGGCCCTGGGCTCGGCGCGGGCCTCGCTGCGCAGCGTGCGCCGTCCCAAGGGCATGCACGGCCGGAAGACCCCGCCGCCGCGCCGGCCGGTCCTGATCATGAACGTGCGCTCGGGCGGCGGCAAGGTGGTCAAGCACGGTCTCGTCGAGCGCGCCGAGGCGCTCGGTGCCCGGGTGGTCGTGCTCGGCACCGACGAAACCTACACCGACCCGGAGGCGGAGGCCCGGCAGGCCGTCGCCGAGGGCGCCGACCTGCTCGGCGTCGCGGGCGGTGACGGCACCCAGGCACTGGTCGCGGCCGTCGCCGCCGAACACGACGTGCCCTTCCTGGTGATCGCCGCCGGCACCCGCAACCACTTCGCCATGGACCTCGGCCTCGACCGCACCGACCCCACCCGCAGCCTCGACGCCCTCACCAACGGCGTCGAACTCCGCGTGGACCTCGGCGACGTCGGCGGGCGGGCCTTCGTCAACACCGTCTCCTTCGGGGCGTACGCGGAGATAGTGCAGAGCCCCGACTACCGCGACGCCAAGGCCGCCACCGCACTCGACCATCTGCCCGACCTGCTCCAGGGCGAGGCCGGCCCGACCCTGGACGTCCAGACGGACGACACCCACGTGCGCGCGCCGCAGGCCCTGCTGGTCAGCAACAACGCCTACGCCCGCGCCGACCCGCTCGGCGGCGGACGCCGGCCCCGGCTGGACGCCGGACTGCTCGGGGTGATCGGCATCCGGGTGGAGGGCGCGGCCCAGGCCGCCGAACTCGCGCTGCTCGGCGAGCGCGCGGGCAGCATCACCTCGGTGACGTCCCGGCGCGTCGTCGTCGGGGCGGACCGCGAGCGCATCGCGGTGGCCGTCGACGGCGAGGCGCTCGAACTGGCCACCCCCGTCGTGTGCACGGTACGGCCCGCCGTGCTGCGGGTCCGGGTGCCCCGGCACCGCCCCGGCGCGGCCTACGCGCCGCCCACGGTCGACTGGCGGCGCATCGTCCGCCTCGCGCTCGGCCATACCGACTCTCGTACGATCAAGGAGGCCTACGATGTCTGACCGCCTGCCGAAGCTCCCGACCTCGCATCTGGTCCGTGACCTCGCGACCATGGACCAGGCCCTGTACGAGACGGTCACCGTGACCAGAACGCCCACCCTGGACAGCGCGCTGCGCCGGCTGTCCGCGGCCGCCGACCACTCCAAGCTGTCCTTCGGGGTCGCCGCCGGGCTCGCCCTGTGCGGCCGCCGCCCGCGCCGTGCCGCCGTGCTCGGGGTCGCGGCGATCGGGGTCGCCTCGGCCACGGCCAACCTGCTCGGCAAGAAGCTCGTACGCCGGCCGCGACCGCACCGTGCCGAGGACTCGCCGTTCCCGGGGCGGCACGTGCCGATGCCGCAGTCCGCGTCCTTCCCGTCCGGGCACACCGCCTCGGCCGTCGCCTTCGCCGCCGCGGTCGGCCCGACCCTGCCGGTCTCCGCGGTCCCGCTCGGCCTGCTCGCCTGCGCGGTGGGCTACTCGCGGGTCCACACCGGCGTGCACTACCCGGGCGACGTCGTGGCCGGAGCGCTGCTGGGCACGGGCTCGGCGGCGCTGGTCCTGGCGCTCACCGCCCGTAAGGACGCCTGAGAGAGCCGGGAGGCCCGAGCGGGCCTACTCCCTGCCGCAGTGGAGGAAGAGGTGGGGCTCCGGCACGGCCTCGGGATGGTCGGGGGTGAACAGCACGTTCTCCTCGGCCAGCACGGTCAGGCCGGCCCCGGTGACCACGTCGACGAGAGCGTCGCCGGCGAAGCTGGTCACCCGCACGGGCTGCCCCATGAACACGGCGTCGACACCCGCCACGTCCAACGGCACGGTGGCGAGCGCGAGACTGCCTCCCGGCCGGAGCGCCCGGGCCAGCCGCCCGATCAGCTCGGACTGCTGCGCCCGGTCCAGCTGAAGCAGCGAGAAGTACACGCAGACCGCGTCCAACGAGCCTTCTTTCAGGGGAAGTTCACGTGCGTCGAGGCACCGGAACTCCGCCTCGGGCACCTGTCGGGCGGCCAGCTCCACCATGACGGGGGAGACGTCGACGCCGAGCACGTGGTGGCCCGCCCGGGCGAGGGTCTCGGCCGTCGGCCGCCCCGTCCCGCTGCCGACATCCAGCACCCGACCACCTGGGGCGAGCCGCCCCAGCAGCCACTCCAGGGATCTGCGGTGCGCCTCCGAGTGCGCGAACGCCTTCTCGTACACGGGCCCCAGCGCGTCGAACACCCGCGCCGCACGCTGCCCGCCGTCCTCGCCGACCAAGCCGGTTCCCTTCGTGGTGGTGTGTGAGTCCCGCGCCGCCATGGTGCACCGGTCAGGACCTCGCGTTCCGGGAAACGGCCGGAATCGCATTTTCCACTACCGTAAGTAACATGGTCCAATCCTCTTGACGCGGGCCTACTGGTGAGTAGCCAAGCCCCCGGGTAACCGTCGCTTCGTTCGGAGGACCCCCATGCCCTCGCTTGAGGACGCTCTGCAAGAGTCCCGTACCGCCTATGAGGAGCACGTACGCACCTGCCGTCAGTGCCACTTCGACATGTCGCCGTGCGCCGTCTCGAAACACCTCCTGCGCGCCTACAACAACGCCAGGCGGGCTCAGGCGCGCCCGAACTCCGCGATGCGCTGAGGGCGGAGCGGCTCACCTCGCCGACCTCGGCACGGTCACCGTCAGTTCCCGGATCTCGTAGCCGCCGATCTCGTCCTTGAACGACACCCGCGGCCGGCCGGTCATCCGCAGGCCGTCCAGTGCGAAGAGCCGGCTGAGCAGGACGTCCGCCTCCAGGACGGCGACCGCGGCGCCCGGACAGCGGTGGGCGCCGTCGCCGAAGGCGAGCCCCGCCGGCCCCGGCCCCAGCTCCCGCAGCCGGCCCGGCCGCAACAGGTCCGGGTCGCGGCCCACGGCGTCCGGGTCCGCGTTGGCCTCGTCGACGAAGACGGTGAGCAGCTCACCGGCTCCGATCGACGCCTCACCGACCCGCATCGGCGCGGTGGCCCGACGGGCCAGGCGCCCCACGGCCGGCTCGAGCCGAAGGATCTCCCGGAGCAGATCCAGCCGCTCCGGCTCCTCGGCCGCGCGATACCGGGCGAGCAGCTCCGGGTCGTCGAACAGATGCCAGGCGGCGACGCAGATGAACTCGCGGGTGGTGACCATGCCCGCCGCCGCGTACGTCAGGCACTCGCCGAGGATCTCCGCGCCCGAGCATCCCTCGGCCAGCAGATGGGAGATCAGGTCGTCCCGCTCCTGCTTCCGGTGCGCGCGGACCGCGGGGCGGACGTCGGCGAGATGGATGCGCAGCCAGTTCGTGTTCTGGCGCAGCAGCCAGTAGAGACCCCGGAGGCTGGTCAGCCCCGGCTGTCCGAACTCCTCGGGGAAGAAGCGCTCCAGCCTGGACTTGAGTCCCGGGCGGCTGTGGGTGAGCCCGATGATGTCGCTCACCACCTCGATCGCCATGGTGAAGCTCAGGTCGGACAGCTGTGCCGTACCGGCGGTCCGGAGCGCCGCAGTCTGCTCCTCGGCGACCCGCGTCATCAGCTCGCGGTAGTGCTCGTCCACGCGCCGCGGGGTGAAGAACCGGGCGGTCTGCCGCCGCTGTTCGCGGTGTCCGGGACCGTCCTGGTAGAGCACGGGACGGCGGACGCGCGCCGGCAGCTTCTCCACGGTCTCGATGCCGAGTCCGGCCTGCACCGTGTCCGTGGCGCGCAGCACCTCACGGGCGGCCGCGTACCCACGGACCTCCCACGTGCCGTCCGCGCCACGGCGCACCGGGCAGCCGCCCGGCCTGCCGGGCTCGTGCTCCCGCTCGACCTTGCGCACACTCTCCCGCGCGTCCCCCATCGGGCCCCCGTTCGCCGCACCGGACGCCAGTGTCGCCGCGCCGGCCGTCCCCGCGATGCCCCATTACCGGCCACGCATGCACCGGCAGGCAGGCAGGCAGCGACGGAAAGGCACCGCCGGGCGTACACCTCTCTCGCCCGGCAGGACTCGCCGGACCTCAGGCGGGTCTGACCGCGCCGCGCAGGGCGCCCTCCCCGAACGGCAGGATCGCCTCCTCGCGGATGAACGTGCCCGGACCCGGGGCGTGGATCATCATGCCGTTGCCCGTGCACAGGCCGGTGTGGCTGAGGTCGTCGAAGAAGAAGACGAGGTCGCCGGGGCGGAGTTCGGCCAGGCTGATCCGGGTGAAGGCCTTCGCCTGGTCGATGGCGGAGCGCGGCAGCGTCACCCCGGCGGCCCGCCACGCGGCCTGCGTGAGGCTGGAGCAGTCGTAGGACTCCGGTCCCGTCGCCCCCCACAGACATGGCCGGCCGATCTGTGCGCGGGCGAAGGCGAGGGCCTTGTCCGCCTTCCCCAGATAGGCCGTCCCGGTGGTGCTGACCGTGACATCGGTGGGGGTGACGGCCGCCGGGAGGGCCTCGGGGAGCGGGGCTGCGGGGGCCGCGACACCGGCCGAGGCCGGATAACCGGCACCGGTGGTCAGTACGTCCGCCGCGGGGGCCTGGTAGCTCGGCATGGGCGCGGAGAGGGGAAGTTCGGACGTCGCGAAGCCGGACGCTGGTACGGAGAGCGGAAGTTCGGACGTCGTGTAGCCCGACGCAGGTACGGAGAGCGGAAGTTCGGACGTCGTGTAGCCCGACGCTGGTACGGAGAGCGGAAGCTCGGACGTCGCGTAGCCCGACGCAGGTACGGAGAGGGGAAGCTCGGACGTCGCGTAGCCCGACGGCGGTACGGAGAGCGGAAGTTCGGACGTCGCGTAGCCCGACGGCGGTGTGGGGAAGGGGAGTTCCGGCGTCGGGTAGCCGGACGCGGGCGCGGCCGGGGCGGCGACGCCGGAAGTCATGAAGCCGGATTCCGTTACGGGCATGTCGAGTTCGGACATCGCATAGCCGAACGGCGGTGTGGTGACGCCGAGTTCGGATGCCAGGTAGTCGGGTGCGGGTCCGGGCGTGGGTGCGGGGAAGGTGGTTTCGGATGTCATGAAGCCCGACGCCGGTGCGGCGAAGCCGAGTTCACCGGTCGGGAGGAGTCCGTCGCCGCCGGTCGGTGACGCCGTGCCGGGGGTGGCGGCGGGCGGCCGTCCCGCCCATGCGGCGGTGATCTCCGCGCGGAACGCCTGCTGCTCCGCGGTGTCCCAGGGCTGCTGCACCGGCTGCGCCTCGGCCGGCTGCGTCCCGATCGTGGGCAGGACGGACGTGGGCTGGGAAGACGCGGTCGGCGCGGACGCGGGCAGGGCGGGGGCGGCCATGGCGGGGGCTGCCGGCGCCGGCAGGGCCGGCAGGGGCTGGGCGAGCGCTCGCGCCAGCACCTCGCGGGCCGTGGCGAGCTTCCGCCCGATCTGCTCCTTGGTGTTCTTGAGCGTGGCCTGCCGGTCCGTGGGAGCGGCGGCGGGGGAGCCGCTCTGAGCGGGGGCGGCGGCCTGGGTGGGAACGGCGGGCAGCAGGGCCCTGGGCTCCTGGCGCGGCTCGGGTGCCGCGGGAAGGGCGGCGACGGGGCGCGCGGTCAGTTCCGGGACGCGTCGGGTGGCCGCTTCCAACTCCCGTACGACGGAGCTGTCGGCGGGCCGCTCCGGGGCGCTCGCCGGGCGCGCGGCCCGGGCCGGAGGGGCGGGCCGGCGGTCGGCCGGCAGTACGGCGGGCGTGACCGGCCCGACCCTGCCGCGGGCCACGTCGAACCACTGCTTGGCCACCGCTTCGAGCGACGGATCCGTCGCCCCGCGCCCGCTGTTGGCGACGGACGTGACCCTTCCGCGGGTCCTGCTCGACTGGGCGCGCGTGATGTTGTAGCTGCCGGTGTCGCTCTCGGCCCGGTCGTAGAGCGAGCTGACCCGCTCCTGGATCTCCGCCCGACTCGGCTCATCGGTGTTGCTGCCTGGGGAGCGCGGGCTGCGATCCGTCGCCATGGAAGACGTACTCCTTCCGTCCTCCGCCTGCCGTTCGGCGGCGGAATCCGGGCGACCCTTGTTGCCAGGTGCCCCCCAAGCCCCCTGCCCTGACGGGCAGTCGTACGGCCTGGGCGTCAACTTAACCAACTTGTGTGGCTGGCGTGAAGATTGAAGCGCCAAATGTCCGATACGTATTCGTGACCTTCGTCTCTCGTGGCCGTCAGGAGGTTTGCTCGCTGTACGGACCGTCGCGGACCGGTCACGAACGGGGGTCGGCCGCCTCGGTCTCCGGGCGCGGGACGCGGCCCGCGTCGTCCTGGGCCAGCAGGGAGAGCAGGGCCGCCACGCTCAGCCCCGCCTCGGCGGGGTGGCGCAGCACCTTGCCGGGCTCGACCCGGTAGGTGTTGCCCCGTCCTTCTCTCGTGTGGGACAGATAGCCGTCCTGTTCCAGGTCCGCGATGATCTTCTGGACCGCCCGTTCGGTGAGCCGGCAGTGCGCGGCGAGATCCCGGATGCGGGCGCTGTGGTTGTCGGCGATGGCCGCCAACACGCGGGCGTGGTTGGTGAGGAACGTCCATCCGTTGTGTGACTCGGGCACTCCATCCATGGGGCGATTGTACGGCTGGGGATTCACGTATACAAAGGCCGGAACTTTATTTCGTGTATCTGTTGACGTGTGACGGGCGGCGGGTGAATCTGGAGGTGACCAGTGGACTGACCGGGGAGGCGGTCATGTCGGAACCAGCTCGTGGTGTGAACACCGGAGGCGGCGACGCCTGCACCGGCACGGAGGTGAACGGTGCGCGTCCCGTTCGCCGGGGGCCCGCGCCCCGGATCGGCGTCCGTCCGGACGGCGACCGTGTCGTCGTGGCGATACGGGGTGAACTCGACCTCGACTCGGCCGAGCAGCTGGCACACACCCTGCGTGCGGCGCTCGGTGCCGCGGTGAGCGGGGTCGATCTGGAACTCGGCGGCGTCGAGTTCTGTGACTGCTCCGCACTGAACGTGCTGATCGGCCTGCACGAGCAGAGCCTGAAGCAGGGGAAGACGGTCGCCCTGCGTACGGTCGGCCCCGCGGTGGAACGGCTGCTGACCCTCACCGGCACCCGGATCCTGTTCGACGCCGCCGGCCCCCACGCCCCCCGCTCCGCCGGGGTCGGCGCCGGGGCCCGCGAGGGTGCGCCGGGCCGTGGTGACGCGCAGGCCACAGCCTCGGACGGCAGCGCGCCGGACGACCGCGCCCCGGACGCCGCTGCCCCGGACGACCGCGCCTTGGACGCCGGTGCCCCGGACGACCGCGCCTTGGACGCCGGTGCTCTGGACGACCTTCGCATCGAGGTCGTCCAGCTGCGGCGCGCGATGCAGACCCGTCCGGTGATCGATCTGGCCCGCGGCATCCTCATGGCGTCCTTCGGGCTGGGCGTCGAGGAGTCCTGGCGGGTCCTGGTCCTGGCCTCCCAGAACACCAACACCAAGCTGTACCACCTCGCCCGCGACCTCGTCGCCGCCGTACTGGGCGAACCGCCGGCGGACGCCGTACAGGAGCAGGTGGCCGCGGCAGTGGCCAAGGTCAGGTCGGAGGCCCCTTCGGCCTGACCGGACGAGCCGGCCCGACCGCATCCAGGTCATTGAGCACGCAGTGGTGGCGGTCCCGTCGGGTGAGCGTCATGAAGACGTCGGGGCGCAGGGTGTCCAGGAAGACGTGTCGGGTTCCCTGCTGATGTGGCGGGTGCCGGCGCGGAAGGCATAGGGCCATGGGGCAGCAGGGCCGGGGCAGGTGTCAGCCGCTCGCGGAGTCCAGTGCCGACTGGAGCGACTGGCGGTAGCCGTCACTGGTGTACGTGGCTCCAGAGACGGTGTCGATGTCGGCGCTCTGGGCCGTGAGCGCCTCTCGGGTCAGCTGCGGGATGGCGTACGCGTTGATCTGCTGGTCCCTCGGGTTCTCCTGGGGGTAGGTCACCGCGGTGACGTCGGTGAGCTTTCCGCCCTTCAGTGTGACGCGGACCTGGACGGGGCCCCAGCGGGTCTGGACCGAGTCCCCGGTGAGGGACTGCGTTCCCGTGGCGGCGGATCCGCTCGACGCGCCGGAACTGCTGGAGGGCGCGGGGGAGGACGCCAACCCGGCGACGGCCGGCGTCGTGTGCGGCTTCAGCGAAAGCAGCAGGACCATCCCGGAGACGGTCGCGGCGCTCGCCAGCACGATGCGGCGCAGCGGGCGGTTCTTCTTCAACGTGTGCAAGACGGCCTCACAGCTCGAAGGACTCGTGGTGGATACGGCTGTCCGGGACCCCGGCGGCGCGCAGTGCCTCGTACAGGTCCTGCGCGAATCCGTGCGGGCCGCACAGGTACACGTCGTGGGCGGCCAGGTCGGGCACGGCCGCTCGCAAGCTCTGGGCCGTGAGGTCGGGGCGCCGGCCGTGCGGACCGTTGAGCGCGTAGTGCACCTTCGCCCCGCGCCACCGCGCGACGGCCTCCAGCTCGGCGCCCAGGGCGAGGTCCTCGGCGGTGCGGGCGCGGTAGAGGAGGGTGACCTCGCCGGGCAGCGTCTCGAACAGGGCCCGCAGCGGGGTGACGCCGACGCCGCCCGCGATCAGCAGGGACTTGTGCGCGCTCCGCCGGTCCGCGGTCAGCGCCCCGTACGGCCCCTCAGCCCACACGCGGGTGCCCGGCCGCAGCAGGCCGACGGCGGCACTGTGGTCGCCCAGCGCCTTGACGGTGATGCGCAGCCGGTCCGGGCGCGGCGGCGCCGACAGGGAGTACGGCGTGGAGGTCCAGCGCATGCCGTCGGTGAGGAACCGCCAGCGCAGGAACTGTCCCGGGCGCGCACCCATCTCGTCCAGCCGTCGGCCGCGGACGACAACGGAGTACACGCCCGGCGCCTCCCGGTGCACCGCGTCCACCCGCAGCCGGTGCCGCCGGTTCAGCCGTACCGGAGCGAGGATCCGGAACCACACGACCAGAGCCGCGACGCCCAGGTACAGCGCGTACCAGGCTGCTCGAACGGGCCCGCTGCCGACGAGGTCGGACCCCAGGGCGAGCTGGTGGCCGAAGACGAGGAAGACCGCCGCGTACGTCAGCAGGTGTGTGTAGAACCAGAACTCGTGGCTGACCCGCCGGCGCACCGCGCGGGCCGAGACGATCCCGACCGCGAACAGGATGACGGTCCCGGCGGTGGCCTTGAGCATCTCGGGGTAGTCCAGGACCACCGTGAGCGTCTCGTCCACGATCGAGGAACCGTCCTGGGCGGCGTACCCGAGCAGGATCAGCGCGACATGCGCGACCAGCAGACAGATCGTGTATCGGCCCGCCATCGCGTGCCAGCGCGTGACCCGGTCCGCCCCGATCCGCCGCTCCAGGAGCGGGACGCGGGCCATCAGGCCGACGAGGACGGCGCAGGCGTACCCGCACAGCAGTCCCGCGATCCGCCCGGCCCCAGTCGTCCAGCCCGCGGCGCCCACGACCGACCCCGTGTCGTGCCACCACAGGGCGACGACGGCGGCAGCTCCTCCCCACAGGACGGCGAGCACCGGGCCGACGGGGGAGCGCTGTGGTGCGGGAGGCGCCGGGGCCACCCTCTGTCGCGCGTGGGCCGTCGTCATCCGCATGTCCCTTCGGCAGTCCTGACGACCCCGTTCATCGGCCGTCAGGGACGACACTGTGCCGACGCAACCTCTGAGCCCGCTCTCAGTGACCGAGGGGATGACGCGGCCCCGCCGCAGGTGGGGAGGGCTGTCCAGACGATCGGCGCCGACCGGCGGCACGGCGGACTCAGAGCGAACTCAGAGGTCGGGAAGGCAGCTCACGACGCGGCGAGACCGCATCCTGGTAACCGAGATGAACACTTCCCGCCCCCGCGGCTCCGGCCGCCCCACGCTGACCCGGACCGACGGCGCCCTCCTCCGGGTCCTCGTCGTCGACGACGACCCAGACCTCGCCGAGGTTCTCTCCGGCGCCCTGCGCTACGACGGCTGGCAGGTACGTACGGCGGGCGACGGCGTCTCCGCCGTCGCCGCGGCACGCGAGCTGCTGCCCGACGCCATCGTCCTCGACGTCATGCTCCCGGACACCGACGGCTTCGCGGTGCTGCGCTCGCTGCGGGCCGTACGCCCCGACGTGTGTGTGCTCTTCCTGACCGCCAGAGACGCGGTCGAGGACCGCATCGCGGGCATCACGGCGGGCGGCGACGACTACGTGACGAAACCGTTCAGCCTGGAGGAGGTCGTCGCCCGCCTGCGGGGACTGCTGCGCCGGGCCGGCATGGCCCGCCAGTCGGAGGAGGGACCGCGGCTGACCGTCGGGGACCTGATCATGGACGAGGAGGCGCACGAGGTCACCCGCGGTGGCGAACTCGTCGAGCTGTCCCCGACGGAGTTCGAACTGCTCCGCTTCCTCATGCGCAACCCGCGACGCGTCCTCAGCAAGGCACAGATCCTCGACCGCGTGTGGTCCTACGACTTCGGCGGGCAGGCCCATGTCGTCGAGCTGTACATCTCCTACCTGCGCAAGAAGGTGGACGCGGGACGCTCGCCCATGATCCACACGGTGCGGGGCGCCGGATACGTGCTCAAGCCGGTGGCCCGGTGAGGCCGGGGCTGCGAGAGCGCCTGGCACGCGGTCCGCTCCGGCGCGGGGCCGGGCGGTGGCCGGCCCGGCTGCCGCGGCCGCACACGCTGCGGGCGCGGCTCACCGCCGGACTCGTCGTGCTGCTCGCCGTCAGCTGCGCGGCCGTCGGGGTCGCGGCGGTGGTGGAGCTGAACGGCTTCCTCACCGGCCGCCTCGACCAGCAACTGCGCGAGACGGGTGAACGGTTCCCGGCGAGCCTCGAGCACGGCGGGACCCGGCCCTCGGACCACGACGGCGACGAGGCCGGCGACGGTGACACCCGTCGGCAAACCGTCGGGACCTTCGGAGCCCGGCTCGTCGGCGACACGGTCACCAACGCCGCGGTGGTGGGTTCCAGCACGGGCACGGGCGCACAGAACGTTCCACTGACAGCCGTGGACAGGCGAACCCTCGCCGCGGTGCCGGCCGATGGCGCAGGCCACACGATGGACCTCTCCGCGCTGGACGACTACCGGGTGATGGCGGTCCGGGGCAGGGACGGCGACGTCCTCGTCACCGGGCTGCCCACAGAGCCCGTCGAGGCCACCGTGCACCGGCTGGAACTGGTCGCCGCGGTCGTCTTCGGCGCCGCGCTCGCCGTGGCCGGCTTCGCGGGAGCGATGTGGGTGCGCTGGTCGCTACGACCGCTCAGCAGGGTGGCCGCGACCGCCACGAAGGTCAGCCGGCTACCGCTCGCCAGCGGCGAGGTGGGTCTGTGGCCGCGCGCGCCCGAGGCCGACCCGCGCAGTGAGGTCGGGCGGGTCGCCGACGCGTTCAACACGATGCTGGGCCACGTCGAGGAAGCGCTGACCAAGCGGCACGCGAGCGAAGAGCGGCTGCGCAGTTTCGCCGCCGACGCCAGTCACGAGCTGCGCACGCCCGTGGCGTCGATCCGCGGCCACGCGGAGCTGGCGCTGCTGCACCCCGGCCCGGTGCCGCAGAAGGTGGCGAGGGCCCTGGAACGCATCGAGGCCGAAGCGGCCCGCATGGGCGAGATGGTCGACGACCTGCTGCTCCTCGCCCGCCTCGACGCGGGCCGCCCCTTGGAGCGCCTGCCCGTCGACCTGACCCGTCTGGTCCTGGACGCGGTGACGGACGCGCAGGCCGCCGGCCCCGGACACCGCTGGACGCTGGAGCTGTCCGAGGAGCCGGTGACAGTGCCGGGGGACGCTCACCGGCTCCATCAGGTGCTGGCCAATCTGCTGGCCAACGCACGCCTGCACACACCCGTCGGCACCACGATCACCATCTCGCTGGAGACCGAGGAGACCGAGGAGACCGAGGAGACCGAGAAGTCCACGGCGGTGCTGACGGTGCACGACGACGGCCCCGGCGTCGCCATGGACGTCCAGCCCAGAGTCTTCGAACGCTTCACGCACGGGGACCGCCGTCGCACGGAGGGCGTCCAGAGCGGCACCGGCACCGGCCTCGGCCTGTCGATCGTGGCGGCGGTGGCAGAGGCCCACGGGGGCAGCGTCACCCTCGACAGCGCCCCCGCCTCGACCACCTTCACGGTACGGGTCCCCGCGGCTGACGGCTGAGGTTGACGGATCACGGCTGACGGATCACGGGTCAGGGGATGCCGATGTCCTTCCCTGACCCTGGCCGGCCTTCCCTTCGGAGAAGCAGCCTAGGTGAGGACGGGAAGCGAGGTCAGTCCGCGTACCAGGCGGGTGTGGCGCCACTGGAGTCGATCCGGCGGGACGGCAAGCCGGAGTTCTGGGAAGCGGGCCAGCGTTGCGCGCAGGGCGATGGCGGCCTCGGCCTTGGCCAGGGGAGCGCCGACGCAGCGGTGGATGCCGTGGCCGAAGGCCAGGTGGCCGACGGCGTCCCGATCCAGGTCGAGTCGGTCGGGTGACGGGAACCGCTCCGGATCGCGGTTGGCCGCGCCTAGAGCGATCAGCACAGGGACGCCGGCCGGGATCTCAGCGCCGCCGAGCGTGACGGTCTCCGTGGTGTACCGGAAGGTGGCCGTGCCGACCGGCGAGTCGAAGCGAAGCAACTCGTCCAGCACGGCTGGGACATCCTCCGGGTTGCTGCGCAGGCGTTCCAGCTCGGCAGGGTGCCGGAGCAGGGCCAGGGCGGCGTTGCCGAGGAAGTTGGTGGTGGTCTCGTGCCCGGCGACGAGCAGCAGCACGGCCAGGGAGACCAACTCCTGCTCGCTCAATTCGTCGGTGCCGTCGCGGGTCGCAATGAGGCGGTCGAGCAGCGCATCACCTGGTCGCAGGCGCTTGGCGGCGATGAGGTCGGTCATGTACCCGGCCACGGCATGCGACGCCGCGTCGATACGGTCGGGCCTTCCGGCGGCGAACAGCTCGCCCGACCGGTGCTGGACCTCGGGCCGGTCGGCCTCCGGTACACCCAGCAGCTCGCAGATCACGATGACCGGCAGGGGCACCGCCAGGTCGGCGACGAAGTCGATCTGCTCGCCGACGGGCCACCGGTCGAGCAGCGTCTCGGTCACCCTGGCGATGAACGGGCGCAGTTCGGCGACGGCGCCCGTCGTGAACGTCTTGGTCACCAGTTTGCGCAGGCGGGTGTGCTGGGGTGGATCGCTGGCCAGCATGTGGTGCGCCACCGCAGGGTGCAGGCGGCGTCGCGATTCCTTGTCGGCGAAGAAGGCGGCTGTGTTCTTGGAGAGCCGTGGGTCGCCGAGTGCCTGCCGGGCCTCCGCATAGCCGGTGACCAGGTAGCTGCTGTGGCCACTTGAGCCGGTGGACACGGCTTGCACCGGGCACGCGGACCGCATGGCGGCGTAGGCGGCATAGGGGTCGTGCGGGGATCGAGGGCCCTCGCTCGGGTCGTTCATGCCGTCAGCCTCCAATCGGTTCGGTCGACCGCGGTCGGCGACGCGCACAGTCTCGCGGTGTGCGCGTGGGCGTCGGCGAACCGGACCAGTATTCGCCAGGAGCGGATGGGGACGGCAGACGAACCATTAATCGTTCAATGTTCACACTTTCGTTACGGTTCCATCACTTCCTCCTCGCAGGCATCTTGGCGGGCCATCTCGCCCCTTACGGTCATCTGGCACAACTGATCTATGGGGGACACATGTCGTACAACCAGCCGCCGCCTGCCCAGTCACCGTTCGTCGGACCGGCGGCCGGACAGCCGGGCGGCAGGCCGGCGTGGGCGCGGAAACGGATCGTCATCCCGGCGGCGCTGCTCATCTTCTTCGTCGGAGTCGGCATCGGGTCCTCCGGCAACAGCGACCAGGAAAAGACCGGCGCCGGCAGCCAGGCCGAACCGCAGCCCACCGTCACCGTCACGAAGACCGCCGCGGCCAGGACGACCAAGGACGATGACGGAAAGCAGACGAGTGACAACAAGGCCGTGACCGACGAGGACAAGAAGGCGACCGTCCCCAACTTCGTCGGGATGGGCCTTCAGTCCGCTCAGGACAAAGCGCAGGAGGTCGGCTTCTACGGGCTCACCTCGCATGACGCGCTCGGTCGGGACCGGATGCAGGCCTTCGACCGGAACTGGAAGGTGTGCAGCCAGAATGTGAAGGCCGGCGCCTCCAAGTCCACGGAGACGAAGCTGGACTTCGGTGCGGTGAAGTTGGAGGAGGTCTGCCCGGCGAAGGACGAAAAGCCCTTGGCCGTGGAAGGCGGCAAGATGCCGGACTTCGCCGGCAAGTCGGTGAAGGCGGCTCGTACCGCGCTCGACTCCGGTACGTCCATCACCGTGCGGGACGCCCTCCCGGACGATCGTTGGGTGCTGGTCGAGTCGAACTGGAAGGTATGCGGGCAGACCCCGTCCGCGGGCGCGTCGCTGAGCGGACAGCCTGTCGAGTTCACCGCCGTCAAGTTCGAAGAGACCTGTCCGTAGGCATGCTGAAGCGCCCCCGCGTCTGCCGCCGGAGTGGCGATGCGGGGGAGTAGGTTGTGCGGCTGTGCGGGTGCGGGGGAGGCCGGCCGGGACAGCCCGCCCCATCCGGGACGAGTGCCTGATCGCCGACGGCGGCGGCCTGGCCGGAACCGGCGCGCATGCGTACGCGGGATAATGATCGACATGCGTATCGACTTCGATCCCGGGTCCCTGGGCGCGGGAGCCTTCTACCGGTTGCTCACCGCCGTCGTCGTACCCCGGCCGATCGCCTGGGTGTCGACCCTGGCGGCGGACGGCACCACGGCCAACCTGGCCCCGCACTCCTTCTTCACCGTCGCCTGCACCGACCCGCCGATCGTCCAGTTCACCTCCGTCGGACGCAAGGACTCGCTGCGCAACGTCGAGGCCACCGGCGAGTTCGTGGTC
The DNA here is from genome assembly GCA_001298545.1 of Actinobacteria bacterium OV320. Classification (GTDB taxonomy): domain Bacteria; phylum Actinomycetota; class Actinomycetes; order Streptomycetales; family Streptomycetaceae; genus Streptomyces; species Streptomyces coriariae. Next base: position 68,303 of record LJCX01000021.1, read on the forward strand.
AACTTCGCGTCCGAGCCGCTCTTCGACCAGATCAACGCCACCGGCACCGACTTTCCCTCGCACGAGGGCGAGTTCGACGCGGTGGGCATCGCGCGGGAGCCCTCACTGAGGGTGAAGCCGCCTCGCGTGGCCGCCTCCCCGGTGGCTCTGGAGTGCCGGCTGCACTCCACGCTCGGCATCGGCAACTCCACGCTGGTCCTCGGCGAGGTCGTGCACGCCGCCGTGCACGAGGACGTCGTCGTCGACGGACACCCCGACATCCGGCTCCTGCGGCCCCTGGCCCGGCTGGGCCGCAACGAGTGGGGCACCGTCGGCGAGATCCACGACCGGGCCCGCATCGCCTACCGCGACTGGCCGCCCTCCTGACCCGTCCGCTCCTATAGTCGAAGCATGACCAGATCCGGTACGAGAACCAGTACGAGATCCGGGACGAAGGCCGCGACGCGGGACGTGACGCGAGCCGTGGCCAAGGGTGATGGCGCCGACGGTTCCTGGCGTTCGCTGTGGTCGAAGAACTCGGCGCTGTCGATCGGCTCCGTCGACTCGTTCCTGTCCATCGGCTCCGTGGGCAGCTCTCTGTCCATCGCCTCGGTCGGCAGTTTCCTGTCCGTGGGGTCGGTGGGCTCCGCCGTGTCCTTCGTCTCCGCCGGTTCCTGGCTGAGCGCGACCTCGGTGCTGTCCGCCCACTCGACCGGCTCGGTACTGTCCTGGCGCTCCCGGGGCGGCCTGTGCGCCATCGGTACGGCGGCGGCCACGGTCGCCGGGACGGCGCTCCTGTGCGCGTGGGCATCCGGCCGAAGCCGCACCCCGGGGTGAGGTGAGCCGTTCCCGACCGCGCGCGAGGACGGCCCCTCAGCCGGTCGGGAGCAGCTCGTCCCGCGCCCCGCGCCACTCACGTGGGGAGCGCCCGTAGGCCGCGCGGAAGACCCGGCTGAAGTGGGCCGGGTTGGCGAAACCCCAGCGCTGGGCGACCGCCGACACCGTGGCAGCCGTCGCGTCGGGCCGGTGCAGCTCGCGGGCGCAGCGCTCCAGCCGGCGCCGCTGGATCAGCCGGGCCACCGTGATGCCCTCGCCCTCGAACAGCCGGTGCAGATAGCGCACGGAGATGTGGTGCGCCGCCGCGACGGTCACCGGGGAGAGGTCCGGATCGCCGAGGTGGCGGTCGATGTGGTCGCGGACCCGCAGCACGAGGTGGTCCCCCGGGTTCCCGTCCGGTGCCGCGTCGTCCTGGGTCCGTTCCTCGACCAGGGTGGCGAAGAGGTCCACGACACCCGCGGCCAGCCTGGTGGCGACGGCCGGGGCGCAGGGCGGGACCGAGGCGGTCAGCGAGGTCAGGAAGTTCACCAGCAGGGCGCCGAAGCCCGTCGTCCCGGCGGTCGCGGTCCCGGTGACCCGGCGCAGGTCCTCCTCCGGCAGCCCGAGCGCCCGCCGCGGCAGGTGGACGACATGGGTGGTGAAGCGCCCGGGGAAGTCCAGGGCGTACGGCCGGCCCGTGTCGTAGACCATGAGGTCGCCCTCGCCCACGAAGGCCCGCCGGCCGTCCTGGATCAGGGTCGCCGTACCCGCCGTCTGCACCCCGACGGCCACGCACGCGACGGCCGGGTCCGCGCCGGTGAGGTGCGCCGGGGTGCGGCTCAGGCGCTGCGCGTCGGCCTCGATCGTGGCGATGCGCAGGTATCCGAGCCGCTGGGTGGAGACCCGGCCCTCGAACGGGCCCTCGTGCCGCGCGGTGACGGCCATCGGCGCCAGCGCTCCGCCGAGCGCGTCCCGCCAGTGGGCGAGCCGCTCCTCGTCGGGAACCGAAGCAGTCGTCAGCACCAGGGCCACCTGGCCCTCCTCTCCACCTGTGCGAAAGCGGCGGAGAGCGGGCGGACGGCGGCCCGTTCTCCTCGCCGTCATCAGCCAATCAGCGCCGCTCGGCGGGCTCCAGGCAGGAAGCAGGCAGAATCGCGGACCGCGTGGACACGGAACGGCCGACCGTCGTCCACCCGGAGATCCTCTGTGCGCTGTGAGAACAGCGTGGTGCGCTCCAGGACAAGACACGGGGGAGCCCGCGGGAGCAGGATGGGCGGCACGGCGAGGGCCTCGCCCGTCGACGGCGTGCGTCGCTCCCGCCCCCGTCCCCGTGTCGCGGCGGACCGGGGACGGGGCCCGGGGGCGCTGGTTCAGGGTGCGTCGAGACGGGCGAGGAGCTCGCGGGCCTCGGCGACCGGTCGCGGGTCGGCATGGACACCCAGGGAGACACAGCGCGCGAAGGCCGCGCGCGCCTCCGCCGGACGTCCGGCGGACAGCAGCGCGTTGCCGAGGTGGACCAGCTGGCGGCTCTCCAGGGCGGTGTTGCCGCTCGCCCGGCAGATCGCGACGGCGGTGGTCAGTTGGTCCACCGCCTCCGGCCAGCGCTCCAGCACGCCGAAGCTGCTGCCCAGGCCCGCGTGCAGTCCGACCCGGGTGATGTCGGCGATATGCGGTTCCAGCCGGTCGCTGACCTGCTCCAGAAAGGCGAGCGTGTCCCGGTAGAACGCGTGCGCCTTCTCGGTCAGCCCCTGTTTCGCCAGGACGATGGCACGCCCGTGCCGGGCCTGGAGGCCGCCGTGCAGGTCACCGACGGTTTCGAACAGGTGGGCGGCGCGCTGCATGTGGTCCGCGGCGGGACCGAGGTCGTCGATCTGCTGAAGGGCCCAGCCCTGGTACATGTGGGCCCAGGCCTGCTGGCCCGCGTCGCCCGCCCGTTCCGCGGCGGCGAGGGCCTCGGCGGAGCGCAGCAGACTGTCCTGGTGGCGGCGCTCGCACACGAGGAGCGCCCAGGCGTGGTAGTTGAGCTGGGTGGCTTCCAGGGTCGGATCGCCCAGGGCCCGCGCGCAGCGGGCGGCCGTGCCGAAGACCTCGGGCCAGTGTCCCCAGAAGATCCACTGGTCGGAGAACCAGTGCAGGGCCTCGGCCACCTCCACCACGGTCGCGTGCTCACCGGCGGCCTCGGCCGCGCGCAGAGCGGCCAGCCAGCTGTCGCCCTCCGCCTGGAGCCAGGCGCGGGCCCGGCCCGCGGTCGACAGGTCGACCGTTCCCCGCCAGGCGGGTGGCGGAGCGCCGTGGCCCGGCTCGAACCAGCGGCCCGCGACGACCGCGGTCTCCAGCAGCCAGCGGAAGAGCCCCGTGCGCGCCCGGTCCACCTCCCGCCCGCTCTCCTCGGCCTCCAGACGGGTGCCGGCGTACAGCCGCAGCAGGTCGTGCAGGCGGTAGCGGTCCCCGTCCGTTCCCAGCAGCCCGGCCTCGACCAGCTCCTCCAAAGTGTCCTCGGTGTCGAACACCGGCGAATGCGTGAGCCGGGCGGCGCCCGGTGCCGCCGTGTCCTGGCCGGGGACCAGGGCGAGCCGCCGGAACAGCCGGGCGGCCGCGGGAGTCAGCTGGCGGTAGGACAGGTCGAAGGCGGCGGCCACCCGTACGTCCCCGGCGGCCAGCGCGTCCAGCCGCCGCTCCTCGACGGCGAGACGGTCCGCCAGCCGGCGAACGCTCCAACCGGTGCGGGTGGCCAGCCAGTTGCCCGCCACCCGCAGAGCGAGCGGCAGGTGTCCGCAGCGCTCGGCGACCGCACGCAGGGCGGCCGGATCGGCGTCCGCCCGATCGGCTCCCACGAGGGAGGTCAAAAGCTCGGCGGCCGCCCCGGGGTCCAGTTCACCGAGCGGCAGCCGGTGCACACTGTCGAGCCCGGTCAGCATGCGACGGCTCGTCACCACCACCATGCCCGCCCCCGCGGCCGGCAGCAGCGGACGCACCTGTCCCTCGTCGCGCGCGTTGTCCAGGACCAGCAGACAGCGCCGCTCCGCCAACAGCTGCCGGTACAGCTCGGGGTGGCCCTGCGGCCCGGCCTGCGCGAGGTCTCGGTCGGAGACCTGAAGGGCCTTCAGCACCCGCAGCACCAGTTCGGCGGGACCGGGCGGATCGTCGTCCGTGCCACGCAGGTCCAGGACCAACTGCCCGTCGGGAAAACGGTCGGCGAGACGGCGAGCCGCGTGCAGCGCCAGCGTCGTCTTGCCCGTGCCCGGCGGGCCGGACACCGCCACCACCACCGGCTGGGCGACGGCTTCGCGCTCCGCGAGCGCCGCCAGCCGCGCCAGTTCCCCTTCCCGGCCGACGAAGTCGTCGACGCCGCGCGGGAACGCCCGCACCCCCACCGGGCGGTAGCCTCCGTCGCGCCCGGCCCGCGCGGCCGTGAGCAGCCGCTCGCGAGGCGCCTCGGCCAGGCCCAGACCGTCCGCGAGCGCGGCGACCGTCCGCCGCTGCGGAGCCGCCCGCCGCCCGCGCTCCAGGTCCCCGATGCCCCGCACGCTCACGCCCGACGCCTCGGCCAGTCCCTCGATGGTCTGCGACGCGGCCAGCCGAAACTCCCGCAGCAGCGCTCCGAACGCCGCCTGCTCCCCGCTCAACCCCGCCCCTTCGTACCCGTCCACACCGACATGCCCCCGCCGTCGCCCCCGGGCATGATCATCGGAATTCTAGAAGAGCCGAGCCGCCCGGGCCCGCGCCGACCGGCATACGGACGGGCGTCCCGCCGCGGTCACCGACGCCGTCCTGCCCTGGCCACGCACGGCGTCGATCCCGCCCGTCCGCCGACGCGGACGGCGTTGTCAGTGGTCGCCGGTAAGTTCGTTGGTGTCGCACCGAATCCGGCGCGACAACCCCCCTGTGCTGCGCCGATTCGGCGTGCGGAGCCCTGTGCCGCAAAGGAGCTGGTGCGTTGTCCGACTGGGAGAGTTCGAGTACGGCCCGGGTGGTGCCACCCGCACGGCCCCGCAAGCTCGCCAAGGTCCCCTTCGTCGAACTGGCCGACGGGCGCCTCCAGGGCGTCGTCTCCAGCGGCTCGGACATCGAGCGGGTGTACGTCTCGTCGGTGGCCGCCGGCACGTACGCCTTCGCGTGCAGCACCAACAACAACCGTCCCTGCGGCGGCGCGCGGGGCTCGTTCTGCAACCACATCCGTGCGCTGGTCACCGAGGCCGTCCTCCAGTACGGCGCCGACCGCGTCGCCCGCTACCTGCGCGTCGAACCCACGGGCGCGGAGCCCGACGCCGCCGCCCTCACCGCCGCGATGACCGGCACCCGCCCACCGCAGGCGGACGGCAAGTCGGCCGCCGCACCCGTCTTCAGCCGGTTCCTGCGCCACCTGGCCTACCTGGAGCTCCCACCGGTCACCACCCCGCTCCCGGAGCTCCAGTGGTTCCCGCCGACCCGGGCGACGGACGCCCCGCAGGCACTCCGCAGCGGGCGCGACACGGCCACGGGGGAGCACGCGGACCTGCTCACCACACCCGTCGAGGGACTCGGCGAGGCCCTGGCGGCGGCCGACGCCTTCGACCGGACCTTGGTCGCCGGCCTGCTGCGCCCCCGGCCCGAACAGGTGGACGACCTCACCGTGCTCGCCCGCGCCGTCTCCGGCAGCCCACTGGCCGCCCGGGTCGCCGAGGCCGCCGGGAAGGCCGCGGCCGGAGCCGCGAGCGAGGACCACTTCGTCACCCTCGCCGCCGCCCGCACCGCCCTGTTCGGCGCCGTGCACGACGCGCTCACGGTCGGCGTCGACGAGGTGACCGGCCGCACGCGAGAGGAGCGGACCACCGAAGCCCCCGCCGCACGGCCGACGGTGAACCTGCTGGCGGCCGCCCGCACCTGGCTGTCGGACCTCGCGCGCACCGGCTGGCAGGGCATCGACCACGAACTGGCCGGCGGAGCCGCACCCATCGTCTCCGCGATGCTGCCCGACCCCGAACTGCGCCGCCTGGCCACCCTGCTCGACGGATTCGCCACCGAACTCGCCGCCTCCTGCCCCGGATCGGCCCTGGACAGGATCCCCGCGCGCCGCTGGGGCGACCTGTGGTCCCGCGCCCTGCTGCTGACCATGCCCGGCGCCGCCGACCGGCCCGCCGTCACGGCCGCCACCGGCCGACTGCTGCCGCTCGGCCTCGACCTGCACGAACACGCCACCGCCGCGCAGGCCCAGGTCCACGCGGTGTTCGCCCCCGCCGACGGCACCGCGCCACGCCTGGTCCGTGCGAGCGTCTCGGTGCCCAAGCCGGACACCGTCGTCGCGGCGGGCGTATGGCAGCTGCTGCGGCCCCACCTGTCGCTGCTCACCGCCCTCGGCGAAGGCCGGGCGATGGACCTCGACGCCATGCCCCTCACCGACGAGGGCGACCTCATCTGGGACGACACGCGGGCCCGCGCGGGCGAACCCGCCGACGCCCTCGCCACCGCACGGGTCGTCCTGCCGACGGCCACCGCCCTGCCCACCGCACCCCTGGACCGCCACCCCGCGCGCATCGCCGAGCCGGTGTTCCTGGAGGGCTACGACAGCGGCCTGGACGGCGACACGCTCACCTTCACGGTCGCCGGACACGCGCTCCCCGTCGACACCGACCGCATCCCGACCGCGAGCCCGCTCACGCCCGAGGCCGTCGCGGCCTCCCGCGCCTGCGTCGGTCTGCTGCGCTGGGACGGCGGCGGCTTCCGCCTCCAGCCCCTCGCCGTGGAGACCACGGTGCGCAAGAAGGCCGTCGCCCTCCATGCGGGAGCGTGGGCCGGCGGCACCACCGACAAAGCCGGCGTCCGGGCCGAGAAGGCCGCCACCGACGCCGTGACCGTCCTGCGCGAGCGAGCGGGAAGGCTGCTGCGGAAATGAGCGACCCCATGCCGGAAGCCGTGCCCGACGACAACCGTCGCCAGGTCCTCTACTGGCGGCTGCTGGCCCGCCTCTTCGACCCCGAGGAGCAGGCCGGTCTGGAATCGGCGAGCCTCGCCGTCGTGGAGGACATCGGGCTGCCGCCCGCGCTGCTGGACCCGCAGACCTCCGTCGACTCGATCGTCCAGCGCCACCCCGAACTGGCCGCGGAGTTCGACGGGTTGATGGCCCCCGAAGCCGAAGCCGAAGCCGAAGCCGACCCGGCCGTCGACATCGACCCGGCCCCCGTCACCGAGGCTACGGCCGACGAGGACGCGCGTGACCGTGCGGCGGAGGTGCGGCGCGCGGCCCTCGTGTCCAAGGTGCTGCTGAACGTGTTCTCCACCGGCTCGGGAGCCGTCAGCGCCGGACAGCTGTCCCGCTGGCAGAGCGACGCCGGCTGGCTGGAGCGCGCCCTCGGCAGCCGGCCGGGGGAGTTGCGCGGCGGTCGCGGCACGACAGCCGACACCGGCGGGCTCGTCCCCGGTCTCGGCCCGGAGCTCGGCGCCATCGAAGCGGATCTCGTCCGGCGCATGCAACTGCGTGAGGTGCTCGCCGACCCCGCGCTCGCCGCGCGGCTCACCCCGAGCATGTCGCTGATCGAGCAGTTGCTGCGCGACAAGAGCAACCTCTCCGGGGTCGCCCTCGCCAACGCCAAGTCGCTGATCCGCCGCTTCGTCGACGAGGTCGCCGAAGTGCTGCGCACCCAGGTGGAGAAGACCACGGTCGGCGCGCTCGACCGCTCGGTCCCGCCCAAGCGGGTGTACCGCAATCTCGACCTCGACCGCACGATCTGGAAGAACCTCACCAACTACAGCCCCGAAGAGGAACGCCTCTACGTCGACCGCCTCTACTACCGCCACACCGCCCGCAGGACGACCCCGCAGCGGCTCGTCGTGGTCGTGGACCAGTCGGGCTCGATGGTCGACTCCATGGTCAACTGCACCATCCTGGCATCGATCTTCGCCGGACTGCCCAAGGTCGACGTGCACCTCATCGCGTACGACACCCGCGCCATCGACCTCACCCCCTGGGTGAACGAGCCGTTCGAGGTGCTGCTGCGGACCAAGCTGGGCGGCGGCAACGACGGCCCCGTGGCCATGGCCATGGCCAGGCCGAAGATCGCCGAGCCCAAGAACACCGTGCTGGTGTGGATCTCCGACTTCTACGAGTTCGACCGCTCGCAGCCGCTGTTCGAGGGCATCGAGGAAGTCCATCGCTCCGGCGTGAAGTTCATCCCCGTCGGCTCGGTGACCAGCTCCGGCCGGCAGGAGGTCAACCCCTGGTTCCGGGAGCGGTTCAAGACCCTCGGCACACCGGTGATCTCCGGCCACATCGACAAGCTCGTCCACGAACTCAAGACATTCCTCACCTGACGTTCCTCACCTCACCCACCCGTCCCTCGACACACGTACCTCTTGGAAAGGCCCTCGATGTCCGACCTGCTGCGCGCCCCCGCCGAGCTCAAGTACGCCGAGGAACTCGACTGGCTGGAGTCGATCGACGACAACCCCAAACCGTTCTCCTGGCGGCTGTCCCCGAAGATGGTCCGCCTGTTCGTCCTGGGCTCCGAGCGCGCCGACGGCCTCGACCGGGAGATCGCCCCGAAGTGGTTCGGCGACCGCAGTTTCGTCGAGCGCTCCATCGTCACCCTCGCCTCGGACCGGGGCCTGCTCCTCATCGGAGACCCCGGTACCGGAAAGAGCTGGCTGGCCGAGCTGCTGTCCGCCGCGATCTCCCGCAACTCCACACTGGTCGTGCAGGGCACCGCGGGCACCACCGAGGACCACATCAAGTACTCGTGGAACGTCTCGATGGTCATCGCCAAGGGCCAGTCACGCGAGTCGATGATCCCCTCGCCCATCATGACCGCGATGGAGACCGGCGCGATCGGCCGCTTCGAGGAGCTCACCCGCTCCACCAGCGACGTCCAGGACGCGCTGATCTCGATCCTCTCCGAGAAGTACATCTCGGTCCCGGAGCTGGGCAGTGACCAGGACAGCGACAACATCGTGTTCGCCAAGCCCGGCTTCTCGGTCATCGCCACCGCCAACAGCCGGGACCGGGGCGTCAACGACCTCTCCTCGGCCCTCAAGCGCCGCTTCAACTTCGTGCGGATCCCGGTGGTGACGAACAAGAAGAGCGAGGCGGAGATCGTCCGGTTCCGCACCGAGGAACTGCTGCGCCGCCACCGGATCGAACTCGACGTCCCGCCGACCCTGCTGGACGTGCTGCTGCGCAGCTTCGCCGACCTACGGGCCTCGTCTGCCGCCGCCGGCAGCGACGACGAGAAGCTGGAGTCCGCCCTGTCCACGGCCGAGCAGATCGGTGTCCTCGAGGACGCCATCCTGCACAGCAACTTCTTCGGCGAACGCGCCCTCACCGCCCACACCCTCGCCTCCTCCCTCGTCGGTTCCCTGGCCCGGCGCGCACCGGAGGACCTCGCCATCCTCAACAAGTACCTGCACGGCGTCGTCGAACCGCGCAGCAAGGAGGAAGGGGGCTCCTGGCCGGAGTTCCTCGAAGGCGGCCGCGACGCGATCGCGACCCTGTCGTGACCGCAACCCCCGAGGGCACGTTCACCGCCCTGCGCACCCAACTCCAGGACGCAGCCTCCACGTTCGCCGACGGTCCGGCGGCCCTTGAGGGCATCCTGCGGGGCATCGTCGACGACGTCGAACGCGCGGTGGGCGAACCCCTGGAGATCTTCCCCGTCTGCCACCACTCACCGGCCTCGGCCATCGCCATGGCCCGCCGGCTGCGCGAGAAGCAGCCGAGGACCATCTACCTCGAGCTCTGCGAGGACATGGCACCCCTCCTCACCGAGCTGCGCAACTGCCGTCTGCCGGTGGCCGTCCAGTCCTTCGCGAGCGAGATCGAGGGCTTCCCCGCCGACTGGGCGCCGCTCTCGGTGGTCGCCCCGGTCACCGAGGCCTCCGCCGAGTACCAGGCCATCGCCTACGCGCTCGACACCCCGGGCGTCGAACTCGTCCTCGTCGACCGCTCCTCGGACCATGTCTTCCAGTGGGAGACCGGACCCGACGGCGAGGGCGAGGGCGAGGGCGATCCCGACGCGCCGGAGGCGGCCGAGCAGACCGCCCTGCACGGCGACGCCGTCGGCGTGGAGATCGGCGACCTGCGCCCGCGCTTCGCCGAACTGGAGGAGCACCTGCTCCGCCACGGCCGGGTACGGCACTGGTCGGAGTGGTGGCACCAGTACGTCGAACTGCCCCTCGGCGACAGCGACCACGACACCTACCGCCAGGTGATGCTGCTCATCGGCAGCCTCTTCCGGCGCCTCGCCCCCGGCGACCCCCGCAAGGTACGGGTGGACGAGGACCGCGAGCGGTACATGTGGACGCGGATGCGCGAGCACCTCGCGGCCACCGGCACCGACCCGGCCGACTGCCTCTACGTCTGCGGCGCCTTCCACGCGGCCAGCCGGGTCGCGGAGTTCGGCGTGCACGGCAGCGACACCTTCACCGTCAGCCCGCCGAGCGGCACGAAGTGGCGGCACGGTCTGATCCCGTCCAGCCACGGCGCGATCGAAGCGCAGTTCGGACTTGCCGCGGGCTCGGTGTCCATCGCCGCGACGGAATGGGCGAAGAACGTCAGGCGCACCGGCGTCCGGCCGTTCCGGCTGGAGGGCCAGGCGGGCACCAGGAAGAGCACGAGGCCGAGGAAGGCCCTCGCCCCCGCGGCCCGCGCGTCGGCCGGCCCGGCCGCCGACCGGCTCACGGGTTTCCTCCAGCGGCCGCCCGCCCTCGACGCCCTCGACGAGGCCGAACTGCTCGGCTGGTCCGTGGAGATCGTGCGCGCCGCGCGTCGCAACGGCTACCTCGCCTCCACCGCCGACGCCATCGCCGTCTTCGAGACGTCGATCCTGCTGGCCGGGATGCGCGACCGCGCCAAGCCGACGCCGTACGACTTCCAGGACGCGGCCGTCACCTGTATCGAGAAGGACGCCGTACCGGGCCGGCGGGACGTGGGCTGGCTGGTCGAGATCATGATGGGCGGCGACCGCGTCGGCCAGGTCGGCTACGACGCGCTGCCGCCGCTGGCCCGTGACGTGCACGACCGGCTCGCACCGCTGGACCTGAAGCTCCAGCAGCGCGGAGTGCAGCGCGCGCTGCTGGACATCGCCTCGCGGCCGGAACTGGCGCGCTGCTCCGACCTGCTGTGGATGCTGCGCCGGCTGCTGCCGCAGGGCGCGGCCCGGCCCATCATGGGTGAACGCCGGCTCGGCGAACACCCCATCCAGGAGTCCTGGGACCTGGCCCTGGGCACCCACCAGCGCGCCCTCATCGAGCTGGGCTACGAGGGCGTCAGCATCGAGCAGGTTCTCGAACAGCGGCTGCGGCGGGCCGCGTACGCCCCCCGGGCGACGGCGGCGCAGGTCCTGGAGGCCGTCGAGGACGCCACGCTCTACCTGCGCAGCCGCCGTCTCGCCGACGAGCTCGGCACCCGGGCCCTGGAGGTCCTGGCGAGCGAGCGCAGCGTCGACGGCGCGCCGGAGGTGCTGCGCCGTGTGCGCCGGCTGCTGGCCCACTACCGGACCGCCGAGCCGGTGCTCCCGCCCTGGATCGAGTCCTTCGTCAAGACGGGCTACGCGCACTACTGCACCCTGCTGCCGACGGCGTTCACCGACGACGACGCGACCGTCCGCCAGGTCGCGGCGATGCTGGGCTTCCTGTTCGGGATGGAGGGCCTGGCGCTGTCCCTGGGCTGCGACCGCACCCAGCTCGAACTCGCCCTCGCCCAGTCCCACCCGACCGAACCGTCCCGCACCGCTCTGCTGTGGGCGGCCCAGACCCACCTGGGCACCCTGCCGAGGACGGTCCTGCGGGAGCGCTGCGCGGAGCTGCTCGGCAACCCGCTGGTGGTGCCCGCCTACCCGCGCTACCTCAGCGGGTTCGTGCACGCCCTGGAACCGGTGCCGGGCCTGGCCGACTTCGTCGTCGAGGCCGTGTCGAACGCGTTCGCCCGGCTCCCGGACTCGGTGCTGCTGCCCTGGCTGCCGAGCCTCATCGGCACCCTGCGGGCCGGTGGCGCCGAACATGCGCCGCTGCTGATCCGTGAGGCGGGCCGGCTCTTCCCCGCCCGGCTCACCGAGCTGGACACCTGGGTACCGCCGTGGCGCCTCCCGCAGGGACCGCCACGTCTGCCGGTGGAGTCGGCGGCGAGCACCGCGGGCGGCCTGCCGCTCCTCGCCGCGCAACCGGCGACCTGCGACGCGCTGGCGGCCCTGCTGGGCTGCGACGGGACATGGGAGAGCCCCGATGCCGGGTCGTCCGGAGCGGCCCTGCTCGCCCGGTATCCGCAGACCGCGCGGGCGTTGGAGGCGCTGCGGGCTGTCAGCTGACCGGCAGAGCCCTCACCAGGGCGCGGAGGGTGCTCTCGGCCAGGGCCGGGTTGGCGGCGGCGTGGTGGGCGAGCTCCTCGTCGTCGAGGAGCTGCGCCAGCAGGGCGGGCGGCAGGTTCGGGTGGCGGGCGAACGCCGCCCGGACGGCGGGTTCGGGGTCCCGGGTGAGCCGTGCCACGGTGGCCGGCGGGGTCCCGGGGTCGCGGGCGGCGAGGGCCCGGACGGCGGGGTCCTCGTCGTCGGCGTGGGCGGCGAGCCCGTCCGTCGGGAAGCCGGGCCGGGTGACGAGGTGGGCGCGCTCGGGCCCGGTGTACTCCAGGAAGCCGCGCAGCAGGAGGGCCGCCGGGACGTCCGGTTGGTTCTGGGCCAGCAGGACGCGGACGCCGAGGTCCTCGTCGGCGGCCAGCCGGGCCACGAGGTCGGGCGGCAGGGTGCGCTCGCGCGCGGCCTCGCGGCGCAGCATGGGGTGACCGGACAGCGCGTCCCGGCGGACGGCCTCGGGGTCCCGCGGGACCAGTCGCTCGGGGTAGTGGCAGAACGGCTCGTCCAGGGGGACCTCGTAGTCGATCGCGGCCCGTTCCTCCTCGGTCCACGCGGGGTGGAGGGACACGGACAGCCGGACCTTCGGGTCGGGGTCGGCCGCGAGGGCGCGGAGCTCGTCGTGGTCGAGGTCGCGGTGGCGGGCGACCGTCCGGCGTACGTCGGGTTCGGGATCGGAGACCAGCGCGCGGCGTTCGACGGGACCGAGGTCCGCGCGGCGCGCGATGTGCCACCGGACCTCCGGGTCGGGATCGGCGGCCAGCAGGACCACGACGTCGGGCGGGAGACTCGGGTTGCCCGCGATCATCCGCCGGTCCTGGGGACCGGCCGGAGCGGTGAGGACGCTGTCCACGACGGCCCTGCTGAGAGCGTCGTGGAGCAGTGCGCCGGTGCGGCCGTGGCAGGACCGGTCGGGCAGTACGCTCTCCACCCACACGGGATCCTCGTGGCGCAGCCGGTCCTGCGCCCGCCGCCGCACCTCGTCGTCGGGGTCCGTCAGCAGCGCTGCCCGTGTCTTCGGGTCCTGCCATCCCCACATGCCGACTCCCCAGGCGCGGACCTTCGCGTCCGGATGCGTGGCCATGGAGCGGCGCAGCGTGAGGGAGAACTGCCGGTAGAAGGTGCCGCCCAGGTGCTCCGGATCGTAGGTGTTCATCATGTGGACGACGGTGTCGTCGGGCAGCGGCCGGGGCTCGGCGGGGGCGGTCACCCGGGGGGCCTCGGCGAGGTGGGCGTGCACGAACCAGTGCGGATCGTCCACCAGCCGCACCCGCTGGGCCGGGTCGACGTGCGGATTGCGGGCGAAGAAGCTACGGGTGCGGTGGTCGGGGTGTTCGATGACGGCGTCGACGACCGCCTCGGGCAGCACCCGGTCCCGGCACAGCACCATCCGTACGGCGAGCGGCGCCTTCGCCAGCAGGTGCAGCAGGACGTCCTGCGGACTCGAGGGGTTCAGGGCGACTCCCGCCAGGCGCCGGGTGGCGAGATCGGCGTCCTCCCAGATCTGCTCGGGTGTCGGCATGCGTCGAATCCCCCCAGGTCACGAGTGGGCCCCCTGTCGAGGACAGGGGGCCCATGACCTTAACCGCCCGGCCGGAGCGAGGGCCAGGCGTCCGTGCTACCGGCGCCCGTAGCCGACCGTGATGACGCCGTTGACCTTTGCCGGGGTGCCACTGCTGTAGACCACCTCCCCGCCGGACTTCTTCCAGATCCTGATGAGGAAGGTGTCGGGGCTGTCCGTCGTCGTGAGGCGGAAGCCGTAGCCGCTCTTGCCGTTGACCGTGCCCGAACCCTGGAGGACGGCCGTGGAGCCGGAGACGACGAGCCAGTCGAAACCGGTGGAGCGCAACTTCAGGCGCGCCGGCCTGAAGTCGAAGGTGACCCCTCCGGCCGGGGCGGTGGCCCCCGGCAGATAGCCGGCCGTGAGCGAGAAGAACGCCCGGCCCGTCGGCTTCGGCCCGACCTTGGAGGCGACGGTGCCCGCGCCCACCACCGGGCCGGCGGTCCGGTCGTACACGATCAGCTCGGGGAGTGTCGTGGCGGCCGAGGCGCCGTCGTCGTCGGTGACGGTGATCACCGGACGGCGGATGCCCGCCGAGGTGTAGGTGTGCTCGGCACGGCAGCCGGACGGGGTGACCGTGCCGGTGGCCGGCTTGCCGCCGTCCTTCCAGTCGACGACGCAGGTGTGGGTGTCACCGGTGCCCGGGTCGCCGAACCGGACGGTGACGGCCGTACCGCGGCCGGCAGGCACCGGGCCCGACGGGCCGGTGGCGGACGTGATGGCGGGGGCCGCGTTCGTCACGGTCACCACGGCCGCGTCGGTGCTGCGGCCGCCGGTCAGGGTGACGGGGTAGGTGCCGTTGTCGGTGCAGGTGACCGTGGTGCGGGCGGCGGCGGGGTCCGCGACCGTGCAGGGTGCGCCCTTCTCGACGGTCCATCGTGCGCCCCCCGCTCCGGAGACCGTGCCGGTCAGGGCGATCGCGGCGCCCTCGACGCCCTGGGCGTCCGGACCGGCGTGCACGACGGTGACCGGGTCGATGCCCGTGAGGGTGGGCACGACCTTCTCGATCAGGCCGTCCGCGTCGAACTCCAGCTTGTCGACGGTGGTTTCGCGGTGGGTGCCGTCACCGCCGGGGATGGCGAAGCGGTGGTAGGCGATGTACCAGTCGTCGGTTCCCGGTACCTGGACGACCGAGTGGTGGCCGGTGCCCTTGATGCCGAGGGAGAGGTCCTTCTCGAGGATCACGCCGCGCTTGGTCCACGGGCCGGTGGGCGAGGGGCCGGTGGCGTAGGCGACGCGGTAGTTCTCGTCCCGGGTGTCGTTCTCCGACCACATGAAGTAGTAGGTGCCCTTGCGCTTGACGACGAAGCTGCCCTCGTTGTAGCCGCTCGGGGTGATGTCGGTGATCTTCGAGGCGTCGAAGGAGACCATGTCGTCGCCGAGCGGCACCACGTAGGCGTGGCCGTTGCCCCAGTAGAGGTACGACCGGCCGTCGTCGTCCGTGAAGACCGCCGGGTCGATCATCTGGCCGCTGTACTCGCCGGCCTTGAGCAGCGGCTTGCCCAGGGCGTCGGTGAAGGGGCCGGTGGGCGAGTCGGAGACGGCGACACCGATGTTGGCGTCGGCGCAGAAGTAGAAGTAGTACTTACCGTTCTTCTCGGCGATCGTCGGCGCCCAGGCCCTGCTGTCCGCCCAGCTCACGTCCGGTCCCAGGTCGAGGATGACCCCGTGGTCCGTCCAGTGCACCAGGTCGGTCGACGAGTACGCCTTGAACTGAGTACCGCTCCAGCCCTCGAAGCCGTCGGTCGTCGGGTACATGTAGAAGGTGTCACCGAAGCGCACGATGTTCGGGTCGGCGTTGAGACCCGGCAGCACCGGGCTCTTCATGACCAGCGCCGACACGGTCCAGGTGCGCTTCGTGCCGTCCGAGCCGGTCACCTCGTACGTCACCGGCTTGCTGAAGTCGTGCACGCTGCCCGAGGCGGGGCTGATCGCCGCGCCGTGGGCGAGGGTGAACTCCGGCGCCAGCGCGGTGAGGTCGGTGCCTTCCTTCAGCGGCAGCGTGACCTTGCTGTGCGCGTTGTCGAGAAGGGCGTCGACCTTCAGCGCGGGGTGCGTCGCCCTGGCGATGCCCGCGGTGTTGCCGCTGAGTTCCATGACCTCCGCGGCCGACAGCGCGCGGTCGTAGACGCGGAAGTCGTCGACCTCGCCGCCGAAGTACGGGTCGGCCGAGTACAGCGACCTGCCGATGTAGCCGCTGTAGTCCTTGGCGGAGTCGTACAGCTCGGACGGCTTCACCGTGGTCGTCGTGCGGGCCGCCTCGACGCCGTCGACGTAGAGGACCATCGTGCCGGTGGCGCCGTCGAGGGTGACCGTGACGTGCCGCCACTCGCCGGGGGTGAGCTGCGAGCCGGCCGTCAGTTTCGACTCCGCCGACCAACTGGCCTTGGTGATTGCCGAGTACAGGCTGGACCCGCCGTTGGAGGGGGTGGCGAACAGGTACTTGTCGCTGTCGGGGCCGAGCCCGAACAGCCACTGGAAGGACGAGCCGCCCTTCCACTTGGCGTACGTGGACACGGTGACGCTGTCGGCGCCCTTCAGGACGCCGTTCGGGATCTTGACGTACGGGGAGGTCGCGGAGTCGCCGGACATCTTGAACGAGCCGCCGTCCACGCCGGTGGCGAACTCGGGCGTGCGGACGTAGGTGCCGTGGTTGCCGTGGCCGCTGGAGTCGACGGCGATGTTGCCGGACGTCTCGTCGAAGCCGTAGTGCAGCAGCAGGTCGGCGGGCACGTCGGCGCCCTCCTCGGAGACCGTCACCCGGGCCCGGACGGGAAGCGCGGCGCCGTCGGGCAGGCTTCCGGTCACCGTGAACGTGCCGGCCTGTGCGTAGGCCGAGGCCGGGACGTCGTCCCAGGCCACCGCCACCGGGCGCGCGACCCCGTCGGCGTAGGTGGCGATCACGGTCGCGGGCAGTACCGGGGCCTGGCCGATCCGTGTCTTCACCGGCACGTCCTCGACGCTCTCGACCAGCTGGTCCGGCTGGTAGGCGCGCAGCAGCCGGTCGTACTCGGCCTGGGTGACCGGCAGGACGGTGCCGTGGCGGGGTTTGGCCGGCAGGTCGTAGCCGGTGGACGGGGTCCAGACGCCGGAGGCGAGGTCGGTGGTCTCGAACGGGAGGTAGCCGCGGCCGCCGAACTCGTCGAGGAAGGCGTACCACTTCTCCTCGGTGTTGGACTTGAACACCAGCGGTCCCTCGGCCGCGTTCATCGCGCCCTTGCCGATGCCCTCGGCGACCGCGTCCCAGGAGAGGTTCAGCAGCGAGTCGCTCTTCTCCTCGAAGATGAACTTGCTGTTGGGGGTGGAGGAGGAGTTGTTGCGCTCGTCCTTGGACAGCCGGAAGTACGTGCCGTCGTGCTGGATCACCGTGGAGTCGATGACCGAGTAGCCGCGGTCGATCCACACCTTGGGCTCGCTGAAGGTGTAGAAGTCGCGTGTGGTGGCGTACATCATCCGGTTGTACGTGTCGCCGGAGTGCGCCGCGTTGTCGTACAGCTTCGACGCCCAGAAGACCACGTACTCGCCGAGACCGGCGTCGTAGTACGCCTCGGGCGCCCAGGTGTTGCCGGCGCTGTCGGGGGAGACCTTCACCAGGCGCTGGTCCGTCCAGTGGACGAGGTCGGTGGACTCCCAGACCATGACGGACTTGCTGCCGGTGCGCTGGGCGGCGTCCCAGTCGCCGTTGCCGTAGATCCTGAGGTCGGTGGCGATCTGGTAGAACTTGTCGCCCTCGGGGGAGCGGATGATGAACGGGTCGCGCAGGCCCTGCTCACCGAGGGTGGAGGTCAGCACCGGCCGCTCGTCGTTCAGCTCCCGCCACTTCAGCGGGTCGTCGCCCTTGCTGAGCGCGGCGTAGAGCTGCTCGCCGTCGGACGTGCCCTCGCCGGTGAAGTAGCTGAACATGTAGCCCTTGAGGGCTTCCTTCACGGGGAGTTCGGGGACCTTCGCGGTGAACACGCGGGTCGCCTTTGCCTCGCCCTTGGTGACGGTCGCGGTCAGGTCGACGGTGGTGGCGCCGGTGCCGTGCGCGGGACGGTGGACCACGCCGTCGGCCGAGACGACGTCCGCTCGCGCGGAGGCCCAGCTGACGTCCGTGCCGTAGGAACCGGTCGCCGGGAGGCTGAGGTTGCCGCGTACGTCGTCGAGGTTGTGGACCGCGAGGGCGTCGGCGGCCTGCCGGGCGGCGGTCGCGTCGTCGAACGCGGCGAGGACCGTGACGTCGAACGACTTGGTCGCGGTGACCGTCCCCTTCCTGAGGGTGGCGGTGAGCGTGGCGTGGCCGTCCGGCTCGCCCGCGGCGGGACGGGTCACCTTGCCGGCGTCCGACACCAGGGCGCTGTTGTCGCTGGCCCAGGTGATGGTGGCGCCGCCGGCGGTGCCGGTCCTCGGCAGGTCAAGGTCGGCGACGACGGCACCGGTGTCCCCGAGGCTCAGCGCGGCCTTGTCGTCGGCGACGCCCTGCGTGGCCACGGGGAGGGCGAGCTGTTCCACGTCGGAGGCGGGCAGCGCGTGGTCGTACACCCGGAAGTCGCGGATGTCGCCCTTGAAGAGCTTGTCGCCCGAGTACACCGACTTGCCGAGGTAGTTGGCGGTGGTGACGCCGGAGCCGATGGCGCCGGGGGTGATGGTGACCGACGTGTTGCGGGCGACCTCGACGCCGTCCTCGTACAGCACACCGGTGGTGCCGGACTGTGTGTAGGTGAGGTGCTTCCACACCGAGCGGGTCAGGTTGTGGGAGTCGGCGGGCTTGGTGGTCTGCTCCGTCGACCAGTTGCCGGTGGCGATCGAGGTGCGCAGGGAGTTGCCCGTGGTGAACAGGTAGCCGTTGCCGTTGCTGCCGCTGGAGTTGCCGAAGCCGTACAGGAAGTACGGCGTGGACTGGGCGGCGTCGATCCGCACGTCCATGGCGACGCTGATCGCGTCCATGCCCTTCAGCACGTCGTTCGGCACCTTGACGTAGGTGTCGGAGCCGTTGAAGGCGAGGCCCTGGCCGGTGGACGACCAGCCGGCGGTTCCCGCCACCGTGCCGTCGCGGCCGTGACCGGAGGCGTCGGTGACCGTGGTGCCGGACGTGGCGTCGAGCTTGTACCACAGGGCCAGACCGTCGGTGATGTCGGCGGCCTCGTCGGCCTGGACGGGGGTCGCCGCCCCGACGAGGCCGACGAGCAGGGACACGGCGGTCAGTGCGGCCAGTCGCCCCGCCCCCCGTCTCGCACGGTCGCCGGGTCGATGTCTGTGCGTCATGGGGGACCGCCGTTTCAACCGTGTGACGTGATGTTGCGAGAGTGTCAAACGGTGTACACAGCCGCGTCAAGAGTTCTCGAACAATGTCCGACAGGTCGAACGCGGCGGGACGGCTCGCAAGGCCCTCTGTTCAACGCGGTGTTGACGATTCCAGCCATGCGGTGAGGGCCCACCACCAGTGCAGGGTGGCCGGCGGGCCGTCACCGTCGGCGAGGGACGCGGAGGTGATCTGCCTCAGTCGGCCGAGCCGGTAGCGGACGGTGTTGGGGTGGGTGAACAGCGCCGCCGCGGTCTGGTCGAGCCGGCGTCCGTTGTCCAGGAACGCCAGTGCGGTGCGGGCGAGTTGATGGTGGAAGGCGTCCGCAGGGTCGAGCGAACCGAGCAACCGGCGGCTCAGCAGGGTGCCCAGCGAGGGCTGCTCGGCCAGCGCGATCCGGGCGGCGAAGTCCGTGACGTCGAACAGCCCGTGCAGACCGTGCTGCCGGCCGAGATCCACGGCGCGCACGCACAGCCGGTACAGCCCGGGCAGCTCCGGCAGGGGGGCGGCGGGCGCGACCACCACGAGCGCCTCGGGATCCACCTCGTCGGCCTCCGGCGGCCGCGGGCACAGTCCGGCCGCGCGGCCGTCGAGAGGCACGGTCACCGCGTGCGGCGAGCGCACCGCCCGCGCGGGCACGGGAGCGGCGACCAGGCAGTGGTAGTGCCCGGCGGCGTCCGCCCGGACCCCGGCGCGCGCCAACTCCTCGTGTCGCGGCGGGACTTCGCCGACCAACGCCTGTTGCAGGAGCCGGGTGCGGACGGCACCCAGTGCGCGTGGCGACTCGTGCTCGGCGGCGCGGTAGCCGTGGATCACCTGGCGTTCCATCGCCGCGCCGTACTCCTGGAGCCGCAGGACGACCGACAGCAGCGCCCGGTCCGAGACCCCCGCCGAACGGCACCGGTCCACGACGATCTCCGCCGCGCGGCCCAGCGCCGCCTGCACACCCCGCAGGACGACCGTCATCGGCACGCCCTGCACGGCACGGTCGGCGCCGAGCAGGAGGGCGGCCGTGAAGTCCTGATCGTCCACCGACCCGGTCCGCTCCGGGGCGGTGAACCAGGGGTCGGCCGCGCGGAGCATCGCCGTCACATGCGACCGGGTCGCCTCCTCGGTCAGCCGGGACAGTTCGGGGGAGCGGCTGCGGGCGGCGTGCGCGAGCTCGACGCACACATCGACGTCGGAGGCCATGTCCCGCAGGACCCTGGCGACCGGCTCCGGTCCGTGGACGACGGTCATGGTCCCCCTCCGCCCGGACGCTGTCGCCGAGCCACAAGCGAGCGGTGCTCACGTTGACGCCCGCGCACTACCGGAGCCGTGTGACGACCTGGTTTCCTGTTGGGCTACCGACGGTAACAGCGCAGCTGTCGCAGGAACACCCCTCAGTCACGCCACCCATGGACCGGCCAGGGACCACCCGAGCACGGTCCAGGCACCGCCCCCGCGAAGCCTCCAGGAGGGCCGCTCATGGACACCCCCGAAGCCGATGGCATCACCCGCCGCCACGCCCTGACCGTGGCGGGCGGAGTCCTCGCGGGCGCGACCCTCGCCGCGCAGGCCCTCCCCGCGTACGGCGCCACCCAGGACGCCGACGCGATCGTCGTCGGCCACGGGCTGGCAGGCCTCGTCGCCACCGCCGAACTCGCCGCGGCCGGACGCAAGGTCCTCCTCCTCGACCAGGAACCCGAGGCGAGCATCGGCGGCCAGGCGTTCTGGTCCTTCGGCGGACTGTTCTTCGTCAACTCCGACGAACAGCGCCTGATGGGCGTCAAGGACACCTACGACCTGGCCTGGCAGGACTGGCAGGGCACGGCGGGCTTCGACCGGGGCGTCGACGACCCCAAGGGCCAGGACCACTGGGCGTACCAGTGGGCCAAGGCGTACGTCGAGTTCGCGTCCGGCGAGAAGCGGTCCTGGCTCTCCGGACTCGGCGTGCAGTGGTTCCCGATCGTCGGCTGGGCGGAGCGCGGCGGCGGTCTCGCGACCGGGCACGGCAACTCGGTGCCCCGCTTCCACGTCACCTGGGGCACCGGACCGGCGGTCGTCGAGCCGTTCGAGAAGAAGGTGCGGGCCGCGGTCGCCGACAACAAGGTGACCTTCAGGTTCCGGCACCGCGTGGACGAGATCGTCACCACCGGGGGAGTCGTCACGGGCGTCCGCGGGGCCGTCCTGGAGCCCAGCAGCGTGGCCCGCGGCAAGCCCAGCTCCCGCACCGTCGTCGGCGACTTCGAGCTGCGCGCCCCGGTCGTCGTCGTCACCTCCGGCGGCATCGGCGCCAACCACGACCTGGTCCGGCAGAACTGGCCCGCCCGGATGGGCACCCCGCCGAAGTTCATGGTCAGGGGCGTTCCCGCGCACGTCGACGGCCGCATGCTGGGCATCACCGAGAAGGCGGGCGGGCGGATCGTCAACCCCGACCGCATGTGGCACTACACCGAGGGCCTGCGCAACTACGACCCGATCTGGCCCGGCCACGGCATCCGCATCCTCCCGGGCCCGTCCTCGATGTGGTTCGACGCCACGGGCAAGCGGTTCAACACGCCCGACATCCCGGGCTACGACACCCTGCACACCCTCAAGACCATCACCGACTCGGGCTACGACTACTCCTGGTTCGTCACCACCCAGAAGATCATCGCCAAGGAGTTCGCCCTCTCCGGCTCCGAACAGAACCCCGACCTCACCAACAAGAACGTCTGGCAGCTGCTGTCCCGGATCTGGCAGACCCCGGAGCCGATCGAGAAGTTCAAGAACAAGGGCGAGGACTTCGTCGTCGCCTCGACGCTCACCGACCTCGTCGCCGGCATGAACAAGCTGACCGGCACCTCGCTCATCGACCTCGCCGACCTCAAGCGTCAGATCGAGGCCCGGGACCGGGAGATCGACAACGCCTACACCAAGGACGTCCAGGTCATGGGCATCCGCAACGCCCTCGACTACACCGGGGACTCACTCAGCCGCACGGCCGCCATCCACCGGATCCTCGACTCGAGCGCGGGCCCGCTGATCGCCGTACGCCTCAACGTCCTCACCCGCAAGACCCTCGGCGGTCTCCAGACCGACCTCTCCGGCCGGGTCCTGAACTCGGCCGGGAACCCCGTGCCCGGTCTGTACGCGGCCGGAGAGGTCGCCGGCTTCGGCGGCGGCGGGATCCACGGCTACCGCTCCCTCGAGGGCACGTTCCTCGGCGGCTGTCTGTTCTCCGGGCGCCGGGCGGGACGTGCCGCGGCCGCGGCGACCGCGACCTGACCGGGCGTCGAACGCAGCCGAACGCCGTCAAATGTAGTCGGGCACGGTCCGATCGAGCGAGACATGCGCCGAGTGGCCCGACTCACATGGCCAACCAGGTCAGGCACCGACACGATGGTCCTCGTCACCGCCAGGCTGAAGGGGTCCCGGATGTTCCGCAAGGTGCTGGTCGCCAACCGTGGTGAGATCGCGATCCGTGCGTTCCGCGCCGGCTATGAGCTGGGCGCGCGCACGGTCGCGGTCTTCCCGCACGAGGACCGCAACTCACTCCACCGGCAGAAGGCCGACGAGGCCTACGAGATCGGCGAACAAGGGCACCCGGTGCGCGCCTATCTCTCCGTCGAGGAGATCGTCGGCGCCGCGCGCCGGGCGGGCGCCGACGCCGTCTACCCGGGCTACGGGTTCCTCTCCGAGAACCCCGAACTCGCGCGTGCCTGCGCGGAGGCGGGCATCACGTTCGTCGGCCCCGACGCCCGCACCCTCGAACTGACCGGGAACAAGGCGAGCGCCGTCGCGGCGGCCCGCGCGGCGGGCGTGCCCGTGCTCGGCTCCTCCGCGCCCTCCAACGACATCGACGAACTGGTCCGGGCCGCCGAGGAGATCGGCTTCCCCCTGTTCGTCAAGGCCGTCGCCGGAGGCGGCGGACGGGGTATGCGCCGCGTCGAGGACCCGGCCGTGCTGCGCGAGTCCATCGAGGCGGCCTCCCGCGAGGCCGCGTCCGCCTTCGGCGACCCGACCGTCTTCCTGGAGAAGGCCGTCGTCGACCCGCGCCACATCGAGGTGCAGATCCTCGCCGACGGCGAGGGCAACGTCATCCACCTCTTCGAGCGCGACTGCTCGGTCCAGCGCCGTCACCAGAAGGTGATCGAGCTGGCCCCCGCGCCCAACCTCGCCCCGGAGCTGCGCGACCGCATCTGCGCCGACGCGGTGCGCTTCGCCCGGCAGATCGGCTACCGCAACGCCGGTACCGTCGAGTTCCTCCTCGACCCCGCGGGCAACCACGTCTTCATCGAGATGAACCCGCGCATCCAGGTCGAGCACACGGTGACCGAGGAGGTCACCGACGTCGACCTCGTCCAGGCCCAGCTGCGCATCGCCGCCGGCGAGACCCTGGCCGACCTCGGCCTGTCCCAGGAGACCGTCACCCTGCACGGCGCCGCCCTCCAGTGCCGGATCACCACCGAGGACCCCGCCAACGGCTTCCGCCCCGACACCGGACGCATCAGCGCCTACCGCTCGCCCGGCGGGTCCGGCATCCGCCTCGACGGCGGTACCACCCACGCGGGTACCGAGATCAGCGCGCACTTCGACTCGATGCTGGTCAAACTGACCTGCCGGGGACGGGACTTCGAGACCGCGATCAAGCGGGCCCGGCGTGCCGTCGCCGAGTTCCGCATCCGGGGTGTGTCCACCAACATCCCGTTCCTCCAGGCCGTCCTGGACGACCCGGACTTCCAGGGCGGACGCGTCACGACGTCGTTCATCGAAGAGCGCCCGCACCTGCTCACCGCACGCTCCTCGGCCGACCGCGGCACCAAGCTGCTGACCTACCTCGCCGACGTCACGGTGAACAAGCCGCACGGTGAGCGGCCCGAGCTGATCGACCCGGTCACCAAGCTGCCGTCGGTGCCCGACACCGAGCCGCCCGCGGGCTCCCGCCAGCGCCTGGTCCAGCTCGGCCCCGAGGGCTTCGCCCGCCGACTGCGCGAGTCGCCGACCATCGGCGTCACCGACACCACCTTCCGCGACGCCCACCAGTCCCTGCTGGCCACCCGCGTCCGCACCAAGGACCTCCTCGCCTCGGCCCCGCTGGTCGCCCGGACCCTGCCCCAGCTGCTGTCGCTGGAGTGCTAGGGCGGCGCCACCTACGACGTCGCCCTGCGCTTCCTCGCCGAGGACCCGTGGGAGCGGCTGGCGGCCCTGCGCGAGGCCGTCCCCAACATCTGCCTCCAGATGCTGCTGCGCGGCCGCAACACCGTCGGCTACACGCCCTACCCGACCGAGGTGACCGACGCCTTCGTGCAGGAGGCCGCCGCCACCGGCATCGACATCTTCCGCATCTTCGACGCGCTCAACGACGTCGGCCAGATGCGGCCCGCCATCGACGCCGTACGGGAGACGGGAACGGCCGTCGCCGAGGTCGCCCTCTGCTACACCTCCGACCTGTCCGACCCGAACGAGCGGCTCTACACCCTCGACTACTACCTTCGCCTGGCCGAGCAGATCGTCGAGGCGGGCGCCCACGTGCTGGCCGTCAAGGACATGGCGGGCCTGCTGCGCGCCCCGGCCGCAGCGAAGCTCGTCTCGGCGCTGCGCCGCGAGTTCGACCTGCCGGTGCACCTGCACACCCACGACACCGCAGGCGGTCAGCTCGCCACCTACCTGGCCGCGATCCAGGCCGGCGCGGACGCCGTCGACGGCGCCGTGGCCTCCATGGCGGGCACCACCTCGCAGCCCTCGCTGTCCGCGATCGTCGCCGCGACCGACCACTCCGAGCGGCCCACCGGTCTCGACCTCCAGGCCGTCGGCGACCTGGAGCCGTACTGGGAGGGCGTCCGCAAGATCTACGCCCCCTTCGAGGCCGGCCTGGCCTCCCCGACCGGACGCGTCTACCACCACGAGATCCCCGGCGGGCAGCTCTCCAACCTGCGCACCCAGGCCGTCGCGCTCGGCCTGGGCGACCGCTTCGAGGACATCGAGGCGATGTACGCCGCCGCCGACCGCATCCTCGGCCATCTGGTGAAGGTCACCCCGTCCTCCAAGGTGGTCGGCGACCTCGCCCTGCACCTGGTCGGTGCCGGAGTGTCCCCGGAGGACTTCGAGGCGTCGCCCGACCGCTACGACATCCCCGACTCCGTCATCGGCTTCCTGCGCGGCGAACTCGGCACCCCGCCCGGCGGCTGGCCCGAGCCGTTCCGCAGCAAGGCACTGCGGGGCCGCACCGAGGCCAAGCCAGTCCAGGAACTGACCACCGAGGACCGCGAGGGCCTGGAGAAGACCCGCCGCACCACCCTCAACCGGCTGCTCTTCCCCGGCCCGACCCGCGACTTCGAGAGCCACCGCCAGGCCTACGGCGACACCAGCGTGCTCGACAGCAAGGACTTCTTCTACGGTCTGCGCCCGAGCAAGGAGTACGCCGTCGACCTCGAGCCGGGTGTCCGGCTCCTGATCGAGCTCCAGGCCGTCGGTGAGGCCGACGAGCGCGGCCTGCGCACGGTCATGTCCTCCCTGAACGGCCAACTGCGGCCCATCCAGGTGCGGGACAAGGCGGCGGCCTCCGACGTACCGGTGACCGAGAAGGCCGACCGCGCCAACCCCGGGCATGTCGCCGCGCCGTTCGCGGGCGTGGTCACCCTCGCGGTCGCCGAGGGCGACGAGGTGGAGGCCGGCGCGACCGTGGCCACCATCGAGGCGATGAAGATGGAGGCCACGATCACGGCCCCGAAGGCCGGCACGGTGTCGCGGCTGGCCATCAACCGGATCCAGCAGGTGGAAGGCGGCGACCTGCTGGTCGAGGTGGGATGAGGTCACGGGCCGCGGACGGTCACTCGCCCGCGGCCACGTACCGGTCGTCCGGGTCGTCCGCGTCCTCGCGGCCCGACAGGTCCACCTTCACGCCGTAGGGCTCCAGAGCCTGCCGTATCCGCTCGGCCATCGCGTCGGACAGGTAGTGGTGGTGAAGGTCCAGCTCCTGGAGATGCCCCAGCGGCTGACCGCTCAGCAGAGCCGCGGCGCCCGTGTCGGACAGGGTGCCGCGGCCCAGGTGCAGGGCCGTCAGCCGGGCCACCACGGGCGCCGCGGCGACGGCGGCGGCCACCTCGTCCTGGTTGTCGCCGTTCTGGAGACCCAGCCGGCGCAGGGCGGGCAGCCGGGAGCCGTCCAGGATCGGCTCGAGGTCGGCCACGGTGGTGCTACGGCCGTACGACTCCGCGCCCAGCCACAGGTCCAGGTGCTCCAGCGCGGGCAGGTCCGAGGCGGCGAGCCCGTGCACCACCTCGGCCGGCAGCCCGCCGTTCTCGAAGCGCAGGACGCGCAGACCCTCATGGCGCAACGGCGTGAACTCCAGCCCCGAGCCGCCGCCGACGCCACCGCCCGAACCGCGTACGGCGAGCTCCTCCAGCCCCGGGTAGGCGGCGAGGAACGGGCTGACGTCGCCCTGGACGATCCAGGAGAGCTCGCACTCCTCGAATTCGAGGTCCGCGAGATAGAGGGCCCGAAGGCCGGTCAGCCGGTCCGCTGCCCCGGCGAGGCGCTCCACCACCTCGTCGCAGGAGTCGCCGGCGTCCAGCTCGCTGCCGTAGGCACCCGCCCCGAGGACCAGGGCGCGCACCCGAGAGGTGTCCACGGTCTCCAGGAACCGGTTCCAGCAGTCGTCGAAGTCCTCCGGGTCGTTGTCCTGCCGCACGAGCTTCCAGGCCACGGACTCCGCTCCGGGGAGCTCCCCGGAGCTCTCCCCGGGCAGGGGGAAGACGTACACGGGCAGGCCGTGCAGTTCCGAGATGTGCGCCAGCGTCATGGGCGGGTACCTCCGTGAGCGGACGGTGGCCGGAACAGCGCGCCCCGGCCCGTGCGGCGTACTTTCTACCAACTCCCACCGACGGTCCCCCGGGGCTCGCTGCCCGCGGGGGCAGCAGGTCTGCCCTCGCGTCCGGTGACGCGCGCCGGGTCACCCGCTAACGTCCGTCCGTGAACAACTGCACTGTGCCGCAGCGGCCGTTGACCCGTCGTCCGGAGTCCGCCGCGTGAGCGACGAGCCCGCCGTCGAGACCCCTGCGTACGAGACCGTCGCCGCCCCGCGGGCCCCCGCCCGGGAGATCCCCGCCCCGGTGGCGCCGGCCCCCGAAGCACCCGCCCCACGCCCCCGTCGGCGCGGCCCGGGCCCCTTCACCCTCCTGGTCCTGCCGGGCCTGGTCACCCTCACCACGGTCGCCGGGTTCCTCGCCCTGACCGGTGGGCTCCCCGACGACTGGAGCCCCGGGGACGGCACCGCGCAGGACGCCGCCCCCGGCGGTGTCGACGCGAGCTACGGCCCCTGGCTGCGCAAGTCCGCCGACGCCTGCACGGTCGTCACCCCGTCCGCCCTCGCCGCGCAGATCGACCAGCTCACCGGCTGGAGCAACGCCGGCGCCACCACCTCCGGCCCGCAGGGCATCGCCGCCTTCACCGCCGCCGACTGGAAGACCTGGGGCAAGGACGACGACGGCAACGGCCGTTCCTCCCCGGGTGATCCGGCCGACGCCATCATGGCGCTCGGCCGCCAGGACTGCTCCCTGGCCCAGCAGGTCACCGACCTCAGAACCGACGGCACCGTCAACGGGGACCTCGTCGACCTCACCCTCGCCGCCTACGCGGTCGGCACGGACGCCGTGACGAAGGCGGGCGGCGTCCCCGCCTCGGCGCAGACCTACCTCGGCGAGGTCAAGGCCCTGTTCGCCAAGTACGAGGCCTTCGACCGGGAGGACACGAGCGGCGGTGGCGTCCTGGCCGACGCGATCCTGGCACCGCCCGTCACCACCCTCACCATCACCTCGCCCTACGGCTCCCGCCAGCACCCCCTCACCGGTGTCACCAAGCTCCACACCGGCGTGGACTTCGGCGCACCCCAGGGTGCCCAGGTCTCCGCCGCCCGCGCCGGCACGGTCGTCTTCGCGGCCATGACCACGGCCTACGGCAACCGGATCGTCGTCGACCACGGCACGATCGAGGGCAAACGGCTCCAGACCACGTACAGCCACCTGTCCGCCATCGATGTCACCGTGGGGCAGGCCGTGCAGACCGGGACCCCGTTGGGGCGGGTCGGCTCCACCGGCCTGTCCACCGGCCCCCATCTGCACTTCGAGGTGATCTACGACGGCTACTACAGCGACCCCCAGCCCTGGCTGGCGCTGAACGGCTGACGGCACCTCACGAGGGCGGGTGCCACGACCGGCTCAGAGCGCGAGGCGGCTGCCGACCGACCGGGCGACCTCGCTGTGGGAGAGGTACTCCACGATGCTGTGGGCCCGGTCGCGGGCGTTGATGACGGCGAGGTCGGTCAGGCCGTCCGCCCAGTCGTCGGCCAGTGGGCATCCGATGGCGACCGCGTCGTTGGGGCACCATACGTTGCCCCAGTCCGCGACCATGTCGGGACGCTTGGGCCCGCCCACGAGGAGCCTGCTGTACACGCTGTCCAGGCCGAGAGGGCTGCCGGCGGTGGTCAGATGGACCACGCTCACCCCGGGGGACAGCCGCGTGGTGAGGTCCAGGCCGACGACCGTGCCCAGGCTGTGGCTGACGAGGACCACCTCGCCCGAGTCGGGCACCGCCTCGAGCACACAGTTCAGGACCTCGTCACGGACGGGCCGGGCGTCGTCGAGGTACGCGGCCACATCACGGAAGACCAGGGCGATGGCCCACGCGTCGAGGTCGCTCCTGGCGGCCAGCCAGCTCAGCCTCTTCTGGAGGACACCGACGACGTCGCCCAGACCGAGGCCCTCGGTGGCCAGTTGCCGCTCCTGCGGCATGTTCCACTTCAGGGCGGCCTCGCCGATGATCTCCTCGTACACCGCGCGGGCGGACGGAGCCGAGGGCGCGACCGCCTCCGCCGCCATGGCGGTCGGCGCCTCGACCACGCGGGGGACGGCTTCGTGCGCGGTGAGGGCCTGCGCCAGCCTGTCGCCGTAGTAGGGGAACCAGACGTCCGCCGGGTCGACGGGAGGAAGCCCGGCCCGCACGAGTCCCTGGTTGAGCCCGGCCGCCCATGCGCGGCGCAGTTTCTCGGGGTCCTTGCCCTCCTGGGAACGACCGTGCAGGAAGACCAGGTGCCGGTCGCCGCCGAACGCGCCGTCCCGGGCGCGCAGGCCCGCCCGCGCGGGGGCCCGCTCGGGAGCCGCCGGCGGCGCGGCGACGACGGGGGCCGGGGCGGGGCCGGCGGCGGCCCGCGCCCGGGTCAGGCCCGCCTCGGAGCCCAGTTCGTCCAGCGGTGACGGCGGCGGGGGGGTGCGCGGCAGCGCGGCGAGGTGCCTCAGGATCGAGCTGATGCGCACGCCCTCGTTGGCCACCCAGTCGATGGCGTCCTCGCCGTCCCCGGGGCGCCAGACCTGCCCGTCCTGGCGCAGGACACGGCCCTTGTCGTCCGTCCTGGGCACCCCGCTGTGATGGAGCGCGACGACCTCCCACTGGTCGTTGAAGACCGGGGATCCGGAGTTGCCGGGCTCGGTGTCCGTCCGGTAGTGGAGGAAGTCGTCGAGGCGGGTCTGGAGCATGTTGTCGCGTACGGCGATCTCCTTCAGGCGGCCCATCGGGTGGCCGATGACGTTGACGGGCTCGCCGATCACCAGCTTTCCCGTCTGGGCGCTGAGCCGGTTCCAGCCGAACGTCTCCCCGGGGGGCCGCCCGTCGGGGCCGGAGGCGACGAACACCAGCGCGAAGTCGAGGCGTTCGTCCGCCGCGAAGAAGGCGTCGGGGTCGAGCCCCAGCCGGGTCGGCGCCTGAGGCGTGTTGTCGACGGTGACCTGGGCGTCGAACTCCACGAAGCACTGCCGGGAGACGTCCGCGTCGGTGAGGACGTGATGGTTGGTCATCAGCAGGCTCGGCGAGACGAGGAAGCCGGTGCCGAGCGGCAGTTCGCGGCCGTTCTCCCGGACCGAGATCCGGGCGACGGTACGTGCGGCCCGGCTGCCACGCGGCAGGAAACTCCAGGCCTGGAGCTCCTTGGACACCCCGAGGATGCGTTCGTACGCCGCGGTCGCGGCCAGCGGCTCCGCGCGGACGGCCTCCACCACCATGGCGGTAGGCACCGCGTGCCGTTCGAGCAGACGGGCCGCGCGGGCCGCGAGTGCCTCCTCGGAGTCGGGAAAGGCGACCCCGGCGTCCTGTTGCCGCTCGACCGCGCGCCGCTCGTCGCCGGCCGCGTCGTACCGTGCGGCGGCCGCCGTCACCTGGCGCTCCCGCTCGCCGCGGGACCTGTTCGTCGCAGCCATGTCGGTTCACCGTCCTTCCGGTGGTGTGCCGCGGCAGGCCGTCGTCCGCGAGGGGGAGTTCACAGGGCCGCGAGGGGCGCCGACAGCGACCGGCCGAGCCCGCCTCGGGAGCCGGTGCGCAAATGATCTGAAAACGCTCTGAATACCATGTTATGAGAGCCGCCGCCCACCCGCACCTCAAGGGCCCGGACGGGCGTCGTGTCGCCGTGGGACAACTCCGCCTGATTCCGGGCTCTGTTGAACCTGAAACAGCTCGCCTTCTTCGCCACTCGATCACCCGGCATCGGCAGGGACGTCGACGCGCATGCCCCACCCTGTCGGCCTAGTGTGGGAAGAGGGGTGACTCTTCGTCCGGGCCGACATGGAGGAGAACCGTGATGAGCAAGGTCGCCACCAACACCTTCCAGACGTATCGAGCGGTCGCCAGTTTCGAGCGGGCCAGAGAGATAGCCCGCACGACGTCACCGTTCACCATCGAGATCCGCTTCCTCGGCGGACTGACGGGCAATCAGCAGGATGCCTTCGCCGCGGCGGCCGACCGTTGGGCGAAGGTCATCGTCGGGGATCTGGACACCGCGCTCGTCAACGGCGACATCATCGACGATCTGCTCATCGAGGCCGAAGGGGTCACCATCGACGGTCCCGGACGCGTTCTGGGGATGGCCGGTCCCACCGACTTCCGCGACGACTCCGCGCAGTTCGGCACGTTCCTGCCCGCGAAGGGCGTGATGCGGTTCGACTCCGCCGATCTCACGCAGATGGAAGCGGACGGCACGCTCGTCGACGTGATCACCCACGAGATGGGACACGTCCTGGGGATCGGCACCCTGTGGACGGCGTTCGACCTCCTGAAGGGCGCGGGCAGCTCGAACCCCACCTTCGTCGGTGCCCGTGCGACGGCCGAGTTCGCCGCACTCCTCGGCGAGGAGGACCCGGCCCCGGTACCGGTTGCCAACTTCGGCGGGCCCGGTACTCAGGACAGCCACTGGCGTGAGGCGGTCTTCGTCAACGAACTCATGTCGCCGTTCATCTCCGGAGCCGGCAACCCACTGAGCCGGATGACGGCCGCGAGCCTCGGCGACCTCGGCTACCAGGTCGACCTCGACGGTGCCGAACCCTACGCACTGCCCGACCTGCTCCAGATCGCCAGGGAGGGTGCCCTCGTACCGCACACGGCGCCACTCGGTGACGGCATGATGCTTCCGGTGGTGCCGACGCGGCTTCCCGCCGCGACACCGTAGACGGTCCCGCCCCCCCCGAAGAGGCCGTCCGTGTGCGGACCGGGCGCGCACGGTCACCGCAGGACGGCCTCCCAGGTGTCCACGGCGTAGTGCAGGATCATGCCGTGGCGTGCGTACAGCCCGGGCGCGCCGGTCGCGTTGGAGGTGTCCACACCGAGCCCGACGGTGTCCCGGCCCCGGGCGGCGAAGGCCGCGAAGGCGTGCCGCAGCAGCAGCCCGGCCAGCCCGCGTCCCCGGGCCTCGCGCAGCACGCCGATGCTGCGGATCCAGCCCATCGCCTCGCGGTCGTCGCGGGCCAGCAGGAACCCGGCGTCCCCGGACTCGTCCGTACCGGCGATCCACACGAGCGACCAGTCGAGCCCCGCCGCGTCCACGTCGTGCAGCCACTGCTCGTAGCCGCGCGGCTGGAAGTCGAAGTGCTCCGCGAAAGCGGACTGGTAGAGCGCGTGGACACGGACCCGGTCCGCCTCGGTGGCGCAGGACCGCAGCCGGACCCCGGCGGGCAGTGCCGGCGGCCGGTCCCCGGCCCGGTCCAGGGGGCGGCGCAGCACGTGATACCGCCGTACGACCGACCAGCCGCGGGCGCGGAGCAGCTCGGTGTCGAGCGTGGGTGCCGCGTTGAGATGCAGATGCACCACGGCCCGCCCGGCGCCGTTCTCCCGCGCCTTCTCCAGCGCCCGGCTCTCCATCGCCGCCAGGACGAGCCGGCCCGCCTCCTGCCGGTCGGGCAGCACGTAGTGGTCGATGTCGACGCGTTCGCCGCCCGACTCGTCCCACAGCAGCCCGTAGCCGACCAGCCGGTCCCCGTCGAAGGCGAGCCAGGAGTCCCGCTCCAGATCCGTCTCGGGATGCTTCAGATCGGCCTCGACGGTGGGCAGGTCGGTCTCGGGCCGGCCGATCTCGATGAGGTCGATCTCGTTGAGGAGACCGGTGACGGCAGGCGCGTCGGCGAGGGCGGCGGGACGCAGGACGTAGGGCATGGCGCCAGGGTCCGGGGGAGGGGAGCCGGCCGCAACGCAATTTCACGTTGTGCAAGGTGCAGCCATGAGCCCTGTATGCGCCCCCGTGCGCCTGGGCAGAATCCGTTCTGCCATTGATCATGCGGGCGGGTGAACACGGGGACACACGATGACGCCGTGTCACTCGCCACGAATTCCAGGGAAGGCAGGTCGGTTGTCGTGCAGTTGCGTCTTCCCTCCTCCATAGCCGAAGCCCAGCGGTGTCTGGCCGAGGGAGCGGTACCGGTTGGAGGTGCCACGCTCGTGTGGGCCGGCTGGCAGCGGGACGGCTTCCCCGAGCAGGCCGTGTCGCTGCGCAACGTGCCGGAGGCCGGCACGGTCGGCCCCGAGGAACTCGGCGGGGCCGTGCTGCTGAACCGCGTCGACGCGACCGTGCCCGAGGCGCTGCACCGGGCGGCCTCCGGCGTGGGCACCGGCGCGGTGCGCCGGGCCGCCACGGTCGGCGGCAACATCGTCGGCAGCACCCTGCGCTGTCTGCTCCCGGCGGCCCTCGTCCTCGACGCCCGGGCCACCGTCCTGGAGTCCGACAGCGTCTACGACACCGATCTGTCCGAGCTGCTGGCGAAACGTCACGTGCTGCTCGCCCTGCGCTGGCGCGCACCCCTGGTCAGCGGCTACCGCAAACTGGAGGGCGAGGCGGGCGGCCCGCCGCCCCCCGTCGTCGCCGCGGTGCACGCCGACGGCGACAGCCCCCGTGATCTGCGGGTGGCCGTCCGCGACGGCTACGAGGTGTTCAGCGAGCGCACGCCGTACGACCCGGACCCCGAACAGGTCCTGCACGCCCTGGCGGGCACCGACCTGGGCGCCCTTCCCGCCGTCGCCCGGGACGCGGTCCGCGCCCAGATCACCGACGTACTGGCCCGCGTCGCCGAAGGCTGAGACCCGGCCGCGAGGCCGGTTCCCCGGGACACGTCTCCCGCTCGGGCGCGTGGACCTCCGGCGAAGTCGGAGTCGTCGGAGCAGTCGGAGGGAGTTGAGGAACTCCACCTTGACTTCCTCCCCTCTCGTGTACGAGGGGGGAGCCCTACGGCTCGCGCCGGGGGCTTTCTGCTTCATCGCCGACTGCCCGCCCGGAGAAATCCGTTGAGGCCTTACACCGGCTCCACAGTGGCGGGACCACACGATGTCCAGCGGGTCCGTCGTCTTCGCCAGGGTCAGCCTGCCGCCCAGGAGGCGGAAACCGCTGATGTACTCAGCTGTGTCGCGAACCGAGGCCCCGGCGCGGGGTGTTGTCAGTGCCTGTTGGTAGAACTGCGGACACATCACGGACCGCGCATCTTTTTTCTCCCGGGAGCAGCCGCATGACCGTCACCGACCACCTGCACGCGCTGTACCGGCTGCCCGCCCACACCTTCCCGGGCCCCGGCGGCAGGACGGACGACCTGCCCGACCCGGAGGCCTTCGCCTGGCGCGTCACCAGCGACGTCTACGACGCCGACGAGGACTGGACGAAGGCGTTCGCGCGCTTCTGCTCCGCCGTCGACACCACCCGCGTGAGAGCCCTGGTCGTCGGCGCCTGGCAGGAGGCCTACGACACGGACCCCTCCGAGGTCATCGAGGCACTGGTGGCCGCCCGGGACCGGTTCCCCGCGCTGCGCGCGGTGTTCCTCGGCGACATGGTGGGGGAGGAGTGCGAGATCTCCTGGATCAACCAGACCGATGTCACCCCGGTCCTGGCCGCGTACCCCGCGCTGGAGGAGTTCGGCGTGCGCGGCGGGGCCGGGCTGCGCTTCCCCGCCGTGAGCCACCGCGCGCTGCGCAGGCTCGTGATCGAGACGGGCGGGCTGCCCGCGGAGGTCGTGCGCGGGATCGGCGGCAGCGACCTGCCCGCGCTGGTCCACCTCGACCTGTGGCTCGGCACCCCCGAGTACGGCGGCGACAGCGAGGTCGCCGACCTGGAGCCGATCCTGTCCGGCGCCCGACTGCCGAGCCTGCGTCACCTCGCCCTGCGCAACAGCGAGATCCAGGACGCCGTGGCCGGGGCCGTCGCGTCCGCGCCCGTGGTGGCCCGTCTGGAGGTGCTGGACCTCTCCATGGGCGTGCTGACCGACGAGGGCGCGGCCGCCCTGCTCGGCGGCCGGCCGCTCACCCACCTCAAGAAGCTCGACCTGCACTACCACTACCTGAGCGAGTCCCTCCAGGAGCGCGTGCGGCGGACCGTGGAGACCGCGGGCGTCGAGGTGGACCTCGACCGCGACGACGCCGAGGAGGACGCGGACGACGACGGCACGACGTGGCGCTACGTCGCCGTCGGGGAGTGAGCACACCACCCGTGGGTCACCGTCCCTCCTCCCTCGACGGGTTCCGCGCGGAGCGCGCGCCCGAGCCGCGCCTGGCGGTGGTCGGCAACCCGGAGAACCGTCGGGTCGCCCTCTTCGAGGACGCGGTACGCGCGGCCGGCCTGCCGGCCCCGCGTGTCGTGCCGTGGGCGGACGTACTGAGCGACGGCGGCGCCGACTTCGCCGCCGAGGAGATCGTCCGCCTGGACTCACCCGGCGAGAACCCCGAGGTCGACCGGCTGCTGCGCGGTGCCACCGATCCGACGCGGGTCGAGGGCTCGGGCCGCTGGTACACCCGCTTCACCACCGCGGTACGCAGCCTGCGCGGCGGCGTCCGCCTCGACGACCCGGACGAGCTGGCGGTCCTCTTCGACAAGCGGCTCTGCCACGCCGTCCTGGACGCGGCGGGCGTCCCGGTGCCCGCCTCACCCACCTCGGGCCCGCAGGGCGCGCCGGTGCGCGGCTGGGACGACGTACGCGCGGCGATGCGCGAGCACCGGATGGCCCGCCTCTTCGTGAAACCCGCGCACGGGTCGTCCGCCTCGGGCGTCCTCGCCGTCGAGTCGGGCGGCGGCGGCCGGATCCGGGCCACCACCTCCGTGGAACTCGCCGCCGACGGCGGCCTGTACAACTCCCTCAGGGTGCGCCGTTACGAACGCGAGCAGGACATCGCGGCCATCGTCGACGCGCTCGCCCCGGACGGACTGCACCTCGAGCGCTGGCTGCCGAAGGCCTCCCAGGACGGCCGGGCCGCCGACCTCAGGGTCGTCGTCGTGGCCGGTCGCGCCACCCACGCGGTGGTGCGCACCAGCCGCTCGCCGATGACCAACCTCCATCTCGGCGGCCGGCGAGGAGACCTGGACGCCGTCCGGGAGAGCGTCGAGGCGGCGGGCGCCCGCTGGGCCGACCTGCTGGGCGTGTGCGAGCAGGCCGCGGCCTGCTTCCCGCGCACCCTGTGCGTCGGTGTCGACCTGCTGCCGGCCGTGGGCTGGCGCAGGGCCGCGGTCGGCGAGGTCAACGCCTTCGGCGACCTGCTGCCCCGGCTCACCGGCCTGCCCGGCAGCGGCGCGGAGGGCCTCGACACCCATGCCGCCCAAGTGGCCGCCGTCCTGGGCGATCTCGCCCGGTACAGAACAGGAACACCGCATGCCTGAGCCCGACATCGACGAAGTGCCCGACATGAACGAGGTGGTGGGCAGCCACGACCTGCTGCTCGTCACCCTCGACACACTCCGCCACGACGTCGCCGCGGAGCTGGCGGCCGCGGGCCGCATCCCCCACCTGGCCCGCCACCTCCCCGGTGGCCGCTGGGAGGAGCGGCACGCGCCGGGCAGCTTCACCTACGCCTCCCACCAGGCGATCTTCGCGGGCTTCCTGCCGACCCCGGCCGCCCCCGGACCGCATCCGCGCCTGTTCGCGGCGAGCTTCGCGGGCAGCGAGACCACCGCGGGCGGAACCTACGTCTACGACACCCCCGACCTCGTCTCGGGCCTCGCCGAGGACGGCTACCACACCGTGTGCATCGGGGGAGTGGGCTTCTTCAACCAGCAGGGCCCGCTCGGCTCGGTGCTGCCCGGCCTGTTCCACGAGGCGCACTGGGCACCGGAGTTCGGCGTCACCTCACCCGAGTCCTTCGAGAACCAGGTCGCCCGCGCCGAGGACGTCGTACGCGCACTGCCGCACGAGCAGCGGCTGTTCCTCTTCGTGAACGTGTCCGCCCTGCACCAGCCGAACTGGTTCCATCTGCCCGGCGCCACCCGCGAGACCGGCGACAGCCGGGAGACGCACGCCGCCGCGCTGGAGTACGTGGACCGGCACATCGGGCGTCTGTTCGCCGCCGCGAGCAGCAGGCGCCGCTGCTTCGCGATCGTCTGCTCCGACCACGGCACCGCCTACGGCGACGACGGCTACACCGGGCACCGCCTCGGCCACGAGTCCGTGTGGACCGTGCCGTACGCCCACTTCTTCCTCGACCCCGCACCCCGTCCGACGGAGGCCGGCCGATGACCACCGCCGAGCAGGCCACCCGCACCGGCCCGTACCAGCACTACGTCTACGCCTACCCGCACAAGACGGCCTACCGGGAGCTCCCCGACCGCCCGTCCCTCAAAGCCCTCTGGGCGGCCGAGCCCAAGGACACGCTCTCCCTCTACCTGCACATACCGTTCTGCGAGGTCCGCTGCGGCTTCTGCAACCTCTTCACCCGCATCGGCGCCCCCGACGGACTGACCGGGGCCTACCTCGACGCCCTGGAACGGCAGGCGAGGGCCGTACGGGAGGCACTGGGGGAGACGGACGACGTCCGCTTCGCCACGGCCGCCTTCGGCGGCGGCACCCCCACCTTCCTCACCGCCGCCGAGCTGGACCGGCTCTGCGACATCGCCGAGCACCGCATGGGCGCCGACCTCCGCGCGGTCCCGCTGTCGGTCGAGGCCTCGCCCGCCACGGCCACCGCCGACCGCCTCGCCGTCCTGGCCGGCCGGGGCACCACCCGACTGAGCCTGGGCGTGCAGAGCTTCGTCGACTCCGAGGCCAGGGCCGCCGTACGCCCGCAGCGCCGCGCCGAGGTCGAGGCCGCGCTCGCCCGTGTCCGCGACGCCGCCGTCCCGGTCCTCAACATCGACCTGATCTACGGCATCGACGGCCAGACCGAGCAGAGCTGGCGGCACTCCCTGGACGCGGCCCTGGCCTGGCGGCCCGAGGAGCTCTACCTCTATCCGCTCTACGTACGCCCCCTGACCGGCCTCGACCGCCGCGCTCCCGGCGGGGCCCCGGGTCCCGACCCGGCCTGGGACGAGCAGCGGCTGCGGCTGTACCGCGCCGGCCGCGACCACCTCCTCGCGCACGGCTACACCCAGCAGTCCATGCGCATGTTCCGCCGCACCGACGCCCCGCCGCAGGGCGCGGACGACTACGCCTGCCAGACCGACGGCATGATCGGCCTCGGCTGCGGCGCCCGCTCCTACACGGCGGGCCTGCACTACTCCTTCGACTACGCCGTCGGCATGCACCAGATCCGGGGCATCATCGACGACTACGTCGCCTCCGACGCGTCCGACTTCGCCCACGCCGAGGTCGGCCACCCCATGAACCCTCAGGAGGCGCGCCGCCGGCACCTGCTCCAGTCGCTGCTCCAGGCCGAGGGCCTGCGCCTCGACGACTACCGGGCCCGCTTCGGCGGCGCGCCCGCCGACGACTTCGGCCCCGAACTCGAACGCTTCGCCGACCGCGGCTGGCTGACCGACACGGACCCGACGACCCTCAGGCTCACCCCCGAAGGCCTCGCGCACTCCGACGCCGTCGGCCCCGAGCTGTTCTCCCCGGCCGTGCTGGCCGCCATGACCGCCTACGAGCGGAAGTGACCCGGCCGCCATGGACCTGACCCTGCTCTATCGCGGCCCGCTCGCCTCCTGCGACTACGACTGCCCCTACTGCCCGTTCGCCAAGCGGCGCGACAGCACGGAGCAACTGCGCGCCGACCGGGCCGCCCTCGAACGGTTCGCGCAGTGGGCCGCGGCCCGCACCGACGACCGGCTCTCGCTCCTGTTCACCCCGTGGGGCGAGGGACTGGTCCGCTCCTGGTACCGGCGCACCCTCGCCGACCTCTCCCACCTCCCGCACATCCGCCGGGTCGCCGTCCAGACCAACCTCAGCTGCCGCACCGACTGGCTCGACGGGGCCGACCCCGGCACGCTGGCCCTGTGGTGCACCTACCACCCGGGCCAGACGCCGTACGACCGCTTCCTCGGCAAGTGCCGCGAACTGGCGGAGCGGGGCATCCGCTTCAGCGTCGGCGTCGTCGGCCTGTCCGAGCACCTCGACGCGGCCCGCCGGCTGCGCGCCGACCTGCCCGCGCACGTCTATCTGTGGATCAACGCCGCCGAGGGCCACACCTACGAGGACGCCGAGGCCGACCGGTGGACCGCCCTCGACCCGCTCTTCCCGTACAGCCGCAACCCGCACACCAGCGCCGGGATGCCCTGCCGCACCGGCGACTCGGTGATCTCGGTCGACGGCGAGGGCACCGTCCGGCGCTGCCACTTCGTCCGCGCCGAACTCGGCAACCTCTACGACGGCTCGTACCGCGCCGCCCTGCGCCCCCGCCCCTGTCCGCTCGCCGTCTGCGACTGCCACATCGGCTATGTCCACCTGGAGACGCTGCCGCTGTACGACGTCTTCGCGGGCGGGGTCCTGGAACGGATCCCGGCACCCGCCCCCGCACAGCACTCCGCCCGCATCACGACGATCGCGATGCGGGCGGAGACCCCGGAGCCCGAGGACGTGGACTGACGGGGGTTACGGCGTCACGTCCGTGACCCTCCAGCGCTGGTTGGAACCGGAGTTGGCCTGCCAGGTCGTGACGGCCGCGCCCTCGTTGGTCGCCTGGCCGCCGACCTCGAGGAGGCGTCCGGTGGCCACGTTGACCAGGGTCCATGTCCCGTCGCCGGTGGTCGACATGATCCACTCGGTGGCCGGATCACGCTCGCCGGTGTCGGGTTCGACCACCGGCACGTTGTCGCGGACGGCGAGGCGCTCGCCCTCGGCCGGGTTGGCGAGGACGTAGTGCTGGCGGGCGCCCGTCTTGCCGTACCGGGCGTCCAGCTGCCACTGCTGCGCGGTGCTGCCGTTGGCCGAGCCGATGACCAGGTTCGTGCCGTCGGCCCCGACGGTCACCGCCTTGCCGCTCTGCACGCCGGTCAGCGTGTAGGAGTGGCCCTTGCTGAACAGACCCGCGTTCTTCGCGACGCCGGAGACGCCCTTGACGGCGAAGGACGTCACGGACTGGGCCGGGACGGTGTACGTCGCCTTGCCGTCGACGACCTTGACCGGGGCCTGCTGCTTGAGCTTGCCGTCGGCGCTGGTCACCGTGGGCGTGACGGTCGCGCTGCCCTTGACGCTGCGGAACTTGGACAGGTCGATGGTGACCGTGCGGGCCTCGGTGGTGCTGTTGACGTGGACGACCGAGGCGCCCTTGCCGTCCTTGGTCACGGCGGCGGCGCTGGAGGTGTCGTCCACCTTGATCAGCTTGTCGCCGGGCTTGATGAAGTGCGTGAAGTTCCTGGCCGTGTCGAACTTGGTGTTGGTGTAGATCGGGCAGGACTGGAGGGTGTCCGTGCCGGTGCAGCTGAACGGGAGCTGGATGGAGCCCCAGTTGCCGCCCTTCGCGGACTCGCCGCCCGGCTTCATGTTGTCGTAGTCCTCGACCGGCTGCCAGAACACCCAGGCGGTGGGCTCCAGTTCACGCAGGTCGTTCACCATCTGCTGGGCGAGCCCGAGGCCCGGACGCATGTCCGTGAAGCTCTGCCCGTCGCCCCAGTCGCCCTCGACCTCGCTCATCCACAGCGGCTTGTCGGCCGCCTTGGCGAGATCGCGCACGGTGGTGCGCTGCCCGGTGCCGTAGGTGTGGACGTTCATCTGGTCGACGAGGTCCTTGGAGGCCTGCGAGTAGGCGTTCCAGTTCGTCGCGAAGAGGGACGGGTTGGTCTCGTCCATCGCCGATATCTGCGCCTTCGTCTTCGCCTTCTTCAGCGCGGGCGCCAGCGCGGCGAGCACCTTCTGCTGGAGCTCGGGGCCGATGTGGGCCCCCTCCTGGCGGCCGCCGACGGGCCGGCCGTTCGCGTCCAGCCGGGTGCCCCAGTAGCCGGTGTTGGGCTCGTTGAACGGGTCGACGGTGTCGACCTTGATGCCCTCGGCCTTCTCCAGCCGCTTGGTCGCGCCCGCCACGTAGGCGGCGAAGTCGTCGACGGAGTCGGCCTTGAGCTGGTCGGTGTTGGCGTTGAAGCCGCCGGACACGTACCCGCTCTCGGTCATGAACCACGGAGGGGAGTTGCTGAAGGTCTCCCAGTGGGTGATGTCCTTCTTGATGCGGTCCACCCACCAGCGCTGGGTGGCGTCGGCGTCCTTGTTCCAGTCCGCCGGGTCGTCCGCGCTCCACCAGTCGGTGTCCTCGCGGGTGGTGCCCTCGGGCGCCTTCCACCAGCCCTCGACGGCACCGCCGGCCCGCAGATAGTCCGTGACGTCCGGGGCGTTGCCGCCGCCGATGTTGTACCGGGCGATGTTCAGCGCGAGGCCGTCGTCGCCGAAGAGCAACTTGGCCAGCTTCTCGCGGATCGCCGGGGGATAGTCCCCGGTGGCGTTGGCGAACCAGACCAGGCTGGTGCCCCAGCCCTCGAACTTCTGCTGCTGGTACGACGGATCCGGCGTCACGGTGACGGCGGCCTCGGCGTGTGCCTGCACGGGGACGCTGAGGAGGGCGGCCCCGGTGGCCAGCGCGGTGAGTGCGGCGGCCCCGAGGTTCCGTCTGCTGCGGGTACGGCGTGCCATCTGTGCTCCCAACTGCGGTGCGGTCGCTGTGGTGGGCCCCTCCTGCCGCGCGGACAGGAGGGGATGGCCCTCGGCACGGCCGCGGGCCGTGCCGAGGAGTCGTGGAGGCTTCGGGTGTGCGGGTGCGGGGCGTCAGTCGCAGGGCCGGCGCAGTACGGCGACCTCTCGCGGTCCGAGGACGAGGGACCCCTCCGTGCCACCGGTGCCGACCAGGACCTCTCCGTCCATCCCGGTCACCGGCACCGTGTCGTCGGTCCGGTTGACCAGGAACAGGAACCGTCCCTCGGCGCCGCGCCGGACGGTCAGCTCGACCGATCCCCGGACGTCCGCCGGGAGTTCGCTGCCGACCCCGGCCGGCTCCAGCAGCCGGGGCAGCAGCGAGGTCAGCCCGTCGACACCGAGCCGGGTGGAGACGTACGAGGCCGAACCGTCACCGGTCGGGCGCCGGGTGATCGCGGGGCGTCCGGCGTGCACCCCGGTGCGGTAGTGCGCCAGCACCTCGGTGTCGCCGTCGGTGACGGCGATCCGGTCGGTCCACAGACTGCCCGAGGTGGCGTCGTCCAGTTCCACCGACTCCCCGGCGAGCAGCGGGCCGAACTCCTCGATGCGGATGCCGAGCAGGTCGCGCAGGGCACCCGGGTATCCGCCGAGCCAGACGTGGTCGTTCTCGTCGACGACCCCGGAGAAGTACGTGGTCACGAGGTGGCCGCCCCGCTCGGCGTAGCGCGTGAGGTCCTTGGCCAGTTCGGCCGGCACCATGTGCAGCACGGGCGCGATCAGCACCTGGTGCCGGGTGAGGTCGGAGCGGGTGGTGACGAGGTCGGCGCGGACACCGAGGGCGAGCAGCGCGGAGTACCAGTCGAGCGCCTCCTGCCGGTAGTCCAGCAGGGCGGTGGGGTGGGAGTCCTGCTCACTGGCCCACCACGACTCCCAGTCGTAGAGGATGCCGACGGCCGCCGACTCCCGCTCCGAACCCGCCACCGGGGCAAGGGCCTTCAGCGTGGCGCCGAGGGCGGCGACCGCGCGGAACAGGTCGCTGTCCTCGCCGGCGTGCGGGACCATCGCCGAGTGGTACTTCTCGGCGCCGGCCGCCGACTGCCGCCACTGGAAGAAGCACACCGCGTCCGCGCCGTGCGCCACGTGCAGCAGCGAGTCACGGGCCAGGTCGCCGGGCCGCTTCGCCACGTTCACGGGCTGCCAGTTGACGGCGCTGGTGGAGTGCTCCATCAGGAACCAGGGCCGGCCGGCCGCGATGCCGCTGGTGAGGTTCGCCGAGAAGGACAGCTCGTCGCGGTCCTGCGGGCCGGGGTGGACGTAGTGGTCGTTGGAGACGAAGTCGATCTCGCTCGCCCAGTCCGGGTAGTTCATGCCCTTGGTGTTGCCCATCACCATGAAGTTCGTGGTGACCGGGATCTCCGGCGTGATCTCCCGCAGGATCTCCCGCTCCGCGACGAGGTGGTCCTTCAGGGCGTCCGAGGAGAACCGCTTGAAGTCCAGCTGCTGCGTCGGGTTGGGGTGCGAGGCGGCCAGCCGGGGCGGCAGGATCTGCTCCCAGTCGCTGTAGCGCTGCGACCAGAAGGCGGTGCCCCAGGCGTGGTTGAGGGCGTCGAGCGAGCCGTAGCGGGCACTCAGCCAGCCCCGGAAGGCGCGGGCCGCGTCGTCCGAGTAGTCGTAGACGTTGTGGCAGCCCAGCTCGTTGGAGACGTGCCAGGCGACGAGCGCCGGGTGGTCCCGGTAGCGGTCGGCCATCTTCCGGACCAGACCCAGGGCGTACTCACGGAAGACGGGAGAGGTGGGCCGCCAGTGCTGGCGGGCGCCCGGCCAGAGCGTCTCGCCGTTCGCCGTGACCGGCAGGATCTCCGGGTGGGCGGTGGTGAGCCAGGGCGGCGGGGAGGCGGTGGCGGTGGCCAGGTCGACGCCGATCCCGCCCGCGTGCAGCAGGTCCATGACCTCGTCGAGCCAGCCGAAGTCCCAGGTGTCCGGACCCGGCTGGATCCGGGCCCAGGAGAAGATCCCCACGGAGACGACGGTGACGCCGGCCTCCCGCATCAGCCGCACGTCCTCCTCCCACACGTCCCGCGGCCACTGCTCGGGGTTGTAGTCGGCGCCGTACGCCAGACGCGGAGCGGGGTCACCGTCCGCCCCGCGCAGCATGCGGGACTGGAGGGTGGAGATCATGGCGGTCCTTCCGAAAGTGGTGCACGGGGGCGGCGCGGCCCGGGTGCCGCGCCGCCCGGCGTTTTGTGCTTCTCGACTGCTTGCCGAGTGCGTGTCGAATGTCCGTCGGCTGCTCGCCGACGACTACTTCTCGACGGTGAAGCCCTGCTCCTCGCCGTACTTGACCGAGGCGTCCTGCCAGGCCTTCAGACCGTCCGCCAGCTTGGTGGAGGAGACGTAGGCCTTGCCGACCGTGTCGTTGAAGATCGAGTTGGCGTACGGCTGGAACGGGAGGTACGACCAGTCGCTCGCCACGTTCGCCGCGGAGTC
Source organism: Actinobacteria bacterium OV320 (assembly GCA_001298545.1). Taxonomy (GTDB): domain Bacteria; phylum Actinomycetota; class Actinomycetes; order Streptomycetales; family Streptomycetaceae; genus Streptomyces; species Streptomyces coriariae. The sequence continues at coordinate 111,812 of LJCX01000021.1, forward strand.
GGCGAAGATCTTGTTCGCTTCCTGGCCGCCGAAGTAGTCGAACTTCTTGCTCTGGAACGCGGCCGACTCCAGCTCCGCCTTGGTGGCGGGGAAGGCACCCTCGCTGACCCGGGTGGCGACACCGTCACCGGAGTTGGCGTACTCGGTGAAGGCGTAGGCGAGTTCCTTGTTCTTGGCCAGCGCCGGAACCGCCAGCGAGCTGCCGCCGTTCTCCGCGCTCGCCTTGTCGCCCGCCGTCCAGGCCGGCATCGCCGCCGCGCGCCACTGGCCCTTGGCGTTCGGGACGCCGGTGACGAAGTTGGCGGGCATCCAGGCGCCGGTGGGCAGGGTGGCGATGGTGCCGTCGCCCAGGCCCTTGTACCAGTCGTCGGTCCAGCCGTTGACCGGGGCGAGCAGCTTCTCGCTGATCAGCTGCTGCCAGACGGCCTCGTACTTCTTGGCGCCCGCGTCGTCGAAGTCGACGCCGAGCTTGGTGCCGTCGACCTTGTAGGGGCGCGAACCGGCCTGCCACAGCAGGGAGGTGGTGAGGCCCGCGTCACCGAGGTCGCTGGTGATGTAGGCCTTCGGGTCGGCCTTGTGCAGCTTGCGGGCCGCGTCCAGGTACTCGTCCCAGGTGGTCGGGACGGCGATCTTGTACTTGTCGAAGACCGTCTTGTTGTAGAACAGCGCCATCGGGCCCGAGTCCATCGGCAGGCCGTAGACCTTGTCGCCGTCGCTGACCGCGTTCCACGGACCCGGCGTGTACTTCGAGGCGAGCTTGTCGGCGCCGAAGGGGGCCAGGTCGGTCAGGCCCTTGGTCAGGGAGTACTGGCCGAGCGCGAAGTACTCGACCTGGGCGACGTCCGGGACGCCCTTGCCGGCCGAGATCGCGTTGGACAGCGCGGTGTAGTGCTTGTCGCCGGAGCGCTCGCCGACCAGGTTGATCTTGACCTTCGGGTACTTCTTCTGGAAGTCGGCGGCCACGGTCTTCAGGGTGGGCTCCCAGGCCCAGACCGTGATGTTGCCGCCCTTGTCCAGGGCAGCCTGGATGTCGCCGGCGGAGACGGCCTTCGTGCCGGAGTCGTCGTCCGAGCCGCCGCAGGCGGTGACGCCCAGGGCGAGGGTGGAGACGAGGGCGATGCCGCGCAGGATGCGGCTCGTTGTTCTGCGCATGGGGCTGCTTCCACTTCTTCGTGGGTGGGACAGGTGAGGGTGGGGGTGGTGCTGGTGGTGCTCAAATGTGGGGCTTGGGGGCGCGGCCCGCGTCACTCCTTGACACTTCCGGCGGCGAGGCCGGACTGCCAGTACTTCTGGAGGAACAGGAAGGCGGCGATCAGCGGGAGGATCGTGAGCAGGGACCCCGTGATCACCAGGTTGAAGATCACGTCGCCACCGATGGTCTGTGCCTGGGAGCTCCAGGCGCTCAGACCCAGCGTCAGCGGGTACCAGTCCGGGTCCTTCAGCATGATCAGCGGGAGGAAGTAGTTGTTCCAGGTGGCGACGGTGGTGAACAGCAGCACGGTCACGATCCCGGGGGCCAGCAGCGGCAGCGCGACCTGGAAGAAGGTCCGCAGCTCGCCCGCCCCGTCCATCCGGGCCGCCTCCAGCAGCTCGGTCGGGATCGCCTCCGCGGCGAACACCCACATCAGATAGAGACCGAACGGCGACACGAGCGACGGGATGATCACCGCCCACGGGGTGTCGGTCAGCCCCATCTTGCTGAACATCAGGAAGGTCGGCACGGCCAGCGCCGTAGCCGGCACGGCGACCGCACCGATCACCACGGCGAAGATCGCACGCTTGCCGGGGAACTGGAACTTCGCCAGCGCGTACCCGCCCAGCACGGCCAGCAGTGTCGCGCCGCCCGCACCGAGCACCACGTACAGCAGGGTGTTCAGCAGCCAGCGCCCGAAGATGCCGTCGTGGTAGGTGAAGGTGGTCCGGATGTTGTCCCACAGGGCGAAGTCGTCGGCGAACCACAGGCCGTTGGAGTCGGCCAGGCCCGACTGGGTCTTCGTGGCGTTGATGACCAGCCAGATCAGCGGCACCACGGTGTAGAGGGCCATCAGGGCCATCAGCACCGTCAGCAGCACATTGCGCTTCGGCTTGCCCGGGGTGTGCTTCTTACGGGGGGTTCGCAGCCTCGGGGCGGTGTTCTTCGCGGGGGAGGCGGTGACAGCGGTACTCATCGGGTCACGCTCCCTTGCGCATGCCGCGCAGCTGGACGGCGTAGGCGACGATCATCGTGATGACGCCCATGATGATGGCCACCGTCGCGGAGTAGTTGTGCTGCTGGCCGTTGAAGGACAGCGAGTACGTGTAGAAGTTCGGCGTGTAGTCCGTGGTGATGGAGTTCAGCGCCAGCGGACGCAGGATGCTCGGCTCGTTGAAGAGCTGGAAGCTGCCGATGATCGAGAAGATCGTCGCGATGACGAGCGCGCCCCGGATCGCGGGCAGCTTGATCGAGCTGATGATCCGCCACTGGCCGGCACCGTCGATCTCCGCCGCCTCGTACAGCGAGGTCGGGATGACCCGCAGCGCCGAGTAGAAGATCAGCATGTTGTACCCGACGAACTCCCAGGTCACGATGTTGCCGATGGAGGCGAGCACCCAGCCGGGGGAGAGCAGGTCGGGCAGGGTGACACCGAACGCGGAGTTGATGTCGCCCACCAGGCCGTACTTGGTGCCGTACATGAAGCCCCACATCAGGGTGGCGACCACGGCGGGCACGGCGTACGGCAGGAAGATCGTGATCCGGAAGAAGCTCTTGCCGTAGAGCCGGCCGCTGTCCAGTGCCAGCGCCACCAGCAGGCCGATGCCCAGCATGATCGGCACCTGGACGACCAGGAAGAGGGCCACCCGGCCGACCGCCGACCAGAACGCGTCGTCCTGGAAGGCCCGCGTGTAGTTGTCCAGGCCGACGAACTGGTTGCCGCCGATCAGCTGGTCCCGGAAGAGGCTCAGATAGATCGAGTACGCGATCGGAGCCAGGAAGACCAGGGCGAAAACGGCCACGAAGGGACCGATGAAACCCCACCCCGTCCAGGAGCGGCGGTCCCCTTTCGCCGGAGGAGGTGCCGGCCGCGGCTCGGCGGCCACCGGCGGTTGCAGCGTCGTCATGTCGTTCCTCGCTCGTCCAGTCCTGGAACCGGGGCGGTGTTGCGCGGAGATTTCCGAACGCCCCACCGCCACCATGATGTTTACGTAAACATCAGCCACGCAAGAGGCTCGGCAAGCTGTTATGTTTACGTAAACATCTGATGGCGGCATGTCTACACTGCCCCGATAACGATGGTCAAGGGTCCTCCGGGGAGACCGTGGCACCTGCGCCGACAGAGAGGTGGGCACACCGAGTGGACATGGCTGAAAGAACACCGGCCCAAGTGCCGGGACGCGGCCGGGCCACCGCCTCCATGGCGGACGTCGCACGGCTCGCCGGGGTGTCCTCGCAGACCGTCTCGCGGGTCTCCAACGGTTACGCGGGTGTGAACGAGGAGACCCGGCAGCAGGTCCTCGAGGCCATGAAGGAACTCGGCTACCGCCCCAACAGCGCCGCCCGCGCCCTCAAGCGCGGTGAGTTCCGCACGATCGGCGTCATCACGTTCACGCTGTCCACGACCGGCAACGTGCGCACCCTGGAGGCGATCGCGACCTCGGCGGCCGCCGAGGGCTACGCCGTGACACTGCTCCCGGTGGCCGTCCCCACCACCGACGAGGTGCGCGGCGCCTTCTCCCGGCTGGAGGAACTGGCCGTCGACGCGGTGATCGTCATCATGGAGGTCCACCTGCTGGACGCGGCCACCGTGAAACTCCCGCCGCACGTCCAGGTCGTCGTGGTGGACTCCGACGCCGGCGACCACTACACCGTCGTGGACACCGACCAGGCCGGCGGCACCAGGACCGCCGTCCAGCACCTCCTCGAACTGGGCCATCGCACCGTCTGGCATCTGGGCGGCCCCGAGGACTCGTTCGCCGCACAGCGCCGCGCCGACGCCTGGCGGGCGGCCCTGACCGAGGCGGACCGCCCGGCGCCGCCGCTGGTCAGGGGCGACTGGTCGGCGGAGTCCGGCTACCTGGCCGGCCGTGAGCTGGCCGCCCGCGAGGAATGCACCGCCGTCTTCGCGGCCAACGACCAGATGGCCCTCGGCCTGCTGCGCGCCCTGCACGAAGCCGGGCGCCGGGTGCCCGAGGACGTCAGCGTCATCGGTTTCGACGACATCCCCGAGTCCGGCTCCTTCCTGCCCCCGCTCACCACACTGCACCAGGACTTCGCCGAGGTCGGCCGGCTCTGCGTCCAGGCCGTGCTGCGCAAGATGCGTCCGGACGGCTCGGAACACGGAACGACGCTCGTACCGACGCGGCTGGTGCTGCGGCAGAGCACGGCACCACCGCCTGCGGAGCGCTGACGGCCGCGTCTGATTCGGGTGCCGTGGGGCGGCTGCTGCGGGGGCCGGCGTGCGGCTGCTTCGGCTGCCTCGGCGGTGGCTGCCTTCAGGGGTCCTCGCGAGTCCGCCGGCGGCTGTCCGCGGGGGTTCGCGCGACTGCTTCGGTGTGCGGCGGTGGCTGTTTCGGGGGCCGGCAGTGACTGTGTCGCGAGTCCGCCGCCGGCTGTCTTCCGAGGTCGGCAGCCGGCTGCGTCACGGGTCCGCGGTGGCTGTCTCGCAGGGGCCGCCGATGCTGTCTCGCGGGTTCGCCGGCGGCTACCTCGGGTGTTCGCCCACGGCGCGGGCCGCCGTCCGCCAGGCCGCGGTGACGGCGAGGCGGGCGGCCGCCGTGCCGCGCTCCGTCTCCGCGGGCAGCCGCATCGGCGCCCCGAGGTGGACATGGCAGTGCGGACGCCGGACGGGCGCCGTCAACGCGCCCGCCAACTGCTTCGTGGCCGACCCCGAAGCGATCCGCCGGGCGCCCGCGTGGCCCACCGGCACCACCATCGCGCCGGTCGCCTGTGCCAGACGGGCGAGCCCGGTACGGAACGGCTCGGGCGCGGTGGCCGCCGCGTCCCTGCGGCGCGGCAGTCGGCCCTCGCCGTAGAGGAGCACGTGCCGGCCGCCGGCCAGTGCCTCGGCGGCGGCGTCGAGAGCCAGCGCCGCGTGCGCCGTACGCCGGTGGACCGGGATGTGACCGTCACGGCTCAGCGCTCTGCCGAGCAGCGGTATGCGCCACAGTCCCGCGGTCGCCATCACCACCGGCTCGAGCTCGAGCCGCCGCAGCGCGGTCATGACGACGGCGGGGTCGGCCATGGAGTCGTGGTTGGCCACGAAGAGGGTCCCCGCGGGCAGGCGCAGCTTGATCTCACTGGTGACGGTGAGCCGCCCGAAGAACGGTGTCAGGGCGATGACGGCACGGCTGAACACGGGGAACCTCCGGTAAGGGCGAGCGGAGCCTCAGTGTCGTGCCGCGGGGGAGGAGAGCGCCTGAGTACGGATACTCAACGAGCACGCCGAAACCGTGCCGTCGCCGGAACCCTGCTGTCGCCGAGACCCGCTTGCATCGAGCCCGCTTGCATCGAGCCCGCTCGTATCGAAGTTTGCCTGCATCGAAGTCCGTTGGCACCGGAGCCCTGTCGTGCCGGAGTGCGGTGGTGTCGTAACCGGATGCCTCGGGCTGCCTCGACCGGCGCTAGATCACGCGGAAGAGGTCGGCGGCGGCGTGCACGTCGGTGAAGTCCTCGACCGAGCGGAGGTTGTCGCACAGGGCCTCCAGAACCGAGCCGGCCGCGGCGGCGCGCGGGGCGCCGACGGCCACACCGAAGATCCGGAAGCCCAACCGGTGCTTGATGTCGTTCCAGCCGCGCATCCATTCCTCGGTGACGCCACAGTCGTCGTCGGTGATCAGCACGATGTCCCCGCGGGCGCGGGCAGTGTCGTCGAACTCCTGCTCCAGCAGTTCGCCGGCCGTGATCAGCGGCCGCTGGTAGCTGGTGCCGCCGCCGAGGAAGGTCTCCGCGAAGTCGAGGATCCGGTCGGTGCCGACGGGCCGGCCTGCCGGGAAGCGGAAGACCTGGATCTTGTCGGCGGCGGAGAACAGGATGCCGACGAAGTCACGCCCGGCATGGCGGGCCTGGTCCAGCAGCGCCAGGGCGCACGCCTTGGCCCACGCCTCCCGGGTGACTCCGCCGGGCCCTGCCTCGTACATGGAGTGCGAGGTGTCCACGCACGCGATGACGGCGCCCCGGCCGGTGCTCTGCTCTCCCCGGCTGTCGTAGAGCATCAACTCCCCGGCGGCGTAGCGGGCGGCGAACACCGCGCGCAGCTCGGGCAGACCGAGGCCCGACAACTCGGAGGGGATGACACGGGAGAGGTCGTTGCCAAGCGTGACGCCGACCAGTTCCCCGGTGGCGTTCTCCACCTTGCGGGCCCGCTCGCCGCCGGCCATCTCTCGGAAGCGGCCGATCAGCTCGGCCCAGCGGGCGAGACGGCCGGTGCGCAGCCGCTCCGCGAGCCGGGCGCGCCTCCTCGCGCAGCTTCTCCAGCCGCTTCCCCGCCGTGGCGAGCTTGTGGTGGGCCTTCTTGATGACCCACTCGCTCAGCGCCTCGCGGGACTGCCCGGCCATGGCGTCGAGCTGCGCCTCCAGCTCCTCGATGGCGTCGGCCAGGTCGAGTGCCTCCTTGGTGTCGGGATTGACCAGTTGCAGCACCTCGCGCTCGACGGTCGGGCGCTGGGCGGGGAGTCCCACAACACGTGCGTGAGTACCGACAGATCGGTCTCGGCGACCGCCGGGCGCCCGTCGAGCCAGGCGGACGCCTGGAGCAGGCCCACCGCCTGCCGCCAGCGGCGGTCGGAGGCGATGAGCTCCTTGCGGCGCAGGGCGGCCCGCAGCGTGCACACCGCGTCCACGATCACGTCGGGGACATCCACGCCCGGGACGGCTTCGGCCACGGCATGCCGCAACGCGGCCAGCTCGACGGTGGTCCGCGTCGGTGCCGTCGGGCGGCCGACGGCGGAGCGCACCAGAGCGGCGAAGTTCGAGGGGTCCGCCAGGTACCCGACCTCGATCCGCACGAGCAGCCGGTCATAGATCGCGGCCGAATCCTCCCCCTCGGGCAGTTCGTTGCTCGCCGTGATGGCCCCGATCAGGGGGCAGCGGATCGGCTCGCCGCCGCTCTCGGGATGGTAGATCCGCTCGTTGAGGTAGCCCAGCGTCTCGTTCAGCGCGCGGTGGATCACTTGAAGATCTCGTCGATGAACGCCACATGTGCGGTAGTGGCGCGGCCTTCGTAGACCTGGCGGTACTCGCCCCGGGCCAGCGCGGCGACGTCGATGGGACCGAACATCCTCGTCGGTGCGGTGAACTTGGACAGGAGGATCTCCCAGTAGGCAGCTCCCTCGACCCTGCCCGTGAGCTCCCGGGCCGGCTCGGACTTCGCCGTTCCGGGCGGTCCGAGCACCAACGAGTGCTGCCCGGCCAGCAGTGTCACCACCAGCGTCCGCACGACGTCTGCCCGCTCGTAGAAACGGTCCGACAGCTCGTCACTGATCGCCCGCAGCCTGCCGGCGGTCTCCCGCCCGTCGTGCGGGTCCTGCGTGCCGAAGCTCAACACTCAACTCCTTGCCTGCGAAGTCATGTTGGGCACTATCGGTCGAAGCGCTTCACCGTCCTGTCACTGTCCTGAGGGGCTGACGAGTCCCGTCCGGTAGGCGACGATCACCGCCTGGACGCGGTCGCGCAGTCGGAGCTTCGCCAGGATGCGGGAGACGTGTGTCTTGACGGTCGTCTCGGACAGGTGGAGCCGGGCGGCGAGTTCCGTGTTGTTCAGACCCTGGGCGAGCAGGCCCAGGACTTCGAGTTCGCGCGGGGTCAGCGCGGTCAGGTCGGGATGGCGTTCGCCCGCCCCGGCGGCCGATGCCGCGCGGCCGTCCTCCCGGTGTCCGCCTCCGGTGCCGGGCTCGCCGCGGGCACGCTGTCCGTGCCCGCCTCCGCCGTGGCGTTCCACCAGGCGGCGGGTGATGGCCGGGGAGAGGAGGGCGTCCCCGGTGCGGATCAACCGGACGGCGGCGACCAGGTGTTCGGGCGTGACGTCCTTGAGCAGGAAGCCGGCGGCGCCGGCCGCGAGAGCGTCGTAGACCACGTGGTCGAGGTCGAACGTCGTCAGGATGATCACGCGTGGTTCGCCGGGGGCGCCGGTGAGGATACGGCGGGTGGCTTCGAGGCCGTCGAGCTTCGGCATGCGGATGTCCATCAGGACCACGTCGGGGCGGGTCCGCCGGACCGCTGCGACGGCCTCCTCGCCGTCACCCGCCTCGGCGACCACGTCGATGCCATGGGCCGTGAGGATCATGCGGAAGCCGGTGCGGACGAGGATCTGGTCGTCCGCGACCACCACCCGCGGTGGGCCGTCGGTCACGTCGTCCTCTCCCGGGGCAGCAGCGGAATCAGGGCCGCGACACGGTAACCGCCGTCAGGAGCCGGGCCGTTGCGCAGGGTGGCACCGTAGACGCCGAGGCGCTCGCGCAGGCCCAGCAGGCCGTGTCCGTCGCCGGTTCCCGCGGCTGCGCCGGGAGCGCCGCCGGTGTCGGTGACCTCGATGCCGAGGTCCGACTCCCCATAGGCGATGGTCACGGTCGCCCGGGATCCGGCCGCGTGCTTCATGGTGTTGGTCAGCGCCTCCTGCACCACCCTGTACGCGGCGAGATCGATCCCGGCCGGCACCGGGAGCCGCGCGCCGGTCACGGTCAACTCGACGGGCAGGCCGCAGGCGCGCACCCTGGCGACGAGTTCCTCCACCCGGTCGAGGCCCGGTGGCGGTGCCGTGTCCGCGGAGACCGCCCCGATGTCGTCACGGTCGTCACCAAAGTTCATCAGGAGCAGGCCCATGGCATGCCTCAGTTCTGTCATGGCGGCGCGTCCCCCCGCCTCGATCGCGAGGAGCGCCTCACGCGACTGCGCGGGTGCGGCGTCCAGGACTGTACGGGCGGCGCCGGCCTGGATGACCATCACGCTGACGTGATGGGTGACCACGTCGTGGAGTTCGCGGGCGATGCGGGCCCGTTCCTGCTCGGCCGCGCGGCGCAGCTCCGCGGCCCGCTCGCGTGCCAGCTCGGCCATCCGTGTCTGCCGTTCGTCGGCACGGGCCCGCCAGGTACGTATGCCGTACGCGGCCATGGCGAGCGGGAGGAGGACGAGCAGGGGGACGTCCCGGTCCGGGACGGCCGGCACCCCGGCGTCGCCGATCGAGGCGAGCACGAGCAGTGCCGGAGGCAGACCGGCCACGATGGCCGCACGGTACGGGCTGAAGGCGATCGCGCTGTAGGTGGCGACGACGAGGGAGTAGAAGACGATCCGGGCCTCGCCGTCCGGAGCGAGGATCCCCGCGCCCAGCACGACCCACAGCACGGCCAGGGGAAAACGTCTGCGCAGCGCCAGGGGCAGCGTGACCAGGAGCGCGGGTACGACGGCACCGGCCCAGGTGTCCGCTCCGGTCCGCACCCGCGCCATGCCGTCGACGAGCAGGTAGCTCCGGCCGACCCCGGCACTGAGGGCGTAGACGGTTGCGGCCACGGCGAGGACCAGGGCGAGCAGCGCGTCGAAGAGGAGGTTGCGCCGGGTCGGCCGGGGCAGCGGCGCGACCGGACGCACCAGCGCGGTCCCGGCTTCGCGTATCCGGCCGACCGCCTCGACGTTCATCACCGGTTCATTCTCACCGGGCCCCGTCCGAGGGACGTCCTCCCAGACGTCCCTCTTCCGGCCCCTCGTACGTCTGGCGCCTACATCTCAGGGAGGACACCGGCCCGAGGTCGTGCCCACCGGCTGCTACGGATCAGTCGGGCTGCCGACGCTCCCCGTCGGGGGACTGCTCCTCCTTCGCCGCCCGCGCCTCCGCCTTCAGGATGCGCGCCGACTTTCCGGCCGAACGGGCCAGTTCGGGCAGCTTCCTGGCGGCGAGGACGGCAATGACGACGAGGAGGAGGATGGCGAATTCGCTCAGTCCGAACATGAGGAAGCCGCCCCGGTCAGACGTTGACGCCGAAGTCGGCGGCGATCCCGGCCAGCCCGGAGGCGTAACCCTGGCCGACGGCACGGAACTTCCACTCCGCGCCGTTGCGGTACAGCTCGCCGAAGACCATCGCGGTCTCGGTGGAGGCGTCCTCGCTCAGGTCGTACCGTGCGATCTCCTGGCCGCCCGCCTGGTTGACGACACGGATGAACGCGTTACGGACCTGGCCGAAGCTCTGGCCACGGTTCTCGGCGTCATGGATGGAGACCGGGAAGACGATCTTGTCGATCTCGGCGGGTACGGCGGCGAGGTTCACCTTGACCGACTCGTCGTCGCCCTCGCCCTCACCGGTGAGGTTGTCGCCGGTGTGCTCGACCGAACCGTCCGGGCTCTTCAGGTTGTTGTAGAAGACGAAGTGCTGGTCGGACAGGACCTTGCCGGACGCGTCCAGGAGCAGGGCGGAGGCGTCGAGGTCGTAGTCGGTGCCCGTGGTCGTCCGCACGTCCCAGCCCAGGCCGACCAGGACCGCGGTCAGGCCCGGCGCCTCCTTGCTCAGGGATACGTTGCCACCCTTGGACAGGGAAACTCCCACTGTCTTCCTCCTGGTTGAGACGGGTCGAGACCGGTCGGGACCGATCGGGATGTCATGCGCGGTTGCGCCCGAATCGAATCTACAGCACTGTAGAAATGATGGGGAGGCGGCGCTTGACCGGAAGTATGACTCGTATCATCGCCGACATCTCGGTCTTCCTCGACGGCTTCGTCACCTCAGACCCGCCCGACGGGCTCCGCACGACCGTTCGGCAGCCGTCGGTCGAGTCGAGCTGTCAGGCGAGGAGGGTGCGCCGAACGGCTGGCCTCAGGTGCCTTCCTTCCGTGCCTTCGGGCTGACCCGCAGACACGGAACGGGAAGTGTCACGCGTCGGCCGGCGCGGGCTGCTCCTCGGACTGGGCGGTCGCGGCGGACCGGGACGAGTCGGCGGCGGTGTAGAAGACGGACGAGCCCTGCTTGGAGCGCTGTGCCTGGGTCTTGGCGACGAGGCCTTCGAGGGTGGTGCGGATCACGGTGGTCTTGATGGCGCGTTCGGGGTGGGCCTGGCCGAGGGCGGTGGCGATCTCCGCTGCCGAGCGGGGTTCGCTCTGCTCGGTGAGGTGGCGGCGGACCAGGTCCACGAGGGTCGGCTGGGCCGGCTGCGCGACTTCGGTCTTGCCCGCGCTCGGCTTGCCGGCCGTCTTCCCCGCAGACTTCCCCGCCGCCTTGTCGGCCGACTGTGCCGGCTGGGCGGCGGTCTGCCTGCTCGGCTGGGTCTTCTTGCTCGGCCGGGTCCGCTTGCCCGTGCCGGACGGGGCGGCCTTCTTGCGCGGGGCGGGCACCGGGACGTTGCCGGACGGCGGTGCCGTCGTGTCGGGCACCGGCACCGCGTCGATGGCCTGCTGGATGTTGACGAGCACCGCGTGATCCCGCTGGAGGGATGCCAACTGCTCCTGCAGGGCGGCGATCTCCACGCCGACACGTTCCTGCTCCTTGGTGTTGCGTTCCAGGTCGGCGGTCACCTGAGCGGTGTACTGCGAGGTGAGTTCGGTGGTGGAGGCGTTCTCGGACATGAAGCGCACAACCTTTCCTCGGTGTGAGGCGGCAGTCGACGGACCTGCCGGGCCCGCCCTCAGGGCGGGTTGATGCCTGCCGGGCACACCACTGCGAAGCCCTGTGCAGAGCACTGATGGAGAGATAGTACGGACAAGCGGAGGAGATGGTTCTCTTCACGTGCCCACCGGGTCGGGTCCACCCGGGCACATCGGCGATCCCGGTACGCACCCGACGTCGTCGCCCGCGTCGCCCCCGTGGCGCCGGAGCCGCGCCTCGTGCCCGGCCACGTCGTCGAGCGACCCGAGGTCCACACAGCCGGATCGAGCTCAACCCACCGGTGGGAATGGACAATTGCCCGATGGGGCAGCGCGCACGGCACTACGCTGCCATGTCGTGCAGGAGACGCGCCTCGACACCGCCCGTATCCGGGCGGCTCGCCGCATGATCGACCCGGTGTTCCTCGACACTCCGCTGTACCGCTGCGAGGCGCTGGAGCCCCGGCTCGGGTGCACCGTGAGCATCAAGCTCGAAACGGCGAACCCCGTCCGCAGCTTCAAAGCACGCGGCACCGAGGTCGTCGCGAGCCTGCTCGCCGACCACGGCCCCCGAGCCGTGGTGTGCGCCAGCGCGGGCAACCTCGGCCAGGCCCTCGCCTGGTCCGGCCGCTCCCGGGGGCTCGAGGTCACCGTCGTGGCATCCCGCTTCGCGTCCGCGGCCAAGCTTGATCGCATCCGCGCGCTCGAAGCCGGTCTTGAGCTGGTGGACGGCGACTTCGAGATGGCTCGCGAGCGGGCGGTGGCGGTCGCGCGGCACGAGGGCATCCGGCTGGTCGAGGACAGTCTGGACATCGAGACCTGTGAGGGCGCGGCGACCATCGGCCTGGAACTGGTGGACAGGGCGCCGTCGTTCGACACGGTCCTGATCGCTCTCGGCGGCGGGGCGCTGGCCACCGGGGTGGGCCACGTGGTGAAGGCCTTGGCGCCCGAGGTCGAGGTGGTCTGCATCCAGCCGCTGGGCGCACCGGCGATGACACACTCGTGGCGCCGACGGAGCGTCGTCACCACCGACTCGACCGACACCATCGCCGACGGTGTCGCCGGCCGACGCCCCATCCCGGCCGTCCTGGACGACCTGCTCCTGGTCGCCGACGACGCCGTCCTGGTCGAGGAGGCGTCGATCATCGCCGGTATGAGGATGCTCCTGGACCACGCCGGCCTCGTCGTCGAACCGTCGGCCGCGCTCGGCATCGCGGCGATCCTCGAAAACCGTGACCGCTTCGCCGGCCGGCACGTGGCCACCGTCGTGTGCGGCAGCAATGTCGACGTGGACGCCTATCGCCGCTGGGTCAATACGCCTTTCACGAGCAGGCCTTGACGATTTTCCCCCCGGATGCGCCGCCTTCGGCCTCCTGCTGAGGGTCGAGGATCTGTCGCGCGGCGGTCGTCGTACGTCAGCGCACGGTGGGGATCGCCCCGCCCTCGACCCGTGTCACCTGGACGCCCGGCAGGCCGGTGCCCCATCGGCCGGCGATGCCCGCGAGCCGTTCCGCGTCGAGCGGTGTGTGCCCCAGCCCGATGGCGTAGCGCACGCTCGCGGCCCCCTCGGCGGATGCGGGCCCGGGGGCCAGGGGCCGGGGCCAGGCGTGCGCGTCCCGCACCCCCGCCTCCCGCAACGCCCTGAGCAGCGCGCGCATCCGTCCGCGTACGCGCCCGTTGAGCTCGTCGAAGGCTTCTTCCCCCTGCCGACGCGGGACTGTCACGACGGCCCAGGCCGCGTGCCGTCGGTGCAGGGGCGGCGGGCAGAGCAGCTCGGGCCAGGGATCCGTGCCGGACTCGGCCGCGCTCTCCACCGTCTCCCAGGCCCGGTAGAGCTCCTGACTCAGCAGGTCCCGGCCCTGCGGGCCGACCTGTTCGGTGCAGGAGCGCACGGGGGCGCTGGGCGTCAGCACGGTCACGGCCGCGTCGGTCCCGCGGCCCTCCGGGGCGAGACCGACGGGCTCCCGCCAGTCCCACGCGGCCCAGGTGCCGAAGAACCGGCGCAGCAGATCGCCGGAGTCCACATGGTCCGGGGACCCACGGACCGTGAGAGCCGCAAGCACCGCCCAGGCCACTCCGGGCAGGCCGCCGAACGGCGCCCCGTCCAGGCCGCGCGCCCGCGCCCACGCCTTCACTCCTCGTGCCAGCACCACGAATTGGTGCCGTCGGTGGACGCCCACGGCCGTCAGGAGAGCCTCCGCGTCGGAGACCGAGCTGAGCGCGATCGCCGCCTCTTCCCCCAGTTCGGCCCGCCGGGCCGGCGCGTCCTTTGCCGGTGTCGACCCCGTGGCCACGACCACCAGATCCACGTCGAGGCCGCCGAAGTGGAACCGCAGACCCGGCACGCGCGCGCCGACGACCTCGCGCATCCGCTCGACGCCCGGCAGCGCCGCCGCGACCCGCTCCCGTACGGCCGCGAGGTCCACGGCGCCGGGCAGCGCCGCGACGACGTCGACATCGGATCCGGCGAGCGCGCAGCCCATGCGCCGCGACCCCGCGAGACGGACGGCTCCCTCGCCGAGCGCGTCCGTCAGGCGCCGCACGACCTCCTCGGCCGCCGCGTCGTCCGGGGCGGGCCGGACGGCCGCGTCGGCGGCGGGGGCGGCCCAGTCCTCCCACCCGCGGTCGGGCCTGCCGAGGGCAGGCTCGGGAAGCCACCGCACCTCGCCGGTGCCGAGGGCGACCGTGGCCCGCGGCCGCATCGGTTCCTCGCCCCGCCGGGACAGCAGGACCAGTTCGCCGATCCGCGCGGTCATCGGGGAGAGACGGGCCGCGCAGTCGACGACGACGGCCCGCGGGTCGGCGGTCCGGCCGAGGCTCAGGTGCGGGGTGAAGCCGTCGTGGCGTCCACGGCAGCGCGGGAAGCGCCGCACGAGTGCCTGCCACAGCTCCGCCCACGGCGTGTCGTCCTCGGCCGCGGGGTCCAGCCACACCGTGGCGCCGTCCCGGTGGCCGAAGGTGTGCAGTCCCTCCAGCCGTGCCGTGAACGGCGCGACCTGCGCGGCCGCCGTGGCCAGCAGCGGGGCCGCGCGCTCGAAGTCCGACTCGGGCACGAACCCGAACAGCACATTCACGTGCGGCGGCCAGCGCCGGATCTGCACGTCGTGATCGCGGCGCACGTCCTGGAGCGCAGGCCACAGTGCGCGTGGAGGGACCCACGCCAGTGCCGTACGGGGTGTCGGCGCGACGTCGAGCACGTCGACCGGCGCGTCGGCACCGCAGTGCAGGTCGGCGGCGACCCCGTAGTGGTCGGAGACGAACAGCCCCGAAGGGGTGGGCGTGTCGCCCAGCAGCGCCGCCCCGGTGACGCGCGGACCGTCGCCGGGGCGGACGAAGACACGGTCGAGACGCGAGACGCGGCCCGACAGCGACGAGACCGCGGCCAGCGGATTGACGCCGGGATCGAAGGTCGGCGTGTGATCGTGCGGCCCGTGCGCCTCCGTCCAGGCGTCGCGCATGCCGAGCGTGCGCGCCGGGCCGGGGCCTCCGTCGTTGAAGTCGCCGACCAGGACCAGGCCACCCGCCACCCCGGCCAGCCCCTCGGCGAGCCGGGTCAGCTCCGCGCCACGCCGGGCCGGCCCGTCCTCGGAGTGGTCGCTCGTCAGATGGGTGGCGGCCACGGTCAGCGGTCCGGACACCGTGTCCACGACGACGGCGGTGACGGCCTTGTGGTGGCCGAGGACATGCAGGGCCGCCTCCCGCACCGGCAGCCGGCTGAGCAGGAGGAGACCGCAGTCGTCGACGTCCTTCCCGTAGGGGTCGGCGCCGACGGTGTAGTGGGCCCGTACCCACGCGGCGTCCAGCAGCATGGCCAGCAGCCCCGCCTCGACCTCCTGGAGGGCGATGACGTCCGCGTCGGCGCGTTCGAGCGCCTCCAGCAGCAGCGGGCGGCGCAGGGCGGTGTCGATGCGGTCGCTGTCGTAGCGGTCCCACAGGGTGTTCCAGGTCAACACCCGTACCCGGTCCCGCCCCGTCTCCCCCTGGGCGGACGCCGCGGGCGTCCAACGGCCGGCGGACGCGTCCCACGCGTGCGGCGAGCGTGCCGTGAAGAAGGGCGCCCGCAGCCGCCGCGCCTCGCGCACCCGGCCGGCGCCGGACGCGTCGACGCGGTCCACGCCCGTGGCGCGGTCCCACACGACCTCGCCGTCCGCCTCCACGAACAGCACCCGGTGCCACGGGATCTCGCCGCCCGGCACGAACGTCGGCAGCGGCACCCGCTTGGGCGCCGCGCCGCGCTGGTTGATGCCCAGCACGAACCGCGCGGGGTCGAAGCGGGGGTCCCAGCGCACGCGGTGATAGATCTCCTCGCTGGTACGCATCACACGTCCTCCCCGTCCAGTGTGCCGTCGTCGAGTGTGCCGTCGCGGTCCTGCACCGTCCCGTCCGCACCCACGTACCAGGTGCGGTGCGCCTGACCGGGATACGGCGGCACGAACCGGCGCAATTGGCCCGCGAGCACGTCCGCCGGCACCGGATGGGCGCGCGTGGCGTTGCGGCGCAGCAGCTCGTCCTCGTCGGCGAGCACCACGGCGTGCGTGACCAGCGCGTCCCGGCGACGCGCCACGGCGTGCACCAGGGACCGCTGGTGCGGGTTGAGCGACGTGGCGTCCCACACCACCGTGCCACCGGCGCCGAGCGCTGCGTCCAGCCGCTCCAGTCCCTCCCGCAGCACCTCCCCGTTGGCCTTCTGATCCGCCCGCGAACCGCGCGCCGCACGCAGTCCGTCCAGTTCGACGCGCGCCGAAACGTCGGTCAGCCGCGCCGCGCAGGTGCTCTTGCCGCTGCCCGACGGCCCCACGAGGTGCACCAGCCGCGGAAAGTCCCCGCTCCGCCACCGCCACGTCGCCGCGACGGCCTCCTCCACCGTCGAGACCCGCCCCTGCGCGTACAGCTCCCGTGCCTCCGCCCAGCACCGGTCCCCGGCCGCGCCGCCGATCGCTTCCCCCGCCAGGGCCCGGCGCAGCCCGGACCGCAGCGGCCCGAGCGGCCGCTCGCCGAGCAGCCCGGCCTCCTCGGCGTGCAGAGCCGACCACTGCGCCTGCTCCCGCGCCTGCTCGTCCCGCGCGACCGCCCCCGCCACGGCGTGCAGCACCCCCAGGTCGGCGGCGAACGACATGCGCACGAGTCCGGCCCGGCGCTCCGCGTCCGGGTACGGCCGGTGCACGGCGCCATGCAGTCCCACCAGGTCGGCGACCCGCCTCGCGAGCGGCACGCCCAGGGACCCGGCGGCGCGGCTCATCAGCCACGGCCGTCGCGTGCGGTGCAGCAGCGCGGCGAGCACCCCCGCGAGCCGCGCCTCGCCGCTCCGGCCCAGCGTGTCCAGCCGCGCACCCACCTCGGCGGCGGCGTCCGCGTCGCCGTCCGCCACGCCCACGACCCCGCCCAGCGCCTCCGCGTCCGGCGCCGCCCCGGACCGCACGGCCCACAGCGCGGCCGCGGGTCCCAGCCCGTTGGCGACGACCGCCGCGTGCATCCAGTGCGTCCCCGTCGTGACATGCCCGGGCCGCACCCACTTGGCGACCCGCCCGGCGAAGTCCGCCCGCGCGAAGCCCTCGGCGGTGCGTACGACGTAACCCTCCTGCCGCCCGGTCTCCACCCGCAGCCGCCGCAGCGCCCGCTCGTCGAACGCCCCCCGCCACAGCACCGGCGGCGCCGGCACGCCCAGCCCCCGCAGGAACCGCACGGTCTCGTCCCAGCCCAGGCACCGGTCACGCTCGTCCCACACGGAGAACCCGTAGAAGTAGCTGTCCAGGTCGTCGTACGGGATCGAGTGCCGCGCGTACAGGTTCTCTCCGCACACCCGCCACCCCACAGGTATCCGCGCCCCCACCCGCCCCTGCAGGGCCTTGACCCACGCTCGCGACGGATGGTGCGCGGAGTCCAGCGAGCGGGCATGCAGCCCGTCCGCGTACAGCGTGGTGTTCTCCCCGTCGAGCTTCTCGGTGACGACGATCTCCCGCCCCACGAACCCGCCCAGCCCACCGGCCCGCACATCGTCCGCGGAAAAGCCCGGTGACCAGGGCACATGAGGGGTTCGGGGGTAGGAGGCGCGCATGGCCGCCACTATAGGAGCGCGGAAACGACCTGCTCCAACGCATATTCTGCAGAGCCTCGTTGAAGAAGAGGGGGCAGACCAGTGAGATCCACCGGGCCCGGAGGGTCCTTCTGCCCCCTCCAGATGATGCCAGGCCAGTACGTCAGTGCCGCGATCCCGTCCACCGTCAGCGTGCGGTTGGCAATCCAGATGTCCGCACTCGCCCACCGGTCGACAGAGCATTCTTCCCCGACCAGGCAAACGTTGGCTGACGCGGCACTACTGGAGATCGAGGACAACCTCCTCGATCACATCACCGAAGCTGAGCGGCAAGGCCGGCTCGGAGAAATCGAAGCCGCACACGCGGTACCAGCGGGCCGACGACCCCCGGCAACGCTCGCGCGGGGCACGCTGTGGAGGAACATGCGTGCCGCTGTCGATCCAGCCCCGTCCCGTTCGACATCCTGGTGGAGGACGCATCGCCCAATGAGGATGCGACAGGACCTGAGGAGGGAACTCATGGACCAGCTGCTGCGCGTGCAGAACTTCACGGTCTCCAGCGATGGTGTCGCCGCCGGCGAGGACCAGAGCCTGGAGCGGCCATTCGGCCACCACATCGATCCGGGAAAGCTCTTCGCCTGGGCCGGCGCCACGGCGAGCTGGCCCAACCGCACCGAGCCCGGAGGAAGCCGGGGCCTGGACGACTATTTCACCCGGGACTTCAGCCACGATATCGGCGCCGAGATCATGGGCCGCAACAAGTTCGGGCCCCAGCGCGGCCCGTGGCACGACCACGAATGGCGCGGCTGGTGGGGTGACGAACCGCCCTTCCACACGCCGGTGTTCGTCCTGACCCACCACAAGCGTCCATCCTTCACGCTCGGCGACACCACATTCCATTTCGTGGACGGCGACCCCGCCACCGTTCTGGCGCAGGCGCAGGAAGCCGCGCAGGGCATGGACGTCCGGCTCGGCGGCGGCGTGAGCACCATCCGGGAGTTCCTCGACGCCGACCTTGTCGACACCCTCCATGTGGTCGTCGCACCGGTGAAACTCGGATCCGGGCTGCGCCTGTGGGACTCGCCCGACCAGCTGCTGGACCGGTTCCACATGGAGGTCGTGCCCAGCCCGAGCGGTGTGACGCACCACCTCTTCTGGCGCAGATGACACACGAGACGACCCGGGACCTCAATACGGTGGCGAACCACACCCGGGTACGCCCCGCCCGCGCCGGGATGATGCGTCGACCGGGCCCTCGGCACGGTTTGGCCGGCCTGCGCCTCGTCTGCTCGCCCGCAGCCCAGGTGCGGTGGTCTCATGCATCTGCTCGGTGGTCGCCGCGGGGGGACATGTCATAGGCCGAGCTGCCGCAGCGCGAGTGCGACGTGGCCTCGGAGGGAGCGGTCCCATCCCGGCAGGGCGCCGGCGACCTCCGCGTCGTCGGCGTGGACCAGGACGGTCAGTGCCTCGTCCGGCAGGGCCGTCGTCTGCCGGCGGGCGAGTGCGACTGCGGCGGTCACCTGCACTGCTTCGTCTGTGGACGCCAGACATGCGGTGAGCGCCGCGAGTTCGCCGGAGTTGGGAGGGCCAGGGAGGAACGCCAGGGCGAGATTCGCCGACGCACGGGCGGTGCACCTGCTGAACCCCACGCCGGCCAGCGCGGTCGCGAGTCCGGGGACCGCGGGGAACCAGGCCAGCAGTGCCGCCGCACGACTGGCCACGGCAGGCTCGGCAGCCTCCAGCCAGGTCAGGAACGAAGGCGCGTGGCGCTCGGCCGCGCGGTAGGCGTCGGCGGCCCAGCGCACGGCCACGGCATCGGCGACGTCGGCGACGGAATCGGGGTCCGGGTCCTCGTCCTCGAACAGCACGCGGAGCACCGCGGCCTCGTCCGACGGGCCGACCCGTTCGGCCCCGGCGAAGGCACGCACGGGGTCGAAGGGCAGGACATCGTCGCGCAGGTCACCGAGGGCGACAGCATGCAGCAGGTGCACGACTGTCGCCCGATCAGGTGTCGTGGGAGTGTCCGCGAGCACAACCAGGGGAGCCACTACGTGAGCGCTCGCCGGCCACCGGGTGCCCTGGTGGTAGACATTCCCGCTCAGAGCCGACACGGCCGCACCGCGCACGAGGGGATCGGCGCTGGACAACGCGGCCAGCTGGCCGGGACGTCCTCCGCCCGACCGTAGGCGTGGTAGAGGCAAGCCCAGTCGGGCCAGGAGGAACTGCTCACAGGCCCGGACCCTACGCCTCTCGGTGGACTGGCTGGCCACGACGCCCGCGCCCACGGCTGTCGGCGGCCTGAAGCTTCATCACCCGCTGAACGAGCACCGGTTACAGGTGTGCCGTCTCAGCGGGTTGGTACCCCGCGGCCGCGATCAACGACAGTGCAGCGGACGGCCTCTGCCGGCAGGGTTCACCGCCCGCTTCCGCGAAGCCGACGCCGATTCCGGGCCGTCCTGGGCCTGAGCGGGTGGGAATGGCGGTTCGCATGGCGAGTGGTGAGGCGAGTTGCCTAGGCTGCCTCGGCATGAAGGGGCGGCCATCGGGGCCCGCCTCGCGGTGATGGGTGCGGATACGTTCGTTGGTGCGCGGCGCCCCGTGGTCCGATGAGAACGCCGAACCGACCTTTGTGGCCTCATCTGCTGGCGGTCACGGTCTCGAGTCCAGCGATACGACAGGCGCACTCGTCGGATACGAGGCGACTGCGCTGGGCGCAGTCCTCAACGAATTTCTCTGACCGGCAGTTGGGCAGTTGAGCTGTTGCTTACCAATCGCGGGTGGCGATCAGCGTGGTGTTCGACCTCGATGCCGACCATGAGTCGAGTCCTGCCGCACGGCACCCGCTACTGCAGTAGGGGCTGACGGGCTGACCTGCAGTTGCCGGCCTCCTCGGTGGAGACTTGATCGTCGACACCGGTGTCCGGCCACGCCTCGGCGGGCACACGGAAAGGGGCCGCCTGCTTGCCGCGGGCGGCCCCTGGTCTGCTTCCGGTATTTCGGTGTCCGGTCGTGGCCGGTCAGTGTCCGTCGGTGGTGACCTGGTTGGCCGGAATCCAGTACCCGGCGAGTTCCTCCGAGGTGACCCGCACCATCGATCGGCCGTTCACGATGGCCCTGCGGTCGAACTGGAGCGTGTGCGGCGAGGAGTACTTCAGCGTCTTGAGGGTGCCGGCCACGCCGTTGGTGCCGAAGCTGATCGCCTCGGCGGAGGCGTTCGCGGCGATCGTGAGCGTGCGCGGGACCTTGTAGGTGACGGTGACGTGCTCACCGCGCACGAACGCCTTCGGGTAGGCCTCACCGATCCAGTAGCCCTTGTACGCTCCGGCGCTGATCCGGTACCAGACGCCCGCGCCCTGGATGCGCCGCCGTACATCGATCGGGGCCTGGGTGGACCGGGCGAAGACGACCTTCTTCGAGCTGAGGATCTTGTCCGCCTTGGCCTTGACCCAGCTGCCGTCGGTCTTGGTGTCCAGCTTGTACAGGGTGTGCGTGCCGGCGGCGATGGCGATCACCGAGCCGGACTTCACGCCCGGCGGGACGTCCTCGATCAGCATGTCCAGCTGGTGGGCGAAGACCGAGCTGTTCGTCTGCCAGTTCAGCTGCTGCCAGAGCGTGATGTGGTGGTGCTGATAGGTGTTCGCCGGGATCCGGTGCGTCTGGCAGTAGTACGAGAACCAGCGCGGGTTGCGCAGCAGGGTGAAGTACCGGGCGATCGTGGTGCAGGCGCCGTCGTACAGCTGGGCGGCGAGCTCGTTGCCGGTCAGCTGGAAGTAGTCCCAGACGCCGAACATGGCGAAGATCATGCCGTTGTAGGTGTAGTCGCCCGTGCCGGCCGTCTTGAACGGGTACTCCTGGATCCAGAGGTAACCCGCCTTGTCCTTGTTCACCACCCACGGGTTGGTGTTGTCGGCGCGCAGCAGTGAGGCGAAGGCGCCGTCGGCGGCCGTCCGGTACAGGGCGCGGTCGTCCGCGCTGATCCCGTCCTCCAGGGCGGCGAGCTGGGCGAAGAGGCTGATCGCCTCGCCCTGTGCCATGCCCGAGTACCAGGGTGCCTTGTAGACGACACCGCTGTGCTCGGCGTGGGTGAAGTCGAACGGGTACGGGAAGTACCAGGCGCCGCGGGTCTCGACACGCTTGGCGATCAGCCGGTCGGCCTGGGCCCTGGCACGCTTGAGGAACGCGGCCTTGCGGGTCGGGTCGGTCTCGACGCGGTAGCTGGTGATGCAGCCGAGGCCGAACTGGATCTGGCCCACGGGGTGGTCGTAGGACTTCCCGTCTGCCGTGTACTTCATGTACACGCCGTCGGCGTTCAGGTGGTAGTCGCCCGACGAGAGGTTGGCGTTGGCCCAGGTGGTGGCCCGGTTGCGCCACGGCCGCATGGCCTCCGGCAGATCGGGGGCGATCTGGTAGCCGGCCTTCTGGAACTCGAACGGCAGGGTGGTCGGGACGTCCGTCTCGGTCGGCGTGCCGCCTGTCTACGGGATCCGCGTGCCGGGGCTCGGCGCGCTGACGCTGCCGCCCTCCATCGGGTCCGGCAGCGGAGGCACGGGGATCGTCTCCCCGCCCGTACCGGCCGGCAGGCTCAAAGCGATCGAGCGCGGCATGCCGGCGAACGGGTCCGGCGGCGTGGGTGACTCGAACACTCCCGTCGCCATCGCGGTGACGGCCCCGCCGCCCACGACCGCCACTCCCGCGGCGCCACCCCCGGCCAGCCGTATGAACCGTCTCCGGCCGATTTCGGCACGCCTCTTTCCAGCCATAACTCTGGTTCCCCCCAGATGTGTTGATCAGCGGTGATCGATGATGGCGCTGATCGGCGGTGTGTGGATCATATGTGAGATCTGTGGGTTCCTGTGACGGTCAGGAGAAGTTCAACTGATGTAGGTGGAGGGATACTTGGACATTTGGGCGCCGTGGGGGTTCCTCAAGACCGAAGAGTGGTACCACCACCATCACCTCGACCTGTTCATGCAGCTGCAGTGGTTCTGCGGTGAATCTGTGATCGCAGGGGCGTGCTGAGACCGGATGTCCGTGTCTGCGAGGACTCGAGAGCCGCCGAACAGTACTGAGCCGCTGCCAGTGGCGGGGTTGTAGTCCAGGTCGTCATGAAGCCGGCGCCGCTGTTGAAGTGTCCGGCGATGGCCTGCGTGCCGGTCCAGTCCGCCGGTGAGCCTGCGGAGTTGGCGCCGGTGCCTTGCACGCCCAGGTTGGTGGCGCCTTCAAGGCGGTCGAGATGCGCCGGCTGCTCGCCGAGGCAGGGCTCCAGTGCCGCATCAGGCAACGTTCGCCCTGCGGTTCTGGGGTGGGCACTGCCATACTCAGGAGTATGGGGAGAGCTTTGAGTCGCACCCGATCGTGGGGGCAGGGTGGTCTGACCGGTGGGCTGGTCGATCAGGTTTTTGCACAGGTGCGTCAGGCTGTGCCGGGTGTGATCATCGAGCGTCTGGCGGTCACGCGCGCCAGTGACGACGACAACGTGTACTTCCTGGGCGACGGGGCGGTCCTGGACCGCGTCCAGTTCGATAGTGGTCCGGGCGGTCAGCCGCCGTTCTTGGTCGAGGCCGATCGTCGGGTGGTGACCTCGGACGTCGCCGATGCGGTAGCGGCTGTTTCCGCGGGGCTGGGGTCAGGCAACGTTGGTTCTGGCGACGATCTTCCGTAGGTGGTTGACGTTGGCGTGGCGGTTTCGCCAGATGATGTAGCGGCGGATCATGGTGCCCTGCTCCTTGTGGCTGGCGTGATCGGTGCCGTCGAGGGTGAAATACCGCAGGGCGGTGAACTGGGCCTCGATGCGGTTCAGCCAGGACGAGTTCGTTGCGACGTTGTTGGCGTCGGCCCAGTCCGCCACCCGGCGGCACCGTTTCGTGGTCAGGTGCGGTGAGTAGTTGTCACACACGATCGCGATGCGTTTCTCGGCCGGGTGCAAGGAGCGCAGGTAGCGGCAGAACTCCAGGAACTTCGAGCGATTCTTGGTCCTCTTGATGTGGCCGTAGAGCTGGTATTTGCCCAGGGTGTAGGCGGCGAAGAGGTGGCGGACGCCGTGCGGCCGGGTGTAGGTCGCCCTCCGCCTCGGTCTGGCCTCCCGGTCGGGGTCTTTGTGCCGGCCGCCGCGTTCGGCCCACTGGTGTCCGGGGTGGGGGTGGAGGTTGAGCGGCCCGAACTCGTCCATGCAGAAGATGACTTCGGGTTCGCCCGCCTCGGGTACGACCTCACTGGCGGCGATGGCATAGAGGTGCTCGACCCGGGCCTTCTTTGCTGCGCAGTCCGGGTCTTTCGAGGACTTCCAGGTCTTCACACGTTGAAAGGTGACGCCTTCCTCTCGGAGCAGGATGCGTAGGCCCTCGTGGCTGATGTCGTCGACCACCCCCTCGGCGACCAGGAAGTCGGCCAGTTTGACCAGGCTCCAGGTCGAGAACGGCAGGCCGTGCTCGGCCGGCTTGGACTTGGCCATCTTCTTGATTTCGCGTCGCTCGGGCAGCGTGAAGGTCTTCGGCCGTCCGCCTTTGTACTTCGGGTAGTGCGATGCGAAGCCGTCGGTGTTGAAGTTGTGAATCACGTCCCGGACCCGGTCCGCGCTGGTGAAGGTGACCTCCGCGATCTTCGCTACGGCCAGGCCCTGCGCAGACAGCAGAACCATTTGGGCCCGCCGCCAGGTGACCACTGACCCCGTGCCCCGACGGACGATTAGCAGCAACCGTCGGCCCTCATCGTCATCGATCTCACGGACGCGTACTCGTTCAGCCACCTGCACAGTCTGGCGACCGTACGCCGCCACGGACAGGATCAGAGCGGCACGTCACGTAACAAGGCCAGCGTTGCCTGACGCGGCACTAGGCCCCGCGGGTACGTCGGCCTGGCTCGCAGCCGCCAGCGGTAGGCCGTGCCGTCGACAACGATCTGTCCTGATCCCTTGCGGACCAGTGCCATGCATCCCCCTTCAACAGCGAAGGGCTAGCGAGCCCGGACCCGCCGTCCGTCTCAGTTTCCGTCTCATTCAGGGCCGTTCGCGGCCGTTCAGACGGAACCGGAGGCGGTGACCGCCCAGACGGACGACCGCCCATCAGCGCAGGTGAACGTCCCTGTCCGAGCCCACCTGGGACCACCACAGTTGGAAATGGTGCGCCGTGTCTGGGCAGCACACCTAGGCCGCCGCTTCCAGGGCGGGTACGCGGCTAGGGTTGCCCTGTCGCGGTCGGATCGGGATGGGGGTACATAAGTGCCAGGGCTGGATGAGTTGACACGGTTGCTGGGTACGCCGTCTCCACATGCCTACGCCCCAACTGACTGGAGCAAAGTCGAACGCTACGTCGGATCCTCGCTGCCCGGTGACTTCAAGATATTCCTGGACTCCTACGGCCCCGGAGTCATCGCAGACGAGCTCGTCGTCTTCCACCCACAGGGGCGCACTCCGCTCCTGGAGCGCATGCATCGGATCCACGACACCTGGACCGAAGCACGGTCGCAATATCCGGATGCCTTCCCCTACCCGTTCCACCCGCAGCCCGGCGGTCTCATCTCGTGGGGCTATGACTACGGCGGTGACGAGCACTTCTTCCTTCCCTGCGACCACCACCCCGACAGTTGGAAGATTGTGACGATGGCCCACGAGGAAGGCTGCGAAGTCTTCGATGGACCCTTCGCAGAATTCGTCATCACGTTCATGAACCGACTACAAGTCATGGACGAGGCCGATGACATCAGGCCCGCGGTCCCCAGCTTCGAGCCGTACTGAGCGCCATACCCGGTCAAGTACGTTCTGGCGACGAAGCTGGTGAACCAGCTGGTCGAGGGCCGCCGAAGCGGCTGACCAAGACCATGGCACGCTACGGCCGCGTCGACCTGCTCTGCATCGACGAGCTCGCCTACATGGAACTCGACCGCCGCGGCGCCGAATTCCTCTTCCAGGTCCTGACTGAAGGCGAGGAGAAGAACAGCGTCGCCATCGCCTCCAACGAGTCGTTCGACATAGCGCACCTGTTCCGGCGAACTCGTACGAGGTGCTGCCGAAACTTCACGGGTTCGATGGTGCCGAGGATGTTGCCGAGTCGCCTCTGTGTTCGCGCCACGCGGTTCTGAGGGCTTCGAGCTCGGTGCGAGGGAAGTGCTCACCCCACCTGCCGCGGTATGTGCTTTCGCCGTACTCGCTGACGACCTCGTCGAAGCAACGGATCACTGCTCGGGCCACGACGTCGATGTTCTGCTGGGTGGACCAGATCCCGGTCCCCTTGTTGTCGTGGGCACTACCGTGAGCCAGCTCCAGCAGGCGGATCCACACGCTGGTGCCTTCACGAGAGAAGATCCACCGGAAGGCGGTGGGCTCGGCCTCGAACTGCGCTCGACATTCGGTCTCGCCGACGAGCAGACGTGTTACGGCCGTCAAGAGATCTTCGGGGGCAGCGGTGATATAGGAGGCCGTGACTGTGGCTTCCGCCTGATGGTCACTGACGATGCAGTCGGCCCAACCACGTCCGGACAGAACCCAGACGAGTCGCAGGACAGCCATCCTCGTCTCCCTCCTTCGGCAACGGGTTCCCTCCACTGATCACCGAGGGACCCTCGCACACACTCGAGTTTGAGGCATGGCGAAACTGCTGACCAGCGGATTCTCTGACGCCGACCGACACTCAGTGACCGGGAAGGCGCCCAGGGTCGACATGTCGGCGAGATAGATCAGGGTGGCTTGGGGGTCCATGCCGAAGGCCGCAGCAACGAGCTTGGGGTCCATGGTGTTCACCAGGTCGACGAGCCGGGTGCTGCGGATCATGCGGGGTGGGAAGCCGCGGAGACGACCCGCGCGGATACGAGCGGGACGAACTGTCGATCGCGGCTGCACCCGTCGGTCAGGACCGGCTCGCAGTCCTCAGTTCCAGACGTCCACTTGGTCGCGTATGGACCACAAGAGATGACCAAGACCGACGAGGGAGTTCTTCTCCACGTTGTCCGGGTCGGCTGAGTCCTTCTTCCGCGTGTTTATCAGTACGGCCAAGCAATAGCCGTCGGCGGCGCGAGCCACGTAGGAATTGGTTCCCGCAAGATCCCCGTTATGGAAGATGGATCCATTATAGTTGCGCCACCCCAGCGCGTATCCATCTGAACCCGGTACCCCCGAGGGCTTGGCCATGTAGTCGAGCCAGCTTGCGTCCAGCAGGTCCGGCAGCTTGGACATGAATTTCACGAGATCCGTGGCGGTGCCCAGCCACCCTCCATGGGAATCCATCCGTTTCACAGGTATGCCGTATGGGTTGCCGCCGGCCTGGTCATAGTACGTTACTTCCCCAACACGACGCTCCGCCACAGTATTTCCGGCGATATACATGTCGGTTATTCCGCAGAGTCCCAAGATACTGCCTCGCGCATAAGTGTCGTAGGGCTTCCCGGTCGCCCTTTCGATGATCCGACCGAGCAGGCAATACCCAAAATTCGAGTAAGCGAATTTCTTGCCCGGTTTATTTTGTAGCGGCCTGTTTGCAAGAACCCATGAGATCAACTGCTTGTGAGTGAAAGAAGGATTGACGTACATCGGATCATTGTTATCGTTTGCCCAGCCGCCGCAGGAGTGTTCCAAGAGATGCCTTACGGTAATCTCTTTGAAATTTGGGTCCAGCGACGCATTAAACCCGTTGAGCCATCCCATACTCCCAAAGACGAGATCAGCGGGCGACAAGACACCCTCGGACGCCAGCTTCATCACGGCCGTTGCAGTTATTGGCTTGGAGGCGCTGGCGATCCGAAACAGGCTGGAGTTGTTGACAATTTCCAGACTGGCCTTGTTGGCGTATCCAAAACCCTGAGCGTAGAGTATTTGCCCGTCTTTGGCGACGGCGACCGACAGGCCAGGAACGTCATATTTCACCATGAATCTGCGCACGAGATTCGAAATTACGGGGTGCTTCTCGCGCCTCTCCCAGACAGGGCAGAAGCGGGCCAGTATGTCTGGCTTGATTGCCGCATTGAACCCGCCCAGGGCGCGCATCCGGTAACCAGCCATTCTTTTCAGCGGGACTTCACTTGCCACCGTGAGGTGAGTGACACCATGACGGGCGTAGAGAGGTACCCACAATGCACCATCCTCCCTCTCCCAAAGGCTAATAAAGCGATGCGTGTCGGGCTGTCCCCCAGGATTAGATCTTCTGTGACCGAAGACTCGGATCGGTCTGTAACCTTCCCCTGTCAGTGACTCAAAATCGTGCTGGTAGGCAGTAGCAAGTGATTCCATTACCGCCCAGTCGCGACCATCTGAATTCTCCCAGATCAAGGCACATTTCGTGTCGTTCGCGGGGCCAGGGTAGACGCTGACATCCACAATGCGCTGGCCGTTCGATCTGAGCTCATTGATTTTCGAATAAAGCTCGCCGTAAGGGATGCCCCACTGCGCGTCCCGATCACTTCTCGTTGATTTCTCCCAGATGGAAGCCAGGAACACATTACCGAGGACGGTGTGCCCACTGATACGTACAGGCCTGTACCCTTCGGCTATGCGCTGGTTGTAGATGCCTTGGTAGTCGGCCACTGGTGTGTGGTGAGCGCTCCAGTGGAAAGCCCCCTCCGGGCCGTCCCATTTTTCCCAAATCACACAAAACCGCGCATGGTCGATTTCCTGTGTCGAGTTGGAAGGAACTTCGTATCCGTAGAGGTCCGCAATGTGGTATCCCCGAACTTTGACGTACACATCGAAGTTCGACCGGTACTGTTGATCAGTAAGGTTCCACTGGGGCTGCTGCAGGGTCATTATTCTCACACCTTAGGATCGACCCACCCAGGCAGTTTCATGACGCCACACTTAAAACGCTAGGGTCCGTCTTCAAAGATCATCGTGTGGTGGATCATGGTGGGGTGATACGTCGCCATGAACTCACTGATCAGGAGTGGGAGTTACTCGCTCCGCTGATACCGCGGGCTGCGACGGGCCGGCCTCGGGTGTCGGACCGGCAGGTCATCAACGGGATGGTTTACAAGATCAGGACCGGGATCTCCTGGCGTGACCTGCCGGAACGCTACGGGCCATGGCAGACGGTCTACACCCGCTTCCGCCGCTACGCCCTGGACGGCGTGTTCACCCGAGCCCTCCAGCAGATCCAGGCCCAAGCGGACGCGGCCGGCGACATCGACTGGCTCGTCCAGATCGACTCCACCATCGTCCGCGCCCACCAGCACGCCGCCGCCACCGGCCGAAAAGGGGGCGCCAGCGGCCGGACGAACCGGACGATCACGCCCTCGGCCGATCCCGAGGAGGCCTGACGACCAAGATCCACCTCGCCTGCGACGGCAAGGGGCGCCCGCTCGCAGTCCTGGTGACGCCAGGGCAACGTCACGACAGCATCTGCGCGCGACCTCTTCTGGAGCGCATCCGCGTCCCTCGCACTGGCCGGGGGCGCCCCCGCCGCAGGCCTGACCAGGTCATTGCCGACAAGGCCTACAGCTCCCGCGGCTTCCGCGCCTACCTGCGCAAACGCGGCATCGGGCACACCATCCCGGAGAAGACCGACCAGCAGCGACACCGGCACAACCGCGGCCGCCGCGGGGGGCGACCACCGGCGTTCGACCGGCAGATCTATCGCCAACGCAACGTCGTTGAGCGCTGCTTCAACCGGCTCAAGGGGTTCCGCGGCATCGCCACCCGATACGAAAAGACCGCCACCTCCTACGAAGCGGCGGTCACGCTCGCGTCATTCCTACTCTGGGCAAGATCCGTTTGAAGACGGACCCTAGTACGCATCTGCCCCACCCGCATCAGGGTGTGGACGCCGGTGGCAGCAGGGCATCTCTCGAACACCGGAGGCAGGTAGGAATCTGGGCGCGGTCTGCTTGGTGGCCCGGCGCTACCCCAATGTCCTGTCCCAGCCACACCGCAACGACCAGCGCCGCCCGGTGCCCGTCGAGCCCGCTGAGCATCTTGTGTGGGCGTTCGGGCTGATCCTGTGGCCGCTGATCGGCGTCGTCATCGTCGACCTGTCTGGGCACGTCGGCGGGACGGGCGGTCTTCACGCGGAGGTGGCGGAACCCGCGGCGATGATCAGCCAGGTCCACAGGTCGGCCGTGTGCGGATCGCGGACCTTGGGGACGGTCCAGCCCAGGGTCTGCTTGAACAGCCTGGAGGTATGTTCAAGATCGAATCTGCGGAGGAACGCCTGCCGGCACAGGTCGGCGTCTGCGCCGGTCATCCCGGTGCGCGAGGACCACAGCCACACCGGCTTCGGGTCGCGGTCGCCGGGCAGGTGGTCGACCTTGGGCCGGATCAACGCGCCGTGGATCAAAGGGAGTTCGCCGCAGTGATCGAGCCAGGGGCCACGTGCCTGCCCGCGGGGGTGCATCCGGTCCCAGGCGAGGGCTTCGGCCGTGCCGTAGCGGGTGCTGTCGCAGGCGGTGGCCTGGTCAGGGGTGTGCCAGGACTCCTGCATGGGGAAGGTGTGGACGCCGCCGTGCTTTCGGGGCTGCCCGCCGCGCGGGGTTGAGCGGCGTGGGTCAGGTCGGAATTCGACCGGCGGCGACTGCCCGCCGGACGAACCGGCCCACCGTGCGACTGCCCGGTCCGCCGGACGAACCGGCCCACCGCGCGACTGCCCGGGGGAGGGCGGCACCGCAGCGGCAGACCCTCACGAACGTGCGCGGGCAGTTGCTCAGTTCTCCTCTCCGCCGAACACCTTCAGGATGCGCTCCGCGGCCAGGGTGGCCGTCAACTCGCCGTCTCTGACCTGTTGTTCGAGGGCGGGTGCCAGGGACCGTACCGCCGGGGCGGCGTGCAGGCGGCCGAGGAGTTCGTCGCGGACCATGGACCATGTCCAGTCGACCTGCTGCTCGCGGCGCTTGGCGGCGAGCCGGCCGGTGGAGTCGAGCAGGGTGCGGTGCTGTTCGAGGCGCTCCCAGACGGTGTCCAGGCCGGCCGCCTCGCGGGCGCTGCAACTGAGGACCGGCGGGGTCCAGGCGGCGTCCCTGCCGTGCATGAGCCGCAGGGCGCCCGCCAGTTCACGGGCCGCCGCGCGGGCGTCGCGTTCGTGCGGGCCGTCCGCCTTGTTGACGGCGATGACGTCGGCCAGTTCCAGGACGCCCTTCTTGATGCCCTGGAGCTGGTCGCCGGTGCGGGCGAGCGTGAGCAGCAGGAAGGAGTCGACCATGTTGGCGACCGCGGTCTCCGACTGGCCGACGCCGACGGTCTCCACCAGGACGACGTCGTAGCCGGCGGCCTCCATCACCACGATCGACTCGCGCGTCGCCTTGGCCACCCCGCCCAGCGTGCCCGAGGTCGGGGAGGGACGGACGAAGGCGGCCGGGTCGACGGCCAGGCGTTCCATCCGCGTCTTGTCGCCGAGGATCGAGCCGCCGGTCCGGCTGGAGGACGGGTCCACGGCAAGGACGGCGACCCGGTGACCCAGTCCGGTCAGCATGGTGCCGAACGCGTCGATGAACGTCGACTTGCCCACGCCCGGCACCCCGCTGACGCCGATCCGCCGCGCCTTGCCGCTGTGCGGAAGCAGCTCGGTCAGCAACCCCTGGGCCAGCGCGCGGTGATCGGGCCGGGTGGACTCGACGAGCGTGATCGCGCGGGCCACCAGGGCCCGCTTGCCGTCGAGTACACCCTTCACATACGTGTCGAGGTCGATGGCCATGGGGCTCAGAGTGCGTGCCCGAGGCCGGCCGACAGCCGTTCGACCAGGTCGTACGCCGCGTCCGGGATCACCGTCCCGGGCGGGAAGACGGCCGCCGCGCCCATCTCCAGGAGCGTCGGCACGTCCTGCGGCGGGATCACTCCGCCGACCACGATCATGATGTCCTCGCGTCCCTCCTCGGCGAGTTGCTCGCGCAGCGCCGGTACGAGGGTGAGGTGTCCGGCGGCCAGTGACGAGACGCCGACGATGTGCACGTCCGCCTCGACGGCCTGGCGGGCCACCTCGCCCGGGGTCTGGAACAGCGGGCCGACGTCGACGTCGAAGCCGAGGTCGGCGAAGGCGGTGGCGATCACCTTCTGGCCGCGGTCGTGGCCGTCCTGGCCCATCTTGGCGACCAGGATGCGCGGACGGCGGCCCTCGGCCTCCTCGAAGGCGTCCACCAGGGTGCGGGTGCGTTCCACGGACGGTGACTCCCCGGCTTCGTTGCGGTACACGCCGGAGATGGTACGGATCTGGCTCGCGTGCCGTCCGTAGACCTTCTCCAGGGCGTCGGAGATCTCCCCGACGGTGGCCATCGCGCGGGCGGCGTTCACCGCCAGCTCCAGCAGGTTGCCCTCGCCGGCGGCGGCGCGGGTGAGTGCGTCGAGCGAGTCCTGGCAGGCGCTCTCGTCGCGTTCCGCGCGCAGGCGCCGCAGCTTGGCGATCTGCTGGGTGCGCACCGAGGAGTTGTCGACCTTCAGCACGTCGATCTGTTCGTCGGTCTCGACGCGGTACTTGTTGACGCCGATGACGGGCTGGCGTCCGGAGTCGATGCGGGCCTGGGTGCGGGCCGCCGCCTCCTCCACCCGCAGCTTGGGGATGCCGGCGTCGATCGCCTGGGCCATGCCGCCCGCCTGCTCCACCTCCTGGATGTGCTGCCAGGCCCGGCGGGCGAGGTCGTACGTCAGCTTCTCGACGTACGCGCTGCCGCCCCACGGGTCGATCACCCGGGTCGTGCCGGACTCCTGCTGGATCAGCAGCTGGGTGTTGCGGGCGATGCGGGCGGAGAAGTCGGTGGGCAGCGCGAGCGCCTCGTCCAGGGCGTTGGTGTGCAGCGACTGCGTGTGGCCCTGCGTCGCGGCCATGGCCTCCACGGCCGTACGCGTCACGTTGTTGAACACGTCCTGCGCGGTGAGCGACCAGCCGGAGGTCTGCGAATGGGTGCGCAGGGACAGCGACTTGGGGTTCTGCGGGTCGAACTGCTTCACCAGCTTCGCCCACAGCAGGCGGGCCGCGCGCAGCTTGGCGATCTCCATGAAGAAGTTCATGCCGATCGCCCAGAAGAACGACAGCCGGGGCGCGAACGCGTCCACGTCCAGGCCCACTTCACGGCCCGCCCGGATGTACTCCACGCCGTCCGCGAGCGTGTACGCCAGCTCCAGGTCGGCGGTCGCGCCCGCCTCCTGGATGTGATAGCCGGAGATCGAGATGGAGTTGTAGCGGGGCATCCGCTGCGAGGTGTAGGCGAAGATGTCGGAGATGATCCGCATCGACGGCTTCGGCGGGTAGATGTAGGTGTTGCGGACCATGAACTCTTTGAGGATGTCGTTCTGGATGGTCCCGGCCAGCTTCTCCGCCGGTACCCCCTGTTCCTCGGCGGCCACGATGTAGAGGGCGAGGACCGGCAGCACGGCGCCGTTCATCGTCATCGACACGGTCATCTTGTCCAGCGGGATGCCGTCGAAGAGCTGGCGCATGTCGAGGATGGAGTCGATGGCCACGCCTGCCATGCCGACATCGCCGGTCACGCGCGGGTGGTCGCTGTCGTAGCCGCGGTGGGTGGGCAGGTCGAAGGCGACCGACAGGCCCTTCTGGCCCGCCGCCAGGTTGCGCCGGTAGAAGGCGTTGGACTCCTCGGCGGTGGAGAAGCCCGCGTACTGGCGGATCGTCCAGGGCTGGTTGACGTACATCGTCGGGTACGGGCCGCGCAGATAGGGGGCGACGCCCGGGTAGGTGCCCAGGAAGTCCAGGCCCTCCAGGTCACGGCCCGTGTACAGCGGCTTGACCGCGATGCCCTCCGGCGTCTCCCACAGCGGCTCGTCACCGCCGGTGGCCTGCTTGACGGCCGTGCGCCACTCGTCGGCGCCGCCGTCGGCGGCCGGAGTCCCCAGTTCGATCCCGGAGAAGTCGGGGATTCCCATCAGGACACTCCCATGCGGTCGAGGGCGGCGGAGAGCACGGCGACGGCGTCGCAGCCCGCGAAGACGTACGCGTCGACTCCCGGGTACTGTCCCGGGCGGCCCGCCAGGAACACGTGCGAGGCACCCGCGTCCTTGAGCTCCTGGGCCAGGGTCGCCGCCCGCTCCTCGTACAGCGCGTCGCTGGAGCAGAGGACGGCCTCGGTGGCGCCGCTGTCCGCGAAGGAGCCTTCCGTGACGGGCTCGATGCCGCCGGCCTGGAACAGGTTCGCGGCGAAGCCGACGCGGGCGGTGTGCGCGGCGGCGGGGCCGAGGGCGGCCAGATAGACCCGCGGGCGGGATCCGGTCGCCGCCAGGTGGGCGTCGGACCGGGCGCGCAGCCTCTCGTACGACTCGTCGCGCCGTACCCGGGGCAGCCCGCCGGAGCGGGGCGCGGGCGCGGGCGTCCGCTCCACCGGGCGCTCGCCGAGGTCCGGGAACTCGCTGACACCGGTGACGGGCTCGCGCCGCTTGGCCAGCTTCGCGCTGCGGGCCTCCCAGGTGTCCGCCAGGTCATGGCCGATCCGGCCCGAGCGCAGCGCGGCCGCCTGGCCGCCCGTCCGCTCGATCTCCTGGAAGAACTCCCAGCCCGCATGGGCGAGTTCGTCGGTGAGCCGCTCCACGTACCAGGAGCCGCCGGCCGGGTCGACGACCCGGGACAGGTACGACTCCTCGATGAGGATCGTGGACGTGTTGCGGGCGATGCGCCGTGCGAAGGCGTCCGGCAGGCCGAGCGCGTGGTCGAAGGGCAGCACGGTCACCGCGTCGGCGCCGCCCACCCCGGCCGCCAGTGTGGCGACGGTGGTGCGCAGCATGTTCACCCAGGGGTCGCGCCGGGCCATCATCACCGGCGAGGTCACGGCGTGCTGCACCTGCCCGACAGCGGACCCGCAGACCTCGGTGACCCGCGCCCACAGTCGGCGCGCGGCCCGCAGCTTGGCCACGGTCAGGAACTGGTCGGCGGTGGCCGCGTACCGGAACTCCAGCTGGGCGCAGGCGTGTTCCACCGGCAGGCCCGCCTCGGTCAGCTCCCGCAGATACGCCACCGCGGTCGCCATCGAACAGCCCAGCTCCTGCGCGGCCGAACCGCCGGCCTCGTGATACGGCAGCGCGTCGACGGTCAACGCCCGCAGCCCGGGATACTCCTCGGCGCACCGGCGCGCGAGACCGACCACGGGCGCGAAGTCGTCTTCCCGGCCGGTTCGGGCCTCGTGGCCCAGCGGGTCGGCACCGAGGTTGCCGCGCGCCGCCTCCCGGGCGACGCCCCGCTCCTCGTACAGCCGCAGCAACTCCTGTGCGGCGGACTCGACGTCACTTCCGGCGTCCAGGACGACGGGTGCCAGGTCGAGATACACGCCGTCGAGGACCCGGCCGAGCGAGGCGACCGGAATGCCGCCGTCGCCGAGGACCAGCCACAGCGATGTGACGCCGTTCTCCAGATCGGCGAGGACCGCGCCCTCGGCCGTGTGCTGCTGTCGCACGTCCCAGCCGCCGACGGAGTTCCCCTCCGCCCGGCCGCCGCGGACGAACGGCGCGAAACCGGGCAGGCCGGGGTCGGGTGCGGCGTCGTGCGCGCTGTACAGGGGCCGGAGGTGAAGCCCGTCCTCCAGCGCGGTGGACAGGGCCTCCTCGGCTGCCGCGTCCGAGACGTCCCTGCCCGACTTGCGCAGCACACCCGCCACGAGGCGTTGCCACTGCTCATGGGTCGCGTCAGGGAACTCGGCGGCCAGCGAAAGCCCGTCGTCGGGCAGGACCGTCATGCTCGGATGCTAGGCCAGACGGGCCGAGCGACAGCAGAGGGCGCGGCTGTGACCTTGGCCGCTTCCCCCCTGTGACCTCGGCCTCTCCTGGCCGCACGGGCTCCATCGGCAGGCGCGGGGCGGGCCGGCGAGCACGGGTCGGCGCGCGGCTGCGACTCACCGGACCGCGCGCCGCGATCCACCGGGCCGGACCCGGGCCCTTCCGCACGCCTGCGGCCTCCGTTCCGACGCCGGGCCGGGGGAGCGCAGTGATCAGCGCGGGCGGGACCACGCGACGGCGCCGGCGGTCAGCGTCGCGGACACCGGCTCCGCGTACGGCACCGGTGGCGATGTCATGACCTGAACCCTGAACAGGGCCGTTCGTTCCGCCCCACCGCGGGGGGTGGGGCGGAGCCGGAGCGCTGTGACTTCTCCCACCTGCTCTTGTCCGGGCGAGGAAGGGTTACCTACGTTCGGTCACATGTCCCCCCATGATCGCGCCCTTCCTGACGAGCCGGACGAATCAGGCGCGGCGGGCCGGCCCACCGCGGACCGGCCCGGCGCCCACCCCTCGGCCGACCTGACCATCGACCTGACCGCCCACGAAATGCTCCGGCGTGCCCATGTCCTGGACGCGCTCGGCCCCGACTGGGACCCCGTCACCGCGCTGCGCGACGAGGAGGCGGCGTACGGGCTGCTGTACTCCGGCCTCGACGCCGAGCAGCAGCGCATGTACGACGAGCTGGTCGCGGCCGGCGTGCTGCCGCGCCGAGGGGGTGGCCATGCTGCCGCTTGACCCCCAGGCCGACATCGGGCGCCGGGCCTGGATCGCCTGCCCCAACTGCGACGACCGTCGCGGCTGCGCCACCTGCGAGCAGGGGCGCACCTGCTCCGAGCACTGGCGCTATCTGCTCTCCCACGCCGGCAGCCTGCTTCACCTCCAGTGCCGGTCGTGCACCCACATCTGGGCGCACGAGACCCACTTCGGAGCCACCCGCTCCCCGTGGGAACGCATCACCAGCGGCCTGCGACGACGCTGATCCCCTCCGGCGGCCGACCCGGATGAGGTACGGGCCGGTGGGGGACAGCGGACGGCGGACGCGTGCCCGCTTTCGGATGATTTCGGCTGATCCGACCGCCTGTCGTCGGGGGCGGCGGGCCGCCCGGGCCGAGGATCGCGGCGGCGGCCATTTCTGCCTGCCGTTCGTCCCGCCCGGAGGCAGCCGTGCACATCCTGCTCCTAGCCAGCGCGTTCAACAGCCTCACCCAGCGCGTCCATGCCGAGCTGCGCGACCGCGGCCACCGGGTGGCGGTGGAACTCGCCCTGCCGGGCGGCTCGCTGCCGGACGTGGTGCGACTGCACGCGCCGGAGCTGATCGTGGCGCCGATGCTGAAGGCGGCGATCCCCGAGGAGGTGTGGGCGGCCCACACGTGTCTCGTCGTCCATCCGGGACCCGTGGGCGACCGTGGACCGTCCTCCCTGGACTGGGCGATCCACGAGGGCATCGACGAGTGGGGTGTCACCGTCCTCCAGGCCGACGGGGAGATGGACGCCGGTGATGTGTGGGCCTGTGTGCCGTGTCGGCTGCCCCGGGTGTCCAAGAGCGAGCTGTACCGGGGCGAGATCGCCGACGCCGCGCTCGAGGCCGTCCTGCTGGCGGTGGAACGCTTCGCGGGCGGTGCTCATGTGCCGTGCAAGCAGGACACGGTGCGTGCGGCCGACGCCCGCCTGCGTACGCGTCCGTACCTGGACCAGAGCGTCCGGCGGATCGACTGGGCCGAGGACGCGACCGGGACCGTCCTGCGCAAGCTGAGGGCGGCGGACTCGCAGCCCGGTGTGCTGGACACGCTGCTCGGCGGCGAGTGGTACCTGCACGGCGGTCACCGCGAGAGCGTGTTGCGCGGCCGCCCGGGCGAGCTGCTGGCGACCCGCGCCGGAGCCGTCTGCCGGGCCACCCGGGACGGCGCCGTGTGGATCCCGGAGCTGCGGGCCAGGCGGCTTTCCGGGCAGCCGCCGACGTACAAGCTGCCCGCGGTCGCGGCCCTCGGTGACCGGCTGCCGCCCCTGCCCGAGGTGCCGGAGGCCACCTGGACGGACATCCGCTACCGGGAGAGCGGCGACGTCGGCTTCCTGTCGTTCTCCTTCCCCGGCGGCGCCATGAGCACCGAGCAGTGCCGCCGGCTGCTGGACGCCTACCGGGAGGCGTGCGCGCGGCCCACGTCGGTGCTGGTCCTCGGCGGCGAACGGGACTTCTTCTCCAACGGGATCCACCTCAACGTCATCGAGGCCGCCGCCGACCCGGCCGCCGAGTCCTGGGCGAACATCAACGCCATCGACGACCTGGTCGAGGCGGTCCTGGCGACGACCGACCGGCTGGTGGTCGCGGCGGTCGCGGGCAACGCGGCGGCGGGCGGGGTGATGCTCGCCCTGGCGGCGGACGAGGTGTGGTGCCGCTCGGGTGCCGTGCTGAACCCGCACTACCGGCTGATGGGCCTGTACGGCTCGGAGTACTGGACGTACACCCTGCCCCGCAGGGTGGGCCCGGCGGTGGCCGAACGCCTCGTGCGGGAGGCGCTGCCGGTGAGCGCGGCGAGCGCGCAGGGCCTCGGCCTCGTCGACCGGGTGGTGGACGCCGGCCCGGGAGCCTTCGCGGGGGAGGTCGGCCGCCTCGCCGCGCGCCTGGCCGCCCTGCCGGCGACGGGGACCCGGATCGCCGCGAAGAAGACGGAGCTGGAGCGCCGGGAGAGCGAGACCCCGCTGGTCGCGTACCGGGAGCGGGAGCTCGCCCGGATGCGGCTGACCTTCGACGACCCGCACGCCCCGTACCACGCGCTGCGCCGGGCGTTCGTCCACAAGGAACGCCCTGCGTGCACCCCGGCGCACCTCGCGGCTCCTCAAACCGATCCGGGCCCGTCTGCCACCGAATTCACCGGAACGGCCCCCCATGACATCCCGTCGCCGCCCATCGGCTGATACCAAGAATCCGATGAACGCGGAAAGTCCTGAAACGGGGCTTTCATTCCTCACCTCCCCAGGAGGCGGTCCCATGACTGAGGCGACGACGAAGACGGTCGGCGCTGCGCCCGCCGACGAGACACCCACGATCCACATTCTCTGGATCAACGCGGGGCTGAGCTGCGACGGCGACTCGGTCGCGTTGACGGCGGCCATGCAGCCCAGCATCGAAGAGATCGTGCTCGGCGCGCTGCCGGGGCTGCCGAAGATCGCCGTCCACTGGCCGCTGATCGACTTCGAGTGCGGTCCGGTCGGCGGCGCGGACACGTTCATCGAGTGGTTCTTCAAGGGCGAGCGGGGCGAGATCGACCCGTTCGTACTGGTCGTCGAGGGCTCCATCCCCAACGAGGCGATCAAGCCCGAGGGCTACTGGTGCGGCTTCGGCGACAACCCGGAGACCGGCCAGCCGATCACCACCAGCGAGTGGATCGACCGGCTCGCCCCCAAGGCGCTGGCGGTCGTCGCCATCGGCACCTGCGCCACCTACGGCGGCATCCACGCCATGGCGGGCAACCCGACCGGCGCCATGGGCCTGCCGGACTATCTCGGCTGGGACTGGAAGTCCCAGGCCGGCATCCCCATCGTGTGCGTCCCCGGCTGTCCGATCCAGCCCGACAACTTCTCCGAGACGCTCACGTACCTGCTCTACCAGGCGACCGGCGCCGCCCCGATGATCCCGCTGGACGACAAGCTGCGTCCCACCTGGCTGTTCGGGGCCACCGTCCACGAGGGCTGCGACCGCGCGGGCTACTACGAGCAGGGTGAGTTCGCCCTGTCGTACGACTCGCCGAAGTGCCTGGTCAAGCTGGGCTGTTGGGGTCCGGTCGTCAAGTGCAACGTGCCCAAGCGCGGGTGGATGAACGGCATCGGCGGCTGTCCGAACGTCGGCGGCATCTGCATCGCCTGCACCATGCCCGGCTTCCCCGACAAGTTCATGCCGTTCATGGACGAGCCGCCCGGAGCCAAGCTCTCCAGCACGGCCAGCGGCGCCTACGGAGCCGTGGTCCGCAAGCTGCGCTCGATCACGGCGAAGACGCTGGACCAGGAGCCCAAGTGGCGCCGCACGGGAGAGAAGATCACCACCGGCTACCGGCCTCCCTGGTGACGCCCTACCGCGAGTGACCCGCTTCTGCTTCGCGCACCCCCACAACCGAACCCCGCGCAACGAAGGGCACGGCAAAGACGATGGCAAGGACGAAGGCGGCCGGCGACGGCAGCGGCCTGGTGGAGATGGCCTGGGACCCGATCACCCGGATCGTGGGCTCCCTCGGCATCCACACGAAGATCGACTTCAAGCAGAAGCGGGTCGCGGAGTGCTACAGCACCTCGTCGGTCTTCCGCGGCTACAGCGTCTTCATGCGGGGCAAGGACCCCCGCGACGCCCACTTCATCACCAGCCGCATCTGCGGAATCTGCGGCGACAACCACGCCACCTGTTCGGTGTACGCGCAGAACATGGCGTACGGGGTGAAGCCCCCGCACCTCGGTGAGTGGATCATCAACCTCGGCGAGTCCGCGGAGTACATGTTCGACCACAACATCTTCCAGGAGAACCTGGTGGGGGTCGACTACTGCGAGAAGATGGTCAAGGAGACCAACCCCGGCGTCCTCGAACTCGCCGAACGCACCGAGGCCCCGCACGCGGCCGAGCACGGCTACCGCACCATCGCCGACATCATGCGCTCGCTGAACCCCCTCGAAGGCGAGTTCTACCGCGAGGCCCTCCAGGTCAGCCGGTACACGCGTGAGATGTTCTGCCTGATGGAGGGCCGCCATGTGCACCCCTCCACGCTCTACCCGGGCGGCGTCGGCACCATCGCCTCCGTACAGCTCTTCACGGACTACCTCAGCCGCCTGATGCGGTACGTCGAGTTCATGAAGCGCGTCGTGCCGCTGCACGACGACCTGTTCGACTTCTTCTACGAAGCGCTGCCGGGCTACGAGGAAGTGGGCCGCCGCCGGGTCCTGCTCGGCTGCTGGGGCGCGCTCAACGACCCCGAGTACTGCGACTTCACCTACGCCAACATGTCCGACTGGGGCCGGCGGATGTTCGTCACGCCCGGCGTCATCGTCGACGGCAAGCTCGTCACCAACGACCTCACCGACATCAACCTCGGCATCCGCATCCTGCTGGGCAGCTCGTACTACGAGGACTGGCAGGGCCAGGAGCAGTTCGTCACCCACGACCCGCTCGGCAACCCGGTGGATCCGCGCCACCCGTGGAACCAGCACACCATCCCCGCCCCGCAGAAGCGGAACTTCGACGACAAGTACAGCTGGGTCATGTCCCCGCGCTGGTTCGACGGCAAGGACCACCTCGCCCTGGACACCGGCGGCGGCCCCATCGCCCGCCTGTGGTCCACGGCGCTGTCCGGGCTCGTCGACATCGGGTACGTCAAGGCCACCGGCCACAGCGTGGTCATCAACCTGCCGCGCACCATGACCAAGCCGGAGACCAGCTTCGAGTGGAAGATCCCGAAGTGGTCCAACGCCCTGGAGCGCAACCGCGCGCGCACCTACTTCCAGGCGTACGCCGCCGCGGTCGCCCTGCACTGCGCGGAGAAGGGCCTCGAGGAGGTCCGCGCCGGACGCACCCAGACCTGGGAGAAGTTCGAGGTCCCGGACGAGGGGCTCGGCGTCGGCTTCACCGAGGCGGTCCGCGGCGTCCTCTCCCATCACATGGTGATCCGCGACGGCAAGATCGCCAACTACCACCCGTACCCGCCCACCCCGTGGAACGCCAGCACCAGGGACACCTTCGGCACGCCCGGCCCGTACGAGGACGCCGTGCAGAACACCCCCATCTTCGAGGAGAACACCCCGGAGAACTTCAAGGGCATCGACATCATGCGCGCCGTCCGCAGCTTCGACCCCTGTCTGCCCTGCGGCGTCCACATGTACGTCGGGGGCGGCAAGACGGTGAAGTCCATGCACGTGCCCACCGGCCTGAGCGGACTGGGCGGCTGAGCGCGCCCACGGCGGCGCGACCCGTCGACGCGGAACAGACCGGACGCCGGGTCGAGGAGGTACTGGACCGGCTGGCCGCGAGCGGCGCCCCGGCCGCCGTCGAGGCGGCCGAGGAACTCGTCCGCTCCCTCATGGACTTCTACGGCGCAGGTCTGGCCCGCGTACTGCACCTGCTGTCGGCCGCCCCGGGCGACCCGGTGGCGGGCCTGCTCGGCGACGAACTCGTCGCCGGCCTCCTCGTCCTGCACGACCTGCACCCCGAGGACCGCGACACCCGCATCGCCCGGGCCCTCGACAGCGTCCGCGAACACCCCCTGGACGTCGTGGACTTCGACGAGGAGAGCGGCGCCCTGACCCTGCGGGCCCGGGAGGCCGGCGGCTGCGGCTGCGGGTCCGGCGAGAGCGCCCGGGAGGCCGCGCGCGCGGCCCTCGCCTGCTTCGCACCGGAGGTCGGCTCGGTCGACGTACAGACCGCACCCGCGGGGCCCACGCTCCTCCAGATCGGCACGGCACCGACGGGCGCCCGATGACGGCGTCCCCGGCGACGCGCACACCCGGCCTGCGGAGGTTCCTCACCGAGCGACCTCCGCGGCCCGAACGGTGCGAGCTGTGCGCCGTGCCGGTCGAGGCGGACCACCGCCATCTGGTCGACACCGAGAAACGCGCCCTCGTCTGTGCCTGTGCCGCCTGCGCCCTGCTGATGCAGCAGCAGGGCGCCGCCGCGGGCCGCTTCCGCACGGTCCCGGCCCGCTACCTCACCGACCCCGGACATCGTCTCGACGAGAGCGCGTGGGAGGCGTTGCAGATCCCGGTCGGCGTCGCCTTCCTCTTCCGCAACGCGGCGCTCGACCGGCTGGTCGCCCTCTATCCGAGCCCGGCCGGAGCCACCGAGAGCGAACTCGAACCGGCCACCTGGGCGGCGGTCCTCGGCGGCAGCCGCCTCGCCGCACTGCTCGAACCCGACGTGGAGGCGCTGCTGCTGCGCCGCACCCAGGGCCGCTTCGAGCTCCACCTCGTACCGATCGACATCTGCTACGAACTGGTGGGCCGCATGCGCCTGTTGTGGCAGGGCTTCGACGGCGGGGCCGAGGCCCGGGCGGCGCTGGACGCGTTCTTCGCGGACGTCGCGCGGCGCGCCCGGCCGGTGGACGAGGAGCCGCGGCCATGACGGAGTTCTCCTTCGCCTGCACCGGCGTCCGCGCCGACCGCTACGCCGCCGGACCCACCCTCATTTTCCGGCTGCGCGTCACCGCCGCGGACGGCGCGCGCGTGCACGCCCTCGCGCTGCGCTGCCAGATCCGCATCGAACCCGCCCGCCGCGGCTACGAGTCCGCCGAGGCCGACGGGCTGGCGGATCTCTTCGGCGAGCGCTCGCGCTGGGGCAGCACGCTCCAGCCGGTGCAGTTCGCGCAGATCTCGCTCATGGTCCCCGGCTTCACCGGAGAGA
Organism: Actinobacteria bacterium OV320; assembly: GCA_001298545.1. Taxonomy (GTDB): domain Bacteria; phylum Actinomycetota; class Actinomycetes; order Streptomycetales; family Streptomycetaceae; genus Streptomyces; species Streptomyces coriariae. The sequence goes on from LJCX01000021.1 coordinate 154,372, forward strand.
CCGAAGCCGACCTCGTCGTCCCGTGCACCTACGACATGGACATCGCGGCGACCCGCTACCTGGACGCCCTCACCACCGGAGAGGTCCCGCTGCTGATGCTGTTCTCCGGTACGGCGTTCATCGGCGAAGGCGGCTTCCGGGTCGAGCCGGTGCCGTGGGACCGGGAGGCGGTGTTCCGGATGCCGGTCGCGACCTGGCGGGAGATGGTCGAGCAGCACTTCCCCGGCTGCGGCTGGATCCGGCTGCCGCGCGACACCATGGACGCCCTCCTCGCCTACCGCTCCCGGCACGCGCTGCCCTCCTGGGACGCCACCCTCAAGGCCCTGCTCGACGACAGCGGCGGCGCCGACCCGCCCCGGCGCGACCCGCTGCGCGCGCTCACCGGCACCACCGGAAGGACGGATCCGTGACCGTGACCGCGTTCGCCTCCGAGACGGAGGAGCGGTTCGCCCTCGCCCGGCAGGTGGCCGACGCCGTCCTCTTCGAGGGCTATGTGCTCTACCCGTACCGTGCCTCGGCGGCCAAGAACCGGCTGCGCTGGCAGTTCGGGGTGCTGGTGCCGCCCGGCTGGGGCGCCGAGTGCGAGGAGCACGACTTCCAGCACACCGAATGCCTGATGGAGCCGAAGGCGGGCGCGACCCTCTCCGTCGAGGTGCGCTTCCTGCACGCCCGACGGCGCACCGTGCAGCGGGTACGCCCGGGCGGCGGCTTCGAGACGGTCGCCGAACTCCGCCTCGACGACCGGGTGCTGGTGCCCTGGGACGAGGGCGGCGAGGAGCGGGTCGAGGTGGTCGCCCCGGTGGACGAACTCCTCGGCGACGGCGTCACCCGTCCGTTCCGGCGCCCCGCCCGGGAGGACACCGAACCCGTCCTGGACGCGGACGGCCGCACCGTCGGCCGGCTCCTGCGGCGGTGCGAGGAGATCAACGGGACGATCCGGCTGTCCGCCCGCGAGCTCGACGGCCCCTACCGGGTCCTGCGGCTGACCGCCGTCGTCGAGAACACCAGCGACTGGACGCCGTCAGAGGCCCGCGACGCCGGCCGGGACGCGGCACTGCCGCACTCCCTGGTGGCCACCCACCTCCTGATGGCCCTCAGCGCCGGATCGTTCCTGTCGATGACCGATCCCCCCGAGTGGGCGAAGGGCGCGGTCGCCGCCTGCCGCAACCTGCACACCTGGCCCGTGCTCGCCGGCGAGACCGGCACCGCCGACCTCGTGCTGTCCTCGCCGATCATCCTGGAGGACCATCCGGCCATCGCACCGGAGAGCCCCGGCGCGCTCTACGACGCCACCGAGATCGACGAGATCCTCGCGTTGCGCACCGCGGCCCTCACCGACGAGGAGAAGCGCGAGGCCCGCGGCACCGACGACCGGGCGGCCGCCGTGATCGAGCTGGCGGACTCCATGCCGGCCGAGGTCCTGGAGCGGCTGCACGGGGCGGTGCGCAGTCTGCGTGCGGCGACCGGCCCGGCCCCCGTCGCCGCGGACGTCGGCTTCCCCGACGAGCACGGGGTGCGGCGCCCGGACACCCCCTGGTGGGACCCCGCGAGCGAGGAGGGCTTCGACCCGGCGAAGGACCACGTGCAGGTGGACGGCCGGCCGGTCGGCAAGGGCAGCCGTGTCGAGCTGCGCCCGGGCCTGCGGCGCACCGACGCGCAGGACATCTTCCTGCGCGGCCGCACCGCGACGGTCGAGGCGGTGCTGCACGACGTCGACGGCGGGGTGCACCTGGCGGTCACGGTCGACGGCGACCCGGGCGCCGACATCCGCCGCGAGCAGGGCCGGTTCCTGTACTTCCAGCCCGACGAGGTCACCCTGGCGGAGGACGACGCATGAACCTTCCCGCACCGGCAGCTCCGAGGACGCTCGTGGCGGGCATCGGCAACATCTTCCTCACGGACGACGGCTTCGGCGTGGAGACCGCCCGCCGGCTCGCCGAGCGCGACCTGCCCGGACACGTCGAGGTCGTGGACATCGGAGTGCGCGGGGTGCATCTCGCCTACCAGCTCCTGGACGGCTACGACACCCTCGTCCTGGTGGACGCCACGGCGCGCGGCGAAGCCCCCGGCACGCTGTACGTGATCGAACACGACGTCGGCGGCGCGGGCCCGCCGCCCGGCACGCCCGCCCGGGACGGCCACCGGATGACCCCCGACGCCGTCCTGGCGCTGCTGGACACCCTGTGCGCCGGGACCGGCGGCGAGCCGCCGCGGCGCGTCCTGGTCGTCGGATGCGAACCGGCCGCGGTGGACGAGGGCATCGGTCTCAGCCCGCCGGTGTCCGACGCCGTACCGGAGGCCGTCCGGCTGATCGAAGAGCTGCTGCGCAACGGGGAGCCGGGAGAGTCCGCGCCGCGGGCCACGGCCGACGGGATCTCGACATGAGGAGAGACGGGATGAAGAAGATGATCATCGGCGGAGCGGCCCTCGCGGCCCTGGTCGCCATCGGCGCCGAAGTGTTTCCCGACGTACGGCGCTACCTGCGCATCCGACGGATGTGAAGCACGGCCGCCGCCGGTGCGCCGCACGGTTGCGTCGAACGGCGTACCCGGTGGCCGGTGACGGCGTGCCGGGCCGTGCGGCCCCGGTGCGCGCGCCTCTAATGAAGGCCGACCGCAGGCAGGCCCCGACAAGGACGGAGACCCATGCACGAGATGTCCGTCGCGCTGGCCGTCGTCGACCAGGTGGCAGAGGCCGCCGAGCGGGCCGGTGATGTCACCGCCGTGCGATCGGTACGGCTCCAGGTCGGCGAACTGGCCGGCGTCGTACCCGATTCGCTCGCCTTCTGCTTCGAACTGGTCTGCGCCGGAACCCTGCTGGAAGGCGCCGAACTGGTCACCGAGGCGGTGCCGGGGCGGGCCCGCTGCACACCCTGCGCCCACGAGTGGGCCGTCGGCATGCCACCCCGGCTGACCTGCCCCGCGTGCGACGGGACGACCACCGATCTGCTCGCGGGCCGGGAACTGCGGATCGCCGCCGTGCAGTGGGAGACCGGCGACCCCATGCCCACCCGCGAACCGATCTCCGAGGAGTGCTGAACCATGTGTCGTGTCGTCGACCTGCGCCAGGCCGTGCTCGCCAAGAACGACGCGAGCGCCCACACGCTGCGCACCCGCCTCGCGGCCCACGGCACCACGGTCGTCAACCTGCTGTCCAGTCCGGGCAGCGGCAAGACCGCCCTGCTGGAGAGCGAACTGCTGCGGGCACGGGAGCGGGCCGTGCCGGTCGCGGCGCTGACCGCCGATCTCGCCACCGAGAACGACGCGATCCGGCTCGCACGGTCGGGCGCCCCGGTCAAGCAGGTGCTCACCGACGGACTGTGCCATCTGGAGGCGGGCATGCTCGCCGGGCACCTGGACGGGTGGCTGCCCGACGGTACCCGGCTGCTGTTCGTGGAGAACGTCGGCAACCTGGTCTGTCCCGCCGGCTACGACCTGGGGGAGACCCTGAGGGTCGTCCTCGCCTCGGTGACGGAGGGCGAGGACAAGCCGCTCAAGTACCCCACCGCGTTCGGCCTCGCCCACCTGGTCGTCGTCACCAAGATCGACCTCGCGGAGGCCGCGGAGTTCGACGAGATCGCCTTCCGCGCCAATGTGCAGCAGGTCAACCCGGGCGTCGAGGTGGTCCTGACCTCGGCACGCCGCGGGAAGGGCGTGGGCGCGCTGCTCGACCGGGCGCTCGCCGCCGCAAAGGGCGCGCCCCCGCACACACCGGTGATGGCCGGCCTGCCGGACCTCCGGCACGGCCACGCGCACACCCACCCGCACACCCATGCCGACGACACCGACGCCGGCGACCTGGCACCCACCCCCTCGTGAGCGCTCCGTCGCGGCCGTCTTCACAGCCGCGGGCCGTGGTCGCCGGCGACCCGCCGCTGCGCCGCCGGGTCACCGTCCGGGGAGTGGTGCAGGGCGTGGGCTTCCGGCCCTACCTGTACGGCCTCGCCACCGAACTCGCCCTGGCCGGACACGTCACCAACACCCCGGAGGGCGTCGTCGTGGAGGTCGAGGGAACCGCCTCGGCCGTGGCCCGGTTCTGCGACCGGATCGCCGCCCAGGCGCCCCCGTTGGCCCGCGTCGAGTCCGTCCACCACCGCGAGATGCCACCCGTCGGCGGCACCGCGTTCACCATCCTCACCTCCCGGACCGGCGGACCGGCCCGCACCCTGGTCTCCCCGGATTCCGCCACCTGCGCCGACTGCCTCGCCGAGCTGGCCGACCGGGCGGACCGGCGGTACCGCCACCCGTTCGTCAACTGCACGCACTGCGGCCCGCGTTTCACGATCGTCACCGGCGTGCCGTACGACCGGGCCCAGACCACCATGGCCGGCTTCGCCATGTGCTCCGACTGCGCCCGGGAGTACGCGGATCCGGCCGACCGCCGTTTCCACGCGCAGCCGGTCGCCTGCCCGGCCTGCGGACCGCGGCTGCGGCTGCTCGTCCCGCCGTCCGACGCCCTCCCGGGGACGGACCCGGTCACCGAGGCGCGCGCCCTGCTGTCGGACGGCGCCGTCCTCGCCGTCAAGGGACTGGGCGGCTATCACCTGGCCTGTGACGCCACGAACGAGGAGGCCGTCGCCCGGCTGCGCCGCCGCAAGGCACGGGGGGACAAGCCGTTCGCCGTCATGGCCCGGCGCACGGCCGACGTCGAGCACCTCGTCCGGCTGTCCCCCGAGGAGAGGGAGCTGCTCGAGGGCGGTGTCCGGCCCGTCGTGCTGCTGCGCCGGCGCCCGGACCCGGTGTCCGCGGCGGGGGCCCCGCGGCCCGCCGAGTCCGTCGCGCCCGGCAGCCCCGACCTCGGCGTGATGCTGCCGTACACCCCCCTGCACCATCTCCTGCTCGGCCTGCCCGGCGACCCGGAAGGCCCCCGGCTGCTGGTCATGACCAGCGGCAACGTGTCCGGTGAGCCGATCGTCACCGACGACACCGAGGCGCTGGAGCGGCTCGCGCCGCTGGCCGACGCCTGGCTCACGCACGACCGGCCGATCCACGTCCCCTGCGACGACTCCGTGGTCCGGGTCTGCGACGGCGAGCCGCTGGTCCTCCGCCGCTCCCGCGGCTACGCCCCGCTGCCGGTCGCCCTCCCGCTGCCCGTCCGTCCCGCGCTCGCCGTCGGCGGCGACCTGAAGAACGCCTTCTGCCTGGGCGCGGGCCGGCGCGCCTGGCTGTCCGCGCACATCGGCGACATGGACGACCTCGCCACCCAGCGGGCCTTCGAGGGAGCGGTGGCGCAACTGGAGTCCATCACCGGCGTTCGGCCCGGCACCCTGGTGGCCGACCGGCATCCCGGCTACCGCTCCGCCCGGTGGGCCGACCGCCATGCGGCGGCGCGGCCCGTCGTACGCGTCCAGCACCATCACGCGCACATCGCCGCCGCGATGGCCGAGCACGGGCTGGACGGCACCCGGCCGGTGATCGGCGTCGCCTTCGACGGCACGGGCCACGGCGACGACGGTGCCGTCTGGGGCGGCGAGTTCCTGCTCGCGGACTACGACGGCTTCAGCCGGTTCGGGCACCTCGCGTACGTCCCGCTGCCCGGTGGCGACGCCACGGTACGCAGGCCGTACCGCATGGCGCTGGCCCATCTGTGGGCGGCCGGCATCGACCTGACGGACGACCTCGCCTGCACGGCCGCCTGTCCGCCCGATGAACTGCGCCTGCTGGAAAGGCAGTTGGAGCTCGGCCTGCACTGTGTCCCCACCTCCAGCATGGGGCGGCTCTTCGACGCCGTGTCCTCTCTGACCGGGGTGTGCCACCGCGCGGGATACGAGGCACAGGCCGCCGTGGAGCTGGAGGGGGCGGCGCTCGCCGCGCCCACGGGTGACCGGGAGGCCTACGCCTTCGATCTCCGCGCGCCCCGGCATGCGCGCGAGGAGGGCGACGCGGTACGGGCCGACCCGGCGCCCGTCCTCGCCGCGATCGTCTCCGACCTGCGGGCCGGCGTCGGGCCCGCACTGGTCGCGGCCCGCTTCCACCGGGCGGTGACCGGCCTGGTGCACCGGATCTGCGTACGGGCCCGAGAGCGGCACGGCCTGGACACGGTCGCCCTGACGGGGGGCGTGTTCGCCAACACGCTGCTCTCCTCGGCCTGTTCCGCCGCCCTGTGCGAGGACGGCTTCACGGTCCTGCGGCACCGGCTGGTGCCGCCGGGCGACGGCGGTCTGGCTTTGGGTCAGCTGATGGTGGCCGCCCGGACGACTCCCACCGACTGAGTAACGCGCGATCCACAGCGAGGAGAGGCTCATGTGCCTGGCGGTACCCGGCAGAGTGCTGGACATCGAGGACCGGGACGGCACCCGGATGGCCACCGTCGACTTCGGCGGTGTGGTCAAGGAGGTGTGCCTGGAGTATCTGCCCGATCTCCAGGTCGGCGAGTACGCCATCGTCCACGTCGGCTTCGCCCTTCAGCGGCTGGACGAGGAGTCGGCGCGGCAGACGCTCGAACTCTTCGCCGAACTCGGCATGCTGCAGGAGGAGTTCGGCGACGCCTGGGAGATGGCGGCGGCGGAGGCGGGCGCGGATCCGGTGGAAGGGGTGCACAACCAGTGAAGTACATCGACGAGTTCCAGGATCCGGAGCTGGCCCGTCGGCTGCTCGACGACATTCACGCGACGGTGACGAGGCCGTGGGCGCTGATGGAGGTCTGCGGCGGCCAGACGCACAGCATCATCCGGCACGGCATCGATCAACTCCTGCCGGAACAGCTGGAGTTGATCCACGGTCCGGGTTGTCCGGTGTGCGTGACCCCGCTGGAGGTCATCGACAAGGCGCTGGAGATCGCCTCCCGGCCGCAGGTGATCTTCTGTTCCTTCGGGGACATGCTGCGGGTGCCGGGCACCGGACGGGACCTGTTCCAGGTGCGCGGGGAGGGCGGCGACGTGCGAGTCGTCTACTCGCCGCTCGACGCGCTGCGGATCGCCCAGCAGAACCCGGACCGCGAGGTGGTGTTCTTCGGCATCGGCTTCGAGACGACGGCTCCCCCCAACGCCATGACGGTCCACCAGGCCCGGAAGCTGGGCATCCTGAACTTCAGCATGCTGGTGTCCCATGTCCGGGTGCCGCCGGCCATCGAGGCGATCATGTCCTCGCCGAGCTGCCGGGTGCAGGGCTTCCTCGCGGCCGGGCACGTGTGCAGCGTGATGGGTGTGGAGGAGTATCCGGAACTGGCGGAGCGCTTCCGCGTCCCGATCGTCGTGACGGGCTTCGAGCCGCTGGACATCCTCGAAGGCGTGCGCCGGGCCGTCCGTCAGCTGGAACGCGGCGAGCACACCGTCGACAACGCCTACGCCCGTGCCGTCCGCCCGGAGGGCAACCCGGCCGCGCGGGCCATGCTGGAGGACGTCTTCGAGGTCACCGACCGCGCCTGGCGCGGAATCGGCGTGATCCCCGACAGCGGCTGGCGGCTGTCGTCGAAGTACCGCGACCACGACGCCGAGCACCGCTTCGCCGTCGAGGGGATCCGGACGAAGGAGCCGGCCGAGTGCCGCAGCGGCGAGGTCCTGCAGGGGCTGCTCAAGCCGCACGAGTGCGAGGCCTTCGGCACCCTGTGCACCCCCCGCACCCCCCTGGGCGCCACCATGGTCTCCAGCGAGGGTGCCTGCGCCGCGTACTACCTCTACCGGCGGCTGGACATGCCCGCCGTCAAGGCCCGGGAGGCGACCCCCGTTGTCTGACATCACCGATCTGCCCGCGCCCGGCCCTACCCGCGCCCTCGACGTCGAGGGCTGGACCTGTCCGGCGCCGCTGCGTGACCGGCCCCGGGTCGTCATGGGCCACGGTGGCGGGGGAGTGCTCTCCGCCGAACTGGTCCAGCAGATCTTCGCGCCCGCCTTCGGGGGCGAGGTGCTCGCCCAGCTGGGCGACTCCGCCGTCCTGACCGTGGGCGGGGCCAGGCTGGCGTTCTCCACCGACTCCTACGTGGTGCGGCCGCTGTTCTTCCCCGGCGGCAGCATCGGCGACCTCGCGGTCAACGGCACCGTCAACGACCTCGCCATGAGCGGTGCCCGTGCCGCCTACCTCTCCTGCGGATTCATCCTGGAGGAGGGCGTAGAGCTCGACGTGGTCCGGCGGGTGTCCGAGGCGCTGGGCGCGGCCGCGCGCACCGCCGGGGTGGAGGTGGCCACCGGGGACACCAAGGTGGTGGAGGCCGGACACGGTGACGGGATCTACCTCAACACGGCGGGCATCGGTCTCGTCCCCGCGGGCGTGGACCTGCGGCCGCAGCGGGTCGTGCCCGGTGATGTGGTGATCGTCAGTGGTGCCATCGGTGTCCACGGGGTGGCGGTCATGAGCGTGCGTGAGGGTCTGGAGTTCGGGGTCGAGATCAAGAGCGACTGTGCGGCGCTCGGCGGTCTGGTCGACGCCATGCTGGCCGTCACCCCGGATCTGCACGTGCTGCGCGATCCCACCCGAGGCGGCCTGGCGGCCGCGCTCAACGAGATCGCGGCGGCCTCCGGCGCGGGGGTGGTCATCCGGGAACGAGCCGTCCCGGTCCCGTCGGCCGTGGCCAACGCCTGCGCCATCCTGGGCCTGGACCCCATGTACATCGCCAACGAGGGCAAGCTCGTGGCCTTCGTCCCGCGCGAGCACGCAGACGCCGTCCTCGAGGCGATGCGGGCCCATCCGCTGGGCGCGGAGTCCGTGGTCATCGGTGAGGCCGTCGAGGACCATCCGGGGATGGTCGTGGCCAGGACCGGGCTGGGCGGGACACGGGTGGTCGATCTGCCGATCGGGGAGCAGTTGCCGCGTATCTGCTGACGGGGATCCCGTGCGGTCCCGCGCGGTATCGCGTGCCGCAGGGATCCGCGACGCGGTCGCGGGGGCGTGGAGGTGCCGGCCGTCCACGCCCCGAGCGGGCCGTCAGCGCGATGGGCGTCCTGAGGGCGGGTCCTGTGGGTCCACGCCGGTGGTGGCGGACGCGTCCCTGGTGCCGCTGGGGCGCTGGGAGCGGCCCTTGGGGCCGGTGTCCCGCCGGCCCTTCTCGTCCGCGTCGGCGTACTCCTCGCCGCGTCCGCCGTGACTCTTGACCGTGTCCCCCGGAACGGACTTCGTCTCCTGCGCGGACCTGGTCCGGCCGCGGCCCTTCGCGTCGGCGTGCTCTGCGGGGTGGAAGGAGCGGTGGGCGCTGGGGTTGTCCTGCTGACGTGTCTCGTCCACATCGGGGGACCAGCCGTGCTGCCCGGTGCCCTCGTGCCGGCTCGGCCCCTCGCCGTGCGGTGGCTCGGACGAACGTGGTTTCTTCGACATGGTCCGACCTGCCTGTTCCTGATCGGTGGAGGACGCCGGTCGAGCGCCACCGTGCTCACTCAATTATCCCCTCTTGCCATATTTCGAGCACATCGTGACCTCGTGCGTCCTGCTCGCCCGGCCGGAACGGCCTTGCCGAGTAATTGTTGTCGAAATTGTTGACGATCCCTCCGGTGTGGGCCACGCTGACCGCTCGGTGGCGCCGTCGCCCGTGGCGCGCCCGCACCGAGAGGGGAACCCCATGCGTTGGTCCTTCGTCCGCGGTCGAAGGAGACCGGCCACAGTCGCCGCCCGGGTGGCGGTGGTGGCCATGCTCGCCGCTGTCCTGGTGCCGGTCACGAGCGCGAGCGGCGCGCAGGCGCCGCACCGCGCCGTCACGGCCGACGGCCTGGCGGATCTGCCCGCGGTGCCGCCCGTGATGGACTGCGCCGGTGTGACCGGCCTCGACCTGGACGGGGTCACCGACGCGCCGGTCACGATCTCATCGGCGACCGTCGTGACGACCGGCGCGGCCCCCTACTGCGAAGTGCGGGGGACCATCGCCCCCGCGAACACCATTGTCATGCGCCTGCCGGTCAACGGCTGGACGCAGCGCTACGTCCAGACCGGCTGCGGTGGTCTGTGCGGAAACGCCGCCATCAACTACGGCCAGGCGACGACCTGTCCGGTCGTCCAGGACGGCACGGTCGCGAGTGCCACGACCGACATGGGCCACCAGGGCCAAAACGACGGCTCATGGGCGCTGGACGACCCGCAGGCGCAGATCGACTTCGCCTACCGGGGTGTGCACGTCACGTCCCAGGTGGCCAAGGCGGTCATCGCGAGCTTCTACGGCAAGCGCCCCGCCTACTCGTACTTCACCGGCTGCTCCGACGGCGGCCGTGAGGCGCTCATGGAGGCGCAGCGCTACCCGGACGACTTCGACGGCATCGCCGCCGGCGCGCCCGCGAACAACATGGTCGTCCAGAACACCTTCCACCACGCCTGGAACGTGCTGACGAACAGGGACGCGAACGGCGACTACATCCTCCTCGCCGACAGGCTGCCCCTGATCCACCGGGCCGTGCTGGCGGCCTGCGACGCGCTGGACGGACTGACGGACGGGCTGCTCGACGACCCGCGGCGCTGCGACTTCGACCCGAGGACGCTGGTGTGCGTGTCCGGTCAGGACCCGTCGACGTGCCTGACGGCGGCGCAGGCCGCGGTGGTCCAGCGACTGCACGACGGCGCCACCGACGCGCAGGGCCGCAGGCTGGAGCCGGCCATCTCCCACGAGTGGGGCTCCGAACCGGAGTGGACGCTTTTCGTGCCGAAGGCGCAGGGCGAGACGGTGGCGAGCGAGAACTTCGTGACGTCCTTCGCCCGCTATCTGGCGTACCCGAACGCCCCCGACCCGCAGTTCCAGCTCTCGGACCTCGACTTCACCGTCGAGTCGTTCTGGAAGACCGTCCAGTCCTCCAGCTATCTGGCGGCCATGGACCCCGACCTCGGCGCCTTCGAGAAGAGCGGCGGCAAGCTGCTCCTCTGGCACGGCTGGAACGACCAGCACATCTCACCGCAGGGGACGCTGGCCTACTACGACGCCCTGCGCGACACGATGGGGGCGAGGACGGCCGACCGGTTCGCCAAGCTGTACATGTTCCCGGGCGTGGCCCATTGCGGGGGCGGTGACGGGCCGAACACCTTCGATGTCCTCACCCCGGTGATGGCCTGGGTGGAGAGCGCCACCGCGCCCGGCCGGATCGTCGCGTCCAAGAGCACGAACGGCACCGTGACGCGCACCCGTCCCGTGTACCCGTATCCCAAGGTCGCCCGCTACGACGGAACGGGCAGCGTCGACGACGCCGCGAACTTCGTGGCCCGGACCCCGTCGGCCGGCCCGGACGGCGGCGCCTACGACTGGCTGGGCGAGCGCCTGTACTCCTCTGGCTACCAGACATGGTGCAGGGCCGTGGACGGCAGACTGGTGTGCCGCCCGACCCGGACCTGGCTGACGGAACGGGAGCGGGCCGCCTAGCCGCGGAGCCGGCGTCCCGAGAGGGGCGCCGGCGTTTCCGGCCGGCGTTCGCCGTGTCGAAGCCCTCCGCGCGCTCCTCGCCGATGCCCTGGGCGGAAGCCGCTCTGAGTAAGGCAGCTTCCACAACATCCTCGCCAACCCGCACGCCGGCCTGCTGTACCTGATCCCCGGCGGCAAGGAGGTCCTGCGCGTCAACGGCCGGGCCCGCATCCTCACCGACGCCCCGTTCTTCGAGGCCATGACGCTCGACGGCCGGCGGCCCGAGCTCGCCCTGGTCCTGGAGATCGACGAGGTCTACCTGCACTGCCCGGCGTCGTTGCGCCGCTCGGGCGTATGGAATCCGGCGTCGTGGCGGACCGGCTGAGCCGGGTGCGGGGCACGCCTGATCAACTTGAATTTAGGTTAGGCTAACCTTCGTCGCGTGAGATCTGGTGAAGAAGCAGCCGCCACCCCGCGGCTACGCGGTCATGAACTGTCGGCCACGGGTGTGACCGTGTCGTACGACGGCGTCGACGTCGTGCACGGCGCCTCGGTCGCGCTCCGGCCCGGCGAGGTGACCGTGCTGGTCGGTCCCAACGGCAGCGGCAAGTCGACGCTCCTGCGGACCATCGCCCGGCTCCAGCCGGCCCGCCACGCCACGCTCAGGATCGATGCCGACACCGACGGCCTCACCCTGACCACCCGTGAGTTCGCACGGCACGTCGCCCTGCTGACCCAGGGTCGCCCCACCCCCAGCGGGCTGACGGTGCGGGACCTCGTCGAGTTCGGCCGCTACCCGTACCGGGGCCGCTTCGGCCGGCCCGATCCGGACGCGTCGGCCGCGGTCGACCGGGCACTCGCGCTGACCGGTGTCACGGACCTCGCCGAGCGGGGCGCCGACCACCTGTCCGGCGGGCAACTGCAGCGGGTCTGGCTGGCCGGCTGCCTCGCGCAGGAGACCGGCGTGCTGCTGCTGGACGAGCCGACGACCTATCTCGACCTGCGCTACCAGGTCGAACTCCTCGACCTCGTCCGCGACCTGGCGGACGACCACGGGATCGCCGTCGGCGTCGTGCTGCACGACCTCGACCAGGCGGCGGCCGTCGCGGACCGGATCACGCTGCTCGAAGCGGGCCGGATCGTCGCCGACGGCCTGCCCGAGGACGTCCTCACCCCGGAACGCCTGACCGCTGTCTACGGCATCCGGATCGACGTCGACACCGACCCCCTGACCGGCCGACTGCGCACCCGCCCGATCGGCCGCCACCACACTCGACACACTCGAACCGAAAGGCTCGGCACCACCTCATGAGACGCCTCCTGTTCACCGCGGCCACCACCACCGCCGCGGCGCTCACCCTCGCCGCCTGCGGCACCACCGAGCCGGCCGCCGACAGCTCCGAGAAGCCCTCCCGGGCCATCAGCCTCACGGACGCCACCGGCGCGAAGATCAAGCTCGACGGCCCGGCCACCAAGGTCGTCGCCACCGAGTGGAACGTCGTCGAGAGCCTCGTCACGCTCGGCGTGGACCCGGTCGGCGTCGCCGACGTCAAGGGCTACAAGACCTGGGACACCGCCGTCCCGCTGAAGAACGAGCCTAAGGACATCGGCACCCGCGGCGAGCCGAGCATGGACACCATCGCCTCGCTCGCGCCCGACCTCATCGTGGCCACCACCGATCTGACCCCCGCCGCGGTGAAGCAACTGCGCAAGGTCGCCCCGGTGCTGGAGGTGACGTCCGCCGACTCCACCGACCAGATCGGCCAGATGCTGGAGAACCTCGACCTCATCGCCAAGGCCACCGGCACCGCTGCCGAGGCCGAGTCGGCCCGTGCGGCCTTCGAGGCCAAGGTCGCCGAGGGCAAGAAGGCCCTCGCCGCCGCCGGTCTCGCCGGTGCGCGGTACGCCTTCGCCGACGGCTACGTCGCCTCCAACCAGGTCTCCCTGCGCCCCTACACCAGCGGTTCGCTCATCGGGGCCGTCAACGAGGCGGTCGGCCTGAAGAACGCCTGGACGGTCAAGGGAGACGCGGCCTACGGCCTCGGCACCACCGACGTCGAAGGCCTCACCGCCCTGCCGAAGGACACCCGGTTCGCCTACATAGCCAACGACGACGACGCGAGCAGCACGCCCTTCACCGGCGCGCTGGCGAAGAACGCCGTGTGGACGTCCCTGCCGTTCGTGAAGGCCGGCGAGGTGCACCGACTGCCCGACGGCATCTGGATGTTCGGCGGTCCCGAGTCGATGGAGGCGTACATCGACGCCGTCGTCGACGCGCTGACGAAGTAGCGCCGGCCATGGCCGTCACCGCAACGCCCCCCGCGCTCCGTCCACCGGCCGCCGTATCCCGGACGGGCGCGGCCGCGTTGACGGCCGCGCTCGTCCTCCTGGTCGCGGCCCTCGCCGTCGTCGACATCACCCAGGGCACCGCCGCCGTCGGACCGGCCGAGGTGTTCAAGGCCCTGACCGGGCGGTCCGATCCGGCCGACGCCTCCGTCGTGATCGCCTCCCGGCTGCCGCGGATGACCGCCGGCATCATGGTCGGCGTCATCCTCGGCGCGGCCGGCGCCGTGCTCCAGGCCGTCAGCCGCAACGTGCTCGCCGCTCCCGACACCCTCGCGGTGAACGCCGGTTCGTACCTGGCGCTCGGGCTGGTCGGCGTCACCGGCGTCTCGCTGCCGATGATCGCCTCCTCCGGGGTCGCCTTCGTCGGCGGACTCCTCGCCGCGACCGTCGTGCTCGCCCTGTCCGGCCTCGGCACGGGCACCGTACGACTGGTCCTCGCCGGCACCGCGCTGGCGCTGGGGCTGACCTCCCTGACCGAAGGGCTGCTCCTGCTGTTCCCCCAGGAGACCGAGGGCCTCTACCAGTGGAACCAGGGCAGCATCAGCCAGAACGGCTTCGACGGCGTCCTGCAGATGCTGCCGGTCGTCCTGGTCGGGCTCGTCGGCCTGCTGCTGACCGCCCGTCGGGTCGACGCGCTGGCCCTGGGCGACGACGCGGCGCGCGGGCTGGGCGTACCGGTCCGTGCCACCCGTGTGACGGTGGTCGTCCTGGCGACCCTGCTGTCCGCGGCGGCCGTCACCCTCGCCGGGCCCATCGGTTTCGTCGGCCTGTGCGCCCCGGCCCTGGTGCGACCGCTCGCCCGCCGGTACCGGGGCTTCGTCCGGACCCGGACGACGCTGCCCGTGGCCGGCCTGGTCGGCGCGGGCCTGGTCCTCGGGGCGGATGTGCTGCTGCGGGCCCTCGTGCCCGCGGACACGGCGGTCGCCGTGCCCACCGGTGTCGTGACCAGCCTGGTCGGTGCCGTCTTCCTGGTGGTGATGGCCCTGCGGCTGCGGGACACCGCCGGGGCGGACGCGCCGGACCGGTTGCGCATCCCCAGCCGGGCGGCGTTCCTGACCACGCTGGCCGTACTCGTCGTCGTGGTCGTCGGCGTGACGATCGCAGGAGTCCTGCTCGGCGACAGCAAGCTGCTGCTCGGCGACGTCGCGAACTGGGCGCAGGGGCGGGCCGGCCGGGCGGTGTCCTTCGTCCTCGACACCCGGGTGCCCCGTGTCCTCGCGGCGCTGTGCGCGGGCGCGGCGCTCGCCCTGGCCGGCACGCTGGTGCAGGCCGTGACCCGCAACCCGCTCGCGGAGCCCGGCGTCCTGGGTGTGTCCGGCGGAGCCGCGCTGGGTGCCGTGCTCCTGGTCACCACCGTGCCGGTCGCCGGGACCTGGGGCGTGGCGGGTGCCGCGTTCGCGGGCGCCGCGGTGACCTCCGTCGTCGTCTTCGGGCTCGCCGCCCGGGGCGGCTACCAGCACAACCGGCTGGTCCTCGTCGGCATCGGCACGGCCGCCGGTACGACGGCGCTGATCAGCCTGCTCATCGTGCTCACCGACCCGTTCAACGCGACGAAGGCGCTGACCTGGCTGTCCGGTTCGACGTACGGCCGGACCATGCCGGACGTGCTGCCCGTCGCGCTCGTGCTGACGGTGGGCCTCGTCTTCGCGGTCGTCCGGCGCGGCGAGCTGGACCTCGTCTCGCTGGACGCGGACACGCCCCGGCTGCTCGGCCTGCGACTGTCCCGGGCCAGGCTCGGGTTCCTGGTGGTGAGCGTCCTGCTCAGCGCGACGGCCGTCGCCTCGGCCGGCACCATCGGCTTCGTGGGCCTGGT
Source organism: Actinobacteria bacterium OV320 (assembly GCA_001298545.1). Classification (GTDB taxonomy): domain Bacteria; phylum Actinomycetota; class Actinomycetes; order Streptomycetales; family Streptomycetaceae; genus Streptomyces; species Streptomyces coriariae. The sequence continues at coordinate 169,772 of LJCX01000021.1, forward strand.
GGCACCGCACGCGGCGCGTGCCCTCGTGGGCCGGCGGCACGTCCGGGTGGTGCCGGTCGCGGTCCTCCTCGGCGCCACGCTCGTCTGCACGGCCGACCTGCTGGGCCGTACGGTCATCGCCCCCGCCCAGCTGGGCGCCGGCCTGATGACCGCGGTGATCGGCACGCCGTACTTCCTCTGTCTGCTAGTGCGCGGTCGGCGGGGGCGCTAGGACCCGTCCGACCATTCCTGCCGGGGGCGACGGTCAGCCACGCCCTACGCGCTGAGCCGCTCGGGGCGGGCGAGCCAGCGGACCCGTGCGGCTGCCAGGTCGCCGTCCGCCCCGACCGCGATCAGGGCGGCCGTGGCGGTTCGGGTGCCGTCGTCGCTCCAGGTCCCGGCGTTCACGCATTCCAGGAGCGCCAGTGTCAGCCCTTCGAGGGCCCGGCCGAGCGGGTCTGGCGGGACGCCGGTGTGGAAGACGCCCTGTCGCTGCCCGCGCTCGATGATCGCCGTCACCCTCTCGCGGGCCGGGCCGAGGATCTCGTTCACGCGTTCCGTCCCCAGGTCCTGGGGCGCCAGTCGCAGCAGCGTGCGACAGCGGTCACCGACGGGCCACAGGGCAAGGACGAGGCGTGCCATCTCGGTGACGGCGTCGGGGCCGGGGACCGGCATGGCCTTCAGCGCGCGTCCGAGGGCCTCCGTGGCGTCCGAGGCGAGCCCCTCCACCAGGGCCGACCGGCCGCCGAAGTGGTCGTAGACGGTGCGGCGCACCACGCCGGCGGCCTCGGCGATGTCCTCGAGGCTGCTGTCGGGATCGCGGCCGAGTTCACGCCTCGCCGCTTCGAGGATGCGGGCCCGGGTGAGCCGTGTCCGGCGGCGTCCACCGCCCGCGATGTCCGGGTCGGTCATGTCGGACCTCCGGTCGGCCGGGGAGGACGCCTCGATACTTGCACACTGATGAGCAATAAACCAGTCTGTCGCCGCCCTCCTCGGCTCCACCCGGTACTCCGCGTCACCCGGCCTCGATGCGCACGACGCCGGTGATCGTGCCCTGGTAGACAACGCCTCCGGGGGCGATCGTGCCGACCATCTGGAGGGTGTCGTACAACGACGACAGGCCCAGATACCTGGTGCGGGCGACCGCTCCGGTGTCGGGGTCGATCTGGGCGTAGTAGTACGGGTCGAGGAGCGAGGTGGCGTCGCTGCCCGGCAGCACCGACCCTCGCACGATCGTGTGGATCAGGCCGTCGGCGGTGGACAGCCGGGGCACCGCGGACGACCTCACGACGGTGTCCCACCCAAGGTCGCACCCGCTGCCGTCGGCGCGTACGTCGACCCTGGTCAGCCCGCCCGCGAAGGCCGCCGAGGCCGGGTCGCTCTCCCCGGCGTTCTCGGGCAGGGCCGGATAGGGATAGCCGTACGTGCTCGCCACGAACACCGAACGTCCCGCCCCTATGGGCGAGTTCTCGCTCCCGCTGCCTCCGGAGCGCAGGACGGGAACGGAGCAGACCTGGGCCCCGGTGTCGGCGCGGTAGACGAGGAGGTTCACGGTGGGGGAGGCGTTGTCGACGATGGTGACGTAGTCCGCACCGTCGCCCGGGCCGAAGAACGTCGGCGTCGATCCGGTGCCGTGGCTCAGCTGGCCGGGCTTTCGGGCGGTGCCGCGGTCGTAGGCCCGGCGCCAGGAGACGGCCGGCGTGCCGTCCGCGCCGGCCGTGAGGAGGTAGGTGGCGTGGGTGGTGGCGACGGCGGTTCCGGCGGGAGCGGTGGAGACGGAGTTCTCGACCCGCTCGCCCGGCGGCAGGGCGAGCGTGCGCACGGCGCCCGTGGCCTCGTCGGCGGTGCCGACCACACCTCCCCCGGTCGCGAACCACACCCGCCCCTTCCAGTCGGGCGCCAGGCCCGTCACCGCATCACCCTCCGGTACCGCCGCACTCAGGGACAGGGCGCGGTCGACGTACAACTCCCACTCCCCGTCGGCCTTTTCGCGGTGGGCGACACGCAACAGGGTGTTGTCTCCGTCGACGGCGACGAGTCGGTCCTTGTCGTCGAGGTACGCGTAGACGCCGCCGAGGAGTGAGCCTTTGGTGAGGGCGAGTTGCGCCAGCGATGTGCCGGTCGCCGGGTCCAGCAGATGCACGGTGGGGACGCGGGTGAAGATCGGTGTGCACAGGGCCAGCGGGTAGCCGTCGGAGCCCACCAGGATCGTCGGGCACGCCGATTGGAGTGCGATCCGCTTCGAGGCCGGCGGACCCGTGCCCGGTCCGGGCAGAGGCGTCGCGTCGGACGAACCGGTGTCGCCGTGCATGGTCGCGGTTCCGTCCGGCCCGGCGTAGGGATTGTGCGGCGGAAGAGGTCCGAACGCGCTCGTGGCGGCGCGGGCGGGGGACAGCGAGGCGGCGAACAGGAGCGTGCCGACTGCGGCGAGAACACCGGCACGGCAAAGCCGAGGCGAGGGCATGCGGACAGGTCCTATCGGGATGCGGTGGCGGTATGTGCGTTGCCTTGATGGGCGCCCGTCGGCGCAGGACGGGAGTAGGCACGCAGATCTGGGCGCAGTGGTGGACGGGCCCCAGGTGCGGGCGAAGGCTGTTCGCCGCCCGGGAGCCGCGCGCAGCGAGCGGGCGGCAGGCGGGCGGGCGGCGCAGCTGTCAGGCGGCCGCGCGGGGACAGAGCGCGGAGCATGCGTAGGCCAGGTCGACGTGGAGTCGACGGCTCAGATACGCATGATCACCCATGGCGGCCAGTGTGCAGCTTCAGCAGGTACAGGACAAGGACTGTCTCGACCGTCGGACGCGAACGCATCTGCGCCCGGCCGTAGTTCCGGGTCCCCGGTCGACGAGGGCCCGACGAGCAGACGGCCTTGCAGCGGCGTACGACCACGGGAGATCATGGGCGTGCCCCGCGGAATCCGCGCACGCACCGCGCAGCAGGGCACCGTCCGGTGCACAGACGTCAGGACCGAGGGGGCCACGGTGGCGACAGCGCCCGTCCGTCCGGTCCGCAGCCCGGCCCTGGCTCCCTGCTGGACGAAGCGTCGGCACGTCGACCTGTGCCGGACCCACACCGCGCTCTGTCGCTGACCTGACCTCCGGCCTTCTTCTGACGGGCCCGCGCCGGTCCGCCCTGCCCGACCGATGACGGCCGCGCGGGCGCGGGGGTCCTCACCCGCCGCCGGAACACCATGGCGGGGCCACCCCTCCCACAGCCGGGTGCCCGCCCTTCCCGCAGAGCCATGTCCGGGTGCGAGCCCGTACCCGTGGAACTCCGCCCCCCGAGATGACACCGACGTCGGTGAGAAATGGACGAGTCGTGAGTGTGCAGCAGCCCAGGACGCTGAAAACCGTGACCGGAGCCGGCGGTACGTCGGAGACGTACGACCTGGCGGTCGATCCGACCCGGTCCACGCTGGACACGGCCGTGCGGGTGGCGAAGCTCGCCGAGGCGGCGCGGATCGACGCCCTGTTCACCGCCGATCTGCTGCGCTTCGACGCGCAGGGTTCGATCGGATCGCAGGAGCCCCTGGTCTTCGTCTCCGCGCTGAGCCAGGTGACGTCGCGGATCGGTCTGATCGCGACGGTCTCGACGACGTTCAACCACCCTTTCAACCTGGCCCGGTTGTTCGGAACGCTCGACCATGTGAGCGAGGGGAGGGCGGCCTGGAACCTGGTGACCTCCTCGGTCGGTGAGGAGAACTTCGGGCCGGGTGAACTCCCCAGCCCCGAGGAGCGTTACGCACGCGCCGCGGAGACGCTGGAGGTGGTCAACGCGCTGTGGGACAGCTGGCAGCCCGACGCCCTGACCGTCGGTGCGGACGGGAAAGCGGTGCTCCATCGCGACCGGGTGCACCCGATCCACCACTCCGGCCGGTTCTTCGACGTGGCCGGCCCGCTCAACATCCCGCCGCTGCCGCAGCGGCGGCCGGTGCAGATCCAGGCCGGCCAGTCCGCGGCGGGCACGACGCTGGGCGCTCGTTTCGCGGAGATCGTCTTCACCTCGCTGCCGACGCTCGACCACGCGCTGGACTTCACTCGGAAGATCCGGGGCCAGGCCGAGCGGTTCGGCCGCGCCGAAGGGCTGCCGCTGATCTTCAGTTCGTTCCACGCCACCTTCGGCGCGACCGAGGAAGAGGCGCGGCGGCTCGTGCGCGAGCGGCGCGAGGCGATCGACTTCGAACGCGGTCGCGACCAGGTCGCCGACATGCTCGGCGGCGGCGTCGACCTGTCCGGCCTGCCCCTCGACGCACCACTGCCGCAGAGCGTGCTGCCGGAGATCGCCTCGGTGAACCGGCGCCGCGGCCGGGTCGACATCTTCGCCGGGTACGTCCGCCAGGGATACACGCTGCGCGAGCTCGTCGTCGCGGCGCAGGACACGGGTCACTGGGCCGCCGCCGGGACCCCCGAACAACTCGCCGACGCGGTGGAGGAACGCTTCCGGGCGGGCGTGCTGGACGTGATCTCCCTGAGCGGTCTCGCCGACCCACGGCAGCACGACTTCGTCGTCAACGGCCTGCTGCACGAACTGCGCAAGCGGAAGATCGTCGCCCCCGACTACACCGGTACGACGCTGCGGGAGAACCTGGGACTCGAACTGCCGGCCCGAAAGGCGCCGGCCCGCCGAAGGTGACCGGCGCCGCGCCCAGGAGCCACCGCAGCGTCCGGGCGTCACACCTGGTCGGCGCTTCTGCGGCCCCGGCGGTCGGCGCCGAGCCGGACGAAGTGGGCGATGAGTTCGGGGGCGTCCACCGCGGCGGGGTTGACGACCTGCTCGGCGGGGGCGCCCTGGAGGAGACGTTTCACCGGGACTTCCAGCTTCTTGCCCGTGCGGGTGTGCGGGATGGCCGGGACCTCCAGGATCTCGTCGGGGACATGGCGGGGTGAGACGCCGGTGCGGATCGCGTCACGGATGCGGTCGCGGAGGACGTCGTCCAGTTCCGTACCGGCCGAGAGGACGACGAACAGCGGCATCCAGTAGCCGCCGTCGGGTTCCTCGGCGCCGATGACGAGGGCTTCGATGATCTCGGGCAGCCGTTCGACGACGTCATGGATGTCGGCGCTGCCCAGCCGGACGCCGTTGCGGTTCAGGGTGGAGTCGGAGCGGCCGTGGACGATCACCGAGCCGTGGGAGGTGAGCGTGATCCAGTCGCCGTGTCGCCACACACCGGGGTAGGAGGAGAAGTAGGCGTCCCGATAGCGGGTGCCGTCGGGGTCGTTCCAGAAGTACAGCGGCATCGACGGGAGCGGCCGGGTGACGACCAGTTCGCCGACCCGGTCCACCACCGGCACGCCCTCGGGGTCGTACGCGACGAGTGCCACGCCCAGGTGCGGCGCGGAGAGTTCACCGGCCCAGACCGGTGTGTTGGGCGCGCTGCCGGCGAATCCGGAGACGATGTCGGTGCCGCCGCTGATGGAGGCGAGCAGGACATGACCGCCGACGTGGTCGCGGACCCAACGGTAGGCGGAGGCCGGCAGGGCGGAGCCGGTGCAGCCGACGACGCGGATCGACGACAGGTCGTGCACGGACGGGTCGATGCCGAACTTGGCCATGCCCAGCAGGTACTGGGGACTGGTGCCGAAGACGGTGACGCGATGGCGGGCCGCCAGCTCCCACAGCACGTCGGGGCGGGTGAACGGGGCGGGGCTGCCGTCGTACGTGCACGTGGTGGCGCCGGTCAGCAGGGTGGAGGCGATGAGGTTCCACATCATCCAGTGGGTGGTGGTGTACCACATGAGGCGGTCGCCGGGGCCGAGGTCGGAATGCAGGCCGAGGGTCTTGAGATGTTCGAGCAGGACTCCGCCGTGACCGTGGACGATGCCCTTGGGCGGGCCGGTGGTGCCGGAGGAGAAGACGACCCACAGGGGATGGTCGAACGGCACGGCGGTACAGCTGAGTTGTTCCGTGCGGGTGGCGGCGTCCTCCCACGGGACGACCAACGACGGGTAGGTGTGCGAGGACCAGGGCAGGCCGACATGGCCGACCAGCAGGGTGGCTTTCAACGTCGGCAGCGCGGAGGCCAGTTCGAGGACGGCGTCACGACGGTCGTGGGTGGCACCGTTGAAGAGGTAGCCGTCCGCCGCGATCAGGACGGTGGGTTCGAGCTGGGCGAACCGGTCGGCCGCGGCCCTCGGCGCGTAGTCCTGTCCGCACACCGACCACACCGCGCCCAGGCCGGCGGCCGCGAGGAACGCGATGATCGCGTGCGGGGTGTTGGGCAGATAGCCGACGACCCGGTCGCCCTTGCCGACGCCCAGGTCGCGCAGGGTGGCGGCGACGGAGGCGACCTGGGCGCGCAGCTGCTCGCCGGTCACCTCGTACCCGGCGCCGCTCTCGTCGAGCGCGACGATCGCCGTGTCGTCGTCCCCGAGGTTGCGCAGGGCGTGGTGGGCGTAGTTGAGGGTGGCGCCGGGGAACCAGACGGCGCCGGGCATCCGCTCCTCCTCGAGCACCCGCTCGTACGGGGTGTCCGCGTCGACGTCGAAGTACTCCCACACCGCGCTCCAGAAGCCCTCCAGGTCGGTGACCGACCAGAGGTGCAGGGAGGCGTAGTCCGAGTCCACGGCCACCCCCCGGTGCCGGGCGGCCCAGCGGGCGAAGTCCACGACGCGGCTGGCGGCGGCTGCCTGCGGATCGGGCGTGAAGAAGGGTTCCGGGCAGGGCGTGTTCATGGCGTGGCGCTCCTCGACAGGCTTTCCTCGACCGAATGCGGGGAAGGCAGCGGGCTTCGGGTGGTGTGCAGCAGGGACGCCCAGTCGGCCGTACCGGTGAGGGCACCGGCGCCGGACGGCACGACGTCCATGACGACGCGGTCGGGACGCAGCAGCACGGCGTCCGCCCTTCCCTCGCGCAGCCAGGCGGCGAGCCGGCCGTCGTCGCCGAGGCCGGCCACCGGGACGGTCCGGGCGCCGAGGCCGTCCGCGACCGCCCGCAGCGAGGGCGCCGGCGGTACGGCGGTCAGCAGGGCGAAGGAGTCGCCGAGCAGCTCGTCGAGACGCACGCGCCAGCCGTCGACGGCCACCCACGGCTGCGGGCAGAGGCCGCCCACGAGACCACGGCCGCGCCGGCGGGCACGACGGCGCACGAGCGGCCCCGCACCGAGCACCGGACTGAGGTCGCGCGCGGCCGCCGTGGACAGGCCGGGGATGCGCACCGCCGCGCTCAGGACGCCGCGGCGGACCGCGGCGGCGCCGTCCTGGCCGCCGGTCATGGCCCAGCCCATCGCGACCGCGAGCCGGATCATATGGCGGGCGTGCGGCTTGCGTTCACTCTCATACGTCTCCAACAGCCGTTCGTCCGCGCCCTGTCGGAGGACACGGGCCAGCTTCCAGGTCAGGTTGTGGGCGTCGCGCAGGCCCGCGCAGAGCCCCTGTCCGATGAAAGGCGGGGTGAGGTGCGCGGCGTCACCGAGGAGGAAGACCCGGCCTCGGTGCCAGCGGTCGGCGATGCGCGCCCGGAAGGTGTACCGCGCCTGGCGCAGCACGGTGAAGTCGGCTCCGGGCGCGAGGTCCACCCACGGGGCGACTAGGTCCCGCAGCCGCTCGTCACCGAGTTCGGAGTCGTCCCGCAGCCGGAACTCCCAGCGGTAGCGGTCCTCGCCGATGCGCATGAACGTCGCCGGCCGCCGGGGGTCACAGATCTGCTCGACGCCTTCCCAGCAGCGGACCGGCAGGCTGGTGCGCACGTCGACGACCGTCCAGCGTTCCTCGAAGCGCAGGTCCTCCCAGACGGCGCCGACGGTGTCGCGGACGAGGCTGCCCGCGCCGTCGCAGCCGAGGACGGCGTCCGCCCACAGGAGGTGTTCGCCCGTTTCGTCGCGGTAGGCGACGCGGACCGGCCCCTCGCCGCCCGCCCCCTGCCCGTTCGCCCCCTGCCCGTTCGCCCCTTCGCCGTCCGGCCCTTCGCCGTCCGGTTTGTCGCCGTCCTGGTCGACGCCGACGACCTCCACTCCGCCGCGCAGTTCGCACTCCGGCGCGCGGGCGAGGGCGTCGCGCAGCAGCCGTTCCAGTTCCGGCTGGTCGAACATGCTGGTCTGCGGGAAGCCGTGGACGCCCAGTGCGGCGCGCGGGAACTCGGCCATCACCCGGTGCCGGGCGTCCAGCAGCCGCAGCCCGCGCGCGGGGCGGGCGATCGCGGCGAACTCCTCCTGGACGCCCGCGGCCTGGAGGACGCGGCGCACCTCGTCGTCGGTGGCGACGGCGCGGGGCAGGGGATAGACGTCGTGGTGGCGTTCGAGGACGACGGTCCGCACGCCACGCCGGGCCAGCAGCAGGGCGGCGGTCACGCCCACGGGCCCCGCTCCGACGATCACCACGGGTACGTGTCCCGGCCGGGGCGCGGTGTCCCGTGGTGCGGCGGCCTGGTCTACGGTCATGTGCGGCTCACTTCGGGTCTCAGGTCGCGTCGGTCATTTCGCGTCGGTGACTGCGGTGCTCGTGTCGGTGACGGCGGTGCTCGCGTCCGTGACTGCGGTGCTCGGGTCGGTGACGGCGGTGCGCTGCTCACCGAGGTCGATGCGGCCGTCCGGCGTGGCGATCGTCGCGGTGATCAGGTCGCCCCGGCCGAGGTAGCGCGGGTTGCGTGCCTGGCTCCTGAAGAAGGCCTTCCACTTCACCGCCGGCGGCAGCAGCGCGCCGATCTTCTCGACCGCCTTGGGCGGCGCCTTGAGGGCGGTGCCGCCGGGCGTGCCGGTGAGCAGCAGGTCACCGGGGTCGAGCGCCTGGAAGCGCGCCAGCAGGGTCAGTGCCTGCGCGGGGCGGACGATCATGTCGGCCAGGGTGCGGTCCTGGCGCCGCTCGCCGTTGACGGACAGCTTCAGCCGCAGGTCGAGAAGGTGCGCGAAGTCCTCCGGCTCCAGGAGGGAGAGGTACGGGCCGGCCGGGGTGAAGGTCGGGTACGACTTGCTCTCGTAGAACTGTGTCTTCGTCAGCTGGACGTCACGCGCGCTGACGTCGTTCGTGATCACGAGTCCGGCGACATAGGCGGGCAGGTCCCCTTCCGCGACGACCGTACCGACCGGCAGCGGCGCCCCCATGACCAGGCCGAGTTCGATCTCGTAGTCCAGGAACCGCACATGGGACGGGCGGACGATGTCGTCGTGCGGGCCGCTCACCGAGCCGGACGCCTTGCGGAAGAAGGCGGGCGGGATGTCGCCGGTGAAACCCGAATCACGGGCGTGGCTGCGGTAGTTGACCATCTGGGCGACCACCCGGCAGGGGGTGGTGACCGGCGACAGCGCGACCAGGTCGGCCACGGGCGTGCCCGTCCCGCCCGAGACGGCGGCCTCCCGGACGGCGGCCCGGTCGGCCAGCAGTCCGGCGGTGGTGACCGCTTCGGTGTCGATACGGACGGCGCGCGTGTCGCGCACCACCCACCAGCCGTCGGCGGTGCGCAGGACGTTGGTGCTCATGTCGTTGCCTTTGTGAGAGGGCGAGGAGAGGAAGGGGCGCAGGGGTCAGGAGTTCGCGGCCTTGAGCAGGCCCAGGAGGCGCGCGGGGTCCATCTCGTTGTCGCCGCGCAGGGCCCGGAACACATCGCGGACCCGGGCTGGGGAGGGACTCGCGCCGAGGAAGTCCCGGGTGGCCGGCGGTCCCCACTGGGCGAGGCCGCTCGTGGACATGGGCGCCCAGCCGGGATCGAGGTCGCGGGAGAAGAGGTCGCCGTCGGCGAAGTGCTCCAGCATGAAGCGGTCGGGGTCGCGCCAGTAGTCGAAGAGCTGGCTGCCCTGGATGTGCCGGCCGATGCCCCAACTGCGCTTGTAGCCACGCTCGTCGAGGTACTCTCCGCCCGCGGCGATGGAGTCGAGGTCGGTCACCTGGTATGCGGAGTGGACATAGCCGTTGCCCGGCCCGAGGTGCATCGCGAGGGTGTGGTGGTCGACGGCGAGACTGCCCTGGTCGCAGCGGACGAAGGCCATCGTCGGACCGCGGTCGCGCTGCCCGTCCAGGAACAGGAAGTCGGACACGATCATCCCGAGGGTGTCCAGGTACCAGTCCAGGGCGCGGGCGAACACCCGTGTCTCCAGCACCAGATGGCCGAGGCGCTGGATACGGGACGGTTCACGCGGCGGTCGCTGCGCGAGGTTCCTGCGACGGTGGTCCGTGCCGGAGTTGAGGAGCAGCGGCCGCTGTTCGGGCAGCGCCGGCAGCTGCTCGCCGCAGTGCACGACCCGGACCGGGAAGCCCGAGGGATCGAGCAGGTCGACGACCTTGCCGCCCCCGGGCACGTCCGCGTCACGAGCGTCACGAGCGTCACGCACGGCCCGTAGGTCCCGTACGGCCGAGCCGGTGGCGCGGGCCAGCCGGTCCAGGTCGGCCCGCTCGGCGGCGCGGAACGCCGGGCCGATGAAGCGGCTGGTGCGTCCCTTGCGGATCACCATGCACGGCGTGCCCGCGAAGGTGCCGCGCAGCCACAGCTCGCGCTCGGTGCGGGCGGCGACGCCGAATCCGAAGTCGCGGGCGAAGACCTCGGCCCGGTCCAGGTCGGGCTTCTCGAACTCCAGCCAGGCCAGGTCGGCGACCTTGACGACGGGGTTCCGGGAGCGCCCGGGATGTTCGCCGCGCAGGGCGCCCCGGTCGCTGTGGAGGTCCTGGTGGGCCGTCCTGACGTCGGTGCCGTCGACCGCGTCGACGTGGGCTGCGGACATGGTGTCCTCCAAGCAACAGTGCCGTAATGAGGAAATCATCAGCTTTGACACTTCGATCGTCAAGGGTCGCCCGACGGTGAGTGATGACTTCCTCAGATGTGAGCTGAGTGATTCATCAGAACTGTGACCTGGCACACGCGGTGGGTAGACTCACGCCCATGTCGACGTCAGCCCCGCCCCTCAACCGTTTCGAACGGCGTCGTGCCGAGACCCGTCAGGCCCTCGTCCGCGCGGCCCGGCAGATCCTCGCCGAGACCGGGGACACCAGCGCGAGCATCCAGGCCATCGCGGAGCGCGCCGATGTCGGCTTCGGTTCGTTCTACAACCACTTCGAATCGAAGACGGATCTGTTCGACGCGGCGGTCAAGGACGCCCTCGAAGAACTGGGGCAGGCCTTCGACGAGCATCTGCAGGGCATCGACGACCCGGCGGAGCTCGTCGCGGCGGGCTTCCGCCTCAGCGCGCATCTGGCCGACACCCGGCCCGAGCTGATGCAGGTCCTGCGCCATCGCGGACTCGGCCACATCCACTCCGACACCGGACTGGCCCCGCGTGCCGTGCGTGACCTCGAGGTCGGCATCGCCTCCGGCCGGTTCACCGTCGGCGACCCGACCGTCGCCCTGACCGCCCTGGGCGGCTCCCTGCTGGCACTGCTGGAGCTGCGGTTCGCCCGCCCGGACCTCGACGGCGACGAGGCGGCCTCGAACCTGGCCGAGATGCTGCTGCGCATGCTGGGTCTCCCGCCGCAGGACGCCCGCGAGGTCGCCCGGCGTCCGCTGCCCGACCTCGGCTGACGCGCACCGCCGCACGACGTGGCGTCGGAGCGGCGCGCCCCGTACCGTCCGACGGCCGAAGGCTCCGAACTCCGCCCGCCCCGGCACTCCGTCCCCGGGGCCGAATGCGTGGTGTTCACGGCCCGGTCGGGGGCATCCGCTGAGCAACGACCTGGAAAGAGCAACGACACCGCACGAGCGACACCACCGAACCGGCCGATCCGAACCGGCCGACACCCCGAAGGGACGGACCCCTTGCTCGCCATCATCTCGGCAGTGCTGTTCTTCATCGCCTTTCTGATCAACGCGGCGGAGATCTCCACCAACGACACCTTCACCTCGACCAACCTCATGCTCCTGGGCCTGACCGTGCTCGCCCTCCACGTCGCGGGCATAGGCAGCGGCTGGTCGGTGCGCGGCCGCCGGCGCTGAGCGCTCCGGGCGCAAACCGCCCCGTACTCGCGGACAGCCGCCCCCACAAGGGAAGATGGAAGGCGTAAGCCTTGATCGACCGAGTCGGAGGAGCGGGCACATGCAGCACGAGCGAGCGGGCACGAAGGCCGGCCCCGAGGACCTCGTCGACGTCGCCCGGCTGGTCACGGCGTACTACGCGCTGCACCCCGACCCGGCCGATCCGGGGCAGCGCGTGGCGTTCGGCACCTCGGGGCACCGGGGATCGTCGCTGAACACGGCGTTCAACGAGGACCACATCGCCGCGACCAGCCAGGCCATCTGCGAGTACCGGACCGCCCAGGGCACCGACGGCCCCCTCTTTCTCGGCGCCGACAGCCACGCCCTGTCCGAGCCCGCCCGGGTCACCGCCCTGGAGGTGTTCGCGGCCAACGAAGTGACGGTGCTCGTCGACAGCGCCGACGGCTACACGCCGACACCCGCCGTCTCCCACGCGATCCTCACCCACAACCGCGGCCGCACCACCGCCCTCGCCGACGGCGTCGTCGTCACCCCGTCGCACAACCCGCCCGCCGACGGCGGCTTCAAGTACAACCCGCCGAGCGGTGGCCCCGCCGCCTCCGACGCCACCTCCTGGATCCAGGACCGGGCCAACGAGATCATCACCGCCGGCCTGAAGGACGTACGGCGCGTCCCCTACGCCCGGGCCCTCGCCGCGCCCACGACCGGCCGCTACGACTTCCTCGGCGCCTATGTCGCCGACCTCCCGAGCGTCCTCGACCTGGACGCGATCCGCGCCGCCGGTGTCCGCATCGGCGCCGACCCGCTGGGCGGGGCGTCCGTCGCGTACTGGGGCCGGATCGCCGAACAGCACCGGCTCGACCTGACCGTCGTCAACCCGCTCACCGACCCGACCTGGCGTTTCATGACGCTCGACTGGGACGGCAAGATCCGCATGGACTGCTCGTCGCCGTTCGCGATGGCCTCGCTGATCGAGCAGCGCGACCGCTTCCAGATCGCCACCGGCAACGACGCCGACGCCGACCGGCACGGCATCGTCACGCCGGACGCCGGCCTGATGAACCCCAACCACTACCTGGCCGCCGCCATCGGCTACCTCTACGCGCACCGTGGGCAGTGGCCGGCCGACGCGGGGATCGGCAAGACGCTCGTGTCGTCCTCGATGATCGACCGGGTCGCCGCCGACCTCGGGCGCCGCCTCGTCGAGGTGCCCGTCGGCTTCAAGTGGTTCGTGGACGGGCTGGTCGACGGCTCGCTCGGCTTCGGCGGGGAGGAGTCGGCCGGCGCCTCCTTCCTGCGCCGCGACGGCTCCGTCTGGACCACGGACAAGGACGGCATCATCCTGGCGCTGCTGGCCTCCGAGATCACGGCGGTCACCGGGAAGACCCCGTCCGAGCACTACGCCGGCCTGACGGACCGCTTCGGCTCGCCCGCCTACGCGCGCATCGACGCCCCGGCCACCCGGGAGGAGAAGGCGCTGCTCGGCAAGCTCTCGCCCGCGCAGGTCACCGCCGACACCCTGGCCGGGGAGCCGGTCACCGGCGTGCTCACCGAGGCCCCGGGCAACGGCGCGTCGATCGGAGGTATCAAGGTGACCACCGCCAACGCCTGGTTCGCGGCCCGTCCCTCGGGCACCGAGGACGTCTACAAGATCTACGCCGAGTCCTTCCTCGGCCCCGACCACCTCCGCCGGGTCCAGGAGGAGGCCAAGGACGTGGTCGACGCCGCGCTGGGCGGCTGAGCCGCCCGGGCCGGACGGCCATCCATGTGACGCGCGCCACACCGCTGCTCCGGAACCCGGTCGGCGGCCGCTCCGACTACTGAAGCGGTACGGCGCGATCCCGGCGACGTCGTACGACGTCACCTGGAGACACGGCTGATGGACGTATCCCGGAATTCCTCCCTGTCCGGCGTGGGCGCGGCCTTACGGAGGGCGGGTCCCCCGCCCGCCCTCTGCGGCTTCCTCCTGCTCATGGCGCTGATCTTCGCGGTCTCCTACGCCGTCGGCGCCGCCTCCGGCCCCGTGGCACCCGGCATGCACGGCACGGGAAGCGGGACGGGCGGCGACGGTGGCGGCAGCGGGGGAGCGGAAGACGCCGACGACATGGGCGGCATGGCCGACCCGCACGGGGGCGGCCACTGATGAGTACGGAACCGGTGACCGCCCAGGTCACCACCGATCTGACCGTCGGCGGCATGACCTGCGCGGCCTGCGTGACCCGGGTCGAGAAGAAGCTCGGCAAGCTGGACGGCGTGACGGCGACCGTCAACCTGGCCACCGGGCGGGCTCGGGTGAGCCACCCGGCGGACATCGGCCCGGACGAACTCGTCGCGACCGTCGAGAAGGCCGGCTACACGGCCGCCCTGCCCGAGCCGCCCAGGAACAGGCAGCCCACGGACGGCGGCGACGCGTCCGAGGACACCCGGCAGGAGCGGCACCGGCTGGTCGTCACCGCCCTGCTCGCGCTCCCCGTGCTCGCCTTGTCGATGGTGCCCGTCCTGCAGTTCCGCAACTGGCAGTGGCTGTGCTTCGTGCTCGCCGCACCGGTCGCCGTGTGGGGGGCCCGGCCCTTCCACGAGCGCGCCGTGCGAGGACTGCGGCACTCCGCCGCGACCATGGACACACTGGTGTCGCTCGGCGTGGTCGCCTCCTTCCTCTGGTCGGCGTACGCGCTGTTCCTCGGCGGCGCCGGCGACCCCGGCATGCGGATGCCGTTCAGCCTCGTGCCGACCGCCTCGGACGGCGTCGCGCACATCTATCTCGAAGCGGCCGTCGGCGTACCGCTGTTCGTGCTGGCCGGACGGTTCCTGGAGGCGCGGGCCCGGCACGGAACCGGGGCGGCGCTGCGCTCGCTGGCCCGGCTCGCCGCGAAGGAGGTGTCCGTCCGGTCCGCCGACGGATCCGAACGGCTCCTACCCATCGAGGAGTTGAGCGTCGGACAGGTCTTCGTCGTGCGGCCGGGCGAACGGGCGGCCACCGACGGCGAGGTGGTGGAGGGCAGTTCGGCCGTCGACCTGTCCCTCGTCACCGGCGAGAGCGAGCCCGTCGAGGTGGGACCGGGGTCCGCGGTGGTCGGCGGAGCCGTCAACGCCGGCGGGCTGCTGCTCGTACGGGCCGAGGCGGTCGGGTCCGACACCCAACTCGCCCGCATCACCCGGCTGGTCACCGAGGCCCAGGCCGGCAAGGCGCGGGCGCAACGGCTGGCCGACTCGGTGGCCGGCGTCTTCGTGCCCGTCGTACTGGCGCTGGCCGTCACCACCCTCGGGTTCTGGCTGGGCGCCGGCGCCGATCCCCAGGCGGCGATCACCGCGTCCGTCGCCGTCCTGGTCGTGGCCTGCCCGTGCGCGCTGGGCCTCGCGACCCCGACCGCGCTGATGGCCGCGACCGGCCGGGGCGCCCAGCTGGGCATCCTGGTCACCGGACCGCAGGCACTGGAAGGGCTGCAGCACCTCGACGTCGTCGTGCTGGACAAGACCGGCACGCTGACCTCAGGACACATGAGCGTCGCCCGGGTCACCGCGGCACCGGACGGGCTCGGCCGCGACGCGGCACTGCGGCTGGCGGGAGCCGTCGAGCAGGGTTCGGAGCATCCGCTCGGCCGCGCCCTCTGCGCGTACGCCCGACGCGAGTCGGACGAACGGCGGCTGCCGGAGGTCAGCGAATTCGGCGCGCTGCCCGGGCGGGGAGTGCGCGGCCGGGTCGAGGGGCGGCTCGTCGAAGTCCTCGCACCGGACGAGGAGTTGCCCGACGGCCTCCGGGACGCCCTGGCCGCGGCCGAATCCGCCGCTCGTACCCCCGTACTGGTCCGGGTGGACGGCAGGCCCGAAGCCCTGATCGAGGTCGGGGACCTCGTACGTCCCGGAAGCCATCGCGCCGTGGACCGGCTGCGGCGGCTCGGTGTGCGTCCCCTACTCGCCACCGGGGACCGGGAGGCGCCCGCCCGGGCCGTCGCCCGGGCACTCGGCATCGAGGAGGTGCACGCCCGCCGCAGTCCCGAGGACAAGGCCGCCCTCGTGACCGAGTTGAGGGAGCAGGGCTACCGGGTCGCGGTCGTCGGGGACGGAGTGAACGACGCCGCCGCGCTGGCCGGCGCCGATCTCGGCATCGCCATGGGCAGCGGCACGGACGTGGCCATCGGCGCCGCCGACGTCACCCTCGTCCGCGGCGACATCGAGGCCCTCGCGGACGCGGTCCGGCTCGCCCGGCGCACGCTGGGCACGATCCGCGTCAACCTGGTGTGGGCCTTCGGCTACAACGTCGTCACCGTCCCGCCGGCCATGGTCGGCCTGCTCAACCCGATGGTCGCGGCGGCCGCCATGTCGGCGAGTTCGGTGCTGGTCGTCGCCAACAGCCTGCGGCTGCGCGCCTGGCAGCCCTCGGCCCGGCCCGCTGCCGCGCGGAAAGGCACCCGATGACCGAACGAGCGACCCGGCGGCCCTCGCGCCGCCGGCTCACCGACACGCTGCTCGCCGCGCTCGCGCCCGTCGCCGTGTGCGGTCTCGCCCTCGGCGGGCTGAGCACGTGGACCGCCTACGGCAACGCCGGCAGCCCGGCCCGGATCAGGGTCACCGACGGCAAGGTCTTCCTGCCCTCCGCCGGTGTCCCGGAGACGGCCGCGTTCTTCCGGGTCGCCAACAGCGGGGGCTCGGCGGACCGGCTGCTGAGGGTGACCACCGCCGAGGCCGGCGCGGGCTCGCCCCGCCTCAGCCGCCACCTCATGACCGGCACCGGCTCGGCCTCCGCGCAGACGGTCGCCTCCGTCGCCGTACCGGCCGGCGAGACCCTCGACATGTCACCGGGCGGCCTCGACGTGATAGTGCCGGCGAAGTCGGGCTGGCAGTCCGGTGACCTTGTCGCGTTCACCCTGCACTTCGAGCACGGCGGGGCGGTGAAGACGCTCGCGGTGGTGGTCCGGCCGGGCCAGGACAGCAGCTGACCGGGCCGAGGAAATCGATCCGGAAACCCGGAAACCCGGAAACCCGGAAACCCGGAAACCCGGAAACCCGGAAACCCGGAAACCCGGAAACCCGGAAACCCGGAAACCCGGAAACACGGGATCCTGGGAACTCGGGGCCGCCCGTGGCCGAACATTACTTCGGGACGACCATTCGGAAAGGGGGAGCAATTCGCCGGGAGAAATCCCCGGCATTACCTGTCCGACAGTTCTCGACTGTCGGCACCTCGTGCTGCCCGGAAATCCCTGGAAGCGGTTTCGGTGCGGAAATATGAGGTGCGGGAAAACAACCGTTCCCATTCCGGATTCCGACTGCTACGGTGACGGAAATTGATCGACCGGCCGGAATTCCGATTCATGGAATTCCGCATACCGTGATGCTGAGGGGGTGAGGGACGATGTCCCTGTTCGTTCTGGCGTTGGGGCAGCTCGTCATCTCGCTCGACTACAACATCGTGTACGTCGCCCTGCCGGACATCGGCGCGGGCCTGGGCTTCTCCGACCACGATCTCCAGTGGGTGGTCAGTGCCTATGTCGTGGCCACCGGCGGGCTCCTGCTGCTGGGCGGCCGGGCCGCCGACCTGCTGGGCCGGCGCCGGATGTTCGTCCTCGCGGCGCTGCTGTACGCGGGTTCCTCCCTGGTGGGCGGCCTGTCGGAGACCGCGGGAGTCCTGGTCGCCGTCAGGGCGGTCCAGGGCATCGGCGGTTCCCTGCTGTTCCCGGCGACGCTGTCCCTGATCAACACCCTGTACGCGGAAGGGCCCGAGCGGAACCGGGCCCTCGCGGTGTGGGGCGCCGCCGGAGCCGGCGGGCTCTGCTTCGGGTCCCTGCTCGGCGGGGTGCTGGTGGAGGCGTTCGGCTGGCCGTCGGTGTTCTTCGTCAACGTGCCCGTCGCGGCCGCCCTCGCGGTGGCGGGCCGGCTGCTCTTCCCGCCCGACGGGCCCCGGGACCGCACGCGGCGCTTCGACGTGGCGGGCGCGCTGACCGCGACGGGCGGGGTCACGCTCCTGGTGTTCCTGCTGGTGCGGGCCCCGGCGCAGGGCTGGGACTCGCCCGCCGCCCTGACGGGCGCGGCGCTTTCGGCCGGCCTGCTGACGCTGTTCGCCGTCGTGGAGCGGCGATCGCGTGAACCGCTCGTCCCGGCACGGCTGTTCGCCCGTCGCGGCCTGGCGGTCGCCATGGGGGTGACCGCCCTGTTCAGCGCGACGTTCAGTTCGGTGCCGTACTTCCTCACCCTGTACTTCCATACCGTCCACGGCTACAGCGCCGTCGCGACCGGCCTCGCGTTCCTGGTGCCCGCCCTGGTGATCGCGGCGGGCACCCAGGCCGGGGAACGGGCGGTGACCGCCTTCGGCGTGCACCGGGTGCTGGTCGGCGGCCTGGCGCTGGGGGCGGTCGGGGCGGCGGCGCTCGGCCTGGGGCTCACCTCGGACGGCTCGTATCCACGGCTGCTGCCCGGGATCGTGCTCCTGGGGCTCGGCCAGGGTGTCGCGTGGACGGCGATGTGGATCGCCGCGTCCACGGGGGTGGCCGCCGACGACCAGGGCGTCGCCTCCGGACTGGCCTCGACCAGCCTCCAGGTGGGCGGCGCGGTGGGCCTCGCCGTCCTGGTCGCGATCGCCGGCGGCGTCGGCCGGAACGCCCCGGGCCCCGGGCTCCTGGACGGCATCCGGACCGCCGTCTTCGCGACGGCGGGCGCCATCGCCCTCGGCGCGCTCGCACTGCTCGCCCTCCGCCGGAGCACGGTGGGTGCGGTGAACTCGGTGACCGAGGGGAGCGCGGTGACCGAGGTGAGCGCCGGTCCCGCCGCGGTCCTCGCGGAGGGTGGCGATCCCGGCGGCACCGACCGGCCCGGCGGCAACGCCGACGACCCGCGGGGAGCACCAGTGCCCGGACGCCCGCTCCCCCCGCCCGCTCCTCCTGCCTCACCTCCCGACCCGCGCCCCTGACCGCCCGCTGTCCCACGTCGAGTCCGTCGGCAACACCGGCGCCGCCTCCATCCCGCTCGCCCTCGCCGACGCGGCCGCCCGTCGCACGGTCCGGTCCGGCGACCGGCTTCTGCTGACCGCCTTCGGCGGCGGTCTCACCTGGGGTTCCTGCCTCCTGACCTGGCCCGTGCTCCATCGACAAGAACGGACGACGCCATGAGCACCACCTACGAGCAGCTCGTCGACATCCTCACCAGACTCCACGACGCCCCCGCCGACCGCATCCGCCCGGGGGCGACCCTCGGCGAACTGGACGTCGACTCGCTGACCACGGTCGAGATCAGCATCCGCATCGAACGCGACCTCGATGTGACGGTCGGCGACGAGGAACTCGGACCCGACGTCACCCTCGGCGACATCGCCGGACTCGTGGACGCCCGCCGGCCGGCCGTCTGACCTCATGGAAGGAAGCACCGCAATGCAGATCGAGGAACAGCCCGGCGCCGCGATCGGCGCCACGGTCGAGGGCTTCGACCACACCACCGCCTCGGACGCCGACGTCGAGGCACTCAAGAACACCGTCTACAGGAGGAAGATCGCCGTCCTCAAGGGACAGGACCTCTCCCCGAAGGAGTTCCTCGCGCTCGGCAAGCGGCTTGGCCGCCCCGAGACCTACTACGAGCCGATGTACAAGCACCCGGAGGTGCCGGAGATATTCGTCTCCTCCAACGTGCCGGAGAACGGCAGGCAGATCGGCGTACCGAAGACCGGCAAGTTCTGGCACGCCGACTACCAGTTCATGCCGGACCCCTTCGGCCTGACCCTGATCCACCCCCAGGTCGTGCCGGAGAAGAACCGCGGGACGTACTTCATCGACATGGGACGGGCCTACGAGAAGCTGCCCGAGGAGCTGAAGAGGGAGATCGCCGGCACCCGCTGCACGCACTCGGTGCGCAAGTACTTCAAGATCCGGCCGCACGACGTCTACCGCCCGCTCTCCGAGATCATCGACGAGGTCGAGCGCAAGACCCCGGCCGTCGTCCAGCCGACCACCTTCACCCACCCGATGACCGGCGAGACGGTCCTCTACATCAGCGAGGGCTTCACCGTCGGCATCGAGGACCGGGACGGCAACCCGCTCGACGAGGAGCTGCTCAAGCGGCTGTTCGAGGCGACCGGGCAGCTCGACGAGACGTTCACGCACGACGGCATCCACCTGCAGGGCTTCGAGCGGGGAGACCTGCTGATCTGGGACAACCGCAGCCTCGTCCACCGCGCCCGGCACACGAGCGCACCGGAGCCCACCGTCTCCTACCGCGTCACCGTGCACGACGAACGCCGGCTGCACGACGGGATCAAGGCGGCATGACGGACGAAGCCCTGCTGGCGCACGTGCTGACGCCGTACAAGGACCACTGCAGATATCTGCGCTCCGCCGTCGTGACGGAGACCGACGGGCGTGCCTCGGCCCGCTGCGAGTTTGAGATCCCCGAGTCGTGCTACATCGACGACACCGGCCATCTGAATTCCGTGGAGGTGAACATCTGCTACAACCAGATGATGTATTACCTCGTGGCCAAGTCCGTGCAGGAGGGACTGGGTACGGGATTCGAGTCCTGGACGCTGGACGACTTCTTCGAGCGCCAGCTCCCGGACATTCTCATCGCCCGGTTCGCCGCCAGTTTCCGGCGCCCGATCGATTCCCGCGCGTTCTCGGGGGAGATGGAACTGAGTTCCGTCACCCGGCGCGTCCCGGCAGCCGGTCAACCGTTCCTCCACGCCGAGACCACCTACCGCTACCGGGACGCCGGCTCGGGCCGGTGCGACGGCGTGGCGACCCTGGCGTTCGTCAACCTCCCCTGACCCGACGCGAGAGGAATTCATGACCACGGACAGGCTCCACCACCCGGAGCTCCGGACGCTCGCCCGGACCACGGGCTGCGACGCGCGGCGTCGGCCCGACACCCCCGCGATCCTGTGCGAGGGGCGCACGCTGACGTACGGGCAACTGCACCGCGAGAGCAACCGCATCGCCCACGCCCTGATCGCCGCCGGACTCACCCCGGGCGACCGGGTCGCCTACCTGGGCAAGGAGTCCGAGCACTACTACGAGATCCTCTTCGGCTGCGCCAAGAGCGGCACGGTGCTCGTCCCCGTCAACTGGCGGCTCACCGCGCCCGAGGTCGGCCACATCCTCCAGGACTCCGGTACCCGACTCCTCTTCCTGGAGGACGAGTTCGCCACCGTCGTCGACGGGATGCCGACCGCGCCCCCCGAGACGGTCGTCGCGCTCGGCGAGGGCCTCGCCGCCTGGAAGGCGCCCCACCCCGACACCGAACCGCCGGACGCCGCCACCCCGGACACCCCGGTGGCCCAGCTCTACACCAGCGGCACGACCGGCCTGCCCAAGGGCGTGGTCCTCGCCCACCGCAGCTTCTTCGCGATCCGGGACGCCCTGGCGAGCGAGGGGCTGGACTGGATCGACTGGCGGGCCGGGGACATCGCGCTGATCGGCATCCCCGGCTTCCACGTCGGCGGCCTGTGGTGGGCCGCGCAGAACCTCAACGCCGGCACCACGATCGTCGCGATGCGCGCCTTCGCCGCACGCCGGGCCGTCGACCTCATCCGCGACCTGGGCGTCACCACCGCCTGCGTCGTGCCGGCGATGCTCCGCATGATGCTGACCGAACCCGGCATCCGCGCCGAGGACTTCACCACCCTGCGCAAGACGGTCTACGGCGGCTCCCCGATCTCCGAGGCCCTGCTGGAGGAGAGCCTCGCCGTCCTCGACTGCGAGTTCGCCCAGATCTACGGGCTCACCGAGACCGGCAACACCGCCGTCTGCCTGCCCCCGGCCGCCCATGTCCCGGGCGGCCCGCTGATGCAGGCGGCGGGACGGCCGTACCCGGGCGTACGCGGCAAGGTGATCGACGGGGAGGGCCGGGAGCTTCCGCCGGGCGCGGTGGGGGAGGTCTGTCTGGCCACGCCCGCCCACATGGTCGAATACTGGGGACTGCCCGAGAAGACCGCCGAGACCCTCGTCGACGGCTGGATCCACACCGGGGACGCCGGCTTCCTCGACGAGGACGGCTACCTCTTCATCCGCGACCGCATCAAGGACGCGATCCTCGTCGCGGGCGAGAACGTCTACCCGGCCGAGATCGAGAACGCGCTGGAAGCCCATCCCGGCGTGGCCGAGGCCGTCGTCGTCGGCGCACCCGACGAACGCTGGGGCGAGTACGTGCACGCCTTCGTCGTCCCCGCCCCCGGCTCGCCGGCCCGCCCCCGGGACCTGCACACCTTCCTCGTCCCACGGCTGGCGGGCTTCAAGCTGCCCGCACGCTACGAGTTCATCGACGCCGTACCGCGCAATCCCAGCGGAAAGATCCTGCGCCGCGAACTGCGCGACCGTTTCTGGCGCGACTCCGCACGCAAGGTCAACTAGCCCTCACCAGGGCCGGATCGAGAGAGAACGACATGCCTGCTCCCCTCACCCTGGACGGCTTCCGCGCGGACCTGGCGGAGTACCTGTACCAGCGGCCCGACGAAGTCGACCTCGACGAGCACCCCCTCCACGCGGGCCTGGACTCCCTGCGCATCGTCACCCTCCTCGAACGGTGGCGGGAGACCGGCGTGGACGTCACCTTCGTCGACCTCGCCGAATGCACCTCGTTCGCCCAGTGGTGGCAGCTGCTCTGCGCCCGCAGGGGAGGAACGACGTGACCCCGCGCCGTCCGCTGCCGCCCGCTCAGGAAGGCGTGTGGACCGGACAGCGGCTCGACCCGGACAGCCCCGCGTACAACACGGCCGAGTACGTGCACATCCACGGCCCGGTGGACGCGGCCCTCTTCGACGAGGCCCTGCACCTCGTGGTCGCGCAGACGGAGGCCCTGCACGTCGTCTACGGCGTCGACGACGAGGGCCGCCCCTGGGAGGCGGACGCCCCGGCCGGCGACTGGCGCCTGCACACGGCGGACCTCACCGCCGAACCCGATCCGCAGGCGGCGGCCCTGGCCTGGATGGACGAGGACCTGGCCCGCCCCGTCGACCTCGCCCGCGGCCTCGTCTTCGGCCACGCCCTGTTGCGGATCGCGGGGGAGGAACACCTCTGGTACCACCGCGTCCACCACATCGCCCTCGACGGCTTCGGCCTGTCGCTGGTCGCCCGGCGGGTCGCCGAGGTGTACACCGCTCTGGTCGCCGGGGAGCCGGTGCGGGACAGCGGTTTCGGCACGCCGGCCTCGGTGCGGGAGGAGGAGAGCGCCTATCGCGAGTCGCCCCGCTTCGCCGAGGACCGCGCCTACTGGACGGACCGGTTCGCGGACCGGCCGCCCGTGGTGACCCAGGCCGGCCGCGTGGCGCTGCCCGGGCGCACCTTCCACCGACGGGTCGTCGACCTGGACGCGGCGCGGACGGAGGTCCTGCGCGCCGTCGCCCGCGACCTGAAGGTCACCTGGTCCGAGCTGCTGCTGGCCGTCACGGTGGCCCGGCTGCACCACACGACCGGCGCCCCCGAGATCATTCTCAGCCTGCCGGTGATGGGCCGCCTCGGCTCGGTCTCCCTCCGCGTCCCCTGCATGGTCCGCAACATCCTGCCCCTGCGGGTGCCGGTCGCCGGCTCGGACAGTCCGCGCGACCTCGCCGTCCGGATCTCGCGCGAACTGCGGGCCGCGCTGCCGCACCAGCGCTACCGCTACGAACAACTGCGGCGCGACCTCGGACTCCTCGGCGGACAGCGGCGGTTGTCCGGCCCGGGCGTCAACATCATGCCCTTCGCCTACGACCTGCGGTTCGCCGGACACCGCAGCACGGTCCACAACGTCTCCGCCGGCCCCGTCGACGACCTGTCCGTCAACGTCTACGACCGCTCCGAGGGCGCCGGCCTGCGTATCGCCGTGGACGCCCACCCCGACCTCTACGACGCGGCGGACCTCGCCGCGTTCCAGGAGGGGCTGCTCGCCCTGCTCACGGCGGCCGTCGCCGCACCCGACCGGACGCTGGACGAGCTGCGCGTCCGCGAGAGCGTCGCGGTCCTGGACGGGGGGCCGCTGCCCGGCCCGGCACGCCCGGTGCTCGGCCTGATCGCCGAGCATGCCGCCCGCAGCGGCGGCTCGGTCGCCGTCGAGCACGACGGCCGCCGCGTGACGTACGCGGAACTCCTCGACTCCGCGCACGATCTCGCCCGTCGGCTGGCCGTCCGGGGAGTGGGCCCCGGGGACCTCGTGGCCATCACCCTGCCGCGCGGCATCGACGCCGTCATCGCCGTCCTCGGCGTCCTGCTGCGCGGGGCCGCCTACTGCCCGTTCGACCCGGCCGCACCACCGGCGCGCGGCGCCGGGCTGCTGGACGAGGCCCGGCCCGCGCTGGTCCTGACAGCTGCCACGTACGCCGACGTGACGGCCGACGACCGCCCCGGCCCCGGCACGGCTCCACCGGCTCCACCGGCCGCACCGGCACCCGACGACCTCGCCTATGTGCTGCACACCTCCGGTTCCACCGGCCGCCCCAAGGGTGTCGAGGTCGGCCACGGGGCACTCGACCACTTCGTCGCCGGCGCCGCGCACCGCTACGGACCGCGCCCCGGCGACCGGGTGCTCGGGTTCGCGCCCCTGCACTTCGACACCAGCGTCGAGGAAATCTTCCTCACCCTGTGCGCGGGTGCCACGCTCGTGGTCCGCACCGACGACATGACCGACTCGGTCCCCGCCTTCCTGGACGCCTGCGCCCGGCTGCGGATCAGCTTCCTCGACCTGCCCACCGCCTACTGGCACGAGGTCGCCCACGCCGTCTCGACCGGAACCGCCGCCCTTCCCACCGAGGTGCGGACCGTCGTCATCGGCGGCGAGAGCGCCCTGCCCGAACGGGTCGACCGCTGGCGCGAGGCCGTCGGCACGTCCGTGCGGCTGTTCAACACCTACGGCCCGACCGAGGGCACCGTGGTCGCCACCGTCGCCGACCTCCACGACCCCGGCCTCGCCCCCGGGGACGTACCCATCGGGCTCCCGCTGCCCGGCACCGCCGCAGCGGTCGTCGACGGCGAACTCCACCTCCTGGGCGGCAATCTGGCCCTCGGCTACCGAGGGAACCGGCCCCCGGACGCCGCCCGCTTCGCGCCCCTGCACGCCCTGCCCGGAGCCCCCCGCGCCTACCGCACCGGCGATCTGGTCCGCGTCGGCGACGACGGGCAACTGCGTCATCTGGGCCGCTCGGACACCGAGTTCAAGATCAGCGGACACCGGGTGCACCCCGCCGAGGTGGAGAGCGCCCTGCTGCGCCACCCGGCAGTGCGCGACGCCGTCGTCGTAGGACAGGTGCTGCCGGGCGGGACACGGCGCCTGGTGGCGTACGTCGTGCCGGACGGGCCCGCCCCGGCGGCGGCCGCGATCAGGGAGCACCTGCGCACGGCACTGCCCGCGGCGATGGTCCCTTCGGCGGTCGAGTTCCTGGACGAGCTGCCCCGGACCAGCTCGGGGAAGACCGACCGCCACGCGCTCGCGACGCAACTCCCCGTCACCCGGACCGCGGTGGTCGGCACGCTGGAACACACCGTCACCGCCGTCTGGCGACAGGTGCTCGGGGCGGCGACCCTGTCCGCGCAGGACGACGTGTTCGAACAGGGCGCCCAGTCCCTGCAGGCCATCCAGGCCGCCAACCGCCTCGGCGTCGCACTCGGCCGGGAGGTGAAGGTCGCCTGGCTCTTCCAGCATCCGACCGCCGCCGAACTGGCCCGGTTCCTGGCGGAGCGGGCGCGGCCCGCCGCGGTCGGCCTGCCGCAGAGTCTGCTCGCCGACGCCGTCCTCGACCCCCGCGTCCGTCCCGGCGACGGTCCCCGGGCGGGCGGCACACCGGAGCGGATCCTGCTCACCGGCGCCACCGGTTTCGTCGGCGTCCACCTGCTGGCGGAACTCCTGACGAGCACCGGCGCCGAGATCCTCTGTCCGGTCCGCGCCCCGAGCCCCGCAGCGGCCACCGAGCGCGTCCGACAGGCCCTGGACACCCACCGGATCGGCCTCACCGACGCGGCACGCGACCGGATCACGGCCGTCCCGGCGGACCTCGACCGCCCTCGACTCGGCCTGAGCGAAGAGGAGTTCACCGCACTCGCCCGCACCTGCGACACGATCCTCCACAACGCGGCGAACGTCAGCGTCCTGCGCGAGTACGCCGGCCTGCGCGCCGCCAACACCGAATCGACCAGGGAACTGTTGCGCCTCGCGGCCCCGCGCCGGATCCCCCTGCACTTCGTGTCGACGCTCTCCGTCGCCCCGCCGCTCGCCCTCGCCGCCGAGGTACCCGAGGCGTTCCTCCCGCCCCACCCCGGGCTGCGCTACGGCTACCAGCAGTCGAAGTGGGCGGCCGAACAGCTGCTGCGCCAGGCCGCCGAGCGGGGCCTGCCGGTCACCGTGCACCGGCTCGGCCGAATCGTCGGACCGGCCGCCACCGGTCAGGTGAACGAACGGGACTTCCTCTGGAACGTGCTGCGCGCCGGGATCCCCGAGGGCATCGTCCCCGACCTCTTCGAGGAGGAGATCTGGACACCGGTCGACCACCTCGCCGAGGCGCTCGTGCGGCTCTGTCTCGGGCCGCCGGGTCCGGCGACCGTGTTCAACCATGCCGCCACGCCCCCGGTGCGGCTCGGTGACGTCTACGACTGGCTGGAGGAGTACGGCTACCCGCTGCGGCGCCTGCCGCTGGACCGGTGGCGTGCCGAGTTGCAGCGTTCCTCCGGTGCCGCGGCCACCACGCTCGCCTTCTTCGACGCCCGGGACGCGGACGCGGGCGATGCCACGGGCGCGGATCTGCGCCTGGGGCGGGTCCGGGCCGACAACGTCGTGGACGCCCTGCGCACCGGCGGCGTCACCTGCCCGCCCGTCGGCAGGGAACTCGTCCACCGCTACCTCGACCACTGTGTCACCACCGGCAAGCTGCCCGCTCCCGCCGGGCGGCGGAGCCGTCCGGCAACTCCCGCGAAGTAATGGGGTATTGCCGGGAACTCGCGGGCGCCGCTCCCCGACTACTGCAACAGAACCCGTCGCATCACGAGCCCCCCGCTGCAAGGAGCCCGCATGTCGAAGAAACGGCCGGTCGCCGTCGCCCTGGCCGGCGCCCTCTGTCTGGTCACCTCGGCGTGCGGCGCCGACTCCTCGACCGACAGGGCCGGCGGCAGCGGCGACAAGGCGTCCGCGGCCGCCGCCGGTTCCGGCTACCCGGTGACGCTCGAGAACTGCGGGGTCGCCGAGAAGTTCGGCGCGGCGCCGAGCCGGGTCGTCGTCATGAACGGCGCCTCGGTCGCCGAGGTCTCCACGCTCCTCGCCCTCGGCCTCCAGGACAGGATCGTGGCCAACCAGCAGAGCTACGGCATGTCCGAGGTCGCGGGACGAGCCGCCGCGATCAAGGCGCTGCCCAGCGGTGACGTCAAGCTCAACGACGCCTACGACATCCCGCGCGAGGCGATGATCGGACTGCGCCCGGACCTGGTGCTGTCCACGACCGCATACGGCTTCGACGAGAAGAACGGCTTCGCCACCCGGGAGCAGTTGACGCAGATCGGCGCCCACACCTATGTCTCACCGCAGGGTTGCGACCAGGACACCACGAAGATGACCATCGCCGACAGCTACACGCTGCTGCGTGACCTGGGCAAGGTCTTCGGCGTCGGCGACCGGGCCGAGAAGCTCGTCGCCGATTCGGAGAAGCGCATCGCCGACATCGCCGCGAAGGTGAAGGGCGAGCGGCAGCCCAAGGTGATGGTGCTGTTCTCCAACATGGCGATGGGCGGCAACGACTTCAGCTCGGTCGTCGCCAAGGGCATCTACAACGACATCCTGGCCAAGGCCGGCGGCTCCAACGCCTTCGAGTCCGCCTCCGAGACCTCCTTCGCCGACCTGAGCCAGGAGAAGGTGGCCGCCACCGACGTCGACGCCCTCGTCGTCATCGGCTACAACGACCCCGACCCGGCGGCCTACGCCGAGAAACTGCTGAAGGAGTTCCCCCAGTGGCCGGCCGCGAAGAACAAGACGTACGTGGCCCTGTCGGACTCGATGTACCTCGGCCCGAGCAACGACCTGGCGGTCGCGAAGATCGCCGAGATGCTGCACCCCGACAAGGTCTGAACGGACCGAGGCTGTCCGTGGCCGTCGGCGCCCTGCTGGTGGTGCTCGTCGCCGTCATGGTGGCGGCGGTGAGCATCGGCGCGGTCAACATCCCGGTCGGCGACGTGTGGGGGATCCTCCTGCACCACCTCACCGGGCGGGGAACCACCGGCGACCCGGCCCTGGACCAGATCGTGTGGACCTTCCGGGCCCCTCGCGTCGCCCTGGCCGCCCTGGTCGGCGCGGGTCTGGCCGTCGCCGGTGCGGTGCTCCAGACCCTGGTCTCCAACCCGCTCGCCGACCCCGTGGTCCTCGGCTTCTCCTACGGCGCCTCGCTCGGTGCCGTGCTGGTCATCACCCTCGGCGGGGCGGCGCTCGGCGGACTCGGTGTGTCGGGCGCCGCGTTCGTCGGCGCGCTGGCCGCCGGCGCCCTGGTGTTCGCCCTCGGGCAGCGACAGGGACGGCTCGCCCCCACCCGGCTGGTGCTGGCGGGGGTCGCGGTCGGCTATGTCCTGCTGTCCGTGACCAGCTTCGTCCAGCTGCTCGCGACACCCACCGAACTGCGCACGGTCATGTTCTGGATGCTCGGCAGCGTCGCCGGCGCCCAGTGGAGCCAACTGCCGACCGTCACCGTGGTGGTCCTGACGAGCACGGCCCTGCTGACCCTGTTCGGGCGGCGGCTCAACGCCCTGCTCGCCGGCGACGAGTCCGCCACCGCGCTCGGCGTGGACGTCAACCGGCTGCGTGCCGTCCTGCTGGTCATCAGCGCGCTCCTCACCGGCACGGTCATCGCCGTCGCGGGCGGGGTCGGCTTCGTCGGCCTGATGATCCCCCACCTGGTCCGCCTCACCGTCGGCGCCGACCACCGTCGGCTGCTGCCGCTGAGCGCACTGCTGGGCGCCGTCTACCTGGTGGTGGTGGACCTGCTCTCCCGCACCGTCAACCGCCCCAACGAGCTGCCGCTGGGCATCCTCACCGCCCTGCTCGGCGCCCCCTTCTTCCTGTGGCTGCTGCGCCGCAACAAGGGCCTGGACACCATATGAAACTGACCGTGGACCAGCTCCACATCACCCTGGAGAACAAGGCGATCCTCCGCGAGGTGAACCTGGAGGCGGCGGGGGGCGACATCGTCGGACTGGTGGGCCCCAACGGCAGCGGCAAGTCCACCCTGCTGCGCACGGTCTACCGCTCGCTGCGCCCGGCCGACGGGGTGGTGCGGGTGGGCGGTGACGACGTGTGGGAACTGTCGGCCCGTGCCGCGGCCCGGCGCACGGCGGCCGTCCTCCAGGACGCCGGTACCACCACCGGCCTGAGTGTGACCGAGA
This sequence comes from Actinobacteria bacterium OV320, assembly GCA_001298545.1. GTDB lineage: Bacteria > Actinomycetota > Actinomycetes > Streptomycetales > Streptomycetaceae > Streptomyces > Streptomyces coriariae. The sequence continues at coordinate 198,898 of LJCX01000021.1, forward strand.
TCGTCGCGCTCGGCCGCACCCCCCATCACGGCCTGCTGGGCCGCGACGGCCCCGAGGACCGCGAGGCGGTGGCCGAAGCGGTCGCCCGCTGCGGAGTCGCCCCCTTCGCGCACCGGGACTACGCCACCCTGTCCGGTGGCGAACGCCAACGCGTCCTGCTGGCCCGCGCCCTCGCCCAGCGCCCGCGGCTGCTCGTCCTGGACGAACTCACCAACCACCTCGACATCCGCGCCCGGTTCGAACTGCTCCACCTCATCCGCAGCACCGGTATCACCACCCTCGCCGTCCTGCACGACCTCGACCTGGCCGCGCGCCTCTGCGACCACCTCGTGGTGCTGCACGAGGGCGCGGTGGTGGCGGCGGGTCCCGTCCTGGAGGTCCTCACCCCGGACCTCCTGCGTGACGTGTTCGGCGTACGGGGCGACACGGAACGGCATGCCGACGGCGTCGTCCGCATCACCTACGCGGCCGAGCCGCTCGACCTGGACCGGGAGACCGAGCCCGCCGAGCGGTGACGTGCGGCCGGCCCCGGCCCGCATGTGTACGAATGGTCTCGATCCGGGCCGCTGCTTGGGCTGCGGGAGCGGTGCGGCAATCATGGGGCCATGCACCGGCCCGTCCGCCTCCCTGCCCACGAGTGGTTCACGGTCGACGACTCGACCCTGAACATCGCGCTCGTGTACCCGATGCAGGGTCCCGCCGGCGTGTTCGGACCCACCTGCGAGACCTGCGCCCGGCTGGCCGCGGAGGAGATCAACAAGACGGGCGGAGTGCTCGGCAAGGAGCTGCGGCTCCTCGAGGTCGACGGGGGCGCCGAGCCGCGGCAGGTCGCGGAGGAAGTGGAGGCCCTGGTGGCCACCGGCGCGGTGCACGGGGTCACGGGCTGGCACATCTCCTCGGTGCGGCAGGCGATGGCCCCGCGGATCGCGCACCGGGTGCCGTACGTCTACACCGCGCTGTACGAGGGCGGCGAGCGCACCGACGGCGTCTACCTGACCAGCGAGACCCCCGCCCGGCAGCTGCTGCCCGCCATGCGCCTGCTCACCGAGGCCCGGGGCGTGCGCCGTTGGTTCGTCGTCGGCAACGACTACGTCTGGCCCCGGCGCACCGCCCGGGCCGCCCGCCGCTACGCACGCGACTCCCGCGGCCGGGTGTGCGGCGAGGCGTACCTCCCGCTGGGCACCGACGACTTCCACGACGTGCTGGGCCGGATCGAGCGGGCCGACGCGCACGCCGTACTGATGCTGCTGGTCGGCAGTGACGCGGTCCGCTTCAACCGGGCCTTCGCCGCCGCCGGGCTCGACCAGCGCTGCCTCAGGCTGAGCACGCTGATGGACGAGAACATGCTGCTGGGCAGCGGCCCCGAGGCCACCGTCGACCTCTACAGCACGGCCGGCTTCTTCGCCTCGCTCGCCGACCAGAACACCATGGACTTCCACGGCCGGTACGCCGACCGCTTCGGGGTGGCGGCCCCTACCCCGGGCAGTCTCGGTGAGTCCTGCTACGAGGGCGTACTGCTGCTCGCCGCACTCATCGAACGGGCCCGCACCCTGGACGTCGCCGCCATCGGAGCCGCGGCCGACACCGTCTCGTACGAGGGTCCGAGAGGCCTGATCGGCCTGGAGGGCCGGCATGTGCGCCAGCGCATCTATCTGGCGCAGGCGGACGGTCTCGACTTCAACGTCCTCGCTCAACTGCGCGCTCCGCACGAGCTGTCGTAGCGCCGGCTCCGTCCTCGAGCGCCTCCGCCAGGCGGTCCAGCAGGACTTCCAGCCGTTCGCCCCGCTCTTCCCCGAGCAGCGGCTCCCACCCCGCCCGGTCGGCCCGCACCGCGCGGACCAGTTGCTGCCGGCGCTCCATGCCCCGCGGGGTCAGGCAGGCCAGGACGCGGCGCCGGTCGGCGGGGTCGACCCTGCGGAACACCAGGTTCTGGTCGACGAGTTGGTCGATCAGCTTGGTCGCGCTCGGCGCCGGCATGACGGCGTGGTCGGCGAGGGCCGTCATGTGGTGCCCCTGCCCGTCCGAGAGCAGATCCAGCACCCACCACGCCTCCACCGAGCAGTCGAACTCCTCCAGCACGGACTGGAGTCGGTGTACGGCGAGACGCTCGACCCGGGTCAGCAGACGGAGTAGATCCCGGGGCTGCTTCGCCATCGCACTCCTCCGCTCGAAGTCCTGGTTCCCCTCATGGGGTTGGGCGGGAGCCTACCGCAAAAGGTCCTTTCTCCAGGAAGTATCAATGCCCGCTTTATTGCTTCCAGCAGAAACTGTTCATCAATTGCGCGGAAACGCGGCGGAAACAGTTTCCTCGCAGGTTGTGCGCCAACACCGCGGCTACCGAAGCGCGTTGGATCCCCTTTCTCCCCAGAGTCCTTCCGCTCCCTTCGCACCGCCCTTCGGGGCATGGAGGTTTTGTATGTCCGGGCTCAGCATCAGCAGGCGCGGCCTGTTGGCCGGTATCTCGGCGGTCGGCGCCTCCGCCGCCCTCAGCGCCTGTGGCGCCAAGACGGGTGAAGGCTCCTCGACGGACGCGGCCGGCGCCTCCGCCGACACCTCAGGCAGCACGGTCAAGGTCGGTCTGCTGAACTCCCTGTCGGGGACCATGGCCATCAGCGAAGTCACTGTCCACAACGCCCTGTTGCTCGCCATCAAGGAGATCAACGCGGCTGGTGGCGTGCTCGGCAAGAAGCTCAAGGCCGTCAGCCAGGACGGCGCCTCCGACTGGCCGACCTTCGCGGAGAAGGCCGAGGCCCTGATCAAGGACGACAAGGTCGCGGCCACCTTCGGCTGCTGGACCTCGGCCAGCCGCAAGGCCGTCAAACCGGTCTTCGAACGGTACAAGTCGCCGCTGTTCTACCCGGTGCAGTACGAGGGCCTGGAGGAGTCGCCGTACATCTTCTACATCGGCGCGACCACCAACCAGCAGATCGTCCCGGCCCTCGACTATCTCAAGAAGCAGGGCCTGACCAAGCTCTACCTGGTCGGCAGCGACTATGTGTTCCCGCGCACCGCCAACAAGATCATCAAGGCCTATGCGAAGGCCAAGGGAATGACGGTGGTCGGCGAGGACTACGCGCCGCTCGGGTCCACGGAATTCGGCACCATCGTCAACAAGGTCAAGGACTCCGGCGCGGACGCCGTGTTCAACACCCTCAACGGCGACAGCAACGTGGCCTTCTTCAAGGAGTACAAGTCCTCCGGGCTGACCGCCAAGAGCATGCCGGTGCTGTCGGTCTCCATCGCCGAGGAAGAGGTGAAGAGTATCGGCACCCAGTACCTCCAGGACCAGCTGACCGCGTGGAACTACTACGAGACGACACCCGGCGCGGCCAACACCGAGTTCGTGGCGGCCTATCAGGCCGAATACGGCAAGGACAAGCCGACCAGTGACCCGATGGAGGCCGCCTACATCTCGGTCTACCTGTGGAAGGCGATGGTGGAGAAGGCCGGCTCCTTCGACGTCGCCAAGGTCAAGGCGGCCTCGGACGGCATCACCTTCGACGCTCCCGAGGGCAAGGTGACGGTCGACGGCGCGAGCCAGCACGTCTACAAGACGGCCCGGATCGGCAAGGTCGGCGCGGACGGCCTGATCACGGAGGTCTGGAACTCCGGCGGCCCGATCAAGCCGGACCCGTACCTCAAGGGCTACGACTGGGCCTCCGGCCTGTCCTGATCCCGGCCCGGACCCGCGCCTCGGCCTCGTCCTGATCCCGGTCGGATCCGATCCGATCCGATCCGGACCTGCGCCTCGGCCTCGTCCAGCGCCTCGGCCCGGTCCTGATACCGGCCCGCTCCCCGCTCCCGCGGTGGGACCCGGCCCCGTCCAGGGGCCGGGGCACGCCCATGGCCCGCCCGCACCCCCGTCCCCGACCAGGAGCCGCTTCATGACGGTCATCCTCAACCAGTCCTTCACCGGCATCAGCATCGGCGCCGTCCTCCTGCTCATCGCGCTCGGCCTGACCCTGACCTTCGGGCAGATGGGCGTGATCAACATGGCGCACGGCGAGTTCATCATGACCGGCGCCTACACCACGTACGTGCTGCAGAAGTCCATCAGCGGCGCGGGCGTCTCGCTGCTCGTCGCCCTGCCGGTGGCCTTCCTGGTGGCCGGCGCGATGGGCGCGCTGCTGGAGTGGCTGCTCATCCGGCGCCTCTACACCCGCCCGCTGGACACCCTGCTGGTCACCTGGGGCGTCTCCCTGATGCTCCAGCAGCTCGCCCGGGACGTCTTCGGCGCCCCCAACGTGCAGACCCACGCCCCGGACCTGCTCACCGGCAACATCTCGATGGGCGGCGGCATCACCTTCGCCAGCAGCCGCCTGTTCATCCTCGGCCTGGCCCTGCTCAGCGTCCTCGTCCTCACGATCGTCCTGCGGCTCACCCCGCTCGGCCGCCGGATCCGGGCCGTCGTGCAGAACCGCGACCTCGCCGAGGTGTCCGGCATCGCCACCGGCCGGGTCGACCGCGTGACCTTCTTCATCGGCTCGGGCCTCGCGGGCGTGGCCGGCGTCGCGCTCACCCTGGTCGGCCCGATCGGTCCGACGATGGGCACCAACTACATCGTCGACGCCTTCCTGGTCGTCGTCGTGGGCGGCATCGGGCAGCTCAAGGGGAGCGTCATCACCGCCTTCGCGCTCGGCGTGCTCCAGTCGGTCCTCGAGTACTCGACGACGGTCAGCGTCGCCAAGGTCATCGTGCTCGTGGCGATCGTCGCCTTCCTCCAGTGGCGACCCCAGGGCCTGTACACACTGCGCACCCGGAGCCTGGCATGACGACGATCACCGAGACCCCGCCCGCCCCGCTGTCGGCACGCCTGCGCGTCCCCGGCGCCTTCGTCCTGGGCGCCGTCCTCCTGCTCGGTGCGGCCCCGCTCGCCCTCTCCGACTTCCGCCTCTCGCTCCTCGCCAAGTACCTGTGCTACGCGATCGTGGCCGTGGGAGTGAGCCTCGCCTGGGGCCGGGGCGGGCTCATGGTGCTCGGCCAGGGCGTCTTCTTCGGCCTCGGCGGCTACGCCATGGCCATGCACCTCAAGCTCGCCGACGCCGCCGCGACCGGTGAGACGCTGCCCGACTTCATGCAGCTGTACGGCACCGGCGACGCCCTGCCCTGGTGGTGGAAGCCGTTCGCCAACCCGGGCTTCGCGCTCGCCATGACCGTACTGCTGCCCATGGCGGTCGCCGCCCTGCTCGGCTTCTTCGTCTTCCAACGCCGGGTCAAGGGCGCCTACTTCGCGATCCTCAGCCAGGCCCTGGCCGCGGCCCTGTCCGTCTGGCTGGTCGGCCAACAGGCCACCACCGGCGGCACCAACGGACTCACCGACATCCAGGGCTTCTTCGGCTACTCGCTGGACGACCCCGTCAACCAGCGGATGGTGTACTTCGTCATCGCCGCCGTGCTGCTCCTGCTGATGGCGGCCGCTCGCCAGCTGTTCGTCAGCCGCTACGGCGAACTCCTCGTCGCCGTGCGCGACTCCGAGGAGCGGGTCCGCTTCCTCGGCTACAACCCGGCCAACGTCAAACTCGTCGCGTACGTCGTCGCCGCCGGCATGGCGGGCCTGGCCGGGGCTCTTTTCGTCCCGGCGGTGGGGATCATCTCGCCGGCGCTGATCGGGATCGTGCCGTCCATCGGCTTCGTCATCGGCGCAGCGGTCGGCGGCCGGGCCTCGCTGGTGGGCGCGGTGCTCGGCGCGATCGCCGTCGCCTGGGCGCAGAGCACGCTCTCCGACGCCTTCCCCGGGGCCTGGACGTACCTCCAGGGCCTGCTCTTCGTCCTGGCGGTCGGCTTCCTGCCCGGCGGCCTCGCCTCCCTCGGCATCGTCCTGCGGCGGCGCCGTACCCGTACCCCTGCGACTGGAGAGACAGCATGAGCGGCGAGGGACTGACCGTACGCGACCTGCGGGTGACGTTCGACGGGTTCACCGCCGTCGACGGCGTCGACCTGGACATCCGCCCCGGCGACCTGCGCTTCCTCATCGGCCCGAACGGCGCGGGCAAGACCACCCTCGTGGACGCGGTCACCGGGCTGGTCAAGGCGACCGGATCGGTTCGCTTCGGCGAGCAGGACCTGCTGGGCAAACCCGTACACAAGATCGCCCGGCTGGGCATCGGCCGTACGTTCCAGACGGCGACGGTCTTCGAGGAACTGACCGTCGTGCAGAACCTGGACATCGCCGCCGGCGCCGGCCGCGGGGTCCGGACCATGCTGCGGCGCCGCAAGGATGTGCCAGAGCCGGTCGCCAGGGCCCTGGAGACCATCGGCCTGAGCCGCCTGCGCGACCGGCCCGCCGGGGTGCTGGCCCATGGGCAGAAACAGTGGCTGGAGATCGGCATGCTGCTCGTCCAGGACGTACGGCTGCTTCTGCTGGACGAGCCCGTCGCCGGCATGAGCCACGACGAACGCGAGGCCACCGGCGAGCTGTTGCGGCGGGTGAGCGAGGACCGCACGGTCGTCGTCATCGAGCACGACATGGACTTCATGCGTGCCTATGCCCGCAGCGTCAGCGTCCTGCACGCCGGAAAGGTGCTCAGCGAGGGCTCCGTCGCCGAGGTCCAGGCCGACGCCAAGGTCCAGGAGGTCTACCTCGGGCGCGCCTGCGAACCCGAGCCCGCTCTCGGGCCCGCGCCCACACCCGCCCCCGCCGCCGCGTCCGTCGCCGAGGAGGCGTGAAGCCCATGCTGGAGATCAACACCGTCCGGGCGGGCTACGACCGCACCACCGTGCTGCACGAGGTGACCGTCGCCGTTCCCGAGGACGGCGTCGCGGCCGTGCTCGGGCACAACGGCGCCGGCAAGAGCACCCTGCTGCGGGCCGCCATGGGGCTGATCAGGCCGACCGGCGGGACCGTCCTGCTCGACGGCGAGGACATCACCCGTCTCGCCCCGCACCAGCGGGTCGCCCGCGGTATGGCGTACGTCCCGCAGGGCCAGCAGTCCTTCCCGCACCTCACCACCGCCGAGAACCTCCAGCTGGTCGCGGACGGCCGCCCGAGGGTCGCGCCGGGCCGGCCGGACGGCGGGGGCGGGAAGGAGGCGATCGCCGAGGCGCTGGATCTGTTCCCGGTACTGCGCGAGCTGTCCGGCCGCCGGGCCGGCCTGCTCTCCGGCGGCCAGCGCCAGCAGCTCGCCATCGCCCGCGCCCTGGTCACCCGGCCGAGGCTGCTGCTGCTCGACGAGCCGACCGAGGGCATCCAGCCGTCCGTCGTCGCCGAGATCGAGGAGACGATCCTGGCCCTCGCCCGGCGCGGTGGACTCTCCGTCCTCCTCGTCGAACAGCACGTGGGCTTCGCCATGCGGGCCGCCCAGCGCTACTACGTGCTGGAGGCGGGCCGGGTGACCTCCTCGGGCGAAGGCGGAACGGGCGCCGAGCAGACCGTACGGGCGGCGCTCAGCGTGTGAGCCGCCACGACCGCGCCGGTGCCGGTGCCGCCCGTGGGGCGGCCCGGCGCGGGCTCACAGGCGGCCCGCAAGGGTGGTGATCCGTTCCACCGCGCCCTGGCCGGGGGAGAGGGAGGGCGGGAGGGGGCGGAAAGCGGGCGGGGCGGTGAGGCCGTCGAAGAGCTGTGCGACGCCGACCCTGTCGGGCCGCACCTCGGGGCCGGTATCATCCTCTAAAGGTAAAATGTGAGGTTTGCCCGATGGGGCTGCCCTCCCGACGAGCTGCCGTCCCGCCGGAGTGATCAATGTCCCGCAAGCGCCCCACGGACGACGGCGACGAGCTGCTGGCCAGACTCGGTTCGCTGACCGCCCAGGCGCGCGAGCGCGCGGAGCTGCAACGCTCCCGGGTCGAGCTGGCCCTCGCCCTCCAGCGCGGCATGCTGCCCAGGGACCTGCCCGCGGCGCCCGGCTTCCGGCTGGCCGTGCAGTACGCGCCCGCCTGCTACGGCCTCAACGTGGGCGGCGACTGGTACGACGCCTTCGCGATGCCGGACGGGCGCATCGGCCTGTCCATCGGCGACGTCCAGGGCCACAACATAGAGGCGACCGCGTTCATGGGCCAGGTGCGGGTCGGTCTGCGTGCCCTCGCCTCCGTGACCGGCGAGCCCGGCGAGCTCCTCGCCCGGACCAACGACCTGCTCCTCTCCCTCGGCAGCGACCTCTTCGCCACCTGCACCTTCATGCGGCTCGACCCCGCCACCGGGGTCCTGGAGAGCGCCAGGGCCGGACACATCCCCTGTGTCTGGGCGACGGCGGACGGCAAGTCCGGCGTCGCCCAGGACGAGTGCGGCCCGCCCCTGGGGGTCCAGGAAGGCATGGACTACCCCGTCACCCGCTACCGGCTCACCAAGGGCGGCGTGTTCGTCCTGCTCACCGACGGCGTGGTGGAGGGTCCGACCCTGAACGTCGACGAGGGCCTCGACCAGGTCGTACGGCTCGCCGGCATCGCCGCCGTTGCGGGCATGTCGGCGGACTCCCTCGCCGCCGCGGTGATCAAGGGCGCCGAGCGCGTGGGACACGAGGACGACGCGGCCGTGCTCGTGGTCGGACACGACGGGCTGACGGTGCCGGACGTCCCCCTGGTTCAGCCATAGGGCCGGACACCGCGCGTCTCGCCTCGCCGACAGCGTCGCGCAGGTGTCTGATGGCTGCTGTGGTGGGTACCCCGGATCTGCGTCGAGCAGCCGTCTTCGCCGTGCAGACACTGGCCGTGGCTCTCGGCTACTACGTGGCCGGGCGGCTGGGGCTCATGCGGGAGCTCGTCGTGGAGGGCGCGGTCTTCACCCCCATCTGGCCGCCCACGGGTGTGGCGGTCGCCTGTCTGCTGCTCCTCGGCCTCCGCGCCTGGCCGGGCATCGCCCTCGGCGCCCTCTTCGTCATCATGTCCCTGACCTCGTTACGGCCCGTGGTGATCGGCAACCTGATCGGCAACACCGCCGCCCCCGTCTGCGCGTACCTCATGCTCCGCAAGGTGGGGTTCCGCAACGACCTCATCCGGTTACGGGACGGCCTCGCGCTGGTCTTCCTCGGCGCCCTCACCGCGACCCTGCTGAGCTCGACCATCGGCGTCGGGCTCCTCGTCCTCACCGACAAGCTCGCCGCGCACAGCTTCTGGCCGGTCTGGCTGGCCTGGTGGGTCGGCGACGCGATGGGCGTTCTGCTCGTCACACCACTCCTGCTCGTCCTGTACACGATCACCCGGCCCCTACGGCTGTCCCGCTGGAAAGAGGCCGTGGGACTCGCCCTCATCGCCTGCGCCCTCGTCCCGCTGGCCACCCACAGCCGGGTCAGCCTGCTCTTCCTCGTCTATCCCCTGCTGATCTGGGCGGCCCTGCGCTTCCAGCTCGCCGGCAGCATGCTGTGCGCCCTCTTCACCTCGGTCATGGCCACCGTCGCCGCGACGGACAACGTCGGGCCCTTCGAACGGCTGAGCCGCACCGAGGTGATGATCAAGCTCCAGGCCTTCAACGGCACGATGGCCCTGACCGCCCTGCTGCTCTCCGCGGTGATCACCGAACAGCACCACACCAGACGCTCCGTGGAACGCGCCTGCCAGGAACTGGTCGAGGTCCTGGAACACCTCACGGCGGGCGAGGCCCCACCGGGCCGACCGCCGAAGGACCTCCAGGACACGGAGCGCACGGAACGTACGAAGAAGGAGAGCACCGAGAGCACGAAGAACACGCAGCACACGAAGAACACGAACACCTGACGGCGCCGGGGCCGGGTCGCCCCCTCCACGGTGGGCAGGGCCCCGGTGTGCCATGGTCGTTCGCCATGATCTCCGGGGTGGAGACCGCAAGAGCCCTTCTGGCCGCGCTGCGCGGCCGGTGACCCGGCCGAGGTGCCGAGCACCGCCTGACGCGATTGTCAGTGCCTGCGCCTACATTTCGGGGAGTGGGACTCGCCGGAACGGCCGCGGGTCCACCCTGGGGAGGGTTTTGTCATGGCTACCGGGTCCAGCACCGTGTCGACGACGTATCTGGAGCTGTCGCAGGACGGCGGCGGCGCGCACAAGTTCTACGAAGTGGCCGTCGACGGCGTGGTGGTGACGGTCCGGTACGGGCGGATCGGCGCCACCGGGCAGCTGCAGACGACGACGTTCCCCACCGCCGAGAAGGCCCGGGCCGCCGCCGCGCGGAAGGTCGGGGAGAAGGTCCGCAAGGGGTACGCCCCGGCCGTCGCGGGCCAGCGTCCCCCACGCTCGGTGACCCGCCGTCAGGTGACGTCGGCGCCGTCCACCGCGCGCGCCGTGGCCCCGGTGCTGTGGCGGTTCCGCACCGGCTCCTCGGCGTTCGGCATCCACGTGGACGACGACCGCTGCTGGGTCGGCAACCAGTCCGGTGATGTCTACACCCTGGACCACGAGGGTGGCGTCCTGGCCCGCTTCAGCCTGCCGGACGGCGTGAAGTGCCTGGTCGCCGACGACTTCTGGATCTACGCGGGCTGCGACGACGGCAAGGTCTACGACCTGTCCTCCAAGCTGCCGTTCGCGGCGTACGACATCGCGGCGGACGTCGACATCTTCTGGCTGGACATCCACGAGGGCCTGCTGAACGTCTCGGACCGCGAGGGCCGGCTCACCGTCATCGACCACGAGGACGAACACCAGTGGGCCCGCCGCAGCCAGGGCGAGCACGCCTGGATGGTCCGCGCGGACGACCGGGCCGTCTACCACGGTCACCACCGGGGCGTCACCGCCTACGCGCCCGACGGCGGCGGCGAACTCTGGCACACCCCCACCCGCGGCGGCGTCCTGTTCGGCTGGCAGGAGGAGCACGCCGTGTACGCGGGGACCGCGCACAAGGTGGTGCAGCGGCTGTCGAAGGCCACCGGCGCCGTCGAGGCCACGTACGGCTGCGACAGCGCGGTGTACTCCTGCGCCACCTCGCCCAACGGGCGCTTCGTGTTCGCCGGTGACGCGTCGTCGTCCGTCTACTGCTTCGACCGGGACGGCACGCGCCTGTGGAAGCTCGGCACGGGCGGCGGCTCGGCGCTGTCGATGCAGTACCGCGACGAACGGCTGTACCTGGTGACCACGGACGGCTCGCTGGTGTGCGTGGACGCGAGCGAGGCGGCCATCACCGCGGCCGAGCAGGGCACGGTGCCCGTGGCGCGGGACGTCAAGCTCGCCGCGGCCCTGCCGACGTACGTCCCCGCCACGGCCGCCTCCACGGTGGCCACCGTGGCCCAGGCGCCCTCCGGGTCGATCGTCGTCGAGTGCGTCCAGGAATCCGGCCGGGTCCGGGTGCACGTGGTCTCCGACGGCTACGACACGTCCTGGAACGTCCAGTTCCCGCGCGAGATACGCGAGCCCGGGGCACGGTACGTCGTGGACGCCCTGCACACGGCGGCCGGCGGCTTCTACCGGGTCCGCGGTGACATCCGACGGCTGCTCTGACCGTACCGTTCCTGTCCGGGCCCGCTCATCGACCGGCGCCGCCCCGGGCGGTGACCGGCGGCGCGGCCGGGGGCGGTGAGAGCGGGGGCGGTGCGAGCGCCGGGGCGGCCGGAGTGGCCGCACCGGCGGGCCGCCAGCCCAGCTCCGGCGCGATCACATGCCGGACGTCGTGCAGGATCTGCTCGTAGTCGCCCCGATGGAACTCGTACGGCAGCTCCAGGCGCAACTCCGACACGGCCGAGACCACGGGATCCGCGGCCAGTTGCTCCAGGATCTGCTCCGCCGTCCCGACCACGTCCGGCGCGAACAGCGTCCGGTTCCTGCCCTGCGGCGCCAGGGTGCGCGCGTGCCGGGCGGCCGCGTACTCCCGGTACCGGGCCCGGGTGCCGGCGTCGGCGCTGTCGAAGGGCACGATCACCCGGCCCAGCGCCACCCGCGCCGGACGGGCGGCGGAGACCGTGCGCCGGTACTCGGAGAGCAGGGTGAGCTGGGCCGTGGTGAAGTCGTCGGTCCCCTCACCGGTGACGATGTTGCCGCTCAGCAGGTTCAGGCCGTGCTCCGCGGCCCAGCGGATCGAACGCAGGCTGCCGCCGCCGTACCAGACACGGTCCAACAGGCCCGGGTCGTGCGGCTGCAGCCGCGGCCGCTGGGTGTTGCCCGGCGACTGGATGACGGTGTCCGGACCCCCGAGGTAGTCCCCGCGCAGGTTGTCGACGACACGGGCGATCCTGCCGTACGACAGGTCGAAACCCCGCCAGTCCCCGTCGTACACCAGATCGCCGAGCAGCTCGGCGTGCGGCATGCCGGTGCTGAACCCGGCCTGAAGCCTGCCGCGGGACAACACGTCGGCCAGGGCCAGGTCCTCGGCCAGCCGGAACGGGCTCTCGTACCCGATCGGGATGACCGCCGTGCCCAGCTCGACCCGCTCGGTCCGCTGCCCCGCCACGGCGAGGAACACCGCGGCCGAACCCACCCCGTGTTCGAGATGCCGCTGCCGGACCCAGGCCCCGTCGAAACCGATCCGCTCGCCGTACTCGAACAGCTGAAGCGTCTCCTCCAGACCGGTGTAGGGATCTTCGTCGGCGAAGTTGCCCGGCGTGAGAAAGGCCAACGAGGTGATGGAGGGGATGCTCATACGGTGCCAGTCCTCAGGGTCGGGGTCGGCTCATCGGTGCGCTGTGCTCGGTGGTCAGGACCCGCCCCGCTCGCGGGGGATCTTCTCGCCGGCCTCGACCGGCACGGGCAGCCGGTTCTCCGCGGGCGGCAGCGGGCAGGTGGCCAGATCGGTGTAGGCGCACGGCAGGTTCGCCGCCCGGTTGAAGTCCAGAACGACCGTGCCGTCGGCGGCGGGCGCGTCCAGCGCGAGGGCCCGGTTGGCCGCGTAGGTGGTCACCCCGGAGGTCGCGTCGGTGAACAGCACGAGCAGACTTCCCGGGCCGTGCCCGGGGAACGCGGTCAGCGCCAGCGGACGCCCGTCCAGCTCGAACTCGACCCGACCCGGCGCGTCGTACACATGCTCGAGCCCCTCGACCGCCGCGCCCACGGTCGTCGGCCTGGGCTCGTCGAACGCCGTGTAACGGCCGGTCACCACCCAGCGGGGGTGCGGGGCGTAGGCCGGAGTGCCGGTGAAGCCGGTGCGCAGCGCCGTGTCCGGATGCCGGGGGCGGATGATGTCCTGCCCGCCGCGCTTGGCCACCTCGATGACGGCGTCGCCCCACACGGCGTCGACCCCGCCGCGCTCCGGGATCACTCCGAAGCGGTGCTCGCCCCGGACGGCGGTTCCCCCGACGACCAGTTCCTCGCCTTCGTCGAGGACCACGACGATCCCGTCGGCGTCGGTGGACCACGCCCCCGGCGCGTCCGGGAAGCGTTCCGGCCGATCACTCAGCCAGTGCAGGCCGGTGATCGCCAGGAACCCGTGCGGGGCGGCGAGTCGCGCCTCCTGCCGGTGATGCCACTCCTGCCAGTCGTGGACGAAGGCTTCGAGTTCCGCCGACGTGTCCTGAACGGTCACAGGTGCTCCTTCGGTTGGTGCGGCCGGTCCCCGGCCGACGCGTGGCGGCCGCCGGGGATCGCCGCGAGCAGTTCGCGGGTGTAGTCGTGGCGGGGGCGCGTGAACAGTTCCTCGGCGGTGCCCGTCTCGACGACGCGGCCCGACCGCATGACGGCCACCCGGTGCGCGATCTGGCGTACGACGGCCAGGTCGTGCGAGATGAACAGGTACGCCACTCCCGTGTCGGCCTGAAGCTCGGCGAGCAGGTCGAGCACCTGCGCCTGGACGGACACGTCGAGCGCGGACACCGGTTCGTCGCACACCACCAGATCCGGCGAGAGCGCGAGGGCGCGGGCGATCGCGACGCGCTGCCGCTGGCCGCCGGACAGTTCCGCCGGGCGACGGTCCAGCACCGAGCCGGGCAGCGCCACCCGGTCGAGCAGCTCCCGGGCCCGGGCGAGCCGGGAGGCACGGTCGCCGACCCGGAACGCGCGCAGCGGCTCGGTGATCACCTCGCCGATCGAGAACCGGGGATCCAGCGAGGCGTACGGGTTCTGGTAGACGAGCTGGGCCCGCCGGCGCAGCTGCCGGGCCCCTGCCCCGCGGGCGGTCGTGACATCGGCGCCGTCGAACAGCACGCTCCCGGAGGTCGGATCGACCAGCCGCAGCACCAGACGGGCGGTGGTGGACTTCCCCGAGCCGGATTCACCGACCAGGGCCAGCGTCCGGCCGCGGTGCAGGGTGAGACTGACGTCGTCGACCGCGCGCAGGGTGCGGGCCGCGCCCGCGGCGGCGGGCAGCCGGAACTCCTTGACCAGGTTGCGGGCCTCGACCAGCGGTACCTCGTCGGGAGCCGGTGCGGTGGCCGCGGCCGTGGCGCGCGGACGGGCCGTGGTGAGACTGGGCGCGCTGGCCAGCAACCGCCGGGTGTAGGCGTGTTGAGGGTTCTCCAGGACGTCCCGGGTGGGCCCGGCCTCGACGACCCGGCCCTCGGACATGACCACGATCCGCTGCGCCCGGTCGGCGGCCACACCGAGATCGTGCGTCACCAGCAGCACGGCGGTGCCGGACTCCTCGGTGAGGTGCTGGAGATGGTCGAGGATGACGCGCTGCACGGTGACGTCGAGGGCGCTGGTCGGCTCGTCGGCGATGATCAGCTGCGGTTTCGCGGCGATGGCGACCGCGATCAGGGCCCGTTGGCGCATGCCGCCGGACAGTTCGTGCGGATACTGCCGGGCACGGGTGGCCGCGTCGGGCAGCCCCGCCTGGTCCAGGATCGCGACCGCGGCCGACGGAGCGGAGCGGCGGGTCGCCAGTCCGTGGATGCGCAGCACCTCGGCGACCTGCTCACCGATGCGTTTGACGGGGTTGAGCGACACCGTCGGGTCCTGCGGCACCAGCCCGATCCGCGCGCCGCGCACGGTACGCAACTCCCGCTCCGACAACGTGGTGAGGTCGTGCCGGCCGAAGCGGACGATACCGGCGTCGATGCCGCCGTTGGCCGCCAGCAGCCGGGTGATCGCGTGCGCGGTCGTGCTCTTCCCGGAACCCGACTCGCCGACCACCGCGGTGACCTGCCCCGGCCATACGTCGAGGTCCACGCTCCGCACCGCGCGCACGGTTCCGCCACGCGTGCGATACGACACGGACAGGCCCCGCACTTCCAGCAGCGCGGGCTCGTCCGCTGAAGCCGCGTCGGTCAGGGCCGCGCCGGCGGTGGGCCGCCTGTCGGTGGCGGCCGCGTCGATGGCGGACTCGCCCGTCGTGGCCTTGTCGGTCGTGGACTTGTCGGTGGCGACCTCGTCGGTTGCGGCCTCGGCCGTCGTGGCGTTGCCCGTCGCGGTTCTGTCGGTCGTGGTCTCGGCCGGCGCCGCCCCCTTCGTCGTGGCCGTGTCGGTGGTGGGACGGCCGGTCACGCCCTGGCCGGTCACGCCCTGGCCGCGCGTCACGGTCTGGTCGGTCGCGGACTCGTGGGTCACGGATTCTTCCGTCACGGGTACGTCCGTCTCGGGTTCGTTCGTCGTGGGGCGGGTCATCGCTGTCGGGACCATTCGCCGTCCAGCGCCCGCGCGATGCGGTTGGTGGCGAGGCCCGTCGCCGCGATCGCCAGTCCGGGCAGTGCGGTGAGCCACCAGGCGTTGGCCAGGTAATTGCGGCCGTCGGAGATCAACGTGCCCCATTCCGGCGCCGGTGGGGGCGCCCCGTAGCCGAGGAAGCTCAGCGACGACACGGCGAGGATGGCGGCGCCGAACTCGAGGGTGGCGAGCACGATCACCGGGCCCGCCGCGTTGGGCAGGACGTGCCGGCCCAGCACCGAGTACCAGCGGGCCCCGCAGGAGCGCGACGCCTCGACGAAGACCGCCTGCCGCACCCGCAGCACCTCCGCGCGGGTCACCCGGGCGAAGCCGGCCACGCTGGCGATGCCGACCGCGACGGCCACCTTCACCGTTCCGTAGCCCAGCGCGGTGACCAGGGCCAGGGACAGGAACAGCGACGGGATCGACAGCAGTACGTCGACGAAGCGCATCAGCACGTCCTCGACCCAGCGGCCGACGAACCCGGCGACCAGGCCGATGAGCCCGCCGACCACGAACGCGAACCCCACCGCGATCAGGGTCGCCTTCAGTGACAGCTGGGCACCGTGCACCACCCGCGAGAACACGTCACGTCCCAGCTCGTCGGTGCCGAACCAGTGCCCGCCGCCGGGGCTGCGGAAGTTCTCCGCGGGCACCCCGTGCAGCGGGTCCTGCGAGGTGAACAGCCCTGGCCAGAACGCCGCCAGCACCACCAGCACCAGCACCAGGACCGAGGCCAGCAGCCCGGGTCGGCGCAGCAGGAACAGCAGGAACCGTCGCGGTCCGACCCCACGTCCGGCATTCGCGGGGCCCGGGTCGATCCCGGGCTCCACCGGCCGGGCCAGGCCGGCCGCGGCTTCGACCGCTCCGACCGGTCCGACCGCTTCGGCGGTTCCTGCCGTTCCGGCGGTTCCGGCGGTGGCACCGTCGGCAAGTGTCCGGCTCATGCGGGACGCACCTTCCTGCTCGCCGCCACCACGATCCGCGGGTCGAGCAGCGGGTAGACGAGATCGACGATCAGATTGGCCGCCACGAAGATCAGCGCCCCGAACACCACGACCCCCTGGACCAGCGGGATGTCCTGGACCGTGACCGCGGCGGCGGTCACCCGGCCCAGACCGTCGCGGGAGAACACCGTCTCGACGACGACCGACCCGGCGATCAGCTGACCGGCCAGCAGTCCGACGACCGTCAGCGCCGGCAGCGAGGCGTTGCGCAGCGCGTGCCGCAGGCGGATGCGCAGCCGGCCGGCGCCCTTGGCCCGGGCGGTCTCCACATAGGCCTGGTCGAGCGCCGTGAACAGGCTCTTGGCCAGCACCTGCGCCACCAGGGCGCCGGTCGGGACCGCCAGCGTCACCGCGGGCAGCACCAGGCCCCGCAGCCCGTCGTTGCCGAACGCCGGGAACAGCCTCGTGCGGAAGGAGAACAGCTCGACGAGGACCAGCCCGACCCAGAACGTCGGCACCGACACCCCCAGCGGCGGCAGCGACAGCAGCAGCTGCCGCAACCAGCGCCGGGTGGTGTAGGTCGCCAGTACCGCGAGCCCGCCGCCGAGGAACACCGCGAGGAGCAGTGCCGCCCCGGTCAGCTGGAGGGTCTGCGGCAGCGCGTCGGCCAGCGTCGCGGTCACCGGCCGGCCGGTGGACACCGAGTCGCCGAAGTCGCCGCGTACGGCCCTGCCGAGATAGTCGGCGTACTGCGCGAGAATCGGCTTGTCGAAGCCGTACTCGTGCCGCAGCGCGGCGAGTTGGGCCGGATCGACCTGACCCGTGTCCGCTCCCGCGCCGGCCATCGCCGAGACCGGATCACCGGGCAGGTAGTCCAGCACGAGGAAGGACACCGTGTAGGCCGCCCAGAGCACTCCGAGGGCCTGCGCGAGTCGCTTGACCACATAGAGACGCATGCCGGCCGCTATCCGATCCAGGTGTCGTGCAGCTGGATCCGGCTGGAGGCCTCGAAGTCGAGGTTGTGCACCTTCTTCGCGACCCCCAGCTGGGTCTGCAGCTCCACCACGGGTACGACGTAGGCGTTTTTCACGATCAACTGCTGTGCCTGGGTGACGAGTTGCTTGCGCTTCGCCGCGTCGGTCGTCGCGGCCTGCCGGGTCAGCGCGGTGTCCAGCGGGCCGGCCGGCAGGTGGTAGAAGTTGGCCAGCCGGGTGGAGTACGAGCTGCGCAGGATGTCCGGGTCGGCGCGGGTCACGTTGCCCCACACCGCGTCGAAGTCGCCGGACTGAAGGGTCGGGGAGAACTGGGCGATCTGGAGCTGCTTGAGCACCACCTCGACACCGACGGCCTTGAGCTGCTGCTGGATCAGTTCCAGCGCGGGCTGGTTGGTGGCCGCGTTGGCGAACCACTTGACCGTCAGGCTCAGCTTCTTGCCGTCCTTGACCCGCACGCCGTCGCTGCCGGCCTTCCAACCGGCCGCGTCCAGAAGGGACTTCGCCTTGGCGGCGTCGAAGGCCAGGTCGGAGCCGAGGTAGGCGTAGTCCGGCGTGGTGTGCGCCAGGATGCTGGTCGCCGGCTCGGTGCCGGTCGGGAACACGGCGTCGACGATCTGCTGCCGGTCGATGGCGAACAGGATCGCCTGGCGTACCTTCGCGTCCTTGAACAGCGGCCGGGAGTTGTTGAGCCCCAGGTTGAACACCACGCCCGGGTTGGCCCGTGCCTGGAGGTTCACCGCGCCGCCCTTGAGCGCCGCCTCGTTGGCCCTGCCGACACTGCCGATCGCGTCCACCTGGCCGGACTGGAGGCTGCCGGTGCGCACGCCCGCCTCGGGCACCACCTTGAACACCAGCTTGTCCAGGTACGCCTCGCCCTGCTTGGTCCACAGCGAGGAACCCCAGGCGTACTCGGCGCGCTTGGCCAGGGTGATCGACTGGTTCTGCACATAGGCGCTCAGTACGAACGGCCCGGACCCGACCACGCCCTTGCTGCACTTCTCCTGCGGGCTCCTGTGCACGCTCGCCGACGACTCGATGCCCAGCGAGTGGGTGGCCGTGGCCTGGAGGAACTGCGCGTTGGGCTGCTGGAACCTCACCCGCACCGTGAGCGGGTCCACGGCGGTGGTGCTCTCCACACCGCTCAGGTACCCCTGGGCGAGTGTGCCGAGGGCGCCGAGCTTCGGCACGGCGTCGAAGTTGTCCTTGACCACCTGCGCGGTGAGCGGTGTCCCGTCGCTGAAGGTCACCCCTGATCTCAGGTGGAACGTGAACGTCGTGGTGTCCGAGCTGATGTCCCAGCTCTTCGCGAGCCACGGCACGATCTTGCCGGTCTTGGGGTCCTGGTCGGTCAGGGAGTCCACGACCTGACGCAGTGAGTAGATGGTGTCGTTGCTGCCCACCTGCTGCGGATCCACGCAGCCGGCGTCGGAACCCACCGCGAAGGTCAGGGTGCCACCCGGCTTCGGGCTGCCGCCCTCGCCGCTCGAGCTGCCGCTGCCGCTGGACGAGCAGGCGCTGAGCACAAGGCTGCCGGTCACGAGGGCGGCGAGCGCCGCCCATCGGGGGGTACGGGAATCCGGATGCGCTGTCACGGGATGGTTCTCCTACTCCAAGGTCACCGCGCACATGCCGGTGCGGAACGCGGCCATGGCGATGCGCGGAGGGTGCCGGCCACGCACGGGCCGGCACTGCTCAGAACTGTTCAGGGGGAGGGGACGTCGACGACCGGGTCGATGGCGACGTCGATGGCGGCATGACCGCGCCGTGGGCGAGGGTCAGCCTGCGGGGTGGGGCGTGATCAGCCCCGACACAGACAGCTGGCGGAGCGCCGCAGGTCGATGTGGCGTCGGCGCGAGAATCCGGAGAACAGCGCCGCGGTCGCGATCGAGGAGCTCAGGTTGCCGCTGTGCCGCACGCTGGTCCTCCACATCTCAGGCCCCTGGACGGGGCCACGCGCTTGCAGGGTCGGTGACCCTGCCGGGCTTTCACCTGGAGCACCCCACCGCGGAGGAGGGTTGCCGGTCAGCTAGCCAGGGCTTGATGCTGACACTCAATGCCGGGGTCGATCTTACGGAGTACTGGGATTATCCGTCAATATCGGTAGGAGAGTTGAACAGCTCCGTCGCACCGGCCGGGAGGCGGGTGCGACGGAGCGGCGACGGCACGCGGGCCGCCCTCCCGGTGAGCCCGTCCGGTGAGGAGGGCGGTGAGGAGGGCGGTGAGGAGGCGGGGACGTGGATGCTACGGCTTGCGGGCGAGGCCGCCGTGTTCGCCGATGACGTCCGGGGCGGGGGAGGTGGACTCCGGGCGCCACAGGGGGACCGAGACGACTCCGGGCTCCAGGAGTTCCAGGCCGTCGAAGTACGCCGTGATCTCGTCGACGGAGCGCAGGTTGTACGGGACGGCGCCGCTTTCGTTGTAGGCGTCCTGGGCCTCTTCGAAGACCGGGTCGATGCCGCGCGAACCGTCGTTGATGGACAGGTAGCTGCCGGACGGCAGTGCCGCCATCAGGCTGGTGACGATGGAGCGGGCCTGGTCGTGGTCGGCGACGTGCCCCAGGATGTTGCTGAGGATGAGCGCGGTGGGACGGCTGAAGTCCAGCGTCTGCGCGGCGCTCGCCAGGATGCGCTCCGGGTCCAGCACGTTGGCGTCGACATAGGAGGTCGCGCCCTCCGCGGTGGAGTAGAGCAGGGCGCGGGCGTGGGCCAGGACCAGCGGGTCGTTGTCGACGTAGACGATCCGCGTCTCGGGGGCGAGGCGCTGGGCGACCTCGTGGGTGTTGTCGGCGGTCGGCAGGCCGGTGCCGACGTCCAGGAACTGCCGTATGCCCGCCTCGGAGACCAGGTACGTGATGTTGCGGCGCAGGAACGCGCGGCTGCTGCGCGCGATGGTGACGATGCCGGGGAACACGGCGGTGTAGGCGTCCCCGGCCTGCTCGTCGACGGGGTAGTTGTCCTTCCCGCCCAGCCAGTAGTTCCAGATGCGGGCCGAGTGCGGCACCGAGGTGTCGATCTTCTGAGGTGCCGCTGAACCGGGCGTGGTCACATGGTCGGTCATGAGGGGCGTCCGTCTTTCGGCCGAGGCGTGGGCAGTTCGAGGCACAACTTACGTCCCAACGACCCAGGTACGTACACCCGTTCACATTTTCGGTCGGTTCGAACAGTGCTCTCGTGCCATTCCGGTGTACGTGCCACCCCTGTCGCCGCGCGGAACGGGCGGCGACGCCGTGCGCGGTGGCGGGGGTCGGGCGGGCCGGTAGCGTGAGCGCCGTGATGGTGGGCACCCCAGAGACCCGGTTGGTCGTCCTGCGCGGCAACAGCGCCTCGGGCAAGTCGGCGGTGGCGGCCGGTCTTCGCGAGAGGTTCGGCCGGGGCCTGGCCCTGGTCGGGCAGGACAACCTCCGCCGGGTCGTGCTGCGCGAGCGCGACCGCCCCGGCGCGGCGAACATCGGGCTGATCGATGCCGTCGCCCGCTATGCCCTGGACGCCGGCTACCACGTCGTCCTCGAAGGCATCCTCTACGCCGACCGGTACGGGCCCATGCTCGAACGACTGCGCAGGGAGCACCGCGGCCCGACCCACGGCTACTACCTCCATGTGCCGCTCGCCGAAACCCTGGTGCGTCACGCCACGAAGCCGATCGCCCACGAGGTCGGCGAGGCGGACCTGTGCGACTGGTACCGGGAGCTCGATCTGCTGCCGGGCGACGTCGAGACGGTCGTCGGCGCCGACAGCACGCTCCCGCGGACCGTCGACCGCATCCTGCTCGACACCGGCCTGGACCGCCTGCCCGCCCGGGAACACTGACACCCGGGGCCGGGCCCGCATCGGTGCTGCCCGTGCCCCCATCGGACGGATCCCGGCTCGCCGAAATTGTCAGGCAGTCAGTTGCAGCTTGAACTACGTTGCGAGCATAGTTACTTGTGTGAAGCGTGCTGCCGATCTCGAGCGTTCCCCAGCCAACCCCTGCCACCCCCACAGGAGTTGGATCGCTCGGGCGGTCGCGGTACCGGACCTGTACGGAACACCCCGTCCTCATGGGTCCGTTGCTCACCAGTCCCCGCCTCTGGCTGCTGCCGCCCCCCACGGAAGGCGACCACCGTGTCCCCCCACACGACGTCCTCACCCCAGTCCTTGGACACCTGGAGCCCCGACCGGACGCACTGGATCGAACTCTCGGCGCACCGCTCCAGTGTCTCGGTGGCCCGCCGTGCCATGAGCGCGCGGCTGACCGCCTGGCGGCTGCCGGGGGAGCTGTGCGCGGACACCGTCCTGCTCGTGTCCGAGCTGGCCACCAATGCCGTACGGCACACGCTCGGCACCCGGTTCCTGTGCGGTGTGGGACTCGTCACGCACGGGCGGCTGCGCCTGGAGGTGCACGACCACGACCGTACGGGACGGGGTCTGCCCCGCTGCGAGCCCGGACCGGACGACGAGGGCGGCCGCGGCCTCTTCCTCGTGGAGCAGCTCGCCGAGACCTGGGGAGTCGACCGGTCGAGACTCACCGGCGGCAACGCCGTCTGGGCGACCATGACGGCCTGAGCGGCCCCGGGGACCCGGCACGCGGCGGCCGAGCTCGGCGACTCAGCAACCGGCCGGGGTCAGTTCGGCCAGCAGCAGGGTGCGGTCGTCGGCTCCGGCCGTACCGCCAGGGGCGTGCAGGAGCCGACGGCACAGGGACGGCAGCGCGTCCTGCCCGTCGCCGTCCACGGGCCCGACGGCGGCCGCCGCGTCCACGGTGCGCGCCAGGCGGGTGATCTCCTGGTCGATGTCGGCGTCGCGGGACTCGACCAGACCGTCGCTGTAGAGCACCAGCAGGGCCGGCTCCGGCACGCTCAGCACGGTCTCCTCGTAGCTGCCCGCCCCGAGCCCGAGGGGCAGCCCCGCCCCGGTCAGCGTGACCGGCGCCGTGCGGCCCTGCGGGCCGCGCAGCAACGGGGGAGGGTGGCCCGCCCCCACCAGGGTGCAGGTGCGCCGCCGGGCATCCCATTCGGCGTAGATGCAGGTCGCGAAGGACACGCCGGGGGAGTCGCCGGCGAGGGTGTCGAGCCGCCCTATGAGGTCGGCCGCGGGGATGTCGAGCGCCGCCAGGGTACGGACGGCGGTCCGCAACTGGATCATCGCGACGGCGGACTCGGGACCGTGTCCCATGGCGTCCCCGACGATCAGACTGACCCGGTCGCCCGGCCGCTTCAGCACGTCGGACCAGTCCCCGCCGACGAGGTTGCCCTCCCCGGCGGGCAGGCAGCCGTGCGCGGTGCGGCAGCCGCCGAACTCCTGCGCCGTGCCGGGCGGCAGGCTGTTGCGGATCGCCAGGGAGGTCCGGCGCTCGCGCTCGTAGCGGCGCGCGTTGTCGAGGGCCACGGCGGCCCGCGCGGCCAGTGCCTCCACGGAGGCCACGTCCGCCGGGCCGAACGGCGCACGGCCCGGTCCCCTGGTGCAGGTGACGAAGCCGATCGCCTGGTCCCGCAGCCGCAGCGGCACCACGAGGAGGGCCGCCACGCTCAGGAGGTCGCAGACGCGTGCCTCGCCGTCCCCGGCCGCGATGAGCCGCTCGGACGTGTGCGGGTCCACCGCGTCGAGCACCTGCGCGTGCCCGGCGGCGAGCGCGCGGGCGTACGGCGTGTCCCGGGGGAAGGCGACCACCTCGCCGACCGGCAGCATGCCCTCCCAGTCCTCGCGCGCGCCCGGTCCGACACGCAGTGCCATCCGGCGTGCCTCGATCCTGGGCGCGTCCACGCCGACGTGCGCGTTCTCCTCGACGCGCCACCGCTCCAGGAGGAAGACGGAGGCCGCGTCGCAGAATCCGGGGGTCAGCGCGTGCACGACATGGCTGCCGGTCATCAGCAGATCGAGTTCCGAGCCGATGACGTCGGCGGCGGGGGAGAACACCGACCGACGGGGCGAGGGCAGGGCGGCGACGACGTCGGTGCCGCTGCGCGGTTGGTTCCGCAGGGTCGTGCCTTTCAGTGGGAGCCGGCCGCGCGGCGGGAGACAGAGGGAGCACCGCGTGCCGTCGCAACTATATGATGGCGCGTCAAGTTGCCGGGGCCGAAGCCCAGTTGCCGCACCGGTTGCCAGGTCATGGCGGCGGTCCGACCGGTCGGGGCCGACCGGCCGGGGCGACTGTGCGCGGGCGGGATCGAGCGCCGGGAAGGCCATGGATGTGCTCGTGCCGCCGTGGCAGCAAGCTCCGGCCGGCCTCCGGTCGACGGGCACACGACGCGTGGTGCCGCACGCACAACGCAGGTACGCGCTGATTCATCCCGTCCGCCGGTCCGGCTCACAGGTTCTCGGTGTCCCGCACGTCGATCTCGCACTCCACATCGGGGATCACGTCGAGCTGGTTCCTCACTGCCTCACGGACATCGCCGGCCAGTGACACCGACACCTCGGCGGGGACGTCGGGGGCGTCCGGGCGGTTGACGGATGACACGATCGCATCGGGATCCATTTCCTCCAGTGCGTGGAGCACCTCGTCGACCCGGTCGTTTCGCACGGTCGTCGATACGTAGGTACGGACAGTCATGATCGTCTCCCTTACCGTAACCGGACTCCTCGGCCGGCCGTCCGCCCTCCTCGTGGGGCGGACGCGAGTCCACGGGCATCACGGAGCCCATGCCGCCAGCCTCGCCCGTCCGGAGCCCGTCCGCATTCGCACGCCTCCAGGCGGGCGTCGGATGCTGCTCGAACCCCGCGCTTTCAGGCGGAGCGGCACCCCACGTCGGCGGATCGACGAGTCGTTCGCGGGGGTGGTCGCCGCGGACGATTTCTCCCGCACGGACAATGGGAGGTATGGAGTTCTTCTGCTACCACCGTGACCGGCCCGCCTCCGCCGCCCTGCGCGACGAACTGCTCGAGAAGCACTGGTCCTACATGGACGGGTACGCGGCGCAGATGATCGCCCGGGGTCCGACCTTCGACGCCGACACGCCCACCGGCAGCGTGCACATCGTCGACCTCCCGGATGCCGCCGCCGCCCGCGCGTTCGCCTTCGACGAGCCCAACTACCAGGCCGGTGTCTACCGGGACGTGCTGCTGCGCCGGTGGCGCAACATGCTGGGGCGCACCATGTGGGACTTCCCCGGTGGGCGCAGCGGCGGTAACCGGTATGTGGTGCTCGGCCTCGGCCCGGGCACGGACGACGGCCTCGTCGTGCCGCCCGACCGGGACGAGCTGATCGCGTACGGGCCGCTGCTGTCCGACGACGGGGCCACCCGGGTGGGTACCGCGGTGCTGCTCAGAGCCCCTGATGCGGACGCGGCGCGCGCCGTCCTGGCCCCGGGCGGGTATGCGGACGTCGAGGTCCATGACTGGCAGTTCGGCGGACGGCCGTCATGAGGCCGGGGTCGCCCTCCGTTCGGCGCGGGTTTGCGTGACAGTGGAGGCATGAACGCAGACGACAGGAACATTCTGGCCCGGGGCGTGTGGCGACCAGGCTTCCCACCCAGGATCTGGACCGGGCGCGGCGTTTCTATGCCGAGCGGCTCGGGCTGGAGCCCGTCGACGAACGGCCCGGTGGGCTCCTGTACCGATGCGGAGGGGCGGAGTTCGCCCTGTTCGCGTCGACGGGAGCCGCGTCCGGCACCTTCACCCAGATGGGGTGGGAGGTCGACGATCTCGACGCGGTCGTGGCGGACCTCAAGCGGCGAGGCGTGGTGTTCGAAGAGGTCGACGTACCCGGGTTCGGCACGAAGGACGGCATCGCCGAGATCGACGGGAACTACCCGAGCAAGGGCGCACGGGGGGAGCGTGCGGCCTGGTTCCGAGACAGCGAGGGAAACCTCCTGGGCATCGGCGAGCCGGTGGTCTGAGCGCCGTTGCGGCCGACGGCCCGCCGTCCCCGCCCTACTCCGGCTCGCATCCGCGCAGGGCGGACGCGATCACGTCGTCCAGGCCCGGCCCGGTGACCTCCGGTGGCAGCAGCCCGCTCACCGTGAGCCCGGCATAGCCGTGCAGCGCCGCGAAGATCGGCAGGGCGACGCGCTCCAGGGCGCCCTGCCGCACCTCGCCCCGGCGCTGCCCGTCGCGGATCAGTTCGAGCAACTGCTCGGACCACAGATGGGCCGTCGCGCCCAGTGCCTCCGACGCCTGCGGGCTGTGCTTGGCCGAGAACATCAGGTCGAGCAGGGCGGCGTTGGTCACGGCGAAACCGACATAGGCGCGGGCCGCGGCGTCCAGACGTTCGGCGAACGACTCGCCGACGCCTTCCTGGGCGGCCGAGATGACGGCGGCCAGCCGCTCGAAGCCGGTCAGCGCCAAGGCGTCCAGCAATGCCTGCTTGGTCTTGAAGTGGCGGCTGGGCGCGGCGGGGCTCACCCCGATGTCACGGGCCAGTTCCCGTAGGGACAGTGCTCCCGATCCCCTCTCGCGCAAGGTCTGCTCGGCGCGTGCGAGCAGCTCCGCGGGGAGGTCACCGTGGTGGTAGGGGCGGCTTCTCATGCCCTCAGCCTAGCCCGGCGTGAGCAGCGCCTACATTGTTATCGTTGCAAACATTGTGAGCACCGCATACATTGGACCCATGGCAAAGGACATGAAGACCACCCAGCCCTGGAACACCACCGACATCCCCGACCAGACCGGCCGCACCGCCGTGGTGACCGGCGCCAACAGCGGGCTCGGCCTCGCCACCGTCGAGGCACTGGCCCGCGCGGGCGCCCATGTGGTCCTGGCGGTGCGGGACCCCCGGCGCGGCGAGGCGGCGGCCGCGACCGTGCCGGGCAGCGTGGAGGTGCGCCGGCTCGACCTGGCCGACCTCTCCTCCGTGCGCGAGTTCGCCGCCGGCTGGCGCGGCGACCTGGACCTGCTCATCAACAACGCCGGCGTCATGAACGTCCCCGGGGCCCGTACCAAGGACGGCTTCGAGACGCAGTTCGGCACCAACCACCTGGGCCATTTCGCCCTGACCAACCTGCTGCTGCCGCACATCACCGACCGCGTGGTCGTCCTGTCGTCCGGCGCGCACAGGATGCCGGGCAGCCCCCGCATCCGCTTCGACAACCTCGACCTGACCGGCGAGTACGCCCCGATGGCCGCCTACAGCCAGTCCAAGCTCGCCAATCTGCTCTTCACCCTGGAGCTCCAGCGGCGGCTCGGCGAGGCGGGTTCACCCGTGCGCGCCCTGGCCGCACACCCCGGCTGGGCCGCCACCAACCTCCAGGGGCACGACGCCAGCTTGCTGCGGCGCCTCTTCATGCGGCTGGGCAACCGGCTCGTCGCCCAGGACGGCCGGGCCGGCGCGCTGCCCACCCTGTACGCCGCCGTCCGGGACCTGCCCGGCGCGAGCTACGTCGGCCCCGACGGCCTCTTCGAGATGCGCGGCGCCCCGACCCTGGTCGGCCGCTCCCCGGCGGCCAGCGACCCGGCCGCCGCCCTGCGGCTGTGGACCGTGTCGGAGGAGCTGACCGGCGTCACCTTCCCCGAGCCCGCTCTGACGTCGAGCGGCCCGAGGTCCTGAGGATTCCGGAGGGTCGCGGCGGAGCGGTACGCCCCGACGTCGACCGGTATGGCCGTCCATCCCCGGGTCGGCCGGCGTCCGGCGGCGGGTGGACGGCGCGGCCGCCCGTCACGGGAGCGGCCACCCGTCACGGGAGCGGCCGCCCGCCACGGGAGCGGCCGCCCGCCACGCGAGCGGCCGCCCGCCACGCGAGCGGCTACTCGCCCTTCGGAGCCGCCTGTTGCACCACCTCGAAGGACCAGAGGGTGGAGCCCGATGCCGCGGGCTTGGGCCGTTCCCCCTCCGCGTCGCCCCGGTGGGCGGCCTTCATCGGGCCCTCGAGCCAGGCCTGGAACGACGCCTCGTCACGCCAGCGCGTGTAGACGAGGTAGGTGTCGGTGCCCTCGACCGGGCGGAGCAGCTCGAACCACTCGAAGCCGTCCGAGTTCTCGACGGCGTGGGCTCGCGCGGCGAACCGCTTCTCCAGGGTCTCCCGCTGTTCCGCCGGGACGGTCAGTACGTTGATCTTGACTACGCTCATGGTCCCATCCTGCCCTCCCACGACCGCCGGGCGGCGGACCGCCCCCTCCGTGACATCCGGCTCCGGCTCCCGCTCCGGAGGCCCCGCTCCTGAATCCGGGCCTCCGGATCCGGGTCTCTCGAATTCGGGCCCCGCGAATCTGGTCCAGACCAAACTCTTGACAGGGTCATTACTCACTTCTTAAATCACGTAGTGAACTAAGCCCGTGTCAGGGCCGGTTCGCACCCCCCACCCATTCGGCGCGGTCAGCGGTGAGCCGCCCGGCCGCGCCCACGGATGTCATGACCATGTCGTGACGGTCCGTCATGTGCCAGGAAGGGAGAGCCATGGCCTCTCCGCGCCTGCCCCGGCGCCTGCTGTTGTCGCTGGCCTCGCTCCTCGCCTTCGCGTCGCTGTCCACCGGACCGGCGCTGGGCGTGTCTCCATCCGCGGAGGACTCCTCCGCACGCGCTGTCGCGGCACCCCAGGCGGCCGCCGTCACGTTCTCCGAGGAGTTCGACGGGCCCGCCGGTTCTGCCGTGGACGGCGCCCGATGGCAGACCGAGACCGGTGACAACGTCAACAACCACGAGCGGCAGTACTACACCGCGGGCAACCGCAACGCCGCTCTGGACGGCCAGGGCCATCTGGTGATCACCGCCCGCCGGGAGAACCCGGCCAACTACCAGTGCTGGTACGGCCGGTGCGAGTACACCTCCGCCCGGCTGAACACGGCCGGCCGGTTCACCACGACGTACGGCCGGGTCGAGGCCCGGATGAAGGTCCCGCGCGGGCAGGGCATGTGGCCCGCCTTCTGGATGCTGGGCAACGACATCGGCCAGGTCGGCTGGCCCGCCTCGGGCGAGATCGACGTCATGGAGAACGTGGGCTTCGAGCCGGCCACCGTCCACGGCACCCTGCACGGCCCGGGATACTCCGGCTCCGGTGGCATCGGCGCCGGGTACACCCTGCCCGGCGGACAGGCCTTCGCCGACGCGTATCACACCTTCGCCGTCGACTGGAGCCCGAACGCGATCACCTGGTCCGTCGACGGCACCGTCTACCAGCGGCGCACCCCGGCCGACCTCGGCGGACGGCAGTGGGTCTTCGACAAGCCCTTCTTCCTGATCCTCAATCTCGCGGTCGGCGGCTACTGGCCCGGAGACCCCGACGGCAGCACGGTCTTCCCCCAGCAACTCCTCGTCGACTACGTCCGGGTGAGCACCGGCACCGCCCAGCCGGGCGGCAGCGGTCCCATCACGGGCCTCGCCGGCAAGTGCGTGGACGTGGCCGGGGCCAACAGCGCCAACGGCACGGCCGTGCAACTGTACGACTGCAACGGCACCGCCGCCCAGCAGTGGTCCGTGGGCGCCGACGGCACGATCCGCGCCCTCGGCAAGTGCCTGGACGTCGCCTCCGGCGGCACCGCGGACGGCACCCCCGTCCAGCTCTGGGACTGCAACGGCTCCGCGGCCCAGCAATGGGCCGTCCCCGCCGCCCGCGACATCGTCAACCCGCAGGCGAACAAGTGCCTGGACGCCGCGGGCGGCAGCTCCGCCAACGGCACCCGGCTTCAGATCTGGACCTGTACCGGTGCCTCTCAGCAGAAGTGGACGGTGACCCGATGACCCGGAGGTTCCCGCACCGGCGCGCGGCACGCGGCGCGCTGGGCGCGGCGGCCGTGGCCGCCCTGCTCACCGGCCTGAACGGCACGCCGGCGAGCGGTGCCGCGGCGGCCGCCGGGCAGATCACCGGGATCGGCGGCAAGTGCGTCGACATCGCGGGTGCCGCCACGGCCAACGGCACGGCCGTCCAGCTCTACGACTGCAACGGCAGCGCGGCCCAGCAGTGGACGGTGGGCGACGACGGCACGATCCGCGCGCTCGGCAAGTGCCTGGACGTGACCTCGGGCGGTACCGCCGACGGAACCCGGACCCAGCTGTGGGACTGCAACGGCAGCGCGGCCCAGCAGTGGACCGTCACCGCAGCCCGCGACATCGTCAACCCCCAGGCGAACAAGTGCCTGGACGCGACCGGCAACAGCTCCGCCAACGGCACCCGGCTCCAGATCTGGACCTGCACCGGATCCGCCAACCAGAAGTGGACGGCGCCCGGCGGCGGCGGAGAGCCGGCGCCCGGCCCGGGAGCCATGGCCGTCGCGCCGTACCTCTACAACGGGTGGGGCAGCCCGCCCAGTCCCACCACCGTGATGAACGCGACCGGCGTCAAGTGGTTCACGCTCGCCTTCGTCCTCAGCAACGGCTACTGCAACCCGCAGTGGGACGGCAGCCGCCCGCTGACCGGGGGAGTCGACCAGCAGACCGTCACCACCGTCCGGGGGGCCGGTGGTGACGTGATCCCGTCCTTCGGCGGCTGGAGCGGCAACAAGCTGGAGAGCTCCTGCGGCAGCGCGGGCGAACTGGCCGCCGCGTACCAGAAGGTCATCAACGCCTACGGGCTCAAGGCGATCGACATCGACATCGAGGCGGCGGCGTACGACAGCCCGACCGTGCAGCAGCGCACCGTCGACGCGTTGAAGACCATCAAGGCCAACAACCCCGGCATCAAGGTGTACATCACCTTCGGCACCGGACAGAACGGCCCCGACAGCAGCCTGATCGGCAGGGCCGCCGCCTCCGGACTCACCGTGGACAGCTGGACGATCATGCCGTTCAACTTCGGCGGCGCGGGCCAGAACATGGGCCAGCTCACCGTCCGGGCCGCCGAGGGACTCAAGACCGCGGTGAAGAACGCCTACGGCTACTCGGACGACCAGGCCTACCGGCGCACCGGCATCTCCTCGATGAACGGCATCACCGACAACAGCGAGACGGTGACCGTCGCCGACTTCCGCACCATCCTGGCGTACGCCCAGCAGCGCCACCTGGCCCGGCTGACCTTCTGGTCGGTCAACCGCGACCGGCCCTGCACCGGCGGCGGCGCCGACACCTGCTCGGGCATCGCCCAGCAGCCCTGGGACTTCACCCGGGTCTTCGCGCAGTACGCCGGCTGACCCGCCCGCGCACCCCGCCGACCCGTCCCTGCCTTCCCCCGATCCCCACTCACGCCGTCCCGGCGGCACAGGAGAAGACGTGCTCCGCATCCCCCGACCATCCCTCGCCGGCCCCTGGGTCGCGGCTTCCGTGGCCGCGGCCACGGCGGTCTCGCTCTTCACCGGCGTCCAGCCCGCCCGGGCCGCGACCGACGCGGCCACCGCCCTGCCCACCGGCTGGTCCACCGTGGTGAACTCCGGCAGCGGCAAATGCCTGGACGCCCGGGCCGCCGCATCCGTGAACGGCACCGCCGTGCAGCAGTACGCGTGCAACAACAGCACCGCCCAGCAGTGGAGTTTCACCGCGACCACCGACGGCTTCGTGCGGATCGGCAACCGCAACGACGCCCAGCAGGTCGTGGACGTGAGCGACGTGTCCACCGCCGACAACGCGGCCGTGCACCTGTGGACGTACGGCGGCGGCGTCAACCAGCAGTGGCAGGCCGTCGACGAGGGCGGCGGCGCCTACCACTTCGTCAACCGCAACAGCGGCAAGTGCCTCGACGTCCCGTCCGCCTCGACGGCCGACAGCGTCCAACTGGTGCAGTACACCTGCAACGGCACGGCCGCCCAGCGCTTCCAGGTCGCGCCGGTGAGTACCGCCCCGGGTGACGTCGACCTCGGCCCCAACGTCGTCGTCTTCGACCCGTCGATGCCGTCGGCCACGATCCAGAGCCGGCTGAACTCGATCTTCCAGCAGCAGGAGACGAACCAGTTCGGCTCCCAGCGCTACGCGGTCATGTTCAAGCCCGGCACGTACAGCAACGACGTCAACGTCGGCTTCTACACCCAGGTCCTGGGGCTCGGCCAGTCGCCCGACTCGGTCACGATCAACGGCGCCGTGCATGTGGAGGCCGACTGGTTCCCGCCGCAGAACGCCACCCAGAACTTCTGGCGCGGCGCGGAGAACCTGTCGGTCAACCCGACCGGCGGTACCGACCGGTGGGCGGTCTCCCAGGCGTCCGGCTACCGCCGTATGCATGTCCGCGGCAACCTGGAGCTGAGCGACGGCGGCTGGTCCAGTGGCGGGTTCATGGCCGACAGCAAGATCGACGGCCAGGTGCGGTCCGGCACCCAGCAGCAGTGGCTGACCCGTAACTCGCAACTCGGCAGCTGGACCGGCTCCAACTGGAACATGGTCTTCGTCGGCAGCCAGGGCGTGCCCGGCAACAGCTTCCCCAACCCGCCCTACACCACCGTCAACCAGACTCCCACCGTGCGGGAGAAGCCCTTCCTGTACGTGGACGCGGCCGGCGCCTACCAGGTGTTCGTCCCGTCCCTGCGGGCCAACTCCTCGGCCACCACCTGGGCGAACGGGACCGCCGCCGGCAGCTCGCTCGGCATCGACCAGTTCTTCGTCGTCAAGCCGGGCGCGACCGCCGCACAGATCAACACCGCCCTCGCCGCGGGCAAGAACCTGCTGGTCACCCCTGGTGTCTACCACCTGAACGAGACGCTGCGGGTGACCCGCCCCGACACCGTCGTGCTCGGTCTCGGCCTCGCCACGTTCGTCCCGGACAACGGCGTCACCGCCATGACCGTCGCCGACGTCGACGGGGTGAAGGTCGCGGGCGTCCTCTTCGACGCCGGCACCACCAACTCGCAGACACTCATGGAGATCGGCCCGGCCGGCGCCGCCGCCGACCACACCGCGAACCCCACCTCCCTGCACGACGTCTACTTCCGGGTCGGCGGGGCCGCCGTGGGCAAGGCGACCACCAGCCTCGTCGTCAACAGCGACGACGTCATCGGCGACCACATGTGGATCTGGCGGGCCGACCACGGCAGCGGGGTGGGCTGGACCACCAACACGGCCGACACCGGGCTCGTCGTCAACGGCGACGACGTCACCATGTACGGCCTGTTCGTCGAGCACTACCAGAAGCACCAGACCCTCTGGAACGGCAACGGCGGCCGGACGTACTTCTACCAGAACGAGATGCCCTACGACCCGCCCAACCAGGCCGCCTGGATGAACGGCACCACCCAGGGCTACGCCGCCTACAAGGTCGCGAACTCGGTCACCAGCCATCAGGCCTACGGGCTCGGCAGCTACTGCTACTTCAATGTCAACCCGAGCGTCACCGCCGAGCACGCCTTCGAGGTGCCGGCCAATCCGAACGTGCGCTTCCAGAACATGGTGACGGTCTCGCTCGGCGGCACCGGAACCATCCGGCACGTCATCAACGACCGGGGCGGACCGTCCAACTCCACCACCAATGTGGCCAACCTGGTGAACTACCCGTGAGGTGACCCGCCCACGGGCCGTCAGGTGCGGCGTGCGGCCCACACCGTTCGTTCGGTGCGCACGCCGAGGTCGGGGTGGTGCACGATGCCGTGCGGGCCGTCGGAGTCGAGCAGCCGGTCGAAAGCGGTCAGATCCTCGGCCGTCAGGGCGGAGGCGATGCCGGTCCGCATGCGGCGCAGACTGCTGAGGGCATAGCGGCCGACCGCGTCGGTGTGCGTCGGACCGATGTCGACGGTGACGGTGCGTTCGCCCTCGACGGTGAAGCCGGCCTTCGCCAGCTCGGTTCCCCAGTCGGCGCCGCGGTGGGAGACGTGCTCGGCGTGATGGCGGTCGAGTGCGGCATGGCAGCGCTCCTCGAGCCCGGGAGCGTCCTGCGGGGCGCTCCCGGGCAGGAACCGGGGGAAGCCCGCCAGCTCGACGACGGCGAACAGTCCGCCCGGTGCCAGCAGGTCGTGGACCTGGCGCAGGGCGCGGCCGGGGTCGGCCATGTGGTGCAGGGAGGCCGACGCCCAGACCAGTTCCGGCACGCCGAGTCCGGGCCATTCCGTCGCGTCGAGGTCGGCCCGCACGATGCGCACGCGGTCGGCCGCCCCGGCCGCGACGGCCTTCTCCCGCAGACGGTGCAGGTGGGCGTCCGAGACGTCGACGGCCGTCACCTCGGCCTCGGGAAAGCGTTCGAGCAGAGCGAGGGTGCCCGCTCCGGTCCCGCAGCCCAGGTCCACGATGCGGGAGGGGCCGGTCCCGACGGGCAGCCAGGCGGTGATGGACGCGATGTGTTCGGCGAGTACTTCCGCGTCCAGGTCGAGGATCTCCGACTGGTCGCCTGCCTCGTGGTCGTGCTCGTGCTCGTGCTCGTGGTCGTTCACGTGCTCCTGCTCGTGAGGACGGTGCGCGGCGGGGTGCGTCGTGTGCGGGGAGGGGTGGTTCATGCGCTCACGCTAAGCGGGCCGACGGCGCGAGGCCGCGTCCGTTGCGGAATGCGCAAGGCGATGGCCCGCTGGATTGCGGGACACGCAAGAAGGCGGTCACGATGACGGGCGTTTCGCCTTTCCGGCCTCCTCGCCGCGCTGGTGGCCGCGGCGGGCGTCGCGGTCGAAGATGCCCAGGAGCTCGCACGGCCCGCCCTCGGCGCCGATGGCGTGCGGGAGCATCGTGGGGAACTCCGCCGCCTGGTTGGTCTCGATCCGGAAGCGCCGGTTGCCCAGCAGCAGGATCGCGGTGCCGGAGAGGACCACGAGCCATTCGCGGCCCGGGTGGGCGCGCATGCGCGAGGGGTTGTCGGGCGGCGGGTCCGTCATGCGCTGACGCACGACGGTCACGCCGGGCTCCGCCTTGACGAGCCAGCGCATCCCGTGGGCCGCGTCGACGATCGGGTTGGAGACGACGTCGTCCGCGGCGGTCTCGACCAGTTGGTCGAGGGAGGTCTCCAGGGCGCGGGCGAGGGTCACGAGCTGGTCCAGGGCCAGGCGGCGCCTGCCGTTCTCGATACGGCTGAGCGTGGACTGACTGACCTGGGCGCGGGCCGCCAGCTCCTCCAGGGACCAGCCCTGCGCCAGACGCAGCGCTCGGATGCGTTTGCGTACCAGGCTCTCCAGCTCACCGGACTCTTGCGTCATGAGCAACAGCGTATGCCCCCGCGGCAAGAAGATCCGGACCGAACGGCGCGCCGCCGGGCCCGCCGATCACGCCGACCATGCCGGGCCCGCCGGTCAGGCCGGTCGCGCCGTCACTCCGTGTCGAAGTCCGTCCCCCGGGAGACCTTCTCCCAAGCGGTGAGCTCGGCCCGTACGGAATCCAGGTGCCCGGTCAGGAAGTCGACCGCGTCACCGCCGAGGGCGAGGCGCAGGGGGGTGTTCTCGGCTTCCAGGGCCAGCCGGATCGCCGCCGCGGCCTTCGCCGGGTCGCCGGGCTGATCGCCGTCGCCGCCCGCCACCAGCTGCCGGGTCGCGCCGACCTTCTCCGCGTACGCCGGGTTCTCCTCGGAGAAGTACGCCGCACCCTTGCCGAACAGGTTGGTACGGAACGCGCCGGGCTCCACGATCAGCACCTTGATGCCGAACGGCGCCACCTCGTCGGCCAGGCCCTCCGACAGCTGCTCCAGCGCCGCCTTGGTCGCGCTGTACGCGGAGAACCCGGCGAAGGACAGCTGACCGCCGAAGCTGCTGATGTTCACGACCGATCCACTGCCCCGCTCCCTCATCTGCGGCAGCAGCGCCCGGGTCAGCCGCGCCGGGCCGAACACGTGCAGTTCGAACAGGTCGCGCAGCTCCCGGTCGGTGGTCTCCTCGAACGCCCCGACCTGGGTGCGGCCGGCGTTGTTCACCACCACGTCCACCCTGCCGTAACGGGCCAGGACGTCGGCGGCCACCGCGTCGACGCGCTCGCCGTCGGTGACGTCCATGCTGATCGCCTCCGCGCGGTCCGGGTGCGCGGCGACCAGGTCGTCCAGCGCCTCGATCCGGCGGGCCGTGCCGATCACCGTGTCACCCGCGGCGACCGCGGCCTGCGCGATGGCCCGCCCGAAACCGCTGCTCGCGCCCGTGACCAGCCAGACCTTGGCGTTCTCGCTCATCTTCGTCTCCCTCGTCGGCTGCCGTCCGGGGCTCCCCGTCCGACGCCTCCCATCCTTCGCCGGACATCGGGGCGCCGTCCAAGACCCCTTGTGATAGCCATGAGTTATGGACATCCATGGACGCGATCTGCGCTACTTCACCGCGGTGGCCGAGGAGTTGAGTTTCACCCGCGCCGCCGAGCGGCTGTTCGTCTCCCAGCCCGCGCTGAGCAAGCAGATACGGATGCTGGAGAAGCAACTGGGCGTGGTCCTGTTCGAACGGGACCGGCGGACGGTGCGGTTGACCGGGGTGGGGGAGGCCCTGCTGCCGCACGCCCATGAGGTGCTGGCCGCGTGGCATGCCGCGGAGGCGGCGGTGCGGGAGGCGGAGACCGCAGAGCGGAGCACTCTGGTGATCGGCATGTCCACCAGCCCGGGCCGTGGCCTGCTGCCCGCCCTGCGGACCCGCCTCGTCTCCCGCTGTCCGCAGGCGCGGCCGGTCCTGCGTCAGGTCAACTGGGCCGATCCCAGTGCCGGGTTGGCGGACGGATCCAGCGACGTGGCCTTCGTCTGGCTGCCGCTGCCGGACGAGGACCGTTACCGGTATGCGGTGGTGGCCCGCGAGCCTCGCCTGGTGGCGCTGCCGCGGGGGCACCCCCTGGCGGCGCGGGCCGCGTCCGATCCCGAGGGACAGGTGGACTTCGCCGACCTGCTGGAGGAGCCCTTCCTCGCCCTTCCCGCGGAGGCCGGGCCGTTGCGCGACTACTGGCTCGCTCTCGACGCCAGGGACGGCCGCCCGCCGCGGATCGGCGGGGTGGTGGCCAGCGCCGAGGAGACCCATGAGGCGGTGTCCGGCGGTCAGGGGATCGCGCTGCTGGCCACCGGGAACGCTCCACTGGTCGTCCGGGACAAGGTGATCGCCGTGCCGGTCCGGGGCATCTCCCCGTCCCGGCTGGCGGTGGCCGCCGCCCGGGACGACAGCCGGCCCCTGGTGCTCGCCTACCTGGCCGCCGCGAGCGAGGTCGGAACCACCACCTGCTGCGACCCGGTGCCTGGGGCATGACCGCCTTCGCCCGCCCCGGAGAGCCTTTCGGGGCGGGCGAAGACGGTGGTCGGTACTGCTCGGTACTGCTCGGTACTAGGGTCCGTCTTCAAAGATCATCGTGTGGTGGATCATGGTGGGGTGATACGTCGCCATGAACTCACTGATCAGGAGTGGGAGTTACTCGCTCCGCTGATACCGCGGGCTGCGACGGGCCGGCCTCGGGTGTCGGACCGGCAGGTCATCAACGGGATGGTTTACAAGATCAGGACCGGGATCTCCTGGCGTGACCTGCCGGAACGCTACGGGCCATGGCAGACGGTCTACACCCGCTTCCGCCGCTACGCCCTGGACGGCGTGTTCACCCGAGCCCTCCAGCAGATCCAGGCCCAAGCGGACGCGGCCGGCGACATCGACTGGCTCGTCCAGATCGACTCCACCATCGTCCGCGCCCACCAGCACGCCGCCGCCACCGGCCGAAAAGGGGGCGCCAGCGGCCGGACGAACCGGACGATCACGCCCTCGGCCGATCCCGAGGAGGCCTGACGACCAAGATCCACCTCGCCTGCGACGGCAAGGGGCGCCCGCTCGCAGTCCTGGTGACGCCAGGGCAACGTCACGACAGCATCTGCGCGCGACCTCTTCTGGAGCGCATCCGCGTCCCTCGCACTGGCCGGGGGCGCCCCCGCCGCAGGCCTGACCAGGTCATTGCCGACAAGGCCTACAGCTCCCGCGGCTTCCGCGCCTACCTGCGCAAACGCGGCATCGGGCACACCATCCCGGAGAAGACCGACCAGCAGCGACACCGGCACAACCGCGGCCGCCGCGGGGGGCGACCACCGGCGTTCGACCGGCAGATCTATCGCCAACGCAACGTCGTTGAGCGCTGCTTCAACCGGCTCAAGGGGTTCCGCGGCATCGCCACCCGATACGAAAAGACCGCCACCTCCTACGAAGCGGCGGTCACGCTCGCGTCATTCCTACTCTGGGCAAGATCCGTTTGAAGACGGACCCTAGTCGGTACTGCTCGGTGCTACTTGGTGAGCGCTGCCAGCTTGGGGTCGTTCGCGTAGGCCTCGGCCGCGTTCTCCTTGGTCACGATGACCGGCGGCAGGAGGAAGGACGGGACGACCTTCTTGCCGTTGTCGTACGACTTGGTGTCGTTGATGGTCGGCTTGTCGCCCTTCTGGAGGGCCTTGACCATGTTGACGGTCTCCGCGACGAGCTTGCGGGTGTCCTTGTTGATGGTCGAGTACTGCTCACCGGCCATGATCGACTTCACCGACTCGACCTCGGAGTCCTGACCGGTGACGACCGGGACCGGCTTGCCGGCGCCCTTGACCGAGGTGAGGATCGCGCGGGCGAGGGTGTCGTTGGGGGACAGGACGCCGTCGAGGGTCTTCTTGCCGCCGTAGGCCGAGGTCAGCAGCGAGTCCATGCGCTGCTGGGCGTTCTCTGCCTTCCAGCCCTGGGTCGCGGTCTGCTTGATGTCGGTCTGCCCCGAGCCGACAACGATGTCGCCCTTGTCGATCAAGGGCTTCAGCACCTCCATCGCGCCGTCGAAGAACACCTTGGAGTTGTTGTCGTCCGGCGAGCCGGAGAACAGCTCGATCGTCCAGGGACCCTTCGGCTTCTTCGCCTTCATGCCGTCGATCAGGGCCTGCCCCTGGAGCTGGCCGACCTTGAAGTTGTCGAAGGCGATGTAGTAGTCGACGTCGGGCGTGTTCGTGATGAGCCGGTCGTAGGCGATGACGGTGGCGCCCTCGTCCTTGGCCTGCTTCACCTGGGTCGCGAGCTGCGAGGCGTCGGTCGCGCCGATGACGATGACCTTCGCGCCCTTGGTGACCATGGAGGAGATCTGCGCCTGCTGGTCGGCGACGGTCGTCGAGGCGCCCGCGTACTGGACGTCGGCCTTGAAGCCGGAGTCCTTCAGGCCGTCGGTGAACAGGTCGCCGGCGAGCACCCAGTTCTCCGAGGTCTTGGCGGGCAGGGCGACGCCGATCAGCGAGTCCTTCGCGAAACCCTTGCCTTCGGCGCTGTCGCTGCCGGTGGAGCCCTCGCGTTCGTTGGAGCAGGCCGTGCCCAGGGTGAGCAGGGCGGCGGCGCCGACGGCGGCGATGCTTCTGATGACGAGTGTGCGCATGGTGGAGTTGGCCCCTTCGTACGGTGTGCTGATTGCGGGAGTGCGGTGTGCCGTCGAGCGCGGCGGGGGGAGGAGGTGCGGGCTGCGGTCAGCCCGCGACGCCGGCCTTGTCGACGTCGGAGTTCGGGGCCGCCGGTGGAGCCGGTGCCGCCGGGTCGTCCCGCCGGAACGGGCGTGTCAGTGCGCCGATGACCGAGAACCGTCCCTGGCTCTTGTTGTAGACGTCGAAGGCGACGGCGAGCAGGAGGACCAGGCCCTTGATGATCTGGACCATGTCCGATCCGACGCCCTCCAGTTGGAGGCCGTTGTTGAGCAGTGCCATGACCAGGCCGCCGACGATCGAGCCGCTGACGGTGCCCAGGCCGCCGGAGACCGCCGCGCCGCCGATGAACACGGCCGCGATGGCGTCCAGTTCCCAGCTCAGACCGTCCTGCGGTCCGGAGGCCGAGGAACGGGCGACGAAGATCATGCCGGCCAGCGCGGCCAGCACCGACATGTTCATCATGACGAGGAAGTTGACCCGCTTGAGCTTCACACCGGACAGTTCCGCGGCGCGCGCGTTGCCGCCGACGGCGTAGATGTGCCGGCCGCCGATGGTGTTGCGGGTGTAGTGCGAGTACGCGAGGACCAGAACGATCAGGATGATGCCGGAGATCGGCAGGCTGGTGCCGATCCGGCCGCCGGCGAAGCGGAGCGTCGCGAAGACGATCACGCCGAACATGACGGCCAGGCGGATGCCCGTGACCCACAGCGGTGCCAGGTCGGCCTTCATCTCGCGACGGGTCTGGCGTGCCTGCCACTCGCGCCACAGCACGCCCGCGCAGGCGGCCACGCCGAGGAGCAGCGTCAGGTTGTTGTACCCGGTGTCCGGCCCGACCTCGGGCAGGAAGCCCGCGCCGATCTTGCGGAAGCCCTCGGGCACCGGAACCGTGTCGGCGTTGCCGATGTACTGGTTGCCGCCGCGGAACAGGAGCATCCCGGCGAGGGTCACGATGAAGGCCGGTACACCGATGTAGGCCACCCAGAAGCCCTGCCAGGCACCGATCGCGGCGCCCACGAGCAGGCCGAGCGCGATGCCGAGGGGCCACGGCAGGTCGTACTCCTGCATCGCCTTGGCGACGACGATGCCGGTGAACGCGGCGACCGAGCCGACCGACAGGTCGATGTGCCCGGCGACGATCACCATCAGCATCCCGATGGCCAGGATCAGGATGTAGGAGTACTGGCTGACCACGGCGATGAGGTTGCCCGACGTGAGCGTCAGGCCGTCGGTCCAGATCTGGAACAGCAGGACGATCGCCACCAGGGTGGAGATCATGCCGAACTGGCGGGCGTTGGAGGTCGTTCCTCCGAAGAGGTTCTTCTGAAGGTCGGTTATACGGCTCATGGAGTGGGGCTCTTCTTGGTAGCGGTCATCTGCTTCATCAGGAGTTCCGGATCGGCGTCGCCACGCGCCACATCGCCGGTGATGGTGCCCTCGAACACCGTGTAGATGCGGTCGCACAGGCCGATCAGCTCGGGCAGCTCGGAGGAGATGACGACGACCCCCTTGCCCTGGGCCACGAGCCGCTGGATGATCCCGTAGATCTCGAACTTGGCGCCCACGTCGATGCCGCGGGTCGGTTCGTCGAGGATCAGCAGGTCGGGGTCGGTGAACATCCACTTCGCCAGGACGACCTTCTGCTGGTTGCCGCCGGAGAGCTTCACGACACCCTCGTCGACGCTGGGGGTCTTGATCCGCAGGCTCTGGCGGTACTCCTCGGCGATCCGGTGCTCGCGCACCGGGTCGATGACGCGCCGCCGGGCGATCTTCGACAGCTTCGCGGCCACCATCGAGGTCTTGATGTCGTCCAGCAGGTTGAGGCCGATCGACTTGCGGTCCTCGCTGACGTAGGCCAGTCCGTGCCGGATGGCGTCCGACACGGTCTTCAGCCGGACCTCCTCGCCGTCCTTGAAGACCCGCCCCGACAGCCAGGTGCCGTAGGACCGGCCGAAGAGGCTCATCGCGAGTTCGGTGCGGCCCGCGCCCATGAGTCCCGCGAAGCCGACGATCTCCCCGCGGCGGACGTGGAACGTCGAGCCCTTGCACACCATCCGCTCGTCCGAACTGGGGTGGCGTACCGTCCAGTCGCGGACCTCGAAGAAGATCTCGCCGATGTCGGGCGTGCGGTCGGGGAACCGGCTGTCGAGCTCCCGGCCGACCATGCCCCGCACGATGCGGTCCTCGTTGACCCCGTCGGCCCGCACGTCGAGGCTCTCGATGGTGCGGCCGTCGCGCAGGATCGTGATGGTGTCGGCCACCGCCTCGATCTCGTTCAGCTTGTGCGAGATGATGATCGAGGTGATGCCCCGCTCGCGGAAGCCGCGCAGCAGGTCGAGCAGGTGCTGCGAGTCGTGCTCGTTGAGGGCCGCGGTCGGCTCGTCGAGGATCAGCAGCTTCACGTCCTTCGCGAACGCCTTGGCGATCTCGACGAGTTGCTGCTTGCCGACACCGATGTCCTTGATCAGGGTGTCGGGGTCCTCCCGGAGCCCCACCCGCGCCATCAGCTCCAGGGCGCGGCGTTGGGCCGTCTTCCAGTCGATCGCGCCGCGGCGGCGCGGTTCGTTCCCGAGGAAGAGGTTCTCGGTGATCGACATACCGGGCACCAGGGCCAGTTCCTGGTGGATGATCGCGATGCCGGCCTGTTCGCTGGCCCGGATGTCGTGGAACCGGACCTGCTCGCCGCGGTAGACGATGTCGCCGGTGTAGCTGCCGTGCGGGTGCACCCCGCTGAGCACCTTCATGAGGGTGGACTTGCCGGCGCCGTTCTCGCCGCAGATCGCGTGGATCTCACCCTCCCGCACTACGAGGCTGACGTCGGCGAGCGCGGTGACGCCGGGGAAGGTCTTGGTGATCGACCGCATCTCCAGCAGGGTCGGGGCGGTGGGCGTCATGAGTGGTGCTCCCCACCGCCGGGAACGCACATCGGCGCACCCGAGCCTTCGGGCCTGCGGCATTGCATGGACATCAACTTGCCTCCGATGGCACTGCCCTGTGCCGTCGTGTCCGAGATTTCGTCTGCCGGACACTAAATCCATTTGTTTTACTAAGTCAATGGGCTGCGAGGGATAGGTTGTAGGGGTAAACGAGAGAGGACCGTGCGTGCGGCAGGCAGGAACGAACCTTCCCAAGGTCGGGCGATACAACCGGGCCGTCGTCCTGGACCAGATCCAGCTCGCCGACGGCATCAGCCGGGTCGAGATCGCCCAGCACACGGGCCTCACCCCGCAGACGGTCTCGGGCATCGTGCGGCGTCTGCTCGACGAGGGCATCGTGCGGGAGGACGGCGCGAGCAGGGTGTCCAGCGGCGGTAAGCCCCGCACGACCCTGCGCATCAACGCCGAGGCGGGCAGCGCGGTCGGCCTCCACTTCGATCCCGTGGAGCTCAGCTGCACCGTGGTCGACCTGCTCGGCCGGCCGCTGGTCGTCAAGAAGCGCCCCACGGACCCCGGCATCGACCCGGCCCAGGTCGTCAAGGACATGGCGGAACTGGTCGCCGACGTGCTGGCCGAGACGGGCGTCGACCGCGGCAAGGTCCTCGGCCTCGGCCTCGCCACTCCCGGGCCGATCGACCTCGAGGCGGGCACGATCGTCGGAGCGCCCCAGCTGGCCCGCTGGACGCGGGTCCCGGTCCAGCACATGCTGAGCGAGGCGACCGGCCTGCCGGTGACCCTCGACAACGACGCCACCGCCGCCGCGGTCGGCGAACGCTGGTCGGGCAAGGGCAAGGGTGTGGCGGACTTCGCCTACTTCTTCTTCGGCACCGGTGTCGGCGGCGGCCTCATCCTCAACCACCAGGTGTACCGGGGCGGTTCACTCAACGCGGGCGAGTTCGGGCACTCCTCGGTGCTGCCCGAAGGACCGGAGTGCTACTGCGGCAACCGGGGCTGCCTCGAGGGGCTCGTGAACCCGACGGCGATCGTCGCCGAGGTGCACCGCAGGCTCGCCGCGGAACCGCATCCGGACAGCGCGCTGGCGCGAGTCTTCGCCGAGCGTCCCGAGGCGGTCGACCACGCCGCCATCGGAGTGGCCGCGGCGGCCGGCGACCCGGTCGCGGCGGCGGTCATCGACGAGACCGCGCAACACGTCGCCTCGGTCGCGGTCGACATCGCGAACTTCATCGACGTGGACCTGATCATCCTCGGCGGCCACGGCATCCAGCACGTCGAGTCGCGCTACGTCGAGGTCGTCGCCGCCGCGCTGGCCACTCGGCCGTTGTCCCGGCACGTCCGGGTCGTCGACGTCGAGGCGTCCTGGCTCGGCACGGACGCGGCGGTGGTGGGCAGCGCGGCACTCGTCCTGCACGCCACGTACTCCCCGCAGCTGTCGGCCCTGCTGGGCACGGCCGCGGCGCCCGGCCAGATGCCCTAGCCGCGGCCTCGCGCGCCTTGCCCGAGCCGGGCGT
This sequence comes from Actinobacteria bacterium OV320, assembly GCA_001298545.1. Taxonomy (GTDB): domain Bacteria; phylum Actinomycetota; class Actinomycetes; order Streptomycetales; family Streptomycetaceae; genus Streptomyces; species Streptomyces coriariae. The sequence goes on from LJCX01000021.1 coordinate 241,678, forward strand.
CTGGCGCAGGCTGTTCCTATGGGTGCGCAGGACGGCCCCACGCTCATCACCTCCGTGCAGCGGGCCTTCCGCTTGCTGGAGGCGGCGAGCGCACACGAGAACGGCGCGCCGGCGAAACAGCTGGCGCGCGAGACGGGGCTGCCCCTGGCCACCGCCTACCACCTGCTGCGGACCCTCGTGAACGACGGCTACCTGCGCAAACTCCCGGACGGCGGGTTCATCCTGGGGGACCGGCTCCAGACGCTGCACACGGCGGGCCGCGGGCAGGCGCTGCTGAGCAGGGTCCGGCCCGCCCTCGCCGCGCTGCGGGACGAGCTCGCCACCGCCGCCTACCTCACCTTCTACGAGGAGGGCGAGATCCGCGTGGCCGAGATCGTCGACGGTCCCCGGGCGCCCCGGGTGGACCTGTGGGTCGGTTTCGAGGACGCGGGACACGCCACCGCGCTCGGCAAGTCGGTACTGCGGGAACTGGACGAGGAGGCCCGCAAGGAGTACCTCTCCCGTCACCACCTCGCCGATCTCACGCCCAGGACCATCACCAGCGCCCCCGAGCTGCTCCGGCAACTGGACTCCTCGCCCGTGGCCCCGGCCGTCACGGACCTGGAGGAGTACGCCCTCGGCACGGTCTGTGTCGCGGTGCCGGTCTACAGCGGCGACATCCTCGGCTCGCTCGGCGTCTCGCTGCCGGTCGACCGGCTGTCCCGGCTCGAACAGGTGCGGGCCCGGCTGCTCCCGACCGCGAGCCGCGTGACCAGGGGTCTTTCGCTCACCAGGTGATCGTTCACTATCTGAAAATCTGATCCTTGTGAGGAGTCGGGTCGAACCCGTTTCCTAGATGAAACGGACATTTCCGAAGTTCCCCGGCGCACACACAGACGAGGATTGCGGACGAAGCATGGGTCATGAGCGCGACCACGGCGGCGATCACTGCCCGTCACGGCTGTTGAATTCGTTCAGACACCGGGTGGCAGGGCCCCTGCTGCCGGTCCTGGTCCTCCTGGCCATCATGCTCGTCGGCCTCTTCGGTGAGGCGGGGATGATCTGGCTGCCCATGCTGTCGGCGGGGCCCGCGCTGGCCGCCACGACCAACGGCCCGCGCGGAGTCCTCTGCGTCGGCCTGCTCGCCGCGGTGGTCGGCGCGACACTCGGCGCCCGGGTAGGTGCTCCCGGCCGCGAGGTGGCCGCCGTACTGGCCGCCCTGGTGGCCGTCACCCTGGCGAGTGGCCTGGCCAGCGCGCTGCGCGGGCGCCGTGAGCGGGTGCTCGCGGACGTCCGGTCGGTCGCGGAGGCGGCCCAGCACGCGCTGCTCAGGCCGGTACCGGCGACCGTCGGTCCGTTCGAGGTCGCCGTCCGTTACAGCGCCGCGGCCGCGGAGGCCCGGATCGGCGGCGATCTCTACGCGCTGGTGCCCACCCCGTACGGCGTACGGCTGATCGTCGGTGATGTGCGGGGCAAGGGACTGCCCGCCGTGGGGACCGCCGCACTCGTCCTCGGTGTCTTTCGGGAGGCCGCCTATGACGAACCCGATCTCCTCGCCGTCGTCGACAGGATCGAGCGGAGCCTCGCGCGCAACCTCGGTACCGACGACTTCGTCACCGCCGTGGTCGCCGGATACCCGCGATCCGGTGAGCTGGAGATGGTGAACTGCGGACACGCGCCACCGCTGCTGGTCGGCGCCCGCCGAAGCGTCGTGGCGGTCGAGCCCACGCAGCCCGCCCCGCCCCTCGGGCTGCGCGCCCTGACCGACCAGACCCCGAGCCTGCAGGTGCTCCCCTTCGCCGACGGTGACCAACTGCTGCTCTACACGGACGGGGTCATCGAGGCCCGGGACCGCGACCGGGAGTTCTACCCGCTCGTCGAGGGTCTCGAGCACCACCTCTGCGACGATCCGGCGCGCACGGTCGGCGCGATCCACGACGAACTGCTGGAGCACGTCGGCGGACGACTGCACGACGACGCGGCGCTGCTGCTGATCCGCAAGCCGACCGTCGCCACCACCTCGATCCCCCAACCGGCCCTTCCGGATCAGCTGTTGGGGGACCAGGCGGCGTGAACGCGGTGACGCTTCCCGCCCACCGCGCCGACGGAGGACGGGTCCGGCTACTCGCCCGAGGGGGCGGTGAGTGGGACGCCGAGGGCCACCGGGGTGCCGAAGTTCGGCGTGCCGTCGGTGTTCCAGGTGAACTTCTGCGCCCTGGTCGTCCGGTTCATGTCGCAGCCGCCGCCCGTGGAGTTGTTGGCGTGGTAGACGATCCAGTCCTCGGTCCCGTCGGGCGACTTGAAGAAGCCGTTGTGGCCGGGACCGTAGACGCCGGCCGCGTTGGACCGCTGGAAGACCGGGTTCGGTGACTTGACCCACGACGAGGAGCTGAGCGGGTCACCGCCGTTGTAGGTGAGCATCCCGAGCTTGTAGTCCGGCGTGGAGCAGTGGCTGGCGGAGTAGACGATGTACGTCCTGCCGTCCCGCTGGAGCACCTCGGCGCCCTCGTTGACCGCGCCGCCCACCGTCTCCCAGCTGTAGGTCGGTGTGGACAGCACACGGCGGGTGCCGCTCGCGGTCCACGGGTTCGACAGCGGCCGGATGAACATCGGCTGCGAGCCGTTGTAGAAGGTGCCCAACAGGTAGAGCTGCCCGTTGAGTTGCAGGATCCCCGGATCCAGTTCCCAGGTGTTGTCCTGGGTCGGGTCGAGCAGGTCGGCCTTGAAGCTGTACGGGCCCATCGGGTCGAGGCCCGCGCTCTCGAGCACGTGGATGCGCTGGGTGCCGAGGTCGTAGGGCTCACGGCCGGCCGTGTAGTAGAAGTACCACCGCTTGCCGTTCGGGCCGTCGAGCAGATGGAACTCCGGCGCCCACATCTTGCCCGCCCCGTTGGGCCGGGTGAGGTTGAAGATCACCTGGTCGGTGGCGGTGGCGAGCCCGGCCAGGGTGCCGGCCCTGCGCATGGTGACCGTCGAGTTCCAGGTGGTCGTGGCGAGGTAGTAGGAGCCGTCGTAGTACGTGAGCCAGGGGTCGGGACCGTGCTGGGACAGGGGGTTGGTGAACGTGTGCGGACCGGTGCCGCCGCCGGTGAAGCCGGGCAGCCGCCACACCCTGCCGTTCGCGGCGGCGCAGGGCAGTTGCACCAGAACGGTGCCGGACGCCGAAGACCCGCCGCTGGGCGTGACGCACTTGCCCGAGCTCACGGAGACCAGGTTGAAGGTCTTGTCGGTGCCGCCGACCGACACCGCGACGAGCCGCCACCGTTGGTTCGTCCCGCCGTGGCAGGGCCACTGGATGATCGCCGCGTTGTCCGCCGTGGACGCCCCGTGGACGTCGACGCACTGGCCGGACCCGGTGGTGATCGTGTAGGTGTCGCTCGTCCCGGAGACCAGGGTGTGGGCGAAGTTCTGGTTCGCGCCGAAGTCGCAGGCGAAGGCGCGCAGTTGTGTCCCGTTGGTCGTCGAACTGCCCGGTAGATCGAGGCAGTTGCCGCCGTTCTGGTTCACCCCCGTCGAGGTGAACGCGACGGCGGCGGAGGCGGGCGGCGCCAGGAGGAAGGCGACCGCCAGGGTCAGCAGGGCGATGAGCGCGGCCAGGCATCTGGAACGGGTCACGGTCCGTACACCTTTGCTTCGAGGAGGCCGACGGAGTTGGTGCCGTTGCCGGTGAGCAGCACCCGCAGCCGGGTGGTGCTCGTGGCGGTGAAGGCGACGGTGTTGTACTGGTCCTTGGCCAGCGGGTAGCCGCCGGTTCCGGGCAGGTCGACGTAGGCGCTGCCGTTCCAGTACTGGAGCTTCCACGCGGCCGGCATGTCGATGCCCTGGTCGTCGTCGAAGAAGTACACCTCGGCCCTGTTCAGGGTCCTGGCCGACGGCCAGGTCAGTTCCGCCCACTGCTGGCCGGTCTCCGGCCAGGTCCCCCAGCGCGGGTTCGCCGTGTCGTCGGACGACGGCGGGTCGATGCCGTCGTTGACGGCGGTGACGGCCTCCCAGGGGGAGGTGTACGACGCGGACGGTGTCGCGGACGTCGCCAGGTTGGCCGGTGGCTGCACGCCGCCCCGGTTGTACACCTTGACCTCGGTGAGTCCCGTCTTGGCGCCGGAGGCGTTGGTGGCCAGGACCCGTACGCGCTGGGCGGTGATCGCCGGGAACCGTACGAGGTTGTAGTTGGCGCGTGGCACCGCCGGGCTCCTGGTCTGACCGGGCGCGTTCACCCACGAACTGCCGTCGTGATACTGGACGGTGTACGCGGACGGCGCCCGGTAGGTGGTACTGGCCGGGCGGCTGTCCTTGAAGTACAGGCGCAACTCGTCGAGCGTGCGGGCGGTGCCGAAGTTCAGTTCGTACCAGTCCTGGCTGTTGGCGGACCCGCCGGCGCCCCAGAAGGGCTCGTTGGTGGGGTAGCCGTCGATCGCGCCGGCGGTGCTGCTGCCGGATCCGGTGGCGGAGGCGGACACGGTCGCCCCGGCGGCGAGATTGGTGAGGTCGGCGGTCAGGTCGACGCCCGCCTTGGCGAGCATGTCGACCATCCGGGGGCTGTTCTGCACGACCTGGTTCGGGGCCTGGAGCCCGGCGACGGCCGTGTGGTGGGTGACCGTGCCGCTCGTCGTCACGTCTCCGGTGGCGGGGTCCCAGGTGAAGGGCACCAGCGAACCGACCGTCGCGGCCCGGCTGCCGTTGATGAAGATCGAGTAGCCCTCCGGGACGCCGGGGTAGCGCACCACGCCGTCGGCCGGGTCGTCCCAGACGACGGTCAGGTCGGCGTTGCGATAACGGAGGTTGTTGACGGTGAAGTGGCTCCAGCCGATGTCGATCGGCGACAGCTCGACCTTCGCGTCGTTGCGCGGCCGCAGCCCGGCGACGTCCTCGATCACCGTCCAGTTGCTGCTGCCCAGGATGTTGTGGTGGATCCAGGACCGGTAGTCGATCCCGGTGCCGTTCCAGTCGGCCCAGAACTCGTTCGCGTCCGGCCACTGGGTGTTGCCGCCGATGTACTGCGCCCAGGTGTTCCAGTAGAGCAGCTTCTTGTAGTCGGTCGCGTTCATCCAGGAGTTGGGGTAGTTGCGCAGCACGGAGGAGTAGAGCCGGAACTGCACGGTCGAGTTGATGGTGGAGAAGTTGTTGGAGCCGGGGTTCCCGGCGTCGGCCGCCGCCTTCTTGTCCACCTGGTCGGCCGTGTAGAAGGGGAAGACGGGGTACTGGGCCGGGTCGTCGTACAGGCGCAGGGCCTGCTTGTACGTCGCTGTGTCGGGGACCGCTCCGACCGCGAACGGGTAGTAGTTGTTGATCTCCTTCCAGGGCACCCACTCGTTCGTCGACTTGAGCCGGTGCTCGAACAGCTGCCGGTTCGGGTTCCACAGGACGTTGACTATGGCGTCCTTGATCTGTGTCGCGAGGGTGCGCATCTCGGTGGCCTTGGCCGTGTTGCCGACCGCCTCGTAGGCCTGGGCGGCGGCGAGCGCGCCGCTGTACTGGTAGGCGGACTCGGCGCGGTCCATGTTCCCGGGCTTCCAGTGGAAGGAGACGGCGTCGGCGTCGTTGCCCGTCAGAGCGCCCCAGTCGTATTCGATGAGCTTGTTGTTGTCGTGGTCGTAGTAGGAGAGCTGTCCCTTGACGTCTCCCTCCGCGTAGCGCGCGAGGCTGCCGGCGATCGCCGGTTGCCCGCCGTGGATCTGGTAGCTCTTCCAGGCCGCCTCCGCGATGTACTGGGTGTAGCTGTTGGACCAGTTCTCCGGGTCACCGGGGTTGTCCAGGAAGCGGCCGCCCTTGGAGGTCTGGCCGGCGCTGAGCCAGTCCCCGTAGGCGTAGGCCGGGTTGCGCAGGTACTTGAGGTCGTCGATGTGCATGGGCTGGGTGAGCGCGATCGCGTTGTTGTAGCCGAGGACGCCTTCGGTCGAGGTCGGGAACTGGAAGGTCTGCCCGGGGATGTCGGCGTCGAGGTTGTTGAAGCGCATCAGCCACCAGCGGTAGTAGACGTTCTTCTTGATCGCGGGCTCGGGCACGTCGATGTAGGGCACGTTCCGCGCCCACCACAGGTTGTACGCCTTGACATGGGTGGCGAAGGCGGTGGTGTCGGAGTAGCCCGCGTAGGCGTTGTACTCGGTGAGCGACTCGGGGATCTCGTCGGTGACGAAGCCCATCACCACCTTGGCGGTCACCGTGGCTCCGGCGCCGACGGTCACGGACCGGTTCAGGCCGCCGCTGGACACGCTGAAACCGTCGCCGGTGAGTCGCGGCCGGATGGTGGTGAGGTTGTTGTAGGCGTTCACCTGCCCGGTCAGCTCGCTGCCGGTACCCGTGGTGGCGATCGGCGAAGTCGCCCGCAACTGAAGGGTGGTGGAGCCGGTGCCGCTGTTCCTGATCGACAGGTTGGTCACGGCGACGTTGTTCTCGGTGATGAACTTGGTCTGGGTGACGGTGATCGAGCCGTTGGTGTGCACGCTCTTCCAATGGCTCGGCACCTGCCGGCGCTGGGCGACCTGCTCGGTGAAGGTTCCCGGGCTGATCGCGACGGTGTAGGCGTTGTTGTCGTTGACGCTCTCCCAGTAGGCGACATGACCGCCGAAGCCCAGGATCGCGGGGTTGTGGGTCTTCATGAAGACCGCCCGGCCCCGGCTCATCAGCCAGGGCCCGGCCGGGTCGTCGCCGGTACGGGCCAGCAGACGGTCCATCCAGAAATCGGTTCCCGAACTTTCCGCGTCGTAGATGCTCCGCATCATGTCGCCCGGTGTGTAGGCGACGGGCGGCGCCGGGATCGCGGGTCCGCTGAAGGAGGGGAACCCGATCGTCTGCGCGGCGGCGGCCGGGGTCACGGAACAGACGGAACAGAGGATGAGCACGAGTGCGACGAGCAGGCGCTTCATGAGGTGCTCCCTGTCAGGGTGACGGCGAGCGGGCAATGGCATGTGCCTGACATGCGGAACGGAAACTGACCTAAAAGGTTTTCGCAACGTAGGAGCGACCTGATGAAGTGTCAAGAGAGGGCGATGCGGACCGGATCGGACCGGACCGGGAACGCATGCCAGAGGTTCAGGAGTTCGGACCAGCGGGAGGTCCGGGAGGTCCGGGAGGTCCGGGAGGTCCGGGAGGTCGGGGCGGCGGGAGGTTCAGGACAGGGGCGCCGTCGATCCCCTGATCACCACGCGGCAGCGCACGGTCTCCACGCCCGAGTGCCGCACCCCTCCGATCGCGCCGAACAGGGCGTGCGCCGCCGCGCGGCCGACCTGCTCCAGATTCATGTCGACGCTGGTCAGCGGCGGCCGCGAGGCGGCGGTCAGGACCTGCCAGTTGTCGAAGCCCATGACCGCCACGTCCTCCGGTACCCGGTGGCCCCGCTCGCGCAGGACGTCCATGACGCCACGGGCGATCTGGTCGCTGCCGCACAGCACGGCGTCGAGATCCGGATGCCGGTCGAGCAGCAGCGCGGTGGCCGCCCGCCCCCAGCCCTCCGACCAGGCCCCGAACCGTGGTTCGCCGACCGGCGCGAGACCGGCGTCCGCCAGCGCGGTCAGGGCGCCTTCGGCCCGCTCCTGCGCCGCGAGGTACCCGGGGTCGCCGGTGATGTGCGCGATCCGGGTGCGGCCGCAGGCCAGCAGGTGCTCGACCGCGATCCGGCCGGCGTCGACGCTGTCGGGCACGATGGACAGATCGTCCGGATCGTCCGACGGCGCGTAGGCGTAGACGACGGGCACGGGCAGCTCACGCCCCAGGGAGGGCCGGGGGTCGGTCCGGCTGCCCACCACGATGAGACCGTCGACGCGGCGCCCCAGCAGTGCGCGGACATGGTGCTGCTCGCGGATCGCGTCGCCGCGGGCGTCGCACAGGAACACCGCGACCTCGCCGGCCCCGAAGGCGTCCTCGGCGCCCATCAGGATCGGGATGCTGAAGCGGCCCTCCAGGTCGCTGGTCAGCAGTCCGACCGTGCCCGACCGTCCGACGAGCAGCCCGCGGGCCAGTTGGTTCGGCCGGAAGGCCAGTCGTTCGGCCGCTTCGATCACCCGCTGCCGTGTCTCCGCGCGCACCTGGGTGCGGCCGTTGAGGGCCTTGGACGCGGTGGCGATGGACACTCCGGCCAGCCGGGCGACATCGCTGAGCGTGGCGGGCTGCGAACGAGAGGGGCCGACGGCCGGTGTCATGGAGGTTCTCCTGTCTCGCGGCGCGTGCGTAAACCGTACGCGAGATGTTTCGGCCGGGGTGCCCGCAGGAGGCTTTCACAGCTTTCGGCGCCATCCGGTGCGGCGGCCCGTACAACCGTTGCCTGCAAGGGGATTGACGGGTCGTGAGCCGGGTTCTAGCTTTCAGAAAGCCTTTTCGGTTTCTTTCCGTCGCAGAACCCATCCAAGGGGGATCGTCATGGGGAGCACGACCGGACCACGTGGACCCGTCCGCCGGCTCACCACCGGCGTCGTCGCCGTCCTCGCCGCGGCGAGCCTGGTCACGGCCTGCGGGTCGGGGGACGGCGACCCGGACGGCGGGGGAGGGGGCGGGGCAGCGGACGCCAAGGGCGTCGACGACGGCACCACACTGACGATGTGGACGCGCGCGGCCACCCGCCCGCAGAGCGAGGCGCTGGTCGAGGCGTACAACGCGGCCCACAAGAACAAGATCGAGCTCACCGTCGTCCCCACCGACGACTACCAGGCCAAGGTCGGCGCGGCGGCCGGCTCCCGGGACCTCCCCGACCTCTTCGCCTCCGACGTGGTGTTCGTGCCGAACTACACCACCAGCGGCCTCTTCGCCGACCTCACCGAGCGCGTCGACGCCCTGCCCTTCGCCGCCGACCTGGCCCAGTCGCACATCAAGGCGGGCACCTACGAGGGCAAGAAGTACGTCGTCCCGCACACCCTCGACCTGTCGGTGCTCTTCTACAACAAGGATCTCTACCGCAAGGCGAAGCTCGATCCCGCCGAACCGCCCACCACGCTGAGTGAGTGGGACCGGCAGGCGCGGGCCGTGGACGCGCTGGGCGGCGGCGTCGACGGCACCTTCTTCGGCGGCAACTGCGGTGGCTGCGGCGTCTTCACCTGGTGGCCGTCCATCTGGGCCGGGGGAGAGGAGGTCCTGAACAAGGAAGGAACCGAGGCGAACCTCGACTCCGCCACCGCGAAGAAGGTCTACGACACCTACCGGGGCTGGGTGAAGGACGACATCGTGGCCCCCGGCGCACGCGACGAGACCGGCACCACCTGGACCGGCGTCTTCCCGAAGGGAAAGGTCGGCATCATGCCCATGCCGTCGACCACCCTGGGCCTGATGCCCAAGAACCTGGACCTCGGTGTCGCACCCATCCCAGGCCCCGACGGCGGCAGTTCCACCTTCGTCGGCGGTGACGCCATCGGCATCTCCGCCACCAGCGGGTCGGCCGACCAGGCCTGGAACTTCCTCGCCTGGTCACTGGGCGACGAAGCCCAGGTCGACGTGGTCGCCGCACACAAGGATGTCGTGGCCCGCACCGACCTCGCCTCCAACAAGTACTCCGCCGCGGACCCGCGCCTCGTCGCCGTCAACCAGCTCGTGGCGAAGGGCCGCACCCCGTACGCCCTGAAGTTCGGCCAGACCTTCAACGACCCCAACGGGCCCTGGCTGTCCCTGATGCGCGACGCCGTCTTCGGCGACGGAACGTCCGTCGACAAGGACAACGAGGCGGTCACCGCCTCACTGGCCGACTGACCGGCACGCACCGCACGCACCGGATGCACCGCACGCACCGGACGCACGGACCCCGGCACGACCCCTCCCACGTCACCCGGCAGAGGAGAGCCATGCAGGTCAAGGCGCCCGACCGGGCGACCACCGCGGACCGGCCCGTGGTGCGCCGCCCGGCCCGCCGACCCCGTACCGCCGCGCCCCGCATGCACTCCCGCACGATCCAGGGCCTCGGCTACGCGGCCCCCACGGCCGTGTTCGTCACCGTCTTCTTCCTGCTGCCCCTCCTCCTCGTCGGCCGGATGTCGCTCAGCGACTGGCCGCTGCTCGCCGGAGACCGGGGCGGCAACGCCCCGGAGAACTACACCGACGTCACCGACAGCCCCCTGTTCTGGCCGGCCGTGCGCTTCACCCTCCTCTACACGGGGATCGTCACGGTCGTCCTGCTCGGCCTGGCGCTGCTCCTCGCCCTGCTGGTGCAGGAGTCCCGCCCCGGCGCCGGCTTCTTCCGTACGGTGTACTTCCTGCCCGGCGCCCTCGGACTCGCCTCGGCCTCGCTGCTCTTCTGGGGCCTCTACAGCCCCACCACCGGGCCGCTCAGCCGCCTCCTGGAGCGGCTCGGCCTCGTCGACGACCCGGTCTCCTTCCTCGGCACGCCGACCTCGGCCCTTCTGTCGACGGTGTTCCTCGTCGTCTGGAAGTTCGCCGGTTTCTACATGCTGATCCTGCTCGTCGGTCTCCAGCGCATCCCCCACGAGGTGTACGAGGCGGCCCGGATGGACGGCGCGAGCCGCGGCCAGATCTTCCGTTCCATCACGCTGCCGCTGCTGCGTCCCTCGCTCGCCCTCTCCCTGCTGCTCTGCGTCACCGGATCACTGCTCGCCTTCGACCAGTTCTTCGTCCTCACCAAGGGCGGACCCGACAACAGCACCGTCACCGTCGTGTAGTTGATCTACCGCGAGGCGTTCCAGCGGCTGAACCTCGGCACCGCCGCGGCCCTGTCGATCGTCGTGCTGGCCGCGCTGCTCCTGCTCAACGCCCTGCAGTTCCGCGGTCTTCGCCGCGCCGACGAGTCATGACCCGCTCCAGACAGGAGACTTCGGTGCTCACCAGAGCCCTCGGCCGGACGCCCTACTACGTCGTCGCCGCAGGACTGGCCGTCATCTTCCTCTTCCCGCTGCTGTGGAACGCCTGGGCCTCGGTCGACGGACAGCCCGGCACCGCGCAGGAGACCGGCTACGGCCTCGGCAACTACCGCACGCTGCTCGACTACGACGCCGGCCTGTGGCGGTACCTCGGCAACAGCACCATTGTCTCCGCGCTCACCGTCGCGCTGACCCTCGGCGTCTCCCTGCTCGGCGGCTACGCCTTCGCCCGCTTCGACTTCCCGGGCAAGAACCTGCTGTTCCTGCTGACCCTGGCCATCCTCATGGTCCCGTACGCCACGCTCCTCATCCCGCTCTACGTGCTGCTCGGCAGGCTCCACCTCCAGAACTCGCTGCTCGGGCTGAGCCTGGTGCTGGCCATGTTCCAACTGCCGTTCGCCACCTTCATGATGCGGATCTCCTTCGAGGCGGTGCCGCGCGAGCTGGAGGAGTCGGCCCTGGTCGACGGCTGTGGAACCGCGGGCGCGCTGCGCCGGGTGCTCCTTCCCGCGGTGCGGCCGGGGCTGATCACGGTGGGGCTGTTCGCCTTCCTCGCGGCCTGGAACGACTTCATCGCACCGCTGATCCTCATCTCGGACAGCGAGAAGGCGCCGCTGCCGCTGGCCGTCGCGAACCTGCGCCAGCAGAGCATGGGCGCCGTCGACTACGGCGCCACCGAAGCCGGTGTCGTCGTGCTCGCCGTGCCCTGCCTGCTCCTCTTCCTGCTGCTGCAACGGCACTACGTACGGGGCTTCATGTCGGGCGCGCTCAAGGGCTGACGCGCTGCTCGACCCGCGCGATCACCTGACGGACCCACCGAAGGGACGAACCGAAGGCATGAACTGGTGAGGGAGAACACGGTGCGCTCATCCTTTGTGCCGGTGGCGCCGAGCCGGGGACGGCTGCGGCCGCTCGGCCTCGACGAGGTGCGGATCACCGGGGGCTTCTGGGCCCGACGCCGGCAGACCAACGCGACCGCCACACTCGACCACTGCCGGGACTGGATGGAACGCGTCGGCTGGATCGGCAACTTCCGGGCCGCCGCGGAGGGCCGGATCCACCGGGACCGGCGGGGCCGGGAGTTCGCCGACTCCGACGTCTACAAACTGCTCGAAGCCATGGCCTGGCAGGCCGGACAGTCTCCCGGCGGGTCGCTCGACACGCGGATCGCCGCGCTCACCGAGGCCATCGCCCCCGCCCAGGAACCGGACGGCTACCTCAACACCGCTTTCGGCCGCCCCGGCCAGCAGCCCCGCTACAGCGACCTCGAATGGGGCCACGAGCTGTACTGCTACGGGCACCTGATCCAGGCGGGCGTGGCCCAGACCCGGGCCCGCGGCGAGGGCGAGCTGGCGAAGATCGCCCGGCGGGCCGCCGACCACGTGTGCGCCACCTTCGGCCCGGGCGGCATCGAGGGCGTCTGCGGGCACCCGGAGATCGAGACGGCCCTGGTCGAACTGGCCAGGGCGACGGGGGAGCAGCGCTACCTCGACCAGGCCGCGCTGTTCGTCGAGCGCCGCGGGCACGGCACCCTCGCCGACCCCGAGTTCGGCCGCGTCTACTACCAGGACGACCTGCCCGTCCGGCAGGCCACGGCGCTGCGCGGCCACGCCGTCCGCGCCCTCTACCTCGCGGCCGGCGCCGTCGACGTGGCCGTGGAGACCGGGGACGACGCCCTGCTCGACGCGGTCGTACGGCAGTGGGAGACGGGGGTGGCCCGGCGCACCTACCTGACCGGCGGCATGGGCTCGCACCACCGGGACGAGTCCTTCGGCGACGACTTCGTGCTGCCGCCGGACCGCGCCTACTCGGAGACCTGCGCCGGGGTGGCCTCCGTGATGCTCAGCTGGCGGCTGCTCCTCGCCACCGGCGAGCCGCGCTACGCCGACCTCGCGGAGCGGACCCTGTTCAACGTGGTCGCGACCTCCCCGTCCGAGGACGGCCGCGCCTTCTTCTACGCCAACACCCTGCACCGGCGCCGCCGCGGCACCGTACCGTCGCCGGACGCCGACAGCCCACGTGCCGAATCGAGCCTGCGCGCGCCCTGGTTCGCCGTGTCCTGCTGCCCGACCAACGTGTCCCGGACCCTGGCGCTGCTGCCCGGCTACCTGGCGACGGCGGACGACCACGGCATCCAGCTGCACCAGTACGCCGACGCCGAGATCGCCACCTCCCTCGCGGGCGGCCACGGCGTCGCGCTGCGCGTCCGTACCGACTACCCCGCCGCCGGGAACGTGAGCGTGCGCATCGCCCGGTCGCCGGACCGACCCTGGACGCTGTCGCTGCGCGTCCCCGCGTGGACGCAGGGCGCCCCCGCCCGGCTGGTCGGCCCGGACGGCGCGTGCCGAGCCGTGGTACCCGGCACGGCCACGGTCACCCGGCTGTTCCGGCCCGGCGACGAGGTACGGCTCGAACTGCCCGTGACCCCGCGCTGGATCACGCCCGACCCGCGCATCGACGCGGTGCGCGGCACCGCCGCCGTCCAGCGCGGTCCGCTGGTGTACTGCGCCGAGTCCGTGGACCTGCCGGACGGGCACGAGGTCGACGCCGTACGCGTGGATCCGTCCGCCGCGCCGCAGGACGGGCCGGACGACACGGTCCTGGCGCCCGGCGAACTCGTCGCCCCGCACGCCGAACCGCACGCCGCCACCTGGCCCTACCAGCCGCTCGGCCAGGCCCCGGCCCCCGCTGCCGAGCGCGCCGGCATCGTCCTGGTGCCCTACCACTCCTGGGCGCGCCGAGGCCCCTCGACGATGCGCGTATGGCTGCCGACCACGACGGAACCGCCGACCGCGCCCCCCGGGGAGTAGTCGTGCACCGGCGGGCGACCGGCAGGCGACCGGCAGTGCGCAGACGGCCCAGCGACGCCCGCCCCGCACGTTCCACCATGCGTGTGCGGCCCCCCTCGACACGTTCCACCGCCACGCGCGCCCGCCTCTCCCACCACCATGCGCTTCCGTCCCGCCCCCCCACACACACAAACGGAGCCCAGCATGTCCCAACCCCCCACTCGCCGCCATCTGTTGAGGCTGGCCGCGGGGACCGCGGCCGCCGCCCCGCTGCTGCACGCGACCCCGGCGGCAGCCCGTACCGCGTCCACCGCCACCACCGCCACCGCGCCGCTCGCCGGGACTCCGGCACATGTCCCGTCCGCCGCTGCCCCGGCCGTTGCCCCGGCAGCCGTTCCGGCGACCTGGGCGGTGCATCCCTTCCCGCTGGACCAGGTGACCCTCGGCGACGGTGTCTTCCGTCGCAAGCGCGATCTGATGCTCGACTACGCGAGGACCTACCCCGCCGACCGCATCCTGGCCGTCTTCCGGGCCAACGCCGGGCTCGACACCCGAGGGGCCCGGCCGCCGGGCGGCTGGGAGACCGCCGACGGCAATCTGCGCGGCCACTACGGCGGCCACTTCCTCACCCTCGTCTCCCAGGCGTACGCCGACACACGCGAGGCGGCCCTGAAGGCCAAGCTCGACCAGCTGGTGGCGGCGCTCGGCGAATGCCAGCAGGCCCTGGCCGAACACGGCTCGCCGCGACCGAGCCACCCCGGCTACCTGGCGGCGTACCCGGAGACGCAGTTCATCCTGCTGGAGAGCTACACGACCTACCCCACCATCTGGGCGCCCTACTACACCTGCCACAAGATCATGCGTGGTCCTTAAGAATGTTGGCGGTCCGGGAGGACCGGGTGTGGCTGATGCGAGGTTGCCGCTGATGGCTCAAGGAGAATGGCCGCCCGGTCCTCCGGGACGCTCCGACCACTGATTGAGAACTGCGGTC
>LJCX01000011.1 GCA_001298545.1 Actinobacteria bacterium OV320
GTGGGTGGGTGTGCGTGCCCGAGGGAAGGGTCAGGGGTGCGTGATGGCGAGTTGGTTCGCGGCGGCGTCGACGGTCTGTGCGAGCAGGACGGCGATGGTCATCGGGCCGACGCCGCCGGGCACCGGGGTGATCAGGCGGGCTCGGGTGAGGGCGGTGTCGAAGTCCACGTCGCCCACGTTGCCCGGGTTGTAGCCGGCGTCGATCACCACCGCACCGGGCTTGATGTCCTCACCCCGGATCAGCCGGGGCCGTCCCACGGCCGCCACCATGACGTCCGCTTCCCGGACGATGTCCGGCAGGTCCGCCGTGCGGGAGTGGCAGTAGGTCACCGTCGCGTTCCGGGCGAGCAGGAGCATTCCCACCGGTTTGCCGAGGATCGCGCTGCGGCCCACCACCGCGGCGCGCCGGCCGGTGAGGTCGACGTCGTAGGCCTCCAGCAGCCGCATGATGCCGCCCGGGGTGCAGGACACGAAGCCCGGCAGCCCGAAGCTCATGGCGGCGAAGGAGTGTGCCGTGACCCCGTCGACGTCCTTGTGCGGGGCGATGGCCTCGAACGCCGCCCGCTCGTCGATGTGCGGGCCGCAGGGATGCTGGAGCAGGATGCCGTGCACGTCCGGATCGTCGGACAGGCCGGCGAGGGTGTCGATCAGCTCGGCGGTCGTGGTGGTGGCGGGCAGAGCGATGTGCCGGGACCGGATACCCGCCTTCGCGCACCGCGCCCGTTTCATCCGGACGTAGGTGACCGACGCGGGGTCCTCCCCCACCAGCACCGTCGCCAGGCAGGGGCTGGTCCCGGTGAGTTGTGAGATCTCTGTCGCCCTGGCAGCAGCCTCTTCGACGATGCGTCCGGCAAGACCGGTGCCGTCCATGAGCTGAGCCGTCCGAGTCGCGGACATCGTGCCTCCGGGGTGTGGCCGACCACTCGCCCAGGCGCACGGCAACGACGTCTCGTCAGACCGCTCCCCGGTGGTGCTCCACCTCAGCGCCAGTCACGGCCCACACCGCACTGTAGTTGACGCGCAGCCTGCTCACACCGGTCGATGTCCGGTGCCAGGAGGCGCCTTGGCGGGGCCCGCCGGCTCGGGCCGGGGGCGAAGGGTGCGGTCGTGAAGGTGCGGTCGTGAAGAGGCGGTCGCCTGCGCGGCGAAAGGCTCTGCGGGGCTTCAGCCGGACGATCGTCCCCGCAGGCAATAGGTGAGGCCCGGGGACACTGTCCCCTTCACGACCACGTCCTGCACAACACCCGCTGCCACG
>LJCX01000012.1 GCA_001298545.1 Actinobacteria bacterium OV320
CCAAGCCCTCCTCTGCCTCGCCAGACGACGAGCCGACGTGCTCTTCGCAATGCTCCGCGACGGCACCTTCTACGACCCACAGCCCGCCACATCAGCTTGACGAAACCCATAGGGGCACCCCCCTCGCATCCTGGGGCGCAAAGCTGCGGGGCACGGAGACGCCGGACGCGGAGGCGCGGAGACGCGGCACACGGAGACGCGGGGCGCGCGACCGGCCCTACGGGGCCGTGCCCGCCGTGCCCGCCCCGGTCCCCGATGCCCGCGGCCCGGCCTGCGGCGGCCGCGGGCCGGCCGCATCGCCGAGCCCACCGAAGGACGCGGCATGCGCGGCGGCCCACTGCCGGAAGGTACGCGCCGGACGGCCCGTCAGCCTGCCGACCGTGTCCTGCACCCCGGCCTTGGCACCCGCCTTCAGCCGCAGCGCACTGTCCAGCAGCGCCTCGGCCACCTCCGGCGGATAACGCCCCTCCAGAGCCGCACGCGCCCGAGCCGGGCCCAACTCCTCAAAACGCAGCGCGACACCGAGCACAGCACCCAGCTCCCGCGTCTGCTCGACAGCACTGAGCGCCTGCGGCCCCGTCAGGGTGTAGGCACGCCCGGCATGCCCCTCCTCGGTCAGCACCCGCACCGCCACCCGCGCCACGTCCGCAGGATCCACACACGCATGGGCCGCCTCCCCGTACAGGGCACGCACCACACCCTCGCACCGCACCGACCCCGCCCAGGACAGACAGTTGGACATGAACGCCCGCGGACGCAACAGCGTCCACTCCATACCGCAACCACGCAGCAGCCCCTCACTCTCACGCTGCCACCGCGTGATCAGATCACCCGCCCCCTCGTCCAGAACAGCCGCCGCGGAAAGCCCCCCCCCCCCCCCCCCCCCCCCCCCGCACGCGCCGCAGCCACGAACACCGCATCATCACCACCACCCACCCGGGCCGTGACAAGAAACACCGTCCGCACCCCCCGCAGAACCCGCGCCAGCGAACCCGGATCCCCGTAATCCCCGGCCACCGCCTCCCCCCCCGCACCCACCCCCCGGCCCGGGCGGGCCGGCACGACCGTCGTGTCCCCCCCCACCCGCCAGTCCCAGCACTACCTGCGGCCCTTCACCCGGGTCGGGCGCCGTCTCCCC
>LJCX01000013.1 GCA_001298545.1 Actinobacteria bacterium OV320
CGGGTCTTTTTGCTGTCCGTTGTGATCAGCTGTCGCGTGTCAGGTTCGTGCCAGAATGCTTTTTCGGGCTTCGTCCGTGGTGCAGGCGTCCCGAGTGGCTCGAGCGCTCCGGGCCGCGGCGTCCAACCCGGCGGCGGCCGCCTCTGCCGCTCGTCGTCGGAGTGCTGATGCCAGGTCCACGGGACGGCTGCGGCTTGTCGACGACG
This sequence comes from Actinobacteria bacterium OV320, assembly GCA_001298545.1. Lineage (GTDB taxonomy): Bacteria > Actinomycetota > Actinomycetes > Streptomycetales > Streptomycetaceae > Streptomyces > Streptomyces coriariae. Next base: position 207 of record LJCX01000013.1, read on the forward strand.
GGGCGACTATGGCGCTGTGTTCGCACGGCGCCGCCTGGGTGTCACGACATGACGTCCACCAGGACCTTGCCGACGGCTCCGTTCTCCACCGCCCGGTGCGCGTCGGCGGTGCGGTCGAGCGGGAAGCGGACCAGCGGCAGGCCGTGCTCCTCGCCGACCGGCAGCGCGCCGTCGCGGACTGCGGCGGCTACGTCGTCGACTGCCGCGGCCTGAGCTTCCGGACCGGCTGTGTAGAGCACCAGGAACTGCAGGCGTGCGTTCAGCACCATGCTCTGCGGCACGTCCAATTCGACCGGCTTGCCGCCGTCGTTGGCGTAGGTCGAGATCGTGCCGCGTGTCCGCAGCACGGCCAGGTCCAGTGCGAGGTTGGTGCCGAGCGCCACCTCGGCGACGATGTCAACGCCGTCCGGGGTGATCTTGCGGATCTCTGCGGCCGGGTCGCCCTCGCGATAGTTGAGCACGTGGTGGGCTCCGGCGGCGGTGGCCAGCCGGGCTTTCTCCGGGCTGCTGACCGTGCTGATCACGGTGGCGCCGGCCCATCGGGCGAGCTGGATCACCGCGTGCCCGACCGCTCCGGCACCGCCTGCGGCGAGCACCACCTTCCCGTCGAGCGCCCCCTGCTGAAGACGGCGCGGCCCGTCCTCGGCGACGGTGAGCGCGCGGTGCGCGGTCAGCGCGGGGACGCCGAGTGAGGCGCCGACGTCGAACCCGACCTCGTCGGGCAGCGGCACGGCCCGCTCGGCGGGCACGACGGTGAACTCGGCGGCGGTACCGGTGGGCCGCCCCGCTGCGGCCATGAACATCCAGACCCGCTGACCGACCCGGCTCCGGTCGATCCCCTCACCGACGGCGTCGATCGTGCCGGCGCCGTCGAGGTGCGGGGTGACCTCGGAGAAGTGCCGAGGGTGGACAGCGCGGGAGCGGGTCTGCCAGTCGGTCGGGTTGACCCCGGACACGGCAACCCGGACGCGTACCTCGCCGGGGCCGGGCGCGGGCAGATCGCGATCGACGAGCCGAAGAACGTCGGGGCCGCCGGCGTCGCGGTAAATGATGGCCTTCATGATCCGTCCTCAGAACCTGGTGAAGAAGGGGTTCCCGGCGCGGCCGGGAGTTTCGTCGGGGTGTCCGGTGGCGTGTGGTCGCGCGCTCCGGTCAGCCGATGGGGACCTCGTTGGAACGGGACTCGACGGCATCGAGGGCGGCGCGAGTCGCGGCGTCGAGGGTGATTTCACCGGCGCCCATGTTGGCTTCCAGGTGGGCGGGGTTGGCGGTGCCGGGGATGAGCAGCACGTTCGGGGCGTGGTGCAGCAACCAGGCGAGGCCGACCTGAGTGGCTGTGACGCCCAGGGACTTGGCCGCCGCGTGCACCGCCGGCTCGTCGGTCGCCTTGGGCAGGCCCGGGAAGGCCCCGCCGAGCGGGAAGTACGGCACCCAGGCGATGCCCTCGGCCACGCACAGTTCCAGCATGTCCTCGTCGTCGCGGGAGACGAGACTGTAGGCGTTCTGCACGCAGACGATGCCCGCCGGCAGGGCGCGGCGCAGGACGTCGAGAGTGACGCTGCTCAGGCCGATCGTACCGATCTTGCCCTCGTCGCGCAGAGCGGTCATCACCGCGAGCTGGTCGTCGAGGTCGACCACCTGGTCCCCCTCGGGGCGCAGCCCGGGGCCGGAGTCGAGGCGGCGGAGGTTGACCACCTGGAGTCGGTCGACGCCGAGGCTGCGCAGGTTGTCCTCGACGCTTGCGCGCAGCTGCTCGGGCCGCTGCGCGAGACGCAGCGGCGGGTGACCGCCGGGGTTGGGGTCGGCGCCGACCTTTGTGACGACCAGGACATCGTCCTCGGGGCGGAGTGCCTCGCGGATCACGTCGTTGACGAAACCGAAGCCGTAGAACTCGGCGGTGTCCACATGGTCGACGCCCAGCTCGACCGCGTGTCGCAGCAGCGCGACGGCCTCGCCGCGGCGGTCGCGCAGGCGCTCCAGCTGCAGCGCACCGTAGCCGATCCGGGAAACGGTGCGACCGGCGAACGAAGCGTTGGGAGTGGTCATGGCGCTGTCTCCTCGGGCAGTGACTCCAAAGCGGTGTACAGCAGTTCGGCCTGATAGAGCGCCATCACCCGGTGGGCGATCGGGGCGGCGCTCTCCCGGGCCTCGGCCGGCTCGTGGCACTCGACCTTGACAAGCCAGGCAGTGACGCAGTCCTGCAGCATCGCGCGCATCCGGTCGGTCATGTCGACGACGATGTCGCGGATGGCCGGGTTGGTGGTCGCCTCGCCCCAGGTCTGTACGCCGAGTCGGGCCTTGACGGGGTCGATCGCCGCGATGAGGCGGGCGAGTAGTTCGTCGGGGTCCGGCGGGGCGTCGCTCGAGGCGTGCCCGCCGAGGACCCTGGCACGCTCGGCGAGATCCCCGCGGGCGACTGCCTGGACCAGGTCGGCCTTGTTGCGGTAGTGCGCGTAGATCGAGCCGGCCGAGAGGCCGGACTCGGCGATGATGTCGGCGATCGACGTCCGCTCCAGGCCGTTGCGACCGAAACAGCGGACAGCGGCCTCGGCGATCTGGGCGCGCCGGAGTTCCTTACGCGCGTCGGTGAGTCGCGGCACCACACCCCCCTCACAAAAAGAATCTCTGTTCTGCTTGTGTAGAAGACGCTAACAGAATGGCTGTTTCTTTTGTAATGGAGCACGTCGCACACGAACAGGCCGGTCGTGACGACGGAGCCGGTTCGCGGCGGTTTGCCAGGCGGACCGCGGC
>LJCX01000014.1 GCA_001298545.1 Actinobacteria bacterium OV320
CACAACGCACCCGCACCCGCCCCGCCCCACGACCCACCCGCACCCGCACCCGCACCCGCACCCGCACCCGCCCGAACCGCTCACCACTGCCCCGACACCCGCCTTCCGCACGATGGACCAAGAACAACTCATTGAATGTCGTACAGCCGCAAGGGGTGCGTGAACCCCAACCGCCTGTAAGATACAAACTGGGCGGTTTTTTTAATGGGTCTCCGGGCTCATCGAAACAGAAGGAGACCGAACGTGGTGAAACAGGACAGGGCGATCCGGACCCGGCAGACCATCCTCTCGGCAGCGGCCAAAGTCTTCGAGGAACACGGCTACCAGGCCGCCACGATCAGCGAGATCCTCACCACCGCCGGGGTGACCAAGGGCGCGCTCTACTTCCACTTCCCCTCCAAGGAACACCTCGCCGAAGGAGTCCTGCACGAACAGGACCAACTGCTCCCCATCCCCGACCGCACCTGCAAGATCCAGCAGTTCGTCGACACCGTCATGCTCCACGCCCACCGCCTGCAGACCGACGCCATGGTCCGCGCCGGCGTACGCCTCTCCCTCGACCAGCAAGCCCTCGGCCTCGACCGCAGCGGCCCCTTCCTGCGCTGGTCCCACATCTCCCGCGACCTCCTCGAAAAAGCCCAGGCCCAAGGCGAACTCCTCCCCCACGTCAACACCGTCGAGACCGCCGACGTCATGGTCGGATCCTTCGCCGGCGTCCAGGCCATGTCCCAAGCCGTCAGCGACCACCAAGACCTCCCCCAACGCGTCAACGCCCTCCTACGCCACGTCCTGCCCAGCGTCGTCATGCCCTCCGTCCTCGCCTCCGTCGACCTCACCCGCACCCGCGGCGCCGCCGTCGACGCCGAACTCCACACCCACCACCACACCGCCGCC
>LJCX01000015.1 GCA_001298545.1 Actinobacteria bacterium OV320
GCACGGCCCCGTAGGGCCGGTGCCGCGCCCCGCGTCTCCGCGTGCCGCGTCTTCGCGTGCCGCGTCTTCGCGTGCCGCGTCTTCGCGTGCCGCGTCTCCGCGTCTCCGCGCCTGCGTCTCCGCGCCTCCGCGTCTCCGCGTCCTGCGTCTCCGCGTGCCGCGCCCTGCGCCTCCGCGCCTCCGCGTCCGGCGTCTCCGTGTCCGGCGTCTCCGCAGCTTTGCGCCTCAGGATGTGAGGGGGGTGCCGTCTGGCTGGCGGGTCCCGCTGCGGCGGGGGGTTGCCGCAGGGCGGGCTGTCCGGTGCCCGCTGCGTGCCGGTATGGGGGGAGGCGGCGCGCGGTGGGCGGGGGAGGGGCCCCGGCGCGCTGGCAGGGCCGGGCGGCCGGCGCCCTGTGCCGCCGGGCGCCGGGCGGCGTCTTGCGGCTGCCGGCCGGGAGCGGCGCCGCTGTCACGGTATGAGGCGGCGTGGCTGTCCCCTTTTTTCGGGGCGGTCACCGGCAGGGCGGGGGCGGGGGTGGGTGGGGATGGCGGGGGGGCCCGCGCGGCCGGCCGGCCGGCGCCCCCTGCCAGTAGTGGGCGCGGGCCAGGATCACGA
>LJCX01000016.1 GCA_001298545.1 Actinobacteria bacterium OV320
GGGGGGGTGCCCCTGGGGGTTTCGTCAAGCTGATGTGGCGGGCTGTGGGTCGTAGAAGGTGCCGTCGCGGAGCATTGCGAAGAGCACGTCGGCTCGTCGTCTGGCGAGGCAGAGGAGGGCTTGGGTGTGGTGCTTTCCCTGGCTGATCTTCTTGTCGTAGTAGGTCCGGGAGGCCGGGTCGGCCAGAGCCGCGAACGCGGACAGGAAGAAGGCCCGTTTGAGCTGCTTGTTTCCGCGCCGGGATGGTTGTTCGCCGCGGATCGAGGAGCCCGAGCTGCGGGTTGTTGGGGCGAGGCCGGCGTAGGCGGCGAGGTGGGCGGCGGTCGGGAACGAACTGCCGTCACCGACGTCGATGAGGATGCGGGCTCCGGTCCTGACGCCGATCCCCGGCATGGACGTCAGGACCTTCGAAAGAGGGTGGTTCTCCAGCAGTTCCTCGATCCGTGTGGCCAGGAGTTTCCGCTGGTCAAGCACCGCTCGGAGCGAGTTGGTGAGGCTGGGGACGATCAGAGCAGCCGCGTCGGTGCCCGGGACGACAACGGTCTGTTCGTCCAAGGCGGTGAAGATGTGCTCGACGAGGCGCTCGGCCATCCGCGGCGCCTTCGGACGTATCAACGCAGTGAGCCGGCGCCGTCCGGCTTTGCGGATCTGGGCCGGGGAGCCGAACTGGTCGAGGAGTTCGAGCACGGCCGGGTGCTGGATGCGCGGGCCCAGGACCCGTTCCAGCGACGGGTGGATCTGCGTCAGCAGGCCCCGCAGGCGGTTGCTGATGCGGGTTGCTTCGCCGGCCAGGTCGTCGTCGAAGCCGACGATCATCTCCAGCTCGGCGATGGTCTCGTCCTCGAGGTCGACCGAGCGGAGCGTGTGAGGCATGACGCGGGCCGCGTCGGCGATGACGAACGCGTCGCGGGCGTCTGTCTTGGCCTCGCCGGGATAGAGGTCGGCGATCCGCCGCATCGTCAGCCCGGGCAGATAGGCAACCTCGCAGCCCATGTCCCGGGCCACCGCCAGCGGCAGAGCCCCGATCGAGGCCGGCTGGTCGACCACCACGAGCACGGTCCCGTGCTTGGCCTGCAGTTTCCCGAACACTTCGCGGAGCTTCGGCTCGCTGTTGGGCAGCCGCTTGTCGAAGGCCTTCTTCCCGGCCGGGGTGACGGCGGTGGCGTGGTGTTCGCCTTTGCCGACGTCCAGGCCGAGGAAGGCGCCGATGTCACTGACGTCGATCACATGCGTCCTTCGGTCGTCCTCGCCCGGCCGTCCACGGCACCGATCGCCACATCCACATTACGAAGAGCCTCCCGACCTGCGAAGAAGCCGGTGGTCATGCCCCTAATCAGCGGTCTGTCGATGCCTCCGGAGCCGGTGACACCACCCCCCAAGACATGCGATCGACAGGGGGAGAAAGTCATGCCAACTCCGAAGGCCAGGCGCCCCATTGCGGGGCTACCAAAACGGTAATGGGG
>LJCX01000017.1 GCA_001298545.1 Actinobacteria bacterium OV320
CGCTTCACGAGCGGGCAGCCCCACCTCAGCAACGCGACCCCCCTGCATCAACCGCTGCACCACAGCATGCAACGCCTCCGCGAGCAACCTCAGGTACTCGGCCTTCGCACTAGGTGGCGGATCGAACGCATGAAGGACATCCACTGCCGCCTGCGCCGCAGCGACCGCCTCCGCCAGCTGTCCTTGGTCTGACCGCACTTCGGACTGGGTCAAGAAGTGCCGTGCCACTTCCATGATGTCGGGTTCCATAAATTTCGGGCCTCCGGTCAATGGGCCTGCTCAACACAGAGCTGGGCGGCCGCCTGAGCGGAAAACGACGCAAGCCACCTTGAGGTCGACATCTAGGTGGTCATGGATCGGCTCGCCATTGGGTCCACTTCTTCTAGTTCAACGACGCGGCCTGTTGCTCTGCCTGGGCGGCTTCTTGCGTGGAGTGTGTCGCCTCGTCGGGGCGTCCGGCCTGAACCAATCGCTTGGCCAGGTTGTGCGATGCCTCGGCGAGCGACGAGAAGTACTCAGCCTTCGCAGCAGGCGGTGGCTGGATCGCGTGCAGAATGTCTACGGCCGCCTGCGCCGCAGTGACCGCCTCGGCCGGCTGCGGGACGTCAGCCAACCACGAGGACAAAGACAGCAGACCCGCAGAGAGTTCCACCACGGATTCACCCGCAGAGACGCCAGCCGCCTGCCGGTACACCTGCACCGCTTCACGAGCGGGCAGCCCCACCTCAGCGACGCGACCCCCCTGCATCAACCGCTGCACCACAGCATGCAACGCCTCCGCGAGCGACGAGAAGTACTCAGCCTTCGCAGCAGGCGGTGGCTGGATCGCGTGCAGAATGTCTACGGCCGCCTGCGCCGCAGTGACCGCCTCGGCCGGCTGCGGGACGTCAGCCAACCACGAGGACAAAGACAGCAGACCCGCAGAGAGTTCCACCACGGATTCACCCGCAGAGACGCCAGCCGCCTGCCGGTACACCTGCACCGCTTCACGAGCGGGCAGCCCCACCTCAGCAACGCGACCCCCCTGCATCAACCGCTGCACCACAGCATGCAACGCCTCCGCGAGCAACCTCAGGTACTCGGCCTTCGCACTAGGTGGCGGATCGAAC
>LJCX01000018.1 GCA_001298545.1 Actinobacteria bacterium OV320
GGGAGCTGGCGCGTGCGGGGCCGCCCCCTGTGGGGGGGGGGCCACCCGGCGGGCCCGCACCCGCACCCCCCTTCTCCCGCCCCAGGAGGGCCCCGTGGACACAGCTACCCGCGCCTGGCTCATCTCCCAACTCGGCACCGCCACCGACCTCACCAACCTGGTCGCCCGCTACACCCGCCTCGGCACGGCACGCGCCGTCGCCCTCGAGGTCCTCAACGAACGCCTCGCCGACCTGCGCGCCCAAGCTGCCACCGTCACCGTCTCCGGCGTCGCCAGCATCTCCATCGCGGAAAACATCAAGGCCTACGAGCGGCAGATCGCCCTCCTCGTCGACGGCGCCGCCCCGGCCCCCGACGATCCGCCCCCCGCAGAGGAAGACACCTCAGACACCTACAACCTGATCTACTTCACCGGCCTGGACCGCCGATGACCACCCCCACCACCACCCGCGACGACCGGCAAGAACTCACCGCCCTCATTGCCGCCGGGGTGACCGAGCTCGTACGGCAGTGGCAGCGCCTCAGCCTTGCCCAGGACACCCTGCTGCGCACCCTAGAACGCCTGAAGCCCGGACTGGGTGCCACCACCCGAATCCGCGGCATGGTCAGGGCGTTCAACGAGCAGGTCGGCGAGTTCGACCGGCTTGCCCGCGCCTTCGCCGAACGGTGGGCCGGCCAGGACCTGCCCATCGCCTACCGCGACGGCGCCGTCCGCGCCCTGCGCCGGGCCGGGGCCGACATCCGCCAGTTCACGTGGACAGCCGCCCACCAGGAAGCCCTCACCGGCCTCACCGCGACGTTCTACGTCGACCTGATCCAGCGCATCCAGGAGGCCGTCCGACGCGCGCAGGCCTTCGCCCGGGCCGCCCAGGACGCCGCACGCGATGTCACCCTCGCCCGGAACCATTCCGGGCTGCCCTCCGCTCGCCTGGCCGCTGACCACCCCCTGACCACGGTCATCTACTCCAACGACTCCCGCCACCCCGTCAAAGCGTGGGCGCAATCCGCCCTGGCCTATCAAGGCGCTGTCACCGCCAACCACGGCGCCATCAACACCGGCTTGTACGAGCTCGAGACGGCCTGGTTCGAATGCGTGGACGGGCCGGAGTGCGGGTTCACCAGCCACCCCGACACCGACCACGCCAGCGGCACCATCCGGTCCGCCGATGACGCGGCCGCCTACCCCGTGGCCCACCACGGATGCATTCGGGAATGGATCCCCCGCCCCGACCTCAACGGCCGCACCGGCCTCGTCTCCGGAGACCAGGCATGAGCGATCACCGCACTGCGCCGCCATCAGACTGGCCGGGCCTCGAGACGGCCGGCATGACCAAGCTGAACGACGACATCTATTACGGCTGGCTTCCCCACGAGACCAACCCGATGTTCTGGCACTGGTGCAAGGCGCTCGAGGACGTGCCCGCAGACCGGAAGGTGCTGAAAGGCTGCTGGGTCGCTGCTGGCACTGGCGTTCACACGCTGGTCTCCCGGGAGCCGCTGCACCTGGAACCTTCCCTGTTGTGGAACTGCTGCGGCCTCCACGGCTTCGTACGAGACGGCGAGTGGGTGTCCGTATGAGCGACCAGAAGCTCGGGCCCATCCTGGACGGGCTCGGCAACACCCTGGAACTCGACGAAGGCGACCTGATCGTGTCCGCGTTCGTCATCTGCAAGGTGGTGGGCGAGGACGGCCGGGTCTCCCTCGGGCTCAGCTCCAGTGAGGGCCTGTCCTGGGTCGACCAGAACGGCCTTCTCTACTCCGCCCAGCAGATCGTCAACCAGGCAGAAGTCACCAACGGAGACGACGCATGATCGCCCCCGAGCAGCCGACCGCACACGGCGTACGGATCGACGCCCAGCCCGGGTCCGCCACCGTCGCCATCGACGGCACCCCCCTCCCAGCCGGGCAACTGGTCGGCTACCAGCTCGAGCACTCCATCGCCGACGCCCTGCCCTCCCTGATCCTGCATACCCGGCAGGTCGACGGGATCGCCTTCGAAGGCCTCGCCCGCGTTGCTGTCGCCGTCCAGCAGGATCCAGGCGCCGCCACGGCCGCATTCCTGGAGGGCATCGACCCCGCAGCCCTCCAGCGCGCGGCCCTGGACCGCGACGACCTGGACGGCGGCCGGCACGAAACGACCGCGGCCATTCTCCGGCAGCTCGCCGAGTGGGCGAAGGGGGGCAGGCCGTGACCGCCCTGGAATCCGCCCTGGCCGGCGTCAAGGTGTGGCTGGACGCCAACGTTCTCGTCGACACCGTCCGCATCGAACTGCCCGCCATCGGCAGCCCTGTCCTGGACCCGGCCACCGGCGAACTGACCCGACCGGCCAGGGAGACGCTGTACGAAGGGGCGGGTGCGGTCCAGGCGACCGGCCAGAACGAGATGACCGCCGCACCGGGAGCGCTGCAGCCGTGGGTGCAGGAGACCCGCTCCCGCTACGTCCTCCTCACGCCGCTCACCGCGCCGATCCCGCCCAAGGACGCCATCGTCACCGTCGTCCAGGTCCACAACCCGGCCAACACGGCCCTGATCGGCCGGTCATTCACCTGCCAGGATCCGGGCCGGGCTTCCACGGTGGAAGTCGTCCGTAAGACCCCGCTGGACCAGAACCAGGAACGGGGGGCCACGCCGTGACGCCGGAAGAGCTCGCGGACCGTCTCGAGCGGGCCGCCACCCGGATCGGGCCCGCCATCGCCCGGGGCGTCGAACACACCGGAACCCTTGGCAAGGCCCGGATCGCCGGGAACGCCTCGGGCCGGCCGGGCCCGAACGTCATCACGGGCGCCTATCGCAGTTCGTGGCGGGCTGAGACCCGGCGTCTGCCGTACGGGGCGATGTGCACGCTGGGCACCGACGCTCCACAGGGCCGCCGCCTGGAGTGGGGCTTCACCGGCACGGACAGCCTGGGCCGCTATTACGACCAGCCGCCGTTTCCGCACGTGGAGCCCGCCATCGACTTCATCGGAACCACCCTGATGGCGTCGATGCGCCTCGCGGTCGCGGAGGTCCTGCTGTGATCGACACCCGGACCGTCACTGACAGCCTCACCGAACTCCTGGCCACCGCGACGGAACAGGCGGTCGGAAAGGGCCGCCGACCCGACAACGCCGCCCGGTTGGCGCACTACTACATCGTCTACTTCATCACCCGCACCACGACCGGGGCCCCGTTCTCGGACCTGAACGAGGACGCCGAACTCACCTACCAGGTCACCTCCGTGTCCGGGCCCGACCCAGACGACCCCACTTCCTTCGGCACCCAGAACCAGTTGCAATGGCTGGACGATGCCGCACGCCGCGCCGTCCTCGGACGCAACCCGGCCACCGGCGCGTGGCTGCACCCCATGACCATCCCCGGGGCCCGCGTCACCGGCCGTCGGGCGGCCGGAGAGCAGGGGGAATCCCCTGACCCAGGCGATGCAATCATGAGCAGTGCGCAGAGGTTCACGTTCACCGTGTCCTCTCCCTGACCACTGTCAGGAACGTAAGACCGCACCGCGGCGGGACCCCACGCGGACGCCACCAGGCAGGTGGCCGCAACCCATACACCAACGTGTAAGGGGCCAGGTCCCAGACGGGATTGTCAGGCCCCGGGACCAAGGGGCCCACGAATGCCGGTCAAGAAGTACATGCGGCGAGGCACGTCGAAGTTCTACTTCGTGCCCGATATCGCCTCCGAGAACATGATCCCGACCCGCTCCGAGCTGAACGCCGGCACCGAGTTCAGCCCGTACATCGCCGCCATGGACGGCTGGACGGTCTCCAACAACGAGATCGACACCCCCGACATGGCGGACACCTACGACTCCACCATCCCGGGCAGCGATAAGGCCGACTCCTCCTCCTTCACGTTCTACGAGGACGAGGTGACCGCGACGCTCGAGACGACCTTCGCGAAGGGGACCACCGGCTACGTGGTGATCCTCCGCAAGGGAGACGTGCCCGCCAACGCGTCGATGGACGTGTTCCCGATCCGCGTCGCCTCCCAGTCCCCGCAGTACACCGCGGACAACGAGGCTGCCAAGTTCATGGTGACCTGCTCGATCACCAGCCGCCCGTTGCAGGGCGCAGCCGTCCCGGCCGCCGGCACGGACGAGGTCCAGACCGTCACCATCACCGGCACGCCGACCGGCGGAACCTACACGCTGACCCTCAGCGGGCAGACGACGTCGGCGATCGCCTACAACGCGACGGCTTCCGCGGTCCAGTCCGCGCTCGAGGGCCTCTCCAACCTCGCGCCCGGAGACGTCGTCTGCGCTGGCGGCCCGCACCCGGGAACCCCCGTCACGGTCACGTTCGGCGGCGACTACGACGGCGAGGACGTCCCGCAGATGACCGCCACCGGATCCTTCACCGGCGGCACCAGCCCGGCCGTCACCGTCAGCACCACCACGCCGGGCGGCTGACCCAACCCCGGATCCCTCTCAGCTCCTGGCCGGGCGCTCAAAACGCTCCGGGAAGGGCGCTCGCCCGCCCGGCCAGGACCCGCCCCCCTGACGAAGGACACCACCCACCATGACCACCACCCGCACCCAGCCGGAACCGCCCGCCGCTGCGGTGGCAGCCGACGCCCACTGGTCGGAGAAGATGCGCCGCCTGCGCGAGCGGAGCCTGGCGGAGACGACGTTCGTGATCTGCGACGACGTCGACGTCCGCACCCGCTACCAGCGGGCCAAGCGCGCCCACGAGATGGCGCAGGACTACGTCAAGGACCACCCCGACGACACCGACGCACCCACGGAAGCCGCCAAAGCGGCCACCGAGTACGACGAGGCGAAGACCGCATACGACCAGGTCGCCATCCCCCTGCGCTTCCGGGCACTTCCCCGCCCGGCGCTGGAAGCCCTGTACCGCCAGCACAAGCCGTCCGAGACGGAAGCCGACGACGGCAAGGAATGGGCCGACACCTTCCCGCCCGCACTGATCGCGGCCGCGTCCGTCGACGGGATGACCGAAGGCGAAGCCCGCGAACTCCTGGCCGCATGGTCCCTGTCGGAGGCCAACGCCATGTTCAACGCCGCCATGGGCGTGCAGAGCACCACGCGGGCCGACCTGGGAAAAGGCTGATCGATGACGAGCAGTTCAGGTCCGAACTCGCCCTGTGCCACCAGTGGGGCATCCCCCACAGCGTGTTCCGCGGCACCGGCGACGGCACCTGGACCGCGCAGGACCGGGCCAAGGCCCTCGCCTACGCCGCCTACCAGCGAGGTGTCTGCCCGCAATGCGGCACCCGCGATTCGGAATGGGAGGACGACGACGGCGCCTACGTCGACGCCTACGTGTCCGTCTCCCACAAGTGCCTGGGCTGCGAGGAAATCGCGATGAAGCAGCGCGAGATCCCCGAGGGCCGGGCCGGCGACGGCATGAAAGTCCTCCTCATCCCCGCGCACATCCACGCCGCGCAGCAGATAGCCGCGGAATTCACCAGCAACTGACCAACGGACGGAAGGGAGGGCGAGGCGGGTGGCCAACTGGAACCTCAGTGTCGACATCCGAGGGCACGGCAACGACCTCGCCCAGTCCCTCAAGTCCAGTGCCAAGCACGCCCGCACTCTCGGCACGGCGGCCCGCACCGCGAAAACCGAAGTCCGCGAACTCGGGGCGGCGGCCAACGCGGCAGGCCGGCACATCCGCACCCTCGGATCCGACGCCCGCACCGCCGCACGCCGCCTCAACTCGCTCGGATCCGACGCCCGCACCGCCGCGCGCCGTCTCGGCCAGTACGGCGACGCAGCCCAACGCGCACAGCGCCACGTCAACGCCCTCGGCGACGACTCCCGCACCGCCGGCCGGCAGCTCGCCCGCATGTCCGGGCAGATCGACACCGCCGTCCGCGACCTGCTGCGCCTCGCCGACGCCGCCCGCCGCGCCGACTCCCGCCTGAACCACGTCGGCGGAGGCGTCAACGGCATCCGCCGCTACGCCGACGAGACCGGCCGGGCCCGCCGCGAAATGGCCCACCTCGCCACCCTCCTCACCGGCGGAGCGTTCGTCATGGGCGGCGCCGAGCTGCTCAAGATGGGCGGCGAGTACCAGCAGGCCATGAATACGTTCGGCGCGGTCACCGGCGCCACACAGATGCAGATGCAGCGGGCGTCCGCGACCGCCGACCAGCTCGGCAACGACCTTTCCCTGCCTGCAGCGACCGCATCGGACGCAGCCGAGGCGATGGTCGAACTCGCCAAGGCCGGGTTCCGTACCGACCAGGCCATCTCCGCCAGCCGCGCTAGCCTCGTCCTCGCGTCCGCCGCCCAGGTCAACGCCGCCGACTCCGCCAAGTATCTCGGCGACATGATGGACCAGTTCGGCATGGGCGCAGACCAGGCATCCGTGGCCGCCGACACCCTCGCCGCGACCGCCAACGCCGCATCCGGCGACATCATCGACATCTACTACGCGATGAAGTACGCCGGGCCGGTCGCCCACGGCCTCGGCGTGAACATGCAGGAGACCGCGGCCGCGGTCGGCATGCTCGGCAAGGCCGGCATCCTCGGCCAGACCGCGGGCACCACCCTGCGCGGCATGATGGCCAACCTGGCCTCGCCCACCAAGCAGATGACGCAGGGCCTTGAGGCCATGGGCATCCAGGCCTGGGACGCGCAAGGAAACTTCAAGGGCCTGCGCTACGTCATCGACGGCCTGTCCAAGGCCCAGCACCGCATGACCCAGAAGGACTTCGCGGCCGCCGTGAAGAAGTCCATGGGCAAGCCCGCCATGTCCGGGGCCATCGCGCTCGCCCACCAGGGCGTCGACTCCTTCGACGCGCTCATGGCCGCCGTCTCCGAAACCGGCGCTGCCTCCGACATCGCCGCCGCGAAGGGCAAGGGCCTCGCCGGCGCGATGCTCCAGCTCAAGACCCAGGCCAAACAGACCGGCCTGACCATCTACAACGGCATGGCGCCCGGGCTCGAATTCCTGGTGCGGGGCATCACCGGCGGCCTGTCCAAGGCCACCCCGGCCATCAAGGACTTCTTCGACTACCTCAACGACGCCGCCACCCTATTCGGACCCGACCTGGCGGCTGCGGCCCGGGAAGAGTTCTCCGGGATCGCCGACGCCGCCCACGACATGATGGATCCCTTCAAGGATCTCGGAGGCGACGCCATCGCCTCCGGCCTGCACCTGCTGCTCAGTGCCGGCCAGCTCGCCATCCAGGTCCTGAAGAACCTGGCGCAGGCCGCCGAACCCGTTGTCGAAGCCCTGTCGGGGCTGGCCGGTGAAGGCGGCACTGTCGCCTCCACCCTGGACATGGTCGTGTCCGTCCTCGACCTCGCCGCCAACGCCGCAGGGAGCCTGTCCGGCGTCCTGGTCCCCATCGGGCACGTCGTGGGCACCCTCGTCAACGCCTTCGCCGGACTACCCGGCCCCATCCAGCAGTTCGTGCTCGCCGCGATGCTCACCAGCCGCATCCAGCCCCGCATGGCCTCCCTGGCCACCACCGTGTCCGGACGCGTCACCACCGCATTCGGATCCCTCAACGCCCAGATGGCCGTCCAGCGCAGCCTCGCCGCAGCCGCCGGCATGTCCCTGTCCCGCTACGGCGCCGCCATGGCCGTCCTCCAGACCCGCGTCCCCGTCATCGGCCGCATGGGCGAAAGCTTCCGCACCGCGGCCGCCGCCGGCACCGGCTTCACCGGCACCCTGCGCGGCATCGGCGCCGCTTCCCTGACCGCTACCCGCGCCCTGGGCGGCGGGCTGGTCGGAGCTCTCGGCGGCCCGTGGGGGCTGGCCATCACCGCCGCCACCGTCGGCCTCGGCTTCCTCGCCACCAGCCAGCAGAAAGCCGCGGCAGCGGCCGCCGAACACCAGCAGCAGATCAGCTCCCTGTCGGCGGCGCTGCGCGAGTCCAACGGCGTCGTCGACGAGTCGGTACGGGCCATCGCCACCGAGAACCTCATGCAGACCAAGGTCAAGACGACGCTGGACGGGCAGCAGCGCCTCGTCGACCTGGCCCGCAAGGCGAAGGTGCCGATGTCGGCGCTCGTCGACGCCTACACCGATCAGGGCAACTCCCTCAGCAAGTTGCAGAAGGAGCTGAAGGCTACCGCCGAGGCGCAGAAGACGACGGTGATGGACCCGGAGACGGGGCAGTCGTCCACCGCCTTCACCGTGCAGGGGCAGGCAGCAGAAGACCTGCGGGGCACCCTGTCCGGGCTGTCCGGGGACTTCCAGAAAGCGGCCGCCGACGCCAAGTCGTACAACGAGGGCGTCAACGGGACCGGGGACGGTGTCTCCGCATACGGGCGCCTCAAGGACGCGGTGGCCGCTCTCGCCGACAAGACCGGCGACGCCGACTCCCGCACCCGCGCCCTGCGGGAGGCCCTCGATCTGCTCTCCGGCGGCAGCGTGTCCCTCCAGGCCGCGCAGGCCCGCGTCAACGAAGCCATCAGCAACGCCAACGAGTCCATGGCCGCCGGCATCGACAAGGCCAACGGCTTCGGGAAATCCCTGATCAACGCCAACGGCACTCTGAACACGACCACCAAGAACGGCCAGCAGCTGTTCAACACGTTCAACACGATGGCCGACGGGGCGTCCAACGCCGCGGTAGCCGCCTACGACCTGGCCCAGTCCCAGGGCAAGGGACTGCCCGACTCCCTGGCGGCCGCCCGACGCGAGATGCAGACCTCCCGCGACGCCGCGGTGAAACTCGCGCAGGGCTACGGCCTGACCGAGACGCAGGCCGGCGCAGTCGCTGACTCCCTCGGCCTGATCCCCGGCCAGGTATCCATCCTGCTGTCCACCGAGGGAGTCGACTCCACCCTCGCCGAGCTGCTCGCCGTACAGGCGGAATTCGAGCAGTTCCCGAACCAGAAGACCATCAAGGTCGACGCGCTCGGCGACCAGGCGAAGCAGGAGCTCGAAGACCTCGGCTACCAGATCCAGCTAATCCCCGGCACCCGCGAATACAAGATCACTGCGCCGACACAGGCAGCACGTTCCCAACTGGACCTGCTGATCGGCGCCCTGTCCAAGGTCCCCGACGGCAAGGACGTCAAGGTCGACGTCGACAAAGCCGTAGCCGTTGAGGGCCTCAACGAGGTCATCGCCAAAATAAAGGCGACGCCGAAGGGCAAGTCCGTCACGGTCAAGACCCTCAATGCGACCGCCATCACGGCCCTTGAAGCGGTCGGCTTCAAGACCAGGACTCTGCCCGACGGACGCGTCGTCGTCACCGCAGCAACCGGCACCGCCATCAGCAACATCGGAGCCGTCCAGGCAGCCCGCAACGGCCTGTCCGACAAATCCATCACGATCACTGTCACCAAGCGGACCATCCTCGAAACGATCGGATCCCAGCCCGCCTCCGACGCCGCGTCCGCCATCCAGAAGCAGGCCGACAACCTTCGCAAGGCAGACGGCGGCACCGTCGACTTCTACGCCGGCGGAGGCGTCCGCCGCGCCACCGGCACACCTGGCGACCGGCCCAACCAGCACACGGCACAGCTTGCCCCTGCCGGCTCCTATCGCGTGTGGGGAGAGCGGGAGACAGAGGGCGAGGGCTACGTACCTTTCCGGCGGTCCGCACGCGGCAGGTCCCGGTCCATCACCGAAGAGATCGTCCGCCGCCTTGGCGGGAACCCGGCGGGCATCCAGTGGAACGCCGACGGCAACGTCACCGACTGGCGCTACGACCCCAACACCGGCTCCCTGTACTCCGCGTCCGATGCCGGATCGGCCGGCCACAAAACGAAGAAGGTGAAGGTCAAGGGCAAGGTCAAGGAGATCGACTACTTCGACCTGGGCGCGGTCGAGAAGAAGCTCAAGTCGATCTCTGCGGCGACCACCACCTGGAACAAGGACCTCGCCAAGGTCGCCGACCGGGCAGGCGGCGACGTCGCCGAAGCCCTTGCCTCGATGGGCGAAGAGGGCAAACAGCTCGCCCACAAGATGGCCACCGGCTCGACCGCCTACATCAACCAGATGTCGGCCGCCCTGCGCAACCTCCAGGCCACCGCCAAAGCCTCCCTCACCGACTACACCCGCCAGCTCACCAAGGCCAACACGCTCAACAAGGCGTTCTCCGACAACCTCGCCACCCTCGCCGCGCAGGGCTTCGGAGACCTGGCCGGACAGCTCGCTGAACAGAACGACGCAGCCGCCCAGCAGCTCGCCGCAGCAGCCGTCAAAGACAAGTCGAAGGCGACCTCGGCGAACAAGCAGGCCAAGACCGCGAACGCGGCACTCACCGCCGACCAGGTCACCGAACTCGTCCAGATCATCGCCGCCATCAGCACCTCCAAGACCGGCATCCACGACGTCGCCGGGAAGACCGGCCTGGGCGAAGACGAGATCATCACCGTTGCCACCAAGGCCAAAGCCCAGATCAGCAAGTCCCTGGGCACGCGCGCGGCGAAGTTCCTCACCGACCTGGGCCGCGCCGGGCAGGGCCTGTCCTACGCCAACGGCGGCATCCGCGCCGGCATGTACGCCACCCAGGGTGGCATCATCCGCTTCGCCGAACCCGAGACCCACGGCGAGGCCCTGATCCCCCTCGGCCCGAACAAGCGACGGGCCGCGCTGCCGGTCCTCGCTGACGTCGCCCGTCGCTTCGGCGTGGGGATGACCGACGCGTCCGCATCCCGGCCGGTCGTCATCGTCCAAGGCGGCGGCGACACCCACGTCAGCGTGACCGCGGTCCGCACCGGCGCCACCGCATCAGACATCGGGGCGCAGGTCGGACGGTCCGTCCGCCGTACCCGCAGGGGAGGGGTGGCAGCCCGTGCCGGATACTGAACTCGCAGACTGGCAGTACGACCTCGGGGGCGTACTGATCGGCGCCGGGACCACGGTCAACGTCATCGAGACCACCGGACTGGGACGGCCCCCGGTCCGGGACGCCGACGTCGACCAGCCGTCCATGGACGGCATGTTCGCCGGCCCGGACTTCTGGGCCGCCCGGCAGGTCCAGATCGACGCCGCGATCAAGGCGCCCGGGGAGCCGGACGCCTGCCACGACATGATCGCCGCCCTCCAGGCAGCCTCCGACACGGCGGCAGTCCGTCTGGTCGGAGGGCAGGGGATGACGTTCCGGCTGAAGCGACCCGGTCGCCCGGTGAAGCGCCTCACGGGCCGTCTGCGGAAGCTGGACCCGGAGTACGGGCAGGTCATCCACGGCTACGTGCCCTTGGACATCGAGTTCGTCGCCCACGACCCCGTCTTCTACGCCGACGCCGAGACCACGACCGAACTCCCGCTGGGCTGGCTCACCGGCGGCGGATTCGCAGCGCCGATCATCGCACCGATCGTCGTGCAGGACGGCACCGTCGCCGCCGACCGGCCCGGCTGGGTCACCAACAGCGGTGATGCCGAAGCCTGGCCCGTCATCCGCATCACCGGTCCATGCTCCAACGTCACCATCACCCACGCCGCGACCGGCCGCACCCTCGCCCTGCCCACCCTCACTCTGGCCGCCGGACGGTGGGTTGAGATCGACACCCGGCCCGGCTACCGCACCGTCACCTGGGACAACGGCGGCAACGCCTCCACCGTCCTGTCCCCAGCCTCCCGCCTCGACCTCTTCTCCCTGCCACCCGGACAGTCCGAGATGCGCTGGACCGCCTTCGACGCCACCAACACCGCCCGCCTCCGCCTGACCTGGCGCGACGCATACATAGCCCTGTGAGGACACCGTGACCCTCTACCAAGTGCCGATCCTCACCAACGGCGCCACCCACTCAGCAGAACAGTTCCGCGCCATGGTCCAAGACCTCGCCCGCGGCAGCGAAGGCATCACCGCCGGAACCGACCTGAAGGTCACCCAGCTCGGCACCCCGGGCGGGGGAGTACAGATCGCTGAGGGATCGGCTGTCATCCGCGGCCGCGTGAGCGCTTTCCAGGGCACCTACACCTCCCGCAACCAGGGTGCGGCCACCGTCAGCATTGCCTCCCAGGGCGCGGGGTCCGGGCGCTCCGACATGGTCATCCTGCGCGTCGAAGACCCGCAGTACGAGGGAACCCTGGACCCGGTCACCCAGCCGATCAACTACTTCCAGGTCCTCTCCAACGTCTCATCCAGCGCCACCACCATCCCGGGCGGCCTGACCGGAATCCCCCTGGCGCGCATCGACATCCCTGCGTCCACGTCGACCATCACCAACGCCATGGTCGTCGACTTGCGACAGATCGCGAACCCGCGCCGGCAGTCCCTCCAGTACGTCCACTCGCCGACCGGCACGTCCACCGCCATCAACAACTCCAACGGCACGTACGCGTACTTCTCCACCGAGGCCGGCTGGTCCGTGCCCATCCCGTCCTGGGCGTCGCAGGCCATCGTCTCCATCGACCTTGCCCAAATCCGGTACACCACCGCCGCGTTCATCGGCAGCCTGCGCGCCACGTTCGGCGCCTCCCTCACGCTCCAGGCTGTGATCCTCGACGACAACCAGACCGCCATCCGCAGGGCCACCACCTTCGTCGCCGACACCCTGACCATCCCGGACGCCTACCGAGGCACCAGCCAGCTCCTGCGCCCCCAGGCCACCGGAACCACCGGCAACACAGGCGTCGTGTCCGTCGACGCGTCCACCACGCTGCGGTACAACGTCGAATTCATCGAGGCGCCGCGGTGACCGTCACCCCACCCGTACGGGTCCTCACCCAGCACGCCCTCACCGGGGAGTGGCTGTCTACCGCCCTCCCCGTTGTAGACCTGGAGTACGGGCCCGAGCTGTCCGGCCCGGGCAGTCTGTCCGGGAAGCTGTCGCCGCGGCTGGTGTCGTCCAACCCGACCCTCGCCGACCCCGGGACGACCTGCATCTACGTGGAGTCCTCCGACGGCGAAATCCAGTGGGGCGGCCTCATCTGGGACGTCCGCGCCCAGGGCAACAACTACGCCTTCGAAGCCGCGTCCTGGTCGTCGTACCTGCAAAAGCGGTTCGACCTCGACGGCCAGCACGGCGGCCGCGGACCCTACGTCAACGCCGACCGCTGCGACGTCATCCGCAACGCCTGGGAGTACGCCCAGTCCATCCCCGACGGTGACCTGGGCGTCGTCGTCGACGACACCGTCTCCACGTCGAAGATCGGCACCCCGGCAGAGCCGTACAACTCGTTCTGGTACGACGTGAAATGCCTCGGCGACCAGGTCGACGAGATGGTCACCGACCAGGCCACCCCCGAGTACACGTGCACCACCACCTGGAACGCCGACAAGACCGACGTCGTCAAGCGCATCCGGCTGGGCTGGCCGCGCCTCGGACGCCGCCGCAACGACATCCAGTTCGCCTCCGGCGTCAACATCATCGAAGACCCCGAGAAAGTCATCGCCGGAGACGACTACGCCCAGGTCGTCATCGGTACCGGCGCCGGAGACGGCAGCGCCAAGATCCGGCAGATCTCCGCCGTCCGCAACGGCCGCCTCCGCCTCGAGGCCGCCGCCAGCTTCCCCGAGCTGAACGGAACCGACACCGTCGGCCAACGAACCGACTGGGAACGCGCCTGGCGCCAGACCATGGGCGCCGTCGGCCAGGTCACCATCCGCAACACCGACACCGCCCCCTTCGGGTCCTGGCAGGTCGGAGACGACGTCTACACCCGCATCTACAACGCGTGGACCGAGTACACCGGCTGGTGCCGCGTCACCGGCTGGACCATGAAACCCGCCGCCACGGGCGGCCCCCAGGCCGTCATCGATCTGAAACCTTCCGCCATGTACCAGTACGGAGGCGTCGCCTGATGGACATCGGACGCAAGCTCGCCGAGATGGAGGCCCGCCTCAACCGCATCGAGCGGTCCTCACGCCTCTCTCACGCCGCCCTCGACAACACGGCCATCACCGTCAAGGACAGCCTGGGAACAGTCCGGGGCGCGATCGGCATGCAGCCCGACGGCACCATCGGCCTCATCGCCGTCGACGGCCCGCCGCCCGGCGCCCCCACCACCCCGGTCGTCACCCCGTCCATCGGCGGCCTGCGCATCGTCTGGGACGGCACTCTCGCCGACGGGACTGCCCTGCCGGCCGACTTTGACCACGTCGCCGTCCACGTCTCCACCAGCCCTGGCTTCACCCCCTCTGCCGCCACATTCGTCGGCACCATCACCCGCTCCGGCACCGGCGGCATGCTCCCCGTCACCCCCCTGCCGTACGTCGCGCACTACGTCGTCCTCCTCGCCGTGAACTCCTCCGGCATCGCAGGCCCGCCTTCTGCCGAGACCGCGGCCACCCCGGTCCAGGTCGAAGGGCCCGACCTCACCGTGGGGTCCGTCACCGCGGCCGCCATCGAAGCCGGGGCCATCACCGCCGAAAAGCTGGAGGCCATCCTCCAGCTCGTCACCCGCATCGTCGCCGGGAACCCGGCGGGGGCCCGGGTCGAACTCAACGAGGACGGCCTGCGGGTCTACGACGGATCCGGCGTCCTCGTCATCCAGTTCAACTCCGCCGACGGCTCAGCCGTGTTCACTGGCGACATCACCGGATCCGACATCACCGGCAGCACCATCACGGGAACCACCGTCACCGGTGGCCTGCTCCGTACAGCCACCAGCGGCGAACGCATCACGATCAACGAGAGCAACGCCAACAAGATCTTCATCTATGACTCAACCGGATCGATCGTCACCTCCGTCACCCCCACCGGGATCAGCCTGGCAGGGCCCGCCGGCAACGTCATGGCCATCAGCCCGGCCACCACCATCCCCTCCCTGCGCTGGTTCAACTCAGCCCAGACCAAATCCGCACGAACCCAGGCCAGTGAAGACGGCAGCGGAAACGTCTCCCTCGAGTCGGTCACCAGCAAGTTCGCCGACGGCGGCCCCTACAGCGACCTGATCTGGCACCACTACATGGGCAAGGACCAGGCGTTCATCGAGCGCATGCGCGACGACGGCACCTTCACCACCTACATCGGCGGCTCCCTCTCCCTCGCGCCCGGGTATGCCCGGCTGCAACTCAACAACACCGACAGCCCAACACTGGGAAGCAAGATGTCGATGGAACCCGCCCTCGGCTACGTCGACAACGCCCGCTTCCAGGTCCTCGCCCCCGCGTCATCAAACTCCGCGTTTTACGTGCAAGGCGTCACCGCGCACACCGGCTACCTGCTGCGCGCCTACCGCGACGCGGACATGTTCCTCGTCGACAAGGACGGCAACACCACCATCGCCGGCGGCCTGGCGGTCGCCACCACCACGTGGACGTCCTGGACCCCGGCCATTACCAACGGCGGATCCGCCACATACGCCATCCGGGACGGCTGGTACTACAAGATCGGCAAGCTGGTCTACATCGAGGCCTACATCACCCTGTCCGCGCTCGGAACCGGCACCACCGGCATCACCATCAGCCTCCCTTCCACCCCCTACCGCGGGTCCGCGAACCGACGCCAGTACATCGGCGTCTACCTCGGCGGTATCGCCGCCGGCACCAACTCATCCGTGGGCGGCCACGGCGTCTGCCTCATCCAGCCCGGCGGCTCCGGTGCCCTCCTGGATCAGGTTCGCGGCCCGACGGACATCCAAGTCCGGGGCGAGAACCTGTCCGCGACCGCGACGATGACCATCAACGGCTGGTACCGGGAAGCCTGACCAGGTGCCTGGCCAGCAGGGGCAACACGGGCTTCGTACGCCCGTACCCTGATCAGCAGGGCGACCCTCCGCCCTGCACCACCCCCGAGGGACGGCCGCACCACAGCGGCCCGCAACGTTTCAGACGGCTCTGGGCGCGGGGAGTGCAGGAGTCCGGGCGAGTGCCCGATCTCGACATCACACGGTATGACGTGACCGGCCCATTCGGCCGGCACCTCGTGCTGGACCCGCGCAGCCTCGCCTACCGGCCGCGGCCCGCCGGGCGACGCCTGCACCCCACCGAGTGGGCACCCAAGATCCCAGTCCTCAACCAGCAGAACCTGCTGTCCCAGGGAATCCACACCAGCCGCCGGTACATCGGCGTCGACGACGTGGACGCCCTCGGCTCCTGCACCGGCAACGCGGCCACCGCAGCCGTATCGATCCTCCACGACGCCGACACGCTCGAGGCCGCCGACCTCGTCACCACCGACCCGGCACTGGCCGAATCGTGGGCGATCGGCCTGTACGCCGAAGCCACCCGCCAAGACCAGTGGCACGACCAGACCTGGCCGGCCGTGGACTGCGGATCCTCCGGCCTCGGCGTCGCCAAGGCACTCAAGGCGCGCGGCCTGATCGACTCCTACCGGCACGCCACCACCGCAGAGGAGCTCTGCACCCTCCTCCAGACCGGTCCGGTGCTGATGGGGATGCCGTGGCACGAGGACTTCTTCGACCCGCCCGGCCGTACCGCGCTCCTGGACGACCTCCCCAACTGGCAGAACTCTCCCGTCGCCGGCGGCCACGAAGTCTGCATCACCGCCCTTGAGCACCTCACCTACACCGCGGACGGCGGGCTCGACTACGCCCACACCATCCTGCGGGTCGTCAATTCCTGGTCAGCGGCCTGGGGCGACCACGGCTTCTTCCGCCTCTCCCTCGCCGCATACCGCGAGCTTCGCAACCAGATCGACCTCATCCAACCCCGCCTCACCAGCAACCGCTGACCGGCGCCCCACGAAGGAGACCCACGATGGGCGAGCCCCGACCCCTCGAGGACGACATAAGCCAGGAACGGCAAGCCGCCCTCCTGACCGCCACCGGCAACGGGCCCACCGTCCGCAACGAAGAGGAGCTCCTGGCCGACAAGTACGGCCCGGCCGACTCCCACGGCGTGTACGGACTCCCCGCCGACGACGATGGCGACGAGGCCGTCGGCGACCCGCTGGACGACCAGCCGCGGCGGCTCGGTGGAAACACCGGCGGCCTCGAGAAGATGATCGCTGCCATGGAGACGTGGCTCGGACTGGGCGAGCCCAACGTCATCCAGGAGTGGTACCGCCAGCGCAACGGCAACGCGTACGCCGGGAACTTCGCCTGGTGCAACGCCACCATCACCCGCGCCGCCTACGACTCCGACAACTACGCAGCCGTCTGCTTCGGAATGGACTGGGCGTACACCGTCGCCCACGCCGCCCGCTTCAACACGGACAAGCAGTGGACCGCGATGACCAACGGCATCCTGAAGTCCGGGATCCGCCGCGGCGACATCGTCTTCTTCGACTGGGACGGCACCTCCGAGATCGGCAAGATCGACCACGTCGGCATCGTCACCAGCGTCTCCTCCGACGGCAAGTACGTGTACACGATCGAGGGCAACACGGCGAACGTGTGCGCCCGCCGCGTCCGCGTCGTCGCCGACATCGCAGGCTTCGGCCGCCCCAAGTACCCGACCACCGGTCCCGTTACCGCGGCCACCCCGGCCCGCTACAAGGTCACCGTCAACGGTCTCGAGTACGGATACGGAGCCAAGGGAGACCACATCACCAAGGTCGGTCAGGCGCTGGTGAAGGCAGGATTCGGCAAGCACTACACCGAAGGCCCCGGATCGACCTGGTCCGACGCCGACACCCGCAACTTCAGCGACTTCCAGAAGTCCCTGGGCTACAAGGGCACCGCGGCTGGCCAGGACGCCGACGGCATCCCGGGATCGTCCAGCCTGAAGAATCTCCTCGGCACCCTGCCGGCCAAGCCCGCCCCGGCACCGGCACCGGCCAAGCCGCCCACGCCGGTCTACCAGCCGTACCCCGGCAAGGCCTTCTTCCACGCCGGCCGCTACTCGCCGATCATCACCGCCCTCGGCAGGCGCCTGGTTGCCCTCGGCTACGGCCGCCACTACTCCACCGGCCCTGGACCGAACTGGACCAACGCCGACCGGTGGAACGTCCGCGACTTCCAACGCGCACAGGGCTGGACCGGCGACGACGCCGACGGCTACCCGGGCCCCGAGACGTGGAAGCGCCTCAAGGTTCCGAAGATCTGACCACCCCCCCCTCCACCACCCATCCACAGAAGGAACCCGACATGCAGCCCACCCTCGACACCTCGTACTGGCTCGGATTGGCCGTTAGCTTCGTCCTGCCGGTACTGGTCGGCCTCGTCACCACCCGCGTCACCAACGCCGGTGCGAAGGCCGTCATCTTGCTGTTCCTCACCGCCCTCAACGGCTTCCTCGTCGAACTCGGAAACGCCGGCGACGACTACAGCTTCAGTTCCGCCGTGATCCTGTCTGCCGTCTCGTTCGTGATCTCCGTGGCCTCGCACTTCGGCCTGTGGAAGCCGTCCGGTGTCAGCGGCAAGGCCCAGGACGTCGGAGCCCGCAGCAACGTCAGAAGCGCGGCCTGACCGTGACCGTCCGGCACGCCTGTTGCCGTCTGGCAGCGGCGCAGGCGTGCCCCACCACCGACGAGGAGCGGCACCGGTGAACGAGATCTCGGGCGTGACCCTGCTCATGCAGGGCGGGGCCTGGACCATCGTGACGTTCGTCGTGCTGCTCGTCTTCCGGGGCAACCTCGTTCCCCGCTCCGTCCTCGAGGACGTCCGCAAAGACCGCGACGCCCGCGTCGCCGAAGCACTCGCAGAGCGGGACACCTGGCGTAAAGCCCATCAGGAAAGCGAAGCCGCACGACTGGACGCGCAAGGACAGGCAGGTGAGCTGCTGGAACTCTCCCGCACCGCCTACACCGTCCTGCGCGCGATACGGGGGGAGGTGCCAGGGGATGCGATGGATTCGCCGGTTGCTGCACCGCCGTCCTGAGCCCGCCCCCCAGCGCCCGGACACGCCTGGCCAGAAGGCCGCAGAGAAGGCGCTCACACGGGCCCAACTGGCCCGCCGGGAAGTCGAAGCGCAGCGGTCG
Organism: Actinobacteria bacterium OV320; assembly: GCA_001298545.1. Classification (GTDB taxonomy): domain Bacteria; phylum Actinomycetota; class Actinomycetes; order Streptomycetales; family Streptomycetaceae; genus Streptomyces; species Streptomyces coriariae. The sequence continues at coordinate 18,700 of LJCX01000018.1, forward strand.
GCCGTATCGCAGGTCGCTTCCCGTCTGGCACGTGAACGCGAGCGCAACCACTTCGCGGAAATGTTCCGCGAGGCCTTCGGAGGGAGGACCTGATGGACATGGACTACGCGCAACTGTCGAACGTGTACGCATCAGGCCTGGTCACCCTGTGCTGCACGATCTTCGCTGTCGTCTACCACCTGCACGCCCCCTGGGGGTCCACGCCGGTCGGTCGGCACGTCATGACGTTCACCCTGGCCATAGGAGCGCTGGCCGCCTACACGGTGGTGGTGTCGATATGGCCCGACGGCATCTTCGCCACCGTCATGCGGTTCGCCCGCGTCCTGCTGCTCCTGGGGATTGCCAGCCTGGTCATTCAGCGGACCCGCATGGTCCTGACCGCCCAGCACGACGGCGTCCTGCTCCACGAGAACGATCCGCACGACGACTCTGTGACCTGAACGGGAGCACCACCATGACGACGGTGACGGGAAAGCTGATCGGCTTTGCGGCCGGGCAGCGGTCGGAGATGAAGGCCACGCTGGTCGACGTCACCGGGACAGAGGCGGTCGGCTACGTGGCCGCCGTGTCCGGCGAGCTCGTACGCCCGGTCGTCATCACGCCGGACGCCGACGGCGACTGGACGGTCGACCTGACGCCGAATGCGGGGATCGAGTCGGCGGCGGGGGACACCCTGTGGGCGATCCAGGAAGGCCGGGCGAAGGACGGCACGCCGATCGTCACGTACGTGGCTGTCCCTACTACCGGCACCTGGTGGGCGGGCGACATTCGCGCCGACCTGTCCGACACCCTGACCGGGCAGTCCACCGTCGTCTACCTCGCCGGCGCAGAGGGCCCCGAGGGGTCAGAGGGGTCAGAGGGGCCGGAAGGCCCGGCCGGCCCGCAGGGGGATCCAGGACCAGCCGGTCCCACCGGGTCCACTGGTCCGCAAGGCCCGAAGGGGGACACGGGAGCCACCGGCCCCCAGGGACTGACCGGCCTCACCGGGGCGACCGGAGAAACGGGCGAGCAGGGACCGCAGGGAGACCCCGGAGCCACCGGCCCCCAGGGGCCGAGCGGACTCACGGGCCCGACCGGAGCCACCGGACCACAAGGGCCCAAGGGGGATCCGGGGGATACCGGGCCACAGGGGCCGACCGGCCTGACCGGAGCTACAGGCCCGCAGGGGCCCACCGGACCCAAAGGCGACACCGGCGACACTGGCTCGCAAGGGCCGACCGGCCCGCAACCGCCCCTCGGCGCTGCCGGCGCTGGCGACACCGTGGCCCTGAAGTCGACCGACCCCACGACCACCAACGCGCGGACCCCCACCCCCCACGCCAGCAGCCACGCATCCGCCGGCTCTGACCCCGTCACCGTCGCCCAATCCCAGGTGAGCGGCCTGAGCGCCGCGCTCGGCGCTCTCCTGCCGCTCGCCGGTGGCACCATGACCGGCACCCAGAACGCCACCCTGGCCAGCTCAACCACCGTCGCGCAGGCATCCCTCGCATCCGGCGACACCTTCGACCGGTACCGGCGCGACACCGCTGGACGGCAAGAATGGGGCCCCGGTAACGCGGCCCGGGACACCACCCTGTACCGATCCGGTGCCGACACCCTCGCCACCGACGACAGCCTGAACGTGGGCGCCAATCTGGCCGTGACGGGCTACGCGCTGGGGCAGGCCACTCCCGCAGCTCACGGGGTCGCCGCCTGGTGCTACGACCCGGCGTTGGCGGTCAACTCGACGTCGCTGACCAGCGGCACCCTGTACCTGGTTCGCGTCAACGTCGCTGCCGCCGTCACCGTCACGAAGATCTACTGGTGGGCGGGGAACTCCGGGTCAGGTGCTGTCGCTGGCCAGAACGTGGTCGGCCTGTACAGCTCGAGCGGCACGCTGCTGGCGTCGACGAACGTAGACTCCGCGATCTCGTCGGCCGGTCTCAAGACGACCACGATCACGGGGCAGGCGCTGGCGGCCGGCTCGTACTACTGGGTGGCCCTGTTGTTCAACGCTTCGGTGCCGCCGACGCTGACCAGGGCTTCAGGTTGGACCGGTGTGGACGCGGCCGCGAACCTGGGCCTGAGTGCATCCGGTTTCCGGTTCGCGACGAACGGGACGGGTCGCACGGCGCTGCCGTCGACGATCACCCCGGCATCGAATGTGGGGACGGACTTCGCCGGGCCGTGGGCTGCGGTGGGTGCGTGACCGCCGCCCGGACGGGATGACCTCGGGGTCTGTCCTACACGTTTGGGAATCAAATAACTTGATCATGCTCACGCTCGCGACCTGGGGAAACGTCCCTGGCTGAGCCCGTCCCACACCCCCGGCAGCGCTGCTCCGCTGGCCTCTCGCACCTGGAAAAGATCTACAGACTCCCGGCCGCCGATCCCTGCCCGCCCGGACTGGCCGATGGTACGTACGATGGGCTGGTGAACGAGTCGTCGATGCCTGTCCCGCCTGCTCCCGTGTGTCCGCCGGCGCACGTCGGCCCGTGTACGGGGTGTGGTCATCCGACGCACCGGTACGGGTCGGGCGGGTGCCCGCTGTGCGTGCTGTGCCTCGCGCGGGTGGAGGCGGGGCGGGCGAAGAAGCCAGCCGCGGTCTAGGGTGCACGACGGGCCCCGCCTGTTTCCCTCAGGCGGGGCCCATCTGCGTCCACGTCGTCCTATCGGCGGAAGTACTGCCGATAGGGGCAGCCCTCCTCATGCACGGTGCGGTCGTTCACGGTCCCGCACCATTCGCTGCACTCGGGTTCGCCATCGGTCTGTGTCGGCGGCTCGTGGCGATGGGAGTAGCGGGGATTGATGCAGTCCGGGTCGTCGCAGTACGGCGTCAGGCTCCTGACCATGGTCGGTGTCCTCACTTCTCGGCGGCGCGCGCCGCCAGGTGCGGGTAGCGCGCCTCGACTGCCGCCAGGTGGGCCTTCGCGCGCAGGTACCCCCGGCGGGCGAAGAACAGGTTCCCGACGCTGATCACGAGCGCCAGGACACTCAGCGTGCTGGCCAGCATTGTGTCCTCACTTCTTGGTGGTCATGGGGTCGTTCGCCTTCATGTAGGCGATGAGGCTCGCGAGTTCCTCTGACGTCTCCGGGTGGGAGTGTGTGGCGCGTATGGCCGTCACCTTGGCGACGAACTCCTCGCAAGGCTCGCACCGCCAGTGCTGGCTCGGCGCGTAGTAGAGGGACGGCTTCCAGGTCGGCTTTTCGCAGCGGTCACAGTCGGGACCGGCTTGCCCGGTCAGCCGACGCCACGTCTTCAGCATGATGCCCTCACTCTTCTCGCTTCGTCGTCTGTCGCTTTGGGTGCTGTACTCGCCACTCGTCCACGCCTTGCGCAGGCCAGAGGGATGTCCGTCCGACCTTCTTCGGCTTCGGGAAGTCCGGTGACTTGTTGGCCAGGTTGTAGAGACTCTGGCGGTTGATGCCGAGTCGTTCTGCTGCTTCGTCGGAGGTCAGGTAGCCGGTCAGGTCCATGGCTTCAGCGTAGGCGGAGTGGAGTAGCTTGACTACTGCTACGTTTAGAGTAGCTCAACTACTCTGATGTTGTCTGCACCCAGGAAGGACGCGAATGCCGACAGTGCACGAGCAGATGGCCGCCAAGCTGTTGGATCAGATGCTGTACAGCCCGAGTGCCGCGCAGGTCCTGGCTGAGACTCGTCAGGACCTGCGCTCAGGCCAGATGGACGCTGCATACAGGGACCGCATCGGCCAGACGCAGCACAGGGCGGCGTACTGGCCTCCGGAACAGGCCGCCGCCTTCCTGCGCGTACACACCGGCCTGATGTCGGGCGAGTTCGCGGTGGCGCTGCTTGAGGTGGGCGAGGTGCCGACCGGGGACGCCGACCGGCGTGTCAACGCGCAGCGGCTGGCCCGGATGCACCCCGCGTTCGCCGTCCAGTTGGACGCCGAGCAGTCCAATGCGGAAGGAGACGGGGAAGTCTGCTGGACGGTGCCCATCCGAGCGCAGCGTTCCACTGGACGGCCGCTCGTTGGGGACGCAGCGCCGCGGCCGGAGCTGATGGAACACGAAGTGCCGCCTGGCTGCGTGCCGTTGGAGATCGGCCTGACCTTCCCCAGCCGGACTCTGATGCACCTGCTCAAGCATGGCGGGGTGGCGCGCTGGCCGTACCAGTCGACGTTTGTGGCGCTGCTGCTGAACACCCAGACCGAAGGAGCCGCATGAGCACGCCCAACACCGACCGGACCTACCGCACGCAACGCCGCCAGTTCCAAGCATGGTGCGCAGACCGGGGTGTAGACACCACTCCTTGCACGGCGGAGACGTTCACTGGCTACATCAGCTACCTGATCAACGACCGCCGACTCGCGCCGAGCACGGTCGAGCTCGCCTGGTACGCCATACGCACCTGGCAGCCACATGGGCACTGGTTCGATACCGCGGCCGCCCGTGAGCTGTGGGACCGCTGGAAGATGGAATGGGCCGCGTCCGACAGGGGCAAGCCTAAGACCGTTCCGATCACCGAAGAAGGATTGCGGGCGATGCTGGCCACTTGCCAGGACGATTGGATAGGCCTACGGGACGGATGTCTAATCACCCTGGCGTGGGGCACGGCCATTCTGCGGTCCGAACTCGCGCGATGCATGGCAGGATCAGTTCGTCTTGTGGACGGCGGCGTACGGCTACAGATGCCGTGCGCGCAGACGAGCGTCCTGGTGCGCGACAGCCAGGACCCGGTCACCAGTGTGGTCCGCTTCACCGCAGGATGGCTCGCGCACCTCCGCCGCAATGAGCGACATGACGGCTTCCTGTTCCCGAGCTCAGACCGGTGGGGAAACCTCGGCGAGAAGGGCCTTACCGCGCAGACCTTGCACAGGATCGTATGCGAGCGGGCCGAGGCCGCAGGTCTGGGCACATCGGGCATCAGCTTCACCAGCCTTCGCGTGGGCAGGGCCACCGGGCGCAGCACCGTGGCCTTCTCCGAGCCGGACGTGGAGCGCTTCGGCCGATGGCAGCCTCCGACATTCGAGGTGCTGTACCCGGCTCGCTAGTACCCCTGCCCGGGTGCCGTCCTTTTTCTTAGGATCACTCCTAGCGAAGAATCGAATCCCAGTCCGGCACGCCCCTGATCTGCACGCCGAGGGATCATCACGGCCCACCTACACCATAATCACTGTTCTGTGGATCCCCTACGTGTGGGGAAGGACAGCCTGCCAACGGAGGCATGATGGACGATCTGGTGCAGTTCCTGAGTGACCGGCTCGACGAGGACGAGCAGATCTCCCGCAAGGCTGGCAGCCGGCAACCACGTGGCGACCAGTGGGAGTTCGCTGACATGCACGTCCGAGCTGGAGACGGGGCCCCCGTAACTCGGCACACGTGGGTTGACGAGGGGGCTCACATCGCTCGCCACGATCCGTCTCGCGTGCTTGCCCAGGTCGACATCGACCGCGAACTGCTTGGCGAGTACGAGCGCGTGTCCCGCGCCTACGCTGCCCACCGGCAGGAAGCAGATCGCCTCACCGAGTCCGCGGCCGACGACACGGTCCGAAGGAACGCCCACCGGCGGGAGGCCGACTACCTGCCCGCGATGCTTCACATCCTTGAGCGCTGGGCCAAGCGGAAGGCGGCTGTGCACGACGGTCACCCGGACTACAACGAGGCATGGCGGCCGTAACCGGCATCCTCCCCTGTCCCGGATGGCCGCGCCGGGGCAATCATGGTGCCTGAGTCCGGATACTCTCCTCATATCCTGGGTGATCAGGGGAGTCGAAGGAGAGCACGATGACAGAGCCGTTCGAGATGCCGCCCGCCAAGACCATGGACGACATCAACAAGGTCGCTGACTTCATCAAGGCGCGCGTCGAACCCCTACGTGCCAGCGCAAAGTACGACTCTGACCAACGCCGAGCACACCAGGCCCTGCTCGACATGGTGTCCGTCGCCCAAGGCTCGGCCTGGGCCGAGACGGCCCGTGGCGACGACCCGAGGATGGAGTACTTCTTCCTGGCGACCGCAGCCAGGGAGTGGCGCGGCCACCCCGACTTCCTGCCCGAGTGGAAGAACTGACGGCGGCCGCGATGGGACAGCAACCTCACCTACACCGGGACGGCGGCTCGCGGTGAGCACCGAACTCCAGCGGACCGACGCAGCCGAGATCCACGCCGCATGGGCCGCCCGCTACGGGACCGAAGCAGCCGACCGCCTGATCGAGGCCGAGAATCTGGCCGACGCCATCCGCGCGGCCACCATCCCGCCGAACACCACCGACACCTACGCCAAGGGATGGCGGGTGTGGGAACGGTTCTGCACCGCACACGGCCTTCCCCTCACCGAGGGATCGCGCGGCGCCCTCGTCGCCTTCGTGTCCTGGGCACTGGACCGCGGCCGCCAGGAGCCCGGCCCGAACGGCACCGCCGGATACGCGCCCTCCTCGGTCCAGTCCCATCTGACCGCCACCGTGGTGGAGTTGCGCCGGCGCGGCCATCCCGTCTCCAAGGACGCGCACTCCGAGGCCCGCGCCACCATCAAGCGACTGACCACCCAGCTAGCCAAGCAAGGCGAACGCCGCGGCCGCGGCCAAGCCCCGGCGGCCGACCTGGACAACCTGCACCGCATCGCCGCAGCCTGCGACAGCACACCTACAGGGTTCCGGGACCTGGCGCTGGTCCTGACCGGCTTTCACTTCGCCTCACGCGCCTCCGAGGTGGCCGGCCTGCTGGTCGCTGACGTCACCGTGCACGCCCGCGGCATGAAGGTCGCCGTAGTGACGGGCAAGACCGAGCGCAGCATCCGCACCGCGAAGATCCCCTACAACCGCGACGAGCCGGCCATCTGCGCCGTCACCGCCTGGCTGCGGTGGGCCGAAGCGTACGGCCTGACCGATCCTCGGCGTCCGGCTTTCCCCCGCATCGACCGGTGGGGCAACGTCGGGGGGCCGATGTCCCCCGACGCCGTCACCGCGGCGGTGGCCAGGATCGCCCGGCGCTCCGGTGTTCCGCTGCGCTGGACCGGGCACAGCCTGCGCTCCGGTCTGGCAACCGAGAGCCGCAGGAACGGCAAAGACGGGTTGGCGATCTCTGCACAAGGCGGGTGGGCGCCGAACAGCAAGTCCATGATGGGCTACATGCGCAGGGCGGACGAGTGGGATGACAACGCGGCCGCAGGCCTGCGCCGCCCCAAATCCTGACGAGGGGAACTTGCTGACGATGAGCGTCCAGCGGTACAGCGCGCCGTCGGTACGGCAGTTGGCGGCGGCGGTGGAACGGGTCGCCCCGCGGGATCCGGCGACGTGGGACGGGCGGGAGAAGGCTCCGGGTGCGGGCGGGATCCCGGTGCAGGTGTCGGAGGGGAGGGCGCGGCAGCTGTGGATGGTGGTCGGCATGTACGCCCGGGCGGTGGGCCGGGAGGAGATGCCGAAGCGGTCGTCGCGGGAGGTCGCCCAGTTGTTCACGCCGCCTGCGGTGCGCGCGTTCTGGGGGCTCGCGGTGGCGGGGGAGCTCAGGCATTGGGAGAAGGATGCGGGGAAGCCGTTGCCGGTGGCGACGCTGCGGACGGTGCGGGACTGCCTGAAGATCCTGGCCGCGGTGGCGGTGCCGGGGCGGCGGGTGAAGCTGCCGGTGGTGGAGGATGCGGAGCTGAAGCCGACGGTGGATCCCCGGCAGTTGACGGCCGTGTACCGGGAGCTCGTCGACCTGGCCGGTGAGGGACCGCTGGAGTTGGACGGGCGGGCGATTCGGGCGCAGGAGCGGGCCCGGCTGCTGGCGATGGTGTCGGTGGTGCTGGATACGGGGGCGCGTGTGGGGGAGTTGGAGCGGATGAACGTCGACGACCTCGCGCCGGGCCTGGGCGAGGTGCGGGTGACGCGGCGGCCGCAGCATTCGGACCGGGGGTTCGAGGAGGTCGCGTACCGGCTCGGTGTGGCGCAGTCGACGGTGTCGAAGGTGATGGCGGGTGAGACGCAGCGGGCGTCGCATCAGCTGGTGCACGACATCCGCAGGGAGATGGAAGCGTTCCGGGCAGAGGGGCCGCGGGTGGAACGCTACGCGCTGTCGGAGGCGTCGCGGGTGGCGGTGGGCCGGTGGCTGGACGTCCGGGACGGCCTGGTGGCCGGCATCGAGGGCGGCAAGAGCGCCTTGTGGGTGACGGTGTTGCAGTCGAAGGCTGGCCCGCCGGGGATCCGGATCCGCGCGCAGGGGTTGGGGCAGTCGTACGGGCGGGGGGTGAACGTCCTGAACTGGTTGATGGCGGGCCGGCCGGGTTGGGAGCCGCTGCCGGTACGGATGGAGCAGCTACGGCGGGCCGTGGACCCGGTTCCGTTGGAGGACGAGGAAGGGGCGCCCGTGGATACAGGGTGCCGGTAAGAATGCTGTCATGAGCCGCAAACGACAGGGAGGACACCGATGACGATCTACCAGACCCCGGCTGAGCCCGGGAAAATCCGGCCTTACGCACCACTTGACCCGCAGGCACTGCACGGCCTCGCACAACACGCCATGGACGTGTTGATGCCTGCGGCTATCGGGCCCGAGCGCGAGCCCCTGGGTGAGGCCGGCGCTCAGCTCGCCATCGCGCTGTCCGCGTTCGCCAGGTTGGTGGAGGCCAACGCCGACGACCAGCTCGCCGACGGCGAGGACGTCGTGGAGCGGCTCCGCCGGGCCTCGCTCCATGTACACGAGCACATGGCCGCTGCGGTGCCGTCACAAGACCTCGACTCCCGGAACGTCGACGTGATCGAGAGCTGCCTGGAAGAGGGGCTGCCGGTGATTGGGTCGATGACGGCGGTGCTGTTGCTTGCTGGCGGTCAGACGGCCACGGTCCGGCTGACGAAGGAAACCGCGCACCAGGAGGTCGAGCTGACCGACGGTCGGACGGCCCGGCTCCCCGCTGCCGATCACCTGATCGTCCGCGACGGGCTGCACGAACTGGCGCGGCTGCTCGCCCCTCTGACTCGGGAGGCCGGTACGGGCGGGGAGCAGCGTGGTTGAACTGAGGGTAGACCGGTGGTGAGTTGATCGGATACTCTTCGCGTGCGTAATCAGAGTGCGTGCAGGCCACCAACCCAGTTCGGGTCGGTGGCCTTCTTCGTATCAGGATCAGAAGTTGGGGTCGTTCCGCGGGCAGCCTTCCCGGTGCTTCGGGATCCGACAGTCGAATGCCGGAGCCGCGCACTGCGGGCACTCGTCCAGCCTCTCCTCGGACTGAGTGGGCCGGTTGGCGTCCACCTGCTCGCGAACCCAGGCGGGCCACTCTTCCGGCGTCTCCAGGTAGTCGGGGTGGACGAAGGCGGCCTTGTCCTCCTCGTCGTCCAGGATGTAGCTGATGCTGGTGACGGTGGTGGTGGGGTCGGTGCCGGGCTTCGTGGTCGTCTCGTAGCTCAGGGCGAGTTCGGTGACCGGCACGATCCGCGGGTAGTCGGGGTGGTTGCCGAGGTCGATGGTGACCGGGTCGTCCATGCGGAGGCGCACAGAGTGGGTGCTGCTCTGGTGGATGACGGTTGTGGCTGTCATGTGGTGTTCCTCCGGTGAACGAGTCTGGTGTGTTGCCGTGAGATTTTGCTACGCTGCGCGTGCGCGATCACTGACTTTCGAGGCCACCAACCCAATACGGGCCGGTGGCCTTCGTCGTACCTGGGGTCAGTGGGTGGGGCGGATGTCGGTGATGAGGACGGTGGCGTTGTCGGCATACGGACGGGCGGCTTCGCGGGCTATGTGGACAGCGGTGTCCACGAAACCGCGGGCCGTCGTGCCAGGGGTGCCGATGAGGTAGGTGGCGATGTCGTGGCCGCCGTCTTCGTAGGGCTCGTAGGCGCCATCGGAGGCGAGGAGGAGGCGGTAGTCATCGGCGTCCCGGGTGACGGCTTCGATGGCCGGGTGGCCGTACTGGTTCTTGTTCTCCTGGTCGGTCTCGATGGCGCCGAGGCAGGAGGTGATGATGTTGCGGTTCCCGCCGGGCCTTCCGTCCCGCGGCGGGAAGATGCGCCGCATGTTGTGATCGTCGGTCAGCCGCTGAACGGTACCGCGGACGAAGATGTAGGCGCGGGCGTCACCACACCAGGCGACGGTCAGGGGTTGGCCCGGGGCGGTGACGGCAACGACAGCGCACGCGGCGGCAAGGTAGCGGCGCGCCCACGGGTCGTGGCGGTCGGGTTCTGCGGCGTACCGCTCGTACACGGTGCGCAGGCCGGCCTCGGCGTCACCGTGGCGGGCCGCGGTACGGGCGAGGCGTCGGGCAGCGTCGCGGGTCCAGTCGCGGATGGCGTCCGTACTGCCGATTCCATCGAGGAGAACGTAGGCGCGGGCCCCGGTGGGGGTGGTGGAGACGGCGGTGACGTCGCACTGGTGGGAGCGGTCGCCGATGAGCTGGGCGGTGGCGTAGGCGCGCATCGTGGATCTCCTCATGCGGCGAGGTCGGTGTCGGTCTGGGTCAGCTTGCGGCGGGGGCGGTAGTCGGCGTCGTCGCTGTCGCGCTCCAGCTCGAACCAGATGAGGGCGGTCTCGTCGTGGTTGGGGGCGGTCGGGGTGGGCTGGTAGGTGGTGTTGGCGGGGCGGGTGAGGACGTAGCCCATGCGGTGGACCGTGTAGCTGAGGATGCCCGACAGCGCGAATTCGCGTGCGGCCGTCATGCCCTGGGTGTCCTCGCCGGCGGCGGCCTTCTGGTCGATCTCGGCGGCGCGCAGGCGGCACATGGCGAGGATGTAGATGTCGCCGCCGGTAACCTCGCCGGTCTTGGAGATCTTTACGGCGCTGGTGCGGAGATCGCTGATCTCAATCGTCCGTACCTTGGGCTCGGCCTCGCCGGGCTTGAGGTAGGTGATGGTGACGGCGTGCTGGCGGTCCAGGGCCCGATACAGGTCGGCGAGGGTCTTGGTGCGGCTCTGGTTCCGGGTGAGCTTCATGGTGGTGTCCCCTCGCTGTGGTGTTGAGAGAACACTATCCATACTCCATTGCGCACGCAAGGGGTTTACGCGTACTGTGGTGGCAACGCCCCCCGCACGCCACCACCATGGCGGGCGCAATCAGATATGGAGGACACTGGGTTGGCTACTGCCCCCACGCACCCGCCGAACCGGTCCACAGGCGGCGGGAGCCCGCCGAAAGGACCGCGCATGCCGCGCAGCCGCCGACTCGCCCCCGACGTCGTCCGCGCCCGCCTCACCGTCCTCGCAGACCGCCTCCACGCCACCGGCGCACAGGACAAGGACCTTGCCGAAGCCGTCGACGCGATCCTCGCCCCCCGCGGCTGGGAACTCCTGCGCAAGCCGGAGAAGGCCACCGCAGCCGACCGCAACATGGCCATCTCCATGAACAAGGCCGTCAAGGACGCCATCTACGCCTCCGCGGAGGCGGCCGGCGAGAACCTGGCCCGGGTGGTGGAGGAGGGCTGGCGGCAGTTCATCGTCGGCGAGTTCGTGCCCGCGAAGCCGCTGCGCTCCGTGCGCGGGTCGGAGACGGTGAAGGAGAACCTGAACATCCGCCCGTCGGACGAGCTTCGCGAGCAGGTCCAGGCGCTGTGCCCGGACCGGTCGAAGGAGCTGGGCTGGAACGTGACGCCGGGCCTGGTGGCCGCGTCGTGGCTGTACGAGGAGTACGGCATCACCGATGACGACCAGCGCGGCGTGACCGCCCCGGGCGACAGCACCGTCCCCGAGTAGCCCCCGGCGGGCGGGGCGGGCCTGGACGCCGACAACCAGGCCGGCCCCGCCCCCGATCGCACAACCCCATAGGAGACCTCACGTGGCATCCGCCATCGAGGCCCCCGCCACCATCCAGGCGGAGGGCCCCACCCAGCACACCCAAAACCAGGCTCTGGAAGAGCTGGTGACCCGCCTGGAACGCCTCCTGGAGAAGGAGGCCACCACATCGGGCACGTACGGATACACGCGGGCCGAGCAGTTGGAGGCCCTGCACAAACTGCGCGAGCCGTTCCCGACCAGCGAGATCCGGCACCGGCCGCAGCCCTGGTGCAAGCGGTGCTCGGAGACGCAGGGCTGGCCGAAGGTCTGTGGCGACCACCGGCTGGTGAAGTGCCCGAACTGCAACGGCCAGAAGATCACGGACGCGCACATCTGCCTGAAGTTCATCGGGCACGCGGAGGCCACGAACCGGCTGCTGAACGTAGACCCGTTCTGGGGCTGGGAGCCGATGGCGCTGGACCAGGCGGGTCTTCCCCAGTACGACGGGAACCGCGGCATGTGGATCCGGATGACGGTGTGCGGGATGACCCGGATCGGCTACGGCGACGCGACCGGGAAGAACGGCGCGAACGCCGTCAAGGAGATCATCGGCGACGCGATCCGCAACGCTGGCATGCGGTTCGGAATGGCGCTCGACCTGTGGACTTCCTCCGAACTGGAGATCATTGAGTCCGGCGGTGCGTCGCTGGAAGACGAAGGGAAGGCTCCGGGGCAGCAGCCGGGGGCTTCTCAGAATCCGCCCGCTGCCGCTGATCAGAGCGCCGACGTGGACGCCTTCCAGAAGCGGGTCAGCAACGGCTGGAACCACTTGGGCGCGACCGAGATGGCGCTGGCCGAGGCGGAGAAGAAGGGCATCAACCCCGTCGTTCCGTTCGAGGGGGACCACCTGCACATCCAGGACGTGCTGAAGATCCGCATCAAGGCACTGAAGGAGAAGGCCGCGCAGGGCGGCGCCACGGAGAGGACGGCGGCCTGATGTACCGCAACGACGACAACGCGCTGACCGTCATGGACTGGTTCTGCGGGGCCGGTGGTAGCTCGCAGGGCATGCACTCCATTCCGGGTGTCCGGATGGAGCGGGCCGCGAACCACTGGGAGCGGGCGATCGAGTCGCACGCCGCGAACTTTCCCACCGTCGACCACTACCGCGGCGACATCCGCGAGGCGCCGGTGGAGAAGTGGCCGGTCACCGACATTTTCTGGGCATCGCCGGAGTGCCCACAGTGGTCCAACGCCCGCGGCAAGAAGCGCGACTTCGACGCCTCCCTCCAGGGCGACCTCTTCGACGGCTTCGGACCGTCCGAGGAAGTCGAACGCTCGCGCGCGCTGATGGAGGAGGTGCCGCTCTACCTCCGCGGAGTCCAGCAGCGGGGCGGCCTTGTGAAGGCCGGCGTGGTTGAGAACGTCGTCGACGTCCGCGCCTGGGACCAGTGGGACCGGTGGGTCGGTGAGCTCCACAAACTCGGCTACAAGACCCGGGTCATAGACCTGAACTCGATGCACGCCGATCCGCGCACCGTGCACAAGGCGCCGCAGAGCAGGGACCGCCTGTACGTCGCCTACTGGCACGCCTCCCTGGGCCGGACCCCGGACTGGGACAAGTGGCTGCGGCCGCGCGCCTGGTGCTCGGGCTGCGATGCCTGGGTGCAGGCCGTGCAGCGCTTCAAGCAGCCCGGACGCGACATGGGCCGCTACCGGCAGCAGTACGTCTACCGCTGCCCGAACGTGGCCTGCCGCAACCAGGTCGTCGAACCGGAGACCCTGCCCGCCGCCGTCGCCATCGACTGGACCCTGCCCGGACAGCGCATCGGTGACCGCACCAAGCCGCTCGCCGACAAGACGCTGGCGCGGATCCAGGCCGGCCTCGACAAGTTTGCCCGGCCCATCACCCTCGAAGCTGCGGGCAACACCTTCGAACGGCGCCCCGGCGTCCGCACCTGGCCCGTCGACGCACCCCTCACCACCCAGACGACCACACCCACCAAGGCCGTCGCCTACGAGCCGTTCATGGTCCCGGCGGGAGGTACCTGGCGCAACGACCCGTCCAGCGTGCTGGACCCGATGGCCTGCCGGACCACCCGCGAGAACGACGGCCTCGCCATCCCGCCCCTGCTGATCCCCGTGGAGGGCCGCGATGGGAAGGAGCCCGCGTCCGCGAACAACCCGCTGCGCACCCAGACCGCCCGGAACGAGACCGGCCTGGCCTGGCTGCCGTTCATGGTCACCATGCGCGGCGGCGGCGACCAGCTCCGCGGGCGCTCCATCGGCGAGCCTGTCGGTACCGTGTCTGCGAACGGCAACCACCACGGCCTGGTCACTCCGAACCTGCCTGCGTTCGTGATGCGCAACAACGGCAGTACCGGTGACGGAGGCGAGCACTGCACCACCGCGGCCGAGTACTTCCGCACCATGACCACGGCCGGCCATCAGTCCCTCGTCTCCTGGGAACACCTCCTCGTCCCCTACTACGGCAACGGCACGGCGAAGACCGTCCGTGAGCCGGTCGGCACCCTGTCCACCCGCGACCGGTACGCCCTCGTCCAGGGCGACGTCGACATCGACGACGTGCTCTTCCGGATGCTGGAGCCGCACGAGATCGGCCGGGCAATGTCCTTCGCCGACCAGTACATCGTCCTGGGCTCCAAGCGCGAGCGGGTCCGGCAGTACGGCAACGCAGTGACCCCGAACTGTGCAGAGGTCATCGTGTGCGCGCTGGTGGAGTCCATCACCGGCGAGGACATCGACCGTCACGCGGAAGCATCGTTCGCTGCCGCTGCCTGAACCACCCCGGCCCGCCACCGTGCGGGCCGGACCCCTTTCCTCACCTTCACCCGGTCGTCGCCGAACGGAGTTCCGTCATGCCCACATCCCTGCCCGACTGGACTACCTCGATGGCCGTCGTCCTGCTCTTCGGCGGGTCGGCGTTGTACACGGCCGTGGACTGGTGGTGGGGGCGGTGGCTGCGGCGCCGTCACGGCCTGCTGTCGCCGCGCCGCCCGAAGGCCTACCGGGACGTGGTGCGGGAGGCGCAGGAACGGCAGGCCCGGTTGGAGGGCTTGGGCCGGTCGGTGAACGAGGTCCTGGACCCGGCCGCCGACCAGATGGCCCGCCTGTACGACCCCACCACGCTGACTGAGCCTCCGGTGGATCCGTGGGGTGAAGCCCTCCTCGAGGACGTCGCCCGCCGGCACACCCTGCACCACCGCTGAACCGCAATCCCCCGTCCTGCCCGCATGCGTCTGGCACACCCCTGGTTGGAGGTGAGCGTCGTGCCAGCACCCCCCATCCGCTACCTGGCCGCGCTCGCCGCCACCACCGTGGCAGCAGCCGGCCTCTACCACCTGCACCGCCTGCGGCGCGCTCTCGATGCGGAGCGCGCCGCAGGCCGTCTCACCAGCAGTCTCCACACCCGCGACATGGACGCCTTCACCCACCGCCTGACGCAGGCGGTCCACGCCCACCACGCCGTCACCCAGGCCGACCTGGTCCTCACCGAAGCGCTCGCCGCACACCACAACCCGGAAGGGGGAACCCGATGAACCAGCCGATACGTCTGGACGTCACGACCGCCCACCAAGCCTTCACCGACCACGCTCACTTCCGCTACCGCGGCTGCGCCCCCGACCCCGACCAGCCCCACCTTGCCGCAGGCGACCACACGGTTCCCGTCACCTCCTGGGAAGCCCCCGACCTGGACGGCGGCGAAGCACCTGCGGTCCGTACCGCTCGGGAGCAGGCCGCGGTCGAGGTGTGCGTGGGCTGCCCGGTCATGGTGCAGTGCCTGGCCTATGGTGCCTCCCTCACCCGCGACGGGAAGCTCGCCGAGCCGTACGCGGTCCTGGGTGGAATGACGCCCATGGAACGCCACCGGGCGTTCGTCGCCTACAAGACGGCGTTGCAGGAGATGCCGCAGCCTGCCCCGGCCCGGCAGTTGCAGACGGATCAGAAGCTGGTCGTGTTGCGGGCGTTGGCCGTCCACACCAGCCCGCAGGCTGTTGCCGACGCCGCTGGCACTCCTATGCGGACCGCGAACTGGCAGCGGTCCATCCTCGTCGGCAAACTCGGGCTGGCCCGGCCGGCGACGCGGATGCAGCTCCTCACGGCGGCCGCCGAACGCGGCCTCCTCGACGGCGTGCAGGTCGTGCCGGACGACGGGAGCGTGCCCGCCGTGCCCCGCCCCCCGCACCGCCCCCGCAAACCCCGCCGTCCCGCGGGCCGGCTCACTGTGGTGGCGCTGCCCGAACCCGGACCGTACGAACCGGCCCGCGTCCCCAGCCTGCGCCGCAGTCGCTTCACCGACATCGCCGGCCAGCTCGCCTTCGACGACCTCGCCCCCGACGCCACCATCCGCAACCTTCCCACCCGCGCCCGCGTCCTGGAGGCCGCAGCATGACCGCACCCGCCCCCGCGGCCCCTACCCTCCACGGCATCAACCCGGCCGTCGACCAAGCCCTCGCCGACACCGCCACGACGAGCGGCGCCTACCTGGCCGGGCTTATAGCCTGCGCCATGCTCGACACCGCCGGCCGCCCCGACAAACTCCCCGAGTACCTGTTCCCCGACCTGGCCCCGGCCGACGTACGCAGGGTGTGGCAGGCCGCCCTCGCCGTGGGCCTGCGCGCCGGGCGCCTGTCCAACTCGCCCCGCTTCCACCGCGACACCCTCGCCCGGTTGCAGGCCCTCCTCGCCGACGCCGGCTGGACGGCCATGGCCCACACCGCCCACCACGCCGCTCGTACCGCAGCCACCGAACCCGAACCCGACCACGAACGCACCCCCACCAGCAGCGACGAAACCCGCGGCGGACACTGGTGACCCGCCCCCGAACCCGGCCAGTCCCCGGACGCGGCCGCGGACGCCCCCTCCTCTTCGACGACACCCAGAAGAAGGCGTACCT
The DNA here is from genome assembly GCA_001298545.1 of Actinobacteria bacterium OV320. Classification (GTDB taxonomy): domain Bacteria; phylum Actinomycetota; class Actinomycetes; order Streptomycetales; family Streptomycetaceae; genus Streptomyces; species Streptomyces coriariae. The sequence goes on from LJCX01000018.1 coordinate 35,233, forward strand.
CAAGCACGTCACCGCAGGCCTCACGTTGAACGAGGCCGCGGCCGCCGTCGGCATCGACCGACGCACCGTCAACCACCACACCACCACCGACCCCCGATTCCGCGAAGCCCGCGACACCGCTAAAGCCGCCGGACGGGCCGCCCGTTGGGACGACAAGCCCCACAACGAATACCGCTACATCCACGGCGGCTGTCGCTGCCCCCAATGCACCACCGCCGCATCCTCCGCCCGCGCCGCACGACGCGCCGAACCCCCGCCACCCGCCGCCGACACCCCCAGACATGCCCCCACCGTCATCCCGCTGCCCAACCGCGACATCCGCCCCGACCAGCACCTTCCGCCCCTCGCCGCCGTCTCTTGAGGCCTCCGGCAGGGGCGTGGGCATGATCAAGTTATTTGGTTCCCAAATGTGTAGGACAGAACCGCAGGCCCGTACGCCCGTGCGATGACCTGGATATCTGACGACAAGTCTGATCAAAAACGCGCAGCAGGGAATGGAGACAGATGGTGCGTCCAACGAGTAGGCTGAGCCTCGCGTCAGACATGCAGTCAGTTGCGAGGCTGGTTGGACGACGCAGCCCAAGAAAGTTGGAAGCCCCCGCTGCCACCTTGGTGGCGGTCCCGGTTTGCGAAGCCGAGACGCGAGGGCTGCCGACACCTCACCGATTCGAAGCGAATGAAGGTGCCGACATGGCAGAGCGTACCCGCCCTCCGGGGCTATCAGACAGTGGAACCCCAGCCAGCACCGTGAAGATCACACCGGCGCGCGAGCAGGGTCCTGTCACCACTACCCCCATCGTCGCGTGAACGCCGCGGCGCCGCTGGCATCTATCTGCCAGTGCGGCGCAGAAGGCAGCTGTGAGACAGATGGATGGGTCCGCTTCTTCGGGCAAGACATCTGCCCTTCCTGCTGGCGTAAGCAGAAGGAGGCGGAGGCCGCCAACAGGGAGCGGCACTTCCGCGAGAAGCAGGAAGCCCAAAAGGCGTGGCGTGCCCAGAACGCCGAGGTGGCGGATTGCGCCAAGTGCAGCAGGAAGAACCTTCGCGTGCGTCTGCCGCGTGACGGTCGCCAGGTTGGCGACGGAACCCTCTACATCACGTACTGGCACAAGTCCCCGGAGACAGGCACCGACTGCCGCTCCGAGGTGGACACAGAAAACGTCCGGATCGCCAATCGGGCCGAACGGTCCTGGCGCCGGAAGCAGACCTCACCCAGTAAGGGAGATCAGGTGACGTAGTGACTTCCTGAGCGGGAGGTCCTGGGCCCCTTGGCGGGGGCGCTTCCTCTACCGCTGGCCGCTGGTGTTGGCGCACCGTGCGCGGCCTCGTGCAACGGCTCGGTTTGGCGACCGAGCTAAGGCCCGAACTTCGATCCGGTTTGGCGACCGGCCCGAGATTCGAGCGACCTACAGGTTCTGGCGAACCCACCGAAGTCCCAACCGGGCCTTCGTCGTCCCCCTTGTCAGCAAGGACGGATCCATAGTGCAGCACGGCATGCCCTCTTGTCAGCTTGGCGACGCCCCGAAGGGCGATTCGCGAGGAATCTCCCCCCGCGCGGGCGACACCCCGTGCCCCCAGCCGTCACACAACACGCACGCCCCCAACATCGAAATCGAACCCACGTTCGACTACAGTGCTGGTCAGGCGGGTCGTGGCGGACAGCTCCGGGTGCTCGCAGCCGCCCAATGGCTGCACGCCACGACCGGCCGCATCGCCACCTGCCCCCACTCCTGGATGACCGCAGTCCACTGGGTCCACGGCAGCGGCCTCTACACGCCGTCCCGCACCCACGGCCCCAAGTGGGGACCCACCACCATCGCCATCGCGCAGGAACTCTCCGCGCTGAAGGAGTGCCGGCCCGGCATCGACTACCTCGCCCGCAAGCTGCGCATCTCCGAGCGGACCGTCCAGTACCACCTGGGCATGCTCCGTGAGGCCGGACTCCTCGTCTACCGCAGCAAGGGCACCCGCATCCAGGGCATCGGCGGCCGCGCCTCCGTCTTCGAGCGGATCATCCCCACCGCCTTCGACGACGCCCTCGGCATCCGCACCGTCGGCGAGGGTGCAACGCGCCGCCCCGTCGGAGCCGCCCCCGAGCACCGGACCCTCCTCGGGAAGCTCGCGAAAAAGGCCGCCCGGAAGACCCGCCGCCGTCCCTCCCGCACCCGGTCTCAGCGAGGACAGCGTTGCACCCCAATGCAGGGTGGTACCTCAACTGTTTCTTCTACCGCTCTGACTAGCTTTCCCTCTGAGGCAGAACTCGCAAGCGGGGAAGCCGAGTCACAGCCGAGGAAGTCCAACAACCGCGGGCAGATCCTCAACAACCAGCCCCACATCCCCAACCAGCTCCCCAAGAAGCCGAAGAAGCTCAACAAGGTCGGCCGCCGCTACCAGCTCGCCCGCGAACTCCAGCAGATGGTCCCCTGGCTCAACCGCGCCGCCGTCCCCCGCCTCGCATGGATCGTCCGCCACGTCGCTGACGCCGGATGGACGGCCCTCGAGGTCCAGGCCGCCGCCGAGCAGCTGCCCGTCTCCGCAGACGACGCCCGACGCCCCTCCGGACTCCTCGCCTACCGACTCGCCTCCTGCCACCTGCTCTACACCACCCCCGCCCGCCGCAAGACCCTCCTGGACGCCTGGCGCGAGTCCCGCGTAGCCGAGCAGGCCCGCCACACCGGCTACGACGAACTCACCAGCGGCCCCACGAGCCTCGCCGCCCGCCGGGAAATCGATGCCGCGTTCAACGCCATCCGCAACCGGCTCGCTGCCGACAGCCCGCCCCTCGACGACGCCCCCCTGGAGCTCGAGGACCTGTCCCGCGAAGAAGTCATCACCATGCGCACCGAAGCCTCCCGCGACCCCGGCCTAATCCACTCCGCGATCGTCCTCCTCGGTGAACGGCAGGCCCGCCGGCTCTACACCAACCAGCTCGTCGACCAGACCCTCGCCCTCGAGGCCATCGCAGCCCGCAACCCCAACGCCCCCGCCTTCTGAGGAGACGCCATGCCCACCCCAGACATGCCCAGCGACGTGAAAGCCCTCCGGACCCACCTGCGCATCGCCCGGCAGCACGCCCACACCACCGACGCAGAACGAGCCGAGATGGAAGCCCGTCTCCACGAGTCCAAGGCGGAGACCGCCCGGGCCCACGCACGCGCCGCCCGCAGCCACGCCGAAGCCGCCCTCGCCTACGCCGCGCTTGCCGAGGTACGCCGCCTGTGCAACCTGACCATCGCCGAGTCAGTGCGCACCCCGGCCATCGCGCAGGCCCGCGACACCCTCACGGCCATCGACTCCGTCACCGAAGGCCAGCCGCTGCCCGACGACGCCGCCTGGCACTCCGTGTGGCTGCACGGCAACTGGCGCCACCTCACCAAGAACATGACCACCCCGGAACGCGAGCACGCCGCCGACGCCGTCGCCCGCTACAGCGCCCATGTCGAGCCCGACGAGCCCGCCATCGCCGACCTGCGCTGGTGGAGGGACTGACCATGACCACACCCCAGTCCTCCGGGGCCGACCTCGCCCGCCAGGCCCTCGCCGCAGCCCGCGCGGCCGCCAAAACCCAGCCCGTCGCCGGCCCGAAGAAGACCCGCCGCACCATGCGCGTACACCGCGGCGAAGGACGCGACCCCCAAGCCTTCGACGCCATCCTGAACACGCTCCGCGCCGAACAGGGCTGGGAAGGCGGCATCAACGGCGGCAACCTCCTCGACCAGTGGCCGGACATCTGCCCGCCCGAGCTGGCCACCACCGTCCGGCCCACCGCCTACGATCCCGAACGCGGACTCCTCACCCTTGAGCCGTCCACCCCCGCCTACGGCACCCAACTCCGCCTCTTCCAGAACAAGCTGATCCAGCACCTCAACCAGGCGCTGGGGAAGCCCGCGGTCCGTACGATCCGCGTTCTCCCCCCTGGCGGCCGCCGCGACGGCGCCCCCGACCCGGCGCCGCAGCCGACCGCCCCCAAGCCCGAGGCGCCGGTGAAGACCCGGGAGACCGCACACGCCGGCTACCGGCACACACTTGCCCTCGCGCTGGAGAACCGGCTCACCCTTCCCCCGGAGACGGCTTACGAGGAGGAAGCCCGACGCCGGCAGGAGGCCGCCCTCCGCGCCAACCGGCAACCGGAAAGCGAGGACCGGGAGGCGTACTGGGCGCAGCAGGACGCCGCTGCCGCCGCAGGCCCGACCCCGGGCAGCATGGCCGCCTCCGAAGCAGCCGCCCGCGCCTACGCCCGCAGCCAAGCCGCCGGCCGCACACCGCAGCGCGCGTTCGACGTCGCATGACCGGCAACCTCGCCCTGATCGGCCTGACCGGCAGCCGTCTTTGGCCCGACCCACAACGCCTCGAGGACACCCTCCTGGGCGTCTGGCACGACGCCCTCCAAATCGGCTACACCGGCATCGAACTCATGCAAGGCTGCGCCGACGGCGCCGACACCATCGGCGACCAATGGGCCCGCCGCAACGGCCTCCTCGTCCGCGAACGCCCCGCCGACTGGGACGGCCCCTGCGGACCCGAATGCCCGCCCGGGCACCGCCGCCGCAACCGCCGCGGCACCGAGTACTGCCCGATGGCCGGCCACAGACGCAACCAGCAGATGGTCGACGAACGGCCCGTGCTGTTCGTCGCGGCGTCGTACCGGAAGTCCAGCGGGACCGCGGACTGCCTGCGCCGGGCCCGCAAGGCAGGCATCCCCGACCTGACCATCACAGCCGACTGAGCAGGGGCAACACGATCCGGAATCTGCGGCACCGTGGACCGCGACAGCCACACCACCCCCACCTGCACGCGAGGGGACACTGCTTTGCCCACACCGATCGCACCCGCACCAGCCCCCGACCAGACGAGCGGCATGTGCCTCCTCCACGCCGACTACCACCCCATGGACGGGCGCTGCCTGACGGCCCTCACCGACTTCTTCTTCGAGTACGCCGACCTGCCCCTGCCGGCCGCCCGCGACCTCTACCAGCTCGAGGTAGAACGCCTGATGCTCGACGAGCACATCCGCCGGCACCTCGCCGGCCCCACCCCCTGAAGGACCGCCATGCCCACCACCCCGTTCATACCGGCCCAACGCACCGTGCCCGTCTGGGAGAGTCACCAGCTGTTCCGTGAACCGCAGTACGAGAACGGCGTGCCGTGGACGCCCGAGGACGACGACAGTCCCGAGGACGACGGCTGAGGAGTTTTACGGCCGTAAAACTCTCGACCCCGCACGTCTCTCCGAGCCCGATCTCCCCGTCTGGCAGGATGCTCCCCGTCCGAAGTACCGGATCCTCGGGAAGTAGTCGGAGAACGAACATGCCTTACATCACCGTGCTCCTGAACAGAAAAGGCGGGGTCGGGAAGTCCCTGATCTCCGTCAACCTGGCCGCGGTCTATGCCGAGATCCTCGGCTGCGGCGAAGACGACCCCACCGTGGCTGTCGTCTCGATAGACCCCCAGGCCACCAGCGTCGAACACGCCGACGCGGTACGCAAAGCAGGCCGGCCCGTCCCCTTCCGCGTCGTCAACGCCAAGAACAACGTCGATCAGTTGCGCAAGCTGCGCCGCGCCAAGGCCGACATCATCATCGTCGACACCCCAGGCTTCATGCCCCTGGAAGAAGGCGAGGAAGACGCAGGACCGTCCATCGACCCGCTTGGCGACGGAACTGTAGGCGACTCACTGCGGGCCGTCTTGGATGCAGCCGACGACGTCATCGTCCCCCTCCCCGCCGCAGGAGCAGCGTTCCGTTCCACCAAGACCACCATCGAACGTGTCCTCATTCCCCGGCAGATCCCCTACGGCGTCGTCGTGTACTGGGATCCGCGCGACAGCGAGGCGGACCGGGACCGCACCCAGAGCCTGGTGCGCCGCCAGGGCTGGGACATGTACAACACCACGATCCGCCACTACAAGCCGCACACCCGCGGCATTACCACAGGACGGCTCTGCACCCAGTACGAGCCCAACCCCATCGCACTCAAAGCCAAGGCTGACTTCCAGTCCCTGGCCCTCGAGCACCAGATGCGGCGCCAGAAGCGTGCGGGAGGTCAGTGATGGCCAGCCGTAACGACTTCGACGACTTCTTCGGCGACGACGAGGAGACCGCAGTCGCCGACACCCGGGCGGACGGACGCCTCTACCGGGTGCCTATCTCTCGCATTGCGCCGAACCTGGTCAACCCGCGGAAGGACTTCGGGACCGCGGACCAGCTCATTGATCTCGGCAAGAGCCTGGCCCGCCGTCAGAACCAGCCCTGCCCCGTCGTCAGCCGCAACGCCTACCTGAAGCTGTGGCCCGAGCCTGAGGACCGCCTTAAGGACGTCGACTACGTCCTCGTGTCCGGCGAGCGCCGGTACCGGGCGGCCACCGCTGTCGGCCTGGCCACACTGGATTGCGTCGCCAACGACGACTTCGCCAGCGACCGGCGCACGTTCATGGAGGCCGTGGTCTCCGAGAACGTCGACCGGCAGAACTTCGACCCCGTCGAAGAAGCCTACGCCGTCCAGGCCCTGGTGGCGGAGTTCGGCACCAACCGGGCCGTCGCCCAGCACTTCGAGCGCGCCGACGGATGGGTCACCCAACGCATCCTCCTCACCAACCTGGCCCCTGAAGTACAGGACCTGGTGCGGAAGAAGACTCTCCCGCTCGAGGCGGCTCGAACCTTGGGCAAGCTGGCCCGGGATAAAGACTGGGCTGCCCGCGACCAGCTGGAGTGGTGGGAGGGCGAGCAGGAACGGCGTGCGGCCGCGTCTGCGGCCCGCTCGGCTGCACGCCGCGCCGGCAGCCAGGAGCCGGTGCCGATGCGCCAGCCAGCTCCGGAACCTCTTCCAGCGGTGCCGGGGGCCACCGGTCCGGGGACGCCGAGTTTTACGGCCGTAAAACCGTCGGTGCCCTCCAGCAACGAAACGGCCCCCGCCCTCGAGAACGATGCGCCCGGGCCCGCCGCGGTTCACGCTCCGCGGGAACCCGCCCTCGCACCGGTCCCGGCGGCAGTGGCTGAAGCAGAGAGGGTGGTGCCGGAGCAGCCCGGCCCAGTGACCCCGGAACAGACGGCGGCTGACGACCGGAAGCCGGCGAAGCCCTTCCCATACGACGACGGCCTGTTCGCGGGACAGCTGGTCGTGCACAAGATGGATCTGGCTGAGGTCGCCAAGATGTACGAGGTTCTCGGCCTGCATCTGAAGAAACACGAAGCTTCCTCTTCCGTGTGACCTGTCGACCCGGCCCCGCTCGTACGGCATGCAGCCGCTCGGGCGGGGCTTTCGCGTGCAGGACGGCCTCACCTGCGACGTTGAACGTCGGTCAGTTTTGGGGCGGGTTGCCGGGGTTTCGTATCGCCCAAGAGAGTGATCCACCCGCAGAGGTCTTCACAGCACATACGTGCACGTGAACGGATTGGGGCGCTGCCGGCTCTGGGGAGTCGGCGGACGTACGGCCGGGAACGGTACGCGCGTGGATCGCAGCCCACACTGGGCGTTCCCGGCCCGCGCGCCACCCCCCACACCTCCGGCCCACCCGTCCGCCACCCCAACCCGAATTGGCGGGGGATAGCGTCTGTCCGCGTGGTGAGTTCCCGGACTAGACTCCCGTCATCGAGCGGGCCTGTGCCTGTGAGGTCTCGAGGCCCTTCCCGGGGCCAGGAGTGCGGTTGTCGGCAACCATCCACCCTCCAGGACAACGGGAGGGGCCCACCCCCGCACTGCCGTCACCGACCGCACACATTCGGCCTACACGCCGTCAGGCTATGGCCAAATCAGTTAAGACTTCGCGTCAAGAGCGCACTTTTCGTTCCGACACGCCCGCCCAAGGTGCCACAGTGGCATCCCGCACTAGTGGACTGGCAGCCAGACTGTGCGGGAATGAGGGCCCGGTACTGCGAATACCAGGCTGCGAGAACCTTCCCTATATCTGCCGGAGGAGCGGAGACGCCCCGATGTCCGCAGAACCCGTACGAACAACCGAGCCCGAGCCGGCCGCCGTCCCGGCTACGGTCCTCGCCTTCAAGCGCCCCCGCCATTCGAGCAGGGAGCCACGCGTGCCGATACAACCCGGACCCGACGCCGGCGCCGACCTCACCCCGGAGCAGCGGCTGGCCGCCACCGTGGAAGCCGCGTTCGCCCGGCAGGGACGAAGTCTCACCGACGAGGGCACAGCCTTGGACTTCACCATCACCCTCGGCATCGTTATCACCCTGCTCAACGGGGCCCGGGACCAGAACCACCTGGGGGAGGAGGAGTTCGACCGGCTGAACGGGATGGTGCAAGGGGTGCTCACCGTTCCCCGCCTCCTGGCCTGAATGTCCCAGTACTCCGGGTAACCGCAGACCTTCACAAAGGTTGTCAAACGGTAACAGTGCACACGGCCTGTTGATCGTTTGCGACAGTCTGTTCAACCCCCGCCCCATCCGTGGCACGATGGGGCGTCCGGACACACCCGGAGGAACTACTTCCGGCCACCCCGGCGCGCGCCCCGCACACGCTACGGACCCCCCGCGCCCCCAGGGCAGGCCACTCAGGGACGGGGACACCATGGGCCAAGACACCGCCGGAGCCGCCGCACGCGCCTTCCGCCTCCTCAACAGCCCTGCACTCCGACAGCCCACCCGCAACGCCCCCGCCGAACGCCGTACCACCAGCACAACACCCGCCGCACCCCTCGACCTCGGCCTCCTCGACTACCTCAACGCCCACGTCGACGAGGTAATCACCCACACCCGCGCCGCCGCCGGCGAGCCCGGCCCGGTACCCCGCCAGCGCGCCGACATCTACGACTGGTGCGAACAGGTCATCCCCACCACCGAGGAAGACCAGCAACTCCTCCTACGGACCATGCTCGAACGCCACCGCCTCGAACACGCCGTACGCCTGGGCGACTTCAACGCCATCCGCAAAGAGTTCTGCCCCGCATGCGGTTGCCTCGGACTCTTCTGGGAAGACGCAGCCCAGCGCGCCGCGTGCAGCAACAGGCGATGCCGAACCCCAGACGGCCTCACCCAACGCTGGACACTCGCCCGGCTCGCCGCACAAAAGGCAGGCGGCACAGAAAAGTGGCGCCGCAATGCAACCTGACCGCCACCCCGACGGTCTACACAGCACCACAACAGCACACGCCCGTCCCCGCACCCGGATGACCCGTCATCCGCCCGTATCGGCTGCTGGAGCTGCGAACTGTAGCCGCCGTCATGGGAGGCCGACTTGGCCGCAACGCACTACAGCCCGCTCCCCGTTGAGATCGACGACCCCGTCACCTACGAAGAGGCCTCCGCCCTCCTGGCCCAGACCGGCCACCGCGCGCCCGTGAACACGCTGCGCCGGTGGGTGAAGGAAGCCGGCCTGGCCACGGTGAAGTCCGGCCGCGCGGTGTACGTGTCCTGGACGGACATCCTCGAGATCCACCGGGACCGGACCGCGGTGAAGCTGAGAGCGTCCTCGAACTGGCCCTGACGCCGGCGTTGACGGCCACCCCCCTGATGAAGCCCTGACCCTCCGGTCGGGGCTTTCTTCATGCCCTCACACCCAACCCATTGCGACGCCATGGAATATGGGTTACGTTGGGAGTGTTGGAAACGCCACCCCACACCACGGGAAGCGCGCAACACCCACACCACCCCGGAGCCCTCCATGGCGCTGATGACGCACGCCCACAACCAGGCCCAAGCCAACTACTACGACATGGGCACGGCCGACCAGGAACGCTTCGACGAAATGATGGAACTCGCCGACGTCCGCGCCGAAAACAGCGTCTTCCTGGCCCTCATGGTCGCCGCAGCCCAGATCGCCGGACTCCGCATCAACTACACCCAGGAGATCCGCCGCTGCGCCTGCTCCTGCTGGTGCCCCGTCATCTTCGACCCCCACGGGCCCGACGCGCACTGCATCGAAACCGACGAGTACAACCTCGGCCGCCACCAGTGCCCCCGCTGCGCCGACGACCACCGCGAAACCGCCTAACCCACACCCCAGACACCCCGGTCGCGTGACGACACGGCTCTGCGCGGCCGGGTGACAGACCACCAGCACAACCACAGGGGAGACCCCATGCACGCCACCTCACGCCCCACCCGCATCACCCCCCAAGCCGCAGCCCAAGCCGCAGCCGACTACCTCGGTCTCCCCACCGCCCGCCTCACCACCCACAACGACGCCGCCCACATCTTCACCGCCGACATGCACCACCTCACCGCCTGGTACCGCGCCCTCGGAGGCACCGTCACCCGCGAACGAGCCGGCCTCGGCGTCACCCTCTGGACCCTCCGCACCCACACCGAACCCCGCAACGACGGAACCCACACCCCCATCCTCATCCACTGCCTGGCCCTCACCACCGAGGACATCGACCCCACCCTCACCAACGCCGCCGCCTGACACCCCGGAGCCCCGACATGAGCCTCATGACCACGGCCCCCGCCGTCAGCCCCTTCGCCAACGACCCCTTCTACTCCATGGGCATCGCCGACGCCTACGACGAACACCAGGCAGGCGAAAGCGTCGACACCCTCAAGCAGCGCGCCGCCGACATGCTCGAAGCCGACACCCGCGGCCAGATCCCCGCAGAGCTCTACCGCATCGGCTACGCCACAGCCATCGCTGGCCTCCTCAACTTTCACATTGCCACCGTCAACGCCCAAGCCGACGTCGCCCACGACGACCACCACGAAAGGCGTGCAGCATGACCGCGCCCAGCCTTCGATCCATCAGCTACGGGGGGGGCGTTCAGTCCACCGCGCTGCTCGTCCTCGCCGCGCAGCAGCGCATCGACTTTTCGTTGTTCCTCATGGCTAACGTTGGCGACGACTCCGAAAACCCGGCCACTCTCCGGTACATCGAGGAGCACGCCCGCCCATTCGCCGCCGAGCACGGCATAGAGCTGGTCGTGCTGGATCGTGTGAAGCGAGACGGCAGCGTCGAGACCCTGATGGGCCGACTCACCCGGCCCGGCTCCCGCTCGCTACCGATCCCGATCCGCATGTCCAACGGTGCGCCCGGCCAGCGTTCGTGTACGGCCGACTTCAAAATCAAGGTGATCGGCAAGGAACTGAAGCGGCGCGGGGCCACCGCGGCGGCCCCGGCAACGATCGGGATCGGTATCTCGGTCGACGAGATCCACCGCGCGAACAACCGCAGGGTCGAACCTCACGAGGTCATCACGTACCCGCTCCTTGACCTTGGGCTCCGGCGAACCGACTGCGCCCGCATCATCCGCGACGCCGGCCTGCCCGTGCCGCCCAAGTCCAGCTGCTTCTTCTGCCCGTTCCACCGGCCGGAGACCTGGCACGACCAGCGGCGCGACGAACCCGAGCTGTTCGAGAAGTCGTGCCAGCTCGAAGAACTCCTCAACAAACGGCGTGACGAGCTGGGCAAAGACCACGTCTACCTGACCCGCTTCAACCGGCCCTTGCGTGAGGCGATCCCCGACGGCGTCGACCTGCTGCCGATGTTCGACGAGGCGGACGGCCTCTGCGACAGCGGCTGGTGCATGACCTGACGATCCCCTGTCCACCCGGCCGAACCAGCACCGGAGCCCCACCGCACCACACCCCAGCCCCGCAGGACGGAGAACGACCATGCCCCGCACCCGGCCCCGCGCCGCCAAAGCCGCCCCCAAGCCGACCCCCAAGAAGACCACCCCCACCCCGGCCGCCGTCGACCTCCGCCACCTGCTCAAACCACGCCGCCGCCTCTTCACCGGCCCCATGGGCCCCAACGAGCAAGCCGCCATCCGCGCAGCCCTCGACACCGCCCGCGCAGCCCTCCCCATCCCCGTCCGCACCTGGAACGGCTCCACCGCCAACCTCACCGACGGAACCCTCCTCACCCACAACCCCGGCCCCGACCGCCTCTTCACCGCCCACATCGCCTGCCGACACGGCGCCATACACGGCTACCCCATCACCACCCACACCGACCTCCGCGAAGCCCGCGCCCTCACCCACGCCTGCGAACGCCCCCACACCAACCCCACCGACGACGGCATGAACTGGGACAAGGCCATCACGGGCGGCGTCCACCCCGCACCCGCCCCCAAGCCCGGCGTCGTCGTCCAACTCCGCGAAGGCATACGCCGCGCCGCAGCCACCAAAGCCGAAACCCAGCCCCTCACCCTCGCCGACATCGCTGAAGGCCTCGCCGCCCGCACCGCCGATGCCGAGACCGCGAAGGAACACCCCACCGATGCCTGACCTCGAAGACCTCTACGCCGCACCCGCCGCCGACATCGGCCCCACCAGCCCCCGCGACGAACTCCTCACCGCGGCCGCCACACTCCGCACCCGCGACGGATTCCTCAACGGACAACTCAGCCTCTGGTTCCTCGACACCGCCGAACTCCACGGCCCCGACGAGACCGGCCACTACTGCTGGCGCGACCGCGACACCTGGCCCTGCTTCGACGTCCAAGCCGCACAGAAAGTCGCCTTCGCCCTCGGCATCGGATCCGGGCCCTGGGGAGCCGTCCATGCCTGAGACCACCCCCGGCTACAGCGCAGCCCTCGGCGCCGCCGAACACCACGCCACCACCCAAAACCTCCGCGACCAGGCCTACACCACCCAACTCGCCCGGCAGCTCTACCAGCGCTACCCAGACCTCCTCACCGCAGAAACAGACCTCGCCATCCTCCGCGCCCGCCTCGCCATCGTCACCACCTTCATCCAAAACCCCATCTACGACGCCACCACCCGCCACGCCCTCGCCCAAGCCCTCAACCTCCCCACCCCGGAGAAGACGTGACCCCCGACGACTACGGACACCTCTACGCCGAAGCCCACGACGAACCCGCCTTCTCCAACAGCGATGAAGGCTACGGCTGGATGGACGCCAACTGCGCCACCTGCATCCACGACAAGCCGGCCCGCCAAGGCCGCGACCACGAAGGATGCCCCCTCATCCTCATCACCCTCATGAGCAAGCGCCCCATCCAATTCCTCGACGGACCGCGAAGCCCCGAAGGCCTCTACAACATCGCCGACCAATATCGGTGCATCGAGTACCGGCACGAGAACGACGGACCCACCGACCCCCAACCCATCCCCGACCCGCCCGGACAACTCACCCTCCTGCCCCGAGAGGACTACCAGGGCCACCGCATGCTCACCCAGGCCCCGCAGGAAACGGCGGTACCCCGATGACCACCACCGTCCCCGAAACCGTTCACGGCAGCATCACCCGCCCCAAGTCCTGGCGCATCGCCCTCCCCGAAGGGACCTTCCTCCTCAACGACAACCAGCGACTCCACCACAGGCGCAAGGCCGAGTACATCGAACTCATCCGACGGGCCAGCGCAGTCGCCGCCCGAGCCGCCGAAATCCCCACCTTCGAACGCATCCACGTCTACTACGTCGTCCACCCCAAGCCCAGCGTCCGACGCCGCGACCCCGGCAACTGGTCCCCCACCGCCAAAGCCGCCATCGACGGCCTCGTCGACGCCCGCACCATCCCCGACGACAACTCCACACGCGTCCTCGGCGGAGACCCCCGACTCGGCGACCCCGTCAAGGGATCCCAGTTCGTCCTGTGGATCACCGACCTCGACCAGATACACCCCGAACACCTCGCCCTCCTCAACCCGCCCACCGCCCTCCCGGGAGCCACCCGATGACCACCATGACGCCCCCGACAGGCCGCGTAAGGAATTCCGCCGCGCCGGCCCGAGACTGGCGGTCCTACGCCACCTGCCGCGAGACCGACCCGGAACTCTTCTTCGCAATCGGCCCGCACTCCGCGAGGGAGATCGCGCAGGCGAAGCGTGTGTGTGTGGGCTGCCCGGTCCGGTCCGCATGCCTGGAGTGGGCGCTGGACACCGGCCAGAACCACGGCGTGTGGGGCGGCCTGGACGAAGCCGAGCGCCGCCAGATAGCCCGGAACCCGTTCTCCCACCGTGCCGTGGCCCTGGCGAACCAGGAGTTCATCGAGGAGCAGTTGGCCGCGAAGGTGTCGTTGCGGCAGATCGCCGCCGAGTTGGGGATCGGGCATGCGGCGGTCCGGCACGCGGTCGCCGAGTTCCGCGCCAACCGTGAGGGCGTGGAGGAGGTGCAGGCGGCATGAGCGAGCTGAACGCGGCGCAGCGAGGGGACCTGGCGGAGTCGATGCTTCCCGTAGCCGCACACCTCGCCGTTCTCGTCCACGGCGACGGAGGTCCGGAAGACGTCAGCGCCGTCATCCACGGCCTCACCGACACCGAGAAGGACGCCCTCATCGTGGTCCTGGCCGGCTTGGTCGACCCGGAGCAGCCGATGGGGAAGGCCCTTGGCTGGCTGGACTTCAACGAGCACGGCAGTCTCACGGTGCCGCCGTCGTGGAGTGAAGCGGGAACGATTCGTGATCTGGTCCCGGATCAGGAGGAGCTCGAGCTGGGGGACGACTACGTCGACCCGGCTGCGGTCGCCAAGTTCGTCAAGGGCTTCCGCGTGGAGGTCACGGACGCCGACTTCCTGGCCGCGGTCCAGGAGTGCTTCGCCCTGGGGATGACCTTGGGGGATGTGGACCGGCTGCGCGGATGGGCATCGAAGACCGCCGAGAAGTGGGTGAACCGGCTCAGGAAGCGGTATCAGCGTGCCGGCCGCGAGTTCCCGAGCCTGGGCCCGGTCGTCGGTCCGGTGCTGACGGAGCGGGACGTGGTGAAGATGCGGCAGCGGTCGGAGCGCGGCGACTCCGATGTGGCGATCTCCATGTCGTTCGACGTGACCAGGGAGACCGTGCGGGCGATCTGCACGGGCAAGCGGTACCCGCACTTCGGGGGGCCGATCCGGAAGGTTCGGAGTGCGAAGGGCACGCAGGCATCGAGGGACTTCATGTGCGGGCACGGGGCGACGTCGCAGTTGGCGACGAAGAAGCACCAGCTGGGAGAAGCGGCATGAGCAGGGGGAAGGCACCCCAGCGAAACCGCCTCTGAACTGGGAAAATTCTTCTGCGGGGCCGCCGGTGTTAGCGCACCAAAGCGGCCCCTGACCCTGCCATCCGAGATACCGGAAGGAGGGCTTCATGGACAGTATCGAGTCCTACCCGCTACATACCAAGCGGGGGCCCAAGGCGTGCACCATGCCCGACTGCGGCGCGAAGGTCAGCGCTCGAGGACTGTGCAACAAGCACTACAAGCGTTGGAAAGCCCACGGTGACCCGAACACCTTCTTGCCGATCAGGCACACAGGGTGCGCCGTGGATGGCTGCGGTGGGGAGCACAAGAACAGCGGTTACTGCGCCAAGCACTACAAGCGCTGGCGCAGATGGGGCGACCCCAATGGATCCCGGCAGCTCATTCCGGCAGATGTGCGGTTCTGGGCCAAGGTCAACAAGTCCGGGCCTATGCCGGCGCAGGGGCGTGTCACGGGAGCTTGTTGGCAGTGGACGGCAGGGCAGAACGGTCGCGGATACGGAGTATTCCACCCCGTGAAGAGCCAGTCGGTTCTTGTGCACCGCTACTCCTGGGAGCTTGCGCGTAGTCCGATACCAGAGGAACTGGTCATAGACCACCTGTGTCGTAACCGGGCTTGTGTGAACCCCGCTCATCTTGAGGTGGTCACACTCGCCGAGAACACGCGCCGTGGCTTTGGGATCAGCACCTGGAACCGTCTGAAAACGCATTGCCCGGCCGGTCACCCGTACGACGCCGAGAACACCTACCTGCAACCTCGAAAGAACAGTCGCAGATGTCGTGCCTGTGCCCGTGATCGAGACAAGGCATCCCACCGACGCAATCGACGGAAGAAGACAGCATGAGCAACGAAACGATCATCACAGTCGTCGGAAACCTAGTAGACGATCCCGAGTTGCGCTGGACGAGTAGCAGCGTGGCGGTGGCGAAGTTCCGTATCGCGTCGACGCCGCGGACGTTCGACAAGCAGACCAACGAGTGGAAGGACGGCGAGTCCCTGTTCCTGACGTGCTCGGTGTGGCGTCAGGCTGCGGAGCATGTCGCGGAGTCCCTTCAGCGCGGTATGCGGGTGATCGTGCAGGGCCGGCTGAAGCAGCGGTCGTATGAGGACCGGGAGGGGGTGAAGCGGACGGTGTATGAGCTGGATGTGGAGGAGCTCGGCCCGTCTCTGCGGAACGCGACGGCGAAGGTGACGAAGGCGGGTGGTTCGGGGCAGGCCAGGGAGGCGTTGCAGCAGGCGCGTACGCGGTCGTCGCGGGAGGGGAGGGAGGATCCGTGGGCGTCGTCGGGTGCGGCTGCTGAGTCGGCTCAGGCGGGCGCGTGGGGGGACGCTCCGCCGTTCTGACTGGCGGGTGTTGGGCGTGAGGGGTCTGGCTTTTGGGTTGGGCCCCTTTCGTGTGTCCGGGGGCGTCACAACCATTGCGGTGCAATGGAATATGGGTTAGAGTCGTCTTATTCCACCACCCCACCAAACCACCGGGGGACCCCATGCTGACCACCGGCTTCGCCTCCATCCCCGCGGGCACCAACGTGCAGACCCCCAGCGGCCGGCGTGCCACCACGGTGGACGACTCCACGCTGGTCCGGAACTCCGAGACCGGCCTGATCACCGCAACCAACCTGATCAGGTTCTCCGCCGACGACGAGGTCTGCCCGGGCGGCGAATGGCTCTGGGACGCCCAGAAGCTCACTCCGGTAGTCGAGAACGGCGCATGACGTGGGCTGCGACTGCGGCGCCAGCGCCCGCGACATCGCCGCCGGCATCCACTACCCCGGCTGCACCACCACCGAAGGACCGGTCGACGACCCGTCCGACCACTACGGCCAGTAAGAGGGCACAAGATGCGCAACAACATGGCCAAGGAAGCACGGCTCCGCATCATGCGGCTGGCCCGTCAGCGAGACACGCTGAAGACAGTTGAGGGTGTTGAGCAGCGTACATCCGTGGATGACGCCCGAATCGCCCTGTGCATCGCCCTCGGCGTCGACCTGGACGACATCGACCCCACCTCCGGACACAACCTGAGCCGCTCCGCCTACGAAAGCGTTCGCGAATCCTGGCGGTGGAACATCCAGATGCACGGATGGACGGAGTGGTGGGAACGCAGTCTGAACGAGGCGCTGGCCTCTTGGCGGGAACGCCGTCCGGAGTTCCTGGACGGCGATGACTGGCTGAAAGGCATTCCCCTCGAGCCCAAGTAGCCCCCATGCCATGGGCCTCCCGCCCCCAGGAGGCCCCTCCCCGGGCCGCGCCACCCCCGCACCCCCAACCCCCTCCTGCGGGGGTGCGCGGTCCCCCCTCCCACGACGGGCCGCCCGCCACGATCGCAGCCGTGCGGGCGGCCCACCCCTCGTTCCCGCTGAAGGAGCACCGCCACCGTGAAGACCCTCGACTTCGAATCCCCGTACGGCTGCCGCTGGTGCGGGACCCAACGCTGGCACCACGGCCGTCGGTGGAAGCCGGTCGTTGGCCTGCACGCCTGGGAGGTCCCCAGCGAGGCGCTGATCCTCGAGCGAATGACGCGGCGCCGTGCGGACCGTCTGGCCGCCCTCCCGCAGGTCTTCCACGCCACCACCGGCTGGGCCGCCGACGGCACGGGGGAGAGCGCCGACCCGTACTGCGCGGACTGCAAGCGGGACGGCTGCCCCCGCTGGGCACGCATCCAAACCCGCCTGGACCAGCAGCGCCACGGCCTGCCCCGCCGTTTCCGTCGCCGCCGTAAGGCGCCCGCCGGCGCTGGCGGATGGGGCGGCAACTCGACCTGGCCGTTCTGACCGAACCTCACCTGCAAAGGAGCAGCACCACGCCATGACCGTGACCCCGGACGCCGCACCTGGCCCGCCCGCCGTGCGCCCCATCGACCCGCAGCAAGCTGCCGCGACCCTGTGGGCCAGCCTGAAGGAGTACCAGCCCGCGATTGCCGGCGCCCTCGCCCTCCACCTCCGCGGTCTCCCCGAGGACTGGGCGCCGCGGGAGTTCGGTATCGCCCGCCCCGACGCTCTCCTCACCCTGCGGCCGCCGCTGCGGCCGGGCTGCAACCAGATGCCGGAGGCCGCCCCCTACAACCCGGGAAGCGTCGACAACTTCGACGACTGCCCGGCCTGCGCCGAGACGGGTCTGATCTGCCGGTGGCACGACGGGCAGGCCAACGCGCACGAGTACTGGCACAACCACGTCATGGACGCCCTGCGGCACGACCGGGATGCGCGTGTCGACGACGTCCTCACCCATCAGGAGGCGGAAGACGAAGGCACGCCGTGCGTCTGCGCCCGCTGCGCCCCACCCAAGCCCGTCCCCGTCCGTGGCCCGTGGTGGTCCCGGATCCGCACCATCCTCACCCGCGCAAAGGAGAACCACGCCCGATGACTACAAACGTTCCGGAGGCCGTTCCCGGACGCCTCATCACCTACACCCACCCCGTCACCAGCCAGGTCCTGCCCGGCATCATCGCCGCCATCGACGAAGGCAACCTGCTTCGGCTGCGGTTCGACGGGCACCGGCTCACCCTCACCGTGCCGGACGCCACCGACAAGGTCACCTACCTCGACATGGGGACCCTGCCCGCACCCGACCCGGAGCCGGGGGACCGCTTTCACCCCATCCCGGAGGAGCTCACCGGCGCCTGGCAGAGGATCCCGGTCCACCAGTTCGACACGGGTGAGCTGATCGCACTGACCGACGACCACGACCAGGCGGTGGCGGCACTGACCGCGTTCCGTGTGTCGCAGGGCTGGGAGCCGGAGCTCGTCGACCTCACCGCGCTCGAGCTGGCCTACGCGGCATTCGAGTGGCTGCCCGAGGACGCCGGCACCGCCTGGTCCATGACGCCCGCGGTGGAGGGCGACGACCAGGCCATCCACCTGCACCGCCTGCCCGTCCCGCCCATGGAAGACGAATGAGCCCCCACAGGAGGTACCACCGCATGACCGCAACACCCGAAACCGAGACCATCACGACCCAGACCCCCGAGGAGCTTCTGGCGGAACTGGCTCAGCTACACATCCGCACCATCGTTCCCCCGTCCCCGAAGCAGCTGGCCGCTTTCGGGTGGCAGGCCATCGCGGGTTGCCAGGCTGCCGGGTTCGCCCGTGCCCTGCACGTCCTGATGGAGACGGCCCCGGACAAGGCTGCGGAGATCACCGACTGGTTCCAGGGGCCGTTCGAGGAGGGACCGGACCCGGAGGAGCACACGGACTGGATCGCACGGACCGTGGCGCAGGACGTGAACGTGCTGGACCAGTGGATCACGGAGGCTCGGGAGCTCGCCGTGAAGTCCGCGGAAGCGACAGCGGAGCGCGAGGCCGGCGAGGTCGAACGCGACGCCGTTCACAAGCACTTCGGCCTGTCGTACGCGAATTACCTGGTCCTGCCGCGCACGCTGCTCCAGTCGATGCCCGACGAGTGGCAGACCAAGTTCGTGGCGCTGCTGAAGGTCCTCGAGGACGCGTTCGCGCACGTGCCGCAGGCCGACGTGTACGACGTCACCGCGGGCAAGGAAGACCTCCTGCGGGACATGACCGAGTCCGAGCTCTACCAGGCTGGCGTTGAGGTCACCGGCGACGACGACCTCGGGCACGGCCCGGACACCGTGTACCGCAGAATCAAGACCGGTGAGGAGCTGGACGGCGACTCGTACGGCTTCCGCCCGGGCAAGGACCCAGTGCCGCACTACAACCGGGGACGCGCCCGTGTGGAGCCGCGCCTGGGCGGTGGCGAGTGAGCGTCCTGACGCTGATGCCGGCGGACACGGAGCTGGACGTGCACGTGGAGCAGACGCGGGACCTCGCCGGAGGAACCGCCGCTGCCGTATTCGACAGCCCCGCCCGCACCTACCGGTACCTCCTCACCCGAATCTGGGACCCCACCACCAAGCCCCTCGTGGTCCTGATGCTCAACCCCAGCACCGCGAACGCCCTGACCGACGATCCGACCATCCGCCGCCTGGCCGGCCCAACCGGGTTCGCCCGCCGAGAGCAGGCGGGGGGAGTGGTCGTCGTCAACCTGTTCGCGCTGTGTTCCCCGGACCCGCGGGACCTGGCCCGGCACCCCGACCCGGTCGGCCGGTACGCGGACGTGTTCATACGGACTGCCGCAGCCATGGGGGACGCGGTGGTGGTGGCGTGGGGTGCGTTCCCGGTAGCGGCGGAGCGCAGCCAGGTCGTGGTGGAGGGTCTGCGCGGGCGTGGCGTGCGTCTGCTGTGTCTGGGGACGACGTCGAAGGGGCTACCGCGGCATCCGCTGTACCTGCCGGGTGCGGCGGCCCTCGAGCCGTACGGGGTGACGGCGTGACCGCCCCAGTCCAGGCGGGCCCGACGTCCTCGAGCGTCGGGCCCGTCCGTCCTCTCACCCAGCAGGAACTGGCTGTCCTCCAGTACGTCTCGGAGGGTCTGACGTACTTGGAGATAGCTGAGAGGACGGGGTACAGCCGCAACGGGGTCCTGAAGACCAGCACGCGGATCCTGCGGAAGCTGGATGCCAAGAGCCAGGCGCACGCCGTGTTCTTGGCCTGTCAGGCCGGGATTCTCGATCCGAAGCGCCGTCACGGAGACCATGCCGGGTTCGCCGCTCACCAATACCGCGGCGAGGAGCCGTGCGACCGGTGTTGGGACGGCGAGCGGGAGTACCGGCGGGAGCGCCGTGCAGCCCGGAAAGCCAACGCAGCGTAGCCGGACTGCACCTGTGAACCGGACATCTTAGACACGTCCGTCGGCCTGATACCCGGCCCGTCCGAGTCCCGCTTACCCACCGTCACATCCGCCCCGTGGAGGGCCCATGCTCCGCAAATACCTGCCCGTCATCACCTCCACCGTCTTCTTCGTCGGCTTCGGCATCACCTTCGGCATCCTCTGGTGGGCTGTCACAGGCCGTACCAGCCCGCCCTGGTGGCTGGGCGTCCTCCTCGTCGCGGTCGCCGCGTTCATAGCCGACCTGGCCGAGCAGGCCGTACGCGCCATCCGCGGCCGCCGTAACCGGACGGGGCCCACCCCGCGGCACCGTAAGGCCGTGTGATGGGCGCCGCCCGTACCGACTGCCCGTCCTGCCTGAAGCCCGTGCTCATGTCCGAGTACGGGCGCCTGGACGAGCACGGCAGCCCGCGCTGTGAACGGTCCGGGAAACGCGTGGGCCGCATCTGGCCTGCCAAGCACTTCGGCCGACGTGTGCAGACCGTGCCCGGCCCCGACACCTGGAACCCCACCGCCCTCGAAGGAGCAGCATGACCAGCAGAGCAGCCCATTTCGCGGCCGCCTACGCCGCACTCACGGCAGCGCACGAGGTCGCCGACCACTGGGTCCAAATCGACGACCAGGCCGTCCACAAGGGCGGGGCCGGGCGCGACGGCGTGATCGCCTGCGCCGGGCACGTCATCACCTACACCGCCACGCAGGCTGTCGCAGCTGGCGTGCCGGCTCGATGCATCCGACGTGTCTGGTGCGGGGGCGGGTGCACTGCGGGACGGAGGACCGGCATGGGCAGGTGGAGGCGGTGGCCCGGTATGCGGTCGGGGTGGGGCGGGTGCTGGGGATGCCGGGCGGGTCGGTGTGGCCGCTTCTGGTGGTGCACGGCTCTGCGGTGGCCGGCGGGGAGCTGGCGCCGAACGTGGTGGTGGAGGGGTGGTCGGGTCCGGTGTACGTGTTGTCCGCGGACCGTCTCGTGTCCCGGCTGGCGGCCGCGCCGAAGGGGGTTCGGGATCCGGTGCGGGCTGCTGCGGTCGCGGGGAGGGTCGATCAGGTGCTGCGCCCCTACCATTGAGCACAGCCAGGGCGTACGGTGATCGCACGCCTGGGGGGCACTCGCCCGTCACCTGTTTGCGCAGGTGGCGGGCGTTTTTTCATGCCCGTAGGATCGAACGCGTGAACGATATGTCGACAAGTGAGCGTCTCGCGAAGCAGCGCACCCTGGAGGAGTGGCTGGTCTGGCAGCTGGCCCAGACCCGGCAGACGATCCGCACGCTGGAGGTGCAGGAGGAGCGGGAGAAGCGTCAGGCGGAACGGGCGTGGGTGGAAGCCCGGTGGAAGCTGGAGCCGGCCCGGAACCGCCGGTCGGTGCTGCATCGGGGCGGGTGCGGGATCTGGAAGGGCGAGGCGGGGTTCCTGGAGCGGGGCGAAGTACTGCTGGCGCTGGGGGACGACAGTCTGGTGGTGGAGATGTGCGGGGTGTGCAACCCGGAGCCGGGACTGCGGCAGCCGTAGACGTGACACCTACCGACAACGCGCAGGCGTTCAGGCCTTGCGGAGGGTGTAGTTCGCCAGCATCTGCTTCAGCCCCGGAAGGTCGAACGGCGGCGTGAACCGGCCGGCGTCGACCGGGTTGTAGTAGCCGCCGTTCGGCGCGCACATCAGGGGCCGGGTGCCGGTCGCGGTGGTCACGCACTCGTACGACTCCACGGTCCCGTCCTTGTCGCGATCCTCGTTGGGATGGTCCAGGCCCAGGACATGCCCGAGTTCATGCGTGACCGCGTTCTTCCTGTACCCCTCGTTCTTCGTCGCGTCCGTGGAGAACCAGGCGGGGGTCGACCAGTACTCGGAGTCGACGAGGACGTGGCCTCCCCAGGCTGAGCCGTCTGCGACGGCGTAGCAGGGGCGTCCCTGGCTGACGCCGGTCTGGCCGGTGGGCCG
The DNA here is from genome assembly GCA_001298545.1 of Actinobacteria bacterium OV320. Taxonomy (GTDB): domain Bacteria; phylum Actinomycetota; class Actinomycetes; order Streptomycetales; family Streptomycetaceae; genus Streptomyces; species Streptomyces coriariae. Next base: position 57,710 of record LJCX01000018.1, read on the forward strand.
GTAGGTGTAGTGGACGACGATGCGGTGGTAGGTGGGGCAGGAGGTTGCGGGGGTGGTGTCGAGGAGGGTGGAGACGGTGATGGGGACGCCGACGTCGGTGGTGACCTGGTTGGCGGGTGCGGTGAAGTACGCGGCGAGTTTGGTGCGGGCTGTGTCGTCGGCGAACACGATGGTGTACCGGTCGGGGGACAGGCTGTACACGCCGGCCGATGTGAATGCCTTCCATCCGTTCCCTGCGTAGACGGGCCCGGTTGCGCCGTGGGCGGGTGGTGCGGAGGCGGTGAGGAGGGCCAGGACGGCGACGAGTGCGGCGGTCAGGGCGGTGACGATACGGCGCGTACTGGGACGCGAAGGGGTGGAAGGCATGCCCTTCAGTCTGGGCACGAAACCGGGACGTGTTGCCCCTGCTCAAACGGGGCCGGGTGTGCGTGTGGCCCGGTCCCACAGGGAGGACCGGGCCACGTTTCCCTGGCACGCGACGCGGATTGCGGCCGGGAGCCTTGTGGCTGGCGCCGCTACGGGGGACGAGACGGCGCCAGCTCCGTTCGGGAGTCTGCCACGCGGCACTGACAACGCGGGACGGTTCAGGCGGGAATCCACTCGTCGTTCAGGCGGACCAGAGGCGTGGGGCACCACGTGCAGATGCCGGGAGTCTGGGTGTCACCGACCTGGGGAACCTCGATGACGTCCTCGTGCCCGCACTCCGGTACGACCGTGCCCATGTCAGGGCGCAGCGCCTCGAGAACGTGGAGGAGCTGTAGGAGGGCGTAGTCGTTGGACTTCGCGGTCGTGGTCAGCGCGTCGACGTCCGCGGCCAGGAGACGGTAGGCGGGGAAGTCGTAGGTGGCTGCGTCGGTGCCGTCGCTGTACAGGTCGTACGGGTGTTCTTCCAGCTCGAGGTGGAGGTACGGGAAGTCCTCGTTGGTGACGTGGAGGGAGGATTCGGCGAGGTAGCCGGCGTCGGTGGAGCCGTCTGAGGTGATGTAGAGGCGGCGGTCTCCTGCGAGGCGGCGCAGGCGTACGGGCGAGCGGACCTGGAATTTGGGCATCACATCACCTGGGCTAGGTCGAGCAGGGCCTGGTCCCAGGTGGTGAAGCGGATGCCGCGGTCGTCGATGTAGGCGATGGCGGGCAGCTTCCGGTCGGTGACGAGGAGGACGCCGGTTTCGTTCCAGAACTCGCGCTTCGGGTGGTCGGGCCCGGGAACGTCGACCATGGTGTCGAATCCGTGGTCGGCGAGCCAACAGGCGACGGTGGTGGCGTCGCGGGTGGTGTGGATGAAGACGGCGTACGTCTTGGTCAGATGCTCGAGGGCTTCAAGGGTGCCGGGGAGGGGCGGGTCGTAGATGGTGCCGTCTTGCCAGCCGCGGCTGTAGGCGTGGATGACGCCGTCGAAGTCGATGGCGAGGGTTTGGGGGTGGGAGCTCATGGGCTCTACCGTCCCGCTGATCCGCCGTCGTGTTGCCCCTGCCCGGGGCCCGGCAGGGTGCTGGGGGCACGTCCTGCCGGGCCGGCCGTGGGTGTCAGCCCCACCAGGTGTCGAGGGGGGCGACTGTCGGCAGTTCGATCGTCGCGTCGGCGGTGGTGGTGTCGACGGTGACCGTGGTGGTGGTCTCGGCGGCGTGCGCGGTCGCGGTGAGTGCGGTGCCGGTGAGGGTGGCGGTGGTGAGGGCTGCGGTGGCCAGGATGCGGCGCAGGGTGGGCTTCACGAGCGGTCCCTTTCTGGGCGTCAGCAGGGTCGGTAGGGATGCTGATGGGGCGTCTTGCCCGGTGTGTCGTACTCTGATCCGCTGCGATCCCCATGTCCGGGTGCGTGTTCTGGCAGTAGACGCGCGAGGGTGTTGGGGAGGATGTGGAGTACGAGCGCCGGGGGACGCCCCGCAGCTAATTTGCCTTACGCTGGTTCGACTCTCAACTGTTGTCGTGTGCGTGTGTGTGCATTGCGTGTTGGTGCAGTCGTGCGGTTTGTTTTGGGCGGGGGATCATAAGCGTTGGCCATAGATTTCGGTAAGGGTGACGCAGGGTGTTTGTCTCCGGCTGCCGTGGACGCGTTCGCGCTGATCGCGGCCGGTGAGGACCCATCGGAGCGGATGCCTGACGCGGTCGCCGAACTGTTGGAACTCGGTTTGGTGGTGCGGGATGTGCGGGAGGGTCACCGGCTGGTCCCGTTGAATCCGCGGGATGTTCTCCGACGCCGCATGATGATCGAATTCGGGGCGTTGGACGACTGCCTGTCCCGCATGCGGAGCCTGCCCGGGACGGTGTTGGCGCTCGAGGACGCTTTCGAGCGTTCCCAGCTGCATGCCGGTGGCCGATCCGAGTTCATTCCGGATCCGGTGGTGGTGAATGCGCGTCTTCAGGATGTGGTGGGCGGTGCGCAGTTCGAGATCCTGGCGGCGCAGCCGGCCGGGCCGCGGACGAAGGAGCACCTGGAGGCGGGCAGGGGCCGGGACACTGACGCTTTAGAACGCGGTGTCACGCTTCGGACCCTGTACCGGGCGACTGTCCGCGACAACCCGGTGACGGCGGAGCATGCCCGGATGATGGCCAACCGGCCCGACGGGCGGTCAGCCGAGTTCCGTACGCTCGCCGAACCGTTCGAGCGGGCCATCATCGTCGACCGCCGGACGGCGTTCATCTCGAACACGGTTGTGCCGGGCGCGCACGAAAACTCGGCGTGGCAGATCACTGACGGGGCTTTCGTCGCGTACGTCGTCTCGGAATTCGAATCCCGGTGGAAGCGGGCAGACCCCTGGTTCGGGGAGCTCCGGCCGCGCACGGGCTGGCCGGCCGTCGACACGGTGTCCGGGGCCCAGGGCGTACGGACGACGAAAGAGGAGCGGGAGATCCTGCGGGAACTGTGCTCGGGCCGGGACCAGAAGGGCGCCGCACGGCAGTTGGGAATCTCCCTGCGCACGTTCAACGCGAAGGTCGCGAAGTTGCGGGAGCTGTTCGATGCGGAGTCGGTCCCGGAGCTGACTTTCAAGTGGGCGCTATCGCCGGACCGGCACGTCGACGACAGCGAAGGCGGCACGGCAGCCGCGGGCGAGGCCGGGTTATCCGCCGCCTAGGACCTTCTCAAGCATCTGCGCCCTCGAGGTCGGCGCCGCCCAGCACAAGGCGCAGGCGGGCGCGCTGCGGGATGGGGTCCTTGCCAGGAGTAGGCCAGTTGTCGGCCACAACGCCGTACGTCTTCGACGGTTCCCAGAAACTGTCGATCTTCCACACCGCGGCCTCCTTGTACAGGCGGGCCCAGGCCTCCTCCTGCCCCTCAGCCATGAGGTACGAGGTGATGAGTCCGCCCGCGTTCGGGATGGGTTCCGGTCCAGGGTTGGCCAGACGCTGGGCCCGGAGGTCGCGCCCCCACGGTTCGTGACGTCGGCAGTACCAGACCGCGGTCCGCCACCCAGTCTCCTGGTCGACGGTGTAGTCCCGGTCGGTGGCGTGCTGCCCGCACAGGCCGGCGCGCCGGATCATGGGCGCTGCGCAGACCCGCTGCCCCCATTCGACGTGCTTGTCTTCGTAGCGGGGCCGGTCTGCGTATACGAGGTCGGCGAGGCGGGATCCTCGGCGCGGTCCTGGGCCGTACTCTCCGAGGATCTTCGAGGCGCGTTTCCTCCAGCTGATCTGGGTGCCGTCGGTGTCGTAGCGGTCGGGGTCGCGTGCGGACAGCCAGGCGAGGAGGAGGATCAGTTCACGGGCTTCTGGGGTCATGCGCTGGTCTTGGTAGACGCGGGCTACGAGAGCGTCGTAGCCGTCGCCTCCGCTGCCGCCGCCCTTCCTCTTCCGCTTCCGCACGGGCGCCTGCTGGACGTGCGCGAGGTGCAGGGCTGCTCCCACGTCAGTCCTCCTCGTCGGTGATGGCTTCGATGCGCAGGCCGGGCTGTTGGCCGTTCACGGTGTGGCAGTGTCCGTCGGGTGACGTGACGACGAAGTCGAGGCCGCGGTTGCCGGCGCTGGACCACTGCCAGGCGTCGGCGATCTCGCCCTCGTAGATGACGCGGACGCGTGTGCCCTTCCGGGCGAGCGCACGGAGGCGGGCTTCCTCGTCGCTGAGGGCGTGCATGGGGCGGGGTTTCGGTGCGTGCATGACGGTGACCTGGGTGGGGTGCAGGCCGGGTACGGGGTTTGGGCACTTGCAGGCGACCTGCTCGGGGTCGGGCGGTTCGACCTTGCAGGACTTGTCGCAGGATCGGCAGTACCAGACCAGGAGCGTCGTCTCGGACATTGGCTCGGTCATCGTCAGCCCTCCCGTCCCGGTCGGCGAGCTTGGCGGACAGCGCGGGCCACGGAACGGCCGACTTCCGCAGCGTCCTGCGGTTCGGCGGGCACGCTGACGGTGGTCTTGCTGCTGCGCCCGGAGTACCAGGGCAGGGCCAGGCCGTCGTTCTCCGCTCGCGGCACTAGGTGCAGGTGGAGGTGCCAGACACTCTGAGTCGCTTCTCTGCCCTTGCTGGTGATCAGGTTCATGGGGCTGCGCATCTGATTGCCGAGGAGAGCGGCCTTGGCCATGGTCCGGGCCGCAACGTAGGTGGAGGCCGTGAAGTCCTCTACGTGCGTCTTCGGAATGACGAGGGTATGTCCTTCCACGACGGGGTTGTGGGGGACGATGGCGATGACGTCGTCCCACTCGCGGACGATCGTGGCGGGTGCTTCGCCGGCGACGATGTCGCAGAACGGGCAGCCGGGCTTGGCTACGCGTTCGGGGAAGTAGACCAGGCCCTTGTTGTAGCTGGGGTGGGCCGGGTTGGCGAGGCATACGGCGGGGTCGGCGTCCTTGCAGTGCCAGCATGCGTGAGCGGCGTCGGTCATCGGGCGTCTCCGCGGGTGATGTGGTGGATGGCGTCGGCGGCCGTCTTGGTGAGGATCGTGTCGGGGAGGCGTTCGAGCCAGGCGAGGGCCATTTGGTCCAGGCGGGCCACCTTCCGTTCGGCTTCCTCGCCGGCTCGGAGGTGGGCGTTGATGCTGGCGTTGAGCGGCGCCCCGAAGCGGTGGGCGCGGGCGATCTGCTGGAGGGCGTCCCAGAACGCGCGGGCGGCGGTGTCGGGGGTGTAGTCGGGCCCGTATTCGAGGCGGCCGTCGGGGTGGATGGTGACGAGCGTGGTCCCATTGCGGCCTTGGACGCTGATGCTGTCGGGGGTGACGGGGCTGGCGGCCCACTGCTGGACGGCGCTGCTGGTGATGTACGTTGCGGCGGCGCTGAGGTCGTGGTCGAGGGGCGTGGTGCTGGTGTCGGGGGTGCTGGAGTCGCTCACGGTGTGGTGGGCTCCTTGTTCTCGAGGGCGGGGCAGGTGGGGTGCTGCTGGAGGGCTTGGTCGATTGCGAACGGGTGGTCGTACAGGCTTGACGGGGGCAACCAGCTCTCGCCGCGGGCCGGGCAGGTCTTGCACTTCCAGAACTCGCCGTTCCGGTCCCGTTCCAGGGTGAAGCGGTCGTAGAACGGAGCGAGTTTCGCTGCCCGGCGGGTCCAGATGGTGGTGCGGGTCTTGTACTCGCGGTAGGTGGATCCGCTGCCGGTTTCGGGCTGGTCTACGGCTCGGTTCCATCCGGGCTGGTAGTCGGGGTGGGTTCGCCAGATGCGTGCGAGGCCGGTCATGGTCAGGCAGGGGACGCCTCCGGCGGAGGGGCTGCATGTTCGGCATCGGCCTGCGGATTGGCCGCGGAGGTCGATCCAGATGTTGTGCTGGGAGGCGATGAGGTAGAGGGAGTCGATGCGGTTGGACTCGGCGTCACGGGCGGGACCGGGCGGCATCTCGTCGGCAGCAGCCTGGGCGTCGGCGAGGCGGGCGTAGACGAAGTCCTCGCAGCGGAACTCCCACCGCCAGTGCGGGTCATCGGGGCCCGTCATTCGTCATCCTCGGGGTCGTCGGCGCATCCGCAGCGGACTCCGCCCTGATGCTTGGGCGGGTCGGCGGGGACCAGGCGGAGGTTGGGGCAGCCCTCGGGGAAGCCTGGGCATCGCTCGATGGTGGCGACGGCGGGGTACAGGTCGGGGAAGGCGAAGCAGGCGTTGACGACGTCGGCCAGGATCGCCTTGTTCAGGGGGATCTCTTCGTTCTTCGGGTGCATGCTGCCGCGGACGTAGCCCATGACGGCAATGTCTTGGACCAGGGCTCGTTCGCGGGCGGTGAGGTTGTTGAGGAAGTCGCGGATCCTGGCTGTGCGGGCGGCTTCCCGCTTTGTGAAGTAGTCGGCCAGTTCCGCCGTGACGTGGGGCTCGCGGTAGTCGGTCAAAGTGACTCCAGGGTGGGCTGTAGGTAGAAGAGGGGGATGGTTTCCTGGCCGGGGAGTTCGTCGGGGGCGGGTCGTACGGGGGCTGGGCGGGCGCTGGAGCGCCTTGCGGTGGTGCGGTGGCGGCGTGGGGCGGGTGGGGTGTGCTTGCGGGCGCAGACGGGCCCGTAGCCGGTCGGGGTGGGGTTCTTCAAACGTCGCTTGCAGCCCTTGCAAACCAGAGCCGTCACGCGTCGCGCAGCAGCTCGTACATCCGCTGCCCCTCCGCCGACCGGTCGTTCAGCCAGCCTTCGCCGTGCTGGTCGCAGTACTTCGAGTCCTCCTCGCTCCCGGGGGCCAGGCGGCAGTGGTCGTGCTCGTTGACGCGGGGGCAGCAGCCGCAGGTGGCTTCGCAGCACTCGTCGTACGGTTCCTCGGGGGTGGGCGGGGCGCAGTCCTCGCACCGGTCGCCGGAGCAGTAGCGCTCCATGTCAGGCCTCCTTGCGGGTTCGGATGCGGCGGATGCCGGCGCGGGTGACGTGGATGGTGAGGGCGAGGAGGCCGATGACGGCTACGTGGGCGGCGACGAGGGCCTCGAGGACCAGCCAGCCCGGCACGTCGTTCATTTCCGGGCCTTCCTTGCTCGGGTGCAGGCGTTGTGCCAGGCGCGCTGGTATCGGTCGCGCTGCGTCTTCAACTCGCGCACTTCGGCGGCCAGGGCGGCGGCCTCCTGCTGCGCCTCGGTGGGACCACCCGTGATGGCGAGGGTCTCCCGGGCAAGATCGAGGTAGTCCTTGCGGAGCGAGGCGGGCGCTCGTTTCCAGGCGTCGTCGTCGTCAAGCCAGCCGTGGTTGTGAGCGAGGCGTCGGGCGAGGTGGGTTTCTGCCTGGCTGGGCGTCTGGGTGTCAGCCACGGCCGGCCTCCTTCGGTTGCTGCTCGATCAGCACGTCCACGCCACAGCTGGCGCACAGCCCTCCGTCGGGCAGGTCGTCGGAGGTGAGCGGCATGATTCCGTCGCCGAGTTCGCTGGTGTGGCGGGTGCAGTAGATCGACCAGGCGCCGGGGAGGGCGGAGCGGTAGGCGACGACGCGGTTGCTGTCGGCGTCCTTCGCCTGCTGCGACCCGCCAGCAGGCAGGGTGGGAGCGGGCCACTCGCCGAGTTCCTTCTGCATGACCCGGGCCTGTCGCAAAATGGTCAGCGTCTTCACGCGATTTCCCCATTGGCGCTGCTGCGTCTGTGCCCGCCGGATCTGAACGTCGATCGATTCGACGCTGGCGTGCTCGAAGAATTCAGGCCGTAGCCGGTCGACGCGCGCCGGGTCCTCCTGTGTCTCGTCGGCCGTCCGACCCGGCCCGGCGGCAGCAGGCTCGGCGGCCAGGCGGCGGAGCTCGGCAATCACGTCGGCGGCGGTCGTCCAGGGGTTGCGCTGACACTGCGCCTCGGCGACGTCGGCGGCTTCCCGCAGTACGGCCGCCCGGTCGGCGGGCGCGCGGGTTGCGGCTGCTCGCCAACGGGCGATCACCTCACGGGCAGCCTCGGGCACCAGGTAGTCCCCGCAGTCGCAGACGAGGCAGGCGTCCTCGAAGTGCTGCGCCTCCTTGTGTCCGCAGATGCAGGCGGCGGCCCGGTCGGTGCGCAGTCGTTCCGCCTGGGCCTCGGCCTGATCGGCGCGCTGGCGCTGCTTGGTGTAGCCCTCGCCGAGTCGTTCGAGGCGCTGTTGATAGATGTCGGCGTCACGCGCGGCCGTGTCGGCTCGCTGCTCGGCCAGGTCGGCGCGGACGGTCTCGCGGGTGTAGAGCCGCTCGAAGCGGGCGCGTTCCTGCTCGGCCCACTCGGTCTCGGTGCAGTCGGCGCGCTGCTTGACGGGAGCTGCGGCGCGGTCGGTGGTGGACTCGGTCATGGTGTGTCTCCTGGTCGTGTGGTGTGATCGGGGGTGCGGCCGGCCGCGGCTCCAACGCGGCCGGCCGTCCTGCTGCTCCGCTACAGCGGGCTCGTCCCCGGCCTGCGTGCCGCGGCAGTGCGGGCACATCTGCTCATGCCGGCTCATGTGACACGCCCCTGCCGTGCTGCACGCAGCCGCGCCTCATACGCCCGCTGCGGGGCCCGCGCCCGCCGCGGGTTCTTCGCGTACCGCTCCCGGTCGTACTCCCGCTTCATGGCCTTGCTGGCCTCGCAGGCGTCCTCGCCACGCCTCTTGTGGGCGAGGTAGGTGCCGTAGCTGGGGGCGGGGCAGCAAGCCTGCTCGAGGAGGCTTGGGGTGACCTTCTGGTCGCAGGGGGCCGGGCAGGTGGCGCACAGCGTGGCGGCTTGGTGGATGGCTTGCTGTCGCTTGGGGGCGGCGGCGAGGTTGTCGAGGGCGGTGTCGTAGAGGGCTTCGTGGCCGTAGCAGGGGAGCCGATCCGACGCGAGTCGCTGCGTCTCGTCTGTTGTCGTGGGCATTGGTTGCCTCCGGGGTGGGTGGGGTCGCGGGCGGGTGACCACGGCAGGTCAGGCGTCGTAGTACGTGGCCGGGTCGTCCGCGAGCACCGCCACGCCGTCCTTCAACAGCCGGATCGGGCCGGTCTGCGAAGCGCGCTCGCTGGACACGGCGAAGTAGGCGTTGCCCTCGCCGCGAGCATCGGGCCCGTAGGTGCCGTGCTCCTCCCACGCGTTGGTCGGCCAGTTCCAGCGCTGAAGGATGAACGTCGGCCAGCTGGCCGTGCGCTGCTCCTCGACGGCCGACTGCTCCGCGGTACCGGGCCAGGCGATTCCGAGCCTGGCCAGGACGGCGTGGAGGATCGTCCCGGGGTCGGCGCCTTCCTCGCCGGCCGCGCCTTCGACGGCGTGCCAGGCGGCGTTGTACTCGCCCTCGGTGAGGGGGCGGGTGGTAAGTGGGGTGGTGTCCGGCATGGGTGGCCTCCGGTGGCAGGGGTGGGGTCAGGTTCTCGCGGTTGGGGGTGGGGGATTGCCCCTGCGCGGGTCAGGCGGGAGGGGTTTGAGTGTGTGGGGGTCTTGCCTGGCGTGTGCGGGGCGACCACCTGACCCACTCTAACGCATATCCCATTGCACTGCCATGGGTTCGACGGACCCCGGGCACACAAAAGGGCGGGCACCCGCAGGCACCCGCCCCTGAACGAACCGTCAAGCCCACCTCACACGCCCGACTCCTCCTCCTCGTCCTCCCACGGCGCACCCATGTGCGACAACGGGCCCTTCACCTCACGCATCCGGTCATCCAGCCGGGACAGATCCACCCGCGCCTCCCGCAACGCCAACACCACCGTCGTCACACGGTCGAAGATGTCCTGCTGCGACGTCTCCGCGGGCGGCTTGTCGTCCAGTCGGATCCGCTGCTCCTCGTGAAGCCGTTCCAGGCCGGTCTCGAGCTGGCGGAGGGCCCGCGGAAGGTACTGCACGACCCGGGCCAAGGCATCGGCGGCCTCGGACACGTCACCAGGCTGCGCGAAGGCTTTCGCGTCCAGCGTGCGGTGGTTGAACGCCCGAAGTTCCTCTGCTGCGGCGGTGGCAATCTGCGCGGGTGTACGGCTCAAATCCACGAGGGTCCTCCAGGCTGGTTGTCGGCGCCGTCCAGCATGCCAGCGGCCACCGGCAGGCCGCGGGGGTTCCGTCCAGCCCGGCCCGGCAGCATCCTGGACCCTGCCGACACCAGCACCCGGGAGGCCCCACGTGAACTGCAACAAATGCGGCGGCACGGCACAGCAAGGCCCAGACGGCTCCTGGCTCTGCCCCCTATGCGGCCCCATCTCCAAGACCGTGCCCGAGCCGCAGGTAGGGTCGGCTGAGTGAACCAGCACCAAAAGCGCCCCGCTACCCCGCCCGGGACTACACCCGCAGAGGCGGCGGCGTTCCTGGAGGCTCAGGAGATCACGACGACGGGATGCCGGCGTTGCGGGACGGAGATCTCCGGGGTGAACGGCAGGTATGCCTGCGGGAACTGCGGGTGGGTGTCGCACTGGTCGGATTCCCACACCGAGCTGCCGACCGCGCCGCGGCAAGACACCACCCAGGCGTGAAGCGGCCCCCGGACATGGCTGCCGGGGGCCGAACCAGCTCTTCCCCTACCGTCGAGCACGGATCATGGGGGCGCTTCCGGAAGTGGCCCGCATCCACGGGCACACACCGGAGCATGACACCCGGCACCGACAGACGTTGCCCCTGGTCCGTTTCAGCCGGCGCTGCCTTCGTGTATCCGCGCCGTCATCTCCCGTAGCCGTTCAACGACCGCCCGGCAGTCCCCCAGCGCCCGATGGTCCCCGCCATATAGCGGCTGCCAGGCGTAGTTCCCCCAGTAGTCAGACCAGTCCCCGACCCAGTCCGAGTACGGAATCATCGCGTCCTCGAACCGCATGCCCGACATCCAGGCCGCGGCAGCCGCTTCCGGCTCGGCGTGGCCCGTCTGCCGGTAGTGAAGGGTCAGTTCGTGGTGCAGCCGTGCCACGTCGTACGGCTTGTTGTAGATCAGGCATCGCCGCCCCTCCAGCACGCCGGCCAACTGGACGAGGATGTCTGCGAACCGGGGCGCTGCAGCCACCTGGGCGTCGGTGATGCCGTGAAGGCCGGTCGCCTCGTTGGGGATGGGCTCTCCCGGGTTGACGAGCGTGTCCATGAGGATGTCGCCGGCCACAGTCTGAACAGCGATGTCGACGATGCGCGCATCGTCCTCGAGGCCCGTGGTCTCGGTATCCAGGATGACCGTGCCCGGGTCGGCGAGGACTTCGCGTGCCCACGCCTCCAGGGCGGCAACCTGCTGGCGCCGTGCTTCAACGGCAGCGCGGGCGTTCTCCTCTGCCTGCCGCTGGCGCTCTACCCGCTCGAGCGTGTCCCGTTCAGCGCAGGGCGGGCACCAGCGCGGCGACAGCCACGTCTTCGCGGCCCGTTCAGCGGCGATCTCCTCATCGGTGGCCGTGACCACCGCGCAGCCCTGCCCAGGGCATGTACGGCGCCACACGGCCAACCGCTCGGCCTCGAACTGCTGCTGGAGACGCCACAGCACCCAGCACGGCACACACCGGTCCCGCTCGCCCGGGCCTGCGGCAACGCGCAACGCGGCAACCGAGACCCTGCGGCACTTCCAACAGGTCCGGGCCTGCAACGCCAGCCGATCCTCACGGTCCTTCGCATCGCATGCCGAGCACTGCCGGTACACGGGCTGCTGGCGGACCTGATGGCAGCGTGGGCAGGTGCGCCGTTCCGTCATCGCCTGCTGCTGCCTCGCGGACAAGGGCCGCATCTTCGCCGCGCCGGCCGGATCATAGAGAGGGAACTTTCCCCATCCGTGCCCACGCCGGTACATGCTCAAGAACCCGACCGGCTCCTGCCCCTCCGCAGGCTTCAGCCGATCAGCCTTCAGCTGCGTCATCGTCCGCAGATGCTCGGGGACCTCCCCGGCCTTGTACACGGGAAGGCTGTCTGTGGTGGTGGCATCGGGCATGGGGGCCTCCGAGGTGAACGTCCTGGGGGTATGAAAGCGCACAGGTCTGACATCCCGCGGGGCTTCGGCCGGGCCCAGATGTGAAGCGGCCCCCGGGTGGACGTCCGGGGGCCCTCCAGCACTTCCCCTACCGCGGAGCACGGATCGTGGGGGCGCTTCCCGGAGTCGCCCCCGCGAACGGGGACCACCCCAGCATCCCAGCCCCCACCGACAGACGTTGCCCCGCTTCTTCGGCTGTGCCGAGAACAGCGGCTACTGAGTCCGCTCAAGGGGCTTCGGGTACATCCGCCGCAGCTCGTCCATCGTCAGGCTCCGGATCAGCGGGTCGGGCTTCCCGGTCTCGGGTGTGCCGAGCACCCTCTCCTGGATGGTTCGCAGCTCCACCTGCATGACCTGAGCCAGCAGCTTTGCGGCGTCGCCGGTGATGCAGCGGTTTCTGACGGCGTCCTCAACCCACTGGGCGAGTCCGACGATGGCGCGGCGTACGAGTTCGTCTGCCTCGGCGTCGTCGTTGGCGGGCGGAGTGTTGTCGGTCGTCACGCGGTAGGTCCCTTCGGTGGACGGGTGGGTGGGCTTCTTGCGGCAGTGTGGCAGTGGTGGCCGGTCGCGTGGGGGGAAACGTTCGGGCCCCGCCGTCGAGGGGGTTCGGTGGCGGGGCCCAGGGGTGCGTCAGGCGATGTCGCTGAACAGAGCAACGCTGTACGGCTCAGACAGGCGCTGCACGCACAGCTGGGCGTACGGCTCCTCCTTCTCGACGCCGACCGCGGTCATGCCTTCACGAAGGGCTGCGGCGAGGGTCGTACCGGACCCGGCGAACGGGTCCAGGACGGTCCCGCCGGGCGGGGTGACGAGCCGGACCAGCCACTGCATCAACGCGAGCGGCTTGACCGTGGTGTGGGCGGTGCCGTCGGCGAGACGGGGCCGCTCGGACGCTGGCGCCTTCGCCTCGTACCGGAACACGGGGAAGAACCTGGCCTCCGCCCCGAAGTCCGGCACGGGGCAGCCGGGGCTGCAGGCGTCATCGCAGTCCGGGCCGTGGCCGAGGAGGACGTTCGTGGGCCAACGGCCGGCCGGATGCGCGAAGTCCTCGCACACACCGGTCCACTCACCGTAGGCGTCCCCGTTGCGGTCCGAAGCGAGGCCGACGACGGAGGCGCATTTGTCGCGGTAGTCCTGCCCGGCTTGCGTCCGGCACCCGTCGATGTTCAGGGCGCCCGTGCCGTGCTCCAGCACGTTGGCGACGGTCGTGTTGAAGCCGGTCGACTTCCGGGCCAACACGATCGGCTCGTGCGCCGGCTTCAACGCCGTGTTCCAGCCCTGCCACTGTCGGGCAGGGGCAGAGGCAGGAGCGGTGAGGTCGTAGGCGCCGTCGCTGAGGGCGGCTATCTGAACATCGGACTCACGGCGCACCCGGTGGGCTTGGCCGATCACCTCTCGTTGCAACCAGGCTTCGCCCAGGGTGCCCCGGCGGGCGTTCAGCTCGGCGACGAGCGGGCGGATCTCCGTATCGTCGAAGCCGAGTTCCTCACGAAGCCGGTCCCACTGCTCCGGGGTGGGTACGGTGGCTGCGACTCCCTGAGTTGTCCAGTGCCCAGCCATGCCGTTGAAGCCCCACAGGGCATCGATCCGCTGATTCGTCCAGGCCGCTGCGTCGCGGGCTACTGCCAGCCATGCCGTTACCTGTAGAACCTTGGCACGGTCATCGCGGCGACGGTCGATGGACTTGGCGATGTCCTGGCCTTTGGGGAATCCGCTGCCGTAGATCCAGTGCAGGCTGTCGCGGATCTCGAAGCCGGCGTCTTCGATAGCAACGGTCATGCGGTGGTAAGTGCGAGTCCCGCCGAAGGCGAGGAGGTGCCCGCCGGGCTTGAGGACCCGCCAGCAGTGCCGCCACAGATCGACGTTGTAGGCGATACCGGACGAATCCCACGCCTTGCCCATGAAGCCGAGCTCGTAGGGCGGGTCGCAGACGATCGCGTCGACGGAGGCGTCGGCCAGGGCGGGCAGGATGTCGAGGCTGTTGCCGAGGTGGAGGGTGACGCCGTCGGATTCGTAGTAGGGGGCGGTCATTCACTCTCCCAAAGGGTGGGCCGGGGGCGTGGGTCAAGGATGGTTCGGATCGGGGCGGGGGATTGCCCCTGCTGCGGGAAGGCCCCGCCGGCGAGGAGGTTGGCGGCGAGGCCTGGGCGGGCAGTGCGGAGGTCAGGCGACGGCGAGACAGTTGGCGAGGTCCTCCTGCACGATGCGGTGGTGGACGTCCCGCAGGGGGGAATCGGAGTGGAAGAAGTCCCCGCGCTGTAGCTCGCCGACCTGCACGCCGGCCTCGTCGACCAGGCGGAGGAAGCTGACGGCCCCGTAGGCGCGGAGCATCCGGCATGCGGCCTCCTGGGCGCTCGTCTCGTCCTCGGCCTGACGCGGGGCCAGGTTAGGGGTGGGGTAGTGCTGGTGGCGTCCGTCGCGGATTCCGCCGGTGACGGGGTGCAGGGTGATCATGGGGCCTCGCTTTCGTCTGATGCGGTTGGCGGTCAGTGTGTTGCCGGCTTGGGGTTCGTCACCTTCCAGTACGACAGGACGGCCATTACCGCGGGGGCGGACGGTGGGTCGAAGCGGATGAGGACGGTCAGCAGGATCAGGAGCGTGTACCGGCCAAGGGCGTGGCTGAGCGGCATCTGGTGGTCTCTCCGGGAGGGGTTGGATGATGTTCGCTGGCCCAGCCACGACAGGGCCTGTGCGAAGCCCGCCGGGGGCGCAATCCCCGGCGGGTGCACACAATGAAGCTAACCCATATTCCATGGCCCTGCAATGGGGTCGGCGTTCACTTGGGAACGCGTCTCCTGTTCAGCAGCGCCTCCCGAGCGGACACCCTCTGATGCACCGACACCTCCGTCATGGCCGCCTCGCGCGGCGGCGGCACAGGCCCAGGAAGCTTCCACGCCGGCGCCCTGGGCGCAGGAGCAGCAGCGGGCCGTGGAACCTCCTCCACGCCCCCCTCGGCAGCCCGTCCGGCCCGCTTGTCCTGCTTCCGAACGTCGCAGGCCCGGCAGTCCTGCCCGGTGTCGACGTTCGTCCGCTCGTCACACCGCGGGTCCCCGCACTCCGCGTCCCGGCGCAGCATCGCCACCAACGCGCCCACCGGCTTCTTGAGCGGCCCGGCCTGGTCCCGGCGCGAGTAGTGCTTGTCCCACTTCGGCAGCAGCCGGTACTCGATCAGCTGCTCCACAGTCCGGCCCACTGGGTTGGAACCGTCTGTGGCAGCCAGGACGGCGCGCACCAGAGGCTCCGGGAGCCCGTTCGGCACCAGAGCCTTCAGCGGAGCGGGCAGGGCCTGCACGAAGGCGTCGTACTGGCGCCGTTCCTCTCGTGAGAAACCGGGCTGCTTGATCTTGCCGGACGCGGCGGAGCCGCCAGCACGCGAACCCCTACTACCTGTAGAGGCCTGACGGCCGTCACCACCCCTTTCTCCCCCCTTCTCTTCTTTTACTTCTCTCTGGTCTTTTACCGCCGCACCCATGCGGCCAGGGGTAGCCGCACTGGCGCGGCCAGGGGTAGCCGCATCCATGCGGCCACCCCCCTGATCAGGGCGATCCGCCTGGACCCCCTTACGGGCAGCTCGCGCAGCTGCCCGATCGGCGGCCCGCTGGTCCCAGATCTCGTGGTCCAGCAGCTCGTATTCGCTGGGCAGGTTCAGCTTCGGGTTATCCGGATCCTGCTGCCGATGCACCCTCAGCAGGCCTCGGGCCTCGAGGCGGGCTGTGGCCCGGTCCACGGTGTCCACGGACCGGCCGATGCACGCCGCCAGGCGCTTACGGGTCGGAACGTCCAGTGGGATCACGTTGCAGTCCGTGTCGGTGGTCTCCGGAGACTCCCGGGTTTCCACGTCCACGAACGATGCCAGGGCCGCATACAGGGCCTTGTCGGTCGGGTCCACGCTGCCATCTCGGGCCAGCTCAAAGTCGAACTTCACCCAGTCCAGACGACTGGCCCGGCGCGTGGCACGGGGAAGAATCGTCACCGTTGCGCCCCCAGCATGTGAGTGATTTCGCTGGGGGCCCCACTTGGCAGACGACGAACAGGCTCTACGATGGCCATGAAGCCTCGCCTTACTTCTCTTGGGCGCTTCGAGTGCCAGCGGACTGCAATCCACTGGTTGTGCTTGACGGCCGGTGGGCGCTGCGACCCGCCGGCCGTTCTGCGTCGCCAGGCGCTGAGGGCTGCGATCCCCAGGCTTGCAACGCGATCACTGTTGCTTCTTCCGCCGTGGCTTCCTGTCCGGGCCCCGACCGGCGGGGTTCGGCGGGTGCTCCTTCAGGTGCTTCAGCAGGGCTTCGGTGCGCATAGTGCGGGCGTTGGCGACCTTGCCGTACTCGTACGGGCGTCCCTCGCGGGAGTTCCCGAACGGCCAGGTGGTGTGCTTACGGCTGCGGGCGAGGTGTCGGAGCTTGTCTGCGGTCGCTCCGAGGTACAAGCCGAGCTTGTCCGCCAGCTGCGCACCTTCAGTGAACGTGACATTGTCGGGCAGATTGGCCCATTCGTTGGTCATCGTGGGCCGCCAAGAGGCAGCGGACTTTTCACGAGTCTCGTGAAAGCGGATAGGCTCATGACGAATCTCCTAGCGGGATTCCCCACCGACGAAGGATTCGCAGTTCAGCGTCGTGTGGGGCGGCCGGCCGTGCCGCTGGTGCGGTCGGCCGTACTACTTCTACTCCTGAGGGCGCAGCGAGGTGGTCCAACGAAGGATCGTCGATCCCTCTGCGACCTTCACCGCAACCTCAACGACCCGGCCGTCTTCCAGAGTCACGGTGCGCACCACCTGGGTCACCACGACCTGGCTGGCAGTCAGGCCCAGTACCTCCTTCTCCGCGGCCGTGGCATGCCGGCTCGTCACCTCCTCCAACACTTGATCCTGGGCGAGCCCCAACCGTGACGCCGCGAGCTCCCGCGATGCGCCGGTAGAGACCGGCTCCATCAGCTCAGGAGTCACCGCAACCACGTAGGCCGGGTAGTAGCTGCTGCTCAGGTGGATGGGGAGGCCGTTCCGGCTGACCACCCGCCGGCGCACCTGCACAGGCGTTCCGGGGGCTACGTCAAGCCGCGATGCCACCAGCTCGTCGGCACCGGTTGTCCCGACCTCCAGGATGCGCGAGACCTCGCCGCCATCAAGAGCGCTACCGGTAGCCGCGTGCAAGGCCACGCGAGTGCCGATGTTGTTGCTGACGGGACTGGATACGACTGTCCCCACGCCAGTCTTGGCGTGCGTTAGCCCCTCCATCTTGAGGACCCGGTAGGCGCGGTTGATGGTCGTATGCGCCACGCCGAACTGCTCGCTGGCTGCCTTGAAGCTCGGCAGAGTATCGCCGGGCCTCAACGTCCCGTCGCGGATCTGCCGACGAAAGTGCTCAGCGATCTCCGCGTATCCGGGGGTGTCGCGCATGGTCGACCTCCTCTCTACGTCGTTAGCTGCCGCGCTTAGCAGCGCAGCGGTACACCCCTGAGATTAGCCGAAAGATACCTAGAGCGCGAGTACTAGCGCTAAGAGCGCGAGGACGCTACATTGGTTCTCGTCGGGAAGGACGGACCCCGGAAACGCCAAACGGCCCAGGTGGTTGCACACCCAGGCCGCTCGGAGGCCCCGAAGGACCCGACAAATCGCTACCCGCCTCAACAGGAGCGACTGCCAATGAAGAACCGTAGCGGACACACGGTGGATGTAAAGCACTCCACCCACCAGCAGAGCAGCACCATTTCCCAGGCCACGGCCGACCAGATCGGCCCGCGCCGGCCGGGTGTCGTCTACTACGACGGCCCGCGCCTCGTCCAGGTCACCGAGGTCATCACCGACACCACCGAGTCGCAGCGCGTCCTCCGCCGCAACGCCGCGAAGTTCGCCGTCCGCGTCGTCGACCAGCACGCCGGCACCGACTACTACACCGGCGCCATCTGGACCGGATCCGACCGCGTCCTCAAGGCGGTGGCCGCGTAATGCAGCAGCCCGAGTTCGAGCAGATCCCGTCCGGGGAGTTCTCCGCGGCTGCGGTCGCCCAGTGCAACCCCGACCTGTACGCCGACGTCACCGACGTGTTCCTCCTCCTCGACCCCCGTGAGATCACCGCCACGGTCCTGGACCACCGGCAGGTCGACATGCTGTATGCGATCCAGGCCCTGGACGACGTGTACGGCGAGGTCGTCGACCCGTACGCCGACGAGGACGACGCCTGATGTCCGCCCTCGACGACACCCTCGACGACCTGGCCGGCTTCGCCTGGATCCCCGGCGTCGACCAGATCCTCGACAGCATCCGCACCGCGAAGAACGCAGCCGCCCGAGGCGAACTGTCCCTGGAAACCGCGCAAACCCTCCTCACGCTCCTCGGTAACCCGGCCGGCCCGGACCTTCCCGAAGCCCTCGCCGGACTCGCCACCGACGTCACGAACCCGGCCACCAACCCCACCCTCAACAGCCTCGACCCTGACACCGCCAAGGACGTCCAGCGGCTCGGGGAGCAGCACGCCCGCGACACCGCCGACTACACACCCCGCGACCACACCAACGAAGCCGCCGCCCTCATCAGCGGCATCTGACCCCACGGAGGAATCGCCATGGACACCACCGCCGCCATCCAGGCCGCCGCCACCGCGGTCCGCGCCCACCAGACCAGCCCCGACACCGTGACCCTCCGCGACATGCAGGACAAGGTCCAGCAGGCGCAGAACCAGGGCGCCAGCCTCCAGGACATCGCCAACGCCAACCGCTAGCCCCCCGACCGCCGCCCGGTCTGGCCCCCTGGGCCGGGCGGCACCCTCTCTGGCCCTGCCCGAGACCCCACCACCTCGGTGGTGTGTCGAGTACGACCAGCCCCCACCCACCAACCCGAAGCCCGAAGGACCCCACCGTGGACCAGGACACCCGCGAACGACACACCGCCCGCTGCTACTCCCTGTGGGCCGCCGCCACCAACTACCGCCGTTACACCGCCGACATGTCCACCGCCGACAAGACCAAGGCCGCCGCGGACCAGGTCAAGACAGTCGCCCTCACCCTCACCGCCAACCTCCTCCTCATAGCCGTCGTCCTCCTCGCCGGACTCACCGGCTTCTACCTCCTCCTCGACTGGAACCAGTGGGCGGCCGCCGTCCTTGCCATCGCCGTCGGCTGTGCCGCTGACGACTACGCCACCCCGGTCCTCAGCCGGATGTTCGCCCCCGCCGTCGGCGCCGGCACGGACACGGACAAGACGGAGGCGAACGTCTGATGGCCTCCACACTCCACATCCCCGGCCCGCAGCAGCCCATCAGTGACGCCGAAGCCCGCATGCGGGTCTTCCAGATCATCGGCTCCGACATCCCGCCCGGCACCGCCGCCTACACCGGCGACTGGCACCAGGCGCTGAAGGCCACCGCCCGCCGCTGGACCCCCACCCGCAGGCAGCGCATCACCCGACGCCTCCGCCGCGCCCTCCACCTCGCCGCCTGACCACCGGAAGGACACCACACCCCATGCTCGCCTCCCTTTTCCGCCGCCAGCCCATCAAGACCCCCGACGCCACCAGCGAGACCGCGCAGCCCGACGGCAGCACCATCCTCATGCGGTTCCTCACAGCGGGCGGCGCAGAAGTCCACGTCGCCTACCGCGGCATCTACACCGAGAACACCTTCTCCGGCACCCCGTACGGCGAGAAGGACCACAGCTGGACCTGCCACGGCTGCGACGAGCACACCGACCGCCGCCACCACTTCACCCTGACCGAAGCCCGCCGCGACGCCAACGACCACGCCACCGTCTGCCGGGCCATGCCGAAGCCCACCGCCGCCTGACCCTCCACCCCCACACGCCAGGAAGGAACCCGATCTCGTGACCACCGGCACCCGCCCGACTGGCCGACTCTCTGTCGTAGCCGACCGCATCGTGTGCGGACTCGCCTGGACCATGCAGGCCGTAGCAGCCGCCACGTACACCGCCGTCATCGTCCAGCCGGCCGGGTGGCGCTCCATGTGGGCCACAGACCCCGTGAACCCCATCTGCCTGTGGGTCTTCGCTGCCGGTATGGCCGGACTCTGGGGCATCAGCCTCTGGGAAGAACAGAAGAACTTTTACGACCGGCGGTCCCAGCGGCTGTACCGCAAGTCCAGCCTCCTCGGGCACATCAGCGTGCTGCTGGTCGCTGCCCTCGCGGCCGCAGCCCAGCCGGAACGGATCGGGCTCTGGGTCATCCTGGCCATGTTTGCTTTCTACGCCACCCTCACCTGGTCCGCGTGGATGCGAACCCGGTTCCTGCCCCCAGAGGACCAGGCCGTCATCGACGCCATTCACGACCGCGAGGACCAGCAGGCGGCAGCAGCGCACGACGCCAGCCAGAAGGAACAACGCCGCCAGCGGCTCAGCGCCATCGTGAACAGCCTCGGCTACCAGCTCACCGACACCCCGGCCGGCCAGAGCCGCAAGGAAGCCTCCGAGCAGACAAACCGCTGGTCGGTTCCCGCCGGGAAGCACGCCCCCCTCGTGTACTTCATCAGCAACGGCAACCGAATCAAGATCGGTACCTCCACCGAGCTGAAGCGCCGCATCCGCACCCTCGCCCTGCGCGCCGAGAACATCGCTCTCCTCATCGACGGAGACCGACGCCTCGAACGCCAGCTCCACGACCAGTTCGCCGACCTCCGAATCGGCAACACCGAGTGGTTCGCCTACGAAAGCCCCCTCACCGACTTCGTCGCCGACCAGAACCGATCCGCCCGAAAGGAGCAGGCCAAGTGAACGCCACCACCGCCAAGAAGTCGCCCCTCGTCAAGCTCGCCGCCTTTCTGTCCCTCGGCTCCGTTATCTGGACCACCTGGAGCCTGTTCGACCTCCTCGGCGCTGGCCCGGCCGGCATCACCGTCGCCGCGTGCGCCGACGCCGTGTGGGGATCCGTCATCTACGCCGAATACCGCGGCGTCCGGGTCGCGGGCAGAAGGTGGCCGGTAGCCCTCTTCGGGTGGGCCTCCCTGATCGCGGTCGCCGTGTTCCTCGTCTGGCACGGCATCGCCGACAGCAACCTCGCCATGGCCGGCGCCGGACCGTTCCTCCCCCTCGGCGCCAAGGTCATCTGGGTCCTCGCTATCGCCGACATGCGCGACCCCGCCGCCCTCACCGATGAAGAGAAGACCACCCTCGCCGCAATGGAACGCGGCCTGGCCTTCGAAGAGGCGCAGCACGCCACAGAGATGCGGCGCCGCACGATGCTTGCTGAGCTCCTCATGTCCGAGGTGTCCGTCGACTTCGACATCGAGCTGATGCGGCAGAACCGGACCCGCGAACTGCACCGCCGCCGCCCCCTCGAGCTGACCGCCGGTGATACGCCCCGCATCACGCATCACGACAGCGATACGGACCAGGTCGACGATGCGCCCCACAGCCCCGACGCATCTACCGTCCTCGGCGTATCAGCAGCGCCCCACCGCCCGGCCCGAACCCTCACCGCCCGTACCGATGCGGTCAGTGAAGCCGCAGCTCACACCCACGATGCGCCCCAGATGCCCACCACCCCCGCCCGGCCCGCGGCGCCTCGCATCACCGATGCGGCGCTTCGCCTCGAGGGCCTCTCCAAGGCCGCCGCAGTCCGCGTGGTACGCGATGCGCTCCCCACCGCATCAGCGCCTCAGATCGCGGAGCGCCTCGCGCATCACGGAATCGACGCGAGTGATGCGTACGTCCGCACCGTCCTGTCCCGCGAGAAGCAGCAGCGACCCGCCAGCGACGGCGGCTACCTCTAACCCGCCCAGAAGGAGAACCACCGATGGATCAGCGCGTGTTCGGCCCGTACTACGGCACCCCGCCCGAGGACCGCAGTCCCCGCCCCACGATCGTCATCGCCCCACCCGCCGTGCCGCGCGCCACGACCAGACGGCAGGACCCGCGGATCACGAAGCGGCGCCTGCTCCTCGCCGTACGTCAGCTGACCAAACGCACCGCACCCCAGAACCGCCCCTGACCAGCACCAACACCCCACCGAGAAGGGAGGCCGACCATGGCCCTGACCCAGCAGATCGGACAGCGGGCGGCGCCCACCAGCGCCGCACCCGTGCGGCCCGCACCCGCACCCGCACCCGCGCGCGGGCCGGCCACGGCCCCCCGCCCCGCCCCCGTAGCCCCCGACTACCCCTCCCGCCTGCACCTCCTCATCCCGCCCGGCGTCCGCAACCAGATGGCTGCCTGGGGCCTGTGGCAGAACCCCATCCCGCTCATCCCCTCCGACCACCTCGCCCAGACGCTCGCCGTCCTCGAGCGCCACGGATGGGGCAAGTCCCTGGACTTCTCCCCGACGGGCCGCATGTGCATCCGCGGCGCCCAGACCCTCCTCCAGCACACCGGACACGTCACCCCGACCTCACGGAACCGGGCCGTCGACTACATGCAGCAGACCCTCCGCGAACACCGCATCCACGAACCCTTCTTCGCCTGGAACGACCACACCGACCGCACATTCGAGCAGGTCAGCGACCTGCTCACCCTGTCCGCGCACGCAGCCCGCAAGAACGGAGAATAAGCCCCCATGTCCCCCGAGGAATTCCACAACGAATTCGCCCCCGAATTCGCGCCCGAGACCAGCGCATACGGGAACACCGTGTATCCGGTGAAGCCCGGTCTGACCAGGCGTGGAAAGGTTGCCCTGGCTGTCGGCGTCACGGTCATTGCGAGCGGAGGAATGCTGACCTGGCAGCACTACTCCGCGCAGGCCCAGGAGAACGGGATCAAGGCACAGGAACTCGCCCTGAAGCAGCAGGAACTGCGCATCCAGGAACTGAAGGAAATCAACAAGGCGACCGCTGCTCAGAGTAAGGAGCAGGACGCCGAGGACGCCGACCGGAAGAAGTTCGTCGACGCCTGCGTGCAGGCCGACAAGAGCCTCATCGGGAAGCAGATGGGCGTCAAGTACAGCTCCGTCGTCGCCGACTGCCAGGCCCAGTATCAGGGCGGTCAGACCAGCGTGGCCGGGGCTGACATGGCAGCGGTCGGGGCCGCTGCGGGCACCGTCGGTGGTGGTGGAGCCAGCATCAACTCCACGGGCCTCCTGGCCATCGCGGCCGGCGGTGGCGTCCTTGTTCTGGTGGCCGCACGCCGCACCAAGAAGGTCAACGCAAAGTAACCGTTGATGTTCATTCCTCACTCACTGACACCGCTGGATGCCCAGGATCCGGGTCCCACATGACCGGCCGCCAGGGCATCCACGGAAGGAATGAATGAGGAATGAAGTGACAGAGAGTGAGGAATGATGGCGACCGACACGGTCCCCGCAGCGGTCCCCATGCCGCCCGAACCGCCGAACGGGACGCCGGCTGCAACGAACCACACCACCCCCGGCAGAGGCTTCCTGGCATCCATGGTGGCCGCCGTGGAACCCGCCCGCCCCACCACCTTCGACCTCGCCCCCACCCCCGACACCACCACCAGCGACACCCCGGACGGGGTACTGGACCGCTCCACCCCCGGCATGTCCTCAGCCTCCTTCCGCGGCACCCAGGACGCCGCCGAAAAGGACCCGTCCGGCGAAAAGCGCAAGGCCCAGGGATCCGTCTGGAAAGCGTGGTGGCTGGCGGGTGCGCAGCGCTGGGCGAAGGGCGGCGGAACCGCCAACAAGCGCCTCGACCTGCACAAGGCCAGGGCCCAGTCCCACCAGGTGAAAGAAGCCCGGACGACGACCGTCAACAAGTCCGGCGGATTCCCCATCCGTAATTCCGGATCTGCCGGTGGTGGCGCGAAAGGAATCGACAGGAAGCCCGCCCCGAATAGCGGCGGGAAAGGCCCGGTCAACGCGTCTGGTAACCGTTCCGGTGGTGCTGGATTGGGCGGGTCCGGAGGCGGTGCGGGCAGGCAGTCCGGCGGCCAGAAGACGCCCGTCGTGAAGCAGCAGCCGGCCGCCAAGCACCAGGGGAAGGGCACGCCGGGCGCGGGCGGCGCGGGCTCCGCAGGCGGAAACTCCGGCACCGGCGCAAGCAAGGGCAGCGGCGGCCACGACACCAAGACGAAAACCCACGGTGACAAGACCTCCGGCAAGACACCCGGAACCGGCAGCGGCACCAGCACCAGCGCGGGCGGCTCCGGGAAGCAGGGATCGTCCGGGAAGAACGGCACCACGGGCAAGGACGGACACTCCGGCACCACCGGATCCGACGGCCGCCGAACCGCCGACGCCCAGGGCCAGGGCCAGGGACAGGGAGACGACACGGCCACCCGCAAGGGCAAGAAGCCCGGCGAGCAGCACGACACCCGGACCCCGCTCGAGAAGTCCCGCGAAACCGGCCACAAAGACGGCAGCACCGTCCGCGACGTCGTCGACCACGTCATGGCATACGTCGACGGCGGAGTCGACGGCTGGCACGACAAGAAGGCCCAGAACGCCAAGGAACACGCCCGCCTCGACAAGGCCTACGACGACCGCATGACGAAGACCGGACGCGACCAGGCCACCACCACAGCCGACCAGGAGGACGACGGAGTGTCCACGGACATCAAGCCCCTCACCGTCAAGAACATCGACGCCAACACCCTCACCCTGGGCACCGACGCCACCCGCCCCACCATCGGCCGCCGCGAACTGCGCAACTTCAAGCAGTACGAATCCAAGCTCGAGGAGAAGTCGACCAACCTCGACAAGATCGCCGAAGCATGCACCCTGCTGGAGAAGGAAGCCGAGAACGAAGCCCGGGAATGCCAGACCCTGGCCGAGCAGGCCAAGAGCATCGAAGGCGGCGAAAAGCTCCTGGCCACACTCAACCGGCTCACCGACGCGGCGAAGAACCAGGCCACGGAAGCCAGCGAACTCACCCGGCGCGCCCAGCGCGCCGCGGAACTGTGCAAGTCCGTCCTCGCCAACATCCAGACCCGGTACACGCCCCTGTACAAGGCCGTCGTCGACAGCGACGAGATCAAGCCCGCCGAACTGCGCTTCTACAACGACAAGGGCGTCTACGCCACCGCCGCCTGACCCCGCCCCAGGAAGGACCCGACCATGTCGACAGACCTCACCTACAAGGCCCTGCTGCGGGCCGTGCAGAACAAACAGCAGACCCTGGCCCGCAACGCCGAGAACGTGAAGCAGGCCGCGGACACCATCACCCAGTACGCCGACGACACCGCGAAAGACGCCGACACTCTGGGCGCCAAGTCCGTCGACCGTGACTCGATCGCCGAATGCCAGGAACTCGCCAGGACCATCCGCGGCGTGTCCGAGACCGCCCACACCTACGCCGCGAAGGGCGCCGACACCGCCAAGGCCGCCAAAGCCGCAGCAGACCAGGCCCGCAGCACCCACGGCGGCTTCCAGGAAGCCTTCGACCGCTCCAGCATCACCGGCCTCGAGGACGTCAGCCGCGACTGGCTCGAGCAGGAATAACACCCACCCGCCACCGGCGGCCCGAACCCGCGGGCCGCCACCCCACTTGAAGACGAGGAGCCCCACCCGTGTCCACGAACACCCACTCCGCGCCGCGCACCGAACCCGCGGAGCGGGCCGCCGCCCTCGGCCAGACCCTCCTGCCCGTCGCCGCCGGCGCCCTCGCGCCGATGCTCGACCCCTCCGCCGCCGTCATCGCCGGCGGCGCCTACCTGGCCGGTGCAGCCCTCGTGTACGCCAACTTCACCAGCCAGCTCGGCACCTGGGCCGACGACCTCCCCGCCATCGACATCGCCCGCAAACACCGCGACACCCTCGGCATCGCCACCCTCACCACCGGCATGGCCCTCGGCGTCGGCATCACCGGCGGTCCCCAGGCCACCGAACTCCTCATGGCCGGCGTCACCCAGATCGCCACCCAGCCGCTGCCCGCGATCCTGTCCCTCGGCTGGCTGGCAGGCGTCGCCCTGGTCCCGGTCAAGCTCCGCAACGTCCTCGGACGCAAGAAGGCCAAGACCGCCCCCGCCGGTACCGCCGCACCCCTCAATCAGGGGCCCGCCGCCCCCATCACCCTCGCCGACCAGATCATGGCCTCCTGGGACGTCCACATCTCCCACCCCGACAAGGGAACCCACCGCCACCAGATCCTCACCGACGTCACCGTCTACACCGACCGATGGACCGGCCGCATCATCGCCCCCTCCGGCGCCTCCGTGAACGTCAGCAAGGAAGCCGTCTCCTCCGTCTACAAGAAGAACGCCGGATGGATCACCATCCAGCACGGCGACCACGCCGGCGAAGCCCTCATCACCGTCTCCCACAACGCGCCCGCCGACCTCGACCCCAACACCCTCGAAGGCGCCTGGAAGAAGCGCGTGGCCTGCACCGGCGGCACCATGCCGAAAACCCACCTCGAAAAGGTCACCGACGACCCCAACACCGGAGGCAAGGCCGCCTGGGTCATCGCCGACGACGACATGCGCGGCGCCCTCAAAGCCCCCGACCTCATCGACCTCGCCGGCGACCTCCGCAAGTCCCCCCTCCTGATCTCCTACGAACCCAACTCCACAAATGTCCGCAAGGCGATCATCCGTGTCATGGATGCCAACCCCCTCGAGGCAGGCCACGACTTCCAGGGCCTGGACTCCATGAAGGCCTCCGCCGGCGGCTGGTTCCCCATCGGCAAAATCATCTCCGGCCACCCGGCACGCTTCCAGATGTTCGACCCCGCCCTCGGCGCACTCCACATCGTCATCGCCGGCACCACCGGCAGCGGCAAGGGCGGAGCCGTCCAGGTCGTCTGCCTCGGCTACCACGCCAACGGCGCCGCCATCCTCTACGCCGACCCCAAAGGCGCATCCAACCCCGCCATCCCGAAAATGGCCGCCTACTCCGGCCTCCAAAAACACGGCGCTCTCGGCGCCATGCGCATCTCTTACTGGGTCCTCCAGCACCGCATCGAGGAGGCCAGCAAGTACGACCTGAAGAACTTCCAACCTTCCAAGATGCGCCCCTGGTGCCCCACCGTCCTCGACGAAGCACCACAGATGCTCGGCCCCAAGGTCCCCAACCGTGCCGAGGCCGTCCACATCGTCAAAGCCGGCGCCAGCCTCGGCCGATCCATGGGCATGCCCTGGGCCCTCATCACCCAGACCGTCAACCTCGACCAGATGGGCGGAGAACAGGCCATCCGCGCCAACCTCCTCGCCGGCGGAGCATGGATCATCCTCCGGACCGACTCCGACCAGGTCAACCTCGGCGACCTCCCCACCGGATTCGAAGGCATCGACCCCTCCAAGATCCCCGCCGTCTGGCCCACCGAAGACGAATCCCTCATCTACGACCCCGACATCCCCGAGAACGACCCCCGCCGCACCTTCGGCCTCGGCTACCTCGCCACCCCCGGCGGCCGCGCCGGCATGATGCGCATCGACACCCTCGAAGACGCCACCCCCCACACCCGCCCCGACCTCGTCGCCGTCCCCGAAGACGTCCCCTGGTGGGGCGACGAAGCCAAGATGGAAGAACTCGCCAACACCCCCCTGCCCGGCTTCGAGGAGAAGGGCGACGGAAGCGACGACGAAGACGGCGGCTCCCGCCAAGTCATCGCCACCGGCATGACCTTCCAGAAGAAAGACGCCACCGCGGAAGAGAAGATCCTCACCGCGCTCCGCGACGAAGCCGACCCCATCCACCTCGACTACCTCAACGGCGGCAACGACATCGACCCCGACGACTTCGAGATCACCTACACAGACCGGACCGCCCTCCTCACCACCACCGGCCTGAAGGAAGGCACCTTCGCTAACGCCCTCGGCAAGCTCGAGACAGCAGGCAAAATCCACCGGATCGCGGAAGGCAAGACCGTACGCGTCGGCCTCGGCCGGCCCATCGACGACACAGCCGCGTAGACAGCGACCGAAGCGACCGGCCCCCGGACACCACCGTCCGGGGGCCGGCGCGTGCACAGGGGATACCAGCCCAGACAGACCCCCAGAACTGCGCCACCATCAAACGTGTCGGCCCGAACGGGGGTGAGCCCGGTGTCCCCGCGCCCAACTCGCCCCCGACGGGCCGACACACCCCCCGCATATATGCACCCACCCCGGGCATCAGCCCACCACGACTCGGGACGCCCACCCCCAGACGCCCCGAGCACCCGACGGCCCCGCACACGACCAATCCCCCCGGTCGCAGTGCGGGGCCGCTCCCATTCCTCAGCCGTAGTAGTCATCCGTATACACCGGCCCCGACGGCTCGTCCTCACACCCCTCGGACCGATCCGGCGTCCCATGCATGACCACCAAGCTGTACCCCCGCGGCAGACCACACCCCTTATCCGCCCACTGCCCAGCCATCGCCGTCCACGCAATCAGCACCACCAGAACAGCCACAATCTTCACCGTGCGCGAAGGCCGCCAGCCCCGCTTCTCAGACTCCGTCATGCCGCGCAGCATCCCCCCACCACCCGGGCAGGGGGAACGCTTCAGCCCAAATCGGCGATCATCTGTGACAAGGCGCGGGGCCGACAATCACACACGAGCGGGAGCCCCACCGCCATGAGCGCTTCAACGGATCAGCAAGCCGAGACCTTGGCCCGACGCACCGCACTGATCGCACTGCGGCGCCAACGGCCCAAAATTTCCTTCAGCTCCGACGAGGTCCTGGCCCTCGGCTACTCCTCCGACAGTGCAGCCCGAAAGGACTTCTACCGCGCCCTGGAGCAGCGTCGGAAAGACCTGAAGATCGAGGTCACCGCCTTCCGGGAAGAGCAGAACGAGATCATCGACCAACTCCTGGAAACGCACCTCCCACCGGCAGTCGACGGTGACATCAAGGCCAGCGAACTCGTCCTCAAGCTCCTCGAGCGGCAGGCCAAGCTCAACGGCTGGGAAGAAGCCCTGAAGGCGGAGCTGTCCGGGCCGAACGGCGGCCCCGTCCCCATCCGCGGCGCCTCCCTTGCCCAGCTCCGCGAACTGATCCGTACAGCAGGCGACCCCGACGAGGACGACGAGGAAGAGGACCTGGGCGACGACACCGACGGTGACGCGGATGACGACAGCGACGACGCCTGACCCCGCCCTCGAAGACGACGTCGCCCAGGAAGCCGCAGCCTACCTCCAACTCCGCGACGAATACCGGCGCCTGAACCGCGCCCAACGCCGCCGCATCGCCGCCCACGCCACCAGCGAAGTCCGCGCCGTCATCGCCCACATCGAACGGGAGATGGCCCTCGAGCGGTCCCCAGGATCGATGTCGGCGATACTCACCGACGGCCGGGAGAAGCAGGCCGCCCACCTGGACCTCATCGACCGGGTGTTCCGCGACATCGCCCGCGGCCGCCCGCGCAAGGTCCTCATCACCATGCCTCCGAGGCACGGGAAGAGCCGGCGTGCCGCACGCTGGGCGCCGCTCTGGTACCTGTCCCGGCACCCGGACCACCGGGTGATGATCGCCTCCTACTCGGCCGACCTCGCTGACGACCACGGCCGGTGGATCCGCGACGCCATCAACGCTTACGGCCCCCAGATCGGCCTCAGCCTGCACGCCGGATCGAAGGCCGCCAACCGCTTCGACCTCGCCGACCCCCAGACCGGAGAGCGCCTCGAAGGGGGCCTCGTCACCGCTGGTGTCGGTGGCGGACTTACGGGCAAGGGCGCTCACCTCGCCATAGTCGACGACCCGATCAAGGACGATGCCGAAGCGCAGTCGCCCACCATGCGGAAGCGGCTGTGGGAGTGGTGGACGTCCGTCCTCAACACGCGCATCGAGCCCGGCGGCTCCATCATCGTCATCCAGACCAGATGGCACGAAGACGACCTCGCTGGCCGCATCCTTGCAGGTGAGGACGCCGAAGACTGGACCATCCTCGACCTACCCGCCATCTGCGACAGCGCCGACGACCCCCTCGGGCGGGAGATCGGGCGCCCCTTGTGGCCGCTTCGGTACGGCCTGAAAGCCCTTGCGAAGATCCGGCGCGCGGTTGGCGAGCGCGTCTGGGGATCCCTCTACCAGCAAAAGCCCCGCCCGGTCGCCGGCGGTGTCTGGCAGGAAGAGTGGATCGAACGCAACCGCATGTCGACCGCCACCCTGCGCGGCATCGACCTGGACCGCATCGTCATCGCCGTCGACCCCGCCGGCGGAGAATCTGCCGTCAATGACGAGGTCGGCATCATCGCCGCAGGCTGCGCCGAAGTCGAATCCGTCTCCGACCGCCACGACCATCCCGAGCACCGCGACGAGTACTACCTCCTGGACGACAAGTCAGCCTCCCTCGGAGCCGACGAATGGGGCACCACCGCCTGCCTCCTCGCCGTCGAATGGCAGGCCGACGCCATCGTCGTGGAAGCGAACTTCGGCGGCGACATGACCAAGCAGGTCATCACCCAGGCATGGCAGGAACTGGCCCGCCGCAGGCTGACCAAGGGCCAGCTCATGCCGCGGATCATCCCCGTCACCGCGAAGCAGGGCAAACGACTGCGCGCCGAACCGATCGCCCAGCTGTACCAGCAGGACCGCGTCCACCACGTCGGGAAGTTCCCGAAGCTGGAATCACAGATGGTGTCGTGGATGGTCGGCATGGACTCACCCGACCGCATGGACGCAGCCGTCCACGGCATCACCGAACTCGCCGAGCTCGACGGCGGTGAAACCGTCTACGGCGACTACGACCGAGACGACCCCCGCGGCCGCTGAACCCGGCAGGGGCAAGCCCAGACCGGTCTGCCTCCTATCCTGATCAAAGGCGCGGGGCCTGACGACGTTCCAAAGGGGAGCGACTGGTGGGCCTGTTCAAACTCATCGTGGACCGGTGGGGTCCGCTGAACTACAAGCGCGCCTTCGCCGACCCCGTGTACAAGACGCCCGACCGTGAAGCGTTCCCCGGCGCCATGCGCACCTGGGTGCCCACAGAAGACCGCCGCCGGCTGGCCTCCTACACCCTGTTCGCCGCCTACTGCCACAACCAGGCCTGGGAAGTCGACGCCCTGCAAAACGGTGCCGAGGCACGCCTGCGCCGCGAGTTCGGCGACCCGGCCATGCTGGTCGCCTCCCTCACCTCCCACATGCTGGGCCGGGAACAGACCATCACCGTCGACGGCTCCGAAGACGCCGACCCCGCCGATGGATCCACCCCCGACCCGGAAGCCGTCCACGCAGCCGCCGTCCAGGACAGGCTGCGCACCTGGGCGCGCCAGGAACTGTTCTCGCTGCGCATGCAGCAGAACGAACGCAAGGCCGTCCGCGAGGGCGATGGCGTGTACACCCTCGCCTGGGACGGGCAGAAGATGCGGCCCCGCCTGTCCGTCGTTGACCCCGGCTTCTACTTCCCCGACCTCCCCGACAACGCTGGCGACTCCGCCGACTACCCCACCCGCGTCCACTTCGCGTGGGAAGTCGAACCCGACCCCAAGATCAAGGGCGGGAAGACCAAGCTGCGCCGCATCACCTACGAACTCGCCCCCATCGGCACCCGCACCATCTCCGACCCCGGCGAAGACGGCAGCCGGCCCTTCCGCACCCCGGCCCTCGCCGACGACGGCTCCACCCCCCTTATCACCGCCGGCGACCTCTACCAGCCCGACACCGGGCAGATCGTCCGCCAGTACCCGTGGAACGACGCCCCCACTTACCTCACCTGCTATCTCACCGACGCCGAGTGGGACCTGGACGACATCAAAGCCGACCAGGACGTCCACACCCTTGACGAGCGCTACGCCACCTACCTGGTCGGCCCCGACGGGGAGGTCCTGGACCACCTTGACCTGTGGCAGGACTACATCCCCGTCGTACACCTGCCCAACACCATCCCCGAAGACGGGCACTGGGGAGAATCGTCCCTGGCGATGCTGATGCAGCTGTTCGACGAACTCGCCGGAACCGACCGCGACTCCGCGCTCGCCTCCGCTTCGACCGGCAACCCGATCCTCGGCATCGTCAACGGCGGCGAGAAGACCTCCTCACGGCGCAGCGAACCGCAGCAACGAAAGATCCGGCCCGGGATGGCCATCGAGCTCGCCCAGGGCGGCAACATCATCACCGTCGACACCAGCCCCCAGCTCGCCGAACTCCGCAACAAGACCAGCGAACTCCAGGACCGCCTGTCCCTGATCGCCCGCATGCCGGCCGTCGCCCTGGGCACCCTGGACCCCACCAAAGCACCGTCCGGGTTCTCCATCGAACTGTCCTACGGACCCATGGACCCCCTGATGGACTCCATGCACCTGGCCCGCGACCACAAGTACGA
Organism: Actinobacteria bacterium OV320; assembly: GCA_001298545.1. Taxonomy (GTDB): domain Bacteria; phylum Actinomycetota; class Actinomycetes; order Streptomycetales; family Streptomycetaceae; genus Streptomyces; species Streptomyces coriariae. Next base: position 89,466 of record LJCX01000018.1, read on the forward strand.
GCTGCTGTTCAAAATGGTCCAGCGCCTGTACCTGGCCGGGCAGCACCCCGACTGGACCGGTCCCGTCGTCAACGCCCGCCTCGCCTGGGGCAGCTACAAGCCCACCGACAAGGCCGCCACCCTGACCATGGTCCAGGACGCCGTCGACAAGGGCGTCATGTCGCTGGAGACCGGCGTGCGCATGCTGATGGAAGTCGGACTGCCCATCGACGACGTCAGCGAAGAGATCGAACGCATCCAATCCCGCCAATTCGCCAAGGCCCGCGACCTCGCCGACGCCACCGGAGACACCACCGCCGTCGGCAACTTCCTCGGCCTGGACGTCAACCCCGACCCCGAACCCCCCGCCCCGACACTTCCCCCCACCCCCACCGAACCCGCACCACAGGACCCCCAGGGGAGCGGGGGCAACACCCAATGAAATCTGTGCTCTCCTTGATCTCAGGCGCGGGGCCTGGAAAACAGTCCGAGGGAGGACTAGCACTGATGCGTCGCCCCGCGCACAACAGCTTCGGCCCGACCGCCGCCACCGAATGGACCCACCCCTACACCGGTGCCGCAGCGCTCGCCGTGTTCTACAACGACGGCGGCAACCAGCCGCCCGCCGCTCCTCCCGCATCGCCGCCCGCCCCGTCGCCCGCCGACCTGGCAGCCCAGGCGAAGAACCCGCCCGCCACCGAACCCATCCGGGACCCGGAAACCGGCGTCGTCATGACGCAGGAGCGATTCGGGCAGAACATGGCCAAGGAACGCCGCGCCGGCCGCCACGCCGCCTTCCGCGAGCTCGCCGAGGCCGCCGGCATTCCCGTCGACATCGACAGCTTCGACCCGAAGAAGTTCGGCGAGATGTTCCGGCAGGCCGACGAAGCCCGTAAGGCCAAGCTGACCGAGGACGAGAAGCGCGCAGAAGCCCTCCGCGAGCAGGAAGCCGCCCTCGCAGCGAAGGCCGCCGACATAGAGGCCCGTGAGCAGGCAACCCGCGACCGCGAGCACGCCACCCGCGTCCGGTCTGTCCTGGTCGGCCTCGGCGCGTCCGGCGCTGACCTCGAAGACGCCGCCTCCCTGCTTCGGGTACCGGCCGACGCCAGCGACGAAGACCTGGCCAAGGCAGCCGAGGAACTCAAGGCACGCCGCGCAGAGATGTTCGGCGGAACCCAGTCCGCAGCAGCCGGCACCCCTCTCCCGGCGCCGTCCGGCATGCCCGCACCCGGCATGCCCCGGCCGGGCGGGAACCAGCCCAAGCCCGGCGAGCGCGGCCTGGCCATGCTCAAGCGCCGCGGAAAGATCGCAGCCGACGCCTGACCCGCACCACCGCACGCCTTGGGACCACGACCTCTCCCACGTGGACGCGCCACCACCGTGACGCCGCCGAACTGCTGTCACCCCACCTCAGGAGAGGGCCGTGAACGACTTCCAGCCCGTGCGCGTCAGCGAGGAAGCCACCGCCGATCGGCCGTGGCTCGCCTCCCTGGTCGGCACCAACGACTGCAACTCCATCCTTCTGGACCTGACCAAGTTCACCGAGACCGTGCACTGGGAGAAGGGCACCGCCCTCCAGCCCCGCAACGTCCTCAAGTCCGGAATCCCCCTCGGAAAGATCACCGCGTCCGGCCTGTACGCGCCGTACGCCGGACCGCGCTCCGAGGTCCAGACCGTCACCATCACGGGCAGCCCCACGGGCGGCACCTACACGCTGACCTTCAGCGGGCAGACCACGTCGGGCATCCCGTACAACGCCACCGCCGCGCAGGTGAAGGCGGCCCTTGAGGCCCTGTCCAACATCAACGTGGGTGACGTCACCGTCGCCGGCGGCCCGCACCCCGGCACCGCTGTGCTCGTCACGTTCGCCGGCCAGTACATGGGCGACGACGTCGCGCAGATGACCGCCTCGGCAGCGTCGCTGACCGGCGGCACCAGCCCGGCCGTCACCGTCACCACCTCCACCGCAGGCGGCGCCGCTTCCGCATCCGACGGAACCGAAGTCCTCGCCGGCTTCCTCGCCACCGAGACCATGTTCGCCACCGGGTCCACCAAGACCTCCGGCGCGCTCCTCTGGTACGGCGAGGTCTACGCGGCCAAGACGCCGATCCCGTTCGACCCCACCGACATCGGGTCCACCGCCCCCGGCGTCAACATCCACTACCGGTAAACAAGGAGACCGATCACCATGAGCACAACCCTGGACCGGCTCCTCCAGAACGTGACGCCGGAAGACATCAACGCCTACATCAACGGGCTGCCCACCCCGAACAACTACGCCCTCACCCAGAGCGTGATCCCCGAGCGGAAGATCTTCGGCCCGAAGTTCCGCATCGAGTCGAACAAGCGGCGCGTCAACGCCGCCAAGTTCCGCGCCTTCGACACCCCGCACGCACTGGCCAAGCGGCAGGCGGAGCGGGTCGTCAACGAGGGCATGTTGCCCCCGGTCGGCCAGACCCTCGAGATGGGCGAACTCTCCCTCATCCTGTTCAACGCCCGCCGCGGCGCGGACGACCAGGAGTTCATCGACCAGCTCTACGACGACCTCGAGCGACACTTCACCTCCATCAAGATCGCCATGGAGATCGCGGCCGGAGAACTCCTGTCCACCGGCGTCGTCAACCTCCCCGGCATCGGAGACAGCGGCGACTACCTCGAGGTCGACTGGCAGGTCCCCACCGAGAACCGTCCCGTCGCCTCCGTGAAGTGGGACCAGGAAGGCGCCACCCCGCTCACCGACGAGATGGCGTGGCTGCGCTACCTCAAGAGCGTCGGCGCACCCAAGCCGGCCCGCGTCATCACCTCCGAGCGCGCCGCCTCCGTCCTGGCCTCCAACCAGGAGTACCGCACCGCGTTCTGGAACTCCTCCAGCCCGGAGACCACCCCCTCCACCACCCTCAGCCCGCCGGACGTCAACTCCGTCCGCGCCCGCTGGAACCTGCCGCCCATCGAGATCTACGACGAGCAGGTGTGGAGCGACGACGTCTACCGGCGCGTCACCCCCGAGGGCCTGTGGGCCATGGTCCCGCCCAACCCGGAGCAGTGGGCCCAGACCCAGTACGGCGTCACCGCCGAACAGGACAACCTGGACTCCTCCAGCAACCCGGGCCTCGAGGCCGCACGGGAGCCGGGCATCTACGTCTCCTACGACAAGAAGTCCAACCCCGTCCAGTTCTCCACCACGGCCAACGCCATCGCGATGCCGGTGCTGTACGTGCCGAACTTCCACATCGCGGCCACCGTGCTGGACGAGGACTGATCGCCATGGCCCGACTCGCACGGACGGTCTTCGTCCGAGACCCCAAGAAACACCGGGACATCATCCTGCGCGAGGGAGAGGAACCAGCGCCCGAATACGCGGCCCTGGTCCCCGACCCCTCGTGCTGGGTGGACGGCGAACTCCCCGACACCGTCAAGGCAGACCAGGACAACGCCGGGAGCGCATCCGCCGCTGACGACGGCGACAAGGCCGCCTCCGCGGCCAAGAAGACCGCCGCACGCAAGACCAGTGCGGCCGCCAAGCCGGCCGGGGGCCGGGACGCCGCTGCGGAGGGCACCAGCGGCGACTAGCGGCGTGCGGGCCCGCCCCTGTGGTGGGGGCGCCAACCGGCGGGCCCGCACCCGCACCCCCCTTCCCCCGCCCCAGGAGGGCCCCGTGGACACAGCTACCCGCGCCTGGCTCATCCCCCAA
>LJCX01000019.1 GCA_001298545.1 Actinobacteria bacterium OV320
TTCATAGTGTTTCGGTGGTCATAGCGTGAGGGAAACGCCCGGTTACATTCCGAACCCGGAAGCTAAGCCTTACAGCGCCGATGGTACTGCAGGGGGGACCCTGTGGGAGAGTAGGACACCGCCGAACAAATATTACGGGAAACCCCCGCACCTCACGGTGCGGGGGTTTTCTGCGTTTGGGCTCGTTTAGGGTTTGGTCATGCGCTACGACCTGGTGATCTTCGACAACGATGGTGTCCTGGTGGACAGTGAGCCGATCTCCAATCGGCTGCTCGCCGCCTATCTGACCGAGCTCGGGCATCCCACCTCGTACGAGGACTCCATCCGTGACTACATGGGGTCCGCGATGCATCGCATCCATGACCTGGTCCAGGAGCGCACCGGGCGGCTGTTGCCGGCGGAGTTCGACGACACGTTTCACCGCCGGGTGTTCGCGGCCTTCGAGCGGGAGCTGGAGCCGGTGGCGGGCGCCGAGGACGTCCTCGCGAAGCTGGCCGCGGACGGGGTGCCGTACTGCGTGGCGTCGTCCGGGAGTCATGAGCGGATTCGGGTGGGGCATCGGAAGACCGGGCTGGACCGGTGGTTCGAGGACGCGCGGATCTTCAGCTCGCAGGATGTGGGGAAGGGGAAGCCGGCGCCGGATCTCTTCCTGCACGCGGCCCGGCGGATGGGGGTGGCGCCGGAGCGGTGTGTGGTCGTCGAGGACAGTCCGCTGGGGGTGCGGGCGGCGGTGGCGGCCGGGATGGACGTGTACGGGTTCACCGCGATGACGCCGGCCGCCAAGCTCGCGGGCGCGACTCAACTCTTCTCCGATCTGGGGCAGTTGCCTGACCTGCTGATCTGACGGACGTTCCGGTGTCGGGCTGACATTTGTCATGCGTAGCTCCGGACGATCGTTTCTACTGGGGGACCCCTCCCGGCGGCGAAGCTATGGGCATGACGACGAACCAGCACAAGAAGCAGAACGCCTTCGCCCCGCTCCTCGTGGACGTGGCGGTGCCGCTCGGGTCGTACTACCTCTTCAAGGGCGCGTTCGGGATGAGTACCTTCGCCGCTCTCGCCTGGAGCAGCCTGGTTCCCGCGGGGCGGACCCTGTGGAGCGCGGTCAGCCGGCGGACGGTCAACGGGCTCGCCGGGCTCATCCTCGTCGTCAACATCGTCGGGCTGGTGCTGAGCCTGGTCTCCGGTGATCCGCGGCTGATGCTGGCGAAGGACAGCGGGGTGAGCAGCACGATCGGGATCGGGATCCTGATCTCCGTGGCGCTGGGGAGGCCGATGATGACGGCCGCGGTCAAGCCGTTCCTGGTGAAGGGCGACGCGGTCAGGGAGGCGGCCTGGGCCCGGCTGGAGAGTGGCGCTTCGGTCGCGTCGGCGGACTTCCGCAAGCGGGAGCGGGCCTTCTCGATCGTCTGGGGTGTGGTGCTGCTCGTCGAGTGCGTCGTGCGGGTCGTGGGGGCGTACACGCTGCCGGTGGACACCATGGTGTGGCTCGGTTCGGTGGTCATGGTGGTGGCGATGGGGATCGGTTTCGTGGTCGGCGGGGCGCTCGGTGCCGGGCCGATGGCGGCGATGGTCGCCTTCGAGACGGGGGCCGGGGAGGCCGTGGAGGCCGAGGTCGAGGTGCCCGAGGTGGTCCTCGCCCGGTGAAGTCCGGCAAAGCTGAGGAGAATTCATCTTTGGCTGGATCTACCCACGAGTACGCAGGGGCCCTACGCTCGCCGCCATGACAGAAGTGCTGCGGCGCGGTAGGGCCTCTTTGGCGTTCAGCTTTTTCGCGCAGGGCGCGGCCTTCGCTCTGCTGGTGACCCGGATCCCGGCCATCCAGAACAGGTACGAGGTCTCGGACGCGCTGCTGCCCGTCTTCCTGGCCGCCGTACCCATCCTGGCCGGGGTCGGAAGCGTGTCGACCGAGCAGTTGGTGAAGCGGATACCGCCCAGCCGGGTGCTGCGGTGGTCCCAGCCGGTGGTGCTGCTGGCGCTGCTCGGGGTCGGGGCGGGGCGGGGGATGGCCGAGCTGGGTGTCGCCCTGGCCGTCTTCGGCCTCGCCGTGGGGGCGCTGGACGCCTCGATGAACATGCTCGGGGTGAGTCTTCAGCGGACGTACGGGCGCAGCATCATGCTCAGTTTCCACGCCGTGTACAGCCTGGGCGGGATCGTGGGGGCCTCGCTGGCGTGGGTGGGGGCGCACTGGCATCTCGCGCTGTGGGTGTCGTATCTGCCGGTGGTGGCCGTGCTGTTGCCGGCCGTTCTGGTGGGGAGCCGTTGGTATGTGGACAGGGGCGCGGCGGGCGCCGGGGAGGAGGACGGAAAGGCGGCGGACGCCGGGTCGGGAGACGGCGGTACGGGTGTCGTCTTCAAGGTGTTGCTGCCGCTGTGTCTGGTGATGACCTTCGCCTATATCGGGGACTCGACGGTCTCCAACTGGAGCGCGAAGTATCTCCAGGACGTGCTGGGCAGCAGCGAGCAGCTGGCCACCGTTCCGTACAACGTCTACATGGTGACCACGCTGCTCGGTCGGGCCATCGGGGACTTCGGGGTGCGGCGGTTCGGGGCCGCGGCGGTGGTGCGGGTGGGGGCTCTGGTGGCGGCTGCGGGGTTTGCGGTGGTGGCCGTCGCGCCCGGGGCGTGGGTCGGGATGCTCGGGTTCACGCTCGTGGGGCTGGGGTTGTGTGTGCTGGTGCCGCAGACGTTCGCGGCGGCGGGGCGGTTGTTCCCGGGGGCTTCGGACGCGGCGATCGCCCGTCTCAACATCTTCAATTACGTCGGGTTCCTGATCGGTTCACCGTTGGTGGGGGCGCTGGGGGACGCCTGGACCTATCGGGGAGCGATGGTGGTGCCGATGGTGTTGGTGCTGGTGACGTTGGTGTACGCCCGGTCGTTCGCCGCTCAACCGGACCGATACGGTGGCGGGCATGAGCGGCCGCGCACAGCTGATGTGGGACGAGGCAGTAACGGGCTATGACTTCGGGCCCGAGCATCCGATGGATCCGGTTCGGCTGGATCTGACCCGGAGGCTGGTCGGTGCCCTGGGGCTCGACCGGGAGGTCGACGTCGTCGCGGCGAAGCCCGCCGGGGAGTCCACGTTGCGGCTCGTGCACCGGGAGGACTACGTCCAGGCCGTCAAGGCGGCGTCGGTGGAGCCGGGGTCGGCGGATCAGTCGTACGGGCTGGGGACGATGGACGATCCGGCCTTCGCGGGGATGCACGAGGTGTCCGCTCTCATCGCCGGGCTGTCCGTCGGGGCGGCGGAGGCCGTCTGGCGGGGGGAGGCGCTGCACGCGGTGAACTTCGCGGGTGGGCTGCATCATGCGATGCCGGGCGGGGCGTCGGGGTTCTGTATCTACAACGACGCTTCGCTGGCGATCGCCCGGTTGCTGGAGCTGGGGGCCGAGCGGGTCGCGTATGTGGACGTGGACGTGCATCACGGGGACGGGGTGCAGGCGGCGTTCTGGGACGACCCGCGGGTGCTGACGATCTCCCTGCACGAGCATCCTCGTACCTTGTTCCCGCAGACCGGCTGGCCGGAGGAGACCGGTGGGGAGCGGGCGGAGGGGTCGGCGGTGAACGTCGCGCTGCCGGCCGGGACCGGGGACGCGGGGTGGCTGCGGGCGTTCCACTCGGTGGTGCCGGAGCTGATCGCCGACTTCCGGCCGGATGTGCTGGTGAGCCAGCACGGGGCCGATACGCACTTCGAGGACCCGTTGGCTCATCTCGCGGTGTCTCTCGACGCGCAGCGGGCCGTGCAGGTGGCGTGTCACGAGTTGGCGCACGAGTACGCCGGGGGTAAGTGGGTCGCGCTCGGTGGGGGCGGGTACGCGGTGGTGGATGTGGTGCCGCGGTCGTGGACGCATCTGGTGGGGGTGGCGGCGGGGGTGCCGGTGGCGCCGGAGACGGTGATTCCGGAGGGGTGGCGGCAGGAGGTCTTCGCTCGGACTCGGCAGTTGGGGCCGGTGCGGATGACCGACGGGCGGTGGCCGGTGGAGTGGGCCGGGTGGGAGTCGGGGTACGACCCGGCCGATCGGTTGGACCAGGCGGTGTTGGCCACGCGGCGGGCGGTGTTTCCGTTGCGGGGATTGTTGCCGTAGGGGGTGTGGGGGTCGGGTGATGTGGGGTTCGCCCCCCGCCGCCCCTACCCGTTCCCATCACCCGTTCCCATCCTTGCCAGGGCGCTGCCCCTTCGGCCCCGCCGGGTGCTCTGCCCCTGGACCCCGTGTCGGCCTGGACGGCCTCGTCCTCAATCGCCGGACGGGCTCGACCGCCGGACGGGCTCGACAGCGCGGCCGTTACGCCGACTGTGGGGTGCTGTGGCTGTTTTCGCCCCGGGCGTTGGTTCGTCCGGCAGCATCGCCTGTGTGTTGAGTGCCGGGGCGCTTCGGGCGCATCTGCTTGCCGCGCGGCTGGCCGGGGCGGTGGCCACCTCCCGGGAGGAGAGCCTGCGGAGCTATCGGCTCTTCGCCGCTCGTGATCCCCGGGTGCTGATCGGGCTTGATCCCGAGTGGAGTTGGGGGCAACGGGATCTGATCGCGCTGATGGCCGACAAGTGTGGAGTTTCGGCCGATCCCGGCTGCGTTTCCGGGCATGATGTGATCGATCCTGAGCGCACGCTGGCCGCGCTGGATGCTTTCGCGAAGCGGCTCGCCTTCGTCGCCCAGCGTGGTGCCCCCGTGCTGCTGGGCACCGGGCATCCGCATCGGCTGCTGGGGTTCTACGCCGCCGTTGCGGACGCTTTGTCGGCGGCGGGATGTGATGTTCTCACCCCGGCGCAGGGTCACTGTGTCGACATAACGACCCGGTTCGGTCTACGTACGCACAACCTCGACTACGTACGGGGAGTCGCGGTCGTCCGGGAGGCGGGTGTCGAACGCGCCGGTTGTGCGACCGGTGCGCACAGCCATTCGCCGCTCCCGGTTCGGGTCGCGCTGGCGGCGGCGGCCGAGGGCGGGGGGCCGCTGCCCGAGCTGGTCATCGGGGACCACGGATGGGTCTGCGGGGCAGGTCAGCTGGGGTTCGAGGCCATCGGGCTGGCGGACACCGACGACCCCGCGTTGTTCGTGGGGGAGGCCGAGGGGGTCGTCTCCGTCGTCGTTCCACTTGATGACGCCGTGCGGTCCGCTTACTACAGGCCGCTGACCCGCTACGTACTCAATCGAGCGTGTCTGTCACAGTAGGCCGCTGATGGGTGCACCTCTTCCCCACTCGCATCACCCGCCCCTACATTGGGGAGTGAGCACGCAGCGACGAAGAGTCACCGGAAGGGGAAGCCGGTGGCCGTCGAGTCGAGTGCGGAAGGTTCAGGTGTGTCATGGGTGCAGCTGGCGAGAGGCCTCTGAACGAGGTTCAGTTCCTTACCGTGGCGGAAGTCGCCTCGGTGATGCGAGTGTCGAAGATGACCGTGTACCGACTGGTGCACAGCGGTCATCTGCCCGCGATCCGGGTGGGGCGGTCCTTCCGTGTCCCCGAGCAAGCGGTGCACGAGTACCTCCGCGAGAGCTACGTGGGGGTGGAAACCGCCTGACGGCCAGGGCCTGTCCGGCAGGGCAGGCCCGGGGTGGGGCCCGGCCTCAGGGCCGTCTCGGGCCCCTCCCGCCCCTCGATTACGACCTCAGCGCTCAGGCGGGTAGGCTAGGCCCTCGTAGGTCGTATGGGCCCATGGCGCCCAGCACCGAGTGATGAGAAGTGAGCGAGGGTAGTCGTGGGCTCTGTTATCAAGAAGCGGCGCAAGCGGATGGCCAAGAAGAAGCACCGCAAGCTGCTCAAGCGCACGCGCGTTCAGCGTCGCAACAAGAAGTAAGCGCAAGCACTTACTTCGCGCGACGCGAGCCGCGTAGGCGTGGTGTGGCCCCCCACCGTGTTATCGGTGGGGGGCCACACGCATATCCGGGTGCGCGTACGGTCGGCTGAACGCCGTGCGTATGCCTGGACGTGCACCATGGCTGATCTGGTCGTATGACCGAAGAGATCTCGTCACTTCGTGTATCGGGCGGTCATCACAGCGCAACATCGACCCGCTAGGTTGGCCGCAGACGGGAACTCGGCAGGGCGGCCGGCGGTTCCAGGACGGAAGGAAGGCGCTGATCTTGGGAAAGGTCGTGCTCGTTACCGGAGTGGCCCGTCAGCTGGGGGGCCGGTTCGTACGACGGATCCAGCGTGATCCACAGGTCGACCGGGTGGTCGCCGTGGACGCGGTGCGGCCCGAGCACCATCTCGGGGGCGCCGACTTCATCGAGGCCGACATCCGGCAGCCCACCATCGCGCGAGTGCTCGCCGAGACCGGTGCCGACACCGTCGTCCATCTGGACGTGACGGCGACCGCGCTGGGCAGGGGCAGCCGGACGACGGTCAAGGAGACCAACGTCATCGGGACCATGCAGCTGCTCGGCGCCTGTCAGAAATCGCCGAATGTGAAGCGGCTGGTGGTCAAGTCCTCCACCAACGTCTACGGGTCCGCGCCGCGTGATCCCGCCGTGTTCACCGAGACGACCCCGCCCAAGTCGCTGCCCAGCGGCGGCTTCGCGAAGGACGCCGTCGAGGTCGAGGGGTATGTGCGCGGGTTCGCCCGGCGGCGGCCCGATGTCGCCGTCTGTGTGCTGCGGTTCGCCAACATCCTGGGGCCGACCGCCGAGACGCCGCTCGCCGCGTACTTCTCGCTGCCGGTGCTGCCCACCGTGCTCGGCTACGACCCCCGGCTCCAGTTCGTGCACGAGGACGACGTGATCGAGGTGCTGCGGATCGCCTCGCACGAGCCGCGGCGCGGCACCCTCAACAGCGGCACGTTCAACATCGCCGGGGACGGGGCGCTGTTGCTGTCGCAGTGTTCGCGGCGGCTCGGGCGGCCCACCGTGCCCCTGCTGCTGCCCGCCGTCACCTGGGCGGGGTCGCTGGTGCGTACGCTGGGCATGACGGACTTCTCGCCCGAGCAGATCCGGCTGCTCACCCACGGCCGGGTCGTGTCCACGGACCAGATGCGCGAGACGCTGGGGTTCACGCCGCGGTACACCACGGCGGAGACCTTCGCGGACTTCGCGCGCAGTCACGGACCCGGACTCCTGCCGCCCGAGGCCGTTGCCGGGGCCGTCGACCGGATCGCCGCGCTGTCCCTGCCGGGTGGCGCCCACCCCCCGGTCAACCTCCCGACGCAGAGCGCCAACTGAGGAGCGCATCAACGATGGCGGATGCCAAGGTCATTCCGTTCGACGACGACCGGTCCCGGGGGAGCGCCGTAGCGCGGCCGCCTCGGCGCCGGGGTGCGGTCAGCCGGCGCCGGAACGGCGAGCCCGCGCCGGTCCGGGGGATCGGTGAGGCCGGTGAGGTCGGTGAGGTCCAGCCCCTGCCCACCAGGACGGCTGGGCAGGATGATGTTCCTGTGACGGGTGAGGAACGGCTGGACAAGGACGCGGGCGGCCTGGAGCGGCGGATCGCCGGCGGGCTGTCCTTCCTGCGCCGGCGCCTCACGGGCGACTACGAGGTCGACGACTTCGGCTACGACGAGGAGCTGACCGACCAGGTCCTGATGTCCTTGCTGCGGCCGCTGTACGAGAAGTACTTCCGGGTCGAGGTGAAGGGTGTCGAGAACATCCCGGCGGAGGGTGGCGCGCTGATCGTCGCCAACCACTCCGGGACGCTGCCGCTGGACGGCCTGATGATGCAGGTCGCCGTCCACGACCACCACCCGGCGGGCCGGCACCTGCGACTGCTGGCCGCCGACCTCGTCTTCGTGCTGCCGGTCGTCAACGAGCTGGCCCGCAAGCTCGGGCACACCCTCGCCTGCGCGGAGGACGCCGAACGGCTGCTCGGCCAGGGCGAGCTGGTCGGGGTGATGCCGGAGGGCTTCAAGGGCATCGGGAAGCCCTTCAGCGAGCGCTACAAGCTCCAGCGGTTCGGCCGGGGCGGCTTCGTCTCCACGGCACTGCGCCAGGGAGCTCCGATCGTCCCCTGCTCGATCGTCGGGGCCGAGGAGATCTACCCGATGATCGGCAACGCGAAGACGTTGGCACGGGTGCTCGGTTTCCCGTACTTCCCGCTGACACCGACCTTCCCGTGGCTGGGACCGCTGGGCGGCATCCCCCTCCCGACGAAGTGGACGATCCAGTTCGGCGAGCCCATCCCGACGGACGGCTACCCGCCGGAGGCGGCGGAGGACCCGATGCTCATGTTCAACCTGACGGACCAGGTACGCGAGCAGATCCAGCACACGCTCTACAAGCTGCTGGTGCAGCGGCGGTCGGTGTTCTTCTGACGGAGCGATGAGCCGCCGGACGGAGTCCGGCGCAGCCGGGCGATGCCCGCGTAGCGGTGCGAGGTCGGCGGTGTGGATGGGCCCGGCGCAGCCGGGCGATGCCCGCGTAGCGGTGCGAGGTCGGCAGACGGGTGGGGCCAAGCTGCTGGTGCAGCGGCGGTCGGTGTTCTTCTAGGTGGGGGTTTTGGGTACGGCTGTGGGGGCGCTCCTCTTTTTGAGAGGGCGCCCCCACAGGCGTACGGGCTGGGTTGTTCGGGTTACTCCGCGTCCTCGCTGTCGATGCCCAGGCCTGGGAGCAGGCCGGGGAGGAGGGGCGGAAGGGTGACGTCCGGCTGGGTGCTGGGGACGAGGGGGGTCGGGGCGGTGGTGCCGGCGTCCTTCGGGGGGTCCAGGAGGCCGCCGGTGTTGCCGCCGAGCAGGCCGTCGTCGGTGGTGCCGGAAGTTGACGACTTGCTGGGGGTTCCGGTGTCGGCGCCGGCCCCGTCGGACGGGGCGTGGCCGGTGCCCGGGGTGCTCGCGTGGCGGCCGGTGTCCGAGGTGCCGGTGGACGCCGGGCCGGTGCCCTCGCGGGTGCCGCCGCCGCCCGGGGCCGGGGGCCGCGGGAGGAGGGACTGGAGCGGGGCGACCTCTTCGTCTATGGCCTCGAAGACCGACGAGACCTGTTGACTGACGTCGCCGAGCTGGACCGGCAGGCGGTCGCGCAGGGCGCCCCAGACCTCGCGGTGCGAGCGGGAGAACGCGTCGAGGGCCTGGATGGGGCCCAGGGAGTTCGGGTCGCGTTCATACGCCTCGTGAAGGAGCCGGTGGCCTTCCGACGCGTCGTGCTGCATGCCGTTCAGGGCGCGTCGGATCTCGCCGAGGGACTCGTGGTCGAGGTCGCCGCTGCGGCCCCGCTCCATGAGCCGACGGGCCTCGCTGAGCCGGGTGGAAGCCTGGTCGAGATAGGTCCGACCGCGCTCGTCGTCGCCGTCGGCCAGATAGTTGAGCTTGAAGTCCTCGATGCCGCGCTTCAGCCCGTAGAGCCCGTCGCCCGGGAGGGCGTCGGAACTCGCGGCCGCGACTCCACCGAAGGCGCCCGCCGCGACGCCGACGCTGAGGCCGCCCGCGGTGAGGCCCTTGGCGAGGCGGGAACGCGGTCGGAACTTGCCCAGGGGACTGGCCCGGTGAGTGCCCCTGGCCCGGTGGGAGCGTTGCTCCGGCACCGAAGGGTCCGCCGTTTCGCCTCCCGCGGTGCCCGCTTGCAGCATGGCCTCCATTGCGGCGACCAACTGGGCCCGCTGGACGACCTTGACCTCGGGATCGAACTCCGGTTTGGGCAGCTCGGCGAGACTCGTGGCGAGGGCCAGAAGACGGCCCTGCCCGGTCTGGTCCGCAGCGGCCGGCGCCGGCGGTGATCCTTCGGTCTGCTCGGCCGCCGTGCCCTGGGCGGAGCAGTCGGACTGCTCCTCCAAGGCCTGGGCGAAGGCGCTCGCCCGCCGGTGCGCCGATACGTTCGCGATCACTGGCGGCACCTCCTCTCGTCATGACGGTCGACTCCCCTGGGGTCCTGACGGTTGCACGCCCTGAACCGGATCCACACGATCGAGTGATCGGGGTCGGCCAGGACGTGACCACAGGGAGCCTGTATCCCGCACAACGACTGGCGCGGCACTTGGGTTACGGACTGCGGATGATCGGATCGGGAAGACAACGGACTTTCACTGAAGGTGAGTTGGCGTCACGGAGTGTGTGGCGTCGGTCGTGGGCGGGGGACGGGTTCAGCGGGCGTCTTCCGGCAGCAGGCGGGCGAGGGTCCGGACGGCCCGGTACTGGAGCGTCTTGATGGCGCCCTCGTTCTTGCCCATGACGCGCGCGGTCTCGGCGACGGAGAGCCCCTGCAGGAACCGGAGCGTCACGCACTCCTGCTGCTGGGGATTGAGTCGGCGTACGGCGTCCAGAAGCGCCGCGTTGGAGAGGGACTCCAGGACGGAGTCCTCGGGTGAGCGCTCGACCTCGTTGGCGTCGAGCATCTCGCCGGTCGTCACCTCGAGCCGGAAACGGCTCGACTTGAAGTGGTCGGCGACGAGGTTGCGGGCGATGGTGACGAGCCAGGCGCCGAAGTCGCGGCCCTGCCAGGTGAACGTCCCGATGCGGCGCAGGGCGCGCAGGAACGTCTCGCTGGTCAGGTCCTCGGCGGTCGCCTTGCCGCCCACCCGGTAGTAGATGTAGCGGTAGACCGTGTCGCTGTACTGGTCGTACAGGCGCCCGAACGCATCGGCCTCGCCGGCCTGGGCGCGTTCGACGAGGTCCATCATGCGGGCGCTGTCACTGTCGGCGGCCGGCCGACGGGCGGTGGCCGCGCCGGCCGAGCGTCCTCGTCTGCCCACCGCGGCGCTGCCGTCGGCCAGTGCGTAGCACGGGCCGAGCGGAGCGGTGGTGGCGAAGGCGGGGACGGCGTACGCGGTGGGGACGACGCCGCGCAAGAGGTCATGGACCGTAGCGACCGTTGCGCGCAGCGTAGCCAGGCCCGAGGTGTCAACCCCGACGTGTGGGTACACGGGACTCCCAGAGGCAGAGCTTGCATCACGTGCAGTACGGAACCATTCACCCGTCGTAGCGACGGAAGGGGTACCGGATTGCGTCTGAGGAGAATAACGCTTCGTGCAGGCCCTGCTACACCGAGTTGCTCAAATCATCGATTACGTCGCTTCTGTGGCCTATTGACGCTCGATCAAGTTGCATAGGGTGAGCGATTATTGATCGAAATAGTTCGAGTTTCGGGTCGGTCCAGGGCGTGTTGTGGCTGTGCGCGGACAACAGGACTGGACGGGGGGTTACGGGGGTAAGACCGTCGGATTGGCCGGGTTCGGCGCCCGGTGCGAGGTGTTGTCCGGTAACGCGAAAGAGCGGCCGGGCTGTTGCGCCCCGGCCGCTCGGTCGTGACCGCCGCGCACTCGGCGCGGCCGTCGTCGTCATCGCCCTCGTTGTCGCCCGCGTTATCGCCGTCGTCGGTGCAGCGCGATCGCCGCCGCCGTGCCGCCCGCCACCGCGCCCACGCCCGCCGCCGCCGGGATGCCGACCTTCGCGGCCTTGCGGCCGGTGCGGTAGTCGCGCAGCCGCCAGTCGAGGTTGCGCGCGTGCTTGCGGAGCTTGGCGTCGGGGTTGATGGCGTAGGGGTGGCCGACGAGGGAGAGCATCGGGATGTCGTTGTGGGAGTCGCTGTAGGCGGCGCAGCGGGAGAGATCCAGGTTCTCCGCCGCCGCCAGCGCACGGACCGCCTCCGCCTTCGCGGGACCGTGCAGCGGCTCGCCGACCAGCTTGCCCGTGTAGACGCCCTCGACGGACTCCGCGACCGTGCCCAGCGCGCCGGTCAGGCCGAGACGGCGGGCGATCACCTGGGCGATCTCCACCGGGGCCGCCGTGACCAGCCACACCTTCTGGCCCGCGTCCAGGTGCGCCTGGGCGAGGGCCCGGGTGCCCGGCCAGATGCGCTCGGCCATGTACTCGTCGTAGATCTCCTCGCCGATCGACATCAGCTCGGAGACCCGGTGGCCCTGCACGATGGAGAGCGCCGAGTCGCGGGCCTCCTGCATGTGCTCGGGGTCCTCGACGCCGGCCAGCCGGAACCATGCCTGCTGCCAGGCGAAGCGGGCCAGGTCGCGGGTCTCGAAGAACTTGCGTTTGTACAGGCCACGTCCGAAGTGGAAGAGCGCGGCGCCCTGCATCACGGTGTTGTCGAGATCGAAGAAGGCGGCGGCCAGCGCGTCGCCGTGCACCGGGAACTGCGGTTCCCGGTCGGAGGTGTCCAGGGGCGCCAGGGTCTCCTGGGAGTCCAGGGTTTCCTGGGTGGACTTGCGGGCTGCCTCCGCCGAGGCCTCGCCTGCCAACACGCTCCGCGCCGTGGCGGAGCGCCTACGGGGAGTGAGCCATCCTAGAGCGGCCATGGCGTGAGCATAGCCAGTCTGTTCGGTGGTTCCGGAGCCGAGAGGTTCG
The DNA here is from genome assembly GCA_001298545.1 of Actinobacteria bacterium OV320. Classification (GTDB taxonomy): domain Bacteria; phylum Actinomycetota; class Actinomycetes; order Streptomycetales; family Streptomycetaceae; genus Streptomyces; species Streptomyces coriariae. Next base: position 12,209 of record LJCX01000019.1, read on the forward strand.
AAGGGTGTGAACTCTCCGCGACCGCGCCGTTAAAGAAGCGCGAGAATGGCGGTATGACTCCCCTCTTTCGACGTAAGGCCGCCACGGGCGAGCGGTCGGTCACCCTCATTCGTAAGTCCGGTTGTCATCTGTGCGACGACGCCGAGCGCGTGATCGAGAAGGTCTGCGGGGAACTCGGTGTGTCCTGGGAGCAGAAGGACATCGCCGACGATCCGGAGCTGTACGACCAGTACTGGGAGCAGATCCCGGTGGTGCTGGTCGACGGCAGGCAGCACACCTTCTGGCGGGTGGACGAGAGTCGCCTGCGCAAAGAACTGGCCGGGTGAGGAACTGACCGAGCAGTACAAGGCCGTACCGAACGTCGCTTAGGATCGATGGCGGTTTTGTCTCGGGGGCGGGATTCACGAGGAGAGTGGCGGTTTTGCCCCCTGGAATGTTGCGCGTGACCCCGGTCACGTTGGCCGGGCAAATCGGACACCATCTTTGTGCACGCGTTCACAAAGACATAGCCTGCTGTCGACGGGGCGGTCTGGGTACGTGTGACCGCCTACAGCCCCGCTCTACCCGCAGGAGCACCGTGGCAACTGGCCGAACTCACCGACCGGCGACCCGTAGCCGAGGGATTCCCGAGGCCACCGTCGCCCGGCTTCCGCTGTACCTCCGCGCGCTGACCGCACTGTCGGAGCGCTCGGTACCCACGGTCTCCTCTGAGGAGCTCGCGGCCGCGGCCGGGGTCAACTCCGCCAAGCTGCGCAAGGACTTCTCCTACCTGGGTTCCTACGGGACCCGGGGGGTCGGCTACGACGTCGAGTACCTCGTCTACCAGATCTCCCGCGAGCTCGGGCTCACCCAGGACTGGCCCGTCGTGATCGTCGGTATCGGTAACCTCGGCGCGGCTCTCGCCAACTACGGCGGCTTCGCCTCGCGCGGCTTCCGGGTCGCGGCGCTCATCGACGCCGACCCCGCGATGGCCGGGAAGCAGGTCGCCGGGATCTCCGTCCAGCACAGCGACGGCCTGGAGAAGATCATCTCCGACAACGGCGTCTCCATCGGCGTGATCACCACCCCGCCGGGCGTCGCCCAGGCGGTCTGCGACCGGCTCGTGGCCGCCGGCGTCACGTCCATCCTGAACTTCGCGCCGACCGTGCTGACCGTCCCGGACGGCGTCGACGTGCGCAAGGTCGACCTCTCCATCGAGCTCCAGATCCTCGCCTTCCACGAGCAGCGCAAGGCCGGCGAGGAGGCCGCGGCGAACGAGAACGCCGTACCGGCCCCGGCCGGCCGCGCCGACTCCACCGACCAGGGACCCGACGGGGACGTACCCGCCGTGATGCCGGCATGAGTCTCCTCGTCGTCGGGCTGAGTCACCGCAGCGCTCCGGTCAGCGTGCTGGAGCGGGCCTCGCTGTCCACGGACGCCCAGTTCAAGCTGCTCCAGGACACGGTCGCCGCCGAACCGGCCGCCGAGGCCGCGGTCCTCGCCACCTGCAACCGGATCGAGCTGTACGCCGACGTGGACAAGTTCCACGCCGGTGTCGCCGAGCTGTCCACGCTGCTCGCCCAGCACAGCGGGGTCGGGCTCGAGGAGCTCACCCCCTACCTGTACGTGCACTACGAGGACCGCGCCGTCCACCACTTCTTCTCGGTGGCCTGCGGGCTGGACTCCATGGTCGTCGGCGAGGGGCAGATCCTCGGACAGATCAAGGACGCCCTGGCCCGGGCGCAGGAGCTGCACACCGCCGGACGGCTGCTGAACGACCTGTTCCAGCAGGCCCTGCGGGTCGGCAAGCGCGCCCACTCCGAGACCGGCATCGACCGCGCCGGGCAGTCCCTGGTCACCTTCGGCCTGGAACAGCTGGCCGCGGGCGGGGACGTGACCGCGTGGGCGCGGGGCAAGAAGGCGCTGGTCATCGGCGCCGGTTCGATGTCCTCGCTGGCCGCCGCCACGCTCGCGCGCGCCGGGGTCGCCGAGATCGTCGTCGCCAACCGCACGCCCGACCGGGCCGAGCGGCTCGCCCACCTGCTCGAAGAGCAGTACGGACAGCGCCTGACCCAGGGCGGCGACACGGACGTGTCGGCCCGCGCGGTACCGATGGAGTCGGTGCCGGCCGAGCTGACACGTGCCGACGTGGCCGTCTCCTGTACCGGGGCGACGGGCCTGGTCCTGACGGCGGAGGCGGTCGCCGAGGCCGTCGAGGGCCGCACCGGGACACCCGCCGCCTTCGACGACGAGTCCGCGGCGACGGACGTACGGCCGCTGCCGCCCACCTCGGTCGGCACCGACGAGAACTGCCCCCTCGACCTGGCCGCCGTACAGCAGGCCCCCGTGCAGCAGTCCGGGTTCTCCGTGCTGGGCGAGGCCGCCGTCGCCGGCATGGACGCGGCGACGCTGGAGCAGCACGCCGCCTGGGTCGACAACGCGACCGTCGACCGCAGGCCGACCGCCCGCCGCACCCCCGAGGCCGACGCCGAGCTGATCACCGCGCTCGCCGCGACCGCCGCCACCCTCGGCCGGATCCCCGAGCGCCGCGGACCCGAGCCGGTCGCCACGCTCGTCCGGCCGGAGCCGGTGCTCTTCCTGCTCGACCTCGCGATGCCGCGGGACGTCGACCCGGCCGCCCACCGGCTGGCCGGCGTGCGGCTGGTGGACATCGAGTCGCTGGCGGAGGCCTCGGCCGACGCGCCGATGGCCGCCGACGTCGACCAGGTGCGGCGGATCGTCGCCGACGAGGTCGCCGCCTTCGGCGCCGCACAGCGGGCCGCGCACATCACGCCGACCGTGGTCGCCCTGCGCACCATGGCCGCCGAGGTCGTGGCCACGGAGATCGCCCGGCTCGACGGGCGGCTGCCCGGCCTGGACGACAAGCACCGCGCCGAGATCACCCAGACCGTGAAGCGGGTCGTCGACAAGCTGCTGCACGCACCGACCGTACGGGTCAAGCAGCTCGCGGCCGAGCCCGGCGGCGCCGGGTACGCGGACGCGCTGCGGACCCTGTTCGACCTCGACCCGGAGGCGGTGGCCGCCGTGTCCCGGGCCGAGGAAAGCACCGAGAAGAACGCAGAGAGCCGAGGGCCGGCATGAGCGGCATGAGTACGAAGGCACTGAGACTGGGGACGAGGCGAAGCAGACTCGCCATGGCCCAGTCCGGGCAGGTCGCGGACGCCGTGAGCCAGGTGACCGGACGGCCCGTGGAACTCGTCGAGATCACCACCTACGGTGATGTCTCCCGCGAGCACCTCGCGCAGATCGGCGGCACGGGAGTCTTCGTGACCGCGCTGCGCGACGCGCTGGCCAAGGGCGAGGTCGACTTCGCGGTTCACTCGCTGAAGGACCTGCCGACCACGCAGCCCGAGGACCTGGTCCTGGCCGCCATACCGGTGCGCGAGGACCCCCGCGACGTGATCGTCGCCCGGGACGCGCTGAAGTTCACCGACCTGCGGCGCGGAGCGCGCATCGGTACGGGTTCGCCGCGCCGGATGGCGCAGCTGAACGCGTACGCGCGCAGCCACGGGCTGGACATCGAGACCGTCCCGATCCGCGGGAACGTCGACACGCGGATCGGGTACGTGCACGACGGCGAGCTGGACGCGGTGGTGCTGGCGGCGGCCGGCCTCAGCCGCATCGGCCGCATCGACGAGGTCACCGACTTCCTGTCGATAGACACGGTTCTGCCCGCTCCCGGCCAGGGAGCACTGGCGATCGAGTGTGCCGCGGACAACGCGTCACTGATCGCCGCGCTCGGTGAGCTCGACGACCCGTTCACCCGGATCGCCGTGACCGCCGAACGGTCCCTGCTCGCCGCCCTGGAGGCCGGCTGCTCCGCCCCTGTGGGCGCGCTTGCCGACCTTCTGGCCGACGGGCAGATTGTCAACGAAATGCGCCTGCGTGGCGTCGTCGGCACCACCGACGGCACGCGCATGGTGCAGCTGTCCACCACCGGTCCCGTGCCCGAGACGCACGACGGGGCAATGGCGCTCGGTCGCGAACTCGCAGCCGAGATGCTCGCCCAGGGCGCGGCCGGTCTGATGGGGGAGCGAGCACTGTGAGCCCCACCGCCCTTCCAGCCGCTGGTCCTGAACACGGGCACGTCACCTTCCTGGGTGCCGGACCCGGGGATCCGGGACTACTGACTCTGCGCGCCGTGGAGGCGCTTGCGCACGCGGACGTCCTCGTCGCCGAGCACGAGGTGCTCGACGTCGTACGGACGCACGCGAGGCCGGGCGTCGCCGTCGTGAACGCGGAAGCGGGTCCGTCGGACCCTCTTCCGGGCACGGGCGCGCCCCTCCCGACGATCGTTGACGGCACGTCAACAACCGCTGAGGTACCCGCTGTGCGCGATGCCGCACATCTTGTCATGGAGGCCGCGCGGGGCGGCAGGCGGGTCGTGCGTGCGGTGACCGGGGACCCCGGACTTGATACGTACGCGGCGGCGGAAATGCTCGCGTGCGCGGCGGCCGGTGTTCCCTTCGAGGTCGTACCCGGTGTCGCGGCCGCCGTCGGCGTGCCCGCCTACGCCGGTGTGCCGCTGCGGGACGCGCAGGGCGCCGACGTCCGGTTCGTCGACGCGCGCACGGCTTCGGACCGCTGCTGGACCGAGGTCGGGGCCTCCGACGGCACGGTCGTCGTGTCGACGACCCTCGACGCGGTGGCCTCGGCGGCCGGCGAGCTGGTGTCGGCGGGGCGCAAGCCCGATACGCCGATGACGGTCACGGTGGCCGGTACGACGACGCGGCAGCGGACGTGGACGGCGACCCTGGGCACGATCGCGCAGACGCTGAAGCAGGCGAAGGTGCTGCCCTCGCCCGAGGGCGGCCGGCCGGTGATAGTCGTGGTCGGTGAGCGTTCCGCCCCCGCCCAGCGCGACCAGTTGTCGTGGTTCGAGTCCAAGCCGCTGTTCGGCTGGAAGGTGCTCGTGCCGCGTACGAAGGAGCAGGCGGTGTCGCTCTCCGACCAGCTGCGGTCGTACGGGGCCGTGCCGCACGAGGTGCCGACGATCGCCGTCGAACCGCCGCGCACCCCCCAGCAGATGGAGCGGGCGGTCAAGGGCCTGGTGACGGGCCGCTACGAGTGGATCGCCTTCACCTCGGTGAACGCCGTCAAGGCGGTGCGCGAGAAGTTCGAGGAGTACGGGCTCGACGCGCGTGCCTTCGCGGGCATCAAGGTCGCGGCGGTGGGCGAGCAGACGGCGAAGGCGCTGGTCGCGTTCGGTGTGAAGCCCGACCTCGTACCGAGCGGCGAGCAGTCGGCCGCCGGGCTCCTCGAGGACTGGCCGCCCTACGACCCGGTCTTCGACCCGATCGACCGGGTGTTCCTGCCGCGCGCCGACATCGCAACCGAGACCCTGGTCGCCGGGCTCATCGAGCTGGGCTGGGAGGTCGACGACGTCACCGCCTACCGGACGGTGCGGGCCTCGCCGCCGCCGGCGGAGACGCGGGAGGCCATCAAGGGCGGCGGGTTCGACGCCGTGCTCTTCACGTCGTCGTCCACCGTGCGGAACCTGGTGGGCATCGCCGGCAAGCCGCACAACGTGACGGTCATCGCCTGCATCGGCCCGGCCACGGCCAAGACGGCCGAGGAGCACGGGCTTCGGGTGGACGTCATGGCACCCGAGCCGTCCGCGCTGAAGCTGGCCGAGGCACTGGCCGACTTCGGACTGCGCCGACGGGCCGCGGCCCAGGAGGCCGGCGACCCGGTCAGCCGGCCGAGCGAGCGGCGTCCGGGGGCGCGGCGGAGGCGGGCGACGTAACGGCCGAGGGCGTCAGGGGACCGGCACGACCGTGTGCCCGTGGCGCAGCAGGTTGTGCGGGTCGTACGTCGCCTTCGTGCGGCGCAGACGGTCGTGCACCTCGGGGGTCCAGGCGCGGGCGCGGTCGGCGTCGTCGCCCGGGGTGCCGTGGAGGTTGACCATCGTGCGGCCCGTGCCGTACGGGGCCATCGCGGTGTACAGGGCGGCCGTGGCCGCCTCCACCGCGGCGGCGGCCTCCGGGCCGGCCAGGACGCCGACCGACTCCAGCAGGTACGCGGCGTCGCGGGCGCAGACCGCGTCCTCGACGGCGGCCGGTTCGGCCAGTGCGCCGCCCATGTGGCGCAGCTCGACCATGAGGAGCGGGTAGTCCTCGCCGGCGTCCGGGCCGGTCTGTGCCAGCAGGGTGTCCACGGCCTGCGGGGTCAGCTCGCGCAGCAGCGCGCAGCACTCGCGGGCGGGGATGGGGTCCTGCGGGTCCTGGTAGATCTCGTCGACCTTGCGACAGTCCAGGTCGGCCACCGTGTCGAACTCGACCGGCGCGGCCGCGCGCAGCGGCGCCAGCAGGGAGTCCGCCGCGGCCGGGTCGCCGGTCCAGGCGACCGCGACGCGGGCGAAGAAGCGGCCGCGCATCGCTTCGGGGATGATCGGCAGCGGGGGCAGCCGCAGCAGGGTGAAGCCGGTGCACATCTCGGCCGGCACGGTGGGCGCCCAGTCCGCGTAGGCACGCAGCAGCGGCTCGGCGTGCTCGCCGGCGCAGTAGATGCCACCGCCGACGACGTGGCTCAGCGGCACCAGCCCGGTGACCAGTGACGTCACCACGCCCACGTTCCCCTTGCCGCCGCGCAGTGCCCAGAACAGGTCGGGCTCGTGGTCGGCGTCCGTCTCGTGCAGGGTGCCGTCCGGGGTGACGACCTGGAGGGAACGGACCAGGTCGGAGGCGAACCCGTAGGCCCGGCCGAGCAGCGGCAGCCCGCCGCCCAGGGTGTAGCCGACCACCCCGGCGTCGGTGGCCGAGCCGTGCAGCGCGGACAAGCCGTGCGGGACCGACGCCTCCAGCAGCAGCCGCCACTTCACGCCGGCGCCGACGGTCGCGGTTCGCGCCCCGACGTCGATCGACACGTCGGTCATCCGGCCGGTGTTGATCAACAGGCCGCCGTCCAGGGGGAAGTTCGCGCCGTGTCCGGTGGCCTGGACGGCGACGGGCGTGCCGGTGGCCGCGGCCCAGCGCATCGCCGACACGACGTCGTCGGCGCCGGTCGCGCCCACGACGACGTCCGGGGCGTGCCGGGCCGCCAGGTTGAAGGCTGCCACCTCGGCGTCGTAGCCCTCGTCCCCGGGACGCAGCACCGGGCCGTGCACGTCGGAGAGGGCGAAGAGGTCCGGGGTGGGGTGGTGCGTGGCGGTCATCGCGGCCTCCTCGAGCGCAGGAGTGGCCGTCCGGGTCCTTCATTCCAGGATGGACCCGGGGCGTGCACGGTGCACACGGGCGGGGCGGTGGCCCTCCCTCGGGCCGACGGGGCGTCGGCAAAGGTGCCCCCGGGCCGGGCGTAGCGTAGGGCGCATGACGAAGTACGGATCCTTTCCCGGTACGCGTCCCCGGCGGCTGCGTACCACCCCCGTCATGCGGCGCATGGTCGCGGAGACCCGGCTGCATCCGGCCGACTTCATCCTGCCCGCGTTCGTGCGGGAGGGTGTGAGCGAGCCGGTGCCGATCCAGGCCATGCCCGGTGTCGTGCAGCACACGCGCGACAGCCTGAAGAAGGCCGCGCTGGAGGCCGTACAGGCCGGGGTCTCCGGGATCATGCTCTTCGGCGTGCCGGAGGAGTCCAAGAAGGACGCGCTCGGCACGCCCGGGACCGACCCGGACGGGATCCTTCAGGTCGCCATCCGGGACGTGCGGGCCGAGGTCGGGGACGACCTGCTCGTCATGTCCGACGTGTGCCTGGACGAGACGACCGATCACGGGCACTGCGGGGTGCTGGACGAGCAGGGGCGGGTCGACAACGACGCCACCCTGGAGCGGTACGCCGAGATGGCGCAGGTCCAGGCCGACGCGGGTGCCCATGTCGTGGGGCCCAGCGGGATGATGGACGGGCAGATCGGGGTCATCCGCGATGCCCTCGACCAGATCGGCCGCGAGGACGTCTCGATCCTCGCGTACACCGTCAAGTACTCCTCCGCCTTCTTCGGGCCCTTCCGGGAGGCCGTGGGCTCGTCGCTGAAGGGCGACCGGAAGACGTACCAGCAGGACCCGGCGAACCTCCGTGAGTCGCTGCGCGAGCTGGCGCTGGACCTGGAGGAGGGCGCCGACATGGTCATGGTGAAGCCGGCCGGCCCCTACCTCGACGTCCTGGCCCGGGTCGCCGACGCCGTGGACGTGCCGGTCGTCGCCTACCAGATCTCCGGCGAGTACTCGATGGTCGAGGCCGCCGCCGAGAAGGGCTGGATCGACCGCGACCAGGCGATCCTCGAGACGCTGACCGGCATCAAGCGGGCCGGAGCGCGGAACATCCTCACCTACTGGGCCACCGAAGTGGCCCAGAAGCTGAGGTAGTCCGCCCGTTCTCACCAGGACAGCGCGTCGTCCATGTCCTGCTGCCAGTACGTCACCGCCAGGGAGCTGTCGTAGTAGACGCCCTTGGCGGGCAGGGGCGGCGTCGCGGAGGCGCCGCCGTCGCTGTTCGGGGTGTAGCCCTGGAAGGCGACCGTCAGCTTCTTGGCCGTCTGGCCGCCTTCGCCGCTGCCGTCGGCGGCGGACAGCAGCACGCCCGCGTAGCCCGACTCGCCGGGCGCGAGGGTCGTCACCGCCTGCGGCTGCGTCTCCTTGGCGGCCTGCGGCACCCACTGCATCTCGTCGAAGCGCAGGACCGGGTTGTAGGTCAGGTCGCAGGTCCTGCTGCCGGTGTTGGTCACCGTGAGCAGCATGTGGTTGAGCGGGCGGGCGACCGTCTGGGCGGTGACCCTGGTGTTCGATCCGTTGCACAGGACGCGGCTGTCGGAGGCGGTGTCGGCGGCCTTGTCGCCCGTATCGCCGCCCGTTCCGGCCCCCGTGCCGGTGCCGGTGGTGCCGCCCGACTTGCCGCCCGTCGTGCCGCCCGACTTGCCGGACGAGTCGGCCGAGCCCGTCGTGTCCTTCGTCGGGGCCGTGCCGGTGCCGGTGCCGGTGCCCTTGTCCGTGCCGGGCGTGGGCTGTGCCGCCGTGGCCGTCGACGACGCCGGGTGCGAGGCGCCCTCGTCCTTTACGCCCGTCCCGTCCTCGCATGCCGTGAGCGCGAGGGCGGCCAGGGCGGTGAGGGCGAGCAGGTGGCTGGTGCGGCGGATACGCATCGTGAAGTCCTCTTCCGGAATGCCGGGTTGAAGCGGCGTGCTTGGATGACCAAAGCTTGTGCGGGGATCCGTCCCGGCCGCCACGGTCGGCGGACGATCAGGGACGCTGGAATGCCCGCAATGGGTCTGACCTGGGGAAACGGACCATCCCTGGAACGCCGGGATGGGACATGGGGAGTGGAGGAACGGTGTCTGCGACCGAGTTCGCCGAGCTGCTGCGAGAGTTGAAGGAGCGGTCCGGGCTGAGCTACGGGATGCTCGCGAAACGGCTCCACATGAGTACGTCGACGCTGCACCGCTACTGCAACGGGGACGCCGTCCCCACCGACTACGCGCCCGTGGAGCGGCTGGCGCGGCTCTGCAAGGCGTCACCCCAGGAGCTCGTCGAGCTGCACCGGCGGTGGGTGCTGGCGGACGCGGTGCGCGGGAGGAAGGGGAGCGGGGGTGCGGCCGAGGCGGACGCCGTCGCGGACGCCGTCGCAGGCGGGGCCGCGGACGTCGCCGTCCGCGATGCCCTCGCGGGGGCGGCGGTCGCGGACGCCGGAGTTGTGGACGTCGGGGACGTCGGGGCCGGGGAAGCGGTGGTCGAGGTCGTGGGGGACCAGCGGACCCGTCCCACCCGCCGTTCCTTGGCCCTCGCCGGGGTCGGTGCCGTGGCCGCCCTCGGCTCGGTCGCCCTGGCGCTCGCCCTGACCCTGCCGTCCGGCGGGTCCGGCGACGGGGACAGCGTCGGTGCGGCGGCCACACCGTCCGTGCAGGGCCGGGGAACGGGGAACACGTCCTCGCCGTCTCCGTCCGCGTCGCCGTCCGTGTCCGCGTCGCCGTCGGCCTCGGCCTCCGCCGCGGGATCAGCCTCCCCGTCGGGCTCCGCCACCGCGGGTTCCTCGCCGGCGCCGGGCGCGGGGGCCGGCGACCGCGCCCCGCTGACGGTCACCACCCGCCCGTACGCCTGGGAGAGCCCCTGTAGCCAGCACTATCTGATCGAGCAGGGGCCGGAGCAGGTCAAGCCGCCGCCCGTCGAGCAGGACGCGCCCGCGTGGGTGGCCCGGCACGGTGCCGTGTCGGCGGGGGAGCAGTATCTGGAGCTCACCGTGCAGGGGACCGGCGAGGAGACCGTCGTCGTGGACAGCCTGACGGTACGGACCGTCGGCAAGGCCGCGCCGCTCGCCTGGAACGACTACGCCATGGGCTACCCGGGCGTCGGCTGCGGTGGCGGTGTGCCGACGCGCGCCTTCTCCGTCGCCCTCGACGCGGCGCGGCCGGCGCTGGTGCCCGAGGCGGGGCACAAGAACTTCCCGTTCAAGGTGAGCGAGTCGGACCCGGAGGTCTACTACGTCACCGCCGACGCCTCCGCGTACGACGTGCGCTGGTACCTGGAGCTGTCCTGGTCCAGCGGCGCACGGCACGGCAAGCTGACGATCGACGACAGGGGGAGGCCGTTCCGTACGAGCGGCGAGAACGGGCGCCCCGACTACGAGTTCCCGCTCGGCGGCTCCGCGTGGGAGCGGGCGGGAGCCTCTCCCACGCCGTAGGCGCTCGAACCGGTGGTCAGGGTGCCGGCGCCCGACGGGCCCTCGTCGCGCAGGCCCTCGCCGTCGTGGCACGCGGTGAGGGTGAGCGCCGCGGCGGCGGTCAGCGCGGCGGCGAGCAGACGGACACGGCGGCGAGTGGGGGGAGTGGGGCGTGTGGGCATGGGGCAAGCCTGAGTCGTACGGCCTCCGCCCTTCCACATCCACCGCGCAAGTCGGGACGCCGGTCCGGTCCCACAGCCTCTGACCTGCGTAAACAATGCCCCTCCGGGACGGGATGTGGGACGCCCGACCGCCCAGGGGGAGTCCCCTTTGTCTGCAGTGTCCGCGGCGTCTGCAGTGTCCGCACTGTCTGCAGAGTCCGCGGAGTCGGCCGGGATCGACGACGTGACGGACGAGGTCATCGACGTGTACGGGGCGCCGGGCGCGAAGGTGTGAACGCGTGCCGCTGTCCACATGGCAGAAACCCGTGTGTAGGCGGCATGTATCTCCCTAGGGTGCGGGCATGACTGTCGCAGCCGAGTCGCCCAGTGCGCCCGCCCCCGCCTTCGTCCCCGGCCCCGCTTCCGTTCCGGCCTCCGTGCCTCCACTGGCCGCCAGGGTCCGGTCGGTCGGCGGCTCGCCCGTGCGGGACATCCTCGCCGTCACCGGCCGCCCCGAGGTGATCAACTTCGCGGGCGGGCTGCCCGCGCCGGAGCTGTTCGACCGCGAGGGCGTGGCCGCCGCGTTCCGGTACGCGCTGGAGGAGGCCCCGGCCCAGGCCCTCCAGTACGCCACGACCGAGGGCGAGCCGAGCCTGCGTGAGGGGCTCGCGGCGCGGACGACGGCCCGTGGTCTGCCCACGACCGCCGACGACCTCCTCGTCACCACGGGTTCCCAGCAGGCCCTGTCCCTGCTGGCGACCGCTCTCCTCGACCCCGGCGACACGGTGCTCGTCGAGGCGCCCTGCTACCTGGCCGCCCTTCAGGTCTTCGGGCTGGCCGGAGCCAGGATCGTCGCCGTGCCCGGGGACGAGGACGGCCTGGACCCCGAGGCGCTCGCCGACCTGGTGGTCCGCGAACGGCCGAAGCTCCTCTACACCGTCCCCACCTTCCAGAACCCCACCGGCCGCACCCTCCCCGCCGAGCGCCGTGCCGCGGTCGCCGCCGTCGCCGCCCGGCACGGTCTGTGGATCGTCGAGGACGACCCCTACGGCGAACTCCGCTACGACGGTGAGCGCGTCCCCTGGATCGCCGCCCACCCCGACGCCCGCGACCGTACGGTCCTGCTCGGCTCGTTCTCCAAGGTCATGGCACCCGGCATCCGGCTGGGGTGGCTTCGCGCGCCGGCCGAACTGCGCCGGGCCTGCGTCGTCGCCAAGCAGGCCGCCGACCTGCACACCCCGACCGTCAACCAGCTCGCCGCGGCACGGTACCTGACCGCCTTCGACCTGGACGCGCATGTGGCCAGGGTCGCCGCCGTGTACCGGGAGCGCCGGGACGCCATGCTCGCGGGCCTCGCGGACGCCCTCCCGGCAGGGTCGGTGTGGGCCCGTCCCGAGGGTGGGATGTTCCTCTGGGCCCGCCTCCCCGAGTCGTACGACACCACGGCCCTCCTCCCGCGGGTCGTCGCCCAGGACGTGGCGTACGTCCCCGGCGCCCCCTTCTACGCCGGTGAACCCGACCGGTCGACCCTGCGCCTGTGCTTCGTGACGCAGACCCCGGACGAGATCGGGGAGGGGCTGCGCAGGCTGGGGCGGGGGCTCACCGGGTAGCGCGGATCAGTCCCACCAGAAGGTCCAGGTGGGCTCGCCGACGAGCTGCCGGGCGTAGGCCTCCAGGGTGCCCGGGCCCTGGAGGACGTTGTCCGGGCAGAACGCGAAGTGCTCGGCGGCGATCGGCTCCGCCTCCGCGAGGGTGCCGGGCGGGGCCGCGACGGATACGGCCAGGACGTCGAAGCCGAGGCCGACGACCCGTATGCCGAAGCGGTCCTCCCAGGAACGCAGGACGGCGCACAGACGCGCGGTGTCGTTCTCGTGATTGGCCGGGCCCGACCAGCCGACGGCCGCCGGGACGTCCGCGCTGCGGCGGGCGGGGACCAGGGCGACATGCGGCGACCTGAACCAGGTGGGCCCCTGCTCCGCAAGGGTGTCGGCGATCCGCGCGGCGCGTGCGTCGGGATCCGCCGTCAGGGTGCCGGGCGCGGCGAGACCGGGCCACTCCTCGCCGTCCGCCGCGCACTCCTGCCAGTACTGCGCGAGGACCTCCTCCGCGTCGTGGTCCCCGGGGTAGGACACCTCGGCGGGCATCAACTCCCATTCCGACGGGCCGCCTTGGGAGCCGCCGAGGTCGACCAGGACCGGAAGCAGCCCGGCCCGTCCCGCCGTCCGGCCGAGGGCCGTCCAGTTGCCGGAGGAGGCGGACTGCTCCGCGTGCCACAGCAACGGCTCGTGCCAGACCCCCTCGTCCGTCGTGTCGATCAGCCGGCCGGGCGGGAGCTGGAGGCCGAGGGAGCGGCCGCTGGGATCGGAGGCCAGCTTGGGGAGCGGATTGGGAAGAGTCGCCATGCCGGTGACTGTAGGGGCAGGCACTGACACCGGCCCGGGCCGGTGTGCCCCGTCCGGTCCGCGACGGCCGTCAGGCGGAGTGTCTCGCGCGCCGGCGGCGCCAGACGTGCGTCAGCCAGATGCCCAGGCCGACGAGCGGGAGGACGACGAGGGCCGGGATGACCACACCCGCGCCCCCGATCAGCAGGAAGCCGATCAGGGCGTCGCCGATCGACGGGTCGTCCGCGCCGCCCAACTGTCGCTCCTCGCACTGGTGTTCTCAGTTCGTCGAGGGGTGGGACGTGCGGATGCGGGGAGTCGGTTCCGGGGACCGGTCCACCCGGGCCTCGAAGCACTCCGTCCCGCCGTCCGCCGCCGGCAGGAAACAGGTCCGGACGAGCGTCCCGGGGCGGGTGGCCGTCATGGCGGTGTGCACATAGGTGTCCGCCTCGGCGCGGTCCTTGACCTCGGCTCGGTAGGTGCGGAAGCCGCCCACGGCTCCGGACTCGATCCGGTCGCCGATCCGCGCGCCCCACATCCGGGTCCAACTCGTCCCGCACTCCCTGCTGTACCGCAACTGCACCGACGCCCCGGTGGCGGTGACGTGCTCGGCGAGGGTCTCCGGCGCGGCGGCGCACCGCATGTCCATCGGGCTCCCGCCCTCGCAGGCGGTTCCCCGGCAGCGGGGGCCGGTGACGGACGGGGACGAGGACGGGGACGCGGGCGGGTGCGCGGCCGGGAGCGGTGCGCCGTGCCGGCCCGGGAGGAGGAAGAGGGTCAACGCGATGGCTCCGAACACCGCGGCGGACGCCGACGCGAGGACCGCTGCGGTCGCCGCTCCCCGGTGGCCGACCGGTGCGGCCCCGACCGATGTGGCCCCGACCGATGTGGCCCCGTCCGCCGTGGTGGCTGCGGTGGCGGTGGCGGTGGCGGCCGGAGGGGCGGGAGACGGCGGAGCCGCCGTTGGGCGCGTCGGCCGGGGCGGCTCCGCCTCCTTGGCGCGGCCGCCCCACTCGGACTCCGCGATCTCCCACAGGGTGAGACACCGACCGACCGGTTCGTTCGCGAGACGGCACAACTCCTCCACCGCGGTGCGCGGAGGCAGGGTCCTGCCGTTGAGATAGCGCTCCCAGGACGACTTGCTGAACGTGGTCCTCTCCGCGAGGCCCGCCAGGCTCAGGCCGGTCCGGTCCCTCAACTCCCGGAGCGTGGAGGCCAGTCGGACACCCTCCGGCGACGAGGCGGCACGGGTCATCCGCGCAGGGCCTTCCAGGTGTCGGGCCCGACCGTGCCGTCCACGGCCAGCCCGGCCCGCGTCTGGAAGGCCTTCACCGCGCGTTGGGTCAGCGGGCCGAACATCCCGTCGATGCCGCCGGGCGAGATCCCGGCCCGCCGCAGCAGACACTGCGCCTCGGCCACCTCGGGCCCGACCGCGCCGTAGCCGAGCTCGGTGTCCCGGGTGCGGCTGATGCCCGCGTACCAGAGGCCGTCGGTCCGCTCGACCCGGCAGGTGTACGCGGGCGTCGACGACGGCGCCGGAGCGGTGGACACGGCGGGGGGAGCGGCCGCCGGTTCGCTGTCGTCGCCGTCGAGCCGCATGACCAGGAGCGCCGCCGAGGACAGGGCCAGCACCAGCGCCACGGCCCCCGCCACCAGCGCGACGCGCAGTGACCGCCCGGCGGCCGTCACCCTCTCCGTTTCCGGTTCTGTTTCTGTTTCTGTTTCCGGTTCCGTTTCCGGACGGGCACCCGGCCCCACCGTGGGCGCAGGCGCAGGCGCAGGCGCAGGCGCAGGCGCAGGTTCCGGTGCGGGCTTCCGCGGCGCGGCGGCGTCGAGGTGCCTGCCGCCCCATGTGTCGGTGGCGACCTCGTGCAGCGCGAGCAGGCGGACCGGGTCGACGCCCCCGATCCGGGCCAGCGCCTCGACGGCCTCCCGGGGCGGCAGCGACCGGCCGCCCAGATACCGCTCCCACGACTTCTCGCTGTACTCCGTCTTCGCGGCCAGCTGACGCATGCTCAGCCCGCTGCGGTCCTTCAGCCGGCGCAACTGCGTCAGCAACTGCCGTACGCGTGGATCCAGTTCGGTGGACAGCGCCTTCCAGCGCGACATCTTCCCCCCACTTGCGGTCATGGACCGTGGTCAGCGGCCCCCCGCTCGCTCGCATTCTGCATGAGCATCTCAACACCCGCCACAGCCGTCCCGCGGGACCGTCCAGGCGGCCGGTGTCCTCGCAGGTCGGAGCCGGTGTCGTCCCAGGTGGCCGTCACCTCGGCGGCAGCCGTGGCGGCCCTCGGCGCCCGCCCCGCACTCTCGTGTCGTCACCGGCTCGTCGACCGGGCCCGGTGTCGACCCACGAACCGAAAGAGGAACGCATGCGACCGAACGTCTTGGCCAGGACCCTCGTCGGACTCACCGCCGTCGCCGGTCTCGCCGCCGGATCCCTGGCGACCGCGGGCACCAGCTTCGCGGCCTCCGCGCCGGCCACGCAGGTGGTGAGCGCACCCGCCGCCACGCTGTCGACGGAGAACTTCGGCCTGACCACCGCCGAGGCCAAGAACGTCCAGACGTTCCTGGCGGGCGACTGGGACTACACCGGCAAGATCGACGGGCAGCTGGGCACCGAGAGTTGGAAGGCGTTCCAGCGCTGCTTCAAGAAGTACTGGGGCTACACCGACGCCATCGACGGCGACCCCGGCCCCAACACGATCATGGCGCTCCAGCGGCTCCTCAAGGACGACTACGGCTACACCGGCAAGATCGACGGCATCGCCGGGTCGGGCACCCGCGCGGCGTTCAAGCGGTTCGCCGCCTGAGGGACCCGGCCATGACCGCGGCCCGCCCTCCCCGACGGCCGGAAGCCGGAAGGAGGACGGGCCGCGGTAGGTCGAGCGCCCTGGGTGTCGCCGGTCGGTCAGAGCTTGTCCGGCGTCCTGATGCCCAGCAGGGCCATGCCCAGGTGGAGGGTGCGGGCCGTGAGGTCCACCAGGAACAGGCGGTTCTCGACGACCTCCGGCGAGTTGTCGGGGGACAGCACATGGCACTGGTCGTAGAACGTCGTCAGGTGCGAGGCCAGCTGGTACAGGTACGCCGCCAGCTTGTGCGGCTCGTACGCCGCCGCGACCTCGTGCACCGTCTCGCCGAACTGGTCCAGGTGCAGGCCCAACGCCCGCTCCGCCGGGGCCAGTTCCAGCTCCGGATGAGCGACCGGGCGGGCCTCGCCGGCCTTGCGCAGGATCGACTGGATACGGGCGTACGCGTACTGGAGGTAGACGGACGTGTCGCCGTTCAGCGAGACCATCTGGTCCAGGTCGAACTTGTAGTCCCGCACGGCGGACGTCGACAGGTCGGCGTACTTCACCGCGCCGACACCCACGTACCGGCCGTTCTCCACGATCTCCGGCTCGGACAGGCCGACCTTCACGGCCTTCTCCCGGACCACGGTGGTGGCCCGCTCGACGGCCTCGTCGAGGAGGTCGACCAGCTTGACCGTCTCGCCCTCACGGGTCTTGAACGGCTTGCCGTCCTTGCCGAGGACCGTGCCGAACGCCAACTGGTGCGCCTTGACGTCCTCGTTCAGCCAGCCCGCCCTGCGCGCCGTCTCGAAGACCATCTTGAAGTGCAGCGACTGACGGGCGTCCACCACGTACAGCAGCGTGCTCGCCTTGAGGTTGAAGACACGGTCGCGGATCGCCGACAGGTCGGTCGCCGCGTAGCCGTAGCCGCCGTCCGACTTCTGGACGATCAGCGGGACCGGGTTGCCGTCCGGGCCCTTGACGTCGTCGAAGAAGACACACAGGGCGCCCTCGGAGCGGACCGCGACCCCGGACTCCTCCAGGAGCCGGCAGGTCTCCGCCAGCATGTCGTTGTAACCCGACTCGCCGACGATGTCCTCGTCCCGGATCTCCATGTCCAGCTTCTCGAAGACCGAGAAGAAGTAGATCTTCGACTCGTCGACGAACTTCTGCCAGGTCGCGAGCGTGTGCGGGTCGCCCGCCTGGAGGTCCACCACCCGGCGCCGGGCCCGGGTCTTGAACTCCTCGTCCGCGTCGAACAGCCTGCGCGCGGCCTTGTAGAGGCGGTCGAGGTTCGACATCGCCTCCTCGCCGCTCACCTGGGAATCCTTGTGGTCCAGCTCGTGCGGGTGCTCGTCCAGATACTGGATGAGCATGCCGAACTGGGTTCCCCAGTCGCCGATGTGGTGCCGGCGGACCACGCTCTCGCCGGTGAACTCCAGGATCTGCACCGTCGCGTCGCCGATGACCGCCGACCGCAGATGACCGACGTGCATCTCCTTCGCCACGTTCGGCTGGGCGTAGTCGATGACCGTCGTGCCCGGCGCGGCGGAGTGCGGCACACCGAGGCGGTCCGCGTCCGCGTACCGGGCGGCGAGGTTCCGGGTGATCGCGCCGTCGGTGATCGTCACGTTCAGGAAGCCGGGGCCCGAGACCTCGATCTCCCCGATCAGGTCACCCGTGACGACGTGCGACACGACCTGCGTCGCCAGCTCCCGCGGGTTCGCCTTCGCCTTCTTGGCCAGCGCCAGGATGCCGTTGGCCTGGAAGTCGGCCCGGTCGCTTCGTCGCAGCAGCGGGTCCGCGCCGGCGGCCTCCGGCAGGGTGGCCGAGAGAGCGGACGAGAGGTGCTGTTCGACGGAGTGACTGAGGGACGTGACCGGGGCCATAGGAGTGGGTGCCGTTCTCCTCGTGGGGATGGATAGACGCAGTCAGTATCCCACGGGGGGTAAAGCCGTTTTCCCGGGCGCGGGGCCGTCTGGGACAATGGAACGCACTTCAAACCCGGAAGCCTTCAGAACAAGAGGACGTGCCGATCGTGGCTCTGAGCACCGAGACCACCGACTGGGTCTCCCGTTTCGCGGATGAGGTCATCGAGGAGTCGGAGCGTCGGGCCCCCGGCAAACCTGTGGTCGTCGCGTCCGGACTCTCCCCCTCCGGACCCATCCACCTGGGCAACCTCCGCGAGGTCATGACCCCGCACCTGGTCGCCGACGAGCTCCGCCGTCGCGGACACCAGGTCCGCCACCTGATCTCCTGGGACGACTACGACCGCTACCGCAAGGTGCCGCAGGGCATCGACGGGATCGACGACTCCTGGGCCGAGCACATCGGCAAGCCGCTGACCTCCGTCCCGGCGCCGCAGGGCTCGACCCACCCGAACTGGGCCGAGCACTTCAAGGCCGCGATGGTCGAGTCGCTGGCCGAGCTCGGCGTGGAGTTCGACGGCATCAGCCAGACGGCGCAGTACACCTCCGGTGTCTACCGCGAGCAGATCCTGCACGCGATCAAGCACCGCGGGGACATCGACGCGATCCTCGACCAGTACCGCACCAAGAAGGCCCCGGCGAAGAAGCAGCAGAAGCCGCTCGACGAGGCCGAGCTCGAGGCGGCGGAGGGATCGGGCGCGGCGAACGAGGACGACGGCTCTTCCGGCTCGGCCGGCTACTTCCCGTACAAGCCCTACTGCGGCAACTGCGAGAAGGACCTCACCACGGTCACCTCGTACGTCGACGACACCACCGAGCTGTCCTACACCTGCGCCGCCTGCGGATTCGCCGAGACCGTCCGGCTGAACGAGTTCAACCGCGGCAAGCTGGTCTGGAAGGTCGACTGGCCGATGCGCTGGGCGTACGAGGGCGTCGTGTTCGAGCCGAGCGGCGTCGACCACTCGTCCCCCGGGTCCAGCTTCCAGGTCGGCGGCCAGATCGTCGGCATCTTCGGAGGCGAGCAGCCCATCGGGCCCATGTACGCCTTCGTCGGCATCAGCGGCATGGCGAAGATGTCGTCCTCGAAGGGCGGTGTCCCCACCGCCGCCGACGCGCTGAAGATCATGGAGCCGCAGCTGCTGCGCTGGCTCTACGCCCGCCGCCGTCCCAACCAGTCCTTCAAGATCGCCTTCGACCAGGAGATCCAGCGGCTCTACGACGAGTGGGACAAGCTGGACGCCAAGGTCGCCGAGGGTTCGGCGCTCCCGGCCGACATCGCCGCGCACTCCCGCGCGGTGGGCACGGCCGCCGGTGAGCTGCCGCGCACCGTCCGGCCGCTGCCGTACCGCACGCTGGCCTCCGTCGCCGACATCACCGCCGGACACCGGGACCAGGCCCTGCGGATCCTCTCCGACCTCGACCCGGAGAACCCGCTCGGCTCGCTCGACGAGGCCCGGCCCCGGTACGACAAGGCCGAGGCCTGGATCAACACCCATGTCCCCGCCGACCAGCGCACCATCGTGCGCGCCGAAGCCGACGCCGAGCTGCTGAAGTCCCTCGACGAGGCCTCCCAGCAGTCCCTGCGGCTCCTGCTCGACGGGCTCGCCGGCCACTGGTCGCTGGACGGGCTCACCCACCTCGTCTACGGCGTTCCCAAGATCCAGGCCGGGTTCTCCGCCGACGCCACCCCCAAGGAACTCCCGCCGGAGATCAAGACCGCCCAGCGGACGTTCTTCGCCCTGCTCTACCACCTGCTGGTGGGGCGTGACACCGGCCCGAGGCTGCCCACCCTGCTGCTGGCCGTGGGCCAGGAGCGGGTGCGGGCCCTGCTCGGGGAGTAGGCGGCACTTCCACGACGGAGGGGGCGCCCGGTGTCAGCACCGGGCGCCCCCTCCGTCGTACACCTGCGCATCAGGCGATGTGGTCCTCCTCCAGTTCCGCCGCGTGGCGGTTCTGGAAGCGCATGACCATGCGCTTGGCCTCGGAATCCGGGATGGGCGTGCCGTACGTCGCCTCCACGTCGTAGCTGAACTGGCTCGGCGTCGGGTAGCCGCTGCCGCTCATCGACGACTGCTTGAAGATCTGGTAGTACGACTCCTCGTCCGGCTCGACCACCGGGGTACCGCCGCCCTCACCGAGCTCGCGGCTGCGGCCCGGACCCACCGGGATGGGGAACGAACCGGTCTCCTCGGGAGAGGGCTCCTGCGCCGGAGGCTCCTCCTGGTACTGGTCCTGGTACTGCTCGGCCTGCTGCTGCTCCTCGTACCACTGGGCGTACTGCTCCGAGGGGTCGTACGTGGGGTCGTAGCCCCCCTGGTACGCCACCTCGTGCGGCGCCTGGAACCACGGGCTCTGCTCCTCCTCCGTGGGCGCGGGGACGGGCGCGTAGCCGACCTGTCGGCCCTGCGGTGTCTGCTGGGCCTGCCGGGGCGCGGGAGCGGCCTCGACGGCACGGACGCCCGCGTCGACCGGTGCGGCCGCCGTCAGCTCCTGCTGGGGCGCGGCCGCCGGGACCGGCGCCGGAGGGAGCACGGCCGGCTCGATGCCCGCCGCCGCCAGACCCGCCGGGGCGGTCTCCGCCAGCGGGACGCCGTAACGGGCCAGCCGCAGCGGCATCAGCGACTCCACCGGGGCCTTGCGGCGCCAGGCGCGGCCGAAGCGGGAACGCAGCCTCGCCTGGTAGACGAGACGTTCCTGCTCCAGCTTGATCACCTGTTCGTAGGAGCGCAGCTCCCACAGCTTCATTCGGCGCCAGAGCAGGAAGGTGGGCAGCGGCGAGAGCAGCCAGCGCGTGAGGCGCACGCCCTCCATGTGCTTGTCCGCCGTGATGTCCGCGATCCGGCCGATCGCGTGCCGGGCCGCCTCGACGGAGACCACGAACAGGATCGGGATCACCGCGTGCATCCCCGTGCCCAGCGGGTCCGGCCAGGCCGCCGCGCCGTTGAAGGCGATCGTCGCCGCCGTCAGCAGCCACGCCGTCTGCCGCAGCAGCGGGAAGGGGATGCGGATCCAGGTCAGCAGCAGATCCAGGGCCAGCAGGACGCAGATACCCGCGTCGATACCGATCGGGAACACATACGAGAAGTTGCCGAAGCCCTTCTCGAGGGCCAGTTCCCGGACGGCCGCGTACGAACCGGCGAAGCCGATTCCGGCGATGATCACGGCGCCGGTCACGACCACGCCGATGAGAACGCGGTGCGTCCGGGTCAGCTGTATTGGCGCGGACACCCGTACTCCCCTCCCCTTGCGTGTTCTTGCGCGCAACAGGGTGGCACATGTGTGCGGCGCACGTGTTGCCGGTCCGTCAGCTCTTCGCGGAAGCGGAGGCCTTCGGTGCCGCCGCGGCCGCCTTGGAGGCCGTCGCCTTCGGGGTCGCCGACGACGACTTCGAGGGCGTCGCCTTCGGGGTGGAGGAGGCCGACTTGGACGGGGACGGGCTGGTGTCCGAGGTGTCCGAACCGCCGCTGCCACCCTCGCCGTTGGCCGACCGCACGGCGGCCACCGCCTCCTTGGCCGCCTTCTCCGCCGACTTCGTCAGGGTCTCCGCGCTCGGCGCCTTGTCGCCCGCCAGACCGGCACCGTTGTAGTCGAGCGTGAGCACGACGTTCTCGACGCGCACCACGACCGTCTGCTGCTTGAAGGCGCCTTCCGACTTCTTCAGGTCGTAGCGCACCGAGGTCGCCTCGTCACCCGTCGCCGCCGCCGGCGCCGACTTGACGTTCTTCGCGCCCGACACCGCCTGGGCGTCCTTGACCTGCTTCGCGTAGTACGTCTTCGCCTGCGACTCGCCGTCACCGGTCGTCGCGTCCGACTCGAAGCGCAGCAGCGAAACGTTCAGCCAGCGGAACTGCGAGCCCTTCACCCCGTTGTTGGCCAGGCTGGACCAGGAACAACTGGCACGGGCCGCGGTGTCGCTGGACGTCCCCTCCTTGCCCTTGGCCGCCCCCTTCGGCACCAGCTCCGTCAGCGTCTTCTTCGACACCACCGCACACGCCTCGGGCAGCGTCTTGTACGCCGCCGCCTGCACGGTCGGCGCGGCGCTCGCCGCGGAGTCGGTGCCGGAACCGGCGCCGACGGAGGCGCCGGCGTCCTTCGCGTCGTCGCCCGAGCCGGAGTCCGAGGAGCAGCCCGCGGCCGTCAGCATCACCGGGACGGCGACCGCCGCGGCCAGAAGGCGGTTCAGCCCTCCGGCACGCCTCACTCGCTCGGCATGCTGCTCGCGCTGGTCAAACTGGCCGTCTCGCTGGGCTCGTCGCTGCATGGTTCCTTCACTCATGACGCTCGTGGTTCCTGCGGTCGGATCGGGTCCGAGGGGCCACCGTAGTCGGTGAAGAAGCTGTGCGGTTCCGCTTCGAGGGCTTTGCGGGCGGGGCCCGAACCGGGCCGAAGTGCCCTCAGCCGGCCAGTGAGTCGGCGAGCTGCGCGGCCAGTTTCCGGGCCTTGTCCTGCATTTCCTCGCTGTCCGGCACCACGCCGACCGTCGCCGGCTGCTCCTCGTACTGGATGGTCACCATGACGTTGGACGTGCGGAACGCCACAGTCACCGTGCGCTGCTTGGCCGTCGAACCGGAGCTGCTGAGCGCGTCGTCGATGAACGCCTCGTCGCCCAGATCCTCCAGGAGACGGGGCTGGAGGTCGGCGGGGGTGACGGTGGAGGAGGCCGAGGGCGAGGCCGACGCGGAGGCGCCCGCGGAGGGGGAGGTCGTCGTCGAGGGAGAGGTGCTCGGACTCGCGGAAGCGGAGCCGGTCGCCGCGCCGGTGGCGGAGGCGGTGGGTGCGGGAAGGTCGGCCGCGGTCACCCGCCGCGCGAAGAGGGCCTCGGCCTGGTTGTCGTCGCTCACGGCGTTGTCGTACGAGACGACCCGCTCGAAGTCGACGAGGAGATGGTCGGTGGCGTCCGTCGACTCCACCTTCCAACGGCAGCCCACCTTGCGGTCGGTGTCGAACGTCTGGGTCGCCTCACCCGCGTAGGCCGTGTCGCGCTGCGCCTCGTCGGTGAGCTGCTTGATGCCGGGCAGGAGCGAGTCGAGGGTGGACCGGCTCACCACACCGCAGGCCTCGGGGAGCGTGTCGTACTTGCCGGGCTGCGCGACGGCGCTGGCCGTCCCCGCCTCGCCCGGGTTGGAGTTGTCCGTCGAGCCGCCTTCGTCCGAACCGCCGGTGCAGCCGGCCAGCAGCGCCGCGAGGAGCGCGACGACGCCGGGTACGTATGCCTTCCGCTGCACGGTCGGCTCCTCTCGACAGTTCGGGTGATGTGGGTGGCCGCCGGTGTCCCCGCTGGTTATTCGCTTGCCGGACGGGGGCGGCCCCTGGAGACAATGTGTATCGCACGTGGAGCTGTGGATGCCGGTTCGCTGTCCTTTTCGTTGACCTTGGCGCCAGTTTTGCGATCTAAGGCTTTTGTATTTAATCCGGGGGAATGAGGACGATATGTCGTACGTGGAACTGCCGGGCGCGAAGGTACCCATCCGTATGTGGGCCGACCCGGCGTCGGTCGAGGAGGGTGCGCTCCAGCAGCTGCGGAACGTGGCGACCCTGCCGTGGATCAAGGGACTGGCGGTCATGCCGGACGTCCACTACGGCAAGGGCGCGACGGTCGGCTCGGTCATCGCGATGCGGGGCGCCGTCTGTCCCGCGGCGGTGGGCGTCGACATCGGGTGCGGGATGTCCGCGGTCCGGACCTCGCTCACGGCGAACGACCTGCCCGGCGATCTCTCCCCGCTCCGTTCGAAGATCGAGCAGGCGATCCCGGTGGGCCGTGGGATGCACGACACCGCGGTCGACCCGGAGCGGTTCCACGGGCCGGCGGCCACCGGCGGGTGGAACGACTTCTGGGCACGGTTCGACGGAGTGGCGGAGGCGGTGAAGTTCCGTCAGGAGCGGGCCGTGAAACAGATGGGCACCCTGGGCGGCGGCAACCACTTCGTGGAGGTGTGCACGGACACGACCGGCTCCGTCTGGCTGATGCTGCACTCCGGTTCCCGGAACATCGGCAAGGAACTCGCCGAGTTCCACATCGGGGTGGCGCAGAAGCTCCCGCACAACCAGGGCCTGATCGACCGCGACCTCGCCGTCTTCGTCGCGGACACCCCGCAGATGGCGGCCTACCGCAACGACCTGTTCTGGGCCCAGGAGTACGCGAAGTACAACCGCACGCTCATGATGGCGCTCCTGAAGGATGTGATCCGCAAGGAGTTCAAGAAGGCGAAGCCGGCCTTCGAGCAGGAGATCAGCGCGCACCACAACTACGTCGCCGAGGAGCGCTACGACGGGATGGACCTGCTGGTGACCCGCAAGGGCGCGATCCGGGCCGGTTCCGGCGAGTACGGCATCATCCCGGGTTCGATGGGCACCGGTTCGTACATCGTGAAGGGCCTCGGCAACGAGAAGGCCTTCAACTCGGCCTCGCACGGCGCGGGTCGCCGGATGAGCCGCAACGCCGCCAAGCGCCGCTTCTCGACGCGGGACCTGGAGGAGCAGACGCGGGGCGTGGAGTGCCGTAAGGACTCCGGCGTCGTGGACGAGATCCCGGCCGCCTACAAGCCGATCGAGCAGGTCATCGATCAGCAGCGTGACCTGGTCGAGGTCGTGGCGAAGCTCAAGCAGGTCGTGTGCGTGAAGGGCTGACACCGCGGGTCCGCGGTTGACGCCCGCAGAAGAGGGGCCCGGGCCGTTTTCGGCTCGGGCCCCTCATGCGTCTCCCTCAGCCGAGCCGCTTCTCCAGCAGGGTCACCGCGTACGGGCTTCCCGTGCCGCCCTCCTTGGCGTGCTGTTCGCCGACGACCGTGTAGCCCGCGGACTCGTAGTACGCGCGCAGGCGGGGGTTGGTGGAGAGGCAGTCGAGGCGGGCGTAGGGGCGGCCGGCCGCGGTGATGCGGGACTCGGCGTGGGCCAGCATCCTGCGGCCCGTACCCGGCGGGGCGGTGTGCGGGGTCGTCATCAGGCGGTGGATGTAGCCGGCCTCGGGCGGGCGGGGGCCCCAGGCGGCCGGATCGTCCCACCAGAGCTCGAAGGCGCCCACGACCGCGCCGTCCGCGTACGTCAGCCAGACCTCGCCCTCGCGCATGCGGTCGACGAAGTGGGCCGCGGTCTTCTCGCCGGGCTGCCACTGATCGATGCCCCGGGCCAGCTGCCACAGGGCCGCCGTGTCGCGCAGGCGGACCAGGACAGGGGCGTCGAGCGGCTCCGCCCTGCGGTGGGTCAACTCCGGCCGGGCGGTGGGGGCCGGTTCCAGGAGGCGGGCGCGGAGGGTGGCCGACAAGGCCTCGACGTCCATGCCGAGAGCTCCCGACACATACGCCTCCACCGAGCCGTAACGGGCCCGCAGCGCCTCCAGGAAGAGGCGCATCACCGACTCGGGGGCCCGGCCGAAGGCGGGCCACGCCGGGGAGCGGCCGTCGTTTCGCGTGCGCCAGTCGGCGAGCAGGGCCGGGGTCGCCAGTTCCGTCAGGGTGAAGTCCTCGATGATCACCTCGTCCGGCACGCCCAGCAGACTCAGGACCACGGCCGCCAGCTGCCCGGTGCGGTCCTTGCCCGAAGCGCAGTGGAAGACCAGTCCCTCCCGCGCCTCGGCCACCAGCTCCAGAGCCGCCGCGATCTCCTTCGTGCCGTCCTCCGCCACCTCCATGAAGCGGGCGGAGAGGTACGGGCCCGGGTCCACGTCCGGGGTCAAAGCGGCCTGGTCGTAGGGGCGGTGCTCGATGCTGAGATTGCGGTAGATGAAGGAGTCGTCCTCCGGTACCCGGCCCCGCGCCTCGATCTCCCAGGGGTGACGCAGGTCGATCACCGTGCGGACACCGAGGGCGAGGAAGCGGTCCCAGTCCGGGGTGTCCGGGCGCAGCTTGCCGAGGGAGTCCGCGCGGAACAGCCGGCCCGCGCGGACCCGTTGGCCCCTGCCGGCCGGATATCCGCCCAGGTCACGGAAGTTGTGCAGCGTCTCGAACGGTATGTGTCTGTCCACGTGGGAACCCTATGGCGCGGCGGCCGTCACTTCGCGTGGCGCACCGCGTAGATCATCACGAACGCCACGAGGTGGATGCCGAAGAGGAAGTAGGCCAGGAAGACCCACATGTGGCGCTCGTTCTTCGTCTCCTGGGCGAGGCGGCGCCGCTCCAGCGAGCGCTGCTCCGGGGAGAGCGGTTCTGGCGAGCGCGGTTCCCGTGCGTCCGGGTCCTGGCCCGCGGTCCCCTCCTCCTCGGCCGTCACAGCTCCCGGTGGACCTTCGTGTTGGAGGCCTGGGCGCGGGGGCGCAGGACGAGGAGGTCGACGTTGACGTGGCTTGGGCGGGTGACCGCCCAGGTGATCGTCTCGGCCACGTCGGAGGCGGTGAGGGGTTCGGCGACGCCCTCGTAGACCTTGGCGGCCCGGTCCGCGTCGCCGCCGAAGCGGGTGAGGGCGAACTCGTCGGTCCTGACCATGCCGGGGGCGATCTCGATGACGCGGACCGGCAGGCCGACGATCTCCAGGCGGAGGGTCTCGGCGAGGACGTGGGCGCCGTGCTTGGCGGCGACATAGCCGCCGCCGCCCTCGTACGTCCCGTGGCCGGCGGTCGAGGACACCACCACGACCGTTCCGTCGCCGCTCGCCACCAGCTTGGGGAGCAGCGCCTGGGTGACGTTGAGGGTGCCGAGGACGTTCGTCTCGTACATCGTGCGCCAGTCGGCCGGGTCGCCGGTGGCGACGGGGTCGGCGCCGAGCGCGCCGCCCGCGTTGTTGACCAGCACGCCGATCGTCTTGAACGCGCCGGCGAACTCGTCGACCGCCGCGCGGTCCGTGACGTCCAGCGGGTAGGCCGTCGCGGAGCCGCCCGCCTGCGTGATCTCCTCGGCCAGCGCCTCGATGCGGTCCTTGCGGCGGGCGGTCAGGACGACCCGGTAACCGGCCGCGGCGAGCTGCCGGGCGGTGGCGGCGCCGATTCCGCTGCTCGCACCGGTGACGACGGCGATGCGGGCGGCGGCGGACGGTGCGGCGGTGGCCATGGGCTGCTCCTCGTACACGGGGTGTTCGTTCATACGACCGGCTGCCGCCCAGGGTATCGGGGTCAGCCGCCGTTCCTCGGGGCCCACATGATCACGGCCATCCCGGCGAGGCAGACCAGGGCACCCGTCACGTCCCAGCGGTCGGGCCGGTAGCCGTCGGCGACCGCGCCCCAGAGCAGCGAGCCGGCCACGAAGATGCCGCCGTACGCGGCGAGGACGCGGCCGAAGTGGGCGTCGGGCTGGAAGGTGGCGACGAAGCCGTACGCGCCGAGGGCGAGGACACCGCCGGCCGCCCACAGCCAGCCCCGGTGCTCGCGTACGCCCTGCCAGACCAGCCAGGCGCCGCCGATCTCGAAGAGCGCGGCGACGACGAACAGGGCGGCGGACCGGAGGACGAACATGTCGGCAGCTTGACACGGCCGGGTGCTGTCACCTGTTGGAGGGCGCCTGCCGGGCGCCGGGCGTGGGATACATCCCCTTCGTACCCGGCCCTTCGTGTCCGGGCGGTTTCCGATCGAGGGATCGAGGAGTGGTGGCATGCGCTGGATGCGAGGTCTCGCGGTGTGGGCTGCGGTGCTGGCGGTGGGGGTGGGGGTCGCGCCCGCGCGGGCGGCGGGGACTGCGGGGGAGGCGGGGGGGGGGGCCGGGGGGGGTCTGTCGTACCCCGGCTCCGCCCGCATTCGCGGCGGCCGGGGCGACGGCCGGCTGGCCCCCCCCAACCCCGGGCCGGCGGGCGCCCCGCGGGCGGGGGGGGTGGGGGTCGCGCCCGCGGGGGGGGGGGGGACGGGGGGGGAGGCGGGGGAGGCGACCGAGGCGGATCTGTCGTACCACGGCTCCGCCGTCATGCGCGGCGGCCGGGTCGACGTCGGGCTGACCCCGCGCAACCACGGTCCGGCGGACGTCTCCGACTCGACCGTGCGGCTGCGCTGGTCGGTGCCGTTGGCGGCCGGGGCGCAGCGGCTGCCGGCCGGTTGCGCGCGGACGGGCCGCCAGGAGGTGGTGTGCCGGACGGGGGCGCTGGCCGCGGACGGACTGGGGGAGCGGATCGCGTTGCGGGTGTGGCTGCGGGGGCGGCCGACGGAGGTGACGATGGCCGTCGACACGCTGTGGGGCGGTGGGGCGGTGGACCGCAACCGCGCCAACGACCGGCAGCAGGTGCTGGTCCTGGACACCGGGGACGCCTACTTCTTCTGACGGTCGAGGTTGCGGAGCGTCGTACGATCTGCGGACGGCGCTGACGGCGGTGCCGACGAAGGGGTGCGATGTCCGGGAACGTGCGCTCGCGGCTGCTGGACGAGCTGTCCGTGGTGTCGCGTCGGTACGTGGCCGCGTACGCCCTGTTCAACCAGGCTCTCGCCGACCGTCTCGGGCTGCATCCCACGGATCTTCAGTGCCTGAACCTGCTGATGCTGGAGCGGGAGCCGGTGACCACGGGCCGGGTCGCCGAGCTGACGGGGCTGACCACCGGGTCGGCGACGCGGCTGGTGGACCGCTTGGAGAAGACGGGTTACGTCGTCCGGGAGCGGGACGCGGCCGACCGGCGGCGGGTCCTCGTGGTGACGGTGCCGGAGCGGATCGCGGAGTTCACACGGATGTGGGAGCGGCTGGGCGGCGACTGGATGCCGCTCTTCGAGGACCTGGAGGACGGCGAACTCGCGGTGATCGTGCGGCACATGCGGCGCACGGTGGAGTTCGGCGCGGTCCAGGTCGCACGGTTGCGGGAAGGCCGGGTCTAGGGCGGGATGCAGGAGACGGACATACGGCCGTCCGCGGCGGCGGCCGAGGGAGTGCGGGCGGCGGACGCCCGCCCGGCGGGTGCGCTGCCGCGGCACTGGCCGCTGTTGCTGCTGGGCGCGGCGGTGGCGCCGGGTGTGCTGCTGGTCCTCGTCGGGCGGTCGCTGGACGAGCCGGCGGTGCAGGCGTGGCGGACGGTGTGTCTGGCCGTGACCGTGCAGGCGCTGCCGTTCCTGCTGCTGGGCACGGCCCTGTCGGGGGCGATCAACGCGTTCGTGCCGGCCCGGGTCTTCAGCCGGCTGCTGCCGAAGCGGGCCGCGCTGGCGGTGCCGGTCGCGGGGATAGCGGGTGTGGTGCTGCCGGGGTGCGAGTGCGCGTCGGTGCCGGTGGCGAACAGTCTGATCGGGCGGGGCGTCACCCCGGCGGCCGCGTTCGCGTTCCTGCTGTCGGCGCCCGCGGTGAACCCGGTGGTGCTGACCGCCACGGCCGTCGCCTTCCCGGGCAGTCCGGAGATGGTGCTGGCCCGGCTGCTCGCCTCGCTGGTCACCGCCGCCGCGATGGGCTGGTTGTGGCTCTGGCTGGGGCGCGAGGAGTGGTTGAAGCCCACCGTCGTCCGGCACACCGGGCATTTTCCGGGGCGCAGCCGGTTCACGGAGTTCCGGCGTGGTTTCCAGCACGACTTCCTGCACGCGGGGGGTTTCCTGGTGGTGGGGGCGATGGCGGCGGCGACCTTCAACGTGGCGGTGCCGCGCACGCTGCTCGACACCTTCGCGGGTTCGCCGTGGCTGTCGGTGCTGTTCCTGGCGGCGCTGGCGATCGTGCTGGCGGTGTGCAGCGAGGCGGACGCGTTCGTCGCGGCCTCGCTGAGCGGGTTCTCGCCGGTCGCGCGGCTGGCGTTCATGGTGGTGGGGCCGATGGTCGACCTGAAGCTGATCGCGCTTCAGGCGGGCACGTTCGGGCGGGCCTTCGCGGTGCGGTTCTCGGCGGCGACGGCGGTGGTGGCCGTGGTGTGCAGCGCGGTGATCGGAGGGGTCCTGCTGTGAGGCGGTTCGTGCAGGTGGGGCTGCTGGTACTGGGTGGGCTGGGGTTGTTGCACACCTCGCTGTTCACGGACGAGTACCTGCGGTACGTCAAGGAGGGGATGCGGCCGCTGCTGGTCGCCTCCGGGGTGCTGCTGCTGGTACTGGGAGTGGCGGAGGCATGGGCCGCCCCACCGATGGAGGAGCACGGCGAGTCGGGGGACGGTGAGCGGGGGTACGGCGCGTCGGGGCACGGCGAGTCGGGGCACGGCGGGTCGGGGTTCGGCGATCAGGGGCACGGCGAGTCGGGGCACGGTGAGCGGGGGTACGGCGAGTCGCGGCACGGCGAGCAGGAGCACGGCGGGCAGGGGTACGGCGCGTCAGGGCACGGCGAGCAGGAGCACGGCGGGCAGGGGTACGGCGCGTCAGGGCACGGCGAGCAGGAGCACGGCGGGCAGGGGTACGGCGCGTCAGGGCACGGGCGCGTGGGTCTCGCCCGGGAGGGACAGGGGCGCGCGGGTCTCGCCCGGGAGGGGCAGAGGCACGTGGGTCCCGCCCGGGATGGTGGTGGGCACGAGGGGCACGGGCATGATCACTCTCGGGTTCCGCGGGTCGCCTGGCTGCTGTTCCTGCCCGTGCTGAGCCTGCTCTTCTACGCGCCTCCCGCGCTCGGCTCCTACACGGCCTCGCGGGAGCCGGCGAAAGCCGTCGCCGTGCAGGACGACGCCTTCGATCCGCTGCCCGCGACCTCCCCGCTGCCGATCACGCTCACCGACTTCACCCAGCGGGTGCAGCAGGACCGGTCGCGGGCCATCCGGGGCCGCGCGGTCGTGATGACCGGGTTCGTCACCCCGGCCCCGGGGAAGCGGGACGGCTGGTATCTGACCCGGATCATCGTCAACTGCTGCGCGGCGGACGCGTCGTCCGTGAAGGTGCTGGTCCGGGGGATCGCGGCGCCGAAGGCCGACACCTGGGTGAACGTCACCGGGACCTGGCAGGGGAGCGGCACGCTGGGCACCTCGTCGGCGGCGGTCGCGTTGGACGCGCGGGGCGTGCAGAAGGTGCGCAAGCCGTCG
Source organism: Actinobacteria bacterium OV320 (assembly GCA_001298545.1). Classification (GTDB taxonomy): domain Bacteria; phylum Actinomycetota; class Actinomycetes; order Streptomycetales; family Streptomycetaceae; genus Streptomyces; species Streptomyces coriariae. The sequence continues at coordinate 42,862 of LJCX01000019.1, forward strand.
AACGCGTACATGGACGCGCTGCCGCTCACCTCCTGAACGGCGCGGACCCGGGCACGGAGGGCGCTGATCGGCACCGAACGGTATCGGGCGGCGCCGCTCAGACGTCGGTGCCGTCCGCGTCGTAGCGTCGGCGGGCCGCCTGGACCTCGTCGAAGTGGATCTCCGCCCAGTCCTTCACGGCCGTGAGCAGCACCGCGAGGTTGCTGCCGAGCGGGGTCAGCTCGTAGTCGACGCGGACGGGGACGGACGGGGTGACCGTGCGGGTCAGGATGCCGTCGCGTTCCAGGGTGCGCAGGGTCTGGGTGAGCATCTTGGGGCTCACGCCGGCGATCCTGCGGGCCAGGTCGCTGTAGCGCCGGGGGCCGGGGGCGAGGGCCGAGACGACCAGGCTGACCCACTTGTCGCTGAGGCGGTCCAGGAGCTGGTTGGTCGGGCAGCTGCGCAGGAAGGCGTCGTACTCGCTGCGGGCCTGTTCGCGCCGCTGGGCGGCGGTCGTGGTGGCCATCGTGACTCTCCTCCTGGTGACGTAGGCACCTTCAGGTAACTACTTCCCCCTGGATAGTAACTCTTCCTAGGGTTGCGGCAGCAGGAGGGAAGCGGGAGATACCCGCAAGTACCCGCCTATCCAGGGGAGTTGTCATGCGTGCAGCAGTGGTGCGGACGTTCGGCGGGCCCGAGGCCGTCGAGCTCGTGGACGCGGAGCTGCCGGAGCCGGCCGCCCGGCAGGTGCGGATCAAGGTGGCGGCGGCCGCGCTGAACCCGGTGGACGCCGGGGTGCGCTCCGGGGTCTTCGGTGGCGCGGGCAAGCAGGTCGGACTCGGCTGGGACGTCGCCGGGACCGTGGACGCGGTGGGGGTGGCCGTCGCGTGGAACGTGGGGGAGGAGGTCGTGGCGCTCGACTACGGGATGGTCAAGCCGCTCGGTACCCACGCGGAGTACGTCGTCGTCGACGCGGACGCGGTGGCGCTCGCGCCTGCTTCGGTGGACGCGGTGCACGCGGCGACGCTGCCGCTGAACGCGCTGACCGCTGCGCAGGCGCTGGATCTGCTGGCCCTGTCGCCGGGGGATTCGTTGCTGGTCACGGGCGGTGCGGGAGCGGTCGGTGGCTATGCCGTCCAGCTGGCCGCGCGGCGCGGCGTGAGGGTCGCCGTGCTGGCTCGGGCGCAGGACGAGGAGTTCGTCCGGTCGCTGGGGGCCACGCGTTTCCCGGGCGGCGAGGGGAGTTTCGACGCGGTGCTGGACGCGGCGGTGCTCGGCGCCGAGGCGCTGGCCCTGGTGCGGGACGAGGGCGCGTACGTGGGGGTGATTCCGCAGGCCCAGCCCGCGTCGGAGCGGGGGGTGCGGACCGAGGCCGTCGAGGTGAGCGCGGACGGGGCCCGGCTGGCGGAGCTGGTGCGGTCGGTGGACGCGGGTGAGCTGACCCTCCGGGTGGCCGACACCTTCGCACTGGAGGACGCCCCGAAGGCACACGCACGACTGGCGGAGGGCGGGGTCCGGGGACGACTGGTGCTGGTTCCTTAGGCGGGGGCCGGTCAGGGGCCGCGATGCCGCGCGTAGGTGGCAGGGGGGACCCCGACCGTCGTGGTGAAGTCGCGGACCAGGTGGGCCTGGTCCGCGTAGCCCAGGTCCGCGGCCAGGGCCGCCCAGTCCACCGTCCGCTCGGCCTCCGCCCGTTCCAGGGCCTCGTGGATGCGGTAGCGCAGGATCACCCATTTGGGGCCCACGCCGACGTACGCGGCGAACAGGCGCTGGAGCAGGCGTACCGACAGTCCCTCGTCGCTCGCGAGGTCCGCGACACGGCGGATCGCGCGGTCCGTACGGATGCGGTCGACGAGGGTCATCGCGAGGTCGGCCTGGGGATCCGGGCGGGGGACGCGGGCCGCCAGGAGGTGTGCGTCGAGGGCGGCCACCCGGGCCTCCTCGTCGGCCGGGTCCAGGACCGGGGCCGGGTCGATGCCGGTGAGATGGACCCGGCGGCCGGTCCAGTGGGAGACCGGGTGCTCGGGGGCGAACGGGCGGAAGCCGCCGGGGCGGAACTTGACGCCGCACACCCGTCCCCGGCCCTCCAGTTTCTGGCTGAAGAGGCCCTGCTGGACGCCGGCGATCTCGACGAAGGGCTCCTGCCCCTCGAACCGCTGGAAGACGAGGTGGACGGCGGGGTGCGGGACCACGTGGGAGACGTACGGCTCGGTCAGGTCCCAGTCGATCAGCCAGTAGTGCTCGACATAGGGCCGCAGCGGCGGGGCCGGCTCGGGGCGGCGGAAGCGCACGCGTGCGAGGAAGTCCGCCGCGTCGACGATGCCTCGGGTGTCACGGCGTGGGGTGGCCATCTCCGGATCGTAGGACGGCCCACTGACAGCGCCGCCGGCAACGCCACCGGCATCGCGATGGGCAGTGCCGCCGACCACGCCGCCGACAGCACGACCGACATCGCGATGGGCGGCGCCACCGATGTCGCCACGGCGGGGGTGCAGACGTCGCCACGGCAGGGGTGCAGACGTCGCCACGGCAGCGGTACCGACAGTGGCATCGACAGCGCCGCCGACACTCGTGCCGGTCGGCGGAATAGTGGGGACGAGGGAGGTGTTTGGCCGGTATAGTTTAACGGTCAACAATTTTGGAGGTTGAGCGACCATGCAGTTCGGGATCTTCAGCGTCGGCGATGTCACGCCGGACCCCACCACGGGCCGTACGCCGACCGAGCGCGAGCGGATCAAGGCCATGGTCGCCATCGCGCAGAAGGCCGAGGAGGTCGGCCTCGACGTCTTCGCCACCGGTGAGCACCACAACCCGCCGTTCGTGCCCTCGTCGCCGACGACGATGCTCGGCTACATAGCCGCGCGGACGGAGAAGCTGGTCCTCTCCACCTCCACCACCCTCATCACCACCAACGACCCGGTGAAGATCGCCGAGGACTTCGCGATGCTCCAGCATCTGGCCGACGGGCGCGTCGACCTCATGATGGGGCGCGGGAACACCGGCCCGGTCTACCCCTGGTTCGGCCAGGACATCCGGCAGGGCATCAACCTCGCCATCGAGAACTACGCCCTGCTGCGCCGGCTGTGGCGCGAGGACGTCGTCGACTGGGAGGGCAAGTTCCGCACCGCCCTCCAGGGCTTCACCTCGACGCCCCGTCCGCTGGACGACGTGCCGCCGTTCGTCTGGCACGGCTCCATCCGCTCGCCCGAGATCGCCGAGCAGGCCGCGTTCTACGGCGACGGCTTCTTCCACAACAACATCTTCTGGCCGGCCGACCACACCAAGCAGATGGTCGAGCTGTACCGCGCCCGGTACGCGCACTACGGACACGGCACGCCCGAGCAGGCCATCGTGGGGCTCGGCGGGCAGGTCTTCATGCGGAAGAACTCGCAGGACGCGGTGCGCGAGTTCCGGCCGTACTTCGACAACGCGCCGGTCTACGGTCACGGGCCGTCCCTGGAGGACTTCACCGACCAGACCCCGCTGACCGTCGGCACGCCGGAGCAGGTCATCGAGAAGACGCTCAAGTTCCGCGAGTACGCCGGCGACTACCAGCGCCAGCTGTTCCTGCTGGACCACGCGGGACTGCCGCTGAAGACCGTGCTCGAGCAGCTCGACCTGCTCGGCGAGGAGGTCGTGCCGGTGCTGCGCAAGGAGTTCGCGATCGGACGGCCGGCCGAGGTGCCGGACGCGCCGACCCACGAGTCGCTGCTCGAGGCCGCCCAGGCCGCTCGGGCCACCCAGGAAGGGGTGAACGTCGCATGAGGCTCGTCGTCGTCTCGGCGGGGCTGAGCGTCCCGTCGTCGACCCGGCTGCTGGCGGACCGGCTGTCGGCCGCGACCGTCGGGCGGGCCGCGGCGGGAGCGGACGTGGACGTGGAGGTCGTGGAGCTGCGCGACCTCGCCGTCGAGATCGCCCACAACTTCACCAACGGCTTCCCCGGACGGAAACTGGCGGCCGCGCTGGCGGCGGTGACGGCGGCGGACGGGCTGATCGTCGTCACGCCGGTGTTCTCCGCGTCCTACAGCGGCCTGTTCAAGTCGTTCTTCGACGTGATCGACCCGGACGCCCTGGCGGGCAAGCCGGTGCTGATCGCCGCCACGGGCGGCTCCACCCGGCACTCGCTGGTACTCGAACACGCCCTGCGGCCGCTCTTCTCGTACCTGCGCGCCGTGGTCGTCCCGACCGCCGTCTACGCCGCCTCGGAGGACTGGGGCGCGGAGGGCCTGCCCGAGCGGATCGAGCGGGCGGCGGCCGAGCTGGCCGCGCTGATGAAGGGCTTGTCCGCACCGTCGACGCCGTCCGCACCGCTGAAGGACGACAGGGATGAGAAGGCCGAGAAGGCCGAGAAGAGCGGGTTCACGGTGGTCCCCTTCGCCGACCAGCTGGCAGCCCTGGCCGCCCGGTAACCACTGACCGGCGCCCTCCCGAGCGCCGGACGGGCCCGATCGAGCCCGTCCGGTGCTGCCTTCTTGAGTGCGGGGCGGGACCTTCCGGCCCGTCCGGTGCTGCCTTCTTGAGTGCGGGGCGGGACCTTCCAGCCCGTCCGGCGCTGCCTTCTTGAGTACGGAGGGGGACCTTCGAGCCCGTCCGGTGCTGCCCTCTTGAGTGCGGGCGGGGAAATCCCCCCGTCCCTGTGCTGGCTGGCCGCTTGAGCGCAGGGCGGGGCAATCCAGCCCGTCCGGCGATTGAGGACGAGGCCGTTCAGGCCGATGCGGGGGGCCGGGGGCGGCAGCCCCCGGGTACGCCCACCCGGTCGGACGGTGAGAGCCCAGTAAGAAGGGTGATCGTAGGACCGTCCCCACCGCCCAACCGCCGGAGGCCTTGGCAGACTGGCCTGGTGCCTCCCACCGTGCTGCTCGCCGAAGACGACCGTGCCATCCGCAACGCCCTGGAACGGGCCCTGGCCCTGGAGGGCTACCGGGTGACCGCGGTCGCCGACGGGGTCGAAGCGCTGGCGCACGCCCACAAGAACCCGCCGGACGTGCTCGTCCTCGACGTGATGATGCCCGGCATCGACGGCCTCCAGGTCTGCCGGGTGCTGCGCGCCGAGGGCGACCGCACGCCCATCCTGATGCTGACCGCGCTGGTGGAGACCGCCGACCGGATCGCCGGCCTGGACGCGGGCGCCGACGACTACGTCGTGAAGCCGTTCGACGTCGAGGAGGTCTTCGCCCGGCTGCGGGCGCTGCTGCGCCGCACCAACCCCGACGCCGCCCCCGAGGCCGCCGCGCCGGTCCCCGAAGCCCCGAAGCGGGGCACGGAGCGGCACGTGGAGGCGGCCGGGCTGCGGATGGACCCGCAGGCCCGGCGCGCGTGGCGGGGCGGGCGCGAGCTGGAGCTGACCCGGACCGAGTTCGAGCTGCTGGAACTGCTGGCGCGCAACGCCGGGATCGTCCTGGACCACTCCACGATCTACGACCGTATCTGGGGCTACGACTTCGGTCCCGGCTCCAAGAACCTGGCCGTCTACGTCGGCTACCTGCGCCGCAAGCTCGACCAGCCCGGCGCCCCGCAGCTGATCCACACCGTGCGCGGGGTGGGTTACGTACTGCGGGAAGACTGAGTGACGAGGTCGGGCGTGAGATGACGTCGACTGTGAGATGACGTCGACTGTGAGACGACGTCGACTGTGAGATGACGTCGACTGTGAGACGACGTCGAGTGTGAGGCGAGGGCGACAGTGAGGCGAGCACGCGAGTGAGACGAGGACGCGAGTGAGTCGTCTGCGTCGGTTGCTGTCCCGGCCGCGGCCGAAGCTGGTGTCGCTGCGGACCACCTTCGCGGTGTCCTTCGCGGCCGTGACGGCCGCGGTCACCGTGCTCGTCGGCGTCCTGTCGTACTCGGCGGCCGCCCGGCTGGTCCGGGTGGACCAGGAGTCGGTGTTCGACGAGGTCGTGCAGGACCTGCGGGACGAGGTGCGCGACCACCGGATGGCACCGGAGGACTTCTCCTCGTCCGCGCCGGGGCACGACATCGTGCGGCCGGCGCGTACGGACGTACAGGTGCTGGGCGCGGACGGCTCGGTCGTGGACAGCGGCAGCCCCGGACTGCCCGTCCGGACCGCCGACCGCACGATCGCGGGGGCCGCGGCGGCCGGGCGGATCAGCGAGCACAAGGACGTCGACGTCGGCAGCGACGTCTACCGCATCGCGACCGTCTCCCTGGGCGGCGGCCGGGGCGCGGTGCAGGTGGCGCAGGAGTTCAGCGACACCGAGGACCTGCTGCGCGCCCTCCAGCAGCGCACCCTGATCCTGATGATCGCGGTGGTCACGGCCGCGGGGCTGTTCGGCTGGTGGCTGGCCCGGCGCATCACCCACCGACTGGTGATCCTCACCACCGCCGCCGAGGACGTCGCCCGCACCCGCCGGCTCGGCGTGCAGGTGCCGGTCACCGGCCACGACGAGGTGGGCCGGCTGGGCCGCGCCTTCGACCGCATGCTCGGCCGGCTCGCCCAGTCGGAGGAGGACCAGCGGCGGCTGGTCCAGGACGCGGGCCACGAACTGCGCACGCCGCTGACGTCACTGCGTACGAACATCTCGCTGCTGCGCCGCATCGACGAGCTGCCGCCGGACACCCGTGACGAACTGGTGGCGGATCTGACCCAGGAGGCCCGGGAACTGACCGACCTGGTCAACGAGCTGGTCGACCTCGCGGCCGGCCAGTCCGACACCGAGCCGCCGCGGCGGCTGGACCTCGCCGACATCGCGGAGGAGGTCGCGGGCCTCGCCCGGCGCCGCACCGGGCGGCCGGTCCTGATCCGGGCGAGCGGTGACACCACCCTCTACGGGCGGCCGGCCATGCTCCAGCGGGCGGTGTCGAACCTCGTGGAGAACGCGACCAAGTTCGACCGTGCGGGCGGGGCGCCCGTCGAGATCGCCGTCACCGGGCCGTCCCGGCCGGGGGTCGTCCGCGTCGAGGTCCTCGACCGCGGCCCCGGCATCGCCGAGGCCGATCTGACCCGCGTCTTCGACCGCTTCTACCGCGCCCCCGACGCCCGCTCCCTGCCGGGCTCGGGTCTCGGCCTGTCGATCGTGCGCGAGGTGGCCCTGGCCCACGGGGGCGCACCCTTCGCGCACCGGCGGGCGGGAGGCGGCTCGGTGATCGGGTTCACGGTGGGCGGCGGGGTGTGACGGGGATCGGTGCTGACGGGGATCAGTGAATGCTGGGTGATCATGCCTCGACCGGGTCCTGTGTGTACGGGACCCGGTCGCGGTGTACGGACCTAGGGAGTTTCGATGTCGTGCTCCACAGTGAACTCGTCCGTTCCTGCAGGCCGACTGATCTTGAAGTTGTCGGCGGTGTACGAAGTTGCCGAACCGCAGGTCACCGTCACCTTTTTGGTCTGACTCCCCGTCTTGGCGATGTTCGTGAACTTTATGGCGAACTGACCCGTCGTATCGACGTCCTTGTTGTCTACGCGGCTTTCCTGGTCCGTGCTGATTGTCACCTTGTTGGGGGAAGCACCATTCGGGCAGTCCTCCACCTGACCTGTGACGACGACCGTTCCACTCTTGGGGTCGGCTCCGGCCTGGGTTGCTGCCGCCAACGACGCCACGGCCGTCAGAGGAAGTACCACTGCTGCGGAGATGATTGCCAGACGATTGCGCATGACTTCTCCCTGCTCACTCATTCCGGCGTTATCGGTCTTATCCCAAGGTCGGGCTTCCGTCGTCGCAGGTCAAGGGCAGCAATTACCCACGGCGCACGGGGTAGGACTACCCACGGCGGAGCTTGCGGAGGGCTCTATTCCAGGCTGGTGAGACCGTGTTCGACGGCGATTCGGGTCAGGTCGGGACGCCGTCGGGAGCCCGTCTTCTCGCCGATTCGGTCGAGGTGTGAATGGACGGTGTGTTTGCTGATGCCCAATTCGGCGGCGATTTCGTGGTCCGTTGAACCATTCGCGAGCAGGCGCAGGATTTCCTGCTCCCGGTCCGTGAAATGCGGGGACAGCCCCACAAGGCGGCTGGCGGGGGCGGAGACATAGCTGCGGCCCGAGCCCACGGTCCGGATCGCCGTCAGTACTTCGTGTGCCTCCGCCTGCCGGCTCAGATAGCCGCTGGCTCCCGCCCGGATCACCTGGACGGCGTCGATCTGCGGCGAGGACGACACGACCAGGACGGCATGTCCTCGTCTGTGCAGCTTCGTCACGGCCGCGGTGAGTCTCGGGGCGGGCTGCTGGAGGTCCACCAGGACGACCTGCGCACCGCGCAGGCTGCCGTCCACGCTCTCCATCGACGGTGCGGCCGCGACCAGATGGAGGTCGGGAGCGGCGCTGATCAGGTTCGAGATGCCGTGCCGGAAGACCGGGCAGTCCCCGATGACCGCGATCCGCACGCGTTCGGCGCAACCGCTCACCGGCACCTCCGCTGCTCGATGGACATGGCACGACCGACACGCCCCGTCCCCCAGAGTCGGCGGGACGGGCGCCTCCTGCGCGGTGGATTGGCCCATCGGGGGAACCGAGGTGAGGTGAGGCAGCTCATACATGGCGGATTGAGTTCCGTACGGGGGTGAATTCCGTACCCACGTACGACGGGCGGTGTCCGAGTGCGAGGATGAGGCGCCATGACTGCTGGGTGGTGTACTCGCACGCTACGGGCCGCGCTGTTCGCGGCTGTCTGTGTGCTGCTCGCCGCCCTGGGCCACGTGATGATGTCCGGGGCCGAGGTGCCCGCGTGGGCGCTGGCCGCGGGCGTGGCCGTCACCGGGATCGCGGGCTGGTGCCTGGCGGGCCGGGAGCGCGGGCTGCCGCTGATCGTGACGGTCGTGGTCGCCGCCCAGACGGCCCTGCACTCGGCGTTCTCGCTGGCCGGGCCGGAGTCCGGTGCCGCGGCGTCCGCGGGCATGGGCGCCATGGGCGGCATGAGCGCCATGGGCATGGACTCCATGGACATGGGCCACATGGATCACGTGAGTCATATCGGCCACATGGGCCACATGGGCCACATGAGTTACATGGGGGAGGGCGCCGGACAGGGCGGTTCCTCCTCGTTCGGCATGCTCGCCGCCCACCTGCTCGCCGCGCTGCTGTGCGGACTGTGGCTGGCGCACGGCGAGAAGGCCGCGTTCCGGATTCTGCGGGCGGTGGCCGGACGGCTGGCCGCGCCGCTGCGGCTGCTGCTCGCCGTGCCCGTCACCCCGGACCGCCCACGGGTCCGGTTCCGCCGCCGCCGCTCGGCACGAGCGCCTCGGCTGCTCCTTCTCACCCACGCGATCACCACTCGGGGTCCGCCCCTGGGGACCGCTGCCGCCGTCTGACGTCTGACGTCCGAGATCTGACTCTCGACGTCCGACGTCCGACGTCCGACGACAGGCCGGCAGCAGGCGACCCGGGGCCGCCCCTGTGCGCCCCGGGCCACGGCCGTACGCCCGTGCAGACGGGCGTGGGGCCGTCTCACCCTCATGCCCTCGTGGATGATCCGAGAAGGACACCAGGTGATCACGACTGCCGTGAAGGCACCCCAGGCACCCCAGGCACCCCACGCCTCCCATGCGTCACAGGCCGCACTCGACGAGTCGATCACCGCGTGGGCGCTCGCCGCCCGGGCCGGTGACGCGGACGCGGTCGAGCGCTTCGTACGCGCCCTGCACCGCGACGTCCTGCGCTACGTCTCCCACCTGTGCGCCGATCCCCAGGCGGCCGACGACCTCGCCCAGGACACCTTCCTGCGCGCCCTCGGCAGCCTGCACCGGTTCGAGGGCCGTTCCTCGGCCCGTTCCTGGCTGCTGTCCATCGCCCGCCGGGCGGTGATCGACAGCTATCGGTACGCCGCCACCCGGCCCAGGCTGTCCGACGTCCCCGACTGGCAACTGGCCGCCGAGCGCGCCCAGCCGCGCGACCTGCCGGGCTTCGACGACGGCGTCGTCCTGCTGGACCTGCTGGCCTCGCTCCCGGCCGAGCGGCGGGAGGCGTTCGTGCTCACGCAACTGGCCGGGCTGCCCTACGCGGAGGCGGCGGAGGCGAGCGGCTGTCCGGTGGGCACCGTGCGTTCGCGCGTGGCGCGGGCCCGGGCGACCCTGGCGGACCTGCTGGAGGAGGAACCGGCGGACGAACCCGCCACCCTCGCGGCCTGACCGTACAAGCTCCGACATGACCCGGGCGGGTCACCGTGCTCTGCTGGAGGCGGTGGCCCGCACCCCGCACGATGGGTCAATGTTGTGCACTTTATTGACGGCGGTTACTTGAAGGCCTAACTTCACGGTGTCCTTCCCCCGGTCTAGGGAGACCGCGATGCCCCCGTCCCCCGTCGCATCACCGTCACCGTCACCGTCCCCGTCACCGTCCAAGTCCACGACCGCCGAACGAACCCGGCAGCTGCGCGTGGTCGCCGCCTCCGGACTGCTCGGCACCGCCGTGGAGTTCTACGACTTCCTCGTCTACGGAACCGTCGCCGCCCTCGTCTTCGGCGAGCTGTTCTTCCCCGGCGCCGACCCCGCCGTCGGCACCATCGCCGCGTTCGGCACCTTCGCCGCCGGCTATGTCGCCCGTCCGCTCGGCGGCATCCTCTTCGGGCACTTCGGCGACCGGCTCGGCCGCAAGTCGATGCTGCTGCTCACGATGGGCCTGATGGGCGGCGCGAGTTTCCTCGTCGGACTGCTGCCCACGTACGACACGATCGGCGTGTGGGCGCCGGTGCTGCTGATCACCCTGCGGGTCGTGCAGGGCCTCGCCATCGGCGGTGAGTGGGGCGGCGCCACGCTCATGGTCGTCGAGCACGCGGGCGAGCGGCGGCGCGGACTGTGGTCCAGCTTCACGCAGATGGGGGCCCCGCTCGGCTCCCTGCTCTCCACCGCCGTCGTCGCACTCGTCGTCACCCTCCCCAAGGACGAGTTCGCGGCCTGGGGCTGGCGGGTGCCGTTCCTGCTGAGCGTGGTGCTGCTCGGCGTCGGGCTCCTCGTCCGCCTCAAGGTCGTCGAGAGCCCGCTGTTCGCCGAGGTGAAGAAGGACCGCGCCGAGTCGCGGCTGCCCATCCTCGACGTGCTGCGGCGACCGCGCCCGGTCCTGCTGGCCTGCTGCGTCGGCATCGGCGCCTTCACCGCCCAGTCGCTGCTCACCAGCTATCTGATCGCGTACGCCACCGGCATCGGCTACGCCCGTCCGCAGGTGCTCACCGCGCTCACGGTGTCCGCCGCCGTCGCCCTCGTCGTGCTGCCCTGCGCCTCCGCGCTCTCCGACCGGGTCGGCCGCCGTCCCGTCGTCCTCGCCGGAGCGCTCGCCTCGGCGGCGCTGGCCTTCCCCGTCCTCGCGCTGGTCGACTCCGGGTCGCCCGGACTGCTGATCCTCGCCGTCGTCCTCGGCCACGGCATCGCCCAGTCCACGATGTACGGCCCGCTGGGCGCCCTGCTCACCGAGATGTTCGGCACCCGGGTCCGCTACACCGGCGCCTCCCTCGGCTACCAGGGCGCCACCCTCATCGGCGCCGGCTTCTCCCCGATGATCGCCGGCAGCCTGGTGGCGGGAAGCGGCAACAGCACCCCCGTCTCCCTGCTGCTCTGCGGCGGCGCCGCGGTCACCGCCGTGACCGTCCTCTTCGTGCGCGAGACCAGTCGGACGTCCCTCTCCGACTCCGCGGACCCCGCCGAAGGCTCCGACGCCCCCCACACGCAGGAGATCTCCGCATGACGCGCCCCACCCGCACCCCCACCCCCACCCACACCCGAACCCCCGTCCCGACCCGGGGCCGTACGCGCACCGCCTGGGCGGCTGCCGTCATGCTCGCCGTCGCCGCCCTTCCGGCCTCGACGGCGGTGGCCGCGGCGGACACGAGCCATGTCGAGGGCCGACTCCCCTCCGGCGCCGCGTACATGATGGACGTGCCCGCGGCCTGGAACGGCACCGTGCTGCTCTTCAGCCACGGTTACACGTCCGGTCCCGCCAACCCCGCGCAGGACGCCCCGGACGACGCCACGAAGACCCTCCTCCTGGAGAAGGGGTACGCGCTCGTCGGCTCCTCGTACGCCACGACGGGCTGGGCGGTGACGGACGCGGTGCCCGACCAGCTCGCCGCGCTCGCCGCCTTCACCGACCGCTTCGGCGCGGCCGGCCGGACGATCGCCTGGGGACGGTCGTACGGCGGGCTCGTCACCACGGCCATCGCCGAACGCCACCCGGACCGTATCGACGGCTCCGTAGCGCTGTGCGGCCTGGTCCAGGGCGGTGTCGCCAACTGGAACAACACCCTCGACCCGGCCTTCGCCGTCAAGACCCTCCTCGCGCCCGGCTCCGACGTCCCGCTGGTGGACCTCGCGGACCAGACGGCCGCCACCGAGGCGGCGAACACCCTGACGGCCGCGGTCGACTCGGCGCAGACCACGGCCGCCGGCCGGGCCCGGATCGCCCTCGCCGCCGCCCTGCACAACATCCCGGTCTGGAACCAGCCGACGCAGCCCCGGCCCGCCGCGACCGACTGGGACGCGCAGCAGGCCAACCAGTACGACGCCGTCAAGGGGCTGCTGAAGATCGCCGCCTTCAACCGGCGGCAGGAGGCCGAGGTCCGGGCCGGCGGCAACATGTCCTGGAACACCGGCGTCGACTACGCGAAGCTGCTCGGCCGGTCCTCCGTCCGCAAGGAGGTCACCGAGCTGTACAGGAAGGCCGGACTGTCCCTGACGGCCGACCTGACCGCCCTGAACCGCGCCCCGCGGATCGCCGCCGATCCGGCCGCGGCGGCATGGATGAGCGGCACCAGCTCCTTCACCGGGAAGCTCGCCAAGCCGCAGCTCTCCGTCCACACCACCGGTGACGCCCTCGTCCCGGTCCAGACCGAGAGCGCCCTGCGCCGGGCCGTGACCGCCGCCGGGTCCTCGGCCCTGCTGCGGCAGGCGTACGTCGACAACGCGGGCCACTGCACCTTCAGCCCCGCCGAGCAGCTCGCCGCCCTGCACACCCTGGAGGACCGCCTCTCCACCGGGCACTGGCGGGGCACCGACCCGGCCGCCCTCAACTCCCGTGCCACGGCGGCCGATCCGACGACCCCCACCCGCTACGTCGCCTATCGCCCCACGCCCTACCTGCGCCCGTACGACCTCGCCCACCCGGCCGACCGCCGATAGCCCCGACGACCGTCCGCCGCACCCTACGGCGGGCGGGCGTACCCTTTCCCCCGTGGAGGACGACGACATCCCGGACACCCTGCAGCACGACATGCCACACGAGGTGCCGGACGAGGTGCCGGACGAGGCGCCGGACACTTCGGACGGTGGTGCCCCGCAGCTGCGCCCGCAGTCGCTCATGCTCGCCTTCTTCGGCAACCACGTCCTGGAAGAGGGCGACCTGTGCGTCTACTCGGGCAGCATCATCGACGTGCTCGGCCGGGTCGGCGTCGGTGAACAGGCCGTACGGTCCACGCTGACCCGCATGGTCAGCCGGGGCCTGCTGCGGCGGCAGCGGGAGGGCCGCAAGATGTACTTCGGCCTCACCGAGCAGGCGACCCGCGTCCTGCGGGACGGCCGCACCCGCATCTGGCGCGAGGGCGCGGTCAACGACGACTGGGACGGCGACTGGACGCTGCTCGGCTTCTCGCTCCCCGAGTCCCGCCAGCGCGAGCGCCACGACCTGCGCTCACGGCTCGCCTGGTCCGGGTTCGGCGCGCTGTACAGCGGGCTGTGGATCGCGCCGGGGAAGGTCGACGTCGCCCCCGTCGTCGCCGAACTCGGCCTGACCGCCCACGTCAAGATCTTCCACGCCTCCGCCGACGAGGCCACCGACATCGGCCTCATGATCCGCGACACCTGGGACCTGGAGAGCGTCGCCGCCCGCTATGTCTCCTTCGACAAGCGCTGGACGGCCCACCTGAACGCGGGACCGGGCGAGGACCCGATCGGCACCCGCCTGCGCCTGGTCAGCGAATGGCTCTGGACGATCCGCGCGGACCCCCGGCTCCCGTCCCGCCACCTCCCCCCGGACTGGCCGGCCCGCCCCGCCCAGGACACCTTCCGCCAAGTGGCCCGACAAACCGAAACCCCGGCCCACCACGAGGCCCGCCACCTCCTCCAGACAACCGCCCTACGCTGACCGGCCGTTCCGCCGTTCCATCGCCCCCGCCCTTCGGTCAGTCGTTCTTGCGGGCCACTCCGCCGTAGATGCCGATCGGCGGGGCGTTGTGCTTCGGGGGCTCTTCGGGGCGCCAGTCCGGGACCGGGACCAGGCCCGGGTCGAGGAGGGTGAAGTCGCCGAAGAGGTCCAGGACGCGGGAGTGGGGGCGCAGGTTCAGGGAGGCGCTGGCCTTGTTGTAGACGGAGGCCGCGTTCTCGCGCCGGTCCTCGTGGACGTCGCCCGTGGCGTGCGACAGGACGAGGTAGGAACCGGTGGGCAGCGCGTCGCGGAGTGTCGCGACGACGGCGTCCGGGTCGTCCGCGTCGGCGAGGAAGTGCACGACGGCCACCAGCAGCAGCGCCACGGGCTCGTCGAAGTCGATGATCTTGCGGACGTCGGGGTGGTCGAGGACGGCGCGCGGATCCCGCAGGTCGGCCAGGACGACCGAGGTGTGGGCGGTGGCGCCGGAATCGGTGTCGGCGTCGGCCATGAGGGCCATCGAGTGGGTGCTGACGATCGGGTCGTTGTCGACGTACGCGACCCGGGTCCCCGGGGCTATGGAGTGCGCGATCTGGTGCACGTTGGGCTCGGTGGGCAGGCCCGTACCGATGTCGAGGATCTGCCGGACACCGCCCTCCGCGACGACGTGCCGGACGGCGCGGTGCATGAAGTACCGGTTGGCGCGGACGCCGTCCCGCACCTCAGGTGCCATCTTGATGAACTGCTCGGCGGCATCCCGGTCGACCTCGTAGTTGTCCTTCCCGCCGAGGAAGTAGTCGTACATCCGGGCGGGGTGGGGCTTGCTCGTGTCTATCTTCAAGAAGGGGCTGCCGGTGCCGCCGCTACCGGCGTCGCTGCTGCCGCTGAGGGGAGAGGTCATGCTGCCTGGCTCCGTCCTGGACTCGCGTCCCACCACCGGATGAACCGCCGTGAGTGACTGTCGGATCATCATTCATCATGCGGAGTCGCTCGAAGACCAGCCCCGTCACCGTGGCGGTCGACGCCTCCCGTGAACCCGAACGACCGGACCCACAGCGGGAGTTCCCGTCACGAGGGCGAGCCGCCGACCGTCGGTCACCGCCGCCGCCCGGACGGCCGCGACTCGACGCCGGTGAGGGGGCCGGCCCGCCTGCCACCGGCATTCGGCGGCAGGCGTCCCGCACGCGGGTGGGCGGCCGGCCGAGGCGCTGACACCGTCGCGCCAGGAGGGCGTGCCCGCATGGAGCACCGACCGTGAGGCGCCGCCGTCCGACGGGTACGGCTGTATGCGGCCACGGCCACGGCCACGGCCACGACGGCCGGCCCGGAGCGGCCCGGAGCGGGCCGGAGCGGGCGACCGACGACGACAGGCGGTGAGCGATGCGGTACATCGAGCCGGGCGACTACGGGTCCCCAGGATCGGGTCGAACCGCATCCGACCGCGTCCGACCGCATCGGATCGGGCCGGGCGCGACGACACCCCCGCCGACGGCGTCCGGCATCCGGATGGCCGGACGGCGGGCAGATCGGGAAACCCGGCGGTCTGCACCCGGCCGCCCGGGGCACCCGCCCGGAGCACGATCGGGCCGGGCGCGATGACACCGCCGCTGCCGACGGCGTCCGCCGCCCGCCCGCCGTCCGGCAGATCGGGAAACCCGTCGGTCTGCACCCGGCCGCCCGGGGCACCCGCCCGGAGCACGATGGGGCCGGGCGCGATGACACCGCCGCTGCCGACGGCGTCCGCCGCCCGCCCGCCGTCCGGCAGATCGGGAACCCCGGCGGCCTGTACCCGGCCGCCCGGGGCACCCCACCGCCCGGGGCACCCCACCGCCCGGGGCACCCCACCGCCCGGGACCCCGGCCCTCCCGACCTCCCCGGCCTTCCCCGTCTCCCCATTACCGTTTTGGTAGCCCCGCAATGGGGCGCCTGGCCTTCGGAGTTGGCATGACTTTCTCCCCCTGTCGATCGCATGTCTTGGGGGGTGGTGTCACCGGCTCCGGAGGCATCGACAGACCGCTGATTAGGGGCATGACCACCGGCTTCTTCGCAGGTCGGGAGGCTCTTCGTAATGTGGATGTGGCGATCGGTGCCGTGGACGGCCGGGCGAGGACGACCGAAGGACGCATGTGATCGACGTCAGTGACATCGGCGCCTTCCTCGGCCTGGACGTCGGCAAAGGCGAACACCACGCCACCGCCGTCACCCCGGCCGGGAAGAAGGCCTTCGACAAGCGGCTGCCCAACAGCGAGCCGAAGCTCCGGGAAGTGTTCGGGAAACTGCAGGCCAAGCACGGGACCGTGCTCGTGGTGGTCGACCAGCCGGCCTCGATCGGGGCTCTGCCGCTGGCGGTGGCCCGGGACATGGGCTGCGAGGTTGCCTATCTGCCCGGGCTGACGATGCGGCGGATCGCCGACCTCTATCCCGGCGAGGCCAAGACAGACGCCCGCGACGCGTTCGTCATCGCCGACGCGGCCCGCGTCATGCCTCACACGCTCCGCTCGGTCGACCTCGAGGACGAGACCATCGCCGAGCTGGAGATGATCGTCGGCTTCGACGACGACCTGGCCGGCGAAGCAACCCGCATCAGCAACCGCCTGCGGGGCCTGCTGACGCAGATCCACCCGTCGCTGGAACGGGTCCTGGGCCCGCGCATCCAGCACCCGGCCGTGCTCGAACTCCTCGACCAGTTCGGCTCCCCGGCCCAGATCCGCAAAGCCGGACGGCGCCGGCTCACTGCGTTGATACGTCCGAAGGCGCCGCGGATGGCCGAGCGCCTCGTCGAGCACATCTTCACCGCCTTGGACGAACAGACCGTTGTCGTCCCGGGCACCGACGCGGCTGCTCTGATCGTCCCCAGCCTCACCAACTCGCTCCGAGCGGTGCTTGACCAGCGGAAACTCCTGGCCACACGGATCGAGGAACTGCTGGAGAACCACCCTCTTTCGAAGGTCCTGACGTCCATGCCGGGGATCGGCGTCAGGACCGGAGCCCGCATCCTCATCGACGTCGGTGACGGCAGTTCGTTCCCGACCGCCGCCCACCTCGCCGCCTACGCCGGCCTCGCCCCAACAACCCGCAGCTCGGGCTCCTCGATCCGCGGCGAACAACCATCCCGGCGCGGAAACAAGCAGCTCAAACGGGCCTTCTTCCTGTCCGCGTTCGCGGCTCTGGCCGACCCGGCCTCCCGGACCTACTACGACAAGAAGATCAGCCAGGGAAAGCACCACACCCAAGCCCTCCTCTGCCTCGCCAGACGACGAGCCGACGTGCTCTTCGCAATGCTCCGCGACGGCACCTTCTACGACCCACAGCCCGCCACATCAGCTTGACGAAACCCATAGGGGCACCCCCCCACACGTGAGGAAAAGCTCATGCAGACCGTCCCTGCCGTCCCCACTGTCCCCACCGTCACCCTGAACAACGGCGTCGAGATGCCCGTCCTCGGCTTCGGCGTCTATCAGATTCCGCCCGAGCAGACCGAGCAGGCCGTCAGTGACGCCCTCGCCGCCGGCTACCGCGCGCTCGACACCGCGGCCGCCTACGGCAACGAGGAGGCCGTCGGCCGCGCGATCAGGAGCAGCGGCGTACCGCGCGGGGAACTGTTCGTCACCACCAAGCTGTGGGTCTCCGACGCCGGCGAGGACCGGGCCGGGCGTGCCTTCGACACCTCGTTGCGCAAGCTCGGCCTCGACCACCTCGACCTGTACCTGATCCATCAGCCCTACGGCGACGTCTACGGCTCCTGGCGGGCCATGGAGCGCCTGCACGCCGAGGGCCGCGCCCGGGCCATCGGTGTCTCGAACTTCCACGCCGACCGGCTGGTGGACCTGATCGACCACAACGAGGTCACCCCGGCGGTCAACCAGATCGAGACCCACCCCTTCCACCAGCGCGCCGACGATCAGGCGATCATGCGCGAGCGCGGGGTCCAGATCGAGTCGTGGGGCCCCTTCGCCGAGGGCCGCAACCACCTGTTCACCCACCCGGTGCTCAGCGAGATCGCCGTCGCGCACGGCAAGTCCGTGGCGCAGGTCGTGCTGCGCTGGCTCGTCCAGCGCGAGGTCGTCGTGATCCCGAAGTCGGTCCGCGCCGAGCGCATGGCGGAGAACATCGACGTCTTCGACTTCCGGCTCACCGACGACCAGATGGCCGCCGTCGCCGCCCTGGACACGGGGGAGTCCCTGTTCTTCGACCACCGGGATCCGGCCATGGTCAGCCGCCTCGGCACTGTCACCCTCGACGCCTGACGGCATCGCGCGCGCCGCACCACCGAAAAGGGCGAGGTCCGAGGACCTCGCCCGCCACCGTGGAGACCTCAGCTCACGGCCACACCAAGCAGTACGGCTGATGCCCCGCCTCGTGCAGGCGGTGGCTGAAGTCCTGCCACTCGTGCAGCAGCTGGTAGACGTTGAACGCGTCCCGGGGGCCGCCCCGGTCCGGGACCGTCGACCAGATGAAGGCCGCCGCGCCCACCGCTTCCTCGCCTATGTCCCGCAGCGGATCCACGACCGTCATGGGGAGCTTCACCACGGCGTAGTCGGGATGGAGGACGACCAGTTCCAGCGGGGGGACCTTGCTGAGGGGGACGCCTTCGATGCCGGTCAGCACCATCGCGGCCATCGTCTCCGGCTTGATCTTGGTGAACATGCCGTTCATGCCGAGCTCGTCGCCGCCGAGCTCCTCGGGGCGCATCGAGATCGGGACGCGGGCCGCGGTCGCGCCGTCGGGCGCGCCGAAGTACTTGTACGTCACCCCCACCCGACCACCATTCCTGCTCCCCGCCCGGAGGGGATCGATCCGCTGGTCGACTCGCCGCTCGACCTGCTCGAACCGCTCGACCTGGTCCAACCGCTCGATCTGGTCGATTCGGTCGATTCGGTCGATCTGATCGATCCGGTCGATCCGCTCGGGCTCACTCGGTACACCTTGTGCCTGCGTCTGACGTGCTTCGTTGGCTTCCTCAGCGTCGCGCCGGTGCCTTCCCCGCCGGGCACGTCGAGGACCCAGGTCGTCAGTCCCCTCGCCCAGTCCACCACCGCGATGCATATCTCCACCCGACTGCTTTTCTAGGACGCGTGGCCCCCGCCGCGCAACCCGATCATCGTGTCAGTGACCTCCCCCACGGCCGCCCGCCGAAACGTGCGTTGAAACACCTGTCCGCAGGATCTTCGCAGCCACTGGACACACGGTCGGTGTGAGCTACGTCTATCAGGCCCGTTCCGACTCAGTTTCGCAGATGGTGAAGCGGATGACGGCCCCGCCGGCCCCCGACCGCCCCTGGCCTACCCTGGGAGGTCACTGACAACCGGAGTCCAGCAAGTCGGAGAAGGTCGGAGAAGTCGCAGGTCATGAGCGAACTGCCCTATTCATACGATGCGCCTGTATCGCAGGCGCTGTTCGACCGTGCGTCAGCCGTCACGCCGGGGGGTGTGAACTCGCCGGTGCGCGCGTTCCGTGCCGTGGGCGGCACGCCCCGGTTCATGGTGTCCGGCACCGGCCCGTACCTGACGGACGCCGACGGCCGGGAGTACGTCGACCTGGTCTGTTCCTGGGGGCCCATGATCCTCGGGCACGCGCACCCCGAGGTGATCGCCGCCGTGCAGGAGGCCGTCTCGCGCGGTACCTCCTTCGGTACGCCCGGTGAGGGTGAGGTCGCGCTCGCCGAGGAGATGGTCGCCCGCATCGAGCCCCTGGAGGAGGTGCGGCTCGTCTCCAGCGGCACCGAGGCCACCATGTCGGCGATCCGGCTGGCCCGCGGGTTCACCCGGCGCACCAAGGTGATCAAGTTCGCCGGCTGCTACCACGGGCACGTCGACTCGCTCCTCGCGGCGGCCGGCTCCGGGGTCGCCACCTTCGCGCTTCCCGACACCCCCGGCGTCACCGGCGCCCAGGCCGGCGACACCATCGTCCTGCCGTACAACGACCTCGAGGCCGTACAGGAGGCCTTCCACCGGCACCCCGGCGAGATCGCCTGTGTGATCACCGAGGCCTCGCCGGGCAACATGGGAGTCGTGCCGCCCCTTCCCGGCTTCAACCAGGGGCTCAAGGACGCCTGCCAGAACAACGGCGCGCTCTTCATCTCCGACGAGGTCATGACCGGGTTCCGTACCAGCCGGGCCGGCTGGTACGGGATCGACGGCGTGCGGCCCGACCTCATGACCTTCGGGAAGGTCATGGGCGGCGGCTTCCCCGCCGCGGCCTTCGGCGGGCGGGCGGACATCATGGCGCATCTCGCCCCCGCCGGGCCCGTCTACCAGGCCGGCACCCTCTCCGGGAACCCCGTGGCGACCGCTGCCGGGCTCGCCCAGCTGCGGCTCCTCGACGACGCCGCCTACGTCAGGATCGACGACGTCTCCGTCCGGATCCGGACCCTGGTGTCGGAGGCGCTGGCCAAGGAGGGGGTCGCGCACACGCTCCAGAGCGCCTCCAACATGTTCTCCGTCTTCTTCACGGACCGGCCGGTCCGTGACTACGACGACGCCAGGGCGCAGGAGTCGTTCCGCTACACCGCCTTCTTCCACTCGCTGCTGGCGAACGGCGTGTATCTGCCGCCGTCGTCCTTCGAGTCCTGGTTCGTGTCCACGGCCCACGACGACCAGGCCGTCCAGAGAATCGCCGACGCCCTCCCGGCGGCGGCCCGAGCGGCTGCGGAGGCCACAGCGGCATGACCACCCCGGAAAACGCCCCCGAGAACGCGCCCGACAAGGCCTTCGAGGACGAGCTCGAAGACGCCCTCGCGAACACCTCGGGCAACAAGGACCTCACCGTCGTCCACCTCATGCGGCACGGTGAGGTCGACAACCCCGACGGGGTGCTCTACGGCCGTCTCGACGGCTACCACCTCTCCGAGCTGGGCCGGCAGATGGCCGACCGGGTCGCCGAGCACCTCGCCTCCCGCGACGTCACGCACGTCGTCGCCTCCCCGCTGGAGCGGGCGCAGGAGACGGCGACGCCGATCGCCAAGGCGCACGGGCTCGACCTGGCCACCGACGCGCGGCTCCTGGAGGCGGAGAACGTCTTCCAGGGCAAGACCTTCGGTGTCGGGGACGGGGCGCTGCGCCGGCCCGAGAACTGGAAGCACCTCGTCAACCCGTTCAAGCCGTCCTGGGGCGAGCCGTACGTCGACCAGGTCGTCCGGATGATGGGTGCGCTGGACGCGGCGAAGGACGCGGCCCGCGGGCGGGAGGCGGTGCTCGTCAGCCACCAGCTGCCGATCTGGATCGTGCGGTCCTACGTCGAGCGGCGGCGGCTGTGGCACGACCCGCGCAAGCGGCAGTGCACGCTCGCCTCGCTGACGACCTTCACGTACCAGGGCGACAGGATCGTGTCCGTCGGCTACAGCGAGCCCGCCATCGACCTGGTGCCCGCCCATCTCAGGGCCGGCGCCAAGCCGGTGCAGGGGAAGGGCAAGGCCTTCGGGGCGTAGGTCCACCACCCGGCCGGATCCGCCCTCCGGGTCCGGCCTCCGGGTCCGCCTTCCATGTCCGGCCACCGGCTCTGGCCCCGGGAGCTCGTGGCCGGGCTGCCATGGCTGAAACAAGCCCCTCTGTTACGGAATCCGGAACTATCGGCGGAACCTCCTCGTTCGTCACGTCCTCTGAATGGGTGACCATCGGAAAATGTGACGAACGGGGTTGCCATGCGCGCCATCACCCGAAGGGGAGCACTCGGACTCGGCGCCGGGGCCGCCGCCGCTGCCGGACTCGTGGGCTGCGGCAGCCTCACGAACTCGGACGGGCCGAGCAACCCCGGCGGTTCCAGTGGCTCCGGCAAGCCCTCCGGCAGCCCCAGCCCGAAGGTCACCGCCCGCCCCATCGGCGACGGCTCCACCTCCTTCACCGGCAAGCAGCTCCACCAGCCGGCCAAGCCCGTGCCGCTCCAGCCCGGCGAGGAACCGCCGCAGTTCGTCGTCTTCTCCTGGGACGGGGCCGGCGAGGTCGGCAACGGACTCTTCACGCGCTTCCTCGACCTCGCCAAGGAACACGGCGCGAGCATGACCTTCTTCCTCTCCGGGCTCTATCTGCTGCCCGAGTCGAAGAAGCGGCTCTACGACCCGCCGAACAACCCGCGCGGCGCCTCCGACATCGGCTACCTCACCGACGAGCACGTCAGGATGACCCTCGACGGCGTCCGCCGCGCCTGGCTCGAAGGGCACGAGATAGGCACCCACTTCAACGGGCACTTCTGCTCCGGGAACGGGACCGTCGGCAACTGGACGCCCAAGCAGTGGCGCAGCGAGATAGACCAGGCGAAGTCGTTCGTGAAGGAGTGGCGGACCAACACCGGCTGGAACGACCTGCCCGCGCTGCCCTTCGACTACGACAAGGAACTCGTCGGCGGCCGGACGCCCTGTCTGCTCGGCCAGGACAATCTGCTGCCCACCGCCCGCGCCCTCGGCTGGCGCTACGACGCCTCCTCGCCGGGCGGGCGTCAGGTGTGGCCGCGGAAGAAGGACGGGCTCTGGGATCTGCCGTTGCAGCAGATACCTTTCCCCGGCCGCGGTTTCGAGGTCCTCTCGATGGACTACAACATGCTCGCCAACCAGTCGATCAACTCGACCAAGGCGCCCAGCCACAACTACCCGGGCTGGCGGCAGCAGTCCTCGCAGGCGTACATACAGGGATTCAAGCGGGCATTCGAGACGAACCGCGCGCCCTTCTTCGTCGGCAACCACTTCGAGCAGTGGAACGGCGGCATCTACATGGACGCCGTCGAGGAGGCCTTCAAGCACATCGCGCGCGAGAAGGAGAAGGGCGCCGACGTACGGCTGGTCTCCTTCCGGCAGTTCGTGGACTGGATCGACGTCCAGAAGCCGGAGGTCCTCGAGAAGCTGCGCACCCTCGACGTCGGGCAGCAGCCCGCCGGGGGCTGGAAGGCGTTCCTGGGCGCGAGCACGCCCTCCGCGTCCACCTCCGCCTCGACCTCGGCGGGTACCGCCGCCAACGCTGCCTGAAATGGGGTTTTCTCCCCGCAAGGGGGGTGCGCAAGATCCCCAGAACGGGCATGCGAAACTTTTCACATGAGTGCCGCCAGCCGCACCCCCCTGTGCTCGACCAGCCGGAACCGTTCGCGCCGTGCCGCCCTGACCGCGGCCGCCGGCGGAGCCGTCGCCGCACTGCTGCTGTCCGCCTGCACCTCCGGAGGAACCGCCGGAGGAGGCGGTGACACCAACTTCGTGATGGGCAAGGACGGCATCTCCACCGCGAAGAAGGGGACCCGCGCCGCGGCCCCCGACCTGTCCGGCAAGAGCGTCGCCGGAGGACAGCTGGACATCGCCGCCTACAAGGGCAAGGTCGTCGTCCTCAACGTGTGGGGCTCCTGGTGCGCTCCGTGCCGTGCCGAGGCGCCGGGCTTCCAGAAGGTCTACACGGACCTCAAGGGCCAGGGTGTGCAGTTCGTCGGCATCAACACCCTCGACACCAGCAACGACAACGCCCTCGCCTTCGAGAAGCAGCAGGGCATCACCTACCCCAGCCTGTCCGACCCGAAGGGCAAGCTGCTGCTGCGCTTCAAGAAGGGCACGCTCAGCCTCCAGGCCATCCCCTCCACGCTGGTCATCGACCGGGAGGGCAAGATCGCGGCCCGGTCGCTGGCCGCGCTCAGCGAGGACAGGCTGCGCAAGATGATCGCGCCCGTCCTCGCGGAGAAGTGACGTGAGCGCGGTCACCACGCTCGCCGCGACGGGATACAACGACACCGTGCTCAACGGCGCGTTGCTGGTCGCGCTGCCGATCGCGCTGCTCGGCGGGCTCGTCTCCTTCTTCTCGCCGTGCGTCCTGCCGCTCGTCCCCGGCTATCTGTCGTACGTAACCGGCGTCGCCGGCACCGACCTGGCCGAGGCCCGCCGCGGGCGGATGGTCGCCGGTGCCTCGCTCTTCGTCCTCGGCTTCACCGCCGTGTTCGTCTCCAGCGGGGCCCTGTTCGGCTACTTCGGCGAGAACCTCCAGGCCAACCAGGACGTCCTGTCCAAGGTGCTGGGTGTGCTCATGATCCTCATGGGCGTCTTCTTCATGGGGCTGATGCCCTGGATGACCCAGCGTGAGTTCCGCTTCCACAAGCGGCCCGTAGCCGGGCTGGCCGGCGCCCCGCTGCTCGGCGCGCTGTTCGGCATCGGCTGGACCCCGTGCATCGGCCCGACCCTCGCCTCCGTGATCGCCCTCTCCTCCCAGCAGGGAAGCGCGGGCCGCGGTGCCATACTGACCGTCGCCTACTGCCTCGGCCTCGGCGTGCCCTTCGTGCTCGCCGCGGTCGCCTTCCGCAAGGCGCTCGGTGCCTTCGGCTGGGTCAAGCGTCACTACGCCTGGGTGATGCGGATCGGCGGCACGATGATGATCGTGACCGGTCTGCTGCTGCTGACCGGTGCCTGGGACCGCCTTGTGCAGGACATCCAGTCCTGGTCCGTCGGCTTCACCGTAGGGATCTGATTCATGAGCAAGAGCACCGTCGGCCCCGCCCCGGGCGAGACCCCGGCCGCCTCCGACGAGCAGGATCTCGGCGCCGCCGGATCCCAGCTGTCCACCGCGCCCGTGGACACGCTGGCCAGTGGGCCCGCCCTGGGGCTCATCGGCTGGGCCCGCTGGTTCTGGCGGCAGCTCACCTCCATGCGGGTCGCGCTGCTGCTGCTCCTGCTGCTGGCGCTCGGCGCGATCCCCGGTTCGCTGATCCCGCAGTCCGGCACCGACGAGACCAAGGTCGCCGAATTCCGTCAGGCCCACGGGACGCTCGCGCCGATCTACGACAGGCTCGGCCTCTTCCACGTCTACAGCTCGGTGTGGTTCTCCGCGATCTACATCCTGCTGTTCGTCTCCCTCATCGGCTGCATCGTGCCCCGCACCTGGCAGTTCGTCGGTCAGCTGCGCAGCCGCCCGCCGGGTGCGCCGAAGCGGCTGACCCGGCTGCCCGCGTACACGACCTGGCGCACCGACGCCGAGCCGGAACAGGTCCGTGCGGCCGCGCTCACCCTGCTGCGCAAGCGCCGCTTCCGCGCCCACCTGGCCGGGGACGCCGTCGCCGGGGAGAAGGGCTACCTCCGTGAGGTCGGCAACCTCTCCTTCCACATCGCGCTGATCGTGATGCTGGTCGCCTTCGCCTGCGGCCAGCTCTACAAGTCCGAGGGGAACAAGCTGGTCGTCGAGGGCGACGGCTTCTCCAACACCCTCACCCAGTACAACGACTTCAAGTCCGGCAACCTCTTCGGCACCGACGACCTGAACCCGTTCAGCTTCACCCTGGACAAGTTCACCGGCACGTACGAGACCTCGGGTCCCAACACGGGCACCGCACGCACCTTCCAGTCCGCCATCACCTACAGCGTGGGCGCCTACGGCAAGGACAAGAAGGCCGTCGTCAAGGTCAACCACCCGCTGGAGATCGACGACTCGAAGATCTACCTCACCGCCCACGGCTACGCGCCTCTCATCACCGTCCGCGACGGCAAGGGCAACGTCGTCTACCGTGACGCGGTGCCGCTGCTGCCGCTCGACTCCAACATCACCTCCAGCGGTGTGATCAAGGTCTTCGACGGTTACCGGGACGCCAAGGGCGTCGGTGAGCAGCTGGGCATCTCGGCCTTCTTCCTGCCCACGTACACCAAGGGCAGCGAGGCGGCCTCGACGTTCCCGGCGCTGCGCAACCCGGTGCTGAACCTG
Source organism: Actinobacteria bacterium OV320 (assembly GCA_001298545.1). Classification (GTDB taxonomy): domain Bacteria; phylum Actinomycetota; class Actinomycetes; order Streptomycetales; family Streptomycetaceae; genus Streptomyces; species Streptomyces coriariae. The sequence continues at coordinate 68,506 of LJCX01000019.1, forward strand.
ACGCCGTACCACGGCGACCTCGGCGTCGACTCGGGCATCCCGCAGAGCGTGTACCAGCTCGACAAGTCGCACATGAAGGAGTTCAAGGACTCCAAGGGCGCCCAGCTGCGGGACAACCTCGAGCCCGGCGAGACCATGACCCTCCCGAACGGCGCCGGCTCGGTGACCTACGAGGGCACCAAGGAGTGGGCGAACTTCCAGATCACCCAGCAGCCCGCGAGCGGCTGGGCGCTGGGCGGGGCCATCACCGCGATCTTCGGTCTCGCCGGTTCCCTGTTCCTCCAGCGCCGCCGGGTCTGGGTGCGCGCGGTGAAGGGCGACGACGGGGTGACGGTCGTCGAGATGGGCGGACTCGGCCGCAGCGAGTCGGCCAAGGTGCCCGAGGAACTCGGCGACCTCGCCGGAATCCTCTACGACCAGGCTCCCTCGACCCCGGACCCCGACACCCCCGGGCCGTCCGCATCCTCCGCGTCCCCCGAACCCGAAGTCGTACCTGCCGAAGGGGCTGAGAAATGACTCTCGCCGCCACCACGGAGCTTGCCGCCGCCACCAACGAGAACCTCGCGAGCATCAGCAACACGCTGATCTACTCCGCGATGGCCGTCTACACCCTGGCCTTCTTCGCGTACATCGCCGAATGGCTCCTCGGCAGTCGCAGCAAGGTCGGCCGTACCGCCGCCGCGCTCACCGCCACGACCGCGGCCAAGGGCCCGGCCGTCACGGCCGGGAAGAAGGGCGGGACGGCCGTCCTGGAGCGGCCGCAGGTCGTCGTGCGCTCCGCGGCCGGCGCGCGCGACGTGCCCGACGGGCCCGGCGCGCACGGCGGTGACGAGCAGGGCGACATGTACGGCCGGATCGCCATCTCCCTGACGGTGCTCGCGTTCCTGGTCGAGCTGGGCGGCGTGATCGCCCGCGCGGCCTCGGTGGAGCGGGCCCCGTGGGGCAACATGTACGAGTTCAACCTCACCTTCTCCACGGTGGCCGTCGGCGTGTACCTCGGGCTGCTGGCGCTGAGGAAGAACGTGCGCTGGCTCGGCCTGTTCCTGATCACCTCGGTGCTGCTGGACCTGGGGCTCGCGGTCACCGTCCTCTACACGGCGAGCGACCAGCTGGTCCCGGCGCTGCACTCGTACTGGCTGTACATCCACGTCTCCACCGCGATCTTCTGCGGCGCGGTGTTCTACGTCGGCGCGGTCGCCACGATCCTGTACCTGTTCAAGGACGCCTACGAGAACAAGCTGGCGACCGGCGGGAAGCCCGGTAAGTTCGCCAACTCGGTCCTGGACCGGCTGCCCGCCTCGGCCTCGCTCGACAAGTTCGCCTACCGCGTCAACGCGGCCGTCTTCCCGCTGTGGACGTTCACGATCATCGCGGGCGCCATCTGGGCGGGCGACGCCTGGGGCCGCTACTGGGGCTGGGACCCCAAGGAGACCTGGTCGTTCATCACCTGGGTCGCCTACGCCTGCTACCTGCACGCCCGGGCCACGGCCGGCTGGAAGGGCCGCAAGGCCGCCTACCTGGCCATGATCGCGTTCGGCTGCTGGCTGTTCAACTACTACGGCGTCAACATCTTCGTCTCTGGAAAGCACTCGTACGCGGGCGTGTAGCCGCCCGCGGCGAAGGCCGGTTCCCGTGACCCCGGGTCACGGGAACCGGCCTTTTTCCGTCGAGTCGTCAGGACGGCGGCAGGCACTCCGTGGTCGGGGGCTTGCCCTCCGGCCAGGCGATGCGGACGAAGCGGGAGCCGCCGTCGGGGTGGAGTTCCACGATCGGTACGGCCTTGTCGTACGGATTGCCGTGCACGTCCAGGCAGATCCAGCCGCTCGCCCCGCTCACCCGCAGCGAGCCCTTGACCTGCGGCCACTGGAGGCCGACGTCCGCGAGGGGCGGGACGGTCGCGCCGTCGGGAGTTGCCTCGCGGATGCCGTGCACGGCCAGCGTCATCGCGTCGAATCCGATGATCAGCTGGCCGTCCTCCAGGGCGATGTCGCCGATCGGGCCCACCGGCTCGCGGGCGCTGCGGGCGAGGAGGTCGGTGAGGACCTTCGCGTCCGCGGCCGAACCGCCCCGCAGGGTCACGGGGGCGTTCACCCAGGCGTCCGGGTGGGCGAGCGAGGTGTAGCGGACGGAGAGGTTGTGGGTGAGGGCCGTGCGGTCCAGTTTCTTGTCGCCGGACAGGTACGAGCCCTCGTCGCCCGTCAGTACCGTGAACTTCCGGTTCTGGCAGCCGCGCGTGCCGAGCGCGTTGACGAACTGCCGCAACTGCGTGTGCCGGCCCGCGAACAGGATCGTGTCGGTCTCCGCGGAGGTGTCGCACACCAGGTGGGTGATCTGCCGGAAGGTGTTCGCCGTCGTCCCCTCCTGGGTGCGGTCGGCGGGCGGGGTGAACGGCTGCGGCTCGTAGGGCGAGCCCTTCAGCAGCGCGGCGAACGACGTCTGGAGCGTCCGCGTGTACGGGTCGCCCGGCTTGTCGTACACCAGCAGGGCCCGACCGGCGTCGACCTTGGCGAACGAGGCCAGGGCGCGTGCCTCGTCCGTGTTGGTGGGGGAGACCCGGGCCAGGCCGGGGAAGGGGTCCTTGCCGTGCTGTCCGTTGGCGAGGTTGTCGGCGGTGATGGAGGCGCCGACCACCGGGATGCCCCGCCGGGTCAGTTCCGCCACGGCCTTCTTGTTGTTGTCGGTGCTCTGCCCGACCCCGGCGACCGCGCGCAGCCGGTCGGCTCCCTTCGCCATCCGCTCCAGCCGGTCGACCATCGTCCTCCAGTGGTCGCTGGTGGCACCCGGGTTGGCGAGCACCAGGCGGATCGCCGGAGCCTGGCCGTTGGAGGTGTGGTTGGCCTGCCACTGGGCCAGGTAGGCGCCCTGCACCTCGTGCTGGATGTCGCTGAGCGTCGAGGGGGTGGCGGCGGTGTACGGCAGCATCAGCGCGACCGTGACGTAACCGCCCGCCTTGAGCCGGTCGTTCTCCCGGTCGATGGCCCGCACCGCGTCCCGCAGCTGGGGATGCCCGAAGTCGTAGGCGCCCGTGGCCACGCCCACGCACTCGTCGCTGCCGGCCGGACGGGCCACCCCGGGCGCGCAGGACCGGTCCTCGTCGGTGACCGCCCGCACGGCGAAGACCAGCCCGGTCAGCACGGCGGCCGTGATCAGCAGTGCCAGATAGCGGTAGAGGCGGATCTCCCAGATCTCCCGCAGCCACCGCACCAGCGGGCTTCTGACTCCGTCGGCCATCACGCCACCCCGTCCCCGTCGTCCGGTCCGTGCCCGTCGCCGTCCGTGTCGCCGTCGTCGTCCTCGGCCGGGATGCGCAGCGGGCGGCCCGCGAGGGCGTCCCGGGGCCAGGTCTGGGAGGTCGCGAACAGCAGCGCGCCCCCGGCGGGCCGTTGGTCGGACAGCTGGAGCAGCTCGAACTCCAGCCGCCCGCACACCTTCGGGTCCGGCAGCACCAGCGGGTCGGTCACCTGCCAGACGGCGTGCAGCAGCCGCCGTATCCGCAGGTGGAGGGCGGCGTTCACGCCCTCTGGCGGCTCCTGGCCGGCGTCCGTGCGGCCCAGTGCGATCGCCGACCGGTGGTCGCCTCGGCCGTCGAAGTCGCGGCCTGCCGCGTCGTGCGCGTGGAAGTAGGGCGCGGACGCCAGGAACCGGAGGGTGTCCAGCCAGGTGCGGGTGCGTAAGGAGGCGAACGTGTCGCGCAGGTAGGCCACCGCGCCGGCCGTGTCGCCGAGCGCCAGCTCGTGGTAGAGCCGGTACCGGGCGTGAGCGGGGTCCTGGTCGTCCGGGTCCTGGCCGCCGGCGTGGGTGTAGTGCCGGATCAGGGTCTCGTGCACCTCGCGCCACTTGGCGTGGTCGGCGGGCCGGTGGTGCAGCCGGAGCAGCAGCAGGGTGCGGGTGAAGGGGTCGCCGACGAAGTGCCCCGGCGCGGTCGGCAGCCCCTCCGCGGCGAGCCGCGCCCGCAGCGACCGGACACCCGACGAACCGAAGTCGTCGGGGAGCTGTGCGTCGGCGAGGGCCACGGCGGAGTCGTGGTCGTGGGCGGCCGCGAGGACCGTCAGCTCGTCGAGCCGGTCGGCGGGGACCAGGCGGCCCAGCAACTCGGCGTAGGCGGGCCTGCCGTCGTCGGCCTGCCCCTCCTCCAGCCTGACCTTCGCGGTGAGCAGCCGCCCCAACGAGGCGGCCCGGCCGGGGTGTTGTCGGGCCGTGGTCGCGAGCAGCACGATGCCGAGCGGGTTGCCGCCGGTCAGCCGGTGGGTGGCGTGCGGGAACCGGGGCGGCAGCTCGGTGTCGTCGCAGACCGCGCCGACCATGTGCAGGGTGTCGTCGGGGGACAGCGGCGGCAGCGGTACGAGCAGTGCCCGCGAGGAGGGCGAACTGTCCGGCTCCCAGTCCGTGGCCCGGGCCACCTCGGGCAGTTCACGGCGTACGGCGTCGCCGAGCGCCGGATGGCTCGCGCCGCGTACCGTCGCCACCCACACCACCTGGTCGGCGACCCCGTCCGCCCGGTCCCGCAGGACGGCGTCCAGCAGCCCGGGGCCCGGGCCGCTGCGCGCGTTGTCCAGCAGTACGAGCGGCCGGCCCAGCCGGGTCAGATGCGAGCCGAGCCCCGAGTAGGCCTCGGCCAGGTCGGCGAGCAGCGCCCGCACCAGCCAGCGCTCGGCGTGTTCGCGCGAGGTGCCGCCCGCCCGGAAGTTCCCGGCGAGCAGCAGCAGTCCCCGCTTGGCGTTGCCGCCCGCGTTCGGATAGGAGCGGTACCAGGTGGCCGGCTTCTGCTCCTTGCGGTGCGTGACGCCCTCGGAGAGCGCCTCCAGGGTGGCCTCGACGGTCGCCGCGACGAACGGGCCCCCGCCGCTCGCCGCCGCGATCACCTTCGACGCGACCTTGGCCGCCCACCGCCCGGCCAGGCTGAACCGGGAGGCGCGCTCGTTCAGCAGCAGGATCCGCACCAGCTCCCGCCGGATGCGGTCGGAGTCGGTCCGGCCGCTCCAGTCGCTGGCCCGGACCGCCACCAGCCCGGCCGTCAGCCGCGGAAAGGTGAGCTGCCCCGCCGCCCGCACCGGCTCCGTCAGCTGCTCGGCGACGACCAGCAGCGCCTGCCAGACCGGCGACCAGGACTCGGGGCTCTCCTCGTGCGGCGGCCGCGCGAACTGCTCGTCCTCGCAGTCGATCAACGCGACCGGCGTACGTCTGCGGGCCTCGCCCCGGCGGGTGTGTTCCGTGTAGGCGTCCCACAACTCGGCCAGCACCGCGCTCTTGCCCACACCCCGGCCGCCCGCCAGCACCAGCAGGGGCGGTCCTGCTGGGTGTTCGGGTTTCTCCGCGTGGAGCTCGTACGGACGGATCCCCACGAGTCGCGGTACGAGACCGGCCGGCTCGACGTCGAACAGCGCGCCTCGCCCGTACAACCGTCTGTGCACCGCGCACCTCCCCCAGGGCTCGGTTCCCAACGCAAGGGTAAGGAGAGGGAGTTGGTAAGTGCCAGATCGCATGGTGTCCGTTGGGTCACGAAACTTCCGGACCTGAGCGGAATGAGGCCGTCATTCCACCGTGATCGAGTCCAGTTTCTCCCGCAGATAGACATGCGAGTCGACCGCCTCGTACGCCACCCGGCCGACGGGCGCCGGGACGGACTCCACGAGCGTCCCCGGGGTGCACTCGCCGAAGTAGACGAGGGACATCAGCTCCTCGGCGGGCGCGTCGGCCGGGGGCGGCAGTACGCGGTGCCTGCCCGAGCGCCACCGGTCACCGGTCCAGCGGGCCATCAGGTCACCGATGTTGATGGTGAAGGCGTCCGGGTCGAAGGGCGCGTCCTCCCAGCCGCCCTCGTCCGTCCAGACCTGGAGCCCGCCCCTGCCGGCCTGCCGGTCGAGGATGGTGACGGTGCCGAAGTCGGTGTGCGGGCCGATCCGGAACTGGCCCGGCTGCGGCTCCCCGACGACCTCCGTACCCGGATACCAGTTGATGTTGAATCCGTACGTCGGATGGTCCATGTGCCGGGAGAAGAAGTCCGCTCCGAGGCCGAGGGCCTCCCCGAGCAGACAGAGCAGCTGCTTCTCCAGTTCACCCATCCGGGTCAGGTACTCCTCGCACAGGCCCCGGAGCTCCGGCACCTCCGCGGGCCACACGTTGGGGGCGTACCACTCCGCGTTGACCACCGGGTCGTCGAAGGGCTCGTGCGTGGCGAAGGTCAGGGACTCCTTCAGGTCCGGCGGGGTCTCGGTCCCCTCCGAGTACCCGTTGGCCTCCGCGCCCGGCCCCAGCCAGCCGCGGCCCCCGACCTTCGCGCCGTAGGCCTGTTTGACGTCGGCGGGCAGCACGAAGAACGCCTGGGCGGCCGCCCGGATGCGGTCGCGCAGGGCGGGGTCGACCCCGTGCCCGGTGACCAGCAGGAACCCGGCGGTCCGCAGGGCGTCGTCGACGGTACGGGCGATCGCGGCGCGGGCGTCGGCGTCGCCGGAGAGCCACGGCCCCAGGTCGACGGTCGGGATGCGGGGGGTGCGGGAGGTGCGGGGGGCACGGGGGGTGTGGGCAGGGGGGTTAATCACCGATGTCCTCGTTCCAGAGAGCCGGGTTCTTCGCGATGAAGTCGCGCATCAGGGCGATGCACTCGCCGTCGTCGAGGAGCACGATGTCGACGCCGTGCTCCGCCAGCCAGTCGTGGCCGCCGTGGAAAGTGCTCGCCTCGCCGACGACCACCCGGGAGATGCCGAACTGGCGGACCAGCCCGGAGCAGTACCAGCAGGGGGACAGGGTGGTCACCATCGTCGTGCCGCGGTACGTGCGCTGCCGTCCCGCCGCGCGGAAGGCGGCCGTCTCCGCGTGCATCGAGGGGTCGTCGTCCTGGACGCGCCGGTTGTGGCCGCGGCCCAGCAGGGTGCCGTCCGGGCCGTAGAGCGCGGCGCCGATCGGGATGCCGCCCTCGGCGAGACCGGCCCGCGCCTCCGCGACGGCGGTGGCGAGCCACGACCGTGCCGTCGCCTGATCCACCCGGTCCACCCGGTCCACCCGATCCATACGGTCCATACGGTCCTCCTCGACAGGGTGCGTGTCTTCACCTCGATCCGTTCCCGGAGGGATCCGCGCCGACGCGGGCGCTCACGCGATCGTGTGGCCGGGCGGGGCGGGACACCGCTCCCGACCGGGCCGAAGTCCCCCGGGAAAGGTCCGGGAGCGGGTCAAGTAACCTGTGCCGATCACCGCCGCAGGCGCGGCAGTTGAGCCCCCGGCGGAAGGAAAGTTCATGGTTGCTGCTCCTGTTCTGGAGGAGCTGCGGGAGGTCTGCCAGCCGCAGGCCAAGCTCGCCAGCCGCAACGGCGAGCACTGGGCGGGGCGCCTCTACATGCGGCGCGTCTCGCTGCGGTTCACCCGCCAGCTGGTGCGCACCCGGGTCACCCCGGACCAGCTGACCTGGACGATGGTGGTGTGCGGGGTGCTGTCCGGGGCCGCGCTGCTCGTCCCCGGTCTCGCGGGGGCCGTGCTCGCCGCGCTCCTGATGCAGTTGTTCCTGCTCTTCGACTGCGTGGACGGCGAGGTCGCCCGCTGGAAGGGACAGAACAGCGCGACCGGTATCTACGTCGACCGGCTCGGCGCCTATCTGGCCGACGCGGCACTCATGATCGGCTTCGGCTTCCGGGCCGCCGAGTCCGGCCTCGGCGGCTGGGTGGGCTTCAACGGCTGGGTGTCGCTGGGTCTGGCGACCGCGCTCGGTGTGGTGCTGCTGAAGGCCTCGACCGACCTGGTGGACGTGGCCCGGGCCCGGCGCGGCCTCGCCGTCGCCGACGACGAGGCCACCGCGCCCCGCTCCCAGGGTGTCGCCTCACTGCGCCGGCTCGCCGCCGCCTTCAAGATCCACCGGGTCACCAACGGCATCGAGGCCTCCCTGGTCCTGCTGGCCGTGGCCGCCCTGGACGCGGCGACCGGCGGGGTCGGGCCCACCCGCTGGGCGCTGGCGGCCATCGCCGCGATCACCTGGGTGATGGTCCCGGCCCACCTGCTGTCGATCCTGTCGTCGTCCCGGCTGCGGTGACCCGGGCGAGGTAGCCGTGGAGGGCGCCCGCGCCCGCCAGCATCGCGTGGGTGCGGGCCGTCAGTGCCTCCCCGCGGGCCGTGAGCGCCGCCCGCAGGGGCTCGCCGCCGCCCTCCCGGCGCAGGTCCTCGAGCACCGGCCGGATCTGCCGGAACAGGTAGTGGCCGCGTCGCAGGGAGTCGACCACCCGGGCGTCGCGTACATCGGCGGGGCCGAACACGCGGTATCCGGTGCCCCGTTGGCGCGCCGGGCTGAGCAGCCCGGCCGCCTCCCACACCCGCAGCGCCGACGTCCGTACGCCCAGCAGTGCGGCGACCTCGCCGATGCGCAGGCCGGAGCGGGGCGTCGCCGGGGGCGGTGCCCCGGCCTCCCGCCTCCGCGCCGTGACCGGCGGTGCCGGGACCAGGGCTTCCAGGGCCTCGCCGGTCGCCCGCAGCGCGCCGCGCTCCTCGTGCAGCGCGGCGTGCGCGGCGTCCACGAGGGCGAGGGCGGCCGGGACGTCGCCGGCGTGCAGGGTCCGCATGATCCGGGCCGCCACCACGGGTCCGTACCCCTTCACCAGCGTCCGGTAGGTCGTGAGCGCCTGCCGGTGGACGTCCGTGAAGGTGCGGTAGCCGGACGCCGTGCGCTCGGCCGGCGGCAGGACGCCCGCCTCCTCGTAGTTGCGGATCTGCTGGGTCGAGAGCCCGGCGAGGCGGGCGAGGTCGACGGAGCGCAGCGGCCGGCCGGCCGCCGGGCCGGACCGCATGGGCTCGGTGACCGTCGCGTCCTGCGTCAACTCGGCGGTGGCCTGGCCGCTTTGCTGCTCGGGGCTCATCGAACGGCCGTCCTCGGTCGCGCTGCTGTCGGCGTCAGCGTAGCTCGCGCGGCCGATCAGGTGATTCGACGATCGGTCCGGGTGCCCCCGAGTGAGTCGCCTCCGGGGAACATGTGGCCGCTCCTATTGTCCTACCTTGTCGATCTTCGGCGTGCAAGGTGTGCAAGGTGTGGAGGATTTGGTGCGAAGACTCGGAAAGATTCCGCTCCGTAACGGTTTGGTCGCCTGTGCCGCGCTGTCGGCTCTGACGGCCGCCGCGGTCGTGCCCGGCTCCGCGCAGGCCGCCGAGCCCGCTCCGGCGGAGCGGTGGATCGTGCAGCTGAAGGACACGGTCACCGATCCGGGCAAGGTCGCCGAGGAACAGGCGAAGGGACAGGCCTCGGACGGCGGGAGCCGGCTGCGCCATGTCTTCGACGCCACCGTGGACGGGGCGGCCCTCAAGGGCTACGCCCTGGAGGCGACCACGGACCAGATCGAGGCCATTCGCGCCGACCCGCAGGTCGCCTCGGTCGAACCCGACCTCACGGTGTCCCTGCCCGAACCGATCGCCGGCTCCTCGCTCCAGGCGCCGCGGCAGCGGCCGGGCAAGCCGGACGGGGGCGGTGTCGCGTACGAGGGCGACCCGCTGCTCGCCGGGCAGTGGGGCCTGTTCCGGATCGGCGCCGTGGCGGGCTCCGAGCACGGATTCCGGGTGCCGGCGGCCGCCCGGGTCGGGGTGGCGGTGCTGGACACCGGCGTGGACGCCGGTCACCCGGACCTGCGGGTGGCCGGGAACGCCAACTTCAGTACCTCGCCCGGCGCGAACGACCTCCACGGCCACGGGACGCACGTCGCGGGCATCATCCAGGCGCTCAACAACGGCATCGGCGCGGTGGGCACCGCCCCCGGCACCCGGCTGTGGAACGTCAAGGTCCTGGGTGACAGCGGGGCAGGGCTCTTCTCCGACCTCATCGCGGGCCTGAACTGGGTCGCCCAGAACGCGAGGGCGAAGAACATCCGGGTCGCCAACCTGAGTCTGGGAACCTCGGTGGACAGCCCGCTGGTGCACCAGGCCGTCCGGCTGGCCACCCAGGCGGGCGTCGCCGTGGTGGCCTCCGCGGGCAACGCCGGTACGACCGCGCTGAACTACCCGGCGGCCTACCCGGAGGCGATCAGCGTCGCCGCCACCACCGTGTTCGACCAGCGGGCGCCCTTCTCCAACCACGGAGCGTCGTGGGTGGACATCGCCGCCCCGGGCGCCGACATCCTCTCCACTCTCCCCACCCGCGCCACGCCGCTGGGCGAGGACCACGGCTTCCTCTCCGGCACGAGCATGGCCGCGCCCTTCGTCACCGGCTCCGCCGCGCTGTGCCTGACCTCCGGCCACTGCAGGGGCAACGCCCGCGACATCCTGCGCACGCTCGGCCGGGACGCCCGGCCCGTCGCCGGCACCGGCTCGGACTACCGGTACGGACTCGTCCAGGTCGGCTGCTACTGGCAGCACGCTCCCCAGTGCTCGCCCAGGTCCGTCGAACACGACGCCGCCTAGGATCCGACCCCGCCCCGGGGTCGCCCGTTCCGGCGGCCCCCCGAGTACACGCACCGGCGCCCGCGTCCCACCGGGACCGCAGGGCGCCGTCGGCGTGTCTCAGGCCTGCGGAGGCTGGGGGTCCTCACCGGACTCGCGGCGCTTCAACTCGTCCTCGCGGCGCCGCAGGTCGGCCTCCCAGTCCTTGAGGAGAGCCTCGTCGTCCTTCTTGTCCTCGCCCTTGTTCTCCTTGAGGGACTTGAGGAACTCGGGGTTGTCGTCGGGCGCGACCCACTCGGCGCGTCGGCCGCGGGACGGCTCGCCCGGAGCGCCACCGCCCACGGGCGCGCGGCGTGCCTTGCCCGCCACCAGCCAGGCGACCGGACCGACGAGCACCTCGCCGAAGAGCAGGATGATGATGACCCAGACCACCTTCGGCAGCCCCCGCACCTCCTCCTCGGGGGTGTTGAGGCAGTCGATGAAGGCGTAGATCCACAGCGCCAGTACCAGCAGGAACGGCAGATACCTGAGCATGGTGGCGGGTTCCCCCAGGAGACGGTGACGGCGACGGGGGCGCGGGAGCGCCTCGGTGACCGGGCCAGGGTAGCGGGTGGCGGAAAACGTTCCCGCGAGGCGGCGGCGGGGGCGTAGTGCGGGGCGCGCGTCGGCGCCGGACGGGCCTCGGCGATACTGGGACACATGGCTTACGACGATCTTCGTTCCCTGCTCAGGGCACTGGAACGCGAAGGCGACCTCAAGCGCGTCAAGGCTGAGGTCGATCCGTATCTGGAAGTCGGGGAGATCGTCGACCGGGTCCAGAAGTCCGGTGGCCCCGCGCTGCTCTTCGAGAACGTGAAGGGGTCGAGCATGCCCCTCGCGATGAACGTGTTCGGCACCGACCGACGGCTGCTGAAGGCCCTCGGCCTCAAGTCCTACGCCGAGATCAGCGAGAAGATCGGCGGACTGCTGCGGCCCGAGCTGCCGCACGGGTTCGTCGGCGTCCGCGAGGCGTTCGGCAAGCTCGGCGCGATGACGCACGTCCCGCCGAAGAAGGTGAAGCCCCAGGACGCGCCCGTCCAGGAGGTGGTCCTGCACGGCGACGACGTCGACCTCGACGCCCTCCCCGCCCTCTTCACCTGGCCGCAGGACGGCGGCTCCTTCTTCAACCTGGGCCTGACGCACACCAAGGACCCGGAGAGCGGGATCCGCAACCTCGGCCTGTACCGCCTCCAGCGCCACGACAAGCGCACGATCGGCATGCACTGGCAGATCCACAAGGACAGCCGCAACCACTACCAGGTCGCCGCCCGCAAGGGCGAGAAGCTCCCCGTCGCGATCGCCTTCGGCTGCCCGCCCGCCGTGACGTACGCCTCCACCGCCCCGCTCCCCGGCGACATCGACGAGTACCTCTTCGCCGGCTTCATCGCGGGCAAGCGGATCGAGATGGTCGACTGCAAGACGGTCCCGCTCCAGGTGCCGGCGCAGGCGGAGGTCGTGATCGAGGGCTGGCTGGAGCCGGGCGAGATGCTGCCGGAGGGCCCGTTCGGCGACCACACCGGCTTCTACACCCCGCAGGAGCCGTTCCCCGCCCTGAAGATCGACTGCGTGACGATGCGCAAGCGTCCGCTGCTCCAGTCGATCGTGGTCGGCCGGCCGCCGACGGAGGACGGCCCGCTGGGCCGCGCCACGGAGCGCTTCTTCCTCCCGCTGCTGAAGATCATCGTCCCGGACATCGTGGACTACCACCTGCCCGAGGCCGGCGGCTTCCACAACTGCGCGATCGTCTCGATCGACAAGAAGTACCCCAAGCACGCGCAGAAGGTCATGCACGCGGTCTGGGGCGCCCACATGATGTCCCTGACCAAGCTGATCGTGGTCGTCGACGCGGACTGCGACGTCCACGATCTGCACGAGGTCGCGTGGCGGGCGCTCGGCAACACCGACTACGCCCGCGACCTGTCCGTCGTCGAAGGCCCGGTCGACCATCTCGACCACGCCTCCTACCAGCAGTTCTGGGGCGGCAAGGCGGGCATCGACGCGACGCGGAAGTGGCCCGAGGAGGGGTACACGCGAGACGGGGGCTGGCCGGAGATGGTGCTGTCCGACCCGGATACGGCGGCGAAGGTCGACCGCCGCTGGAAGGAGTACGGCCTGTGAGTTCCGCTTCCGCGGCGCTGCCGCAGCCAGGGCGCACCAAGGCCTTCCTGCGGCTGGTGATGATCGAGCACTCGGTCTTCGCGCTGCCCTTCGCCTACATCGCCGCGCTGACGGCGATGTTCCAGACCGACGAGAACATCCACTGGGGCAGGCTGCTGCTGGTCACCGTCTGCATGGTGGGTCTGCGCACCTTCGCCATGGCGGTCAACCGGATCATCGACCGCGAGGTCGACGCCCGTAACCCCCGCACGGCACACCGCGAGCTGGTGACGGGCGCGATGTCGGTGCGGCACGCCTGGACCGGCGCCCTGATCGCCCTGGTGATCTTCCTGGGCGCGGCGGCGCTGCTGAACCCGCTCTGCCTGGCCCTGGCTCCCATCGCGGTGATCCCGATGGTGGTCTACCCGTACGGCAAACGCTTCACGAACTTCCCGCAGGCCATCCTCGGCCTGGCGCAGGCGATGGGCCCGATCGGCGGCTGGCTGGCGATCACCGGCGAGTGGTCCTGGGACGCGGTGATCCTGGGCCTGGCGGTGGGCATCTGGATCGGCGGCTTCGACCTGATCTACGCCTGCCAGGACGTCGAGACGGACCGCGAGGTCGGCGTCATGTCGGTCCCGGCCCGCTTCGGCATCCCGGCCGCGGTGTGGGGGGCGCGGGTCTGTCACGCGATCACGACGGCCCTGTTCGTCTGGTACGCCCTGGCCACCGACGCCGGCGCCTTCTTCTGGCTCGGCCTGGTGATCGTCGCGGGGGCTTTCGTCTACGAGCACACGATCGTGCGGCCCCACGACCTGACCCGCCTGAACAGGGCGTTCTTCTCGACGAACGGGTTCATCGGCATCAGCCTGTTCGGGTGCGCGCTGATCGACCTGCTGGTGCGGGGGCTCACGGTCTAGGGCCGCGCGGTCCCTGTGATCCGGCCCTGTACTCCGTCCGGGTGAACGGGCGGGCGGCGGGAGCGAAGGGAGCACGCGGGCTCCAGGGCCGACCGGTCCTGAAGACCTCTCCGCCCACCGGTACGCTCAAGGTGTGAACGCAGGAGAAACGCAGCGCGTGCCTTGGATCGTGGGGGTGTCCGGGGCGTCCGGTACGCCCTATGCCGCCGCTGTGCTGCGCGCGCTGCTCGCCGCGGGGGAGAGCGTCGACCTGGTGGTCAGCCGGGCCTCGCGGCTCACCCTGCTCGACGAGACGGGGATCTCCTTCCGGGACGCGCACTGGCGCGACGACCTGCGGGAATGGCTCGCGCGGGGGGCCGACGGGAAGCCGGGCACCTTCGACGTGGACCTCGGCGGCGAGGGCGCGGGCGACCGGGTGCGGTACTGGGCGGCCGGGGACCTGGCCGCCGGGCCCTCCTCCGGGTCGTACGCCACGAAGGGCATGCTGATCGTGCCCGCCTCCACCGCCTGTGTGGCCGGGGTCGCTCTGGGGCTCTCCAAGGACCTCCTCCAGCGGGCGGCGAGCGTGACGCTCAAGGAGCGGCGTCCGCTGGTCGTGGCCGTACGGGAGACCCCGCTGAACGGGCAGACCCTGCGTCATCTGGTCGCCCTGGACGAGGCGGGCGCGAGCGTCGTGCCGGCCTCCCCGGCCTTCTACGCGGGCGCCACCCACATCCAGGACCTGGTGGACTTCGTCGCCGGGCGGGTCCTCGACGCGGCGGGCGTCGGGCACGGGCTGTACCGCCGCTGGAAGGGCGAGATCGGCGGCGGCTCCCGCCCTCCCGCCTGAGCGTCGGACGCGGACGGCGCGGACGACGCGGGCGGCACGCACCACTGCTTCAGGAACACCCGCGCCAGGAAACCCGCTTCAGAAACACCCGCTTCAAAAACACCCGCTTCAGAAACATCCGTTTCAGGAACTCCCCCCCACACTCCTCATCTCTCCTCATCGGAAGGCTTCGATCGCATGGACGCGGTGGACAGGCAGCTCATCCAGGCCCTGAGGGAGAACGGCCGGGCCTCCTACGCGGAGCTGGGACGCCTCGTCGGTCTGTCGGGACCCAGCGTCACCGACCGCATCAACCGGCTGGAGGCGGCCGGTGTCATCACCGGCTACCGCGCCACGGTGAACGCCGCCCAGCTCGGCCTCGGCGTCACCGCCCTCATCGGCATCTCCCTCTCCGACGCCGCCGACCACGAGGACGTGGCGAACCGGATGAAGGACCTCAGCGAGATCGAGGACTGCTGGTTCATCGCCGGCGACGACTCGTTCATGCTCAAGGTCCGGGCGAACGACGTGGACGGTCTCGAGCGGATCATCCGGCGACTCAGCGGGACCAAGGGCGTGTCCCGGACCCGTACCACCATCGTGCTCTCCACCAAGTGGGAGAACCGGGTCGGGGAGCTTCCCGAAGAGGTGTAGCCGTACGGTTGGTGGTCGGTGGCGTCGTAGGAAGTCGAAGAGAAGTCGTAGAGAGGTGTGGGCATGGATGCCGGACTCAAGCGCGAGCTGGAGCAGAAGGTCAGGGCCGGTGAGCGGCTGACCCGTGAGGACGGCATCGCGCTGTACGAGTCGGACGACCTGGCATGGCTGGGCGGACTGGCGCACGAGGTGCGGACCCGCAAGAACGGCGACGTCGTGCACTTCAACGTCAACCGGCACCTCAACATGACGAACGTGTGCACGGCCTCCTGCGCCTACTGCTCCTTCCAGCGCAAGCCGGGCGAGAAGGACGCGTACACGATGCGCATCGAGGAGGCGGTGAAGCTCGCCAAGGCGATGGAGGGCGAGAACCTCACCGAGCTGCACATCGTCAACGGCCTGCACCCGAACCTGCCGTGGCGCTACTACCCGCGCTCGCTGCGGGAGCTGAAGGCCGCGCTGCCGGAGGTCTCCCTGAAGGCGTTCACGGCGACGGAGATCCACCACTTCGAGACGATCAGCGGGCTGTCCGCCTCCGAGATCCTCGACGAGCTGATCGACGCCGGTCTGGAGTCGCTGACCGGCGGCGGCGCCGAGATCTTCGACTGGGAGGTCCGGCAGCACATCGTCGACCACCGCACCCACTGGGAGGACTGGTCGCGCATCCACCGGCTGGCGCACGAGAAGGGGCTCAAGACCCCGTGCACCATGCTGTACGGACACATCGAGGAGCCCCGCCACCGCGTCGACCACGTCCTGCGCCTGCGTGAGCTCCAGGACGAGACGAACGGCTTCCAGGTCTTCATCCCCCTGCGCTACCAGCACGACTTCGTGGACATGCAGGACGGCAAGGTCCGCAACCGGCTCCAGGCCCGCACCCAGATGGCGACCGGCGCGGAGGCCCTCAAGACCTTCGCGGTCTCCCGGCTGCTCTTCGACAACGTCCCGCACGTCAAGGTCTTCTGGGTCATGCACGGCGTCCAGACCGCGCAGCTCGCGCTCCAGCACGGCGCCGACGACATGGACGGCTCGGTCGTCGAGTACAAGATCACGCACGACGCCGACAACTACGGCACGCCGAACAAGCTGACCCGCGACGACCTGCTGGACCTCATCCGGGACGCCGGCTTCCGCCCGGTGGAGCGCAACACCCGGTACGAGATCATCCGCGAGTACGACGGCCCCGACCCGGCGCTCCGCGAGTCGCCGCAGCCGATGCGGGTCTGAGGCGGTAGGAGCAGGGACTGGGAAGTCGGGGCCGCGTAAGGATTACCATCCTTTCGTGGCCCTTACTTTCACTCTCGACCCCGCCGTCACCCCCGCCCTGCGTGACGGAATCCTCGACCTGTGGACGGACGTCTCCAACACGGGCGGAGCCGTCGGCTTCGTGGCGCCGGTGGAGCGCGAGACGGTCCGGCCGGAACTGGTCCGCCACCTCGTCCAGATGGCCGAGGGCCGTACCCGGCTGCTCGTCGGACACGACGCGGCCGGCGAGGTGGCGGCGACGGCGTTCTTCAGCTTCAACACCCACCGGCTCCAGACCCACTGGGTGATGCTCTACACGGTGATGGTGCACCCCCGGCACCAGGGCAAGGGCTACGGCCGTGACCTGCTGGCGGCGGCCGCCGAGGAGGCCCGCGCCTTCGACGGCATCGACGCGATCCGGCTCACCTGCCGCGGCGGACTCGGCCTGGAGCACTTCTACGGCTCCTGCGGCTACAAGGAGGTCGGCCGGGTGCCCGGCGCCATCCGGGTCGCGCCGGGCGACGACCGCGACGACATCATCATGCTGCTGCCCCTGACGTGAGCGCTGTGACCGCCGCGACCGCTCGCACCCCGATGCAAGATCGGCACCCCGGCGTGCTTCACTGGATGACGGCCCCCTTTGGAATCGGAAGAGTGGATTGACATGCTCCGCTACACACTGATGCGCCTCGGTGTCTTCGCCGGCTGCCTCGTGGTCGTCTGGGGTCTCGTCTACTCGGGCGTCGTGCCCCGCGGGCTCGGCGACTCCAACATCATGTGGATCCTGCTGCTCTCGCTGGTGATCTCCGCGCCCATCAGCTTCGTGGTGCTGCGCAAGGAGCGCGACCGTGCCTCGGTGCACGTCGTGCAGCGGGTGGACCGTATGAAGGCCAACCTGGAGGCCAACAAGTCCCAGGAGGACGCCTCGATCGACGAGGCGACGCGCCCGCAGGGCCAGGCGCAGACCTCGTAGTCGCGTCGCGCGGCGGGACGGCCGGGCAGGGACCCGGGCAGGGACCCGAGCGGGCCCAACTACGCTGTGTCCATGGGGACCGTGAAGACCAAGCGGATGCCGCGTGCGGTCCGTGAGCAGCAGATGCTGGACGCCGCCGTGGAGACCTTCGGCCGCCGGGGGTACATGGCCGCGTCCATGGACGAGATCGCCGAACTCGCGGGCGTGTCCAAGCCGTTGGTGTACCTGTACCTGAACTCCAAGGAAGACCTCTTCACCGCCTGCATCCGGCGCGAGGCCAAGGCGCTCGTCGCGGCGGTGCGCACCGGCGTCCGCACCGACCTGCCCGCCGACCGCCAACTCTGGGACGGTCTGCGGGCGTTCTTCGCGCACACCGCCGAGCATCCGCACGCCTGGTCCGTCCTGCATCTTCAGGCCCGCACGCACGGCGAGCCCTTCGCCGCCGAGGTCGCGGCGATGCGCGAGGAGATCGTCGCGTTCGTCACGCACCTGATCGTGGTCGCGGCCAGGGAAGCGCACCGGGACCCCGACCTGCCCGAACGAGAGGTCGCCGGACTCGCCGAGGCGCTGGTCGGCGCCGCCGAGTCCCTCGCCGCCTGGGCCAACACCGCCGACGGCACCACGGCCCGGCAGGCGGCGGCGACCCTGATGAACTTCGCCTGGGCGGGCCTGGGCAACCTCATGGACGGGCGGCCCTGGACCCCACCCGAGCCCTGAGGGCCTCCGGTGGGGTCCAGGGCGTCGTCTCAGCTCAGGTCCATGGCGTCCGCCGGTACCAGCGCCGGGGCCTGCTCGCTGTCGGAGGCCGAGGAATCGGATTCGGAACCGTACCCGGTGTCCACCCGCTCCTGGCCCTCGCAGTCGACCCGGAGGCTGACGTGCGTGCCGCCGCCCTTCTCCGCCGCCGTGTGGATGCGCAGCGCGAGCATGTCGGCGTTCGCGA
Organism: Actinobacteria bacterium OV320; assembly: GCA_001298545.1. Taxonomy (GTDB): domain Bacteria; phylum Actinomycetota; class Actinomycetes; order Streptomycetales; family Streptomycetaceae; genus Streptomyces; species Streptomyces coriariae. The sequence continues at coordinate 86,529 of LJCX01000019.1, forward strand.
TGGTGTAGTCGGATTCCCCGATGTTGGAGGCCTTGCTCGGCCAGTAGGGGCCGGGACGCTTGGAGTCGTCGCCGACGAAGAGTTCCATGTAGCAGACCATGCAGGGCCGCTTGACCCCGGCGATCGCGGAGACGCTTCCCGCCGGCGCGCTCTCCACGATGCGGCGCTCGGCGTGCAGGCCGTCCGTGGCGGCGTCCTCCCGCTTCGCGGGCACGTTCACCGAGCCACCGAGAGCCTGGAGAACCGCGCTGTACGCGTCCCTGCCCTGCCCGTCACCCAGCAGACGTGAGGCCAGCTTCTGGGCGTGCCGTTGTTCGAGCGCCGTGCGGCTGGAGAGGTTCGGCTCGCCGGCCTTCAGGATGGCGGTGAGGAACTCCGCGGCGCTGGCCTTGCCCTCGTACAGGTCGGTGAGTGCCTTGTTGGCGCCGTCCTTGTTCGACGAGATGTACAGCTGGAACCGCGTGGCCGCGCCTTCCGGCCCCTCCTGCTGGACGGCGCTCACGCCCGCCTGTACTTCCTCGGGCTGCTTGCGCAGGTCGTTGAGGTAGTTGAAGGTGACGGTGGAGATCCAGCGCAGGGCCTGCTCCGGGCGTTCCGCCGAGAAGGAGCGTTCCTTCCGGATGTTGTCGGTGCCGTGGTACATCGCGCTCAGCGCGGCGCCCTTGAGACCCTCGCTCTTCGCGTGCGCGGGGGCGTTGTCGGAGGCGATCGGGAAGTGCACGGTCTTGTTCTGCTGCCCGCCGTACTCCTTCCAGCCGTGGTTCTGCACGAGCGCCCTGGTGATCGCCTGTGCCACGGTCGCCTTCTTGCCGCCCCTGCCGGCCTTGGACTTGGTCGCCTCCTTGGGCATCCGCTGCACGCTCTGCCGCTCGCCGGTGGCGGTCGCCGCCCGCTGTACCGGAGCCCCGTGGCCGGCCGAGCCGGGCAGCGAGAGGTCGGGGGTCGAACCCTGCGCGACGAGACGGCCGTTGGTGGCCGACTGACGCTCGAAGGCGTCGCCCGGGTCGGACACCTTCACGCCCGAGCCGTTGTCGGTGCCCGCCACCGGGCCCTGCGACTGCTGCCGGACGTGGTCGAGTTCGTGGAACATCGTCTCGTCGTCGACCCGGGACGAGCCGAGCACGATGTGGTGGCCGACGGTCATGGCGTGGGCCTGGAAGTCGGCGCTCGCGCGCTGGGCGGTCGCGTCGTTGTGCACCCGCACGTGACCGAGCGGCATGCCGTACGCCTGCTCGGCCTTGGCCTGGATGCGCGGGTCCAGAGAGCTGCCGCCGGATCCGGTCACCTCGGCCAGCGACACCTCGCGCTGCACCGTCGCCCGCAGTGCCTCGTCGGTCTCCGCGGCCCGCTGGACCGACCGGTCCGCGTGGCCGCAGCCGGGGCCGTGCTCGTGCCGCTGTTCCTCGATGGCACGCGTCACCGCCGCGTTGCCCGCCGAGCGCTGGAGGGCGAGCAGTCCCGCCGCCGGTCCCGGGAGCGACGACCGTGCGGAGCCTCTCCCGGCCTTGGACCGGCGGTTGCCACCCAGGTCGTTCTCCTGGTCCTGCGCGCGCATGGACGCTCCCTTCAGCGACAGAGCCATCTGAACCCACCACTGTGCTCGACCGGACGCGACCGGGGTAAGGACCTCGAGGGCAGTCTCGGGGTCCGATCGCGCAGGATCACCGGGCGATCCGGCAGAGCCACCCCGCGACAGCCAGGGCAACCGGCCCCCCGGCCCCGCTCACCGTGTCAGTGGGTCCGCCCGGCCGCTCACGTGCAGCCGTCCCGGCTCTCCCGGCCCGCGTAGCTCGAACCGCTTGCCGTCTGTCGCGAAGGTCACCGTTCCCGGTAGGAGGACCGGTGTCCGGAACTCCGCGCGCACCCTTACGGCCTGGGGGGTGCCGTGTGCGGCGAGGCAGCGGGCCACGGTCCACATGCCGTGCGCGATGGCCCGGGGGAAGCCGAAGAGACGGGCGGTGAGCGGGTGGAGGTGAATGGGGTTCCGGTCGCCCGACGCGGCGCCGTAGCGCCGTCCGACGTCGGCGGCGAGCCGCCATTCGTCGAGCACGGGGAGCGGGTCGGGCTCCGGTTCCCGCGCGGCGGGCGCGGCCTCGGTGCGGTGCCGGGCCAGATACGTGCTCGTCGACTCCCACACGACCGTGCCGCCGTCCCGCAGCTCCGTCACGACGACCGCCTCGGTCCCGCGCCGGTGCGCGGCCAACCGCTCGACGTGCACGGTGAGTTCGTAGCTGCCGGTGGCCGCGAGGGTGGTGTGGCGGGTGATCTCGATCGACGTGTGGACGAGGCCGAGCAGCGGCAGCGGGAAGCCGCGGCCGCTCATGATCCGCATGGCCAGCGGGAAGCCCAGGACGTGGGGATAGGTGAGCGGCAGGGAGTCCTCGCCGGTCGGGAAGCCGCACACCCGCTCGTAGGCGGCCAGCCGGGCCAGGTCCACCCGCAGGTCGGGCAGGACGAGCCGGTCGCCGGTGCCGGGGAACGCGACACCCGGCCGGGGCCGCTTGAACGGCGAGCGCAGCGCGCCGAGGGCGAGCAGCGGACCGAGGGAGGGAGGCCCGGACAGGATGGTCACCGTGCCGGTCACTACGCCCCCAGCAGACTCTGGCCGCACACGCGTACGACCTGACCGTTCACCGAACCGGACGCGGGGTGGGCGAGCCAGGCGGTCGTCTCGGCCACGTCGACGGGCAGGCCCCCCTGGGCGAGGGAGTTCATCCGGCGCCCCGCCTCGCGGATGAACAACGGCACCGCGGCCGTCATCCTCGTCTCGATGAAGCCCGGCGCCACCGCGTTGACCGTGACCCCGTGCTCGGCGAGCGCGCGCGGCGCGAGGGACCGGACCAGACCGGCGACGCCCGCCTTGCTCGCGCCGTAGTTCGTCTGCCCCGCGTTGCCCGCGAGTCCGGCGATGGAGGCGGTGGCCACGATCCGCCCGCCCGTCCGCAGGGCGCCCTTGGCGAGCAGCGCGTCCGTGGTGCGCAGCACGCTCGCCAGATTGACGTCGAGCACCGAACTCCAGCGCTCGGCAGGCATGTTGACCAGTCGCCGGTCCCGGGTGATGCCCGCGTTGTGGATCAGCACGTCCAGCCCGTCGGGCAGCTCGGCGGCGATCCGCTCGCCCGCGTCGGCGGCCGTGATGTCGAGCGTGAGGGCGCTGCCGCCCAGCCGCGCGGCGACCCGGCGGGCGTCCTCCGCGGCCTGCGGTACGTCGAGTACGACGACATGGGCGCCGTACCGGGCCAGCGTCTGCGCGACGGCCTCGCCGATGCCGCGGGCGGCGCCGGTGACGAGCGCGGTGCGCCCGGCGAGGGGGAGATCCCAGTCGACCGGGCCGTCGGGACCCTCGGTGGCCCCCACCCCGATCACCTGGCCGCTGACGTACGCCGACCTGGGGGAGAGCAGGAAGCGCAGGGTGGACTCGGCGGCGGACGCGTCGGTCAGCCGGACGAGGTTGACGGTCCTGCCCCGTCCGATCTCCTTGCCGAGGGACCGTACGAAGCCCTCCAGGGCCTGCTGCACGGCCGCCTGGTGGTGGTCCCGGGCGTCCAGCGGAGCGCCCAGCACGACGACCCGCCCGCTCGCCGCGACCGACCGGACGACCGGGTGCAGGGCCGCGTGGACCTCGGCGAGCGCGTCGACGTCCCGGACACCGGTCGCGTCCAGGACGACGGCGGCGGGGCCGGGCGAGCCGGTGGCGGGGCCATCGGTGGATCCGGCGGTGGATCCGGTGGCGGACCCGGTGGTGGCTCCGGCCGCTTCGGTGGCCGTGGGCAGTCCGGTGCGGGCCAGGACCGGCGCGAGGTCGAGCCCGGACGGTCCGCCGGCCGTGAGGTGCAGCAAGTGGCCGTCCAGGGAAGGACGTTCGGCCGTCCAGCGGCTGAGCGGGGCCGGCTGTGGAAGCCCGAGCCGCGCCGTGAGGAACCGGCCGGGGGCCGTGGCGGTGAAGCTCAGATAGCGGTCGGCCATGATGATCTCCCACGGGCTCGGCGCACACCTCGTACCGGGTGCTTACTCTGGAGTAAGGTTACCGTGGGTAAGTCTAGGTCACGGGTGAGGAGCAGGTCGAGATGAGTACCTCGGAACCGTCACGGGCGAGCCGGCGAGTGAGCCATCTGAAGGTCGCGGAGAGCGGTGCGCCCGCGCCCCGGCCGGAACTGCCGCGGATCCGCCGCGTGGCGATCGTCGGCGGCACCCGCATCCCCTTCGCCCGTTCCGACGGCCCCTACGCCACCGCCTCCAACCAGGAGATGCTGACGGCGGCCGTGAACGGTCTGGCGAACCGCTACGCACTCGACGTGCCCGGCGTGGTGGGCGAGTTGGTCGCCGGCGCCGTGCTCAAGCACAGCCGCGACTTCAACCTCGCCCGCGAGACCGTCCTCGGCTCGAAGCTCGACGCCCGCACCCCCGCCTACGACATCCAGCAGGCCTGCGGCACCGGCCTGCAGGCCGTGATCGCCGCCGCCAACAAGATCGCCCTCGGCCAGACCGAGTCCGCGATCGCCGGCGGCGCCGACACCGCCAGCGACGCCCCGCTCGGCGTCAACGACCGGCTGCGCCGCATCCTCCTCGAGGCCCGCCGGGCGAAGTCGACGGGCGACCGCGTCAAGGCCCTCGCGCAGATCCGCCCCTCCCATCTGATCCCGGAGATCCCGCGCAACGCCGAACCGCGCACCGGTCTCTCCATGGGCGAGCACGCGGCGGTCACCGCCCGCGCCTGGGGCGTCGAGCGCGAGGCCCAGGACGAACTGGCGGCCACCAGCCACCAGCGGCTCGCGGCCGCCTACGAACGCGGTTTCTTCGGCGACCTGGTGGTCCCGTTCCGCGACCTGGCCCGCGACCAGAACCTGCGTCCGGACTCCACCCTCGAGAAACTGGCTTCGCTGAAGCCGGTGTTCGGCACCGACGGGCCGAACCCGACCATGACGGCGGGCAATTCGACGCCGCTGACGGACGGAGCGGCGGTCGTGCTCCTCGCCTCCGAGGAGTGGGCCGAGGCGCGGGGCCTGGAGCCGCTCGCCTACCTGACGGCGTACGAGACGGCGGCCGTGGACTTCGTGCGCGGCGATGTCGCGGGCGGCGAGGACGGGTTGCTGATGGCGCCCGCGTACGCTGTCCCGCGCATGCTGGAGCGGACCGGTCTGGGTATCGAGGACTTCGACCTGTTCGAGATCCACGAGGCCTTCGCCTCCCAGGTGCTGGCGACGCTCGCCGCCTGGGAGAAGCAGGGGCTGGCGCCGGTGGACCGCGACCGTCTGAACGTGGCCGGCTCCTCCCTCGCCACCGGTCATCCCTTCGCGGCGACCGGCGCCCGCATCGTGGCGACCCTGGCCAAGCTGCTCGCCGAACGGGAGGGCCCCGCAAGGGGGTTGATCTCGATCTGCGCGGCGGGCGGGCAGGGAGTCACCGCGATTCTGGAACGAACGTGAAGATTCCTCATATAACCCCCGAGATTGCACATCCCCAGCCCCGGAACATCCCGGAATGCGCACAAGCCCCACACGTGAGCGCCGTACGATCCCCTACCTAACTGGCGGTAACCCCTTTCTTCGGGGGCATCCCGGTTGAACGCCTCGGCACGTGAGGCACGTACGTCATGCAGCAAGCAGTTTCGTCGCTGCACGCCCAGGGAGTCGCCCGTGTCCACCCCGTATCCAGCCGACGGCTCGGCCTTCGCCGATCCCGACGCTCCCCCCACCCTGGTGGAACCCGAGACACGACGACTGGACGGCGTGGTCCGGGAGGCGTCCGTACCGGCGCTCGCCCGCCCGGTGACGTACGGTTCGCTCGCCGACCTGCCCTACGACAACGCGGCCGCCGTCCCCGAGACGGTGGTGCTCAGCCGCAAGGGCCAGGACGGCGAGTGGACGGACATCACGGCCGAACGCTTCGCCGCCCAGGTCCACGCGGTGGCCAAGGGGCTGATCGCCGAGGGCCTCGTGCCCGGTGACCGGCTCGCCATCATGGCCCGCACCACCTACGAGTGGACGCTGCTCGACTTCGCGGCCTGGGCGGCCGGCCTGGTCACCGTCCCCGTCTACCCGACCTCCTCCGTCTTCCAGACCCGCTGGATCCTCCACGACTCCGGCGCGGTCGCCCTGGTCACCGAGAGCACCGCCCAGGCGGCCGCCCTCGGCCCCGAACTCGACCGGCTGCCCGACCTGCACCACCTGTGGGTGATGGAGAAGGGGCATGTGGACCGGCTGATCGAGGCAGGCGAGCACGTACCGGACGCCGAGGTCGAGATCCGCCGGGGGATGCTGGTCCCCGACACCCTCGCCACCCTCATCTACACCTCCGGCACCACGGGCCGTCCCAAGGGCTGCGCGCTCACCCACGGCAATTTCTTCGCCGAGGTCGACAACGCGATCGAACTGCTCTACCCGGTCTTCAAGTCGAGCGGCGAGGACCTCTCCGTCCTCCTCTTCCTCCCCATGTCCCACGTCTTCGGCCGCATGGTCGCCATCGCCTGCGTCCGCGCCCGGGTCCGCCTCGGCCACGCCCCGAGCCTGAAGGCCGACGAACTTCTCCCGGACCTGGCGGCCTTCAGACCCACCTGTCTGCTGGCCATCCCGTACATGCTGGAGAAGATCTTCAACACCGCCCGCGCGAAGGCCGAGGCGGGCGGCAAGCTGTCCTCCTTCGACCGGGCGGCCGGTGTGGCCCGCCGCTACGGCGAGGCGGTCGAGGCGCAGAAGACCGGCACCGGATCCGGCCCCGCGGCCACCCTGCGCGCCGCCCGCACCTTCTACGACCCACTCGTCTACCGCCGGATCCGCAACGCCATGGGCGGCCGCGTCCGCCACGCCATCTGCGGCGGCTCGCCGCTCGGCCAACGCCTCTCCGCCTTCTACCTGGGCGCGGGCATCGAGATCTACGAGGGCTACGGCCTGACGGAGACGACCGGAGCGTCCACGGTCACCCCGCCGCTCAAGCCCCGCCTGGGCACGGTCGGCTGGCCCCTGCCGGGGACGAAGATCCGCATCGCGGCGGACGGCGAGATCCTGATCGCCGGCGAACACGTCCTGCGGGGCTACTGGGACCCGGCGGCCGGGGGAGTGGTCCCCGCCACGCCCGACGGCTGGCTGCCCACCGGCGACATCGGCGAACTCGACGACGAGGGCTATCTGACGATCACCGGCCGCAAGAAGGAAATGATCATCACGGCGGGCGGCAAGAGCGTGGCCCCCGCGCCCCTGGAGAACTGGCTGCGCTCCCACCCCCTGGTCTCCCAGGCCATGGTCCTCGGCGACGGCCGCCCCTATGTCTCCGTCCTCCTCACCCTCGACCCGGACGGCCTCACCCACTGGCGCCAGATGAACGGCAAGCACCCCGTCCCGGTGGAACTGCTGATGGACGACCCGGACCTGCACGCCGTACTCCAGCGAGCGATCGACGAGGCCAACAAGCTGGTCTCCCGCCCCGAGTCGATCCGCCGCTTCGCCATCCTCCCGACCGACTTCTCGGAGCACGCCGGCCACCTCACCCCCTCGATGAAACTCCGCCGCGAGGCGGTCCTGGCGGACTTCGCCGACCAGGTGGAGGGGCTGTACGCGCACTAAAGGGTTCGCGGGAGGGGCCCCGGGCCGGGGAGTATGCGGCGGGTGAACGGCATCGAGTTCTTCCACTGTCCCTGGGACGAGCGCCCCGCCGCCCCGGTCTGGGGTGCCCGCGTCGACGGGGTCGATCTGCGGGCGCTGACCGCCTGGGCGACGCGGGAGCTGTGGCGGCCGGAGCTGGAGGGGCAGTTCGAGGACCAGGAGCGGGAGTCGGCCGAGCTGATCTGGGGTCAGCACGGCGGGCTGGGCGTTCTCGACTTCACCGAGAACCCGTTTCTGCGTACGGCCGGCCGGACCCCGCTCCTCGGCTGCCCCTGTGGCATCTGGCAGTGCTGGCCGCTCATGGCCCGTGTCGCCATGACGCCCACGACGGTCACCTGGTCCGGCTTCCACTATCCGGAGCGCGAGGAGTGGGGCGAACTGCCCCTGGGCCCGTTCGTCTTCGAGCGGCAGGCCTACGAGGAGGCGCTGAGCGCTCCGGCGGTGCTGGCGGCGGACCCGCTGGGCCCGGCTCCGGCGTCCTTGGGCTGTGTTCCCTGATCCTTCTCGGTGGCGACGGCGGCGGCGGACAGCAGCGTCGCGCCGGCCAGGCTGCCCCAGAGCGCGGCCGGGCCGTGGGGCGCGAGAGCGGTGATGACCGCCGGGGAGACGGCGAGGCCGAAGCCCGTGGAGAGCTCGAAGCGGGCGAGCGTGCGACCCAGGGCGTGGGCCGGGGCCAGCACGGTGACGAGCGCGGTGGCGCTGCCCGCGTAGACGATCTCGCCGAGGGTGCAGACCACGGACACCACGGCCACGGCCGGTGCACCCCACCCGTGTCCCAGTGAGGTGGCCACGAGAAAGCCCAGGTAGGACACGGTGAGGACCACACCGGCGAGAGCCAGCACGCTCCGCCGCGAGAAGCGGGACATCAGGACCGTGACCGGCACCTGCAAGGTGACCACCAGCACCGTGTTGGCCACGAAGACGGCCGCCGACCACACCGGGGACGCGTGCAACTGGGTCACCAGGACCAGGGGGAGCGCGATCTCCGGCACGTTGAGGCAGAACACGTAGACCACGTTGGCGGCCAGCAGCGCCCGCATCCGGGGGACGGGGACGGGGACGGGGACGGGGGAGCGGGGGGGGGGGGGGGGGCGGGGGCGGGGGGGGGAGTGGGAGCTGCGTCGGCGGCTCCCGCCTCGGCCGGGCCCGCGGCCGGATCCGCGTGCAGGTGGACCGACCACGCCAGGGTCGCCGCCGCGAGATAGGCGACTCCGGTGACGGCTGCCAGCGCCTGCAGAGCCGAGGTACCGCCCGTCAGACACGCGGTGGCGATCAGCGCGCCCGTGCCCAGGCCCGCGTTGCGCAGGGCGCGGCCCGCCGCGAGAGCGGTGTCGCGTTCCCGGCCGTGGGCGACCGTGGCCACGAGGGCGGCATGGGCGGCCGGCCAGGCCTGGTTGCCGATGCCGAGGAAGAGCGCCGCCGTCGCGAACGGCCAGGCGTGCCCCGCCGGGGTGGCCAGCAGCAGCGCCACACCCAGCACCCGCACCAGCATCGACGCCGCCACGACCGTGCTGCGCGCGCCCCGGTCCAGCCAGCGGCCCACCGCGGGCATGCACACCAGGCCCACGACGATGCCGGCCGTCATCGCGACACCGGTGACCGGCGCGGACAGCCTCAGCACCGTCACCCCGTAGAGCAGCAGAAAGGGCCGCAGCAGGCCGGTGCCGAGCGCGTCCACGGCCAGGGCGACGGCATAGCGGGGCCCTCCGGAGGCCCGGACGAGGGCGCGGGGCCGGATCTTCGCGGTGCTGGTGATTGCCATGGCGGCAACGGTGGGTTCGACCGCCGGGCCGGGCACGTCGGTTGACGGACACCGTCAACCGACGCCGTCGCCGGCCGGCCGGCCGGTGATGATGAGGGATGACGTTGAGGATCGACATCGGCGGACTGCCGGCCGAGCGACTGCGGTTCGCCGCCTCCCCGCTGGCCGAGCTGACCGCGATGCTGCACGTGCTGGCCGAACCCGGGCACCATCCGCGGCTCGCCGACTGGGCCGGGGACGTCTGGACCGCTCTGCGGCCCGAGCTGGCCGAGCGGCTGCGGGAGGCGGAGTTCCTCTGGCGTTCCTCCCAGGCCGACTTCCTGATCCCCGCCCGGCCCCGGCCGACCTTGGCCGAGGAACTGGACGACGTCGACCGGATCGACGACGAGAGGTACGTGACCGCCGCGCTCGTCACCACCTGCGGCAGCAACCGGGTCCACTTCGGCACGCGGTCGCCGCTCACCGACGCGAGTGCGCGCGAACGGGCCCTGGACCTGGCCCAGTCCCGCGGCGCGCTGCAGGAGGCCTTCGCGGAACGGCTGCTCGCCGACCCGGCCGCCGTACGGGCACGGGTGCGCGACACCCTCGAACAGTGCGGCGAGGCCTTCTTCGACGCAGCCTGGGCGGGAGCCGCCGTGCGCCTCGCCACCGACCTGCGCGTCAAGAACGACCTGCTGAGGCGCCAGGGCATCGGGCCGGCCCTCGCCTCGGTCTCCGACGCGGTCACGCTGGCACCGGACGGCGACTGCATCATCGTCGACAAGCTTCAGGACAAGGCGACCACCGCCCACGGCACCGGGGTCACCTTCATCCCCAGCGTCTTCGGCCGCCCGCACCTGGTGGCGGTGCACGCGCCCGGCTGGCGGCCGGTGGTGCAGTACCCGGTGGCCGAACCGAGTGCGGCGGAGCCGGAGCCGGAGCAGGTGTCGCTGGAGACGGTCACCCTGCGACTGGAGGCGCTCGCCCATCCGGTACGGCTACGGCTGTTGCGCACCCTGGCCCGCAGCCCGCAGACCAACCGTGAGCTGGCCTACGCATGGGACCTCACACCCCCGGAGGTCTCCCGCCACCTCGCCGTCCTGCGCCGCGCGGGCCTGCTCACGGCCCGGCGGGACGGCCGCTACGTCCGCTACACGCTCGATCTGCCCGCGCTGACGGCACTGGGGTCCGACCTGCTGGGGGCGGTGCTGCGCTGAGGCTGCTACTTCACGGCTTCACGGCGAGCGCGAGGAACTCCGCCCAGGCGCCGGTGCCGAGGGAGAGGCGGGGGCCGTCGGGGTTCTTGGAGTCACGGACGTGGATGGTCCGGGGGCAGACGGCTACTTCCACGCAATCGCCGCCTTCGCCGTCGCTGTACGTCGACTTGCGCCAGGTGTAGGCGACTTCAATGCACTCGCCGCCACCGCCACTGCTGTAGCTGGACTTGAACCAGTTGAGTTTTTGCCTGCTCACAACTCCCCCAGCTTCTTGTCGATCAACGCCCGGGTTTCCCGGGGCGTGAGAGCCATTGCTCGGATCATTCCATAGCGATCCACGATCTTCCTTACCTCCTCGGCATCGGTGATCAAGCGGGGAAACTCCTGGGATTCCGTGTACGCGACCTGCGGATGCTTCGGAGGGGTCAACAGGTTGAACGCGCTGTCCAAGTTGGGGTGGTGCTCGACGCCGGTCGGCATCACCTGAATCTCCACGTTCCGCAGTCCCGCGATACGCAGCAGGTGCTTCAACTGGCCTTCCAGGACTTCCCGGCCGCCGATTGGCCGATCCAGGACGACCTCCTCAAGGACGAAGCTGCACATGGGCGGCGGCCATCTGTCGAAGACCAGTTGGCGTGACAGCCGGTCGGCGATGCGCTTCTCGATGGTCTCCTCGTTGAGTAGCGGACGTCGTTGAGAGAACACTGCCCGCGCGTAGTCCGCGGTCTGCAAAAGGCCCGGCACACCCTGGTTGGCGTAGAAGTGCAGCTCCCGCGCCTCCGCCTCCAGCGCCGCGTAACTCCGATACCACTCGGGGTGTCGGGTCCGCACCCGGCTCATCGCCTCCCGGACCTCGGGGATCGCCTCTTTGAACAGGCCCCCGGCGTCCAGCAGTTCGTCCGCCTTCTCCAGTACCTCGGGCCGGATCGTCCGCACGCCCCGCTCCATCGCGGAGATCGCGTCCGGCCCGTACCCGACCAGCTCCCCGAACTCCTTCTGCGTGAGCCCCTTGCGTTCCCGCAGCAGTTTCAGCATCTTGCCCAGGGCCGTGAACAGCCCTGTCGTCCCGTCGGCCTCCGCCGGTGTCTCCGGCCTGCGGTCCTCCGTCACGTACGCCACCACCCTCCCGCCTCCGTGGTCACGGCCGACGACCCGTACGTCTGCCCCACCGCAGCCGTACAACTACGCAGAGTCGCCATGCCGCTCCTGGTCAGGGTAGGGACAACCGGCCACGCTCAGTCAGGTGAACTCCGAAATCTCCACCCAGATCTCCACCCAGGGATCCACCCGGGACACCCCTCTCGGTGAACTGACCCTGCGCCTCAGCGCGACGCCGCGCGGCGCCCGGCTGGCCCGTCGCCTCACGGGTCACCAGCTCACGGCCTGGGGACATCCGTACGGCGGCGACGCCAACCACACCGCGCAGCAGGTGGTCGCGGAGCTCGCCGCCAACGCCGTCACGCACGGCCGGGTCCCGGGCCGCGACTTCGAGCTGCGGCTGCGGCTGCTCCCGGAGGACACGCTGCGTGTCGAGGTGAGCGACGCCCGCGCGGACCGGCGACTGCGGATCGTCACGAACCCGGAGGAGGAGGGCGGCCGGGGGCTGATCCTCGTCTGGGTGCTGGCCCGCACCTGGGGTGTCGCGGAGCGGGACATCGGCAAGACGGTCTGGGCGGAACTACCGCTCGGCCCTTGACTTCACAAGACCCTCGCGCGACATTCCGGGCTCCGCACCCGAATCCATCCATTCGTTCCCAGCTGGCTGGAGTGGCCATGACCACGAGCGCGGACCCTGTGAGACAAGTCGGCCTTCCGTCCAGGAGGGCCGTGCTCGGCGCCTCCGCATCCGCCGGTGCCGGGCTGGCGCTGGCCGCCGCCGGGCGGGAGGCGGCCGCAGCCGACCTTCCCGTCCTCGGTACCTACGACGTCGTCGTCATCGGCTCCGGCGCCGCCGGGATGACCGCCGCGCTGACGGCCGCGAAGCGTGGGCTGAGCTGTGTCGTGGTCGAGAAGGCGCCGACGTTCGGCGGGTCCGCCGCCCGCTCGGGCGCCGGGATCTGGATCCCCAACAACTCCGTCGTCCTGTCCGCCGGGGTCCCGGACACCCCCGCCAAGGCGGCCGCCTATCTGGCGGCCGTGGTCGGGGCGGAGGTCCCCGCCGACCGCCAGGCCGCCTTCCTCGCGCACGGGCCCGCCATGCTCTCCTTCGTCATGGCCAACAGTCCGCTGCGCTTCCGCTGGATGGAGGGGTACAGCGACTACTACCCGGAGTTGCCGGGCGGGCTGCCCGGCGGCCGCTCCGTCGAGCCCGACCAACTGGACGGCAACCTCCTCGGAGCCGAACTCGCCCGCCTCAACCCGCCGTACCTGGCCGTACCGGCGGGCATGGTGGTGTTCAGCGCGGACTACAAGTGGCTCGCGCTGGCCGCCGTCAGCGTCAAGGGGGCCGCCGTCGCCACCGAGTGCCTGGCGCGCGGGACCAGGGCCGCCCTGCTCGGGCAGAAGCCGCTCACCATGGGACAGTCGCTGGCCGCGGGCCTGCGGGCCGGCCTGCTCGCCGCCGGGGTGCCGGTGTGGCTGAACACCCCGCTCACCGACCTGCACGTCGAGGGGGGAGTGGTGACGGGGGCCGTCGTCACGCGCGACGGCGCGCCGGGACTCCTGCGGGCCCGGCGGGGTGTCGTCGTCGGCTCGGGCGGGTTCGAGCACAACGCGGCGATGCGGGCGCAGTACCAGCGACAGCCGATCGGGACCGCGTGGACGGTCGGCGCGAAGGAGAACACGGGAGACGGGATACGCGCCGGTCAACGCGCGGGCGGGGCGCTGGCGCTGATGGACGACGCCTGGTGGGGACCCGCGATCCCGCTCCCCGGCGAGCCCTACTTCTGCCTCGCCGAACGCACCCTGCCCGGCGGCCTGTTGGTGAACCGGGCCGGTGCCCGCTTCGTCAACGAGGCCGGTCCCTACAGCGACGTGGTGCACACGATGTACGACCTCGACCCCACCGCCCCCGACATCCCGGCGTGGCTGGTCGTCGACCAGAACTACCGCAACCGGTACCTGTTCAAGGACATCGCCCCGACCTTCGTGCTCCCCGACGACTGGTACACCTCGGGCGCCGCGCGCAAGGCCTGGAGCCTGGACGCCCTCGCCGTCTCGATCGGTGTTCCGGCCGCCGCGCTCCGCTCCACCGTCGACCGCTTCAACTCCTTCGCCCTCAAGGGCAAGGACACCGACTTCCAGCGCGGCGACAGCGCCTACGACCACTACTACACGGACCCCTCGGTCCTGCCCAACTCCTGCCTCGCACCCCTCTGGCTGCCGCCGTACTACGCCTTCCGGATCGTCCCCGGCGACCTCGGCACCAAGGGCGGTCTGCGCACGGACGCCAGGGCCCGCGTGCTGCGCGCCGACGGATCGGCGATCCCCGGCCTGTACGCCGCGGGGAACGCCGGCGCCGCCGTCATGGGGCACAGCTACGCCGGCGCGGGTTCCACGATCGGGCCCGCGATGACCTTCGGCTACATCGCGGCCCTCGACCTCGCCGGGGGACTCTAGGAATGTGACCGGGGACCGGGGATGCGACCGGGGGCTCTAGGGGTGTGAGGGGTGCCGATACGGGGTGAGTGCCTGGGCCAGCCGGTCCACGAACTCGGTGACGAGGTCGAGACGCGGCCCCTCACGGGCGACCCGGAACCCGTGGTGCCGCCCGTGGAAGGCGGCCTGGACGAGGTGGAACTGAGCCCAGCGGCGGGTGCGTTCGCGGTCCAGTCCGGCCGCCTCCGCGAAGTGGTCGAGGATGCGGTGGGCGACCCGGCGCAGGTCTGCGTCGCTTCCCGGGCCGCGCCGCATGACGTGCCCGAAGATCAGCGGCTTGAGCAGGGTGCCGCCGTCGTACGCGGGATCCCCGGCCCACCCCTTGGGATCGACGGCGAGCCACGGCTCACGTTCGGCGCGCAGGATGTTGCGGGCGTGCAGGTCACCGTGGACGAGCAGCTCGGGCTGGCTGCGCCCGAGTTCTCGTACGGTGTCCAGGGCCGCGTCGACGGTACGGGCGGGCAGGGCTCGGTCGAACTCCGCCTGGTCGAGCAGCAGTTGCCGCTTCCATCCGTCGGCCATGTCGCTCAGCCGGGGCAGGCGGTCCGGCGCCGGAACGGCGAGGCGGCGACTGATGCGCCCGGCGACGAGGGCGACCTCCTCGGTGTCCTCGACCTCGGCGAGGGACGACGTCCGCACCCGCTCCAGCAGCATCGCGAAGCGCGCGTCGTCCCGCTCGTAGAGCCGTACGGCACCCGCTCCGCTCCAGGCGGCGAAGGCGTCGGGCTCGTGGACGTTGCCCGGGTGCGGGAAGGACACCTTGATGACGGCGGGAGTTCGGTCGGACCGTCGCAGCACGGGTACGACGATCCCGACGCCGCCGTGCACGATCTCGCCGTCGGGCGCGCAGTCCCAGCGGTCGAGCAACTCGGCCACCAGCGCGGGGAGTCCCTCGACCCAGCCCGCCCCCCGCTTCCCCTCCCGCTGGACGGTGGTGCTCGCGAAGACCTGCGGTACCTCGATCATGGCCCCATTGTGCCGGGACCGCCGCCTCTCGATCAGCGGCTCGGGCGGGTGCTTCGGGCGGCGCTCTCGGTGTCGGGGTGCAGGGGGAAGATCTGGTCGAGACCGACGATGCGCAGAATGCGCAGGGTGTTGGCCGGAACGGCGGCCAGCGCGATGTCCGCGTGGGCGGCCTGGGCGTGGTGGTGGGCCGCGATCAGCGCGGTGATGCCGCTGGAGTCGCAGAAGTCCATGCCGGCCAGGTCCAGGACGAGGTGCTGGCCCGGCCGGAGGGTCAGCGTGGTGAGCAGGTCACGCAGCTCGCCGGCGTGGGCGTAGTCGAGGTCGCCGAGGATCGCCAGGACGGGACCGGTCGCCGTGTCGCGGGTGGTGATCTTCAGCGGGCTCATCGGGTGCTCTTCGTCGCCGGGTCGGGATCGGGGTCGGGGACGGGATCGGAGGCCGGGACGCCGAGCGCGAGCAGGGCGGTGTCGTCGTCGAGGCCGTCACCGAACTCGTCCAGCAGGCCGGTCAGGGCCTGGATGACGGCCTGCGGGCGCCGGCCGGCGTGCTCGGTGGCGAAGGCGCGCAGGGCCTCGTCCCCGTACAGGGTGTCGCGGTCCTCGCCGGTACGCGCCTCGGTGAGTCCGTCGGTGTAGAGCAGGAGGGTGTCGCCGGGAGCGAGGACCGTGGTGGCGGCGACGAAGCGCGCGTCGGGCAGGACGCCGACGAGGAGACCGCCCGGCGTGGGCAGGAAGTCGGCCGTGCCGTCGGCCCGCAGGACGAGGGCGGGTGGATGGCCGCCCGAGGCGATGCGGACGGTGACCTGCCCGGTCGCGGGGTCGGGTTCGAGAACCCCGAAGACGGCGGTGCAGTAGCGCGGATCCCCGCCGGCGGAGTACCGCTCGTGCAACACCTTGTTGAGGGTCGACAGGGCTGCGACCGGCTCGGAGTCGTGCAGCGCGGCGGCCCGCAGGGTGTAGCGGGTCAGCGAGGTGACGGCGGCGGCCTGGGGGCCCTTGCCGCACACGTCGCCGAGGAAGAACGCGAAGCGTTTGCCGTCGACCGGGAAGACGTCGTAGAAGTCGCCGCCGAGCCGGTCGGGGGAGGCCGTGAAGTAGTGGGCGGCCGTTTCCATCCCGGGCACCGGCGGCAGGGTGGCGGGCAGCAGCGACTGCTGGAGCACCGCGAGGGCCTCCTGCAACCTGGCGCGGTCGGCCTCCGCCTGCCTGCGCGCCTCTTCGGCCGCCTTCCGGCCGCGCAGGAGTTCCTCCTCGTAGGCGCGGCGGTCCCGGGCGTCGAAGACGGTGGTGCGGATCAGCAGCGGCTCGCCGCCACCGCCGTACTTGACCACGGAGGAGACCAGCACCGGCATCCGGGCGCCGTCGGCCTGCTTCATCTCGAGCGCGATGCCGCCGATCCGGCCCTGCATGCGCAGCAGCGGCGCGAAATGGGTCTCGTGGTACAGCTTGCCGCCGACGGTCAGCAGGTCGGTGAACCGCATCCGGCCCACCACCGCCTCCCGGTCGAGGCCGAGCCAGTCCAGCAGGGTGGTGTTGATCTTCGCGATGGTGCCGTCCATCAGCATGGACAGGTATCCGCACGGCGCGCTCTCGTACAGGTCCTCGGCGCTGTCCTCCAGCAGTGCGGCGAACGCCGCGTTGGAGGCCTTCCCACTGTCGGCCTCGACATCGGTACCGGTATCGGTATCGGTACCGGCTGCGGTATCGGGGTCGGTATCGGTACGGGTGTCGGGATGTGGATCGGCCGGGTCGGTCTGCCGGCCGGTCCGGCACATCACCGCAGCCCGGCCAGGAAGCCGGTGATCGCCTCGTTGGTGGCCTCGGGCGCGGACAGGTGCGGGCAGTGCCCGATGGCGTCGAGGGTGATCAGTGTCGAGCCGGGGATCGACCGCTGGACGAAGGCGCCGACCTCCCGGGGCGCGATGGCGTCCTGGGTGCACTCCAGCACCAGCGTCGGCACCCGCACGCTCTTCAGGTCGTCCCGCGAATCCGACAGGAACGTGGTCCGGGCGAAGACGCGCGCCATGTCCGGATCGGTGGCGCAGAAGCTGTTCTTCAGTTCGTCACCGAGTTCGGGCCGCTCCGGATTCCCCATGATCACCGGGGCCATCGCCGCCGACCAGCCCAGATAGTTCGACTCCAGTGACGTCAACAGCTCGTCGATGTCCGGCGCGCTGAACCCGCCCCGGTAGTCCGCGTCGTCGATGTAGCGCGGCGACGGGGCGACCATCACCAGCGCCCCGATGCGCTCCGGAGCCAGGTCGGCGGCCAGCACGCCGATCATCGCGCTGACCGAGTGCCCCAC
This sequence comes from Actinobacteria bacterium OV320, assembly GCA_001298545.1. Classification (GTDB taxonomy): domain Bacteria; phylum Actinomycetota; class Actinomycetes; order Streptomycetales; family Streptomycetaceae; genus Streptomyces; species Streptomyces coriariae. Next base: position 103,952 of record LJCX01000019.1, read on the forward strand.
GAACACCGCGTCGCGCAGGTCGAGCGCCTCGCAGACCTCCACCACGTCCCGCGCGTAACCGTCGAGGGAGGAGTAGCGGGCCTCCGAGAACGCGGACAGATCCGAGCGGCCCGACCCCACGTAGTCGAACATCACCACCCGGTACCGCTCGGACAGGGCGGGCACGGTGAGCCGCCACATGTTCTGATCGCAGCCGAATCCATGCGCCAGCACCACCGTCGGCCCCTGCGGGTTGCCGGTGACCGTGACGTTGTTCCTGCGAGCGATGTCCATACCCACCAGTTTCCCAAACCTCATTGACCACTCGCGTACCCGGTTTGTGTCACCCCATGCCCAAAGCTCAGGAGTCCGGCGCGGCCGGCCTGCGCGCGATCAGAAAGGCATGCGGCGTCGACTCCCCGAGAACCGGCTCCCGCACCGTGTGCCACAGCACCGCGAAACCGGCCGCCGTCAGCAGCTCGGCCATCCGCTCAGGGCGGCGCCGTTCGAAGTCGAGGGCGACCGGGTGGCCCCACGGGCGGTCGAAGTGACGCGGTTCGTCGCCGACCTGGAAAGCGAGGAGGAGATGGCCACCGGGGGCGAGCACGCGGTGGAACTCGGCGAACAGGGCCGGGAGGTTCTCCACCGGGGTGTGGATGGAGGAGTAGAAGGAGACGGCCCCCGCGAGACTCCCGTCGGCGAAGTCCAGCTCCAGCATCGAGCCCCGCTCGAACCGGATCGCCGGGTTCTCGCGCCGCGCGACCGCCAGCATCGACTCCGACAGGTCGAGCCCGCAGACGTCGAGCCCGCGCGCACCGAGAAACCCCGTCACCCGGCCGGGACCACACCCCAGGTCCGCCACCCGGCCACCGGCGCCGACCAGCTCGGCATACGCGCCGAGCACGGCCCGCTCCAGCGGCTTCGCCGCCAGCTCGTCACGGTTGCGCTCGGCGTAGTCCTCGGCGATGGCGTCGTAGAAGGCACGGGTGGCGGAGGTGGGGTTCGGTGGGGTGGGGCTCGGGGTGGCGGAGAAGGAGTCCGGGGTGGTGGAGCCGGCGTTCGGCGTGGGGGTCATGGGCGGGAGCCTAGGAGCCGGCACCGACAGTGGGGGCGGTTCTACGCCACACCCATCGCCCGCAGCACCCCCGTCACCGTCGCCGCCCCCAGCACCACCACCGCGAAGGGCGCCCCCTTTCCCCACTTCCGGCCGCGCCCGAGCGGGGGAACCCCCATCGCCAGGACCCCGCCGGCCAGCACCCCGGCCGGCCGTGCCCACCCGGCGAAGCCGCCGCCCTCGGTCAGCGCGCCCGTCGCCAGCAGCGCGACCAGCAGGACCACCGCCCCGGCGGACAGCAGCTCCTGGACCCGGGCGGGGAGCTCCACCCGTCCGTGCAGCGCGGGGCCCACCAGCCGCAGGGCGTACGTGCCCACCGCCAGCATCAGGATCAGGGCGACCGTCGCGTTCATCCGGCGGCCCCCTTACGGCCGTACCCGTACAGCCCCAGCCCGGCCGGTGCGAGCAGCACGGGCACCCCGGCCGGCGCGAAGGGCGTGGCCGCAAGAGCCAGGACCACGCCGAGTGCCGCCGGCCCTCGCAGGCGGGCGTTCTCACGGAGGGCGGGCAGGACCAGGGCGACGAGGACGGCGGGAAACGCCGCGTCCAGGCCGTAGTCCGCCGTGTCCCCCAGGGCGCTTCCGGCGAAGGCGCCGGCCGACACGCCTATGTTCCACGCGGCGAACAGGCCGATCCCGGAGATCCAGAACGCGGCGCGGCGGCGGGCGGGATCCGGCTGGGCGAGCGCGAAGGCGACCGTTTCGTCGGTCACCAGGTGCGCGCCGAGGAGCCGGGTCGCGCGGCCGGGGCCGAGGAGGTCGGCGACCGCGAGGCCGAAGGCGGCGTTGCGGGTGTTGAGCAGGAGTCCGGTCGCGGCGGCGGCGAGCGGACCGCCCCCGGCGAGCAGCACACCGACCGCGCTGAACTGGGCGGATCCCGCGTAGACCACGACGGACATCACCACCGGCACCCAGACCGGCAGCCCGCCCGCCACGGCGATCGCGCCGAAGGAGACCCCCACCACGCCACCGGCCAGCCAGACGAGCGAACTGTCGCGGACCAGGGATCGCGTCGTGCGAGCCGGAGCCGGAGCCGGAGCCGGAGCCGGGATCGAGGTCGGAGCCGGGTTCGGAGGAGGGGATGTTCGTTGTGGCGAACGCATGTTTTCTACAATGAACAGACCGGCCACTGTTCGTCAAGGCGAACGCCCGTACCGATGGAGCGAACGACATGCCCGAAGCCGCGCCCCCGCCCCCACCCGCGTCCCGGCCCCCGTCCCGCCTGCCCCTCGACTGGATCGCCGCCGCCCTGCGCCGCGAACGCACCCGGGCCGGGCTCTCCCTCTCCGAGCTGGCCAAGCGGGCCGGTATCGCGAAGTCCACGCTGTCCCAGCTGGAGGCGGCGAGCGGCAATCCGAGCATGGAGACGATCTGGGCGCTGGGCGTGGCGCTGGGCGTGCCGTTCGCCGCGCTCGTCGAGCCGCCGGTGTCGGCGGTCCGGGTGATCCGGGCCGGGGAGGGTCCCACGGTCGCCTCGGAGCAGGCGCCCTACGTGGCCACTCTGCTGTCGGCCAGCCCGCCGGGCGCGCGGCGGGACATCTATCACCTGCGGGCCGAGCCCGGCGCGGCGCGGACCTCGGAGCCGCACATTCCGGGCACGGTCGAGCATCTGGTGGTGAGCACGGGGCGGGTGAAGGCGGGGCCCACCGGGGAGACGGTGGAACTGGAACCGGGGGACTACATGACCTACCGCGGGGATGTGCCGCACTCGTACGAGGCGCTGGCGCCGGGCACGACGTTCGTCCTGGTGATGCAGCACGTGTGAGCCGGCCGGAGGGCAAGGGGCGGCAGCGGGGGGAGGGGGGCGGCGGGTGACGGCCGCAGGGCAAAGGCAGGAGCCCCGTGCCGATCGGCACAGGGCTCCTTGGGTACTGCTCTCAGACTTGCGATCTCAGGGTTCTGAAGATCAGACGGGGGTGACGTTCTCCGCCTGGGGACCCTTCGGGCCCTGCGTCACGTCGAAGGAGACCTGCTGGTTCTCCTCGAGCGAGCGGAAACCCTGCGCGTTGATCGCGGAGTAGTGGACGAAGACGTCGGGGCCGCCGCCTTCTTGGGCGATGAAGCCAAAGCCCTTTTCGGCGTTGAACCACTTCACGGTTCCGGTAGCCATAAGCCCTCCTTGGGCCCAAAGGGTTGCCCTGCTCCAGAACCCTGCAAGCGTGAAAGCAAGTGCCGCACAACTGCATACGTCTGAAAACGACGAGAGCCCGCGGTTACATGCTCCGCAGGCTCTGTACTGCAAGGGAAACCAAACTGCAACTTGCGGCGAGCCTAGCATGCAGGCAGCCGAAAGCAATAGAGGTCAAGATCACGTCACCCGGATGTTTGAACATCCCCTGAAGGTCTTGACCGAGGGGGTGGAGTGCCCACGGTATCCGGTGGGGTCTAGCCTCGCGATGTGGACAATTCTCGCACCCGGCCGCGCGTCGGCCACATCCAGTTCCTCAACTGCCTGCCCCTCTACTGGGGGCTCGCGAGAACCGGCACCCTCCTCGACTTCGAGCTGACGAAGGACACCCCGGAGAAGCTCAGCGAGCGACTGGTGTCGGGCGACCTCGACATCGGCCCCATCACCCTCGTCGAGTTCCTCAAGAACGCCGACGACCTGGTCGCCTTCCCCGACATCGCCGTCGGCTGCGACGGCCCGGTGATGTCCTGCGTGATCGTCTCCCAGGTCCCGCTGGAGGAGCTGGACGGCGCCAGGGTCGCCCTCGGCTCGACCTCCCGCACCTCCGTGCGTCTCGCCCAGCTGCTGCTGGCGGACCGTTTCGGCGTCCGGCCGGACTACTACACCTGCCCGCCCGACCTCAGCCTGATGATGCAGGACGCCGAGGCGGCCGTACTCATCGGAGACGCGGCGCTGCGGGCCAACCTGCTGGACGGACCGAAGTTCGGCCTGGAGGTGCACGACCTCGGGGCACTCTGGAAGGAGTGGACCGGCCTGCCGTTCGTCTTCGCGGTGTGGGCGGCCCGCCGGGAGTACCTGGAGCGCGAGCCGGTCATCACCCGTCAGGTCCACGAGGCCTTCATCGAGTCCCGCAACCTCTCCCTCGACGAGGTCGGCAAGGTCGCCGAGCAGGCGGCCCGCTGGGAGGAGTTCGACGAGCGGGTGCTCGAGCAGTACTTCACCACCCTCGACTTCCGCTTCGGCGCGCCCCAGCTGGAGGCCGTGACCGAGTTCGCCCGCCGGGTCGGCCCGACGACGGGCTTCCCGGCGGACGTGAAGGTCGAGCTGCTCAGGCCGTAGCCACGGCACTACGCTGCTGCCGAGTCCTACGGGGCCCCGCCGGGGGCGCCTTTCGGGGGAGAGGTGGACATCCCATGCAGCCGCTCGGAGCAGACGAACCCACGACCGTGGGCCCCTACCGGCTGCTCGGCCGCCTCGGCGCCGGCGGGATGGGCCGCGTCTATCTGGGCCGCAGCGCCGGCGGCCGCACGGTCGCCGTGAAGATCGTGCACCCGCACCTCGCGCTCGACGAGGAGTTCCGCGCCCGCTTCCGGCGCGAGGTCGATTCCGCGCGGCGGGTCGGCGGCGCGTGGACCGCGCCGGTCCTGGACGCCGACCCCGAGGCCACGGTGCCGTGGGTCGCCACGGGCTACGCGGCGGGCCCGTCCCTGGCCGCGGCGGTCACCTCCGGCGGCGGACCGCTGCCCGAGCACTCCGTACGGGTGCTGGGCGCGGGCCTGGCGGAGGCGCTGGGAGCCGTGCACGAACTGGGCCTGGTGCACCGGGACGTGAAGCCGTCCAACGTCCTGCTGACGGTGGACGGCCCGCTGCTCATCGACTTCGGCATCGCCCGGGCCACCGACGGCACGGCCTCGCTCACCTCGACCGGCGTCTCGGTCGGCTCGCCCGGCTACATGGCCCCCGAGCAGATCCTCGGCAAGGTCGCCTCCGGCGCGGCCGACGTCTTCTCCCTCGGCGCGGTGCTGGCGTACGCGGCGACCGGGCAGCCCCCGTTCCCCGGGGACTCGTCGGCCGCCCTCCTCTACAAGGTCGTCCACGAACAGCCCGAGCTGGGCGAGCCGGACAGCGGGCTGCGGGGCGAACTCCGGGCGGTGGTCGAGGCCTGTCTGTCCAAGGACCCGACCGCCCGGCCGGCCCCCGCCGAGGTGGCCCGGCGGCTCGCCCCCGAGGGCGCGGCCCGGCTGGTGGCGGGCGGATGGCTGCCGGGTGCGCTCGTGGAGCAACTGGGGCGCAGCGCCGTACAGCTGCTGAACCTGGAGGGGACGGGGGCCGGGGTGGAACCGGCCCTGTCCGGGCCGGTGGGGTTCAGCAGTCCGGCGGTGACCTCGGGGAAGCCGGCCGTGTCGTTGGGCGAGTTCGGGCCGCCGCCGGTGATGGGCGGGGGCGCCGTCACCCCGGCGGACCGGCCGCGTCTCGTTCCCGAGCCGAGGGACGCCGAGCCGGCGGCCACCGGCGCGGACCGGCCGGGCAAGGTCTCCGTCACCGTCGCCGCCACCGCGACTCCGGGAGAGGGCGGGCGCGGACGGCGGCTGAGCTGCACCGTCGCGCTGGCGGTCGCGGGGGCGATGGCGGCGGTCACGGTCGGCTCGGTGTTCCTGTTCCGCATGCTCCCGGGCGACGACGAACACAACGACGCCTCCGGCAGCGACGCCTACTCCTCGGCGCCGGCGAGCGGTTCGAGTTCCGGCCCGGCCGCCTCGCAGGCGCCCACCGCGCTCCCGGCCCGCTATGTCGGCACCTGGGAGGGCCAGGGCAGCGGCCTCGGTGGCACGCTCCCGATGGGCACCTTCCGGGTGACGGTCCAACAGGCCGACGTGGGCGACAAGTTGGGCGAGCTGCGGCAGACCGATGTGCTCGGCGGCAGCTGTCTCGACGTCCTGACGCTGAAACAGGTGACGGCGAAGGAGGTCCTCGCCACCTCGGTGGGGTCCAAGAGCAACCACAGCGGCTGCAACCCCGAGGCCCACACGATCCGGCTCACCCCGACCGGCGACGACCTGACGTACGCGTCGGACAGCGCGGCGGAGGGCAACCCGGTGGCCCGCATGTCGAAGGTCGCACGGTGAACCGGTTCGGTCGCACGGTGGACCGGGTCCGGGGCCGGCTCCGATCCCGGGCCGGCTGGGGCATCGCGGGCGGCGTCCTCTTCCTCGCGGCCCTCCTCACCGTCCTGCTGTCCGCCATGGGCCTGTGGAAATGGTTCGTACGCCGCACGGCACCGGCGCTGGTGGACCTGCCCGGCGGCGGCTGGACGGCCGGCGCGGTGCTCGGGCTGCTGTCGGTGGCCGGCTGGGCCGGTGGCACCTGGTTCTCCTCCCCGGAACGGAACCGGGACCGCGGCCGCACGCGCCCGGCGCGGGCCGGGCTCGCGATCGGGGGAGCGGTCTGCTGGACGGTGGCCTTCGGCGCGTTGATGTACGTCCTCGGCGCCCTGCCCGGCCGCAACTGCCGCTCGGGCGCCACGATGTGCGCGTACATCCCGGGCACGGGCAGCGCGTTCCTCTCCTACGCGGCCACGGCCGCACTGCTCGGCGGGCTCTGGTACCGCCGACGCGGCACGGTCACCGCGGCGCGCCGCGCGGAGGAGCGGGCCCGGATGAGGAGACTGCGCAAGAAGGGCAAGGGCAGGAGCAGGGCGGCGCGTTCGTCATGAGGCCGCCCCGGAACCCATGGGATCTCTGCCGATGACCACACCTCCCGGCGACCTGACGCTGATCACCGTCGCCGCCCTCTGGGGCGCCGTCGCGGGTGCGCTGCTGCCCCGGGCCGTCCACCGGTTCTCCGTACCGTGGGAGGAGCGGGACGGCGGCTGGCGGGCGACCTGCCCGGCCGGACACCCGATCCGGGGGTGGCTCGGACGGGCCAGGTGCGAACAGTGCGCCGCCACCTACGCGTCCGGTGCCGTCGGTCTTCCCCTGCTCACCGCTTTCGTCTGTGCCGCGCTCGCCGCCGCGACCGGTCTGCGGCCCGAACTCGTCGTCTGGCTGCTGCTCGCGCCCGTCGGGGTGCTGCTGGCCGCCGTCGACCTGCGGGTGCGCCGACTGCCCGATCCGCTCACTCTTCCGCTCGCGGCCGCCGCCCTCGTCCTGCTGGGCCCGGCCGCCCTGCTGCCAGAGCACGCGGGCGACTGGACGACGGCCCTGCTGGGCGCGCTCGTCCTGGGCGCCGGATATCTCGCGCTCCATCTCGTCAACCCGGGCGGCATGGCCTACGGAGACGTGAAGCTGGCGCTGTCGACGGGCGCCGTCCTCGGCTGGTACGGCTGGGCGACGGTCATGCTGGGCACGTTCGCCGCGTTCCTGCTCGGGGCGCTGTACGGCGGTGCCCTGGCCGTCGTGGGACGGGCCGGGCGCAAGACGATGATCGCCTTCGGGCCGTTCATGCTCGCCGGGACCTTCGCCGGGCTGCTGATCGGTGCGTACGCGGCCTGACGTCCGGGTGCCGGGACCGCTGGCGTAGGCTGGTTCGGTCCGCCCACAACCCTTGACGAAAGGGACCATCCGGTGCCCGAGAAGGCCGACCTCCAGTCTGTGCTCGACCGTGCCGCGGACGGCGGGCGGATCACCCCGGAAGAGGCCCTCGACCTCTACCGTGACGCCCCCCTGCACGCGCTCGGCGCCGCCGCCGACGCCGTACGCCGCCGGATGTACGCGGGTACCGAGCACATCGCCACGTACATCATCGAGCGGAACATCAACTACACGAACGTCTGCGTCACGGCGTGCAAGTTCTGCGCCTTCTACGCGGCCCCCAAGGACACCGCCAAGGGCTGGACGCGCGACCTCGACGACATCCTGCGGCGGTGCGCCGAGACCGTCGAGCTCGGCGGCACGCAGATCATGTTCCAGGGCGGGCACCACCCGGACTTCGGGGTGGAGTACTACGAGAAGCACTTCGCCGCCATCAAGGAGGCGTTCCCGCAGCTGGTGATCCACTCGCTGGGAGCGTCCGAGGTCGAGCACATGGCGCGGATCTCGAAGGTGTCCGTCGAGGAGGCCATCACCCGGATCCACGCCGCCGGCCTCGACTCCTTCGCCGGCGCCGGCGCCGAGCTGCTCCCCGCCCGTCCCCGCAAGGCCATCGCCCCGCTCAAGGAGTCCGGCGAGCGCTGGCTGGAGATCATGGAGACCGCGCACGGGCTGGGCGTCGAGTCGACGTCCACCATGCTGATGGGCACCGGCGAGACCAACACCGAGCGCATCGAGCACCTGCGGATGATCCGTGACGTGCAGGACCGCACGGGCGGCTTCCGGGCCTTCATCCCGTACACGTACCAGCCCGAGAACAACCACCTGAAGGGCCGCACCCAGACGACCCTCTTCGAGTACCTGCGGATGATCGCGATCGCCCGGCTGTTCTTCGACAACGTCCGGCACATCCAGGGCTCGTGGCTGACGACGGGCAAGGAGGTCGGCCAACTCTCCCTGCACTACGGCGCGGACGACCTCGGCTCGATCATGCTGGAGGAGAACGTCGTCTCCTCGGCCGGCGCCAAGCACCGCTCCAACCGCCTCGAGATCATCGACCTGATCCGCAAGGCGGGCCGGGTCCCGGCCCAGCGCGCGACGACCTACGAGCACCTCCTGGTGCACGACGACCCGGCGAACGACCCGGTGGACGAGCGGGTCATGTCCCACATCTCGTCGACCGCGATCGCCGGCGGCACCGCGCACCCCGAACTGAAGCTCCTCGCTTCCAACTAGGGCCCCCTTGCTGACGATTCACGCCGACTCCCGGGGCCGTGCCCTGGCCGTCGAGGGAGCCGGGATCGCCGAGGCCGGTCCGCTGGAGCGGCTCGTCGCCGCGTATCCGTCGGCACGGGTGCGCCGGTGGCCCGGCATCCTGACGCCCGGTCTCGTCAACCCGCACGGCACGGAGTTGCTGGAGGGGGCCTACCACCCCGACCCGCGCGAGGCCGACGAGCTGGGCACCGAGCCGCTGACCGGGGACGCGCTCACGGCCCTGGCGCCGGACGACGCCCGCTGGGGCGCGAGCGCCCGGCGCGGGGTGCAGCGCATGCTGGCCCACGGCACGGTCGCGGTGGCCTGCGAGGAACTGCGCCGGCGTACGGTGCGCGACGCCGTGGCCCGCTCCGGCCTGGCGGTCGTGGACCGGCCCGCGCCGCGCCCCGGCGGGGTGCCCTCGCTGGATCCGTACGCCTGCGGCCTGCCGGTGGAGTTCGCCCCGCCCCGGGTCCCCGGCTCCCCGGCCCACTTCGCCGTCTTCGACACCCCCGACGAACCCACCCTGGCCGCCCAGGGCGCGGCAACCTGCGTCGCCACGATCATCAACGGCCGCCTCCTCTACCGCCGCCGCTGAGCCCCACGCCCTCTTCAGGGGCGCGGGGAACTGCGCGACCAGCCACAACGGCCCGTCGGCCGGCATACGACCGAACCTCCCGAGCTCTACTCCGAGAACGCCTGCGCGAACGCCCCCGCGCTCTGCGCGACTCCACTGCAATTGGTCAACGCGTCATCCGTGGCGGAGCCGTCCTCGCACTGCTGGTCGCGGAACGTCGACCACATGGACACCCAGGAGATGCCCTTCTCCACGGCGAACGTCCGCACCTGCGCCGCGTCCGCGAGCGAGAACGTCTCGTTGTCGACGTCGTTGGTGCCGATCATCGAGGTGAGTGCCATCCCCTTCCAGGCGCCGGCGTCCGTCGTCCCGAAGATCTTCTTGAGCTGCGCCTGCGCGGCCGTCGCCGAGGTGATCGCGTAGCCGCCCATGTCCCCGGCGTACGACTCGCCGTAGTTCATCGTCATGAGGTTGACGGTGGAGACCTGGACGTCGTACTTGTTCGCGGACGCCAGCAGCGCCAGGCTGTCGGCGTCCAGCCCGGAGGGCATCACCGGGAGGGTGAAGGACACTTCGAGGTCCGGGCGCTCCTCCTGGAGGGCGGCGATCGCCTGGGAACGCAGGGCGACCGAGTCGGAGTCGGTCAGTTCGTCGCCCTCGATGTCGAAGTCGGCCTGGCTGGAGCCGGCCGCGTCGAGCGCCTCGCCGTACGCCTCCGCGAGTTCGGACACGCTGTCACAGGTGGCCGCCAACTCCTTGCCGGAGGCCCCGCCGAAGGACACACGTGCCGTGGCGCCCGACTCGGTCAGCGACGAGATACGGGACTTCACGGCGGAGTCGCCGATGGCGTTCGTACCGTTCCATTTCGGCGTACAGCCGCTGCCGCTGGAGATGACGAACGCCAGGTTGTACGACGTCGGCGAGCCGGCCGAGTCGTTGTCATCGGCCTCCACCGCGCTCACGTAGGGCGCGTAGGAGGTGCCGGTACTCGATGATGTGGCGCTGGGCGATGGTGAGGGACTGTTCGCCTGTTCGCTCTCCGCGGGTGGTGCCGCGTCCGACGTGGTGTCGGACCCCGCGGAGCATCCTGTAACGGCCAGGGCAAACAGGCAGGTGACCCCGGCCATCGGCATCAGGAAACTCCTCATTGCGTATGCACCCGCTCTCGTGATTTCTGTCTCAGCATGGAAACAAAGTGCGTTTCCCGAATGGAAATGTCTCACAAGTGGGCGGATCGCGCGGGAACAGTGGACACACAGACAGTTCATGGAGGTAACCGCGCAAAAGGTGATATCCACCCGCCCAAAAGGGATAATCAACCCTCCCATGACGGGCAGGTGCCGCGCAGGGGATTCGGGGATCTCTCAGGGAAGAGACAGGTTCACCTGTTTCTCATGGGTCTCTCACAAGCGACGCAGAGTTTGTGCCACATAAAGGCTCTCTAATATCCGTGGAATGCAATCCGAGCCTGCCATCGAAAGCCGTGCCGCTGCTCGCGGCAGCCGTCGCAGCCGCAAACGTGACGTCGCCTCCGCCGAGGGGCCCGTGTTCGTTGACAACTCCGGGCGCAGGTCCAGGCTGCTGCGCCGGATCGGCCTCCTCATGGGGGTCGGCTGTCTTGTGTACGCCGTCGTCCTCGGCGCCGCCTTCATGGGCTGGGGCACCTCCCTGGCCCCGTCCTCCCTGCTGCCGTTCGGCAACGGAGGCCCGCGCGGCTCCCAGAACTCCGGCCCCGGCGGCGCCCAGCCGCAGGGCGGTATCGGCACCCCGCCCTCGAGGCCCACCGGCAATCCGCCCACGGGCGTCGCCACCGGCGAGCCGCCGAGCTCCGCCCCGACCGCGACCGCCTCCGCGGCCGCCTACTGACCGGAGTTCAGCCACTCCCATGACGACCACTTCCTCTCGCGGCCGCCGCCGTGCCCCGACCCGCATGTCCCGGGCGGCGGGCAAGGCCGCGGCGCTGCAGAAACCGCGTGTCATCCTCGCCCTGCTGCTTCTGCTCGCGCTGACCAGCGTGATGCTCCTCGACGGCTATCTGCGCGCCGAGGTCGGCGGGGACCAGCGCGTGCGTACCGGGGCCAGTGCCGGCAAGGTGCCCGACAAGGTCCTCGACGGCGGCCCGATCCTGACCTTCCAGGGCGGCCAGGCCACCACCGTCTCGGTGCCGGACAAGACGATCGCGCTGACCTTCGACGACGGGCCGAACCCGACCTGGACACCCCAGGTGCTGAAGATCCTCCAGGAGTACGACGTGCCCGGCACGTTCTTCCTGGTCGGCTCGATGGTCTCGCGCTACCCGAGCATCGTGAAGGACATGGTCGACGAGGGCAACGAGGTGGGGATCCACACCTTCACCCACGTCGACCTCTCCTACCAGTCCGACGCCCGCGTCGACCGTGAGATGGAGCAGACCCAGCTCGCGCTGGCGGGCGCGGCCGGCATCACGACGACGCTCTTCCGCGCCCCGTACTCCTCCGAGACGGACGCCATCGACAACTACAGCTGGCCCATCTACGAGAAGCTGGGCGAGGACGGCTACACCAGTGTCTTCGTCGACACGGACAGCGACGACTGGAAGAAGCCGGGCGTCTCGAAGATCATCAAGTGGGCCACGCCGGAGGACGGCAAGGGCGCCTCGGTGCTCTTCCACGACGCGGGTGGCGAGCGCTCGCAGACGATCAAGGCGCTGCCGACGTACATCAAGAAGATGAAGGCCGCGGGCTACACCTTCACCACCATCAGCGGTGTGATGCAGGAGCAGAACGCCGCGGCCCGCCAGGCCACCGGCACGGGTCAGCAGCAGGCCGCGAGCGCGGCCGGGGCCGGCGCGGCGACCGAGGGGACGACGGGAACCGAGGGAGCGACCGCAACCGAGGGGGCTACCGGCGAGCAGCCCGGCAACGTGCCCAACGGCGAAGGCGGCACCAGCGGCACCGGCGTGAACGGTGGCACCGGCCAGACCATCAACCGGCTCCAGGCGGCCCACCGCGAGGCCACCGGAGTGACGCTCTACGAGGGCAAGGCGCTCATCGCCGCGGTCACCCTCGCCGAGTGGACCGTCCCGACGCTGTCGGTGGGGCTGATGGTCGTCGGCGTGGCCGTCATGGGCCGGTTCGGGATGATGCTGATCCTGGCCCGGCGGCACTACAGAAAGCGCAACAAGCGCCGTTTCAGCTGGGGGCCGACCGTCACCCGGCCGGTCAGCGTGATCGTCCCGGCGTACAACGAGAAGGAGTGCATCGCCAACACCCTGAAGTCGCTGGCGAAGAGCACCCATCCGATCGAGATCATCATCGTGGACGACGGTTCGGACGACAACACGTCCGAGATCTCGCGCGAGGCGGCCAGGGACCTCGGCATGACCAACGTCCGCGTCATCCGGCAGGAGAACGCGGGCAAGCCGGCCGCCCTCAACAACGGTGTCCGCAGCGCCAGTTACGACATCGTCGTGATGATGGACGGCGACACCGTCTTCGAGCCGGACGCCGTGCACCAGCTCGTGCAGCCCTTCGCCGACCCGAAGGTCGGCGCGGTCGCCGGCAACGCCAAGGTCGGCAACCGCGACACGATCATCGGCGCCTGGCAGCACATCGAGTACGTGATGGGCTTCAACCTCGACCGTCGCATGTACGACCTGCTGCGGTGCATGCCGACCATCCCCGGCGCGATCGGCGCGTTCCGCCGCGAGGCCGTGCTCGAGGTCGGCGGCATGAGCGAGGACACCCTCGCCGAGGACACCGACATCACCATCGCGATGCACCGCGGGGGCTGGCAGGTCGTCTACCAGGAGCACGCCAAGGCCTGGACGGAGGCGCCCGGCTCGCTGAAGCAGCTGTGGTCCCAGCGCTACCGCTGGTCCTACGGCACCATGCAGGCGCTGTGGAAGCACCGCAAGTCCCTGACGGACAAGGGGCCTTCGGGTCGCTTCGGCCGGGTGGGCATGCCGCTCGTGGTCCTCTTCCAGATCATCACGCCGGTCTTCGCCCCGCTCATCGACGTGTTCACGATCTACTCGATGATCTTCGTCGACTTCCAGGCGGCCCTGCTGGCCTGGCTGGCGGTCCTCGGCGTGCAACTGGGCTGCGCGGCCTACGCGTTCCGCCTCGACCGCGAGAAGTACCGGTACCTGCTGATGATGCCGCTGCAGCAACTGGCCTACCGCCAGATGATGTACCTCGTCCTCATCCACTCCTGCATCACCGCCCTCACCGGCGGCCGCCTGCGCTGGCAGAAGCTGAAGCGCACCGGTGAGGTCGGCACCCCCGCCGGGGTGAGCTGATGAGCTGGGAGCAGCAGGGCTTCGGCCAGGGCTCTGGTCAGGGGCACGGGCCGGGTCCGGATCAGCGAGACGGCTACGGGCAGGGGTATGGGCACGGGCCGGGGCAGCAGTACAGCCACGAGTACGGGCAGCCGCCGTCGTATCCGCACGGGTACGACGGATACGACGGGTACGGGCAGCAGCCCTACCCGCAGCAGCCCTACCCACAGCAGTACGGCCAGCAGCCGTATCCGCAACAGCCTTATCCGCAGCAGCCCCATCCGCAGCAGTACGCGCAGAACGCGGAGTACGGGCAGGGTGTCGCCGTCGACCAGACGGCGCCCCTCCCGGCAGTGGACGCGGACCCGAACGCGGACCCGAACGCCGCCCCGAACGCGGACCCGAACGCCGCCCCGAACGCGGACGCGGACGCGGACCCGGGTCCCGTCCGGGATCCCGAGGCTCCGACGACGGCCGGCACCGGCACCGGCACCGGCACCGAGAAGGTGACGGAGGAGCCCCCGCCCCGGTCCAAGCCCGCTGCTCCCCAGCGCGACCGCTACTTCGACACGCTCCGCGCCCTCGCTCTGATCCGTGTCGTCGCCTACCACACCTTCGGCTGGGCCTGGGCGGGCATGGTCTTCCCCTCCATGGGGATCATGTTCGGCCTGGCCGGCACCCTGATGGCGAAGTCCCTGGAGCGTCCGGCGCTGAAGGTGGTGAAGAGCCGCTTCCGCCGGCTCCTTCCCCCCTTCTGGTTCTGGGGCGTCTTCGTCGTCCTGGCGATGCTGATCCACGACTGGATGCCGGGCTGGGAGATCGTCTACTGGGTCGTGCCGCTCGGTGACCCGCCGGGCAACGCCTGGGGCGAGCAGGCCTGGGAGATCCTCTGGTACCTGCGGACGTACCTCTGGTTCGTCCTGCTCTCCCCGCTGCTGCTACGGCTGTTCCGGCTCGCGCCGGTCCCCGTACTGGCGCTCTCCCTCGCGCCGATCCTGGTGCTCACCTTCGTCTGGGCGGGCCCGGACAACCGCGTCGGCACCGCGATGTGGGACCTGTCGACGTACCTCTTCTGCTGGATGCTCGGCTTCGCGCACCGCGACGGCGTCCTCCAGCGCATGAAGCCGGCCCTGGTGGTCGTGATGTCGCTCGCGGCGATCGCGTTCGGCGGCTGGTACGCCTTCACCCACCAGGCCGAGTTCGGCACCTACGACCTCGACGAGGACCCCCTCGCGCAGGCGTTCTGGTCGGCGGGCTTCGTCATGCTGCTGATGTGGGCGAAGGCGCACTTCGGGATCGATTTCGCCTGGCTCACCCGCTTCCGGCGCACGAACCGGATCGTCACCGTCTTCAACGCGCGCGCGGTGACGATCTACCTCTGGCACGAGATCGCCCTGATCCTGGCCGTGCCGCTGATCGACCGGTTCTGGGACGTCCCCGCCTTCGAGAAGTACCTGCCGCTGGAGAGCCAGTGGTTCATGTTCGGCGTGGGCTGGCTGCTGATCGCCCTGTTCGTGCTGGTCTGCGGGTGGGTCGAGGACGTCGCGGCACGGAAGAAGCCGAGGCTCCTGCCGTGAGCCGGTGAGGAGGGGGCTGCCACAATGGGCGGGTGACCCGTGCTTCCCTGAACAAGCAGCCCCACGAAGTCGCCTCGATGTTCGACCGCGTGGCGGAACGGTACGACCTGACCAACGACGTCCTGTCGCTCGGCCAGGACCGCAGGTGGCGCAAGGAGGTCGCGAAGGCGGTCGACGCCCGCCCCGCCCAGAAGGTCCTGGACCTCGCCGCGGGTACGGCGACCTCCTCCCTCCCCTTCGCGCAGACCGGCGCCTATGTCGTCCCGTGCGACTTCTCCCTCGGCATGCTCCAGGTCGGGAAGAAGAACCACACCTGGCTGCCGTTCACCGCCGGGGACGCCACGCGACTGCCCTTCAAGGACGACGCCTTCGACGCCGTCACCATCTCCTTCGGCCTGCGCAACGTGCAGGACTTCGACGCGGCCCTGCGCGAGATGTACCGGGTGACCCGGCCCGGCGGACGCGTCGTGATCTGCGAGTTCTCGCACCCGACCTGGGCGCCGTTCCGGACCGTCTACACCGAGTACCTCATGCGCGCGCTGCCCCCGGTCGCCCGCGCGGTCTCCTCCAACCCGGACGCCTACGTCTACCTCGCCGAGTCCATCCGCGCCTGGCCCGATCAGCCCGCCCTCGCCGAGCACCTGCGCAAGGCCGGCTGGTCGAAGGTCGCCTGGCGCAACCTGACGGGCGGCGTGGTGACCCTGCACCGGGGCTTCAAGGAAGCCTGAGGCACGGATCGCAGCCACGGCTCGGGCCGCGTTCGGCGGCCGCGCGGCTCGGGCCGGTTGCGTGGCTCGGGCCCGGCCGCGCCGCCGCTACCCGGTGATCGCCTCGAAGGGATGGCCGGGCCGGTCCAGCTCGCGCTGCAGCCCGCCCCCGCCCGGTCTGGGCACCCGAGGCTCGCGCACGCCCGCGCCTCCGCCGCCCTCTCCTTCGCCGAACTCGAACCACACGGTGACGACGGCGCCGCGCGGCACCTCGACCCCGGGTGGCGGGTACTGCCGTACGACGTAGTCCACGACCGCGCGGTGGAACTCGGGCCGGTCCGGTGCGGCCAGCAGCACGCCTTGCGCCGCGGCCGCCTCGCGCGCGTCCATGGCCATCAGACCGACGAGTCTCGGCACGCGCACGTCGGGTTTTTTGGGTGGTATGAGCACAAATGTCACCCCCAGCGGTACTGGAAGGGTAACCGCACGGGGGTGTCGTCCGGAAGGGTCGAGTGTCTTTCTGTAGCCAACGACTACGGAGTGTCACTTCCGGATCGGGTGGCAGAGGTCACCAGGCGAGCCGGTAGCAGCGACCCTCCCGCTTCGGCTCCGGTGTCGTGAAGACCTCCGCGAGCCGCATGCCCAGCCGCTCCGTGACGGCGATGGACCGCGCGTTGCGCGCGTCGACCATGGCCACCACCCCCGGCACCCCGGCCGCCCGCACCCGCTCCAGCGTCATCTGCGCGGCCGCCGTCACATACCCCTGTCCCCAGTGCTCCCGCCCGAGCCGCCACCCGATCTCGATCTCGCCCTTGGGACCCCACTCCTGCGGCCACGGCTGGGCGCCCGTGAACCCGATGACCCGGTCGTCCCGGTCCAGCATCGTCCACAGACAGAAGCCGTGCTCGGCGTCGTGCCGGCGCTGGCGGGCGGTGAGCTCCTCGTAGGCGGACAGTTCCGCGGACCTGCCGCCGTGGAACTCCATCACGTCCGGGTCGTCGAAGACCCGGTGCCAGGTGACCGCGTCCTCGTCCGTGGGGACACGCAGTCGTACTACGGGGAGAGCTCGGTTCACGGGGCAGCCCTTCAGCCGGGTGATCAATTCTGCTGAATAGACTGCCCATGTCCAGTGCCGGTCGGCACGAAGAT
The DNA here is from genome assembly GCA_001298545.1 of Actinobacteria bacterium OV320. Taxonomy (GTDB): domain Bacteria; phylum Actinomycetota; class Actinomycetes; order Streptomycetales; family Streptomycetaceae; genus Streptomyces; species Streptomyces coriariae. The sequence goes on from LJCX01000019.1 coordinate 121,001, forward strand.
TCCGAACTTGGGGAGATCCCGCCGTGACCGCCGTGAACGAGCTCCTCTCCGAAAGTACCGCCGATGTGATCGTCGTCGGCGCGGGGCCGAGCGGCTCCACGACCGCGTACTACCTCGCCAAGGCCGGACTCGACGTACTCCTCCTGGAGAAGACCGAGTTCCCGCGCGAGAAGGTGTGCGGCGACGGCCTCACCCCGCGAGCCACCAAGCAGCTCGTGGCCATGGGCATCGACATCTCCGAGGAGGCCGGCTGGCTGCGCAACAAGGGCCTGCGCATCATCGGCGGCGGGGTCCGCCTCCAGCTGGACTGGCCGGATCTCGCCTCCTTCCCCGACTACGGACTCGTCCGCAAGCGCGACGACTTCGACGAGCAGCTCGCCCGCCAGGCCCAGAAGGCGGGCGCCCGCCTCTACGAGCGCTGCAACGTCGGTGCCCCGATCGTCGACGAACGCACCGGCCACATCATCGGCGTCAACGCCAAGCTGGGCGAGGAGAAGCGCGAAGTCACCTTCCGGGCCCCGCTCGTGGTGGCCGCCGACGGCAACTCCAGCCGTCTCTCGCTGGCCATGGGCCTGCACCGCCGCGAGGACCGCCCGATGGGCGTCGCGGTCCGCACCTACTTCACCTCCCCGCGCCACGAGGACGACTACCTGGAGTCCTGGCTGGAGCTGTGGGACCGCCGGGGCCCGGGAGAGGACCGTCTGCTGCCCGGCTACGGCTGGATCTTCGGCATGGGCGACGGGACGTCGAACGTCGGCCTGGGTGTGCTGAACACCTCCAACTCCTTCAAGGAGCTCGACTGGCGCGAGGTGCTCAAGGCCTGGTGCGCGTCCATGCCGGAGGACTGGGGATACACCCCCGAAAACATGACCGGCCCGATCCGCGGCGCCGCCCTCCCCATGGCCTTCAACCGCAAGCCGCACTACACCAAGGGCCTGCTGCTGGTCGGCGACGCCGGCGGTCTGGTGAACCCCTTCAACGGCGAGGGCATCGCCTACGCCATGGAGTCCGGGCAGATCGTCGCCGACGTCATCGTGCAGGCTCACGCCCGCGCCACCCCCGCCCAGCGCGAACTGGCCCTTCAGCGCTACCCGCAGGTCCTCGCGGACACCTACGGCGGCTACTACTCGCTGGGCCGCGCCTTCGTGAAGCTCATCGGCAACCCGAAGGTCATGAAGATCGCGACCCAGCGCGGTCTGACCCACCCGCTGCTGATGAAGTTCACCCTGAAGATGCTCGCCAACCTGACGGACCCCACGGGCGGCGACGCGATGGACCGCATCATCAACGGCCTGAGCAAGGTGGCCCCGAAGGCCTGACCACGGCGGGGCCCCTCCGCAAGCGGAGCACCGGCGGCCCGGCGCGAAGCCCCCTTCCCGCCGGCCCGCCACGTCGGCCTGCCGCGCCGCCCACCGGCCCACCACGTCAGCCGCCCCCCCTGCCCGCCTGCCGCCCGCCGGCCCGCCGTGCCCACCGGCCCGCCCTCGCGACTGCAGCCCGACCGGGCCGGACCGGACCGATCCGGCGCAGGGATTGACGGTGTGTCCGACATGTCGGTACATCACGCTTGATGTGACGCAACCCTGGCCCCGGCGGCAGTACGGGGGCCGGCAGACGCGCCCACGAGACCGGCCGGCGCGCCCGTGCGCGGTTCCGGAACGGGTGTGGTGTCCCCAGGCGTCCTGGAGGGCCAAGGGGGCGGCTGAGGGCCTCTACGCGCGTCCTGGAAGTGGCTGCCGAGCCCTGGAGGCGGCTGCCGAGTCCGCGGGTCAGGAGAGCGGCCGCGGCGCGCGGAGCCGCTCGTGACGGCCGCGCGCGTCGGCAGTGCCCGAAGGGCCGCTGCCCCCGAGCGGCTGCGGCCCTTGCGTGCGTGAGGTGCCCTCTCAGGGGCACCCGGGGGTGTCAGAGCACCCGTACCGCGCCGGTCGGCGGGTCGTACGACATCGGCTTCTCGGCCACACCGGTGGACGGGTTCTGCGCGCCGACGAACATGCCGTCGCCGACGTACACAGCCACGTGGTACGCGCTGCCCGCGCTGCCCCAGTAGAGGATGTCGCCCGGCAGCAGGTTGTCCAGCGACACCTGGGTGCCGAAGGTCGACTGGTCCTGCGAGACGCGCGGCAGGTCGACGCCGACCTGCTTGAAGGCGGTCTGCATGAGGCCCGAGCAGTCCCAGGAGTTCGGGCCGGTGCCGCCGGAGACGTAGGCGTCGCCGATCTGTGCCTTCACGAAGGCGATGACGGCCGCGGCCGAACCCGTCGCCGTGGAGCTGCTCGTGCTGTCGGAGCTGCTGCTGCTCGACGTCGAGGTGAGCGTGGTCCGCTCGGCGGCGCGCGTGGCCCGCTCGGCGGCGGCCTTGCGGGCGGCCTCGGCCTTCTTCTTCGCCTCGGCCTTGGCGTCGGCGAGGTCCTTCTTGGCCTCCTTGGCGGCTGCGGTGGCGGCCGCGTCGCGCTCTGCCTGAAGCTGGTAGTTCGCCGCGGCCTGCTGCGTGGCCTGGGCGGACTGCGCGACCTGGGCGGCCAGGTCGCCCGTGAGGACGGGCAGTTCGAGCGTCTGCGTCACCGGCTCGGCGGCGTTGGCCGTGCCGGCTGCTGTGGCGACGGCCAGCGTGCCGAGGACACCACTGGCGACTCCGGCCCGCATCGCGATCGTCGACGCGCTGCGGCGGGGTTTCCGGTGGCTGCGTATGTGAGCGGTGTGGGACATGGGTACAACCGGTATCAGGGGCTCCTCCATACCTTCAAGAAACGTGTGCTGCGCCACAGTTGTTCAATGGGTGCCCCAAATTCCCTGGCCCGGGTTCTTTATTGACGCCGTAACGGACATTGCGGACGCAGGTGATCAAGCCTGTGATCATGGACTTTCATCGTTACGCCCGGATTGCCCGCCACCTACCACCGGTGGAGACCGTTGGCCAAGCCCGGTTCTTAGGCGCCCCTCACGGATGTGGCGGAGGTCACGGAACGGTTACCGGAGCGGCCGCGTCTCGCGCGTCCGGCGCCGCCACCTCCGCTTGTGAACGCGTACACACGTCCACACCCCGGCCCCTCCTCCCTCTGATGTGTGAATGCGTGCCTCTATCAGGGCCCTGCGTCCATCACCAATTTGCATGCAAGGGAAGCCTCTTGATATGGAGACGACTCTCGATTCCTGCGGTGACGAGCGCAAATGTCACTTCTTGTGATCACTCTGACGCTTCACGTATGAAGATCACTGTCGATATGACTTCATGATCCTTCGTCAGGTGGTGGAGATCACAAAGCTTGTGTAATACCCCGTGTCGCAGATCACAGAGCGGCGGGCATAAGATGCGAGGCAGTTGGGCTTGTGACCTGCTTCACATGTTCGCGATCTTCGCCGGGACGGGCGGGGTTCGGGTGCCTGGGGCCGCAGAGTCCGACGTCATCGCCAGCAGTCAGTGCCGACTGAGAGGAGCGAGGAGCGGTGAACGCGTATGCGCCCATCCTCGTACTGGGAGCCCTCGGGGCAGGCTTTGCGATCTTCTCCGTGGTCATGGCCACGTTGATCGGGCCGAAGCGGTACAACCGCGCCAAGCTCGAGGCCTACGAGTGCGGTATCGAGCCGACCCCCACGCCGGCCGGCGGCGGGCGCTTCCCCATCAAGTACTACCTGACGGCGATGCTCTTCATCGTCTTCGACATCGAGATCGTCTTCCTCTACCCCTGGGCCGTCACCTTCGACGCCCTGGGTGTTTTCGGGCTCGTGGAGATGTTGCTCTTCGTGCTCACCGTCTTCGTCGCGTACGCGTACGTATGGCGGCGCGGCGGCCTGGAATGGGACTGAGGGGCCTTTAGCCATGGGACTCGAAGAAAAGCTGCCGAGCGGATTCCTGCTGACCACCGTCGAGCAGGCCGCGGGCTGGGTGCGCAAGGCGTCCGTCTTCCCCGCCACGTTCGGCCTCGCCTGCTGTGCCATCGAGATGATGACCACCGGCGCCGGCCGCTACGACCTGGCGCGCTTCGGTATGGAGGTCTTCCGGGGTTCGCCCCGCCAGGCGGACCTGATGATCGTGGCCGGCCGGGTGAGCCAGAAGATGGCGCCGGTGCTCCGGCAGGTCTACGACCAGATGCCGAACCCCAAGTGGGTCATCTCCATGGGCGTGTGCGCCTCCTCCGGCGGCATGTTCAACAACTACGCGATCGTCCAGGGCGTCGACCACATCGTGCCCGTCGACATCTACCTCCCGGGCTGCCCGCCGCGCCCCGAGATGCTGATGGACGCGATCCTCAAGCTCCACCACAAGATCCAGAACGGCAAGCTCGGCGTGAACGCCGAGGAGGCGGCCCGCGAGGCGGAGGAAGCGGCGCTCAAGGCCCTGCCCATGATCGAGATGAAGGGGCTGCTGCGGTGAGCGACGCAAACGGCACCCACGGCGCGAACGGCCCCGCGAACGGGGCGAACGGGTCGAACGGGGTGAACCCCGAGAAGGATCTCTCCGCCTCCAACCTGCCAGGTCAGCGCGGCCAGGGCGGTGAGGAGGTCCGCGTCCAGCGCGGCATGTTCGGCGCCAACAACGGCGGCGACACCTCCGGATACGGCGGCCTGGTCCGCTCCGTCCGGCTCCCGGGAGCGGCGAGCCGGCCCTACGGCGGCTGGTTCGACGAGGTCGCCGACGAACTCGAGGGCGCGCTGGAGGAGCAGGGTCTGCTCCCCGCCAACGCGATCGAGAGGACGGTCGTCGACCGCGACGAGCTCACCTTCCACATCGAGCGCGAGCACCTGCTCCGGGTGGCCCGCACCCTGCGCGACGACCCGGCCCTGCGCTTCGAGCTCTGCACCGGCGTCAGCGCCGTGCACTACCCGAACGACAAGGGACGTGAGCTGCACGCCGTCTACCACCTGCGCTCGATCACCCACAACCGGTTGATCCGCCTGGAGGTCAGTGCCCCGGACGAGGACCCGCACATCCCGTCCCTGGTCTCCGTGTATCCCACGAACGACTGGCACGAACGCGAGACCTACGACTTCTTCGGGATCGTCTTCGACGGTCACCCGGCCCTGACGCGGATCATGATGCCGGACGACTGGCAGGGCCACCCGCAGCGCAAGGACTACCCCCTCGGCGGCATCCCCGTCGAGTACAAGGGCGCCCAGATCCCGGCTCCGGACCAGCGGAGGTCGTACTCATGAGCACGCAGTCAGCATCCGCCCGTGAGACCACCGAGGGCACTGTATATACGGTCACCGGTGGCGACTGGGACGAGGTCGTCCAGTCCGCGACCCGCGCCGACGACGAACGCATCATCGTCAACATGGGTCCCCAGCACCCCTCCACTCACGGGGTGCTCCGCCTGATCCTGGAGATCGAGGGCGAGACGGTCACCGAGGCCCGCTGCGGCATCGGCTACCTCCACACCGGCATCGAGAAGAACCTCGAGTACCGCACGTGGACCCAGGGCACCACGTTCGTGACGCGCATGGACTACCTGACGTCCTTCTTCAACGAGACCGCCTACTGTCTCGCCGTCGAGAAGCTCCTCGGTATCGAGGACCAGATCACCGAGCGAACCAAGATCATCCGGGTGCTCCTGATGGAGCTGAACCGGTTGTCCTCCCACCTGGTGTGCATCGCCACCGGCGGCATGGAACTCGGTGCCACCACGATCATGATCTACGGATTCCGTGATCGTGAAATGATTCTCGACATCTACGAGCTCATCACGGGCCTGCGGATGAACCACGCGTACATCCGCCCCGGCGGACTCGCCCAGGACCTGCCGCCCGGCGCGGTGGACCAGATCCGCGAGTTCGTGAAGAAGATGAAGAAGAACCTCCCCGAGTACGACAAGCTCGCCACCGGGAACCCCATCTTCAAGGCCCGTATGCAGGACGTCGGCTATCTCGACCTGGCCGGCTGCATGGCCCTCGGTGCCACCGGCCCGATCCTGCGGTCCACCGGCCTCCCGCACGACCTGCGCAAGGCGCAGCCGTACTGCGACTACGAGACATACGACTTCGATGTCCCGACCGCCGACTCCTGCGACTCCTACGGCCGCTTCCTGGTCCGCCTGGAGGAGATGCGCCAGTCGCTCCGGATCGTCGAGCAGTGCCTGGACCGGCTGCAGCCCGGCCCCGTCATGGTCGCCGACCGGAAGATCGCCTGGCCCGCCCAGCTCGCTCTGGGCCCCGACGGTCTGGGCAACTCCCTGGACCACATCAAGAAGATCATGGGCACCTCCATGGAGGCCCTGATCCACCACTTCAAGCTGGTGACCGAGGGCTTCCGCGTCCCGCCGGGACAGGCGTACGCGGCCGTCGAGTCACCCAAGGGCGAACTCGGGGTGCATGCCGTCTCCGACGGAGGCACCCGCCCGTACCGGGTCCACTTCCGGGACCCGTCCTTCACCAACCTTCAGGCCATGGCAGCGATGTGCGAGGGCGGCCAGGTCGCCGACGTCATCGTCGCCGTCGCCTCCATCGACCCCGTTATGGGAGGCGTCGACCGGTGACCACCTCTTCTTCCGAGCGGGGCGTCAGCCTGGGTATGCCCGAACTGCCCGCGCCCGCCTACCCGGACGACGTCCGGGCCCGGCTGGAGGCGGATGCGCGCGAGATCATCGCCCGCTATCCCGACTCCCGGTCCGCGCTCCTGCCGTTGCTGCATCTCGTGCAGTCGGAGGAGGGGCACGTCACGCGCACCGGGATGCAGTTCTGCGCGGACGTGCTGAAGCTGACCACGGCCGAGGTCACCGCGGTCGCCACCTTCTACACCATGTACCGGCGCCGCCCCAGCGGTGACTACCAGGTGGGTGTCTGCACCAACACGCTGTGCGCGGTGATGGGCGGCGACGCGATCTTCGAACAGCTCCAGGAGCACCTGGGCATCGGCAACGGCGAGACCACCGACGACGGCAAGATCACCCTGGAGCACATCGAGTGCAACGCGGCCTGTGACTTCGCGCCGGTCGTGATGGTCAACTGGGAGTTCTTCGACAACCAGACCGTGCAGAGCGCGAAGCGCCTGGTGGACGACCTGCGGATCGGTCACACCGTCTCGCCGACGCGTGGTGCGCCGCTGTGCACCTTCAAGGAGACCGCCCGGATCCTGGCGGGCTTCCCCGACGAGCGGGACGGGGCCGTCGAGGCGAGCGGCAGTGCGGGACCGGCGTCGCTGGTGGGTCTTCGCCTGGCAAGGGGAGAGACCGCACCCGCGCGCGTGGTCCACCCGCGGGACGGCGGGCCGCACGAAGAGCCGCACGACGAGCCGCAGGACGAGCCGCAGGACCGGGCGGTGCACGAGCCGTCGCCCGCGGAGCACCGGAGTTCGCACGACGCGCCACAGGACACGTCGGCCTCCGACCCGGCTCACCCGGCAGGGCCTACCGCCGAGGAGGGGGAGTGATGACCTTGGCACCCGAGTTGAAGGGCAGCAGCCCGGAGAAGCTGCTCGCACCCGTGCTGTCGGCCTTCTGGGACGAGGACCGGTCCTGGAGTCTGGACGTCTACCGAAGGCACGAAGGGTACGAGGGCCTCCGCAAGGCGCTCGCCATGTCGCCGGACGACCTGATCGCGTACGTCAAGGACTCCGGTCTGCGAGGGCGGGGCGGCGCGGGATTCCCGACGGGAATGAAATGGCAGTTCATTCCGCAGGGTGATGGAAAGCCGCACTATCTAGTTGTCAACGCCGACGAATCGGAGCCCGGGACCTGCAAGGACATCCCGCTCCTCTTCGCGAACCCGCACAGCCTCATCGAGGGCATTGTGATCGCGTGCTATGCCATCAGGTCGTCTCATGCCTTCATCTATCTGCGTGGTGAAGTCGTTCCCGTTCTGCGGCGGTTGCACGAGGCCGTGCGCGAGGCCTACGCGGCGGGTTACCTCGGCGAGAACATCCTGGGCAGCGGACTCGACCTCGAACTCACCGTGCACGCCGGCGCCGGCGCGTACATCTGCGGTGAGGAGACCGCGCTGCTCGACTCGCTCGAAGGCCGCCGTGGCCAACCGCGGCTGCGCCCTCCTTTCCCTGCTGTCGCGGGCCTCTATGCGTGCCCGACTGTGGTGAATAACGTCGAATCGATCGCGTCAGTTCCCGCGATTCTGCAAAACGGCAAAGAATGGTTCAGGTCGATGGGAAGCGAGAAGTCCCCGGGCTTCACGCTCTACTCGCTCAGCGGCCATGTCGCCGGCCCCGGCCAGTACGAGGCCCCGCTCGGTATCACCCTCCGCCAGCTCCTCGAGATGAGCGGCGGCATGCGACCCGGGCACCGGCTCAAGTTCTGGACACCGGGCGGCTCCTCTACGCCGATGTTCACCGAGGAACACCTCGACGTCCCTCTCGACTACGAAGGAGTGGGTGCCGCGGGTTCCATGCTCGGCACCAAAGCTCTCCAGTGTTTCGACGAGACGACCTGCGTCGTCCGGGCCGTCACCCGGTGGACCGAGTTCTATGCCCACGAGTCCTGCGGCAAATGCACCCCGTGCCGTGAAGGGACGTACTGGCTGGTGCAGTTGCTGCGGGACATCGAGGCCGGCAAGGGAGTCCTCTCCGACCTCGACAAGCTCAACGACATCGCCGACAACATCAACGGCAAGTCCTTCTGCGCCCTCGGCGACGGCGCCGCCTCGCCGATCTTCTCCTCGCTCAAGTACTTCCGTGAGGAGTACGAGCAGCACATCACGGGCCGCGGCTGCCCCTTCGACCCGGCCAAGTCGACGGTCTGGGCCGACAAGCACACGGAGGTGAACGCATGACGGTGACCACCAGCGCTCCCTCCGGAGGCGGCGAGGCGGCGGTCCCGCCGGAAGATCTCGTGACGCTGACGATCGACGGCGCCGAGATCAGCGTGCCCAAGGGCACCCTGGTCATCCGGGCCGCCGAGCAGCTGGGCATCGAGATCCCGCGCTTCTGCGACCATCCCCTCCTCGATCCGGTCGGCGCGTGCCGGCAGTGCATCGTCGAGGTCGAGGGCCAGCGCAAGCCGATGGCGTCCTGCACGATCACGTGCACGGACGGCATGGTGGTGAAGACCCAGCTCAGCTCACCGGTGGCCGAGAAGGCACAGCACGGTGTGATGGAGCTGCTCCTCATCAACCACCCGCTGGACTGCCCGGTCTGCGACAAGGGCGGTGAGTGCCCCCTGCAGAACCAGGCCGTGTCGCACGGCCAGGCCGAGTCCCGCTTCGAGGGCAGGAAACGGACGTACGAGAAGCCCCTGCCGATCTCCACGCAGGTGCTGCTCGACCGTGAGCGGTGCGTGCTGTGCGCGCGCTGCACCCGGTTCTCCAACCAGGTGGCGGGCGACCCGATGATCGAGCTGATCGAGCGGGGCGCGCTCCAGCAGGTGGGCACCGGCGAGGGCGATCCCTTCGAGTCGTACTTCTCCGGCAACACCATCCAGATCTGCCCGGTCGGCGCGCTGACCTCGGCGGCGTACCGATTCCGCTCCCGGCCCTTCGACCTGGTGTCCTCGCCGTCGGTCTGCGAGCACTGCTCCGGCGGCTGCGCCACGCGCACCGACCACCGGCGCGGCAAGGTCATGCGGCGCCTGGCCGCCAACGACCCCGAGGTCAACGAGGAGTGGATCTGCGACAAGGGGCGGTTCGCGTTCCGGTACCCCCAGCAACGGGACCGGCTCGAAACGCCTCTGGTGCGCGACGCCGAGGGGGACCTCGTACCGGCTTCCTGGCCGGAGGCGTTGCAGATCGCGGCCCAGGGCCTGCTGGCGTCACGCGGCAGGACCGGTGTCCTGGCCGGTGGCCGCCTCACCATCGAGGACGCGTACGCGTACAGCAAGTTCACGCGCGTGGCGCTCGACACCAACGACATCGACTTCCGCGCGCGCGTGCACAGCAGTGAGGAGGCCGACTTCCTGGCCGCCCACATCGCCGGCCGCGGCCGTGACCTCGACGGTACGGGCGTCACGTACACCTCGCTGGAGAAGGCGCCCGCCGTCCTGCTGGTCGGGTTCGAGTCGGAGGAGGAGGCGCCCGGCGTCTTCCTGAGGCTGCGCAAGGCCTGGCGCAAGCACGGACAGCGGGTGTTCTCGCTGGCCACACACGTCACGCGGGGCCTGGAGAAGGCGGGCGGCACGCTGCTGTCGGCCGCCCCGGGCACCGAGACCGAATGGCTGGACGCGCTCGCGGGCGGCGTGGGCCTGGAGGACGCGGGCGGCAAGGCCGCCGAGGCGCTGCGGGCCGAAGGCGCGGTGATCGTCGTCGGCGAGCGGCTGGCCGGTGTGGCCGGCGGTCTCACCGCCGCCGTGCGGGCCGCCGCGGCGACCGGCGCCCGACTGGTGTGGATCCCACGCCGGGCGGGCGAGCGGGGCGCGATCGAGGCGGGCGCTCTGCCGTCGTTGCTGCCGGGCGGCCGCCCGGCGACCGACCCACGCGCGCGTGAGGAGGTCGCCGCGGCCTGGGGACTGGCCGAACTTCCGCACCGCTACGGCCGGGACACCGGGCAGATCGTCGAGGCCGCCGCGTCCGGCGAACTTCAGGCGCTGCTCGTCGCGGGCGTCGAGGTCGCGGACCTGCCCGACCCGGCACGCGCGCGTGCGGCGCTGGCCGAGGCGGGCTTCGTCGTGTCGCTGGAACTGCGGCCCGGCGAGGTCACCGAGCACGCCGACGTCGTCCTCCCGGTGGCCGCGGTCGCCGAGAAGGCCGGCGCCTTCCTCAACTGGGAAGGCAGGGTCCGTTTCTTCGAGGCGGCACTGAAGCCCGACCAGATGACACGCCGACCGGCGCCCGCCGACGCGCGCGTGCTCCAGATGCTCGCCGACGCCATGGACGTCCACCTCGGCCTGCCGGACCTGCGCACCGCGCGCGCGGAGCTCGACCGGCTCGGCGCGTGGGACGGGCCCCGGGCCTCCGAGTCCCTGGAGACCGCCGCCCATCTGCCGCGTCCCGCCGCGGGGGAGGCCGTCCTCGCCGGACACCGCCTGCTGCTCGACCAGGGTGTCCTCCAGCAGGGGGACGAGGCGCTCGCCGGGACGCGGCACGCCGCACACGCGCGCGTGTCGCCCGCCACGGCCGCCGAAGTCGGCGTCAAGGACGGCGACATCCTCGCCGTGACCGGGCCCGCGGGGGCGGTCGAACTCCCGTTGCTGATCACGCAGATGCCCGATCGGGTCGTCTGGCTCCCGCTGAACTCCACGGGCAACGGCGTCGCCTCCGACTCCGGGGCGACGCCCGGCGCCCTTGTCCGCATCGGCCCGGCGACGCTCATCGCCGACGCGCCCAAGGAGGTGGAGGCATGAGCCCGTACCTCGCCGCTGAAGACCTCTCGATGTTCGGCCACGACCCCTGGTGGCTGGTCGTCGTCAAGGCCGTCTTCTGCTTCGCCTTCCTGATGGTGACCGTGCTGTTCTCCATCGTCTGGGAGCGCAAGGTCGTCGCCTGGATGCAGCTGCGGGTCGGCCCCAACCGGCACGGTCCCTGGGGCATGCTCCAGTCCCTCGCCGACGGCATCAAGCTGATGCTGAAGGAAGACCTCATCGTCAAGCGCGCGGACAAGGCCGTGTACATCCTCGCGCCGATCATCGCGGCCATCCCGGCCTTCATGGCGATCGCGGTGATCCCGTTCGGCCCGGCCGGCAACGAGGTCTCGATCTTCGGCCAGCGCACCACGATGCAGCTGACCGACCTGCCGATCGCGATGCTCTACATCCTCGCCGTCGCCTCGATCGGCATCTACGGCATCGTGCTGGCGGGCTGGAGTTCCGGTTCCACCTACCCGCTGCTGGGCGGACTGCGGTCCTGCGCGCAGATGATCTCCTACGAGATCGCGATGGGCGCCGCGTTCGCCTCGGTGTTCCTCTACTCGGGGTCCATGTCGACGTCGACGATCGTCGAGCAGCAGCAGGACCGCTGGTACATCCTGCTGCTGCCGGTCTCCTTCATCCTCTACATCGTCACGATGGTCGGCGAGACCAACCGCGCCCCCTTCGACATGCCGGAGTCCGAGGGCGACCTGGTCGGCGGCTTCAACACCGAGTACTCGTCGATCAAGTTCGCGCTGTTCATGCTCGCCGAGTACGTGAACATGGTGACGGTCTCCGCGGTGGCGACCACGCTCTTCCTCGGCGGCTGGCGGGCTCCCTGGCCGATCAGCACCTTCTGGGAGGGCGCGAACCACGGCTGGTGGCCGATGCTCTGGTTCGTCGTCAAGGTGCAGCTGCTGTTGTTCTTCTTCATCTGGCTGCGCGGCACGCTTCCCCGCGTCCGCTACGACCAGCTGATGAAGCTCGGCTGGAAGGTCCTGATCCCCGTCTCGGTGACGTGGCTGATGCTCGTCGCGACCGTACGGACCCTGCGCAACGAGAACTACGACTTCGCCGAGATCGCTCTCTACGTCTGCGGCGGCGTCCTGACCCTGTTGCTGCTCTCCTTCATCGCGGACATGTTCCGCAACGCGGGCAAGGAGGCGCAGGCCCCCGCCGAGCCTGCCGGCTTCGACCCGATGGCGGGCGGATTCCCCGTACCGCCACTGCCGGGACAGGAGTTGCCGCCGGTGCCCCGACGCCGCCCCCACCAGGAGCGAGAGCTCATTGTCAGTGGTGGAGTGGACACTGTGAGTGACGGATCGCTGGATGGAAAGGAGACGTCCGATGGCTGAGGAGCCCAAGGAGGCCGGGCAGCCGAAGCCTGGCTTCCAGAACCCCGTGGCCGGCTTCGCCGTGACCTTCAAGGCCATGTTCAAGAAGCGGCTGACCGAGCAGTACCCGGAGGAGCAGAAGACCACAGCTCCCCGCTTCCACGGACGGCACCAGCTCAACCGCCATCCGGACGGCCTGGAGAAGTGCGTCGGCTGTGAGCTGTGCGCCTGGGCCTGCCCCGCCGACGCCATCTATGTCGAGGGCGCGGACAACACCGACGAGGAGCGCTACTCCCCGGGCGAGCGGTACGGGCGGGTCTACCAGATCAACTACGCCCGCTGCATCCTGTGCGGCCTGTGCATCGAGGCATGCCCCACGCGCGCGTTGACGATGACCAACGAGTTCGAGCTCGCCGACTCCAGCCGCGCCAACCTGATCTACACCAAGGAACAACTGCTCGCCGGCCTCGAAGAGGGCATGGTCGACTCGCCCCACGCGATCTACCCGGGTACGGACGAGCAGGACTACTACCGGGGTCTGGTGACGGAGGCGGCGCCCGGCACGGAACAGCAGGCGGCCGTCTCCAAGGGCGAGGACCCGCAGCAGGCCGCCGCCACGTCCGGCACGGACGAGCCGACGTCGCAGGAGGTGATCGGTCGATGAGCGCGCAACTCGCCGCCTACTCCACCTCGACCGGCGAGGCCTTCCAGTTCTGGGTGCTCGGCACCGTCGCGGTGATCGGCGCCCTGTGCACCGTCTTCATGAAGAAGGCCGTGCACAGCGCGCTCTGCCTGGCCGGCACCATGATCGTCCTGGCGGTGTTCTACCTCGCCAACGGCGCCTACTTCCTCGGCATCGTGCAGATCGTCGTCTACACCGGCGCGATCATGATGCTGTTCCTGTTCGTGGTGATGCTCGTCGGCGTCACCGCGGCGGACTCGCTGAAGGAGACCATCAAAGGCCAGCGCTGGCTGGCGCTCGTCAGCGGCCTCGGCTTCGGCATCCTGCTGATCGCCGGCATCGGCAACGCCTCCCTGACGGAGTTCAACGGCCTCGCCGAGGCGAACGCGAACGGCAATGTGGAGGGCCTCGCCGCCCTCATCTTCACCAAGTACGTCTTCGCCTTCGAAATCACCGGCGCCCTGCTCATCACGGCCACGGTCGGCGCGATGGTGCTCACCCACCGCGAGCGCACCGAGCGGGCCAAGACCCAGCGGGAGCTGGCCGAAGAGCGTGTCCGTGAGGGCAAGCACGTTCCGCCGCTGCCCGCGCCCGGTGTGTACGCGCGGCACAACGGCGTGGACATCCAGGGTCTGCTGCCCGACGGCACCCCCTCGGAGCTCACGGTCAGCAAGACGCTGCGCGACCGCGGTCAGATCCGGGACGTGTCCGCCGAGGCGCTGAACGACCTCAAGGCCCTGGAGCAGCGCGCCGAGGAGCGCCTGGAGCGGGCCGCGATCGAGCCGCCACACCTGAAGCGGACCGAGGAGGCGTCGAAGTGAACCCCGTCAACTACCTCTATCTCGCGGCCCTGTTGTTCACGATCGGTGCGACCGGCGTGCTGATCAGGCGCAACGCGATCGTCGTCTTCATGTGTATCGAGCTGATGCTCAACGCCTGCAACCTCGCGTTCGTCACCTTCTCCCGGATGCACGGCAATCTCGACGGGCAGATCATCGCCTTCTTCACGATGGTCGTCGCCGCCGCGGAGGTCGTGGTCGGACTCGCGATCATCGTGTCGCTGTTCCGTTCCCGCCACTCGGCCTCGGTCGACGACGCCAGCCTGATGAAGCTGTAAGGGGTCGGAAGAATCGTGGAGAACCTGATTGCGCTGCTGATCGCGGCGCCCCTGCTCGGAGCGGCCGTCCTTCTGGTCGGCGGCCGCTGGCTCGACGCCGTCGGCCACTGGATCGGCACGCTCCTGTCGTCCGTCTCCTTCGTGTTCGGTGTCATCCTCTTCAGCGACCTGCTGAGCAAGGACGCCGAGGACCGGACGCTGACGCAGCACCTGTTCAGCTGGATCCCGGTGGAGGGCTTCCAGGCGGACGTCGCCTTCCGCCTCGACCAGCTGTCGATGACGTTCGTGCTGCTGATCACGGGCGTCGGCTCGCTGATCCACCTGTACTCGATCGGGTACATGGAGCACGACGAGCGGCGCCGCCGCTTCTTCGGCTATCTGAACCTGTTCCTGGCGGCGATGCTGCTGCTCGTCCTCGCCGACAACTATCTGCTGCTGTACGTCGGCTGGGAGGGCGTCGGGCTCGCGTCCTACCTGCTCATCGGCTTCTGGCAGCACAAGCCCAGCGCCGCCACCGCCGCGAAGAAGGCCTTCCTGGTCAACCGCGTCGGCGACATCGGCCTGTCGATCGCCATCATGCTGATGTTCACCACCTTCGGGACCTTCGCCTTCGGCCCGCTGCTGGGGGCGGAGGGCGAGCCCGGCATCGCGGGTGACGCGAGCGAGGGCAAGCTGACCGCCATCGCCCTGATGCTGCTGCTCGCCGCCTGCGGCAAGTCGGCCCAGGTGCCGCTCCAGTCCTGGCTCGGGGACGCGATGGAGGGCCCGACCCCGGTCTCGGCCCTCATCCACGCGGCGACGATGGTGACGGCGGGTGTGTACCTGATCGTCCGCTCGGCGGCCGTCTTCAACGGCGCACCCGACGCGCAGCTCGTCGTCACCGTCGTCGGTGCCGTCACGCTGCTGTTCGGTGCGATCGTCGGTTGCGCGAAGGACGACATCAAGAAGGCGTTGGCCGGCTCGACCATGTCGCAGATCGGCTACATGGTGCTGGCCGCGGGCCTCGGCCCCATCGGCTACGTCTTCGCGATCATGCACCTGGTGACGCACGGCTTCTTCAAGGCCGGGCTGTTCCTCGGCGCGGGTTCGGTCATGCACGGCATGAACGACGAGGTCGACATGCGCAAGTACGGCGGCCTGCGCACGTACATGCCGATCACCTTCGTCACCTTCGGACTCGGCTACCTCGCGATCATCGGCTTCCCGGGCCTGTCCGGCTTCTTCTCCAAGGACAAGATCATCGAGGCGGCGTTCGCCAAGGGCGGTACCGAGGGCTGGATCCTCGGCGGCTGCGCCCTGCTCGGCGCGGCCATCACCGCGTACTACATGACGCGCGTGATGCTGATGACGTTCTTCGGTGAGAAGCGCTGGCAGCCCGACGCGGACGGCCACGAGCCGCACCCGCACGAGTCCCCGAAGTCCATGACGATCCCGATGATCGTGCTGGCGTTCGGATCGGTCTTCGCCGGTGGGTTCTTCAGCATCGGTGACCGCTTCCTGCACTGGCTGGAGCCTGTCACGGGCCACAGCCACGGCGACTCCCCGGTCAGCGCCCTGACGGTCACCCTCGCCACCATGGTGGTGCTCGTGATCGGCGTGGCGATCGCCTACGCCCAGTACGGCCGTCGCCCCGTCCCGGTCGTCGCCCCGCGCGGGTCGCTGCTCACCCGGGCCGCCCGGCGTGACCTCTACCAGGACGACTTCAACCACGTCGTCCTGGTCCGCGGCGGCGAGCACCTCACGCGCTCCTTGGTCTACGTCGACCACACCCTGGTCGACGGAGTCGTCAACGGCACGGCGGCCTCGGTCGGCGGCCTCTCCGGGCGCCTGCGCCGGCTCCAGAACGGCTTCGCGCGGTCGTACGCGGTCTCGATGTTCGGCGGTGCGGCGCTCCTCGTCGCCGCGACCCTGCTGATGAGGGCGGTCTGATACCGATGTCCTTTCCTCTGCTGACAGCGACGGCGGCGCTCCCGGCGATCGGGGCGGTCGCCACGGCCGCCGTACCGGCCGCCCGGCGCAACGCCGCCAAATCGCTGGCCCTGGTGTTCTCTCTGGCGACACTCGCCCTGGCGATCGTCGTCCTGGTCCGCTTCGACCCGGACGGCGGCCGCTACCAGCTCACCGAATCCCACTCCTGGATCGCGGACTTCGGGGTCAGGTACGAGCTGGGCGTGGACGGCATCGGGGTCGCGCTCGTCGCGCTGACCGCGCTGCTGATCCCGTTCATCATTCTCGCGGGCTGGCACGACGCCGACCCGCTGGAGACGGGCAGCAAGCGCTGGCGGCCGACCCAGGGCTTCTTCGCCCTGATCCTGGCCGTCGAGGCGATGGTGATCATCTCCTTCGAGGCGACCGACGTCTTCCTCTTCTACATCTTCTTCGAAGCCATGCTGATCCCGATGTACTTCCTCATCGGCGGCTTCGGGGACCGTGCCCACGAGCACGGCGAGGAGGTGGCGTCCACGCAACGGTCGTACGCGGCCGTGAAGTTCCTCCTGTACAACCTGGTCGGCGGTCTGATCATGCTGGCCGCGGTGATCGGCCTCTATGTGGTGGCCGGGAACTTCTCGCTCACGGAGATCGCCGAGGCCCGCGCCAACGGAACGCTCGACATGGCGACGAACACCGAACGCTGGCTGTTCCTGGGCTTCTTCTTCGCCTTCGCCGTGAAGGCACCCCTGTGGCCGCTGCACACCTGGCTGCCCAACGCCATGGGTGAGGCGACCACCCCGGTCGCCGTGCTCATCACGGCGGTCGTCGACAAGGTCGGCACCTTCGCGATGCTCCGGTTCTGCCTCCAGCTGTTCCCGGAGGCGAGCAAGTGGGCGACGCCCGCCATCCTCGTCCTCGCGGTGATCAGCATCATCTACGGGGCGCTGCTCGCCGTGGGCCAGCGGGACATCAAGCGGCTGGTGGCGTACGCGTCGATCTCGCACTTCGGATTCATCATCCTGGGTATCTTCGCGATGACCAGCCAGGGTCAGTCCGGCGCGACGCTGTACATGGTCAACCACGGCATCTCGACAGCCGCCCTGATGCTGGTCGCGGGCTTCCTGATCTCCCGGCGCGGCTCGCGGCTCATCGCCGACTACGGCGGGGTGCAGAAGGTCGCCCCGGTGCTCGCCGGCACGTTCCTGATCGGCGGTCTGGCGACGCTCTCGCTGCCGGGACTCGCGCCCTTCGTGAGCGAGTTCCTGGTCCTGGTCGGCACGTTCGCGCGCTATCCGGCGATCGGCATCATCGCCACCTTCGGCATCGTCCTCGCCGCGCTCTACACGCTGGTCCTGTACCAGCGGACGATGACGGGTCCGGTGAAGCCCGAGGTCTCGGCGATGCCCGACCTGCGCGCGCGTGAGCTCGTGGTCGTCGCCCCGCTGATCGTGCTGTTGATCTTCCTGGGCGTCTATCCGAAGCCCGTCACGGACATCGTGAATCCGGCGGTCAAGCAGACCTTGTCCGACGTACACAAGAAGGACCCCCAGCCCGAGGTGGAGGCGGCCAAGTGAGCGCATCAGCCGTCCACAGCCTGTGGACAACGGCGGCAACCGCGGCCGAACCGATCTCGAAGATCGACTCACCGAAGATCGAGTACGGGCAATTGTCGCCCACCTTGATCGTCTTGGGTGCGGCGATCATCGGAGTGCTGGTCGAGGCGTTCGTGCCGCGCAAGCACCGCTACTACGCACAGTTGTTCGTATCCGTGGTGGCGCTGGCCGCCGCCTTCGCCGCGGTGGTCGCGCTGGCGGAGGGCGGATACGGCACCACGAAGGCGCGCATCGCGGCCATGGGCGCGATCGCGGTCGACGGACCGGCCCTCTTCCTTCAGGGCACGATCCTGCTGGCCTCCCTCGTCGGCCTGTTCACCTTCGCCGAACGGCGCCTCGACCCCGAGGTGCACGGCAACCGGGTGGACTCCTTCGCCGCCCAGGCGGCCTCCGTGCCCGGCAGCGACAGTGAACAGGCCGCGGTCAAAGCCGGGTTCACGACGACCGAGGTCTTCCCGCTGCTGCTGTTCGCGGTCGCCGGCATGCTCGTCTTCCCGTCGGCCAACGACCTGCTGACCCTGTTCATCGCCCTGGAAGTCTTCTCGCTGCCGCTGTACCTCCTGTGCGCACTGGCCCGCCGCAAGCGGCTCATGTCGCAGGAAGCCGCGGTCAAGTACTTCCTCCTCGGCGCGTTCGCCTCCGCGTTTACCCTCTTCGGTATCGCCCTGCTGTACGGGTATGCGGGCTCGGTGTCCTACGGCACGATCGCGCAGGTCGTCGACGGCACCGTCCAGAACGTGAACCCGGCGCTCGCCGACACCATGGGCAACGACGCGCTGCTCCTCGTCGGCGCCGCGTTGATCGTCATGGGGCTGCTGTTCAAGGTGGGCGCGGTGCCGTTCCACATGTGGACACCCGACGTCTACCAGGGCGCGCCGACCCCGGTCACCGGCTTCATGGCCGCGGCGACCAAGGTGGCCGCCTTCGGCGCGCTGCTGCGTCTCCTCTATGTCGTCCTGCCCGGCCTGCGCTGGGACTGGCGGCCGGTCATGTGGGGCGTCGCGATCATCACCATGCTGGGCGGCGCGATCGTCGCGATCACGCAGACCGACATCAAGCGGCTGCTGGCGTACTCGTCCATCGCGCATGCCGGATTCATCCTCGCGGGTGTCATCGCGACCACCCCGGACGGCGTCTCGTCGGTTCTCTTCTACCTGGCGGCGTACTCGTTCGTGACGATCGGCGCGTTCGCGGTGGTCACCCTCGTGCGCGACGCCGGTGGCGAGGCGACCCACCTGTCCAAGTGGGCCGGTCTCGGGCGCAGGTCACCCCTGGTGGCGGCCGTGTTCGCGGTGTTCCTGCTGGCCTTCGCCGGTATCCCGCTGACCTCCGGGTTCGCCGGTAAGTTCGCCGTGTTCAAGGCGGCGGCGGAGGGCGGCGCGGCCCCGCTGGTCGTGGTCGGTGTGATCTCGTCGGCGATCGCGGCGTTCTTCTACATCCGCGTGATCGTGCTGATGTTCTTCAGCGAGCCGCGGCCCGAGGGCCCGACCGTCGCCGTTCCGTCCCCGCTGACGATGACGGCGATCGCGGTCGGTGTGGCGGTCACGCTGGTGCTCGGCGTGGCGCCGCAGTACTTCCTGGACCTGGCGAACCAGGCGGGAGTGTTCGTTCGCTGAGCCGCTCCGAGCAGGTGTGCAGACCTGCGCGTGCCTGCACGACGGGCCCGGTTCCCCAGGCGGGGGCCGGGCCCGTCGGCGTCGTACAGACGATCGAGTTCGGGGATTCCCCCGCACCCGTCACCCGGAGTCACTGGAACGAGCCTGTGGATAACTCCGGCGCTGTCAGTCCGGACCCCTATCGTGGAGGCAGTGGTCGAGGGACGACGTACGGGGGACCAGACGATGGGCGGGACAGGTGGGATCAGCGCGATGACAGCGATCACCGGGACACCGGAGCGGACCGAGAGCGAGGCGCTGGCCACGCTGCACCGGGTCTTCGGATACGACGCCTTCCGTGGCGAGCAGGAAGCGGTCATCGAGCACGTGGTGGCCGGCGGGGACGCGGTCGTCCTCATGCCCACCGGCGGCGGCAAATCGCTGTGCTACCAGATCCCTGCCCTGGTCAGACCGGGTACAGGCATTGTCGTCTCGCCGCTGATCGCGCTGATGCAGGACCAGGTGGACGCGCTGCGGGCCCTCGGCGTGAACGCCGGGTTCATGAACTCCACGCAGGACTTCGACGAGCGGCGGGTGGTCGAGGCCGAGTTCCTCGCCGGCGAGCTGGACCTGCTCTACCTGGCGCCGGAGCGACTGCGCCTGGACTCCACCCTGAACCTCCTCTCCCGCGGCAAGATCTCGGTCTTCGCGATCGACGAGGCGCACTGCGTCTCCCAGTGGGGCCACGACTTCCGCCCCGACTACCTGTCCCTCTCGCTGCTCGGCGAGCGCTGGCCGGACGTCCCGCGGCTCGCCCTCACGGCGACGGCCACCCAGGCGACGCACGAGGAGATCACCCAGCGGCTGAACATGCCGTCCGCCCGGCACTTCGTGGCGAGCTTCGACCGGCCCAACATCCAGTACCGGATCGTGCCGAAGGCCGACCCCAAAAAGCAGCTGCTGAGCTTCCTGCGCGAGGAGCACGCGGGCGACGCGGGCATCGTGTACTGCCTCTCGCGCAACTCCGTCGAGAAGACGGCCGAGTTCCTCTCCCGCAACGGCGTCGAGGCGGTGCCCTACCACGCGGGTCTGGACGCGGGCACGCGCGCGGCGCACCAGTCCCGCTTCCTGCGGGAGGAGGGCCTGGTCGTGTGCGCGACCATCGCCTTCGGCATGGGCATCGACAAGCCGGACGTACGGTTCGTCGCCCACCTCGACCTGCCCAAGTCGATCGAGGGCTACTACCAGGAGACGGGGCGTGGCGGCCGCGACGGACTGCCCTCCACCGCATGGATGGCGTACGGCCTCAACGACGTCATACAGCAGCGCAAGCTGATCCAGTCCGGTGAGGGTGACGAGGCCTTCCGTCGGCGGGCGGCCGCGCACCTGGACTCGATGCTGGGGCTGTGCGAGACCGCCCAGTGCCGCCGTGGACAGCTCCTCGCCTACTTCGGCCAGGAACCGGAGCCGGCGGGCTGCGGAAACTGCGACACCTGCCTCACACCCCCGGAGACCTGGGACGGCACCGTCGCGGCCCAGAAGGTGCTGTCGACGGTGGTACGGCTCCAGCGGGAGCGCGGGCAGAAGTTCGGAGCGGTGCAGATCATCGACATCCTGACGGGCAAGCGCTCGGCCAAGGTGATCCAGTTCGACCATGACCAGCTGTCGGTGTTCGGCATCGGTGAGGACCTCTCCGAGGGCGAATGGCGCGGCGTCGTGCGGCAGTTGCTGGCGCAGGGGCTCCTCGCGGTCGAGGGCGAGTACGGCACGCTGGTGCTGACGGAGGCCAGCGGGTCGGTGCTCCGCCGCGAGCGGGACGTGCCGCTGCGCAAGGAGCCGAAGAAGCCGGCGACCTCGAAGGCGTCGGGCTCTTCCTCCTCCGGCAGGAGCAAGTCCAAGGCCGCCGTGGCCGAGCTGCCCGAGGAACTGGTGCCGGCCTTCGAGGCCCTGCGTGCCTGGCGTGCCGAGCAGGCCCGTGAGCAGGGCGTCCCGGCGTACGTCATCTTCCACGACGCCACGCTCCGGGAGATCGCCACGGCCTGGCCGACCTCGGTGCGGCAGCTCGGCGGCATCAGCGGGGTCGGCGAGAAGAAGCTGGTGACGTACGGGGAGGGCGTGATCGCGGTGCTGGCCTCGCTGGGCGGGGCACCGGTCGCCGCAGCTCCGGGGACTGCGGAGACCTCCGCTCCGGTGCCGACTCCGGGTGCCGGGGCCGGCGCCAGAAGAACCGGCACCGGAGCGGATCGGGATGACCCGGACTACTGGCCCGAGATGGACGCGGAGCCGGAGCCCGAGGACTGGATGTAGTCCGGCAGTCCCGGTCCGCCGCCGGATTGGTGTCTCACAGAGCGCGGGTCGCGTACGCCCTGACGTCCGCGTCGGAGTCCGTCGTCGCCGTGGCGAGGGCCGCGCGGGCGGCTTCCGAGGACCGGTGCCGGGTCAGGGCCAGGACGGCGGCCTTGCGGACGTCGGCGTTCGGGTCGGCCAGGGTCTTGGCGAGGACGGGGAGGGCAGTGTCGGGGTGGGCCACCGACAGCGCGGTGGCGGCACCGGCGCGGACCTGCCAGGCGGGGTCGGCCAGGGCGGTCACGGCCCGCGCGGCGAGTGGCACCGGGCAGCCGGTGGTGCCCAACGCTCCGTAGGCGGCGGCGCGTACCAGGGCATCGGGGTCGTCGACGAGCCCGACGAGGGCCGCGTGGACGGCGTCGTGCTCGACGGAGACACCTGCGTCGGAGCTGGAGCTGGAGCTGGAGCTGGAGCTGGAGCCGGAGCTGAGCGCGGCGCTGGGGTCGGCGTCGGCCGGTGGGGTTTCGTTCAGCCGTCCGGCCGCCACCGTGGCCAGGGACTTGGCGATCGTGACGCGGACCTCGCGGGACGGGTCGGCGGTCGCCGCCCGGGCCAGTTCCTCGGCGGCGTCGACGGAGACCAGGGCGCGGACGGCCTCGATACGGACGGCGATGTCGGCGTCGGTGAGCGAGCCGGCGAACAGGGCGGCGTCGCCGAGGCGCAGGGCGCGCAGCACGTCCAGGGCCGCGGCGCGGACGACGGGGTCGGGCTCGGCCAGGGCGGCGGCGAGGCCGTCGCGCAGGTCGGGTTCCGCCGGCAGGGTCTCGACGAGTTCACGCAGCGAGGCCGCCGCGGCGGCGCGCACCTCGGCGGAGGGGTCGCGCAGCGTCTCGGCGAGAGCCGGACCGGTGCCCGACGGCACGGTCTCGGTGAGGACGGCGACGGCCTCGCGCCGGACAGCGGGCACCGCGTCGGTCAAGTAGGGCAGCAGGGAGTCGAGTTCGGGCTCGGCCTCGGCGAGGGCGACGAGTTCGAGGAGACGCACGGCCGACTGGGGGGAGGACCGATCGAGGGCGGGTTCGGGCGTCGGAGGCGCAGAGCTGTCCGTGACCTGCGGGGCGGCTGCCTCGGCCCCGGTGGCGAGGGGTGCCACGTCCCGTGAACCGGCCGTGGCCACGTCCTCGGGGTGGACTTCGCCGAGCGGCCGGGAGGGGCCGCCGACGGGGGCGAACTCGTCGACCGGAACCAGATAGGGAGCCACGGGACGGGCCGTGAACTCCATCGCACCAGAGGGGGACTTGTGCAGATCGAGGTGATGGAACCAGGAGTCGTCGTCGCGGCGAGGGTGGTCGAGGCGGTCGTGGTAGAGGCCCCAGCGGGACTCGGTACGGGCCAGGGAGGCGCGCGCGGCCATCTCCGCGCAGTCACGGATGAAGGAGACCTCGGCGCACCGCATCAGCTCGTGCGGGGTGCGGGCACCCATCTCGGCGATGTCGTCGCGCATCCGCTCGAAGGACTCCAGGGCCAACGACAGCCGCGCGCCGGACTTCGGCGGGGCCACGTAGTCGTTCACGAAACGGCGCAGCTTGTACTCGACCTGGGGCTGCGGCGGGCCCTCCGGGTTGCGCAACGGGCGGTAGATCAGCTCGTGCGCCTCGCGCAGCTGGTCGGCGGGAAGCTCACCGTCGTACGCCTTGTACCGGGCCGCGTCCGAGCCGGCCAGGTCGCCGAAGACGAACGCGCCGATCATGTAGTTGTGCGGGACGCAGGCCAGGTCACCGGCGGCGTACAGGCGGGGGACGGTCGTGCGGGCGTGCTCGTCGACCCGTACGCCCGAGGCCGAATGGCCGCCGCACAGGCCGATTTCCGAGATGTGCATCTCGATGTCGTGCGTGCGGTAGTCGTGACCGCGTCCGGAGTGGAAGGTGCCCCGGGTCGGACGCTCGGTGGAGTGCAGGATCGACTCCAGGGCCGAGATCGACTCCTCGGGGAGGTGGCTCAGCTTCAGGTACACCGGGCCCCGGTCGCTGGCGACCTCCGCCGCGAACTCGGCCATCATCTGGCCCGACCAGTAGTCGGAGTCGACGAAGCGTTCGCCGTGCCGGTTGACCTGGTAGCCGCCGAAGGGATTGGCGACGTAGGCGCAGGCGGGACCGTTGTAGTCCTTGATCAGCGGGTTGATCTGGAAGCACTCGATGCCGGTCAGCTCGGCGCCCGCGTGATAGGCCATGGCGTAGCCGTCGCCCGCGTTGGTGGGGTTCTCGTAGGTGCCGTACAGGTAGCCGGAGGCGGGCAGGCCGAGGCGGCCGCAGGCCCCGGTAGCGAGGACGACCCCGCCCGCGCGGACGGTGACGAACTGCCCCGTGCGGGTGTTGAAGCCGACCGCCCCGATGGCGCGCCCGTCCTCGGGAGAGGTCAGCACACGCACCGGCATCACCCGGTTCTCGATGCGGATCCGCTCCCGCATCTCGCGCCGCCGCAGCTGCCGGTACAGCACCTTCTTGACGTCCTTGCCCTCCGGCATGGGCAGCACATAGGAGCCGGAACGGTGGACCTGGCGGACCGCGTAGTCGCCGTGCTCGTCCTTCTCGAACTTTACGCCGTACGACTCCAGGCGCTGCACCATGGCGAAGCCGCGGGTGGCGGTCTGGCGGACGGTGGACTGGTCGACGATGCCGTCGTTGGCGCGGGTGATCTCGGCGACGTAGTCGTCGGGCTCGGCGCGGCCGGGGATGACCGCGTTGTTGACGCCGTCCATGCCCATCGCGAGGGCCCCGGAGTGGCGGACATGGGCCTTCTCCAGGAGCAGGACGTCCGCGCCGTGCTCGGCGGCGGTCAGGGCCGCCATGGTGCCGGCGGTGCCGCCACCGATGACGAGGACGTCGCAGGTCAGCTCCTCGGCGTCGCCGAGCGCGGGGATCTGGAGGAGGGTGTCCACCGGGGTGCCTTTCAGATGCTCAGTGAGGTCAGGACATCGCGGCGCAGGGCCACACGCGCGGGGTCGTCATGGGCGGCGCGGTCGCGTGGACGCGGCACGTCCCGTACGGCGACCAGGCGGCCCGCGCCGAGGAGGGCCACGCGGTCGCCGAGGAACAGGGCCTCGTCCACGTCGTGGGTGACGAAGACGACGGTCGCGCCCGT
The DNA here is from genome assembly GCA_001298545.1 of Actinobacteria bacterium OV320. Lineage (GTDB taxonomy): Bacteria > Actinomycetota > Actinomycetes > Streptomycetales > Streptomycetaceae > Streptomyces > Streptomyces coriariae. The sequence goes on from LJCX01000019.1 coordinate 145,917, forward strand.
GCCGTGCAGCACCTCCACCAGCAGGTCCTGCATGCCGGCGCGGGTCTGGGCGTCGAGGGCGCCGAAGGGTTCGTCCATGAGGACGGCGCGCGGGTCCGCGGCGAGCGCCCGGGCCAGTTGCGCCCGCTGGCGCTGGCCCCCGGAGACCCGGTGCGGCAACTGCCGGGCGCGGTCGGCGAGTCCGACCCGCTCGAGCCAGGCCGCGGCCCGCTTCCTGCGCTCCGCGCGCGGTGCGCCCTGGATGGCGAGGGGCAGTTCGACGTTGGCCAGCAGGCTGCGCCACGGGAGCAGGGCGTCCTCCTGGAAGACCAGCGCGCGATCCGCCGCCGGCCCGCCGATCGGCCGGCCGTCCTGCTCGACGGATCCGGTCAGCGCGGGCAGCAGCCCGGCCAGCGTGCGCAGCAGCGTCGACTTGCCGCAGCCCGAGGGGCCGACGACGGTGAGGATCTCGCCCGGCGGGACGTCCAGGTCGACGTCGGCCAGAGCGGCGGCGTCGGGGCGGCCGAGGGTGGCCGCGCGGAGGGTGAGCCGGGTACCGCGTACGGCCGTAGCGGTCGCGGTGGTGGTGCTCGTGTCGGTGGTCGCGCCGTCGGTGTCCGTACGGGTGGTCTCGCGGGTCTCAGACGAGGTGCTCATCGCGCGCCTCCGCGGGTTCGGGTCCGGTGGGGACGGCGGACGAGGCCGCCGGTGCGGCCGGTCGGGGACTCTTGGGCCGGGCCCGGCCGGTGGGGACGTACGAGGTGCGGGGCAGCCAGCGGGTGAGGCGGCGGCCGAGGAGTTCCACGGCCGTGGACGTGGCCCAGCCGAGCACGCCGATCGTGACCATGCCGACGAACACCCCCGGGTAGTCGACGACCGTGTAGTCCTGCCAGGTGCGGTAGCCGACGCCGTACTGCCCGGAGATCATCTCGGCGGAGATCACACAGATCCACGACACCCCGATGCCGACCGACAGGCCGCCGAAGATGCCCGGCAGCGCCCCGGGCAGGACGACCGAGGCGAGGATCCGCCACCGGCCACCGCCCATCGTGCGGACCGCCTCCTCCCATCCGGGGGTCAGCGCGCGGACGGCGTGCCGGGTGGAGACCAGGACCGGGAAGAAGGCGGCGGTGAAGGTGATGAAGACGATGCCCTGCTCGTTGGAGGGGAAGAGCAGGATCGCGACGGGCACCAGGGCGATCGCCGGAATCGGGCGGACGACTTCGAGGATCGGCCCGAGCAGGTCCTCGGCGAGACGCGAGCGCGCCACGAGCACGCCCGTGGCCACACCCAGGACGGCGGCCAGCAGGAAGCCGGTGACGATGCGGGTGAGGCTGTCGGTGAGGTCGGTCCAGTAGTCGTCGCCGGCCAGGCGGTCGGCGAAGGCGCGGGCCACGTCGGCGACCGTGGGGAACTGCGAGAAACGCAACCACAGGTCGACGTCCAGGCTGGTCAGCAGCTGCCACAGGCCGAGGGCGGCCGCCACCGAGGCCACCCGCAGCGCATACCGGGTCACGACGCCCGCCCCAGCGCGTCGGCGTACGTGACGACGCGGGCGCCGCCGTGGGCGTCGACGTAGGCCCGTGCGGTCGCCGGGGCGACGAACGGTACGAGCGTCGTGCCGTCGGCCACCCAGACGGCCTGGTCGGCGAACCACAGGGTGCCCGTGGTGGCGTCGGGGACGTAGGCGGCGCGGATGCCGTCCTTGTGCTGCGCGACGTAGGCCAGCAGCTCGGCGGGCGTCTTGAAGGTACGGGTCTGCGTGGCGCCCTTGGGCCAGACCTCGCTCGCGGCCGGTGCGGGGGCGGCGGCGAGCTGCTTCGCGTAGGTCGGGCCGAGCGCCTTCTTCACGTACCGGTCGTCGACGAAGGAGTCCACGTCGACGTCTCCGGTCAGCTTGGCCGCCTTCAGGATCGAGACGTCCTCCTTGAGTGCGGCGACGAGCTGCGGCTTGACGGCCGGGTCGAAGGTGGAGATGCCGTGGGCGCCGTTGTAGAGGTAGACGACCTCGGCGGGCAGGCCGGTGGCTTTGGCGACCTTCTCGGCGGCGGCCACCGGATGCGTGTCGAGGTATCCGGTGGCTTCCGACTGCGCCTTCAGGAACGCCTCCAGCACGGCCGGGCGCTTCTTCGCGAAGTCCTCGCGGGCGGTGACGCCGTGGAAGGTCGGCAGGTCCAGCTGGGCGCCGTCGTACAGGGCCTTCGCTTTGCCCTGGTAGGCGAGCAGGCCGGGCCAGGCGACGAACTGCGAGAGCGCGTCGGCACTGCCCGCGGAGAGGGCAGAGGCCCCGACGGCAGGCTGCTGGTTGAGCTTCTCGATGCCCTTGGCCGGGTCGATGCCGGCGCGCTGCAGGGCCCGTACGAGGGTGCCGTCGGCGGCGGAACCGATGCTGGTGGAGACCTTCTTGCCCTTGAGGTCCTCGATGGAGGCGAGCTTGGAGTCGGGCGCCGTGACGATGGTGTTGAGGCCGCCGCGCAGGTTGTAGCCGGTGACCGAGACGAGGTGGGTGGGCTTGCCGAGCTGTTTGCCGCGGGCCGCGTTGATGAGGAGCGGGAAGTCGCCCATCGAGCCGATGTCGATCTTCCCGGCGGTCATCTGCGCGGTGATGGGGGCGCCGGTGGCGTAGTCCTGCCAGTCCACTTTGTAGGTCGTGCCGTCGCCGAGGGCGTTCAGCTCCTTCTCGAAGTAGCCGAGCGAGCGCAGGAGGGTGCCGGCCGTGACGGTGTTGATGGTCTTGGACTGGTAGCCGACGGTGACGGTGACCGTGGAGCCGCTACCGGCCTCGGCGCTGCCGCATCCGGTGAGGGGGAGCAGGAGAAGGGCGGCGGACGCGGCTGTCGCTTTGGGTTTCATGGAGGTTCGGGCCTTTCACCGGAGCAGGTAGGGCATGTTGACCGTGACGGCACCGGTGGGACAGCGAGCCGCGCACGGGCCGCAGTACCAGCACTCGTCGACGTGCATGTAGGCCTTGCCGTTGCTCTCGTCGATGGCGAGGGAGTCCAGCGGGCACATGTCCACACAGAGCGTGCAGCCGTCGATGCACTTCGACTCGTCGATGGTCACGGGCACGTCGGCCCGCTGGGGTGCCAGGGTCATGGCTGTCTCCAGAAAAGTCCCGAGAAATTCTGAGAAATCCTGCTCGGCGATGAACCGATGAGGCCGTGCCGAGCGATGAAGGGTTGAGGGCGGAGAAGAGGACAAGCGAGAGGGCGCGAGCATGAGGGCGGAGAAGGGGGCGAAAGCGATGCCGGTGGGAGAGGTCAGAGCGAGCGGTGCAGCAGGCCGCTCATCGAGATGCGGTCTCCGCGGAAGCGGATGAACTCCAGGTCCACCGGGCGGCCGTCCGCGAGGTGGGTGAGACGTTCGAGCATCAGGACGGCAGCGCCACGAGGCGCCTCCAGTACGGCGGCGGAGTGGGCGTCCGCCGTCACCGCCTCGAGCGTGATCTCGGCGTGGCCGAGTCGCTGCCCGGTGACGGCCTCCAGGAGCCGGAACACATCGGTGTTCTCCAGGTCGGCGCCGAGCAGGGCGGTGCCGATGTCGAGCGGGATGTAGGTGAGGTCCAGAGAGAGGGGGAGGCCACCCAGCCGGCGCAGGCGTTCGATGTAGAGCACGTCGGTGCCGGGCGGGACGTGGAGGCGGTCGGCCACCGGGGCGGGCGCGGCGACGGGGCCCATCGTGCGGACCTCGTTGGTGACGTGGCCGTGCTCGTGCAGGGTCTCTGCGAGGCCCATCAGACGGTCCAGGCCGTGCGGGTACTTCTGCGCCACGACGACCGTGCCGACGCCCGGCAGGCGCTCCACCAGTCCCTCGGCCCGGAGCAGGTCGAGAGCTTGGCGGACGGTGTTGCGGGAGGCGCGGTAGTCGGTCGCGAGGGACGACTCGTGGGGGAGCGTGCCGTCCGGAAAGCCGTCGGTGAGCAGCTGGCGGCGCAGGAGGTCCGCGAGTTGTCGGGCCTGGTCCGCGCGCAGCCGACGCCGCGCACGGTGGGCGGCGACGGTGGTCGCGCCCTGGCCGGCGTGGTCTCGGATGCGGTCGGTGGGTGGCATGTTTCGAACCATAGCGAGCCAGTAGGAAAAGCGGTGTTGCCGGAGTGTTGCGCCACCTGCGGGGGCGTCAGAGAAGGAGCTGACCTGGGAGAACAGGACCGACGTACACAAGATCTGCCAGGTCGGGACGACACGGTCTGGCCAAGGCCGTCTGGCTAGGGCCGTCTGGTTGGGGCTGTCAGAGCAACGCCGTCGGGACGACGCCGTCAGGCCAACGCCGTCAGGCCCGGGGCGAAGGTGATCAGCAGGGGCAGCAGCGGGACCAGCGTGGCCACCGTCGTCGCCAGCGCCCGCTGTCTGCGGAGCAGGCGCGGGGGTGGCTGGAGCAGGCGGTCGACCCGCTCGCCCAGGAGACGGTTGCTGGAGGCGCAGGACAGGACGCCTCGGTGCTGGTTCAGCTCGATCAGGGCCAGCGCCGTGGTCAGGTGACCGCAGCGGCGCGACGCCGTGTCGTCGGCGGCGAGTTCGACCAGGCGGTGGGTCTGGTCGCAGAAGTGGGAGAAGAGCGGAACACGGGGGAAGCCGGTGGCGAGGGCGGTCGACAGGTGGAGCAGCCAGTCATGGTGGGCGCGGGCATGGCCACGCTCATGGGTGAGGACGGCGTCCAGCTGGTGGGAGGTGAGGCGGTGCAGGGCGCCGGTCGTCACGATCAACTGGGGTGGGTTGCCCGGCATCCACCAGGCGTCCGGGTACTCGTCCTCCAGCACCAGCAGCGGGCCCCGCGCGGACGGCAGGCCCGCGGGCAGGTCGGGGGCGCGTTCACGCAGGTGGGCCCTGGCCCGGCCGCGGCGCCGGCGGGCCTCGACGAGTTCGCGGGCCAGCATCGCGGTGGTCCAGGCGGCCCCGCAGGCCAGCAGCAAGGTCAGGGCAGCGGCCCACACGGGGGCGGCGGAGAGGTCGTACGCCTCGGAGACCCCGGGCGGTGCGGGGGCGAAGACCCGGGCGCGCACTGTGTGGAACACGGCGGCGGCGCCCAGGGTCAGGGCGGTCAGGCAGCACAGCAGGACCGTGGCGACCAGGCACTGCCACACCCACAGCCCGATCACCGGCTCCCGCTCGGGCCAGGCGGACCGGGTGAGCGCGCGTGGAGCCGGCACGGCGGCGGACAGGGCGACGACGCTCAGCAGGAGCAGGCAGAGAGTCATGCCATGGGCTCCGGATCCTGGTCGGGAAGGGGGCGTGGGCCATGTGCGCGCGGCGTGCGTACGGAGTACCCGCGTGCGTGCGGCCTGCCATGGGCGGCGGGCTCGGCACGAGGACCGTGCCCGCCGTCAGTATGACGGCGGTTCCGCCGGGAGTCAGCCCACGACGACGCCCCGATTCAGCCCCGTCCGCCCCGACTCGGCGGCCTCGCCACGGTCGGCCACCCCACCACCGGGTTGGTCACCGACCCCGACCCCGACCCCGACACTGACTCCGACACCGGCACTAACTCCGGCACCGGCACCGACCCCCACCCCGGCTCCGACTCCGACTCCGACACCGGCACCGGCACCGACCCCGGCACCGGGTCCGCTCTCGGCACCGGGTCCGTCCCAGGCCGCTTCACCCGGCGGTCAGTTGTCCGCTCACCTGGCCGGTCACCTCTCCCAGGCCCACTCGCGTGCCGCCGGGGCCGGGAGCCCAGGCGGACAGGGTCACCACGTCGCCGTCCTCCAGGAACGTGCGCTTGCCGTCGGGGAGTTCCAGCGGGTCACGGCCGTTCCAGGTCAGTTCCAGCAGGGAGCCGCGCTCGTGCGGGTGGGGGCCGCTCACCGTGCCCGAGCCGTACAGGTCGCCGGTGCGCAGGGAGGCGCCGTTGACCGTGAGGTGGGCGAGTTGCTGGGCGGCCGTCCAGTACATGGTGGAGAAGGGCGGATCGGAGATCACCTGACCGTTGAGCGCGACGGAGATGCGCAGGTCGTAGCCGCCGGGCTCGGCGGCCGCGTCGTCCAGGTAGGGGAGGAGGGGGTGGGTCCGCTCCGGGGGCGCCACCCGCGCGCTCTCCAGGGCCTCCAGCGGGGTGATCCACGCCGACACCGACGTGGCGAACGACTTGGCGAGGAACGGGCCGAGAGGGACGTACTCCCAGGCCTGGAGGTCGCGGGCGGACCAGTCGTTGAGCAGGCACAGACCGAAGACGTGCTCGCGGAAGTCGGCCAGCGCGACCGGGCTGCCCTGCCGCGAGGGCACGCCGACCACGAAGCCGACCTCGGCCTCGATGTCGAGCCGCACGGAAGGGCCGAAGACGGGCGCCGGCTGGTCGGGAACCTTGCGCTGGCCGGAGGGGCGGACGACGTCCGTGCCGGAGACCACGACCGTGCCGGCCCGGCCGTGGTAGCCGATCGGCAGGTGCTTCCAGTTGGGCAGGAGGACGTCACCGGCGTCCGGACGGAAGATCGCTCCCGCGTTCCGGGCGTGGTGCTCGGACGAGTAGAAGTCGACGTAGTCGGCGACCTGGAAGGGAAGGTGCAGCGTCACGCCGGAAAGGGGATGGAAGAGCGGCTCGACCGTGGGCCGGTGGGCTTGGTCGGTCACCCACTCCGTCAGGGCGCGGCGCACCTGCGACCAGGTCGTGCGACCCGCCGCCAGCAGCGGGTCGAGCGTCGGCGAGGCGAGGAGGCCGACGTGTGGCGAGCCGAGCGCGCGGGCCGCCGCGCCCGCGTCGAGGACATGGTCGCCGAGCCGGACGCCGACGGTCCGCTCCGTGGAGCCCGGGAGGGAGAAGACGCCGTACGGGAGGTTGTGCGGACCGAAGGGGTCGCCCTCGGGAAGGTCGAAGGGGGGCATCGGGTACTGCCTCTCTTTCGTGCGCTCTTTGGTGCTCGCCATGTAGGGCTCGCCGGACCTCGAACGGGTGTCGCGCGGGTGCGCCGAGCCGCGCCACACGTTACGGCCGACATCGGGGAAGCGACACGGGGGCCGGGCCGGCGAAGCACCACGGCCGGCAGCTCTCCGCTTCCGGTCGCTCACCCGAAGTCGTCCACCGGCCGGTACGCAATCTTGACGGAGCGGTGCGAAACGGGAGACTCTGGGCGGGTGCTGGAAGGCCTCGGGGAGGGGGCCTTCCCCTGGCACAACTGGGGGGCGGATGGCCATAGGGGAGGCCGGCCTCGGGTCGGCGCGGCGTGGCTCACGGCCGAAACGGCTGGAAGCGACCATGCGCGACAGACTCGGCCGGGAATGCGTGTACGTACCGTCGTGCAGATTCGGGCTGTACGTGGCCTTGCGCCACTGGTGCCCGCCCGGCGGACGGGTACTGATGTCGCCGGTCAACGACGACGTGATCTTCTTCGTGCTGCTGGCGGCGGGACTGCGGCCCGTGCAGGCGCCGTTGAACCCGCTGGACGCGTCGATCGACGTCGATGCCGTGCCCGACGAGGTGTGGGGCTCGCTCTCCGGCGTCCTTACGACGAATCTGTACGGCAACCCGGACGACACACCCCGCCTGCGGGAGAAGTGCGACACGCTGGGCATCCCGTTGTTCGAGGACGGGGCGCACGCCATCGGCAGCGAAGTGGGGGGCAGACCGGTCGGGGCCTGGGGGGACGCCTCGGTCTTCAGCCTTTCCAAGCATGTCGGTGCCAAGGCCGGCGGATTCCTGGCCTGCGCCGACCCGGGACTGCGCGAGGCCCTGGCGAAGGCCTGCGAGGACCTGCTGCTGCCGGGACGGTTCACGGCGGAACTCGCCTACACCGTCCGGCCCTACGCGGAGGCGACCGTGCGGGGGCTGCGGCTGCGGCGGGCGGCCTGGGCCACGATGCGGCTGCTCGGGCTGATGGAGCGGGAGGAGATCCGGATGCCGCTGCGGCCGGCCGAGTTGGCCCGCGCCGTCGACGCGGCGCCGGACCTCACCGCGCACGACCCCTGGGTCCGCGTCGACATGCACGACTACCGGCTGCGTTCGGGGCCGCTGAGAGCGGGCCGCATCGGCCGCAGGCTCGACCACCTGGACGAGGTGCTGGCGGCCTGCCGGGCAGGCACGGAGCTGCTCCTGTCCACACCGTGGGCGCGGCCCGGCGCGGCCCGCGCCGACCGGGTCCAACCCCTTTTCCGCGTCCCCCTGTTCGTCGCCGACCGGGACGCCGCGAGGGCGGCGCTCGCGCGGCGGGGCATCGTCGTCGGGTACCTCTATGACCCGCCTCTGGACGACTACGCGGGTGCCGCCTTCACCGACCCGTCGCCCGATCCCGCCGGGGCCCGCTGGTTCGCCCGGCACGCGTTGCCCGTGGATCCGCTGCGGGCCCGGCAGGTCGTCGAGGTGCTCCAGGAGTCCGGCGTACGGCCGGCCGAGGCGCCGGGAGGGCTGGAGCCGACCCGTGGCTGAGACGCAGGCCGAGATCCAGGTACCTGAACCCTCGGCGCCGCCCGTCGGCAAGGAGGCGGCGGGCACGGCGCCGGCCGACGACACGCGCGGCTCCGACTCCCTGTTCAAGAACGCCTACTTCCTGATGCTCAGCACGGGCGTGTCCGCCGTGCTGGGCCTGGGCTTCTGGCTGGTGGCCGCGCGCTACTACTCGGAGGAGGCCGTCGGCCAGGGCTCGGCCGCGATCGCGGCGATGCGGCTGCTCGCCAGCATCACGGCGACGACGATGATCGGGGCCGTCGTCCGCTTCGTGCCGCGCGCGGGGCGGGCCACGGGCTCGCTGGTGTGGCGGGCGTACGCGGCCAGCTCGGTGGTCGTGACCGTCGCCGCCTTCGTCTTCCTGCTCACCCTGGACCTGTGGGGGGCGACGTACGCACCGCTCGGCACGGCCGCCGCGGGCACGGCGTTCGTCGTCGCGTGCGTGGCCTGGGCGCTGCTCACGCTCCAGGACGGGGTGCTCACCGGCCTGCGCAGATCGGGCTGGGTGCCCGTCGGCAACGCGGTGTTCTCCGTCGGCAAGCTGATCCTGCTGGTCGTGTGCGCGACCGCGCTGCCGGCGCTCGGGATCTTCGTTTCCTGGGCCGTCGCGATCGCGTTCTCGACGCTGCCCCTGGGCTGGTTGATCTTCCGCCGGCTGATCCCGCGCCAGGCCGCCGCCGACCGCGACCTGGAGCCTCCGCAACTGCGGGAGATGGGCCGCTTCCTGGCCGGGGACTCGCTGGGCGCGCTGTTCAGCCTGGCGATGATCAACCTGCTGCCGGTGATGGTCGCGGTCCGCTTCAGCGCGGCGGAGAACGGCTACTTCTACGTGGCGTACACCGTCGGCGGCACGATGGAGTTCATGGCCATCAACATGGCCTCCTCCCTCACCGCGCATGCCTCGCACGATCCGCGCCGGCTCGCCGAGGGAGTGCGCGGGGCGCTGCGCCGGATGACGCTGCTGCTGGTGCCGGTGGTGCTGGTCCTGGTGGTGTTCGCCCCGCAGATCCTGCTGCCGTTCCACGAGGACTACGCCGAGCACGGCACCACCGTGCTGCGGCTGCTGGCCGCCGGGGCGCTGCCCCGGGTGGTGGTCGAGCTGTACATCGGGGTGCTGCGCGTGCAGGGCCGTACCGGGGTGCTCGCCGCGCTCCAGGGCGCCATGTGCACGCTCGTGCTGGGCAGCGCCGCCCTGCTGTTCGCCCCGGCCGGGATCGACGGCGCGGGCTGGGCGGTGCTGATCAGCATGACGCTGATCGCCGCCGTCTCCGCCGTCGGCCTGCGGTCCGCGCTGCGTCGCAACGACCGTCCGCCCGTCGGCCGTTCCTCCGCCGCCCCGGCCTACGGCACCCATTGGGCACGGCTGAACGCCACCGCCGGATACGGCACCAACTGGGCGCGCCGGGCGGCGTACGAACGCGACGGCGTCGACGAGGACACGGTCACCCTGTTCATAGGACGTCCCGGGTACGAACGCGAGGCGCTGCAGGCGGACACGCTGGCGCTGATAAAGCGGCACCCGCACGACTCCGACGCAGGCAGGACAAGCAAGGGGACCGGGGGGACCGGGGGGCGGGACGAGTCGGCTCGGGAGGTCGCGCGGGGCCGGGCCCCTCGGTCCCCTCAGGCCGGCAGCCGGGAGCGGTGGGTCGCGGGCGGACTGTGGGGTCTGCTCGGCGTGGCCACCGCGGCCTTCTGGACGGTGGCGCTGCGCCGGCTGCCGTGGCTCGACGGCCCGTCCGAGGAAGTACTGACCGGACGTCAGCTGCTGGCGGCGCTACCGCTCATGGCGTTGGTCGCCGGCGGCCTGCTGCTGGTGGTGTTCGTCGGCGCGGTGACGCTGCGCGCGACGCGCGGCGCGTTGCTGCCGGGAGCGGCGCTGGGTTCGGCGCTGATCGCCCTGTACGCCGTACCTTTCGCCTTCGGCCGGGAGCCGTCACCGGTCGGTGGGGCGTGGTACGCGAAGGCGGCCGGTTTCCTCGCGGAGGGGACGGGACTCGACGGCCCCGAGCCGCTGCTGCGCTGGGCACCGCCGGCCGTGCAGCTGCTGGGCCTCGTACCTCTGTGGCTGCTGCTCGCCGGCGCGGACCGGTGGCTGACGTGGCCGGGACGCTGGGGCGTCCTGTATCTCGTCGCGGTGGGCGGCTGGGTGTGGCGGCAGGAACTCGCGCCGGCGGCCGTGCCCCTGTTCGTCGTGCTCGTCGCCGCCGCCATGTTCCTGCCGCTCGTCACCCGTGGCCGGGTGCGCGCCGGACAGCCGCGCGGCGCGGTCAGCGGGGCGGCACGGGCTGGTGGAAGTAGCCGTTCCTCCCCGCCTCCCGGTAGCCCTCGAGGCCCGGGCCCTCGTTGACGGTCAGGTCGCACACGGGCTTCTCGGAGGTCGGCCGGTTCCAGTGCACCAGCGCCTTCACCTTCGGGAGCTTCTTCACGGCGGCGGGGATCCCGGTGTACCAGTCGCGCTGGCGTTGCGGGGCGTCGGCGTCCGGTGCGGTGGCGAACTCCGCGAGCATCACCGGCTTTTCGTCGCTGATGTTCTCGCGCAGCCACTCGTAGCTGGGCCGCTGGCTGCGCAGGAAGTCCTTCCAGTCCGTGGTGCCGTGGCACTGGTAGTAGTTGTACTGGTCCATGGCGATCCAGTCGACGTACTCGTCCCCCGGGTAGAGCGCCTTCATGTCGGCCGCGCTGCCGAGGTAGCCGGAGACGGTCCACACCCACACCACGTTGTCGGCGCCCAGTTCCCGGAACCGGTCGCGGACATGGCGGTACGCGGCGACGAAGTCCTCCGGGGTACCCGCGCCTTCCTCGATGCGGGCGTCGGTCTCCTGGTCGAAGGAGAGGAAGACGCGTTTGCCGTAGGCCTTGATACGCCGGATCTGCGGATCGAGGATCTTCTCGTCGAGCCTGCCGGAGGCGATGTTCTTCCAGCCGAGCTGGGTCTCCGTCCAGTTCTCGTGGTGCGGCTCGGTCCAGACGGTGGACTCCCAGGCCAGCATGAGCAGCCGGTCCTTGCCGAGTTCCTGTTCGTCGGGGGTGAGCAGTTCTCCGTCGAGCCGGGTGCCCGACATGTCGTGGTAGTTGTAGACGAGGTCCAGCTTGCGGCCGATCCTCTTCTCGAAGCCGTGCACGGCGTCCTTGAGCGAGCCGTCCTCGGCGTACGGCACGGCGGCGCCCCACCAGGCGCCGCAGGGCGGGACCAGCGTGTCGGTGGGGGCGCAGGGTCCGGTGGGCAGCTCACCCGAGGCCGCGTTGTCGGGCAGAGCGTCCGCCCCGGAATCCGGGTCCTCGGAGCGGCCGGCCCAGATGCCGAGCCCGGCGAGCAGCGCGGCCACCGCCACCATCGCGACAGCCATGTAGGTGCGCCTCGCGCTTCGCAGGTCGTTTCCCTGGGTGTTTCTCGGGGCGCTCGCCGGGTCGTCTGTTGGGGCGTCCGCCGGGGCGCTCGCCGGGTTGTTTGTCGGGGCGTCCGCCGGGGCGCTCGTCGGCGAGTTTCTCGGGGCGTCGGCCGGGGCGCTCCTCGGGTCGTTTCCCGGTCCGTCGTCCCCCGAGCTGTGGCCCAAGCCGTCCCCCGGCCCCTCGTCCCCCGAGCTGTGGCCCAAGCCGTCCCCTAACCCGTCCCTCAACCCATTCCCCAAGCCGTCCCCCAAGTCGTCCCTCAACCCGTCCCCCGTGTGGTTCTCCACGTCACTCGGCCTGTCCGGTTCGGCCGGCTTGCGTGGCCCGCGCAGCCGATGCCGCCCCGTCATGAGTCACTGCCGCCGGAAGGCCTGCGCCTGACCTTGGCGCGCTCGACCGCGCCGCGCCGAGCGGCGGGCAGCGGCAGCCCCGGCAGAGCCGCGGTGACCGTGGTGAAGCAGGCGAGCGAGATCAGGAAGGCGGACATCGAGAAGGCCTTCACCAGGAACAGCGAGGTCGCGGTGAGCACGCCGAGCGAGAGGCTGATGGGCGCGGCCAGCGCGACCGCCTCCAGTCTGGCGCCGGAGGCCAGGCGTCCTGGCTGCGGATACAGCGCCGCGCAGCCAGGACCGAACAGGACGAACAGCAGCACCAGGATCCAGCGCAGCGGAGAGGGGCCGGGTACGGCGGTGGCGGCCAGCGCCGACCAGCCCGAAGCCGCGACGAGGACTCTCAGGTGCGTCGAGGTGAACCTGCTGCCCTCGCCCCCTTCGGCCTCGCCGATGATCCCGGCGTCCACACCCACACCCACACCCGCGCCCCCGGGCCCTGCGCCCCCGGGCCCCACGCCGCGGCGGCCCTTGTCGGTGGTGTTCTCGTTGTCGATGTCCTCGGAGTCTGTGGTCGTCACTTCGATCACCTTGTGGTCATTCATCGGGTGGCCGGGCGGTACTCCAGGACGACGCCGTACGGATGGCTCTCGACGGTCCGGAAGAGGGGCGAGGCGGACAGCTTCGAACGCAGGGTGTCGAAGCCGCCGGGCGGCAGCAGACCCTCGCCGGCGGTGTAGATGTCCTGGGTGCGGGTGAGGACGACGTACGCCTTCGTACCCGGTGGGATCCCGTCCGCGAGATAGCCGGCCGGGTCCTTCAGCATCTTCTCGTTCTCGGGCAGCGCCTGTTCGGCGAAGAACCAGTGCTCGAGACGGTCGTAGCGGTGCAGTGCCTGCGGGAAGGAGCCGCTGGTGGCGAGGATCAGGGAGCCGTCGGGAGCGTTGTCGAGGGCCCTGGTGACCAGGGCGGTCTCGTCCGGCGGCGTGTAGAACATCTTCTCCTTGCCGTAGTACGACGGCAGGAAGCCGGCCAGCAGCACCAGCAGGACGGCGGGCAGCGCGAAGGCCGCCGTCCTGCGCCGCAGTGCCTTCGCCCTGCTGCGGTGGGTCCCCGCGACGGCCGGCACGAGCGCGGCGGCGGCGAAGAAGGCCGCGCCGGGCAGGGCGAACAGATAGACACGGAAGAGCATTTCGCCGCCGTAGTCGTTGACGGCGAACAGCGGTACCGGGGCGACGGACACCAGCAGCAGGGGCAGCGCGCTGCGGGTCAGCCGTCGCCGCAGCACGACGGCGGTCCCGGCGAGGACGGCGACCGCGAGCACCATCGCCACGTTGGCGGTGCCCGCGAGTTCCGGCCCGGGCCCGGTGAGCTGCCCCGCGTAGCCCGCGCGGGAGTTCTCCGTCAGCTCGCCGATCGACTTCCTGATGGTGGAGAGCGTCTCGACGAACAGCGGCCGCCCCATGGTCAGGTCCCAGGTGAGCATCAGCAGCGCGGCGACTACCAGCAGCCCGTAGTTGCGGTAGCGGCGGGTGAGGCTGAGCGCGACCAGACAGATGGTGAGCATCACCGGGGTGAGCTGGTGCGTGGCGTTGATGGCGGCGATCAGCGGGGCCAGGATCACCACGCACACCGCGCGCTGCTTCCTCCCCGTCGGCGGCGGGACCGGCGCGGCCACCGGGTCGAGGAAGGTGCGGTCGCGCAGCCGTCCGGCGGACCCGGGCCGCACGAAGTGCCGCAGTACCACCGCGAGGACCGTCAGATGCAGCAGGTACGCGAGCGCCTGCGGGGCGAAGTAGTCCTGGCCCACCCAGTTGGCGAGCTGGAAGATCCACACGGCGGTCCAGATCAGCCGCCAGTCCTCGCAGAAGGTGCGGTAGATCAGGACCAGCACCGGCATCATGAGCAGGCCGACGACGATCGGGGCCCAGTTGGCGTACACGGCGGCGTTCTCCACGCCGAAGGCGCGCACCAGGCCCGCGTCGAGGGTGAAGAAGCCGGGCCACTGGTCGTACGCGGACATGTTGCCCGACAGTGCCGCGCCCGGTCGCAGCTCACCGTTGGCGAGCAGCGTGTCGACGATGGCGTCGTGCTTGGAGGCCCACGGGTAGCGCACCGCGTCGTACAGCACCGCAGGCGGCGCCTTCAGTGCCAGGAGCAGCGCGCCGCAGTGCGCGGCCGGCCACCAGGGCGCGGTGCCCGCGCGCCGCAGACTGAGGACGAAGCCCGCGGTGAGGACCAGCAACGAGAGGTAGTAGGCGACCGGCAGCCGGTCCAGCAGGCCGTAGTCGCCCATCTCGCGGAAGCCGATGCGGGGCAGCGCGTACACCCACAGCCCGGCGGCGAGCAGCAGCGTCAGCAGGCCGGCGTCCGGTGGACGGCGCGGGATCCGCCAGGGTCTGCGATCACCGCCGGTGACCGGCCCCGGACTACCCGGACTACCCGGACTACCCGAACCAGCCGAACCACCTGGACCACCCGGATCAGCCGGACTGCCCGGAGCGCCGGGGCTTCCCGGTCCGGTGGAGAGGTCAGGGGTGGGCAGCTCGCTGCTCTCGGTGCTCGGTACGGGCACGTGTTGATGCACGTCGAGGCTCCCCTCCCTCAAGTCAACTATAGGAATTTTCTCTTCTTTTCACACCAAAATCGTCGAATCGACGAACTCGGATCAACCTGCGAACACCGGCCCCTGTACGGCGGCGCGGGCGCGGCGGTACCAGCGCCAGCCGACCGTCTTCGGTCCGTCGCGGTACGGGGCGACACGGGCACCGGATCCCGCCAGCCAGCCCCGGACGTCGGCGACGGTGTGACCGCGGCGCACGATGAGCCGGGCGATGCGGTAGTGCTCGTCGCGGTCCGAACTCAGCGCGTGTCGAACGGCGGTGGCGGTCTCGTAGCCCGCGGCCGCCGCCGTTCGCCGTACCCGGCCGCTGTTGTAGCCGTGCGGGTAGGCGAGATGGCGGACCTGGTGGCCGAGGGTGTCCTCCAACACCGAGCGGGACACCCGCAGTTCGTACGCGAGCGCCCGCGGCGCGAGAGTGTCCAGCTGGGCGTGGGTGACGGTGTGGCTGCCGATCTCCATTCCGTACCGCTCGAGTCGCGCCGCCTGCTCCAGCGTCATCATCGGGGCGGGCGGCAGCAGGCTGCGCCCGCCGCGGGTGATCGCTCCGGTGGTGAGGTAGGCGGTCGCGGACAGCCCGCGCCCGGCCAGCGCCTCGGCGGTCGGACCGGGCAGATCGGCGAAGCCGTCGTCGAAGGTGAGCAGTACCGGCCGGGGCGGCAGCGGCGCCCGCCCCGCGAGGTGGTCGGCGAGCGCGCTGATCGTGACGGGCGTACGGCCGCTGTCCACGACGGCGTCCAGATGCTCGCCGAACTGCTGGGGGCTGACGGTGAACTCGGCGATCCAGCCGGGCGGTTCCTCCATCACGGCGTGATACAGAAACACGGGGATACTTCCGTTGCCGCCGCCGTTACTGCCGACGTTGCTGTTGCCGTCGCTGCTTCCGCCGGTTCTGTGTGCGGACGCCGTCATCGCGCAGCACCTCGCAGCGCGCGCCGGGCCCGCAGATAGCCCACCGGCCCGTAGAGCATGCCGCGCCGCTGGAGCCGGGAGAGCCGGGCGGGCCAGGCGTGGGTCCGGGCGTCGTGACCGCCGGGCGCGCCGTCCGTCGCGGACTCCGCCTCCCGGCTCGCCGTCAGCGTCCGTGCGTGGGCGATCCCCCGGGGCAGCCGGGCCAGGAACGCGGGCAGCAGGCCGGGCCGGTTGACGAGGATCGCCGTGAGGTAGGCGGTGAGGCCGGCGCCGTAGCCGTACGCCTGGGTCTCCAGGTCCCGCCAGGTCTCCCGGTGGTGGTGCCAGACCAGGGCCAGCGGGGTGTAGTGGAGCCGATGGCCCCCGGCGAGGACCCGGACGAACCCGTAGAGGTCGTCGCCGCCCCGCGCGAGCGTCCCCGCCCCGGTCGCGGGGTCGAAGCCGCGGGCCGCCCGCAGCACCTCCGCACGGAAGGCCATGTTGGCGCCGGAGCCGAAGCGGCCCGCGGTGAACGGGAACAGCGGTTCGTCGGCGGGCGGATCCTGCGGGTCGTACGTACGGGCCGTGAAGCCCTTGGCGAAGCCGCCGTGGCTCTCCAGAAGGACCTGGGCGGGGGTCCGCAGCCGGGCCGGCAGGATCAGGCCGGTGGTGCAGCCGAGGCCCGGGTCGGCGGTGAAGGGCGCGGTGAGTTCCGTGAGCCAGCGCGGGTCCGCCACGACATCGTCGTCGGTGAACGCGATCACCTCGCCGTGGGCGGTCTCCACGCCCTTGTTGTGCGCGACGGCGAGACCGGGCGCCGGTTCGGTGACGTACCGCACGCGCTCGGCGTACTTGCGTTCGATCAGGTCCCGGGTCGCGTCCGTCACGGGCGCGTTGTCGACGACGACGATCTCGAAGTCCGGATGATCCTGGGCGAGCAGCGAGTCGAGAGCGAGCGCGAGCTTCTCGGCGCGCTCACGGGTGGCGACGACGACGGTGGTGAACGGGACGGCGGCAGCCGGGGCGGGCGCGCCGGCGGCCTGGTCCACGGCGGTTGGGACGGCGGCAGCCGAGGTGGCGGTGGTCGGAGCCGTGGCCGTCGGGGCGGCGGTGGCCGAGGTGGTGGCGGCCTGGGCCGTGGCCGTCGGGCGGGCGCCGGCCGAGGCGGTTTCGGCCTGTGCGAGGACGGTGGGGACGGTGGGGATGGTGGCGTTCGGGGCGGTCTCGGCCTGGCCCTTGGCGGTCGTGGTCATGACGGCCTGGGCCGAGGTGGCCGGGGCTGCCCCTTCCATGGGCCCCGTGGAAGGGGTGGCCCCGGGGGCCTGCTCGCGGGTGGCCAGGTCCATGAGGACGGTCTTCGGGTCCGCTCCCTCCGGTACGGACCCAAGTAGCGTCCCGATCGGCCGCCCGCCCCTTCTGACCAGCACGAACACCTCGCCGTGCGTGACGGGTGGACTTCCCGGCCCCGGGCTGAGGACACCGCCGTCGTCCAGTTCCAGCTCGGCGACCTGCACCGGATCGATGTCCAGGAACCTCTGTATCTCCTGCTGTGCACGTGCAGCGCGGTACATGAACCCCCCTTGTCTCACGCCCGTCACACCGGTCACGCCTGTCATACCGGTCACACCCGTCATGCCGGCCGGTCACACCCGTCATGCCGGCCGGTGCCGCCCGTCACGGTCGGCGCAGTCGGCCCGCGCCCTTCAAGGTCCGTGCGGCCGCCGCGGCGAGCATCGGCCGGCTGCGCACGAAGTGATGCGCCCGGCGGGACGGCTCACGGCTGAGCCAGTGGAGCGCGGCACCCACCCCCGGACGCGACCACGCCCCCTCGTACACGGGGAGCTCCCCGGTCTTCAGCGAGTCCTTGTACTCGGCCGCGCCCCGCCCCAGGTCGAGCAGGCCGATACCCTCGGCGGCGGCCGACTCGGCCATCCGCAGATGCAGCACCAGGCCCGGCGAGAACTTCGCCAACTCCGGTTCGTACGCGGGAAACCAGCAGGCGAGGACGGCCGACGAACGCAGTCCGAAGTGCGCGGCGATCGGCTGGTCACCGGCGTACAGGACGGAGAGCGTGCCGGAGCACTCCGGCGCGCGGGTCCCGGAGAGCGCGTCCACGAGCCGGGTGATCCACTCCTGTGCGAACCGGTCCCGGCGGCCGGTCCTGCGGTACTGCGCGGACTTCCACGCCATGAGCGTGCGCAGCGCGGCCGGATCGCGCTCGTCGAACACGAACCGCACCTCCCCGACCTGGCGGCCGAGCCTGCGCTCCTTGGCCAGCGTCGTCTTCAGGAACTTCGGCGACTGGGCGCGCAGCACGGTCTCGTAGGTCTCGTAACCCTTTTCGACGTCGATGACATAGGAGGCGTACTCCTCGGCCGCCTGCGGGACGAACAGCCCCTGCTCCGCCTCCAGGTTGTCGAAGGCGAAGCTCGACAGGCCGCACGCCCGCATCAGTTCGTCGGCGTTCAGCCCGAGGCCCGGGGCCAGCACCGCGCCCTGCGCGTCCGAGACGCCGTACGCGAGGGCCTGGCCCTGTCCGAGCCGGCCCCGCTCGTGGGGCAGGAAGCCGACCGGCTCACGCCCCTCGTACACCACCGCCACCCGCGAGCGTGGCCGTACCAGGCCCACGGCATCGGTGAACTCCGGTTCCATGAAGGGGTTTCGCGGCAGCGTCGACGCGCCACGCAGCGCGCGCCACCGCTCCCTCTCCCCCTCGCCGAGGTCCTGCGGCCTCAGCACACGAATACGCCCACTGCTCAACCTGACCCCCCGATCAAGTCCCCCCTGGACACCTGGACGGTACCGGTCCACCCGGGCATCGCGGTAGGTAGCGTCGTATGTTGTTGCCAATCGGTGCAGAGGCCTTTAACCGCCCGCTACCCGGCGATGTGCCAGAAAGCCGTTTCATTGCGTCGGTCGGCAGCCAGGTGTGAGCCAGGCGTACAAGGGGAGTTGGCAGAACCGGACAGGACTTGGACGTCGGCCGGTTCGCGTCGAACCCGGGGGGCGCGGGATCCGTATTCTCTGATCATGGCCGCACCCACCGCATATGCCGCGCGCACCGCGTACTCCCTCATCGCCACCGACCTGGACGGCACGCTGCTCCGCGGCGACGACACCTTCTCCGACCGGTCGCTCGACGCGCTCGCGCGGGTGGCGGCCGCCGGCGCACGCCACCTGGTGGTGACGGGACGGCCCGCGCCCCGGGTGCGTCCGCTGCTCGACCGGCTGCACAGCAGGGGGCTCGCGGTGTGCGGGCAGGGCGCGCAGTTGTACGACGCCGGCGCGGACCGTCTGCTGTGGTCGGTCACCCTGGACCGGGAGCTGGCCGAGACCGCGCTCGGCAAGATCGAGGCGGAGGTCGGGCAGCTGTACGCGGCCGTCGACCAGGACGGTGTCGACGGGCTGACGCTCATCGAGCCGGGCTACCGGATGCCGCACCCGACGCTGCCCGCCCTGCGCGTCGGCCGGCGCGACGACCTGTGGTGCGAGCCGATCAGCAAGGTGCTGCTGCGCCATCCCACGCTGTCCGACGACGAGTTGGCGTCGACGGCCCGCTCGGTGGTCGGCTCGCTGGCCACGGTCACCATGTCGGGGCCGGGCACGGTCGAACTCCAGCCCTGCGGGATCACCAAGGCGACGGGGCTGGCCCTGGCCGCCGAACACCTGGGGCTGCGGCCCGAGGACACCGTCGCCTTCGGGGACATGCCCAACGACATCCCGATGTTCGACTGGGCGGCCCGGGGCGTCGCCATGGCCAACGCGCATCCGGAGCTCAAGGCGGTGGCCGACGAGGTGACGACGTCGAACGAGGACGACGGCGTGGCCGTCGTCCTCGAACGTCTGTTTCCGTAACCGGCTACCGGCTACCGGCTACCGGCTACCGGCTGTCGGCCGCCGAGCCCCGGGCCCCGGCGGCCGACAACCGGTGACCGGTGACCGGCCGGCGGGACGGTCAGTACGCGCCGAACACGTTGTCGATCGAGCCGTAGCGCGCGGCCGCGTAGTTGCAGGCGGCGGTGATGTTCGCGACCGGGTCGTACGAGTCCCACGACGTGCCGTTGACGTGGTAGGCGCGGAAGGTCGGGTCGATGACCTGGAGCAGTCCCTTGGACGGGATGCCCGCGGCCGCGTTGGAGTCCCAGAGGTTGATGGCGTTGGGGTTGCCGGAGGACTCGCGGATGACGTTGCGGTAGATGCCGTTGTACGTCCCCGGGATGCCGTGCTGCCCCATGACCTGGAGGGAGGCGCGGATCCAGCCGTCGAGGTTGTTGGCGTAGCCGAGGCTGGTGGCCGTGGAGACGGCCGGGGTCGCCGCGGAGGCGGTGGTCGCCCCGAGGACGGGGAGAGCGAGCACGGCCGCGCCGGTGGCGGCGACGGCGAGCGTGCGGATGAAACGGTTGCGGCGCGGCTGAGCGGCAGCGGGCATGTCGAATTTCCTCTCCGGCGCCTGCGAGGTGAGCTGTCGGGTTCGGGCGGGAGCTGCCCGGTCGCGTCCTGACGGTCGCGGCTTTACCCCAAGCCGTACGGCCTGTCCGAAGCGTCTTGCATGTCCAAGACGTCCGGAAATTCCGTTTCGGCGACTTACCTGGTTCCCCCGCTCCTGCCGAGCGTTATCGATGGGTGTTCGGGCGGCGGCAGGATTCGGCGTTCCGCCCGACAGGCCGGGAACGTATGCGAGAGCACATGTCCGAAACAAGTACCGGATTCACAGATGACCCCTATTGACCTTGGTCTGTGGCCTATGGGGTGCTTGATCCTTTGTGGGTGCAAAGCTTCAACTTGCTTGAGGGGTGCGGAGAATCGGTGCACGGTGAAGCCGGACGGGATCTCTGCGGGGAGTGAGCCAACTCACCAGCGTTCACAAGAGCGGCGAAACGGGCATTAGCCCCAACTCATTGTTAAAGCACCGGCAATGGGTGGCGGAGGAGGCGCAGGGGATTCGCCTTCCTTCGTGCCCGACGCGTCGCGGGGGAAGGGTGAAGGGAATGCGTGATCGTCGTCACGTGGGGGAGAGGGTCGGGCGGGCCTTCGGCTCGACGAGGGCCTCGGTCCGGGACATGAATCTCCAGTTCCCGGAAACTCTCTCCATGTCCGCTCATATGAGCTGATCAAAAACATTTCGGGCGTGATCCGATGGCGCCTGGCCTGCGAGGGCCTCCCGGGCGAGTCCATTCGAGCCCGCGGGACGTGGGGGCTATCGGTGATCGAAACGTGACCGGATACGCTGACTTGAGTGATGGCAGAGACCTATCGACAAACCGCGTAATCGCCAGTAGACACCAGCAGACAGGAGACCCCTCGTGACCGTCGTCGGGCCGTTCGGGCTGAGCGTGCGGGACCAGGCTCTGGAAGCCGATGTCCAGGCCGGATTGGCGGCTGTCGAGGAAGGCTTGCTCGAGGCCACCAAGAGTGCGGTCCCGTTCATCACGGAGGCCGCCCAGCACCTCGTACGCGCGGGCGGGAAGCGGTTCCGGCCGCTGCTCGTGGTGCTCGCGTCGCAGTTCGGGGACCCGTACGCGCCGGGTGTGGTGCCCTCGGCCGTCGTGGTGGAGCTGACCCACCTGGCCACGCTGTACCACGACGACGTGATGGACGAGGCTGCCGTGCGGCGCGGGGTGTCCAGCGCGAACACCCGCTGGGGGAACTCCGTCGCCGTCCTCACGGGTGACTTCCTCTTCGCACGGGCCTCCCACATCCTGGCCGACCTCGGGCCCGAGGCGGTGCGGGTGCAGGCGGAGGCGTTCGAGCGGCTGGTCACCGGGCAGATCCTGGAGACGGCGGGGCCGACGGACGGGCGGGACCCGGTCGACCACTACCTCGACGTGCTCGGCGGCAAGACCGGCTCGCTGGTGGCCGTGGCCTGCCGCTTCGGGGCGATGATGTCCGGCGCCGACGAGACGGTCGTCGACGTGCTCACGCAGTACGGCGAGCGGCTCGGCGTCGCCTTCCAGCTGGCGGACGACGTCCTGGACATCGCCTCCGACTCGCACGAGTCGGGCAAGACGCCGGGGACGGACCTGCGCGAGGGCGTTCCCACGCTGCCGGTCCTGCGGCTGCGGGAGCGGGCGGCGCGGCTGTCGCTGCCCGAGGACATCGCCCTGTGCGAGCTGCTGGACTCCGACCTGACCGACGACGCCCGGCACACCGAGGCCCTTCAGGCGCTCCGGGCCCACCCGGCGCTGGAGCAGGCCCGCCGGGACACCGTGCGGTACGCGAAGGAAGCGCGGTCCGCGTTGGCTCCGTTGCGGGAGTGCGACGCGAAGGCGGCGCTGATGGAACTCTGCGACGCGGTGGTCCACCGGGCGGGCTGACCCCGGGGACCCCTACGGGTTTTGGGTTGATCCCGGGGACCCCTACGGGTCCCGGGCTGACCCGGGGACCCCTACGGGTCGGATGCCGCCTCGTCACCTTCGTGTCATACCGCAGGCGTATGTGGAGTTGAGCCCTCGGGTTGACGCTTCCCCATGGCTGATTTGGTCAGATGGGAACCACGGAAAACACCACTCCTCACCGATTCGGGTGAGAATGGCGGCTTGGGGTGGGGACGTTCAGGCGTGAGATGACCAGCCGCCGCCGACGACGGAGGTAAGGCACACATGGCACCGAAGGCATCCGACGACACCACGACCGGCGGGGAGTCGACCGGCGCGGAAGCCGAGGACCTGCGCCTCGGACGGCGCAAGGCCGCACGGTACATCGTCCCGGTCACCGTGATCGGTGTGGCGGCGGCGACGATCGGGCTGGTCCCGGCGCTCGCCGACTCCGGCGACCCGGACCTGCCGAAGATCACCGCCCAGCAGCTCCTCGACAAGATCGCCGCTTCGGACGTGCAGCAGCTGTCCGGGACGGTGAAGATCAGCACCGATCTCGGGCTGCCCGACCTCGGCGGGCTGGAGAGCGGGCTCCTCTCGGGGGCCACCCAGGGCGGCGACGGTTCGTCCGCCGACCCGTCCACCAAGCTCACCGAACTCGCCGCCGGCACGCACACCCTGCGCGTCGCCACCGACGGCCCGGACCGCCAGAAGCTCTCGCTGCTGGAGAACGCCGCCGAGTACAGCGTCATCCACAACGGCAAGGACTTGTGGGGGTACGACAGCGCCTCCAACGAGGTCTACCACTCGACCGCAGACGAGAGCTCCGACAAGGGCTCCGGCAAGGGCGGCACGGCGGAGACCCCGGTCCCCGCGACGCCCGAGGAGCTCACCGAGGAGGCCCTGAAGGCGGTCGACGACACGACCTCCGTGACCGTCGACGGCACCGTCCAGGTCGCCGGCCGTGACGCCTACAAGCTGCTGGTCAAGCCGAAGCAGTCCGGTTCCACGGTCGGCGCGATCAGTGTGGCCGTGGACGCGAAGACGGGCCTGCCGCTGAAGTTCACGCTGACCCCGGCGAGCGGTGGCGCCGCCGTCGTGGACGCGGGCTTCACCCAGGTCAGCTTCGCCAAGCCCGCCGCGTCCACCTTCGACTTCACCGCCCCCAAGGGCGCGAAGGTCACCGAGGGCGACGAGGCGGGGGAGAGCGCCCCCGGGCACTCGGGCAAGCCCGGCGACCTCACGAAGGACCTCGAGGGCGGCGAGGGCGTCAAGGGTGCGGAAGGCCTTGAAGGCCTCGACGGACTCAATGTCCTCGGCGAGGGCTGGACGTCCGTCGCCGTCTTCGACACCGGTGGCGAGGGAATGCCCTCGGGCGCGGAGGCCGGCGGAGACCTCGGCGGCTTCCTCGGCTCGTTCGGCGACAAGGTGACCGGCAAGTTCGGCTCCGGCACCGTCTTCTCCACCCGCCTGATCAACGCCCTGATGACGGACGACGGCAAGGTCTACGTCGGCGCGGTCACCAAGGACGCCCTGGTGAAGGCGGCGAACGCGGCGAAGTAGGCCAAGCGGCCGAAGCATGCGCAGTGGTCGAGTGGTGAAGTGATGAAGTGGCGGCGCGGGTGACGTAGGGCAGAGGCCGGCCTCCGGACACCGGAGACCGGACGAGCCGGAGGGGGAAGCCGATGGGGGAGCCAGCGCGGGAGCCCGTGCCGGAGTCAGCGCGGGAGTCCGTGCGCGAGCCCGTGCCGGAGCCCGTAAGGGTGCCTGTGCCGGAGTCCGTAAGGGTGCCGGTGGACGACGGCGCCGTCATCCACACCCGCGGCCTCACCAAGCGCTATCGCGGCGGACAGCTTGCCGTGGACGGACTCGACCTGACCGTCCCGGCCGGCAGCGTCTTCGGCTTCCTCGGCCCCAACGGCTCCGGCAAGACCACCACCATCCGCATGCTGATGGGACTCATCGAGCCCACGGCCGGCTCGGCCCGCGTCCTGGGGCAACCCATGCCGCGGGCCGCACGGGCCGTACTGCCCCACGTCGGGACCCTCATCGAGGGACCCGCTCTCTACGGCTTCCTCTCCGGCCGCGACAACCTGCTCCGCTACGACGCCGCCGACCCGACCGCCGATCCGCACACCCGGCGGGCGCGGGTCTCGGCGACGCTGGAGCGGGTGGGCCTGACGGCCGCCGCAGGCAAGAAGGCGAAGGCGTACTCCCTCGGTATGAAGCAGCGTCTGGGCCTCGCTGCCGCCCTGCTCCAGCCCCGTCGGTTGCTCGTCCTCGACGAGCCGACCAACGGCCTGGACCCGCAGGGCATGCGGGAGATCCGCTCGCTGATCCGCGAGCTGGCCGCGGAGGGCACGACCGTCTTCCTCTCCTCGCACCTGCTCGACGAGATCGAGCAGGTGTGCACGCACGCGGCGGTGATGGCACAAGGCCGGCTGCTCGTCCAGGGCCCGGTGGCCGACCTCGCCGCGGGGACACGCGGCCGACTGGTCGTGACGACGCCGGACCCGGCGGACGCGGCCCGGGTGCTGAAGGAGCAGGGGGCGGACGACGTCGTCCTCGGTGAGGACCGGGTGAGCGCCGAGGCCCCGCCCCCGGACCGGGATCTCGCCGACCTGAACGCCGCGCTGGTGTCGGCGGGCGTCCGCGTCCGCGGCTTCGCCGTCGAGCGGGCCTCCCTGGAGGACGCGTTCGTGGCTCTCACGGGGGAGGGATTCGATGTCGCGGGCTGACACGGTGGACGACCGGAACCGGACACCGGCGTCGACGACGGCACCGGAACCGGCATCGACCTCGACGTCGGTGCGGACGGCGAACTGGACCTGGACCTTCGGGCTGCTCCGCAGCGAACTGCTGACCACCTTCCGGCGCTGGCGCACCCTCGCGCTGCTGGGCGTGCTCGCGGCCGTGCCGGTGCTGGTCGGGATCGCCGTGAAGATCGAGACGAGCGACGGCTCGTCCGGCGGACCCGGCGGGGGAGGGGGCGGTGGCGAGGGCCCGGCCTTCATCTCGCAGGTGACCAACAACGGGCTGTTCCTGGTCTTCACCGCGCTCGCCGTGACCCTGCCGTTCTTCCTGCCGATGGCGATCGGCGTCATCGCGGGCGACTCGATCGCCGGCGAGGCGAACGCGGGCACGCTCCGCTACCTGCTGGTCGCCCCGGCCGGCCGCACCCGGCTGCTGCTCGCCAAGTACGCGACCGTCATGATCTTCTGCCTGGTGGCCACGCTGGTGGTCGCGGTCTCGGCGCTGACGGTCGGAGCGCTGCTCTTCCCACTGGGCGACCTGACGACGATCTCCGGCACCCGGATCGGCTTCGGCGACGGGCTGCTGAGGGCGCTGCTGATCGCCCTGGTCGTCGCCGCCTCCCTGACCGGCGTGGCGGCGCTCGGACTGTTCGTCTCCACCCTCACCAGCAGCGGCATCGCGGCGATGGCGACGACGGTGGGCCTGCTGATCACGGTTCAGATCCTCGACCAGATCCCCCAACTGCACGCCTTGCAGCCGTACTTCTTCTCACACCACTGGCTGTCCTTCGCCGACCTGATGCGCGAGCCGGTCTACTGGGACGACCTGGAGAAGAATCTCGGCCTCCAGGCCCTGTACGCGGCCGTCTTCGGCTCGGCGGCCTGGGCACGCTTCACGACGAGGGACATCACGGCGTAGACATCCCAGCCTCAGGCGTCCCGCCGTAGGCATCACGGCACAGACGTCACGGCCTGGGCAGCACGGCCCTGAAGCAGCACGGCGTAGGCAGTGCGGTGTAGGCGTCGGGCGCAGGTCTCAGCGGGTTTCCCACAGGAAGCGCGCCGCCGGCGTCTCTCCCGCGAAGAACGTCTTCGCGCGGGTCAGCGCCTCCGTGTCCCTGAGGACGTCACCGGGCTTGCTGCCGTTGCCGAGCAGCACCCCGCCGAAGGACATCCCCATGTACGCGGCCGAGTTGTTCAGCGTCCCGACGAGCGGATCGGCGACCACGGGCTGGTCGTCGGCGAGCGCGGTGACGCCCCAGAGGGTGCGCCCGGCGAGCGTCGCCTTGAAGTCGAGGCCGGGGGTGCGCAGCCAGCCCGACCAGTGGTCCAGGTAGCGCTTGGTCTGGCCGGAGACCGAGTACCAGTACAGCGGGGACGCGATCACGATGTCCGTCGCGGCGAGCGTGGCGTCGAGCAGCAGCGCCGTGTTGCCCTCGGTGGGGCGGACGTGGTCGCTGTCGTGCCGCTGGTCCTCGAAGTCGGGCAGCGGGTGCCGGGCCAGGCTGATCCACGTCTGCTCGACGTCGGAGGGCAACTGCTCGGCGGCCGCGCGGGCCAGCGACTCGGTGTTGCCGTCCGGACGGCTGCTGCCCAGCACGAACAGGAAACTGCGACGGGTCATGATCCATCCCCCAGGTAGTCGGCGTACGAGGATAGTCTGCACCTGCATTATATGTGTGCGCAAGTATTGGCGGCCTGGGCGGCCTGAGCGGCTCGGGCGGCTTGGGCGGCTCGCGCGGCTGTCAGGAGTGCCGTCTCCCCGCCGTGTGCCGCGACCAGTTGCAGCCCCACGGGGCAGCCGTCCGCGCCGACCCCCGCCGGGATGCTGATCGCCGGATGCCCGCTCAGGTTGAACGCCCAGGTGAGCGCGGTCGAGTACCGGTCGCCCGGGCCCTCGTGACCGTGCGCGGCGTTCGGCGTCGTCGGGGTCAGCAGCAGGTCGGCGCGGGCGAAGAGGCCGGCCAGCAGACCGTCGTTGAGGTTCCGGACGCGTTCGGCCGCGCGGAGGTCCGAGCCCGGGGTGCGCAGCGCGAGCCAGGCGGTTGCGGGGTCCGCCAGCCGCAGGGGCGCGTCGGAGGGCGGCAGCAGCCGCACGACACCCGCCTCGGCGAGGCGTCCGGCGGCGGCACGGGCCAGGGCGAGCGGCTCCGGGTCGGGATCGGCGAAGCCGAGGTCGGCGGAGAAGACGGCGACCGGCGGGACACGACCCGGTGAAGGTAGGGGGCGCGCCCCCGCCCTCGGTGCCATGACCTGCCAGTACGCCTCGGCGTCCGCCGCGTGGTGTACGAGTACGCCGGGCGCCGCCAGCCCCGTACGGTCCCGGGCGGCCGGTGCCGATACCTCCCCGGGCGGCGGGCGGCGGTTCGTGGTCTTCAGGCCGATCACGCCACACCAAGCGGCCGGGATCCGCACCGAGCCCGCGCCGTCGCTGCCGGTCGCCAGCGGGACCATGCCGGCGGCCACCGCCGCCGCGGACCCGGCCGAGGAGCCGCCCGGCGTGCGGTCGGCGCGCCAGGGGTTGACGGTCCGGCCGTGGGCGCCGAGGCCCCAGGTCTGCCAGGGGGTGCCGGGTCCCGGTACGGCCGTGGCCCCCACCGGCACGCATCCGGCGGCGACCAGCGGGCCCGCCGCGCGCAGTCCGTGACGCCCCTTCACGCCGATCGGCACCCCGGCCAGCGGCAGCCGCTCGCCCGCGGCGACCCGGGCGTCGACCTCATGCGCCCAGGCCCGCGCCCGCTCCTCCCACACCTCGGCGAAGGCGCACAGCGAACGGTCGATCCGCGCGAGCGCCTCGCCGGTCACGGCCACGGCGGACGCCCGCCCCGCCCGCACGGCCGCGGCGATCTCCACGGCCGGCGGCCACGCCAGGGGACCGGACGCCACCCCCGTCGTCCCGCGCCCGGTCAGTGTGCGCCGGTGAGCCGGGACAGCGGTTCCGTCTCGCGTGGCGGGGTCCCGCCCAGTTCGCCGAGGCGCCAGTTCGTCACCCACGGGACGCGGTACACGTCGACGACCGATTCGATCACCTTCACCCGCTGGACGAGCGGCCGGGGCAGCCGGCCCGGCGCGTCCGCGACGAGCACCACCGCGTCCAGGTCGAGCCCACGCGGAGCCTCGCCGCGCCGGAAGACCTCCAGGGTCCGCAGCACGGAGTCCAGTCCGGCCGCGTGGGTGCGGGCGACCAGCAACACGGACGGGGGATCCCCGGCGCCCGGCCACGCGCGTCCGCAGTCGTGGCCTCCGTAGACGGAGGCGAGCGTGGAGCCACCGGCCCCGCCGTGCGTGCAGACCCAGGAGAAGCGCCGGGGCGCGGCGGTGGAGGCGTACGGCATCGGTACCGGATCCGGTGCGGCCACCGGCCCGCGGATCCAGATCTCCGGCCCCCGCTGCCCGTCCGTCGTCCCCATGACCCGTGTTCCTCCCAGTCGTCGCCGTCCCCCGGGACGCCCCTGATCATGGTGGTCCCGGAGCTGCCCCGGGAGCGGGGCGTGGGTTCCTGGAACGAGGCTGTGACGTCGCGGTGACGCGTGGACCGGGAGCGCTCGGAGAGACTCAACAGTACGTGTCCACGTACACGTGCCTGGACGACCGGATCGTGACGACGCATCCGAGTGAGGAACCGATGTCTCGACTCAGCCGCGAGAAGAAGCGGGAACAGAAGTACGCCGGCCCCACGGCCGTCGTGGTGGCCCCGCTCGATGTCCATGTCCGCGGGGGCGGGACGGCGACGATAGGCGGTGTCCCGGTCGTGGCGGCCGAGGGCGAGGAGATCCAGCGCGCCGTCCTGAGCCACCTCCACCGCATCGCCCTCGCCACCGGACACCCGGTCCTCGCCACGGTCCACGACGAACGCATCGGTTACGTCGTCGCCCTGCGCGTGGACCCGGACGGTTCCAGCCACTTCACGGCGGATCCCCTGCGGACGCCCGCGGCCACGCCCCCGTCGGCGGCGGCACGGGCGGAGACCGCACCGGACACGCGGAGCCCCGCGCCCACCGGCCCGCCGGAGCCCACTGCCACGGCCCCGCCGGCCGTCCCCCCCGCGCCCGCCCCGGCTGTCACGCCTGGGCCAGCCCCGGTCGGCACGTCTGCGCCCGCCCCGGCCGGCATGCCCGCGCCGGTCGCTGCCCCGGCCGCCGCGCCTGCGCCCGCCGCAGGCTTCGCGCCCGCCGACCTGCCTGCGCCCGCCGACCTGCCTGCGCCCGCCGGCACGCCTGCGTCCGCCGCGGGTCCCGAGCCCGCCGACACGCCGGTGCCCGTCGAGGACGTACAGTCCGCTCGGCCGCGAGGCGACAAGGCCACGCATTTCCTGCGCCCGGTGTCCGAACCGGTGCGGGACGCGGCCCCGACGTTCCCGTTGCGCGCGGTGCCCGAGCAGGAAGCGGAGCGGGAAGCCCGGTCGGCACCGGCACCGGCACCGGTGCCAACACCCGGGTACGCGGCGGGGGACACCCCGGCTCCCGGTACGGTCAGCGCCCCGACGGGTGTGTTCGGCCCGCCTCCGACGATGGACGGGCAGCCGCCCCAGGACGCGGTGCCCACCTCGACCCCTACTGCGACCCTGACCCCGGTCCCCACCTCGGCCCCGATCCCGCTGCCGCTCCCGACGCCCGCCTCCGGCCCCACGCCGACCACCAGGTCCGGCGCCACGCCGACCCCGTTCCTCCCCGACGACCTCATCTCCGACGCGGCCCTCGACCCTGACCCCGGCTTCAAGCCCACCCCCGCCCGGGGCTTCGACGCCGTCGCGGAGGCGGTGCTCGGGGACGACCTCCGTACCCTCCACGGCGACGGCGGCACCCCGGCCCTCCTCGCGGAACCGCTCGCGCGGATCAACGAGGCCGTGCGGGCGGGCCGTACGGACACGGCCGCCGCGCTCGCCGAGCGGACCGTCCTGGAGGCGTCCGCGACGCTGGGACCGGAGCACCCCGAGGTGCTGCGGCTGCGCGAACTCACCGCATACATCGCCTACTTGGCAGGCGACCCGCTGCGCTCCTTCCACACCTCCCTCGACCTGGCCCGCATCCACCGCCGCACCCCGGACGCGGAGGCCGCGTACGGCAACGTGCAGAGCGCGGCGACGGCCTGGCGTGCCGTACGCGACCCCTTGCAGGGACTGAACCTGGGGACCGAACTCCTCGGCCTGTGGACGGAGCTCACCACCGAGGAGGGCCCGGCCGCGGACGACGTCGAGGAACTGGAGTCGGCCCGCGCGCGCATGCTCCGGCTGGCCGAACGCGCCCGGAAGTCGGGCGCGTAGCGGCCACCCGGCCGATCAGGAGGACAGGGTCCAGACCGCGTACGCCAGCGCGTCCGCGTTGCGGTCCAGGGCCGTGTCGTTGATGTTGGCCGTGGTGTCGCAGGAGGAGTGGTAGCAGCGGTCGAAGGCCCGGCCGGCCGTGCCGCCCCACTTGGCCGCCTGCGCCGCCGTCTTGAGGTAGTCGGCGCCGCTGAACAGGCCGCCCACCGGCACGCCCGCGTTCTTGAAGGGGGCGTGGTCGGAGCGGCCGTCGCCCTCGGTCTCGATCTCCGTCGGGACGCCGAGGCCGGTGAAGTAGTCCTTGAAGGTCTTCTCGATGGCCGGGTCGTCGTCGTAGACGAAGTAGCCGGGGTTCGGCGAGCCGATCATGTCGAAGTTCAGGTAGCCGCTGATGCGGGCCCGGTTCGCCGAGGTGAGGTTGTTGACGTAGTACCGGGACCCGACCATGCCCAGTTCCTCCGCGCCCCACCAGCCGAACCGCAGGTGCTTGGTGGGGTGGTAGCCGGCTCTGGACACGGCGAGCGCCGTCTCCAGGACGGCCGCCGAGCCGGAGCCGTTGTCGTTGATGCCGGCCCCCGCTGTCACGGAGTCCAGATGGGACCCGGCCATCAGCACCTGGCCGGTGTCGCCGCCGGGCCAGTCGGCGACGAGGTTGTAGCCGGTGCGGCCGGAGGAGGTGAACTGCTGGATGGTGGTGGTGTATCCGGCGGCGTCCAGCTTGGCCTTCACGTAGTCGAGCGACGCCTTGTAGCCGGTGCGGCCGTGCGCACGGTTGCCGCCGTTGGCGGTGGCGATGGACTGGAGCTGGGTCAGGTGGGCCTTGACGTTGGCCACCGGGATGTCGGGCGCGGCGGCGATCGCCCCGGGCTCGGGGGCGGGTGCCGCCCCGGCTATGGATCCGGTGGCGAGCAGGGTGACGGCTGCGACGGCGGCGGTGACCGTCGCCCGCCCGGAAACGGGGAGCTTCATGGTGGGGGGCTCCGAATTCCAGCGGGACACCCGTGGGCGACCGTCGAGCACCTGGACGCCCACAGGTAATCCACAGTGAATGGGGTGACTGGATGGTGAAGCCGAGGCCAACACTCCGTCAAGAGCGCTATCCGGACAGCGGGTTCACATAGCGAAGCCCTTGGTGTCCCTCAGTGCACGCAGAACTCGTTGCCCTCCGGATCCGCCATGACCACCCACTGCCCGGACGGCTCCTTCACCTCGCGCAGCACGCTCGCCCCCAGCGCCGTCAGCCGCTCGACCTCTCCTGCGCGCAGCTCCGCACCGGGATGCAGATCGAGGTGGAGCCGGTTCTTCACGGTCTTCGCCTCCGGGACCCGCTGGAACAGCAGCCGCCGTCCGAGCCCGGTCCCGCTGTCGGGGTCGAACGGGTCGTCGGGATGGCGTACGGCGATCAGGTCCCGGAAGGCCGGGCGGCCGTGGAACTCCAGCGTCGCCGCCCCCGGCAGCGCGCCGAGCTCCAGCAGCCGCTCGATGAGCGCGCTGTTGTCCTCGACCTCGTAGTGCAGCGCTCCGGCCCAGAAATCGGCCTGCGCGTGCGGGTCGGCTGAGTCGACGACGAGCTTCCAGTGCACGGGCGTGGGCCCGGCCTCGGGTACTCCAGATGTCTCGGTCATGCAGCCACTTCTAGCAGGCCCGCCCCGGGTCGTCCTCCCGCGCGCCGTACGCCGTCACCCATGGCGATGACGGCGATGACGGAAGCGACGGAAGCGACGGGGGGGCGGTGACGGCGTCTACGGCTTGGTGAGGGGAGGGACTCCCGCCTCCGGAGCGGGGGCGCCGGCCGCACCGGTGACGGCGACGACACCGGAGACACCGGGGTCGGCAGCGCTCGCGGAGGCACCGGGGGCCACGCTCTCCACCTCCGGAACGGCCCCGGCAGGGCCGGTGGCCCCAGCAGCGCCGACCGCGACAGCCGCGTCGACCGCGCCCGTCGAACCGGCGGCCACGCCGGACACCTTCGCCCTGCTCTCGGTGATCGCGGGGCCGAGTGTGCGGGCCGCCCGGCGTGAGGTGCGCAGCGCGTCGCCGGTGAGCAGCACCAGCGCCAGCCACACCAGCGCGAAGCCGGCCCAGCGCTCGGGGGGCATGGCCTCGCCGAAGTAGAGGACGCCGAGCAGGAACTGGAACACCGGCGCCAGGTACTGGAGCAGACCCAGCGTGGACAGCGGCACGCGGATCGCCGCCGCGCCGAAGCAGACGAGGGGGAGCGCGGTGACGAGACCGGTGGAGGCGAGCAGGGCCGCGTGTCCGACGCCCTCGGTCGCGAAGGTGAGGCCGCCGTGCGCGGACAGCCACAGCAGGTAGCCCAGCGCGGGCAGGAACTGGATGGCGGTCTCGGCGGCCAGTGACTCGACCCCGCCGAGGTTGACCTTCTTCTTCACCAGCCCGTAGATCGCGAAGGAGAAGGCGAGGGTGAGGGAGATCCACGGCGGGCGGCCGAAGCCGATGGTCAGGACCAGTACCGCCGAGAAGCCGATGCCGACCGCCGCCCACTGTGCGGGCCGCAGCCGTTCCTTGAGGATCAGCACACCCATGGCGATGGTGACCAGCGGGTTGATGAAGTAGCCGAGGGAGGCCTCGACGACGTGACCGCTGTTCACGGCCCAGATGTAGACGCCCCAGTTCACGGTGATGACGGCCGCGGCGATCACGACGAGCCCGAGCCGGCGCGGCTGCCGCAGCAGCTCACCGGCCCACGCCCAGCGCCGCACGACGAGCAGCGCGGCGGCGACGAAGGCCAGGGACCACACCATGCGATGGGCGAGGATCTCGGTCGCCCCGGCCGGCTTGAGCAGGGGCCAGAAGAGGGGGACCAGCCCCCACATCCCGTACGCCGCGAGGCCGTTCAGCAGGCCTGTCCGGCCTTCACTCTTCGACGTCCCGGCCACGGGCCCCTCCTTCTCACGTTCAGGCATGCGTGGACGAAGGTAACGCCGACCACCCCTGTCTGTCATGCCCGTATCGCCATACGGTCATGACAGACAGGGGTGGCGTGGTGTGGGGCCGCGCGAGGGCCCTCGGGGGAGGGCCGGCCCTTGAGGTCAGCCCTTGAGCGCGGCCGTGATCGCCTCGGCGAGCGGAGTGGTCGGGCGGCCCGCCAGCCGGGACAGGTCGCCGCCGGCGACGACCAGCTCACCCTTCTCGATCGACGCGTCCACGCCGACCAGGATCGTGGCGAACGTCTCGGGCAGGCCGGCGCCGGTCAGGATGCCGGTGAGCACCTCGCCGGGCACGGAGTTGTAGACGATCTCCTTGCCGGTCTGCCTGCTCAGCTCGGCCGCGTACTCGGCGAAGCTCCACGCCTCGTCGCCGCCCAGCTCGTACGTCTGGTTCTCGTGGCCCTCGCCGGTCAGCACGGCCACGGCGGCGGCCGCGTAGTCGGCGCGGGAGGCGGAGGAGACCCGGCCCTCACCGGCGGCGGCGACGACGGCGTTGTGCTCCAGCACCGGGGCGAGCTGCTCGGTGTAGTTCTCGTGGTACCAGCCGTTGCGCAGCAGCGTGTACGGCAGGCCGGAGGCGAGCAGCGCCTTCTCGGTGGCCCGGTGGTCGTCCGCCAGCGCCGCGCTCAGGCTGCCCGGCGCGCTGGTGTACGCGAGGAGCGCGACCCCGGCCGCCTTCGCGGCGTCGATCACGACCTGGTGCTGCGCCGGGCGGCCCTTGTCGAACTCGTTGCCCGAGATCAGCAGCACCTTGTCGCCGGAGGCGAACAGGCTGCCGAAGGACTCGGGGGCGTTGTAGTCGGCGACGGCGAGGCGCACGCCGCGGGCCGCGAAGTCGGCGGCCTTGGCCTCGTCGCGCACGACGGCCGTGATCTGCTCCGCCGGAACCTTCTCCAGCAACTGCTCCACGACGTGACGGCCGAGGTGTCCGGTGGCTCCGGTGACGACGATGCTCATGGCTCAGAACTCCTAGTGGGGGCTGCGGGTCTGCCACTGACCCTAGGAGAAGCACTAACCAAGCGAAAGTACCCACTTTGAAGTAAGGTACTAGCATGGTAGTAAGTATGCAGGTGGGTACGGTCGAAGCGGAGGGCATGTGTCCGCACCGACTCGTCCTCGAACATGTCACCAGCCGCTGGGGTGTCCTGGCACTGATCGAGCTGCTCGACCGCTCGCACCGGTTCAGCGAGCTGCGCCGGGCGATCGGCGGCGCGGTGGGCCGGCCGGTCAGCGAGAAGATGCTCACCCAGACCCTCCAGACCCTCGAACGCGACGGCCTGGTGCACCGTGACGCCAAACCGGTCATCCCCCCGCGCGTCGACTACTCCCTGACCGACCTCGGCCGGGAGGCGGCCGAGCAGGTGCGCGCGCTCGCCCTGTGGACGCACACCCGGATGCCGGACGTGGAGCAGGCCCGCCGGACATACGACGAGGCCCGGGAACTCCGCTCCCGGGCCTCGTGAACCGCTCCGCGCCTCAGCCGACGACCGTCCAGGTGTCGCCGCCCGCCAGCAGCGCCCCCAGATCGCCCTTGCCGTGCTGCTCGATCGCCGCGTCCAGCTGGTCCGCCAGCTGGGTGTCGTAGACCTGCCGTTCGAACGAGCGCAGCACACCGATCGGCGTGTGGTGCAGGGTGTCCGGGTCGGCCAGCCGGGACAGCGCGAAGGCGGTGGTCGGGGACGCGGCGTGCGCGTCGTGGACCAGCACGTCCGCCTCGTTCTCCGGGGTCACCGTGACGACCCGCAGATCGCCGCTCGCCGGATCGCGCACGACGCCCCGCGCGCGGTCCGCCCCGAACCGGATCGGCTGTCCGTGCTCGAGCCGGATCACCGCCTCCTCCGCCGACTGCCGGTCCTTCAGCGCCTCGAACGCGCCGTCGTTGAAGATGTTGCAGTTCTGGTAGATCTCGACCAGCGCCGTGCCGGGGTGGGCGGCGGCCTGGCGCAGCACCTCCGTCAGATGCTTGCGGTCGGAGTCGATGGTCCGCGCCACGAACGACGCCTCCGCGCCGAGCGCCAGCGACACCGGGTTGAAGGGCGCGTCCAGCGAGCCCATCGGCGTCGACTTGGTGATCTTGCCGATCTCCGAGGTGGGCGAGTACTGGCCCTTGGTGAGCCCGTAGATCCGGTTGTTGAACAGCAGGATCTTCAGGTTCACGTTCCGCCGCAGCGCGTGGATCAGATGGTTGCCGCCGATGGACAGCGCGTCGCCGTCGCCCGTGACCACCCACACGCTCAGATCCCGCCGGGAGGCGGCGAGGCCGGTCGCGATGGCCGGCGCCCGACCGTGGATGGAGTGCATGCCGTACGTGTTCATGTAGTACGGGAAGCGCGACGAGCAGCCGATGCCCGACACGAAGACGATGTTCTCCTTGGCCAGCCCCAGCTCCGGCATGAAGCCCTGGACGGCGGCCAGGATCGCGTAGTCGCCGCAGCCGGGGCACCAGCGCACTTCCTGATCGGACTTGAAGTCCTTCATGGACTGCCGGGCCACGGCCTTGGGGACGAGCGAGAGCGCCTCGATCGTGCCCGTGCCTTCCGTCGAGGTCTCAGCCATCGATGGCCTCCTTGAGCGTCGCGGCAAGCTGCTCCGCCTTGAACGGCATGCCGTTGACCTGGTTGTACGAACGGGCGTCGACCAGGTACTTCGCCCGTACGAGAGTGGCGAGCTGGCCCAGGTTCATCTCCGGGATCACGACCTTGTCGTAGCGCTCCAGCACCGCGCCCAGGTTGCGCGGGAACGGGTTCAGATGCCGCAGATGGGCCTGCGCGACGGCCTCCCCGGCGGCGCGCAGCCGCCGGACCGCTGCGGTGATCGGCCCGTAGGTGGACCCCCAGCCCAGCACCAGGGTGTTCGCCTCGTGCGGGTCGTCGACCTCGAGGTCGGGGACGTCGATGCCGTCGATCTTGGCCTGCCGGACGCGGACCATGAACTCGTGGTTGGCCGGGGCGTAGGAGATGTTCCCGGTCCCGTCCTCCTTCTCGATCCCGCCGATGCGGTGCTCGAGCCCCGGCGTGCCCGGGACCGCCCACGGCCGGGCCAGCGTCTGCGGGTCGCGCTTGTACGGCCAGAAGACCTCACTGCCGTCGTCCAGGGTGTGGTTGGGCCCCTGGGCGAACTGCACGGCCAGGTCCGGGAGCTCGTCCAGCTCCGGGATCCGCCAGGGCTCGGAGCCGTTGGCCAGGTAGCCGTCGGACAGGAGCATCACCGGCGTGCGGTAGGTGAGCGCGATCCGGGCCGCCTCCAGGGCCGCGTCGAAACAGTCGGCGGGGGTGCGGGGCGCGACGATCGGCACCGGCGCCTCGCCGTTGCGCCCGAACATGGCCTGCAGCAGGTCGGCCTGCTCGGTCTTGGTCGGCAGGCCGGTCGACGGCCCGCCCCGCTGGATGTCCACGATCAGCAGCGGTAGCTCCATCGAGACCGCGAGCCCGATGGTCTCGCTCTTCAGCGCCAACCCGGGCCCCGAGGTGGTGGTGACGGCGAGGGACCCCCCGAAGGCCGCCCCCAGCGCCGCGCCGATCCCCGCGATCTCGTCCTCGGCCTGGAACGTCCGCACGCCGAAGTTCTTGTGCTTGCTGAGCTCGTGCAGGATGTCGGAGGCCGGCGTGATCGGGTACGACCCGAGGAACAGCGGCAGATCGGCCTGCCGGGACGCGCTGATCAGCCCGTATGCCAGGGCGAGATTCCCGGAGATGTTCCGGTAGGTGCCGACGGGGAACGCTTTCGAGGCCGGGGCGACCTCATAACTGACGGCGAAGTCCTCGGTCGTCTCGCCGAAGTTCCACCCGGCACGGAAAGCGGTGAGGTTGGCGGCCGCGATGTCGGGCTTCTTCGCGAACTTCGACTTCAGGAACTTCTCGGTGCCCTCGGTGGGCCGGTGGTACATCCATGACAAGAGGCCGAGCGCGAACATGTTCTTGCTGCGCTCGGCCTCTTTACGGGTGAGGTCGAATTCCTTGAGTGCCTCGACGGTCAGAGTGGTCAGCGGGACCGGGTGGAGCTGGTAACCGTCGAGGGATCCATCCTCCAGCGGCGAGGCCGCGTACCCCACCTTCTGCATCGCCCGTTTGGTGAACTCGTCCGTGTTGACGATGATCTCCGCGCCGCGCGGCACATCGCCGATGTTGGCCTTGAGCGCCGCCGGATTCATGGCGACCAGCACATTGGGCGCATCACCCGGCGTGAGGATGTCGTGGTCGGCGAAGTGCAGCTGGAACGAGGAGACGCCGGGGAGGGTGCCGGCGGGCGCGCGGATCTCGGCGGGGAAGTTCGGCAGGGTGGAGAGGTCGTTGCCGAACGACGCCGTCTCCGAGGTGAAGCGGTCGCCGGTGAGCTGCATACCGTCACCCGAGTCGCCCGCGAACCTGATGATCACCCGGTCGAGACGACGGACATCCTTCGTCCCGCCCGGTTTGCGCTGCTCTCCCACGACGGTCCCGTCGGCTCCGTCGGTTCCGTCGTCCTGTTCCGCTGGGCTGCTGACCTGACTGGTCACTGAACTGGACCTCCCTCGAGGTGGCTGTCCCGGACGGCCTTCCCAAAGGCCGTCCACGGATCAACCCTACGTCTGTAAGGGTCGCCTTACCTCGGCCATTCGTATGACGGTCGTTGTCCCGAGACGGCCCGGCACCCCCGCTTTTCATGATTTCCCGCCGCCCGGCGCGAATCCGGTAGACGCTCCGGATCACACCACGGTTCTCCACCACCCGTTCGCCGCCTCCACCGAGTTCCCCCGCTCGACGAAAGGCACAGTGCCACTTCGCTAGGAATTGAGATAGGTGAGGACCGCCAGTACGCGGCGGTGATCCCCGTCACTCGGCGACAGGCCGAGCTTCAGGAAGATGTTGCTGACATGCTTCTCCACGGCCCCGTCGCTGACGACCAGCTGCCGGGCGATCGCGGAGTTCGTCCGCCCCTCGGCCATCAGCCCCAGGACCTCCCGCTCCCGTGGGGTGAGCCCGGTCAGCACATCCTGCTTCCGGCTCCGCCCGAGCAACTGCGCGACGACCTCCGGATCGAGGGCGGTACCGCCCTGCGCGACCCGCACCACGGCGTCCACGAACTCCCGCACCTCGGCCACGCGATCCTTGAGCAGATACCCGACCCCGCGACTGGAACCGGCCAACAGTTCGGTGGCGTACCTCTCCTCCACGTACTGCGACAACACCAGCACCCCGAGCCCCGGATGCGCCTTGCGCAGCTGTACGGCGGCCCGCACCCCTTCGTCGGTGTGGGTCGGCGGCATCCGCACGTCCGCGACGACGACATCGGGCAACGCGCCCTCGTCGCCGAGCTCCGTGATCGTCTTGACCAGAGCGTCCGCATCCCCGACCCCGGCCACCACCTCATGCCCCCGGTCGGTCAGCAACCGGGTCAGCCCCTCCCTCAACAGCACCGAATCCTCGGCGATGACCACCCGCACCCTGTCCTCCACGATCCTCGGCCCCCCAGCCGTCCACCCCGTTGGCAGAACCAGTCAAGCATTCCAGCAACGAGGCCGTCTGTACCCGCCGAGGAGCCCGACCACGACGAGGACGGCGCGAATCAGGCCTTGACCCACCCGATTTCGGCCTCGCAACGAGCCACCCCGCACGACGACCCCAACCCGCCCGGACGCAACCCCGACCGGGGTCCGCACGTCTGGGGCTCATGGGGCCGTGGGTCTGGGCCGGGGGCCGGGGGCAGGGGGCGCGTGGGTCTGGGCCGGGGAGGCTTGGCTCGTGGGTCTGGGCCGGCGGAGGCGTGGGCCCGTGGGCCTGAGCCGCGGTCCGGGGGTTCCGGGGTCCCGGGGTCCGGGGCGGCGGAGGCGTGGCCCGTGAGCCGGGTCCGGGGTCCGGGGTCCGGGCCGGGGAGGCTGGGTTCCGGGGGGCTGGGGGCGGTAGCCCCCAGGGTGGGAAGGGCAGGGGCGGCGGGGGCGAAGAAACCCGCCCCTCAGACCCCGTTCCCGCGCCAGGGCAACTCCGCGGTCACCCGGGTAGGCCCGCCCGCCGGCGAATCGACCACCAGAATCCCGTCCACCGCGTCCAACCGCCCCGCGAGCCCGGCCAACCCCGACCCCCCGCCGGAGGCATCCGCTCCGCCCACCCCGTCGTCCACCACCTGCAGCATCAACCGATCCTCCACCCGCCACACATCGACCGAGGCCGACCGCGCCCCACTGTGCTTGCTGATGTTCTGCAGCAGCTCCGAGACGGTGAAGTACGCGATCCCCTCGATCGCCGGCGCCGGCCGCTCCACCAGATCCACATCCACCCGTACCGGCACCGTGCACCGCGACGCCACCGCCGACAGCGCCGCGTCCAGCCCCCGGTCCGTCAACACCGCCGGATGGATCCCGCGCGCCAGGTCCCGCAGCTCCTGCAACGCCGTCTTCACCTCGCCGTGCGCCTCGTCCACCATCCGCGCCGCCTCCCGCGGATCCTCCCGCAGCTTCTCCTTCGCCAGCCCCAGATCCATCGCCAGCGCCACCAGCCGGGCCTGCGCCCCGTCGTGCAGATCACGCTCGATGCGCCGCAGATCGGCGGACGCCGTGTCCACCACGACCCCCCGGTCGGACTCCAGCTCCACCACCCGCGCCCCCAGCGACGACGGTCCGAGCAGCCCGTGCACCAGCAGCCGGTCCACCGTCGTCAGCGCCCGAACGATCCACGGCGTGGCCAGCGTGATCAACAGCCCCACCAGCGCCGTCACGGTGATCTCGAACGGGTTGTCGAGGTAGACGCTGTGCTGCTCGTCGCCGTACAGCTGAAGGCCGCCCTGACCGCCGTACATCGGGAAGACCCAGAACCACAGCGGGTACGTGAGCATGGTCCAGCCGAACGACCACACGGTCAGCGCGACGCAGAAGGAGAACACCGCCCACGGGAACTGCACCACCGCGTACAGCGCCTGCCGCCACGACGTTCCGCTCTTGAGGACGGCGGCCATCCAGGCCATCGCGCCCTTGCCCCGAGGCCGCAACGGCTCGGGATCGGCGACCTCCAGGCCGAGCAGCCCACGCGCCCGGGCCCGTTCCAGCGCTCCGAAGCCCCGGCCCGCGGCCAGTCCCGCGGCCAGCACCGGAATGCCGAGGAACGTCACCAGGAGGCCGGCCCCCAGCGACAGCATCGTGATCGTGAAGGTGAACAGCACGATGCCGATCGGCAGGCCGAGCAGGACATAGACGAGTTCCCGCCAGTGGCGCGCCGTGAGCGGCTCACGCAGCCCCGTCGGCAACAGGTGACGGCGCCCGCCGTCGCGATGCCCGTACCCCGGGTCGTACTGGTCATGGCGCCCGTACTGCCCGTACTGGTCAGGCTGCCCGTACTGCCCGTACTGCGTGGCCATCGGCGTCGTCCGTTCTACTCGTCCTGCTCGTCGCGCAGCTGTCGATCCGTACCTCCCACCCTGCTCGGCGGCGAGCGCGTGGACCATGGAGTCCGTCGGCGTCTTGGCAGGGGGGTTTTCCCTACCCCCCACCCCGAGCCGCCCTGTCCGCTGCCCGCCGTCTGCTGACCGCTGTCCGCCCTGTCCGCCGTCCGCCGTCCGCCGTGCCGACTATCCGTTCTGTCCGCGATTGCGCCAGGGCAACTCCGCGGTCACCGTCGTGGGACCACCCACCGGCGACTCCACGATGAACAGCCCGTCGACGGCGTCCAGCCGCTCCGCCAGTCCCCGCATCCCCGACCCGCCGTCGAGCCGCGCCCCGCCCCGGCCGTCGTCCCACACCTGGATGAGCAGCCGGTCGTCGGTCCGCCACACGTCGACCGAGGCCGACCGCGCCGCGCTGTGCTTGCTGACGTTCTGGAGCAGCTCGGAGACGGTGAAGTAGGCGATGCCCTCGATGGCCTGCGCAGGTCGGGACGTCAGGTCGGCGGTGACCTTCACCGGCACCGTGCAGCGCGAGGCCACGGAGGACAGCGCCGCGTCCAGCCCCCGGTCGGTCAGGACGGCCGGATGGATCCCGCGTGCCAGGTCGCGCAGCTCCTGGAGCGCGAGCTTCACCTCGCCGTGCGCCTCCTCCACCATCGCCGCCACGACGTCGTCGGCCTGCCCCTCCAGCAGCTTCTCCTTCGCCAGGCCCAGCCCCATCGCCAGGTTGACCAGCCGGGCCTGCGCCCCGTCGTGCAGGTCACGCTCGATGCGCCGCAGATCGGCGGCCGCCGTGTCGACCACGACACCCCGGTCCGACTCCAGCTCCGCGATCCGCCGCTCCAGCTCGTCGGAGGGGGACAGCAGGGCCCGCACCATCGCCCGGTCCGCGTTGGTCAGCCCGCGCACCACGAACGGCAGCACCGGCCACAGCACGAACAGCGAGGGAACGACCACGCTGAACGTCAGGACTCCCCAGGGCAGCCGGATGAGGTCGTACAGCACCGTGCGCCAGGCCACCGGGTCCTTCAGCACCAGCCACAACCGCTGGAAGAGCCCGCCCGCCCTGCGCAACGGCAGCGGGCTCGGCTCGTCGATGCGCACCCCGAGCAGCAGCCGCGCCCGCCCCCGCTCGAACCGGCCCAGCAGCCGCGCCCCGGCCAGCCCGAGCGCGAGCAGCGGGAACCCGATCACGGTGACCGTCATCGCGGCGCCGGTGACGATCACCGTCATCACATAGGTGAACCCGATCAACGACATCGGCAGGTTCGTCAGAAGGTGCGCGATCTCCTTCCACGTCTGCGGGTCGTAGGCGAGCCGGGCCGGAGGCAAGCGCTCGGCGTCCCGCCCGGCCGTGCCCGGCACAGCGGTCATGAGGGGAGCGGCTCTCGG
Source organism: Actinobacteria bacterium OV320 (assembly GCA_001298545.1). Lineage (GTDB taxonomy): Bacteria > Actinomycetota > Actinomycetes > Streptomycetales > Streptomycetaceae > Streptomyces > Streptomyces coriariae. The sequence continues at coordinate 187,525 of LJCX01000019.1, forward strand.
GTGGGAGCCGCCCGGCTGAAAGCCGTCCGGGTGGGAACCCTCCTTGTTGGAGCGGTTCGGGTCGGAGCGGTTCGGGTCGGAACGGTTCGGGTCGGAACGGTTGGGATCGAAGGCGGATCGGCTGGCGGAAGCGGTCATATGGGCTAGCCTGCCGCGCCGCACGGCGCCGCGCCATGAGGTCTGCTGCCTTCCTCGGCCGGGGGAAAACCCCCGCCCCGCAAGACGAGGCGTGACGGGCTGCTTACCGTCCCTTTATCAGGGCCTAGACTCCCGTGCGTACAGATCGTCGAACGGGCCTGTCGTCGAAGAGACTGAGGTCAGGGAGCGAGGGACGGGCGTGCGGGAACGGACCGTCGATGTCGCGGCGGAATTCGCGGCGGACTACTTCCAGTCCTACTCCGTCGTCGGGCTGCTCGCTGTCGTCGGCGTGCTGTTCGTCGCCGTGGCGTTCGGCGCCGGGCGGCTGCTGCGCCCGGTGGTCCCCACCCCGGAGAAGCTCCTGACGTACGAGTGCGGCGTCGACCCCGTGGGCGAGGGCTGGGCCCACACCCAGGTCCGCTACTACGTCTACGCCTTCCTCTACGTGATCTTCGCCGTCGACTCGATCTTCCTCTTCCCCTGGGCAACGGTCTTCGCGGCCCCCGGCTACGGCGCGGCCACGCTCGTGGAGATGTTCATCTTCCTCGGCTTCCTGGCCGTGGGCCTGCTGTACGCCTACAAGAAGGGCGTCCTGACATGGACGTGACGCCGAAAGCAAATTCGCCGGAGCACCCGGAGCACCCGGAACAACCGCAAAGGTCCGAGCACCCGGAGCACCCGGAACAACCGCAAAGGTCCGAGCACCCGGAGCACCCGGAACAACCGCAAAGGTCCGAGCACCCGGAGCACCCGGAACAACCGCAAAGGTCCGAGCACCCCACCCGGAGCACCCGGAACAACCGCAAAGGTCCGAGCACCCGGAGCACCCGGAACAACCGCAAAGGTCCGAGCACCCGGAGCACCCGGAACAGGTGCTCTCGGAACCCGTACCGCTGCCGGAGCCGAAGCGCCTGGGCACCCTCGCCCGCCTGGCCCCGGAGCCGATGAAGGTGATCCTGAACTGGGGCCGCCGCTACTCGCTCTGGGTCTTCAACTTCGGCCTGGCCTGCTGCGCGATCGAGTTCATCGCCGCGTCGATGGCCCGCCACGACTTCATCCGCCTCGGCGTCATCCCCTTCGCGCCGGGCCCCCGGCAGGCCGACCTGATGGTCGTCTCCGGCACGGTCACGGACAAGATGGCCCCGGCCGTGAAGCGTCTCTACGAGCAGATGCCCGAGCCGAAGTACGTCATCTCCTTCGGCGCGTGCAGCAACTGCGGCGGCCCCTACTGGGACTCGTACTCGGTGACGAAGGGCGTCGACCAGATCATCCCGGTGGACGTGTACGTGCCGGGCTGCCCGCCGCGCCCGGAGGCGCTTCTCCAGGGCATCCTCAAGCTCCAGGAGAAGATCGCCCGGGAGTCCCTGCACGAGCGCTACGGCCCGACCCCGTCCCGCCCGGCCGTCTCCCACCCCTCGCCGGCCGCCCTTCAGAGCGGCTTGGTGCGGCCCCCGGCCGCCGAGTCCCCCGCCGCGCCGTCGGGGGAGGACCGATGACCACCATCGGCTGGCTCCCGGCCCCCGCCGACGAGCTCTTCGGCCCGCAGGCCACGGCCGAGGAGTCGTACGACGTCCTGACGGTCGACGTCCCTCCCTCATCCTGGATCGACGCCCTGCGCGTGGCCCGCGACCGCCTGACCTGCACCTATTTCGACTGGCTGAGCGCGGTCGACGTACCGGGCACGGGCTTCCGCGTCTCGGCGCACGTGGTGGCCCTGTCCCCGGTGCGTCGCCTGCTGCTGCGTACGACGATCCCGCACGAGGCGCCGACCCTCGCCTCCGCCGTCGACGTCTACGCCGGCGCGGCCTGGCACGAACGCGAGACGCACGAGATGTTCGGCGTCACCTTCACGGGCCACCCCGGCCTGAACCACCTCCTCCTCCCGGAGACCTTCGAAGGCCACCCCCTGCGCAAGGACTTCGTTCTCGCCGCCCGCGTCGCGAAGGCCTGGCCCGGCGCGAAGGAGCCCGGAGAGTCCGAGCACGGCGGCCCCAAGCGCCGTCAGATGCTCCCCCCAGGCGTCCCCGACCCCAACGAATGGGGCCCCCTGAAGGGCCAACTCCCGCCCGCCCCGGCCCGCCCGGCCCGAGCGGCGGCGGGACGCGCGGCAGCTGGGCGCGCAGCAGGCGACCGCCCGGTCCGCCGCGCCCGCACGGCATCGGACGGCTCGGCAACCCAGCCGACCCCCGCAACCCCAGAGATCCCACCAACCCCACCAACCCCACCGGCCCCCTCGGCCCCCTCGGCCCCCTCGGCCCCCTCGGCCCCCTCGGCTCCCTCGGTTTCTTCGACTCCGGCGGCTCCCTCGGGGCCGGTGGCGCCGACGACGCCTGCCGGACCCCGCCGCGCCCGAAGCGCGAGCGCGGGCTCGGCGTCACAACGGGCAGGTGCCACGGAGTCCCCCGGGGCCGCAGGAACCGAGCCCGCCGCGCCGACGGAACCGACGGCCCCCGAGTCGACCCCGCAACCCCCGGCAGGACCGCGCCGCACGCGCAGCGCCTCCCAGGGCTCGGCCTCCCAGCACACCCCGCCCCCGACGACGACACCCCCCGACACCGCCGCCCGCCCCTCCACGGCCCCCCGCAGCTCCGACGCCCCGTGGCACCACGCCCGCCCAGCGTTCGACGAGCCACAGCAGCCCCCAGAGCCAAGCGAGCAACAAGAACCGAAGGGGGAGCAGCCCCCCGAACCGGACCTGGCACCGGACCGGGCACCGGCACCGGACGGAGCACCGGCACCGGACCACGAGCCGGAGTCGGACCACGAGCCGGAGTCGGGCCGCGAGCCGGAGGTGGGCCAGGCGCCGAAGCCAGGCCGAGAGTCGGAGTCGGGCCAGGAGCCGGAGCCAGACCGGACGCCGGCCCCGGAGCCGGATCAGAAGCCGGGGTCGACTCCCGACCCGGGGTCGACTCAGGACCCGGACCCGGATCAAAAGAGGGGGACGGCTCAGGACCCGGAGTCGGACCCGGAATCGGCTCAGGACCCGGAGCCTCGCCCGGAACCGAGGTCGGCCGGCCCTGAGCAGGCAGTCCCCGGGACGGCCGCGCCCAAGCAGCACGACCCCGTCGAGAAGCCTTCGCCCGCCCGCGGCACGCCCGCCCGTACCGACGGCATGGAACCCCCCGCCCCCGAAGACCCCACAGGAGGCCAGCAGTGAACGATGCTCTCGACGTCGCCCTGCGACTCCTGGTCGTCTTCGTCGTCTTCCTCACCTTCCCTCTGATCGTGGGTCAGACCGAGCACAAGGTGATGGCCCATATGCAGGGCCGCCTGGGGCCGATGTACGCGGGCGGCTTCCACGGCTGGGCCCAGCTCGTCGCGGACGGCGTCAAGTTCGTACAGAAGGAGGACATCGTCCCCGCAGGCGCGGACCGCCGTATCTTCCAGCTCGCGCCGGCCGTAGCCCTCCTTCCGTATCTCCTGGTCCTCCTCGCCATCCCCATCGGCCCGGGGGAAGGCGCCGTCGGCCAGGTCGTGGACGCGGGCATCTTCTTCGTGCTCGCGGTGATGGGCGTCGGCGTGCTCGGCTCCCTCATGGCCGGCTGGGCCAGCGCCAACAAGTTCTCCCTTCTCGGCGGCCTGCGCACCGCCGCCCAGCTCCTCGCCTACGAACTCCCGATGCTGCTCACCGCCGCCTCGGTGGCGATGGCGGCCGGCACGGTGTCCCTGCCCGGCATCGTCGACGCCTTCGAGTGGTGGTGGCTGCCCTGGCAGATCACCGGCGCGATCGTCTTCTTCGTCGCCGGTCTCGCCGAACTGCAGCGGCCTCCCTTCGACATGCCCGTCGCCGACTCGGAGATCATCTTCGGTGCGTACACCGAGTACACCGGCCTGCGCTTCGCCCTCTTCCTCCTCGCCGAGTACGCCGGAATCGTCGTCCTGTGCGGTCTGACCACCGTCCTCTTCCTGGGTGGCTGGCACGGCCCCTGGGGCGCCGACGGCCTCGGCTGGGTCTGGACCCTCCTCAAGGCTGCCGTCCTCGCCTTCCTCGTGATCTGGCTCCGCGTCACCTACCCCCGCCTGCGCGAGGACCAGCTGCAGAAGCTCTCCTGGACCCTCCTCGTCCCTCTCTCCCTCGCCCAGATCGCCCTCACCGGCATCGTCAAGGTGGTGATCCGGTAATGGCCCCCATCCCCGGTAGTGGCCTCGCCAAGGGCCTGGCCGTCACCCTCCGCACGATGACGCGGAAGACCGTCACCGAGCAGTACCCGGACGCCCAGCCCGAACTCCCGCCCCGCACCCGTGGCGTCATCGGCCTGTTCGAGGAGAACTGCACGGTCTGCATGCTCTGCGCCCGTGAGTGCCCCGACTGGTGCATCTACATCGACTCCCACAAGGAGACGGTCCCGCCCGCCGCCCCGGGCGGCCGCGAGCGCAGCCGCAACGTCCTCGACCGCTTCGCCATCGACTTCTCCCTGTGCATGTACTGCGGTATCTGCATCGAGGTCTGTCCTTTCGACGCCCTGTTCTGGTCCCCGGAGTTCGAGTACGCCGAGACCGACATCCACGAACTCACCCACGAACGCGACAAGCTCCGCGAGTGGATGTGGACCGTCCCGGCCCCACCCGCCCTCGACCCCGCCGCCGAGGAGCCGAAGGAGATCGCGGCCGCCCGCAAGACGGCCGAGAAGCTGGCGGCGGCGCAGGCCGCGTCGCACACCCCCCAGCCACCCGAGCCGAACGCACCCCAGGGAGGAGAATCGTGACCCTCGCTCAGGCACACCACGGCTTTCTCTCCCCGACCGGCGTCGAGATCGCCTTCCTGCTCGTCGGACTGGTCACCTTCGGCGCCGCTCTTGTCACCGTGACCACCAAGCAACTGGTGCACGCCGCCCTGTGGCTCGTGGTCGCCCTCGGCGGCCTCGCCGTCGAGTACCTCCTGCTCACCGCCGAGTTCATCGCCTGGGTGCAGGTCCTCATCTACGTCGGTTCCGTCGTCGTACTCCTCCTTTTCGGTCTGATGCTCACCAAGGCCCCCATCGGCCACTCCCCGGACGCGGACTCCGGCAACCGATGGGCCGCTCTCACGGTGGCCGTCGCCGCGGCCGCCGCGCTCGTCTGGGTGGTCGTCGACGCCTTCCGTGCCACCTGGATCGATCTGGACGGTCCGGCCGCCGGCTCCACCGAGGTCACCGGCGCGAGCCTGTTCCAGAACTGGGTCCTGCCCTTCGAGGCCCTCTCCGTCCTTCTCCTCGCGGCACTGGTCGGCGCGATCGTCCTGTCCCGCAGGGCGAAGGCGGAGTCGAGCTCTCCCCCAGTGAACTCCCGGGCCGCCACCGAGAGTTCCCGATCGGTCACAGAGAGTTCCGATAATTCCGGGAGCCCCTCGTCCGCCTCGGACGCCCGGAAGAACCCGGCCGAGCAGGAAGGCACCCGCTGATGCACCTCGCCTATCCCGCCGTCCTGTCCGCCCTTCTCTTCTGCACCGGCCTGTACGGCGTCCTCGCCCGCCGCAACGCGATCCTGATCCTGATGTCGGTCGAGCTGATGCTCAACGCCGTCAACCTCAACCTGGTCGCCTTCGACGTCTGGCTCAGCAGGACCGCCGAGGAGACCCTGCACTCCGGTCAGGCCCTGACCCTGTTCACCATCGCCATCGCCGCCGCCGAGATCGGCATCGGCCTGGCGATCGTCCTCGCCGTCCACCGCAATCGCGGCACCGCGGACATCGACCGTCTCCGCGACACCGCCGAAGGCCACGAGAGCCCCGCGGCCGACGGCCCCGACAGCGACACCCCCGCGACCGGAACGGCCGCCGAGAAGGCTGAGGCCACCGCGTGACCACGACCACCCTCGCCGTCCTCGTCCCCCTCCTCCCGTTCCTGGGCGCGGCCGCCGGACTCCTCCTGGGCCGCACCGCTCCCGGCTTCGTGCGCCCGCTCGCCGTCCTGCCGACCCTCACCGCGCTCGTACTGGCCGCGATCGTCGCCGTACGCCAGGGCGGAGACGCCTCCGTCACCGCGGCGACCGAACTGACCCCCACCGGCTCGATCCCGATCGAACTGGCGCTGTACATCGACGGCTTCGCCGCCCTCGTCGCCGTCGTGGTCGGCCTCGTCGCCACCTGCGTGCAGATCTACTCGACCGGCTACCTGCGCGAGGACCCGCGCTACCCCTCGTACGCCGCGCTCGTCTCCCTCTTCACCTCCGCCATGTTCCTGGTCGTCTACTCCGGCGACCTGATCGTGCTGCTGGTCGGCTGGGAAGTCATGGGCATCTGCTCCTACTTCCTGGTCGGCCACTACTGGGAGACGCCGGAAGCCCGCGCCGCCTCCATCAAGGCCTTCCTCGTCACCAAACTCGGCGACGTCCCCTTCCTCATCGGCCTGTTCGCCCTCGCCACCGACGCCGGGTCCTTCCGGATCACGACGGTCCTCGCCACCGTCACCCACGGCGGACTCGACCACCCGACGCTCGTCGCCCTGCTGCTCCTCGCGGGAGTGGCCGGCAAATCCGCGCAGTTCCCCCTGCACACCTGGCTTCCGGACGCGATGGCGGGCCCCACCCCCGTCTCCGCGCTGATCCACGCCGCGACGATGGTCGCCGCCGGCGTCTACTTCGTCGCCCGTCTCCTCCCGGTCTTCGAGGCGTCCTCGGCCGCGATGGTGACCCTCGCCGTGATGGCCGCCATCACCATGGTCGGCTCGGGCCTGGCCGCCCTCGCCCAGGACGACATCAAGCGCGTCCTCGCCTATTCGACGATCGGCCAGCTCGGCTACATGACCGGCGCCCTCGCCGTCGGCGACCGCGGTGCCGCCGTCTTCCACCTCCTCTCGCACGGCGCGTTCAAGGCGCTCCTCTTCCTCGCGGCGGGGGTGATCATCCACGCCGCCGGCACCAACTCGCTGGCCGCCATGTCCCGCATGAGTCACCTGCGCGACCGTGTTCCCGACGCCTACTGGACGATGACCGTGGCGCTTCTCGCGCTCGCCGCGATCCCGCCGTTCAGCGGCTTCTTCTCCAAGGAGTCGGTGCTCGGCGCCGCCGAGCACATCACTGCGGGCCACACCGAGCACGCGCCCGGCGCCGCGGGCTGGACCGTCCTCGTCGCCGGCCTGCTCACCGCCCTCCTCACGGCGGCCTACGCGACCCGCCTGTGGCTGCTGACCTTCCACGGCCGCGGCGCCGAAGCCCCCGACCACGGCCGCCAGCCCCTGACCATGACCGTGGTGCTGTGGGTCCTGGCCGTCCCGTCCCTGGCCCTCGGAGGGCTCGCCTACCGCACCCTCCCCGACTGGTTCGACGGCAACGACCTCGCCCCGACCCTCACCACGTCCGTCCTGGGCACGGGTGTGGCCCTGGCCGGCGGACTCGTCACGTACGCAGCCTGGCGCCATCTCGCCGGGCTCGCCGCCCGCGTCCCCCTGGGCGCGGTCGCCGCCCACCCCGAGGGCGACGCGGGACTCGTCGAGGCCGAGGCGATCGCGACGCACGCGCCGGCCTACGGAGACGTGGCCTCCGCCCCCGACCCGGCGGACCCCGGACGGCTCCTGCTCGGCCCGCTGCACCGCCACGCGGCCGTCGGATTCCACCTCGACGCCGTGTACCGGGCGCTGTTCGTCCGCCCGGTACAGGCCGGCGCGAGTCTCGTCCGGTTCCTCGACCGCGAGGTCGTCGACACCTACGTACGCGGCGCGGGCGCCCTGCCCCGCTGGCTGGGGGCCGCCGTACGGCGCGCCCAGACCGGCAACGTCCAGACATATGTGAGCGCGCTGCTCGCCGGCACCGTCGTCCTGGCGGTCGCCGCCCTTCTCGTCGCTTCGGGAGCGTGAGCGGGCGTGATCGATATCAACGAGTCCGTGATGCAGTTCCTTCTGGCATTCATCGTGGTCGGCCCGCTTCTCGGCGCCGCCGCCGCTCTTCTGCCGGCTCCGCCCGGGCTGAAGGGGAAGTCACCCGAGCAGGCCGTGCTGCGCCACGGCATGACCGTGACCGGCGCGATCCTCATCGCCGCGATCGTCCTCGCGCTCGGCTTCGACCACGACCATCCGTCGAAGATGCAGGCCACCACGGACATCAGCTGGATCCCCGCACTCGACGTGCGCATCCACCTCGGCATCGACGGCATCTCCCTCCCCCTGCTGGTCCTGACCGCGCTGCTGACCTTCCTCTGCGCGGTGTACTCCTACTTCAAGCGGCAACAGCAGCCGCCGGCGCAGCAGACCGCGGACCCGTCCCCGAAAGCCTTCGTCGCGCTCGTGCTCGTCCTGGAGTCCGGCACGCTCGCGGCCTTCGCCGTCCTCGACCTGCTGCTGTTCTTCCTCGCCTTCGAGATGGTCCTCGTCCCGATGTACTTCCTCATCGCCCGCTGGGGCGGCGCGGGCCGGACCCAGGCCGCCTGGAAGTTCATCCTGTTCACCCTGCTCGGATCCGTGGTCATGCTGCTCGGCCTGCTCCTGATCGGAATCAAGGCGGGCACCTTCGACATGGTGGCACTCGCCACTGACAACGGCCGGTCGCTGACCACATCCGTGCAGGTCATCGCCGTTCTCGCGATCGGGATCGGGCTCGCCGTCAAGACCCCGATGTGGCCGCTGCACAGCTGGCTGCCCGACGCCCACACCGCCGCTCCGACCGTCGGTTCGGTCCTGCTGGCGGGAGTGCTGCTGAAAATGGGCACGTACGGGTTCGTCCGGATCCTGCTGCCCGTCGCGCCGGACGGCTTCCGCACCTTCGCGCCCTACCTCGCGGCCTTCGCCGTCGTCGGGATCATCTACGGATCCCTGGCCTGCCTGGCCCTCGCCAAGCGGGGCGCGAAAGGCGACCTCAAACGCCTCATCGCCTACTCCTCCGTCGGTCACATGGGTTTCGTCCTGCTCGGCATCGCGACCATGACCCCGACCGGCGTGAACGGCGCCCTGTTCGCCAACATCGCCCACGGCCTCATCACCGGCCTCCTCTTCTTCCTGGTCGGAGGGCTGAAGGACCGCACCGGCACCACCGATCTGGACACCCTCGCCGAGCAGACCGGCGCCGCGCTGTACGGCAGGACGCCCCGCCTCGGCGGCCTCCTCGCCTTCGCCGCCGTCGCCTCCCTCGGCCTGCCGGGCCTCGCCGGCTTCTGGGGCGAGATGCTGGCCCTGTTCGGCGCCTTCGACCCCGCCGACGACCTGAGTCGGCCCGCCTTCCTCACCTTCACGGCGATCGCCGCGTTCGGCACCCTGCTGACGGCCGCGTACCTGCTCGTCGTGGTCCGCCGCGTCTGCATGGGCGTCGTCCCGCAGGACGCTCCGCGCCTCGCCGACGTGCAGACCTACGAGTTCGCGGCCTGGGCCCCGCTCGTCGCCCTCACCGTCGTCGCCGGCCTGTGGCCGAAGGCCCTCCTCGGGCTGACCGACCCGGCCGTGCAACAGCTCCTCGCAGGAGGCACCCGATGAGCGCCCTGGCCCAGCCCGTGTTCCAGCCCCTGGCCGAGTCGGTGGTCCAGTCCGTCGACTGGCTGGCCATCGCGCCGCCCGCCCTCGCGGCGGTCGTGGCCCTCGTCGTCCTCGTCGCCGACCTTTTCGTCGGCGACGCCCGCAAACCGCTCCTCGGCTGGCTGTCGGTAGCGGGACTCGCCGCCGCCACGGCCCTCCTCCTGCCCCTCCTGGACGGCGACCGCTCCACCTTCTGCCTGACCGGCGACACACGCGTGTGCAGCTACACGGCAGACCGCTTCACCCTCGTCATCCAGTTCCTGGTGCTCGGGGGAGCGCTGCTGGCGGCCCTGCTGTCGGTCACCGCCCTGAAGGACGCGCGCGGGCGACTTCCCGAAGGCGAGTTCTGGTTCCTGCTGCTGTCCTCCGCCGCGGGAGCCGCCCTGCTGCCCGCCTCCCGCGACCTCGCCACCCTCATCGTCGCCCTGGAGGTCGCCTCCCTGCCCGCCTTCGCCCTGGTCGGCATCCGGCACGGCGACCGCCGGTCCTCCGAGGCGGCCCTGAAGTTCTTCCTGTCGTCCGTCACCGCGACCACCGTCAGCCTCCTGGGCATCAGCTTCGTGTACGCGACGACCGGAACCCTCTACCTCACCCAGGTCGCCGACCGCATCCAGCACGTCGACGGCCGACTGGACACCCTGGCCCAGACCGGCGTGGTCCTCACCCTGATCGGCTTCGCCTTCAAGACGGCCGCCGTCCCCTTCCACTTCTGGGTCCCCGACACCTACGTCGGAGCCCCGCTGCCCATCGCCGCCTACCTGTCGGTCGTCGGCAAGGCGGTCGGCTTCTCCGGCCTCATCCTCGTCACCGTCATCGGCTTCCCCTCGTACGCCGACGTCTGGGGCCCCGCACTGGCCGTACTGGCCGCCCTCACCATGACCGTCGGCAACGTCGGCGCCCTCCGTCAGCAAGCCACGCGCGCGTACAGCGCCGTACGCCTGCTCGCCTGGTCCTCCGTGGGCCAGGCCGGCTACCTCCTCGTACCGATCGCCGCCGCCGCGTACTCCGACGACGCCGAGCACGCCATCGGCTCCACCGTCGCCTACGCCCTCATGTACGCCGCGGTGAACCTGGGCGCCTTCGCGGTGGCCGCCCTGGTGGGCCGTACCAGCGCGACGAACCGGATCACGGACTACCGGGGCCTCTACGCCAAGCACCCGGCGGCGGCCCTGCTCCTGGCCTTCTTCCTGCTCTGCCTCGCCGGACTGCCACCCGGCATCATCGGCCTCTTCGCGAAGGTCACCGTGTTCTCGGCAGCCGTCGACGCGGGCCTCGGCTGGCTCGCGGTCGTCATGGCCGTCAACGTGGTGATCGCCCTGTACTACTACCTCCAGTGGACGGCGCTGCTCTTCCGCGCCCCCGAAGGCGAGCCCGAGAAGCACCGCGTCCCCGCCCCGCTCACCGCCGCGATCACCCTCACAGCGGCCCTCGGCATCGCCCTCTCCGGAGCACCCCAGCTGGTCCTGCGCTTCACCGACACCGGCCTCTTCTGAGCCCGCACGCGCGCGCACGCCCCCGTCCTCACCCGGACGGCCCACACCCATGCCCGCAAGCACAAGGGAACTAGTGCATCCCGCCTGGCGTTGACCAGTACGGGAAGGTGCACTGGATGTGACACCACGGCACAGTGCCACCGGACAAGAGCAAGATTCGCAAGCAAAGGGTTCCCCTGCTGCACGACTTGGAGGGCGTACCGTGCACCGCCGGCACAACGGGCTCAGGACCGCAGTACTCCTCGGGGGACTGTCCGCACTCATCATCGTCATCGGCAGCTTCTTCGGCCGCATGGGGCTGGTCATCGCGGTCCTGATCGCACTCGGCACCAACGCGTACGCGTACTGGAACAGCGACAAGCTGGCGCTACGCGCGATGCGGGCCCGCCCGGTGAGCGAGTTCGAGGCTCCCGCCCTGTACCGGATGGTCCGCGAGCTCTCCACCCAGGCCCGTCAGCCCATGCCCCGCCTGTACATCTCCCCGACCGAGGCGCCCAACGCCTTCGCCACCGGCCGCAACCCGCGCAACGCCGCCGTGTGCTGCACGGACGGCATCCTGCGCATCCTCGACGAGCGCGAACTGCGCGGTGTCATCGGCCACGAGCTCAGCCACGTCTACAACCGGGACATCCTCATCTCCTCGGTCGCCGGAGCGCTCGCCTCCGTGATCATGTTCCTGGTCAACTTCGCCTGGCTGATCCCGATCGGCCGCTCGGACGACGACGACGGTCCCGGCATCCTCGGCATGCTCCTGATCATGATTCTCGGCCCGCTCGCCGCCAGCGTCATCCAACTCGCCATCAGCCGCTCCCGTGAGTACGAGGCGGACGCCTCGGGCGCGCAGCTCACCGGCGACCCGCTGGCCCTCGCGAGCGCGCTGCGCAAACTGGAGACGGGCACCAAGCAGCTCCCACTGCCCCCGGAGCCCCGCATCGAGACCGCGAGCCACATGATGATCGCGAATCCCTTCCGCCCGGGCCAGGGACTCTCCAAGATGTTCTCGACGCATCCGCCGATGGCGGACCGTATCGCCCGGCTCGAGAAAATGGCAGGTCGCCACCAGTGAAGACCATCCTGAACGTCATCTGGCTGATCCTGAGCGGATTCTGGCTGTTCCTCGCCTACCTGGCCGCGGGAGTGCTGCTCTGCATCACGATCATCGGCATTCCCTTCGGCATCGCCGCTTTCCGGATCGGTGTCTACGCCCTCTGGCCCTTCGGCTACACGACGATCGAGCGCCGTGACGCGGGCGCGCCCTCCTGCGTCGGCAACGTGCTCTGGCTGGTGCTCGCCGGCTGGTGGCTGGCGATCGGGCACATCGTCACCGGACTGCTGCTCTGCCTGACCATCATCGGCATCCCGTTCGGCATCGCGAACTTCAAGCTGATCCCGGTCTCGCTGTTCCCGCTGGGCCGCGAAATCGTGCCCTCGGACCAGCCGTTCGCCTCGCGCTGACGGTCCGAGCCCGGTCGGCTCGTGGTCCACGGCCCGTCAGCAGCCGGGCGGTCGGCTGCTCGACGGCGGCCCGCCGCTCGCCGGTTGTCCACAGGCGGTGGGTTGTCCACAGGCCGGCCCGGCTGTCAGTGGCGGCCTGCATCATGAACGCATGACCGAGAACGAGCAGTTGTGGGCAAGGGTGGCGGCCAAGGCGGCCACCAACCGCCCCTGGGGTTGGCCGTCGCTCCCCAGCCCCGTGGACGCGGCCACCGTGGCCCGTGCCGAGACCGCACTCGGCTTCCGCCTGCCGCCGCTGCTCGCCGACCTCTACCTGCGTATAGGGGACGGCGGATTCGGCCCGGAGTACGGCCTGCTGCCCCTGCTCGACAGCTCTCCGGCCGGTGAACCCGCCGCCGTCGCCCAGTACCTCGCCAACCGCGCAAGCGGCCGCGAAGACCCCGACTGGCCCTGGCCCGAGGGCGTCCTGCCGATATCCCACTGGGGCTGCGCGATGTACGCGTGCGTGGACTGCCGCTCCCCCCAGGCGACGGTCCTGCTCTTCGAACCGAACCCCGGCGACCCCGACAACGCCTGGTTCGTCGACGCCCCCAGCCTCACAGCCTGGCTGCAGGCCTGGCTCGACGGCACGGGCTGGTACGACAGCCTGAACGACGACCTGGAACCGACCCCCTGGACCGAGTTCCGCATACGCACGGCGGCGAACGGGGCGACGAAGCCGTAACGGCTGCTGCCGCAGCCTGCTGTCGCGCACCCGTTGCCCGCGCACCCATTGCCCGGGCACCCGCCCGCCGCAGTCCGCAGTCCGCAGTCCGCGGCTCGCCGTCCGGCGCCCGCCGCCGCGGCCCGCCGTCGCTGTCGTCCGGCTACCGCGCGCCCGCCCAGCGCCGCCGTACCCCGTAAGCGAGCACGCCCACCGCCAGTACTCCCGCCCCCACGACCACCGAGGTCCTCGGCAGCGCGAACGCGAGCACCACACAGCCCAGGAGCCCCACCGCGGGCAGCATCCGCTGCGCCGGGGCCGGATCTAGCGTCCAGGCCGACGCGTTGGCCACCGCGTAGTACGTCAGCACACCGAAGGAGGAGAACCCGATCGCGCCCCGGACATCCACTGTGGCGGCCAGGACCGCGACCACCGCGCCCACTACGAGCTCGGCCCGGTGCGGTACCTGGAAGCGCGGGTGGACGGCGGCCAGGGCGCCGGGCAGATGCCGGTCCCGGGCCATGGCCAGCGTCGTGCGCGAGACGCCCAGAATGAGGGCGAGGAGCGAGCCCAGCGCCGCCACCGCTGCCCCGATCCGTACCACCGGCGCCAGCCCGGGCACCCCCGCCGCCCGCACCGCGTCGGCCAACGGCGCCCCCGCCCGTCCGAGATCGTCCGGCCCCAGCACGGAGAGGACAGCGACCGTCACACACGCGTACACGACCAGAGCGATGCCCAGGGCCAGGGGGATCGCGCGCGGGATGGTGCGGGCCGGGTCACGCACCTCCTCGCCCAGGGTCGCGATGCGGGCGTACCCGGCGAAGGCGAAGAACAGCAGACCGGCGGCCGTCAGCACCCCGCCGACACCCCCGGAGACCCCGACGGCCAGCCGCCCGTCGTCGGACGCGCCGGACCCCAGGCACACGACCACCACGGAAGCGAGGACCGCCAGGACCACCGCCACGATCGCCCGCGTCAGCCAGGCCGACTTCTGGACGCCGCCGTAGTTCACCGCGGTCAGCGCCACCACGGCCGCGACCGCCACGGCGTGCGCCTGCGCCGGCCAGACGTACGCACCGACCGTCAGAGCCATCGCCGCACAGGAGGCCGTCTTCCCGACCACGAACGACCAGCCCGCCAGATACCCCCAGAACGAGCCGAGCCGCTCGCGCCCGTACACGTACGTGCCGCCCGAGGCCGGATACAGCGCGGCGAGTCGCGCCGACGACATGGCGTTGCAGTAGGCGACCAGTGCGGCGAGCGCGAGTCCGAGCAGCAGTCCGGAGCCCGCGGCCTGCGCGGCGGGAGCGAGCGCCGCGAAGACGCCGGCACCGATCATCGAGCCGAGCCCGATGACCACGGCGTCGCCGAGGCCGAGTGTCCGCCGCAGTTCGGCGCGCGATCCGGACTGTGTCATGGGCCGCACCCTACTGATCGGCGGAACCACCGTGTGCCGTGGTGACGTCGTCCTCATCGACACGACCCGAACCCGCGTGCGACGCAGGACGCGGGGCGCGACGGAAACGAGCACAGCCCGTCCGGAGCGAGCGACATCACAGTGTCCGGACAGCGCGGGCACAGCACGGAAGGGCAGGTTCAGGACATGAGCATCATCAGCTGGATCATCCTGGGGTTGTTGGCCGGAGTAATCGCCAAGGTCCTGCTGCCGGGCCGCGACCCGGGCGGCTTCATCGGCACGACCCTCATCGGCGTCGCGGGCGCGTTCATCGGCGGCTGGATATCGGCCCGCTGGCTGGACCACCCCATCACCAAGGACTTCTACGACGGCGCGACCTGGGCCGCGGCGATCGGCGGTTCGCTGGTGCTGCTGATCGTCTATCGCCTGCTGTTCGGCAACTCACGCGACTGAGCGCCTTCGCGGCGGACCGAACGAGAAGGGTGGGCACCTCACGGGCGCCCACCCTTGCTCGTAGCTGGCCGGCTCGCGTCCGTCCGGTCGACTACCGGTAGTTCACGAACTGCAGAGCGAAGTCGAAGTCCTGGCCCTTGAGCAGGGTGATGACGGTCTGGAGGTCGTCGCGGCTCTTGGAGCTGACCCGCAGTTCCTCGCCCTGCACCTGGGCCTTCACGCCCTTGGGGCCCTCGTCGCGGATGAGCTTCGCGACCTTCTTCGCGTTGTCCTGGGAGATGCCCTCCTTGATCTCCGCGAAGAGCTTGTACTCCTTGCCGGAGAGCTGGGGCTCGCCCGCCTCCAGCGCCTTGAGGGAGATCCCGCGCTTGATCAGCTTGGACTGGAAGACGTCGAGGACGGCGTTGACCCGGTCCTCGGAGTTCGCCTCCATCAGGATCTTGTCACCGGACCACGAGATCGAGGCGCCGACGCCTTTGAAGTCGTAGCGCTGCGAGATTTCCTTGCCGGCCTGGTTGAGGGCGTTGTCGACCTCCTGCCGCTCGACCTTCGAGACGATGTCGAAACTGGAGTCGGCCATGTCCTGTGGCTCCTTGTATCGGGGTGCGTGTCGGGTGCGTATCGGCGTACGTGGGGGCGACCGCCGAACCCGGCGTGATCCCGGGCCGCATCCGCACAAGCCTAGTCATCCCACCCGCTCCGGGCGGTGAGGAATCAAGTGGCGAAGCACCCCTGGGCATCGGGTATCGTTTACGTCGTTGCCAGGGAGCACCGCCGAAAAGCGGTTCGAACAGGCGGCAAACCCGGCGGTGTGCCCGAGCGGCCAAAGGGAGCAGACTGTAAATCTGCCGGCTCAGCCTTCCCAGGTTCGAATCCTGGCGCCGCCACGCTGAGAACGAAGGGCCCGTTGCCTGCTTACACAGCAGGCAACGGGCCCTTGGTCATGTTCCGCGGGCGAGTGGCGCACTGTCCCCCCGCTGTCTCGCATGCGAACGTCCGGTCCCGCTGTGTGCGGACGGGGCGTGGACGGGATTTCCGCAATGAGCCGAGGTCCCGCTCCGGAACTGTGCCAGGCGGGCAGGGCGGCGTGGCGAAGATCATATGGACGCTCGGCCGACGCCGATTCGAAGTGGCGGAGTGCGCGATCGCCGTTGTTCCGGAGCCCGACCGGTCACACGTGAACGGTTCGTGACCTGTGCACCCACCTGGCACGTCAGCACGATGGTGGTGCTCTCTTTCGATGCGCCTACCAATCCTTGGGGGAACAGTGCGCAAGATCGGTCTTGCCCTCGCGACCGGCGTCGCCGGCGTCGCCGTCTTCATCGGGTCCGGCTCGGCCCAGGCCCTCACCTTCAACAACGACGCCTGCCTGGATCTCCGACAGGTCCAGGTCTGCGAGAACCACACGCTCTACCGGTTCGTCCAGCCGGCGGGCCCGTCACTGAACCCGTGCGGCATGCCGTGGCAGTCCGTGCGCGCCGGCACCTGCTGAGCCGCGTCACCGTCCGACAGCCGACGCCACCGACAGGGGCCGTTCGACCCCTGGTGCCGCCGTGCTGACCGAGGAACCCCTCCGAACTGCGCAGAGGCAGCGCGGAGGGGTTCCTCGCGTGCGGGGGACAGAGGAACAGGGGGCAGGGGGACATGGAGACGCCTGTGCGGCGGCGACCCGCTTCACTTCCCTTCGGCGGGGTCTTCCGGGGGTTCGGAGCCCCCCGGCGAGGGTGTCTTCGCCGCTCTCTTCACCTCTGCCTCGACGTCGTTGCGTGGTCTGTTCTCGTCCTTGGCGTGTTCGGTCACCGCGGCCTGTACGTCCCGGGCGAGGTCGCGCCAGGCGCGCCAGGCGGTTTCGTAGGTGTCGGTCTGGATCTCCGGCCAGGGGGTGGCCGTGGGTGCGCCGTACGTGTCCCGCAGCGCTTCGACCCTCGCGTGTGCCTCGTCGGCCGCGCGTTGCTTCTCCACGAGTTCCTCGAAGGTATGTGCCACGTGTACGGATGCTAGGGAGGTGATCGCAGTTCCGCGCGGCGAGCGGGGCGCGTCCCGCCGTGGGGTACCCGCGTGGCCCACTGGGGCAGACTGACGACATGTCCAGCGCGTCCAGTCGTCGTAGAACCTGCCCCGCTTGCCGTCGCGAGATCGCCGTCGTCGCCGGACGGTTCGCGCGGCACGACCCGCCGGGGGCGCGCGGGACCGGGGACCTCGTCTCCTGCCCCGGCTCGCGCAGTACGGCACAACTGGGCGCGGCCCAGCCGTCGTTGGACGGGTATGTGGTCCCGGAGTTTCCGGGACAGCTGCCCCTCTTCTGACGTCCTGACGTCCTGGCGTCCTGGCGCTCCGGCGTTCCAGGGGGTCTACCGGCGCACGGCGTTCCTCAGTTGCCCGCCACCGCCCTGACCGCCACCGGTACCGGCGTCGAGCCGCTGATGAGTTCCAAGGTGAGGCCGGACGTCGCCGGGGTGTCCAGCAGTTCGGCCAGCACGGTGGCCACGTCGTCGCGGGGGACGGAGCCGCGGCCCGTGCGGGCCTCCAGGCGGACCAGGCCGGTGCCGGCGTCGTCCGTGAGCGCCCCGGGGCGCAGGATCGTCCAGTCGAGGGAGTCCAGGCCCTGCACGTGCGCGTCCGCTTCGCCCTTGGCGCGCAGGTAGACGTCGAAGACCTCGTCACCCTGGTGATCGGGGTCCGCGCCCATGGACGACACGACCACGAAGCGCCGTACGCCCGCCCGGACCGCCGCGTCCGCGAACAGGACCGCTGCGCCCTTGTCCACGGTGTCCTTGCGGCCCACTCCGCTGCCCGGGCCGGCACCCGCCGCGAACACCGCCGCGTCCGCGCCCCGCAGCCGCTCCGCGACCGCTTCGACGGACGCCGACTCCAGGTCCAGGACGACCGGTTCGGCGCCGGCCGCCCGGAGGTCGTCGCCCTGTTCCGCCTTGCGGATGATCCCCGCGACCTCGTCCCCGCGCGCGGCGAGCAGACGCTCCAGCCGCAGCGCGATCTGACCATGACCACCAGCGATGACAATGCGCATGCTTCCGACCGTACGCCCGGACACCCGCATCCGCCGCATGACCTCACCCGGTCCGGGCTCAACTGCCCGGCCCGCTCCCGCCGTCCTACGACAGCTGTCCCCGTCCCTGTCTCGGCAGGCCCCACTCGGGGGCGGCTGTCGAGCTGCGGTACTCGCGGACGGCGCTCGTGCGGGCCACCACGCGGCCCTGGTGGATCACGATCCTGCTGTACGCCAGGGACAGGGCGCCCGCCAGTCGGTCGCCGCGGACGGCCAGGAGATCGGCCGGGAAGCCCGCCTCCACGCGGACCTCGGGGAGGCCCAGCGCGGCTCGCGCGGACGTGCTCACGGCGTCGTACGCGTCCTCGGCGCGCAGGCCGTGACGGGAGGCGAGCAGGTAGGCCGCCTCCAGGGGGTCGCCGCGGCCGACCGGGTTGGAGACGTCCCGCAACGCCCCGCTGCCCGCCGCGATCCGGACGCCGGCCGCGCGCAACAGCCGTACGGGCGCCGCGTCCCGGTGGTCGACGGTGCCGCAGCCGCCCTGGGGGAGGCAGACCACCGTCACGCCGGCGGCGGCGAGTTGGTCGGCGGTGCGGGTGGCCGTATCGGCGGGGAGGTCGTCGAGGCCGCCGCAGGGGCTCAGGGTGACGCCGGGGCGCAGACCGCCGGCCATCGCGGCGAGGCGGGCGAGGCGGGCCGGGTCGGCGGCGTCGGTGTGCAGGTCGACGGGGCAGCCGTGCTCGGAGGCGACCTCCAGGACGGTCTCCACGTAGCCCGTCGGATCGGGGTCCAGGTCCGGGCAGCCACCCACCACGGAGGCGCCCATCTTCACCGCGTCCCGCAGCATCGCGAGCCCGTCCGCCCCGGCCGCCCCGGTCAGTACCCGCGGCATCGCCACCGCCGTCAGTTCGGCGAGCCCGCGCAGCGAACGCCGGGCCTGCAGTACGGCGGCCAGCGCGCCGAGGCCCTGGACGTCGCCCACGTGCACATGGGCGCGCAGCGCCGTCGCGCCGTGGCCCAGTTGCAGCAACGCGGCCTCCGTGGCACGGCGCTGGACGTCCTCCGGGGCGTACGAGACCGGGCCGTCCGCATCGGCCGTGAGCGCGGTGTCGGCGTGCGCGTGCGGCTCGGCGGGGGGGGGGGGCAGGGGGTAGCCGCCGAGGTCCACGCGCGTGCCGCCACGGGCGGGGCCGGTCGTCAGGCTGCCCGCCGTGCCGACCGCCTCGATACGCCCGCGGCCCAGCCGTACGTCCACGGTCCGGCCGTCCGTCAGACGCGCCCCGCTCAGCAGGAGGGCGGCCGGGTCCGGCGAACCTCCCGCGGCGCCGGACGAGGACGACGGCCAAGGGGGCGGCTGCGGCTGGCTGTCGGGCATCGCGCTCCAGGGGCTCGGCTCGGGACTGCGCGGGGACGCGGGTGACGCGCGGTCGCGGGGACGCAAGATCACGCAGAGTGAGTCGAGCCTAGGACGGCGTTTCGGCGCCGGCGGGGAGGAGCGCAATAGTCGTACCGGTGTGGTCCGGCGTGCGGGAGGGGCCCGGGAGGCCGCTGAGACCTTGGGAAATCGGCCCTGCAGTCGGTCCCGGAGGGCCTCGCGAAACGGATTTGGGTGAACGGCTGCGGACCGTGTAATGTCTTCATCGCTCGCCCCAATAGCTCAGTCGGTAGAGCGTCTCCATGGTAAGGAGAAGGTCTACGGTTCGATTCCGTATTGGGGCTCTGGTGGGTGAGGTTCCCGTCGCAAGGCGGGACCTGATCCCATCAAAGCGGTGTAGCTCAGTCGGTAGAGCAAGCGGCTCATAATCGCTGTGTCACCGGTTCAAGTCCGGTCACCGCTACTGACAGTAGCCGATTGTGGGGTCGGTCCTTCGATCGGCTACTCTTTCATGCGTTATATGTCCCATCCGTTCGTCAAGGAGCACTCCTGTGGCTGCCACCGACGTCCGCCCGAAGATCACGCTGGCCTGCGTGGAGTGCAAGGAGCGGAACTACATCACCAAGAAGAACCGGCGTAACAACCCGGACCGACTGGAGATGAAGAAGCACTGCCCGCGTTGCAATGCGCACACCGCGCACCGCGAAACGCGATAAATCAGGCTCGTATGCGAGGCCGTCCCCGAGTGATCGGGGGCGGCCTCGTGTCGTTGAGCGACCCGTACCGGTCAGTAGAGCGACGCTGGGCGGTACAGCACCAAGCAACAGAGCAGCGGAGCAGCAGAGCAACCAGGAGGTGCCGAGGCCATGGCGCTCGACCAGTCCTTCGTCGGGCGGACCTACCCGCCCACCGACCCCTACGAGGTCGGTCGGGAGAAGATCCGCGAGTTCGCCGAGGCCGTGGGCGACGCCAACCCGGCGTACACCGACCCGGAGGCCGCCAAAGCGCTCGGGTACGCCGATGTGATCGCGCCGCCGACCTTCGTGTTCTCGATCACCTTCAAGGCGGCGGGACAGGTCGTCCAGGACCCTCGGCTGGGCCTCGACTACAGCCGGGTGGTGCACGGCGACCAGAAGTTCGCCTACCGGCGCCCGGTGCGCGCCGGTGACCGGCTCACGGTCACCTCGACCATCGAGGCGGTCAAGTCCATGGCCGGCAACGACATCCTGGACATCCGGGGCGAGGTCCACGACGAGAGCGGCGAGCACGTCGTGACCGCCTGGACCAAGCTCGTCGCCCGCGCGGCGGAGCCGGCGGAATCCGTGGACGCCACGGACGGGAAGGCGTGAGGAATCGATGACGGCGAAGATCGCTTACGGCGACGTCGAGGTCGGCACCGAACTGCCGGCCCGGTCCTTCCCGGTGAACCGCGCCACGCTGGTGCGGTACGCGGGTGCCTCCGGGGACTTCAACCCCATCCACTGGAACGAGAAGTTCGCCAAGGAGGTGGGCCTGCCGGACGTCATCGCGCACGGCATGTTCACCATGGCCGAGGCGGTCCGCGTCGTCACCGACTGGATCGGCGACCCGGGCGCGGTCGTCGACTACGGCGTCCGCTTCACGAAGCCCGTCGTCGTCCCGAACGACGACCAGGGTGCCGTGATCGAGGTCACCGGCAAGGTGGGCGCCAAGCTCGACGACAACACCGTGCGGGTCGACCTGACCGTGACCAGCGGCGGGCTGAAGGTTCTCGGGATGTCCCGGGCGGTCGTACGGCTGGCCTGATCCGAGGCGGCACACGCGAGGTAAGGGGCGCCCTCCAGGGAGAGGCGCCCCTTACGCGTTGCCGGGCCTTGACGTAGTTAGTGATTGAGCACTAACTTGGTCGCATGGTCAGGATGAGCGCAGACGAGAGGCGCGAGAGCGTCATCCGCGCGGCGACGAGCGAGTTCGCCCGGGGTGGCTATCACGGCACCTCCACCGAGGCGATCGCCAGACGGGTGGGTGTCTCGCAGCCGTATCTCTTCCGGCTCTTCGCGGGCAAGAAGGCGATCTTCCTCGCGGCCTCCGAGCGCTGCATGGACGACACCGTCCGCACGTTCGCGGAGGCCGCCAGGGGGCTGGAGGGCGAAGAAGCCCTGCATGCCATGGCGAACGCGTACACCAGGGTCCTCGCGGAGCAGCCCGAACGGCTGATGATGCAGATGCAGACGTATGTCGCGGTGGCCGCCGCGGAGGCGGAGGGCGACCACGGCTTCGGGGAGGCCGTGCGCGCCGGGTGGATGCGGCTCTGGGACACCGTCCATGTGCCCCTGGGTGCCGACGTGAACGAGACGACGACCTTCATGGCGTACGGCATGCTCGTCAACTGCCTGGTGGCCATGGGGTTCGCGCCCGGAGACCGGGTCTGGGAAGGGATGTATCCCTCGGCTCGGATCAAGGGCCGGCTGGAGAAATAGCGCGGGCGGCGGGTTCGCCGTCGCCATCGAAGGGCGCCCTTTCATGGGCGCGAAAGTTAGTCATCAATTACTAACCGAAGACCACCCGCTGGGGGAGCGATGTCAGAACAGACCGCACGTCGCGGGGGAGCAGTCTGGGCCCTCGTCATCACCAGCGTCGCCGGGTTCATGGCGGCCCTCGACAACCTCGTCGTCACCACCGCCCTGCCGTCCATCCGCGAGGATCTCGGCGGCGGGCTGGGCGACCTCGAATGGACCGTGAGCGCCTACACGCTCACCTTCGCCGTGCTGCTGATGTTCGGTGCGGCGCTCGGCGACCGGTTCGGCCGCCGCCGGATGTTCCTCGCCGGGCTCACCGTCTTCACCGCCGCCTCCGCCGCCGCGGCCATGGCCCCCGGTATCGGCTCCCTCATCGCCGCCCGCGCGGTCCAGGGTGTCGGCGCGGCCGTCATGATGCCGCTGACGCTCACCCTCCTCACGGCCGCCGTGCCCGCCGCCAAGCGCGGAATGGCCTACGGCATCTGGGGCGCGGTCAACGGACTCGCGGTCGCCTCCGGGCCGCTCATCGGCGGCAGCCTCACCGAACACGTGTCCTGGCACTGGATCTTCTGGCTGAACGTGCCGCTGGGCCTCGCCCTGCTGCCGCTCGCCCGGCTGCGCCTCGCCGAGTCCTACGGCACCGGCGCCCCGCTCGACTTCCCCGGCACCCTGCTCGCCAGCGGCGGCCTCTTCGGGCTCGTCTACGGCCTGGTACGCGGGCCGGCCGACGGCTGGACCAGCCCGCTCGTGCTGACCGGCCTGTTCGCGGGCGCCGTCCTGCTCGTCGGGTTCGTCCTGCACGGGCTGCGGGCCAAGAACCCCATGCTGCCGATGCGCCTCTTCCGGTCCCGCGCCTTCGCCGGGATCAACGCCGCGAGCCTGCTGATGTTCCTCGGGATGTTCGGCTCGATCTTCCTGCTCAGCCAGTACATGCAGGGTGTCCTCGGCTACTCGCCCACCGAGGCGGGCCTCAGGATGCTGCCGTGGACCGGTATGCCGATGCTCGTCGCGCCGATCGCCGGCATCCTCTCCGACCGCGTCGGAGGCCGGCCGGTCGTCGCCACCGGACTCTTCCTCCAGGCCGCCGGTCTCGGCTGGATGGCCGCCGTGGCGACCGTCGACGCCTCCTACGCCGTCCAGCTGCCCGGCCTGATAGTCAGCGGCATCGGCATGGCGCTGTTCTTCGCCCCGGCCTCCAACCTGGTGATGTCCAGCGTCCGCCCGCAGGAGCAGGGGATCGCCTCCGGCGCCAACAACGCGCTGCGGGAGGTCGGCGGGGCCCTCGGTATCGCGATCATGTCGTCGATCTTCGCGGCGCAGGGCGGCTACGAGTCCGGCCAGACCTTCGTCGACGGGCTGCGGCCCGCCCTGGTCACGGGCGCGGCGGTGGTGGCCCTCGCCGGGTTCGCCACCCTGCTGATACCGGCCCGGCGGCGAACGGGCCTCGCGACGGACCTCGCGACGGACTCCGAGGCGGGTCCTGAGAAGGGTCCTGACGCGGACTCCGAGGCGGCGCCCGTTCCGGAACCCGCCGCCCGCTGAGACGCACGGCACACGAAGTGCCCGGATACGTCCGGCACGCGCGCGTACGGCCCCGTCCACCTCGGCGGGGCCGTACGCGCGCGTGCCGTGAACGGCGAGGGGCGGCTGGAGCGGGCTGTCGAGGGCCGGGCGGGCGGGGCTGTCGGTGGTGTCTCGTAGGCTGGGGCGCGTGCAGGAACTCCACGATGCCCCGCTCGCCCCGCTGACCACCTTCCGGCTGGGCGGTCCCGCCACCAGGCTGGTGACCGCGACGACCGACGCCGAGGTGATCACAGCCGTACGCGAGGCCGACGCCGACGGCACGCCGCTGCTGATCGTCGGCGGCGGCTCGAACCTCGTCATCGGCGACAAGGGCTTCGAGGGCACCGCCCTGCGCATCGCCACGCGCGGCTGCGAACTCGCCGGGACACGACTGGAGCTGGCCGCGGGCGAGATCTGGACCGACGCGGTCGCCTGTACCGTGGAGGCCGGGCTGGCCGGCGTCGAGTGCCTGGCCGGCATCCCCGGCTCGGCGGGCGCCACCCCGATCCAGAACGTCGGGGCGTACGGCCAGGAGGTCTCCACGACGATCACCGAGGTGATCGCCTACGACCGCCGTGCGGGCGAGACGGTCACGCTCACCAACGAGGAGTGCGCCTTCTCCTACCGGCACAGCCGCTTCAAGGCCGACCCCGAGCGCTATGTCGTCCTGCGCGTCCGGTTCGCCCTCGAGGACGCGGACGGGCTGTCGGCGCCCCTGAAGTACGCCGAGACGGCACGCGCGCTGGGCGTCGAGCCCGGGGACCGGGTGCCGCTCGCCGAGGCCCGCGAGACCGTGCTGAAGCTGCGTGCCGGGAAGGGCATGGTCCTCGACCCGGAGGACCATGACACCTGGTCGGCCGGCTCCTTCTTCACCAACCCGATCCTCACGGACGCCGACTTCGCCGCGTTCCACGCGCGCGTGAAGGAGCGGCTGGGCGACGGCACCGAGCCGCCCGCCTACCCGGCGGGGGCGGGGCACACCAAGACCTCCGCGGCCTGGCTGATCGACAAGGCGGGCTTCACCAAGGGGTACGGCAGCGGGCCCGCCCGGATCTCCACCAAGCACACCCTCGCCCTCACCAACCGCGGCGCGGCCACCACGGAGGACCTGCTGGCGCTGGCCCGCGAGGTCGTGGCCGGGGTACGCGAGGCGTTCGGGGTCACGCTGGTCAACGAGCCGGTGATGGTGGGCGCCGGGCTCTAGGGCGCGTCCGAGCCGGCCCGCGCCCCGCGCTCGCCGCGCTACGCCAGCCAGTCGTCCACGCCCGCCAGCAGCTTCGCCCGGATGTCCTCCGGCGCCGCCGAGGCCCGTACCGACTGGCGGGCCAGTTCCGCCAACTCCTCGTCCGTGAAGGCGTGGTGGCGGCGGGCGATGTCGTACTGGGCCGCCAGGCGTGAGCCGAACAGCAGCGGGTCGTCGGCGCCCAGGGCCATCGGCACCCCGGCCTCGAAGAGCGTCCGCAGCGGAACGTCCTCCGGCTTCTCGTACACGCCCAGCGCCACGTTCGACGCCGGGCACACCTCGCAGGTCACGCCCCGGTCGGCGAGCCTCTTCAGCAGCCGTGGATCCTCGGCCGCCCGCACCCCGTGCCCCAGCCGGTTCGCGTCCAGGTCGTCCAGGCAGTCGCGGACGGACGAGGGGCCGGTCAACTCGCCGCCGTGCGGGGCGGACAGCAGCCCGCCCTCCCGGGCGATCGCGAAGGCCCGGTCGAAGTCCCTCGCCATGCCCCGGCGTTCGTCGTTCGACAGCCCGAAACCGACCACCCCCCGGTCCGCGTACCGCACGGCCAGCCGGGCCAGGGTGCGGGCGTCCAGCGGGTGCTTCATCCGGTTCGCCGCGACCAGTACCCGCATCCCGAGCCCGGTGTCGCGCGAGGCCGTCTCCACCGCGTCCAGGATGATCTCCAGCGCCGGGATCAGCCCGCCCAGCCGGGGCGCGTACGAGGTCGGGTCCACCTGGATCTCCAGCCAGCCCGAGCCGTCCTTCAGGTCCTCCTCCGCGGCCTCCCGCACCAGCCGCTGGATGTCCTCCGGCTCGCGGACGCAACTGCGCGCCGCGTCGTACAGGCGCTGGAAGCGGAACCAGCCCCGTTCGTCCGTGGCCCGCAGCTTGGGTGGTTCCCCGCTGGTCAGCGCCTCGTTCAGCGCGTCCGGCAGGTGCACGCCGTACTTGTCGGCCAGTTCCAGCACGGTGGTGGCCCGCATCGACCCGGTGAAGTGCAGGTGCAGATGGGCTTTCGGCAGCTCAGAGACATCACGTACACGCTCCATTCCAGGATCCTGCCGTACCTTCCGGTCGTCCCGGTAGCGCTTTCCCCGATCGTGGTCTTGCTCGCACAAAGCAACGGGCCGCCTCCCGGGGGGAGGCGGCCCGCGGACTGCTCACGTGAGTGGTCCGAACTCAGTCCCTGGCTTCCGCCAGCAGCTTCTGGATACGGCTCACGCCCTCGACGAGGTCCTCGTCGCCCAGCGCGTACGACAGCCGCAGGTAGCCCGGCGTACCGAAGGCCTCACCCGGGACCACCGCGACCTCGGCCTCCTCCAGGATGAGCGCGGCCAGCTCGACCGAGTCCTGCGGACGCTTGCCGCGGATCTCCTTGCCGAGCAGCGCCTTCACCGAGGGGTACGCGTAGAACGCGCCCTCGGGCTCCGGGCACAGGACGCCGTCGATCTCGTTCAGCATCCGCACGATCGTCTTGCGGCGCCGGTCGAAGGCCTCGCGCATCTTCTCGACGGCCGACAGGTCACCGGAGACGGCGGCCAGCGCGGCGATCTGCGCCACGTTGGAGACGTTCGAGGTGGCGTGCGACTGGAGGTTCGTGGCGGCCTTGACGACGTCCTTCGGACCGATGATCCAGCCCACCCGCCAACCGGTCATCGCGTACGTCTTGGCGACGCCGTTGACCACGATGCACTTGTCGCGCAGCTCGGGGAGGATCCCCGGCAGCGAGGTGAACTTCGCGTCGCCGTAGACGAGGTGCTCGTAGATCTCGTCCGTCATCACCCACAGGCCGTGCTCGACGGCCCAGCGGCCGATCGCCTCGGCGTCCTCGGCGTTGTAGACGGCGCCGGTCGGGTTGGACGGGGAGACGAAGAGCACGACCTTCGTGTTCTCCGTGCGGGCCGCCTCCAGCTGCTCGACCGAGACCCGGTAGCCGGTCGTCTCGTCGGCCACGACCTCCACCGGGACACCGCCGGCCAGCCGGATGGACTCGGGGTACGTGGTCCAGTACGGCGCCGGGACGATGACCTCGTCGCCCGGGTCGAGGATCGCGGCGAACGCGTTGTAGATCGCCTGCTTGCCGCCGTTGGTGACCAGGATCTGCGAGGCGTCCACCTCGTAGCCCGAGTCACGCAGCGTCTTCGCGGCGATCGCGGCCTTCAGCTCGGGGAGACCACCGGCCGGCGTGTAGCGGTGGTACTTGGGGTTCTTGCAGGCCTCGACGGCCGCCTCGACGACATAGTCCGGGGTCGGGAAGTCGGGCTCGCCCGCGCCGAAGCCGATCACCGGACGTCCGGCGGCCTTCAGGGCCTTGGCCTTGGCGTCCACGGCAAGGGTGGCGGACTCGGAGATCGCGCCGACGCGGGCGGAGACCCGGCGCTCGGTGGGAGGGGTTGCAGCGCTCATGGCACCCATGGTTTCAGACCGGAAACCGCCCCGGCACACGGGTTTCACGGACTGGTCAGCCGACTGAACATCAGAGTGATTCCGATCAAGGCCGGTTTCCGTTCGACGAGGCGCTCAAGACCACGTACACTCACACGTCGTTGGCCTTCGACAGCCGCGCCCCAACAGGTGCACACCGAGCACCCGGTCGGATGCGGTACGTTGGGGAACACACAAAGGGTCGTAGCTCAATTGGTAGAGCACTGGTCTCCAAAACCAGCGGTTGGGGGTTCAAGTCCCTCCGGCCCTGCTACACACTCCGTCACCAGGATGTGTGCGCAGCGCATGTACGTCCAGCAATGCATCGCCGTGCGGCTCAGACCGGGCGCGGCACGGCCACGACCCGGGAACAGGTGAGGACGAATGGCGGATGCCGTGGGCTCCATCGACACGCCTGATGCCCAGGACGAGGTGCCTGAGGCGCAGAAGAAGACCCGCAAGGGCGGCAAGCGCGCCAAGAAGGGCCCGCTGAAGCGTCTCGCGCTCTTCTATCGGCAGATCGTCGCAGAGCTCCGCAAGGTCGTATGGCCCACGCGGAATCAGCTGACGACCTACACGACCGTGGTGATCGTCTTTGTCGTCATCATGATCGGCCTGGTGACCGTGATTGACTATGGACTCAGCCACGCCGCCAAGTACGTTTTTGGCTGAGCCTAGAGCGAAGGGCGCCGAGGTATCCGGCGCCCCTTTCGCATGTTCCACCCCTATGTATCCAGGAAGAAGCAGCCACCGTGTCTGACCAGAACCTGAACGACGCCATCGAGCCGGAAGAGTCCGTGGACGACGAGCTCGACATCGTCGAGGGCGCGGACGAGGTGGACGAGTTCGAGGCTGCCGAGGCCGAAGCGGGCGAACCCGCGGAGGAAGCCGCACTCCACGTCGAGGACGAGGAAGCCGACGAGGACGTCGAGACCGAGGACGTCGTCGACGAGGCCGAGGAAGAAGAGCCGGCCGAGCCCGTCGACCCCGTTGTCGCCCTGCGCGAGGAGCTGCGCACCCTCCCCGGCGAGTGGTACGTCATCCACACGTACGCCGGCTACGAGAACCGCGTGAAGACCAACCTGGAGCAGCGCGCCGTCTCGCTCAACGTCGAGGACTACATCTTCGCGGCCGAGGTGCCGCAGGAAGAGGTCGTCCAGATCAAGAACGGCGACCGCAAGACCATCCGTCAGAACAAGCTCCCCGGCTACGTGCTGGTGCGCATGGACCTGACGAACGAGTCCTGGGGCGTCGTCCGCAACACCCCCGGCGTCACGGGCTTCGTGGGCAACGCGTACGACCCGTACCCGCTGACCCTGGACGAGATCGTCAAGATGCTCGCCCCGGAGGCCGAGGAGAAGGCCGCGCGTGAGGCCGCCGAGGCCGAGGGCAAGCCGGCTCCGTCCCGCAAGGTCGAGGTCCAGGTGCTGGACTTCGAGGTGGGCGACTCGGTCACCGTCACCGACGGCCCGTTCGCCACGCTCCAGGCCACGATCAACGAGATCAACGCCGACTCGAAGAAGGTCAAGGGCCTCGTCGAGATCTTCGGCCGCGAGACCCCGGTCGAGCTGAGCTTCGACCAGATCCAGAAGAACTGATCCTCCTCTGGAGCACAAGCCTCCGATCAGGTCAGACCACGCCCTCGCTGGGGGCACCTCCCGCTTGCGGGGGACGGTCTGACCTGCTCGGTTTTTGGCCGCGCATGGATACCCGTTATCGTTGTGCGGTATGCCTCCATCCGGATCATCCGGACCGGACGGCTGAAAACTCTCACTAGGACCCGGAGAGAGCAATGCCTCCCAAGAAGAAGAAGGTCACGGGGCTCATCAAGCTCCAGATCAACGCTGGTGCGGCCAACCCGGCCCCGCCGGTCGGCCCCGCGCTCGGCCAGCACGGCGTCAACATCATGGAGTTCTGCAAGGCCTACAACGCCGCGACCGAGTCGCAGCGTGGCTGGGTGATCCCGGTGGAGATCACGGTCTACGAGGACCGCTCCTTCACCTTCATCACCAAGACGCCGCCGGCCGCGAAGATGATCCTCAAGGCCGCTGGTGTCGAGAAGGGCTCTGGCGAGCCGCACAAGACCAAGGTCGCCAAGATCACCGAGGCGCAGGTCCGCGAGATCGCCACGACCAAGCTTCCCGACCTGAACGCCAACGACCTGGACGCCGCGTCGAAGATCATCGCCGGCACCGCCCGTTCCATGGGCATCACGGTCGAAGGCTGATCAGCAGCCCCGTAGCACCTTCGTAGCACCGTGGCAGGGCCTGCTCGGCCCATACCACGACTCCTCAAGACACACAGGAGCAGTAGTGAGCAAGCGCAGCAAGTCCCTCCGCGCTGCGGACGCCAAGATCGACCGGGAGAAGCTCTACGCCCCGCTCGAGGCCGTCCGTCTCGCCAAGGAGACCTCCACGAGCAAGTTCGACGGCACCGTCGAGGTCGCCTTCCGCCTGGGTGTCGACCCGCGCAAGGCCGACCAGATGGTCCGTGGCACCGTGAACCTGCCGCACGGCACCGGCAAGACCGCCCGGGTCCTGGTCTTCGCGACCGGTGACCGTGCTGCGGCCGCGGAGGCCGCGGGCGCCGACATCGTCGGCTCCGACGAACTGATCGACGAGGTCGCGAAGGGCCGTCTGGACTTCGACGCCGTCGTCGCCACCCCGGACCTCATGGGCAAGGTCGGCCGCCTCGGCCGCGTGCTCGGTCCGCGTGGTCTGATGCCGAACCCGAAGACCGGCACGGTCACCCCCGACGTGGCCAAGGCCGTCACGGAGATCAAGGGCGGCAAGATCGAGTTCCGCGTCGACAAGCACTCGAACCTGCACTTCATCATCGGCAAGTCGTCCTTCGACGACACCCAGCTGGTGGAGAACTACGGCGCGGCCCTGGAGGAGATCCTCCGTCTGAAGCCGTCCGCCGCCAAGGGTCGTTACATCAAGAAGGCCGCGATCAGCACCACGATCGGCCCCGGCATCCTGGTCGACCCGAACCGCACCCGGAACCTTCTCGTCGAGGAGGACCCGGCCGCGGTCTGAGCCTGACAGCTCACCCTCAGTCGGTGACGAGCCCCGCAACCTTTCGAGGTGCGGGGCTCGTCCCTTTTGCCGTACGTATCTTTTTCGTACGACTGTCAGTGCTGTGCGTTAGCGTTCAGTGACAGGAATCCATGGGGGTGGGACGAATGAAGTGCACGAACCTGCGCCGCGCGGGCCTCTCGATCGTCGCGGCGGCTCTGCTGACGGGGGTGACGGCCTGCGGCGGCTCCGGCGGCTCCGGTGACTCCGACGGTTCGGGCGGCTCGGGCGGCTCCGGGAAGGGCGGGGACGGCAGCCCCCTGCTCAGCCCCGTCGCGGCCCTGCTCACCGCAGAGAAGTCCACCGACGGCGCCGACTCCGCGAAGGTCGAGTCGACCACGACCATGGGCTCCGTGATGTCGATGACCGCGGACGGCGCGCTCGGCTGGGGGGACGGCCTCACCGGCACGCTCACCATCACGTACACCGGCGGCACCATGGCCGACACCATGCGCCAGATGGGCACCACGTCGATGGAGGCCCGCTACCTGCCCGACGCCTACTACGCGAGGATGGGCGACACCTTCGCGGAGCAGGCCGGCGGCAGGCACTGGATCAGATACGCGTACGACGACCTGGAGAGCCTCGGCGGCAGCTCCGGCGCGTATCTGAAGGACCAGATGCAGAACACCACCCCGAACCAGTCGGTGAAGCTGCTGCTGGCCTCGGGGGACGTGCGGGAGGTCGGCGAGGAGAAGGTGCGGGGGCAGCGGACCACGCACTACTCGGGGACGGTCGAGGTGGCGGACCTCGCCGAGAAGAACTCCAACCTCAGCCAGAGCCAGCTCGACGACCTGAGGAAGACGCTGGAGCAGGCCGGCGTCACCACCGAGACGGTCGACATCTGGGTCGACGACCGGGATCTGCTGGTCAAGAAGATCGAGAAGATCGAGAAGGGCGAGACCACGGCGGGCGCCTACGCCCAGACCGCCTACTACAGCGACTACGGAACAGAGGTCTCCGCCGAGGTGCCTCCGGCGAGCGACACCGCGGACTTCTCGGAGCTGGTGAAGCAGCAGGGGGCGGGCGCCGGCTCGTAAATCACGGGACCTCTCCCGATCCCCTGGGATACCTTCACGGTCTTGCTGTGAACCGGCCATGTGTTCGCTGTATCGGCTTCTGGGGGAAGTTGGATGAGGTCTTCCGTGGGTGTCCTCGGGCTGTCCGCGCTGCTCGTCGCGGGGTGTGCGGCGGCGGGCGGCACGGAGAGCGGGGGTGACTCCGCCGCCGCGGCCGCCGTCACCCGGGCCGCGGAGAAGGCGGAGAAGGCCGTGTCCCTGCGTTACCGCATGACCGGCCGGACGCCGGAGGAGGGCCGTATCACGGCCGAGGCGGCGATCGGCGTCGCGCCGCCGGCCATGAGCCTGAAGTCCACCGTGCTCAGCGGGCCCGACCAGGGGACGGGTGAGTTCCGGCTGGTCGGCGGGGTGCTGTACGTGGGCACCGACGAAGCAGACGAGAACGGCAAGCACTGGATCAAGTTCGGAGCGCCGGGCAGCTCCGACACCCCCAGCGGGATCAAGGTCGACACCGGCACGATGGTGGACCGGGTCCGGGACAACCCCTCCCACGAGGGTGGCTTCCTCGCCGCGGCCGAGGACCTGAAGAAGGCCGGCTCGGAGACCGTCGACGGCGTCCGCACCACCCACTACACGGGCACGGCCACCGTCGACGACATCCGCGCCTCCTACAAGGACGAGGACAACAGCGTCCGGCAGCGGACCGAGAAGAGCCTCGCCCAGTACGAGAAGCAGGGCGTGGACGAACTCACCATGGACCTGTGGGTCGACGCCGAGGACCGTACGCGGCAGCTGCGGGTACAGGGCTTCGGACGGCACGGGGAGCTCGACCTCACCCTCACGTTCCGCGACTTCGGCAAGCCCGTGACCGTGAAGGTGCCGGCCGCCTCGGACACCCTGGACATGGCCGAGGAGCTGAAGAAGGCCCGCGACTGAGGCCCGTACCGGCCCCGTACGGGCGGATTTGCTTGACGGCGACCCGTTCACGTACTCTCCTCGAGAAGCCAAAGACCGCTGGTCGTTGCCGTGCTCTCGCAAGAGGGGGCGGTGGCCGAAGGATCCGCTGCAATGCGGACGACCCGCGCAGGTGTCAGTGGATACGCTCCCGGACCGAAATCCTTCCACGGAATTCGTTCGGTCGAGCTACGCCCCGTGCGCCTGCGCCGGGGCGTTTCGTTTGTCCCAGCCCCTTCTGAGCGGTCCTCATCACCCGGAAGGAGGCCGACGCTCTATGGCAAGGCCCGACAAGGCTGCCGCGGTAGCCGAGCTCGCGGACCAGTTCCGCAGCTCGAACGCCGCTGTGCTGACCGAGTACCGGGGTCTCACCGTGGCGCAGCTCAAGACGCTGCGTCGTTCGCTCGGTGAAGACGCCCAGTACGCCGTGGTGAAGAACACGCTGACCAAGATCGCGGCCAACGAGGCCGGGATCTCGACGCTCGACGACCTGTTCAACGGTCCGACGGCGGTTGCCTTCATCACTGGTGACCCGGTGACGTCGGCGAAGGGTCTTCGTGACTTCGCCAAGGACAACCCGAACCTCGTCATCAAGGGCGGTGTCCTTGACGGTAAGGCGCTGTCCGCCGACGAGATCAAGAAGCTTGCGGACCTCGAGTCCCGCGAGGTTCTGCTCGCCAAGCTGGCGGGCGCCATGAAGGGCAAGCAGTCCCAGGCTGCCTCGCTCTTCCAGGCGCTTCCGTCGAAGTTCGTCCGCACCGCGGAAGCGCTTCGCGTCAAGCTGGCCGAGCAGGGCGGTGCCGAGTAACTCGGCTCGCACTTTGATCGCTGCATGACGCAGCGGTCGACGCGGGCCGAACGTACGCCCGCCGACATGTACATCCGGCACCTGCCGAATTGAATGGAAGGATCGCCCACCATGGCGACGAAGCTGTCCCAGGAAGAGCTGCTCGCGCAGTTCGAGAACCTCACCCTCATCGAGCTCTCCGAGTTCGTGAAGGCGTTCGAGGAGAAGTTCGACGTCACCGCCGCCGCCGCGGTCGCCGCTGCCCCGACCGGCCCGACGGCCGCCGTCGAGGCCGCTGAGGAGCAGGACGAGTTCGACGTCATCCTCACCGGTGCCGGCGAGAAGAAGATCCAGGTCATCAAGGTCGTGCGCGAGCTCACCTCCCTGGGTCTGAAGGAGGCCAAGGACCTCGTCGACGGCGCTCCGAAGCCCGTCCTCGAGAAGGTCGCCAAGGAGGCCGCTGAGAAGGCCGCCGAGTCCCTCAAGGGCGCCGGCGCCTCCGTCGAGGTCAAGTAACACCTCCCGGTCGGCGACGACCGGACGCGAAGGCTGAATCAGTCCCTCCGGGGCTGTAACGCTCACGCACCGAAGAGCGATCATCCATCTGGGTGGTCGCTCTTCGGCGTTCCTGGGAGCGTGACCGCGGTTGCCTTGCACCTGCTTGACCGGGGGGTATGGTGATCTTCATCGTGTCTCCAGCGCCCGAGTTCGCGCAGGGGGGCCTTGACGAACCGCACGCAGCGCGCAATTCTCAGGACGCGTCGTCACAAGGATCCGAATCCGAGGCATGGATCGACGGCGAAGAGGGCAGTATCACCGTGCGTTGAGGGCTAGCAGACCGAGGGCGTTGAGAACTACGAGGGTCTCCAGAAACCCGCACTGGACATCAGTGTGCCAAGTGGCTACACTGACCCTTTGCGCTGCCTGTTAGCTGTTCCCTGCCCGTCACCAGGGGCATGCCCTCACTTGAGCCGGACGACCAGACAATCCCCCACCTGGGATTTCTGTCTCTGTGCGCAGGATGAGGAGCCGGTACGCGCGTAGTGAGTCCGAGCCCTCGGAAGGACCCCCTCTTGGCCGCCTCGCGCAACGCCTCGATCGCGAATACGAACAACGCCGCCAGCACCGCCCCGCTGCGCATCTCCTTTGCAAAGATCAGGGAGCCCCTCGAGGTTCCGAACCTTCTCGCGCTGCAAACCGAGAGCTTTGACTGGCTGCTCGGCAACGACGCCTGGAAGGGTCGC
Organism: Actinobacteria bacterium OV320; assembly: GCA_001298545.1. Taxonomy (GTDB): domain Bacteria; phylum Actinomycetota; class Actinomycetes; order Streptomycetales; family Streptomycetaceae; genus Streptomyces; species Streptomyces coriariae. Next base: position 221,770 of record LJCX01000019.1, read on the forward strand.
GTCGAGGCCGCCCTGGAGTCCGGTCAGGACGTCCCCACCAAGTCCGGTCTGGAGGAGATCTTCGAGGAGATCTCTCCGATCGAGGACTTCTCCGGGTCGATGTCGCTGACCTTCCGCGACCACCGTTTCGAGCCTCCGAAGAACAGCATCGACGAGTGCAAGGACCGCGACTTCACGTACGCGGCCCCGCTCTTCGTGACGGCCGAGTTCACCAACAACGAGACCGGCGAGATCAAGTCCCAGACGGTCTTCATGGGCGACTTCCCGCTCATGACCAACAAGGGCACCTTCGTCATCAACGGCACCGAGCGTGTCGTCGTGTCGCAGCTGGTCCGTTCGCCGGGTGTCTACTTCGACTCCTCCATCGACAAGACGTCCGACAAGGACATCTTCTCCGCCAAGGTCATCCCGTCCCGGGGCGCCTGGCTGGAGCTCGAGATCGACAAGCGCGACATGGTCGGTGTGCGTATCGACCGCAAGCGCAAGCAGTCCGTCACCGTCCTTCTGAAGGCTCTCGGCTGGACCACCGAGCAGATCCTCGAGGAGTTCGGCGAGTACGAGTCCATGCGCGCCACCCTGGAGAAGGACCACACCCAGGGCCAGGACGACGCGCTGCTCGACATCTACCGCAAGCTGCGTCCGGGCGAGCCGCCCACGCGCGAGGCCGCGCAGACGCTGCTCGAGAACCTCTACTTCAACCCCAAGCGCTACGACCTGGCCAAGGTCGGCCGCTACAAGGTCAACAAGAAGCTCGGTGGCGAGGCCCCGCTCAACGCGGGTGTCCTGACCGTCGAGGACGTCATCGCGACGATCAAGTACCTGGTGAAGCTGCACGCCGGGGAGACCGAGACGGTCGGCGAGTCCGGTCGCTCGATCATGGTCGAGACCGACGACATCGACCACTTCGGCAACCGTCGTATCCGCAGCGTCGGCGAGCTCATCCAGAACCAGGTCCGTACGGGTCTGGCTCGTATGGAGCGCGTCGTGCGTGAGCGCATGACGACCCAGGACGTCGAGGCGATCACGCCGCAGACCCTGATCAACATCCGGCCGGTCGTCGCCTCCATCAAGGAGTTCTTCGGCACCAGCCAGCTGTCGCAGTTCATGGACCAGAACAACCCGCTGTCGGGTCTGACGCACAAGCGTCGTCTCAACGCCCTCGGCCCGGGTGGTCTGTCCCGTGAGCGGGCCGGCTTCGAGGTCCGTGACGTGCACCCGTCCCACTACGGACGCATGTGCCCGATCGAGACCCCCGAAGGCCCGAACATCGGTCTGATCGGTTCGCTCGCCTCCTACGGCCGCGTCAACGCGTTCGGTTTCGTGGAGACGCCGTACCGCCGGGTCACCGACGGTGTCGTCACCGACGAGGTCGACTACCTGACGGCCGACGAAGAGGACCGGTTCGTCATCGCGCAGGCCAACGCCACGCTCGACGACGACCTGCGCTTCACCGAGAACCGCGTCCTGGTCCGCCGCCGTGGCGGCGAGGTCGACTACGTCCCCGGTGACGACGTGGACTACATGGACGTCTCGCCGCGCCAGATGGTGTCGGTCGCGACCGCCATGATCCCGTTCCTCGAGCACGACGACGCCAACCGTGCCCTCATGGGCGCGAACATGATGCGTCAGGCCGTGCCGCTCATCAAGAGCGAGGCCCCGCTCGTCGGCACCGGCATGGAGTACCGCTCCGCGGTCGACGCCGGCGACGTGGTCAAGGCCGAGAAGGACGGTGTGGTCCAGGAGGTCTCCGCGGACTACATCACCACGACCAACGACGACGGCACGTACATCACGTACCGCCTGGCCAAGTTCTCCCGGTCCAACCAGGGCACCTCGGTCAACCAGAAGGTCATCGTCAACGAGGGCGACCGGATCATCACCGGTCAGGTCCTCGCCGACGGCCCGGCCACCGAGAACGGCGAGATGGCCCTGGGCAAGAACCTGCTCGTGGCGTTCATGCCGTGGGAGGGTCACAACTACGAGGACGCGATCATCCTGTCGCAGCGCCTCGTGCAGGACGACGTCCTCTCCTCGATCCACATCGAGGAGCACGAGGTCGACGCCCGTGACACCAAGCTCGGCCCGGAGGAGATCACCCGGGACATCCCGAACGTCTCCGAAGAGGTCCTCGCCGACCTCGACGAGCGCGGCATCATCCGTATCGGTGCCGAGGTCGTCGCCGGTGACATCCTCGTCGGCAAGGTCACGCCCAAGGGTGAGACCGAGCTGACCCCGGAGGAGCGCCTGCTGCGCGCCATCTTCGGTGAGAAGGCCCGTGAGGTCCGTGACACCTCGCTGAAGGTGCCGCACGGCGAGATCGGCAAGGTCATCGGCGTCCGCGTCTTCGACCGTGAGGAAGGCGACGAGCTGCCGCCGGGCGTGAACCAGCTGGTTCGGGTCTACGTGGCGCAGAAGCGCAAGATCACGGACGGTGACAAGCTCGCCGGCCGTCACGGCAACAAGGGTGTCATCTCCAAGATCCTGCCCATCGAGGACATGCCGTTCCTCGAGGACGGGACCCCGGTCGACATCATCCTCAACCCGCTGGGTGTGCCGTCCCGAATGAACCCGGGACAGGTGCTGGAGATCCACCTCGGCTGGCTCGCCAGCCGCGGCTGGGACGTCTCCGGTCTCGGCGAGGACTGGGCGCAGCGGCTCCAGGGCATCGGCGCCGACCAGGTCGCCCCGGGTACCAACGTGGCCACCCCGGTCTTCGACGGTGCGCGTGAGGACGAGCTCGCGGGCCTGCTGAACCACACCATTCCGAACCGCGACGGCGAGCGCATGGTGCTCCCGACCGGTAAGGCGCGGATGTTCGACGGCCGTAGCGGTGAGCCGTTCCCGGACCCGATCTCGGTCGGCTACATGTACATCCTGAAGCTGCACCACCTGGTCGACGACAAGCTGCACGCCCGCTCGACCGGTCCGTACTCGATGATCACCCAGCAGCCGCTGGGTGGTAAGGCGCAGTTCGGCGGTCAGCGCTTCGGTGAGATGGAGGTGTGGGCGCTGGAGGCTTATGGCGCCGCTTACGCCCTCCAGGAGTTGCTGACGATCAAGTCCGACGACGTCACCGGCCGCGTGAAGGTCTACGAGGCCATCGTCAAGGGCGAGAACATCCCCGAGCCTGGCATCCCCGAGTCCTTCAAGGTGCTCATCAAGGAGATGCAGTCTCTCTGCCTGAACGTGGAGGTGCTGTCCAGTGACGGTATGTCCATCGAGATGCGCGACACCGACGAGGATGTCTTCCGCGCTGCGGAGGAGCTCGGCATCGACCTGTCCCGGCGTGAGCCGAGCAGCGTCGAAGAGGTCTGACGGGAGTTCGGCAGGGCTCACGACGTTGAGCCCTGCCGGCCCCGGGACCCCCGTATCAGACCCTAAGACTTACAACCCTGAGAGGGATTGACGCATAGTGCTCGACGTCAACTTCTTCGACGAGCTCCGGATCGGTCTGGCTACCGCTGACGACATCCGTCAGTGGAGCCACGGCGAGGTCAAGAAGCCCGAGACCATCAACTACCGCACGCTCAAGCCCGAAAAGGACGGACTCTTCTGCGAGAAGATCTTCGGTCCGACCCGGGACTGGGAGTGCTACTGCGGCAAGTACAAGCGTGTCCGCTTCAAGGGCATCATCTGTGAGCGCTGCGGCGTCGAGGTGACCCGCGCCAAGGTGCGTCGTGAGCGGATGGGCCACATCGAGCTCGCCGCTCCCGTGACGCACATCTGGTACTTCAAGGGTGTCCCGAGCCGTCTGGGCTACCTGCTCGACCTGGCTCCCAAGGACCTCGAGAAGGTCATCTACTTCGCGGCGTACATGATCACGTACGTCGACGACGAGCGCCGGACGCGTGACCTGCCCTCGCTGGAGGCGCACGTCTCCGTCGAGCGTCAGCAGATCGAGAACCGTCGTGACGCCGACCTCGAGGCCCGTGCCAAGAAGCTCGAGACCGACCTGGCCGAGCTCGAGGCCGAGGGTGCCAAGGCCGACGTGCGCCGCAAGGTGCGCGAAGGCGCCGAGCGGGAGATGAAGCAGCTGCGCGACCGCGCCCAGCGCGAGATCGACCGTCTCGACGAGGTGTGGGCCCGCTTCAAGAACCTCAAGGTCCAGGACCTCGAGGGCGACGAGCTGCTCTACCGCGAGCTGCGTGACCGCTTCGGCACGTACTTCGACGGTTCGATGGGTGCCGCGGCGCTGCAGAAGCGTCTGGAGTCCTTCGACCTCGACGAGGAGGCCGAGCGCCTCCGCGAGATCATCCGCACCGGCAAGGGCCAGAAGAAGACCCGTGCGCTCAAGCGCCTGAAGGTCGTCTCCGCGTTCCTGCAGACCAGCAACAGCCCCAAGGGCATGGTGCTGGACTGCGTGCCGGTCATCCCGCCGGACCTTCGCCCGATGGTGCAGCTGGACGGTGGCCGCTTCGCGACCTCCGACCTGAACGACCTGTACCGCCGTGTGATCAACCGGAACAACCGCCTGAAGCGGCTTCTCGACCTCGGCGCGCCCGAGATCATCGTGAACAACGAGAAGCGCATGCTCCAGGAGGCCGTGGACGCCCTCTTCGACAACGGTCGTCGTGGTCGCCCGGTCACCGGTCCCGGTAACCGCCCGCTGAAGTCCCTCAGCGACATGCTGAAGGGCAAGCAGGGTCGATTCCGTCAGAACCTGCTCGGCAAGCGTGTGGACTACTCCGCGCGTTCCGTGATCGTCGTCGGTCCGCAGCTGAAGCTGCACCAGTGCGGTCTGCCGAAGGCGATGGCGCTGGAGCTCTTCAAGCCGTTCGTGATGAAGCGCCTGGTCGACCTGAACCACGCGCAGAACATCAAGAGCGCGAAGCGCATGGTGGAGCGCGGCCGCACGGTCGTGTACGACGTCCTCGAAGAGGTCATCGCCGAGCACCCGGTTCTGCTGAACCGTGCGCCCACCCTGCACCGCCTCGGCATCCAGGCCTTCGAGCCGCAGCTGGTCGAGGGCAAGGCCATCCAGATCCACCCGCTCGTCTGCACCGCGTTCAACGCGGACTTCGACGGTGACCAGATGGCCGTCCACCTGCCGCTCTCCGCGGAGGCGCAGGCCGAGGCCCGCATCCTGATGCTGTCCTCGAACAACATCCTGAAGCCCGCCGACGGCCGTCCGGTGACGATGCCGACCCAGGACATGGTCCTCGGTCTGTTCTTCCTCACCACCGACGGCGAGCTGCGTGACACCAAGGGCGAGGGCCGCGCGTTCGGCTCCACGGCCGAGGCGATCATGGCGTTCGACGCCGGTGAGCTCGCGCTGCAGTCGGCGATCGACATCCGCTTCCCGGTGGGCACCATCCCGCCGCGCGGCTGGACCCCGCCGGCCCGCGAAGAGGGCGAGCCGGAGTGGCAGCAGGGTGACACCTTCCGCCTGCGGACGACCCTGGGCCGCGCGCTCTTCAACGAGCTGCTGCCCGAGGACTACCCGTTCGTCGACTACTCGGTGGGCAAGAAGCAGCTCGGCGAGATCGTCAACGACCTCGCGGAGCGCTACCCCAAGGTCATCGTGGCGGCGACGCTCGACAACCTGAAGGCGGCCGGCTTCTACTGGGGCACCCGCTCCGGTGTCACCGTGGCCATCTCCGACGTCGTCGTGCCCGAGGCCAAGAAGGCCATCGTCAAGGGCTACGAGGAGCTGGACGAGAAGGTCCAGAAGCAGTACGAGCGCGGTCTGATCACCAAGGAAGAGCGCACGCAGGAGCTCATCGCGATCTGGACCAAGGCGACCAACGAGGTCGCCGAGGCGATGAACGCGAACTTCCCCAAGACGAACCCCATCTTCATGATGGTTGACTCGGGTGCCCGAGGAAACATGATGCAGATGCGGCAGATCGCCGGTATGCGTGGTCTGGTGTCGAACGCGAAGAACGAGACCATCCCGCGTCCGATCAAGGCCTCGTTCCGTGAGGGCCTGTCCGTCCTCGAGTACTTCATCTCCACGCACGGTGCCCGTAAGGGTCTGGCCGACACCGCCCTGCGTACCGCCGACTCGGGTTACCTGACCCGTCGTCTGGTGGACGTCTCGCAGGACGTCATCATCCGCGAGGAGGACTGTGGCACCGAGCGCGGTCTGAAGCTGCGGATCGCCTCGCACGACGAGGCCGGCGTGCTGCGCAAGGCCGAGGACGTCGAGACCAGCGTCTACGCCCGCATGCTCGCCGAGGACGTCGTCATCGACGGCAAGGTGATCGCGCCGGCCAACGTGGACCTGGGCGACGTGCTCATCGACCAGCTCGTGCGCCACGGTGTCGAGGAGGTCAAGACCCGCTCGATCCTGACCTGTGAGTCCCAGGTCGGCACCTGCGCCATGTGCTACGGCCGCTCGCTGGCCACCGGCAAGCTGGTCGACATCGGTGAGGCGGTCGGCATCATCGCCGCCCAGTCCATCGGTGAGCCCGGTACCCAGCTGACGATGCGTACCTTCCACACCGGTGGTGTGGCCGGTGACGACATCACCCAGGGTCTGCCGCGTGTCGTCGAGCTCTTCGAGGCCCGTACCCCGAAGGGTGTCGCCCCGATCTCCGAGGCCCAGGGCCGCGTGCGGATCGAGGAGACCGAGAAGACCAAGAAGATCGTCATCACGCCGGACGACGGCAGCGACGAGACGGCGTTCCCGATCTCGAAGCGCGCCCGTCTCCTGGTCAGCGAGGGCGAGCACGTCGAGGTGGGCCAGAAGCTCACCGTGGGTGCCACCAACCCGCACGACGTGCTGCGCATCCTGGGTCAGCGTGCCGTCCAGGTCCACCTGGTCGGCGAGGTCCAGAAGGTGTACAACTCGCAGGGTGTGTCGATCCACGACAAGCACATCGAGATCATCATCCGGCAGATGCTGCGCCGGGTGACGATCATCGAGTCCGGCGACGCCGAGCTGCTGCCCGGCGAGCTCGTCGAGCGCTCGAAGTTCGAGGTCGAGAACCGTCGTGTGGTGCAGGAGGGCGGTCACCCGGCCTCCGGTCGTCCGCAGCTCATGGGTATCACCAAGGCCTCGCTGGCCACGGAGTCCTGGCTGTCGGCGGCGTCCTTCCAGGAGACGACCAGGGTGCTGACGGACGCGGCGATCAACGCCAAGTCCGACTCCCTGATCGGCCTCAAGGAGAACGTCATCATCGGTAAGCTCATCCCGGCCGGTACGGGTCTGTCCCGCTACCGCAACATCCGGGTCGAGCCGACCGAGGAGGCCAAGGCCGCGATGTACTCGGCCGTCGGCTACGACGACATCGACTACTCGCCGTTCGGCACGGGCTCCGGCCAGGCCGTTCCGCTGGAGGACTACGACTACGGTCCGTACAACCAGTAAGGCGTACGTCTGAAGTACTGAAGGGCGGTCACCCCGTTGCGTACGGGGTGACCGCCCTTCGGCATGTCCGGGCCTGGGCCAGGCCGTGTCCGCCCTAGCGGCCGGTCAGCTCCCAGGCGGTGACGGCGACCGTCGCGAGGGCGGCGAGGGCGCCGATGCTGGCGAGCGGCCAGCGGGAGCGTTCCAGGGCGTCGAGGCGCTGTTCGTGGTCGGCGATCTGTTTGTCGGTCTGGTCGCTGCGCTGGACCAGCAGGGCGAGCGAGCCGTCGACGCGGGCGAAGCCGGCCTCGACGGTGCCGCGCAGCCGCTCCAGTTCCAGGGCCACGGCGGCCGGGTCGGAGAAGGGTTCGTTCACGCGTCGCTCTTTTCGCTGGGCCTTCCGCCGGCCGGGGTGGTGTCCGTGCGCAGCCACGAGGGCAGCAGGGTCTGTACGGCGGGCAGGGCCATGACCCTGGTCACGCCGGCGGCGGCGGTGAGCGCCGCGGCGGCCCAGGGCAGGGTGCCGGGGATGCCGGCGGCGTCGACGACCGTCGGCAGCAGGACACACAGGCCGACAGCGGTCTGGAGAACGGTACGGAGGGTGCGCTTGGCGGCCTCTGACATCGGGAGCCTCGATTCTCAGGAGCTGTGGGGGACCTTCAGCGCCGCCCAGGACTTGGCGCCCGGCCAGCCGTCGGCGGAGGAGCCGGTGTAGCCGAGCTTGCGCTGCCACTTGGCGTAGGAGAGACGGTCGGCCTCGGTCCACTGCGGGCCGGGGCCGGAGGTGTAGGCGGAGCAGCCGACGGCGACCAGGCGCTTGCCCAGCGCGGTGACGATCGCCGACTTCGGGTTCTTCCGGAACCAGGCGGCGCCGGGGAAGGGCTGGTACTGCGGCTTGCTCGTGCCGGTGCCGGTGCCGGTGCTCGGGGTGGTCGGCTTGCCCAGCCGGGTCGCGACCCTGGCGCGGAAGTCGGGCATGGTGAAGCCGCGCGGGTCGATCTTCTTGCTGGTCCACTCCTTGTGGCCGATCACGGAAGCGGCCGACCAGCCGTGCGCCCGGCACAGCGCGGCCGAGGCGCGGACCATGGCTTCCAGCTGGACCGCCGGCCACGGGTCCTTGCCGTCGCCGAGGTTGACGCACTCGAAGCCGTAGAAGTGGACGTTGCCGTCGGTGTCGTTCCCGTTCGGCGCGGGCAGCGCCTGCTCGGCGATGACGGCCTTCAGGACGTCACCGTCGCCGCTGCCCGCGTGGTTGGCGCGGCCGTTGCCGACGAGGTGGACCGTGCCGTCCTTGGCGATCACGCCGTGGCAGAGGGGGCCGGGCAGGGCGGAGTGGCCGTCGAAGCACAGGCTCACGCTGTTGCTGGTGCCGGAGGTGACGGTGTGATGGACGATCACTCCGTTGACCGGGCCCCAACTGCCCTTGTGGTTGCGGTTGTTGGTGCGCCAGCCGGAGTGCTCGACGACGGTGACGCCCTCGGCCCGCAGTGCGGACACGAGGGCGTCGGCGGAGAGGGGGTTGGCCATGGTGGTGCCTCCCTGGGGAGTGTTCGGGCATGAGAAAACCCCGGCCGGCGGGGGAGCGGCTCGGGGTGGCGGGGGTGGTTCTTCGTTCTTCCGTGCGGTGGCCTCAGACCATGGCGGGGTCGGCGTCGGCCTCGGTGGGGGTGCCGGTGCCTGTCTCGGCGGCCGTGGCGGCGGTCTCGGGATCGGCCTCGGTGTCCGGGTCCGGGTCCGGTGCGGTCCCGGGGTCCGGGGTGGTGCCGTCACCGTCCTCGGCGCCGTCGTCCGGCTGCCACCGGGTGCACAGGGCGACGTAGGCCGCCGCGTTGGCCGCGAAATCGGTCAGGGCCTCCGCGACCGCCCGCTGGACGGCCGCCGGCTCGGGGACGACCGGGTCCGTGCCGACGGGCATGATCGTGATGCGGCCGGTGCCGCGCAGGACCGCGCCGCCCTCGCCGGTCTCGGTGAACTGGGCGGTGACGTTGACCGGCGAGTAGGTCCCGCTGATCGAGTCGGGGCCGATGATCGAGCTGAGGCTGGTGTCGGAGACGTTGACGTGGATCGTGTGGCCGCTCTCGGTGAGGGTGGCCCGGCCCGCGTAGTCGATCGCGAGGCCCCAGGGCTGGGTGGGGTCGATGTCCATGGACGCGCTGCCTTCCTGTGGTGTCGGGGATCAGCTCTGGCGGCCGTGCATGAGGACCGGGGTGGCGTGGACGGTGCCGGAGGCGCTGGTGACGATGGCCTGGATCTCTACCTTGACCGTGGTGGTGTACACGGAGGAGAAGGTGGCGCTGATCAGGTCGGTGTAGTCGAACTCGGTGCCCGCGGCGACCGTGGGACCCCACTGGGCGCTGTTCACCAGCACCCGGACCTGGCCGGCCGCGCCGGAGCTGGCCGCGGTGCTCAGCCGCAGCCGCATCTTCGGCTGCCAGACCGGGTTGTACGACAGCGCGATCGTCGTCCAGGCCGTCGAGGCGGTCTGCGGCCAGCGTGCCGTCGCCGCGTCCTGCGGGGGCAGCATGGCCAGCCAGGGCCGGGCCAGGCCGCCGCTGTTGACGTCGTCGGAGAAGATCTCCCGGTTGCCGTTGTCGTAGATCCGCAGCGGCTGGAGCGAATTGGCGCTGCCGTCCCCGTTGAACAGGGTCATGGCGAGGCTGCCGGTCTGGCGGTGGATCTCCAGGCCGTACTCGGCGTCCTTCCACGAGCCGACCCGGAACATCGTGTCGGTGCTGCCGGGCCGCTGGACGAGCAAGGTGCCGCCGTCGGTGACCTTCAGGGTGCCGTCCTTGATCTCCACCTCGCCGCCGGTGATCGTGTTGAGGGCGGGGCGGGTGTTGACGGCGGTGGACAGCTGCTGGATGCGGCGTTCCATCTGGGTGAGCCGGTCGATGATGTCTTCGGGGAGCTGGGGCATCAGGCGTCCTCCAGGTAGAGGTCGGCGGTGTCGGGGCGGCCGCGCTGGGCCGGGCTGACCTTGACGCCGATGATCCGGTAGCGGGCGTCCAGGCCCTCGGTCCACCACTCGTCGGTGATCCGGAGGCGGACGGTGCGGCCCAGCAGCGCCGACGGCACCAGGTCGTCGAGGCGGACGCTGATCTCGGGGATCACCACGGCGCCGGTGCCCTCGGCGAGTTCGGCGTTGGCCAGGGACCGCAGGATCGTCGTGCTCGCGATGTCGTTGTGGTCCGAGGCGAGGTCGACCCGCGGATAGCCGACCTTGATCAGGTCTTCGCCGTCCGGGATGTCGGCGTCGGCGAACAGCGGACGGGACTCGACGGCCTGGTTGGTGTTGTCCGTGGCGCCGCGGGCGCGGGCGGTGGTGCCGCCGCGGGTGGCGTCGCGCGGGAAGGTGTACGACAGGATCGTGCCCGGCCGGTCCATCACCAGGTCGGTGCTGCCGGTGGTGATCTTCGGGCTGCCCAGCCGCAGTCGGCGGACCCGGGTGCCGGTGACCGGGTCGCGGTAGACGGCGATGTAGTGCTCGAAGCCGTTCTCCAGGGCGGCCAGGGCGTCGATCGCCTCCAGGTAGACGGTCTCGTCGCCGTCGCGGTACGACACCGCGCGCGTCACCCCGGAGAGCTCCTGCCCGAAGGTGACGCCGATGTCGCCGCCGGTCGGCGGTGCAGGCGTGCCGTCGTCGACGAGCTCACCGGTCTGGAGGTGGCGCCACAGCCGCCGCGCCACCTCCAGCTGGTCGTTGCTCCCGGAGAAGGTGAGGTCCTGGCGGATACGGCGGCGGCCGGCGTACGACTCGAAGGTGGCCGCCTGGATGCCGAGGGTGAGTACGCCCCGGTCGTCGCTCTGCAGGGTGGACGTCCAGATGATGCCGCCCCACCACAGGTCGTTGCCGCGCTGGAGGTAGACCGCGGTGCGGCCCTCCTCGATGCGGCGGACGCGGGCGGCCACCTGCGCGTTGGGGACGGGGACGGTGCCGGAGAGAGATCCGGCCTTGCCGATGTAGTCGTCGACGGTGACGTCCCGCAGGGGCAGGATGTCGATGGTGTCGTCGGTGCGCAGATCGCAGAAGATCGCGCGGTAGGGGGTGGTGGTCGTGGACATACGGCGGTCAGCTCCCAGGGCCGTGTCGGTCGGCGCTCACAGCACGAAGCAGGCGGAGAAGCGCAGGACATTGCCGACCTGGATCACACCGCTGGTCGACCAGCTGATCAGCTGGACCGAGCCGTCGGCGGCGATCCGGACGGCGCCGTCGGCGAAACCGTCGCTCGCCGAGGCGTAGGTCTCGACGACCGGCCGCCAGCCGGCCGGCAGGGCACAGATCAGCTCGTCGCCGACGTTGCCCGGGTTGGTGGTGCCGGCGGCCGTCGCGGTGAGGGCGCTGGTGAGGCGGGTGAGGCCGACGGAGAACGAGCACACGCCGCGCGTGCGGCGGGCACCGAACCACGACAGCGACCAGTTGCCCTGGGCGGTGACCCCGGTGGTGGTCGTCTCCACGACGAGCGGCGGCTGGTAGTCGGCCCAGGCGGTGCCGGACCAGCGCTGGATCACGCCGCCCAGGTCCCGGTACTGGCCGGGGTAGGCGCCGTTGGAGGTGTCCGTGGTCACCGGGAGGATGCCGCCGACGCCGACCGTGGCGGTGCGGCGGCCGACCAGCGCCGAGGCCCAGGCGATGCCGCCGGTGCCCGCGCTCGCGTTGGCCGGCACGGTGACCTCGTACAGCGGAAGCGACAGGCCGGGCGCCGCCGGTACCGTCGGGGCCGCGGCCGGGGTGCCCGGGACGATCTCGACGACGGCCTCGGTGCGGCCGAGGCCGTCGTAGGCGTCGTCGTAGATCCGCAGGACGAGCAGGTCGATGCGGGTGTACTGGGCGTTGCCGTCCGCGAACGTCACGGGCAGGTACTCGGCGAGGGCGACCGGGTAGGCGCCCCTGGCGTCGGTGCTCTGGAGCACGGCACGGCCGGGGCTGACCGTGGCGGACATGCTGTTCGCCGTGCCGGTGAGCGTGAAGCCGGAGATGCGGGAGGCGCCGTCGGAGGAGCCCGGCAGGACACCGGAGCGGCTGGCGACGGACGAGGTGGGGGTCAGGGCGCCGAGCGAGACGAGGCGGGTGTCCTCACGGGACTGGCCGTCGGGGGAGAGCCATCCGGAGCGCACGGGCATGGTCGACTCCTTTCGGGAGAACGGGCGGGAGCGGGAGGCTGGTTCAGGCGATCGGGTCGACGCGCAGGAAGATGTTGTCGAACGCGCAGGTGAAGCTCGCGTTGCTCGACCGGTGCATCGCGGTGACGGTGTAGGTCGAGCCGGCGGTGAGGGAGTTCAGGCGCAGCTGGGTCGACGTCGACTTGGACACGGCGCCCGAACCGGACGCGGCCCGCTCGTCGTCCGCCGCCCAGATCACCGTGGAGCCCAGCGTGACCTGCGGGGACATGTGCGCCTGCGCGGTCTCGCCGCCCGAGGACATCCGGGCGCCCACGCCGATGATCACGGAGCCGGACGGCGGAGCGGTGAAGGTGAGCGTGAGCGCCGTGACGGTGGTGGAGGCGAGCGCGGCCGTGTAGGTCGTCGAGGCGGTGGTCCCGGCGTCCAGCGACTGCACGAAGGCGGGCCCCGCGACGGCCGGCTGCCAGGCACTGCCGTTCCAGCGCTGGAGCTGGCCGAGCGAGGAGTCGCGGTACTGGCCGACATAGCCGCCGGTGGTCAGCACCCCGGCCGGGACGAGCCCGCCGATACCCTTGGGGTAGGGCACCCAGGCCGTGGAACTCCAGCGCTGGAGCGTGTCGTTGACGTCCCGGTAGTGGCCGGGGTAGCCGCCGGGAGCGGTGTCGTCGGAGCGGGTCGGCAGGATGCCGCCGAGCGGGACGGTGGTGGGGCGCAGATCGACGCGGGCGTTGTCCCAGTCGATTCCGCCGTTGCCCGCCCCGGCGTTCTTGGCCACGGCGACGGTGAACAGCACGAGGGAGGCGTCCGGGGCGGCGGGGGCGACCGGGGTGGCGGCCGCGGTGCCCTTGACGATCTCGACGGCGGCCTCGGTGTGGTCGGAGCCGTCGTAGTCGTCGTCGTAGATCCGCAGGACGACGAGGTCGACGCGGCCGAACTGGGGGTCGCCGGCGTCGAAGAGGAGCGGGACCGGTTCGGTGACGGCGACCGGGTAGGCGCCGCGGGCGACGGACGTCTGAATGACGGCACGGCCGACCCCGACGGTGGCGGTCATGCCGCCGGCGGTGCCGTTCAGCCAGAGACCGGTGACCCGGTACAGGCCGTTCTCGGAGCCGGGCAGGACCCCGGAGCGCCCCTTGATGTCGGTGACCGGGGTGACCGCCCCGATCTGGGTGACCCGGGTGTCCTCCCGGGTCTGGCCGTCGGCCGACAGCCAGGCGGAACGTACGGTCATGGGGTGTCCTTTCGTCAGGAGGCCGACTCGTAGGTGCCGTGGATGGAGAGGATGTCGTTGACGGCCCAGGTGAACGGCGCGGACTTGTCCCACGGGCTGGTGCCGGTCTTGAGGGTGTCGCGCAGCGAGCGGACGACTCCGCCATTGGCCACCGCGAGGAGCCCGCTGCCCTGGTACAGCAGGACGGCGGAGTCGTCGAAGGCCTCCGCGTTCAGCACGCGTCCGTCCAGCTTCCAGGCGGTGGAGACCGGTGCGGCCGGCAGCGAGAAGGTCCAGTCGCCGTCGGCGGACTGGGCGGACAGGTTGGTCGTCGAACCGATCTTGAGGTAGATCCGGAAGGTGACGACGGTGCCCGTCTTCACGTACGCCCCGGCCAGCGTGCCGTTGCCGAGGACGGGCGCCACGCCGGTCTCGCAGCGCCAGACCGGCGTGTAGTTCGTCCAGGTCGGGACCGGCTGGTACGTCACCCAGGCGGTGCCGTTCCAGCGCTGGAGCCCGGCGGGGGTGTCGCGGTACTGGCCGGTGTAACTGGCCGTGGTGACGGTGCCTGAGGGGGCGATGCCGCCCAGGGCGCTGGGGTAGGACACCCAGGCGGAGCCGTCCCAGCGCTGGAGGGCGCCGCCGGAGTCGCGGTACTGGCCCGGGTAGGCGCCGTTGCCGGTGTCGCCGTAGACGGGCAGGATGCCGCCGACCGCGACGGTGGGCGTGCGCAGGTCGGTCACGTCGGTGCTCCAGTTGATCCCGCCCTTGCCGGCGCTGATGCCGGCCCGGACGGCCACCTGGTAGACCGGCAGCGCGATCTCCGGGAGGGCGGGCACGACGGGGGTGGCCGCCGGCGTGCCCCGGACGATCTCGACGGCGGCCTTGGTGAAGCCCGAGTCGTCGTACAGGTCGTCGTAGACGCGCAGGACGACGACGTCGATCCGGCCGTAGGAGGCGTCGCCGTCGGCGAAGGTGAGGGCGATCGGCTCGGCCAGCGTGACCGGGTAGGCGCCCTGGTTGCTGTCGGCCTGGACGACGGCCCGGCCCTCGTGGACCGTGGCCGTCATGGTGCCCGCGCCGCCCTCCATCCAGAAACCCGAGAGGCGGTACTGGCCGTCGTAGGAGCCGGGCAGGATGCCGGAGCGGACGTCCAGCGGGTTGGCCGGGGTGGTCGCGCCGAGCTGGGTCAGGCGGGTGTCCTCGCGGGTCTGGCCGGTCTCGGCCACCCATGAGCTGCGCAGGTTCATCTGCTGGTCTCCTGTGGTCTTCGGAGGCGAACTCCGGAGGTACGGGGGTGAGGTGAGGGTCCGTCAGGACACGTCAGGACCTGAGCCATTCGGCGGTGAAGTTGGTGTAGTAGCCGGAGCCGCCGAGGGTGTTGATGGTCACGCCGGAGCTCTGCAGCCCGTAGAGCGCGAGCTTGTCGCCGGCGGCGCACCTGATCAGGGCGCTGCCGCCGACCGAGGTCGCGCCGGGGCCCGCGCCGATCAGCCAGGTGGCGCGCGCGACTCCGCCGCCGTTGAGGTAGATCCGTGCGCCGCGCGAGCCCGTAGAGGGTTGCTGGAGCCAGGTGACGGACCCCGACACCCGCCACCAGCCGGCCCTCGGCACCGTGTAGGTGTTGGACCCCGACCAGCCGGCCGCGTCGTCCACGTCGGTGCTCTGCAGGGCCATCTGCGTCCACGTGTTGTGGACCACGGACTGCTCGCTGGTCTGCGAGACGCTGAGCAGCAGGGTCGTGCGGCCCTCCGCGTACGTCCAGGCACTGCCGTTCCAGCGCTGGAGCAGACCGGCGGAGTCCTCGCGGTACTGGCCGGGGTAGCCACCGGTGGCGACGGTGCCGGCGGGGGCGATGCCGCCGACGGACTTCGGGTACGCGACCCAGGCACTGCCGTTCCAGCGCTGGAGCGGACCGGTGGGGTCCTCCTGGTACTGGCCGGCGTAGCTGCCCGCGGTCAGGGTGCCGGCCGGCGGGATGCCGCCGACGCCCTTGGGGTACGCGACCCAGGCGGTGCCGTCCCAGCGCTCCAGGACGCCGGCGTTGTCGCGGTACTGGCCGGCGTACGCGCCGCTGAAACCGGCGGCGGGGACGATGCCGCCGAGGGCCACCGTGGCGTAGCGCAGGTTGGTGACGGCGGAGTCCCAGGCCAGTCCGCCGGAGCCGGCCGACGCCCCGGCGGGCACCAGGATCCGGTAGAGCGGCAGTGTGCTGCCGTCGGGACCGACCGGCTGCTGGGGCGAGGCCGCGGGGGTGCCCTTGACCAGGCGGACGCGTGCCACGGTGTCCGCGGTGCCGTCGTAGGTGCTGTCCTGGACGACGAGTTCGACCAGGTCGATCCGCTGGTGCGCGGGGTCGCCGTCCTCGATCGTCAGGCTCTCGGGTTCGGTCACCGCGACGGCGTAGGTGCCCTGGTTGGTCCGGCCGCCCTGGACGAAGGCGCGGCCGGTGCCGATCGTGAGGGTCATGCCCCCGGTGGCGCCGCTGAGCGCGAAGCCGCCGGGGACGATACCGCCGCGGGCCTTGAGCGGGATGTTCTCCGCGACCAGGGCGTTCGGGGTGAGGAGTCCGGACAGGGTGACCCGGGTGTCCTCCCGGGTCTGGCCGGTCTCCGTGAGCCAGGCGGCTCGCACGGTCATGGGGTCACCACTCCGCTTCTCGCCAGCGCACCGTCATCTGGGCGCCGGAGCCGTAGGTGTCGGGTCGGAATGCCAGCTGCGCGCGGCCGGGGGCGAACGCGAAGAGTTCCTCGGGGCTGCTGTCCGCGGCCGCGGTGTGCCGGCGCGAGGCGGTGCTGTTGAGGGTGACCGTGCCGGCGGCGGTGTCGACGACGAGCTCGTCGCCCGAGGCCAGCGCGATCTCGTAACGCAGCCGCTGCGCCGAAGTCCGGTCGGTCACCGTCGGGTTGGCGCACGGGCCGGTGAAGGTGATCACCGGATGGGTGGGTGCGGAGCCGCCGTTGTCGGCGTTGACGTCCCCGGTGGAGGCCGCCTGCCCCCAGTACAGCGGCCAGGTCAGCGGCCAGGTCAGACCGCTCTCCGGCTGCGGGGCGCCGGTGACGGCGGTCTGCTCGGTGACCGAGTAGCGGCGCGGGTCGGTGGCGTACCACTGCACGGACGCCCGGGAGACGCCCTGTGTGGTGTACGTCCGGTCGGCGGCCAGCACCCGCTGGCTGACCCGGGCCCGTACGGCCAGCGTCTCCCCGTGCAGCCGCACCGCGAGCCAGCGCTCCGCGTCGCCGAGCAGCAGCGCCTGGCGCAGGACACGGGTGGCGGTGAGCGAGGAGGCGGCGTCGTCCTGCGCCGGGACGGTCCACACCGTGCCGCCGACCTTGCGCGGCTTGGCGTAGCGGGCGCCCGGCCAGGCGCCGTGCGCGGTGGGGTGGTCGGCGTCGGAGGAGTCGTACTCCGGCAGGTCCTCCCAGCCGCTGAGGCCGCCGCGGTCGATCTCGTAGGAGGTGCCGGGGCCCATCAGCAGTCCGGCCCACTGCATCTGCCCGTCGCGGGTGATGAGTGAGCCGGGGGCCACATCGTCTGTGTATGCGGTTGTCGTGATCTCGGCCATGGCGGCCGTCACCTCACTCTCATGTGCAGGCGTGGGCGGAGGCGAGGAAGAGCAGGTCTTCCGCGGTGCCGCGGGCGCCCGTGCCCGCGCTCTCGTGGAACTCCTTGACCCGGTGAGCCGGTCGGGACGTCGGCGCCCCGTTGCGCCGGGCGAGCGCCCGCTGCCGCTCCAGGGTGGTCAGCGGCAGCACCCGGCCCGCGCCCCGGGAGGCGCCGGGGACGGCGATGCCGCCCTCCGCGAGCATCGGGATCTTGTCCAGGTGGATGCCGAACTTCTTTCCGAGGATCGAGAAACTCAGGGAGTTGAGCCCGTCGATGACCCAGTTGGCGAAGGCGATGAGTCCCTGGATCGGCCCCTTGACCACACCGGCGACGGTCTGGGCGCCGGTCGTCACGAACCTGCCCATCGCGTCGAGGGTGCGGGAGGTGGCCTCCTTGATCCGGGTGAACATCCGGGGGACGTCCCTGGTGATCCACTCCAGCGCCGGCCGCACCGCGTCCTTGAACCCCCGCCAGACCGACGACACCTTGCCGCTGAGCGCCCGGGTGTCCCCGGTGGTCAGCGCCTTCATGACGGCGAAGCCGGTACCGAGGAGCGTGCCGATGACGGTGAGCGCGGTGGTGATGACGGCCAGGTAGCCGGTGACGTACGTGTTGACGGCGCTCGCGATGCCCTTGAGCAGCGGTGTCATGAGGGTCAGATAGCCCTCGACGTACTTCAGTACGAGGGTGGCCAGCTGCTCCATCAGCCGTTGCCCGGTCTCGGAGTTCAGCGCGAGATCGATCAGCCAGCCGGCGACGGGAAGGAGGAGACCGGTGACGAACCCGATGGGGTTGGCGCGGGTGAGGGCGTTGATGATCAGCATCACGCCGGAGCCGATGGTCATGGCGGTGCCGAAGGCGCCCATGAGGTCGCCGAGCACGCCGGAAGCCTCGATCAGCGCACCGACGATGGCGAGGACACCGCCGAACGCGGAGCTCAGGGTTCCGAGCGACTTGCCGGCGCCCTTGGCCCGGGTGCCGGCCGACTTGATGCCGGAGGCGGCGGCGGTGGCGGTCTGGCCGGTCTTCGCCACGGAGCGGCTCGCGGCGTCGGCGCCGGTCTTGACCTGACGTACGGCGGTGGCGCCCTGGGAAGCGGCGGAACGGACGGCGTCGACGCCGGTGGCGGCGCTCCTGATCCGGCCGACCAGAGAACGCGCCGTGGCGGTGTTCTGTCCGAGCCGGGACCGGAAGGCTTGGAGTGCCGGTGCCACCCCGGCGAACAGGTCGGCCGCCCCGCCTCCCGCAGGCAGCGCGGCGGTACTCATCCGCGTGCCTTCGCCAGGAACATCAAGGCGTCGGCGGTCCGCTGCGGGCTGCTGCTCTCGGCCGCGTAGTAGTGCTCGATGTGCAGCGCGCCGCCCGAACCGCTCGTCCCGGCGTACGCCGAACCCTGTGCCGCCGCCCGCCGCAGCAGCCGGTCCAGCTTGCTCAGCGGCAGGACGGCCTCCGCCTCACCGGCCTCGGCGAGGATCGCGGGGACACCGCCGGAGCGGGGCATGACGACACCGCCGGTGGCCAGCATCGGGATCCTGGGGAGGCTGACGCCGAAGGTCTTGCCGCCGACGCCCGGGACCCAGCCCGGGATCGACACCTTGATGCCGTTGAGGGCGCCGATCGCGCGGTTGATGATGCCGATGACCGCGTTGATCGGGCCCTTCACCGCGCTCTTGATGCCGTCGAAGGCGCGGCCCGCGATGCCCTTGAGGCCGCCCCAGATGCTGGACAGCTTGTCCTTGACGGCCTTGAAGGCGTTCGGGATCGCGGACTTGACCCAGTTGACGACCGGCGAGATGACGGCCTTGATGCCCTTCCACACGCTGGAGACGACCGTCTTGATCGCGTTCAGCGCGGTGGTGATGACCTTCTTCCAGATGGCGACGTAGGTCTTGATCACCGTGGCGACGGCCTTGACGACGGCCGAGATCGCCTTCTTGATGCCGTCCCAGACCGACTTGATCAGCTTGGCGGCGTTCTTCATGATCGGCCCGATGGCCTTCATGACCGTGCTGATCACGGACTTGATGACGTCGAAGGCGGTCTTGAGGACCTTCTGCATGGTCTTCGACTTGGTCGCCATTTCGACGACCTTCTCGATGAGCGGTGCGAGCAGGTCCATGAGCATGCCGAAGAAGTTGCCCTTCATCGACTTGTTCATCTTGTCCTGGCCCTTGGCCGCCTTGCCCGCCCCGGTTTCGTACTTGCCGAGGTTCGTGCCGGCGCTGGACCCGGTCTTCCCGGCCTTGCCGAGCGACTTCTCGGCTTGGTCGGAGGCGGTCTTGAGGTTCTTGAGCTCGCTACTGGAGCTCTGGGCGGACGACTTGAGATTTTTGAGGCCGGAGTCCGCGGTGCGAGCCTTGTCGCCAATTTCCTTGGCGGCCGCGCCGGCGGCCGTGGACTTTCCCTTGAAGTCCGCAAGAGCGCTGGAGGTTCTCTTCAGCGACTGTACGAGAGACATGTTCCCTCAATTCGTTGGTCAGGTGCCCAGGCCGTCGAGCGCGGAGGTAAGTGCGTCCACGGCGTCGCGCAATTTGCCGACGTCCTTCGTGACGGGGCCGATCCGAGGGTCCTTGGCTTCGATTCCCTTGTGGTTCTTGGGGAGCCCATCTCGGTTGTTCCGGGCGTCGCGTGTCGCGTCGCGTGCTCTTTTCAGGACATCCTCGATCTTGTCGACCCGATCCGGTAGTTTTTTGAGGGTTTTCTCGAATTCTTCCTTGAGTGTTTTTTCGTCAGCCTTTCGCTGCTTATCCGCAGCCAGGGCCGCCTTGGCCTGTGCGCTGAACAGTGCTTTCGCGCGCGCCTTCGCGGTCTTGAAATCCTGGATGACGTCCTTCAGTTTCCATTCCTTGATGAAGGTGATGTCGACTTTAAGGAGCTGCATGTCAAATTTGACAAGCTGAAGCGCGGCGACGCCGCCGATGATCATCCAGCGGGTTTCTTTTATCTTTGCCTGCAACTTCTGAATTTCGGCGCTATGGGTTGCGACATCGTTCTTGAGTTTCACAGCGGCCGGATTGGTCAACTGCTCCAGATCGGTGATCCGCTGCAGAACGGGTCTGGGGTTTCCCGAGGGCGTGGACCCCAGCTCCTTCTTGATGTCCTTGATGTCGTTCTCGGCTGTTTTCAGGTCCCCGTCGAGAGTTGCGAGATCTCGATTGGCCATGCGTCCTCCCTGGACAGCAGGAAGGGCCCGGCTGCCGGAGCCGGGCCCTCTTCGGATGGGGCGGGTGTGCGGGTGTGCTCTCAGAACGTATCCGCGAGGATCAGCCATGTGGTGGCGGCCAGGCCGAGGCAGCCGGTGCACAGCGAGAGGATCTCGGTCGTTCTGAGCCGCCCCGGCAGGAGAGAGGGAAGAGTGAAGACGCTCGGTGCCGCCGGGTCGTAGAGGACCTCGGTGAGGTCGCCCTCCTGTATGCCGCGGGGCAGATGGCGGACGGCTTCGCTCGTCTCCGCCGTCACCTCGCTGCCGTCGGGCAGTGCGAAGGTCACCACGGCGTAGTAGAGCTCGTGACCGTCCTCCTCCATCGCCTCGCGGAAGCGGACCAGTTCCGCGGTCGTTCTGACTCCGCGCAACCGCAGGCGGCATCGGCTCATGACCTGGACCGCCATCAGTATGCAGAGGGTGCCGGTGGCGGCGGCGACAAAGCTGCCGCCCAGCTGCTCGATCGTCATGCCGGGACCGTACTCGCCGGGGGGGCCACAGTTCCGGCGGTCTTCAGGACCGGCCTCGACGGGGATGCCGGGAGCGCCCCGCCTCCGTCAGGGCGTCCGACCAGCCGGCCGCGTAGGCGCGGGACTCCCGGGCGAGCAGTTCCTCGTACACCCGGTCGAGCAGGGCCTCGCGGTCGGGGGGCGTGGTGTGCAGGAGGTGGGCGAGGCGGGTGTAGGTGTCGATCGGCTGCTTCGGGGAGTTGCTCGTGCCAGTCACCATGTCGGCCTGCTTTCCGGTCTGTCCGCTGGGCTGTGGTACAGGTGGCGCCTCTGGGGCGTTCGAAACGCGTGTTCGAACTAGTGTACGAGTAATCCTGTGGTGTCGTTCCGTGTTTGGCGAGGAGCACCCGTCGTCCAGCGGTCGGGACCTGCGGTAATGCCGGGTGCGGCCGAAGTGTCGCCCAGGTTGGTGGAGTAGGATCCGGCCGTTCTCCCGTCGGATACGAAAAGGTGAACAGCGGCGCTCCACAAGGGAACTGAGTGGCCGCCAGACGACGGTGGACGGCGACGGGCAGCCGTCCTCGCGCGGGGGCGCGATGGGGCTCAGGGGACGAGGGCAAGGCCTACGGGGTGGACGGGGACGCGAGCGACGTGCGGCGCGAGCATGTGATCGATTGGCTCGAACAGGCCTCCGATCTGCCGCATCTCATCGCCCGCGTCTCGGAGCTGGTCCTCCTGCTCGGCCATGAACCGGACGACCTGGTGGTCCTTCCCCGCAGCGAACTCGACCGGCGGGAACTGGCCGCGTACAGCGCGGGCTGGGCCGACGTGGTCGACGAACAGCTGCCCGCGATCCGCCGCGCGTACGAGGAGCGGATCACCGCTGCCTACCTCCAGGGCCAGGAGGACGCCCGCACCGGCCACCGTCCCCGCCGGACCCGACGGGCCGAGGGGGAGCGCGAGCACGAGCGAGGCGGCGAGGTCATTCCGCTTCCCTACGTCGAACTGCTGCGCCCTCCCTCCGCATGGACGCGCGTGGAGGAACGTGGCGAACGGGAACGTTCGGTGGCGGACGGAACCCCGGTGCCGTCGCCTTCCCCGGCAGCGGAGACGGACGGGAGCGCGGAGGCTCCGTACGGCGATCCGGACACGGCCAACGTTGTCGGGCCGACGAGCCCGACCGGGCCGACGAGCGCGAGCGGCCCGGCCAGGGGGCCGCAGGAGGAGGACGGGGAGGTCGACGGCGAGGCCGGCGGGGCCGGTGGGGCCGAGGCCGGCTCCGGCGCCGAGGGGGACATCCTGCTCTCCGCACGTGAGGTGCGGGGGAAGCGCGTCATGCCCTCCGACCGGCGGCCGGTGGTCCGGCGCAACGGCCGGCCGAGCGTGCCCCCACTGGCCCTGCCCGGCGAGATCGGAGCCACCGGACGGGAGAGGGCACGCAGGCCGGACGGCGCCGGGACCGCGGAACGGCCACCGCGGGAGCGACACGAGCAGACCGACCGGGCTGAGCAGTCCGAGCAGACGGACGACGTCGAGCGGCCGGAAGCGGTCGAGCCGGTCGAGCCGCAGGGCGTGCGCGAGGAACCCCGGCCCCGGCTGCTTTCGGACAAAGCCCGGGCCCTCGCGGACGAACTGGAGGGCCGGGCCGGCGGCCGGCGCCGGGACGAGCAGAACGGCCCGTCGGGCTCCCGCTGAGGGAGCCGACGGGCACGCCATGACCGACCGTCCGACGGGCGACCGGGAAACCGAAAACCGGAAAACGGGGTAACGGGGTAGCCGGGCGACCGGGCGGATCAGCCGAAGAAGCGGGCCAGTTGGAACGCCGACGGCGCCTCGTCCGGCACGGGTCCCCGTGATCCGTCCGCCCTGGGAACCGGCCCAGGGGCCGACCGTCCGACGCCCCCGGAACGCTCGCCGGCTCCCTCGTACTCCTCGTACCCCTCGTGCACCCTGTGGTCCTCCTGCCCCTTGTACGCGTCGCCCGCGCCGTGGGTGCCGTTCTCGGCCGGTTCCGTCGGACGCGGCACCGGAGCCGGGGCGTCCGGCTGGTCCCCCTCCTCCGAGTTGACGCAGGCGAACATCCAGTTGGCGGCCGCCAGATGGTCCACGACGGCGGCCAGCAGATGGTCGGTCACCGACCACTCGGCGGCCTCGCCGTGCAGTTCGCGGTTCAGCGCGCTGTCGCGCGGCAACTGCTTGACGAGCACCGCGAGCCGCCGCGCGGAGAGGCGCTCACGGTGCCAGTCGAGCAGATCGATCCCGTAATAGCGGAGCAGGTCCGCTTCGAGGGCCTCGGCGTGTTCGTCGACGAACCCGACGAGGCTCAGCCTTCCCCCAGGCCGAGCCCGGTCTCCTTGCCGTAGGCCTCCAGGATCGCCGCGATGTCCTGCATGGTGACCTCGTGCCGCTCGAAGCGGGCGAACTGCTGCTCGCCCATGAGCAGCCCGAGCAGCCCGTCCACGTCGTTGTCGTCGAGCTCTCGCAGCGCCTTCGCGGTGGCGCGGGTCAGCTCCGTGGGCAGGGTGAAGCTCTCGTCGTCCAGCTCGAACGACCAGGTACGGCCGAGGGCTTCGAGGCGCTGGGCGCGGGCGGCGTTGACGTCGAAACGGGCCATGGCGATGGGTACTCCTTGGGTCCTGGGGTCTTTTGTCTTGCGTCTTGCGTCTTGGGTCTTGGGTCTTGTGCCTTGTGCTTGGGCCTGCGGAAAAGCGGTGTGGGTCCGGGGTGGGGCGGGTCGGCCGGGCCGGGCGACCCGCCCCACCCCGGTGGGTCAGGACGCGGCGTACGCGGCGTCCTTCATCACGAAGCTGGCCAGCGCCGAACCGTCGGCGGCGGCCATCGCCGTGTAGGTGATGCCGAGCTGGGCCGCCGACTTGCGGGCCAGCTTGATGTCGTCCGCCGCCGTGACCTGACCGCGCGGAACACCGAAGCGGTAGGTCACCGTGGCGCCGTCGGAGGCGCGGACGTCCGTGAACTCCAGGCCGAGGGCACGCACGTCGGCGTACGGGCGGTCGGCGATCTCGTACTTGTAGACGCCGGTCGAGCCGGTGACCGCCTCGACCGCGCCGCCGCCCATGAAGAACGGCAGCGTGTCCTCGTTGAACTGCATCAGCGAGAACTTCAGGGTCAGGTCGCGGTCCGAGTACACGAAGTGCACCGGGCTCACGGCCTGCCACACGTCGACCGGCTCCAGCTTGTCCTTCTTGCTGAAGGTGACGCCCTCACCGGAGGTGAAGCCGAGGTTCTTCCAACCGGTGGCCCAGTCGGTGGACGGGTCGGTGGAGAAGGTCGTCGGAACCTTGGTGTCGGCGGCGGCGACGTAGAGCCGGCCGACGCCTGCGATGCGGATCTCGGAGGAGTTGGTTCCTGCCATGGGTGGGTCTCCTTATAGAGGGGTGTGACGGGGTGTGGGGTGGTGCGGTGGTGCTGGGTGCCGTCGCCCGGTGGACAAGCGCTCCGGGTAC
Organism: Actinobacteria bacterium OV320; assembly: GCA_001298545.1. Classification (GTDB taxonomy): domain Bacteria; phylum Actinomycetota; class Actinomycetes; order Streptomycetales; family Streptomycetaceae; genus Streptomyces; species Streptomyces coriariae. The sequence goes on from LJCX01000019.1 coordinate 246,113, forward strand.
GGCGAAGGCCCCGCCGTGCGGACGGCGGGGCCTTCGGTCGGTGGGGCGCGGAACGGGAACCGCCCGCGCCGGGTGCGTCGGCGGAGGACCGGCGGGTGTCTCGGTGGACGGCCCGGTGGACGTCTCGGGGGACGTATCAGTGGACGTCCAGGAACACCTTGAGCACGCCGACGTAGCGGTTGGCCGCGGAGTAGAGGTAGTCGGGCAGCCAGCGCGGGCCGTCCTGCTCCTCCACCTCGGTGATGAGGTTCGTGCCGTACCGATTGCCGGCCGCGGCCAGCAGCGCGCGGCGGGCGGAGTTGGCCAGGACGTGCGCGGCCTGCTTGGTCGGGCCGTACACCTCCAGCTCGATCAGGGGCTGGTCGACGTGCAGCTCGCCGATCCACGCGCCGCCGCGCCGGTTGACGAGGACGGCGGCGGTCGTGCCGTCGAAGTTCGCGGGCGGTTCGACGGCGACGAGCGCCGTGGAGAGCGCCGAGTCAGCCTCCAGGATGTCGACGACCAGGGCCTCGACGTCCGGGAAGGCGCTCGGTGGGGTGGGTGTGGTCATGCCGGGTCACCTCGCCGTGAAGAAGGGGAAGTCGCCGGGCGGGCGCCGCGCGGGGGGCGGGGAAGGGGAGGCGCGCGGCGCCTCGGCCCGGCGTACGGCGGCGGGTGCGGCCCACTCGGGGCTCGCGGGCACAGCTCCGCCGCTGCACCAACTGTGACAGACGAGCGTGCGCGCACGCAACTAAAACGGCGAGGGAGATGGGAAAGGAGATACGGGAGGGGCGGGAGCGCAGGCCAGGAGGGGGGAGGGGGGAGCCGGGTGGAGAGTCAGGGGGCATGCAGGCATGGGGGGCATGCAGGCGTAGGGGGAATGCAGGCGTAAGGGGTTGGCGAGTGCCGGCGTAAGGGGTTGGTGAGTGCCGGCGTCGGCCGAAATGCGGGCGAGCCGCAGCGCCGGCGACCGGAGCCCCCGTCGGCCCACGGGTGCCCCTCGATCGGATCCGGCACGGCATCACAACCGGTACGCCGTGCGACCGGTACGGCAGGCAATCGGTATGCCGTGCAGCCGGTACGCCGTGCAACCGGTGCGGCATGAACCGGTGGTTCGGCTCGGTGGTTCGGCTCGGTCAGTCGGCGGGGGGGGCGGCCGCGGCCGTCCCCACCAGGACCCGCCGGTCCTCACGCACCTGCGTCACCTCGGCCCCGGCCTCGCTCGGCAGGAACTGCTCCACGACCCTGACGAACATCTCGCGCCGGTCGGCGGGCACGCCCAGCAGGTCGGCGACCTCCTCCAGCGTGGGGCGGCGGCCGAAATCCGCGCTGGGCGCGGGCGAGGCCAGGTAGTCGTGCGGGTCGGCCAGTTCCTCCGCGGTCAGCCGGCCGGAGCGGATGAGCATGTCGCGGACCGGCACCCCGAGCACACGGGCGAGCCTGCGGGTGGTCTCCAGGTCCGGCATGCTCTGCCGCTGGAGCAGACGGGTGACCGCGGCGCGGTGCACGCCGGCCTCGTCCGCGATTCTCGACTTGCCGCCGCCGCGTGGACTGTCGATGTCGTAGCCGCGTTCGCGCATGAGGTCTTCGACCCACGCGGCGAATGCGTCCAAGCCCTGGTTGGTCATGTCTTTCTCTCTTCCTTCGGGGGTGGGCAAGAGTTTAGCTTGCTTGCGCGCGCGGAATTACGTGCTCTCGAGCAAGCACTGAGGAAAGTTTGTGCGGTTCATGGAGATTCGGGGGACGTCGCGAGCCCCGGCCCGTCCGAATTTCGTTGCGGGCGCGCACGCAATCTGTAAGTCTGGAGGACGTTCACCCAGCACGGCTCGTTCACGAACCCAGGGGGGTCCCATGTCCATGCCCGAAACGAGTTCCTGCCCGTCAGCCCCCGGATGGCAGGCCGCGGCCGCCTGTACCGGGCTTTCCCCGCGGGTCGTCTTCTCCAAGAAGGCCAAGGTCGCCGCCCCCGCGCTCCGGGCCTGCTCCGGCTGTCGCGTGCGGCGGGCCTGCGAGGAGGCGGTGGCGCCGGCCGACAACTGGTTCGACGGCGTCTGCGGCGGCCGTCTCTGGCGCTCCGGCCGCCCGGTCCCCGTACCCGCGCATCTCCTCCCGCCGGCACCGGCACCGGCCCCGGCCGTCGGCCTCGCCCACCTCCCGGCCCAGGGGGGCACCCGTGGCTGACGGCTGCCAGGACCGCCCCACCACCCAGGCCGCCCTCTGGATCGGCACCCTTCTCCAGCAGTTCCCCGAGCTGTCCACGGAACTGGTCCCCGGCCGCACGACCCCCGCCCACCGCCCCGCCGCGTCGCGGCCTCCCGCCGATCTCGGCGCCCGCCTGCGCGAGGAGCGCGAGGAACAGCTGCTGCTCCGGCAGCGGCACGGTCTCGTGGCGCCCGGTCACGGCGCGGCCCCGCTCCGCCTGCATGTCTCCGACGCCATCCGTGACATCACCGACGGCGTGCTGGAACTGGAGGAGGCGGTACGCGACCGGCTCGGACTGCCCCGTCCGCGCCGCGCCTCCGTGCCCGAGCGGCTGCGCCGGATCGCGTCCCTCCTCGACCGCGTGGCCGCCGACACCGTCCTGGCCGCGCATGTGCGCGACGAGACCCGCCGGATGGCCCGCCGCTGCGCCCGCGCGCTGGGCGACACCGAGACCGTCGTCCGGGTCGCCGGCCGCTGCCCCTGGTGCGAATCCGTCTCCCTGCGCGCGTTCCCCGACCGCGAGGCCGTCCTGTGCGTCAATCCGGCCTGCCGCTGCCCGGAACCGGACTGCGGCTGCCACGACGACCCGGCCTACCGGCACACCTGGGACGAGGGGGAGTGGGCGCGCGCATGAGCACCGCCGACCGACGCACCCCCGACCGACGCACCCCCGACCGGCACACCGCCGGGCGACCGACCCTGATTCCCGGCCCTCTCGCGGCCCAGGAGGTCGGTGTGGCCCCCGCCACCATTCGTAAGTGGGTCCAGCTGGGGCATCTCGAACCGGCCGGCAAGGCGGGGCGGGCCCAGCTCTTCCGGCTGGAGGACGTGTTCGCCGCCGAACGCGCCACCCGTCGGGCCCGGTGACCTCCGGTCCCTTCACCACACCGGATCACCGCACCGGATCACCGCATCGGATCGCTGTGCCGGACCACCGCACCGGGGCTACGGAATGCCCAACTCGAAGATCACGTAGTGCGCGTACCACCCCGACGCGAGAGCCGCCGTCCCGAAGAACACCGCCAGGCTCGGCCACTTCAGCCGGCTCAGTGCCGCCGCCGGGGCCAGCAGCAGCGGGAAGACCGGCAGCAGGTAGCGCCCCGTGTTGCCGAACATCTGCTGGGTGCCCAGCACGGTGATCACGCTCGCCAGGGTGTACGCGACCAGCACCAGCGGCGGCTTCTTGCGGAGCATCAGCGCGATCAGGAAGGGCAGCGCCAGCACCAGTTGGACGCCGAGGAGGTCGGGGACCGAGAACGCGAACAGGTAGTTGTGGCGACCGATCGCCGTGTTGCCCAGCACGTCGAGGGTGTAGGAGCCGAAGTCGAAGTAGTGCGCCCAGCCCTCGCGCTGGAGCGTGAAGTACGCCGTGAGGTCGCCCATGCTGAGGCCGACCCAGGTGACGTAGGTGAGCAGGCCGAGCGGCGCGGCGAACATCGCGTACAGGGGTCCCGAGATCCCGTGCTCGCGCCTGCTCTCCCGCCGGGCCAGGGCGACGATCGCGGCCAGTCCGACCGCGCCGATGAGCGCGGCGGAGGTCGGCCGGTTGAGCCCGGCCACGAAGGCGAGCAGCCCCGCCGCGACCCACCGCCGCTTCATCACGCAGTAGCAGCACCAGGCGGCGATGGCGACGAAGAGCGACTCCGAGTAGACCGCCCACTCCACGCCCGCGCCGGGTGCCACCGCCCACAGCCCGGCCGCGATCGTGCCCGCCCGCACCCCGGCCAGCGTCGAGATCACGGCGTAGATGCCGGCGGCCGCGACGAAGGAGGCGAGCACCGAGACCAGGATCCCGGAGCCGTACAGCCCCAGCCCGGTGATCTCGGAGACGCCCCGGATCAGGCCCGGGTAGAGCGGGAAGAAGGCGACCGAGTTCTGCTTGACGGTGAACAGCCCGCCCGGGGCGAGCTGCTCCAGCGGGCGGGGGTCGTACCCTTTCTCGGCGACCTGGAGGTACCACCAGCCGTCCCAGGTGGCGAGGACGTCCCACCAGTGGGCGCCGCCGCCGAAACGCGGGTTCTTCTTCTGGTATTCGTCGGCCGACTCCAGCAGCCAGGCGAACACGGTCAGGCCCACGAGCTTCGTGACGCCGTAGAGGAGCAGCGGAGCGAGGTACGGTCGTACACCGTCCGGCAGGGTGAGGCGGCGCAGTCTCGGCGAGCGCTCCACCGGCCCGTCGGGCACGGCGGGGTCCGTCGCCGTGTCGCTGGAAGCCGTGCTCATCGCTGGGGTCCCCCCTCGGCCGATCGCCGGACACCAGGGGCGGCACGGTTGTCCGGATGATCGTGAAGTGTGGTCATAAGAGTGTGGTCATAAGATCGCAACAGAGTCGCACATGTGCGCCACAGGTTGGGGGAGGACGGATGACCGAAGCGCTGAACACCACGGCCACGGCGACCGTCTTGTCGGTCGTCATACCCATGTACAACGAGGAAGAGGTTCTTCCCGCGCTGGTCAGCCGGTTGCGCCCGGTCCTGGCGGATCTCGGCGTCGGCTACGAGGTGGTCGCGGTCGACGACGGCAGCACCGACCGCACGGCCGAGCTGCTGGCCGCCTTCCGGCTCGGCTGGCCGGAACTGCGGGTCATCGGCCTGCGCCGCAACTCGGGCCACCAGGCCGCCCTCACCGCGGGCCTGGACCGGGCACACGGCGCGTACGTCGTCAGTATCGACGCCGACCTCCAGGACCCGCCCGAGAAGATTCCCGAGATGCTCGCGCTGGCCCGCACCGAGGGCCTCGACATCGTCTACGGCATCCGCGCCGACCGGGCCAGCGACACCGGCTTCAAGCGGTGGACGGCGGGCCTGTACTACCGGCTCGTCCGCCGGCTCGCCGGGCCGTCGGTGCCGGCCCAGGCCGGTGACTTCCGGCTGCTGAGCCGGGCCGCGGTGGACGCCCTGATGTCCCTGCCGGACCAGCAGCGGGTCTACCGCCTCCTGGTGCCCTGGCTGGGTTTCCCCAGCGGCGAGGTCCGCTACGAGCGGGCCCCGCGGCCGGCGGGTCAGAGCAAGTACCCCCTGGGCCGGATGATCCGGCTGGCCGTCGACAGCGTCACGGGCTTCTCGGCGGCGCCCCTGCGCATCGCCACCTGGCTGGGTGGCTTCGCGTTTCTGGTCTGCCTGGCCCTGATGATCTACACCCTGAGCGCCCACGCCTTCCAGCACACCGTCCCCGGCTGGACGTCCCTCTTCATCGGCGTGCTGTTCATCGGCGCGGTCCAGCTGGTCTGCGTGGGCCTGCTGGGCGAGTACGTCGGCCGCATCTACACGGCCGTGCAGAACCGTCCGACGTACTTCATCGGTCACGACACGGGGGCGGACGCCGCGAAGGGGCCGTTCCGGGCCGGCGGCGACCCGACCGTGCCGTCCCCGGCTTCGCCTCCGGGAGGTTCCGCGGACCCCGCGGCGCCGGTATCACAGGGGCTGGGGCGGCGCTCGTAAACGTCCGGCGTGTCGGGGGCGGGGTTTCTGTTTTGACCGGAGTGAATGCGCTAGGTACGCTCAGACCTTGTGCCTGGGGTGTGCCCTGGCCCTCGTGCGTGTCTTCAACCGCACACGGGGCCTAGCTAGCGGCCACCGTGATCTGCGCCTCTTCCTGCCTCGCGGCGGAAGTCCGCCGGATCCGACACACCCGACCGCGTGGGTCGGCGAAGTTCCAGGTTAGCTTCACCATTCGGCACACAGAAACCGGAGAAGTAGTGCCTACGATCCAGCAGCTGGTCCGGAAGGGCCGGCAGGACAAGGTCGAGAAGAACAAGACGCCCGCACTCGAGGGTTCGCCCCAGCGTCGCGGCGTCTGCACGCGTGTGTTCACGACCACCCCGAAGAAGCCGAACTCGGCCCTGCGTAAGGTCGCGCGTGTGCGTCTGACCAGCGGTATCGAGGTCACTGCTTACATTCCGGGTGAGGGACACAACCTGCAGGAGCACTCCATCGTGCTCGTGCGTGGTGGCCGTGTGAAGGACCTGCCCGGTGTTCGCTACAAGATCATCCGCGGTTCGCTTGACACCCAGGGTGTCAAGAACCGCAAGCAGGCCCGCAGCCGCTACGGCGCCAAGAAGGAGAAGTAAACAATGCCTCGTAAGGGCCCTGCCCCGAAGCGCCCGGTCATCATCGACCCGGTCTACGGTTCTCCTCTTGTCACGTCGCTCATCAACAAGGTGCTGCTGAACGGCAAGCGCTCCACCGCCGAGCGCATCGTCTACGGCGCCATGGAGGGCCTGCGCGAGAAGACCGGCAACGACCCGGTCATCACGCTGAAGCGCGCTCTCGAGAACATCAAGCCGACCATCGAGGTCAAGTCCCGCCGTGTCGGTGGCGCGACCTACCAGGTCCCGATCGAGGTCAAGCCGGGTCGCGCGAGCACCCTGGCGCTGCGCTGGCTCGTCGGTTACTCCCGCGCCCGTCGCGAGAAGACCATGACCGAGCGCCTCCTCAACGAGCTTCTCGACGCGTCCAACGGCCTCGGCGCCGCTGTGAAGAAGCGCGAGGACACCCACAAGATGGCCGAGTCCAACAAGGCCTTCGCGCACTACCGCTGGTAGTCGCTACCCACATCGAGACCGAGAGAAGACGAAAGCCTTATGGCTACCACTTCACTTGACCTGGCCAAGGTCCGCAACATCGGGATCATGGCCCACATCGACGCGGGCAAGACGACCACCACCGAGCGGATCCTGTTCTACACCGGCGTCTCCTACAAGATCGGTGAGGTCCACGACGGCGCCGCCACGATGGACTGGATGGAGCAGGAGCAGGAGCGTGGCATCACGATCACCTCTGCTGCCACCACCTGTCACTGGCCGCTTGCCGATGTCGACCACACCATCAACATCATCGACACCCCGGGCCACGTCGACTTCACCGTCGAGGTGGAGCGTTCGCTGCGCGTGCTCGACGGTGCCGTGACGGTGTTCGACGGCGTCGCGGGTGTCGAGCCCCAGTCCGAGACCGTTTGGCGTCAGGCGGACCGCTACGGCGTCCCGCGTATCTGCTTCGTCAACAAGCTCGACCGGACCGGTGCCGAGTTCCACCGTTGCGTCGACATGATCAGCAGCCGCCTCGGCGCGCAGCCGATCGTCATGCAGCTGCCGATCGGTGCCGAGGCCGACTTCAAGGGCGTCGTCGACCTGGTCACGATGAAGGCCTTCGTGTGGTCCGCCGAGGCGGAGAAGGGCGAGATGTACGACGTCGTCGACATCCCGGCCACCCACACCGAGGCTGCCGAGGAGTACCGCGGCAAGCTCGTCGAGACCGTCGCCGAGAACGACGACGAGATCATGGAGCTGTACCTGGAGGGCCAGGAGCCTTCCGTGGAGCAGCTGTACGCCGCGATCCGTCGCATCACCATCGCGTCCGGCAAGTCCAACGACACCACGGTCACCCCGGTGTTCTGTGGCACCGCGTTCAAGAACAAGGGCGTTCAGCCCCTGCTCGACGCGGTCGTGCGCTACCTCCCCTCCCCCCTGGACGTCGAGGCCATCGAGGGCCACGACGTCAAGGACCCGGAGGAGATCGTCAAGCGCAAGCCGTCCGACGACGAGCCGCTGTCGGCGCTGGCGTTCAAGATCATGAGCGACCCGCACCTCGGCAAGCTCACCTTCGTCCGGGTCTACTCGGGCCGCCTGGAGTCCGGCACCGCCGTGCTGAACTCCGTCAAGGGCAAGAAGGAGCGCATCGGCAAGATCTACCGCATGCACGCGAACAAGCGTGAGGAGATCGCGTCGGTCGGCGCCGGCGACATCGTCGCCGTCATGGGTCTGAAGCAGACCACGACCGGCGAGACGCTGTGCGACGACAAGCAGCCCGTGATCCTGGAGTCCATGGACTTCCCGGCTCCGGTCATCCAGGTCGCCATCGAGCCCAAGTCGAAGGGCGACCAGGAGAAGCTGGGCATCGCGATCCAGCGCCTGGCCGAAGAGGACCCGTCGTTCCAGGTCCACTCGGACGAGGAGACCGGCCAGACCATCATCGGTGGCATGGGCGAGCTGCACCTCGAGGTGCTGGTCGACCGTATGCGCCGTGAGTTCAAGGTCGAGGCCAACGTCGGCAAGCCGCAGGTCGCCTACCGCGAGACCATCCGCAAGGCGGTCGACCGGGTCGACTACACGCACAAGAAGCAGACTGGCGGTACCGGCCAGTTCGCGAAGGTGCAGATCGCGATCGAGCCGATCGAGGGCGGCGACGCCTCGTACGAGTTCGTGAACAAGGTGACCGGTGGTCGTATCCCGAAGGAGTACATCCCTTCGGTCGACGCCGGTGCGCAGGAGGCCATGCAGTTCGGCATCCTCGCCGGTTACGAGATGACCGGTGTGCGCGTGATCCTGCTCGACGGTGGCTACCACGAGGTGGACTCCTCCGAGCTCGCGTTCAAGATCGCCGGTTCGCAGGCCTTCAAGGAGGCCGCGCGCAAGGCCAGCCCCGTGCTGCTCGAGCCGATGATGGCCGTCGAGGTCACCACGCCCGAGGACTACATGGGTGAGGTCATCGGCGACATCAACTCCCGCCGTGGTCAGATCCAGGCCATGGAGGAGCGGGCCGGTGCCCGCGTCGTCAAGGGCCTGGTGCCCCTGTCGGAGATGTTCGGCTACGTCGGCGACCTCCGCAGCAAGACGTCGGGTCGCGCAAGCTACTCGATGCAGTTCGACTCCTACGCCGAGGTTCCGCGGAACGTCGCCGAGGAGATCATCGCGAAGGCCAAGGGCGAGTAACACACTCGGTTTACACGCCGTAGGCTTGACTCCGGAGCCTCAAGGGGCAAACAACCGCATCCCCGGATGTTTGCCCCCTGGACCCGGGCTTTCCAGCAAAGATCACCTGGCGCCGATGAAGCAAGGCGTTCCAGAACCACTCCCAGGAGGACCCCCGTGGCGAAGGCGAAGTTCGAGCGGACTAAGCCGCACGTCAACATCGGCACCATCGGTCACATCGACCACGGTAAGACGACCCTCACGGCCGCCATTACCAAGGTGCTGCACGACGCGTACCCCGACCTGAACGAGGCCTCGGCCTTCGACCAGATCGACAAGGCTCCCGAGGAGCGTCAGCGCGGTATCACGATCTCGATCGCGCACGTCGAGTACCAGACGGAGACGCGTCACTACGCCCACGTCGACTGCCCGGGTCACGCGGACTACATCAAGAACATGATCACCGGTGCCGCCCAGATGGACGGTGCGATCCTGGTCGTGGCCGCCACCGACGGCCCGATGCCGCAGACCAAGGAGCACGTGCTCCTGGCCCGCCAGGTCGGCGTTCCGTACATCGTCGTCGCCCTGAACAAGGCCGACATGGTGGACGACGAGGAGATCCTGGAGCTCGTCGAGCTCGAGGTCCGTGAGCTCCTCTCCGAGTACGAGTTCCCGGGCGACGACCTGCCGGTCGTCAAGGTCTCGGCGCTCAAGGCGCTCGAGGGCGACGCCGAGTGGGGTCAGTCGGTTCTCGACCTCATGGCCGCCGTCGACGAGGCGATCCCGACCCCCGAGCGTGACGTCGACAAGCCGTTCCTCATGCCCGTCGAGGACGTCTTCACGATCACCGGTCGCGGTACGGTCGTCACCGGCCGTATCGAGCGTGGTGTCCTGAAGGTCAACGAGACCGTTGACATCATCGGCATCAAGCAGGAGAAGACCACCACCACGGTCACCGGCATCGAGATGTTCCGCAAGCTGCTCGACGAGGGCCAGGCGGGCGAGAACGTCGGTCTGCTCCTCCGTGGCATCAAGCGCGAGGACGTCGAGCGCGGCCAGGTCATCATCAAGCCGGGTTCGGTCACGCCGCACACCGACTTCGAGGCCCAGGCCTACATCCTGTCCAAGGACGAGGGTGGCCGCCACACGCCGTTCTTCAACAACTACCGTCCGCAGTTCTACTTCCGTACGACGGACGTGACGGGCGTTGTGACCCTCCCCGAGGGCACCGAGATGGTGATGCCGGGTGACAACACCGAGATGAAGGTGGAGCTCATCCAGCCCATCGCCATGGAAGAGGGCCTGAAGTTCGCCATCCGTGAGGGTGGTCGTACGGTGGGCGCCGGCCAGGTCACCAAGATCACCAAGTAGTTCTTGCTGATCGACCTGGTAGCTCCAGCCTGAGCTGAGCACCTGAGAGGGCCCGTACGACTTCGGTCGTACGGGCCCTTTCGCATGCTGTTGACGCCTCAGTGGCTCAGTTCCGGTCGCCGGCCTTGTCGACGACGACGGTGGCGAGACGGGTGGCGGTGCCGAGCACCGTGCCCTTCGCCACGAACGGGCCGCCTGAGGCCTTGCCGCCCACGTAGTAGTCCATTCCGGCCACCCAGCGGACACCCCGGTAGGCGAAGGTCTCCGGGTCGAGGAGCACCTGCATGCTGTTGCGCTCATAGGCGTAGTCACGGAAGTTGCCGTCGATGCCGATCGCCAGGACCTTCCGCCCCGCGCCGTCGGTCGCCCTGGCCGGCTCGGTCGCCCCCTCCAGGCCCGTGATGATCCGGTAGATCGTCCGAGCCTTGTCGGCCGGGACGGCAGAGGCTCCGGAGAGCACCTCGACCACCTCGTCGAAGTCGCGCTGGGCCTGGGTCAGCCGGTACGCGCTGGTGACGCGGGTGGGGACGGACTTCTTGAGGATCGCCTTCAGGGCGGCGTCGGGGTCGTCGGGCAGGGTGGCCAGCAGGGCGTCCGTTTCCCGGGGCGCGAGCATCTGCCTCGACGACGGGCCGAGGGGGTCCGTCCGCACCTGCACGTCGGCCGGAGCGGTGTTCCGGTCCGCCAGGGCCGTGGACGTACCGTCGTAGCGGATCCAGTGATACGAGTCGAGCGACGTCTTCGTCTTCGTGTCGCACGGTCGCTTGCCGCCGGGCCACAGCTGGAGCACGCCGGCCTCGCTGTAGTCGAAGGGACTCATGCCCGCGTCGCAGACCGTGTCCAACCGCACCTGGTGGAACACCCACGAGGTCGGCCGGGGGGTCGCCGTCGGAACCGGCTGCGCGGGTGTCCTGTCGTCCTCGTGGAGTGTCAGGGTGGAGAGCAGCGCCGCCGCCGTCACCGCGGCGACCGCTCCGGCCGCCTTGAGCTTCCATCCGGCCCTTCCGTGCCGGGGTCGCCCCTCGATCCCGTCCAGCAGCCGCCGGTGGGCCGGGGCGAGCCGGGCACGGTCGGGCAGGGGAGCGTCGGCGCGCAGCTGTCGGACCGCCGTCATCTCGTCCATCGCCGGTTCAGCCATGGCCGATCACCTCCGCGGAGTCGCGTACGAACGTGGGGTCCACATCGCCGAGTGCGAGGCGTACCTTCCTGCGGGCCCGGTTGAGGCGGGAGCGCACCGTGCCCACCGGGATGGACAGCGCCTCGGCGACCTCCTGATAGCCGAGGTCGGCCCAGGCGACCAGCAGCAGGACGTCCCGGTCGCCGCGCGAGAGACCGGCCAGCGCGCCCGCCAGGCGGCCCTGCGCGGCCTGTGCGGTGACCCGGCTGTCGCTGCGGTCGGTCCAGGAGTCGGCCACCGGGTCGCGGCCCGTGCGGGCCAGGGCCCTGAGCGCCCGCACCTCGGTACGGCGCTGCTTGCCGATCAGGTTGGCGGCGATGCCGTACAGCCAGGGCCGGGCGTCGGCGCGTGAGACGTCGTAGCGCCCCCGTGCGCGGAACGCGGCCAGGAAGGTCTCGGCGGTGATGTCCTCGGCCGCGTCCTCACCCAGCCGGCGGGCCGCGTACCGGTGGATCACCGCCGCGTGCCGGTGGTAGAGCTCCCCGAACAACTCGGGGCGGCTGAGCGAGTCGGATATGACGGAGGCGTCCTCGTCATGTCTGCCAGGGGGGCTGTTCACGCGGTCTCCGTGTCTGCCGTCGGTCGGATGCACCCGTTGTTACCCGCAGCCCTCGAACGGGTTCACGGTGACCGACCTCACGTCCGGGCGCGGAAAGGCCCGTACTCGACCGGCTCGGCGTTTGACCTACGTCACGTCCGGGGTATTGTCTCCGGCTCGATTGGCGGAGGCAGTGCCCCATATGGCAGACTGTCGGAGTTGCTCGGTCGAGTGTTGATGTTGCGCGCCTCCCGCCGGGAGGACCGAAAGCGAGTCCCACAGTACTCGTCGCCCTAACTGCCTGTTGGCAGCGCTGGGGCGGACGTACGGGAATCTTTCGGGAAGTGTCAATAGAGCGCCGACCAGGCACCCGGTGGACCTTTCGTCCCCGGCTTGCGGTTCCGGAAGGGCCGTGCTTTCCCAGCAGGGATGCTCGAACAAGGGGCATCTGTGTCGGCGAGAGCGCGACACACCCGACCGCGTGGGTCGGAGAAACGAAGTAAACGGACCATCTGGTTCCAGAGCGTTAGAAGAGACAGGACTACTGAGTAGCCATGGCGGGACAGAAGATCCGCATCCGGCTCAAGGCCTACGACCACGAGGTCATCGACTCCTCGGCGAAGAAGATCGTCGAGACGGTGACCCGCACTGGTGCGTCGGTCGCGGGCCCGGTGCCGCTGCCCACTGAGAAGAACGTGTACTGCGTCATCAAGTCGCCGCACAAGTACAAGGACTCGCGCGAGCACTTCGAGATGCGCACGCACAAGCGCCTGATCGACATTCTCGACCCGACTCCCAAGACCGTTGACTCTCTGATGCGACTCGACCTCCCGGCCGGTGTCGACATCGAGATCAAGCTTTAGGGGCCGGTGATCTGAAGAATGGCTAAGCAGATCAAGGGCATCCTGGGCGAGAAGCTCGGCATGACGCAGGTGTGGGACGAGAACAACCGTGTTGTTCCGGTCACCGTCGTCAAGGCCAGCCCCAACGTCGTGACCCAGGTCCGTACGAACGACAGTGACGGCTACGAGTCCGTCCAGATCGCCTTCGGCGAGATCGACCCGCGCAAGGTGAACAAGCCCCTCAAGGGTCACTTCGCCAAGGCCGACGTCACCCCCCGTCGCCACCTCGTCGAGATCCGCACCGCGGACGCCTCCGAGTACACGCTGGGCCAGGAGATCACCGCTGAGGTGTTCGAGGCCGGCGTGAAGGTCGACGTGACCGGCAAGAGCAAGGGCAAGGGCTTCGCCGGTGTCATGAAGCGTCACAACTTCAAGGGCCTCGGCGCCGGACACGGCACCCAGCGCAAGCACCGCTCGCCCGGTTCCATCGGTGGCTGCGCCACCCCGGGCCGCGTGTTCAAGGGCCTCCGCATGGCGGGTCGCATGGGCAACGAGCGTGTCACCACCCAGAACCTGACCGTCCACGCCGTTGACGCGGAGAAGGGTCTGCTGCTCATCAAGGGCGCTGTCCCCGGTCCGAACGGCGGCCTCGTCCTGGTCCGCACTGCGGCCAAGGGGGCCTGAGGTACCGATGAGCACTGTTGACATCCTTTCGCCTGCAGGCGAGAAGACCGGAAGCGTCGAGCTCCCCGCGGAGATCTTCGGCGTGGAGAAGATCAGCATCCCGCTGATCCACCAGGTCGTCGTCGCGCAGAACGCGGCTGCCCGTCAGGGCACGCACAAGACCAAGCGCCGCGGTGAAGTCCGCGGTGGCGGTAAGAAGCCTTACCGTCAGAAGGGCACCGGCCGCGCGCGCCAGGGCTCGACCCGCGCGCCGCAGTTCGCCGGCGGTGGCGTCGTCCACGGCCCGCAGCCGCGTGACTACTCGCAGCGGACCCCGAAGAAGATGAAGGCTGCCGCTCTGCGTCACGCCCTCACCGACCGGGCCCGCCACAACCGCATTCACGTCGTCACCGGCGTGATCGAGGGCGAGGCTCCCTCCACGAAGGCCGCTCGCACGCTGTTCGGCAAGATCTCGGAGCGCAAGAACCTGCTCCTGGTCGTCGACCGCGCCGACGAGGCCGCGTGGCTGTCCGCCCGCAACCTGCCCCAGGTGCACATCCTGGAGCCGGGCCAGCTGAACACGTACGACGTGATCGTCTCGGACGACGTGGTCTTCACCCAGGCCGCTCTCGAGTCCTTCGTCGCCGGCCCGCAGGCCAACGACACCGAAGGGAGTGACGCCTGATGGCTACGCGTCACCCGAGCATCGCCTCCAAGGCGGCCAAGGTCGCCAAGGCCGCGCGCGTCGCCAAGGCGAAGCGCCACGCCACCGAAGGCAAGAACACCGTCGTCACCGCGCCCAGCAAGGCGTTCACGGACCTCCGTGACGTGCTGCTGAAGCCGGTCGTGTCGGAGAAGAGCTACGCGCTCCTCGACGAGAACAAGTACACGTTCATCGTCGCCCCGAACGCCAACAAGACCCAGATCAAGCAGGCCGTCCAGGCGGTCTTCTCGGTCAAGGTCACCGGGGTCAACACGATCAACCGCATCGGCAAGCGCAAGCGCACGAAGACCGGTTTCGGTCAGCGTGCCGGCACGAAGCGCGCGATCGTGACCCTTGCCGAGGGCGACCGTATCGACATCTTCGGCGGTCCGACCGCCTGAGGGCGGTCCGGATCGTCCGATATCGGACGAGGACTGAATAATGGGAATCCGCAAGTACAAGCCGACTACGCCGGGCCGTCGTGGCTCCAGCGTCGCCGACTTCGTCGAGGTCACGCGGTCCACGCCGGAGAAGTCGCTGGTCCGCCCGCTGCACAGCAAGGGCGGCCGTAACAACGCCGGTCGTGTGACCGTTCGCCACCAGGGTGGCGGACACAAGCGCGCCTACCGAGTGATCGACTTCCGTCGTCACGACAAGGACGGCGTGCCGGCGAAGGTCGCGCACATCGAGTACGACCCCAACCGCACCGCGCGCATCGCGCTGCTGCACTATGCCGACGGCGAGAAGCGCTACATCCTCGCGCCGCGCAACCTGTCGCAGGGCGACCGCGTCGAGAACGGTCCCGGGGCCGACATCAAGCCGGGCAACAACCTGGCGCTCCGCAACATCCCGGTCGGTACCACGATCCACGCGATCGAGATCCGTCCCGGTGGCGGCGCCAAGTTCGCCCGCTCCGCCGGTGCCTCGGTGCAGCTGCTCGCGAAGGAGGGCACGATGGCCCACCTTCGTATGCCGTCCGGTGAGATCCGTCTGGTCGACCAGCGCTGCCGCGCCACGGTCGGCGAGGTCGGCAACGCCGAGCAGAGCAACATCAACTGGGGCAAGGCCGGCCGTAAGCGCTGGCTGGGCGTCCGCCCGACCGTTCGCGGTGTGGCGATGAACCCGGTTGACCACCCCCACGGTGGTGGTGAGGGCAAGACCTCCGGTGGTCGCCACCCGGTCAGCCCCTGGGGTCAGAAGGAGGGTCGTACTCGTTCGCCGAAGAAGGCTTCGAACAAGTACATCGTCCGCCGCCGCAAGACGAACAAGAAGCGCTAGGAGCGGGTTTAGATGCCGCGCAGTCTCAAGAAGGGGCCCTTCGTCGACGGACACCTCGTAAAGAAGGTGGACGCCCAGAACGAAGCCGGTTCCAAGAACGTCATCAAGACCTGGTCCCGTCGCTCGATGATCATCCCGGCCATGCTGGGTCACACGATCGCGGTGCACAACGGCAAGACCCACATTCCGGTGTTTGTCACCGAGTCGATGGTCGGCCACAAGCTCGGCGAGTTCTCGCCGACGCGCACCTTCCGGGGTCACGTCAAGGACGACCGGAAGTCGAAGCGCCGCTAACGCGGGGTGGAATGACCATGACAGACACTGGAAGGACAACCATGGAAGCCAGGGCCCAGGCGCGGTACATCCGCGTCACGCCCATGAAGGCCCGCCGGGTGGTGGACCTTATCCGTGGCATGGACGCCACGGAGGCTCAGGCGGTCCTGCGTTTCGCCCCGCAGGCCGCGAGCGTGCCGGTCGGCAAGGTGCTTGACAGCGCCATTGCCAACGCCGCGCACAACTACGACCACACTGACGCCGACAGCCTCTTCATCTCCGAGGCGTACGTCGACGAGGGTCCGACCCTGAAGCGGTTCCGTCCGCGTGCCCAGGGCCGCGCATACCGGATCCGCAAGCGGACCAGCCACATCACCGTGGTCCTCAGCAGCAAGGAAGGATCCCGGTAATGGGCCAGAAGGTTAACCCGCATGGGTTCCGGCTCGGCATCACCACGGACTTCAAGTCCCGTTGGTACGCCGACAAGTCGTACAAGGAATACGTCGGAGAAGACGTCGCCATCCGTCGGATGATGACGTCCGGCATGGAGCGCGCCGGCATCTCGAAGGTGGAGATCGAGCGCACCCGTGACCGCGTGCGTGTGGACATCCACACCGCTCGCCCGGGCATCGTCATCGGCCGCCGCGGCGCCGAGGCCGACCGTATTCGTGGCGACCTGGAGAAGCTGACCAAGAAGCAGGTCCAGCTGAACATCCTCGAGGTCAAGAACCCCGAGGTCGACGCTCAGCTGGTGGCTCAGGCCGTCGCCGAGCAGCTCTCCTCCCGCGTCTCCTTCCGTCGCGCCATGCGTAAGAGCATGCAGTCGGCGATGAAGGCCGGCGCCAAGGGCATCAAGATCCAGTGCGGTGGCCGCCTCGGTGGCGCCGAGATGTCCCGCTCGGAGTTCTACCGCGAGGGCCGTGTGCCCCTGCACACGCTCCGCGCGAACGTGGACTACGGCTTCTTCGAGGCCAAGACGACCTTCGGCCGCATCGGCGTGAAGGTCTGGATCTACAAGGGCGACGTCAAGAACATCGCCGAGGTCCGCGCCGAGAACGCTGCTGCCCGCGCCGGCAACCGCCCGGCCCGTGGTGGCGGCGGCGCCGACCGCCCGGCCCGTGGTGGCCGTGGTGGCGAGCGTGGCGGTCGCGGTCGCAAGCCGCAGCAGGCTCCCGCTGCCGAGGCCCCCAAGGCCGAGGCTCCGGCGGCCGCTCCGGCTGAGAGCACCGGAACGGAGGCCTGACCGACATGCTGATCCCCCGTAGGGTCAAGCACCGCAAGCAGCACCACCCGAAGCGCCGTGGTCAGGCCAAGGGCGGTACGACGGTCTCGTTCGGCGAGTACGGCATTCAGGCCCTCACGCCGGCGTACGTGACCAACCGCCAGATCGAGGCGGCCCGTATCGCGATGACCCGCCACATCAAGCGTGGCGGCAAGGTCTGGATCAACATCTACCCGGACCGCCCGCTCACGAAGAAGCCTGCCGAGACCCGCATGGGTTCCGGTAAGGGTTCTCCCGAGTGGTGGATCGCGAACGTGCACCCGGGTCGGGTCATGTTCGAACTGTCCTACCCCAACGAGAAGATCGCCCGTGAGGCCCTCACTCGCGCAGCCCACAAGCTGCCGATGAAGTGCCGGATCGTCAAGCGCGAGGCAGGTGAAGCGTGATGTCGGCCGGTACCAAGGCGTCCGAGCTGCGCGAACTGGGTGACGAGGAGCTTCTCAACAAGCTCCGCGAAGCCAAGGAAGAGCTGTTCAACCTCCGCTTCCAGGCGGCGACGGGTCAGCTCGAGAACCACGGTCGGCTGAAGGCCGTCCGCAAGGACATCGCGCGGATCTACACCCTGATGCGTGAGCGCGAGCTGGGCATCGAGACGGTGGAGAGCGCCTGATGAGCGAGAGCAACGTGACTGAGAACACCCCCGAGGCGCGCGGTTTCCGCAAGACCCGTGAGGGTCTGGTCGTCAGCGACAAGATGGACAAGACCGTCGTCGTCGCCGTCGAGGACCGTGTGAAGCACGCGCTGTACGGCAAGGTCATCCGCCGTACGAACAAGCTCAAGGCTCACGACGAGCAGAACGCCGCGGGCGTCGGCGACCGTGTCCTCCTCGCGGAGACCCGGCCGCTGTCCGCCACGAAGCGCTGGCGCGTCGTCGAGATCCTCGAGAAGGCCAAGTAGGTAATTCCCGCAAGGGAATTCCAGTAAGTCGGCCTGCGGGGCATCCCTCGCAGGACAGTTCCGCCAGGCTCCGCAGGGGTCCTCTTACGAGGCCCCTGCGGGGAACCGGCAGACACACAGGAGATAGACGTGATCCAGCAGGAGTCGCGACTGCGCGTCGCCGACAACACTGGTGCGAAGGAAATCCTTTGCATCCGTGTGCTCGGTGGCTCCGGTCGCCGCTACGCGGGCATCGGCGACGTCATCGTCGCCACCGTCAAGGACGCGATCCCCGGCGGCAACGTGAAGAAGGGTGACGTCATCAAGGCGGTCATCGTTCGCACCGTCAAGGAGCGCCGCCGTCCGGACGGCTCGTACATCCGCTTCGACGAGAACGCCGCTGTCATTCTGAAGAACGACGGCGACCCTCGTGGCACCCGTATCTTCGGCCCGGTCGGCCGGGAGCTGCGCGAGAAGAAGTTCATGAAGATCATCTCGCTGGCTCCGGAGGTGCTGTAAGCATGAAGATCAAGAAGGGCGACCTGGTTCAGGTCATCACCGGTAAGGACAAGGGCAAGCAGGGCAAGGTCATCGCGGCCTTCCCCCGTGAGGACCGCGTCCTGGTCGAGGGTGTCAACCGGGTCAAGAAGCACACCAAGGCCGGCCCGACCGCAAAGGGTTCGCAGGCCGGCGGCATCGTCACGACCGAGGCGCCTGTCCACGTCTCCAACGTCCAGCTGGTCGTTGAGAAGGACGGCAACAAGGTCGTCACGCGTGTGGGTTACCGCTTCGACGACGAGGGCAACAAGATCCGCGTTGCCAAGCGGACGGGTGAGGACATCTGATGGCTACCACCACCACTCCGCGTCTCAAGACGAAGTACCGCGAGGAGATCGCGGGCAAGCTGCGTGAGGAGTTCTCCTACGAGAACGTCATGCAGATCCCCGGCCTCGTCAAGATCGTGGTCAACATGGGTGTCGGTGACGCCGCCCGTGACTCGAAGCTCATGGACGGTGCCGTCCGTGACCTGACCACCATCACCGGTCAGAAGCCGGCCATCACCAAGGCCCGCAAGTCCATCGCGCAGTTCAAGCTGCGTGAGGGTCAGCCGATCGGTGCCCACGTCACGCTTCGTGGCGACCGCATGTGGGAGTTCCTGGACCGCACCCTGTCGCTCGCGCTTCCGCGCATCCGCGACTTCCGTGGTCTGTCCCCCAAGCAGTTCGACGGCCGTGGCAACTACACCTTCGGTCTCACGGAGCAGGTCATGTTCCACGAGATCGACCAGGACAAGATCGACCGTGTCCGGGGTATGGACATCACCGTGGTCACCACGGCGACCAACGACGCTGAGGGCCGTGCGCTCCTTCGTCACCTCGGCTTCCCCTTCAAGGAGGCGTGAGCGAGATGGCGAAGAAGGCTCTGATCGCAAAGGCTGCTCGTAAGCCTAAGTTCGCTGTGCGGGCGTACAACCGCTGCCAGCGTTGCGGCCGTCCCCACTCCGTGTACCGCAAGTTCGGCCTCTGCCGTGTGTGCCTTCGTGAGATGGCTCACCGCGGCGAGCTGCCGGGCGTGACCAAGAGCTCCTGGTAAACCCCCTTTTTAGGGGTTCCAGAGGCTCTCGGTAAGCAATGGGCGTGTCAGGTGCCCGCCTCTTCATGGCTTAGGCTTGGAGGGTTGGGCACCTGATGGTCGCCCGTACGACTTACTACGCCGTAGGTCCACCGCGCCGCACCCGCCCCGTCTCGGATCGGGGAGAGGGATGGCGCACCAGGAAACCCCGGCGAGAGAGGCCACAGGCCAATTCATGACCATGACTGATCCGATCGCAGACATGCTGACGCGTCTGCGGAACGCGAACTCGGCGTACCACGATTCCGTGACGATGCCGGCGTCCAAGATCAAGTCTCACATCGCGGAGATCCTCCAGCAGGAGGGCTTCATCACGGGCTGGAAGGTCGAGGACGCCGAGGTCGGCAAGGACCTCACCCTCGAGCTCAAGTTCGGCCCGAACCGTGAGCGCTCCATCGCGGGCATCAAGCGGATCTCCAAGCCCGGTCTCCGGGTTTACGCGAAGTCCACCTCCCTGCCCAAGGTGCTGGGCGGCCTCGGCGTGGCGATCATCTCCACGTCGCACGGTCTCCTCACCGACAAGCAGGCCGGCAAGAAGGGCGTAGGCGGAGAAGTTCTCGCCTACGTCTGGTAGCGGAAGGGAACGGAGGAAACAGCTATGTCGCGCATTGGCAAGCTCCCCATCACGGTTCCCGCCGGCGTGGACGTCACCATCGACGGCCAGACGGTTGCGGTCAAGGGCCCCAAGGGCACGCTGACCCACACCGTCGTAGCGCCGATCGAGATCGCCAAGGGTGAGGACGGCGTTCTGAACGTCACCCGCCCCAACGACGAGCGTCAGAGCAAGGCCCTGCACGGCCTGTCCCGCACGCTGGTGGCGAACATGATCACCGGCGTGACCGAGGGTTACGTGAAGAAGCTCGAGATCAGTGGTGTCGGTTACCGCGTGACCGCGAAGGGCTCGAACCTCGAGTTCGCGCTCGGTTACAGCCACCCGATCACCGTCGAGGCCCCCGAGGGAATCTCCTTCAAGGTCGAGAACCCCACCCGGTTCTCGGTCGAGGGCATCGACAAGCAGAAGGTCGGCGAGGTTGCGGCCAACATCCGCAAGCTGCGCAAGCCCGACCCGTACAAGGCCAAGGGTGTCAAGTACGAGGGCGAAGTCATCCGCCGCAAGGTCGGAAAGGCGGGTAAGTAAGCCATGGCATACGGACAGAAGATCCTCAAGGGCGACGCTTACAAGCGTGCCGCGATCAAGCGTCGCCACATCCGGATCCGTAAGCACATCTCGGGTACGGCTGAGCGTCCGCGCCTGGTCGTGACACGCTCGAACCGCCACATCGTGGCTCAGGTCATCGACGACATCAAGGGTCACACCCTGGCGTCGGCGTCGACCCTGGACACGACGATCCGCGGCGGCGAGGGCGACAAGTCCGCGCAGGCCAAGTCGGTCGGCGCCCTGGTCGCCGAGCGCGCCAAGGCCGCCGGTGTCGAGGCTGTCGTATTCGACCGTGGTGGCAACCAGTACGCCGGGCGCATCGCCGCCCTGGCGGACGCCGCCCGCGAAGCCGGACTCAAGTTCTGAGTCGCCCGTCGCGCTAGCGACTTCGGTCGCTGCGTAGCTAGCGGAAAAAGAGAGAGGTAATCCAATGGCTGGACCCCAGCGCCGCGGAAGCGGTGCCGGTGGCGGCGAGCGGCGGGACCGGAAGGGCCGTGACGGCGGCGCTGCTGCCGCCGAGAAGACCGCGTACGTTGAGCGCGTCGTCGCGATCAACCGTGTCGCCAAGGTTGTGAAGGGTGGTCGTCGCTTCAGCTTCACCGCGCTGGTCGTGGTAGGCGATGGTGACGGCACCGTGGGTGTCGGTTACGGCAAGGCCAAGGAGGTGCCGGCCGCGATCGCCAAGGGTGTTGAAGAGGCCAAGAAGCACTTCTTCAAGGTCCCCCGTATCCAGGGCACCATCCCGCACCCGATCACGGGCGAGAAGGCCGCGGGCGTCGTCCTGCTCAAGCCTGCTTCCCCCGGTACCGGCGTTATCGCCGGTGGCCCGGTGCGTGCCGTGCTCGAGTGCGCCGGCGTTCACGACATCCTGTCGAAGTCGCTCGGCTCGTCCAACGCGATCAACATCGTGCACGCGACCGTGGAGGCCCTGAAGGGCCTGCAGCGTCCCGAGGAGATCGCGGCCCGCCGCGGTCTGCCCCTCGAGGACGTCGCTCCCGCGGCTCTGCTTCGTGCGCGTGCCGGGGCTGGTGCGTAATGGCCCGCCTCAAGATCACGCAGACGAAGTCGTACATCGGCAGCAAGCAGAACCACCGCGACACGCTGCGTTCGCTCGGGCTCAAGCGCCTGAACGACGTGGTCGTCAAGGAGGACCGCCCCGAGTTCCGCGGAATGGTGCACACCGTCCGCCACCTCGTGACGGTTGAGGAGGTCGACTGATCATGGCGGAAAGCAACCCGCTCAAGATCCACAACCTCCGTCCCGCCCCGGGCGCCAAGACCGCCAAGACCCGTGTCGGTCGTGGTGAGGCGTCCAAGGGTAAGACGGCCGGTCGTGGTACCAAGGGCACGAAGGCCCGTTACCAGGTTCCGGAGCGCTTCGAGGGTGGGCAGATGCCCCTCCACATGCGTCTCCCGAAGCTCAAGGGCTTCAAGAACCCCTTCAAGATCGAGTTCCAGGTCGTGAACCTCGACAAGCTGGCGGCGCTGTACCCCGAGGGTGGCGAGGTCACCGTCGAGGGCCTCATCGCCAAGGGCGCCGTTCGCAAGAACAGCCTCGTCAAGGTCCTCGGACAGGGCGAGATCTCCGTGGCGCTCCAGGTGACGGTCGACGCCGTCTCCGGTTCCGCCAAGGAGAAGATCACCGCCGCCGGCGGTACCGTCACCGAGCTCGTCTGAACACCACAGGCGTCTCGATGACTTGAACGATCCCGACCGGGGATACCCCACATTTGGGGTATCCCCGGTTGGTCGTTCCTACGGCGGTACTCTCGCCGGTAAGGTGACCTGCACTGCCCACTTTCACAAGATGCTTCCCATGGGGCACCTTGAGCGGCAGTCGACCGTTACACATGTCGTTGTCGTTGTCGTTGTTCTTATTGGACCCTCAAGACCGTCACCCTTGACGCAGATGCGCGGGGGTCGCAGGAGGCACCGTGCTCACCGCGTTCGCCCGGGCGTTCAGGACGCCCGACCTGCGCAAGAAGCTGCTCTTCACGCTCGCCATCATCGTCATCTACCGGCTCGGAACGCATATTCCGATCCCCGGTGTCGACTACACGTCCGTTCAGCGGTGTGTGGACGAGGCGTCCGGCAACCAGGGCCTCTTCGGTCTGGTGAACATGTTCAGCGGCGGCGCGCTGCTCCAGATCACCATTTTCGCGCTGGGCATCATGCCGTACATCACCGCGAGCATCATCCTTCAGCTGCTGACCGTGGTGATCCCGCGTCTGGAAGCCCTCAAGAAGGAGGGCCAGGCCGGCACCGCGAAGATCACGCAGTACACCCGCTACCTCACCGTGGCGCTCGCCATTCTTCAGGGCACCGGCCTGGTGGCCACCGCCCGCAGCGGCGCCCTGTTCTCCGGTTGCACGGTCGCCTCGAGCATCGTCCCGGACCGCGCGATCTTCACCACCATCGTCATGGTCATCTGCATGACCGCCGGTACGGCCATGGTCATGTGGCTCGGCGAGCTCATCACCGACCGCGGTATCGGCAACGGCATGTCGATCCTGATGTTCATCTCGATCGCCGCGACCTTCCCCTCGGCCCTGTGGGCCATCAAGAAGCAGGGCACGCTCGCGGGCGGCTGGATCGAGTTCGGCACCGTCATCCTGGTCGGCCTGGTCATGGTCGGTCTGGTGGTCTTCGTCGAGCAGGCCCAGCGCCGTATCCCCGTGCAGTACGCGAAGCGCATGATCGGCCGCCGGTCCTACGGCGGTACCTCGACGTACATCCCGCTGAAGGTGAACCAGGCCGGTGTGATCCCGGTCATCTTCGCCTCTTCGCTGCTCTACATCCCGGCTCTCGTCGCCCAGTTCTCCAGCGGAACCTCCACCTGGAAGACCTGGATCGAGACCAACCTGACCAAGGGTGACCACCCGATCTACATCAGCATGTACTTCCTGCTGATCGTTTTCTTCGCGTTCTTCTACGTGGCTATCTCCTTCAACCCCGAGGAAGTAGCCGACAACATGAAGAAGTATGGTGGCTTCATCCCGGGCATCCGGGCTGGCCGACCGACCGCTGAGTACCTCTCCTACGTACTCAACCGGATCACCTGGCCGGGTTCGCTGTATCTGGGTCTGATCGCTCTCGTACCGACGATGGCGTTGGTTGGCTTCGGGGCAAGCCAGAACTTCCCGTTCGGTGGTACCAGCATCCTGATCATCGTGGGTGTCGGTCTCGAGACGGTGAAGCAAATCGAGAGCCAGCTCCAGCAGCGCAATTACGAAGGGTTCCTCCGCTGATGCGTATCGTCCTCGTCGGGCCGCCGGGCGCCGGAAAGGGAACGCAGGCCACACGTCTGGCCGAGAAGCTCCGCGTTCCGCACATCTCCACCGGCGACCTGTTCCGCGCCAACATCAGCCAGCAGACGGAGCTCGGGAAACTCGCGAAGTCCTACATGGACGCCGGCAACCTCGTCCCCGACGAGGTCACCATCGCCATGGCCAAGGACCGCATGGAGCAGCCGGACGCCGAGCGCGGCTTCCTGCTGGACGGTTTCCCGCGCAACGTCTCGCAGGCCGAGGCGCTGGACGAGCTCCTCACCGTCGAGGGCATCAAGCTGGACGCGGTACTGGACCTGGAGGCCCCGGAGGAGGAGGTCGTCAAGCGGATCGCCGGCCGGCGCATCTGCCGCAACGACTCCTCGCACGTCTTCCACGTGACGTACAAGAAGGCCGCCAAGGAAGGCGTCTGTGACGTCTGCGGCGGCGAGCTGTACCAGCGGGACGACGACTCCGAGGAGACGGTCCGCACCCGGCTCGAGGTCTACCACACGCAGACCGAGCCGATCATCGACTACTACAAGTCGCAGGGCCTGGTCGTGACCATCGAGGCCATGGGCCCGGTGGAAGAGGTCACCGCCCGTGCGCTGGCCGCGCTGAAGCGTGAGGGCGACGACCAGTAGTCGTCGCTGCCCGTACGGCCGTGGAGTCCTTCGGGACACCACGGCCGTACTGTTGTGTGCATACGTAACCCGACCGACCTGAGTGACGGAGAGCGCAGGCCCCCCATGGTGCAGATCAAGAGCCCCGAGCAGATCGCCAAGATGCGTGAGGCGGGGCTGGTCGTCGCCGCCATCCACGCGGCCACGCGCGAAGCGGCGGTGCCGGGGGCGACGACGAAGGACCTGGACGACGTCGCCCGCAAGGTCCTGGCGGAGAACGGCGCGAAGTCGAACTTCCTCGGCTACGGCGGCTTCCCCGCGACGATCTGCACCTCGGTGAACGACGTGGTGGTGCACGGCATCCCCTCCGACGAGGTCGTCCTCAAGGACGGCGACATCATCTCCATCGACTGCGGTGCGATCGTCGACGGCTGGCACGGTGACGCGGCCTACACGGCGTTCGTCGGCTCGGGGCACGCTCCTGAGCTGGTCGAGCTCTCCCGGGTCACCGAGGAGTCGATGTGGGCCGGCATCGCCGCCATGAAGACGGGCGGCCGGCTGGTCGACGTCTCCCGGGCGATCGAGACGTACATCCGGCGTCAGCCGAAGCCGGGTGGCGGGCGCTACGGCATCGTCGAGGACTACGGCGGCCACGGCATCGGCACCGAGATGCACATGGACCCCCATCTGCTGAACTACGTCGACCGTCGGCGGGGCAAGGGGCCGAAGCTGGTTCCCGGCTTCTGCCTGGCCATCGAGCCGATGGTGTCCCTGGGCACCCCGCGGACCGAGGTCCTCGAGGACGACTGGACGGTCATCACGACCGACGGGACGTGGTCCTCGCACTGGGAGCACTCGGTCGCGCTGACGGAGGCGGGGCCGTTGGTGCTGACGGCTGTCGACGGTGGTAAGGCGAAGCTGGCGGAGCACGGCATCGTGGCGGCACCGGACCCGCTGGGCTGAGGGTTTCCCTCCCGGGGCGCGCTGTGGGGTTTCTCGCCCCCGCCGCCCCTTCCCTTCCCGTCCCCTGGGGGCTCTGCCCCCAGACCCCCTTTCGGCCTGGACGGCCTCGTCCTCAAACGCCGGACGGGCTGGGATGCCGGGTGGGGTGTGTGCGTCGCTTAAGGATCTCGTGTGTGGGGCAGACTTCTGGATTCGTGTTTCCGGGGGGCCTGACGTAGACTGACTCGTCGGCTCTCGTGCACCCGCATGTCTGCATGCGCCCCTCGGGGAAACGCAGGGGAGTCGATCAAGGTAGTCGATTCGAAGGGCGAAGCGTGGCCAAGAAGCAAGGTGCCATCGAGATCGAGGGCACTGTCGTCGAGTCTCTTCCGAACGCCATGTTCAAGGTCGAGCTCCAGAACGGCCACCAGGTCCTGGCACACATCAGCGGCAAGATGCGTATGCACTACATCCGTATCCTCCCTGACGACCGGGTCGTGGTGGAGTTGTCTCCGTACGACCTGACGCGTGGCCGGATCGTCTACCGCTACAAGTAGATCTTGCCCAGGTCTTCGTGCGCCCGGTCGGGCGTTCGGGGCTGTCGGCAACTGACCCGGAGAACCTCACCCAATGAAGGTCAAGCCGAGCGTCAAGAAGATCTGCGACAAGTGCAGGGTGATCCGCCGTCACGGTCGGGTCATGGTCATTTGCGAGAACCCGCGCCACAAGCAGCGCCAGGGCTGATCGCTTACAGATCACACCCTCTGCATCGATATCGCAGAGACTTCGCGCGACGCGAGCTGAATTTGTTCATACGCAGATCCCAGGCGGGTTCTCCCTCCTGATACCCCCGGCTCGGAGGCCGGGGACCCATTCGTACCAAATCCCCGGTCGCTCATCGAGCGACAGGAGGAGGCCGGCGGATGGGAGTCGGTTCTGCGGAAGACCTCCGAAGATCAACTGGAGCCATTGAATGGCACGCGTTTCCGGTGTCGACATCCCGCGCGAAAAGCGTGTGGAGGTCGCCCTCACCTACGTGTTCGGCATCGGCCGGACCCTCTCCCAGGAGACGCTGGCAGCGACCGGCGTCGACCCGAACACCCGCGTTCGCGACCTCTCCGAGGAGCAGCTCGTCGCGATCCGCGAGTACGTGGACGCCAACATCAAGACCGAGGGTGACCTTCGTCGCGAGATCCAGGCCGACATCCGCCGCAAGGTCGAGATCGGTTGCTACCAGGGTCTCCGTCACCGTCGTGGTCTGCCTGTCCGCGGTCAGCGCACCAGCACGAACGCTCGTACCCGCAAGGGCCCGCGTCGCGCCATCGCCGGCAAGAAGAAGCCGGGCAAGAAGTAGTCCTCAGCGGGACAACGCTTCATCAGCGGTCTTCGCTGTAGGACCGACCACCTCCCCGTAGGAGTTTGTAGATGCCCCCCAAGGGTCGTCAGGGCGCTGCCAAGAAGGTGCGCCGCAAGGAAAAGAAGAACGTCGCGCACGGCCAGGCGCACATCAAGAGCACGTTCAACAACACGATCGTGTCCATCACGGACCCGGCCGGAAACGTGATCTCGTGGGCCTCCGCCGGCCACGTCGGTTTCAAGGGCTCGCGCAAGTCCACGCCGTTCGCCGCGCAGATGGCCGCCGAGTCGGCTGCCCGTCGCGCGCAGGAGCACGGCATGCGCAAGGTCGACGTCTTCGTCAAGGGCCCGGGCGCCGGTCGTGAGACCGCCATCCGCTCCCTGCAGGCGACGGGCCTCGAGGTCGGCTCCATCCAGGACGTCACCCCGACCCCGCACAACGGCTGCCGTCCGCCCAAGCGTCGCCGCGTCTGACGCACGGTCGTCTCAGGTTTGACCGGGGTCCGGGCGGTACGTCTCCTCGGAGGCGTGCCGCCCGTACCCTTGCATTAACAGCAGGACGTCAAATAGCGGGCGTCCATGACTGAAGGATCGCAACATGCTGATTGCTCAGCGTCCCTCGTTGACCGAAGAGGTCGTCGACGAGTTCCGCTCCCGGTTCGTGATCGAGCCGCTGGAGCCGGGCTTCGGTTACACCCTCGGGAACTCCCTCCGCCGGACCCTCCTGTCCTCGATCCCGGGTGCGGCGGTCACGTCCATCCGCATCGACGGCGTGCTGCACGAGTTCACCACCGTGCCGGGCGTCAAGGAGGACGTCACCG
The DNA here is from genome assembly GCA_001298545.1 of Actinobacteria bacterium OV320. Taxonomy (GTDB): domain Bacteria; phylum Actinomycetota; class Actinomycetes; order Streptomycetales; family Streptomycetaceae; genus Streptomyces; species Streptomyces coriariae. The sequence continues at coordinate 273,783 of LJCX01000019.1, forward strand.
ACCTGATCCTCAACATCAAGCAGCTGGTCGTCTCCTCGGAGCACGACGAGCCTGTCGTGATGTACCTGCGCAAGCAGGGCCCGGGGCTGGTCACCGCCGCCGACATCGCGCCCCCGGCCGGTGTCGAGGTGCACAACCCCGACCTCGTCCTCGCCACGCTCAACGGCAAGGGCAAGCTGGAGATGGAGCTGACCGTCGAGCGCGGTCGCGGTTACGTCTCCGCCGTGCAGAACAAGCAGCTCGGTCAGGAGATCGGGCGCGTCCCGGTCGACTCGATCTACTCGCCGGTTCTCAAGGTCACGTACAAGGTCGAGGCCACGCGTGTCGAGCAGCGCACCGACTTCGACAAGCTGATCGTCGACGTCGAGACCAAGCAGGCGATGCGTCCCCGTGACGCCATGGCCTCCGCCGGTAAGACGCTGGTCGAGCTGTTCGGTCTCGCCCGCGAGCTGAACATCGACGCCGAGGGCATCGACATGGGCCCGTCCCCGGTGGACGCCGCTCTGGCCGCCGATCTCGTCATGCCGATCGAGGAGCTCGAGCTCACCGTCCGTTCGTACAACTGCCTCAAGCGCGAGGGCGTCCACTCCGTGGGTGAACTCGTCGCCCGCTCCGAGGCCGACCTGCTGGACATCCGCAACTTCGGTGCGAAGTCCATCGACGAGGTCAAGGCGAAGCTCGCCGGCATGGGCCTGGGTCTCAAGGACAGCCCGCCCGGATTCGACCCGACCGCCGCCGCCATCGGTGCGGACGACGACGCCGACGCGGGATTCGTGGAGACCGAGCAGTACTGAACACGCTGCGCCGCGCCGGTCATGGACACCCTTCACGGCCGGCGAAGGCAGTCGGCGACGCCACTGCGCAGCCGAGGCCCGCACCGTGGACGCAGCACAACTGGCCGCCGACGCCGCAGCGGCCGGTGCGGGCCCGCCGCCTTCGACGGGGCAGGCCACGGCGTCGTGAAGGCGATCTCGGTTTTCCCTTCCGCCCGCCTCTTTCTCGCGCGTCTCTCGTACGATTCCGGCCAATAACCTGAGCCCGGCGTCGTCGGTCCGGCGATATCCGGGGCGTTGAATTCCGGATACCGCACGGGCCCACGCACTTCCGTCGGGGTCTTCTCCTCCGGTGGGGTGCGCGGCGTAAGGCGCGTCGACGGCGGTAGTCGCGTTCGCCACCGGGAAGGCCGCCCATGCCGTCGGCGGCGGGCGTGGCGGGCGTGTCCGGCGTTCATGGCGAGGCGTCGTGGCACGTGGTGTGGCCGAGGCCGGTCGACGGCATCCCGTCCTGTTCCCCCCGCAGTTCAGCTGCTGTTCTGCACACGGAGCGGCGAATTCCGGCTTATCTCCGGCGTGGTCGACGACGATCCACGAGGGGCTCCACCCGCCCGGAAGATTCATTCGGCGCCGCGAATGCCAAAGCGAAGCGGGAATCCCGGGCGCCGTGCCGTCACCGCCCGAATTCGCTGCCCCGACGCGGTGATCGCGGACGTCGGGCGCGCCGAGAAACGCGCGTCCCCCCTGCTGCCGCACGAGGCCCTGGCACGCCCCACGCCGCTCGCGTGAAATCGAACCAGCTCTCGTTCGGGCGACCTTGTCCTTCACATCGGCTCCTGGTTAAGCTCCCGAGCGTTTCAATTCCTGCACCTTTTCTGCACACCTTTGTCAACTGTGGCGCTATTTCGCATGTGATCTCGCATGTGACTTCGAGAGTGACGGCAGAACGGGGAGGGCTGCGCATGGGATCTTCCGTTCCCGAAACGGGGGCCTCGCGCGGTCAGGCCGTCTCGACTCCGGCGGCCCTGATCGACGACACCGAGCCCGCCAGGGACACCGAGCCCCCCACCCGCGACGTCCGGCTCTTCTGGTGCGCGAACGCCGCCGACTCCCTGGGCAGCCAGGCGTCCGGGGTCGTCCTGCCGCTGCTGCTCCTCGGGCTCGGCTACTCCCCGGCGGTGGTGGGGCTGGTCGCGGGGGTGTCGACGGCGACCGGGCTGGTGCTCGGCCCGCTCGTCGCCGTACCCGCCGACCGTGGCGCGCGCAAGCGGGTGATGTTCTGGTCGGCGGTGGTCTCGGCGCTCGCGATGGGCTCCGTCGCCGTGGCCCTGGCCGTCGCGGAAGGACGGCCTTCGCTGGTCCATCTGCTCGGCGCCGTACTGGTGGAGCGAACCGCCACCGCCTGCTACGAGGCGGCGGCCCGCGGCACGGTAGCCCTGATCTCCACTCCCGGGAACCTTCCGCGCGTGGTGGCCGGGCTGGAGGCGGGCGACCGGACCGCCCTGGTCGCGGGACCCGCACTGGGCGGCATGCTGTACCAGGTCTCGCGAGCGCTGCCCTTCGTGTTGGACGCGGTCTCGTACGCCGTCACGGCCGTGTGCGTCCGGGCCATGCGCTCGCACCTGCGGGCCGACCGGACCGACAGCGCGGACGCGGTGGACATGCCGAACCGGGCCGACGCGGCGGACCGGGCCGACGGCGCGTCGGAGTCGGAGTCGGAGCCGGCCGGGAGCGCGGCCCAGGACGGTTCCGTTCCGCGGCCCGTGCCACGACCCGTGCCTCGCTCCGCGCACGGCGCATGGTCCGCTCTGGCCGCCGAGGCGAGCGCCGGAGTCCGGCTCGTCCGCACGACGCCCCTGCTGCGGCTGGTACTGGTGTGGACCACCACCGTCAACGGCGTACTGGCCGCGCTGTACTACGACGCCGTCTTCACCTTGCAGGAGAGCGGCCACGGCGGCACGCCCATGGGTCTGGTCCTGGCGCTGTCCGGCGCCGCCGGACTCGCCGGTTCGCTCGCCGCGCCCCGGCTGGTGCGCGGACTGAGCCCCGTGCGGGCCGTGGTGACGGTGTCCTGGCTCATGATCCCGCTCGCCGCCGCGCTCGCGACGGCCAGGGAACCATGGGCCTACGGTGCGCTGTTCGGCGGGTTGTGCCTGATCATGCCGTCGGCCACCGTGATCCTCCAGGCCCGGGCCATTCAGGGGACGCCGCCCGAACTCCAGGCCCGCGCGGGCTCCGTCCTCGCCACCGCCGCCGGTGGAGCCGCAGCCGTGGCGCCCGCGGTCGCCGGGTTCCTGACGGCTCACGCGGGGGCCGCCGTGCCCGCGCTCGTCTCCGCCGGGGTGCTGGTCCTGCTCGCTCTGCACACGACCCTCCGCGCGGGACGCACCCTGGCGTCGGGCGTACCGCCGAAGGGCACACCGGCCGAAGGCGTTCGGGCGCGGGGGCGAGACGTATGACCGGCTCCCGCTACCAGGTCTACCTCGCCGCCCTGCCCGAGGTCTGCGCCGCCGATCCGGCGCTGATGGCGTTCACCGCGGACGCGAGAGGCCGGTGCGAGGTGTTCGCCTGGAACGCCGAAACCGGGCGCGCCCGCCAGGTCACCGACCGGCCGCGGGGCACTCTGCACGGAACGATCGACCGGGACGCGAACGTGTGGTGGTTCGACGAGGACGCGCACGGCGAGGGTCACTGGCGGTTCCAGCCCTTCCGCGGCGGCCCCGACCTCCCCGGGCTGACCGGCGTGCCCCCGGGCACCCCGCGCGGCCTCGCCGTGAGTGACGACGGGATCGTCGCCATGGGTCTGGGGGACGGCCGGACGACCACCGTCCACCTGGGGCGGCGCGGCGCTTCGGCCCGCGAGGTGACGCGCGTCGACCGGCACGCCACGCTGTCCGGGATCACCGCCGCGGCCGACCTGCTCGCGATCAGCGGACCCGCCGGCTCCGCGCACGCCGTGACCGTCCTGACCGCGGACGGCACACCGCGCGCCGTGCTCTCCGGGTCCGGGGAACACGGCAGACTCTGGTCGCTCGGCTTCGCGCCCACCGCCGAACGCGACGAACTGCTGCTGGTGCGCGAGGACGACGACCGCTATCTGCTGGCCAGTTGGCGCCCGGACACGGGGATCCGTACGTACGCGTGGTGCGCGTTCGACAGTGAGATCACCGCCCGCTGGTACCCGGACGAGAACGAGGGGCGTACCGTCCTGATCCGCGAGGACCGGCACGGCCGCAGCACCCTGCACCGGGCCCGCCTGGACTCCGGCACCCTCACGCGCGTGCCGACGCCGCCCGGCAGTCTGCTGGACGCGGCGCCGCGGGCCGGTGGCGATGTGCACTACCTGTGGACGGACACGGCCCATCCGCCGCGTATGTACTCCACGGCCGGTACCGCGCTGCCGGCCCTCGGCACCGTGCCGGGGCGCGTACCCGGCGACCACCGCGACCTGTGGACGCCGACCCCGGACGGCCCCGTGCACTCATGGCTCAGCCTTCCCGAAGGCCACGGCCCGCCCCAGGGTCCCGAAACCCCGCAGGGCGACACCTCCGAGAGCGAAACCTCCGAGGGCCGGGCGACCAGGGAGCGGGGAGAGCCGCCGCCCGTCGTCTTCCTCGTACACGGCGGTCCCGCCGACCACGACCGCGACGCCTACGACGGTGTCGTGCACTCGCTCGTGGCCTCGGGCTTCGCCGTGGCACGCGTCAACTACCGCGGCTCCACCGGCTACGGCCCCCGCTGGCGCCGGGCCTTCGGCGCGGGCGTGGGGCTCACGCAGGTCGAGGACCTGGTGGCGGTGCGCGCCGATCTGATCGGGCGCGGGCTGGTGCGGCCGGACGCCGTCGGGCTGTGGGGCACATCGTGGGGCGGCTACCTCACGCTGCTGGCCCTCGGCACCCGTCCGGGGCTGTGGCAGGCGGGCGTCGCCGTCAAGCCCGTCGCCGACGGCGTCGCCGCCTACCGCACCACCACGTCCGCGCTGCGCACCCTGGACGAGCGCCTGTACGGAGGCACTCCCGACGACGTGCCCGAGGCGTACGCCCGCAGCTCGCCGATCCAGTACGCCTCGCGCGTGCGGGCACCGCTGCTGGTCGTGGCCGCCACCCGGGACGCCAAGTGCCCGCCCGGCCAGGTGCGCGGCTACCTCGCCGCGCTGCGCGCCGCGGGAGCCCGCCACGAGTCGATGTGGCTCGACAGCGGGCACGACGGCTACGAGGGCGGCGACCACGTCGCCGTACTGCGCCGCGCCGTGGTCTTCCTCGACCGCGAGCTGCGCGGCACGCACGGCCCGCACCACGCCCCCAAGACGCCCCCCGCCATCCGGAGGGGGGATTCCGGCCGCGTCGGTACCGCGGCGGCGGCCGGGACGGACAGCGCCGAACACACCGAGAGGAGAACCACCCATGCAGAAGGACATCATTCACAACGACCCGCTCGAGGGTGACGAGGAGAACCGGAAGCCGAGCGTCGGCGTCACGATCACCATCCCGTTCCGCAACGCGGAGGACGCGGACGAGGACTGATCCTCGCCGGCCGGCCCGGCGGCCACCGATGCCGGGCCGGCCGGTCGGCCCGGCACCCAGGGGCGCGCGGCAAAGGGGGTGTCCGTCCCGACGGGGCCGGGTGCGCCCCGCCACGAACCCGGCCGGTTGCCCGAAGTGCCCCGCCTCCCCTGTCTGCCGTCTTCCCCGTTCCCCGTCTCCCGGCCGTCCCACGAGGAGCTGACATTGCGCGTACTGCTGGTCAACATGCCCTGGTCTCCCATCGACCTTCCGTCTCTGGCCCTGGGAATCCTCAAGCGGAGTGTGGACGAGCACGTGCCGGACGGCAGTGCCGAAGTCCTGCACGCCAACCTCGAGTTCACCGACTGGATCACCCGGCGTATGGAGTTCACCGCCGAGGACTACGAGTACTACGCGCTGGCCTCCTACTTCATGGGCTGCGGCGACTGGGTCTTCTCCTCCGCGCTCTACGACGACCCCGGCTGGCGGGACGACGAGTTCGCCGCCGCGATGAAGGGGAAGCTCGGCGCGTCCCGGATGCGGATGACCCGCGAACTGCACCGGCTGGTACCGGAGTTCGTGGCGGACATCGCCCGGCGGATCGTCGACGAGGCACCCGACGTCGTGGGCTTCACCTCCACCTTCCAGCAGAACACCGCCGCGCTCGCGGCCGCCCGCCAGGTCAAACAGCTCGCGCCGCACATCGTGACCGTCATCGGCGGCGCCAACTGCGACGGCGAGCAGGGCGCGACGGTCCACCGCAACTTCCCGTTCGCGGACTACGTGATCCGGGGCGAGGGCGAAGCCGCGTTTCCGCAGCTCCTGTCCGCGCTCGGTGAAGAACACCCGGACCTCTCCGCCGTGGCCGGGCTGTGCCATCGCGGCCCGGACGGTGTGAGCGCCGCCAACTCGATGGCGACCAGCCCGCTGCCGCCCGCCACCATCCTGCCGCCCGACTACAGCGGTTACTTCGAACGCCTCGGCGCCTCCGTGGCCCGCAACTGGGTCGAGCCCAAGCTCGTCGTCGAGGGCGCCAGAGGCTGCTGGTGGGGCGAGAAGCACCACTGCACGTTCTGCGGACTCAACGGATCCTTCATGCAGTTCCGCAGCAAGAGCCCGGACACCTTCTACGACGAGATCATGGATCTCGCCCGCCGCCACCGGGTGCTGGACATGTACGTGGTCGACAACATCCTCGACATGGGCTACCTCTCCACCGTCCTGCCCCGGATCATCGAGAGCGGCTACGACCTGCGGCTGCACATCGAGATCAAGGCCAATATGCGCCGCGCCCACCTCCGTACGCTCTCCGACGCGGGCCTGATCTACGTGCAGCCGGGCATCGAGAGCCTGAACAGCCGTGTACTGGACCTGATGGACAAGGGCGTCAGCGGCTGCCAGAACGTACGCATGCTCCGCGACGGCGCCGAGACCGGCCTGTCGGTGTCCTGGAACTATCTGCACGGCTTCCCGGGAGAGAGCGCGGAGGACTACGACCCGGTCATCGCGCAGATACCGGCGCTGGAACACCTCAACCCGCCGGTCGACCTCTCGGCCCGTATCGCCATCGAACGGTTCAGCCCCTACTTCAACCGGCCCGAGCTGGGCTTCTCCGGCTTGCGCCCGGAGGCGCACTACCGCTTCACCTACGACCTGCCGGAGGAGGAGCTCTACGGACTCGCCTATGTCTTCGAGGCGCCGGAGCGGGGCATCGGCAAACCCACCGTCACCGCGCTCAACGCCGCGCTCGGCGCCTGGCGCAAGCACCACGCCGACGCGCGTCTCACGCAGGCCGACCTGGGCGACCGCATCGTCCTGGTGAGCAGGCGCCGGGCGTTCGAGTGGCGGGCGATGGAGCTGACCGACCCGTACGAGATCGCCGCGTTCCGGCTGCTGGACCAGCCGCACACGCCGTCGGCCCTCACCCGCAAGGCCGCGGGCCGGGTGCCGGGCGGGGGGCTCCAGGAGGACGAGGTGCAGGAACTGCTCGACCGCTGGGTGGGACTCGGGCTGGTCTTCACCGACAACGGGCAGTACGTGCACATCGCGCCCTCGGCGGTGAACGAGGACCTGCTGCGGCTGGACTTCATGCGGCACCGGCACGCGGCGCCCGCACCGGCCACCACACCGGCCGAACCGCACATGAGCGGAGTCTGAACTACCTTCCCTCTTCCCTCTTCCCTCAGCCCTCGCCCGAGCGTCGTCCGACCGCCGTCCGACCGTGCAGGCGCACCTGGAGGCCAGTCCGATGAGTCCCAGCTCCACCCTCACCCCGTCCGCCGCCGTCTGGCGTGACTACGACCCCGTCGCCTGTGCGCTGCCGGGGATGTTCCTCGGCGACATCGCGCTGACCGGCCCCGTCGCCGAGGAGTGCGACCGGCTGTGGGAACTGGGCGCGCGCCGCGTCCGACTGTCCGACGTCGTGGATCTCGCGGACTCGGGAACGCCGGACGCGGCGGCCCGTGCCGTACGGACCCTCAGTCTGGTCAGGGACCTCACAGCCCGCGCGGTGCTCGTCGAGTGGGACCTGCGGCCGGATCCGGACGGGGGCGCGACGGCCACCGAGGACATCAGCCGCCTCCTGAGCCACCTCCAGCCACCGCAGCGGATCGAGGGGGTGGACCCGGCAAGGGCGGAGGACGCGCTGCGGACCTGGCGCAACGGCCATTACCTGGGCAAGTGCCTCTGGCGGCGGGGGCCGGGCTTCGTCCAGATCCGCGACCGCCGCTGGGGAGATCTCCGCCGTTTCACGGTGGACGAGCCGCACTACCAGGAAGCGATCGAACGCCTGGCGTACGGGGCTCCCGCGTCGGCGGTGCCGTCGGACGCGCTCGCCGACCTCCGCGAGGAGCGACTCGTGCTGGCGGTCGGCGACGTGCAGTGGTGGCTGCCGTACCGCGTCAACCGCTGGATACAGGAGGCGATGACGATCTGAGGCGGGGGAGGCTCCCGCACGACCCTTGCCCGCCAGAGCGCCCCGCCGGCCGACCCCGCACTCGCGGAGCCTTCGGGCCGGCGGGACGACCGCCGGTACACATCTCGGACCGGCCCCGGGAGCGCGCCGAGGGGCCATCATTCGCCGACTGACCAGCCCGCCTTCCCCCGATACCCCCAGCCTTGAGAGGCGTCCCGCGACTGGCGGAGTCTCGTCTCAGCAAGGCTAACCGATGCCGTGAAGAGCGAGCGAGTACTGAGCGACGAAACCAGGTCGACGTAGGTGAGTGCGGTACCCGATCATGCGTTCATGCCCCTGAGAGAGACCCTTGCCCGAGTCGATGCAGACCTGGCCGCCGGCCGGGTTCCCGTCGCGCGCCAGCGCCTGCGCGGTCTCATCTCGTCCTTCCCGCACGATCTGACGCTCCGCCGTCGTCTGGCCGAGGTGTACCGGCTCTACGGCGACGCCGCGGAAGCCGGACGCTGGATGTACCTCGAAGAGGACGGGCACGCCGACGAGACCGCTGCCTTTGAGGCGCGGTATGGGTCTCCCGGGTGGCGGATGAAAGCCCTCGCCTGGCAGGGCGCCGAGGCGGAGGCCGCCACCGCTTTCGCAGAGGGGCAGCTGGTCGCGGTGCGGACCGCCTGCGCCGAGGCGTTGGGGCACCCCGTCGACTGGGACGACCCCGCCTCCTACCGGGACGACCTGCAAGGACAGTACGAGGCGCCCTACGTGCCGTGGACGGTCGGCGGTGTGCTGGCGGGCGTCGGCTGCCTGGTGGCGGCCCTTGTGTTCCTCGCGATCTGGGTGAATGGACTCGTTGCGCTCTTCGACGAGTGAAATGATCTCGCGATGTCTGGTGTGATCACGGCTTCGGAGCCCGTCCTGGACAACCCCGTTCACCGGGCTGAAGTGGGAGCTCGTAGAGCATGGTTGGGCAGGATGCCACCTATCCGCGTCCGGCATTCGCTCACGCTGTTCTTGAAGCGGCCCACACTGTGCTCACGGAGCATGGCGAGTCTCCGTCCGACCGTCGCACCGTCGCCGACAGCCGTAGGAGCGGGAGGGGATCGAACTCCTCACTGGAGAACGGTGGTCAGCCGGGGGCGTGGGGTGACGATCGGTGGGGTGCTGGTGCGAGTGGCGGTCAGCCGAGCGGGTTGGTCGCGTCGCGCAGGGTGGCCAGGGCAGGGGCGTACATCCGGGCCTTGATGGTGCCGAGGGTGTCGCCGGCCTTGGTCACCTGCGCCTGGGCGATCTCGATGGCGGCGGAGCGCACGGCGTCCTCGGTGACCGCCCGGTCGACGATGCCGGCCGCTGCGGCATCGTCGCCGCCGTAGCGGCGGGCGGTGAGCATGGCCTCGTGCGCGGTCTGCGGCGCCAGCCGGGACTGGATCAGGGCGGCCATGCCGGGGGTGAAGGGGATGTTGATGTCCGCTTCGGGCAGGCACCAGTAACCGCGGTCGGCGCGCATCACACGGAAGTCGTGGGCGAGGGAGAACATCGCGCCGGCGGCGAAGGTGTGCCCCTGCAGCGCGGCCACCGTGACGACGGGCAGCGACAGCAGCCGCGCGAACAGCTCGTGGACGGAGACGACGTAGTCCTGGTGCTGGTCGGCGTGGGCGAACAGCCAGTCCAGGTCGAGCCCGTTGGAGTAGAACTTGCCGGTGGCGGCGGTGACCAGGGCCCGGGGGCCTTCCGCCTTCTCCACCTCGTCGAGCGCGGCACCGACGGCGGTGAGCCAGTCGGGGTGGAAGCGGTTCTCCCCGTCTCCGAGGTCGAGGACGAAGACGTTGTCGTGACGGTCGAGCGAGGGCATGGCGACTCCTTCGAACTGAACTGACTGGGGCGAGTGATTGCGGGCTACGGCCGGGACTCCGCGGGTTCGGCGCCGGGGCGGTCGCGCAAGGTGTGCAGGAGCAGGTCGTGGATCTCGGCGGCGGCCGCCTCGATCGGGGCGGTGCTCCGTTCGGCCCGGCACATGATCACCGCGCCTTCGACGGCGGCGATGACGAAGGCGCCCAGCCGACGGCTGCGTTCCTCGGTCAGGCCGTGCCGGACGAACAGGGCCGCGAGAGCCTCCTGCCAGCGGGCGAAGACGGCGGCTGCCGAGGCGACGAGCTGGGGTGCGTCGTCGTTGGTCTCGACGGCCACCGCCACGATCGGGCAGCCGGCCCGGAAGCCGCTCTCCACGAGCCAGTCGCGCCACAGTGCGAAGAACGCGTCGACGGCCTCCACCGGATCGTCCGCCTGCGTGGCGGCGTCGATCAGTCCCGCGATGAAGTCCCCCGCCAGCGCCACCGCCTCGTCGATGAGCTGAGTCCGCCCGCCGGGGAAGTGGTGATACACCGAGCCCCGGGGAGCTCCGCTGTGGGCGAGCACACGGTCGATGCTGGTCGCACTCGCCCCGTACTCACGCAGCAGGGCGGCAGCACTGAGGATCATCCGGTCACGGCTGTCGCTCTTGCGCGGACTCACTTGCCTCACCCCTCCTGACGACGAGATGGCCCGCCGAGCGGGCTACCTGCCGGTAACTTATGGGGTATGGCATAGAACATGCAAGGGGAACTCCCCTCGGCCGACCTCCCCCGGCCGACCAGGCCCGCGCTAGCCGGCCGCCTCGTGCTCGAGGTCGCGGACCAGCTCGATGGCCCGGCCCAGGGTGGCGAGTCGGGCGTCGAGGGTCTCGCCGGCCGGGTAGAAGCGAACGGTGTCGACACCGGCGGCGCGCCATACGCGCAGCCGCTCGCGCACCATGTCCTCGGTTCCGATCAGCGTGGTCGCCAGCACCATCTCGTCGGTGACCAGGCCGGCCGCGCCGTCCCGGTCCCCGGCCTGCCAGCGGGCCCGGACCTCGGCCGCCACCTCGGCCCATCCCTGGCGGCTGTAGGCGTTGTTGTAGAAGTTCGTGGTCGAGGAGCCCATGCCGCCGAGGCTGAAGGCCAGTTCCTTCTTGCGTCCGGACACCATCGTGCGCAACGCGTCCTCGTCCTCGGCGAAGGCGACCTCGGCGCCCTGGCAGATGTCGAGGTCGGAGCGGGTGCGCCCGGCGGCGGCCAGACCCTGGTCCAGATGGTCGAAGTACGCCTCTTTGGCACCCTCGGGTACGAAACTGGTGCCCAGCCAGCCGTCGGCGACCTCACCGGTCAGGTGCAGCATCTTCGGCGAGAGGGTCGCGAGGTAGACGGGGATGTCGTACTCGGCGCGCATCGACAGCCGCATGGGTTTCGTGTCGCCGGGCAGCGGGATCCGGAACTCCCGGCCGGAGTAGGAGATCTTCTCGCCCGACACGGCCTGGCGCACGATCTCGACGGTCTCGCGCATCCGTGACAGCGGCCGGGCGAAGGGCACGCCGTGCAGCCCTTCGATCACCTGCGGTCCTGAGGGGCCCAGGCCGAGGAGGAAGCGTCCCCGGGAGATCTGCGACAGCGTGATCGCGGCGCGGGCGATGGCCATCGGCGTCCGGGTGCCGAGCTGGATGATTCCCGATCCGAGCAGCATGCGCTCGGTCTTCGCGGCGAGGTAGCCCAACGGGGAGGGCGCCTCCGAGCCCCAGGCCTCCGCCACCCAACAGATGTCCAGACCGAGCTTCTCGGCCTCGGTGACGTAGTCGACGACCTCCCGCCAGTCGGCACCGGAGGCCTCGATCGTGGTGGAGGTGCGCATCAGAGGCTCGCCTCGCCCGAGGTCCGGGCGCCCTCGGCCAGCTTCTTGATCTCTTCCAGGGTGACGGTCATGTTGGCCTCGAACTCCCGCATACGCACGAAGACGATCTTCTGCTCCTTCTCCGGCATGCGATCGATGGCGAAGGACAGGCCCGAGCGGCCCGGCCCCATCTGCATCCACTGCGTCAGCAGAGTGCCGCCGTCCTGCGGCTCCAGGGTGAACCGCCACACGGCGGTGGGGTGTTGTGGATCCTCGACCGCCCAGGCGAGCACTCTCGGCGGCTCGCACTCGGCGATGTGGGAGGTGGTGGCCCACTCCCCCAGCGCCTCGTGTTTGCTCCGGCCGATGAATCGGGCCCCCGGCGCGGGACCGCTCCGGCCGTCCAGCCATTCCACCGACCGCAGCTCCGCGCTGATACGCGGCATCAGCTCGATGTCGGACACCAGCGTCCACACCTGTGTCGGCGAAGCGCCGATCCAGGTGTGCACCTCGACCGTCGGCCTGTCCGCGTAGCGCGCGCCCGTCCACTCCATGATCCTGCGGCCTCCCTGCCCGTCCGAGAACCTCTTACCAGGTCTGAACAGTAAAGTTGCGTAGATAGACTCACTTGTCAAGGGTGCACGCGGCCCACCCGGGCGGCGGGGTCAGTCCGCGAAACGCTCGCGTACATCCGGCCGCTCGGCCAGATGAGGTGGATAGCCGGGGCCCATCAGGGGGTGGGTGTTGTCCGCGGTCATCGGCTCGCCGCAGGCGGCACACACCACCTCGGCATGGGTCTCCTGCCCGCACACGTCGTGCCGCATGGCCACCGGCGGACCCGCTTCACCGGCCAGCCAGCGGTCTCCCCACCGGTTCATCACCAGCAGCACACCGTAGAAGTCGCGCCCCTTCTCGGTCAGCACGTAGTCGTACCGCACCGGCTCCGTCTGGTACGGCCGCTTCTCCAACAGCCCTTCCTCCACCAGTCGGCGGAGCCGGTCCGTCAGCGTGTTGCGGGCGATCCCCAGCGACTCCTGGAACGCGTCGAACCGCCGGATCCCGTAGAACGCCTCACGGAGCACCAACGGCGTCCACCAGTCCCCGAGCAGGTCCATGGTCCGCGCGATCGAGCAGGGCCACTGCGCAAAGGATGTCCGCCTCATGACAGCCAGCATAGGTTCGTCCGGTCGTGAGACCCAGCAGGTACAGCGAACGACCGGTGCGAGGGCGCGCTGACCGAGCAGGCGTGAGGACGCTGGTGGTCAGGGGGTCTCTGACATCATGGGCCCCGGATGCGTGACCACCGGGAGGCGCCATGGCGCGGGAAACAGGACGAGGCGGGACTTCCGCCGCGCCGCGCAGCATGGACGTGGCCCGGCTGGCGGGCGTCTCGCAGAAGACGGTGTCCAGGGTCTTCAACAACGAGGCCTACGTCTCCGCGGAGGTGCGCGGACGCGTGCTCGCAGCCGCCGCGGAACTCGGCTACCGGCGCAACAACGCGGCTCGTGCCCTGGCCTCGGGCCGGACACGTTCCATCGGCGTGGTGACGCTGGGTACCGCCCTGTACGGACCCGCGTCGTTGCTGATGGGCGTCGAGCGGGCCGTCCGGGACACGGGATACGCGCTCCGTGTGGTCAACACCGTGGAAGGCGACCCGACGGGCATCGCCGGAGCCGTGGACTCGCTCCTGGACCAGGGCGTGGACGGCATCGTCATCTCCGAGCCGATCGACGAGAGCGGGGACGGGGACGGGGCCGGGTCGGAGGTCTCCGTTCACGTCGACGTGCCGGTCCTCGTCTGCGGCGCGCCACCGCCGTTCGCCGCGCCCAAGGTGCTGGCTGCGGGGGTCGGCGCCGACCAGCTGGCGCGCACGGTCACCGAGCACCTGCTCGGCCTGGGACATCTCACCGTCCATCACCTCGCCGGTCCGCAGCGGTGGTACGCCGCCCGGGACCGGAGCGCCGGATGGCGGGCGGCGCTGGCGGCTCAGGACCGGCGCGAGCCGCCGCTGGTCGAGGGCGACTGGTCGGCCGCCTCCGGCTACGCCGCGGGCCGTGAACTGGCCTGTGACCCCGACGTGACGGCGGTCTTCGCGGCCAACGACGACATGGCCATCGGCCTGATCCGCGCGCTGACGGAGGCCGGCCGACGCGTTCCGGACGACGTGAGCGTCGTGGGTTTCGACGACACCCCGGTCGCCGCCTACGTCACCCCTCCCCTGACGACGGTGCGCCAGCCGTTCGACGCGGTGGCCCAGGACGGCATCAAACGTCTCGTGCACGCCATCGAGAACCCGCGAGCCGACCCCTTGGCGGCGAGTGAACCACCGGTCGACCTCATCGTCCGCGCCTCGACCGCGCCTCCGCCGGCGGGCCGTGACACTTCCGCCCACCACTGAGCGGCGCCGGCCGGCCCCGGTGGCAAGGGTCGGAGCCGGCCCGCGCGCATGGGGGCCGGTGTCGTCATGACGGGGTTCCTTCCGTGCTCGGCCGCGGGTGCAGCGCTCCGGCGGACGCTTCCGCGCGGATGCGACGCAGCCGGTGCATGACCTCGTTGGCGCCCCGGCCGAAGTAGTCGTGCAGGAGCCGGTATTCGGCGTACAGGCGGTCGTAGGCCGCGGCGCGTTCGGGGTCCGGCAGGTAGGCCCCGCGACGGGCGCTGCCCATGGCGTGGGCAGCGGCCCGGATGTCGGGGTACGCTCCGGCGGCGACCGCGGCGTGCATCGCCGCGCCGAGTGCGGGGCCCTGGGCGGAGCCGATGACGCCGAGCGGGCGGCGGGTGACGTCGGCGTAGATCTGCATCAGCAGCGGGTTCTTGGTCAGGCCTCCGGCGATGACGAGTTCCGCCACCGGCACGTCGGATGCCTCGAAGGCGTCGATGATGGTGCGGGTGCCGAAGGCCGTGGCCTCCAGCAGCGCGCGGTAGATGTCTTCGGGCCGGGTGGAGAGGGTCAGTCCGACCAGCACGCCGCTGAGGTCGTGATCGACCAGGACGGAGCGGTTGCCGCTGTGCCAGTCCAGGGCGACGAGGCCGTGCTCGCCGCCCTGCTGAACGGCCGCGAGCGCAGTGAGGTGTTCGTGCGGGTCGCGGCCCAGCGCTGCGGCCTCTTCGGCGTACGACGCGGGAAGGCCGCTCCGCACGAACCAGGCGAAGATGTCGCCGACGCCGCTCTGTCCGGCCTCGTATCCCCACAGGCCCGGCAGGATGCCGCCGTCCACGACCCCGCACATGCCGGGTACCGTGGCCTGCCGGTCGGAGCTCACCACATGGCAGGTCGAGGTGCCCATGATGACGACCATCTGTCCCGGGTCCACGGCTCCCGCCGCGGGCGCCGTCACATGGGCGTCGACATGGCCCACGCACACGGTGATGCCCTCGGGCAGCCCCGTCCAGGCCGCCGCCTCGGCCGTCAACGTCCCGGCGGGTGAGCCCAGTTCACCGATCGGCTGGTCCAGCTTGTCGGTCACGAAGCCGGCGAAGTCCGGGTTCAGCGCCGCGAGGTAGTCGCGGGAAGGGTAGGCGCCGTCCTGGAACTGGCCCTTGTAGCCGGCGCTGCAGGCGTTGCGGACGTAGGTGCCGCACAGTCTCCAGACGATCCAGTCCGCGGCCTCCACCCACCGCTCGGTCCGGCGGTAGACCTCCGGATCCTCCTCCAGCACCTGGAGCGCCTTGGCGAACTCCCACTCCGAGGAGATCTTTCCGCCGTACCGGGCCCGCCACTTCTCCTTCCGCTCGGCGGCGACCGCGTTGATGCGGTCGGCGTGGCTCTGTGCGGCGTGGTGGCGCCACAGCTTCGGGTAGGCGTGCGGGCGGCTGACGAGGTCGGGGAGTTCGCACAGGGGTGTGGCGTCGGCGAGGACCGGCAGGAAGGTGCAGGCGGTGAAGTCCGTGCCGACACCGGTCACCTGCTCGGGCCGCACTCCGGCACGGGACAGCGCCTGCGGCACGGCGTGGCGCAGGACGTCGATGTAGTCCGACGGAACCTGCAGGGCCCAGTCGGGGGGAAGCGTTGTGCCGTCGGGGAGTTCCCGGTCCAGGACCGCGTGGGCGTAGGGATGCTCCGCGGTGCCCAGCTCCGCTCCGTCCCGGACGCGGACCACCACGGCCCGCCCGGACAGCGTGCCGAAGTCGACTCCGACGACGCAGGATTCGAGGTGTGCACGGTCATCGCGCTCGGTGTTCACAACCAGCCATCCTGGTTGATGAGGAGAGCGGGCGGGCGGACCGTCCGGACCTGGCGTTCGAGGTGTCGGGCCAAAGTGTCGGCAGAGGTGTCGGCCGAGGTGTCGGCCGACGCCCGGTGATGCCAAGGAAGGTGCGGGTCCGGCAACGCGTGCCGGACCCCGGGTTCCAGTGTCTACTGGACCAGTTCCCAGTCCTGTGAACCGTCCGTGAGCGCGGTCTGCAGGGTCAGCTGCGCTCCGGCGGTCGCACCGGTCAGATACAGGCCGGTGTTCTTGACGGACTGGAGCTTGTAGAACCCGTCGGCGGTCTTGACGAGGTTCCAGCTGCCGGTGTCGCTGTTGTCGACCCACTGGCCGATCTTCTGGCCGGCCGTGGCGTTGCCGGTCCAGATGGCCGCCGCGCGGCCGCCGGACTTGTTCAGCAGGCTCACGCCGCCGTTCGGCTCGGTCGTCAGGTGCCAGTACTGGGTGTCCGCGTCAGCCGCCGAGCCCGGGGCCTCGAGCCGGACGTCGGGCACGTCCGCGTTGCCGATGTTCGCGTCGTTGGTCTTGTTCCCGGTGCCGATCACCTGGTCGGTCCTGCGGTTCACCAGTTGGTGGTAGGCGCCGTCGGAGTGACCGAGGTCGGCTTCGGCGTAGGCGATCGTGGAGGTGCCCTGGTTGTTGAGGATCGCGATGCGGCCGGTGGCGTCGACGTACTGAAGGTTGCGGCTGTAGCCGGCCGGTGAGGTCGTCTGGTACTCCTTCCACGTGCTGTCGCTGCGTCCGCTGTCGTTGACCCAGACGTTGCCGCTGCCGGCCGCGTTGTAGACCAGGCGCCCGCCGGGAAGCCGGATGAGGACCGGGCTGCCGCCGGCCGCCAGGGCGTGGGAGCCGGCGTCGAGCGGCAGGGCGTTGACGCCCGTGCCGGTGGCGGAGCCGGTGTAGAACTTCAGCGGGTCGTCGGCGAGCACGTACCTGGTGTTGGCTCCTCCGCCCCAGTACTCGAAGGTCAGCAGCCATTTTCCGTCGGTCGTGCGGACGACGTTCGCCATCCCCGGCCGCCCGCCGCCGATCTCCGTCTTGCCGCCGCCCATGTTCTGGGTGAGTCCCGCGATGTCGACCACGGGCGCGCTCCACGCCGCGCTGCGACCGTCCCAGGTCTTGTGCGCGAGGATCTGGCCCTGCGAGTCCGTGGCGGTGTCGTTGGCGGGGTCGAGCGTCGGGACACCGGTGGTCGCGTTGAAGCCGGTGTAGTCGTTCTCGTCGGAGTAGTAGCAGACGAGCCGGCCCTTGTGGACCATCAGGTACGGCTCCCAGACGGGGTCGACCTGGTGATGGGTGTTCGCGTCGGCGATGTTCTGGCCGACCGCGCCGGCGCTGCCGCCCTGCCAGCCACCGGTCGCGACGACGTTCTCGACCTTCCACGTCACACCGTCGTCGGTGCTGGAGTACAGGGCGATCGCCAGATCCTTGCGGTCGCCGTCGTTGGTCGGCGTCCAGTTCGGGTCGGCCGCCTTGTGCTCCTTGTAGTAGTGGTCGTCGCCCGACACGACGCTCGCGAGCAGCAGCGTGCCCTGCTTCAGGTTCCCGACGTCCTGCGGAAGGACGTACAGGTAGGGGTTGGTCCAGTTGCTGGTGTACTTCGCGTACTGGGGGTCGCCGGAGAGATACGCCGGAGCCTTGACCTCCGACAGGGGCTGCCACGTCGTTCCGTGGTCGTCGCTCTTGTAGACCGGGAGGGTCTGCCTGTCGGCGCTCCCGGTCGCCGTGACGACCGTGGACTTCTCGAACGAGGCGAGAAGACGTCCGCTCGGCAGCTCGGCCGACTTCGGGTAGACGGCGCAGTTGCCCCGGCCCTTCAGACACGGCTCGCTGCCGAGCTGGTACATGATCCCGCCCGTCGGGTCGTACGCCTGCGCGTTGACCATGGGTATCGCGAGGATCGCGGATGTGGCGGTGAAGACACCGAAAGCTCGTCCGAGCCTTCTTCGTGACATTGCCCCTCCTTGGGGGATGGATCAGGAACGGTGGGCTGCTTCAGGAGCCGGCGCGCTGTCGGCGTCGGTGGAGACGAGCACGCGTACGTCCCAGGGGCCGAGGTCCAGCGCCGAGCCCGAGGAGACCGAGGTGCCCGTCAGGGCGTCGGAGAGGTCCACCGGGGCGGGGACGCTCACGGGCTGCCAGCTCCAGTTGTGGACGATGTGCACACGGCGCCCGTCGGTGGACGTACCCGTGGTCGCGGTGACGGAGGCGGGCAGGTCGCGCCATCCGCTGCCGGCGGCCGGGGCCAGCCACTCGGCCAGCGTCCGGGCGAGGTCGCGGCCCGGCACCGTGCCGACGCAGGTGACGCGGCCCTCGCCGTGGCGCCGCGTGGTGACGGCGGGCCAGCGGCCGTGGTGCGGGTGCTCGTAGTGGGCGAGGACGTCGGCGTCGACGACCGTGAGGCCCTCGATCCAGCGCGTCGCCGTGGCGTTCTCGGGGACGTCCAGCGGCCCACCGGGCACGGCGCGGACCGGGATGTCGCGCGTGAGGTTGCTGAACTCCTCGTACCGGACGCCGGCGGCGGGGACCAGGCGCCCGGGTGCCGGCTCGTGGCGGGCCCGGGCCTCGTGGTCGGCGTACGCGGTGCGCGGGCCGAGGACCAGGTGGCCGCCTGCCCGGGCGTAGGCCTCCAGCCAGTCGAGCGTGCCGTCGTCGACGACGTACAGGGCGGGGGCGACGAGGACGGGGTGGCGCCGTACCGCCTCCTCCGGCGTCATGCCCCTCCGCTCGCCGCGTGGGTCGTGCAGTTGGCGGGCGTGGACGATGCGCACCTGACGGCCGGCGTCGAACGCGCCGCGGTAGAAGGGGTCGAAGAACCGGTGGTAGGCGGTGGCGTCCGGTTCGCCGTCGGCGGTCGCCAGCGGCGGGTACTTCTGCATCAGCCACTTGCTCGGCATCGAGTGGACCATCGTGATGTCGGCGTCCGGCTGGAGGCCGGCGACGAGCGGGCCTGCCGTCTCGAACTCCGCGCCGAGACGGGCGATTTCGGCATACGTACGGCCGGGCTGCCCGCTGTGCGGGAGGACGCCGCCCCAGTAGGTCTCCGCGCCGAAGCGCAGGGTCTGCCACTGCCAGTACTCGATCATGCGGGCGCCGCGGCCGACGAGGGCCCAGGCGGCCTGGCGCCACTGGCCGTCGTAGCCGGGCCGGTTGTCCCACGGGAAACCGATGCTCTGGGCGTTGGTCTCGGTGACCAGGAACGGCTCCTGGCGGGAGGAGAACATCCAGTCGGCCGTCTGGTACATCGACCAGACGCCGGTGCTCTTCCACTTCTGCTCGTGGTCGTCGGGCGTGGGGTCGGGCAGGAGCAGGCCGTCCTGCATGTCGTAGTACGGGTTGCCGGAGGCGATGTCGAGGCGGTCCGTCAGCTCGTCGTCCTCCACCCCTTGGCGGGTGTAGGAGATGCAGGTGGTGACGAAGTGCTCGGGGTGGGCGTACTCGCGGACGATGTCGGCCTGCCAGCCGATGAACTCGGTGACCTGCCGGGCCTGGAACTCCCGCCAGGCGACGTCGTACTGGGGCTGTTCGTTGCCGTCCGGCGTCCACAGGTCGGCCCAGGTCGACAGCCGGTGCGACCAGTAGACCAGGCCCCATTCGCGGTTCAGGGTCTCGACGTCCCCGTACTTCTCCCGCAGGTGGTCCACGAAGCGCTGGAAGACACCGCGGTTGTGGAAGAGGTGCAGGCCCGGCTCGTTGTCCACCTGCCAGCCGATCACCGCCGGGTGGTCGGCGTACCGTGCCACCACCTTGCGGATCACCCGCTCGGCGTGGAACCGGAAGGCGGGGTGGGTGAAGTCGGCCTCCTGCCGGGCGCCCCAGCCGATGCGCTCACCGGTGCGCCGCTCGCCGGTGATCTCCGGGTACTGGCGGGCGAGCCACAGCGGCGCGGCGTACGTCGGGGTGCCGATGATGACGGAGATGCCGCGCTCGTGGGCGCCGTCGAGGACGGGCTGGAGCCAGTCGAGGTCGAACCGGCCGTTCTCCGGTTCCCAGGTCGACCAGACCGACTCGCCCACCCGGATCACGGTGAAGTGCGCCTCGGCCATCAGGTCCAAGTCGGTCTTGAGCCGTTCGTCGGGCTGCACATGGGGGTCGTAGGCGGGCGTGTACTCGTGGTAGTAAGCGGCGCCGAAGAGGACGCGGGCAGGCAGAGCCGCCATGAAGGGGAACCTCCGAAGGAACGGGAGTGGAACGAGGGAACGAGGATGGGGCGGGCGCTACTGCTTGACGCCGCCGGCGGCCAGGCCGCTCTGCCAGTACCGCTGGAGCATCAGGAACGCCACGACGAGCGGGATGATCGAGATCAGGGAACCGGTCACGACCAGCGCGAGCATGTCGCTGCTGGAGCCCGCTCCGCCGTTCTGCGCCTGGGCGGCCCAGGAGGAGAGCCCGACCGTGATCGGGTACAGGTCCGGGTCGTTGCGCATGATCAGCGGCAGGAAGTAGTTGTTCCAGGTCGCCACCAGCGTGAACAGCAGGACCGTCACCAGGCCCGGGCCGAGCAGCCGGAGAACGATCCGGAAGAAGATCCGCAGCTCGCCGGCCCCGTCGATGCGGGCGGCCTCCAAGAGGCTGTCGGGTACGGCGTCCTCGGCGTAGACCCGCATCAGATAGAGACCGAACGGGTTGACGAGGGAGGGCAGGATGACCGCCCAGGGGGTGTTGACCAGGCCCGCCTTCGCGAAGAGCAGGTAGGTGGGGATCGCCAGCGCGGTGGCCGGGACCATGACGGCGCCCACGACGAGGTTGAAGGCGGCTCGGTCGCCGCGGAAGCGGAACTTGGCGAACCCGTACCCGCCCGCCGCCGCGAGCAGGGCGGCTCCGAAGGCGCTGACCCCCGCGTACACGGCCGTGTTGAGCAGCCAGCGCGCGAAGACCCCGTTGTCCTGGGTGAAGGTCTCCCGCACGTTCGTCAGCAGCTGCGGGGCGTGCGAGAACCACAGGCCGAAGCTGTTGAACAGGTCCTGGGTGCTCTTGGTCGAGGCGATCAGCAGCCACAGCAGCGGCAGGAGGAAGTAGGCGAGGGCGGCCAGCATCGCGATGGTCAGCGGGGTGCTGCGGCGGGCCGACGGGGAGCGGCGCCGCTTCGCGGGTGTCGCGGCAGCCGGGTCCGCCGACGATGCGGCGGCCGCCGTCACAGCGGTGGTCGTCACGAGGTCCTCCTGCGGTTCGCGGTGAGCAGGACGGCGTACGAGACGATCACGATGACGAGGCCGAGCAGGAAGGACACCGTGGCCGCGTAGTTGACCTGCTGGCCGGTGAAGGCGAGCGTGTAGGCGTAGAGGTTGGCGGTGTAGGAGCTGCTGATCACGTCCGGGGCGACCTTCATCAGCAGGTTCGGCTCGTTGAACAGCTGGAAGCTGCCGATCACCGAGAACAGCAGGGTGAGCAGCAACGCCGGCCTGAGGGCGGGCAGTTTGATGGACCGGGCGATCCGCCAGGCGCCGGCCCCGTCCATGGCCGCCGCCTCGTACAGCTCGGTGGGAACGGTACGCAGGGCGGCGTACAGGATGATCATGTTGTAGCCGACGAACTCCCAGGTCACGATGTTCGCCAGGCTGCCGATCATCCAGCCGTCGCTGAGGAAGTCCGGTGCGGGCAGGCCGAGTTCGCGGCTGAGCTGGGCGAAGGGGCCGAAGTCCGGCCCGTAGAGATAGCCCCACATGAGTGCGGCGACCACGCTCGGGACGGCGTACGGGACGAAGATGCCCAGCCGGATCACCCGGGACAGCCGCAGCAGACCGCTGTCGAGGGCCAGCGCGAACGCCAGCGCCAGCAGCAGCATCACGGGGACCTGGATCACGAAGAACAGCGCGACGCGTCCGACGCCGTGGATGAGCTGGGGGTCCTCCAGGGCCCGGACGTAGTTGTCGAGCCCGACGAACGCCGTTCCGCCGACCAGGCGTTCCTGGAAGAGGCTCAGGTAGGCGGCGTAGCCGAGCGGCGCGAGGAAGAGCAGGAGGAACAGCGCCATGAAGGGAGCGACGAACAGCGGCCCTGCCGACCGGCGGCGGCGCACGCCGCCGCGCCGGGGGCGGGTGGGCCCGTCTCGGCGCCGACCCTTGAGGGAGGCCGCGGGCGTGGCAGTCATCATCGAACCTTTCCGAGGGAGGGGACGGTGCGTACGGGTGGCCCCGCGCCGCCGCGCGGGGCCCGACGTGCCGTCAGGACGTGTGGACCGTGAAGCCCTGGGTCTTGGCGTACGTGGTGAGCCGCGACTGCCAGGTGCCGAGCGCGCGCACGGTGTCGGTCTTGTCGGCGAGGGACTTGCCGACGGTCTCCGTCCAGTCCGTCGCCGCCTGGTCCAGGAACGGCGGCCACTGGAACGTCGTGTTGACCGTGCTGCCGATGTCGGCGAAGACCTGGTTGACCTTCTGGCCGCCGTAGAACGGGGACTCCTGGCCGACGAAGGACTCGTCCGCGAGCAGCGCCTTGGTCGCGGGGAAGAAGAACTGCTCGGTGGCGAACATCTTCGCGCTGGCCGGGTCGGTGTTGAGGAACTGCGCGAACACCGCCGCCGCGATCGGGTTCTTGGTCGCCCGGATGACCGCGGTCGTCGAACCACCCCAGTTGCCGGAGCTGGGCTTGGCGGCGTCCCACTGCGGCAGCGGGGCCGCCCGCCACTTGCCGGCGGTGGACTTGGCCGACCCGGAGAGGAAGACCGGCCCCCAGGCGGCGGTGAGCCAGGTGGCGTACTTGCCCTTGTTGAGCCCGGCGTACCAGGAGTCCGTGAAGTCCGGCTCGACCCCGATGACGCCCTCCTTCGCGAGGGTCCCCCAGTACGTGCCGAGCATCTTGGAGACGTCGTCGTCGACGCTGACGGTGATGTCGCTGCTGCCGGACATCACGTACGGCTTCGCGTCCGCCTGCCAGAGCAGTCCGTGCCAGGCCGCGGCCTGGTTCGCGGCGAGGTTGGTGAGGTAGACGTCCGGGTCGGCCTTGTGCAGCTTGCGGGCCGCCGCGGCGAACTCGTCCCAGGTACCCGGCACTTCGATGCCATGCCGGTCGAAGATGTCCTGCCGGTACAGCATGCCCATCGGGCCGGTGTCCTGGGGGATCGCCCAGACCTCGCCCTTGCTGCCGCTGACCTGGCTCCAGGTCCAGTCGACGAACCGGTCCTTCAGTGCGGACGCCCCGTACGGTCGCAGGTCCAGCAGGCTGTTGGTGATCGTGAAGGTGGGGATGGCCTGGTACTCGATCTGCACCATGTCCGGTGCGCCGCTGCCTGCCTTCAGAGCCGTACGGAGCTTCGTGTACTGGGGGGTTCCCTGGCCGGCGTTGACCACCTTGATCTTGACGGCCGGGTACTTCGCCTCGAAGAGCGCGACCTCCTTGTCGATGTTCGGGACCCAGGTCCAGAACGTCAGCTCGGACGGTGTCTTCATCGCCTTGTCGATGTCGGCCTGGCCGACCGGCTCGGCGGAGGTGCCGCCGCTCGTGTCGTCTCCGCCGCCGCAGGCGGACAGCGCGGTCGCCAGCGTCAGGGCCCCGGTCGCGGCGAGGAAGCCGCGGCGGTTCAGGTGGGCCGAGGAGGGGGCTGTGAAAAATCTGGACATGGTGGACTCCGCAGGGGTGCCTAGGGGATCCGCGCGCTGGGCGGCGGCGTGCTGAAGGGATGCCATGAGGTGGGGTCGGGCGTGAGGGGCGGGGCGCCGGCGGGACGCGTGCGTTGCTCGCGGAACCGGGGTCGAGCACGTCACGCTCGTCGGCCGAGGCGGCCGGTGCCGGTGCCGGTTCCGGTCAGGGGCTGAGACGGGGGCGGAGGCCTGGGCGGTGATCGGCTCATGGGGGGGCGCCCGGGCCGCGGCGCTGGGGAGGGAGTGGGTGGTGCGACGACCAGGAACAGAGAGTCGGCTCGCGCACGCACAGGCGGGTGTCTAAGCGGGTGTCGAAACAGGCGGCGTGGTGGACGGACTGCTGGTGGACGGACCACTGGTGGACGGACTACTGGTGATGGAACTCCCCTCGCCTCACGTGGGGTTGACGGGAAATCAGGCCGTGGTGCGCCGGGATTCCGGGGTCGTCCGGCACGGCGGGGGCGCGGTCGACGCCCGGACGACGAGGTCGACCGGCGGGTCCTGCTCAGGGATGGGGTCCGCGTCCGGATTCTCGATGGCGTGCACGAGCCGCTTGAGGCCGTCCTGCGCCGTCGCCTCGAACGGCTGTCGCACCGTCGTCAGGGGAGGAGACACGTAGGCGGCGACCGAAACATCGTCGAGACCGACGACACTGATGTCCTCCGGTACGCGTCGGCCGGCTTCGAGCAGCGCGCGGATCAGACCGATGGCCATGTCGTCGTTGGCGGCGAAGACGGCCGTCACACTGTCGTCGTCGGCCAGCCGGCTACCGGCCGCGTATCCGGAGGCGGGCGACCAGTCGCCCATGATGACAGGCGGTTCGCGTCTGCCGTGTGCGGCCAGCGTCGCTCGCCAACCTTCGAGGCGGTCCCTGGCGGCGAACCAGCGTCGGGGACCGGCCAGGTGGTGGACGGTCGGGTGCCCCAGTTCGAGCAGATGCTCCGTGACGGCCCGCGCCTGCTGGTGGGAGACGAGGCCCGCGGTCACCACCCGGGAGGCGGCGAACGGCGGCGGTGCGCCGAGGACCAGGACCGGCACGTCGACGCGGACGGAGAGGTCCGCACCGTCGTCCTCGTCGATCGGCTCGGAAATGACGATGCCGTCCACGCCCTGATCGAGGAGCGAGTCGACGGCACCGGCGACACCCGAGGCATCGCCCTCCATCGTGTTGACCACGCGGAGCGCGTAACCGGTGTCCCGGACGGTGCGCTCGACACCCATGAGCAGTGACGCGGGACCGTACAGCGCCGTTCCGAGCGTCACCACCCCGATGGACCGGGTCCGCCCGGAGGCCAGCGCACGGGCGGCGTGATTCAGCCGGTATCCGAGTTCTTCGGCGGCTTCCAGGACACGTCGGCGCACGCCGTCGGAGACGTACTGCTCACCGTTCATGACCCGGGACACCGTCTTCTGCGAGACGCCCGCCAGCTGCGCCACGTCGAGGCTGCGTGGCGCGGTGCCGGTGCTGCGGCTTGTCAGTCGTGCCATGGGTGTCTCCCGATCTCGGGCAGCCGGCGGCTTGGCCTGTTCTCGTCTGACTGCGCTGCCATGACTGCGCAGACATATCTACGCACTGGGGCGAGGCACGTCAAGAGTTCGCGCAGGATCTCCGCCATCGAGGCGCGCTGCCGGAGCGGGGCCCGGCCGACGCGGCGCCCGGCTGCCTCACTGCCCGAACCACCGCTGCCGCGTCACCGCCGTCGAGTCACCGCCGCGGAGTCACCGCCGTCGAGTCACCGCCGTCGAGTCACCGCCCGCGGAGTCACCGCCGTCGAGCCCAGGGCGTGTGGCGAACGTGCCGATAGCGCCGGCGAGACCGGTTGCTAGCATCCGGCAGCGTGAACGACAGCGTGTACGTGGGCAACGCAGGCAAGGACGCGCCACTGGACAAGGGGTGGCTTCTCGGCCATTTCAAGGACGTCGGCGATCCGCGTCACAGCGACACCGTGGAGATCAAATGGGGCGTCCACCCCCGCGGCGACGAGCGATCGGAGTGGGTGCGGGGCGAGGAACGCACAGCGCTCCTGGTTCTTGTCAGCGGCCGCTTCCGCGTCGAACTGCCCGGCCGCAGCGTACTTCTGCAGGAGCAGGGTGATTACGTCGTGTGGGGGCGCGGAGTCGATCACTCGTGGTTCGCCGAGGAGGAGTCGGTGGTACTGACGGTCCGCTGGCCGTCCGTGACCGGCTACGCAGTGGCCGAG
This sequence comes from Actinobacteria bacterium OV320, assembly GCA_001298545.1. Classification (GTDB taxonomy): domain Bacteria; phylum Actinomycetota; class Actinomycetes; order Streptomycetales; family Streptomycetaceae; genus Streptomyces; species Streptomyces coriariae. Next base: position 299,624 of record LJCX01000019.1, read on the forward strand.
AACGCCCAGGAACGCGCGCACGGAAGCTGAGCGCGCGAGAACGGTCGCCCCCGAAGCCGACGCGGGCGCGGGCGAAGTCGACGCGGGCTAGGTCGACGCGCGAGGCGCTACCGGGCTCGGGAAAGACGTCGGACGTCGGACGATCATCCGCCATTCTTGATATTACGTGCGTCAGGCCATGGCTTATTCTTGGACGCGAGGCAACGGCCTTAAGGAGCGAACGGAGGATGCTCGTGGTGCGCTACGCCAAGGAGCACAAGCAGGTGACGCGGCAACGCATCATCGAGAAGGCCGGTCACCGTTTCAAGCAGGACGGGATCGACGGCTCGGGCGTCTCCACGCTGATGTCGGACGCAGGGCTCACCAACGGAGCCTTCTACGCCCACTTCGCCTCCAAGGACGACCTCGTCGCCCATGTCGTGGCCGCCGAACTGCGCACGCAGGTCGAGAAGTACGGCACCCTGCGGCCCGGCCGTCAGGGACTCGAGGACCTTGTCCGCGAGTACCTGTCTCCCGAGCATCGGGACCACCCCGGCCTCGGATGCCCTTCCGCCGCCCTGCTCGACGAGATCGGCCGGTGCGAGGACGGGACCAAGCAGGCCTACACCGACGGCGCGCGGGACATCGTGGAAGAGATCGCCGCCCGTCTGACACCCGAGGACCCGAAGTCCGCTCGCGGCACGGCCATCGGGCTCTTCACCATGCTGGTGGGGACGTTGCAACTGTCACGCGCCCTCTCCGACCGGAAGTTCGCCGACGAGGTCCTCGAGCAGGGAATCGAGAACGCTCTCGCCTTCATGAGGTGAGGGAGGCACCGCCCAGGGGGCGAGGTTGCCGAACACCGGCGCCACGTACATACGCGCTGACGAGAATGACACCGGGCGGTTCGAGCGCAGACCGTGAGCAGGACGTGAACCTGGCCGTCGAGCCAGCCGGAGAGCGTGACCTCTCCAAAGCGGTGAGCCGGCCGCTCACTCCCAGTGCCATCAGACGCGCAGGCGACCATCGAGCCTCGCGGGGGTGCGGACTGGACAAACGGATAGCTGCGGCTTCGTTCGAAACCCCGCCGCGCTCCTCCGGGCGGTGATGGCGTCGGCTGGTACAGCCGATGGAGGGCGGTGCAGGAGGTACGCGACACAGGAGTGGTGACCATGGGCTGCGAAGACCGCTGGGCGAGATGCTCTCGCTGCTTCGGGTGATGACCGCTTGTCCGTCAGCCCGGCTGACCGTCGAGGTGGGTGCGTAGGAAGGTTGCGACGTCGTCCAGGGCCCGCGCGCCCTCGGCGAGGACGGCGGCGAAGCCTTGGAAGACGTGGGGTGCGCCCGGGAACGTCTGCAAGGTGACCGCCACGTCGTCGTCGGCGGCCTTGGCGGCCAGCCGGAGTGCGTCGTCGAGGAGGACTTCGTAGGTTCCGGCCTGGATGAGCAGCGGGGGCAGTTCGCGCAGGTCGGCGAAGAGGGGGCTGGCGAGGGGCGAGCGGGGGTCGGCGCCCGCGAGGTAGTGGTCGGCGCGGATGGTCAGCGCCTGCCGGGTCAGGGCCGGGTCGACGGGGGCCTTGGTCTCGTGGCTGCGGCCGGACTGGGTGAGGTCCGCCCAGGGGGAGAGGACAGCGGCCGCCGCCGGCTGTGGCAGGCCGGCCTCCTTGACCGCGACCAGCAGGGCCAGGGCGAGTCCCCCGCCGGCGGACTCGCCGCTCACGGCGATCGTCCTGGCCGGGACCCCGCGTTCGAGCAGCCCGCGATAGGCGGCGAGGGCGTCGTCGACGGCTGCCGGGAACCGGTTCTCCGGCGCGAGCCGGTAGTCGACGGTGTAGACGATGGTGCCGGAGCGGCGGGCGATGTCGGCGGCCAGGTTGACGCTTGCGGCGGCGGAGCCGAGGGCGTAGCCGCCGCCGTGGAAGTACAGCACCGTCCCCGACGGCTCGCCGTCGCCCGCGGTGACCGCGAGGGCGGGGACACCGCCGAGCCCGGCGGCCGTGGTGCGCACGTCTGCGGGGACGGGGTGGGAGGCGATCATCTCGTCGAAGACGAGCCGCATCTTGTCCGGGTCTCCGCCCAGGTCGAGCGGGGAGGTGCGCAGCAGGTCGACGATGGCGCCGAGTGGGGACTCAGTCATGGTGGTCTCGCTTGTCGATGGGTGCGGAGGGTTGGGGGGCAGGCGCGGCGCAGTTCCAGGACCTCGCCCAAGCCCATGAGGCAGACGAAGTCGGTGTGGGCCTTGGCGACGGCGGCGTCGTGTCCGACGTGGTGCCGACGACGTGGAGCGGGGTGCCGCTCCGCTGCCCGTCGCGCCACGTATCCGTCATTTTGCGTATGCGTGTTCTGTCGCGCCCCGCGATGTCTTTTCGGTGGTTTCACCCTCCACTACGCATGCATTATTTGTCTAATGAATCATTGATATACAGAATATGCGCATGACGCATATCGAGCGGACGGACCTGAACCTGCTCGGCCCCCTGGCCGCTCTGCTGGCGGAGCGGCACGTCTCCCACGCCGCCGAGCTGGCCGGGATGAGCCAGCCGGCGATGAGCCGGGCCCTGCAACGGCTGCGGGACACCTTCGGTGACGAACTGCTGGTCCGCACTCCGGGCGGGTACCGGCTCACCCCGCGCGCCGAACGCATCCAACGCCAGCTCGGCGCGGTCATGCCGCGACTGGAGACGCTGTTCGCACCGGAGACCTTCGAGCCGGCAGACGCGGCCGAGGCCTTTCGGATCGCCGGGACCGACTACGCCTCGGTCTTCGTCCCCGCTCTCTGCCGGCGGGTCTTCCGGGACTCGCCGCACTCCACCCTGGACTTCGGCAGGTGGCACGACGGCGTCTTCGAGGACATCGAACGCGGCTTGGTGGACCTGCTGTTCTACGCCACCAGGAAGCCCTCACCCGGCCTGCGCAGCGAGCACCTGTTCGACGACCGGTTCATGTGCGTCATGGCGCGCGACCACCCACTGGCCCACCGACCGCGACTGACCCTGGACGACTACCTCGACTCCACGCACGTGATCGTCGCCACCGTCAGCGGCCGGCAGACCGCCATCGACAATCTGCTCGACCAGCTCCGCAGACCGCGCACGGTCGGCCTGTCCGTGCCCTACCACTCCGTGGCGCCCCTGGCCGTACCGGGAACCCTCCTCATCGCCACCCTCCCTCACCGCATCGCCGCCGAGCACGCGTCCAACCCCGCGCTGCGCACCCTGCCCGCGCCGCAGGAGATCCCCCCGCTGCGCTACCACATGAGCTGGCACCCCCGTCTCGACAACGACCCCGCCCAGCGCTGGCTGCGCGACACGGTCCGCGGCATCCTCGCCGAGCCGTCCCCGTAGGCTCGCCGTGCCGCCACAGCCACGAACGTCGACCAAGTCACTCGTGCCACTGCTCTCTTTGAGGCAACTTCCCCAGACTGCTCACGTGTTCAGTCGCCACTCACAGTGCACGGATCACACCACCTGAGCCCGCGTTCACCGACTAGCGGCCAGCACTGCCTCGAGGCCCTCTTGCAGATCTTTGACGAAAAAATCGGGGACCTCCAGCGAAGGGAAATGTCCACCGATTTCGGGCGACCGCCATCGGACGATCTGTCGGTACCGCTCCTGTGCCCAGGGGCGCGGACACTTCTCGATGTCGCGGGGATACATGCTGATGGCCGACGGGACGTCGACCCGAAGTTCGGGATCGAGCGAGTTGTGGCTTTCGTAGTAGATGCGGGCCGCCGATGCGCCGGTCCGCGTCAGCCAATACAGGGTGACGTCGTCCAGCACGCGGTCCATGGAGATCGTCTCGAACGGGCCGTCTTCGGTGTCCGACCACTCGGCGAACTTGTCGAGGATCCAGGCAAGAAGCCCGACCGGTGAGTCGACGAGCGAGTAGCCGATGGTCTGCGGTCGGGTCGCCTGCTGCTTCGCGTACGCCGCGCGGTGGCGCCAGAAATCGCGGGTTTCCTCGGTCCATTTGCGCTCGGCCGCCGTCAGCCCGTCCGTTGTCAACCCGGGCGGCGCCTCCGCGAACAATGTGTGGATGCCGAGAACGTGCGCCGGGAACCTGCCGCCGAGAACCGTGGTGATGTTGCCTCCCCAGTCGCCGCCGTGGGCTGCGAACTTGCTGTAGCCGAGCCTTCCCATCAGTTCCACCCATGCGGCCGCGATCTTTTCGGTTCCCCACCCGGTCGTGGCCGGCTTGTCGCTGTAACCAAAGCCTGGCAGCGACGGGACCACGACGTGGAACGCCGGCGCGTCTGCATCTTGCGGATCTGCCAACTCGTCCACTACATCGATGAACTCGGCAATGCTGCCCGGCCAGCCGTGCGTCAAGATCAGAGGAGTGGCATCCGTGCGCGCGGATCGGCGGTGCAGGAAGTGGATTCCCAGATCATCAATGGTCGTGCGGAACTGGCCGATCCGGTTGAGGCGCTCTTCGAACGACCGCCAGTTGTACCCGGTGCGCCAGTAGTTCACGACATCGACGAGGTCGGCGAGGGGAACGCCCTGTTCCCATCGGCGAGGGTCGGGCGCGGCGCGATGGACCGTCTCGGCCTCCGGTAGTCGCGCCGCGGCCAGTCGCGCGCGCAGATCGTCGAGGTCAGCGTCGGTTGCGTGGGCTTCAAATGCTTGCACGTCACTGGTGAGACGGGGCATGAGACCTCCCGGCCGTCGGGGAACCGGCCACGACCTATCGTGAACCGGCTTAGACGGTTCTAGCAAGCCTCAACGCCCGCGCGCAACCTGCTAAGGTGGTTCCATGCGTGCTGGGTTCCCTGACTTCCGCCTCGGCAACGTGCTGGCGACCAGCTTCACGGGGACCCTGTCGGAGCGGCATGGCAACGCCGTGGAGCGCATTCCCACGCCGCACCGACTCATCGACTGGCTGGCAGTGAACGGCCTCGCCGTGGACTCCTGCACCACTGCCCAGCTCGAACTCGCCCGGGAACTGAGGGAGTCGATTCACGCCGCCGCGACAGCGGCCGCGATCCAGGACGCTCTCCCCGCGTCCGCTGTCCAAGTCATCAACGACTGCAGCGCTCAGGGTCGGGCCGCGGCGATCCTGACGCCCGAGGGTGAGCGGCAGTGGCGGCTCAGCTCGGCTTCCTGCGTGGAAGATGCCCTCAGCGTGATCGCCGCCGACGCGATCAGCATCATCGCCGGCGAACGAGACGGAAGGCTGGCCTTGTGCGCATCGCCAACCTGCCGAGCCGCCTTCTTCGACACCAGCCAGAGCCGCACCCGCAAATGGTGCGACATGAACACCTGCGGAAATCGTCAGAAGAAGGCGCGCTTCCAGGCCAACCAGCGCAAGAACCCCAGATCAGCGGAGTGATCATTACCTCCATGTCCCTGTAGACCCGCTGCAGCACGCAGAGCCGGCAGGGGATTCGTGATCTTCGACGAGCCTCAGCTTGTCTGTTGACCCCGGGCACCGTCTTGCCTGTAGATGGTCCCCGGTCGTCTCGCGGTCCGCCCCCGTCGTGGTGGGTTGCTACTGGTCCTTGGAGTTGTTGTGCGTCGAGGCGAGTTCGATGCCGCGGATCCTGCGGAGCCAGCCAACGAACAGCCGGAGCGCGATTCCACACCCGGCGCACCAGCCCCAGCCTTCGGTGGCAAGAGCATGCAAACCGTCCTGGTACTGGATGTACAGGATCTGCGCGCCAACGGCCGACGCGACGAACCCGTGCGTGCGCGACTCCGCCGACAGCAGCCAGTCCACAGGCATCCACAGCGGAGCAGTGAGGTCCCGGAGCCGCATGCGGAACGCTGCCCAGAGGAAGCCGAGGGCGTAGCCCATCCTGCGGCGGGACGAGAGGACGATGCCGTTCCCGGGATCTCCGGCCAGGACCGCGGCCCACTCCTCCCGGAGGTGTGCCCTGCGTGCTCCAGCAACGAAGGAGGCGAAGTCCAGGGTCCGAAGGCCGACCCGGCGGCTCGGGGCGACCATGCTCGTGGGGGCCTCAGGCTCCTCCTCCCTCGTCTGCGGGGAGGTTCGCAGGGCGGTGAGCAGCAGACTGACCGCGGCGACCAGGATCGCGCCCGCCGTTATCCCGCCGAAGACCCAGCCGACGGCGAGCAGATCCTGGGCGACTGCCGGCTCGGGGTCGAACATCTTCAGGAGGTAGCCGGTAGCCAGGAAGATCATGGTCGCCGTGCCGGCCAGTACCGGCCCCAGCACGGCGACAACAGCCAGCGGTCCGATTCCGGCGACCTCTTCGGAGCGCTCGTCGGGGCTCACGCCGTGCCCCCTTCCCCTGCCGCACGCAGCCCGAAGAATCGAGGCTTCCGCTCCCTTGCTCGGCCGGCTGCACTCTGGCCGACGGCGGTGAGCTCGTAGTAGTACCGCTTCGGCCGTCCAGGGTGCTCACCCGTTTCCTCATATCGGGTGGCCCATCCCGCGTCGACCAGGCGCTCAAGGATGGGATACACGGTCCCGGACCCGAGGTCGGTCTCCTCGCAGATCTTCAGTCCCCATGCGGGGTCGTCGGCGGTGGACGCCAGCAACACTTTGATTACCTCAAGTGTTGGCCTCGTGAGGCGAATTGATGCCATGTCACGAGTGAAGCAGCCCACCCACCATATGTCGAGTACGACATTCGAGCGGCTCGGGCTGCCGCTCGGTGTCGTGTTCCGCGGGTGCGAAGTCGACCTTGCCGAGGGCGAGATGCTCAGCGCTGTCCATGGCCGGGCAGCGCCTCCGGGCGTCTGTGGGTAACGGCGGGAGCCGTGCGCGGTCCCGGCCCGCGAGGACGCCGGGCGAGGCCACTTCGGGAGTCGCTTCGTGGTCTCCTAGGCTGGCGCGGTGACTGATGAGCAGGAGTGGGTGCAGCCGTCGGGAGTGTGGGCCACGGCGGTGGGGGTGGCCAGGGTGCGGGCGTTGGAGACCGAGCGGGAGAACGCGCTGTTCCGCGACCCACTGGCACAGGCCTTCGCCACCGCCGGCGGCCTGTGGCCCTCCTCACCGCCGCTGCCCGATGACGAGGCCGCGCGACGCCGCCGGCTTGCCGTGTCGTTCTCCATCGTCATCAGAACGAAGTTTCTCGACGACGTGTTGCGGCAGGCCTCGGCGTCCGGGGTCCGGCAGGTCGTGCTGCTCGGCGCCGGCATGGACAGCCGGGCCTTCCGGATGGACTGGCCCGAGGGCACCCGGCTGTTCGAGGTCGACACCGCCGCGCCGCTGGACTTCAAGGCTGCGGTGCTGCGCCAGGAACAGGCCGTCGCACGCTGCGAGCGGATTACCGTCGCGGTGGATCTGCGTGAGGACTGGCCAGGCGCGCTGGCCGCCGCGGGGCACGACCCGGCCGTGCCGACCGCCTGGATCGCCGAAGGACTACTGATCTACCTGCCCGAGGATGCGGTGGAGCTGCTGCTGGCCCGGATCAGCACGCAGTCGGCGGCAGGCAGTCGGATGGGGCTGACATTGGGCTCGCGCGGCGTGATCGAGCGCTTCGGCGCGGACGCCACGCCGGGATCGGCGGCGTCCATGTGGGTCTCGGAGATGCCCGACGACCCGGTGGGCTGGCTGGCCGGGCACGGCTGGGAGGCCGACAGCCACACCCTGCATGAGCGCGCTGCCGCCTACGGCCGCCCGATCAGCACCCCGCCGCAACGCGAGGAGCGGCCCGGCGGACTGATCTCTGCGGTCCGCCGGTAGAGCGCCTCCCCTGATGAAATGAGGCAGGTTCATTCGCGGCCAGCCGGTCATACGCGCACTGACCGCCTACGACCACTGGAGTTCGCCCGAAAGCCGCCTGGCTGGACGGTGGTTTGGTCGCCCGTCCTGAGGTGACGGTAGCTTCCCGAAACGGTGGTTGGTGGCATTACACGGGCGGCGCCGTTCAGTTCATTGCGGACCGGGCCGGCGGCGGGCTGGACCCGTCGGGGCCTCCCCCGTTGGGATGCGAAGTCCGCGTCTGTGGTGGGGCCGACAGCGACCACCTCGCCTCGGCGGCCGGGCCGGGAGCTGCTGCTCCATCCGCGTCCATGGTCAACGGCACCCGGGCCGACGACAACGGATGAGGCGAACGCGCACAGACGCACAGGTGCAGAGACGCAGAGGCCACAGACGCACGGGCACACAGGCGAAAAGCAGCCAGTGCCCCGCAGTCGGATCAGCTCAGAGACGCGACCGTGAAGTGCCGTACCTGAAGTGGTGCGGCAAGGTACTCGTCCTCGCCCGGGAGAACCACGGGCTCGTCACGCCAGTGTTCGCCGGCGTAAGCGACCAGATCCTGCTCGCTGCGCCAGCGACTGACGTACAGCAGCGAATCAGGCGGCGCGAGCAGTACCTCGTGGTCGACCAACCCTGAGTAGCGGCCGGGGAACTCGCGTACCGCAGAGACGATCATGTCGCGGAACGCCTCGAACCGTTCAGGACGTATGCGTGCCTCACTCACCCTGATGATCACGGTCGTCAGGGTGTCACGCATGCAGAGCGGGCGCCAGCAGGTCTCCGTCCGCCATGGGGGCACCGCAAGCCGGTGGGTGAGCCACGGCAGCGCCAGACGCGCTGCCGGTGATCCACTCCGGATTCTCCGGTACGCCCCTTCCCACATCGCCTCGCCGACAGGCTCGACCCCGACGAGGCCGCCGTTCGCGACGAGCACGGGCTGGCGGACGACGGAGAGATCGTGGGGCTTCTCCAGGCCTCAGCGGTGAATCGCCTTGAGCTGGTTGTTGTAAGCGATGGGGGACATCGCCTTGTCCCGGTCGGCCGTGCGTTCCTTCAGACGGGCCAGGAACTCCTGGCCGGCCCGACGCCCGCCCGCGGTGCGGGTGACACCTCCTCCTGTTGACGGGGGTGCGTGACATCTCGCGGGTCCCCTCGCGCGGCAACACGGCGAGGACATGCCGGGACTGCCGGACGGATCCCTCTTCACCGGCACCCGTCGCACGGACCCGGATGTGGGCCCACGCGGCCGACCGGACTCCGACCACACTCCGACGGCGCACCACTGGCGGCCGCTCGACGAAATCCGGCGCTGCCCGGACCCGACCAGGCGGGCCCGCACGGAGGGCGTACTGATGGTCATCGACGGCATCGCACGCGTTCGCACCACAGGACGGCTGCACCACAGGACGACCGCAACGCAGGACGACCGCAACGCAGGACGGCCGCGCCCCCGTCCGGACGACACGCCACCGCAGCCCCGGTGACCACGGGCCCCGCTTGCGACCCGGCGGCCCACCACTTAGCATTATGAACGTAATCTAATAAGTGGGCACTCGAACCCGGGATGCACATCACCGCCGTCCGCCGGCGGACGAGATATGGAGACGACCATGAGGGCCTTCACGGTGGAGCGCTACGGCGACAAGGCCGGAGTACGCGCAGGCGAGGTACCGGATCCGGAGGTGGGTGCGGACGACGTGCTGGTCCGGATCCGGGCCGCGAGCGTCAACCCGCTCGATCGCATGATCCGCGACGGTGAGATGAAGACGATCCTGCCGTACCGGGTCCCGTTCGTCCTGGGTAACGACCTGGCCGGAATCGTGGTCCAAGTGGGCTCGGCGGTCACGGACTTCGCGGTGGGCGACGAGGTCTTCGCGCGGCCCGACAAGGACCGGATCGGCACCTTCGCCGAACTCATCTCGGTGCACCGGGACGACGTGGCGATCAAACCGGCCACACTGACCATGGAGGAGGCGGCCTCCCTCCCCTTGGTCGCCCTGACCTCGTGGCAGGTGCTGGTCGAACGGGCACACATCCAGCCGGGCCAGAAGGTACTCGTCCACGCGGGCTCCGGCGGCCTGGGGACCATCGCCATCCAGCTGGCGAAGCAACTGGGCGCGCACGTGGCGACCACCACGAGCACGGCCAACGTGGACCTGGTGAAGCGTCTGGGCGCGGACGTCGTCGTCGACTACAAGAAGCAGGCGTTCGAGACGGTGTTGCACGAGTATGACGTCGTCCTGGACTCGCTCGGCGGCGAGACGCTGAAGAAGTCACTGGACGTACTCAAGCCCGGCGGGAAGCTCATCAGTGTCGCGGGCCCTCCCGACGCGGCTCTCGGCAGGGAGCTGGGAGCGAATCCGATCGTCCGGCTGGTGATGTCCGCACTGAGCTTCCGGATCCGGCGAAGCGCCCGGCGCCGCGACGTGTCGTACTCGTTCCTGTTCATGAAGGCCAGCGGGGACCAGTTGCGCAAACTCACCCCTCTCATCGAGGCCGGCACGATCCGGCCCGTCGTCTACACCGTGTTCCCGTTCGAGTCCACCCGAGAGGCGCTGGAGTACGTCGAAGCGGGGCGCGCGAAGGCCGGCAAGGTCGTCGTCAAGATGCCGTGAGGGAGGACCCCGCCGACCGGTCGCAGCCGTCCGCGAACGCCGGAACGACAGCGCACACGCAGCACACGCACAGCACACGCGGCAACGACATCCTGATCCTCGCGCAGCGAAGTGGCCGCGGAGGTCTCCAGGCGGTTGTCGTACGCGTCACTCACGTCATGACGCGGCGATACAGGGCGGTACGCTCGACATACTCATGCGCCGTCCCACGGCCGATCCCCCCAACCGGAGCCGTGGCAAGAAGTCACTTCCCGATGCGTAATACTCTCTTGATGAACTCAGGCATTACGCCCAGGAGCGGGCCGATCACGATACGCCGGGCCGTGGCGCGGGATGCCAAACGGCTCACGCGGCTCGTGCGTGGCTCACGCGCCTACGAAGGTCAGTACGCGCCCATGGTCGCGGACTACCGGGTGGGTCCGGACTACATCGAGACCCACCTCGTCTTCGTGGCCCACGCCGCCGACGAGCACCAGGGCCCCGTCCTCGGGTTCTATTCGCTCGTCCTCGCCCCGCCGGAGCTCGACCTGCTGTTCGTGGCCGACGGCGCACAGGGACGCGGCATCGGACGGCTGCTCGTGGCACACATGAAGGCCGAGGCCCGCGCCGCCGAGCTCGACCGTGTCCTGGTGGTGTCGCATCCGCCCGCCGAGGGCTTCTACCGCAGCGAGGGTGCGGTGCGCACCGGGACCGCGTCCGCGAACCCTCCGGCCGTGGCATGGGACCGTCCCGAGTTCGAGTTCCTCATTCCACCCGATGAGACGACGGCACGCGGCAGCGCATCCGAGTGAGGTGACGACTCCGCCGGCTCAGCCGACCTGATCAACGGCCGCGAGGACGCCTGGAGCGGCTTCCAGGACCCGAAGACACCAATAGCGATCACCCCTCAGCGACGGCTACGGCGCGTCGTTCCCATCAGCACTGGACTCCGCGCGCCAGGGCGGGCAACGCCTGCCGCATGTACACGATGCGACCCACCGGCACCGCGGAAAGCAGGCTCAGGCACTCCTGCCGGTCGAGACCGGGCGAGGTGCACCAGTGGCCGAGCAGCCGGGGCTTGATGTGCGCGTGCCTCAGGGGCTCGGTCAGCAGCAGGTTTGCCATCAGGCAGATCTGTCCGGCGACCGGACAGTTGGCGGTCCGCCTGTGCACGCGTCCAGGGTGCGCGGCTCTTCGTCTGTCAGTACGGTGGCGTCCTGGTGTTCGACCGTGGACATGGTGGGGCTCCGGAAGTCGTCGGCGTTGGATCAACGGGCGGTGGAGGCGGCATGGCCGGCAAGAACGCGGCGCAGCTGCCGCGCAAGGCGTACGAGAAGGAACTGCTGCGACTGCAGACGGAGTTGGTGAAGCTCCAGGAGTGGGTGCGGGCCACCGGCACCCGGCTGGTGGTGGTCTTCGAAGGACGGGACGCGGCGGGCAAGGGCGGGACGATCAAGCGGGTCGCCGAGCACCTCAACCCACGAGTGGCCCGCATCGCGGCGCTCCCGAAGCCGACCGAGCGCGAACGCACCCAGTGGTACTTCCAGCGGTATGCGGAGCATCTGCCGGCGGCCGGGGAGATCGTGCTGTTCGACCGGTCCTGGTACAACCGCGCCGGGGTCGAGCACGTGATGGGTTTCTGCACGAAGGAGGAGCACCAGCTCTTCCTCCGCCAGTGTCCGATCTTCGAACGCATGCTGGTCGAGGCCGGGGTCCTGCTGCGCAAGTACTGGTTCTCGGTGAGCGACACCGAGCAGCAGGAGCGCTTCCGGCGCCGGCTGGACGACCCGCTGCGGCGGTGGAAGCTCTCGCCGATGGACCTGGAGTCGATCACCCACTGGGAGGCCTACTCCCGTGCCAAGGACGAGATGCTGGTGCACACCGACATCTCCGAGGCGCCCTGGTACGTCGTCGAGAGCGACGACAAGCGCCGGGCACGGCTGAACATGATCGCCCATCTGCTGTCGTCCGTGCCGTACCGCGAGGTGCCGCCGCCGGTGCTGGAGCTCCCGGAGCGGCCGCCGTCCACCGGCTACCAGCGCCCGCCGCGGGATCTCCAGACCTACGTCCCCGACCACGCGGCGAGCCTCTGAGCAGCCGGGCATCGCTCTCGCCTCCGCTCTCCTCGCGGGTGATCGGAGGTCATCGGGACCGAGCGGGGGTGATCGGGAGTGAGTGCGGGTGATCGGCGGGTGGGTAAGCCGTGGGGGACCACGACGGCGGGGGCGGGGGCGGTGGAGTGGTGCAGGACGGCGTATGTGACGTGCTCGATGTGGGCACGACCGAGCCGACCGGGAACCCGCCGATCCCGCCGAGGCCGCCGAGGCCGCGCGAGCCCAGGACGAGCAGTTAGGCGCTCTTCGCCCCCTCGGCCGGTGCGCCACCGGGGTGACCGAAGACCTGCTCTGTTCGCAACTCGACGCCGGGATGACGCAGGCGATGTCGATGTGCACGAGCAGCCGCACGTCCTCGGGAGTGTGGAACTTCGTCGACGAGCTCAGGGCCGTCACGTGTCCGGTGGATCATGAGGGCAGACGACGGAAGGCGGCACATGTCCAAGGCCTCGGGCAGACAGGTCCCGGAGTGGCGCCGGCTGGTGCCCGGTCTCTTCGCGCTCCTCGGCTACCGGCGCGCGTGGCTCACGGGCGATCTGCTCGCCGGGGTGACCGTGGCCGCCTATCTGGTGCCGCAGGTCATGGCCTACGCGGGCGTGGCCGGGCTGCCGCCGGTCGCCGGTCTGTGGGCGATCCTCCCGGCCCTCGGGCTGTACGCGGTGTTCGGTTCCTCGCGGCTGCTGTCGGTCGGCCCCGAGTCCACGACCGCCCTCATGACGGCCGCCGTGGTCGCGCCGCTCGCCGCCGGGGACACGGGGCGTTACGCGTCGCTGGCGGCGGCGCTCGCCGTCACCGTCGGGCTGCTCTGCCTGGTCGCCCGGGCGGTGCGGCTGGGCTTCCTCGCGGACCTGCTGTCCCGTCCCGTGCTGATCGGCTATCTCGCGGGCGTGGCGCTCATCATGATGGTGGACCAGCTGCCCAAGCTCACCGGTGTGCGGACGACGGGCGCGGAGTTCTTTCCCCAGGTGTGGTCCTTCCTCGTCCACCTGCCCGACGCGGACCCGGCGACCGTCGTCTTCTCCGCCGTCGTCCTCGTGTTCCTCTTCGTGACGGCCCGTTACGCCCGCGCCGTGCCCGGCCCGCTGGTCGCCTTCGTCCTCGGGACCGCCGCGGTCGTGGTCTTCGACCTCGACGGGCGGTACGGGCTCAAGGTGATCGGCGAGGTTCCGGGCGGTCTGCCGAGCCCTGCCGTCCCGGACCTGAGCGAGCTGCCGCACCTGGTGCTGCCGGCGCTCGGCGTGCTGCTGGTCGCCTACACCGACTTCATCCTCACGGCACGGGCGTTCGCCGACCACGACGACGAAGGCCCCGGGCTCGACGCCGACCAGGAGTTCCTCGCCCTGGGCGCGGCCAATCTGGGCGCCGGGGCACTGCACGGCTTCCCGGTGAGCAGCAGCGCCAGCCGCACCGCCCTCGCCTCCTCGGCGGGCGCCCGCAGCCAGGCGTACTCGCTGGTGGCGGGAGCGGTGGTGCTCGCCGTGCTGCTCTTCCTGAGCTCGCTGCTGGCGCGGACTCCCTCCGCGGTGCTCGGCGCGCTCGTCGTCTACGCGGCGGTCCGCATGATCGACCTCACCGGCTTCCGGCGGCTCGCCTCCTTCCGGCGCCGGGAACTGCTCCTGGCGCTCGGCTGTCTCGCGGGCGTGCTCGCCCTCGACATCCTGTACGGGGTGATCGTGGCAGTCGGCCTGTCCGTGGCCGAGCTGCTGACCCGGGTGGCGCGACCGCACGACGCCGTCGAGGGTCTGGTCCCCGGTGTGGCCGAGATGCACGACGTCGACGACTACCCGCAGGCCCGGACGATCCCCGGGCTGCTGGTCTACCGCTACGACTCGCCCCTGTTCTTCGCCAACGCGGAGAACTTCCGGCGCCGCGCCCTGGCCGCCGTCGACGGACAGACCGACCCCGTCCGCTGGTTCGTCCTCAACACCGAGGCCAATGTCGAGGTCGACATCACCGCCCTCGACGCGGTCGACGCGCTGCGCCGCGAACTGACCCACCGCGGCATCCTGTTCGCCCTCGCGCGGGTGAAGCAGGACCTGCTGGACGATCTGGAGGCGTACGGCCTCGCGGACACGGTAGGCGCGGACCGGATATTCCCCACGCTCCCGACCGCCGTGGCCGCGTACCACGCGTGGCTCGGCCGTCAGTAGCCCGAGAACTCCCCTTCGGTGCCCCCCTCAACGGCGCCCGGTCTCGGCCGCGAAGCCGTCGAGCAGGGAGAAGGTGCGCGCAGGCTGTTCGAGATGGGGCAGGTGGCCCGCTTCCGGCACGACCTCGAAGCGGGCGTTGCCGAACGACGCGGCGTACTCCTTGCCGTACGCCGGGGTCGCGATGCGGTCGCTCTCGCCCCACAGGACGAGGGTGGGGGTGGTGACGGCCGCGAGGCGGGGGCGGAGGGTGGGGTCGCTCATGGCGGGGCCGCCGGAGAAGACCCGCAGGGCCGCCATGTTGCCCTGGAAGACGGCGAGTCGCTCGGCCGGCACGGTCGCCGGGTCGACGTAGAAGCGCTCGGAGTCGTGGTACGCGTACTCGGCGACGCCGCGCGCGTCGAGGGTGAAGAAGTCCCGGATCGGTTCACCGTCGACCTCGATGCCGACCGCGTTCACCAGAACGACCCCGCTGATCAGGCCCTGCGTGTCGGCCGTGGCCAGCTCGGCGGCGATCCAGCCGCCGAGCGAGGAGCCGACGACGAGGACGTCGGACAGGTGGCGCTCGCGGAGGAGGCGGAGGTAGGCGGCGGCGAGGTCGGCCACGTGGGTGAAGTCGTCGGGCCGGGGGGTGCCGTTCCAGCCCGGGTGGGTGGGCAGCAGGGTGCGGGACGTCGCGGCGAAGTGCTCGGCGATCGGGCCGACGCTGGCGGGGCCACCGCCGCCGTGCAGGACGAGGACGGGGCGGCCGGCGGCGGGGCCGGATTCGGTGAGCGTCAGTTCCGGAGTCATGGCGAGGACTGTAACTAAGGATGTTTATATAAGCAAGTTTAGTCAGGGTGCTAGCCTGAGGTACATGTCCGTCGAACCACAGATCCTCGGAAGGGCCGTGAAGGCCGCCCAGTACCGCCAGCACCGAGCGCTCGACAGCCGCCTCGCGTCCGTCGGCAGCACACTCGCGCAGTGGGACGCGCTACGGGCGATCGGCCGCACCCCGGGCTCCAGCGCACGGGAGCTGGCGGCGGCTACGTTCCAGAGCGAGCAGGCGTTCGGCACGCTGGCCGGACGCCTGGTGGCGCAGGGGCTGGTGGACCGGCGCCCCGGGCGCGGCCGCCGTTTCGAGCACCACCTCACTCCCGAAGGGGAGCGGGTACTGGAGGCGGGACACGAGGTGGCCGACTCGGTGCTCACGGAGTGCTTCGAGGGTCTGACGGAGTCGGAGCGAGAAGCACTGCTGGGGCTGCTGCGGAAGATCGAGGAGCACTGAGTTCTCACCGTCCAGGCGGGGAAACGCCGCCTGGAAGAGGCCGAGTCGAGCGTCCGATGCCCGGCCGGGCGCACGCCACCAGGGTGCGGCCCCTCCCGGACAGCGGAAGGGTCAGCTCCCCGTTCCCGCCGCCCAGAGCACGGTGTCGCCGGACGTGATCACGACGTCTCCGTCGGCCTGGAACACGAGGACCGCTCCTGGGTGACCAGTGGTCCGCGAGGCCCACACGGGCCGCCCGCCGCTGTTGTAGACGACCAGGTTGCCGTCCGCCTGGAAGCGGGCGGTGTTGCCCTCGCCGCTGGTCATCGCGGCCCAACGCGCCTTGCGATCCTGGTCGTAGATCACGAGGTTGCCGTCCTGCTGGATGATCAGACTCCTGTCCCCGGCCCCCACGGACTCTCCGGTGGCCAGCTCGAACGGGGCCTGGATGACCTTGGGCGCCGCGCCCTCTCCCTGCGGCGCCTGGCTCTTCTGTGACTCCTGGGTCTCCTGAGGCTCCTGGGCCGTCGCGGACGGCGTCTCCCCCGCGGTCGACGAGGCGGCCGTGCCGGACGGCCGGCCCTGCGCGGACGGGGAGGAGTCGGCCGAGGAACGCTGCGTACCGAAGTGGACGGCGGCCACCACAGCCACCACGACCGCGACCGCCGCGAGGGCCGCCGTCAGCAGCCAGGCCGGGCGAAGCCGCCGACGGGTCTCCGGCGGAGCGGCGAGGACGGTGTCCGATCTCGCCGTCGTCGGGGCCGGTTCCTGACCGGCGGAGACCGCCGTGGCGTGCTGCGCGAGGTCGACCAGGGTGTGCGCCGCGTGCTCGACCTCGGTCAGCTCTCCGGCGAGAACCGTGGGGCATTCGTCGGGCCAACGCCCGGTCCTGCCGCCCCTCTCCTCCAGCCATGCGCCCAGCCGGGCCGCCGTCGGACGCTCGGCCGGGTCCTTGGCCAGGCACGCGGCGAGCAGCGGTACCAACTCCGGGGGGACGCCTGCGAGGTCGGCCTCCTCGTGGACCACTCGGTACATCAGGGTGGCCGCGGGGATCTGCTCCCCCGCGCGCGAGAAGGGGCCGCGTCCGGTCGCGGCGTACACCAGCGTCGCGGCCAGCGAGAACACGTCGGCGGGTTCGGCGGCGACGCTGCCGATGGCCTGGTCCGGTGCGAGAAAGCCGGGGGAGCCCACGGAGACACCGAGGCGGGTGTGGCGGCTGTCGTCGGCGGCCCGTGCGACACCGAAGTCGATCAGCCGCGGACGGTCGCCTGCCAACAGGACGTTCCCGGGCTTGACGTCCCGGTGCGCGAGCCCGGCCTGATGCACGGCCTGCAGGGCGCCGCACAGTTCGGCGGCGAGGGCGAGCAACGCGGCCTGGGGCAGCGGGCCATGGGCCGCGACCCATTCGGCGAGCGACGGCGCGGGCACATACTCGGTGGCCAGCCACTGCGGGCGCTGGCCCGGGGCGCTGTAGTCCACGACGGTCACGGTCCACGGCGAGCGGACGCGGTCGCTGTTGCGTATCTCGCGGGCGAACCGCTCCTCGAATCCCGGCTCGGAGCTGAGATCGTCGCGGATCGTCTTCAGCGCGAGCAGCCGGCCCGAACCCGTACGGGACAGGAACACCTGCCCCATGCCGCCCGCACCGAGCCGGCCGAGCAACGGATAGCCGCCTATGGAAGTCGGGTCCGAAGGCTGAAGGTTGTTCATGACGACTGTTCCCCGGAAGTGTGCGTCAGCGCTCGAACCCACGCGCTGGGCCTTGGCTTGCGTGCTGGTGAGCAGGGTGGTCCGCGCTCGCAAGTATGCCGGACGGGTTCACCCTTCGCGCTTCTCTCCAACTCACCCACGTCGAGCAGACGTTGTGCCCGGCCGGGGGCTTCCCGGGACCGTCGGCCCTGACCACGAGGACCGCCGGACATCACGAAACCGGCAGATATCCGCACGACGACGGGAGATTGCCCGACCTCCCCCACCCGGTCCCGGGCGCCGGATTCCGGGTGCCACCGGCTCGGCAGGACCTCCGCGGACCACTCTCGCCCCGCCCGGCTCCCGCCCTTGTGCCCCGAAGCTTCCCCGCTCCTGCCCTTACGGACCCGGACTTCATCCCTCAGGCTTCCTCGGACTTCCCCCAGGTTTTCCGCCCGCTGCCTCAGGCCTCCTCTTCCCTCGGCTGCCCTCGATCCGGCACGCCGCCCACCGCCCGGCGAACGGCAGGACTCAGCGCTCGCGCTCCTCCGCCACCGCCGCCTCGTAGGCGCGCAGGGTGTCGACGAAGAGGCGCCGCTGGGCCGGGGCCAGCGGGGTCAGTACGCGGCGCCAGGCCGTGGCGCCGGGGGCCAGCCAGGCGGCGATCGCGTCGTGCTGGTCGGGGGCGATGGCCACGATCCGGCGACGCCGGTCGGCCGGATCCTCCTGCCGGTCGAGGATGCCCTTGCCGCTCAGGTCCCCGACCATCAGGCTGGCCGTGGTGGGCGCCACCTCCAGCCGGGCGGCCAGTTCGTTGACGGTCATGGGTCCGTCGAACAACAGACAGGCAAGCAGGGAGAGGTGACGAGGCGCCAGCGACTGCGCTTCCAGCGCCTCGGGCACAGGGATGCGCTTCACCCGGCTCACCATCCGCGGCATGAGCAACAGGAGCTCGCGCACCGCGGCGTCCACCTCACCCGCCCCGGCCTCGCGCCGCACGGATCCGGCCATCTCACACCCCTCACCATTTATCTTTGACAGTAAAGATGTTTTGCTTGCAAAGACATCACCAGCCGACCCGCCCACCCCAGGCACGAACCACAGGCACGCACCACAACAGGCACGAACGGAGATTCCACCATGCCCCACTTCACCGTGCACATCAGCGAGACCGCCCTCGACCGGAAAACCGAAGAGGGCCTGATCCGCGGGCTCGCGGACGCTGTCGGATCGGTCTACGGAGAGCGGTTCGGCCGCCTGGCCGCCGTCGACCTCGTCGGCCTTCCCCAGCGGCGGCGGGGCATCGGCGGGGCGCCGACCGACCTGACCGCGCCGAACATCACCCTGAGCCTGCGCGAGGCGGCCTACCGGCACCCGGACGTGCCGGACGCGCCCGCGCGCCTGATCACCGCGATCACCGACGCGGTGGCCGGCGTACTCGGCGAGCAGGTACGGCATCAGGTGGCGGTCGGCCTGCTGGCCGTCCCCGAAGGCCGCTCCGGCATCGGCGGCCAGGTCGCCTGACCCGCCGCGGGGAAAGTCCGGAACTCGCCGACCCGCCTTACGCCCTGCGTGCTGGACGTCCTGCACGCCTTACGTCCCGCACACCGAGGCCCTGGAGCAGAGGTCCGGGGCCTCGGCGCGGTGGTTCAGCCCTGTGTGCGGGCCGGAAGCCGCCATCCCGGGCGCGGGAAGTGGCAGGTGTAGCCCTCGGGGTAACGCTCCAGGTAGTCCTGGTGCTCGGGCTCGGCCTCCCAGAAGGGGCCGACCGGCTCGACCTCGGTGACGGCCTTGCCCGGCCACAGTCCGGAGGCGTCCACGTCCGCGATGGTGTCCTCGGCGACGCGCTTCTGCTCGTCGTCCACGTAGTAGATCGCCGAGCGGTAGCTGAGGCCGATGTCGTTGCCCTGGCGGTTCTTGGTGCTCGGGTCGTGGATCTGGAAGAAGAACTCCAGGAGCGTGCGGAAGTCGGTCTTCTCGGGGTCGAAGAGGATCTCGATGGCCTCCGCGTGGGTGCCGTGGTTGCGGTACGTCGCGTTCGGTACGTCACCCCCGGTGTATCCGACCCGGGTCGCCGTCACGCCCGGGAGCCTGCGGATCAAGTCCTGCATCCCCCAGAAGCATCCGCCCGCCAGCACGGCCCTCTGCGTCTGCGCTGCCATCTCAGCACCTTCCGTATCTCTCGTCCCGGACATGTGAGCTGCTCGCTCGCACACCGTCGACGTACCAGCCTCTGTGGATACAACAGCACGTGAGAGGCCTGAACAATTCCGCGCCCGCACAGGCGGCCACGGCTCATCCTCGATTCGATGTGCACATCGAATCGCTGCGAGCTGTGAGACGATGGCCCCATGCTGGAACTGGCCATCCTGGGCTTCCTCGCCGAAGGACCTCTGCCGGGTCATGAGCTGCGCCGCAAGGTCTCCCAGCTGATCGGCTATACGCGCCCCGTCAGCGACGGCAGCCTCTATCCGGCGATCAACCGGCTGGCCAAGGCGGGACTTCTGGATCGTCGGGCGGATCCTCGGGCCGGCGCCGCCCGCTTCGTTCTCAGCCTGACCGAGGCCGGTCACGCCGACATGCTGGAGCGCCTGCGCACTCCGGCAGACCACGAGATCACCGACTTCACCCGGTTCCTCTCCCTCCTGGCCTTCCTCTCCGAGCTCCCCGACGTGTCGGAGCAGCACGCCGTGCTGCGCCGCCGCCTGGCCTTCCTGGAGGCGCCGGCGAGCTTCTTCTACGACGGCGGGAAGCCGCTGCGCGCCGAAGAGGTCGACGATCCGTACCGGCGCGGCGTACTGCTCACCGCCCGCGCCGTGAGCCGCACCGAGCGCGCCTGGCTCCGCGAGGTCCTCGGCGAGGAGCCGTTCGAGGACGACCCGGCCTCCCCCGACGAAGTCGGCAGACCCGTCGAATACACCGGACCCGCCGGAGCCGCCAAGCTCACCGAACCAGCCGAACCCACCGCCCGAACCACCACGGGAGAACCCGCATGATCGCCTCCTGGTACGACGGACAGGGACCGGCCGCCGACGTCCTGCACGTGGGCGAGTTGCCCGACCCCCGGCCCGGCCCCGGCGAGGTCCGCGTCCGCGTGACCGTCTCGGGCGTCAATCCCGGCGACACCAAGAAGCGGCGTGGCTGGCTCGGCTCCTCGATGCCCTACCCTCGCGTGATCCCGCACAGTGACGCCGCCGGTGTGGTCGACGCGGTCGGGAACGGCGTCGACGCCCGCCGGGTGGGGCAGCGGGTGTGGGTGTACGGCGCCCAGTCCTACCGGGCCTTCGGCACCGCCGCCCAGTACACCGTCGTACCCGATCACCAGGCCGTCCCGCTGCCCGACCACCTCGGCGACGAACTGGGCGCGAGCCTGGGTATCCCCGGTATCACCGCGCACCGTGCCGTCTTCGCCGACGGGCCGGTCGACGGGAAGATCGTGCTGGTGCACGGCGTACTCGGCGGCGTCGGATCGTCGGCCGCCCAGCTCGCCCGCTGGGGCGGCGCCACCGTCATCGGCACCGTACGGCGCGGCGATGACCTGGACCGGGTCGACCCGGCCGTCGTCGCGCACGCCGTCGCCCTGGACTGCGGCGACCCCGCAGCCGCGATCCGCGCCCACGCGCCCGACGGCGTGCACCGCGTCGTCGAGGTGTCCCTGTCGGCCAACGCGGACCTGGACAACGCGGTCACCGCGCTCGACGCCGTCATCGCCGCCTACGGAACCCACGCCGACCGCACCGAACTGCCTTTCTGGCCCCTGCTGTTCAACAACGTCACCGTGCGACTGCTGGGCAGTGACGACTTCCCGGCCGCGGCGAAGCGGCAGGCCGCCCGCGAGCTGACCGCGGCGGCCGCGGCCGGTGCCCTCACCGTCGACGTCGGCGGCCGCTTCCCGCTGGCGGACATCGCCGAGGCGCACGACCGGGTGGACGCGGGTGGACGCGGCCGGGTGCTGGTCACCGTACCCGGCGGCTCCCAGCTCTAGATCCAGGGTCGGCTGTGGCGGCGCGACCGGCGCCGACCGCACCGCTCCCCCGGCCTATGCCGTGCGTCCCAGGCGGAAGCGGGGATGCGGCTCGGCGCGGCCGGTGGCGAGGTCGGCGGCCATCGCGCCGATGAGCGGGGCGAATTTCGCGCCGTGTCCGGAGCACGGGGAGACGATGACGAAGGGGCCGTGGCGGTCCAGGACGAAGTCCTCGTCCGAGGTGGTGGTGTAGAGGCAGGTCGCCTCGGCGACCGGGTCGGGCTCGAGGCCCGGGAGACGGTCGCGGACGAAGCCGCTCACGCGCGTCCGCGACGACGGATCGACGACCCCGCTGCGGGTGCGGGCGGTGGCCGGGGTGCCGCGGTCGTGCTCGGCGACCTTGACCGCCGGGAGCGGTCCCCCGTCGCTTCCGGACGGCAGGCCGTAGAGGTGCAGCGCGCCGTCCCAGATCAGGGTCGGCCACCGGACGGACGGGTCCCGCTGCCGGAAGTGGAAGACCTGCTGCTGGGTCACCGTCAACGGTGGCAGGGTGACGGGCAGTTCGAGCTCGGGCAGCCAGGCACCGGCCGCGATCACCACCGTGTCGGCGACGATCTCGCGGCCGTCGTCGGTGTGCAGACGCACCTTCTCGCTCCCCCGGACGTCGATGCCGGTGACGCGGGTGCCGATGACCGCCCGCGCTCCGTGTTCGATCGCCCGCCGGACGCAGGTCCCGACGGTCTCGTCGGCGTCGACCACGCCCGCGTCCGGATGGTGGAGCACCGGACCGGTGATGCGGATGTACGGCCAGCGCTCCGCGGCGGCTTCCGCGCCGAGGAGTTCGTGGGGTACTCCGGCCGCGCCGAGGAGGTCGGCGAGCGCCTTCAGGTCGTGGTCCTCGCCCATGTCGAGCCCACCGGTCGTGCGCAGCAAGGAGGTCGACCCGTCGTCCTCCAGCTCCCGCCACTGCTCGTAGGCCTGTCCGGTCAGCCGTACGTAGAAGGGGTCGGCGTACACCCGCCGGAAGATCCGTGAGCTGCCGTGCGAACTTCCGTGCCGGTGGCCGATGTCGTACGCCTCGACGAGCGTGACCTCGTGGCCTCGGCGGGCCAGTTGCCAGGCGGTGGCCGCGCCCATGAGTCCGGCGCCGACGACGGCGATCACAGTCCCTCCCCAGGGATCCGGTCGGTGCCCGCGAGCGGAACGCGGGCCATGACACGGACTCGATCGTACGGGCGACCAGGTCCTGGGGTTCCAGGTGGAGGGGGTGGGTCCCCAGTGGGCCATGCCGCAGGCGGACGGCGGACCGCCTTCCGGAGGTCGGCTGTGGGACCCTCAGCCCGCGGACGGCCGGTTGGAGGTTCACGCCCACCATCTTCGCGCGGCGCTCCGGCCGCTGATCCGGCGTCGATTCGCGAACGGCTCGTGAACGCGCTCGTGAACGCGAGAAGGCCCCCGGGGTGCTTCCGTGGGCCCTCCCGTCGGATCGTCGTGCCGGTGGGGTCAGTGTGGGGCGGCCACCGGCGTGCCCGCGGACACCGTGGCGGGCTTGGGGTGCAGCAGCCGTTCGGCCAGTTCACCGAAGACGAGGCCGAAGCCTGCCCAGAGCGTGACCTGCATGGCGAGGGCGGACAGACGGAACCGCCACAGCAGGGCGGCCGGGAAGTCGCTCGGCACCTCGTTGACGGCGGGCAGGAACTCGTAGGCCAGCCCGATGGCGAGCACGAAGCCGAGGACGGCTGCGACGGAGGCGTTCCAGGTGCCCAGCCCCGGTGCGAGCCGCTTGCCCAGGATCACCGCGGCGACCGCGAGCAGCACGCCGAGCACCATCATCAGGAAGTACAGCGTGGTGCGCTTGCCGATGGTGTCGGGGTCGCCGACCGCGGGCGGGTTCGCCGGGTACTTCAGGAACGGCACGACGTACACGGCGAGCAGGGCGGTCCCCGACAGCAGAAGTGCCGTGGCCCGGGGGCTGAAGCGGCCGACGCGGCCGAGGGCGAAGCAGAAGGCGAGGGCGGCGATGCCGCCGAAGGCCACCCCGTAGATCAGCACGCCGGTGGCGAGACCGGCGGTGGACTGGAGGCTGCGGGAGACGAGTTCCACCTCGTGGTGCTCGTGGCCCGCGGCGTGCGACTCCTCGAAGCCGATCGCGCTGTCGACGTTCGGCTCACCGAGGAAGTAGGCGACGATCAGGGCGAGCACGCCGGCGCCGAGGCCGGCGAGCATGCCCCGCACGAGGAGGTTTCTTACCGTTGCGGAGTTCATGGGTGCGCTGGGGTTCCCCTCGGGATCAGTGGCAGGGGAAACCGAGCAGGTGGCGGGCGTCGTGCACCCACTCGTGAACGTCCTCGCCGGAGACGACGGCTGTCGCGCCCTGCTCCGCGCCGACGAAGTACAGCAGGACCAGCATCAGGACGCCGAAGAAGACCGCCCACGGGGCGATGTCCTTCAGCGGCAACTTGGCGGGTACGACGGGCGTGGTGGTAGTCGGCTGGGCGACATGCTGCGCCATGGCAGGACCTCCTCTGGGAGTTCGCGTCCCATCTCGGTGGTGCACATGACGACGGCCACGGGTCTGACTCGCGGTGTGTGCCCCTTCGGGGTACACCGTCCACAGTGGCGCGACCGTGCCGGGTTCTCACCGGCTTCCGTCTCGCCGTCGTCGATATCAGAGCGACGGTACCGCGTGCCGGGCCGCTGGCCAATACCGCCCCACCTGGCGTGATTCCACTCTCCACGGCCAGGTGGCCCGGATCACCATGCCGGTCCCGCTCAGCGGAGCCCCTCCGCGGTGGTCTCGGGTCGGGCGAGCCCGAGTTCGCGCTCGCCGAGCGGGGTGAAGAAGCGCTCGACGTCGGCCGGGGTGACCTCGGCGAGGGTGGCGGGCGACCAACGCGGGTTCCGGTCCTTGTCGATGACCTGGGCGCGGACGCCCTCGACCAGGTCGGGCGTGGTCAGGGCGGCGCAGGAGACGCGGTACTCCTGGTCCAGCACCCGTTCCAGCGAGCCGAGTCGCCGGGCACGGCGCAGGGCGGCCAGGGTGACCTTGAGCGAGGTGGGCGACCTGGTCAGGAGGGTCTGCGCGGCCTCCTTCGCCGCCGGGTCGCCGTGGGCGAACAGCCGTCGGACGATCTCCTCGACGGTGTCGGCCGCGTAGCAGGTGTCGATCCACGCCCGGTGGCCGGTCAACTCGCCCGCCGGCAAGGGCTGTACATGACGGTCCAGGGCTTGTCGTACGGGCAGCTCGGCGAGGTCGTCGGCCAACTGCCGGAGGGAGGCGGACGGTACGCAGTGGTCGGCGAGCCCGCACGACACCGCGTCCCCGGCGCCGATCTGGGCGCCCGTCAGGGCGAGATGGGTGCCCAGTTCGCCCGGGGCGCGGGCGAGCAGGTGGGTGCCGCCGACGTCCGGGACGAAGCCGATGCCGGTCTCGGGCATCGCGATCCTCGACCGCTCGGTGACGATCCGGACGCTGCCGTGTGCGGAGACGCCGACACCGCCTCCCATCACGATGCCGTCCATCAGGGCGACGTAGGGCTTGGGGTAGCGGGCGATGCGGGCGTTGAGGTGGTACTCGTCGCGCCAGAAGGCGGCCGAGGCGGTGCCGTCGTCGTCGCGGGCGTCGTCGTGGACGGCACGGATGTCGCCGCCCGCGCACAGGCCGCGCTCCCCCGCGCCGGAGACGACGACGGTCTCGACGGCCGGGTCGCGCTCCCATGCCGTCAGCGCGGCGTCGATGCGGCGCACCATCGCGTGGTTCAGGGCGTTGATGGCCCTCGGTCGGTTGAGCGTGATGTGGGCGACTCGGCCGGCGGTGTGCAGCAGGACGGGTGCCTCGATGTCGTTCATCGGGATTCCTCCGTCAGGCCGCGGGCCACGATGACGTGCATGATCTCGTTGCTTCCTTCCAGGATCCGCTGGACGCACAGGTCATGGACGATCTTCCCCACTCCGTGGTCGATGCGGTAGCGCCGGCCCCCGCCGCCGAAGCCGGCCGCCTACAGGCGCGGAGGGCTTCCGACCCGGCCGATCCGGGCGGGCCGACCTCCCCCGGTGGGACGATCGAGCATGTGAGCGGTGTGCGGGCGGCCGTTCCGGTCCCCGGCCGGGAAGCCGACCGGCCGACCGGGGCGGCGCGCACAGCGAGGTGTGGAGCCAGATCGCGCACAGCAGAGGTGTGGAGCCAGATGTTCGCCCACGTGCTGCGGCGGCCGGTCGTGGTGACCGACGTGCGCGAGAGTGCCGCCCGGGGAGCCGTCCTGCTCGACGCCACCGCCGTCGGCCTGCTCGGCGACGTGGCGGGCCCGCGCGCCGGAGCCGCGGTGCTCCGGGAGCCCTCACCGAAGGTCCCGTTCCGCTCCGCCGGAGCGGCTGGGTCCACGGCTTCGTGGAGCGACCGGCCGAGAAGGACTCCCGTCGCGCACAGCCACGGAACCGTCCACGGTCCCGGAGCTCGTCATCCCCATACCCGGAGGTACGTGGAAGGCTTGAGGCATGGCCCTTCGATCAACGCCGGACTCGCGGCGTTCATGGCGGCCGGGTCACGCCCCCTGGCTGGTCGTGATCCCACTGGGACTGATCGTCACGGTCTGCGTGGTCGATGTGCTGGCTCCGCCGCACATCCACCTCGGCCCACTGCTGGTGGCGGCACCCGCGATCACGGTGGCGTTCGCCGGCGCCCGCGTGACCGCGCTGATGGGAGCTCTCGCGGTGACGGCCCAGGTGCTGATCGGCGCGCTCAGAGGGGTCCTTCCCACCGCCAACATCCAGGCCCAGATCACCGCCCTGATCGTCGTCTCCTTCGTCTGCGTCACCATCTGCGTGGTCCGGGACCGGCGGGAGCGGCAGTTGCAACGGGTGCGTTCGGTGGCCGAAGCAGCGCAGAGTGTGCTGCTGCAGCCACTGCCCACCCGCGCCGGCCCGCTGCGGATCGCCGGCCTGTACATCCCCGCCGAGGAGGAAGCCGACCTAGGCGGAGACCTGTACGCGGCCGCACGGACCGACCACCACAGCACCCGGATCCTCATCGGCGATGTACGCGGCAACGGTCTGGGCGCGATCAACAACGCGGCCCTGCTGCTCGGTGCCTTCCGCGCGGCCGCCCATCGACAGGCCACCCTCCCCCGCCTCGCGATCCACCTGGACGCCGCGTTCCGCTGGGACACCGCCCAGTGGCGACCAGAGGCGACTCAGGACACCGACGAGGACTTCGCCACAGCCATTCTGCTCGACATCCCCGACGACGATCCGGTCGTCCATCTCATCGCCTGCGGCCACCCACCGCCGCTCCTCCTGCGGGGGGACCGCCTCACCCCACTGCTGCCCGAGGCGAGCCACCTCCCGATCGGCTTCGGCGGGGTCTTCGGCGTCGCCGCCTACGACGTCCAGACCTTCCCGTTCGAGGTCGGCGACCTGCTGCTCCTCTACACGGACGGCGTCATCGAAGCACGTAACGGCGACGGACTCTTCTACCCCTTCACCGAACGGGCACCGCAATGGTGCAAGGACGCCCCCGACGAACTGCTGCGCCTCCTCCAGGACGACCTGCTGGCCCACGTCCACGGGCACCTCGACGACGACGCGGCCGTGGTCGCGATCCGTCGCCTGGCGGTCTGATCGCCGGCCTGCCGGACCGACCGTGTGGTCGGACAGACGACAGAACCAGGAATGCGGACGAGCCACTCTTTACGGATCCCGCCTCCGGACGGGCAACCATGGTCGATGATGGTCCGGCCATGACCGGGACCAGCACATCGACGACGCGACGGGCGCCCCTGCCCGCACTGCGGGCCGCGGTGTTCGCGATCGTCGGGACGGTGCTCGGGGTGAGCGCGCATCATCTGGTCGCCGAAGGGCCGGCGCCCTGGCGGCAGAGCGCGCTCGCGGCCCTGGTGCTCTTCGCCGTCGGGCTGGTCGGCGCGCGGCGCCCCCGCTCCCTGGTCACGGTCGCGGCGACCTGCGGCACCGCACAGACGGGGCTGCACCTGTGGCTCATGACCGCGCACGCACACAATGACGCGGCGTCGCCGACGCACATGCCGGTCCACCCGCACCACGACGCGCACGAGGCGTGGCACGAGCGCCTGCACGACTCCATGACGATGACGGCCGTGCACGTGGCGGCGGCGTTGCTCGTCGCCGTCCTGCTGCACCGCGCGGACACGGTCTGCTGGGCGCTGGCGCACGGTCTGACCACGGCCGTCGAGGCGGCGCGGACGCGGATCGCGGCGATACGGGCGGTGCTGCTCGACGGCCGCCCGGTGGTACCGCGGCCCGAGGCGTCGACGCTCGTCCTCTCCTGGCTGGAACTGCCACCGCCCGAAAGCGCGGTGCTCGCGGACATGGTGGTACGGCGGGGTCCTCCCCGGGCGGGCTTCGCCCACGCCCACTGACCTTGCCGAGAGCGGCTCCCACGATGACGGGAAGGCCGCCGCGCGCCACCCCCATGCCTGGAGACACCCACCTCATGAAGAAGCTCAGTGCCGCCCGTCGTCCGACCCTGGCGACCGCCGTCGCCGCCACCGCCGTGCTGCTGACCGCCGGGCCGGCCTCCGCCCACGTGGAGGTCGAGTCCGAGAGCGCTCAGGCGCTCGCCCAGAACGTCGAGATCGCCTTCGACGCGGAGTCGGAGTCGGCCACCGCCGGCATCACCGAGATCCGCGTCGTCCTGCCCGAGGGCATCGCCCCGGCGGACGTGGCGTACGGCGAGGGCCCCAAGGGCTGGGCGTTGACCGTCAACGACGACGGCTACACCGTGAAGGGACCGGCGGTGAAGGCCGGCGTCAACGCCGAGTACTCCGTCGTCGTCAAGCAGCTGCCCGACGCGAAGGAACTGCCGTTCAAGACGATCCAGACCTACGGCGACGGACAGGTCGACCGCTGGATCGAGCTGGACGAGAACGGGGAGAACCCGGCGCCGGTCCTCAAGCTGAAGGCCGCGGCGGCCGGTGCGACGCCGATCGGCTCCCCCTCCCCCAGCGCGTCCGAGTCCGCGCCGCCGTCACCGAGCGCCGAGGCGACGACCCCCGCCGCGTCCCCGGATGCCGAGACCGCCACCGAGGAGAAGGACGGCGACGGCGGGCTGTCGGGCGGCGCCTGGGCCGGAATCGTCGCGGGCATCCTCGTCGTGGCCGCCGCGGTGGTCTTCTTCGTGCGCCGCAAGGGTGGCACCGCGGCGGAGTAGTCCCCTCGCGCGCCACCGGGCCCTCGCATCCCGACCGGGCGCGAGGGCCCTCGTACGCCGGTCAGCCGGTCAGCGGGCCGTCCGTCGTGCGGGATGTTTCCGCCCGCCCGGTGGTCCGGCCGGCTCGCAGAGGCCCGGCACCGGTGAAATCCGAGTGCCCGGCACCGGCCCGGTCCGCTACCGTCTCAGTCGTGCAGGTGCGCAGGCTGCGGATACTTCGCCTGTCAAGCGGGTAACGCGGGTTCGAATCCCGCCGCCGGCCCGGCCGGTGTCGTCCAGTGGCCCAGGACTCCTACGTCTCCGCCGCCGACCCTGATCTCTGCACACTCACGGCGCAGGCCGCCCGTCTCGGGGGACGAGGGCGGGCGGCTCGCCTCCCCACGTGCGCGTTCTCCCGCACAGTTCTTACGTGTCCATGACGCACAGCCCCAACAGCGGCTGCGAGCAGTCGCCTTGAGTGAGGCTGAGGACTCCCCGGCCGACGAGCGACACGCCTCGCCGCCGGGCCAAGGACCACGTCGTGACATCGGGAGTTCTCATGCGAGCAGATCACAGGCGCGGCCGAAGCCGCCGCAACGCCATCCTGGCGGTCACGGCGCTACTGGCAGGGGGCGGTGGTCTTGTGGCCGTGAACTACGCCGCGAACGCGTCCGACGTCAGCGCCGCCGCCCCCACGACGCGGTCCGCCCAGACGATCAGCTGTCCGGACGTGAAGGGCGAACTGCCGGCCGTTCCCCAGCAGGCGCAGACCGAAGTGGACCGGAACCTGGCGTTGTTGGACCGACAGACCGCGGAGGCCAACCAGCGGCTGGTGAACACCCATGGGGAGGGAGGCCCGGACTTCGTGCGGAACGCGATCCTCGGCCCCCTCGAAAGCAAGAGGACGGCGGCCATCGAACGGATCGCCGTCGCCATCGGGCGGGTGGCCGCCAAGCCCTCGGGGCTGGGCGGCCTCGCCGCCTGCGACCTCGGCCTGGACACGTCCGGGGCCGGGGCCGCGAGCCAGATCCCGGGCGGCGCCCAAGGCGACGGAGGCGACGAAAACAACGGAAGCGACGGAAGCGACGCCGGACAGCAGGGGAACGGGTCCGGTGCCGGAGAGCAGAGCGACGACGGGCCCACCGCGGCCGACTTCGTCGACATCACCACGGTGGCCCCGAACGTGCCCAGGGTCCGTCGGCAGGCAGGCGCCTCGACCGGAGCATTCGTCTCCCGGTGCGGAGTCAACAAACAGGGACAGCACAACTCGGACAACGACATCGTGGCTCCGGGTGTCAGCAACGGGGCACACCATGTCCACGACTACGTGGGCAACCGGAAGGTGGACTTCACCTCGACGAACGAGTCCCTGAGCGCCCAGGGCACCTCCTGCACCAACGGCGACCAGTCCGCGTACTACTGGCCCGTCCTGCGGGACACCACCCGTCAGGGCCCCGACGCCGACGCACTCGGCGGCGGCGCCGAGGGCAACAAGGGAGCCATCCTGGTGCCCGCGACCGTCTCGATCAGTTACCAGGGCAGCCCCACGGGCAAGGTCGTGGCGATGCCCCGCTTCCTGCGGATCATCACCGGTGACGCGAAGGCTTTCACCAACGGCACCAAGAACGCCAACGCCCACTGGAGCTGCACCGGCTTCGAGAACAAGGTCCAGCTCACCGACAAGTACCCGATCTGTCCCGGCGGCAGCAAGGTGGTGCGCAGCTTCGCCTTCCAGAGCTGCTGGGACGGCCGCAACGTCGACAGCGCCGATCACCGCAGCCACGTCGCCTTCGCCGACGCAGACGGCAACTGCGCCCAGGGCTTCAAGGCCATCCCGCAGCTGACCATGCGGCTCACCTACAAGGCCCCTGCGGCACCGGACTTCGCCGTCGACGGCTTCCAGGGACAGCGGCACGGCGCCATCACGGACCACAACGACTTCATCAACGTCATGAACGACCGGCTCATGAACCAGGCGGTCTCCTGCATCAACTCAGGTCGCCGCTGCGGCTGACCCGCTCCACCCGGGCCGCCACTCCCCCGGCTTGAAAGTCCTTCGCTCCGGCCTCGCCGCATGAACGGCGAGGCCGGTTCGTCGCGTTCGGCGGATCGGTCCCCACTGGTGCTCGCCCCCCGAGGCAGCGGCACCACACAAGATCTTACGAAGCCCTTACGCGGCCACCTCGCGTGACGTGACGCGCCTACGATCGCGAGGTGTCGACCATCCGGAACATCGCCCTCGTCACCGCTGCACCCCTTCTGCTGGCCGCGGCGGGCGCCGCACACCCGCACGGCCTGTCCAGGGCGAGCGCCGCGGACTGGACACATCTGCACATCGCACTGCTGCCGGTCTTCCCGCTGCTCACGGCCGGCCTCCTGGTCCCGCTGTGGTACCGCCCCCGACCGGACCTCGCGGGCTTCGCCACGGTGATCGCCTGGACGAGCGCGTTCCTGTACGCGGCTTTCTACACCGGCCTCGACGCGGTGGCCGGTATCGCGGCGGGAACGGCCGTCGAGCACGCCGCCGGCACGGCGAACATCGGCCCCCTCAAGTACCCGCTCTACGACACGGGTGAGTCGCTCGGGCAGGTCGGCGCCTACGCTCTCATCGTCGCTGTCGTGGCCACGGCGGTCGCGCTCTACCCGGAGCACGGCGCGCGGGTCCTGCCCGGCACCGTGGTCCTCCTGGTGGCCGGCTGGTCCTTCATGGACAGCCACATCTTCTGGCCCCGCGGTGTGTGGACGATGCTCGGCTTCGCACTGGGTTTCGCCCTGCTCACCGCCGGGACCGGAAGGAGCGCATCCCTCCCGCTCCGCGCCCGCGTGGAACTCCGGGGGCGCGGAGGCGGGCCGGCGGGTTCTGGGACACGGTGCGACACGATCAGCCCTGCCCCCTGACGCCCGCCGTAGGCAGGCCGAGATGTGCCAGGGCGTGTCCAGCGGGGGTGTGACAGGGCCCCTCTCGACGGGCAGGTCGTGCCGGGGGTGGAGAGAGACTGGCGGTATGGCACCCGAGCAGCAGAGCGGCGGCGACGAACTGGGGCGCTTCCTGCGTGCCCGCCGCACCCGGACCAGCCCCCGGTCCGCCGGCCTCACTCGCTCCGCGTCGACGACCGGAATCCGGGACCCGGCGGAGACAGGGCACGCCCCTACGCGGATGGTGGGCGAGCCCTGTCCACCGGTTCCGATTCTCGGGTCCAGGAGGTCGTCGGGCAGATGAGTGCGGGGGTGCCGGCCGTGGTGAACGGCGCACACCCCGTACGAGTGGCGCACACCCCCGCACGGGCCCCGCACGGACCGCCGGCCCGCGGGCCGGATCCGGACGCGTGACCTGTGCCGCGCCGGGGAAGGCACACCCCGGCGGGGCGCCCACCGGTGTCCACGCCATCGACCCGCTTGATCGCACACCCCCCGCGGCGAGCGATACTGGCCTTCGCACGTCGTCGCCACGTCGTCACCGCACTCACGAATGGACTCACCACATCTCCGCGACCGTTCCGCCCACGACGCCCTCCACGGTGTGGCAGACCCGTGGCCGTCACACCGGCCCCACCGCTCCGGACGTCCTGCGCAAGCACCTTCAGGCACTCAAGGACGCCGAGACCGTCCAGGACTTCATGGAGCTGCCGGACACCGACACCCCCGAGGGGGAGACGGCCTTCGAAGCCCGGTGGCTGGTCGCGGAGGAGGTGACCGTCCGTGCCCGGCTCAGGCTCGCCGAGTGGTCGGGCCAGGGCCAGGAATGGACGCTGACGGCGGAGGCGGAGCGACCGTGGGACCAGCGGTGGCCCTCGCCCGCCGGGATGTTCTGGTCCTGGGAGGCGGACACCCCGTGGGGCAACGAGACCGTCACCGGTGAGCGTTTCCTCGTCGCGAACCCGCTTCCGGCCGACGAGAAGGAGCTGCGGCGCACGCTCCGGGGCGCCCTGCGGGACACCTGGGCCGTCCACCTCGTCGTGCACGAGGCCATGACACCCGACGAGCGGGGCCGGCGGTCGCTGGTCCCGCTGCTGCCGCCCGGCCTGCACCACCGGGTCGTCGAGCACCGCGCGGCCCCGCACCAGCTGCGCACCGTGAACTGGGCGCTCAAGGAGGCCCGGGTGGAGGTGCCGCGCGGCGGGGCGCTGGTGCTGCCGGGCGTCCCCGCCCCGGCCGACTACGACGCCGCCGACCACTCGGTGCGCAGCGTGTTCCTGGACGGCACGCATCCCACCGAGCTGCTGGACGCGGTACGGCGCTTCGCGGCGCTGCCCAGGCCGCTGCCGGAGGACGCCGACGCCGCGCTCACCGCCCTGCGCGAGGAGTGGCAGCTGCTGACCCCGGAGGAGGAGCTCGCCCGCGAACGCAAGCTCGTGGTGATGTACAAGGAGGCGCTGGAGGCGATGACGGAGTCCCGGGACCTGTACCGGGAGGCCGCCGAGCACGCCCACGAGGCGCTGGCCGCGTACCGGGAGGCGGCGGCCGAGGCCGGGGAACCGCAACAGGCGCCGGCCAGGAAGAGCGGCTCGCCGTTCCAGCAGCTGGGCCGGACCCTGGAGCGGTTCAAGGAGTCGACCAAGGGCCTGCGCCCGGTGGGGCCCGCCGCTCCCGCGGCTCGGGTGGAGTCGCCGGAACAGGACCGCACCGGCGCCGGGAGCACGACCGGGGCCACCGGCGGCGACGAATCCGAGGTCACCGACCGGTAAGGGGTCGGCGGGCCGGCAGGCCGGGAGGTATGTCGGTAGGTGCCGGTGGGCGCCCTGTCGGCGACCGTGCCCCGTGCGTGTCCGTCCGTGTCCGTCCGTGCGCGAATTACCTCGTACCGGGACGTGTCACACGCCGCTGTCTGGATACGCGGTCCCCACGGCATCACGGACCGCCCCGGAAGGGACCCGCACATGGGCAGCGAGCACGGCCCCCGGTCATCGCCCCACCGATCCGACACGACGCTGCGCGTCAACGGCAAGCCGCACACCCTCACCGTCGACCACCGGCGCGTACTGCTGGACCTGCTGCGGGAGGATCTGGACCTCACCGGAGCGAAGAAGGGCTGCGACCACGGTCAGTGCGGCGCGTGCACCGTTCTCGTCGACGGGCGGCGCGTCAACAGCTGTCTGCTGCTCGCCGTCACCCTGGACGGCAGCGACATCACGACCGTCGAGGGCCTGTCCGGGGACGGCGAGGATCCGCATCCGCTCCAGCGGGCCTTCCTGGAGCGCGACGCCTTCCAGTGCGGATACTGCACACCCGGACAGCTCTGCTCGGCGGTGGGCGCGCTCGCCGAGGCGGAGTCGGGCCATCCCTCGCACGTCACGGACCCCGCGACGCCCTCCGGACGGCCGGTCGCGCTGGACCGGGACGAGATCCGCGAGCGGCTCAGCGGCAATCTCTGCCGCTGCGGCGCGTACCCGCGCATCGTCGACGCCGTCGAGGACGTGACCGGGGCGGGCGGCACATGACGGGGCAGCACATGACGGGGCAGCACATGACGGGGCCGGCGGCCCAAGGGCACGACCGGGGCAACCAGAGGACGTGATCCGGTGGAAACCTTCGCCTACGTACGGGCCGGCAGTCTCGCGGAGGCCGCCGAAGCCTTCGCCACGCACCCGGGCGCACGCTATCTGGGCGGCGGCACCAACCTCGTCGACCTGATGAAGCTCGGCGTGGAACGGCCGACCGCCCTCGTCGACGTCACCCGGCTGCCGCTGGACGAGGTGACGGAGCTGCCGGACGGGTCGCTGCGGATCGGCGCCCTGGTGCGCAACAGCGACCTCGCGGCGCACCCACGCGTGCGTGACCGCTACCCCGTGCTCTCCCAGGCGGTGCTCGCGGGCGCCTCGGGTCAGCTGCGCAACGCCGCCACCACCGGCGGGAACCTGCTCCAGCGCACCCGCTGCCCGTACTTCCAGGACGTCTCCAAGCCGTGCAACAAACGGGAGCCGGGCAGCGGCTGCGCCGCCCGGGACGGCGTGCACCGCGACCACGCGGTGCTCGGGTACTCCGAGCACTGCATCGCCACCCACCCGTCGGACATGGCGGTGGCCCTGGCCGCGCTGGACGCCGAGGTCGAGCTGTACGGCACGGCGGGCGTGCGCCGGGTGGCGGCGGCCGAGTTCCACCGGCTGCCCGGGGAGGAACCGGAGCGGGACACCGTGATCGAACCCGGCGAGCTCGTCACCGCCGTCCTGCTGCCCGCCGCCACGGCCGGGCTGCCGTCCG
This sequence comes from Actinobacteria bacterium OV320, assembly GCA_001298545.1. Lineage (GTDB taxonomy): Bacteria > Actinomycetota > Actinomycetes > Streptomycetales > Streptomycetaceae > Streptomyces > Streptomyces coriariae. Next base: position 334,388 of record LJCX01000019.1, read on the forward strand.
CGTACCGCAAGGCGCGCGACCGGGCCTCGTACGCCTTCGCGCTGGCCTCCGTCGCCGTGGTCCTGGAGGTCGCCGACGGGGTCGTCGCGCGGGTGGGGATCGCCTTCGGGGCACTGTCCCACCGCCCGTGGCGGGCGCGGCGGGCCGAGGAGGCACTGCTGGGCGCGGCTCCCACCCGGGCGGCCTTCGAACGCGCCGCCGAGCTGGAACTCTCCGAAGCCCGGCCGCTGCGCGACAACGCGTACAAGGTGCCGCTGGCCCACAACCTCGCCGTCGACGTCCTGACCCGACTCGTACCGCACGAGCCCGGACCGGACGGGCCGCCACCGCACGAGCCCGGATCGCGGGAGGAGGACTCATGACCGCCGTGGGCGCTTCCGCCGAGCGCAGGGAGGGCCGGGAGAAGGTCACCGGAACTGCCCGCTACGCCGCCGAACAGCCCCTTCCCGGGCGGCTGTTCGCCCGTCCGGTCCCGGCGGCGATCGTGCGCGGCCGGGTGACCGACATCGACGACACGGCGGCGCTGGCGCTGCCCGGTGTCGTCACCGTGCTCACCCACCGCAACGCGCCCCGCCTCGCCTCCGCGGACGACGCCACCCTCGCCGTGCTCCAGGACCCCGAGGTTCCGAACCGGGGCTGGTTCGTCGCCCTGGTGGTGGCCGACAGCCCCGAGGCGGCCCGGGCCGGCGCCGCCGCCGTGCGGGTCACCTGTGTCGAGGACAAGCACGACGTCACGCTCACCGCGACGCACCCGCAGGCGTACGTCCCCGAGAAGATCAACGGGATGTTTCCGGGCGTACGGGAACTGGGCGACCCCGACGGCGCGTTCGCCGACGCGGACGTGCGGGTCGACGTCGGCTACCAGGTGCCGCCCCTGCACAACCACCCCATGGAGCCGCACGCCAGCACCGCGCACTGGGACGGCGAACGGCTCACCGTGCACACCTCCAGCCAGGGCACCACGGCCGTACGCGCCGTGCTCGGCACGATGTTCGGGCTGGCGGACGAGCGGATCACGGTCGTGGCCGAGCATGTCGGGGGCGGCTTCGGGTCCAAGGGCACGCCCCGGCCGGACGTGGTGCTCGCCGCGATGGCCGCGTGGCACACCGGACGCCCGGTCACCGTGGTCCTCCCCCGGCGCGTGCTGCCCACCTCCGTCGGCCACCGGGCGTCCACCCTGCACCGGCTGCGCCTGGGCGCGGACTCCGACGGCCGGCTCACGTCACTTGTCCACGAGGTGACCACGTACACGTCGCGGATCAAGGAGTTCGTCGAGTACGCGGGCATGCCGGCCCGCATCATGTACGCCGCCCCGAACCTGCGCAGCCGGCATCACGTGGTCCGGCTCGACGTGCCGACGCCGTCCTGGATGCGGGCCCCCGGTGAGGCGCCGGGCATGTACGCCCTGGAGTCGGCGCTGGACGAGCTCGCCGAGGCCCTCGGGATGGATCCGGTCGAGGTGCGGGTCCGCAACGAGCCGGACGCCGAACCGGACAGCGGCAAGCCGTTCAGCAGCCGACACCTCGTCGAGTGCCTGCGGGAGGGCGCCCGCCGGTTCGGGTGGTCCGACCGGGACCCCCGTCCCCGCACGCGTTCCGCCGGCCCGCTGCTGCTCGGGACGGGCGTGGCCGCCGCCACGTACCCGGTGCAGGTGTATCCGTCGAGGGCGGCGGCGCGTGCCCTGCCGGACGGGTCCTTCCTCGTCGAGGTGAACGCCGCGGACATCGGCACCGGCGCCCGTACGGTCCTTGCGCAGGCCGCGGCGGACGCCCTGCAGGCACCCCTGGAGCGGGTGCGGATCCACGTGGGCAACAGTGATCTGCCGCCGGCCCCGCTGGCGGGCGGTTCCTCGGGTACCGCCTCCTGGGGCTGGGCGGTGCACGATGCCTGCACACGGCTCGCCGCGCAGCTGGCGGAACATCAGGGTCCGCTGCCCGACGAGGGGTTGGAGGCGCGCGCCGACACCAAGGGGGCGGCCGACGCCGAAAGTCCCTTCGCGCGGCACGCGTTCGGGGCGCACTTCGCGGAGGTCTCCGTGGACACGGTGACCGGAGAGGTGCGGGTGCGCCGGCTGCTCGGGGTGTACGCGGCGGGACGCATCCTCAACCCCCGTACCGCGCGCTCCCAGTTCGTCGGCGGGATGACCATGGGCCTGGGCATGGCGCTGACCGAGGGCAGCACCCTGGACCCCGCCTTCGGCGACTTCACGGAGTCGGATCTCGCGGCCTATCACGTGCCCGCGCACGCCGACGTCCCGGACATCGAGGCGCACTGGATCCACGAGGACGATCCGCATCTCAACCCGCTGGGCGGCAAGGGGATCGGAGAGATCGGCATCGTGGGCACGGCGGCCGCCCTCGGCAACGCCGTGCACCACGCCACGGGCGTCCGCTTCCGCGAACTGCCCCTGACCCCCGACCGGGTGCTGACGGGCCTGCTGGAGACCCCTCGGCACCCGGTACCGGCCGGTTAGCCGCCGCTGAGCGGACGCCGGTCCGGCGTGCTCGGCGCCACGCGCGTCCGCCGCCCGCCCACCAGGCTCACGAGGAGTGCGAGGAGCGCCGTCAGCGCGGCGGCCGCGGCCGTCGGGGCGGCCAGCCAGGCCGGCGCGAGGGTCGCCTCCGTGAACCCGGCCGATTCCGTCATCTCGACGCGCGGGGCGAGCAGTTGGGCGCCGGCCAGCGCCGCCGGCACCAGTGCGGCCACCATGAGCAGTGCCGGCGTGGGCCCGCGGACCAGCAACAGGGCCAGCAGCAGGCAGCTCCCGGCCGACGCGAGGGCGGCCGCCAGGACGGCCACGGGTACACCGTCGTGGTGCACGGGGACGTACGCGACGGCGCACAGGGCCAGTGCCACAGCTGCCGCCCACGCCGTCCACGGCACGACCGCCGCCGACCGGTCCGGTGGCGCTTGCGGTGTCTGCGGTGTATGCGCCTGCGCCCGAAGCGGTTGCGCGGGCCGGAGTTCGCCGTCGGCGGGGGACGGCGCGGGCGGCCGCTCCCCCTGCGGGACGGACGGCGGCGCCACGAGCCCCGCCCGCTCCCGCGCGAGCCGTTCGACGAGTTCCACGACCTCCTCGACCGGCCGGTGGGTGGCCGCGGTACGGACCGCCTCCTCGCCGCAGTGCGGCTCGAGGGGCTCGCGGTACAGCAGCGCCATGAGCCGGGTGACCTCCTCCACGGAGCGGCTCTCGGCCGCGGCGCGGATCATGTGGCCGGCGTGCTCCGGGTGGTGCGGCGGCCGGGACAGCACGGTCACCAGCAGGGGTACGTCCTCCAGGGGCCGGTCGGTGCCGACCACGCGCAGCACGCCGGCGGCCGCGCCCTCGCCCCCCTCGCCCTGTTCGAGCAGGGTGATGAGCCGGGCGACGTCCTCCAGCGGCCGGTTGGCCGCGGCGGCGTAGAGGAGGCCGTCGACGGGGTCGGGGTACGCGGGTCCGGCCTCGCTCGGCGGGCCGGCGTCGGGCCCGTACACGGGAGCGGCAGGTGGGACCGGAGGCAGTGCGGTGCTGGCGGCGGAAGCGTCGGGGAGGGGTGGGACGGAACGGTCCGTGAGGGACCGTGTGGAGCGGGTGATCATGCTGAGCTCTCTCTGGAAGGTGCGGTCGCCCCTGCATCCCCGAGATGCGACACGCGACGTGACCCTGCCCATTACACGGGCCGCCCGGCGCGCTCCGCCACTCGGACGCGGCAGCCGTGTGAGCCGCCTCCGAAGCGGTAATCCCGCCGGAAACGGGAATCCGGAAACCGAAAGCGGGGAAATCGAGTAAGTGCAGACGTCGCGCGACGGACCATATGGGAGGGCCCGTGGATGCGCCAACCACGCTCGTCGTCGTCGCGGTGCTGGCCGCCGCGGCGCTGTTCGCCGTGGCCGCCGCCGTGCTCGTGCGTCTGATCCGCGCCCGCCGGGGCCTGAGACGAGCGGGGCTTCCCACCGGGCCGCGCTGGGTGTTCTGGGGGGCGGTCCTGTACTTCGTGCTTCCCACCGACGTACTGCCGGACCCCGTCTATCTCGACGACATCGGTGTCCTCCTGCTGGCTCTGCGTTCCCTGCGCCGTACCCCCGGTGACACCGCACGCCTCCCCGACTGACCGTCCGGGAAGAGGTTTTCACCCCCGCTCGACCCGATCTCCCCTGCTCCGCGCCCTGTTCGGTGCCCGACCGCGCGATGATCACGGAGAGTAAGGAAACCAACCACCCGTTCGATTCGTATAAGTGACTGAAGGACGCACCTATCCAGCACCACGCAGCGGGCCCGAGTGACGTCGCACAGCGGCACCGCTTGATCGAAGCAGTACCGACGAGGGAGAGACGATGCAACCGTTCACGCTCAACTACGCACGCCCAGCGGCCGAGTTGGAGTTCAGCACTCCGTACGCCTATGACCCCGGAATGCAGTTGAACGTAACTCTCGACGGCCGGATCGCCGCCCGCGACCACGCCCTCCTGAGAGAACTCGGGACAACGACCTCGACGGCGGGCTCCAAGACCCACTTCGACGACTGAACACGGACCGACGAAAATGACCGTGCTCATCCTTACCTGTGAAGAGGACGTCACGGCGGACATGGTGGTCGTGCACCTGAACGCCGCGGGCGTCCCCGTCGTCCGGCTGGACCCGGCCGACCTGACCCATTCCGTCGCGCTCTCCGGCGAGTACGTGCACGGTGCCTTCCGAGGCCACCTGTCGTCCGCCGGACGGCTGGTGAGCCTCGACGGGCTGCGGTCGGTGTGGGTCCGGCGGCCCGGCGAGGCGGCGGCCCGGGCGGCCCAGCCGTCCGCGTGGCTCACGGAGGAGGCCTCACAGGCGCTGTACGGCATGCTCCGCGGTACCGGGGCACGCTGGATGAACCACCCGGACGCGTCCCGGCGCGCCCGGTACAAGCCCTGGCAGCTGCGACTCGCGCAACTCAGCGGGCTGCCCGTGCCGGCCACGATCGTCACGACGTTCCCGCAGGCGGCGCGCGAGTTCGCGGACCGCTACCCGGATCTGGTGGTCAAGCCGGTGTCCGGGGCACATCCGCAGGACCCGCCCCGGGCGGTGCCCACCACCCGGGTCCCGCCGGGCGCGGACTTCGCCGCCGTGGCCTACGGGCCGACGCTGCTCCAGCGCCGGGTGGCCAAGCGGGCCGACATACGGCTGACCGCGGTCGGCGACCGCATCCTGGCCGCCCGCAAGGAGACGGCCCCCGGCGGCGACCCCGACGTGGTGGACGTGCGCTACTCGCCCTCCACCGCACCGTGGCGTCCCGCCGACGTCCCGCCGCGCCTCGCCGAGGCCGTGCGCAGGTATCTGCGGGAGGCGGAACTGGCCTACGGAGCCTTCGACTTCGCGGAGGACGCCGACGGGACGTGGTGGTTCCTGGAGTGCAACCAGTCCGGCCAGTTCGGCTTCGTGGAGGTGGACACCGGGCAGCCGATCGCCCGCACCATCGCGCAGTGGCTGGCCGACGCGCCCCCGGAGCGCGATGCCCGGCAGCCCGACCGGTGCGACTCCACCGCCTCGTGAGACGTCCGGGCGCGGCGGGCACCGCTGGGGCGCACCGCCGCGCCGGATCCGCTCGGTGCCGCGCTCAGACGGCCAGGGACAGTCCGCTCTCCGGCTCACGCGCCGGCACCGCCGCCGCGGCCTCGAGCAGGGCGTCCGCCGCGGCGACCGCCTCCCGGACGTCGGGCGTGTCCATCAGCACGCACAAGGTGTACGTCACGTCCTGCAGTTCACGAGCCGTCTGCGGCCTGTCCCACTCCGCCTGAGCGATCCTCAGCGTCGCGTACCGGGTCAGCAACGTCCTGGCGACCTTCGGGTCCGGAACGATCACGAGCGCCCCTCTCTCCTGTTTGCGCTGCGTGTGCCCGGACCTGGGCGAATCATGCACGGCGGGCGGGAATGTCACCCGCCGGGGTCATGATCCGGCCATCTGCGCTCACGCGACCTGCCCGCTGTGCAGCTCCGTGTAGGCGCCGCCCCGGTGCAGGAGCTCGTCGTGCGTGCCGGTCTCCAGGATCCGCCCCTCCCCCATCACCACGATCCGGTCCGCGCCGCGCACGGTGGACAGCCGGTGCGCCACCACGAAGGTGGTGCGGCCGCGCAGCAGCCGGGCGAGGGCCTGCTGGACGAGCGCCTCGGACCGGGTGTCCAGCGCGGACGTCGCCTCGTCCAGGACCAGCACCTTCGGGTCCCGGATCAGGGCGCGGGCGATGGCCAGCCGCTGCTTCTGCCCGCCCGACAGCCGGGCCCCGCGCTCCCCGACGAGGGTGTGCAGGCCCTCCGGGAGCCGTTCGACGAACTCCAGCGCGTTGGCGTCGCGCAGGGCGGCGCGGACCGTATCCTCGTCGGCCTCGTCCTCCATGCCGTAGGCGACGTTCTCGAGGATCGTGCCGTCGAAGAGGATCGACTCCTGGGGCACCACGGACACGAACCGTCGGTAGGTGCGCAGGTCCAGGCTGTTCATGTCGGTCCCGTCGAGCAGTACCCGGCCCGAGGTCGGCCGGATGAAGCCGATGACGAGGCTGAGCACCGTGGACTTGCCCGCGCCGGAGGCTCCCACGAGGGCGACCGTCTCCCCGGGGGTGACGGAGAGGGTGAAGTCGCGCACCGCCGCGCCGCCGTCGTCGTAGGAGTAGCCGACGTCCTCGAAGGTCACGGAGCCGTGCAGCGCGGTGAGTTCGGACTTGCCCTCGTTGTCCTCCAGTTCGGGTGCCTGGAGGACCTCGCCGACCGAACGCACCGACTCCAGGCCCTTGGTGATGACCGGGGCCAGGCCGGTCAGGGTGGTGGTGGAGTTGGTGAGGGTGGTCAGGAAGGCGCTCAGCATCACGACGTCGCCTGCGCTGACGCCCCAGACGCCGTAGTACGAGATGAGCGCGGCGCCGGTGAGGACGAGCACCCCGATCACGTTGAGCAGCACCCAGGCCAGTGAGCCGAAGCGGCCGTTGAGCAGGTCGAGTCGCATCCCGGAGGTGAGCAGCCGGCTCAGGGTGCCGTCCATGCGGCGCAGCGCCTTGCCCTCCAGCCCGTGGGCGCGGGTGACCGGGATCAGGCGGGTCATCTCGGTGACGCGCGAGGACAGGGTCTCCACCTCGTGCCGGAAGTCCTCGTTGTGGGTGCGCAGCCGGGCCCTGAGGCGGTCCACGAGCACGGCGGCGACCGGCACGACGACGAGGAAGACGGGCACGAACTCGGGGGTGCGCACGGCGATGATGACGAGGCCGCCGGTGAGCACGGTCAGCGCGCCGAGCCCCTGCTCGGCGGTCTGCTGCACCATCTGCTCCACGGTCTCCACGTCCCGCACCACCTTGGCCTGGAGCACGCCGGCGCTGACCCGGGAGTGGTAGCCGATGGACAACTGCTGCATACGGGTGCACAGCGCGGACCGCAGGGTGGTGCCCATGCGGCGGACGCTGCCGTAGAGCAGCCGCACGTAGAGGAGGTGCAGGGGGAAGTTGACCAGCAGGATGAACAGGATGACGCCGGTGCTCGTCCAGAGTCTGCCGATCGGCTGGTGCTGGACGACGGTGTCGATGATGGACGCGGTGATCAGCGGCAGCAGCCAGATCGGGCTGTGCTTGACGGTGAACACGCCGGCTGCGGCGGCGAGGCTGCGCCGGTCGGCGCGCAGGAGGTAGGCGAGGGTGCGGATCGGGTGCTCGCCCCGGTAACGGTGGTCGAGCGGTCTTTCGTACGACGACGCCATGGACGGCGGTCCTCCCGGTGGTCGGGTCAGAGGGCGGCGTCGAGCTCGGCGAGTTCGGCGGCGGTGAGGACGAGGTCCGTCGCGGCGAGGGAGTCGAGGATCGTCTCGGGGCGGCTCGCGCCGGGAATGGGCACCACGACCGGTGACCTGGCGAGCATCCAGGCCAGGCACACCCGTTGCGGGCTGACCCCGTGGGCCTCGGCCACATGGGCGAACGGGGCGTAGGAGGAGCCCAGTTCGCGGGCCCGGGAGATGCCGCCGAGCGGGCTCCACGGCAGGAACGCGATGCCGAGTTCGTCGCACAGGCGCAGTTCGGGCTCGCTGGAGCGGAAGGCCGGGGAGAACTGGTTCTGTACGGCGGCCAGGCGCCCGCCGAGGATGTCGTTCGCCTGCCTGATCTGCTCGGGGTTCGCGTTGGAGATGCCGGCGGCGCGGATCTTGCCCTCGTCCAGCAGCTCCCGTACCGCGCCGACGGACTCCTCGTAGGGGATCCGCGGGTCGGGGCGGTGGAACTGGTAGAGGCCGATGGCGTCCACGCCGAGCCGGCGCAGCGACGCCTCGCAGGCCGCCCTGAGGTGGGCGGGGCTGCCGTCCAGGGTCCAGCTGCCGTCGCCGGGGCGCAGATGGCCGCCCTTGGTGGCGACCAGGACGTCCCGTCCCCGGTCGTGGCCGGCGAGGGCCTTGGCGATCAGGGTCTCGTTGTGGCCGACCTCGTCGGCGTGCAGGTGGTAGGCGTCCGCGGTGTCGATCAGGGTGACACCCGCGTCGAGTGCGGCGTGGATGGTGGCGAGGGACCGGGCCTCGTCCGGTCGTCCCTCGATCGACATGGGCATGGCGCCGAGGCCGATCGCGCTGATGTCCAGGTCACCGATACGGCGGGTCTGCATGGGCTCGCGACCTCTTTCGGATGCGGGCGGGCAGGGCGAAGTCCGGTGCACCGGGAGGTGATCGCGGTGCACCGGACGTCCTCCAGCCTGGCCCCGCCGTCACCCGCGGGTCCAATGGAGATAAGCGAACGCATTCAGCAGCACGGCCGCTGAATCACGGGAGTGCGGGTCAGGAGCGGCCCGCCCGGGACTCCGTCACGCCCGGCGCCTCGTGCGCGCCCTCCCGGGGGTGAGCGGGGTGCACCGGACGCCCCCCGGCCGGGCCCCGCCGTCACCCGCGGGTCCAATGGAGATAAGCGAACGCATTCAGCAGCACGGCCGCTGAATCACGGGAGTGCGGGTCAGGAGCGGCCCGCCAGGTACTCCGTCACGCCCGGCGCCTCGTGCGCGTCCTCCACACCCACCAGGCCGCCGACCGCCTTCGCGTCCGGCTTGAGCACATAGGTCGACAGGGCGGCGGGGCGGGGCACGTCGGAGAAGTCCTGCGGGGAGCCGAGTCCGGTGTCGACGCTCTTCTGCCCGCGGTGCGCCTTCACCACGTCCTCCCGGGCGAGGCTGCCGGCCGCGCAGGCCTTCTTGAGGTCGGCGCCCAGCAGTTGGGCCGCGTTGTAGCCGGACAGCACCCCGGAGTCCACCGGGGAGGCCGGGTACTTCTTCCCGTACGCGGCCACCATCTTCTGGACGCCGGGCAGGTCCGAGCTGACGGCGGGCGCCGCACTGACCACGTTCAGCAAGCCCAGCAGGGCCGGTGCCGCGGGCGTCTTCAGCAACTGCGGAGCGTAGCCGGGCGCGCTGCTGACGACGGGCACCTTCAGTCCGCGGGAGGCGGCGACCCCGACCAGGGAGGCGGTCTGGGCCGGGCCCGCGCTGATCAGGACGGCCTTCACGCCCGCCTTGCTCAGCGCCGACACCTGAGCGGTCAGATCCGTGTCCGTCGCCTTGATCTTCTGCGGGACGATCTTCAGCCCGGCCTTCTCGGCCGCCCAGGTCGAACCCTCCAGGGCGTTCGCGCCGTAGTCGCCCTCGAAGTAGACGTGTCCGATGGAGTCACCCTTGGCGAGGCCCTTGGTGCGGGTGAGGAAGTCGACGGCCGTGATCATGTCGACGTCGTAGGTGGTGCCCATGACCTGGACGGAGTCCTTGCCCAGCAGGGAGGCCGCCCAGGCCTGCGGGAAGGTGAGCAGGTGGTCGCGCTCGATGTCGTCGAGGAGGGCGGCGACGACGGGGGATCCGATGACCTGCGGCAGCGCGACCACGTCCGGGGAGAGGTCGGCGTAGGCGGTGACCGCCTTCTGGACGTCGTAGCCGTGGTCCTTGACGACGATCTCGACCTTGCGGTCGCAGATGCCGCCGGCGGCGTTGGTCTCGTCGGCCCACAGCTGCTGGGCCTGCACGATGCTCTTGCCGAGGGTGGCGTAGGGGCCGGTCAGGTCGGTCAGGGCGCCGAGCTTGATGGTCTTCGCGGTCACGCCCGGGCCGGACTTGACGCCGTCGGCGCTGTCGGAGCCGCTGTCGCCGTCCGCCTTGGAGCTGCAGCCGGTGGCCGCGACGAGCAGGGCCGCGAGCGCGGCGGCGAGGAAGGTTCCGGGGACGCGGTGTCTGTGGTGCGTGCGGTTCACGGGGTGGGCTCCTTGGTTCGGACGGCGGAGGCGGATGGACGGGTGGCGGGCGCCGGGGCCGGGGCGGCGGGGCGCAGACGGGTGCGGACACGGCGGGTGATGCCGGTCAGTCCGTCGGGGGCGTACAGCAGGACCAGGACGATCGCCGCGCCGTAGAGGTAGCGGGCGGCCTCGGTCGGACCCACCCCGCCTTCGGTGGTGCCGGGGGCGGTCACCAGGGGCAGCTGGTCGGCGTAACGGGTCATCAGCAGGGGCAGCGCGGTGACGAAGACGGCACCCGCGGCGGCCCCGGCCACCGAGCCGAGTCCGCCGATCACGATCATCGCCAGGTAGTCGACCGAGAGGGCCAGGCCGAAGTAGTCGGGGACGACCCGCCGGAAGGCCAGCGCGAGCAGCACCCCCGCCAGGCCCGCGTACATCGACGACACGACGAAGGCCGACGCGCGGTGGCGGGCGACGTCGACGCCCATCACCGCGGCCGCCGTCTCGCTGTCGCGCAGGGCCGCGAGGGCACGCCCCGGGCGTCCGCGCAGGAGACCGCGCGCGGTCCACCAGGTGCCGGCCAGCAGGGCGAGACCGAGGAACCACAGGCGTTCCTCGGCGCCGAACGGCACGCCGAGGACGACGAGTCCGCCACCGTCGTCGCCGAAGGAGAACCCGCCGAGGCTCAGCGGGGGCACGGAGCGGCCGTTGAACCCGCCGGTGACGGAGTCGGCGGTGAGCAGCACGTGGTGGCCCAGGAAGACCAGGGCGAGCGTGGCGACGCCCAGGTAGATGCCGCGCACCCGGCCGGCCACGGGACTGAACAGTCCGCCCGCCGCCCCGGCGAGCCGCACGGCGAGCAGGGCGGCGAGCCCGGTCGGCAGTCCGGGGCCGGGTTCTCCGGCCAGCCAGGTGTAGCCGTAGGCGCCCACCGCGAGGAAGAAGGCGTGCCCCAGGGAGAGCTGGCCGGCGGTGCCGGTGAGCAGGCCGAGGCCGACGGCGCCGATGGCGGCGGCCATCGAGAACAGGCCGATGCGCAGCCAGAAGGCGTCCAGGTAGAAGGGCGGCGCGCACAGGAGGAGGGCGGCCAGGAGCACGACGGCGCCCTTGGGGATCCGCTCAGACACGAGCCGCTCCCCTCGCGCCGAACAGTCCGGTGGGCCGCACCAGCAGGACGGCCACCATGACGGCGTACGGGGCGACGTCGCCGAACCCCTCGCCCAGCACGTGCAGTTCGGACTGGTAGCCGGCCGCCAGCGCCTCGGTCAGGCCGATCAGCAGGCTGCCGGCCAGGGCGCCCGGTGGGGAGGTGAGGCCGCCGAGGATCGCGGCCGGGAAGGCCTTGAGGGCGATCTGGCCGGTGGTCCGTTCCAGCCCGGGTGCGGGGAACGCGGCGAGGAACACGGCGGCCAGCGCGGCCAGGGCGCCGGCCAGGCACCAGGCGAGCATCCGCACCCGGCTCAGCCGTACGCCCATCAGGGCGGCCGCCTCGGTGTCCTCCGCGGCGGCCCGCAGGGACAGGCCCCAGGACGTGTAGCGGAACAGGGCGAAGACGGCGCCGATGGCGAGCGCGGAGACGGCGATCGCCGCGAGCCGGCTGTCCGCGACGGTCACGGAGCCCAGGCGGGTCACCGAATCGCCCCACGGGTCGCCGAGGGTCAGCAGGTCACCGCCGATGCGCCGGGAGAGGTCGGTGAGCAGCACGATGTCCACCCCGATGGTGACGATGGTCTGCACATGGGCGGCCTTGGGGTCGGGGTCGCCGCGCTGGAGCAGCAGCCGGTCGAGGGCTCCGGCCAGCGCCGCGGTGGCCAGGACGGACACCGCGAGGGCGCCGGCGAAACCGAGGTCGTCGTGGAGGACGGCGACGAGGTAGCCGCCGAACAGGAGCAGCGATCCGTGGGCGAAGTTGAGCACCCCCGACGCCTTGAAGATCACGACGAAGCCGAGCGCGACCAGGGCGTAGACCGCGCCGAGCGCGAGCCCGGTGAGGATGCTGTCGAGGAAGGCGGTCATACGGAGTCCCCTTCGGAGTCGGTTACCTCTTCGAGGGCGGTGCCCTGTGCGGTGGTGCTCTTCGCGGTGGTGCTCTTCGCGGTGGTGTCCTCGCCGGCGGTTTCCTCGCCGGGGGTGCCGAGGTAGGCGCGCAGCACTTCGGGATGGCGGCGGACCTCGTCGGGGGTGCCGTGGGCGATGCACCGGCCGAAATCGAGCACCGTGACCTCGTCGGCCAGCCGCATCACGAGGCCCATGTCGTGCTCCACCAGCAGGACGGACAGGCCGAGTTCCGCGCGGACGGTGTGGATCACCTCGGCCGTCCGGGCGCGTTCGGCGCCGTTCATCCCGGCCACGGGCTCGTCGAGCAGCAGGACGCGCGGCTCGAGACAGAGCGCTCGGGCGAGCTCCACGCGCTTGCGGTCGCCGTACGACAGCAGGGCGACGGGCGTCTCGAAGCGGGCCGCCAGTCCGGTGAGTTCGGCGATCTCCCGGGCCCGGGCGAGGTGGGCGCGCTGTTCGCGCACCGCTCGGGGCAGACGCAGGGCGGTCGCGGCGAAGCCCGCGCGGGAGAGGACGTGCCGGCCGAGCATGAGGTTGTCGGCGACGGTGCCCTCGGTGGTGACGATGTTCTGGAAGGTACGGGCCACGCCGAGGGCGGCGATCCGGTGGGGCGCGAGTCCGGTGAGTGTCTCGTCGCCGAGCCGGACCTGTCCGGACACCGGGCGGTACAGGCCGGACAGGACGTTGAAGCAGGTGGACTTCCCGGCGCCGTTGGGGCCGATCAGGGCGTGCACGGACCCCGGGGCTACGGTGAACGACACCGTGTCCAGCGCGGTCAGGCCGGCGAAGCGCACGGTCACGTCCTGAACCCGGAGTTCGGGAGGTGCTGCCGCGAGACGGCCGGGAGCGGTGGCGGTGGTGGGGCGCAGGCTCACGCGGCCCCCTGGTCGCCGGCGTCGTCACCGAGGTAGAGACGCCGTACCGCGTCCGTGCTCGCGAGGTCGTCGGCCGGGCCGGACAGCCGGACCTCGCCCACTTCCAGGACGTAGGCGTGGTCGGCGAGGGACAGCGCCATGCCCGCGTTCTGTTCGACCAGCAGGACGGCCGTGCCCTGGGCGTTGATCTCCCGGATCACCTCGGCGATCCGGAACACCATGCGCGGGGCCAGGCCGAGGGACGGCTCGTCGAGCAGGAGCAGCCGTGGTGCGGCCATCAGGGCCCGCCCGATGGCCAGCATCTGCTGCTCTCCCCCGGACAGCAGACCGGCCGCCTGCCGACCGCGCTCGGCGAGCACGGGGAACAGCGTGTACACGCGGTCGCGGGCCTCCCGGACCTGTTCGGGTGCCCGTCGGCCGAGGCCGAGGCCGCCGGTGCGCAGGTTCTCCTCCACGGTCAGGCCGGCGAAGACCCGGCGGCCCTCCGGGACCTGGACGACGCCGGCCCGTACCGCCGCCACCGGGTCACGGCCGTCCAGGACCGTGTCTCCGTAGCGGACGAGGCCGGCCGTGACGGTGCCGCGGTGCAGGCGCAGGGTGCCCGACACCGCCCGCAGCAGCGTGGACTTGCCGGCGCCGTTGGCGCCCAGCAGCGCCACGACCGCGCCGTGCGGGACGGTCAGGGACACGGAGCGCAGGGCTGACAAGGCCCGCCCGTACGTCACGTCGAGACCCTCGACGTGCAGCGCGGGCCGCTCCTGCGGGGGTACTCCGGGCATCGCGGCTCCTCGGGTCCGTGCCGGCGGGCACGGAGTTTCTGGGGAAGGGGAGCTCACGACAGCACGCCGGAGGAGGGCCGGTACAGGCGCGGACGCGGGGTCGCTGCGCCACCCCAACGGGAGGTCGGCGGGGTTGTGCGGCTGCCCAGGCGAACGGACCGCGGATACCCGCCCAGAGGCGGGACACGAGTGACCAGAGGTCGGGCCGGGGTCTCTGGGAAGAGGTGGGCCGCAGGGTGCGGTGGGCGTACCCAGTGGGCCGGGGACCGGAGTTCAGTGTGCGGGCCCGGGACACCCCCGTGGCCGGGCATCGGTCGGTGGCGCGGGAGAGCCGGCGGGGCGCCGACACGCCCGGGGAGCCGGCCCGCCGGCCACCGCCGGCATGCGGTCCGCGCCGGCAGCGCGGACCCGGACGGCACGGACGGCACGGCCGGAGGGGCCGGAGGGGCCGGAGGGGCCGGAGCCGACGGCACCGATGGCACGGACGGCGGAGTGACTGTACGGACGGCGGAGCGGGCCGGGTGCCGCCGGGCTCAGTGGCGGCACCCGGGACTGCCGGCCCGCCGTCGCGTCACTTCGCGCGTCGCGCCTTGCTCCTGTGGCCGTCGGGCCACAGGCGTGGCTTCCTCTTCGCCGCGATGTCCTCGATCCAGCCGGTCGCGAGGATCATCACCGCGATGAGGGGCCAGACCAGCAGGAACATCCACAGCATGTAGCTGGAGTCGAGGGCGGCCGTGCCGCTCCCGCTCTCCATGAAGGGGAGTCCGTACGCCAGGTCGATGATCGGGACCGTGGCCATGATCAGCAGGTTGTGCCACAGGTAGATCGTGACGGCGCGGTTGTTGGAGAGCGTGATCAGCCTGTCCCAACGGGCCAGCCCGGACGGGAGTTCCTGCCACGAGGGCGAGTACTGGAGCAGGATCACCACGAACCCGAAGGACCAGGCCGCCTGGGCGAGCGGGATGTCGTTGAGGTCCCAGCCGTCCGGTCCCAGGTGCCCCGAGGCCCACCACAGGCCGAAGGCCATGACGAGCGCGGAGCCGGAGACCGCTGCGTAGCGGGGTATGCGCGCGAGCACCCCCTCCTGGTGGGCGAAGCCCAGCACCCAGCAGCTGCCGTAGACGGCGAAGTCGCTGACCGCGTTGCCGGTCTCGCCGGGTATGGACACGACGCCCGTGCCCACGACCGCCGTCAGCGCCAGCGGCGCGAACAGCGTGACCCAGGGCGCCCGGCGGAACGCCCACAGCAGCAGCGGCGAGGCGAGCACGAACCACAGGTAGGCCCGCAGGTACCAGAGCACACCCGCCGCCTGGACCGCCCAGGTGTTCTCCAGCAGGCCGGACTTGGAGCCGATGTCCCACGGGAACGGAGGCGCGCCGAGCGGGACGATGTAGTTGAGCAGTTCGACGACGCCCAGGGTGCCCCCGTGGTCGGGGTCGTCCAGCGGGTTCCAGCCGCCCGCGAACATCAGCGTCAGGACGACCGCCCCGAACAGCCACAGCGGTGGCAGCAGCCGCCGGACGCGGTCGCGGATCACGCCCAGCGGCGGACGCTTCAGCGAGCGCGCCATCAGCGAGCCCGCCAGGGCGAACATGACGCCCATGGACGGGAACAGCACGGTGAGCCAGGCCCAGCCGAACAGGTGGTAGACGACCACACGGACCAGAGCGATCGTGCGCAGCAGGTCGAGGTAGCGGTCGCGTCCCGGCTTCTTGGCGGCCGTCGTGCCCACGGCCCCCGCCGTGGCGGGTGGTTCCGGGAGGGCCCCCGCGGTCCGCTGCTGCGGGACGCCGAAGGCCGGCGTCCGCTCGGGACCCGTGTTCGTCCCGGTCGGGTAACCCTGGGTCATGCGACAGGCCTCCGGTCGTTGGTGCTGCCGGTGTGCTGACGCGGCGCGGGACCGCCCGGCGCCTCGACGGCGCCGGTGCGGCGCAGCTTCTGCCAGCGCAGCCGGCCGCCGGTGAGGGCGGTGATCCAGGACTGGAGCAGCACGACGTACATGAGCTGGCGGTAGAGGATCTGCTGGAGGGGCAGCGAGATCAGGTGGATCATGCGTTCGCGGTCGAGCCGGAAGGCGTAGGCCGCGCAGACCGCCTGGACGGCGAGGACGCCCAGCCAGGCCACGATCGTCTTCTGGGTGGGGCCGAAGACCACTCCGTAGAGGAGGAAGACGTCGATGAGCGGGGCCAGCAGCGGGGCCAGGACCATGAACAGCGAGACGAACGGCAGACCCACGCGGCCGAACCGGCCGGACGGGCCGCGCTCGAAGACCGCCCGGCGGTGCTTCCAGATCGCCTGCATGGTGCCGTACGACCAGCGGTAGCGCTGGGACCACAGCTGCTGCACCGACTCCGGGGCCTCGGTCCAGGCGCGCGCCTTCTCCGCGTAGACCACCTTCCAGTTGTCGCGGTGCATGGCCATGGTGATGTCGGTGTCCTCGGCGAGGGTGTCGTCGCTCATGCCGCCGACCCGCTCCAGGGCCGAGCGGCGGAAGGCGCCGACCGCGCCGGGGATGGTGGGCATGCAGCCCAGGACGTCGTACATCCGGCGGTCGAGGTTGAAGCCCATCACGTACTCGATGTGCTGCCAGGCGCCGATCAGCGAGTCCCGGTTGCCGACCTTGGCGTTGCCGGCCACGGCGCCGACCTTCGGGTCGCCGAAGGGCTGCACCAGTTCGCGGACGGTGGACGGCTCGAAGACGGTGTCGCCGTCCATCATCACGATGAGGTCGTACCGGGCGTTGGCGATGCCCCGGTTGAGGGCCGCGGGCTTGCCCGCGTTGTGCTGGCGGACGACCCGGACGTTCGGCAGGGCCATGGCCTCCACGATCAGCGCGGTGCCGTCGGAGGAACCGTCGTCGATGACGAGCACCTCGATGGGGTGCTCACTCGCCATCAGCGAGCGGACGGTGTTCTCGATGCACTTGGCCTCGTTGTACGCCGGCACCAGCACCGACACCGGTTCGGTGACCGGCGGGCCCCAGCTGAACCCGGGCCGACGCACCCTGCGGGCGTGCAGGGCGGACAGCAGCAGCATGAGCACGAACCGGCTGATGACCAGGACACCGATCACCGAGAGGCCGACCATCAGTACCCCGGTGATGTTCTCGGCGGCTCCGACGAGGAAGATCCAGGCCTTGCCCTTCCACAGATCGAGACCGGTGACGGGGGTGTGTGCGCTGGGCGCGCCGAGGGCCTCGGTGAGATTCTCGAACTCGTAGCCACGGGACTTGAGTTCGGGCAGGAACCGGTCCAGCGCCTGGACCGTCTGGTGACGGTCGCCGCCGGAGTCGTGCATCAGGACGATCGCGCCCTTGCCGCCCTTGGGCGTGGCGCGCCTGATGATCTCCTCGACGCCGGGCTTCTTCCAGTCCTCGCTGTCGGTGTTGTTGACGACGGTCAGATAGCCGAGTGAGCCGATGTACTCGGTGACCGGCCAGGACTTGTCGTCCATCGCGTCGGCGAAGGACGAGTAGGGCGGGCGGAACAGCGAGGTGCGGGCGCCCGCCGCGCCGGCCAGCGCGAGCTGGTTCTGGGACAGCTCCCAGGAGATACGTTTCTTCGACTGGTAGGAGAGGTCGGGGTGGTTGAAGGTGTGCAGGCCGACCTCGTGACCCTCGTCGACCATCCGCTGGACCAGGTCCGGGTAGCGGGAGGCCATGGTGCCGGTGACGAAGAAGACGGCGTGCGCGTGGTGCATCTTGAGCACGTCCAGGACCTTGGGGGTCCAGACCGGGTCGGGTCCGTCGTCGAAGGTCAGGACCAGCCGGTGGTCGGGCACCTCGCGGCTGGTGCTGCGGCCACCCCGGCTGTCGATGACCGGGCCGCCGTCCAGGATCTCGTCGGGCACCTTGTCGGCGGACGCCTCGGGCTGGACGCGGTGGTCGGCGAGGATCTCGCTGTGGACGTAACCGCGCACCATCAGCATCGCCATCATCGCGACGAGGACGAGGCTGGGCAGCATCAGGCGCATCGGTACACGGCGGCGCCGGGCGGCGCTGTCACGGGCCGCGGCTGCGGCCCTGCGACGGCGGGCGGGGAATGCCATCGGAAGGTGTGCTCCAGAACGGGACAGGAAGGGGAGATGAGCGGGGACTGAGCGGGCCGAGCAGGGACTGAGCGGGGACTGGGCGGGCCGAGTGGGGCTGAGCGGGAGCTGGGCGGGCCGAGTGGGGCTGAGCGGGAGCTGGGCGGGCCGAGTGGGGCTGAGCGGGAGCTGGGCGTGAGCGGCGTCAGCCGGCGGACACGGAGTTCGCCTCGCCGACGATCTCGCCGGTTCCCCCGGTGTCCTCGACGGCGCTCGGCGAGGGGCTCGCGCCGATGTCGGGCTGGCTCACCTCGGGCGAGGCGGCGGCGGACTCCGACGCGGCCGGACCGGACGCGCTCGCCGTGACGGTGGGGCGCGCGGTCGTCGTCCCGGTGGACGCCTCGGGCAGCGCGGACGCCTCGGTCCCGCCGGGGCTGGCGCCGGCATCGGGCACGTCGCCGGCACCGCCCAGGGACGACGCCGTCGGGACGGAATCCGACGCGCCCGCGTTCGGAGCGGCGCGGTCCGAGCCCGAGGGGCTCTCCGAGACCGACGGCACCGACGAGGTCTCGACCTTCCCGGCGGGCGTGTCGTCGCCTTGTCCCGGCAGGGGCAGCCAGGGCGCGCTGGAGTTGCCCGAGACGAGGGTGGCGACGATGACGAGGGCGTACACGGAGCAGGCGATGCCGACGGCCACACCGAGTCGGCGCAGCCGGCGGCTGCGGCGACCCGACTCGTCGACGAAGACAGGGGTGCCGGGGACACCGGGGGCGCCGTGGGACTCGAGCCGACCGCCGGCGGCACCTGCCGTGGACGCCGGGTCGATGCCCGCGAGCTGCACCGTCAGTTCGTCCGCGTCGTGGAGGGGCTCGGCCGTGGTGGCGTCCGTGAAGGTGTCCGCGAAGGCGGGGTACACCGCGGTGCCGCCGGGCAGGAGGGCCGTCGCCTCGGTGCGCGCGGAACCGGGTTCCTCCGCGGCCTCCCAGAAACTCCCGGCTCTTGGCGTCCTCGCCCGAAGGCCGGTTCTGCGCCCGGCGAACGCGGTGCCGTCGGGCCCGGATGCATCGTCCGACCCTTCAGGTTGGGCGTCATCCAGCCAATGTTCCACTTACCCAACCCCCACGAGACTGCTGCGGGGGTGCGCAGACGATGCCAAGCACACGTCGACCGAACCAAGCCCCCACCTGGTCCGAGCGCCCCCCAAATAGTTGATGCTTGGACGGTGACTATAACTCACCTAGTGAAAGCGTGAAATTTGTGTCAGAAGTGTGAAGAGATTGGCCCGCCAGGCGTGACTGAAAATGATCCTCGCACATTCGTGCACCTTGAATGCATCCCCATCTCACAAGGCGGACGACTTTCACGCGTGGCGCCATAGGTGACTGTTCGGGAACTCAGGCCAAAAGGTGCTTGTCGTTCCATAACGCCGACGTCGGGCGTTCAGCGGGTGCGCAGGCCCCGCGCCGTCAGGGCGAGGCTGATCTCCACCAGGTCGGCCGGACGGGACAGGGAACGGCCCGTCAACTGCTCGTAGCGGCGCAGTCGGTTGAGGACGGTGTTGCGGTGGCAGTACAGCCGCTCCCCCGCCCGCTGCGCGGAGCCGTCACACGCCAGCCAGGTGGCCAGGGTGTCCAGCAGGACGGCCTCGTCGGCGGGTTCCAGACCGCTCAGCGGGCCGAGCACCCGCTCGACCAGCGCCGCACCCAGGTCGGGGGTCGAGACCACCAGCGCGGCCGGGAGGTGCTCGGTCAGCCGGATCGTGCCGCCGGTGCGTGGGCACATGTCCAGCGCGATGTCCGCGAGGCGGCGGGCGTCCCCGACCGCGGCCAGCCCCGACACCGCCGTGCTCACCCCGGTCCGTGCGCTGCCCGAGGCCGGCGGGACGGCCGAGGTCGGCCCCTGTGAGCCGTCCCGACTCCCACCCCCGCTCCCGCTCCCGCTCCCGACCTCGCTCCCGACCTCGCTTCCGCCCTCGATCCCGCTCTCGTTCTCGCCCAGGAGGACGATGCCGTAGTCCGCCTCCACCCCCGTGTGCCAGTACACGCGCCTGCCCCGGCCGTGGGCGGCCCGCGCGCCTGCGGCGTCGGAAGGACAGCCGGCCGTGACCGCCACGACGACGTACCGGCCCTCTTCGGGGAGGTCCAGCGCCTGGGCCGTCTCGGGCAGGTCCGCGATCCGGCTGGCGCCGTCGAGCAGGGCGCCGGCCAGCACCCGCAGCCGGTTCTCGCGCCGCCAGGCGAGCTGCCGCTCGACCTGCCGGTAGGCGTCCGCGACGAGGGTGCAGTGCTCGTCGACGAAGTTCCACACGTCGGCGGCGATGTGCACGAGCAGCCGCACGTCCTCGGGAGCCGTGCGGCAGGTCTCCTCGATGAGGCCCTGCCACACCAGGGACCCGCCCAGCCGGAACGCGTGCAGCAGGGCGTCCAGCGGCAGGCCCTGCTCCGCGCGGGTGGCACCGATCTTCCACGAGCAACGGCGGGCCGCGTCCCGGCTGCCGCGCGGGTCGATCAGCGAGGCCACGCTGTGCCGCAACGAGCGGTGCACCTCCTGCCAGATGGCGGCGGGGTCGCTCGTCACGGCCGCGCGGTAGGCGGGCTCCTGGTCCTGCAGCGCGGCCACCAGCCGGTCGGTGAGGTCGGGCAGGTCCGCCAGCAGCACCCGGGCGGCACGGTGCAGGACCCGGAGGGCGTCGGCGTCGATCAGCGACCGGACGTGCTGGGGATGCGGCCGGGGGCCGGGGGCAGCCGGTGCGCCGGCCGCGGGGCGGAAGACGGTCCGTGACCGTAGGGCCTGATGCATCGCGGTCCTCCCCCGGGGCAGTGTCCAGCCGTCCGACTCGTCCTGCCACGAAGGATGGCATACCGTCCGGTCGGTCCCTAGGGGTGTGCACCATTGTTTTCTCTCCGGTCAACCCTCCTGTCCGGCCTTCTCGACCATGCGCACCAGTTCGACGCGGGAGCGGACGCCCAGCGTCGCGAAGACCTTTCGCAGGTGGTAGTCGACGGTTCGGGTGCTGACCGAGAGGGTCAGCGCCACCTCCCGGTTGGTGGCGCCCTCGGCGACGCACCGGGCGATCCGCAGCTGCTGTGGTGTCAGTCCGTCCAGCCCCAGGCCCGGCCCCATCGCTCTCACACCGCCTCCCGGTGCCACGCCCCCCGCCCGCAGTTCGGCGCGGGCCTGGTCCGCCCAGGCGCGCGCGCCGCAGCGTTCGAACCCGACCAGGGCGGCGCCGAGACGGTCGCGGGCCTCGCTCAGCCGGCGGCGCCTGCGCAGCCACTTGCCGTGCAGAAGTTCGGTGCGGGCCCGTTCGAAGTCGCCGCCGGCGGCCACGTCGTGCAGGTCCAGCGCGCGACGGAACAGGGCGTCGGGCCGGTCGGCCGGAGCCAGCAGCGCACGACAGCGGGTCAGTTGGGCGGGGGCCTGCGGGTCGGCGCCGAATCCGGCCCACCGGGCGAACTCCTCGACGACCTCGGCGACGCCTTCGTCGGCCCGTCCGGTCGAGGCGGCGGCCTCCACGAAGCAGGGCACGGCGAGCATCCACACCGCGAAGTGCCCCCTGCGCGGCCCCGGGCGCACGAGGGGACCGAGCCGGTCCGCGGCCTCCCGGGGGCGCCCGCGGGCGAGGTCGGCGCGGGCCGCCGCCCACTCCGCCAGCGTCGCGGCCTGGACCAGGCCGTGCCGGCGGGCGGTGGCCAGCGCGGTATCCACGTGGGCGGCGACCTCCTGCGGAGTGCCCTCGATCGACGCGGCGAGGGCGAGCACCGCGTGGTGGTGGGCGGCCGTGTTGCGCTGCCCCGTGCGGTGCGCGGCCCGCAGCCCCTCCTCCGCGTGGGTCCTGGCCAGCGTGTGCCGTCCGGCGCGCAGCTCGGCGTAGGCGAGGTACTCCCGGGCCCGCGCGAGGGCCACGGCGGTCCCGGGGGTACGGGCGGCGGCCAGGGCCCGCGCCCCGGCGCGGCGGGCCGCCGCCAGGTCGCCCAGCAACAGGGCGGCGGCGGCCGCGCGCAACGCCGTGTCCGGCTCGTCGGCGGCGGCCGCGTCCCCCGCATCACCCGCAGCCTCCGCGTCCACCACCAGCCGCCGCAGAGGCCCCGCCGCCTGCGCGAACTGCCCTTCGAGCAGGCGGCGGAGGCCGGTGCGATAGCCACGCAACACGGCACTGCCGCCTGCGCGGACCGGCACACCGTCGTACGCCGGATCGCCCGGGGACTCGGACCGGACCACCGAAAGGTCCCGGAACGGCCGGACGCCGGACAGGGGGCCGGTGCCCGGGCCACCGTCCCCGCCACCCAGCAGGTGCGGCCTGCCCGGGGCATCACCACCTCCGGGCACCAGCAGGCGACCCGTGCCGTCACCCGGGCGCCCCGGCCGGTCCGCCGGTCGGCCCCCGAGGGGCCGGGGGCCGGGCCACGCGTCGGGGTCCGGGAGGCCGTTCTCGCCGTCGAGCGGTACGTGCGGGCGCCCCGAGGCGGCATCCGGGGCGTCGGCGCCGGTGCTCAGCAGGTGCAGGCAGCCCTGGGCGTCGCCCGCCGCCCAGGCGGCGTCCACTGCGGCCAGGAGGGCCGATTGGGCTTGCCGAGGGGACGACTCGGTCAGCAGGCGGGCCGCCAGGAGCAGGGACGCACGGGCCTCGTCGACCGGGCCGTCGTACAGGACCGTGGTGCCGCGGACCAGTTCGACGCGGCCGCGCAGCGCCGTGGGCGCCGCGCCGTCCCGGGCCCTGTCGAGCAACCGCAGGGCCCGGTGCGTGCGGCCGCCGAGCAGGGCCTGCTCGGCCGCGGCCGTGTACCACTCCGCACACCGCGTGCCGTCCTCGGCCAGTGCGGCGGCGTGGGCGTACGCCGCGCACCGCAGGCTCCGGGGATGCGTCCGGTCACCGGCCGCCACGGCCAGTTCGGTCGCCGTCCCGCGACGGGGCACGGTGGCGGACCGGGCCCGGTGCAGCAGGGCGGGCAGCCTTGCGGCCCCCGCCTCCTCCAGGGCCCGGGCCAGCGCGCGGTGCGCGGCGCGGCGCCGCTCGGGCCGCGCCCCCGCGTACACCGCGCGGCGCAGCAGATCGCTGTGGAACCCGACCTCGCCGTCGGCCAGGACGAGCACCTCGGGAAGCGGATCGGGGGGAGGGACGGACCCCGTGCCGGGACGCGTGCCCCGCAGGTGCTCCGCTGCCCGCCGGGCGAGTGCCAGGCCGATCCGGGAGTCCTCCGTGTCGTCCGCGTCCCGTACGGCCGCCGCGACCGTCAGCAGCAGGTCCTCCTGCACGGGGGTGAACCCGGTCAGGAAGCCGCGGACCAGGCCGGTCAGGAGCTCGGCGTCGGCCGGCGGGCCCGGCAGCCTGCGGTGACCGCGGATCTGGGCGGGCGACAGCCGCCGGACCATGCCCAGCAGCAGGGCCGGACTGCCCTCGGCCGCGTCCACCAGGTCGTCGCGCACGGCCCGGTCGAGGGCCCCGCCCGTCGCCTCGTCCAGGAGCGCGGCCGCCTCCACCGGGGAGAGCGGGTCGACGCGGACCACCGGCAGCGCGGCGAACTCGCGGTCGACCGGGCGGTGTCCCGACACACTCAGCAGCACGCCCACCCGGCCGTTCCCGCGCAACTGCTCGGCGGCGCGCCCCACCGCGGCCCTGGTGGGGGCGTCCCACAGATGCGCGTCGTCGACGCACAGCAGCATCGGCCTGTCGGCGGAGGCGGCCCGCAGGGCGTCGAGGAGCGCAGCGCAGGGCTGCCCCGTGGCGGACCACGGGCCCACCGGTGCGCCGAGGGCTCGCAGCAGCGCGCGCAGACCCCCGAGGGGTACGGCCGACGCCACCCGGTCGGCCCGGACATCGACCACCGACGCGGCCGGGCAGGAACGGGCGACGCGGGCCAGGAACGCCGTGCGGCCGCAACCGGGTTCACCGGTCACCACCCGCACACCGCCGTCTTCGGCGGCGGTCGTCTGTCCGGTCATTCCCGTGACGTTACGTACGGGTAACGGGCGGTGGAAGCCGTGCGACCGCGCGGGCGACGACGCCGATGCGGGCCGTTCGGGGCCTGTCACCAGTGGGTTCGTGTGCGACGGGCCCGGCAGACCTTGTGCCGGGTCCCAACGGCCGCCGCCGCGCCGCGTGCACGGGCACAGCGACGGCGACGGCGACGGCGGCAGCGACCCCGTTCTCCTCACCTGGCTCAGGACGTGTGCGGGCAGTTGCCCCGGTACTCGTCGATCGTCGTGCTCGGCTGCGGGAGCGGGCACAGGAACTGCTCGTAGCGCGTGTCGTTGTCGACGAAGCGCTTCAGCCACGAGATGCCGTACTTCGCGATCGTCGTGTTCGACGAGTTCGGGGTGAAGTGGGTGGCGTTGTTCAGCTCCAGATAGGCGCGGTCCAGGGAGGACGGCAAGCTGGAGTAGAACGGCTCGGCATGGCTGGCGACGGGGGCGACCGTGTCGCCGTCGGCGCCGACGATCAGCGTGGGGGTGCCGACCTCGGGCCAGGACTTGTCGAGGTTCCACGGCGTGAGCGGGATCGCGGCCTGGAGCGAGGGCCGCGCCTTGGCGGCCTCCAGGCTGCCGCCGCCGCCCATCGAGTGGCCCATGACGCCGAGCCGGCTGCCGTCGACGCGGGTACGCACGGAGCTGACCTGGGTGAGGTGGTCCAGGGCGGCGAGCAGTTGACGGCCTCGGGAGTCGGGCTGGTCCAGCGTGGTGAGGGTGTCGATGGTGAAGACGACGAAGCCCTGGGACGCCAGCCGCGGGCCCAGCCAGGCGATGGAGGACTGGGTGGCGGTGTAACCGGGCGAGACGGCGATCGCGCCGAAGGTGCCGTCGCCGGTGCTGGTCGGGTAGTAGATCGTGCCGCCGCCGAAGCCGGTCACGGCGAGCGAGGAGACGGTGGTCTGGGAGACCGCGTAGGGGCCGCGTGCCGCCTCGATGCTCGCGGTGGTCGGCGCCGGGCCCCGCTCGTAGGGGTTGTCCGCCGCCTGCGCGCCGGGGCCGCTGAGCGTGGTGAGGCCGACGACGGCGGCGACCGCGGTCGCGAGCCGGGCGAGCTGTCCGGACCTGCGGTGGGGGGAGCCGGTGGAGGCGTGGTGGGCCGCACCGGTGCGCATGTGATCCTGCACGAGGAGTCGTCCTCTCGGTCGGGCGGGCCGCGGGGGGCGCCGCCGCTGGGATGGCGGTGCCACTGTCGGGGCGGGACCGGTGCGTGGGGATCGGCGAAGTCACCGGTCTCAGGGCTTTCCACCGGAGGAAACCGGGGAGACGGCGCCCCGGTGCGGCCCGTGTCGCCGGCCGGGACGCCTATCGTCGGCGGGGAGCACACGGGGTGCGTCGTAGGGACGAGGGCGGGAGCGTCGGACGATGAACGAGGAGCCTCCGGCCCCGCGGGAGGCCGCCGCGACACTGCGGTCCCTGCTGGCCTTCGAGGACGGCAACGCGGTGCGGCTGCTGTACGCGCCCGCCGCGCCCGACACCGTCGTCCGGCGGATCGCCGTCGGCCTGGACGACCTCGACGATCCCGATGGCCTCCGCAATCTCGAAGGCCTCGGCGACCTCGACATCCCGCACGGCCTCGACGAGCCGGACGACCTCGGGCGGGGTCAGGGACCGGGATCGAGCCCGCGGCCGGGGCCGAGCCCGGGACCAGGACCTGCTCCGGGACCCGGATCAGGATCGGGATCGGGATCGGGCCCAGATCCGGAATCGGGATCGGGATCGGGACCGGCCCCTGGATCGGCCGTTGGTCCTGGATCGGCATCTGGACCGGGACCGAAGCCGGGTCCGGATCCGGGTCCGGATCCAGGTCCGGGGCATCCGGCGGCTGGCGGCGTCCTGCTGCTGGCCGTGGGCGCCGCGCCGGACGCCGGTACCGTGCGCGAGGCCGCCCGGCGGGGTGCCTGTGCCGTCGTGCTGGGCGATACCGGCGAGGAGGTCACGGGCCAGGGGGTCACCGGTCCGGTGCAGGCGGCCCGGGAGACCGGCGTCGCCCTGCTCGCCCGTGCCGAGGGCACCGGCTGGGCCGAGGCCGCCGCGCTGTTGCGGTCGGCGCTCTCCTACGTCCGGGCCGGTCGGGCCGACGACGCCGGGGCGCTCCGGGGCCCGGAGACGGCGCCCTCCCTCGCGGTCCTGGCGGCGCGGGTCGCGGCGGACGTGAAGGGGTCGATCACCATCGAGGACACCCGGTTGCGGGTCCTGGCCCACTCCGCCACCGGCCCCGGCGCCGACCCCCTGCGCCGGACCGTCATCCTCGGCGGCCGGGTGCCCGACTGGCGGGTCGCCGAGCTGCGGCGCAGCGGTCTGCTGCGCGCCCTGTGGACCTCCGAGGACGTCATCCACCGGCCCGCCGACGGCGACAACCCGGAGCGGCTGGTCGTCGCCGTGCGCAGCGGGCGGGAGGTTCTCGGTTCGATCTGGGCCGCCGCGGACGGCGCCGCCCTGGCCCCGGACGCCGCCCGCCATCTGCGTACGGCCGCCGGGCTCGCCGCTCCGCTGCTGGTGCGCGAGCGGCTGAGCGAGAGCGGTACGGCCCACCGCCGGGAGGCCGCGCTGCGCGGTCTGCTGCACGGTCTCGGGGACCGGCGTACGCACGCCTGGTCGCTGGGGCTGTCCCCGGACGCGCCGTGCGCGGTGGTGGTGGCCGAACGGCGGCCGGGCGCGCGGGCCGACGACCGGGCCCTGGACGTCCTCGCCCTGGAGATCTCCGCGCACCGGCCCGGCACCGGGATCCTGCGGGGCGGCGACCGCCTGGCGCTGTTCCTCACCGGGGGTGCCGCCGCGGCGGACCATGCGGGGGCCGTGCTCGGCGTCGTGCGCGAACTGGACGCGGTCGTCTCGTCGTTGCCGGGTGCGCCGGCGGTGTGGCTGGGCGTCGGCCCGGTCGTCACCCCGGAGCGGGCCGACCTGTCGTACGGGCGGGCCGGGCTCGTCGTCCGGGCGTTGCGGGAGCGGGAGGCCAGGGCGTCGGCCGCCGGGCGGCCCCGGCCCCCGCGGTATGCCGACGCGGCCGGTGCGGGCGCGGCGTTGGAGGTGCTGCGGATCCTGGACGCGGCGCGTCCGGTGTGGGAGTCCGGCAGCGGGCCGGTCCACGACCTGATCCGCGCGGACCTCGCGGCGGGCGGCGAGCTGGTACGCACCCTGGCGGCCTGGTTCGACGCCGGGGGCGACGTCCCCGAGGCGGCGCGACGCCTGGTCGTGCATGCCAACACGCTCCGTTACCGGCTGGGCCGGGTCCGGGAGCGGTACGGCGTGGACCTCGACGATCCCGACGCCCGGCTGCTGCTGACCCTCGCGGCCCGGCTGGTCCCGCCCGAGGAATCCTGAGCGCCCGAGTGCCGGATGCGGTCTGTCCGATGACACAAAGGTTCCGCTTGTCTTTGGCCCGCTCCCCAAAGACGTGTCGCCGGCACGGGAGGAATCTGGAAGTGTCACCCGACCGCGTGACACCCTTCCTCGCCCGAAGGAGACGAGCACGTGCTGCTCCCCACCGAGAACCAGCGGACCGGCCGGCGAGCCGACCGGCCGACCGATCAGCCGACCGACGACTCTCCCGTAGCCCTCGCCGTCCGGCAGGCCGTCGCGGACGGGCTGCTCGGCGAGGACCGGCCGCTGGCCGGGTTCGTCGACGTGCGGGGCGTGCGCGACAGCGTCGCCGGCCTGCACGAGGCGTTCGCGCGGGTGCCGGACGTCCTGCACACCTTCGCCGCCAAGGCCTGTTCCCTGGTGCCCGTGCTGCGGCTGCTCGCCGACGCCGGCATGGGCTGCGAGGTGGCGAGCCCCGGCGAGCTGCGACTGGCGCTGGACGCGGGGTTCGATCCGGCGCGCATCGTGCTGGACTCGCCGGCGAAGACCCGCCGGGAGATCCGGGAGGCCCTCGCCCTGGGCGTCGCGCTCAACGCGGACAACCTCGACGAGCTGGACCGGATCGACGCGCTGCGCCCCGAGGACTGCGCGTCGGTGCTCGGACTGCGGGTGAACCCGCAGGTCGGGGGCGGTTCGATCGGCGCGATGAGCACGGCGACCGCGCACTCCAAGTTCGGGGTGGCCCTGCGTGATCCGGGGGCCCGCACCCGCGTCGTGGAGGCCTTCGCGCGGCGGCCGTGGCTGACCCGGCTGCACGCGCACGTGGGCTCGCAGGGCTGCCCCCTGCCGCTGATCGCGGAGGGGCTCGCGCAGACGCACCGGCTCGCCGAGGAGATCAACGCGTACGTCGGCCGCCGTCAGGTGACCAGCCTCGACCTGGGCGGCGGGCTGCCGGTGAACTTCGCCGACGACACGGTCACGCCCACCTACGCGGAGTACGTGGCCGCGCTCACCGCCGCCGAGCCGGCGCTGCTGGACGGCCGCTATCAGGTCGTCACGGAGTTCGGCCGCTCCCTGATCGCGAAGAACGGCTTCACGGCGGCCCTGGTCGAGTACGTCAAGGACGCCGGTGGACGCCGGGTCGCGCTCACCCACGCCGGCGGGCAGGTCGCCACCCGCACCGTCTTCATGCCGGACGACTGGCCGCTGCGGGTGTCCGCGTACGGCCCGGACGGCACGCCCAAGCGCACGCCGCTCGTCCGGCAGGACGTCGCCGGGCCGCTCTGCTTCGCCGGGGACGTCGTGGCGCACGACCGGCCGCTGCCCGCCCTCTCCGAGGGGGACCTGGTGGTGCTGCACGACACGGGCGGGTACTACTTCTCGGCGCACTGGTCGTACAACAGCCTGCCGAGGCCCGCCGTGTACGGCTACCGGCTCGCGGACGGCCGGGTCACGTTCGCCACCATCCGGTCCGCGCAGACGGTGCGGGAGATCTCCGTGGAGAGCGGGCTGGCCCAGGCGGACGCCCTGTTGACGGGCTTCGCCGCGCCGCCTCGCACCTGATGCGCGCACGGCAGGCATCAGCGGCCCGATTCTGAGCACCCGGCATGGCGTCGCCTGCCGAGGAGAGAACCGTGCTCTGGGTCGCCGTGCTGCTGCTGCCGCTGCTGTCCGTCCTGATGGCCGTCATGGACCGGGTCGAGGAACGCCTGCTCGCGCCGGTCCGGGACAAGCGACGCCATGCCGGGCGCAGGCGGCATCTGCGCCTGGTCCGGGGCACCTCCGCCGCCGCCCCGGTGGCGGACGACTCCCGCTCCGCGGAGGCCCGGGCGGCCTGACGGCCGGGAGCACCGCCCGGGGTGTCCCGGGCGACGGCGGTGTGCGAGGCTCGCGGTCGGAGTCGGCGTCCCGGCGGGGCGTCACCCGTCACCACCCGTCACGTCGGTCGGCATCAGGGAGAGTCAGCGGTATGCGCATCGGTCTGCTCGGCACCGGCCCCTGGGCACAGATGGTCCACGCCCCCGTCCTCCAGGCGCACGAGGCGCTCGACTTCGTCGGCGTCTGGGGCCGTCGCCCGGAGGCGGCGAAGGAACTCGCCGAACGGCACGGGACTCGGGCCTACGACGACGTGGACGCCCTGCTCACGGACGTGGACGCGGTGGCCGTCGCGCTGCCGCCGGACGTCCAGGCGCGGCTCGCCGTGCGGGCCGCCGGGGCCGGCTGTCATCTTCTGCTCGACAAGCCCGTCGCCGCGACGGTGCCGGGAGCGCGGGCCGTGGTCCGGGCCGCGCAGGAGGCCGGGGTCGCCTCGGTCGTCTTCTTCACCACCCGGTTCGTGCCCGAGGCCGGTGCCTGGATCGCCGAACAGGCGCAGACCGGGGGATGGTTCACGGGACGCGCCGAGTGGCTGGGCGACGTGTTCCACGGTACGGGCGACCACCCCTTCGCCACGCCCTGGCGCGGTGAGAAGGGTGCCCTGTGGGACGTGGGTCCGCACGCGCTGTCCGTGCTGCTGCCGGTCCTGGGCGACGTCCGCCGGGTGACGGCCGCGGCCCGTGGTCCCCGGGACACCGTGCACGTGGTCCTGGACCATGTGGACGGTGCCTCCGGCACGCTGACGCTCAGCCTGACGGCCCCGCCCGCGGCGACGGGCTCAGGCGTGGAGCTGCGCGGCACGGCCGGGGTGACGCGGCTCCCCCAGGGCGGCGGCGACGCCGCCGACGCCCTCACCCGGGCCGCCGACGCACTGCTCGTCACGGCCCGGGACGGCCGCCCCCACGCCTGCGACGCCGCGTTCGGCCTGCGCGTCACGGAGATCCTGGCCGACGTCGAGACCCTGCTGGAGGGCGGAGCGCACTGACGCACCGCCCTCCCCGGGCCCGCGGGCCGTTCACCCGATCTCGAAGATCACCCGATCTCGAAATTCACCCGCTCCCGCACGATCGGATAGCCGGCCTTGGCGAAGTGCGCCGCCATCGGGAAGTTCCCCTGGTCGGTGGCGGCGGCGATGAACTCGGCACCCCGCTCGACGAGATAGTGGGTGCACTCGGCGAGCAGGTCGTAGGCGTAGCCGTGACCCCGGTGCTCCGGCAGCACGCCGATGAAGCCGACGCAGGGTCCCGAGGGGTTGTGGGCCGGGATGTGGATGCCGGCCAGTTCTCGCCGCGGGGTGCGGGCCACCTGCCACCACTCGCGCGGCGACGGGCACCAGCGGAAGAAGTCGATCTCCTCCTGGGCGGCGCGGTCGAGGCCGCCTTCCCCGATGGCCTTGCGGGCGTGGGCGTCGAGGGTGGCGGAGTGGATGCGGCGCAGCGCGTCGAAGAACACCGCGTCGTCCGGTTCGGGGGCGAAGCTCAGGCGGCCGGGACGGTCGGGCAGCCCGCACTCCGGGGTCCAGCGGTACACGAAGCGTTCCACCAGCGGGGTGTGGCCGGCCGCGCGGGCTGCGCGGTGCCGGGCCTCGGCGGCGGCCCGCAGGGCGGGGTCGTCGCGCCAGCCGCCGGGCATGACGAGTTCCAGGCCGACCTGCCAGGGGGCGGTGCGCAGGAGTTCGGCCGCGGCCTCCTCCTCACCGTCGGCGAAGTCGAACCACTCCACCACGAGCGGTTCGGTGTCCTCGGGTCCGCCCCACCAGACGGCGCGGGCGACGACCCGGCCGTCCCGCAGGGCGACGCGCTTCCAGTCGGGCCGGTAGGTGATCCTGCCGAAGGCGTCGGCGGCGCGCAGCGGGTCGGGCAGGGTGTCGAACAGATGGACGTCGCTCTCGTCGAGAGCGCGGATGACCAGATCGGTCACGGATTCCTCCGGGTCGCGTACGGCGTGGTGCGCTCCCGGGGCGTCGGACGAGGGTCAGACGCGGCACGCCGGGGTCACGGAGTGGGAGCGCGGGATGAATGCGGTTCGCATGGCGCTCGCCTCCTTCCGTGGGTGTCCGGGCGTGCGGTCACACGTTAGGGCGCCGCCCTCGATCGCGTCCACGGGTTTTTCGGCGTGCGCCCGTCGCGGCCACGGTGGAGCGTGGGGGTGTGGGACGACTCGACGGGGACCGGCGGGGCTGGCTGCGGGGCGCGCCGCCCCCTCGCTGGGTACGGGCGCTGCCGCTCCTGCTGATCGCGGGCGTCTGTGTCGCCACCCTGACCAGCCCCGAGCCGCTGGACATCGGGTTCATGCTGGGCGCGATCCCGCCGCTGGCGGTCCTGTCGTACGGTCCGGCGGCCACCGCGCTGCTCGGCGCGGCCGTGGTCGTGATGCTCAACCTGCCCGCGTTCCAGCTCGACCAGCCGGGCCAGACCGATGTGCTGACGGTGTCTTTCGTCGCGGTGCTGAGCGTGTTCGTGGCGTACGTCCGCCGCCGCCGGGACGACCAGCTGGACACCGAGCGCACGATCGCCGAGGCCGCGCAGAACGCCGTCGTGCCGCCGGTCCCCGAGCGGGTGGGTCCGGTGCGCTGCGCGGGTCTGTACCGGGCGGCCCAGCGCGGGACGCTGGTCGGCGGTGACTTCTTCGACGTCCGGGCGAGCGATCACGGGGTGCGGGCGGTGCTCGGCGACGTCCAGGGGCATGGGCTGGCGGCGGTGGCGACGGTGGCCTCGCTCCTGGGGGCGTTCCGGGAGGCGGTGCTCGACCAGCCGGACCTGGCGCGGGTCGCCGCCCGGCTGGACCGGCGGCTGACGGTGGACTCGGCGCGGGTGACGCACGCCGAGCTGTTCGCGACGGCGGTCCTGCTGGAGTTCACGCCGGACGCGGAGGCCGTGAGCGTGGTCGTCTGCGGGCATCCCCCGCCGGTGCTGCTGCGCGAGGGCACGGCCACGGAGCTGGACGTCGTCCCGTGGACGCCGCTGGGGCTCGGTCTCCCGGAGGGCGCCCCGCTCACCGCCCACGTACTGCCGCTGCGCCCCGGCGACCGCCTCTTCCTGGCCTCCGACGGCGTCTCGGAGGCCAGGGACGCCGCCGGAGTCTTCTACCCCCTGCTCGACCGGCTGCCCGCCCTCGCCGCCGGCGCCGACCCGGCGACGACGGGCGAGCGGGTGTGGACGGACGTCCTGCGCCACTGCCCCGCCGTCCGCGACGACGTCACGATGCTCGTTCTCGAGCCGGCGGATCGGGCGGACCGCCGGGCGGACGGCCGGGCGGACCACTGAGGTTCTCCGCGTCGCCCTCGGCGTCGATGTGCGGCAGGATCCGGTCCAGCCAGTGCGGGGTCCACCAGGCGCGCGCCCCCAGCAGGGTCATGACGGCGGGCACCATCAGCAGCCGTACCACGGTGGCGTCGATCAGCACGCTGACGGCGAGGCCGAGGCCCAGCATCTTGACGACGATGTTGTCGCTGATGATGAACGCCGAGAACACGCTCACCATGATCAGGGCCGCGCAGGTGATGACCCGTGCGGTGATCTCCAGGGCGTGGGCGACGGAGTCCTTGGCGTCGCCGGTGCGCAGCCAGGCCTCGTGCACCCGGGACAGCAGGAAGATCTCGTAGTCCATGCTGAGGCCGAAGATGATCGCGAACATCATCATCGGCACATAGCTCTCGATGGGCACGTCGCCGTGCACGCCCAGCGCGGGCCCGCCCCAGCCCCACTGGAAGACGGCGACGACGACGCCGTACGAGGCGGTGATCGACAGGACGTTGAGGACGGCGGCCTTGACCGCGACGAGGAGCCCGCGGAACACGGCGAGGATGATCAGGAAGGCGAGGAGGACGACCACGCCGATGATCAGGGGCAGCCGGCTGGCGACGATGTCCCGGAAGTCGACCTGGGCGGCCGTGGTGCCGGTGACGTAGCCCTTGGCGTCGTAGCCGGAGACCGCGTCGGGGAGGGCGTCGTCGACGAGCCGGTTCGTCAGCTCGGTGGTGCTCGCGTCCTGCGGGGCCTTCTGGGAGTAGACGGTCGCGAGCAGCACGTCGCCGTCACTGGTGGGGGTCAGCGGGGTGACCGTGGCGGCGCCGGGCACCGCGCCCAGCGTCTTCTGTGCCTGGGAGGAGAGGGCGGAGCGCTTGTCGGACGGGACGGACGTCTGGTCGATGACGACGGTGAGGGGTCCGTTGGAGCCGGGCCCGAAGGCGTCGGTCATCAGGTCGTAGGCCCGCCGGTCGGTGAAGGAGGTCGGGTCGGCGCCGTCGCCGATGTGGCCGAGCTGGATGGAGAAGACCGGGATCGCGAGGACCGCGATGACGGCGACACCGGCGCCGAGGTACTGCCAGGGCCTGCGCTCGACGCGCTTGGCGTAGCGGTGCCAGGTGCCGTGCGGGGTGGCGCCCGGTTCGGCGTCGGTCTCGGCGACCGGTTTGCGGACGTGGTAGCGGTCGATGTGTCTGCCGATGAGCCCGAGGAGGGCCGGCACCAGGGTGAGGGCGCCGATGACGGCGGAGACGACGGTGATGGCGGCGGCGAGTCCGAGTTTGCCGATGAAGGACACCCCGGACGCGTACAGACCGAAGAGCGCGATGATCACGGTGGTGCCGGACACGAGCACGGCGCGGCCGCTGGTGGCGTTGGCGTGTCCGGCGGCCTCGGCGGGATCGGCGCCGTCCATCAGGTTCTGCCGGTGCCGGGTGGTCAGGAAGAGGGCGTAGTCGATGCCGACGCCCAGTCCGATCATGGTGGCGAGGGTCGGCGAGACGGTGGCGAAGGTGAAGGCGGCGGCCAGCAGCCCGAGACAGGCGAGTCCGCCGACCACGCTGATCAGGGCGGTGACCAGGGGCAGTCCGGCCGCGATGACGCTGCCGAAGCCGACGAGCAGGACGACGATGGCGACCGCGAAGCCGATCAGCTCGCTGATCCGGTCGTTCGCTGCGGGCCGGGCGAGTTCGCCGAGCGATCCGCCGTACTCGACGTCGGCGCCGGCCGCCCGCAGCGGCTGGACGGCCTTGTCGACGCCGGTCAGGTAGTCGTCGCCGAGGGTGGAGGGCTGCACGTCGAAGCGGACGGTGACATAGGCGGTCTTGCCGTCGCTCGACACCGGGCCGACCTTCGACGACGTCACGGAGAGCGGGTTCACGGCCGTGAGCACATGGGGGAGCTTCTGGAGGTCGCCGACGGCCGTGGACAGCTGTGAGCTCAGGGTGCTCACGGCCTGGTCGTCGTGCAGGACGATCTGGCTGCTGTAGCCGCCGGCCTGCGGGTCGTGCTCCTTGAGCACGTCCAGGCCGTCCGTGGACTGCACGCCCGGCAGTTGGAAATTGTCCTCGTAGGTGCCGCCGACGGAGCGGCTGACCACCTGGAGGGCGACGACGGCCACGAGCCAGGCGATGATGACGATCAGGAAGTGACGGGCGCACCAGGCGCCGAGCCTGCGCAGTCCCCCGCGGTGCGGGTTCCCGGCGTTGGTGGGTGCCATGGAGCCCATTAGACGCCCGGTGGATCTTCCCGGCATCTCGGGCCGGAGCTGATCGGGATTGCAGGGTGCGGCTCCAGGATGAATGGTGTTAGTGGACCCGATGACCGCACCGGGCCGAAGCCCTCCCTTCGGACGCGAGGAGCAGACATCATGCCGACGTCACAGCCAGGCGGCTCCCGGCCCTCACCGGAGCGCGCCACCCCGGACAGCCTGCTCCACACGCGTACCGGCACGGAGGTGTCGCCGGAGGACATGGTCCTCGCCACCGGCCGGGACATCACCCCGCGCAATCTCGAGTGGGCACGGCGCAAGCTCGCCGAGGAGGGACCCAGCGCGATCGAGAAGCTGCTTCCCTAGTAATCCGGGGCAATCGGGGCCCGCCCTTCCGCGGCGGGCCCTGCGGCTGCCAGACTCCGGAGCGTGCCCGACTTCGACATGCTCGTCCTCGGATCAGGTCCCGGCGGTCAGAAGGCCGCCATCGCCGCGGCCAAACTGGGCCGCCGGGTCGCCGTAGTAGACCGCCCCGACATGGTCGGCGGGGTCTCCCTCCACACCGGCACCATTCCCTCCAAGACGCTGCGCGAGGCGGTGCTGTACCTCACCGGTCTCACCCAGCGGGACCTGTACGGACAGAGCTACCGCCTCAAGGAGAACATCACCGTCGCCGACCTGACCGCCCGTACCGAGCATGTGGTCGGGCGTGAGATCGATGTCATCCGCAGTCAGTTGTCCCGCAACCACGTCGCCCTGTTCGCCGGCACCGGCCGGTTCGTCGACGCCCACACCGTCGCGCTGCGCGAGATCACCGGGCAGGAGCGGCTGATCAGCGCCGAGCACATCGTGATCGCCACCGGGACGCGCCCGGCCCGGCCGGACAGCGTGGAGTTCGACGGGCGGACCATCCTCGACTCCGACAACGTGCTGACGATCGAGCGGGTTCCGCAGTCCATGGTGATCGTCGGCGCCGGTGTGATCGGCATGGAGTACGCGTCCATGTTCGCCGCGCTCGGCAGCAGGGTCACGGTGGTGGAGAAGCGGGCCGGGATGCTCGACATGTGCGACGTCGAGGTCATCGAGTCGCTCAAGTACCACCTGCGGGACCTGGCGGTGACCTTCCGGTTCGGGGAGACCGTCGCCGCCGTGGAACGGCATGCGCGGGGTGCGCTGACCGTGCTGGAGAGCGGCAAGAAGATCCCCGCGGACGCGGTGATGTACTCGGCGGGCCGACAGGGCCTGACCGACGAACTGGATCTGGACAAGGCCGGTTTGGCGGCCGACCGGCGCGGCCGGATCGAGGTCGACGAGCACTACCGCACGCCGGTCCCGCACATCTACGCGGTGGGCGACGTCATCGGCTTCCCGGCGCTCGCGGCGACGGCGATGGAGCAGGGCCGGGCGGCCGCCTACCACGCGTGCGGCGAGCCCGTCGGGCAGATGCACCACCTCCAGCCGATCGGCATCTACACGATCCCGGAGATCAGCTTCGTGGGGCGGACGGAGGACCAGCTCACCGAGGACAGCGTGCCGTTCGAGGTGGGCATAGCCCGCTACCGCGAACTGGCCCGCGGGCAGATCATCGGCGACGCCCACGGCATGCTGAAGCTGCTGGTCTCGCCCGGGGACCGGACGCTGCTCGGGGTGCACTGCTTCGGCACCGGAGCGACCGAGCTGATCCATATCGGGCAGTCGGTGATGGGCTGCGGCGGGACCGTCGACTACCTGGTCGACGCGGTGTTCAACTACCCGACGCTGGCGGAGTCGTACAAGGTCGCCGCCCTCGACGCCACCAACCGGCTGCGGCAGTTGGACCGCATCGGCGACTGACGGGCGGGCGGGCCACTGACGGGCTCGGGGGGCCGCTCACTCCTCCACGATGTGGACGGCGGCCTCCTCGGCGCCCGCGGCCCCGCCGTCGATGCCCACGTCCTGGGCGATCTCCTCCTTGACGGCGTCGGGGTGGGCGCCCTCGTCGGGGGCGACCAGCCGGCCGGCGCGCCGGTCACCGGCCTCGGCGTCGACGGGTTCGCCCTCGCCGTCGGGGAGGTCGCCGACGCCGTCGCCGGCCGGTTCCGAGACGTCCGGGACCTCCTGGGCGAGGCGTTGGTCGAGGTTCTCGCCCTCGTGCTGTTCGGCCGCGGTGGTGCCGTACTTGGTCACCCCGAGCGGCTTCTCCGGCGGGGAGTAGCCCTCGTCGAGGGTGTCGTCGTAGGTGCGTTCGCCGATGGCGTCCTGGAGGTCGAGCGGGGCGGCGTCCTGCTGTTCCTCGTTGGTTCCGGTGGGCTGGTAGACGTCGTCGCCCATCGCCTCGGACTCCGTACCCATGGGTTGCTCCTTCGCCGTCGGGGACTGTGGTCTCCCCGTCCGCGTTTCCCGTGCGGGCCGCTCCAATCGCGGCACATGCCACCTGCACGGGCGGCCGTGAACATTACTTATCCGTCAATCTTGAAACCTCAATCGTTAGGGCTATAGTCACTCGCACACTCGGTGTGACCGTCCGCCGACACAGTGCTGGCACGGTACCCCTCCGCGCTTTCTCCGCCGACGTTTCCCGAGGTCATCCCTCTCGACGCGCGGCGGCGCTCCATCCCTCACCCCCCATACGCCGCCGGGTCCTCCCCGCTCGGGCGGCGTGCACGACGGAAAGCAGCGCAACCATGAGCAACAGCACCGGAAGAGGCCTCCAGGCGAATGTCCTGGGCACCTTCGACACGGTGGTGATGGCGGTCGCCGGCAGCGCGCCGGCCTACTCCATCGCCGCCACCACGGCGGTCCTGGCGGGCGCCGTGGGCCTGGCCGGACCGGCGGCGCTGCTGTACTGCGCGATACCCATGCTGGGCATCGCGCTGGCCTTCAGCCGACTCAGCCGGATCGACGTCAACGCGGGCGCCAGTTACTCCTGGGTGGGACGCACGCTGCACCCCTTCCTGGGCTTCATCAGCGGCTGGGCGCTGGTGATCTCGGCGACCATCTTCATGGTGGCGGGATCGCTGCCGGCCGGGTCGATGACGCTGGCCCTGTTCGACGAGGGCCTCGCCGACGACACGGCACTGTCGACCGTCGTCGGCGCCGCCTGGTTCCTGGTGATGCTGGCGGTGGTGCTGGGCGGGGCCCGGCTCACCGTGCGCGCACAGTTGATCATGTCGGGTGTGGAGCTGGCGATTCTGGCGCTGTTCGCGGTGCTCGCCGTCTTCCACACGGACACCTCGCTGCCGTTCGACTGGTCCTGGCTCGGATTCAGCCACTTCGACGGGGTGTCCGGCTTCGCCGCGGGGGCGCTGGTCGCGGCCTTCTACTACTGGGGCTGGGACGTGACCAGCAACCTCAGCGAGGAGACCCGCGACAGCCGCCGAACGACGGGCCTGGCGGGCCTGATCGGGGTGGGCATCGTCTTTCTCCTCTTCGAGGTCTTCACCATCGCGGTCAACGTCGTCCTCAGCTCGCAGCAGATCGAGAACAACGGGGCCAACGTGCTGGCGGCGCTGGGCGAGGAGGTGTGGCCGGGCTGGGGCGGCAAGGTGCTGGTCGTGGCCGTGCTGCTGTCCACCGTCGCCACCCTGGAGACGACCCTGATCCAGGTGACGCGCTCGCTGTTCGCAATGGGCCGGGACCGTACGATGCCGTCCGCGCTGGGCCGGGTGCACCGCACCTGGAACACGCCCTGGGTGGCGATCGCGGTGGTGGGCGGGGTGGCGCTGGTGCTGTTCGTCGCCTCCAACGCGCTGGGCTCGGTGGGCGACATCCTCGCCGACGCCATCTCGGCGATCGGACTCCAGATCGCCGTCTACTACGGGCTGGCGGGGCTGGCGGCGGTCGTCGCGTACCGCAAGACGCTGCTGAAGTCCCCTGCCGACTTCCTCCTCGGCGGGCTGTGGCCGCTGTTCGGCGCCGCGTTCATGTTCTGGATCCTCGTGGAGTCGCTCGGTGAGCTGGCCCCCGCGGCGGTCGCCATCGGCATCGGCGGGCTCGCCGTGGGACTGGTGCCGATGCTCTGGTACTGGCGGCAGGGCAGCGACTACTACCGCCCCGCCCGGCTGGACGCCTCGCGCACCGTCGAGGCCGACTACGTGCCCGAGGGGCGCCCGGCGACGCACGCCGCCGGCCACGAGGGTCTCTCCACCGACTTCTGAGAGGGGTCCCGATGGCGCGCGACCGCTTCGCTCCCGATTTCGACCCCGACTGCGGGGACGCTCCCCTCTCCTCCACCCGGCACGACATCGTCATCGGCCGCTGGCAGGGCCTGCGGGACCTGCTGCGCGCCACCGGCCCCGCCTGGCTCGCCCGCGGTCACCGGGTGCGGCTGCTGGCGCAGGCCTGCGCCGGCAGTTCGACGGTGGAGACCTGGCTGGCCGCCGAGCCGCACAGCGCCGACGCGCTGGTGCTGCGGGCGGCCACGGAGACGGCCCGGGCGTTCAACCTGGCGATCACCGCGGGCCGTGGTGTGCCGATCGACCAGACCCGGGTCGACGCCGCGGTGCTGTCGTGCCTGTCCGCCGCCGAGGCGTACCTGGACGACCCGACGCCCTGGACCTCGCTGATCTCGGTCGCCCGTCTCTATCCGGCCGGGGTGCGCCGCCAGGAACTGGCCCGCTGGTGGGACGAGTTGCACCAGCGGGATCCGTACAGCATGGAGGGCCACCTCCAGGTGCTGCACTACTACTCCGCCCGCTGGCACGGCTCGCACGGGCTGATGTACGACTTCGCCCGTGACGCGGCCGGCGCGGCCCCGCCGGGCTGTCCGCTGCCGGTGCTGGTGCAGTACGCGCGCGTCGAGGAGTTCCGTCACGCCCTCGACACCACGCAGGACCGCTCCACCGCCGTGGGGCTCGGCCAGCACTGGAACAACGACGGCGCCGCCAGCGACGTCCGCCGCACCTGGGAACGCTGGATCATGGGCCGCAAGGACGACACCGTCGCGCCGGGCGAGCTGCGCGACTTCAACTACCTTGCCCACGCGGCGTGTTCGGCGGGCACCGCGGACGTGGCGACGCCGCTGCTGCGGATCCTCGGCCACCGGGCGACCCGCACGCCCTGGTCGTACACCGGCGACCCGGTCCAGCAGATCGCCAGACGGCGCAAGGAATGGGGCGTCCGCGACTGAGCCCGACCGTTCCCCCGCCGCGCATCCGGCCAGGCTCGCGGCGATGGATCCGCCGGCCCCCGCGTGACGTCCGACGGCTTCGGCTACGCCGAGCGCGGCTCGGTGGCGTGGGGGCCGTCGGGCCTGTTGCGGCGTTGCTCGACCATCTCGTGGCTGAGTCGCTCCGTCTCCGTCTCGGGCAGCCGCTCGAAGCCCTCCTCGGTGATGACCGAGACGATCGGGAAGATACGGCGGCCGATGTCGGGGCCGCCGGTCGCGGAGTCGTCGTCGGCCGCGTCGTACAGCGCCTGGAGTGCGGCCAGCGCCGCCTCACGCCGGGACATGCCGGCGCGGTACAGCTTCTTCAACGCCCCGCGCGCGTACGGCGACCCGGAGCCCTCGGCGTGGAAGGGCGCCTTCTCGTACAGGCCGCCCGCCACGTCGAAGCTGAAGATGCGGCTCCTCGCGCCCGGGGCGGCCGCCGTGTCATAACCCGCGAGGAGCGGGACGACGGCGAGGCCCTGCATGGCCTGGCCGAGGTTCTGACGGATCATCGTGGCCAGTCTGCGTGCCTTCTCGCCGAGGGTCATCGCGGCGCCCTCGACCTTCTCGAAGTGCGTGAGCTCGACCTGGTACAGCTTCACCATGTCCACGGCGAGTCCGACGGTGCCGGCGAAGGCGACGGCGGTGTGGTCGTCCGCCGGGTACACCTTCTCCAGGTCGCGCTGCGCGATGAGGTTGCCCATCGTGGCCCGGCGGTCGCCGGCGATCAGCACACCGTCGCGGTAGACGAGGGCCAGCACGGTCGTACCGTGCGGGAAGCTGTCCGGGGCGGCGCGGAAGCCGTCGGCGAACGGGCTGCGCGTCGGCAGCAGTTCGGGGCGGTGCGCCGCCAGGAAGTCACTGAAGGACGAGCCGCCCGCCGTGAAGAACTCGTCCGCGAGCCGCCCGTCGTGCCCACTCTCCGCCATGCCACTCCCCCTCGCCGCCTGCGACTCCCCACTACCTACCAGCACCCGGCGGCCGGGAAACACGGCCCCGGACGCCGGCCCGGTGCTCAGCGGGTGTTCGGCCCCCGGTGCGGGGGCTGCCGGGGCGTCGGCCGGTCCGCCACCGGCGGTACGGCGCGGACGACGGGGCCGTCGCCGTTCACCAGCACGGGAGCACCGTGGTGCCGGATCGTCAGGGGGGAGCCGGACAGCAGGGTGTACGTGGCCTTGTCCGGGCCGATCTCCACCCGCAGGCGACGGCCGAGGAGTTGGACGCTGAAGGCGAGCCGGCTGAACCTTTCCGGCAGCCGGGGTGCGAATCGCAGGCCCTCGCGGTCACCGCGCAGCCCGCCGAAGCCGGCGACCAGGGCCATCCAGGTGCCCGCCAGGGACGCGATGTGCAGCCCGTCTCGGGTGTTGTGCTCCAGGTCGGCCAGGTCCATCAGCGCGGCCTCGGTCGTGTAGTCGTAGGCCAGTCCCAGATGGCCGGCCTGCGCGGCGATCACCGCCTGGCAGCAGGCCGAGAGGGAGGAGTCGCGGACGGTCAGCGGCTCGTAGTAGGCGAAGTTGCGGGCGATCTGCTCCTCGTCGAAGTGGTCCGCGCAGGTGTACATCGCCAGGACCAGGTCGGCCTGCTTGACGACCTGTTTGCGGTAGAGGTCGAAGTAGGGGAAGTTGAGCAGCAGGGGGTACTGGTCGGGGCGGGTGCCGGCGAAGTCCCACTGCTGGTAGCGGGTGAAGCCCGCGTGCTGTTCGTGCACACCGAGTTCGTGGTTGTAGGGCACGTGCACCGCTTCGGCCGCGTCCCGCCAGGCCGCGCTCTCCTCCTCGTCCACGCCGAGCCGGGCGGCCTCGCCCGGGTGCCGTGCCACGACGTCGGCGGCGGCGAGGAGGTTCGCCCGGGCCATGAGGTTGGTGTAGGTGTTGTCGTCGGCGACCGCGCTGTACTCGTCGGGTCCCGTGACGCCGTCGATGTGGAAGGTGCCGTGCGCGTCGTGGTGGCCGAGCGAGCGCCACAGCCGCGCGGTCTCCACCAGCAGCTCGACACCGGTGGCCGCTTCGAACTCCGTGTCCCCGGTCGCCGTGACGTACCGGACCACGGCGTCGGCGATGTCGGCGTTGACGTGGAAGGCGGCGGTCCCGGCCGGCCAGTACGCCGAGCCCTCCGAGCCCTCGATCGTCCGCCAGGGGAACGCGGCGCCCCGCAGGCCGAGTTGGACGGCCCGTTCGCGGGCGGCGGGCAGGGTGTTCTGCCGCCAGCGCAGGGCCTCGGCGACGGCGCCGGGAGCGGTGTAGGTGAGCAGGGGCAGCACGAAGGTCTCGGTGTCCCAGAAGGCGTGGCCGTCGTAGCCGGATCCGGTCAGCCCCTTGGCGGGGATGGCGCGTCGTTCGGCGCGGGCGCCGGCCTGGAGCACATGGAAGAGGGCGAAGCGGACGGCCTGCTGGATCTCCTCGTCGCCGTCGACCTCGACGTCCGCGCGGGACCAGAAGTCGTCGAGGTAGGCCCGCTGGTCGTCGAGGAGGCCCGACCAGCCGCTGTGCCCGGCCGCCGCGAGGGCCGCCTCCACCTGGTCGCTCATCGCGGGCCGGGAGCGGGCGCCGGACCAGCCGTGCGCGACGATCTTCTCCACCCGCAGCCGCTCACCGGGCTCCAGCACGGAGGTGACGGTGAGCCGGGCGACGTCGACGTTGCTCTCGCTGTCGACGGTGGTCCGCTCGGGGCCGGTGACCTCGTGGTCGGCGGCCACGGCCACCCGCAGTCCGCTGCGTTTCGTGCGGTGGACGAGCCGCAGCCGGCGCCCGACGGCCACGTCCTCCTCCGGTTCCAGCGGTGACTTCAGGGCGCGGGCCGCGCGCGGGTCGCCGTCCGGGTCGGGCAGGCTCTCGTTGGTGACCAGCTCGGACTGGATCACCACCCGGGAGGTGCTGCCGACGGCCTCCACCTCGTAGGCG
Organism: Actinobacteria bacterium OV320; assembly: GCA_001298545.1. Taxonomy (GTDB): domain Bacteria; phylum Actinomycetota; class Actinomycetes; order Streptomycetales; family Streptomycetaceae; genus Streptomyces; species Streptomyces coriariae. The sequence goes on from LJCX01000019.1 coordinate 376,938, forward strand.
ACGGCGGCGACGGCCCGCTGGGTGAGCGAGACCAGCCGGGTCGAGCGCACCCGGACGGTGGATCCGGCGGGCGAGGTCCACTCGCAGGTCCGCTCCAGGACGCCCCGGCGCAGGTCGAGCACCCGCTCGTGCGTGACGAGCCGCCCGTAGCGCAGGTCGAACGGCTCGTCGTCGACCAGCAGCCGCAGGATCTTGCCGTTGGTGACGTTGATGACGGTCTGCCCGGACTCCGGGTAGCCGTAGCCGGCCTCGGCGTAGGGCAGCGGGTGCAGTTCGTGGACGCCGTTGAGGTAGGCGCCGGGCAGGCCGTGCGGCTCGCCCTCGTCCAGGTTGCCGCGCCAGCCGACGTGCCCGTTGGAGAGCGCGAAGACGGACTCGCTCTGCGCCAGGACGTCGAGGTCGAGCCGCGTCTCTCGCACGTACCAGGGCTCGACGGTGTAGGACCGGTCCTTGATCACTCCCGCTCTCCCCCGTCGGCGCCGCCCGGGAGGTTCCCGGGTTCCGCGAGGTCGGCGAGGTCCTTCACCACGATGTCGGCGCCGTGCGTGTACAGCGCGTCGCTCTGCCCCACCCGGTCGACACCGACGACGTACCCGAAGTCCCCGGCGCGGCCCGCGTCCATCCCGGCCAGCGCGTCCTCGAAGACGGCCGCCCTCGCCGGCTCGACGCCGAGGTCGCGGGCGGCGGCCAGGAAGGTGTCGGGGCGCGGCTTGCCCGGCAGCTTCCGCTCGGCCGCCACGACGCCGTCGATCCGTACCTCGAAGAGGTGCTCGGCGTCGATCGAGCGCAGCACGTCGCGGGTGTTGGCGCTGGAGGAGACGATCGCCGTCCGCAGGCCGCGCGCGCGTGCCGCAGCTATGTAGCGCAGGGTGCCGTCGTACGGCTTGACGCCCTGGGTGCGGATCATCTCCAGGAGCAGCTCGTTCTTGCGGTTGCCCAGCCCGTGGACGCTCTGCGCGTCGGGCGGGTCGCCGGGTTCGCCCTCGGGCAGTTCGATGCCCCGGGAGGCGAGGAAGGTGCGGACGCCGTCGGCGCGGGGGCGGCCGTCGACGTACTCGTCGTAGTCGCGGGCCTCGTCGAAGGGCCGGAAGTCCTTGCCTCCGCGCGCGTACAGGAACGCGTCGAAGGTCTCCTTCCAGGCGGCCGCGTGCACCACGGCCGTTCGGGTGACGACCCCGTCGAGGTCGAAGAGGCAGGCCTGGATCGTTTCGGGGAGACCGAGCGTCGACGTCATACGGCCCTGGTTCCCCCACATCGGGCCCCTCACCGGTGTGTCGCGCGCCACATCCGGTCAGTCGTGCGGGAAGGAGTGGTGCTCGTGGGCGATGAGCCAGCGGCCGTGCTCCTTGCGCAGGCCGAAGGTGAGCCGCAGCCGCAGGCTCGGACACTCGGCGAGTTCCTCGGGCGTGCCGCAGCGCAGCAGGGCGTGGGCGTAGGCGACGTCGTGGCCGGCGGTGACGTCGAGGGTGTCGATGTCGAAGCGGGCGCCCTGGGCCTGCCAGACGAAGAAGGGCGGCCAGGTCGCCCGGTAGGCGGCCAGGCCCCGGATGCCCTCGTGGGGCGCCGGTACGTCGTACATCACCAGGTCCTCGGCGTGCTGGTCGAGGACGGTGTCGAGGTCGCCCCGGTGGACGGCCTCGGCCCAGCGGGTGATCAGGGTGCGGATCTGCAGCTCGTCGTCGGACACGGTCGTCCTCCTTTCCTTGCGGCCTTGCGGGTCACCTTCCAGGAGACTGCGACACTCTGCTGTGTGCTCACTTTCGACGATCTGCTCGTACGTGCCCGTGCCCTCGCCGGGGACGGCCGCAGACGCGCGCTCCTCGGTATCACGGGCGGTCCGGGCGCGGGCAAGACGACGCTCGCCGAGCGTCTGGTGCGCGAACTGAACGCCACCGGCGATCCCTGGGTCGCGCACGTCCCGATGGACGGCTTCCATCTCGCCGACGTGGAACTGGACCGCCTCGGCCGACGGCACCGCAAGGGGGCGCCCGACACCTTCGACGCGGCCGGTTACGCGGCCCTGCTGCGGCGGCTGCGGGAGGAGACGGACGGCGAGGACCTCGTCTACGCGCCGGGCTTCGAGCGGGTGCTCGAGCAGCCGGTCGCGGGGGCCGTGCCGGTGCCGCCGACGGCCCGGCTGATCGTCACGGAGGGCAACTACCTGCTCGTCGGCACGGGGGCGTGGACGCGGGTACGGGCCGCTCTGGACGAGGTGTGGTTCTGCGAGACGGACGAGGACGAGCGGGTCCGCCGACTGATCGCCCGGCACGAGGAGTTCGGCAAGGACCACGAGGAGGCGGTGGCCTGGGTGCTGCGGAGCGACCAGCGCAACGCCGAGCTGGTGGCGACGACGAGGGACCGGGCCGATCTGGTCGTGTCCCTGCCCGTCCGGCCCCGGCCCGCCGGGGGCGTTGTCGGTGCCACGCGTTAGCTTCGGCCCCATGACCGACGGAATCGTGTGGCTGGTGGATCTGGACGGCTGGATGTCCAGCGTCGTGTTCGCGCGCGGGATCTCCCCCGAGGAGCTGGCCCACCGCATGGGAGCCGACCCGGGCGGGGCCACGGAGCCGATCACCGACGCCGAGGTGTGGCAGCTCGGGATCACGCAGTGGCGGCCGGCCGAGGACGGGGACGGCGTGGTCCGGGTGGGCAGATCCGGCCACTGGTCGTTCGCCCTGGAGTACGGCGACTCGACCGGCGGGGACCTGCTCGCGGAGATATCACGCGACGGCGTGGAGGCCGTGCGGTACGTGCCGCCCCAGGAGCACCCGCCCGCCGACTTCCACTACGCGCGCGACGGCGTGCTCGTGTCCGGCCACGGGCTGCGGGAGGAGGTGTGGCGCTGGGGCGCCGAGCCGGATCTGCTGCTGCCCGAGCTGGTCGCCGCGGGCATCCTGTCCCCCGACGGAAACACCTTTCTCCCGCCGGAGGACGAGGACTACCGGACGGGCTGCCGGCGCAGCCTCGGTGTGGTGGAGCGGCGGTTCGGCCTGTCCCTGTCCCCCGCGTTCCTCCAGGACGCCCGGCTGCCCGCGTACGCGGTGCGCGGCACCCCGCGGATGACCCTCAGCCCCTGACGGCGGCGCGCAGCGTCAGCGTCGGCTCGGCGTGCGCGTCGTCGGGGCCGAGAACGGCGGTGAAGGCGTCCGTCCGCACGGTCAGGCCCTCCTCGGCCCACTCGACCGCGACCGTGAGCGGCTCCTCGGTGCCGTGGCGCACCGCGAACACGTGCAGGTCGTCCGGCGCGTCCGGGAGCGGTCCCGCCTCCAGTGCCGTCGAGCTGACCAGGTGGCGCCAGCCCTCGTCGGGGTTGCCGTAGCCGCGCGGGTCGGCGGCGAGCGCGAAGGCGGCCTCCTGCTGGGTGAGTCCGGCGCGCGCGTCGAAGTGCTCGGCGCCCTCGGCTGCGGGGTGCGTGAGGCGCAGGCCGCCCGGTGCGGAGACGGCTCCGTGCGCGGTGCGCCGGACCCGGTCGCCGTCGTCCTCGGCGTAGGGCAGGCCGGCCAGCAGGTACGGCGTCCCGTCGAGGCGCTCCACGGCGACCGTCGTCCACAGGGTGGTGCCGTCGGTGACGTACAGGGAGCGCACGCTGCGCAGGACGTGGTCGCGGCCGACGACCGGCTTGGTGACGAGCTTGGCCGTCAGGCCGTCGGCGCGGGCGTCACGGACCCGGACCTCGCCCATCGGCCGGCACAGCAGGAAGCCGTCGGTGACGGGGCCGAAGCCGTGCTGGCGGTTGACGGCGGCGGGCAGGTAGTAGGTACCGGCCGCCTCGACGACCGCGGGGGTCATCCGGTCGTCGAAGGCCACCGAGACCGTGCCGGCACGCAGTTGGTGCCGTGCGGGTCCGGTGGACGGCTCGCGGTGCCAGCGCGTGGTGTCCTGGATCTGCCAGACCAGCATCCACGCGAAGTGGCCGTCGACGCCGCCGTCCGCCTTGACGGCGTGCCGTGCCCAGCGGCTGTCGCCCCGGTAGCGGCCCAGGTCTGCGCCGATCCGGGCGCCGAAGTAGCGCAGGCCGAGGGCGGACTCGAAGGCCGAGTGCTGCTCGCTGTAGCGGGGGCCGCCGTTGTCGAAGCCGCCGCCGGTGAGGCGGGCGTCGAGGTAGCGGGCGAGCGCCTCGCCGTCCTCGGCGAAGACCTCCTCGCCGCTGACCCGGTGGGCCTGGGCGAGGAAGGAGAGGGAGATCGGGCCGTAGTTGTTGTCGTAGGCACCGCCGTGCTCGGGGGGCAGCAGGGCGCCCCGGTCGCGGACCCGGTGGGCGCGGATCTCGTCGCAGTACAGCGCGAGGGCCCGTGCACGGACCGGCTCGCCGTCCTCCGGCGCAAGGTGGCGGGCCAGCATCAGGCCGCCGACCACACAGCCGATGGCCTGGTTGCCCGCCTCCTGGGGGTTGAAGAAGGTCGCCCCGGTCAGCCAGCTCCAGTAGCCGCGCGCCACCTCCAGCAGCTCGGCGCGCTGCTCGTCCGGCACCAGGCCGTCGGCGGTGTCGAGCACGTTCACGGCCTGGAGCAGCGCCCACACCGTGCTCGGCCAGTCGCCGACGGGGTGTGCGCCGGCCGCCAGGGTGTAGCGGGCGTACGGGAGCCCGGAGCCGCGCACCCTCAGGTTCGGGTAGCCCGGGTTGTCGTCCCGGTAGACCCGTTCGCGGAGGTGGAAGGCGAGGCTGCGGTGCACCGCCTCCGGCAGCCGCGGGTCCTTGGTGCGCTGCCAGGCCAGGGCCAGCAGGGAGGTGATGCCGAGCGAGGTGTCGCCGATGTCGTCGACGCAGTCGGGGTGCTCCAGGTTTCCCTGCGGGGTCAGGCGGCGCAGCGCCTGTTCGGTGACGTCGGCGAGGACGGCGTCGTACGCCTGCGGGGTGTCGGGCAGGTCGTGCAGCGGGCCGCGCTGGTGCAGGAGGTACACGGGAGGGGACGTAAGGTCCACGGGGATCAGCCCTTCATGCCTGAGATGGCCATGGCGTGGGTCGTCGGAGTCACACGACGGGTGCGGGCCGGCGGGCGCGCAGTGCGAGGGTCAGTGTGTGCGGGCCGAGTCCACCGATGCAGACGCGGTTCCCGGTCGTCGCATCGGTGCCGCCCACCACGGTCCAGTCCTGCCCCGGGTCGTACCGCAGTACATCGCTCCGGTCCGGCCCGGCAAGCGGTTCGCCTGCCTCGACGGCGGCCTCGACCCGGATCTCGTCGTGGCCGACCCGGTAGGTCATCGCGGTCGTCAGGCACCAGCGCCCGTCGCCGATCGGTACGGCGCCCTCGGGCACGCCACCCGGCCGGAAGGTCAGTTCGAGGGCCCAGGGCACCCGTGGTCCGCTGATGTCGATCCGCAGGTCCGCGCCGTCCTCCCGCAGGTCCACCTCGACGCGGGTCGTGTGGGAGACCTCGTCCCGAGGCCGGTCCGGGAAGGCCATCGCGGCCGAGAAGCGTCCGTCGTCCACCAGCCGGTAGACGCCGTCGTCCCGTCGCCGGTCCGGCGGCAGCGGCTGGTAGTAGGCGGCCGTGAGGGTTTCGGAGAGCCGGTACCGGTGGTCGGCGAGCCGGTGCATGTCGGCGGCGCGGAACGGGCCCAGGTCGAAGAATCCCCGTGAGAGCCGGACCGCGTCGAGGACGGCGTCGCCCGCGAACAGGCGCAGGAAGGTGGGGTTGCAGGCGAGGCCCGAGCGGATGCGCCGGTGCGCGGGCACGTCGGAGCCGCCGTACACCACCGTGTGCGCGGTGGCCGAGGCGCGTGCGGCGAGACGGGCGGTGGTGAGGTACCGGTCTCGGGGCAGTGTCTCCACGGCCGGTGCGGGCAGGACGCGGCACAGGTCCGGGGTGAGGAGGGTCTGGGCGAGCAGGTCGGGCTCGTCGATGCCGCCGGCGGCCGCCAGCCGTGCCGCCCGGCCGAAGTCGCCCCGGCCGGTGCGGATCGCGAGCAGCCGGTAGTGCGGCAGGTAGGGCGCCAGCGGGAACGGGTGGTTCTGGTCCTGCCGTCGCGAGTGGACGGTCTCCACCGTGCCGTCCGGCCTGATGAGGTCCAAGGTGGTGGCGAGATTGCGTTCGACGGCGTCCAGCAGGTCGGCGCGGCCGAGCACCTCGGCCAGCAGGAGCAGCGACGGGTTGGACACGTGGGCCGCGTAGTTGGCGCTGCGTTCCGAGTACAGGCCCTCCGCGTCGATGTCGACGCCCTCGGCGAGCCACGCCTCGGCGCGGTCGAGCAGCCGGTCGTCCGGGAACGACCGGTGCAGCCGGGCCAGTGCCGCCGACAGCTCCCAGCGGTGGTTCGGGGTGTGCACCCCGCCGGTCAGGAGACTGCCGCGGGCGGCGCCGGCGATCTCGGCGAGCGCGGCCGTGACGTCGTGCAGTTCCGGCCCCGCGCCGGCGGCGAGGACGTGCGCGTCGCACACGTCGTTGACGGTGAACGCGGAGTCCGGGGGTGACTGCACGTTGTCGCCGCCGGCGAAGAGGCCGGTGGGTGTCTGCGCGGCCCGCAGGGCGCGCAGGTGGGTCGCCGCGGCGGTGACGGCCTGCTCGCTGCCGTGGAGTGCCGAGTCGGTGGAACGGTACGCCGCGACCAGAGTCTTGACCCGGCGTGCGAGAGCGCGGTGGGTCACACCTGCGGGTTCCTCGCCGGGGTCGGCCGCCAGCGGGGCGGCCAGCCGGTCGGCGGCGCCGGCCACCGCGCGGACGAACTCGTGGTCGAGCGGGGTGGGCAAGGTCAGTCCTTCAGTCCGGCGTTGATGTCGGCGTTCATGACGTACTTCTGGAACACCAGGAAGACGACGATCAGCGGGATCATGGAGATGACCGAACCGCCGAGCAGCACCGACCAGTTGATGTTCTGCGCCCCTACGAGGCTCTGGATGCCGATCTGCACGGTGAACTTCTCGGGGTCGTTCAGCATCAGCAGCGGCCAGATGTAGTCGTTCCACCGCCACTGGAACGACAGGATGGCGAGCGTCAGCATGATGGGCCGGGAGAGCGGCACCATGATCCGCAGGAAGATCGACAGCTCCTTGGCGCCGTCGATGCGGGCGGCCTCGATGAGCTCGTCGGGGACCGTCAGGAAGAACTGACGGAACATGAAGCACCCGGTCGCGGTGAGCAGGGCCGGGAGGATGATGCCGGCGAGCGAGTTGTAGAAGCCCAGGTCGCGGACCACCAGAAACAGCGGGGCGAGCATGACCTCGGCAGGGAGCATCGTGGTGGCCAGGATGCAGAGGAAGAAGGCCTTGAGCCATCTGTTGTCGTACTTGGCCAGCGCGTACCCGGTGCAGCAGCTGACTCCCACCGTGAGGATCGTCGCGATCACACAGACGAGGGTCGTGTTGATGAAGTACTGGGCGAAGTTGGCGCTTGCCCACGCTTCCTTGTAACCCGAGACGGTGGGGTTCTGCGGGAGCACCGTCAGCGGGAGGGAGAACAGGTCTCCCGCCGGTTTGAAGGAGCTGAGGACGAACCACAGCACCGGGATCCCGTAGAGGCCCGCCAGGACCCACAGCAGAGTCGTCGGGGCAATCGCGCGCCGAAGCCCGCCGGTCGCCGACCCGCGTGACCTCTTCCTGGAGACGGCCCGTACGGAGTCGGCGTCGGCCTTGCGCGGCATGTCTGTGGTTGTCATCGGTTCTCCACCCGCCGGTTGACCATCATCTGGATGACCGCGACGCCCATCAGGATGAGCATGAGCACGAACGACGCGGCGCTCGCGTAGCCGATCTGGCCTGCCTTGAACCCGGTCTGGTAGATGTACTGGACCAGCAGATTGTTCGACGTTCCGGGTCCGCCGCTGTTGAGGGAGGCGAACACCGCGTATTCCTTCATCGCGTGGATCGTGTTGAGCAGGATGACGATGAAGGAGGTGGGCGCGATACTCGGCAGTGTGATGCTGATGAACTGGCGCCACGGACCGGCGCCGTCGAGCGCCGCCGCCTCGTAGTACGACGTCGGTACGTTCTTGATCGCCGCGATGAACAGCAGCATCGAGAAGCCCGTCCAGGCCCAGGCGGCCGCCACCACGACCACGATCAGTGACAGGTCCGCGTTCGACTGCCACGGAACGGCGCTTCCGCCGAGCTTCTCGATGAGGTAGTTGACCAGTCCGAAGTTCTCACCGAACAGCCATCGCCACAGGACACCCACGATGATGGGCGACAGCAGCCACGGGATGAAGAAGAAGAGCCGGGCGACCGACGCACCCTTGGCGTGCTTGCTCACCAGCACGTTGGCGATGAGCAGCGACAGCACGAAGTTCAGCGGAACGAAGAGCACGGTGTACAGCAGCGTCCGGGTCGTCGCGTCGTAGAAGGTCGAGTCCCCGAGCAGCTTCTGGTAGTTGTCCAGTCCGACGAACTGGAACGACCCCACGCCCGTGTAGTTCGTGAAGGAGTAAACGAGCCCGATCACCGCCGGCCAGACGAAAAACAGCGCGAAGAGCACGACATTGGCCGCGATGAGGACGAGCGGCGCAAGGGTGTACTTACTACGGCTCCTGGGCGGGCTCACGGACACGTCCGAGGCGCGTTTTGTCATCTTCCTGACTCCGTGCTGGTGGATGGGATTGCGGTGGGCTCACGCCATGAGCCCGGCATCACGCGGACGTCCAGGTCCGGGCGGCAGCGGCTCGCACCGCCGCCCGGACCTGGGACCTACTTCACGCCGCCGACCTGCTGGTTGTAGCCAGCCACGATGTTCTCCAGGGCCTTGTCGGCCGACTGCTCACCGTTGATCGCCTTGCCGATCTCCGCCTTGGTCGGGTCGTCGGTGAGGCTCTTGCCGTTCAGCGCCCAGTTCGTCTGCGCGACGTTGAAGTAGCCGGAGACGGGGGCGTAGAGCGGAATCGACTCGTTGTAGAGCTTGAACGCCGCCTGCGCCGCCTCGGACTTGAAGGGGTACGTCGGGTTCAGGCCGCTCTCGACCGGCAGGAACCCGGACGCCTCGCACAGCGCCTTGTAGTGCTCGGGCTCGTACAGCCACGAGATGAACTTGTTCGCGGCGGTGGCCGCGTCGCCGTTGTTGTTGAAGCCCACGACCATGCCGCCGCTGTTGACGTCGCTGGCCTGCACCGGCTCGGCGGGGGTCGGGACGCTCGCCCACTCGAACTTCGTGACGCTCTCCGCGAAGGAGGCGACCTGCCACACACCGGACCAGTAGGCGACGACGTCACCGCTCTGGAACATGGCCGACGGGTCGGCGCCGCTGGTCCACACCGACTTCGGCATGGTCTTGTCGTCGTTCCAGCCGACGAAGGTGTTCACGGCCTTCTTGGTCGCCTCGTCCGCCGAGAACTTGCCGGAGGAGTCGGCGTGCATGTACTGCCCGCCCATCTCGTACACCATGGCGCGGAGTCTGGAGGGCGACTGGTCGAACGTCAGGGAGTACTTGGCCTTGGTCTTCTCCCGGACCTCGTTCGCCGCCTTGATGAAATCGGTCCAGGTCCAGGTCTTGGAGGGCGAGGTCGGGTAGGAGACGCCGGCCTTGTCGAAGAGCGACTTGTTGATGAACATGCCGGACGCGGTGACGTCCGAGGGGATGGACAGCACCTTCCCGGACGAGTCCTTGGCGACGAAGTTGGCGTTGATCTTGTAGGTCTTGTTGTTGGCGATGGAGCCGAGGTCGAGCAGCTTGTTCGACCAGATCGGGTCGATCTTCGGCACCGCCGCCACGTCGGGCAGGGAGCTCGCCTGCGCGGCGTTGCGCAGCTTCGCGTCGTAGCCGTCGTACGGGATGTTGACGAGCTTGACGTTGACGCCGGTTTCCTTCTTGTACGCCGCCACCGACGCCTTCCAGCCCGCGTCCTGCCCCGGAACCGTGGAGATCCAGAACGTCAGCGACTTGGAGGTCCCGCCGGAGCCGGATCCCGACCCGCAGGCGGAGAGAAGCAGGGCACCTGCCGCGGCCCCGGCAGCGAGGGGAACCAGGCGGCGTATGCCGCCGCGGCCGAGTCGGCGGGAGCGCCGCACACCCACAGTGGTCATCTTCGATCCCTTTTTTTCGTCGTAGGGGACGGAGCACGGCGCCGACCGAAGCGGCACGGGTGCATTTTGCAGGAAGGTTTGCTTTCCGGTGGCGTCGGCCTCGCCCGGCCGCGTCGCCTCTACGGGTGGGATCCCCGGCCATGAGGGCCGTCGTCGCACAAGCACGCCCTCGTGCGGCTGCCGTACTTCACGTACGGGCGGGATGCTCAACCCAAGCCGGCGTCCCGACCGACTTAGAAAGCGCTTGTCCGGACATTGGCAGACTGAGTCGCGGGCCGTCAATCCTTGGCCCGCGCGGCCTCGGTCACGGTTTGGACTCCCCGGGCGACCGCGAGCCGCGCGGCACCCGCGACGGTGCCGGTGTCCCCGACCGTGCTGCTCACCACCTCGGTGGGCCAGCTCAGCCGCCCCAGCTCGGCCCGCACACCGGGCAGGAGCTGCGGATCGGCGCCCGTGCTGCCCCCCAGCACGATCAGGCCCGGGTCCAGCACGGCGGTCACGGCGGCGGCCAGCCGGCCCACGTCCGCGGCATGGCGGCCGACGACCTCGAGGGCCGGGGCACGGCCCTCGCCGGCGAGGGCGAAGAGCCGCTCGGTGGTGCGCGGGCAGGGGCCGTCGGCGTCCTGCCAGGCCGCCGCGGCCCGGCGCAGCAGGGAACGCGCCCCGATGTACTCCTCCAGGGCCTCCTGGCGCGGTTCACGGCCGTCGTCCCAGGGGTAGGGCAGCCGGGCCAGCTCTCCGGCTGCGCCGTTCGAACCGCGCAGCACCGAGCCGCCGACGACGATGCCGAGGCCGATGCCCACGCCGATCCGCAGATATCCGAAGGTGTGCCGGCCGCGCGCGGCCCCCTCGTGCAGCTCCGCCAGCGCGGCGCAGTTGACGTTGTTCTCCAGGTGGACGGGCACGCCCGGCGGCAGCGCGACGGCCATGGCGTCGAACACCGGACCCGCCTTGGCGGTCGCCGGGCGCATACCGCTGCCCTGCCGGTCCCGCGCGGCCACGTCACCGACGGCGACGACGATGCTGCGCAGCGGAAGGCCGGCGGGCAGCGCGGTGAGCGCCTCACGTACGGCGTCGGCCGCGTCCGTCCTGGAGGCGGTCGCCTCGGCGAGCAGGGAGCCGTCCAGGGCGCAGCTGCGGACCCGGGTGAGGGCGGGACCGAGGTCCACGGCGAGCACGGCCCCGGCGGCCGGCCCGAGACAGTAGACGGCCGCGGAACGCCCGGTGCCGCTGGAGGAGGTCCCGGAGTGCGTGGCGAGCCGGGCGCTCTCCAGCTCCGCCACGGCGGCCGACACCGTCGGCTTGGACAGGCCCGCCAGGCTCGCGAGCTGCGGCCGGGTCGCGCTGCCCGCCTGGGCCAGCACGGCGAACACCGCACTCGCGCTCTCGGTCAGGCGGGGGGCTTCCGCCACGTCGAGTTCCACAGTTTCCCCCACACGGGTACAGGGCCGCGCGCCCGGACCGGTCGTCCCGGCGGGCTGCGGCGATGGGATGCTCCGACGTCGCGCGTTCCCGTCCCACGGCGGCCCGACGGGAGCCTGGACGGTCGAGTGCGCGATTACTCTTGACGCACTGTACTTCGTTAGTTAACTTCCTAACGAACTTCACGGTACTCGCCTGCCGTGCTCGTCAGAAGCCCGTCCCGGGGCTTCCCTAGTTCACCGATCCGCAACCCCTCAGACACGGTTCGCCCGCCGTCGCAGCTCGACGCAGCAACGACGAAAGAGGATCCGTGCAGGACTCTCCACCTTCGGCCGCCCTGGTGGTCGGCGTCGACGTGGGCGGCACCAAAACCCATCTCCGCGCCCTCACGGGCGACGCCGTCGTGACCGACCACGTCCGCGCCAGCGCCGGCTGGCGGCCGCACGACACGGCCGCCGCCGCACGTTGGCTCACCCGCCTCGTCCACGAGACGCTGCCCGAGGGCGTGCGCCCGGCCGCCTTCGCCGTGGGCGCGCACGCCTGCGAGACACCCCGCCAGTGCGCGGACATCCGCGATGCCCTTCAGCTCTCCCTCGGCGTGCCCGCGCGCGTGGTGGGCGACGCCGAACTGCTCGTGCCCGCCGCCGGACTCGACAAGGGCGTCGGCCTCGTGGCCGGCACCGGCTCGGTGGCGGTGGGCCGGCTCCCGGGCGGCGACCCCGTCCAGGTAGGCGGCTGGGGCGCGGTCCTCGGCGACGAGGGCGGCGGCGCCGGTCTGGTCCGCGAGGCGGCCCGGGCCGTATGGGCGGCCCACGACCGCGGCGAGGAACCCGGAGCCCTGGCCCGGGGCCTTCTCGCCGCTTTCGGCGTCCCCGAGGTCCCGGCGCTCGGCGCGGCCCTGGAGGGCGCCTCGGACGTCTCCGCCGAGTGGGGTCGGCACGCGCCCGCCGTCTTCGCGGCTGCGGCCGACGGCTCCGCGCTCGCCCGCTCCGTGATCGCCGACGCCGGTGCGGCGCTCGCCGCGCTCGTCACCCGCCTGGCCGCACGCGGCGTCGCGGTCGACGACGTGGTCGTGGCGGGCGGCACGGTGCTCGGCCAGCCGGCGCTCTACGAGACGTTCGCCGCCGCGCTCGCCGACGTGCTGCGGAGGGCGCGGCCGCAGCCGCTCACCGTCGGCGTCGCGGTCGACGACGTGGTCGTGGCGGGCGGCACGGTGCTCGGCCAGCCGGCGCTCTACGAGACGTTCGCCGCCGCGCTCGCCGACGTGCTGCCGAGGGCGCGGCCGCAGCCGCTCACCGTGCCGCCGGTCGAGGGCGCGGTGGCGTTGGCGCGTGCCCTCCTGTGAGGCGCGGGCCGCTCGTTCACCCGCAGGACACGCACCGGTCGCCGGGTCATCGCGGAAGCGACACGACCCGGCCGTAGATCTTCGCTCGTACGCGTCTTCCGGCTCACACGTCGTCACAGGGCAGACGAGCCGCACCCGTTCGCACGTGCCCCGCACGTATCCCCACAGGTATCCCGCACGTCCTCCCCGGCCGCACGGCCGAAGAACTCGAGAGAGGCACACTCATGCCGTCACCCGCCGGGCAGTCCACCCCCTCGGCCGTGAACAGAAGGCGCTTCCTGAAGGTCTCCTTCGGCGGCTCGGCTGCCCTGGTGGCCGCTCCGACGCTCGTCTCCTGGCTGGGCGCCGCCGACGCCAAGGCCGCCGCAGGCCCGCTGCCGTTCGTCGACGACTACAAGACGAACCTCACGACCAACCTCACGCCCGAGACCAACGCCGTGGTGCGGATCCTGGGCGGATTCGCCGAGGTGTGGAAGACGGGCGCCGCCTGGAACACCGGCACCCCGCTGCGCCCGGAGATACTGCGCGCCAACATGCGCTACTGCATCGCGATCACCCGCTCCCGCACGGAGGCCGCGGGCCGGCAGGCGTTCGTCTACGACCGTCAGCACCAGAGCTACGCGATGATCGCCGGGCTCGGTCCCCTGACGGATCTCTACAAGACCGGCGCCAAGGCCGTCACGTCGATCACCAGCGCGCCGGACACCACTCCCGCCACCACGATCAGTGACGCCGTGCCCGCGGACGCGCCCGCCGGCTCCGCCGTCGGCGCCGGCTCCTACACCTCCGACCTCGGTCAGGTCGCCAGGCTCGTCGACACCGTGCGCGGTCCGTTCGCCTCCGGCAACCCGGGCAAGTACGCCTTCCAGTACCCGCGTCCGTGGCGCATGAACGAGAACAGCGAGGTCGTCGACACCGGGAAGACCGATGCCCTCGGCTACCCGGTGTACGACTCGAAGGTGGTCGTCGTCCCGCAGCTGCTGCGCCAGCGCGGTACCTCCGCGACCGACGACGGCGGCTTCCCCAGCGGGCACACCAACGCCTTCCACCTGGCGTCGCTGGCGTTCGCGTACGCGGTGCCCGAGCGGTTCCAGGAGCTGGTGACCCGCGCCCTCGAACTCAGCCACACCCGGATCGTCTCCGGCATGCACTCCACGGTGGACGTCCTCGGCGGCCGCATCATGGCCACCGCCCTCGCCGCCGCCGCGCTCGCCGACCCGGCCAACGCCGCCCTCAAGGCGGCCGCCCGCGCCCAGGCCCTGGCCTACTTCACCGAGAAGACCGGCACCACGGCCGACACCCTGCCCGCCTACGCCCACTCCGACGCCTCGGACGCGTACGCCGACCGGGAGGCCAACGCACGGGCCAACGAGCCCCGTCTGACCTATGTCCTCGAACGCCAGGGCCGCAGGACGCCCCTCACCGTGCCCAAGGGCGCCGAGGTGCTGCTGGAGACCCGGCTGCCGTATCTGACGGCCGCCCAGCGCCGCGAGGTGCTGCGCACGACCGCGCTGCCCTCCGGGTACGTCATGCTGGACGGCTTCGAGCAGTGGGGCCGGCTGAACCTGTTCGCCGCGGCGGACGGGTACGGCGCCTTCGACTCCGACGTCACGGTCACCCTGGACGCGTCGAAGGGCGGTTTCGACGCTGCCGACGTCTGGCGCCACGACATCGAGGGCGAGGGCGGCCTCACCAAGCGCGGCTCGGGCACGCTCACCCTGACCGGGCACAACCGCTTCCACGGCGGCACGGTACTGGAGGAGGGCGTGCTCGTCGCCGGGCATGCCAACGCCCTCGGCCAGGGCGATGTGCGGCTGACCGGCGGCACGCTGCGCGCGGACGCCCCGGTGCGGGTGCGGGGCGCATGGGCCCAGGAGTCCGGCGCGGTGCTGGACCTGACATTGCGCGGGCACCACGGGCCCGTCCTCACGGTGTCCGGGCGGGTCCGGCTGGACCGGGGCGCCGTGCTGTCGCTGCGCCTGGACGCCGACCGGCCGCCGGCCGCGGGGACGACGGTCCCGGTGATCGACGCCTCGGCGCTGCGCGGGCAGTTCGACCGTGTCGAGCTGAACTCCGACCGCCTGCGCGCCGTACCCGTGTACACGGCAGACGGTCTGTCGGTACGACTCCTGAAGCGGTAACACCCTTCGCGGCGGGAGCCGGTGCGCGGCGAGCCCCCGAGGCGGCCGCGCACCGGCTCCGGCCGCCGCCCGGCCGGTGTCACCGCAGGGCGGACGATGGCAACCCAACCGCATCCGGTCCATCCGGTCCCGGAGACCACCCCCGACGCGGTGCCGGCGCGGCCCCCGCGGCCGGCCCGCCGGCGTCTGCTCGTCCCGGTCCTGGTGGCCGTCCTGCTGACCCAGATGGCCGTCGCGATGGTCACCACGGCGGTTCGGCAGACCCCGACCATCGACGAGCCGGTGTACGTCGCCGCGGCGGCCGGCTACCTGCACGAGCACCGGGTGCGGCTCAACCCGGAGCACCCGCCCCTCGGCAAACTCGTCGTCGCCGTCGGCGTGGCCCTCGCCCGCCCGCACGTCGATGCGTCGTTCACCGGCACCCAGGAGGCGGCGGGCCGGCACCTCCTCTACGAGTCCGGCAACGACCCCTGGCGGCTGATGCTGTGGGCCCGGCTGCCGGTGATCGCGCTCACCCTGCTGTTCGGCCTGGTGGTGTTCGCCTTCACCCGGGACCTCGCCGGGCCCGTCCCCGCGCTGACGGCGCTGGCCCTGTACGCCCTCTCCCCCGACGTCGTCGCGCACGGCTCACTGGCGACGCTCGACGTCCCGGCGGCGGGCTTCCTGCTGACCTCGGTGTGGCTGCTGTGGCGGGCCCGCCGCGGGCGCGCCCCGCCGCTGCCTGCCGCTCGCCGGGGCCGCGCTCGGCGCGGGGGCGCGCCCGCAAGTGGGGGAGGCGCCCGCGCGGCGC
>LJCX01000020.1 GCA_001298545.1 Actinobacteria bacterium OV320
GCTTCAGCCGGACGATCGTCCCCGCAGGCAATAGGTGAGGCCCGGGGACACTGTCCCCTTCACGACCACGTCCTGCACAACACCCGCTGCCACGGCGGCATTCCCGCGCCGCCCAGCGGCCCGGCGGCTTCCCGGACGGGACGCACGGACGGGGGGCGTACGGGGCATGTGGGGGCGCGGCGGCGTGTGGCTGAGGCGGCTGTCTACACGGTTCGCTCCATGCAGAGCAGTTGGTCGCGTGTTTCCCATGAGGGGGCGACGGTGAAGCCGAGCCGCTCGTACAGGGCGATGGCGCTCGTGCGCCATTTCCACACCGACAGGCGTACCGTGCTGACGCCGTTGTCCGCGGCGTGCGCAAGCGCGGCGGAGATCAGGCCGGACGCGACACCCCGGCTCCGTGATGCCGGGTCGGTCCAGAGTCTTTTGATCTCTGAGCGTCCGCCTGCGGGGGCGGTCAGCACGACACAGCCCACGGCTGTGTCGCCGCTCAGAGCGATCAGCACGGTGTCGTCGGCGAACGCGGCCCGCGGGTTGAGGATTTCCGTCCGGTAGCGGTCCGGCAGCGCGTCCACATCGGCGACCGGGTCGCCCTTCTCGGCCTGCGTCCGCAGATGGTAGGCCGCCAGCAGCGCGGCCGGCCGGGCCGCTGCAGGGCCCTGACCTGGCCAGCGGACGATGACAACCTCGGGTCGATCGGTCATCGCGCCAGCATCACACGAGCCGTATCCGCGCCTCGGGAGGGGTGGGTGCGGCTAGTCCTCGAGGCCCCAGCTGTGGATCCGCCTGGGGTGGATGCGGATCACCTCTTCGCTGAAGTGCGGGCCCAACTCGTGCGGGCCGATGAGGAGTTCGGCCTCTCCTCGGATGTCCACGCCGCGCACGGTCCAGGGCCGCAGGCTCACGACGTCGTCCACGACGAGCGCGGCCTTCGGGTTCTTGCGGAGATTGCGCCACTTCTTCGTCCGTCCCATGGCGAATCCGCCGATCAGGATCGTGCCGTCTTCCTGCAGGAAGAACCCCACCGGATTGGCCTGCGGCTGCCCCGACGGGTCGACCGTCGCGAGGCGCCCCAACCGCTGCGACATCAGGTACGCGCGTTCGGTCGTGCTGAATTCGGTCATGGCAGCAGCCAAACATGTTCCCGGCCGCGCGCACATCGGGTCACCGACCTAGGTCCGGGGGCTGAGACCGAGTCCCGACCCCTGCAACGTCAACGGCGAAAACGGAGGCGAAGGCGGGCGGGGGCTGGGGGCTGGGGGGCTGGCAAAGGCTTTGACGTGTGGTTCGCCGGTCGAAGACTCAGCCCGATCCCGCCCCACGCCGTCCACCGCCACAGCCCGATCAGTCCCGCGCGCACCGCAGCTCCCCCGTGGTGAACCCGTCCGGCGCGATCCGTGCCGCGCCGGTCGATGAGCGTAGACGGCCGCCGGCCGGCACGTTGAGGGAGGGCGGCAGACACGTTCCGCGTAGACCCGCGGGCGTGCGGGCGGCTCGTAATCTGGTCGGGTCTCATCGCCTGCGGGAGGGAAGTGTGCTCGTGCCGCCGTACGGGGAAGGGGCTGCGGGCGGGGCTGTGCGTTGCCGTCGGCGGTGAGCGTCCTGGGCCGCCTCGGCCGTCCGGTGCCCGGCCGGCTGCGCCCGCTGAGCGTGCAGGAGGTGCGGGGCGGGGCCCGGATGGTGCTGTGCGCCACGCTGTCGTGGTACCTGGCGGTCGAGCTGGGCATCAACAGTGCCCCCATCGCCGCTGTGCTGCCCGCGGTGTTCACCTTGTCCGGGATCCCGCTGTGGGCCCCCCGGCTGGGGCTCTACCGTCTGGGCAGTGTCCTGCTGGGGGTGGGCATCGCGGCGCTCGCCCTGCGCTGGCTTCCCGTGTCCACGCTCTCCCTCGCCGTCGTGGTGAGCGCCGGATACCTCGCCAGTCTCCTGGTGCGTATCGACGGTGTTCCCAGCCAGCAGGTGCTCGTCAGCGCCGTGCTCGTCTTCGGTGTGCCCGTCTCCGGCTATCCGGAGCAGCGCGTTCTGGAGAACCTGGTGGGGATCGCGGTGGTCATCCTCGTGGGTCCCCTGCTGTGGCCTCCCGACCCCTGCCGTCTGCTGTCCGGCCGGCTCGACGCCTACCGCGACCGTCTCGACCGTCTGCTGGTGGAGCTGGGCCGCCACCCCGGCCGGGCCCCGCTTGGGCAGGGGGCGGGGCAGGCGGGGGGTCTGTGGCAGCAGCCCCATGACCTCGCGCGGGATCTGGACCGGGCCCGGCGGGCGCTGCGTTGGAGTGTGACGCACCGTCGTTCGGCCGCCGCGCTCGACGAGGTCGGACACCGCATCCGGCTGGCCGAACGCACCGCGGCTCCCTTGCACTGCCTCACCGCGCAGCTGCGGGCCGCGGGCGGGCAGGCGGCGGCCGGCCCCGGTGACGCTCACGCCTGGGAGGGCGCCGGCCCGTTGCTGGACGCGGTGCGGCACGCGCTGATCCGCGCGCTGGCCGGCGCCGATCCCACGGAACCGATCGCCCGGGCCCGGGTGATCGACGAACAGGGCGGGCCTGCCGGGAGCGGCCGGCACGACAGCCTGCTTCGCGGCATCCTGCTGCTGGTCCTCGACCGGCTCGACGACTACCGCGAAGCGCATTTCACCGGCCGGTGACCTGCCGGCGGACCGGCGGCGGTACGAGGGCCGGGTGCCGAGTGCCGGCCGGTGCGGCCCTGGCCCGGGTTTCGCTCGCCGGTCCGGGCTTCGCTCGCCGGTCCGGCCCCACGAGCCGGGGAAGCCGCCCTCCCCGTTGCGGCAGACCGACTCGCACGGTTATGGCAGACCGCCGCCTGCGCAGACCAGGTGGGCGACTTCGCGGAGTTTGACGTTGTTCTCCTGCGAGTAGCGGCGCAGCACGTCGAAAGCCTGTTCCTCGGTGATGTGGTGGCGGCCCATGAGGATGCCCATGGCCTCGCCGATGGCGTGCCGGGTGGCGATGGCCTGTTCCATCTGGGCGTGGGTGCGGGCGCTGGAGAGGGCGACCGCGGCGTGGGAGGCGAGCAGCCAGCCTGCCGTCTCACTGGCCTCGGTGAACGCGCCGGGTTTGCGGGAGTAGAGGTTCAGCGCGCCGAGGTTCTCGTCCTCGGTGAACAGCAGGAAGCCCATCATGCTGCCCACGCCGAGTGAGTGGGCCCTGGGGGCGTAGGCGGGCCAGCGCTGGTGCTCGGCGGTGAGGTCGGCGATGCGGAAGAACCGTTCTCCGCGCGTGCTGCGGGCGGCGTCGAAGCAGGGTCCTTCGCCGAGCTGTTCCTGGAGGCGGTCGCTGTCGGCGACGAGTTGGTCGGTGGGAGCGAGGGTCTGCACTTTCGTGGTGTGCCGTACGAGAATGCCGGCGGCGTCGCAGCCGTCGACCAGTTCGGTGGCCGATGCGGTGATCCGCTCAAGCGTGTCGTCGACCGAATCCTGTGCCAGCAGGTCACGTGCCATCGAGGCCATCTGCTGTGCGAACCGACCCCAGTCCACTCCGACTCCTGTCCATCGCCTGCCTGGAGAAGCCTCCTACCCAGCCTTTCACGCAACCTGCACAGCGGTGGCTGTGAGTGACGCTCCTACTGGCCGGAAGGTGACCTGTCCGCGGTCCACCGTGCCGGAAGGTCACACGGCACGCAGTTCCCCGTTCAGCCTCTGGCGCGGCAGGCGTCGTACGGCGGGGGCGCCCCGGACGGAGGTTGGGGCCGGACGGAGCGTGGACCGGACGGAGGCTGGACCGGACGGAGGTCGGCGCCTTTTCGGGCCGTTGGCTGGGGGCGTGGCATGCAGGTCCGCGGAGGCCGGGCGCTGCGCGGCCCGACGCCGGCAGCGCCCAGACGGCCGGCCCGGCCCGGCCCCGCCCTCGTCCCGCCGCGCCACTGTCGGCCCCCCTCGTTAAGGTGCTGACCACCTCACCCTGCCGCGCCCCGCCGAGGGGCCTGGAAAGGATGTTCCCGCATGTCCATGTGGCTCGCCCTCGTAAAAATCGACCCCGCGCTGCTGGCCGCCCTCCAGGAGCATCCGGAGTCGGTCGGTGCCCTGTTCTTCGAGGACGACGTCCCGGAGCCCCTCGTTTCCGGCGTGGATCCGACCGCGGACTCCTTCCACTACGACTACCGCCTGCTGTCGGACATGGCCGAAGGCCGGTCCGAGGCCGAGAAGGGCACCCCGAAGTGGCATACGGCGTACCCCTGGCTGGCGCGGGCCACGGGCGAGGACTGCTCCGCCATCGAGGGGTCCGAGTTCGGCTACGGTCCCGCGTACTTCCTGACCCCGCACGAGGTCGGGCAGGTCGCGGCGGGGCTGGCCGGCGAGCACTGGACGCACCGGAACTCAGCCGCCCACTGGAACGACGAGGCCGAGGAGCGGGACTTCGACGACCTCGTCCCGTTCTTCGCCAAGGCGGCAGCCGAAGGCAAGGCGATACTCGGCGGCGTGCACTAGCGGCGGCGGACCTGCCACAGACGAAACCCACTCACAGCCAGATCTCCCGCGCGGCGTGCAGTTCCCCGACCGCCCGCACCGTTCGAACACCCTGCGCCGCCCGCCGCCCCGGCCTGGTCACCTCCCCACAACGCCCAGACCGGTCGGCCTGCCGGTGACGCCTCAGCTGCGCAGG
Source organism: Actinobacteria bacterium OV320 (assembly GCA_001298545.1). Classification (GTDB taxonomy): domain Bacteria; phylum Actinomycetota; class Actinomycetes; order Streptomycetales; family Streptomycetaceae; genus Streptomyces; species Streptomyces coriariae. Next base: position 4,616 of record LJCX01000020.1, read on the forward strand.
GCAGGCGGCCTCAGGACACGCGACGACCCCACGCCCCCCGGCCGGATCGGCCGAAAGACCGCAGTGTTCGGTTCCTTGCGCCGACCGGGTCGGCTCGCCGACAGACCTGGGCAACTGAGCCGACTGCGCGGCCCGTTGCGGGGCTACCGCCGTCTCGGCTACTCTGCCGCAACCAACTTCCCTTCACGGAGGACCAGTTGCAGCAGATCTCCCAGCGGTGGAGCAGCACGACGCGTCTGCGCGTCTAGCTGCCTTCCGTAGCCGTGGTCCGACACCGGTCACTCAGGTGACGTGTGTCCGGATCCGGTAAGGGTTGATCCACAACTGGGAGGTTCTTCATGGCGGCGACCACTCCGCTCCAGCAGCAGGCCTGCAACCACCGTGCCCTGGAAGTCGTGTCCGTTCTTCTGCTGTCGACCGTCGTCGCCCTGAGCGCAGCGGTCATCACCGTCGCGCAGGGAGCCGGTGTGAGCACGGTCCTCACCACCAGCGCGAGCGTCTTCCTCGGCGTGTTCACCGTCGGCCTGACCGCCATCACCTACGTCAAGCACGGCAGCTGACCCCGCACGGACCGGGGGAGGCCGCAGACGGCCTCCCCCGGTCCCGAGCCGCTGCGCCGGCCACGTTCCCTCAGCCACTCCCTCCAACCGGACCGAACATCCAGCCTCCTCGGCCTCCCGTTCCTGGTTGAGAGAGGCCAGTCTCTGCACCCTCCATCGGCGCTCCGCCCTCGCCAGTCGGGACGGCCCGTGAACCACGCCCGGGCGTGGGACGCCGCGATACCGGGCTCCGTCGCGCAGCTCCCGCTCGCCTGAAACGCCCTGCGTGCTGGAGCTAACCCGGTCAGGGAGTCTTTCGGCGCGTCCGCTTGCGGTCGTTCGGGGTGGCGGATGCGATGAGGGAATGACTGCGAGACATGGAAACTGGCTGCCGGCGGGCTCTGCCGTCTCGCTGCTCGGCGTCGACAGCATCGACTTGCCGGTGGGTCGGTAGTGCCGAGCTCCGCTGGACGGGACCGAGTGCGCTGGGTCGAGCTGGTCGCGATCACCTTGCCGGGGCTCGCCGCTGTGGCCGCGCTCTTGTTCACCTGGGTGCAGGTCGGTCAGGCCAGCAGGGAACTGCGGATCTCTGAACAGGGGCAGATCACCACCCGATTCAACGCCGCAGTCACCAATCTGGGATCACAGACTCTGGACGTCCGGCTCGGCGGCATCTACGCCCTGCAGCGCATCATGCAGGACTCCGCCCGTGACCATCCCACGATCGTCTCCGTACTGGCAGCCTTCGCACAGGAGCACGCTGGATCCAGTAAGCAGAGCGTGAAGGAACCGACGGACGACGTTGCCGGCCTGCACACACCGAAGGCCGATGTGACGGCCGCGATCACTGCCCTGGCCAAACGCCGCCCGGACCGCGACAACGGCACGGTCATCGACCTGGGCACAACCGACCTGCGCGGCCTCGCTCTGACGGACAACGCCGCCATCACGCTCCCCGGGGCGATTTTCCTCGAGGCGGATCTCCGATTTGCCGACTTCACGGGCGCGGACCTCCGCCAGGCCGACTTCCAAAGAGCGAACCTGGAGAGGGCCTTGCTGGAAAAGGCGAACCTCAGGGGGGCGCTCCTCACCTCCGCGCAGTTGCGCCGCGCAGCCCTGGCCAGGGCTGATCTTCGCGGAGCAGACCTGACCTGCGGGGGCTTCGGGACTGACTCCTCGGGCCGCGTGACGAGTTATGTTCACTGTGCGGTCCTCGAAGAAGCCTCGATGGACGGTGCTGACTTCCGGGACGCCAAGATGATCGGCGCAAATCTCCTCAGGGCATCGCTGAACGGGGCGGACTTCCGAGGTGCAGATCTCACCGATGCGGACCTCCGCGACGCCTCCCTCAACAAGGCAGACTTTCGTGGCGCGAAGCTCACCGGCGTCAAACTGCATGGCGCAGACCGGGCCGGTACCCGGGGCCTGGCAGCCGGAGGCTGACGAACTCGTGCTCGGCTGCGCGCAGCTCGCCGCTGTGGCCGAGATGCGCGAGGACGTGGCCGCGTGACCGACCCGGAAGGCCGGACGCCTCGGCGACCTGCTGGTCGCTGAGTCCGGCCACGAGCTTTTCCGGTGTCCCGATGCGCTGCGAACACAGCTGCGACAGGAGGCTGCACGACCCTGCGTCCTACAGGGCCGGAATCCGGTTGTGGACTGCCGGGGCCTGGGCAGCGAGTGCCCTGAGTGGTTCATCGCTCAGCCGGCATACCGTCCACTCGTTCAGCAGCTCCACGCCGAGTGACTTGTAGAAGTCGATCGTCGGTTCGTTCCAGGCCAGGACCCACCACTCGAAGCGCTCGTAGCCGTTCTTCTGACAGACCGCGGCCAGGGAGGCGAGCAGAGCCTTGCCGTGTCCTCCACCTCGGGCGTGCGACCGCACGTAGAGGTCCTCCAGGTGCATGCCGCGCGTGCCGGTCCAGGTCGAGAAACGGGGGAACCACAGGGCATAGCCCACGGTCTGCCCCGTCTCGTCGTCCTCGGCGATCAGTGCGAACGCAGCGGGATGTTCTGCGAACAGCGCGTCGCGAAGCTGTTCCTCGGTCGTTCGGGCCTGCTCAGCGGCCCGTTCGTACTCAGCGAGTTCACGGATCATCGCGCGGATCTCCGCGATGTCGTCCACAGTGGCGGCCCGGATCATGCCGGAGATCATCGGCCACCGTACCGAACCGTGTCCATCCGATTCCGCGCCCACTCCGCGGCGTGAACCCGACCATGGTCTTCGCCTCGACGGACGATCCGCGGAACACGTCCGCAGCTGGGCCGACAAGAGCCTTGTAGCGCATCAACGCGCTTGGACCGGGCGCAGCGCGGACTGGAGCTGCTCGTCGCTCGGACGTTCTGCGCCGCAGTGCCGTAGACCCCGCATCCACATCGGCGGTCACCGGTCGGGCGTCTGCGCAAGGAGCAGGTCGCGCAGTGCCGTCGCCGCCTGCCTCACCTCAGGTGATTGTGGCTCTGCGCAGAGCCGGTCAAGCTGCGTGAGGAATGTGCGCGTCTCGCTTTCGGACGAGGCCGGTTGTCCTGTGCCCGCAGGGGCTTGTAAGGCGTCACCGCTCGTGCAGGGGTGGTCTGTTTCACGGGGCGGTGCGCACTGGTCGGGCTGACGGCTGGGCTGCGTCCGTTGGTCGTAGATGAGCTTACGGACCGCGTCGTCCGTGCTCACGCCTGTTGCATCACCTTCAGCGACGGGTTCCACGCAACCCAGGAGCAGGGCCAGTGCGGCGGTGCCGAAGATGCACCGCTGCCGCGAGGTATCGATGCTGACCAGGGCAGGGTTGCCGATTCGACGCAGCGCATACCCTGATGCCAAGGCGGCGAGCATTCCGGCGAAGTCGTCCAGACTGACGCCGGGACGCAGTCGCAGTCCTCGCGCGAGGAACATCTCCTGGTACACCTGCTTCCAGGGCTCCATGGCGCCCTGGTGGTTCGCCGCCAGAGCCTCCTGGATCACCTCGTCGCCTTCGGCAGCGGCGGTGGCGACGAGCTCGAGGCGGAACGTCGGCCCGTCCACGATGGTGGTCAGATCGTAGAAGCACAGCCGATGCGCTGCCTCGACGAACTCCGTTCCCTCGAGGAGCTGTTCGGTGTCCGGGCCGATCCGCGAGTCGTACAGCGCCGGCTCATGCAGCGACCACAGGCCAAAGTTGAGCAGGTCGGCGATGTAGTCCGAGTGCGACCTCCAACTGCACCGAAGAGTGGCGGTAGAGCCCACGCGGGGGAAGGGCACCGGGTTGTTGGCCATTTCGGCCGCGACAGCCCGCTGGGACAGAAAGCTCAGCAAAGGACGCCCAAGAGAGTTGTCGTCGTCGGGATCGCTGAGCACTCGCTGTGCCCCGGGACCCAGGTGACGGCGGATCAACTGCATGCCGGCAAGGACGTAGGCGGCCGTCACGGGATCGTTGGCGAGTCTTTGTCTGCTGAAGGGCGTGCGCCGGTTCATTCGGCACAGCACAGCTGAAAGGTCCTGGTTGTAGGGGTAGGGAAGCCGGTCCTTGACGGTTCGCTCCTGGTCCATGCCGCCATCGTCGCGGCAAGCGGAGCCGTGCAACAGGCGCGCAGCTGCGTGGTGGTCGGCGCGTCCCCCTGCCCGCGCCCGCTCAGCGGCGCCGACGCAACGGGCCCGATGTACGCGCCGGCCGAACCGCCTACAAAGGCCCTGTACGACCGGTACACACGAAGCCAGTAGCCCAGGGGGCCAGCGATGCTCGATCCGACTACCTCAGATTCCCCGCCTCCCCACCGCAGGAACCTCCTCGCCTGGGCAGCGTTCATCGCCGCGGTGGCGAACCTGGTCGACGCTCTGCGCGGATGGTGGTAGCAGCTCATCGTGGTGCGGCAGGCGCCTGGCGTCGAACCGGCCGTACTGGTTGCGGCGCCTGTCCGTCCGAATCCGCTGCCTTGCACGTCTACTGGCAGTCTCTACCGGCGCGGGGCAGGCGGTTGCTGGCCACTGCCGAAGGCGAGAACCGCGGTCACGTCGTCCTGCGAAGCCCGCTTCAGTGCCCGGCAGGCCAGTCGGTACATCCAGAACCGGTGCAGCCGCGGGAGGCCCAGTGGCTGCTTGCAGGCGACCTGCAGAGGATTTGCAGGGGGGTGGGTGACGCTGTTGCCGTGACAGACGACATCATCACGCTCTCGGACGCCAGGGTGGCCGCGGTCGTGGAGAACGAATACGGGGAGCCGCCGGTCGATCTGCGCGGGTGCGGCTCGCTGTGGCTCGATCGCCGGCAGGCCGACGACGACGGCAGCTTCGCCCATCTGCGGTCGGGCGCGCTGGACCGGCTCGTGCGGGCGCAGCGCCTGTTGCCGGCCGGGGTGCGGTTCCTGGTGGTGGAGGGGTACCGGCCGCCGGGCCTGCAGCGGCGTTACTTCGAGGAGTAGGCGGCGGCGTTGCGGCTGGAGCATCGGACGCGGCACCGGGGCGGATACGGGAGCTGGCGAGTGCCTACATCTCCCCGCCCGAGGTCGCCCCGCACGTGAGCGGCGGCGCGGTCGATCTGACGCTGTGCAACCAGGACGGCCGTGAGCTGCCGCTGGGTACGCAGGTCAACGCGACCCCGCAGGAGAGCAGGGGCGCGTGCCGTACCGAGGCGGGCAGCATCGGCGCCGAGGCGCGTGCGCACCGGGCGCTGATGGCCTGGGCTCTGACGGCGGCCGGTTTCGTCAACCATCCGACCGAGTGGTGTTCCCAGCCAAGTCTTTGTGTTCAGGCTTGAGGCCTCAGTAGGCAGGCGCCTTGAAGGACGCGCCAGATGTTCGGCCGGACCGGCTTCGCTCTACTGCAGAAGTGGTTCTTCTGGCCAGCTGTCCACAGCCACCCATAGGGTGACGGGGACGAGAGAAGATGCACCATGGATCCCCGCATACCCCGCCTGCGTCGCAAGCTGGCTGCGATCCCGTTCCAACCGCTGCGCAGCCACTCCTTCGGAGAAGAGCAACACGAGTTTCGCCTCGGTCCGAAGCTGGCGGAAGCACGCGTCGCTGCGTTTGAGGCCGAGCACGACATCATCCTGCCCGACGCCTATCGGCAGTTCCTCACGCACATCGGCGGCTCAGGCGCGGCGCCTTTCTACGGCCTCATGCCGCTGGATCGGTGTTCCCTGCTGGTCATGAATCCGCGCGGAGAACCAGGGACACCCCGCGGCTTCAATGGCACAGGGTCCGGGGCCCACGAACGTGACCTCTTCCTCCACATCATCGAAATGGGCTGCACCGACGTATGCGTCATCGCGGTGACCGGTCCTCTCACCGGCCGCGTCCTCATTGGTAACGGCGATGGGTATTGGGGCCCCAACGTCTCCTCCGCCACCGACTTCCTCGACTGGTACGAACGCTGGCTCAACCATATGAGTGCCGGACGCGACAACCGGGCTCTGGAACTCACCTCACCTCGACTTCGTGCCCATCCAGACCGTCATCGCCTGGCCCCAAAGATCTGACTTTCCGTAACCACTCCGCGGAACGTGAGCCAGAACCCGTTCCTGTGAACATCGGCTTCGACAGGATGGTGTTCCGAAGGGCAATTGCTACCGCTGTGGATGGCCATCCAGTCATGCAGCAAGCAGCGTAGGGCGGGTAGTTACTCTCCCGTTGGATGGAGAGAAATGACATTGTCTGGTACCTCTTCCGGAGGCTTCCCTGCCTTGATGGGTGAGGGCAGCGTTCGCGAGTGCGCCGAGTGTGCGCGCCGCGGTCATGGACACCTTCGCCGGTCCGACCCAGGTGTCGGTCCAGTGCCAGCAGCATGCGGAGTCCGTCTCCGCCGAGGGTTACACCAATGATGTCTGGTCCCGGCTGGCCGACGGGTCCTGGCTGACCAACATCTACATCAAGGGTCCGGCCTGGCTGCCCGGTGTCCCCGCCTGCTGAACCGTGCGCGTGATCGGCTGCCGCGGCGCCGCCTGCCCGGCGTCGCCTGCCGCATCGTCGGCTGACGCGGTGTCCGTCGCCGGGCAGCCGTACGGTCCGCGGGGCGCACCGGATCGGGTGCGGGTCGCGGGCCCGGCAGTAGGGTGAATGGGTGACCGCTCTGCCGGACGACCGGCCGCCGCTGATCGGCGAAGAGGACCGTGACACGGCCGTGCGGCGCCTGCGGGAGGCGTACGCCGAAGGCCACCTCTCGCACGAGGATCTGGATGAACGCCTGCACCGGGTGCTGACCGTCACCACGCACGGCGAGCTCGTGGCGGCGCTGGCCTCGCTGCCGGAGGAGGATGCGGGCACCACGTCCACGATCGCCGCGGCCGGCGGACGGATCAAGCGCAGCGGTGCATGGCGGGTACCGCGGTTCCTCAAGGTCGAGTCCGCGTTCGCGAGGGTGCGTCTGGACCTGTCGCGGGCGGTCTTCGAGCATCCGGTGGTCGGCATCGAGCTGCAGCTCGGCACCGGCGGGGCCAAGATCACGGTGCCGCGCGACGCGATCGTCGAGTACGAGGATCTGCACACCGGGTGGAAGGACACGCGGTACCGGCCCCCGCGCAGTTCCCGCGGCGGCGGGCCGAAGATCCGGATCTCCGGGGCCATGGGGTTCGGACGGCTGAAGATCCGTCACGCACGGCGTTGAGGTTCCGTCACGCACGGCGTTGAGGTTCCGTCGGGCGCCAGGTCTGTGCCGGTGCGACGCCCGTGCTGCCCTTACGACGTCGTGCGCGGCTGAGGTCGGAGCGTGTTGGCCCGGCGGGTTGTCCGGTGGGTGATCACCTCTCGGCGGTGCGGTCGGAGACCAGGGCTGCCACAGCCGGGGAGCCGTCGTCGAAGTACTCGCGGTGTCCGAGGTGCCGCTGGAGTGTCGGTCGGGGAACAGCCTGGCCAGGCCGCGGTAGCCGGCATCGGCGTCGGATGCCATCCACGCATGAGCCAACTCGCCGGTCAGCGCGCCGAGTCGACGGTGCTGAAGTCCGGTGGAGACGGGATGGGACAAGGCCGTGCGGCCAAGGTGTCGCGTCATATGAAGACCCCACCCGCACGGCCCCCTTTGCGTCACGGCGCGCCCGCTGCGACTGCCGCGCAATATGACGTCGGTCTGCTCTCCATCGCTTGCGGTTGCGGCGATGCGGGCGGCTCAGGAGGTGTCGAGCGCGCCCACGGCCGCACGGATGTGGGCCGGCCCGAGACGCGGCCGCTCTCCGGCGCACCACCAGGAGAGCGGCCCCTCCACCTCGCGCGCATGCATGCCCAGGTTGTGTTCGACGCACAGGGGCCACGCCTGCCGCAGACGCTCAGCGACGGTATCCTGCGCGGCGTCGGCGACGATCGCCAAGGCATGAGCGAGGTCTTCGGCCACCTTCGGGTACAAGTGACCGCCGTGCCACTCGCCGTTGGCCAGCGCGACGTAGACATACTCCGGCTCGCCCGCCTCGTAGGAAGGCTGGGCCACCAGTTGCAGGGGCCCCTGCTCAGGAAGAGTCACTGCCAAGTCCCGGTTGAGGAGCGCAAGAGCCTCGTCCCACAAGGGGTACTCGCCCAGTGAGACGCGACGGAGCCCGGGACTGTCGAAGAGATCATGCATAGGGCCATCCTCCACTACGGACGGCCGACCCCAATCGCGCACCAGGTCGTTACGGGGACGGGCGTCGGCCGGTGTCCGCCGCGGAGTCGGGCGTGGCGTGCACGGGCAGGAGCCGGGGGCGTTTCGCGGTGCGGGCGTCGCCGGAGGACCGGCCGCGCAGGCGGCGTCCGAGCCAGGGGCCGAGGTGTGCGGCCGCCCAGCGCAGTTCGGCTTCTGCGGCCTGCCGGCGCGAGGGGACCCTCTGCGGCGGGAGGGGGGGCGTCCAGGCGTCGTCGCTTCCGGGCAGGTGGACGGCCTGGGCGAGGGCCGCGGCGATCCGTTCGTGGCCGAGGGCGCTTGCGTGCAGTCGGTCCGCGGTCCACAGCCGGGGGTCGGTGGTGACGGCCTGCCGGCCGGTTTCGGCGACCGCGACCCCGTGACGGGCGGCCGCGGCGCGGATGCGGGTGTTGAGGTCGGACACGCGGGACCTGAGGGGCCGGGCGAGGGGCGCGATCTTCGCGATGTCGGGGAAGGTCAGTGTCACCACATGGGTCCCGGCATCGGTGAGCGCGGCGAACATCTCTTCCAGGTGCCCGGCCACCTCCGCGGCGTCGTACCGCGGCCGGAGCAGGTCGTTGACCCCGGCGACGACGGTGGCCAGGTCGGGGCGCAGGGCCAGGGCAGGTCCCAGCTGTTGGGTGCGGACCTGGCCGGCGGTACGTCCGCGTACGGCCAGATTGGCGTACTGGAGGGCGGGTTCGAGGGCTGCGAGGTGTTCGGCGAACCGGTCGGCGAAGCCGCGCAGGCCGACGGTGTCGTCGCCGTCGCCCAGTCCTTCGGTCTGACTGTCGCCCAGGGCGACGTAGCGCAGGTATGCACCGCTCGGCATGAGTCGTCCGCCTTTCGCGCAGGACGGCTGCGATCCGCAGGCACCGGTCCCGGTGGCCCTCTTCGTCCGCATGGCCGCGCAGTTGACGCGGCCCCTTGCCTCGTCCGCCACTTCATCATACTCAATAAAATGACTAGTCATATCCTTGGGTGTCGGGAGAGGTCAGGAGACCGCTGAGCGCTTGCGCGCCGCCGGGGAGAAGGGCCGGCTCGCCGCACGGGACGGCCCGGTCCCCGCGGGCCCGCGCCTGTACCGCCCGGTGAAGTCCGGGCGCCCTTCGAGGACATGCCCGTCACCGCAGGGTGTCGTGGTGGGTTCCGGAGCGGTTTCCGGGGCGCGCGGAATTCTGTTTCCGTGCAGCACGCAGGCTGCCGGATTTTCCGGGCAGGTCCCGATTCGCGTTGGGCGAGGTCCCGTTCTGCCGGACCGCAGGAAGGTGCCAGGGGGTTCCTGCCGGTAACAGGAACCCCCTGCGTTTCCCCGGTGGGTCGTGCTGCCGAGCCCAGGAAGACAGGACAGTTCCTACGGGGGTGCGGCCGGGCCGCTGTCCTCCAGCTCATCACCGAACCGTCTCCGCCGCACGATCGTTCGCGTCTTCGGGAGCCTTCGGAAGGGGCGCCGGGGTTTCGGAACGCCGTACACGCAGGTCACAGCGGTGCGGGTCGGGGCGGGGGGATTGCGCTGCGGCCGGGCGCGCCGGTGGCGGCGGTGGCGGCGGCAAGAAGCCGGTCAGCATGCGGCACGGAGCGAAGAATTCAGAAATAGATCGGAATACCCGTCAGCCGGTCGCGGAAAAGCGGAATCCTGATGCGGCAGGAGCCTCCTCGGCCTCTTGAGTTCGGCCTCTTGAGTTCCGCTGGCGCAACAGCCCTGCCGCGGAACGTCCTCGCATTTCAGGACCGGGGAATCCAGAACGTCTCGTGGCCCGGCCGGTAACCGGACACGGGGTGCTCCGTGCGGCGTCCGTGGCGCCGCGCCCAGGAAGACAGGAATTCGTTCATGCTGCATCGGTACAGCCCCCGCCGCCGGTTCCCGGCCGGCCCGCCCGGCATCGTCACGGCCGCCGGCGCGGCCGCCGCGGGAGGTGTGTGATGACGTGGGACCAGGTGCCCGGCCGGCGGCAGGCGGAGCACGAGACCGCTCCGCCGCGGATCGGCGGCCAGCAGCAGTTCCGTGAGGAACTGACGAGACTGCGTACCGGGCTCGGGGTGTCGCTCGCCCAGCTCGAGCAGGCCAGCCAGCGCCAGGGCAAGCGGCTGCCGCCGGCCACCGTCTCCAACGTGCTGTCGCGGGACCGGCTGCCGGAGTGGGAGTTCGTCGCCGATTTCCTGGCCGCGTGCGGTCTGGACGAGGCGCGGCGCGGGCCCTGGCAGCAGGCCTGGCGGGAGCTGGCCGCGGTGTCCGCGACCCAGGTTTCCGTCCCGGCACCGGCACCGGCACCGGCCCCTGCCCCTGTTGCGGCTGCGGCTGCGGCTGCGGCGCCTGCTCCGGCCGGGGCCGGGGCCCCTGGTGGTCCGGAAGCCGCAGCCGCGTCGCCTCCCCCGGCCCCGGCCCCTTCCCCTCCCCCGGTGCCTTCGCCGCCTGCGGCAACGCCCCGCGACAAGCCGCCGGGCAAGTCCCCGGACGACATCCCGCCCGCCGGCGGCCCCCGGTGGAAGGCGTGGCGGGCCCGGCTGGCGGGGCACCGCGCCGCCGTGGCGGTCTGCGCCGCCCTCGCGCTCGCGGCGGCCGCCGGCGTGTACGCCGTCGACGTACGCCACCAGAGCGAACGGCAGGAGCAGCAGCGCAGGCAGGAGCAGCAGCGGCAGGCCACGTACCGCAAGGAGCACTGCGGGACCATGAACCCGGCGCTGGTGACCCGGGCCGGCGGGGAGTGCACGGGAGTGACCGACGGCCTCGACCGCTCCGATGTGTTCGGCTCCGCCCTGGAGCCCGTGCTGACGGCCATCGGCGCGGAGAACCACCGGGCGACCCGCGACGGCCACTACGTCACCATCGCGTTCCTGGCGCCGCTGACCTCGGTGGGCAGTGCGGGCAAGGCCAAGGATCTGACGCTCGACCAGTTCGTCGGGGAGGTCGAGGGCGCCTACACGGCCGTCGAACGGGCCAACGCCGACGACGGCCCGCTGAAGATCCGTCTGGTGCTGGCCAACATGGGCAGCGGCGAACTGCACTGGAAAGGGGCCGTCGACACGCTGACCGGGCTGGCCGAGGCCGACAACCTGGTCGCCGTCACCGGGATGGGGCTGAGCCAGCAGGAGTCCGTCGACGCCGCCCGCACGCTCGGCGGGAAGGACATTCCCATGGTCGCCGACCTCATCACCGCCGACGGCTTCGACACCACCGGCATCATCGACAGTGCGAAGAACGCGCCGAGACGCATCAACGGGCTGGTCCGCGTCACCCTGACCAACGCCGCCCAGCTGGGGGCGCTCGGCAAAGAACTGGACGGCGACACGCGCACCGCCGCGCTGGTGCGCACCGCCAAGACCCCCAACGGCACCGACGACTTCTACACCGACTCCCTCTACGAGGACTTCCGCACCGTCGGCGGGCTGAAGAAGCACCTCGACCCCGCGGCGGACGACTTCATCTTCGACCCCCGCGGCGGAGTGGCGTCGATCCTGGACGCCATCGGCCAGAACCTGTGCAGCACCGGGCGCCCCGTCGACACCGTGTACTTCGCGGCCCGGGAGAAGTACCTGCCCGACTTCCTCCAGGCGCTCAGCCGGCGCAGCTGTCACCGCCGGCCCATCACCGTCGTCTCCGGATCCGACACCGCGGCCCTGGACCCCAAGACCCTCGCCGCCCTGAACCAGGACGGCGAGGCGCCCATCGCCGTGCTGTACGCCTCCCTGCCCACCGCCGCGCAGCTGCGCGGCCCCGGCAACAGCGACCACAACCTGTACGAGCAGTTCCTCGACGCGTTCGGCGGCGACCACCACGGGCAGAAGTTCTCCGCCGCCCACGCCACCCGCGGCTACTGGCCCGTCCTGGCCCACGACGCCGTCCTCACCGCCGTCACCGCCATCCGCAACGCCACCACCCCCACCACCGCCCGCCCCAACCGGTACGCCGTCCTCAACCACCTCTACGCCCTCACCGACGGCGCCGTCCCCGCCGCCACCGGGCGCTTCGGCATCGACGCCACCGGGAACCGCACCAAGGTCCCCATCACCATCCACCGCCTCGGCGCCACCGCCTGAACCTCTGACGTCCTGACGCCCTGAGCCCGGTCCCGGGCGTTCCGGCCGCGTCGCCGCGGGGTGCCCGCTGTCATACGGGTATCCCGGCCTCGGCCATGGCACGGGTCATCGCCCCTGGCAGGGGTGAGGAAAGCGACCTTGCCCAGCTGCTGGTCGGCAGCGTGTGATCAGTACCGCGAACGTAATGTGTCGGGTTCAGTCAGTGGAACCAGACGACAAGTCGGACGTTCTGCGCTCCATGGAGTCGCCGAGTGTTCGCATCACACTCCAGACGTTCCCAGTGGGTCTGGTCCCCGGCAGCCATGTCCCGGCTCCGCACACCGGAGCAGGCCTTCGGCTAGAGGGCAGAAGCCGAAGGAGTTGCGGATACCGAAGAGGCAGGCGAGGGCGTCGTAGGCGTTGCCGCTGTTGAGCAAGAAGAGGTCGATGGCGGCGTGCCATACGGAGTCCTCGTCGTCGGGACCCCAAAGGCGGGCGCCGGGCCGGCACTCGATCATCCCGTCGACTTCGGTGGACATGCGGGCATCCTGCCTGCACGGCTGACGGCTCGGCATCCGCTTTCCTGATCCGCTTCATGAACCGTGCTCGTGGAGATCGTCTTCGAGCCTCGACCAACACCAAATGATCCGAGAGCGGCACGCGCCAGGCGACGAGCGGGGACCCCGGAGTATGTGGCCCTCTCCCCCTTAGGTGGTCCGTGCGATGCCCGAGAGGTGATACTGAGGGGCATGTCCGTGTCTTCCGGTTCCTCGTCGCCGAGCGCTTTCGAGCTGCTGCGCGAGCAGTACGCTTTGCGGCTCCCCTCCTCATTGGAGGAGCTCGCCGGTCCGACGGCCGGCACTGTGGATCTGCCTTTGCACGTCGCCTGGTCCGGGCGCCGCTCGTACGGTCTCACCCAGGCTCGCTCGCGAATGAGTCTCTACCGCACCGTCCTGGCCGAAGGACAGCGTCAGGACCTGATCACCTACCTCAACCGCGGCCTGCTCATCGCGCAGTGGCCGGTCCTGCGTACGTTGATCAGCCGTCCCCTCCGCGACGCCTGGGAGGACCGCTTCCCCGAGCTGCCCGCCGACAAGGCCGTCACTGCCGCGTGAACCTCTCCGAACTGCACCGCCGCCTCCTGGCCGACGTCCTCGACATCGGGACCCCCTACCCTCTGGTGATCACAGGCAGGTATGCGGTCCAGGCTCACGGCCTGGTCGACCGCCTCTCCCAGGACCTCGATGTAGCCACCCAGAACCCCGCACCGATCAGTGAGATCGTCCGCACCGTGAGCAACGGGCTCACAAGCGTGGCTGGCACGTCGACGAGATCGAAACCGGAGCGCTCTCCGGCCGACTCCTCGCCACCGATCCCGCCACAGGTGAACAGTGCGAGGTCGACGTATTGAAAGAGGTTCTCTGGAACCCGCCGGCATCCAGCAAGTACGGCCCGGTCCTGTCACTGGACGACGTGATCGGAACAAAGGTGCGGGCGCTTGCCGACAGAGGCGCGGTGCGTGATCTGATCGACGTCCACGCCGCCTCCCATCACCGGTCCAAGGCCGACCTCGAGAACCTGGGCCGCCGCCACGCGCGGTACGCCTTCAGCCTGGAAGACCTCCATGACCGCCTGGCCGGCGCGGAGTGGTGGGACGACCAGGACTACTCGGACTACGGCCTCCGGCCCGATCAGATCGACGCCCTGCGGGCGTGGGCTCTGGAATGGGCCACCGACATCGGGGCCCGTTTACAGACTGAGGAAGACCCCGACGATCTCTGAACGGGGCTCCCCGGCCAACCGCCCCCGCCCCATCTGGGACATGCTCGACACCACGCAGTAGCGCAGGCGGGGCCGCTCTCTTCGAGCTCGCCCGGGGCGCGTTCCTCGGCGAGCTCCAAGGCTGCCGACCCCGCCGGCTCTATCCTGCCGGGCTGGTGTGCCCGGTGCGCCCGGTGTGGGGCGCGTTGCCCGGAAGAAACTGGAGAAAGGGGCAATCCGTCTCGGCGTCCGCTGCGGATTACCCAGGGCGCGGGTTCGTCATGAGCCGCGCCTGAGCACCCGCCGGGACGAGGGATACGGGTACCGGCGGTGGGCTCCCGGGCCCTCGTGCACGGCGGTGCGCGAGGGCCCGGTCCACGCCCGGCCGCGTCCTGGCCCGTCCTCGCGCCGCCGGCACCGCGAGGGGGGCCGCGGGGGGGCGCCCGGAGAACCGGGGTGCGGTGCCGGGCCGGGCGGCCGCTCTCCGAGGAGGCCGGCGTGGTGTCAGTTCGCGGAGCGGACGCGGTCGTGTGCCGCGGCGGTCATCTGGTAGTAGGTCGCGAGTTTGTAGTACTCCTCGCTGGGCGACAGCGCGCCCGCGTAGACCAGTACCCGCTCGCCCTCGTACACGTGCGGGGCGCTCCGCGCGAATTTCTCCAGCTTCGGCTCGATCCGGGCGGGCAGTGCCACCGGGTCCGTGGTCCTCGTGGAGAAGCTGATCCGTTCGATCTTCGAGGAGTCCCAGCCGAAGGTGGGGTACAGGGCCGATGAGGTCTCGATGAATTCCAGCAGTTGCGCGCTCGGCTCGGGGAGGCCGAACTCGCTGAGCATGGAGAGGACCGCCGTGCGCTGTACGTGGGGGGCGGAGAGGCCGTTGAAGTACACGTTCCATGTGCGGCGCGCGTAGTCGATCGCGATGGCCGAGACCTTGTCGTCCAGGCCGTAGGCGGCGAACGAGGTCACGTGCTCGGACAGGCCGCTGGGCATGGAGGGGATGTCGGCGAGCTCTGCCACGCTCTGCAGGTCGCCGAGCGGGAAGAAGGCGTAGGTCTTGTGGAAGCCGCTGGTGATTCCGTGGTCGACGCCGTACGCCTGGAGGGGGAAGCGCGCCTGGATGTCCGAGAAGAGGGCGCGGACGGGGTGGTCGGTTTCGTCGACCAGGCCGTGTGCGAGGGCGAGTTCGTAGGGGTCGCCGGCGCTGGGGGGCAGCGTGAAGTCGAAGGAGAGGTCTCCTATGCGGCCGCCGCTGGTCACCATGTTGAAGACGATGGCGCCGTCGGTGAGGACATCCTCGAATGCGGTCAGGGTGGGCCACATCTGCTCACGTGAGCAGGCTATGTCCAACAGGTCGGCCGCTTCTTCCACGGCTGAGTACACACGTTGGATGTTGGCTTTTCCAGACATCAATCCCCCAGATGTCGACATGAAACCTTTGCTTATTGCTCGTAGCGCACAGCATGGGTCGTCTGTCTTGGCTAAGACTGGAGGGTGGGTTGGCGCCGGCTTGGCGCCCGGAGCCGGTGTCCTGCCAGGTGGTCAGGGGCGCTCCCGCGGGCGGTGCGGGACCGGGCGTCAGTCCTGCCGTTCGGGGGTGTGGACGATCAGGCCGTCCATCGCTTCGGTCACCTTCAGCTGGCAGCTGAGGCGGCTGGTGGGGCGGCGGGGGCAGACGGTGTAGTCGAGCAACCGGTCCTCGCCGGGCCGGCGGGGGTCCAGTGTGCCGACGGCGGTGTCGTCGACGTAGACGTGGCAGGTCGCGCACTGGGCGTTGCCGCCGCACTGGGCGACGATTCCCTCGACGTCGTTGAAGACGGCGCCGCGCATGACGCTGGTGCCGACGGGGACGTCGACGGTCCGCTCGGTGCCGCGTGCGGAGATGTATGTGATCTTGGGCATGGGGGGACTCCTCGGGGAGCGCTTGACCATGCGTGGACGTGTGCTCAAAGGTCGGTCAAGCGGCCGATGAAAAAGGGTGGAGTGCCGCTGGAGACGGGGCGGGGACGCGACACCTCGTCCACTCGACTCCGCGCGGCGGCCGTCGGGACACGCGATGCCCGAGCCGGGGAAAGTGAGCGAAAACGGACCGTAGCAGAGGATTTTCCCGCACGCCAGGTCCAGCTCTGCTCGAGGACGGCTAGGAGCGGGAACGGTTCGGGTCCGGCAGGCGGTGGGTCATGAAGGGGCGCGAGGTGATGAACTCCCGTAATCTCAGGGCCGCTTCGGACAGGTAGGCGTCGCGGCGCCAGACGAGGGTGAGCACGCGGTGGCAGGCGGGGGCGTCCAGGTGCACCCAGGCCACCGGGACGCGGGTCTCGGTGCCGGCCTGGCGGGACATCGCGGGGATGAGGCCGATGCCGAGACCGGCGCTGATCAGGACCTGGCTCGCGCCCGGCTCGTCGCCCTCGCAGGACAGCAGGGGCGTGAGGCCCTCGGACGCGAACAGCGTCTCCAGGAGGGTGCGTTGCCAGTGACCTTTGCGGGTGGTGACGAAGGGCTCGTCGGCGATCTCACGGATCGTCACGGACTCCCGTCCGTCCAGCCGGTGGCCGCGCGGGACGGCGAGCAGCACCTCTTCGCGGGTGAGCTCGAGCGACTCCAGGTGTGTGCCGTTCAGCTGCTGGGAGGCGACGCAGAAGTCGACCTCTCCGACGCGCAGTTGGCGTTGCATCTCCTCCGCGTTCGACTGGAAGAGCCGCACGTCGGCGTAGGGCTGGGTGGCGCGGAAGCTGCCGAGGACCGTGGTGATGGTCAGGAGCGTCTCGCAGGCGATGCTGACCCGGCCGAGGCCGAGTTCGCCGGCCTCGCGTACGGCCCGGATGCCGTCGTCGAGTTCGCTGAGGGCGCGGTCGACGTGGCGCAGGAACAGCGATCCGTACTCGTTGAGCTTGATGCCGCGGCCCTGGCGCTCGAACAGCGTGGAGCCGAGCTCGGCCTCCAGGCGCGCGATGGTGCGGCTGAGGGAGGGCTGGGCGACGCTCAGTTCCTCCGCGGCGCGGCTGATGTGCTCGTAGCGGGCGACGGTCTGGAAGTAGCGCAACTGCAGCAGATCCACGAGCCACCTTCACTTATGTCTTTTGAGGCATCGTCACATGGCAAAACCGGTCTTGGAAAGCATGAGCTTTTCTCTCTACGGTCTCATCGAGGTCACCGCACAGGTGACGGGCGGTGACGTCCGGTGCCTGTACACGCGATGCGAGGGCCCCTCTTCTGTCCTTCTCCCCGCCGCCCTACCAGGAAGGTCGCATCCATGAGCGCTGCGGAGCTGGCCCGACTCCAGTTCGCGGCCACCACCGGCATCCACTGGCTGTTCGTGATCCTCACGATGGGGCTCGTCCCTCTCGTGGCGTTCATGCACACCAGGGCCGCGTACACCCGTGATCCCGCCAAGAAGGCTGTCCGGGAGCGCATGACGCGCTTCTGGGGACAGCTCTACGTCATCAACTACGCGGTCGGTATCGTCACCGGCCTGGTCATGGAGTTCCAGTTCGGGTTGAGCTGGAGCGGACTGAGCAAGTTCGCGGGCAACGTCTTCGGGGCGCCGCTGGCGCTCGAGACGCTGATCGCGTTCTTCGCCGAGTCCACGTTCCTCGGGATGTGGATCTTCGGCTGGGGGCGGCTGCGCCGGGGCGTGCATGTCGCTCTCATCTGGCTGGTGGCCCTCACCGCGTACGCTTCCGCGTTCTGGATCCTGATCGCCAACGGTTTCATGCAGCATCCCGTCGGCTACGAAGTCCGGGGCGGTGTCGCCTACCTGACCGACTTCGGGGCGCTGCTCACCAACGACATGGCGCTGGTCGCCCTCGGCCACATCACGCTCGCCGCGCTGATGACGGGCGGCATCTTCGTCGCCGGGGTCAGTGCCTGGCACTTCGCCCGGGGCACCAAGGAGAGCGACCTGTTCCGCTCCTCCCTGCGTCTGGGGACGTGGGTGGCCATGCTCGCTTCCTTCTTCGTCGTCGTCGTGGGTGAGCTGCAGCGTCCGGTGATCGAACGGACGCAGCCCATGAAGGCCGCCGTGCTGGACGGCTCCGGTGTCGCCGAGGCGCAGCGCCGGCTCGTGGAGCAGTTCGGGCCCGGTGACTATGTGCCGCCGGAGGGCTGGATCCATCTGTCGATGAACGCGATGACGCTCATCGGCAACACCATCTCCACCATCACCTTCATCGCGGTGTTCCTGCTGTGGAAGGACCGGCTGGTGCGGTGGCGTCCGATGGCCTATCTGATGACCGCGATGATCCCGTTCGCGTTCCTCGCCTCGGTGGCCGGCTGGGTGGTGCGTGAGGTGGGACGCCAGCCCTGGCTCGTCTACGGCCATCTGACGGTGGAGGACGCGCTGTCCCACGTCAGCAGGGCCTCGTTGATCGCGTCCTGCACGGTGTTCATCGCCGTCTTCCTGGGGCTGGCGGTGACGAACTGGACCCTGATCACCCGCTTCGCCGTCCGCGGCCCCGACGCCACCCAGCTCGGCGCCACCGAGCCGCTCACCGAGGACCGGCTCGAGGGTCCCACGGACGGTGCCGGTGACAAGCAGCCGGTCCCGGCTTTCTGAGGGGAAGTTGACGAGATGACTTTGCAGACCGCCTGGCTGGCCCTGCTGGGCCTGCTGCTCGCCGGGTACTTCGTGCTCGGCGGATATGACTACGGTGCACAGATGCTGCACCCCTTCCTCGGCAGGTCCCGCGAGGAGCAGGAGCGCGGCAGGGCCCCGGACCGCAACGCCGCGCTCGATGCCATCGCTCCGTTCTTCCTCGGCAACGAGGTGTGGCTGGTCGCCTTCGCGGGAGTGATGTTCGGTGCGTTCCCGCACCTGGAGGGCACCCTGCTGCCCGCCATGTATCCGCTGATCGTGGCGATCCTGGTCGGTCTGGTCCTCGGCAACGCGGCCGTGCAGCTGCGCCGCCGGGCCCAGGGGGCGTCCGGCCGCCGGGTCTGGGACGCGCTGATCGTGTTCGGTGGCGCGCTGCCGGCCCTGTGCTGGGGGCTGGTCGTGGGCCTGCTGCTGCACGGTGTGCCGCGGCGGGCCGACGGCAGCTTCCGGGTCGGGTTCGGTGAGGTGTTCACGCCGTTCGTGCTGGTGTGCGGTGTCACCACGATCCTGCTGTTCGCGGCGCACGGTGCGGGCTTCGTCGCCCTGCGCTCGGAACCCGAAGTGGCCGGCCGGGCACGGCGGCTGGGGGCGCGGCTGCTGGCCGCGACCGGTGCGGCGGCGCTGCTGGCACTGCTGCTGACGGTGTTCGGCGAGGGTGCCTCGATGACCAACCGGGCAGCGTCGGCCGCGATCGCCGCCGCGATCATGGCGGCGATCGGTGTCGCCTGGTGGTCCTTCGCCGGCGGGCACCAGGTGCGGGCGTTCGTGGCCACCTGCTGCGCGACCGCGCTGCCGGTGCTGCTGGTCGGGGCGGGGCACTACCCGTACCTGCTGATCAGCTCGGCCGGTCACGGGCTCGACATCGGGCACGCCGTCACCGACGACGCCACCTTGAAGATCCTCAGCGGGTTCGGGGTGCTGGTGGTCCCGACGATCCTGGCGTACCAGGCGTGGAGCTGGTGGGCCTTCAGGGGACGTACGGGACACCGTCATCTCAGCTACTTCTGAGCAACCGCCCGTCAGCCGCAGCCGTAGGAGGGGAGGGATCGCGCATGAAACCGGTCGAACGCCGTCTGATGCGGGAACTGCCGGTGCTGCGACGCCATGTGGGGCGTTCGGCGGGCCTGGCGTTCCTCGCCGCGGTCCTCGTCGTCGTCCAGGTGACGCTGCTGGCCGGGGTCCTCGCGGACGCCTTCGCCGGGCACCCGGTCGCGTTCGCGGCGCCGGCCGCGCTGGGCGGCGTGGTGGCGCTGCGGGCGCTGCTCGGCTGGGCGCGGGACGTCCTCGCGCAGCGGGCCGCGGCCGACACCAAGCACGCGCTGCGCGGCCGGCTCACGGACCGGCTCGGCCCCGCCGCGCCGTCCACGCCGGCGGCGCGCCGGCACGGCGAGACGGCCACCTTGCTGACGCGTGGGCTGGACGCCCTGGATCCGTATGTCACCGGGGCGCTGCCCACCATGGCGGCCGCCGGCGTCGTCCCCCTCACGGTGGTGGTCTGGCTGTTCGTGACCGACTGGTCGTCGGCGCTGATCGTCGTCGTGACGCTGCCGCTGATCCCGGTGTTCGGGGCGCTGGTCGGTATGCACACCGCGCGGCGCACCGCCCGGCAGTGGCGGCTGCTGGCGCGGCTGGGCGGGCACTTCCTGGATGTGGTGGCCGGGCTGCCGACGCTGCGGGCGTTCGGCCGCGAGGACTACCAGGCGCGGCGGGTCGGGGAGATGGCCGATGCCCATCGCCGGGCCACGATGCGGACCCTGCGGGTGGCGTTCTTGTCGTCGTTCGTGCTGGAGACGGTCGCGACGCTGTCGGTGGCGCTGGTCGCCGTGCCCGTCGGGCTGCGGCTGCTGGGGGGTTCGCTGGATCTGCGTACGGCCCTGGTCGTGCTGTTTCTGACGCCGGAGGCGTATCTGCCGCTGCGGGCGATGGGGGCCGCCTTCCACGAGAGTTCGGAGGGCGTCACGGTGGCGGAGCAGGTCTTCACGATCCTCGACGAGGGCGAGGGCGAGGGCGGGGCCGGGGGCGCCGGTGAGCGGCCCGCGTCGCCCGATGTCCGTACCGTGCCGGTGTCCCTGCACGATGTGTGCGTCACCTACCCGGGCCGGGCCGTGCCCGCCCTGGACGGTGTGTCGTTGCAGGTCCAGCCCGGTGAGCACATCGCCCTGGTCGGACCCAGCGGGGCGGGCAAGTCCACGCTGCTGGCGCTGCTGCTGGGGTTCGTCGAGCCCTCGGCCGGCCGGGTCACGGTCGGGGGCACCGACCTGGCGGGCCTCGACGCCGACGACTGGCGGGCGCGGCTGGCGTGGGTGCCGCAGCGCCCGCACCTGTTCGCCGCTTCCGTGGCGGACAACATCCGGCTCGGGCGGCCCGACGCGAGCGATGCCGAGGTGCGCCAGGCGGCCCGCGACGCCTACGCCGACCACTTCGTCGAGGCCCTTCCCCAGGGCTACGACACCTTGCTCGGCGAGCACGGTGCGGGGCTGTCCGCGGGGCAGCGGCAGCGCCTCGCCCTCGCCCGGGCCTTCCTCAAGGACGCGCCCGTGCTGCTGCTGGACGAGCCGACCGCGCATCTCGACCCGGAGAGCGAGGCCGCCGTCACCCGTGCCACGGTGCGGCTGATGCGCGGACGTACCGCGATCGTGGTGGCGCATCGCACGAGCCTGCTCCCGTACGCCGACCGCGTCGTCACGGTGCGGGGCGGGCGGCTGGAAACGGTGGCGGACCCGCGCCCGGCAACGGTGGGGTCCGAGCGCACGCAGGCGGCGGCGGACGGACGTCCGCAGACGAGGGCGAACTCTTCCCTGCGTGCACCGCGACTCCTTCCCCCAGAAGGGGCTTTGACCTCATGACCTCGTTGTACTCGGCGGCCGCGCGCCGCACAGACTCCCGTCCGGCGGTCGTACCCCCCGTCCGGCCGTCGGGCGGGTCCTGGCCGACGGTGCGCCTGGTGCGTCACCTTCTGCCCTACTGGCGCAGGCTGCTGACGGCGGGGCTCGCCGCGGCCGGCAGTGAACTGGCGGCGGCCGCCCTCATGGCGACCGCGTCCTGGCTGATCACACGGGCCGCGCAGCAGCCGCCGCTCGCCTCGGTGAGCCTTGCGATCGTGGCCGTGCGCGCCCTGGCCCTGGGGCGCGGGGCCCTGCGTTACGGTGACCGGCTGCTCGGGCACGACGGTGTGCTGCGGGCCGTCGCGGGGTTCCGCACCAGGGTGTACGAGGCGCTGGTGCCGCTCGCGCCGGCGGGGACGCCCGCTTTCCGCAGCGGTGATCTGCTGACCCGGCTCGTCGACGACGTGGATGCCGCGCAGGATCTGCTGCTGCGGATCCTGCTGCCGACCGCGGCCGCCGCCGCGGTGTGTGTCGCCGCGACCGCGACGGCCTCGATGCTGCTGCCCGAGGCGGGTCTTGTGCTCGGGGTGCTGTTGTTCGTGGCCGTCCTGCTCGTGCCGACGACGGTGCTCGCCGTGGCCCGGCGCACGGGGCGGGCGCAGGCGGCACTGCGGGCCGAACTCGCCGCGCACGTGGTGGACTTGAGCGAGGGGGCGGCGGACCTCGCCGCTTACGGCGCCCAGGGGCGGGCCGCCGCGCGGGCCCGGCTGGCCGCCGCGCGGATCGCCCGTCTGGAGCGGCGGCGTGCGCTGACCACGTCGCTGGCGTCCGCCGTGCTGATGCTGTTCCAGGGGGCGGCTCTGGTGGCCGTGGTGTGGAGTGCGCTGGGCTCCCATGCCGACGGAGAACTGCCCGCCGTCCATCTGACGGTGCTCGCGGTGCTCTCCCTGGTGGCCTTCGAGGCGCTCGCGCCGCTGCCGGCGGCCGCGTTCCGGCTCGCCGAAGTGCGTGCCCGGGCAGGGCGGCTGGCCGACCTCTTCGACACGCCGGCGCCGGTCGTCGAGCCGGCCGCCGCGGTGGCGCTCGTCGTGGACGGCCCGGTCGGCGTGCACATCCGCGATCTGACGGTGCGCCACCGGACGTGTGACGCACCGGCGTTGGACGGTCTGAGTCTGCATCTGCCGGCCGGACAGCGCACCGTGCTGCTCGGCGCGAGCGGCTCGGGGAAGTCGACGCTGATCTCGGCGCTCATGCGGTTCGTGGACTACGAGGGCGGCAGCATCGAAGTCGCCGGCCGCGAGCTGCGGGACTGCGCCGGCCATGAGGTGCGGCGGGTGATCACCGGGATGACCCAGGACGCCCACGTCTTCCACGCCACCATCCGCGCCAACCTGCTGCTCGCCCGGCCGGACGCCGGCGACACCGAGCTGCGCGACGCGGCGCGCCGGGCGCGGATCCTGGAGTGGATCGAGTCGCTGCCCGACGGATTCGACACCTGCCTCGGGCCCGACGGCACGGAGCCCTCCGGCGGGCAGCGGACCCGGCTGCTGCTGGCCCGCGCGCTGCTCGCCGATCCGCCTGTCCTCGTCCTGGACGAACCGACCGAGGGACTCGACCCGGACGCCGCGGCTGACGTGCTCGCCGACATCCTCGACGCCACCCGCAACCGTACGACCCTTCTGGTCACGCATGAACGGGAGGGCCTCACCGGCGCCGACCAGGTCGTGACGATCGAGCGCGGACGGGTGCGCGCCGGTGCGGCCGGTGAGGGCCGGGCCGCGGGGGCTCCCGTGGACCGGTGACGCGCCGGGGCGGCCAGGAGGGCGCCGACGCCGTCTTCCCCTCCACTGCCGGGTGCGCTCCGGATCGAAACGTCCTCCACTTCTGTCGCCTATCCCGAGTGGGTGCTTCCGGCGTTAATCGATCACGGTTCAGCGGACAAGCCGCTGCTGACGTTCCAGCAGATCGCCGTGGTGGTCGCGGGGACCGTGGACGTGGGTGACGCAGCCACGGCGCCGACTACGACGCTCCTCACAGGGCCAGCGCGGTTCGCGCCAGTGCGCGCAGCCAGGCGTGGGCGTGATCGGTGTCGTAGCGCTGATGCCATGACAGGTATACCGGTGCCGACGGCAGTTCGAGCGGGAGGGGGAGCACGACCAGGCCGAAGTCGGCGACCGCTGACCGCGTGGTGGCTTCGGGAACGCTGATCAGGATGTCGGAGCCGCGCGCGAACTCCAGAGCGGCCCCTTCCGTGGGCGCGGTCGCCACCACACGGCGGGTGAGGCCGAGCCGGGCGAGGGCGTCGTCGATGGCGTTGGTGAGGTTTCCACGTCGCGAGACGGTGACGTGTTCAGCGTCGGCGTACTGCTGTGCGGTGAGGGTCCTGACGCGGGTGAGGGGGTGTCCCTGCCTCGCGACGACGACGAGGCGGGTCTCGCCCACGTTCTCGGCACGGATGTCCGGTGCGCTCGGGCGCTTGGAGTTCGCCTCCAGGTCGACCTCGCCGCGCCGCAATTCGGGGGTGTCGATGCTCGATTCCGCGACGAAGCGCAGTCGCACGCCCGGCGCCTGTCCGCGCACGGCCGCGAGCAGTGCGGGGCCGCTCAAGGCGACGAGGGAATCGTGCCAGCGGAGTGTGAACGTGCGCTCGAGCGTGGCCAGATCGAGTTCACGGCTCGGTGCCAGCACCCCCTGGACCTGGTGCAGCAGCTCGTGCACCTGTTCCCGGACGGCGATCGCATACGGCGTCGGGGTCATCGTGCGGCCGGTGCGCACGAGGATCTGATCCCCGGTCGTGCGCCGGATCCGGCCCAGACTCCGGCTCATCGCGGGGGCGGTGACGTGCAGGCGCGCCGCCGCCCCGGCCACACTGCCCTCCTCCAGCAGCGCGTCGAGCGCGGCGAGCAGGTTCAAATCCAATTGCATGTGAGTAATCCTAGCCGTTCCTGACATGCATTTGAAGTTAATCGCCGGGCTGCCTACCGTTGAGGCGAAAGCGCAAGAAGTAACGCGCAGTTCGGCCCTCGACCGGCCTCAGCACCCCTCCTCAGACGGGAATACCGCCATGTCCGAAACGCTCCGGACCACCGACGTCGCCGCCTCCGACGCCGACCTGCTCGCCCAGACCGCGATCGCCGTGCGTGAGGCGGGTTCGGCGCTGCGCGAGCGCTTCGGCGAGGTGGTCCGCTACCAGAGCCGCGAAGAGCTGATGCGCGCGCTGGCCGTCAACGACGACGCGGCTCTCGACATCCTGCGTCCCCGTCTGTCGAGCCTGCGTCCGCAGGCCGGCTGGGTGGAGGACGAACTGGACGGCGGGGCGCTGCCGGCCGGCGAGTGGTGGGTCGTGGATCCGGCCGAGGGCAACGTCAACCACCTGCACGCCCTGCCGGAGTGGGCGGTGACCGCCACCCTCGTGCGGGAGAACCAGCCGGTGCTCACCGCAGTGCACCTGCCGTTGACCGGCGAGACCTACACCGCGCTCACCGGCGCGGGCGCCCACCTCGACGGCCGGCCGCTGCACGTCTCCCAGACCGCCGACCTCGGCCTGAGCATCGTGGCCACCAGCCAGGCCCGGCCGGACGAGGACGAAAAGGTCGTGCGGCGGGTCGGCTCCTCGATCACCGCGATGCTCTTCGACGCGCTCGTCGTCCGCGTCGCCGTGCCCGCGACCCTGCACCTGCTGAACGTGGCCGCCGGCCGGATCGACGCCTTCTGGCAGTTCGCCGGCGCCCGCGCGGACCTGCTTCCCGGAGCGCTGCTCGTCACCGAGGCCGGCGGACGGATCTCCGACGCCGAGGGCCGCCCCTGGACCCCCCAGAGCCAGAGCTTTGTGGCCGCCGCGCCGGGCGTCCACGCCGAGGCCGTGTCCACGCTCTCGCGCTGACCGCGCACTACAAACCGCACGCCCACGGAAGGACCAGATCATCATGACCAAGATCGCAGTTCTCGGAAACGGCCGCGTCGGCGGCAACCTGGCCGCAGCCCTCGCCCGGGCAGGACACGAAGTGACAGTGGCGGACCGCACGCCGGGCGCCGCCGCCGACGCCGCCCGGACTGCCCGGATCGTCATCAACGCCACCCCGGGCGCCGGCTCGCTGGACCGGCTCGCCGCTCTGCGCGAAGAACTCCGGGACAAGATCCTCGTCGACGTCTCCAACGCCACCACCGACGGACCGGACGGACTGCCCGCCGATCTGATCTACCCCGGCTCGAGCCTGGCCGAACAGCTCCAGAAGGCGCTCCCCGAAACGCGTGTCGTCAAGACACTCAACACCATGCTCTTCCCGGTGATGACCTCGCCGGACACGCTCGCCCAGACACCGACCGTGTTCCTCTCCGGCGAGGACGCGCAGGCCAAGCAGAGCGTCCGCGAACTGCTCACCGACCTCGGCTGGCAAAAGGAATGGATCACCGACCTCGGCGGGATCCAGACCGCCCGCGCCACAGAGGCCGCGATCCTGTTCGTACCTCACGTCATCCGTTCCACCGGATTCACACCCTTCGCGATCTCCATCGCCCGCTGACAAACTTGAACCCGGCGACGTCCTCTTCGCCGGCGTCGTGCCAAGCCCGGCCCGCCGCATCGGCATCGGTGTGGGCCCCGGCCCGCCGGGGACGGCGACGGGCGGCGCGCGCGCTTCGGGCAACGGCCGAATACGCGCACACCGCCATCGTCCTGCCGCGGGTGTTCCTCGGGATCGGACCCGGCAACCGCCCCGGCACCGGCTTCACAGGCTCGCCGGCCGGGGCCGAAGGACAAGATCAGCCCTTGCTGTTCCACCTGTCGAGCGCGGCGTAGGCGGGCTGCCATTCGT
This sequence comes from Actinobacteria bacterium OV320, assembly GCA_001298545.1. Taxonomy (GTDB): domain Bacteria; phylum Actinomycetota; class Actinomycetes; order Streptomycetales; family Streptomycetaceae; genus Streptomyces; species Streptomyces coriariae. The sequence continues at coordinate 30,706 of LJCX01000020.1, forward strand.
TGCGGTAGGCGGCGCGTACGGGTTCGGGCAGTACGGCGAGCATGGTGTTGACGGTGTCCTCGTCGGCGCCGTCGAGGACCCAGGGGGTCAGCAAGGGGCCGTCCGGCCCGGTCTTGGCGCCGTGGATCCGGCCGTAGTGCTGCCACTGCTCCAGCGTCAGAAGGTCCTGGATCAGCGGCAGTGCCTGGTCCTCCTCGTGCTTGAGGTGTCCGGTCAGGTTGACGGCCAGGCTGTCAACGGCGATCGCGAGGCGTTCGGGCCCGCCCTCCGGGTCGGCCAGCGCGGCGTCGATGGTCTCGACGAGCGGGTCGATGGCAGCGTGTTCGGCGTCCATCGCGTCCAGCAGGGCCAGGTCGTCGGCGCGGCCGGCCGCCGCCTGGCGCAGCACCGGCCACAGCGCTTCGTCCTCGGCGGTGTGGTGGATGTGCAGGGCCTTCTTGAATATGTCCCAGCCGGCGGCGCCGGTGAGGACCCGCCGCGGGTCGTCGTCGACGCGCGCCGTGATCGTGGCCATGATGTCCAGCTCGCGCCGCAGCGCGTTGTGCATCGCGTACATCAACGACATGTCGAGCCTGTCGCCCATGGTCTCTCCTGATCCCGTGTCGGCGGACCGGAGTTCTCGCATCCGGCCTCGTCCGCCGTGTCTGTTGGTTCTGTGCCGCGCCGGTCGCGCCGATCCGCAGCCTCACCCTCATGACAGGCCGTGGCGCACAGATGTGACCGCCGACGACCGTACCGAGAAAGTCCGTCCGCGCCTCGGCGGCTGGACGCCGTCACAAGCCGAAGCCAAGCCGCGGAACAGATCCGGCCACATCGCACCGATACGGGCACCCTCCGGGGCGGGACAGCTCCCGGGAGGGGGAACCGTACGTGAGCCATCGGCAGTTGGACGTCGGCCCTCCTACCGGCTCTTCCAGCTCCCGGCCTGCCACCCGGCCTGCCGTCCGGTTCGGCGCCGGCACGCGCCGCCAAGTCGGCGCCAACCCGGTCGACAGTCACAAACAAGTCATGTGATCGATGCTGAGGCGCCAGAACAAGATGCAAGGGGGCGGTCATACCGCAGCAGTGCGAGTCGGTCCCGGTGCGTCCTGTGTGAATACCAGTCATCAAGTCGTGGTTTCACTCGAACCGGAGGGAAGAGGCCAAGATGTGGCGTCTCAAAACGAGCAGGACACTGGCCGCCGGTGTGGCGGCAGCGGCAGCGCTCGTCGGCGTGGGAGCCGGACCATCGGGACAGGCGGCCGAGGCCGTCACGCAATCGCCCCGTCCGACCAGCCATCTCACCAGCGACGCACCGGTCACCGTGGTGGCCAGCGGGCTGAACTCACCGCGGAGCCTGACCTGGGGATCTGACGGTCACCTCCTGGTCGCCGAGATGGGGGCCACCCCCACGGAGTGCCGCGGCACCGGCTTCGCCACCAGGTGCTACGGCCTCACCGGGTCGGTCGCGGACGTCTCGTCCGGCGCGCCGGTGCGGATCACCGAAGGACTGCCGACGGCGTTCAACCAGGAAGAGACGATCGGCCCCAACGGCCTGGCCGTCGGCCCCAACGGCCACGTGTACACGCTTCAGGCCGGGTCGCCGGAGCAGGTCCCGTCCAGTCTGCCCGCGGACCTGTCCGCGGTGCTGAGCAAGCAGTACGGGTCGGTGATGGACATCACCGGCGGGCGGCGCAAGGTGATAGCGAACCCCGGCACGGTCAACTGGCAGTGGACCGCGGCCCACCCGGACCTGTCCGACACCTATCCCGCGTCCAACCCCTACGCGCTGACGACGAAGCCGGGTGGCGGGTTCTACCTGGTGGACGCCGGGGCGAACACGCTGAGTTCGGTCGACCGTCACGGCCGCGTCAAGGTGCTCGCCTTCGTCCCCAAGACGCCGGCCGGCTCGGACGCCGTGCCGACCTGCGTCGACGTGGGCCCCGACGGCGGGGTGTACATCGGCGAGATCACCGGGCACGGCAACTCGGCCACCGCGGCCAACGTGTACCGGTACTCGCCCAAGACCGGCAAGCTGAAGGTCTGGCAGAGCGGCTTCAGCGCCATCAGCGGCTGCGGCTTCGGTGCCAACGGTGACTTCTACGTGACCCAGTTCGACACCACCGGGTTCCTGCCGACCGGCGACCCCATCGGCAACGTCATCCAGATCAACCACCGCAACAACTCCCGTACCGTCCTGGCGGACGGAAAGCTGTTCGCGCCCACGGGCTTCGCGGCGGGCCCCGACGGCTCCATCTACGTGGCGAACAAGACCATGATGTGGCCGGCCTGCACGGACGCGCCGGCCTGCACCACCTCCACGGACATCGGAGCCACCGGCGACGGACAGATCGTCAAGATCGGCTGAGCCTGTCCAGTCGTCTCGTTCGCGGGCCGGGCCGGTCACTTCCGGCCCGGCCCGCGACGCGTCGCGCCGCCTCCGCCGCGTGCCGGCCGCGTGCCGGCCCGGCTGGTGCGGGCGCCGAAGTGCCGGCCACCGGCCGGACCGGCGGCCGAGTGCGGCGTCCCTCCCCCGCGTCGGCCGTGACGGCAGGACCGGGAAGACGCCGCTGGAGCCGGTGCTCGCCCCCGTGTTCGCGAGGGCAACCTCGCGGTCCGCTCGCGGCCGGGCGGCAACTGCTCGGCGGCAGGGGCGACGATGACGGTCCTGCGCGGCAAGGGGCCGTCCCCGCGCAAGATGACGAGCGCTGCCGACGGCGGCGCGCCTCGAGGCGGCACACCTGCCCGTGCCGCACGCGCAGGTGCCCGATGCGGCCCGCGGCCCCCACGGCCGCACGGCAGCCGGCCGCGCATCTGCCGCCTCCGCTGCTCCAGCAGGGCTCCAGAGTCCCCACAGTGCAGCGATGCATCCTCTGCCAGGTCTTTGCTCTTCCATCACACGCAACACCCCACGGGGAGGGGACATGATCCAGCGCAGAACCGTCCTGAAGGCGGGGGCAGCACTGACCGGCGCCCTCGGCGGTGCGGGCCTGCTGGTGCCCGCCGTGGCCGGTCCCGCACAGGCCACCGACCTGGACCCGAGCACCGTTCCGCAGTTCCAGCAGGCGATGCCGGTGCCCGGGGTCGTGCAGCCGGTGTGCGACCTGGGCCTGACCAGCTACTACGACATGACCCTGCAGGAGGCGGACGCGGAGATCCTGCCGGGGCGGCTGACCCGGGTCCGTACGTTCAACGGAAGCTTCCCCGGTCCCGTCATCAAGGCGGTCTCCGGGCGACGCGTCGTGGTCAGGCAGACCAACCAGCTGAGCGTGCCCACCTCGATCCATCTGCACGGCGGCCACGTGCCCCAGAGCAGTGACGGCTCCCCCATGGACCTCATCACGCCGGGCGGCGGGTCGAAGATCTACACGTACCCCAACAGCCAGCCGCACGCGAACCTGTGGTTCCACGACCACACCCACCACCAGGAGTCGGAGACCGTCTACCGCGGGCTGACCGGCCTCTATCTGCTCACCGACGACGTGGAGCGGAACCTGAACCTTCCCTCCGGGGCGTACGACGTGCCGATCGCGCTGCGGGACGCGCGCTTCGACGACAGCGGTCAACTCGTGTACACCATGGGTGACTTCATGAAGCGCCAGGTGCTGCTGGCCAACGGCAAGGCCTGGCCGTACTTCGAGGTCGCCGCCCGCAAGTACCGCTTCCGGCTGTTCAACACGGCCAACCTGCGGTTCTTCACGCTGCAGTTGTCCGACGGCTCGGCCTTCCAGCAGATCGGTTCCGACGGCGGGCTGCTGGAGAAGCCGCTCGACGTGACGTCGGTGTCCCTCTCCCCCGGCGAGCGCGCCGACATCGTCGTCGACTTCTCCCGGTACGCCGCCGGCACCAGGCTGATCCTCACCAACACCGGCGGGCTGCTGCCCGGCGACCCCGTCGACCAGGTCGGCAGGGTGCTGCAGTTCCGGGTCACCGGGGCCGTCCGGGACACCAGCAGCGTGCCGTCGACGCTGCGCACGCTGCCCGCCGCGGGCAGCGCCACGGTCAGCCGCGACTTCGTACTGAGCATGGACGAGACCGGCGCGACCATGGACGCGTTCATCAACGGCAAGTCGTACGACATGGACCGGATCGACACCGAGATCAAGTACGGGGCCACGGAGATCTGGACCGTGCGCAACGCCAACCTCTACACCCCGCACAACTTCCACATCCATCTCGTGCAGTTCCGCGTCCTGGAGCGCAACGGCAAGCCCGTCACCTCCGGACCGGAGAGCGGGCTGAAGGACACCGTGCCCCTCCTGCCCGGGGAGACGGTCAAACTTCAGGCGACCTTCACGGGCTACGAGGGCACCTACGTGTACCACTGCCACATGTTCGACCACGCCTCGATGGGCATGATGGCGAACTTCCGTGTCAGCAAGAGCACCGCCGCGCCGGCGACCTGAGCGAGTGGGCGGGCGCCGGCGGCCGGCACGAGGCCGTCGGCGTACGTGGTGCGGCGGACCGCGCGGACGGCGGCCGATCGGCCCGGTCACGATTTCTGTGGCCGGGCCGGTCGGCCGCCGTCCGCGGTATGTGACGGGCCGCGGCCACAGGGCCGCGGCCACAGGGCCGCGGCCACAGCTGTGTCCGGTCCGCCTCACCCTTGAGGTCCGCCCCGGTCGGCGGCGGCCGTTCGTGGGTGAGGGCGTCCTCGGCGGCGCCGCCCGTAGCCGTACGGCCCGGCCACGCGTCCGGCGGGAGGGCCTCACCGGCGCCGGCCGGGGCGGGAGTGTCTGCGGCCGGGGCGGGGGGCGGCCGTGCAGGGCGCCGGTCCTCTCCCGCGAACCGGTGGGCCGGACAGCAGAGATGAGGGCCGGGTGACCCGGCCCTCATCTCTGCTGTCCGGCGACTGTGTCAGGACATCGCCTTCTCCGGCTCGGCGACCGGCTTGGCGCCGAAGGTGGGCGTCGGGAGCGGACCACTGCGCAGCAGCGCGGCGGCGACGACGGCGCCGGCCGCGAAGATGGCGGCGCACCACCAGAAGACCTGGACGTAGCCGTGGATCGCGGCCAGCTGGAACAGCTCCGGGCCCGGCTTGCCCTGGGCGTGGCCGGAGAGGTAGTCGGTGGCCGCGCTGGCCGCGATCGTGTTGAGCAGCGCGATGCCGATGGCGCCACCGAGCTGTGAACCGGCGCTGATGGTCGCCGAGGCGACGCCCGCGTCCTGCGGGGCCACGCCGGAGGTGCCGGTGTTCAGGGCGGCGGCGTAGATCAGGCCCATGCCGAGCCCGAGGAGCATGAGCGGGCCGAGGATCGCCGAGGCGTAGCCGGAGTCCGGGCCGATCCGGGTCAGCCAGACCATGGCGCCCGCGTTGACCAGCATGCCGGAAGTGATCAGCGGCCGCGGGCCGACCTTCGGCATCAGCCGGATGTTGCCCACGTTGCTCGCCACGCCCGTGACGACCATCATCGGCAGCAGGGCGAGACCCGACTTGATCGCCGAGTAGCCGAGGTCGGTCTGCAGGTAGTAGATGAGGAAGAGCAGCACACCGAACATGCCGATGCCGATGATCAGCGAGGTGATGTAGGCGCCGCCGCGGTTGCGGTCGGTGACGACCCGCGGGGGCAGCAGCGGCTGCGGAGCGCGGGTCTGCCAGGCGGCGAACAGGACCAGCATCACGGCGCCGGCCGCGAGGAAGCCCCAGGTCGAGGGGGTGTCCCAGGAGTGCGTGGCCGCGTTGGAGAAGCCGTAGACCAGGCAGAACAGGCCGCCGGAGACCAGGAGCACGCCGGGGACGTCCAGACGGGACTTCACGCGGGGCTGGCGGGGCAGCAGACGGCCGCCGACGATCAGCGAGAACGCGGCGAAGAACAGGTTGACGTACATGCACCAGCGCCAGTTCAGGCCGGAGGTCAGCGCGCCGCCGATCAGCAGGCCCAGAGCGCCGCCGCTGGCCGCGACCGCGCTGAAGGCGCCGAATGCCTTGCCGCGCTCCTTGGGGTCGGTGAACGTGGTGGCCAGCATCGACAGGGTGGTGGGCGCCAGCAGCGCGGCGAAGACGCCCTGCGCCGCGCGTGCGGTCACCAGCATGGTGAAGCTGTTGGCGGCACCGCCGACCGCGGAGGCGATCGCGAAGCCGACCAGGCCGATCAGGAATGTCTCCCGGCGGCCGATGAGGTCGGCCAGCTTGCCGCCGATCAGCAGCAGGCTGCCGTAGGCGAGGGCGTACGCGGTCACGACCCACTGCTTGTCCGCGTCCGAGAAGTCGAGGGCGTCCTGCGCCGACGGCAGGGCCAGGTTCATCACCGTGACGTCGAGGGTGAGCATGAGGTAGGCGACGCAGATGACGGCGAGAACCATCCACCGCCGTGAGTCCCTTGCCGTAGGCACGGCACTGGTTGTGGACATGATCTGTCTCCTCGTGTGTATGGGGGTCGGACTCAAGGCTTCGCCGATATGACAGGTCCCGGCGGCCGGATGTGACGAGCCGCTGTCACATCCGGGGGCCCGGGCCCTGTCGGCCTAGGTCCTGTCAGCGGTTCCGTGGCCCATGAGCTGGGAAAACACCTGTGTCAGCACGGCCGCCGGGTGCTCGGCGGCGCCCATGGAGCGCCAGGCCACGTGGTTGTCGGGGCGGACCAGGACAGCGCCGTCGTCGGCGATCTCCCGTACGTGCGCCCAGCCGTCGTCGGCGTACTGCGCGCCGGCTCCGATGCGGGCCACGGTGACGGGTACCGAGAACTTCTCGGCGATCTGCTCGGCCGCCTCGGCCCAGCGGGTGCCCGTGGGGCCGGTGAGGAGGGCGAAGCCGTTCGAGGCGCCGACCAGGTCGTGCGTGGACAGGCGCTGCCCGTCGCGCTCGATCCAGGCGTGCGGCAGCCGGTGTCCGGGGCGGGTGGTGGGGTGGTAGTGGGTGCCCATGGGCGAGCGGGGCGGCGGCTCGGACCCGTCGGGGACGAGGGCGCCGTCCTGGTAGGCGAAGCCGATCTCCAGCTCGTGCGCCTGGCATTCGGCGCGGTGGGTGCCGAAGAGCTCCGCCGCCCTGGCCCGCCTGACCTCTCCGGCCTCGGACGGCTCGAAGTAGTCGGCGAACGCGGTCGAGCGGCGCTCGGGCGGGACGTGCGGGCCGAGGCCGAGGGCGGCTTCCGTCATGACGCGGTGGTGGAACCAGGCGGCCAGGCCCCAGTCGACGTTGCGGCTGCCGACCGGTCGCCGCTCGCTCTCGTAGGTGTCCAGCAGGCCGTCGTCGGCGCGGCCGGAGAGCACGGCGGCCAGCTTCCAGGCGAGGTTGTGCACGTCCTGGATGCCGCCGTTGAGGCCGAGTCCGGTGGTGGGCGGCTGGCGGTGGGCGGCGTCGCCGACGATGAGGACGCGGCCGGCCCGGTAGCGGTCGGCGAGGACTCCTTCGACCGTCCACCGCGACAGCTTGTGCACCGTCAGGTCGAGGTCGGGGATGCCCAGCACCTCGCGGATGCGGGCGGCGACCGCCGCGTCGTCGGAGCGGTCCGCGTCGCCCAGGACGAAGGAGGTCAGGCCCCACTCCTCGCACTGCCTGCCCCAGTTCGGCCCCATCTCCAGCAGGGTGAAGTTGCGGTCGGGGCGGTCGGGGTTGAGGAACCAGGTCATCAAGGTGCCCTCGTGCCACCACTGCGACAGGTCTGCGGAGAAGTAGGCGGTGGAGACCTCGGCCATCTTCACCGTGCCCTGCATCTGCACGCCGAGTCGGGGGCCGAGGGTGCGGCCGCCGTCGGCGGCGATGACGTACCGTGCGACGACCCGTGTGACCTCGCCGCTGTTCAGGTCGCGGATCTCGGCGACGACCCGGTCGCCCTGATCGGCGAAGGAGACCAGTTCGTGGGAGAACAGCACCCGGCCGGGATTGCGTTCCTCGGCGGTACGGCGCAGGATCGGCTCCAGCCTGAGCTGCGGCAGCTTGTAGGGCAGTACGGGGCCGTCGGCGGCGTAGACGTCGGTCAGCGCGCCGCCGCCGAAGGCGTCCATCTCGTGGATCACCCGCCGGTCCAGGGGGCCGTCGCCGGTGAGCGTGGTCTGCCAGCGCACCCGGCCGAACCGGTCGGTGGAGGAGGCGCGTTCGACGACGGTGTCGTAGAGACCGTGCTGGCGGAAGATCTCCATGGTGCGCTGGTTGATGTAGTGCGCTTTCGGAAGGATCGACGTGTCCGCGTGCCGTTCGACGAGCAGGTGTTGCACACCGTGGTCCGACAGGAAGACGGAGGCGGACAGGCCGCAGCCGCCCCCACCCACGATCAGGACCGGAACCTCGGTCTCCTCCATTTTCGGCCTTCCATGTGGGGGCCCGCATGCAGGATGTCGGACGATCGGGGACGACCCTGGTCGCCGACGGGCGGGCCGCGGAAACGGTTCGGCCGAGGTGTCGTCCCGGGCACGGCTTGTGTGCCGGCCCGGACACGACGGTCGGCGCCGCCATGACGAGGCGCCTCGGCCGAGGCTGCGGTCTCCAGCATCGGCTGCGGTGGTTGGCCCGCACTATGGCCCCGGTTGGCGTCGGCTTGGCGGCTTGCGCCGTACGGGTGTGCGGTGTGTCGGCCGGACGGGTGGACCGGGCGGGACCGTGTCACGTTCGGCTGGGCCGGGCTGTCGTATCGGTGAGCGGAACACACCATTCAGCAGGCAGGAGCACAGCGATGAGTGACTTCCAGGACATCGTGGATCGCGTCGAGATCGAGGCGCTGCGCGGTGAGTTCACCGATGCGGTGATGATGCGCGACTACGCCCGGGCGGCCCGGTTGTTCACGCCGGACGGCGCGCTGCGGATGCCGAACATTCCCGTCGAGCTCGAGGGCCCGGAGGCGATCCGTGCCTGGGGCAGGCGGGTGCCCGAGATCGTGGACTTCCTTGTGCAGAACACCCATCCGGGCGTGATCCGGCTCGACGGGGACACCGCGACCGGCCGCGCGTACATGTCGGAGGTGGGGCGGGCCTTCGACGGCCGCGGCGGCATCAACTACGCCATCTATCACGACCGTTACCAGCGCACCGGTGACGGGTGGAAGTTCGCCGAGCGGGTCTACGAGGTCCGCTACGAGGACTCCTCGCCCCTGGCCGGGATCGCGCCCAACCGCCCGCAGTAGCGACGCCGGGGGCGGGCCGCTCGTGCCCGGGCCGGGGGGAACCGCCCGCGGACTACAGTTCCGCCGGCAGGGGTGAGCGCAGGAACTCGCCGCCGGGCAGGGCCGCGTGGTGCGGCAGCGGGCGGCGGCCGGACCGGTGCTGGCCGCGGGGGTTCGGGACGGCCGGCGGGCGCCAGGGTGAGGTCACGGCCGGTCCCTGGGGCGGCGGCCAGTCCAGGGACGGCGACTGGTTGAGTATCAGTTGCTCCAGCACTTGCAGTGCCGGCCGCGGGTCGATGCCCAGCTCGTCCGCCAGCCGGCGCTGGTTGGTGCGCAGCAGTGCCAGCGCGTCGGCCTGCCGGCCTGCCCGGTACAGGGCCAGGCTCAGCAGTTCGCAGCCGTACTCGCGCAAGGGGTGGTCCTGGACGAAGGCCTCGAGTTCGGCCACCGCGATCTCGTGGGCGCCGACCGCGAGCAGGGCCGCACAGCGGCCCTCGACCACCGACAGCCGCAGCTCTTCCAGACGGGCCACGTCCGGGCGGACGCCGGCGGCGTCGGCCACCTCGGCGTAGGCGGGGCCGCGCCACTGGGCGAGCGCCACCTCGAACTCGTGGACGGCGAACCGCGGGTCGTCCGCGTCCAGGGCCTGCCAGCCGGCGACGGCGCGTTCGCTGAACCGCTGCACGTCGACCTCGACGACCCGGCTGTCGAGCAGATAGCCGCGCCCGTAGGTGCGCAGCACCGTCGGCGCGGTGCGGGGCTCGCGGTCGGGCTCCAGCACGCGGCGCAGGTTGGCGACGTACGCCTGCAGGGAGGGGATCGCCGAGGGCGGCGGGTGCCCGGTCCACAGTTCCTCGACGATCAGGTCGACGGCCACCGGCTTGCCCACCTTGCTGACCAGCAGCGCCAGCAGGGCCCGCTGCTTGGGCGCGCCCAGGTCGACGAGGCGGTCGCCGACGACGGCCTCGATCGGGCCCAGGGCACGGAACTCGACCAGGGGGCGCGGCCGGGCCGGCGGGCGGGGCGAGGGACGCGTGGTCATCCGGGCGTCCTCCGCTCGCCCGGGTGCCGCGGCCGCCGCCCTTGGTGTGTTGCCGTGCGGGGTGAGGTGCCCGGGGGCCGGCTGTGTGAGCGTCCCGTCGGGCGCCGGGAGCCGGGGGGCTCTGGCGAGCTCGCCGGCCATGTACGCCCACAGCGCCTCGTTGGTGCGGCGCAGCTCACGGATCTCGCGTTCCAGCTGTGCGATGCGCCACGCGTCCTGGTGTGCGGGGCGCGCGAAGGGGCCGTCGGGCGGAATGCCGGCATCGGCTTTCTCGTGTGCCATCCGGGAACTCTCCCTTTCCGGGGCTTGGTTCGGTCGGCCGCACTCGGGGTGCGGCGCGGTGAATCGGCCTGCCTGGTGATCGGGATTCGGGGCGCCCGCTGTCCGGGCCCGTTGCGCGTCGCGTCGGCGGGGGGCGAGCAATGCCTTGGTCATTGTGCGTGAGCCGGTGCGGTGGTGGGCCGTGCGACTAGTGAGCGCCGATCGATCCTCCAGCCCGATTCGAGGCGGGTGTCCGACCCTGCTGGGAGGGGAGCAGCGGGGGTGGCCGCGCACGGCATCGTGTCGCGCAAGGGGCCCTGGACTCATCACCTTTGACGGACCGTCAGAACCAACGCATGGAGGTTTCAATGTCCGGAGCCGCTGATGTCGAGCGGGTGTACGCGGCCATGGAGGAAGCGGCCGGCTTGCTGGACGTGTCCTGCGCGCGGGAGAAGATCTACCCGCTGCTGACCGTCTTCCAGGACACGCTCACCGACGGCGTGGTCGTCTTCTCCATGGCGAGCGGCCGTCGTTCCACGGAGCTGGACTTCAGCATCTCGGTGCCGGTGAGCCAGGGCGACCCGTACGCCACCGTGGTGAGGGAGGGGCTGTTCCGGGCGACGGGGTCTCCCGTGGACGAGCTGCTCGCGGACACCGTCAAGCACCTGCCGGTGTCGATGTTCGCCATCGACGGGGAGGTCACCGGCGGTTTCAAGAAGACGTACGCGTTCTTCCCCACCGACGACATGCCCGGGGTGGCCCAGCTGACCGGGATCCCCTCCATGCCGGCCTCCGTGGCCGAGAACGCCGAGCTGTTCGCGCGCTACGGTCTGGACAAGGTCCAGATGACGTCGATGGACTACAAGAAGCGGCAGGTCAACCTCTACTTCAGCGATCTGAAGCAGGAGTATCTGCAGCCGGAGGCCGTCGTGGCGCTGGCCCGCGAGCTGGGCCTGCAGGTGCCGGGCGAGCTGGGGCTGGAGTTCTGCAAGCGCTCGTTCGCGGTCTATCCCACCCTCAACTGGGACACGGGGAAGATCGACCGGCTGTGCTTCGCCGCGATCAGCACCGACCCCACGCTGGTGCCCTCGACGGACGAGCGTGACATCGAGATGTTCCGCGAGTACGCGACCAAGGCGCCGTACGCGTACGTCGGCGAGAAGCGCACCCTCGTGTACGGGCTCACGCTGTCGCCCACGGAGGAGTACTACAAGCTCGGGGCGTACTACCACATCACCGATATCCAGCGGCAGCTGCTGAAGGCGTTCGACGCGCTGGAGGACTGAGGGGCGCCGCCGCAGCAGAGCCGTTCTGCTGCGGCGGCGTCGGCGCGACCGCCATGACAGGAGGGGCGGCCCGGTGCGGGCCGCCCCTCTTCGTGCTGCCGTGCGGCGTTCAGCTCAGGATGATGATGTCCAGGCCGGTCAGGTCGGCGCGGATGTCGATGTCGGTGATCAGGCCGTCGGCGATGTCGAAGCGGAACACGGCGTGCGGCACGCCGTCGCGGACGTAGGCCAGTCCGGCGGAGCCGTCGATGAGGGCGGGCACCGGGGCCCAGGAGAGCTTGGCGAAGGCGCGGGTGACGGCGTCGGTGCCGCGGATCTCCTCGGTCAGGCCCGCGCCGGTGGCCATGCCCATGCCCGTGGCCATGCCCATCCGCACCGCCGCCTGGTCGGCGCGGACCACGATGTCCGGGGCGAGGATGGACAGCAGGGCCTCGAAGTCGCCCTCGCGGGACGCGGTGAGGAAGGCGTGCACGAAGTCGGCCTTGCCGGCCTGGGAGGTCTCGGCGTCGGCGCTCTCGTCCGGGACCGGCACGCTCTTGTGGGCCGTGGCGGCCGCGGCGTCCGGCACGATGCCCTGCCGCTGGAAGCGGCGGCGGGCACGGCTGGCCAGCTGGCGGGCCGCGGCCGGAGTGCGGTCGACGATCGGTGCGATCTCCTCGAAGGGCACCGCGAACATGTCGTGCAGCACGAACGCCAGCCGCTCGGCGGGCGTGAGCGTGTCGAGGATGAGGAACATGGCGGCGCCGAGCGACTCGGCGAGCAGTGCCTCCTGCTCGGGGTCGGCCGACTCCGTCTCCCGGTGGTGCGCGCGGTCGGGGTCGGGGGCGTCCACCAGGTCCTCGCGGCGCGACTTGCGGGACTGGAGCATGTTCAGCGAGACGCGGGCCACGACGGTGGTGAGCCAGCCGCTCATGTTCTCCACCGCTGCGGCGTCGGCGCGGGTGACCCGCAGCCAGGCCTCCTGGACGGCGTCCTCGGCTTCGGGCATCGAGCCCAGCACCCGGTACGCCACGGCCCGCAGCCGGGCCCGGTCGGTCTCGAATCGAGCGGCCAGCCATTCGTTTTCGTTCATCGGGTCACGCCCTCCCATCGGTGCCTCACACATCTGACAGTCCGGAGCCCACGAATGTGACGGGCCGGGACCGCACATGCGGGACGCGGCGGGGCACCGCACCCGGACGGACGACTCCACGACGGCACGGGAAGCGGTGGGCGACCACCGGGAAGTCGCACGAGAAGTGCTCAGGAATGCGGCACGGACCGACTGGAGTGTGACGTGGGTCACTCCAAGAAGCGCTTGGCGCGGGTCGGCTGTATGTGTCACGATTGCGGCACCACTCGCCTGCCCAAAAGTATTGCCGGGGCGGCGAGTTGAGTGTTCGTGAAGCACCGCGGCCGGCTGCGATTGTCAGGCAGCCGAAGTCCCCTTCCCGCGCGGCTCCCCGCGCGACAAACGCAAGCGGGAACCACGGCACTGCCCCAGCGTGCTGACCATCGCCGCGTCCGCCTTCCCTTCCTGTCCCTCACTGCCGCCCGTGCCGCCCTGTCCGGTACGGCCGACCGGGGCCGTCGCCCCGTCCGAGCGGCGCAGAACCACTGAACCACCACGCAGCGCTCGCCGCCAGCGGCGACGACCCGGTCTTGAGCACCCTTGTAGCGATCTGCGGCCCGGCCGGCCGCGGACCGTGTCACCTCCCCCTCCGCTCGTGCGGACGGGAAGCCCGACGCGGTCCGCGGCCGGCCGTTGCCGTATCCGCGATCCCGCGTCGGCCCCGCGGCGGACAGGCGAACGTGACCTGCCCTCACGGCCCTCAGCTCGACATCCTCCTGCCCTTGCTGTCCGAGACTCCAAGAGAAGTGGATTCCTATATGCCCAGGCTGTGCAAGCCGGCGATGAGCGCGCCGGAATACATCATCACGGTGGAAGAGACCCTGGAGTTCGCGCAGAAGGCGCACGCCGGCAAGGAGCAGCTCCCCCTGGCCCTTCGCCTGATCCGCAACACCGGCGTGAAGAAGCGGCACATAGTCCAGCCCATCGAGCAGACGCTGCGGCACCCGGGCTTCGAAGAGCGCAACCGCATCTACGAGATCGAGTCGAAGAAGCGCACCCCCGCGGTCATCGAGCAGGCCCTGGTCAACGCCGACCTGAGGGCCCGTGACATCGACGCGATCATCTACGTGTCGTGCACCGGCTTCATGATGCCGTCGCTGACGGCCTGGCTCATCAACAAGATGGGCCTGCGCCACGACACCCGGCAGATCCCCATCGCCCAGCTGGGCTGCGCGGCCGGCGGCGCGGCGATCAACCGGGCCCACGACTTCTGCGTCGCCCACCCCGGCAGCAACGTCCTGATCGTCTCCTGCGAGCTGTGCTCGCTGTGCTACCAGCCCGAGGCCGACGACATCGGCTCGCTGCTGTCCGACGGCCTGTTCGGTGACGCGGTCGCCGCCGCCGTCGTCCGCGGCATCGGCGGCGTCGGCATCGAGCTGGAGCGCAACGCCTCCTACCTCATCCCGAACACCGAGGACTGGATCTCCTACGCCGTCAAGGACACCGGCTTCCACTTCCAGCTGGACCGCCGGGTGCCCGGCACGATGGAGCCGCTCGCCCCGGTCCTGCGCGAGCTGGCCAAGGACCACAGCTGGGACGCCGGCAAGCTCGACTTCTACATCGTCCACGCCGGCGGCCCGCGCATCCTCGACGACCTCGCCAAGTTCCTCGAGGTCGACCGCGACGTGTTCCGGCACAGCTGGTCGACGCTGAGCGAGTACGGGAACATCGCCAGCGCCGTCGTCCTCGAGGCCGCCCGCCGGCTGTTCGAGGAGGACGCCCTGGCTCCCGGCGCCACCGGCCTGATCGCCGGGTTCGGCCCCGGCATCACCGCCGAGATGGCGCTCGGCACCTGGGGCGCCGACGTCTCCCAGAACGCGGCCTGACGCCCGTGCCCGGACGAAAGAGACGAGAGAAGCGAAGCGATGACTGACCTCATCGTCCCGGCGGGGGCTGGGCGAAAACTGATCACCCCGGCGCAGGAGGTGACGTTCAAGGCCACCGAGGAGATGGGTTCCTCCGTATCGATCTTCGAGGTGATCGTGCCGCCCGGCTTCGACGTCGGGGCCCATGTGCACGGCGACGCGCAGGAGTTCTTCTATGTCCTCGACGGCGAGCTGGACCTGCTGTGCTTCGAGCCGACCGAGCGCACGACGGACAGCTGGCACAACTGGGTGTCGGCGACCGGTGACCGAGTCGTCCGCGCGGGTGAGGGCAGCTGCATGTTCGTGCCGCCCGGCACCCCGCACGCGTTCCGCAACGCCACGGACAAGCCGGTGAAGATGCTCTTCGAGTGCCTTCCCTCGCCGATCCACGAGGACTACTTCGAGGAGATCGCCGAGATCTGGTCGCGCGGCACCGCCGTGGACCCCGCGGCCGTGGCCGAGATGCGCAAGCGCTACGACGTCCAGCAGCTGACACCGCTGCGCTACGAACCGCCGGCCGCCCTCGTCCCCGGCCAGGGCACACACCGGCAGCAGAGTGGGAGGTGACCTCGATGGAACCGATATCCCTGGTCCACGCGAGTCTCGGTGAGCAGGAACTGGCGGCCGTCGCCGAGGTCTTCGCCTCCGGCTGGCCTGCCGGTCAGGGCCCCAGGGGCAAGGCGCTGGAGGCCCGGCTGGCCCAGAAGTACGGCGTCGCCGACGCCGTCGCGGTCAGCAACTGCGGCGCCGCGCTGCACCTGGCGATGCTCGCGCTCGGCGTCAAGGAGGGCGACGAGGTGATCGTCGCCGACTACGGGTTCCCGGCGCCCGCCCAGGCCGCGCTCTACGTCGGCGCCACCCCGGTCTTCGCCGACGTACGGCCCGACACCTACACCATCGACCCGCAGGCGGTGGCCGACCTGGTCACCCCGCGCACCGTCGGCATCGTCGCGGTGGACACGGTCGGCATGCCCGCCGACTACACCGAACTGCAGGCGATCGCCGACCGGCACGGCCTGTTCCTCGTCGAGGACGCCGCCTGCGCGGTCGGCGCGACCTACCAGGGCCGCCAGGCGGGCGCGCTCGCCGAAGTGGGCTGCCTGTCCTTCCACGGCCGCAAGGGCGCCTCCAGCGGCGAGGGCGGCGCGCTCCTCGCCCGCGACCCGGCGGTCGGAAAGGACGCGCGGCTGCGCTCCTCCTTCGGCATCGGCAGCATCTTCGACATGGGCAACGTCGTCGGCCTGCCCATCCCGACGTTCACCGAGATCGGCTACAACTTCAAGCTGTCCGACATCGCGGCGGCCATCCTTCAGGTGCAGCTGGGCCGCATCGACGAACTGCTCCGGCGCCGCAGCGCCATCGCCGCGCAGTACGCCGAACTCCTCGCCGACGAGGAGCTGTTGACGGTGCCGGCCGTCCCGGCGGACCGCACCCACGCCTGGCAGACGTACATGGTGACGCTGGACGCGAGCGTGGACCGCGCCGCGGTCGCCACCGAGCTGCGCGGCCAGGGCATCGGCTGCGGGCACGGCACGTTCGCGGCCCACGTACAGCCGGTGTTCGACGCGCAGCAGAAGTGCCCCGTCTCGGCGGATCTCTTCGCGCGTCACCTCGCCATACCCATGCACGCGGAACTCAAGCCGAACCAGGTCGAACGGGTCGTGGCCGCCCTGCGCGGGGCGGTTCGCACCCACTCGTCCTCCACAGCGGTCCTCGGAGGGGCAGCATGACGAACAACCGGCCGTCACCCGTCGGCATCATGCGGCTGATCAACGGCTACTGGGCCACCGGGGTCCTGGCCGCAGCCGCCACCCACTCGGTCTTCACCCACCTCGAGCACGGCGCCGGCACGGCCACCGAGCTCGCTTCGCGCGCCGCTGTCGCCGAGCGGGGCGCCCAGGCCCTCCTCGACGGGCTCGTCAGCGTGGGCCTGGTCGAACTGCACGAGGGCCGCTACCGCAACACCCCCGAGGCGGCGACCTACCTGGTCGAGGACAGCCCCGTCTCGCTGGCGCCCTTCGCCCGGCTCAAGCTGACCCACACGGGCTCCCTGACCGACCTGGCCGAGGTGGTCCGCGCCGGCGGCCCGGTCAAGGACGACGCGGTCGTCGAGGTCGCCAACAACCCGCACTGGGAGGGCATCGTCACGGCGATCGCCGCCCAGTCGGTGCCGGCCGCGGCGCTCGCCGCCGAGGTGCTCGCACTGGCCGACGCCGGGGAGATCTCGATCCTCGACGTGGGCGGCGGCTCGGGCATCTACTCGGGCATCTGGCTCGAGACCAACCCGGCCGCCCGCGCGACCCAGCTCGACTGGGCGCCGATCAACGAGATCGCGCTCAGGCTGCTGGCCGAGCGCGGCGTCGGGGACCGGTTCACCACCGTCGACGGCGACTTCCACACCACCGACTTCGGTACCGCCGCCTACGACGTCGCGGTGTACTCGCACATCGCGCACCAGGAGAGCCCGGAGAGCAACGTGGAGGTCTTCACCAGGCTCCGCCAGGCCCTCAAGCCCGGCGGCACCCTCGTCGTCAACGACTATGTCGTCGACGACGACCGCAGCGGCCCGGCGTTCCCGCTGATCTTCGCCTCGGAGATGCTGCTCAAGACCCGGCAGGGCAGCACCTGGACGCGCAGCGACTACCGCGACTGGCTCGTCAAGGCCGGCTTCGAGGACGTCTCCTTCCACACCGCAGAGCCCGCCACCCTGGTCGTCGCCCGGTAGGCGGCGCGCGAAGGCCCGTGGGGAGAACCGCGCGAGCGGTTCTCCCCCGGCCGCACCGGACATGAGTCAGGGAGGAAAAAGCGCATGGCATCCGTGAACGTCTCGATCATCTACTACAGCGCCACCGGGAACGTGCACACCATGGCGCAGGCCGCGGCCGCGGGCGCGGAGAAGGCCGGCGCGACGGTGCGGCTGCGCAAGGTCCGCGAGCTGGCCCCGCCGGAGGCGATCGGCTCCAACCCGGCCTGGGCCCGCCACGCCGAGGACACGGCCGATGTCGAGGTGGCCACCCTCGACGACCTGAGCTGGGCGGACGCGGTGCTGTTCGGCACCCCCACCCGCTTCGGCAACGTCTCCAGCCAGCTCAAGGCGTTCATCGACACCGCGGGCCCGCTGTGGCAGAGGGGAGCGCTGGCCGACAAGGTCGTCTCGGCGTTCACCTCCACCGGCACCGCCCACGGCGGCCAGGAGTCCACCATCCTGGCGCTGAGCAACACCTTCTACCACTGGGGCGGCATCATCGTGCCGCCGGGCTACACCGACCCGATCCAGTTCAAGACGGGCAACCCCTACGGCACCTCGTACGTCTCGGGTGCCGGCGGCGCCGACGGCGGTCCCGGCGCGGACGTGCTGCAGGGCGCCGGCTATCAGGCCCGGCGCGTGGTCGACATCGCCTGCGCGATCAAGACCGGCCGCGCCGCCGCCTGAATCCCGTCACGGTGACGTCGCCGCACGGCGGTGTGTTCCGTACGGACCGATCCCCCGCCCGCGGCGGCGGTCCCGGTGTTCCCGGGGCGGCCGGCGCGTCCTGGCATCCCGCACCGAGCCGGCGAACAGCCCGGACATCCATCGCCCGAAGGAGACAGCCCGATGAAGGGCTCCACCGTCTATTCCTCGATACAGAAGCGCGGCCTGCACATCGGTCTCCTGCCGGAGATGGCCGCCGCTGTGAACCCCTCGACCCCGATCGTCCTGGACCACGACCTGGGCGTCCTGCCCAAGGCGGGGCGGCGGCTGACGGTCGCCCAGTACGCCGAGCACGTCGACGACCTGGCCGCCCGGCTGTGGGCGGCGGGCGTGCGGCCCGACGAGCACGTCGTGATCTACAAGACGGCCAACGCCGACCACTGGATGCTCGCCGCCGCGGTCTCCCGCATCGGCGGGATCGTGGTGAACCTCTCGCCGGCCCTGGACGCCACGACCGTGGGCGTCCTGCTGGAGCGGGTCGGCCGGCCGACGCTCCTCACCGACGGCACCAAGCTCGACGTCCTGGCCGGCGTGCCGCTGGCGGACCTCACCGAGCGGGTCATCACCTCGGCCGACGACCGGCCCGGCAGCATCTCGCTCGGTGAACTCGCGGGCGCCGAGCGGGTGAAGCCGGTGGTCCGGCCGATCGACGAGGCCGCCGTCATCACCCACACCTCCGGCACCACCGGCATCCCCAAGCTCGTGGTGCACACCCCCCGCACCCAGGGCATCCGGCTCGTGCCCCAGTGGCGGCTGCTGTCCCTGCTGCGCAAGCGGGAGACCGTCGCCATCCATGTGCCGTTCGTGCACTCACGGATGGTCGCGGCGATGTCGCTGGCGCTGCTGAAGGAGTACCCGGTCCTGCTGATGCGGGAGATGGACCCCGCCGTCGTCGCCGAGCACCTCCTCGTGCACCGGCCGGCGCTGATCGAGGCGCTGCCCAACTCGCTGATGGAGTGGGAGGGGCTGGCCGACGACCCGCGGGCGCCGTTCGGCTCGGTGAAGGTCTTCAGCAGCACCTTCGACGCGATCCACCCGGGCACTATGAGCAAGCTGCTCAAGGCGTCCAACCGGCGCGGTGCCCTGTTCTTCCAGATCTACGGCCAGAGCGAGGTCGGCCCCGCCGTCGGCCGTGCCTACCTGCGTCACTCCGCCCACCGGGCGAACGGGCGGTGCGTGGGCTGGCAGATGCCGCTGGGCGCGGCGAAGGTGCGGGTCGTCAGCGGTGACGGCAGGCGCCCGACCGAGCAGAGCCCCGGCCGCATCGAGGTCTCCTGGCCCGGTCTGGCCAAGACGTACCACGGCGAGCAGGAGCGCTACGACGCCAACCGCAAGGGCGAGTGGTGGGGAACGGGCGACGTCGGCTACTTCACCCGGCTCGGCTGCCTGCACATGCTCGACCGGGAGGTCGACATGATCCCCGGGGTGAGGAGCTCCCTGGAGATCGAGGACGTCGTCCTCGGCAAGCTGCACGAGCTGAGCGAGCTGGTCGTCGTGCAGGGCCCGAACTCCGAGGCGGTGCCGGTGATCTGCACCCACGGCGACGCACCGCTGGACCCGGACCGCTGGCGTGCGGCCGTGACCGGGTTCCCGCAGCTGGCCGACCCGGTCCAGATCCCGGAGGCCGAACTGCCGCGCACCGCCACGCTGAAGGTGCAGCGCCTCGCGCTCGCCGACCGGCTCAAGAACCAGCGGCCGAGCCGATAGCCGGGAATCCCCCGGCCCACCAGCTGCGGGGAGCGGCGGTTTCCCCCCGCCCCGCCGCCCCCGCACCCAACTCGACGCTTCCTCCTCAGTGCTTCCTCCCGGCACCACCGGGGCCGTCCCGGCGGTGACCGACGCCCCGCCGCGTCCGCGCGGGC
Source organism: Actinobacteria bacterium OV320 (assembly GCA_001298545.1). Lineage (GTDB taxonomy): Bacteria > Actinomycetota > Actinomycetes > Streptomycetales > Streptomycetaceae > Streptomyces > Streptomyces coriariae. Next base: position 50,619 of record LJCX01000020.1, read on the forward strand.
GCGCCCTCGCCGTGGAGGCCGTGCTGTCCGGGAGCGGGACCGCCTGACCGGCGGGTTCAAGTCGCTCTCGATCGGCCGCCGTTACGGTCGACCGGGTTTTTTCGCCGCCGGGGGGCCTGCCGTCCGGCGGGCAGTGTCGAAGAACGTTCCGCACGAGCAAGGCAGTACGACATCAGGAGGGGACATGTCCGAAGCCATAGGAACCGAAGAGCGTGACGCCCTGGACTCGCTGGGCGGCGCACTCGGCGAGGCCGGTGCGCACGCACTGGCCGGGCCGCGTGACGAGCTCGCCGAGGGACTTCTCCGCGCGGCCTTCGCACTGTGGGAGGACCCGCAGGTGCGGCCCCGGCTGCTCGGGCTCCTGCAGGCCGCGGTCAACAGCGAGGAGGGCGCCGACCAGATGCGCCGCTTCCTCACCGACCAGCTCTTCGCGCAGGCCGGCAGGTCCATCGGCATCTCGGGGATGGACATCTACCAGGCGGCGGAGACGATCAAGGTGCCGGTGATCAACGTCAACGCGGCGACGTCCCAGGTCTGGGGTGTCGTCCTGATGCGCTACATCGTGAAGCTGGAGCCGATCGCGTCGGCCTCGGCGGAGGAGCTGATCACCCTCCTCAAGCCGACGATCCAGCGCTATCTGGGCTGAACCGCGGGGCCGGGGCACACCTGCGGGACACCTCGGTCCCGACCGCCCCCGCCCGCACGTCCCGCCCCCGCCGGCAGTACCGGCGGGGGCGGTCGGGTCTGCGGGTCCTTGCGGGCGCCGGATGCCGGCACAGTCATTCAGTCTTCTACGAGGTCCCATACGAGGGGAGGGCAGCCGCATGACCGACATCAGGATTCTCGGTACGGGTGCCTACGTGCCGGACCGGATCGTCACCAACGACGAAGTCGGCGCACCGGCCGGCGTCGACGACGCCTGGATCACCGCCAAAACCGCCATCCGCCAACGCCGCTGGGCCGCCACCCACCAAGCCACCTCCGACCTGGCCACCCACGCCGCCCGAAGCGCACTGGACTCAGCCGGCATCACCCCCGCCGAACTCACCGCCATCATCGTCGCCACCTCCACACCCGACCGCCCCCAACCACCCACCGCCGCCTACGTCCAGCACAACCTCCGCGCCACAGGCGCCGCAGCATTCGACATCAACGCCGTCTGCTCCGGCGAAATCTTCGCCCTCAGCGCCGCCGAAGGCACCCTCGCCCGCAAAGGCGGCCACGCCCTCATCATCGGCGCCGACCTCTACTCCCGCATCCTCAACCCCACCGACCGCAAAACCACCGTCCTCTTCGGCGACGGCGCCGGCGCCATCATCCTCGGCCCCGCCACCACCGGCCCCCGCATCCGCCACCTCACCCTGCACACCTTCGGCGAACACCACGACCTCATCCAGGTCCCCGCCGGCGGCAGCCGCCTGCCCACCACCACCCACACCCTCCAACACGACCAGCACTACTTCACCATGGACGGACGCGGCGTCCGCCGCTTCGTCACCGACCCCCCCCCCCGCCTCATCAAAGAATTCCTCCACGAAACCGGAACCCTCCCCGACGACATCCGCCACTTCATCCCCCACCAGGCCAACGGCGTCATGCTCGACGACCTCTTCACCCAACTCGCCCTCCCCCACGCCACCATGCACCAGACCCTGCACACCTACGCCAACACCGGCGCCGCCTCCATCCCCCTCACCCTCGACACCGCCCACCGCAACCACACCCTCCACCCCGGCGACCTCATCCTCCTCGCCGGCTTCGGCGGCGGCATGGCCGCAGGCCTCGCCCTCATCGAATGGTGACAG
>LJCX01000032.1 GCA_001298545.1 Actinobacteria bacterium OV320
GGGGGCGGGGGGCCGAGGGGGGGGGGGGGGGGTGGGGCGGGGGGGGGGTGGGGTGATCGGCTTGCGCGGATTGGTGCGTCCATGTCGGTCACGTTGTCGGGCTGGGCGGATTTCCGCCCCCGGCCGCTGACGCGAGCCGCAGCGGTGAGGCTTCCGCCGGATCCGGGACTGCTGCGGGGGTAGGCGAGGACCGCTCTTCTGGGCCCCACCAGGCCCTCACCCGGAGGAGCCGATCACCGCCCGCGATCAGTCCCGTTTCTTCTTCGCCGCCCGCAGCTTTTCCACCAGGCCCAGGTGCAGTTCGTTGCAGAGGCCGGCCTCGTTCCACACGAGCAACCGCTCGCTGAAAGCAGCCGGTTCCTCCGGTACTCGGCCGCTTTAGCTGAAAGGGACGGCCTTGTCCCCGGTTTTGATCTTCTCGTGCCCCCGTGGGTGTGGTTCGCCACCATGGTCGGACAGGACAGCGACAGGGGAGGCGGCAGGCGGCACGAAGGGGCGGCAGGAGTTCCCGCCGAGCGCCGGCGGCCGGTCGACGACCAGGCGAGACGGCCTCGCCGGACGGCGGGCGGGTGCCGGCGGCGATCCCGCCGCAGCCGGGTTGCCCGGGGATGGAGGCTCGTGTCTGAGGCGCCGTTCTTCGGTCGGGCAGACGCACTGGAACAGCTGGACGACCGGCTGGCCAGAGCCGCCCGGAGCGAGCCCCAGATCGTTCTCGTCGACGGGCCTGCGGGCATCGGCAAGACCTCGCTGGTCCGGCGCTTCCTCGCCTCGGCGCATGCGGGCTGCCAGGTCCTGCGTGCCAGCGGTGAGGAGATGGAGATGGACCTGCCGTACGGGGTGGCCGCCCAACTGCTGGTCCATGCGCGACGGGTGGTCGACGTCCCCGAGGGGGAGCTCGAGCACACCACACGCTCCGGCGGTCCTGTGCCGGATCCGATCGCGGGCGCCGCGACACTTCTCAGCCCACCCACCCTGTCACCCCCCGCCCGGCCCCACCCGAAGATCCCGTCGCCATGAGAAACGAGCACCATCCGCGAAGGTCACGCATTCGATGAGGGAACGTCAGTTCCCCACCGAAAACCGAGCCCACAGCCGAGACGCGCGACACGACACCGACCACCCACACCCACTCCCGCACACCAGAACGCACTTGAACGCACGCCAGTGGCAACAGCTCCATCCCCTCCATGCCGCCTTTAAGAACGAGGCCTGAGCTTGTTCTTCAACCTCACGTCGCTGCGGAGTGCTTGTCGGTGGGGAAAATGCGGTGCGTGCCGGCACCATGCTGGTCAGACTCGCTGACATGACTGAGAAGATCACCCGCATCAACCCCGAGCAGCTGCATGAGACGCCCGGCTACCACCACATCACCGTGGTGGAGGCAGGCCGTACCGCCTATCTGGCGGGGCAGTGCCCGCTTGATCGGAATGGTGACCTCGTCGGTTCCGGTTCCCTCGAGACGCAGGTCGACCAGGTTGTCGCGAACGCGCTCATGGCCCTGGCAGCGGTGAGTGCCCAGCCTGAACATGTGGTGCGGTCAGTGATCTACGTGCGAAGCAACGAGAGGGGCACTCTCGGAGCCGCGTGGCGTCGGCTCACCGAGTCTGCCCTGGGTCCGGCATTCACCACCGCCAGCACGCTCTTGGGCGTCAGCCAGCTGGGCTTTCCGGGACAGCTCGTCGAAGTGGATCTCACCGTGGCGCTGCCTGACTGACTTCGAACGGCGCATCGAACTGGGTGGCCCAGCTGGGCATTCGTGGGACGCTGGGGCAGCTTTCGTCTGATCATGTGCTCCGAGCAAGGTGCACCGATCGAGACGGAGGCCGTGAAGGTGAGTCTGCTGCCTGACGCCGGTCCCGGGGAAGCGTTCGAGCAAGCGTCACGCTTCCGTGAGGAACTATTCGCCTGCCTGACCGCGCGCGGGGACGAGCTGTTCGACCTCGTGGACGCGTTGCTGTGCGCGGACGGCCCGGTGACCTCGCCGGTGGACCTGACGCTGGTGGCCGAGCACCGGCGTGGGCACGGCGCGATGTACGAGGCGCTGAACCACGGGAACGTGGACGTACCTCGGTTGCGGCAGGTGCTGGCCGGCCTGCCGATGCCCCGGGCCGCAGACGGGCGCCTGCTCCTGGCCGTCGACGTCAGCAACTGGCTCCGCCCCGACGCGCCGACCAGCGCGGATCGCCTGTTCCGCCACGTCTACGGCCGCAGCGGACGGCCCTCGGACCAGTTCATCCCCCGGCTGGCCGTACCCGTTCGTCGCCGCCCTCGAATCGGGCCGGACGTCCTGGTGCCAGCTCCTGGACGCCGTCCGCCTCGGACCCGAGGACGACGTCGCCGAGGCCACCGCCTCCCAGCTCCGCCGGGTGGTCACCGACCTGATCGAGATGGGCCGCTGGCACGTCGGCGACCGCGACATCCTCATCGTCTTCGACGCCGGCTACGACGCCCCACGCATGGCCCACCTCCTCGACGGCCTCCCGGTCGAGGTGCTGGGACGGATGCGCTCCGACCGCGTCATGCGACGACCCACGCCCTCGCTCAAGGAGTACACCCTGGCCTACCTCCAGGGCGGGCGACCGCCGAAGCACGGCAAGGAGTTCCGCTTCGCCAAGCCGGAGACCTGGGGCGAGCCGGACGCGGCAACCGTGCAGGCCATCGGCCACGAGTACAGCCACTTCCGCGGCAAGGGCGAGATCATCGGCGCCGTCGCCATCGAGGGCGCCGCCGAGATGGCTGCGGCGCTGCGGGCCGCGGCCTCCGCCGCGGACGGCCCGGGTCACCACCCTCGCCCGCGCCTACCTCGACTTCGCCGAACGCAACCCCGCGGCCTACGACACCATGTTCCAGCTCGACGGCGGCCTGGCGTTCGCGCGGGAGGACACCCCGGAACCGCTGAAGGACGCCTTCGCCGCCCTGCTGGAGAGCCTCGGCGAGGTCGCCGGGGACGGCGTCCGCCCCGCACTGTTCACCGAGGTGTTCTGGGCAGCCCTGCACGGGCTGGCGACCCTGACCCGGGCGGGACGGCTGCCGCCGGGAGACGCCGAACGCAGGGTGGAGCTGCTGGTGGACCGGCTCGCCAGGGTCTGACGCATCGTCCGGGCAGGCGGACAGCCGGGGCCCTCCGGCCCGGCCGGCCGCCCACGGCACCGCTTCTGCTCAGCACAGTCGGCGAGTTGACGGCCACGCCCCAGGGCCGCAGCCCGGGAGAACCGTCGTGGCACAGGAGCCGGACGAACGTCGACAGTTCTGCCGGTTCTCCGGCACAGGGGCCGGCAGGCGAACCGCAGTTCGTCAGACCGACTCGGCGCAGCGGGCGGAGCAGTCGGATCCGACGGGCCGGGCCGTGGCCGTATGCCGGGCAGGGCGAACGGCGCGACGCCACAGGAGCGTGACCGTGGTGGCGATCAGGATGATGACGGCGACGGCGGGGCCGCCCAGGGTGAGCATCCGCTGAAGCGATGTGGCGGCGGCATATCCCGCACCTGCTTCGCCTGTGGCCCACAGACAGGCCGCGGTGACGCTGTAGGGGGCGATGCGGTGATAGGGCAAGCGGGTGGCGCCCGCACAGTGAGGGGCGAGCGTGCGGACCACGGGCAGGAAACGGGCCAGCAGGACGGCCCGGCCTCCGTGACGGGCCATCAGTGTCTCGGCCCGGCGCCAGGCGGCGCCGGGGATGCGGCGCCCAATGCGGCCGGAGCGCAGTTGATCGCCGAGGACCCTGCCGGTGCGGTGGGCGAGGAAGTCACCCGCCACCACGGCACCGGCTGCGGCGGCGATGACGAGGAGAAGGCTGATATGGCCGGTGCGGGCCACAGCGCCGGCGGTCAGCAGCAGGGTCAGCGTGGGGATGAAGGCGCCGACCAGGAGGACCGATTCGGCCAGGACCGCCAGGGCCACCACGGCGTAGGCGGCGGCAGGGGGGAGGCCGCCGAGAATGTCGGACAGCGAATTCACCGCTGCGCTCCGTCCGCTGCCCGTGGTGTGCCCCGGAGGCCGGCAAGAGGACGTCGCAGATGCCAGACATTGGCCGGAGGCAGGTTGGCCCAGACCGTCCAGCGGCCGGTGGCACAGCTGCGCTGGTAGGCGGCCATGATCTCGTCCACCGCCGCGTGCCGGCGCGCCTCGGCCCGTGACGCCGTCAGGGCACGGGCTCGGCGGGTGCCGAGGTAGGCGAAGTAGGTCAGGGTGCCGCCGGGGTGCAGCAGTTCGAGGTAGCGGGTCATGATGCGTTCCACCTGTACGGGGGTGAAGTTGGTCAGCGGGAGCCCCGAGACGATCACGTCATAGCGTTCGTCGCTGTCGAGGTCCTCGACGTACGTCTGCCGCACGTTCACCTGTGTCCGCCTGCCGGCCAGGTCGGGGTGCGCGGCGACGAGGTGCCGCAACCGCGAGGCGAAGCGCGGGTTGGCCTCGACGATGTCCAGACGGCTTCCCCGGGACAGCTGGGGTATCAGGGCGCGGGTGATCGCGCCGGTACCGGCTCCGACTTCCAGGACCGCCAGCGGCCGGGGTGCCTGGACCCGCACCGGTTCGGTCAGAGCGCGGGCCAGGGCCCTGCCACTGGGAGCGACAGCGCCGGTGGTGCGCAAATCGCGAGCAGCTTCGATCAGGAACATCCAGCCTTCGGCATGGCGCTGCGCCAGGACACGGTCGTGAGAAGTGGTCCAGTGGTTCATGAATTCGACGCTAGAGACCGACACTCAGCATGGAATCCATCATTGAGCGACGCTCTTCCCCTACGAAAGTAGGGGAAGAGCGGGGTCGATCGTCGGAGGGAACAGCACGGCGGTCTGCCTAGGATTGGCAGGGTGAGCAGCGAAGAACGCCGGACGCGGCTGGTCTACGGACGCGTGTGCCTGGTGATTTTGTGTGTGCTGGCCGCCGCGCTGAACGCCGCGTCGATCAACGGCGGTCAGTATCTGGCTCCCGTGGTGGTCGCGGCACTCCTGTGCGGAACGGCTCTGCTCGTACCCCGGCTCAGGTGGCCCCTGGCACCGCTGCTGGTCACGGTGGCCACGGCGTGGTGGGGATCGCCGTTGCTGCCGCTGCTGGTGATCGCCCTCTTCGACCTGGCGGCGGACCTGCGCGCACGCGTGGCGGTGACATGCGCCGTGACCGCGCTCGGCGCCAACCTGCTCGGCTGTCCAGCCACCGCACTGTGGAAGGCACAGACCTACGCGGCCACCGTGCTGCTGCCGCTGCTGGCCATCGTCGTCGGCCTGTGGCTCGGCAATCGGCGACGCCTGCTCGAGGCACTGGCCTCGGACGTCGAACACCTGCGTGTCGAGTCGACGCTCCGTGAACAGGCGGCCCGTGCCGCGGAACGATCCCGTATCTCCGCGGAGATGCACGACGTCCTCGCCCACCGGCTGAGCCTGATCGCCCTGCACACCGGAGTGCTCGCCACCAGAAGCGACACACTGCCCGCCCCGGTCGCCCAACGCCTCCGCCTGCTACGCACCACATCCGTCGAAGCCCTCGCCGACCTGCGCGAGGTGCTGGGTGCGCTGCGCGACCCGGACGGCCCGCAGCCGGGTCCCGCCCTCGCACCCGTCATCAGAGAAGTGCACGAACTGGTCGACGAGGCCCGAACCGCCGGGCAGCACATCGAACTGACGGCTGACGGCCTCCCCGAACAGGCCCCCACCACACACCGACTGGCGGTGTACCGCATCGTCCAAGAGGCACTGACCAACGCCCGCAAACACGCGGACGGCGCCGACGTGAGCGTACGCATCGACTACCGGCCACCGGCCACACTCGCCGAGGTCGTCAACACCCCGGGAACACCTCACCCGGACACCGTCGGCTCCGGGTACGGACTCGTCGGCCTGCGTGAACGGGTCACCGCCCTCGGCGGCCATCTCACTGCCGGCCCCGCCGGCGCGGGAGCGTGGCGGCTGGCCGCCCGCATCCCCCACCCCACCGGCACCGGACAGAACGGCACCTGCACATGATCCGCACCATGATCGTCGACGATGACGCCCTGGTCCGCCTCGGCCTGGCCGACCTCCTCGACGGCGACCCGGGCATCGAGGTGGTCGCCCAAGCCGCCGACGGCCTTCAAGCCGTCGAACAGGCCACCGCCCACCACATCGACGTCGCCCTCGTCGACGTGCGCATGCCCCACATGGACGGCATCACCGCCACCAGCCGGCTCCGCGCCCTTCCCCACCCCCCGAAGGTGATCACCCTGACCACCTTCGACCTCGACGAATACGTCTACGACGCCCTCGCCGCCGGAGCCGACGGATTCCTCCTCAAGGACACCGACCCGGCCGAAATCCTGCGAGCCGTCCATCTGGTCGCCGCCGGCTCGGCGATGCTCCACCCCACCGCCGCACGCCGCCTGATCGACCGCCACCACGCGACCAGCCGGCCCCAGGCCACCGCGGCCCGAGCCCGGCTGGAAGAACTCACCCCCCGCGAACGCGACGTGCTCGCCCTCCTCGCCCAGGGCGACACCAACGCGGACATCGCCACCCGCCTCGGCATGCGCGAAAGCACCGTCAAGGCCCACGTCAGCCGCATCCTGACCACGTTGGACGTCACCAACCGCGTCCAGGCCGCCCTCCTGGCCCGCGACGCGGGACTTCCCACCTGAACCCGCACGGGGCCGCAGACGCAGAGCTGGCGAAAGCTCCGCCCCGGAGCCCCGCAGCTCGAACGCAGCCGGCCCTCAAGACCTGAGCCGCGATGCCGGAAGACCCCACATGACCGATCCACCAGCGCGGCCGGAGCGTCGACTTGGCTGATCTTGGAATTCGGCGCCGGCCAGGATGACACGGACCCCTTCGACCGACCCCGGCCAACGTCCAGGTCCGCCACTCCCGTGCGGTGGCCGGGGCCGGTGATCGACGGGCTCAGCGGCTTGTCCATGGTGAGCTTCATGCGCCTCGACTTCCTGCTCGACAGGAACACCCCCAGCCTCACCGTGTGGTCCTGGCCGTCGACCGAGGGAAGCAAGGCGGCCCCCGGCCGGCACTGGTCGGGTCTCCAGGCGGGGCGTTTGTCCTGGCGGTCAGAGGAGTAGCTGGCAGGCATGGGCGATTCCGTCCGCCACAGCACGCCTGGGTCCGGCGGGTACGGTGGTACGCACCGGTGGTCAGTGCTGGACCGTGCAGGCGTCGGTGGCCGGGCACAGGCTGTTCGGCCAGCACACCGTCGCGCATCATCCACAGCCCGAAGCAGTCGTCGTCCTCGTCATGGACCAGCACCTGCACGCTCTCCGGATACGGCCACGCCAGGGACTCCAGCTGCCGGAGCAGACCTGAACGCGGACGCACCCGCTCGAACTCGATCAGCCACGCGCCGACGAACAGGTCCAGCCGCTCGAAGTGACCCTCCCAACCGCGCGAGTCATCCGGCCGTGTCAGTGGTTTCATCACCTCGTCCGCGTACGGAGCCAACACGATGACCTGCGCGAACCTGCTCATTCCGAAGTATCGGCGTACGCCGTCGGTCAGCGGCAATCAGCTGGTGATCGCGCGCCGGCGGCTTGTCGGCGACGTGTTCCGGCGGCTACAGCCGGCGGAGGACGGAACTCAGTGTTGCGATCTCCTGTGCGGAGAGCTTGTCGGTGAAGTGGCGGCGTACCGCGGCGTCCAGGCCGGGGTGCACGGTGGTGATGGCCTGGCGTCCGGTGTCGGTGAGGGTGACGGTGACACCATCGGCGCGTTCGCGGGTGACGAGTTGGCGCTTGCCCACCCGTCCGCGGCATTACCCGCTGACCTCGCACCCACCGGCGCAAATCTCCCACGCAGGCGCCTGCTCGACACGCGGCCCCGCCTCTCGTGACGGGGCGCTGTGACGGGCTCTCCCCTACGTGGTTTATGGCCACAGCGAGTGACATCGGTGCCACCTGCACAAAGAACAGGTGACGAGTCATGAACACATCTGAGTCACTGCTTGCCGAACTGGCCCGGTCCGAGAAACCGATCGGAGTAGGGATCATCGGACTCGGGGCGCACGGTAGCTGGGCCGCTATCGGAGGTCACTGTCGCGGAGCAAGTGTTCGACCTCGTCACGGTCGCGCAGGCCGACTGGGTGCATCAGGCCATCGCAGGCGCGGTTGGCCCTACGTCTGCCGGCGAGATCGAGGCAGCGCTTGACCCGGTCGACGCGGCGGGAGCCATCGAGATGATGACCAACCTGTCAGCCTTCAACCTCGTCTACTCGCGGCACCTTCTCCGGGACCGTGCTCACGCGGAGCGGGCGGCCATGCGGGTGGCGAAGTTGTTTGGCCGGGGAGCGAGCTGGGTCACGAATACGGAGGCCATGGGCAATGGCCGTGCGTGGACGCCCGTCAACCGGCACGGCATCGATGTCGTCGTCGCGGGAACCAGTGCCGAGTTCTTCGTGATCCTGCTTGCCGTGGGCGACGACTAACGAGGGCACCGACGAACCCTGTCTGCTTGGCGAGCAGGTGAGGGCTGAGAGATCCCTCCCATTGAGTCCTAAGCTTCGCGGATGGCCTACGAAGAGCTGTACTGGGAGCCGATAGCGGCGCTCCCGGAAGGCGAGCCCGACGCGTCCTTCGGCGGCCGTTGGGAGGACCGGCTCTGGTTGAACGTTCCTGGCCCCTTCTACACCGGCATCGCCGACGCCCACGGAGTGGGCTCAGGTGTGAGGCGGCACGACCTCGATGCCGTGGCTGTGCCAGCGACAGGTCGGGCCTCGTGCATGGTGATCGCGTCACCACGCTTCAGATGCCTCCATTGCCCGGGCTGCAGGGGAGCCAGCCGAACGTCGGCGGTCTCTCCCGGGCCGAGCTCTTCTGCGAACTCCACCCATAGCCTCGCGATGTTCAGATCCTGCTCTCCGTCGGAGGTGCGGTTGCCGATGTCCCACATCGACCTGAGCCGACCGTCCCCGGAAAACGCAGTCCGGCGTCGGCCCTCCTCCGCACCCACCAGGCTCAGGGTCGCCCGGATGGTGCCGTGTCGGACCTCCCAGCCTCGCCACTCGCACCACCGGCGGCTGCGGTCGAGCATCATCTGGCGAGCGGCCTCGGCGAGGAGCTCCCAGAAGGCCACGGACACCTGGTGGACATCCCCGATCTCGATGAGAACGCCGAGCACCATTTCGCGCAAACGGCCGCTCCAGCGGGTTGCCGACCGGCGGCGCGCGCCCTTGGCGAGGGGCGAGCGGCCGAAGGGTCTGCGACCCGGTGGCGCGCCCCGACCAGCCGCCGGGGACACCGAGTTCGCTCTGCGTCAGCTGCTCTGGCCCTGCGGTTCGACGAACTGCATGTCCAGCTGCACCTTGACGACGTCACTGAGGAAACCGGTCCCGAAGTCGAGCCCGAATTCGCTGCGCCGGATCTCGCCCGTGGCCTCGAAGCCGGCGTGCTTCCTCCGGTCCGCGGGGAACTCCACCGCCCCTCCGAACTCGACCGCCAACCTGACCGGCCGGGTCACGTCCCCGATGGTCAACTCCCCTTCCAGGAACCACTCCTCGTCCGCCCCGGACACCGAAGTCGACCGGAACGTCATCCTCGGCCGCTTCTCCACGTCGAGCAGATCGGCCGAGCGGGTGTGGGCGTCGCGGTTGGGGTTGCCGGTGTCGATGGAGGCCAGGGCGATCTCGGCGCTCGCCCGCACCTCGTCGAGCGTCTCACCGACGGACAGCCCGGCCTCGAAGTCCAGGAACCGACCGCGCACCTTGGCGATGCCCAGGTGCCGGATGGTGAAGTGGACCGCCGAGTGCAGGGGGTCGAGCTCCCAGTCGCCGGGGGCGAGAGGCAGAGCGGAGACGGAGGTGGTGGAGGCATTCGCGGTGTTGTCGTAAGTCATGGATCCACCCTGCGAGTTCGGCTTCCCGGTAGGGAGACCGGGCTGAGGGTGGTAGTGACAGAGACACCCTCCGCGAAGCCACGGGCTGTACGGTCGATCGGTGAGCGACAACGAGCTGGGGACTTTCCTGCGCACCCGCCGAGAAGCCATCACTCCCGCCGAGGTGGGCCTGCCCGCGGGCGCCCGCCGACGCACCCCCGGGCTGCGGCGGGCCGAACTCGCCACCCTCGCCGGCATCAGCGTCGAGTACCTCATCAGGCTGGAACAGGGCCGCGACCGCAACCCCTCCGCCCAGGTCCTCGGCGCCCTCACCGAGGCGCTGCGGCTGTCGACGGCCGACCACCTCCTGCTCCGCCGACTGGCGAAAGAACACGGTGTGGACAAGGTGCTCTGCCAGTCGGCCACCGCACCGCCGGTCCGGACCGTGCGCACCACGGTCCGGGCGCTCCTCGACCGCCTGGAGCCCGCACCGGCCGTGCTGCTCAACTGGATCGGCGACATCCTGGCCTGCACGAGGGGCTACGAGCGGTATGCCCGCCCGCTCGGCCTGCTCGACGGCGACCGGCCCAACATGGTGCGGTACGTGTTCACGGACCCCCGCGCCCGCGCGGTACACCCCGAGTGGGACCGGATCGCCGACGATCAGATCGCCTACCTGCGCAACGAGGCTTCGCTGCACGACCCGCATGTGGCCGCACTCATCGCGGAGTTGACGGCGACAGCGGGCGCGGACTTCCGCGAACGCCTCGCTGCCGTGCCGACCATGCCCAGCCGGTTCGGAACCGATCTCGTCGACCATCCCGAGGTGGGCCGCCTGCGGATGTCGTACGAGACCCTCGCCTTCCCGGACGAGGGACAGCGGTTGGTGGTGCACATGCCGGCCGACGAGGCCACGGGTAGGGCGCTCGACCGCCTCAACGGCCGCAGACCCGGCATGTTGAGAGCGGTGAGCGGCTGAGCCTGCCGTCCCGTTCCCCATGGCCTGCGGCGTCCTCACCCGAACCGACGCCGTCCTGAACAACGGGGACTTCGGCACGGTGAGACCGTGGTCGTCCGGCTCCTCGAACCCCAAGCGGGACCGCGGGTCCGGGCTCGGAGCGCGTCCGTTCAGGGCACGAGCACCACTCGGCCGAACACCGTGCCCTCGTCCATCGCGCGATGGGCCGACACCGCCTGGCTGAGCGGCAGCGTCCCGTGCACGACCGTACGCAGGTCCCCGCGCGCGGCATCGGCGAACTGGGACGACCGCACGGCCTGCCGGTCGAGGCCGGGCACGGTGTCGGAGCTGAAGGTGGCGAACGACAGCGACTTGCGGAAGGCGGCCATCAGCCGCGTACCGAAGTCCGCCGGGGGCTGCCCCCCGACCACCCCGACAGCCACATAGCGCCCGTTGGCGTTGAGCTTCTCCAGGAAATCGGGAAGCCGGGGACCGCCCACGATGTCGATCACCACGTCGAAGCCCGTCGGGGCGTCCGCGCCGCCCGCGCCGGAGCGGTCGAGAACCACGGTCGCGCCCAGGTCCCGCAGGCGGGCCCCACGCTGCGCCGACGAGGTGGTGACCGCCACCGCGCCCGCGCCGCCGCCGGCCGCGAGCTGGACCGCCGTGATCCCGATGCTGCCCGCGGCGCCCCGTACGAGCACCGTCTCGCCGGGCGTGAACCGCGCCCGGTCCAGGGCGAAGTGGGCGACCACGCCGGAGCCGCCGAGAGTCACCGCGTCGGCGCCGGTCAGGCCGTCGGGCAGCGGGAGGACATCGTCGACCGAGGCCACGGCCTGCTCGGCGTACCCACCGGACAGGCCGGTGAACGCCCATACCCGCCGCCCGATCCACGAGGCGTCCACGCCCTCTCCCACCGCGCTGACGCTTCCCACGACCTCGCTGCCGAGGACATGCCCCTCCCGGAAGCCGTAGGCGGCGAGCGTTCCCCGGCGGATCACGGCGTCCACACCCCCCACCCCGATCGCCTCCGTGGCGATCCGTACCTGCCCCGAGGCAGGTACGGGCAGGGGCAGGTCGACGACCTCCAGGCCGTCAGGGCTTCCGAACGTTTTGATGACGACGGCTTTCATTGCTGCTCCTCGAGCCGGTGGAGGTACGGGGCGCCGCTGTCGCGGCCGTGGGCGGCGGGCCGGCCTCCACGGTCCGGGCACCACCGGCGGAGTGCGAGGACGAGGAGGCGGCACTGCCGTCGGACCGTAACGGACGCCCCCGTCCGGTTGGCTAAAGTGAGAAACGATGACCAGCCACTTGTCTCGGACCGTCCGTGCCGACGCGCGCGACAACCGCGCCCGCATCCTGGACGCCGCCCGCGCGGTGTTCGGCGAGGAAGGCCTGGGCGCGCCCATGCGCGAGGTCGCCCGGCATGCCGGTGTCGGCCCCGCCACGCTGTACCGGCACTTCCCGGCCAAGCAGGAACTGATCGCGGAGGCCTTCGCCGACCAGCGGCGGGCCTGCCGTGCCGTCGTCCACGATGCCCTGACGGCCATGGACCCGTGGGACGGGTTCCGGAGCCTGGTCGAGCGGATCTGCGAACTCCACGCGCACAGCCGTGGATTCGCCGACGCCTTCATGACGGCCTTTCCCGAGGCCATGGACTTCGCCGCCGACCGGGAGCGGACTCTGCGCGCGGTCACCGAGTTGGCCCGTCGTGCCCAGGAGACGGGCCGGCTCCGCCCCGGCTTCGTCGTCGACGACCTGGTCCTCATGCTCATGGCCCACCGGGGCTTGCAGAACACGCCGCACGACTCCCGGGTCACGGCCTCCCGCCGATTCGCCGCCTACATGATCGAGGCGTTCCGCGCCGCGCCGGAGGCGGCACCGGCTACGCCGCTGCCGCCGGCACCGCGCCTGCGGCTCCCGCCCCCCCCCCCCCCCCCCCCGCCCCGCCCCCCCCGCGGGCCCCCGGGCCCGCGCCCCCCCCCCCCCGCCGCTCCTCGGTGGGACCCGGCCAGGCCGCCCCGATCATGACCGGCGCCCCGCTCCCGGCGGGCCCGGGCCGCCCCCCGCCGCCGCCGGCCCCGCGCCGGCGGCTCGCGCCCCCCCCTGGCCCGCCGTGACCCGGCTCTCCGGGCGGTCCGCGGGTCCGTCCAGCCGTCCCCCGGGAGATATCGGTGGCCGGCGCTGCCCCGGCATCGCGCCCTGTCGGCCAGGGACGGCAACCGGCCCTGGGCGACAGCGGGTTCGCGGTGCGCGCCCTCAGGTGCGGGGGAGTCGCGACAGACTGTTCCACAGGGTCGACGGTGTCTCGAAGGTCTCCATGACCAGCATCTCGTCCGGCAGTTCCACCGAGAACCTGTCCTCCAGCTCCGCCACCAGGCCCAGCAACGTCAGCGAATCCAGGCCCAGTTCCGTCAGACTCGCGTGCGCGTCGACGGGTGTCTCCTCGTCGAGGAAGGGGAGTGACTGCCGGAGCGCGGATTCGAAGTCGCTGTAGGAAAGGTCGTTCACGGGCTGCTCCTCGATGCTGTGGGGCCTGCGGGCGACGACTGCGCCCCCGTACCGGTCAGGGTAGTCCGTACGCGATCAAGAAGGGGAGCCAGTTTCTGAAACAATCTGTTCATGTTTGGCCAATGATTTCCCCGAGCAGGTATGCCGGTGTGACGAGTCATCAGAGGGATGAATTATTCTATGACGTATCCACACTTCTGAAATCGGTCGACGACGCATTCGATCCGGAACGGATCGCGCCCGATGCGCATTTGCTTTCCCTCACGTTGGGATCCTTGCAGCTACTGGAGTTTCTGAATCGGCTGGAGGAGCGGTTCTTGATCTCCATTCCCGATGAGGATCTCGTCGTCGACCGCTTCTCCACTCTGGAGAAAATCGTCGCCTATGTCGCCTCGCGGCAGGCGGAAGCCGGGGGCGGGAGGTGAGTGCGGAGCAGCACGCCGCGTGGTCCCGGGTCCTACGGAATGCGGGCCCGGACGAGGTGTGCGACCCGCGGGCCACGGTGCGCGCGGTGGCCCAGGTCGTCCAGCGCGCGGGGGGCGGCGGGCGGCTCGACGACATCGTCCGTGGGTCGATGACGGTCAACTCCGGGCTGTGGGTGCTCTCACGGCTGTGCCGGGACGGCGTGACACGTGTCGACCCCGACGGGACGGTGCAGCGCACCGCCGGATTCCCGGCCGCCCGCGACGACGGAGCGCCGGGGTTGGTCGACCTGACGCTCGCCGACGGGCTCGTCGACTGGGATGTCCTGGCCGAGGTCCTGGCTCGGCGCACCTACGCACCGGACCCGGAGCTGCACCAGAGCTTCGACACCTTCGCCTCGCTGCGGCGACGCCTCGCGGTCATGGACTACTACGACGACCTCGACGGCCGGACGGTGCTGCAACTCGGCGACGACGAGATGTTCGGCGTGGCGATCGGCCTGGCGGACGGTGTGCGGCACGTGCATGTCGCGGACACCGACGAGCGGGTGCTCAGGTCGATCGGGGACGAAGCGGACCGGCTCGCGCTGGGCCTCACCACGCACGTCGTCGACGTACGCCGCGACCGGCCGGAACTCCCCGGCGTGGACACGTTCTTCGTGAGCGGGCTGAAGGATCCCGGTGGTCTCTTCCTGTTCGTGGCGACCGCCGTGTCGACCGTGTCAGGAGCGGGCGCGGTCGGCTATGTCAGTTTTGATCTCGACGTGTACCGGGCCGGCAGCGGTTCCGGCCAGGGCGAGGAGCCGGCGCAGCGGGAGGTGCTGCGCATGTTCGACCGGCTCGACTGCACCGTCACCGCTCTCCTGCCCGGCGACGACGGGCTGTTGGAGGACTCGGTCCTGGCGGACCTGGGCGCGGCCACTCGGGGCGCGGCGCGACACGACGCCTCCCCGACGGAGCTCGGGGCGCAGCTGCGGAGACTGATCGCCCAGCGGCCCGCCGGTGCCGACCTGTTGCTCTACCAACCCGGGTTTCCGCACGCGCAGCTCAGGCCCATCTCGCTCGCCCGTATCGAGACCGGCCCGGCGAGCAGGCGGCTGGCGAGCCGCTACCTGGGGTTCCTCCAGAGCGCGGTGCCGGTTGCGGGCGGCGGCTGAAAACCGTCTGTCACGACGTGACTCCGGGCGGACCGAGGGCATCAGGCTCCGTCGATGCAGACAGGGTCGGCGGATTGGCGGCCCGGCTCGGCAAGGGATTCCCGCAGCCTCGCGTTCCACTCCTTTTCCAGGGTCACTGTCTCGGTGATGAGATCGGCGATGCGCTGTACTGCCACGGATCCCTTGCGGAAGCGCAGGAAGAAGTAGTTCCGGGTCATCTCCCAGCGGCGGGAGAGGGCTTCCGCGTCGTCGGCCCGCTGGATCAGCGACGGGAGTGCGCAGGTCTCGGCGGCTGCCCGCAGGAAGCGCGCGTTCAGGGCGCGTTGGCTGGCCAACTCGCCGAACCAGGCGCTGACCTCGATCGTCCCCACGGGGCTGAGTGAGGCGAAGGCGTCCGGGGTGGCGCGCAGTTCGTCAGCGCACGCGGTGGCCAGATCCGCGCCGGTGGAAAAGTGCGCGTTCCCCGCGACGGCGGAGCGGAACCGCTCCTGACCTGTCTCCTCTCGGCTCTCCTCGGGTGTCTCCTTCTGTACCGCCTCGTGTGCTTCCCCGGGTTCGAGCGGGCCGGTCTTCACGACCGCCGTGCGGTTCCGCCAGTCGGGGTCGCCCCTGCGGGCTTCGCCGAGCGCGTCCGAGGACATGGCGGTGAACAGCGTGTCGCTGTCCATGGAGCCGTCGAAGAGGGACCCCTGATAGCGGTCGACGATCCTCAATAGGCCGTCATTCCCGACGCCGTTGCCGCCCTCGGGACGGATCACTATCCGGTGTGAATGGTGCTGCTGGCCGTGGAACGAGCTGTGAGGGACGTGGAAGGTGTCCACCCAGGCGATCACCGGATTCCCGTCCGACAGCTGAGCCCGGATGTATTCCTCGGCTCGTCGCGAATGGGGATGATGAATATGATCGACGGTGAGGCCGTACCATTCGCCCAGGATCTCCTCGGGCGTCCGACGGTGGATCCCGATCTGTTCCACGGGCCATTCGGATTCGACGGTGTCCGTCCTGCGGTGGTATCCCCAGTGATCTCCCAGAACGCTCGGATCGTGACCGAGCCAGGCCGCCGTGATGCCGAAGGTCGCCGAAATGCAGTCAAGTGCCAGGAAATCCCGGCCCGATGTGCCTTGCCGCTCCAAGAACCCCGCTCCTTCGTTGTCCATTGCCGTCCGCAGTCTTCCGGCCAATCCGACGTGACCTCCCGCGATCCCCTTGACGCAGGGTGCCCGGGAGCCTTACAGCGCGCCGGATGCTACGCTGCGCCCCGCCGGGCCGTCGGTGAACCGGCCTCGCCGACCGTCCACTTCAGCCGTCAGACCAGCACATACCTATCTGAAAGGAGACGGGGGCGAGCGTTGAGCGGCCTCCGGTTCCCCATGACCAACTCCAGCAGTCCCGCCACCGAGGAAATAAACGTCGACGATCTGTGCTCGTACGCAGTCGACGTATGGGTGAGCGACCACAGCATCCTGACCGACGAACAGCGCCTCCTCAAGATCCTGCGCACGGCCGCCGAGAAGGGGAACGCCACGGTACTCGGTGAGTCCTCGCACATCTTCCCGAACGGCGCCGTCACCGCCATCCTCCTTCTCTCCGCCTCGCACCTGAGCATCCACACCTGGCCGGAATTCAGCCTCGCCAACATCGACCTGCTCGCGTACGGCCGCCTGAACGGCGAACGGATGATGCAGAGCGTCGAGTTGGGACTCTCACCCACGAGGATCAACGTGACGCGCATGCTGCGCGCGGTGCACTGACCCGCACCGTTCACAGCCACCCCGACAGCGAGGTGAGGAACGCGTCGAAGCTGTCCCGGTGGATCGCGTGCGTGGCGTCCGGCACGGTCCGCACCTCGAACCCCCTCCGTGTCAGCTCCGCCCGCATCTCCCCGCTCACCAGCGTGCTCGGCTCCGCCGCCTGGACGAGGGAGCGGACGACCGGCTTCTCCGGAGTGTGATCGGTGGAACGGTACGCGGAGAGGGCGAGCGCGGACCTCTCGTCCCAGGCGTCCAGCGCCGCCAGCTCGGCCGCTACCTCCCGCTCTCCCCACTGCGGGCGCAGACTCCTGATCAGCAGCCGAGGGGCGCGCTTGAAGAGGGTGAAGACGGCCGGGTCGAGGGTGCCGTCCGGGCCGCCGAGCCGCCAGGCGGGCTCCGAGTAGACGGCACGCTCCGGCTCCAGTTCCGACGCGGCGAGAACCAGGGCCAGGGCGCCGAGCGAATGGCCCAGCGCCAGCTCCGGGCCGCGCGGGAGTGTCTCCAGCAGGTCCTGTGCGAACAGGTGCGGCGCGTATGCGCCCCGGCCACTGCCGCCGTGCCCGCGCAGGTCCACGGCGAGGACACGGTAGCCCCTGCCGGTCAGGACCGGGGCCAGTTCGTGCCAGGTGCGGTGGTCGGCCATGAGGCCGTGGACGAGCACGGCGACGCGGTCGCCGGTGCCCCACTCCCGTGTGTGCAGTCGCATGCCGCGCCGGCCCTCACCCGGCCGCGGCGGCTTCCGCCGCCGCCGCGGCCGCCAACTCGCCGAAGGTGTCCGCGGATTCCGGCAGCACCCACAGGCGTTCCGCCCACCCCGGCGCGCCGAGCTGCCGGCCGTGCCGGACGATCCGCCTCGAGACCGCCTCCAGTACCTGGAGCCGGTAGGGCCACAGCGCCTCCTGCTTGGTGCGTACCGCCGCCTCCGACGCCGGGATCAGCACGGGCACCGGCGCGACCTGCTCGGGCCCGACCGCGAGGCGGCCGGCTTCGGCCGTGGCGTCGGCGAACAGCGAGTACGGCATGTCCTCGTAGAACGCGACCCGTTCGGGCTCCAGCGTCTTGTGGGCGATCAGGTGCAGCGCGGCCTGCCGGGTCAGGACGTGGTCGACGTGCCCACCCACGGCCAGCGGCAGGAGCACCGGGCCACCGCCCGCCACCTCGGTGGCCAGGTCGGCCGCGACGCGGTCGAACAGCTCCGGCTCCGTCGCACGGGCCGCGTCCACCGACTCCGGCCCGAGGAAGTAGCCGTCCCGCCAGGCGGCGCGGTCGGCTGCATCCATGTGTCCGAGCACGGTCAGCTCCGTGCCCAGCACCCCACACGCCACGTGCTCCTCTGCCAACAGCAGGCGCGAGGCGAGCGCGGGGCGGCTCCGATAGTGAGGACGGCGCGTCCACGTCTCGTGCGAGAACACGTCCACCACCCGGCCGCCGAACCGGGCGAGCAGCGCGCCCAGGGCGAGTTGGGCGTCGTCCGGGTGGGGAGACAGAACGGTCAGGTCGCGTGACGGCTGCGAGCGGGGCCGCGGAGCGGCGACCACCAGACCCGCCGTATGCCAGTCGGCGATCAACTCCCGCTCCTGGGAAGGCCAGGAGCGGTACGGCCGGGTGCCGTCGCATGCGTGCCACAGCTCCGTGGCCGACAAGGGGAAGAGGGCCGGATCGACCGACTCGCCGAGGAACCGTACCCCGGCGCCGTCGAACTCGGTGTGCGGCAGCCGAATCGGCCGGTCGTCCGCCAGGAGTGCGTGCGTCGTGCGCCGGACCAAGGGGGCGGGGGAAGGGCGCTCTGGCATGCGCAGGAGTGTAGACCAAGGGTCGATCATGGAACTATGGGAAGGAGAAAGAGAGTTAGAGCACGCGACAGGTCTGTGATCCACTCTGTGATCCGCACGCGAGGAGAGGCTCGAACAGCATGTACGTACTCACCCAGGGACTTGCTGCGCCGGAAGCCACCCGTCTGCGAGAGGCCTGTGAGCGCACCGGACTGCCGCTGAAGGAGCCGGTGGCGCAGGACCGGCGGGAGTTGGCCGCGCACGTCGCCGACGACCTCCTCGTCGCCTTCGTGGCCGCCGAAGAGGACGGCTCGGCGCCGCTCGAACTGCGCGAGATCACCCGCGAAGGCGCCTACGCGGTCCTCGTACAGTCGGCGCCGACCGCCAAGGGCACACTGGCGGCAATCCGTTCGGGCGCGGGCTTCGTCATGGCCGCGCCGCTCGGCGTCGAACGCCTGGTGTCCTTCCTGACCTACCTGCGGGACGTCGCCGCCCCCGCGTCCGCCCAGATCCTCGACCTGGACGAGACCGGCGCGCTCACCACACCGTCCGCGTCCGTGCGGCTGTCGGACGCCGAGGCCAAGGCGCTGCGCGCGCTCGCCGACCGCCGGGCCGTCATCGTCCCCCGGCCCGACCTGCTGCGGCTGACCGGCGAGGACCCGCGGGACGTCATCGAGTCGCTGCGGGCCCGGTTCCGGGAGATCGGCTCGGGCGCCCAGATCCTCAAGGTGCCGCACATGGGGTTCCGGCTGGTCGGGGAAGTGCGGCTGAAGGCCGGCGCGTGACGGCGGCGGTCCTGCCTCCGCGCCCGGTGCAGGTGTGGTGGGCCCGTCTGGCCGACGCCCACCCGGACCTGGTGGGACTGCTCGATCCCGTGGAACGCGGCCGCTACGAGGCCACGGCCGACCCCGGCAACAGGCGCCGGTTCCTCGCGGGCTGCGCGGTCAGCCGGGTGGTGCTCGGCGAACTGCTGGACCTGCGGCCCGCCGACGTGCCGCTGCGGCGCGTGTGTGGGCGCTGCGGCGGGCCGCACGGCAAGGTCACGCTCGACGTACCGACCGGGAGCGTCGACGCGGACGTCCGCTTCTCCGTCTCGCACAGCGGGGATGTGATCGGGTTCGCCGTCTGCCGCGGCGCGGACGTCGGGCTCGACGTCGAGGACGGCGCCGGCACCGATGTGGAGAAGGTGGCCCCCCGTGTCCTCGCCGACACCGAACTGGCCGCTCTGCACGCCCGCCCGGCGGCCGAACGGCCGGCGGCCTTTCTGCGCTACTGGACGCGCAAGGAGTCCGTGCTGAAGGCGATCGGCGTCGGTTTGCGTGTTCCGCTGCGCCGACTCGAGGTGTCGGATCCCAAGGTGCCACCGGCCGTGTTGAGTTGGCCTGAAGAGATGGATACCCGTCAAGAAGTGCGTATGGCGGATACGGTGGTTGACACGACGCACCCCGCGTCGGTCTCGGTGACGGGAACAACCGAAGTGACACTCGTACGGCACGACACGTCGGCGATGCTCCGGGCGTGGCGATAACTCCGTTTATTCTGCATCGACTTCGTTTACGGACCACGGGGAAGGGTTAGGGTCAGATGTCGGACGTCGTGTTGTTGACCCCGCGTGAGATAGCCACGGGGGCACTCAGCCTGAACAACCAGAACGTGACCGTCACCGACGAGGAGTACGTCCAACTCGACCCGGCGCTACGGATTTTCTACGAGAAGGTCCGGGAGAATCTGGGCCTGGCCTGCATCACCGGATATCTGCGTAATGCCGGACACTCCGTCACATCCCTCAATCTGCACGGCCGTACGCCCAGCGACGATGCCATCATCGAGCTCATCCGCCGTGAGCGCCCTCGCTTCATCGGCATCAGCATCATGTACGACCTGCACATCATCGATGCCATCCGGCTCATCCGGTGCGCGCGGATCGCCGACCCGGACGTCTTCATCGCCATCGGCGGCGCCTTCTGCACCTACAACGCCAAGCTCATCGCCGAGCAGGTACCCGAGGCCGACTGTGTCACCTTCGGCGAGGGTGAGCTGACGGTCGTGGGGATCATGGACCGGCTGACCGCAGGGACCGACTGGCGGGAGACGCCGGGGCTGTTCTACCGCGACGGCGACCGGGTGCGCAGCAGCGGCATGCCCGTGCTGCCGGACCTCGGCAACCTCGTCTGGCCGGCCCGTGACGTGCTTCAGTACCACAAGGCGGCGGGTATCGCGACGCCCGTGGCCTCCACGTTCACCAGCCGAGGGTGCCACGCCAAGTGCACCTTCTGCTACGCGCCCCGCCAGCCCGGAGTGGTGGACGGCTTCTGGCGGATGCGGCCGCCCGGTGACGTCGTCGACGAGATCGAGTACCTGCAAAGGGAGTTCGGGACCCGTTTCATCTGGTTCAACGACGACAACTTCGGTGGGGCGTTCGGCGACGGCTTCGCGCACGCCGTCGAGTTCGCCGAGACCGTACTCAGCCGTGGTCTGAAGTTCCAGTTCCACTGTGAGTTCCGGGTCGACTCCGGGCTGATCGACCACGAGGCTCTCGACCTGCTGCACCGGGCGGGGCTCTCGTCCGCGCTGCTGGGCATCGAGTCCGGGTCTCCCGGCATGCTGCGGCGGTTCAAGAAGGGCACCACGGTGGCCTACAACCTGGACGCGGCCCGCATGTTCAAGCGCAAGGGCCTCGGCCTCGACCCCGGCTGGATCATGATCGAGCCGAAGACCACCATCGACGAACTCTGGGAGAACCTCGAGTTCATCGTCGCCGCCCGGATCCACGAGGCGGACAACCCGTTCTTCCTGATCAACCGCGCCATCGCGCTGCGCGGCACCGAGATGTACGACAAGATCGAGGAGCCGCTGCCGCTGGCCGACATCGAAGGCATGGAGGGCGACGCCTACGAGATCCTGCGCACCGCTCGCCGTGACTACCGGGTGCCGGACCCCCGCGTCGAGGCCCTGTGGAGCGCGTGGAGCGAGGTCGGCGAGGAGATCAGCGACCGCAAGGAGAACGTCCTGCCGTTCATCGCCCAGAAGATCGCCCTGGGCGCCCGCCGGCTACGGGGGACGGAGCACAATCCGCGCGCCTTCCTCAGCCGCCTGCGGGCCTGGCGCAACGGGCTGCCGGAGCTGTTCCTCGCCTTCATGAACTACGGGCTCGTCCTCGCCGAGACCGGCCCGCCCGACCTCGCCACCCGGCTCACCGCCGACCTGCGGGACCTGGTGGCCGACTACG
Organism: Actinobacteria bacterium OV320; assembly: GCA_001298545.1. Taxonomy (GTDB): domain Bacteria; phylum Actinomycetota; class Actinomycetes; order Streptomycetales; family Streptomycetaceae; genus Streptomyces; species Streptomyces coriariae. The sequence continues at coordinate 21,577 of LJCX01000032.1, forward strand.
ACGCCGAGCACCTCGGCGAGTCCTTCCAGGAATTCGGCGAGCGGGTGGAGCGCGTCTGCGGCGCCGCGGCCCTCGTCGCGGCGGGAGCGGGCCGATGACCCTGCGCTACGGAGTGGTCGGCTGTGGTCGCGTCTTCCAGCGCTATCACCTGCCCGTCGTCACCGACCACGAGGACTACACCCTCGTCGCCGCCTGCGACACCGACGCCGACAGTGCTCGCTCGGTCCTCGGCGCGGCGACCGACGGCGTCCTGGTCACCACCAGCCTGGAGGAGTTCCTCACGGTCGGCAGGCCGGACGTGGTGGCGGTGTGCACCCCCAACGACGCCCACACCGAGCCCGTGCTCGCGGCTCTCGCGGCCGGGGCGCACGTCCTGTGCGAGAAGCCGCTGGCCGCCGATGTGGCCGAGGCACGCCACCTGGCCCGGGCGGCCGGTGCCGACCGGCTCGCGGTCAACCTGCCCTACCGCTTCCACGAGCTCGTGCCGGCCTTCCTGAAGGCGTTGCCCGAGGGCCCCTGTGAGATCACCCTGACCTTCACCACCGCCGGCCAGCGGCTGTGGCGGCCGGTGACGAACTGGTACGGCGACGCGGCGCGGGCCGGCGGCGGGGCACTGGTCGACCTCGGCGCGCACGCCCTGGACCTGCTGATCACCGTCTTCGGGCGGCCCCGCCCGGTCTCCTGCCGGGTCGACGCGGCAGGGGTGGAGGAGCGGGTCGTGGCCGGCCTGGAGTTCCCGGCAGGTCATGCGACGCTGCGCATCGACCGCCGCAGCCGGGTCATGGGCCTCACCCTGGAGGCCACCGCCGCCAGTGGCGAGAGCACCGTGCTGGACCTGCGACGCGGCGAGGTGCGCAGCGCCGCGGGCACGGTCACGGCCGAGGACCGCCGGCCCGAGCTGGCGGCGATCCGCGGCTTCCTCGATACGGTGGCCGGCCGGGCCCGGGGCCGCGTGGTGGCCCCGGCGCAGGCGTTGGAGGTGCAGGAACTCATCGTGGCGCTGTACGCCGGAGCCGAGTGCGATCAGGAGCTGACGCTCTGAGTGACGCCCTGGCCGGTTGCGGGGGCGTCGGATATGACCGGCCGGAAGGTCTCCTTCAGCTCCCGCAGCCGGGCGCGTGAGCGCTCGCCCGAGTACAGGTGCGTCGCACCGATCTCCTCCTCCGTGATCCGGTCGAGGAAGAACAGGTTGATGACGTCGGACGGCGTGGCGCAGGTCTTGCAGAAGCTGAACCGCGGCCGGTCGTGCATGAACAGGTCGTAGTGCTGGTGCGAGCCGTACTGGTCGAGCAGCAGCTTGCGGTCCTGTGCCAGGTTGCCCATGGGTTTGACCCAGGCGTGCGGGCATGCGGAGACATCGCCCTGGCCGAAGAGCTGGGCCATGGTCGCCGTGACGAAACAGCCGAGGGTGCGCACGTTCGTCTTGAGCTGTTCGGCCATGTGCTCGACGTAGGCGCGCGGCGGCAGGACGTCCGCGAACTCGTCGTAGCGCTCCACCAGCGGCATCAGGTGGTCGCCGGGCGGCGGGCCCATCCGCTCGGCGGTGTCCCCGCGTACGGGGAAGAAGTACAGCGTGGTGCTGCCCGCGACCTCGTCGCGCAGGTACTGGGCGAACTCCAGCTGGCCCGCGTAGTTGGCGTCGGTGAGCACCGACTGGATGTCGATGCGCAGCCCGGCCTCGGCCGCCGCGTGGAGACTGCGCATGATGACGTCGTGCAGCTTCGCCTGCTTCGGGGGCAGGCGGTGCCGGTTCAGCTCGAGGGTGTGTCCGTCCAGGGAGATGTTCAGCTGGACGTTGCCCATCGCGGCGAGGGCCTCGATGCGCCGTTCGTTGAGGAACACACCGTTGGTGATGACCTGGACGGTCTCGTAGCGGCGGCTGGCCTCCTGGACGAACTCGGTGGAGCCCTTCAGCCAGAAGAACTCACCGCCGGACAGCCGCAGAATGGGCGCGTCCACGTGCTCGTGGTACATGTCCAGTATCTCGTGCCAGTCCTGACGGCGATCGGTGGTGAGCCGCAGCCGTGCGTCCGGCACGTTCATGAGGAGGTTGTACTCCTCGGTGAGGCAGTAGGAACAGCGCATTTGGCAGAGCTGTTCCTCGATGACCATGTCGTTCATCAAGAAGGGGAGTCGACCGCCTTCGGCCGCCGAGGCGGTGAGTGCGGCACGAAACTTTTCCTTAAGGCGCATGAAAGTCCCCGTTTTGCGGTCGGCTTGGGATTTACGGCCAGGTCGCTCGACCTGTCAACCCTAACTGTTCGTCAAGCATGTAGCCATAGGACCCAGTTGGGACTCCACGACCGTGAAACATTCTGTACATGTGGGGAACCGGCGGTCTTCACGTCGGGGGGTGGACCTTGATCGGCACCGTTGGTTAGCATGCGGTCGGTGAAGGCCGGACAGCCACGGGGGCACTGAAGGCATGAGCGCAATCCGCCGTATCGACGTCACGCTGAAAGACCACGACTACGCCGTCCACGTCGGATCCGGCGCTCGTCGACTGCTGCCGGCCGTCCTGAAGGAACTGGGCGTCGGCCGCGTAGCTCTGGTGAGCGCCCTGCCGGAGAGGGAACTCCCCGATCCCGGTGTGCCGTTCACGGTCGTGCCGGTGGCCGACGGCGAACAGCACAAGACGCTCGCCTCGGTCGAGTCGTACTGCCGCGCCTTCGTCGGCGCGGGGCTGACCCGGTCCGACGCCGTGATCGCCTGCGGTGGCGGCACGACGACGGACACCGTCGGCCTGGCCGCCGCCCTCTACCACCGCGGCATCAAGGTCGTGCACCTGCCGACCACGCTGCTCGCCCAGGTCGACGCGAGCGTCGGCGGCAAGACCGCGGTCAACCTGCCCGAGGGCAAGAACCTGGTCGGTGCCTACTGGCAGCCCAGCGCGGTGCTGTGCGACACGGACTTCCTGCACACCCTGCCCCGGCGCGAACTGCTCAGCGGATACGGGGAGATAGCCCGCTGCGCGTTCATCGGCGCCGGCGATCTGCGCGGGCTCGACCTGACCGAGCAGATCGTGGCGAGCGTGACGCTCAAGGCGTCGGTCGTCGCCCGTGACGAACGCGACCGGGGTCCACGACACATCCTCAACTACGGCCACACCCTCGGGCACGCCATCGAGCGTGCCACCGACTACGCCTGGCGACACGGCGAGGCGGTCGCGGTCGGCACCGTGTTCGCCGGGCTGCTCGCGGGCCGGCTGGGTCGCGTCGACCGGCAGAGGGTGGCCGAGCACCAGGAGATGGTGGAGAGCTTCGGACTGCCCACGTGGCTGCCGTCCGGCGTGTCCGTGGCGACCCTGGTGGAGCTGATGCGGCGCGACAAGAAGGGGCAGGACGCCGACGCCGGACTGACGTTCGTCCTGGACGGCCCCCGAGGGGTCGAGCTGGTGCCCGGGGTCGACGAGCACCTGGTCTCCTCCGTCCTGGCGGACCTGCCTTCGGGCGCCGCCCCCACCTCGGCCTGAGGAGCGCCATGCCCGACGCCCCGCCCGGCCCGAGCACCATCTCGGGCACGACCCGCCTCTACGTGGTCCTGGGAGACCCGGTGGCCCAGGTGCGCGCCCCCGGCCTGCTGAACGACCTGTTCGCCCGTACCGCGCGGGACGCCGTGCTGGTACCCGTGCATGTCGGCCCCGACGGCCTCGCGGAGGTGATGCGCGGACTGCGCCGGATGCGCAACCTCGACGGCATCCTCGTCACCGTGCCGCACAAGATCGAGGTGTGCCGGTACGCCGACCTGCTGGGCCCGGCCGCCGAAGTGGCCGGCAGCGCCAACGCCCTGCGCAGGAACCCCGACGGGACCTGGCTCGCCGAGAACTTCGACGGCGCCGGCTTCGTCCACGGGCTGCGCGTCCACGGCCAGGACCCCGCGGGCGCGACCGTCGCGCTGGCCGGGGCCGGCGGCGCCGGACGGGCCGTCGCCGCGGCCCTGCTCACCGCCGGCGTCGCCCGGCTGCGGCTGTACGACCCCGACCCCATCCGCCGGGAAGACGTACTGGCCCGGCTGGACGCACGCTGGCCGGGTCGCGTGACGGTCGGCGCGGAGGGCGACTTCGACGGCGACGGCGCCGACATCGCGGTGAACGCGACCCCGCTGGGTATGCGTCCCGGTGACCTGCTGCCCTTCGACCTCGCACGACTGCCGCGTACCTGTGCGGTCGCCGACATCATCATGAAGCCGGCCGAGACCGCCCTGCTCAAGGCCGCCCGGGAGAGCGGACGCCCCGTCGTGTACGGCCGCCACATGCTCGACAGTCAGGTTCTCCTGTACGAGGAGTTCTTCGCACTGCACGCACCGGAAGGAAACGGGAGGTGGGAGCCGTGATCGACCATGCCCAGGCCGTGGCCCTCGCGCAGCGGGCCCTGGCGCACCTGGAGGCCGGCACGACGGACCAGGCCGAGGATGTGCTGCGGGTCCCCGTCACGGAATACCTCGACCCCGACCGGTGGCGGCGGGAGGTCGACGTCGTCTTCAAGCGGGTCCCGCTCGCGCTCGCGCTCTCCGTCGAACTCCCGGGCGCGGGCTCCTACAAGGCCCTGGACGCGCTGGGCACCCCGGTCCTGCTCACCCGTGGACAGGACGGCGTCGTACGGGCGTTCCTCAACGTCTGCCGCCACCGCGGCGCCCAGCTGTGCCCGGCCGGAACCGGCACCCGGCACCGCTTCCGCTGTCCCTACCACGCCTGGGTGTACGACGACCGGGGCGGCCTCGTCGCCGTGCACAAGCCCGGCACCTTCGGGGACGTCGACACCGCCGAACTGGGGCTGCGCCCCCTGCCCGTCGTGGAGAGCCTCGGCTTCGTATGGGTGTGTCTCACCCCGGGCGCCGCGATCGACCTGGACGCCTGGCTCGGGGACTACGCGCGCGAGCTGGAGCGGCTCGAACTCGACAAGTGGCACGTCTACGAGCAGCGCGAACTGGCCGGACCCGGCTGGAAGGTCGCCTTCGACGGCTATCTGGAGAGCTACCACATCCAGGCACTGCACCGCACCACGTTCGCCCCGACGTCCACCTCCAACCTGATGGTGGTGGACTCCTTCGGGCCGCACCAGCGGATCCTGTACCCGGTCAAGTCGCTCCGGACGCTGCGGGACATCCCGGTCGAGGACTGGGACCCCGCGCCGCACTGCGGCACCGTCTACACCGTCTTCCCCAACGTGTCGATCGCCGGCACCTGGGAAGGACACGGAGTCGTCTCCCAGATCATGCCCGGCCCGGGTGTGGACCGAAGCAGCACCGTGCAGACCATCCTGACGCGCGTGCCGCCGGTCACCGAGGAGGACCGGCGCTACACGGCGGAGTTCAGCGAACTCGTCGAAAGGGGTGTGGCGGACGAGGACTATCGCACCGGATCTGACGTACAGGCAGCTTTGTCCTCCGGGGCGAATACGCACTTTTTGTTCGGACGCAACGAGTTGGCGTTGCAGCATCACCATCGCTGGTTGGACCGTCTGCTTGCAGAAGCCAACTAGTCAGTGCACAAGTGCTTTTGAGGCTTAGTCAGGATGGACAGCCTCTGACCCACCGACTAGATTGTCACTCGTCCGAACGAATGAAAGGCTGTCTGTGAACCGCGACGAAGTACTCCAGGAGATCCACCAAATCGCCAAGGAGTTTGCCGCCTCCAGTGGTCGTACGGTGAACGAGAACAGCAGCAACTTCCTCGAAGCCTATGGATTCACCTCGTTGGACGCCCTGGAGTTCCTGCTTCTCCTCGAAGAGCGCTTCGGTGTGACGTTCGAGGACGAGGACCTCACCGAGGACACGCTCACCTCCGAGGACCGGCTGGCCGACTACGTCGTCGAACGTCTCGGCTGAGTACCGGGGGCCCCGCCACATGACACCCCCCAAGCTGACGGAAGTCGCTGAGGGATTCTCCGTGCACGCCGTCAGCGCGCTGGACGCGCGCTTTCTGTACCGCGAGATGTTCGAAGGCGGAACCTACGCCGGTATTTCCCTTCCCGACGAGCCGTTCGTCATCGACGTCGGGGCGAACATCGGGCTCTTCACGCTCTTCGTGAAGCAGCGGCGGCCCAAGGCGCGCATCGTGGCCTTCGAGCCGCTGCCCGAACTCGTCGAGGCCCTGCACGCCAACGTGGCGGAGTTCGGCCTCCACGACGTGTCCGTGCACGAGACGGCCCTGGGGAGCGAGGAGGCGGCCGGCGTGTCCTTCCGCTACTACCCGCTGCTCCCCAGCAGTTCGACGCTGTACCCGCAGGATCAGGGTCAGCTGAGGGAACTGCTGGGAAAGAGCTTTCCGCCGCGGGTCGTGGAGCGGATGTTCCAGGGACGCGAGACCACGGTCACCGTCGAACGGCTCTCCCGGCACATCGGCACCGACCGACCCGTCGATCTTTTGAAGATCGACGCGGTGGGCTCCGAACTGGAGATCCTGCGGGGTGTCGACGTGGAACTGCGCCCCCTGCTGCGCAACGTTCTCATCGACGTCCAGGACGTGCACGGCCGGGTCGCCGAACTCTGTCTGTATCTGCGGGAGATGGGCCTGGAGCCCAGCGTTCTGAAACCGCCGATGGCGGACGGAGAGGACACGCTGAACCACCTGATCCACGCCGTGCGGCCGTGACACAAGGAATCCTGCGAGCTCAAAGAGGGGGAACACAGGGATGCTGACGCTCGGCCTGGGCGGGTCCAATCACGACTTCGCGGCCTGTCTCGTCTCCGACGGCGTCATCGCCGCGGGAATCGAGGAGGAGCGGGTACGCCGGGTCAAGTACTCGGTCGGAGTCAACTCACTGTTCAACGAGTCGTGGCGGTACTGCCTCGACATGGCTCAGGCACGCCTCGCGGACGTCGACGTCATCGTCGCCGACGACACGCTGCTGGCACCCGCGTACTTTCCCTTCCGTAAGCGCATTCACCTGATACGTCATCACATGGCGCACGCCGCCAGCACTTTCTTCCCCTCGCCCTTCGAACGGGCCGCCATTCTCGTGGTCGACGGAGCGGGCAGCCTGATCGACGACCAGGGCGTGGAGACCCTCACCACCGCCGTCGGCGAGGGCACCACCATCACCGAACTGTCCAAGGTGCTCGGCACCAACTGGTCCACCGACGGCCTCAGCGCCCTTCGGGTCTACCAGGCCGGGGACAGCGACCACTCCCTCGGCTACATGTACAAGGCGGTCAGCAAGGCCATCGGCTTCGTCCTCTACGAGAACGAGTACGAAGGCCGCCACTGGTACCTGTCCGAGGACGGCAAGACGATGGGCCTCGCGCCCTACGGAACCCCGCGCTACTGCAAGGAGTTCCGCGACTACCTCACGCTGCTGCCCGACGGCCGCTACGAACTGCACCTCAAGAACGGCGGACTGCTCGACTTCATCGAGCACGCCCTCGACGGCTACACGGGCGACGAGCGCTTCGCCCGCGCCGCCGATCTGGCCTACGCGGCCCAGGACACACTGGAGGAGACCCTCCTGCACGTTGCCCGCCGACTCCACGCGGACACCGGGCTCACCGATCTGTGTCTGGCCGGCGGAGTCGCGCTGAACTGCGTGGCCAACGGCCGGCTGCTGCGCGAGACCCCCTTCGAGAACGTCTTCGTGCAGCCCGCCGCGGGCGACGGAGGCTGCGCCGTCGGCAACGCCTACTACGGCTACCACGTCATCGCCGGCCGGCCCCGCGAAAAGCCCGCCCGCACCGCCCAGCGCCACGCCTACCTGGGCCGCACCTACGACGACGGCGAGGTACGGGCCGCGCTCGACGCCTGCGGACTGCCCTACCGCAAAGTGGACGAGCCGTCCCGGATCGGGGCCGAGCTGCTCGCGCAGGGCAAGCTTCTGGGCTGGTTCACCGGCGGGGCGGAGTTCGGACCGCGCGCCCTGGGCCACCGCAGCATCCTGGCCGATCCCCGGCGCGCCGAGATGAAGGACATCATCAACGCCCGCGTCAAGCACCGCGAGCCCTTCCGGCCCTTCGCCCCGGCGGTACTGCGCGAGCATGCGGCCGACTACTTCGACCTCGACATCGAGTCGCCGTACATGCTGATCGTGGCCCCGGTCCGGCCCGAGAAGCAGGGCGAGGTCCCGGCCATCGTGCACGTCGACGGCACCGCCCGGGTGCAGACCGTGACAGCCGAGGACAACGGCACGTACCACGGGCTGATCGAGCACTTCCACCGGTTGACCGGAGTTCCGGTGGTGCTCAACACATCGTTCAACGACAACGGTCAGCCGATCGTCGAGACCCCGCAGCAGGCCCTCGAGTTCTACAGCGGCAGCCGGCTGGACTGGATGATCATCGAAAACTACGTGGTGGCGCACTCGGCCGACGACCTGGAGGCCCTGGTGTCCTCCCTGTCGTCGGCGACCGGCAGCCCCGCCACCGACTGAGACCGACTGAGAGGGACGCACTGTGGCTCTGGCACTCGACGGCGGGAATCCGGTCCGCCGCCACGACTTTCCGGCCTGGCCGTACCACGACGACACCGAACGCGCGGCGCTGATCCGCGCAGTCGACCAGGGCCAGTGGTGGCGAGTCGGCGGTTCCGAGATCACCTCTTTCGAGGCGGAGTTCGGCGAGTACCACGGCGGCACGACGCTCGCCGTCACCAACGGTACCCACGCCCTGGAACTCGGCCTGGAACTGCTGGGCCTCAAGCCGGGCGACGAGGTGATCGTGCCCGCCTTCACGTTCATCTCCACCTCCATCGCGGTACAGCGCGCGGGCGGCGTCCCGGTCCCGGTCGACGTGGACCCCGTGACGTACTGCCTCGACCCGCAGACGCTGGAGGCGGTCCGCACACCACGGACACGCGTCGTCATCCCGGTCCACATGGCCGGGCACGTCGCCGACATGGACGCCATCGGAGCCTGGGCCGCCCGGCACGACATCGTCGTCTTCCAGGACGCCGCGCACGCGCACGGCGCCGTCTGGTCCGGCCGGCGCGTCGGCGACTTCGGTACGCTCGCCGCGTTCAGCTTCCAGAACGGCAAGCTGATGACCGCGGGGGAGGGCGGGGCGCTGCTCCTGCCGTCGCAGGAGTGGTTCGACGAGGCGTTCTCCCGGCACAGCTGCGGCCGGCCCCTCGGCGACACGAACTACGAGCACCGCACCCCGTCGTCCAACTACCGCATGACGGAGTTCGCCGGGGCCGTTCTGCGCGCCCAGCTCGCACGGCTCGCCGAGCAGAACGCACGCCGCGAGAGCCGCTGGAAGACGCTCTCCGCGGCGCTGCGCGAGATACCCGGGGTGGTCCCACAGGGCCGCGATCCGCGCTGTGACCTCAACCCGCACTACATGGCCATGGCCGCCCTCGATCCCGCGGCGCACCCCGGGATCGACCGTGACCTGCTGGTCAGGGCGGTGGTCGCCGAGGGCATACCCGCCTTCGTCAACTACCCGCCGGTCTACCGCACCCAGGCCCACGAGGCGCTGCTCGGCAACGGACTGCCGGACACGGCCGAGCTCGCCGAGCGCAACCCGGTCAGCGAACATCTGGGCGCGCACGGCTTCTGGCTGCACCACCGGGTGCTGCTCGGCACGGACGCCGACTGCGCCGACGTCGCGGAGGCCGTGGCCAAGGTGCTGACCGAGCTGGCGGGGAAGAAGCGTTCCGCTTGATGAGGGTCGCCGTCATCGGACTGGGCTGGGTGGCCCGCGAGGTATGGCTGCCCAGGCTGGTCAAGCACCCGGACTTCGACGTCGTCGCCGTGGTGGAGCCGCGGCCCGAGGCCGTGGAGCGGGCCGCCACGCTGGTGGGCGGGGCGCGGGTGTACGGCGGGTACCAGGAGCTCGGGCCGCGTGAGGCCGACCTCGTGTTCGTCCTCACCCCGAACCACACCCACGGCGCCCACGCGAGCCACTTCCTGCGCCAGGGCCTCGCCGTGTTTCTGGAGAAGCCCACGGGCACCGACTTCGGCCACCTGCGGCTCCTCGAAGACGCCGCCCGCGACGGCGGGGGGCGGCTGCTGCTGTCCACCGCCGCTCGACACCGCGCGGACGTGGGGGAGCTGGCGCGTCTCGTCGCCGACGGTGCGCTCGGCACGCCCCGTCACGCCGAGCTGAGCTGGGTGCGCTCCCGGGGCATTCCCGGCAGTGACTGGTTCGCCCGCAGGGAGACGGCCGGCGGCGGGGTCCTGGTCGACCTGGGCTGGCACGTCATCGACGTCCTGCACCACCTGTGGGGTGCCTCCGGCGTGCGCCACGCCACCGCCCTCGCCTCCAGCGACTTCCTCACCCGCGCGGGCTGGGGCGCGGACTGGCACACGGGCACGGCCGGCCTGGCGAACGCCGATGTGGAGGACCAGCTCACCGCCCTGGTGGCCACCGAGCGCTACGGAATGCACCTGCGCTTCGCCTGGGCCTCGCACGAGCCGGTCGACCGCACCCGGCTGGTGCTGCACGGCACCGCGGGCACCGCCGAACTGACCACCACGTTCGGCTTCAGCCCCCGACGTGTCGGCGAACCGACGCTCACACTCCGCCAGGCGGGATCAGAGCGCCGGGTGCCGTTGCCCCCGGCCGGCGTCGGCGACGAGTACGACCAGCAACTCGACGCGCTGGCCGCCGAACTGGCCCGGCCCGACGCCACGGACCGGGCGCTGCGCGAGGCCCGTGAAGCCCTGGCCGTCGTCGAGGCCTGTTACCGCGCCACGTCCGCCCGTTGGACAGCACCGGAGACGAATTCATGACTGCATCCCTGTCCGAGCCCACGGCGCTGCGCTACGAGCCGCTGCGCGGCCTCGCCCTGTGGGGCCAGGAGGAGAAGGCCGCCGCACTGGACGTGCTGGAGAGCCGCTCCCTGTTCCGGTACTACGGTCCCGCGCTCCAGCGCCGCGTCGAGCGGTTCGAGGAGCGGTTCGCCGCCCTGCACCAGGCACCCCACGCGGTCGGCGTGTCCTCCGGCACCGCCGCCCTGACCTGTGCCCTGATCGGCCTGGGGATACCCGAGGGCGGTGAGGTCATCGTGCCGTCGGCCACCTTCATCGGCTGCGTCAACGCCGTCGTCGCCGCGCGCGGCGTCCCCGTCTTCGCCGACATCGACGAGTCGCTCACCCTCGACCCGACGGCGTGGGAGAAGCTCGTCACCGAGCGGACCTTCGCGGTCATGCCCGTCCACCTGAACAACGCCGCCGCCGACATGGACCCCATCCTGGCCGTCGCCCGTGAGCACGGCATCCGGGTCCTGGAGGACGCCGCCCAGGCCTGCGGGGTCAGCTACCGGGGGCGGCCGGTGGGCTCGATCGGTGACGCGGGGGCCTTCAGTTTCCAGCTGGAGAAGAACATCACCGCCGGTGAGGGCGGCGCCGTCGTCACGACGGACCCCGACGTCCACGACCGCGTGGTCCGCTACCAGGACCAGGGCGGGCAGTTCACCACCTCACGCAGCGGCGAGCGTGGCGGTGCCGCGGGCGAGGCCTTCCTCGGCGCCAACCTGCGGATGACCGAGATCGCCGGCGCCCTGCTGTCCGTACAGCTGGAACGGCTCACGCCGATGCTGCGACGGCTGCGCGACATCGCCCGGACCGTCCGCGCGGACCTCGCCGACCTGGAGCTCGAGTGGCGGCGGCTGCCGGACGAGGAGGGCAGCGGCGGCGATCTCACGGTCCTGCTGGACGACCGCATGGCCGCCCGCCGGTTCGTCACCGTGCTCACCGCGGCCGGCATCCCAGCGGCCACGCTCTATTCGGGCCGCCTGGTCCAGCAGAACCCCGCCGTCCGCGCCGGCCGCACCCCCTGGGGCGTCGCCTGGGACGCCACCGCGCGCCTGCGCGCCAGCGAGGCCGTGCTGGGCCGGTCCGTCACCGTCGGACTCGGCGCGACCATGACGGACGACGACGTGGCCCATCTGGTGGCGAGCATGCGGACGGCGGCCGAGGCCGTCCGAAAGGGAGCGAACCGTGAGTGACCTCTGGCCGCGGGCCGTCGTCCTGGACCTGGACGGCGTCCTCATCGACAGCATCCACGTGATGCGCAGGGCATTCCAGCGGGCGTACGACCTCGCGGTCGGCGACGGCGAGGCGCCCTTCGAGGAGTACCTGACCCACCTCGGGCGGCACATGCCCGACACCTTGGCGATCATGGGCCTGCCCGTCGGGATGTACGAACCGTTCGTCGTCGAGAGCCGCAAGCTGGTCCACGAGATCGAGCCGTGCCCCGGCGCCGCGGAACTGCTCGCCGGACTGCGCGAGGCCGGCGTTCCGACCGCCGTCGCCACCGGCAAGACCCATGGCCGTGCCGTGGAGGCACTGGCGGCAACCGGCCTGCTGGACCTGGTGGACGCGGTGTGCGGCAGCGACGAGGTGGTGCACGGCAAGCCGGCTCCCGACATCGTCCTGCTCGCCCTGGAGAAGATCGGCGCCGCCGCCGAGGGCGCCGTCATGGTCGGCGACTCCGCGCTGGACCTGCGGGCCGGCCGCGCGGCCGGCACCCGTACGGCCGCCGGTCTCTGGGGCCAGGGCGACCGGGAGGAACTGCTCGCCCACCGGCCCGAACTGGTGGCCGGCTCGTGCGCCGAGCTTGCCGCACTGCTGCACCGCCGTGAAGGGACCCCCGCGTGACCATCGCCCAGACCTCCCGTGACCTGCTGCTGCTCAACGGCCCCAACCTGGGCACGCTCGGCACGCGCGAACCCGGGATCTACGGCACCACCACCCTCGCCGAGGTGGAGGAGTCGGTGGCCGAGCTGCTGGCCCGCGCCGGATACGGGCTGCGCAGCGAACAACACGACGGCGAGGGCGAGTTGATCCGTGCCCTGCGCAAACACCGGGACACCGCCGCCGCGATCGTCAATCCCGGCGCGCTGATGATCGCCGGCTGGAGCCTGCGCGACGCCCTCGCCGACTACCCGGCGCCCTGGGCCGAGGTGCACATCTCCAACGTCTGGGCCCGCGAGTCCTTCCGGCACAACTCCGTCGTCTCGCCCCTCGCCGTGGGTGTCATCGCGGGCTTCGGCACACACGGGTACGAACTCGCCGCCGAGGCACTGGTACGGCGGCTGGAGACGGCGGCGCAGGGTACGGCGAAGTGAGTGCCGCGAACCTGTGGGAGGCGTTCTCCCGGGCGGAACTCGACCCGGACGCGCCCGCGCTCGGCGACCTGTCCCGCCGGGTGGCCGTCGTACGCGTGACCGAGCTGGCCGGACGGCTGCGCGCACAGGGCGTACGGCCCGCCGAGGTCGTCGGCCTCCAAGGGCCCAATCAGCCGGAATGGGTGCTGGGCCTGCTCGCGCTGACGGCGGTGGGTGCCTGCCCCCTGCTGCTGCCCGCGGACTCGCCACCGGCGGAGACCCGCAGGCTGCTGAGGACCGCCGGTGCCCGGCGGACGCTGGTGACGGACCCGGGCGAGGCGGACGGAGCGGTGCTTCGGGCGCCGGACGGCGGCGTGGACGACGGGCCCGTCGGTGCCGCGATCACCGCAGCCGAGGCGGACTCCGGTCCGGCCGCCCACGCCCCGGGCACGGTGATCCTGGTTTCCTCCGGGTCGACCGGGACGCCCAAGCTCGTGCCACGGTCGCCGCGTTCCGTGCTCGACGAGGGGGTGCGCTACCACCACGCCGGTCTGGCGCGGCCGGACGACCGGGTACTGCTGCCGCTGCCGCTGAGCCACGCCTACGCGCTCGGCTGGCTGGCCGGTGCGCTGGTGGCCGGGGCGCACGTGGACCTGGTGCCGCCGCGTGCCGTCGGCGCCGTGCACAGCCGACTGCGCGAGCGGGCGACGGTCCTGGTCACCGTGCCCGGCCTGGCCCGCGTCCTGGCGCGCAGGCGGGCCCTGACCGACGACGCTCCGTTCCCGGCGTTGCGCCGGGTGATGGCAGGCGCCGGATACGTGGACGCCGAACTGGACGCGCTGTGGGCCCGCACCCTCGGAGTGGGAGTCTCCCGCAACTACGGCTCCAGCGAGACGGGCTCCGTGCTGTGGGGAGACCCCGGACTGCCGTCGGGAGCCGTCGGCCGTCCGATGCCCGGCGTGCGGGTCGACCTGCTGGACCCCGACGGCACGCCGCTGCCCGGCCAGGAGGCGGCCCAGGGCGAACTCGCCGTCGTCCTGGAGGACGGCTCGGTCCACCGCCTGCACGACCTCGCCGATCGTGACGAGGACGGCGTCCACCGCATCCTGGGCAGAGCCCGGCTCGGAGTGGTCCGTCGGGGGGCCCGCTGGGTCTCCACGATGGAGGTCGAGTCGGTGCTCCGGGCGGCCCCCGGCGTCGCCGACGTCTCGGTCACGGCGACGGGTGCGGACGACTCGGACGACCAGGGGCTCACCGTCGAGTACGTGCCCGCCGACGCCGAACTGGCCGCTCCGGCACGGGTGCAGGCGTACGCCCGCGCCGAACTGGCCGCGTTCAAGGTGCCCGACAGCTTCCAGCCGCGCTACCGGCTGCGCCGCTCGGCCGTCGGCAAGGCACAGGCGGCCCCCGTGTACCGCCTCGCGCGCGCCGCCCGCCCCGGGACCACGGCCGAGCAGGTCATGGCGGCGGCCCTCACCGAACTCGGCCTGCCCCCGCTCCTGGCCCAGGGCGGCACCGCCGCCGACCTGGCCGGGACGGCGGGGCTGCGCGCGGACGTGCTGGCGCCCGTGCTGGACACCGCCTGCGCGCTGGGGCTGCTGGTCACGGACACCGCCAGGGCCGGTGCGCCGGACGCCTGGGCATACCCCCCGGACGTCGTGCCGGTCGGCCGGACGCTGGCGGCCCGGGTGCGCGGCGAAGCGGCAGGCGACCGACCGACGCTGCCGGCCGCGCCCGCCGGACCTCCGGCAGCGGAGAAGGCCCTGCGTGCGAGCGTCGAGGCGCTGCTGGCCGAGGCCGCCGTCGACGGTGCGCTCCTGGAGATCGGCGACGGCGGTGCCCCACCGGCGGCCGACGCCGAGTACGGCGCCTGCGTGGTCCTCGGGGGTGTCCACGGCCCGGCCGCCCAACTCGGCCCGCTCGCCGCACTGCTGAGGCCGAAGGGACTGCTCGTGATCGCTGACGACTTCGTCCCCGACCCGCTCGCCCTCGCCGACGACCTGAGCCGGACGACGGCGGTCCGCTGGCTCGTCGACGGACACCTCCACTGGTGGACGACGCAGGAGTTGCGGGCAGGGCTGGAGGCCGTGGGGCTGCGGGTGGAGGAGAGCCGCGATGCCGAACGGGCGCCGTACGCGATCCTCGTCGCCCGGAAGCCGTCGTGACCGGTGACCGCCCGCGCACGCACCCCGGCACGGCGGCCGGCGTCCTCGCCGTGGACATCGGAGGCACCAAGCTCGCCCTGCGCGCGATTGCCGCCGGTGCGGCCGTGTACGAGCGCACCGTGCCGTGGCCCGTCGGCGGTGACGCGGGAGGCGAGTCGGAGCTGATGGAGGCGTCCGTCGCCGAGGCGGTCGGCGCGCTGGGGGGAGCCCCCGTCCGGATCGGCGTGGCGGCGGCGCCCAACGTCGACGCCGACGGATCCGTGCTGAGCTGGCCCAATCGGCCCGACTGGGTGGGACGTTCGCTGACCGCGCCGTTCGCCGGAAGCGGCGCCGAGGTCCTCTTCGGCGACGACGCGACGCTCGCCGGGCTGGCGGAGGCCATGTCCACGGGCAGCCGGGACCTGGTCTACCTGGGCATCGGCACGGGCGTCGGCGGCGGGCTGGTCAGTGGTGGCCGACTGCTGACCGGCGCCTGGGGCACGGCGGGCGAGCTCGGCCATCTGGTGGTCGATCGGCGGGGCCCGCGCTGCCGGTGCGGCACGCGTGGCTGTCTTCAGGCCGTGGTCTCGGCCGAGGCGCTGGCCGCGCATGCCGCCGCGGCACGTGGACTTCCCACGACGAGCGCCGAACTGGTGGCGGGAGTGGACCGCGCCGAACCGTGGGCGGAGCGCACCCTCGACCACGCGGCCGACTCGATAGCCGGCGCGTTGCGGGTCCTCGTGGAACTCGTCCAGCCCGCGCAGGTACGCATCGGAGGCGGCCTCGGAGCCGCGCTCGCGCCCCTGCCCCGCAGGGTCGCGCGCAGCCTGTCCGCGACGGCCCGCCCGGGCCGGCCCCTCCCCGAGGTCGGTCCGGCCGTCCATGGTCCGCACTCCTCCCTGGCCGGCGCGGCCCTGCTCGCCGCCCACGGCACGAGCGTGCTCGGTGGGGCGGACCTGTTCCGCGAGGGGTGCCCGTCATGACCCGGCCGACGGTCAGTGTGGTCATCCCGACCCGTGACAAGGCGGACAGCCTGCGGCTCGTCCTGGCCTGTCTGGCCCGTCAGTCGTGCCCGGAGCCCCACGAGATCGTGGTCGTCGACGACGGCTGCACCGACGGCACCGCCGACGTCGTGACGGCAGCCGCCGCACAGCTGCCCCTGCACACCGTGCCGGGACCGCGGGCGGGCCGCGCCGCCGCACGCAACGCCGGGGCGGCCGCGGCGCGCGGCGGCCTGCTGATCTTCCTGGACGACGACATCCTGCTCCCGCCGCAGGCCCTGGCAGCCCACCTCGCCGGGCACACCGGCCGGGAGCCCGGTTGCGTTCACGGACCGGTCCGTGAACTTCCCGCCGCCCGGCGTCTGTTGGCCGCCGCGCGGGACGAACTCCTGCCCGACCCCCATGCGGCGGCGACGAGCGGCCGGTTCGGGCGCACGGTGGCGAACGCCCTGGAAACCCTGGTGACGAGCATGACCACGGGTGAACTGGACCCCGTGGCACCCTGGTTGACCTGCATCGGAGCCAACACCTCCATGCCGTACGGGCTGTGGGAGCGATCCGGCGGCTACGACGAGTCGTTCGGTACGACCTGGGGGTGCGAGGACCTCGAACTCGGCCTGCGTCTGTGGTCGTCGGGGGCGGGGATGCGCCTCGCTCCCGACGCACCGGGCGTGCACCTCACCCACGAA
Organism: Actinobacteria bacterium OV320; assembly: GCA_001298545.1. Taxonomy (GTDB): domain Bacteria; phylum Actinomycetota; class Actinomycetes; order Streptomycetales; family Streptomycetaceae; genus Streptomyces; species Streptomyces coriariae. Next base: position 38,390 of record LJCX01000032.1, read on the forward strand.
CGCGCCGACCGCTGGGAACAGCACACGGTGAACCTCGCCCGGTTCACCGAGAAGCACCCCGTGCCCGCCGTACGCGCCCTCCCGGAGTTGCTCGGCCCCTCGGGAAACAGCCGCCGCTACGTCACGGCCGTACGGACCCTGGAAGAGAGCTCCCGCCCATGATCCACGAAGTCGGTACCCACCCTCCCTCGGCCAGCCCCGCCGCGCTGCCCCTGTTCTCCCGCCAGGACTGGTGCTGGGAGTGGACCCGCAGCTACACCGGTGACTCCACGCCGATCGAGTCGTCCGAGACCCTGCTGTTCCACGGGCCGCTCGACACGGGAGCACTGCGGGACACGCTGGCCGAGATCGGTACTCGGCACGAGGCGCTGCGCCTGCACCTCGTGGCAGGCGCCGGGCCCGACCCGTCCGCGGTCTGGCCCGGACAGGGGCTGCGGCCCGAGCCGGGGCCGCTGGACGTCGTACGGGCCGCACCGGGGGAGCGTGCGGCGGAGGTGACGCGGCTCCTCTCACGGCCCCTCGACCTGACGGACCGCATGACGCGCACGACCCTGGTCCGCACGGCGGCGGAGGAGCACGTCCTCGTCGCGCAGTTCCACCACCTGATCTTCGACAGCACGTCCCACCGCCTGTTCCGGGACCTGCTCGCCGATGGCTACCGGGAGCGTGTCGCACCGGGGGACGGCACTGCCAAGCGCCGTGGCGAGCCCGCGAGTTACACCGGCCTGATCAGCCGGGAGCACGCACCCGAGGCACGTACGGCCGTGCACGGGCGGGCAGCGGCCCTCGCCGAGGAACTGCGGGCGTACGGTGCGGCGGACCCGCTGGCGGGCGATACCGGGGCGGTCGTCGCCGAGGCGGAGTTCGGCTCCCTGCCGGTGGCGCTGACGGCCGAGCGGACCCGGCTGTTGCTGCGGCGCTCGCGCGCCGAGCGCGTCACGCTCCACACCGTTCTGCTGGCTGCCCTCGGCCACGCCGTCGCCACGGTGTACGAGCGGGGCCGCCTCGTGTGCTCCGTGTACACGCACGGGCGGACCTCCGCGAGCGCCCGCGAGACGCTCGGCCTGTTCAGTACCGTGGTCCCGGTACCGGTCGACACGGGGTACCGGTCCCTGCCGGAGTTCCTCAAGGCCGTCCAAGGCAGTGTCCAGCGGGCCTCGGGCTCCGCCGACCTGCCGTTCAGTGAGATCGCCTCCCGCGTCCTGGACCGCCCGCCGGGCGAGGGGGCCTACTACCGCAGCGCTCTGGCCCACCTGGAACTGCGGCTGAGCGGAGTGACCGGCTGGCTGCCGGAGGAGCCGAACCCGGTGCCGGCGATGCCGTCCGGGCTCGCCGTGACCCCGCAGGATCTGTATCCCGAGCACCCGTTCCCGGTCTTCGCCGGCCCCGAGCAGGCGCTGGCGTGCGCCAGCACCCTCTTCGCCGACCTGGAGATCGCGGACGGGGCCCTCACGGGCTCCCTGTGGTACGAGAAGCACTATCACGACGCCACCAGGGCGGCACGGGTGGGCGAGATATTCATGCACTTCATAGAGCGATTGAGCGAGGGCGGTTATCCATGATGAGTCGTCAGAAACCGTTGCGCTGAACGGCATTGCCGAAACTTTGCGGATATGCCGAACCGGCACGGATTTACGGCAAGTCTTATTGACGGGAGATCACTCCGCCTGGAAGCATTCCCCTGCCACCGGCCGGTGGCATTGGAACCCACCTGAAGAGAGGGGAAGTTGACATGACGAAGGTCAACTCTGTAAGCCTCGCACTCATCAATCTCGAGCAGCTCCGCCGCCAGGCCGCGGCGAAGTAGGACCACCGACAAGTGCCGTACGGGAGTCGCGACTTCCCGTACGGCACTCGTCGCACCTTCGGGCGAGGGAGCGCATGAACCCGGCAAGTGGAAGTGCGTACGCCACGGAATTGAGCCGTCAGCAGCAACGGCTCTGGGAAGTGGAATGCGTGGTTCGAGGAAGCGCGCTGCTGCACACCGGCATTGCGCTGCGCCTCGACGGAATGCTCGACGAGAAAAGGCTTTCCCACGCCGTCACGGCCGTATTTCAGCGACATGAACTACTCAATACGGGCTTCCACGCGGACGGCGAGACGCTGACCCTCGGTCCGGCCACTCACCACGAGCCGCGCGTCCTGCACCGCCCGGACCTGCGTGCCGACCGGGCCGGACACCTCGCCGAGGTACGCCGAGCGGCGGCCGCGGCCCATGCGGAGGTCTTCCCCCTGGCGGGCGAGCCCCTGGCGCGCGCCCACCTGACGCTTCTCGGTGACGGCAGCGGTGTCTTGCTCCTCACCTTCCACCGGCTCGTGATGGACCTGTTCTCCCTGCACCAGGTGGTGACGGACCTTCAGGAGGCGTACCGGCTCGGGCCGGACGAGTCACTCCTGCCGGCGGACCGGTATTCCGCACTTCTGGCCACCCGCGAGCACCGCAGGTCCGCCGACTGGGAGTTCTGGCGCACGGAGCTGTCCGGCTTCCCCACGCCGTGGATCGGCGAGCGGCGGCCGCAGCCGGGCTGGCTGCCTGACGGCGCCGAGCTGCGCGTTCCCCTCGACGCCGCCCTGTCCGGCCTGATCCAGGCGAACGCCCGCGCCGCGCGCTGCACGCCCACGGTGTACGTCACCGCAGCGGCAGCCCGACGGGTGCTGGAGCGCTCCGGGGCCGCCGACCTGGTCCTCGGCACCATGTCCGCGAACCGCATGAACTCCGACGCGGTGGGCCCGCTCGCCCAGGCGGTCCTCGTCCGCGTCGGGACCTCGACCCCGCACGGTGACCAGGGGGTGCTCGCCCAGGTGCGGCGCGGGCTGCGCGAGGGAATCGCGCACCAGGGGGTGGAGTTCGAGGAGATCGTCGATCTGCTCACGGACGGGATGGGTGTCGCGCGCGACGACCTGGCCCCGCTGAGCGTGAGCGTGACAGCGGACTCCTGGCAGGGTTCCGTGGCGGGACTCGCCTTCACCCTCTTCGACCTGGACGACGACCTGGACGACGACCGGGGCGAAGGGGAGGCCGAGGAGGAGGACGAGGGCGCCGCCGGGCCGGTGGTCCGCCCGTCCCAGCTGGACCTGGAGTTCAACCTGTCAGGAGCACGGCCGCAGTTGGTCCTCACCTACGACCGCCGGTGCTTCGGCGCTCCGTGGTGCGAGCGGTTCGCGGCCGACCTGCTGACCGACCTGGCGACCGGCCGCGGCTGATCCGGCCCTCGGACCGGACGAGCCACCGTTCGCTCGGTCAGGCCGTTCCGCCACGAGTGCGGTCGATCGACTCCAGCCCCAGCCGTCGTACGTCCCCGAAGCGCGCCTCGTCGAGAAGCGCGGTCATCAGAATGACGTCCAAGTCCTCGACGTCCGGGGCGAATTCCGCGGCCCGCGAGGCGATCCGGGCCGCGTCGATCGAGGTGCCTCCGGCGTCGTAGAAGTCCGAGTCCTCCTGCGGGAGGGAGCCGAGCACGCCGTGCCATGCCTGAGCGAGGGCCGCCGCGAGACCGTCGAGTCCCTGCGGACCGTCCCGCGTTGCCGAGGTGTCCACATCCGCCATGGCAGGAACATAACGCACCCCGCTCTCCTCCAGCCGAAGTTTTACAGTTGTGTGGCATGACCGCTCTGACGAGGGGATATGCCGTGCGCCGAGGGTAGCGTCGACAGCGTTACGGCGTCTTCCACAAGGCAGGTCATGACGGCGACATCCCCTGGGCCGGATCAAGGACTTCCCCTCTCCTCGCGTCAGGAGTGGTGCTGGGAGTGGGAGAGGTGTTACGACGAGCTCTATCCCAAGGCCGTCTCCCTCGACTGCTCGACCACCCTCCGCATGCGAGGGGCCCTGGACACCGGCGCGTTACGCGAGGCGCTGGCCGAAGTCGCCCTGCGCCATGACGCGTTGAGGCTGCGGCTGCTCGACCCGGGGACCCCGATCGAGCAGGTGGTCCGACCGCGGCAGGAGCTGCGTCCGGAGCCGTTCCCCCTGGAGACCATGGACCTGGGCGACGCACTGCGCCGACGGGAACTGCACGAGATCCTCCTCGACCTGACCACACGACCCTTCGAGGTCACCGACTGGCTGTCCCGGGCCACCCTGCTGCGGCTGGCCGCCGACGACCACGTCCTGCTGACCAGCTTCCACCACCTGGTCTTCGACGAGCCGAGCCATCAGATCTATCTGCGCGACCTCGCCCACTTCTACAACCGCCGCGTGGCCGCCCCCGGTGCCGCCGGCATCCGACCGCCCTTGTCCTACGAGGACTTCGTCCGCACCGAGAACACACCTCGAGCCCGCCTCGACACCGCGTCCCGCCTGGCGGGCTGGGCGGACCGGCTGCGCGCCCACGGTTCCGGGGACCTCCTGCCCGGCCGCGCCGACGGGTTGCTCCCGCTCCAGCACCAGTACGACAGCGTCCCCCTGGACCTGTCGGCCGAAGAGTCCCGGCGGCTGCTGCGCGCGGCCCGCGGCGAGCGCGTCTCCCTGTACGCGCTGCTCGCGGCGGCGCTGGCCCGGACACTGGGTGGCTTCTACGGCCGCGAGCGGCTGATCCTCTCCACGCCCTCGCACGGCCGTGTGCGCCCCGAGACCCGCTCCGCCGTCGGCCTGTTCTCCAACATGATCCAGGTGCCGGTGGACCTGGGGCGGGCCTCACCGAGCGGACTGTTCCGGCGGGTCGACGGCGTCCTCAGGGACGCCTCGGCGGTCGTCGATCTGCCGTTCGGCCGGCTCGCCGAGGCCGTCCTGGGCCGCCAGGGCGACGCGGCCTTCTACCGCCACGCCCTGGCGCACGCGGAGTTGCGCCTGTACGGGGTGACCGGCTGGATCGTCGACCGACGGGAACACGAGTTGCCCATGCACGGACTGCGCACCGGCCTCGCCCCCTATTACCAGGATTTCTCCCGCCTCAAGTACGCGACCCCGCAGTCCTCCCTGGCCGCCGCGGCCGGTCTCTCGGTCGGCCTCACCATGGAGGCGGGCCGGCTGACCGGCGCACTGCGCTACGAGACGACGTACCACGGACGCCGGACGGCCGAGGCCCTGGCGAACGGCTTCCGGGGCCGTCTGACCGATCTGGCGCGGGTCGGGGCCCGCAGGGCGTGAGTCCCGTCAGGTCCCGGTCGTGTCGGGGGAGCGGCGGGCGGGGGACTCCCGGCCCGGCCCCTCCGCGAGGACCTCGTACCGCCGCCACTCCTCCACCGTGGCAGGCACATCGGGACCCGACCCGCAGACGACGTACCGGTGCGGGGCCATGACGAACCTGTGCCCGGGCAGGGCGGCCAGCAGCAGCCGGTGCACCTCCGGCGGACCAGGTGGCTGCTGAGGCTGCCGGGGTACGAGGTACGCCGTCAGACGGGGGCGGCCGCCGGGGCCGGGTTCGACGAAGACCTGGGCGGAGCGCGGGGACAGCGTCCGCGTGAGCAGTGCCTGTACCTCGGCCGGATCGATCCAGCAGCCGTCCACGAGCACCAGGTCCTCGCGTCGGCCCAGCCCGGCCAGTGCCTCGGCGTCCCGGACGAGGTCCTTCGGTCGCGGCGCGTCGTCCGCGGCGGCCCGCAGCAGGATCTCCTCCAGACAGGTGAGGAAGCCGGTGAGCCGCCGGCGGGAGAAGAGCGCCGTGTCCGCGGAGAGCGTGACCTCGAAGCATCCCGACACGCGCCACACGTCGACGTAGAACTTGCCCGGCTCCCACTCCTCGAAGCCGCCGTCGTCGTCGAAGGCCGTGAGCTCCTGCGCCGTGCCCTGGGCCGTCGACGCCCCGTCCTCTCCCTGGCCGCCGTATCCGTGGATGTTGAGGAAGCACTCCAGATCCAGGTCGACGCCCCGGTCGGACGCCACCGACGCGGTGAGCAGATCGAGCCGACGCGGGTCGCGCTCGCCCACGCGGTAGGCACGCAGGGACGCCTGCCACGCGGCGTGCGCGAGGTCCCGGAACGGGAGATCGGCGACCGTGATGGCCACCGGGATGATCTGGAAGAAGGTACCGACCGAGTTGCGGCTCTGTACGGACGTCCGGTTCGCGCAGAAGAGCCGGAACGTGGCGTCCTCCAGCCCGCTGATCGCGCTGACCAGCACCGCGAGGGCGCCGGTCAGCACCGCGTTGGCGGTCGTGCCGTGGCGTGCGGCGGCCTCCGCCAGCGCATGTGCCGCCGCGCGGGAACGCATCGTGATCTTCGGGAATCGGGGGGATTCGGGAGTCCGCAGCGGAAGCGGGAACCGGTCGTTGGGGAAGCGCGAGAGCTGAGCGGTCCAGAACGCCTCGGCCCGGGCCTCGCTGCGGTCACCGGCCCGGCGCTGCGCCGCGGCGTGCTCCCTCGGTTGCAGCAGCGGGCGGGGAGGCCGGGCGGACAGGACGTCACGTTCCTCGGGGGCCGCCGACAAGAGCTCCCTGAGGTCACCGGCGATCACCTGGACGCCCCAGCCGTCGGTCGCGACATGGGACAGACACAACGCCACCCCGGACACGACGCCCGAGACGGTGATCACCGCGATACGCAGGGGCCACTCGAACACGGTGAAGGGAAGGCGCCTGAGCTCCTCCAGGACGGCCCCGGTCGCCTCGTGGCCGGCGCGGTGGTGGACCCGGACAGGGACCCTCCCGCTCGCGCAGACGAACTGCTGATACCCGCCGTCCTTGCGTACGTTGAGCCGCGTGCGCAGAGACTCGTGGCGCTCGATCACCACCCGGAGAGCCTCACGGACGTCGTCGAGCGTCGTCCTCGTACCCGCCTCGCACTCGATCAGCAGGTCGAGGTTCATGTGGTCCGTGTACGGCGCGGAGTTCTCCATCCACCGGCACACCTGGTCCTGACTCCAGGTGAGGTCGGCGGCGCCCGAGGTCGCGGCGTCGAACTCGACGTGGACCAGTTCGGTTGCGTGGCGACTCATCGGTCGGCAGTCCTCTCGGTCGCTGGGGTCGGACGGGACAGCTGCCGGGGTCCGGTCGCGTCGCACCAACTGCCTTACCGGGCACGGCTGGAAGACAGTGGTGTGAAGATTCCTGAGGACCGGTGATCACCCGTTCGAACTCACATATTCTGTCCGGCGTCGCGTTCGGATACACGGGGTACTGCGTGGCGCGGTCGCGCCGGGCAGGCCGAGAGAGGAGCGGACGGGTGAGTCACGCACGAGGTCCGGCGACGGACCCGACGGGGGACCTGCGATGACCGACGGACTGGCGGCTCGACTACCACTGGACCTACTGCGCGAGCGGAACCTGCGACGGCTGTTCTGCGCGCAGGCCGCCTCGGTCCTGGGCAGCAGCATGATGCCCATCGCGCTGTCCTTCGCCGTGCTGGAACACGGCGGCGGGGCGAGCGGGGTCGGCCTGGTACTGGGCGCGCAGACCGCGCCCCTCATCGTGTTCCTGCTGGCGGGCGGTGTGCTGGCGGACCGGTGGGGCCGCCGGGTCACCATGATCGGGAGCGACCTCGCCCGCGCGGCCATCGAAATCACCGTCGTGGTCATCCTGCTGACCGTCGGCATGCCGCTGGGCGGCTTCGTCGCCTTCGCCGCGGCGCTCTCCGTGGCAGCCGCGTTCTTCCACCCGGCCTTCCACGGGTTCGTCCCTGAGGTCGTCTCCGGCAAACGCCTCCAGGAGGCCAACGCCCTCGGTTCCACGCTCAATTCGATCGGCTCGCTGCTCGGACCCGCCGTCGCCGGCGCGCTGGTGGCCTGGACCGATCCCGCCTGGGTCATCGCCATCGACGCGGCGACCTTCCTGGCCAGCGCGCTGTTCCTGGCCGGAGTGCGCGCCTCGTCGTCCGCCACGAAGTCCGCCCGCGAGGACGAGAGCTTCTTTCAGCAACTGCGCCACGGATGGCGGGAGTTCAGCTCACGTACCTGGCTGTGGTCCCTGCTCGCCTACACGTCGCTGGCGTCCACCTTCGTTCTGGGGCCCGTGATGGTGCTGGGCATCGCCTTCGTGGGCGGCAAGGAGAACGGTGCCGCCCAATGGGGCACCGTCATGGCCGCGCAGGGAGTCGGCTCACTCCTCGGCGGCTTCGCGGGAATGCGGTTGCGCTTCCGCAAGCCGCTGCTGGTGTCCGTCTTCTGCACGTTCGGTCTGGGAGCCTTCGCCGGTCTCCTCGCCGTGCGCGCGCCCGTCTACGTCCTGGTCCTGGGCTCGCTGCTGTCCGGCGCGGGATTCGCGCTGCTGCACATCCTCTGGACGAGCGCCCTCCAGGCCGATGTGCCGTCCGACGCGATGTCCCGTGTCAGCGCGTACGACGGTGTGGCGACCGTGCTCTCCATGACCGTGGGCTACTGGTGGGCGGCCCCGACCGCGGATCGGGTCGGGGCCACGTCGTTGCTCTGGTTCGGCGTGGTGTGGACCGTGGCGAGCGCCGCCGCGATGGTCACGCTGCCCCAGATCCGCAGGTCCGCGTCGGCAACGGAGAAGGAAGAGGACGGCGGGATCACCCCGGAGGCCCGGGAGCCCTCCACGACGCACTGAGAAGCGCGGGAGACGATCAGGGGCGGCGGATTCGCCCCGGCCGCCTCGGGGGAGTGCCGCCGCGACCCTCCCGGGTGCGTGCGCGGCGTCGCTCCGCCGTGCGATCCCCGACGTCTTCGCAGTGGTTTCCCGATGTGGCATGTCCCCGGGCGGGAGCCGTCCGACGCCAAGGAACGAAAGGGAAGTCGATGCCTCAGCCCGCTCTTTCGATCATCGCCGGAGGCGTGAGCCCCGTCCCGGGCGATGTCTACGCCATGTTCCGCGCGCAGGCCGAACGCCATCCCGGAGGGACAGCGGTCCGGCAGGGCGACGAGGCCCGCACCTATCGCGAACTGCACATCGCCGCAGAGGAGTTGGCCGGCCGACTGTACCGTCGAGGGGCGCGCCCCGGTACGCCGGTCGCTGTGCACATGGAGCGTGGTGTCCACGCGGTGGTTGCCCTGCTGGCCGTTCTGCGGCTCGGAGCCACCTATGTGCCGCTCGACGTGCACCACCCGCTGGAGCGTTCCCGGGCCGCTCTGCGTGCCGCCGGCGCGACCTGCGTACTCGTCCGCGGGGACGCGCCGTTCGAAGACGCCGAAGCCGTCGATCTGCTCCGTCCCGAACCGGGGGAGGAGGTCCCCGCCACCGCACCGTCGCCCGCCCTCGACGATCCGGCCTACATCCTGTTCACGTCGGGGTCGACCGGCGTGCCCAAGGGGGCCCGGCTTCCCTACCGTGCCCTGTCGAATCTGGTCTCCTGGCTGCGCCGTAAGGCGAGCGTGGGGGTGGGGGCCCGTACGGTCCAGTTCTCCCGGGTGAGCTTCGACGTGTTTCTCACGGAGGTGCTCGGCACTGTGACCACCGGCGGTGAGCTGCTGGTGCTCGACGAGTCCCGCCGGGCGGACGTCGAATACCTCCTGCGGTTCTGCGAGGACCGGCGGGTCCAGCGGCTCCACCTGCCGTTCGCGGCGCTCCGCCCCTTCGCCGAGTGGGCGCAATACAAGAAGGCCTCGCTGCCGAGTCTCGTCGAGATCTCCACGGCCGGTGAACAGCCCTATGTGACAGCCGCGTTGGAGCGACTCCTGAGCGCCGGCGAGCGGCCGATCCGGCTCACGAACCAGTACGGACCCACCGAGACCCACGTGGTCACGGAGGCGATCCTCACCGGCGATCCGGCCGGCTGGCCGCGTACGCCGACCGCCGGAGTCGCCCTCGACAACACCGTCGTCGCCCTGCTGGACTCCGCGGGCGCCGTCGTACCGCTGGGCGACGAGGGCGAGGTGAGCGTCGTCGGCGCACAGGTGGGGCTCGGCTATCTGGGGCCGGTGTCCACAGCGCCGGGGGCGGGTTTCGGCCCTGTCGAAGCGCTGGGTGGACGCTGGGGCTACCGCACCGGCGACCTGGGCCGGATCGAGGGCGGCGAGCTGGTCCTGTGCGGTCGGATCGACGACCAGGTGAAGATCAGCGGCCACCGCGTGGAGCCCGGCGAGATCGAGATCCTCGCCGACCGTGCCGCGAGCCTCGCCGAAGTCGCCGCCGTGGCCGTGGACACGCCCGGCGGTACGCGGACCATGGCCCTCTTCGTGGTACCGGCGCCGGGAGCCACCGTGGACCCGGACGCGCTGCGCGGCGCACTCGCCCGCCGCCTGCCGGAGGCCGTGGTACCCGGCCGTGTCGTCCTGTGTGATGCGCTGCCCCGCACCAGCACGGGCAAGATCGACCGCAGAAGCCTGGCCGAGCGCCCCGCCGACCGGGCCGTTCCCGCCGTCCTGTCGGCCCCGGGGCCCGAACTCCCCGCTGACGAGGCGCGGATCGCGCGTCGACTGGCCGGGGTGCTGGGCCTCGACCGGGTTCTGGCGGCGGATTCCCTGCTCTCCCTGGGAGGCAGCTCGTTGCAGGCGATGACCCTGATGACCGAGCTGGCGGCCGAGTTCGGCAGCACGCCCTCGATGGACCGGCTGCTGGGCGGCGCGACCGTGTCCGAGCTGGCGGGGCAGCTGCGGGCGGGCGGATGGGAGGAGTCCGACGAGAACCGCCCGCCTCACGAGGCGAACCACTCCGTCCCGGCCCCCCCAGCCGACCCCCCCCCCCCGGCCGTCCCAGCCGACCCCACTGTTCTAGCCGATCCCGCCGACCCCACCGTCCCGTCCGTGTCCGCCGGTGCGTCCGGGAAGAGCTCGACGCCGTTGCTCCCCGCGTCGACCGTGCAGTCCGAGATCTGGCTGGCCGGCCGGCTCGGCGACCCGACGGCGTACAACGTGACGATCGCCCTCGACATCGCCGGCAGGCTGGACCGAGCACGCCTGCGGCACGCCCTGCGGCGCACCATCGCCCGGCATCCGGCACTGCGTTCACTCCTGAAGCGCAAGCGTGACCGTATCTTCGTCCACCGTCCGCAGGACTGGCTCACCCCGTTCGAGTACGAAGTCGTCGGCAGGGAGGAGACGCGGAGCGGCGCGGAAGCGAGTGAAAGAGCCTTCGCCGACCGGCCGTTCGACGTGGGAACGGACCTGCCGATCCGCGTGGCCCTGCTGCGCGGCCCGAGCCAGGACCGGCTGGTGGTCGCGTTCCACCAGCACGCGGTGGACGCCGCAGGCATACAGACGGTCATCGACGATCTGGCCCACTGGTACCGCACCCCCGACGGCGCCCGGGAAGGAGCGACGGACGAGGCCCCGGACGCAGCGGCACCCGGTCCGGACCCGGCGGACGCCACCACACTGGCGTACTGGAGATCGGCCCTCGCGCGCGTCACCCCGGCCCATACGACCTGGCTGCGGCGCGAGGGCGGCTCTCCCTCCGGCCGGTCGGTTCACCGGCGCCTGGAGCTTCCGTACGACCTGCTGCACCCGGGCCGGAGCGCACCCGAGAACGGCACGGTCACCCGATTCGCGAGGATCATCGGTACCTTCGCACAGGCCGCGCACGCTGTCGGAGCGCCTGAGGAGTTCCTCACCGGCGTCGTCACGACGCGCCGCGTCCCAGGAGCCTCTCCCGCCGTGGGCTGCCACTTGAGTCTCCTGCCGATCCTGTTACGGCCGGCGGCCGGGCTCTCCGACACGGTGACCGCCGTACACGCCGCCATGGCGACGGCGCTGTCCCACCGGCAGATCTCCTTGGGCGAGTTGGCCTCCGTCCTGCCGAAGGGCCCGGTCCTCACCACGACGTTCGGACTCGACGACGCGGAGAGACGCGAGATCGACTTCGCGGGAATCCGTGCCACGACCCGCTACGTCCCGGCGCGTACTCTCCAGTTCCCCCTCGCTCTCACCCCGTGGACGAGCCCGCTGTGCACCGCGGGCCTGGACGCGGTATTCGACGACGGCCTCTACCTGCCGCACACCGTCGACGCCCTGCTCAACGAATGGACCCGCCTCCTGGGCCACTCCGCAGACCGACTCTGAGCGGGTGCGCCCCATGGGGTAGGTGCCGGTACATCTCGCGGGCGACGAACCGTTGCGGCCCCGCAGCGGTGGGCGAACGCCGCTTGCGAGCGGAGTCGGTCGAGGTGGTCGCCCGCACTGGTCAGGAGCTGTCCGGCGATCTCGGGGCCGACGCCGGTCAGGGTGACCGGTCGTCGTTCGTCCTCATCGGCGCCAGGATGTTCGTGGCGTAGGTAGCCGCGTCGAACGAGGACCAGCTGCGCACCAGTGCCTCACGGGCGGTCTCCGACGGGTGGTCGCCGTCGTCCTGCAGCAGTTGAAGCGCGTGGTCCCCGCGGATCGTCGCTGCCACCGTCACCTCGGCAGCCGCCTCCTCGTCGGTCAGGCCGGCGGAGCCAGGCAGCAGGTCCAGGACGCTGGCGTCGCCGACATGACATCCGTGATCACGTAGCGTCGCGACTTCACGATCGCCGGGACTTTGCGCCCGCCTCGCTACGTCGATACCACCGCGCCTGTCCGCGCGACCTCTGATGTACCCGAAGGACGGCTGACCACGGGGACGGCGGTCCAGGCCAGATCGCTCAGGGTGTGCGCCCGATGAAGGCGAGCAGGCGTGTCTGCACGTCGGCGCTCTCGGGGACCTCAACCCTGGGTCCATACTGCCCGCTCTTGCGGAGCACGTCGTCGAGCGGCAGCATCCCGTCGAGCATCCGGGCACACCTGACCGGGTCGAGGGTCTCCTCCTGGCCACTGGCCCGCGCCAGGTCCCAGGTGTGCATGAAGACGTCGGCCGTATAGAAGCGGTCGACCGCCTGGTCGAGCGGGACCTCGCCGATGTGTGGGTTCGACAGGACCTTGCCCGCTGTGGCCGGGTCGTCGAGGAGCGCCTGCACCCCGTCGCAGTGGACCGTCCAGGCCGCGACCGGATCGTTGTCGACCGAGGGCCCCTGGGGAAGTTCGACGCCGGCGCCGGACTTCAGGAAGGCCGGGAACCATTCGACGAGGTGGCGCACCACGTCCCGGGCGACCCAGCCTTCGCACGGCGCCGGGTTGTCCCATGCCGCCGGGCTCACGCCGCGCACGCGCTGTGTGAAAGCTCCTGCGACGATTCGGTGTTCATCGGTTGCGCTCGTCATGGGTTCAGGCCCTTCTCGTCGGTCCGAAGCTCCTCGGTGGAGTCGGCGCTGTGGTCGCCCTTGCCGTTCTCACGGCCCGCGAGCAGTTCGTCGAGCCGCTCGTATCCCTGGCGGACGCCGTCCTGCATACCGCTCTTGATGATCGCGTCGCGGGCCTCGACGGACTCCATGACCGATGTCGTGGTGACGCGGGTCCGGCCACCGAGATCCTCGAAGACGGCCTTCTCCAGGCTGACGCTGTCCGGGAAACCGTCGTAGGCGAAGGTCTGCACGATGCGGTCCTGGGGGCGCACCTCGTGGAACACGCCGCGGAAGCCGTACTCGGTGCCGTCGTCCTCGAGATGCACGTAGCGGTACGAGCCGCCGCTGCGGGCGTCATACTCGTCGATCCGCATGGTGAGCCGGCGCGGGCCGAGCCACTGGACGACGAGTTCGGGGTCGGTATAGGCCGTGAACACACGGTCCGGCGAGGCGTTGAACTCCCGGGTGATGACGATGGTCGGCAGCACCGGGTCGGCCTCGATCCGCGTCTCGAGCCGACCGCCGGTCTCTTTGGTGCTCATGATGCTTCCTCCCTGGGCACGTCTTCCTGCGCGGGCCGTTTCTCCATCTGCTCGAGCACGGCGTCGAGTCGGCGGAAGCGGTCCTCCGCCTCACGGCGGTAGCGCTCGATCCACTTCGTCATCAGGTCGAACACCTCACCTTCGAGGTGGCAGGGCCGCCGCTGGGCGTCCCTGGTGCGGCTGACGAGGCCGGCGTCCTCCAGGACCTTGATGTGCTTCGATACGGCCTGGACGGTCACGCCATAGGGCTTGGCCAGTTCGTTCACCGTGGCGTCTCCGCCGGCCAGCCTCGCGACGATGTCGCGCCGGGTCGGGTCGGCCAGCGCGGAGAAGACCCGGGACAGCCGGTCGTCGTCCACTTCCCACCTACCTTATTCAACCTTTTGGTTGAATAAGCGTATGGCCGGGCCCGCTGCTTTGTCAACCAATCAGTTGAGTAAGCGCGGAGCGCTGCGCTTGCCGAGGGCGATGGCGAGGCGCCCCCCAGGGCTCGGCGGCCGCGCTCACGCCGACTCGACCTCAGCGCCCGGCGACTACAGAGCGCGGTCGAGTCGCGTCTTGACGTGATCACCGAGAAACCGCCGCCCTGGCCGGCTGGGTGGCCTGGGACCTGGGCGAGCACGACAAAGCCGACGGCTCTGCCCCGTGTCGGCGAACACGAGCGGGCTTGCTGGTGCTGGGAACGCTGTGGCCCGACCATGCCAACCGGTTCATGGACGAACCCACCTCCCACGGCCGGGGGGAGTGGGTCATGCCGGGTCGGAGAAGCGCGGCTCGGCGGCGACTGAACCGTTCTCCAGATAGGCGGACAGCGCCTGGCCGCCCGCCTGTTCCTCGGCGGGCGAGGCGGGAAGCGGCCAACGCAGGCCCTGGTACAGCAGCCCTCGGTGCACGTCGAAGCAGGCCACGAAGATCTCTCCGTACGACACTGCCGCGTTCAGCGCCCGGAAGTACGAGGTGCCGCAGACGACCGCCCCCAGCGGAAGCACCCACCAGGCCCAGGGCGTCCACACGGTGAGCAGCAAGCCCCACAGCCACGCCTGCGCGGCTCCGCTCAACCATTGCCGGGCGTCCTCCACCTCCTTCTTCGCCTCGTCCGGCAGCAGCAGCCACAGCCGTGGCCAGCACACCTCGGTGTGCAGTCCGTAGCGCGCTCGCGGCCGGTCCTCGAAGGCGCTGAGTATGTTGCCCAGGCGGGTGGCCATGTGTCGGCTCGGGTCCGTGGGCGCCAGCAGGTAGCGGCGTTGGAGTTCGGCGTACGTGCGGCGCTGCCGCCAGTCGAGAGCCTCGTCCGACACGCCGGCCAGTTCGCGCAGCCGCCGGGTGTCCCGCCGGATCCGCTCGCTGCGGCGGTCGAGCAACGGCTTTTGCAGCCAGTCGAGGCGACGCGGCCAGTACCCCGACAGGGCTCGCACCACCGGGACCGTGAGCCGTTGCGCGGCGAGGGCCGACAGCATGACGACGATCAGCGAGGCCGTGACGAGGAGGCCCTGCATGACCGCGGGCAGGGTGCGCACCTGCTCTCCCAGATGCCTGGCGACGGCCGTCCAGCCGTCGTGGTGGAGGGAGGGGCGGGTGCGGTTCCAGTGCCAGGCGATCGCCCCGGTGGCCCAGAAGAGCAGGGCGGGTGACAGCAGGAGGGCCATCCAGCGCTCGGCCAGCTTGCCACCCAGTCCGTTCCAGAACGGGCCGAGCACGGTCAGGCCTCCCTGTCAGGCGGTGCCGGGGGCCGCGAAGCCGGCGGCCCGGAAGACGAGTGCCACGTCCGTGTGGACCGGGCAGCGCTCCGGCGGCGAATCCGGATCGTCCACGCCGAGCACCGTCCAGACGTAGTGGTCCTCCCTGGGACAGACGAATCGGTCCTTCGCCACGGGGGTTCCCGAGGAGAAGGTGGGCTCCAGTCCTCGCCATCCGACGGTGCTGGGCAGGAGTTCGTCCATCCGGTGTCTGGTCGTCTCGTGACGGGAGAGCAGGCGGTACAGCTCGTCCTCGTGGCCCGCCCTGGCGTCGGGGTCGGTCTCGGCGCTCGCCCTGCGCACCAGTGCGGCCAGCGGCCCGGCCAGCGCCGCCGCCTCGGGCCACCGATCCAGTTCGCGCAGGACGCGCCCGGCCACCTCGACGATGTCACCGTACTCGTTCATGGTTTCCCTCCATTCTCCAAGTCCTCCAGGACGCGGTCGAGTTCGGCCCAGGCCGCACGTAACGCACCTCTACCCGAACCGGACCCGGCGGAGTCCAGGGACGACTTCTCCAGACGCAGGAGCCGCTCGGCGGCGGCCGCTCCCTGTGCGGCGCGCGGCCCCGGCAGCTCACGGGCGGCGGTGCCGAGCAGGTCGCGGATCGTGTCCATGTCCGCCACCGGCGTGATGCCGCCCGGCGAGGGCCGGGCCAGTTCGTCGCGCGTCCTGGCCGCCAGGTGTGCCAAGGAGCGGAACCGGCGCGCCGCCTGCGCTCCGCCGGTCAGCCGGACCCGCGCCACCAGCCGGGCCGTCGTACGGGCGAAGCCGAGCGCTTCGGCCGTCTCGTCCGCTGCGCCCCTGGTGTGTGCCCATACGGCCCATTCGCAGGCGGCGGCGAACCGGGAGCGCAGGTCGCCCTGTTCGGCGTGCCCGCTGGCGAGCCGGTAGATCTCCGTGGCCCGTCCCGTCTCCCCGCTCGCGAGCAGCACCTGTGCCAGGCCGCGCAACTGCGCGGGCAGGGCAGGCCATTGGGCGCGGGGCACGGCGAGGGCGAACTCGAAGAGTTCCGCGGCCCGTTCGAGGTCGTCGCCCGATCCGAGACGCCGGTGGCGGGCGAGCATGCTGTGGGCCAGGCTGTCGACCAGCCTCGGGCGTTGGACGTACTGGGTGCCCAGCACTCCGAGCGCTCTCTCCCCCTCGGCTATCGCGGTGTCGTTGTCCACGGGGTCGCCCGCGATCCGCCAGCGCTCGGCGAGCAGGAGGGATCGCCACACCGGGAGGAAGCGAACGTAGACCGAGTCCGCCGGTGCCGTCGCGGCGAACTCGCGCACCGCTTCCAGCGCCGCCGACAACCGCGAGGCGGGCTCCGCGTCCGTCTTGTCCGTCGTTCGGTCCTCGTCCAGCGCGTACGCCACCTGCGCGGAGGCGAGGTGGTGGAGCCGCTCCGACAGCACCGGGTCGTCGGGCGGCGTGCGCTCGACGGCGCGGCCGAGCAGCTCGACCGCCCGGCGGACATCGGCCTCGTCGCCCGTGCGACCGTGCCGGGTCAGATGCGCCACGCCAAGGTTGTTGAGGGCGTACGCGAGGTGTTCGTCCCCCGCGGAGCCGGCGGCGAGCACCTTCTCGTGTGCCGCGACCGCGCGGTCCAGATCGCCGGTCCGGCCGTGGAACTCGTACCGAAGCCGCAGACAGCTGCCGAGGTTGGACAGGAGGGCCAGCTCGTTTTGGGACTCGAGTCCCGCTAGGTCGGTGGCTTCCTCCAGCGCACGGACGGCCTCGTTGAGGTCGTGCGCGTTCGGACTGATCATCGCCCTGTCGCGCAGTGCCATCCCGAGTTCGCCGAGCTGATACGCGTGCGCTGTCGGCTCGGTCGGCCCTGGCCCGGCTTCCCGGGCGGCGCACAGCAGCCGGCGCAGTTCGATGGCCCGGTCGAGGTCGCTGCGGCTGCGCCGGCGGGCGAACGTCGCCTGCAGGGTGTCGGCGAGGGCTTCGAGGTAGGGGGCGCGATCATGCTCCGGGCAGGCGTCGAGTTCGCTCTGCGCGAGCCGTACGACGTGGTCCAGAGTGTCGGCCAGGCCGGCCTGCCGGCTCATGAGCCGCAGCAGCGCGCCGTGCTCCTCCCGGATCTCGTGCTGCAGCGCGGCTTCGCCGTCCAGCGCCCGGAGCGCTGTGCGCAGCGCGTCGGCGGCCGCTTCGAGATGGGCGAAGCGGTGGGTGACATGAAAGGCGTTTATGTGGGCCCAGCAGAGCCCGCGCCATCCGTAACTGCGTTCTCCTGGCGGTCGGGCCAGCCGCGCGATGGTCTCGGCAAGGGCCTGCCGCGCCGCCACGCAAGCCGCCCACGTCTGCTCGGTCGCCTCCTGCTTGGCGCGGCCGGCGGACTTGTCGGCCGCCCGCACGGCTCGGGCGAGCTCCTTGGGAACCTCGCGGCGGTCGGAGGCCTTCCAGTCGAGGAGTTCGTCGTAGGCCTGCTCGATCCCGATCTTCTCGCAGCGGTCCAGCAAGCCGTCCAGTTCGGCGAGGGCGCTGAGGGCCGATGGGTTCGGCGCGTGCTGCCGTCGCATGCGGGCACGCACTTCCCGCGCCTCCGTGCCCAGCAACTCCGGCTTTTCCAGGACGAGTCGACGCGAAGTCCGCCAGGACCGCTCGGCGGCGAGCGTGTGCAGCAGTCGGTTCAGGTACTGCTCCTGCAGGGGCGTCAAGGCCATGGGAACGCCGCAGCAGTCCGCGTACCGGGGTCCGTTGCCGCACCAGCACGGATCGCCGGGCGGCGGCGGCCAGTCGAGGAACGTTTCGCAGCCTTCCCCCGCGTAGCCGATGACGTGGTCCCTGTCCCAGGGATCGAGGCCCTCGGACGCGCACCATTCCAGATAGGCGTCGACCGTCACGACGGCGATCTGGCACTGCTCGGCGACGGGCGCGAGTTCCCGGAGAAAGCCTTCGTGCCGCAAGGAGTACGCCGGGAAGTCGAACCCTTGCCAATCGGTGTCGAAGTCCGACCACAGTCGACGCATTCGATGGAATTCTTCTTCCGGCAACCACCAGCACGTGGCAAGCGGAACCAGCTCTTCGGAATCCTCGCTTTCGGGCACTGCCCTGTCCTCGCCCCCCGATCCCACGCAAAGGGATCTCGTCCCCGGATTGTGTCAGGCATGCTGGGTTCCGTCCGTGTCTTCGCCGGATTCACCGGAACCGGCGCGCACCGATCCCAGGGGGTCACGAATGGGCCTGTCACTGCCCGCGGGGAGCCACCCCACAAGGATCACCTGTATCTCGGCGACCGACGTGGAGGATAATTCGAACAATCCTTCTCCCCTGCCATCCGTATTCGCGTTCGTCGCTTTCGCGCTGGACCTCGAGGGCGCAAAGGGAGAGGACACAAAGAGAACGCTCTACGTCACAGCCCTCGAAGACATCGTGGAGTCCTATACCGAGGATCCGCATGGGCCCCTGGGGCATCTGCTGCGCGGGGTGGCCACGGAGTCCGCCCTCACGCAGCTGTCTCCCGTGCAGCGCATCGCGGTGCTGTTGTCGGTGGCGAACGTGCTCGCCGGACACCAGGTCCATGT
Source organism: Actinobacteria bacterium OV320 (assembly GCA_001298545.1). Classification (GTDB taxonomy): domain Bacteria; phylum Actinomycetota; class Actinomycetes; order Streptomycetales; family Streptomycetaceae; genus Streptomyces; species Streptomyces coriariae. Next base: position 57,143 of record LJCX01000032.1, read on the forward strand.
GGCCGACGCCCGGTCCGCGGCGGAACACGCCCTCGTCGAAGCCCGGTCGGCGAGCCGGGCCGGTGACGGGCTGCTCACCGAGGCACTCGTGCGGGCAGGCCGACTGATCGCGTGTCTGACCCTCGACGAGGCGGACCGCGACCGCGGGTTCGGTCTGCTCGACGAGGCCGCCGCGTCGGCCGGCCCCGAGCTGCTGACACGGATCGCCCACGTACGCGGACTCGCCTACCTGATCTCGCACTCCGAAGGCGGCGGGATCCAGGATCTGGAGCGGTCCCTGTCCGCGTACCGGTCGGCGCCGGCCAAGACGCCGGCGTACTCCCCGCATTGGCCGGAGTGGCGGGTGGGCCTGGCCATGGCGCTCGTCCAGCGCTACCGGAGCCTCCATGAGTGGGAGAACCTCACCGAGGCTGTCGACGTCCTCGGTACGGTCCTGGCCGAGGATCCGGAGGGCGAATCCCAGGTCGGCGCGTGCTACGACCTCGTACTCGACGCGCTCGACGCGCTTCTCGGCCGCGTCGTCGGCGGGGAGGAGCTGGACCGGGCGGTCGGCCTGGCCGAGGCCCTGTCGTCCGGTCCGGCCGCGGCGGCCGTCCCCGGGCTTCGCGACCACGCCCTGTTCACGCTCGCTTGCCTGCTCGACCGTCGCTGGCACATGGCCCAGGAGCCGACCGACCTCCGCCGCGCCCTGGACCTGCTGACCGCGCTGCGGGACACGGCCTCCCCGGAAGCGCCCGCATCGGCGGAAGTCCTCGCCGCGCTGGCCATGGTCATGTTCCGGTACGGCGAACAGCCCGGCGAAGGCGAGCGGATCGACCAGGCGCTGCTCCTCGTCGACGAGGCACTCACCCGGGTACCGGAGGACTCGGCCCAGGGTGCGATCTGCCTGCAGGACCGGGCCGTACTGCTGACCGCCAGAGCGAAGCGGGACGGTGACCCGGCGGACCTGGAGGACGCGTTGACGCTGCTCGAACGGGCCGTGCGGCAGCCTCAGACCGCGAGCAGCGCCCGGGTGAGCCTGGGTCTCACCCGGTTGACGCACCATCAGGAGACGCAGGAGCAAGCCCCGTTGGACCACGCGATCGAGGAGCTGGAGGCCGCGGTCACCGCGGCGAACGGGCCCCACGCCTGGATGCGCGCGACGGAAGCCCTGCACCACGTGCTCGGAGTGCGGTACGGCGCGCTGGGCGCGAGCGAGGACCTGGAGCGCATGCGGGCTCTCGCGGAAGAGGCGCGGACGGCCTTCGCGGACTCACCCGGCCTGGACGTCGGTCTCTCCTACCAGCTGGCGGGCGCCCTCAACTTCCGTTTCTCGACAACCGGTGACCGTAGCGTCCTGTCCGAGGCCGTCGCCGTCCTCGACGCCCTGCCGGCCTCCGGCGGTGCGGACTCCCAACGGCAGGACCACACCCGGGCGGAGATCGCGGTGGAGCTGCGGCACAGCTATCTGGCCGACGGCGACGCCACCCAGCTGTTCAAGGCCATCGCGCTGCTGGAGGACGCGCTGCCCCGGCAGCCGGCGCACAGCTTCGCCCGTGCGCAGATCCTGGGGCTGCTGGGACTGTGCCGACGCGACCGCTACATCCACTCCGGCGACGGAGCCGACCTGGACACGGCGGTGGACGAGTTCACCGAGGCGCTCACCCACCTCACGGAGACGCACGACAAGTACGCGGAGATCGCCACGAATCTCGGCCTCGCCCTGTGGGACCGATACGGCCGGGACGGCCGCCTCCACGACCTCGACCGCGCGATCGACGCACTCGACACCGTCCTGAACGGTCCCACCGGGGGCGGTGAGTACCCCGCCGCCGCTCTCAACACCCTGGGGGTCGCGCTGCGCGACCGCTATCACGTCTCCGCCGACCCGAGGGATCTGCAGCGCTGTGTCGCGGCCCTCGAACGGGCCACCGCCTCCTCCCCGGCCACCGCCCACGCCCTGCTGCCCGGCGTCGTCCTCAACAACTACGGCGCCGCCCTCCTGGACCGCTACGGTTCCACCGGCGACCTCCTGGATCTCACCCGGTCCGCCGACGCGTACGAGGAGTCGGTCGCCACCGCCCCCGCGGGCAGCCCGAACCGGCCGAGGTTCCTGGTCAACCTCGCCGCTGGACTCCTCTTCCGGTACCAGCATCTGTACGACATCCAGGACCTCGACCGGGCGGTACGGCTTCTCGACGAGGCGCTCGCGGAATCGCCCGACGGCTGGGTCAACCGTCCCACGACGCTGATGGCGCAGGCCCGGATGCTGTACACCCGCTATCGGCAACTGGGCCGACGCGCCGACCGCCGCCGCGCGGTGGAGGCGTACCGCACCGGCTGCACCGCCGGGCTGGCCACACAGCCAGGGCCCGCGCTGGTCACGGCCGCGGCATGGGCGGAGTGGGCCTTCGAGGAGGGTGTCTGGTCCGAGGCCGCGGAGGCGTGCGGCCTCGCTTCCCAGGCCATGGCCGGCCTCTTCGAGGCGCAGTTCGGCAGGGGGCACAAAGAGCGCTGGCTGCGCGCGGCCCAGGGTTTCCCGGCCCGGGCCGCCTATGCCCTGGCCCAGGAGGGCGCGCCGCGGGACGCGGTCGTCGCCCTGGAACGCGGCCGTGCGCTCCAGTTGAGCGAGGTGCTGGAGCGGGACCGGGCCCAGCTCGACGATCTGATCGAGGACGGGCACGGGGACAGCGTGCGTCGCTATCAGCGGGCCAACAGAGAGTGGGCCGAACAGATCAACACCTGGGAAGCCGGCCAGGGACTCACCCCCGAGCCCTCGGGCGTGGCCCGGTCCGCCGGCGCGGCCGACGGGGACCGACTGCGCGCGGCCCGACAGGAACTCGACGCCGCCATCGCGGAGATCCGCCGGGTCAAGGGCGACTTCCTGAGGGCACCCGGATTCGACGACATCGCCGCGGCCTGTTCCGTGCCCCTTGTCTATCTGGCGGCCACCGGCGCGGGTGGCGTGGCGTTGGTCGTGACCGCGGGCGGCGAGTCGGTGCGGACCGTGTGGCTGCCCGAGCTGACCGAGGGCGCCGTGACGCTCCGGGTTCAGGATCTGCGCGAGGCGCACGACGGGCGGGGGCGGGAACCGGGGGTGTGGCTCGGCACCCTGGACGCCGTCACCGCCTGGCTGTGGAACGCCGTGATGGGACCCGTCCTGGAGTGCCTGGGCACCGGAACGAGCGCGGTGCTCGTGCCGTCCGGGCTGATCGGTCTGCTGCCGCTGCATGCCGCGTGGACCCCCGACGCCTCACGTCCGACGGCGCGCCGTTACGCGATGGACGACTGCGTGCTCAGCTACACGCCGAACGCCCGCAGCCTGCGCACCGCCCAGGAGATTGCCGACCGGGTGCCCTTCGACTCGCTGCTCACGCTCCACGACCCCTTGCCGAGCCGGCACGAGCCCCTCTCCTTCGCCGCCTGCGAAGTGGCCGCGGCGCGCGCCCACTTCGCCTCCTCGCACGGGCTGTGCCATGAGGCCGCCGATGTCCAGACCGTCAAGGACGCGTTGGGCCGTCACCAGGTGCACCACTTCGCCTGCCATGGCGTCGTCAATCTCAGTGAACCCCTGCTCAGCGCCGTCCTCCTCGCCGACGACCAACCGCTCCTGCTGGGCGACCTGCTTCGGATGCGCCTGACGCGCGACGGTTCGGGCGGGGTACGGCTGGTGATCCTGTCCAGTTGCGAGAGCCAGGTGCCGGGGCTGGACCTGCCCGACGAGACCGTGAGCCTGCCGACCGGTCTGCTTCAGGCGGGAGTCGCCGGGATCACGGCCACCCAGTGGGCGGTGCAGGGGCTGGCCTCCTGTCTGCTGACGACCCGTTTCCACCAGGAGCTCCAGCGGCCCGACGCCACTCCCGCGACGGCCCTGCGGGCGGCGCAGCAGTGGGTCAGGGACACCACGAACGAGGAGAAGGCGGCCGAACTCCAGAACGCCGCGGACACCCGTCTGCCCCGCGACGCCGTACGTCCCCTGTGGCGGGCACTGGTCCGCAGACCGCCGCACGAGCGGTCTTTCGCCCACATTTGCGACTGGGCGCCGTTCTCCCACGTCGGTGTGTGAGCCAGGCCGTTCCGGGGAGCTGCACGCGCGAGCGTTGAGCCACCGTCGCCGGGTCGGCGCGGGGCCCACGGGTTACGTACCGCGGCACCGGGGCCGTGTCCTCGCCGTCGTCGCGGACCCAGCCGTAGCGGATCGCGCCCTGCGGGGGCCGTACTTGATGTCCTTGTCCGCCGCCTCCCAGCTGGCGGGGAAAACGATCAGGCCGTAGGAGGGACCCTCTGCGCGGGTGCGGGTGGCCCAGCAGGACTTCATGCTCCGGATGTGGGTGATCAACAGACTCGGCCCTGACACGACCGACCACGACTGGAGTCCCGAGGCGCTAGCGTCCGACACGCTCGACACACTGACGTTCACGCCGGCACAAGCCGCTGGTCTCGCCGAGGGCTGGCGCGACCTTCCCATCGAGCGGATCCGCGAGCTGCGGTGGCACAAGAACCTGACGGCCCATCTGGAAAGCCTGGTCGGTTACCTGGCACCTGGCCCGGTCCGTGAGCAACTCGCCGTCTGGAACGCGACCCGATCGCTCCTGCCCTGACCAGGCCCCGGCGATCAGGTCGCCTCAACTGACTCGCTCCAAAGCCAAGTGACAACCCTTAGCCAGGAGCTCCACTACGGCACGGCTGCCGACAAATCGAAGCCTTCGCGGCCGCGCGGCCTGTGTCGACGCCCCGACGTGATCGGTACGTCACTGAGGCCGCCCTCCCCGCGACGGGTACGTGGAAGAAGCCCGGCGCGGGTGTGCGCCGGCAGACATCAGCCTCTTCGCCCCGAAGGCCAGGCGGCCGCTGCTGTCCGTCGGGGCCGACGACTGCACGGAGGAAGCCCCGTTCGGCGCAGCCGAGTTCGACAAGCACACGCGTCACTTCCGCCGTGAGGCGCTGGACACCGACGGCCGCCCCGTCGCTCGATCAGCTCCTCAGGGCTTCCACGACCCGAGCACGTCTTTCATCGCATCCGTCATCGCGAACTGCAGCAGCGGGCCGTAGGTGATCCGGCCGACGCCCAGGCGGCGGAAGCGCTCAAGATCGTGCCTGACGGGATGGGCCGTGGAGTTCACGGGAACGGCGACGGCGCCAGTCACCGCAGTGAGCAGGTCGTCGTCGTCCTGAATACCCACCGGGTAGACGCTGTCGGCGCCGGCCTGCTCCATGGCTCGCAGTCGCTCGATCGCCTCGTCGAGGACGCCGGAAGCGTCCTTTGCTTGCAGGAAGAGGTCGGTGCGCCCGTTCACCCAGACCGGAACTCCGGCGTCGTCAGCTCCCGCGCGCAGGCCGGCGATGTAGCTCGCGTGCTCCTGTGTGCTGCGCAGACGGCCGCCGTCCGAGTGGACGGTGTCCTCGATGTTGAGACCGGCGCCGCCGACCTCGATGAGCCCGGCGATGAGATCCGCGGGCTTCTGTCCGTATCCGGCCTCCAGGTCCACGGACACGGGGACGTCGACCGCCGCGATGATCGGCCTGACGGCGGTGAGCACTTCCTCGAAGGTCTGCCCCTCGTGGTCGTCGGCTCCCCGGGAGTCGGCGAGCGGATGACTGCCGACCGTCAGCGCGGGGAACCCGACGGCGGCTGCCGTCCGAGCGGACCAGACGTCCCAGACGGTCGGCAGCACGAGCGGCTTGTACTCGGAGTGCAGCTGCTTGAGGCGTTGAGCGCGTTCAACAGTGGTGCGAGAGTCCATGTCAAGGACGCTACACCTGGCTGCCGCAAAGCACGTGCCGGAGGGGCGCCGCCCGGTGACGGAAAGATGCAGCCCGGTTTCTTTCTGGGTTGCTCACGTGGACAGGGGCGGGGCGGTCCGAAAGAAGCCGCAACCGGCTCCGAACACGATCGGCTCCATGCTTTTAGCCGTTGATCCTGTAACTGAGGGCGGTCTCGCCAGTGGCTTCGCCGAGTTCCACGCGGGTCAATACACCTAGCGCACGGCGCCTCCGACGCCCGGGGCGTGTACGTCGGCCAGTGTGGTGGCCAGGGACCGCCAGACGTGGGTGGCCAGATCGAGGTTGTGGGCGTCCGTCGCCTGCTGCCCGAGGCGGCGCAGGGCCGCGACGCCCTGGTCGACCCGGCCCTCCAGGATCATCAGACGGCCCTCCAGGACCGCCAGCCGTACCCGGTCCCCGTGCGGCAGCCGGAGTTCGCCGTCCGGCGGCAACGCCCCGCACAGCGTCCGGGCCTCGTCCAACCGGCCCTGGTGGAAGGCGAGATGGGCCCGCAGGGCGCGCACCTCCTGCAACTGGATCGGGGTGCCGATGAGTTCGAGGACCACGCCGGCCTCGCCGAGCCACCGCTCCGCCGCCGCCACGCACGGCGGTGACATCTGGAGCGCGGCGGCCGTCGCCGCCGTACGCAGCCGGGTCCACAGGATCAGGTCGTCGCCGCCCCGGAGCAGTGCCAGCGCCCGCTCCAGCCGGGACCGGGCGGTGCGGTGGTCGCCCCGCCGATCGGCGACCACCGAGGCGGTCCACAACGCCTCGGCGGTGGCCTGGGGAGCGGCCGCGGGCAGCAACTCGCTCTCCAGCTCCCGTACATGGCGCTCGGCCGCTTCCAGCCGGCCGAGCCCGGTCTCGATGGCGATCAGGACCGTCTGGGCGGGCATGACGTCGGCGGCCGACAGCCGCTCGGCGCGTGCGACGGCGAGCGCGGTGACGGCGACCGGTTCCGCCGCCCGTGCCTTGCCCAGGGCGTACAGACAGCGCGCGTACTGCACATGGGACCGCACCCGGAGGTCGGGTGCCGCGATCAGTTCGCTCAGTTCGATCAGCTCGCGCAGATGACCGTGCTCCTGCTCGAAGTCCCCCTGGCCGCCGCTGATCCGGCCGAGCAGCCACAGCGCCTGCCAGCGGCCGAGGGGGTCGTCGTGCTCGTCGTCGCGCACCGCCCGGAGGAGGGCGGTGGCGCTGTCCGTGCCCGGCGGTGCCGAGGCCGCGGCGGCGAGCGCGCGGCTCAGGCAACCGCCCGCGCGCGGTTCGGTCAACGCGGTGACGTCCACGCCGAGTTGCTGTGCCAGATAGCTGACGGTTCGTCCGGTCGGCCGGCGTTCGCCCGACTCCAGACGGGAGAGGTATCCGGTGGACATGCCCTCACCGACGACCGCGGCCTGGCTCAAGCCCCGCTCGAGCCTGAGCTTCCTCAGCTGCCGGCCGAAGTGCGGCTGCTCAAGCATTTCGCCCTCTGATCCCCTGAGGTCCTTTTGAGTCTTCTGATCGCCCCGTGTTTTCGAGGCCGCGTCCGGAAGTTGCCCATACTTTAGGGAGGCTTGGCAATGGGGGCAACATGGTTGCGCACGCGAGGTTTCTCCTGTCATTTGCCATGGCTCCCTGCGTACCGGGTTTCGGAACGGCCGGGCGGAGGATCGAGTTGGCTGAAATTGCCCCATGGCCAAAAGAGTTGGCAATGGACGTGCCCGGATAGGCAAACACTTGCCAGGCGGGTTGTCCGGCCATAGCCTCCGAGTTGCCGACCCGATGTGATATCGCCCCGACCTGGTGGCGACTGCGCGTAAGTGACGCACTGACAACGTTGTCTCGCGGGGTTGCCGGAAAGGGCGGGGTGCATCGAAACCCCCATGTACAGAGGGAAAGACGGTATGTCCGTGGTGACCACAAGCATCACCGCCTCATCCACCACCGTCGTCAAGGCGGGCGCCGGCGTGAACCGCCGCCGCACCTACACGGCCCATGTATGTCCGAAGGACATGACCATCACGGCCGCGGAAGCCGATTTCGCGGCACAGTTCGGGGCGAGCCCCGGCCAGATATGCGACCGCACGCTGAGCGATCTGCTCCGGGCAGGCACGCCCGAGGTGCTGCGCCATCGTTTCACCGACCTTTCCGAGGGCCGCACGAGCTGGTTCACCGAACGGGTGGCCGGCCGGCACGGCAGCGGCCGAGTCTTCGCCGCAGACCTGACGGGGATAGCTGTCACCGGCGCGACCGGGCCGGCCGGACTGGTCCTCCTGCTGAGCCCCCTGGGGGCGGCGGGCGAGCCGTACCCCCGCGAACTGACGCTCAGCGAACTCGACGTGCAGGTCCTGGAGGGCGTGGCGGGTGGTGCGTCGACCGTGCAGCTGGCCGGCCGCCTGTACCTGAGCCGTCAGGGCGTCGAGTACCGCGTGCGCCTGCTGCTGCGCCGTTTCGACGCTCCCAACCGGCCCGCCCTGGTGGCCCGCGCCCACGCGCTCGGGCTGTTCGCGCCGGGCCAGTGGCCCCCACGGGTACTGCCGGAGCTCATCGAGTAACGGGCACGACGGGGGACACACGGCGGGCGGTGGCCGTCGGCGGGATCGCCCGCCGACGGCCACCGTCGCGTCCGTCCCGGGGCCCCGGCGGGCACCGTGCGCCCGTCGGGGGCGAGGTCCGGTGCGTGCTCCGGTGCGTGCTCCGTCGGGCACCTGATCGAAGCGCTCGGGGGAGTGCCGGCCGGCCTCCTCGTGCGGCGTGCGCCCCGGCTCCGGGCGGAAGCGGAGTAGGGGCGTGCCGGGCGGCGCGACGGGGCGCCCGCCGCACGCCCGGGCCCCACAACCCTTCTCCCCCCCCCCCCCCCCGGGCGCCGCGCGCGCCGCTCGGGGGGGCGCCGGCCGGCCTCCTCGTGCGGGGTGCGCCGGGGCTCCGGGCGGAAGCGGAGTAGGGGCGTGCCGGGCGGCGCGACGGGACGCCCGCCGCACGCCGGGACTCCAGAACCTTTCTCCCCCCTCGCGCCGCGGGGCGCGGCGTCGGCAGGCGCCTCCGCCGCGTCGCCGGCCCGCCCGGACACTCCGCACGGACCGCCTCCTCCGCCGCGCGTCCGCGCGCGGCGGATCCTGCTCGGGCCGGCCGCAAGGCACTTCCTCCGGGCGCGGCAGGATCCACAGGACGGGCGTCAGGCCGCCGAGGGCTGCCAGGCCTCCCGGAAGCGCAGTCGGGCGCGGTGCAGCCGGGACCGTACCGTGCCCACCGGCAGTGACAGGACACGTGCCATCTCCTCCTCGTTGAGGCCGTAGGCGCGCAGGGTGAGGACCTGCCGGTGGGACATGGACAGCCGGTCCAGTACATCGCTGATGTGCACGGCGTCCAGCGGGTTCGCCTCCTGCCCCGGCTCGACCCGCTGGTACTGCCGCTCCTCACCGGCCCGTTTCACCGTGCGCACGGCCTCGCGGACCGTCACCGAACGCACCCAGCCGTAGAACGCGGTCGGCTCCCGCAGCGTGCGCAGACCCCGGTAGACGGCGAGGAGCGCCTCCTGCGTGGCGTCCGCGCCGTCGTCGTGCGTGATGGACCGGCACAGTCGTGCGACGTACGGGACGATCCCGGTCAGCAGTTGGTTCATGGCCTGTTCGTCGCCCGCCTGGGCGCGCGGCAGCAGCGCCAGGGGCGTGGGGATGTCGCTGACGTTGCTCATGTCGGCGCAGGGCTCCTTACGGTGGCCGGTGAGGTGCGGTGCGGTGGGCCGCCTCAGCCCGCCGCCGTGGGGACGGGTTCGACGGCGGTGGCGCAGGCGTCGAGCACCGCACCGACCTCGTCGCGGAAGGCCCGGACGAACTCCGGGCTGAAACAGGCGGTGAAGTACGGGAACTCGATGGCCAGCCGTCCCTCGTACGAGACGACACAGGCCATCACCGGGCTGCGCCCGGCCGCCGGGAAGTACTGCTCCCGGGCGGGCACCAGCCGGACGTCGGTGGCCTCCAGGCCCTCCGGCAGCCGGGGCCCCGGGACGACGCCCATGTTCGTGGCGATCACCGTCGCCAGTTGCAGCGTGGGGTTGCGCGGGATCTCGGGCGTGATCCGCATCTCGTGGTACGGACCGTCACCCGCGACGAACTCGCCGAGCCGGGAGTGGACGGTGCGGGCCAGCTCGACCGGGTCCGACTCCGGGGCGACGTCCAGGGCCTGGAGGTGGCTGGTGACGGCGGGCACCATCACCAGCGCGGGCACCGGCGGTGACAGCCGCGAGCGCAGATCGACGGGGGAGAGGCAGCGCAGGGCACGCGGCTCGCCGCCGGGCAGACGCCGGCGCGCCGTCGTGAGCAGGGCCGCGGCGACCAGGGCGTGCACGGTCACGCCCGCCGTGCGGGCGGTGCGGCGCAGCCGGCCGGTGCGTTCCTCGTCCAGCGTCAGCCGGCACACCTCGATACGGCCCTCGACGGCGGACGGATCCGTGACGTCGTACGCCACCAGCTCCGCCGGGTGCCGGCGCGCTTCGTCCACGCGCCGTTCCAGGTACGCGGTCGTCGCCGCCTCGTCCACCGCGGGCAGCAACTCGCTCACGGGCACCGCCCAGCCGGGAGTGCCGTCCGCGGCACCGGGCCGCTCCTCGCCCTCGGCCAGGGCCCGGTAGCGTTCCCAGATCTCGTTGTGCAGGGCGATGCCGCTGTGTCCGTCGACGACGGTGTGGTCCACCGAGAGCACGAACAGGTGGCCGTCTCCCTCGGGCGCGCTCACCAGGACCGCCCGGCTCAGGGGCCCGCCGACGGACAGCGGCGTGTTCAGCTCCGTGGCGTAGGCGTCCTCGGCGGCGCCGGTCCGGGTGCTCAGCCGGGGGCGCGCGGCCTCGTCCAGCAGGTCCAGCGCGAAGCCCTCGCCGTCCGGCACGATGCGGGTCCGCAGCGACGGATGCGCCTCGGTGACCGCGTCGAACGCGGCCGACAGCGCCTCGATGTCGAGACGGCCGCGCAGGGTGCAGGAGAGCACCGCTCGGCTTCGCTGCCCGACGTACAGCGTCTCTACCGGACACAACGCACGGCGCATGACCCAGGCCCTCTTTTCGTCCGCTCATTCCCGGAAAACCGCACGCCGGCCATCGGTCGGCGCCGCGGATCCGGCTCAACGTCCTTTCGAGAGTGCACGGTCGGGCCGGTGCGAATCCAGCCGATGCGGTGCGCCCGGGGAAAGTCTCGTGTTTTCCCTAAAGTTCGTCGCGGACGCGGCTATCCCGGAACTCGCGTTCTTTAGGGAAAAACCTGAATTCCGTTCGCGGGGCCGGATCGGGCTTGACCGGGTTCGCCCGGCTGCCCCAGCGTGAGGACCTCGTGAACCGGCGGCGGGCCGCGATACGGCCACGTCCCCGGAGCGCGGCCGTAAATGCCGGCCCGGTGGGCCGGGGCCGCTTCCCTGTCAGACCGACCGGGCTCTTTCCGGCCGGGCCGTTACGGCTTGCCACGTGAGGGTTGTGCTATGTCACTCCACGAGGAGTCTCTCCCCGAGGACGAACGTCGACCGCTGTCCGGCGCCCAGGAAGGCCTCTGGTACGCGCAGCGGCTCGCCCCCGACAGCGCCGCGTACAACACCGCGGAGGCGGTGGAGATCCACGGCGGCCTGGACATCGCTCTGTTCGAGGCGGCGCTGCGCCGCACGGTCGGCGAGGCCGGCACCTTCGCGCTGCGCTTCCTCGACACCGACGACGGCCCCCGCTGCCGTCCGGCGCCGGACGCCGACGACTGGCCGCTGCACCGGGTCGACGTGAGCGACGCCGCGGACCCGGAGGCCGCCGCCTGGAAACTGATCCGCGCGGACCTCGCGACCCCGGTGGACACCGACAAGGGCCCGCTGTTCGCGCACACCCTCCTGACCCTCGCCGCCGACCGCCACATCTGGCTGCTGCGGGCCCATCACCTCCTGCTCGACGGCTACAGCTACAAGCTCCTCGGCCGCCGCCTGGCCGACGTCCACAACGCGCTGGCCGAGGGCCGCGACCCCGGCCCCGGCGGCTTCGCGCCCGTCGGCCGGCTGCGGACCGAGGAGGCGGCCTACCTCGCCTCCGAACGCCGTGACCGCGACCGCGACCACTGGACACGCCGCCTGGCGGACCTGCCGGAACCGGCCCGCCTCACCCGCCGTACGGCCCCGCCGCGCGCCCCGTTCCTGCGCCACACCGTCGAACTCGGCCCCCTGGACGCCGAGGCGCTGTCCGCCGCGGCCGCCGGCCTGGGCATCACCCGCGCCGACCTGATCGCCACCGCTCTCGCCGTCTACCTGCACCGCATGACCGGCACGGACGACCTCGTCCTCGGCATGGCCACCATGAGCCGGCTCGGCAGCGCCGCCCTGCGCACCCCGGGCACCGCCTCCGACGTGCTGCCCCTGCGCGTCACCGCCCGACCGGGCACCGCCGTGGCGGAGTTCGCGCGCACGGTGGCCGACGAGCTGGCCGCACTACGGCGGCACCAGCAGTACCGGGGCGAGTTCATCCGCCGCGACCTCGGCCTCCTCGGCAGCGGGCGCCGCCTGCACGGACCCGTGCTGAACATCGTCCCCTTCACCGAGGAACTGGACTTCGCCGGCAGCACGGCGACCTGGCACCACCTGTCGGGCGGCGCCGTGGACGACCTCCAGGTCAACGTCCGGCCCGGCACCCGGCCCGGCTCCCTCTGGCTGGCCTTCGACGCCAACCCCCACCTGTACGAGGCGGACGAACTCGCCCTGCACGGTGAACGGTTCCTCGCGCTGCTGCGGCGGCTGGCGCAGGCGGCGCCCACCACCGCGCTCGCCGATCTGGACCTGCTGCTGCCCGGCGAGCACCCGCGCGGCCGGCCGGTGCGCGAGTTCCCGGTCACCGGCACGCTCACCGAGCTGTTCGAGCGGCAGGTGCACGCCCGGCCCGGACGGATCGCCGTCACCCACGAGGGCGCACACCTCACCTACGGGCAACTCAACGAAGAGGCAAACCGGTTGGCCCGGCTGCTCGTCGAACGCGGCGCGGGACCGGGCCGGACGGTGGCCCTCGCGCTGCACCGGGGCCCGCTGCTGCTGCCCGCCCTGCTGGCGGTCCTCAAGACCGGAGCCGCCTACCTCCCGCTGGACCCCGCCCACCCGGCCGAACGCCTGTGCCTGGTCATGGCGGACGCGGCGCCCGTCCTCCTGGTCACCGAGGGCGGCCTCGCCGCGGACCTCGGCGGTGACGTCACCACCGTCGTCCTGGACGAGCCCGCCGTCACCGCCGACCTCGCCGCGCGCCCGGCCGCCGACCTGACCGACGCCGACCGCGGCGGACCGACCGGCCCGACGCACATCGCGTACGTCATCCACACCTCCGGCTCCACCGGCCGCCCCAAGGGCGTACCCGTCCCGCATGCCAACGTGGTCCGGCTGTTCGCCGCGTCGGCCGAGCACTTCGACTTCGGCGCCGACGACGTGTGGACCCTCTTCCACTCCTACGCCTTCGACTTCTCCGTCTGGGAGATCTGGGGCGCCCTGCTGCACGGCGGCAGGCTCGTCGTCGTGCCGTACGCCGTCAGCCGTTCGCCACGGGACTTCCTGCGACTGCTGCACGATGAGGGCGTCACCGTCCTCAACCAGACACCGTCCGCCTTCGAACAACTGGTGGACGCCGACGAGGAGCCCACCGCAGGAGCGCTGCGCTACGTCGTGTTCGGCGGGGAGACGCTGCGTCCCGAACGGCTGCGCCCGTGGACCGCCCGGCACGGCCTCGACCGGCCGGCCCTGGTGAACATGTACGGCATCACCGAGACCACCGTGCACGTCACCCACCTCCGCCTCACCCCGGACGACCTGACGGACCCCCGCCGGGGCAACGTCGTCGGCACCCCGCTCGCCGACCTGCGCGTGTACCTCCTGGACCCGCAGGGCCGCCCCGTGCCGCCGGGCGCCGTCGGCGAGCTGTACGTCGCCGGCGCCGGGGTGACCCCCGGCTATCTGCACCGCCCCGAACTGACCGCCGACCGCTTCCTGGACGATCCCCACGGCCCGCCCGGCAGCCGCATGTACCGCTCGGGCGACCTGGCGCGGCTCCGCGCCGACGGCGCCCTCGATCACCTCGGCCGCGCCGACCGGCAGGTGCAGCTGCGCGGCTTCCGGGTCGAGCCCGGCGAGATCGAGGCCGTCCTCGCCGAGCACCCCGGCATCGCCCGCGCCGCCGTCGTCGTGCGCCGTGCCGACCACGGCGCCGAGCAACTCGTCGCCTATCTCGTGACCACCGGTGAACGACCGCCCGCCGCGGCCGAGGTGCGCGCCCACGCGGCCGACCACCTGCCCGAGCACATGGTTCCCGCCGCCTGTGTGCTCATGGACACCCTGCCGCTGACCGCCAACGGCAAGCTGGACACCGACGCGCTGCCCGAGCCCGACCTCGTCGGCGCGGCGGCCGGCGCCCGCCCCGCGAGCACCGAACAGGCGCTGGTGTGCGCCCTGTTCGAGGACGTGCTGAAGCTGCCCCGGGACACCGTCGGCATCGACGCCGACTTCTTCGACCTGGGCGGCGACTCGCTGCTCGCCACCCGGCTGCTGGCCCGGCTGCGCCACGGGTCCGGCACCGACGTGCCGATCACCGCCCTGTTCGAAGGTCCGTCGCCCGCCGCCCTCGCCCGGCTCCTCGACGGCCGCCCCGGCACGGCTCCCGGCCGGCCCGCTCTGGGCGAGCTGCCCCGCCCGGAGCGTGTCCCGCTGTCCTACGCCCAGGAACGCATGCGGTTCCTGAACCGGCTCGACGGCTCCACGGCGACGTACAACATCCCCCTCGTCGTGCCGCTCGGCGCCGCCGCCGACACCGAGGCGCTGCGTGCCGCGCTGGGCGACCTCGCCGACCGGCACGAGATCCTGCGCACGGTGCTCGCCGACCACGACGGCACGCCGTACCAGCGGATCCTGCCGGCCGGCGGGCCGCGCCCGCCGCTGCCCGCCGTCGACTGCCCCGCCGACGAGATCGGCGCGCACCTGGCCGCCGCCTCCCGCCTCCGCTTCGACCTCACCGGCGAACCTCCCCTGCGGGCCTGGCTGTTCGGCACCGGAGAGGACCGGACCCTGCTGCTCGTCCTGCACCACAGCGCCGCCGACGGCTGGTCCCTGCGGCCCCTCGCCGACGACCTGACCACGGCCTACGCGGCACGCCGCGCGGGCACCGCCCCGGCGTGGGACGCGCCCTCGGCGCAGTACGCGGACTACGCGCTCTGGCAGCGCGCCCTGCTCGCCCCCGGGCCGGACGGTACGGGACACGCCGAGCGGCTCACCGCGCACTGGCGGCAGGCGCTGGCCGCGGCACCGCAGGAGTGCACCCTGCCCGGCGACCGGCCCCGGCCGACGGCACCGCGCGACGGCGCCCATGTCACCGAGCACGTACCCGCCGCCCTGCACCGCGACCTCACCGGCCTCGCCGAGCGCGAGGGCAGCAGCCTGTTCATGCTGCTGCACGCCGCCGTCAGCGCCCTGCTCACCCGCTGCGGAGCCGGTGAGGACATCGTGCTGGGCGTCCCCGTCGCCGGGCGCTCCGAACCAGGCCTGGACGATCTGATCGGCCTGGTCACCAACACCCTGGTGCTGCGCGCCGACACCTCGGGCAACCCCGCCTTCCGTGAACTGCTGGCCCGCGTCCGGCCCGGCGACCTGGCCGCGCTCGGCCACCAGGAACTGCCCTTCGACCGGCTGGTCGACGAACTGAACCCGCCCCGCCGGCCCGGCCGGCACCCGCTGTTCCAGGTCATGCTCGCCCTGCAGAACAACGAGCCCGCCGTGCTCCGCCTCGACGGGCACCCGGCGCTGCTGCGGCCCACCGCCACCGGCACCGCCAAGTTCGACCTCTTCGTGGACGTCCTCGAACGGCACACCGCCGACGGCACACCCGACGGCCTGGACCTGCACATCGAGTACGCCACCGACCTGTACGACCCGTCCACCGCCGAGGAGTTCGCCCGCTCGCTGGGCCGGCTGCTCGCGACCGTGAGCGCCGACCCGGACGTACGGCTCGGCGGGCTCCCCGCGCCTGCGCCGCGCACACCGGCCGAGGCACCCGGCCCCGACACCGCAGGTCTGACCGAGGCGGCCCGGTCCGTGCCCGGCATCCGCGACGCCGTCGCGCTGCCCGCGGCCGACGGCGGACCGCCCCGGCTGTTCGTGGTACCGGGCCGCGCGGAGGCCACCGAGGCCGTCGAACGCCTGCTGGAGCGCACCGGTACCACGACCGTCGGCGTCACCGCCGTCAGCACCCTGCCCCGCGATGCCGACGGCGCCCTCGACCCGGCCGCGCTCACCGCCCTGCCCGCCGTCGACCGCGCCGCCGCCGGGGCCTGGCGACAGCGCCTCGCCCGCGTCACCGGTGTCGGCGCCGCCGAGGCAGGGGTCGAGGACATCCCGAGCGAACTGGCCCGCAGGCACGCCGCCGCCCCGCGCCGCGCCGCACCGGCGTCCGACGGCGGCACCCGTGGGGCGGCCGGGACACGGCCCGCCCTCAGCGAGGGCCCCGAGCAGGCCGAACCCACCGTGGCCACCTGGGCCCAGGCCCTGGTACGGGCCGCCGACCACGCGCGGGGCGACATCGTGCACGTCCACCCCGACGGCAGCGAGACCCGCCGTGACTACGCCTCCCTCGTGCCCGAGGCCTCGCGGGTCCTCGCCGGACTCCGGCGTGCCGGACTGCGCCCCGGCGACCAGGTGATCCTCCAGTGCGACGCCGGTGAGGACTTCCTCGCGGTGCTGTGGGGCTGCATCCTCGGCGGCTTCGTCGCCGTACCGCTCACCGTGCCCGCCTCCTACGACACCCCCTCGGCCGCCCTCACCAAACTGGAGGGCATCTGGCGGATGCTCGGCCGGCCCTGGATCGTCTGCTCGCCCGCGCTGGAGGCGGGCCTGCGCGACCGGACCGGCCACGACGGCGGGTCCGGTCTCCGGCTGACCACGGCCGACGCCCTGCGGGACGCGCCCGAGGACCGCGACTGGTACGCCGCGCAGCCGGACGACCTCATCCTGATGCTGATGACCTCGGGCAGCACCGGCCTGCCCAAGGCCGTCCGGCTGACCCACCGCAACGTGCTGGCCCGCTCCGCCGCCACCGCGGCCATGAACGGACTCGGCGCCGACGACGTGACCCTGAACTGGATCCCGCTCGACCACGTCACCGGCGTCGTCATGTTCCACCTGCGGGACCTCTATCTGGGCTGCCGGCAGATCCACGCGCCCACCTCCTGGATCCTCCAGGACCCGCCGCGCTGGATGGACCTCGCCCACCGGCACCGGGTCAGCGTGACCTGGGCCCCCAACTTCGCCTTCGGGCTGCTCGCCGGACAGGCCCCGCGCTTCGCGGACCGCGACTGGGACCTGACCCCGATGCGGCTGGTGATGAACGCCGGCGAGGTCGTCGTGGCCGCCGCCGCCCGCGGCTTCCTGCACGCGCTGCGGCCCTTCGGACTGCCGCAGGACGTGATGCACCCCGGCTGGGGCATGTCCGAGACCTGCTCGGTGGTCACGGACGCGGTGCTGCCCGCCGAACCGCCCGGCACCGACGAGACGTTCGTCAGCTGCGGCCTGCCCTACCCCGGCTTCGCCATGCGCGTCGTCGGCGAGGACACCACCGTGCTCACCGAGGGCGAGGCCGGCCGGCTCCAGGTCCGGGGCACCTCCGTGACCGGCGGCTACCACGACAACCCGGCGGCCAACGCCGAGGCGTTCACCGACGACGGCTGGTTCGACACCGGCGACCTGGCGTTCCTGCGCGACGGCGAGCTGTTCATCACCGGCCGCGCCAAGGACGTCATCATCGTCAACGGCGTCAACCACTACAGCCACGAGATCGAGACCTGCGTCGAGGAACTGCCCGCCGTGGTCCGCAGCTTCACCGCGGCCTGCGCGGTCCGCTCCGACGCGTCCGCCGCCACCGACGAACTCGCCCTGTTCTTCCACCTCGCCCCCGTCCCCGACCGCGCCGCCGCGCTGCGGGAGATCGCGGGCAAGGTCACCCGCGAGATCGGCGTCAGCCCCGCCTTCCTGGTCCCGGTCGGCCCCGGCGACATCCCCAAGACCGAGATCGGCAAGATCCAGCGGACCAAGCTGCGCAAGAGCTTCGAGGCGGGAGACTTCGACGACGCCGTCCGTGCGGCTCACCTGCTGCTGGGCACCGCCGCCACCCTCCCCGACTGGTTCCTGAAGCCCGTGTGGCAGCCGGCCGCCCCTCGCGCCCCGCGCGTCCTGCCGCCCGGCCGGCACACCCTGGTCCTGGCCTGCGACGGCCCCGGGACCCACGGCCTCGCCGACCGGCTGGCCCGGGCGCTGCGCGCCGACGGCGCCCGCTGCACCGTCGTCACGGAAGGACCGTCCTACGAACGCCTCGACGCCGCCCGCTACCGGATCCGGCCCGCCGAGGACGCCGACCACACGGCGCTGCTGCGGGACCTGGCCGCCGACGAGCGGCCGGTCGACGCCGTCGTCCACCTCACCGCCCCGCACGGCGGCGACGCGTCACCGGACGAGTCGGCCGCCCGCACCCTGCTGGCGCTCGCCCGGGCGCTCGGCACCCGGCCGGCGGACCTGCTCCATGTGACGGTGGACGCCCAGGCGGTCGGCGCGGGCGGAGCGCCCTCCCCGGCCCAGGCCATGGCCGGCGCGGTCCTGAAGTCGCTGCGGGAGGAGTCACCGGGGCTGCGCTGCGTCCACCTGGACGTCGAACGGGACACCGACCCCGTACCGCTCGTGACGGCGGAGGCCGCGCAGCAGTCCGTGGACGCCGAGGTGGCCCACCGCGGCGGACGGCGTCACGTGCGTCGGCTGGCCCCGCTGCCCGAGGCGCCCGACCGCAGGGAGCCGCCCGCCACCGACGGCTTCCACCTCGTCAGCGGAGGGCTCGGCGGAGTCGGCGGCGCGCTGGCCGCCCACCTGCTGGCGACCCCCGGCGCGCGCCTGCTCCTCCTCGGCCGCAGGCCGCTGCCCGAGGACGACGGAACCCACCAGCGGCTGCGAGAGCTGGGCGACGTGCGCTACGCGTGCGCCGACGTCACCGACGAGGACCAGGTGCGGGCGGCGGTGGACGGGGCCGCCGAGGCCTGGGGCGTCCCCCTGACATCGGTCTGGCATCTGGCCGGCGCACTCGTGGAGCGGCCCGTCGGCGACCTGGACCCGGACGCCTGGCGCTCGGCGCTGGACGCCAAGGCGCACGGCGCCTGGACCCTGCACCGGGTCAGCGCCGACCATCCGGTGACCTCGTTCGTGCTGTTCTCCTCCGTCAACGGCTGGTTCGGCGGCGCCATGAACACCGCCTACGCCGCGGCCAACGCCTACCTCGACGCGCTCGCCCTGCACCGCCGCGCCCGGGGCCTGCCCGCGCAGAGCCTGGCCTGGAGCATGTGGCACGAGCGGGGCATGAGCAGCGGCTACGGTCTCACCGCACTCACCGAGGCACGCGGCTACCGGGTGCTGGACGCGGCCGCCGCACTGCGCTCCCTCGATCTCGCCCGCACCCTGGACGAACCCCATCTGCTGATCGGCGCCGACCGCACCGCCCCCTGGGTCCGCAGCCATGTCGCCGAACCGGCCCGGCAGGTACGGCGGCTGGCCGCCCGCGTCGCGCTGGAGGAGGGCGCCGACCTCGGCGCCCTGCACCGGGCGGCCGCCGACGCCGCGGGCGTCGCCCCCTGGGTGCTGCGCGCCGCCGGCAGCGCCGAACGGCCGGCGGCCGCCGACGACACCGGGGGACGGATCCACGCCCTGGAACTGCGGCTCGCCGAGCTGTGGTGCGGGGTGCTGCGCCGCGACCGGGTCGGCCGGGACGAGAACTTCTTCGACCTGGGCGGCAACTCCCTGCTCCTGGTCGGCGCGCAGAGCGCCGTCAACCAGGAGTTCGGCTGCGAGCTGACCGTGGTCGACCTGTTCGCGCACCCCACCGTGCGCGACCTGGCCCGCCACCTCGCCGGCCGTACGACGGACCCCGGGGCCCCGACCGAGGGCGCCGGGGACCCGCCGAGCGGCCTGGACCGGGCGAAGGAACAGGCACGACGGCAGCGCGCGGCCCGGACCCGCCGCTCCGCACGGAACGGAAAGGGCCAAGGCCATGCATGAGACCAACGGGCCGCTGGACACACCGGAGGAGGACCTGCCGGCCGTCGCCGTCATCGGCATGGCCGGCCGGTTTCCCGGCGCCGACGACCTCGACGCGTTCTGGGACAACCTGGCCGCGGGCCGCGAAGCCGTACGACCCGTCACCGACGAGGAGTTCCTGGCCGCCGGCGGCGACCCGCGCGACCTGGACGACCCGTCGCTGATCCGCATGGCCTCCGTCGTCGAGGGCATCGACCGCTTCGACTCCGGGTTCTTCGGCTACCTGCCCGCCGAGGCCGCCGTGGTCGACCCCCAGCAGCGCCTGCTGCTGGAGACCGCCTACCACGCCCTGGAGGACGCGGGCCGCCTCGCACCCGGCACCGATCACGGCACCTTCGGCGTGTACGCGGGCGCCGGCGACAGCCGGTACTACCCCGCCCACGTCCACCCCCGCCACGCCGGACAGCCCGGCTCCGTCGAGCTGGTGCACGCGGCCACCGCCAACTCCCTGGGCACCCTCGCCCCCCGCATCTCCTACGAACTGGGTCTGACCGGCCCCAGCGTGTCCCTCCAGACGGCCTGCTCCACCGCGCTCGTCGCCGTGCACACCGCCTGCCAGGACCTCCTCGACCACCGCTGCGACACCGCCCTCGCCGCCGCCGTCTCCCTCAACCCCTCGGCGGCGCTCGGCTACCGGCACGTACCCGACGGGCCCTTCTCGCCCGACGGACACTGCCGGGCGTTCGCCGCGGACGCCGCCGGCACCTCCTCCGGGGACGGCGTCGGCGCGGTCGTCCTCAAACGGCTGGCGGACGCCCTCGCCGACGGCGACCACGTCCGGGCCGTGATCCGGGGCAGCGCCGTCAACAACGACGGACGGCGCAAGGTCGGCTTCAGCGCGCCCAGTTCCGCCGGACAGACCGAGGTCGTGCTGGCCGCTCAGGCCCAGGCGATGGTGGACGCCGACACCATCGGCCTGGTCGAGGCGCACGGCACCGCGACGCGCCTCGGCGACCCCATCGAGGTGGCCGCGCTCACCGAGGCGTTCCGGGAGTCCACCCGACGGCGCGGCTACTGCGCGCTGGGCTCGGTGAAGACCAACATCGGCCATCTGGGCGCGGCGGCCGGCATCGCCGGGCTCATCAAGGCGGTCCTCGCCCTGGAACACCGGCAGATCCCGCCCAGCCTGCACTTCGACCGGCCCAACCCGCTCATCGACTTCGCGGCCGGACCGTTCCGCGTCCCCACCGCGCTGGAGGACTGGCCCGCCGACGGCCACCCCCGGCGGGCCGCGGTCAGCGCCTTCGGGATCGGCGGCACCAACGCCCACGTCGTCCTGGAGGAGGCCCCCGCTCCCGCGCCCGCACCGCCGCGCGCCCCCGAGGAAGGCGGCCGCCTGGTGCTGCCGCTGTCCGCCCGGACGGCCGGCGCCCTGCGCGGCCAGGCCGAGGCACTCGCCCACCACCTGGAACGACGCCCGGGCCTGCGCCTGGACGACGTGGCGCACACGCTGCGCACCGCCCGTCCCGCCCTGCGCCACCGCCTGACGGTCAGCGCTGCCTCCCGCGAGGAGGCCCTGTCCGCTCTGCGGGCCGCCGCCCCCGCCACCCCGGCCGTGCCGGACGAACCCGCCCGGGTGGCCTTCCTGCTGCCGGGCGGCGGCACCCAGTACCCCGGCATGGGCGCCGAGCTGTACCGCGACCAGGACGTCTACCGCGACGCCGTGGACGAGTGCGCCCGCATCCTGCGTCCCGTCCTCGGCACCGACCTGCGCACCTCCCTCTTCGAGGGCGCACCGGCCGACCACACCGCCACCTTCCTCGGCCTGGTCGTCACCGAGTACGCCCTCGCGCGCACCCTGATGGCCGCCGGGGTCCGCCCCGACGCGCTCATCGGCCACTCCCTGGGCGAGTACACGGCGGCCTGCCTGGCCGGGGTCATCGACCTCGCGGACATGCTGCCCCTGGTCACCGAACGGATCCGGCTGATCAGCGGGGCGGGCGGAGCGACCGTCGGTGTGGCGGCCCCGGCCGAGGAGATACTGCCGCTGCTCGACGAGGAGTTGTCCCTGGCCGCGGTGAACGGGCCCGCCGCCTGCACCGTCGCCGGATACGAGGAGGCCGTGGCCCGCTTCGAGCGGGAACTCGCCCGCCGGGACCTCCCGTTCCGCCGGGTGCGGATACCGGCCGCCGCCCACTCCCACGTGCTGGACCCGGTGCTGGAGACGTACGAGCGGCACCTGCACGGCGTCACCCTGCGCCCGCCCCGCATCCCGTTCGTCACCAGCGTCACCGGCACCTGGATCACCGACGCCCAGGCGACCTCGGTCCGGCACTGGCTCGACCACACCCGCCGCACCGTGCGGTTCACCGACGCCGTCACGGCCCTGTGGGAGCGCGGGCGCCCGGTCCTGGTGGAGATCGGACCGGCGGACACCCTGACCGGACTGGCCACCGCCCAGCTGGACCCGGACACACCGGTGACGGTCACCACCATGCGGCACGCCAAGTCCGACGCCCGCGACGGCTTCGTCCTCGCCGAGGCGCTGGGCCGGCTGTGGAGCGCCGGCGCGGACACCGCGCTCCCGCCGGTGCCGGGCACGCCGCGGCCGGTGCCGCTGCCGCCGTACGCCTTCGAACGGCACCGGCACTGGATCGACGCCCCCGGCGGCCGCTCCACCGTGTCCGACACCCCGGACACGGTCCAGGACGGGCCGCACCTCGCGCCCCGGCCCCGGCTCACCACCGAGGCCGTGCCGCCGCGCACCGAGCGGGAACGGGCCGTCGTCCGGCTGTGGGAGCAGACCCTCGGCATCGGCGGCATCGGCGTCCACGACAACTTCTTCGACCTCGGCGGCGACTCCATGCGGGCCGTCCTGCTGGCGGGCCGGCTCCGCCGGGCCGGGGTGCTCGACGTACCCGCCGCCACCCTCCTGGCCGCGCCGACCGTCACCGGGGTCCTCGCCGCCACCGAGGACACCGACGACCAGCGGTCCGGCGGCGCCGCGAACGCCCTCGCCCCCCTGCTGCCGCTGCGCCGCGAGGGCGGCGCCGCACCGCTGTTCTGCGTCCACCCCGGCGCGGGCGTCTCCTGGCGCTACACCGGCCTGCTGCCCCACCTCGGCGGCGACCAGCCGGTGTACGGCATCCAGGCCGCCGGTCTCGACGGCACCCGGCCGCCCGCAGCCGACGCCCCGGCCATGGTCGCCTCCTACGTCGATCTGGTCCGCGAGGTCCAGCCGCACGGCCCCTACCGGCTGCTGGGCTGGTCGTACGGCGGCTTCGTCGCCCACGCGATGGCCTGCGCGCTCCAGGAACAGGGGGAGCGGGTGGAACTGCTGGCCATGCTGGACGCCCCGCAGCCCTGGGCGAGCGCGTACGACGCCGGGACGGCCGAGCGCCAGGTGGCGGCCCTGCTGATGCGGGTGACCGGCCTGCCCGTGCCCCCGGACGGCGGACCGCCCGCGGTGGCGACCGTCCTGGACCTCATCGACGCCAAGGTCACGGCGGATCCCGCCGCTTCTCCGGTCGACCGCGCGCAGGCCGCCGCCGTCGCCGACGTCATGCGCAACAACCTGCGCCTCGCGCCCCGGTTCGAGCCCGGTGTCTTCCACGGGGACGTCCTGTTCTTCAGCGCCGACGACGAACCGGCCACGGACTTCGCCGGCGACCTCGCCGTACAGCCCGGCAAGGCGGACGCCTGGCGGGCCCAGGTGCGGGGCACCCTGCACGACCACCGGGTGCCGTGCGGGCACTACGAGATGACCGAACCCGAACCCCTCGCCCTGATCGGCACGGCGGTCGCCAAGGCACTGCGCGGCACCGCCGATCCCACCGCGCCCTTACCCGTTCCGCCCCCCGGGGGCCCCGACAGTCCAGGAGACCCCACATGACCGTGACCGCACCCCAGGACCTCTACGAACTCGGTGACGCGCCCGAACCGGGCACCGTGCCACGGAAGATGTACGCCTCGCTGATCCGCCGGGAGCGCTACGGGGAGCCCGTCGACGCGTTCCGCACCGAGGTGGTCGACGTCCCCCCGGTCCGCCGTGGCCAGGTGCTGGTCAAGGTGATGGCGGCCGGCGTCAACTACAACAACGTCTGGGCGGCGCTGGGCAAGCCGCTCGACGTGATCGCCGCACGGCAGAAGGCCGGTGCTGTCGAGGACTTCCACATCGGCGGCTCCGACCTGTCGGGCATCGTGTGGGCCGTCGGAGAGGACGTCAGGGGCGTTCGGCTCGGGGACGAGGTCGTCGTGCTCGCCAGCCGCTGGGACGAGTCGGCCGAGGACATCCGCCTGGGCGGTGACCCGGCCGCGTCCGTCAGCCAGCGGGTGTGGGGCTACGAGGAGAACTACGGCTCCTTCGCGCAGTTCGTGGTCGTGGACGACTACATGTGCCACCCCAAGCCCGCCCGGCTGTCCTGGGCGGCCGCCGCCTGCTACATGGCGACCGCGGCCACCGCCTACCGGCAGTTGTTCGGCTGGGAGCCGCACACCGTCCGGCCCGGCGACCCGGTGCTGATCTGGGGCGGTGCCGGTGGCCTGGGCAGCATCGCCATCCAGCTCGTCCGGCACGTGGGCGGCATCCCGGTCGCCGTCGTCTCCAGCGAGGAACGCGGCGCGTTCTGCATGCGGCTCGGCGCCGAGGGCTGGATCGACCGGCGCGACTTCGACCACTGGGGCCGGATGCCCGACACCGCCGACGACGCCGCGATGAGCCGCTGGCTGTCCGGGGCGCGGGCCTTCGGGCGGCGCTTCTGGGACGTGCTCGGCGAGCGGCGCAGCCCCCGGATCGTGCTGGAGCACTCCGGCGCCGACACCATCCCCACCTCCGTCTATCTGTGCGACAACGCGGGCATGGTCGTCATCTGCGGCGGCACCACCGGCTACAACGGCGACGTCGACCTGCGGTTCCTGTGGATGCGGCAGAAGCGGCTCCAGGGCTCGCACGCCGCCTGCGCCCGCGAGGCCCGTGAGATCACCCGGCTGATCGACCAGGGTGTCATCGACCCGTGCCTGTCCCGGACCTTCGGTTTCGAGGAGATCGGTCTGGCCCACCAACTCATCCACGAGAACCGTCACCCGATGGGGAACATGGCGGTCCTGGTCAACGCGTCGGAGTAGAGCGTGCGGTGGCCGGGCCGTCCGACGGCCGGTCCGGCCACCCGCCCCTCCGACCGAAGACCCGCGGTCCGGCCCCGGCACGGCGAGCCGGCCCGCGAGGGACTCGGCACCGGCCGGGCCCGGCCACCGGGGGAGCGGTGGCCGGGCCCGGTGCCGGCGGCCGGGGCGACCGCGGGGAGGCGCGTGACCTCAGGTCCGCAGGAGCTTCTTGACGATCTTCCCGGCGGGGTTGCGGGGCACCTGCTCGATGAACTCCACCCGCCGCGGCCTCTTGTAGGGGGCGAGCAACCCCGAGATGTGGCCCAGCAGTTCCCGGGCGCCGGTGTCCGGCTCGGCCACCACGTACGCCAGCGGCACCTCGCCGTAGTCCTCGTCCGCCATCCCGACGACCGCCGCGTCCCGTACCGCCGGGTGGCTCATCAGGGCGCGCTCGATCTCCGAGGGATAGACGTTCTGGCCGGCCCGGATGATGACGTCCTTGGTACGGTCCACGAGGTGGATGCGTCCCGCCTCGTCCACGAACCCCAGGTCCCCGGTCCTGATCCACCCGTCGAGGTCGATCTCCCGCGTGGCCTGCGGATCGTTCCAGTAGCCCTGCATCACACCGGGTCCGCGCACCACGATCTCGCCGATCTCGCCGAGCGGCGACTCCGTCCCGTCCGAGCCCACCGCGCGTGCG
Organism: Actinobacteria bacterium OV320; assembly: GCA_001298545.1. GTDB lineage: Bacteria > Actinomycetota > Actinomycetes > Streptomycetales > Streptomycetaceae > Streptomyces > Streptomyces coriariae. The sequence goes on from LJCX01000032.1 coordinate 82,713, forward strand.
GACATACCCGGGATCACGCGACCGCAGGGGATGCGCGCGGCGCCGTCCCCGGGCGAGGGGTGCTCGTCGGGGCCGAGGGTGACGAACGGGCCGCCGACCTCCGTCATGCCGTACACCTGCCGGAAGCCGCAGCCGAGGCGCCGTACGGCCTCCTCGTACACGTCGAGCGGCATGGGGGCGGCACCGTACAGGATCTCCCGGAGGGTGGACAGGTCGGTGCGGTCCGCTCCCTTGGCCTGGAGCATGAAGCGCACCATCTGCGGGACCATCCACATGTGGGTCGCCCGGTGCCGTTCCACCGCGGCCAGCGCCCGCTGCGGGGTGAAGCCCGGCATGAGCACGATGGTGGCGCCCGTCGCCATGTAGGTCAGGGACACCACCATGCTGCCGTGGTACAGCGGGCAGCAGTTGACCATCACGATGTCGTCGGTGGGCCTGGCCTGCACCAGCCAGCCCAGGGCGATGGCGCGGAACGAGGCGCTGTCGACCGTGACGCCCTTGGCCCGCCCGGTGGTCGCCGAGGTGTGCAGCACGGCCACCGGATCGGTGTCGGCCACGGGCGGCAGCTCCCGCCGCGACGCCACACTGCCCAGTGCCTCGAAGGCCGGCTTGTCGAACGCCATCGTGATCCGCACCGAGGCGGGGAACTCCGGCTGGCGGTCGAGCAGTTCGGACTCACCGAACACGGCGACCGCGCCGACGCGTGCCACGATGTCGGCGACCTCGGGCACGGCCAGGCTGTGGTTCAGCGGTACGAACAGCGCGCCGAGGCGGGCGAGCGCGAAGTAGGTCTCCAGCACCTCGATCCGGTCCTTGGAGAGCACGGCGACCCGGTCACCGTGCTCGATTCCCAGCTCCGCCAATCCCCGCGCGAGTTCGAGCGTACGGTCGTGGAAACCGGCCCAGGTGACCGCGCGCCGCTCGTCGACCAGTGCCGTCCGCCCAGGGAAGCACTGCCGGTTGCGTTCCAGCAGCTGCGTGAGCCACATCAGGCACCGCCACCGGAACCGGCCGCGGACCGCTCGGCCACGAAACGCTCGTAGTCGGCGATCGTCTGCAGCTTCTCCATGTCGTCCGCGGTGATCTCCACTCCGGCTCGCTGCTCGACCAGCAGCACCAGCCGCACCAGGTCCCCGGAGTCGATGCCGCTCGCGGCGAGGTCTAGGTCGTCACCGACCTGCCCGGCGTCGGCGAACTCCTCCGTGCCGGTCAGCTCGACCAGCAACTCCCTGACGGTGCTCATGGTTACCCCTTTCGCCCGGCAGGCCGACCGCCGAGCGGATCGCGTCCTTCGCCTGTCACCCGAACAAGAGGTCCCCGCGCCGAACCGCAATCCCCGCACCCCCGCGTGACGTTTGTCACGCGCCCCGTCCGGCACGCCGGGGGATTGCGGGCCTCCCGCACGGCCTCTTTCCCAGACGGAGGCCGCGCCCGATCCACCGGGCGAGGCGGGCGCAACGGCGCCCGGGAAGCACCGAAGGAGTGATGCCAGTGCCCAGGCGAGGGGTCCGGTCCAGGGGCGTGTACGTCCCCGCCCCGGCGCGGATCGGCCGGGGAGGCGCGGCATGAGCGCGACAGGGCCCGCCGACACCGCGGCCGCCGGCGAGGACGAACCGACGGCGAGGTTCGAGGCGCTCGTCGGCGCCGGTGAGGCCGTCGAACCGCGCGACTGGATGCCCGACGGCTACCGCCGCATGGTGCTCCGGCAGCTCGCGCAGCACGCCCACTCCGAGATCATCGGCATGCAGCCGGAGGGCGCCTGGCTCACCCGGGCGCCCTCCCTGCACCGCAAGTCGGTGCTCATCGCCAAGGTCCAGGACGAGGCCGGCCACGGCCTGTACCTGTACTCCGCCGCCGAGACGCTGGGCGTGGACCGCGCCGACCTGCTGGACGCCCTGCACCAGGGCCGCCAACGCGCCTCGGCGACCTTCGACCACCCCGCGCTGACCTGGGCCGACACCGGCACCATCGCCTGGCTGACGGACGGCGCCGCCGTCATCAACCAGGCCCCGCTGTGCCGCACTTCCTACGGACCCTACGCACGGGCCATGCGGCGCGTCTGCCAGGAGGAGGCCTTCCACGTACGGCAGGGCTACGACCTGATGCGCGCCCTGTGCGAGGGGACACCGGCACAGAAGGCGATGGCGCAGGACGCGGTGGACCGCTGGTGGCTGCCGGCCGTGGCGCTGATGTTCGGCCCGCCCGACACCGAGGCGGGCGGCGCCGACGCGCGCACCGCGGCGGTCGGTGCCGCGGTCTCGCGCCGCGCCATGGCCTGGGGCATCAAGCGGCACACCAACGACGAACTGCGCGCGCGTTTCGTCGACAGCTGCGTCCCGCAGGCCGAACGCCTCGGCCTGACCCTGCCCGACCCGGCGATCCGCTGGAACGAGGAACGCGGCCACTACGACTTCACCCCGGTCGACTGGGACGTTTACCGGCGCGCGCTGGGCGAGGACACGCACTGGGCCCGGCAGCGCGTCGCCCACCGGCGCGCGGCGCACGAGGACGGCGCCTGGGTACGGGAGGCCGCCGCCGCGTACGCCGCCCGCACCCGGGACGCCGACGCGGCGGCCGGCCAGGACGCCGGTGCACACGAGCACGGGCACGGGCAGGAGCACGGCCAGGACCGCACGGAGGTACGGGCATGAGCAGCGGACAGCCGGAAGGCGTCCCGGCGGCGCGGACGGTTGGCGCCCCGGAGGCGCGGCCGGAGGGCGTCCCCGCCTCCTGGGAGGTCTTCCTGCGGCCCCGGCGCGGACTCTCCCACCAGCACGTGGGCTCGGTACGCGCCTACGACCCGGACACCGCCCTGCTCAGGGCGCGTGACCTCTACACCCGCCGGGGCGACCCGCTGTCGCTGTGGGTGGTCCGCTCGGACGCGGTGCACACCGCCTCCCCGGACGAACGCGACCCGTACTTCGCCAACGCGCGGCACAAGCCGTACCGGTACCCCCAGCAGTTCGTGCCGCTGACGACCGAGAGGAGCCCCGACGGTGGCCACGACGACTGAGCGGGCGGCCGCCACCGAGGCGGACGGCCGCACCGACCCCCGGCTCGCCGTCCAGCTGCTGCGCCTCGGCGACGACGCCCTCGTCCTCGGCCAGCGGCTGTGCCAGTGGATCACCCGGGCGCCCACCATCGAGGAGGACCTGGCGCTCTCCAACATCGCCCTCGACCTCGTCGGCCAGGCCCGGCTGTTGCTCACCCTCGCCGGACGCCTCGACGGCACCGGACGCGACGAGGACGACCTCGCCTTCGCCCGGACCGACCGCGAGTTCACCAACGCTCTGCTCACCGAGCTGCCCAACGGCGACTTCGCGGCCACCGTCGCCCGGCAACTCGTCTACACCCACTACGCCGTGGCCTACTACAGGGCGCTCGGCGACTGCGCGGACCCCGAACTGGCCGCGTTCGGACAGCGGGCCGCCAAGGAGATCGCCTTCCACCGGCTGCACGCCGACACCTGGACCGAACGCCTCGGCCTCGGGACCGCCGAGAGCGCCCGCCGCATGCAGGAGGGCCTCGATCACGTATGGCCGTACACGGCGGAACTCTTCGACGAGGACGACCCGGTACGCGACCTCGCCGCCGCCGGAACGGCCCCCTCGCCCGCCCCGCTGCGCCCGGGATGGGAGCGGAGCACGACAGAGGTGATCACCCGGGCCGGACTCACCGTACCGTCCCCCCGCTGGCGGGCCCGCGGCGGCCGAGCGGGCCTGCACACCGAGGAGTTCGCGTCCCTGGTCGCCGAACTCCAGTCGGTGCGCCGCCAGTTCCCCGGAGGTACCTGGTGAACGGCGGCACGGCCCTCGCGGCATCGGAGGTCCGCGCCCGGGTGGAGGCGGTGCCGGACCCGGAGCTGCCCTTCCTCGCCCTCGGCGACCTCGGAGTGATCGGCTCGGTCGGCCCCGCTGCCGACGGACGTCTCGAGGTGGAGTTCACCCCCACCTACCTGGGCTGCCCGGCACTGGCCGCGATGGCCTCCTCGATCCGCGACGTCCTGACGGACTGCGGCCACCCCGACGCCCGGGTACGGCAGGTGCTGTCCCCGGTGTGGACGACCGACCGCATCACCGCGGCCGGCCGCGCCAAGCTCGCCGCCCACGGCATCGCCCCGCCCACGCCCGCACCGGGGGACGGCCCGGTCCTCGTCCGGCTCACCGGGGTGCCCTGTCCGCACTGCGGTTCCCGAGCCACCCGGCCGCACAGCGCGTTCGGCCCCACCCGCTGCCAGTCGATGCTGCGTTGCACCGCCTGCCGCGAGCTGTTCCCCCACCTGAGCGCGCTATGAGGCGGCCGAACCCCGCCCTCGCGACCGACGGCGCCCGCCGCCGCACCGGCTGGCACCGGCTCCCGGTCACCGCCGTCCAGCACCTCACCGGGGACGCCGTCGCCGTCACCCTAAACGTACCGGACCCCCTCCGCGCCACCTTCGCGCACAGGCCCGGCGAGCACGTCGTAGTCCGGCACCGCCGCTCGGGCGAGGAGCTGCGCCGCAGCTACTCGGTGTGCCCGCCGCCCGAGGCGCCCGGCGTGCTGCGGCTGGTGATCAAGCGGGGCGCCCCGGACGGCTTCGGCGCATACGCGCTGACCTGTCTGGCACCCGGCGACGGTCTCGAACTCTCCGCGCCCGCCGGGGCCTTCGCCCTGCCCGAGCTGCCCGGAGCCCACCACGTGCTGATCGCGGGCGGCTCCGGCATCACCCCGCTCGCGGCCATGGGCGCGAGCGCGCTGCGCACGGACCCCACGTGCCGGGTCCATCTCGTCCACTCGGTGCCCACGGCCGCGGACGCTCTGCTCGCCGACGAACTCGCCCTGCTCAAGGACGCGTTCGTCGACCGGTTCACCGTGCTCCACATACTGACCCGCGAAGGACGCCCGCCCCTGGGCGGCCGGATCGATGCCGAGGGCCTGCCGCGGCTGCTGGCCGCGCTGGACATCCGGCCGGGCCCGGACACCACCTTCGCCCTGTGCGGTCCGGCCGGTCTGATCGCCACCGTCCGGCGGGCGCTGACGGACGCGGGAGCCGACCCGGCCCTGGTCCGCTCCGAGCTGTTCGCCCTCGGCGACACCCCGCCGATCCCGCCCGTACCCGGCACCCCGCCCGGACCCGGCGCGCCGCGCGCCCCTGAGGGCACCCGGGTCACCGCCCTCTACGACGGCCACCGCCGGGTCGTCACCGCCGGGCCGCGGGACCCCGCGCTCCTCGACGCGCTGCTGCGCGACCACCCGGACGTGCCGTACGCCTGCCGCGAGGGCATCTGCGGCAGCTGCCGTGCCAAGGTCCTCACCGGCGAGGTCGCGACCGGCCCCCAGTACGCCCTCGACGCCGGGCAACTGGCCGCCGGCTACACGCTCACCTGCCGCGCCAGGCCCCTGGGCAGCGAGGTCACGGTCGACTTCGACGCATGACGGCACCCGCCCCGGCCACCACCCACCCCAGCAGAAGGAGAACGCGATGACCACCCCCCTGCGGCACGCGGGCAGGACCGCTCTGGTCACCGGCGGCAGCCGCGGCATCGGCCGGGCCGTCGCCCGCCGGCTGGCCGGCGAAGGCGCCCTCGTCGCCGTCCACTACGGACACGACCACGAGGCGGCCGAGCGCACCGTCAAGGAGATCGAGACCGACGGCGGACGCGCCTTCCCGGTCCACGCCGAACTGGGCGTGCCCGGTGACGCCGACACCCTGTGGACGGCCTTCGACCACGCCCTCGCCGGGCAGGAGGCCGCACCCGGCCTGGACATCCTCGTCAACAACGCCGGCATCACCGTCCCGCGCCGGATCGCGGACGTCACCGAGGACGACTACGACCGGGCGTTCGCGATCAACACCAGGGCGCCGTTCTTCATCATCCAGCGCGGTCTGGACCGGCTGCGCGACGGCGGCCGGATCGTGAACGTCTCCTCGGTCGCCACACGCGTCGCCTTCCCGCCGATCATCGCCTACACCATGACCAAGGCCGCCCTCGACTACTTCACCCTGGCCCTCGCCCAGGAACTGGGACCGCGGGGCATCACGGTGAACAGCGTCGCGCCCGGCTACACCGAGACGGAGATCAACCCGACGCTCGCCGTCCCGGAGATCCGCCAGAGGTACGAGGCGGCCTCCGTGTTCGGCCGGCTCGGCGCCCCCGCGGACATCGCCGACGTCGTCTCCCTCGTGGCGAGCGACGAAGCCCGCTGGGTGACCGGCCAGTGGATCGACGCCTCCGGCGGAGTCCACCTCGGCCCGTGAGCCCCGCGCCCGTCCCGCCGCGCCGCCCGCGGCAGCAACAGGAGGCCCTCACCATGAACGACGGCACGTCCGCACCGGCCCGGGCCGCGGACGACTCACTCACCCGGCCCTTCGACGGTGCCAGCCCCTACGACGCCTATGTGCACGCGTCCGTCCTCAACAACCTCCAGCAGCCCCTCACCGAGGCACCCGACGAGATGGGCTTCGTCGTCACCACCCAGGTGATGGAGCTGTGGTTCACCCTGATCGTCCACGAGTGGCGCAGCGCCGGCACGGCCTTCGCCAAGGACGACCTGGACGCCGCCATGGACGCCCTGACCCGCAGCCGCCGCGCCCTGACCGCCCTCAACGCCGCCTGGGCGCCCCTGGCCGCGCTGACCCCCGCCCGCTTCAACGGCTTCCGAGCCGCGTTCGGCAAGGCCTCGGGCTTCCAGTCCGCGATGTACCGGCAGCTGGAGTTCCTGCTCGGCGACAAGTCCGAGGCGATGCTCCGCCTGCACCAGGGCGACTCCGAGGTGCACGAGACGCTCAGCGACACCCACCGCCAGCCGTCCCTGTACGACGAGGTGCTCGGCTGTCTGCACCGGCGGGGGCTGCCGGTTCCGGAGCACGTCCGGGAGCGCGACGTGAGCGCGCCCTACACGTCGGACCCGGGCGTCGTGGAGGTGTGGCGGCTGATCTACTCCGGCCCCCAGCACCATCCGCTGCTCGCCCTCGGCGAACTGCTCACCGACATCGCCGAACTCGTCCTGCGCTGGCGCTTCGACCACGTCATGGTCGTCCGCCGGGCCATGGGCACCAAGAGCGGCAGCGCCGGCTCCACGGGCCTCGCCTGGCTCGAACAGCGCGCGAACCGGCCGGTCTTCCCGGAGCTGTGGGAGGTGCGCGGTGGGGTCTAGGGTGATCTCCGCCTTCGCGGCGGAGGAGGAGAAGCGGGTACTGAGCCTGAAGCCGGTGCTGGCTCCGGCACACGGCCGCTACGGCGACCACCCGCACCAGGCCTACGACGCCTGGCCGGCCGGGGACCCCGGCGCCCCCCTGGTGATCCTGCTGCACGGCGGCTACTGGCGCTACGACCGCATGCACCTCACTCCTTTCGCCGCCTACCTCTGCGAGCAGGGCTTCGACGTGCTCCTGCCGGGCTTCCGCCGCTCCGGCGGGGCCGGCGGCCATCCCGAGACCTTCGACGACGTGGCCCGGATCGTGGACACCCTTCCCGAGGGGCGGCCGTACGTCCTGGCCGGCCACTGTTCCGGGGGCCATCTGGCCCTGTGGTGCGCGGCGCGCGGCCTGCTGCCCGACGGCTCCCGCTGGCACACCGGCACCCTCCCGACCGGCGTGCTCGCACTCGCCCCGATCACGGACCTCACCGCCACCCGCCGGGACGGCCTCAGCAACGACGCGGCCCTGCAACTCCTCGGGGGAGAGGCCGTGTTCGAGGAACGGCTGCCCGCCGTCGACCCCCTCACCCTGCTGCGCGGGGCCGGTACCACCGGTGTGCCGACGGTGCTGCTGCACGGCGCCGTGGACGAGGAGGTCCCGCTCACCCAGTTCACCGACTACGCGGCCGTGCACGAGGACCTGAGGACGGTCGTGCTGCCCGGCACCGGCCACTACACCCTCATCGAGCCAGGAGCCCCCGGAGCCCGCGCGGTCGCCGACACCCTGTGGGAGATGTCCGCCGGCTTCGCCGCACCGCGCGAGGGCTCCGGCACGGCCACCGCCCCCCGCACCGATACCGGCACCGCCCCAGGGAGGGCCACGCACCCATGATCGCCGCCACCCCGCTCGAAGACCGGGCCGCCCGTGCCGACGCCGAGGACGCCTTGGCCCCGCTGGCCGAGCGGTTCGTCCTCCCCGAGGGCGTCATCTACCTCGACGGCAACTCCCTGGGCCCGCTGCCCGCCGCCGTCCCGCCCGCCCTGGCGGACGTCGTGGCCCGCCAGTGGGGCACCGGCCTGATCGGCTCCTGGAACGACAGCGGCTGGTGGGACGCGCCCCTGCGGATCGGCGACACCATCGGCCGCCTCGTCGGCGCCGCGCCGGGGCAGACGGTGGCGGGCGACTCCACCAGCGTGCAGCTGTTCACCGCGCTCAGCGCGGCCACCGCGCTGCGCCCCGACCGGCCCCTGCTGGTCACCGATCCCGGCCACTTCCCCACCGACCGCTACCTCGCCGACGCGGTGGCCCGCCGCGGCGACGCCCTGGAGGTGCGCCGGATACCCCCGGCCGACCTGGAGAAGTTCCTCGCCGAACAGGGCTCCAGGGTGGCGGCGGTCAGCTACTCACCGGTCGATTTCCGCACCGGCGAGCTGTGCGACATGGCCGCGCTGACCGAGGCCACGCACCGGGCCGGCGCGCTCGCGGTGTGGGACCTGTGCCACGCCGCCGGGGCGATGCCGCTGCACCTCGACGCCCTGGAGGTGGATCTCGCCGTCGGCTGCGGCTACAAGTTCCTCAACGGCGGCCCCGGCGCGCCCGCCTGGCTCTACGCAGCACGCCGTCACCACGATGCCCTCGACACCCCGCTGACCGGCTGGAACGGCCATGCGAGCCCCTTCGCCATGGACCGGGACTACACACCCGCCCCGGGCATCGCCCGTGCCCGTATCGGCACCCCGCCCATCCTGTCCCTGCTCGCCCTGGAGGCGGCCCTCACCGTCTTCGAGGACGTGGACCTGGCACAACTGCGGGCCAAGAGCGTGTCGTTGACGGAGTTCTTCCTGACCTGCGCTGAGGAACTGCTCACCCCACTGGACATCACCCCGGTGACACCCCGGGACGCGGCCCGCCGGGGCAGCCATGTGTCCCTGCGCCACCCGCACGCCCTCGGCCTGACCCGAGCCCTGGCGGACCGGGGTGTCGTCATCGACATGCGCGCCCCCGACCTGCTCCGCTTCGGCGTCAACGCGCTCTACACCACCCACACCGAACTGCTCACGGCCGCACAGCGCTTGAGCGCCATCGTGCGCGAGTCGTCCTACGACCCCGCACCCTCACGATCGGGCCCGGTCACCTGAGCCTGAACTCGACTGCGAACTCCGCCTCTTGCCCGCCTCGACCCTCGAATTGCCCCTGCGATGACGGTCGGACGTGCCAGGAAGGGACGCGCCAGGAACGGATGCGGCCGACGGCGCCGAACACGGTGTCCTTGCCCGCGATGAGGTCCTCACACAGTTCGACCGGCTCGCCGTACGGGACGTCGATGTCCTCGTCGCTCGTGTGCGTACAGGCGACCGTGACGGCACACGCGAACCGGACGTTCAGGGAGGGCAGCGGCCTCAGGAGCAGCACGGTGTGCAGCAACGCCCCGGCGCGCCAGGACGCGTCCGGTTCGACACCGAGGCGGGGCGGGGTCTGACTGCCCCAACGCAGGCTTCTTCCACGCCGGCCGCGATCCGCGCACCGTACGCGACGATCTCCTCTACGACCGGCTCCTGCAGGAGTTCCCCAGTTGGCTCTCGTCGGCTCGCACCGCTCAGGTCCTGCACTGAGCGCCTGAACCGCATCGAACCGCAGACCGATCTCGCCGCAGGCGGCGCGAGCGGTGAATGTCCTCCCGAGTTACTCCTCGGGCCCGAGCCCAGGCAGACGAGGCCCTGGCCGCAGGATTTGAGCCGTGGGGCGGGACAGGGGATGCTGACCGGCATGAATGGGGTGCCGGTTTCCGATGATGTGTTCACCGCCGTGTCCGGGACTACCGGGTGGGCGGTCGTGGACGTGGAGACATCGGGCCTGAGGCCGTATGAGCACCGGGTGTTGTCGGTGGCGGTGCTGACGCTGGATACGGCGGGGGAGCCGGTGGGGGAGTTCTCCACGCTGCTGGATCCGGGCTGTGATCCCGGCCCGGTGCACCTCCACGGCCTCACGAGGGAGCGACTGCGTGGCGCGCCGGTGTTCGAAGAGGTCGCCGAGCACATCGGGACACTGCTGGCCGGTCGGGTGATGGTCGCGCACAACGCCCAGTTCGACTACGAGTTCCTCGCGCGCGAGTTCGCCCGGGCCCGTTCCTGGCTGCCGGTCTCGCAACGGATGTGCACCCTGGCGCTGAACCGGCGGGTCGGGCCGCCCACCGACGACCTGAAGCTGGCCTCCCTGGCCGCCCACTACAACGTTCCACAGCAGCGGGCGCACGACGCCCTGGACGACGCCCGGGTGCTCGCCGGCATCCTGCGCGGCTCCCTGGCCGCAGCGGGGGAGCTTGGACTTTCCCTGCCGCTGGTGGCATGCCCGCCCAAGCAGGGGTCGGGGTATCCGCCCCGGGTGCCGAAGACACCCTGCGCACACCGCAACCCCGGCCGGCTCGCCCCGGGAGCTCCGCTGGTGCAGGGCATGAAGGTCGCCTTCACCGGTGACACGCGCACCTCCCGGGAGGAACTCGTCGCACGCTCCGTCGCGGCAGGCCTGAACGTGATGGGCTCCGTCAGCCGTCACACCAGCGTGCTGATCACCGACGAGACCGACTCCGACAGCGCCAAGTACCGTGCAGCACGCAGTGCGGACGTGCCCGTGATCACCGAGGAGGTCTTTGTCGGCCTGCTCACCGACGTGCAGCCCGGTACCGCTCACACGAACCCCGCACCGCCGGCGCCCCGCGTACCCGTCCAGCGGCGCACCGACCGCCCAGCCACTGCCGCACCGCTGTCCGGACGCCGGATCCTGGTGCTCGGCGGCCCCCACGTCCACGCGTCGGCGCTGCGCACCCGCATCGCGGAGCTGGGCGGAGCCGCCGCCGTCAATCTCTCCGCCGGCGTCACGGACGTGATCCTCCTGGCCGACGGGTCCGGGGACCGCCGCATGCCCCACATCACGGCACGCGGGTTGCCGGTCCACGACGCCCACTGGCTCACCACGCTCACGTCGCCCTCGGGCAACACCGAACAGGTCGAGACGACCGACCCGCCCGGCGTCCCGATCCTTCCTCGCGGTGGCGTCATCGACCTGCCGACCGCACCCGGCGCCGCCGGAACGTGGACAGTCAGCGCAAGCTGGGGCCACCAGATCAGCTGCGAGATCGACGTGGTCGCCTTCGTTCTCGACGAGGACGAACAGGTCTCCTGTGACGAGGACTTCGTCTTCTACGGGGCACCCGAGCGACCCGACGCGACCGTGCGCCTGACCACCGACGGCCCCAGTGAACAAGCCGTCACAGTGGACCTGGCCTCGCTTCCCGACGCCGTCCGCAAGATCGTCATCGCTGCTGCCACCGACGGACCCGCGTCGTTCGCCCACGCCGGAGCCATCGAGATCACCGTCGCCCAGGCAGCCGGCGCGCGAGCCGTGGCCCAGGCCACCCTGGACGCCGCGACCACCGAACGAACGCTGCTGCTCGCCGAGGTCTACCGGCGTGGCCCGGGATGGCGCGTACGCGCGGTCGGCCAGGGATACGACCACCAACTGGCCGCCTTGGCCCGTGGCTTCGGCGTCGACATCGCCGGCTGACAAGGCTTGTTGGGCTGTTTGCCCGGCATGATGTCGGCGAGGTCTCCGCCCGCGTCGACCTCGCGGCGGCCATGGCCAGGCCGCGGCTCCGCCAGTCATTGCGGACCACATACGGGATCTTGAGACCACGAGCAGCCCATGGCAGGCTCATGCCGCATGATCGATGAATTCGCGAAAGACAACCTGCACAGGAGACTGCGGCGGGACCGCGAGGCGCTGCTCTGGAAACTCGACGGGTTGTCCGAATACGACGCCCGCCGGCCTTTGACAGCGACCGGGACCAACCTCCTCGGCCTGGTCAAACACGTGGCCACCGTGGAGGCCAGGTACTTCGGCGAGGTCTTCGACCGCCCGTCCCCGGAACCGCTGCCCCGGTGGCAGGACTACAACGGCAGCGATCAGTGGGCGACCGAGGACGAGACCCGCGATCAGATCATCGGGTTCTACCGGCGCACGTGGGAACACTCGGACGCGACGATCAACGAGCTTCCCCTCGACGCCCCCGGCCACGTGCCGTGGTGGCCGGAGCCTCGTCCCAACACGAACCTGTTCGCCGTCATGGTCCATGTCCTCGGCGAGTCCATCCGGCATACCGGGCACGCCGATATCCTGCGCGAGGGCCTCGACGGCCGGACCGGGGTGCGCGCCGAAAACGAGCAGCGGATCGACGAGGAAGCCCGTGCAGCCTACTGCGCGAAGATCGAGCAGGCCGCCAGGTCGGCCGCACCAGTCAAGGCTTAGAAGTCGTCTCACGTGACGTGATGTTCGTGCGGCATGATGCCGGTCGTGGGTGCTGATCCGTCGAAGCGTCTGGCTCCTGATGAACTCGGGGAGCCGGTCGCCCCGTTGCCGGCGTCGTTCGCTGCTCGTCCGCAAGGTGGTGGGACCGCTCCGTGTGACGAGCGGGCCTGTTCACGGCAGTGGTGTACGCGCTGACCAGCGGCTGTGCATGGCGGCATCTGGGCCGACGTTCGGCACGCGGTGGCGTTACGCCGGAACCCCAGCGCTTCGACGGCCGCCTCGACTCGCGTGCGGGTCTCCTCGCGGACGTTGGGGTGGTCGTGATGGCCCTCGAGACGGTCTGGTAGGAGACGCCCGCCGCCTGCGCGACGTCGCCAAGGCCGGCGGTCTTCCGGGGTTCCTGTCCGGGGCCCGGGTGACTGCCGACGCTTGTGTGACCGGTCACATTCATGTGAGGATTGTGAGCGGTCACAATGCTGTGGTCAAGAAGTCGTCCACTACAGAAGTCCACAGAAGTCCACTACAGAGAGGGAACTGTGTTGACTACTGCTGTCGAAGCGCCCGAGAGGTCTCTTCTCTGGTCCCATGAGGTTCTCGGGCTGCACGTCATCGTGGATTCCGCCGGATCGGTCAGGCTGGGGGCGCCGGACCAGGACTGGAACGTCTTGCTTCCCCTGGTCGAGGTCACCGTCACCGGTCACGGACGCACCTGGTCGGGGGAGCGTTTCATCGACACCGTGATCGGCGAGCGTCTGACCTACCGCGGCCACGAAACGGGGCGGGACGGGGACTGGCAGTGCACCACCATCCGGTTGGCGGACCCGGTGACCGGCCTCGCCGTCGACATCACCCTGCGGACATACCCGGGCGCCGGATTCCTGCGCTCGCAGGTGCGCCTGGTCAACGAGGGGAGCGCTCCGCTCCGGCTGGAGAGCGTGTCGAGTCTGGCCCTCGGCGGTATGGCGGACGCCACCGGTGGCCTGGAGGGGCTGACCCTGCACTGGGCGGACAACGACTGGCTCGCGGAGTGCCGTTGGCGGCAGGCCGCGTTCCGCGAGCACGTCGTTGCGCTCAACCGGTCCGCCCATGGCCACGAGGGGCGCGGCTGCTTCGAGCGGTACTCGCAGGGCAGCTGGTCCACGGGACGGCACCTGCCGGTCGCCGCGCTCACCGACCGGACGGGTCGCGCCTGGCTCTGGCAGATCGAGTCCAGTGCGGGATGGCGCTACGAGACCGGTGAACGCGAAGGCGCCGCGTACGTCGCCCTGTTCGGACCCGACGACGCCCACCACCAGTGGCACCGGATCCTGGCGCCCGGCGAGGAGTTCACCACCGTCCCGGCCGTCCTCGCGGGCGTCGCGACCGGTGGCCTGGACGCCGCGTTCGGCGAACTCACCGACTACCGCCGCCGTATCCGCCGTGCCCACCCGGACCACACGGCGCTCCCGGTGATCTACAACGACTACATGAACACCCTGATGGGCGACCCCACCACCGACCGGCTCCTCCCGCTCGTCGAAGCGGCGGGAGCCGTCGGCGCCGAGGTCTTCGTCATCGACGCCGGCTGGTACGACGACGACGCCCAAGGATGGTGGGATGCCGTCGGCGCCTGGGAAGCCGCCGACAGCCGCTTCCCGGGCGGCGTCCGGCGGGTCCTGGACGCCATCAGGGACCACGGCATGACCCCCGGACTCTGGGTGGAACCCGAAGTGGTCGGCGTACGCAGCCCCCTGGCCCGCACACTGCCGCCCGAGGCGTTCTTCCACCGGGGCGGCGTTCGCGTCACCGAGCACGGCCGCCACCATCTGGACCTGCGCCACCCCGCCGCCCGCGCCCACCTCGACCAGGTCATCGACCGGGTCGTGGGGGACTGGGGTGTCGGCTACATCAAGTTCGACTACAACATCAACATCGGCCCCGGCACCGAGAACGGCGACGAAAGCGCGGGTGCGGGCCTCCTCGGGCACCACCGTGCCCACATCGACTGGCTCGGCTCCCTCCTCGACCGGTACCCCGGCCTCATCCTGGAGAACTGCTCCTCCGGCGGGCTGCGGATGGACTACGCGCAACTCGCCGTCGTCCAGGTGCAGTCCACCAGCGACCAGCAGGACCCCTTGCGCTACCCGCCGATCGCGGCGGCCGCGGCGACCGCGGTGACCCCCGAGCAGGCCGCCGTGTGGGCCTGTCCCCAACCGGACTTCGGCCTCGACGAGATCGCCTTCACCCTCACCGGCGCCATGTCCGCCCGTATCCATCTGTCCGGGTTCCTCGACCGCATGACCCCGGACCAGTTCGCGCTCGTCCGCTCCGGCGTCGCCGCGTACAAGGCCCTCCGCTCGGAGATCCCCGAAAGCCTTCCGTTCTGGCCACTCGGACTGCCCTCGTGGGAGGACACCTGGATCGCATCAGGCCTGCGCGGCGACACCGCCACCTGGTTGACGCTGTGGCGACGGGAACCCACCGCCGGCGCACAGGGAGGAGACCCGCGCCCCCGGAACCGGCACGGAGCCGGCGACAGCACCTGCGCCGTCACGATCTCCCACCTGCGCGGCGTCCGCCTACGTCCCACGGTGCTCTATCCCGCCACTGCCGACGCAACTGCGGCCTGGGACGCCTCTGCCGGTCGGCTCACCGTCTCGCTGCCCCGCCCCGACACCGCCGTCCTCCTCCGCCTCAGCGCGGAGTCACCGCCACAGGAATTGTAGGGGCCGAGCGGCCTGGCGGTCGCGATTCCCTGACGGCGGGGCTGGCGTACTGCGCGGCCGCCGCGGCGGAGGTGATCGCACGGTGGCCGGAGAAGGTCGCGCAGAACGGGCTGATGGCGCCGCGCCAGCCGGGTGTTCCGGAAGTACGTCCATGACCGCATCGGCCCCGCGCTCCACGGGCCGATGCGCGGGACCTGCGGACGTACACCTTTCTGCCGTGGTCACGGCATGGATCCGCCCGCCGTCGGGACGGTTCGGGTGGTCACGGCTCGGGGCGGGCGTCGACGAGTTCGGGCTCCAGCCCGTCGCTCACCTCGGCGTGGTCCCGGCCGACGTCGGCGCGCCAGGCCTCGAAGGCCCAGGCGGTGAGGGCGACGACCGCCAGGCCGAGCAGCCAGCCGCCCACCACGTCGCTGAACCAGTGCACGCCGAGCGCGACCCGGGTGAAGCCGACTCCGAGCACCGACAGGACGGCGGCGCACCAACACAGGGGCCGCCAGGCTTGCGGCACCAACGGAAGCAGGACCAGCAGCAGGACAGCGAACGACGTGGTGGCCGTCATCGCGTGACCCGACGGGAAGGAGAATCCCGGAGCGTGCGCCACCGGATCCTCCAGCGACGGCCTGGCCCGCTCGACCACCGTCTTGACCAGTAGTCCGATCAGCCCGCCGGCCACGGCGGTCACGGCGGACCAGGCGGCCAGCCGCCAGGCCCTGCGGTACACCAGCCAGAGGGTCAGCAGCGCGACGGCCGTCCGCAGGACGGCTGGGTCCCAGACCCAGTCGGACAGGAAGCGCAGGAAGCTGGTCCACGCCGGGTGGGTCACGGCCGTGTGGTGCAGTCGCTGAGCGGCGCCCGCGTCCAGGCGGCGCAGCGGCTGCCACTGGCCCTCGACGAGGACGAGCAGCAGCGCGAAGGGCACGGCGGCGACGGCGGCGACGGCTGCCGCCGCGAACAGTCGGACGCCGAAGTTGCGGTCGGCCGCCCGGCGACGACGGTCTCGGAGGTTCTGGACCGTGGCTCGCACAACCATTTCAGACTCCAGGATCGGGTTCGATCGGACTGGCCTGGAGGGCCCGCGCTGCCTCCAGCTGCGCGGCGAACGCCAGCCCGAGGAATAGGGCGATGGAGGTCAGATAGGCCCACAGCAGCAGTGACATGAAGGCGCTGAGGGGGCCGTAGACCGTGTCGAAGGAGCCGCTGATCCCCAGATACAGGCTCAGCAGCCAGGTCAGCGTCGTCCACAGCACCAGGTACACGGCGGCGCCGAAGGCCAGCCAGGTGTATCCGGGTTGTCGGCGGCGGGGCGATCGGCGGAAGATCACGCTGGCCGAGATGAGCGCGAGCAGCAGCCCGAAGGGCCAGCGCAGTATCTCCCAGGCACTCTGGGCGCCGCCGTCGAGCCGGTAGACGGTCACCGCCGCGGACGCCAGGTCGCCGCCGGCCACCATGACGATGAACCCCAGTCCGAGCGGCAGCCCGGCACTGACGGACATCACCAGACCGCGCAGGTACTTCTGCCCGAAGGGGCGGTCGCGCTCGTTCCCGTAGATCCGGTTGGCGCCGCGCTCCACCTGGCACATCGCGGTGGTGGTGTTGACCAGCGAGAAGAGCAGACCGAACCAGAGCGCGAGCTGCGCGCCGTCGCCCGCCGTGCGGCGGCTGCGATTCAGCGCGTCGTCGACCACGTCGGCGCTGGGACCCTCGGCGATCCGGTGGATCGTCAGCTCGGCGAGCCGACCGATGTTCTCGGTGTGCAGCGTGGTGGAGAGCCCGACGAACGCGATGGCCAGCGGGATCACCGACAGGACCGTCTGCAGGGCGAGCGCGCGGGAGTGGGTGAAGCCGTCGGCGTACCGGAAACGGACGAAGGAGTCGCGCAGCAGGGCCCAGCGGCCGTAGCGGCGCAGTGACGCCAGCGCTTCGTCGGCGGACAGTTCGTCGCCGGTCATGTCACGGGTCTCGGGGACTTTGGTCGCGGTACCCATGTCACGCACCTCCGGCGGGCAGCAGCACCGTCAGCGCGCCCGGCCTGACCTCGGCGGTGAGCCGGCGGCCCGGTGCCACGGGATCGCCGTCGAGCTCCCGGGACTGCGTGGAGTCGAAGGTCAGTTGGGCCCTGCGGAACGTGAAGAACTCCACCGGTACGCCGCTGCCGTCGCCGTCCCGCGTGGTGACGGTGTCCACGGCTGACGGCCGGGGCGCGTGTGCACCACCGCGGAGCAGCGTCGCCAGCGCACGTATCCAGCCGCCGACGCCGCGCGGGTCGAGGACCAGCAGATCGAGCCGACCGTCGTCGGGGCGGGCGGCCGGCAGGAGCGTCGTCCCGCCCTGCACGGTCCCGACGTTTCCGATGAGCACCATGCGGGCCGTGCGGCGCAGGGCGGGCGCGTCGTCGAGTCGGACGGTCAGACGCATCCGCGGTGTGCGCAGTGTGCCGATTCCGGCCAGTACATAGGCGGGCCAGCCCAGGACGGACTTGGCGCGGTCGTCGGTGTGCTCCATGATCTCGGCGTCGAGACCGGCCCCGGACATGGCGGCGAAGTGGGTGGAGGTGAGGCCGTCACCCTCGATGCGGCCGAGGTCGAGGCGGTGCGGGGCGCCCGACAGGGCGGCGTCGAGCGCGTCGATGGGGGACAGCGGCAGGCCGAGGTTGCGGGCCAGCAGATTGCCCGTGCCGCAGGGCACGACGGCCATCGGTACGCCGCTGTCGGCCAGGGCGTTCGCGGCCGCCCGCAGGGTTCCGTCACCACCGCAGACCACGACCAGCCCTGCGCCGTCCCGGACCGCGCCGGCCGTCTGACCCGTGCCCGGATCCTCCGCGGTGGTCTCGATGAACACCGGTGCGCGGTGACCGTGTCCCTCCAGGACCCCCCGCACTGCCTCGCGGTCGGCTTCGCCGGTCACCGTGGGGTTGAAGATCACCGCAGTCCGGCCCGGGCCCGGTGCGCCCGGGCTCGTCCCCGCGCTCGCGAAGGACGGGGTGGGGCTCGCCTTGGCCGGAGCGGTCACGGTCCCGTCGGTGAACAGGGCGCGGCCGACGATCAGCAGGGACAGGGTGCCGTTGACCAGTCCGCCCACGACGTCCGTGGGGTGATGCATGCCCCGGTAGAGGCGGGCGACGGCCACCAGCACCGGCACGAGCAGCAGCAGAGCGCCCACGATCCGCCGCCACGGCCCGCGGAGCCGGGACAGCGCGAGCACGGCCAGTCCGCCGTAGAGCGCGGTGGCCGCCCCGGTGTGGCCGGACGTGTAGCTCGAGGTCGGCGGGGAGGCGTCGAGGCGGTGCACCTCGGGGCGGTGGCGGTCTACCGACTCGGTGATGACCAGGAACACCAGCGACTGGAGTGCCACCGCCACGGCGAGGAAAGCCGCCTGACGCCACATGGGCAGGCGGGGGAGCAGGATCAGGCCCGCGCACGTCAGGACGGTGACGGCGATCACCGTGAGCGTGTTGCCGGCCTCCGACCCGAGCAACGACAGGGTGGTCAGGGTGCCGGTCCGGGCGTGCTCGAAGCCCTCGTTGACCTCGTCCTCGACCGTCATCGGCCACAGCCCGCGGGCGGGCCCGGTGATCAGGAGCCCGAATCCCACCATCAGCGCGCCCTGGCAGACCGTCAGCGCCGCGATACGCGCGGCGGTTCGGCCGGTGCCCCGGGGCAGCGGGAGCGAGCGGCCGGTCCGGGCGGCTCCTGGCATCCCACCGGGCAGCTCGGCCGGTCTGTGCGGTAGGGCGGTCGGCATCAGGTCTCCCACGGGTCGGCGCGATACGGCGGTGTCGGCCAGGACGTCGGGGCCGATGCACCGCCGTCTGCCCCCGATGTCACCGGGCAGACCAGCCGATGGGTGATTCGACTTCGGCGAGGTCCCTACCGCTGTGGCTGCCGATCCCGGTTCGCCCTCCTTTGTGATCATGCTGGAGAGGGCCGGTGCGGACCTTGTGGTGTCCGCACCGCCTGCGGAACCCTTGCTGCTGCTGCTGCTGCTGCTGCTGCTGCTGCTGCTGCTGCTGCTGCTGCCGCCGCCGCCCGCTCCCGCCATGGGCCGAACCGGTCCCGGCGCCGCGGCTCGCCAGCTGTTTCACGTACGCGGGCGGCCTTGGTCGTCCCGCGTTCTCCTGGCGCCGCGTGTCCCCGTCGACCGGCACTCCGTGCAGCAGTCGTCGATGCGGGCCCGAGGGCGGCTGGACGGCGGATGTCCTCCCGGCTTCGGTTGGTTCCGCACGGTGATCTACCGGACACCGCGTCGACGAGGACGCTGCGGGGCGGTGTCGGCCGGGGCGTGTCGGAGGACTCGAAAGCGGTACGGGCACACCGCCGCACCGCCGGTGCGAGGAAGGCGCGGACCGCACCCAGTTTCTCCGGGAGCGCCGGGGCGTCGCGCCGTGTCTCGCATCGCCGGTGCGGGGCAGTGGATCACACCGGCAGACTTTTCGGTAACGTGAGGCCATGAGCCATCCGCACCCAGAACTCAAAACCGCCCCGCCGCTGCCCAAAGGTGGGCTGAGGGTCACTGCCCTGGGCGGCCTGGGCGAAATCGGTCGCAACATGACGGTCTTCGAACACGCCGGCAAGCTGTTGATCGTGGACTGCGGTGTGCTGTTTCCGGAGGAGAACCAGCCCGGGGTGGACGTGATTCTCCCCGACTTCACCTCGATCCGGGACCGCCTGGACGACATCGTGGCCGTCGTACTCACCCACGGCCATGAGGACCACATCGGGGGCGTGCCCTATCTGCTGCGGGAGCGGAGGGACATCCCTGTCGTGGGCTCGAAGCTCACCCTCGCGTTCCTCGAGGCCAAGCTCAAGGAGCACGGGATCAGGCCCCGCACGGTGCGCGTGCGCGAGGGCGATCGGCGCGGCTTCGGCCCGTTCGACTGCGAGTTCGTGGCCGTCAACCACTCCATCCCGGACGGCCTCGCGGTGGCCTTGCGCACCGGAGCGGGCCTGGTGCTGCACACCGGTGACTTCAAGATGGACCAGTTCCCCCTGGATGACCGGATCACCGACCTGCGTGCCTTCGCCCGCCTCGGCGAGGAGGGCGTGGACCTGTTCCTCACCGACTCCACCAACGCCGAGGTCCCCGGCTTCACCACCTCCGAACGCGAGCTGAACCCCGCGATCGAACAGGTGATCCGTACCGCGCCACGCCGGGTCATCGTCTCCAGCTTCGCCAGCCATGTGCACCGCATCCAGCAGGTCCTGGACGCCGCCCACCAGCACGGCCGCAAGGTGGCCTTCGTGGGGCGCTCGATGGTCCGCAACATGGGCATCGCCCGCGACCTCGGCTACCTCAAGGTTCCGTCCGGCCTGGTCGTGAACGCCAAGGAACTGGAGAAGCTGCCGGACCACCGCATCACCCTGGTGTGTACGGGCTCTCAGGGCGAGCCGATGGCCGCCCTGTCGCGAATGGCCAACCGCGACCACGCGATCCGTATCGGCAAGGGCGACACCGTCCTGCTCGCCAGCTCCCTCATCCCCGGCAACGAGAACGCCATCTACCGGGTGATCAACGGCCTGACCCGGTGGGGTGCCAACGTCGTCCACAAGGGCAACGCCAAGGTGCACGTCTCCGGTCACGCCAGCGCCGGTGAACTCGTCTACTGCTACAACATCGTCCGACCCCGCAACGTCATGCCCGTCCACGGCGAGTTCCGCCACCTGCGGGCCAACGCCGACCTCGCCATCCGCACCGGAGTCGACCCCGACCGGGTCGTCATCGCGGAGGACGGTGTCGTCGTCGACCTCGTCGACGGCCGCGCCTCCATCACCGGCAAGGTGCCCGCCGGGAACGTCTACGTGGACGGCATGGAGGTCGGCGGCGCGACCGAGGCGTCCCTCAAGGACCGGGTCACTCTCGCCCAGGAGGGCGTCATCACGGTCGTGGCCATCGTCGACGCCGCCACCGGCGCCCTCGCCGAGGCCCCCGACTTCCTGGCCCGCGGTTTCGTCCACGACGACACGACCTTCGAGCCGGTCATCCCCGTCATCGAGAAAACGCTGGCCAACGCCGCACAGGAAGGCGTCGGCGACGCTCACCAGCTCGAACAGCTCGTCGCGCGTGCCGTGGCGAACTGGGCCTTCCGCACGCATCGCCGCAGGCCGCTGATCATCCCCGTCATCATCGACGCCTGACCGGGCCCGTGAACCCCGGGGTCCCCGCGAGCCCTGCGAGCCCCGGGGTCCCCGCTCCCACGACAGGGCGGATCATCCGTCGCGCCACCGGCAATGGCGCCCATACATTCACGCACGTCAGAAAGGTCACCGCATGGGCCTGCGCTTCGAGGAGATCGACTGGCAGCCGACGCCGATCGGCGAGATCAGTCTGCGGCGCAGGCGCCACCCGGTCTCGGGGGACGACGTGTACGAGGTGAAGCTCGGCGACGAGTTCCTGATGTCGAGCCTCTTCACCGCGGGTGAGATCGCGCTCGCGGAACTCGGACTGGCCGAGCTCCCGGACACCGAACGGCACGCACTTGATGTGGCCGTCGGCGGACTCGGGCTCGGCTACACAGCCCGGACGGCCCTGGACGACCCCCGGGTGCGCTCGCTGACGGTGATCGAAGCGCTCGCCGAAGTCATCGACTGGCACCAGCGCCACCTCGTACCCCTTGGAGTCGAGCTGACCTCGGACGCCCGCTGCCGCCTGGCGCAAGGCGACTTCTTCGCGCTGGCCGCCGATTCCCGCGGCCTGGACCCCGAGGCCCCGGGCCGCCGCTTCCACGCCGTCCTGCTGGACGTCGACCACTCACCACGCCATGTGCTCCACCCACGCCACGCGGCCCTCTACCAACCCGCCGGGCTCCGTGCCCTCGCCGGGCACCTCCACCCCGGCGGGGTGTTCGCCCTGTGGTCGAACGACCCGCCCGACATGCAGTTCACCTCCACCCTCACGGAGGTCTTCGCACAAGCGGCGGCCCATGTCGTCGACTTCGACAACCCCCTGCAGGGCGGTACCTCGACCAACACCGTCTACGTGGCCCGCAAGGCACCGGGCACACCGTAGGACTGCGGCCCGGCCGGGTCCGGCGATGTGGCGAGGCCACTCAAGCCGACCCGGGCCTGTGGGCGCGGCTTACGCCCGCCCCGCCGTGCCGCAGGCCGGCGAGGACGGCGGTGACGCTGTCGCCGTCAGGAGTGCGTTCGCGTTCGCCTCGGCAACGGAGGCGGTGCTGCGCCCGCTGAGCGACGGGCGGAGCGAGGGCCCGGCCGCGCTCACCCACACGGTCGGCCTCGCCTCGGACGACGTTCCGCCGCTTCCCGGTCTCGCGTAGGAGGTGACGGCCCGCCCGGAGCCTGTCCCGAGCCACTCCGTCGCCGACGGGGGTGCGCGGATGTCGGGATGCCGCGCAGGTCGTGCCGTAGGTCCTGCCGAAGAGGAGCCGGCGGACCGTGGCGAAGCATGGGCGACGAGCCCTCGGTCACCACCATTGCCGACGGCAACACACCTCGCTATGTTAATCCAGAATCACATTCGTGCGACAAGGTTCATCACGCATGGGCCGATCAACTGACCTGCAAGTCAAGGAATCTGGCACCACCTGGCCCTCTCAGGGAAGCAGGTAAGTCAATGAAGAATCTCAGCCGACGAAAAGCTCTTTCTCTCGGCGTCGCGCTCGGCCTCGTGGGCGTGGCGAACCCCGGGCAGGCCTGGGCGTCGACGGGCTCGGTGGCCGGAGCCGCCGCGGGGACCGGCCCGGAATGGATCTGGGACGACGCGGCCGACCCTCTGATGGCTTCGATGCTCGACAACGGCCACGTGCCGGCGATCAACACCGCATGGGCGTCATGGGTGAACAACAACGACCCCCTGCCCACCGGCGTGCCGGCTGACTTCGCCGCATACCTGGGACAGGTCAACCGGCTGCCTTCCTGGGCCGACCCCGCCAAGCTGGCCCGCGCCGCCGACTTCAACCGGCGCAGGGACACGTACCTCTTCATGCTGTACGGCCTCGGCAGCGGAATCATGAGCACCGTGATTCCGCGCGAGGCCAAGAGCGTCTACTGGTCCGCGGGCGGCGCCGACATGCAGGACCGCGCGGCCAAGACGTTCACGTTCGGCTACGACCTGTCCCAGCTGGGAGCCTTCGAGCCGACGGGACAGTTCGTCGTCACCGCCAACAAGACGCGTGTGGTGCACGCCGCGGTCCGTCACCTGCTGCCGCAGTCGCCGCACTGGCGGGCGGTCGCCGACGAGACCGTCCCGATCAGCGCCGCCGACATCCTGGTCACCTTCCACAGCCTGGGCACCTACGTGTACAGGAAGCTGCTCGACTGGAGGATCCCGTTCCCGGCCGCGGACCAAGAGGCGTTCCTGCACTCGTGGCAGGTCGCCGTCCACCTGCTCGGTGTGCCGGACGAGCACATACCCCAGACCTGGGCGGCCGCCGAAAAGCAGTCGGCGCAGGTGCTCACCCCGATCCTCACCCCGTCGACCGAGGGCATCGCCCTGGCCGAGGATCTGCTCGGACTGACCGCACAGATCGACCTCGGCGTCACGCGCGGGTTCCTGAACGAGTTCGTGCGCTACGTCCTCAGCGACGAGGTCGGCGACTGGCTGGGACTGAAACGCGACTACGCGTCGGCGGCCCTGGTGCGCACCGCATGGCCGGCGTTCATCCTCTTCCGGGAGGGGCTGTCACCCGTCATGCCCGGCACCTTCTACATGTTCGACCAGTTCGTGCGCGCCCTGGGCATGCTGTTCCTCAACAAGGGCTCCTCGGGGACCACCACCCCCATCACGATCCCCACCGGAAACAGGGCAGGCTGAGCCGTCGATCCGACCCCACCGCCCCGCGGCGGACCGGCCGAGGGGCGGGCGGCAGGGCGACCCTCGTACGAGGCAGCCCCTCGATCGAGGCCCGGGTGCGCGCCTCTTCACGACAAGGCGCGTGCCCCTGCCGAGTTCTGACGGTCATTCAGATACCCAGAGCGCCCAGGACCAGAGCGGTCACGGCCTCACGATGGTCAGGGCCGTCCTGCCACCGCAGCCTGCGTCCCGCCTCGACCACCACACCGAACCCCGCATGCACCAGCACCCGGGCCTGGCGGGGGTCCAGCTCCGGTCGGGCCAGCCGCAACTGCTGCTCCCAGACGGCGATGTGATCCCGCTGCGCGAGGATCACGGGGCGCCGCAGTCCGGCCGGCAGACCGGCGAGCTCGGCCTCGGCAACGCTGTTGAGCTCGGTGTATTCAAAGCTGTAGGCCACATACGTCGCCGCCAGCGCGTTGACGGCGTCGTGCGGGCCGACCACCTCCCGCAGGCTCTGCTCCACACCCTGGGCCAGCAGCCCGGCCGCCTGAAGGCACGCTGCCGCCAGGATGTCGATCTTGCCGGGGTAGTGGCGGTAGAGCGCCGACGGGGTCAGTCCCACCGCCTCCGCGATCTGTCCGTTCGTGACGCTGGAGAACCCGTCCCGGGCGAACAGCGGCACGGAGGCCGCCAGGATCTCCGCGCGTCGCGTACGCGGCACGGGCCGGGCGGGCAGTTCGACGGGGCGCGCGCCCGGACGGCGCGCCGCGGGATCACTCGCGGCCACGCCCAGCGCGGACGCCAGCAGCAGCTCCTCGGCCCGGCGCCCGGCGATGGAGGTGTGATGCATCGTGATGGACCCGATCGCACCGAGGGCCGCCATGGCCCGCAGGCGCTCGTCAGGCAGTGGGTGCTCGCGCTGTACCGCCTCGTCGACCCGCTCGACGAGGCGACCGAACTTCGCCCCGAGACGCCGGCGGTCCTCGCGGTTGAGGTACCGGGCCTCCCATCGGTACACGCCGCCCGACGCGCGATGAGCGACGGTGATCCGGGTGACGGCGGTGAGCACATCCACCAAGGCCGCCCCGGACGGCACCTCGTCGAGCGCGGCGACCAGCCCGTCCACCATGACATCGGCGCACTCGGCGAACAGCGCGTACTTGTTCGGGAAGTGCCGGTACAGAGCGGCCGCGGAGATACCCACGCCTGCGGCGACCTCCTCCATCGACGCGGTGTGGTAGCCGCGCTCGCTGAAGACCTGCCCGGCCGCCTCGACGATGAGCTGCTTGCGGTTACGCGGCCGAGCGGCCGCGGCCGAACGGGCGGATGGGGAGGCGGAGGCCATGCCGATGAGTCAACCACACGCCGTCAGGAGGCCGAACGCCCTCGGCGCGAACGGCACAGGACGTGACTCCGGGATCACTTCCCGGGTGACCGCGGTCCCGTGACGCGAACGGCTCGCGCCGGCGGTCGGCGCGCCAGGCGGCGGCCGGCATTCCGCCGGGGACACGTCGTCCGCCACCGCTGGTCCGGTCGTCGGAGCGGCCGGTCAGGTGAAGGTGAGCACCGGCTTGATGACGCTGCCGTCCCCCATGGCGGCCACGGCCGCGCCGATGTCCTCGAACGGGAACGTGGCGACCAACCGGTCGAGCGGGAAGAGACCACGCCTGTGCAGGCCGATCAGCTCGGGGACGAAGCGGCCTGGGTCGGAGTCTCCCTCGATCACACCGTGAACGCGGACGCCCTTGGCCAGCAGGCCCATCACATCGAACGTCACCTCATAGCCGAGGCCCAGGAGGGCGAGTTCGCCGCGCGGGCGCAGCGCGCCGACGGCCCGGCGGGCCATCTCCGGACGGCCGGTGGTCTCGACGAGATGGTGCGCACCACCGCTGGTGAGGTCGCGTAGCGCCGCCACCAGACCGTCCCCGGGGGCCAGGGCCGCCTTGGCGCCGAGTTCGATGGCCAGGGCGCGGCGGGAGGCGACCGGGTCGACGGCCACTACCGGGTCGCAGCCCACGGCCACCGCGGCCATCAACGCGCTCAGGCCGACCCCGCCCGCGCCCAGGACGACCAGCGAGGAACCTGGTTCGGGGCGCAGCCGGTTGAGTACGGTGCCCGCGCCGGTCTGGCCGCTGCAGCCCAGCGGTGCGGCGACCGCGGCCGGCAGGTCGGCGGGGACCTTGACCACGCCGCGTTCGTGGACGACGGCATGCGAGGCGAAGCTGGACTGGCCGAAGAAGCCGGAGTGGAGCGGTGTGCCGCCGAGAGAGAGCGGCGTGGTGCCGTCGGCGCGTCCGCCGGAGAAGTTCAAGAGCTGCGCGGCGTGGCAGTAGGCCGGGTGGGCCGCCGCGCACTGCTCGCAGGCGCCGCAACTGGCGAAAGTGAGGCAGACATGGTCCCCGGGCACGACGCCGGTCACCTCGGCGCCCACCGCCTCGACCCGGCCGGCGCCCTCGTGCCCGAAGACCATCGGAGTGAGTCGTCGGGGCCAGGTGTCCCGCATTCCCAGGTCGGTGTGACAGACGCCGACCGCGGTCATCCTCACCAGCACCTCGCGGGGCCGCGGATCCTCGAGGTCCGCGTCCCGGAGGGTGAACGGGGCGCCCGGTGCCTCGGTGACCGCCGCGCGGACGCGCCTCACGACCCCTCTCCGGCACGCGGACCCTCGTGCGGGGGCTCGGGGGCGCGCTCGAGG
Source organism: Actinobacteria bacterium OV320 (assembly GCA_001298545.1). GTDB lineage: Bacteria > Actinomycetota > Actinomycetes > Streptomycetales > Streptomycetaceae > Streptomyces > Streptomyces coriariae. Next base: position 109,285 of record LJCX01000032.1, read on the forward strand.
AAGAAGTAGTAGAAGGGCCCCTCGGCGGGGACCCCCTTGCCGTTCATGATCCCCATCAGCGTGGTGTCGTCCACCCGCTTGAAGTGGTCGAACACCGGCCGGCCGTCGTAGACCATGGTGGCCGTCGCCTCGCCGCGGAACTCGACGGTCCACAGGCTGGCCTCGCCCTGGCCGAGCTCGCGGTTGGAGTACAGCTCACCCGCCGCGTTCCGGCACATCAGCGGTTTGGCGTCGTGCACGGCGGCGAACGTCTTGCCGTACCAGTCGGCCTCCGCCAGCTTGCCTTCGAGCGGGTGGCCGGTGCGGAACTCGCCACCCTTCCACTCACCGAGGATGTCCTCGGGGCGAGTGGTGGGCAACGCCCCCCAGATCTCGTCGAGTTCAACGGCGGTGACCGGACCGTCCTTCTCCCGGAGTTCCTGGAACCGGGCGCGGGCCTCGAGCATGTCCATGCTGGTGTCCTCTCGTCGGTGCTCAACCGGGTGAAACGTCAGGATGTCGCCGTGCGCAATGGGCAGGACGCCGCTCGGACCGTTGCCGGCCGAGGGCGCCGCGTCGGTGTGCGGTGCAGCCTCACATACCTCCTCAGGCTCACTTAGCGAGCGATCAGTATGTATGCCGTTCGACGGCGGGTTCTGGTGTCACTTTCCCGGTGCAGATCCATAAAATCAAGTGTTGGGAGGGGAGTTGACGAGGCGACATCTCCCTCCCATGCTTCCTAGCGAATGTTCAGTATGCTCACGATGCGAGGCGGAGAGCCCACCGCGGACAGGGAAGGGGAACCGGCGAGCCGGCACTCCACCGACTCTCCCGGCCGCGGCGCGGCGGTCCTCTTGGACGGCGTGCGAGTGGTTGAGCCGACGGGGAGCGGTCCCGCTCCACCTCACGGCACCCGAAGGGCCGCGAACGGTAAGGGCGTTGGCGGCGCGCGCCGAGACGCAACGCAGGTTTCCACGGCTCGGCCGAGGCTCTGCCACAGGTGGAAGCGGTCGGCGATCTGTGCAGAGCGTCTGGGGCTCCGCGCCGTGCTTCCTCGTCGTAGGCGCAGGCCCGGTCCCGGCAGGGCGAGACGCTGACAGCCTCTCGGGCCGGGAGGTACCGGGGTGCGGCCGGGGGGCGACGTTCTGGCCGACTACCGGCGCAGGTACGTCACCGGCCGATGGGCGGTGTGGGCCGACCTGCCCCCCGCGCATGCCTGGCAGCTGAAGCGGCCCTGTCTTCCTGTGGCCCCGTCACCCGGTGGGGGCGTGTGGTGAGTGCCCTCTTCGTCGTCCTCGCTCATCTGGCGCCTGCCTCGGCCTACGTGATGCTGGCCGCCGCCGTCCTGCTCGAGTCGGTCGTGCTGGTCGGAGTTCAAGGTGGGGGAGCTGCTTGCCCTGGCCGCTGAAACCGCGGGCGGCCGACACCACCTGGTCGCGGTCCAACTGCCGGTCAGCCTGGTGATGATGACGCCGATCGCGCAGGCCATGGACGGCCGGGGCCCACTCGCGGCCGCCGCCGAGTCCGCCGTGCAGGTCGGCGCGGACGGACTCGGCTGAGTCGCCGACCTACGGGAGCGTAGGGGCGCTCCCGCGACAGCCGGTGCTCATGCTCCGGTGTGAGCTGCCCACGGCCTGCCCGGACGGCGAGGCGCCCTGCCCGATCGACTCGCCGCCCGCACCCCGGGCTGCCCGTAGGGCTCGGGTTCAGCCTGCGGTGATACGGGAGTTGACCCGCCGCATCCAGTCCCGGTCGGTGTGCCACATGGGGTGGTGGGGGGCCGCGTTGGAGGTCAGGACGACGCCCTGGAAGCCTGCGGCGAGGCAGCGCTCGACGACGAATTCCGCAATGTCCTTGCCGACGGCGTCCTCCTCGAAGCGCGTCAGGAGTGGGGTGTAGCCCACGACGCCTTCGCCGAGGACGGCGGGGATGCCGCGGAGGCGGGCGAACTCGGCGACGGAGTCGATCCAGGCGGCCAGCGTCTCCCGCATGGCCTGACGGTGTGCCGGATAGTTCTCGTAGAGCCACAGGTCCCAGCGGTCGGGGTCCACCCAGTCGTGCGCGTAGAACAGTTCGCGCGGTATCCCCGTGGCGGCCAGCCGCCAGGGTTCGTCCGGCTGGTAGTCGGCGAACGCGGGCGCGTCGGGGCGGAGCATGACGGCCAGTTCGGGGGTGGGCCAAGTGGCCGTCTCGGGCGCCGCTTCGGTGCCGTGGCCGAGTCCCACCGCCTCGTACAGTGCGCCGAGCACCCCGTAGACGTAGAAGTGGAAGTGTGCGATCTGTGCCTGCTCCGGCAGGTCGTCGAGTTCGGCGGGCCATGGCTCACCCAGCGAGTAGGTGACGGGGACGGCCGGGTGGCGCGCCTGCAGCAGCTTCACTGCGCGTTCGAGGGGGCCGCGCAGCCGGGCGTAGTGGCCGGGGGTGCCGTCGTCGGGTACGAGGGAGCAGTTGTCGACCTCGTTGTGCACCTCGACGTAGGCGACGTGGCCGGCCAGTCCGCGCTCGTCGAGGAAGTCGAGGAGCCCGGCGAGCGCTTCGGCCACCGCCTCGGCACGGTCCGCCCCGGGGACCTCGGCCAGGGCGCGGTGCCAGGTGTCGGTGTCCGCGAAGCTGGGTGACTGCTGGTATTCCCAGGAGGACACGATCACCTTGCAGTTGTGGCGGGCGGCCGCCTCGAACAGCTCGACGAGTCGTCGCAGGCCGTCCAGCGGATAGCCGCCGCGCACGTCGTACCAGCGGGTGCGCTGTCCGAACTGCTCGCCCAGGCCGCGGACCTGGAGGGACTCCGGTTCGTGGACGCGTCCGGAGAACAGCAGGAAGGGCATGGCGCAGATACGGACGGTGTTGAAGCCCCGTTCCACCGTTTCGGCGAAGGCGCGGTCGAGGTCGGCGAACGGCTCGCCGGGTCCTGCCTGTGTGTACCAGCTGAAGTCCCACAGGGTGATGGCGAGTCGGCCCGTGGTCTCGCGTGTCGTGGCTTGTGGCTGTGCGGTGGTCATGAGGTCACCCGTCGTTCGTGTGCGGTGGGACGCCGTCGGTGGCTCGACGGCACCACGTTAGCTCAATTCATTATTTATGAATAATCCTTGACGGGGGTGACGGGGTTGTCCAGGCTGTGGGGCGGACGAACACGCGTACGTGCAGCGAGGAGCCGCCTGTCATGACCGAATCCATCCATCCGTCCCGGCGCGCCGTCGTCACGGCAGTCGGCGCGGCGGCCTTCGTCGCCCTGCCGGCCTGGCCGGGGACTGCGCGAGCGGCGGACGGCACGACCGCGGCCGTCGCGAACGGTCCGGTGCTCGACACTCACGCCGCCACCGAGCCCTCCGGCACCCATGTGCGGGACGTGGGTGGTACCAACGTCGTCTTCCAGTACGGCACGGTGCTCCCCGCCTTCGACGGCTGGCGCACCCATGAGCCCACGCGCGACTACCTGTCCCTGGACAAGCGGTGGCGCTTCCGCTTCGACCCTGCCGGCCAGGGGCTCGGTGAGGGCTGGCAGTCCCCGCACCACGACGACCGGGCATGGGGCCTCATCGACGTGCCGGCGGCCTGGGACCTGCTGAACACGCCGGGATTCGGCTCACAGACCGCCGCCTTCGGCAAGGGCACGGCGTTCACCGACGGCTATGCCTGGTACCGGACCACCGTCGACGTGCCCGCGTCCTGGCGAGCCCGGCACGTACGCATCGCCTTCCTGGCCGTCGGCTACAGCGCCGAGGTCTGGATCGACGGCACGCACCTCGGCAAGCACGAAGGCGCCAACTCGCCCTTCGCGCTACCGGTGGCGGGCGCGCTGCGGCCGGGAACCCGCCAGACGATAGCCGTGCGGGTCTTCCGCAGGGCGAGCTACACCGACTACACGGCCTCGGCCGCGCAGCCGGTCACCGACGACCACGAGCTGCCGTACAAGCCCGTGGACCACTGGCCGTACGCGGGACTGACCCGGTCGGCCTGGATCGAGGCGGTCCCGCAGGTCACCATCGCCAAACTGCTCGTGGCCGCCGAGAGCGGGCGGCTCGAGGTGCGCGCGGTCGTCGAGAACCACGGCGCCTCCGACTTCGACGGCCGGCTCACCCTGGATCCCGGCCGGGGGAGCGGTGGCCGGCCCACCGTGGTCGCGGCCCGGATCGCGGCCCGATCGGCAGGTGTCGTACGGGTAGTGATCCGTGTGCCCGACGCCCCGCGATGGAGCCCCGCCTCGCCGCACACGCTCACCGCCCGCGCCACCCTGACCGGCGGGAGGTCCTCGGGCCCGCGGGTGGACACGCTGTCCACCGTGTACGGCATACGTGAACTGGGCGTCGGCGAGGCGCAGTTGCGGCTGAACGACAAGCCCCTCTTCCTCAAGGGCCTCAACTGGCATGAGGAGACGGCCGCACACGGCAGGGCGATGACGCCGGCCGAGTACGACCGGGAACTGGGCCACATCACGGCACTGGGCGCCAACTTCATCCGCAACTGCGTCTACAACCGCCACCCCTACGTCTACGACTGGGCGGACGCACACGGTGTGCTGGTGATGGACGACATCGACACCATGTGGCTCAACACCGCGCAGGAGGAGCTCCAGACCGAGCGCTACGGCCTCGCCCGGGCCCTCGCCCTGACCATGGCGTGGAACCAGCACAACCACCCTTCGGTGATTCTGTGGGGACTCCAGAACGAGTCGGAGATCGACGCCGGCGGCGCTCCCGTCTACCGGGCCTGGCTCGCCGACCTGAAGGCGGCCGTGAAGGCCGTCGACCTGACCGCCCGTCCCGTGACCTGGGCCTCCAACACCAGCAACGACCCCGCCTTCGACCTCGCCGACGTGATCGGGTTCAACGAGTACTTCGGCTACTTCTACGGCAAGGACTCCGACCTCGGCCCCACGTTGGACGCCGTGCACGCGAAGTACCCTGACAAGCCGATCCTGATCACCGAGAACGGGACCTGGTCCGTGGCCGGCACCCACGGTCCCGGCACCACGCAGGGTACGGAGGAGTGGCAGGCGGCCGGCTTCAGCGCCCATTGGGCTCAGGTGACCGCACGCAGCGAGTTCGTCGCAGGGTTCACCTATTGGGTGCTCAAGGACTACAAGGAGCGGGCCGGGTACAACCAGGACTACAACGGGATCTCCGTGATGGGCCTGCTGACGTTCGCGGAGGAGCGGCCCAAGCTGGTCTACGACGTCTTCCGGCAGGCGGCCGTGCCAGGCGGTGAGTGAGCGTCGAACGGCAGGAGGGGGAGGGGCGGTTCGCCCCTCCCCCTCCTGCCGTCGAGCTCTCGGCCCTTGACACTGCCCTGTGTCGGCCCGGACCGCCGGTAGCGCCGCAGCAGCGTCCTGTTCGCCATGCTCCGCGACGGAACCCTCTACGAACCCGGAAGCCCGCGAATCGCCAGGCGAAGAACACAGGCCGTCCTGCGCATTCCTGACCGTGGTTCAGCAGGAAGGCGAACCGTCCGCCGTCGCCGTCGGCGTCGCGAACGGTCGTCCAGACGTGTTCGGGAAGCTCGGGAAGAGCAGAACGGGGCCGACGTACGCCCTACGGCAGACGTCGTCGATCAGTGCCCGCATGGCCTCCGGCGCGAGACGCGTCGCGATGTACCACGCGTGTCCATCGCACAAAGGAGTGCGCGGCGGCGTCAGCCCTTGACGCTGCCCTCGGTCAAACCGCTGCGCCAGAAGCGCTGCAGGGCGACCATGGCGATCATCAGAGGGACGACGGAGACAAAGGCGCCTCCAACGGTCATCTGGTAGAGCTGCGGTTGGCGGTCGGCGAAGGACTGCCACGACGTCAGACCCAGCGTGATGGGGTACAGCTTGGAGTCGGAGAGCATGACCAGCGGCAGGAAGTAGTTGTTCCAGATGCCGACGAACTGGAAAAGGAAGATCGTCACCAGGGCGGGGGTCATGATGCGCAGAGCAACGACCGTGAAGATGCGGATCTCTCCCGCGCCGTCGATGCGGGCTGCCTCCAGTAGCTCGTCCGGTATGGACGCCGCGGCGTAGATCCGGCACAGGTACACGCCGAAGGGACTGACGAAGCTCGGCAGCAGTACGGCCCAGTAGGTGTTGGCCAGGCCGGCCTCGCTGAACAGCAGGTACATGGGTAGCGCCAGCGCCGTGGCAGGGATCAGGACGCCACCCAGCACGACGTTGAAGATCGTGTCGCGGCCGGCGAAGGAGAACTTGGCCAGCGCGTAGCCGCACATCGCGGCCAGCAGCGTCGCCACGCCTGCGCCGACTCCCGCGTACAGGATGCTGTTGGCGGCCCAGCGCAGGTAGATCGCATGGTCGTAGGTGACCACCTGGTGCAGGTTGCTCAGGAACCGGGGGTGGGAGAACCACAAGCCGAAGCTGCCGAACAGGTCGCCGGTGGACTTGGTGGACGCCACGACCAGCCAGTACACCGGGAGCAGGAAGTACCCGGCGGCCGCCACGAGCATGCCGGTGACCAGGATGCGACTGCGCGTGGTGACCCCGGTGATACCGCCGCGCGGCGTCGTGCCGTCGTCGGAGGCCGGCGTCTCGCCCCGTTGCGGGACTGTGCGGGCCGGTGTCTGGAGACTCACGCGTCCCCACCTCTCTTGTTGATCAGCCGCAGAAAACCGAAGGAGAGCACGAAAGCGGCGAGGGCGAGCAGCACTGCCTCGGCGGCGGCGAGGTGGTAGTTGTCGTTGGTGAACGCCTCGTTGTAGGCGCTGAGGTTGGGGGTGTAGGCGCTGTCGATACTCGATGAGACGGGCTTGAGCACCAGCGGTTCCGCGAACAGTTGCAGCGTGCCGATGATGGTGAAGACCGTGGTGAGGATCAATGCCGGGCGCAGCAGCGGCAGTTTGACGTGCCGGACCGTCATCCACGCACTGGCGCCGTCGATGCGGGCGGCCTCGTACAGCTCCGAGGGGATGGTACGCAACTGGGCGACGAGGACCAGAACGTTGTAGCCGGCGAACTCCCAGGTGACGATGTTCGCGATGGACCACAGAACGGTGTCTCCGCCCAGCAGGTCGACCGACACCCCCAGGTGGCGCATGCCGTCCACGAGAGGGCTGACTCCCGGAACGTACAAGAAGCCCCACAGGATGGACGCGATGACGCCCGGCACGCCGTAGGGCAGGAAGAAGGCGGCGCGGAAGAACCGCACGCCTCTGGCCGAGGCGCTGTCCAGCAGCAGCGCGAGCCCGGCGGACAACGCGACCATCACCGGCACCTGGACGGCCGCGAACAGCAGTACGCGACCGATGCTGCGCACAAAGGCGTGATCGGACAACGCGTCTGAGTAGTTGCTCAGTGCTACGAAGACGGTACGGCTGCCGCCGAGCCCCAGGGCTCCGGTGTGTTCGACATCCATGACGCTCTGGTAGACGGCGTAGCCGATGGGGAGGGCGAAGGTCAGTAGGAACAGCAGGAGGAATGGCGCGACGAAGACGACGGGCGCCAGATTTCTGCGGCGGCGGGGCGCTCGGGTGGGCATCTGGGTTCTTTCTGGAGTCCGGAGGGGAGAACGGCGGCGGCCGTGTCGTGCCCTCCGGGGGCGGTCACTGGCCGGTGGAAACCTTCAGGCCCTTCCTCTTCAGGTCCTCGACGGTCTGCTTCTGCGCCTGCTGGACCGCTGAGACGAACGTGCCCTTGCCGGCCAGGGCGGCCTGGAAGCCGTCGTTGAGGTGCTGGTAGGTGGCGTCGATCGTCGGTATCCACTTCCACGAGTTGTTGATGCTCTTGTCCGCCTGCGCGAAGACCTCGTTGTACTTCTGGCCTGCGAAGAACGGTGACGGCTTGTCCAGCGAGGAGCCCTTGTACCCGTCGGCCGCCGCGGGCCAGCCGTAGCCGCCCTGGAGCAGCAGGTCGACGCTCGTGGGGTCGGTGTTGAGCCATTCGGCGAACTTCAGGGCCTCGGGGATGTGCTTGGCGCCCTTGAGGACAGCCGTGGAGGATCCTCCCCAGTTCGCGGACACGTTCGAGCCCTTCGTCCACTGCGGCATGGGTGCGACCGCCCATTTGCCGGTGGTCTGAGGGGCGTTTCCGCTGATGATGGCGTCGCCCCACTGGGCACTGACCCACGAGGTGATGGCACCGCTCTGCAGGTCCTTGTACCAGCCGTTGGCGAAGTCGGGTTCGGTCTTGATCACTTTCTTGCTGCGCAGGTCGTCCCAGAAGGCGGCGACCTTGAGGGTCTGCGGGGAGTCGATGTTCACCGACCAGGTGTCGCCGTTCACGCCGAACCACTTGGCGCCGGCCTGCCATGCGAGTGCGGTGAACCAGGCGGAGTTGCCGGCGGGGAAGGTGCTGATGTAGGCCTTCGGGTCGGCGCTGTGGATCTTCTGTGCGGCCTGGGCGAACTCGTCCCAGGTGGCGGGCGGCTTGATGCCCCATTTCTTGTACAGGTCGGAGCGGTAGAACAGGCCCATCGGACCGGACGCCTGGGGGATCGCGTAGACAGCGGAGTCGAAGACTCCCTGCTGCCACTGCCAGTCCACGAACTTCGACCGGTCCTTGTCCGCGCCGTACTGGGACAGGTTCACCAGGCCGTTCTCCAGCAGGAACGAGGGGATCTCCTGATATTCCACCTGTGCGAGGTCGGGCGCGTTGCCGCTCTTGAGCGCGGCGCGCATCTTCGCGTAGCCGCCACTGCTGCCTGCCGGGATCTTTTCCAGTTCGACGTGGATGTCCGGGTGGGTGGCGTTCCACCTGTTGACGGCCTTGTCGACGCCGGGAACCCACGACCAGAAGCGCAGGTCGACCTTCTGGCCGGGCTTGACAGGTGCCTGGACCGCGGGGTCCTTCGAACCGGTCGAACCCCCGCAGGCGGAGATGAGCAGGGCGGTGGCGGCAAGGGTCACTGCGAGTGCGCCCCGGCTTCTGCGGAGGTGTGTGGTGCGGCTCATGGGAGGGAGGTCCTTCCTAGCGTCGTACTGGAGGTGCCTGTTGCATGCCGGTCAGTTTCGGAGCGGCATCGCCACGCCGTCAAGATATATTCATAATTAATTGAAACAGCTATGGTGGGTGCAGGCAGCAGAGGGGAGAAGCACACGATGACGGAGTGCCGCAGGATGGCGGGACGGGTGGCGGTGATCACCGGGGCCGCGCACGGAATAGGCGCGGCCACGGCGCGAAGGCTCGCCGACGAGGGTGCGACCGTCGTGGTCACGGACGTGGACGACACGGAGGGCAAGGCGCTCGCCGCAGACATCCAGGACGGCGGCGGACGCGCGGAGTACGTACGGTGCGACGTCACCTCGGCCGCCGACTGGGAGAACCTGGCCCGCCACGTCGACGAGCACCATGGACGGCTGGATGTGCTGCACAGCAACGCCTTCGCGCAACTGAACAAGCCCGCCCACGAGTTGAGCGAGGCCGAGTGGGACGGCCAGATGGCCGTACTGCTGAAGCCGGCCTGGCGCGGCATGAAGACCTTCGCGGCCATGCTGCGCGAGGCGTCGGGGTCCGTGGTCCTTACCTCCTCGGTGCACGCGGTCATCGGCCTTCCGGGCCATGCCGCCTACGCCGCCGCGAAGGGTGCGCTGTGCTCGCTGGGGCGGCAGTTGGCCGTCGAGTACGGGCCGGACATCCGGGTCAACACCGTGCTGCCCGGACCCATCCTCACCGCCGCGTGGGAGGGGATCCCGGAGTCCGACCGGGCACGCAGCGTGGCGGCCACGGCCGCGAAGCGGTTCGGGCGGCCGGAGGAGGTGGCCTCGGCCGTCGCCTTCCTGGCATCGGCGGACGCCTCATACGTGACGGGAGCGAGTTTGGTGGTCGATGGAGGATGGAGTGTCATGAAGGAGTCCTCGTGAGTGGCTCGCACAGTGCGGTGAGCCGTGCGCGGCATCCGCGAACAGGACCGATACGGAAACGGAGAACGTGGTGACCCATCCCGGTAGGGGGCTGCACGGCCAGGCGGTCGAGGAACTGGGCCGACGCATCATCCGCGGCGACTACCCCCCGGGCACCGTGGTGGACCCGGTCAAGTTCGAGACCGAGCTCGGCGTCAGCAAGACCGTCGTGCGCGAGGCGCTGCGCGTCCTGGCGGCCAAGGGTCTCCTCGAATCGCGGCAGAAGCGCGGCACGACCATCCGGCCCCGCGCCGACTGGAACCTGCTCGACAGCGACCTGCTGCGCTGGCAGGGCAGCAGCGCTCCCACCGACGGCTTCCTGGAGGACCTGGCCGAGGTCCGCGCGATAGTCGAGCCTGCCGGAGCCCGGTTCGCCGCAGCCCGCCGCACCGCATCAGACCTGGACGCGATGCGGCAGGCGCTGGACGCGATGGCGGCGGCGGGAACGGACGCCGACGCGATGGTCGAGGCGGACCTTGCCTTCCACCGCGCCCTGCTGGACGCCGCGCACAACGAGCTGCTCAGCCGCATGGAGGTCGTCATCGAGGCCGGTCTGCGCGTACGGGACCGCATCGTGCACGGCGCCCGGCATTTCTCCGACTCCATCCCTGTGCACCAGGAGCTGCTGGAGGCGGTCGAGGCGAGTGACCCGGACGCCGCCGCCGCGGCCGTCGCATCGCTCCTCGCGCAAGCCTCCGACGACCTGGCTGCCGTACAGGCCAGGGAAGACAGGAAAGACCGCGCCGCCGACGTCGCGACCGACACGCCGCCTAAGGAAGTTCCTTGAAGATAACCGGACTTGAGACGTTCTTGGTGGCACCGCGCTGGCTGTTCCTGCGCGTCGCCACCGACGAGGGCGTCACCGGATGGGGCGAGCCCGTGATCGAGGGCCGCGCAGAGACCGTACGCGCCGCGGTCCACGAACTGGCCGACTACCTCGTCGGCCGGGACCCGCTGCGCATCGAGGACCACTGGCAGGTGCTCACCAAGGGCGGCTTCTACCGGGGCGGCCCCATCCTCTCCAGCGCCGTCGCCGGCATCGACCAGGCACTGTGGGACATCGCCGGCAAGACCTACGGCGTTCCGGTGCACCGACTCCTCGGCGGTCCCGTACGCGACCGCGTCCGCATGTACGCCTGGATCGGCGGAGACCGCCCCAGCGACGTCGCGGAACTGGCCGAGGAACAGATGAAGGCGGGCTTCACCGCCGTCAAGATGAACGCCTCGGCCGAACTCGCTCCGATCGACACCCCGGCACGCACCGCCGAGGTCGTCGAACGCGTCGCGGCCGTCCGCGAAGTGCTGGGCGACGAGCGGGACATCGCCGTCGACTTCCACGGCCGGGCCTCCACCGCCATGTCACGCCGCCTGCTGCCCCAACTGGAGCCACTGCAGCCGCTGTTCGTCGAAGAACCCGTCGCCCCGGAACACTCGGGCAACCTGCGCGGCCTGGTGGAATCCACCAGTATTCCGCTTGCCACCGGCGAACGCCTCTACTCCCGCTGGGACTTCCGAGAGGTGATGACCACGGGCATCGCCGTCGCCCAGCCCGACCTGTCGCACGCCGGCGGCATCTCCGAGGTCCGCCGCATCGCGGCCATGGCCGAGACGTACGACGTCACGATGGCGCCCCACTGCCCCCTCGGCCCGATCGCCCTGGCCGCAAGCCTGCAGATCGCCTTCTCCGTACCGAACTTCCTCATCCAGGAACAGAGCATGGGCATCCACTACAACCAGCAGTGCGACCTGCTGGAGTACGTGATGGACCCCGAACCCTTCCGCTTCCAGGACGGATACGCCGTGGCCGTCTCCCGCCCGGGTCTCGGCGTCGAGATCGACGAGAAGGCGGTACGCCATGCCGCCGAGACCGGACACCGCTGGCGCAACCCCGTATGGCGCGGCCCCGATGGGGCGTTCACCGAATGGTGACCACCACCGGCCAGGCCCCCCAACCTCATGCCCCGTTCACGCCCAAGGAGAGCCCGCTCCCATGAACCTGGTGGAATCCCTCCGAGCCCACCGCCTGTTGGCGATCGTCCGTGGCAAGGAGCCCGCCGCAGCCCTGCGTACCGTGAGCACCCTCGCCGAAGAGGGCATCGCGGTCATCGAGGTCTCACTGACCACCGCCGACGCCCTGGCCGTGATCAGGCGAGCCCGCACCGAACTGGGCCCCGACGCACTCCTCGGCGCCGGAACCGTGCGCTCGGCCGCGGACGCCTCCCGTGCCGTGGACGCCGGTGCCTCGTACCTCGTCACCCCGGCCCTGGTCGACGGGCTGGAGTCCTACGGCGTACCCGTGCTGATGGGTGCCCTGACACCCAGCGAGATCGAATCCGCCCTCGCCCTGGGTGCCGCCGCGATCAAACTCTTCCCCGGCTCCTTCGGCGGCCCCGGCTATCTCAAGGCCCTGCGCGACCCTTTCCCCGAGGTGTCCTTCGTGCCCGTCGGCGGAGTGGACGCGCAGGCCGCCCGCGACTATCTGGATCGGGGCGCCATGGCTGTCGGCGTCGGCTCCCCCCTCGTGGGGGACGCGGCCGACGGCGGCGACCTCGACCGACTCCGAGCCCGCGCGGGCGTGTTCCGCAACATGGCCGCAGGGGAGACGCCGTGACGACACCGGCCGGCCAGGCCCTACCCGAGGTGGTGACCTTCGGCGAGACGATGGCGGCGCTGCGCGCCCACGGCGCCCTGCGGCTCGGCGGCAGCCTCGGCCTGTCCGTGGCGGGAGCCGAGTCCAACGTCGCCATCGGCCTCGCCCGACTCGGCCACCGGGTGCGCTGGGCCGGCCGGGTCGGTGCGGACGAACTCGGAGCGCTGGTACTGCGCACGCTGCGCGCCGAGGGCGTCGACATCGACCACGCCGTCACCGACGACACCGGCCGGCCCACGGGCCTGCTGCTCACCGAACCACGCCTGGGCACGCTGACCCGCGTCAGCTACTACCGTGCCGGTTCCGCCGGTTCGGCCGTCTCACCGGCCGACGTCCTGCCCGCGCTGGTTCCGGGATCCCGCATCCTGCACCTGACCGGCATCACGCCGGCGCTCAGCCCGTCGGCGGCCGAGGCCGCCCTGGCCGCCGCCACCGCCGCCCGCGAAGCCGGCATCACCGTATGCCTCGACGTCAACTACCGCTCCCGGCTGTGGACCGCCGACCGCGCCCGCACCGCGCTCCGGCCGCTGCTGGCCCGCACCGACCTGCTCATAGCCTCCGAGGACGAGCTGCCGCTGGTGCTCGAACGGCCCGGCGCGGGCGAATCCGAGGCCGTGCGCAGCATCCTGGCCGAAGGGGTAGGCGAGGTGGTCGTCAAGCGCGGCGCACACGGCGCGACCAGCTTCACCGCCGACGGGGCAACAGAACGCGCGGCGCGCCAGGTCGACGCCGTCGACCTGGTCGGCGCGGGCGACGCCTTCGTGGCCGGCTACCTGTCGGGACACCTCCACGGCGCGGACATCCCCGCCCGTCTGCACCGAGCCGTCACCACCGCGGCCTTCGCCGTCGCCACCCGGGGCGACTGGGAGGGCCTTCCGACGCAGGACGAACTCGGCCTGTTCGACCAGCCCGACGGCACGACCATCCGCTGACCCAGGAGACGGAACATGACATCAACGGCACTACCGGCGGCGGTCGTCGTGGACGGAGCCTACGAACTGGCCGAGGGCGGCCGCTGGGTCGACGGCCGGTACGTGTACGTCGACATCCTGAGCGGCCGGCTCTTCGAACTGCGCGACGACACCGAACCGTCGGCTCCGCGCGAACTGGCCCGACTCGACGTGCCGTTGGGCGCCGTCGCGCCGGTGGCCGACCAGCCGGGCGCATGGATCGCCGCCGCAGGCACCGGCATCGCCCTGCTCACCCCCGGCGGCGCCCTGGAATGGCTGGACCGCCCCGAGGACCGCACCCCGGCGCCCAGCCGGATGAACGACGGCGTCGCCGACCCGGCCGGTCGCTTCTGGGCAGGCAGCATGGCCTACGCAGGGACCCGCGGCGCGGGCTCGCTGTACCGAACGGACCCCGACGGCACGGTGGTACGCGTCCTCGACGGCCTGACCATCGCCAACGGCCCGGCGTTCACCCCCGACGGCACCACCATGTACCTCGCCGACACAGCCGACGGCACCGTCCTGCGCTGCCGGGTCGACCCCGTCTCGGGCGACCTCTCCGGCGTCCCGGAAACCTTCGCTCAACTGCACGACGAGGAAGGCAGCCCCGACGGGATGACCGTCGACGAGGAGGGCTGCCTGTGGGTCGCGCTGTGGGGCGCGGGCGCGGTCCGCCGCTACCACCCAGACGGCCGCCTGCTCCACACGCTGACCGTCCCCGCCCCCCACCCCACCTCGGTGTGTCTGCACCCCGACGACCACCGCCTCTACGTCACCACGGCCCGCTACGGGGTGAAGAACCCGACCGCGGCCTCGGGCGCGGTGCTGAGTGTTCCCGTACCGGTCAGAGGAACGGCGGCCTGCTCCTGGCGCCGACTGCGCCCGGCCACCGCCGCTTGACCGCCAGGATGCCCTGATCAGCGACCTCCTCCAGCGTCCCGGATCTCATCAGCCCACGTCAGCGCAGACAGAAGCACCTTCGGCGCGCACCACGGCATTTGCCACCCCCTGATCAGTCCCGGCCACACGCACTGATAACCACCGTCTGCGTCCGGTCCGTTCCAACCCCCCGGATTTGGAAGGGATGGTGCGCGGCTCCGTACCCATTGCCCAATCTCCGCGTCACCCGCCGGTGACTGCCCAGCAGCCTCTACGCCCCGGGAGGCCGCCTCCTGTGCGAAGTATTGGGCGGTCCAGGAAGCCCAGTTCACCGGGGCCGTAGGTCCAGGGTCGGACCGGCCGCCAGGCCGTCGTCGTAGAGGCGCAGATCATCAGCCCCGTCGACGGTCCGCGCCCTAACCACCGGCACCGCCCCCCCAACTAGGGGAACGCCGCACACCGCGGGTCCTCGACGGCGCCGGCGAGGTGACCGCCACGCTCGCTGAGCAGAACGAGGACGGAACAACGGAAAAACAAGGATGTCGTGGCGGCGCTGCTGGCGCAGGCCCTCCACGGAGGGGACTGTGAGAGATCCCGGGCTGTCTGCCCTCGTTCGGCCGACAGCGCGGGCAGCGCCTCGCTCGTTGTGCGGGTGTGAACGACACACAGGGGGTTGTGGACCAGTGGCCGCCCGGGGCGGGGTCGCAGCGCCGCGCGCTGAGGTCCCACCTCGAGACGGCCCTCGCCTGGCGCCTGGGGGTATTGCCCCAGCCCGTCGGCGTGGACCTCTCCGGCGAACTGTGGCGGGGCGAGGCGGTGTCATGGACGGCGCCAGCTCAAAGGCTGCGGCCATGACCGAAATCGCGGCCCCGACACCCCGTGACGCTTTCGCGCTCTTGCTGACCGGAAACCAGGCAGGCCGCCGTGGTGGGGCTGTGCTACCGCCTGGCTGACGGCGGTGCGAGGGGCACGACCGCGGACGTCCGTCGACTGCTGAGACCCCGGCCCGTGAACACGGCCGGGGTCTTCCGCTGTGCGAAGCCGCCGGCGGTGGCGGCGGTCGGCTCAGTCGGCGGCGAGCAGGTGGGCGGGGGCGATCCGGGACAGCCCCCGGATCGGCACCGTCAGAGCCGCCACCACCAGGGCGGTCGCCGCGAGCGTGGCCAGCAGCGCGGCGCCGACGATCGTGAACAGGTGTCCGTGCAGCACGCCCCGGCCGAGGGTCAGCACCCCGGCCAGGCCGGCCACCGCACCGGACAGGCCGCCCAGCAGAGCCAGTCCGATTCCCTCGTAGAGGGTCAGCTTCGCCAGCTCGCGGTTGGTCCATCCGGTCGCCCGCAGCACCGCGAGATCGGCGGCGCGTTCGCGCTGCGAGATGACCAGGACGTCGATGGCGCCGGCGGCGCCCAGCAGCAAGGACAGGGCGACGCTGAGGTAGTCGGCCTCGCGCGCCTGCGCCACCACGGCGCTGCCGAGCAGCGACCCGGCCACCTCGCCCCGGAAGGCCAGCGTCAGGGCGAGCAGCACCGTGAAGGCGGCCACTCCCAGCGCCAGTCCTGCCGCACCCAGCAGCGTGCGGCCCCGCACCCGCAGCAGGTTGAGCATGGCCAGTCCGGCCACCGAACGCACCGGGCGTGCGCGGAGGGCCGCCGTCACCGGGGGTCGGACGGCTTCCATCGGTCCCAGCCGGGTGGCGAGCCAGGCGGGGATCAGTCCCGCCGCCGTGGCCAGGAGGAGCGCCACCGGGAGCACGAGGAGTGACTTGGAGCCGGCTTCGGACTGGCCCAGCACCCTGCCCAGCACGTATGCGAGTACCGTGCCCGCGGCTCCGGCGGCGAGGCCGATCACCGCCAGTTCGCCGAGGACCAGGCGGAGCACTTCGCCACCGCTCCAGCCCAGGCAGCGCAGCGTGCCGATCTCGACGCGACGTGAGCGCACCGAGGCAAGCGCAGCCTGGCCGAGGAAGAGCGCGCACACGACGAGGACCAGCACGAAGAGCATCGCGCTCTTGGTGTCCACCGCCTTGAGGATGCGCAGTGCCACGCCCTTGGCGACCCAGCGCTCCGTCACCTGTGCCGAGGCACTCAGCGTCACCGTCTGCGGCGCGGGCGAGCTGCCGACGGTGACGTCGACCTGGAGCTGGGGGTAGGCGGCCCGGATCGCCCCGGCCACGGCGTTGACCCGAGCCCGGGAGGCCGTGTCGACGCCGGTCACTCCGGCCACCCGGATCCTGATCGCGCTGACCGGCGCCTTGTCCTGGAGGCTCGGGACCCGGCGGCTCTTGGTGAGCGCGGTGATGGAGTCCATCGTCGTCAGCATGGTGGGCGGCGGGCTGACGTAGCCACCCAGGTTGCGGTCGGGCTGCAGTGGCTTGCCGTGGAGCTTCGCTCGGGTCGCGCTGTCCGCGCCGGTGACCTGAGGCGCCTGGTAGGTCTCCAACGGGGTGTCGGACAGGGGTGAGAAGCCGGGCAGTTCGCCGGTGTCGTAGCGGCCGACCAGGTGGACGAAGGGATTGGGCAGGCGTCCGGAGTCCACGCCGTCGCAGGTACCGAGCCCGATGCAGTTCGTGGCGGCGTGACTGGTCACCTTCCGGTACTGGGTGCCCTGGTGGTTCTCCTCGGGGACGTTGGTGAACGGCTGCTGGTTGAAGTTGGTGATCCACAGGCTGGACTTCTGCGGCGGCTGCGGCTGCGCGGCGAGGTCGCCGTCGGAGGTCCGCTGGTAGGTGACCGGGCCGACCGTCCAGTAGGCCCCGGTGTCGAACGAGTTCTCGGTCAGTGCCTTCCGGTAGCCCTTGCTCAGGTCGACGCTGGTGCTGCCCACCGTGGTGCCGTGCAGGCCTCGGACGAAGCTGCCGGCTGTCGGGTTGCCCAGTTTCGAGGGCAGCTCTGCCGGGTCGCCGACGTCCAGACGCTCTACGGTGGCGTCGAGCGTGCCGGTGGTCAGCGGGTTGTCGCTGAGCAGCGCCGGGATGTAGGAGTCGTGCTGTCCGTGGACGCTCTTGGCGGACGACACCGTCCACGGCTTGTCCCGCTCGGTGAGCATCCGGCCCGAGGCGATGGTGTCGCCCAGGCCCACCAGCCGGTCCTCGGCCACCGGGTCGATGGCGGACAGCAGCACGGGGTAGCTGACCGGAACGTCGATGGTGGCCTTGTCCTGGCCGGACTGGCAGTTCATCCGCGAACTCAGGTCCGGGTCGAACGGCGACTTGTCCCTGAGGTCCTCGGCGATGATGTTCGGCTTCAACGGCAGATTCAGGTTGAACTCGGTCTGCTCTGACTTGTCCCAGTTGAAGTAGAAGCAGACGTCGTACTTCCCCTTGATCCGATACCGCTGGGTGCTCTTGTCGGCCTCGCCCGTTTCCAGGGTGTCGGACTCGAAGAGGCCGTCCGACTCCGACGCCGACGTCAGGGGGGAGCGGGTGAGGTAGACGTACTCGTCGGAGGTGCGGTAGGTGCCCAGTCCGGAGGTGAGCGTCGGGCTGATGCGCAGGATCTGCCGGGACGCCTCGCCGTCCAGGAAGCGGGACACGTCCACGGTGACGGTGCTCGCCACCATGAGGTAGCCGATGTTGGCGACCGGCGCGGCCACGTCGACCCCGGCCATGTCGCCGATGTGCCGGTACTGGTCCATGGTGATGCCACCGAACGTGCCGGACAGGAAGTTCGGCGAGACCAGACCGCTCTGCCGCTCCACGTCCGTCTGCGAGTCGGGCGGGCGTACCAGGACGTCGTACGCGGACCGTGCGTTCTTCTGTACCGTGCCCACGGTGGTCGCCTGGCTCGTGCTCACCGTCGCGGTCAGCAAGGTGAAACTGGTCGCCGCCACCAGGATTCCGGCGGCCAGGGCCAGCGCGCGTCCGCGCCGCCGCCGGAGCTGATCGAGGATCATCGCTATCACGGTCGCAGGCCCCCCAGCCGGTCCAGCACGTCGCCGGACGGTGTGACCCGCTGGTCCGAGGTGATCCTGCCGTCCTGCAGACGCACCACCCGGTCGCCGTTGGCGGCGACTTCCGCATCGTGGGATGCGATCAGCATGGTCATCCCGTAGCGCTCGCGCAGCGACATCAGCAGGTCGATGATCTCCCGCCCGATGACGCTGTCCAGGTTGCCCGTGGGCTCGTCGGCCAGTAACAGTCCCGGCCGGTTGATCAACGCGCGTGCGACGGCGACGCGTTGCTGCTGTCCGCCCGACAACTGCGAGGGCAGGGCGTCGGCCCGCTGGTCCAGGCCGACAGCTTCGAGGAGCTCCATGCCGCGCGCACGCCGGTCGAAGTCCACTCTGCGCGGCAGGACGGGGGCGAGCACGTTGTCCAGCACGGTCAGCGCGGGCAGCAGGTGGAAGCGCTGGAAGACGAAGCCGATACGCCGGCGGTGACGGTCCAGGTCCCGGGGCACCAGCTGTATGCCGTCGATCTCGACGTGCCCCTCGTCGGGCTGGTCCATGCCGCCCGTCACATGCAGGACGGTGGATTTGCCGGCGCCGGACGGCCCGGTCAGCATCACCACCTCGCCGGCCGCGACCTCCAGGTCGACCTCGTCCAGAGCGGTCAGCCCGGGATACCGGCGGCTCACCCCGCGTAACGCCACGCTCACAGCCATTGATGCAGCCTCGCCCTCGTACATTGCGCCACATACATTGTGGCAATTCAGGGGTATGTTGTCACAATGTAGAAGGGACGTATATGCCGCTCCACCACGCCGTGCTCGCGCTGCTGACCCGGCGACCGAATCACGGATACGAACTCAAGGCCCGCTTCGAGGAGGCCGTCGGTCCGCAGTGGGGTGGCCTGAACATCGGTCACCTCTACCAGATCCTCGAACGGCTGGTCCGTGACGGCTATGTCTCGCGCTCGCAGGTCACGCAGACCGACCGGCCCGACAAGAACCTCTACACGCTCACCGAGGCGGGCGAGGCCGAGCTGCGCTCGTGGGCGACCACCGCCTGGGTGCGCGTCGGCGGCTTCCGCGACGAGCTGTTCCTGAAGCTCCTCGGCGCTGTCGCGCTGGGCCCGCAGGCCCTGACCACGCTCATCGATTCGCAGCGGCAGACGTACCTGTCCGAGCTCGCGGGCCTGGCACAGCAGCGCCGCGCCCACGCCGACGAGCCGCTGGTCGCCGTCCTGATCGACGCCGCCATCGCGCACACCAAGGCCGACCTCGGACTGCTGGACAGCGCCGCACAGCATCTGGGCCCGCTCGCCACGGCACAGAGCGCGCAGGCGCCGGATCGCTCACACGCACAGGTGCAGGGCGACACCGACGAGGCCGGCGGTCATGGCGGGATGAGCGGGGACCGTACAGAGTCTGCTTAGACCGTGTCCTACGTGATGAGGCGGACGAGGCGTTTGTAGCAGCAGAGGGCGGCGGCGAGCCCGAGAAATGCCAGGTAGTTACGGGGATGGCATTCGTAGCGGGGGCTGAGTCTGCGGTAGCCGGACAGCCACGACATCGTGCGCTCGATCACCCACCTCCGACGCGCAACCGCCGGGCGGCCTGACCTGTGCCTCCCGTCGTGTACGTCGACTACCGGTGGTTCCTCGAGCGCCAGGAAGAAGTCCTCCGGGACGACCTGACCGTCAACGACTTCTCAGTGCTTGTCGGCATGGCTCAGCGCCACCGGGTCGACCCGCCCCGGCATGATCAGCACGATCCCGACGCCTTCTGGCGGGCTGCCGTCATGCTGGAAGAGTGCGTGCTGCTGCGCCCGCTTCCGGCCCGGAACGAGGTGTATGGATACGGCGTCGCCATCGCCTATCTTGAGGCCTGCGGGGAACGGGTGGACTCGAAGTTTGAGCTCTGGCGGGAGCTGATCTACGACATCCGAGAGCTGCGGCTGGACTCGTACGGGATCGCCGAGAGGCTGCGTTCCTGGCGCCAGGCCTCACCCTGACCGGTGCTTCGCGGGCCGCGTCCGTGGCGTAGGGCAGGCAGCGACTTTGCGGCGCACCGGCTGCCCGACGTGCTCACCCTGCCGCTCGCCGCGGCCGCGCTCGTCCTGCTCGGCGTTGCCGCACTGCTGCCGACGCGGGCGGCCGCTGGACGTCCGCACTGCTCGGCTCCCTCATCCTGGGGGCCCGCTATTTCGTGCTCTTCCTCTTCAGCAAGAGCTTCGGGTTCGGCGATGTGAAGCTCGCCCTCGTCCTGGGTGCTGTCCTTGGCTGATACGGCTGGGCGAACGTCCTGGTCGGGACGTTCGCCGGGTATGTTCTCGGCGCCCTGTACGGCATCGGCCTGATGCTTGCGGGCAGGGCCGACCTGTACGAGCAGGATCCCGTTCGGGCGGTTCCTGCTCGCCGGGATGCTGGCCGGTGTGGTCCTGGGCTCCCAGGTGACCAGCTGACGGACGACCAGTACACGCCGGAGTGCTGCCCTGTGTCTCTGTTGAGACAGCTTCGGCCTTCCTCACAGAGGCTGGCGCCCTGGTGTGCGACGAACTGCTGCCCGGCGAACTACTTGATCATCGACACGTCACCTGCTGCCCCTCGCGGAGGCCGCGCACGGTGTCCGCCACCAGTTCCGCTCCCGCGCCTGAGGCGGAGCCGATCCGACGAGCGAGCTGGGATGAGGAAGGCGAAGGGGAGGAGGTTGTCACCGCGCGGACGCGGGTCGTGGACAAAGCCACGAGATATCCGCCATGAGCTGCGCCCAGCATGGCGATGCGCGCGACCATGCGCCCCGAATCCGGCTGACCGGTGCTCAGCACCTCGCGCCGTCGTCAGGAGCGCGCGAGCCGGGCCGCGAGATAGGGCGCGGTGGCGCTGCGGCGGGCCCTCGCCACCCTGGCCGGCGGCCCCGCCGCGACCCCCCGCCCGCCCGCGTCGCCGCCGCCCGGCCCGAGGTCGATGACCCAGTCGGCGGTGGCGATCGTGTCCAGGTCGTGCTCGACGAGGACGACCGTGTTGCCGGCGTCGACGAGCCGGTGCAGTTGTCGCAGCAACAGCGCGATGTCCGAGGGGTGCAGCCCCGCCGTCGGCTCGTCGAGCAGGTAGAGCGCGTGCCCGCGACGGGCCCGCTGCAGTTCGGTGGCCAGTTTGATGCGTTGCGCCTCACCACCGCTGAGTTCCGTCGCGGGCTGGCCCAGCCGCAGGTACCCCAGTCCCACCTCGCGTAACGTCTCCAGACTGCGGGAGGCGGCCGGGACGGTCGACAGGAACTCGGCGGCGGCGTCGACGGACAGCCCCAGCACTTCCGCGATGCTCTTGCCGCGGTAGGTGACTTCCAGCGTTTCGGCGTTGTACCGGGCGCCCTCGCAGGTCGGGCAAGGCGCGTAGGTGCCGGGCAGGAACAGCAGTTCCACCGCGACGAATCCTTCGCCCTGGCAGGTCTCGCACCGCCCTTCGGGCACGTTGAAGGAGAACCGCCCGGCCGAGTAGCCGCGCGCCCTGGCCTCGTCCGTCGACGCGTACAGCTTGCGCACCGCGTCGAACATCCCCGTGTACGTGGCCAGGTTGGACCGGGGAGTCCGGCCGATGGGCCGTTGGTCGACCCGGACCAGCCGGTCGAACGACTCGACCCCCGACGCGTCCTGGACGTCGACCTCCAGCCGCGCCTCGTCGGGCTCCTCGGGTGCGAGTCCGAGGTGGCCGCGGACGACCTCGGCGAGCACCTGCGTCACCAGCGTCGACTTCCCGGAACCGGACACGCCCGTCACCGCCGTCAGTACGCACAGCGGTACGTCGACGGACACGTCGTTCAGATTGTGGCGGGAGACGCCGCTCAGGTGCAGCCAGCCGTGCGGTGTGCGCGGGCGGTGATCGAGCGGCTGGGCGCGCCCGAACAGGTACTGGCTCGTGGCCGAGTCCCCGACCCGCTCAAGACCGGCGACCGGGCCGCTGTACAGCACGCGTCCGCCGCCCTCGCCCGCGCCCGGGCCGATGTCGACCACCCAGTCCGCCCGCCGTACGACGTCCATGTCGTGCTCCACGACGAACAGCGAGTTGCCCGCCGCCTTGAGGCGGTCCAGCACGTCCAGCAGCGGTTCCGCGTCAGCCGGGTGCAGGCCCGCGGAGGGTTCGTCGAGGACGTAGACGACGCCGAACAGCCCCGAGCGCAGCTGGGTGGCGATCCTCAGGCGCTGCGCCTCGCCGGGCGACAGGGTCGTCGAGCGGCGGCCGAGGCTGAGATACCCGAGGCCCAGGTCGAGCAGTACGTCGACCCGCGCGACCAGATCGCCGCAGATCCGGACCGCAACCTCGGTCGTCTCCCCGGATCGGGCGGTCGACGTGGTGGCGCCGGCCTCGGACCGCGCCGCGACGGGCCGCAGCAGCGCCACGACCTCGGCGAGCGGCATCGCGTTGATCTCGGCGATGGAACGTCCGGCGAAGGTCACGGCGAGCGCCTCGGGCCGCAGTCCGCTGCCATGACACTCGGGGCAGGGCACACTCCTGACGAAGCGGAGCGCCCGTTCGCGCATCTTCTCGCTCTTGGAGTCGGCGAGGACGTGCATGACGTGCTGGCGGGCGCTCCAGAACTTGCCCTGGTAGCCGTAGTCGACGCGGTCCTCCTCCGGCTCGATGTACACGGAGGGCTGCTCGTCCGTGTACAGCAGCCAGTCTCGGTCCTTCTTCCTGAGCCTGCGCCACGGTCGGTCGATGTCGATCCCCAGGCCGTTCACGACACTGCGCAGGTTGGCGCCCTGCCAGGCGCCCGGCCAGGCGGCGATCGCCCCCTCGCGGATGCTCAGCGAGGGGTCCGGGACGAGCAGGTCCTCGGCGACGTCGTGCACGACGCCCAGTCCGTGGCACTCCGGGCAGGCGCCGGCCGCGGTGTTGGGTGAGAACGACTCGGCTTCCAGCCGTCCGGCCCCGGGCGGATAGGTGCCGGCGCGGGAGTACAGCATGCGCAGCAGATTGGACAGCGTAGTGATGGTGCCGACCGTAGAACGCGAGCTGGGCGACCCGCGTCGCTGCTGCAGGGCCACGGCAGGTGGCAGTCCGGTGATTTCCTGTACGTGCGGTGCGCCGACCTGTTGCAACAGCCTTCGGGCGTACGGTGCCACGGACTCGAAGTAGCGCCTCTGGGCCTCCGCGTAGAGCGTGCCGAACGCGAGCGAGGACTTGCCCGAACCGGAGACGCCGGTGAAGGCGACCATCGCGTCCCGCGGAACGTCGACATCGATGTTCCGCAGGTTGTTCTCACTGGCGCCCCGGACATGCACGAAGGGGTCGCTCGCGTCCTTGTCCACCGTTCCTGAATACCTGATCGCGCCGGGAACCGCGCGACAGGCGCCGTCACCGGGCGCCGCTCACAGGTTCCCCTGGAGGAGCGGACTTCGGGGCCCCCGAGGACGCCGCGCACTCCTTCGGCTCCCGCCTCGGAGAGGGCCGCGTCGGCGCAAGCGGAGATCTGACCTGTTTCAGCTTCGGCCCGATCAAGAACCTCACCTGTGGCCAGGGCGGCGCCGTCGTCCCCCGCACCCGGACTGACGCCGACACGATCCGCCGGATCAGACTGCTCGACATCGCCCAGTCCCAGGCCGAACGCGCCCAGACCACCGGCTACTCCGTGACCGGCTTCGGCCTGCGCTACCAGATGTCCGGCATTAGCGCAGCCATCGGCCTGGCCCAGCTTGCGCAGTTCGAGCGGACCGAGGCCGCCCACCGCGCCCTGTGGCACACCTACCGGCACGCTCTCGCCCCGCTGGACCGCGTGACCCTCATCGACGTCGGGCCCGACCGCTGTGTGCCGCACCTCTGCCAGGTCCGTGTGCCCGGCCGCGACACAGTGTTCGCGCAGCTGAAGGCCCGGGGCATCGGTGTCGGCGTCCACTACCCGCCCAACCACCTCCAGCCCGCTTTCGCCCGGTGGCGGCGCAACCTGCCCGCCACCGAGCACGTTGCCGGGGAGATCCTGACCCTCCCCTTCCACCGGTACCTGACCGAAACCGACATCGGCCACGTCGTCACCGCCCTTGACGAAGTCCTCACGAGCGTGGGAGCCGCATCATGCGCCGCATCCTGATTGTCTGCCTCGGCAACTTCTGCCGGTCGCCGTCCGCGGCGCTCGCTCTGGCCCACCGCGGCGGCACTGAGCTGGAGGCCGGCCAGGATCTCGTCGACAAGCCGGTCGGCCGCGTCCGGACGACCATGCGCACGGGCCCGCTCCGCCATCGCCTGCCACAGGTGGGCATCGGCCAGGAGCGGGCCCAACACCTCCCGCACCCGGGCCCCCGTCACCTCGCCTTCTAGCGCGATCGCGGCCTCGGCCTCCTGCAGATGGCGCGCGTTGTGTGCCTGCTCGTTGCCCGCCGCCGACGCCAGCGGCACGAACACCGCGGGCTTGACTACCCCGACCCGATCGTGGACCTCTCCGACGGCCTCGCCCTCTTCAAACGGGCCCGCGGCCTTGCCGAAGCCTGAGATCATTTCCGGCATGGACATGAGGCAGGTGCTGACGGACTACGCGACGACCGGCGGCGTCGGCGTCCTCAGGCCCAGAGCCACGCTGGACGCCGTCACCGAGGTGCTCGGACCACCGGTCGAGGCCGGCTACTTCCTCCACCCGAAGGGGACCTGGCCCCGGACCTTCGCGTACGGGGACGTGCGCCTCGAAGTGTGCGGCTGTCGCGAGATCTTCCGGGTCGCGCTGAGCACCTGGACCGGGACGGTGGACGTGCCGACCGGGCGGCGGGGGGAGACGGTGACCCTCGCGTCGGAGGTCACCTTCGGGGAGCTGGAGGAGTTGCTCGGTGCGGCCGGGGTGGAGGGGGAGGTGCGGACGTTCCCCACGCTGACCGACCAACTCACCGTCGTCGTCGGGGAGTACCCGCAGGGCGTCGACTACACCTTCGTCGTCCCGGACCCCGCCGCACCGGACAGCGCCACCCTGCACAGCGTGATCGCGAAGGATCTCGACCACACCTGCTAGTTGTCCTCCGCCTCGTCCGCATCTCTGGCCTCGGGACTGGCGGGCTCGCATGTTGAGGTGTCGCGTATTCGTAGCTGACGTCGGCAGCCCCATGACGCTGAGTGAGCCGTGAGGGGCGGTGGATCGCGGTGGGATGATCGCGCGGTGAGTGATGCGAGGGTGTTGGCCGCGGAGGCCGTTGAGTCACATGTCCGGGCGTTCTTCGAGGGGCACTCCGTGGAGGTCGTCGACCACGACCTCGGGCCGGAACGGCGAGACGCGGCGCCCGATCTGCGAGTTCTCGTTGTGGGGCCCGGCCCCCGCAGCGACAGCTGGGCCTATGTGACCGCCGGGTGCTGGGCCGCGATGGAGAAGGACGGTCATGGCCTTGAGTTCGTCATGACCGCCCACGTCCGCGACCGGCGGTTCATCGAGCTCATGGCGATGATCGCCTACTACCACTGCGGAGGACATCAGCTCGACCTGGAGCACAGCATGCCGATCGGTGAACCGTGGGTGCCGGGCTCGACCTGCGATCACCTGCTGATCAGCCTGCCCTATCTCCACGGACCAGACCTTGAACACTGTCCCGTTCCCGAGGGCCACGCCCGCATCCTGTGGACCCTTCCCGTAACGACAGCTGAGATCGAGTTCCGCAGGCGTCACGGGCACGAGGCGTTGGAGCAGCTCTTCGACGAGGCAGAGATCATCCCCACCGATCCTTTCAGGGCGTCGGTTGCCTGAGATTCCGTCCTCCGGCGGTCACCGCTTGTGATCGCCAGGGGCGTATCGGCTCCAGGTTCCGCCAGCCTCGGTGACCAGCCGGGTGGCGGCCTTGTCGTGATAGCCGAGTGCCTTCGCGATGACGGGGGCTGGGGCCTGCAGGACGAGCTGGCGGATCGCAGAGGCCCTGCCGCGCTGCGGCGGGACGCCGATCTCACGCCGATGGACTTGGAGGCTGACCGGGTTCATCGGCTCCGGGCTGGCGGCCGGGGAAGAGCCAGTGGGAGCTTCTGCTGCTGGCGTAGGGCAGATGCTGACGGGACAGGATGTATGCCCGCATCAGGTCCGCAACGGGCTCGGGGAGCGGGGAAGGCGGATCACCCAGCCGAACAGTGACAGTGACTCCGTCGTCGGTGATGCCGTCGATGGTGAGGCGAACGATGCGGCTGACGGGCTGGGCATGGACGAGAACGAGTGTGGCAACGATGCGGCTCCGCAGAGGTAGGGAGTCGTCGTTGAGGACCCGTCGGAGCATGGCGAGTCGGCGGTGCTGGTGCAGTGGCGCCTGGTCCTGGGTGATGACCTGGGGCAGAACGGTGAGGCGGGGCATGCGGCCCGTCTTCATGCACCAGCGGAGGAAGGTATGGGCTGGGCGCCGGGTGGCGAGCTTCTCGGTGTGCATGCGTCGATGTCGGCCTGCTGGCACTGCCCGATGGCGCGTCCTCGGCTGGCGAGCCATGCGAGGAAGGCACCGGCCTGGGTGACTTCCTGCTTGGCATGGTTGGTCTGGGAGCGTCCCAGCGGTCCCTTCTCCTCCGTGGCCCGTAGTCGGCGCATCTGGTGCCAGGTGGCGAAGTGCCGAAGAAGCAGGCGGTGTTCGGGGTTCTCGATGGTGGCGAGCCGTTCGGTCAGTCGGCGCTGGTAGAGAAGCCTGTCAAGTCCTGCGTGTTGAGGCGAGGAGGTGTTTCACAGTGCAGTGAGGACCGTGCAGCTTCACGATCGGAATGGGTGCCATGGGCAGCGCGTCGAGTGAGTTCGGGAGCGAGGTGTTGGCTGAGATCATTCGTGCGAACTGCATGGTGGTTTGGCGGTGTTGGCGGCGGCTTCGTGGGGTGGGCTATGTTGCAGGCATGACTACCGGGACGGCATTGCGCCACACACGGATCGGTGACCCGGTGCCCTTCTGAGCGCCGTACGGGCCAGTGCGGGCCCGCTGTTCGATCGAGGATCGTGCGCTGCCGCGCGGGCTCCGCCTCCGTCGTGTTGATCACAGGTTCGACACATCAACCACGACAGGAGAATTCATGCTCACCAAGACGCTGCAGATTCCCACCGCGGACGGCCAGGCCGATGGTTTTGCCGCCTTCCCCGTCCACGGCGAGCAGCACCCAGGGGTGCTGATGTACGCGGACGGCTTCGGCATCCGGCCCGTGCTGCGAGAAATGGCCCGCGAACTGGCCGGGCATGGGTACTACGTGCTCGTCCCCAACTTCTTCTACCGGCACGGTCCGGCACCGGTGATCGAACTTCCCGAGCACATCGGAGAAGAGGCCCGGTCCGCAGTCTTCGCTCAGCTGATGCCCTTGATCGAGGCGCACACCGCCGACCGTGTCCTGCGAGACGCTGACGCGTACCTCAGGTTCCTCACTGCTCAGCCCGAGGTCAGCGCCGGACCGGTCGCGGTGACCGGCTATTGCATCGGTGGCCTCTTGGCGACGCGCACCGCCGCGGCCCACCCCGGCCAGGTGGCCGCCCTCGCCGCATTTCACGGCCCGGTGGGGGTCGACGCACCCGACAGCTTTTCCAAGCTCTCCGCTGAGGTCCACTTCGGCCATGCCGAGAGCGACTTGACGCCCGAGGCGCTCGGCGAGCTCAACAAGGCCCTGGATGCGGCGGGTATCGGCTACACCTCCGAGATCTACCCCGGCACCGTTCATGGCTTCACCATGTCTGACACCGATGCCTTCAACGCTGCCGCACTGCAGCGCCACTGGGACCGCCTGCTGCCCCTCCTCGGGCGCACCCTGACCAGGGGCTGAGGCGCTCCGGCGCGGAATCCAAGCCTCTGAAGTACACGGCTCCGGAGCCGTGGGGGTGTTTCGAAGCTGGTGTGAGGGCGGGCTCTGCCCGCCCTCACCGGTTGGGGGCCATAGGTTGATGGCGGCGATGTGCGCTGCCCGGTCCTCAGGCGACGGGCGGTTGGGGCTGGGTGGGCAGGAGGCGGATGACGGGGGCAGGGGCCGTGGACTGCTAGCGGAGCTGCCGGTTCTCCAGAGCCAGCTGGTGGACGACGCGAACGACCCACTCGCTTTTCCCGGAGCGGCAGGTCCTCCCAGCCCTCCAGAACCGGTATCCGTGCCGTCTTGCTGACCCGTTCTCTGGGCACCCAGAACACACGCCATCCAGGCACCACCTCACCCCTGTCACATCGACTTCAACACGCCGATTCAACAGGGAAGGCGCTGAAGCGGCGTCCGTGCCACGGGTGGGCGGCATCGGCGGGGCGTAGCCGGGTTCCCAGGTCGTGCCGGGCGGTGGTGGGAAGCGGTGTGGTGCGGGCGATCAGGCGGGGTCGGCCGGCAGCGTTGGATCTGGCCCAGCAGCGGGGTGTTCGGTGACGTGGTTGCCCTGGTGACTGCGCTGACCACCGCTTCGGCCGTGGTGCGTGCTCGTACCTTCACTCAGGCGAGTTTGCCCATGTGGTAGGTCTGCTCGGCGCCTTTCACCACGACGCCCTCGATGCCCGCGGCGCTCCAGGCCGGGTCGAGCCAGTCCAGGGCGGTTGCCCGGTCTGTGGTGGCGGGGCAGAGCCTGAACGGTGCGGTGAGCACGCCGCTGGCGAAGAGGCCCTCGAGTCTGGCGCGGCGCTCGCGGTACGGCCGTGTTCCGGTACGCGCCAGTCGTGGCGACCTGGAGAACCAGCCCGCGCTGCCTGATCTGGTCGCCGAGTTCGTGGTCGACACCGTCGTTGGCGCGGGCCTACCGCCACCCGGTCCGCCTGGTATGGCTGCGCGCGGATCTCAGCCCACGGCAGACCCCGCCTTCACCGCCTGCCCCGCCCCCACAGCATGGCGGGCGGGGCGGCACTCACTGTGGTGGACGGCGTCTGCGAAACGGTCATTCCCTTGGACAGGACGCCGAATGACGAGCGTAGTGAGCATGTCAATATTGCTGCGGCAGGAGATACCTGGTTACGCAGCATGCCAGAGCAGTACCGGCCGACCTGCACCTGCACGACGCCGTCCTTCCTGAGGTCCTGCCATTCTCTGATGGCTCACGGACACCCAGGGCCCCCGACTCATCACCCCCACGATGCCAGCCAGGACTGCAGCGTGCCGTCCGGCCATACGCCTTGGCTGACGGTGGGGCGATGCCGCATCCGGCCGGATGCCCTCGAGTCGGGCCGATTCAGGTCCCGTGCCCTGCAGAAAAAGAACCCCGTTGTGCCAGACGAGAAAGTTGAGGATCGACATGGCGCTGTGCAGTAGCTCGTCCAAGAAGTTAGGGGCGGCGGCATTCTCTGCGTTGTTCCTGTTGTGCGGTTCACCTGCCGCCGTGGCGGCACCGCAGGACGCGGGCGGCCATGCGGCCGTTCACGAGGTCGACGTCACCGACATGCCGGCCACCAAAGAGGGCCAGCCGACGGTCGCCGTCAACCCGCGGAACCCGAAAAATCTGGTCTTCGTCTCGACGATCTTCCCGCCCTCGCCGGGCCTGGAGCCGGTCGACGGCGGGTGTTTCCTGGCCTACTCGAACGACAGGGGCGACACGTGGACCCGGGTGGCGTGGCCGCTGGGTGACGCGGCACCCAAGTGCGGTGAGCCGAGCGTGCAGTTCGACGCGAAGGGCACCGTGTACGTGGACAACAACCAGGTCAGCTCAGGTCTGGACGCGAATCTGCTGAACCACAACCAGGTCGCGAAGTCGACGGACGGCGGCAAGACCTGGACCGACCCCGTGTCCACGCCGCTTCTCCTGGGCGGCGCCCCGAAGATGCGGGTGGACTCCGCGACCGGCAAGGTCTACGCGGTCGCGGGAGCGGCGTGGGAGTACCCGAGCGCGGTCTCCGTCAGTGCCGACGGCGGCAAGACGTTCAGCCAGGACTCGCGGGTGATCCCGGGCCCGATGCCCTGCATCGAGGTGGCGCCGGGCATTCCGCATGTGTGCGGCTACCCGGGACGTGAGATCGCCGTGTATGGCGGGATCCTGGTGTCCGCCTCGCAGGAGGCGGGCAAGCCGGTGAACTTCCACGTCAGCCACGACGACGGCAAAACGTGGACGAACACGACGGTGAACGACGGCCGGGGAACACCTGTTGCTGCGGGCACCGGGGCCCTGGTGCCGACTCCGGGGCTGGGTGCGGCCGCCGACCCCGTCCCATGGGCGGCAGCCGATCCGTCTCACCGCGGCCGGTTCGCCGTCATGGTGCCCCGTGGCTCCGACACTCTGGAGGTCTACGTCACTCCGGACGCCGGCCGGACCTGGACCGGGCCGACCGTGATGTCCACTCCGAACGCGCAGCGCCCGGCGATCGACTTCGGCGCCAACGGCGATCTGGGTGTCATGTGGCGTACCACCACGGGCGACGCGTTCTCGGTCGTCTCGTTCGATCACGGCCGCTCGTTCAGCGACCCGGTGCAGGTCAACCATGTGACCGAGCCGGTCGGTGAGATGGGCCCTCCCGGTGACCGCTGGTCGGGGATCACCCTCGCCGGCGGCTATGCGTACGTCACGTGGGCCGACGGGCGCAACAACTCCTCACTCGACTCGATCATCAGCCGGGTGCCGCTGAAGCTGTACAAGAAGCGCACCGCCTCGAAGGCGACGAACTGACAGTAGTCCTACGCATGGCGATGTTCCGCCGAGGCAACTCGGCGGAACATCGCCATGCAACCGACGAGTTCCCGGAGTGCCGTGACAGGACATCACCGGCCCGGCCTGCGTCGCCCGCTTGTTCGTCTTGGTGACGTCGGGACCTGCCGCCGTTACCGGTTGTCGGTGGTGCCGTTGGTCCGGGGCCGGGGGTGTACGAGGCCGCTCTGGTAGGCGATGACGACGAGTTGGGCGCGGTCGCGGGCGCCGAGTTTGTTCATCGCGCGCTGGATGTGGGTGCGGACGGTCAGGGGACTGAGAACGAGGTCGTCGGCGATCTCGGCATTGGGCTTGCCTTCCGCTGCCAGGGCCATCACTTCGCGCTCCCGTGTGGTGAGCGCAGTCAGTTCCGGCGGCGGATCCGACTGGGGGTCCGCTGTGGTGAGGAAGCGGGTGATCAGGGTCCGGGTGGCGGTGGGGGACAGGAGGGCCTCGCCGGAGGCCACCGTCCGGATGCCCTCCAGCAGGGTGTACGCGGAGACGTCCTTGCCGAGGAAGCCGCTGGCCCCGGCTCGCAGCGCCCGGGCGACGTATTCGTCGGTCTCGAAGGTGGTGAGGATGAGGACGCGGGTGGTGGCGAGGTTCGGGTCCCGGCAGATGGCGGTGGTGGCGGCGAGACCGTCGGTGCCGGGCATGCGGATGTCCATCAGGACGATGTCGGGACGATGGGTGCGGGTGAGGGCGACGGCTTGCGCGCCGTCGGATGCTTCGCCGACCACTTCCATGTCGGGATTCTCTTCGATGAGGATCCGGAACGTCGTGCGCAGGAGTTCTTGGTCGTCAGCGAGCAGGATACGGATGGTCATGGACGGGCGTCTCTTCCCGGAGTCAGTGGAGGATCGGCAGTTCGGTGGTCACGGTGAAGCCGCCGTCGGGCCGTCTGCCGGCGACGAAGCGGCCGCCTGCGGAGTGAGCGCGCTCGCGCATACCGATCAGGCCGAACCCGTCGCCGGGACTGGCCGGGGCCGGCTCCCGGGCGGAGGGCTCGTTGGTGATGGTGACGGTCAGCCTGTCGCGGCCGTAGACCAGCCTGACCTGCGTGGTGCTTTTCGGCGCGTGCTTGGTGACATTGGTCAGGGCCTCCTGCACGATCCGGTACGCGGTCAGGTCCACGCCAGGCGACAACTGCTGTGGTTCACCGTCGACGACAACCTCGACACCAAGGCCGGCCGCGGTGAAGGCGTCGACGAGGGCGGGCAGCTCGTGCAGGCCGGGAGCCGGCTCCGTGGGCGAGTCGGAGTCGTCCGGCTGACGCAGAAGCCCGACGGTGGCCTTGAGCTCGCGCAGGGCTGAGGATGTGGTGGAGGCGAGCTGGGCGACCATGGGGGCGACCTTGTGCGGGCTGGTGTGCGCGAGGAAGGTGGCGGTGCCGGCTTGCGCGTTGGCGAGCGCCAGATGGTGGGCGACGACGTCGTGGAGCTCCCGTGCGATCCGCACGCGCTCTTCGGCGACGCGGTGACGGGCCTCCTCCTCACGGCTGCGTTCGGCGTATTCGGCCCGCGCCTTGACCGCCTCGACATAGGCACGTCTGGTCTGCGCCGCCGTCCCCAGAGCCACCGGCAGCAGTAGACACAGGATGGGATTGATGATCGCCAGGGGCCAGGGGTGGCCGTTGCGGTTTCCGATGACCGCTGACAGCACGATCATCGCCGTCATGGCCAGGCACCACCCGTAGGCGGTCCTGCGCGGGATCTGCACGGCCAGCTCGTACAGGGCCGCGATGACCGGCGCCAGCAGCATGGGAGTGAGCAGGTAGCCGACTCCGCCGGCCGCGCTGGCGCACACGGCCGTCACAACGAGCACGGTCCGGGGACGGGGACGGCGCCACAGCAGGACGAAGGAGGCCACGACGGCCAGGGGCAAGGCGGACCACCAGCCCAGGCCCTCGGCGTAGCTGTCGCTGCTGTAGAGGGCTACCGGCCCGGACAGCACCCACAGCACTGCGATGAGCGCCGCGTCCGCGGCGTGCGGATGATTTTGTGCGTAGTGCTGCCAGCGGGCGGTCATCACGTGCTCCGGTCGGGGGTATTTCGTCCATGATCGGTCATAGTGTGCAGCGACACCCGCAGGGCTTCCCGTGAAGCCACGGGAAGCCCTGCGGGCCGCGCACGGACATGCCGGTTCAATTCAGCGCCGATGCCGGTTCCTTGTCGACGACGGGCTTCGAGACACCGGCCCTCCCGCCGGTGAGAGCCTCGCCTTCGATGTCCATGTGAGGCAAGCGCCGGTCGAGCCAGTGCGGCAGCCACCAGGCCCTCTTTCCGAGCAGGGCCAACACTGCCGGGACGAAGACCATCCGGACCAGGAAGGCATCGAACAGCACGGCCACGGCCAGGCTGAAACCGATCATCTTGATCATGGACAGTCCGGCCCCGACGAACCCGGAGAAGACAGCGATCATGATCAGCGCGGCGGCCACCACGACACGGGCGCTGTGCCGGAACCCGCTGACCACGGAATCGGCGGGCGGCTCCCCGTGGACGTATGCCTCCCGCATCCGGGAAACCAGAAACACCTCGTAGTCCATGGCCAGACCGAAGACAATGCCCACCATCATGATCGGCATAGTGCTCATGATCGGCCCGGTCTGCTGCAGACCGATCAGATCGGCCGCCCAACCCCACTGGAAGACGGCCACGACAGCACCGAGGGCGGCGAGCACGGACAGCAGGAACCCGACAGCGGCCTTGAGCGGCACGAGCACCGAACGGAAGATCACGAGCAGCAGCAGAAAGGCCAGCCCCACCACGACCACCAGATAGGGGACGAGCGCGCTCTGCATCTTCTGCGCGACGTCGATGTTCACCGCCGTGGTGCCAGAGACCAGGAACGTCGCACCGGTCTCGGACCGCAGGCTCTCACGCTCGCCGCGGATCGCCCGGACCAGCTCCTTGGTCTCCTCACTCGTGGGCGCCGTGGAGGGAGTAGCGGTGAACAGGGCGGTATCGCCAACCGGGTTGAAGGTCGCGGTCGACACGGACACGACTCCCGCCGTGTCGGCGATCTTCTCCCTGATAGTGGAGAGCGCCGACTTCGGGTCCTTCACGCCCTGCGCGTCCACAACAACGGTCAGCGGACCATTGAAGCCGGGGCCGAACCCCTCCGCGAGTTCGTCGTAGGCCCGCCGTTCCGTGGTCGCGGTCGACTTCGACTCCTCCCCGGGCATCCCCAGCTGCATGTCCATCACCGGCAGCGCCAGCGTCCCCAGCACTGCGACCGAGGCAAGTAGCACCGGCACCGGCCGGTGCAGCACGAGCTGAGCCCACCGCGTTCCGGCATTCCTCGTCGTGCCGCCGCTCTTCTGTTTGCCCTTCCTGGTCCGGCGGGACAGAACGGCGTTCGGGAACAGACCCAGCAGCGCGGGTACGAAAGACACCGCGACCAGGACGCCGATCACAACGGCCCCGGCCGCCGACAGACCCATCTTCGTCAGCGTCGGAACACCGACCACCGAGAGCCCCGCCAGTGCGATCACCACCGTCAGCCCGGCGAACACCACAGCCGAACCGGCCGTTGCGACGGCCAGGCCGGCAGCCTCCTGCGGGGCACGGTCCTTGGCCCGTTCCTCGCGGTACCGGGACACGACGAACAGCGCGTAATCGATGCCGACCGCCAGGCCCAGCATGGACGCCAGGCTGCTGCTCGTCGTGGACAACCCGAACGTGCTGCCGAGCGCCATGATCGACACCATGCTGATGCCGACACCGAGGACGGCCGTGAGCAGGGGCAGTCCGGCAGCCGTCATGGAACCGAAGGTCACCAGCAGCACCAGCGCGGCGACGGCGATACCGATCGCCTCGCTCGAACCGCCGGCCGCGGGCTGACTGGCCAGCACCGAGCCGCCGACATCCACCGTCAGACCCGCCTTGCGGGCCTCGTCCACGGCCGTCTGCAGGTGCTGCTTGGTGGAGTCGGTCATGTCCTTGGACTTCGCCTTGTAGGTGACGATCGCGTACGCGGTGGAACCGCTTTTGCTGACCGCACCCGCCTGGAAGGGGCCGACCGCGGCCTTGACCTGACTGCCCTCGCCGGCCTCGTCGACCAGCTTCTCGATCGTGGCGCGGTTGTCGGAGGCAGTGACCTTCTGCCCCTGGGGAGCGACAAAGACAATTTTGGCCGATGCCGTGTCGGCATTGTCGGAGGTTCCGGGAAAACGCTCCTGCAGCAGGTCATAGGCACTCTGCGCTTCGATGCCGTTCATCGAAGCCGTGTCATCGGGAGGCGCAGGCGCCTTGGTCGAGGCGAAACCGACAGCTCCCAGCACGACCACCCACAGGGCAGATACAAGCCAGCGTCGTCGAAAGGCCGTACGGCCCAGTCGGTAGAGAAGAGCAGCCACGGGACGGAGGTCTCCACATCTGATTCGGGTACCTCCCCAGGCTCTCCGCCGCGCCCGCTCCCGTCTGCCTGCTCCCGCCGACACTTCGACTACTGCAACAGCAGTACTGCGCTCCTGAACTGGCAGTAGCACGCCGGGTGGGCGGAAGGCCGCCGCAGGCGTCTTCGCCCATGTCACAGACGCCAACGGCATCCGCCACACCGCCACCTCTGGAATCGGCGACGCCGGCGTCCACGTGAAAGACCTATCCCGCTCGTCGGATTCGTGGATTCGGCAGAGTGAGCCCGGACGCTCACCGGTGCGGACAATGGACAGCTGGAAACCCTGTCCATAATTTCTACTCGTACTGCAGCGATCCGGGCGGCAGTGCAGGCCGGGCTTCGGCAAGCATGGGCTCAATCGGAGGAATAGGACCCCACGTCACCCCTACGTCCTACCAGCCCGGTCGGCGAGTCAAGCGGACCCGGATGGTCGGTGACGGCCCCCGGCCACGGATGGCACAGTGGCGGTATGTGCGGCCGATACGTATCCACCCGCAGCCCCCAGGAACTCGCCCCGCTCTTCCACATCTCCGACTCGCCTCCCGAGGAGACGCTCGCACCGAGCTGGAACGTCGCCCCCACCGACAACGTGTGGGCCGTCCTTGAGCGAGCACCCCGCGAGGGCGACAACGACGCCGGAGTCCTACGGGAGCTGCGGTCGCTGCGCTGGGGGCTGGTGCCGTCCTGGGCCAAGGACATGAAGATCGGCTCCCGCATGATCAACGCACGGGTGGAGACCGTGCACGAGAAGCCCGCCTACCGCCGTGCGTTCAGCCGGCGTCGCTGCCTGCTGCCCGCCGACGGCTTCTACGAGTGGGAACAGATCAAGGACCCCGGCACTGGCAAGACCCGTAAGCAGCCCTACTTCATCCACCCCGAAGACGACCAGGTGATGGCCCTCGCCGGACTGTACGAATACTGGCGCGATCCGGCCGTCAAACACGACGACGACCCCGATGCCTGGCTGCTGACCTGCACCATCATCACCACAGAAGCCACCGACGCAGCCGGCCGCGTCCACCCCCGCATGCCGCTCGCCCTCACCCCCGACCACTACGACGCCTGGCTCGACCCCACCCACCAGGATCCCCACAACCTGCGCGCCCTCCTCGGACAGCCCGCCGGCGGCCACCTCGACGCACGTCCCGTCTCCACCGTGGTCAACAACGTCCGCAACAACAACCCGCACCTCGTCGACGAGGCCACCGGCTAGGCACCTTCGCTGGAACCCCGCCGACCGGAAGCGTGGATCGCGAGGGCCGCTGGGTAGATCACGTTGCGTCCGTACCGGGGCCGGGCGCGGTCGGCGACGGCTTCGAGCGCGAGAGGCTTGTCGTCGCCCTGGTCGAGGGTGAGCTGGCGGGTGGCCTGCTCGTCAGGGCGCAGGGCGTCGGCGCGCAGGGCGATGCTGCGGACCCGGGCGCGCTGGAGCCCGGGGGAGTCATAGATCCCATAAGCCGATCGGGCCAGCGCCGAGCTGGTCGCGGCACTGATGCTCGCCGGCGCCGGGGTGGGATCGACGGTCGTGGTGTCGCGGCCCGCGGGCGCGCTCGTGCCGGGCACGCCCCGCCCGGGCCCCAAGAAGGCGCTGCAGGGTGAGCTGGGGGACGTCGCCGACGCTGTGCAGGCCGTACTCGGTGAGCGTGTCCGCCGCTTTCGCGCCCACGCCGGGCAGTTCCAGGACCGGACGGCGACGCAGGAAGGCGGTGATCGCCTCGGGGGAGTCGTCGATGACGGTGCGCCGGCCGGGACCGGTGAGCGCGCAGGCCATCGCGGCGAGCATCCGGTGCGGCGCCACGCCCGCCGAGCTGCGCAGGCCGAAGAAGGCGAGCGCCCACAGCTGGACCAGCTCGGTCACGCTGCGGGCGTCCCGCTTCCAGTAGAGGAGTGCGCCGGTCAGATCGAGGACGGCCATGTCGGGTTCGATCAGTTGCACGCGGGGCGTGAAGTCCTCCAGCAGACGGCGCAGCCGCTCGGGGAGTTCCGCGCCCGGGGCAGCCGGGAGGACGAAGCGCAGGTGGAGGATGCAGCGGCCGCTCATATCGATCACCCTGCGCTTCCCTGGTTCTCCAGATGCCTCAGAGTGTCTCGTTTCCGTGCTGCAGACGGGTTTGTCGCCATGGGCCACGAGACGCACGCCGTTCGCAGCAGCATGACCATCCGCCTCTCACAGTGCTTCGAGGGCTGCAGGTGCAGGTCTAAGATCAATTTATCGAACATAAATCGAACATCGCGAGGTGGGCGGGGCTGCCCTTGACGTTCGCGCCTGTGTGACTCTTCGAGATAGATGACATCGAGTCGTGCCGACTGACACCGACACGTGCGCCGTCAGCCAGGAACGGCCCCCTGCGGCCCTGGCCTCGTCGTCCGAACGTGGTCGCGGCATGATTTCCGCTGTGCATGAAGACGAGAAGGCGCGCGGGAGCGCGCCCTACGCGCTGACCGAGACGGAGCACGGTCATGTCTGGGGCGTCTGCGCCGAGGTGGAGGGGCTGTTCGGAGAATCCCAGCGCGGGACGTACGAGCTGTTCGGCTGGGTTCCGGAGGGATCCGGCGTGCCCGCTTGGGCCGGCAGCAGGGTGTGGCTGGTGCCGGAGGACGAGGCGTTCGATGCCTGGCTGCTGGAGGACGCGGAGAGTTTGGGGCAGCCCCCCGGGACTGACAGTCTGGTGCTCACCGGCCTGGACGACTACGAAGGTCCGCCCGAGGGGTACAGGGGTCGCGTTCGCGTGCACGACGGGCATCGCTGGCTGGGCTCCTGCCCGGAATTCACCCGCATCCTGTCGCCCGACCAGATGCCTGCACCAATTGTCCTGCGAGGGCTCGCGCAGAGTGATCAGCTCAGGGCGGCATTGACGAAGGGCACCCGGCGGGCGCTGGATCTGGAGGTGGCCGCGCTGGAGATACGGGACGGCCGAGGCGAGCTGCTCACCGATCGGCTGCTGTGGGCCACGATCAGCGCCTGGCGCCCATCCTCCTGCGGGGCGGACCTGATCGACCTTGAGCTCGACGGCGGCCGCTTCACACCGGTCCCCGAATACGCTCGGCCGATCTGGGAGCGGTGGCTCGCTGGACCACCGGCCGCGGTGAACACCTGGGCCAGCCTCGACACCCGCCGCCGCGGGGCCTGGCATGACCTTGTGCGCGAGCGGGCCTGTCGACGATCCCACCGTGACCGGCCAGCCGGCCACGCCTACGAACTCGACGGCCGATACATCACCGACGAACCAGCTCTCTATCTGGCGCTCGGCGAGGCGGTCAACGGACCCGGCGGCTACTTCGGCGGCTGCCTCGCCGCCCTCGACGATTGCCTGCGCGGCACCTTCGGCTACACCGCCCCCGCCGCCTTGCTCTGGCGAGACGCCGCGACCGCGCGCGAGCACCTGTCCCACGCCCTCACACCGGACGGCCAGCCCTACGACCTGTTCACCGCAGTCTTTGAAACCCTGGCCGAGGGTGGCATGGACGTCACCATGGCATGAGCCGCTGTCACATCGGTGCCTTCGCCCCTGCCCGTCCCCCTCCGCCCTCTGGCGCTTGTTCCGCGAAAGCTGCCGGCTCACAGGCTCCGTGGTTCCTACCTGGGCCCAGATGGCAGTTCAGTTGGGACGGAGCTCATCTCCGACTGCCTGGATCTACGGATCAGGCGTAGTCGCGTGTCATTCCGAAGCGAAATGCGCATGCAGCGACTGTGGGGCACGGGGCAGGATCGCGGGCATGTCAACCGATGTCAGCGGAGTGATCGAGTGTCGGCCGGGTCCCGGCTGTGGGACCGGAGGACGAGGACTCGACAACGTACGCCTCGTCGTCTGGTTCAGCTGACACCCGACTGAGCGCTCCAGTTGGCGAACGGCGCCAACTGGAGCGCTCAGTACACCCGAAATGGCTTGTCCTAGGTCGGATGTCGACCAGGATCACCTCATGACGACCAGAAAGGGCGATGCCCTCTGGGCCCTGTCCGATGGGTCGTGTGCGCTCGTCAGGGGGCCGTGGCCTAGTGTTTTCTGCTGACCGAAGGGGGTCGCTTGTCACGTGATATAGCCGAAGTAGAGGCAGGGATGAAGGGAATTACGTTTCCTGCCTGGCGTGGAAAGCACTACGTGACCCTGGCCGAACTACTGGTTCGTCTCGGCAGCTTCGGCCTGGACCTGAAGTGGCGCGTCGAATTCGACGAGGTCGTCGATCCTCGCTGTGCCGAGATGGAGAGACGGTCTGCCGACGCCAGCATGGACACGTTGACGCTGTTGTCGCTGACGACCCCCTTCCTCCAGCTGATCGACGCCGAAGCGCGTGGGTCCGCCGACGACAGGGTGGTAGTCGTCCTGACCGAAGTGGACAGCTCGTTGTGGGAGGTCAGGGCTGTCGACGAGCGCGTGCTCAGCGCACTTCGTCGCCACTATCGGGGTGCAACGGACCTCTGAGCGGGCGTCTCACTCCGGGCGGAGCCGTAGGCGGATCGCGGCCACGCATAGCGTTTCGATCTGTCGGTCGTAGCCTCGTCCTTCGAGGGCCGCGTGGACATGCGTGATCGCGACTTGCGGCGACTCGTGAGGGCTTTAAGGCTTCTGGGGCGCCTGAATATCCAGGCAGAGCCGAGACGAGCAAGCCCCTGAAGACCAGGGGAATCTAGCCCGCTGGTTGTCCAGCGGTCAGCACCGCGATCCTGAACCCCGTGGTGTCGGACCCGTCCGGGGCTGGTCAGCGACAGGCGGCGCGGTGGTGCCGGGGTCGCAGGTCCCAGGAGTCTCGTCCATCGGACGGCCGGGCCAGGGGGTGCACACGCCGCGGCGTACCGACCAGCAATCAGGGCCGGCGCGCGTCCGGGCCGTGCCGGATGCCAGCTGCCCATCAGCCTGCCGCATTCAAGCGGTTCAACGAGGCTGCTTCTTCTTGATGTTTCCGATGTAGAGGTAGCAGGCCCCGTAGATGCAGACGGTGAGGAGCAGGAGTACCCAGCCCCCTGAGTTGCCCGCCGCGATCAACGCCACGGACAGGATGACTCCGGCCACGCCGAAGAGTGATGTGAACAGCATCCACCGCTTCACCGCAGCACGCTGCTCCACGGACCATCCGACGTTCGGCATGTGCACTCCTTTGTTAGGGGGCGGGGGCCGGACCGAGCCTGGCATCGGCCCTGGACCCTGCTAAGAAGATGTCCGGTCGACGACCTACAAGTACGACAGCAACGACGTCCGCCCACCGAACCGGTTGCCCAGCTCTACCGCTTCGCCGGCAACTACCGGGAGCTGCCGACCTTGTTGCCGTGTTCGTCCGCCAGACCGGGGACGCTGCTGATCGCGTCGGTCAGGTAGAAGTAGGTCTTGCCCCCGGTCGTCATGGAGTTCAAGGTGCCCCCGGGTTCACGGTTGAAGCCCTTTCTGCTGCGGACTGGGCGGAGAGAAGATCACCCCTCACGCGGTCAGTCGCTCCAAGGCCATCAAGTCCTCCAGCCCCGAGGTGTGCGCATCCTGGCCCAATCAACCGGGAGTGTGAGGCGAACACGCCCTTCCGGTCAGGGACGTCACGGCACGTCCGGTGTCGCGCCGTGACGGCCTGTGCTGCGGTGTCAGACCGGTCCGCCGCTCCCGGCCCGCGACACCCATCACCCGTAGGGGTTACATGAGTGGGTTAATCATTGGGCTAAATGTTGCTAGGTTGGGGTGGGAGAGGAGGCCGTCGTGGCAACCGAGGAAGAGCTGTTCGCGAGCGTTGACGCGCTGCTTGAGGAGGAGCCGCACCTGCCGCCTCCGCCGGAGCGCGCCCGGCTTCGTGAGGCCGCTGGCATCACCCAGGCCCGTCTCGCGGCTGCGATGAAGACCTCGACCCAGTCGGTGAAGAACTGGGAGAACGGTCGCAGCGAGCCGAAGGAGCCGCGTCTGTCGGCGTACCGGCGGCTGCTGGACGGCTGGGCGACGAAGCATCCCGCGCATGGTGCCCCCGCCACGTCCGTCCCGGCCCCAGCCACCGCACCCCAGCCAGAGGTGCCAGCCACGCCCATCGGCCCGGCCGCCCCTGAGGCCCCGGGCACGGAGACCGCCGCGGCGACAGCTCCCGTCGTTGCTGCCGTCCCGGCTGTCGTGGAGCCGCCGACCGGCCGTCCGGCGGTTGAGTGGCGCCCGGCCACTTCGAAGGCTGCGGCTCCCGCGGCGGACCCGCGGTTCCCCCATGGTCCGCTCGCGGTGCTGGACGGCGACGGCTGCGCCTACGGAGCCGACGGCATCGTCCTCGACTGTCCCGCTCGAACAGTCCCGGAACTGGTGGAGTGGACGCTGAAGGAGTCCGGCCTCGGTGCGCCGAAGCTACACCGCAACGGCAAGGACTCCGACCCGCTCATCGTCCTCACCGCCGCGGCCGCCGTGAAGCTCGGACTCCCCGAGCGCCTGGAGGGCCACGAGCAGCGCCGCTCCCTGCGCCTGCCCGCCGACCACCCCGTCGTCAAGCAGGTGGCGAAGGCGAAGTGGCAGCTCACCCAGCGCGGTTTCGGCCCCTGGGCGCGGATCTACCGCAAGGCGCAGGCCGGGCAGCGGCAGTGCGTGCAGCTGGCGGTGCTGTCCTGGGACGCCCTCGATGAGCGCTCTTGGCCCGGCGTCGCGGACATGGAGCCGGCCGACATCGCCCGCGTCCTGAGCGTCTACGCAACCCGGGTGATCACCCCGCGCGGCTCCACGGCCGTGTCCGGGCTCGAGCTGATGACGGCGCTGCGCCCGCCGACGAGGGCAGTGCAGGACCGCGCGACCGGGAACTGGGTGTCCGGCTACAACCCCGGCAGCCTCGGGACGGATCCGATGGACCCGGCCCCGCCGGAGGCCACCGCCGAACACCCGGTCGTCATCAACTCCGGCTGGACAGGCGGCTTTCTCAACGAGGAGGCCTACCAGTGGGTGCGCGACGTCGACCTGCTCAGCGATGAGGAGTGCACGCTGCCGCACGCGGTCGGCCTGGACCTCAACACCGCGTTCCTCGCCGCCGCGGCCCGCCTGGTCGTCGGACTGTCCGCCCCCGACCACTTCCACGCCCCGGCCTTCAATCCGAAGATCCCCGGCTCCTGGCTGGTCGACCTCTCGCACATCGAACTGGACCCGCGCCTGCCCAGCCCGTTCACCCCGGACGGCACCCGGCCGACGGGGCCGGCCTGGTACCAGACACACACCGTCGCCTACGCCCAGGAACTCGGCTACAACGTGCACCCCCTCGAGGCGTACCTGCGCCGTGAGAGCGGCGCGTATCTGGACCCGTGGCACGACCGCCTCAAGACTGCGTACGTCGACACCCTCGCCGACCTCGGCGTCACCAAAGACCTGGACGACCGTCAGTTCCTCGCGGCGATGGAATGCCACAAGCAGACCGACCCGGCGATGGCCGCCGTCCTGGCCGCGATCAAGGCGACGGTGAAGGGCGGCGTCGGCAAGCTGCGCGAGCGTCCGCAGGGCAAGTCCTACAAGCAGGGGGAGCGCTGGCCGGCGCTGGAACGCCCGACCTGGCGCCCCGACATCCGAGCCGCCGTCATCAGCAAGGCGCGGGTCAACATGCACCGCAAGCTCTCCAACATGGCCAGGATGACGGGCCTGTTCCCGCTCGCGGTGCTGTCCGACTGCGTCGTCTACCCCTCACCGGGGGAGAGCCCGCTGGACTTCCTGCCGTATGCGGCCTCGGGCAAGCCGCAGCCCGGCGGGTTCCGCCTCGGGCCCACGCCGGGCCTGGCGAAGCTGGAGGGTGTCCAGACGATGCTGTGGGCGGTCGGCCTGATGGAGCAGGGCCTCAATCCAGCTCGTCACATCAAGGGCGGCGACGCCGTCCTGGACGAAGGGGAGTAGGGCCGTGGCGGGAGAGATCGGGGACGCCATCGAGCGCGCCGACCGCGAGTCGTTCACCCAGGAGCCGCCCAGGACGCTGAAGGGCCGGATCGGCTTCCTGATCCGGCAGTTGGGCAGTGCGAAAGCGGTGGCGGTGGAGATCGGTGTCACCGCCGATTCGGTCAACCGCTACCGGCGCGGTGCCCGCAAGAACCCGCCCCCGGACATTGCGGCGAAGGTCGACGAGGCGGTGCGGCAACGCTGGCAACCGCGGGTTCGCAAGCGCCGCCGCCGACAGGCAGCCACCGCCACCGGGGTCACGGTGGAGACGCGGGCCCGCTTCGGCTACACCGCACCCGTCGGCACGACCGATGACGGCCGCTTCCGCCGCCTCACCGTCCATCTCCCCCCGGCCTACGCCCAGCGCCTCTTCGCCGCCCGCGACCAGGGCGCCGGCGACCAGGAGATGCGCGCGATCATCGCCGAAGGCTTCAAGGACATCTACTTCCAGGACGGCGGGGTGCGCGCCCGGGGCCTCAGCGACGTCGAGATCAACGACATCGACTACCTCGACCTGGACTACTGATGACGCCGACGGAAAGCGATCTGCCCATCCCCGTGTGACTTAGAGGGCCCGGCGGTAGGCGTCACTTGAGTCTTCTGGTGGTGGGTAGGTGTCCCAGCGGTAGCGCGGGGTCGCGCGGCGGACGCGGGTGCGGAGCGTGACGAGTACGCA
This sequence comes from Actinobacteria bacterium OV320, assembly GCA_001298545.1. GTDB lineage: Bacteria > Actinomycetota > Actinomycetes > Streptomycetales > Streptomycetaceae > Streptomyces > Streptomyces coriariae. The sequence goes on from LJCX01000032.1 coordinate 152,913, forward strand.
TGGCCGCGCCCGGCTGATCCGTAGATCCTCGAACGTCGGCTGAAGCCTGGCCGGGCGGGCGGCTGCCGAAGGGTCAGGCGGCGGGAACCGCCTGCGGATAGAGCACGCTCGGGTCAGCGGACAGGGCCGCCTTGAGCTGGACGCAGTTGTTGTCGGCGAGGATCTCCATCTTCCCGGCCTCGATACCGTCGAGGGCGGCGCGCACGACATCGGCGGGGTCGTTCTTCTCCACGTCCCACCCGGCCATCATGTCGGTGTCGGTGCTGGCCAGGTGCAGGCCCGTCACCGCGGTTCCCTGGCGCGCGAGTTCGAGGCGGATGCCGTTGGTGAGGCTCCACGCCGCCGCCTTCGCCGCGCTGTAGGCGTTGGCCCCGTCGTAGGCGAGCCAGGACATCGCCGACAGGACGTTGAGGATGGCCCCGCCGCCATTGGCGGCCAGGACGGGGGTGAACGCCCGGACCACGTTGAGGGTGCCGAAGTAGTTGGTGTCCATCTCCAGCCGGATCTTCTCGGGGTCCCCGGTGACGAGGTTCTGCTGGGTGAAGACGCCGGCATTGTTGATCAAGAGGGTGACGTCCGAGGCCGCGCCCGCCGCGGCGGCGACCGAAGCCGGATCGGTGATGTCGAGCCGCAGCACTTCCGCACCGGGGAGGTCGACGAGGCGGGGGGTGCGCGCGGTCGCGTAGACCTTGGTGGCGCCCCGGTGCAGGAGTTGTTGGGCGAAGTGCCTGCCGATGCCGCGGTTGGCGCCGGTGACGAGGGCGACGGAACCGGTGATCTTCATGGGGAGTCTCCTGGCAGTGGTGAGGTGATACCTGTCCGGGTTGTTCGCGGGCTACGCTAAAACCTGACGTTGACGTCAGAGGCAAGAAAAGTGACCCAGGTCATAGAGGGGGCGTTGATGCGCATCGGTGAGCTGGCCTCAAGGGTGGGCGTGAGCGTACGGGCACTGCGCTACTACGAAGAGCAGGACCTGCTGGCCTCGGTGGGCAGCCCCAGCGGCCAGCGGCAGTACCCGGACAGCGCGGTCGACCGCGTCCAGCTGATTCAGCAGCTGTACTCCGCAGGGCTGTCGAGCAGGGCGATCGTGGAACTGCTGCCGTGTGTCGAGACTGGTGACGTGACCCCCGAGCTGCTCGACCGGCTGTCGGCCGAGCGGGGCCGCATCGATGCGCAGGTCAGCACCCTGGTGAAAACCCGGGACCGGCTCGACGCCATCATCACCACGGCTGCCACAGCCAGGAGCGCGGGCCGGCCCTGCCCTCGTTGAGCAGCGCGCGTTCCCCAGGCGTGCGGCAGTGCTTGTCCGCCCGACGCAGACGGATGCCCGTCAGCAGGCGTCACTCGAGTCTTTTGGTGGCGGGCCGTCGGCCCACGCGGTAGAGCGGGGTCGCGCGGCGGATGAGCATGCGGAGCGTGACCATTGCGGCGGACAGGTAGAGGTAGAAGTCCCCAACGCACTGGCGCTTCTCGGTGCAGCGGCGGAGCTTGCCGAAGCCGTTCATCCATGCGTGGCTCCGCTCCACGACCCACCTCTTGCCGGCCTGGATCGGTGCGGGCAGCCCCTTGCGGGCGATCTCGCCGGTGAAGCCCAGTTCCTCGAGCGCGGCTCGGGTCTTGCCACTGTCGTAGCCCCGGTCCAAGTTGACGTTGACCTGCTCGGGAAACACACCGACCTGCTTCTTCGCGGCCTCCAGGGTAGGCACGAGCAGCGGGGAGTCATGACGGTTGGCCCCGGCCGAGACGAGACCCATCGGGACGCCGCGGGCTTCGGTGGCCACTGAGCGTTTCAGGCCCTGCTTGCCCCGGTCGACCGGGGAGCGTCCGGCTCTCTCGCCACCGCAGGGAGCCTTGGTGATGCACCCGAAGGACAGCTCATGGAGTTGGAGGCCGATCATGCGGTCGTACGCCTGCACGGCCAGCCCGTGGACCTGCTCGGCCATGCCCAGCTGTGACCAGTACTTGACGCGGCGTCGGATGGTGCGGTCGGAGCACTGGCGGTCGGCGATCCGCTCGTATCCGGAGCCGTGCACCAGGGCGGCGATGACGCGCTCGAAGACAATCCGGTCCGGGATGCGCGGGTTGTGACAGCCGAGCGGATGGGTATCGACATGCTCGGGCAGCAGCGCTGCGAACTGGTCCCACAGGGGTTCGAGCAGGCATGATGGCAGGACAGGCACCAGTCCTCCGGTGATCACCGAGCGTCAAGAACTCCATGATCACCCAGGCTCGTGCCTGTCTTGCCTCCGGGTCGTCACACTGCCATTCGCCACACCGACCGCCGGGCTCTCTTAGAGGGCGCGTGGATAGGCGTGATGGTGGCACCCAGCCGCAAGACAGGCACAGGTCCTGGTGATCATGGAGTTGCGACGCTTTGTGATCATCGGAGAGACCTGTGCCTGCGCTGCCATGACCGGGCTGTCAGAGGCTCAGGTATACGGAGAAGGCCCACCACGCCACCAGGGCTACCGTCAGGGGCCCGTCAGGGTGGGAACGATCGACGGATGCGTGACACTCCGAAACCCTGATCGCTGGGCCTCCGCCACGTTGATGCCCCGCCGCATCGTCCGCGGTATAAAGCGCCCCAAGGGTTAGACCACAACGATTTCTTCAGTGACCATTACTGCCACTGAATTCATGTCGATGAACTTACTCTCGTCCGGGTTCACCAACTCCTTGTAATTCTTAGACGCGAAGAAGGCGTCGTGATCCGCCCAGCTTTCAAACCAGATTTCAGTGAGGCCGTCGTAGGCGGGGCTCGGATATCCTTCGGCGGGTACCGGGTGGGAGACGGTGTACTTCTTCACGTACTGCCGCGCTTCTGGAATGGAGGTGAACAACGGGGCGTGGTGATTTCGATGATGCTCAACGAATTCCTCGAAGGTCATTCCATCGATACGGTTGATCATGAAAGCGAACTTGATCACGGACTTCTCCTTTTCACGCTCGCGGACGCGAGAGGTCGGCAACCAGATGCCCTGGCGGCAGATCGCGAGCCATGGGGTTAACCTAAACGCTCACATCGATGACAAGGGCAAGTCGCCGTGACCCAATGCACGCGAGGGGTTGAGATGCGGATCGGTGAACTGTCCGCCCGGACAGGAGCAAGCCGTCGATCACTGCGCTACTACGAGCAGCAGGGCTTGCTGGTCAGTGCAAGATCCCCCAGCGGCCAGCGGTGCTACGACGATGATCACGTCCAGCGGGTGGCGCTGGTTCAGAGCTTCCTGGCCGCCGGAATGTCCAGCAGAACCATCGCTCAGATGGTCCCCTGCATGACGGAGCCCAACATGGACAGAGCCCGGGAAGCTTTGACCGCAATGAATCAGGAGCGAAATCGCCTTTCGTCCACAATAGACAGCCTGGCTGCCGCCAGAACAGCACTTGATCACCTGATTAACGTAAATCGGAAATTTCTGGCGAACGTGGCGGAGGACTAGGCCTCGGGCTGCCTGAATCAACATTCTGGTTTTCCTCCGGTGAAATATTCCGCCCCGTGCAGTGCGCGCTTAAAATCGTTCCCTGTCTGGCATCTTCCGCGATCCGCCGGGTTGGAGTCTGTAAGAGGTCGAGCGGATAGGAGTGCGGTCATGGTCGGCGGTTAGGGCGCTCGCCCCAGCGGTGAGTCGTCCATGCCTGACGGATCAGGCTACGGATTGTGATGATCGTGTCGGCGAGGTCGAAGAAGGCGTCGATGACGGCGGCCCGACGTTCGTAACAGCGGGCGAGGCGGTGGAAGGCGTTCTGCCAGGCGTGGGTGCGCTCGACGTGCCACCGCTGACTTGCCTGGATCGGCGCCTTCTGGCCTTCGTGTGCGATCCGGCCGTGCAGTCCGCGCTCGTCGAGCAGCGTGCGGGTCTTGTCCGAGTCGTAGCCGGCGTCCAGGGGCACGGTAACGTCGCCGGGCAGGGGTACCAGGTCGTCCAGGCGGTCCAGGGTCGGGGCGAGCAGGGGTGAGTCGTGCCGGTTCGCTCCGGCCAGGACGCGGCCCAGCGGGATGCCGTAGCCATCCGTCATGCCCGAGCGTTTCAGACCCTGTTTCCCGCGGTCCACCGGTGAGCGTCCGGCGACCTCGCCGCCGCCGGGTGCCTTGGTGATGGAGCCGTCGACGGCGATCTGATCAAGGACGAGGCCGACGATCGTTCGTAGGAATCCAGCGCGATCTGTTTGAGCCGGGTGAAGATGCCGAACCGGATCCATTCGTCGCGGCGGCTGCGGATCGTGGTGGCCGAGCAGGTCGTGTCGGCGATCGCCTGGTAGGAGCAGCCGAATCGCAGGAGCTGCAGCATCTTGTCGAAGACGATCCGGTCGCTGATGCGTGGCCGGTGGTAGCCCAGTTGATGGGTCGGCACGTAGGCCAGTCGGTCGGGCAGCAGTGCCGCGAACTGGTCCCAGAGGGGTTCGGTCAACCATGGTGGCAGTACAGGCACAGGTTTCCCAGGTGATCACGGAGCGTCGCGACTCCATGATCGTCAGGACCTGTGCCTGCCTTGCTGCCGGGATGCGTTGCTACGCCTATCCGCGCGGCCTCTTAGCACTTCATCTGGCGGACGGGCGGTCGAGGTGGCGGGGCTGAGCGCATGAGATGGCGGGCCGCTCTCCCACATGGCGCCGGGCCGCCCCGGAAACCGGCTACGATCCGGCTGCGCCGGTGGAGTTTCCGGAGGGGTGGGTGACGGCCCATGCCGCCTCGATCATCCGGAAGGTCTCGTCGAGCGCGGCCTGCGGATCGGCCGCCTCACGGGCCAGCGAATAGGCGTCGATCACGAATCTGGCGATGGCCCGGCAGGCCGTGGTGGTCCGTGACAGGGCGGGATCGGCGGCCATGGCCGTTGCCAGTGCCTCTGCATGGCGCAGCCTCATGGACTCCTCGTACTCCCGCAGGGCGGGTGATGCGTCGATCATGTGCCAGATCGGGGTGGAGCTGTCCGCCGTGCAATGTTGCACCAGGGCCTGGACCTCGCGGCGCAGCGCAGGGATGAGCTGCTCGTGCGCCCGGTCGGTGACCGCCCGCGTGAGGCGTAGCTCGAAGTCTTCGTCCTGCTCGAACACCAGGGCCTCTTTCGAGGCGAAGTGGGAGAAGACCGTGGTGACGGCCACGTCGGCCTCGGCGGCCACGTCACGGATGCCCACCGCGTCGAAGCCGCGTTCCAGGAAGAGCCGCAGGGCGGTGTCGGCGATCTTCTGGCGGGTCGCGGCTTTCTTGCGCTCACGGCGTCCGGGCGGCTCGGTCATGTCCACACGCTATCAGCTAGGAAACAACAACCGTTTTAAAACACTAACCGTTAGTGTTAATGTCTTCCGCATGAGGAAAGTGAGCTTCGCCGAGTTCGGCGGCCCGGACGTCCTGCACCTCGTCGATGCCGAGGAGCCCCATGCGGGTCCCGGCCGGATACGTATCGCCGTGCGGGCGGTGGGCGTGAATCCCGTCGACTGGAGGATCCGCGAAGGCCAGATCCTGGGGGCGCATCCGATCGAGTTGCCCTCCGGAGTCGGGCTGGACGCCTCCGGGGTGGTGGATGAGGTCGGCGAGGGCGTGGAGGGGGTCGAGGTCGGCGACCATGTGTTCGGCGAAGGGTCAAGCACCTATGCCGAGTTCGCCGTGCTGTCGGCCTGGGCCCGTATGCCCGAGGGGCTGACGTTCGAAGAGGCGGCCGGGTACCCCTCCGTGGTGGAGACGGCGCTGCGCATCGTCCGCGAGGTCGGCGTGCGGTCGGGACAGACACTGCTGGTCAGCGGTGCGTCCGGGGGAGTCGGATCAGCGGTTCTGCAGATTGCCCTCGACCGCGGCATCGTGGTGATCGGCACAGCTGGGGCCGCGAACCAGGGCTATCTCCGCGGCTTGGGCGCCCTCGCCACGACATACGGCGAGGGCTGGGTCGAGCGAGTGCGGCAGCTCGGCCATGTCGACGCAGCTCTCGACCTGGCCGGCTCGGGTGTGATCCGCGAGCTCGTCGAGCTGACCGGGGATCCACAGAAGGTGATCTCCATCGCCGATCTCGGCGCGCCGGCGCTCGGTGTCCGGTTCTCCGGCGTAGCCGGGAGCGTGCCGGAAGCGCTCTCCGAGGCCGTCGACCTCATCTCGCGGGGAAAGCTCCGGATCCCGATCGAGAAGTCGTACACGCTGGCCGAGGCCGCGGCGGCGCACATCGACAGCCAGGCCGGCCACACTCGCGGGCGCCGGGTCCTGATCATCTGAAAGCCAGCCCTGCCCTGCCCGCCGACTCATATGCTCAGCCCCGCCAACTCGGCCACGCATCCGCCAGATGAAGGGCTCAGTCACACCCCGCTTCCACGGATTCGCGTCGCGCGTACCGTGACGGAAGGACTTGCCAGGAGGTGCCGATGAGCGCGCAGCCCGAACAAGCCCCCGCCCCGCCGGCCCCGGCCGCCGCCGCCCAGCTGCTCGCGCAGCTGCGCGCCGACCGCCGGGCCGACACGTGGGTGCCGGCCTTCGAGCGGGACTGGGCGAAGGCCCTTGAGGACTCCCGCCACAGCTACAGCCTCACCCCGCTGCACGACGTCGTGCGGACCTGGCAGCTGCGGGCTGCCGCGGCCCGGCCGTCGACGCCTACATGGACTCCGGCCGGGACGAGTCCGGCTTCGTGGACCTGGACGACGTCCTCCGCACCCGCCGGTGAACGGTCAGTCGTGGACGGTGCGCCTGTCCCCGCAGGCGGCAAAGGTGCTCACCGAACTTCCCGCGCCCGCCAAGGAGATGGTCCGCGACATCCTCGACATCGCCGTGCGTTCCCGGTGGGGCTGGCCCCAGTGGAACGCCGGGGACCCGGAAGGCGAGGACGTCCGTGCCGTCTCCATCGGGCAGCTGTCCGTCGTTTACGTGATCAACCGCCTCATCCGGAGTCAGTCCGTCCTGGATGTTGGCTGGAAGCCGCCTGTGAGCACGCCTCGACTGACCCCGGCGATGCTGTGGGCGGTCCGAGTATCTTCGACTGCGGGCTACTCAGGACGATCTAGGTACTCGCGCCCAAGCGGAGCACGGGACGTGCTGCCTAGCATCCGGAGCATGAGTTCCGCTGAGCAGACAGTCGAGTCGAGCGAACAGCTGGCGGCACGTCAGCAGCAGCGGGGCACGACATCGTTTGTGCTGGGCGCTGCCGCCGTCACGATGATGATGTGCCCGTTTCTGCCTGCCTGGGTCCCGCCCTGGTTCCGCTTCTTTCCCGTGTACTTCATCGTGCCCGCGGGGATCGGGGCGGTCGTCTCCGGCCTCGTCGCGCTGCGCAGGGCGCGGGGCCAGGAGGAGGCGACTCCCTCCCGGGCGCGGGCGGGAGTCGCCCTCGGCACGACGGCCGTTGGGCTGTCGCTGGCCGTGATCGTCTGGGCGATCTGGGCGCTGAACCAGGCCTACCAATAGAGGATGAGTACGCGGCCCGGGAATGGGTGGGCCATACCTACCAGGCCGGGGCCGCAGGCGTTGTCCTGCCGTGTCCTGCCGACGGTCTGTGACGTAGCCCTGATCATGGACGGCTACGAACACCTTGACCTCGATGAGATCGACTTCGCGCCCATGGAGCACGACACCGAGCGGCTGCGCCTGCTGACGCTGGACGAGGCCCACGAGCTGATCCAAGTGCTGCGCACAACCACCGAGGAAGGCGGGTCGGCCGCGCAGGAGGCAGACCGCCTGGCGCGCGAGATCGGCGCGCTGATCGGGTACTGGCCGCGGTCGGCACAGATTGTGCCCCTACGCCCGGCTGCCGTGAGCGCACGCTGTTACTCACTTTCGGGTGACAGCCCGCACCGGGCCAGGCTGGCGATCTCCGGGGAAATCCAGCTGTTGCAAGGGCCGTGAGATCCCTCCAGCCGTCAACATGACGCCACTGGCATAAATGGACGATGCGCTCAAGAGTCACAGGAATGCGGGCAACAAGTAGCACAGTCCATGCTTCCATCCCAACTCCCGCCCGAGGCGGACAAGCTGTGTGTGGCCAGCCCGGCCGCCACCCGCACGCCACGCTCGCTCGTGTCCGCTCTCGATCGGTCAGCGTGCGGCCGAGTATGCCGGCACACATGGCAGGGGCCGATGTGGCGAAGTGATGTCGGACAGTGTCGAAATCGACTGGCTGCGCGCCTAAGGATGGAGGGCTTTTCGTTGGCCTGTGGCGGCGGACCGTACGATCGCGTCAAGGAGTCGGTGGCGCTTGACGGCGTGGGTGAAGTCCGGGGCGACAGCCGTTCCGTGGACGAGGTCGTCCCGAATCGCGGCGTAGGCGTGCACCAGCGTGTGGATCACTGTTCCGGCCAGGCCGGGATAGTCGTCGTAGCCGCTGGGCAGCGTGACCTTCGTAGGCCGACCGCCGCCGCGTGTGCCACGCACCGTGACCGGACCGATGTGCGGGAACTCGGCGGCGGTAATCTCAAGTCTCCCCTCCGTGCCGTCGATGATCAGAGAGAACCCTGCACCCGATGCCGCGCCTCCACGGTGGTGGACGGACAGGATCGCCCCGCCCGCCACGGTGCCCGAGATCGCGATCTGGTCCTCGGCGGTCATCGGAACGACCTGCCCGGTGCGCCCGAGGTGAACCTGGCGGCGCCGGGTCGCGGTCGTAGCGACCACTTCCTGAAGCTCGCCGACGACCATCGACACCAGGTCGATCGCGTGTCCGAACGCGATGGTCAGCATCGTGGCCCCGAGCTTGCGGTCGAGCGTGTAGACCATGCTCTGAGACACCGGAGTGCCCCATTCGGTCGAAGACGCCACGACGGTGGCGGAGAGCACTTCCCCCACGAATCCTTCGGACACGAGGTCGGCCAGCCAGCGGAAGGTAGGCGAGGAGCGTCCCTGAAGACCGACGAAGGTGCGCGTCGTCCCGGCGGCACGCTCCATCTCCTCGGCCTCGCGCAGGTCGACGGCGAGCGGCCACTCCGAGAGCACCGGCACTCCCGCCTTCAGCACGGGCAACACGAGTTCGCGATGCTGGGGCACTTTGACGGCGACCACAACGAGGTCGACGTTCTCGTCGCCGGCGAGCTGCTCGACCGACGTGTACGCGGGTACGCCATACGCCGCTCCCGCGGCCTGGGCCGAGGCTTCGGAGCTCGCCGCCAGCGCGAGAAGCTCGATCCCGTCGACGGCGTTCAGCGCGGGCAGGTGAGCCCCGGCCGCCCAGCCTCCCGTGGCGCTCAGGCCGACGAGGCCGACGCCGATCGGCTTACGGGGGTCAGGCACCGAGCTGCCGCCTCAGGGTCTCGGCGTCGTGCAGGGCCGTCATGTGCACGAACCGCCCGTCACGAACCTGGTAGATGGCGTACTCGACGATCTCGAACGAGGCGCCGGTGGGAGCCACGCCGAGCCACTCCTTGGCGGGCGTGCCCGTGTTGGTCAGACGGGCGGCCAGGCGATCACCATCGACCGCGATCTCCCGGGGCTCCCAGTGGAAGTCCGGGACCGCGTCGATATCGCCGTTCAGCACAGCGATGACCTGGTCCCGAGTGCCCGGCTCGCCGTTCAGGGTGGTCTCGTCGTTGATGAACTCGTCCATGCGGTGGATCTCGTGGGCGTTGAGCGCCCCGATGTAGCGCAGGTAGAACGCGCGCAGGTCGGTGTCGGACATGATCCCCTTCTTCGGCCTCCGAGCGGAGGTCATGCTCGGTGTTTCGCGATGGCCCTTGACGGTTTCGTCGCGGTGATCGTCGGCAGGGGGAGTAGCCACTGCCCGAAACTTCCGTCCCGAACGGTACAGAAGTTTTGCCGCACCGTCACGGCCCTCATGCGAGGAGAATGACTCACCGGGGCGAGCGAAGGGGTGCAGCCGCTACGCAGGCCAGCCGATCAACGCCGTGTCGACGATCTCATCGAGCTCAGCAGGACCGAGGCCGTTGGCGGCCTGCACTGCGATGCCGAACCCCATCGTCATGATGAACCGGGCAAGACGCCGAGGGTCGGCGTTGCGCGGAAGATCACCCTCGTTGACGGCGCGCCGGAAGCGCTCCTCAAGGCGGACCCCCGCGTCGTTGCGCCAGTCGACAAGCAGGTCGTGGACGGCCCGGCTCTCCTCGCTCGACGCCAGCGCACCCTGCACGGTCAGGCACCCGGAGGGGCCGCCGGGAGGGGTCGTGGTGCAGACCGCTCCGCGGAGGAACGCCAAGGCCACAGCCCGTGCGGTGGGCTCCTCCAGGGCGAGCGTGGCGTAAGCGGCCGGCCCCGCGCCGTAGCGCTGGAGAGCCTTGCGGAACAACTGCTCCTTGTTGCCGAAGGCCGCATACATGCTCGTCTTGGTGATCCCCATAGCGCCGGTCAGTTCAGTGAGGCTTGCACCTTCGTACCCTCGCGCCCAGAACACCCGCATCGCGCGTTCCAGCGCCTGGTCGATGTCGAATTCTCGAGGCCGACCCATGACGGCTCTACGGGAGTCACCCATGCCACAAGCGTACCTCTCGGTACAGATCTCCGCAGTTTCATCCTACCCAGGTGGCGAACGCAGTTCAGTACCGGTCGGTCTTGATGTGCTACCGTTCTGCACCGACCGGTACTGAACTAATGGGAAGGGAAGTCCGCGCCATGAAAACCATTTCGCTCGGCAGCCTCAAGGTCTCGCGCATCGGTCTCGGAGCCATGGGAATGTCGGCGTTCTACACCGGCGCCGGCCAGTTCGACGACGAGTCGATCCGCACGATCCACCGCGCTCTGGACCTCGGGGTCACCCATATCGACACCGCTGAGGGGTACGGCCCCTTCATCAACGAGGAGTTGGTCGGCCGGGCCCTGCAGGGGCGCCGAGACGAGGTCGTGCTGGCGACCAAGTTCGGACTGATCTCCCACGCCGGTGGCACGGCTCCGGACAGCACCCCGGCCAACATCCGCCTGGCCGTGGAGGGATCACTGAAGCGCCTGGGTACTGACTACATCGACCTCTACTACCAGCACCGGGTGGACCCCGGCACGCCGATCGAAGAGACCGTTGGCGCGCTGGCCGAACTGGTGGCCGAAGGCAAGATCCGCCACATCGGCCTGTCGGAGGCCGGCCCCGCCACGATCCGCCGCGCTCACGCCGTGCATCCGGTCACCGCGGTCCAGTCCGAATACTCGCTGTGGACCCGCGAGCCGGAGGCCGAGATCCTGCCCGTCCTGCGCGAACTGGGTATCGGCTTCGTGCCGTACTCCCCGCTTGGCCGCGGCTTCCTGACCGGCAACATTCGCTCCCTGAACGATCTTGACACCGACGACTGGCGCCGCACCAACCACCGCTTTGCCGACGGCAACCTGGAACGCAACCTGCGGATCGTCGACGAGGTCCGGGCCGTAGCCGCCGAGATCGACACCACGCCCGCGCAGGTCGCCTTGGCCTGGCTGCTCGCCCAGGGTGACGACATCGCGCCCATCCCCGGCACCAAGCAAGTCGCCCGGCTGGAGGAGAACGCCGCCGCCGACCACATCGAGCTCACCGCCAGCCACGTCACCCGCCTGAACGCCCTGCCCCGGGCCTCCGGCGAGCGCTACGACGCGGACAACATGGCCGCCATCGACCGCTGATCGAAGACGTACCATCACGCACGCCGCGGGTCGGCATCGGCGTGAAGAGTGCCGCATTCCCAATGAGACTGTGCAACATGAAGTACGCAGGTCACGGGCCTGGTGTGCGGGGTACTCGCGCTGGTCGTCGGCGGGTGTCCATGATGAAGATCGTCTGACCTGTCGCCAGGGCCGTTGTCGGGTTCTGCTGCGCCGACCGCCGTGCCCCTCCCGCGATCCCTGACCGGACCGGTGCCGGGAGAGCGCGGGGAGGGCGTGGGGATTCTGGAGCTGGAGCGGATCACGGCTCGCCGGAATGAACTGGACACGCTCGCCGAGGAGTTGGCCAAGCAGCTGGCGGAGGTCCAGGCCGAGCGGGAGGAGTTGGTGATCGCCGAGCGGGTCCTGCACCGATTGGCCGAACAGGACCGGGCTGCGGCGGAGGCCGCCGCGGCCGCCGCCCCGACGGCGGCCCGGGTGGCGGGACGGGCGGATTTGCTGATCCCGCACCGCGGCGGGACAGGCGATGAGGCCGCGTTGCCCGCTGACTACCGCAAGATTCTGGCGATCGTGCGGGCTGCCGACGGCCCGGTGCAGGTCGGGGCCGTCGGCGAGGAGCTGGGCCTTGAGGTGACGGTGCGCGGGAAGCTGGAACCGTTGCGGGCGAAGATGACCAAGCTCGCCGATCGCGGCTGGCTGCACAAGCGTCCTGACGGCAGGTTCGCCGCACGCTCCCAGGCGTAGGGAGGCGGGCGCCGACGGGGCATAACTGGCGCGCTCCCGACAGCAGTTGAGTTTGGTGTGAAGGAAAACAACGATCCCGTCGAGGGCCCTGACGGCGTTGTCTGTACTGCCCGCCTGCCACTGTCGAGTGCCACCCTGAACTGGCTCGCCGGCCTGATCCGCGGCCACCTGAAGAAGATCAGGTCACGGTGGCGGGCCCTGCCTCCGGGACGGATCGCCGCCCTCGTACTGGCCGTACTGCGCTGTGACCAGCGGCCGGGTGATCTGGCCGGTGGCAACGGGATACACCGCACCACTGTGACCCGGTGGGTCAGGGCAGTCGTCGGCCTGCTGGCCGCCCGCGCCCCGCGCCTGGACCGCGCTCTCAAAGAGATCGCCCGCAAGGGTGGCGGGATGGTGCTGCTGGACGGCACGCTGATTCGCACCCGCCGGCGCTCCGGCAAAGAGAACCGGAAGAACTACTCCGGCAAGAGCAAATGCCATGGCCTGCTCGTGATCGCGCTCACCGACGATCGCGGCCGGCTGCTCTGGGTCTCGGCGGCCCGGCCCGGACGGACCTCGGAGATCACCGCCTGTCGACACGACCAGCTCACCGCCAAGCTGCGGGCGGCCGGTCTCGGGGCGATCGCCGACCTGGGCTTCGTCGGGCTCGACGACAGCGGCCCCGACACCGGCCCCGCAGTGATCACCGGTTACAAGGCCGCCCGGAACCGGCCCCTGACACGAGGAAAGGTCACATCACTTGTGTGCCGTTTGGCTTCGCGGCCTGCCGAGACCAGCTCTGTAGGACGACGGTGCAGGTGGCGGTAATCCTCCGCCGCATGCGGTGGCCCGGCCGAGGTATTGCGACTCGTGCAGCTGTTGGCGCCTCTGTTGTTCAGGAGGGGAGGGCGGCCTGGAGCGTGGCGTACATCGGCATGAGGTTGTCCAGGCCGACGAGGTGCAGGAGCCGTTGCACAGGCGGGGGAACGTTGGCCAGGCGGAGCCAGCCGTCGCTGTCCTGCGCGGCACGCTGGGCGTACAAGAGGAAGGAGGTGCCGCTGCAGTCCATGAACGTGACGTGTTCGAAGTCGATGACCGTGCAGGGCGCACATTTCTCGCCTGCGCCGCTGTCGAACGCCCAGCCCACGAAGGGCAAGGATGAGAAGCAGCAAGAGCTGACGGTGCAGCGCCTGTTGGGTAGCCGACCGCGCCCGCGGCCGATAGCAGCCGTGCCAGCCGGCTGGGGGCCGAAGCGGCCGTCGATCGTGTCCCCGACGAGTTCGCGCCCCGGCGTCATCGGCCGCGCCTCGTGCTTCCACGCGCTCGAGTGCAGCCGGCCGGTGTGAGGTGCGGGTGTGGCTGGGGTCCGGTGGATGGAGGTGCATCTTGTTCGTTTACCTGCCTGCGTCCGTTCGGGATTCGGACTTGAACCGGAAGGTCATCTGCCCGGATGGCTGGGCCAAGACCTACGGCAACCCCGACACCACCCCGATCGATACGAGCGACACCGCCAGCTGCGACGAGTTCGCCTACGCCGCCTCCTACAACTCGGGCGGTATGCCTGCCTCCCTGGACGGCATGAACGAGGTCGACACCGGCAACGACTGCGTGCAGACCTACGCCTCCCGCATCGCGACGGGCGACTGGAGGCTGTACGACGACATTCGTAGCGCTGCGCCGACGTGGAAGGAAGTCTGCGGACGCTCGGCGATGTCCAACTACCAGAACACCCAGTCGATGCAGCCGTTCTCCGGAACGTTCTCCTCGGCATCGAAGTACCGTCTGCTGGACAAGGACGAGTACTGGGTGGCATTCCCTGAGTTCGCGCACTGCGACGCCTCCAAGGTGACCGTGGCATGCACCGTCCCGAAGCCGTGACCGGCTGGTAGGACACGAGGCAAGCTGGGGCGGGAGGGCCGAACCCTCCCGCCCCAGCCGCACCCCTAAAACCAGGAGAAGACATTGAACGATGGCATCACGTGGCTGGCCGACGCCTGGCGCGGAGACGCCCCCATCCTGTTCGTCACCTTTGCACGTGGCATTAGCCCACGCGACCTCGTTGTCCGGCTTGGCGCCCGGCCCGGAGAAGTGCTCGACCCGATCACCTTCGCTGAAGCCGAGCGGCTGACGTTCAACGACCGCGAATCAGCCCGCGTAGCCCGCTTTGGTGAATGCGCGGGCTGGTCATATGCGGTGGAGCAGGGCTGGCCCTCCAAGGCTTGGTGGGCTCACGCCGACGTCTCCGCAGGCGGGGTCGAAGTCTTGCACCTGACCCCGAAGCCGGACGATCCGCCCAGGGAGTGCTGGTACTACCGGGACGGACAAACGGTCGGTCGCTTCGACATCGGCGACACCCCAGAGGGGGGCATGGCGTTCCTGCTCCCGGCGTTCGAAGAAGCCGGACTCCTCGATGATGAGGTGAGCGAGGAGTTCGACTCGTTGAGTGCGACCTTGACTGCCTTGCAGCAGCACTTCGGGCTGTCGCTGCCGCGCCGGGAAATCCTGGATAATCGGCTGCCCGCAGTGGTGACAGCGGCCGTGCCGCCAGAAAACCTGGGGGACTAACGAGCAGGCCAAACGCTGAATGACGTGCACCGGCCGGTGCGGCTACCGGTGGGCACGGGTGCGGGGCACGCCGCGTGGGCCAACAGTAGGCGCTCGTCGCGCATCGTCTCCAGAGTGTCGGCGGTGTCCGCATGGCCGGGGTCCGGGATGACGTTCACCGTGAATCGGATGATGCTGCGGGCAATGCCCAACGCCGCCGTGGTGGGGAAGCCCCGCGCCCATTCCCGCAGTGCGGACACCAGTACGTATCCGATCTCGTCCAGTGCAGAGACCACCCGAACGCCGTCGACGGCGGTGTGGTCGATCGACAGGCCGGGCCGGGCTGCTCCGTGGGGGCGACCTGAACGGGTCTCGGCCCGTTCCAAGAGCTTTCATGACGGCCCGCGAGCCACCTGGCCACAAGTACATGGCAGCGACGGGGTGTCCCGTCTTCCTCAGAGGCGCCAGGCTCAGGCCGACCCGGTCGAGCCCGGGCCCGTACCGGCGGGCCCGCCCACGACCGAAAGCAGGTCCACGACGAAGATCAGCGTCGAGCCCGCCGGGATCAAGGGAGACGGCGATTGCCTGCCGTATCCGAGACGCGGGGGAACGATGATCTCGCGTCGGCCGCCGACCTTCATTCCCCTCACACCCCGGTCCCAGCCTTTGATGGCCCTGCCACCGCCCACGGCGAACTTGAACGGCCGGTCCTCCTCCCAGGAAGAGTCGAACTCTCTACCGGACGCGAACGTGACACCCACATAGTGAACCCGGACGACCCGGCCCGGCTGTGCCTCGGCTCCATCCCCGACCACGAGGTCCCGGATCGTCAGCTCGGTGGGCGCGGCACCCTCCGGAACCTCGATTCTGGGCTTCGTCAGTTCGCTCATCACGGTCCCATCGCTCGCCACCGGAATCCCTCGCACGGGCCGGCCGGACACATGGACCCTCCATGCGGCAGACGATCACGCTACCGGCAATGGCCACACGCCACCCCCGAGTGATGCTGACCAAGCCCTACTGTCATGGGCCGGGGTGTGGCTCGGCGTCTCGATCCGCTTGTGCCTTGTCCCGGCAGCACAGATCTCTCTTGGAGAGCTCGCTGCATGAAGGTGCTAGACGGTCCTGAATCCAGGTCCGACACTGCACAACATCCGTGGTTCGCAGGGAGGATGCGCCGCCTGGCACCCCGCACTCAAGGAAGCAGCCGACCAGCTCGCCGGCAACCCCGTCGGCGGCTGCAGCGAACACCGGGCACCCTACTTCGCCTGGCACCGCAATAAGATCGTCCAGTAGGGCCTCTTTGCTTCTACTGAACAGGGACCTCGATGTACTCCTTGACGAGGCAAGGCCAACGGCATCCAGGCAGTCGATCACGCCTGGGCCCATTCCAGGGTGTTGCCTGCTTGACTTCCTCCTCAGCGAGTCGGAGGGCCGGAATTTCCATGTACCTGGATATCGACTGCGGCTCACAGTCCCGCGCTCTCGACGGGACGGGGATGGAATCGCACGGACAGGTTGGCGGCGCCCGGACGAGGCGAGCGGGCGGCCGTATTCGCCCTGAGGAGGATCCCGAGGATCACAAGTGGGGCGGCCCGCTTCACGTGGCATCCAGCACGCCAGTCGGTGCGGGTTCTTTTGTGCCTGGGAAGTCCTCGGCTTCCCAGGCGCCCTCCCAGGTCGGCTCGCCGAGTACGGGGGATGCAGCCGTGACGTACAAGGGCCAGACCCGGTGTCGGCGACGGCTGAAAAGTGGACCAGGGGCGGCGCTTGAAAGTTGACCCCCTCCAGGGGTCTGGCTCGTTGAGTCAGGCCGGGAGGAGTGGTGATCAGCGTGGAGGACTGGGCGGAGATCCGCCGGCTTCACCGGGCCGAGCAGATGCCGGTGCGGGCGATCGCGAGGAAGCTGGGGATCGCCAGGAACACCGTCCGCAGAGCGATCGCGGACGACGCGCCGCCGAAGTACCAGCGGGCACCGAAGGGCTCGATCGTGGACGCGGTCGAACCGCAGATCCGTGAACTGCTCGAGCAGTGGCCGGAGATGCCGGCGACGGTGATCGCCGAGCGGATCGGCTGGAACCGCGGTCTGACCGTGCTCAAGGAACGGGTCCGCGACCTGCGGCCGGCCTATCGGCCTGCGGATCCGGCCTCGCGGACGGTCTATGAGCCGGGCGAGATCGGCCAGTGCGACCTGTGGTTCCCGCCCGCCGACATCCCGCTCGGCTTCGGCCAGGTCGGACGGCCGCCGGTGCTGGTCATGGTCGCGGGCTACTCGCGGTGGATCACCGCGCGGATGCTGCCCTCCAGGTCGGCGGCCGACCTGATCGCCGGGCACTGGCGGCTGCTGACCGAGCTGGGCGCCGTCCCCCGGGTGCTGGTCTGGGACAACGAGGGAGCCGTCGGCTCCTGGCGGTCCGGCGGACCCCAACTCACAGACGAGTTCGCTGCGTTCGCCGGTCTGCTCGGCATCAAGTTCCTGCTCTGCAAGCCACGGGATCCCGAGTCCAAGGGCCTGGTCGAGCGGGCCAACGGCTATCTCGAGACGTCGTTCCTGCCCGGCCGGGTGTTCACCTCGCCGGCGGACTTCAACATTCAGCTCGCCGACTGGCTGACCAGGGCGAACCGGCGCATCCACCGCACTTTGCAGGCCCGCCCGGCAGACCGGCTGGAAGCGGACCGCTCCCGGATGCTGGCCCTGCCGCCGATTGCCCCGCCGGGCTGGTGGAAGGCATCTCTGCGACTGCCCCGGGACCACTACGTCCGCCTGGACACCTGCGACTACTCGGTGCATCCGCTGGCCGTCGGCCGCCGCATCGAGGTCGCCGCCGACCTGGACCAGGTCCTGGTGACCTGCGACGGCGTCGAGGTCGCCCGCCATGCCCGCAGCTGGGCCCGCCACCAGACCATCACCGACCCGGACCACGCGGCCGCCGCCGCGGCCGCCCGCAAGACGGCCGCCGGCACGAAACCGGCGCCGATGGACGTGACGGAGGTCGAGGAACGGTCGCTGGACACCTACGACCGGATCTTCGGCGTCATCGACGGCGGGCTGAGCACGGATGAAGGGGCAGCGTGATGAGCACGAAGAACGGCACGAACCAGGCCAGGACCAGCCGCGACGTCGGCTCCGAACTGATCTATCTGACCAAGGCGTTGAAGGCCCCTGCCCTGCGGGACGCGGCAGCCCGGCTCGCCGAGCGGGCCCGCGACGAGGGCTGGAGTCACGAGGAGTATCTGGCCGCCTGCCTGCAGAGGGAGGTCGCCGCCCGCGACTCCCACGGCGCCGAGGGACGCATCCGGGCGGCTCGCTTTCCCTCTCGCAAGTCGCTGGAGGACTTCGACTTCGATCACCAGCGGTCCGTGAAACGCGAGGTCATTGCTCATCTGGGGACGTTGGACTTCGTCGTCGGGAAGGAGAATGTGATCTTCCTGGGGCCGCCCGGCACCGGCAAGACCCACCTCGCCACCGGCCTGGGCATCAGGGCCTGCCAGGCCGGCCACCGGGTCGCCTTCGGCACCGCCGCCCAGTGGGTCACCCGTCTCGCCGAGGCCCATCAAGCAGGTCGTCTGAGCGACGAGTTGACCCGGCTGGGACGAATTCCGCTGATCGTGGTCGACGAAGTGGGTTACATCCCTTTCGAGCCCGAGGCCGCGAACCTGTTCTTCCAGTTCATCTCGGGCCGCTACGAACGCGCCTCGGTGATCGTGACCAGCAACAAGCCCTTCGGGCGCTGGGGCGAGGTCTTCGGCGACGACACCGTCGCCGCCGCGATGATCGACCGACTCGTCCATCATGCCGAGGTCATCTCGCTGAAGGGCGACAGCTATCGCATGCGCGGCCGCGACCTCGGACGGGTTCCCGCCGCCAACACCGGGGAATGACCAACATCAACTGACGCAGCGGGGGGTCACTTTTCACCCGCCGGAATCGGCTCACATTTCAAGCGCCGCCGACAACCCGGGCGGCTTCCGCCACCGCGGACGCAGCCGGCGCGCCAGACGGCGCGGGTGCCGACGCGGCAAAAGAGGCTGCCGGGGCTGCACCGGGGGCGGGGTACTTCGCCCACCCGTTGAGCAGCCGCTGGTAGGTGTCCAGGCGCGGCGACTTCGGCTCGCTCCGGCCGTTCTCCCAGTTCTTCGCCGACTGGATCGTCGTCTTCAGCGCGGCGGCGAGGCGGGCCTGGGTGATGCCGGCGGCCTCACGCAGTCGGGCACGCTCCGCCGGAGGCGGGGCAGGTGCGGCTCCTCGTTCAACAGAGCATCCACGGACGCGAACAGCTCTTCCTCAGATGGCATGCCCCGCACCTCGGACTCGAGAGCTGACTGAACGTGGGAGCGCCTGGAGCGTCAGCGGTGAGCTCCTGCGTCATGCTGAGAGTGGAAATGGATCACTGTTCTACCCGGCCTGTCCAGGGCCCCTGCAGACCTCGGAGCGCAGAGGGTCCACAGCTGGATCCTGCCCATGGCTTGCCCGCCGTGAGAGCTACGAGCCTTCCACTGCCTGCCAGTCGGGCAGGACATCACCCCATGGGTGTCCCGGCGGCAAGCCGACGCGCGGATCGTCCACCCACGCTCTCCAGGCTTGCGGCAGCCGAACCGGGCACTGCGACGTCGGCTGCTCCAGCAGGTCCCACGCGTCGCGGTAGCCCTCCCACGTTGACGCGTACACGCGGGCCTGATCGAAGCCGGTGTTCCTCTTACCGGGCGGGACACCCGGCTCGGTCAGCCAGGCCTGGTGCTCCATCCACGCCGCAGCCCACACATGGTCGCGCGGGACGACGTACGACGCTGGCGCCTGCCCAGGCATCGGGTCCAGAGCGACGAAAACGAACCACTCGCGGTCGCTCAGGGACGGCAGCTGAGTCTTGGTCCCGCAGCGCCAGTTCGGCCGCGGCATAGGGCTTGCCGCCTTGACCTGTACCTCGATCATGCGCCGGGTGCCATCGGCGCGGACTGCGAGAATATCGGTGCGCTCCAGCCCGTCGCGAGTGAGCGCGGCACCCCATCCGGCGCTTGCGAGCACCGAGCAGACCCAGTGTTCGCCGGCGCTCTTGGTCATCTTCGTGTCCACGACAGAGAGTATGCGCGACGCGATGGCCACGATGCGGAGCCGAGGCGGGCGACCAGCGCCGTGAGCCGGCCGACCGCAGTGGCCGCGGCCCAGGGCACTTCGTGCGCGGGGAGCGCCGCGATCGAGGAGATCTCCGCGGTGCCCCGGGCGTCCCCGAGGTCCACCAGCGCCCGGGCGGCCCGCAGCCGGTCGAACGGGTCGCGCCGCTCGTTGCGGACCACCGCGAACAATTCCCGAGTGGCCGCCCGTAGTACCCGCCATGGTGGAGGCCGTCACCGTGCTGTCGGCAGTCGCGGAGGATCGCCATCAGCCGGGTTTCACCGCCCGACGGTACCGACCAACGGTCGCGCTGGAGCTCCTCGAGGGAGCGAGGCGAGTCACCGACCGATCGTCCCATGTCAGATCTCAAACACGGACTGAGGTTGTCCTTTAACCCGCTGCGTGCAGTGGTCCGAGGCCGGAGTGTCGGTGACCGGTGATACCTGTAGGGCGTGGAAGATGCTATTACGGGTGCGATAGCCATCCTGCGTGAGGCCTTTCCGGCAGGGGTCCGTCACAGCCCTTTGGGCAGGGAAGAGCTTCGGGTGTGGGAGCGACGGCACGGGGTGGTGTTGCCTGAGCCGTATCGCACTTTCGTGACCAAGATCGCGAACGGTACATGCGATGGTCCGCCGGACGAGGGTGGTCTACTGCCCTTGGGAGACAAGCCGGACAGCTGGGCCGTCTGGGAAGCGGACTGCTGGATGAGCCCGGAGCCGTTCGATGGTGCCGCAGTACGCGTGCCCCGCCGGCCCTTCCCTCTTGAGGAGGAGTGGCAGTGCGAGTACGACTACTACGACCACACCTGCCACTCGTCTCTGTTGCACCAGACTTACCAGCACGGCTCAGTGCTGCTGGGCAGCGACAGACCCGGTGAGTACTGGACGCTGGTGGTGGCTGGGCCGCAACGCGGTCGGGTGTGGTGGCTCAGGAATGGCTGCGCCGCACCCTATGCTGATCGCCCGTCCGATCAGTCGGGGGGCGATTTCCTGCACTGGGTGAGGGACTGGCATATCGGACAGGGCTGGTGGCGGGCCGAGTAGCGCCTCCACATCCAGGTCGCGGACTTGGGCGATCTCGTTGCGGCTCGTGCCTTTCGCGTGGAGGCGGCGGACCTCGCCGTAGTCCTCTGTGTGACGGCGCTGGCTGTGGCGGAGGCCATTCCGGATCCTGCAAGGCAACTGGCCTTCATCGTCGGCGGTCTCTCCGTCCTCTCGCCAGACCTGCGAAGCGAGGTCGAGCGGTTCGCAGGCACCGTCCAGAATCCTGACGCGTTGCAGGTGCCCGTCGTCGACTACGGGGCTGTCCACCGAAGACGCCCGTGGGTCCTGGTTGTTTGGCCGGGCAACCTCAGGTGTGTGCTGGCGTCCCGGAAAGGTGATGACGTCGAATTGCCCGTGCCCGCAGGGCGGGTGGCTCTAGGGTCCGTCTTCAAACGGATCTTGCCCAGAGTAGGAATGACGCGAGCGTGACCGCCGCTTCGTAGGAGGTGGCGGTCTTTTCGTATCGGGTGGCGATGCCGCGGAACCCCTTGAGCCGGTTGAAGCAGCGCTCAACGACGTTGCGTTGGCGATAGATCTGCCGGTCGAACGCCGGTGGTCGCCCCCCGCGGCGGCCGCGGTTGTGCCGGTGTCGCTGCTGGTCGGTCTTCTCCGGGATGGTGTGCCCGATGCCGCGTTTGCGCAGGTAGGCGCGGAAGCCGCGGGAGCTGTAGGCCTTGTCGGCAATGACCTGGTCAGGCCTGCGGCGGGGGCGCCCCCGGCCAGTGCGAGGGACGCGGATGCGCTCCAGAAGAGGTCGCGCGCAGATGCTGTCGTGACGTTGCCCTGGCGTCACCAGGACTGCGAGCGGGCGCCCCTTGCCGTCGCAGGCGAGGTGGATCTTGGTCGTCAGGCCTCCTCGGGATCGGCCGAGGGCGTGATCGTCCGGTTCGTCCGGCCGCTGGCGCCCCCTTTTCGGCCGGTGGCGGCGGCGTGCTGGTGGGCGCGGACGATGGTGGAGTCGATCTGGACGAGCCAGTCGATGTCGCCGGCCGCGTCCGCTTGGGCCTGGATCTGCTGGAGGGCTCGGGTGAACACGCCGTCCAGGGCGTAGCGGCGGAAGCGGGTGTAGACCGTCTGCCATGGCCCGTAGCGTTCCGGCAGGTCACGCCAGGAGATCCCGGTCCTGATCTTGTAAACCATCCCGTTGATGACCTGCCGGTCCGACACCCGAGGCCGGCCCGTCGCAGCCCGCGGTATCAGCGGAGCGAGTAACTCCCACTCCTGATCAGTGAGTTCATGGCGACGTATCACCCCACCATGATCCACCACACGATGATCTTTGAAGACGGACCCTAGAAGCGATCTCTGGCCTCGCCCCGGTATTGCCTCGGGGGTCAAACCTCGATGCGCCGTTGCCACCAGGGCAGGTGTTGTGGAGCGAACGGATCGTTGACAGTGCGCTTTAGAACGCGTGTGTCGATCGGCGCCAACGCAGCTTGCAACTCCCTTCGAGCACGGGGACGGAGGTTGCAAGTTGCAACCTCGAGTAGCGTGCGGATGTGTCCAGTGGGGACGTCGGAGTATCCGTATCGCCACTCTTCTGCGTTGCGGGGGCGACCGCCCGAGCGGTGTCGCGCCCTTCCGGTGTTCGTAGGGCACCCGAGCGTTCCCGACCCGTTCGACGTAGCACTGCAGCGCCGCGTAGCCGCGTGCCCAGTCCTGGCGTTCGGTGTCGATCACGTTGAACGACACCCACTCCGCGACCATCACCGGATCCCTGGGGGCGGCAAAACGGAGCAGCAACCGTGATTCCTCCTCGCCGTCCTCAGGCGCTGCGCCGATGTTCACGGACGGCTGTGCGACGTCTTTCTGCGGCTCCTGCGGGATCGCGAGCAATTCGACGGCCTCTTCATCGTGAGCCCGCAAACCTTCCAATACCTTCACCAATGGCCGGTACGACGCGGAGGTGAACATGTCCTCCGGTTTTTCTCCCGGCTGGAGAAAAACCGGCACGCTGCCCGTCTTCTCGGTCGGCTGCCCGACCGAGAAGACGGGCAGCGCCGTCTCACCGCAGGCCACTGCCACGACCGGCGCGGAGTCGTGATCCCGCACGGGGAGGGCATCGTGACCGTCCACCCCACCGCGGTCGGTCGGCTGACCGCCACATTGCGGATGGAACAGACAGTGCTCGGCCGCCACCCACGGTGTGCCGTCGTGCTCGCCTGTGGCAGCGGCCTGGGTCTCGGCCTGCTCCTGTGACCGAAGACGGTTTCACTCCTTCGGCTGCGCCTGTGCTGTGCGCAGGTAGTCCAGGCCGGCTTGATCCGTCACCTCGAAGTCACCGCTCAGACGGTGGACCACGGTCCAGCGCCCGTCCGGGACGGCGCCGGCGAAGACGGATGCCGTGCCTGTCGCTCCGTTGTGCCAGACCACGGGCAGCGGCCCCGTGCGTTGCCATCCGAGTCCCGGCTCTCCAAGTGAACGATCGAGCACGAGAGCCGTCAGCACGCGTGCCAGCGTGCGGGGAGTCGCCCACAGGCCGCCGGCGGGCAGGACTGCGCCGGTCATGGTCCACGGTTTCACCGTGCGGCCGAACCACCTGGTCGGCAGCAGCCGGCTGTGCTGCGGCGGTGTGGCGCTCATGGCGTGCGGCGGCAGGCCTAGGGGTGACAACACGAGTCCGGCGACGAGTTCCTCGTACTCCTGCCCGCTCGCCGCTGCCAGCGCCGCGCCGAGCACGGCATAGCCGAGGTTGGAGTACTCCTGGTGTTGTCCCGCGGGGGCGACGGCGAGCAGGGCGAGGCCGGCGAGCAGCTCGCGCAGCCGGTCGTCGGTGAACGTCCGGTACGGGTCGCGGCGGGACGTGCCAGGGGGAAGCCGGGGCAGACCTGAGGTGTGCTCCGCCAGATGACGCAGGGTGATCCCGGTTCCGGGCGGGGCGCCGAGCCATCGCTCGACGGGGTCGTCAGGCGTCAGCACCCCTTGTCCGGCCAGTTGTTGGAGGATAGTTCCGGTGATGACCTTGGTGAAGGACCAGACCTCCACGTATTTGTCGGGGTCGTGTGCGCCGGTGACAATCGGATTCTCGTCGGCGCTGCCGAGGATGCAGGTGGGAACGGTGCGCATGGCTGTCAGTTCGCTGTCTGGGGAACGGGGCATCGACTGTGCGGTCGCTGTCCGGCGCGCCCCCTCGGTGACGGTCCGGACGCCTCCGGGCTGTTTCGGCGTCCAGCGTGCTGCGTGCCGTCCGGCGTGCACGGGCCAGGGCCGACGAGAGGAAGATCAGGTCGCAGGCGACCATCGTCAGGGCGAACGCGGTGAGTCCCATGAACACGCCGATGGACACATGGAAGGCGATGGATGCCGCCGCCGTCCACGGGCGCAGCCTCGCCACCAGGTCCCCATCGGGAAGTACACGAGGAACAAAATGGTGCTGTAGGTGCCGAGGAAGACGAGGACGTCGTTGTCGTAGACCAGGCTGGACCATCCCGGCAGCTCGAACTCGGGAACGCGCATGATGTAGAAGAACGCAGTGCCGTCCTGCCACACCTCTCCCTGCACCTTGTACAGACCGCTCACCACGTACACGAGGCACATCTGCACGGCGATCGCAGCCACGCCGAGATTATGCAGGGGGACGCGGAGTCAGCGTCAGCGAGGTTGCGCCGGTCAGCACAGCGCAGGCAGCCAGCGCCAGCACGTACACCAGGCCATGTCGCAGGCCGCGCGCCTTGCGGGGATCAGGAACCTCAGCCAACCGGGCCAGCAGCCCGCGCAGTTCATGTTCAGCAGCGTCACGCTGATCACGGAGGTGGTCAAGGACGGGCGGGATCGGAGAAGATGCAACGGCAGACACGGACTTCCGCAGGGATCACTGGACTCGACACCCACATGATCTTGGAAGGTCGTGCCTGCTCCACGTCCGGGCCCCACATCAGGACACCCGCTCAACCCGCGACTACGCCGAAGCCCTGCGTCCCGAGGGCGTCAGCCCAGCTCCAGAGTTTCGCCGGGAAGGAGTTTCCAATGGCCGGCGAGGCGGCCGTCCCATTGAAATTCAGGTCCATGATAGCGGGGGGTCTGGAGTTCCCATCGGGTGACGCCTGCGATCTGGTGGCCGATTTCGTCGAGGTAGGCATGAATTTCTGGTCGTTGGCCGAGGTCGCTTTTTCGGATGGCGTCACAGGCGGCGACGAATTCGTGTTCGGCGGCGGATCCGCGGGCGTGCAGAATGTCGACGGCCTCTTGTAGGCTGTGTTCGTTCTGGGCGATGAGTGCAGCGATGGCGTTCATGCCATCGCTGCTGAAATATTCTTTGCGGAACGAGAAGATCTCGCCGAACAGGCAGGTCTGCCGGACTGCCAGGTCCCGTATCCGTCGTAGGCCGGGATGGCGGTCGAGGTCGTTGGAGAGGTCGATGCCTAGACCGTATTCACTCAAGTCGAAACACCACAGCATCCCGCATGCTTGCAATCTGGCCGCGATCAGCTGATCGACGTGGTCGGTGTCTACGTAGCCGGCGCTGCGCAGTTCGATCTCCCGTTCGAAGCCGTCCAGCATGTCATCGAGATCAGCCACGAACCGGGCGGCAAGTTGTTCAGGCATATCCGATGTGATGGCTTGGAACAAGGCGCTGAATATCTTCTCGTGCCCGGCGAGGCGTGCGGTATGAGTGCCGTGCGTGATCTGCCGTAGCGAGTCGAAGGCCGTCCGAGCGCCGACAGGGTCTGAGCCCAAGTGTTCGGTGTAGGCGGCCATGTCATCCATGAAGAACCAGTACTGATTCCAGTTGCATATGTTGAGCAACCTCTCGGGAGGCGCCGCTGGGTAGCACATTCCTGGCCATAGGGCGAGACGCTGGCCAAGGAACTCGTTCAGCGCTTCCGGCCTGGTCATGAGGGGGCCCAAATATCGGCGCGTCCACTGATTGGAAAGGTCTTCGACGCGTTCGCGATCTGGGTGGGGCCTGTAGGGCAGCAGGTCGGGAAGGGGGTTGAGGATGAACTGAAGTTCTGTCATTGGATCAAGGATCTCCTCAGGTGATCCGGTCGGCGCGGCCAGTTCGGAGGCCGCATGCGGTTCGGGCCTCCCGTCGGCTCTCCGTGTCGGCCCGGATGCGGTGGTGTCCATCGGCTTGGGCCAAGGCCAGACTCTGGCCGCCGCGATCAGGGCGACGGCGTCGGCCAGGCCCTGTGTATCGTCATTTGGTGTCGTAGAACTGGTCGGCCCAATGCCGGAACGTCATGATCTGCCCTTCTCCCCTGGCTAGACGAGGGTGCTCGCGGTAGGTTTTGCTCTCCCAGATCCAGATGTCCTTGTGCACATCTCGATGGAAGCCGGCGGCCAGGCCCAGCAACAGCAACCTGGAGAGCACTCCGGACCCTGCCCGTATCGCTTTTTTGCGGAGTGGTGATGAGATCCCTTCCGTCTGCGGTTCTTGCATGAAGAAGGCCAGCCTGAACTGGACCTGGCCTGGATCCACTTCGGTGGGAGCACCGAGTGTCAGCATCCGCGTTCGGAATTTTGGGATATTCATCACGGATGAGAAGAATCCGAGACCATGACCTTCCACGACGATTTCCGTTTGAACGGTCCCAAGTGTCGGGAACGATTTACTGAAGCCCATTTCTTTAACGAATCGGTGATCGGAAAACTGTGGTTCACCTCCCGTGGAATTACTAAATCCGTGCAGGGTGCCGAAATGTCCGACGTCGAATGCGTTTTCCATCACCTCCTGTGGATAGGTGCTGGCGGTGAAAGTCCGGCACACTGGCCGGGAATATCCTTCCGCTAGACCTGTTGGTATTTCCCAGCCCGGAGGGGAATCGTCGGGGTGCTGCCATACCCAGATGAACCCATCTGATTCACGCGATTCTCGCACGAGCAGATTGGCTTTGGGTGGCGACATTCCATAGGGCGTGCGTACGCAGGTCCCCTTGGGATCGAATGTAAAATGGTGGAACGGGCAGACGAGGTTCTCGCCGTCGACTGTGCCGCCAACTCCTAGGTGCGCCCCCAAATGGGGGCAGTAGGGGCGTACCACGCGGAGTCGGCCGCTGCGCGTCCGGTAGGCGACAACGTCTTCCCCCATCAGCCTTCGGCGAAGTGTTGTGCCGGCCTTCAACTCATGGCTGAAGGCGATCGTGAACCAACCGTGAGGATAGGGCAGCAAGGTCGGACGGGCGGGCGGCCCGATGGGGTCCGGTGAAGCCTTCATGCGCGGCGGTCTCCTTCATCTGTCGTCGTGAGGCGGAGCGCTTCGTCGATGACGATGCTGACGATTTGAGTTTCGGGGACAGCGGCGATGACTCTCCTTTGCACGAAGGTTTGGCCGTGGCCGTTGGTGATGCCGAGTTCGACCTCGCGTGCTGTCCAGGGCGCGCACCTCGGCATTGGCGCCGTCCTCGGGTGCGGCTACCGGCGTGATGTGCTCCGGGCCTCACTGCTGGTGCCGATGACTTCCTCGTGCCCCTCGTGCCCCTCGTGCCCCTCGTGCCCCTCGTGGTCGATCGGGAGGATGTCGTAGTCCTCCTTGACGCAGCGCACGGCTTCCTTGTGGACCTTGGTGACCAGCGGTGCAGCTCGCGTCGATGGTCGCGAGCTTGCCGCGTTCGGCCTCCGGATGGACGACCGGGGCGACGCCGTGCGCGGAGAAGGTGACGATGTTGCCCTCGGGTACCTCCTCCGTCTCGTCGACGACGATCGCGCCCTATTTCTCCGGGGACTTGACGACGTACTTGTTGTGGACGATCTCGTGGCGCACGTAGCTGGGCGGCCCGTACGGCTCCAAAGCCCTTTTCGCTGTCTGGACGGCGCGGTCCACTTCCGCAGGCCAACCCCGCGGGGCTGCCGGCAACACCCGCTTGCGTGGGATGCTTTGAGAGGCCGGGGAGCTCATGCGGTCCTCCTGACGGCCTGGTCGGCCAGACGCCGCAAAGCATTGGCGGCCGCCGGATCGACGGGCGCACGGTCCAATGCGGCCAGCGCCTTCCGGTGCCTCTCGGTGATCATGTGGTTGACCGTGCGGTCGGCGTCGGTGGCGACAACGATTCGACGGACTGCATCAGCTTGGTCTTCGGTCAGGGTGCGGCAGCCCAGGAACAGCCGGAGCTGATCTGCCTGGGCCCGACGGGCACGTTGCAGGGTGAGGGCGATCAGGACGGTGGCCTTGCCCTCCCGCAGGTCGTCCATTGCAGGCTTGCCGGTGAGGGCGGGATCGCCGAAGACGCCGAGGAGGTCGTCGCGGAGCTGGAAGGCCTCCCCGAGCGGGATCGCGTACGCGGACAGGGCTTCCAGCAGAGTCTGGTCCGCGCCAGTGAGGGCCGCCCCCAGGTGGAGAGGCCGCTCGACGGTGTACTTGGCGGTCTTGTAGCGGATGACGGTCAGTGCGGTCTCCACATCCGGGCTGGCGTAGCCAGTGTGGGCGAGGTCGAGGTACTGCCCGAGGGTGACTTCGGTGCGCATCTCGTCCAGGAGCGGCAACACGTGTGCCAGCTGGTCCGCGGTGGGGTGACCCGCGTGGAGCAGTTCGTCGGACCAGACCAGGGCCAGGTCGCCGATGAGAATGGCGGCGCCCTCACCGAACCGGTCTGCGGATGTGCCTGCGAGGCGTCCACTCATGGTGCCGGGCGGGCGCTGCTCATACTGGTCGGCCTGGGCGCAGTGGACGGTGGGTTGGCCACGGCGGGTTGTGGAGCGGTCCATGACGTCGTCGTGGATGAGGGCGAAGGCGTGGAACAGTTCCAGCGACGCCGCGAGGTGGTGGGCGGTGCGGGGGTTGCCGGTGGCGCCGGCAGCGTGCCAGCCGACCATCGCCAGGACAGGGCGGATGCGTTTGCCTCCGGCGGCCAGGAAGTCCTGCAAGGGCTCCGCCAGGTTTGGCAGACGGCCCTCGTCTGTCGTGGAAGCCGCCTTCTGGCCCAGGAAACTGTTCAGTACCTGCTCGACCGGCTCTTTCAGCCGGTGCAGATCGAGCGCGGGCGGCGGCGCGGGGGCGGGGGACGGCACGGGGGGCGACAGGCTCATGACATGTGGGCCTCGGCAGCTGGGGTGGGAGGTTCGAGGTTGAGGGCTTCTTCCAGAAGTGCTTCGACGATCTGGTGTTCAGGGACGGTGCGGACGGTTTTCCCGCGGACGAAGATCTGTCCTTGCCGTTGCCGGAGGAGACACCGAGGTCGGTTTCACGGGATTCGTCGGGGCCGTTGACGACGCAGCCCATGACCGCGACGCGCAGGGGGGGTGGGGGAAGCCATCGAAGGCGGGTCGTCTCGTCCAGGGCGAGCGTGGTCTGGGTCAGGTAGGACACCCGGGTAGGGTCACCGCCTTCCACTTCATAGTGGGCCCTGTGTCAGGGGTGAGGAAGGCGCAAACCACCAGCGCTCAATAGACGTACAAATACCCCCACCGCCCTACCGCGCATCCGAACACCCCAGTTGGTACACCGGGGCGCGCGCTCCGGGACTCGCCATACCGATGAGGCATCAGCGCCCGGTCAGGTTGCCGTCTCCCCGTCGCCGAGGTTCAGGGTGGGGTTGTAGGGCTGGGCGGGGGCATCCGGCCCGAGGAGTCGTTCGTCCTGCTGGTCGACCCGGCCGCGGCCGACCCCGGCCGCGCCAGAGCCGGACGACGTCCCGTATGGGCCTATGCCCATGTCCCCACGGTGACGCCGTCGACCCTGCCGCGAAGGTCACGGCGTGCATCGAGCGCTATGCGCCGGGATTCACCGGCACGGTCATCCACCGGCGGGGGATCAGCGGCGCCAAGTACGAGGCGTACAACCCGAATTACGTGGGGGGAGACATCGGCGGGGGAGCCATGACCCTCTGGCAGTCCCTCGTGCGTCCCGTACCCCGCTTCGATCCGTACCGCACCCCGCTGCAAGGCGTGTACCTGTGCTCGGTGTCAACGCCGCCCGGACCGAGCGTCCACGGCATGTCGGGACACCTTGCCGCGCTGTCCGCCCTGCGCCGCGAGTTCGGCGTACACGCTGCTCCGGACATCGGACCGCGGTGAGCCGTCCGCACGCGACCCGCCCGCGCAGAGCGCTGCTCACCCCGCGCTCTCCGCCACCTCGTCCGCGGACTTGTCGGGGAAGATCAGCCGCACCCCGCCGCCGATCACCAGGAAGCAGGACAGCAGGAGGGCGAAGTGCATGAACTTCGCGGCACCCTCCCAGTCGGACGAAGGCCCCAGGACCAACCAGAAGGCGAGAGCCATCCCCGCCACCACCACCGTCACGCCAAGGAACCGACGCACTCCATGATCCCTTCTCAAAATGACCTTCAGGCAACCGTCCTACTCTACGCACCGGTAACTACGGCTCGGCGCACGGCAGATGAGCAGCCGGCCGAATCGCGCCGCACGCAGGCGCGGCGCCACGCTCATGAAGGCCGCGCGGGGCGGGGGGAGCCCCGACCGTGCGAGCGGGCGACGCCGTATCCCTGTCCGCGACCACCGGAGCCTGACCACGGTCACAGTGCGACAACACCGCCCCCGACCAGGCCGATATCCCCGCCCACATCGGCACGTGCCCCTTGACTCCGTGCCTGCATATCCGCAGGTCACCACAGCAGTTTCAGCGTGGTCGGCACTCCAGCATCCCCCTCAGCACACCCCAACACCCGGTCCAGGAACAGAAAGAAGAGAAGCGGGAAGGGACGGGGCGGCTGGAGGTGTTGCGCGTCGGCGGGGTCTCCGCGCCTCCGCGCGCGGCCCCGGAGGCGCCCTGGAGGCGTGGGCGACCGCCGCCCACACCCGAGTCACTCGGTCCGGGTGCGCAGGCTCCGCGCCAGGGCGGGGATCATCACCGTCGCAGGGACGAGGTGTAGCCCGAGGAGGGCGGTGGTGGTGGCGGTGTTTGCCCCGGAGAGGAGGGGCGGGACCAACGAGATCGCGGTCAGCGACACTGCCGTCCACACGAATCGCATCGTGGGGCGAGCGCTCCAACGAAGAAGAGCGACGGCAATGACGATGCCCACGACCGAGAAGAAGCCGGTCACCACGGCGAACCCGGACAACGGGATCGTCTCGCCACCGTCGGGGACCTCGAAGTCGACGCCAACGGCCTGGGTAAGCGCCGCGGCGAGGGTGGTGGCCACCATCGCTGCGAGCGTGGCAACGAGGCCGGTGCCGGCGAGCCCGCGGAGTCGGTGGGTGTGGCTGGTCCGGTCCGATGCCGGGCCTGCGACGACCCCGGTGTCATTCATGCTGTTCATGGCTTTCCTCCATCATTCGGTAACCGGCGTACGGGGGGTGACTGGCATGTGACGGTCCTGGCCCTGGGGTGACGATGCGCAACCTCGCCGTGCGACGGCCGGGGTTCCGCAGGGCGCGGACGCCGGTGCCGCGGAGCCAGAACCCGGCGTCGCGTCCGAGGACCGGCCCGGGCTCGCCGTCGCGCAGCTCCAGCTGCACCCGCCCGCGGGTGACGACGCCGAACGCGGCGGACCACTCCGCCGCGACCACCACGACACGCGCGCCACCGCGCAGCGCGAGCGTCCTCACCGGGACTACTCCGTGCCGTCCGCCGGCAGGCACTCGGGCAGCCCGAGCCGCGGGAACTGGTCGTCGTGGAAGATGACGATCTCTGTGATCGCCCCACCGGTGATCCGCAGGACGTCGATGGTCAGCGGCAGGTACGCGTTCTCCCGCTTCCGCCACATGTAGAAGGCAATGGCGGGCTGCCGGTTCACGGAGGTGAGGACGGCGCGCAGGCCCTTCATGCCCTCGAAGCCGTCCTCGACCCAGTCGTTCACCACCGCGTCGCGGCCGACGTACAGGCCCGGCGTGGGCGGCATCGAGCAGCGGACGTCGTCCCGCAGCAGTGCGGCGAGCGCCGGGATGTCCGTGGCCACAGTGGCGTCGGTGAAGCGGCGCGCCAGCTCGCGCGTCCCGGCGTCCTGTTCGCCGCCGGTCCAGTCCTGCCGCTCGGAGGGCAGGCGCTCCCGCAGGCCGGCGCGGGCCCGCTGCAACGCGCTGTTCACGGAGTTGACGGAGTCCCCGAGGAGCTCCGCGACGTCCTTCGCCGGCCAGCCGAGCACGTCCCGCAGGATCAGCACGGCCCGCGGGCGCGGCGCGAGGTGCTGGACTGCGACCAGGTAGGCCAGCTCGATCGTCTCCCGTGCGACGGTGACGGTCTCCGGCTCGTTCGCGTCGTCCGCGGGCAGCTCGTCGAGCAGCCGGTCCGGGTAGGGCTGCAGCCACAGCACCTCGCCGCCGGTCGCGGGCTCCGGGCGGCGCTTGGCGAGCAGGTCCAGGCAGGCGTTGGTGGCGATCCGGTACAGCCAGGCCCGGAACGTCGACCGTCCCTCGAAGGTCTCCCGCCGCCGCCAGGCACGGAGGAACGTTTCCTGCACGGTGTCCTCGGCGTCATCGAACGACCCGAGCATCCGGTAGCAGTGCACGTGCAGCTCCCGCCGGTGCCGCTCGGCCAGCCCCGAGAACGCCGGCTCATCGACCTCGCCCAGCCCGCTCACTCCCAACTCCTCCAGCCCTGTGTCCGCACTCATCACGTCATCCTTCCGCCTAGTCGTGTCCCGCCGTAGGTGTGACGGGTGTAGGCGCGGAAACTCATCACCGCGGTCGGTCGGCATGGCTGATCCGGTGACGGAGCACGACGCTCGGTACGACGAGGAGAGCGCGGGTCCGCCGGAGTGGGCGCGGATACGCGATCGCCTGGCGCGTGCCGGGGTCGCCTGGGCGACGCAGAAGATCCTGTTACGAGCTCTTAGGGTTGTGGTCGTCTCAGCGCCTGCAGACGGCACCCTCGCCGACGAGACCGCCGCTGGCCACCCTGCGCGTGTTCGGTAGGAGGTCCGGGAGCTGAACGCGTGCCCAGCACGCACACGGAGCCCCAGCCGGCGGTCAGGTCTGGGTGTCCGGGATCCGGATGAGACCGATCCGTGCCGGGCTGCCATCGACCGGCGTCGTGAATTGATAGCCGGATACCGTGGTCAGCGCACCGAATTCGAGCTTCATACCGAAAGTAACCGCTATCGGAATTTGGGCGACCTGGACCAGCGGGTTGTTGAAGTCCGTCACCTGCAGGCTGCACGACTCCTGAGGGGACAGCACACAGCTTTGGCCTGGCCCGATGTGGAGCTCGTTCTGAAGGTAGCTCACCTGATCGGTCGAGGCTGTCAGTTGGACCAAGTCGTTCGTCAGGTTGGTGAAAGTGAGGCACGGCCAACCGGCGGCGTCGGAGAACCATGTGAGGAATCCCCAGCCGGCGCCGGACCGGAAGAAGTCGGCCTGCCGCACGCCGTTGTCCCAGAGGTTCTGCAACGTCGTTTCGGCCGGATACACGCCCTGCATGGCGATGTCCGTGATCCAGTACGTCTGCGCGGCCCCCTGCCACTGTGCCCAGGAGGGGACTCTGTCGGGGACCTCGCCCTCCGGTGCCACCGCGATCATGTACTTGGCGGGAAGGAGCATCTGCATGACGGAGGCCACGTAACCGGGAGTCGCGGCCGTGACCAGGTCCGCGGTCGTGCTCGGGTCCCACAACAGCGAGTCGGGCCCGCTCGGTTGCACTGCCAACGTGTCCCCGGATGCGCAGTCGTACGCCGTTCGCCTCGCGCGCCTCGTGCACGCTCCTGGGCCAGGCCCAATTCATCCTCAGCGTCGGTCCCGCCACCGTTCTGTGAGGGTTGGCGACAGCCTCTCGAGCTCTTTGCCGATGGCGGACGGCGACGAGCCCGCCGACGGTCCATGTGATCTCTGTGTCACACAGCCTGTCACTGTGCGTACGCAGGGCTCCATTGGGCAGCCTCGACAGCCGTGCGCAGTTCCTCCTGGGTGGCCTTCGGGGCGACGCCGTCCTGTATCGCCGCTGCCGCCGCGGCCAACGCGATCTCCCGGGCAGCGTCCCGCATCTCCCGCAGCGGCGGCAGCAGGGGCGCGGACGCCTCACTGTCCTGGGGGGCGAACCGGGCGGCGCAGTCACCGACCGCGCGGGCGGCGGCCACCATCATGCGGTCCGTGACGCGGGTGGCCCGGCTTGCGGTGACCGCCAGGCCGATGGCGGGGAACACGTACACGTTGTTCGCCTGGGCGACCGGCACCTCGCGGCCGTCGACCGTCACCGGCGGGAACGGGGAACCCGTGGCGACCAGAACCTTGCCGTCCGTCCAGCGCACGAGATCGGCGGGGTCGGCCTCGGCATGGGAGGTCGGGTTGGACAGCGGGAAGATCACCGGGCGCTCGCAGGAGGCCGCCATCCGCCGCACAATCTCCTCGGTGAAGGCGCCGTGCGCAGTGGAGAGCCCGATCAGCACGGTCGGCTCGACCCGGTCCACCACCTCGGCCAGGCTGTACGGCTCCTGCTCGTCGTCGCGGGCGTAGACCCGCTGCTCGTCGGTCAAGCCGTCACGGGAGCCGGTCAGCAGCCCATCGACATCCACGAACCAGAATCGGGAGGCGGCCTCCGCGCGCGGCATGCCGTCGTCGACCAGAGCGCTGCGGATCATGTCGGCCACGCCGACCGCGGCGGAGCCCGCGCCGAGGATCACGATCCGCTGGTCGGCGAGCCGGCTCCGCGTCACCCGCACGGCCGTGGTCAATGCGCCGAGCGCGACGGCCGCGGTGCCCTGGATATCGTCGTTGAAGGTCAGCAGCCGGCCCTGGTAGCGGGTAAGAATGCGCCGGGCGTGTGCCGTGGCGAAGTCCTCCCACTGCAACAAGGTCCCCGGCATCTCGGCCTCCACGGCCGCGACCAGCGCCTCCACCAACTCGTCGTACTCGGCCCCGGTCACCCGACGCTCGCGGCGGCCCAGGTAGTGCGGGTTGTGGAGCAGTTCCTCGTTGTCCGTCCCGGCGTCCAGCAGGATCGGCAGCGTGCGAGCGGGGTGGATGCCTCCGATCGCCGTGTAGAGGCTCAGCTTGCCGATCGGGATGCCCATGCCGCCGACCCCCTGGTCGCCCAGGCCCAGAATGCGCTGGCCGTCCGTGACGACGATGACGTCCACGTCGTTGTGCGGGCGGTTGCGCAGGATCTCCCGGAAGCGGTGCCGGTCCTCGTAGGGCAGGAACAGTCCCCGTGGGCGGCGGTAGATCTCGCTGAAGCGGCGGCATGCGTCGCCGACCGTCGGGGTGTAGACGACGGGCAGCATCTCCTCCAGGTGGCGGGTGACCAGCCGATAGAACAGCACCTCGTTGGTGTCCTGGAGCTGGCGCAGGTAGATGTGCCGGTTCAACGGCTTGTCGTAGCCGACGAACGCTGCGTACGCGCGATCGGCTTGGTCGTCCAAGGTCTCCACCGCGGACGGCAGCAACCCGTCAAGGCCGAATTCCGCTCGCTCCGTCACACTGAACGCGGTCCCCTTGTTGCGCAGAGGATCAGACAGAAGAGCGGTGCCCTGTGTGCCGTGCGAATTTTTCCTTGTCATACCTTCCCGCCTGCCCCGCATGCCCTTGTTCTCATGCCAAGCTGTCGGCAAGGCGTG
Source organism: Actinobacteria bacterium OV320 (assembly GCA_001298545.1). Classification (GTDB taxonomy): domain Bacteria; phylum Actinomycetota; class Actinomycetes; order Streptomycetales; family Streptomycetaceae; genus Streptomyces; species Streptomyces coriariae. Next base: position 188,193 of record LJCX01000032.1, read on the forward strand.
GGCAAGAAACGGTCACCAGGACGCCACCGCTTTCGAACGGGTGATCGTGGTCGGAGGGGAAACGCCGGAGCGTCGGCGCGGCCGAGGTGCGTTCGTCGGCGAGCTGTTCGCTCACCCTCTCAAGGACCCGTTCGGCGACGGCGAGCTCGTCTCGCTCGGCCCGCGCATCCGCCAGTTGCTTGGCCAGCCGTTCTTCGAGTTCGTCCAGTTCCGCGCGCCGCGCGGTGATCCGTTCCAGCAGCTCAGGATCCATGCACCGGATCGTAGAAGACCGCCCGGCCGCGGTGGGCCGGAACCGTACGAACAGCACAAACGCACCGGAACTACGGGCCGTCCCGGGGTGGGGCTGGGGGCGTACTGCGCGATGCCAGGACCACAACCAGACAGTATGCCGGTGAACTCGGAGTGGGGGGTTCCGCGACCGCGGTATCGGCGCCGTCCTGTACATACACGACTCGCGCGTACCTCCCGGTATCGTCCAGATGATCCTCCTCGTGGTCCAGGAAGAAGAGCAGCGTCCCGTCTGCCGACCGGTCGAAGCCGTCGACTCTCGGCAGTGCCCCGCAATCGACGGAGTAGATGAACGGCAACGGACTGTTGCCGGCGGACGGCCAGTTCATGCCCACCGGCAGCCGGGGCAACCCACCGAACTGCCCGGGTGCTGCTGCCGCGCACCGAGCCGATCCCACGCTCGCGCCGGCGCTGGCCGGACTGCTGGTGGTGCCGGAGGGCAAGCGGGTCTCGGAGCTGGAGCGGCTGCGTACGCCGCCGGTGAAGAGCTTCCGCAGCCACGTCACCGTGTGGTTGAACCACTTTCTGTACCGCAACTACTTACACCCGGAAAGGCGGGAGGCGGGGTGACGGCGTCCGGAGCGGGTCGGCGCGCCTACAGAGACTGGCGCATGATCCAGTCCCGGATGCCTGGGATGGTGTAGGCGATCTGCCAGGTGGCCATGTGCGCGCTGGTGGTGGACCCGGACGGCACGACGGTGCCGGTCTTGAAGGCGGCGAAGTTCACCGGGGTCCTCTGTGACTTCATGCTCCGGACGTCTGCCGCGAATTCCGCGGCTGTGGACCGGCCGTCCCACAGGGCGGTGCTGACCTGTGTGCCCTGGTCCTGGATGACCTCGGTGATGGCCTGCTCGCCGGGGTACGCCTTGGTGTCGTCCGTGGAGACGAGGATCCACAGCTTCTCGCGGGCCAGTGGCGCGGCCTGGGTCTGCGGCCACTGGCCGGCGACGATGAACGAGGCCGCGAACAGGTCGGGGTAGCTGATGTTCAGACCCAGCGACATCATCGCGCCCATCGACTGCCCGGTCGTGTAGAGCCGGTTCCGGTCGATGCTGTACTGATGCGTCACCGAGCGGACGAGGTTGGCGGTGGCCTCGAACAGCGTCGACGGTTCGTAGTTGTCGTCGATCACCACGGATCCGTATTCGGGGGCCAGGACGAAGGACTCGTGCCGGGCCTGGTCCTCCGGGCTCGCCCAGCACACGGCGCCGAGCCCCTGCACCAGGGGGCCTTCGGTCGCAACGTTGACCACGCTCGCGTCGTGCATGAACAGCACCATCGGGTAGCTCTTGCGGTGGTCGTAGTTCTTGGGGACGAACAGGTTGTACCGCAGGGTCTGCCCGGTGGCCGGGTCGCTGAACGAGAGCTGCCGGAAGTCGTCGACGATCAGGTTCACCACCGCGTCGGCGGTGCGGGCCGTGCCGTCCGCTGGGTAGTGGATGCCGTGGGCCGTGGTGACGGTGCCCGTCTGGATCAGCGTGGCCTCGGCCGCGACGATGGTTCCGCCCGGCGTGGTGTCGCCGACTCCCGGGCCGCCTTCGCCGGGGCTTCCGCCGGCATCGCCCGAGCCGCTGTCCGAGCCGGCGACGGGAGGGGTGCCGGAGCCCTGCCCCGTCACCCACAGGGCCGCCGCCGTGTCATCCGGCGACAGCTCCACGATGACGTGGCGGCCGTTCCTGCCCTGTTGCGCCAGGTCTGCCGTGCGGTTTGCGTAGACCTTGGTCACGGTGCGGTCGGCGACCGCGAACGTCGACGTCGACAGCATCGAGCCGTCGATGACGCTGTCGTACTCGACCGCCACGGCAACCAGCTTCTGCCCGTCGCCGAAGACCTGGGTGATGGCGGTGACGCTCCGCACGCGATCACCCTCCGAGCCGGCCCGGCCCGCGCTGTCGTCATCGTCGGCTGAGCTGGGGGTCGCGCCGCCGAACACCGCCAGGGTGCCGGCTGTCGCAGTCGCAGATCCGGCGATGAAGGTACGCCTGTCCATGAAGGTGAGCTCCTCCGAGAGTGAGTGTCAGGGCTGCCGAGTGCCACCGTTCCGCCTCAAGCTGTGAAGCGGTTCGAGAAAGCGACCCCTTTTTCACAGGTCGGGCAAATGTTCCCTGGTGGCGTCCATGGATTCGCGGAGTGCAACCAAAGATAACGCTCCGGAATTGTTGACGACCCTGAATTTCCGGTGTGACGATCCTGGCGCCTCACGATCCGTCAATCCTCTGCGCTGGCACCGCCCTTGGGTCCTGGACAGGCATGTTCTCTCGCTATGCCGATGACGGAAATTCACTGAATTCTGTCTCTGCCGCTTGATTATGAAGGAGAATCACATGGTTCCCGACAATGTGAAACAGGACACTCGGCTCGGTGATCCGCTTCGTCGGCGAGCATTCCTGGGCGGCTCGATCGCGGTGGCGGCAGCCGCGACGTCCCTGGCCGGTGCCACGACGGCGGACGCCGCCACGAGCACGGGGCTGAAGGCCGGGGCCGGCCGGGCCGCGATCGACATACCGTCGTCACTCCTGCCGCTCGACGGTTTCACCACGGTCCACGACGACCTCTACGTGCGGATCCTCCTGCTGGACAACGGCTCGCGCCGCGTAGCCCTCGCCGTCCTCGACCTGACCTCGATCAGTGCGGAAGCGATCGCCGCGATGAGGACGACCATTGCCAGGGCCTCGGGCGTGGCGACGGCCGACATCGTCGTGACCGTGACGCACACGTTCTCCGCCCCGCACGTACAGGCGACCACGGCATCGGCCGCGGCAGCCCGGTACGTCCAGCAGATCACCCGGGCCACCTCGGCCGCGATCGCCGCGGCGGTCAAGGGACTCAAGCCCGCCCGGGTCGGTTTCGGCACCGGCGTCTGTGACGTCAACGTCAACCGGGACGTCCGCACCGCCGACGGCTGGTGGCTCGGCACCGGAGAGGCGGGCTCGTCCGACAAGAGCGGGGGGGTCACCCGCCTCGACGACCTGGACGGCGACCCGATCGCCGTGCTCATCGACTACAGCGTCCAGTCCTCGGTCATGATGGAGTCGATCATGGCGAGCGGCGACCTGCCGATCACGGCCGACCTGGCGGGCGCGGCCGTTCAGCATGTGGAGAAGCAGTACGGCGGCGACGCCGTCGGATTCTTCCTGGTCGGCTCCTGCGGGGACCAGTCACCGGCGTTCCGGTCGAAACGGTACGCCATCGACAAGGACAGGAAGTGGTCCCAGATCGACGCCCGGGACGCCGGCTGGCTGCTTCTCACGGTGCAGGGCGAGCGGCTGGGCACCGAGGCCGTCCGGGTCAGCGAGACCATCAAGACCTCCGGCGGCAGTGCGGGCTCGGCACTGCGTCTGCTCACCGACTCCGTCACGGTCGGCACGGTGGCGGAAGGGCATCCGACGGGGCCGACGAAGACGTACGACTTCACCGCGAACGGCACAGCCGACGTACCGGTCTGGATCCTCCAGGTCGGGAACGGCGCGTTCGTGGGGGTGGAACCGGAGCTGTCCACCGACACCGCGCTCGCCATCAAGAAGCATTCGCCGTTCCCGCACACCGCCGTCATGTCGATGCTCGAAGGCGGCGCGAAGAACATGGCCGAGGCGCAGAGCTACGCCCGGATCACGTACGAGGCGATGGACTCCCGGTACGCCCAGGGCTCGGCCGAGACGGTGGCGGCGAAGATCGGCGCCATGCTGCACTCACTGCGCGACTGACCCGCGACCTCAGTCGACGAGCGGCACGCTCGGGGCGCCCGGGGGCATGTTGAACGGGGTGACCACCTGGATCGCCGAGGGCAGGGCGGGGCCGTCGTCGGGGAGTGCCCTGTGGGCGCGCATGATGATCTGGCAGGCGCGGCGCATGTCCTGGCGCAGGTCGTGGTGGAGGACCGCGGACAGGCGGCGCTCGCGCAGCAGGCGGGTGTTGTCGTGGTCGAGGTCGTGCGCGATGAACACCTCGCACTCCCGCCCGAGGGCGTCGAAGGCGTCGAGGGTGGCGAGGTTGCCCCCGCCGGCGGAGTAGACGGCGATGATGTTCTCGTCCCGCTTGAGCGCCTCCAGGACGAGATCGTGCTGGGTGGCGTCGAGGCCGTCGCTGTCGGTGACCTCCACCAGGGATCGCCTGGGGTCGGCGAGGCGCATGGCGCTGCGGAAGCCCATCTCGCGTTCCTCCTCGCCGCGGAAGGAGCCCCGGCTGATGGTGGTGAGCACGTTGCCGGGCCGCTTGCCCAGCCACTGTCCGAGGAGGTAGGCGGCGGTGGCGCCGGCCGCGCGGTTGTCGATGCCGACGTACGCCAGGCGGGCACTGTGGGGCAGGTCGGTCACCAGGGTGACGACGGGAATGCCGGCCGCGACGAGCCGGCCGACCGCGGCGGCGATCTGCGGCTCGTCGGGAGCCTTGAGGATCACGCCCTGCGTGCCACGCTTGGCGATCTTGTCCAGGGTTCCGATCAGTTCCTCGGGAGGGCAGGACTGCCGGAAGTGGAAACGCGAGCGCACGAGAGCGGGATGCAGGGAGGGCAGCTCGGCCTCGAGCGCGTCCCGTACCGCGGTGGAGAACCGCTCCGGGGTCTGCATCACGATGTCGATCATGAAGGTGCGGCCGCCGAGCCGGACCTGGCTCTGCTGGCGGTCCAGGTCCTTGATGGCTTCGTGCACCTCCCTGATGGTGCTCTCCGTCACGTTGCCCCGGTCGTTGAGGACGCGGTCGACGGTGGCCGTGCTCAGTCCGGCCTGACGAGCGATTTCCCTGATCGGGTAGGGGTGTCGCATGACTGATCCCAAGGCTGATGATGGAGTTTTGATGTACCGATAAGCATTGAATGATGTGTTCGGGTTCTCAAGACTGGCAGAAATGCACGGACTGCGAAAGGACCCGGATGTCTCCCAGAGCCGCGGGAGCGCGGACTCGGCTGACCGAGGCGGACTGCGATCTCGACGTGTTCCGCTCACTGGTGGAGCAGCGCACCGACGTCGCCGATCACCCCTCGGTCGAGCGGGTGGAGCACAACGTCCCGCTCTACGACAGCGCACGGCTGCGCTCCCTGTCGTCCACCCTGCGGGGCCGTAGGAGCATTCAGGACGAATTGACACGGGCCCTGCTCGACGGGCCCGGCATCGTGGTCCTCAAACGTGCCTTCACCGACGCGGCCGTCGTGGACGCGGCATCCGAAGCCTTCCATGCGCTGATCGAGGAGGAGCGCGCCGTCGGTGCGGCCCGCGGCGACCACTTTGCCGAGCCCGGCGCGAACGACCGCGTCTGGAACGCCCTGGACAAGGTGGCTGTACGGGCGCCGGAGGTGTTCGCCGACTACTACGCCAACGACATCCTGGAGCTGATCGCCGAGGCCTGGCTCGGCCCCGCCTACCAGGTGACCTCCCAGGTCAACGTGGTCAACCCGGGGGGCGCGGCGCAGAGCGTGCACCGCGACTACCACCTCGGCTTCCTCTCCCAGGAGCGCGCCGCCGCCTACCCGGCGCACGTCCACCGCCTCTCGCCTGTCCTGACCCTCCAGGGCGCGGTGGCACACTGCGACATGCCCGTCGAGTCCGGCCCGACGCTGTACCTGCCGCACTCGCAGAAGTTCGAGCCCGGCTATCTCGCTTGGCGACTGCCGCGGTTCGTCGAGTACTTCGACGCCCATCACGTCCAACTCCCGCTGGAGAAGGGCGACGCGGTCTTCTTCAACCCGGCGCTCTTCCACGCCGCCGGCCACAACCGTTCGGCCGACATCAGGCGCATGGCCAACCTGCTGCAGATCTCCTCCGCCTTCGGCCGCGCCATGGAGACGGTGGACCGCGAGGCGATGGCGAACGCGCTGTTCCCGGTGCTGCTGCGCCGTAAGGCCGAGGGCGTGTCGCAGGACTGGCTGCGCCGCGTGGTCGCGGCCACCGCCGAGGGCTATCCCTTCCCCACCGACCTCGACCTCGACCCGCCGGTCGACGGTCTCGCCCCGCCCTCCCAGGCCGACATCCTCCGGCAGGCCGTCGTCGAGGGCTGGGCCCCGCAACGGCTGAGCCAGGAACTGCAGGCCGCCGCCAAGCGCCGCCGAAGCTGAAAAGGACACAGCACTCATGGGACTGCTTGAGACCCCTCTGCTCGAAGACCTGGTCGTCCTCGTCAACGGCGGCAGCCAGGGCGTCGGCGCGGCCATCGTACGGGCAGCCGTGCGGGAAGGCGCGAACGTCGTCTTCACCGGCCGCCGGGCCGACGTGGGCGAGAAGCTCGCCGCGGACACGGGTGCGCGCTTCGTGCGGACGGACCTCTCCGATCCGGCGCAGGCGCGCGACAGCGCCGTCCAGGCAGTCGATGCCCATGGGCGCGTCGACTGCCTGGTCAACGCGGCGGGGCTGACATCGCGCGGTTCGCTCCTCGACACCACACCGGAACTGTTCGACCAGCACATGGCGATCAATCTGCGCGCGCCGTTCTTCGCGATGCAGGCCGCGGTGGCCGACATGACGGCCCGCAAGGCGCCGGGCACCATCGTCAACATCATCTCCAACTGCGCGCACGGCGGTCCGCCCCACCTGGCGCCGTACTCGGCGGCCAAGGCCGGTCTGGCAGGCCTGACGCGCAACGCCGCCCACGCGCACCGCTGGGACCGCATCCGGATCAACGGCCTCAACATCGGCTGGACGGACACCGAGGGCGAGGACGCCACCCAGCGCGCCTTCCACGACGCGGGCGACGACTGGCGGGAGAAGGCCGCCCGGTCGCAGCCGATGGGCAAGCTCGGGCAGGTGGACGAGATCGCCGACTTCGTCGTCTTCCTGCTCTCCGACCGCAGCGGAGTGGTGACCGGCTCGGTCATCGACTGGGACCAGAACGTCTTCGGCGGCCAGGACTGAACCGCCCTCGGGCTGAAGGAGCAAGAGCATGCGTATAGGCATCATGGGGCTGGGCCGGATCGGCAGCTTCCACACGGAGACACTGTCCGGGCTGGAAGCGGTGGACTCCCTCGTGGTCACCGACCCGGTGGCCGCGGCCGTCGCCACGGCCACCGAACGGTTCGGGGCCACCGCGGTGGAGTCCCCCGAAGCGGTGCTCGCCGCCGGAGTCGACGGCGTCGTGGTCGCCGCCGCGACGGACGCGCACCCCCGGCTCATCCTCGCCGCCGTGAAGGCGGGCATCCCCGTCTTCTGCGAGAAGCCCGTTGCCCGCGGCGTCGAGGAGAGTCTGGAGGTGCTGCGTGCGGTGGAGGGCAGCGGCGTCGAGGTGCACATCGGCTACAACAGGCGCTTCGACGCGGGCTGCGTGGCCGCGCGCAAGGCGGTGGTGAGTGGTGAACTCGGCGACCTGCACACCGTACGGTCCACCACCCTCGACCCCGCACCGCCGCCACCCGCCTACGTGGCCGTCTCCGGCGGCATCTTCCGCGACTGCTCCGTGCACGACTTCGACATCGTGCGCTGGGTGACCGGCCGCGAGGTGGTCGAGGTGTACGCGACCGGCGGCAACCGCGGCGCGGACCATATCCGTGAGGCGGGCGACGTCGACACGGCGTCCACGCTGCTCACCCTCGACGACGGGGCCATCGCCGTCATTTCCAACTCCCGCCACAACGCCCGCGGTTACGACGTACGCCTGGAACTGCACGGCATGAAGGACAGCATCGCGGTCGGTCTGGAGGACAAGCTGCCGCTGCGTTCGGTGGAGCCCGGGGCGACCTTCCCGGCCGGTACCCCGCACGACTTCTTCATGGACCGCTTCACCGCCGCCTACCGTGCCGAACTCACCGCGTTCACCGAGGTCGTCGCGGGCACCCGTACCTCCCCGTGCACGGTCGCGGACGCCATCGAGGCGAGCTGGATCGCCGAGGCGTGCACCCTGTCCCTCCATGAGCACCGGCCCGTACGACTCGACGAGGTGCGTAAGGGATGACGGACGAGCCCCTGCGGATCGGCGTCCTGGGCGCGGCCCGGATCGCCGAGCTGTCCATCGTCGGGCCGGCCCGTGCCGGCGGCCACCGCCTCGTTGCGGTGGCGGCCCGCGACCGGGACCGGGCCGAGGGCTTCGCCGCCACGCACGGTGTGGAACGGGTGGTCGGCTCCTACGCCGACCTTGTCGCCGACCCGGAGATCGAGGTCGTCTACAACCCGCTGGCCAACAGCCTGCACGGGCCGTGGAACCTGGCCGCCCTCCAGGCCGGCAAACACGTCCTGACCGAGAAGCCGTCCTCGAGCAACGCGGGGGAGGCGGCCGAGGTCCACGACGCCGCCGCCAAGGCGGGCACGGTGTTCATGGAGGGCTTCCACTACCTGTTCCACCCGGTCACCCTGCGCCTGCACGAGCTGCTGGACAGCGGAACGCTGGGCGAACTCCGGCACGTGGAGACCATGGTTGCCATGCCCGCCCCGCCGGACAGCGACCTACGGTGGTCGCTCCCGCTGGCGGGCGGCGCGCTGATGGACCTCGGGTGCTACAGCCTGCACGCCCAGCGCATGCTCGCGCCCTGGGCGGGCGGGCCGCTCCGGGTCGTCGCCGCGCGCGGTGGTGAGAAGGCCGGCGCTCCGGGGGTCGACGAGTGGCTGGACGCCGATCTGGAGTTCCCGGGTGGTGCCACGGGCAGCGCCCGCTGCCACATGGCCCACGACACCTGGCAGATGAGCTGCCGCGTCGTGGGCTCGCGCGGCGAAGCCACGGTGGTGAACTTCGTCCAGCCGCACCTGGACGACCGGGTCGTCGTGCGTACGGCCGCCGGTGAGCGCACCGAGGAGCTCGGCCGCCGGTCCTCGTACACCTACCAGTTGGAGGCCTTCGCCGCCCACCTGCGGCACGGCGCACCGCTGGCGCTCGACGCCGACGACGCGTTGACCACCATGCGGCTCATCGACACCTGCTACCGGGCGGCCGGGTTCCCGGTCCGGCCGCGTACGGTCCTGCCAACCCCTGCGTGACAAAGAGCGAACGGGCATGAAGAAGGGGAGTGGGCGGTACCGGACCGGTACCGCCCACTCCCGTTGTGTCCACGGACTACCGGTACAAGGCCGGCCGTTCGATCATCTCGACCTCGACGCGCCCTCCCTCCCGCTGGGACAGCACGCCGGCCTCGCACACGGCCGCGGCCGCGTAACCGTCCCAGACGCCGGGGCCGGTGACCTCCCCGCGCCGCGTGGCATCCACCCAGCCCTGCACTTCACGGTCGTAGGCGTCCTCGAACCGCTCGACGTAGTCCGGCGTGATACGTCCGCCCCAGCGGCCGTCGGCGCTTGTCCGCGGCCCGTGCTCGTCACCGATGCGCACGGTGCCCCGCTCACAGACCGCTTCGGCGTGCACCTGGTAGCCGTAGCCGCAGTGGCCGAAGATTTCGACGTCGGCCAGGGCGCCCGACTCGGTTTCGAAGAGGATGAACTGAGGGTCGTTCATACCGGCCGGAGCGTGCGAGGTCGGGGCCGGCTTGTGCACGGTGACCGCCGTGATCTCCTGATCGAGGAGCCAGCGCGTCACATCCATCTCGTGGACCACCGAGTCGTTGATGAGCATCTCTTCGGTGAACCACGGCGGCATGGACAGGTTCCGATGCCGATGGTGCAGCATCAGTGCCCTGCCCAGCTCCCCGCCGTCGAGGAGCCGCTTCAGCTTCAGGTAATCGGTGTCGTAGCGTCGCATGAAGCCGACCTGGATACGCCGGTGCCCGAGCCGCTGCTCCGCCTCCAGGACGCGAAGCGCGGCGGCGGCGTCGGGGGTGAGCGGCTTCTCGCACAGTACCGGCAGGTCACGGCCGAGGGCTTCGAGCAGGGCGGCCTCGTGGGCCGGCCCCGGGGAAGCGATGAGTACGGCGTCCACGTCCTGGGACGCCATGGCCGCCGCGGGTTCGGTGTACGCCGTGCAGCCCTTGATGGCGTTCGCGAGCGTCTTGGCGCGCTCCGCCTCGATGTCGACGACAGCGCTCACGCGTGCCCCGCTGATGACGTCGTGCAGTCTGCGCACATGGTCCGCGCCCATCTTGCCGGTCCCGACGACGGCAACACCCAGTGCTTGCTGAGGTGGCATGTTCGTGGTGTCTCCCGTGCTGGTGAGGGTCAGTCGTTGGGCTGGGGGGCGCCGACCTGTAGGTCGGCCTCCTCGGGGAGCTCCTCGACGTCCACGCCGCGAACCTGGGCCAACTCGTGCTTGAGAGCCGCGAGTTCGGCGCCCCCGGCCATGTGGTTGGTCAGCTCCTCCAGCGTGATCCGATTGCGTTCGGCGCTGAGTTCCATGGTGCCGAGGCGCAGGACGCTGAAGTGGTCGCCGACCATGTAGGCGTGGTGGGGGTTGTGGGTGATGAAGATGACGCCGAGGCCGCGGTCGCGGGCGGCGGCGATGTACTTCAGCACCACGCCGGACTGTTTGACGCCGAGGGCGGCGGTGGGCTCGTCGAGGATGAGGACGCGGGCGCCGAAGTGGACGGCGCGGGCGATGGCGACGCACTGGCGCTGGCCGCCGGAGAGGGTGCCGATGGGCTGTTCGAGGTCGTCGAGGACGATGCCCATGTGGCGCAGTTCGTCGTCGGCGGTCTGTTTCATCTTCTCGATGTCGAGACGGCGCACGGGCCAGGGGCCCTTGGTGAGTTCGGAGCCGAGGAAGAAGTTGCGCCACACCGGCATCAGGGGCACGGTGGCGAGGTCCTGGTAGACGGTGGCGATGCCCTTGTCGAGGGCCTCGCGCGGGGTGGAGAAGCGCACGGGGTGGCCGTCGACGAGGAACTCGCCCTCGGTGTGCTGGTGCAGCCCCGAGACGATCTTGATCAGCGTGGACTTGCCGGCGCCGTTGTCACCCAGGACACAGGTCACCTGGCCGGGGTGCACCTTCAGGTCGATGCCGTGCAGGGCGCGGATGTTGCCGTAGGACTTGCCCGCCTCGCGCAGTTCGACGAGGGCGGTGTCCGTCGTGGGCGCGCGCTCCTCGAGGATGGCCCCGTGCGCGCCGCTTGCGTTGGTGCTTGTCATTCCGTTCACCTCCGGGTGGCCGTGCGCTGGACCCACAGATTGATCAGGACGGCGCCGAGGAGCATGACGCCGAGGAAGGCCTTGAACCAGTCGGGGTTCCAGCCCGCGTAGACGATGCCCTGCTGCACCATCCCGAACATGAACGCCCCGAAGACCGGGCCGATCGCCGAGCCGGCGCCACCGGTCAGCAGACAGCCGCCGATGACCGCCGCCGAGATGTAGATCAGCTCCTGCCCGACACCCTCGCCGGACTGCACGGTATTGAACGTGAACAGCTGGTGCATCCCGACGAACCAGGCACCGAAACCGACCAGCATGAACAGCGAGATCTTCGTGAACGTCACGGGCACGCCGACCGCCCGCGCGCTCTCCTTGTTCCCGCCCACCGCGAAGACCCAGTTGCCGTACTTGGTCCGCAGCAGAACCCAGGTCGCGATCGCCGCGAAGACCAGCCAGTACACGATGGTGATCTTCACCTGGACGCCGCCGACGTCGAAGGACGAGGCGAAGACCTTCCTCGCCTGACCGAAGCCGTCCATGTCGCTGATGTCGTCGGTGGCCACGTTGGTGGTGACCAGCTTGGTCACGGCGAGGTTCACACCCTGCAGGATCAGAAAACTGCCCAGGGTGATCAGGAAGCTCGGCAGCCCGGTCTTCACGACCATCCAGCCGTTGAGGAAGCCGACCGCCAGCGACACCAGGAGCGCGACGACCACGCCCACCCAGACGTTCATGGTGAGTTGGTAGCTGAGCATGGACGCGGTGAGTGCCGAGGTGATGACGGCGACACCGGCCGACAGGTCGAACTCGCCGCCGATCATCAGCAGCGCCACCGGCAGCGCCATGATCCCGATCGTCGACGACTGATACAGGATGTTGGCCATCGAACTGCCGTCACGCACCGGCGGCGCCGCGATCAGGAAGAACACGTACACCGCGACGGCACCCAGGAAGACACCTACCTCGGGGCGGGCCAGGAGCCGGATCGCGAGGGGGCGCTGTGCGGTGCGCCCGTCCTGCTGGTGCGCCGGCGGAGCCGGCGACGGGGAGCCCGTCGCCGGAGCCGTGGTCTGGGTCATGGTCATCACCGGGTGCCCTTCGCGGCGAACTGGGCGACCTTCTCGACGTTGGTCTTGTCGACGAAGGCCGGGCCGGTCAGCACGGGCGCCTCGCCGCCGCCGCTGTAGTTGCCGTTCGTCTTGTAGAGCCACAGGGAGTCGACCGACAGGTAGCCCTGGAGGTAGGGCTGCTGGTCGATGGCCCACTGGATCTTGCCGGACCTGATGGCGCCGACCGCGTCCTTGTTGAGGTCGAACGTGGCGAGCTTGGTCTTGGTGCCGGCGTCGGCGATGGACTGGATGGCGGTCATCGCGAACGGGGCGCCGAGCGTGGTGACGTAGTCGATCGAGGAGTCCGTCTTGAGCTTGGCGGTGATCGTCGACTTCACGGACGGCATGTCGGTGCCGTTGACGTAGAGGATGTCGGTCTTGCCCTTGAAGGTCTTCTTCACACCGGCGCAGCGGGCCTCCAGGGCGACCTGACCCTGTTCCATGATCACGCAGACAGTGTGCTTGGCGCCGGCTTCGTTGAGCCTGCGGCCGAACGCCTCGCCGGCGATGCTCTCGTCCTGGCCGAAGTACTCGAGCAAGCCCTGCTCCTTCCAGTCCTGCACCCCGGTGTTGAAGCCGACGACGGGGATGCCGGCCTTCTCGGCCTGGGCGACCACGGCCTTCATGGCGTCCGGCTTGGCGAGGGTGACGGCGATGCCGTCGACCTTCTGGTCGATGGCGTTCTGGACCAGGTTCGACTGGTTGGGGCCGCTGGGGTCGCTGGAGTAGACGAGGTTGACGTTGTCCTTGGCGGCGGCGGCCTGGGCGCCCTTGCGGATCGTGTCCCAGAAGGTGTCGCCAGGGGCCGCGTGCGTGATCATGGCGATCGTCATGCGGGGAGTGGTGGCCTTGCCGGCCGAGACGTCGTTCCCGCTCTCGTCGGCCTGCTTTCCTCCGGAGCTGCTGGAGCATCCGGCCACAAGCAGTGCGGCGGCTGCCGCCACCGCGACGACGGGGACGATTCTGCGGGAGCGGGGGTGGGATGAACGGTCCATCTTTCCGGCACCTCACTGTGCTACAGGGGAAAGGGAGAAGCGGCTGACCGGCCGAACGCCGCCGATCACATGCCGTTAACACGGCTGTTGCTTATGACGAGATAGAACCGTCACGCCACCGTGAGGTCAACGTTTGTAATGACATCATTTGCCCATCAAGGCAAGATGTCAGAACAATTGCTTGACGCTGGTTGTCCGTGACCTCTACACCTGAAATGGCCGGGCTTCCCAGACTTTTCCCCCCGCCTTCCTGATCGCGACGGGGAGATGCGCGCCCGCATGCACGAGATCCGCGAATGAACGCCTCTTTCGATGTAATAACCATGGGTCGGGCGGGCGTCGGCACATATCCCCTTCAGGCCGGGATGCCTCTGGAAAGGGCCGAGGGCTTCGGCAAGTTCCTGGGACCTGGGACGGCCGGCCGTCTGCCTCTCCGCACCGCCTCCGACAGCCACCGCGACCACGCCTGAGTCCGGCCGTCCGAAAGGAAACCCGCACCCGATGAAGAACCTTCACCACTGGATCAACGGCAAGCCCCGCGAGGGCTCGTCCGAGCGCCACGGCGCCGTCCACGACCCAGCCACGGGCAACCAGGAGAAGCGGGTCCCCTTCGCCTCCGTCGACGAGGTCGACGCCGCGGTCGCCGCCGCGAAGGACGCGTACGCCACCTGGGGCACCTCGTCCCTCGCCAAGCGGACCACGATCCTGTTCAAGTTCCGGGCGCTGCTGGACGCGCACCGGGACGAGATCGCGGAGCTGATCACCGCCGAGCACGGCAAGGTGCACTCGGACGCGCTGGGTGAGGTCGCGCGCGGTCTGGAGATCGTGGACCTGGCGTGCGGGATCACGGTGCAGCTGAAGGGTGAGCTGTCCACCGAGGTGGCCTCGCGGGTGGACGTGTCGTCGATCCGTCAGCCGCTGGGCGTGGTGGCCGGCATCACGCCGTTCAACTTCCCGGCGATGGTTCCGATGTGGATGTTCCCGATCGCGATCGCGACCGGCAACACCTTCGTGCTGAAGCCGTCGGAGAAGGACCCGTCGGCGTCGCTGAAGCTGGCCGAGCTGCTGGCCGAGGCCGGGCTGCCGGACGGTGTCTTCAATGTCGTCAACGGTGACAAGGTCGCGGTCGACCGCCTGCTGGAGCACCCGGACGTGAAGGCGGTGTCGTTCGTCGGCTCGACGCCGATCGCCCGGTACATCCACACCACCGCCGCCGCGAACCACAAGCGGGTCCAGGCGCTGGGCGGCGCGAAGAACCACATGCTGGTGCTGCCGGACGCGGACCTCGACGCGGCGGCGGACGCGGCCGTGTCGGCGGCCTACGGCTCGGCGGGCGAGCGCTGCATGGCGATCTCCGCGGTGGTGGCGGTCGGCGCGATCGGCGACGAGCTGGTGCAGAAGATCCGCGAGCGTGCCGAGAAGATCAAGATCGGTCCCGGCAACGACCCCGCGTCCGAGATGGGTCCGCTCATCACGAAGGTGCACCGCGACAAGGTGGCGTCCTATGTCACGGGGGCGGCGGCCGAGGGCGCGGAGGTCGTCCTGGACGGCTCGGGCTACACGGTCGAGGGCTTCGAGGACGGTCACTGGATCGGTATCTCGCTGCTGGACAGGGTCCCGACGACCGCGAAGGCCTACCAGGACGAGATCTTCGGCCCGGTGCTGTGCGTGCTGCGGGTGGACACCTATGACGAGGGTGTGGCCCTGATCAACAGCTCGCCGTTCGGCAACGGCACGGCGATCTTCACCCGGGACGGCGGCGCGGCGCGTCGTTTCCAGCTGGAGATCGAGGCGGGCATGGTCGGCGTGAACGTCCCGATCCCGGTCCCGGTGGGCTACCACAGCTTCGGTGGCTGGAAGGACTCGCTCTTCGGCGACCACCACATCTACGGCAACGACGGCACCCACTTCTACACCCGCGGCAAGGTCGTCACGACCCGCTGGCCGGACCCGGCCGACGGCCCCGGCGGCGTCGACCTGGGCTTCCCCCGCAACCACTGATGATGTCCGGGCGCAGAAAGGCGGACGGCGGCACAGCTGCACTCGGTATCGCCATCGACCGGCAGAGCCCGGTTCCGCTGTACCACCAGTTCGCCCGGCAGTTGGAGCAGGCCATCGAAAGCGGCCTGCTCCTCCCGGGCGCCCTGCTCGGCAACGAGATCGACCTCGCCGAACGGCTCGGCCTGTCACGGCCGACGGTCCGGCAGGGCATCAAGGCCCTGGTCGAGAAGGGGCTGCTGGTACGGCGTCGAGGCGTCGGCACCCAGGTCGTGCACAGCACGGTCAAGCGGCCGCTGGAACTCACGAGCCTCTACGACGACCTGGAGGAGGCCGGGCAGGCGCCGAGCACCCGGGTGATACGCAACGACGTCGTGCCCGCGTCCGCCGAGGTCGCCGCGGCACTGGGTGTCGGCGAGGGCGACAGCGTGGTCCGGCTGGAGCGGATCCGGTACGCGAACGGACTCGCCGTGGCTGTCCTGCGCAACCATCTGCCGACCGACCTGTTGCTCGATCTCGACACTCGACGGCTCGAGGCCACGGGGCTGTACCGGCTCCTGCACGGGGCCGGTGTCGGTCTGCACAGCGCGCATCAGGCGATCGGCGCCGGCGCGGCTACCGCTGAGGAAGGCGCGCAACTCGGGGAACCCGAGGGCGCGCCGCTGCTCACCCTGCGGCGCACGGCCTACAACGCCGCCGGGCAGGCCGTGGAGTACGGCACGCATCTCTACAACGCGGCTCGCTACGTGTTCGAGTTCCAGCTGCTCATGCGCAGGTAGGGCGTGGGCAACCGAGCCGAGCCGAGCCGAGCCGAGGGTCGCGTGGTGTCGGCAGAGGCGAACAGGGGTGGCGGGGACGACCGTGGTTTCGTCCCGCCACCCCTGTGGCTTCACCTCGCCTACTTCACCAGCGCCGCGGCACTCCGGTATGCCGCCGCGGCGGCCTCCCGCACCGGCAGCGCACGGTGCACGTCGGAGAGGATCTCCACACCCCAGGGGCCGCGAAAGCCGGCCGTACGGAGCGCCTCGACGATCCCCGGGAGGTCGAAGGAGCCCTCTCCGCACAGCCGACGGCGATGGACGGTGTCCTCGAAGAGCGTGCCGACGACCTGACTGTCCGCGTCGTTGAGCTCCACGCCCACGATCCGCGACCCGGGTACGTCCGCCAGGTCGGCGGGCGGTGTGTGGGCGCGCTCGGTGTGCCAGACGTCGATGATGAGGCCGCCCCCCGGGTGACCGGCGGTCTCGACGAGCCGCAGGCCGTCGTGCACGGTCTTGAGATTGGACCAGGGCAGGGGCTCGACCCCGAGCCGAGCGCCCACCCCCTCGGCCTGCGCCGCCAGCGTGGCGAACTCCTCGGCCCAGACGTCGAGGTCCCAGGGCTCGTCCGCCACGTCGGGGCCGATCTTGAAGGTGCGTGCGCCGAGTGCCTCGATGGCCCGCAGCATTCCGGCGCGGACGGTGTCCGACGCTGCCCGCCGGGCTCCGCCGGCCCACCAGTCGGTCAGCAGCTCCAGCTCGATGTGGCTGATGCCGTTGTCCTCGAAAAGAGACCGGATGCCGGCCATCCCGTACACGCGCTCGGCTTCCACCAGGTCGCAATACAGCAGCCCGAAGGCCGTGAATCCGGCCTCGCGCGCCGCTTCCACCCGTTCCCGCAGGTTCAGCGGGCTGCGCTGATCCTCCTCGTCGGGTGCGGCGTCGCCCGCGGTGGTCCAACACGTGGCCAGAAATTCGTCAGCGGTCATTTCTTTTTCCTGTATTCCTCATGTTCGGAAAAGACGCCGGCAGGCGACGAATGGCAATGTCACGGCAGGGGACCGAAGTGGGCGCACGTCGCCTCGGCATTCTTGGATGCCCCACACACACCGGTCAATCCCTCAGAAGACATCAAAAACACATCAGACCCGTGGACGGTCACGCGACACCGCGCAGTACCGCGCGCAGATGTTCGGCGCTGGCCCACACGTCCTCGACCGGCCCCTTTGCCTTGGGCTCCTCGGTCAGGATGGTGTCCTGTTCCAGGACGTACCAGCCGTCGTACCCGCGTGCGCCGAGGTGGGTGACGATGGCCTGGACATCCACGTCTCCCGCGCCCAGCGGGCGGTACATGCCCCCGCGTACGGCCTCGGTGTAGGTGAGTCGGCCCGACCGGACCTTGGCGGCGAGGGAGGCGTCCACATCCTTCATGTGGGTGTGGGCGATGCGCTCGGGTGCCTGGCGGGTGAGCTCGGCCGGGTCGGTGCCGCCGATGAGCAGGTGCCCGGTGTCGAGGCAGAGGGAGATCGCGGAGTGCTCCAGGACGCGTCGGACGTCGTCGCCGTTCTCGATCATCGTGCCGACATGCGGGTGCAGGACCGCACGTACGCCGTGCTCGGCGGCCAGCGAGGCGAGCCGGTCGAGGTGCGACAGCAGCAACTGCCAGCCGTCGGCGTCGAGTTCGGGGCGGGAGTCGTAGCCGTCCTGGCCGGTGACGGCCGACAGGACGAGTACTTCCGCCTTCGAGGCGGCGTAGCTCTCCAGGAGCTGTTCGGCCTCGGGCAGCGGGTCGTGTCCGGGCACGTGCAGCAGCAGCGGGGTGAAGCCGCCGACCGCGTGGAGGTCGTGGTCGGCGAGGACCTTGGCCATGGCGTCCGGCTCGCCGGGCAGGAAGCCCTCGGGGCCGATCTCGGTGGCGGCCAGACCGACTTCGCGCATCTCGTTCAGTACTCGTTCGGGCGCCAACTGGTATCCCCAGCCGGGGACTTCGCACACGCCCCAGGAGATGGGCGCGCCGGCGATCCTGTTCAGGGATGAGGTGGTCATGCCGTGGCCTTTCGGAGGTTCCAGTCGGTGTCGGCGACCGCGGCCGGCCGGCGGCCCGCGAGGACGTCCGCGACCCCGCGGGCCGCGTCGACGAAGGTCAGGGTCATCGCCCGGCGCGTCATGCCCATCAGGTGAGGGGTGAGGACGACGTCGGGGTGGTCGAACAGCGGGTGGTGAAGAGCCGGTTCCGGCTCGAACACGTCCAGTCCGACGCCCGACAGCCGGCCCGACTCCAGGGCGGCCAGGGTGGCGTCCGGGTCGAGCAGGCCACCGCGGCCGCAGTTGATCAGGATCGCTCCCGGCTTGACACGGGACAGCAGCCACTCGTCCACGAGGTGCCGGGTCTCCTCGACGAGCGGCGCGTGCAGGGTGAGTACGTCGCTCGACTCGGTCAGTTCAGCGAGGTCGGCGCAGGCGAACTCGGACGGGGGAGGACTGAACGGGTCGTAGGCGAGCGTCCGCATGCCGAAGGCGGCGGCGAGTTCGCCCACCCGGCGGCCGATGCGGCCATAGCCGACGATCCCCAGGGTGGCGCCGTCCAGGTCGCCGACCGGTACGGCGTTCCGCTCGGCCCAGCGGCCGTCCCGTACCAGCTCGGTCAGCGGTTTCAGCCGCTTGGTCAGGTGCAGGGCCATGGCGAAGACGCCCTCGGCCACGGCCCGGCTGCCACTGTTCGGGGTGATGACCACGGCGATCCCGCGGGCGGAGGCCGCCGCCACGTCGACCAGGTCGACGCCGACGCCGGTGCGGGCGATGACCCGCAGCCGTGGGGTCCGCTGGAGGAAGTCCTCGTCGATGTGCCGGTCGGCGCGGACGATGGCGCCTTCGGCGGCCGCGAGGTCCTCGGGGGTGGGGTCGGTGACGAACGTGACCCGCTCGCCGAGAACGGGACCCACGGTGTCGGCGTCGACGGGGCCGAGGGCCACTACGACATGCTCAGGGACATGCTTGGTCATACGATCAACTCCGCACCGGATGACCGAAGTTCGCCCCCGGCACTGCGGGCACCGGCTGCCAGGAGCCGCTCTCCGCGGAGGCCGCTGCCGCCGCGATCACCTCGGCGACGGCGTGCGCGTCCTCGATCGTCGAGTTGTGGTGCTCGATGCCGGCCACGGCGGCGAGGAACTTCTTGGCCTCGATCACCTTGAGGTCGTCGTAGCCCATGCTGTTGCCGGGGCCGGGCTGGAAACTGGCGTAGTCGCCCATGTGGCCGTTGCCGAGCACGGTGGTGTAGCCCTGGTGGGGGCCGCTGCGGTCGAGGGCGACGCGCAGTTCGTTCATGCGCTCGAAGTTCCAGGCGACCGAGCCGTCAGTGCCGTAGATCTCGAAGCCGATGCCGCACTGCGGGCCGACGATGATGCGGGACGCCTCCAGGGTGCCGACGGCTCCGCCGCTGAAGCGGACGAGCGCGGCGCTGTAGTCGTCGTTCTCCACGGCCGCCATCTCGCCGTCCTCGATCACCGCGAAGTGCGTGCCCGAGCCCATGGGGAGGATCGGGCGCTCGGTGTAGACGGTGCTGGTGAGGGCGGAGACCTCGTCGATCGGGGCGACGACGTAGCTGACGAGGTCCACGACGTGGCTCATCAGGTCACCGAGCGCGCCGTGCCCGGCCAGATCCCGCTTGAAGCGCCAGGACAGGGCGCCCTTGGGCTCGGAGGCGTAGCCGGAGAAGAAGGTGGCGCGCACGTTGGTGATACGGCCCAGGCGTCCCTCGGCGATCAGCTCGCGGGCCCGCTCCACGGCGGGGGCGTGACGGTAGTTGTAGCCGATGGAGGTGACGACCCCGGCCACGCGGGCCGCGGCGGCCACCTCGGCGGTCTCCTCAGCACCACGTCCGACGGGCTTCTCGATCCAGAACGGCTTTCCGGCCTTGGCGGCAGCGATGCCGATCTCGTGGTGGAGGAGGTTGGGCGCGCAGATCGAGACGACCTCGACGTCCGGGTCGTCGAGGACGCCATGGTAGTCGGTGGTGGCCTTCTCATAGCCGAGGACGTCACGGGCGTAGGCCGCGCGGTCCTCGGCCGTGTCGGCGGCGTGCACCAGGCGGGGCTTGATGCCCAGCTCGGGGTAGACGGACGGCAGTGCCTGGTAGGCGCGGCTGTGCAGCTTGCCCATCCAGCCGACGCTGATCAGTCCGACGCCGATCTCACGTGCGGCGCCCGGGGTGGTGGTCGTCATGATTGTGCCTCCTGGGAGTCCTGGGAGCCCTGGGGTTCGGACCGGGCCTCGCCGAGCGCGGCGGACACGGCTGCCGCGAGCAGGGTCGCGTCGGAGCCGATGCCGATGAAATTCCAGCCCTCGGCTCGTTTGGCGGCTGCGGCCGTACCGTCGGGGACGAGCAGTCCGCAGGCCTTGCCGTGCGCGACGGCGGCCTTGCGGACGCGATCCAGAGCTTCTCGATAGACCGGTGCGGCGAAGTCACCGGGCACTGAGAGGTCATGGCTGAGGTCGCGGGGGCCGACGAACAGGACGTCGACGCCGTCCAGCGCGGCGATCGCCTCGACCTCCGCCAGGGCGGCCGCAGACTCGATCTGGACCACACCGAGGAGCTCGCCCTCCCGGTCCAGAGCCCCGGCGTCGAGCCCGAAGCGGCATGCCCGGTTGTAGGTGGCCACGCCCCGGTCCCCTGCGGGCGGGTACCTCAAGTGCCGCAGGGCTTCGTGGACTTCGGCCACGGTGTCGAGTCGCGGCAGCATGATTCCGGCGGCGCCCAGGTCGAGGACGCGACCGATGCGGATGCGGGCAGCGGACTCCACCCGTACGAGGGTCGGGACGCCGTAGGCCGCCGCGATCGGGATGACCGTACGGGCCTGCTCCTCGCCTCCCGCGCCGTGTTCGAGGTCGAGCAGCAGCCAGTCGGGTCCGGCGGCGGCGCACACCTCGGCCGTGACCGGGGAGGCGGTGCCGACGAAGGTGCCCAGGGTGCTCTCGCCGGCGGCGAGCCGGGCGCGCAGGCGGCCCTGATCCAAGGGGGAGCGTTTCGAGGGAGAGCCATTCATCCGTACCACCTCTGCGACGCCAGACCCTCTTCGTACGCGTCACGCAGATGCGCGACGGCTTCCTGCTCGGAGACCTCGGCCGGGGCCACGTCCCACCACACACCGGCGCCGGGCAGGTCGGCGTGCGGTATCACGGGCACGACCAGGACGACCGGACCGGCGTGGTCGCGGGTCTCGGCCAGCGCGGCGCGTACCTCGTCGGCGGTCGTGGCGCGGACGGCACGGGCACCGAGGCCCTCCGCGATCTTGACGAGGTCGACCTGGAGGTAGTCGCCCTCAAGGCGCGCGGGCTTGCCGGAGCCGATCTCCAGGCTGGCGTCGCGGTAGCGGAACTCGTTGCCGAACTCCCGTCCGTTGCGCACCATCTGGAGGCGGTGGATGACCTGGTAGCCGTGGTTCTCCGGGATCACGACCGTGACCGGGAGCCTCTCCTGGGCGGCCGTGACCAGCTCGGTCGGCGCCATCAAGAAGGTGCCGTCGCCCAGCAGGGACAGCACCCGCTTCGACAGGTCGGGCTCGGCGAAGCGGACACCGATCGCTGCGGGCAGCTCGTAGCCCATGCAGGAGAAGCCGAACTCCAGGTGGGCGAAACGGCCTTCGGTGGCGTCCCACACCTTCTGCAGGTCGCCGGGCGCACCGCCGGCGGCAGCGATGATCGTGTCGCCGGACCGCGCGTGCTCCTGGAGCAGGCCGATCAACTGGCCTTGGGTGAGGGAGGCTTCGGTGTCGCGTACGACGTCGGAGTCGTCGGGCAGCGACGCGAGGTCGAAGGGGACGTCCGGGTCGAGGGCGGCGGCACGCTCCTGCCGCCACTGCCCGTCCAGGGTGCGCGCCTTCTCCTGCCAGCCGGCCGGTGTGGTGGTGCCGTTCGCCCGTACGACGTCCGTCAGCGCGGCCAGGGCCCGCTTGGCGTCGGCCACGATGCCGGTCGCGCCCAGGCGGCCCGCGTCGTGCACGTTGACGTTGATGCTCGCGAAGCGCACGTCCGGGTTCTGGAAGAGGGACTGCGAGGCGGTGGCGAAGTCCGTCAGCCGCGAGCCCACGGTGAGCACGAAGTCGGCTTCCCGGGCCAGGACGTTGACCGCCGGAGTGCCTTCGAGGCCGATGCCGCCGAGCTGCCACCAGGCGCGGCGCTGGACCGCGCCCTTGCCCGCGAACGTCTCCGTGACGGGGACGCCGGCCGCGTCGGCGAGTGCCTCCAGCTCCTCGGTGGCACCGGAGTACACGACCCCGCCACCGGCGATGATCAGCGGCTTCTCCGCCTCGGCGAGCATCCGCGCGACCACCGCGACCTCGTCGGCGTCCGGCGCGGGACGGCGGATCGGCCAGTCGTGCTCGGCGAAGAACGCGACCGGGTAGTCGTAGGCGTGGGACTGGATGTCCTGCGGGAGGCAGACGACGACCGCGCCGGTGTCGACGTCGGTGAGGGCCCTCATCGCGGCGGGCAGCGCGGTCAGGAGCTGCTCGGGGCGGGTGACGCGGTCGAAGAAGCGGGACACGGGCCGGAAGGCGTCGTTCACCGAGGCGTCGGCCTCGACGGGGTGCTGCAGCTGCTGGAGCACGGGGCCCTGGTGGCGGGTCGCGTAGGTGTCGCCCGGCAGCAGCAGGACGGGCAGCCGGTTGACGGTGGCGAGGCCGGCCCCGGTCACCATGTTCAGCGCTCCGGGGCCGATGGAGGCGGTCACGGCGAGGGTGGCGTGCCGCTTGGTCGCCTTGGCGTAGGCGGTCGCGATGTGGACGAGTGCCTGCTCGTTACGGCCCTGGACGAAAGGGAGCCGGTCGCTGAACTGGTCGAGGGCCTGGCCGAGGCCTGCCACGTTGCCATGGCCGAAGATGCCCAGCGCGGCCGGTATGAGCCGGCGACGGTAGCCGTCGGCCACGGAGTACTGCCGGGAAAGGTAGGTGACGACGGCCTGGGCGACGGTGAGACGCACCGTGCCCTGTGGCGTCCGGTCGGTCATGAGTCGGCTCCTGATCGGGGATGTGTACGGAGACGCGGGGGACGGGTCACCAGGGACGACCGTGCAGGACGACGGTCTTGACCTCGGTCATCTCGCCGACGGCGGCGCGGGGGCCTTCCTTGCCGTGGCCACTGCCCTTGAGACCGCCGTACGGCATGAGGTCGGCGCGCCACAGCGGCGTCCAGTTGATGTGGACGGAACCGGCGTCGATCTCCCGGACGGCCCGGACCGCGCCGGCCACGTCGGAGGTGAAGATCCCCGCCCCGAGGCCGTAGGCGGTGCCGTTGGCCTGTGCGATGGCGGACTCCCAGTCGGCGGCCGAGCTGACGGCCACGGCCGGTCCGAACAACTCCTGTTGGCTGAAGGGGGAGTCGGGATCGACATCGGCCACGACGGCCGGCGCCACCACGGTCCCGTCACGCTCGCCGCCGGTCAGGACGCGTGCGCCCTCGGCCCGGGCCTGCGCGATGGCCCGCTCCACCCGCTCCGCCTCGGCGGTGGTGATCAGGGAGCCCATGGTCGTCTCGGGGGACGACGGGTCGCCGGTCCGGATGGCCTTGACCTTGGGGACGAGTGCGTCGAGGAAGTCGGCGGTGATCTCGGGGTGGGTGATCACTCGCTGGACGGAGATGCACACCTGCCCGGCGTTGACGTACCCGCCCAACGCGACAGCACTGGCGGCGAGTTCGACATCAGCGTCCGGCAGGACGACGACCGGGCAGGAAGCGCCCAGTTCGAGGGAGAGCTTCTTCACCCCGGCGACCCGCGCGATGTGCTCACCGGTCGCCGTGGAGCCGGTGAAGGAGATCTTCCGAACGCGGGGGTCGGTCACCAGGGCGTCCCCCAGCACCCCGCCGGAGCCGACGAGCACCGACAGCACGCCCTCGGGCAGGCCGGCGTCCACGAAGCACTCGGCGAGCGCCAGCGCGGTCAGCGGGGTGGAGGTGGCGGGCTTGAGGACGACCGCGTTCCCCGCCGCGAGCGCGGGTGCCAGTTTGTGCAGCACGAGCAGCGCCGGGTAGTTGAACGGCGTGATGGCCACCACGACACCGCACGGCTGGCGCAGCGTGAAGCCCACCTTGTCCTGCCCGGTGCCGCGGTTGGCGTCCAACGGCAGGGTCTCGCCGTAGAGCTGGGTGCCCTCGAAAGCCGAGAGTCGGATCAGGTCCCCCGATCGCGACGCCTCACCGGTGGCCTCGGTGATGGTCTTGCCCGACTCCGAGCTGATGGTCCGCGCGATCTCGGCCGCTCGCCGGTCGGCGAGCTCCGCCGCACGCAGCAGGATCGTCATCCGCTCGTGAGCGGGTGTGCGCCGCCATACCGCGGCACCCCGCTGCGCCGCCGCCAGGGCCACCTCGACATCCTCGGGGCCGGCCACCGCCACGGTGCCGACGGTCGAGCCATCGAAGGGCGACGTGACATCCCGAGCCCGTCCCGACCCTGTCGGTGCTTGCCATCGGCTGCCGATGAGCAGTTCCGCAGGCGCCATTGCCTTCTCCCTTCAGAAACCGTCAAGGCTGACCCATAGCCCTCCGAGGTGCTCCGGGGAGCTCTTGACCTCTCACAAGGCCGAAGAAGCACTGATCAGCCAACGGCCAGGCCGTTTACCTGGGCGCAACGGTAGGTGGGCCACAGGGAATTACTGAAGGGGCGGAATCCATCATTATCGCGTCATCGGATATGTCTTTTTTCCATCATCGTCATGGCCGAAAGGGAAGGCCCTCGCAGGCAGCAGCCGGATCAGCCCAGCGCGGCGGGCCTCGGAGCCGGAGCGTCTGGCGATGCTGCCGCGGGTGGAGAAGCCGTACGCATCCTGTCGAAAGCGTCGAGGATCCTCACCGAGGAGCTGGACCTGGTTGCCGAGCCCGACGGGGACCGGACCACGCCGCGCTGTGGGCGGCGGTGGAGGAAGCCGTGCCGCGTACGGCGGTAGCCGGGCCGTCGCGTCGGTGGGGGCCCTGGTGCCGGGGGCGACGGGTCGGCCGCGGCGGCGAGACGCGAGAAACTGGCCTTGCGCTACGACACCGTGCGCCCCTCCCTGTCCCTGCTGGATGAGTCGGAGGCACTGGACGCGGCCCCGGCCGGGCGGCGCATCCTGAAGGCGGTTCGCCGCCCGCCCACGCTCTCGCGCTGCCGGGTCAAGGACCGGCCGCTGCTGCCCCGCGAGGCCGACGCCGACCTCGTGCCCGCGATGTGGAAGCGGTGTTTCTCAGGCGCCAAGCTGCCCCAGGGCGCCGTGGACCGGGATGCGTACGTGGTGTGCGAAATTGGGTGAGGCTCGGCAGCTGACTGCCGTCAACGGTCTGCTGATGCTGTCCTCCCGCCGGGGCTGGCACCCGTTCTGGTCGCACCAGGCCGCGGGGTGCAGGCGACCCGCGCGGAGCTGCGCCGCCTGCCCTGCTGGTGCTGCACACTCAGCAGCCTGAGTCGGTGCCGCAAGGGGAGGCGCTACGGGTAGTCCGGTGCCTGGTGGGTACCTGCGTGGGCGGAGCTCGCCACCAGCGGGCGTACGCCGGAAGTGGGAGAGAGCAGCATGGGGTTCCGTGAGTCGGGTTTCGCACTGGCCTCCCGGTACTCCGCGCCGATACTGGCCGGCCGATACCGTCTGGACGCGCTCATCGGTTCGGGTGGTGCCGCGGACGTCCATCGCGGTTTTGACCTGCGGCTGCGTCGGCCGGTGGCAGTCAAACTGTTCCGGCCGAACACCGGCTTCGACACCGAGGAAGCCTTTCTGAGCGAGGCCATGATCCTGGCCCGCCTGCAGCATCCCGGGCTGGTGACCGCCTACGACGCCGGACGACACGACGGTGACGCCTACCTGGTCATGCAACTGATCGAAGGACGCACCCTCAAGGCGCGCATCGCCGAGGGCCCCCTGTCTCCCGAAGCCACCGCCGCACTCGGTGCCGGCCTCGCCGACGCCCTGGCCCACGCTCACGACGCGGGGATCGTCCACCGCGACGTCAAACCGTCCAACGTCATCCTCGACGCATTCGATCACCCCCACCTCACCGACTTCGGCATATCCCGGTTGCTCGATGCCACCACACGCACAGCCACCGCCACCGGCACCCTCATGGGCACGGCGGCCTATCTGTCGCCCGAACAGGTCCTGGGACAGCCCGTCGGACGGCCTGCCGACGTCTACGCCCTGGGCCTGGTGCTTCTCGAATGCCTCACCGGCAGGCTCGAGTACGACGGCGGCCCCTTGGAGGCCGCAATAGCGCGACTTCACCGCCGGCCCGGCCTCCCGGGCTTCCTCCCCGCGGAACTCGCCGCCCTGCTGAGGGACATGACCGCACTGGACGAGCAGGCACGCCCGACGGCACGCGACTGCGTCCTGACACTGACTGCTCTGTCCGCCGACACGGGCCCCACGCCCCACCGGCCCGCAGCCCGTGCCACGGGCATCGCTGCAAGCCGGCGCCCCACAGGTGACAGCACCAGCACCCACAGGACGCCGCTGCCCCTCCCGGAGCGGCCCGTTTCCGAAGCCGCTTCCACACCTGCTCGTCCCCGAAGCCGCGTTCTGATGGCCGGGGCAACTGCCGCACTGGCCGCAGCCATGGCCGCCACCCTCGCGGTCGCTGACGGTCCCTCGCGCGCCGAGAACAAGTCTGCCCGCTCCGCCACCGGTTCAGCCGTGACCTCGCCTTCCTCCGGCACTTCAGAAGACGGCAACGACACTCCCGCGCCACAGCCATCCAGCAGCCATACCGTCTCCGCCCCTGCACAGAGCGTCAGCCCGGCACCGGGAAACCTGAGCGGGCGATCGGTCACCGACGGGGCGCCGACACCAGGCACCACCGCCCCTCGGCAGGACACGACCGACGCCATGGCGCGCCCTGCGACGAAGACCACGAGCGAGCTGCCCGATCAAGGAAAGAAGAAGGCGTCCACAGGTCGAGGCGACGAACAGAGCGTGGGAAAAGCGACGAAAATCAAGAAGAAGTAGCTGCACCGACAGCAGGGCCGAGCTCTCAGCGTCCGAGGCGCACCGGCTGTTCGGACGGGACGCCCGCCCGCCCGCCGGGCGGGTCAAGGTGGCGTGACATACGAGGCTGGCCTGTGGCGCCGTACCGCGACCCGCCACCGGGACGCGCCACCGGAGACCGCGGCGTCGATGTACGGGCGCGACCGCAGGGACATCACCTCGGCCCGCACGATCCGGGCCGTGGACAGCCAGTGGGTGAGTCCGACCGAGACAACCACTGGCCAGACTCCCGGCCGGAACACGGCCACGATGAAGATGCCCATCAGCAGGTGGGGCACGGACGAGAGGGCGTCGACGACGCGCCTGAGGCCGCGGTCGACCCAGCCGCTCAGGGCCCCGGGCGGTGGCCCCGACGGTGGTACCGATCACCGTGGCGGTCAGAGCCGCCGCCACACCGACCAGCAGGGAGACCCGCAGCCCGTAGACACAGCGGATCAGCAGGTCGCGCCCGAGGTCGTCGGTGCCGAAGGGGTGGGACCAGCTCGGTGGTAGCAGCTTGGCGGCCAGGTCGACGGCCTGTCGGTCGAGCCGGACCAGCGGCGGTACGAGGAGCACGGCGAGGACAGTCAGGGCGACGAGCACGACGGACGTACGCACCCGCACCGTGCGCGTGGAACGGCGCCTCGTGCCGTACGACCGCCAGACGGCTTCGCCGGGAGCCGGAGAGCCGGACGTCCGCTGTTCGGGAGCCTTGGGTTCGGAAGCCGGTGAGCCCGGCGCGTCACATGTCACTGAACCTCACCCTCGGGTCGAACAGGCCGTAGAGCAGGTCCGCGAGCAGATTGCCGACCAGCACGGCGGCGGTGGCCAGGGTCGTCAGGGCGGCGAGCAGCGGGAAGTCGACGGCGGTGGCCACCTCCACGGTCGCCGCCGCGATGCCCGGCCAGCTGAAGACGCTCTCCACCAGCAGCGCGCCGGTGATGAGTTCGGGGACGCGGGAACCGATCAGCGTGAGGACGGGAAGCATCCCGGAGCGCAGGGCGTGCCCGAGCAGGACGGTGCGTTCGCTCGATCCCCGCGCCCGGACGCCGCGGACCGGGTCCTCCGCCAGCGCGTCGCCCCCGCCCCGCCAGACGCGCCATCGCTCCCCAGGGCGGCCTGTTTACTGCCAGTTGCGTCGTCAGCCCGTTCCAGCGGTCGTTGAGCACGTAGAGGTGGTCGATGTGGGTGAAGAAGGTGTAGCCGGGATCCTTCACGAGCTCGTGCTGGAGGGTGTCGTACGCCGTCTCACGTGTGGCCTCGACATGGCTGCGGCGGCCGGTGTCAAGGGCCTTGTCCACGGCCGCATTGTCGTAGCGGGCCATGTTGTTGAAGCCGTCGCCGGAGAGGGAGGAGTGCAGCAGGGGTACAGGCCGAAGTCGGGGTCGCCGGTGCTGCCGAAGCCCGCGAGCGTAGCGTCGTCCTTCATCCGCGGCTCGATCACCTCCCAGGTCGCGCTCTCGACCGTCACGGCGATGCCGGCCTCCTTGGCGTCGGAGGCGTAGGCGAGGGCGTGGTCCTGGCGGACCTTGTCGCCCGAGGGGTAGAGCAGCGTGAACGCCGCCCGCTGACCGCCCTTGGCCGGATGCCGCCCTCACCGGCCCTCCAGCCGGCTGAGTCGAGGATCCGCTTGGCCTTCCCAGGTCCTGGTCGCGCTCGATGCCCTTCACGAACCAGGGGTCGTCGACGGGCAGCGGGCCGTACGCGGGCCGTCCCGCGCCGTCGAGGACCTTGTCGACCATGGCCTCGCGGTCCACAGCCGCGTCGAGCGCCTGCCGTACCGCCCGGTCCCCGGTGGCCTTGTTCGCCTGAGGGAGGGTGACGGTCCGGAAGTCGTAGGACTTCGCGTCGTACGTTTTCAAGCCCACGTCGCCCTTGAACGTGGCGGCCAGGTTGGGCGGGAGGATCGCACCGTCCAGATCATCCGAGCGCAGCCGGGTGGCCCGTACGTTGTCGTCCCCGATGACCGCCATGGTGAACGTCCGGGTTCGCCTTGAACGTGAGCTTCTCGCCCTTGCTCCGGGAGGAGAGAACGTACGGGCCGGTGCCGACCGGCTTCGTGTTGAACGAGCCGGTGTTGGGGTCCTGATCGACGGCGACGTGCTCGGGGACGATGGGCAGCACAGCCGTGGAAGCGGGCGGACAGTCCGTCCAGGCTCGGCCCCGGCGAGGAGTACACCGGCCCGTGGCTCTACGGCTCCCACAGCGAGCAGGGCCCGGGCCCGGTGCGGGTGCCCGGGGCGGGCGCGCAGGTGGTCGGTCGGTGCGCCCGCTGCGGGTCTCGCGCAACCAGGTGCCGGCGTTGAACGGATGGCGCTGCGGGGCGCGTTCACGGCACCAGCGGCCGGTGAGGTCGAGCAGTTCGGTGGCTGCATCGGGGACCGGCAGCGCGAGCATCAACCCGTCGAGCGTGTACGGCCGCAACGTGTCGTCGTTGCGTACGGCGGCCCGCATCCGCACCAGCCCGGAGGGGGTGAGCCCGGCTTCCAGGACCAGAGTGAGGTGGGCGGTGGTGTCGGTGGCGCGGATCCGTACCGAGGCTCTCTCGGCCTCCACCGAGTCGAGGGTGAACAAGGGCGACCAGTCGGCGCCTTGGCGGTGCCCGGTCAATCCCGGCTGCCCTGGCCATCCGGTGCCGTGCTCGGGCAGCAACGACGCCCGCGGCACGACGTCGTCGAACCCCGGCATGTTCGGCATGGTGACGGCTTCGGCCAGCTGCGACAGCTCATGCTGTGTGAGGTCGCCGAGATAGGCGCCCCAGTGGAGCACGGTGGGCAGGCGGCTGCCCCGCAGGTCGAGCACTAGGCTCACGCCGGCTGCCCGGAGATGGATGAGTCCTTCGGTTGCGGCACCGGTGGGGCTCTTCATAGCGCGGATCGTCCTTGCGTGTCAGGGGCGGGATCAGGAAGTGGCGTACGGCAGTTCGCTGGTGCGCGGCCTGTTGTCCTGCTGGTCGGTCACCGGCTCGGCCCAGGTGGTTCAGGTGCTGCCGTCGCCGCACTTGGTCTCCCACACGGCGAGGTGCTCCATGTGACCTGGTCGTGGGCCGTCCCTATCGGGCGACGTAGCCGCCGTCGACGGGGAGGGCGACGCCGACGACGAAGCCGGCTCCGGGGCTGCACAGCCACAGGACGGCCTGGGCGATCTCTTCGGCGGTTCCAAGACGGTTGATGGGCTGGTTGGCCTCGGCCTCGGCGCGGTCGAGTTCTCCCTTGTGGATCATGTCGCTGACCATGGGGGTGTCGATGGTGCCGGGACAGACGGCGTTGATGCGGATGCCGCGCGGGGCGTATTCGAGGGCGGCGCTGCTCGTCAGGCCGACGACGCCGTGTTTGGAGGCGTGGTAGGAGGCGCGGCCGGGGAGGCCGACCAGGCCGCCCAGGGAAGAGCAGTTGACGATGGCGCCGCTGCCCTGGGCGCGCATGTGCCGGAGTTCGTGCTTCATGCAGGCCCAGACACCGCGGAGGTTGATGGCGTTGACACGGTCGAAGTGTTCGGCGGGTTCCTCGGCGGCGTCGCTGGGCGGGATCTGGGTGCCGGCGTTGTTGTAGGCCATGTCCAAGCGGCCGAAGGTCTCCACCGTGCGGTCGACACTGGCGGCAACCTGGTCCTCGTCACTGACGTCACAGGTGAGGGCGAGCACCCGGTGACCGGCGCCGGTGAATTCCTTCGCGGCGGCGTCGAGGGCTGCTTCGTCGATGTCGGTGAGGGCGACGGCGGCCCCGGAGGCGGCGAAGGCACGGGCGGTCGCCAGACCCATGCCGGCACCGGCCCCGGTGACGAGGGCGACCTGGCCGGTGAAGTCGTAGGTGGGGTTCATGGTGGATCCTCTCGTTCGGTGCGGCGGGGACACGGCGTCGGCTCGTGGCGGATGCCGGCCAGACTCAGTGATGCGACGGCGTCCGTGCAGGTCGGTCATTCGGCGCGTGGGCCGGAGCGGCGGTGCGGTGAGCCACGATGCGGCTCTTGCCGGAGGTGCTGCGGACGGCGAGGGCGATGAGTGGGAGCAGGGTGAGGGCGGCGATGACGGTGCCGACCAGGGGCGGGCCGGTCACGCCGAGGGAGGAGTCCAGAGCCGCACCCGCGATGAAGGAGCCGCCGGCCACGCCGACGTTGAAGGCGGAGGTGGTCAGCGCGGACGTGAGAGTGGGGGCGTCGCCGGCGAAGCGCATGGCGAGCGCCGTGACGACGGGGTTCACCGCGAAACCGGTCAGGCCCATGAGGAAGACCAGGACGGTGACCGTGACCGCGTTGGTGGACAGCGGGATCATCAGGAGCAGGACCAGGGCGGTGGCCGCGGCGGCGGTGATGGTGGTCACCATCGGACGGCGCTCACCCAGACGGCCACCGGTGGTGGTGCCGCCCAGGGCGCCGGCGCCGAAGGCGATCAGGACGAACGGCACGGCGCCCGCCGGGATGCCGGCGCGGTCGGTCAGCAGCGGGGTGACGTAGCTGTAGGTCGCCAGCACCCCGCCCATGATGAACACGGCTGCGCTCAGCGCCAGCCACAGCCGGCCCTGACGCAGGGCGCCGAACTCGGCGCGCAGCGATACGGTCGCGCGCTGTTCGTGGGTGGGGATGAAGCGGCCGATGAAGACGGCGGCGAGCGCGGAGAGGGCGGCCAGGGCCCAGAACGGGCCGCGCCAGCCGACGAACTGACCGGCGAAGGAGCCGATGGGCACGCCGATGACGTTGGCCAGAGTCAGCCCGCCGATCATGACGCCGGTCGCGCGGGTGGCCTGCTGCGGGCCCGCGGCGGCGGTGGCGACGACGAAACCGACGGACCAGAACGCCCCGGTGGCCAGGGCGGTGACGACGCGGGCAGCGAGGACGACGGTGAAGGAGGTGCTGAGGGCCGCCACCATGTGACCGAGGTGAAGACGGCCAGGGCCAGGATGAGCGTCTGACGCTGAGGCAGACGCAGGGTGGCCAGAGCCATGGTCGGCGCGCCGATGATCATGCCGACGGCGAAGACGGTGATCAGCAGCCCGGCCCGGGAGGTGCTCACACCGAGGCCGGTGGACAGTTCGGGCAGCAGGCCGGCGATGACGAACTCAGTGGTGCCCATCAGGAACGTACCGGCGGCGAGCACCCAGACGACGAAGGGGAGCTTGCCGCGGGTGGTCCCGGATGTGGAAGGCATGCGGGAGGTCTCTCCTTGAGCGGACGGGGACTGCGGGGAGGCCGTCGGAACGGACGGGGCCGGCCACCTGGCTGCCAAAAGTCAGGAGGCGGCTTCGATGGTGATGCGGTCGGCCGTGCCGAGCCGGTCGGCGTCGGCGTCGATGTGGCCGAGGACGAGCAGGTCGGCGTTGGCGGAGTCGCCGTCGCGGTAGAAGAGAGCCAGGTTGCCCCAGGGCGCGTAGTAGGCCAGGTCACCGACCCGGGGCACAGCGGGATCCGGAGCGCCCGAGGTGGTCAGCTTGCGCGGCAGGTCGGCGATCCGCTCTGTCTGGTGGAAGTCCTCCAGATCCAGGGTCAGCGGAAGCAGATCGGCGAAGTCGCGGGCGGCAGGACTGTCGTTCAGAGTGGCGTCGACGGGCCGGCCGTCGATGGTGACCCGGATGGCCATGGCATTGTTCCTGTCGGCTGATGCACTGGGTGCGGCAGATGAAGCTGCCTCCTGCCGCCCCGAGGACGCCGGGGAGGAGGACGCAGAGGGCGGCGTGGCTCCGGATGAGTCGCTGGTGCAGGCGTTCACGGCCAGCAGGAGAGCGGCTGCCGGGACGGCGCGGACCAGGGCGCGGCGGGCGGCAAAATTCATGGCAGTGCTCCGGGTCTCAGTCGGGAAGCGGCTCGGAGTAGTGGCGGAAGCCGTCCCGCTTGGCGTGGATGTCGTACAGGCGCCCGGCCAGCACGTCGGGGCTGCTGTGCTCGGCGTCGGGCCGGATCGCTCCAGGGACGATCAGCTGCGCGGCGTGGATGTTCTCCGGAGCGAGCGAGTCGTGCAGCATGCGGGCGTAGGCGCTCTCGGCGGCGAAGGCAACCGAGGTGCCGGCGACCTTCGGATTGGGGCGTACGGCGCTGGAGCCGTTGACGAACAGCAGCGTGCCGCGGCCGAGTTCGCGCATGCCGGGCAGGACGGCGTTCACCGCGGTGACGGGGCCCTTGACGGAGAAGGCGAGCGGGGCGTCCAGGTCGTCGGCGCTCGTGTCGAGGACGGGCTTCATGAAGTCGGCGCGGGGCACGGGGCTGTACTGGAGGATCTCGACGGTGCCCAGGTCGGCCGCGGCTGCGTACAGGGCCGCGGTCAGGGACTCGATGTCGAGGACATCGGCCGGGTAACCGCGCGCCTGGATGCCGTCGTGGGCGAGTTCGGTGGTCAGTCCGTCCAGCTTCTCGACGTTGCGGGAGATCAGAGCGACGGTGTGTCCGGCGGAGCCGAAGCGGCGGGCGGTGGCGAGCCCGAGGCCCGGGCCGGCACCGATGAGAGCGAACGTCGTCATGGGGATTTGTCGTTCCTTCGGTGAGTGAGTGAGTGAGTGAGTGGGGTGGGCTGGTGCGATCAGGCCAGGTTCTTGGTGAAGAACTCGTCCAGTTTGCCGAACGGGATCAGGTCCGTCCTGTCGTAAAGGTCGACGTGGCCGGCGTTCGGGACGATGTGGAACTCCTTGGGCTTTGTCGCGAGTTCGTAGGCGTCTTCGCTGAAGTACCGGGAGTGGGCGTTCTCGCCGACGACGAACAGAATGGGCCGCGGCGAGATCCACTCGATCTTCGAGAGCAGCGGGAAGTTCATCAGCGACATGCCGCTGGTCATCGTGAACTGGGTGATGGAGTTGGGGTGGTAGCCGCGAGGTGTGGAGTAGAACTCGCCGAACTCACGGCCGACGGGGTTGGTGTTCTCGTCGAATCCGATGGGGGCGCCGCGCGGGGTCAAGGCGGGGGCGTGAGCTTCGAAGTCCGCGTACCGCTGCTCGGCGATCGCGTCGAGCATGGCGCCTCGCTCCTCGGCGGTGAGGGAGCCCTGCCAGCCTTCCGAGGCGATGCGGGCGATGTCGTACATGACGACCGTGGCCACCGCCTTGATACGCCGGTCGACCTGCGCCGCGCTGAGGGCGAAGCCGCCGCTGCCGCAGATGCCGACGACGCCGATGCGGTCCCGGTTCACGAAGTCACGCGTACCCAGGTAGTCGACGGCCGCGCTGAAGTCCTCGGTGAAGATGTCGGCAGAGGAGACGTGGCGCGGTTCGCCGCCGCTGTATCCGTTGTACGACGGGTCGAAGGCGAGGGCGACAAAGCCCCGCTTGGCCAGGTTCTGGGCGTAGATGCCCGGGCCCTGCTCCTTCACACCGCCGTAGGGGGAGCCGACGATGATCGCGGGATGCTGCTGGGAGGCGTCGAAGTCCTTCGCCTGGTAGAGGTCCGCGGAGAGGGTGATGCCGTACCGGTTCGTGTAGGACACCGGTGTGCGGGTGACGTTCTCGTCCAGGTCGAAGATGTAGTTGTGCGCAGGCATTTCTTGGCCTCGTCTCTGTGGTGCTTGCCCAGGGCGTTCGGTCACCGGGCAGGGTCAGGGCTTGAGGAGGGCCTTGATGGCGCGGCGTTCGTCCATGGCCTTGTAGCCTTCGGCGACTTGGTCCAGGGGGAGAGTGAGGTCGAAGACCTTGCCCGGGTTGATCCGGCCGGACAGGACTCGGGCGATCAGGTCGGGCAGGTAGCGGCGCACGGGGGCCGGGCCGCCGCGCAGGCCGACCTGGGAGAAGAACAGCTCCTGGCCCTCAACCGCCACCTGGTGTGGGACTCCGACGAAGCCGACGTTGCCGCCGGGGCGGGCGGAGTGCAGGGCCTGTCGCATGGACTCGGCGGTACCGACGCACTCCAGCACCGAGTCGGCGCCGATCCCTTCGGTGAGGTCCTTGACGCGGGCGATGCCTTCGTCGCCGCGTTCGCTGATGATGTCGGTGGCGCCGAACTCGCGGGCGAGTTTCTGGCGGGAGGCGTGGCGGCTCATGGCGATGATCCGCCCCGCGCCCAGTTCCCCGGCGGCGATGACACCGCACAGGCCGACCGCCCCGTCGCCGACGACCACGGCGGTGGAACCGGGCTTGACCTCGGCGGCGACGGCGGCGTACCAGCCGGTGCCCATCACGTCGGAGACCGCGAGCAGGCTCGGTATCAGCTCGGCGTCGGGGTGCTCGTCGGTGGCGACGAGGGTGCCGTGGGCGTTGGGGATGCGGACGTAGTCGGCCTGGCAGGTGCTCATGAACTCGCGGTGCAGACAGGACGACTGCCATCCGTTACGGCAGTTGGCGCAGGTGTTGTCCGAGGTGGCGAACGACCCGACGACGAACTGGCCCGGCTTGACGTGGGTGACCTCGCTGCCGACCTCCTCGACGATGCCGACGTACTCGTGTCCCATGGGGTGGGGCTCGTCCACCGGTTCAGCGCCGCGGTAAGGCCACAGATCCGAACCGCACACGCAGGTGGCGACCGTGCGGATGATCGCGTCGGTCGGCCGACTGATCTTCGGGTCGTCCAGGGTCTCGAAGCGCACGTCGCCGGGGGCGTGAATGACTGCTCCGCGCATGATGGGGTGCTTCCTTCGGTACGAGGGTCGTGAGCCGCAGCCAAAGGCAGGAAAGGCTGCTCGAAATCGAGCCTCACACGCGAGGGCGGGCGGGAAAAGCGGAGGAATCTCTCCGGGGAGTGGAACATCCAGGGAGGAAATTCTCCCCCCCTTCCCCGGGTGCGATCGATGTAATGCTGGGAAGCATGACCAGCAATGCCACCCTGAATGAACTGGGAGAGTGCCTCAAGAAGCGACGCTCGAAGCTGAGCCCGCGCCCGGTCGGACTTCCGTCGACCACCCGGCCGCGCCGGACCGAGGGGCTGCGCCGTGAGGAGGTCGCCCAGCTTGCCTCGATCAGCACGGACTGCTACACGCGTCTTGAGCAGGGCCGTATGCAGGCGTCGGCTCCTGTGCTGGACACCCTCGCCCGTGTCCTGCACCTGGGCGACGACGAGCGGGGCTATCTGTTCCAGCTCGCGGGCAAGACCGCCGTGCGCACGCGGCGCCGTGGCGTGCAGAAGGTCCAGCCGCAATTGCAGCGAGTGCTGGAGACATCACCTCCATACCGGCCATGGTTTTGGGGCGGCGCGGTGACATTCTGGCGTGGAACGCGCTGGCGGCAGCCCTGGTCACGGACTTCTCCCGTATTGCGGAGAAGCACCGCAGTTACCCGCGGCTCCTGTTCACGGATCCGGTGATGCGCGGCCTGTACGCCGACTGGGAAACGGCTGCCCAGGTGACAGTGGCACAGCTGCGGATGGAAGCGGCGAAGTGTCCCGAGGATTCCCGTCTGATCGCGCTGGTCGGTGAACTGTCCACACGTGACAAGCAGTTCGCAAAATGGTGCACGAACTCGTCCTGGACTGGGACACCCTCACCGCCAACACCGACCCCGACCAGCACCTGACCGTCTGGACCGCCGCCCCCGGTTCGCCCACCCACGAGCGGCTGCGCATCCTCGCCTCCTGGGCCACCGAGCAGCACCTGGCGCCTTCTTTTCCCCTCCGCTGACCGGTGCCGCACCCACACCGACGGTGGCTTCCGCCGCGCGTGTCCCGCACACTCTCGGTCGGTCCGCGAGGATGACCGCTGCTCGCGCGCGGGCGGAGCGCCGTGTCAGCCGATCTCTTGAGTGCCGCCCCCGGTCGTCTGGTCTGCGGCTGCTCGGGGCTGAGGCGGGGGCGTCTCGGAGCGGGTGGCTCGCATCAGCACGAGTGCGGTCAGCGGCAGAAGGGTGAGGGCAACCGCCACGGTGCCGACCAGCGGGGGCCCTGCCTGCGCCAGCGGAGAGGTCAAAGCGATGCCCGCCGCCCAGGAGCCGACAGCGATGCCCACGTTGGGCGCCGAGCCGCTGAGGCCGGAGACGAGGGTGGGCGCGGAACAGGAGAAGCGCAGGGCCAGCGCGCCGAGCACCGGGGTCGCGGCGAAGCCGGTCATCCCCATGAGGGTCACCAGAATGACGGCCGCCACCGGGTTTGGGGAGAGGATGGTCAACAACAGCAGGACCAGCGTGGTTGTGACGGCGGAGGTGATCAGCGTGGCAAGGGGGCGGCGATCGCCCAGGCGCCCGCCGACCGTGGTACCCAGCAGGGCGCCCAGACCGTAGCCGGTCAGGACCATGGGTACGGCTCCATTGGGAAGGCCGGCCTGTTCGGTGAGCAGGGGCGAGATGTAGGTGTACGTCGCCAGGACGCCGCCCGTCAGCAGCGTCATGGAACTGAGTATCAGCCAGACCCGGACATCGCGCAGTGCGGCGAACTCGGCCCGGACGGAAGGGGCTTCGCGTCGCTCGTCGGCGGGGATGTACCGGCCGATGACCGCCGCCGCGGCGGCTGACAGCGCGGCCAGCACCCAGAACGGCCCGCGCCATCCCGACAGCTGCCCCAGCCACGCGCCCAGCGGTACGCCGGCCACATTGGCCACGGTCAGACCTCCCAGGAGCATGCCCAGGGCCCGAGACGTCGCCGCCGGTCCCGCCGCGGTCGTGGCCACGAGCGCGCCGACGCACCAGAAGGTCCCGGTGGCCAGCGCGGTCACCACGCGGGCCACAAGCACGAGCGCGAACGACGAACTGAGCGCGGCGACCAGATGGCCCAGGGCAAAGACGGCAAGCGCGAGGATCAGCGTGGAGCGCCGCGGCAGGCGCAGCGTTGCGATCGCCATCACCGGCGCCCCGACGATCATGCCTGTCGCGAACGCCGTGATCAGCAGGCCCGCGTGAGACACGCTGACATTCAGATCGTCGGCGATCTCGGGCAGCAGGCCGGCGATAACGAATTCGGTGGTGCCCATGAGGAATGTTCCGGCGGACAACACCAGGACGAAGAAGGGAAGTTTGTAGGGTCGGCCGTCGGTCGTGGATGGCATTCGGTGGCATTCTCTCTTCGAGGCGATGTGCGACCGCTGCGGGGTGGGGGACGCCGTAGAGCATTGCACTGCACGGGTGTTCTGTGAGGGGGAGGAATTTCTCCCTGCTTCGTGGAGGAGCGTGGAGCGACCTTCCTTTCGGCGGCCGCCGCTTTACGGCGAGGGAGTCCTTTGAACGACGTCGCCCCTGATTGAGTGACGGGATCGACGCCCGCTATGCACGAACCCCTCGTACCGTTGGGGCGGGTGTTCGAAGTCTCAACCGACAGGTGCTGGAGCCGCGTTGGTCGCTAGCGGGGTGCGACCGGTGGTGGCCAACCGGCCGAGACGGCCGCTTGTGGCTCTCACCCCCACTACCCGGGCCGTACACCCACCCAGCGGTTGAGCGGTATGGCACGACTGCGGTCAGCGGATCTTCCGCAACGGACCAGGCTCCTATGCCGTTGGGGGCTCACCGGGCTGCCGTCATCACGTTGGTCTGGTGCAGGGCTTACGACGTGCCGCCGCCTACCCGCAGTGCCGGGCACCACAGGGGTCCTTCCCGGACTGCGGCGGACCGTCTTCGCCTTGCGCGCCGCCGGGCGACCGGATGCGTATGGTGCGCCCGTAGGAGGGGGAACACCGATCTGGCAGGAGGGCGGTTGCTGAGTCGGGTACCGCCGAGGCCGCCTGCGAGACGAGCGCCGGATCGACGACCGGTTTTGCGTCGGCTTCAGTCTGCCTCCGACATCAAAGGTCGCACACTCACCATCTGTCAGGACGCCAAGCGGGGGAGGGCCTTACGTCCGGTGGCAGCCGGAGACAGGCCGCGGAGCCTGCGCCGGGCGACCAGGGTCGAGCCTGCGACCAGCCCGAGGGAGACAAGGGTGAGCCGGCCGGCGATGGACGGGCAGTCGGACGGCGTGTCGTAGCCGCCGTCATCGAGCCCGGCTTGACGTTCGAAGTGGTTGAACGCACCGGGGAAGAACGCCTCGTCCAAGGCATACAGTGCGGGGAAGGCGGCAGGCCCGCCGGTGAGCGAGAAGGCCGCCCACTGGTCGGCGTGCCGGGCCTCGTGTTCCGCCAGGCGCTGCGTGCGCGGTGAGTCCCCCTCCATGTGCTGGTCGGTCAGGAAGACCGTGCCGAACATGGTGCCGGCGCGGACGACTCCGTCGTCCAGGACCACGGCGGTCGTCCCGTTGTCGCCCTGATGCACCTCGCCACCCTTGCCGACGCCATAGAGCAGGGCCGCTCCTGAGGCCGGCGCGTTGACCACCATACGGGTGGTCTCCCACAGACCTCCGTCACCGTCGGCTCCGGCTACCCCGAAGGAACCGCCAGACGCCAGCTGCATCGCCGCCCCGGCCGCGACCACCCCGCGCCGCAGCCGGGACGGTGCCCGCCCGCGCAGCGTCCCGACGATGGCGAGGACGAGGCCCACGAGGCCACCACAGATCAGGCACGCCACCCACCACAACGCCCTGCGGGCTCTCCGGGTCCCCGGCCGCATGACGGGCGCCTGTCCCTTTGGGACGACCGGCCGGCTCTCCAGGGCAACGGTGGGAGCTGGCCGGTCCAGCGTTTGCGCCGTCATGGGCGCCTCTCGGAGACTCGGTCGGCGCCGGTGATGGGGGTGACCTTGCTCATCGTTTCCTTGCGTTCCGTCAACGGTTTCAATGACCACGCACAGGAATGACCAAGGCGTGATCCATCAGCGAGAATTACTCGATTCCGACCCTCACACGCGGGCCCAGTACGAAAAGAGGAGAAATTCATCCGGGAAGAAAAACAACCGGGGACGAAACTCTCCCTCTTATTGGGCGCAATGCGACTGCTACGCGGACACGGTCCGCGTCTGACCATCCCGTACGCCTGCCCGCCGGGAGTCGGCAGCGCCCGCCTGAGTTGCCGGACCGAAGGGGGCGCGGAGCTGGTGGACGACCCGGATGACCGTGGGCTCGTCGTCGATGTCCAGGCCGGTGACGTCCGTCCGGGGCGCCGCCGTGGCCGCCCGCGGATCCAGTCCTAGCCTCCGATCGCGGACATCGGCCGGTCCGGCTGCACGAAGGTCGGGTCGTCCAGGCCCGCGCCCGCCTTCTTGCCC
The DNA here is from genome assembly GCA_001298545.1 of Actinobacteria bacterium OV320. Lineage (GTDB taxonomy): Bacteria > Actinomycetota > Actinomycetes > Streptomycetales > Streptomycetaceae > Streptomyces > Streptomyces coriariae. The sequence goes on from LJCX01000032.1 coordinate 228,201, forward strand.
CACATCGCCTCGCGCCAGATCCGGGCGATCTCCTCGTCCGGGGCGCCCGAGCGCAGGGCCGCGCGCAGGTCGCTCTCCTCCATGGCGAACAGGCAGGTGCGTATCTGGCCGTCGGCGGTGAGGCGGGTGCGGTCGCAGGCCGCGCAGAAGGGGCGGGTGACCGAGGCGATGACGCCGACGACATGGGGGCCGCCGTCGACGGTCCAGCGCTCCGCGGGGGCCGATCCGCGCTTGTCGGCCCCCTCTTCGGTGAGGGTGAAGCGGGTGCGCAGGGAGGTCAGGATGTCCCCTGCGGTGATCATGCCGTCGCGTTTCCAGCCGTGCTGGGCGTCCAGGGGCATCTGCTCGATGAAGCGCAATTCGTAGTCGTGCTCCACCGCCCAGGCCAGCAGGTCGGGGGCCTCGTCGTCGTTGAGGCCCGGCATCAGGACGGAGTTGACCTTGACCGGGGTCAGGCCCGCCTCGCGGGCGGCGTGCAGGCCCTCCAGGACATCGTGGTGGCGGTCGCGGCGGGTGAGGGTCTTGAAGACGTCCGGGCGCAGGGTGTCCAGGGAGACGTTGACCCGGTCCAGGCCCGCCGCTTTGAGGGCTTGCGCGGTGCGCTTGAGGCCGATGCCGTTGGTGGTCAGGGACATCTGGGGGCGCGGGGCGAGAGCCGCGACGCGCTCGACGATGCCCACCAGGCCGGGGCGCAGCAGGGGTTCACCGCCGGTGAAGCGGACCTCCTCGATGCCCAGGGAGGTGACGGCGATGTCGATCAGGCGGACGATCTCGTCGTCGGTGAGCAGGTCGGGCTTGGCCAGCCACTGCAGGCCCTCTTCCGGCATGCAGTAGGTGCACCGCAGGTTGCACCGGTCGGTCAGTGAGACCCTCAGGTCGGTGGCATGCCGGCCGTAGGTGTCGATCAGCATGTTCCTGAGGCCGTTCCTGCCCGGTGCCGCGCTGTCTCCGGCACCGCCCCGGCAACGCGGTGGATCGGGCCGCTGAGACGGGTCAGCGGCAGGCCGCTTGCCCGGCCGGCGTGGGCGATGATCTCGACGGTGATGGAGATGGCCGTCTCCTCGGGGGTACGGGCGCCGAGGTCGAGGCCGATCGGGGACCGCAGCCGGGTCAACTGCTCCTGTGTGACGCCGACTTCGCGTAGCCGGAGAAGGCGCTCCTCGTGGGTGCGCCGGGAGCCCATCGCGCCGACGTAGCCGACGGGCAGGTCGAGTGCCCGCCGCAGCAGTGGGATGTCGAACTTGGCGTCGTGGGTGAGCACACAGACGGCGGTACGGGCGTCCACGGCCGTTCGTGCCAGGTAGCGGTGGGGCCAGTCGACAACGACCTCGTCGGCGTACGGGAAGCGTGCCTGGGTGGCGAAGACGGGGCGGGCGTCGCACACGGTGACGTGGTAACCCAGGAACCGGCCTGCCTGGGCGAGGGCGGCGGCGAAGTCGACGGCGCCGAAGATCAGCATGTGGGGGCGGGTGGCGGCCGCGTGGACGAGGACGGAGAGCCTCTCGGGGCAGGTGTCGGCGTCTTGGCCGAGCGTGCGGAGTGCGGTGCGCCCGGTGCGGAGTTGGGAGGTGGCCAGGTCCGCCACCGTCCGGCCGGTCGGCCCGTCGCCGAGCGCGCTGTCGGCGATCCAACTGTCGCCGAAAACGCTCAATGTGGCGCCGCGCAATTCCTCAGGTCCGTCCACGACCTGGGCGACTGCGGCGGGCCGGTCCTCGACTGCCTCGGCGAGCGCTGCTCCGAGGTGCGGCTGGGCGGCCGGGTCGATGCGCTGGATGAGTACGTCGAGTTCGCCACCGCAGGTCAAGCCGACGGCGAAGGCGTCGTCGTCGGAGTAGCCGAACCGGGCGCGCTGTGGAGCGCCTTGCTCCTGGAGTATTTGTTGGCACAGTTCGTACACCGCGCTTTCGACGCAGCCGCCGGAGATGCTGCCGATGGCGTTGTCATCCTTGTCGACCGCGACCGAGGTACCGATGGGCAGGGGTGCGCTGCCCGTGACATCGACGACGGTGGCCAGGGCAAAGGACCGGTTCTCGCGGCACCAGCGGTGCAGTGTGTCCGCGATGTTCAGCATGGAGGGCTCCAGAGCAGACGGTCGCTGTCGCAGAAGGTGAGCGGGCCGCCACCGCGCCGACGGGGGCGCATGCGCGGCGGCGGCCCGGGGAGGCCCGGCAGCCGTACGGGGGGTCGGCTGGCGGACCCGTCCAGGGAGGCGGTGGTGTCAGAGCAACGCCTCGGCGGTGATGGGCAGTTGGCGGATGCGGCGGCCGGTGGCGTTGAAGACCGCGTTGCCTATCGCGGCCGCCACACCCACCTGGACTACCTCGCCGATCCCCTTCACTCCCAGCGCGTTGCCCGAGTTGTCCTCGCCGTCCAGATAGATCGCCCGGACCTCGGGGACGTCGGCGTTCACGGGCACCAGGTAGTCGGCGAGGTTGGCGTTGACGATCCGCCCGTCACGGTGGTCGGTGACCGTGTGTTCCAGGAGCGCCGTGCCGATGCCGCCCACGATGCCGCCGAACGCCTGGCTCTCGGCGAGCTTGGGGCTGATGATCCGGCCCGCGTCGTAGACGCCGAGCATCCGCCGCACCCTCACCAGCCCCAGCGTGGCGTCCACGGCGACCTCGGCGAAGGTCGCGTTGTAGGCGGCGTAGGAGTCCCGCTCGGGAGTCGGCGGCCCGGCGTAGTTTCCGCGTGCTTCGAGGTGGGAGCGATCGTGGCGGGCCAGCAGGCTCTTATACGTCTCACCGCGCGCCGGATTGCCCTGCACGTGGAGTCGGCCGCCCCGCACGACGACATCGTCGGCCGGCACGCCGTACAGCGGCGACTCGCGGTCCTCGACGGCCAGTTTGATCGCCTGCCGGCGCACCTGGTTGCACGCGTCGAGGACGGCGGAGCCGACACTGGCCATGGTCGACGAGCCGCCGTGCGGGCCGGTCTGCGGATACAGGGAGTCGCCGAGCCGGAAGGTGACCGCGCGCATGGTCAGCCCGAGCGCGTCGGCGGCGACCTGGGTCTGGGAGGTGTAGGTGCCCGGCCCCATGTCAGTGGTGGCCGCATCGACCACCGCGGTGCCGTCGGCGTGCAGCCGGGCCTGGGCCTGCGCCGGATAGCGCCCCGGGTCGTACACGCCCGCGGCCATGCCCAGACCGATCAGCCAGTCTCCGTCACGCGTCGAACGTGGCTTGGGATTACGGCGATCCCAGCCGAACTCCCGGGCGCCGACCGTGTAGCACTCACGCAGCCGCCGGGTGGACCAGGGCAGGTTCTTCGCCTCATCCTCGGACGGCTCGTTGCGCCGGCGCAGCTCTATCGGGTCGACGCCGAGCTTGTGGGCGAGCTCGTCCATCGCCGACTCGATCACGAACGACGCCGACGCGAAGCCGGGTCCGCGCATCCAGATCGGCGTGTTCACATCCAGCGGGACCGTCCGGTACGCCTGGCTGACGTTGGGCATGCTGTAGAGCATCTGCCCGGGCGCCATGACCCCCTCGGTGAACGTCTCGTACGAGGAGGTCTCCGAGTCGATCCGGTGGGTCGCGGCGGACAGCCGGCCGCGCCGGTCGCTGCCCAGTCGCAGCCGGTACTCGTAGGAGGGCCGGAAACCGGTGCCGAAATACATCTGCTTGCGGCTGAGTACCAGCTTGACGGGACGCTTCACCTCTCGCGCGGCCAGCGCGGCGACAATGGTGTGGGGCCAGCAGCGCAGCCCGCTGCCGAAGCCGCCGCCGACGAACGGGTTGATGACCCGCACCGCGTCCGCGGGCAGATCGAACACGGCGGCAATCTCGTCGCGGGTGCCCACCACCCACTGGGTCTTGTCCCAGACGGTCACCTTGTTACCGTCCCAGCGGGCGATGGTGGCGTGCGGCTCCATCGGATTGTGATGGTTGCGCCCCAGCCGGTACGTCAGGTCCAGCCGTACGGGAGCGTTGCGCAACCCCGCTTTCGCGTCGCCGCGCGCGTAGTCCGTCGGCTTGTCCGGCTCGGCCTCGTGCAGGTCGGTCGAGGGTTTCTTCGCGTCGTAGCGGACCTTGACCAGGCTCGCGCCGTGCTGGGCGGCCTCCAGGGTGGTGGCGATGACGACGGCGACCGGCTGGCCGTGGAAGAGCACCTTGTCGTCCTGGAACACCCGCAGTCTGCGCCCGGGCATGTTGTTGGACCCGGAGTTGTCGCGGTACGGCAGCTTCGGCGCGTTACGGTGGCTGATCACCCGCAGTACGCCCGGGTGCTGTTCGGCGTCGCGGGCGTCGAGGGAGATGATGCGGCCGCGGCCGATACTCGCGTCGACGATGACCGCGTGCACCGCACCGTCGGCATCGAACTCGGCGGCGTACTGCGCCTTGCCGGTGACTTTGAGCCGGCCGTCCACCCTCGACAGGGGCGCGCCCACGGCTGCCTGCGGCTGGGGACTCACTTGCTACCTCCTACGACGCGCAGTTGACGTTCCACGGTCCGCTTCAGCAACTCGACCTTGAACCGGTTGTGCTGAAGGGGACGAGCGCCTTCCGCCGCCTTGGCGGCAGCGGCCGTCCACAACGACTCCGAGGGGCGCTCGCCCAACAGGTGCCGTTCCACGGCGGGCAGCTTCCACGGCACGGTGCCCACGCCACCGGCGGCGACCTTCGCCTCCCGGATCACCCCGCCCCGCACGTGCAGCGCCACGGCCGCCGACGTCAGGGCGAACTCGTAGGACTGCCGGTCGCGTACCTTCAGATAGCCGGACTTCAGCGGGCGCGGAAGCGCGGGAACCTCCACTGCGGTGATCAACTCGCCCCGCCGCAGGGCCTGTTCACGATTCGGGGTGCTGCCCGGGCGCAGCAGGAAGTCAGCGAAGGGGACCTGGCGTTCCCCCTCCGGGCCCACCAGATGCACCCGCGCCTCCAGCGCGGCGAACGCCACGGCCGCGTCGGAGGGGTGGGTTGCCACGCAGTCCTCGGAGGTTCCGAGGATGGCGTGCGTACGGTTGAAGCCCGCCAACGCGGCGCAACCCGAGCCGGGCTCACGCTTGTTGCAGGCGGCGGTGACGTCGCGGAAGTAGGTGCAGCGGGTGCGCTGCATGATGTTGCCGCCGATGGTGGCCATGTTCCGCAGCTGGGCGGAAGCGCTCAGTTCCAGCGCCTGGGAGATGACCGGGTACAGCGAGCGCACCTTGGGGTGGGCGGCGGCCTCGGACATGGTCACCAGCGCGCCGATGCGCACGCCGCCGCGCTCGGTGACCGTGACGTCGCGCATCGGCAGGTCACTGATGTCGACCAGGGTCTCGGGACGCTCGACCGTCTCACGCATCAGGTCGACGAGAGTGGTGCCGCCGGCGATGTAACGGCCGCCGTGGCGGCCCGCGTCGAGGGCCTCACGGGTGTTCGCGGCCTTCGTGAAGGAGAAGGGATGCATGTCGGCTCCTTACTTCCGGCCGGCGGTCTGCTCGAGGGCCCGCACGATTTTCACGTAGCAGCCGCAGCGGCAGATGTTGCCGCTCATCCACTCCCGGATCTCCTCCGGCGAACCGGTATGCCCTTCCTTGATGCAGCCCACCCCGGACATGATCTGGCCGGGGGTGCAGTAACCGCACTGGAAGGCGTCCTGCTCGACGAACGCCTGCTGCAGCGGGTGCAGCCGGTCGCCGTCGGCCAGGCCCTCGATCGTGGTGACCTCGGCACCCTCCAGGCGCACCGCCAGCGTCAGGCAGGAGTTCACGCGCTGGCCGTCGACCAGGACCGTGCACGCCCCGCAGGCCCCGGCGTTGCAGCCTTTCTTGGAGCCGATCAGGTCGAAGTGCTCGCGCAGCAGATCCAGCAGCGAGGTGCGGTTGTCGACCGTCACCGTCCGCCGGGTGCCGTTCACCGTCAGGGACACACGGCTGGAAGGGGCCGCCCCCGTAGCGGTCGCCTCCTCGGCGCCGGCCAGGAACGTTCCTCCGGCAACCACGACACCGCCCACCGCGACACCGGTGGCGATGACGGTGCGCCGGCTGGGCCCCGAGGAGGACTCACCCGCTCCGGAGGGCGGAGAAACAGCAGAATCAGGGAGTTCAGAGGACATACATTCGCCTTTGCATCACGGGCGGATCAGTCGTGTACACCAGCGGGGGTCCAGGCACGAGATCGACGCCACCGCGGGAAACTTGGTGACCGCTCGCCTCGAAGGGCGGCTGATCACGCCGGAAGTCTTGCACCACAGGCGTGCCTCATGGCAGGGAGAGTTTCCTCCCCCCTTGCTTTCCCTTGGCTTTCCCTCGGTCTTTTCGCCCGCAAGTACGCGCTAGGCGAAGGAGGCAGGACCGTTGGCTTTGTAGATGAGAATTGCTCCAGGCAGCAGCCGAGGGTCTTGGAGAGGCAGATGTAGAACCGCCGCCCGCACCTCCGGCAGGTCTGCCGGGCGGCCATCGCCCGGTCCTGCGCCCGCTCCTGCGCGAGCGTCGGGGTGCGTTTGGGTTTCGCCGCGGTGAGGTCGTAGAGCCAGGACCGGCGGCGCGAGCACCTTCTCCTTGACGGTGGGAATCTCGCGGGCGGGCTGGGGGACCGGGGGCGACCATGGCGTCGCCCCCTGCCCGTCGGCGGTGGGGCCGACATCCCGCAGCCCGCAAGTACCACACCGGATACAGCCGCCGCAGCCGGTGAACTGGTCCTGCTGGCCGCCGACCTCCTTTCCGGATGGGGGCGGTGTGGTCCAGTCGTGCCACTGCCCCAGTTCGGTGAGTGCCTCGGTCTCCCGGTCGGTCAGGGTGTTGATGCCGCCGCTTGCCGGGAAGATCTCGTCGAGTCCGTCGGGGGAGCCGTCGTCGGGCAGGTGCACGTAGAGAAGCACCTCGACGCAGTCGCTGCCGAACTCAACAGCCGCCCATGCAAGTCGCTCGGCTGGGAAACCCCAGCCGAGCACCTGCACAAACTACTCGCCGCGATCAAAACCATCACGTATAGCTACGATCACTAGAAGCCGTGCTCCCTACCCCTGCGCGGCTTACGTGGTGCCTTCCCCCAGGGTCCGGCAGGCCGTTCCTGCCGGACCCTTGCCAGGAACTCAGCACGGGTCGAAACGGCCCGTGCCTGCGGGCGCTGGACCGACTCCGCGTCCCACGGCTCGACATCCGCCCATCCGAACCCGAGGGCGATCTCGTCGAAGACCGGTGCGAAGTCCGCACCGACCAAGTCCGGCATCTGGTAGCGCAGCCCTCGAACCCGGGCAACGAAGGTCGCGGGCAAGGGCACGTGATACGCCTCCAGATAGTGCGCAAAGTCCGCGCGCCACACCCACATGCCGTCGGTTACCAGCGATGAGCAGCCGGACGTGTGCCGGTGAACCTCTCCCGTGAGGACGTCGACCCCCGCCTCCATGAAGTACGTGAGGTGATGGCCTACGTCGAGATACTCCACGATTTCTGCTTCATCCGGTTCGCCGGACGCTTGCACCTGAGCCCCCAGCGGTCCCGCAGCCAACTCGCTCGAATATCCGAAGTCATCGAAGAAGCCGAGCAGCCTCAGCACGCGCACCCCTCCCAGCCTCTCCGCAACGATCGACGCGAGCATACGCAGGCTCAAGGCCCGCCAGTCCGGCCTGTGCGTAACCGCAGCCTCCCGGTCGCGCGATCACGGCCGAGCGACTGCTTAACTCTGTGTGTCGCACGTCAGAGATCACGTATTGCGACGACCCATGGAATCCGCCGTTTGGCCGGGCCCTGCGGGGTGCGGTTGGGTGGGTCAGACGCTGGAGAGGTGCTGGATCCGTCCCGGGCGTCGGTCGACTCGAGCCGTCTGCGGGCGATGAAAGGTGGTGCGGCCACCGGCCCGTCCCCGGTGGACCGGGGCAAGACCGGCAGCAAGCACCACGTGATCGTCGAGGCCCATGGCATCCCGCTGGCCGCCACGCTGACCGGCGGCAACCGCAACGACGTGACCCAGCTGATCCCACTGATCCGAGCCGTCCCGCCGATCCGAGGCAAACGCGGCCAACCGCTGCGCCGCCCGAAGCACCTCTACGCCGACCGCGGCTACGACCACGAGAGTTACCACGACCAGGTCCGACGGTTCGAGATCACCCCGCACATCGCCCGGCGCGGCACCGAACACGGCTCCGGACTCGGCGTACACCGCTGGGTCGTGGAAGGCGCCCTCGCACTACTGCTTTGGTTCCGCCGCCTACGCATCCGCTGGGAGATCCGCGACGACATCCACCAGGCCTTCATCACACTCGGTTGTGCCGTCATCTGCTGGCGACGACTGAGGACCCCGCTCTGATTCCAGTGCAAAGTAAGGTGGAATCCCATGTCGCGAACTCGCGCCAGCACAAGGAGCCGGAATGCTCGCTAACCCGTCGGCGCTGGCTGCCGGAAGGCGTCATTCGGTCGGACGGCGCTGGGATGGAACCGTTCTCGCTGTGGGCAATACCGCAGCCGATGAATGTCGTGTCGAGCGATGGGAAGACGTCGTCGCGGTGGCAGCTGGCAACGTCCATACCGCGACGAACACGGGCAGGTCTCATACGCTGGGACTCCGGTCGGACGGTACGGTGCTGGCAACGGGTTGGAATGGCGATGGGCAGTGTGATGTCGCCGGATGGCGAGGCATCACGGCCGTGGCCGCAGGCTGGCGCCGTACGCTCGGGCTACTCGCGAATGGCCGCGTGCTGGCAGTTGGCCGGAGTTCAGAAGGACAGTGCGACGTGCAGTCCTGGCGCGAGATGGTCGTCCTCTCGTGTGGTGACTGGCACTCGGTCGGCGTCCGGTCGGACGGTTCTGCACTGGCTACGGGGAACAACCGACGACGACAATGTGCCGTTGAAGGGTGGCGTGACCTAGCCGCCATTTCGGCCGGGTATCTCCATACCGTCGGCCTCAGAGTCGACGGGCGGGCTGTAGCGACTGGAGACCGGGCAACCGGGGCGTGCGAGGTCGATGAGTGGGAAGACATGGTGGCGCTCGGCGCGGGCAGCTACCACACCGTCGGGGTCACTGCGTCCGGACGGGTCCTCGCAGCAGGAGACAACAGCTACGGACAGTGTGAAGTCGGCGATTGGCGCGACATTGTGGCCGTGGCGGCCGGTTCAACGCACACCCTTGGCCTGCGTGCCAACGGCACAGTCATGACCACAGGGAATAATGCCGACAGACAGTTCGAAGTCGATGCCTGGTCCGGGGTCCTGCCGCCACAGGCGTCCGGGCCGCGGCCACGCGAACTGACGCGTCGTCATCCCCGAGCCGCAGATACCTCATTCTGATTCCAGTCCTAAGAGAGGCACACCCCGGCGGCCTGAGCAGGCAGTGGGCCGTGTTCTCGGTGGAGCCGTTCTGGATTCACGTCGTCCGCTGTCCTCGCCACATGGGGCGATCTCCTCTGCAGGCATTGCAGATAGATTCTTTGAGCCGGCTCGGTGGTAGTTCACCAGCACGCCTGCGCTCCACTCGGAGAGCCCACTTGTGGTTGTGCGGCCGCCGCCTGGATCTCGGGGAACGAGGGAGTCATGTCGGTGCCGCGGCGGGAGCGCAGGAGCACGCGGCCGTCTGCGTAGCGGGCGCGCTGGGCGCGGTAGCCGTCCCACTTCGGCTCCGCGGCCCAGCCCGGCGGCAGGGCGGGTTCGGCAGTCGGGGCGGCCAGTATGGGTTGGGGCAGGTGCTGCTTGGAGGCACCGCAGATAGGTGCCCTCGACGGCGACTCGAGGATCTTGGAGTGCTCCGGGCACAGCCGGGAGATGCCGTCGTCGAGCATCATCTCCCCGTCGTCCTTCACCAGCTCCTGCGTCACCAGTCACTGCTACATCGAGTTCTCGACGCGGAACGGCCTGCCTATCCCTCATCGACCTCCTGGTCGTTGGCTTCGTTGGCGCGGTTGATCTCGGTCATGTGCTCCTCCGCCCAGGTCCGCAGCCCCGCAAGCGCGGTTTCCAGGGACAGACCGAGTCCGGTAAGTCGGTAGAAGACCCGCGGCGGCACGCTCGGTTCGACCCGGCGCGACACCAGCCCGTCGCGGGTCAGGCTGCGAAGCGTCACGGACAGCATCTTCTGCGAGACGCCGGGCATCCGGCGTCTCAGCTCCGCGAAACGCACCTCGTCCGGTGCGGCATCGGCGAGCGTCTTGACGGCCATGGACGTCCACTTCGTACCGATGCGGTCCAGCAACTGCCGCGTCGGGCAAAGGGGATCGAACAGATCGCCGCGTACCCCGCGGTCGGCAGCCCGGGCTCCTTGGGTGGTCACCTGTGGCTCACCACCTTCCCTGAAAGTGCCGTCTAGGAAGCGGCCGAACAGTTACTTATCGTTCTGTAGTCACCAATGGTAACCAGCTGGAGGATGCGTCATGCCCGCCACCACCGCACACCACCTGCGCCGCATCGCGACCAACGGCGTGCAGCTCAATGTCGCAATCTCCGGGAACGGACCTGCAGTTCTCCTGCTGCACGGCTTCCCGCACACCTGGCAACTCTGGAGCGGCATCATGGGCCGACTGGCCGGGCAGTCTCGGGTCATCGCCCCGGACCTCCGGGGTTTCGGTGCCAGTGAGCGTGCCATCGACGGTTACGACGCAGGCACCCTCGCCGCCGACGCCGAAGGGCTGCTCGACGCACTCGGCGAGCCGTCGGCAGCGGTGGTCGGCATCGACGCGGGCGCCGTCCCCGCAGTCCTGCTCGCGCTGCGCCGACCCGGCCTGGTCCGGCGCCTGGTCGTGATGGAGGCGCTGCTCGGCCGCCTGCCCGGAGCAGAACACGTCGTCGCGGGTGGTGCCCCGTGGTGGTTCGGATTCCACGCCGTCCCTGGCCTCGCCGAGACCGTTCTGGCCGGCAACGAGGCCCCGTACATCGACTGGTTCCTCCACTCGGGGACGCTCGGGCGAGGAGTACCCGACGACATCCGAGCGGCCTTCGTCCACGCGTACACCGGGAGCGAGGCCCTGCGCTGCGCGTTCTCCTATTACCGCGCCCTGCCCACCAGCGCGCAGCAGATTCAGGACGCCGCCGCGACGGCTCGGCTGACCATGCCCACCATGGCCGTCGGCTCTCACCCCGTCGGCACCGGGCTCGAACGGCAACTCCGTCCCATCGCCGATGATCTGGCCGGACATCACCTGCAGGACTGCGGCCACATCATCCCCCTCGACCGCCCCGACACATTGTTCACGCTCCTTGATCCCTTCCTCTCAGCCGATCTGCCGAAGTGACTGGAGAGGGGGCGAAGGATCACGGACGGCGGTCCGAGCGTTCGTTCCAGCGGTGGAGCGGAGCCTGAGGCTTCCGCCTCGTACACGGTGCGGGCTTCGGCTACGGCACGCTGCCAGCTGCGCGCCACGCCCCCGTGCTCTCGTCAGTGCGGCGGCGACGTCAGGCGGGGGAGAGGTCGGGGCGGGCACGGTGCCTGAGTGCGGGATGTTGCCACCGGCCGAAGGCGTCGCGAGCGACGTCGACGCCGACTTCCACCAGCTCGGGCTGGGAGCGCGCGTCTGCTGCTGCGCGGTGCCTCAGTCTGCGGGACGATCCGCTACCCGGATGACGGCGGTTGGATCGCCTAACGCATTCTTTACGGTGAACTGATGGGGCCGGGCTGCGTTGCCCTGCAGCCGGCCAAGATCACACCATGAGGGGGCGCATGACACCGCAGGGCGAGGCACTCCTGGCCGAACTCAGCGCTCTTCCAGCTCACGTGCGCGCGGACTACATCCGCGTCCTCGAGACGGTCGTGCGGGTCGCCCCGAGGGCATGGACCCGTCGCAGGGGCGTCCGACTGCAGTGGATCACACTCCACGACGGCGACGATGAGGTCGTCGTCCAGGTGGATTCCGGTGAACTGAGCAAGCACGTCGACTGGGACGGTCCACGGTCAGCCAGCTCTTTCGCCGGCGCCCTGCGGGAAAAGCTGGGAACGAACCAGTGCGCCGCTCTGGTCTACGGGAATGCGATCTACTCGCGCACGTGGGGTTGGGTCTTCCCGCTCCTGGTCGGGCAGCTGCCCAGGCTGGACACGGCGGTAGTGGTCGATGTCGAACACCGCACCGGAGCCCGATCCAGGTTCTCGTTCCCGATCAAGTACCAGCGCTTGCTCGTGCGACGCCTACGGTTCAAGGAGGACGTGCGCGCGATCCTGCAGCGCGCCAGGAATGCCTGACCTGAGTTCCGCGTCTGCCGGACCCTGACCGCCGGCAACCCCAGAGCACCGCACCGAGCCACGGACCCTGCGCATCCCGCTACTGGCCGACCGCTCAGTGCCTGGCGAAAGTGCTGGGCAGCATCGAGTACGGCGTGGACGTACTGGGCTGCCCGCTGGTGTGATGGTGCTTGGTCACGATTCGTGCGGTGCGGTCGGCGCGGCGTGCGACGCACGGGAGGACGGCATGGCGCCGGCCGGGTACTGCCGGGACGTCGTGGAGCGCGTGACCCCCAGCGTGCTGGCGGCGCGGGCCGCCGGGCGGGTGGAGCCGGAGGAGATTCTCGCCGAGCACATAAGGCAGACCGTCGACCTGCTGGTGGACCGCTCGCGGGTGCTCGCCGAGAGAGTCGCCGCCGGGCAGGCCGCCGTGGTGGTGCTGTGCTACCGCCTGGCTGACGGCAGTGCGCAACTCGTCGCCTCCCGCGGCCTCGATGCAGCCATGCCCACCGCGTCCTGACGCCCCCAACCGTGGCTGCTCAGCGTGAGCTGGCCGCGGTCGCAGGGGACGCATAGGTGGATGAGGTTCGACCAGCCCCCAGGGGTCCGACCTCGCGCTCCGATTCCCGTCGGGCTCGATGCCTCCGGTTTGAGTTTGTTCCCTTTGAGGGCTTAGAAGCTCTTCCTGTGTCCTGCCTATGAAGATGTTGCTGGGTCTGATGAGCCGGAATGGTGTCGCGCGCGTAGTTCTCTTCGTCTGCTCCCCATCGGGTGGGCAGGTCAGCGGATTTCCTGACGGGTAGGAGGACTGGTGCAACTTTCGCGGAGCATGCTGGGCACTGTCGTCGTAGGGGGCGCGCTGACCCTGACGCTGGGTGCGCTGGCCTACCCGTCGATGCTCGGACTTGACACGGTGTCGGCCTCGGGCGACCGGATCATCGCCAACACCCAGTGGGGTCCGTTCACCGAGGGCGACCGCGCCTTCGTCGTCGCGGTGCGCGCGGCCGGTCTGTGGGAGCATCCGGTCGGGCTGATCGGGCTGCAGAAGGGCCAGAGCAAGGGTGTTCTCACCGCCAGCCAGCATCTGGTCGACGGGCACGCGGCGCTGGACGAGACCTGCCGCAAGATCGCGCCGCTGCTGAACGTGACCCTGCCCAACATCGCCAGTCCGCAGCAGGAAGGATTCGTCAACACCCTGAAGGCGGACCAGGGCAAGCAGTTCGACGTCGACTTCGCCAACATCCTCCGTATGACGCACGGTTCGATCTTCAACACGGTGGCGAAGGTCCGCTCGACGACGAAGAACACGCTGGTGCGCGCGCTGGCCGACCAGGCCAACGACACCGTCCTGGACCACATCACGGTGATGGAGCAGACCGGTCTGGTCGACTTCGACACCACGCTGTTCACCCAGACCACCCCGCCGAAGCTGCCCAAGTCGGACATGACCCCGCCGGTTCCGCCCGTCGGCCAGCCGCTGGTCGTCCTGCCCCCGCCGGCGAACGCCACGTCCACCCCGGTGGACCTGGGCCCGGCCATGAACGGTCCGGCCGCCAACGGCAGTTGAGCCGGACGACGGAGAGGTCCACGGCACTCGCGGTGAGGTGACTTGCCGTCAGTGATCGGGCGAACCGATCCCGTGCCGAGGACGCCGCTGCCCGCGAGACGCGGAGCCTCGGGGATCAGGCATCCCAGGGGCTCCCCGGCGCGCACCACGCTGTTCCACGACTCAGCAATGGCGGCGGCACTGTCTCGTCGAGCGCTGCCCGGCGCTGGCTTCCCGCCGCGCCTGAAGACTCATTTCTTCGTCTACAGGGCGAACGCGCGGCGGGCGTTGCCGGACAGGAACAGTTCGCGAGCTTCCTCGTCGAGTTCCAGCTGGTCGAGGTGTTCGAGCGCCTGGGCGGGGGTGATCATCGGGTAGTTGGTGCCGAAGAGGACCTTGCGCCTGCCGCGGCCGCGCAGGTACTGCACCAGCTCCGGCGGGTAGCGGCGGGCGGTGTAGGCGCTGGTGTCGATGTAGACGTTCTCGTGTTTGTCCGCGACCGCGATCATCTCCGTCGTCCACGGATAGCCGATGTGCCCGCAGACGATGGTCAGTTCGGGGAAGTCGAGCGCCACCTGGTCGATGTAGGGGATGGGGCGTCCGGTCTCCGAGGGCTTGAGCGGGCCGGTGTGTCCGACCTGGGTGCAGAAGGGCACGCCCAGTTCCACGCAGGCCGCGTACAGCGGGTAGTACAGCCGGTCGGTCGGCGGCAGCTCCCACAGCCAGGGCACCACGCGCAGCGCGACGAATCCCAGCTCCTCGACCGCTCGCCGCAGCTCCCGCACGGCCCGCACCGGGCGGGTCAGATCGGCGCCGGCCACGCCGCGCAGCCGGCCGCCCGACTCGGCGACGAACCCGGCCACCTCGTCGTTGCTGATCAGTGCACCGTGCGGCCCGTACCAGGCGGCCGACAGGCCGACCTCGACACCGGCGGCCTCCAGCACGGACACCGTGACGGCGACGGGCAGTTCCTCCTCCAGCGGGCCGCGGCCGGTCCAGCGGCGCAGCGATGCGAACATCTCGTGATGGGAATGGCGCAACGTCGGGTGCTGCATCCACGCGTCGACGATGGACATGTCTCCCGCCCCTCTCCCAGCCGCGCATGCTCTGTCCGCACGCTTCTAAGCGATCGCTTACCGCGAGGTTAGTGCTGGAGGGCAACAAAAACTACCCGTCAGTAGGTGTATTCATCGGACAGGGCTGTGGTGCCTGCGATCCGGAGGGCGCGGGCCGGGTATCGGCGGAGCGGATCGGTTCTCGTGAGCGACCCCAGGGCGCCAGTACTGCACACGGTCGCCGAGATGGTGATCGACAGGGTGCTGCGGCAGTCCCTGCCGGAGACGGTAGAGCGTGAGCTGGGCCAGGCCGTGCACCGCCACTCGCGTCAGGACGATGCCCCGGGCCGGCCGCAGTAGGGCGGTCAGGGCGCGACGGCCTGCTCGAGAGTGGGGTGGCAGGTGATGAACGTGTCGATGCCGACCAGGCGCAGGACGTGCAGGACGGGCGTCTGCGCGGCAGCGATACGCAGCCACCCCGCGTTGCTGGTGACGGCCTGGTGGGTGGCGACGAAGACGTTGATGCCGCTGGAGTCCATGAAGGTCACGCCGCCCAGGTCCACCACGATCCGTGACGGGGGATCTGCGCCGTACCCGGACAGCAGGGCTGCGCTGAGCAGCTGTTTGACGTCGTGGTCGATCTCGCCCTGCACGGTGACGACGCGTACGCCGCCGACCAAGCGGTGCACGGCGGAGAACCGGTCGGGCCGGTCCGCTTGCTCGATGTCGCTCACCGTCTCCTCGACTGCGTTTGGGCTCGCCCCGGGCGGGGGTGCACGGACGATTCCGCCCCACCGCTTGGAGCCCGTGCAGGGAGGTGATGGTGCCGAATAACGTGCCTCTGACATGGATGGCGGGCTTGGGGGTAGTGGCGCGTTCGTGAATGGTGAATGAGCGCGACGCCAGTGGCATCCCAGGACGACGGTGACGGCCGTCCGGCGCCGGATGAGTACCTGATCCGTGCCGGCTGCGCCCTCGGTGGTGATGACGGCTGCATCGCTGACGCCCGCCAGCACGCCCTCGCCTTCCTCAAGCAGGCCGAAGCCGACTACCCCCTGTCGGTACCCGCCGGCACGAGGGATCTGACCCAGCTGGTGGTCAGTGAGCTGGTCACCAACGCCTGCAAGTACGCCCCTGGCCCGGTCCTGGTGGAACTGCGCATCAACGCCGAGGCCGTGGAGGTTGTCGTGTGGGACAGCGACCCCACCGTCCCCACGGCCCGGCCCGCCGATCCCGACCGGGTCGGCCAGCACGGCCTGGAGATCGTCAAGGCCATCACCGAGCATCTCTCTGTCCACCAGGAGCCGGTCGGCAAACGCGTCACCGCCCGCATCGCCCTGGGCGACACCACGGGCAGCAACACCCGCAGGCCATAGGGTCCCGGGGCCCGCAGGCGGCGGCCGGCTCTTGATCGAGCGGCGGC
This sequence comes from Actinobacteria bacterium OV320, assembly GCA_001298545.1. Classification (GTDB taxonomy): domain Bacteria; phylum Actinomycetota; class Actinomycetes; order Streptomycetales; family Streptomycetaceae; genus Streptomyces; species Streptomyces coriariae. Next base: position 244,289 of record LJCX01000032.1, read on the forward strand.
AGGAGGGGCCCGGGCCGGGCGCGGTTCGGGCCCCTCGTCTGCGTACGCGTCCACGGGGGGTATGCACGCGCCGCGCTACCCGACGAGGGTTGTGCAGAAAGGTCACATCACTGGTGTGCCGTGCTGGTAATCCTGCGCCGCTTGCGCTGGCCCGGCCGGGGGATTGCGACTCGTGCAGATGTTGGCGCTGGGCTTCGGCGCCCTGGTCTACGCACTCATCGAAGGACCGGCCCGCGGCTGGAACGACACCCGTGTCCTGACCCTCTCAGCGGCGGCGGCAGTAGCCCTGCTGACCTTCGTCGCGGTCGAACTGCGCACCACCGATCCCATGCTCGACCTGCACTTCTTCCGGGACCTGGTGCTCAGTGGAGCCGCGGTGACCGCATTCATGATCAGCTTCGGCATGTTCGGTGCGTCGTTCTTCCTGCCGTTGCTCCTGCAGGATGTGATGGGCTGGTCGCAGTCGAGCGCGGGCCTGGCGGGGCTGCCCATGACCGCGATGATCGTCATCGCCGCACCGCTGTCCGGCGCATTCACCGCGCGCTGCAACCCCCGGATTCCTCTGGCGGGGATGACGTCGGGGCGCTGCGGCTTGGCCGCACAGGGGTTGAGCAGCATCCCGGCGTCGTGCAGATCTTGCTCTTACGACACCGGCGGGGGTGCCGCGAGCGTTTCGTCCAGGGCCTTGCGGAGTTGGCTTCTGGCGGAGATGCCGAGTTTGGGGAAGATCTTGTAGAGGTGGGCGCCCACGGTGCGGTGGGACATGTGCAGGTGTTGGCCGATGGCGCGGTTGGTGTGGCCTTGGGCGGCGAGGCGGGCGATGCGGAGCTCTTGGGGCGTGAGGGCGGACAGGCCGGGCGCGTGGCCGGGCGAGGGGTCACCCGTGGCGCGCAGTTCGTTGCGGGCCTGGTCGGCCCAGTGGACGGCGCCGAGAGGGTGGAGCAGGTCGAGTGCAAGGCGCAGGTGGGGACGGGACTCGCTGATGCGGCGGCTGCGGCGCAGGTACTGGCCGTAGGACAGGTGGAGCCGGGCGCGATGGTAGGGCCAGTTGGCCAGGCCGGGAGTGGCAAGGGCGGTGGTGAAGGCTGTCTCGGCCTCGCGGTCGGGGGCGAGTTGGGCGCGGGCGTGGTTCACGGAGATGTGGAAGGCGGCCGCGGTGGTGTGTGCGGTGAGGGGTTCGAGGCGGTCGAGGATGGTGCGGGCTTCTTCGAGGCGGCCGGCGGCGCGGGCTGCGTCGGCGAGTTCGGCGACGGTGAAGGGTTCGATGCAGTAGTGGTAGACGGGATCAGCGGGGTCGAAGAGGCGGGCGAGGCGGTCGAAGGCTTCTTGGGGGCGTCCAGCGGTCAGGGCGTTGATGCCCAGGGCGCGGTGGGCGACGGCACGCAGGTACGGGGTGAGGTGCCGGTCGGTGAGGATCTCCTTGCCGAGGGCCTCGGCCTGATCGTTCTGGGAGCGGTGGGCGGCGATGGCGATGCGGTGGCCCAGAGCCATCAGCCGCCAGACCGGTTCGTCGATCGCGGTGGCGAGGCGTTCGCATTCCTGGCTGTGGTCGAGGGCCCGGTCCCATTGGCCGACCCAGATGTCGGCGCCCGCCCAGACGCTCAGGAAGCGGGCGAGCATCATGGCGCGACCCTGGTCGCGGATGTGGGAGGCGGTGGCGGCCATGGCGGCGACGACAGCGGGGTATTCGCCCAGGAGGCCCTCGATGGCGATGGCATGACTCATCTGCACAGGGTCGAAGGGCGACTGCTCGCGGATGCGGGCCGCGCGTCGCAGGACGGCCCGGCCGCGTTCGATCGGTTGGAGGCAGGCCAGGACGAGGGCGGTATTGCCGTCTTCCATCCGGGGGTCGAGGTCTTCGACGACGGAGGCGAACCACGAGCGCAGCCGGCTGGTGCTGCCGTGCATCCAGCACCGCAGAGCCGCCGCCCACAGCAGATTCCGGGACAGGTCGCTTTCGCCGGCCCGCTGTGCGGCGAGGGCGTGGTCGATGAGCGTGCGGGTGAAGGCAGGGTCGTCAGCGGGCCGTAGCCCGGCGAGTTCTTCCAGCAGAGCGCGGCGGGCCTGGTCGCGGACGTCGAGGTCGAGCAGGCGGGTGCTGTCGAGCAGGGCGGCGGTCTTGGTCTTGCGGTCGGGGAGGTTGCAGGCCAGTTCGGCGGCGCGCAGCAGCAGTACGGCCCGGTCGGTGTCGGTGGCGGCGAGGGTCGCGGCGCGTTCCAGGGCGTCGACGGCGACGGACAGGGCGCCGCGTGCGACGGCGCGGTCGGCGAAGGTGAGCAGGTCGGCGGTGATCTGCGGGTCGGGGCCCATGGCTGCGGTCGCCCGGTGCCAGACCGCCCGGTTGGGTTCGGTGGCCAGAACGGCGGCGAGGGCGGCGTGGGTGGCGATGCGGTCGCTGAGGGCCGCGTTCTGGTAGACGGCGGAGGCCACGAGCGGGTGGCGGAACCGCACGGTTGAACCGTCGGCCGTCACCAGTCCTGCGGTGACGGCCGGCTCGATGGCCTCGATGCCGATCGGGGCTCCGCCCACCCGGACGGCCGCGGCGAGGAGCTCGGGCAGACGGCAGTGGCCGTCGGCGGCCAGGACGAGCAGGACCGCGCGGGTGGCAGGAGGGATGTCGGGGAGGCGGGCGGCGAAGGCACGCTCCAGCCGCGCGCTGGTCGGCAGGGGCGAGTGGAGCGAATTCTCGGTCTCATCGGATTGCCGCACGGCAGCGGGCAGTTCCAGCAGAGCGAGGGGATTGCCGCGGGCGGTCTGCAAAATCCGGGCCCGAATCCGCAGCGGCAGGTCGGACGCCTGCTGCTCCAGCAGTAGTTGGGAAGCGGCAGCGGGCAACGGTCCGAGGCAGAGTTCCGGCAGGCCGGCCTCGGTGAACGGATCGGTCAGCCCGTCGCGCACCGCCGCCAGGACGCCGATGGGTTCGCCGGCCAGCCGCCGGGCGACGAACCCGAGCACGTCGGCGGAAGGCCGGTCGAACCAGTGCGCGTCCTCGGCGACCACCAGCAGCGGGTTCGACCCGGCTGCCTCCACCAGCAGGTCCAGCGCCGCGAAGGAGATCCCGTACAGGTCGGGGACGACCACGCTGGACTGTCCGAGCGCGGCCTTCAAGGTCTCCCGCGGCCTGGCGGGCAGGTTGCCGTCGCGCAGCAGCGGCCACAGCAACTGGTGCAGCGCCCCGAACGGCAGCCTGGTCTCCGCGGGGATCCCGTGCGCGGTCAGGACCGTCAGTCCCTGGCCGCGTGCCTCGTACGCCGCGGCTTCCAGCAGAGCGGACTTGCCGATGCCCGCCTCTCCCCGCAGCACGAGGGCCCCGCCGCCCCGCCCCACCGAGCCGACGAACTCCGCCAGCCGCGCCTGCTCGGCCTGCCGGCCGTGCAAAGCCTCCATCTCCAGGCCCCTTTCCCGCGATCACGCGGCGCCTGGTTCGGCGCCGGGGACGACGATCGCGGATCACGGCGGGCGATAATGGACCCACAACGCAGGAGAATGGACTGCCGGATCAGGGGGGTTGGGGCCGTGCTGCTCGTGGACACCCAGCAGGTCGCTGCCCCAGACCGGGTCGCAGCCGTCAACGCCGCGCTGACCGCCGGCTGTGTCGCCTCCCGGATCGTGCACAAGGATCCGGCAGGTGACGTGCACGCCACGATGCACCTGTGGACGATCGGGCCCTGCAAACTCGTCACCGCCCACGCCACCGGCCTGCGCCAGACCCGCACGCCCAAGCACCTGCGCGGCGACGACCAGCCCGAGATGCTCGCCCTGGCGATGCAGTCCCGCGGTCTGGCCCAGTACGACAAGAGCGGCCATCAGCAGGTCGTGCGCACCGGCGACCTCATGATCAACGACCTGACCTCGCCGTACGACGTGAACTGGCCCGACGACGGAGGGTCGAGCGCGTTCAACGTCACCTACGACCTGCTCGGCGTGCCGGTCGATCTCGCCCGCCGCGCTGCGCCGCTCCTGCACACCAGCCCGCTGTACTCACTGGTCCAGCACCACCTGGGCACCCTGATCCGCCAAGCCCCGGTTCTGTCCGAAGACCCCGGAGCCCCCGCCCTGGCCGCGGCGACCGTCGAGCTGCTGCGCGCGCTCCTCGTCTCCGCCGCGGCCGACGACCGGCTGGCCCGCCCGGTGCGGGCGGACACCCAACTCACCCGGATCATGGCCTACGCCCGCCAGCACCTCACCGACCCCGGCCTGACCCCCGCGCGCCTGGCCGCGGTCCATGGTCTGTCCGAGCGCTCGCTCTATCTGCTGCTGCGGGACGCCGGCATCAGCCTGGAGCAGTGGATCATCACCCAGCGGCTGGAGGGCGCCCGCCGCGATCTGGCCGCCGAAGGCAAACGCCACCGCACCATCGCCGCGATCGCCCGCACCTGGGGCTTCACCGACCCGAGCTATTTCACCCGCCGGTTCCAGCGCGCCTACGGGGCGCTGCCCAAGGACTTCCGGCAGGCAGCACGGTCACCTGACTGATGCCCGCGCAGTCATCACGTTCCTAACGTCCGGGGCATGACCTTCACCCAAGACCTCGACCAGATCGCCCGCGCCAACGCCTCAGGACAGCCGCCGGTCGTATTCGTGCACGGGCTGTGGCTGCTGCCGGGCAGCTGGGACCGGTGGGCGGCCCTGTTCGCCGACGCAGGCTACGCGCCGGTCCTGCTCGGCTGGCCCGACGACCCCGACTCCGTCGAAGAGGCCCAGGCCCACCCCGAGGTGTTCGCAGGGAAGAGCGTCGGGCAGATCGCCGACCATCTCGCCGACCTCGTCGGCCGCCTCGACCGCACCCCGGCCCTTGTAGGGCACTCCTTCGGCGGCCTGCTGGCGCAGATCCTCGCCGGCCGCGGCCTGGCCGAAGCCACGGTCGCGATCAGCCCCGCCCCCTTCCGCGGCGTCCTGCCGCTGCCCTTCGCGGCGCTGCGCTCCTCCGCACCCGTCCTGGGCAACCCGGCCAACCTGCACCGGGCCGTACCGCTGACGTACGAACAGTTCCGGTACGCCTTCGCCAACGCCGTCACCGAGACCGAGGCACACGAGCTGTACACCGCGTACTGCGTACCCGGAGCGGGGAAGCCGATCTTCCAGGCGGCCACCGCGGACATCAACCCGTGGACCGAGGCCAAGGTCGACACGGAGAACCCGCAACGCGGGCCGCTGCTGGTCCTCACCACCGACCACGACCACACGGTGCCACCCGCGATCGCCCGGGCCGGCTACAAGAAGCAGGCCCGCAACCCCGGCACCACCGAGATCGCCTCCCTCCCCGGCCGCGGACACTGCCTCACCATCGACGCCGGCTGGCGCGAAGTCGCCGACACCGCACTGACATTCGTCCGCCGCTACCTCTGAACCACCCAGCGCCGCCGACATTCACGCCTGGTCCGCCCCGCGCCGTACCGCCAGCCCCTCCTCAACGAAGGAAGAACCCCGATGAGCACCTTCACCGTCTCCGACGGCACCACCATCCACTACACGGACTGGGGCACCGGCCGACCCGTCGTGTTCAGCCACGGCTGGCCGCTTTCCGGTGAGGCGTGGGCCGAACAGATGCGCCTCGTCGCCGAGCACGGCTTCCGCGCCATCGCCCACGACCGGCGCGGCCACGGCCGCTCCGACAACGGCTGGACCGGCCACCACATGGACACCTACGCCGACGACCTCGCCCAGCTCATCGAACACCTCGACCTGCACGACGCCGTCCTGGTCGGACACTCCACCGGCGGCGGCGAGGTCACCCGCTACCTCGGCCGCCACGGCACCGCCCGCGTCACCAAGGCCGTCCTGCTCGGCGCCGTCCCCCCGCTCATGCTCCAGACCGACACCAACCCCGGCGGCCTGCCCCGCACGGTGTTCGACGGCATCCGCGACGGCGTCGAAGGCGACCGCGCCCAGTTCTACGCCGACCTGGCCATCCCCTTCTACGGCGCCAACCGCGAGGGCCACACCGTCTCCGACGGCGTGCGCCACGACTTCTGGCGCCTCAGCATGCAGGCCGGCCTGAAAGCCGCCTACGACTGCGTCGCCCAGTTCTCCGAAACCGACTTCACCGACGACCTCAAGACCATCGACATCCCCGTCCTGGTCGCCCACGGCGACGACGACCAGATCGTCCCCATCGGCGCCGCCGGCCTGCGCTCGGCCGAACTCCTCAAGGACGCCACCCTGCGCGTCTACCCCGGCGCCCCGCACGGCCTCGTCGGGGACTTCAAGGACGCCTTCAACGCCGACCTCCTCGCCTTCATCAACGCCTGACACCCACCGCGCCCCCGACGCCCCGCCTCCACCGGTGGCGGGGCACCCCGGCCCACAGGAGAACCACCCACCATGCCCCGCACCTCAGCCCGCCGCAGAGCGATCACCGCGCTCGCCCTCACCGGCGCACTCGCCTGCACCCCGCTCACCGCGACGGCCGCCGGCCCGACCCGCGCCGCTACCACGGCCAAGCCGACGATCGTCCTGGAGCACGGCGCGTTCGCCGACGCCTCCGGATGGAACCCCGTCATCCAGTCCCTCCACAAGCGCGGCTACACCGTCCTCGCCCCCGCCAACCCACTGCGCGGACTGGCCGACGACACCGCGTACCTCAAGTCCTTCCTCGCCACCCTCACCGGTCCCGTCGTGCTGGTGGGCCACTCCTACGGCGGGGCCGTCATCACCGGTGCCGCCACCGGCAATCCGAACGTCAAGGCCCTCGTCTACATCGCCGCCTACGCCCCGACCGAGGGGGAGAGCGTCGCCCAGGCCACCGCACTGGGCGGCGGCAGCTCCGAACTCCTCCAGCACGTGATCACCCGCCCCTTTCCCGGCGCTACGCCGGGCGACGCCGACGCCTACCTCGACCCCGCCTTCTTCCGCCAGGTCTTCGCCCAGGACCTGCCCCTCTCCCAGACCACCCAGATGGCCGCGACGCAGCGACCGGCCGCATTCACGACCCTCACCCAGGCCGCACCCGCCCCCGCCTGGCGAACGATCCCCTCCTGGTACCTGGTCGCCCGCAACGACCGGACCATCCCCCCGCAGGCCGAACGTGCCATGGCCGCCCGCGCGCACGCCCGCACCATCGAGATCAACAGCTCGCACGCCGCGATGCTCAGCCACCCCCGCGCCGTCACCGACCTCATCGTCGACGCCTCCGGCTGACCACCACCACGCCCGCCGGGGGACCGGCCGGCCACCGGCCGGTCTCCGGCGGGCAGCCACCGACACCTGCAGCGTTCGCATCTCCGAGGTGGCGGACGAGGAGGGCTTCGCCTTGAGTACGAGGAGGAAACAGCGTCGGAGAACACCGATGAGTTTCGCCGTTCCCAGCTGTCCACCTCTTTGCAAGCGCTCAGAAGCGCAGCAGCCGCTCCGGAAGGGTGAGAAACATGAAGTACATGATCCAGATGAATGTGCCTGCCGCCCAGTGGGACACCATCATGTCCTCGTACTCCAAGGACGACATGGAAGCCATGTTCGCCCACATGAACTCTCTCAACGCGGACCTCACGTCCGCGGGGGAATGGGTGGACGGGCAAGGCCTCGGAGGCCCTTCGCTGGTCAAGACGGTGCGAGCCGGAAGCGACGGACGGCCGCAGGTGACTGACGGGCCGGCCGAGGAGGGACGCATCCTGGCCGGGTACTGGGTGGTCGACGTCAAGAGCGAGGACCGGGCTCTGGAGATCGCCGCACGAGCGTCGGCGTGTCCGGGCCCTGGCGGGAAGCCCGGCAACGACCCGGTCGAGGTGCACGTGATCCCCGGAGACCCGACGGCGACCTGAGCCGCCGTCCGTGGCAGCGACCGGAACCGGGTGAGCTGCGTTCGTCGATCTCGCGGACGCCGACCAGCCGCTCCACGGTCCCGCCCGGACCGAGACCCGCAGCGGCCTGGGGGAGCAGCGGTCGGTATCGAGGCGCGCCCGGCTTGCCGGCTGTGCCACTGGGCCCCGGCGCCGAGCATTGTGCCGCCGTGCTTCGTCTCGCCCTCGCCGACCTCCTCCAGGCCGCCCTCGGGGCTGTCCAGCCCCCTGCTGCTTCCGGCCCGCCGCGCTGCGCGCCGTCGTCGACCTCGCCGCCGGCGCGCACGTACATGGCGGAATCCGTGCTCGAAGTTGCCTCTCCGAGTCACGGATGCGGCGACGCGGCGCGGGTGGCCTCGGTCAGGAGAGGCTCGCGAGGATCTTCTCCGCCGCCTCGGCCGCCGCCCGTCCGCCGACGGACTCCTCGGCCCCGGCCGTCGAAGGCAGATCCTCGACGCGGACCGCCACGGCAACGCGCCGTCCGTCGCTCGACCGCGCTGAGCCGATGAACCACGAGGCGGCGAGGTCGCCGTCACCGCTGGGGACCCACCCCGTCTGTCCGTCGGTGCCCAGTGCCGCCCGCAGCGCGTCAGCCGTGCCCCGGGACATCGCCTGCCCGGCGGAACCACCGTCGGCGGTCTCGGGTCGCTGCGTGGTGCCGTCTGCCTTCGTCACCCGGTCCACCAACTGCGGAGACACCAGCTGCCCGCCGTTGGCGACCGCGGCCGCGACGCGCGCCATCTCCAGCGGAGTTGCCCGGACGTCCCCGGCTCCCATCCCTGTCAGGGCCGCCTCAGGGGCCGTGGTGCTGTCACCGGGGTAGCTGCTCTCGGCGACCGTCAGGGGCACCTTGAGCGTGTCGTCGTCGAAGCCGAACTTCTGGGCCGCGGCACGGAGTCGGTCCTGACCGAGCTCGGCGGCCATCTTGGTGAACACGTTGGCGCAGGAGCGGCGCAGCGCCAGTCTGATGGAGGCGTTCTCGCACTGCGACGACGCGCCGGTCACCCGCGTCGTCGAGAGGGGGAGCACATAGGTGAGGGGGCTGACGGTGGCGTCGTCCACCGTTGTATAGAGGCCCTGGTCCAGGGCGGCGGCCGCGACGACGACGCTGAAGGTCGCCCCCGGCGCATCGGCCTGCTTCAGGGCCCGGTTGAGCATCGGCGAACGGCTGTCGCCGGTGGCCGACTTCCACGCCTGGGAGTCCTTCCCGCCTCGGCCGCTGAACTGCGCCGGGTCGTAGGAAGGCGTACTCACGAGGGCGAGGAGCTCCCCGGACTCCGCGTCGAGCGCCACCGCGGCGCCCTGCTGGTCACCCAGCGCGTCGAACGCGGCCTTCTGGACGGCGGGTTCGATGGTCGTGGCGACGTCACCGGGCGCGTCGGCGCTCAGCGAGTCGTCGTACAGGGCCTCGAGGCCGCTGCGGCCGTACGCCATCGACCGGTAGCCCGTGATGGGCGCGTAGAGGGGGCCGTTGGTGTAGGTGCGCTGGTAGGGGGCCTTCGGGAGGTTGGTGGGCTGCGAACCGGTGACGGCTTTCCCGCCGACGAGAATGTCGCCCAGTCCGCGTTGCGACGCGGACGGGGAGGTGTGCTCCGTCGGGGACTTGTCGCCGGTGCCGGTGTGCGTGTCCTGGCTGCAGCCGCTGGTCACAGTGGCGAGAGCAACGAGAACCCCCGAGACGCGAAGCGCCTCTCTCGTGGTCGTGTGCATGGCCGCATTCTAGAGAAATCCACGCAGCAGGGCGGTAGTTGGGCCAGGACGCCTCGCTCGCGGGCCCGTCGTGTCAGCATCTGTGCAGTGCGCCCTGTCAGATGGGGGCGGGGGGCGAGGAGCCGAGCTCGTGGACGCGTTCTTGCAGGGAATTCCCCAGCCCGAGGACCTGTGGATGTTCGCCGTCCACGGCGTTTTCGGGCCGGGCATCGCCGTCACCGTGTACCTGCTGTACGTCCTTGTGACCGCATGGCTGGGCACCATCAGGTCGACCGTGACGCTGGTACGCCGGTTGGGCGGCGTGGCTCATGACGCTCAAGTCCGGCTGGTGGAGATGTCGGCGACGCAGCTCACCGCGGCCGTGGGGCTCTCGCTTCTGCTCGCGCTGGTGCTGTGCGGCTGGCTGACCGGTGTGCTCGTCATCGGCAATCTGATCGCCTTCGCCTACCAGAAGTCCGGGCACCAGTTCCTGGAACTGCAGACGCGGGATGCGGCATCGCTCGTGGACTGGCTGCAGTGGAACGCCTTCACGAAGGGCTATCTCATCGCGGCGCTGGCCGTGGTGCTGATCGCGGCCGTCCACCGGGGGAGTCCGAACCTGCGTTTCCTGGCCTTCCTGATCGGCATGCCGGCCATGCCGTGGGGCCTGTCGATCGCCGTCCTGGTGGTGTTCGAGACCATTCTGGGCTGCTTCGCGTGGATGGGGACGGGGGACTACTCGGCCGGGACCGGTTTCACCTGGCACCTGGTCTTCGCGGCGGTCGTCGCCGCCTATCTCGGCGCGTGCGTCGTCGCCCTGCGCGCGGCCAGGAGCCTGGGCCGCCTGTGGCTCGCGCGCGAGTAGACGCACCACGCGCTGCGGACGATGCGGGACGCACACCCGCCACCCGGTACTCCGACGCCTGCACACCGAGGCCCGTCGCCAGGTCGGCCTTCGTAGTCGCCCGCCGCGCGGCCGGTCGACCGGTAAGGAACCGCAGGGCTCGACCGGCCAGATCGGACGAGGACGGGTAGCCGCACAGGCGAAGCTCCTGGCCCGATTCCGATGGCGTACGAAGCGGTGGCGAACTGCGGGTCGATCAGCGCCTCGCCACCGCTGATCTGGGGTGAGGACGCCGGAGTCGGTGTCAGTCCGCTGAAGTATCCTTCCCGCCACCGCACACCGACTGGGAGGACCAAGAGATTGACTGGCCTGTCCGCTTTCCCACTGCCGTTTCGTGCTTCCCGTTCCACATCGTTCGCGCCCCCGCGAACGCTGCGGGAACTTCAGATGATGCAGTGCAGCTCGCACATTCGGGCGAAGCCGGGGTGGTTCGACAAGATGAACGATGCCGGCATCGTCGCCAGGTGGACGCAAGAAGCGGTCGCCCAAGGCCTCACCGAAGCCCAGGTCCGATACGTGCTCGCTGAACTCCTCCACTACGCCGCGCTGCGGGACGGAAGAACCGGCGTCGAGGTGTCCGCGGTCGACGGGGTGTGGCACTCGGACACACTCGTCGACGACAAGCTGAGATCCCGGCTGCGCGAGGCGGTTCGGGTTTTGGAACAGGTCTCCGAAACAGCACAGGACTGGCATCCCGGATCCGACGGTCAGGTACTGGATCTGGTTCATCCCTCACTGTTCTGCCTGGTGAGAGGCGTGAGCGCTGCACCCGAGTGGGCTTGGCAAAACCCGACGGACCGTTACTCGAAGTACGAATTCTCGGAGCAATTCCAGTGGCTACCCACGGACGTCGACGTCAGCGACGACGGAGCTGTCGCCTTCCGTTCGTACGTCAATAACGTCCACCCCGAGGCGCATCGCGAACTGGCCTCCGTGCTGCCGGACTTGTTCGCGTGCGTGCGCCCGCTGCTGGAGAACGTGCTCACCGATCTGCGTCATCCGCGCCCGCTGCGGATCGAGGCCGATCCATACGGGTGGTACGACTCGGAGCCGGAGTATCCGGACAAGTCCTCCTACAGTGATGATGGGGCCTACGCAGAAGCCGTGCGTGCATGGGAAGCGGCCGAGGACGACTGGTGGGAAAACCGCCGTCCCGTCATCCCGGACGCTCCGGCCTTCGCTCCGCCCGTTTTGCCTGATGAATCCGCCCGAGTCGACCTGCGGGGCCGCCGCCTCCAAGTCATCGTCAAGCTTGCCACTATTCATCTCACACCGGACAAGCCTGAGTACTCGGGGGGTTCCTGGCATGTCGAGGGGATGATGAACGAGCGGATTGTCTCGACCTGCATCTACTACTGGGACAGTGAGAACATCACCGAAAGCCGGCTCAGTTTCCGGGCGGCCCTCGATGACCCACACTACGAACAGAACGACGACAACGGTCTGCGTGAGGTCTATGGCCTGGAGGACGAAGACGCGCTGAACCAGTTGCTGGGTTCGGCATCGACCCCAGCGGGCCGCTGCCTGGCGTTCCCGAACATTCTGCAACACCGCGTCGGGTCATTTCGCCTCACGGACCTCACTCGCCCGGGACATCGAAAGATTCTCGCGTTCTTCCTGGTCGACCCGTCGGAAAAGATCGTCTCGACATCCGATGTGCCACCGCAACAGCCCTGGTCCGATACCTCGACCATGACGCTTGAACAGGCCAAGGACTACCGCGACCAACTCATGCAGGAAAGAAAGTTCTTCGTCGACGAACACAACGAGCAACTCTACGAACGAGAATTCTCCCTCTGCGAACACTGAACATCTCCTGTACATCTCCTGTCCTCAAGACGTGCTGCTCAGCAGCGCTGTCGGCTGCCTCGTCAGCCCCACACCGAACTGCCAGTTTCCGGACCGGAGTTCACGCGCCGGATCGCCACCGTGCCTGCCGTGCCCGCACACTTCGTTGGACGTGGGAGCGGCCGCTGGTAGGCGATGGGAGTTGCTGCCCTGCCGACAGATGTGAGGAAGTGGTCGGCCTTGCGCTTGCGACGCCGGTGGGGTCTGCTGCGCCAGGTCAGTCAGTAGAGTCACGAGGGGAGACCTGAATGGACGAGAGCCCACGCGTGCGTGCCGCTCGTGGAGACGTTGCAGCAATCGCTGATCTGTTATGGGCCCTCGGCCGCAGCGCCGCGCTGCTCAAGGTCGACGCCTTATCGGATTGGGCGACGCCCGAGATGGTGCAGTCGTGGCTGAACACGGCCAACAACAATCGCCCGTCGTACTCCAGCCACCGGGAAAGGCTCCGTTTCAACAGCGGTCTTGAGGAGGTCACCAACTGCCTTGTCACGCTTGCGATCGTGACCGACGAGTCTTGGTACGAGCTTCTTTCCCACCCGGTGTTCGAGCCTCAGCCGCCCCCGCCCGGCTCCGTAACCGGCCTTCCCGAGGAAGCTGTCGAAGTAGCGGCATTCGCGGTGGCCGTCGGACTCACGCCGTTCCTCCAGACGATCGCCACGCAGGCCGCACAGCGCACATTCATGGCCGCACGCACGGCCATCTGGAGACGCCTCGGCAAGGGCGGCGCCCGCATCTCCGGACCGCACCTGGTGATCGAGGAACGCGACGGGCGCCTCCACTTCCGCCTTCCCAGAGACGTTCCCGACGCGGCGTTGGAGGCACTCGTTGCTCTAGGCGATCAGGGCCTGGAAAGGCTTGCTGAACCAGATCCCAAGGGGCGGACGGTCACGGTGACGTGGAACGTTGAGAGCGGAAAGTGGGAGCGGATCTTCCATCGAGAATGACCTGGGCCTCAGCCCGAACGCATATCTCTCGGAGCATGCCCACTCTTGGGGAAGCGGCGCGGGGTGCGGAGCCGGAGCGGCCACGGCGTCGTCGCCAGGTTCGGCAGACCGTCTCGGCGCCTGTTTTCCCGTCGCGCGGTGTGCAGGCGATGGTCGGTGAGGGTGGGATGATCGTGTACTCTCCGGTGCGCCTGGCCTCGCCATGTTTGCCGGCTTGCCGGTGACCGACGAGGAAGACGAAGGATCGATGACGCTGAACGTGGGCCAACGGGTGCGGCTGGCGGCGGAGCTCCGGTTGGCCGGGTCGGTGACCCCAGCCGAGGAGCCCCCGGAGGAGACGGGTGCCTTCGCCGCCTCGGTGGCCCTGGCAGCAGGTACCGAGGGCACCGTCGAGCGTGTGGACGAGCATCACCGGCAGCAGAGTCACGAGGTCCGCGAGTACCTGCGCCTCAAGTCGCTCCTCGACGACTTCGGCCACCAGATGCCGCCGGAGAGCAGAAGACAGCTGGGGGAGCAGGTGGGGGCCCTGGAAGGCGAGTGGGCCGCCTATCAGCGACAGATGCTCCGCGTCACGGTCCGCGTCCGGCTCGACAACGGATTCGTCCTCGACGATGCCCCCGAGGAAGCTTTCACCTCCGCCTGATCAGGCGTTCCGCCTTCCGAACGCCTTCTGTCAAAGGAGCGCGTATCTGGGGTGGTCAGGGCCGGTGACGGGCTGCTGAGAGGCGGTCGTCGAAGGTGGTGTGGAAGACGTTCAGCGCGATCCTCCAGGGCACTCGTGGTGGCAGTGGCATCCGTTCCGGTCGGGTCCTACGGATCGAGTCTCGACTCCGGGGCGGCTTCCGCGACTCCGGCCACTGCCCATCCAGCGCCCGCCGCACGGTCGGTCACGTCACGCGGCGCACACGTTGAAGCGACGCGTCGCTGACCTGCGCAAAACGTGGCTAGGTATGGCTCGTTGGAGTCGACGGTCCGGGAGTGGCTCGGATCTTGGCCTCGGTGTGACGGGCCTGGTCGTCTGTCGACGCCGCATCCTTCGGCTGGTGGCCTGCACCAGGCTCATGTGTCGGCCCGTCGAGTGTTACATCGAGGTGGGCTGGTGCGGGGAACGGAGCACGAGCAGGGTGATCTCGCTGGGGGCGAAGACGCGGAACGGCGGGCCCCAGAAGCCGGTGCCGCGGCTGGTGTAGAGGAGGGTTCGGGGGCCGTGGTGGCTGAGGCCGGCGAGGGCGGGCTGGTCGATGCGGACCAGGTGGTGGAAGGGCCAGATCTGGCCGCCGTGGGTGTGGCCGGAGAGCTGGAGGTCGATGCCGGCGGCTGCTGCCCGGTCGATGAACTTGGGCTGGTGGGCCAGGAGCAGGACGGGCAGGTCGGGGTCGGCGCCGTTCAAGGCGCCGGCGAGGTGGGCGCGGTGGCCTGCCAGGCCGGAGGACTCGGCGGTGACGTCATCCACGCCGGCGACCACGAGGGCGTCGCCTCCGCGTTCGATCAGCAGATGGCGGTTGCGCAGCGGCTCCCAGCCCAGTTCGTCCATCAGGTCGACCCAGCCCTGGGCCTCGCTGTAGTACTCGTGGTTGCCGGTGACGTATACACGGGCCTGGGTGGCTCGCACGGTTCCGAGTGGGGCGGCCTGGGCGCGGCGGCGGTCGGCCGTGCCGTCAGCGATGTCGCCGGTGTGGCAGACCAGGTCGGCTTCCAGGGTGTTCACCGTCTCGCACACCCGTGCCGACCAGCGGGCGCGATCGAGTGGGCCGTAGTGGGTGTCGGTGATGAGGGCGACGCGGATGCCGTCCAAACCGGCGCCCAGTCGCGGCAGTTGGACGTCGAGTCGGCGCACGCGTGGCACGCGGCGGGCTTCGACATAGCCCCAGGCGAGCAGCACGGCGGCTGTGCAGAGGACGGCCCACGTGACGATTCGGGCCCGGTCCTGACTCTCGCCGACGCCGGCCAGGGTCAGGGCGAGCCGCAAGAAGATGCCGAGCAGAACGGACCAGGTGAACAGGACCCAACTCGTGCCCAGCAGGGTGTCACCGACGATCGCCGCCCGGTCCTGCTGACGCCGGCCGTGGCCGCGCATCATCGCGAGCGGCATACCGACGAGGCCGAGGACGAACAGGGCGGTGCCGGCCAGCGTGACAGACAGCGGCCAGTGCTGGCCGGTGTACAGGAGCACCCAGCAGGGCACGGTCCACAGAAGTACAGGGGCGATCAGGGGGAGATAGCGCATCAGGCGGTGCAGTCGGCTCTGCCGGGGAGCTCGGGCTTCGCTGTCGGCGGATCGGGTGTTGCTGGTGTCGGTCACGCTTCCCCTCACAAACCAGGCTGCCGTCTCGCGCACTGTATCCGGTCGCCCTCGGGCCACGGAGTGTGGCCGTGAAGGAACAGACCGCTCATCCCGGGCTGAGCAGGATGACGGCGGCGGCCGTGCTCATCAGGCCGATCGTCTGTGCTCGGGTGATCTTTTGGTGCAGCGCCGTGATGGCGAGGGTTGTCGGGACGGCCGAGTACCGCGGCGATGACGGCCGGGACCTTCGACGCCCAGGGCACGCTGACGGCGCTGCCGGACAGCGTCTCCGCTGTCACCTCGCACCACCATATCGATCACCCGCCGAGCCTGTCGGTACCCACCTCGACCAGCGACGGAAAATACGACTGTGACCTGTCCCCAGACTTTGGCCCTGCCCCGGAGGTGCTCGCTCCTGCGCCGCCTACGTCTTCGGCCAGCTGTCCGTTCGGCGCGCCGCGCCGGCCGCGCCCCGCAGCTGCGTGGCGTACTCGAGGACGCTGTGGGCTCGTGATCCCTCAGGCTGAACAGTCCGCGTCGTCGATGACGTAGTGTCCGGGCGCCGTCTGCTCGAAGGTGTGGATCATGAACGTGTTCCACAACTCCATGGCCTGACCGGAACCGTTGGCGTAGGTGTAGCCGCCGCTCCGGTACGCGCAGGGGTTGGGCAAGCATCTCGGCTCGCCGTTTCAGGGTCGGCAAAGGGTTCCTCTCCCGGGAGGCGGGGCGCTCTCCCGTCGTCGGCGCCGTCACCCACTCTGGTGCCCGGCAGCTGATCCGTCACCTTCCGCCGCCACGGCCGCCTGTACGCGTTGCTCCTCGCGAGCGGAGCCGGTGTCCTGTTCCAGGGGTGTGCGGCTCACGGCCGTCGTGAGGTCCTTCAGAGCCCGTTTCTGCAGCTCCGCCCCGCGTCGTAGCACCGGGCTCGGTTCCCGGGCAGTGGTGCCCTCCCACGCGTGGAGCGCCTCCTCCACGCGCCGCCAGTCCGGATTCCTGTGCTCGCGCACGTCGACTGCCGCCTGCGCGGTGTCCGCTTCCAGAGCGTCGGCGAGGCGTTCTGCCTCGGAGGCGAAACGGCTGTCGGCTCGCGGGACGTTGCTCTCCATGAGCATCGCCGCCCTGTCGAACTCCTTGAGTGCCTCCTGCGCCTCCTCGGCCTCGCGCGACGTCAGACCTCTGGGGCGGACCGGTTCCTGCCTTGCCTGGTCATAGGCCTCCTGCCAGGCGGTACGAGCTTTCCTGCTCGCCAGCAGTGCGCGGCGCATGTCGGCGTGATGCTCCCGGGTCGGTTCGGCGTAGTTGCGGAGCACCGCGGCCGCGTAGCGGCCGTTGGCGGCGAGCCAGTCCGCAAGCCTGCCCGGCAGCCGGGGCGTCTCCCACGCGGGGAACATTACGAACGCCAGCATCGCCAGTATTCCGCCGAGCAGGGTGAGTACCACCCGCTCCGGGACCGTCTGCTCCCATGCCTGGCCGCCCATACCGAGGAGGAAGACGACGTAGGCGGCGGTGAAGCACTGGGAGTACGCGTAGCCGGTGCGGATCAGCGTGTACGACAGGCCCGCCGAGACCACCGTCAGCGCGCCGAACACATGGGCGTCCGGTCCCAGAGCCCGCACCATCCCGGTGGCGAGCGCGACCCCCGCCAGGGTCCCGGCGAAACGGGCCACCGCACGCGCGTACGTCCGGTGGAAGTCGGGCCGCATCACCATCACCGAGGCGATGGGCGCCCAGTAGCCGTGGCCCAGGGGCAGCTGGGCGGCGATCAGATAGCCGATCGTGGCCACTGCCGCCAGGCGGACGGCGTGCCGGAACACGGGCGAGTCCCGGCGGAACTCCCGGTGAAGCGCCCGGACGGCAACCGGGACCAGCCGCAGCATTGTGGGGCGCACCAGGAACCGGGTGTCGGGAGGGCCGTGCGGCGCGGGCGTCCTCCCGCGCGCGCTTCCGCTCTCCGCGATCTCCAACGCCTCGCCGAGCAGTTCGACGAGCCGCTCGGCGGCCTGCCGTGCGGGGCCCTCCAGCACCTCGTGCTTGTCGTCGACGCGCAGGACATCCGTGGTCCCGGGTGGTACCTCGGCGGGAGTGCCGTCGCGGATCGAACGGGCGGTCGCGTCCAGGACGTCGGCGGCCGCGTCGAGCAACTCCCGCGCGCGGTCCCGCCCGGGTCCCTCCGCCGGGGCGCCGACGTCCGGGTCGGCGAGCGCGGCGACGACCGGCCGAATGCGCTCGGCGAGTCCCCGGGGGCCGTGGAGGACGGGGGGACGGGTGCGGGCTTGTGACGGCGTCACGGCGGCCGCGTCCCGGGCCGTCATCAACGGTTCCGGGTCGAACGGGGCGGTCGGGTCGTGTCGCAGCCGGCGTGCGTAGTCCGCCATGGCGGCCAGGGCGTCGGCGAGTGCGTCACGATGCGCCGCCCAACGGCGGATCGGGAACAGCAGGATCAGCACGGCCTGGACCACGCCTCCGAGTGCGATGACTCCGGCGTGCTCCAGGGCTCGCCCGAGGCTCGTGGGCAGGGTGATGGTCACCAGCATGCTGCCCACGGTCGTCGCTGCGACGATCCCAGCGGTCGATCCGAGGGCCCACGCCATCCCTGCGGCAAAGGCCCATACGGTCAGCAGTGGGAGGAACGTCATGAGTCGACCCGCCGCCAGGTAGCCCACGAAGGTGCTGAGTGCCAGTCCCGCGCCCGCGCCGAGCGCGATCACCTTGCGTGGACGCCAGGTGCGCTGGAAGGTGGCCCCACCCGCAGAGTAGGCGCCGAGGGCGGCGGACGCGGCATACGCAGGGGAGGCCAGCCACAGCGCCGGCACGATGACGAGCGCCACCCCGGCCGCCGTGCGCAGCGCGAGCAGGGGCTCCAGTCGCGTCTCCTCGATCGTGAGCCCGGAGCGCAGGACCTCTCCGAAGGTCCGCAGCCACGTCACGGGTGCGAGCCCAGCCGGAATGCCGCGTCGGCCTGGTTGAGGTGCGACAGCCGGGCAGGGAGGCTTCCCGCGCGGCCCAGGACCTGCGCGTCGGTGAATGCGCGGCGCATCATCATGCGACCTCACCAGTCCCGAGGACCGCCTTGCGCTGCGTGTATTGCGCAATCTTCGCCGCCGGCTTGTCGGCGAGCATGGGCGTAACGGGTGGCGTCACCGGAAGCCGGGGTGGTGGCTTCGGCAGCGTCCAGGCCCGGCCTGTCGAGTACGCGCCGGTCACGGTGGGCCGGTGGAGGCGTCCGCCGACCGGAGCGCAGGCCGCCGCCGGCAGACCGCGGCCTGGGCGATCGCCGCCGGCCGGGCCGGTCCGAGGAGACAGGCGGGACGACGGCCCTCGGGGCTTCTATTGCTTGTGGCCGTTGGGGTGCAGGACCACCTTGGTCCAGCCCTCGTCGCGGGCGTCGAAGTGCTCGTAGGCGGTGGGGGCCTCGTCCAGGCTGAGTTCGTGCGAGACGACGAAGCTCGGCTTCGCCTTCTCGCCGGCGATCAGATCCCGCAGCGCGCGGTTGTACCTCTTCACCGGCGCCTGCCCGGTGCCCATGCGCTGGCCCTTGAACCACATCATGCCGAAGTCGATCGGAACCTTGCCCTGCGCCTCCAGCTCCCCCTGGGCCTCGGCGCCGCCGGGGTCCTCGGGCAGGAACACGCCCACCACGCCGATATGGCCCGTGAACCTGACCGAGTCGATCAGCCCGTTGAGCGTGAGGCTGGCGTCCTCGTGTCCCTCGGGGTCGTGCGCCTGGTAGCCGACGCACTCACAGCCGTTGTCGGCGCCCAGACCGAGGGTGGCCTCCTTGACGACCTCCGCCGGATTCTGCTCGGCGGTGTTGATCGGGATGGCGCCGATCTCCTCCGCCTTGCGCAGCCGGTCGGGCTGGTGGTCGGCCACCCAGACGCGGCCGGCGCCCTTGAGGAGGGCGGAGTAGGTCGCCATCAGCCCGACGGGACCGGCACCGAAGACGATCGTCTGGTCGCCCGGTTTGACGTGGGCCATCTCGGTGGCGTGATAGCCGGTGGGGAAGATGTCGGCGAGCATCACATAGTCGGTCTGCCGGTCGGTGGCGTCCTCGCCCAGCCGCAGCGCGTTGAAGTCGCCGTAGGGCACGCGCAGCAGTTCCGCCTGGCCACCCTGGTAGGGGCCCATGTCGGCGAATCCGTAGGCGGCTCCGGCGAGGGCCGGTTCCGGCTGCATGGTCAGGCAGTAATTGGTCAGACCCTGCTCGCACTGCTTGCAGAAGCCGCAGGCGATGTTGAAGGGAAGGACGACATACTCGCCGACCTGGACCTTGCGGACGGCCGATCCGACCTCCACGACCTGGCCCATGTTCTCGTGTCCAAGGGTGCGGCCGGACTCGAACGAGGTGCGGCCCTCGTACATGTGCAGGTCCGAGCCACAGATGTTGGTAGTGGTGATCTTGACGATGATGTCGCAGGGGTGTTCGATCTTCGGGTCCGGTACGTCCTTCACCGTGACCGTTCGCGGGCCTTCGTATACCGCTGCTTTCATGATGGCTTCCCTTGATGTCGCGGCATGACCGCAGCACGGCGGTAATGGAGACGGCGTCAGGAGCTGACTCGCGGGAATGGACGGGACGCGGTCGGTCCGTGGCTCCGGCATGCCTCTGCGGGCCGTTCACCCGGTTCCGGGGTAACGGTGCCGCCGGCGGGCCTGCGACGCGGAGCCCCGGCGCTCCGGCGGCATGCCGCCCGAGTCCCCGTCGGTGCCCGGCGCGAAACGGCCACCGTATCGATCGGCCGGCGAAATCTTCGGACCCGGACGACCGCGGGCCGGCGCATCTCTGACCCCGGTCACCGAACTAGGGTCCGTCTTCAAACGGATCTTGCCCAGAGTAGGAATGACGCGAGCGTGACCGCCGCTTCGTAGGAGGTGGCGGTCTTTTCGTATCGGGTGGCGATGCCGCGGAACCCCTTGAGCCGGTTGAAGCAGCGCTCAACGACGTTGCGTTGGCGATAGATCTGCCGGTCGAACGCCGGTGGTCGCCCCCCGCGGCGGCCGCGGTTGTGCCGGTGTCGCTGCTGGTCGGTCTTCTCCGGGATGGTGTGCCCGATGCCGCGTTTGCGCAGGTAGGCGCGGAAGCCGCGGGAGCTGTAGGCCTTGTCGGCAATGACCTGGTCAGGCCTGCGGCGGGGGCGCCCCCGGCCAGTGCGAGGGACGCGGATGCGCTCCAGAAGAGGTCGCGCGCAGATGCTGTCGTGACGTTGCCCTGGCGTCACCAGGACTGCGAGCGGGCGCCCCTTGCCGTCGCAGGCGAGGTGGATCTTGGTCGTCAGGCCTCCTCGGGATCGGCCGAGGGCGTGATCGTCCGGTTCGTCCGGCCGCTGGCGCCCCCTTTTCGGCCGGTGGCGGCGGCGTGCTGGTGGGCGCGGACGATGGTGGAGTCGATCTGGACGAGCCAGTCGATGTCGCCGGCCGCGTCCGCTTGGGCCTGGATCTGCTGGAGGGCTCGGGTGAACACGCCGTCCAGGGCGTAGCGGCGGAAGCGGGTGTAGACCGTCTGCCATGGCCCGTAGCGTTCCGGCAGGTCACGCCAGGAGATCCCGGTCCTGATCTTGTAAACCATCCCGTTGATGACCTGCCGGTCCGACACCCGAGGCCGGCCCGTCGCAGCCCGCGGTATCAGCGGAGCGAGTAACTCCCACTCCTGATCAGTGAGTTCATGGCGACGTATCACCCCACCATGATCCACCACACGATGATCTTTGAAGACGGACCCTAGTCGTGGTGGTCGTCTTCGAGCATGTGGCGGCGTTGCTGTTCGCGCTTGGAGTAGGCGGCTGCCCGGATCGCCTCGTCGCTCTCGAAGCCTGATCCCAGTGCGCCGCCCACGGTGGCAGTCGAAGCGACGAACCATGACAACGTCAGGTACTCCGTGGCGTGCAACGGGGTGCGTGTCATGGAAGCGAACACCTGGTCGTTGAGGATGAACAGCGCCCACACCAAGTTGATGACCATCAAACCCACGTAGCAGACGAGCACCCCGATACCGACGGTCAAGACCGTCGAGGTGTTGTAGAGCCTCGCCCTCTGTCTCGCCTCCGGCGAGCCCTCTGCCGACCGATGCCACAGCTGCGCGTCCACGATCAGCCAGCCGATCATGATCCCGACAGATCCGATCATGGCGATCACGAGGCGTGGCGGGCTCAGAGCCTCAGCCAGGCTCCAGACGGTGGAGTTCACGGTGGCGACTGCTCCCGTGGCGAGTGCGGCCGCCAGGGCTTTCGACAAGCCCGGCACCAACCGCCACGGCCGGTTGGCGCGGACCATCCCGACGAGCACTCGCAGGTAACCGCGCGGCCCGCTGACGACATAGCGAAGATCGGCGTTCTCCTCCTCACCGACCGGACCCGGGTGAACAGGTGTGAGACGACCGGCAAAGGGCCCCCGAAGCGGCTGACTTCGCGGAGATCCTTCAGACCCGGTGGTCTGCGGACTCGCCAAGCCGAGCACGGCCTCTTCCACGGCCCGCCGGGCTTTCGTCTGCAGCCGCAAGCCCCCCAGCGAAGGAAGAGACAGCAGCGCCAGGCCGTGTTCGTGACTCAGATTCACCACAAGCCTGCGCCCGTGTGAGTGCAGCGGAAGGTCGGTGAGGGCCACGACGATGTCCCAGTTCTCCCCACTTCCGCGGTCCATGATCCGGCGCATCAACGTGGGAGGGTCCTCGGTCCCGGCGGTGAAGGGCTCACTGACCACCTTGACGTCGAACCGTCGACCGCGTTCTGGCTTGTCGGCGAGCCGGGCGGGAAGAATCCGGGCCATGCGCCGAGCGATCTCCGTCGGCGCGTCCGGATCCGCCAGAAGAGCTACGACCGTAACGCCCTGAGATGACACCCGCATGACTGGCCCCTCTCGTCGGCTGCCCCGCCCCTCGCGAGTGCCCACAGGATGCCCCCGGCGTAGCCTCGGCGCCGCGTGACACGCTGGTTCCCGAAGGCAGGTGGAGGCGGGGCCGCATCGCCTTGTCCCGCCGAGTACGGGGCGTGCCCTCACCACTGAGGCCCCGGCGTTCGCGTTACCGCGAACCACATTTCCGAAACACCCGGCCGGCACCACATGCGGCACCACATGCGGCGCCACCGGTCTGAGGCTTCGATATCAGGGGCGTGTGTCGGCTCGATCCGAGCCCGGTACGCGTCGGTCGACAGCACATCCGTCCGAACGATCCGATGATCCCGTCGGAGGTCTCCTGAAGCAGCCGAGTGTTCCGCGCGCCCGTCCCCGTACCCCGGGCAGTCGGTCGCCTGGGCCTGGCAGGGCAATACAGGGAAGCTAATTGGGCCCGGCATGGGCATGCGTTCGCGCGCCTCCGTCGGCCAGGCTGGCTGGGAAGCCCAGGGGGCCGGGAGCCACCCCGGCGCCCGCAGCCGGAGGTTGCCGTCATGACCGTGATGTCCATCGCCAGGTTCGAAAAATTCTTCCGCGCGGCCGCGGGGCTGGACGTCGACAAGAACGATCTCAAGCGCTACAGCGATTTCGTCGACGCCAAGCTCTACGATCTGCTGACCGTCGCCCAGGCCACAGCCAAGGCCAACGGGCGCGACATCATCCGGACCTGTGACCTACCGATCACGAAAGGCCTCCAGGAGAGCATTCACCACTTCCGGAAGATCGACCAGGAAGTAGAGCTCAAGCCGATCCTGGAACAGCTCGCCGCCCATCCCGCTCTGGACCGCACGCCCGACGAGGAGACCGAGGCGGCCTATCCGGACATCATCGGCGGACTCAGCCTGGCCCTGGCCCAGAGCTTCAAGATCCTCCATCCCGATCTGAAGAACCCCCAGACCCAGCACTGGGAGGAGACCCGAGCCCTCTTCGACCTCCTGCTGTGAGGGGCGACCGGACCAGGCGTCAGCGCCCTTTGCTTCCGTCGCTGCCTCGACGGATCTTGCTGTCCTCGTCCTCGTCCAGGGCGCTGCCGAGAGCGGTGGCGCCCTCCTCCATGCAGCGCCAGGCGGTCCAGAGCCCGCTGACAGCGCCGGTCCACGCCGAGTTCGTGCGTCGGGGAGCATGCCGAAACGTGCCGGGCGAACGGCACCGACTGTGAGCCGATTTTCGGCATCGACCCTCCGCTGAGGCCGGGTGCGAACGGGCGGCGACGCTTTCGTTCGATGAGGTGTTCACCGATCCCGGAGGGGTGCAGACGGCCCCGAAGTGCCGCGTACGACTGCTCACTTTGCCTTCGCGCCCATGCGAAGGGCCTTCTCGACCTCCTTGAGGAGCCGATTCCTGTCCGTCACGGTGTGGGCCTTGCGTTCTGGGTGCCTCATGGGCTCAGTCCGCGAGGTCGGCCTTGCCGAACAGGACCGCGTAGCTGGAGGGGAGTTGGCTGATGACCTGATTCAGTTCTCCGCCGGTGACAGCGTCGGCAACGGTGGTCAGGACCGCGCTGGCGTCCCACTGCGCCGTACGCGGCCGCGCGTGGATGCGCTCGGCGACCCGGCGGTAGAACTCTTCGATCCCGAAGCTCTGTGCCTGCTGCGGCGTTGCCTGTTCCAGAACCTGTCCCAGCGGGCCGGGCAGCTGGGACGCGAGGTCCTTGACCTCTCCCGGGCTGATCCGTTGGGCCAGTACCTCCAGCACGGCGTTGGTGACATTCGCAGCTTCGTCCTGGTCGTTGTATTCGCCTCGCTCGCGTACGCGGGCGAGGAATCCGTCGTATTTCATCGCTTCCTCCTTCTGTCCCGGTCACCGCAGGTCACCGGGGCTGCCCGGTGCGCTGTCGGGCCGGCCGGGTCCTTCCGCCGGCGCGTAGCTGCCGTTCCCAAGGCTCTTGGCCCGGGAGTCCCGCTCGGACTCACGCAGGGCACGGCGGAAGCGCCCGGGGCCCCAGGAACGGCCGCCCACGGCCTGTTCGAGTCGGTCGCGGCTCGTCGGGCCGGTTTCTTGGAGCGCGTGGGTGATCTGTTCGATCTCATCGTCGAGGCGTTGTTCGGCCATGGCCGACGTACGGCTTGCCGTGCCCGCGGTGCCGGCCATCCCCGGCGAGTACAGGGTGCTGCCCGATCCGGTGCCCGGGCGGTAGCGGCGGGCTCCGGCGCGCTCCCGCTCGCGGCGGCGGGCGGTGCGGTCGGCGATCCGCTGGTCCCGCTCGTGCGCGGCCTGCTGGACGTGCCCGGGCCGGACATGGTCGCGTGCGTCCTGTGGCGCGGGCTCGTCGCGCCAGGCTGCCTCGGCTTCCTCGGCGGTGAGCGGCCGGGCGATGTTCTCCAGGGACTGTTGTTCGGCCCGGACACCGAAGAACACCTCGGCCAGCCCGCCCAGCGCCATGGCTGCCGCCCCGACAAGGAAGCCGATGGCCACCAGGGTGG
This sequence comes from Actinobacteria bacterium OV320, assembly GCA_001298545.1. Lineage (GTDB taxonomy): Bacteria > Actinomycetota > Actinomycetes > Streptomycetales > Streptomycetaceae > Streptomyces > Streptomyces coriariae. The sequence continues at coordinate 269,047 of LJCX01000032.1, forward strand.
CATCCCCACTGTGAATCAGGTGGCCGAACAGCAGCGGGCCGGTGATTCCGCCCACGGCCGTTCCGATCGCGAAGAACAGTGAGATGGACAGGGCTCGGGTCTCCATGGGGAAGACCTCGCTCACCGTCAGGTAGGCCGAGCTCGCTCCCGCGGACGCCACGAAGAAGGTCAGCGAGACCAGCAGGAAGAACGACCATGTCGTCAGGGAGCCGTTGATCAGCAGGACGGCGAGGACGGCTGCCACGACCGCCGAGCCGAAGTAGGTGCCCGCGATCATCGGCTTCCTGCCGACGGTGTCGAACAGTCGGCCGAGAAGGAGTGGTCCGAGGAAGTTGGCGATCGCGAAGAGGGCCAGATAGTAGGGGATCGAGCCGGAGCCGATGTCGAAGAAGCCGTTCAGGATAGTGCCCAGGTCGAAGACGATCGCGTTGTACAGGAACGCCTGTCCGACGAAGAGCGCCAGACCGAGAACGGCGCGACGCGGGTACCGCCGCAGAGCCACGCCGGCGATCTCCGTGAACGGGATGACGTCGCGCTGGCGTACGGTGACCGCCTCGCCCGGTTCCGGCAGCTCGCGGCCGGTCTCCTGGCGCACCTCGGCCTCGATCCGGTCGACGATGCGTTCAGCCTCGGCTTGGTGCCCGTGGATGAACAGCCAGCGCGGACTCTCCGGCACGTGGCGGCGTACCAGCATGATGGCCAGGCCCAGAATGCCGCCCAGACCGAAGGCCAGCCGCCAGCCGAGGTCGGCTGCCAGCAGACTCTCGTTGAGAAGCAGCACGGCGACCAGGCTGCCGAGCGCCGCACCGACCCAGTAGCTGCCGTTGATGGCGAGATCCACCTGGCCGCGGTTGCGGGCAGGGATCAGCTCGTCGATGGCCGAGTTGATCGCGGCATACTCTCCGCCGATGCCCATACCGGTGATGAAGCGGGCGAGGTAGAGGTACCAGGGGTCGTGGGCGAACGCGGTCGCGACGGTGGCGAGGACATAGATGCCGAGCGTGAGCATGAACAGCTTCTTGCGCCCGTAGCGGTCGGTGAGCCTCCCGAACAGGAGAGCTCCCGCACAGGCGCCGGCCACATAGATGGCGGCGGCAGTGCCTATGTCGGCGCTGGTCAGGTTGATGCCGCTGCCCGGCTCGGTCATACGGGCGGCAACCGCCCCGACGATCGTCACTTCGAGTCCGTCCAGAATCCAGACGGCTCCCAGACCGACGACGATCCGCCAATGGAATCGGGACCACGGCAGTCGGTCGAGCCGGGCCGGGACCTTCGTCGTGACGACACCGAGCTCGGCGGTGGTGGTCATGCCATGCCTCCTCGTTCAGGGCCATGGGCTGTTGCCTGGTGAGGGACAGAACAGGCTGGAATGGAGTGGTCCGCATAGGGTGGTGTTCCGTGCTGCGCTGCCACCTTCTGGGACACCGTTTTCGCTTTCTCCATGAGGGCGACACGATGCTCTGGCACTGCGCGCGTGGGTGCGGAGCGGAGGGAAGCAAGCGATATCCGACGGCCCAGGACGCCGAGCGTTTCGCACGGGCATTCGACCGCGAGGACCAGGCGGACTTGGGCCGGCGAGCACCACTGGGCCTGCTCCCCCTGCGGCTGCTGCGCGCCTGGCGGCTGCGGCACCGAAAGCAGGCCGGCGGGGAGCCACGTGACGCGTCTTTGCCGCCGTGAGGGGCAATCATACGGAACGTTGTTCATGAGTCACCCCGGATGTCGAGCCTCGCCGGCCCGGCCGCGGTGCCGGACGGGCGCCCGGAACCGCGGCGTTCGCGTCTCAGCCGCCGGTCTTCTCGGTGCTCTCACTCGTCTCGCTGATCTCGATGTGCCGGGGCTTTGCGACATCGGCCTTGGGGACGGTGACGCTGAGCACCCCGTCCGAGATCTGCGCATTGATCTTTTCGGTCTCGACCTCTCCGGGCAGCCTCAGCCGGTACTCGAAGGCTCCGGTGCGGCGGGTGCGCCGGCGCAGGACGCCTTTGCGTTCCTTCTCCTTGATGTCTCCGGTGACCACCAGTTCCTGGCCGTTCGCTTCGACGTCGATGTCTTTGCCCTTGACGCCGGGGAGTTCGATCTCGATGTGGAAGGCTTCGGCGGACTCCGTGACATCCGCCAGCGGCGTCCAGGCGACTGCGGGTGCCGCGCCTCCCACCGTGGATTCCATCAGTCCGCTCATCTCGCTGAGCAGTTGGTCGAACTCCGTCAGCGGATTGCGTGCCCAGCCAAGGGGCCTGTCCTGCACCGCGCCACCGCGGTGGCGCCGGACGGGCGTGGCCATTGCCATCGCCTCCTTCTCCTTCTCGTGATCTCGTCGCCCGCCGGGCGTCATGCGAGCCAAGCGGACTGTTTCGGACGTGTGTGCGGGGAGGTGTCGGTGCCGCCGGGCGCGGCCGTGTGGCCCAGGTAGCGGTGCACGAAGTGGATGCTCATCGCGCCTTCGCCCACCGCGGAGGCCACGCGCTTCACCGAGCCGCTGCGGACGTCGCCGGCGGCGAAGACGCCGGGCAGGCTGGTCTCCAACGTCAGGCAGTCGCGGCCCTGGCTCTGCCACAGTTCGGGGACGGAGCAGGCCTGCGCCTCCGCTCCCGTGAGCACGAAGCCACGCGCGTCGAGGGCGAGCACGCCGGACAGCCAATCGGTGTGAGGGTCTGCGCCGGTGAAGACGAACAGGGCCCGCACCTCCAGCTGGCGGTGCTCACCGACACGGTGGTCGACCACGGTGACCGCCTCGAGCGTCTTGTCGCCGAGCGCCTCGGTCACCTCGGTGTGCAGCAGCACGAGCACCCGCGGGTTACGCTCGATCTGATCGATCAGGTAGCGGGACATGTGCGCCTCAAGGCTGGGCCCACGGACGAGCAGATACACCCGCGGTGCATACCCGGCCAGGAAGAGCACGGCCTGACCCGCGGAGTTGCCGCCGCCGACCACCGCCACCGGGTCGGCACGGCACTGCTGGGCCTCGTATACGGTCGCCGAGTAGTGGACGCTCGCGCTCTCCAACGGCTCGATGCCGGGCACATGGAGGCGCCGGTAGCGGGCACCGGTGGCCAGAACGACGGTACGGGCGGTGACCTCGCTGCCGTCGGCGAACCCGACCGCGTAGTGGTCGTCCCGCCGTTCGAGCCGGGCCGACTCAGCCGGGACGCTGATCCGGGCGCCGAACTTCTCCGCCTGAAGCACGGCGCGCTCGGTGAGTTCGGCGCCGGAGATGCCGGAAGGGAAGCCGAAGCAGTTGTCGATGCGGGAGGACGTCCCGGCCTGCCCGCCGGTGGCCAGCGCCTCGACCACGGTCGTGCCGAGGCCCTCCGAGGCGGCGTTCACCGCTGCGGCGAGACCGGCCGGACCCGAGCCGACGATGAGGATGTCGCCGCGGCCGTTGCCTGGCTCCAGGGCCGGCAGGCCTATGAACCGGGCGAGTTCGGCGTTGCTCGGATTGCGCAGCAGGGTCGTGTCCCGCCAGATCACCAGCGGCGTCTGCTCCGGACCGACCCCGAAGCGACGCAGCAGCGCCTCGGCCTCCTCGTCCGTCTCCAGATCGATCCAGCGGTGCGGCAGCCGGTTGCGGGCGGCGAACTCGCGCAGCCGCCGGGTGTCGGGCGAATAGCGCGAGCCGATGATGCGGAAACCGGCGCCCTGCCCGACCAGCAGAGCGCGGCGGCCCAGGCAGGCGCGCAGCACCACATCACCAAGGGCGGAGTCCCGGGTCACCAGGTCACGCAGCTGATCGATGGACAGGGCGAGGACCTCGCCGGGGTCCCGGACCACGGCGGTGTAGAAGGCCACCTGTCCGTTCAGCAGGCCGAGTTCCCCGATGAAGCGACCAGGGCCGTGCACACGCAGCAGGTGCTCTCCGGGTGTGCCATGGCCCTCGACGATGGCGATCGAGCCACTGAGGACGACGTAGAACACCTCGCACCGCTCCCCCTCCCGGATCAGCACGTCACCCGCCTCAACCGCGCGCCGCCGGCCATGCTGCGCCAGGCGGGCCATCTGGTCGTCCGACAGGCGGGGATAGGCACCGTAGATGTCGGGGGTCTCGAAGGGGACGCTCTCCTGCGCCTCGTCCGGCACCGGCGCCGCGCCCGGCCGCGTCTCGTCGCCGGACATCACACGAACGCCTCGTGGACGAAGCACCAGCGCCAGTCCTCGCCGGGCTCCAGCGACGCCGCGATCGGATGGCCGTCGGCGGCGGCGTGGCGGCGGGCGTGCCGGTTCGGCGAGGAATCGCAGCAGCCGACGTGGCCGCAGGTCAGGCAGAGCCTGAGGTGGACCCAGGGGGAACCTATGGCCAGGCATTCCTCGCACCCCTGGGCGCCCGGGGTGACGGGGCGTACGAGGGCGAGGTGGGGGTCGGTCCGTATGGTCATGTCCGATCACTCTTTCCCGGCCGGTTCGCGGCCCGCGATCGACTGTTCCACCCAGCGCCGCAGGGCAGGGGCGGGGGCGGCACCCGCCCGCCGGGCGGGGGGCTGTCCTTTTTCGAGGGCCCGCACCGCCGGGACCGCCCGGACCCCCAACCGCCGCGCCCGACCATCCTTCCCCGGCCGGTCGGCGGCCCGCGATCGACTGTCCCACCCAGCGCCGCGGGGCGGGGGGGGGTGCGGCACCCGCCTGCCGGGCGAGGGTCTGTCCTTTGTCGAGGACCAGCAGCGTCGGTACCGCCTGGACCTCGAACCGCCGCGCCAGGCGCGGGTTCTTGTCGATGTCGACCTTGACCAGCTTGATCGTTCCTGCCAGGTCGGTGGCGACCTGCTCCAGCGCGGGGCTGACCATGCGGCAGGGGCCGCACCAGGTGGCCCACAGGTCGACGACGACGGGCACGGTGGCCTGCTCGACGACCTCGGTGAAGTCGTCGTCGCCCGCGTCGGCCATCCACGGCAGAGGCTGCTTGCAGTTGCCGCACCTGGGGCGGCCCTCGGCTGCCACGGGTACGCGGTTGGTGCGCCCACAGTGCGGGCAGGTGACGTTGGTGGCTTGCACGGTACTCACGCCGCCTTCGCTCCCTTCACGTCCTCGGGCTGGTCGTAGGTGACCACCAGCTCTGCGTGCTCGGCGTCGACGCGGACCGTCGCACCGTCCTGGACGTCTCCGCGCAGCAGGGCGCGCCCGACCAGCGTCTCGACCTCGTGCGAGATGTAACGCCGCAGCGGCCGGGCCCCGTACACCGGGTCATAGCCCTGATGGGCGATCAACTCACGTGCGGCATCAGTGAGTTCGACGGTGATGCGGCGTTCGGCGAGGCGGCGGCGCAGTTCGTCGAACTGCAGCTCCACGATCCGCTCGATCTGCCGCTCGCCGAGCGGCTTGAACAGCACGATGTCGTCGACGCGGTTGAGGAACTCCGGGCGGAAGTGTCCGCGCAGTTCGCCCATCACCAGGGCGCGGGCGTCCGGTTTGATCTCGCCCTCGGCGGTGGCGCCGTCGAGGAGGTGCTCGGAGCCGATGTTGGACGTCATGATGATCACGGTGTTGCGGAAGTCGACCGTGCGGCCCTGAGCGTCGGTGATGCGGCCGTCGTCGAGGATCTGCAGCAGGGTGTTGAAGACATCGGTGTGCGCCTTCTCGACCTCGTCGAACAGCACAACGGAGTACGGCTTGCGGCGTACGGCCTCGGTGAGCTGGCCGCCTTCCTCGTAGCCGACGTATCCGGGCGGTGCTCCCATGAGCCGGCTGACGGTGTGCCGCTCCTGATACTCGCTCATGTCGAGGCGGACCATGTTGTCCTCGGAGTCGAACAGGGACCGGGCGAGGGTCTTGGCCAGCTCGGTCTTTCCCACACCGGTGGGGCCGAGGAAGATGAACGACCCGATGGGCCGGCGCGGGTCGCGGATGCCGGAACGGGCCCGGATCACGGCGTCGGCCACCAGCTTGACCGCCTCGTCCTGGCCGATGACGCGCTCGCGCAGGATCTCGTCGAGGCGCAACAGCTTCTCGCGTTCGCCCTCCTGGAGGCGGCTGACGGGGATGCCGGTCCAGGCGGCGACGATCTCGGCGATCTCCTCCTCGGTGACGACCTCCCGCAGCAGCCGGTTCTGGCCCTGCCTGGCGGTCAGTTGCTCCTCCTCGGCGGCCAGCCGGCGCTCGAGGTCCTGGAGGCGGCCGTAGCGGAGTTCGGCGGCGCGGTTGAGGTCGTAGGCGCGCTCGGCCTCCTCCGCCTCGTGCCGTACCTGCTCCAGTTCCTGCCGCAACTCCTGCACGCGGCGAATGCCCTGTCGTTCCGCCTCCCACTGGGCGTGCTTGGCGTCGGCCTCGGCGCGCAGGTCGGCCAGTTCCTTGCGCAGTTCCTCGAGGCGGGTCTCGCTGGCGGGGTCGGTCTCCTTGGACAGGGCGGCTTCCTCGATCTCCAGGCGGGTGACGCGGCGGGTGATCTCGTCGAGTTCGGCGGGCATGGAGTCGATCTCGGTACGCAGCCGGGCGCACGCCTCGTCCACGAGGTCGATGGCCTTGTCGGGCAGGAACCGGTCGGTGATGTAGCGGTGGGACAGCGTCGCCGCCGCGACCAGCGAGGTGTCCTGGATCTTGACGCCGTGGAAGACCTCCAGGCGTTCACGCAGTCCGCGCAGGATGGAGATGGTGTCCTCCACGCTGGGCTCGTCGACCAGGACCTGCTGGAAGCGGCGTTCGAGGGCGGCGTCCTTCTCGATGTGCTTGCGGTACTCGTCGAGGGTGGTCGCGCCGATCATGTGCAGTTCGCCGCGGGCGAGCATCGGCTTGAGCATGTTGCCCGCGTCCATGGCGCCCTCGGCGGCCCCCGCGCCTACGACGGTGTGCAGTTCGTCGACGAAGAGCAGGATGCCCCCCTGGGCGGCCTTGACCTCGCTGAGCACCGCCTTGAGGCGCTCCTCGAACTCGCCCCGGTACTTGGCGCCGGCGACCAGAGAGCCCATGTCGAGGGCGAACACGATCTTGTCGCGGAGCCCTTCGGGAACGTCACCGCGCACGATGCGCTGGGCCAGACCCTCCACGATGGCGGTCTTGCCGACGCCGGGGTCGCCGATCAGGACGGGGTTGTTCTTGCTCTTGCGGCTGAGGATCTGGGTGACACGGCGGATCTCGGCGTCCCGGCCGATGACGGGGTCGAGCCGCCCGGACCTGGCCTCGGCGACCAGGTCGCGGCCGTACTTCTCCAGGGCCTCGTAGGCCACCTCGGGGTTGGCGGAGGTCACCCGCTGGTTGCCGCGGACCTGGGTGAGCGCGCCGAGGAAGGACTCCCGGGTCACGCCGTGCTCCTTCAGCAGGCGCCCGGCGGCGGTCGCCGAGCCTTCCTCGGTCAGGGCCAGCAGCAGGTGTTCCACGGACACGTACTCGTCCTTGAGACGTTTGGCCTCCCGCTCGGCCGCGTCCAGCAGCCGGGCCAGGCGCTGGGTGACGAAGACCTGGCCCGGCGCCGCGCCCGGGCCGGTCACCTTGGGCCGGCGGGAGAGCTCCTCGCGTACGGCCGCACGCAACTCCTCGGGCTTGGTGCCCGACTGCTGGAGCAGCCGCGGGATCAGGCCCTCCTCCTGGTCGACAAGGGCAAGCAGCAGATGCTCGCCGTCGACCTCGGTGTGGCCCAGGCGGCCGGCGGCGCCCTGGGCCTCCTGCAGGGCTTCCTGGGACTTCTGGGTCAGGCGGTTCATGTCCATGGTGGTAGATCACTCCTCATGCCTGCACGCCGCAGCGCGGCTTCGAGCAGGCTGATGCGGTCGAGCAGGTCGAGCACCAGACCGACGGATGCGTAGTTCAGGCACAGCCCGGTGCGCAACCGCTGAACGCGGGCCAGGGCGGCCGGGGCCGTGGGGTCGAACACCAGCCGCCCGGAGGCGTCACGGCCGGCGTCCACCAGTCCGAGGGCGACGAACCGACGGATCAGGTCGGGATGGAGGCCTGAGCGGCGGGCCACGGTCTCCAGGGAGAGCTTGGGCACGGCCACGATCGCGTACTGCACGCGCACGTCGGTCGTGCGGGCATGGGACGGACGGGCCTCGGCCGGTCGATCGCTCATCAGGTCCTCCTGGGGTCGAACGAGGAGACAGCGGCAAGTTCCTCCAGCAACTCGCGCTCCCGGTCGCTCAACCGGGGCGGCACCATGATCCGCAGCTCCGCGTACAGGTCTCCGTTCGCGCCGCGCGGGCCCGGCATGCCCTCGCCGCGCAACCGCAGCCGCCGTCCGCTGGAGGATCCGGCGGGCACGGTCACCTTCGCCGTGGAACCGCTCGGCGTGGGCACCGGCACGGTCGCGCCCAGCGCTGCCTCCCACGGAGTGACCGGAAGCGTCACGTGGACGTCGCGGCCGTCGAGGCGGAACACGGGGTGTGGCTGGATCCGCACCCTCAGGAACAGGTCCCCGGCGGGAGCGTCGTCGCCGCTCCCGCGCCCGCCTTCCCCGGCCAGCCGGATGCGCTGCCCGTCGGTGGTGCCGGGCGGCACGTCGACCTGGTAACGCCGCTGCCCGGCGGGCCCGGCGAGGGTGACCGTACGGCGGCCGCCCCGATAGGCCTCCTCGACGGTGAGCGGCAGTTCGGCCTCCTGGTCGGCGCCGGGCACGCGCATACGCCCGGCGCCGCCGAACAGTGAGCCGAACAGATCCTCGACGTCGACCCCCTCGCCCTCGAAGCCCGACGTGGAGTACCGCGCCCGGGGGCCGCCGCCGGTGGCCCACCGGAAGCCGCTGCCGGCTCCGGCTCCGGCACCGGCGCCGACCCGCTCCTCCCAGTCCTCCGGGACCTTCCGGAAGTCCTCGCCGAAGCGGTCGTAGCGGGCTCGCTGCTCCGGATCGGACAGGACGCTGAAGGCCTCGTTGATCTCCTTGAACCGCTCCTCCGCCTGGGGGTCCTTGTTGACGTCGGGGTGGTACCTGCGGGCCAGGGTGCGGTAGGCCCGCTGGATCTCGTCGCGGTCGGCGGTGCGCGGAACGCCGAGTACCTCGTAGAAGTCGCGTGCCATGGACGGTCACTCCCGCTTGGCGACGGTCACGGCGGCAGGCCGCAGCTGCCGCTCGGCCTCCCCGTAACCGGGTCGCAGCACCTGGACCACGGTGTTCGGATCGGCGTCGGGGTCCTGGACCACGCCGACCACCTCGTGCCGGGCCGGGTCGAACGGCACGCCACTTTCTGCGTGGCGCGGGTAACCCAGCCGCTCCAGGACGTTCACGGCCTGGTCACGCACGGCCCGAACGCCTTCGACGATCGCACCGGGGTCGGCGGTCGCGTGGCTCAGGGCGAGTTCCAGGTTGTCGATGACGGGCAGGAAGGCCGCAGCCGTACGGGCGCGTTCGGCAGCGACCTCCCGCTCCAGCTCCCTGACATGGCGTTTGCGCAGGTTGTCGAGGTCGGCCAGGGCGCGGCGCCAGCGGTCCTCGGCCTCTCGCAGCGCGGCCGCGTAGTCGTCGTCAGGTACGGCGGTGCCGTTGGCGGCGTCGGGCCCCGGCTCGGCCTGTTCGGCCGGCGGTCCAGGCTGCGTCAGGTCTCCGCGCGGCGGCTGTACGGCGCCTTCCGGCGGCGGGTCGGGCTCTCGGCCCTGGGGTGCGATAGGCATGGCGCGCGCCTCAGCCCTTGTCGAACTCGGCGTCGATCACATCGTCGTCGCCGCCGGCGCCGCCCGCCGTGGCCCCGCCGGGCGATCCGTCCGGTGAGCCGGTGCCCTCCGGACCGCCCGCGGCGGCTCCTGCTTGGTGGGCCGCGAGCCCCGCGAAGATCTGCTGGAGTTCGGACGTCAGCGGCCGGGTCTTGTCCGCCCCCGCCTCGTTCTTGACCGCCTCGCGGGCCTCGGCCACGAGCATCTCGGCGCGGGCCTTCTCGTGTGCGGGCGCGGCGTCGCCGAGCTCGGCGAGGCGCTTTTCCACCTGGTATGCGACGGCGTCGAGCTCGTTGCGGGCATCGACGGCCTCGCGCAGGGCCTGGTCCTGGCCCTGGTTGCGCTCGGCCTCCTGGACCATGCGTTCGACCTCACTGCGGTCCAGGTTGGAGCTCTCGCTGATGGTGATGCCCTGTTCCTTGCCGGTGTCCTTGTCCCGTGCGGTGACGTTGAGGATGCCGTTGGCGTCGACGTCGAAGATCACCTCGATCTGCGGTTCGCCGCGCGGCGCGGGGCGGATGTCGGTGAGCTGGAAGCGTCCCAGGACCCGGTTGTCGGCGGCCCGCTCGCGCTCGCCCTGGAGGACGACGACATCCACGGCGGGCTGGTTGTCCTCGGCGGTGGAGAAGGTCTCGCTGCGGCGCACCGGGATGGTGGTGTTCCGCTCGATGATCTTCGTCATCACGCCGCCGCGTGTCTCCACACCCAGCGACAACGGGGTGACATCGAGCAGCAGGACGTCCTTGACCTCTCCCTTGAGTACCCCGGCCTGGATCGCGGCGCCCAGGGCCACGACCTCGTCGGGGTTCACGCTCATGTTGGGGTCCTTGCCGCCGGTCAGCCGGCGCACCAGTGCCTGGACGGCGGGGATGCGGGTCGAGCCGCCGACCAGGATGACCTCGTCGATGTCGTTGTCACTGACCTTGGCGTCGTCCATGGACTGACGCACCGGGCCGAGGCAGCGCTCCACCAGGTCGCCGGTGATCTGCTCGAACGTGGACCGCATGATCGTCGTGGTCAGATGCTTGGGCCCGGAGGCGTCGGCCGTGATGAACGGCAGGCTGACCTGCGTCTGGGTCACCGAGCTGAGCTCGGTCTTGGCCTTCTCGGCGGCCTCGAACAGGCGCTGCAGGGCCTGTGGGTCCTGGCGCAGGTCGATGCCGTTCTCCTTCTGGAAGCCGTCGGCGAGCTGGTCGACCAGCCGGCGGTCGAAGTCGTCGCCGCCCAGATGGCTGTCGCCCGCCGTGGACCGTACCTCCACCACGCCGTCGCCGACGTCGAGGATGCTGACGTCGAAGGTGCCGCCGCCCAGGTCGAAGACCAGCACCGTCTCGTGCTCCTTCTTGTCCATGCCATAGGCGAGGGCGGCCGCGGTCGGCTCGTTGATGATCCGCAGCACTTCCAGGCCGGCGATCCGTCCGGCGTCCTTGGTGGCGGTGCGCTGGGCGTCGTTGAAGTAGGCGGGCACCGTGATGACCGCCTCCGTGACCCGCTCTCCCAGCTGCTTGGAGGCGTCGTCGGCGAGCTTGCGCAGCACCTGAGCGCTGATCTCCTCGGGCGCGTAGAGCTTGTCGCGCACCTTGAAGCGGGCTGCGCCGCCCTCTCCCTCGACCACGTCGTACGCGACGGCCTTGGCCTCTTCGGAGATCTCGTCGAAGTGCCGGCCGATGAACCGCTTGGCGGAGTAGATGGTGCCCTTGGGGTTGAGGATCGCCTGGCGGCGGGCCAGCTGGCCCACCAGGCGCTCGCCGGTGTCGGTGAAGGCCACCACGGACGGTGTAGTGCGATTGCCCTCGCTGTTGGGTACGACCGTCGGCTCGCCGCCCTCCCAGACGGCGATCACCGAGTTCGTGGTGCCCAGGTCGATGCCTACTGCCTTGGCCATGAGGAACTCCTTCCGCACCGGGCGGCTCCGTTCGCCCTCGGAGTCGCGCCCGGTCTTCCGCACTCGCTCAGGTGATGGTGGGACCGCTCCGCGGGCGGCTGCTCTTCCAGGCACCGCTACTGCCGCTGGGCAGCTGGGCCAGCAGTTGCACCGCGTGCTCGGCGACCGCGTCGTCGGCGACGACGTCGTACCGGCTGGGCTGCATGAAGCTCACCGAGGCGAAGTCCCGGCGGCCACGCTGGGCCGCGTGCGCCAGCAGACCGAGCAGGGCGCCGACGAGCGCTCCGAAAACCAGCCCGTACAAGGCGAGGAGCAGTCCCGAGACGACCGGGTCCAGCCAGTTCAGCAGCCCGAAGATCCACCCGATCAGTGCGCCGGGCAGGGCGCCGCTCGCCGCGCCGTGCAGGGCGGCCCAGCCGAGGCCCATGCGCCCGGTCACCTGTTCGACCAGGCGTACGTCCTGCCCGACGATGGCCACCCTCTCGACGGGAAAACCCCGATCGGCAAGGTGGTCGACGGCGCGTTCCGCCTCCTGGTAGGTCTCGTACGAGGCGATGGTCCTGCGGGCAGCCTGCTCGTTCATCAGCCAGTCCTTCCTGCCACGGCCACCGGTGCGACCGGCGATCCCTGACAAACCCAGACACAAACCCAGACTGGCAAGAGAGCGGCGCGCTCCGCCTGCACCCGGCAGGTCAGAAATCGGCGGAGGCGGTCGGTCCACGGGAGCAAGGCGCAAAGCCGGACAAGACGGTTTTTTATGCCTAGGCTGGGTGCACAGGGCTCGTCCACGCGTGGATCCACGACTCGCTCGCCTCCGATGAGCCGGAGGAGAACGGAGTGATATGGCCCGTCAACCGTCACAGAGACCGTCCGCTCACCTCTCCGACCAGGCAGTGACCCGCCGCCCGAGCGACACCGCGGGCACCGAACGGCCCGATTCCCGTCCGCTCGCGGCGCTGGACCCACACGGGCTGCTGGTGCTGTCCCACGCCCTGTTCACCTGCGCGGAGCAGAGCGAGATCGTGCGGTTGGCCATGGGGCACGTCAGTGCCCTGGGTCCCTACCGCGCCGAGGCCGGATACCTCGCCACGGGCGACGGTCTGTTCCGCGTCCCCGGCAGCAATGCGGGAGCGCCAACGGTCGACGACGCACGGATGAAGGAGCTGGACGAGACTGACGGCTCCGTATTCCTTCCGGAGCGATCCTGGAACTGGGCGTTCGGTCTGCGCGGCGCCGGCGGCTTGCTCGGCTACATCGTGATCTCCTCCCACTCCGGGCCCGACGAGCAGGGGCGCTTCCTCCTCTCGACCCTCGTGGAGCTCACATCGGCGGCCCTGGCGCTGGTGGCCTCGCGCGCCGCGTACCACCGCAACACCGGTGAACTGAGCCGGCTCGGCACCGAACGGGACACAGCGCTGCGGAAGTTGGACACCATGCGGTCCAAACTGCACCTGCAGAAGACCGTGCACGAGGCCCTGGCCCGTGTCGCCGCCCAGGGCGGCGGCGAGGACGCCATCACTCAGGCGCTGTACGAACTCACCGGGCTGTCGGCGCTCATCGAGGACCGGTTCGGCAACCTGAGGTCCTGGGCCGGCCCCGATCAGCCCGACCCCTATCCCGTGCGGTCAGTGGCCCACCAGGAAGGGATGCTGCGACAGGTCGCGCGCGAGGCGGGCCCGGTCAGAGTCAAGGACCGGCTGATCACCCTCGCCCGCCCACGCGGCGAACTCCTCGGCGTACTCGCCCTCGAGGACCCCGAGGCGACCGCCGACGAGCAGACCATGTTCGCCTTGGATCACGCCCAGCGGTCGCTCGCCCAGGAGCTCATGCATATGCGCGAACTCACCGAGGTCGAACTGCGGCTGCGCCGCCAGCTGATCGACGACCTGTTGGAGGGTACTGACGAGACGAACGCCTACGCCCGGGCCGAAGCCATCGGCCACGACCTGCAACGCACCCATTACGTGGTCGTGGTGCACTGGCCGGGCAACACCCCTGACGATTCCTTCACCCGTGCCGTCGAGCGAGCGACGGCCACCACGGCAACCCGCCCGCTGATCACCCGTCGCGGCGACCGGGTAGTGCTGCTGACCGAAGCAAGGCCCGACGACGACGCCGTGCACGCGGCGCTGGCCCATGAACTGGTGAAGCCCAACGGAGCGATCGGGGTGAGCACCCGCTGCGACTCCCCGGACGGCGTTCCCCGCTGCTACCAGGAGGCACTGCGCGCCCTGGATGTGCGGCAGAACTCCCGCCAGCCCAGCGGGACGACGTTCTTCGACGACCTCGGGCTGTACCGGATCCTGGGGCCCGGCAATGATCTCCAGGAGCTCGAAGGCTTCGTGCGAGAGTGGCTCGGCCAGCTGATCGACTACGACGCAGGGCACGACACGGAACTGGTTGAAACGCTCTCGCGCTACTTCGACTGCGGAGGCAACTACGACGATACGGCCGCCGCCCTGACGGTCCACCGCAGCACCCTGCGCTACCGGCTGCAGCGCATCCGTGAGATCAGCGACCACGACCTGGCGGATGTGGACACCCGGCTCAATCTGCAGGTGGCAACCCGCGTCTGGAAGATCATCCTGCGTGGGCGGCGCTGACGGCACCCCATCGGGGCGGGGCTGGATAGGCCCAGTCTGCTGGGGATGTGGATGTATGGCGTGCTCGGCGCTTGGCGCCGCATGGGCGATGCGGCGTGTTCTAGACGACGGCGGTGCCGAACCACCGGGCGGCGGCGAGCTCGAAACCTGCGTGATCGGGATCGAGGCCGTCTGCCCAGGCGATGACGCCGTCGGGGCGGACGAGAAGGGCGCCGCAGCCCAGTTCGTTCATGGCCGGTTTTGATACGTGCCGGATCAGGTCCTCGCGGCCGGCTGTCGCACCGGCGAGCCGTTGGTCGGTGGTGAGGTCAAGGGCGATGCCGCGCCCGTCCTGCATGAAGTCGCTGAGCCATGTTCCGTCCGTGAAACGGAATTCGGGGGCGTTGCGGCCGACCAGGGGGTGTGTGCTGCCGAAGTCATAGCGGTGGGAGGCACCCGACGTCCGGCTGTAGACGTAGGTCGTTCCGTCACGGGTTCCCAGCAGGTCGCGGACCAGGGCCTGAATGGCCTGGGCGTGCGGGTCCGGCTTCATGACCGCGCTTTGGGCGCGCGTCCAGTCGAGGATGTGGGCACCGATCGGATGGCGTTCTTGCGTGTAGGAGTCGAGCAGTCCGTCGTGGGCGTATCCGTGAACGGTCGCCGCGAGCTTCCATCCCAGATTGATGGCGTCACCGATACCGGTGTTGAGTCCCTGCGCGCCGAGAGGCGAGTGGATGTGTGCAGCGTCTCCGGCCAGCAGGACACGCCCCTGGCGGTAGGAGGTGGTCTGCATCGCCCGGTCGGTGAAGGTGGAGACGAACTGGACGTCGCGAAGGGTGACATCGGTGCCGGACACGCGGCGCAGCACCGTCTGCAGGTGCTCAAGGGGCGGTTGCTGTGAGCGGTCGAAGGTGCCGCCGTCGCAGTCCAGCATGCCGATGTGCCCAGGCGTGGGCATCTGTAGGTACATGCCGGTCGGCGTCAGGGTGAACCCGGGCTTCAGCTTGTCGGGGTCGGCGACGGTGGCGAGCATGGTGTAGCCCGTGAACAGCGGTTGAGTGCCGGTGAACTCGAAGCCCGCAAGGCCACGCACCGTGCTGCGTCCCCCGTCGCAGCCGACAAGCCAGCGCGCCGCGTACTCGTCCTCCCCAGCCTGCACAAGGACGCCCTCCGCATCCTGTCGCAGGCCCGTGACCTGCCTTCCCCGGCGAATTTCCACCCCGACCTCGGCTGCCCGCCCGGCCAGAACCGTCTCGACCGCTTCGAGACTGGTCATCACGCCCTCCAGCACGGGGCTGGGAAGCCGGTACGGCAGGGCGTCGGAGTCGATGTCGGCCGGGTTGAGCATCATGCCGGCGAAGTGGCTCACGCTCCGCGGCGCCGGCGCCACCTGCGCCTCAGTGTCTCCACTGCCATAGCTGTGGGCGCCGGACGCGCTCAGCAGCGGCTGCAGCATCCCGCGGCGGAGGAACACCTCGACCGACGCGGCGGACAGGCCCCGCATTCCGAGCGGAAGCGCCTTCCAGGGGGTGCC
Organism: Actinobacteria bacterium OV320; assembly: GCA_001298545.1. Classification (GTDB taxonomy): domain Bacteria; phylum Actinomycetota; class Actinomycetes; order Streptomycetales; family Streptomycetaceae; genus Streptomyces; species Streptomyces coriariae. The sequence continues at coordinate 284,609 of LJCX01000032.1, forward strand.
GGTCTCCGGTTCCTTCTCCAGGACCAGCACGTCGCAGCCCGCGAGCCCGAGCTCACAGGCCAGGAGCAGTCCGACGGGGCCTGCGCCCGCGATCACTACGTCATGCACAAGATTTTCCCTTCATCTCAAACGATCAACGATGCGTGAGTGGACGTCACCGGAACAGCGTCAGGTCGATCGAGTCGCCGAGGGCCCGACAGCCTGCGTCGCTCCCGTGCAAGTGATCGCCCGCATGGAATCCCTCCTGGATACGGGCGGGGTGGGCCGGATCGCGCCAGACGGCGTCGAAGTCGAGGACCGCGTCGAAGGCGCCGCTGGTGCGGATCCACTCGTTGACCGCCTGGCGTACGCGCTCGCCTTCCCGCGTGAAGATCTCGTCGCCCTCGTAGGGCGTGAGCGTGACGCCGTAGACCCGCACCCCGCGGGCACGGCCCCGGGCGACCAACTGGACGTAGCCGGCGATGAGGTCGTCGGCCGTCACCGGCGCGCCCGGGAACATGGCGAGGAAGTCGTCCGACGGGCCGCTGCCGTCCCGGGGCGGGTAGGAGACGCCGATGTCGCCGAGCCCGATGGCGATGACGACGTAGCCGAGCCCCGGGGTGGCCAGCACGTCACGATCGAAACGGGCCAAAACCGCCTCACCCAGGCCCTCGTTCAGCATCCGGTTTCCACTGATCCCCTGGTTGGAGACGTGGGCGGTGCGTCCGTTCTGCCCGGCCAGGCGCTCGGCCAGGCGGTCCGTCCAGCGGCGATTGGTGTCCGGGGTGGTGCCGGAGCAGTCGGTGTTGGAGTCGCCGATGACCGCGACAGCGGTGGCTGGACCCTCGGGGAGCACGTCGATCGCGGAGATAAGGGCTTGCAGGGGCAGGGACGTGGCCTCCGCTGGGAGGGCGAGGGCGGCGACGGTGTTGCCCGGGATGCTCCAAGAGGTCTGTACGCCCATGGCATGGCAGGTGGTGCTCTTGACCGCCTCGGGCAGGTAGAGGCTGATGGACAGCTCGGACAGAGCGGGCAAAGGCAGCTCGATCGGGTCGCTGAGCATCGGCGCGCCGACCGGGACGGTAGCGTCCGGCTTGCCGGCGAAGGTCAGCACCCGGTCGCTGCCCGGCCGGATACCGCCGTCGGGCGCGGCGAGGGCGATCTGCGCCGCCCCGATGATCAGGGGCTCGGTGCCGTACTCGTTGGTGAGGCGGAGGCGCAGCCGGTGCCCACCCCCGCTGATGCGCACCACCTGGCGCAGGGTCGTGTCGGCGAACGAGGGAAGGGGCCCGAATTCCTCGATCGGCGCGTGGGGTGCAGCCCCCCACGTCCGCACCCAGGCATTCTCCCTGGGGTGGCCCTTTCCCGCGGCCGTAGTGCTGGTGGTCCCGGTCATCGCGTCTCTCCATTCTCGGTGCGGGCAGTCCCGGCGTCATCGCGGCGATCGTGAGCCGCGCTGTCCACAGACTGGAGAGAGCCGCTCACACCGGACACACACCGTGCTGACACGAGCCCCATGTGGATCAGCCAGCGTGTGCACGGTCATGTCAGTGCTGTGCGCACGCTGGCGACTTCGACTTCGACTTCGACCTCGAGTTCGTGGCGGCCGGGGCGGCACGGCGACTGGGCGCAGATTTGGCTCTCCGGCTGCGCTCGCGCGAAGATCAGCCCATGGATGGGGACGCGCGGCTTCGCATCACGTTGCTCGGCAGCACGTTCCAGGCATCTCGTGGTGACCGTGGCCTGCCGCTTCCAGGGGCCCGCCTCCAGGGGCTGGTGATACGTCTCGCGCTCGCCGGTGGGCGCGTGGTCGCCCAGAGCACCCTCATCGACGCGATCTGGCCCGAGAACCCTCCGGCCGCTCCCGCACATGCCCTTCAGGCGCTTGTGTCGCGACTTCGCCGGGCGCTCGGCTCCTCGGCCGCAGTCACGCAGGCCGCAGGCGGCTACCGGCTGGATGTGGCCGCATCCGACGTGGACGCACTGCGCTTCGAGCAGCTCGCTTCGGCAGGCCGAGAGCGTCTGCGCGCGGGCGACCCGCAGGGCGCGGCAGCTCTGCTCGATGAAGCCGTCGCCCTGTGGAGCGAGCAGCCCGGCACCGCGCCCCCCGCCGTTGTCGCGGTGGAACCCGCCACCGCGACCCGGCTGGCCCACGCCTCGACCGAGGCCGTCGCCGACCTCGGCGAAGCCGAGCTGGCCCTGGGAAACGCGCGGCAGGCCGCCACCCGCCTGACCGGCCTGCTGTCCCGGCACCCTGCGTTCGAGCGCGGCGTCGCGCTGGTCCTGGACGCGCTCGCCGCCCAGGGGCGCCAAGCCGAGGCCCTGGCCCGCTACGAACAGTTCCGCGAAACGCTGGCTGAGGAGTTCGGCACCGATCCGGGCGTCGCACTACGTGAACGCCACCTGCGTCTGCTGCGAGCCGAACAGCCTCCGCCCGCCGTCACCCCTGCCGATGGGGCCCGAAAGCGGCCGAGCAATCTGCCCATACCGCTGACCAGCTTCATCGGCCGCGACGACGAGTTCGCCCGGATCGACACTCTCCTCGCCTCAGGGCGGCTTGTCACCGTGCTCGGTCCCGGCGGCGCCGGCAAAACGCGCCTGGCCATTGAGGCCGCCCGCCGTCACCGCGACGCATACCGCGACGGCGCCTGGCTGATCGACCTCGGCTCGGTCACCGACCCGGACAAGGTCGGCGGCGCCCTGCTGGCCGCGATCGGCCTACGCGGTTCCGCACTGTTCGACGCCTCGGCAACGCTGCGCAGCGACCCCGCCGACGAACTCGATACGCTGGCGGACCAGCTCGACGCCCGTGAAAGCCTGCTCGTCGTCGACAACTGCGAGCACGTGATCGACACGGCAGCGCACCTGCTCTCAGCGCTGCTGGCCCGCTGCGCCGGACTGCGTGTACTGGCCACCAGCCGAGAACCACTGGCGATCGACGGTGAGGCACTGGTTCCCCTCGGCCCCCTGGCCCTTCCCCATACGGACGCGGACATCCACCAGGCACGCCTCGCGGCATCCGTGCGCCTGTTCACCGAGCGGGCAGCCGCTGTGCGCCCCGGATTCGACGTCGACGAACACAACCTCGCCGACGTGCTGCGCATCGTCCGCAGCCTGGACGGCCTGCCGCTGGCACTCGAACTGGCCGCGGCCCGTTTGCGCACGCTCGCGCTGAGCGACTTGGTCGACGGGCTGTCCGACCGGTTCCGACTGCTCACCAGCGGCAGCCGCACCGCCTCCCCACGCCACCGCACGCTGCGCGGGGTCATCGCGTGGAGCTGGGACCTGCTCCCGGACGACGCACGCACGGTCGCGGAGCGGATCGCGCTCCTGCCCGGAGGCGTCACGCCGGCTTCGGCTGCCGCGCTGTGCATGGGAACCACCGTGCCGGTCCGCGGCATCCCGCAGCTCCTCGCGGACCTTGTGGACCGGTCGCTGCTGCAGCTCGCACCCGGCAGCGGTCGGTACCGGATGCTGGAGACGATCCGGGAATACGGCCTGGAGATGCTGGCCCAACAGAACGCCCTCACCACCGTGCGGGACCTGGCTGCCCACTACTGCGCCGACTTGGTAGCTCACTACGACCCCCTGACCCGCGGCCCCGAGCAACTCCACGCCCTCCAGGTCCTGCGCACCGAACATGACAACGTGGTCGCCGCCCTGCGCCACCTCGGCCAGACCGGTCATGCTGACAGAGCGATCTCACTGGCCGTCAACCTGACCTGGTACTGGCACATGCTGGGCCGGCACGACGACGCCGCCTACTGGCTCGGACAGGCCCTCGCGCTACCGAGCGACCAGCCAGGCATCGAGCGCGAGATCGCCGAAGGGCTTTCGCTGCTCAACTCCCGAGCCAGCCAGAGCGCGGTGTTCAGCGGCTCCTTCAAAGAAGGAAGCAACGAGCTGCGAATCCTCACCGACCGTCTGCTGGACGATTCCCCACTGCCCGGCTTCGGCGGCGCCCTCATCACCGTCAAACTCGCCCTTCTGCAAGGAACACGGCAGAGCAAAGCGACTATTGAGCGCCTGACCCAAGGTCCGGACAGATGGCTGGCCGGGTACGCCCACATCTCGCGCGCCCACGCCGCTGAGAACGAGGGCGACCTCGACCAAGCGCGCGTCGACGCATCCGCAGCCCTTGCATGCTTTACCCAGGTCGGCGACCACTGGGCGCTGGCCACGGCACTGCCGCTGCGCTCCCTCCTTCGTCAGTACGACGGTGACCTCGACGGCGCACTCGACGACTTGAAAGCAGCCAAACGACTGGCGGCCGAATTCGGGGCGCTCAGCCTCAGTGACGAAATCTTCATCGACCTGCGCCAGGTCGATCTGCTGGTGCGACTCGACCGGATCGCACAGGCGAGCGAGATGATCGCCGGGACGCGAGAGCGCGCTCTACGTTCAACCTCGCCCGCGATGGCCATCCTGCTCGATGCCCGCGAGGCCCGGCTGTTCATACAGACGGGCAAGGTGGACCGCGCACGCCATCTGATCGACTCGGCCGAGTCCGGACTCTCCAGCCGGCTCCCGCTCGACGGCGACCACGGCCGAGCCCTGATCGCGACCGTACGGGCCGAACTCTGCCTCCGACTCGCCGACGAGCCGGGCGCCGCACACGCACTGGATCAGGCATACGCAGCGGCGGTCAACAGCCAGGATCTGCCCGTCGTGGCGACCGTGGCAGTGACCGTCGCCGGCCTCGCAGAACTGCACGAGCGCCACCGCGACGCGGCCGTCACACTCGGCGCAGCCGCCCGCCTCCGCGGCGCCCACGACCCTACGGACCCGCACATCCACACACTGAGCACGCGCACCCGGACGGCCCTCGGTGACGCGGACTTCGCCCGGGCGTACAGGGCAGGCTGGCAACTGGATGTACCGGCCGCCCTGAGCCGCGTCGATCCGGCTCTGGTACGCCCCGCGCCCCCATTCGAAGGACACAGCGCAGAAATCGATCAGTGCCGCGATTCGTGAGTCAGAACCGGAACTCGTGGGCGTCGAGCCTGCGCAGTCTCCCCGCCAGCTCGGGGCTTGGTGGGCACTCTATTGGTAGGTCGAATTCACTGCCCTGCGGGAATAAGCTCCCACCAGCCATACGGCGACAAGCAGCCCCATGAGCACCCACCCGCCTGCCATACCGCGCACCACAAGGAAGATGGAGAATGCAATTCCCACAAGAACAAGAATACTGCCAGCGATAAATAGATTCTTGCTCAGGGATTTGCGCCCTGCTCCCATATCCGACTCAATCATTACTATTCCCCTTTCCGGCGACCTGGTGGCGAATGATTTGGTTCGCCACCAGGCTGCCCATCAGGTCACAAACTCGAAACAGCATTTGAGGCGATCTGTCCAGCTGCCCAAGAACCGGCGAAACAGACAGCTTGACCTGCTACGGCCGATGCACCCGCCGTAGGCAATGCTCCACCGATCATGGCTGATTCACACACGAATCCGAAGGCGGCCCCGGCAACCACCCCTGCCACATCCGCCCACAGCCCCTGGGTGTCACCCGTTGCGAGGTGATAGCCGCCCTGGATGGCATCCCCGACCACACCCAGCGAGTCCCAGGATGCCAGTCCGTTGGGGTCGATGCGGTTGACGGGGTCGCCTTCGGCGTAGAGGTAGGGGTTCTGTTCCTGGCCGGAGGGGTCGGGTTGGGTGAAGCGGCCGATGTTCGCGTCGTAGTAGCGGGCCTGCAGGTGGTAGAGGCCGGTGGGGTCCTGGTAGTTGCCGGCGAAGCGGTAGGGCTGGGCGACCGGTTCGCTGGTCTGGGCCAGGATGCGCACGCCGCGGGGGCTGTAGGCGTAGGTGTCGACCTTGTTGCCGTACTCGTCCGCCAGACCGATCACGCTGCCGATCGCGTCGGTCAGGTAGAAGTAGGTCTTGCCTCCGGTCGTCATGGAGTTCAACGTGCCCCCGGGCTCCCGGTTGAAGCCCATGTCCACACCGCCAGTTGACTTGGCGGACAGCCCCAACGGACCGTTGTGGAAGAACGTGTCGCCGAGCTTGATCCGCTCACTCTGGTCGGTCGAGCCGTACTGGCCCGCGTACGTCTTGGCGTTGACGGTGATCGAGGTCATCTGCGAGTGGTCGGACCAGGTTTCGCCGGTGCGGAGGTAGTCGTCGGTGGAGGCGGCAGCGGTCTCGTTGCCGACCGCGTCGTAGGACCAGGCGCCGGTGGAGCTGGACTTGGCCGTGAGCTGCTGGGCGTCGTTGTAGGTGTAGGTGGTGGCGCGCGGGCAGCCCTGCTCGGTGCCCTGGGAGGTGAGGTTGCCGGCCAGGTCGTAGCAGTACTGCCAGGAGTCCGCGATCGCGCCCGCCTTCTCCTCCTTGGCGTAGGAGAAGCGGCCCGCCCCGTCGTAGCTGTAGGTCCGCTTCAGCCCGGTGACGTTGTCGGTGCTGGTGCGGATCTTGCTGCCGTCGGTGGCGCTGTTGGTGCCGTAGCCGTAGGTGTAGGCCAGGTCGACCAGAGTGCCCTGACCGGAGGTCACCTTGATGCTCTCGGGCCGGCCGGACTTGTCCACGTTGACCGTCTGTGCCGTGCCGCCGGGGTAGGTGGTCGTCTTGCGGACGTCGTTGTTGTTGTACGTGTACGAAGTGACCCGGCCCTGGGTGTCTTTCAGCTCCTTGAGCTTGTTTACCTCGTTCCAGGTGTAGTCGACGGTGCCGGCCGGGTCCTGGTAGTAGTCGACGTTGCCGGCCGCGGTGTAGGCCAGCAGGGTCTGGGAGCCGTCCTGGAGGTGGCGGACCGTCTCGCGCTGGAGCGGGTCGAACTCGTAGGAGATGGTGCCGGTGCCGTCGGAGCGCTGGGTGAGGTTGCCGTCGCCGTCGTACCAGTAGCGGACCGTGTCGTTGGTGGAGGACACCGTCTTGATGCGGTCGAGGTTGTCGTAGGCGTAGACGGACTTGATCCCGCGCGCGTCGGTGACCGTCTCGGTGCGGCCCAGCGCGTCGTAGGTGTAGGTCGTCTTGCCCAGCGGTGCCGGCGCCTGGGCCCAGTCCAGGTTGCCCTTGGCGTCGTACCGGAAGTCGGTGGTGACCGTCTTCGTCGACGTCATCTTCGTCTTCTGCGCGCAGCGCTGGCCCTCGAAGCCGCCGCAGTCGGCGGTGGCGGGGTTGTAGTCGTAGGAGACGCTGCCGCCGCCGGTGCCGGTCTGCGCGACCGTCTTGGTGTTGCCGGCCGTGTCGTAGGTGAAGGCGGTCTTCTCACCGTCGGCGTTGGTGGAGTCCTTGGGCACGTCGCCGCCGGCGATGGTCTGCCAGTTGTTGATCGTAGCGGCGCCGGTCGGCGCGGTGGCGGTCTTCAGGTTGTTGCGGGAGTCGAAGCCGTAGTCGGTGACGTTGCCCGGGGTGGTGCCGGAGCCCATCGCGTCGGTGGCGGTGTCGATGTTGTGGTTGGCGTCGAACTTCGTGGAGCGCTTGTGCGTCAGCGCGTCCAGCACCTCGGTGACCTGGCCGTCGCCGTCGTGCGTGTACTTGGTGGCATGCAGTTCCGGGTCGGTGGCGGTGGTGGTGCCCGCTGCCGTCGGGGAGCCGGCGCTGTAGGCGTAGGTCCAGGTCGGGCCGGTGTGGCCATCGCTGCCGAAGCCGGTGCCGCGCAGCATGGAGGTGACGCGGTTGGCGTCGTCGTAGGTGAAGACCGTCACCCGCCCCTCCGCCGTGGTGATCTTGTCGACACGGCCCGAGGTGTCGTAGCGGAAGGTGACCGTCTTGCCCTCGGTGTCCGTGGTGGTGGCCAGGTTGCCCGCGCTGTCGAGGTTGAACACGGCCGTGCGGCCGGTGTTGTCCTTCGCCTGCCACTGCGAGGCGTCCGTCTTCAGCAGGTCGATCCAGCGGCCGGAGCGGGTCTCGGTCAGCTTGAAACCCTTGTGCTCACCGCCCTCGTCGTGCTGCGTGACGGTGATCATGCCGTGGTTGCGATCGGTGACCTTCGTCAGCGTCCCGTTGGCGTCGTAGGTCTCCGTCCCGCCCGATTTCCACTTCGTCAGCGTGTAGGTGCCGTCCGCGTTCTTCTTCAGGTCCTCGGAGTACCCCTTCGGAGTGGCGAAGGAGCCGTCGCTGTTCTTGGTGAAGCGGACGGTGGCGCCGGAGGCGTCATAGAAGATCACCTCGGTGGAGGAGATCGACAGGTAGCGCTCGTACTGCTGCCACCAGCGCTGCGAGACCTTGCCCCACGGCGCGTCCATCGAGTTGTACGTCCGCGCGAGCGTCAGACGCTGTCCCACACCGGCGATGTCGAAGTCCGTCGCCGTCAGCATCAGGTTTCCGGTCGAGTAATCGATCTTCGCGGTCAGCGCGTCCGTGATCGCGAAGCTCGTGTATCGGTGCCAAGGCACACCGCCCTGCCCCTCCGGCACCAGGCTCAGGACCGAGGCATCCGTCGCTGTGCTGCCGGACCTGGCCTTCTCGGACGGTGTGCCCTTGGCGTGTTCGCGCTGCTCGCGCAGCCAGGGCGTGTATACCTCGTCGGTCGGATTCTGCGACGGTTCGGACTTCACCGGCCGGTTCGGGCCGACCTTCACCGCCGGCATCTCGAATTCGGGACTGCCCGCACCCCACACCGAGGTGGGCTTGGTGTCGTCGGCGGCCGCGCTCGCGGCCGGGAGCACCGACAGGGCCAGCGCCCCGGAGGTCACCATCGCCGAGACGGTCAGAGCCGCTGATCTCTTACGGGCACGCCATAAGGACATGCCGAAGGCACGCTTGTGCATGAATTCCCCCCACAGGAAGACAGCCCCCGGTGGCCCCAGTGGTCACCGGGCGCCCACAAGTTGCCACGGGAATCGCACAAAGATCCGTGCCGTTCCCGCGAATTTCCTGCACAGGCGAGCAGGAATCAGCCCCTCCTCTTCAACCCTCCATAGCACAGCAATCTCGGTCAAAAGAGGGCAGCGAACCATTGAAGAACAAAACAGCGCAAGCTCAAAGAGCCGCAAAAGAGACCGAAAACGCATCGAGGACTCCGGTGAGGTGCCCACCGAGCCCATGGCCGACCTGGTCCTGCATACCGGGGACATGCTGTACGTGCCGGGCGGCGTGGCACGCCGTCTCCGCCGAACAGAGCTGAAGCCCCGTACGATCAGCACCGGATGCCGAAGGCGGGCGAGCCAGTCGGTGAACATGCTGCGCAGGGTGTCCTCATGCGCGTCGAGGGGGCGGTACGGAGCCTTGTGTGGGCCAGTAGCCCTCGAGCCCCGACCAGACAGGGGGCGGCGTACAGGACCAGACGTCGACACTCCCCGTTGCTGTCTGGCACAGGGGGCCGGCTCCTTGCGCGGGCCAGGTAAGTGTGGATGTGCCGGCAGTTGCCTTGACCAGTCACAGGCCGAGCACCCGTCGGGTCTCGGCGGCGATCTGCTGTGTCTCGCCGGTTGCGACCACGAGGACCGGGACACCGCTCCCCGACTGATCGATGCGTCGGAGGCCTGCCCGCATCAAATCTTCCAGTTCGGGGACGAGCAGTCCGCCTCGTACACCGAGAACAGCCAGGGCGGAGCAGATCTCCTCGCGTACCTCGGGTTGGTCTTCGCCGATCTCCCCGGTGAAGACCAGCGCGTCCAGCCGGTCCAGTGACGCGGCCATCGAGGCGATGCCCTTGCGGGCGCTGAGTGTGAACGTCGCCAGCGCCAACTCGGCCGCGGCATCACCCTCCGCGCGGGCGCGCACCAGGTCCCGGGTGTCTCCCGAAGTACCGGAGAGGCCGAGCAGACCGGAATGCCTGTGGAGTGTGTCCTCCAATTCGTCCGTGCTCAGACCGTGGCGCCGCTGAAGCCACAGCAGGGCACCGGGGTCGAGGCTGCCGCTGCGCCGGCTCATCACCAGGCCTTCCAGCGGAGTGAGGCCCATGGTGGTGTCCACGCTGCGTCCGTTCCGGATGGCGCAGGCCGAGCAGCCGCCGCCCAAGTGCACCAGCACGACCTGGAGGTTGTCGGCGGGTCGGCCCAGGGCCTGCGCGGTCCTCTGCAGCGCCCACGCGTAGGAGAGTCCGTGGAAGCCGTACCGGCGCAGCCCGTACTCGACTCGCCATCGCTCCGGCACGGCGTACGTTCGCGCCTGTGCCGGCAGATCCTTGTGAAAGACAGTGTCGAAGCAGGCGACATGAGGCACGTCGGGCAGGAGCTCTCGTGCGGCATCGACCACAGGCAGGGCAGGGGTCACGTGCAGCGGCGCGAGATCGGCGACGTCCGCCAGCAGAGCCCGTACGCGTGCGTCGATCAGCGTATGTCCAGTCAGGTGCGGACCGCTGTGCACGATGCGGTGACCAACCGCCGCAGGAGCGGGCACCTCGCTGAGGAAGTTCCGCAGTTCCGCCGTCGCCGCAGGCCCCGGGGGCTCCGAGGCGTCTCGATTCGCCACCCGTTCACCGTCCGCCGCGAACAGAGCGATGCGAAGGCTCGAAGAGCCGGCATCGAGGACCAGTACGTGTCCCTCACGGCTCTCGCGGGAGCGGTCAGCACTCATCACACACCTCCAGTTCACCCGCGTCCTACGACACGGTGCGTCCGCCACCCAGCAACGGGCCAGTACAGGTTCCCCGCCATCGCTTCGCGCCACTCCGGCAACGCAGAGCCTCGCTGCTGCTCGCGGAACGCCAAGAACTCGGCAGGTTGCGGACGCCCAGGGCCTCAGCGGTGACGACCTGCCAGGTCGTGCCGTTGATGAACCCGACGGCCGCGGTGGAGGGTGGCGGTGGCGCATCGGTTGTCCTGCTCCGCGCTCGAGGCCAACCGCTTCACCAGCGACTACGGCATCATCCACCACCCCGGCCCGGCCGCCGACCCGTCCACCCACCGTCTAGCCTGTCCGACGGCTCGTGCGAGCTGGTCAGGGCATGGTGGCCCAGGTGTCGTTCTACGGGGTGAACGTTCGGCGCCGGGCTCCCGGAGGCCGCAGTGCTGCGGCGGCCCGGCGGGCGGTGTCCACATGGTGTGCCGAGTGCCAGGCCCGGGCGACCTGTTCGGCGCGCGTGGGTGAGGGTGTTGATGCCCTGTGCCCACAGCAGCCGGTACCGGTGCGCGAGGCGCAGACCGTCAGAGGTGTGCCGACGTACACGGTCAGGGTCGTTGCGCGCGGCTGCGGTCAGAGGGGTCCAAGTGCTCGCAGACCCAGTGGTAGGCCGGGAGGGCGTGGGCCAGAGCGAGCTGACGGAGCTCAGACTTTCTCGGCGACGTGCTGGCCGAGATCGAGTTTGCGATGACTTCGCCCCTGGTACTGCCCGAGGACCGGACGCAGGGGTTCTGCCTCAGCGGTGTGACTTGGGTACGGTCAAGGTCCGGGCCGGCGCCGACCCCGGCCCGGACCTCCCCCGGTGTCGGGCAGTACACCGTGGCGGGTTCAGGCCGCATGTGTGCTGCCCCCGCCCGGGGCTGTTGGGGGGCGCCGACGGGCGGTGACCGGCCCGAATGGGTGGAGAAGGGCCGGCCGATGTCCGCGCGGCGGACCGAAGAGGCGGACGCGCGAACACCTGGAATCCTAGGGCGTGGTAGCCGCAGTGCACGATCCACTGGGCGCGGCCGTTGTCCGCACAGCGCGGGACGATAGCGTGGGCCGTGGTCACCCGGAACGCAGCGTCTGCGAGGGCAACTCGCCGAAGCGCGCTCGGTAGCGGGACGCGAAGCGGCCCAGGTGCCCGAAGCTCCAACGATGGGCGACCTCGCTCACGTTCACTTCGTCTGGTGTGCCGCGGCGCAGCTCGTCGTGGGCGCGGGTGAGGCGGACGTCGGTCAGGTAGGCCAGTGGGGTCATGCCGACGTACTGCTGGAAGGTCTCTTGGAGTCGCCGCACACTCACCCCGGCGAGCACTGCCAACTCTCCTACAGTGAAGGGGTGTTGCGGCATACTGTGTATAGCCTCGACAGCACGCTTGACGGGGCCCGGTCGCAGGGCGCTGATTGGTCGGTCGAGCTCGTCGCGGTAGCGGTGGCCGGTAGCGAGGAGGAGCCCGGTCACCAAGGCCTCCTGGAGCGGGCGGGCGACCATCGGCTGGGTGAGCAGCCCGCCGGCCTGCACCTCGTTGAACACTGCGCGGATCATCCGTACCCAGCTCAGGCCCGCGCCGTGCGCGATGTCGAGTTCGGGCGTGAGGGCGACGGGGGTGCGCAGCGGTCGGCCGAGTAGGCGTTCGAGTTGATCGTTGAGGACCTTGGGGTCGATCTTCACGGCCAGCATGGAGCAATTGGTGCTCACTCGATCCAGGGCCGTGTCGCCGTGCGGCTGGAAGACGGCGGCGCTCGCGGTGGTGGCCACCGCATTGGTGTGCGTTCCTTGACGCCAGGCTAGGTGACCGCCCAGAGGGATGTCCACGTGGTAGGAGCCGAGTTCCCCGAACTGTATGCGCACCTCTGCGCCGAAAGCGAGACGGCCGAACGTGAGCGGACCGAGTGCGACGATGTCGTACCGGGCCATGAACTCAGCGCTGCTGTCGAGCACGTCGATGAAGTTGGCGTAGAAGCGTTCTTGGATGACCTGCCGAGCCTCGTCCACATCCGTCGTACGGAACTTCAGTAAATCCTGGTCCTGGTTGGGCGAGTGGTGCATACCGCAAGCTCCTGCGCCTATGGACGTACGAGGGATGGTGCATATTATCGTCACCCGCTGCCTGCTACCCGTGCCCCTATGTGGTCATCGTGACGGCTGAGGTGGAGAAGTCCTTCCGGTGGAACACCGAGGGGATCGAACTGCTCATCCTGGCGGGTGTTCAGCGCTTCGGCGCCGATGAGGTGGTCAGCGGCCCGGTCCGAGTGAGCGGCGAGCCGGTCCTTACCCGTGTTCACCGCGGTGTCGTCACCGTCGTCCGCTGCCTCGTCCTTATCTGTTTCGGCGTCCTCGTTGGTGGAGTCACCTGCGGCCGGGACGAATGGCGTTCGGCCACGAGAAACCCGACGTGGTGCGGGCGATGCTGGAGGACTACCGGGCCGGCCTCACCATCGACCGGCGGCACGAGGAGGACGACCGCGCCGCCGGGACACGGATCCAGTGCCCGGCGCTGATTCTCTGATCGCTCCGAGACGACCTCGAGGACCTGTACGGCGACCCGGTGAAGGTCTGGCGTCAGTGGGCCACGGACGTACGCGGCCACGGCATCGATGCCGGGCACCACGTGGCCGAAGAGGCTCCAGAAGCGCTCGCCTCTTCCCTTGCGAGCTTCTTCGCCGGGCTGCGCGAAGGCCTCCACCCCGCCCGCCACATCAAGGGCGACGACGCTGTCCTCGAAGACGGCGAATAATCGGCGGCCGCCAGGTGGCGACGTGTCGTGAGGGCTGGTCGTTACGCAGTCCGTGACGAGGAGTGGTACGTCTTTGCGGGCCACGTAGTGAAGACGGGCCTCACCCGGGGCCGCACAGCGCCGTGTGCTGAGGAGCGTCACCCAACGTAGTGGGCCCTCGGGCTCACCCTCCGACAGGGACCTTGCTGGCCCGGCCGCTGACTGCTTCATGACTGAGACGTGGATGGGGGGCAAGGCCGCTGAACTGCGGTCTCGGCGTGCGACCGCAGTCGCTCCGTGGCGTACGGGCACCTCTTCAGGAAGGAAAGGCGGCTTCGAGCGTGGCATACGTCGGCAGGAGGTTGGCCAGTCCGACCAGGCGCAGGAGCCGTTGCACGGGTGCGGGGACGTTGGCCAGGCGGAGCCAGCCGTCTTGCTCCTGCGTGGCACGGTGGGCGTGGACGAGGAAGGAGACGCCGCTGCAGTCCATGAACGTGACGTGTTCGAAGTCGAGGACCGTGCGGGGCGCGCATTTCTCGCCTGCTCCGCTGTCGAACGCCCAGCCCGCGAAGGCCACGCTGCTGTAGTCGATCTCTCCGCTCAGCGTCAGGACGTGCACGCCGGCTGTGGTGGTGTGCTGGGAGACGGCCAGATGGGATACGTGCATGTGAGCACCTCGTTCTTCCTCCGGCGATTCACGCAACGGAGACGGCGTCCTGACCCCACGCAAGCGCATGAACGATTGCCGCGTCAACCAAATCCGGGTTCGTATACCGCACCGCTCCATGGGAAGGCGCAGGCCCGCGACGAGGACCGCGGGTCCTCACCTTGCGGGACTCGTTCCTCGGCGATCAAGGATGCAAGGCCGACCAGACCCGACGGTGCAACGGTGCACCGCCTGTCGGGTAGCCGGGCTGGCAGCACGGTGCCTGACCGCGCCCGCAGCCGATAACCCCCGTGCAACCCGGCCGGTCGCCGGAGCAGCCGTCGACGGCGTCTCCCACGAGCCCGGCCCCGGCGTCATCGGCCGCGCCTCGTGATTCCATGCGCTTGAGCGCAGCCGGCCGGTGCGAGGTGTTGGGATGTCCCTGGGCGCCCACAGGCCGGCTGCCGTGGGCTGGGTTACCGGCGATACCAGCGGCCGCCGGTGCCCGCATTGCGCATGACGAAGCGCAGCAGCCAGACGACCAGCACGATGACGGCAGCGGATCTCGGTCCGAGGGACAGCCCGTGTCGTAGAGAGCGGCTTCGATGTCGCCGCGGAGTATGAGGCGGGCACCCCCGGGCACGGGCAGGTCACTGAATCCTATGCCCGGCCGGCGGCGGGCTGCCCGGTCGATGGAGTAGTGCCTGCTGGTGGGGTCGACGCGGTTGCCGATGGCGTCGAGTACACCCATGCGCTGTGCGGTGGCAGTGCCAGTCTGGAAGAACGCGATGAAGTATCCGGCGGAATGACTGCTGGGCGCACGTTCGACGAGCAGCGGCTCCCAGCCGATGTCGTGCAGACGCATGGACGTGGCCAGTCCTGCGATACCCGTGCCCACGATCTGAGCGCGCGGCTTGCCATGTGAGTCCTTGTCTCCTTCGTCTGGTCTCCGAACATCCGCAGCCGCCCGTCCGTTGACCAGTCGTCCGGCGACCCCTCGTCCCCGCACAGGTGGCCACCTCCCGCCCTCCAAAAGCCGTGGCACGGGGGGGGTCCGGCACTCGACACCGGCGGCTTCCAGCACGGCCACCGTGACGGCGACGGGCAGTTCCTCCTCCAGCGGGCCGCGGCCGGTCCAGCGGCGCAGCGAGGCGAACATCTCGTGAGGGGAATGGCGCAACGTCGGATGCTGCATCCACGCGTCGACGATGGAGATGTCTCCTGCCCCTCTCCCAGCCGCGCATGCTCTGTCCGCACGCTTCTAAGCGATCGCTTACCGGGAGTTAACGGTGGGGTGGATAAAAGCTACCCGCCAGTAGGTGGGTCCGTACCGCTTGCCGAACAGGCCATCGCGCCTGTGTGCTGCGCCGTCAGCACCAATCTACGTCCCGGCCCGCTTGCTGCGCCTGTAGGTTGTTCTCGACGAATTGGCTGTGCCCTGTGTCGCAGTCCAGACGTCATGCGTGAACCGTTGGAGCACCTAAACGCACTCGGTGCCGAGCCGCACATCATGGTGCAGCTTCCCTAGATGATTGAGTCCAAGGGCTCCTAGCCGTAGGCCGCCGGCGAGTGGTGTCGCATGTCGCTGCCATCGCCCGCCCAGCACGTGCAAGGCGTGCCCGTTTCATTTTGGAGCTCAGCGGAGAGCACGCGACGCATGCTTCACCGACTCGGACGCATGCTTCACCGACTCGGTGGACGTCTGGGTCGGGGCCCGGCTGGGGGATGGCCTTGAGTCTCCAGTGACTGGAGACAGCAGAGTGGGGGACATGGACGTTACGACCCTCTACTCGATCGGGGAGCTTTCCCGGCGGACCGGCTTGTCCGTGAGGACCATCCGGTTCTACTCCGATTCGGGGGTGGTAGCGCCGACCACCCGTAGTCCCGCCGGTTATCGGCTCTACGACCTCGACGCACTGCTTCGTCTGGAACTCCTGCGCACACTGCGCGAGTTGGGCATGGACCTGGCCACGATTCAACGGGTACTGGACCGTGAGCTCTCGGTGGCGGAAGTCGCCGCGGCGCACGCCGACGCCTTGGACGTCCAGATCCGGGCGCTGCGACTGCGTCGGAGCGTTCTGCGAGTCGTGGCCAGCCGCGGGTCCAGTCCCGAGGAGATCAAGCTCATGCACAGGCTCACGCAGCTGTCCGGCGAGGAACGCCGACGGTTAGATCCGGGCGCTGCGACTGCGTCGGAGCGTTCTGCGAGTCGTGGCCAGCCGCGGGTCCAGTCCCGAGGAGATCAAGCTCATGCACAGGCTCACGCAGCTGTCCGGCGAGGAACGCCGACGGTTGATCGACGATTTCGTGGATGGCACCTTCGGCACAGTGGATGCCGACCCGGCCGCGGTGGCCATGGTTCGCGCTGCCACTCCCGACCTCCCCGATGATCCGTCCAGCGAGCAGGTCTCCGCATGGGTGGAACTCGCCGAGCTGGTCGGCGACGAGGACTTCCGGGCCCGGATGCGCCGGACGGCCAGGTGTCAGGCCGCCGGGAGCACGCTCGACATCGAGAGCGAGGTCGGCGAGGAACTGATGGAGTTCACCCGTCAGAAGGTGGCCGAGGCCATGGAGTCGGGCATCGACCCCCTCAGCGACAGGGGCGCAGCCGTCATCGACGACCTCGTGGACCGCTTCGCCGAGGTGCTCGCGCGCACCCCTGACACGGAATTCCGACACTGGATGGCCCAGCAGTTCGAAGAGGCGCACGATCCCCAGGTGGACCGATACTGGCGGCTGGTGTGGATCGTCAACGGCTGGCAGGTCGTACCGAACCTGATCCCGGTGTACCCCTGGCTCATCCAGGCCCTGCGAAATGGCCGTGACGCATAGTCACCGCAGTGGGCACCGCCCCGGATCCCTGAATGAGTCCAAGGGATCGCCTGCGGACATGAGACGAGGGCGTCCACCGTCGATGTGTGACTAACGACCTGGACACCCTCGCGACGGCACTCAATGCCCGGATCGACGACGAGTTGAAGGCTTCACCGTGGCTGGCGCAGTGGCGGCCTGCCGTCGGAATCACGCCCACGCTCAGTGACGCCGAGCTGATCACGCTCGCGGTCATGTCGGCGCTGCTCGGATACGTCTCCGAGCGGCGCTGGCTACGCCGCGTCGGGCGGGACTTCGGCCACCTGTTTCCCTACGTGCCCCAGCAGTCCGGCTACAACAAGCGGCTGCACGCCGCGTTCTCACTGCTCACCAGCATGATCCGGATCGTGGCCCGCGATACCTCACTGTGGAGCGACGATGTGTGGCTGGTCGACTCCACACCGGTCGGCTGCGGTTGCTCCCGCGAGACGGCCAAACGCTCGGACCTGGCAGGCTGGGCCCAGTACGGCGAGCAATTGTCAAATGTTGTGGATCGGAGAACGTCGCAGCAGGCAGCAGGCAGCAGGCAGCAGGCAGCAGGCAGCAGGCAGCAGGCAGTGGTTGTGAAGGTTCTTGCAAGGAGACTTTCTCCGGGCCGGGGTCGTTCGGATCAAGGTGGCATCCTGGCCTGCATGGCCGAACCGATCGATCCCTCGTTCGCCGATGCCGAACTGACCGCCTTCATCGAGGCTGTTCGGCAGGACCCCGGACCTTCCGCCCGTGCCGTGGGCGCGGCGGAGTTGCGGCGTGCGCAACGACTCCGCGCTGAAGCCCGGCCTCCGGGCCCCGAAATCGACCACGTCGAGGACCTAACGGTCGGCTCGGCTGCCGTGGGGGCCCGCCTCTACCGTCCTTCGGCGGCGTTCCGGCCGCTGGTGGTGTTCCTCCATGGAGGGATGTGGACGATCGGCGATCTGGAGTCGCACGATCGGGCATGCCGTCGGTTGGCACTCAGGACCGGCACGGCCGTGCTGAGCGTCGACTTCCGTCGTGCTCCCGAGCACCCGTGGCCAGCTGCCGTCGACGACTGCGTGGATGCCATCCGGTGGGCAGCTGCCGGCGGAGGTTCCGGTGTCGGGATCGGAGGCCCGACCGTCGTCATGGGCGACAGTTCCGGCGGGAACCTCGCCGCGCTGGCCTGCCTGCGTCTGCGCGATGAAGAAGGACCGCTGCCGGCCGCCCAGATCCTGGTGTACCCCAACACCGATCTGACACTCTCCTGCCCCAGCGCGCGGTCGAAGGCCACGGGCTGGGGCCTGACGGCCGACGATGTCGCGTGGGGGGCCGAGCAATGGGTCCCGGACCCGTCTCGGCGGGCCGACCCCGGGGTCAGCCCGCTGTACGCCGCAGACCTCGGCGGGCTGCCGCCCGCCGTTGTCGTCACCGCGGAGCACGACCCGCTTCGGGATGAGGGCGACGCCTATGCCGCCCGGCTTGCCGCCGCGGACGTTCCGGTCCAACACCGCTGCGAGGCCGGGATGGTCCACGGATTCCTCACCCTCGACACCCTTTCTCCCGCCGCCGCGGAGGCGGGAGAAAGGGTCTTCGCGGACGTCGCCGACCTGCTCGACCACGTCCGCTGACGCCTCGTCAAGCAGCGGCGACCTCGGCGCGCTCGACCAGGACGCCGTTCTCGAACTTGGCGCCCGCGCGGACCAGGGCGACGAGGTGGGCTCCGGTGACCGCGCGCCAGCGGTCCTGGGCGGATTCGACGAGCTTGAACACCATCGCGAGGGCTGCGGCCGGGCTGCCGGCGCCGCGGGTGACCTTGGTGCGGAGCTTGACGGTGGAGAAGGTCGACTCGATGGGGTTCGTGGTTCGCAGGTGGATCCAGTGCTCGGCCGGGAAGTCGTAGAACGCCAGCAGCAGTTCCTCCTGGTCGTCGGTGATCTTTGCGACGGCCTTGGGGAACTTGGCGCCGTAGGTCTTCGTGAACGCCTCGATCGCCTTCTCGGCGTGCGCGCGGTCCTCGGCGTTGTAGATCTCCTGCATCGCCTTCGTCGCGCCCGGCTGTGTGGACTTCGGCAGGGCGTTCGTGACATTCCGGGCCTTGTGGACCCAGCACCGCTGGTGGCGGGCAGCCGGGAACACCTCGGCCAGCGCCTTCCACAGCCCTGTCGCGCCGTCGCCGACGACCAGCTCGGGATCGCGCATGCCCCGGCGGCGGCAGTCGCGCAGCAGGTCGGCCCACGACTCGGCCGACTCCCGCAGCCCCTCCGCCAGCGCGATCAGTTCCTTGGTGCCGTCCAGCCGCACACCCCTCAGCACCAGGACGCAGGAGTGCGCCTGCCCGAGCCGGACCTTGGGGTGCACCCCGTCCGCCCACACATACACGTAGTCGCTGTCGGCGAGGTCGCGCTGGTGGAAGGCGGCGCGGTCATCCTGCCACTGCTTCGTCAGCCGGGTCACGGTGGCCGGCGACAGGCCGGCCGCCGAGCCGAGGAACTGCTCGAGCGCGGGCACGAAGTCCCCCGAGGACAGCCCGTGCAGGTGGAGCAGCGGGAGGACCTCGCTGACCTTGGGCGACTTGCGGCACCACGGCGGCAGGATCTTCGAGGAGAACCGCATCCGCTGGCCGGTGGCCGCCTCGACCCGCTTGTCGTTCACGCGCGGCACCGTGACCTCGACCGGTCCGGCCCCAGTAGTCACGGTGCGGGGCCGGTGGTGGCCGTTGCGGACCACCAGGCGGCGCCCGGCCTCGTCCGTTTCGGCGGCCAACTCGGCTATGTACTGGTTGACTTCGGCCTCCAGCGCGGCGGCGAGCATCCGCCGGGCGCCCTCGCGGACGATCTCGTCGATCAGGGAACCGGTCTCGGTGGTGCCGTCGGCGGTGACTACGCTGAGCACGGACGTGCCTTCCCGACCCGCGCTGAGAACGCGGGCCTACTCGGTGACCATCAAAGGATCATTCGGGAAGGTAGCCCTTCGCGTCCCGTCCCGAAGGCCGATCCACAGGTCTTGAGCATTGCTCCAGTACACGGCTACTGCGCATCACACTCGCGATACTTCTGGGGGGCTGCGTCTGCACCTGGTGTGCACGCTCGGCGGACTGCCGGTCCTGTTCGCACTCACCGGGGCCAAAGCGGACGAGCGCGAAACGCTGCGCGACATGCTTGATACCGCGCCAGACGTGCTCGCCGTTCACCCCGGGCAGACGATCATCGGGGACAAGAACTACTTCGGCCGCGAGTTCGAGCACGGTCTTGCCGAGCGTCACCTGAAGTTGCTGCGGCCGGCCCGCAAGGGGGAAGCCGAGCCGGCCGGGTCACACCTGTTCAAGCCGCTGCGGCAGGTCATCGAGTCGATCAATCAGACCTTCAAGGGGCAGCTCAACCTGGAACGACACGGCGGCAAGAGCCCGGCAGGGGTGTCAGCCCGGGTCTTGTGCCGGATCCTCGCACTCACAGCGGCGATCTGGCACAACGACCAGACTGGACAGCCCATCAGGCGATCACTCACGGCCTACGATCACTCACCGCAACGACACCCCTTGGACTCATTCATCTCGACGGCGCGCCCATTCGACTCTGTCAGGGCAGTTCTCCGTCCTACGTTCCGCCGGCAGTTCCGCAGCGCTGGTGTATCTGGAACGGTCCACCAGCGACCGCTACGTGGAGAAGCCGTCCGCCATGCGGCCACACAGGGTGACGTACGACCATTTCCAGGACCGGGCCCTCGACCCTGACAGCGGCCGCGGCTTCATCACCGACGTCACCAAGACGTACCTTGACGCAGTGAGTTGCCCCTGAATGCGGGTGAGTGTCTCGGGCCTGCGCCGGGCCTGGCCAAGCTCAAGGGTGTCCAGGCGATGCTGGGCGGTCGGCCTGATGGAACAGGACTTGAGCGCCGCCCGTCATATCAGGGGCGACGACAGCGTCCTCAAAAACGGTGAAGAGAGGTGTGGCCGCCTGGTGGTGACGTGTCGTGGGTTTGGTCGCTACGCAGTCCGCGACGGCGAGTTTTGTGCGTCTTCGCGGGTGGCGTCGCGAGGGTTGTGCTGGCGGCCGCGGCACCGGTGCCCGCTGACGCTGGCCGGCAGGCGAGGAGTAGATCCCCACTGCCCTGAGGGGCTCATGAGCGCGCTGGTCGAGGAACCCGAATCCTCGGCCAGCGCTGTCTTCGCACCTCGGCGTCGTGAGGCTGCGTGGACCGCGCGGCGCTTGGCACCTCCCGGGCGAACCGTGGGCGGCCGGCGCCGTCTTTCGGGCGCGGGGAGCACCTGCCACACTTTGTGTGTAGTGCTGATGCTGTCTACGTATCCCCGTGACGGCATCAGCACTCGCCTTGTGGCGGTCGCTGTGAAAGGGTCCCGTAGGTGTCAGTGCGGGCGCGGGGGCGACCCGGCTGGGGGGGGTGCCCCTATGGGTTTCGTCAAGCTGATGTGGCGGGCTGTGGGTCGTAGAAGGTGCCGTCGCGGAGCATTGCGAAGAGCACGTCGGCTCGTCGTCTGGCGAGGCAGAGGAGGGCTTGGGTGTGGTGCTTTCCCTGGCTGATCTTCTTGTCGTAGTAGGTCCGGGAGGCCGGGTCGGCCAGAGCCGCGAACGCGGACAGGAAGAAGGCCCGTTTGAGCTGCTTGTTTCCGCGCCGGGATGGTTGTTCGCCGCGGATCGAGGAGCCCGAGCTGCGGGTTGTTGGGGCGAGGCCGGCGTAGGCGGCGAGGTGGGCGGCGGTCGGGAACGAACTGCCGTCACCGACGTCGATGAGGATGCGGGCTCCGGTCCTGACGCCGATCCCCGGCATGGACGTCAGGACCTTCGAAAGAGGGTGGTTCTCCAGCAGTTCCTCGATCCGTGTGGCCAGGAGTTTCCGCTGGTCAAGCACCGCTCGGAGCGAGTTGGTGAGGCTGGGGACGATCAGAGCAGCCGCGTCGGTGCCCGGGACGACAACGGTCTGTTCGTCCAAGGCGGTGAAGATGTGCTCGACGAGGCGCTCGGCCATCCGCGGCGCCTTCGGACGTATCAACGCAGTGAGCCGGCGCCGTCCGGCTTTGCGGATCTGGGCCGGGGAGCCGAACTGGTCGAGGAGTTCGAGCACGGCCGGGTGCTGGATGCGCGGGCCCAGGACCCGTTCCAGCGACGGGTGGATCTGCGTCAGCAGGCCCCGCAGGCGGTTGCTGATGCGGGTTGCTTCGCCGGCCAGGTCGTCGTCGAAGCCGACGATCATCTCCAGCTCGGCGATGGTCTCGTCCTCGAGGTCGACCGAGCGGAGCGTGTGAGGCATGACGCGGGCCGCGTCGGCGATGACGAACGCGTCGCGGGCGTCTGTCTTGGCCTCGCCGGGATAGAGGTCGGCGATCCGCCGCATCGTCAGCCCGGGCAGATAGGCAACCTCGCAGCCCATGTCCCGGGCCACCGCCAGCGGCAGAGCCCCGATCGAGGCCGGCTGGTCGACCACCACGAGCACGGTCCCGTGCTTGGCCTGCAGTTTCCCGAACACTTCCCGGAGCTTCGGCTCGCTGTTGGGCAGCCGCTTGTCGAAGGCCTTCTTCCCGGCCGGGGTGACGGCGGTGGCGTGGTGTTCGCCTTTGCCGACGTCCAGGCCGAGGAAGGCGCCGATGTCACTGACGTCGATCACATGCGTCCTTCGGTCGTCCTCGCCCGGCCGTCCACGGCACCGATCGCCACATCCACATTACGAAGAGCCTCCCGACCTGCGAAGAAGCCGGTGGTCATGCCCCTAATCAGCGGTCTGTCGATGCCTCCGGAGCCGGTGACACCACCCCCCAAGACATGCGATCGACAGGGGGAGAAAGTCATGCCAACTCCGAAGGCCAGGCGCCCCATTGCGGGGCTACCAAAACGGTAATGGGGGGAGGGGTTGGGCAGTCAGCCTCCCGGGCTCTGCGTCGGCCTGACGGCGAAGAGCCTGAGTTTTTTTGTGATCTTCACACCGCCTCTGGGGTGTCTTACGGGCGTGCGCGAGGGCAGGCGTACCTAATACCCGCCCCTGTATGGAGACTGGTGATGACGACTTCCCGCGACCAGCGGTTCCTGCCCGACGGCGACGGCACGTTGGGGGCCACAGCGGAAAAGCTGCAACAGGAGAATGCCCAGCTGCGGCAGGCGGTCGATTCCCATGCGGTGGTCGACCAGGCCATCGGGGTCCTCGTCGCGGTCCACCGGGTGGTGCCGGGCGCCGGGTTCGAGGTGCTGCGTGAGGTGTCCCAGCACACCAACATCAAGCTGCACGCGGTCGCCGAGATGGTGATCGGCTGGGCGTTGGGGCAGCCACTCGCGGAGCCGGTGGGCCATGAGCTGGATGCGGCCGTGCAGCGGCATTCGCGCCTTGACGACATCCCGGACCCGCCCGGGTAGGGGCGCTCAGGCGGTCCGGCGTGCTGGTGGGTGCGAGGGCAAATGATGAAGGTGTTGGCACTGATCGGCGGGAGGGGGCGGGGTCAGGCGGCTGTTTGTGGTGCGAGGGCCTCGTCGAGCGTGGGGTAGAGGGGGATGAGGTCGTCGAGGCCGACGATGTGCAGTACTTCTGCCACGGGCTGGGGGGTGTGGGCCAGGCGTAGCCAGCCGTCGCGTGCGCGGGCGGCGTTGTTCGCGGTGACGAGGACGTTGATGCCGCTGGAGTCCATGAAGGTGACGGCGCGGAATTCGATGACGGTATACGGGGGGAAGCCGTCCTGTGCGGCGAGGGCCTGGCGGAAGAGGTCGGTCGTGGTGTGGTCGATTTCCCCGGTCAGCACGACGACGTGCACGCCGTCGGCGGTCATGTGGTGGGAGACGGTCAGCTGGGCCTGGCTCATACGTCTCCTGCCCCGGAAAGAGGTTCCTCGCTGCTGCGAAGCCCTTCTCGGCTTACGCAAGCGCATGCTGCGGCGCGGTGTCAACCGCGCCCTTGTGGGGGGCTGAAGCCCGGAGTGCAGGGAAGGCGACAGTTGAGCGTGGGATGCTGCGTGGGCATGACGTGAACTTCGTGTGACGATCGCAAAAGACAGGGCGGGCGCATGGAGCAGGCCGTGGGGGACGAGGGGCAGGCAGCACAGCAGACCGATTCACTGGCGGCGTCGGCCGCCTACGACGGCGACTCTTCCTGCATCGGGGATGCGCGGCGCCTGGCTACGGGCTTCCTGACCGAGGTGCAGGCCGTGCATGGGCTGCCGGTGTCGGAGCGGGCGCTGGGTATGACGCAGCTGGTGGTCAGTGAGCTGGTGACGAACGCGGTGAAGTACGCACCCGGTCCGGTCATGCTCGATCTGCAGCTCGATGAGGGGTCAGTGCGGGTGTCGGTGTGGGACAGCGATCCGGTGCTGCCTGATGTGGCTGACACCGATCCGCGCCGGGTGGGACGCCACGGTCTGGAGATCACGCTTGCAGTCAGCCAGGCCTACGAAGTGCGGCGTGAGCCGGTCGGCAAACGCGTCACTGCCGTGATCGCGCTGGCCGATGACCCGGGTGGGAGCATCGCCGGCCGCACCGCCCCATAGCCCTGACTGAGGCTGCCCCGCATGAAACGTCGGATCCGGGGAGGGCGCGCGGCATTCTGCCGCCCTCTTCGCTTGTCGACCAGGTCCGGCATGCACTCGCCGAAGCGGGTGTCCAACTGATCACCGACATGGATGCCGTGACGCCGGGCCTCCAGGTCAGCGGGGGCGAGCGACCTGCTGGTGTCATGGGCGTTGCGCCGAACGCCGGCGGTGATGTTGATGCTCTCGGCGAGGCGGGGAGCACCGATGGCGAGGCCCTGCGTGTCATGCCTTCTTTGCAGACTGCGTACGCGGCCTGACCGAGTGGGAGACGGACGTGCTCGTGCTGATCGCGCGGGGGCTGTCCGGCGCGGAGATCATGGAGCGGCTGGTGGTGGCGGAGCCGATGATCAGGGCGCAGGTCAGCAGGGTGTTGGTGAAGCCGGGGTTGCGGGGTCGGACGCAGGCGGCGGTGTTCGCGTACGAGGCGCGGTTGGTGCGGCCGAACGGTCGGTGATCTGCGCCGGGCGACGAACCGGGGATCGCTCACGAAGGCCAGTCGGAGGGAAGTCCGTCGTTGTCGTTGTAAAAGTCTTCCCCGTCTTGGGCGATCGCCGCCACGGCGCTCCGGTAGGCGTAGCCGTATTCGGTGACCGACAGCGACTCGCAGCCGGCCGGCCGGGTCTCCGGCGGGGTCGTCCGCGACCAGTCCCCGGTGTAGAGCGAGTCGATGCCCGCCATACAGGCGCGGATCGCCTCGGCGTCGGCCGGGGGAGCGGTGGTGGCCGTCGGGGAGGAAGCTGTGGCACTGTCCGCCGGGCTGCCGGAGTCCCCTGATCCGTCCGAGCAGGCGGCAAGTGTCAGCAGCAGGGTTGCCGTGGCTATGAGCGCTGCCGTGGTCCGCATGGCCCTTGCCCCCAGGTGATGTTGAGAAAGACATCACATGGTGGCAGATACGGGCAGGCGATGCACTGGTATGCGCTGGGCCCGGCCTGCGCTCCGGCAACGGGAGTTCGAGCAGAGGAATGGCAAGTCTCCGGCTCGTAGGGGTTCGTACGAGTTCTTCATGCGCCACCGCGTACGGGGACGTATGCGCTCAGCCGTCTGTTCGAACCGGCGGCGCGTCAGCGCCCTGGGCCGAGACGACGGCCTCGACCTCCTGCAACAGGCGGGCGGGGCGGCCAGTTACGTAAAAGCCTGCAATGTCAGATGCCGGGGGGCTGGTACCGCTTGCCAGCCGGTGCAGCCGCGTGACCGGTAGCGCGTCCAGCGCGGCCGCGATGTGCCAGGTTAACTCGACACTTCATCCCGTCGTCGGTCATCGCTGGCTGTGGCGGGGATGGCGTTGTCGATGAGGACGGCGGCGATGGCGGCGGCGGTGGGGAAGGCGTCGGCGTTGAGGACCCGGGTGCGGGCCGCGGCGCCGTCGATGAGCAGCGCGAGCTGCTCGCCGAGCTGTTCAGGGGCGGCGGCGCCGGCTTCGCGGGCGGTCTCGGCGAGCCGCGCGGCGACGGCTTCCTTGTAGTCGCGCGCGAACTGGGATGCGGGGTGCTGGGGGTCGTGAAGTTCGACGGCGGCGGCGATGTAGGGGCACAGGGGAGTGGTGGGGGGGATGTCGAAGGCGGCGAGGAGTCGTTCGCGGGGCGTGAGGTCGGTGCGGTCGAACACGCCGGACAGAACGGAGGGGTCGCACCGGCGCAGGTACTCGGCGACGAGTTCGTCCTTGCCGGTGAAGTGCTGGTAGGCCGTGCGCTTGGACACCTGGGCCGCCGCGCACAGCTGGTCCATGCCGGTGCGGTTGATGCCCTGCTCGCGGAACAGCTGCTGGGACGCGCTCATGATGCGCTCGCGGGCGCCCCGGCCGCGCCGGCTGCCCGTGGGGCCCTTCTCCAACTCCGTCATGGCTCCATCGTACCGCAGCTAGGTAATGACCGGTGTACATAGCTTGCGTCCCGGCCGCACGCCTCGTACCGTAAGCACACAGGGCGGTGTATATAAAGTCGTCGCCCCAGGTACACGCGGCACCACCGACCCGAGGGAATGACTATGGGAAAGCTCGACGGCAAGGTCGCGGTCATCACCGGCGGCACCACCGGCATGGCGCTGGCCGGCGCGAAGCTGTTCGTCGCCGAGGGAGCGCACGTCTTCATTCACCGGCCGCCGCCAGGACGCCCTGGACGAGGCCGTGAAGCAGATCGGCCGCAACGTCACCGGCGTCCAGGGCGACGCCGCCAACCTGGACGACCTGGACCGCCTGTACGACACCGTCAAGCGCGAGAAGGGAAGCCTCGACGTGCTGTGGGCCAGCGCCGGAGGGGGCGAGCCCGCCCCGCTCGGCGAGATCACCGAGGCCCACTTCGACGCCGCGTTCTACCTCAACGCCCGCGGCACCCTGTTCACCGTCCAAAAGGCCCTGCCCCTCTTCAACGACGGCGGCTCCATCCTCATGACCGGCTCCAACGCCTCCCTCGGCGCCTTCCCCGGCTGGAGCGTCTACGCCGGCAGCAAGGCCGTCCAGCAGGCCTGGGCCCGCGTTTGGCTCAACGAGCTCAAGGACCGCCGCATCCGCGTCAATGTCCTGACCCCCGGCCAGGTCGCCACCGCCAAGCAGGAAGAACTCTTCGACGAGGCCACCAAGCGCCACTTCGAGTCCCTCATCCCCCGCGGCCAGATGGGCCGCCCCGACGAAATCGCCACCGCCGCCCTCTTCCTCGCCTCCGACGACTCCAGCTACGTCAACGGCATGGAACTCGTCGCCGACGGCGGCACCACCGCCATCTAAACGGAACAACCACAACCAGGGCAGGACATCTCATGAGCCACATCAGCATCATCGGCACCGGGAACATGGCCCGCACCATCGGCGCGCGGGCGATTGCGGGAGGCAACACCGTCGAGGTCATGGGCCGTGATCAGGCCAAGGCCGCTGACCTGGCCAAGGCTCTCGGCGGCGGTGCCACGACGGGAGAATGGGGCACCGCCCCGGCCGGGGACATCGTCATCGTGGCCCTGCTGTACGACGGCGTCGTGCCGGTCGTCGCCCAGTACGGAGACGCTCTCGCGGGCAAGGTCATCGTCGACATCAGCAATCCCTTCAACTCCACGTTCGACGGGCTGGCCCACCGCGAGGAGACTTCGATCGCACAAGAAGTCGCCAAGGCCGCCCCGGCGAGCGCAAGCGTGGTGAAGGCGTTCAACACCGTCTTCCGCCGTGTCCTGGAGAAGGGTCGGCCCGACGTCTTCATCGCTGGCGACAGTGCGCAGGCCAAGGCAAGTGTGGAGGCGTTCACCGAGACCCTCGGACTGCGCCCACTGGACGTCGGCGGCCTGAAAATGGCGCACTGGCTGGAAGGAGCGGGCGTGGTCACGGTGGGCCTCGCCAACCACGGGGTGGGGAACTTGGACTTCGCCCTCAGCATCACCGAGCTTCCCGTCTGAGCTAGCTCTGAGCGGCGCACTCCCCGCCTACAAGATGGAGGAGGGCTCGGGTGAGACGATCGTAGTCCTCCTGTGCGGCTACGCGCCCTGAGCCACTGACTGGCATGCTTGCGGCGCCAAGCGCCCATCTGGAGCCGGTTGCCGAGATAGTCGCACCGCTCAATCTCACGTGTCCGTGGAGCGCCCTCACCGGCGTCGGCCCTTGCCGCAGGTCGGTCGGCAGAGCCAACGGAGCTCGGAGACGCGTTAGTTGAGAAAAAGTGACCAAGCCGAAGGTGATGGCGCCGGACCAGATGGTTCGGGGCGTGGCACACCTGCGCAGCAGGCCCCGAGCAGGAACGGCCTACGAAGGGTGCGCCGCGGCCCGCACCAACTGAACCCGGGCCGCCGCATGCCTCCTGTAGGGGTAACCGCGAGGCGCCGCGGGCCCGCTGTCTGCGACGGGACCGCAGAGCGAGGTCCTCTGGGCAGTAAGACCCCTGCCCCGCCGGAAATCGGGTCTGCCGTGTGCGGGTCAGTTCTGTCTCTTGCGCCGCCACCTTGCGCCGGCCTCTCGAGCCCGGTCGTTCCAGTGGTCCCGGACCCACCCCCACAACAGCGCCACCGGGGCTGCGACCAGAGCGACCAGGAACGAGTGGTCCCATGACATGCCGCCGCGCCCGTACCGGAACATCAGCACGAGCAGCGCATAGACGGCGACGCCGAGTAAGAGAATCTTCAACGGTTTCGATAGATACATGCTGTGCGGATACCCGGTGTCGGCCGATGAACCCGGTGCACCCTCCGTGCCACAGGGATCTCCTCCCAGAGCCGTCCTGTCGTTCCCGCGTCCCCTCGGCCACCACGGCGGGGAGGGCGTCTTCGTATCTGCCCTTGGTGCGGTCGGCAGTCATCGTCCCTGCCGAACTGGAAGGGGGATTGGACGCCAGCCGTTTCGGGTGTCGCCTGAGGACCGGTCGGTGATGGCGCTGCGGTACTGGGAGGACCGCAGCGTGGACTGGTGGTTCCGTATGCCCGTCCTGGGGCTCGTCGCGGACGACCCGCCATCCCCGCGGCCACTTGCCGCACACCCGGTTAGTCCCCGGCTGCGAACTTCCGCAGATCCGCGGTGAGGCGGTCGGCGTGGGTGGCGAAGAGGCCGTGCCCTGCGTTCTCGTACACCTCGAGGGTGGAGTTCGGGGCGAGGCGCGCGGCACGGCGGCCGGTCAGCTCGATGGGCCCGGAGGTGTCGTGGGTGCCGTGGACGACGAGCACGGGCAGGTCGAGCGCGGCCAGTTCGGGGGCGACGTCGAGTTCGGCGATCAGCTCGCCGAGGGCGACGCCGGCCCGTGCCGTGGAGCCGTGGCAGCGCCGGATCATGGTCTCGACGTACGCCTCGGACAGGTCGTTGCCCGGCCGGTCCAGGGCGAAGAAGGCGCGCGCGCCGTCGGCGAAGAAGGCGGAGCGGTCGCGCCGGAAGGCCTCGGTGCCCGCCCGCATGAGCTCCGGGTCGACTCCCTCGGGGTGGTTCGCCGAGCGGGCCGGACCGGGCGCCATGCCGGCGATCAACGCCACCCGGGTCACGCGGTCGACGCCGTGCCGGGCCAGACAGCGGACGATCTCGGCGGTGCCGAGAGAGTGCCCCACGAGGGTGACCTCGCTCAGGTCGAGATGGTCGAGCAGGCCCTGCACGTCGTCGGCGAGGCTGTCCAGGTCGAAGCCGCCCCACACGTCGTCGGAGCGTCCGTGACCGCGCCGGTCGAAGCCCACGCAGCGGTGGCCCTCCTGAGCCAGCGGCAGCATCTGGTACTCCCACATCTCGGTCCCGAAGTACAGGCTGTTCACGAAGACGATCACGGGCCCGTCGGCGGGGCCGTAGTCGACGTAGTGCAGCCGGGCGCCGTCGACGGGGCTCGTGAAGTACGGCATGGGACGTCCTCCTGAGGTGCGGGGATGCCAGAGCGGCGGGTACGTCGTTCATGCTTGCGGCCAGGGTTGCAGGCGTCGATT
Organism: Actinobacteria bacterium OV320; assembly: GCA_001298545.1. GTDB lineage: Bacteria > Actinomycetota > Actinomycetes > Streptomycetales > Streptomycetaceae > Streptomyces > Streptomyces coriariae. Next base: position 314,153 of record LJCX01000032.1, read on the forward strand.
ACCTCTCGGGTCATGGCCGCGTGCGCCGGGCCGGGCCTGGTAGTCGGTCGCTCGCCCGGAAGGTAATGCCGAGAGGAGCCGAAGGCGAGCAGCAACGTCGTCGTCACGGGCGCCACCGGCAACGTCGGGACGAGCGTGGTGCGTCTGCTGTCGGAGGGTCCCGAGGTCGCCTCGGTACGGGGATGGCCCGGCGGATCCCGGACCGGTCGCCGCCGAAGACGCAGTGGATGGCCGTCGACCTGGCCTGCGAGGACGCGGATCTGGCCGCGACGTTCCAGCACACCCAGCTCCGCCACGCCGGACCGCTCGCGGCGGACCGGCGCAAGCCCTGGGAGAAGACCACCCGCCCTGGAACGGCCCTGACGCCGACTCGCGTCCGGCGCGGGTTCCGCAGCCGCGCCCCGCTCGGCCGGGGCGGCAGCTGGGGTTTCTCCGTCGTCCGCGCGGACGACTCCGGGGTCGGGAGCCGATGCCGAAGGGAATCGTGCAGATGAGTCAGGGGTGACGGGCCCTCGTTTGGCCGGTCAGGGCCCTTCCATTCACGCCAGACTCCTGGAGAGGAACGCTCCGGTGGAGCGTATGGGCGATACGGGGTGGGCGTGACCGAGCGCGGTAGGGCCGACCGTGCCGCTGCGGGTGAGACGGGGCTGGGTGTGAGGGACCACGGCGTCCAGCGCGCAGGCGCGGCGACGGGGGACCGGCCAAGCGGGCGACAGGACAGCGACGAGCAGTGGAGAGCCGACGGACCGGTGCGTGCGGTGCCGCGGCACGTGGCTTGCGTGATGGACGGCAACGGCCGTTGGGCTCAGCGGCGCTCGCTTCCCCGGACGGCGGGCCATCGGGCAGCGGAGACCACCGTCATCGACATCATCGAGGCCGCCCGGGCGGCCGGCGTCGAGTGGCTCAGCTTGTACGCCTTCTCCACCGAGAACTGGAACCGTCCTGGTGCGGAGGTCGACTACTTGATGCGCCTGGTCCGCCGGGTTGTGCGCAAGCACGCGCCGCTGCTGCTCGCCCGCGGCATCCGCTGCCGCTTCCTCGGGGCTGCGGACCCGCGCATCCCACGTGAGTTGGCTCAGGATTTCGAGGATCTGGCGACGCTGACCGCCGACAGCCGTGGGATGACGCTGACCGTCGCCTTCGACCACGGCGGACGCCGGGACATCGTGGAGGCCACCCGGTCGCTGATCCGAAGCGGGATGCCCGCCGAGGAGGTGACCGAGCGGCTCTTCGCGGACCACCTGCCGTTCCCCGACACCCCCGACGTGGACCTCGTCATCCGCACCTCCGGCGAACAGCGCATCTCGAACTTCATGCTCTGGCAGGTCGCTTACGCCGAGTGGGTCTTCCCCGAGGCGCTCTGGCCGGACTTCCGGGCCCCGGACTTCCTTGCCTGCCTGCACACCTACCGGCGCCGTGACCGCCGCTTCGGCGGCGTGCCGCCCCAGACGAACGGAGACCCGTCATGACGACTGGAACCACCACAACGGCCGACGAAGCACCTCTGTTCGGGCCGGAGTCGCAGTTCCGCGCCTTCTTCGACGACCCGCGCTGGGCGCTGGCCATCATCCGGGCCACCGTGTTGGAGGCCGCCCACCCGCAGATCGGTGCCGCCCTCGCCGACAACTCCACCTTCGTCGCCCACCCCTGGCGCCGGCTGCGTAACACCTTCCTCAGCATGCGGCACATGTTCGACGCCGATCCGGCGGTACGCGAACGGGAGGCCGCCCGCCTCAACAGGCTGCACGCCCGCATGAGCGGCTCCGACGCCCGCGGCCGCACCTACGACGCCATGGACCGCGCCACCCGCGCCTGGGTGGTCGCCGCCCTCTTCGAAAGCGCCGTCACCATGTGCCGACTGATCGGCCAGCCGCTCGACCAGGACACCATGGAGCGCATGTACGCCGAGTACCGCGCGTTCCTCGCCGCGCTCGACGGTGACGCCGGAGAACTCCCCGACGACCTGAACGACTTCTGGCGGTACTTCGACAGGGTCGTCGAGGACGAGCTGGAGAACACCGAGGCGGCCCGCATCATCCTAAACCGGCTCTTCGACCACCTTCCCGCCCCCGCGCTGCTCGCCGGCGCACCGACACTGTGGGCGGCGGGCCGGGCCGTCGTCGGTCCGCTTCTCGGCGCAATCACCGTCGCCTCGCTCCCCGAGCCCTACCGGCGCAAGGCCGGCCTGCCCGAGATGCCTGGCGCGCCGACCCTCATGCAGGGCGCCTACCTGGCCGCCGGACTCACCCGATTCCTGCCCGAGGGCTGGATCGACGCCGAAACCATCATCGAGACCCTCTCCCTCTCACCCGACAGCGACGACCCCCGCGCCCGGACCGTGGCCGCGTTGCGCGCCCGCATGAAGCGGGCCTCGGCCCTGCTCCGCCTCCTCACACCACTGAGCGATGAGACCGGCCCCGACCCGGTCCCGGCCGCCTCGCGGATCACGGGAGAGGGCCGGCGCTCGGCGGAGGAGTTCTTCCGTCAGGTGCTGGACCAGACCGGCGACGGCCACCTTGACTGGCCCGACCTCGCCGCCATGGCACGCGAAATGGCCACCCGCCTCGACCTGGACGAACCCGAGGAGACCCGCCTCTACGACGCCTTCGCCGCCTGGTGGCGCGAACTCCAGGCCACCCTCGACACGGACGGCGACGGCCGCGTCAGCGTCGACGAGTACGCCGCCGCCGTACCCTCCCTCGCCGGTCCCGCGCTCATCCGCGTCGCCGAGGTGCTCTTCGACGCCACCGACAAAGACGGCAGCGGGACCATCGACGCGGACGAGCACCGGGCGCTCTTCCGCACCGCCTTCCACCGCGACCTCACCACCACCGACGGGACCTACGGCCGCAGCGCCTTCGTGGGCGACTTCCTTTCCTTCATGGCAGGCCGCCGCACGAACACCCCGTACGACCCCCTCCTCGCCGACGCCTGACAAACCCGTGGGACGCGCCGCATACGGTGCAGATGACCCAGGAGCGTTCCGTGGCCCACAGGTTGGACGGGGTGTACAGGATGTCCGGGTGGTCGAAGAGGGGCTGGGCGTCGTCGACCGAGTCGCCTGCGGTTGCCCCGCGCTCGTACATGCCGCCGAGCACCCAGGCGGCGTCGGGCAGGCCGGGTGCCTCGTAGCCAGTGAGGCCGTCGTCCTGGGCGACCCCGGCGCGGCCCCGGTGAACCTTCCTGGTCACAGCTACTAGGTGCCCGCCTGCACAGTCGGCGGGGCGGTGGCAGGGCACTTGTGTCCGGGCGTCTGCGCAATGTCTGCGCAACGCTGTGACCTGCGGTGGTCGGGCCTGTGGTCGGGGTTCGGGACCCCATGGTCGGGCCTGTGGTCGGGGGCATTGAGCAGACCATGAAGCGGTGCACAAGCGTCTGCTGTGCACCGCCTACGGCACCGGCTGATCCATCCAGCTGACCCGGCGCCCGGGGCCCCGTACGGGGCGCCATACAGCCGCGGCGGGTCCCGGTCAGAGCAGGACCGTCATCGACGCGGCCAGTACCGTCACCTCCCGCAGGAAGAGGGCGACCGCGAGGTCCACGCCGGCCGCCGAGGGCAGGGCGGTGCTCCTCCCGCCAGGTTTGTGGTGCGGGTCGGCGACCTGCGGCAGCTGGAGCGTGAACAGAACACAACCGTGGTCCGTGTGGACCGGAGCGTGCCGTTGGCGTGACTGGCGGGAAGGCGAAGGGGCGAGTGCGCAAGCGCAGACAACTCCAGATCTCTATTGCCGCCATCAAATGGGCTCTTGGGCAGTTAGCGTGCGGGCAAGGGCACCTAGAGGGGAAGCAGACATGGCTGTGGGACCGGAAGGGGCTGCACGCCTGGCCGCTGTTGAGCTGGTGGCGTCAGTAGGCACCGAAAGGTGGGCTACAGCGTGCAAGAGTGTGACGGAACTGCTTGCCGGCGATGAAGACCGTCTGGTTCGTAGCGTGACACGCCGGCTTGATGCGACGGCTGAAGCCTTGCTGCGTGCGGAGAGCCGTGGAGCCCGGCGCGCTCGCGAGGAGATTGCGTGGGAGACGCGATTTCTCGACGCGTTGGACTGCGTGGGGCCGGGTACGCGTGCTGTCCTCACGGAGGCTCTGGTCGCCTTCTCCACGTCCCGCCCCAGCGGGTCCATGCCGTCGTCTGAGGTGCTCGGCAGTTCCTTCAACGGGACGACTGCTGTCCAGGCTGGCAGCTGGAACTTGATGAACAACTACTTCACTCGAGAACCCTGGTGGAAGCACCTGCGCCGACCCAGTTTCGCCTTCCTGCGCACAACCCGAAACAGAGCAACAGCGGTGATCCTTCTGGTCATGGCAGGCGCTGGCACTGTCGGCCTGCTGATCGCCACGTCGGGAGATCAAACGCCACACCACCAAGACCTGTTGGTGGTTTCCGGGCAGCGACCAGTCGTGACCACGGCAAAGGGACAGGTGACGTGGACGTGGTCGTTCAACGACCACGTCGCCTCCACCACGAACGACGTAGCGATGAGTCCTGGTGGAGGCCGCAAGAACGACGGCCTGAAATCCATCCAGGGTGCACTGGTGCGGAGCAAGTGCAACGACCGCAGCAGCAATCTCGGCTGGTATCTCAGAGCAGACAACAAGATGGTGGCCAGCGGATCGCTGACAGCGAAGGAGCCGCGTGCATCGCTGGACGCGTTTCCACTGCCGGCCCACGTTGACTATCTGGTGCTGGGCGGGTACCCGGGCACTTCATCTTGCACCCTCCGGTGGGAGAACCCGGGACTGGTCAGCGCGGGCGGCTGACGGCTCACGACAGCTGTATCGTGCGCGTCAGGGAGCCTGCTGACTCCGCCTGCTGGGAGTGTCTGCGCACCGTGGAAGGGAACCGCCGCACCTGGTGCGGGGCACAGGCCGGTATCGCGGGGCTGCCGCGCTGGCTGCGCCGCCGGATCGCCGGCTACTCCCGCCGGCCACAGACAACAGCAAGTGCTTGCTCAGCTGTACGAGGGCTGTGGGTTGAGCCGGACTGCCAACCGGTTCACTACGATCCGGATGACGTGTCGGGCAGCTCCGTCGCTTCCCCTGCAAGGGATGCGCCGAGGGCCGTTCGCCGGCCTTGGCCCAGTAGTTGGGTTCGAGCATCTCGCCAGGCCATGCGGGCTGACAGATCGGGCCCTGAGGCCCCATCTGTTCGAAGTACGGTGCCAGGTCGATCACGGGCGTCCCGTCGACCGCATCGAGGCCGGTGACCAGGCGATCCCGGCCTTCGCGCGCGACATCCACTTCGTCGGTCGTCGATCACGTCGGCACCCCTTGCCCGGGGGCCCGCAGTGCCTGGTGCCCCCGGTGCCCGGCGCCGGGGGCGGGCCGCTTCCGTTGGCTACCAGGCGTCCTGTGTGGCGAAGTACCGCTTCCAGAAGTCGACCTTCGCGGGGGGGTGCCACGCGCATCGGTCCGTAACTCTCGCCGACTTCCATCACCGTGGGCGAGGACGGGCTGTAGGCGGGCCACCTGGGCAGACCGTGCCCGTTCGGGTCGCCGGTGGTGATGTAGTTCGCGAGATACGATGACATGGTGTCGGCGATCTCGTGGTCCTGGTCGGTCCAGCCCTGTGTGGCCGGGTTGAGGTTGCCGAAGAAGTAGACGATCTCGGAGCCGTGGTAGGCGCCCCGGATGTCGTGGTCGGGGCCGGGCGGTCGGTGTGTCCAGAAGTAGGTGTACACCGGCCTGTCGGCGCCCTTGGTCCACGCCTTGCCCCACAGGTACGTCGAGACGCGCGAATTGTCGCGGATCGCGTTGTTGCTGGCGAGGGCCGCCTCGCCGTCCGTGGTGGCGGGGTAGAGGGCGAGGAACTCATCGGCCATCGTGCCGAACTTCTGCCGCGCGGCGCTGACGTAGTCGTCCAGGGTGACGTGGACGGGCGGCGCGCCGGGACGGTCCGGGTAGGGCGTGGCACGCCAGTAGTCGAAGGCGGTCTCGGGTACGGCGCCGCTCTCGTCGAGGTTGTTGCCGGCCAAGTACCAGACGTCGTTCTGCGCGCGGTCCTCGTAGGTGGTCAGGTAGCCGGCGGGCAGTACCCAGCCGTCGACGACGGGCCGGAACAGCGGCGGCTTGGCGACGGACTTGGTGTCGACGGTCTCGTCCTTGAGGGAGGCCCCGTCGGTGAAGTCCTGCCAGGTCAGGGCGCGCAGTTCCGCCAAGGTGGCCGCGCCCTTCGTCGCGCCGTACGCGGGACCCTGCTGGAGGGCGGTGTCCATCTCTCGGAGCGAGACTCCGAGGTAGCGCAGCTCCGGGTCGCTCGGATAGCGCACCTGGCTCTCGGCGACGGAGCGCTTGAACAGGCCGGTGGCCAGCGGGGACATCGAGAGCATGTCCGTCGAGCCGGCGCCCGCGGACTGGCCGCCCACGGTGACCTCGCCCGGATCGCCTCCGAACGCGGCGATGTTGTGGCGTACCCACTTCAGGGCCGCGATCTGGTCGAGCAGGCCGTAGTTGCCGGACACGCCGTGCTGGGACTCGGCGCTCAGTTCGGGTGTGGCGAGGAACCCCAGGGCGCCGAGGCGGTAGTTGATGGTGACCACGACGACGCCCTTGCCCGCCAGGACGGAACCGTCGAAGCTCGGGTCGGAGCCGGTTCCGGCGGAGAACCCGCCGCCGTAGAGCCATACGTAGACCGGGCGCCGGTCCCCGGCGCTCCTGGCGGAGGTCCAGATGTTGAGGTTGAGGCAGTCCTCGCTCATGGTGAGCGTGGTCGACGCCTGCGGGGGTGCGTCACCGAACGTGTCGGCCTTGCGGACGCCTTTCCATGACGGCACCGGCTGCGGCGGGCGCCACCGGTTCTTCCCGGCGGTGCTCGCCGCGTAGGGGATCCCCCTGAAGACGGTGACGCCGGACACCGCGGCGGGCACACCGGAGACCAGCCCGGACTCGGTCCGCACCGGCCGGCTCGCGAGCGGCTGGGCCGCGGACGAGGCCGGCGCCCCCAGGGTGTCCAGGAGCACCGCTCCCGCGGCGACGCCCGCGGTGCGGCCGAGGAAGTCACGGCGGCGCAACTCCGGCTGCGGCGCGGGGGGTCGGCTGTTCTCTGGCGCGTTCATACGAAACTCCGGATCACTCGGTGAAGGGTTGTGCGGTGCCGCGGGGGCGGGCGGCTCGGTCTCAGCCCGCCACGGACGGAAAGAACGCGGTATGCGTGAGGAAATCTCTGAGGTTGAGCCGCCACGTGAACCAGTTGTGGCCGCCGTTGACGAAACCCGGTGTGGCCGGGACGCCGATGCCGGTCAGGAGGGCGACCTCACCGGCGTGATAGTCGTGGCTGGGGTCCTGCCATCCGCCGCCGACGTAGATGCGCGCCTGGCCGAGCGCATCGATCTGGGCGTCCGTGAGGGCCGAGGCGGCGGGCAGCGTGTACGCGCCACGCCGTCCGGGGCTGAAGACGCCGTAGGAGCCGAACTCGGCGGTGTGTCCGAAGAGGAGCGAGTTGGTGAGGGAGGCACCGTAGCCGAGACCGGCGGTGGCACGGCTGGAGGCCGCGGCCGAGACGTGGTAGTGAGACTCCACGTACGGGATGAGCGTGTCGGTGAGGTTCTGGTCGAAGGAGGCGTAGCCGGTGGAGTCGGGGAAGCCGCCTGTGTTGGGCATGACGACGACCATCGGGGGGATCTGCCCGGTGGCGATGAGGTTGTCGAGGATGTGGCCCGCGCCGCCCTGGGTGCTCCAGTCCATCTCGGTGGCGTCGCCGCTGAAGAGGTAGAGCGTGGGGTAGGGCTTCGCGCGACCGGGGTCGTAGTCCGGCGGAGTGTAGACCGAGAGGTAGTTCTCGCCGGGCGGAGTGAGGGAGGTCGGGGCCGGATAGGTGACGTGGGCCAGCCTGCCCTGCTGCCCCCTGCGGCTCGGTCCCTGCCAGGCGTGGTCGACGGTCCCGGACGACGGATCGGAGGGTACGTACACCTGGCTGGTGCGTTCGACGGTGCCGGAGACCTTGCCGTTCGTCTCGTTCCAGGGCGGGTTCGCCGGGTCGGACGCCGGGGTGCAGGTGGCTTGGGTGGGGTCGGCGCAGTCGACGTAGAAGGAGTAGGTGAAGAGACCGGACGGCAGTGGAGTGGTGTAGCTCCACACCCCGTCGCGGCCCTTCTTCATGTCGGCGACGGGCCAGTTGGCGGCCGGGGAGTTGGGGTACGGCAGCGGGATGTCTCCCGGACGCCAGCTTGTGGGCGCCGTTCCGGGGGTTTCCAGCGCGCTGCCGTCGTCGGTGGTGAGGGCGGTGAGGTCGTAGGGGTTGCCGAAGTACCACTCGCCCTTGATCTGCACGTGGGTGGCGTCGGTGTCCCGAAAGCGGAAGGTGACCCGGTATCCGGTGGAACCGGAGCCGGTGCGGAGCACTTGCGGGGCGAGGGAAGGGGCGCTGCCTGATCCCCTGTCCGCCTGGGCGGCACTGCCACCTGCGGTGAGGAGGAGGGCGAGAGCCACGGTGATCGCGGTACGGAGCGCCGGTGCTTTCCGGTGGTGGGCATGGCGGAACATGACGGTGAGCTCCCGGGGGTTGACGGGACGCGGCCGCCGAGAACGTAACGCGCGACAAGATTGCGAGCAATATGCGCGACAAAAACTCACAAGATCAATTGGCCTGCATTGTCCAGCAATCCGGGGGAGATCGACCTTCGAACTTCTATGAACTGCAGTTCCTCCCAGCGGACTTCTTGTGCGCATGATGTGACGCCACCTCCTTCTGTAAGTTTCTGTCAGACAACTTCGACGCCGCGTCGGAGTCGCCAGGCAGTCTCATCGGCGCGGAACGGACCGGCCGGCCGTCGACAACGCCAGGACGATCAAGCCGATGCCCGTGGCGGCGAGACCGCCGACGAGGAGTGCGCCGCGCGCTCCCCAGGACGCGCCGACGGCTCCCACGGCGGGCGCGCCGACGACCGTGCCACCCAGCCAGCCGATCGACCAGATCGACAGCACCCGTCCACGCATCTGCGGTGCCGCTCCCAGCTGCATCAGCGTCTTGGCCGAGGAGTTGAACGTGATGGAGGCCGAGCCGACGAACACCAGGGCGGACAGCGCCACCGCCCGCGTCGGCGCCAGGGCAGCGGCGGAGATCAGCGCTCCCCAGATCACCGCCGACACCGACAGGGAGCGTGTGCTGAGCCGACGGCGGCGTAGCGCGACGAAGCCGCCCAGGACCGCGCCGGCGCTCATCACGGCCATCGCCGCACCGTAGCCGGTGGGGCCGAGGTGGAAGGCCGACGTGGTCAGCAGCGGCAGACTGACAGGGAACTCCCAGGTCAGGATGCCGGTCACGTACACCATGACCATGGGGTACCGCAGCTCGGGTGTGCGGCAGACATAGGCGACGGCGGCGCGGATCTGGCCCTTGGCGCGCACCTCGCGCTCCGCCGGATGCATCTGCTCCGTCCGTAGCATGAGCAGGCTGACGATGACGGCCAGGAACGAGACGGTGTCCAGCGCGAAACAGGGGGTCACGCCGAGTGCCGCGATGACGATGCCCGCAAGACCTGGTCCGACGAGCTTGGCGGTGTTGATGAAGGTGGAGTTGATGGCGATCGCGTTGGCCAGGTGCTCGCGGTCGACGAGTTCGCTGATCAGGCTCTGCCGGGCGGGGTTGTCGAATACGTTGGTGAAACCGATCAGGAGCATGAGCAGGACGACCAACGGCAAGGTCGTCAGATGAGCCCAGCTCAGGATGGTGAGCAGTGCGGCCTGGAGGGCGAAACAGACCTGAGTGACCGTGAGGAGCGTACGGGTGTCGTGGCGGTCCACGACCAGTCCGCCCCAGACACCGAGCAGCAGGACGGGCAGGTACCGGGCCCCGGTCACGATGCCGAGCATCGTCCCGCTGTGTGTCAGTTGCAGGGTCAGCCAGCCGACGGCGATGTTCTGCATCCAGTTGCCGACCACGGACGTGGCCTGTCCGAGCGTGAACAGCCGGTAGTTGCGTATCCGCAGCGACGCGAAACTGCTGAGGTGAGCGGTGCCGTCGTGCGGGGACGTGTGGCGTTCCCCGAGGAACGGCCCGTGACGGCGGGCGGTCATCGGCGCACCCGCCCCACTGCGAGCATGGGAGGCAGGGCGCCGGTCGGCCGCGACTGTGTCATGGGGCTCCGTCTCGGACCGGGTGGGCGTTCCGGTCTGTAGGTGCGGTCAGTAGGGGGTTCGGGGCCGGCTGGGCAGTCCGGCGACCGCCAGGACCGGGAACTCGTCGGCCCCGGTTCCGGCCAGGTCGAGGCACGCCGCCGCTCGGCTCAGTTGCCCCTGCCCCCCGTCCGCCGGTCCCCCAGGCCGAGACGCTTGAGGGCCAGGGTGTCCAGCCCGGTGAGAATGCCGTTGAGGATGAGCGTCATCGCTACCAGGATGATCAGGCCCGCGAACTCGGTCGGTGCGTCGAGGTTCGTGGCCGCCGTGAACAGTTCGTGGCCGATGCCGTCGGTGGAGGCGATGAACTCACCGCCGATGACGCCGAGGATCGCCAGCGGCCCGCCCGTCTTCAGCGCCGCGAAGAACGGTGCGGCCAGCGTGGGAAGCGTGACGTAACTGAGCACGTGGTGCCGACGTCCGCCCATCACCTGGACGATCTCCACGAGTTCGCGTTCCCTCAGCCGTAGGCCCAGATAGATGTTGTAGAAGACCACGAAGGACACACCCGCGGCCGCGATGGTGATCTTCGACATGGGGCCGATGCCGAAGAACAGCAGGAAGAGCGGCGCGAGAGCGATCTTGGGAATGCCGTTGACGGCCGCGATGAGCGGCTCGAACACGCGGCCGGCGAGTGGCACCGAGCCCAGCACCAGGCCCATCACGGTGCCGATCGCCACACCGATCCCGAAACCGGCCACGATCTCGAAGGCCGTCGTCCTGATGTCGGTCCAGCCGGTCGACGAGCCGAGCAGCCTCCACAGGGCGTGCGACACGTCGGTCGGCTTGCTGACGGCGTACTCCGGCAGCACCGGCCCACTCATCAGCTGCCAGAGGACGAGAGCCAGGGCGATGACCGCGATGCGTAGGACCACCACCAGCGCGGTACCCCGCCACGCACTGTTCCCGACGCTCGCGGTCCGGGTCGCTTTCACCTCGGTCTTGCTTTCTGCACTGCTGGTAGCAGTCGCCATCGTCTGCTCCTTTCAGTTTCGCCGGTGCGGCACGCCCGGTCGCCTCACGGCAGGTACTTGTTCGTCCAGTTGTCGGTGGTGACCTCGGCGCCCGCGGGAAGCGTTCCCAGGCTGCCGAGGAAGGCCATGGTCTTCTTCCAGCCGGCGGCGCTCATCGAGCCGCTGGCGGGCCAGTCGACCTGCTGGAGGCTGGCTTGCACGACACCGTCGGGTACGCCCTCGAGCGACTTCTGCGCCGCCTTCAGCACCGTCTGGTCGTTGCTGTCCTTGAGGTGCGTGTCCATGTATGCCGTCGCCTGCTGAACCGCCGCGGCGAACTTCTTGACGACGTCGGGGTGGGCGGTGGCGTAGCTCTTCTGTGTGACCACGAGCTGTCCGTAGCCGGCGTCTTCGGCAGCCCACTCGGGAACCTTGAACGGGTCGGCGACCACGACACCGTCGCCGTCGTCCTGGATCTGCAGCGGGATCGGTTCCGAGGTGACGAACCAGTCGATCTGGCCGCTGTTGATGGCGGCCTTGTCCGCGGCCGGACTCGGCAGCGACACCCACTTCACCTTCTTGTCGGGGTCGACGCCGTACTTGTCGAGGAAGATGCCGGCCTCGGCCTTGGTGTTGGCCGAGCTGGCACCGCCGATCGACCCCGAGAGCGCCTTGGCCACCTGCTCGGCGGGACTCTTCGCGGTCAGGTTGTGGGCACTTGCGAACTTCTTGCTGACGACGAGACCGAGCGGGTTGCCCAGACCGTCGGTGGAGACCGCGAGCTGCGGAAGGCCCTTGGCGAGGGCGGACACGAACGCGGTGGGGCTGCTGTCGTAGAACTGCACCGAACCCGACTGGAGCGCCGAGGGTCCGGTGGCCGCGGTCAGCGTCACGAACTTGATCTCCAGGCCCTGCTTGCGGAAGTAGCCGTTGGCGTCGGCCACCTGCAGCGGGGTGTCGAAGATGCTGCCGCCGCCACCGACCGTGACCTGGATCAGTCCGTCCGAGGTCGTGGTGGTGCCGGAGTTGCCGCCGCAGGCGGTGAGTAGTGCTGGGACGAGGACCGCGGCCGAGGCGCGGGCGAGAAGGCGGCGGCTCCCGCCGGGCCGCAGTCGGATTCCTCTGCCGGCCGCGGGTGTGGTCGGGTTGTCGTGGGTCATGAGCGTTCTCCTGTCACCAAGGGTGCTGAGTAGGGAAGAAGCGTTTCCAGAAGTCGAGCCGGGGCGGATCCGCCAGCGGGATCGGGCCGAAGCCCGCCCCGACCTCCATGACGGCCGGGGTGTCGGGTGTCCACGCAGGCCAGTGCGGCAGGCCAGGTCCGTTGGGGTTGCCGGTGGCGGCGAAGTTGGCCCAGTAGCCGCTCATCGTCTTCGCGACGTCGCGGTCCTCGTCGGTCCACTCTGGGTGATCGGGGTGATCGGGGTGATCGGGGTGGAGGTTGCCCCACACGAAGTCGATCTCGGAACCGTGCGCGGCACGACGGGCGCTCCGCCCGGCCGAGGCGGCGTAGGTCCAGAAGTACGTGTACACCGGCCGGTCCGCGTGCGCGGCCCAGTCCTTCGCCCACAGCCAGGTGGAGATCCTGGCGTTGTCACGCACCGCGGCGCAATGGGAGTGCGCCGCTTCGTCGTCCGTACCGGCGGGGTAGAGCCGGAGGAATTCGTCGGCCATCGCCCCGAACTTGAGCCGGGCGGCGTCGACATGGCCCTTCCTTGTCAGGTGGACCGGTGGCGCACCCGGTCTCCATGACTTCCTTCCGAGCGCCCGGTACTCCGCGAAGGCGCTCGAGGGCACCGCGCCGCTCTCGTCGAGGTTGTTCCCGGCCAGGTACCAGACGTCGTTCTGCAGTCCCTTGGCGTACGTCTCGTCGTAGCCGGCCGGCAGCACCCATCCGTCGACCACCGGACGGAACGACGGTGGCTTGGCCGGGCCGCCCGTCTCGACGGCGCTGTCGACCGCGGAGGCGTCCCCCTCCACCAGCTTCTGCCAGGGCAGCGACCTCAACTGGTCCAGGGTCCGTGCCCCGCGCTCCGTCGCGTAACGGGCGCCGGCGGCCTCGGCGTCGGCCAGGGTCCGGTAGGACGTGCCCAGATACCGCAGGTCGGGGTCGCGGGAGTGGCGAGCGTGGCTCTGCGCGACCGCCCGGTGGAAGAGCCCCTCGGCCAGCGGGGACATGCTGAGGAAATTCACCGATCCGGCACCGGCCGACTGCCCCGCGATCGTGACCCGGCCGGGATCGCCGCCGAAGTGGACGATGTTGCGCCGGACCCACCTCAGCACCGCGATCTGGTCGAGCAGACCGTAGTTGCCGGAGGCGTGGTGGCCGGACTCCGCGCTCAGCTCGGGTGTCGCCAGGAAACCGAAGGCGCCCAGGCGGTAGTTGAAGGTGACCACCACCACGCCCTTGCGGGCCATGGCCTCACCGTCGTAGCGGGGACTGGCGCCCGTACCGACCCGGAAGCCGCCCCCGTGGATCCACACGAGCACCGGACACGGGTGTCCGTCCGAGGGGCTCGCCCCGGTCCAGACGTTGAGGCGCAGACAGTCCTCGCTCATCGGCAGGTCGTCGCCGTTCAGCTCGGACCCCGGCACCTGGGGGCACATGGGCCCGAACCTGACGGCCTCGTGCACCCCGGTCCAGGGCACCGGGGGCTGCGGCGGCTTCCAGCGGAGGCTGCCGACCGGTGGCGCCGCGTAGGGGATGCCGCGGAAGACGGTGACCGACCGGTCCCGTCCCGGTATGCCACCGACCAGTCCCGCTTCGGTCTTCACCGGTTGGTGCATGGTCTCTCCTTCTGGTCTTCGCCGGAGCACGGGGAGGCGGACGGCATGCTCAGGCGTCCACTGCCGAGGCGATGTGCTCCCGGTGTGCCTGCAGCAGCAGCGCACGGCGGGCGGAGGCAACGTGGTGGAGCATGGCCGCGACGGCCGCCGGGGGGTTGCGGGTGACGATGGCCAGCAGGATGGCCTGGTGCTCCTCCAGCGATCCGGTGCGCGGATGCGGGGCGGACAGGTTGCGGTACTGGCGCATCACCAGGGGGTACAGCAGGGTGTCGTACGCCTGCGCCAGGGTCTGCTGGTGCGCGGCCTCCTTCACCTGCTGGTGGAAGCGCCGGTTGCCCCGGGAGTACCCCGTGGCGTCCCCGCGGGACTTGCAGTCCTCCATCACGTCCAGCATGGTGCGCAGTTCGCGGATCTCCTCCTCGGTGGCCCGCTCGGCGGCCTTGCCCGCCAGGGCGGATTCCAGCGTCTCGCGGGCCTCCAGGATGTCCGCGGCCTCCTGGACCGAGAAACTGCGGGTGCGCACCCCGCGGTTGACCTCACTGGTGACGTAGCCCTCCTGGGTCAGCCGGACCAGGACCGCCCGCATGGTGCTGCGCGACACGTTGAACATCCGGGTCAGGTCGGCCTCGGTGAGCCGGGTGCCCGGTTCGACGCTGCCCGAGAGCAGCAGCGCGCGCAGCCCTTCGTAGGCCTGGCTCTGACGGGTCAGCAACGCCCGGCCCGCGTCGTCGTCGAAGCCGTTGGAATCCACCATGATCACCCTGTAGCTCTGCTCGGAGAGGACAACCGCCGGCGGGAGGGCGGCCGGTGCGGCCGGGCCCTGACAATGGCGGGGAACTGCGTTCGGACGGTCAGGCGCGGGCGAGCCCCGGATACAGTCGCCGGGCAGTACCCGCGAAGATCTCCTGACGGTCCTGCTCCGGCAGCCCGGCGAGGACGTCCTCTGCCAGGGCGCGGAGTGCGGGCAGGGACTGCTCGGCCGCCGGCAGGTTCGACCCCCAGGCGATCCGCCGCGCGCCGAACGCCTCGATCACCGGCCCGAGGAAGTCATTCGCCCGGTCCCCGGCGTCCCGCAGCCGCTCCAGGTTGCGGTGTGTCAGCTTGAGGTGCAGGCCCGGGTGCACGCCGAGCTCCGCGACCTCGGCGCCGGCCCGTGCGGGCGAGGCGGCGATGTCGGGGTAGCCGATGTGGTCGAGCAGCACCGTCACGTCCGGGAACCGCTCCAGCAGCTCAACCAGTTGCCCGGTGGCCGGTCCCAGGCGCATCTGGAGGCAGACCGGCAGGTCCAGTTCCGCGGCCTGCTCCCAGAAGGGGAAGGTCTCCGGGGCGACGAACCACTCGCCCTGGGTGGGGACGGTGCTGCCGCTGGTGAACAGCCGGACGCCTGCCAGGCCGCCGTCGCCGACCGCGGCCTTGAGGGAGGCGGCGGCGTCCGGACGCAGCGGATCGACGGTGCCGACGGCGACGAAGCGCTCCGGCCGGCGCCGGCTGCTGTCGAGGACGTAGGAGTTGTCGTAACCGTAGTTCGTGGTGGCCTGTACCAGGACGGCCTGGGCTATGCCGGTGTCGTCCATGCGGCTGACCAGGCCCTCGGCGGTCACGGGCCGGGTGGCGGCCCACTCCGACTGCTTCCCGCCGATCGGCGCCTTGGGGTAGCGGGTCAGGTCCTCGGAGATGATGTGGCAGTGTGCGTCGACGATGTCCACGTCGGGTGTGCTCCCTTGTTCTTCGGTGTGTGCGGTCCGGGCCGCTTCAGGCGTCGTCCTCGGTGTGGGCCGTCCGGGCCGGCTCAGGCGTCCGGGTAGTCGCCCGCGGCGAACAGCGAGGGCAGGTCGGCGGGGGACTCCGGGTCGAGCAGTCCCTGCTCCTTGGCGAACCGCACCATCGCCTTCAGGCTGGGCGCGTTGGCCTCGATGCCGTAGGGGACGGGGTCGCCGCCGATCTGCTGCCCCTGGCGGGCCAGCCGGGGCACCGCCGACCAGGCGGGCCGGGCGGCGAGGTGTCGGCGCTTGCTGTCGGCGAACGCCGCGTACAGCCTGGTCGCCAGGTGCGGGTCGCTTTCCACGAGTTCGGAGCGCACTGCGACCAGCGAGTGCAGCGGATAGACGCCGGTGCGCAGGTAGTGGTCCACGGCCAGCGTTCCGGCCTCGGGGAAGAGCGGATACGGGCTGTCGTCGCTCCCCGCCTCCGCTTCGGCCGCCGCCGTCCAGCCGGCCCGGGGCGCGCCCGCCCGTCCGGTCCCGGCGTTGCCGGTGAGGGCGGCGTCGATCTCCCCGGCGCGCAGCAGGTCGCCCAGCGAGCGGCCGTCGGTGACCCGTTCGACGTTGGCGGGGACACGGCCCGCGACGTGGTCGTCGTCGTCGACCACCCAGGTGATCCTGTCGATGTCGACGCCGTACTCCTCGCGCAGTACGCCACGTACCCACACGCCGGTGCTGACCGAGTAGGCGCGCACGCCGACCCGGCGTCCTTCCAGGTCCCGTGGCACGCGGATGCCCGAGTGGGCGGCGCACTGCACGTCGCCGTGGTGGAAGCGCCGGTTGAGGAACACCGGGACGGCGGTCAGCGCGATGCCTTCCTGGCGTGCCATCAGATAGGACACCGGGGCCAGTTCGCAGACGTCGAACTCCAGGTCGCGGATCATCCTCCGGTAGGCGCCGATGACCGGTGTGACCTCGACCGGTTCGACCGGATACCCGTCGATGGCCACGTCCCCGTCCAGCAGTGGCTGCGCATGCGGGTAGTCGCCGAGAACTACGGTGAGCTTGTCCATGCCTTGTCCTCTTACTTGTGTGGTGAGGGGGGTTGCGTCCCTGCCGCGGACTTCAGCCGCCGAGCCGGGACGGCGCCACGCCGAGTGCCGCGCAGGTCCGCTCGACGAGTTCGTCGTAGTGCACCGCCCGTGGGATCACGTCCTGCTCCAGCGCGTAGGCGGCGGCCTTGGTGAACGCGGCGCGCAGGCCTGTGAAGCCCACGGGGTGCAGGGCGACCGGGCCGCCTTCCTCCTTGGCGGCGAGCACCGACCGCATCGCGTCGTACGCGGCGAGGATGGCGGCGCCGTGCTCCGCGGCGGCTGCCTCGGACACGCCGACGACGTGGTTGACCGGGACGAACCCCTGGTCCTTCGACCACTGTTCGGCGACGTCGTGGGCGTCGTCGATGGCGGTGCGGACACGGTCGTCGGAGGGCAGTTCGTTGCCCATGATCCCGAAGTCGACCCGGCCGGCCAAGAAGTCCGCCGGCAGTTTGGTGCCCTCCGGTGCCCGCTTCACCCAGGACGGGTCCTCGGCGCCCTCCACGTGGTGTCCCTCGTAGGTCGTCCAGTCCGCCTTGCGCAGGTCGATGCCGTACTGCTCGGTGAGGAAGCCGCGTACCCACACGCCGGTGGTCTGGCTCCAGGCGCGGACTCCGACGCTGCGTCCCTCCACGTCGGCGACCGACAGTCGGCCGAGGGTCACCAGGGTCTGGTGCTGGTGGCGTCCGAGGGTGGTGAGCGGCAGCAGCAACACCGGTTTGCCGTGGGCGGCGGCCTGCAGCACGGTCACGATGGCCAGTTCGCACAGGTCCACGTCCGACGTGTTCACGAAACCGCGTGAAGCCTTGTGCACCGGCTTGATGTCGACCCGTTCCGGCTCCGCACCCGCTTGGCGGGCCGCCGACAGCGCGGCTGCCGCGAGGTCGTCACGGCCGAGCACCAACTTCATGTCTCTCTCCTCATGTCTGGGAACCGGGGCGTCTCAGGCCTGTCGGTCGGGGTGCGCCGGACGGGGCCGGTGGTGCCGTTCGTGGTGCTGACGCAGCAGGTCGACACCGAAGTCGTTGCCGTTGGGGGTACGAACGACGGTGTGGATGTGCCGACGCGAGTGGTAGTCGTTGTCGAAGAGCACGCCGGGCATGTGCTCGAACTCGACGAGGATCACCGGGCTGTGGAAGCGGTAGTAGAAGGTGCCGTCGGGGTCGCCGATCCAGGCGAAGTGGGTGTCGCCCTCGTGGGCGCGCACCTCCTCCATACGCACCCGGGCATGCCGGTCGCCGGCCCGGTTCACGTAGAGCCCCAGCAGGCGAAGTGCCGTGTCCCGTTGACCGGGCCCCAGCTCGCTCAGCCGCAGTCCCCAGTAGTCCAGTTGGCAGTTGTCCCGGAAGGCCCCGACGAACAGCTCCGCCGGCATCACGTCCGCGATGACGGCCTGTTCCCGCTGCCGGCGGTCGAGCTGGGTGAACAGTTCGTGTCCGAGGGCCTCCTCGCCCCGGAAGGCCACGGTCCCGGCGTACTTTCCGGACCCGGCGATCACCGGCTCGGCGCCGAGGAAGGAGGGGGTGAGGACCATCTGGTCCCCGACGAAGACGCAGTTGATGTTGACGTGGTGGCCGTCGAGCTGCCAGCCCCACGGGCCGCCGTTCTCCGGCTCGCCGTAGAGGGAGAACCAGTACAACCACTCGTTGAGGCCGTCCGTGTTGTCGCTCAGCTCGCCGATGGTGAGGTTCAGGCGCATCAGGTCAACCATCTGGCGGTAGCCGTCCGCGCTGAGGCTTTCCCGGACGACGGCCAGGGCCCGCTCGCGCCCTGCGTCGTCGAAGTCCTCCAGCAGCATGCCGTGGCGCAGGAAGTACCGGGCGCCGTTGTTCCAGTGGCGCCAGCTCACGTCGTCCATCGGGAACCGGCCCTCGGCGAGCTGCTTCTCCGTCAGGCCCGCCAGGTAGTCCTCCGCCGCCCGGTACACCCTGCGGACGTCCGCGCCGGTGCCGCGCAGCGGGAACAGTCCCGGCCGGATGCCCTCGGACGTGGCCACTCCCTGGAAGGGCTCGTTCGCCGCCTTCACCCGCCAGGCGACCTTGTCGAGCAGGTCGGGTGTCCATGTCTCCGGTTTGCGCGTGGGCGGGTTGCCCCGTTTGCGCAGCCCTGCCGGCTCTTTCACCGCTGCTCCTCTCTCGATGTCCGGGTGCGCCGCCGGGCGGGCGCACCGTTGCCGCCGGCCTCCTCAGGTGCCGAGGAAGGCCGTCTCGTGCTCGATCGCCGCGACGTCCACCGGCTCCCTGATGAGGTCCTGCTCCAGGGCGTACCGTCCGGCGATCTCCAGGCAGGCGGTCAGCGAGGTGCTCCACCCCGCCGCGACCGCGCGGCCGGCGGGTGAGTCGTCGCGCCGGTCCGCGCTGTCGGCGATCGCCTGCTTCAGGGCCAGGTAGACCGCGAGCACGGCGTCGGGGCGGTCGCGCAGGACGTCGTCGCGCACCACCAGCAGGTGGTTCGCAGGGATCGTGCCGTGCCGCTCGATCCACGCCTTCCCCGCGTCCTCCGCGTCCGTCACGAGCGGGACCAGTCCCGCTCCCTGACCGCCGATCGCCTTCGGACCGAGCACCGCCGCACTGACATCGCGGGAGCGCAGCAGGTCCACGACCCGCGCGGCCGCCGAACGCTGCACATACGGGGGGTTGACGTACTGGGCGACATGGACGTCCTCGGTGGTCACCCAGGTGATGTCGGAGGACTTGACCCCGTACTCCTCCCGCAGCCAGCCGCGCACCCACAGACCGGTGGTCTGTCCGTACGCGCGGACGCCCACGCGCCGGCCCACGAGGTCCCCGGGACCGAGCTCCGGGCCCTCGGGCAGCCGGGTCAGGGAGCGGTGGTGGGCGCTTCCCACCAGCACCACCGGCAGCAGCGTCAGCGGGATGCCGGCGTCGCGGGCCTGGAGGTAGGTGGCCATCGGCATCTCGCAGACGTGGTAGGCCAGGTCACGGACCATGCGGGCGAAAGCAGCGGGCAGCGGGGAGGATTCCGGGTAGCGGCAGTCCACACCGGCCGCCGGAACCGTTCCGTCCTTCAGCGGCCGGGTGTGCGGGTAGTTGCCCAGCAGGACGGTCAACGGTGACGCGGTTCGGTTCTCGCTCATGCCGCTCACACGTCCTCGCCGTACTGGATGCGCCGGTACGGGGTGCTCAGCACCTCACGGGTGATGCGGACGTCGATGACGGTCGGACGAGGGGCGCGCACGTACTCCGCCAGGGCGTCCCGCAGTTCCTGCGGGGTGCGGACTGTGGCGCCGCCGCCGCCCAACGCCTGCGCTACCGTGCCCAGTTCGGGCGTGGAGATGGTTGCCAGCTCCGGGTCGAGGCCCTTCGCCCTCGCCTTGTGGTACTCGGCGCCCAGGCCCTGGTCGTTCATCACGACGACCAGCAGCGGGACGTCGTAGCGGCACGCCGTCTCGAACTCGGACAGGTGCATGAGGAAGCTGGCGTCGCCCTCCACCACGAAACCGGGCCGGTTGCCCTGCGCGATCAGCTGGCCGAGGGCGATCAGCGGGGCCTGGCCGATGGCGCCGAACATGCCGTAGTTGGAGAGCACGTCACGGGAGCGTTGGAAGAGCATGGTGCCGAAGTCGGTCTGGTGTCCGCTGCCCAGCACCAGCCCCATCTCGCCCGGGAGTTCGTGGTCGAGGATCCAGATCGCCTCGCGCGGGTCGAGCCGTCCGGGCTCGCGCACGTACTGCGCCGGCGGCTGGAACCGGGCCGTCAGGTGCTGCCGGACGGCGTCGGTGTGGTAGCCCTCCAGCCGGACGGACCGCTCTTTGAGGGCCCGGGTCAGTTCGGCGACGGCGCTGACCGCGTCGGCCTGGAGGTAGCAGTCCGCCGTCCTGCCGTTGCCCATCACCAGGTGCGGGGCGGTGTCGATCTGGATGTACTTGGCCTCGGGATAGAGGTAGCCGCTCTCGATGGTGTAGTGGTTCAGGCTGGCGCCCACCGCGATGACACAGTCGGCCTCCTGGAGCAGTTCCATCGACGTCTTGTCGCCGAACAGACCCGAGAGACCGACGTGGAAGTCGGTACGGTCGCACAGCCAGTTCTTCGCCTGGAGCGTGGTGGCGAGCAGGGCGCCGGTCTGTCCCTGGAGGGCCAGGATCTGCTCGCCCGAGTCCGCCTTGCGTGCGCCGCGCCCCGCGATGATCACTACGTGCTTGGCGTTCTGGACCAGGTCGCACGCCGCCTCGACGTCGACCGGGTCCGGGAGCAGCCGTGATGTGCGGATCAGGGTCGTGGAGGGAAGGTATTCCTCGTCGTAGTCGTCGAGTTCGGCCACCTGCACGTCGAAGGGTGCGCTGATCATGACCGGTTTGGACTCGGTGCGGGCTAGGTAGAACGCCTGCCGTACGGCCTCCTGGGCGTTCTCGGGCCGGGTGACGTGGATAAACTCGCACTCGATCGCCGCGGCGAAGCGGCGCTGGTCCAGGTACTGGGTGGCACCCTCGTCACCGAGCGGGGTCTCACCGCAGAAGGCGACCAGGGGGGTACCCGCCCGGCTCGCCACGATCATCGAGGTGGCCAGCTGCGAGACACCGGGACCGCTGGTCGTGGTGATCACGCCGGGCCGCCCGGCACCACGGGCCCAGCCGTCCGCCATCCCGAGACCCGAGCCCTCGTGCCGCACCTCGTACAGGTGCACCCCGCGGTCGGCGAGGGCGGCCATCCAGTGCATGTTGGCGTCGCCCATCATGCCGAAGACATGGCTGGTGCCCTCCCGGACGAACGCCTCGGCGAGTGCTTCGTAGACCTTCACCGCTGGTACTCCTTCGCGTTCGCCACGGCCGTCGTCCGTGCCTTGAGGACACCGTCGAGCCGGGAGAAGACCCGCAGCGCGTTGCCGCCGTAGACCGCCTGCCGGTCGGCGTCGCTCAGGCTGTCGATGGAGTCGAGGGTGTACTTGGTGTCGTCGAACCGACGTCCGGTCTCCGGGTCCACGCTGCGGACGGCGCCGATCATCTCCGAGGCGAACAGCACGTTGCGGGCGGGGATGATGTCCAGCAGCAGTTCCATGCCGCGCTTGTGGTACACGCAGGTGTCGAAGTAGACGTTGCGCAGGACCGACTCCTCCAGCGGCGGCCGGCCGCGGTCCTGCATCATGCCGCGGTAGCGGCCCCAGTGGTACGGGACGGCGCCGCCGCCGTGCGGCAGGATCAGCCGCAGCGTCGGGAAATCCTTGAACAGGTCCGACTCGCACAGCTGCATGAACGCCGCGGTGTCTCCGGCCAGGTAGTGGGCGCAGGTCCCCTGCAACGCCGGGTTCCTCGACATCGCGACATGGACCATCGCGGGGACGTCGAGCTCGACCATCTTCTCGTACAGCGGGTAGTAGACCCGGTCGGTCAGCGGCGGGGCCTGGTAGTACCCGTCCGACGGGTCCGGGTTCAGCAGACAGCCGATGAACCCCAACTCCTCGACGCAGCGCTCCAGTTCGGCCACCGAGTTGGCTACCGAGGCGACGAGGGCGTCGCCCGGCGACTGGGGGAGCTGGCACACGCCCACGAACCGCTCGGGGAAGAGGCCGCACACCCGGGCGATCAGGTCGTTGCTGACGCGAGACCAGTCGAGGCTGGTGCGCTCGTCGCCGTAGTGGTGGGCCATCTTGCCCGCACCCGGGGAGAAGATCGTGAGGTCGGTGCCCCGCTCGAGCTGCAGCTTCAGCTGCCCGTTCTCGATGGCGCTGCGGATCTCGTCGTCGCTGATGTGCAGTTCGTCGGGCGAGATGCGGGCGCCCGACTCCTCGAACGCCTGGATCTGCCTCTCCCGCCACTTGCCCAGCGCCGGGGGCGCCGTGGTGAAGTGACCATGGCAGTCGATGATCATGAATACTCCGAGACTTGCGTAGAGTGGTGTCTTGGGGTGCGCGCGGGTCAGCCGTGTGCGGTCAGTCCCGGCCGGTCAGCTCGCGGGCCCTGTCCAGGCCTGGGTAGGTGCGCACCGGCGCCGACATCAGGAAGCGGTATCCGTCGTCGAGCACCTGCTTGACGTTTCCGGCCGTGACATGGGGGTGGCCGACGGCGACCCCGCGCTCCCCGCAGACGTCGAGGATCCGGCGCTTGCACTCCAGCACCCGTGGATGCTCGTACTGGCGAGGGAAGCCCAGTTCCTGGCTCATGTCGCCCTCGCCGATGAGGATCAGCCCAATCCCCGGGACCTGGTCGAGGATGTCCGGCAGGTTCCTGATGCCGAGCTGGTCCTCGATCATCAGGCCGACGAGGATCTCCCCGTCCGGCGCGAGCGGCCACACATCGGCCCTCGCGTAGTACTCGATGTTCGAGATGCCCCAGTAGCGCGTCGCCGCGTGCGGGCCGTCCCCCCGCAGACCGGCGGGCTCGTAGCGCGGTGCGTCGGGCAGCCGCGGGTATCGGCAGGCGGCGACTGCGTTGCGGGCCTCCTCCACCGTGGAGATGTGTGGCCAGATGATCCCGAACGCGCCGAGGTCGAGTGCCTGCTTGGCGTGCCACTGCGCCTTCTCCGCTCCGTTGGCGGGGATGCGGACCAGTGGGGTGACGGCCGGGGCGAGGCTGTCCGCTTCGAAGATCTGACGTCGGCTCAGCAGGTACTGGAAGCTGTCCTTGAGGGCGTTGATGTCCCAGGGCTTGTGCTCCATCTCGAACACCACGGCGTCGTAGGCCGAGTTGCTCAGCTCGGTCGCGGACGCCGGATCGGCCGCCGAGAAGGTCGCGAAGACGTGGTGGCCCGCGTCCAAGGCGCCGATGACCTTGTTCAACCTGGACGTTGTCATCGCCGGCCCCCCTGACCGAGTGCTTCACCGGACTCGTTCACCGAGGGCGACGCCGTTCGCGGCGACTGTCCCCGGCGCCTGGGCCGCCGCCCCGCCCACCACGCGCGCAGGCGGGCGAGCAGGCCGGTGGGGCGAGGTGCGGCCGTGTCCGTACCGGCGGGTGCCGCCGTGGCCGGCTCGGCGGGCGCCGCGCACACTTTGACCAGTTCGTCGGTGAATTCCTTCGTCATCCGGGAGACCACCATCCCCGCGCCCGACTCGATCAACTTGGCGAGCTTGCCGTTGAGTTTGATCTCGCCGTCGCAGAAGACCCGTGAGCTGCCGGGGGTCTCCCCCTCGGCGACCCGGAAGGTGGCGCCGGCGCTGAAGCGGGTGGCGCCCTGCCCGTCCGCGCCCCGCGCCGTCAGACGGCCCTCACATGCGGGTTCGTCCAGGTCCAGGGCGACCCTGGCGGCGAACTTGACCCGCAGACCGCCGAATCTGACGGCCAGGGTTCCGTCGAAGGACCCGTCGTCGTGCGACGCCCCGAGCTCTGCGCCGCCGATGCACGACACGACGGCCGAGGGGTCCGAGATGACCTCCCAGACACGTCGGGGCGGACTGGGTACGAGGATCTCTTCCTTGATCGATATCAAAACTGTGAACCTTACTGGGCGGCGGACACGACGTCACGGGGAAGCTGTGGGACGGCATGACGGCATGACGGCATGGCGGTTTGGCGGTTTGGCGTATCGGCGGCTGGAGCGGAACGACCGTTGGTGTTCACGTCACCGGCCCACATGAGCGACGGGGAGCCTCTACGGCGGTCGCTCGGCCGCGCTAAGCGGCGGGCTTGCGTTCGGCGGCGAAGAGACCCCAGAGGTCGTTGTAGAGCTCCGAGAACTCGGGGGACTCGACGAGCGCGCCGATCTGGCGCGGACGCTCGAAGGGGACCGGGATGACACGGCGGACGGTACCGGGGCCCTTCGACATGACGACGACCTCGTCGGCCAGGTAGATGGCCTCGTTGAGATCATGCGTGACGAAGATGAGGGTCCCGTTCTGCTCGCGCCAGATGTTGAGCAGTTCCTGCTGGAGCTCAAGCCGCGTGATGGCGTCCAGCGGTCCGAACGGCTCGTCCATCAGCACGATGGACGGGTCGTAGATCAGCGCGCGCGCGATGGCGCAGCGCTTTTGCATACCGCCGGACAACTCCCGCGGATAGTGGTTCTCGAAGCCGGTCAGGCCGACGAGCCTGACCCAGTGGGCGACGCGCTCCTCGCGTTCGTCCTTGGCGACCTTGCGGAACTTGAGCGCCAGGCCGATGTTGGCCTTGACGCTCAGCCAGGGAAGCAGGTGCGAGTGCTGAGTGACGTACGCGGCATCGGAGTTGACGGTGGTGACGCGCTCGCCGGCGTAGTGGACCTCGCCCCGGGTCGGGGTGAGCAGTCCGGCGGCCAGGTTGAGGATGGTGCTCTTCCCGCACCCGCTGGGCCCGATCACGGCGACGACCTTGCCGCGGTCGACCTTGAAGGACACGTCTTCGATCGCCGGTCGATGAGTGCCGGGGAACTGCAGGGTGACGTCGTCGAGACGGAGTGCCTCCGTGTGGAAGGTGCGCTGGCTGGTCGACATAGCTGTCTCCTCGGCTCCCTCACCGCGAAGAGACGAAGCGGGGGCCGCGCGCTCGTGCCGGTAGGGGCGTTGGTGTGACGTGGACTGGTGACAGTGGGGTGCGCGATGCCTCGGAAGGAGCGTCGGGATCGGCCGGATCCTTGCGGCGAGGCAGTCTCGGCGACACCATGAATCTACGAGATTGTCCGACAAGCTTTGATGCGAACGTAACACCACCGACTCAGGCGGACAAGAATCCTGCAGAAAAACATCCCTTTCTCATCGACGGCGCCGCTCCTGCTTCCTCATTGTTGGACAACAGGAGCGCCGACGCCTCACCGTGACCGGCGCTGCGGGTGGCCCGAAGCCCACGCGCCACCGTCCACCTGGCCTCGCCCGGTCCGTCACCTTGGTCACGCCGCCGGGCGTGGATCGACGCCGTGGTCGCGCGGGACGGAGAGGCCTCGTGACGCCGGGCCGGGCTGCCGGAACGGGGCGCCGGCCCAGGCCTTTCCGCCGGGGTCTCCGGGCGGATTCCGTCGGGCCGGATGGCCGATCGGATCGGCGTCACACTCGGAACAGCCGGGGCGAACAAACCGTAGGTACGCGCTAGAGGTGAGGATTGTCAGGCAACCTCTGCATGTGCCTGGGTGTCTGGACCCCTTGAAGCAGGTTTCTCGTGCGCACTTCTTGTCGCGACGGGCGCCGCAGGTTACGTTCCGGGGAAGCATTGTCGGACAACTTGAGGACCTCGACTCCGCGTAGTCGGCACGGTCCAAGGGCTGGAACGCCCCCATTCCGCTCATGAGGAAGGCGTCGCTCGATGAACGATTCTCCCCGGCCCCAGCCGCAACCGCGTACCGCGGGGGACGGCGGACCCACTCCCTCGCGGCCCTCCCGGAGAACCGTGCTGACAGCCGTGACGATGTCGGCCGCGGCGGCCACCCCCCTGCTCGCCGGCACCCCGGCCGTCGCAGTACCGGATCGGCCGAGCGACCTGCTCTACATCGGCACCTGGGGGCAGGGCCAGGTGTATGCGGTGCGGTTCGACCCCGGCCGCGGGACCATGACCTCACTGGGATCCGTGGCCCAGGTCAGCTCGAACTGGGTCGCCACGCACCCCACCCGCCCGATCCTCTACGTCGCCGGCGGTGAACAGGGCGGATACATCCGCGTCTTCCGGATCGACGATGCGTCGGGGGCGCTGCGGCAACTCGACGAGATCACGGTCGAGACGGTCCCGACAGGCAGCGGCGGGCTGTCGTACATCGGATTGACCAGTAACGCGGACGCATTGCTGGTCGCCGACTTCGCGGCCGGCTCGGCGGTGACTGTTCCGCTCGGCCCGAACGGCGGCCTGCGTGCCGTCGCCTCGGTCGTCCAGGACGTCGGGTCCGGCCCCAGTCCACGCCAGACGGGTCCGCACCCCCACTGTGTGGTCGTCGACCCGAGCCGCAGGCATGCGTTGGTCGCGGACTTCGGCGCGGACCGGGTGTTCGTCTACGACTACGACCCGGCCACCCACCGGATGTCGGCCGGCGCACCCGACGGGCCCGGTTCCTACGCGACCGCGCCGGGCTCGGGCCCGCGGCGGCTGGCTTTCCATCCGAACGGACGGACGCTCTACCTGCTGAACGAACTCACCGCAGACCTACAGGTGTTGCGGTGGGACGCCGGACAGGGAGAGTTGACGCCACGTCAGGTCCTGTCGACCAATGCCGCTGACCACACGGGGACCACGAGTGCCGCCGAGCTTGCCGTCAGCCGCGACGGCCGGTATCTGTACACGTCCAACCGCGGCGAGAACGCCCTGGTCGTCTTCTCCGCGGACCCCGCGACCGGTCTGCTCACCGAGACCCAGCGCATCCCCTGCGCCGGTGTCACGCCGTGGAGTTTCGCACTGCACCCTGGAGGACGGTGGCTGTTCGTCGCGAACGAGGCGAGCGGACGCGTGAGCCTCTTCTCGGTCGATCGGGCTTCCGGGCGTCTGACGGATACCGGTGCCTCCGTTGCCGTGCCCTATCCCGACTGCATCGCCTTCCGTACCCGACAGGAAGGACACGGCGCCGGACCTTCGTGACGGCCGGGTCACCGTCGGGCGGCGGTGCCGACCATCGTGACCCGCCAGCACGGTCGTCGCCCTGCCGGTGAGGGCGACGACGCGCACGCCGCTTGCCTGACCCCACGCGCGGCGGACGATCAGCTCGGAGGACCGGTGTCGGTGGAGTCGTCCCTGAGTGCCTGCGTCGCGCCGCCGTCGCCGGGCGACCATCGTGGTATCGGGGGCGCCCCCTCGCGTGATCGGCGTCGAATCGGTGCACCTCTCACCCGTCGCGTCATGTGTGAGACGTCCTGAGCAAGGCGACGCCTCGGTTGCCAGCCATACTGCTCGATACACGGCAGCCATTCCCCCTAGCCACAGGTGATCATGTGAACCCGGAGCAGCACGACGACACGGCCGACACCGAGAAGGGCCCGTCGACGCGGCACAGTCAGGCTTACGACGGCCTGCGTTCACTCCTGCAGTCGGGAAGCTTCGCGCCGGGCACCCGGCTCACCGAAGCGGACCTGACCCAGAGGTTCGGCGTCTCGCGCAGCACCATGCGGTCCGTACTGGTGCAGCTGACCCAGGAGGGTTACGTCACCAGCGAAGTCAATCGGGGTGTGCGCACCAGGGATTTCACGGTCGAGGAAGCCCTGGACATCCTGGAGGCGCGAGAAACACTCGAATCCGCCCTGGCAGGCAAGGCCGCCGAACGTGCGACGGACGAGGAGATCGAGGAACTGCGCCGTACGCTGCAGTTCATGGCGGACTGCCAGGCGAGCGGTGACCAAGCGGGCTATTCCCAGGGCAACCGGACCTTTCACCAACAGGTCAAACGCGCCGCTCACCAGCAGACCCTGGCCCGTGCCTACGACACGCTGCTCTATCCCCTCGTCATGAGGCAGTACCGCGACCTCAGCGCGCCGCATCCGCGGACCGGATCGCTTGAGGAACACCAAGCCATCTTCCTGGCCGTACTCACCCGCAACCCCGACGCCGCCGTCGCCGCGATGCGCCACCACGTCGGCGCCGCCCGAAGGGCTCTGCTGCTGCGATCGACTCGGGACGGCGCCGACTGAGCAGTGCGACATTCAGCAGCGCGCGCCGCCGCACCGACGGTGTGGTGTCGGGCCGTGGCGATGGCCTGCGCAAGGTCGGGCTTTCGCTCCGCGCAACCTCATGCTGCGCGCCGGACCATGGACCGTCTCGCGTGCTGGCGAGCCGAAACGCCGATCGGCAGGAGCGCGGTCCCTGCCCACGGTGGTGGAGTGGGTGCAGCCGCCTACCGAGATCGTCCAGTCGGCGCGGAGTGAAGGCGGCAGGACGAGCGTGCGCTGCCACCGTCGACTGGTGGGGTGGCGTGAGGTCAGGTGGTCGGGCCGCCCGCGACCCACTCGCTCCACGGCATGTTCCAGTCGCTGAGGCCGTTGTCCGGGGCCAACGTGGTCTTGTCCGTGGAGTTCTTGACGATCACGACGTCACCGATCATCGAGTGGTCGAAGAACCATGCGGCGGGCCGGGTGCCATCGCCGCCGCCCCTGACATCCTTCAGGCCTACGCAGCCATGGCTGGTGTTGACCTTGCCGAAGACCGAGTCGGTACCCCAGTAGTTGCCGTGGATGAACGTGCCCGAGTCGGTCAGACGCATGGCGTGCGGTACGGCCTTGATGTCGTACGAGGGTTTGCCGTCCTTCTCCGTGAGGCCGACGCTCGCGCCGTTCATGTGGATGTGCTTGAACTTCTCGGAGATCACCATCTGGCCGTTGTACGTCGGGTGCTCGAGGCTGCCTGACGAGATCGGGATGGTCTTGATCGTCTTGCCGTCCCGGACGACGGTCATCTGTTTCGTCTTCGCGTCCACGGTGCTGATCTGGCTTCGGCCGATCTTGAACGTGACCGTCTTCTGGAGGCCGTGGTGGTTGAGCGAGACGGTGACGGTGGAGCCGGACTTCCAGTACTTCTCGGGGCGGAAGTCCAGGCGGTGGTCGTTGAACCAGTGACCGACGACCCGCTGGCCGCTGCTGGAGCTGACCTGGATCTCCGACTCCACGGCGGCCTTGTCACTGATCGCCGTGTTGAAGTTGAGCGACACCGGCATGCCCACGCCGACGGTCGAGCCGTCCAGGGGAGAGAGGTGCCCGATGAAGTCGTTGGCCGGGGAGACCGTGGTGATCGTGGCGTTGGCGGTAGCGGAGCGGCCCTTGGCGTCCTCGGCCTCTGCGGTGATCTGGTACTTGGTGGCACGCTCCAGTCGGCCGTTTGGCTTCCAGGCGGTGCCGTCCGCGGACAGGGTGCCCCGGATCTCGGCGCCGGTCGCGACAGCGGTCATGGTCACCTTGGTGAGCTTGCCATTACTGGCGGTTACCTCGACTGGACCGTTGATCCCGACGTTGTAGGCGCCTTGCCCGGGCGTGATCTCTATTCGGGCGTCTGAGGCTTCCTGGGTGCCCGCCTTGTTCACCTGCGCCTGCGATGTCGGTCGGTTCCCGGCATCGTTGCCGCCGGTGGCAGCGATACTTGTGCCGCCCAGGGCCGTGACTGCGAGTACGCCCCCGAGCACTCCGGCCGTAGCCATCTGCCCGGTGCGTCGTCCGTAGAGCGTGATCAAGCACTTCTCCCTGTCGCTGGTCTGTGCATCCCTGTGTTGATCGCCGAAGGAGCGCAACTGTCTGTGAACCTACTTATAGGCAGATCTCTGCTCCAAAATGGGTAAATTGTGATGAAAGCCATGAGTGATCGAGCGCTTCGCCGAAACGAAGGCCCGGGCCTGGGAGCGCGGGTGCGAGCAGGTGATGGTCCCGGTGCAGGAGGGGCCGCAGGAGCCGGAGGGCCGGCGTCCTGGTCGGCCATGCGGAGCGGGACGAGGCCAGAGCCGTGTGCGTCGTCGAAGGACGGCACGGAGTCGAGATCGCCGTCGAACGTATGGCGGATGGTGTCCAGGCGCACTGCGGCCCCGGAACTTCGTGTGCAGCGCTGATGCCGTGCACGTATCCCGTGACGGCGTCGGCACTCGCATCGCGACGGCTGCCGGCGGCTCAGCAGGTGTGAGTGCGCGGGCGAGGGAGACTCCCGCGGGGAGGGGTTGGGCATTCATCAAACTGCACACGGCCGCCGAGCAGCCCGACGACGCCGGCGAAGACGAGGCTCAGCCGCGCAGGTGCAGCCCGAAACCCGTGCGGCCCGCAGGCTCCAGCCCCTCCTTCAGGTGCAGCGAGGGGATCTCGTAGTCTCCGAAGTTCTGCCGCCGGAACGGGATCGGCTCGGTCGATTCCAGGGTGAGCAGGCGCTGCTCCCAGACCTTGGCGACGTCCAGGTAGTCCTCGTCGGTCATCCGGTCGGTGCCGTACAGCACGAACGGGGGCAGCACCTCGATGCCCGGGTAGTAGAGGATGCCGTGGTGGATCGGAAACAGCAGATCGTCGATGGGGCCGTTGATCCCGCGAGCGGTGTAGTGCGACTCCGGGCCGCCCGCGGTCACCGACAGCAGAGCCTTTCTGCCCGCTAGGGTGCCTTCGCCGAAGCGCTCGCCGTACTTGGTGTCGCTGTGCTCGCCGACGCCGTAGGCGAAGTGGAAGGTGAACACCCGGTCCACCCAGCCCTTGAGGATCGCGGGCATGGAGTACCACCACAGCGGGAACTGGAAAATGACGGTTTCGGCCCACAGCAGCTTCTCCTGCTCGGCCAGAACGTCCGGCGTGAGTCTTCCGGCGTCGAAAGCCCGGCCCGAGTCCCGAGCGACTTGCAACGGACTTGAGGCGTCGGGGCCGTAGTCCGCGGCGTCCACGACCGCCTTCCAGTTCATCGCGTACAGATCGCTCACCCGTACCTCGTGCCCGGCGCTCTCCAACGTGGACACCGCGAGGTCCTTCAGCGAGCCGTTGAGTGACTTCGGCTCCGGGTGGGCGTACACGATCAGCGTCTTCATGGGAACTCCTTCGGATCGGATGCCTTCGATCCTGGACGCCACGGCCCCCGGCGTTCAGGGACGCCGCTTCCACCGGACGGGACTTCCTGGTAACAGCAGGGCCACCTTCACAGGCCGTACCGAGGCCATACTGGGGCCATGGACGATCTTGCGGGCTTCCTGCGGACCCGGCGCTCCCGGGTCGACCCGGCAGCCGTCGGCATCCCGACGGACAGGCGCCGCCGGGTCGAAGGGCTGCGCCGCGAAGAGGTCGCGCACCTGTCCGGAGTCAGTGTCGACTACTACGTACGCCTGGAGCAGGGCCGGGCGACCCAGCCCTCCGAGCAGGTCCTCGACGCGCTCGCCCGGGTCCTCGGCCTCGACGAGACCGAACGCGGGCACCTTGACCGGCTCGCCCGGCAGCGCCACCGCCGCGCGAAGGCGCCGGGCGGCAGGGTCCGGCCCGAGCTGCTGCGCGTCCTCAACCTGGTCACCGACGCACCCGCGCTGATCATGGACCACCGTCTGGACGTGCTCGCCGGGAACCGTCTCGCCGGGCTGCTCTACGGCCGGCCGATGCCGGGCCTGAACACCGCCCGGCACATCTTCCTCGAGGAGGCCGAGCGCGGCCTGTACGCGGACTGGGAGAAATGCACCCTCGACGTGGTGGGGCACCTGCGCCTGGCCGCCGGCCAGTACGCCGAGGACCCCCGCCTGGCCTCTCTCATCGGTGAGCTGGCGATGGGCAGCGAGCGCTTCCGTCGCCTCTGGGCCCGTGCGGACGTGCGCGCCCGCACCCATGGACGCAAGGCGTACCGGCATCCGCTGGTCGGGCTGCTGGAGCTGCACCAGGAGAACTTCGCGCTGCCGGACGAATCAGGCATGGAGCTGCTGGTGCTGTCCGCGGCCCCCGGCACCCCCGCCGAGGACGGGCTGCGCCTGCTCGCGGGCATGGGGGTGGACGGCGATGACGCGCATCCCACAGTGAAGGCTCAGGCCCGCCAGCAACTCAACGACGCCCACCCGCCGCCGTGAACGCCTCGGCGCTGACGGCTGTCCGGTCCTCGGGCTGCTTTGCGGTTGGTGACAAGTTCCTGACCGACGTACAACCGATGTACAACCGGCGTACATGAAGCCGGGATGGTGTGTCGGCCGCTGTAGTTTCTGCTGGACAGTTCGATTTCGTCACCGTGATCAACCGGTTGGCACCCCCAAATGCCCGCGCCGCCCTCTACACGGCCGAGGGACGCAGCCGAGGGACGCAGTCGGCGGTCAACGTCGCTGGGCGAGTTTCCAGTCCTGCCGCCGCACCTGCGCCGCTGGCTCGCCTATCTCTCATCCCCGCTGAAGGCGAGCCAGCAAGCGGTGCCCAGCAAGCGGTGCCCAGCAAGCGGTGCGGCCGGCCCAGGAAAGCGGGATGGTCCGTACCGACTGTGTTCCGTACGGACCATCGTGGGCCCTACTGCACCTCGGCAACTCGATGTTGAGCCGCCGGGAGAGCGTGCCTCACCGCGCTGGAGACCCCCGGAAGCCAGGGCGTGCAGCGGCTTCGCCTCTGCTGATTAGGGTTCGGCGTCGTGGCGTTGACACTGGGAACTCAGGAGGATCGAGGCTCGTCCTCCCCCTTGAGCAGCCGCAGCGGGAATGCGAACCTCACGAGTTCGGCAAGCGCGGCGTGGACAGGGGCCGCTGCCCGGCGGTCACGGGCGTCCCGGCAGACACACACGGAGTCCTTGTGTGAGGAGGGGATCACTCAGGGGCGCTGCGGGCCGGTATGGATGAACGATGCGAAGGTGTGAGTGGTCGAGATAGATGTCACCTGGT
Source organism: Actinobacteria bacterium OV320 (assembly GCA_001298545.1). Classification (GTDB taxonomy): domain Bacteria; phylum Actinomycetota; class Actinomycetes; order Streptomycetales; family Streptomycetaceae; genus Streptomyces; species Streptomyces coriariae. Next base: position 346,906 of record LJCX01000032.1, read on the forward strand.
CGCGCAGACTGACGCCAGCCGCGTGCACCCACCGCGATCTGCCGCCTGAGCCGGGCCACGATGGGTGGAGCCTGGCCGGGCGGGTGGGAGCTACTGGAGACGTGTCGCAGTCCGGATGAGGTCGGCGACGGCTCTGGACCGGCTGTGCGGTGGCCAGGCGATCACGGTGGTGACTGTCGGCGCGTCCAGCACGGGCACGGCGGCGAGGTCACCGTGCAGTTGGGCTCGGCACGACTCCGGTGAGACCGCACAGGCACGGCCGAGCGCGACGAGCTGCAACAACTGCGCATGGTCGCGGACCTGCGGGCCGGGGCCGGGCGGGTAGGTGCCGTCGGGGTCGGGCCAGCGTGGGAGGGGCAGGCCCGGCAGCCCGGTGATGTCGGCCATATGCACATGGGCCCGGGCGGTCAGCGGATGCCCGGCCGGCAGGACCACAACCTGACTCTCCGTGCTGAGCTCTTCGGTGTGGAATCCGGCCGTCGAGTCGAACGGCCGGTGCAGCAGCGCCACGTCGGCCCGGCCCTCGCGCAGGAGTCGTTCCTGCTCGGCCGGACCGCACAGGATGACGTCGACGGGAACCGCGCCGGGTTCGGCGGCGTACGCGTCGAGCAGTCTCGCCAGCAGTTCCCTGGACGCGCTGGCCTTCGTGACCAGGACCAGGCCGGGGCGGCCGGCCACGGAAAGGGCGGCGCGGCGGGTCCAACGCTCGGCGGCCTCGACCGCGTCGAGAGCCGCCCGGCCCTCGACCAACAGCACCGAGCCGGCCTCGGTCAGCGTTACCGTGCGACTGGTCCGGTCCAACAGCATTGCCCCGAGCCGGCGTTCGAGCCGCTGGATCGCCCGTGACAACGGTGGCTGCGCGATCCCGAGCCGCTGCGCGGCACGCCCGAAGTGCAGCTCTTCAGCGACAGCGACGAAATACCGCAGTTCCCGGGTCTCCATCCGGCCACGCTATCCCGGATCAATACCCTGACGGTATCGTTGCGCACCCGATCGGTCTTGGACTCCCGTCGAGGCCCGAGGGCAGCATCGTCCCTATGACTGAACGGACGATCGCGCTGGTCACCGGCGCGAACAAGGGAATCGGCTACGAGATCGCCGCGGGCCTGGGCGCCCTCGGCTGGAGCGTCGGCGTCGGCGCCCGCGACGACCAGCGCCGAAGCGCCGCGGTGGAGAAACTGCGCGCCGCTGGCATCGACGCGTTCGCCGTACCGCTGGACGTGACCGACGACGCGAGCGCGACCGCCGCCGCACGGCTGATCGACGAACAGGCCGGACGCCTCGACGTACTCGTCAACAACGCCGCCATCGCAGGCGACATGCCACAGGAGCCCACCCGGATCGACCCCGCCACCATCCGCACGGTCGTGGACACCAACGTGATCGGCGTCATCCGCGTCACCAACGCGATGCTGCCGCTGCTGCGCTGCTCCGCCGCACCACGGATCGTGAACATGTCCAGCGGGGTCGGCTCCCTCACCCGGCAGTCAGGACCCGCCGCCGAGCAGACGGCAGGTCCGGTGTCCGCGGCGTACGCGCCGTCGAAGACGTTCCTGAACGCCGTCACCCTCCAGTACGCCCGGGAGCTGAGCGGCACGAACATCCTGATCAACACCGGCTGCCCCGGCTACGTCGCCACCGACCTCAACGGCTTCCGCGGCGTGCGCACCCCCGAACAGGGCGCGGCGATCGCCATCAAACTTGCGACTCTGCCCGACGACGGCCCCACCGGACAGTTCTTCGACGATGCCGGCGTAGTGCCCTGGTGACGTGCACGGCGGCCGTCACCCGCCAGGCTGATGCCGCTGCGCCCACGCATCTCGGACAGATCCGTGGTGGCCGTCCCTGCCGACGCTCCGGTGCCCGGGCCAACGCCCCGCACCGCTAGCGGCTCCAACGATCGTGACCGGGGGATCCGAACCGCAAGACCTCACTGCTGCTCACCAATCCTCCGACCTGCCGAATCTCCATGCGCTCGGGGACAACTGGGCCGAGGACTCGGAGCAGGTGGCAACAAGGTCGACCATCTGGTGGCAAGTGGCACGACCGCTGCGCCACCGAAGCCCAGGTCGGCCCGCAGAATTGGTGACACCTGTCTTGGCAAGTCACACAAGGGCTCGCTGGCGCGCATGACATGAAGCGATGAAGCGAGGGAGTCCAAAGGTCGATTGTGACGCCAGACCTGGACTCCCTCGCGACCGCGCTCTACGTGAAGACCGACGACCTGCTGAAGGAATCGCCGTGCCTGGCGCCGTGGCGCGCCGTCGTCGGGATCCCGCCCCGGCTCACGGATGCCGAGCTGTTCACCCTCGCGGTGACGCAGGCCCTGCTCGGCTTCACCTCCGAACGCCGCTGGATCCGCCACGCCCAGGCCCACCTGCGGCACCTGTTCCCCTACCTGCCCGGACACTCCGGCTACAACCGGCGCCTGCGCAAGGCCACCGACCTGATCGCCCAGGTCGTCAACCGCCTCCTCGCAACAGACACCTCGCTGTGGACCGACACCGTGTGGGTCGTCGACTCCACCCCGGCGGAATACGGCCGCTCCCGCGAGACCGCAAAAGCGATCCGACCTGGCCGGCTGGGACGCACCGGCGAGAAGGCCGACGAACGGCAGACCCTGCTCGACATGCTCCACGCCGAGCCGCCGCTACGACAGGTCATCGAGTCCGTCAACCAGACCTTCAAGGCCCAACTCGACCTCGAACGCCACCAGGGCCGGACCCCGGGCGGGTGGCGGGTTGGTGGTGTGTGGTTGGGGGTGTGGTTGTGCTCCTCTTGCGAAGAACCGCATAACCGGTATATTTCTGCTCGTTCGCATCGGTGTCCGGTTCCTGATGCGTCAACTGGCTTGTGGGAGGAGGGAGTTGTTCCGGTAGCAGGGGGCCGGGGTCTGCGTGTGGGCCAGGGTTGTTTGTTTCTGTTGTCCGTGTTGGGTTATTGGCGGGGGGAGCCGACGATGACAGGTGTTTTGGGTGTTTCGGGTGTGGTGGAGACGGACGTGGTGGTGGTGGGGGGTGGGCCGGTGGGGTTGGTGGTGGCGTGTGAGTTGGCGGTGCGGGGGGTGCGGGTGGTGGTTCTGGAGTCGGAGGTGGTGGTGTCGGCGAGGCCGAGGGCGACGACGGTGCATGCGCGTGCGGTGCAGTGTCTGGTCCGGCGCGGTTATCTGGGCGGGCTGGTGGAGTGGGGAGCCGGGGGCGGCCGTTTGCTCGACGGTGACCGGACCGGTGTTCCCGGCCCGGGCTGTGGTGAGGGTGCTGGTCTGAGCGGTGACGCGGTCGGTATGCCTGAGGGGGCTGGTGTTCCTGGTCCGGGTCTTGGTGGTTCTGGTGTGGGTGGTGGGGTGGGGTTTCATTTTGGGGGGTTGGGGGGGTTGGTTGTTTCGGCACCTGGGTTGGAGCCGGTGGCGGTGTTGAAGTGTGCGCAGGAGGAGTTGGAGTCTCATTTTGAGGTGCGGGCGCGGGGGTTGGGTGTGCGGGTGTTGCGGGGGTGTCGGGTGGTGGGAGTGCGGCAGTGGCGGGGTGGGGTGGTGGTGACGGCGCGGGGTGCGTTCGGGTCCGTGGTG
>LJCX01000022.1 GCA_001298545.1 Actinobacteria bacterium OV320
GCTCCTCCATGGCCGTGAGGGCCATCAGCTGGAGCAGGTGGTTCTGGATGACGTCACGGGCGGCGCCGATGCCGTCGTAGTAGCCGGCCCGGCCGCCGATGCCGATGTCCTCGGCCATCGTGATCTGGACGTGGTCCACGAAGGACCGGTTCCAGATCGGCTCGAACATCGTGTTGGCGAAGCGCAGCGCCATGATGTTCTGGACGGTCTCCTTGCCCAGGTAGTGGTCGATGCGGAAGACCTGGTCCGAGCCGAAGACCTCGTGGACGACCTTGTTGAGCTCCTCGGCCGAGGCGAGGTCGTGACCGAAGGGCTTCTCGATGACCGCGCGTCGCCAGGAGCCGTCCGTCTGGTCGGCCAGCCCGTGCTTCTTCAGCTGCTGGATGACCACCGGGAAGGACCGCGGCGGCACGGACAGGTAGAAGGCGAAGTTGCCGCCCGTGCCCTGCGCCTTGTCGAGTTCCTCGATCGTGCCGCGCAGCCGCTCGAAGGCGTCGTCGTCGTCGAAGGTGCCCTGCACGAAGCGCATGCCCTGGACGAGCTGCTGCCAGACCTCCTCGCGGAAGGGCGTACGGGCGTGCTCCTTGACGGCGTCGTGGACCTCCTGTGCGAAGTCCTCGTGCTCCCACTCGCGGCGGGCGAAGCCGACCAGCGAGAAGCCCGGCGGCAGCAGACCCCGGTTGGCGAGGTCGTACACGGCGGGCATGAGCTTCTTCCGGGACAAATCGCCCGTGACGCCGAAGATGACCAGGCCCGACGGCCCCGCGATACGCGGGAGCCGTCGGTCGGCGGGGTCACGCAGCGGATTGCTGCTCGACAGAGTTCAGCCCTCCGAGGGGGCGAGGCGCTGGAGCTCCGCCTCGGTCGACTTGAGCAGGTCGTTCCAGGACGCCTCGAACTTGTCCACGCCCTCGTCCTCGAGGAGCTGGACCACCTCGTCGTACGAGATGCCGAGCTTCTCGACGGCGTCGATCTCGGCGCGGGCCTGCTCGTAGGTGCCGGCGACGGTGTTGCCGGTGATCGCGCCGTGGTCCTCGGCGGCGAACAGGGTCGCCTCCGGCATGGTGTTCACCGTGTTCGGCGCCACCAGGTCGTCCACGTACAGGGTGTCCTTGTAGGCGGGGTCCTTCACACCGGTGGAGGCCCACAGCGGACGCTGCTTGTTGGCGCCCGCCTTCTCCAGCGCGGCCCAGCGCGCGCCGGCGAAGACCTCCTCGTACGCCTGGTAGGCGAGCCGGGCGTTGGCGAGGCCCGCCTTGCCGCGGGCGGCCTTGGCCTCGTCGGTGCCGAGCGCGTCGAGCCGCTTGTCGATCTCGGTGTCCACGCGGGACACGAAGAAGGACGCCACGGAGTGGATCTTCGACAGGTCCAGGCCGCGCTCCTTGGCCTGCTCCAGGCCGGCCAGGTAGGCGTCCATGACCTGGCGGTAGCGCTCCAGCGAGAAGATCAGCGTGACGTTGACGCTGATGCCGAGGCCGATGACCTCGGTGATCGCCGGCAGGCCGCCCATCGTGGCCGGGATCTTGATGAGCGTGTTGGGGCGGTCGACCAGCCAGGCGAGCTGCTTGGCCTCGGCGACCGTCGGCTTGGTGTGGTGCGCCAGGCGCGGGTCGACCTCGATGGACACCCGGCCGTCCTGGCCGCCGGTGGCGTCGAAGACCGGGCGCAGGATGTCGGCGGCGTCGCGGACGTCCGCCGTCGTGATCATGCGGATGGCCTCTTCGACGGTGACCTTGCGGGCGGCGAGGTCGGAGAGCTGCTGCTCGTAACCGTCGCCGCTGCTGATCGCCTTCTGGAAGATCGAGGGATTGGTGGTGACGCCCACGACGTGCTGCTGGTCGATCAGTTCGGCCAGGTTGCCGGACGTGATCCGCTTGCGCGACAGGTCGTCCAGCCAGATCGCGACGCCTTCTTCGGAGAGGCGCTTGAGTGCGTCTGTCATGGAATTACATCTCCTACGTGTCGTATGTGAGCGTCAGCGCTGGGCGGCGGCGAGGGATTCCCGGGCCTTGGCGGCCACGTTCTCGGCAGTGAAGCCGTACTCCTGGAAGAGGACCTTGCCATCGGCGGAAGCACCGAAGTGCTCCAGGGAAACGATGCGGCCGGCGTCCCCGACGTACTTGTGCCAGGTGAGACCGATACCCGCCTCGACCGAGACGCGGGCCTTGACGGACGGGGGCAGGACGCTGTCCCGGTACCCCTGGTCCTGCTCCTCGAACCACTCCACGGACGGCATGGAGACCACGCGCGTGGGCACACCCTCGGCTTCCAGCCGCTCGCGTGCCTCGACGGCGACGTGCACCTCGGAGCCGGTCGCGATGAGGAGCACCTCCGGCGTTCCGGTGGAGGCCTCGAACAGGACGTACCCGCCCTTGGCCGCGTTCTCGTCGGGCTCGTAGGTCGGCACGCCCTGGCGGGTGAGGACCAGACCGTGCGGGGCGCCCTTGCCGAAGACCTTCGTCCAGCGCTTGAGGATCTCGCGCCAGGCGATCGCCGTCTCGTTGGCGTCGGCCGGGCGGACGACGTTCAGGCCCGGGATCGCGCGCAGCGAGGCCAGGTGCTCGACCGGCTGGTGCGTCGGGCCGTCCTCGCCGAGACCGACGGAGTCGTGCGTCCACACGTACGTCACCGGCACGTGCATCAGGGCGGACAGCCGCACGGCGTTGCGCATGTAGTCGGAGAACACGAGGAACGTGCCGCCGTAGATACGGGTGTTGCCGTGCAGCGCGATGCCGTTCATCTCCGCGGCCATCGAGTGCTCGCGGATGCCGAAGTGGACGGTGCGGCCGTACGGGTCCGCCTCCGGCAGCGGGTTGTCCGCCGGGAGGAACGACGACGTCTTGTCGATCGTCGTGTTGTTGGAACCCGCGAGGTCGGCGGAGCCGCCCCACAGCTCGGGGATGACCGCGCCGAGCGCCTGGAGCACCTTGCCGGACGCGGCACGGGTGGCGACGCCCTTGCCGGACTCGAAGACCGGGAGCTTCTCCTCCCAGCCGGTGGGCAGCTCGCCCGCGGCGACGCGCTCGAACTCGGCGGCGCGGTCGGGGTTGTTGTCCCGCCACTGCTGGAAGGACTTCTCCCACACGGCGCGGGCCGCCTGGCCGCGCTCGAGGGCGCCCCGGGTGTGGGCGATGACCTCGTCCGCGACCTCGAAGGACTTCTCCGGGTCGAAGCCGAGGACGCGCTTGGTGGCCGCGACCTCGTCGTCGCCGAGCGCCGAGCCGTGGGCGGCCTCGGTGTTCTGCGCGTTCGGCGCGGGCCAGGCGATGATCGAGCGCATCGCGATGAAGGACGGCTTGTCCGTCACCTGCTTCGCGGCCTCGATCGCGTCGTAGAGGGCGTGCGGGTCCAGGTCGCCGTCCGGCTTCGGGGCGACGCGCTGCACGTGCCAGCCGTACGCCTCGTAGCGCAGAGCGGTGTCCTCGGAGACGGCCGTCTCGGTGTCGCCCTCGATCGAGATGTGGTTGTCGTCCCACAGCAGGACCAGGTTGCCGAGCTTCTGGTGCCCGGCCATGGAGGACGCCTCGGCGGAGATGCCCTCCTGGAGGCAGCCGTCACCGGCGATCGCGTAGACGAAGTGGTCGAACGGCGACTCGCCGGCCGGGGCCTCCGGGTCGAACAGACCGCGCTCGTAGCGGGCGGCCATCGCCATGCCCACGGCGTTCGCGACGCCCTGGCCCAGCGGGCCGGTCGTCGTCTCGACGCCCGTGGTGTGGCCGTACTCCGGGTGACCCGGGGTCTTCGAACCCCAGGTACGGAACGCCTTCAGGTCGTCCAGCTCCAGGCCGAAGCCGGCCAGGTACAGCTGGGTGTAGAGCGTCAGGGACGAGTGGCCCGCGGACAGCACGAAGCGGTCGCGGCCGACCCAGTCGGCGTCCGCCGGGTCGTGCCGCATCACCTTCTGGAAGAGGGTGTACGCGGCAGGCGCCAGGCTCATCGCCGTACCGGGATGGCCGTTGCCGACCTTCTGTACGGCGTCGGCGGCCAGGACGCGGGCGGTGTCCACGGCCCGCTGGTCCAACTCGGTCCACTCGAGGTCTGTGGTGGTCGGCTTGGTGCTCACCCTGGGTCAGGGCTCCTCTCCACATGTCACGCATGTCGAATGCCGGTGCACGCGGCGCCCACCGGCCGTTGTCGAGCCTACCCCCGTGAGAACGTGCATTTTTTCGAGTCATTCCAGACTGCCGGGAGACTTGGTGATCCGCCTCCCGACCGGTGTGTTCTCTGTTCGGCAAGTGAATACGGAGCCGCTCGTACGAGTGCTCAACAGAGTGCCCTCCGGCTCTTCCGCAGGTGCCGTCCAACACGACCCCACCCCCGCGAATGTCGGGGTCTGGGCAACGTCTACAGTGGCGTGGTACGCGCGAGCCTTTACCCCGCATTCACACGGGGAGGCTTGCTGGGAGTCTCTGTCAGGGGTGTGCGTGACGGCCGTTGAATCCCGTCCAGCGGGGCTTATCGGGACGAGCCAGAGCCCGAGCCGGCGGCCGTTCGGGGCCCGGGTCAAGGCGTTCGTGGCGCTGACCAAGCCACGGATCATCGAGCTGCTGCTGATCACCACCGTCCCGGTGATGTTCCTGGCGCAGCAGGGCGTGCCGGACCTCGGTCTGGTGGTGCTGACCTGCCTCGGTGGTTACCTGTCCGCGGGCGGCGCCAACGCGCTGAACATGTACATCGACCGCGACATCGACGCGCTGATGGACCGCACCTCGCAGCGCCCGCTGGTCACCGGAATGGTCAGCCCGCGTGAATGCCTCGCCTTCGGCATCACCCTCGCGGTGGTCTCCACACTCCTGTTCGGTCTGACCGTCAACTGGCTGTCGGCCTGGCTCGCCCTCGGCGCGCTCCTCTTCTACGTCGTCGTCTACACGATGATCCTCAAGCGCCGTACCTCGCAGAACATCGTGTGGGGCGGCATCGCCGGCTGCATGCCGGTGCTGATCGGCTGGTCGGCCGTGACGAACTCGGTGTCCTGGGCGCCGGTCGTGCTCTTCCTCGTCATGTTCTTCTGGACGCCGCCGCACTACTGGCCGCTGTCCATGAAGGTCAGGGACGACTACGCGCGCGTGGGCGTGCCGATGCTGCCGGTCGTCGCCTCCAACAAGACGGTCGCCAAGCAGATCGTCCTCTACAGCTGGGTGATGGTCGCCGTCTCGCTGCTGCTGACCCCGCTGGGCTACACCGGGTGGTTCTACACCTCGGTCGCGCTGGTGGCCGGCGGCTGGTGGCTGTGGGAGGCGCACGCGCTCCAGAACCGCGCGAAGGCGGAGGCGACGGGCGGGAAGCTGAAGGAGATGCGGCTGTTCCACTGGTCCATCACCTATGTGTCGCTGCTGTTCGTGGCGGTCGCGGTGGACCCCTTCCTGCGCTGACACCTCCGAGTCCGCATCGCCGCATCGCCGAACGGCCGGGGTGCGTGGTCAACACCACGCACCCCGGCCGTCGCCGTTCGATCTACCCGTCGGTAGCATCCTGGCCATGGCAGACACCAAGCAGGTTGACGAGACCGCCGACGCCAAGCAGGCCGCGAAGGCCGAGCGCAAGGCTGCCCGGCTCGCCAAGCAGATCAGCTCCTTCGCCAAGCAGCACGGCGGCGCCGAGGGCCAGATCGCGTACATCGGCGAGCGCGGCGCCCGTATCGTCCTGGTCGGCGACGACGGCGGCTGGGGCGACCTGGTGGCCCCCTCGGTCGCCGTCGCCGAGCTGGCCGTCGGAAAGGCGGGCATCACCGTGCACGAGACCTTCGACGGCGAGTTCGCGGCGAAGGTGAAGACGGGGCCGTACGAATGGACGCGGATGGCCGGGATCCAGGTCGGCGGACCGAAGAACGGCTGAGCAGCAACAACCTGACACCCCGGTCACCCGTTAGGACCCGTAGGAACTACGTGGGCCGTCCCCCGGGGAGTCCGGATGATCGAAACGCCGTCCTTGGTGGACCAGTACTGCCACGGCGTCCTGAGAACGGAGCTGGGTCTCGGTACCTTCGAGGCCCAGTTGGCCCGCACCGAGGGCCCGCCGGCCCCGGGCACGACGCTGTTCGACACCCAGACGGGGTTCGCGGTACGCCGCTGGTGCCCCCCGCTCCTCGGTCTGGAACCGCACGCACCACCCGCCCGTTATCTCGCCCGGCGTCGTGAACTCGGCGTACTGGAAGCGGGCCGCCGGCTGCTGCGCGGCAGCGGCATCACGACGTACCTGGTCGACACGGGCCTGCCCGGAGACCTCACCGGACCGGGCGAGCTCGCCTCGGCCGGCGCCGCCGAGGCACGGGAGATCGTGCGCCTGGAACCTCTCGCCGAACAGGTCGCCGACACCTCCGGCACCGTCGAGTCCTTCCTCGCCAACCTCGCCGAGTCGGTGCACGGGGCCGCCGCGAACGCCGTGGCCTTCACCTCCGTCGCGGGGGTCCGGCACGGCCTCGCCCTCGCGCCCGAGCCGCCCGGGCCTGGCGAGGTGCGGGGCGCGGCGGGCCGCTGGCTGGCGGGCCGCAGGGTCGGCGGTGAGCTGAGCGACCCGGTGCTGCTGCGTCATCTGCTGTGGATCGCCGTCGCCTCGGGGCTGCCCCTCCAACTGCACGCGGGACTCGGCGAGCCGGGGGCGCGCGTCGACCGCACGGATCCGGTCCTGCTGACCGACTTCGTGCGGGCCACGGCCGGCCTCGGCACCGACCTCGTCCTGCTGCACGGCTACCCCTACCATCGGCACGCCGCCCACCTCGCGGGTGTCTTCCCGCACGTGTACGCCGACTCCGGCGCCGCGCTCGTACGGACCGGCGCGCGCGCCGCGACGATCCTCGCGGAGATCCTGGAGCTGGCCCCCTTCGGCAAGATCCTCTTCTCCAGCGGGGCCGGCGGGCTGCCCGAGCTGCACGTGGTCGGGGCGCGGCTGTTCCGCGAGGCACTGGCGCGGGTGCTCGGCAGCTGGGTCGTGGAGGGCGCGTGGTCGCAGGCGGACGCGCAACGGGTGGCGGGACTGATCGCGGCGGGCAACGCGCGCCGGGTGTACGGGCTCGGCTGAGGTGGACAGACTGGGCGCATGACCAGCCGCACGATCAGCCGCACGGACGCATTACTGGACCGCTTTCTCTCCGGCCTCCGGGCCCTGGGCCCCGTCGCCGTGTGGGCCCACGGTTCGCTCGCAGGGGGCGACTACCAGGAGGGCCGCAGCGACCTGGACCTCATCGCGGTCCTGGCGGGGCCTCTCGCACCGCGCACGGTGTGGCAGCTTGCCCGGCTGCACGCCCGCCTGCGGAACGAGCCGCTCGCCCCGCTGCTGCACTGCACCTATCTCACCCCCGGCCGGACCACCGACCCGGAGCGGCGGCACCTCACCTGGGCGCACGGCCAGCTGTTCCGGCGGACGGTCACCCCGGTGACCCGGCGCGAACTGCACGACTTCGGCCGGGTGCTGCACGGCAAGCCGCCCGGCGCGCTTCTGCCGCCCGTGCCGGACCGCGCACTCGGCGCCTTCGTCGTCCGCGACCAGCGGGACTTCTGGCGGCCCGCCGTCGACAAGGCCCACCTGTGGCGTGCGAACGTCTGGGTCGATCTGGGGCTGCTGACCTTCGCGCGGGCGACGGTGACCGTGCGGGACGGCCGGCTGATCTCCAAGCGCGAGGCCCTGGACGAGCTGCTCGCGCTGGGCGCGCCCTCGGAGGTCGTGGCGGACATCACGCGCCGCCGCTACGACGAGGGGGACGGGCCGGCCGACGAGGGGTGGCCCGCCCGCCGCGCCGCGCTGACCCGGGACTACCTGGCGCCGGCGATCGACGGGCTGGTCACCTCGTACGCGTGAGCCTCGGGTGACTCACGCGCGCGTGCCGACCGTCGCCTCGGCCGCCGGGCCCGGCAGGTCGATCGTCGCCTCGGGGCGCTCGCGCAGCGCCAGCAGCACGCGCAGCACCGCGATCCACACCAGGCAGGAGCCGAACATGTGCAGCCCGACCAGGGCCTCGGGAAGGTCCGTGAAGTACTGGACGTAGCCGATGAGACCCTGCCCGAGCAGCACCAGGAACAGGTCCCGGGTGCGGTCCAGCGGGTTCTTCGGCGCGTCCACCGCCTTGAGGATGAACCACAGGGCGAAGGTCAGCGTCACCACGATCCAGGCGAGCACGGCGTGCAGCTTGGCGACCGTCTCCCAGTCCAGCGGCATCCGCTCGACCTCGCTGGAGTCACCGGCGTGTGGGCCCGCGCCGGTCACCACCGTGCCGACGCCGATCAGCAGCGTCGAGGCGACGACCAGGAACCACACCAGCTGCTGCACGGGCCTGCCGACCAGCGGCCGGGGCTCCCCGTTGCCCTCCCGGGCGCGCTGCCACATCACCGTGGCCACCGCGAGCAGCGCCGTGGCGGCCAGGAAGTGCGCCGCGACCGTGTAGGGGTTGAGGCCGACGAGCACCACGATCCCGCCGAGCACGGCGTTGCTCATCACCAGCCAGAACTGCGCCCAGCCCAGCCGGGTCAGGCTCCGCCGGTACGGCTTCTCGGACCGCGCGGCGATGATCGCCCAGCCGACGGCCGCGCACAGCACGTACGTCAGCATGCGGTTGCCGAACTCGATGGCGCCGTGGAAGCCCATGGCGCCGGTCGCGGTGAGCGAGTCGTCGGTGCACTTGGGCCAGGTCGGGCAGCCCAGGCCGGAGCCCGTGAGCCGGACGGCACCGCCGGTGACCACGATGACCACCGACATCACGAGCGGGTACAACGCCGCCCGCTGGACGGTCCGGCGGGTGGGGGTCCAGCGTTCGGCGATGAAGGCGAGCGGGTTGCGCACGGCGGCTACGGTGTCGGCACGGGTCACGTTTGGCACGCGCCCCATCGTAGGCGCCCGCTTGTGCACGCGTTCACGAGGGTCCCCCGGACCGGCGGCACGCCGCTACTCCCAGCGGAAGAACCGGCCGGCCGCCGCGAGTCCCACGACCGCCCACACCGCCAGGATCCCCAGGTCGCCCCAGGGCATGCCCGCGCCGTGCTGGAGCACGTCCCGCAGCCCGTCCGAAAGGGCCGAGACGGGCAGCAGACCGAGCACGTCCTGGGCGCCGGGCGGGAACTTGTCGAGCGGGACGATCACCCCGCCGCCCACCAGCAGCAGCAGGAAGACCAGGTTGGCCGCGGCCAGCGTCGCCTCCGCCTTCAGGGTGCCCGCCATCAGCAGGCCGAGGCCCGAGAAGGCGGCCGTGCCCAGGACCAGGAGCAGCAGGACGGCCGCCGGGTTGCCGTGCGGGTCCCAGCCGAGGGCGAACGCGATCGCCGTCAGGAGGATCACCTGGAGGATCTCCGTGACCAGCACCGACAGCGTCTTCGCCGCCATCAGGCCCCAGCGGGGCAGGGGAGAGGCGGCGAGCCGCTTCAGCACCCCGTAGCGGCGTTCGAAGCCGGTCGCGATGGCCTGGCCGGTGAAGGCCGTCGACACCACGGCGAGCGCGAGGATGCCGGGCGTGAGGAAGTCCACCGCCTCGCCCGCGCCGGTGTCGATGATGTCCACGCTGCTGAACAGCACCAGCAGCAGGGTGGGGATCACCACGGTGAGCAGCAGCTGCTCACCGTTGCGCAGGAGCATCTTCGTCTCCAGCACCGCCTGGGCCGCGATCATGCGGGGCAGCGGAGCCGCGCCGGGCCGGGGGGCGTAGGTACCCGTGGCGGTCATCAGCGCAGCTCCTTGCCGGTCAGTTCCAGGAAGACGTCCTCCAGGGTGTGCCGTTCGACCGAGATCCGGTCCGGCATCACCCCGTGCTGCGCGCACCACGAGGTGACCGTCGCCAGCAGCTGCGGGTCGACCTTGCCCGTCACCCGGTAGGAGCCGGGGGTCAGCTCGGCGGCCGAGCTGTCGGCGGGCAGGGCCTTGAGCAGGGAGGTCACGTCGAGGCCGGGGCGACCGGTGAAGCGCAGGGTGTTCTCGGCGCCGCCGCGGCACAGCTCCTCGGGGGAGCCCTGGGCGATGACCCGGCCCGCGTCGATGATCGCGACGTCGTCGGCGAGCTGCTCGGCCTCGTCCATGTGGTGGGTGGTCAGGATGACGGAGACGCCGTCCGCTCGCAGGTCCCGTACGAGTTCCCAGGTGGCGCGGCGGGCCTGCGGGTCGAGGCCGGCCGTCGGCTCGTCCAGGAACACCAGTTCCGGGCGGCCGACGACGGCCATCGCCAGCGCGAGCCGCTGCTGCTGGCCGCCGGAGAGACGGCGGTACGTCGTCCGGCCGCAGGAGCCGAGGCCGAGGCGCTCGACGAGGGCGTCGACGTCCAGGGGGTGGGCGTGCAGCCCGGCCACGTGCCGGAGCATCTCGTCGGCCCGGGCGCCGGAGTACACGCCTCCCGACTGGAGCATCACGCCTATCCGGGGGCGCAGGTCGGCGGCTTGTCTCTGCGGATCGAGGCCGAGGACGCGCACCGTACCGGCGTCCGGCCTGCGGTACCCCTCGCAGGTCTCGACGGTGGTCGTCTTGCCGGCGCCGTTGGGTCCGAGGACGGCGGTGACGCCCGCCCCGGCCGTCAGGTCGAGGCCGTTCACCGCGGTCTTCGTCCCGTACCGCTTCACCAGGGCCTCGACCCGGACGACAGGCTCACTTCGCATGGCTCAAGAGTCTAGGTTCGCGGGTCGGGGCTCGGACCGGGGGGTGCGGGAACCGGCCGGACGCGACGGCGGCGGGGGCCGGCGGCGGGCGGGTCGCATCAGAGTTCCTCCTCGCGGGAGCGGTGCAGCGGCAGCCACCGCTGCGCGTAGGCCACCGCGTCCGCGACCGGAAACAGCCGTACGGCGGCCGCCCCGACGGTGCCCCGTACGACGTCACGGTCGCGTTCGAAGTCATGGCCCAGCTCGTCGAAGCGGTCGGAGTCGATCGACACCTCCGTCACGACCTCCCACGTCCCGCCGGGTCCCGGCCGGCCCACCGCGACGAGCGGGGCCGGGATCCGGTACTCGGCCAGGTGGAAGCTGGTGCAGGTGGCGTAGCCGGCGCCGAGCAGCAGGACCCGTGCCCCCGCCTTCTCCAGCCGGGCCAGCGGGCTGTGCTCGCCGAGCCGGCAGTCGGGGGCGTGTCCCTCGACCAGCTCCGCGGCCCGCGCCCCGAGCGCCGCGAACGAGGTCTGCGGGTGGGCGCTGCGCAGGGCGCCGGGCCAGGTGCGGACCGTCTCCGGGATCACGCCCACGCCCAGTGCGGGAGTGATGAGGGGGTCGTAGGCGGGCATGGTCGTCCGGATCCGCTCCCACCACTGCGCCGGGACCGGCGGATTGCTCCACAGGGCCGGGTCGGAGAGGTCGCCGGACTGGGTGGGGACCACGAGAGTGCCGTCCGGTCCGATGGCGTCGAGCAGTCCCTGTACCACCGCGACGGCGCCTCCGCAGACCCAGCCGAGCGAACTGAGCGAGGAGTGCACGAGCAGGATTTCTCCGGGTTCGACACCCAGCGCGCGAAGCTCCGCGGCGAGGCTGTCGCGGGTGACAAGTGGGCCGGTGGGAGGGGGTGTGGGCATGGTCCGGCAGTGTCCTGGAAGGGGGCTCCGGAGACCAGTGGTTTTATCGGACCACCAACCACCGTCTGATCGATCAAAGATCGTTTCCGCAGGTCAAATTAGGTTTACCTAAGTGACGCAGGGCACCGCCCGTCGATCCGGACACGGCTTGCCTGTGTCTGAGGAATTACGCAACAATGGCGTTGTGAAAAACGTCGGCGAGGCTCGGGAGACCCCCACGGGGACCCCCCAGGAGGAGATCGCGACCGGTGAGCGCTCGACGCGCAACCGGGTCGCGCGGTCGATCCTGGACCACGGGCCGTCGACCGTCGCCGAGCTGGCCGGCCGGCTGGGCCTCACCCAGGCCGCCGTACGCCGCCATCTCGACGCGCTGGTCGCCGACGACGTCGTGGCAGCCCGCGAGCAGCGGGTGTACGGAGCACGGACGCGCGGGCGGCCCGCCAAGGCCTTCGCCCTCACGGACTGCGGCCGGGACGCCTTCGACCAGTCCTACGACAAGCTCGCCGCGGACGCCCTGAGCTGGATCCAGGAGCGCTTCGGCGGGGACGAGGCCGTCGTGGCCTTCGCCCGTGCCCGGATCGCCGAACAGGCCGCCGGGTACCGCGCGGCGATCGAGGCGGCCGCTCCGGAGGAGCGGACCGAAGCCCTGGCCAAGGCCCTGAGCGCGGACGGGTACGCTGCTACGGCGCGCAGCGCACCGGTCGGCGAGCAGCTGTGCCAGCACCACTGCCCCGTCGCCCATGTCGCCGAGAAGTTCCCGCAGCTCTGCGAGGCGGAGACCGAGATCTTCTCCCAGCTGCTCGGGACGCACGTCCAGCGACTGGCGACCATCGCCCACGGCGACGGCGTCTGCACGACGTTCATCCCCAAAGTTTCCACAGCCACCCACAATGCATCTGCAAGCACGGCCGGGAGGAACCCCGCATGACTCTCCCCACGGAGACTGCCCACCCCGAACTCGAGGGCCTGGGTAAGTACGAATACGGCTGGGCCGACTCCGACACGGCCGGCGCCTCTGCGAAGCGCGGCATCAACGAGGACGTCGTCCGGGACATCTCGGCCAAGAAGTCCGAGCCGGAGTGGATGACGAAGCTGCGCCTCAAGGGCCTGCGGCTCTTCGGCAAGAAGCCCATGCCCAACTGGGGCTCGGACCTCTCGGGCATCGACTTCGACAACATCAAGTACTTCGTGCGCTCCACGGAGAAGCAGGCGGAGTCCTGGGAGGACCTGCCCGAGGACATCAAGAACACGTACGACAAGCTCGGCATCCCCGAGGCGGAGAAGCAGCGCCTCGTCGCCGGTGTCGCGGCCCAGTACGAGTCCGAGGTCGTCTACCACCAGATCCGTGAGGACCTGGAGGAGCAGGGCGTCATCTTCCTCGACACCGACACCGCGCTGAAGGAGCACCCGGAGCTCTTCAAGGAGTACTTCGGCACCGTCATCCCGGTCGGCGACAACAAGTTCGCGTCGCTGAACACCGCGGTGTGGTCCGGTGGATCCTTCATCTACGTGCCGAAGGGCGTGCAGGTGGAGATCCCGCTCCAGGCCTACTTCCGTATCAACACGGAGAACATGGGCCAGTTCGAGCGGACCCTGATCATCGTCGACGAGGGCGCCTACGTGCACTACGTCGAGGGTTGTACGGCCCCGATCTACAAGTCGGACTCGCTGCACAGCGCCGTGGTCGAGATCATCGTCAAGAAGAACGCCCGCTGCCGTTACACGACCATCCAGAACTGGTCGAACAACGTCTACAACCTGGTCACCAAGCGCGCCGTGGCGTACGAGGGCGCGACCATGGAGTGGATCGACGGCAACATCGGCTCCAAGGTGACGATGAAGTACCCGGCCGTCTACCTGATGGGCGAGCACGCCAAGGGCGAGACCCTCTCCATCGCCTTCGCGGGCGAGGGCCAGCACCAGGACGCCGGCTCCAAGATGGTCCACATGGCGCCGAACACCTCGTCCAACATCGTGTCGAAGTCCGTGGCGCGCGGTGGCGGCCGGACGTCCTACCGCGGTCTCGTCGAGATCGGCGAGGGCGCCCACGGCTCCAAGTCCAACGTGCTGTGCGACGCGCTGCTCGTCGACACCATCTCCCGCTCCGACACCTACCCCTATGTGGACGTCCGTGAGGACGACGTGTCCATGGGCCACGAGGCCACCGTCTCCAAGGTCAGCGACGACCAGCTCTTCTACCTGATGAGCCGCGGCATGACCGAGTTCGAGGCGATGGCGATGATCGTGCGCGGCTTCGTCGAGCCCATCGCGAAGGAGCTGCCCATGGAGTACGCCCTCGAGCTCAACCGGCTGATCGAGCTGCAGATGGAGGGCGCGGTCGGTTAAGACCCGCCCCCGACAGCAGCAGCAATTTTCTGACGTAGGAAGAGAGCAGACCGACAGCCATGGCTGAGGCTCAGAACATCCCGGTGGGCAGCACGACCGCCGGCCAGATCGCGGTGGCCGCCGAGTCGACCGTCGCCACGCGCATGAGCGCGCCCGCCTCCTTCGACGTGAAGGACTTCCCGGTCCCGCACGGTCGCGAGGAGGAGTGGCGGTTCACGCCGCTGGAGCGGCTGCGCGGGCTGCACGACGGCACCGCCGTCGCGACCGGCGAGGGCGTGAAGGTCGCCGTCGAGGCGCCCGAGGGCGTCACCGTCGAACTCGTGGACCGCGACGACCCGCGCCTGGGGAAGGCGGGCACCCCGGTGGACCGGGTCGCCGCCCAGGCGTACTCCGCGTTCGAGAAGGCCGGCGTGGTCACCGTCCCCAAGGAGACGGTGCTCACCGAGCCGATCCGTATCGCGGTGCACGGCGAGGGCGGGGTCTCCTACGGCCACCAGGTCATCGAGCTGGGTGCCTTCGCCGAGGCCGTCGTCGTCATCGACCACACCGGTGACGCCGTGCTCGCCGCCAATGTCGACTACGTCCTCGGGGACGGCGCGAAGCTGACCGTCGTCTCCGTCCAGGACTGGGACGACAAGGCCGTGCACGTGGCCCAGCACAACGCCCTCGTCGGCCGCGACGCGACCTTCAAGTCGGTCGTGGTGACCTTCGGCGGCGACCTCGTCCGCCTTCACCCGCGCGTGGCGTACGCCGGCCCCGGCGCCGAGGCCGAGCTGTTCGGTCTGTACTTCACGGACGCCGGTCAGCACCAGGAGCACCGCCTCCTGGTCGACCACAACGTCCCGCACTGCAAGTCCAACGTCGTCTACAAGGGCGCCCTCCAGGGCGAGGGCGCGCACGCCGTATGGATCGGTGACGTGCTCATCGAGGCCAAGGCCGAGGGCACGGACACCTACGAGATGAACCGCAACCTGGTCCTCACGGACGGTGCGCGGGTCGACTCGGTGCCGAACCTGGAGATCGAGACCGGCGAGATCGTCGGTGCCGGACACGCCTCCGCCACCGGCCGTTTCGACGACGAGCAGCTCTTCTACCTGATGGCCCGCGGCATCCCGGCCGACGAGGCCCGTCGCCTGGTGGTCCGCGGCTTCTTCGCCGAGCTGGTCCAGCAGATCGGTGTCGACGACATCGAGGAGCGCCTGCTCGCCAGGATCGAGACCGAGCTGGAGGCCACCGTCTGATGGCCTACGTACGCGCCTGCGGGCTGAGCGAGCTGGAAGAGGACACCCCGACGCGGGTGGAACTCGACGGCACGCCGGTCTCGGTCGTCCGTACCGAGGGGGAGGTGTTCGCGATCCACGACATCTGCTCCCACGCGAACGTCTCGCTCTCCGAGGGCGAGGTGGAGGACTGTCAGATCGAGTGCTGGCTGCACGGCTCGAGCTTCGACCTCCGCACCGGCAAGCCGTCCGGCCTTCCCGCGACGCGCCCCGTCCCCGTATACCCCGTAAAGATCGAAGGGGACGACGTGCTCGTCTCCCTCACCCAGGAGTCCTGAGGCACCCATGGCAACGCTTGAAATCCGAGACCTGCACGTCACCGTCGAGGCCGACAACGCCACGAAGGAGATCCTCAAGGGCGTCGACCTCACCGTGAAGCAGGGCGAGACGCACGCCATCATGGGCCCGAACGGCTCCGGCAAGTCGACCCTCGCCTACTCGCTCGCGGGCCACCCGAAGTACACGATCACCGGCGGCACCGTGCTGCTCGACGGCGAGGACGTCCTGGAGATGTCCGTCGACGAGCGCGCCCGCGCGGGCCTGTTCCTCGCCATGCAGTACCCGGTCGAGGTCCCCGGCGTCTCCGTGTCGAACTTCCTGCGCACCTCCGCCACCGCCATCCGCGGCGAGGCCCCCAAGCTGCGCACCTGGGTGAAGGAGGTCAAGGAGGCCATGGAGCGTCTCCACATGGACACCTCCTTCGCCGAGCGCAACGTCAACGAGGGCTTCTCCGGCGGCGAGAAGAAGCGCCACGAGATCCTCCAGCTGGAGCTGCTCCGGCCGAAGGTCGCGATCCTCGACGAGACGGACTCCGGTCTGGACGTCGACGCTCTTCGCATCGTCTCCGAGGGCGTCAACCGCGTCCGCGAGACCGGTGAGGTCGGCACCCTGCTGATCACGCACTACACGCGCATCCTGCGCTACATCAAGCCCGACTTCGTCCACGTCTTCTCGGCCGGCCGCATCGTCGAGTCCGGCGGCGCCGAGCTCGCCGACAAGCTGGAGAACGAGGGCTACGAGGCATACACGAAGGGTGGCGTATCCGCGTGACACAGCTGCCGGGCCTCCTCGACACCGAGGCGATCCGCAAGGACTTCCCCATCCTGGACCGGCAGGTCCACGACGGCCGGAAGCTCGTGTACCTGGACAACGCGGCGACCTCGCAGAAGCCCCGCCAGGTACTGGACGCCCTCAACGAGTACTACGAGCGCTACAACGCCAACGTCCACCGCGGTGTGCATGTGCTCGCCGAGGAGGCCACGGCGCTGTACGAGGGCGCGCGCGACAAGGTCGCCGCGTTCATCAACGCGCCGAGCCGCGACGAGGTGATCTTCACCAAGAACGCCTCCGAGTCGCTCAACCTCGTGGCGAACATGCTGGGCTGGGCCGACGAGCCCTACCGCGTGGACCACGAGACCGAGATCGTCATCACCGAGATGGAGCACCACTCCAACATCGTCCCGTGGCAGCTGCTGTCGCAGCGCACCGGCGCGAAGCTGAAGTGGTTCGGCCTGACCGACGACGGCCGGCTCGACCTCTCCAACATCGACGAGATCATCACCGAGAAGACGAAGATCGTCTCCTTCGTGCTGGTGTCGAACATCCTCGGCACCGTGAACCCGGTCGAGGCGATAGTGCGCCGTGCGCAGGAGGTCGGGGCCCTGGTCCTGATCGACGCCTCGCAGGCCGCGCCGCACATGCCGATGGACGTGCAGGCCCTCCAGGCCGACTTCGTGGCCTTCACCGGCCACAAGATGTGCGGCCCGACCGGCATCGGCGTCCTCTGGGGCCGCCAGGAGCTGCTCGAGGACCTGCCCCCGTTCCTCGGCGGTGGCGAGATGATCGAGACGGTGTCGATGCACTCGTCGACCTACGCCCCGGCGCCCCACAAGTTCGAGGCGGGCACCCCGCCGATCGCGCAGGCGGTCGGTCTGGGCGCGGCCATCGACTACCTGTCCGCGATCGGCATGGACAAGATCCTCGCCCATGAGCACGCGATCACCGAGTACGCGGTGCGTCGCCTGACCGAGGTGCCCGACCTGCGGATCATCGGCCCGGCGACGGCCGAGGACCGCGGCGCGGCGATCTCCTTCACGCTCGGCGACATCCACCCGCACGACGTGGGCCAGGTGCTGGACGAGCAGGGCATCGCGGTCCGGGTGGGTCACCACTGCGCCCGGCCCGTCTGCCTGCGCTACGGAATTCCCGCGACCACGCGAGCGTCGTTCTATCTGTACTCCACGCCGGCCGAGATCGATGCTCTGGTCGACGGTCTGGAGCATGTACGGAACTTCTTCGGCTGAGGGGCGTGAGCTGAGACCGTGAAGCTGGACTCGATGTACCAGGAAGTCATCCTGGATCACTACAAGCACCCGCACGGGCGTGGTCTGCGCGACGGCGACGCCGAGGTGCACCATGTGAACCCGACCTGCGGCGACGAGATCACCCTCCGTGTGAAGTACGACGGCACGAAGATCGAGGACGTCAGCTACGAGGGCCAGGGCTGCTCCATCAGCCAGGCGAGCGCGTCCGTCCTGAACGACCTGCTGGTCGGCAAGGATCTGGCGGAGGCGCAGAAGATCCAGGAGACCTTCCTGGAGCTGATGCAGTCCAAGGGCAGGATCGAGCCCGACGACGCGATGGAGGAGGTGCTGGAGGACGCGGTCGCGTTCGCCGGTGTCTCCAAGTACCCGGCACGGGTCAAGTGCGCCCTCCTCAGCTGGATGGCGTGGAAGGACGCGACGGCCCAAGCCCTGGGCGGAGCCGACGCCGAAAGGAAGACGGCATGAGCGAGACCCTTGAGATGAAGCCGGCCTCCGAAGAGGAAGTCCGCGAGGCGCTGTACGACGTCGTCGACCCCGAACTGGGCATCGACGTCGTCAACCTCGGGCTGATCTACGGCATCCACATCGACGACGCGAACATCGCGACGATCGACATGACCCTGACCTCGGCGGCCTGCCCGCTGACGGACGTGATCGAGGACCAGGCGAAGTCCGCCACGGACGGCCTGGTCAACGAGTTGCGCATCAACTGGGTCTGGATGCCGCCGTGGGGCCCGGACAAGATCACCGACGACGGCCGCGAGCAGCTTCGCGCGCTCGGGTTCAACGTCTGAGATCCAGCCCGAGATCTTCCCCGGCACACGAGAGCGGCGGCACCCACCGGGTGCCGCCGCTCTCGTGTGTGCTCAGGCCAGCCCGTCCACCAGGTTGAACGAGAAGTCCTCGCGGTGGTTGGAGCCGTAGCCGTACGTGTCCAGGCGCAGCGCGAAGTTCTTGTGGCGCAGGAAACGGCCGGGGTAGTTCACCGACTCCAGCATGACCGCGCCGGAGGAGTAGGAGGAGGGGACGGCACAGAAGGTGGCGTCCTGCTTGAAGAGGGCCGAGCCGTCGTTGCGCTCGGCGCGCAGGACGAAGTCGCGGTGTCGCAGGTACGTGCCGTCCGCCGTGACGAAGGTGGAGCAGGAGCTGTCGGCCAGGCCCTTCACCACGGTGAACGTGGAGTCCGCACGGGACTCCGAGCCGCCGACCTGATCGAGTTTCACCAGGCCGCCGCTCACGTGCCAGTAGCGGTCGGGGTAGTTGACCGAGCGGACCGAGCGCCGGGTGGCGGCCGGCTTGGGGGCGGGCGGCTTCGTCGTCGACGACGCGGACGGCGCGGCCGAGGCGTGTGGCGTCGAACTGCCCTGCGCCTCGGGGGAGGAGGAGGTCTTCGGCGACGCGGAGGCGGCCGTGCTCTTCTTCCCCGTCGGTGTCGGCGACCCGCTCGTGGAGGGGGTGGCGAACGAGATCAGGCCGCCCCCCGTCTCCTCGTCCGACAGCGTCTGTCCCTGACGGGCCTCCGACTTGTCGTCGACGGGCTTGTCGTTCAAGGCGATTGCGGTCACGCACGCCACGATGGTGGCCACGGCGAGACCGCCGGCCAGCCAGAGGCGCCGTGTTCCGGGTGCCCGGGAGGTGTCCGGGGCCCAGCCGTTCTCCCAGGGCTGTTCCTGAGAGGGCCGGGACTTGTTGTCTGGCATGCGCTGTTCCTCCAGCGGCGTTCCCTGACGGCGGCCGCGGCTGCGATGACCCGGTGTGTGAACGGTGAAACAGTAGTGGAACCTGTGGCTCAGGTTCAGCCGTTTGGGTGAGCGCTTTCCATAACACTTTCGACTCCCCGGCGGCAACACCTCCGGCTTCGCGTCGACTTGGGAGGGAACGGCCGATGCCTGCCTCGTTGTGTACACCCGTACGCATCGTTGTGTACGCTTGTACGCATGGGATACCTGACGCTCGCCGGCGCCATCGCCGCCGAGGTGGCCGCGACGACGGCCATGAAGTACAGCGACGGCTTCAGCAGGCTCTGGCCGTCGCTGCTGACGGCCTCCGGCTATGTCGTCTCCTTCCTGCTCCTCGCGCAGACCCTCAAGACCGTCGGCATCGGTACGGCGTACGCGATCTGGGCCGGGGTCGGCACCGCGGCCATCGCCGTCATAGGGCTCGCCCTGTTCGGGGAGTCCCTGACGGCCGCCAAGGCCGTCGGCATCCTGCTGATCGTCGGGGGAGTGGTCGTACTGAACCTGGGAGGTGCGCACTGATGCCCAGGCGTCACGACCCCGAGCGACGGCAGCGGATCATCGACGCGGCGATCCGGGTCGTCGGGGCGAAGGGACTGGCCGGACTGAGTCACCGCTCGGTCGCCGCCGAGGCGGACGTGCCCCTCGGTTCCACCACCTACCACTTCGCCACCCTCGACGAACTGATGATCGCCGCCCTGCGGCAGGCCAACGAGGGCTTCGCCAAGGCGGTCGCGGCGCACGGCGGACTGACGGACACCCGCCTCGACCTGCCCGCCGAACTGGCCGGACTGCTCGGCGAATGGCTGGCCGGCGAGCGTACCGGCGTCGAGCTGGAGTACGAGCTGTACCTGGCCGCGCTGCGACGGCCCGCGCTGCGTCCCGTCGCCGCCGAGTGGGCCGAGGACCTCGCCACCCTCCTCGCCGGGCACGTCGACCCCCTCACCGCACGCGCGTTGGTCGCGCTGATGGACGGGATCTGTCTCCAGGTGCTGCTGACGGACGCGCCCTACGACGAGGAGTACGCCCGGGAGGCGCTGACCCGGCTCATCCCCCCGCGCTGACCCGGCTCGTCCCCGCCGCGCCCGGTTCCCGCGCGACTCCCGGTCCCTGGGCCGCCCCCGCTACCCCTGCTGCCGCTGCGGGTGGGCGTCCTCGCCCAGGCGCCGGACGACGCCGAGCGCCTCCTCGACGCTCCCCGCCACGTCCGTCACCGGATACTGCACATGCCGGACGACCCGATCCCGGTCCACCACCAGGGTCAGCCGTTTCAGCCGGCTCGCCCCCGCCGCCCGGAACGTCGGCAGCCGCAGCGCGGTGATCAACGCCAACTCGGCGTCGGACAGCAGCGGAAAGTCCAGCCGCTCCTCCTGCGCGAACGCACGCTGCTCGTCCGGGCGTTGGGTGGACACCCCGTGCACCGCGGCGCCCGCCGCGCGGAACCCGGCGAGCCGGTCGCGGTAGGTGCGGGACTCCAGGGTGCAGCCCGGGGCGCCCGGGATCTCCGCCCAGCCCGGT
Source organism: Actinobacteria bacterium OV320 (assembly GCA_001298545.1). GTDB lineage: Bacteria > Actinomycetota > Actinomycetes > Streptomycetales > Streptomycetaceae > Streptomyces > Streptomyces coriariae. Next base: position 20,669 of record LJCX01000022.1, read on the forward strand.
GGGTAGGCGTCGGGGCGGGCGTAGGCGCCGGGGAAGCAGTAGACAACGGTGTGGAGCGCGTCGTCGGCGACCGGATCGCGCGGTGAGCCCCGGTCGTCGACCAGCCGGAGCCCGGGCAGCCGGGTGCCCGTCAGGGCGTGCACACGCCGGGCCTCCGCGGACGCCTGCTCGGCCGTGGCCGTGGTGCCGCCGTCACCCAGGACCCAGGCGTCGCCCCAGTCCTGGAGGGCGACCAGAACGGGCAACAGGGCCCGGCCGCGCGGGGTGAGGCGGTACTCGTGGCGCACCGGTCGCTCCTGGTACGGCACCCGCGCGAGCACCTCGGCCTCGACGAGTAGCCGCAGCCGCTCGGTCAACACCTTCCGGGACAGGCCGAGTTCGCGCTGGAGCTCGTCGAAACGGTGCACTCCGCGCGCGGTGTCGCGGACGATCAGCAGGGTCCACCAGTCGCCGACGACGTCCAGTGCCTGCGCGATGGCGCAGCCGGAATCCTCCAGGCTCGTCCTGCGGGCCATGGGCCTCCTCCCGTCGCTGACGGCCATGCTGACACAGTTGGTTCCCAAGAGAAACTCACCAGGCCGGCGGGGGCGCGCGGCCCGCGTCCTGAGACACCGCTGTGCGGGTTGGCCTCTGCGGCCCCCCGCCGGTTAGGTTGCCCTCATGACCGACACGACTGTTCCCCGCACCACCGGCGCCGCGGCCGCCGGCCTCGCCACGATCGCCGCCGACGGCACTGTTCTCGACACCTGGTTCCCCGCGCCCGCGCTCGTCGCCGAGCCCGGCCCGTCCGGCACCGAGCGGCTGTCCGCCGAGAAGGCCGTGGAGCTGCTCGGCGAGGGTGCGGCGAAGGCCGTCGGTCCGGACGCCCGCCGGGGCGTCGAGGTGGTCTCGGTCCGCACGGTCATCGCCTCGCTCGACGACAAGCCGCTCGACGCGCACGACGTCTACCTGCGCCTGCACCTGCTCTCCCACCGGCTCGTGAAGCCGCACGGGCAGAGCCTGGACGGCATGTTCGGTCACCTCGCCAACGTCGCCTGGACCTCGCTCGGCCCGGTCGCCGTGGACGACGTCGAGAAGGTCCGTCTGAACGCGCGCGCGCAGGGCCTGCACCTCCAGGTCACGTCCATCGACAAGTTCCCGCGCATGACGGACTACGTCGCGCCGAAGGGCGTCCGGATCGCCGACGCCGACCGGGTCCGCCTCGGCGCCCACCTCGCCGAGGGCACCACGGTCATGCACGAGGGCTTCGTCAACTTCAACGCGGGCACCCTCGGCACCTCGATGGTCGAGGGCCGCATCTCCGCGGGCGTCATCGTCGGCGACGGCTCGGACATCGGCGGCGGCGCTTCCACGATGGGCACGCTGTCCGGCGGCGGCAACGTGATCATCTCCATCGGCGAGCGCTGCCTCATCGGCGCCGAGGCGGGCGTCGGCATCGCGCTCGGCGACGAGTGCGTGGTCGAGGCCGGCCTGTACGTCACCGCGGGCACCCGGGTCACCATGCCCGACGGCCAGATCGTCAAGGCCCGAGAGCTCTCCGGCGCCTCGAACATCCTCTTCCGCCGCAACTCGGTGACCGGCGCGGTCGAGGCCCGCCCGAACAACGCGGTGTGGGGCGGCCTGAACGAAATCCTGCACAGCCACAACTGATCCGATGTCCGGCGGCCGTGACCCGCGGCTGCCGGTACAGATCAACGCCCTGGCCTGCTGCCGAGCCGTCGGTGGTCGCGCGGGCGTCGGTCACCGTCGAGCGCCCTTCCACGGCCCGAGGACGGCCCGGGAGGGCGCTCGTGTGTCAGCACCGCGTCATCGAGGGGCGTTCAAGCGTGGGCGTCCTCGACGGCGACTCGTCGCACGGTGCGCAGCGTCGACCGCAGACGGTCCGGATCGGTGGAGCCCAGGGCGAGGCGGAGCGCCTGCGGTGTGTGCGTCGAGGTGGTGAACGGCTCGGCCGTGGACACCGAGATGTGCTGACGTGCGAGGGTGGCGGTCAGGCGGTCGGCGCGTGCGTCGTCGGGCAGCGGCAGCCAGGTGAAGTAGGACGAGGGGTGGCCGATGACCGGGAGGCCCGCCAGCTCCTGTCGGGCGAGTGCTTGCCGGGCCTTGGCGTCGTCTCGTTTCCGCGCTTCCAGGTGGTCCACCGTGCCGTCGTCGAGCCAGCGGCAGGCGATCGTGGTGGTGAGGGCCGGGCTGTTCCAGGTGGTCGCCCGGATCGAGCGTTCGAGCGAGGGCACCGCGGAGGGCGGGGCGACGACGAAGCCGACCCGGAGGCCGGTGGCGACACTCTTGGACAGTCCCGAGACGTAGACGGTGATGTCCGGCGCGGTTGCCGCCAGAGGCGGGGGAGGGTCCTCCACCAGGTAGGCGTAGGAGGCGTCTTCGATGATGAGCGGACCGTACCGTCGGGCGATCTCGATCAGACGGGTTCGGTCGGCCGCCGGCATGACCCAGCCCAGCGGGTTGTGCAAGGTGGGCATGGTGTAGATCGCGCGTACGGGGCGGGTCGCGCACAGCTTTTCGAGGGCGTCGAGATTCGGCCCGTTGTCGGTTACGGGTACGGGTGCCAGGTCGAGATGGAAGGCATGCGCGAGCACCTTGAAACCCGGGTAGGTGAGTGCGTCGACCGCGACGACGTCGCCGGCGTTGAGCGCGGCCATGACGGTGATGGCCAGGCCGTGCTGCGCGCCGCCTGCGATGAGGATCCGATCCGCGTCGGTGGTGATTCCCCGACGCCTCAGGTGCCGGGCGATCGAGGCTCTGTCCTGGGGACGCCCTCGATGTGGTTGGTAGCGCAGCAGCGAGTCGAGATCGCCGGAGGCGGCCACGTCTCGCAGGGCCTGTCGGAGGAGATCGGCCTGTCCGGGCAGTGCCGGATAGTTGAAGCTGAGGTCGACCGCGTCGGTGGCGACGGCCCGCTGGTCGATGCCGTGGCCGGCGGGAACCGCGATATCACGCACGAACGTGCCGCGGCCCTGTTCCCGGCTCACCAGACCCATCGTCTCCAGCTCGGCGTACACCCGGGTCGCGGTCACCACGGCGATGCCCTCACGGGCGGCGAGCCCGCGGTGTGTCGGCAGCCGCGCGCCCGCGGCGAGCCGTCCGGTCCGGATGTCGGACGCGAACACGTCGACCAGTGTCTTGTACCGCGAGGCTGCCATGCACCGAATTGTATGCATGACAATTCTTTGACTGTCCTGTTCTCGGGTCCTTACCGTCAAGACCCGCCCAGCCACCCATGCGGAAGGACAGCCGCCGTGCCTCACATCGCCATCCTCACCTTCGAGGGCTACAACGAGCTCGACTCCCTGATCGCGCTCGGTGTGCTCAACCGCATCAGGACCGACGACTGGCGCGTCACCATCGCCACCCCCGGCCCCAAGGTGACGTCGATGAACGGCGTGGTCATCGAGCAGATGTCCACCCTTGAGGAGGCGTGCGCCGCCGACGCCGTCATCGTCGGCAGTGGCATCGCCACCCGCGAGGTCGTCGAAGACCCGGCGATCATGAATGTGCTGCGTCGTCTGGACCCCTCGCGCCAGCTCATCGCGGCACAGTGCTCCGGCGCGCTCGTACTGGCCAGGCTCGGCCTGCTGGGCGGCATCCCCGCCTGTACCGACCTGACGACCAGGCCCTGGGTCGTCGCCGCGGGCGTCGAGGTGCTCGACCAGCCCTTCTACGCCAAGGACAACATCGCCACCGCCGGCGGCTGCCTGGCCTCGCACTACCTCGCGGCCTGGATCATCGCCCGTCTGCGGGGCAAGGAGGCCGCCGACGGCGCGCTGCACTATGTCGCCCCGGTCGGCGAGAAGGAGGAGTACATGGAGCGCGCCTGGCGCAACATCGCCCCGTACCTGCCCGCTCCCACACCGGCGCTCGTCTGAACGACCAGTGATCGCCTTGCGCGGGCTGTCACCACTTCCTCATGCCTGCAGTGCTGCCGCGAATTCCGCCAGGGCGGCGAAGTCCTCCTCGCGCAGGCCGAGTCGGGGGTTCACGTGGTGCAGGAGAGCCGGTGCCGGGTGGTGGGCGGTGACGTAGGCCGTGTCGGCGGGGGACTGTTCGTCGTCCACCCAGGCGAAGGGGCGGCCCGCCGCGTGGGCGACGATCGCCTCCGTCTTCCAGTGGACCCCGTCGGGCCGGTGGGCGAAGAGCGCCTCGCCGAAGTCGACGTACGGAAGCTCGGGCAGTCCCACCACCGGCGCGATCCAGCGGTTGGCCTGGGCCATCCAGGTCGTCGCCCAGCACAGGTCGTAGGGGAGGCGGAGCAGTTCGGCGCCGTGCCCGGGGTGCAGCCAGACCCGCAGCGGTCGCTCGCGGCCCACGGACGCCCTGATGGTCGTATAGCCCGCCGGTCGCTTCGAAGGCTTGGCGGCGTACGGGTTGAGGGGACCGTCGACGTCGAGATAGAGCAGCGGCCGACTCATGCACTCACCGTACGTGAGCATGTCCGGGGGCCGGCGGAATTTCGTGGCGGGCCATGAGCCGGTCGTAGGCCGCGCGCAGTCCGACGACCGTCTCGCGGTCGGCGGGCCACAGCGGCGACCGGACCGGGCCGGCCGGCAGACCCAGGTCGCCCAGGAGCCCCTTGGCGGTGACGGTTCCGGGCAGGCCCGAGGCCATCATCGACTCGATGAGTTCCATGGCCTGTTGCTGGAGTCTCGCGGCCCGGAATGTGTCGCCCGCGTCGAACGCGTCCAGGACGGAACGGAGTCGGTCCGGCACCACGTTCGCGACCGTGCTGACGTAGCCGGCCCCGCCCACCGCGTACAGCGCGAGGTGGTGCTCCTCGCAGCCCGCGTAGTACGCCAACTCGGTGCGGGAGAGCACCTTCTGGGCGCCGAGGAAGTCGTAGGAACAGTCCTTGACCGCGACGATCCGGGGGTGCTCGGCGAGCCGGAGCATGGTGTCCGGCTCGATCCGCGTGCCCGTGCGGCCGGGGATGTCGTACAGCATCACCGGCAGCCCGGAGGCATCCGCGACCTCCCGGAAGTGTGCCTCCAGGGCGTCCTGCGGAGGCCTGCTGTAGTACGGGCTGACGACGAGCACCCCGTCCGCTCCCGCCTTCTCGGCGGCCCGGGCGAGTTCGACGGTGTGGCGGGTGTCGGAGGTGCCCACCCCGGCCACGATCGACGCCCGGTCACCCACCGCCTCCCGTACCGCGGCCACCAGTTCCGCCTTCTCGGCGTCCGACGTGGTCGGCGACTCGCCCGTCGTGCCGGAGAGCACCAGTCCGTCGCAGCCGGCGGAGACCAGCCGGTCGGCGAGCAGCCGCGCACCGTCGAGATCCAGTGTGCCGCTGCCGGTGAACGGCGTGACCATCGCGCAGAGCGCACGGCCGAAGACCGGAGCGGGGCGCGGTGCCGGGGACGGGGTGAGGGACGGGGTGGTGGACGTGGTGGACGTGGTGGACGTGGTGGACGTGGTGGGAGTCGGACTCGGGGGCGTGGGGCGAGCTGTCGTCATACGGGTAGTCTCGGGCTCACCAAGGTGAAGCTCTACTTAAATCTTCTACGGGATACAGGTAAGTGTTCCTGTACGGATGATCCGCCGTCGAGGGTCGCCGTGAGGGGTGGCGGGGGCCGGCCGGGGTACCCGGATGTTCCTGAACCGAGAGGAGGCGGAACGCCGTGACCGGGACCACGGACATCCGGCCCGTCCGCAAGGGGCACCACAGCGACGGGCAGCGGAGCAACGGACACCACGGCGACGGGCACCACACCGTCGGCGAACTCGTCGGCCAGGCCACCGAACAGCTCTCCCGGCTCATACGGCAGGAACTGGCCCTCGCCAAGCACGAGTTCACCGAGAAGGGACGGCGTGCCGGGCGCGGCGGAGGTCTGCTCGGCGCCGCGGGCGCGTTCGCGTACGCCGGGCTGCTGGCGCTCGCGGGCACGGGCGTCGCCGCCCTCGCGCTGACGCTGCCCGTCTGGGCGGCCGCGCTCATCGTGACGGCGGTGCTCTTCGTGATCGCCGGCGTGCTGGCCGCGGTCGGCCGTGGCCAACTGCGCCGGGCCGCGCCGCCCACCCCCGAGGAGACCCTCGGCAGCGTCCGGGCCGACGTCGAGGAGATCAAGGAGAGGGCACACCGATGACGGACAGGACAACGGCCGACCTGCGTCGGCAGATCGAGCGGACCCGGCACCGGCTCGGGGTCACGGTCGAGGAGTTGGCGGCCAGGGCGGACGTCCGCGGCCGCACCCGGGCCCGCGCCGCCGACCTCATGGACCGCGCCGGCGCGATGACCGTACAACTGCGCAGCACGGCGTCCCAGGCGAGCTATCACATGCAGGAACGCGCCGGACGTGCGGGACACGCCGTTCAGGAACGCGCCGGACGTGCGGGACACGCAGTTCAGGAACAGGCGAGCCGCGCGGGGCACGTGGCTCAGGCGAGGGCGGGTCATGTGGCCCAGGGGCGAGGGGGTCGTGCGCGGCACGCCGTGCGGGACGCCGCCGCCCGCGTCGGCCGCACCGCCCAGGATCACGCGCTCCACGCCCGTCACGACCTCACGGACAACGCGGCCCGCGCGGGTCGGACCGCCGAGCGCTCGGCGCCCGCTCCGGTCCGCGTACCCGTACGGTTCGCCCTCCGGCACCCGCGGCCGGTGGTGATCGTGGGCGCGGCGGCCGTGGCACTGGTGGCGGCCGGGGTGATCGGCCGACGCAGGACGAAGCAGTAGTCGTCGAAGCGGCAGTCGTCGAAGTAGTAGTCGTCGAAGCGGCAGGGGGTCGATGAGGGGTCGATGAGGTAGGGGGCGGAGCAGCGGCGGTCGGAGCAATGGGTGTGCCGGTCATGAGCGTGGGATCACGCTCGTGACCGGCACGTTCGGCGTCGGAGCCGGTCGCGGTGGAGGGGTGCGAAGACGTCGTCGTCCCGGCGCGCGGTCGGTCACCGGGAGCCCGTCGGGGACGAACGGCCGCCCGCCGACCCAGGGGTCGCGCTCACCCAGGTGTCCCGGATCGGACGGCCAGGTCGTCCGGATCGTCGAACCGGTCCGCCACCGGCTCACCGAACATTGAGTTCTCCTGGACAAAAAAAGTGTTCGGTGAGACGGTGGACGCATGCTGGACGTGACCGTGATCGAGGACCCCGAGGCCGCCGCCGTCTCTCTGGACCCCATACGGGCCAGGCTGCTCGCCGAGCTGGCGGCAGGACCCGCGTCGGCGGCGATGCTGGCCGGCAAGGTCGGGCTGCCGAGGCAGAAAGTGAACTACCACCTCAAGGCGCTGGAGCGGCACGGCCTGGTCGAGCTGGCCGGAGAGCGCCGCAAGGGCAACGTCACCGAGCGGCTGATGCGGGCGACCGCGGCGTCGTACGTGATCTCGCCGCTCGCGCTCGCCCCGGTGCAGCCGGACCCGGACCGCTTCCGGGACCAGCTGTCCGCGCGCTGGCTGCTCGCGCTCGGCGCCCGGCTGGTGCGCGATGTCGGCTCGCTGCTCACCGGTGCCGCGAAGGCCCGCAAGGGCCTGGCGACCTACGCGCTGGACGGCGAGGTGCGCTTCGCCTCGGCCGCGGACCGGGCCGCTTTCGTCCAGGAGCTGACGGCGGGCGTCAGCGCGCTCATCCGCAAGTACGACGCCCCCGACGCCGGGAGCGGCCGCGACCACCGGATCGTCGTGGCCGTTCATCCCACGGTCAAGCCCCAGGCCCAGGACCGGACCGAGCTCGCGCCCGGCGACGCGGAGCCGGCCCCCGACGCAGACCCGGGACCAGATCCGGCCCGAGACCCCGGAACCAGACAGTGAGCAATCAGGAGCCAACCATGTCCAAGGAATTCGAGATCGCCCGCGAGTTCGAGGTCGACGCGACGCCCCAGCAGGTGTGGGACGCCTTCACCGCGGGGACCGGCGGCTGGCTGTGGCCGATGGAGGAGCCGGAGCCGCGCGAGGGCGGCAAGGGCCCCTTCGGGTCCACGGTCACCGTCTGGGACCCGCCCCACCGCTACACCAACCGGGTCGAGAACGTCGACGGCATCTCCGAGCAGACCCTCAACCAGCTCGACTACACCGTCGAGCCGCGCGACGAGGGCCGGCGCGCGTGGGTGCGCTATGTGCACAGCGGCATCTTCGTCGACGACTGGGACAACCAGTACGACGCGGCGGGCCGGCACACCGACTTCTACCTGCACACCCTGCGCCAGTACCTGACGCACTTCGACGGCCGCCCGGTCGCCTTCGTCACCTTCGACGGGCCCGACGCGTCCAAGGCGCCCGACGCCCTCACCGCCGTGGCACGGGCGTTGGGCCTCCCGGACGACACGGCCGAAGGCGCGCGCGTCCGGGCCGGCGGCCCCGAGGGGCGGCCCCTCGAGGCCGTGGTCGACTTCAGCAACCCGTACTTCATCGGACTGCGCGGCGACAGCTCCCTCGTCCGCTTCTTCGGCCGCAACCACTGGGGCTACCCGGTCGGCGTCAGCGTCCACGACTTCGCGCCGGACGCCGACGCCGAGGCGAACGAGACCGCCTGGCGGGGCTGGCTGGACGCAGTGTTCAGCCGGCCCCGGTGACCGCGGTCGCGGGTGTCACGGCTGGAAGCGCAGCACCTGCGGGTCGTGGTCGCTGATCTGGTCGTGGAACTCCGAGTTGATGTGCACGCTGTCGTACTCGAAGTCGCAGCCGCGCCGGATCGACGGGCTGACCAGTATCTGGTCCAGGACCTGCTGGTTGCCCTGGTAGTCGTAGGTGTACCGCTCGCTCTTCGGCAGCGACTTGATCGCCGACCACAGTTCGCCGTCGCCCTCGAGGAGCTGCGCGGTGCCGGAGAACTCGAAGTCGTTGATGTCGCCCAGCGCGATGACGTCCGCGTTCTTCTGCGTGTCGAGGATGTCCTTGACGAACGCGTTGACCAGCGTCGCCTGCTGGTGGCGCTGGGTCTCCGAGCTGCGCACCACCGGCTGGTACTGCGCGGTCAGGCCCTGGTCGCCGCCCTTGGAGTTGAAGTGGTTGGCGATCACGAAGACCGTACGGCCGCGGAAGGCGAACTCGCCGACCAGCGGCTTGCGGCTGCTCGCCCAAGCCGCGTCGGCCGGGTCGATGCGGCCGGGGGAGGCGGTCAGCTGCGCCTTGCCGCGCACCTTGGTGACGCCGACGGCGGTGCTCGCGTCGCCGCCCGCGCGCTCGGTGAAGGAGACCCGCTCCGGGTTGAACAGGAACACCTGACGGATGTTGCCGCCCGGCTCGCCGCCGTCGGTGTTGTTCGTCGGGTCGATCGAGCGCCAGTCGTACCGGGGGCCGCCCGCGGCCACGATCGCGTCGATCAGCTTGCCGACCGTCACATCGGCGGCGACGGTACCGTCGTTGGTCGCGCCGTTGTTGTCCTGGATCTCCTCCAGGGACACGATGTCGGGCGACTTCAGGTTGTTCACGATCGCGGAGGCGTGCTCCTCGAACGTGGCGTCGGACGGGTCGAGGTTCTCGACGTTGTACGTCGCGACCGCCAGCTCGCCCTTCTTCTGCTTCTGCGTCGTCTCCCGCTCCAGGCCGCCGCTCTTCAGCGTGCCGAGCCGGTTCGCGACGAGGGTGTAGCCGCCGAACTGGTTGTAGTCGAGCGGGCCCGCGGTGACGCCGGTGAGGGAGTCGCCGACGTTCGCGACGGGGAAGTCCGCCGTCGCGCCGAGCGACTGGATCTGGAGCCGGCCGGTGTTCTGCGAGGTGTAGGAGCCGTACAGCGCACCCCCGCTGCGGCTGGTGTTCTCGTGCGGCTTCACCGTGACCCACAGCTCGGAGTACGGGTCGGTGGCGGTGACCACGCGGGCGTCGGCGACCTGGACGTTCATGCCCTCGAGGGACTCGTAGTGGTCCAGGGCGTACCGGGCGGGCCGCAGGGTGAGCGCGTTGATCGAGTTGCTCGCGGCGGTGTCACCGGCCGGGGTGTACGCGGCCGGGACCGACTTCGCGTTCACGACCGTCGCGGCCGGGACCGCGTTGCCGCTGGAGACGACCGTCACCGTCGGCTTGGTGATCTCCGTGACGGTCTGGTTGCCGGTCGAGGCACCGCCCGGGACGAACTCCGAGACCGTGCCGGTGACCGTGACCGAGTCACCGACGGCGACCTTCGGGGTGGAGCTGGTGAAGACGAAGACGCCCTCACTGGTGGCCGGGTCGGCGTCCGGGTTCGGATCCTGGATCCAGAAGCCTCTGGATGATCCGTAGGTGCGCACACCGGTGACGATTCCGGCCACACCCGTGACCGCCTGGCCGGCGTACGGCGACAGCCGGGTCGTGCCCTGGATGTCGTGAATGGCCACCGTGTCCGCGTGCGCGGGCGCGGACAGGGCGACGGTGGAGGCCGCGGAACAGACGGCGGCGACGGTGAGCGCGGCGAGACGCGCGGACTTCTTGCTCGGCAACGGAATCCCTCCGGGGACGTACATGAGCGCCGGGACGAGGGTGGAGCGTGGAACGAAGGTGCAGCGTGAAGCGTGGTGCGAAGGTGCAGCGTGAAGCGTGGTGCGAAGGTGCGGCGTGACGCGTGGAACGAGGGTCGAGCGTGGAACGGGGGCCGCGGTCCGCGGGGCGGACGCGACGCGCGTAGAAAATACAGTGAACAGATGTCCATCGGATTTCTACGCGCGTCAATCTCCTGCCTGGTCACGCCACTTGTCAAGGTTTCGGCCATGTACGCCGCCCGGCGGGGAGATGAACCGGGCGGCATGGGTCCATACCCGTCTAGGCTGAGTGGCCCAGTGCCCCAGCGGGCCGGTGGCACCACGCGCCCTAGGAGAATCAGCCGATGTCAGACAGCTCCCCCCTCCCGCCGGTGCGGCTGCACCCCGAAGCGGAGCTGGCGCGCGACGCGCTGTCCACGCCGTTGCTGTCCCGGGCCGCCCTGCTCGCCCGCTGGGCCGGCCCCGACACCCGGGTCGACGCCGGGGGCGGCCTCGTCGAGGACCAGTTGGCGCCCGCCGCCGAGGTGCTGGGGCTGACCGGGGACGATGCCGCCGCCTACGCGAGCGAGGCCTGGCGGGTCGCCTTGGACGCCGGGCTCGTGGAGGTCGTCGACGAGGAGGCCGGCACCGTCACGGCCGGCGAGGACCTGGCCCTGCTGACCGGCGGTTCCCCGCACGACATCCTCGCCGTCTGGCTCGGCGCCCTGGAGACCGTGCTCGCCGACGCGTCCGTCCCCGACCTGGACGAGCTGATGGAGGTCATGGACGAGGGCGGCGAGGTCGACTTCTCCCGGCTCGACTGGAACCCCGAGGCCGAGGCCGAGTTCCTCGACGGTGTCCTCGGCAACCTCTACCTGCTCACCGCCAGCGAGGACGGCCCCGGCGACGCCCCGGTCCCGCTGCCCGCCCTCGCCGCGTCGATGATCATCCCCGGTGACATGGACGAGCCCACCAACGACGTCCTGGAACAGGTCTCCGACGCGATGATGCGGCTCGACGACCAGTTCCGGCTGCTGGAGCCGATCGGCATCGTCGCCTACCGGCCCGTCGACGAGGACCTGATGGCGGACCCGGACGAGGAGCCCGCCGCCCCCGTCGACGAGACCGACGTCTCCCGCTACGGCATGGTCCGGCTCACCCCACTCGGCGTGTACGGGCTGCGGGCCCGGCTGCTGGAGGCCGGTTTCCAGGCCCCGGCCGTCGGCGACCTCGCCGACAAGGGCGCCGACGTCCTCCTCGACGGCAGCTCCGGCTACGGCCCCGGCGCCGCCCTCGCCGAGACCGAGCAATGGCTGGTCCGCCGCGAACCCCTCGACGCGGCACGGGAGTTGCTGGCCGCCGCGCGCGGCACGGACGCCGGCGCCCCGCTGCGCCGACTGCGCTGCCAGCAGGCTCTCTCGCTCGTCGGCGGCCAGGCCGAACCCGCCGTCCGCGAGGTCCTCGACGACGCCGAACTCGGCGGCCTCGCCCGCGTCTGGCTCAGCGAGCTCGGCGCGACGGACGTACCGGCGCCCTCCGAGGACCTGGTCTTCTGGCTCACCATCGACACGGTGGCGGCGCAGCTCGCCGCCGAGGGCAACTCCGAGGAGCTCCAGGCCCTCGTCGAGGGGCTGGCCCAGCAGCACAGCGGATTCTTCTCGGCGGCCTGGCGGGTCGACCACCCGGCGACCCCGGACGTCCTGGAGGCGATGGGGCGTCTGCATCCGGACAAGCGCATCGCGAAGGAAGCACGCAAGGCCGCGTTCAAGGCGAGGTCGCAGCAGGGCGGATGACTCTCCCGCGGCGCGGACGCCTTGGGGCTCCCGTGGCCGGATCCGTACGGATTCATGGAACGGGGTCCCCTGAAGTCGCCCCCCGTTCAACTCCCGTTCAGGCACGGGCGGGACGGTGACGCCGAACCGAGGTCCGCCACCCTCCACGGCACTCTCACCGCGTCTCAGGAGACATCATGTCGCTCACCCGCAGGGACTTCGCCAGACAATCCGCGATCACCGGTGCCGGGGTCGCGCTGGCGGGCAGCGTAGGCGCCCTCGCCACCGCGCCGAACGCCCTCGCGTCCACGGAGACCGAGTCCGCCGCGGACACCGCGGACGCGAAACAGGCGTCGGCGGCCGGGCACCACGGGGTCGGCTACGGACCGCTGCTGCCCGACCCCGACGGCATCCTCGCGCTGCCCGCCGGGTTCAAGTACCGCGTCATCACCTACAGCGGCAGGACCAAGCTGGAGTCCGGTGAGATCACCCCCTCCAACCACGACGGCACCGCCACCTTCTGCGGCCCGCGCGGCGCGACCCTGCTCGTCAACAACCACGAGCTGAAGGGCCCGCGCGCGAGCTGGCCGTACCCGGTCCCGCTCACCGAGGGCCTGGTCTACGACCCGGCGGCGGCCGGCGGCTGCACCGTCGTCGAGGTGCGCCCCGGCGGCCATGTCGCCGAGTGGGTCGGCATCGCCGGCACCTCCACCAACTGCGCGGGCGGCACCACGCCTTGGGACACCTGGCTGACCGGCGAGGAGACCGAGGACAAGGCCGGCCAGAACGGCATGACCAAGGACCACGGCTACATCTTCGAGGTCGACCCCGAGGACCGCCGCGCCAACCGCGACCCCAAGCCGATCAAGGCGTTCGGCCGGTACGCCCACGAGGCCGTCGTCATCGACCCCAAGCGCGGCCACGCCTACCTCACCGAGGACGCCTCGGGACCGAACGGCCTGCTCTTCCGCTGGACCCCGCCGACGGGCTTCCGCCACGGCCGCGGCAAGCTGCGCACCCTCGCCGACGACGCCGGCGTCCTCCAGGCCTTCAAGTGCTTCGACTCCGGCGGCAAGTTCGTCGACGACCTCTCCCGCGCCACGAAGATCGGCACGGTCTACGGCGTCGACTGGATCGACGTCCCCGACCGCGACGCCAGGTCGGTGCCCGTCCGCAAGCAGTTCACCGACGGCCAGGTCACCCGCGCCCGCAAGCTGGAGGGCATGTGGTGGGGCGACGGCGGCACCTACATCGTCTCCTCCTACGCCCGTGACGAGAGCCCCGTCCAGCACGACGGCGCCGTCTGGTTCTACGACCCCAAGCGCCGCACCCTGACCCTGAAGGTGCTGCTCGGCGTGAACCCCGACCCGTCCGTCGACGGCGCCCTCGACGGCCCCGACAACATCACCGTCTCCCCGTACGGCGGTCTCGTCATCGCCGAGGACGGCGAGGGCGTCCAGCACCTGTTCGGCGCCACCGACAGCGGCCGCACCTACCCCATCGCCCGCAACGAGCTGAACATCGGCACCGCGGACGAGCCGGAATACAGCGAGTTCACCGGCGTCACCTTCTCGCCCGACGGCCACACCCTGTTCGCCAACATCCAGACCCCGGGCATCATGCTCGCGATCACGGGGCCGTGGAAGCGCCAGAAGCGGTGAGCACCGAGCGGTAGTTAATTCACTCGCTCGATCCGCGGCCGCCCTCCTAAAGTGGTGCACGTCCAGGTGCGAAGGCAGGACCTACTTCCACTGATAATGGGGCGGCCGCGGGTTCGAGTCCCGCCACCGGCACAACGCGCCGGTGTAGCTCAGGGGTTAGAGCACCTTGTCGGTTCCGCCGGCTTCGATCTCTGGACACCACAATTTCACAGCACCTCCCGGTGCGCGGGCTGCGGCTACTTCTTTGCAACAGAAATTCCGGCCGCCGCCGACTTTATCTCGGGAGGCGCAGCATGTGGTGGGTGCCCGGTGCGCAGGCAACGGTTACTTCATTGGATCGGACGGTCGCGGGTTCGAGTCCCGTCATCGGCTTCAGGTCGGTGTAGCTCAGTCGGTAGAGCATCTGGCTAAGTCCGTCGCCGACCCCTGATCTCGGGCACCTTCCTTTTGCTGCGCCTCTCCCGATGGACGACTGAATGAACAATGAATTCGGGGGAATTCACCATGGCGCGCTTCAATTTCCGTGCCCGTAATCCGCAGCCTGTATCGCCTGTATCGCCCGTGACGACCACGGGCCGGGTGCTCCGTACCCACCAGGGCGGCCGAGGCCGTGAGCGGGACGCCCGCTCCGAGCTGTTCCTGCTGGCGATCGCCAACTTCGTCTCCCAGCAGACCTTCTACGAGACCGGCGCCGCCCGTGACGACCGCTTCGCCGAGCTGGTGCGCGAACTCGCCGTCACCGATCCGTCCTGGACGGCCGGCCTGCTGGGCTGGCTGCGCGGCGAGGGCAACATCCGCACCGCCGCGATCGTGGGCGCCGCCGAGTACGTGCACGCGCGTCTGACGGCGGGCGCCACCGACGGCCCCTCGAACCGGCAGGTCGTGGACTGCGTGCTGCAGCGGCCGGACGAGCCCGGCGAACTGCTCGCGTACTGGACGGCGACGTACGGCCGCAGCATCCCCAAGCCCGTCAAGCGCGGGATCGCCGACGCCGTACGGCGGCTCTACAGCGGCAAGTCGCTGCTGAAGTACGACACGGCCTCGAAGGGCTACCGCTTCGGCGACATCCTCAACCTGGTGCACGCCGCGCCGGATCCGGCCAAGCCGTGGCAGGGCGAGCTGTTCCGGTACGCCCTCGACCGCCGGCACAACCCCGACACGGCCGTCGTGCCCAAGTCGCTGCCCGTGCTCACGGCGCACCGCGACCTGATGGCGCTGCGGCCCGCCAAGCGGCGCAGGGTCGTGACCGGAGCGGGCGGCGCGCGACGCCTTGCCGAGGCGGGCATGACCTGGGAGGCGCTGGCGGGCTGGCTCCAGGGGCCGATGGACAAGGCGGCCTGGGAGGCGGTCATCCCGACCATGGGGGCGATGGCTCTGACGCGCAACCTGCGCAACTTCGACGAGGCGGGAGTCTCCGACGAGGTCGCCGCGCGGGTGGCGGCGAAGATCAGCGACCCGGCGGAGGTCGCGCGCTCGCGGCAGTTCCCCTTCCGGTACCTCGCCGCGTACCAGCACGCGCCGTCGCTGCGCTGGGCCTACCCGCTGGAGCGGGCGCTCGGCCACTCGCTGGCCAATGTGCCCGCGCTGCCCGGCCGGACGCTGGTGCTCGTCGACCGGTCCGGCTCGATGTTCTACGCACGGCTGTCGGACCGTTCGGAGCTCAACCGGGCCGACGCGGCGGCGATCTTCGGCACGGCGCTCGCGCTGCGGGCGGCCGACGCCGACCTCGTCGAGTTCGGCACCAGCAGCAACACGATCAAGTTCCGTGAGGAGGAGTCGATGCTGAAGATTCTGGAGCGCTTCGGAGACCTCGGTGGTACGGACACCACCGAGGCCGTGCGCCGGCACTACCGCGGCCACGACCGGGTGCTGATCGTCACCGACGAGCAGTACACGGCGAGCCGCCACGGCGACCCGACCGACCAGGTTCCGGCGAACGTGCCGGTCTACACCTGGAACCTGGCCGGCCACCGCGCGGGCCACGGCCCGTCCGGCAAGGGGAACCGGCACACCTTCGGCGGGCTGTCGGACGCGGCCTTCCGGATGGTGCCGCTGCTCGAGGCCGCCGACGACACCCGGTGGCCGTGGGCGGCCTGAGCGCCGGCGAGGGCTAGCCCAGCCGTGAGACCTGGTAGTGGCCGATGTGCCAGTCCTCGTCCTCGCGCCTGAGCAGAACACCGAGGTACACGGCGATCGTGGGCCGGTCGGTAAACGAGAACTCCACGTCCAGGTAGCCGAGGACGAGGTCGTCGGCGAGGCGCCTGGTCTCGAGAAACCTGTAGTCGGCCGTCATGCCGAGGGGCTGGGAGTCGTAGTAGTCCGCGACTCCCGGCCTTCCCGTGCTGTAGGGGTGCAGCCCCTGGAAGATCGCGTCCTCGGTGAAGAGGGCGGCGACCCGCTCGGGTTCGTGCGCGTCGACCGCGGCCTTCCACCGGTCCAGGACGCCGCGCAGGATCGCTTCGTCGTCCGTCGTGGCGCTGCTCATCGCTGTGCTCCTGTCCGCCGGTCAGTGGCCGGCACTCATGCCGCCGTCGACGTGGAGGATCTCGCCGGTGACGAACGGGGCGTTCTCCAAGTAGACGACCGCGTCGACGATGTCGCTCTGCTCGCCCATCCGGCCGACGGGGTGCAGGGCGGCGAGGAAGTCGTGCGTCTCCTCGGCGTGCATCGGCGTCTTGATGGTCCCCGGTGAGACGGCGTTGGCCCGGATGCCCCGGGTGGCGTACTCGATGGCGAGGGACTTGGTGGCGGACTGCAGACCGCCCTTGGTCAGCGAGGCCAGCACGGAGGGCACGTCGGCGTCGGCGTTGTCGACCAAACTGGTGGTGATGTTGACGATGTGGCCGCCGCCCTGGGCCAGCATCCGCTCGACGGCGAGCTGGGTGAGGTGGAAGAACCCGGCCAGGTTCACGCCGGTCACGGTGGCGTAGTCGTCCGGGGTGTACTCGGTGAAGGGCTTCGCGACGAACACGCCCGCGTTGTTGACCAGCGTGTCGATCCGGCCGAACCGTTCCACGGCCGCAGCGACGACGCGTTCGGCGGTGGCGGGGTCGGCGATGTCGCCCTGGACGGTGACGAGGTCGAGGTCGTCGGCGGGGGCGATGGTGCGTGAGGTGGCGACGACGGCGTGGCCGAGCTTGCGGTAGGCGTCGACCAGCCCGGCGCCGATGCCCTGCGACGCGCCGGTGACGACGGCGACCTTCTGCTGCTGAACGCTCATGGTGATCTTCTCCGAGGGGGACGCGATGACCGGTGCTAGCCGACCGGTCGACTATTGAGAACGTAGGCCGGTCGTCGGTCGGCGTCAAAGGGCGGGCGGGTCCTGCCCGGGACCTGTTTCCTCCGGCCTGGGAGGCACAGGCTCCCAGGGCAGGTCAGTACAGGTCGGCGCAGGTCAGCGGGGGATTGCGTACGGGTCGTCGGCGGGCAGCCAGGCGTCCGGGGCGTGGATCCCGAGGCCGTCGGCACCGACGCCGTCGCAGAGCGCGTCGACCACGCCCAGGACCCCCGCACGCTCCTCGGACTCGCGCCGCACCAGGGACCAGGTCCAGTACACCTTCGGCGCGACGACCTCGCGGCGGACCAGGTCGGGCGGCAGCAAAGTCGTCTGCCCCTTGGGCGAGTTGAGGACGGGACGGCTACAACGGCGGACGTGGTCGAAGAAGGCGGGACCGGTCACGGCACCGTCGGAGATGCGCACGGCCCGGGCCCCGGTGGCCCGCGTCAGCTCTTCGGCGTACGCGTTCCAGGACGCCCAGGAGGTGACGTCGTCGTCGATCAGGACGTCGGTGTCCCCGACGGACACGGCGGGTGTGGCGGTTGCGGTGGATGGTTCGCCTGTGTCGGTGCTCCTGGCGACGGCGTACAGCCGGTCGGCGCCGAGGAGCCGGGCCCGCAGTCCGTGCCGCTTCAGGTCCTCGTTCCGTACCCAGCACACGGCGAGGTCGAGGCTGCCGTCGGCCACCCGGGCGGCCTGGGTGTGCGAGGGCGCGACCCACGCGTCGACATGGACCTGGGCCACCGCGGCGGTGCGCCGGGTCAGGTCCGCCGGGAGCCAGTTGACGTACCCGAGGCGTACCGGCTGCGAACCGGACAGCCGGCGGGCTCGGCCGCGGAGGTCGTCGGCCCGCTCCAGCAGGGCGCGCGAGTGCGGGAGCAGGTCGGCGCCGGCCGGGGTGAGCGAGACCGACCGGCGGTCGCGGTCGAACAGACGGACCCCGAGGTCGCGCTCGAGCGCCTTGATCTGCTGGGACAGGGACGGCCCGGCGATCAGAAGCCGCGCGGCGGCCCGTCCGAAGTTCAGTTCCTCGGCGACCGCGACGAAATACCGCAGCTGGCGCAGCTCCACGCCCGCCATGCTACGTCCGAGGGCGGGCCGGTAGGAGGCTGTTCCTCTCAGCAGCGAGAAAGGCGGACGTGGTCGACCGCGCGGCGGCGGGCGGAGGATGGAGGTGGGCGAGCGCGACGGCGTCCGGCCGCCGTGATCCGCCACGATCGATCCTCACCGAGCGGAGCGGGACCATGCGAGAGTTCCTGGTCGAGATCACCACGACCGTGCCCGAGGGCACCGGGCAGGACGAGATCGACGAACGGCGCGCCGCCGAAGCCGTCCGAGCCCGCGAACTGGCCGCCTCCGGTCGGCTGGCCCGGCTGTGGCGGCCGGTGGGCGAACTGCGCAGCATCGGTGTCTGGCGCGCCGCCGACGAGGCGGAACTCCACGAGAAGGTGCTCGGGACGCTGCCGCTGCGCCCGTGGATGACCCTCACCGTCACCGCGCTCCAGCCCCACCCCAACGACCCGGGCCCGGACCGCGCCGACGGCACGCCGTGACCGCGCCTGGCACGGCGGTGCCGGCCTTGTTCGGCACGGGTCGCCCCGCACCCGGAGGTTCCGTCAGGCGCCGGCCCCGCCGGCCGCGTCGACCCGCGGCGCGGAAGCGCCCAGCAGTGCCAGGCAGTTCGCCCACAGGGGGCCGAGCCGGTCCGTGTCGTTGTAGAGCTTGGCGAACATGACCTGCCCTTCGAGCTGCGCGACCACGGCACGGGCGGCCGCCCGGGTGTCGGTCACGGAGACCTCGCCGCGCCCGAGGGCCTCGGCGACGACCGACTCGACCATCTCGACCTGCGCCTCGAAGATCCCCTGGAGTCGGTCGCGGACGGCCTCGGTGTGATTGCTCAGCTCCAGGGTGAGGTTCCCGAACAGGCACCCCGCCACGGTGCCGCAGCTCTGCTGTCCCGCGCGCTGCCCGGCCTCGGTCTCCTCGAACAGCAGGCGCAGCCGGGACAGCGGTGCCGTCTGACCGCGCAGCACCCGCTCCCACGCGCGCCGCTGCCCGGCCCACTGCTCGTCGACGACGGTCAGGGCGAGAGCTTCCTTGGACGCGAAGAAGTAGTAGAAGCTGCCCTTGGGTACCGCGGCCGTCTTGCAGATCTCGGCCACACCCAGCGCGGAGTAGCCGCGCAGCTCGATCAGTGACCGCGCGGCGCTGAGGATCTTCTCGCGGGCCTCGCTGGTCCGTCCCATGAGGCCGAGTGTATGACCGGTCGTCTATTTTCCCGGCCCCGGCGGAGCCTTGCGTGCCCGGCGGACTGATATCTAACATTTCAGTTCATGGAGGCTGTGCCACGCACTCTGCTCAGGGACCGCGCCTACGCGGCGATCCGGGACGCCATCGTGGCCGGGGACATCGCCCCCGGCGCGGTCGTGCGCGACGCCGATCTCGCCGAGCGGCTCGGGCTGTCACGGGCGCCGGTGCGGGAGGCGTTCGCCCGGCTGGTCGACGAGGGGCTGCTGGAGAGCAAGCCGCAGAGCTACACGCGGGTGACCTCGGTGGTGGCCGCCGACGTACGGGACGCGGCGGCCGTGGTCGGCGCGATGCACGAGCTGGCCACCCGGGTGGCGGTGCCCCGGCTGTTCGCCGCGGACGTCGAGGGGATGCGCGCGGCCAACGAGCGGTTCGCGGCCGCCGTACGGGCCGGGGACGTGGACGCCGCCCTGCGCGCCGACGACGCGCTGCACGACGTCCTCGTCCGGGCCGCCGGCAACCGCGCGGCCGCCGCCACCATCGCCCGCTACACCCCGCTCATCCGGCGGCTGGAGCGACGGCGCTTCGGCGAGGGCGGCACCTGCCGTTCGGCCGGACTGCACGGCCGGCTGATCGAGGCCTGCGCCGACGGTGACGTGGCCGAGGCGGTCCGCGTCACGGCGGAGATCTGGCGCACCCTCGCGGACCTCGCCGACTCCGACGACCTGGCGGCTGAGTAGCAGGGCGGCCGAGCAACCCGAGAACCGAGTGACCGACCGACCCCCTGCTCCGGGCGACCCGCTCGACCCGCTCGACCCATTGCTCCAGGAGGCCCCATGTCCCTCTCCTCGTACGCGCGTTACCCCCTCCTCTTCGGGCCCTCCCCGGTGCACCCGATGGAACGGCTCACCGCCCACCTCGGCGGAGCCGCCCTCTGGGCGAAGCGGGAGGACTGCAACTCCGGGATCGCGTACGGCGGGAACAAGACCCGCAAACTGGAGTACCTGGTCGCCGACGCCCTCGCGCAGGGCTGCGACACACTCGTGTCGATCGGCGGGGTGCAGTCCAACCACACCCGTCAGGTCGCGGCCGTCGCCGCCCGCGCCGGACTGAAGTGCGTACTGGTGCAGGAGAGCTGGGTGGAGTGGCCCGACTCCGTGTACGACAAGGTCGGCAACATCCTCATCAGCCGGCTGGCCGGGGCCGATGTGCGCCTGGTCCGGGCCGGGTTCGGGATCGGCTTCAAGGAGAGCTGGGAGCTGGCGCTCAGGGAGGTCGAGGAGTCGGGCGGGAAGCCGTACGCCATCCCCGCCGGGGCCTCCGACCATCCGCTCGGCGGCCTGGGCTTCGCCGGGTGGGCCTACGAAGTCGCCGAGCAGGAGCGGGAGTCGGGCGTTTTCTTCGACACCGTGATCGTCTGTTCGGTGACCGGGTCGACCCAGGCCGGCATGGTCGCCGGGTTCGCCGCGCTGGAGGAGGCGGGCGCGCGGTCCCGGCGCGTCATCGGGATCGACGCCTCGGCGAAGCCGACCGAGACCCGCGGGCAGATCGCCCGCATCGCGCACCGCACCGGACAACTCATCGGACTCCAGCGCGAGTTGACCGTCGAGGACATCGAGCTGGACGAGCGGTACCACGCCGGCGTCTACGGCGTCCCGGACGAGACGACCCTGGCGGCGATGCGGCTCGCCGCGCGCACCGAGGGCATGGTCACCGACCCCGTCTACGAGGGGAAGTCGATGGCCGGACTCGTCGACCTGGTCGCACGCGGCGAGATCGGCCGCGACTCCACCGTGCTGTACGCGCACCTGGGCGGGCAGCCGGCACTGAACGCGTACAGCGCGCTGTTCTGAGGACCCGGCGCGGTTCGGGACCTGACCTGACCTGACCTGACCGGGCCGGGCCGGGCCCGGAACAGCGCCAGGCACCACGCAGGACACGGTCGCCACACGCATCCGGGTCGCGGGCTGTCTCGGCTCCGCATTAGGACGCGGCCCGTTTGGGCTACCTCGAATGTCTTCTCCCCGGCCGCCGGCATCAGCAGACTCATCTCCAGAGCCCGGCGGCCGCGCCGGGGAAGCCGACCGACCGGGGAGTCGATCAACGTGAATCTCATCGCCCGTTCCGCCGCCGTCGTTCTCGTCGTCATGGCCGCCTCGATGGGCGTCGCCGTCTCTGCGGCGGCGACGCCGGCGGTCACCGTACAGGCGGACGCCGCGCAGGTCACCGAGTCCACGGGCGGCGACAACATCTGGGGGTAGGTACCTCGCGGCAGACCTGCCAGGCGCTCGGCTCGATGATGGACGGACTCCGTTGTATGTGATCACAGCACGACTGGTGAGTTCTCAGCCGAAGGCCCGGCCTTCGGACCTGGACCGGATCGCCGGCCGACTTCGTGAAGCGACCGAGTGCGGCGATTCAGGCCTTCAGCACCACTGGATGCGGCCGGACCCGCTCGGCGCCGCGCTCGTCCTCTACATGACGGCTCCGACCCTGGAAGTCGCAGAGTTCGAAGCTCGCGTGATCCTCTGCCGGGCTCTTGCCTCCGATCCGAGCCTCCGTCGTTGGCGACTGGACCGCGCCAGTGCCGATCTGATCGTGAGTGCGATGGACGCATTGCTGTGGCGTCGGCCGTTCGACGACGGCCTGAACTGACTTCCCGGGGGCCGCTCGTCCCCCGGTCCTGCGGAAGAGATTCCCGCTTTCCTCGCCTTTCCTCACCGCTGTCGCATTGCTGCTGCCCGCTGCGCCGACCACCGGCCCACCGATTCCCAAGGCGGACTTACGTGTCATGAATTTCGCAGATTTCACCCTGGTCGAGGCATTCGACGAGATGGCCGCCGGCCGGCCCGACGGAACGGCCGTCGAGTTCGGCGGCGACCGAGCCTCCTATGCCGAACTCGCCGCCGCATCCCGACGGGTGGCGGCCCTGCTGAAGAAACGCGCCGGAGTGCGGCCCGGTGACCTCGTGGCGTTCTGTATGGAGCCCTCCGTCGAAATGGTCGTCACGGTACTGGCGATTCTGCGCTGCGGTGCCGCGTATGTGCCGCTCGATGTGCAGAACCCGCCGGTGCGCAACCGGCTCATTCTCGACGACAGCGGTCCGCGGGCCGTGGTCGGCGACGTGGTCGACGGGTCGGCCGGCGTGTGTTCGATCACGAGCGACGAGGTCCGGCAGGCGGCCTGGGACACCGGCGCGGAGGAGTGGTCGGGGGCTCGACCGGATCCAGGCGCGTACTGCTACGTCATCTACACCTCGGGGACCACGGGCAGGCCCAAGGGTGTGCCGATAACGCACCGCAACGTCCTGGCTCTCTTCGCGGCCGCAGCCGAACTGTTCGACTTCGGTGCCGAAGACGTGTGGCTGCTCTACCACTCCATCGCCTTCGACTTCTCCGTCTGGGAACTGTGGGGGCCGCTCCTGCACGGCGGCCGACTGGTGATCGTCGACCGGTGGACCAAGCTCTCGCCCGAGGCCTGTGCCGAACTGCTGCTGGACCGCGGCGTGACGGTGCTCAACCAGACTCCCACCGCGTTCTCGGTGATGGCCCGTGTCCTCATGGAGAAGGTGCCCGCCGGCGGCGGCGTCCCGTTGCGGTACGTGGTGTTCGGCGGTGAGCGGCTCTCCATGCCCGCTCTGCGTACCTGGGCGGACCGGTTCGGCCTCGACCGGCCGCAACTGATCAACATGTACGGGCTCACCGAAGCCACCGTCCACACCACGTACCACCGGCTCACCGGGCAGGACCTGCTCCTCGACGACTCGGTCATCGGCCGGCCGCTGCCGGGGTTCACCGCACGCGTCGTGGACGAAGCGGGGGAGAGCGGTGAGCGAGGCCAACTCGTGGTGTCCGGCCCCCAGGTGGCGGCCGGGTATCTGGACCGCCCGGAGACCACGGCCGAGCGGTTCGGGCCCGACCCGCTCGGCCTCGTCGACGGGACGCTCTTCTACCGGACCGGGGATCTCGTGGAGACGCGCAACGGGCAGCTCGTCTACCTCGGTCGTGCCGACCGGCAGGTGAAGATCCGGGGCCACCGGATCGAGCTCGGCGAGGTGGAGGCGGCCGTCGCCGCCGTACCGGACATCACCGAAGCGTCCGCCGTGGTCGTCGGCGGCGCCGAGAACCCGATCCTCGCCTGCGGATACACCACCCGCTCGGGACAGCAGGTCGAGCTTCGCGCCCTCCGGGCCGAGCTTCGCAAGCGTGTTCCGCAGTACATGCTCCCGACCCGTTTCCGGTGGTTCGAGCAACTGCCGCTGACGGTGAACGGAAAGACGGACAGCCAAAGCGTGGCCAAGGAAATGGAGTTCGAGAAGTGAGTGAAAGAGTGCCGACATCGACCCGGGACGAAGTGAGGCAGCGGATCCTCGACTGGATCGGTGAGGAGCTGGGAGATCCGCACATCACCGGTGCCGACAATTTCCTCGAACTCGGTGGCCACTCCATGATGGCGATCGAACTCAAGACGAGGATCGCCCGTGAGTACGGTCTGTCGATCGGCCTCGCCGATCTGTTCCAGCGTTCGATCTCGGTCGCCGTGGCCCGCGCCGAAGACGGAAAGGCAACGGTGTGAACGGCATGCGCGTCTATGCTTCCGTCCTCCGCATTCCCGACTACCGCAAGCTCTGGTTCGGCGCGGTCATCAGCCTGCTCGGTGACGGCGCGACCTGGACGGCCCTCGCGTGGATCGCCGTGTCGACCGGCGGCGCCGGGACCCTGGGCGTACTCGGCGTCTGTTACTCCGCCCCCGTACTGCTCGGCGGCCTCCTGGCCGGCAAGGTCGTGGACCGTTTCTCCCGGCGCAAACTGCTGGTGTTCGACTCCCTGGTGCGCGGAGCGGCCATGCTCGCCGTCCCGCTGCTGTACGTCACCGATGTCCTCGACCCGTGGCACCTCTATGTCGTCGCGGCGGTCTTCGGACTGTTCAAGATCATCCCGATCGGCATCATCCCCGCTGTCCTGCCCGATCTGGTGCCCAAGAAGCAGCTCCCCACCGCGATCGCCCTCGAGGCGGTCGCCTACGGCGCGGCCGGCATGCTCGGCCCCGCGCTCGGCGGTCTGCTGATCCCGCTCATCGGCGGGTACTGGGTGCTCGCCCTGGACTGCGTGAGCTACTTGGTGTTCGCAGGGCTCGTGCTCAGCCTGAAGGCCCGGCTGGACCGTCCCGGAGCCGGTGCGGAGACCACCGGCGACCGGAACGGGGTCTCCACCGAGCGGAGCTCCTGGCGTCCGGTCGTCGCGTTCGTGGTCCGGGACCGGGTGATGCTGGTGATCACCATCACCTTCACCATCTTCAACGTGGCGATGGGCATGCTGATCGTCGCTCAGCCGTGGCTGGCCCATGAGCGTCTCCCGGGCGGTGCCACCATGCTCGGCGTGCTCGTCGGCGGACTCGCCGGTGCCGAGATGATCGGCTCGCTGATCGCCGGAGCGATCAAGCCCGCCGTCCGCCCGATGCTCCGGATCGGTCTGCTCCAGGTGATCTCCGGCAGCGGCCTGCTGCTGCTTCTCGGAGCGAACCCGGTGCTCATCCTCGTCGGCCAGGTCGTCTGCGGCCTGCCCGCGATGCTCATGACGGTCTCCTCGCAGAGCGTCCGGTACCAGCGCACTCCGGAGGTACTCCGCGGCCGGACCATGACCCTGATGCGCACGCTGATGCACAGCGCGTACCCGCTCGGGGCGATCGTGGCGGGCCCGCTGCTGGCCGGCGACCACTACACCGTCGTCGTGCTGGCCATGGCCGTGGCCGCGGGCGCGCCCGGCCTGCTCACGCTCGGTCTGGTGCGCAACGCGGTCGTCAACAAGCGAGAGCCCGAGACGCCGGCCGGGCCCGAGTCCGGCACACCGGCCGAGTCCGAGACACCGGCCGGGTCCGCTGCCCAGGCCGCGGCCGAGCCCGTCGGTCAGACCCCTGTGCTCGCGGCCAGGTCGGCGCAGGACGGCTGATCGCCGGCCGGCACCCGCACCTCCCTCGCGGCCGACACCGGCGAGTACCCGGCGGCCCGGTGCTCCCACCGCCCACGTCCTGAGCGGTCCAGTACTGGTCAACCTCACCAGCGTCGAACGCTGACTCACCTCGTATCGGAGTACACACTCATGCCCGCAACAAGCGTCACCACGAAGGTGGTCGCCGCCTCGTACGCCCAGGAAGGGCTGTGGCTGCTGGAGCAGTTCGGCGCGGGGCCGACGGCCAACAACATCCCCATGGCCTGGCGGATCGCCGGCCGCCCCGACCTCGACGCACTGGGCGCCGCCCTGCGCCTGGTCGCCGAGCGCAACCCGGTGCTGCTGTCTCGCTGCGCCTGGGACGAGGACGCCGGAATCCTGCTGATGTCCGAGGACTTCCGGCCGGCCGACATCCCGTTGCACATCACTCGCGGCCTCGAGGAGCAGCAGGCGCTGCTCGAGGTGTCGCAGGAGTCGCTGCGTGCCTTCCCCGGTGACTCCCCGCTGATCCGGGCGCATGTCTGGGCCCCGGCGGGGGAGGGCGACACCCTGTTGTCCCTCGTCGTCAGCCACCTGGTGTTCGACGGAGGCTCGGAGGAATCCCTCTTCGCCGAACTCGACGCGTGCTACCGCCATGTGACGGAGGGCGAGGCGCTGCCGCCGGTCCCGGAGACGTATCGGCGCTTCGCCCGGGAGCAGCGGGAACGCTTCGCCCGCGCCGACCAGTCCGCCCGGGTGTCCGAGCTCGCCGCCCGGCTGCCCGTACCGCGGAGCGTGGCACTGGCCGGCTCGGCCGACGGCGGCCGGGCCGGCCAGGACCCCTCGGAAGCGGCCCGCCACCATGAGCGGCTCGACGCCGGGGAACTCTCCCGGCTGAAGCGGTTCGCTCATGACCACGGCGCATCCGAGGTGATGGTGCTGCTGGCCGCACTGGTCGCCACGGCGGCCCGCTGGGGCGACCAGCAGAGCTGCAGCGTGCTGCTGCCGAACGCGAACCGGGCGGAGGCCTGGAGCCGCCGGCTGATCGGCCCCTGCCTCAACAGCCTGTACGTCACGGCTTCGGCCGATCCCCGGCAGAGCTTCGCCGAGCTGCTCGGCCAGGTCCGTGACCTGGCCCTGGACGCCTACGGGGACCATGACGTGCCCGCCGAAGTGCTGCGCGCACGCTGGGCGGAGCGCGGCGGCGAGGCGCACACCAATGTGATGCTGAACATCTTTTCCCAAGAGCGTGCCGAGTTGAGCCTGCCCGGCTGTACGACGAGCCGGCTGAGCTGGGAGGAGACTCCGGTACGGGCTCGTACGGACCTGTGCGTCTACGGCTGGCCGCAGGACGGCGGGCTGCGCCTGGAGTTCCTCCATCGCACGGCAGCCCTCACCCCGGCGGACGCGGCCTCGTTCGCCGCCTCGATGACCGGACTGCTGCGGCAAGCCGTCGTCACCCCGGACCTGCCGCTGGCCGAACTCACCCTGGACGGAGCCGACCGCGCCACCCGCACCCTCACCGAACCACTGTCCGCCGCCCCTCGGACGTCGGTCGTCGAACAGGTGTGGGAGGCGGCTGCCCGCCACCCGGAGTCCACCGCGATCCAGGCGCCGGAAGGCGACCTGAGCTACGCCGAGCTGACCGCCGTGGCCGAGGCGGGCGCGGCCCGGCTCCTCGGCCTGGGGCTGCGTCCCGGCCAGGTCGTCGGGCTGGAGGGCGGCCACAGCACCCGGACCGTCCTCGCGGCCCTGGCCGTCCTGCGCGCCGGCGGAGTCCTGCTGTTCGTCCAGCCGGGCCTGCCGCGGGCGCGTCAGGACGCGATCCTCGAGACCGCCCGCCCCGCGTTCGTGATCGGCGAGACCGAGGGCGCCGCGATCAGCCCGGACGCGCTGCTCGCCGCCGGGGGCGGCCCCTGCGACGTCCCCATGCCCGGCACCGACGATCCGGCGTACGTCTTCTTCACCTCCGGTTCCACCGGCACTCCCAAGGGTGTGCTCGGCCGGCACGGCGGACTCGCCCACTTCCTCGCCTGGGAGCGCGACCTGCTCGCGACCGGCCCCGGCGACCGGGTCGGCTGGCGTACCAACACCGGCTTCGACGTGGTCCTGCGCGACCTGTTCCTGCCCCTGGTCTCCGGTGCCACGCTGGTCGTACCCGAACCCGGCGATCTGGAGGACCCCGCCGCCACCCTGCGCTGGCTGGAGCGCGGCGGTGTGACCACGCTGCACATCACTCCGAGCCTCGCCGACCTGCTCGTCGCCGAGCACGTCGAGGACCCGGACGCAGCCCCCCGGCCCCGCGCCCTGCGCGCCGTGCTCTTCGCCGGGGAGCCGCTCAGCGGTCAGGCTGTCCGCCGCTGGCGCGAACACCTGGGCGGACAGGCCCGTGTCGTCAACCTCTACGGGCCGACCGAGACCACGCTCGCGAAATGCTGGTACGAGATCCCCGCCGAGCCGTCGGACGGGGTGCAGCCGATCGGCCGGCCGCTGCCGGAGACCCAGGTGGTCGTCCTCGGCTCCACCGGCAGGCCCGCGGGGATCGGCGAGACCGGCGAGATCACCATCCGCACGCCGCACCGCTCGCTCGGCTATCTCGGGGCGTCCGGTCGGGACGCGGCGGACCGCTTCACGCCCAATCCGTTCCGTGCCGACGAGGCCGATCTCCTCTACCGGACGGGTGACCTCGGCCGCCTCCGGGCCGACGGGCTGCTGGACATCCTCGGCCGCGCCGACGACGAGCTGAAGGTCCACGGGGTGCGTGTGCAGCCTGCGGAGGTCACCGCCGTCCTGCGGGCCCACCCGGACATCGAGCAGGCCGCCGTGCTCAAGCGCGACGACGGCCATGGACTGATCGGCTATGCGGTGACGCGCGCCGGCACACCGTTGGACGAGGCCGCGGTACTGCGACACGTCGCCTCCCTGCTGCCTGCGGCCTTCGTCCCCGCCCGGCTGGTGGCGCTGGACCGGCTGCCGCTGCTGCCCAACGGCAAGGTGGACAAGAGGTCCCTGCCGCAGCCCTCCGCGGGCCGGGCGCACTCCGAGATCGTCGCGCCGCGCACCGCTGAGGAGGCGGCCGTGGTGGACATCTTCGAGCAGGTCCTCGGGGTGCGGCGGATCAGCGTGCACGACGAGTTCCTGGCGCTCGGCGGCCATTCGCTGCTCGCCATGCGCATGGCCGCACGGCTCGGGAAGCACTTCGGTGTCCGGGTTCCCGCCGCCGTCGTCCTGGACCGGGCGACGCCCGCGGTGATCGCGGCCCGTGTCATGGTGCGCAACCCCGAAACGCTGCCGCCGGTCGGCACCACGGTGCAGGACGCCCCCTATCCGGCCGGCCTCACCCAGGAGCGGATGTTCTTCCTGGAGGAGATGACCGGCAGCGAGCCGGGCGTCTACACCATCCCGTGGTGCTTCCGCCTTCGCGGTGGCCTCGACCGGGAGTCGCTGCGCAGGTCACTCCTTCGCCTGGTCGAGCGGCACGCCCCGCTGCGCACCGGCTTCGAGGTCACGGCCGACCGGTTGCGGGCCCTGCCCAAGCCGGCCCAGGACGTCTTCGACTACCGGACGGTCGAGCTCTCCGGAGCCGGCGAACTCCCTGCCTTCGTCCAGGAGGAGCTCACCAGGCCGCTCGACCTGCGGGCCGGCCGGGTCCTGCGCGCCACCCTCGCCGAACTGGGGCCCGACGACTGCGCGCTGGTGCTGATGGTCCATCACATCGCCGCCGACGGCTGGTCGCTCGCCGTGCTGCAGGACGAACTGTCCTCGCTCTACGCCGCTTTCAGCGGACAGCCGGGCGCGGTCGAACCGCCCCTGCCCGAGTCGGACTACGCCGGGTTCGCACGGTGGCAGCGAGCCCGCACCGCGGCCCTGGAGGCGGACGGCGGCCTGGCGAGGGCGGCCGAGCACCTGCGCGGAGCCCCGGAGCGCTACGGCCTGCCCACCGACCGCCCGCGCGGTCACCGCCAGACCTATCGCGGCGACCGCGAGGTGCTCGCCCTCCCGGCGGGACTGCCGCAGCGTCTGCGTCGCGAGGCGGGCCGCCGCGCAGTCACCCCGTTCACCCTGGTCGCCGCGGCGTACGCGGCGGCGGTCGCGGCCCGCGGCGGCGACCGCGAGCTGGTGCTCGGAACGGCGGTGGCCAACCGCCCCGAGTCCGGCCAGCAGGAGCTGATCGGCTGCTTCATCAACACCGTCCCGCTGCGGCTGCGACTGCCCGCGAGCGGACTGCTCGACGACCTCGTCGCGGTGACGGCGGCCGAGATCGGGCGCGGACTCTCCGCAGCGGACGTACCGTTCGAACGGCTGCTGTCCGAACTCGACGTGCCGCGCACAGCGAGCCACCCGCCCGTGTTCCAGGCGGCCCTGGTGATGCAGCAGGCGGCACCGGCCTCACTCGAACTGCCCGGTGTCCGGGTCGAGGAGGTGCCGGACGCGCGGACGACCGCGAAGGCCGAGCTGAGCCTGATCACCCGTCTCGACGGCGAGCACTGCGAGCTGACCCTGGAGTACAACGCCGATCTGTTCGAGCGGGCCACCGCCCGCCGACTCCTGGCCCACATCTGCCACCTGCTGGAGAACACCACCGACCCGGCCGCCCGGTACGACGCACTGCCCCCGTCCGAACGCGCCGCGGAACTCGACGCGGCGGCCGGGCCCACACCCGCGGCCGGCCCGGACGAGGCCCAGGATCTGCTCACCGGGATCCGCCGGTCCGCCGCCCTCACCCCGGACGCACCGGCTGTCAGCTACGCGGGGCGCACCCTGAGCTACGCCGAGCTGCTCGGGCTGGCCGACGCGCACGCCCATCGGCTGCGCGCGAGCGGAGTCCGTGTCGGCGACGTGGTCGCCGTGCACATGGAGCGCTCGGCGGAACTGGTCGTCGCCCTCCTGGCCGCGATGGCGGCGGGCGCGGCATACCTGCCGCTCGACACCGCGGCTCCTGCCGAGCGGTTGCGGCTGATGATGGACACCGCCGGGGTCCGGACGCTGCTGACCGGTCCCGGAGGGGTGCCCGACGAGCACGGCCGGGAGCACACCCTCGTCGTCGGCCTGGAGGCCGATCCCGAGCCGCCGCTGGAACTGCCCCTGCACGGCGAGCTGCCCGCGTACTGCCTCTTCACCTCGGGTTCCACCGGGACTCCCAAGGGCGTTCTGGTCCCGCACCGGGCGATCGCCAACCGGCTGCGCTGGATGCAGAACACCTACCGGCTCGACGCCTGCGACACCGTCCTGCAGAAGACCCCCTACACGTTCGACGTCTCGGTGTGGGAGTTCTTCTGGCCGCTGCTGGCCGGCGCCCGGATCGTGATGGCCCGTCCCGGCGGCCACCGCGACCCGGGATACCTGATCGAGGAGATCCGCCGCGAACGGGTCACCACCCTGCACTTCGTGCCGCCCATGCTGGCCGCCCTGCTGGAGCAGCCGGGCGCGCGGACCATCGCCGAGACCGTACGGCTGGTGGTGTGCAGCGGGGAGGCGCTCGAAGGCAGCCTGCGTGACCGCTTCTACGAGGTCACGGCCACCGCCGGGGTGACACCACCCCGACTGGAGAACCTCTACGGCCCCACCGAGGCCGCCGTGGACGTCTCGTGGCACAGCTGCGCACCGGCGGAGGCGGGCGCCGCCGTCCCCATCGGCCGTCCGATCGACAACATCCGGCTGTACGTGCTCGACCGCGACCGCATGCGGGCGATCCCGCGCGGCGGCGTCGGCGAGCTGTACATCGGCGGCATCGGACTGGCCACCGGCTATGTCGGCCGGCCCGGTCTGACGGCCGACCGGTTCGTCCCGGACCCGTTCGCCGGACCGGAACACCCGGGCTCGCGCCTCTACCGCACCGGCGACCTGGTGCGGCGGCTTCCCGACGGCGACCTGGAGTACCTCGGACGGACCGACTTCCAGGTGAAGATCCGCGGCGTGCGCATCGAACTCGGCGAGATCGAGGAGCGGTTGGCCGCCCAGCCCGAGGTCACCGACGCCGTCGTCGTGGTCCACGAACATCCGGGCGGTGGCAAGGAGCTGATCGGCTACGCCACCGTCCGCCCGGGCGCCGCGGCGGACGGCACCGTGCTCGCCGAGCGGCTGCGCGGCATCCTGCCCGACTACATGTGCCCCTCGCTGATCGTCGTCATGGACGCGTTCCCGCTCGGCGCCACCGGCAAGGTCGACCGGCGGGCCCTGCCCGACCCGCAGCCGTGGCGCGGCGACACGGTGGCGTACGAGGTTCCGGACACCGACGAGGAACGGACGCTCGCGGCCATCTGGGCCGAGGTGCTCAAGCCGGACCGGCCGGTCGGCGCCCTGGACCACTTCTTCGCCATCGGCGGGGACTCGCTCAGCGCCGTACGCGTGGTGGGTTCCGCTGCCGACCAGGGCTGGTCCCTGGGACTGGACGACGTGTTCACCGCCCGCAGCCTGCGCGAACTCGCCGCCGTCATGACCGCGGTCGATCCGCGGCGGGAGCAGGCGGCACCCCTTGGCGAATTCACCCTTCTCAGCACCGCCGACCTCGCTCGGCTCGGACTCTAGAGACCGGAGAACAGTCGCATGACCACCGCAACACCTCACCGCGGAACAGCCACCAGCTCCGTCACCGACGCCTATCCGCTGTCCCGGCTGCAGGCCGGCATGATCTACCACGCCGAGCTGGAGGGCGACGCCTCCTACTACCACGACATCTACTCGCTGCGGGTGCGCGGTCCCTGGCACGAGGAGAGCTTCCGCGCCGCCGTCGCCGGGCTGATCGGAGCCCACGACGTCCTGCGCACCTCCTTCGAACTCGCCAAGTTCAGCGAACCGTTGCAGCTCGTGCACTCCACCGTCGACGTCCCCTTCGAGACCGTCGACCTGCGTGGCCTGGAGCGGGACGCCGCCGAGCGGGTCCTCGAGGACTGGCGGCGTGAGGAGACCGGCCGTCCCTTCGACTTCGCGGCGGCGCCGCTCTTCCGCATGGTCGTCCACCGCCTGGGGGACGAGGAGTTCCACTTCTGGTGGTCCTTCCACCACGCGATGATGGACGGCTGGAGCCTGCACTCCGCCGTGGCGGAGCTCTTCGCCGGCTACACGGCGATCCGCACGGGCCGTACCCCCGACTTCACCGCCCCGCGGACCCGCTACCGCGACTACATCGCACTCGAGCTCGACGCTCTCGACGACGCACGGCAGCGCGACTTCTGGCGCGACCAGCTGGCCGGTGCCGAGCCCGCCGCGCTGCCCGTACCGCCCCGGCGCACCAGTGACGAACTGGACTCGACCGTGGAGGTCGAGTGGTACGACATCCCGCGGCCCGTGCTCGACCGGCTCGGCGAACTCGCGGCACGGCTGCGCGTCCCCGTCCGTACCGTGCTGCTCACCGCGCACCTGCGTGTGGTCTCGGGGCTGCTCGGGCGCTCCGACGTGATCACCGGGGTCGTCGGCAACGGCCGGCCGGAGACGCGGGACGCCGAGCAGGTCAAGGGCCTCTTCCTGAGCACCTACCCGCTGCGTACCACGCTCCCGCGGGCCAGTTGGGCCGACTTCGCCAGCGCGGTGTTCGCCCAGGAGGCCGCGATCCTCCCCAACCGCCGCTATCCGCTCGCGGCGATGGTCGAGGAGACCGGCTGGAGCCCCTTCGACATCGTCTTCGACTTCCGACGGTTCCGAAGCTATGAGGGGCTCACCGCACAGGACGACCTGACCCTCGACATCGGCGACTACTACGAGCACACCAACTTCCCGCTGACCTCCGGATTCGTGATGAACCCGGAAGGCACCTCGCTGCGGCTCCAACTGCGTTACGACGCACGGCGCTTCGACCGTGCCGACACCGCCCGCCTCAGCCGGGCCTACCTCTCGGTGCTGGAACGGATCGCCGCCGATCCCGATGCCTGCGTGCTGGCCGCGCCCGCGCTCGCGGACGAGGACGTCGCCGCCCTTGCCGTGCACGGCTCCGGCCCGTGGCGCGACACCGAGCCGCACGGTGTCTACCGGCGCATCGAGCGGGCCGCCCGGCCCGGTCGGACCGCCGTGCGCGCCGTCGACGGCGAACTGGCGTACGACGAGCTGCTGGAGACGGCCGGCCGGATAGCGGGCAGCCTCGCCGACGCGGGAGTCCGCCGGGGCGACCCGGTCGGCGTGTGCATGAACCGCGGCACCCTGCTCGTACCCGCTCTGCTCGCCATCTGGCGGATCGGTGCCAACTACGTCTCGCTCGACCCCGACTACCCGCTCGACCGGCTGCGCTACATCGCCCGCCACAGCGGTGCGGACTTCCTCCTGCACGACGCCGCCTCCGCCGGTGTCGCCGCCGAACTCGCCCCGGCCGCCCTCGCGGTCGAGAAGGCCGCCGCGCACCCGCGCAGCGCCGAGGCGGTCGAGGTCTCCGGCGACGAGCTCGCCTACACGATCTACACCTCCGGCTCCACCGGCCTGCCCAAGGGGGTCGAGGTACCGCACGGCTCCGTCGTCAACTTCCTGGACGCACTCGTGGAGCGCCTGGACCTGGACGACTCACACCCCTACCTCGCCACGACCTCGATCAGCTTCGACATCCATGTCAACGAGATGTTCGTCCCGCTGATTCTCGGCGGCACCGTACTCCTGGCCGCCCGCAGCCAGGTCGCGGACGGCACCGCGCTGCGCGAACTGATCGAGTCGGAGCCCGGGCTGATCGCCCAGGGACCACCCGCCATGTGGCGGATGCTGCTCGACACCGGCTGGCGCCCGAAGGACATGGCCGGAGTGCTCTGCGGTGGTGAGGCGTTCCCGCGTGACCTCGCCGAGAGGCTGTCACGGGACGGTGCGGCGGTCTGGAACATGTACGGACCGACCGAGACCACCGTGTGGTCCGCCGTCCAGCGGGTGACGGCCGGAGAGGGCACGGTGCCCATCGGCCGTCCGATCCGCAACACCACCATGTGGGTGCTGGACGCCCAGATGGACCCGGTCTTCCCCGGCGTTCCGGGCGAGCTGTACATCGGCGGCGAAGGTGTGGTCCGCGCCTACCACGATCGGCCCGACCTGACCGCGGACCGCTTCGTGCCGGATCCCTTCGCCGGTCCCGGCCGGCCCGGAGCGCGGCTCTACCGCACCGGCGACCTCGTACGCATCGGCGAGAACGGCACCTTCGAGTACCTGGAGCGGGTCGACCTCCAGGTGAAGGTGCGCGGCTACCGCATCGAGCTGGAGGAGGTGGAGGCCAGGCTCGGCCGGCACCCGGAGGTCTCCGCGGCCGTGGTCGCGGCGCCGCTCGGCGCGGACGGCGAACGGGTTCTCGCCGGCTACGTCGTGGCCGCTCCCGGCGTGGACGGCAGCGCGCTGCGCACCTGGTGCGCCGAGGCACTGCCCGGCTACATGGTGCCCCAGGCCTGGGTGCTGCTCGACGCGCTGCCGCTCACCCCGAACGGCAAGGTCGACCGCAAGGCCCTGCCCGGCATCGGCGAGGCGATGTCCGCGGCCGAGGGTGACGCGGCAGCGCCGAGCACCGACACCGAGCGGGCACTGGCCGCGATCTGGAGCGAGGTGCTCGGCATCACCGGCATCGGCGTGAACGCCAACTTCTTCGACCTCGGCGGCCACTCGCTGCGCGCCCTGCGGGTGGTGCTCAAGGTCCGGGACGAGCTCGGAGTCGAACTCCCGGTCGCCGCCCTGCTCCAGGCGGCCACCATCCGCAGGCTCGCCGCCCTGATCGACCGCCGGGACGCCGACGGCACCGACGGCGCCGACACGCTGGTCGTGCCGCTCAACTCCGCGGGCAGCACGCCGTTGTTCCTCTTCCCGCCGCTCGGCGGTCACATCTTCGGCTACGGGCCGCTCGCCCGGCTCCTCGACGGCGAGGTCACCGTGTACGGCGTGCGGGCGTCCGGCATGGAGCCGGGGGAGACACCGCTGGACTCGATGAGCGGCCTCGCCGACCACTACGTCGCCCGGCTCAAGTCCGTCCAGCCGGAGGGTCCTTACCACGTCGCCGGCTGGTGCATGGGCGCGACGGTGGCCGTGGAAGTGGCCCGACGGCTGCGCGCGGCGGGCGACGAGGTCGCCTACCTCGGTCTGGTGGTGGCCAACCCCTTCGACCCGGCCCCGCGCAGGCTCCTGGAGGACCCGACCGCCCTGGTGCACCACATGCTCGGGCAGGGAACCGACACGACGTACGAGGAACTGGCCGCCATCGACAGCCTCGACGAGAAGATCGAGTTGGTGTTCAGCCGCGGCCGGAGCGCGGGCGCGCTGCGCGACGACGTCAGCAGCCTCGAGGACGCGCGCAGGCTGCTCGGGGTCTACCAGGCCAACGCCAAGGCGATCAGTTCGCACCAGCAGGCCGCGTACGACGGCGCCGCCCAGGTCTTCATCCTGCCGGAGGAGAACTTCCAGCCCGCCGACATGGGCTGGTCACGGGTGATCACCGGACCGATCGGCCTGCACGCGCTGCCCGGCCTGCCCGCCACCTTCCTCACCCGCGACGAGGTCGGCCGACTGGCCGAGCTCATCGCGCACGAGCTGTCCCACCGTGCCGCCCGCTGAGCGGCCCCCGTCGACCGACACGAACCGATCAAGGAGTCAGAACATGGCTGTCGAGAGCATCGACCGTTTCACCGTGGTGAGCAATGCGGAGCAGCAGTACTCGGTCTGGTTCCCCGGGCGGCCCCTCCCGCTGGGCTGGCAGGCCGCCGGCTTCGAGGGAACCAGGGCCGAGTGCCTCGCGCACATCGAGGAGATCTGGCAGGACCTGCGCCCGCTCGGTCTTCGCACGGCGCTCGCGACCGGAGAGGCCGCCTGAGCCATGCTGACCGTCTACACGACCGCGCCCTCCTCGCACAGCCTCACCGGGCACGAGTTCCGGCGGCGTGCCGTCGACGTGGCGCGATGGACCGAGGCGGCCGGCCACCGCGGCCTGCTCGTCTACACGGACAACACGCTCGTCGACCCCTGGGCCGCGGCCCAGCTGATGATCGAACACACTGAGACGCTGGTGCCGCTGGTGGCGGTGCAGCCGCTGTTCCGCCACCCCTTCGACGTCGCCAGGGCGATCAGCTCCATCGGCTATCTGCATGGCCGCCAGGTCGACCTGAATCTGGTGACCGGGGGATTCGCGGGGCACATGCGCGAGTTGGGCGACGTCCTCGACCACGACGAGCGCTACGAACGGCTGGCCGAGTACGGGAAGATCGTCAACAAGCTGCTCACCGGTACCCGGCCGGTCACCCACCTCGGTCGGCACTACGGCCTCAACGCGGCCTCGCTCACCATCCCGCTGCCGGCCGAACTCACCCCGAGGGTCTACGTATCGGGGTCCTCCGACGCCTGTGCCCAGGCGCGGCAGACCCTGGGCGCCGTCCGGCTCTCGTACCCGCGTGCGGCGGCGGACTACGCGGCGGACCCCGACGGCCTGCGGGGCAACGGCATCCGGCTGGGCATCATCGCCCGTGAGAGCAGCGACGAGGCCTGGCGGATCGCGCACGAGCGGTTCCCGTCGGACGAGTTGGGTGAGCGGCTGCACGATGTGGCGGCCGGCCAGGTCGAGTCGCGCTGGCACCAGAACCTCTCCCGGGACGCGCAGCACTCGCACAGCCCCAGGGACGGCTACTGGCTCTATCCGTTCCGCGCGTACAAGACCTTCTGCCCTTACCTCGTCGGCAGTTACGAGGAGGTGGCCCGGCTGCTGGGTGAGTATCTCGAACTGGGTATCACCGCACTGATCCTCGACGTGCCCAGGGAAGAGGACGACCTCCACCACTCGGGCATCGCCCTTCGACTGGCACAGCGGATGCCGGCCGCCGTCTGACGGGCGGCACCGCACGTCCGTCGAACCTTCCGAAGGAGACAGAGCATGACCCAGACAGCCTTGTGGCTCCGGCGTCTCGACGCCCCGGCGGGCACCGCGGTGCCGGATCTGCAACTGGTCTGCTTCCCGCACGCAGGGGGGTCGGCGGGCTTCTACCGTCCGCTCGCGGCTGAGCTGGCCGACCACGCCGAGGTGCTCGGGGTGCAGTATCCGGGTCGTCAGGACAGGTACGCGGAGCCGGTGGTCACGGATGTCCACCGGCTCGCCGACCAGGTCGCGGAGGTGCTGGGGCAGGGGGCGGGAGACCGGCCGCGAGCCCTGCTCGGCCACAGCCTCGGCGCCGTCGTCGCCTACGAGGTGGCCGCCCGGCTGGGCGACTCCGCCCCGGTCGCGCTGATCGTGAGCGGCCGGCCGGCCCCCTCGCGTATCCGCCGGACCACCGCTCACCAGTTGTCGGAGGACGCCCTGGCGGAGCAGGTGATGTCGCTCGGGGGTACGGACAGCGAGTTGCTGGACCATCCCGAACTGCGGTCCCTGCTGCTGCCGTTGATCCGGGGTGACTATCAGGCCAGTGAGACCTACCGGTTCGGTGGCGGCCCTGCGCTGCACTGCCCGGTCGTGGCCTTCACGGGCGACGACGACCCGCTGACCCCCGTCGCGGACGCCCGGGTGTGGGCCGAGCACACCACGGGTGCGTTTCGGCTCCACGTCCTGAGCGGTGGGCACTTCTTCCTCACCGAACACTGGGCGGCCGTCGCCCGCACCGTCCGTTCCAGCACGGAAGCGGTCCTCACCTGACGTCGGCGATACCGGCCCCTCCTGTGGCCCGGAGGGCCGTCCGACGGGGCCATTGGCCGGTTCGTGACGGGCCTGGTGGTCACCGCCCGCGCTGCGGACCCACACTGAGCCCGCCCCTGGCCGGATCGGCCCCGCGATCCCCCCATTCACCATGAACCGAGGAGCCATCAATGAGCACAACCCGCGTCGACCGTGTGCCGGACGCGGTCACCGTCCCGGCCGGCAGTTCGTGTGCCGACGTCGTCGCCACGACCAGACTGCCCATGACCGGGCCGAACGCGATCGTGGCGGTCCGTGATGCCGACGGCCTGCTCCGGGACCTCTCCTGGAAGCCGGGGGAGGAGGTCAAGGTCTTTCCCGTTCCCCTGTCCAGCCCCGACGGCCTGAACATCCTGCGGCACTCGACCGCGCATGTGCTCGCCCAGGCCGTACAGAGCCTCCATGCCGAGGCGAAGCTCGGCATCGGGCCGCCCGTCGAGAACGGCTTCTACTACGACTTCGATGTCGCCAAGCCGTTCCAGCCGGATGACCTCGAGCGGATCGAGGTGCGGATGCGGGAGATCATCAAGGGCGGTCAGCGCTTCCGGCGCCGGGTGTTCCCGTCGATCGAGGCGGCGAGGCAAGAGCTTCGCGACGAGCCGTACAAGCTCGAACTGGTGGATCTGAAAGGTGACGACGGCGCCCCCTCGGCCGCTGACTCCGCAGCGGGGGAACTGACCGTCTACGACAACCTCGACGCCCGCTCGGACGAGGTGCGCTGGTCCGACCTCTGCCGAGGCCCGCACCTCCCCTCGACCAGGCTGATCCAGGCATTCAAGTTGACCCGCTCGGCGGCCGCGTACTGGCGGGGGAACGAGGCCAACCCACAGCTGCAGCGGGTCTACGGGACGGCCTGGCCGACCCGCGAGGAGCTGAAGGAGCATCTGCGGCAGCTGGAGGAGGCCGGCAGGCGCGATCACCGCAGGATCGGCGAGGACCTCGATCTCTTCACCTTCAGCAAGGAGATCGGGAAGGGACTCCCCCTGTGGCTGCCCAACGGCACGATCATCCGGGACGAACTCGAAGGCTGGGCGCGGCAGACGGAGCGACGCCTGAAGTACCGGCGAGTGGTCACACCGAGCATCACCAAGGACGAGCTCTACTACCTCTCGGGGCATCTTCCCTATTACCGCGAGGATCTCTACGCGCCGATCGACATCGAAGGTGAGCAGTACTACCTCCGCCCGATGAACTGCCCGCACCACCACATGGTGTACAAGTCGAGGCCGCACAGTTACCGGGACCTCCCTTACAAGATTGCGGAGTACGGCACCGTTCACCGATTCGAACGGAGTGGCCAGCTCCACGGCCTCATGCGCACCCGCGGGTTCACGCAGAACGACGCGCACATCTATTGCTCGGCGGAGCAGGCGAAAGACCAGTTCCTGGAAGTGATGCGCATGCATGACGCGTACTACCGGGCACTCGGTATCTCGGACTTCTACATGGTGCTCGCCCTGCGAGATCCCCGGAACACGGCCAAGTACCACGACGACGAGGAGATGTGGCGCCTCGCGGAGCAGATCACCCGTGACGCCATGGACGAGTCGAACATTCCCTACGTCGAGGAGATCGGCGGGGCCGCCCATTACGGTCCCAAGGTCGACTTCATGATCCGCGCGGTCACCGGCAAGGAGTTCGCCGCCTCGACGAACCAGGTCGATCTGTACACTCCGCAGCGCTTCGGCCTGACCTACCACGACTCGGACGGCGGGGAGAAACCGGTTGTCGTGATTCATCGTGCGCCGCTGGGTTCGCACGAGCGGTTCGTGGCCTACCTGGTCGAGCACTTCGGCGGGGCATTCCCGGTCTGGCTCGCCCCGGAGCAGGTCCGTGTCATCCCCCTCGCGTCGGAGTTGCGGGAGTACGCGGACGAGGTCTGCGACGTTCTCCTCGGTGCTGACCTGCGCGCCGAGGTCGACCGCGGTGACTCCCGGTTGTCGGCGAAGGTGCGGGCCGCGGTCACGCGCAAGGTGCCACTGATCGTCGTCCTGGGCCGTAAAGAGGCCGAGGACCGGACCGTGTCGGTGCGGTACCGCTCGGGCGAGGAGCGCTCGATGCCTCTCGAGGCATTCGTGGCGCAGGCCACCGAACTGGTGCGTACCAAGAGCCTGGAGGGCGCCGGACACCAGTAGGACACGGTGAGTCCGGCGAGGTCCGGGGAGCGAACCGGGAGCGGACCCGGTACCGCTCCCCGGGCCGTCCGCACAGCGCCCGGAAAGGGCTTACCGCGGAGAACGAACTCTTTGCTCCCCGTTTGAGCATGGCCGCCGTAAAGGCGTGCAGGGCGACGTCGAGCGCCCGTACGATCGGTGGTCGCGCGCCCTGAGTGGTGCGCAAAGCATCCTTGACATGCTCGCGGAGGCTTCGTAACCTCGCGCGGGCTCGCGGAAGCTGACGGGGGAACAGTGCTTGACTTCTTGGGACTCGATCCCATAGCCGAACGAACATATCGTTTGCTGTTGACTCGGCGCGACCTGGATGTCGAAGGAATGGCCGGTGAACTCTCCGCCACTGCGGACGAGATCCGACAGGCCCTCGACAACCTTGCCGAGCTGACTCTGCTGCGCCCTTCTTGGGAGGTGCCGGGTGAATTGAGGCCGGTCAGCCCTCAAGTCGGAATGGAATTACTCATTCAGCAGCGCCAAGCCGAAATGCTGCGCCAAAGTTACCAGTTCGCCGAGAGCCAGGTGGCCGTCGCGCAACTGGTCCAGGAATACACCGACCAGCGCTCCGGGCACGGCCGCCCCGAGGTCGCCAAGCTGATGGGGATGGACGCGATCCAGGACCGGATCGAGCAACTGTCCCTGCGCGCCACCGAGGAAGTCGCGACCCTCATGCCCGGAGGGCCGCAGGACCCGGCGCTCATCGAGGCCGCGAAGAGGCTGGACTCGCAGGTGCGCGGTCGCGGAGTGGCGATGCGCACCGTCGGCCTGGAGAGCCTCCGCAAGGACCCGCCCACGCTGGTCTACGCCCGCTGGCTGACCGAGATCGGTGCCGAAGTGCGCACCGCGCCCTCGCTGCCCATCCGGATGCTCATCTACGACCGGCGCGTCGCCCTGGTGCCGGTCGACCCGGACAACTCGGCGCTCGGCGCCCTCGAGGTCACCGATCCCGGCACGGTCACGGTGATCCTCGCTCTGTTCGAACAGATCTGGTCCACGTCACGGCCCGTCGGTGACACGACTCCCGCCACCGACGACGACGGCCTGTCCCCGCAGGAGCGCGAGCTGTTGCTCCTGCTGTCACAGGGCCTCACCGACGAGCGGGCCGGTCGCCAGCTGGGGCTTTCCGCGCGTTCCGTACGGCGGATGATGGCCGGTCTCATGGAACGCCTCGGTGCGCGCAGCCGTTTCGAAGCGGGTCTGAGGGCCGTCGAGAACGGCTGGCTCTGACCGGTGGGAAAGGCGGTGAGGGCGCCGGCCGTCGAGGCCGGCGCCCTCACCGCCCTCTTCTCCGGCCCGTCCACCGGCCGATGGCCGGCTCTGCCTCGGGTGGCGCTCGTCGGACCAGAGGATGAGCCGCCGATGACGCCGTCAGCGTGATGTACGGCCGCGACCGCAACCGGCGCGGGCTCCGCACGCCTCCTGTCCGGCAGAACCGTAAGAAGCCGGTGAGGAGAGCAACGTGACGACCACCGCCCCCGAACACAGCGACCCCCGCGCCTTCGTCGACCCCTATGCCGTCGATGCGGCCGACGTCCGCTGGCCGGACCCGGCCGACGTCCGCTGGCCGGACCCGGCCGGCTCGGACCAGGACATGGACCACCTGCTGCCGCCGAATCCCGCCGAGCGCCTCGACTTCGCCATCGGCCCGCGCGACCGGCGGCGCATCGACCTGCACGCCGCGCTGACCGCGGCCGGAATCCCGCCGTACCCCGAGGACCGCGACGCCATCGACCAGCTCAGCGCCCTGTCCGGCAGCGTCAATGCCGCGCTCCAGCGCTGGCTGCACCACCCCAGGTGAACCCGGGCGCGGTGTCTTCGCGGCGCACACCGGTGCCGGGCCGGCCGCGGCCCGGCACCCGGTGGCCGTTCTCGGCCCGC
Source organism: Actinobacteria bacterium OV320 (assembly GCA_001298545.1). Lineage (GTDB taxonomy): Bacteria > Actinomycetota > Actinomycetes > Streptomycetales > Streptomycetaceae > Streptomyces > Streptomyces coriariae. The sequence goes on from LJCX01000022.1 coordinate 62,560, forward strand.
GCCCGCGTCAGCCGCCCGTGGCCGGGATCCGCCGCCTGCCCCTGATCGCGAGGGCCGCCGTCAGCAGGGCCGCCAGCGCGATCAGGGTGGCCGCCCCGAACGCCCGGGTCGCACCGTGGGTGAGGATCTCGGCCGGGCTGCCCACCGCGTGCCGGGTGGCCGTGCCGTACACCGTGACCAGCACGGACAGACCGAGCGTGCCGCCGAGCCACTGCAGGCTCTGCAGGAGGCCGGAGGCGGCGCCTGCCTCCTCGGGCCCGACCTTCGCGAGGATGGTGGCGTTCAGTGGCATCAGGGCCAGGCCGACGCCGACGCCCAACAGCAGCAGCGGGCCGAGCAGACCCGTCACATAGCCGTCGTCGGGACCGAGCCGCCACAGCCGGCAGCCCGAACCGGCGAGCAGCGTCATACCGGTCAGGATCAGTGGCTTGGCCCCGAGCCGGGCCAGCAGCCGCGGCACGAACCGAACGGTCGTGAACATCACCGCCGTCATCGGCAGGAACGCGAGACCGGCGCGCAACGGGCTGTAGTGCAGCACCTCCTGGCTGATGAGGGTGAGGAAGTAGAAGGCGCCGAACATGCCCGCGGGCAGCATCAGGACACCGAGGTAGGCGCCCGCCCGGTCGCGGTCGGCGAAGAGTCCGAGCGGCATGATCGGCTGTTCGGCGCGGGTCTCGACCAGCGCGAAACCGACGAGCAGGGCGGCCGCGCCGGTGAAGCCGAGCAGCGCCAGGGTGTCGCTCCACCCCTCCTGCGAGACCCGGATGAACGCGTACACCAGCGAGGTCGTCCCGGCGGTGCCGGTCAGGGCGCCCGCCGCGTCGAACCGGCCCGCGTGGCGCGGGGTCTCGGTGACGAAGCGGGGCAGGGCGAGGGCGACCGCGATCCCGATGGGCACGTTGATCAGCAGGGCCCAGCGCCAGGACGCCCAGGCGGTGAGCATGCCGCCGAGGACCAGCCCGATGGAGGCGCCGATCCCGGCCATGGAGGAGTAGACGCCGAGGGCGTGGTGACGGCGGGGGCCCTCGGGGAAGTTGGTGGTGATCAGGGCGAGGGTGCTGGGCGCGGTGAGGGCGGCGCCGACTCCCTGGAGGGCGCGGGCGGCGAGCAGCCAGCCACCGTCGCCGGCCAGACCGCCGAGCAGCGAGGAGCCGGCGAACAGCAGGACGCCGAGGGTGAGCGTGCGTCGGCGGCCGAGGAGGTCGCCGACGCGCCCGCCGAGCAGCAGCAGTCCGCCGAAGGCGAGGGTGTACGCGTTCAGTACCCAGGACAGTCCGGTGGGGGAGAAGCCGAGGTCACGCCGGATGTCGGGGAGGGCGACATTGACGACCGTGGAGTCGACTCCGACCATGAGATAGGCGGTGACGATCACGAGCAGGACGGCGCCGGGCCGGGCGGCCGGTCCGGGTGGCGCGGCGGGAAGGGAAGCGGCGGCCGGGGCGGAACCGGCCGGGACGTCGGCGGTCGAGGCATCGGCGGCCGAGGCGGAAGGGGACGGCGTGGACATGGAGTGCTCCCTGTCTGGTGTCCCCGCGGGAAGTGGTGGAACATGCGGGCAGCACGAAGAGACCCAGGTCGTGGACCCGCAGAGACGAGCGCAGTAAGCGGGGACTATCTCCGTTTAGTGTCCGCCAAAATACGGAGAGAGTCCCCGGTTTGCAAGGAGTAACTGGATGACGCAGGTCAGGCCCATGCGCGCGGACGCTCGCCGCAACTACGAGCGCTTGCTCAAGGTGGCGGCGGAGGCTTTCGCCGAGCATGGGGAGGGCGCCTCCCTCGACGACATCGCCAAGCGGGCGGGCGTCGGATCCGGCACGCTGTACCGGCACTTCCCCACCCGCCAGGCGCTGCTGGAGGCGGCCTACGTGGACCGGATCGAGGCGCTCGCGGTGCGGGCCGACGAACTCGGCGGCGAACTCCCGCCGGGCGAGGCGCTGGTGGAGTGGCTCAACGAGCTGTGCGTCGGCACGATCCAGGTCCGCGGAATGAAGGCCCTGCTGGGCTCCGCCGTCACGGACGGCAGCGCGGCCGCGGTCACCGCCTGCGGCACGAACATGAAGGAGGCGGCGGCCCGGCTGGTGGAGGCGGCGCAGCGGGAGGGCACCCTGCGGCCGGACATCGAGCCGATCGACGTACTGCGCCTCGCGCACGGGGTGGCGACGGCGTCGGAGCTGGCGAAGGGCGACCGCAGCGCCATCCGCCGCTATGTGTCGCTGCTGACCGAGGGGCTGCGGCCTGCGCGGTGACGACAGCGGGCGCCCCCGTGGTGGCGGGCGCCCGTGGCTGAGCGACTGCGGGCCGGGCCCGGCCCGGGCGCGGTTACAGGGCCTGGGCGCCCGGCTTCACCATGTTCCGCACGGTGCGGGCCTTCACGAAGTCGCCCATGGCCGTCATCTCCCACTCGCCGGAGAACTGCTTGATCAGCTTGGCCATCAGCACGCCCGTCTGCGGTTCGGCGCCGGTGAGGTCGAAGCGGACGAGTTCCTCGCCGGTCGAGGCGTCCAGCAGACGGCAGTAGGCCTTCGCGACCTCCGTGAACTTCTGGCCCGAGAAGGAGTTCACGGTGAAGACCAGTCCGGTCACCTCCTGCGGGAGACGGCCGAGGTCGACGACGATCACCTCGTCGTCCCCGCCGCCCTCGCCGGTGAGGTTGTCGCCGGAGTGCTTGATCGCGCCGTTCACGATGGAGAGCTTGCCGAAGTAGCAGCTGTCGATGTGGTTGCGCTGGGGGCCGTAGGCGATGACCGAGGCGTCCAGGTCGATGTCCTTGCCGCGGAACGCGGGCTCCCAGCCCAGGCCCATCTTGACCTGCGAGAGCAGCGGGCGGCCGCCCTTGACGAGGGAGACGGTCTGGTTCTTCTGGAGGCTGACCCGGCCCTTGTCCAGGTTGATCTTCCCGGTGGCGGCGGGGGCCGCGGCGGGCGGTGCCGGGGGCATCGGCGGGGCCGCCGGGGTCACCGGGGACTGCGGCACGGGCGGCGGCGGGGCCATCTGGCGAGGTGCGGCGGCCGGCGCGGGTTCCTCCACCGTCACCCCGAAGTCGGTGGCGATGCCGGCCAGGCCGTTGGAGTACCCCTGGCCGACCGCGCGGGCCTTCCAGGCGCCGTTGCGGAGATAGATCTCCACGACGACCAGAGCTGTCTCCGAGCCGAGCTGCGGGGGCGTGAAGGTGGCCAGCACGCTGTTGTCGTCCGCGCTGCGGATCGTCGCCGTCGGTTCGACGCCCTGGAACGTCTGCCCCGCGGCGTCCGGGCTGGCGGTGACGACGATCTTCTCGATGCCCGGCGGGACCGCGGACGTGTCGACGGTGATCGCGTCGGGGGCCGTGCCGCCGCCGGAGCGGTAGGTCACGCCGGGGCCGCTCGGCTGGTTGTAGAAGATGAAGTCGTCGTCGGAGCGCACCTTGCCGTCGGCGGTGAGCAGCAGGCCCGAAACGTCGAGCCGCACCGGAGCGGCGACGTCCACCGTCACGCGTGCGGTGGGGAGAGGGATGTTCGAGCCGGGGGTCATAGCTGTCATGCCGGGTGAACGAGCGAGACCACTTTGCCGTTCCCTTACCCGGACCCGAACGGGCCCGGGCAGGGGCATGGCGGGCATACCGGGCTACGGCACCACCACGATCTTGCGGCCGACCCCCGCCGCGAACTGTTCCAGCGCCTGCGGGTACTCCGCCAGCGGCATCCGGTCGCTGATGAAGACCTCCGGGTCCAGCACTCCGTTCGCGAACAGTTCGGCGGCCCGCTCGAAGCTGTGCAGGACGGCCATCGAGCCGGTGATGGTGATCTCCTGGTTGTAGATCCGGTACGGGTCGATGGTGACCCGGGTCGCGTAGTCGGCGACGCCGAACTGCAGGAACGTCCCCGCCTTCGCCACCCGGCCCAGACCGTCCTGGATCGCCGCCGCGTTGCCCGTCGCGTCCACGACGAGGTCCCAGCCGCTCGGCCGCTCCAGCTCGTCCGCGTTCGCCGCCGTCCCGGAGACGCCCAGCCGGCGCGCGGTCTCCAGCCGCGCCGGATTCAGGTCCACCACGTCCACGCTCGCCGCGCCCGTGCGCTTCGCCAGCTCCAGCATCATCAGCCCCATCGTCCCGGAGCCGTAGATCAGCACATGCGAGCCCAGCCGCGAGCGGAGCACGTCGTAGCCGCGCACCGCGCACGACAGCGGCTCGATCAGCGCCGCGTCCTGGGTGCGGATGTGCTCGGGCAGCCGTACGCAGTTGGCCACCGGCGCCACCGCGTACTGTGCCGCGCCCCCCGCCGTGGTGACGCCGATCGCGGCCCAGCGTTCACAGAGGTTGTTGTGCCCGGTACGGCAGTAGCGGCACTCGTGGCAGTACAGGGAGGGGTCCACCGCCACCCGGTCGCCCACCGACACCTCCGTGACCTGCGTGCCGACCCCCACGACCGCGCCCGCGAACTCGTGCCCCGGCACGATGGGCAGCTTCGGCGCGAACTCGCCCTGGAGGATGTGCAGATCGGTGCCGCACAGTCCGCAGGCGGCGACCTCCACGACCACCTCGCGCGGCCCTGGCGTCGGGTCGGGGACCTCGGTGACGACGGCGCGGCCCACGGACTCGATGACGGCGGCCTTCATTTCACGGCTCCCAAGGACAGGCCCTGGACCAGTTTGTCCTGGGCGGCGAACCCCGCGGCGAGCACCGGCAGGGAGATGACGAGCGACGCGGCGCACACCTTCGCCAGGAACAGGCCCTGGCTGGTGATGAAGCCGGTCAGGAAGACGGGGGCGGTCTCCGCGACCACACCCGTGAGCACCCGGGCGAACAGCAGTTCGTTCCAGCTGAAGATGAAGCAGATCAGGGCCGTCGCCGCGATGCCGGGCAGTGCGATCGGGGCGACCACGCGCGCGAGGATCGTCGGCAGCCGCGCCCCGTCCACCCGGGCGGCCTCGATGATCGCCACCGGCACCTCGGCCAGGAACGACTGCATCATCCACACCGCGATCGGCAGGTTCATGGAGGTGTAGAGGATGACCAGCAGCCAGATGTTGTCCAGCATCCCCGCGTTCTTCGCGAACAGGTAGATCGGCAGCAGGCCCGCCACCACCGGCAGCATCTTGGTCGACAGGAAGAAGAACAGGACGTCCGTCCACTTCTTCACCGGCCGGATCGACAGCGCGTAGGCCGCCGGGAGGGCCAGGAGCAGGACGAACAGGGTCGACGCGACCGACGCCACGACCGAGTTGACCAGCGCGGGCCAGGGGCTCGCGCCGCCGCCGGTGCCGAAGAACTCGCGGTAGCCGTCGAGGGTGAGGGCTGCGGTGAAGGACGGTGGGTTGGTGGCCGCGTCCTGCTCGGAGTGGAAGGACGTCAGGGCCATCCAGGCGACCGGCAGGAAGAACACGATCCCGGTCACCCAGGCCAGCAGCCCGAGGCCGCCTCTGCGTACGACGTTCATGCGCGGGACACCTCCTCACGGAACAGGGACGAGACGACCCGCAGGGCGAAGGTCGCGATGACGATCGAGCCGATGACCACCAGGACGCCGGCGGCCGAGGCGAGGCCGTTCTCATGGGCCTGGTAGAAGCTCTGGTAGACGGTGTAGGGAAGGTTCGCCGTGCCCAGTCCGCCCGAGGTGATGGTGAAGACGGCGTCGAAGTTCTGGACGATGTAGATCGAGCCGAGCAGGGCGCCCAGCTCCAGATAGCGGCGCAGGTGCGGGAGGGTCAGATGGCGGAAGATCTGCCAGTCGCTCGCGCCGTCCACCCGGGCCGCCTCGATCTGCTGCTGGTCCCGGCTCTGCAGGCCGGCCAGCAGGATCAGCATCATGAACGGCGTCCACTGCCAGACCAGGGAGGCCTCCACGGCGAGCAGCGGGGTGTCGGAGATCCAGTCCGGCTGGGGGCCGCCCACATAGTGCAACAGGCCGTTGAGCAGGCCGTACTCAGGGTTGTAGAGGACGTGCTTCCAGAGCAGGGCCGCCGCCACGGGCACCACCAGGAAGGGCGCGATCAGCAGCGTGCGGACCACGCCCCGGCCCCGGAACCGACGGTCCAGGAGCAGGGCCAGGGCCAGTCCCAGCAGCAGGCTGACCAGTACCACGGTCCCCGTCAGCAGGACGGTCGTCCACACCGAGTGGCGCAGGTCGGCGTCGGTGAGGACCTGGTGGTAGTTGTCGAACCCGGTGAAGCGGCGGGCGTCGGGGTAGAGGGCGTTCCAGTCGAAGAAGGAGATCACCACCGTGGCCACGAACGGGAGCTGGGTGACCACGATCATGAAGACCAGGGCGGGGAGCAGCGGGGCCCGGGTCGCCCAGGCGCGCAGCCTGGCGTTCGGGCCGTGCGGGGTGGGTACGGGAGGTGCGGCCACGGGGGCCGTCGTCGTCGCGGTCATCGTCCCTCGTACTCCTCGGAGATCCGCTCGGCGAGCGCTTGCGACTTCTTCAGGGCCGACTCGACGGACTGGCGTCCGGCGATGGCCGCGCTGATCTCCTGGGAGACCTTGGTGCCGAGGTCGGTGAACTCGGGGATGCCGACGAACTGGATGCCGGGCGCGGGCCGCGGCTGCACTCCCGGGTCGTTGGGCTTCGCCGCCTCGATGGCCTGCTTCGTCATGTCCTGGAAGGCGGACGCCTCCGCGCGGTAGTCCGCGTTCTCGTACGTCGACGCCCGTTTGCCGGCCGGGACGTTCGACCAGCCGATCTCCTCGCCGACCAGCTGCTCGTACCTCTTGCTCGACGCCCAGGAGACGAACTTCCAGGCCTTGTCGGCGTTGCGGGAGGCCTTCTGGATGCCCCAGGCCCAGGTGTAGAGCCAGCCGGAGGAGTCGGTGCGCTCCACGGGGGCCGGGGCGTAGCCCATCTTGCCCTTGACCGGGGACTTCGCCGCCTCCAGGGAACCGGCCGCGGAGGTGGCGTCGTACCACATGGCGACCTTGCCCTGGGTCATGTTGTTGAGGCACTCGGCGAAGCCGGACTGGGCGGCTCCGGACTCGCCGTGGTCGCGGACGAGGTCGACGTAGAACTTCGTCGCCTTCTCGAAGGCGGGCGAGTCGAGCTGTGCCTTCCAGTCCTGGTCGAACCAGGTGCCGCCGAAGGTGTTCACGACGGTCGTCAGGGGTGCCATCACCTCGCCCCAGCCGGGCAGCCCGCGCAGGCAGACGCCCTTCATGCCGGGCTCGGCCCCGTCCGTCCTCGCCGCGAGGTCGGCCACCTGCTGCCAGGTGGGATGGGCGGGCATGGTCAGGCCCTTCGCGGCGAACACGTCCTTGCGGTACATGAGGAAGGACGACTCGCCGTAGAAGGGCTGGCCGTAGAGCTTTCCGTCGTCCCCGGTGAGGGACTCGCGCATCGGCTTCAGGACGTCCTTCTCGTCGTAGGCGGGGTCCGCCGCCACGTACGAGTCCATCGCGTGCAGCCAGCCGTTGCGGGCGTAGATCGGTATCTCGTAGTTCGACAGGGTCGCCACGTCGTACTGGCCCGCCTGGTTGGCGAAGTCCTGGCTGATCTTGTCGCGGACGTCGTTCTCCGGCAGCAGGGTGAAGCTGACCTTGATGCCGGTCTCCTTGGTGAAGTGGTCGGCGGTGAGCTTCTGCAACTCGGCCATCTGGGGGTTGTTGACCATGAGGACGTTGAGGGAGTCGCCGCCGGAACCCGCCCCGCCGGCTCCGGCCCAGCAGCCGGAGAGCAGCGGGGCGAGCAGCGTCCCTGCGGCGACCGCGGCGAGCGTGGCTCGCGGCCTCCGTCGGCTCTGGGTGCGCATCGATCGCTCCTGGGCATAGGGGGATGTTTCGGGCGCCCCGAGGCATGGTGGTGCCCTCGGGGGTGGGTGTGTTTCGGGGGTTCAGACCCGGATGACCTGAGGCCCCAGCAGTGAGTACCGGTGGGCCTCGGCCGCCGGCAGCAATGTGCTCGTCACGATCGCCTCCAGCGCGCCCACCTCGGCGAACCGGCAGAAGCTGACCGCGCCGAACTTGGAGTGCACACCGGTGAAGACCACGCGCCGGGCCGCCCGCACGGCCTGCGTCTTGACCTCGCCGACGGCCGGGTCCGGGGTGGTCAGACCGTGTTCGCGGGAGATGCCGTTGGCGCCGAGGTAGGCGAGGTCGACGACGAAGCCGGCCAGCATCTTCGTCGTCCAGTGGTCGACGGTGGCCAGGGTGCCGGAGCGGACCCGGCCGCCGAGCAGCAGCACGGACGTGTTCTCGGTCTCGGCGAGCGCGCCCGCGACCGGCAGGGACGCGGTGACCACGGTCAGCGGCCGGTCCCTGGGCAGCGCCTCGGCGATGAGCTGCGGGGTGAAGCCCTCGTCGACGAAGACCGTCTCGGCGTCCCCGAGCAGCCCGGCCGCCGCGGCGGCGATCCGGCGCTTCTCGGGTACGTGACTGGTGGCGCGGAAGGCCAGGGTCGTCTCGAAGCCGGCGCTCTCCACGGGATAGGCGCCGCCGTGCGTACGGCGCACCAGGCCGTGGTCCTCCAGGGCGCGCAGGTCCCGCCGCACGGTCTCCCTGGCCACGCCGAGTTCGGTGGCGAGGGTGGCGACGTCGACCGCGCCGGTGGCGCGCGCGGCGCGCACGATCTCGCGCTGGCGCTCCTCCGCCGTCCTCGGAGTCATGTCCTCACCTCGCTCTTGCGCCGTTCTGCCCGTTCGGGCCCGGTGGGGCCCATGGGGGAAGTTCTACAGCGGGTGCGCGGCACTGACCAGGCCTGTTGCGGGCCCGATACTGCCCGGGTGGGCCCGTTTGCGGCGTGGCCTGCCCGGCTCGGACCTGCGGGGCAGCCGGGCGGCGGGGGGGATCGGGCACGGCGCGTGCCCGGATACGGCGGCGGGCGGGTCCGTTCGGTGCCCGCCCGCCGTCCGTGAGGTCCGTTTGCCGGTCAGTACGGCCAGATCGGCGGGTCGCTGACGAAGTGGCCGCCCAGGTAGGCGTGGGCGATGTTCTCCGGGTCCAGCTCGCCCTGCTCGGCGATCAGCTTCTCGGCGTACGGCTCGGAGTCGTCCTGCGGCTCGTAGCCGAGCGCCCGCGCGGTGCCGAGGTCCCACCACAGCCGGGTGTTGGCGGAGGAGCCGTAGACGACGGTGTGGCCGACGTTCTCGGCGGTCAGGGCCGCGTGGAAGAGGCGGGCGCCGTCGGCCGGGCTCATCCACAGCGACAGCATGCGCACACTGGTGGGCTCGGCGAAGCAGGAGCCGATGCGTACCGACACGCTCTCCAGGCCGTGCTTGTCCCAGTAGAGCTGGGCGAGGTCCTCGCCGAAGGACTTGGACAGGCCGTAGAAGGTGTCCGGGCGGCGCGGGGTGTCGATCGGGATCAGTTGGTCGTCGTCGGGCGACGCGCCGTCCCGGGGGCGGGGCGTGAAGCCGACCGCGTGGTTGGAGGAGGCGAAGACGACGCGCTGTACGCCCTCCTCGCGGGCCGCCTCGTACAGGTGGTACGTGCCCGCGATATTGGCGCCGAGGATCTTCTCGAAGGGGGCTTCCAGCGAGATGCCGGCGAGGTGGACGATCGCGTCGACGCCCCGCACGGCCTCCCGGAGCGCGTCCTTGTCGGCCAGGTCCGCGACGATCGCCTCCGGTTCGCCCTCGATCGGACGCAGGTCGAGCAGGCGCAGTTCGTAGCCGTAGGCGGGCAACAGCTCCCGCATCAGGGTGCCGAGGCCGCCGGCGGCGCCGGTGAGCAGGACGGTGCGCGGAGCGGGCATCCTCGGGTCTCCTTGGATCACATGAGGGGGTGGACGCATGTGTGGCCATAGTTCACATGCATGGACACGCTAAGGAGCGGTGGCGGTGCCCGTCAAGTGTCCTACGGGAGTGACAAAACTGCTGGTGTCTCGGGGGTTGCCACGCTTGACCCGGCTCGATCGGGCACCCTAGCGTGAGGTCGTTCAGGAATATGGACGCTGCTCAAGAATATGGACCCGTTATGGACCCGGGAGAGCCCGTGACGTCAGCCCCGCTCGCCGATCGCCTCCGCGTCCCCAGCGGACCCCTGTTCTTCCCCGTCACCGCCTACGGCCCCGACGGCGCCCTCGACCTCGACACCTACCGCGCGCACGTCCGGCGCGGCGTCGAGGCGGGTGCCGCCGCCGTCTTCGCGGCTTGCGGGACCGGGGAGTTCCACGCGCTCGCCCCGGAGGAGTTCGAGGCCTGTGTGCGGGCGGCCGTGACCGAGACCGCCGGGCGGGTGCCGGTCGTCGCGGGCGCCGGCTACGGGACCGCGCTCGCCGTGCGCTACGCGCGGCTGGCCGAGTCGGCCGGGGCGGACGGCCTGCTCGCCATGCCGCCCTACCTCGTCGTCGCCGCCCAGGAGGGGCTGCTGCGCCACTACCGGGAGGTGGCGGCCGCGACCGCCCTGCCCGTGATCGTCTACCAGCGCGACAACGCCGTCTTCACCCCCGGGACCGTCGTCGAACTCGCCCGCACCGAGGGGATCATCGGCCTCAAGGACGGCCTCGGCGACCTCGACCTGATGCAGCGGACCGTCAGCGCCGTCCGCACCGAGGTCCCCGGCGACTTCCTCTACTTCAACGGTCTGCCGACCGCCGAACAGACCCAGCTCGCCTACCGGGCCCTCGGCGTCACCCTCTACTCCTCGGCCGTCTTCTGCTTCGCCCCCGAGATCGCCCTCGCCTTCCACCGGGCCCTCACCACAGGCGACGACACCACCGTCCACCGCCTCCTCGACGGCTTCTACCGGCCGTTCGTCGAACTGCGGGCCCAGGGCCGCGGATACGCCGTCTCCCTCGTCAAGGCCGGGGTCCGGCTGCGCGGCCTCGACGTGGGCGAAGTGCGCCCGCCGCTGCACGAACCGAGCGAGGATCATGTCAAGCAGCTCGCCCAGGTGATCGAGCGCGGCTACGCGCTGCTGGAGGAGGACAGGTAAGTGAAGGCGTCGACATTCGTCTACCCCTGGGACGTCATCGGCGACCCCGAGGCGGCGGCCCGGATCGCCGCGCTCGGCGTGGAACAGGTGACCCTCGCCGCCGCCTACCACTCCACCCGCGCCCTCACCCCCCGCCACCCGCGCCACCGCATCGTCACCGCCGAGCACGCGGCCGTGCTGTACCCGACGGATCCGGCCGGCGACCGCTGGAAGGGCCGCGCCCTGCGCCCGTACCCGGCCGGTGACTGGGCCCCAGGCGACGCCTACGGCGAGGCCGCCGAAGCGCTCGCGCGAGCCGGTCTCGACGTGCACACCTGGGTGGTCCTCGCGCACAACTCACGGATGGGCGCCGAGCATCCGGACACCTCGGTGGTCAACGCCTACGGCGACCGCTACCCGTGGGCCCCCTGCATCGCCCAGCCCGCCACGCGCGCGTACCTCGTCGACCTCGCCGCCGAGGCCGCCGTACGCCCCGGCGCGGGCGGCACCGAGCTGGAGTCCCTCGGCTGGTACGGGCTCCAGCATCTGCACGCCCACGACAAGACCGGCGGCGTCGGTCTCGGGGACGCCGGCCAGTACCTGATGGCGCTCTGCTTCTGCCCCGCCTGCCGGGCCGGCTACGGCGAGCAGGGCCTGGACGCCGACGCGCTCGCCGCCGCCGTACGGGAGGCGCTGGAACCGCTGTGGCAGGGGGCACCGGACGGCGGGGGAGGCTGGGCGGAGATCGAGAAACTGCTCGGGGAGGAGACGGCGGCGGCCACGCGCGCGTGGCGCGACGAGACCGCCCGCACGCTCCAGGAGAGCGCCGTGCGGGCGGTACGGGACGCCGCGGCCGACGGCTTCCAGGTCCTGCTGCACGCCGACCCCGTGACGTACCACGTCGGCGCCAACCCGGGCGTCGACCCCGAGCACATCCTGTCCGTCGCGGACGGCGTCGTCGTGCCCTGTGCGGGCGGGCCCGGCCTGCTGGCCCCCTTCGCCGGGCAGGGCCGCGAGGGCGCGGTCCTCGCCGCCAATCTCGGCGTCGTCTCCGGCATGGGCGGCAGCCCGGGGACACTCACCGTCGACCTGGCGCGGGCGCGCGCCCTCGGGGCGACCGAACTGCGGCTGTATCACGCGGGATTGGCGTCGGACGGGGACCTGTCGGCGGTATGCGAGGCGCTGGCCGGCCGCTGAGCGCCGCGCAGCAGCGGCAGGACCGCCAGCCGGGCCAGGGCCAGCAGCACCAGCAGCGGCCGGTACGGCACGAGTTCGACCAGGCCCGCACCCGCCGCGAGGCCGACGGCGGTCGGCGCGTACATCAGGGTGCCGGCCGTCGCGGTGACCCGGCCGAGCAGCGCGTCCGGCGTCTCCCGCTGCACGGCGGTCAGCGCGGCGATCAGCACACAGGGCAGCCCCACCCCGATCGCCGCGCCGCACACCAGGGCCACGGGTTCCGAGGGGACGGCCTGCGCGGCGACCGCGACGGCCGTGAGGACGATCCCGTACGCGGCGAACCGGCGTTCCCCCAGCCGCCGCAGCGCGGGCCCCGAGAGCAGTCCCACCACGATCGAACCGGCGCCCTGGGCGGCGTAGAGCGTGCCCGTGAAGGCGGGGGAGCGGCCGAGGCCGTCGACGACGGCGTAGACCAGCGGGCCGCCGAGCCCCGAGAGCAGCAGCGCCGCGCCGCCCGCCACGACCAGCGGGCGCAGCCCGGGGTGGCCCCACAGGAAGCGGGCTCCCTCGGCGGTCTGCGCACGCCAGTGCCCGCCGGCCGGCCGCGGCCGCTCCTCGCGGACCCGCACGCCCGCGTACAGCCCCGCCGCGCACACGAAGGTGGCCGCGTCCACAAGCGCCACCGCGGGGCCCCCGTAGGCCGCGTAGACGCCCGCGCCGGCCAGCGGGGCGACCAGCTTCATGCCCTCGGTGGTCGTCATGCGCAGCCCGTTGAAGTCGCCCAGCAGCTCCGGCGCGACGGCGGCGGCGACGAGCGCGGACTCCGCCGCGTCGGCGACCACCGAGGCGGCCCCGTACAGGAACAGCACCGCCCACAGGAGCCACAGCCGGCCGGCGGAGTCGACGGCGAGGACGGTGAGCAGCAGGGCCGCCGGGCCCAGGTTGAGCGCGACGAGCAGGGGCTTGCGGGGGAGGAGGTCGGCGAGGGTGCCCAGCGGCGGCCCGAGCAGCGTGGGCACCCACAGGGCGAGCACGGACAGCGCCGCGAGCCCGTTCGAGCCGGTGAGGTCCTTGACCCACACACCGGACGTCAGCCAGAGCGCCGAGGTACCGAAACCGGAGACCGACGACGCGGCCAGGTAGAGCGCCGCGTCGCGGTCCCGCAGGACCCGCGCCACGGACCAGTTCTTCGTCATACCTGGTCATCGTGGGTCTGAGGCAACCCCCCGGGCATCGGGCAGATGCCCCGTACGCGCCGCCCGCTCCGCGGGAATCCGTACGGCCCCGTCGGCCATGTCCCCGGGCCGCCTAAGGCATCGGTCCGTGGACGGAACGGAATCGCCGGGCGGGGCACCGATGAGTTCGTGTGCCGCCGTCGGTCCACCCCGTATGACCGACACGACAGCCGCACTCACATTCGACCTCGGCCCGCAGACCCTGATCGTGGCGCGCCTCGCGGAGGGCGTCCGCGACGGGCAGCTCGGGGACGGGACACCCTGCCCGGGCTGCGCCGTCCGCAACATGCTCGGCCACCTCACCGGCCTCGCCGTCGCCTTCCGGGACGCCGCCCGCAAGGATCTGGGCCCCACGACCGACACCCCTCCGGACGCCGCCGCGCCGGACATCGGCCCCGGCTGGCGCGAGGAACTCGCCAAGGCCCTCGACGAGCTCGCCGACGCCTGGCGCGACCCGGCCGCCTGGACCGGCATGACCCGCGCGGGCGGCGTGGACCTGCCCGGCGAGGTCGCGGGCGCCGTCGTCGCCGACGAACTGGTGATCCACGGCTGGGACCTGGCCCGGGCCACCGGTCAGGAGTACACGCCCGACCCGGCCGCGCTGTCGGCGGCGCACGGGTTCCTCGCCGCCGCCGCGGCCCAGGGGGAGCCCGGGAGCGGCGTGTTCGGCCCCGTGGTCGCCGTCCCGGACGACGCCCCGCTGCTCGACCGGGCGGTCGGACTGAGCGGGCGTGACCCGGGGTGGAGGCGCTAGGGCACCGGGCGGGCCGGGTGCGGACGGCACCCCGCGGTCGCCGTGGACAAACGGAATCACGGCGCGTCCCGCGGGCCCGAAACGTACGCTCCCCAGCATGCCCCTGAGCCTCACCGTCCTCGGTACCGCCTCTCCGCACCCGGGGCCGGGCCGCCCCTGTTCCGGCTATCTGCTGCGCGGCGCGGGGGCGGAGGTGTGGGTGGACGCGGGGCCCGGGACGTTCGCGGAGTTGCAGCAGCACACGGATCCCGACCGGCTCACGGCGATCTGGATATCGCACCTGCACGCCGACCACAGCGCCGATCTCCTGGCCGCCGCCTACGCCCTCGCCTACGGCGGGATGACCCCGCCGGCCCCGATCCCGCTCTACGCGCCGCTCGACTGCGCCCGGCGTCTCGCGGGCTTCTTCGGCCGGCCGGACGTGCGGTTCCTGAGCGGGATCTTCGACTTCAGGGCCCTGTTCGACGGGCACACCGTGCGGCACTGGAACCTGCGCCTCAGCTCGCGCCGGGTGGTGCACGACACGGAGGCGTACGGGCTGCGGGCCGAGTGCCAGGGGAGCGTCCTCGCGTACTCGGGCGACACCGGGCCGTGCGAGGCCCTCACCGAACTCGCCTCCGGCGCCGATCTGTTCCTGTGCGAGGCGGACATCGACAGCCATCGCGAAGGCGAACGGGAGCAGCAGGTGCATCTCACGCCGGAGGAGGCCGGCGAGGCCGCCCGCAGGGCCGGGGTGCGCGAGCTGTACATCACCCATGTCGGGCCCACGCTGACCCGGGAGGCCGCGACCGCGCGGGCCGCCGTCACCTTCGGGGGCCCCACCCGGACCGCTCGCGAGGGCGAGACCCTGCCCTTCTGACCCCGTTCGGGCACTCCCGTCCCGGCGGCCTCACCTCGGCAACCTCAACTTCCTTTGTCGGAAGCATTGACGAAACACAGGGCCGCTCCTACCTTCAACGCGTCGTACTTCGTACGTCATATATGAGACGCGATACGCCAGATCCGAGATCAGATACGCGACATCCGAGAGGCGCGCATGACCTCTGTGCCCACGCCGATCCCGTCCCGCACGCAGTACGTGCTGGAGGAGATCAAACGCCGCATCCTCACCGGCCGGCTGACGCCCGGCCAGGCCCTGGTCGAGACCGAGCTCGCCGCGCAGTTCGGGGTCTCCAAGACCCCGGTGCGCGAGGCGCTCAAGACCCTGGCCGGCACCGGACTGGTCGTCATGAGCCAGTACAAGGGCGTCACGGTGCGCATGGTGGACGCGGACATGGCGCGCGAGGTCTACGACGTACGCCTGCTCCTCGAACCCGAGGCGCTCCGGCGGGCCGTACGGCGAGGCGCTTCCCTCGACGCCGCGCGCCAGGCGCTGACCAGGGCCGACGAGGCGACCGGCACCGCCGAACGGTCGCTGGCCAACCGTGAGTTCCACCGCGCCCTGTACCTGCCGTGCGGCAACCCGCTGCTCGGCCGGATGCTCGACGAGGTGCGCGACCAGGCCGCCCTGGTCTCGGCCGTCGCCTGGGCCGCCTCGCCCTCCTGGGAACGGGAGGCGGGCGAGCACCGCGAGATCCTGCGGCTCGCCCTGGACGGCGACGGCGACGGAGCGGCCCGCGCCCTGCACGCCCACATCGCGTCCTTCGTGCACCGGGCGTTCCCCGAGACCGCCCAGGAGGCCCATGAGGGGCCCCGGGCAGAGAAAGGTCAGGAATGAGCAGCGTGGCGTTCGAGACCCAGCGTGCGGCCCTGGCCGACGTGGTGGCCATCCCGGTGACCCCGTTCGCCGAGGACGGCTCCGTCGACGGCGAAGCCCACCGGGCCCTGCTGCGCCGGCTGCTCGACGGCGGCATCACCACCCTCACCCCGAACGGCAACACCGGCGAGTTCTACGCCCTCACCCCCGAAGAGCGCCGCCTGGTCACGGAGGTGACCGTCGAGGTGGCCGGCGGACGGGCGGCGATCCTGGTCGGCGTCGGACACGACGTACCGACCGCCGTCGCCTCCGCCCGGCACGCCCGTGAGCTGGGCGCGCAGATGGTGATGGTCCATCAGCCGGTCCACCCCTACGTGTCGCAGAGCGGCTGGGTCGACTACCACCGGGAGATCGCGGCGGCGGTGCCCGAGCTGGGCGTCGTGCCGTACATCCGCAACGCGCAACTGCGCGGCGACCGTCTCGCCGAGCTCGCCGACGCCTGTCCGAACGTCATCGGCGTCAAGTACGCCGTCCCGGACGCCTCGCGCTTCGCCGCGTTCGCGCGGGACGCGGGTCTGGAGCGCTTCGTCTGGGTGGCCGGCCTCGCCGAGCCGTACGCCCCCTCCTACTTCTCCGCGGGCGCCACCGGCTTCACCTCAGGGCTCGTGAACGTCGCCCCGGCCGTTTCGCTGAACATGATCGAAGCGCTTCGATCAGGGGACTATCCGGCCGCGATGAAAGTGTGGGAACAGATCAGGCGCTTCGAGGAGCTCCGCGCCGCCAACGGCTCCGCCAACAACGTCACCGTCGTCAAGGAGGCCCTTTCCTCCCTTGGCCTGTGCCGCCGAGAGGTCCGCCCGCCGAGCCGGCAGCTGCCCGAGGACGAGCGCGCCGAGGTCGCCGCCATAGCAGCCGGATGGTCCATATGAAGCGCTTCGACGACCAGGCGCGCAAACGCCCCGAGGACCTCAGAAGCCACCAGTGGTACGGCGCCGAGGGCCTGCGCTCCTTCAGCCACCGCGCCCGCACCCGCCAGCTCGGCTACCTCCCCGAGGAGCACCTCGGCAAGCCGGTCGTCGCGATCCTCAACACCTGGTCGGACATCAACCCCTGCCACGTCCACCTGCGCGACCGCGCACAGGCCGTGAAGCGGGGCGTGCGGCTGGCGGGCGGCTTCCCGCTGGAGTTCCCGGTCTCCACGCTCAGCGAGACCTTCCAGAAGCCGACCCCGATGCTCTACCGCAACCTGCTCGCGATGGAGACCGAGGAGCTGCTGCGCTCCTATCCCGTGGACGGGGCCGTGCTGATGGGCGGCTGCGACAAGACGACACCCGCGCTGCTCATGGGCGCGGCCAGCGTCGACCTGCCGACGGTCTTCGTCCCGGCCGGGCCCATGCTGCCGGGCCACTGGCGCAACGAGGTCCTCGGCTCGGGCACCGACATGTGGAAGTACTGGGACGACAAGCGGGCCGGCCTCATCGGCGACTGCGAGCTGGCCGAGCTGGAGAGCGGCCTCGCCCGCTCGCCCGGCCACTGCATGACGATGGGCACGGCGTCCACGCTGACGGCCGCCGCGGAGGCGCTGGGCGTGACGGTTCCGGGCGCGTCGAGCATCCCGGCCGTGGACTCCGGGCACGACCGGATGGCGGCCGCCGCGGGCCTGCGCATCGTCGAACTGGTCCACCGGGACCGCAGGTTGAGCGAGATCCTCACCGCGGACGCGTTCGAGGACGCGGTGACGACCGTCCTCGGCCTCGGCGGTTCGACGAACGCCGTGATCCACCTCATCGCCATGGCGGGCCGCGCGGGCGTCAAGCTCACCCTCGACGACTTCGACCGGATCGCCCGGACCGTCCCCGTGCTCGCCAACGTGCGGCCCGGCGGCCAGAAGTACCTCATGGAGGACTTCCACTTCGCGGGCGGACTCCCCGGCTTCCTCTCCCGGATCCCGGACCTGCTCCACCTGGAACGCCCGACCGTCTCCCACGACACGATGCGGGAGCAGCTCGCCGGCGCCCAGGTGCACGACGAGGACGTCATCCGTCCCCGGAGCAACCCGGTCGCGAGCGAGGGCGGGGTCGCCGTCCTGCGCGGCAACCTCTGCCCGGACGGCGCCGTCATCAAGCACATCTCCGCCGAGCCCCACCTGCTCCGGCACACCGGCCCCGCGGTCGTCTTCGACGACTACCGGACCATGCAGCGCACCATCAACGACCCGGAGTTGGGGATCACCGCCGACACCGTCCTGGTGCTGCGCGGTTCCGGTCCCAAGGGCGGCCCCGGCATGCCCGAGTACGGCATGCTGCCCATCCCCGACCACCTGCTCAAGCAGGGTGTGCGGGACATGGTGCGGATCTCCGACGCCCGGATGAGCGGGACGAGTTACGGCGCGTGCGTCCTGCACGTGGCGCCCGAGTCGTACGTCGGCGGGCCGCTCGCCCTGGTCCGCACGGGGGACTCGATCACTCTCGACGTCGCGGCCCGCTCCCTCCGGCTCGACGTGGACGACGAGGAGCTGGAGCGGCGTCGGGCCCAGTGGACGCCGCCGCCCGCCCGGTACGAGCGCGGCTACGGCGCGCTCTACAACGAGCAGATCACCCAGGCCGACACCGGCTGCGACTTCGAGTTCCTGGCCCGTCCGGGCAAGGTCGCGGACCCGTACGCGGGCTGACCGCAACAGCGCGACCGGGCCCACCCCTGTGCAGGGAGAAAGCGCTTCACCCGCACGAAGGCACGACGCACGCGAACGCACGACGCACACGAACGCACGACGCACCGAGAGACGTACCGAGAACGGAGAACAGTCATGGCCCAAGCCGCAGCCGTGGCGAAGCCGCCCGCGCCACCCCGGCGGCGCCGTGCCTCCGCCACGCCCCGCAGACTGCCGTACCTGCTGATCGCGCCGGCGGCCCTGCTGATGCTGGGCTTCATCGCCTACCCGGTCATCAGCGTCTTCTACTACAGCCTGCAGAACTACAACCCCACCAAACCGTGGCGCAACGGCTTCGCGGGCTTCGACAACTTCGTCCACGCCTTCACCGACGACCCGCAGTTCTGGGACACGCTGACCTTCAGCGCCAAGTGGGTCTTCGTCGAGGTCGGACTCCAGCTGCTGTTCGGCCTGGCGCTCGCGCTGATCGTCAACCAGACCTTCGTGGGGCGCTCGCTCGGCCGGGCGCTGGTCTTCTCCCCGTGGGCCGTCTCCGGAGTGCTGACCTCCGCGATCTGGGTGCTGCTCTACAACTCCCAGACCGGCATCACCCGTTACCTCGCGGACATGGGGATCGGCGAGTACGGCACCAGCTGGCTGTCGGACACCTCCACCGTCTTCCCGGCGGCGATCATCGCCGACCTGTGGCGCGGTGTCCCCTTCTTCGCGATCCTCATCCTCGCCGACCTCCAGTCCGTCTCCAAGGACCTGTACGAGGCCGCGGAGGTCGACGGCGCGAGCCGGATCAAGCAGTTCTGGCACATCACCCTGCCCCACCTGAAGGACGCCATCGTCCTGTCCACGCTGCTGCGCGCGGTGTGGGAGTTCAACAACGTCGACCTGCTCTACACGCTCACCGGCGGCGGCCCGGCGGGGGAGACCACCACCCTCCCGCTCTACATCGCCAACACCAGCGTCGACGCACACAACTTCGGCTACGCGTCCGCCCTCACCACGGTCGCGTTCGTGATCCTGCTCTTCTGCTCGATGGTCTATCTGCGGCTGAGCAAGTTCGGAGGAGGCGACAAGTGATCACCAAGGAGGCCACCGAGGTCACACCCGTCCCCGTGCGCGTGACCGACGCGCCCGACCGGCGCCCGTCCCGGCACAAGCGTGCCTGGGACGAGGCCCCCCGCTGGCAGATCTACCTCCCCCTGTCGATCTACCTGGTCTTCACCCTCGTCCCCTTCTACTGGATCCTCCTGTTCGCGCTGCGCCCGGCCGGCTCGACCTCGCTCGTGCCCTGGCCGATGACCTTCGACCACTTCGAGAAGGTCTGGAACGAGCGGGACTTCGCGGTCTACTTCCAGAACAGCGTGCTCACCGGCGTGGCGACCCTGCTGCTCACCACCGGCGTCGCCCTGGCGGGCGGCTACGCCCTCGCCCGCTTCGACTTCAGGATCAAACGCGGGTTCATGCTCGCCCTGCTGTGCACCCAGTTCGTGCCGGGCGCGCTGCTCCTCGTGCCGCTCTTCCAGATCTTCGCCGAGCTCAAGATGATCAACTCGCTGGGCAGTGTCATCATCGCCGAGTCGGTCTTCCAGCTGCCCCTGTCGATGATCCTGATCAGCGGCTTCATCCGGAACGTGCCGTACTCCCTGGAGGAGGCCGCCTGGGTCGACGGCTGCAACCGGCTCACCGCCTTCCGGATCGTCGTCCTTCCCCTGCTGCGGCCCGGGCTGATCGCCGTCGGTTCCTTCGCCTTCGTGCACGCCTGGAACCACTTCCTGTTCGCCCTGATGTTCCTGTCCGACCAGACCAAGCAGACGATCCCCGTCGGCCTCAACACCCTGATGAGCGCGGACAGCGTCGACCTGGGCGCGCTGGCCGCGGGCGGCATCATCGCCGCCGTCCCGGTGGTGCTCGTCTTCGCCTTCATCCAGAAGTGGCTGATCACCGGCTTCAGCGCGGGGGCGGTAAAGGGATGAGGCTCCGTCAGATCACGTTGGTGACAGCCGTGTTGGGGCTGCTCTGCGTGCCCGCGCGGGCCGAGGCCCGGGACATCTCCCGGGACACCCTCGCCGCCGACGACGGCTGGGCGGCCCTCGGCACCGGCACCACCGGAGGCGCGGCCGCCGACGACGCGCACGTCACCACCGTCACCGACCGCGCCGGACTCGTCCGCGCCCGCGACGGCGGCAGCGACACCCCGAAGATCATCAAGATCGCCGGGACGATCGACGCCAACACCGACGACGACGGTGACCACCTGGACTGCGCCGACTACGCCACCGGCGGCTACTCCCTGAAGCGGTACCTCACCGCCTACGACCCGCGCACCTGGGGCGCCGCCAAGCCGAGCGGCGCACAGGAGGAGGCCCGCCAGGCGTCGGCGGCCGCGCAGGCCGAGCGGGTCGTGCTCCCCGTCGGTTCCCACACCACCATCGTGGGCCTCGGCGACGGCGCCGTCCTCAAGGGCGCCGGCCTCCAGGTGAAGAACGCGGACAACGTCATCCTGCGCAACCTCGACCTGCGCGACGCCTACGACTGCTTCCCCGTCTGGCAGCCCAACACCGGCGGCCTCGGCGACTGGAAGACGGCGTACGACAACATCTGGCTGACCGGCGCGACACACGTCTGGGTCGACCACGTCACCGCCTCCGACCAGGGTCACCCCGACTCCGCCGAGCCCACCTGCTTCGCCCGCAACTACCTGCGCCACGACGGACTGCTGGACATCACCAACGGCTCCGACCTGGTCACCGTCTCCTGGAGCCGGTTCGCGGGACACGACAAGGCGATGCTCATCGGCAGCGGCGACACGGCCACCGGCGACCGCGGGAAGCTCCGGGTCACGCTGCACCACAACCAGTTCGAGTCCGTCGTGCAGCGCGCACCGCGCGTCCGCTTCGGGCAGGTGCACGTCTACGACAACCGGTACGTCGTCCCCGAGGGCGCCGAGTACCGCTACTCGCTCGGCGTGTCGACCGAGTCGGCCGTGTACGCCGAGAACAACGCCTTCCACACCCCCGGCCACGTGGAGGTCGCCGACCTGGTCAAGAGCTGGAACGGCACCGCCCTGCACCAGAGCGGCACCCTCTTCAACGGCTGGCCCGTGGACCTCCTCGCCGTCTACAACGCCTACAACAGCGGCAGCGAGCGCGACCTCACGGCGGACGTCGGCTGGACGCCTACCCTGCACACAAAGATCGACAGCGCCGCGGTGGCCGACCGCGAGGTGGCACGCGGCGCGGGCGCAGGGAGGATCCCATGAGCACCGCCGAACCGATGAGCAGCCCCGTCCCGATCGTCCTCGCGGGCGCGCGCGGCCACGGCCGCTGGCACCTGGACAACATCCGCCGGCTCCAGGACAAGGGCATCGTCCGCCTGGCGGGCGTCTGCGAGCTGACCCCGCTGACCCCGGCGGAGATCCCCGAGGGCCTCGGCACGCCCGAGCAGTCCGCCGACTTCGGCGCGCTGCTGGACACGACCGGCGCCCGGATCGCCGTCGTCTGCACCCCGATCCCCACCCACACCGACCTGGCTCTGATCGCGGCGCGCAAGGGGGTCCACCTGCTCCTGGAGAAGCCGCCCGCGCCCTCCTACGCCGAGTTCCGGCGGATGGCGGACGGGGTCGCCGAGGCGGGCGTGGTCTGCCAGATCGGCTTCCAGTCGCTGGGCTCGCACGCCGTGCCCGCCATCCGCCGGCTGATCGAGGACGGGGCGGTCGGCGAGGTCACGGGTGTCGGCGGAGCCGGGGCCTGGGCCCGGCCCGAGACGTACTTCCGGCGGGCGCCCTGGGCGGGCAGGCGACGGCTGAACGGGGTCGACGTGATCGACGGGGCGCTCACCAACCCGCTCGCGCACGCCGTCGCCACCGCCCTCGCGCTGGCCGGCGCCACCCGCGCCACCGACGTCACCGGCATCGAGACCGAGCTGGCGCACGCCAACGCCATCGAGTCCGACGACACCTCCTGCGTCCGCGTCCACACGGCCGGCGGGCGCGAGATCGTCGTCGCGGCCACGCTGTGCGCCGAGGACCCCGACGACCCGTACGTCATCGTGCACGGCAGCCGCGGCCGGATCACCTACTGGTACAAGCAGGACCGCGTCCTGCTCCAGCGGGCCGGCCACGGCCCCGAGGAGTTCGAGTACGGCCGCACCGACCTGCTGGAGAACCTCGTCGAGCACCTCGCCGACGGAACACAACTGCTGGTCCCGCCCACCGCGACCGAGTCGTTCATGCGGGTCGTCGAGGCGATCCGGGTCGCCCCCGACCCGGTACAGGTGCCCGACGACGCCTGGCGCCTGCTGCCCGACGAGGAGCGGCGGGTCGTCCCCGGCATCGACGGCCTCGTCGCGGCCGCCGCCGACACCCTCGCCCTCTACTCCGAACTGGGCGCCCCCTGGGCGTTCACGACCGCGCATCCGAAAGAGGTGAGCCCCTGATGACCGCGAACGCACCCGACGCACCGGTCGTCCTGCGCGTCGCCGGCCGCCCGGTCGCCCGCTACGTGACCCGGCCCGAGCTGCCCGCCCGGCTCTCCCCGCGGCCCTATCTGCACCCCGTCACCACCCTGGCCGGCACGGAGGTCACCGAACTGAGCCCGGCCGACCACACACACCACCTCGGCGTCGGTGTAGCCGTACCCGACGTCGAGGGGCACAACTTCTGGGGCGGACGCACCTACGTCCGCGACCGGGGCCCGACCGAGCTCGACGACCACGGTGCCCAGCGGCACGGTTCCTTCCAGCTCCGCGACCCGGACGGCTTCGTGGAGGAGCTGCGCTGGGTCGCCTCGGGAACCGAGCTGCTGCGCGAGCGCCGTACCGTCGCGGCCACCGAACTCACCGACACCGCCTGGGCGCTGGACTTCACCTTCTCCCTGACCAACGTCACCTCAAGGCCGCTGTCCATCGGCAGCCCGGCGACGAACGGGCGCCCCGGAGCGGCCTACGGCGGCTTCTTCTGGCGGGCCCGCAAAGAGGACACGGCCCCCGGGGTCTTCACCGCGGACACGGAGGGCGAGGCGTCCGTCCACGGCGCCCGCGCCGACTGGCTCGCCCTGGCCGGCGACCGCTGGACCCTGGTCTTCGCCGGGGCCACCGCCGCCACCCGCCGCGACCCCTGGTTCGTCCGCACCGCCGAGTACCCGGGCGTCGGCTCCTCGCTGGCTTCGGAGACGAGGCTGGCGGTTCCGACCGGCGAGACGGCCGTACGCCGGATCGTCACCGTCGTCGCCGACGGCCGTCTGGACCGGCACGAGGCGGCGGCACTGGTGCGGAAGGCGGTCAGCCAGTGACGCACGAGACATACACCAACCCCGTGCTGAACGCCGACTGGTCCGACCCGGACGTCGTGCGGGTCGGCGACGACTTCTACCTCACCGCCTCCAGCTTCGGCCGCGCCCCCGGGCTGCCCCTGCTGCACTCGCGCGATCTGGTCCACTGGACGCTGATCGGCCACGCCCTCGAACGCCTCGAACCGGCGGCCGAGTTCAGGTCTCCGCGGCACGACTGCGGAGTGTGGGCGCCGTCCCTGAGGCACCACGACGACCGCTTCTGGATCTTCTGGGGCGACCCCGACCAGGGCATCTTCCAGATCAACGCCCCGCAGATCAGGGGGCCTTGGTCCCGCCCCCTCCTGGTGAAGGAGGGCAAGGGGCTCATCGACCCCTGTCCCCTGTGGGACGAGGACACGGGCGAGGCCTATCTGGTCCACGCCTGGGCCAAGTCCCGTGCGGGCGTCAAGAACCGGCTCACCGGCCACCGGATGCACCCGGAGGGGACGGCCGTCCTCGACGAGGGCAAGGTGATCGTCGACGGGGACCGGATACCCGGCTGGTTCACCCTCGAAGGGCCGAAGCTCTACCGGCACGACGGCTGGTTCTGGATCCTCGCGCCCGCCGGGGGAGTGGAGACCGGCTGGCAGGGCGCCTTCCGGGCCCGGGACTTCTTCGGCCCGTACGAGGAGCGGATCGTCCTGGAGCAGCAGGACACCGAGGTCAACGGCCCCCACCAGGGCGGCTGGGTGCGCACCCGGTCCGGCGAGGACTGGTTCCTGCACTTCCAGCAGCGCGGCGCGTACGGCCGGGTCGTCCACCTCCAGCCGATGCGCTGGGGTCCGGACAGCTGGCCGGTGATCGGCGACGAGGGCGCCCCGGTGGCGGAGCACCTGCGGCCCGACCTGCCCGCGGGACCGCCCGCCGCACCCGCCACCGACGACGACTTCCCCGGCGGGCGCTTCGGCCGCCAGTGGTCGTGGACGGCCAATCCGCAGGACGGCCTCGCCACCCAGCACTCCGCCGACGGACTGCGCCTGACCTGCGTGCGGACCGCCGACGCGCACGATCTGCGGACCCTGCCGAGCATCCTCACGCAACGGCTTCCCGGGCTCCCGTCCGCCGTGGAGGTGGAGCTGGAGCTGCACAGCGAGGAGCCGGGTGCCCGCGCCGGGCTCGCGGTCCTCGGGGACGCCTTCGGCTGGATAGGACTCCAGCGGGGCACCGACGGGGCCGTCCACCTCGTGCACCGGTTCGCCGAACCGGTCGCCGAGCGGGAGCGGGACGCGGCCCACCCGCGGCTCGCCCCCCGGGGACGGGCGCGCCTGCGGATCGAGATCGGCACCGGGGCACGCTGCCGTTTCGCGTACGACATCGGTGACGGCCTGCGCCGGTCGGGGCCCGTGTTCGCCGCCACGCCCTGGCGCTGGGTCGGTGCCCTGCTGGGCCTCTTCGCCCTCGCGCCCCCCGGAACCGGGCACGCGGGAGCGGCCTCGTTCGGCGAGTTCCGCATCAGACCGCTCTGACCCACCTGTTCCGTGAGCCTGTTGGGAGACGCAATGACGCACCTCCGTAGCAAGCGCTTGCCGCGGCCGGCCGTGGTCCTGGCGGCCGTCGCCGGTCTGGTGGCGGCTCTGGGCCTCGGTGCCGTCGGCGAGGCGAAGGCCGCCGGTGAGCCGGGGACGGCCGTCGTCACCCCGGCCTTCTCGGCGTCGCCCTGGAACGACCGGGCCCATGGCTTCGCCTCGCTCGCCGGCGGCACCACCGGAGGCGCGGGCGGCGAGGTCGTCACCGTCACCGACCAGGCCTCGCTCGCGAGGTACGCGGCGGCCGAGGAGCCGTACGTCATCCGGGTCGAGGGCGCGGTGGCGGTCGAGCCCTTCGGCTCCGACATCGTCGTGACCTCGAACAAGACGATCGTCGGCGCCGGTGACACCGGCGAGATCGTGCACGGGGAGCTGCACCTGAACCCCGGTACGCACAACGTGATCATCCGCAATCTGACGATCCGGGACTCGTACGTCGAGGGCGACTGGGACGGCAAGACGACCGACTTCGACGCGATCCAGATGGACACCGCCGACCACGTGTGGATCGACCACAACCGCTTCACGCACATGGGCGACGGGCTGCTCGACATCCGCAAGGACAGCCGGTACATCACCGTCTCCGCCAACCGGTTCGACACCCACAACAAGGCGTTCGGCATCGGCTGGACGACGAACGTCCTGACCCAGATCACCATCGACCACAACTGGTTCACGGGGACGAAGCAGCGCAACCCGTCGGCGGACAACTGCGCGTACGCCCACCTCTACAACAACTACCTCTCGGCGCAGGTGGCCGACGGGGACCCGGTGTGGACGTACGGGAACTGGTCGCGCGGCCACACGAAGATGGTCATCGAGAACAGTTACTTCGACGGGATCCAGCACCCCTACCAGGCCGACACCACCGCCGAGCTGGTGCAGCGCGGGTCGATCCTGCGGAACACGAGCGGGCGGACCGACGCGTGGGGTACGGCCTTCGACCCGCGGGAGTTCTACGCCTACCGGCTGGATCCCGCGGCCGCCGTTCCCGCGCTGGTCACCCGGTTCTCCGGGCCGCAGAAGCGGATCGGCGCCCCGCCGCGCCCGCGCCCGCGCACCGGCACCGACACCGGCACCACCTACTGACCCCCCACAACTTCATATCTCCGTTGGGATCCAGAAGAAGAGAGCCGACCACATGAAGAGCAGCATCCGCAGAAGCAGGCGCGCCGCCCTGGCCGTCGCCCTGGGCTCCGTGCTCGCGCTGACCGCCACCGCCTGCGGCGACGACGGCAGCGGCGGCGCGGGGGACAAGGGAGGCGAGGGCTCCGGCAAGGGGGAGATCACCTTCTGGGACAACAACGGCGGTGTGCGTACCGACGTCTGGAAGGAGATCATCGCCGACTTCGAGAAGGCGAACCCCGGCATCAAGGTCAACTACGTCGGTGTGCCGGCCGACAGCGTCCAGTCCAAGTACGACACCGCCATCCAGGGCGGCGGTCTGCCCGACGTCGGCGGCGTGGGCACCGCGATGCTCGCCGAGGTCGCCGCGCAGGGCGCCCTCGAACCGCTGGACGGCCGGATCTCCAAGAGCGCGCTGAACGGCAAGCTCAACGAGAAGTTCCTGGACGGCGTCAAGGCGGCCGGGATCGACGGCAAGACGTACTCGGTGCCGACCTCCGCGAACAACGGCACCCTCTGGTACCGGACCGATCTGTTCCAGCAGGCCGGCCTCGACGCGCCGACCACCTGGACGAAGTTCTACGCGGCCGCCGACAAGCTCACGAACAAGGACAAGAACGCGTTCGGGTACACCATCCGCGGTGGCGCGGGGTCCATCGCCCAGGCGCTGGACGCCACCTACGGGCAGAGCGGGATCACCGAGTTCTGGAACGGCGAGAAGACCACGGTCAACGACCCGAAGAACGTGGCCGCGCTGGAGAAGTACGTCGGCCTGTTCAAGAAGAACACCCCGTCCGCCGACGTCAACAACGACTTCACCAAGATGGTCGCCCAGTGGGACTCCGGGACCATCGGCATGCTGAGCCACAACCTGGGCTCCTACGGGGACCACGAGAAGGCGCTGGCCGGCAAGTTCAAGGGCATCCCGGCGCCCACGCAGGACGACGGCACCCGGGTGCAGGTGTCCAACCCGGTCGACGGGCTCGGGCTGTTCAAGGCGAGCAAGAACAAGACCGCCGCCTGGAAGTTCATCGAGTTCGCCGCGTCGCACGCGTCCAACAGCAAGTGGAACGAGACGGCGGGTCAGGTGCCGGCGAACAACGAGGCCGCGCAGGACAGCTGGGTGCAGTCGTCGGAGCCGACGAAGCTGGCCGCCGAGGCGCTGGCGGGCACCACCACCAAGATCGTGCAGCTGCCCTACTACCTGCCCGACTGGAACACCATCTCCAAGGCGGACAACGAGCCGAACTTCCAGAAGGTGCTGCTCGGGAAGCTGAGCCCGAAGGACTTCCTGGACACGCTGGCCGAGCAGCTGAACGCGGCGCAGGCCGACTGGAAGAAGAACCACGCGTAGTAGCGCGGTTTCGGTCGCGGGGGGCTGCCGGCCGGTGGGGGCCGGTCGCGCAGTTCCCCGCGCCCCTAGGGAATCCCCTGAACCTCTGTTGAAAGGTGCACTTCGTGTCCCTCAGCCGCAGACAGGTCACTTCGGCGGCGCTCGCCGCCGTACCGCTCGGCGCGGTGGCGGCCGGGCCCGCCCGGGCCGGGGCCCGCCGGCCCCGCACGCTCTTCGTCGCCGGTGATTCCACCGCCGCCCAGAAGTACTCCGACGCCGCTCCCGAGACCGGGTGGGGAATGGCGCTCCCCTTCTTCCTGCACAAGGACCGGCCCGTCGCCAACCACGCGGTGAACGGCCGCAGTTCGAAGAGCTTCGTCGACGAGGGCCGTCTCGACGCCGTCCTCGCCGCGATCCGGCCGGGGGACCTGCTCCTCGTCCAGTTCGCGCACAACGACGAGAAGACCACCGATCCGACCCGCTACACCGAGCCCTGGACCACCTATCAGGACTACCTGCGGATGTACGTGGACGGCGCCCGCGCGAAGGGCGCCCGGCCGGTGTTCGCCACGCCCGTCGAGCGCCGCAGGTTCGACGCCGAGGGGAACGCCGTGCCGACGCACGGCGAGTACCCGGCCGCCATGCGCGCGCTCGCCGAGGCGGAGCGGGTGGCACTGCTCGACGTCCAGGCGCTGTCGCTCGCGCTGTGGCAGCGACTCGGCGTCGAGGAGACGAAGACGTACTTCAACTGGACCGCGACCGAGCAGGACAACACGCACTTCAATCCCCCGGGGGCGATCGCCGTCGCGCGGCTCGTCGTGGGGGAGTTGCTGCGGACGCGGGTGCTCGGGCCGCGTGACGTGGTCCGGCTGCACGACGAGATCCCCACGTCCTGGATCACCTGGCCCGCACCGCTCGCATAGGACCCGCCGCACCCGCTACCGCTCGCGCAGGACCCGCACGCCTTTCGCCACAAGAGGAGAACCGTACAGTGCGTACACAGATATGTCATGGACGTGTCATAGCTGCCCTGGTGGGCTGCACCGCGCTGGTGCTGTCCGTCACCGGCACCGCGTCCGCCCAGGCCGACGCCCACTCCCGCTCCTCGTCCCGCGACCTCGGCCGGCAGGTGCTGGGCGCGAACGACGGCTGGGCCGCCCACGGGACGGGCACCACGGGCGGGTCGGCCGCCGACGCCGCCCATGTGTACACCGTCACCACCTGGGCCGAGTTCAAGGCCGCCCTCGCCGCCGGCGGCAGCGCGCCGAAGATCATCAAGGTGAAGGGCGTCATCGACGCCGTCGCCGAGGGCTGTGACGCCTTCGCCGCGCCCGGCTACGACTTCGACGCCTACCTCGCCAAGTACGCGCCCGAGACCTGGGGCCTCGACACCGACCTGAGCGCCGAGCCCGCCGACAGTCCGGAGGGGCTGCGGCGCACCTCCGCCGCCGCCCAGGACACGGCCATCAAGGCGAACATCCCCGCCAACACCACCATCGTCGGCATCGGGAGGAACGCCGGCTTCAAGGGCGTCAGCCTGCAGATCAAGGCCGTCGACAACGTGATCATCCGGAACCTGGCCTTCGAGTCGCCCATCGACTGCTTCCCGCAGTGGGACCCGACCGACGGCGCGAACGGCAACTGGAACTCCGAGTACGACACGGCCGTCGTCTACGGTTCGACGCACGTGTGGCTGGACCACAACACGTTCACCGACGGATCGCACCCGGACAGCGCCGCGCCGACCTACTTCGGCATGCTGTACCAGCAGCACGACGGCGAGCTGGACATCGTCCGGGGCGCCGACTACGTCACCGCCTCCTGGAACGTCTTCACCGACCACGACAAGACGATCCTCATCGGCAACAGCGACAGCGAGTCGACGGCCGTCGGCGACCGGGGGCACCTGAAGGTGACCTTCCACCACAACCAGTTCTCGAACCTGGTCGAACGCGCTCCCCGGGTCCGCTTCGGGCAGGTCGACTCCTACAACAACCACTTCGTCGCCGACGACGCCTTCGCCTACAGCTTCGGCATCGGCAAGGAGTCGCAACTCGTCGCCCAGCACAACGCGTTCACACTGCCGGCGGGCGTCAGCGCGGCCAAGGTGCTGAAGCGGTGGAACGTGGCGCCGCTCACCGCCGACGACAACTACGTCAACGGCAGGCTCACGGATCTGATCGCCGTGCACAACGCGGAGATCCCGGCCGAGGTCCTGGAGTCCGGCGCGGGCTGGACGCCGACCCTGCGCACCAAGGTCGACCCGGCGAAGGCCGTCCCCCGGATCGTCGACTGCGGCGCGGGCGCCGGGCGCCTGGGCTGACCCCTCCTACGAAGGCCGGGGCGCGCGGCACCCGTCGCCGCCCCGGTCCCCTCAGCAGAGCCGCACTGCCAAGGAGCAGCCGCATGTCCTCGCCCCGACACCCCCACGACCCCCGACTCCCGCTCTCCAGAAGAGGATTCCTGACGGCGACCGCCGGTACGGTCGCCGCCCTCGGCCTCGCCGCCGCACCCGCGCGGGCCGCCACCGCGCGCCGCGGCCCGTTCGGCCGCCACGGCTCGCCGGCCGATCGGCTCACCCCGCGGACCCTGTACGTCGACCCGCTGGGCCGGGGCGACTTCACCGGCGTCCGGGACGCCGTCGCCGCCACCACCGGCAGCGGCTGGACCCTGGTCCTCGCCCCCGGCACCTACCGGGAGACCGTCGCCCTGGACGCCACCCGCACCGAGGCCACCTGGATCGGCGCCTCCGAGGACCCCCGTGACGTCGTCATCGTCTACGACAACGCGGCCGGCACCGCCAAGCCCGGCGGCGGCACCTACGGCACCACCGGGTCCGCCACCACCACCGTGCAGGCCGACGGCTTCACCGCCCGCCGGATCACCTTCGCCAACGACTGGCTGCGCGCCGACCACCCCGACATCACCGGCACCCAGGCCGTCGCCATCAAGGTCCAGGGCGACCGCTCCGCCTTCCACCACTGCCGCTTCCTCGGCCACCAGGACACCCTGTACGCCGACTCCCGCGCCCTCACCGCCTTCGCCCGGCAGTACTACGCGCACTGCTACGTCGAGGGAGACGTCGACTTCGTCTTCGGCCGGGCGACGGCCGTCTACGAGCACTGCCACTTCCGCACCCTGAACCGCACCGACCTGGCCGCGGCCCCCTACGGCTTCGTCTTCGCCCCCTCGACGGCGGGCGCCAACCCGCTCGGCCACCTGGTCGTCCGGGGCCGGATCAGCAGCGAGGCGCCCGACGCCTTCTACAAGCTGGCCCGCCCCTGGGTCCCCAGCTCCGACACCACCGCCCGCCCGAGCCTCACCGTCCGCGACACCCGTCTGGACGCCGGGATCGACGCCGTCGCGCCCTACACCGACATGTCGGCCTCCTTCCCCTGGCAGAGCCAGCGGTTCGCCGAGTACCGCAACACCGGGCCGGGAGCGCGGATCACCGTCCCCGAGAACCGCCCCCAACTCACCCCGGAACAGGCGCGATCGGCGACCCGCGGGGCGTACCTGGGCGACTGGGAGCCCTGGAAGGGGGAGTGCTGAGATGCTGCGCCGACGCACCCTCCTCGCGGGCATCACGGGCGCTGCCCTGATCACCGCGACCCCGGCCCACGCCCGGTCCCGCCGCGTCCTGCACGTCCGCCCCGGCGACTCCCTCCAGGCCGCCGTGGACGCCGTCGACGGCCCCGGCGCGACGATCGTCGTGCACCCGGGTACGTACCGGGAAGTCGTGAACGTGCCTGCTGAAAAAGGTGAGTTGACGATCCGCGGCGCCTCCCGCGATCCGCGCGCCGCCGTCCTCGTGTACGACAACGCAGGCGGGACCGCCAAGCCCGACGGGTCCGGAACCCACGGCACCGCGGGCTCCGCCACCTTCACCTCCGCAGCGCCCGGTCTCACCGTCCGCGACCTCACCCTCGCCAACGACTGGCTGCGCGCCGACCACCCGGAGATCACCGGCACCCAGGCGGTGGCCGCCTACGTCACCGGCGACCGCACGCACTTCGACCACGTGCGGCTGCTGGCTCACCAGGACACCCTGTTCGCCGACACCACCGCGCTGGACGCCTTCGACCGGCAGTACTTCCACCGCTGCTACATCGAGGGGGACGTCGACTTCGTCTTCGGGCGGGGCCGGGCCGTCTTCGACGCCTGCCACTTCCACACCCTCCAGCGGGACGTGACCTTCACCCCCAAGGGCATGGTCTTCGCCCCCGCCACCGCCCGCGCCAACCCCTACGGCTTCCTCGCCCTGCACGGCCGGATCACCTCCGGAGCCGAGGACGCGGCGTACAAGATCGCCCGCCCCTGGGTGCCCTCGTACGAGACGACCGCCTGGCCCTCGCTGGTCGTGCGGGACACCTGGATCGGCCCCGGTGTCGACGCGGTCGCCCCGTACACCAACATGCGCGACGCCTATCCCTGGCAGACCATGCGCTTTCGCGAACACGCCAACTCCGGCCCCGGCGCGGCCGTCCCGGTGCCGGAGAACCGGCCGCAGCTGACCACCGAGGAGGCGGCCACCCACACCCGGCGGACCTATCTCGGGGACTGGAGGCCGTATGGCCGCCCGTGACCCGGGGGTGGGGCGGCGGGCGTTCGTGGCCGGCACCGGAGCCGCGCTCCTGACCGGAGCCGTCATCCCCGCCGACGCGCGGGCGGCCGCCGCGGAGGGACCGGCAGCCGTCGTGGACGGGCCGACGGCCGTCGTGGACGGGCCGCTGCCGGACTTCCACCCCGCGCTCAGAGCCGAGCTGACCTTCCCCCTGGCCTGGGGAAAGTCACCGATCCGCGACTTCCGGGCCTGGCGCCGGGCCGCCCGCGCCAAGGTCGAGGAGCTGCTGGTCGTCGGATCACAGGACCGGACCCCGTACGCCCCCGAGTTCACCGACCGGCGCCGACAGGACGGCTACACCGGCGAGTTGGTGACCCTCTCCCTCACCCGTCACGAACGCGTCCGCGCCGCGCTCCTCACCCCGGACGGCCCCGGCCCCTTCCCCGCCGTACTGCTCCTGCACGACCACGGGGCGAAGTTCGACATCGGCAAGGAGAAACTGGTCCGGCCCTGGTACGACGACACCCGGCTCGCCTCCGCGCAGGTCTGGTCGGAGCGGTACTTCAGCGGACGGTTCGTCGGCGACGAGCTGGCCCGGCGGGGGTATGTCGTGCTGTGCGCGGACGCCCTCGGCTGGGGCGACCGCGGGCCCCTCGCCTACGACCAGCAGCAGGCCCTCGCCTCCAACTTCTTCCATCTCGGCTCCTCGCTCGCCGGACTCATGGCCCGCGAGGACACAAGGGCCGCCGGGTTCCTGGCCGGCCTCGACCGGGTCGACCGGCGCCGGGTCGCGGCCGTCGGGTTCTCCATGGGCGCCTTCCGCGCCTGGCAGGCGGCCGCGCTCAGCGACGACCTCGCCGCCGCGGCGGCCGTCTGCTGGATGACCGGCCTGAAGGAAATGATGGTGCCCGGCAACAACACCCTGCGCGGGCAGTCCTCGTACTACATGCTCCACCCCGGGCTTCCCCGGTTCCTCGACTTCCCCGACGTGGCGAGCATCGCCGCACCCGGGCCGATGCTGTTCTTCGACGGCGGGCTCGACCCGCTGTTCCCCGCCGACGGCGTCCGCGCGGCCCACGACCGGCTGCGCGCCGTCTGGCGCTCCCGTCACGCCGAGGAGCGGCTGCACCTGAAGAGCTGGCCCGACCTCGGCCATGTCTTCGTCGACCGCATGCAGGACGAGGTCTTCAGCTGGCTCGACACCGTCCTGTGAACCGCTCCCTCGCCCCATCCCCCTGAACGACGGAAAGGACCCGCACTCCATGTCTCGTCGTACCGCTCTCACGGCCGTCGCCGCCCTCACCCTGGGCGCCGGACTCGCCGTCCTCCCCACCCAGGCGCAGGCCGCCACCGTGGTGGTCAGCAACTCCACCGACCTGTCCAACGCCATCAAGAACGCCACCGCCGGCACGGTCATCCAGGTCCGCGCCGGCACCTACTACCCGACGGCCACCCTCCAGTCCACGGCCAACGGCACCTCCTCGTCGCCCGTCACCCTCACGGCGTACGGCTCGGAGACCGTGAAGATCGACGGCTCGTCGCTGCCCGACGGCGACTGGATCTTCAAGCTGACCGCCGACTACTGGAACGTCTCCAACATCACCTTCCAGAACTCCCCCGACAGCGCGGTCGTCTGCCAGTCCTGCACCGGCACCAACTGGAACAACATCAAGACCATCAACGGCGGCGACTCCGGCTTCACCCTCACCGGGGACGGCACGGTCAACAACACCGTCAGGAACATCGACTCCTACGGCCACTACGACGCCGCGGGCCACGGCGAGAACGCCGACGGTGTCGCCGTGAAGTACGGCTCCGGCACCGGCAACCTCATCACCGGAGCCCGCCTCTACAACAACTCGGACGACGGCATCGACTTCTGGTCCTTCTCCTCGCCCGTCACCATCGAGCACACCTGGTCCTTCGGCAACGGCGTCAACCGCTGGTCCGACTCGGCCTTCGCGGGCGACGGCAACGGCTACAAGCTGGGCGGGGACGGCGAGGTGGTCGCGCACGTCGTCAACAACTCGGCCGCCTGGGGCAACGCCGGAAACGGTTTCACCGAGAACTCCAACAAGGGCGCGATCGTCATCAACCGCACCACCGCCTACGCCAACAGCAAGTGGGGCTACTACTTCGCCACCGGCGCCGCAAAGCTCGGCAAGAACCTGGCGGTGAGCAACGGCGGTGGCGCGGTCAGCAAGAGCTCGTCGGTCACCTCGGCCGGCAACAACTGGGACTCCGGCATCTCCACGCCCGCCTTCAGGTCCACCGACGCGAGCTCCACGTACAACACGCGCAGCTCGAGCGGCACCCTGCCCACGACCACGTTCCTGACGACGGGTTCGACGACCATCGGAGCGACCATGGACTGACCTGCCGGGCACCGACCGGGCCGTCCGGGCGCCTGATCCGATCGTCCGCCTCGATCGCTTGACCCGTTTTTTGCCCGTGAACGGGTATCGATCGGGCAACGGGTCTCGCGCTCGGACGTGTGACGCGCGTAGAAAACGTGTCATGCATAAGCCACTGCGCATCGCGGCCGTCGCCGCTGCCTGCGCCGTCGCCGGCGCCGCCCTGTACGGCGCCGGCGCGGCCACGGCCGGCCAGTCCACGGCCAACTCCACCCACGAGCCCTACAACATCGGGCTCCTGGTGAAGGACCTCGACACCTACTACGGCACCGCGGCGGACGCGAACGGCGTCTACCAGGCGTCGCCGGCCAGCCCGTACGCCAAGGACCTCGCGAGCATCGACAAGGCCGCGAAGAAGTACATCGACCAGGCCGCCCGCAAGGCGGTCAGGAAGGGCGAGAAGCCCGCGGTCGTCTTCGACATCGACGACACGCTGCTGCTCAGCCTCGACTACGAGAAGCGGTACAACTACACGTACAACTCCGCCACTTGGGCGGCGTACGTGAACAAGGCGGACCGCCCGGCGGTGTTCGGCAGCCCCGAACTCGTGCAGTACGCCGAGAAGAAGGGCGTCGAGGTCTTCTACAACTCGGGCCTCGCCGAGGCGCAGCGCTCCGCCGCCGTGGAGAACCTGAAGAAGGTGGGCGCCGACATCAACCTCGACGCCGACCACATGTTCCTCAAGAACGCGGCCACCCCGCCGTCGTACCTGAGCGGCTGCGCCACCCCGGGCGCCTGGACCTGCACGACCGTCCAGTACAAGTCGGGCACCCGCAAGCACATCGAGCGCGACCTCGGCTACGAGATCATCGCGAACTTCGGCGACCAGTACTCCGACCTCGAGGGCGGCTACGCCGACCGGACGTACAAGCTGCCGAACCCGACGTACTACGTGAGCTGACGCAACTTTTTCGATCCCTTTCGGTGGCGCGGCAACCTGTCGTGGCCACGGTGACCACTGAGGAGCGGAAACGGACCGGGGCGGCCCCTCCGGCCCGTTTCCGCTCTCACTCGCTCACCGAAAGGAACGCCCCGTGCGCATGAGCACCGGACGCCACCGCAGGACCCGCACCCTCTCGATCGCCGCCGCGGTGGCGGTCTCCGCGGGGGCGGGCGGCGTCTGCCTCGGCCTGTCCGACGGCGGTGCCGAAGCCGCCTCGTCGACGGTCACCGTCTCCACCACCGCCCAGCTGGAGACGGCCGTGCGCAACGCGGTCGCCGGCACCGTCATCCAGGTCCGCGGCGGCACGTACTACCCGACGGCCACGCTCAAGTCGACTGCCAGCGGCACGAGTTCGGCTCGGATCACGCTCCAGGCGTACGGCACCGAGAAGGTGAGGATCGACGGTTCCAAGCTGCCCGCCGGCTCCTGGCTCGCCGGGATCTACGGCAGCTACTGGACCGTGCAGAACCTCACCTTCCAGTCCTCCCCGGCCCAGGGCTTCGTCGTCACCTCGTCGACCGGCGGCATCTTCAGGAACCTGGTCACCGGCAACAACGGAGACTCCGGCTTCACCCTGCGCGGCGACAACACGGTGAACAACCTCGTGCAGAACCTCGACAGTTTCGGCAACTACGACGCCGCCGGGCACGGCCAGAACGCGGACGGCATCGCCGTCAAGTTCGGCTCCGGGACGGGCAACCGGATCACCGGCGCCCGGCTGTACAACAACTCGGACGACGGCCTCGACCTGTGGCAGTTCTCCACGGCGGTCACCATCGAGCACTCGTGGGCCTTCGGCAACGGCAGGAACCGGTGGAGCGACGCCGCGTTCGAGGGCAACGGCAACGGGTTCAAGCTGGGCGGCGGGGGCGTGGCCGTCGCGCATGCCGTCAACAACAACGCGGCCTGGGACAACACGCTGAACGGGTTCACCGAGAACTCCAACACCGGGGCGATCGCGCTGAACCGCAACACCGCCTACGCCAACACCGAGGCGGGCTTCTACTTCGCCACCGGCAAGGCCAGGCTCGCCCGGAATCTCGCGGTGGGCAACAAGGGCGGGCCGGACGAGCGGGGTTCGTCGGCCGTCTCCGCGGCGAACAGCTGGGACAGCGGGGTGTCCACACCGGCCTTCACCTCGACGGACGCGACGACGGCGTACGGCGCCCGGAAGGCGGACGGCTCGCTGCCCGCGACGACCTTCCTGACCACGGGCTCGACCACCGTCGGATCGACGATGAACTAGGGCAGGCGGTGGGCCGGGGACCTGGGGTCAGGAGTCGCCTTCGTCGTCCTCGGCGGAGGCGAAGTCGCCCCCCACGGAGCCCTGTTGCCGCTCCGACCGGCCGGTGACCGCGTAGGTGTCGTCCTTGGCGTCGCGGCCGCCGCGGTCGTGGTCGTACTGCCCGGCGAACACCCACTCGCCCTTGGCGACCGTACGGCCCTCCTTGAGCACCCAGGTGTAGACCAGGAAGCCGTCCCGCTCATCCACCGAGAACGTGAAGTCGTCCTCGGGCAGTGAGCGCCAGGCGCCCGCCGACGAGACCCCGCCGGTCTGCGCGACCTTCAGCTGCACGGTCAGTTCGGTGAGCGCCTCGGACGTCTTGATCGTGATGTTGCTCTGCGCCCAGAAGTCGTTGCTGTGCGGGTCGACCGAACCGTCCGACCACAGCGGGCCGTCCTCGTCGTCGGTCGTCGCCGGCAGCAGCGCGGCCGCCGCGGGCGCGGAGGGCTTCGCCGCGGAGCTCCGCGACGGGGAGGTGCTCGGCTTCGCGGGGTCCTTCGCGCCGCCGCCGGAGCTCGGCGTGGCCTTCGGCGAGGCCGGCGGGCGGCTCGTCGCGTCCGGGGACTCCACCGGCGGCGGGGAGACGGAGACCGTCTGCTGCGCCGGGGTGTCGTCCTTCACGGCGGACGCCACCGCGTAGCCGCCGACCGCGAGCATGCCCGCGACCGCCGCCGTGGCGCCCACGATCCGGGCCCAGCCCCACAGGACCGGGCGGCTCGCCCGGTGATCGGACCGTTCCTGTCCCTGGCCCTGTCCCGCCATGCCCCGCTCGACGCGGGCCAGGATGTGCGCCCGGTCGGGTTCGTGTGCCTCGGCCGCCTCGTGCAGCCGGGCGCGCAGATCGTCGTGCACGTCCCGCCGCATCGTCATCGGTCCCTTCCTGAGGCCGAGGCCTCACCGGTGCGCACCATGGCAGGCATCTTGAGCGGAGCCCCCTTGGCGCCGAGCAGTTTCTGGAGCTCGGCCATTCCCTTCGAGGTCTGGCTCTTCACGGTACCGACCGAGACCCCCAGGGCGAGCGCCGTGTCCTTCTCCGACAGGTCGAAGGCGTGCCGCAGCACCACACAGGCCCGTTTGCGGAACGGAAGTCTACGCAGCGCCGACTGGACGTCCACCACGCCCGCGATGTCGGGGTTCTCCGTCTTCTCCTCGCGCTGCGACCAGAACAGCGCGATCCTGCGGCGCTCCCGGACGGCGCTGCGGATGCGGGTGCGGGCGAGGTTGGCGACGACGCCGCGGGCGTACGCCACCGGGTGGTCGGCCGCGCGCACCCGGTCCCAGCGGTTCCACAGCGCGAGCAGCGCGTCCGCCGCGAGATCGTCGGCGGCGTCCGCCTCACCGGTCAGCAGGTGGGCGAGACGGGACAGTTCGGCGTAGTGGCGATCGAAGAAGGCATGGAATTCCACGGAGGCGGCGTCGTCGACGACTGTGCCCACGGGTGACCTCTTCTCGGAACGACTGGTATGCCTGTGTGTGTCATGTGAATGACATGCGGATGCCCCGAGGAGGTGGCCGGGGCGAGATCGGGAAGCGTAGCAGTGATCGATTACTCGACTTGGTACGGGGGTTCGAACGTCAGGTGGCAGGCCGAACGACTCCGGAGTCCGATTCCGTAACACGACGAAAACCTGAAGACGGTTCAACGCGGGAACAATCCAGCCAGCATCCGCACCCAGATCATTCAGGCACCTAGGAGCACCAGCCATGTCCGAGACGCAAGTGACGGCCGACCGGCCAGGTACCGCGCCACCCGCGGCGAACAGCGTCGACCGGTACTTCAGGATCTCCGAGCGGGGGTCCACCTTCGGCCGGGAGATACGCGGCGGCTTCGCCACGTTCTTCACCATGGCCTACATCCTTGTCCTGAATCCCATCATCCTGGGCAGCGCCAAGGACAAGTTCGGGCACCAGCTCGACACCGTCCAACTCACCACCGCCACCGCCCTGGTGGCCGCGGTGATGACGATCGTCATGGGCGTCGGCGGCAACCTGCCCCTCGCCCTCGCCGCGGGCCTCGGCCTGAACGCGGTCGTCGCCTTCCAGATCGCCCCGCTGATGAGCTGGGACGACGCGATGGGCCTCATCGTGCTCGAAGGCCTGCTGATCTGCGTGCTGGTGGTGACCGGTCTGCGCGAGGCCGTCATGCACGCCATCCCGCAACCGCTGAAGCAGGCGATCAGTGTCGGCATCGGCCTGTTCATCGCCTTCATCGGCTTCGTCGACGCCGGCTTCGTCAGCCGCATCCCCGACGTCGCGAACACGACCGTCCCCGTGCAGCTCGGCGGCACCGGCACCCTCTCCGGCTGGCCGGTGCTGGTCTTCTGCCTCGGTGTGCTGCTGACGATCGGTCTGCTGGCCCGCAAGGTCAAGGGCGCGATCCTGATCAGCATCGTGACGATGACGGTCCTCGCGATCGTCATCAACTCGATCGCGGACATCAAGTCCTGGGGCCTGACCACGCCCTCGTGGCCCGACAAGATCGTCGACACCCCCGACTTCGGGCTGATCGGTCACTTCAGCCTGTTCGGCGCCTTCGGCGAGACCAGCGTCATCACCGTCGTCCTGCTGATCTTCACCCTGATCCTGTCCGACTTCTTCGACACCATGGGCACCGTCGTCGGCATCAGCGCGGAGGCCGGACTGCTGGACGAGAAGGGCGACGTGCCGGGCCTCGGCCGGGTGCTGCTCATCGACGGCGCGGCGGCGGTCGCGGGCGGCGCGGCCTCGTCGTCCTCCGCGACCTCCTACATCGAGTCGGCCGCCGGCGTCGGCGAGGGGTCACGCACCGGCTTCTCCAACCTGGTCACCGGCGGCCTGTTCGCGTGCGCCCTGTTCCTGACGCCGCTCCTGACCATCGTCCCGCTCCAGGCGGCCGCCCCCGCCCTGATCGCCGTCGGTTTCCTGATGATGACCCAGGTCAAGAACATCGACTGGGACAAGTACGAGATCGCGATCCCGGCGTTCCTCACCATCGCCGTGATGCCGTTCACCTACTCGATCACCAACGGCATCGGCGCGGGCTTCCTCGCCTACGTCGTCATCAAGACGGTGCTCGGCAAGGCGAAGGAGGTCCACTGGCTGCTGTGGGGGGCCTCGGCGCTGTTCGTCGTGTACTTCGCGATCGACCCCATCGAGCAGGTCCTGGGCGTGTAGTTCCCGGGGGCGACCCCGGACCCCCCGGCCGGGAGTGGTTCCCGGCCGGGGATGCCGGTGCTCAGCTCCGCAGCGCCGCTTGCATCATCGCCTTCGCGACCGGCGCGGCCAGCCCGTTCCCGCTGACCTCGGACCGCGCGGCGTCGGACTGCTCGACCACGACCGCCACGGCGACCTGCTTGCCGGAGGAGTCGGACTTCCCGTACGACGTGAACCAGGCGTACGGCGCCTTGCTGTTGTTCTCGCCGTTCTGGGCCGTGCCCGTCTTGCCGCCGACGGTGACGCCGTCGATGAGCGCGTTCGTGCCGGTGCCCTTCTCGACGACCGTCTGCATCGCCGACTGCAACTGCTCGGCGGTGGAGGAGCTGACGATCTGCGTGGTCGACGCCTCGTCGTCGTAGTCCTCCAGGACGTCGCCGCCGCCGTCGGTGATCTGCGAGACCATGTGCGGCGAGACGAGCTTGCCGCCGTTGGCGAGGGCGGCCGACACCATGGCCATCTGCAACGGCGTCGCGGTCACGTCGAACTGGCCGATGCCGGTCAGGGCGGTGGACGACTCGTCCATGCCGGACGGGTACACGCTCGGGTACGCCCGCACCGGCACGTCCTGGCTGTCGTCGTTGAAGCCGAACTTCTCGGCCGTCGCCCTCAGCTTGTCCTGTCCGAGCTGGACGGCCATGTGCGCGAACACGTTGTTGCAGGAGTACTGGAGCGCGACCCGGATCGTGGCGTTCTCACAGGGCGCGGACGTGTTCTCGTTCTTCAGGACCGTGCGCGTGCCCGGCAGGGTGTACGGGTCCTCGCTCTCGGTCTTCTCGTCCACCGACGTGTACAGCCCGTCCTCCAGCGCGGCCGCCGCCACGACCAGCTTGAAGGTCGAGCCCGGTGCCAGCGGCTGCCGCAGCGCCCGGTTGGTGAGCGGCTTGTCGGAGTCCGCGTTGAGCTTCTTCCACGCCGTCCCGGCGGTGTTGGCGTCGGTCAGCGTCGACGGGTCGTACGACGGGGTCGACACCACCGCGAGGATCTGGCCGGTCGTCGGGTCGACCGCGACGGCCGCGCCCTTCTTGTCGCCGAGCGCGTCGTACGCCGCCTTCTGCACGTCCGGGTCGATCGTGGTGATCACGTTGCCCGGGTCGGCCCGCTTGTCGGTGACCGTGTCCAGCGCGGTCTTCAGACGGGTGTCCGTGCCGTTGAGCAGATCCGCGTAGATGCCCTCCAGCTGCGTGGGGGCGTAGCTCTGCGAGGCGTAGCCCGTCACCGCCGCGTACAGCTCGCCGTCCGTGTACGTGCGCTTGTATCTGAGGTCACCGCCCGTGGTGACGGCCGAGCCGGTGATCGCCTT
Source organism: Actinobacteria bacterium OV320 (assembly GCA_001298545.1). GTDB lineage: Bacteria > Actinomycetota > Actinomycetes > Streptomycetales > Streptomycetaceae > Streptomyces > Streptomyces coriariae. The sequence continues at coordinate 103,914 of LJCX01000022.1, forward strand.
TCCGCCCACGATGATGTTCCCGAGCGGCTCCGCGTACGTCTCGATCGCGTTGCGCCGGTTTTTCGTGTCGTCCGCGAGTGCCCGGCCCTCGTAGAACTGCACCCAGGTCGCCCGGAGCAGCAGGGCGAACACCAGCAGCAGCGCGAAGACCGAGGCGCGCCTGATCGTCTTGTTCATTGCGAACGGAAGGACGAGCGGGAGGGGAGCGATCGTTCCCTTCCGCCCGTTTTCTCATCGACCGTTCATCTGGAACCGGTTCACCGGGGCCCGTCCACCGCGGCCGGGCTCAGGCCTCCAGCCGCAGCACGATCTCCTCGATCTCCCCGCCCCGCGCGTTCGCGTAGCCGGTGGCCCGGGCGGTGGACCGGAAGCCGCACTTCTCCAGCACGCGCAGGGAGCCCGCGTTGTCGGCCGCCGCCCGCGCGAACAGCGGCCGTTCGCCGACCTCGGACACCAGCGCCCGCAAGGCCTGCGTGGCGATGCCCCGGCCCCAGTAGGCGCGGTCCACCCAGTAGGTCACCTCGCGCTCGCCCGGCTCCCCGTACACCGCCGCGCTGCCGACGACGTCCCCGTCGGCCAGGATCGTGCGCGGCACGGCCGACGAGGCGCGGATCCTCGTCCAGTGGGCGTCGAACGCGTCCCGGTCGGCCGGATCCTTCGCGGTGAACGCGGCCATCCGCAGGGACTCGGGGTCGTTCATCTGCCGGAAGAACACCGGCAGATCGCTGTCGTGGACCTGGCGCAGGGAGATCAGCATGTCTCAGAGCCTACGGGTGGCCAGCGTGAGCCGGTCGCGTGCGTCGAACAGCGCGTCCTTCACCAGCTGCTCGTGCGCGGGGGTGAGCCTCGCCACCGGCACCGAGCAGCTGATCGCGTCCCGGGCCGGCGTGCGGTACGGGATCGCCACGCCGAAGCAGCGCAGGCCCAGCGTGTTCTCCTCGCGGTCCACCGAGAAGCCCTGCTCACGGATCTGGTGCAGTTCCTCGATGAGCTTCTCGCGGTCCGTGATCGTGTGCTCGGTCAGCGCGGGCAGCGTCTCCGGCAGCAGCTTGCGGACCTGTTCGTCGGTGTAGGTGCTCAGCAGCGCCTTGCCCAGCGAGGTGGAGTGGGCGGGGAGACGGCGCCCGACCCGGGTGAAGGGCCGCAGGTAGTGCTGGGACTGGCGGGTGGCGAGGTACACGACGTTCGTGCCGTCGAGCCGGGCCAGGTGGATGGTCTCGGTGGTGTCGTCCGAGAGCCGGTCCAGGGTGGGGCGGGCGGCCGCGACCACCTCGTCGCCGTCGATGTAGGACGTGCCGACGAGCAGCGCCCGTACCCCGATGCCGTACCGCGTGCCCGTCGCGTCCGTCTCCACCCAGCCCAGCTCCACCAGCGTGCGCAGCAGCATGTAGAGACTCGACTTGGGATAGCCGACGGCCTCCTGGACCGACGCCAGAGAGTGCATTCCTGGGCGGCCGGCGAAGTATTCCAGCAGCTCAACCGTCCGCACCGCGGACTTGACCTGCGCCCCGCCCCCCGTCTCGCCAGCCGACATCGCCCTTGACCCCTTCGTTCGACGGGAAATACGCTCCGACAGCATATTCATCATCAGAGACAGCGTTCAGTATATCGAACGACCCTGGTGGATGAGCCAGTACCAAACGTGGTCAGAACCAAGCGTGGAGGGACCCGCGGTGGCAGCAGCACCAGTCTGGAGTGTCGACCCCCGAACCGGGAAGCAGCGTGAACAGGTTGCGGTGGAGGCCACGGCCCAGGAGGTCGACGCCGTCGTCCGCGCCGCCCATGAGGCGCGCGGCTTCCTCGCCGACCGTACCGTCCGCGCCGCTTTCCTGCGTTCCGCCGCCGACCGGCTCCAGGCGGCCAAGGACACGCTCGTGGAGGTGGCCGACGCGGAGACCGCGCTCGGCCCGGTCCGGCTGACCGGAGAGCTCGCCCGCACCTGCTACCAGCTGCGCGCGTTCGCCGACATCGTCGACGAGGGCGCGTTCCTCGACGTCGTCATCAGCCACCCCGACGACACCGCCACCCCGCCCATCCCCGACCTGCGCCGCTACAAGGTGCCGCTCGGGGTGGTGGCCGTGTACTCGGCGTCCAACTTCCCCTTCGCCTTCTCCGTCGCGGGCGGTGACACCGCCAGCGCGCTCGCGGCGGGCAACCCGGTCGTCGTCAAGTCCCACCCCGACCACCCGGGCCTGTCCGAGCTGGTCGCCAAGGTGGTGCGCACGGCCGCGGCCGAGCACGGCATCCCGGCGGGTGTGCTGGGCCTGGTCCACGGCTTCGAGGCCGGCGTCGAGCTGATCAAGCACCCGCTGGTGGCCGCGGCCGGCTTCACCGGGTCGATCCGGGGCGGACGCGCGCTGTTCGACGCGGCGGCGGCCCGTCCGGTGCCGATCCCGTTCCACGGCGAGCTGGGGTCGCTGAACCCGGTCGTGGTGACCGAGGCGGCCGCGGCCGAGCGGGCCGAGGCGATCGGCACCGGCCTCGCCGGGTCCATGACGCTGGGGGTCGGCCAGTTCTGTGTGAAGCCGGGACTGGTCCTGGTGCCGTCCGGCGCGGCCGGCGACGGACTGGTCAAGTCGCTCACGGACGCGGTGAGCGACACCGACGCGGGCGTACTGCTCGACCACCGGATGCGCGACAACTTCATCGCCGGGGTCGCCCAGCGGGCTGAGCTGCCCGACGTGGAGTCGCCGGTCACGCCCGGGGCGGGCGGGGAGCACACCGTCAGCGCGGGCTTCCTGACCGTGCCGGCCTCCCGGCTGACCGCCGAGGGCGCGCACGACCTGCTGCTCGAGGAGTGCTTCGGGCCGGTCACCGTCGTGGTCCGCTACGACGACGAGGGCGAGGTCAAGGCGGTCCTGTCGCGCCTGCCCGGAAACCTCACGGCGACCGTCCAGCTGTCCGAGGGGGAGGCCGCCGGCGAGGGCCGGGGCGGCGAGATCCTCGCCGAGCTGACCCCGCTGGCCGGACGCGTGCTGGTGAACGGCTGGCCCACGGGTGTCGCCGTCGCGCCCGCCCAGCATCACGGCGGGCCGTACCCGGCCACCACCTCCACGTCCACCTCTGTCGGCGGGACCGCCATCGAGCGGTGGCTGCGGCCGGTCGCCTACCAGAACGCTCCCGCGGCGCTGCTGCCCGTGGAGCTGCGGGACGAGAACGAGCTGGGGCTGCCTCGCCGGTTCAACGGCCGTCTGGAGCGGTAGCGCTCCGCGCGGGCGTCGTCGAGGGGCGCGGTCATCGTGCGCGGTGGATCGCCGGGTCAGGCTTCCGGTGGCTTGTCGCGCCCACACGGCGGAGCCGCACATCGACGCAGGCCCGCGCCCCTCGGTTGCTCCGCTCCCCTGAGATGATGAGGCAATGGACGTCTCGCTTCCCGAACTGCCCTTCCCCCTCCGCACGTACGGGCCCGACGGGCACTGGTCCCACGAGCACGGGGTGCTCACCGGGTGGGCCGGGGCCCGGCAGGACCGGTTCGTGCCGCCCACCGGGGACGGGGTGGACCCCGCGGCCGACGCGCCCCGGCTGCTGGGGGCGCCGGAAGGGGACTTCCAGCTCATCGCACGCGTCACCGTCGGGTTCAACTGGGCGTTCGACGCGGGGGCGTTGTACGTCCACGTCGGTGAGCGGGCCTGGGCCAAGCTGTGCCTGGAGTACTCCCCGGACGTGGCCACCGTCTGCACGGTGGTCACCCGGGGACACTCCGACGACGCCAACTCCTTCACCGTGGAGGGGAGTTCGGTCTGGCTCCGGGTGAGCAGGACCGGCCGTGCGTTCGCCTTCCACGCCTCCCGGGACGGCAGACGGTGGACCTTCGTCCGCCTGTTCACGCTGGGCGAGGAGAAGGAGACCGGCGCGGCCCTGGTCGGCTTCATGACGCAGTCGCCGATGGGCGAGGGGTGCGTCGTGACGTACGACCATCTCGAGTTCAGGACCGAGTGGCCGGACGACCTGCGGGACGGAAGCTAGCCGGCCGGAACCGACGGGAAGGCCCTCTCGTCCTCTCCTGCATGATCGGAGAACGCGTCATGGGCAACCGGGTGATCCGCACCGCCGTCCCCGCCGAGGCGGAGAGGGTCGCCGCGCTGCACGCGCGCGCCCGGGCCACGTACTACCCCGAGGGGATCCCGCAGGACGGCACCGACTGGCTCGCCGCCTGGCGCACGGCCATCGAGCGGCCCGACGGCCATGTGCTGTGCGTCGTCGAGCAGGGACGGCTCGTCGGCCTCGCCTCGTTCCGCACGCCGGAGGGCGCGCCCGTGCACACCGTCAAGCTGTTCCAGTTCCACGTCGACCCCGACCACTGGCGTTCGGGGATCGGCACGGACCTGCACACGGCCTGCGTCGAGCAGTGGCGGGCGGACGGGCGGCACACGGCCGTGCTCGACGTGCACGTCGACAACGGGCGGGCCCAGGCCTTCTACGCCCGGCAGGGCTGGAGCCCGGACCCGGAGAACCCGCCCGGCGAGGGCGAGCACCACCTCTGGCTGAGGTACGCGGTGAGCGGGGAACGGCCGGGGGAGTGACCGGGGAATGAAACGCTCTGCTTGAACGTTCATGCACTCGCCGGAGGGAACCTCCGTGCGGACCTCCCGCGAGGGAGTTCCGTACCCAGCCGCACGACCTGGAGAGAGCCGAGACATGCGCGTCGAGATCTGGAGCGACATCGCCTGCCCGTGGTGCTACGTGGGCAAGGCCCGCTTCGAGAAGGCGCTCGAGGCCTTCCCGCACCGTGACCAGGTCGAGGTGGTGCACCGTTCCTTCGAGCTGGACCCGGGCCGCGCCAAGGGCGACGTCCAGCCCGTACTGGCCATGCTCACCAAGAAGTACGGGATGAGCGAGGCGCAGGCGCAGTCCGGCGAGGAGAACCTGGGCGCCCAGGCCGCCGCCGAGGGCCTCGACTACCGCACCCGGGACCGCGACCACGGCAACACCTTCGACATGCACCGGCTGCTGCACTTCGCCAAGGAGCACGGCCGGCAGGACGAGCTGATCCAGCTCCTCTACCGGGCGAACTTCGCCGAGGAGCGGTCCGTCTTCTCCGAGGGCGACGAGCGGCTCGTGGAACTGGCCGCCGAGGCCGGTCTCGACGCCGAGGCCGCCCGCGAGGTCCTCGCCGACCCGGCCCGCTACGCCGACGAGGTCCGCGTCGACGAGCGCGAGGCAGCTCAGCTCGGTGCGAACGGTGTGCCCTTCTTCGTCCTCGACCGCGCCTACGGCGTCTCCGGGGCCCAGCCCGCCGAGGTCTTCACCCAGGCCCTCACCCAGGCCTGGGGCGACCGCTCCCCGCTGAAGCTGATCGACGACGGCGGCGCGCAGGCCTGCGGCCCGGACGGGTGCGCGGTCCCACAGCAGTGAAACCCGCAGGTGAGAGCCGATCTATAAGTTCTCCTTAGCGGAATCACGTAAAAATCGGCAATGGACGAGGGGTTCCCGGGGTCCCACAGTGGACCCATGGAGACCTTCGAGAGCCTCGTCCGCGCCGAGTTCACCCCGAAGACCACGTACCTGAACACGGCGAGCAACGGCCTGCTGCCGGCCCGTACCGTCGCCGCCCTGCACGAGGCGGCGGTGCTGCGCGCCGAGGGCAGGCCGCTCACCCCGCTGTACGAGGACGTGGAGGCCTGCCGGGCCGCGTACGCCCGGCTGGCCGGCGTCCCGGTCACCCGGGTGGCGCTGGGCGCCTCGGTCGCCGCGCACACCGGCGTGATCGCCGCCTCGCTCCCCGCGGGCGCGGAAGTGCTCACCGCCGAGGACGACTTCACCTCCGTGCTCAACCCGTTCCACGTCCGCGGGGACCTCAAGGTCCGCGCCGTCCCGCTGGAGCGGATCGCCGAGTCCGTCCGCCCCGGCACCGCGCTGGTCGCGGTGAGCGCCGCACAGTCCGCCGACGGCCGGATCGCCGACCTCCCCGCCCTGCGCGAGGCGGCCGGCACGCACGGCGCACGCACCTACGTCGACTTCTCGCAGTCGGCCGGCTGGCTTCCGGCGGACGCCGACGCCCACGACTTCTCCGCCGCCGTCTCCTTCAAGTGGCTGCTCGGCCCGCACGGTGCGGCCTTCCTGGTGGTCCCGGAGGACTTCGGCGGGCTGTCACCGGTCCTCGCGGGATGGGTGGCCGGTGAGCAGCCCTGGGACAGCTGTTACGGCCCGGTGGCCGAACTCGCCCACTCGGCACGGCGGTTCGACCTGACGCACGCCCTGTTCACCTACGCCGGACTGCGCCGCTCCCTCGAACTGGTGGAGGAACTCGGGGTGGCGGCGATCGGCGCCCACGACCTCCTTCTCGCGGACCGCTTCCGCGCCGGACTCGCCGGGCTCGGGCATCGGCCCGTCGCCGCGCCCGGCTCCGCGATCGTCTCCGTCCCGGGACTCGGCTTCCGCCGGCCCGAGCTGGCCGCCGCCGGCATCCAGGTCTCCGACCGCTCCGGCCATCTGCGCGCCTCCTTCCACCTGTTCAACACGCCGGCCGACGTCGACCGCCTGCTGAACGCCCTGTCGGCCTGAGGCTCTTGACGCCCGACAGGCCCGGACGCCCCCACCCGATCCGGGTGGGGGCGTCCGGGCCTGCCGGCACGGCCGGCGGGGGAGGACCGTTCACCGTACGGGGGTGAAGTCCCGCGCGCCGATGTACTCCGGCCGGCGGACCGGCGCCGCGAACGGCTCCACGGCCGTGTTCTCCACGCTGTTGAACACGATGAACACGTTGCTCCGCGGGAACGGCGTGATGTTGTCGCCGGACCCGTGCATGCAGTTGCAGTCGAACCAGGTCGCCGAACCGGCCTTGCCCGTGAACAACTTGATGCCGTGGTCGCCGGCCATCGCGGTCAGCGCCTCGTCCGAGGGGGTGCCCGCGTCCTGCATCTGGAGCGACTTCTTGTAGTTGTCCTCGGGTGTCGCCCCGGCGCAGCCGAGGAACGTCCGGTGCGAGCCCGGCATGATCATGAGCCCGCCGTTGGTGTCGAGGTTCTCGGTCAGCGCGATCGACACGGACACCGTCCGCATGTTCGGCAGACCGTCCTCGGCGTGCCAGGTCTCGAAGTCGGAGTGCCAGTAGAAGCCCCCGGCCCCGAAGCCCGGCTTGACGTTGATCCGCGACTGGTGCACGTACACGTCCGAGCCCAGGATCTGCCGGGCCCGCCCCACGACCCGCTCGTCGCGGACGAGCGCGGCGAACACGGGACTGAGCTTGTGCACCTCGAAGACGGAGCGGATCTCCTTGGACTTCGGTTCGACGATCGACCGTCCGTCGGCCCGGATCTCCGGGTCGGCGACCAGCCGCTCCAGCTCCCGCCGGCAGACGGTGACCTCGTCGTCGCCGATCAACTGGTCGACGGCGAGGAAGCCGTCGCGCTCGTACTCCTGGAGGCCGGCCGCCGGGATCGGGCCCGGCGTGCCGGGGGAGCCCCAGACGACGGGGTCCTGGCGGGGTACGGACACCTCGGTGGTGCCACGGGTGGGGTAGAGATCGGTGAGGGTGGTCACGATGCTTACACCTCCTCGGGCTCGGTCAACAGGGGGTACACGCCGTTCTCGTCGTGGTCCTCCCGCCCCGTGACGGGCGGGTTGAACACGCAGATGCAGCGGAAGTCCTCCTTGACGCGGAGCGTGTGCCGCTCGTGCCCGTCGAGGAGGTACATGGTGCCGGGCGTGATGGTGTGCGTCCGCCCGGTCTCGTGGTCGGTCAGTTCGGCCGCGCCTTCGACGCAGACGACGGCCTCGATGTGGTTCGCGTACCACATCGACGTCTCGGTACCCGCGTACAGAATCGTTTCGTGCAGCGAGAACCCGACCCGTTCCTGGGCGAGCACGATGCGCTTGCTCTCCCAGGTGCCGGACGCAGCCCGCACATGCCGGTCGGTGCCTTCGATGTCCTTGAACGAACGGACGATCACGGTGGTGCGATGCCTCCTAGGTAGGGGGGAAGGGACAGGTGCCCGAGGGCGTCAGACGGTCTCCCGTACGGCGCGGGCGATGACGCTGAGGCCCTCGTCCAGTTCCTCGGGGGTGATGGTCAGGGCCGGCAGCAGTTTGACGACCTCGCTCTCCGGACCGGACGTCTCGATCAGCAGCCCGAGCTCGAACGCCCGCTTGGCGACCCGCCCGGCCCGCGCCTTCTCGTGGAACTCCAGGCCCCACACCAGACCGCGGCCCCGGTACTCCTTGACGTCGGAGAGGTTCTCCTCGGTGATCGAGATGAGCCCCTGCTCGATCTGCTCGCCCCGTGCCCGGGTCTGCTTCTCCATCGCGGACCCGTCGGCCCAGTACGTCTCGAGGGCGGCGGTGGCGGTGACGAAGGCCGGGTTGTTGCCGCGGAAGGTGCCGTTGTGCTCACCCGGCTCCCACACGTCCAGCTCGGGCTTGAACAGGCAGAGCGACATGGGCAGTCCGTAGCCGCTGATCGACTTGGAGACGGTCACGATGTCCGGGACGATCCCGGCCTCCTCGAAGGAGAAGAAGGCCCCGGTGCGCCCGCATCCCATCTGGATGTCGTCGACGATCAGCAGCATGTCCTGGCGCTCGCACAGGTCCTTGAGCGCCCGCAGCCACTCCGGACGCGCGACGTTGATGCCGCCCTCGCCCTGCACGGTCTCGACGATCACGGCGGCGGGCTTGTTGAGCCCGGACCCCTGGTCCTCGAGCAGCCGCTCGAACCACAGGAAGTCGGGGACCTGGCCCTCGAAGTAGTTGTCGAACGGCATGGGCGTGCCGTGCACCAGCGGTACCCCGGCGCCGGCCCGCTTGAAGGCGTTGCCGGTCACGGCGAGCGACCCGAGGGACATCCCGTGGAAGGCGTTGGTGAACGACACGATGGCCTCGCGTCCCTTCACCTTCCGCGCCAGCTTCAGGGCCGACTCCACGGCGTTGGTGCCGGTCGGGCCCGGGAACATGACCTTGTAGGGCAGGTCACGCGGCCGCAGCACCAGATCCTGGAAGGTCTGCAGGAAGGTCCGCTTGGCCACGGTCGACATGTCGAGCCCGTGCGTGACGCCGTCCCGCATCAGATAGTCGACCAACGCCCGTTTCAGCACAGGGTTGTTGTGACCGTAGTTGAGGGATCCGGCACCGGCGAAGAAGTCCAGGTAGCGGTGACCGTCCTCGTCGTACATACGGCTGCCCTGCGCGCGGTCGAAGACCGCGGGCCAGCTGCGGCAGTAGCTGCGCACCTCGGACTCGAGGGTCTCGAACACGCTGAGGTCGGGCTGGGTGATGGTCACGACGAAACGCTCCTCGGAGTGGGGGTCGGAGGGAGAGGCGGGCAAGGCGGGGCGGGCAGAGGCGGGGCGGCGGGTCAGAAGGCGAGGGGGCCGATCCGGTACAGGACCTCGGGGTCGTGCGGGCCGTCGGGGAACAGACCGGCGCCGAACAGCACCTCACGGGTGACGGTCGCCCCGTGCCGGTCGGCGAACGAGGTGAACAGCCGCTCGGAGGCGGTGTTGCCCGGTGTGATCGTGGTCTCCACGGCGGTGAGCGGGCGTTCGGCGGCGACCCGTGCGGTCAGCCCGTCCAGCAGGGCGGCGGCGAGGCCGCGACCACGGTGCGCGGCGTCGACGGCCACCTGCCAGACCAGCAGGGTCTGCGGGTCCTGTGGCCGGACGTACCCGGTGACGAACCCGACCGGCTCGCCGCCCTCCGCGCGGGCCACCGCCGAGGTGGCGGCGAAGTCGCGGCACCACAGCAGATAGCTGTAGGACGAGTTCAGGTCGAGCGTTCCGGATTCCTTCGCGAGACGCCAGAGCGCTGCGCCGTCTTCCACCGACGGGCTGTCGATACGTAGGTCTGCTTGTGCGGCAGTCATGCGGATTGAACTTACCCAGGGAAATTCAATGACGCATGGAGAGGCCGTGGTGATTCCGTGATGCCACCGGGACAGGTTGCCCCTTCGTCCGCTTTTGCACCCCCCAAAAGGGTCATATCGCTTCGCTTGTGCAATGCGTCACGCACTCGAAACCTGCCCGAAATTCCCCGCGTTTAGGTACGGGGAATCGGGGCAGAAGAACTCAGGAAAGCTATCGCCGAGAAGAAGGCCGGGAAAGGGGCCGACGGGAATTCACGAATTACCTTGAATTCAGGCTCCGGTAACCCCGTCGATATGTTCCCGGAGAATGTCCGCGTGGCCGTTGTGCCGGGCGTACTCCTCGATCATGTGGATCAGCACCCAGCGCAGGCTGATCTCGAGCCCGGCCATCGGCCCGTCGACGATCCGCCCGGTGGCCTCGAGCGGCCGCCCGGCGATCAGCTCACGTCCGCGCGCGATCTCCCGTCGCCACGCGGTCAGCGCCTCGTCGAGACCCCGCCCGGGGTCGAGGGCGTACCCGGTCCCCTCCTCGAAGACGGGCGGCACGTCCAGCCCGGCGAACGCCCGCTGGAACCAGTTGCGTTCGACCTCGGCGAGATGCTGGACGAGGCCGAGCAGGGTCAACTCGGACGGCGCGGCCGCCGGTTGCCGCAGCCGCTCGTCGTCCAGTCCCGCGCACTTCAGCTCGAGCGTGGCCCGGTGGAATGCCAACCAGCTCTCCAGCATGGGGAGTTCGTCACCGGTCAGCAGGGGGACGGGACGGCCGTCGGGGAGGATGAGGGGGGTGTCGGAGGTCATGCGGGGCAGCATGACAGGCGGCACCGACAACGGGGCTTCGTCGGTCCGGCCGGTGGCGGACCGGTGGCGGACCGACGGAGAACCCGCGGCGCCTACCGCCAGGCGCCCTCCACGGCCCGCCGGGCCCCTTCCAGATCGACGACCAGACCCTTCTCCGCCAGCGCGGCGCCCAGCGCCGCCAGGCACCCCTGCACCACGCCGACGGTCGCGTCGCCCCCGTAGTGGTTGACCCGGATCATCTCCGCGGCCAGCGCGCCCCCGCCCGCGGCCAGCGGCAGCTCGGGGTCGCTCGCCAGCGCCCGTGCCACCAGCTCCGAGGCCACCACCCCCGACGGCGTACGCAGCGTCGTGGCGACGGGCGCCGCCTCCGCCGCGTCGCGCACGTACGGCTCCAGCCCGCCGCCCAGCGCCAGCGCGCCGGCGCGCGTCGCGGCGGCGGCGGACGCGTGCCGGGCCATCACCGTCCGCGGCCGCTCCGCCTCGATCCGCTCGACACACGCCTCCAGCGCCAGCATCTCCAGCTGCGCCGGCGCGTGCAGCAGCGCCTTGCGACCGCCGTCGACCCAGCGCTCCTTCCAGTCCAGCAGGGACAGGTACGACCGGCGCGGCGCCCTCGGGTTCGCGGCCATCCGCGCCCACGCCCGCTCGCTCACCGACACCGCCGACACGCCCGCCGGGCCGCCCATCGCCTTCTGCGCGCCGATCACACACAGGTCCACGCCCCACGCGTCCGGCAGCACCGGCTCCGCGCCGATCGAGGCGACCGCGTCCAGGTAGAACAGCGCGCCGTGCTCACGCACCACCTCGCCGATCTCCGCGACCGGGTTGGTGTTGCCGGTCGCCGCCTCCGCGTGCACCAGCGACACGAAGTCGATCCCGGGGTGCTCGGCGAACGCCTGCCGGATCTGCGCGGCCGTCACCGCCGTGTGGAAGGGCACCGCCAGATCGATCACCGTGGCACCGCAGTCCCGCAGCCAGTCCCCGAAGGTCTGCCCGTACGGGCCGGTGATCACGTTCAGCGCGACCGTGCCCGGACCGGCCGTACCGCGGATCGCGCCCTCCAGCGGCAGCAGCGCCTCGCCCTGCATGATCACGACGTCCTGCCGGGTGTCCAGCAGCCGCGCCACGCGGTCCTCGATCGAGGCGAAATGTGCGGCGGTCAGCGGGGCAAGATCCAGGAACGGGTGTGTCACGGCGGTGCTCTCTTCACTCACTGGGTAGAGGTGACGAGACTAACCGGCACGCCCCCCACCCATCCCGCCCTCCCCACCGGTCACTTCGCAGGCCGCACGGCCCGGTGACCAACGGTTTGATTTGAGAGCCTCAAACATCTCCTTATAATCGGAACCCACAGTTCCCTTACAGGAAGGCCCGCCGTGAACACCCTCCCCGGCCGCCGGACCCGCGTCCTGGCCGCCACCACCGTGACGGCCGGGCTGATGCTCGTCGCCGCCTGCACCTCCACCGATGACGGCGGCAGCGGCTCCAAGACCGCCGCCGGCGGGGTCGAGCTCGTCAAGGCGGGCCAGCTCACCACCTGCACCCACCTGCCCTACCCGCCCTTCCAGTCGGAGATCGACGGCAAGGTGCAGGGCTTCGACGTGGCCCTGATCGACCTGGCCGCCAAGAACCTGGGCGTGAAGCAGGAGATCCTCGACACGCCGTTCGAGAACTTCAAGACCGGCGCGTTCCTCAACTCCGGCGAGTGCGACCTGGCCGCCGCCGGCATGACCATCACCGACGAGCGCAAGAAGAACGTCGACTTCTCCGACCCGTACTTCGAGGCCACCCAGGCCGTCCTCGTCGACAAGGGCGCGGGCGTCACCTCGCTCGCCGACGTGAAGTCCAAGGACGTCAAGCTCGGCGCCCAGGCGCAGACCACCGGCGAGGACTACGCCAAGAAGCAGGGCTTCGACCCGGTCTCCTTCGAGTCCTCCGACGCCGTCCTCAACGGTCTGCGCACCGGCCAGGTCAAGGCCGTCATCATCGACTTCCCGGTCGTCCAGGGCTGGCTGAAGGACAAGGCCAACGCCGACGCCTTCAAGGTCGTCGACAACCTCAACACCGGCGAGCAGTACGGCTTCACGGTGAAGAAGGGCAACACCAAGCTGGTCGCCGCGATCAACAAGGCGCTGGCGGACGCGAAGGCCGACGGCACCTACAAGAAGCTGTACGAGAAGTGGATCGGCCCGTACGACGAGTCGGCCGCTTCCCCGTCGGCCGCCGCCTCGGCCTCCTGACCCCATGGCCGACAGCGACGTACGAATCCAACCGAAGAAGAAGGGCCTGACCCGGCGGCAGAAGCGCAGCCTCTCGCGCGGCGCGCAGTACGTCGTCTTCGTCGCCGCCGTGATCGTCTTCGCGGTCACGGCGGACTGGGGCCGGCTGAAGAACCAGTTCGCCCAGTGGGACATCGCGAAGGAGATGTTCCCGGACGTCATCACGCTGGCGTTGAAGAACACCGTGCTGTACACGGTGTCCGGCTTCGTCCTCGGCCTGGTGCTCGGGCTGGTCATCGCCCTGATGCGGCTGTCCTCCGTGGGCCCGTACCGCTGGCTGGCCGGTGTCTACATCGAGATCTTCCGCGGTCTGCCCGCCCTGCTGATCTTCGTCTTCATCGGCGTGGCCGTGCCGCTGGCCTTCCCCGGCACGGAGATCGTCGGCGGCACCTACGGCAAGGCGGCCCTCGGGCTCGGCCTGATCGGGGCCGCGTACATGGCGGAGACGTTCCGCGCGGGCATCCAGGCCGTGCCCAAGGGGCAGCTGGAGGCGGCCCGGTCGCTGGGCTTCTCGCCCGCCCGCGCGATGGTCTCGGTCATCATCCCGCAGGCGTTCCGGATCATCCTCCCGCCGCTCACCAACGAGCTGATCATGCTCTTCAAGGACTCCTCCCTGGTGCTGCTCCTCGGGGTGACGCTGGAGGAGCGCGAACTGTCCAAGTACGGCCGTGACCTGGCCAGCACGACGGCCAACTCCACGCCGATCCTGGTCGCCGGCCTGTGCTACCTGCTGGTGACCATCCCGCTCGGCTTCGTCGTGCGGCGCATGGAGGCCAAGGCCCAGGAGGCCGTGAAATGAGCCGACCGGAGATCGAAGTCCGCGACCTGCACAAGTCGTTCGGCACCAACGAGGTGCTGCGCGGCATCGACCTGGAGATCGGCCAGGGCGAGGTTGTCTGTGTGATCGGCCCGTCCGGCTCCGGCAAGTCGACGCTGCTGCGCTGTGTGAACCTGCTGGAGGAGCCCACCAAGGGCCAGGTCTTCGTGGGCGGCACCGAACTCACCGACCCCGACGTCGACATCGACGCCGTCCGCCGCCGTATCGGGATGGTCTTCCAGCAGTTCAACCTCTTCCCGCACCTGTCGGTGACCGAGAACCTCACGCTGCCGCAGCGCCGGGTGCTCCGGCGCGGCAAGGCGGCGGCGGCGAAGGTGGCCGCCGAGAACCTGGAGCGGGTGGGTCTGTCGGAGAAGGCGGACGCCTACCCCGCCTCCCTCTCCGGCGGCCAGCAGCAGCGCGTGGCGATCGCCCGCGCGCTGGCCATGGGGCCCGAGGTGATGCTGTTCGACGAGCCGACGTCGGCGCTCGACCCGGAGCTGGTCGGCGACGTCCTCGCGGTCATGAGGATGCTGGCCGACGAGGGCATGACGATGATGGTCGTCACCCACGAGATGACCTTCGCCCGCGAGGTCGCCGACCGGGTGGTCTTCATGGACGGCGGGGTGATCGTGGAGGACGGCACCCCGGCCGAGGTCATCGGGAACCCCAGCCACGAGCGCACCCGTCACTTCCTCTCCCGCCTCCTCGACCCGGCCATGGCCCAGGTCGAGGAGGAGACCTCCGACCGGCCGGGCAAGGGCGACTAGTCGGTCACTAAGGTGCGGTGCATGAGCGATCACTCGGTGCTGCACGTGAAGGGCCGGGTCCTTGCCGGGCCCGACGATGTCCGCGACGGGTTGTGGGTCGTCGACGGCCGGATCTCCTACGACCGTCCCGTCGGCGCCCGCGACGTGCGGACGGTCGAGGGCTGGGCGCTGCCCGGCCTGGTCGACGCCCACTGTCATGTGGGTCTGGGCGCGCACGGCCCCGTCGACACCGACGTCGCCGAGAAGCAGGCGCTGACCGACCGCGAGACGGGCGCCCTGCTGATCCGTGACGCCGGCTCGCCCTCGGACACCCGCTGGGTCGACGACCGCGAGGACCTCCCGAAGATCATCCGGGCGGGCCGGCACATCGCCCGCACCCGCCGCTACATCCGCGGCTACGCGCACGAGATCGAGCCCGAGGACCTGGTCGCGTACGTCGCGCGGGAGGCCCGGCGCGGCGACGGCTGGGTCAAGCTGGTGGGCGACTGGATCGACCGCGAGGTGGGCGACCTGGCCCCCAGCTGGCCGCGGGAGGCGGCCGGGGCGGCCATCGCGGAGGCCCACCGCCTGGGCGCTCGGGTGACGGCGCACTGCTTCGCCGAGAACTCGCTGCGCGACCTCGTCGAGTCGGGCATCGACTGTGTCGAGCACGCGACGGGCCTGGCCGACGAGCTGATCCCGCTGTTCGCGTCCCGGGGCGTGGCGATCGTGCCGACCCTCGTCAACATCGCCACCTTCCCGGACCTCGCGGCCGGCGGCGAGTCCAAGTTCCCGCAATGGTCGGCCCATATGCGCCGGCTCCACGAACGCCGTTACGACACCGTCCGCTCCGCCTACGACGCCGGCATCCCGGTCTTCGTCGGCACGGACGCCGGCGGCACGCTGCCGCACGGCCTGGTGGCCGCGGAGGTCGCGGAACTGGTGACGGCGGGCATCCCGCCGCTGGCGGCGCTCTCGGCGACGACCTGGGGCGCTCGCGAGTGGCTCGGGCGCCCCGGTCTGGTCGAGGGCGCTCCGGCGGACCTGGTGGTCTACGAGAGCGACCCGCGCGCCGACGTACGGGTGCTCGCGGCGCCGCGCCGGGTGGTACTCAACGGCACGGTGGTGAGCTGAGAGCGCCGTGCCGCGGACGGATGTGGAGAACGTGCGTGCCGATGGATTCGAAGACATGCACGGAAAACTCACGTTGGAGTGAACTCGCGTCACCCTGCTGACCGTTCACCCCTCGTACGTAATTCTTGCGGGGTCCCGAAGCATTTCTCTTCTGGGGGTCCCACCCTTGAACGGCAACAACTTCCCGCTGCCCGCATGCGCCCGACGCGCCGCCACCGTCGTCGCGGTCACGGCCCTGGCCGCAGGTCCCGCGGCCCTGGCCGGCGCGGGCACCGCCCAGGCGACGTCCGGCCAGGGCCGGGCGAGCGCGTCCGTCCTGCGCACCGGCCTCGACGTGGCCCTGCTCAACAAGACCGTCGACATCCCGCTCGCCGTCTCCCTCAACGAGGTGCAGGCTCCGCACAGCGCTCAAAAGACCGCCCTGTCGGCCGAGTTGAACGGCGTCGACGGCGGAAAGCCCTTCAGCGTCCTGCGCGCGGACGTCGCCGAGGCGAAGGCGACCGTCGACGGCACCAGGGCCGAGGCTTCCACCCGCCTCGCCCACGCCGAGCTGCACGTCCCCGGCCTTCCGCTGCTCTCCCTCGTCGAGGTCGGCACGGTCACCTCCAGGGCGACCTGCGAGGCGGGCAGGACGCCGGTCGCCGTCTCCAACCTGCTCGGCTCGGTGACGGTCCTGGGCAAGAAGGTGTCGGTCAGCACCGGCGGCACGACGGACGTGAAGGTACCGGGCGTGGGCGAAGTCCGCCTGGACCTGTCGAAGCGTGAGACCACCTCCCGAACGGCCGCCGCCACCGCCCTCGAACTCACCGTCTCCGTCAACCCGTTGAGCCTCAACGTCGCCGAGGTGACAGGCACCCTGACCCTCGCGAAGGCCACCTGCGAAGCCCCCGCAGGGCAGAAGAGGGAGCAGGAACAGGGCGAGGAACAGGGCGAGGGCCAGGGCCAGGCAGACGACCAGGGCGAGGCGCAGGACCAGGGCGAGGCGCAGGACCAGGGCGAGACACAGGGCCAGGAACAGGAGCAGGCCGCCGGGCCGAGCGCCGCCCCGGCCGGTGACGTCAAGGCCCAGGGCGCGCCCGCCCAGGCCGACCTGGCACAGACCGGCGGCAGCTCGACGACCCCGTACATCGCGGGCGGCGCGGTGGCGCTGCTGGCGGCGGGCGGGGGAGCGGTCGTACTGGCCCGCCGTCGCGGCTGACGGACGGAGCACGAAGCACGAGGGTACGGATCCGGGACGTCCCGCCCTGGTCCGTACCCCCTTGCGTCATCCCCGGGTCAGGGCCAACGCCTGGTCCAGCGCCTGGAGGAATCGGTTCACCGTCGCCCGGTTCCGTACCGCCAGCCGCAGCCACTCCTCGTCCAGCCCCGGGAAGGTGTCCCCGCGCCGGACCGCGAACCCCAGGGTGCGCAGCCGCCGGCGGACGGCGTCGGCCCCGGGCAGCCGCACCAGGACGAACGGGCCCTCCGCGGGCCCCACGACCCGCACCCCCTCGACGGCGAACTCCTCGAGACCGGCCACGAGATGCGCCCGGTCCGCGGCGACGCGGTGGGCGGCGTGGGCGGCCTCCGCCAGTGCCTGCGCCCCCATGCACGCCTCGGCCGCCACCAGCGCCGGCGTGGACACCGGCCACAGCGGCTGGGCCCGCTCCAGGTCGGCGACGGTCTCCGGCGCGGCGAGCACATAGCCGATCCGCAGCCCGGCCAGCCCCCAGGTCTTGGTCAGGCTGCGCAGCACCACCAGGCCGGGCACGTCCGTGTGCCCGGCGAGGGCCTCCCGCTCGCCCGGCACCGCGTCCATGAACGCCTCGTCGACCACCAGCGTCCGTCCGGGCCGGGCCAGCCGCCGGATCGTCTCCGCCGGGTGCAGCACCGACGTGGGGTTCGTCGGATTGCCGATGACCACCAGGTCCGCCGTCTCCGGGACCGCCGCCGGATCCAGCCGGAAGCCGTCCTCGGCGCGCAGCACCACCCGGTCCACGCTGTGGCCCGCGTTCCGCAGCGCCGCCTCCGGCTCCGTGAACTGCGGGTGCACGACGACGGGCCGCCGCACCTTCAGGGCCCGCGCCAGCAGCACGAACGCCTCCGCCGCGCCCGAGGTCAGCAGTACCCGCTCGACCGGCAGCCCGTGCCGTGCCGCGACCGCCGCCCGCGCGGCCCGCCCGTCCGGGTAGGCCGCCAGGCCGCCCAGGGACGCGGCGACCCGTTCCCGCAGCCAGCGCGGCGGGGTGTCCGCGCGGACGTTCACCGCGAGGTCGACGAGCGCCGAGCCGTCGTCGCGCACCTCGGCGTCCCCGTGGTGGCGCAGGTCGTGGCCGCCGGAGTGACCCTCGGCGGGTCCCTCAGTGCGCATGGGAGTGCGCGTGGCCGTGATGGTGATGGCCGTCGTGGTGGTGACCCTCGTCGTCCGGGTGGAAGTGCGGCTGCTGCGGCGTCCCCACCTTGTCCTCGAAGCCCGGCAGCGCGATCCGGTACACGCACGAGTCGCAGTTCATCCGCAGGTCGCCCTTGACGGCCTCCTCGTACCGCTCCATCACCAGGTCGAGCAGCTCCGGCTCGGGACCGATGACGTCCGCCGACCGCACCTCGACCTCCGGATGCGCGGCCGCCCAGCCCTCGGTCTGGTGCCGGACCCGCTCGGGGAGGATCCCGGTGAACAGGAAGTAGGGGAGCACGACGATCCGCTTCGCCCCCAGCCGCACGCACCGGTCGAGCCCGCTCGGCACGTCCGGCGCGGCCAGCGACACGAACGCGGTCTCCACACCCGCGTACCCGCGTCCCTCCCACAGCAGCCGCGCCGCCTTGTACACCTCGGCGTTGGCGTCCGGGTCCGTCGAACCGCGCCCGACCAGCAGCACGGTCACGTCGGCCAGGTCCTCGGGGGCGCGCCCCCCGGTGCCCAGCGCCTCGGCCAGCCGCCGCTCGAGCACCTGCAGCAGCGCCGGGTGCGGGCCCAGCGGACGCCCGTACGTGTAGGAGATCCCCGGGTGCCGTTCCTTCTCGCGGGACAGGGCCGCGGGGATGTCGCCCTTGGCGTGCCCGGCGGACACCAGCATCAGCGGAACGGCGGCGAACCGTCGTACGCCGCGCTCCACCAGCTCCGTCACCGCCTCGCCCAGCGGCGGCGGGGACAGCTCGATGAAACCGCCCGCGACGGGCAGTTCGGGATGGCGGCGGCCCAACTCCCGTACGAAGTCACGGAACGCCTCGGCTCCGGCCTCGTCCCGGGTGCCATGGCCGGCGATGAGCAGGGCGGGCGGCGGGGTGGTCACGATGTCTCCTCGGACTGCGAATCGGGCTGTGGAACAGGGTGGTACAGCAGGGCGTTGAGCGCGGCGGAGGCGACCGCCGACCCGCCCTTCTCGGACACGTTGCTCACGGCGGGCAGCCCGCTCTCGCGGAGCGCGGCCTTGGACTCGACCGCGCCGACGAAACCGACGGGCAGGCCGATGACGAGCACCGGGGCGGCGTCCAGGGTGAGCAGTTCCTCCAGCGCGGTCGGCGCGTTGCCGATCACCCAGAGGGCCCCCGGGCCGACCTGCTCGTACGCGAGTCGGACGGCGTGCGCCGAACGGGTCAGCCCCGGCCCGGACTCGGCGTCCTTGAGCCGGCAGACGGTGTCGCGGCGGGTGATCCCGGCCGCGACCATCTCCACGTCCACGACGACGGGCGCTCCGGCGTGCAGCGCGGCGTGCGCCTTCGCCAACTCGCCCTCGTCCATGACGAGATCGCTCGCGTACTCCAGGTCGGCGGCGGAGTGGACGACCCGCTCCACCACCGCCCGGCTCAGCGGCGGGAAGTGCGAGGTGTCCAGGCGGGCCCGCAGCCGCCGGTAGGACTCCTGCTCGATCGGGTGGACCACACGGTTCACCGGGCGCCCTCCTGTTCCTGCGAGGTCTCCTGCCAGCGGTAGCCGCGCGGCGTCACCATGCGCCCCGCGATGTTCCGGGTCGCCGTGTTGCCCACGGTCACGACCGTCATCATGTCGACCCAGGCCGGGTCGAGTTCCGTCAGCGTCGTCAGCCGCGCGGTGCCGTCCGGGCGCGAGGCGTTGCGCACGACACCCACCGGTGTCGTCGGCTCCCGGTGCTCGGCGAGGATCGAGAGCGCCTTGGGGAGCTGCCAGTCGCGGCCCCGGGAACGGGGGTTGTAGAAGGTGACGACGATGTCCGCCTCGGCCGCCGCCCGCACCCGCCGCTCGATGACCTCCCACGGCGTGTGCAGATCGGACAGGCTGATCGACACATGGTCGTGGCCCAGCGGAGCGCCGAGGATCGCACCGGCCGCGAGCGCGGCGGTCACCCCCGGCACCCCGACCACGTCGATGTCGTCGGACGCCTCGGCGAGCGCGGGGGAGGCCATCGCGTACACGCCCGCGTCCCCGCTGCCGATCAGCGCCACGCTCTGCCCGCGCCGGGCCTCCTCGACGGCCGTCCGGGCCCGCTCCTCCTCGGCGCCGAGCCCCGACTCCAGGATCCGGGTGCCGGGCCGCAGCAGGTCGCGGATCTGGTCGACGTACTGGTCGAGGCCGACGAGCACCGAGGCGCGCCGCAGCTCCGCCTTCGCGCGCGGCGTCAGCAGGTCCCGGGCGCCCGGCCCGAGCCCGACGACCGCGAGCCGCCCGCGCCCGGGGCGCCGTACGACGGCACAGGTGGCCATCGCGGGCCGCCCGTCCGCGCGCTCCGACTTCCTCTTGGGGACGAGGAGTTCGCCCCCGCCGATCAGGGCCGCCGCCTCCGCCACGGACGGCGTGCCGACGGCGGCGAGCGGCGCGTCGGACGGGTTCGGCACCTCGACGCCCGCCAGCTCCTCGGCGGAGTACGTCACCACGGGCACGCCGAGCCGCCGGGCGGCCCCGACGATGCCCGGCTCGTCCGCCTTGGCGTCGACGGTGGCGAGCTCGGCGAGACTCCGGACGGACAGCCCGGCCTCCCGCAGCACGCCCTCGACCAGGTCGAGCACCTCGTCGGCCGGGGCGCCGCTGGACGCGCCGACCCCGACGACGAGGGACGGCGGACGCAGCAGCACCTCCCCGGACCCGGGCTCGACCGCACGGTCCGTCAGCCGCACGGTGTACGAACCCCGCTCCGCGAACGGCACCGGCGGCAGCGGCCACGCCACCTCGGCGGCCAGCGCGACCGGCTCGCCGTCCAGCAGGGCCCGCGTCACGCCGGCCACATCGCCCTCCACGGGAAGGCCCAGCGTGTCGAGACCGGGGATGCCGACGGCGTCCGTGGCCGTGGTCACCACCGGCTGCGCACCCAGCAACTCACCGACGGCCAGAGCGAGTTCGTTGGCGCCGCCGGCGTGCCCGCCGACCACCGGGACGGCGAACAGCCCGGCCTCGTCGACGCACACCACACCCGGGTCGGACGTCTTGTCGGACAGCAGGGGCGCGACCAGGCGGACGACCGCCCCGGTCGCCAGGAAGCACACGAGCTGCTCGCACTCGGCGAACGCCCGCCGGACGGCGTCCCCGACCGGGCCGTCGTACACGCGGGTGCGGTCCGGCCAGGCCGCGGCCAGCCGGTCGCGCGCCGCGTCCCCCGCCGCGGTGGCGGAAATGAGGCCGATCACAGGGCTACTCCTTCTCGATGAACAGGGTGCGCGCCGACGGCGTCTCTGACACCCCACAGCAGGAAAACGGGATTGGTCGCGGCCAGCCGGGTCACGTCACCCGGCAGCGGCGCGAGCCGTGAGGAGTGCAGCAGCACACCGTCGCAGGCGAACCCGGCCTCGCCGAGCGCGGCGCGCACCGCCGGGACCCGGTCCAGCGCGGCCATCGCCACGACCACGCTCCGCCGGGCCCGCCGCGCGCACGCGCCGACGATGCCGGGCAGCTCACGCCCGCCACCGCCGACGAACACCGCGTCGGGATCGTCGAGTCCGGCCAGCGCGTCGGGCGCGCTGCCGTGCACCACGTGCACGTCGACGCCGTGCGCCTCGGCGTTGGCGCGGATCCGCGCGACCCCGTCCGCCGCCTTCTCGACGGCGCTGACGGCGGCGCCGAGCCGCGCGCACTCCACGGCCACGGACCCCGACCCGGAGCCCACGTCCCAGACCAGGTCGCCGGAGCGCGGTCCGAGCCGGGCCAGGGCCAGCGCCCGCACCTCGAACTTGGTGATCATCGAGTCGCGGTGGGCGAAGTCGCCCTCGTCCAGCGCCCATCC
Source organism: Actinobacteria bacterium OV320 (assembly GCA_001298545.1). Taxonomy (GTDB): domain Bacteria; phylum Actinomycetota; class Actinomycetes; order Streptomycetales; family Streptomycetaceae; genus Streptomyces; species Streptomyces coriariae. Next base: position 125,654 of record LJCX01000022.1, read on the forward strand.
GGCGGGCCGGACCCCGGGCCCGGCCAGCGTCCGTACCGGACCGAGCGTCCGCGCCTCGTCCAGGCACAGGACGACACTCACCGCCGTACCCCAGTCGCGTCCGGCGGCCTCGCCGGGGGAGACGCGCTCCACCCGCTCGCCCGCCGGGTCGCCGAGCGCGCGGGCCACGACGAGCACCCGCCCGGGCGCGCTGCGCGCGAGCGCGGCGCCCAGCTCGGCGGGCCCGGCGCCCGGTCCGGTCAGGACGGCGACCTTCGGGTGGGCCCGGCAGACGTTGACGGCCGTCCGCGGATCGCGCCCGTGCGCGCTCACGACGACGGCGTCGTCCCAGGTCAGTCCGAGCCGCGCGAAGGCGGTGGCCACGGAGGACACACCGGGCCGGACGTCCAGCAGCTCCGGCCCGAACCGTTCGGCCAGCGCCCGCACGATCCCGAAGAACCCGGGGTCACCGGAGGCCAGCACGACCACGCGCCGGTCCTTGGCGACGTACTCCTCCATGGCGTCGAGGGCCGGCGCGAGCGGACCGAGCACGATCCGCTCGACGGACGCGGGCAGCCCCGCGGCGTCCAGATGGCGCCGCCCGCCCACGACGAGCTCGGCGCCGGCGAGGACCTCCCCGCCGGGCGCCGTCCCGGTGCCCGTACCGACGACGGTGATCGGTCGGCCGGTGATCGGTCGGTTCACGTACTGGCACCCCGTGTCCGCAGCGCCCGGCGGGCCTCCGGGTCGGCCTTGCGATAGCCGTGGAAGTGACCGGGGTGGTACAGGTGCGAGCGGGTGCCGTGCGCGTCGAGGGCCGGGCCGACCAGGAAGAGGGTGTGCTTCCAGAGCTTGTGCTCCTTGACGGTCTCCTCCAGCGTCTCGATCGTGCACTTCACGACCAGCTCCTCCGGCCAGGTCGCCTGGTAGGCGATGACCACCGGCGTGGCGGTCGGGTAGCCGCCCTCCAGCAGCTCCCGCACCAGCTGACCGCTGCGCGCGGCCGACAGGAAGATCGCCATGGTCGTGCCGTGCTTCGCGAACTCCCGCACCTCCTCGCCGGGCGGCATCGGCGTCTTGCCGCCGCCGAGCCGGGTGAGGACGACCGACTGCGCGACCTCGGGGATCGTCAGCTCGCGCCGGGCGAGCGCGGCGACGGCCGAGAAGGAGGACACCCCGGGCACGATCTCGGTCTCGACGCCGATCTCCTCGCACCGGTCGAGCTGCTCCTGCGTACCGCCCCAGAGCGCCGGATCGCCGGAGTGGATGCGGGCGACCTTCAGCCCCTCCCGGCGGGCCCGCTCGTACACGGCGACGACGTCCTCCAGGGACATGGTCGCCGAGTCGAGGATCTCCGCGCCCTCGCGCGCGTGCTCGAGAACCTCCGCCTGGACCAGGCTCGCGGCCCAGATCACGACGTCGGCGTCGGCGATGGCACGCGCGGCGCGGAACGTCAGCAGGTCGGCGGCGCCGGGGCCGGCACCGACGAAGGTCACCTTGCCGGTGGGGGCATCGGCCATGGGTTCGGGTCCTCTCATCACGGGCGTTGTGTATGCATTACCGCTGTTTTGCGGGCTCGGCGGGTGGCGCGGATGTGCGCGATCGGGGGTTGATCGGATAGCAAGGGCCTATGGCGGTCTTCGTCGCGCTCGGCGCGTTCCTCATGACGCTGGCCGGCGGCTGGACGGCACAGCGCGTGACCGACCGCCGCCATCTGGTGCTGGGCCTGGCCGGCGGCCTGATGCTGGGCGTCGTCGGCCTGGATCTGCTGCCGGAGGCCCTGGAGGCGGCCGGCACCGAGGTCTTCGGCGTCCCGGCCGCGCTGCTGCTCTTCGTGGCGGGCTTCCTGCTGGCCCATCTGGTCGAACGTCTGCTGGCGGTACGGCAGGCCGCGCACGGCGCCGAGGAGCACGACGGCCGGGCCCCCGAGGTCGGCCTGACGGCGGCCGCGGCGATGGTCGGCCACAGCGCCATGGACGGCGTGGCGATCGGCGCGGCCTTCCAGGTCGGCGGCGGCATGGGCATCGCCGTAGCCCTCGCGGTCATCGCCCACGACTTCGCGGACGGCTTCAACACCTACACGATCACGAGCCTGTACGGGAACGACCGCCGCAAGGCCCTGGCCATGCTGTTCGCGGACGCGGCCGCACCGGTCGTCGGCGCGGCCTCGACGTCCTTCGTCACCATCCCCGAGCAACTGCTGGGCGCCTATCTGGGCTTCTTCGGCGGCGCGCTCCTCTATCTGGCGGCCGCCGAGATCCTCCCCGAGGCGCACCACGAACACCCCGCCCGCTCGACCGTGCTGTGCACGATCGCGGGCGCGGCCTTCATCTGGCTGGTGGTGGGCCTGGCCTCGTGACCCGGCGGCGGACGGACTCACAGCTTGCCGCCCCGGCCGCCCTCGCGCCGCGCGGGCGCGATGAGCGTGGAGAGATACGGCAGCGGCTCGCCGTCCAGCTCCCCGGCGGGCCGGATGGACTCCTCGGCGAGACCGAGCGCCGACCCCCACACGGCGTCCCCGATCCGCCCGGTCTCCCGCAGCGCCTCGGCGACCTCGGCGGCCTGCCGTCCGAACTTGTAGGCCACGACCGTCCCCGGCCCGGCGAGCGCGTCCTTCAGCACGGCCGAACCCGCGGTCACCGGCACCAGCGTCAACGGCTCGGTGCCCTCGGTCAGCACCGCGCCCGACCGCGCCGCGAGATCCTGCATGGCGGTGATCCCCGGGACGGTCTCGATCACCACGCCCGGCACCGACTCCACGATCGTCTGCGCGAGATAGGTGAACGTGGAGTACACGTTGGGATCGCCGATGGTCGCGAAGGCGACGCTGCCGTGCTGCCGCAGCAACGCGGCGACCCGCTCCCCGGCGGCGTCCCAGGCCGCCTCCCGCCGGGCCCGGTCGGTCCGCTCGTTGAGCGCGAAGACGACCCGGACGATCTTCTCCGCCGGCGCGTAGTGCAGCACGGTGGCCTCGGCCCGCCCGCGCTCCCCGCTGTCCATCACGGGCACCACGACGACCTCGGCGGCCCGCAGCGCGTTGACGCCCTTGACGGTCACCAGCTCCGGATCCCCGGGACCCACCCCGACTCCGACCAGCTTGCTGCTCATGACGTCCGGCACCTCTCCACGAACCGACGGGCCACACCGGGCTCGGACGCCCAGTGCGTGTGCAGATAACTCGCGTGCACACCGCGCTCCACAAAACCTTCGACCCGCCGCGGGGCCAGCACACCCCAGGCGGGAGCCGCCCCCGAGCCGGGCTCGACGACGGTCCGGTGGAACTCGTGTCCGCGCATCCGCGTCCCGGCCACGGCCAGCACGCTGTCGCTCACGGCCACGGCGTCCCGGTACCCGAGCGTGAGCCGCTCGCTCATCCGCGCGCCGGCGTCGAGCACCCCGCACATCGGCAGCCCGTCCAGCTCCCGGCACAGGTACAGCAGCCCGGCACACTCCGCGGCGACCGGGGCTCCGGCCTCCACGAGCGCGCGGACCTCCTTGCGCAGCGCCTCGTTCCCGGACAGCTCGGCGGCGTACACCTCGGGAAACCCACCCCCGATGACCAGCCCACGGGTCCCTTCCGGCAGCCCCTCGTCCCGCAGCGGATCGAACACGACCACCTCGGCCCCGGCAGCGCTGAGCAACTCGGCATGCTCGGCATAGGAGAAGGTGAACGCAGCCCCACCGGCGACGGCGACCCGCACTCTCCTTTCCAGCCCGTCCGGCGATTGAGGACGAGGCCCTTCAGGCCGAAAGCGGGGGTCTGGGGGCGCAGCCCCCAGGGTCGGGACGGGAAGGGGCGGTGGGGGCGAGGAATCAAGCGCCTCGGCCGCGTCCCAGGCCGCACCCGACAGAACCCCCGCACCACGAGCCAGCGCGACCAGGGCCTCAAGATCGCACCCTTGGGCAACCTGCGCCCCCATGGCCGCGACGGAGTCCACCGCGGCAGCCCGCCGCTCGGCGACCGGCACCAACCCCAGATGCCGGGACGGCGTATCCACCTGAGCCACCCGCCGCAGCACACCCAGCACCGGCACCCCGGCCGCGTCGAGCGCCTCCCGCAGCAATTCCTCGTGCCGATCGGACGCGACCTTGTTCAAGATCACGCCCCCGATCCGCACCTCCGGATCCCAGGAGGCGAACCCGTGCACGAGCGCGGCCACGGACCGCGACTGCGACGAGGCGTCGACCACGAGCACGACCGGCGCCCGCAGCAGCTTCGCCACCTGGGCGGTGGACGCCAGCTCACCCTCCCCGGCGGCCCCGTCGAACATCCCCATGACCCCTTCGACCACGGCGATGTCACACCCGCGAGCACCGTGTGCGAACAGCGGCCCGACCAGCTCGGGACCGCACAGATACGCGTCGAGGTTGCGCCCCGTCCGCCCGGTCGCGAGCGCGTGGTACCCGGGGTCGATGTAGTCCGGCCCGACCTTGTGCGGGGACACGACGAGCCCCCGCGCGGTGAGCGCGGCCATCAACCCGGTGGCGACGGTGGTCTTGCCGGAGCCCGAGGAGGGCGCGGCGACGACCAGCCGGGGGACGGAGGACGGGGAGGTCAGCACGGCGTCACCACTCGATACCCCGCTGCCCCTTCTGGCCCGCGTCCATCGGATGCTTGACCTTGGACATGTCGGTGACGAGGTCGGCGACGTCGACGAGCTTCTCCGGCGCGTTCCGCCCGGTGATCACGACATGCTGGGTACCGGGCCGGTCCCGCAGCACGGAGACGACCTCGTCCGTGTCGACCCAGCCCCAGTGCATCGGGTACGCGAACTCGTCGAGCACGTACAGCTTGTACGTCTCGGCGGCGAGATCCCGCTTGACCTGCTCCCAGCCCTCGCGGGCCTTCTCCTCGTTGTCCATCTGGGAGTCCCGCTGGACCCAGGACCACCCCTCGCCCATCTTGTGCCAGTCGACGGAGCCGCCCTCGCCGGAAGCGCCCAGCACGCGCAGCGCGTTCTCCTCGCCGACCTTCCACTTCGCCGACTTGACGAACTGGAACACCCCGATGGGCCATCCCTGGTTCCAGGCCCGCAGCGCGAGCCCGAAGGCGGCGGTGGACTTGCCCTTGCCGACTCCCGTGTGCACGACGACCAGCGGCCGGTTGCGTCGCTGACGTGTGGTCAGCCCGTCGTCCGGCACCACACTCGGCTGTCCCTGAGGCATTACGCGGCCCTCCTCGAAGTCCCCTGCACGTCCCTGACCAGCCCTGCGATGGAGTCGGCCCGCAGCTCGTCCAGCGTCACGGCGGTACCCCCCAGCTCGCCCGCGAGCTGCCCCGCGAGCCCCAGCCGCACGGGCCCCGACTCGCAGTCGACGACCACCGACGCGATCGACTCGGCGGCGAACAACCGTGCCGCCCGCCCGGCGAGGGCGACCGGCTCCGGGCCACCGGTGGCCCGTCCGTCCGTCACCACGACGACCAGCGCCCGCCGGGCCGGATCCCGCAGCCGCTCGACGCGCAGCACGTCGTGCGCCTTGAGCAGCCCGGCGGCGAGCGGCGTCCGCCCGCCGGTGAGCAGCGACTCCAGCCGTACGGCGGCGGCGTCCACCGACGAGGTGGGCGGCAGCGCGAGGTCCGCGGCCGTCCCCCGGAAGCTGACGAGCCCCACCTTGTCGCGCCGCTGATAGGCGTCGAGCAGCAGCGACAGCACGGCACCCTTCACCGCGCTCATCCGCTGCCGGGCCGCCATCGACCCGGACGCGTCCACCACGAACAGCACGAGGTTGCCCTCACGCCCCTCCCGGGTCGCCTGCCGCAGATCGTCCCGGCGTACGACGAGCCCGCGCCCGGACCGCCCCCGCTGCCGCTGGTGCGGGGCGGCGGCCATCACCGTGGCGGCCAGGTGCAGCTTGGTCAGCGTCCCGCGGGGCCGCCGCGCACCCGTCGTGCGCCCGTGCTCGGTCCGCGCCCGTGAGCGCCGTCCGGCCGCGCCCTCACCGATCCCGGGCACGCTCAGCACCTTCGTACGGAACGGCTCGGCGGCCCGTACGGCGGACTGCTCCCCGGCACCGGAACCGGCGGGCCGCGGCTCCCCGTCCTTGCCGTTCTCCGGGCTCTCCGGGCGTTCCGGGCTCTCGGCCGTCCCGTCGGAATCGGGCCGGTCGGCGGTGTCGTCGCCCTGCGGCCCGTCGCCGTCGGACCGCGGCGGCTCCCCGCCGTCCCCGCCGCCGTCCCCGCCGCCGGGCCCGTCGGGGTCGGGCTCGGGGTCCTCGTCGTCCGGGCCGGCGAACTCCTCCAGCGTGTCGTCGAGTTTGTCCTCGTCGAGCCCCGGGGCGTCGAAGGGGTTGCGGCGCCGGCGGTGCGGCAGCGCCAGCAGCGCCGCCTGCCGTACGTCCTCCGCGAGCACGTCCGTGCGCCCGGCCCAGGCGGCCAGCGCCGTGGCCGTCCGTGCCATCACGATGTCGGCCCGCATGCCGTCCACCTCGAAGGCGGCGCAGGTCGCCGCGATCTGCCGCAGCGCCCCGTCGCCCAGCCGCACCGAGGGCAACAGCTTGCGCGCCGCCACGATCCGCCCGCGTACGGCGCTCTCCTCGTCCGCCCACCGCTCGGCGAAACCGGCCGGATCGTCGTCGTAGGCGAGCCTGCGGCGGACGACCTCCACCCGCTGGTCGGGCTCGCGCGAGGCGGCCACCTCCACCGTCAGCCCGAACCGGTCGAGCAACTGCGGCCGCAGCTCGCCCTCCTCGGGGTTCATCGTCCCGACCAGCAGGAACCGCGCGGCGTGGCGCACGGAGACACCCTCGCGCTCCACGTACGAGGCACCCATCGCGGCCGCGTCGAGCAGCAGGTCGACCAGGTGGTCGTGCAGGAGGTTGACCTCGTCGACGTACAGGATCCCGCGGTGCGCGTCCGCGAGGAGCCCCGGCTCGAAGGCCTTGACGCCCTCGGCGAGCGCCCGCTCGATGTCGAGGGCGCCGACCAGCCGGTCCTCGGAGGCGCCGACGGGCAGTTCGACCATCCGGGCCGGCCGGGTCTCGAAGGCCCCCGGCTCGTGCGGCCCGTCCGGGCAGGCGGGGTCGGGGGAGTCGGGGTCGCAGGAGAACCGGCAGCCGGAGACCACGTCCAGGGCGGGCATGAGCGCCGCGAGGGCGCGGACGGCCGTGGACTTGGCGGTGCCCTTCTCACCACGGACCAGCACCCCGCCCACCGCGGGCGAGACGGCGTTCAGCAGCAGCGCGAGCCGCAGGTCGTCCTGGCCGACGACGGCCGTGAACGGGAAAGGAGTACTCACTTCTCGTCGCCCTCCAAGTCGCCTTCCAGCTCCAGATAGGTGGCGCGCAGCCGCTCGATCGTGTCGGCGTCCGGCTCGGCCCACAGTCCGCGGTCGGCGGCTTCCAGGAGCCGCTCGGTGATGCCCCGCAGGGCCCACGGGTTGGACTTCTTCATGAAGTCCCGGTTCTCCGCGTCGAAGACGTACTCGGCGCTGAGCTTCTCGTACATCCAGTCGTCGACGACTCCGGCGGTGGCGTCGTAGCCGAAGAGGTAGTCGACGGTCGCCGCCATCTCGAAGGCGCCCTTGTAGCCGTGCCGCCGCATGGCCGCCATCCAGCGCGGGTTGACCACCCGGGCCCGGAAGACCCGGTGGGTCTCCTCGCCGAGGGTGCGGGTCTTGACCTGGTCGGGGGTGGCGGAGTCGCCGACGTACGCCTCGGGGCTCGCGCCCGTCAGGTGCCTGACCATGGCGACCATGCCGCCGTGATACTGGAAGTAGTCGTCGGCGTCGACGAGGTCGTGCTCGCGGGTGTCGACGTTCTTCGCGGCCACGGCGATCCGCTTGAACGCGGTCTCCATGTCCCCGCGCGCCGCCCGCCCGTCGAGCCCGCGCCCGTACGCGTAGCCGCCCCACACCGCGTACACCTCGGCGAGGTCGGCGTCGGAGCGCCAGTTGCGCGCGTCGATGAGGGGGAGGAGCCCGGCCCCGTACGCGCCCGGCTTCGAGCCGAAGATACGGGACGTCGCGCGCCGTCGGTCGCCGTGCTCGGCGGTGTCCTCGTCGGCGTGCGCGCGGACGTAGTTCCGGTCGGCGGGCTCGTCCAGGTCGGCCACCGCCCGTACAGCGTCGTCGATCAGCCCGACCACGTGCGGGAACGCGTCCCGGAAGAAGCCCGAGATGCGGACCGTGACGTCGATGCGCGGCCGGCCCAGCTCCTCCAGGCCGACGACCTCGAAGCCGGTGACGCGCCGCGAGGCGTCGTCCCACACCGGCCGGCATCCCAGCAGCGCCAGGATCTCCGCGATGTCGTCACCCTGGGTGCGCATCGCCGAGGTGCCCCAGACCGTCAGACCGACGGACTTCGGATAGTCGCCGGTGTCCTGGAGGTACCGCTGCACGAGCGAGTCGGCGAGCGCCTGCCCGACCTCCCAACTCAGCCTGGACGGGATCGCCTTGGGGTCGACCGAGTAGAAGTTGCGGCCGGTCGGCAGGACGTTCACGAGTCCGCGGGTCGGTGAGCCCGAGGGGCCCGCCGGGACGTAACCGCCGTTCAGGGCAAGAAGGATGTGGTCGATCTCGTCCGTCGTGCGGGCAAGACGCGGCACCACCTCCCGGCACGCGAACTCCAACACGGCGACGGCGTGCGGGAGTTCGATGCCCAGGACCTCGCGTACGAGAGCGGGCACGGCCGCGGCGTCCCAGGAGCGCTCCTCCATGCCCTCCGCGAACCGGCGGCACAGCTGCTCGAGGAGGTCGATGGCGTCGGCTGCCGACCGTGAGGGTCCCGGGACCAGGTCGCTCAGCTCGGCCGGCACCTTCAGCGGCGCACCGGGCTCGCCCAGCAACTCCTTCTCGACCAGGCCGAAGTGCTCGGCGAGACAGGCCCGCAGACCCGGCAGCGCGTTCGCTGAACCGCCCCACACCTGAGAGGCCCGCAGCACGGCCAGTACAAGGTTCACGCGCGGCTCGGCCTCCGGGCCGCCGCCGAGAATGTGCAGGCCGTCGCGGATCTGCACGTCCTTGATCTCGCACAGATAGCCGTCGATGTGCATGACGAACGAGTCGAAGGCGTCGTCGTCCGGCTGGTCGTCCACATGCAGGTCGTGGTGCAGCTCGGCCGCCTTGACCAGCGTCCAGATCTGGGCCCGCACGGCCGGGGCCTTCGTCGGGTCCAGGTCGGACACGAGCGCGTACTCGTCGAGGAGTTGCTCCAGCTTCGCCAGATCGCCGTACGTGTCCGCGCGCGCCATCGGCGGTACGAGGTGGTCGACGACCGTGGCGTGCCCGCGGCGCTTGGCCTGGGTGCCCTCGCCGGGGTCGTTGACGATGAAGGGGTAGACGAGGGGGAGTTCACCGAGGACGGCGTCGGGCGCGCAGCCGCCGCTCAGCCCGAGTCCCTTGCCCGGCAGCCATTCCATCGTGCCGTGCTTGCCCATGTGCACGACGGCGTCGGCGCCGAAGGAGTTCTCCAGCCACCTGTACGCCGCCATGTAGTGGTGCGACGGCGGCATGTCCGGGTCGTGGTAGATCGCGATCGGGTTCTCGCCGAAACCGCGCGGCGGCTGGATCATCACGACGACGTTCCCGAACTGCAGGGAGGCGAGCACGATGTCGTCGCCGTCCACGTACAGGTTGCCCGGCGGCTCGCCCCACGCCTCCAGCATCCCGTTCCGCAGGTCGGGGTCGAGCTTGTCGAACCACGCCCGGTAGTCGGCGAGCGGCACGCGCGCGGGGGCCGAGGCCAGCTGCTCCTCGGTCAGCCACTCGACGTCGTGACCACCGGCCGCGATGAGCCGGTGGATCAACTCGTCGCCGTTGTCCGGGTATTCGGTCAGGGCGTAGCCGGCGTCCCGCAGCGCGTCGAGGACCCGTACCGCCGAGGCGGGGGTGTCGAGACCGACCGCGTTGCCGACCCGGGAGTGCTTGGTCGGGTAGGCGGTGAAGACGAGCGCGAGCTTCTTCTCCGCGTTCGGCTTGTGCTTCAACCGGGCGTGGCGCACGGCGATTCCGGCGACCCGGGCGGCCCGCTCGGGGTCGGCGACGTACACCGGAACGTCGTCGGGACCCTGTTCCTTGAACGAGAACGGGACCGTGATGAGGCGTCCGTCGAACTCCGGGATCGCGACCTGCATCGCCGCGTCCATGGGGGAGAGGGCGGCGTCGGACCCGGCCCAGGCCGCCCGCGACGAGGTCAGGCAGAGCCCTTGCAGGACAGGGACGTTGAGATCGGCGAGCGCGCCGATGTCCCACGCCTCCTCGTCACCGCCCGCGGACGCCTGCGAGGCGTGCGTGCCGCCGGCGGCGAGGACCGTGGCGACCAGCGCGTCGGCCTTGCCGAGGATCTCGTACAGGCCCGCGTCGGCGTCGCGCAGCGAACCGCAGTACACGGCAAGGGCGTTGGCGCCCCGGGCCTCGATCGCGTCGCACAGGGTGTCCACGAAGGCGGTGTTGCCGCTCAGTTGGTGGGCCCGGTAGAAGAGCACGCCCACGGTCGGACGGCCCTCGACGTACGCGCGCTCGCCGTGGACCCCGAACTCGGGCATCTTCCGCGGCTCTTCGAAGCCCTCGCCCGTCAGCAGCACGGTGTCGGAGAGGAAGCGGGCCAGCTCGGTCAGGTTCTCCGGGCCGCCCTCGACGAGATAGCGCAGCGCCTCCGCGACGACCCCGGCGGGCACGGACGACTCGGCCATCAACTCGGCGTCGGGGACGGACTCCCCGCCGAGCAGCACGGTCGGGATACCTGACGCCTTGAGCGCGGCGAGCCCGTCCTCCCAGGCACGCTTGCCGCCCAACAGCCGTACGACGGCGACATCCGCGCCCCGGACCAGCGCCGGAAGCTCCTCCGCGACATCCACGCGGGTGGGATTGCCGATCCGGTACGCGGCTCCGGCGGCACGCGCCGCCAGCAGATCCGTGTCGGCGGTCGACAACAACAACACTGTGCTCATGCGGGTGCTCCCGGTGGAATGAAAGGCAGTCCTGTCGGCGCGCCGGACTCGATGAGCCGCCACAGCGCGTCCGTGTCCGCGTGTTCCTCGATCAGATCGCCGAGCCGGTCCAGCTGCTCCTCGCGCAGCGACCCGAACGACGTGTCGGCGGCCGGTACGAAGCGGCGCCCCGCGGCGGCGGCCACCTCGCGAAGGAAGGCCCGGCGGAAGCCGTCCGACTCCAGCGAGCCGTGCCAGTGCGTGCCCCAGACCTCGCCGACCCGGCAGCCGTCCAGGAAAGGTTTCCCACCGGTGACCTGGGCGACCCCGTGGTGGATCTCGTACCCCTCGACGGGCTCGCCGAGCGCCTCGCCGACCGGCCGGGTCAGGGTCTTCTCCCGCGCGAACCGCACTCGCACGGGAAGGAGTCCGAGCCCGTCCACCTGGCCGGCGCGCGACTCGACCTCGTCCTCGATGTGCTCGCCGAGGATCTGGAAGCCGCCGCAGATACCAAGGACGGGACGCCCCTCCGCGGCCCTTCTGGCGAGAGCGTCCGCGAGGCCGCGCTCCCGCATCCACTCCAGGGCCCTGACCGTGCCCCGGGTGCCGGGCACGACGACCAGGTCGGCGTCGACGAGTTCCTCCGCCCGGTCCACGAACCGCACGACGACCCCCGGTTCGGCCGCCAGCGCGTCCACGTCCGTGAAGTTGGACATCAGCGGGATCGCGCAGACGGCCACCCGCAGGATGTCCTCGCCGACGGGGGAGGAGACCTCGGACTCCCGGACCGAGCCCCTCAGCGAGACCCTGAGCCCGTCCTCCTCGTCGATGCCGAGACCGTGTCGGAAGGGCAGGACCCCGTACGTACGACGTCCGGTAAGGCCTTCGAGCATGTCGAGGCCGGGCTCCAGCAGGGACACGTCCCCGCGGAACTTGTTGACGAGGAACCCGGCGACGAACGCCTGGTCCTCGGGCGAGAGCAGCGCGACGGTCCCGAAGAAGGAGGCGAAGACACCCCCGCGGTCGATGTCGCCGACGACGAGCACGGGCAGCCGCGCGCCCCGCGCGACGCCCATGTTCACGATGTCCGTCCGCCGCAGATTGATCTCGGCGGGACTGCCCGCCCCCTCACAGATCACCGCGTCATACGTGCCCCGCAACTCGGCGAGGCACTCCAGCACGGTCCCGAGGAGCTGTTCCTGACGCCCGCCGTGATAGCCGCGGGCGCTCATCTCCCCGACGGGTTTGCCCATCAGGACGACCTGACTGCTGCGGTCGCTGCCGGGCTTGAGCAGTACGGGATTCATGAGCGCGGTGGGCTCCACGCGCGCGGCCTGGGCCTGCATGGCCTGCGCCCGCCCGATCTCGGCGCCCTCCCGCGTGACGAACGAGTTGAGCGACATGTTCTGCGCCTTGAAGGGCGCGACCTTCACCCCCTGCCGCACCAGCCACCGGCAGATCCCGGCCGTGACGACGCTCTTGCCGGCGTCGGAGGTGGTGCCGGCGACGAGGAGACCCCCGCTCATGTCGTACGCCCCTTCAGCTGGTTGTACTGGTTCCGCCGGCTGCGCCCGCTGCTCGCGACGACGGTCGTGGCGACGACGCGCGCGGCGACGGTGACGCCGAGCGCGAGCAGACCGACGCGGCGGGAGAGCCGCGCGGCACGTTCGATGTCCCGGGCGACGACGGGCCGCCCGGCCGCGCCGTTCAGCACGGGCCGGTGCTCGACCCGCCCGGCGTACGACAGGGTCCCGCCCAGCCGCACCCCGAGGGCGCCCGCGAAGGACGCCTCCACCGGCCCGGCGTTGGGGCTCGGATGCCGGCGGGCATCGGCCCGCCAGGCCCGCACGGCGCCCCGCGGATCGTCCCCCGCGAGGGCGGCGAGCACGGCGGTCAGCCGGGCTCCCGGCCATCCGGCGACGTCGTCGAGACGGGCGGCGGCCCAGCCGTAGCGCAGATACCTCGGCGACCGGTGACCGACCATGGCGTCCAGGGTGTTGACGGCCCGGAACCCGATCAGGCCCGGCACCCCGCCCACGGCCCCCCACACCAGCGCCCCCACGACGGCGTCGGAGGTGTTCTCGGCGACGGACTCCACGACCGCCCGGGCGATCCCGTCGGCGTCCAGGGCCTGCGGATCCCGCCCGCACAGATGCGGCAGCCGCTCCCGGGCGGCCTCGACGTCCCCCGCTTCGAGCGCCCGGCCGATGGCCCGGGCCTCCCGGACCAGTGAACTGCCCCCGACCACGGCCCAGGTGGCGGCGGAGACGAGAGCGACGGTGGCGGCGGGGGCGCGGCGTACGGCCCGCTCGGCGACGGCGCCCAGGGCCACGACCCCGCCGGCGCACACGACGGCGTGCAGGGCTCCGCTGCCCCGGTGGTCCCGCCACAGCAGCCGCTCGACGGCACCGGCGGCCCGCCCGAACGCGGCGACGGGATGCCCTCGGCGGGGATCGCCGAGCAGCAGGTCGCCCAGAAGGCCGGTGGCGGCGCCGTACGCGTAGAGGCGATCGGCACGCATCGGCTCAGCCGGCCGTGGGGTCGGGCAGCGACCTGGTGCTGTACCTCAACGGCCGAGCGAGCATGGCGATATGTCCTCACTCAGGGTGTCCACGCCCTGGTTCGACGAGACCGGCGGCGAGAGTTCCTGGCTCCCGGGGGTTCCTACCCCGGTCACAGTGGCGGGACCGCGCCGGATTCACACCGGCTTCCTCTTCTGCTGCCGTACATGGCTCGGGCAGTCCACCACGGCCCGCAAGAGCCGTCAACTTGCCTTTGACCTGCGCGGCTCGAGTGTGCAGAACCCCACACAGGGCGGGTCGGCGGGGCCGCGAACGACAAGAGGTGCGGGACGGTGATCCGTCCCGCACCCCAGGGGTGTTCGGATGGCGCGTCAGGCGACGATCAGTGAGATCCCGTACGCCACCGCCGCCGCGCAGGCCGCGAAGCACGCGTACGCGCCGGTCACCGCGAGGGTGGCCGAGCCGCCCTGCGCCGACGCGCGTTCCTGCCGCGACAGGCCCATGACGCCGAGGGTGAACAGGGCGACGAGGCCGACGGTGACCACGAGGCTGACGCCGAAGACAGAGCCCAGGGCTGCCCAGTCGATCTTCATGCTGCTTCTCTTCCTTCGTGCCGGGTGCGCGGGCTCAGACGGCCGCGGCCGGGGGAGCGGCGGGGGTCGCGGGCTCTGCCGCCGGGCCGGGGATCGTGGCCGTCAGGTCCGTGAGGTCCTCGGCCAGGGTGCCCGTGGGCGGCGGGGTGACGGCGGCGATCGCCGTCGTGACGACGCCCGCCGGCTCGTCGGGCTCGTTGACGTTCGAGGCGTCGACGACCTCGCGCCGGGAGACCTTCCAGATGGCCGCGCTGGAGGCGATCAGGAAGACCGCGACGAGGGCCGTGCCCCAGTCGCCCAGGCCGGTGACGGACTCGGCGAGCGCGCCCACCAGGGCCGCGGCCGGGAGGGTCAGGCCCCACGCGACGAACATCCGGGTCGCCGTCGACCAGCGGACCACACCGCCCTTGCGGCCCAGCCCGGCGCCCATCACCGCACCGGAGACCGAGTGCGTGGTGGAGAGGGAGAAGCCGAGGTGCGAGGAGGCCAGGATGACCGTGGCCGCGCTGGTCTGGGCGGCGAAGCCCTGCTGCGGCTGGAGGTCGGTCAGGCCCTTGCCCATGGTGCGGATGATGCGCCAGCCGCCGAGGTAGGTGCCGAGCGCGATGGCCAGGCCGGCGGAGAGGATGACCCAGGTGGGCGGGTCGGAGTCGGGGGCCACGGCACCGCCGGCCACCAGGGCCAGGGTGATGATGCCCATCGTCTTCTGCGCGTCGTTGGTGCCGTGGGCGAGGGAGACCAGGCCGGCCGAGGCGATCTGGCCCGCGCGGTAGCCCTTGGCCGCCGCCTTGCCGTCGGCCTTCTTGCCGAGGGTGTAGGAGAGGCGGGTCGCGAGCATCGCCGCGACGCCCGCGACGATCGGTGCCGCGATCGCCGGGATCAGCACCTTGGTGACCAGGGCGTCACCGTGCACCGCGCCCATACCGGCCGAGGCGATGGTGGCGCCGATCAGACCGCCCATCAGGGCGTGCGAGGAACTGGAGGGCAGGCCCACCAGCCAGGTCAGGAGGTTCCAGAGGATCGCGCCGACCAGGGCGGCGAAGATGACCTCGGGACGGATGCCGGTCTCGTCGACGAGACCCTTGGAGATCGTGTTGGCGACCTCCACCGAGAGGAAAGCTCCCACAAGGTTGAGCGCGGCGGACATGGCCACCGCAACCTTGGGCTTGAGTGCACCGGTCGAGATGGTGGTGGCCATCGCGTTGGCGGTGTCGTGGAAACCGTTCGTGAAATCGAACGCGAGTGCGGTAACGACCACAATCGCGAGGATCAGCGAGAAGTTTTCCATTTACCCAGGCAATCGTTCGAAGTCATTGGCGCGTTGACCGTAAGCAATCTGGGTGAACGGAAGATGAACTGGGAAGGGCATCCGGGTGTCTGTGCAAGGGGGGTGCGGCGGTCTTCCGTCGCCGCGCCGGGGCCGGGGTCAAGCGCCGTACGGTCACTCGTCTTTGGCGGGCCCGCGCGACCGGCTCCCGGAGCCGTGAAAGAGATTCTGGTCACCCGACGGCAGTCGCTGTCGGCGTACTGTCAGAAGGACTGCCGGAAGTGCTCTCGGAAGTGCTCTCGGAAGGGCTGTCCGAAGGCCCCTGTCGGCCGTCCGGACGGCAGTGTCCCGGCGTCGGACACCCTGTGACGGGCTACCCACAGGGCGTGATCCGCATGACCGTCCGTGCCCCGGTCGGGGCCGTGGCGTCGACGCCCCCGCCGCAAGGGTGGCACCCGGCGTCGAACGCGGGCGGCGGGGCCCGGCCGTCGACCTTCCGGCCGCCGCCATTGTGTACGAAACACGCGGCCTGCTCCCTGCCCGAGCCCTTGTCCGGCCGAGCGAAGCGGTACGCGCCGCGGAACGGCGCGGCGGCGGCCCCCGGTGCCTCCTGGCAGGATCGCCGCATGGCTGAGCAGCGACCCGAGCAGGGGGACACCCGGGGTTACCGGGACGGCGCACAGAACGTGGTGGAGCGGCGGGGGGGGCATGCGGTCCTCGAGGGGGCGCGGGCCGGGGGGGCGCTCGTGACGGCGGCCCGCCGCACCGTGACCGACGGGCTGGTCGTCGGCACCTCCGGCAACGTCTCCGTACGCGTCGGCGACACCGTGCTGGTCACCCCGTCGGGCGTGCCCTACGAGCGGCTCACCCCGGACGACGTCACGGGCGTCGACCTGGCCGGCCGGCAGGTGCTGGGCACCCTGCGCCCGACGAGCGAGCTGCCCATGCACCTCGCCGTCTACCGCACCACGGACGCCGGGGCGGTCGTCCACACCCACGCCGTGCACGCGACCGCCGTCTCCACCCTCGTCACCGAGCTTCCCCGCGTCCACTACATGGCGGGCGCGCTCGGCGGATCCGTCCGGGTCGCCCCCTACGCGGCCTACGGCACCGAGGAGTTGGCCGAGAACATGCTCCGCGCCCTCGTCGGCCGGAGCGGCTGCCTCCTGCAGAACCACGGAACCCTCACCCACGGCACCACCCTCGACCAGGCCTACGACCGTACGGCCCAACTGGAGTGGATGTGCCGCCTGTGGCTGACGGCCTCGTCCGTGCCCGGCCTGAACCCCACGCTCCTGACGGAGGAACAGGTCGCGGAGGCGGGCGAGCGGCTGCGCGGGTACGGGCAGCCGGAGTGACCGGCCGTTCCCCGACGGGCTCCACCACTGGCCGGGACGAAGGCGGGCCAGGACACTGGACGGGTGCGCACTGTCAAAGCGACGGCCGCCGCCGTCACCACAGCCCTGGCCGCCGCCGCCGTCAGTGTCGCCGCCGGCCGGCTGGCCAGCGACGCCGCGCTGAAGGCGCCGCCCGGCCGGCCCCTGCCCACCGAACCCCGGCTCACCGTGCACGGCACGGCCGCCGGCCGGATCACCCTCACCCGTGACCTGGCCGCACTGCGACCCGGCACCTACGGCCTCTCCGGCAACGGCTCCCACGCCGTCGTGGGCCCCGTCCTGCCCACCGCCCCGCACTCCGCCGACACCGTCGTACGCCGCCTGGAGCGGGTCACCCACGGCACCCTGAGCACCGGCGACGCGGTCTGGCTCACCCCCAACCTGTACGTCGGCAACCCCGGCAGCGCCCTCGGTCTCGACCACGCCGACATCGACATCCCCGGCGAGCTGGGCAACCTGCCCGCCTGGTTCGTGCCCGGCCCGCGCCGCACCTGGGTGATCGCCGTGCACGGCCTGGGCACCACCCGGGAACACGCCCTCAACATCATGGGCTTCCTGCACCGCCGCCGCTTCCCCGTCCTCGCCCTCGCCCATCGCGGCGACCTCGGCGCACCCCGCTCCCCGGACGGCCTGAACCACCTCGGCGAGACCGAGTGGCGCGACCTGGACGCGGCGATGCGGTACGCCGTCCGGTACGGCGCCGAACGCGTCGTCCTGTTCGGCTGGTCCACCGGCGCGACCATGGCCCTGCGGGCCGCCGCCGACTCGGGGCTGCGCGATCTCGTCTCCGGGCTGGTGCTGGACTCCCCGGTCCTGGACTGGCGGACGACGGTGCGTGCCCTGGCCGCCGCCCGGCACACCCCGGGTGCGCTGCTCCCGCTCGCCGTCCGCGCCGCCGAGGGCCGCACCGGTCTGCGCGCCGGGCCGGGCGGCCACGGTGACGCGGCCGCCGATCCGGACCGGCTGAGGGTCCCGACCCTCGTCCTGCACGGCCCCGACGACACCGTCGCCCCCTGGGGCGCCTCCCGCCGTCTCGCCGCCCTCCGCCCCGAGCTCGTCACCCTGCACACCGTCCCGCACGCCCCGCACGGCGCCATGTGGAACCCCGACCCCGCGGCCTACGAGGAGGCCCTGCGACGCTTCCTGACCCCGCTCATGTGACCCGCCGACGCGACGCGCACGGACGCCCCCCGACCACGCCGCCGGACCGGTGCCGCCGGTTCCGTTTAAGCCCGTACCACTGGCCTGAAGGCGCCTCTCCGCCCGTCACGGAACCCAGTGCCTTGGCCAGTCCCGTAGCCCGCCGTGACATTCCGTTTGGGTTTTCGGACCGTCAACCGGAAGACTGCACCCGTGACGTCCCGTATCCCGCGCGACTCCAGGCTTCGACTCGTCCGCCCGCGACCCCTGGCCGCCGCCCCCTCAGCTGTGAACGAGCGGCGCCCGCGCCGCCCCGCACCCCGCCCGCCGGAGGGCACCCCGGCCCCCGCGGAGCTGGCCAGAATGGCGCGCTCCGGACTGGCCGCCGCGGCCCGTGTCGCCCGCTGGGCCGACAACGCCCTCGGCCCCGGCCGAGACGCCGCCACGACCGACGGCAAGGCCACCCTCTCCGACGCGACCGCCGAACGGGCCGCCAGTGATCTGGGCCTGACCACGGACCGGATCCGCGCCGACTGGGACACCGCCCGGCTCGCCGGCCTCGTCGAGGTGCACGGCGACAGCGCCCGCCCCGGCTGGCGGCTGCGCGCCTGGAACCGCGACGACAGCGCCGTCCTGCGCGGCTGGGTCGCCCTGTTCGACGCCTGGTCGCTCGCCTCCCCGGAACCCGGGGACCAGGAGCCCGCCGCCGTCGCCGAGGTCGTCTCGGCCATGCCCCAGGTGCTCTCCTTCCTCCAGCTGTCCGCCGGGCCCGTCCCCGTGGAGCAGCTCCTGGACCTGCTGCGCCAGCGGGTCACCGAACTGCGCACCGAGCGCTGCGAGGTGCCCTACGGCGCCGGCTCGGAACCCGCGATCCCCATCGCCCCGGTCCTCTCCGCCGACGCCGACCCGGCGGAGCCCGCCCAGGACGCCGAACTCGCCCCCCTCCTCGACTGGGCCCTGCACGCCCTCGCCGCCGTGGGCGCCCTCACCTACGGCGCGGGACAGGCCACGCTCACGCCGCTGGGCAGCTGGGCGGTCTGGGTCAAGCTGGAGCAGATCTGCGTCGCCGCGCAGAGCCCCGCCGGCAACATCGAGCAGTCCGCCGAGGCCATGCTCCGCGGCTGCGCCCAGCTGCGCCCCAACGCGGCCCGCGCCGAGTACCGCGCCTGGCTCGCCGCCCGGACCGTCGGCAGCGCCGTCGCCGAGCTGCTGTTCGCCGCCCGCGGCGACGACGCCCTGCTGCGCGGTCTCGCCTTCGAGGCGCTGCGCGTCGTCGGCGCCCCCGCCGAGCCCGATGTCCGCGCGGTCGTCGACGAACCCGCCCTGCGGCCGTACGCGCTGCTGTGGCTCGCCGAGCACGACGGCGTCGACCCGGAGGACGCCCACGAGGTGCTCACCCGGCAGGAGGCCACCTGGCTGTGGGTCGACACCGCCGCGGCCGTCGCCGACCACGGGGAGGCGCCGATGCTGGTACGTCACCTGGAGTCAGCGCTCCAGCCGACCGTCCCCGCCCTGCTGACCGAGGTGCGCGCCGTCGGACATCCGCGCACCGTGCAGGTGCTGGTGGCGCTCGCCGCCGCGCACCCCGACCCGGCGCTGGCCAAGGCCGTCCGCCGGGCCGCCTTCCAGGTGCACACCGGGGGCAGCTGAACGAGTTCGGCGCGGGCTCCGCAGGAGCCCCGCGCGGGCTCCGGCGGGGCGCTCAGCCCTGTATCTCGGGCGCGTAGGTGCCGAAGCTCCAGAGGTTGCCCTCGAGATCGCGGGCCATGTAGTCCCGGGAGCCGTAGTCCTGGTCCGTCGGGGGCATCAGGATCTCCGTGCCGTGCTCCGCGGCCCGCCGGTGGTGTGCGTCGACGTCGTCCACCACGACGTACACCCCGGTCGGACCCGCGTCCTTCATCGCCGTGTCGAAGACCCCGCCGCGGCCCTTGGAGCCGAGCATCACCGCGCCGTTGCCCTGCACCAGCTCGGCGTGCACGACCGAGCCGTCCTCGCCCTCGTAGACGGACAGCTCCGCGAACCCGAGCGCCTCCGTGAGCTGCCGGATCGCCGCCTTCGCGTCGGTGTACAGCACCGTCGGATAGATGCTCGGGCGCCCGCTGTTCGTGCCTGCCATGCCGATCACTCCCTTGTGATCCATGCCGGATTCGTCATCCGCTGCCCAGTCTGGCACCCACCACCGACAACGCCCCCGGGAGGAAGATCCGGCGGGAGCGCGGGAAGATCGAACACCTGAACCCAGAAAAAGTGCTTGCACGATCCCGTTAGACTGGCCCTCATGGCCATTCTCCTCGCGCATTAGACGGCGGGAACGTCCTCGGCCGTCCATCCTGCCAACGACCCCCGCTCTGGAGTCTGTCCGTGATCTCCGCCTCCGGCATCGAGCTGCGCGCCGGTGCCCGCATCCTCATCGAGAACGCCTCCTTCCGTGTGGCCAAGGGTGACCGCATCGGTCTGGTCGGGCGCAACGGCGCCGGCAAGACCACGCTGACCAAGGTCCTGGCCGGCGAGGGCATCCCGGCCGCCGGCCAGGTCACCCGCTCCGGCGAGGTCGGCTACCTCCCGCAGGACCCCCGCACCGGCGACCTCGACGTGCTGGCCCGCGACCGCATCCTGTCCGCACGCGGACTGGACATCCTGATCCGCAAGATGCGCGAGAACGAACAGCGGATCGCGAACGGCTCGGGCGCCACCCGCGACAAGGCGATGCGCCAGTACGAGCGCCAGGAGACGGAGTTCCTCACCAAGGGCGGATACTCCGCCGAGGCCGAGGCCGCCACCATCGCCGCCGCGCTCAACCTGCCCGACCGGGTGCTCGGCCAGCCCCTGCACACGCTCTCCGGCGGTCAGCGGCGCCGGGTCGAGCTGGCCCGCATCCTGTTCTCGGACGCGGACACCCTGCTCCTCGACGAGCCGACGAACCACCTCGACGCCGACTCGATCGTCTGGCTGCGCGACTACCTCAAGACCTACCGCGGCGGCTTCATCGTCATCAGCCACGACGTCGACCTCGTCGAGACGGTCGTCAACAAGGTCTTCTACCTGGACGCCAACCGCTCCCAGATCGACGTCTACAACATGGGCTGGCGGCTCTACCAGCAGCAGCGCGAGTCCGACGAGAAGCGCCGCAAGCGGGAGCGCCAGAACGCCGAGAAGAAGGCCGCCGCGCTGCATTCGCAGGCCGACAAGATGCGCGCCAAGGCCACCAAGACGGTCGCCGCGCAGAACATGGCCCGCCGCGCCGACAAGCTGCTCTCCGGCCTGGAGGCGGTCCGTCAGTCCGACAAGGTCGCAAAGCTCCGCTTCCCCGAGCCCGCGCCGTGCGGCAAGACGCCCCTGATGGCCGAGGGCCTGTCGAAGTCCTACGGCTCGCTGGAGATCTTCACCGACGTCGACCTGGCCATCGACAAGGGCTCCCGGGTCGTCATCCTCGGCCTGAACGGCGCCGGCAAGACGACTCTGCTGCGTCTGCTCGGCGGGGCGGAGCGGCCCGACACCGGCGAGGTCGTCGCGGGCCACGGCCTCAAGCTCGGGTACTACGCCCAGGAGCACGAGACGCTCGACCCGGAGCGTACGGTCCTGGAGAACATGCGCTCCGCCGCCCCCGACCTGGATCTGGTCGAGGTCCGCAAGACGCTCGGCTCGTTCCTGTTCTCCGGCGACGATGTCGACAAGCCCGCCGGTGTGCTCTCCGGCGGTGAGAAGACCCGGCTGGCGCTCGCCACCCTCGTGGTCTCCTCGGCCAACGTGCTGCTGCTCGACGAGCCCACCAACAACCTCGACCCGGCCAGCCGCGAGGAGATCCTCGGCGCGCTGCGTACCTACAAGGGCGCGGTCGTCCTCGTCACCCACGACGAGGGCGCCGTGGAGGCGCTCCAGCCCGAGCGGATCATCCTGCTGCCCGACGGCGTCGAGGACCTGTGGGGTGCCGACTACGCGGATCTGGTCGCGCTGGCCTGACCGCACGCCGGCTCCACGACGTGATCCACGGCGTGATCCACGGCGTGATCCAGGACGTGATCCACGATGTTGGATCATTCGTCTGGATCATTCGGCCTACCGGTGATCCATCATCTGTGTGAGATCTCCTCGTATCGAGGTGTGTCCTACATCGATTTCTCGGCCGATCCCTTTGTCGACAAGGGATCGGCCGTCGCGCGTCTCTGACCTGCCACTTCACACGACAACCCGTTCGGCCCGACGAACGCCACCGGGTGGAATCACAGATTCCACTTGTGGGGACGCGCTCCTGTCGTCAAAACCCTGTCGCACGGACCTTGCCGAATGGGTGGCCATCGCGCGCCGGAGGGGTGATCATGAGGATGACCAGAGCGCACTTCCCATGAGGAGGCACGGGTGGCCGAGACTCTGAAGAAGGGCAGCCGGGTGACCGGCGCCGCGCGCGACAAGCTCGCGGCAGACCTGAAGAAGAAGTACGACTCCGGTGCGAGCATCCGGGCGCTGGCCGAGGAAACCGGTCGCTCGTATGGCTTTGTCCACCGGATGCTCAGCGAGTCGGGCGTCACGCTGCGTGGGCGTGGCGGGGCGACCCGAGGCAAGAAGGCTGCCTCGTCCTGACCCGGGGCGGCCCACCGCTTTCGATGGTGGCCACCCGGTCGGTTGTCCGACCGGCCGGGTGGTTACTGTGCAGTCACTTAGCTGACCGCTAGCTGACGCACCCATCGGAGGCTCCACATGGCCACGCCCGACCAGGATCTCGTTCCCCTGCTCGACAAGGACGGCGTACGGCTCACCGTCGACGACACGCTCGCCACGGTGACACTGGCCAACCCGGCCAAGCGCAATGCGCAGAGCCCCGCCATGTGGCGGGCGCTCGCCGAAGCCGGGCGGCTGGTGCCGGGCTCCGTCCGCGTGGTCGTGCTGCGCGGCGAGGGCAAGTCCTTCTCCGCGGGGCTCGACCGGCAGATGTTCACCCCCGAGGGAATCGAGGGCGAGCCGTCCTTCATCGACCTCGCGCGCAGTGGTGACGCCGAACTCGACGCCGCCATCGCCGGGTTCCAGGAGGGCTTCACCTGGTGGCGGCGCAACGACCTCGTGTCCATCGCCGCCGTCCAGGGCCACGCCATCGGCGCGGGCTTCCAGCTGGCTCTCGCCTGTGACCTGCGCGTCGTCGCCGACGACGTGCAGTTCGCCATGCGGGAGACCGGCCTCGGCCTCGTGCCGGACCTGACCGGCACGCACCCCCTCGTCTCCCTGGTCGGCTACGGCCGTGCGGCCGAGATCTGCCTGACCGGCCGGTTCGTGCACGCCGAGGAGGCGGTGAGCTCCGGGCTCGCCAACATCGCCGTGCCCGCGCAGGACCTCGACACCGCGACGCGCGAGCTGGCCGCGGCGATCCTGGCCGCGCCCCGGGAGGCCGTCATCGAGACCAAGGCGTTGCTGCGCGGCGCCGGCGACCGCACCTACGACGAGCAGCGCGCCGCCGAGCGCGCCGCCCAGGGCCGCCGTCTGCGGGACCTGGCCGGCGTGGGCGAGTGAGCCGATTCCTCGCGGACCCCGGTCACTCCACCGCCGTGACCACGACGGCCACCGTCGGATGATCCCGTAGCGCTTCCGACACCACCGCACGCACCCCCCGGGCCACCTCCACGGCCCGGTGGTGCGCACTCACCGCGATCTCCACGCGTGCGTGGCGGTGCGGCAGGGCGGTCGTGTGCTGTCGTTCCTCGATACGCACCGCCCTGCCGACGACATCGGTCAACCGGGTCACCCCGGGCACGGACAGAGCGGCGACGGTCACGCGTGCCTCGTCGCCGTGCTGTGCGGCTGCGACGTGCTGTGGCTCCGGACCGGGCCGTACCGCCTCCGGTTCCGGTTCCGGCTCCTCGTCCAGCAGGGCCGTCACCCGCAGGTCCACCTCCGACACCACCAGTCCGAGCCGATCCGCCGCGGCCGCCGCCAGCGCCGTGCGCAGCCGGGACGCCGCCGTCGGCAGCGGCTCCGACGAGAACGCGGCGATGTCCGCCGTCACCCGCAGCGGCCCGGGCGGCAGGGCGCTCGGCGGAGGTGGCACGGCGGGCTCGTACACCCCCGCCGGGTCGGCCACCGCGATCCGCAGCGCGCCCGTCCGCCCGCCCTCCACACCCCGCACCGCCCGCCGCAGCACCGCCTCGGCCGCCGCCTCCGTGATCCATGCGCCGTCCCGCGGCCCGCCCAGCGGGAGCAGCCTGCCGAGGCTCAGCTGATGCCGTACCGCGCTCGTCCATCCGTCCGCCGTCATTGCTCCAGCCTGCCGTATCCCTGGCGCGCGGTCGGGCAACCGCGCTTACCGTGGTGGAAGGGACGAGGAACGAACCGGACGTAAGGACGTACGGCGATGACCGAGGCAGCAGCGGAGCAGCACCGGACGCAGGTTCCCGACGGCGGCACCGAGTCGCTGGGGACCCGCAGGACGACCAAGCGCGGCGGCGGTGATCCGGCGACCCGGGGGCGGACCACCATCGCCGACGGCGTCGTCGAGAAGATCGCGGGCCTCGCGGCACGGGACGTCCTGGGCGTCCACGCGATGGGCAGCGGACTCAGCCGCACCTTCGGCGCCGTGCGGGACCGGGTGCCCGGCGGCTCGAAGTCGGTGACCAGAGGAGTGAAGGCCGAGGTCGGCGAGGTGCAGACCGCGCTCGACCTGGAGATCGTCGTCGACTACGGCGTGGCCATCGCCGACGTGGCGCAGGCGGTGCGGGAGAACGTGATCGCGGCCGTGGAGCGGATGACCGGACTGGAGGTCGTCGAGGTCAACATCGCGGTGAGCGACGTCAAGCTGCCCGACGAAGAGGACGAGGAGCCGGAGCCCCGGATCCAGTGACACGCAGACGACGGCCGGGTGACCGGACCGCCGAGGGGAGAACACCTTGAGCATGGCCGTGGTCGGCATGATCGCCGGCATGGCGCTGGGCTTCGCCGGATACTTCGGCGGGTTCGGGGCCTTCCTCCTGGTGGCGGCACTGGGCGCCGTCGGGTTCGTCGTCGGCCGGTTCCTGGAGGGGGACCTGGACCTCGGCGACCTCTTCCGTACCCGCGACGACCGGCGCAGGTGAGCTCCGTGGACGAGGGGGGCGCCGCCGTCGGCGGGCGCCCGTCCGTCGTGGCTGCGGGCGCGCGCGGCGCGACCCGCATCGCCGACCGGGTCGTGGCGAAGATCGCCGCCCAGGCCGCCCGCGAGGCGGTCGGACCCCTGCCGTCCGACGCCGCGGGGCCGCACGCCACCGTCGTCGTCCACCACGAGAGCGCGCATGTCCGGGTCCATCTCGAACTCGACTACCCGACCGATATCGGCGGACGCTGTCACCGTGTGCGTCGGCATGTCACCGAGCGGGTAGGCGCGTTGGTGGGAATGGAGGTTCCGGAGGTCGCAGTCCAGGTGGAACGGCTGCACCTGACAGCGGCCCCCGGCGTGGCGCACGGGAGGGCGCGATGAGCGAGCCCGGAGGCTTGCAGGGCAGCACACTGCCTGTTCTGGAGAAACCCACGCAAGAAGACCGCCCCGACGCGGCGGGCCCCGCCGACCACCGCTTCTGGTCGGCGCGCCGCGTCCCGGCCGGAGTCGTCGCGGCACTGCTGCTGGTCGTCGCGGCCGCCTTTCTCTACGACGTGGTCGCCGTACGCGCCCACCGGTCCGCCATGGCCTGGCGGACCGGACTCGCCCGGCAGCTCGCCGAGCGCCCCCTCGACGACATCTGGGTGCTGCTCGGCGCCGGGGTCGCGGCGGCCCTCGGCCTGTGGCTGATCGTCCTGGCGGTGACCCCGGGCCTCAGGCAGGTCCTGCCGATGCGCCGCACCCACCCGGACGTACGGGCGGGCCTCGACCGGGACGCGGCCGCCCTGGTGCTGCGCGACCGGGCCATGGAGGTCGCCGGCGTGCAGTCGGTGCGGGTGCGCGCGGGCCGCCGGAAGGCCGACGTCCGCGCGCTCGCCCACTTCCGCGACCTGGACGACGTGCACGCCGACCTGGACGCCGTCCTCACCGACGCGATCCGTGGCCTGGGCCTGGTCCGGCCGCTCTCCCTGTCGGTCCGTGTGCGGCGACCCGGGAAGAAGGGGTGACGACGATGCTCGGTACCGTCAACCGCGTGCTCATCGCAGTCGTCGGAGTGGTGCTGCTCGCCGTCGGCGGGGCGGTGCTGGCCGTGGGCCTGGGCGCCTCCGCGCCCTCCTGGTGGCTCCACCAGGGCCCGCACGACGTCCTTCTCACCACCGCCGAACGCACCCGCTGGCGCGCCGACGCCTGGTGGTGGCCGACGGTGATCGCGGTCCTCGCGCTCCTCGTCCTGCTGACCCTGTGGTGGCTGACGGCGGTCCTGCGCCGCCGCCGGCTGGGCGAGCTCCTCGTCGACACGGGCGACGGCGCGGGAGCGCTGCTGCGGGGCCGCGCCCTGGAGGGCGTACTCGCCGGCGAGGCGCAGCGGCTGGACGGCGTCGCCCACGCCCATGTGGCGCTGAAGGGCAGGAGGGAGGCGCCCGAGGCACGGGTCCGCCTGGCGCTGGAGCCGCACGTGGACCCGGCGACGGCGCTCGACCACCTGACGGCGCAGGCCCTGACCCACGCGCGGGACTCGGCGGCGCTCGCGGCACTGCCCGCGGAGGTGCGGATGAAGGGCGTCAGACACAAGGCCGAAAGGGTCGGTTGAGCTGCCGGGAGCGCGGGGGGCGGTGACGGTCCGCGGCGTCTGCCGCGTGAGCGTGACCGGCCCCCGCGCCCGGCGCGGGACCGGTCAGAACCCGTGCCGCATCCCGCCGTCGACCGGCACCATGAGGCCCGTCAGATAGGACGCCGCCGGCGACAGCAGGAACGCGGCCGTCCGGCCGAACTCCTCCGGAGTCCCGTACCGCCGCAGCGGAATCCGGGACTCGTTCGCGGCCCGGGTGGCCTCGGGGTCGGCCGACAGACCGTCCAGCTCCCGCACCCGGTCGGTGTCGATACGGGCCGGCAGCAGTCCCACGACCCGGATCCCCCGGGGCCCCAACTCGTCGGAGAGCGACTTCGCGAACCCGGCCAGTCCCGGCCGCAGGCCGTTGGAGATGGTCAGCCCGGGAATCGGCTCGTGCACCGACCCCGACAGGACGAACCCGATGACCCCGCCCGCCTCCAGCTCGGCGGCGGCCGTCCGCGCCAGCCGGACCGCCCCGAGGAACACCGACTCGAACGCGGTCTGCCACTGCTCGTCCGTGTTGTCCGCGACGAACCCGGGCGGCGGACCGCCCACGCTCACCAGCACCCCGTCGAAGCCGCCGAAGGCGTCGCGCGCCGCCGCGATCAGCCGCGCCGCCGCCCCGGGGTCGGCGTTGTCCACGGCGAGTCCGACGGCGTTCGGCCCCAGTTCGGCCGCGGCGTCGGCGACGCGCTTCTCGTCCCGCCCGGTGAGCACGACCTTCGCGCCGTCCGCGACGAGCTCGCGCGCGGCGGCGTTGCCCAGGCCGCGCGTCGCCCCGGTGACCACGTACACCCGGTCCTTCAGTCCAAGATCCATGGTCCCTATCCTGCCTTCTGCGCGCCGAACAGGGCGAGGGCGGTGTTCACCAGGCCGATGTGGCTGAAGGCCTGCGGGAAGTTGCCGAGGTGCCGGCCGGTCGTCGGGTCGTACTCCTCCGCCAGCAGCCCCACGTCGTTGGCCAGGCCCACCAGCCGTTCGAACAGCTCCCGCGCCTCCTGAGTGCGGCCCGTCATGTGCAGCGCGTCCGCGAGCCAGAACGAGCAGGCCAGGAAGGTGCCCTCGTCGCCCGGCAGGCCGTCGACGGGCGCGCCGTCCGTGCTGTAGCGGCGCAGCAGACCGCCGTGCCCCAGCTCCGCACGGACCGCGTCGACGGTCCCGGCCACCCGTGGGTCGTCCGGTGGCAGGAAGCCGACGCGCGGGATCAGCAGCAGGGCGGCGTCCAGGTCGCGCGAGCCGTAGTACTGGGTGAACGTGCCCCGTTCCGGGTCGTAGCCCCGCTCGCACACCTCGCGGTGCACCTCGTCGCGCAGCGCCCGCCAGCCCGCCAGGTCACCGCCCAGATCGGGGTGCTCCTCCAGCGCGCGGACGGCCCGGTCCGCGGCCACCCACACCATCACCTTGGAGTGCACGAACTGGCGCCGGCCGCCGCGCACCTCCCACAGACCCTCGTCCGGCTGCCGCCAGTTGTCGCGGAGCCACTTCATCAGCGCGCACTGCAACGACCATATGTGCGGCCGGGGCGACATGCCCGCGGTCCGGGCCAGTGACAGCGAGTCCATGACCTCGCCGTAGACGTCCAGTTGCAGCTGGTCCACGGCGCCGTTGCCGATGCGCACCGGCCGGGAGTCCCCGTAGCCGGACAGCCAGGGCAGCTCGCACTCGGGCAGCCGGCGCTCGCCCGCCAGCCCGTACATGATCTGAAGGTCCGCCGGATCTCCCGCGACGGCGCGCAGCAGCCAGTTGCGCCAGGCCTCGGCCTCGTCCTGGTAGCCGGCCGCCAGCAGGGCGCCCAGGGCGAGGGTGGAGTCGCGCAGCCAGCAGTAGCGGTAGTCCCAGTTGCGGACCCCGCCCATCTCCTCGGGCAGGGAGGTGGTGAGCGCGGCGACGATGCCGCCGGTCGGGACGTAGGTGAGGGCCTTGAGGGTGATCAGGGAGCGGACGACGGCATCCCGGTGAGGCCCGTGGTAGCAGCAGCGGGCGGCCCACGCCTGCCAGTCGTCGACGCTGACCCGCAGCGCCTCCCACGGGTCGACGAGCGGCGGGCGCGACTCGTGCGAGGGATGCCAGGTCAGCACGAAGGCGACCGACTCGCCCTCGGCGACGGTGAACTCCGAGTACGTGGTGAAGTCCTCGCCCCAGGTGCGCACCTCCGGCTCGCTGCGGAACCAGACCGCGTCCGGACCGCCGATCGCCACCCGGTGGCCGTCGGCCCGGCGCATCCACGGGATGATCCAGCCGTAGTCGAAGCGCAGCCGCAGCGCGCTGCGGACGGTGACCCGGCCGCGCAGCCCCTCGACGATGCGTACGACGTCGGGGGCCTTGTCGCGCTGGGGCATCAGGTCGGTGACCCGGATCGCGCCCTCGTCGGTCTCCCACTCGGTGTCCAGGACAAGGGTGTCGGGCCGGTAGGCACGCCGCGTGCAGGGACCCTGCACCCCCTGGGGCGCGATGCGCCAGTGGCCGTTCTCCTCCTCGCCGAGGAGACGAGCGAAGCAGGCCCCGGAGTCGAAGCGGGGCAGACAGAGCCAGTCGACGGAACCGTCCATGCCGATCAGGGCGGCGGTCTGTTCGTCGCCGATGAGCGCGTAGTCCTCGATGCGGGGGTGCACGCAGTTCCGGGTTCCCGGCGGGCCCCGGGGGCAATCAGGGCTGCGGCCGGGCGAGTGACGGCGAGGCCGCCGGGGCGCCCGCGCCCGAGCAGACGGCCCCCGGGTCCGACGGCGCCTGGAGCCGCCGCTGCTGAGCTCTCGGGTGGCCGGGTGGCCGGGTGCCGGGTGGGCGGCGGGCGTGGGCGGGCTCCCGGGTCCCGCCCCCGCCGGCGTCCGGGCCCGCGCCTGGGCACGCGCTCGTGTGCGCCTGCGCCTGCGCCTGTGCCCGGGGCTGGGGCCCTGCCCGTGCCCGCGTGGCGCGTGCGTCAGACCGTCGCCGGCTCGGCCTGCTCCGCCTCTCGTACGGCGGCCTGGGCCCGGTCGCGGGTCTCGCGGCGGACCAGGATCACCCAGCCGACGGGGACGCCCACGGAGAACAGCCACCACTGGATGGCGTACGCGTAGTTGAGGGCCGCGTCCTCGCTGCCGGGCCGGCCGACCAGCTCCGGGCTGTCGCCCTTCGGTTCGGGCGCGGTCTGCGCGATGTAGCCGCCGAGCACCTGCGCGCCGAGCCGCCGGGCTTCCTGCTCGCTGTTGATCAGCATGACCTGCCGGTCCGGCAGTCCCTTGAGGTCCTTGATGCCGCTCGCGGCGGTCGTCTCGTCGGGCATCAGCCGCCCGGTGACGGTGATCCGGCCGGCGGGCGGCGCGGGGACCTCGGGGAACGAGGTCTGACTCGGGGCGTCCGCGGGGATCCAGCCCCGGTCGACCAGCAGCACCTTGCCGTCCGTCAGGACGAACGGGGTGAGGACGTGGAAGCCGACCGTCTCGTCGGCGTTGACCCGGCGCCGGACGACGACTTCGCGCTCGGTGTCGAAGGAGCCGGTGGCGGTGACGCTCCGGTACCGCTCGTCGCGGGTGACGGCGTGCCCCGGGGTGGTCAGCTTCTCCACCGGCACCGCCGCGGCGGTCAGCGCGTCGGAGACCAGCTGGTTGCGGGCGGTGCGCTCGTCGTAGCGATGCATCTGCCAGAAGCCCAGCCTGATCATCGTGGGGATGAGGAGGAGGGAGACCAGCGTGAGGATCACCCACTGCCGGGACAACAGGAAGCGGTACACCCCACGACCGTACAACTCGGTCGTGGGGCGCATTCGGCCGGGTACCGGAAGGCGGCGTCCTCGGACGCCGGTCCCCGGAAGCCGCCGGGTCCGCTCACACCTTGTCGACGATGCCCGCCCTGCCCTCCGCGCGGGCGCAGTGCGCGCCGCAGTACCAGTGGCCCTCCACCTCGACACCCTGGCCGATGATCTGCACCCGGCAGTGCTCGCAGATGGGGGCCATGCGGTGGATCGCACAGGAGAAGCAGTCGAAGACATGGATCGCGCCCTGCGCGTGTACTTCGAAGGTCATTCCGTAGTCATTGCCGCAAACTTCGCATCTCGCCATGCGCCACAGGGTGAGCCGTCACCCGCGCGCGGGCGAGCGGTCGGCGGGCGAGTCGCGTGGCAATCACCCGTACGTACGGGTGACCCATGGGTACGGGTCGCCCATGGGTACGGGTGACCCATGGGTACGGGTCACTCGCCGGCGGGCTCCACATCCCGCAGGAGTTGCCCGAAGGCGGCCTCGTCGACCACGGGCGTCCCGAACTGGCGTGCCTTCACCACCTTCGAGGTGCCCGAGTCGGGGTCGTTGGTGACCAGCAGGCTGGTCAGCCGGGACAGGCTCGTGGCGACGTGCAGCCCCGCCTCGGCGGCGCGGTCCTCCAGCAGCTCCCGCTCGACCGACGTGTCGCCCGAGAAGGCGACCCGCATGCCCTGCTTGAGCCTTTTGCCGTCTTCGTACCGGCCGGGGTTGGGATGGGGGCATGCGGGCCTTTTGCGGGACGGCCGCCAACTGCCGGGCCGGTAGCTGCCGTAGCCGCCGCCCGAACCGCTCGCCTGCCGGCCGATCAGGGGCGCGGGCCGGTCGGACCACTCGGTCAGCGGCCGGCACTCGAGCAGCGGCAGCCGGACCCCGCCGGCCGCCGCGGCCCGCAGACTCGGCCGGAACGCCTCCGCGAGCACGCGCGCGTCGTCCAGCGCGTGGTGGGCCCGCTGCTGCACCACACCGAAGTGGGCCGCCAGGGACTCCAGCTTGTGGTTGGGCAGCGGAAGGCCGAGCTCCTTGGAGAGCGCGATGGTGCACAGCCGCTGCCGCACCGGCGCCTCGCGCTCCGCGCGCGCGTACTCCCGCGCGATCATCTGCCAGTCGAAGACCGCGTTGTGCGCGACGAGTACCCGCCCGTCGAGCCGCGCGGCGAACTCGGCGGCCACCTCCTGGAAGAGGGGCGCCCCGTCGAGCACGTCGCTCGTCAGACCGTGGATCCACACCGGGCCCGGGTCGCGCTCCGGGTTGACCAGCGTGTACCAGTGGTCCTCCACCTCGCCGCGCGCGTCCAGCCGGTAGACGGCGGCGGAGATGATCCGGTCGTCCCGGGCCAGGCCGGTGGTCTCCACGTCAACGACCGCGTACCCCTGGGGATACGCGGTCGGCCACTCCGTGGGGGAGGACGCTGTCGTCGTGTGGTCTTCGAGCATGGTCATTGAGGATACGGGCCCCCACTGACAGCTCGCGGCACCCGCCCCGAAGAGGGACCGTGCGAAGCCCTCCGGACCGTACGGGAGTTCGCGGGGCGCACGCGCGCGCGCGCCTGCGGCCGTCGGCCGATGCCCGGCCGACTCCGGCCTGCCGGACGACGGTTCACGCTCCCGCCCACCCGGCCCGTCACGCCCGCTCCCGCGCCCGTCCCGCGTCCGCTCCCTCGACGGCGAGCGTCGGTACGGGGCACGCGCCTCCCGGGGTGCCATCCTCCGTGCTGTGACGGAACCCACCCACGCCGAGGCCCACAGGGGCTCGCTCGGATCCCGGCTGAACTGGCTGCGGGCCGCGGTCCTCGGCGCCAACGACGGCATCGTCTCCACCGCGGGCCTCGTCGTCGGTGTGGCCGGCGCGACGGACGACCGCTCGGCCCTGCTGACGGCGGGCCTCGCCGGTCTGCTCGCCGGGTCGATGTCCATGGCGGCGGGGGAGTACGTCTCGGTGTCGACCCAACGGGACTCCGAGAAGGCCGCCCTCGCGCTGGAGCGGCGGGAGCTGCGCGAGCAGCCGGAGGCCGAACTGGCGGAGCTGACCGGACTGCTGGAGGAACGCGGACTGTCCCGGGACGTGGCCCTGGAGGCCGCCGTCCAGCTCACGGAACGGGACGCCCTGAAGGCCCACGCGCGCGTGGAGCTCGGGATCGACCCCGACGACCTCACCAACCCCTGGCACGCGGCCTGGGCCAGCTTCCTCGCCTTCACGGCCGGCGCCCTGCTCCCGCTGCTCGCCATCGTGCTGCCCCCGGCGGACTGGCGCCTCCCGGTGACCGTCGCATCGGTCCTGGCGGCCCTGGCCGGCACCGGCTGGAGCAGCGCCCGCCTGGGAGCGGCGGCACCGGGCCGCGCGGTCCTGCGCAACGTGGGCGGCGGGGCCCTGGCGATGGGGGTGACGTACCTCGTCGGATCGCTGCTGGGGGCGGCGGGCGTGTGAGGGGCGGGACGGAGGCGCGAAGCGATTGGCGGAGATCGCCAACAAGCAAGCGCGTACCGTCGGTAATACTTGTGGGTAACAACGTCTAGCCGCAGCCCATCAGCCGTTCTACGGTGCCACCATGCCGAACCTGCCCGATGTCGTGCTGTGGTCGATACCCGCCTTCGTGCTGCTCACCGTGGTCGAGGTGATCAGCGTCCGGCTCCATCCCGACGAGGATGCGGCCGGGTACGAGACGAAGGACGCCGCGACGAGCGTCGGCATGGGGCTCGGGAGTCTCGTGTTCGACTTCGTCTGGAAGATCCCGATCGTCGCGATCTACACGGCGGTCTACGAGCTGACCCCGCTGCGTGTCCCGGTCCTGTGGTGGACGCTCCCGCTGATGCTGCTCGCGCAGGACTTCTTCTACTACTGGTCCCACCGCGGCCACCACGTCATCCGCGTGCTGTGGGCCTGTCACGTCGTCCACCACTCCAGCGAGAGGTTCAACCTCACCACGGCCCTGCGCCAGCCCTGGACCACGCTGACCGTCTGGCCGTTCTACGTCCCGCTCATCGCCCTCGGCGTCCACCCGGCCGCGCTCGCGTTCTGCTCCTCGGCCAACCTCGTCTACCAGTTCTGGATCCACACCGAGCGGATCGACAGGATGCCCCGGTGGTTCGAGTTCGTGTTCAACACGCCCTCCCATCACCGCGTCCACCACGCCTCCCAGGGCGGCTATCTGGACCGCAACTTCGGCGGCATCCTCATCGTCTGGGACCGGCTCTTCGGGTCGTTCGTGCCCGAGGTCACCCGGCCCGTCTACGGGTTGACCAAGAACATCAACACGTTCAACCCGATCAAGGTGGCCACGCATGAGTACGTCGCGATCGTCAAGGACGTGAAGGCGGCGAGCAGTTGGCGCGAGCGGACGGGACGCGTGTTCCGCGGGCCCGGCTGGCAGCCCGCTTCCGCGCCGGCACCCTCGACGGCCGCCGCCACCACCACGGCCACGCCCACCACGGCCGAGGAGACCACGGCCGCGTGACCCGCTCCCGCGTCCTCCTCGGCCTGTTCGCCCTCGCCGCGGCCGTCGACCTGCTCGGCCTCGCGGCCGGCTCCGATGCCGGGCACACGGTGGCCAAGCCTCTTCTGATGCCCCTCCTGGCCGCCTGGGCGGCCTCGCGGGGCGCGCCCCGGCTCCTGGTCGCCGCCCTTCTGTGCGGCTGGGGCGGCGACACCCTGCTGCTGCTCGACGCCGACCCCGCGTTCCTCGCCGGCATGGCGTCCTTCGCCGCAGGTCACGTCTGCTACCTGGCACTGTTCGCCCGCATCGGCCGACCCCACGCGCGCGGCGCCCTCCTCGCCCCCTGCTACGCCACCGCCCTGATCGCCACCGTCGCCCTGCTGTGGCCCGACCTCCCCGCGGACCTGCGTCTCCCCGTCGCCGTCTACAGCACCCTGCTCACCGCCATGGCGTACTTCGCCGCCACCCGGCTCGGTCCGGTCGCCGGTGCCGGTGGCGCGCTGTTCCTGCTCTCCGACACCCTCATCGCCACCGGGGTCGCCGACTGGCCGCAGGCTCCGCGTCCCGACCTGTGGATCATGCTC
Organism: Actinobacteria bacterium OV320; assembly: GCA_001298545.1. Taxonomy (GTDB): domain Bacteria; phylum Actinomycetota; class Actinomycetes; order Streptomycetales; family Streptomycetaceae; genus Streptomyces; species Streptomyces coriariae. Next base: position 159,833 of record LJCX01000022.1, read on the forward strand.
ACCTACATCGCCGCACAGGTCCTGCTGGTCCTGGGCGCAACAAGCCGCCGCCACCCGACAGTTGACCCGCGGCCGTTGATCCTCAACCCCTGATCGGCAGCGGCAACGCCGTCAACAGCCCCGACACCGCGACCACCACCCCCAGAGCGACGATCTCCACGCGCGCGGGGGAACAGGCGGCCAGCGGGTCGGGGGACCGGCGCAGCCGGGTCCGCGCCCACAGGGCGAGCAGGGCGACCGCGCCCACGACAAGCACCTTGGCGAGCAGTACGCGCCCGTACGCCGTCGTCGTCAGCTGATCGAGCACCGCCTCCGACGGCATCCGGCGCAGTGAACTGAACAGCCCGGTCGTGGTGACCCCGGCGAACAGAACGGCCGCCACGCGCGCGTAGAGCCCCAGCAGCGCGGCGCTCGCCTCGCTGTCGCCCCACCGGCGCAGCGTGCGGAGCACGTTCAGCAGTCCGCCGGCCCACAGCGCCGAGCAGGCCAGATGCACCACCGTCAGCCCGGAGCCGATCAGTGGCGTGGACTCGGTCGGCGGATGCGCGCGCAGCGCCTCCGCCAGGATCACCGCCGCGAGCGGCCACGCCTGACGGTTCGGCCGGCGCGTGAGCGCGCACAGCCCCGCCACGGCGAACGCGACCGCCTCCAGCAGCGCGAGAACGCCGCCCCGCGAGCCATGGCCGTGCGGCGCCAGCTCACCGGCGGCCGCCGCGGCCGAGAATCCCACGACCGCCGCGTACGGCGCCCAGCCGACCGGCCGGCCGGGCGGGGCGCCCGGCACCCACCGCGTGAGACCGGCCGCGAACAGCTCGCCCACCTGCACGCACAGCGCCGCGAACAGCAGCACCCGCAGCAGCGCCACCACGCCCGAGTCCGCGGTCGCGGTCTCCCCGGTGCCGTGCGCGGCGACGGAGGGCCCGAACAGCGGGATCAGGGCCGCGAGCCCCACCAGGACGAGCAGCGCCACCGCCCGGCCCGGGCCGGTACGGCGTACGGATTCGGTCGCGTGGGTCGCTTCGGTCGGTCGTATGAGGGCCATGCCAGGATCTTCACCACCCTCGGCAAATCCGGGCAACTCATTCTGAACCGGTCAGGTGGATCCGGTGCTGACACGGGAGTCGGTCGTCCGGGGGCTCAGAGCCAGCGCGCCGGATCGGCTCCCCAAGGCCCCGGCGGCCGGGCCCAGTCGCCCGGCCCACCGTCGAACGACACCGGCGCAAGGGCGTGGCGCAGCAGCCCGAGAGGGCTGTCGGTCTCCGCGAGCCGGCGGCCGGGGTCGACGCTCCCGCCCCCGCTCACCTGCCGTTCCTGCGCCTTGGCCATCCCTTTGCCCTCCCCTTCGTCCATCCGGACTCCCTCGGTGAGCCACGCCGCGGTCCGGGCCAGCGCCGACCGTACGAACCGGCTGCCGCCGTCGTACGACTGCTCGGTCAGCGCCCGCAGCACGGCCGCCGCCAGCAGGTAGCCGGTGCCGTGGTCGAGGGCCTGTGCGGGCAGCGCGCCCGGCCGCCCGGCGGAGCCCTCGACGGTCGCGATGCCGGTGGCCACCTGGACCAGGCTGTCGAAGCCGCGCCGCCCGCCCCACGGCCCGTACGCGCCCCACGCCGACACCTGCGCCACGACGAGCCCGGGCCGACGCTCGGCCAGCGCCTCCGGGGAGAGTCCGAACCGGTCCAGGGCGCCCGGCCGGTAGCCGGTGACCACGACATCCGCCGCCGCGAGCAATTCCTCGAAGGTGCGCCGGTCCGTCGTCAGGTCCAGCAGCGTCGAGCGCTTGCCGAAGCCCGTGTCGGCGTGCTGGTCGGGCAGCTCGGGCAGATGGGGTGCGTCGACCCGCAGGACGTCCGCGCCCAGCAGGGCGAGCGTGCGGGTGGCGACCGGTCCGGCCAGGACCCGGGTCAGGTCCAGGACACGCAGTCCGGCGGCGGGCAGCAGCGGGCCGCCCTCCAGCGGCGCGAAGGTACGCGCGCGTGCCTCGTCCGACCGGCCCCGCTCCACCAGGGGGCGAGCGGCGATCAGGGCCGCCTGCTCCTGGGCCGCCCACTCCTCGGGCGTGCGCGACGCCACGGCCAGGCCCCCGGCCGCGTACACCGTGTCCTCCACCTCCAGGGCGGAGCGCTCCGCGAGCGACGCCTCGACGGCGGCCGCGTCGGCGTCCTCCGGCAGCGCCAGCGCCCCGAGCAACCGCGCGCGGTGGTGCGGGTAGTTGGCGTGGGTGCGCACCCATCCGTCGGCCGTCCGCCAGAACCGTGACAGCGGGGCGAAGGCGACCGGCGCCCGCCCGTCGACCAGCAGCTGCCGCTCGCTGGCGAACGCGGTGGCCACCGCCGCGTCGTCCACCCGTACCCCGGGCACCTCCGGGAGGCCGGCCCGCCGCGCCGCCAGTTCGGCGCCGGCCAGCGCGCACACGCCCACACAGGCGCGCGCCAGCTCCCGCACCGGAAGACGGGCCGGGAGGGCGCCCTCCCGGACGACGGTCGACACGCGCGCGAGGAGGGCGGGATCGCCGCCCAGCTCCGACCAGGCAAACTTGATTCCAGTCATGACTGAACTATGCATTATTGATTCAATCAATATATGCGTCGAGGGTGCACGCGGGAGACGCGACGACATGCACAGCCCGTCGGCACGTCGGCACGTCGGCGCATCCACATACCCGTGCACACGCACGAAGGGCCGGGCGGATGTCCGCCCGGCCCTCCCACCGCCTGTCAGACGACTACTTCACGGCACGCAGCGCGTTCACGACGCCGAAGCCGAAGAAGCCGTTGAGGCGCTTGCCGCCCACGCAGGTCGCGTCCACGACCCCGTTGCCGTCGCCGTCGTACGGCTCGGTCGGGCACGCCGTGCTGTCGGCCTGGAGCTTGAGCAGCGCCTGGAGCTGGGCCGCGCTCGCGTGCGGGTGGGTCGACTTCAGCAGCGCGGCCACACCGGCGACGTGCGGGGACGCCATCGAGGTGCCCTGGAGGAAGCCGTACGTGTTGTTCGGCAGCGTCGAAAGGATGCGGCCGTTGGCGGACGGGGTGTCCGGTATCTGGTACTTGTCGCCGCCCGGAGCCGCGACGTCGATCGCGCCCAGGCCGTACGTGGAGTAGTACGACTTGGTGCCCTTGACGCCCGTCGCGCTCACCGTGACGACACCCGGCAGCTGGGTCGGGACGTCGAAGCACTCGTGCGGGTCGACGGTCCGCTCGACCGGCGTGGAGTCGTCCGGGCTCGAGGCGTCGACCAGGGAGTCGGAGTCCAGGTCGTGGTTGGAGTTGCCCGCCGAGGCGACGTTGAGCGTGCCCTTCTTCTGGGCGTACAGCTGGGCCCTGTTGACCGCGTCGACGATCGCCTTCTGGTCGGGGTCGTCCATGCAGTTGTACAGCCACGGGTCCACGTAGTAGCTGTTGTTCGTGACCTCGACGCCGTGGTCGGCGGCGAACACGAAGGCGCAGACGACGTTCTCCGGGTAGAAGAGGCCGTCCTTGGGGTCGCTCACCTTGATGCCGGCGACCTTCACGCCGGGCGCGACGCCCGCCACACCGATGCCGTTGCGGGCCGCGGCGATCTCACCCGCGACATGGGTGCCGTGGTAGTCGTCCGCCGTGTAGGGGCGCCAGGCGCCCTCGCTGGTGTCCGCGACGCCGCCGACGCAGTTCGCCGACTGGGACGCGGAGAAGTTCGGCGCGAGGTCCGGGTGGGTGTCGTCGACGCCGGTGTCGATCACGGCGACCGTCACCTTCTTGCTGCCCGGGTTGATCCCGGCGGCCTTGTCGGCACCGATCGCGCGCAGGTCCCACTGGTCGGCCTCGAGCGGCTCGCTCTGGCCCGCCGCGTCGGACGCCTTCTCGATCTTCGCGGCCTCCGCCTTGGAGAGGACCTGCGCGGCCCCCTCGTCGGTGGTGCCCGCGGCGCTGAGCGGCGCGGTACGGGTCGCACCCGCCGACTGCACGCCGCGCACCGCGCGTATCTGCGGCCCGAAGTCGGGGTTCGCCGAATGGACGACGAGGACGCCGATCTTCTCGTACGCCGCGACGACGGTGCCGCCGGCCGCGGCGATCGCCTTCTTCACCGACCCGATCGTGCGGTGGTCCACCTTCGTGTTGACGACGTATGCCAGGGTTCCGGCATCGGCCGTCCGGGTGGCGGAAGTCGTGACGGGTGCCGCGGAGGCCGCCGTCGGCAGGAAGCCGAGGGAAGCGGTCAGCGACAGCACGACGGGCACCGCGAGCGCGAGGCGGCGTCTGGAAGGCAGATGAGCCATGGGGTCTCCACATCATCCGGAAACGGGACCTGGCCCAGGCGCAGGTGCTGCCTGGGCAGGTACATGACGGGTGGTGCTTGCCCGAAGCTATCTCCCTGACTCACCGGCCAGCAATGACTTCCAGGCGGCGAGTTTGCCGACCCATGACCTGACGCGGCCCCCGCTCGTTGGTCATGACCTGCCGAAGGCCACTTCGACAAACCCGCTCGACGCGTTGAACCCGTCCCTGTGCGGCGCCGTGACCTTGGGCAGGGAGCGAGAGGACACTCGCCTCCTTTCGCCGTCCGACCCGTATCCGCAACGAGGAGACTTCGTGGCCACCGAGACACCGCCCCCCTCGAAATCCCCAACCCGACTCCCGTCCACCGAGGAGTTCGTCGCGGTGCAGGAGAGCGCGGAGTTCGGTGAACTGCGCAGCTCCTACCGCAACTTCGCCTTCCCGCTGACCCTCGCCTTCATCGTCTGGTACCTGCTGTACGTCCTGCTGTCCAACTACGCGGGCGACTTCATGGGCACCAAGCTCTTCGGCAACTTCAACGTGGCCATGACCCTCGGGCTCGCCCAGTTCCTCACCACCTTCCTCATCGCCTGGTGGTACGCGCGGACCGCCGCCGCACGGTTCGACCCCAAGGCCGAGGCCATCAAGTCCCGGATGGAGGACGGAGCATGAGCCCCGCACAGCACACCCTGCTCGCCGCGGGCGAGGCCAGCGAGCACCGCACGCTGATCATCATCCTGTTCTCGGTGTTCGTCGCCGCGACCCTCGTCATCACCGTCTGGGCCGGCCGCCAGACCAAGGACGCCGCCGACTTCTACGCCGGCGGCCGCCAGTTCACGGGCTTCCAGAACGGCCTCGCCGTCTCCGGCGACTACATGTCCGCCGCGTCCTTCCTCGGCATCGCGGGCGCCATCGCCCTCTTCGGCTACGACGGCTTCCTGTACTCCATCGGCTTCCTGGTCGCCTGGCTGGTCGCCCTGCTGCTGGTCGCCGAGCCGCTGCGCAACTCCGGCCGCTACACGATGGGCGACGTCCTGGCGTACCGCATGCGCCAGCGGCCGGTCCGCACGGCGGCCGGCACCTCCACCATCGTGGTGTCGATCTTCTACCTGCTGGCCCAGATGGCGGGCGCGGGCGTCCTGGTCTCGCTGCTGCTGGGCATCACCAGCGACAGCGGCAAGATCGGCATCGTCGCGCTGGTCGGCGTACTGATGATCGTCTACGTGACGATCGGCGGCATGAAGGGCACCACCTGGGTCCAGATGGTCAAGGCGGTCCTGCTCATCGCCGGCGCCCTCCTGCTCACCTTCCTGGTCCTGCTGAAGTTCGACTTCAACGTCTCCGACCTGCTGGGCTCGGCCGCCGACAACAGCGGCAAGGGCGCGGCCTTCCTGGAGCCCGGCCTGAAGTACGGCGCCACCGGCACCACCAAACTGGACTTCATCTCGCTCGGCATCGCCCTGGTCCTGGGCACCGCGGGCCTGCCGCACATCCTGATCCGCTTCTACACGGTGCCCACCGCCAAGGCCGCCCGTAAGTCGGTCCTCTGGGCCATCGGCCTGATCGGCGCCTTCTACCTGATGACCCTCGCCCTCGGCTTCGGCGCCGCCGCGCTGATCAAACCGGACGAGATCACCGCCTCCAACAAGGCAGGAAACACCGCGGCGCCCCTGCTCGCCCTCCATCTCGGCGGCGTCGACTCCAACTGGGGCGCGATCCTGCTGGCCACGATCTCGGCGGTCGCCTTCGCCACCATCCTCGCGGTCGTCGCCGGCCTGACCCTGGCCTCGTCCTCCTCGTTCGCCCACGACATCTACGCGAACGTCATCAAGAGAGGTACGGCCACCGAGAAGCAGGAGATGAGCGCGGCCCGCTACGCGACCGTCGGCATCGGCGCCGTCTCCATCCTCCTGGGCGCCCTCGCCCGCGACCTGAACGTCGCCGGCCTGGTCGCCCTCGCCTTCGCGGTCGCCGCCTCCGCCAACCTCCCGACGATCCTCTACAGCCTCTTCTGGAAGCGGTTCACCACCTCCGGAGCCCTGTGGTCGATCTACGGCGGCCTGGTCACCGCGGTCGGCCTGGTGCTGTTCTCGCCGGTCGTCTCGGGCAAGCCCACCTCGATGTTCCCGGACGTCGACTTCCACTGGTTCCCGCTGGAGAACCCCGGCATCATCTCGATCCCGGTCGGCTTCCTGCTGGGCGTCGTGGGCACCCTGCTGTCGAAGGAGGAGCCCGACAAGGGCAAGTACGCCGAACTGGAGGTCCGCTCCCTGACCGGCACCGGAGCCCACTGAGCAACCGCCGACCGTCCCGCTCCCGCGGCCGCGTCGTAGATCCCTACGACGCGGCCGCGTTCCGCTCCGTGGGATCTCGTGGGATCGGGCACTGTCGTTGTCACCGGTGTCACGTAGGCTCGCAAGTGACGAAGAAGAACACGCGATCGCTACGAGGGAGGGGGCCCACGTGCTCATCGACACCTATGGCCGAGTGGCCACCGACCTGAGGGTCTCGCTGACGGACCGGTGCAACCTTCGCTGTACGTACTGCATGCCCGAGGAAGGCCTGCAGTGGCTGTCCAAGCCCGATCTGCTCGACGACGACGAGATCGTCCGCCTGATCGGCATAGCGGTCTCCACGCTCGGCATCGAGGAGGTCCGCTTCACCGGAGGCGAGCCCCTGCTGCGTCCCGGTCTGGTCGGCATCGTCGAGCGGGTCGCGGCCCTGACCCCCCGCCCCCAGATGTCCCTCACGACGAACGGCATCGGCCTGCGCCGCACCGCCACCGCCCTCAAGGCGGCGGGCCTGGACCGGGTCAACGTCTCCCTCGACACCCTGCGGCCCGACGTCTTCAAGACCCTCACCCGCAGGGACCGTCACAAGGACGTCCTCGAAGGCCTCGAAGCCGCCCGTGAGGCAGGCCTGACGCCGGTGAAGGTCAACTCGGTCCTGATGCCCGGCCTGAACGAGGACGAGGCCCCCGACCTCCTCGCCTGGGCCGTCGAGCACGACTACGAGCTGCGTTTCATCGAGCAGATGCCGCTGGACGCCCAGCACGGCTGGAAGCGCGAGGGAATGGTCACGGCCGGCGACATCCTGGCCTCCCTGCGCAACCGCTTCGACCTCACCGCCGAGGGCGAGGGAGAGCGCGGCTCCGCCCCGGCCGAACGCTGGCTGGTGGACGGCGGCCCGCACCGGGTGGGCGTCATCGCCTCCGTCACCCGCCCGTTCTGCGCCGCCTGCGACCGCACCCGCCTCACGGCCGACGGCCAGGTCCGCACCTGCCTCTTCGCCCGCGAGGAGACGGACCTGCGAGCGGCCCTGCGCTCCGGCGCCCCGGACGAGGAGATAGCCCGTATCTGGCGACTGGCGATGTGGGGCAAGAAGGCGGGCTCGGGCCTGGACGACCCGACGTTCCTCCAGCCGGACCGGCCGATGTCGGCGATCGGCGGCTAGGAAGCCTCCGGGGACTCCCACTCGGTCAGCAGGACGACGTCCTTGAGGAAGCCCCGGACGCCGAGGAACTGCGACAGATGCTCGCGGTGCTCCTCGCACGCGAGCCATGTCTTGCGCCGCTCCGGCGTGTGCAGCTTCGGGTTGTTCCACGCCAGTACCCACACCGCGTCGACACGGCAGCCCTTGGCGGAACAGATCGGGGTCTCGTCACTCACAGGTTTGTCTCACCACACGCACACAAAGGCGACGCCGAGCAGCCACGGGGGGAGCTGCCCGGCGTCGGTCCGTCACTCCGACGGGGGATGCGGAGCGCGTACGAAGTATGTCATGGCTCACGGTCCGCACGGCACTGGAACAACATGATTGATCTGAGCTTTTCCTGAGCTTGGAGCACAGTCCGCCCATGGCCTGTTCACGGCTGACGCTCAGCCGGACCGGGCTTCGGTTCCTTCCGGAGGGATTCCGCGAAGCCCTCCTCTTCCGGCACCGAGCCCACGGATTCACCCTCGGCCCGCGGCGGGGCGATCATGGTTCGCACCGGCACCGTCAGGAAAGTGGAGGGCAGCGAAGGCACGTTCTCCCGCCCCGCGTTGGCGATCACCACCGAGATATAGGGGAGCACCACCCCCAGGACCAACGCCACGATCGCCACATGGCGTTCCACGTTCCACAAGGTCGCCGCGAGGATCACCGAGAGCGTACGGATCGACATCGAGATGATGTACCGCCGTTGCCGGCCCCGCACGTCGTCCTGGAGTCCCTGGCGCGCACCGGTGATCCGGAACACCTGGACGTTGCCGCCGCCACCCTGCTTCCGCATCACATTCCACCGTCCGCCCGCATCGGCCTTGCCCCGGCCCCTCTCCGGCCGGCACCCGATCGGGGAGCCGGGCCCGGACACCGTCCACGTTACGCCGCGACTGCGCCGCCTTCGAGACCGGGTCACCTGCCGCCCGGGCGAACGTTCTGCGCCGTGCCGCGTATGGCCGCACCCGACATGCGCCGTACGGCGGGCGGACCGAGACTTGGGGGCAATGCTCACGTAGAGCCGTACAAGGAGGCAGCCATGGGCTGGTTGTGGGCCATCATCGTGGGATTCGTGCTGGGCCTGATCGCGAAGGCGATCCTCCCGGGCAAGCAGCACAGTCCGCTCTGGCTGACCACCATTTTCGGCATGCTGGGCGCGATCGTGGGCAATGCGATCGCCCGCGCGGCAGGGGTCGAGGAGACCTCCGGCATCGACTGGAGCCGCCACCTGTTCCAGCTGATCGCCGCGATCATCATCGTCGCTCTCGGTGACATGCTCTACATGGCGACGCTGGGCAAGCGGAAGACCCACGCCTGAGCCGACGCCCGGGAGGGGCGCGGGAAACCGCGCGACAGGCCACGACGAAAGCCGTGGCCGGCAGAAACCCGCACCCCCGCGGCGCACCTCCTACGCGCGACCCGCAGAGCGCGGGCGCGGCACTCAGACGTCGGTGACCTCGACGGCGGCCAGGTTCTTCTTGCCGCGCCGCAGCACCAGCCACCGCCCGTGAATGAGCTCGTCCTTCGCCGGGACGGCGTCCTCCGCGGTGACCTTGACGTTGTTCACGTAGGCCCCGCCCTCCTTCACGGTCCGCCGCGCGGCGGACTTGCTGGCCACCAGGCCGACCTCGGCGAACAGGTCCACGACCGGTCCGAGTTCGGTGACCTGGATGTGCGGCACCTCGGAGAGGGCCGCGGCCAGCGTCCGGTCGTCGAGCTCGCCGAGCTCGCCCTGGCCGAAGAGGGCCTTGGACGCGGCAACCACGGCGGCCGTCTGGTCAGCGCCGTGCACCAGCGTCGTCAGCTCCTCGGCCAGCGCGCGCTGAGCGGCCCGGGCCTGCGGACGCTCCTCGGTCTGCCGCTCCAGCTCCTCGATCTCGTCATGGGACCTGAAGCTGAAGATACGCAGGAACTTCGACACGTCCCGGTCGTCCGCGTTCAGCCAGAACTGGTAGAAGGCGTACGGCGTGGTCATCTCGGGGTCGAGCCAGATCGTGCCGGACTCCGTCTTGCCGAACTTGGTGCCGTCCGCCTTGGTGATCAGCGGGGTGGCCAGCGCGTGCACCACGGCGTCGGAGTCCACCCGGTGGATCAGGTCGGTGCCCGAGGTGAGGTTGCCCCACTGGTCGCTGCCGCCGGTCTGGAGCGTGCAGCCGTGCCGCCGGTACAGCTCCAGGAAGTCCATCCCCTGGAGGATCTGGTAGCTGAACTCGGTGTAGCCGATGCCCGCCTCGGAGTTGAGCCGCCGGGAGACGGCCTCCTTGGCGATCATCTTGTTGACGCGGAAGTGCTTGCCGACGTCCCGCAGGAACTCGATGGCCGACAGACCCTGCGTCCAGTCCAGGTTGTTGACCATGACCGCCGCGTGCGGGCCGTCGAAGTCGAGCAGCGGTGCGATCTGCGCGCGCAGCCGCTCGACCCACTGGGCGACGACCTCGGGCGCGTTCAGCGTCCGCTCCGCGGTGGGCTTCGGGTCGCCGATCAGCCCGGTGGCGCCCCCGACCAGACCCAGCGGACGGTTGCCCGCCTGCTGGATCCTGCGCATCGTCAGGATCTGCACGAGGTTGCCGAGGTGCAGGCTGGGCGCGGTCGGGTCGAAGCCGCAATAGAACGTGACGGGACCGTCCGCGAACGCCTTGCGCAATGCGTCCTCGTCAGTGGAGAGGGCGATCAGCCCGCGCCACTGCAGTTCGTCGACGATGTCCGTCACGGTTCTCGTATCTCCTTGATGATCTTCAGCCTGTGTTCGGGCGGTCGAGCGACCACCGGCTACGAGGTTATACGCCCTGACTGACAGAGCTCATATTGAAGTCCGGCACCCTCAGCGCCGGCATCGCAGCCCTAGTGAACCAGTCGCTCCACTCCCGGGGCAGCGTCTTTTCCGTGCGCCCCGCCTCCGTCGCCCGCCCCAGCAGGCCGACCGGCGACTCGTTGAACCGGAAGTTGTTCACCTCGCCGACCACCTCGCCGTTCTCCACCAGGTAGACGCCGTCCCGGGTCAGGCCGGTGAGGAGCAGCGTCGCCGGGTCGACCTCGCGGATGTACCACAGGCAGGTGAGCAGCAGCCCGCGGCCGGTGGCCGCGACCATCTCCTCCAGGGAGCGGTCCTCGCCGCCGTCCAGGATCAGGTTGTCGGCCCCGGGGGCCACCGGCAGGCCGGTCAGGGCCGCGCTGTGCCGGGTGGTCGTCAGACGCTTCAGCTCGCCCGCGGAGATCCATTCGGTGGGCTCCACGGGCAGGCCGTTGTCGAAGACCGACTGGTCGCCGCCGGAGGAGTGCGCGATGACGAACGGCGGCGCCTCCAGGCCCGGCTCGTTCGGGTCGCTGCGCAGGGTCAGCGGCAGGTCGGACAGCTTCTCCCCGAGCCGGGTGCCGCCGCCGGGCTGGGAGAACACCGTCCGGCCCTCGGTGGCGTCCCGGCCGGACGCCGACCACAGCTGGTAGATCATCAGGTCGGCCACCGCGGTCGGCGGCAGCAGCGTCTCGTACCGCCCGGCGGGCAGCTCGATCCGCCGCTCCGCCCAGCCCAGCCGTACGGCCAGCTCGACGTCGAGCGCCGCCGGGTCGACGTCCTTGAAGTCCCGGGTGGAGCGCCCGGCCCAGGCCGAGCGGGTCCGGTCCGGGGACTTGGCGTTGAGTTCCAGCGTTCCGTTCGGCTGGTCGTGCCGCAGCCGCAGCCCGGTCGACGTGCCCAGGTACGTCGAGACGAGCTCGTGGTTGGCGAACCCGTACAGCTCGCGACCCCCCGCACGCGCGCGTGCGAACGCCTCACCCAGGGCGGGCGCGAAGTCGGCGAAGACCGCCGACGAGGTCTCCGCGGGCGCCTCGGTGAACTCGGGGGACCGGGCCACGTCGGCGACCAGCGGCTGCGCGTCCTCGGCGGGGGCCGCGCCCCGCGCGGCGGCCTCGGCGGCGCGGACCAGGGGCTCCAGCTCGTCCTTGGTGACGGCGGCCCGCGAGACGACACCGGAGGCGGTGCCCTCTTTGCCGTCGACCGTGGCGATCACGGTGAGCGTGCGCCCGCGCGTGACGCCGTTGGTCGTGAGCGCGTTGCCCGCCCAGCGCAGGTTGGCCGTCGACTGTTCGTCGGCGATCACGACACAGCCGTCGGCCCGCGACAGCTCGAGGGCGCGCTCGACGATCTCGTGCGGCTGCTGCGCCTTGTTGGTGCCCGCGCTCATCGACCGGCCTCCTGCGTGGTGTTCAGAATGTTGACGCCCTTGAAGAGGGCCGACGGGCAGCCGTGCGACACCGCCGCGACCTGGCCCGGCTGGGCCTTGCCGCAGTTGAAGGCGCCGCCGAGGACGTACGTCTGCGGGCCGCCGACCGCCGCCATCGACCCCCAGAAGTCGGTGGTCGTCGCCTGGTAGGCCACGTCCCGCAGCTGGCCGGTGATCCGTCCGTTCTCGATCCGGAAGAACCGCTGCCCGGTGAACTGGAAGTTGTAGCGCTGCATGTCGATGGACCAGGAGCGGTCGCCGACGACGTAGATGCCCCGGTCGACGCTGCCGATGAGACCTTCGGTCGACATCCCGGCCGGATCGGGCCGCAACGACACGTTGGCCATGCGCTGCACCGGGACATGGCCGGGGGAGTCGGCGAAGGCGCACCCGTTGGACCGCTCGAACCCGGTCAGCTTCGCGATCCGCCGGTCCAGCTGGTAGCCGACGAGCGTGCCGTCCTTCACGAGGTCCCAGGACTGGCCCTCGACGCCCTCGTCGTCGTAGCCGACGGTCGCCAGGCCGTGCTCGGCGGTGCGGTCGCCCGTGACGTTCATCAGGTCCGAGCCGTAGCGCAGCTTGCCGAGCTGGTCGAAGGTGGCGAAGGAGGTGCCGGCGTAGGCGGCCTCGTAGCCGAGGGCCCGGTCCAGCTCGGTGGCGTGCCCGATGGACTCGTGGATGGTCAGCCACAGGTTCGACGGGTCGACGACCAGGTCGTACAGCCCTGGCTCGACGCTCGGCGCCCGCATCTTCTCGGCGAGCAGCTCCGGGATCCGGTCGAGCTCGTCGTCCCAGTCCCACCCGGTGCCCGTGAGGTACTCCCAGCCGCGCCCGGCGGGCGGCGCGATCGTGCGCATCGAGTCGAACTCGCCGCTCGACTCGTCGACCGACACCGCGGTCAGCGCCGGGTGCAGCCGCACCCGCTGCTGGGTGGTCACCGTCCCGGCCGTGTCGGCGTAGAACTTGTTCTCGTGGACGGTGAGCAGCGAGGCGTCCACGTGGTTGATGCCGTTCGCCGCCAGCAGCCGCGCGCTCCAGTCCGCGAGCAGCGCCGCCTTCTCCTCGTCCGGCACGGTGAACGGGTCGATCTCGTAGGACGAGATCCACGTCCTGTCGGCGTGCACCGGCTCGTCGGCCAGTTCCACCCTCTCGTCCGAACCGGCCGCCTTGATCACCTGGGCGGACAGCTTGGCCATCGCCACGGCCTGCGAGGCGACCCGGGCCGCGGCGTCCATCGTGAGATCCACGCCGGACGCGAACCCCCACGTACCGCCGTGCACCACCCGCACCGCGTACCCGAGGTCGGTCGTGTCGGAGGACCCGGAGGGCTTGGCGTCCCGCAACCGCCAGGACGCGCTGCGCACCCGCTCGAACCGGAAGTCCGCGTGCTCCGCCCCCAGCGCACGCGCGCGTGCGAGAGCGGCGTCGGCGAGGGCGCGTAGGGGTAGGGCCGTGAAACTTTCATCGATGCTGTGGGGCACCTACGTCTCTCCCTGGTGTCGTCGTGTGAAGGCCTCGATCATGTCGCGCCCGGCAGCCCCGGACCACACGTTTCCGCCCCGCTTCCGCAAACTTTCTGTAGAGACCCCACAGTCAGTCCGGTGAGCCACTGTCGGTGCCCGAATGTCCGTCGGACGAGGCAGACCGATAGGTTTCGAGGGAAGCCACCTGCCGTTGTCGTGTTCGGGCGGGTGCGTCAGACCCCTATCGAAAGGGTGATCCGTTGAGCCGCTCGGTTCTCGTCACCGGAGGAAACCGGGGCATCGGCCTCGCCATCGCCCGCGCGTTCGCCGATGCCGGCGACAAGGTCGCGATCACGTACCGCTCGGGCGAGCCACCGGCCGGCTTCTTCGCGGTCAAGTGCGACATCACCGACTCCGAGCAGGTGGAGCAGGCCTACAAGGAGATCGAGGCCGAGCACGGCCCCGTGGAGGTTCTGATCGCCAACGCCGGCGTCACCAAGGACCAGCTCCTGATGCGCATGTCCGAGGAGGACTTCACCTCGGTCATCGACACCAACCTCACGGGCACCTTCCGCGTGGTCAAGCGCGCGAACCGCGCCATGCTGCGCGCCAAGAAGGGCCGTGTCGTCCTGATCTCCTCGGTCGTGGGCCTGCTCGGCTCCGCCGGGCAGGCGAACTACGCCGCCTCCAAGGCCGCCCTGGTCGGCTTCGCGCGCTCCCTCGCCCGTGAGCTGGGATCGCGCAACATCACCTTCAACGTCGTCGCGCCCGGCTTCGTCGACACCGACATGACCAAGGTGCTCACCGACGAGCAGCGCGCGGGCATCGTCTCGCAGGTCCCGCTCGGCCGGTACGCGCAGCCGGAGGAGATCGCCGCGACGGTGCGGTTCCTCGCCTCGGACGACGCCTCGTACATCACTGGAGCCGTCATTCCCGTTGACGGCGGACTGGGAATGGGTCACTGATCACCATGAGCGGAATTCTCGAGGGCAAGCGCGTCCTGATCACCGGCGTGCTGCTGGAGTCCTCCATCGCCTTCCACACCGCCAAGCTGGCCCAGGAGCAGGGTGCCGAGATCATCCTGACCGCGTTCCCGCGGCCCACGCTGACCGAGCGCATCGCCAAGAAGCTGCCGAAGCCCACCAAGGTCATCGAGCTCGACGTGACGAACGACGAGCACCTCGGCCGGCTGGCCGACATCGTCGGCGAGGAGCTCGGCGGTCTCGACGGCGTCGTGCACTCCATCGGCTTCGCGCCGCAGGACGCCATGGGCGGCAACTTCCTCAACACGCCGTTCGAGTCGGTCGCCACGGCCATGCACGTCTCGGCGTTCTCCCTGAAGTCGCTCACCATGGCCTGTCTGCCGCTGATGCAGAACGGCGGCTCGGTCGTCGGCCTCACCTTCGACGCCTCGTTCGCCTGGCCGCAGTACGACTGGATGGGCCCCGCCAAGGCGGCCCTGGAGGCCACCAGCCGCTACATGGCGCGTGACCTGGGCAAGCAGAACATCCGCTGCAACCTGGTCTCCGCCGGTCCCATCGGTTCCATGGCGGCCAAGTCCATCCCGGGCTTCTCCGAGCTGGCCTCCGTGTGGGACGACCGCTCCCCGCTGGAGTGGGACCTCAACGACCCGGGCCCGGCCGGCCGCGGCGTGGTCGCCCTGCTGAGCGACTGGTTCCCGAAGACCACCGGCGAGATCGTGCACGTCGACGGTGGCCTGCACGCCATCGGAGCCTGATCACCGACACGCCGTCGACGCCCCGTTCCCCCGCGCGCGCGGGGAGCGGGGCGTCACCCGTTCGGCTCATCCGGCCAGGCGGGGGAGTGCCCCGGCAAGGCACTCTGAAGTGCGGGTTCCTTACCGCGCTTTCCTCCCCAGCACGGCCGAGGAGGTCCCCTTGTGCGCCTGTCTCGCAGCCTGGCCCCAGTGACCGTCGCCGTCTGTCTCGTCCTGTCGCTGCCGTACGACGCGTTGTCTCACGCGCGTGTGCCGGCCGCCCGGCAGGCCACCGCCGCACCCGAGGAGCCGTTCGGCGCGGAGTGCCGCACGGAGGTCCGCGGCTCCCGGGTCGTCGCCTACTGCCACAACCCCTACGCCGACACCGACCGCGTCCGTCTGCACATCGAGTGCGACCGCTGGTGGGATCTCGACACCGACGGCACCCCCGCCGACGCGGGCCCGGCCCGGACCGTGCGGCTCACCGGCCGCTGCTGGAAGGAGGTCCGCTCGGCCTGGGTCAGCCACCAGAAGCTGTGAACCGGCCGGGGCGGCACTGCAGGGGGTAGCCGGCCGCCTCGACGGCGGCGGCCTCCGCGTCGCCCGCGCGGATCGCGTCCACCAGCCGCGTGTGGTCCATGTACGTCTCCGGCGTCAGCTCCTCGCCGACGTCCTCGCGCAGCCAGTCCCGCAGCACCTCGCCGAGGTCCGCGTACATCGCGCTCATGACGTCGTTGTGGGAGGCCGCCACCACCGCCAGGTGGAAGCTCGAGTCCGCCGTCACGAACGCCTCCGCGTCGCCCGAGTCCCAGGCCTCCTCACGCCGCAGGAGGAGCGCGTCCAGCTGCTTGAGGTCCTTCTCCGTGCGCCGTCCGGCCGCCAGCTTCGCCGCGCTCGACTCCAGCGTGGCGCGCAGCTCGGCGATGTGCCCGGGGTCGGCGTCGGCGAAGCGGCGGTGCATCACGCCCGCCAGTTCGCTGGTCGCCACGACGTAGGTTCCCGAGCCCTGCCGGATGTCCAGCAGCCCGTTGTGCGCGAGCGCCCGGACGGCCTCGCGGACCGTGTTGCGGGCGACGCCCAGCTGTTCGACCAGTTCGGGCTCCGTGGGGATACGCGCGCCGACCGGCCACTCGCCCGAGGTGATCTGGGTGCGCAGCGCGGCGATGACCTGTTCGGACAGCGCCGAGCGGCGGGGATGGCTCAGGGGCATGGCACACCTTCGCACGGGTGGGGCGGCCCAGGGGAACCCGGGCATGGACAACCAATCATCCTATGATTCTATGATGGTCGGCATGGCTAGCGAGCAGACCCGGACGACGACACCCCCACCCACCCGCACCTCGGCCGCGGGCGACATCCCGCGAACGGCGCCCCGCGCGCGGGACTGGGGCACACGGCTGCTCGTCGTCGGCATCGTGCTGGCCGCCCTCAACCTCCGGCCCGCCATCACGAGCCTCGGCGCCCTCCTCGAAGAGGTGCGCGACGGGCTCGGCATGAGCGGCAGCGTCGCCGGGCTCCTCACCTCCGTGCCCCCGCTGTGCTTCGCCGTCTTCGGCGTCACGGCACCCCGTCTCGCCCGCCGCTTCGGGCCGGGAGCGGTGGTGTGCGCCGGCATGGTCGCCATCACGGCGGGACTGCTCCTGCGCCCCTACGCGGGCGGTACGGCCGGGTTCCTCGCCGGCAGCGCCCTCGCCCTCATGGGCATCGCCGTCAGCAACGTCCTGATGCCGGTCATCGTCAAGCGTCACTTCCCCGACCGGGTCGGCACCATGACCGGCCTGTACTCGATGGCCCTCGCCCTCGGCACCTCCGCCGCCGCCGCGATCACCGTGCCCATGACCGAGGCGCTGGGCGGCAGTTGGCAGACCGGCCTCGCGCTCTGGGCGGGCCTGGCAGCGGCGGCCGTCCTGCCCTGGCTGCCGCTCGCACGGGACCGCGGGAAGGCATCGGGCGGCGCCCGTGCGGAGAGGGAGCGGCAGGAGCGAGGACCGCGGCCCGCCCCGCAGACCCACGCGCGCGTGCCGCAGCCGTCGGCCGCCCCGCTGCGCATCACCCGCAGCCGTACCGCCTGGGCGCTCGCCGTCTTCTTCGGCCTCCAGGCCACCGCCGCGTACATCACCATGGGCTGGATGCCGCAGATCTTCCGGGACGCCGGGGTGCCCGCGAGCACCGCCGGGCTGCTCCTCGCCGTGACGATGGCGATGGGCGTTCCGCTGGCCTTCGTCATCCCGCGCGTCGCCACCCGGCTGCCGCACCAGGGGCCGATCGTGCTCGCGCTCGGCGGCTGCGGCCTCGTCGGATACTCCGGCCTGTACCTCGCGCCGGCCGGCGGCGCCTGGGTCTGGGCCCTGCTGCTCGGCATCGCCAACTGCGCCTTCCCGCTGGCCCTCACGATGGTCGGGATGCGGGCCAGGACCGGCGCGGGTGTGGCTCAGCTGTCGGCGTTCGCGCAGAGCACCGGCTATCTGATCTCCATCCCCGGCCCGCTCCTGGTGGGGGTGCTCTACCAGCACAGCGGCGGCTGGGGCCTGCCCCTCGCGCTCATGGCGGCCCTCATGATCCCGCAGACGGTCGTGGGCATCCTGGCCGGCCGGGACCGCACGGTGGAGGAGGAGGCCACCCGCTGACCCCGGGGGGACCGCGGGGGACGCGGGGTGCGAGACTTGCCGTATGCCAGTGCTCGACCCGAACCCCCAGAACGGTCAGAAGAAGATGCTGATCGTCTTCGGCTCGTTCTTCGCCATCTTCGTCGTCATCGCCGTCATCGCGACCATCGCCTCGCCCTGACGTCCCTGACGCTCCCCGACGGCCCTGACGCGCCCTGACGTCCCTGTCACGATCCCGTCCGGGTGACCGGGGTGGGGTTAACCCCCCTGTCCCCTAGGGGGTGAGGGTCAGGGTCAAGTGGGTGGATCACCGGATGGGTTGAGGGTCGCCGATTCCGTAAATTCGAGGTGTGGCCGCAGGACGCGGATCACCTGCCGAGGTCCACGGACCACTCGAAGACAGCGGAGGCACCCATGTCGGCCCCTACGCACACCCGGCCCCACCCGGCCACCTCGGGCGGCGTCGACACCTGGCTGCCCTGGTGGGCCCTCGCCCTCCCGACGCTCGCCTTCATCACCCTGCTGGTGCTGATACTGAACCCCGCCGACGCCCACGCGGCCACCGGCGACCCGGCGATCACCCACCTCGTCGAGCGCGTGCAACAGCTGGTCACCCGCTAGGGCGGAGCTCAGGACCGCTGGTGAAGCCGCCTGTCAACTCCCTGCGCCCCGTGGCCTGTTTCATGCGAAGCTGGGACTCATGAGCGTCGCAGAACCCCGCAGGATCGTCCTCTTCCGCCATGCGAAAGCCGACTGGCCGCAGGTGACCGACCATGAGCGTCCGCTCTCTGAGCGGGGCCGCAAGGACGCCGCCGTCGCCGGACGCAAGCTGGTCGACAGCGGTATCCCCATCGACCTGGCCGTCTGCTCCACCGCGACCCGCACGCGCGAGACGTGGAAGCTCGCCGTCCATGAGTTCCCGCAGCGGCCGAAAACCGTCTACGAGGAGCGGATCTACGAGGCCTCGCCCGGTGAGCTGATCGCCCTGCTCAACGAAACACCCGACGACGTGCGTGACGTCGTCCTGATCGGCCACAACCCGGGCATCCAGGGTCTCGCCGACATCCTCTCCGGCCGGAGCGACGGCGACGCCGGTGAGCGGATGCGCCGCCGCGGGTTCCCGGCCGCGGCCTTCGCCGTCGTCTCCTTCGACGGGCCCTGGAAGTCCCTGGAGCCCGGCGTGGCCACGCTGCTCGACTACTGGGCGCCCTCCGAGTGACACACCCGGCACGCGCGAGGGCCCGGCACCGCGATGGTGCCGGGCCCTCCGCGTCCGTCGGGGCACCCATGCGTCCGTGCGCCGACGCCTCGGCGTCTTCGCCACGCCGCCCGCGCGAGGCTACTGCTCGTCGTGCGTCTCCGCGGCCTCGACCTCTTCACGGGTGATGCCGAGCAGATACAGGACGGTGTCCAGGAACGGCACGTTCACCGCCGTGTGCGCCGCCTCGCGCACCACCGGCTTGGCGTTGAAGGCGACCCCGAGACCGGCCGCGTTGAGCATGTCGAGGTCGTTGGCGCCGTCGCCGATCGCCACGGTCTGCGAGAGCGGTACGCCCGCCTCCGCGGCGAACCGGCGCAGCAGCCGCGCCTTGCCCGCACGGTCCACGATCTCGCCGGTGACCCGGCCCGTCAGCCTGCCGTCGACGATCTCCAGCGTGTTGGCCTGCGCGAAGTCCAGCCCGAGCCGCTCCTGAAGATCGTCGGTGACCTGGGTGAAGCCGCCGGAGACGACCCCCACCTGGTAGCCGAGCCGCTTCAGCGTCCGGATCAGCGTGCGCGCACCCGGCGTCAGCCGGACCTCGGCGCGCACCTTGTCCACGACCGACGCGTCCAGTCCCGCCAGCAGCGCCACGCGCGCGTGCAGTGACTGCTCGAAGTCGAGCTCACCACGCATCGCGGCCGCCGTCACCTCGGCGACCTCGTCCTCGCAGCCGGCGTGCGCGGCGAAGAGCTCGATCACCTCGTCCTGGATCAGGGTGGAGTCGACGTCCATCACGACGAGCCGCTGGGCCCGCCGGTACAGACCCGCGTCCACCACCGCGACGTCCACCCCCAGCGCCGCCGCCCCCGTGACCAGAGCGGTGCGCAGGGGCGCGGTCTCCACACCGGAGACGGCGAACTCGACGGCGGTGACGGGGTACTTGGCGAGCCGGAAGATACGGTCGATGTTCCCGCCGGCCTTCGTGATCTTCGCGGCCACCGCCGCCGTGGCCTCCGCGGTGAGCGGATGCCCGAGCACGGTGACCAGCGACCGGCCGAGGCCGCGCGGCCGGTTGTCACCGATGCCGGAGATGATCTCGGCCTGCATCTTCATCGACTCGGCCCAGCTGTGGACCGTGGACCGCAGTTCCCCCTCGAAGCCGGTCGGCGGCTCGGTCACGAGCGCGCACAGCACCATCCGGCCTCGGGTGACGACCTGCTCGATGTCGACCACGTCGACGGAGAAGGCGGCGAGGGTGTCGAAAAGGCCGGCCGTGATGCCCGGCCTGTCCTTGCCGAAGATCTTGACAAGGAGCGTGGGGACGTCGGAGGACGAAGTCTGCAAAGCGCTCATGGTGTACCCACCGTATCCGGCACCCGGTGCCGCGCGCCGCCGAGGTCCGCCTGACGGACGGGGAACAGTGGATGTCGGTGAGGTGGCGCGCTCCACAACAGTCGGCTGCGGGCGTTCTGCGGGCGTTCCGGCCCCGGCCCCTCACCGCGGTCCGCCCGGCGGCCTGGGGCCCCTCGGAGGAGCGGGAGGAGGGGGCGGAGGCGGCGGCGGACCCTCCTGCGGTCCGGGCAGCGGCCGCTCACCGGACCGTGGACCGGGAGGCCGACGCGGTGTGCGGGGAGCGGGCCCGACCGGCCGGACCACGGTCGGAGCGCCGTAGACGTCGTCCGCTCCCGGAGGCCCGGCGGGCGGCCGCCCCTCGTCCGTGGGGGGCTCGGTCGGCCGGGAGCTCTCGTAGGGCCTCGACTGCCCGCTCCTGTCTCCCCCGGCCCGCTCGGGCCGGACCCGCTGCGGCCCCGCGTCCCGTGACTCACGCAACTCCTCCGGAATCCGCAGATAGGGATTGGTCGCCGGATTCGGCGGCCGGTACGAGGGCGCACCCGGCGCGTACGGCCCGGCCCGGTCGTCCGGGTACCCCGACGGCTCACCTGCCTCGCCGGGGCCCGTGGAGCCCCACGGGTCACTCCGTGCCAGTGGCGCCGCCCGCCGCCCCGCGGCGCCGCTCGCCCACGCCGGCAGCGCACCGGCGGCCCCCGCCCCCGCGCCCCACCCGGCACCCAGCAGCAGCGCCGCCCCGAGGTGTCCGTGCAGCTCGATCCCCGCCCCGAAGGCGTCGAACCCCAGCACGGACAGCGAGGCGTCCACGGACACGTTCGTCAACCAGGCGATCAACGGCAACGCCACGGCGGCCGCCGCCCCCAAGCGCACGGCACAACGTCCGGCGAACCCGACCGCGCCGGCCCCGCGCCCGCCCCGACCCTCGGACCCGGCCCCCGACCCGGCCCCCGACCCTGCTCCCGACCCGGCCCTCGCGCCCGGCGCGAAGCCCGCCGAACCCACCGGCCCCACCGGCGTCCGCACCGCCGTCAGCACCCCCGCCAGCAGCATCATCAGCGCCGCCGCCACGCCCAGCAGCCACACCCGTCCGTCCAGCTCCGCGAGGCGGCCCAGCGTCACCGACTGCTCGGTGCCGCCGCCCAGCAGATCGTCCAGCGGGTCCGGGAGGACGCTCGTCAGAGCGCCCGTAGCCCGTCCGTCCCAGGGGACGAACAGGCCGATCGGGATGCCCAGCCAGACCCCGTTCGGCGCGCCGAGCAGCGCCGCCCCCGCGATCCGCCGGGGGTGGTCGTCGCCGATCGCCGCGTACACCGCCGCGGCGAACCCGGCCGCCACGGCCACCAGCAGCACGGTCACGACGGCGGACACCGCCGGCCGCACCACCCGGTGCACCGCCTCCCAGCCGCGCGGCAGCGGCGTCCGGCGCGAGGCCAGCAGCGCGATCAGCAGGATGCCTAGGGACCAGCCGAGGCCGCCGAGCAGCGTGGGCGCCGTGTCGACGGTGAAGCCGACCGCGGCCTTCGCGTCGACGAGGTCACCGAGCCGGTCGGGCAGCAGTCCGCCGATGTCCCCGAGCCCGGGGATCTCCAGACCGCCACCGCCACCGCCCCCGCCGCCGGGCAGGTCGTCCAGCCCCAGCGCGCCCCCGTCGAGCGTGATGACGTCGTGCCCCGCCCAGGCCAGTCCGCCGAGCATCGCCACGTACAGCGCGACCACCGTCCCGACGCGCGCGAGGAGTTCGGCCGGGGCGATCGCAACCCCCGCCGCGCGCAGGGACCGCAGGAAGAACCACGACAGCAGCAGCGCGCCCACCAGGCTCACCCCCAATGGCGTGATCTCGATGGCCGTGTTCGCCTCCGCGCCCGTGAGCCCGAAAGCGGACACATCGCCCGACGGGGTCACCGAGCCCCCGGCGGCCAGGGCCACCACCGCGGCCGTCATCGGGCCCAACGAGCCCGCGGAGTCCGCCTCCAGGAGGTGCAGCCCCAGCGCCGCCGTCCCGGCCATCCCGATCAGCGCCCAGCTCACCGCCGCGACGGCGGCCAGCAGCACGTCGATCCACGGCACGCCCCTGCCGCGCGCCGTGCTCCCACTGCCTTCGACACCCGTACCGGCACTCATGCAGACCCCCCGATCCGCGGCGCGCAGCGGCGAAGATCGCCGCTTCCGTCCCCCTCGCGTGCCTTTACCACTCTCCGGCCCGGTTTCAACCCCGTCAACGGGAACGGCCGATACGCTCGCGCACGCTCTTCACAAGGCCCGACTTTCGGTCAGGGGGCCGCTACTGAAATAGTTCCCCCCGATGTTCGACATCCCTAGACTCCCCGTTGATGGGGCTAACTCGGGGGACAACTCAGTGGGGCTGGAGTGCCGGAACTCGTACTGGAATTGAACGGACGCACCTGGACGTTGGATCCGTCCAGGCCATACACCCTCGGACGTGATCCGCAGGGCGACATCGTCCTCGACGACGCCAGGGTCTCCTGGCGTCACGCCACGGTCAGCTTCAACGGGCGCAGTTGGGTCGTCGAGGACCACGGGAGCACCAACGGCACGTTCGCGCAGGGGCAACGGATCCATCAGCTGGAGATCGGCCCCGGCTCGGCGCTGCACCTGGGCAACGCGACCGACGGGCCGCGCGTGAACCTGTCGGGCACGCAGGCGCCCGCCGCGCAGCCCCAGCAGCCGTACGCCGCGCAGGCCGCGAACCCGGGCTGGGCCCAGCAGGCCCCGCCGCAGCAGGCACCGCAGGCCGGCTGGCAGCCGCCGCAGCAGGGCGCGCCGCACGTCCCGCAGCAGCAGGGGCCGAGCGAGCCGTACGTGCAGCACGTGCCCGGTGGAGGCGCGGGGGCGCCGCCGGTCTACGGAGACCGCAGCCCGACCACGTTCCACCAGTTCTCCCTCGGCCGCGTGATGCGCATCGGCCGTGCCCTGGAGAACGAGCTGGTCGTCTCCGACCTCCAGGTCTCGCGGAACCACGCCGAGTTCCACTCGACGCCCGACGGCCGCATGGAGATCCGCGACCTCGGCTCGCACAACGGCACCTACGTCAACGGCCAGCCGATCCCCAAGGGCGGCTCGGTCCAGCTGGGGCCCACCGACATCGTGGGCGTCGGCCACTCGACGTTCCGGATCGTCGGCGACCGTCTCGAGGAGTTCGTCGACACCGGCGAGGTCTCCTTCTCGGCCCGCCATCTGACCGTCACGGTCGACGGCGGCAAGCAGATCCTCAAGGACGTCTCCTTCGGTGTTCCGGAGAAGTCCCTGATCGCGGTCATCGGACCGTCCGGTTCCGGCAAGTCGACCCTGCTCAAGGCGCTGACGGGCTACCGCCCGGCCAACCAGGGCGACGTCCTCTACGACAACCGGAACCTGTACAAGCAGTTCGCCGAGCTCCGTCAGCGCATCGGTCTGGTCCCGCAGGACGACATCCTGCACAAGGAACTGACCGTCAAGAGGGCCCTCAAGTACGCGGCCAAGCTCCGTTTCCCGGCCGACACCACGGCCGCCGAGCGCGACGCCCGGATCGACGAGGTGCTGCGCGAGCTGAAGCTCGACATCCACAAAGAGAAGAAGATCACCTCCCTCTCCGGTGGTCAGCGCAAGCGCGTCTCGGTGGCCCTGGAACTGCTCACCAAGCCGTCGCTGATCTTCCTGGACGAGCCGACCTCCGGCCTCGACCCGGGCATGGACCGCGATGTCATGCAGCTGCTGCGCGGCCTCGCCGACGACGGCCGCACGGTCCTGGTGGTCACACACTCGGTGGCCGAACTCGCGATCTGCGACAAGCTGCTCGTGATGGCGCCGGGCGGTGCCGTCGCCTACTTCGGCCCGCCCGAGGAGGCGCTGAACTTCTTCGGCTACGACACCTGGGCCGACGTCTTCTCCGCCTTCGAGAACTACCGCGACTACGACTGGGCGGGCCGCTGGAAGGGCTCGCAGCACTACCAGATGTACGCCGCGGACATCGACGCCATCGCGCCGCAGTCCGTACAGATGCCGCCGATGCAGGCGATGAAGCCGCCGAAGCCGCAGGGCTGGATGTCCCAGTTCGTCACGCTGGTGCGCCGCTATGTCTCGGTGATCGCCTCCGACAAGGGCTTCCTGGCCCTGACGGTGATCCTGCCGGCCGTCCTCGGCGCGGTGAGCCTGCTGATCGACTCCGGGAACAGTCTGCTGCCCAACCCGGTCAACCCGAAGACCGGCCGGATCATCCCCAACGGCACGGCCACCACCGTCCTGCTGATCCTCGCGGTCGGCGCCTGCTTCGCGGGCGCGGCCAACTCGGTCCGCGAGCTCATCAAGGAACGCGTCATCTACGAGCGGGAACGCGCCACGGGTCTGTCCCGGTCCGCGTACCTGATGTCGAAGGTGTTCGTCCTCGGCGTGGTCACCGTGCTCCAGGGCCTCCTGGTCGGCGTGATCGGCTTCGCGAGCCGGGAGATCCCGACCGAGGGCCTGGTCCTCGGCAGCGCCACCATGTTCGAGCTCTCCATCCCGATCATGGCGCTGGGCTTCACCTCGATGATGTTCGGCCTGGTCATCTCGTCGCTGGTCAAGACGGCCGAGAAGACCATGCCGCTGCTGGTCATGTTCGCGATCATCCAGGTCGTGTTCACCGGCTGCCTGTTCACCCTGAACGGCGCGGTCGGCGTCAACGAGTTCTCGTACCTGATGCCCTCGCGCTGGGCGGTCGCCGCCGCGGGTGCCACGCTGGACTTCAACAAGATCAGCCCGCCCAAGGACGGCGGCGAGACGGACCCGCTGTGGGAGCACACCGTCGGCGCCTGGGGCCTGGACATGGTCGCGCTGATCGTCCTCGGCGTGATCTGCGGCTTCTTCGTGGCCCGCTTCCTGCGCCGCCACGAGCCCGAGGTCATGCGCAAGTAGTCGCTTCCGTAGTACGCCGATGGGCGGCACCCCGTACCAGGGGTGCCGCCCATCGGCGTGCGGAGGTGGCTCAGTACGCGCTGTCGACGTTGTCGATCGTGCCGTACTTGTCGGCCGCATAGTTCGCGGCGGCGGTGATGTTGGCGACCGGGTCGTAGATGTTCCAGGACGTCCCGGCGACGTGGTACGCGGCGAAGGTCGGCGGGATCACCTGGAGCAGGCCCTTGGACGGGATGCCGTTGATGGCGTTGATGTCCCAGTTGTTGATCGCCTTCGGGTTGCCCGAGGACTCCCGGATGATGTTGCGGTGCAGACCGCTGTAGGAGCCCGGGATGCCCTTGGACTTCATGATGTCCAGGGAGTGCTTGATCCAGCCGTCGAGGTTGTTGGCGTAGCTCTTGGTGGCGGCCTTCTTGACCGCGACACGCTCGGTGGACCGGCTCGCGGCCGCCTTGGCCTTGCGCGCGGCGGCAGCCTTCTTGGCGGCGGCCGCGGCGGCCGCCTTCTTCTTCGCTGCCGCTGCCTTCGCGGCGGCCTCGGCGGCTGCCTTCTTCTTGGCGGCGGCGGCCGCGGCGGCCTTCTTCTTGGCCTCGATGGCGTCGACCTTCACGCTCGTCGTGGCCAGCTGGTCGGTCACGCTGGCCTTGACGGCCTGCACCGGTGCGGCGCTGTAGGCGACCCGGGCCGAGGAGACGGCGTCCGTAGTGGTCGTCTGCGCGTCGGCCGGCACCACGGAGAAGGCGAGGGCAGCGGCACCGAGCGTGGCGGCACCGGCGATCGCGATCTTACGAGTGTTCTTGGGCATGCGGATGGACCTCTTCGAATAGCGCGGAGGTCGCTCTCTTCGTCCGACGGCGGACAGCGGGTGCTTGCGGCACGGGCGCCGCCGGGGGAGAACCCACGGCGCTGAGCGACGAGAGCCATTGTTAGCGGCCGCAAAATGGGCAGGCAAAGGTGTGACGTACGATCCCCGATAGTGGATCAGGTAAGGGCAAATCGGGACAGATGGAACCATCTGTCCCGCTCACCGTGCCCCCTTTATCTCCTAATGCCCGTAGTACGTGATCCGCGCCCTATGTGCGGGCTCACACGGGCCCCACCCTGTTCTCACTGGCAGTTGCCCGAGCAATGCTCTGCGTCAGCGCTCTCCTCCGGAAGGACGAGGTGCACGTCCCCGAACTCGTGCCACAGGTAGCGCCCGTCCAGCGCCTCCTCGTAGCCACGGCTGATCGCGTCCCGCCCCGCCACCGCCTCCAGCATCAGCAGATGCGAGGCCTCCGGCTCGTGCAGCCCGGTCAGCAGCCCGTCCACCACCCGCACCCCGCGCGCGGGAGTGACGACGAGATCCGTCCATCCCGCACGCGCGCGTACGACCCCGTCCGCCCCGGCCGCCGACTCCACGGCCCGCACAGCGGTCGTCCCCACCGCGATCACCCGCCCGCGCGCCTGCCGCCCCCCACCACCGCGCACGGCGTTGATCAGCCGCGCCGACGCCTCGGGCACCACGAACCGCTCCGGATACGGCGGCTCGTGCACCTCCGCCGACGCGACCCCGGTGTGCAGGGTGATCGGCGCGAACAGCACCCCCCGGCTCACGAGCTCCGCCACCAGCCCCGCGGTGAAGGGCCGCGCCGCACTCGGCATCTCCGCACTGCCCGACCCGTCGGCCGACGGCGACGCGAACACCGTCTGGTAGACGGACAGCGGCTGATCGCGCTCCGTATAGGAGTAGCGGATCGGCCGCCCGTGCTCCCGCAGCAGCCCGGGCACCGCGCCGACGGGGGACACCCGCGCCCACCACAGCCGTCCGCTCCCCGGGCTCAGCGGCTCCTCCGGCGTCAGCCGCACACCCCCGGCCAGCCGCACCACGGTCCCCGCGGGCCCACCCGCACGCGCGCGGGTGGTGCCCCTCCCGTCCGGCTCCCGCAGCTCCACGGCCCACCGTCCGTCGTCACCGCGCGTGGAGAAGTGCACCACCACGCGCGCGTGCCCGACCCGGCCGTCCACGGCCGCCGCCAGCGTCGGCGAGGTGTTCACCACGAGCAGGTCCCCGGCCCGCAGCAGACACGGCAGCTCCCGGAACGCGTGATGCGTCGCCTCCGTCCCCCGCGACACCAGCAGCCGTACGTCGTCCCGGTCCCGTCCCGGCCCGCGCTGCTCGGCCGGCACCCGAGCAGACAGCTCCTCGGGCACCTTCCCCCACCCTCGGCTGCGCTCGTGCGACGGCACCCCCGGCGCCAGCGTCATCGCCGTCCCTCCAGCAGGGCCGGAGCCCCGTACCGCCCGCTCGCCGGACGCTCGTCCAGCAGCCGCAGGAAGGCCGGCGCCACACCGGCCGGATCCGGCCGCGGATCGTCGTCGTCCGGTACGGCCGCCGCGTACAGGTCCGTGGCCATGTCCCCGGGGTCCACCGCCCACACCCGCAGCCCCGGCTCCTCCGCACCGAGCACCGCCGCGAGCTGGTCCAGGGCCGCCTTGGACGCCCCGTAGCCGCCCCACGTCCCGTACGCCTCGGCCGCCGCGTCCGAGCTGACCGTGATCACCGCGCCCGCCCGCGCGCCGTGCAGCAGCGGCAGCGCCTCCTGGACCAGCCCCAGCGCCCCCACCACGTTCACCTCCAGCGCCCGCCGCAGCCCGTCCAGGGGCAGCTCGGCCAACCGCACCAGCGGCTCGGCGCCCAGCGCGCTCGCGTTGTTCACCAGCAGGTCGCAGCCCCCGAGCCGCCAGGCGGCCGCCACCAGCTCGGCCCGGTGCGCCGCGTCGGTGACATCTCCCGCACGGGCCTCGACCCGGGCCCCGTGCGCCGCCACGGCCGCCGCCGTCTCCTTCAGCACCCCCGCGGTTCTGGCGTCGAGCACCAGATCCCAGCCACGTGCGGCCAGCGCCTCGGCCAGCGCCCGCCCCAGCCCCTTCGACGCACCCGTGATGATCGCAACCGGCATGACAACCGTCCCCTCGTCCGATCCGCCTCCGTCCGGCGGTGATCCCAACGTAGGAACCGGCCCCCCGCCCCCGCCTCGGACGCGGGACGCAAGCCGGAGGGGCCCTTCGTCGTACGCCCGGGCACCCGGTCCCTTAGCCCTGGGTCGCGGTACCGGGGACCTCGGACCTAGGTCCTGCGCCGCAGCCCGTGGCCGTCACAGGTCCGATCCGCGCTGCCACCCCCCGCCGGTACCGTGAGGGCATGAGTCAAGGCCCCCGGTCCGGCCTCGCCGCGGTGAGTTCCGCGCTGCTGGCCATGAGCAGGCACCTCGAGGTCCGCGACGTCCTCAAGACGATCGTCGCCTCCGCCCGCGAACTGCTGGACGCGCAGTACGCCGCCCTCGGCGTCCCCGACGACCACGGCGGCTTCGCCCAGTTCGTCGTGGACGGCGTCGGCGAGGAGCAGTGGAAGGCCATCGGTCCGCTGCCCCGGCAGCACGGCATCCTGGCGGCGATGCTCCAGGAGGCCCGGCCCCAGCGCCTCGCCGACGTCCGCAAGGACCCCCGCTTCGAGGGCTGGCCGTCCGCCCACCCCGAGATGTCCGACTTCCTGGGCCTGCCCGTCCGGGACGGCGACGAGGTCCTCGGCGCCCTGTTCCTGGCCAACAAGAACTGCGCCAGGCCCCAGGGCGGCTGCGGCTTCACCGAGGACGACGAGGAACTGCTCGCGATCCTGGCCCAGCACGCCGCGATAGCCCTCACCAACGCCCGCCTGTACGAGCGCAGCCGTGAACTGACGATCGCCGAGGAACGCTCCCGGCTGGCCCACGAACTGCACGACGCGGTCAGCCAGAAGCTGTTCTCCCTGCGCCTGACGGCCCAGGCCGCCACCGCCCTCGTCGACCGCGACCCCGCGCGCGCGAAGGGCGAACTGCAACAGGTCGCGGCGCTCGCCGCGGAGGCCGCCGACGAACTGCGCGCCGCCGTGGTGGAGTTGCGCCCCGCGGCCCTCGACGAGGACGGCCTCGTCGCCACCCTCCGCACCCACATCCACGTCCTCGACCGCGCCCACGCCGCGCGCGTGACCTTCACCAGCCAGGGCGTCCGCGCTCTGCCCGCCGCGCAGGAGGAGGCCCTGCTGCGGGTCGCCCAGGAGGCTCTGCACAACGCGCTGCGCCACTCCGGGGCACAGCGCGTCGAGGTGACCCTCGGCAAGCGCGGCCCGGGCACGGTCCTGCGCGTCACGGACGACGGCGCGGGCTTCGACCCGACGACGGTCCGCCGGGCCGGCCGCCACCTCGGGCTGGTGTCGATGCGGGACCGGGCGAGCGGGGTGGGTGGCACGCTCACGGTGGTATCGGCGCCCGGCAAGGGCACCACGATCGAGATGGAGGCTCCCGGTGGCTGAGGCAATCAAGGTGCTGCTCGTCGACGACCACCAGGTCGTCCGCCGAGGCCTGCGCACCTTCCTGGAGGTGCAGGACGACATCGAGGTCGTCGGCGAGGCCGCCGACGGCGCCGAAGGAGTCGCTCTCGCCGAGGAGTTGAAGCCCGACGTCGTCCTGATGGACGTCAAGATGCCCGGCATGGACGGCGTGGAGGCCCTGCGCAGACTCCGCGACCTGGCCAACCCCGCGCGCGTGCTGATCGTCACCAGCTTCACCGAACAGCGCACGGTGGTCCCGGCCCTGCGCGCGGGCGCCGCCGGATACGTCTACAAGGACGTGGACCCCGACGCCCTCGCCGGTGCCATCCGCTCGGTCCACGCCGGCCACATTCTGCTCCAGCCGGAGGTCGCCGGCGCACTCCTCTCCCAGGACGAGGGCACCTCGGGCCAGGGCAGAGGCGGCGCGCTCACGGAACGCGAGCGCGAGGTGCTCGGCCTGATCGCGGACGGCCGCTCCAACCGCGAGATCGCCCGGGCCCTGGTCCTCTCCGAGAAGACCGTCAAGACACACGTTTCGAACATCCTGATGAAGCTCGACCTCGCGGACCGCACCCAGGCCGCGCTGTGGGCCGTACGCCACGGCGTGACCCGCTGAGCGGAAGGTTAACTTCCGATCCGAGATTCATACCGTCGTGGGAATGTCCCCCGAATGGCGCATCCTTCGTGGCCCGCCGCCGTTCTCCAGTGCGTGCCGCGGCGATTGCCGCGGCAATCGCTAGGAGGGGTCAGAAGTGAAGAACCTGAAGAAGGCAGCGGCCGTGACGATGGTGGCCGGCGGGCTGATGGCCGCGGGTGCCGGCATGGCCTCCGCCGCCGACGGCGCCACCGCTCTCGGCGAGGCCAAGGGCTCGCCGGGCGTCGTCTCGGGCAATCTCGTCCAGGCCCCGGTGCACGTCCCGGTCAACGTGGTCGGCAACAGCGTGAACGTCATCGGCGTGCTGAACCCGGCCTTCGGCAACCTGGGTCTCAACCACTGAGGTCCCGCCCGCACCCGCGGTGACCTCCGGCCTCCCTCGGCCCCCACCGAGGGAGGCCGGTCTGTTTGTCGCTCCAATGATCCGAACGAGGTGTCTTTCCGGCGGGCCCCGCATCGTTCCCGATCACCCTCGCGTTGGGCAGTGTCCGACCCGCGGCCGGGTCGGACACGCAAACGCAGGAGGAACGCTTCTCATGAACATCGCCAAGAAGGCTGCTGTGGCCCTCACCGTCGCGGGTATCGCCGCGGGCGCCTCGGCCGGTGCCGCCGTCGCCGACGCGGGTGCGGAAGGCGCGGCCGTGAAGTCGCCGGGCGTCATCTCGGGCAACGTCGTCCAGGTGCCGATCCACATCCCGATCAACCTCTGCGGCAACACGATCAACGTGGTCGGCGTGCTGAACCCGGCGTTCGGCAACGTCTGCATCAACGACTGATCTCGCAGCCGCACCACAGAGGGGCCCACGCGTCACGGACGACACGTGGGCCCCTCTGCATGCCGTGACCATTTCACCGCCGCCCGGCAAACCAGCCCGCCCAGAACTCGGCATGCCATCCGGAGCTCGGCATGTGTCGGCACCTTCCACCGCCCGGCAAACCAGCCCGTCCGGCGCTTGAGGACAAGGCCCCTTCAGGGCCGTAGGGGGGCCTGGGGGTACAGCCCCCAGAGGCTCACACCACCCGGGCCACCCGAGCGGCGACGCTCACCGAACCCCCCGCTCCCGCTCCTCCACAACGGAGTTGTACGCGGCGACCTGCGCCCGCCGCCCCGTCCGCTCGACCGGCCGCAATGCCTCCGCACGCACCGCCATCTCCGCGGAGCTGACCGCACCCCCGGGTCCGTTCTCATAGGCGAGGGACACCAGCAGCCCCACCCGCTGCGCCAGCTCCAGCACCCGCACCGCCCGTGGCGGATACCCCGGCGCCAGAACCTCCCGCCCCCGCTCGGCCCGGGCCCGGTACGCGTCGATCGCCGCCTCCGCCACCGGCCCCGATCCCGCCAGGTCCAGCCGCGCCAGCACCGCCGTGGCGTCCCGCAGCGCCTCCGCCAGCTCCCGCTCCGCCTCGCCCAGCGACGGCACATCGGCCGGGGGAGCCTCCCGCACCGGCAGGCAGTGCCACACGACCTCGACATGTACATCACCGTCGGGCCCGGCCTCGTACACCTCCGGCACCAGCCCGTACCCGGCGCCGTGACAGACCACGGCCTCCTCCGCCTCCAGCGCCCGCGTGTTGAACTCCGGCGGCCCGCTCAGCCCCAGCGGATGTCCCGGCGCGGGCAACGCCACCCGCAGCCCGTTCACCCCGAGCGCCCGCAGCCGCCCCAGCGCGAGCGTGAGTCCGACGGGCGCCGACTCACCGGGCAGCCCCTCCACCCGATGCACGGCGTCCTCGCCGACGATGGCGAGTACGGCGTCGTCCGGTGAGACAATTCCGGCCAACAGGGCATTTCCCCAAGCGGCAAGGCGACCAGAGCGCGGTTCCGAAAGCATGCCTCCACCCTAAGGACCGGACCGATGGATCGGGCCGCCCGACCGGTGGCGTAGATTTTCCCGGAGAGGCCGCGCCCACCCATGCGCGGCGGTCCGAGCCACAGGCGCCCGCGACAACCGACCGGCCACACAGCAAGGGGAGACAACGCGCTCATGAGCGATGTTCTGGAGCTTCAGGACGTATCCGTGGTCCGTGAGGGCCGGGCTCTGGTGGACCAGGTCTCCTGGTCGGTCAAGGAGGGCGAGCGCTGGGTGATCCTCGGTCCCAACGGGGCCGGCAAGACGACCCTCCTGAACATCGCCTCCACCTACCTCTTCCCCAGCGCCGGCACCGTCTCCATCCTCGGCGAGACCCTCGGCAGCCCCGGCACCGACGTCTTCGAGCTGCGCCCCCGCGTCGGCATGGCCGGCATCGCCCTCGCCGACAAGCTCCCCAAGCGCCAGACCGTCCTCCAGACCGTGCTGACCGCCGCGTACGGCATGACGGCCGGCTGGCAGGAGGAGTACGAGGACGTCGACGAGCAGCGCGCCCGCGCCTTCCTCGACCGCCTCGGCATGAGCGACTACCTGGACCGCAAGTTCGGCACGCTCTCCGAGGGCGAGCGCAAGCGCACCCTCATCGCCCGCGCCCTGATGACCGACCCCGAGCTGCTGCTCCTCGACGAGCCCGCCGCCGGCCTGGACCTCGGCGGCCGCGAGGACCTCGTACGCCGCCTCGGCCGCCTCGCGCGCGACCCCATCGCCCCCTCGATGATCATGGTGACCCACCACGTCGAGGAGATCGCCCCCGGCTTCACCCACGTCCTCATGATCCGCCAGGGCAAGGTCCTCGCCGCGGGCCCGGTGGAGCTGGAGCTCACCTCCCGCAACCTCTCCCTCTGCTTCGGCCTCCCGCTCGTCGTGGAACAGGTCGGCGACCGCTGGACGGCGCAGGGCCTGCCGATGTCCTGACCGCTCCCCGTGCGCCCTGTCCCCGGCAGGACGCGCGGCCCTACCATGACGGTGTGAACGACATCGACGCGTGGGTGTGGTGGCTCGTCGGCGCGGCAGCGCTCGGAATCCCGCTCGTGGTGACCGCGATGCCCGAGTTCGGCATGTTCGCGGTCGGAGCGGTGGCCGCCGCCGTCGTGGCAGGCCTCGGCTTCGGAGCCGTCGCCCAGGTGCTCGTCTTCATCGTCGTCTCCGTCGCGCTGATCGCCGTCGTACGCCCGATCGCGACCCGGCACGCCAAGCAGCGTCCCCAACTCGCCACCGGCATCGACGCGTTGAAGGGCAAACAGGCCGTCGTGCTGGAGCGCGTCGACGGCTCGGGCGGCCGCATCAAACTCGCCGGGGAGATCTGGTCGGCCCGCGCCCTCGACACCGACCGCGCCTACGACGTGGGGCAGGAAGTCGATGTCGTGGACATCGAGGGGGCCACGGCGATCGTCATCTGACCCTGCGCAACTCCCGCACGACGTAAGTGAACAGAACACCTCACGAGCCGCACGACGGTCTGTCACACTCGTCCAGCAAGATCTTCAACAGGCATAAGATCTTCCGAAAGCGCCGAGGCGGAGAAAGGTACGGGGAGCCGCGATGGAACCGGTCATCATCGTCCTGGTCATTCTGGTGGTGTTGGTCTTCATCGCCCTGATCAAGACGATCCAGGTCATCCCGCAGGCGAGTGCCGCGATCGTGGAGCGGTTCGGCCGCTACACGCGGACACTCAACGCGGGCCTCAACATCGTCGTCCCGTTCATAGACACCATCCGCAACCGCATCGACCTGCGCGAACAGGTCGTGCCGTTCCCGCCGCAGCCGGTGATCACCCAGGACAACCTGGTCGTGAACATCGACACCGTCATCTACTACCAGGTGACCGACGCCCGGGCCGCGACCTACGAGGTCGCCAGCTACATCCAGGCGATCGAGCAACTCACCGTCACCACGCTCCGCAACATCATCGGCGGCATGGACCTCGAGCGGACCCTGACCTCCCGCGAGGAGATCAACGCGGCGCTGCGCGGAGTCCTCGACGAGGCGACCGGCAAGTGGGGCATCCGCGTCAACCGCGTGGAACTGAAGGCCATCGAGCCCCCGACCTCCATCCAGGACTCGATGGAGAAGCAGATGCGCGCCGACCGTGACAAGCGCGCCGCGATCCTCACCGCCGAAGGCACGCGCCAGGCCGCCATCCTCACCGCCGAGGGCGAGAAGCAGTCCCAGATCCTGCGCGCCGAGGGTGAGGCCAAGGCAGCGGCGCTGCGCGCCGAGGGCGAGGCCCAGGCCGTGCGTACGGTCTTCGAGGCCATCCACGCCGGCGACCCGGACCAGAAGCTCCTCTCCTACCAGTACCTCCAGATGCTCCCGAAGATCGCCGAAGGCGACGCCAACAAGCTCTGGATCGTCCCCAGCGAAATCGGCGACGCCCTCAAGGGGTTGTCCGGTGCCATGGGCAACTTCGGCAACTTCGGCGGCAATTCGGGCGGCAACAACTCCGGCAACGGCGGCGGCTCGGAACGCCGCGAGAAGCCGTCGATCGACTGACCCACGGACACACGACCGGGGCCCACCTTCCGAGCGAAGGTGGGCCCCGGTCACATCCGGACACCGGCTACGCCGCGTCCATGGTCAGCCACTCCGGCAGCGCGGCCAGGTCGTCCTGCCCCAGAGCCAGCAGCATCGCGTCCGCCGGCGTCGGCTCGAACGGCTGCCGCAGCAACGGCATCTCCGCCTGCTCCGGAGTCCGGTCCGCTTTGCGGTGATTGTCCTCCGCGCACGAGGCGACGGTGTTCAGCCACACGTCCTGACCCCCCTGCGCCCGCGGCACCACGTGGTCCACGGTCGTCGCCCGGCGACCGCAGTACGCGCACCGGTGCCGGTCCCTTATCAGCACACCCCGCCTCGACCACGGAGCTTGTCTTCGGAAGGGCACCCGTACGTACCTGCACAGCCTGATCACACGAGGCGCCGGGATGTCGACCTCGGCTCCGCGCATCCGCAGTTCGGGGTGGGCCTGCTCGACGACGGCCTTGTCCTGAAGCACCAGAACGACGGCTCGGTTCAACGTCACCGTCGACAGCGGCTCGAAGCTCGCGTTCAGTACCAGCGTGTCCCGCATACCAGCCCACCTCCTGTGTGCACCGGCCCACCCCCTGGCGGGCTGGGATCAACTCTGGCCGGGCACGCCGAGATGGACAACGCAATATCTGCTGCTCCACGGGAGGTGACCCCCGCGACCCCCGGCAACAAAAATGCCCGCCTCTGATCACTTCCAAGACCAGAGGCGGGCAAACGTTCAATGAACGATGAGCTGACTCATCCCTCCGCGGGAACCTCGTACTCACCGATCAGCTGGGCGCGGCCGATCGCGTGGAACCGCAGGTTGAAACCCACGGCGGCGGGCGAGGCATCGGCATCCGGGCCGAGCTTCTCCTGGTCCACCGCGTACACCGTGAAGACGTACCGGTGCGGCCCGTCCCCCGGCGGCGGTGCGGCCCCGCCGAACTCCTTGCTGCCGTAGTCGTTGCGCGCGTGTACGGCGCCCTCGGGCAGCCCCTCGAACTTGCCGCCGCCCGCACCCGCCGGCAACTCGGTCACCGAGGCCGGGATGTCGAACAGGACCCAGTGCCAGAATCCGCTGCCCGTCGGCGCATCGGGGTCGTAGCAGGTCACGGCGAAACTCTTGGTCCCGGACGGGAAACCCTCCCACCGCAGCTGGGGCGAGGTGTTCCCCGCCGCATGGACCTGGGCGTCCTTGAGCGTCGCCCCCTCCTCGACATCCTCGCTCGTGACCGTGAACGACGGAACCGGCGGATGGAAATCGTGGGGCAGCGGCCGCCTCTTCGGCTCGGTCACTTCGACACCTCCTGATCGATCGGCAAGCACTCCCTTCGGAGCCTACGACCTCCACACCCCGCGCGGACGCACAGAGGGCCCGGAACGCCGTACGGCACTCCGGGCCCTCTCTGTGTGTCAGAACCAGTTGCGCTTGCTGCCGACCTCGGACAGCCACTGGTTGAGGTACGCCGTCCAGTCGGTTCCCTGGTAGTCGTGCAGACCCACCTGGAACGAGCGGAAGGTGTCACTGCCCTCGCTGAACAGCCCCGGCTTCTTGTCCATCTCCAGCACGACGTCCATCGTGTGCTCGTCGGCCACGAAGCTCAGCTCGACCTGGTTCAGCCCCCGGTACTGCGACGGCGGGAAGAACTCGATCTCCTGGTAGAACGGCAGCTTCTGCCGCGTACCGCGGATGTGCCCGCGCTCCAGGTCCGCGTTCTTGAAGCGGAAGCCCAGCTGGATGAAGGCGTCCAGGATCGCCTTCTGCGCCGGCAGCGGGTGCACGTTGATCGGGTCCAGGTCACCGGAGTCCACGGCGCGGGCGATCTCCAGCTCGGTGGTCACACCGATGTTCATGCCGCGCAGCGTCTGACCGTCGATCGTCGTGACCGGCGTCTCCCACGGGATCTCGAGCCCGAACGGAACCGCGTGCACGGCACCGGCCTGGAGCTCGAAGGCACCCCCGAGCCGCAGCTTCGTGAACTCGATGTCCTGCTTGTACTCCTGGTCGCCGCTCTCGACCTCGACCTTGGCCTGAAGCCCGACCGAGAGCCCCTCGATCTGCTGGTTGACGGACCCGCCCTGGATCCGCACCTCACCCTGCACGACACCGCCCGGAACGACGTTGACCTCGGTCAGCACCGTCTCGACCGAAGCCCCGCCGGCCCCCAGACTCGCGAGCAGCTTCTTGAACGCCATGTCTCTCCCTCTACGACCTTCTTCTTACGGGATCCCTCGACCCCTACATACGCGATCCCGGTGCGGCCGGTTCCGTGCCCCACACCCTGGCAAGGCGGATGCCCGCTGACCACCCCGACGCACCCACGCGTCTCCACTACGCTCGGTGGGCATGATCGCGACCCCCGACCGTACGCCCCTGCCCAGGACCTTCTTCGACCGCCCTGTCCTGGAGGTGGCACGGGATCTGCTCGGCCGTCACCTCGTCCGTACGACCCCCGACGGTCCGATCACCCTGCGCATCACGGAGGTCGAGGCCTACGACGGCCCGAACGACCCCGGCTCCCACGCCTATCGCGGCCCGACGGCCCGCAACGGCGTGATGTTCGGTCCGCCCGGACATGTGTACGTCTACTTCACCTACGGCATGTGGCACTGCATGAACCTGGTCTGCGGTCCGGACGGCACGGCGAGCGCCGTCCTGCTCCGGGCCGGCGAGATCGTCGAGGGCGCCGAGTCGGCCCGCAAACGTCGACTCTCGGCCCGAAATGACAAGGAACTGGCCAAAGGCCCTGCCCGCCTGGCCACCGCCCTGGATGTGGACCGAGCCCTCGACGGCACGGACGCCTGCGCCACGGGGGACACCCCCCTGAGGATCCTGACCGGTACCCCGGTCCCCTCCGACCAGGTACGCAGCGGCCCGCGCACCGGAGTGTCCGGCGATGGAGCGGTCCACCCCTGGCGGTACTGGGTCGCCGACGACCCGACGGTGAGCCCTTATCGGGCCCATGTCCCCAGGCGCCGACGAAGTTGACTCGCTGTTGGCCGGAGCGTAATGTAGCCCGAGCCGCTTGAACCGGGTACGGCATTCGCCGGCAGTCGGAAGCGGCCAACCCACTACCTACGACGCCCCTCAGCGGGAGCGAATTCGGCATGTCCGCATGCCCGAATTCCAACCCGGTGGAACTCGATTATGAGTTGCGGAGGGAATCGGCTAACGTAGTGAATGTCGAAAGGCCGACAGGCGAAAGCCCGAAGCCCAAGACAATCCCCCCGACAGGGAATCGGATCAAGAAAAGGATCTGATAGAGTCGGAAACGCAAGACCGAAGGGAAGCGCCCGGAGGAAAGCCTGAGAGAGTCTCTCGGGTGAGTACAAAGGAAGCGTCCGTTCCTTGAGAACTCAACAGCGTGCCAAAAATCAACGCCAGATATGTTGATACCCCGTCCCCGGCAGTGATAGCCGAGGATGAGGTTCCTTTGAAACAAAACACAGCGAGGACGCTGTGAACGGCCGGGCTTATTCCGCCTGGCTGTTCCGCTCTCGTGGTGTCGTCCCGATTACGGGAAAACATTCACGGAGAGTTTGATCCTGGCTCAGGACGAACGCTGGCGGCGTGCTTAACACATGCAAGTCGAACGATGAACCACTTCGGTGGGGATTAGTGGCGAACGGGTGAGTAACACGTGGGCAATCTGCCCTTCACTCTGGGACAAGCCCTGGAAACGGGGTCTAATACCGGATAATACTTCCACTCGCATGGGTGGGGGTTAAAAGCTCCGGCGGTGAAGGATGAGCCCGCGGCCTATCAGCTTGTTGGTGAGGTAATGGCTCACCAAGGCGACGACGGGTAGCCGGCCTGAGAGGGCGACCGGCCACACTGGGACTGAGACACGGCCCAGACTCCTACGGGAGGCAGCAGTGGGGAATATTGCACAATGGGCGAAAGCCTGATGCAGCGACGCCGCGTGAGGGATGACGGCCTTCGGGTTGTAAACCTCTTTCAGCAGGGAAGAAGCGAAAGTGACGGTACCTGCAGAAGAAGCGCCGGCTAACTACGTGCCAGCAGCCGCGGTAATACGTAGGGCGCAAGCGTTGTCCGGAATTATTGGGCGTAAAGAGCTCGTAGGCGGTCTGTCGCGTCGGATGTGAAAGCCCGGGGCTTAACCCCGGGTCTGCATTCGATACGGGCAGACTAGAGTGTGGTAGGGGAGATCGGAATTCCTGGTGTAGCGGTGAAATGCGCAGATATCAGGAGGAACACCGGTGGCGAAGGCGGATCTCTGGGCCATTACTGACGCTGAGGAGCGAAAGCGTGGGGAGCGAACAGGATTAGATACCCTGGTAGTCCACGCCGTAAACGGTGGGAACTAGGTGTTGGCGACATTCCACGTCGTCGGTGCCGCAGCTAACGCATTAAGTTCCCCGCCTGGGGAGTACGGCCGCAAGGCTAAAACTCAAAGGAATTGACGGGGGCCCGCACAAGCAGCGGAGCATGTGGCTTAATTCGACGCAACGCGAAGAACCTTACCAAGGCTTGACATACACCGGAAACGTCTGGAGACAGGCGCCCCCTTGTGGTCGGTGTACAGGTGGTGCATGGCTGTCGTCAGCTCGTGTCGTGAGATGTTGGGTTAAGTCCCGCAACGAGCGCAACCCTTGTTCTGTGTTGCCAGCATGCCCTTCGGGGTGATGGGGACTCACAGGAGACTGCCGGGGTCAACTCGGAGGAAGGTGGGGACGACGTCAAGTCATCATGCCCCTTATGTCTTGGGCTGCACACGTGCTACAATGGCCGGTACAAAGAGCTGCGAAACCGTGAGGTGGAGCGAATCTCAAAAAGCCGGTCTCAGTTCGGATTGGGGTCTGCAACTCGACCCCATGAAGTCGGAGTTGCTAGTAATCGCAGATCAGCATTGCTGCGGTGAATACGTTCCCGGGCCTTGTACACACCGCCCGTCACGTCACGAAAGTCGGTAACACCCGAAGCCGGTGGCCCAACCCCTTGTGGGAGGGAGCTGTCGAAGGTGGGACTGGCGATTGGGACGAAGTCGTAACAAGGTAGCCGTACCGGAAGGTGCGGCTGGATCACCTCCTTTCTAAGGAGCACTTCTAAGCCTGTCCCTTCGGGGGCCGGTTCAGAGGCCAGTACATCGGCGTACGTCCGGTGCTGGTTGCTCATGGGTGGAACGTTGATTATTCGGCATTCTCAGTCATCTCGGGCTGCAAGTACTGTTCTTCGGAGCGTGGAAAGCTGATCATGAGTGGCGAGGGTGCCGGGCACGCTGTTGGGTATCTGAGGGTATGGCCGTATGGCTGCCTTCAGTGCCGGCCCCAGTGCACTCGGATCCGTTAAGGGTTCGGGGTGATGGGTGGCTGGTCGTTGTTTGAGAACTGCACAGTGGACGCGAGCATCTGTGGCCAAGTTTTTAAGGGCGCACGGTGGATGCCTTGGCACCAGGAACCGATGAAGGACGTGGGAGGCCACGATAGTCCCCGGGGAGTCGTCAACCAGGCTTTGATCCGGGGGTTTCCGAATGGGGAAACCCGGCAGTCGTCATGGGCTGTCACCCGCTGCTGAACACATAGGCAGTGTGGAGGGAACGC
The DNA here is from genome assembly GCA_001298545.1 of Actinobacteria bacterium OV320. Classification (GTDB taxonomy): domain Bacteria; phylum Actinomycetota; class Actinomycetes; order Streptomycetales; family Streptomycetaceae; genus Streptomyces; species Streptomyces coriariae. The sequence goes on from LJCX01000022.1 coordinate 199,951, forward strand.
GGGGAAGTGAAACATCTCAGTACCCGCAGGAAGAGAAAACAACCGTGATTCCGGGAGTAGTGGCGAGCGAAACCGGATGAGGCCAAACCGTATACGTGTGAGACCCGGCAGGGGTTGCGTGTACGGGGTTGTGGGATCTCTCTTTCACAGTCTGCCGGCTGTGAGACGAGTCAGAAACCGTTGATGTAGGCGAAGGACATGCGAAAGGTCCGGCGTAGAGGGTAAGACCCCCGTAGTCGAAACGTCAACGGCTCGTTTGAGAGACACCCAAGTAGCACGGGGCCCGAGAAATCCCGTGTGAATCTGGCGGGACCACCCGCTAAGCCTAAATATTCCCTGGTGACCGATAGCGGATAGTACCGTGAGGGAATGGTGAAAAGTACCGCGGGAGCGGAGTGAAATAGTACCTGAAACCGTGTGCCTACAAGCCGTGGGAGCGTCGCGCATTGAGTTTACTCAATGCGTCGTGACTGCGTGCCTTTTGAAGAATGAGCCTGCGAGTTTGCGGTGTGTTGCGAGGTTAACCCGAGTGGGGAAGCCGTAGCGAAAGCGAGTCCGAATAGGGCGTTTCAGTAGCACGCTCAAGACCCGAAGCGGAGTGATCTAGCCATGGGCAGGTTGAAGCGGAGGTAAGACTTCGTGGAGGACCGAACCCACCAGGGTTGAAAACCTGGGGGATGACCTGTGGTTAGGGGTGAAAGGCCAATCAAACTCCGTGATAGCTGGTTCTCCCCGAAATGCATTTAGGTGCAGCGTCGTGTGTTTCTTGCCGGAGGTAGAGCACTGGATAGGCGATGGGCCCTACCGGGTTACTGACCTTAGCCAAACTCCGAATGCCGGTAAGTGAGAGCGCGGCAGTGAGACTGTGGGGGATAAGCTCCATGGTCGAGAGGGAAACAGCCCAGAGCATCGACTAAGGCCCCTAAGCGTACGCTAAGTGGGAAAGGATGTGGAGTCGCACAGACAACCAGGAGGTTGGCTTAGAAGCAGCCACCCTTGAAAGAGTGCGTAATAGCTCACTGGTCTAGTGATTCCGCGCCGACAATGTAGCGGGGCTCAAGCGTACCGCCGAAGTCGTGTCATTCATACAATAGGGCCAACGCCTGTATGGATGGGTAGGGGAGCGTCGTGTGCCGGGTGAAGCAGCCGCGGAAGCGAGTTGTGGACGGTTCACGAGTGAGAATGCAGGCATGAGTAGCGATACACACGTGAGAAACGTGTGCGCCGATTGACTAAGGGTTCCTGGGTCAAGCTGATCTGCCCAGGGTAAGTCGGGACCTAAGGCGAGGCCGACAGGCGTAGTCGATGGATAACCGGTTGATATTCCGGTACCCGCTGTGAAGCGTCAAACATCGAACCAGGCGATGCTAAGTCCGTGAAGCCGTTCCGGACCCTTCGGGGAAAGGAAAGTGGTGGAGCCGACGAACCAGACTTGCAGTAGGTGAGTGATGGGGTGACGCAGGAAGGTAGTCCATCCCGGGCGGTGGTTGTCCCGGGGTAAGGGTGTAGGCCGTGTGATAGGCAAATCCGTCACACATTAAGGCTGAGACCTGATGCCGAGCCGATTGTGGCGAAGTGGATGATCCTATGCTGTCGAGAAAAGCCTCTAGCGAGTTTCATGGCGGCCCGTACCCTAAACCGACTCAGGTGGTCAGGTAGAGAATACCGAGGCGTTCGGGTGAACTATGGTTAAGGAACTCGGCAAAATGCCCCCGTAACTTCGGGAGAAGGGGGGCCACGTCCGGTGATTGGATTTACTCCATGAGCTGGGGGTGGCCGCAGAGACCAGCGAGAAGCGACTGTTTACTAAAAACACAGGTCCGTGCGAAGCCGTAAGGCGATGTATACGGACTGACGCCTGCCCGGTGCTGGAACGTTAAGGGGACCGGTTAGTCACTCTTCGGGGTGGCGAAGCTGAGAACTTAAGCGCCAGTAAACGGCGGTGGTAACTATAACCATCCTAAGGTAGCGAAATTCCTTGTCGGGTAAGTTCCGACCTGCACGAATGGCGTAACGACTTCTCGACTGTCTCAACCATAGGCCCGGTGAAATTGCACTACGAGTAAAGATGCTCGTTTCGCGCAGCAGGACGGAAAGACCCCGGGACCTTTACTACAGTTTGATATTGGTGTTCGGTTCGGCTTGTGTAGGATAGGTGGGAGACTTTGAAACGTGGACGCCAGTTCACGGTGAGTCGTCGTTGAAATACCACTCTGGTCGTGCTGGATGTCTAACCTGGGTCCGTGATCCGGATCAGGGACAGTGTCTGATGGGTAGTTTAACTGGGGCGGTTGCCTCCTAAAGAGTAACGGAGGCGCCCAAAGGTTCCCTCAGCCTGGTTGGCAATCAGGTGTTGAGTGTAAGTGCACAAGGGAGCTTGACTGTGAGACCGACGGGTCGAGCAGGGACGAAAGTCGGGACTAGTGATCCGGCGGTGGCTTGTGGAAGCGCCGTCGCTCAACGGATAAAAGGTACCCCGGGGATAACAGGCTGATCTTCCCCAAGAGTCCATATCGACGGGATGGTTTGGCACCTCGATGTCGGCTCGTCGCATCCTGGGGCTGGAGTCGGTCCCAAGGGTTGGGCTGTTCGCCCATTAAAGCGGTACGCGAGCTGGGTTTAGAACGTCGTGAGACAGTTCGGTCCCTATCCGCTGCGCGCGCAGGAATATTGAGAAGGGCTGTCCCTAGTACGAGAGGACCGGGACGGACGAACCTCTGGTGTGCCAGTTGTTCTGCCAAGGGCATGGCTGGTTGGCTACGTTCGGGAGGGATAACCGCTGAAAGCATCTAAGCGGGAAGCCTGCTTCGAGATGAGTATTCCCACCCCCTTGAGGGGTTAAGGCTCCCAGTAGACGACTGGGTTGATAGGCCGGATGTGGAAGCCCAGTAATGGGTGAAGCTGACTGGTACTAATAGGCCGAGGGCTTGTCCTCAGTTGCTCGCGTCCACTGTGTTGGTTCTGAAACCACGAACGGCCCCATGCCATGGTCACGGCATGGTGCGGCTGCATGTGTTTCATAGTGTTTCGGTGGTCATAGCGTGAGGGAAACGCCCGGTTACATTCCGAACCCGGAAGCTAAGCCTTACAGCGCCGATGGTACTGCAGGGGGGACCCTGTGGGAGAGTAGGACACCGCCGAAC
>LJCX01000023.1 GCA_001298545.1 Actinobacteria bacterium OV320
CCGACGCCGAGCTCCAGGCGTCGAAGAAGCTCGCCGAGGCGGCGAAGGAGATGTCCGAGCAGCCCGCCGCGCTCCAGCTGCGGCTGCTCCAGACGGTGGTGGCGGTCGCCGCAGAGAAGAACTCCACGCTGGTGCTGCCGTTCCCGGTGGAACTGCTGAGGTTCCTGGAGCGGGCCCAGCAGCAGCAACCGCTTCCCCCGACGTCCTCCACACCCCCGACGACTTCCACACCTTCGCCGCCCGCGGCGGAGTCGGGTTCCGGCCAGGACTAGACCACACCGCCGCGTAAGTGGTTACTCACGCGTAGCGTTTGCAGTGCGAATTCTCCTGCGGTGGCCAGGGGATGTTCCGGGGTGGTGAAGGCGTGGCGGGCGCGCGGTGTCCACCCTGTGCGCGTCCTGAAGTCGACCTTGTGTGCTCCCTGTGCGGTTCGGAAGAGTGGGCGCCCGTCAACCCAGCCTTCCGGCCCGGAGCTGCCCCCATAGCCGCCCGGGCCGACCCCCCACAGGAGGACGCGAGTTGAAGCACCGACGCATACCCGGGCGGCGGATGGTCATGACGGGCGCGGGCATCGCCGCGCTCGTCGCAGCCGGAGTCACCTTCCAGACTGCGAACGCCAGCGAGCCTGCGAAGACCTCGCAGCCCGCCCCCCTCTCGGCCCTCGCGGCCGGAAAGCTCGCCTCGACGCTCGGCCAGGACCTCGGCGCCGACGCGGCGGGCACGTACTACGACGCGAAGAGCAAGAGCCTCGTGGTGAACGTCCTCGACGCGGCCGCCGCGAAGACCGTCGAGGCGGCCGGCGCCAAGGCCAGAATCGTCGAGAACTCCCTCGCCGAACTGACCGGCGCCCGTACGACGCTCAAGGCGGACGCGTCCGTCCCGGGCACCGCCTGGGTCACCGACCCGACCACCAACAAGGTCGTCGTCACCGCCGACCGCACGGTCTCCGACACCGAGTGGGCCAAGCTCACCAAGGTCGTCGACGGGCTCGGCCAGGTGGCCGAACTCCAGCGCACCAAGGGGGAGTTCAAGCCCTTCATCGCCGGCGGCGACGCCATCACCGGCGGCACCGGGCGCTGCTCCCTCGGCTTCAACGTGGTCAAGGGCGGCGAGCCGTACTTCCTGACCGCCGGGCACTGCACCGACGCCATCTCCGCCTGGTCGGACTCCTCCGGCACCGAGATCGGCGCCAACGAGGTGTCCAGCTTCCCGGACAACGACTACGGCCTGGTCAAGTACACCGCCGAGGTCGACCACCCGAGCGAGGTCGACCTCTACAACGGCTCGGCCCAGCAGATCACCGGCGCCGCCGAGGCCACCGTCGGTATGAAGGTCACCCGCAGCGGCTCGACCACCCAGGTGCACTCCGGCACGGTCACCGGCCTGGACGCCACGGTGAACTACGGCAACGGTGACATCGTCAACGGCCTCATCCAGACCGACGTCTGCGCCGAGCCCGGCGACAGCGGCGGCTCCCTCTTCTCGGGCAGCAGCGCCGTCGGCCTGACCTCGGGCGGCAGCGGCGACTGCACCTCGGGCGGGGAGACGTTCTTCCAGCCGGTGACGGAGGCGCTGTCGGCGACGGGGACGCAGATCGGCTGACGGTCCCGTAGCAGCCCTTCGAGCAGCCGAAGTCCCGCCCCGCGCGCGAGGGGCGGGACTTCGCACGTGTCCGGACCGGCACCTGTCCGGCCCGGTACGTCACAGGCGGGCGCGGCTCGCTGCGGACCGGCTCACGGCGTGCTCTGGGCGCGCGACGCGTCCGCAGGGCCGCCGCCGGCAGGGTGACGACGGTCCCCGCGCCCGCCCACGCCGACAGCACCAGCAGCGACGCGGTCATGTCGTTGCCCTTGAAGGAGGCGATCGAGCGTGCCGCCCAGGTCCCCGCGCCCGGCGGCAGCGCCGGACCGATCGCCTTCCGGAACGGCGGGAGCGGCGGAGGCGGGAGCGCGCCGCCCGCGCCGGGGTTGCCCAGGATCACCACGAGCAGGATGGCCGGCCCAAGGGGCCACGGGCGGAGCCGCGGGGTGGGTCGGCGCCGGTGGTCGGTGTCATGTCCCCACGGTCCGAGGCACGGGGTGTTTTCGCAGGTGGGAGGCGTCCGAACGGCTGTCGTACAGATGTTCGGAAATTGGTCTATGGTGGGGGTGAGTCAGTTGGGAACTGATGTTCGATTCATGGGAGGTGCGGATGTCAGGGTTCACGCATCTGCACACCGTCTCCGGGTTCTCCCTGCGCTACGGCGCCTCGCACCCGGAGCGGCTGGCCGAGCGCGCCTCGGAGCGGGGGATGGACGCCCTCGCCCTCACCGACCGCGACACCCTCGCCGGCTCGGTCCGCTTCGCCAAGGCCTGCGCGAAGGCGGGTGTGCGCCCGCTGTTCGGAGTGGACCTGGCGGTGGCGCCCCCCGAGCGGCCGCAGGGCGACGCGTCCGTACGACGGGACAGGCGCCGCACCCCCGTGCGCGGCGGCGCCTTCGTCGACGAGTCGACACCCCGTGTCACCTTCCTCGCCCGCGACGGCGCCCGGGGCTGGGGCGACCTGTGCCGGATCGTCACGGCCGCGCACGAGAGCGAGGGCACCCCGGTACTGCCCTGGGCCGAGAACCACGGCGCGGGCCTGACCGTCCTGCTCGGCCCCGCCTCCGACGTCGGCCGCGCGCTCGCCGCGGGCCGGCCGGACCGCGCGGCGAAGCTCCTCACCCCCTGGCGGGAGGTGTACGGCGACGCCCTGCGGCTGGAGGCCGTCTGGCACGGGCGCACCGGCACCGGACCCGGCTCCCTGCGGCTGGCCGCCCGCACCGTCGGCTTCGCCGCCGAACAGCGGATCCGGCCCGTCCTCAGCAATGCCGTCCGGTACGCCGACCCAGGCCAGGGCCCGGTCGCGGACGTGCTGGACGCCGCCCGGCGGCTGGTCCCGGTCGACCCGGCGAAAGGGCTGGACTCCGGGGAGGCCTGGCTCAAGGACGCGGGCGCGATGCTGCGCACGGCCGAGCGGATCGTCGAGGCCGCGGGCTACCGGCGCGACACCGCGCACCGCCTGCTGGAACAGACACGGGCGACGGCCGCCGAGTGCCTGGTCGACCCCGAGGACGACCTCGGCATGGGCGCCGTCCACTTCCCCGAGCCGCACCTCGTCGGCGCGGGCCACCGGACCGCCCAGCGGACGCTGGCCTCCCGGGCGGCGGCCGGCATGGTGCTGCGCGGCCACTCCGGCAAGCGCGTCTACTGGGAGCGGATGCACCGGGAGCTGGACATCATCGCCCACCACGGCTTCGCCTCGTACTTCCTGACGGTCGCCCAGGTCGTGGACGACGTGCGGGGGATGGGCATCCGGGTCGCGGCCCGCGGCTCCGGCGCGGGATCGCTGGTGAACCACCTGCTCGGCATCGCGAACGCCGATCCGGTCGAGCACGGGCTGCTGATGGAGCGTTTCCTGTCCAAGGAGCGGGTCGTGCTGCCCGACATCGACATCGACGTGGAGTCCGCGCGCCGGCTGGAGGTCTACCGGGCGATCATCGGCCGGTTCGGCACCGAGCGGGTCGCGACGGTCGCGATGCCGGAGACGTACCGGGTCCGCCACGCCATCCGGGACGTCGGCGCGGCCCTGTCCATGGACCCGGCCGACATCGACCGCATCGCCAAGTCCTTCCCGCACATCCGGGCGCGCGACGCCCGGGCGGCGCTGGAGGAACTGCCCGAACTCAGGTCGCTGGCGGGGGAGAAGGAGCGGTACGGGCGGCTCTGGGAGCTGGTCGAGTCTCTCGACGCCCTCCCGCGCGGAGTCGCCATGCATCCGTGCGGGGTGCTCCTCTCCGACGCTTCCCTGCTCTCCCGTACGCCGGTCATGCCGACCAGCGGCGAGGGGTTCCCCATGGCCCAGTTCGACAAGGACGACGTCGAGGACCTCGGGCTGCTCAAGCTGGACGTGCTGGGCGTGCGGATGCAGTCGGCGATGGCGCACGCGGTGGGCGAGGTGGAGCGGGCGACGGGGGAGCGGATCGACCTGGACACGCTGAAGGGCGGCGATCCGGCGACGTATCGGCTCATCCGGTCCGCCGAGACGCTGGGGTGTTTCCAGATCGAGTCGCCGGGCCAGCGGGACCTGGTGGGGCGGTTGCAGCCGGCCACCTTCCACGATCTCGTCGTCGACATCTCCCTCTTCCGGCCCGGGCCGGTCGCCGCCGACATGGTGCGGCCGTTCATCGAGGCGCGGCACGGGCGGGCGCCGGTCCGGTATCCGCACCCGGATCTGACGGAGCCGCTGCGGGACACCTACGGGGTCGTCGTCTTCCACGAGCAGATCATCGACATCGTCGCCGTCATGACCGGCTGCGGGCGCGGTGAGGCGGACCGGGTCAGGCGCGGGCTGTCGGACCCGGAGTCGCAGGGGCGGATCAAGGTGTGGTTCGCCCAGCACGCGGCGGCCGGCGGATATGACGCAGAAACGATTCAGCGGACCTGGGAGATCATCGAGGCGTTCGGCTCGTACGGCTTCTGCAAGGCGCACGCGGTCGCCTTCGCCGTGCCGACGTACCAGTCGGCGTGGCTGAAGGCGCACCACCCGGCCGCCTTCTACGCCGGGCTGCTCACCCATGACCCCGGGATGTACCCGAAGCGGCTGCTGCTCGCGGACGCGCGGCGGCGGGGGGTGCCGGTACTGCCGTTGGACGTGAACAGGTCGGCGGTCGCCCACCGTATCGAACTGGTGTCTGATTCAGGGTCTGATTCCTCCGGTGCGGGCGCTGATCCGTCCGGTTCCGGCGTCTGGGGGCTGCGGCTCGCCCTTTCCGACGTGTACGGCATCACCGAGGCCGAGGCGGCACGGATCGCGGACGGGCAGCCGTACGCCTCGCTGCTGGACTTCTGGGAACGGGCGCGACCGAGCCGTCCGCTCGCCGCGCGGCTCGCGCAGGTCGGCGCGCTGGACGCGTTCGGCGCCAACCGGCGCGATCTGCAACTGCACCTGACCGAACTGCACCGGGGGGCCCGGGGCGCGGGCGGCGGCCAACTCCCGCTGGCCGGCGGACGGAAGACCACCCCGGCCGGGCTGCCCGACCTGTCCTCCGCCGAGAAGCTCAGCGCCGAACTGGGCGTGCTGTCCATGGACGCCTCGCGCCATCTGATGGACGACCACCGGGGCTTCCTCGACGAACTGGGCGTGCTGTCGGCGCGTCGGCTGCGCGACACCCGGCACGGCGAGACGGTCCTCGTGGCGGGCGCCAAGGCGGCCACCCAGACTCCGCCGATCCGGTCCGGCAAGCGGGTCATCTTCACCACCCTGGACGACGGCACCGGCCTGGTCGACCTCGCCTTCTTCGACGACTCCCACGACGCCTGCGCGCACACCGTCTTCCACTCCTGGCTGCTGCTGGTGCGCGGGGTGGTGCAGCGGCGCGGCCCGCGCAGCCTCAGCGTGGTGGGCGCCGCCGCCTGGAACCTCGCCGAACTGCTGGAGGTGCGCCGGGACGAGGGGCTGGAAGGGGTCGCGGCCCGGCTGGCCGGCCCCGGCGGCGCCCCGGATGCGGACACCTCGAACGCGGACACCTCGAACGCGGACACCCCGGACGCGGGCGCCTCCGACGCCGGCGTCGACGGCCCGGCGCGCGGTCGGCTCGCCGGTTCGGACGGGCTGCCCGCACCGGCGGGCTCGGCCGCCCGGGACGCGGGGGAACAGCGTCGCATCCGCATGCCCACGGGGTACGAGATGCACCCCTGGGCCGATCTGCGCCCCGCGGGCGAAGGACCCGCGGTGGGAAGGAAGTTGTGGCACCAGAGTCCGGGGAGTGCGGGATGACCATCCTCTGCGTACGTTTCCAACTGCCTTCGGCGGACGAGGCCGCCCTGCCGGCGCTGCTCGGGCTGCTGGAGGAGTTCACACCGGTCGTCGAGGCGCTGCCGCCGGACGGCGCGCTGGCCGATCTGCGCGGCGCCGAACGGTACTTCGGGCGCAGCGCGGTCGAGCTGGCGTCGGTGATCAGAGTGCGCGCGCTCGCGCTGCACGGGGTCGACTGCGTGATCGGCGCGGGCCCCGGCCCGATGTCCGCCCGCGTGGCGCTGCGGGGCGCCCGGCCCGGGGTGACGTGCGCGGTCCCCGAGGGCGGGGTACGGGAGTTCCTCGCCGAGAAGCCCGTCGTGGCGCTGCCCGGTGTCGGTACGGCGACCGCCCGCACCCTGTGCGAGTACGGCCTCGACACCCTCGGCCGGGTCGCCGTCGCGCCCCTGTCCACGCTCCAGCGCCTGGTCGGCGCGAAGGCGGGCCGGGAACTGCACGAGAAGGCGAACGGCGTCGACCGCGGCCGGGTCGTCCCGAACGCGGTGTCCCGGTCACTGGCCACCGAGCGCCCCTTCGGGCGCGACGAGCTGGACCCCGACCGGCATCGCCGCGCGCTTCTCTCGGCCGCCGGGGAACTGGGCGCCCGGCTGCGGGCGGTGGAGAAGGTCTGCCGCACCCTGACCCTCACCGTGCGCTACGCGGACCGGTCCGCGACCACGCGCAGCCGCACCCTCGGGGAGCCGACCGCGCACTCGGCGGCCCTGACGAGAACGGCGTACGGCCTGTACGAGGCGCTCGGTCTGCAACGCGCCCGGGTCCGCGCGATCGCCCTGCGTGCCGAGGCCCTCGGCCCCGCCGACCAGGCCTCCCACCAGCTCACCTTCGATCCCGTGGACGAGAAGGTCCGCCGGATCGAGGAGGTGGCCGACCGGGTGCGGGCGAAGTTCGGGCCACAAGCGGTGAAGCCCGGGACGCTGGCGGCGTGAGGCGACGGCGGCCTGAACGCGGTCAGTTGGCCCACAGGGGAGCGATCCGGGTCCCGTCGGCCAGCTCCGCCTCCAGGCCGATGGACGTGGTGACCCAGGAGAGCGCGGTGTGATCGGTCGGGTTCTCGACGGCCAGGGTCGCCCCCGGATTGACGATCACGGTGTCGCCGGCCCTGATCCGCTCGGCGCGGCCGTCGAGCGTGAGGATCAGCTCGCCGACGAGCAGATGGAAGATCTCCTCCCGGCTGACGGTGTGCGCGGGCGCCTTCGTCCCGGCGGGGATCTCGCCTCTCCAGGCGCACAGCTCCTTGCTGCCGGTGCGGGGAGTGGCGTACGAGACGAAGCGGGCGCCGTGGATCTCGTGGGTGACGGCGTCGGACGAACGGATGACGGGCATGGGTGTCTCCTGTCGGTTTCGGCTTCCGATGGGTGTCGTCGCCGCTGCTGGACGCGGACGCGAAAATGGTCAAGCAGCTTGACTACTTGACCCTATGGTCAAGCTGCTTGACCAATCTGTCAAGAGTGTTTCAATGCAGACGTGCAGAACTCCGAAGCCCTCGCCCTGACCGCCGTCCTGCTCGCCGCCGCGGGCGAGCTCACCCAGCGCATCAACGACGGCGTCCTCGCCCGTGGATTCGAGGCGCGGCCCGCCTACGGCTTCGCCTTCACCCGGCTCGCCCCGGACGGCGCCACGGTCACCGAGCTGGGCGCGCACCTCGGAGTCACCAAGCAGGCGGCGAGTCAGCTCGTCGAGGAGCTCGTGCGGAAGGGGTATGCCGAGCGCCGGCCGCACCCCGAGGACGCGCGGGCCCGGCTGATCGTGCTCACCGAGCGCGGCTGGGAGTGCACCAGGGCCGCGGAGGAGGCGGCCGCCGAGGCGGTGCGGTCCTGGGTCGCCGTGCTCGGTGAGGGGCAAGTGCGCCTGCTGCGCGACCAGTTGTCACGCATCGCCCCCCATGGCCCCATTCGGCCCGCTTGGTGACGGCATATCAGTGATCCCCGGTCGAGGGCGGCTATAGCTGGAAGTTTTTACTGGCGCGTAACTTCACAGTTCAGCTACTCGCCCGTAACTTGACGAGTGAACAGCATCCTCGTGATCCGGGTCACAGGGCGTAAGGCCATCGCATCCTCCCTTGAGCCGCAAGGAGATCACCCGATGCTGCCCTGGAAACGCGCGCTCAGACCACTCGCCGCACTGCTGCTGGCCGCCGCGGCCGCCGCCGTCCCCGCCACCGCCGCGCACGCCGACTCCACCGCCACCGCCTCGTCGAGTGGCTGGAACGACTACCGCTGCAAGCCCTCCGCCGCCCACCCCCGCCCCGTCGTCCTCGTGCACGGCACCTTCGGCAACTCGGTCGACAACTGGCTGGGCCTCGCCCCCTACCTCACGGTCCGCGGCTACTGCGTCTTCTCCGTCGACTACGGCCAGCTGCCGGGCGTGCCGCTCTTCAACGGCCTGGGCCCCATCGACAAGTCGGCCGCGCAGCTCTCCACCTTCGTCGACAAGGTGCTCGCCGCGACCGGCGCCGCCGAGGCCGACCTCGTCGGCCACTCACAGGGCGGCATGATGCCGCGCTACTACCTGAAGTTCCTCGGCGGCGCCGCCAAGGTCAACGCGCTCGTCGGCATCGCCCCCGACAACCACGGCACCACACTGAGCGGACTCGCCAACCTGCTGCCCTACTTCCCGGGCGCCGAGGACCTCCTCTCGGCCGCCACCCCCGGCCTCGCCGACCAGGTCGCCGGATCGGCCTTCCTCACCAAGCTCAACGCGGGCGGCGACACCGTCGCCGGTGTCCGCTACACCGTCATCGCCACCAAGTACGACGAAGTGGTCACGCCGTGGCGCACCCAGTACCTCAGCGGGTCCGACGTGCACAACGTCCTGCTCCAGGACCTGTGCCCGGTGGACCTCTCCGAGCACGTGGCGATCGGTCTGCTCGACCGGATCGCCTTCCATGAGGTGGCCAACGCGCTCGACCCGGCCCACGCCACCTCCACCACCTGCGCGTCCGTCTTCAGCTGACGCGCAGGTGTTCCGCCGGGGCCTGTCCGACCTGAGCCGCCGGTCAGGCCCCGGAGTACCTGGGGGGCGGCGGCCTCAGCGGCCGCGCCGTCCGCCGCTCACCGCGCGCCTGCGCACCGACCCGAACAGCAGCGCCGCGCCCAGCGCCAGGACGGCCGCGCCGCCCACCGCGAGATACGGGGCGCTGCCGTCACCGCCGGTCTCGGCGAGGCTCTCGCCCGGACCCGCACCGGCCGCGCTCGGCTCGTTGGCCGTGACCGGCGACTCGGCCGCGGTGGAGGGCTCGGCCGTGCCGGACGGCCCGGTCGTCGCGTCGGTCGTCGGGTCCGTCGTCGGATCGGTCGTCGTGGTGGCGTCGTCGTCCCCGTGGCCGTGGTGCTCGATCGTCGACTTGTCGGCGCCGTCCTCGATCTGCTCCTCGGAGGGCGCGGAGGCGGACGGCGCGGTACCGGTACCGGTCCCCGCCCCCGTGCCCGTGTCGGCGTTCGTGCCCGCGAACGTCACGTCCGAGCAGGAGTAGAACGCCTCCGGGCTGTCCGAGCGCTGCCAGACCGCGTACAGCAGCTGCCTGCCCGAACGCTCGGGGAGGGTCCCGGAGAAGGTGTAGAAGCCGCCCGCCGCGACCGGGTCGGTGGCCGTCGCCACCGGATGCTCCAGGTCGAGGTCGGACCAGGCCAGCGGCCCCGCGGGGTCGTAACCGGCCTTGGTGAGATAGACCTTGAAGGTGCCCTTGTGCGGGGCGGTCACGCGGTACTTGAAGGTGTACGAGCCGCTGCCGACGCTCGTCGCCGGCCAGTCGGCGCGGGCCAGGTCCAGGCCCTTGAACTCCTCGTTGTTCGCGCTGCACAGCCTGCCGTCCGGGATCAGCTCCTGGTGCCGGCCGTTCGCGTCGCCGATGCTGATGCCGTTCCAGTCGTACAGCGCCTGCGTCCCGCCCGCCGCGACCGCGGCCCGGCACGCGTCCGACTTCGGGCTCTCCGGACCTTCCGCGTAGCACTGGGCGACCCGGCTGACCGGATCGCCCATCGACCCGTGCGCGGCCGCGGGCGCGGCGGACAGCAGGGTCAGGGCCGCCGGGATCAGCCCGACGGAGGCTACGGCGGCGACGGCGGCGGCCTTGCGGCGTGCGGGCATGGGGGAACTCCTCGGAACCGGAACAGGTGGTGGCCTGATGTGTGCCGGAACCAAGAAACCGCGAATTCGCCTGCTCGGGGCGGTCCGTGGCGATCTTTAGGGTCGCCTTAAGGAAGCGCTGAGACTGGGATCAGGTAGGTAGCGTTCACGGCATGACGAGCGAGGAGATCCGGCCCGCCACGGCGGCCGACGTGCCGGCCGTGAAGGCCGTGACGGACGCGGCGTACACGCCTTACATCGAGCGCATCGGGCAGGTGCCGCAGCCCATGGAGGCGGACCACGCGGCCGAGGTGGCCGCGGGGAAGGTGTTCGTGACCGGCGACCCGCTCGGTGGCGGGGTGGTCGGCCTCGTGGTGGTCGAGGCGTTCACCGACCACCTGTTCCTCGACAGCATCGCCGTCCGTCCCGACGCCCACGGCAAGGGCGTCGGGCGGCGGCTGCTGCACTTCGTGGACGCACACGCGCGTGCGCTGGGGCTGCCCGAGGTCAGGCTCTACACCAACGCGATGATGTGGGAGAACCAGGAGATCTACCCGAAGTACGGCTACACGCTCGTGGAGCGGCGCGTGGACGGGCCGTACGACCGCGTCCACTACCGCAAGCGGCTGGACTGAAGGCGGCGTCGCTCAGCCGTCCGGCCACCAGGTGCGTGCGATGTCCTTGCGCACCTCGGGGCGTTCGGCGGGCCGTTCGTCGACCTCGTCACGGATCCGGCGGGAGTCCGTCTTCTTCAGGGGCTTCTGCACGGTCGTACGGCGCATCGCTGCCTCCTTCAGGAGCTACCGGGTTCCGCGTTCGCACGGAGGTAGACCCTTTGGGGGAGAGTTCCTCATCGGCCCCCCTTCTGTCAGTGGCGGTTGTCACGATTCGATTGTCAGTGGTGGGTGTCACTCTTGGGCACATGAGGAAAAAGAGTGACGAAGCGACCGCGCCGGGTGTCGACTGGGACGCGGCGGCGGCCGCCTTCGACGAGGAGCCGGACCACGGCCTGCGCGACCCGGCGGTGCGCGCCGCCTGGGCCCGGCGGCTGCGCGCCTGGCTGCCGGAGCGCGGCTGTGACCTCCTCGATCTCGGCTGCGGCACGGGCAGTCTGTCGCTCCTCGCGGCCGAGCAGGGACACCGGGTGACGGGGGTCGATCTCTCCCCGTCCATGATCGACCTGGCCCGCGCCAAACTCGCCGGGCGTGACGCGGTGTTCCTCCGAGGTGACGCGGCGGCGCCGCCGGTCGGTGAGCAGCGCTTCGACACCCTGCTGGTACGGCATGTGCTGTGGACCCTGCCCGACCCCGCCCGGGTCCTGCGGCACTGGCGCGGCCTGGTGCGGCCCGGCGGGCGGCTCGTGCTGGTCGAGGGCGTATGGGGGACCGTCACCCCGGTCGGCATACCGGCGGACCGGCTCACCGCCCTGCTGACCCCCCTGACCGAGCACGCGCGCGTCGAACGGCTGTCGCAGGACGCGGCGCTGTGGGGCGAGGCCGTGACGGACGAGCGGTACGCGGTGGTGGCGACGGTGTGAGAGGGCGGCACGGCGCTGGGCGGCGGTGCTGTGCGCCGGTGCCGTGCGGCGGCGCTGCGCAACGCGGTGCTGCCGCACGCGGCGCCGCACGGCGTCGGGCCGACGGCCCCTTACTCCAGCAGCGACTCCAGACCGCCCTCGGCGGTGGCCAGCACCTCCAGCTCGTCGAGGGCCGTCACCGCGGCGGCCGCGGCCGCCGGGTCCCGCTCCGTCAGCCCGCTCTCCTGGAACTCGTCCTCGTCCAGTCGCCGTACGTCCGTCCCGTCGGCGGAGCGCCACAGGTCCAGGTCGAGGTCCTCGACGACCAGTTCGCCGCCGGACAGCGTGGCCGGGCGGGTGATGTCGCAGTACCAGCCCTTCAGGGCGCCCGCCGCGTCGCGGACCTCCTTCACCGCGTACCAGCGGTCCCGCCAGTAGTACTCGGTGAAGACGTCACCCGCCTCGAAGCGGACGAAGCCGAAGTCGCGTACGGCGTTCCCGGCCCAGGGGGCGCGCACGGCGATCCGGGTGCCGTCGTCGGACAGCAGCTCGGCCGCGTACCGGATCTTCGTCCGGCCGCCCTTGACGAGGACGACGTCCACCGACCCCGTCGACTCAGCCGAGTTCCCGGACATGCCGCACCTCCGTCGCGCAGATCTCGTACCCGAACCACTTGTTGATCGCGAGCATCGGCCCGTTGTCCGCGTCGTTGCCCGTGTACGCCTGCGGGTACCCCGCGGCGCGGGCCCGGTGCAGCGAGTCGTTCTTGACGAGCTTGGCCAGGCCCCGCCCGCGATGGTCGCGGGCGGTGCCGGTCATGCCCGTGGTGTACAGGCCGTCGTACGTGTGCGCCACGCTGAAGGCGACGGGGCGGCCGTCGGCCACGGCGACCGAGGTCAGCTCCCGGTCCAGATGCGGGTGCTTCCAGTACTCGTCGACCCAGGCCGCGTAGTCCGTGAACTCGGTGGCGATGTCGCCGGGTTCGTCCGAACCCGCCTCCGCGTCCAGGGCGAACAGCGGACGCGGGTCGTCGGCGAAGTCGGCGGCCGTGCGCAGCTCGACGCCGGGCGGGGGGTCCTGGAGCGGCGGCAGCGCGGTGCGGGCCAGGTCCAGGCGGAGGAAGTGCGCCGAGCGGCTCGACCGGTAGCCGTGTCGTGCGGCGAAGGCGCGGTCGGCCGGCTCGTCCAGGACCCAGGCGAACAGTTTCGTCGCCCCGTGGGCCGCCAGATGCTCCTCGGCGGTGCGGACCAGCAGGGTGCCCGCGCCGCGCCCGGTGCGCGCGGGGTCCACGTACACGTTGAGGGACCCCTGGCCGGGCTCCGGGCTGTCCTGGGCGAGGCCCAGCTGGGCCGTGCCGATGATCTCGCCGTCCTCCACGGCGACCAGCTTGCGGGCATGGGCCTCGGGACGGGACAGCGAGAGGCCGTGCAGTACGGAGGCCGGGCTGAAGAACACATAGGGCAGGGCGCGGTGCCGGACCCGGATGAAGCCCTCGATGTCGGCGGGCGTCCCGGGGCGCAGGTCGCGCACGATGACGGTCATGTGAGCGCACGCTACGGTCGGGCGGCGCCTGTCTGCCTCCCATTTTCGGCTCCGTCCGCACTCCCGTTCCCCGGCGGGTGCGGGACAATCGGCCCGTGACCTTGAAGATCCACATCGATGAGAGCGCCGCGCCCTACGAACAGGTGCGGGCGCAGATCGCCGAGCAGGCGCGGTCGGGAGCGCTGCCGGTCGGGTACCGGCTGCCGACGGTGCGGGGGCTGGCCGAGTCGCTGGGCCTCGCCGCGAACACCGTCGCCAAGGCGTACCGGGCGCTGGAGGGGGACGGGGTGATCGAGACCCGGGGACGCAACGGCACGTTCGTCGCCGCGTCCGGACCGGCGGCGGAGCGGGAGGCGGCGGGTGCCGCGCAGGCCTACGCCGAGCGGGTGCTGCGGCTGGGACTCACCGAGGATCAGGCGTCGGCCGCCGTGCGGGACGCCCTGCGGGCGGCCTACGAACGGTGATCAGCGGCGTGTGGCCGGCCTGCCCGGAGTGCGGGTCACGCTCAGCCCCGCCCGCCGCGCCGTCCGCCCGAACAGTGCCGCGTTCTCCACCGCCGCGCCGCCGGGGTCGTTGTTGAAGTAGGCGTGGACGTCGTTCCCGTCCTCGACCGCCCAGGTCGTCGCGATGCGGTCCAGCCAGGTCTCCAGGGCCCGGCGGCCGTAGTGCGGCCAGGGGTGGGCACGGCCCTGGTGGAAGCGGACGTACCCCCAGTCGGCGGTGCGCCACAGCGGGGTGACCGGACGGGAGCCGACGTCCGCCCAGCACAGGGCCGCGCCCCGGGCCCGCAGGACGTCCCGCACGCCGGGCGTCCACCACGACTCGTGCCGTGGCTCCACCGCGACGCGCGTACCCGACGGGAAGCAGGACAGACAGGCGTCCAGGAGTCCGGTGTCGGCCCGCAGGGTCGGCGGCAGCTGGAGCAGCACCGGTCCGAGCCGGTCGCCGAGGCCGGCCGCGTGCGTCATCAGGCGCCGTACCGGCTCCTCGGGGTCCTTCAGCCGCTTGATGTGGGTCAGATAGCGGCTCGCCTTCACCGCGACCACGAAGTCCGGCGGGACGCGCTCGGCCCAGGACGCGAACGTCTCCCGGGACGGCAGCCGGTAGAAGGCGTTGTTGATCTCGACGGTGGCGAAGTGCCCGGTGTACTCCTCCAGCCACCGCCGCACGGGGACGTCGGCCGGGTACAGGACGTCCTTCCAGTCCTTGTACTGCCAGCCGGACGTGCCGACGTACAGCGTCATGCCTCCATCAGAACACCTACAGGTACAGTCCCGCGTCCGACCGCCCCCGGGGTTCGGGCAGCGAGGTCGGGGAGGTGCCCCGGCGCAGGGCGTACAGCTCGGCCAGTGTCGCGCCCTCGCGGCCGACCCCCTCCTCCGTACCGAGCCAGTCCACGGCCTCCCGGCGGGTCAGCCCACCGACCTCGATGCGGGCCAGACAGCGGCCGGGGCGGACGACGGCGGGGTGCAGACGCTCCAGGTCCTCGTTGGTCGTGACCCCGACCAGGACGTTGCGGCCCTGGCCGAGCAGGCCGTCGGTGAGGTTCAGCAGCCGGGACAGGGCCTGGCCCGCGGTGTGCTTGGCCTCGCCGCGGATCAGCTCGTCGCAGTCCTCCAGGAGGAGCAGTCGCCAGCGGCCCTTGCCGGCGGCGTCCTCCTCGCCGATCGCGATGTCCATCAGATAGCCGACGTCGGAGAAGAGCCGCTCGGGGTCCAGGACGCAGTCCACCTGGCACCACTCCCGCCAGGAGCGGGCCAGCGTGCGCAGCGCCGAGGTCTTGCCCGTGCCGGGCGGACCGTGCAGCAGGAGCAGCCGGCCGGCGATGTCCTCGGGGGTCGTCCCCATCAGGTGGTCCATCGCCTCGGCGACGGGCGCCGTGTAGTTGGGGCGCACCTCGTCCCAGGTGCCCGCGGAGATCTGCCGGGTGGTGCGGTGCGGGCCGCGCCGCGGCGAGACGTACCAGAAGCCCATGGTCACGTTCTCCGGCTGGGGCTCGGGTTCGTCCGCCGCACCGTCGGTGGCCTGGTCGAGCACCTGCGCGGCCAGTTCGGCGGTGGTCGCGGTGACCGTGACGTCGGCCCCGCGGTTCCAGCGGGAGACCAGCAGGGTCCAGCCGTCGCCCTCGGCCAGGGTGGCGCTGCGGTCCTCGTCCCGGGCGACCCGCAGCACGCGGGCGTGCGGCGGCAGCAGGGTCGCGCCGGAGCGCACGCGGTCGATGTTCACCGCGTGGGAGTACGGCTGCTCGCCCGTCGCGAAGCGGCCGAGGAACAGCGCGTCGACGACATCGGACGGGGAGTCGGAGTCGTCGACGTTGAGCCGGATCGGCAGTGCGTCGTGCGGGGGTACGGACATGCCGCCATGATCCGGCACAAGAGCGTCGTCCGCACCCGGTTTCCGCAGTGCGCGAGGTGCGCCCGGTGTGTCGGGCGTGCCGGACGACGGGAACCGGTTCCGCCGGGTGTGCGCGGCCCCGACGGGCTCGGCCGGGTCCACCCCTCAGACCGGTTGCCGGAGCCGGCGGGCCCGCCGCACCACGGCGTACCCCTTGGTGAGCGCCCGGTCCCTCGCGAACGTCCGGCCGACGGCCCGGCCGTCGACGAGCCGTTCGAACTCCTCGGCGTCCGTGGTGCGCCGTACCGTCACCCGCCGCAGGGCGTACGGCCCCTGGGCGCGGTGGGCGAGGGAGTTGCCCACCGCGAGCGCCTGGGCGAACCCGTGTCCGCGTACCGCCGTGCGCACCCGGCGGCTGGAGTAGCCGTACGGGTAGGCGAACGACACGGGCGGGGCTCCGAGTTCACCGGCGACGATGTCCCGGCAGCGGGTCAGCTCGGCGCGCAGCCGCGCGTCGTCGAGCTGGTCGAGCTGCGGATGGGTGTGGCTGTGGCCGCCGATCTCGACGCCGCTGTCGGCCAGTGCGCGCACCTGCCGCCAGTCCAGCATGGTGTCCAGGCCGCCCCCGGTGTCGTGGGCGCCCCGGACCCAGCCGGTGGTGACGAACAGGGTGGCCGGGAAGCCGTGCTCGGCCAGTGCCGGGAGGGCGTGCCGGTGGACGCCCTCGTAGCCGTCGTCGAAGGTGATCAGGACCGGGCGGCCCGGCAGCGGCCGGCCGGACCGCCAACGGGCCGCCAGATCGGCGGTGGTGAGCGGGGTCAGACCCCGCTGCGCGAGCACTGCCATCTGTTCGGCGAACGCCTCGGGCGTGACCGAGAGGGTGCGGGTGGCGGCGTTCGGGTCGGCGGCCACCGCGTGGTACATGAGGATCGGTACGCCCGCCCCCGTCATGCGGCCCGCTCCACCTGGTCCACCGGGATCGGCACCACGGCGAACGTCGTCCCCGCCCGCCGCGCCCGCACGCTGCCGACCAGGTACCCGCCGGCCGCCGTCAGCACCCCGGCGACGATCGCGGCCGCCCGGCGGGCCCCGCCGGGCCGGGCCAGCAGCTGGTCGCGCAGTCCGCGGACCACTCCGGCCGGCAACACCCGGGTGGCGTACCGGCGTTCGGACTCCAGCCCCTTGTCGACGCCGACGCTGCGCGCGACGAGCGCCTTGGACAGGCCCTCGGCGTAGGTGCGCGTGCGGAAGTACCCGAAGTGCTCGCGCGCCTCGGGCACCTTGTGGTGGATCACCGCGCGGTCGTCCATCAGCAGGATCGCGTCGGGTCTCGCGCGGCTGAGCCGGATGCACAGATCCGTCTCCTCGCCGCCCATCGGCCGTTTGCTGCCGTCGCGTCCGATGCCGGTGGCGAAGCCGCCCACGAAGTCGAACGCGGTACGCCGGAAGGAGGCGTTCCCGCCGAGGATGTTGCGCACCCGGACCCGGCCGGGCGGCAGGCCCCGGTAGGAGCAGCCCACCACCCAGTCGAACTCCTCGGGGAACCAGTCGGGCCGTCGGCCGGAGGACCAGACGGGCACCGCCCGGCCGCCCACGGCCAGCACCCGGGGATCGGAGTACGGGTCGGCGAACCGGCGCAGCCAGTCCCGCTCGGCGACGGCGTCGTCGTCGAGGAAGGCGACGACCTCGCCCCGGGAGACGGCGATGCCGGTGTTGCGGCCGGCCGACAGACCGCGTGGGCCCGCGTTGGGCAGCACCCGCACCCCGCCGGTCTCCTTGTACTCGCTCCTCAGCCGGTCCAGGAGCGTCGGGTTGTGGTCGACGACGACCAGGGTCTCCAGGGCCGGGTGGGTCTGCGCCCGCACCGAGGCGACCGCCGCGAGGATGTCCTCCCAGCGGTCCTCGGTGTACACGCAGATGACGACCGAGACGTCGATCGTGCTCAAGACGCCTCTCCCCGGCCCGAGTCGAGCATCGGCGAGCGCCGGACCAGCCGGCGCAGCGCCCGCCGGTTGGACCGCTCCTTGAGGATCACCCGCAGCACGCGCAGCCCGTCGCGGACGGCGCGCAGATTGCTGACGCCGTGGATGCGCAGGTACTCGTGGCTGGGGATCTCCTGCACCTTCAGCCCGGCCTTGACGACCCGGATGTTCATCAGGGTCTCGACCTCGAAGCCGGTGCAGTCCAGCTCGATCTTGTCCAGGCAGTGCCGCCAGAACGCGTTGTAGCCATAGCACAGGTCGGTGTAGCGGGCGCCGAACTTGCGGTTGACGATGGCGCACAGGACCCCGTTGCCGAGCCGGCGGATGAAGGTCATGTCGTCGGTGCCGCCGCCGTTGGCGAAGCGGGAGCCCTTGGCGAAGTCCGCGCCGGAGACGAGGGCGGAGACGTACGACACGATCTCGTTGCCGTCGGCCGAGCCGTCCGCGTCGACCATCACGATGATGTCGCCGCTGCACGCCTCGAACCCGGTGATCAGGGCGTCGCCCTTGCCGCGGCCCTGTTGCCCGACGACCTTGACGCCCGGCCACAGACCCCGCGCGACCTGCACGGTGTCGTCGGTGGAGTTGCCGTCGACCAGGACCACCTCGTGGATCCAGTCCGGCAGGGTCTTGAACACGTACGGAAGGTTCTCGGCCTCGTTCATCGCGGGGATGACCACGCTCACCGGTGGCGTGATGGCCAGGTGAGAGGAGATGGGCCGGTACTTGCCGACGGTCGACGGGCTTTCGAGATCCTGGCCCGGTGTCGCCGGTTGCAGAACGGAACTCATGAGTCTGGTCCCTCTCGTCCGGTGGGCCGCCCGCCCCTGGGCGGCCCGGAATCCACGTCCGGTTCGAAAGGGGGGTTTCTCACCCATGGCGGAGTGATCTCCGCGCAGACACGGGTGAGCTGGCAGAACTGACCGGCCACCGTCGAAGGACGGCAGCCGACCGCGCGCGGCACGGCCCGGTCACCAGTGCGGTCACCGAGCACGGCACCCCCCTACCGCGCTCCCGCTCCGATACCGCCGCGGTCCCTGAGCCCTCCCCTGGAGCCGTTGCCGACGGTCCGATGCGAGTGAGATGTATGACGGTATTGATGATTACGCCCGGATGGCAAGCCCTTGGCGGCTCACTTACCTTTTTGTTCGTTTGACCGTTACAGAATGATGCGTCCCCTCGAAAGGAATAGGCACAGGAACGGTCACGGGAGCGAACAAAAGTGTTCCCCGGGGGCCGCGGAGGCCTCCGGGGAACGGTGGTTCAGATCAGTGCCGCACGTACCGCAGGGGTCACGGGACGATCTTGAGGAGCTTGTTCGGTGAGCCGGTGCCCGGGCTGGTGACCACGTTCGAGGTCGCGCCGTTCACCAGGGCCGTGGCCACCTGGGCCGGGGTGGCCGAGGTGTGGCCCGCCAGGTAGACCGCGGCCGCGCCCGCGACGTGCGGGGTCGCCATCGACGTACCGGAGATGGTGTTCGTGGCGGTGTCGCTGGTGTACCAGCCCGCGGTGATGGAGGAGCCGGGGGCGAAGATGTCCAGCACCGAGCCGTAGTTGGAGTAGCTGGCCCTGGCGTCGGTGCTGGTGGTGGCGCCGACGGTGATGGCCTGGGTGACACGGGCCGGGGAGTACGAGGAGGCGTTGGCGCTGCTGTTGCCCGCCGCCACCGCGTAGGCGACGCCGCTGGCGATGGAGTTGCGCACCGCGGTGTCCAGCGTGGTGGACGCGCCGCCGCCGAGCGAGAGGTTGGCGACCGAGGGGCCCGAGTGGTTGTTCGTGACCCAGTCGATCCCCGCGATGACGCCCGCCGTGGTGCCGGAACCGGCGTTGTCGAGCACGCGCACCGCCACGATCTTCGCCTTCTTGGCGACGCCGTAGGTGGAGCCCGCGATCGTCGTGGCCACGTGGGTGCCGTGACCGTTGCCGTCGGAGGCGGTGGTGTCGCCGTCGACGGCGTCGTAGCCGTAGGAGGCCCGGCCGCTGATCTGGGAGTGGGTGATGCGGACGCCGGTGTCGATGACGTACGCGGTGACGCCGCTGCCGGCGGTGTCCGGGTAGGTGTAGGTGCCGGACAGCGGGAGCGAGGTCTGGTCGACGCGGTCCAGGCCCCAGGGGGCGCTCGACTGCGTCGTGTCGCTCACCCGGACGGTCTGGTTCTGCTCGACGGTGGCGACCGCCGGGTCCGCGGCGAGTCTCCTCGCCTCGGTGGCGGAGAGGGTGGCGGTGTAGCCGTTCAGCGCGGAGCCGAACGTCTTCCCGACGGTGCCGCCGTAGCCCTTGACGAGGTTCTTGCCGGTGGCCGAGGACGCCTTGAAGCCCGCCTGCGACTTCAGGGTGACGATGTAGCTGTCCTTGACGGCGGTGGGGGAGCCGGCCGCGAGGACCTTGCCCTCGGCCGGTGCGGCCTGGGCGGGGAGCGCGGTGAGCCCGCCGACGAGGGCGGCGGCCGCCACGGTGGCGGCGGCGGTTATACGGGCCTTGTTGCTACGCAGTTGTGCCATTACGAGGGAGTCCTCCTCTAGGCAGCCCGCGCCTGGGTCGGGCGCACGGCTGTGGGGGAGCGCGCGCGGTCGCGCACACGGCCTCGAACGTCGCGTTCCGTTCGCGGCTGAGGTAAAGCTTCGGCCGTCTACGTGCGTAGAACAAGGGAGTTGAGGGGCTGTCAACAACCTTGACATGACCACGCAACATCAGCCCCACAAAGGGGTGTGGACGATCCCGTTAGATGCCAGAAAGTCTTGGCATGGACACTTCCCGTCAACACGCGTAGTTGCTACGAACGTTGTGGCAGAGATCCTGCTAAGGGAGGTTCCATGAGACGTTCCCGACTTGTCGTATTCGTGAGCTCACTCCTCCTCGCCCTCGGCACCGCCCTCACCGGGGCGGCCTCGGCGCAGGGCGCCCAACTCGCCGCCACAGGTGGCTATGTGGCGCTGGGGGACTCCTACTCCTCCGGTGTCGGCGCGGGCAGCTACATCAGCACCAGCGGCAACTGCAAGCGCAGCACCAAGGCGTATCCGTACCTCTGGAACGCCGCCCACGCCCCCTCGTCGTTCACCTTCGCGGCTTGTTCCGGCGCGCGAACGGATGAAGTTCTGGCGAGTCAGCTCGGCGGCCTGAACTCCTCGACCGGCCTGGTCTCCATCACCGCCGGCGGCAACGACGCGGGCTTCGCCGACGTCATGACGACCTGCGTCACCGGCTCCGACAGCACCTGCCTGTCCCGCATCAACACGGCCAGGGCCTACGTCGACTCGACGCTGCCCGGCAAGCTCGACACCGTCTACTCCTCGATCCGCGCCAAGGCGCCCAACGCGCGCGTCGTCGTCATCGGCTACCCCCGCTTCTACAAGCTCGGCACGGTCTGCCTGGGCCTGTCCGAGACCAAGCGCTCCGCCATCAACAACGCGGCCGACTACCTGGACGCCGCGACCGCCCGACGCGCCGCGGCCCACGGCTTCGTCTTCGGCGACGTCCGCACCCCGTTCACCGGCCACGAGATCTGCTCCGGCAGCTCCTGGCTGCACAGCCTCAACTGGCTGAACATCGGTGAGTCGTACCACCCGACCGCGTCCGGCCAGTCGGGTGGCTACCTGCCGGTCCTGAACAGCGCCGCCTGATCCGTCAGCTCCGTCACTTCCGTCACTCCGAGGCAGAAGGTGAGGGGGAGGCCCCGTCCGTCGGGGTCTCCGTCTCGCAGGTGACCGAGAACGGCACCGAGTTGGACGTCTTCCTCACCGGATCACGGACCTCGACGGCGATCGAGTTCTGGTACGTCCCGCTCTCGGCGTACGTCGACACGATCACCTGGTCCTGCTTGGACTTTCCGCCGCCGGACGCGAAGTCGAGCGTCTTCCAGGTCTGCCCGGAGAGCTCACCGTCCTTCGTCACCCAGCGGTAGGACACCGTCGCGGGCAGCCGCCCCACCGTGATCGTCGCGGTGAAGGCGGGCGCGTCCCCGTCCGGCGGCGGACAACTGCCCGCGTAGTCCGTGTGCGCGCCGGCGACGGTGACCGAGACGGTCTGCGCCGGGGCCTCGGAACTCTCGCTCTCGCTCGGACTCGGGCTCGGCGACTCGCTGGCCTCCTCGCTCTTCTCCGGCTGCGTCGCAGGCGAACTCACCACATCCGTCGCGCTGTTGGTGACCCCGCCACCGTCGGCGTCGCCGCCGCCGCCGTCGTCGCGGTTCAGCAGCCCGTACGTCAGCCCGGCGACGGCCAGCGCCAGCACCGCCACACCGGTCACGAGGACCACACCGGCGCGCCGGCTCCGCTGCGGCTCCGCCGAGCCGGCCGTCGTCGCCGGGGCGGCCGACCAGGACCGGGGCGGGGTCGGGGACGGCTCCTGACGGAACGGCTCGGCCGGGGTCGAGGCCGTCGGCGGATACGGCGCGAACGGCGCCGGTGGCGTCGAACGGACCGTGTCGCCGCCACGAGGGGTACCGCCCCCCGCGACGAGCCGCAGGTCCTGCTCGGCCCGGTCGGCCGGCAGCCGTTCGGCCGGGTCCTTGCGCAGCAGGCCCTCGATCACGGGCGCGAGCGGCCCGGCCCGGTACGGCGGCGGCAGCTCCTCGTCGACGATCGCGCGCAGGGTGCTCAGCGGAGTGTCGTGGCGGAAGGGCGAGTTGCCCTCCACCGCCGCGTACAGCAGCACGCCCAGCGACCACAGGTCCGACTCGGGCCCCGGGGTGCGCCCCAGCGCCCGCTCCGGCGCGAGGAACTCGGGTGAGCCGATGACCTCACCGGTCATCGTCAGCGCGGAGGTGCCCTCGACGGTCGCGATGCCGAAGTCGGTGAGCACGACCCGGCCGTCGTTCGACATCAGCACGTTCGCCGGCTTCACGTCCCGGTGCAGCACTCCGGCCTCGTGCGCGGCCCGCAGCGCGGACAGCACCTCGGCGCCGATGTGCGCGGCCCGGGCCGGTTCGAGGGGCCCTTCGGCGTCCAGCAGCTCGGCGAGGGAGATCCCGCGCACGATCTCCATGACGATCCACGGCCGCCCGTCCTGTGTGGCCACGTCGTACACCGTGACGACGTTCCGGTTCGCGACCCGGGCCGCGGCCCAGGCCTCGCGCTCCAGCCGTGCGTACATCCGCTCGACGTCCGAGGCCGCCAGTCCGTGCGGTGCACGCACCTCCTTGACGGCGACCTCGCGGTGCAGCACTTCGTCACGGGCCCGCCACACCGTGCCCATGCCGCCCTCGCCCAGCGGGGTCAGCAGGCGGTAGCGGCCCGCGATCAGACGTTCACTGCCCGGTTCTTCGGACACCGCGCCCCCATTTCGCTCTTCGTATCCGGGCGAAAACCTCCGCAACCCCACAAACGTAGCTCAGCCGAGTACGGATGCGGCCCCCTTGAGCACCAGTCCGGCGCCGAGGGCGACGACGAGGAACGCGGACCACAGGGGCAGGTTGCGGCGGACCAGCGTCACGACCGGGTGGGTCGTCCAGCGCGGCTGCCGGTCCAGCAGACGGGTCGCGCCCGCGCCGAGCCTGACGACGGCGAACCCGGCGGCGGTCAGGGTCAGCGCGAGCCCGACGCCGTACGCGACGACGAGCAGCAGCCCGAACCAGGCGTGCCCGAGCGCCGCCGCGCCGACCAGTACGACCACGGCGGACGGACTGGGGACCATGCCGCCGGCGAAGCCGAGGAGGAGCGTGCCGCGGAGCGTGGGGGCGACGGCGTGGGTGTGGGTGTGGCCGCCGTGGGTGTGCGTGTGGGGGCGACCGTGCTCGTGACCATGGTCGTGCTCGTGGTCGTGCTCGTGGTGGCGGTCGCCGTCGCTGTCGTGGCCGTGGCCGTGACGGTGTTCGTGATCGTGCCCGGGGTCGTTATGGGCATGGGTGTGCGGGGTGGGGGCGCCTACGAGGGCGAGTTGACGCGCGGGAGTCTTCGCCGGCTCGTGGGTGTGCGGGTCGTCGCCGTGCGGGTCGCTGCCGTGTGGGTGTGGGTGTGGGTGTGGGTGCGGGTGCGGGTGGGTGTGTCCGTGGGGGCTGTCGGGGCCCCGGCCGCGCCAGGCCCGTCGGGCGAGGGTCGCGCCCGCGAAGAGCACCAGCGCGCCGCTGGCCAGGCCCAGCCAGGCGATCACCGAAGGCGCCGCGGCCGAACCGGCGGTGACGAGGAGACCCAGGGCGACGACGCCCAGGGTGTGGGTGACGGTGACGGAGGCGGCCAGGGGAAGGACGTCCTTCATGCGGGCCCTGCCGCCCCGCGCGGCGGCCGTCGCGGCCATGATGGTCTTGCCGTGCCCCGGGGCGACCGCGTGCAGCGCGCCGAGGCCGACGGCGATCACCAGGGCCAGCGCGGCGAAGCCGACGGTGAGGTCCTGCCGGGCGACCAGGTCGTCCAGGGCCCGCGTCCAGCGGTCGGCGCCCCGCGGCAGCACGGACGCGGCCGGCGCGTCCCGGCCCTCCTCGACCAGGGCCGCGCCACCGGGCCGCACCCGCACCGACGCGGTCGAGGTGTCGGCGGGCGAGGAGAGCAACTCCTTGGGATAACTGGTGAGTTCCGACGACACCGACTTCTTCGCCACGTCGGAGTCGGCGAGCGTCATACGGTCGCCGCGCGCGGTGATCTCGCGCCAGCCGGGCCCGGAGGAGGCGCCCTCGCTGTGGAAGGTGAGGGCGAGGGTGTCCTCGCCGGACACGGCGGGCAGCGGAGCCGTCAGCCCGCACTCCACGCGCAGGGTGTCGAGCCCCGCCTGACCGGGCCGTACGACCGCCTTGCCGGCGCCCGCCGTGAGGGTGACGGCGCGGCCGTCCACGGTCAGCCTGCTGCCGGCCGCGGCGCTCGCGCAGCGCTGCCGGGCCCACTCGGTCATCCCGAGCCGTTCGATGTCCGGCTTCGCCTGGGTCGCCGGGATCTCGGCGAGGTCCTCGACGTGGTCGACGCGGAGCTGTCCGGGGGCGGCGACGAGACCGTCGTAGCGGTTGACGGTGAAGTTGCCGAGGGGGTGCGCGCTCGCGTTGGCGGAAGGGACCAGCGCGAGCGCGCAGCCGGCCGTGAACACGGCCGCGCAGGAAGCGAGCAGACGACGGGAAATCACTTGCTCGCCTCCAGCGTCTTGAGTGCCGTACGGGCCTCGCGGGCGCCCAGCGGTGAGAAGCCGGGGTTCAGCTTCAGGGCGGCGGCGAGGTGGGTACGGGCGTCGGCGGGGTGTCCTGTGGCCTTCTCGATCACCCCGCGGTGGTAGAGGAAGGACGCGTTGCGGTAACCGGTGGCCGTGGCCTGCCGGGCGTAGGGGAGGGCCTCGGCGTCCTTGCCGTTGACGTGCAGGGCCCAGGCGAGCGCGTCCGCCGTGTGCACGGTGTGCCGGCGGGACCAGTCGTCGCGGGCCGCGCGCAGGGCCGTCGCCCGGTCGCCGTGGTCGGCCGCGGCGAGCGCGGTGTCGAGGTCGGCGTTGACGCCGTTGGCGCGGGCGATGGCCGTCCACGCGTCGACGAGGAGGTACTGGTTCTCGGCCTTCGCCGCGTCGCCCTCGCCGCCCCGGGCCTCGTACAGCTCGCCGAGCTCCACCAGCGGTCCGGGGAGCGGATAGCGGGCGACGATGAGCTCCAGCCCCTTGACGGCCTCGGCCTGCCGGCCGCTCGCCGCCTGGGCGCGGGCACGGCCCTCCAGCGCGGGGAGGTAGTTCTCGTCGGCGGCGAGCGCGCGGGCGTAGTGGGTGAGCGCGGTGGCGTAGTCGCCCTGGTTCCAGGCGAGTTGACCGAGCTGGGCGGCCACGTAGGCGATGTCGCCGGGCGAGGTCGACGCGGCGAGCGCCCGTTCCAGGACCCGGCGGGCGGTGGTGACGTCGCCGCGCAGTTCGTGCACGTACGCGTAGCGGGTGAACACCGGTACGCCCGGCCGCCGTTCGTCGGCCGTCTTCGCGGCCTCCTCGGCGTCGTCGTAGCGGCCGAGTTCGACGAGGGCGTCGATGCGGGAGCACAGGGCGCGCTCGTTGTAGGGGTTCTGCTTCAGCGCCTGGTCGGCCAGGTCCAGGGCGTTCGCGAAGTCGTGCCGGGCGGCGGCGAGGGCGGCCCGCCCGGCGAGCGCCTGGTCGTTGTCGGAGCGCAGCGAGAGGGAGCGCTTCAGGGCCTGCTCGGCCTGCGGGTAGCGGGAGGGGTCGCCCTTGGTGCGGGCCTGCTCGACGTAGGCGAGCCCGAGGGTGGCCCAGCCGCCGAAGTCCCTTGGCTGCGAACGGAGATGGGCCTGGAGCGCGGTGATGCTCGAGTCGAGGTCACCACTGGCCAGCAGCCCGGGGGAGACCGCCGCGGCGGTCGACACGGGCACGTTCTGTCCGTCCCGCACCGCCCCGAGCGCGATCGCCCCGGCGGTGAGCGCCACGGCCAGCATGGCGGCACAGGCGCTGAGTTGAGCGGCCCGCCACCGACGCCCGGCGGCTCCCGCCCGGCGCACCGCGGCGACACGCTCATCGCCACCGACAGCGAGTTCGCCACCGGTGCCGGTGTCGCGGTCATCGGCGTCGCGATCACCGGCGCCGTGGTCCTGGGCGTCATGGCCGACCTCGGCATCGGCACCCGCATCGCCGTCGGCCCGCGTCCCGGCCTCGGCATCGACACCGGCCTCGGTGTCCGCACCGGCCTCGGCGTCGGCGTCAGAACCCGCCCCGGCTTCGGCATGGGCGACGGCGAGGGCCTCGGCCCGGGGGGCGGCTTCCGCCGGGTCCCCGGGCTTCGCCTCTGCCGCGGTCTTCGTGTCTGAGGAGGCTTCCTCGGAGGCCGGGCCCGGGCCGGGGTGCGGCGCCGGTCGGCCGGGGTTCGCGAGCGGTCCGCCGGAGGCCGGTGCGCCGGAAACCGGTGTGCCGGAGGCCGGTACCGGTCGGGCGGAGGCCGGTCGGGTGGGCTCCGGTTCGCCGTCGTTCGTCCGCGGGGACATGCCCTCTCCTAGGTCGCCTGGGGTCGTTCAGCCTGCTTGCACAGGGGTGGCGCGGCCCGCGCCGTGGGGGATGAGTACGCGGGCCGCGCCAGTCTGTGAGGCGGGCCGGGGGGCGCAGGATTCTCCCCGGCCCGCTCGGGAGGAGGGCCCGGTGGGCCCCCTCGGGAGGAGGGCCTAGTAGGCCCGCCGCCGGCCTCGCCACCACATCAGCCCGCCGCCGATGAGGAGGATTCCCGCCGCGCCGGCGCCCGCGGAGGACGCGATCAGCGTGGTGTTGGTGTCGGAGCCCGTGAGGGCGTCACCGAGCTGGCTGCGGGTGGCCGCGTCGGTCTTGGCGGTCGCGCCGCGCGAGCCCTCGGTGGGCAGGGCCACGTACGGGAAGTACTTCTCGAAGGACTTGTCGTTCTTGTCGACCGCGTCGCCCAGGTCGTTCTTGGAACCGACCAGCTCACCCTCGACGACCTGGAGCGAGGCGTCGATCACGTCGTCGGTGAGGCGACGGCCGTTCGGGAAGCCCGCGTTGTCACCGTCGAGGACACCGAGCCGCTTGGGGCTGGCGGTCGGCTTGATCGAGGTGTTGAGGCGCAGTTCCTCCGACGGCGTCACGTACGGCGGCTGGTTGAGGCCCTTGACACCCTTGAGGAACACGTCGACGAGGTCGTTGCGCGGCTCGGCCGGCGCCTTGATCTTGTAGATCGCCTCTATGAGCTTGGGCAGCTCGGGGTTGGTGACGTTCTTCAGGAACTGGCCGTCGTCCTTCGGCTCGGACGCGTTGAACTTGTCCTTGTCCTTGATCGGGTTGACGACCTCGTTGACCAGCGGCATGCCGAGCCGCGAGACCTGCGAGTAGTGGCCCTGGGCGTTCTCGCGCTGGGTCGTCGACCAGATGCCGACGATCGGCTGGTGCTCCGACTCGGCGATCATGTCGTTCGGGACCTGAAGCGCGATCGAGTTGACGTTGTAGCCCTTGAGCGTGTCGTTGCCGACCTCGGAGAGGTCACCGCCGTACAGCAGGTCGAAGACGCGCAGGTCGAGGAAGAACGGGTCGTCGGCCTGGCCCGCGAAGGTCTTGGCGCCGCTGGAGAGCTTGTAGATCGCCTGGTCGCGCAGCTTCGAGTAGTGCGGCATCGAGGCCTTGCCCACGTTCGACGGTGCCACCGGCACGTCGTCCGCGATCTTCGTCTCGTGCTCGACCTTCCCCTTCTTGGACTTGATCAGTTCGAGGTCGTACGTCTGCGTGATGTTCAGGTCGGCGTCGTCCAGGCTCTCGACGACACCCGTGTTGTAGAGGAACGTCTTCTTGTTCTTCACGTGCGTCTTGAAGGTGTAGCGGAAGGTCAGATCCTCCTTCGCGTCACCGTTGTTGTCGATGTGCAGGTCGTACTGGGCGTCCTCGGCGAACGGGAAGAAGTTGGGACCGCCGGCCGGCTCCTCGAAGGGGATCCAGTTCGCGACGATCGTCGTCGTGTCCGGGTGGTCCGGGCTGACGAAGGCGTACACGTCGGTGTTGTCGTACTGCGGGGTGCCCGAGATGAGGGGGGCCTCGCGGTGGCTGGAGGCGTAGGCCGCCCCCGGCACCAGCGTGGCCACGCCGGCGGCTGCGAGCCCCCCGGCGGCCAACGCACCGCAGACGAGGGTCGCGACGCTCCTGCGTCCGTTGCCGCTCCTGGAGAAAGCTGTCATGCCGTCCGTCCTCTGTGCCAAGTTGCCTGACGGACAGAGATACGGAGCGGGGGGTGGGTTCGGATTGGTCGAATCCAAAAAACTTTTTCTTTCCTGCTCACCCGCGTTTTCGGCGCTTCGATACGTACCCCCCATCCGGAGGTGTGTTCGTTGCGAATGCCTGGTGTGACGGGGCGGCCCGGGTGTGGCGGCCGCAGGGAGGGGGACCGCATGGAGGCGGACGAGCTACTGGTGCTCGTGGCTGGGGGCGACCAGCGCGCATTCGAACAGCTCTACGGACTGGTGTCGGGGCCGGTGTTCGGGCTCGTACGCCGGGTCGTCAGGGATCCCGCGCAGTCGGAGGAGGTCGCCCAGGAGGTGCTCCTGGAGGCCTGGCGCTCGGCCGGCCGGTTCGACCCGAACCGCGGCAGCGCCCTCTCCTGGATCCTCACCCTCGCGCACCGCCGCGCCGTCGACCGGGTGCGCAGCGCCCGTGCGGCCGTGGACCGCGAGCAGCGCGAGGCGTCGCGCTATCACGACCCGGCCTTCGACCAGGTGGCCGAGGAGGTCGAGGCGGGCCTGGAACGCCAGTTGGTCCGCCGCTGCCTCGACCGGCTGACGGCGCTCCAGCGTCAGTCCGTCACCCTCGCCTACTACGACGGCTACACGTACCGTGAAGTGGCCGACCGGCTGTCGCTGCCGCTGGGCACGGTGAAGACCCGGATGCGTGACGGACTCACGCGGCTGCGCGACTGCCTGGGAGGTGCCGCATGAGTGTGCTCGGCCTGTTCCGACGCGAGGACCTGCACTCGCTGGCCGCCCCCTACGCGCTCGACGCCCTCGAACCCGACGAACGCCGCCGCTTCGAGAAGCATCTGACGGGCTGCGACCGCTGCGCCGCCGAGGTGCGGGCGCTGGCCGAGGACGCCGTCCGGCTCGCCTGGTCCCAGGCCGCGCAGCCACCGCCCCACCTGCGCAGCCGGGTGCTGGCGGCCGTGCAGAGAACGCCGCAGGAGTCCTCCCGCGCGCCGGCGAGGGAGCGCGCGCCCCAACTGCCGCCGCACGTCTGGGGCACGCAGCCGCCGCCGGGACGCTCCCGTGCGCCCCGCGCGCGCCGCCCGCTGTTCGTGCCGTTCGCCACGGCCACCGCCGCGGCGGCCCTCGTCGTCGCCTCGCTCTTCGCCGTGCAGGCGGGCCGTGCCCAGGACGAACTGAACGCCGAGCGCGACCGTGCGCGTGACATCGCCCACGTTCTCGCAGCTCCCGACGCGCTGGCGAGCACCGGGAAGGACGCGCAGGGCCGCAGTATCGGAGTGATCGCCTCCGCCGGGGAGGGGGAGGCGATCGTCACCCTGAGCGGATACGGCGAGCTGCCCACCGGACAGGTGCATCAGCTGTGGCTCATGCGCCCCGACGCGCAACCGCGCTCCCTCGGGCTCTTCGACGGCGACACGCCCTTGGTCGCCACCGGTCTCGACAAGGTCGCGACATCACTCGCTGTGACCGTCGAACCCGACGGGGGATCACCACAGCCCACTACACAGCCAGTTGTCCAACTCACCCTGAAATCGGTTGGATTCGGAGAGTGATCGGAGAGGCGTCGTCAACCCCCTTACGGGGAAGGTGAATCCTGTGAGCTCGATACACGTGTGCCTCGACGGGGCGATAGGGTTACCCTGCCCGGGCCGGGTGGACTCGTACGGGTGGGGAGTGACATGGAACAGATAACGATGCACAGCAGGGCGCGGGTCCCTGCGATCACCTGCGGGAGCAGTGCGACCAGTTCGCGCCTCGACCGCCATCTCTCGGTGCTGGCGGGCCCCGCCCCACCGCAGCGCGAGACGCTCGAGGCGACCTCGCTCATGCGGGAGCTGACCGCGCGTGAACCCGCGCGTGGCCACGGCCCCAAGACGGCGCGGGCACACAGGAAAGAGAAAGCGAGCCACGGGGGGGGGGGGTCCCGCCGCCCCCCGGGGGGAGCGGGGCGCCCAGTCCGCGCCCCGACCGCCATCTCGGGGGGCGGGCGGGCCCCGCCATACCGCAGCGCGAGACGCTCGAGGCGACCTCGCTCATGCGGGAGCTGACCGCGCGTGAACCCGCGCGTGGCCACGGCCCCAAGACGGCGCGGGCACGGGTGAGCCGCGTCTCGCTCTTCGCGCCGCTGCGCCGACTGCGGCGGTCACTGTTCGGAGGCAACAAGCACTGACCGGCCGGCGCGTCCTCACGTACTGAGTCCCGCGCTCAGGCGGCCACACCGTCCCGGCGCAGCGCTGCGATCTCCTCGTCCGTCATCCCCACGGCACGCAGCAGCGCTTCGGTGTGTTCCCCGAGCGCGGGCACGTCTCCCATCAGTGCCTCCGCCCCGCCCGGCAGCGTGATCGGGGGCAGCAGTGCCCGCAGCGGTCCGACCGGCGTCCCCACCTCCCGCCACCGCTCACGGGCCGCCAGCTGCGGATGCTCCGCCAGCTCGTGCAGATCCCTCAGGCGTGCGCAGGCGATGCCCGCGCCCTCCAGCCGCGCGAGTGCCTCGTCGGCGTCCAGGGCGCCCAGTGCTCCGGCCACCAGCGCGTCCGTGCGCTCCCGGTTCACCACCCGTGCCGCGTTCGTCGCGTACGCGGGATCCGTCCCCGCGTCGGGCCGGCCGAGGACCTGTTCGGCCAGCCGTCGCCACTCCCGGTCGTTCTGCACGGACAGCAGCACCCGTCCGCCGTCGGCGGTGGGGTAGGCGTCGTAGGGCGCGATCACCGCGTGCGCGAGGCCGGTGCGGGCCGGGGCGGCGCCGCCGTGCATCGTGTGGTGCAGCGGATGCCCCATCCACTCCGCGAGCGCCTCCAGCATCGACACCTCCACCGGACCGCCCCGCCCGGTCGTGCCGCGCCGCACCAGCGCCGCCAGCACGCCGGAGAAGGCGTACATGGCCGCGGCGATGTCCGCCGCCGGGATCCCCGCCTTCACCGGCTGCTCGGGCGTCCCGGTCACCGACACCAGGCCCGCCTCGCACTGCACGAGCATGTCGTACGCCCGCTTGTCCGCGTACGGCCCGCTCGCGCCGTACCCGGAGATGTCGACGGCGACCAGCCGCGGATGCGCCGCGCACAGGGTGGCCGCGTCCAGACCCAGCCGGGCCGCCGCCCCCTGCGCGAGGTTCTGCACGAACACGTCCGCGTCGGCGATCAGCCGCCGTACGACGTCCAGGCCGCGTGGGTCCTTGAGGTCCAGCGCGATGGACTCCTTGCCCCGGTTGCACCACACGAAGTGCGAGGCGAGGCCGGCGGCGGCCGTGTCGTAGCCGCGGGCGAAGTCACCGCCGTCGATCCGCTCGACCTTGATCACCCGGGCGCCGAGATCGGCGAGCTGGCGGGTGGCGAACGGGGCCGCGACCGCCTGCTCGACGGCGACGACGGTGAGGCCCTCCAGGGGCGGCGGCAGCGGCGGGGGGCTCTGGTCCATGGGGTGGATGCTAGAGCAGGGCGAACTGGCCCTCCGGGCCCTCCTCGTGGTGGTCGAGGACCGTCGCCGGGTGCCGGACCCGGTCGGGGACCGGCAGGACGCCCGCCGCGCGCAGCTCCTTCGCGGTGATCGTGTCCGGCACCGTCAACTCCTCCTGCTGGGCGCGCGCTTCCGCGAACAGCGCCAACACCGTGATCAGTTCGAGGAGTTCGGAGGTCCAGGCCTGCGGCCAGGTCGTCGGGCGGATCGCGGCCAGGGTGCCCGGGCCGGGCTCCGCCGTCCGGGCCGCGAACCACTGCTCCAGGACGCGGACCCCGCCCGCCGTGAAGTCCCAGGCCGCGGGCGGGACCGGGGAGACCCGGCCGCCGTCGAGGTGCAGGGTCTCCTCGTCGCGGTCGTAGTGCAGCGTCAGGGGCCGGCCGGGCAGCGGGGCGCGGACGTAGGGGCGGCGGCCGCCCGGGAGCCGGGGGCGGTCGCCGTCGCGGCGGAGCAGCCACAGGGCGCGGCGGCCCAGTTCCACGCCCCGGGCCCAGAGCCCGGGGTCCCGGGTGAGCGGGACGGTGAGATCGGGGCGGACGGCGGTCAGGGTCCAGGCCAGGAAGTCCACCGGATCTCGGGAGTGGCCGAGGTGCTCCAGCAGGCCCGGCGCCAGGTTGGGTTCCACGCCGCCGGGGCGCCGGTACAGCGGGCGGATCCGGCCGGGGCGCGCCAGCGGGATCAGGGCGGTCGCGAGCAGCGGCGGGCCCGGCGGGGGCGGCGTCTCCACGACGAAGACCTGGTGCTCGTCCGCCACCCGCCACAGCTCCGGGCGGGCCGCGTCGATCAGCCGGTGGTCGGGGATGAGCCAGTGCTCGTCGAAGGGCCCGGTCAGCACCCGCACCGGCTCGGGGCAGGGGCCCGAGGCGCGGACGAGTCTCTCGGTGCCGCCGAGGTGCCCGGGCAGCTGCCCGACCGCCGTGTGCAGGGTGCGTGAGCGGGTCGGCTCGAACAGGGCCTCGCGGCCCGGGCCCTCGGTCTTCACCAGGGTGTCCCAGCGGGCTTTCAGGGAAGCCGGGTCGGGGTCCGTCGGCCACCCCCGGCCGAGCCGCGGCGGTGCGACGGACCACGGCATGAGGTCCGCCAGCGGCGGAGCGTCGTCGGGCGTCACGCTGGGCATCGTACGACGGGTCGCCCGTGGCCGGTCACGTCGCGTCGAGGGAGACCGTGAAGGAGAAACGGTCGCCCCGGTAGTGGATGACGGCCACGTCGAGGACCTGTCCGCCGGTGTCGTAGATGACGCCCGTGTAGTGCAGGATCGGGCTGAGCAGCGGGACCCGGAGCAGCTGGGCGGTCTCCGGGTCCGCCAGCCGGGCCTCGACCGTGTCCGTGATCCGGCCGATGTCCACGCCCGTGAGGTCCCGCAGCACCTTCGTCATGGGCCGGCGGACCAGGTCCTCGGGGTCGATCCGGGCGGCGATCTCGGGACGGACGTAGTTGCGGGCGTGGTTGGTCGGCTCACCCGTGTTCTCGTCGCTGCGCAGCCGGTGGTAGGTCGCCACCTCGGCCAGGTCCGGGAAGTGCTCGGCGACCTCGGCGGGGACGGACGTACGGCCGTGGTCGAGGAGTTCCGTCGTCATCGCGGACTGCTGGGCCACGATCGCGTCGACCGAGCCGAGGAGCCGGACCGGGGCGCCCCGTCGCGCGCTCGGCTCGATGAACGTGCCCCGTCGGCGGTGGCGGCTGATCAGCCCCTCGTCCTCCAGTTCCTTCAGTGCCTGCCGCATGGTCAGCACGCTCACCCCGTAGTGACCCGCCAACTGCTCCTCGGTGGGCAGTCGGAGCGGGTCCTGCGGCGAGCGGCCGAGTATCGAGGCGCGCAGCGACTGCGACACCTGGTACCAGAGCGGCAGCTTTCGGGTGAGGACGATCGAGTCGGGCGCGAAGGAGGTCACGGGCTATCCGTACCGGTCGGCATCGTTCAGTGCAATGTTCCGTCGGACGTTCCGGCTGACGGACGGAAGTGGCGTTCGAGGCCCTGCCAGACGTCGTCGTAGCGCTGCTGGAGGTGGTCCGCCCGGGTCGCGTGCGGGGTGAGGGCGATCGGCCAGCGGGTCTCGAACATGAACGCCAGCCCGTCGTCGATCTTCTGCGGCCCCAGCTCGGCGGCGCTCGCCCGGTCGAAGGTCTCCCGGTCCGGGCCGTGCGCCGACATCATGTTGTGCAGCGAACCGCCGCCCGGCACGAAGCCGCCCTTTCCGGCCGTCTTGGCGTCGTACGCGCCCTCGATCAGGCCCATGTACTCGCTCATCACGTTCCGGTGGAAGTACGGCGGCCGGAAGGTGTCCTCGCCGACCAGCCAGCGCGGGGCGAAGACCACGAAGTCGACGCCGGCCAGACCGGGGGTGTCGGACGGGGCGGTCAGCACCGTGAAGATCGACGGGTCCGGGTGGTCGTAGGAGATGGTCCCGATGACGTTGAAGCGGCGCAGGTCGTAGACGTACGGCACGTGGTTGCCGTGCCAGGCGACCACGTCGAGCGGGGAGTGGTCGTACGTCGCGCTCCAGAGGTGGCCGCAGTACTTGTTGACCACCTCCACCGGACCCTCGACGTCCTCGTACGCGGCGACGGGCGCGCGGAAGTCGCGGGGGTTGGCGAGGCCGTTGGCGCCGATCGGGCCGAGGTCGGGGAGGCGGAAGGGGGCGCCGTAGTTCTCGCAGACGTAGCCGCGGGCGGAGGCGTCCAGCAGGTCGACGCGGAAGCGGACCCCACGCGGGATCAGCGCCACCTCGCCGGGCTCGGCGTGCAGCTGCCCGAACTCCGTGCGCAGCAGCAGTCCGCCCTGCTCGGGGACGATCAGCAGCTCGCCGTCGGCGTCGCTGAACACGCGTTCCATGGAGGCGTTCGCGTGGTACAGGTGCACGGCCATGCCGGTGCGCTGGGTGACGTCGCCGTTGCCGCCGAGGGTCCACAGGCCGGCCAGCAGGTCCGTGCCGGCCGGCGGCTCGGGCAGCGGGTCCCAGCGCAGCCGGTTCGGATCGGGGACGGTCTCGGTGAAGGGGCCGGTGCGCAGCGCGCCGTCGTCCACGCGGGTGAACGCCGGGTGCGCGGCCGACGGGCGGATCCGGTAGAGCCACGAGCGGCGGTTGTGGGCGCGCGGCTCGGTGAACGCCGTACCGCTGAGCTGTTCCGCGTACAGGCCGAGGGGCGCGCGCTGCGGCGAGTTCCGGCCGTCGGGCAGGGCCCCGGGCACGGCCTCGGAGGCGTGCTCGTTGCCGAACCCGCAGAGATAGGTCAGGCCCTCGGCCGTCTTGCGTGCGTCCCCGCTGCTCATGATCGCTCCCTCCGGCGCCCCGCGGGTGCGCCTGCTGATTCCTATGCATCACCGTAGGATTGCGATTTCCCCGGCGCAAGAGGTGCGCCGGTCCTCCTCCTGGAGGACGATCAAGACGGCCGGAACCAGACTCCAGGGGGATCCCGCGTGTCGGTCCGTTGTTCTACGCTCCCCCGCATGTCGTGGACGCGCGGAAGCCTCGCCGTGCCCGCGGTCTGTGTCCTGCTGCTGGCCGGATCCACGGGCTGCGGCACCGGTGACGCCCATGAGCGGGGGGACGCGTCGACCGCGGCGTCGGTCTCCCCCTCGCCGGTGGGCAAGGTCCTGAAGGACACGGACGACGAAGGGCGGCACTACCGCGAGGTGGAGAAGAAGGGGGCACCCGAGGTCGGTGTCGAGGTGGAGCCCGAGGCGGACGGGAGCTGGGACGTCCGCCTGAAGGTGGAGAACTTCCGGTTCACGCCCACCGCGGCGAAGGCGGGGGTGGCCCACGGCCGCGGCGCCGCCCGGCTCTACGTGGA
Organism: Actinobacteria bacterium OV320; assembly: GCA_001298545.1. Taxonomy (GTDB): domain Bacteria; phylum Actinomycetota; class Actinomycetes; order Streptomycetales; family Streptomycetaceae; genus Streptomyces; species Streptomyces coriariae. Next base: position 35,094 of record LJCX01000023.1, read on the forward strand.
CGACCAGCCGGTCGCCGACCTGCGCACCCCGTCCTACCGCATCCCGGCCGGCTACCTGCCGCACGGCACCCATCAGGTCACCGCCCGGCTGTGCGCGGACGACGGCACGGTGTGGGCGGTGGACGGCAAGGCGGTGGAGAGCACGGCGTACATCACGGCGTCGGAGCCCTCGTCCTGAGCGTCCTCCCCCGGCGGGTCCCCGTTGAGTGCATCAGGCATCTTTCTCCGTACCGAGGGGTGAGGTTCACCCCGCCGCGACGGAAAGGCATCATGAGCTCCGTGCCCCAAGCGACATCGCTCCGTCGTGCGCCCGTGCAGCGGCGCAGCGCCGAACGGCTGACCAGAATCCTCGACGCCTGCGCCGACCTGCTGGACGAGGTCGGCTACGACGGCCTGAGTACCCGGGCCGTCGCCGAGCGCGCCGGCGTCCCCATCGGCTCCGTCTACCGCTTCTTCGGCAACAAGCGGCAGATGGCCGACGCGTTGGCGCAGCGCAACCTCGAGCGCTACTCCGAGCGCGTCACCGAGCGGCTGAAGGGCGCGCGCCGGGGTGACTGGCGGGCCGCCATGGACGCCGTGCTCGACGAGTACCTGGCCATGAAGCACACCGCTCCCGGGTTCTCCCTCGTCGACTTCGGCAACCAGATCCCGGTCGGCGCCCGGCACGCGGAACCCAACCACCGGGTCGCCGACCGCCTCACCGACCTGCTCTCCGACTATCTCGTCCGCGAGCCCGACGACGACCTGCGCCGCACCTTCCTGATCGCCGTGGAGACCGCGGACACCCTCGTCCAGCTGGCCTTCCGGGTGGATCCGGAGGGCGATCCGAAGGTGATCGACGAGACGCGCGAGCTGCTGCGGGCGTATCTGGCGAGGACCCTGGACTGAGCCGTCCGGCACGGGTGCCGGAACGAGCCGCTCGCGAGTTTGCGCCGTCACCCCGAGACCCCTCCCCTCCGTTCATACCGGTCGGTATGCTCGGTGGCAGCCCGTGCGTCATCGCTGCCGCCACGCTTCAGGAGGACCCGTGTCCCGCACCGCCCTGCGAATCTGCCCGTTGTGCGAGGCCACCTGCGGGCTGACGCTCACCATCGAGGGGACGGAGGTCACCGGCGCCCGCGGCGACCGGGAGGACGTCTTCAGCAAGGGCTTCATCTGCCCCAAGGGCGCCTCCTTCGGTGCCGTCGACGGCGACCCCGACCGGCTGCGGACGCCTTTGGTGCGCCGGGACGGCGAGCTGCGCGAAGCCACCTGGGAGGAGGCGTTCGACGCCGTGGCCGCCGGGATCCGGCCGGTCGTCGAGCGGTACGGGGCGAACTCCGTCGGAGTCGTCCTCGGCAACCCCAACGTGCACACCATGGCGGGCGCGCTCTACCCGACCGTGCTGATCGCCGGCCTCGGCACCCGCAGCCTCTTCACCGCCTCCACGGTCGACCAGATGCCCAAGCACGTCTCCAGCGGCCTGCTGTACGGCGACGCCAACGCGATCCCCGTGCCGGACCTGGACCACACCGACCATCTCCTGCTCATCGGTGCCAACCCGCTGGAGTCCAACGGGAGTCTGTGCACGGCCGCCGACTTCCCCGGCAAACTCAAGGCGCTCAAGGCCCGCGGCGGCACCCTCACCGTCATCGACCCGCGCCGCACCCGCACCGCGAAACTCGCCGACCGGCACATCCCGATCCGGCCGGGCACGGACGCGCTGCTCCTCGCCGCGATGGCCCAGGTGCTCTTCGAGGAACTCCTGGTGGGTCCCGGCGAGTCGGCCCCGCACCTCGAGGGCCTCGAGGAACTCGCCCAAGCGGTGAAGGACTTCACCCCCGAAGCGGTGAGCGCCGCCTGTGACGTGGACGCCTCGCTCATCCGCACCCTGGCCCGCGAACTCGCCGCCGCCCCCACCGCCGCCGTCTACGGCCGCATCGGCAGCTGCACGGTCCCCTACGGCACCCTCGCCAGCTGGCTCGTCGACATCCTCAACATCCTCACCGGCAACCTGGACCGGCCCGGCGGCGCCCTCTTCCCGCAGGCCGCCACCGACCGCACACCCCGGCCGGCCGGCCCCGGCCACGGCTTCCGACTCGCGCGCTGGCACTCCCGGGTGAGCCGGCACCCGGAGGCCAAGGGCGAGCTGCCGCTGTCGGCGCTCGCCGAGGAGATCGACACCGCTACGGCGCAGGGCGAGCCGATCCGCGCGCTCGTCGCCGTGGCCGCCAACCCCGTCCTGTCCGCCCCGGACGGCGACCGGCTCGACAAGGCGCTCGACTCCCTCGACTTCATGGTCAGCGTCGACCCCTACCTGAACGAGACCTCCCGCCACGCCGACGTGGTGCTGCCCCCGCCGCCGCCCTCGCAGAGCCCGCACCACGACTTCGCCTTCAACACCCTCGCCGTGCGCAACCAGGTCCGCTACAGCCGCCCGGCGGTCCCGCTCGAGCCCGGCCGGATGGCCGAGACGGAGATCCTCGCCCGGCTGACCCTGGCCGCCACCGGCATGCACGGCGCCGATCCGTCCGCCGTGGACGACCTGGTCATCGGCCAGACCCTCGGCAAGGCGGTGAAGGAGCCGCACTCGCCCGTGCACGGCCGCGACCCGCACGAGCTCGCGGCACAGCTCACCGGCGAGACCGGTCCCGAGCGACGGCTCGACATGATGCTGCGCCTCGGCCCCTACGGCGACGGCTTCGGCACCCGCCCGGACGGACTCGGCCTCGCCCGGCTGCTCGCCCACCCGCACGGCATCGACCTCGGGCCGCTGCGCCCCCGCCTGCCCCAGCCGCTGAAGACGCGCACCGGACGGATCGAACTGCTGCCGCAGCCGATCGTCGACGATCTCCCGCGGCTGCGGGAGGGGCTGAAGCGACGGCCCGACGAACTCGTCCTGGTGGGGCGGCGGCATCTGCGGTCCAACAACAGCTGGATGCACAACGTCCCCGCGCTCACCGGCGGCACCAACCGCTGCACCCTGCACATCCACCCCGAGGACGCCGAACGGCTCGGCGTGCGGGACGGCGAGCCGGTACGGGTGAAGGGCGCCGGGGGAGAGGTGACCGCACCGGCCGAGGTCACCGACGGCGTGCGCCGGGGCGTCGTCAGCCTGCCGCACGGCTGGGGCCACGACCGCCCCGGCACCCGCCTCAGCCATGCCGCCACCGACCCCGGCGTCAACGTCAACCAGCTCCTCGACGGCAGCCTGCTGGACCCGCTCTCGGGCAACGCCGTTCTCAACGGCATACCGGTGGAACTTGCCCCCGTAACGGCCCGCTGAGCTGAGCAAAGCTGTGACCTGGAGTTTTGCGCTTATTGCTCGCACGTCAACGTCTTGTTAACACCGTTTGAACGGACCTAACGTCAACCCACCGCCGACCCCCAGGTGGGATGTTCAAGGGCGAACGTTAGGTATCCACTCATGTTGACCATCCTCGGCTTCGCCATGATCGCGACCTTCCTGGTCCTGATCATGCTGAAGAAGATGTCGCCGATCGCGGCGCTCGTGTTGATCCCGGCACTGTTCTGCGTCTTCGTCGGGAAGGGCGCCAAGCTCGGTGACTACGTCATCGACGGCGTCACCAGCCTCGCCCCCACGGCGGCGATGCTCATGTTCGCGATCGTCTACTTCGGTGTGATGATCGACGTCGGCCTCTTCGACCCGATCGTTCGGGGCATCCTGAAGTTCTGCAAGGCCGACCCGCTCCGCATCGTCGTCGGTACGGCGCTGCTCGCCGCGATCGTCTCCCTGGACGGCGACGGCTCCACCACCTTCATGATCACCGTCTCGGCGATGTACCCGCTGTACAAGCGCCTGAAGATGAGCCTGGTCGTGATGACCGGTGTCGCGGCGATGGCCAACGGCGTGATGAACACGCTGCCCTGGGGCGGCCCGACCGCCCGTGCCGCCACCGCGCTGAAGCTCGACGCCAGCGACATCTTCGTGCCGATGATCCCGGCCCTGGCCGTGGGCCTGCTCTTCGTCATCGCCCTCTCCTACGTGCTCGGCCGCCGTGAGCGCGCCCGGCTCGGCACGCTGACGCTGGACGAGGTGCTGGTCGAGGAGAAGCAGACCGAGACGGTCCTGGTGGGCGCCGGCGGCTCCGGCGACGGCAAGACCTCCCTCCGCAAGGGCGGTTCCGGATCGGGCTCCGGCTCCGGTTCCGGTTCCGGTTCCGGCGCCGATGCGGCCGCCGCTGCCGTGCCGGGCGACGAGGACGACGAGGACGACGACTTCCAGGGCCTCGACCCGCACCGGGCCACCCTGCGCCCCAAGCTGTACTGGTTCAACGCGCTGCTCACGGTCACGCTGCTCACCTCCATGATCATGGAGTGGCTGCCGATCCCGGTGCTGTTCCTGCTCGGCGCCGCGCTCGCCCTCAGCGTCAACTTCCCGCACATCCCGGACCAGAAGGCCCGCCTCGCCGCCCACGCCGACAACGTCCTCAACGTCTCCGGCATGGTCTTCGCCGCCGCCGTCTTCACCGGCGTCCTCCAGGGCACCGGCATGGTCGACCACATGGCCACGTGGATGGTGGACGTCATCCCCGCGGGCATGGGTCCGCACATGGCCCTCGTCACCGGCGTCCTGAGCCTGCCGCTCACCTACTTCATGTCGAACGACGGCTTCTACTTCGGCGTCCTGCCCGTCCTCGCCGAGGCCGGCGCGGCGCACGGCGTCTCGCCGCTGGAGATGGCCCGCGCCTCGCTCGTCGGACAGCCCCTGCACATGTCGAGCCCGCTCGTCCCGGCCGTCTACGTCCTCGTCGGCATGGCGAAGGTCGAGTTCGGCGACCACACGCGGTTCGTGGTCAAGTGGGCCGCCCTGACCTGCCTGGCGATCCTCGGCGCGGGCATCCTGTTCGGGATCATCTGAGCCGACCGTGGAGGAACTTGTGAGGCCCGGCAGGAATCGCGGCTGGCTGCTCCGTCTCGTCATCGCCTTCGGCTTCGCGCAGGGGGCGGTGTCGATGGCCCGGCCCGCCGTCTCCTACCGGGCCCTCGCGCTGGGCGCGGACGAGCGGGCGATCGGCGTCATCGCGGGGGTGTACGCGCTGCTGCCGCTCTTCGCCGCCGTACCGCTCGGCCGCCGCACCGACCACGGCCGCTGCGCGCCGCTGCTGCCGGTCGGAGTGGTCCTCATATCCGGCGGCTGTGTGCTGAGCGGAGTCGCCGGCTCCCTTGGGACGATGGCCCTGTGGAGCGGGGTGATGGGCCTCGGTCATCTCTGCTTCGTCATCGGCTCCCAGTCGCTCGTCGCCCGCCAGTCCGCGCCGCACGAACAGGACCGCAACTTCGGCCACTTCACCATCGGCGCCTCCCTCGGCCAGCTGGTCGGCCCGATCGCGGCCGGCGCGCTGATCGGCGGTGGCGACATGGCGGACAGCAGCGCACTCGCCCTGCTGGTCGCGGGCGCCGGCTGCGCGGTCGCGTTCACCTCGCTGTGGCGCATCGAGCACCGCGACAGCACGCCCAAGTCCCGTGCGGAGCAAGGCGAACGCGTCCCCGTCGGCCGCATCCTGAACGCCCGGGGCGTCCCCGCCGGCATCCTCATCAGCCTGTCCGTGCTGTCCGCGACCGACATCCTCACCGCCTATCTGCCGGTGGTCGGCGAACACCGGGGCATCGCGCCGTCCGTCATCGGCGTCCTGCTCAGCGTCCGCGCGGCGGCCTCCATCGCCTGCCGGCTCGTCCTCACCCCCCTGTTGCGGCTGCTCGGCCGGACCCTGCTGCTCACCGTGACCTGTCTGCTGGCGGCGCTGCTGTGCGCCGGGATCGCGCTGCCGGTGCCGGTCTGGGGACTGGGCGCGATCCTCGCGTTGCTCGGCTTCTGCCTCGGCGTCGGGCAGCCGCTGTCCATGACGACCGTCGTCCAGGCGGCGCCCGACGGCGCCCGTTCCACCGCGCTCGCGCTGCGCCTCACCGGCAACCGGCTGGGCCAGGTCGCCGCGCCCGCCGCCGCGGGGCTGGTGGCCGGGGTCGCGGGGGTGGCCGCGCCGTTCGTGATGCTGGGGGTGCTGTTGCTGGTGTCGTCGGGGGTGGCGGTGCGGTCGCGCGGGGACGCGCGGGTGGAGGCGGCCGTGCCCCGGCGGCGCCGGTCCGGATCGGGGTTGCGCCGGTCGAGCGATGTCTGACGGCGCGTCGGGCGGCGCTCCCACAGTCGTGGGCGTCGATGTGAAAGAGAGTCAGGTGCAAGAGCGATTTGTATGAAAATCGTCCTGACTCGGAGGAATGCGCATGTCCAGCTCGACGCTCCCGTCCGCCCTCGGCTCCCGCCTCGGCGCCACGGCCCTCACGGTGCTCGCCGCGGCGGGGTTCACCTGCCTCTCGGCACCGTCCGCCATGGCCGTCGGGGAAGCCGGTGACATCAGGATCCACCGCGAGCATGTCCCCCCGGGCGTCTCCAAGGACGACCCCGTGGCCTGCCGCTTCTACCTCGACGCCGCCAACTTCGGCGAGCTGCCCTCCGTCGGGTACACCATCAAGGCGCGGCCCCCGGCCCCCGACACCGCAACCGTCACCGGCAACATCACCCTGACCCAGGGTGCCGGGCACACCGACACCCTGGGGCTGGCCGAGGGGTCGTACACGCTCGAGTGGACCATCCCCGGGGATGTCCCGGTTCCCTCGCCCAAGGTGAAGGTCTTCAAGATCAACTGCCCTGAGGGCCAGCGCGAGGGGAACGGCAGCCCGAACCGGCCGATCACGGACGACGGCCGCGAAGTCGGCGGACCTGACGGCCAGGCCGGCGGCGGCCAGAACGGCGGTGGCCAGAACGGCACCACGCAGAACGGCGGTGGCCAGAACGGCACCTCGCAGGGCGCCGGCGGGCGGGAAGGCGGAACGCAGGGCGGCTCCGCCTGGAGCGGCGAGAAGGGCGGTCCGGAGGGCGGCGTGCACGCGGGCGGCGGCGGTCTCGCCGACACCACGCAGGCCTTCACCCCGCTGGCCGGAGCCGCGGCCGTCGGACTGGTGGCCGTCGGTGGAGTCGCCTACTTCCGCCTGATCCGCCGGCGCACCCATGGTGCCGCGTAGGCGCGTACGCAGGCCCTGGCACCGGACCCGCGCCTACCGCCTCACCAGGACGGCCGTGCTCGCGGTCGTCCTGGTGACGGTCGGAGTCCGGTGCGGGGGGCACGACGGCCCGGCCACGGCGGCCCGGGCCGGGGAGGTGGCGTCCGGCGGGGCGCAGGCCGCCCCGGCCCCCGGGGGCGATTCCGACAAGGGCCGCTCGGCGGGGAAGAAGGCGTCGAAGAGCCCGGGACCCCCGCCCCGCCCGCTGCCCCGGTCCCCGGCGACCACCCTGCGCGTGCCCTCCCTGGGCATCGACGCGCCGATCGTCCCGCTCCGGCTCGGCCCGGACCGGCACCTCGGGACACCCCCGCTCGACCGGCCGAAGCTGGTGGGCTGGTACGCGGGCGGCCCCACCCCCGGGGAGCGGGGCGCCGCCATCGCCGTGGGCCACCGCGACACCAAGACCGGCCCGGCGGTTTTCGCGGGCCTGGCGCGCGTGGCCCGGGGTGCCCGGATCGAGGCCCGGCGCGCCGACGGCCGCACGGCCGTCTACACCGTGGACCGGGTGCGCGTCTTCGACAAGGCCACCTTCCCCGACAAGGAGGTGTACGGCCCGACCCGCCGCCCCGAGCTGCGCATTCTCACCTGCGGGGGCCTTTTCCGGCACGCGACCGGATACACCAGCAACGTCGTCGTCTTCGCCCATCTGACGGCGACCCGCTGACCCCGGCCGGGGCCGCGCCGGGGTCCCCGGTCGCGGGGCCGACGGCCGCTGAACCAGGCAGTCCGGTTTCTCACCAGTCGGACGGCGGAGTCCGATCCGGGCATGTCTCTTCCCCCGGGCGCGCACAGTCCGTTAACTTCCGTGACTCACAAGCCCCGTTCGACCCGCACGGGGCGGGTCGGACAACGGAGCACCGGCCGGGCCGGCCCGGCACACGAGTCCCCGGGGACACTTCTCATGACACGCGCCATCTCGTTGCACGACGTCAGCAAGGTCCACACCCGAGGCGTCCGGGTCGTGGACCGGCTGTCGCTGGACATCGCGCCCGGCGAGTTCCTGGTCCTGCTCGGCCCCTCCGGCTGCGGCAAGTCCACCGTGCTCCGCATGATCGCCGGCCTGGAGCACATCACCGAGGGCGAGTTACGGCTCGACGGCGAGTACGCCAACGACCTGGCGCCCTCGGAGCGGGACATCGCGATGGTCTTCCAGAACTTCGCGCTCTACCCGAACATGACCGGCCGCGACAACATCGGCTTCCCGCTGCGCATCGAGGCCCCCGGCGCCGACCCGGCCCCCCGCGTGGACGCCACCGCCCGGATGCTCGGCATCGAGGACCTGCTCGACCGCTTCCCCGGCCAGCTCTCCGGCGGCGAACGCCAGCGCGTCGCCATGGGCCGGGCCATCGCCCGGCACCCCTCGGCCTTCCTGATGGACGAGCCGCTGTCCAACCTCGACGCCAAGCTCCGCAACCATCTGCGGGCCGAGATATCCAAGCTGACCCGGCATCTGGGCGTCACCACGGTCTACGTCACGCACGACCAGTCCGAGGCCATGTCGCTCGGCGACCGGGTCGCCGTGCTGCGCGGCGGAGTCCTCCAGCAGGTGGGCACCCCGCGGTCCGTCTACGCCCTGCCGCGCAACATCTTCGTCGCCGCGTTCATCGGCACCCCGCGCATCAACCTGCTGCGCGGTCTGGTCCGCGCCCCGCTCGACGGAGCCATGACGATCAACCTGGGCAAGCAGGCGCTGCGGCTGCCGGAGCCCCACTCCCTGGACCACAAGCTGCTGCGGGTGCAGCAGGGCCGGGAGGTGATCGTCGGGCTGCGCTCGGAGGCGGTCCGTATCGCCACGCCCGCCGACGCCCGGCCCGGCGAGACCCACATCACCGGCCTGGTGGAGCACGTGGAGTTCCAGGGTCACGAGGTGCTCGTCCACTTCAACACCGGCTCCCGGCTCGCGGTCGTGCCGGAGCTGGAGGCGCCCCGCCCCGGCCGGCGGCCGCCCCGGCGGCGCCGCCGCGAGGGCGGGGTGCTGGACCGGCTGCGCAAGGGCGCGGGCGGACTGCGGACCGGCGCGGTCGACGTACTGGACGAGCCGGCGGCGCAGGAGGGGCCGCCCGCGTCCCCGGAGGCCCGCCCCCTCGGCGACCTCGTCGTGCGCACCACCCCCGACTTCGACCTCCGGCACGGGATGCAGGTCCCGCTCCTCGTCGACATCGCCCATCTCTTCGTCTTCGACCAGCACGGCGAGCGCATCAGCCCGGCTCCGGCCCGGCTGCCCGACCTCGACGAGTGAGGGGGCGTCCCGAGGCGTCCGCGGTCCGGTGTCCCGCGCGTTCCGAGTCCTTCACCCGTTGTCCTCTGGTGCCAGAAAACTAACAGCGCTAGTTTAGGTCGCGGACGACGACGCCCGCCCGAAGGGAACGCGATGAAGGCACATGACGGCATCTATCTCGACGGCGCCTGGCGCCCGGCCGCGGGCCGGGACGTGATCGAGGTCGTCGACCCGGTGGCGGAGCAGGTGATCGCCCGGGTCCCGGCGGGAGACGCCGTCGACGGCGACGCCGCCGTACGGGCGGCCCGCGCCGCCCTGCCGGGCTGGGCCGCGACCCCGCCCGCCGAGCGCGCCGCCCGGCTGGCCGCGCTCCGGGACGTCCTGGCGGCCCGCAAGGACGAGATCGCCGAGACGGTCACCGCCGAACTCGGCTCGCCCCTCGCCTTCTCCCAGGCCGTCCACGCGGCGGTGCCGATCGCGGTCGCGGGCTCCTACGCCGAGCTGGCCGCGACCCACTCCTTCGAGGAGAAGGTCGGCAACTCGACCGTGTTCCAGGAGCCGATCGGCGTGGTCGGCGCCATCACCCCCTGGAACTACCCGCTGCACCAGATCGTCGCCAAGGTCGCCCCGGCCCTCGCCGCGGGCTGCACGGTGGTCCTGAAGCCCGCCGAGGACACCCCGCTGACCGCCCAGCTCTTCGCCGAGGCGGCCCACGAGGCGGGCGTCCCGGCGGGCGTCCTCAACCTCGTCACCGGACTCGGTCCGGTCGCCGGTCAGGCCCTGGTCGAACATCCCGGCGTCGACCTGGTGTCCTTCACCGGCTCCACGGCCGTGGGCAGGCGCATCGCGGCGACGGCGGGCGCGGCCGTGAAGAAGGTCGCCCTGGAACTCGGCGGCAAGTCCGCCAACGTCATCCTGCCGAGCGCCGACCTCGGCCGGGCGGTCAACGTCGGCGTCGCCAACGTGATGTCCAACTCCGGCCAGACATGCAGCGCCTGGACCCGGATGCTCGTGCACCGCGACCGGTACGACGAAGCGGTCGAGCTCGCCGCGGCGGCGGCCGCCAAGTACGCCGACCGCATCGGCCCCCTCGTCAACGCCGCCCAGCGGGACCGGGTGCGGGGGTACATCGAGAAGGGCGTCGCCGAGGGCGCGCGGCTGGTCGCGGGCGGCCCCGAGTCCCCGCGCGAGCAGGGCTACTTCGTCAGCCCCACGGTCTTCGCCGACGTCACCCCCGGCATGGCCATCGCCCAGGAGGAGATCTTCGGCCCCGTCCTGTCCGTCCTGCGCTACGAGGACGAGGAGGACGCCCTGGGGATCGCCAACGGCACGGTCTACGGGCTCGCGGGCGCCGTCTGGGCCGGTGACGAGGCGGAGGCGGTGGCCTTCGCCCGGCGGATGGAGACCGGCCAGGTCGACATCAACGGCGGCCGCTTCAACCCGCTCGCGCCGTTCGGCGGCTACAAGCAGTCGGGTGTCGGCCGTGAGCTCGGCGCCCACGGCCTCGCCGAGTACCTCCAGACCAAGTCCCTCCAGTTCTAAGGGAGTCAACCGAACATGGCTGTCCGCGCCGCCGTACTCCCCGCCATCGGTGCTCCGTTGGAGATCAGGGAGATCGTCCTTCCGGACCCCGGCCCCGGCCGGGTCCGTGTCCGGCTCGCCGCCGCCGGTGTCTGTCACTCCGACCTGTCCCTGTCCGACGGCACCATGCGGCTGCCGCTCCCCGCGGTCCTGGGCCACGAGGGCGCGGGCACGGTCGTCGCCGTCGGCGAAGGGGTCGAACACCTGGCCCCCGGCGCCGGTGTCATCCTCAACTGGGCCCCCTCCTGCGGAAGTTGCCACCCCTGCACGCTCGGCGAGGTGTGGCTGTGCGTGAACGCCCTCAACGGGGCCGCGGAGGTGTACGCCCGCACGACGGACGGCACGGACCTCCACCCCGGGCTGAACGTCGCCGCCTTCGCCGAGGAGACCGTCGTCCCGGCCTCCTGTGTGCTGCCCCTGCCGGACGGCATCCCGCTCACCGACGCGGCCCTCCTCGGCTGCGCCGTCCTCACCGGCTACGGCGCGATCCACCACTCCGCGCGGGTCCGCCCCGGCGAGACGGTCGCCGTCTTCGGTGTCGGCGGGGTCGGCCTCGCCACCCTCCAGGCGGCCCGGATCGCCGGCGCCTCGACGATCGTCGCCGTCGACGTCTCCCCGGAGAAGGAGGAGCTGGCCCGGGCGGCGGGCGCCACGGAGTACGTGGTCGCCTCCGAGGGGACCGCCCGCGAGATCCGCGCCCTCACCGGCAAGCAGGGGGTCGACGTGGCCGTCGAGTGCGTGGGCCGCGCGGTCACCATCCGGACGGCCTGGGAGTCGACCCGGCGCGGCGGCCGCACCACGGTCGTCGGCATCGGTGGCAAGGACCAGCAGGTCACCTTCAACGCCCTGGAGATCTTCCACTGGGGCCGCACCCTCGCCGGCTGCGTCTACGGCAACTGCGACCCGGCGAAGGACCTCCCGGTCCTCGCCGACCACGTCCGGGCGGGCCGTCTCGACCTGGGCGCCCTGGTGACGGAGCGCATCGCCCTGGAGGACATCCCGGGGGCCTTCGACAACATGCTGGCGGGCAAGGGAGGGCGGGCGCTGGTGATGTTCTGACGGACCCCGCTCCGGCGCCCTCGGCTCGCTCGCGCCCTCGGCTCGCCCCCGCGCTCTCAACCCGTCCGGGGGCCGATCTCCCGGTCGGGCCCAGGCGCCGGAACGTCCTGCCCCGCCTCCGCCCCCTGCGCCGCTTCGGCCCCCCGCGTCACCTCGGGCTCCCGCGCCGACGGGGTGCGCGGCGCACGCGGTCTCGACCGCGACACGGCCACACCCGCCAGACACAGCAGCCCACCGGCCAGGGTGAGCAGCCCCGGCACCTCGCCCAGTGCCAGCCACGACATCAGGACGACCAGCGCGGGAACGGCGTACGTGGTCGCGCCCATGCGGCTCGCGGTCGTCCGGGCCAGCGCGTACGCCCACGTGGTGAAGGCGAGGGCGGTCGGGAAGACGCCCAGGTAGACCATGTTGAGCGTCGCGGAGACCGGCGCGTCGGCCGCCTCGTGGACCAGCTGCCCCGCGAACGGCAGACACGCCACCGTCCCGATGACACAGCCGAACGTCGTCACCTGGAGCGCGGTCGCCCGGCCCAGGGCGGGCTTCTGTGCGACGACCCCGCCCGCGTAACCGAAGGCGGCGAGCAGACACAGCACCACCCCGAGCACCGACGATCCGCCCTCGCCCGACATCGACAGCCCCACCGCGACCGCGCCCGCGAACGACACGGCCATCCCCGCCAGCAGCCGCGGCGGCATCTCGTCCCCGAGCAGCCGTGCGCCGAGCAGGGCGATGAGGATCGGCCCGATGTTCACCACCAGCGCCGCCGTCCCCGCGTCCACCTGCTGCTCACCCCAGTTGAGCACCACCATGTAGAAGCCGAACCACAGCACGCCCGACACGGCGATCCCGCGCCATGCGGCCCTCGGCGGCCACCCCGCCCGCCGCACGGCGCAGATGACCCCCAGCACCAGCGCCCCGGATGCGAGCCGCCCGAGCGCCAGCGCCCCCGGCGAGTACGCGCCGCCCGCACTGCGGATCGACACGAAGGCCGAGGCCCACAGCACGACGGTCACGGCGGCCGCACCGGCGGCGAGCAACTCGGTACGGCGTTCGGTACGCCGGGGGCTGTTCATCATGCTCCTCAGGCTAGGAAGAGGGACGGGTCGAAGGCTCGCGGATTTCGGACGCGGGGCCGGGGCCGGCAGCTCCGGGCGGTGCGGGTGGGTCAGCGCAGGGTGCGCGCCTCGATGCCCAGCAGCTCGGCCAGCGCGCGTTCGCCCGCCGCCGTCACCTTCACGGCCCGCTCCGAGCCGATCCGCACGCACCATCCCGCGTCGAGGGCGTGCCGGCACAGGGCCGCGCCCGCCGCGCCCGCCAGATGCGGGCGGCGCTCGGTCCAGTCGAGGCAGGCGCGGGCGAGCGGCCGGCGGGTCGCGCGGTCGAGCGCGATGCCACTGCGCTCGAACCACCGCAGCCCGGCCTCGGTCAGCAGGAACCCGGTGGCCCGCTCCCTGGACGCCGGTGACGCCGGTGACGCCGACGACCCCGCCGATGACGCCGGTGCGGCCGGTCCGCTCGCCCTCGGTCCCGCCTCCGCCCCGTCGGTCCGTCCCCCCGACTCGCCCACCGTGCTCAGCAGTCCGTGGGCGGTGAGCGCGTCGGTGACGGCGATGCCGAGCCGGCCGGCGAGGTGGTCGTAGCAGGTCCGGCCCCGGGCCATCGCCGATCCGGCGCTCGCGGCCCGCAGGGTGCGCGGCCGGTGGGCGGGGTGCGGGGCGACCTGGACGGCCAGGTCCTCCACGAGCTGGGCGACCCGGGTGTCGGCGAGCCGTACGTACCGGTGCCGCCCCTGCCGTTCCTCGGCCAGCAGCCCGCCCGCGACCAGCTTGCCCAGGTGCTCGCTCAGCGTCGACGGGGCCACGCCCGCGTGCCGCGCCAGCTCACCGGCGGTCCACGCCCGCCCGTCGAGCAGCGCCAGCAGACAGACGGCCCGCGTCTCGTCGGCGAGGAGCCCGGCCAGGGCGGCCAGCCCCGGCGCCCGTGCGTCCCTGTCGTTCCCGGTGTCCGTGATGCTCACGTCTCCCAGCATGCGCGACGGACACTTCGGCGACCGCCGAACCGTGCTAGCGCAGCTGCTCGAACTGCTGGGAGAGCCCGTCCAGCAGTGCCGTCAGCCCGGTCTCGAACGCCCGGTCGTCGATCTTCTCCTGCTGCTCGGCGAGGAGGTGGGCCTGTCCGAGGTGCGGGTAGTCGGCGGGGTCGTAGGCGCTCACGTCGTCGACGAAGCCGCCGGCGAAGGAGCCGAGCGCGGAGCCCATGACGAAGTACCGCATCAGCGCGCCGATGGAGGTGGCCTGGGCGGGCGGCCATCCGGCGCGGACCATCGCGCCGTACACCGCGTCGGCGAGCCGCAGTCCGGCCGGCCGGCGGCCGGGGCCCTGGGCGAGCACCGGGACGATGTTCGGGTGGTCGCGCAGGGCGGCGCGGTAGGAGACGGCCCAGTCGTGCAGCGCGGTCCGCCACTCCCGGCCGTCCTCGAACATCGACAGGTCGACCTGTGCGCTGACCGAGTCGGCGACGGCCTCCAGGATCTCGTCCTTCGTACGGAAGTGGTTGTACAGCGAGGGTCCGCTCACCCCCAGCTCGGCGGCGAGCCGCCGCGTGGAGACGGCCGGCAGGCCCTCCGCGTCCACGAGCGTCCGTGCCGTCTCGACGATCCGGTCGGTGCTGAGAAGGGGCTTGCGCGGTCGGGCCATGGCGCACATAGTAGGGCTGCGGAACGAAAACTAGCACTGCTAATTTAAGCGGCAATCGTGAAGCGGTCCTGAAGGCCTTCCTCTGTGAGGTGATCTCGTGGTGAATCTGGCGCTCAGCGAGGAGCAGGAGGCCGTCCGGCGGCTCGCCAAGGACTTCGTGGACCGCGAGGTCGCCCCGCATGTCGTCGACTGGGACCGCGCGGAGGACATCGACCGGTCCCTGGTCAAGAAGCTCGGCGAGGTCGGCTTCCTCGGCCTGACGATCGACGAGGAGTACGGCGGCTCGGGCGGCGACCACCTCGCGTACTGCCTGGTCACGGAGGAGCTGGGCCGCGGGGACTCGTCCGTGCGCGGGATCGTGTCCGTCTCCCTCGGGCTGGTCGCGAAGACCGTCGCGGCCTGGGGGAGCGAGGAGCAGAAGCGGCGCTGGCTGCCGGGACTGACGTCCGGCGAGTACGTCGGCTGCTTCGGCCTCACCGAGCCCGGCACCGGCTCGGACGCCGGCAACCTCGGCACCCGCGCGGTCCGCGACGGCGACTCCTACGTCATCAACGGCACCAAGATGTTCATCACGAACGGCACCTGGGCCGACGTGGTCCTGCTCTTCGCCCGCTCCACGGACGCGCCCGGCCACCAGGGCGTCTCCGCGTTCCTCGTCCCCACCGACACGCCGGGCCTGAGCCGCCGCGCGATCCACGGCAAGCTCGGCCTGCGCGGCCAGGCGACCGCCGAACTCGTCCTGGACGACGTCCGGGTCCCCGCCTCCGCGATGCTGGCGCCCGAGGGCAAGGGTTTCTCCGTCGCGATGTCGGCGCTGGCCAAGGGCCGCATGTCGGTCGCGGCCGGCTGTGTCGGCATCGCGCAGGCCGCCCTGGACGCGGCGGTGCGGTACGCGGGCGAGCGCGAGCAGTTCGGCAAACCCATCGCCCAGCACCAGCTGGTCCAGGAACTGATCAGCGACATCGCGGTCGACGTGGACGCGGCACGGCTGCTGACCTGGCGGGTCGCCGACCTGATCGACCGGGGCCTGCCGTTCGCCACCGAGTCCTCCAAGGCCAAGCTCTTCGCCTCGGAGGCCGCCGTCCGCGCCGCCAACAACGCCCTCCAGGTCTTCGGGGGCTACGGCTACATCGACGAGTATCCGGTGGGCAAGCTCCTGCGCGACGCCCGCGTGATGACCCTCTACGAGGGCACCAGCCAGATCCAGAAACTGCTCATCGGGCGGGCGCTGACGGGGGTTTCGGCGTTCTGATCCGGAGCACCTGAGTACGTGTCTGAGTAGGTGCGCGGATGTGGCGCGGACCCCCTGCGCCGAAGCTTGTCCCCATGAGTGACACACCGGTCAAGCAGCAGAGCACGGCGGCGTTCTACGGTCAGGCCGTCGCTTCCTTCGGCATCGCCATCGCGGCCACCGCCATCGGCATCTACAACCTCCAGACCGACGCCTGGGTGCGCGGCTTCCTGGCGATCGCCGTCCTGTACCTGGTGACGTCCGCCTTCACGCTGGCGAAGGTGATCCGGGACCGCCAGGAGGCCGGGCAGATCGTGAGCCGGGTGGACCAGGCCCGGCTGGAGAAGCTCCTCGCCGACCACGACCCCTTCGAGAAGATCTGAGCAGGCACGCTAAGCGGCCGCTCACCTTCGGCGGTATGGTGTAGCTCCTGTACCGAGAGGGGCGAACGAGCGATGAGTACGGCGGAGGAGACGGCCGGCGGCGAGATCGAGCCGTGGGAAGAGGTCACCCCTGACGCGGCCCGGCGACTGCTGGTCGCGGCCGTGGAGGCCTTCGCCGAGCGCGGCTACCACGCGACGACGACCCGCGACATCGCGGGGCGCGCGGGTATGAGCCCGGCCGCCCTGTACATCCACTACAAGACCAAGGAAGAGCTGCTGCACCGCATCAGCCGGATCGGCCACGACCGCGCGCTGGGCATTCTGCGCACGGCGGCCGCCGGCGAGGGCGACGCCACCGGGCGCCTGGCGGACGCCGTGAGCTCCTTCGTCCGCTGGCACGCCGGGCGGCGCACCACCGCACGGGTCGTCCAGTACGAACTGGACGCGCTCGGTCCCGACGCCCGCGCCGAGATCCTCGACCTGCGCCGGCAGGTCGACGCCGAGGTGCGCGGGATCATCGAGGACGGCGTGGCCAGCGGCGAGTTCGCCGTGCTGGACGTGCACGGTACGACCCTCGCCGTGCTGTCCCTCTGCATCGACGTGGCCCGCTGGTTCAACGTGGACGGCCCCCGCACACCCGACGAGGTCGGCGAGCTGTACGCCGACCTCGTGCTGCGGATGGTGGGTGCGGCGAAGTAGCGCCCGGCGGGGGCGGCGCCTAGAGGTAGTAGCGGGACACGGACTCCGCCACGCACACGGGCTTGTCCCCGCCCTCGCGCTCCACGGTGAAGGCGATGGCCACCTGGACGCCGCCGGTGACGTCCTCGACGCCGGTGATCGTCGCGGTGGCGCGCACGCGCGAGCCGACGGGTACCGGGGCGGGGAAGCGGACCTTGTTCGTCCCGTAGTTGACGCCCATCTTCACGTTCTCGACCTTGATCAGCTGCGGGCCGAAGAGCGGCAGCAGGGAGAGCGTGAGATAGCCGTGCGCGATGGTGGTGCCGAAGGGGCCCGAGGCGGCCTTCTCGGGGTCGACATGAATCCACTGGTGGTCTCCGGTGGCCTCCGCGAAGAGGTCGATCCGCTTCTGGTCGACCTCCAGCCAGTCGGTGTACCCCAACTGCTCGCCCACCGCCGCCTTCAGGTCGTCGGCGGACGTGAAGATCTTCGGCTCTGCCATGTCTGCGGCCCTCTCGCGTCACTAGCTGCCCATGTCACCGTGCCATAGGTCTAAGCGACTGCTTAGCATGGTCGGGTGCCGGGCCGATGTCAACGGACCCGCGGACGAGGCGATCGGTAGGCTTCCAGGGGTGCCCCAGATTCCCGAGAAGATCCACGAGCTCACGGTCGGCCAGCTCGCCGCGCGCAGCGGCGCCGCCGTCTCCGCCCTGCACTTCTACGAGACGAAGGGGCTGATCAGCAGCCGTCGTACGGCGGGCAACCAGCGCCGCTACCACCGCGACACGCTGCGTCGCGTCGCTTTCGTCCGCGCGGCGCAACGCGTCGGCATCCCGCTGGCCACGATCCGCGAGGCCCTCGCCGAACTCCCCGAGGAGCGCACCCCGACCCGTGAGGACTGGGCCCGTCTCTCGGCGGCGTGGCGCGCGGAGCTGGACGAACGCATCAAGCAGCTCAACCGACTCCGCGACCACCTCACCGACTGCATCGGCTGCGGCTGCCTGTCCCTCGCCACCTGTGTCCTGTCCAACCCGGACGACGCCTTCGGCGAACGGGGTTCCGGCTCACGCCTGCTGGTGGAGAAGAGGGCGGGCGGGAAGCGGCCGCGAGAGCAACGGGTGGGGGAGCAGCGGGAGGAAGTGCGGCGGCCGGGGGAGCAGCGGGAGGAGGAGAAGGCGGCCGGCTGCTGCTGAGCGGAGCCGCGCGGCCGCCCCGGCGCCTCCCGTGCGTCCGGTGCGCCAGGAGCACCCCCTCACCCCCGCCTGCCCGCGCGCCGCCACCTCTAGCGCGCCGCCACCCCTGGCCGCGCGCCGCCACCCCTCTCGCACCCCCGCCCGGTTGCTCACTCGTACTCGGTTCCTCCCTTGCGGGTCAGATACGCACCGCTCACCGCCTTGGCGATCGCCCGTCCCCCCGTCACCGGGCTGTACCGCTCGACGGCCGGCCGGATCACCACGCCCTCGCGCAGGTGCAGCCCCCGTCCGGACACCGTCTCGCGGCCGGTCGCGATCTCCAGGACCCGCTCGCTGTCGTACGGGCCCTCGAACAGGCGCGGGACGAGGGGCAGTTCGCCGTCCAGCAGCTCCGCCGCGTCCAGCCAGCGCACCTCGCCGTCGATCTCGGCGGACACGTCGAACACCGCGTATCCGAGGGTGTCGCGCCGGCCGTCCGCGCCGTACGTCAGGTCCTGCACACCCGCTCCGTACACCTCCGCGAAGACACCGATCCGGCGCGCGCCCAGCCGCTCGGCGAGACGGGCCGCGGCCTCCGGGACGCCATGGCCGCGAACGGCTCGCCAGTACAGGTTCCTCGGATCCTCCGTCAGGGCGAGGGACTTCGAGCCGAAGCCCTTCGAGGAGACGTACACCCGCTCCTCGTCGGCGACATACGTCAGCAGACATGCCGAGCCGTGCAGTTTCTCGGTCAGGATCACCGGCTCGCCGGGCTCGAAGATGCCGGGGTAGCGCTGGATGTTCTCGATGTCGACCCAGGGCAGCAGATCCGGCGCCGCCTCGACGTCGCCGCTCATGGTCGGCGGGATGGGCGGCACCCACTTGACGATGCCCAGCCGCTCCGCGAAGTCAGTGCCCTCCGCGGCGGCCAGCGCCAGGTCGACGTCCGCCAGCGCCTCGGGCCGGCACACGATCCCCTGGGACAGCTCGCCCCGCAGCCGCACCGCCTTCACCCGGTCCGACCTGCTGCCCGCCAGCCGCCCGGTCAGCCCGAGTTCCTCGACGAGCCCGGTGGGGAGCACCGACTGCTCGGGGATGTACAGGGCGGCCTCGCCGGTGCGGTACGCGCCCTTGGCGACGACGGCCCGGTACAGGCCGACCTGCGCCAGTTCGAGGGCGTCGGCGTTGGGGTGCTCGTGGACGGTCAGCACTTCGGCGGTGACGCGCAGCGTCGACATGAGAGCTCCTTCAAGTCCTGCGGGGCATGGCTCGGTTGGGTTTCATCTCCTCAACTCTCCCCGCAGGAAAGGGATGGAGCGACCCGATTATCGGCTGGTAGCGTCCCTGCCGAGATCGGTGGACTCACCCGTGCCGGGCCAGCGCCTCCGTCACCAACTGGGCGTTGGACAGGGCCCGTTCGCCGTCCGGAAGGGTCAGGGTGTCCTCCAGGCCCACTCGGGTCGGCAGGCCCAGCCGCGCCGCCAGCCGCAGTACCGGCCATGCGCCGCCGTCCTCCCCGTGCAGCAGAATCGGACGGCCGAACGCGGTGCCGAGCTCGGTCAGCAGAGCGTGCGCGCTCGCCTCGGCCGTGTCCGGGGCGGTGTCCGTCACCTCCGCGAGCACCCGCAGCACCTTCGGGCCGAGGGGTGAGCGGGCGAACCGTGCCGCGCCGTCCGTACCGGACCAGATGCCGGCCTCCACGCCCACGCCTCTCCCGAGAAGGGCGGTGGCCAACTCCTCCGCGCCCGGCTCGTGCCAGTTGACGGAGGCGTGGTCGGGCAGCACCGTCCAGTCGCGCACCCGGGTGAGCCGGGCCGCCGGGTCCGGGTGCGCCCAGGCGCCGGTCGTCACGCCGACCGGCACGGCCACCCGTGCCCGGATCGCGTCGAGGGTCGCCGCGACCACTCGCGGCGACATCGTGTCCCGGCCGCACGGCGTCTTGGGATGGACATGGACATCCGTGGCCCCCGCCGCGACGGCCTCGGCCGCGGCGTCCGCCATCGCCTCGGGCGTCAGCGGCACGATCGCACCGTCCGCGGCGCCGCGCGTTCCGTTGAGACAGACCTGCACCATGCCCCGATGGTGACACCCGCCACTGACAACGGCCTCGGTCGGCCGCACGGGCAAAAACCGGGGGTGCGGCATCCCCGGCGCACCCCCGCCGTGCTCTCAGGCCGGCCGGGGGCCGACCTTGGGCAGAGCTCGGGCCGGTGTCAGGCCGACACCAGCAGTCGTCCGCTCCTGGCGTACGCCAGGGCCTCGGGCGTGAGCACGGGGCGCGGTACGAGAATTCCGCAGTCCGCGCAGACCGGGCCGGACGACGGTTCGTGATCCAGGTCGTACTTCCACGGCAGCCGCTCGCCGCCGCACACCGGGCAGCCGGAACCCGGTGCGCGCTCCAGCGCGGCGATCAGCTTGCGCAGCACGTCGGCCAGCGGCTCACGGGGGTGGAGCCGCGGGTCGTCGCACCACGCGACGCCGAATCCGCCCCAGGTCAGCCGGTGCCAGTCGTCCACGGTGCCGGGCCTGCGCAGCCCGTCGTGCTTCTCCTTCTTGCGGCGCTCGGCGAACTCGACCTCGTAGGCCAGCCACACCGCCCGCGCCTCCTCCAGCTCGTCCAACGCGGCCACGAGCCGCGCCGGATCGGGGGAGCGGTCCTCCGGACCGAACCCGGCCCGGGAGCACAGGTGGTCCCAGGTCGCGCGGTGTCCGTAGGGGGCGAACCGTTCAAGGCACTTGCGCAGGGAGTACCGCCGCAGTGCCAGATCGCACCGGGGGTCTCGCACCTGTCTCGCCAGACTCCGGAAACCGGCCATCGCCTTGCACCTCCGTCACATCTGCATCTGCACTTCGGTCACTTCGGCGTCGTCGTACGGACGTCGTCGAATAGACGTATCGACATGCGATTCGGCTCCATCCGATTTCCGAGGACCTCCACCTGTCGAAAACTTGACGCATGTTCATCTTCAATCCCGGGGATACCGGCGGTAACCTTCCGCCGACCCCCCCGTCGCTAGGAGCAGCCGATGCCACGGCGAACCCCCCGCTTCACTCTCGACAGACTGAGAACTCCCGGCAGATTCCCCGGGTTCCTGAAGACAGCCTCCGTATGCGCCTTGATTGCCGGTCTTTTGTCGCCGCTTTCCCAAGTGGCGGCAGCCGCCGAGGTCACGGCGGCGAACGACTACTGCGGCGGCCAGTGTTCCGACATCCTGCCGCCCGGCGAGAACGGCAACGCCACCCTGGCGCAGATCCTCCTCAACCAGGCCTTCGGCACCCAGCCCGAGCACGCCGAGGACCAGCTCGGCCCCTACGCCAACCTGGCCAAGGGCTACCCCACGCTCACCAACGCCACGATCAACACGTTCTTCAACGACGCGTCGTTCGGTGTCGCTTCCGATCAAGTCGCCTCCACCCTGAGTCCCGCGGGCCGCAGCGACGTGACGATCGTCCGCGACAAGAAGACGGGTGTGCCGCACATCACCGGTACCACCAGATACGGCACCGAGTTCGGCGCCGGGTATGCGGCGGCCCAGGACCGGCTGTGGCTGATGGACGTCTTCCGGCACGTCGGCCGCGGCCAGCTCACCGCCTTCGCGGGCGGCGACCCCTCCAACCAGGGTCTGGAACAGCAGTTCTGGCGCAACGCTCCGTACACCGAGGCAGACCTCCAGGCCCAGATCGACAACGCGGTGGCCGGCAACGGCACCCGCGGCCAGCAGGCACTCGCCGACGCCAACGCCTACCTGGCCGGCATCAACGCCTACATCGACGCCTCCGACAGCGGCCGCTACTTCCCCGGTGAATACGTCTTGACCGGCCACAAGGACTCAATCACCAACGCGGGCACCATCGACCACTTCAAGATCACCGACCTGGTGGCGCTGGCCTCGGTCATCGGCGCGCTCTTCGGCTCGGGCGGCGGCGGCGAGGTCAACAACGCGGTGTCCCTGCTCGCCGCGCAGGAGAAGTACGGGGTGGAGCAGGGCACCCAGGTCTGGGAGGCGTTCCGCGAACGCAACGACCCCGAGGCCGTGCTCACCGTCCACAACGGCCAGAGCTTCCCCTACGCCACGAAGCCCGCGAGCCCGCAGGGCGCGGCACTGCCCGACACCGGCTCGGTGACCTCGCAGCCGCTGGTCTACGACGCCACGGGCACCGGCGGCGACGCCACGGCGACCGCCACCTCCGCCGCGGCGACCGCGACCGCGCTCAGCTCGGCCAGGCGCGGCATGTCCAACGCCCTTGTGGTCAGCGGCCAGGCCACCGCGAGCGGCCACCCGATCGCCGTCTTCGGCCCGCAGACCGGCTACTTCGCCCCGCAGCTGCTCATGCTCCAGGAGATCCAGGGCCCGGGCATCAGCGCCCGCGGCGCCTCCTTCGCGGGACTGAGCATGTACGTCGAGCTGGGCCGCGGCCAGGACTACGCGTGGAGCGCCACGACCTCCGGCCAGGACATCATCGACACCTACGCGGTCGAACTCTGCCAGGACGACTACCACTACCTCTTCCACGGCACCTGCACGGCCATGGACGTGGTGGAGCAGAAGAACGCCTGGAAGCCCACCACCGCCGACGGGACGGCAGCCGGTTCGTACACGATGCGCGTGTACCGCACCAAGTACGGTCCCGTGGAGTACCGGGCGACCGTGGGCGGCAAGAAGGTCGCCTACACGACCCTGCGCTCGTCCTTCATGCACGAGGCCGACTCGATCATCGGCTTCCAGATGCTGAACGACCCCGACTACGTGAAGAGCCCGCAGACCTTCCAGAGCGCGGTGCAGCACATCAACTACACCTTCAACTGGTTCTACGCCGACTCCACGCACACCGCGTACTACAACAGCGGCGACAACCCGGTAAGGGCGAGCGGCGTCGACGCCGAGTTCCCGGTGTGGGCGCAGTCGGCGTACGAGTGGAGGAACTGGGTGCCGGCCACCAACACGGCCGAGTACACCCCGGCCTCGGCGCACCCCAACTCCATCGACCAGGACTACTACATCTCCTGGAACAACAAGCAGGCCAAGGACTACTCGACGGCCTCCTGGGGCGACGGTTCCGTGCACCGCGGCAACCTGCTGGAGGACCGGGTGAAGAAGCTGGTCGCGGCCGGCGGCGTCACCCGCGCGTCCCTGACGAAGGCGATGGCGGAAGCGGCCCTCGCCGACCTGCGCGCCGAGGACGTCCTGCCCGATCTGCTGAAGGTGATCAACAGCTCCACGGTCACCGACTCCACGGCCGCGGCCGCGGTGACCAAGCTCCAGACCTGGCTGACGGCGGGCGGCAGACGGACGGAGACGACGGCCGGTTCCAAGACCTACGCCGACGCCGACGCGATCCGCATCCTGGACGCCTGGTGGCCGCTGCTGGTGAAGGCCGAGTTCGAACCCGGCCTCGGCACCGGCCTGTACACGGCGTTCACCGCGAACCTGCCGATCGACGAGGCTCCGTCGGCCGCCCACGGCCCGACCGGGGCGCACGCCGGAAGCTCCTTCCAGTACGGCTGGTGGAGCTATGTCGACAAGGACATCCGGGCCGTGCTCGGCGAGTCGGTGCAGGGCGCGCTGCCCCAGAAGTACTGCGGCAGCGGCACCGTCAGCAGCTGCCGGGACGTCCTCATCAGCACGCTGAAGACGGCGGCCGGCAAGACCGCGGCCCAGGTCTACCCCGGCGACACCCTGTGTGCGGCGGGCAACCAGTGGTGCGCCGACTCGATCGTCCAGCGCACCCTGGGCGGCATCAAGCACGGCAACATCGGCTGGCAGAACCGGCCCACCTTCCAGCAGGTGGTGGAGTTCACGTCACACCGGTAGTCACGTCACACCGGTAGCCACGCGCCACCGGTAGCCACGTGCCACCGGTGGTCATGTACCACCGGTGGTCATGTCACACCGTCGGTCCCCGCGACGGCGGGTCGCGTCCTAGCGGATCCGGCCCGCCGCCAGCACCAGCCGCGCCAGCTCGGGGTGCACGATGTCACTGTGCGCCCCGGCCGGCGCCCCACCCCGCCGGACCACCGCCGCCGCGTCGACGTTCACGCACCCCGACGTCGGCAGTGGCCGGGACAACGCGTCGGCCAGCACGCGCGCGTGCGTGCCCGGCACGGCCTGCACCCCGTCGTGCCCCAGGGCGCCCCACTTGGCGCCCAGCACCTCCCCGACGAGCCCCTGGGCGTCGCCCGCCATCCGCGAGGCCAGCGGGTACATGGTGCTCAGCGCCTGGTCGAACCGTGAATAGCAGCACACCAGGGGGCCGTCGATCCGGTTCTGCTGGCCCTGGAGCACCCCTCGCGGCGCGAACGCGTAGTGCGAGAAGGCCCCTTGGAGCAGCGTCACGGACTTCACCGTGCGCACGCCGTCCGGCAGCCCCCGCAGCGCGAACGACACGAGTCGCCCGCCGAAGCTGTGCCCCACCAGATGGACCCGAAGGGCCGGCGCCGTCGTCGCCAACCGCCCGACGAGCGGCCCGAGTCCCCGCTCGCCCACCGTGCCGGCGCGCCGCTTCATCGCGTAGTACGTCGCCTGCCGCAGCAGCTCGTGCGCCCCGTCCCACGGGTTGGGCAGCGCGAACTCCCCGGCCCCCGGTGCGGAGTCGAGGCCGGACAGGGCCCGCGCGAACTGCTCGCAGGCCACCGCCGTCGGGCAGGCGAACATCTCCGGCTCGTCCTGCGGCACCCCCTCCGCCAGCGTGTCCGCCCCGAACAGAGCCTGCGGTCCCGGCGGCACCACGTCCACCAGCAGCCGCACCAGCCGGCCGAACTCCTCCAGCTCGGCCTCCTCGGGCGGCCGCTGCTCCAGCAGCCGTGCGATCCGGTCGACCACCGTGGCCCGGCCGGGGAACGTCTCGAGGAGCGCGTGCCGGGTGTCCGCGTCCAGGGCCGGGCGCCGGGTCTCCTCGGCCGCCGCCGAGCGCGGCAGGTCGGGGATCGGCTCGTCCGAGAACCGCATCGACGGCCACACCACGCCCACGTAGCCGATGCGCGCCGCCGGGGCCAGCGCGGGGATCGGGGCGAAGAAGCGGCTGTAGAGGCGGGTCGCGCCGGAGCGGTCGCTGTTCCAGCCGTGCGCGAAGACGATCAGGTCGCGGACCCCGCTCCGCTTCACCCCGGTCAGCAGCTGGTCCCGCCGTCCGCCGTCGGCGTCCCCGTCGGCGTCGAAGGTCAGCTCCCAGTAGGGAGTCACGCTCATCGCCGGATCCGCCATGACAGGCCCCCTCGTCCCCCGAGCGATGCGCCAAGTGCGCGTATCGTCCTGCGAACATGGGCAATTGGCCATACGTCACGGCTCATCCGTACAAGAGCCGATCAGGCCCTGTCCGCCGGAACGGGTCCGAGCCGATCCGGGGCACCCCTTCCGTCACAACATACCGACTGGTTAGTCTGGCGGTAGAGCCGATTCGTGCCGCAGTCGCGTCGAAGGAGACCGATGGTGGAAGCAGTGCAGGATGCCGGAGTGGTCGTGACCGGAGCGGGAGGCGGTATCGGGGCCGCGCTGGCCCGCCGCTTCGCCGCCGAGGGAGCCCGGGTCGTCGTCAACGACCTGGACGCGGACCGGGCGCACGCCGTCGCCGACGAGATCGGCGGGATCGCGGTCCCCGGCGACGCTTCCGAGATCGTCGACCGGGCCCGGGAGGCGCTCGGCGGCACCGTCGACGTGTACTGCGCCAACGCCGGAGTCGGCTCGGGCGGCTCGGAGTCGGCAGGGGAGGCCGTCTGGGCGCTGGCCTGGGACGTCAACGTCATGGCCCATGTCCGCGCGGCCCAGGCGCTGCTCCCGGACTGGCTGGAGCGCGGCCGGGGCCGGTTCGTGTCGACCGTGTCCGCCGCCGGGCTGCTCACGATGATCGGCGCCGCCCCGTACAGCGTGACCAAGCACGGCGCGTACGCCTTCGCCGAGTGGCTGTCGCTGACCTACCGCCACCGCGGGATCAAGGTCCACGCGATCTGTCCCCAGGGCGTGCGCACGGACATGCTGGACGCCACCGGCAGCGCGGGCGACCTGGTGCTCAAGCCGACCGCGATCGAGCCGCAGGACGTGGCGGACGCCCTGTTCAAGGGCATCGCGGAGGACCGCTTCCTGATCCTGCCGCACCCCGAGGTCGCCGGGTACTACCAGGTGCGGGCCCAGGACCCCGACCGCTGGCTGACCAACATGAACCACCTCCAGCAGAAGTGGGAGACCGCCGAATGACCGTGTCCGCCTCCCGTTACGCGGCCAAGCCCTGGGTGGCCCTCCTCGACGAGGCCCAGCGCGCCCCGATCGACCCGGCCGACTCCCTCGTGCACGCCTTCCGCAGGTCCGTCGCCGAGGCCCCCGACCGCACCTGCCTCGCCTACTTCGACGGGCGGCTCAGCTACCGCGAGGTGGACGAGCTCAGCGACTCCGTGGCCGGTCACCTCGCCGCCCGTGGCCTGGAGCCCGGTGACCGGGTCGCCGTGCTGCTGCAGAACTCCCCGCTCTTCGTCCTCGCCCTGCTCGGCGCCTGGAAGGCGGGCGCGACCGTCGTCCCGGTCAACCCGATGTACAAGTCGGGCGAGGTCGCCCACGTCCTGCGGGACGGCGAGGTGGCGGCGCTGATCTGCTCCGACCGGGCCTGGGAGTCGTATCTGCGGGAGACGGCTCCCGACTCCCCCGTGCGGATCGTGCTCACCGGCTGCGAGCTGGACTTCCAGACCCGCGGCGACGCGCGCGTGCTGACCTTCGAACGCCTCCCGCAGGCACCGGACGCCGACGATCTCACCGCCGTCGCCCGCGCCGGCCACAAGGCCCCCGAGGGCCGCGAGGCCGCTCCCGCCGACATCGCCCTGATCAGCTACACCTCGGGCACGAGCGGCGCCCCCAAGGGCGCCACCAACACCCACCGCAACATCATGGTCAACGCCGAGCGGCAGCGCACCGGGCTGCGCCTGCCCGAGGCGCCCGTCTACTACGCCCTCGCGCCGCTGTTCCACATCACCGGCATGGTCTGTCAGCTCGGCGCCTGTCTGAACAGCGCGGGGACCCTCGTTCTGACGTACCGCTTCGAGGCGGGCGTGGTGCTGGAGGCGTTCGCCGAGCACAAGCCGCACTACACGGTGGGCCCGTCCACCGCCTTCATGGCGCTGGCGGCCCCCCCCGACGTCACCCGCGACCACTTCGCGTCCTTCGTGAACATCTCCTCCGGCGGCGCGCCGGTGCCGCCCGCCCTGGTGGAGAAGTTCCGGGCGGGCTTCGGGCCCTACATCCGCAACGGCTACGGACTCACCGAGTGCACCGCGCCCTGCGCCTCCGTGCCGCCCCAGCTCGAGGCGCCGGTCGACCCGGCCTCCGGGACCCTCGCCGTCGGCGTGCCCGGGCCCGACACGGTCGTCCGCATCGTCGACGAGCAGGGCGCGGAGGTGCCCTTCGGCGAGCAGGGCGAGATCGTGGTGCGGGGTCCGCAGGTGGTCCCCGGGTACTGGCGCCGCCCCGAGGCCACCGCCGAGACCTTCCCCGACGGCGAGCTGCGCACCGGCGACATCGGCTTCATGGACGAACAGGGCTGGCTGTACGTCGTGGACCGCAAGAAGGACATGATCAACGCGTCCGGCTTCAAGGTGTGGCCGCGCGAGGTCGAGGACGTGCTGTACACGCACCCGGCGGTGCGCGAGGCCGCCGTCGTCGGGGTGCCGGACGGCTATCGCGGCGAGACCGTCAAGGCGTACATCAGCCTGCGTCCCGGCGCCGACGCGGATGCCGATACGCTCGCGGCCTACTGCAAGGACAGGCTGGCGGCGTACAAGTATCCGCGCCAGGTGGAGATCCTGCCCGACCTGCCCAAGACGGCGAGTGGCAAGATCCTCCGTCGGGAGCTGCGCTCCCGTCCACAGGACAGTCAGTGACAATCAGCGTCAGGTCAGCAGCACGACAGCCGGTACGGCTCGCCGATGCGGCATAGAGGAAGGCAGGTGGCGGCAGTGCCCAGGACGACGGACGGTGCAGAGGCCCCTGTTCCGCAGCGGCTGCTCGCCGCCGCCACCCGGCTCTTCGCCGAGCAGGGCTACGACCGGACCTCGGTGCAGGAGATCGTCGAGGCGGCAGGCGTCACCAAGGGTGCGCTGTACCACTACTTCGGCTCCAAGGACGACCTCCTGCACGAGGTGTACGCGCGCGTGCTGCGCGTGCAGCAGGAGCGGCTGGACGCCTTCGCGAACGCCGACGAGCCGATCGAGAAGCGGCTGCGGGGCGCGGCGGCGGACGTCGTCGTCACGACGATCGAGAACCTCGACGACGCGTCGATCTTCTTCCGCTCGATGCACCACCTGAGCCCCGAGAAGAACAAGCAGGTGCGGGCCGAGCGCCGGCGCTACCACGAACGCTTCCGCGCCCTCGTCGAGGAGGGCCAGGAGGCCGGCGTCTTCTCCACGGCGACCCCGGCCGACCTGGTCGTGGACTACCACTTCGGCTCCGTCCACCACCTGTCGACCTGGTACCGCCCGGACGGTTCCATGGGGCCGCAGGAGGTCGCCGACCATCTGGCGGATCTGCTGCTGCGGGCGCTGCGCCCCTGAGCGGACGAGTACACAGGTAAGGGGCGGTCGCCATGGCGACCGCCCCTTACCGCGTGTCCTACAGGTACTTCTTCAGCTCCCGCCGCGCCAGCGACCGCTGGTGGACCTCGTCCGGGCCGTCGGCGAGCATCAGGGTGCGGGCGCTCGCGTACAGCTCGGCCAGCGGGAAGTCCTGGCTCACACCGCCCGCGCCGTGCAGCTGGATCGCACGGTCGAGGATGTCGACCACCGCGCGCGGCGTCGCGATCTTGATGGCCTGGATCTCCGTGTGGGCGCCCCGGTTGCCGACGGTGTCCATCATCCAGGCCGTCTTCAGGACCAGCAGCCGCAGTTGCTCGACGGCGACCCGCGCGTCCGCGATCCAGTTCTGCACCACGCCCTGCTGGGCCAGCGACTTGCCGAAGGCGTCGCGGGAGAGCGCCCGGCGGCACATCAGCTCGATCGCCCGCTCCGCCATGCCGATCAGCCGCATGCAGTGGTGGATGCGGCCGGGGCCGAGCAGGGCCTGGGCGATGGCGAAGCCGCCGCCCTCCTCGCCGATCAGGTTCGTCACCGGCACCCGCGCCTGGTCGAAGACCACCTCGGCGTGGCCGCCGTGGGAGTGGTCCTCGTAGCCGAACACCTTCATGGCGCGCTTGACGGTGACGCCGGGTGTGTCGCGCGGCACCAGCACCATGGACTGCTGACGGCGGATGTCGGCGCCGTCCGGGTCCGTCTTGCCCATCACGATGAAGATCTTGCAGTCCGGGTTCATCGCCCCGGAGATGTACCACTTGCGCCCGGTGACGACGTACTCGTCGCCGTCCCGCCGGATGAGCGTGGTGATGTTGGTGGCGTCGGAGGAGGCCACCTCCGGCTCGGTCATCGCGAACGCCGAGCGGATCTCCCCGGCCAGCAGCGGCTCCAGCCACTGCTTCTGCTGCCGCTCGTCACCGAACTGGGCGAGCACCTCCATGTTCCCGGTGTCCGGGGCGGCGCAGTTCAGGGCCGTCGGCGCCAGCTGCGGGGAACGGCCGGTGATCTCGGCCAGCGGCGCGTACTGGAGGTTCGTCAGACCGGCGCCGTGCTCGGCGTCGGGCAGGAACAGGTTCCACAGGCCCTGGCTGCGGGCCTGCTCCTTCAGCTCCTCGACCACGGCCGGGGTGTCCCACGGCGAGGCGAGCAGCGCGCGCTGTTCCTCGGCGACGGGCTCGGCCGGGTACACGTACTCGTCCATGAAGGCGAGCAGCCTGGCGCGGAGCTCCTCGGTGCGTGCGTCGAACGCGAAGTCCATGCCGGTCAGCCTTCCTGGAGAGTGGTCAGTCCGTGCTCGATGAAGACGGGGACGAGCTCCCCGATGCGGTCGAAGCCGCGCCCGACCGTCTGGCCCAGCGTGTACCGGTAGTGGATGCCCTCCAGGATCACGGCGAGCTTGAACCAGGCGAACGCCGTGTACCAGGAGACCGCCGAGACGTCCCGCCCCGAGCGGGTCGCGTACCGCTCGATCAGCTCGGCGGGCGACGGGTGCCCGGGTGCCGAGGCGGTCGTGGAGATGGGCGAGTTCGGGAGTTCCAGCGGCACGCTGTACATCACCAGCAGGCCGAGGTCGGTCAGCGGGTCGCCGAGCGTCGACATCTCCCAGTCGAGGATCGCCCGGATCGTGTCGTCGGGCCCGATCAGGACGTTGTCGAGCCGGTAGTCGCCGTGCACGACCGCCGGGGCGGGGGAGTGCGGCAGCCCGCGGCCGAGCGCCGCGTGCAGCTCGTCGATCCCGGGCAGGTCGCGGCTGCGGGAGGCGTCCAGCTGCTTGCCCCAGCGGCGCAGCTGCCGGTCGAGGAAGCCCTCGGGGCGGCCGAAGTCGGCCAGGCCCACCGCGGCCGGGTCCACAGCGTGCAGCTCCACCAGCGTGTCCACCAGCGACAGGACCGTGTCCCGGGTGCGCCGCTCGCCGAGCGGGGCGAGCTCGTCGGCGGTGCGGTAGGGGGTGCCCTCGACGAACTCCATGACGTAGAAGGGTGCTCCGGGCGCCGCTTCGTTGTCGGGGTCCTCGCACAGCAGCACCGGCCGCGGCACCGGCACGCTCGTCGGGTGCAGGGCGCTGATCACCCGGTGCTCGCGCCGCATGTCGTGCGCGGTGGCCAGGACGTGCCCGAGCGGAGGGCGCCGCACGACCCACTTCGCGGTGCCGTCGGAGACCGCGTAGGTGAGGTTGGACCGTCCGCCCTCGATCAGCCGGCCGGTGAGGGGGCCGTCGACCAGGCCGGGACGTTCGCGCTCCAGCAGGGCGCGCAGCCGGTCGAGATCGAGTCCGGGCGGGTGGTCGGGGCTCATGCGCGGCTCCTGCGGACGGGACGGGTAATCAGCATGCGCACTATGATGCCGACCGGTCGGTATGCCGTCCAGTGGTC
Organism: Actinobacteria bacterium OV320; assembly: GCA_001298545.1. GTDB lineage: Bacteria > Actinomycetota > Actinomycetes > Streptomycetales > Streptomycetaceae > Streptomyces > Streptomyces coriariae. Next base: position 66,086 of record LJCX01000023.1, read on the forward strand.
ACGCCCAACGTGATCGGGGCCACGATAGGACGACGGCTCCCCGGGCAGTACCCGGGGAGCCGTCGTCGGGGCGGTTCGCGGCCGCCCGGCCGTCGTCCTTCGGACGCGTCAGTGGTCGTCCCAGTGGCCCTCGTGCTCGGCGTGCCGGTGCCCGTCGTGCAGATAGTCCACGTGGTCGCCGTGCCGTACGCGCGGGTGCCCGCAGTCCTCGCCGTGCCGGTGCTCGTGCCCGTCGTGGGTCACGTGCCCGCCCGGCTCGCACTCGTCCCAGTGGCCGCCGTGCTCACGGTGCAGATGCCCGTCGTGGACGTAGTCGACGTGGTCGCCGTGCCGCACCTCGGTGTGCCCGCAGTCCGGGCCGTGCGTGTGGGTGTGGGCGGAGTGCTCGGGATGGAGGGTGGTCATGCTGCTCACCTTCGAAGCTGCGGGGTGATGACGTCGGACAGGCTGCCACGCGAACTCCGCATATCGGGTCATTCGGCTTGCGTGGCGTCCGGGTACCCCGGAGGGTCGGACCCATGAAGGCCATCAGCTACTCACGCTACGGCGGCCCCGAGACGCTCGTGTACGGGGACGTCCGCGAGCCCAAGATCGGCCCCGACTCGGTGCTGGTGAAGGTCCGGGCGGCGGCCGTGAACCCGGTCGACTGGAAGGCCCGCGAGGGCTATCTGGACCCGATGCTCGACGCCGTCTTCCCGGTGATCCCCGGGTGGGACGTCTCGGGGGTCGTCGTGCAGCTCGGGGTGTCCGTCGCCGAGTACGCGGTCGGCGACGAGGTGATCGGCTACGTCCGCGAGGACTCCCTCTCCCGCGGCACCTTCGCCGAGTACGTCGGCGCCCCGGTGCGCACCCTCGCCCGCAAGCCGCGCAACCTCACCTGGGAGGAGGCCGCGGGCCTGCCGCTGACCGGGCTCACCGCCTACCAGGTGCTGACCGAGGCCCTGCGGGTGAAGCGGGGCGAGACCGTGCTCGTCCACGCGGCCGCGGGCGGCGTGGGTTCCATCGCCGTGCAGCTCGCCCGCCATCTGGGCGCCCGGGTGATCGGCACCGCGAGCGAGGCCAACCACGACTTCGTCCGCTCGCTGGGCGGCGAGCCCGTGACCTACGGCGAGGGGCTGTCCGAGCGGGTGCGCGGGCTGGCCCCCGAGGGCGTGGACGCGGCCTTCGACACGGTCGGCGGCGACACGCTGAGGGTCTCCGCCAACCTGCTGGCCCCGGAAGGACGCCTGGCGTCGATCGCCGACGGGGATGTCGTCGGGTACGGCGGCCGGTACTTCTGGGTCCGGCCCGACGCCGGCGACCTCACCCGGTTGTCGGAACTGGCCGAACAGGGTGTGGTGTCCGTGCACGTCTCCGACACCTTCCCGCTGGAACGTGCCGCGGACGCCTACCGGCTCAACGAACAGGGCCGCACCCGGGGCAAGATCGTGGTGACGGTGGACTGGGCGGACGGGGCCGCCGAGAACGCGCAACAGTGAGGCCGGCGGGGCCCCGGACGAGGTCCTAGACCACCACCAGCGCCGCGGCGCACACCGCCGTCGCCACCGCGCACAGCACCGCCGCCGTGGCGTGCCGCGGGCTGAGGGCCGCCGGGATCGCGGCGGCGGACAGGGCGTGGATCCGGCGGTGCGCGAGCAGCAGGAAGGCCAGCCACAGGCCGCAGCACAGCGCGCAGGCGAGGATCCCGGACACCGACACCCCGCCGTGCAGCGCCGCCTTCACGGCGAGCACGGCGGCCACCGTGCTCGCCAGCGTCGTACGCCGCCAGGCGAGCCGGGTCCGCTCGGGCTGAAGGCCGGGGTCACGCACCGGCCGGGCCGCCTCGCTCACCCCTCCCACCCCACCAGCACCACGACGGCCATCGCCAGGGCCACCACCGCGACCAGCACGCCCAGCAGCGCCGGAAAGCGGGACGCCGGCAGGTCCTCGCCCCGGCGCATCGCCCGCTCGCAGCGCATCCAGTGGTTGACCGCGCGCAGGGAGCACAACACGCCCGCGGCCAGCAGCGCGAGCGCCAGCCCGACCCGCCAGCCCCAGCGCAGATCCGGCAGGAACTGGTCCACCGCGAAGCCCCCGCCGATCAGCGCGAGCGCGGTGCGCAGCCAGGCGAGGAACGTGCGCTCGTTCGCCAGCGAGAACCGGTAGTCGGGGGTGCGGCCCTCCTCCCGGACCTGCTCGGGGGCGAACCACAACCGGACGTTCCGTACGAACTCGATCACCCGCAGGACCCTACCCGCCGACCGTCGTCCGCCCCGCTCCTGCCGCCCGCCGCAGCGGTTCCCGCCCTGCTCAGCCGGTCGCCCGGTGTGCCTTCAGCCGCTCGTAGGCCGCCAGTCCGTCCGGCACCCACTCCCACACGGACAGCCGTCGTTCGACCTCCTCCTCGGGGAGGAACTCGTGCCAGGCCACTTCCTCCGCCTGAGGGTGCACCGGCAGCTCGCAGCGGATCTCGTAGACGGCCGACCACCAGCTCCCGGCGGCGCCGCCGTCGTACAGGAACTTGAAGAGGAACTCCGGGCGGGGCAGGCCGCTCACGCCCAGCTCCTCCTCGGCCTCACGCAGCGCGGCGTCGTCGTACGACTCGCCCGCGCCGACCACCCCGCCGACGAACATGTCGTACAACGAGGGGAAGACCAGCTTGGTCGGGGTGCGGCGGTGGACGAAGATCCGGCCCTCGGCGTCCCTGGCCCGGACGAAGACGCAGCGGTGCCGCAGACCCTCGGCGTACGCCTGCCCGCGGGGGAACTGTCCGACCACCCGGTCGTTCTCGTCGACGATGTCGAGGATCTCGTCAGCAGCGCTCATGGGCCCATCCAAGCAGGCCCGCCACCGGTGCCGGCGGCTACTGGGGCTGGAGGTCCGGGACCCGTTCGCGCGGCGCCGTGCCGCGCGGCATCGCCGGGTGCAGCCCGAGGAGCACGATGCCCGCCACGATCGCCGCGAGCCCCGCCGCCTCCCAGGCCAGCGCGCCGGTGTCGGTGTGCAACCGGTCGCCGAGGAAGCCGACCCCGCAGATGATCCCCGCGAGGGGCTGCGCCGCGGTCAGCGCGGGCAGCGACATGCGCAGGGGTGCCGTCTCGAACGCGCTCTGGACCAGCACGAGGCCGGTCACGCCGAGCGCGAGGACCGCGTACGGCTGCCAGCCGGTCATCAGCTCGCCGAGGCCGCCGGCGGAGAAACGCTGCCCGCTGACCCGGGTCAGCGCGTCCTGGACGCCGTACAGCAGGCCGGCCGCGAGGGACAGCAGCACCGGGCCGGAGCTCAGCCGGGAGCGTTTGGCGTAGGTGGTGAGCAGCAGGGCCACGCCGATCATCACCCCGATGATCAGCCAGTGCCGCAGCGGATCCGTGACCGCCGTGCCGCCGCGCGGCTCGCCCGCCACGATGAAGGTGGTCACCCCGCCCGCGAGCAGGAGCAGACCCGCCCAGCCCTGGCGGCCGAGGGGCTGCTTCGTCTGGTGCCGGGAGAGGGCGAGGGCGAACAGCAGATTGGTCGCGAGCAGCGGCTCCACCAGGGAGATCTCGCCCTGTCCCAGCGCGATCGCACCGAGCGCCATGCCCGCGACCATGAGACCGATGCCGCCCAGCCAGCGCGGCACCTTCATCAGGTCGAGCAGCAGCCGCGGGGAGAGGAAGTCGCCGAGCGGCGCACGCTGGGCCGCGTTCTGCTGGAGGACGAACCCGAAGCCCAGGCAGCAGGCGGCGCTCACGGCGAGAACCAGAACCAGAACCGACACGCTGCCTACCTCGATCATCCGGTCGGACCACGGACGGGATGCGTAGTGGCCGACTGTAGCGTCCCAGCGCCCTCGGCGCCCCGAGTACCCGGAACCGGGCGGTTGACCCGGCCGCGGCACCCGGGAACGGGGGCGGGGGTGCGGGGCGGCCCTACGGCCATGGTGTGGGCTCCGGCCGGGCCGCGCCATGGCGTACGCCACACCGGTCGCCGGGACATCCGGCGGCGGGGGTCCCACCAGCGGCGCTCCACCACCGGATTCCCGCCACCGAAGAGCGGCCGGCGCCTGTGGCACCCGTTCGTCCCGCCCCGACCCTTGACGGTGAGTGTTCCCTAGGGATTGGCTGTGCGTGATCGGCCGATCGCGGGCCGATGCCGGATCCGCCGCCGAGGAGTATGAGGAAGTCCCGCGGTGCCCTTACCCCCGCCCCCTCCCGGCGGCGATCGCGAACGCGTTCGCCGGACCCCCGACCCGGCCCTGGACGACACCGAGCTCGGCCTCGCCCGCGCCGCGCTGGCCCAGGGCCGCCGTCAGCCCGTCCGCTCCCTGCTGGCCCGTACCTGCGCCGACTGGGACCGCCGCGCCCACCGCACGGCGGTCCTCGCCCTCGAGCCCTACGCGGCCGCCTGGGCCCACGAATGGCTGCTCGCCGAACCCGGCAGCGCCGACGCCGCCGTGCTGCTCGCCCTGGCCCAGGTCCGCCGGACCCTGCGCGGCAAGGAGGACGCGGCGGTCGCCCGAGCCGCCTGCCGGTCCGCCGCCGCGCTCGCGCCCGCCGACCCGACTCCCTGGCTCGGCCTGCTCCAGCTGGAACGGGACGGCGGGGCGGCGGCCGTGCGGATCTTCGAGGAGATCCGGTCCCGGCACCGCGACCACCATCACGCGCACCACCTCATGGTCGCCCGGCTCGCCGAGCGCCGGGCGGACGGCGGCCCGGACCCGCTGCACGAGGTCCACGACTTCGCCGCCTGGGCCGCCGAACAGGCGCCCGCCGACTCCCCGCTGGCGATCCTCCCGGTCGTCGCGCACGCCGAGCGCTACCGCGTCCTGGCCGCCCACGGGTTCGCGCCCGCCGACCCCGCCGCCTCCGGGCACTGGCGGGACGGCCGGGCCCGGGGCGTGACGAAGGCCGCCTTCGACTGGTGGCTGGAGTGGGAGCACGACGACCACCCCCGCCACCTGATCGACCTGAACTTCCTCGCCCACGCCAAGGTCCTGGAGGGCCGGGGCGCCGAGGCCGCCGCCCTCTTCCAGCGCATCGGCCGGCACGCCACCCCCGAGCCCTGGTCCTACCCGGACCGCGACCCCCACCGGGCCTTCCACGCGGCCCGTGCCGCCGCGCTCGGTCTGAGAGCCGGGTAAGAAGTGATGACGGAAGTCTGACGGCCGCCCGGGATCGCTGGCCCCGGCGGGCCCCCGAGTGCTCGAATGGAAGGGTGAACCCCGAACCATCCGAGCCGGCCGAACCGTCCGAGGCAGCCGGCCCGGACGCAGCGCCCGCGGAACGCGGCACACCCGTCGGCCGGCGGGTCTTCCTCGGCACGCTCGCCCTCGGCGCCCTGGGGGTCGTCGCGGCGCCCCCGCTCCAGCGCGGTATGGAGGCCTTCCTCGGCAGCGCCGCCGACAAGGACCCCACCGGCCTCACCGGTCTGCTCCCCAACGGCGGCGGCTTCCGCTACTACTCGGTGACGTCCTCGGTCCCGCACAGGAACGCCACGAACTACCGCCTCACCGTGGACGGCCTGGTCGACCGGCCCGCCACCTACACGCTGGCCGACCTCAGGGCCCTGCCCCAGACCCGGATGGTCAAGGACGTCCAGTGCGTCACCGGCTGGCGGGTGCCGGGCACCCCCTTCGAGGGCGTCCGGCTGTCCGCCCTGCTCGACGCGGCCGGAGTCCGCGCCGAGGCCGGCGCGATCCGCTTCACCTGCTTCGACGGCGCCTACACCGAGAGCCTCACCCTCGCCCAGGCCCGCCGCGCCGACGTCCTGGTCGCGCTGCGCATGCAGGACAAGGACCTCGGCCACGACCACGGCGGCCCCGTCCGCCTCTACGTGGCGCCCATGTACTTCTACAAGTCCGCCAAGTGGCTCTCCGGCATCACCGTCACCGAGAAGGTGAAGCCCGGCTACTGGGAGGAGCGCGGCTACGACGTCGACGCCTGGGTCGGCCGCTCGAACGGACGGGACGATGAGCCTACGAGCTGAGGCGCCGCCGGCGACCACGCGGATCCCCCGCTTCACCCGCGCCGAACGGTGGGTGCACCGCACCACGGCCCTGCTGATGGGCGTGTGCGTGGTGACGGCGGCCTTCCTGTACATCCCCGAGTTCGCCCAGCTCGTGGGCCGGCGCGAGCTGGTGGTCCGGGTCCACGAATGGGCGGGCCTGGCCCTGCCCGTCCCGGTCCTGGCGGGCCTCGCCTCCCGCGCGTTCCGCGCCGACCTGCGCCACCTCAACCGCTTCGGCCCGCACGACCGCCGCTGGGTCGGTGCCGCCGTGCGCCGGGACAAGCGCCGGCAGTCCCGTCCGGCGGCCAAGTTCAACGCCGGACAGAAGATCTACGCGGCCTGGATCGCCGGGGCGACCCTCGTGATGGTCGGCACCGGACTGCTCATGTGGTTCACCCACCTCACCCCGATCATGTGGCGCACCAGCGCGACCTTCGTCCACGACTGGCTCGCCCTGACGATCGGCGTCGTCCTGGCCGGTCACATCGGCATGGCCCTGGGCGACCCGGAGGCCCGCCGCGGGATGCGCACGGGCTCGGTGAGCCGGGAATGGGCCCGCCGGGAACACCGCCTGTGGCGCCCCTAGCCGACCCCTCGACCGCTCTCCTCATCCGGCCTCTCGGCTCCCGAAGTCCAGCAGCACCTTGCAGGAGCGGTCGCGGTCCGCGGCGAGCGCGAACGCCGACTCCGCGTCCCGCACCGGGACCACCGCGCTGATCAGCGTGTCGAAGGCGGGCTCGGCCGCGAGCAGGCGCAGCGCCGCGTCGAACTCGGTGTCGAAGCGGAACGCCCCGCGCAGCTCGATCTCCCGGCTGACCACCAGGTTCCCGGCGAACGGGCTCTGCCCCGGCGGCAGCATGCCCAGCTGCACGACGACCCCGCCGCGCCGCACCAGCCGCAGGCAGCTGTCGAGACCGGCGGCCACCCCGGACGCCTCGACGGCCACGTCCACCTCCGACGGCCACCCGGGATCCGCCGGATCGTCGGCCCGTACGACGGTGTCTGCGCCCACGGCGCGGGCATGGCCGAGCGCGGTGGGCAGCAGGTCGGTCACGGTCACCCGGGCCGCGCCGGCCGCCTTCGCCGCCGCGACCACCAGGCAGCCGATCGGTCCGGCACCGGTGACCAGGACGTGCCGCCCGGACACCGCCCCGGCCCGCCGCACCGCGTGCAACGCCACCGCCAGCGGCTCGGCGAGCGCGGCCCGACGCGGCCCGAGCCCTTCCGGGAGCGGCCGCACCTGCCCGACGGGGACGACGATCTCGCCCGCGAGCCCGCCCTGCACGTGCGGCGTCCGGGCCGCGCTGCCGAGGTAACGGGTGTCCCGGCAGACATGGCGCCGCCGGTCCGCGCACTCCGGGCACACCCCGCACGCGGTGGCCGGGTGCACGGCGACCGGCGTACCGGCAGCGGGACCCGAGGGGGAGGGGGAGCCGTACGCGACGACCGTCCCCACCACCTCGTGTCCCAGCACCATCGGCTCCTTCAGACGGAAGTCACCGACCCCGCCGTGCCGCCAGTAGTGCAGGTCGGAGCCGCAGACCCCGCCGTAGCGGACGGCGACGAGGACCTCGCCCGGTCCGGGCACCGGCGACGCCAGCTCCTCGACGCGCAGGTCGCCCCGACCGTGGATCACACAACCGAGCATCCCTCGTCACGCCCCTTCAGAGCACACTCGTCATACCGCCGTCGACGTACAGCACCTGTCCGCCGACGAAGTCCGCCGCGGGCGAGGCGAGGAACAGCACCCCGCCCACCAGGTCCTCGGTGCGGCCCCACCGCCCGGCCGGGGTACGGCGCCGCACCCACGCGCTGAACTCCTCGTCCCGGACCAGGGGCGCGGTCAGTTCGGTCTCGATGTAGCCAGGACCGAGCCCGTTGACCTGGACGCCGTACGGCCCCCAGTCCGCGCACATGCCCTTGGTGAGCATCTTCAGCGCGCCCTTGGTGGCCGCGTAGGGCGCGATGCCCGGGCGGACCACCTCGCTCTGGAGCGAGCAGATGTTGATGATCTTTCCGCGGCCGCGTTGCGTCATCCCGCGGGCGGCCGCCCGGCCGACCAGGAACGCGCTGGTGAGGTTGGTGTCCAGCAGCCGGTGCCAGTCGGATTCGGCGAACTCCAGGAGCGGGGCGCGCAGTTGCACACCCGCGTTGTTGACCAGGATGTCGAGCGGACCGACCCGGTCCTCGATCCCGGCGATCCCGGCATCCACCGAGGAGCCGTCGGTGACGTCGAACACGCTCGTGTGCACCTCGCCGGGCAGTCCGGCGGCCGCCCGCTCGAGACGGTCCGCGTCCCGCCCGTTGAGGACCACCGTGCAGCCGGCCTCCGCGAGGCCCCGGGCCAGGGCCAGCCCGATGCCCCGGCTGGAGCCGGTGACCAGGGCGGTCCGGCCGCTGATGTCGAACAGGGGATGACTCATGCCCGTGCTCCTTCTCCCTCCCGCTCTCGCCGTACCGCTATATGACCAGGGAGAGGAGCAGGACCAGGCCACCGGCGACCACGGAGATGATGGTCTCCATGACCGACCAGGTCTTGATGTTCTGGCCGACGGTCAGCCCGAAGTACTCCTTCACCAGCCAGAATCCGGCGTCGTTGACATGGCTGAAGAACAGCGAGCCGGCGCCGATGGCCAGGACCAGCAGGGCGGTGTGGGTGGTCGACATGTCGGCCGCGAGCGGCGCGACCAGGCCGGCCGCCGAGATCGTCGCCACGGTCGCCGAACCGGTCGCCAGCCGGATGGTCACCGCGATCAGCCAGGCCAGCAGCAGCGCCGGGATCGACCAGTCCTTGGAGATGTCCAGGACCATCTGGCCCACGCCGCAGTCGATCAGCGTCTGCTTGAAGCCGCCGCCCGCGCCGACGATCAGCAGGATGCCCGCGATGGGCGCGAGCCCCTTCTCGACCAGTCCGGAGATCCGGTCCTTGGCGAACCCGGCGGGCCGGAGCAGGGTGAAGATGCCGACGAGCACGGCGGTGAGCAGGGCGATCAGCGGGGATCCGACGACGTCGAAGACACGCTGCACGGTGTGCTCGGGGTCGTCCACCACGATGTCGACCAGCGCCTTGGACAGCATGAGGACGACGGGCAGCAGGATCGTCGCGAGCGTGGCGCCGAAGCCGGGCCGCTTCTCCAGGTCCTCGGAGGGCCGCTGGGGAATCATGCGGTCGGGAGCGGGGACGTCGACCCAACGGGCGGCGACCCGCGAGAACAGCGGACCCGCGACGACGACCGTCGGGACGGCGATGAGCACGCCGAGCGCCAGGGTGACGCCCAGGTTGGCGCCGACCGCGTCGATCGCGACCAGCGGACCGGGATGCGGCGGGACGAGACCGTGCATCACCGACAGACCGGCCAGTGCCGGGATGCCGATCCGCATGAGCGAGTAGTTGCCCCGCTTGGCGACCATCAGCACGACGGGGATCAGCAGCACCACGCCGACCTCGAAGAACAGCGGCAGACCGATCACGGAGGCGATCAGCACCATCGCCCACGGCATCGAGCGGCCGCCCGCCTTGGCGAGGATCGTGTCCACGATCTGATCGGCGCCGCCGGAGTCCGCGAGCATCTTGCCGAGGATCGCGCCCAGCGCGATCAGCACGCCCACTCCGGCGACGGTGGTGCCGAGTCCGGTGGTGAACGAGGCGATGGCCTTGTCCAGCGGCGCCCCGGCGAACGCGCCCAGCGCGAGCGAGCCGATGGTCAGCGCCAGGAAGGCGTGGAGCTTGAACTGGGTGATGAGCAGGACGATCACGGCGATGCCCGCCAGAACGGCGAAGCCCAGCTGCGCGTGGCCGGCCGAGGTGATCGGCTCGACGGTGTCCGCTGCCAGCATCTCGACACTGAGTCTGGTCACGGGTGATTCCCTTGCAGGTGACGGGGACGGGGGAGGGAAGTACGGGGTGGTACGGGAAGGTCAGGCGGGCTGAGGGAGCGCGTCGAGCGCGGTCACGGCCCGCCCGGTGATGGCTTCCGGGCTGCCGGAGACGTCGACGACGACGCCCGCCTCGTCCGCCTGGAGCGGCTGGAGCGTGGCGAACTGGGAGTCGAGCAGCGCGGTCGGCATGAAGTGGCCCTGCCGGTGTGCCATGCGGTCCTCGATCAGCGCGCGGTCGCCCGCGAGGTGCACGAAGACGACCCCGGGGGCCGTCGCCCGCAGCCGGTCGCGGTACGACCGCTTCAGCGCCGAGCAGCTGACGACCCCGCCGAGTCCGGCGCGCGCGTCCGCCCAGCCGCCGATGGCGTCGAGCCACGGCCACCGGTCGTCGTCGTCGAGCGGCGTGCCGGCCGACATCTTGTCGATGTTGGCCTGCGGGTGGAAGTCGTCGCCCTCGGCGTACGGAACGCCCAACCGGGCGGCGAGCAGGGGACCGATGGTGGTCTTGCCCGTGCCGGCGACGCCCATCACCACGACGACATGGGGGGTACGCATCTCTGCCTCGCTGTCTGCTTCGACGTCTGACGCCAACGGACGCCGACGACACTGAAACCGATTAGGTACGACGAATTCAAGAGTGTGTGACAAATAAGTCTGACTTTTTGGCTCCGTGATCTACCCCGTACTCTGAGTGCATGACCACTCCGGGCCGGGGTCTGCACGGCCAAGTACTGGACGCCCTGGGCCCCGCCATCACCGCGGGTGAGTACCCGCCGGGCAGTGTTCTGCGCACCGACGAACTGGCCCAGCGCTTCGACGTCTCCCGCTCGGTGATGCGCGAGGCGGTCCGCGTCCTGGAGTCCATGCACCTGGTCGAGTCCCGCCGCCGCGTCGGCGTGACGGTCCGCCCCCGGGCGGCGTGGAACGTCTACGACCCGCAGGTCATCCGCTGGCGGCTGGCCGGCGCCGACCGCCCGCACCAGCTGCGCTCCCTCACCGTCCTGCGCTCGGCGATCGAGCCGGTCGCGGCGGGCCTGGCGGCGACACACGCCACGGCGGAGCAGTGCGCCGAACTCACCGAGTGCGCGCTCGGCATGGTGGCCAACTCACGCGGCCACCGGCTGGAGGGGTACCTCGTCCACGACGTCGCCTTCCACCGGGTGATCCTCGCCGCCTCGGGCAACGAGATGTTCGCCCGCCTCGGCGACGTCGTCGCGGAGGTCCTCGCGGGCCGCACCCATCACGAGGTCATGTTCGAGGACCCCGACCCGACCGCCGTCACCCTGCACGTCCAGGTCGCGGAGGCGGTCCGCGAGGGCGACGCGGCCCGCGCGGAACGACTGACCCGGGAGATCACGGTCGGCGCCCTCCAGGAACTGGACATCCTGGCGCCCTAGCGGGTCATGCGGAGCCCTCCGGGAACTCCCCGTCCACGTACACCCATGCCCCGGCCACCCGCTCGAAGCGACTGCGCTCGTGCAGCGCGCCGCCCCGGTAGGAGGCCCGGAACTCCACGGTCCCGGTCGTGTGGAAGGCGCTCCCGTCCGCCGTCCCGAGGATCTCCAGGCCCGTCCACCGCATCCCCGGATCGAGCTCGAGCCGCTCCGGCCGCGTCCGCGGATGCCACGTCCGCAGCAGATACCCCACGTCACCCCGGACGAAGGCGCTGTACCGCGACCGCATCAGCGCCTCGGCGCCGGGCGCGGCTTCGGTGCCCGCGTGGTAACGACCGCAGCAGGCTTCATAGGCGGCGGGCAGCCCGCACGGGCAGCCGGCGGGCACGGCGGGGGGGGGGCGGGCGGCGGCGGAGGCACGCTGTCGCGGGCGGGCGGTACGTCGGGCCATGACCCCATTGTGCCCGCCCGTCGATCACGCCCGTCGGGGGGCGTCGTGCCCCGTGGGGGACGCGGGGAACTGCGCGATCGACCACCACCGGCCCGCAGGCCGAACACCGCACCGTCTCACCACCGGTCGGTGCGTCACCGCGAGCACAGCGGAGCGCTTACGCCGACTCCGCGCCCCGGCCCACCGACGCGACCGGCAGCGGCGGCAGCACCGTGCCGTACACCCACGCCTCGAACAGGTCGTCCAGGGGCTCCGGCGCGAACCGTGCCACGTGTGCGGTGAGCGTCGACGTCGTCACCGAGCCGCCCCGGTGCAGCCCGAGCCAGGCGCGCAGCATCCGGAAGAACGCGTCGTCGCCGAGCGCGCAGCGCAGCGCGTGCACGGTGAGCCCGCCGCGCTCGTAGAGCCGGTCGTCGAACATCGACTTGCGGCCCGGATCGGCGAGGCGCAGGTCCTGCGGCTGCGAGGCCAGCGACCGGTGCGCGACCGCGGCGAGCCGCTGCGCGCTGCGCCCGCCCGACCGCTCCGACCACAGCCACTCCGCGTACTTCGCGAACCCCTCGTTCAGCCAGATGTGCCGCCAGTCGGCGATGGACACACTGTTGCCGAACCACTGGTGCGCCAGCTCGTGCGCCACCAGCCGCTCCGAACTCCGCGCGCCGTCCACGTGGTTGGCGCCGAACAGCGACAACCCCTGGGCCTCGACCGGGACATCGAGCGCCTCCTCGGTCACCACGACCGCGTACTCGTCGAACGGGTAGGGCCCGAAGAGCTGCTGGAAGAGGTGCATCATCCCGGGCTGGCGCGCGAAGTCCCGCGAGAACTCCGCCAGCAGCTCCGCCGGGAGGTGCCCGTGCTGGGGGATGCCCCCGAGCCCCGGGTCGCCCAGCAGGACGGTCTGGTACTTCCCGATCGACAGGCCGACCAGATAGCTCGACGTCGGTGCCGCCTGCTCGTACACCCACGTGGTCGTCGAGGCCTTCGTGGTCCGCGTCAGCAGCCGGCCGCCCGCCACCACCGAGTACGCCGACGGTGTCGTGACCGATATCAGGTACGACGCCTTGTCCGCGGGCCGGTCGTTGCACGGGTACCAGGAGGGCGCCCCGACGGGCTGGCTCGCCACCAGCGCCCCGTCGCCCAGCTCCTCCCAGCCGATCCCGCCCCAGGGGCTGTTCACCGGCTTGGGGTTGCCCGACCAGTGCACCTCGACGGTGAAGGCCGCCCCGGCGCGCAGCGGCTTGGCCGGCCGCACCCGCAGCCGGCCGCCGCGGTGGGTGTAGTGCGTGGGCCGGCCGTCCACCCGGACCCGGCCGATCTTGAAGTCGGCCAGGTTCAGCTGGAACTCCGGCAGCGCCGAGCGTCCCACGATGGCGTTGATCCGCGCCGCGCCCGACAGCCGGTTCGGGGCGGGCCGGTAGTCCAGCGTGAGCTCGTAGCGGTGCACCCGGTAACGGGAGTCACCGTTCGCCGGGAAATACGGATCCGGCCCGACCGCCTGCTGAACTGCCACGTCCCCGTCCGCTCCCTGACCTGTACTCGAACCACCCGCCGCCGGTGCACCGCCCACCGACTGCGAGTAGCCCCTTCTCAGGGACGCCATGCCTCGATCGGATTGCCGAGCCAGCGGGTGTCGTCCGGGACGGACTCCGCGGCCATGACGAGCGACGCGGGACCCAGGGTCGTCCGGGCCCCGATCGTGCTGCCGGGCAGCACGATCCCGCCAGGGCCCAGCGTGGCACCCTCACGGAGGACCACAGTATCCGTCCGCAAGATCCGGTCGTGGAAGAGGTGAGTCTGCAGGACGCACCCACGGTTGACCGTCGCCCCGTCCTCCAGCGTCACCAGGTCCGACTCGGGCAGCCAGTAGCTCTCCACCCACACGCCCTTGCCGATCCGTGCGCCGAGCCCGCGCAGCCACGCCGTCATCACCGGCGTGCCCGGCACGGCGCCCGCCAGCCACGGCACCGCCACGACCTCCACGAACGTGTCCGCCAGCTCGTTGCGCCACACGAAGCCGGACCACAGCGGGTGCTCCCCGCTGCGATGCCGCCCGACGAGCAGCCACTTGGCGACGATCGAGACGAGGGCCGCCGCGCCGCCCGCCCCCAGCAGGACGAGCCCGGACAGCAGCGGCGCCCAGACGCCCAGCGCGCACAGCACCGCCACCGTCAGCACGGCCAGCCCCGCCGAGCAGAACACCGGCACGATCCGGCACAGCTCCACCAGTGCGCGCGCCCACAGCAGCCGCGCCGGCGGCTCGTACGTCCGGCTCTGGTCGCCCCCGGTCGTGTTCCGCGGCAGCTTCACCGGCGGAAGACCCAGGTAGGAGCTGCCCTTCTTCGCCTTCTTCGGCGTCGCCGACAGCACCCCCACCAGGCCGCCGTCCGGCACGCTCCGGCCCGGCGCGGTCATCCCCGAGTTGCCGAGGAAGGCCCGCCGCCCGATCTCCGCCCGCCCGATCCGCATCCAGCCGCCGCCGAGCTCGTACGGCGCTGTCAGCGTGTCGTCGGCGAGGAACGCGCCCTCACCGACCGTGGTCAGGCTGGGCAGCGCGAGGACGGTCGAGACCTCGGCGCCCTTGCCGATCCGCATCCCGAGCAACCGCAGCCACACCGGCGTGACCAGCCCCGCGTAGAGCGGGAAGAGGGTCTCGCGCGAGTGGTCCATGAGCTGCGTGACGGTCCACGCCTGCCAGCCGATCCTGCTGTGCGTGGGATGCGTGCCCTCGCGCAGACCGATGCTCAGCAGCCGTACGGCGATCAGCAGCAGCACCGCGTACGCCAGACCGAAGGCGAGCGTGGCCGGGACGAGGGCGAGGGCGGCGCCCCGCAGGGCCTCACCGAGCCCGCCGCCGGGGGTGACGAAGCGGCTCGCCACCAGCAGGGCCGCCCCGGCCGCCAGCACCGGCAGCGCGGTCAGCGCGAGACCGGACAGGCCGTACAGCACCCGCCAGGACGTGCCGCGGGCCGGCCGCTCCTTGGGCCAGTTGCGCTTGGCCTTGCCGAGCTTGACCGCGGGCGCGCCCGCCCACCGCTGACCGGTGGGCACCTGACCGGTGACCGCCGAACCCGGCGCCACCTCGGCCCGCTTGCCGACCCGGGCACCGGGGAAGAGCATGCTGCGCGTGCCGACGACGGCGTGCGCGCCCACCTTGACCGTGTCGTGCTCCAGCCGGTCGCCGTCCAGCCACCAGCCGGACAGATCCACCTCGGACTCCACGGCCGCGCCCCGGCCCAGCTTCAGCATGCCGGTCACCGGCGGAAGCGAGTGCAGGTCCACGTCCGGCCCGACCTTGGCCCCCAGGGCCCGCGCGTAGCGCTCCAGCCAGGACCCGGTCAGCGAGGTCGCCCCGCTGAACTCGGCCAGCCGCTCCGCCGTCCACAGCCGCAGATGGACGCCGCCGCCGCGCGCGTACCGTCCGGGCTGCACACCGCGCAGCAGCAGCCGCGCCCCGCCCGCGGCGATCGCGAGCCGTCCGGGCGGGCTGAACAGCAGCAGCGCGGCGGACCCGACCAGCCACCACGGGGCGGTCGGCAGCCAGCCGTACGCGGGCAGCAGGTTGCCGAGCGCGGCCAGCGGCACCGTCCAGCGCAGTCCCAGCAGGGTGAACAGCGGTACGAGCAGCAGCGTCTGGATCACCGCGGCGCGCGCGGGCACCGGGGCGACGACGCGGGTCGAACCGTCGTCCTGCGCCGACCTCTCCAGATGCCGGGCCAGCTTGCGCAGGGTGGGCTGCTGGTAGATGTCGAGGACGGCCGCGCTGGGGTAGCGGGTACGCAGCCGTGTCGTCAGCCGGGCGGCGGCGAGACTGCTGCCGCCGATCGCGAAGAAGTCGTCACGGGCACTGCCGACGGGGATGCCGAGGACCTCGGTCCACTGCTCCGCCAGCCAGGCCTCGGTGCCGTAGAGCTGCTCGGCCGGGCCGCCCGTCTCCACGCCCTCCAGGGGCCAGGGCAGGGCGTTGCGGTCGACCTTTCCCGAGGTACGGGTCGGCAGATCGGCCACCGGCGCGAGCAGCGGCACGAGGGCGGCCGGCAGCTCGGCGCGCAGCCGCCGCACGGCCGCCGCCCGGTCCCAGCCGTCCTGCGTCACGACGTAGCCGACCAGTAGCTGGTTGCCGCTGCGGGCGGTCCGCACGGCGGCGGCGGCCCCGGCGACACCCGGCAGCGCCTGGAGTGCCGCGTCCACCTCGCCCAGCTCGATCCGCCGCCCGCCGAGCTTGATCTGCTCGTCGGCCCGCCCGAGGAAGACGAGCCCCTCGGCGTCGGCGCGCACCAGGTCACCGCTGCGGTACGCCCGCTCCCAGCCCAGCGACTTCAGCGGCGCGTACTTCTCCGCGTCCTTCTCGGCGTCGAGATACCGTGCGAGCCCGACCCCGCCGATCACCAGCTGCCCGCTGCCGCCCAGCGGCACCGGCTCCCCGGCCTCGTCCACGACGGCCAGCTCCCAGCCCCTGAGCGGCAGCCCGATCCTGATCGGCTCCGCGCCGGACATCAGCGAGGCACAGGCGACGACGGTGGCCTCGGTCGGCCCGTACGTGTTCCAGACCTCCCGCCCCTCCGTCACCAGCCGCTGCACCAGCTCGGGCGGGCAGGCCTCACCGCCGAAGATCAGCAGCCGTACGTCGTTGAGGGTCTCGGGCTCCCACAGCGCGGCCAGCGTCGGCACCGTGGAGACGACCGTGATCTCCTGCTCGACCAGCCAGGGCCCCAGATCGGCGCCGCTGCGGACCTGGGAGCGGGGCACGGGCACCAGACAGGCCCCGTAGCGCCAGGCCAGCCACATCTCCTCGCAGGAGGCGTCGAAGGCCACGGAGAGCCCGGCCATGACCCGGTCGACGGGTCCGATCGGCTCTTCGGTGAGGAACAGCGCGGCCTCGGCGTCCACGAAGGCGGCGGCGCTGCGATGACTGACGGCGACGCCCTTGGGCTTACCGGTGGAGCCGGAGGTGAAGATGATCCAGGCGTCGTGCTCGGTGCCGGGCCGGGCGGCGGCCGACGTCGGCGTGCCGTGGACGGTGATCTCGTGTCCGGCGCCGACGACGGCCCGGACGTCCGCCTCCCCGAAGACCAGTTCGGCCCGCTCGTCGGGGTCCTCGGCGTCCACCGGGACGTAGGCCGCGCCGGCGGCGAGGACGGCGAGGATCGCCACGTAGAGGCCGTTGGTGCCGGAGGGGACACGGATGCCCACCCGGTCGCCGAGTCCGACCCCGGCGGCGGAGAGCCGGCGCCGGAGGTTCTCCACCTCGACGGCGAGGGCGCGGTAGGTGAGGGTCGTGCTGCCGTCGTCCAGGGCGAGTTCGTCCGGGAACGACCGCACGGACGCGTCGAAGATGTCGACGAGGGTGCGGGGGGAGGCGGCGGGGCCGCCGGAGAAGCGGGCGGTGTCGCCGAGTTGTGCGCGGATTTCTTCGTCGAGCAGGCCGAGAGCACTGCTCTCGTCGATGGCTGCCATCGGTCCTCGCGTCTCGATCCGGAAGCCTCCGGGGAGCCGGCGGGCCCGCAGGTCTGCCTGGGGTTGTCCGGTCCAGCTCCGTAACAAGCCGGAAATTTTAGTACGACGCTAGGCTCGCCGCGCCGGCCAGGCCACTCGGGGAGGGCGTCCGGGGCGCCGAGGAAGATCAACTACACCACCCTGACCTGGAAGCTTCGCGCTGTGGCGAGACTTGCCCCACATCGGCGGGAAGGACGCCTCTGCCGACCTGATGTCCCGGTTTGCGATGCGCGCGCCTCCCGAAACCGCCGGGCACCTCGGCGGGCGTTCCCCCGGGTCCGGGACCGGGGGCGGGTCCGGGTCCGGGAGCGGCGCCGGATCCGACGACGCACCCCGTGCGCCACGCGCCGCGGCGACCCCGTTGCTCCCGGCCGGTCACTCCGGCACCACTGGAAGGCGGGTGACCCGACCCGCGCCCGGAGTCCTCCCACGTGGCTCCGGCAGTCGTATGGTCTGTGATGTTTTATGGTGATTCGAGGAGCATGCCCCTACCGGAGGTGCAATGATGCGCGCCGCGGCAGCGATCGGCTCTGTGGCTGTCGGCCTGGCGCTCATCGTCGCGACATCGGCCTGTGACCAGGGCGGGTCGCAGTCGCCGAATGTCCATTACGGCGACTGCCCGATCTCGGGACATTACGGGGAGTTCCACCTGTCGCCCGAGACGGCGGGCGCCCTCACGGTCAAGACGACCCTGCCCGCGCCCGGCTGGTGGAACGGCGACACGCCGGACTCCATCAAGAGCGGCTACGAGTACTGCATGGCCGCCAACATCGCCTATCGATCCGGACTCGACCGGGTGAAGGTCGAGAACGCTCCCTTTCCGCAGGTCGTGTCCGGCCGGACCAAGGACTTCGACCTGGCCCTGGCGCAGATCACGATCACCCCGGAACGGAGCAAGGTGGCCGAGTTCTCCCCGCCCTACCTCTCCTCGACCCTGGGAGTGCTGATCAGGGACGCGGAGAAGATCGGCGAATCCAATATCCGTGACGTCCGCATCGGAGTGGCCGAGGGCACCACGGGCGAGGAGTTCGTCAAGAAGCGCCTCAAGCCGACCAAGCCCGTCACCACCTTCCCCAACGACCCGGAGATGGTCACGGCGCTGGAGGAGGGGCGAATCGACGCGGTCGTCCACGACACGACGATTCTGCTGGCGTACCCCCAGAAGCGGGAGGGCAAGGTGCGTCTCGTGGGCCAGTACAGGACCGACCAGGGGTACGGCGCCCTTTACCCGAAGGGGTCACCCGACAAGGAAGAGCTGGACCGGATCATCAGGCAGCTGATCGACGACGGAACGCTCACCAAGCTGTCGGCCGTCTATCTCGGGGCCGCCTTCGGCCAGGACCCGGCCAAGATCCCGTACTTCACGGTCGGCGACAGCTCCTGAACGCGCCGGGAACGCGCCGGGCGAAGGCCCGCCCCGGAGCGGCGGCCCGGTCTCCGTCCCGCTTCACAGGTCCGCCATCAGCAGACCGCTCAGGTCCCCGGCGGCTCCGGCGTCGAGCGCCTGCTCAGCCCAGATGATCTTGCCTCGGTCGGTGTACCGGGTCCCCCAGCGGCGGGACATCTGCGCGACGAGGAACAGCCCACGACCCCCCTCGTCGGTGAAGGCCGCGCGGCGCAGGTGCGGGGAGGTGCTGGTGCCGTCGGCGACCTCGCAGATCAGACTGTCGCGGTCGCGCAGCAGCCGCAGGCTGATGGGGCCCGCTCCGTACCGGATGGCGTTCGTCACGAGTTCGCTGAGGATCAGCTCGGTCGTGAAGGCGGCCTCGCCGAGCCCCCAGGACTCCAGCCTGCGGGTGGCCGCGGCGCGGATCCCGGAGACGGCGGCGGGGTCGTCGGGCACCTCCCACTCCTCGACCTGCTCCGGGTCGAGCAGCCGGGTGCGTGCGACGAGCAGGGCGACATCGTCGGTCGATCTGGTGCGCAGCATCGCGTCGAGCACCGCCCGGCAGGTGTCGTCCGGGGTGGCGCCGTCCGTACGGGCGAGCGCCTGTCCCAGCATGCCGAGCCCGGTGTCGATGTCACGGCCGCGGGCCTCGATCAGGCCGTCGGTGTACAGGACCAGCCGGCTGTCGGCTGCCAGCCGGAGTACGGCCGTCTCGACCGGCAGACCTCCGCCCACGCCGAGTGGCGGGGCGACGGGGACGTCGGGGAAGGTCACGGAGCCGTCGGGCGAGACCAGCGCCGGACCGGGATGACCGGCCCGGGCGAGAACACACCGCCCGGAGACCGGATCGTAGACCGCGTACAGGCAGGTGGCACCGGTGACGGCCTCGGTGTTGCCCTCGGCCGCCGCGTCCTCGTCGATCCGGGTGATCAGATCGTCCAGGTGCGCGAGAAGCTCGTCCGGAGGCAGGTCCAGGGCGGCGAAGTTGTGCACCGCGGTCCTGAGGCGACCCATCGTCGCGGCGGCGTGCAGACCGTGTCCGACGACGTCGCCGACCACCAGGGCCACCCGGGCCCCCGGCAGCGGGATGACGTCGTACCAGTCGCCGCCCACGCCCGCCTTGGCGGGCAGGTACCGGTGCCCGACCTCCAGGGCGGACAGCTCGGGGAGCGCGCCCGGCAGCAGGCTGCGTTGGAGGGTGACGGCCGTGGTGTGCTCGCGGGTGTACCGCCGCGCGTTGTCGATGCACACGGCCGCCCGGGCGGCGAGTTCCTCGGCGGGGGACAGGTCGTCCGGCTCGAAGGGGTCCTGCTCCGAACGCCAGAACTCCACGACACCCAGCAACTGGCCCCGGGCCTGGAGCGGCACCGAGATCATGGAGTGGATACCGAATTCGATGACCTTCCGGGCCCGCTCCGGGTTCTGGACCCGCCATCCGTCGGCCAGGGCGAGGTCCGCCACCAGGACCGGCCGGCCGGTGGTGATTCCGATGGCCACGGGGTTGCCGGGCGCGTAGTTCATACGCCTCCCGACGGGGTAGAGGGGCACATCGTCCCGGATGCCCTCGGCCGCGATACGGCGCATCTCCCTGCTCGCCCCCGTCGGTTCACCCCCTTGCAGCACGGGCTCCAGCAACTCGACGGTGGCGAAGTCGGCGAAGCGCGGGACCGCCACCTCGGTCAGTTCCTCGGCGGTGCGCTTCATGTCGAGGGTGGTGCCGATCCCGGTGCTGGCCTCGTAGAGCAGTTGCAGCCGCCCGCCCGCCACGTCCGCCCGGCCCGCGAGGGCGCGCAGCTCCGTGGTGTCCCGCAGGGTGGCCACGCTGCCCCCCTGCGAGCCCACCTGCCGCACGCTGACCGCGAGCAGGATGTCCCCGGCCAGGAAGACCTTGTCCGTGGCCGCCCGGCCCGACGCCAGCAGACCGGCCAGGGCCGGGCTCAGCCCGAGTCCGGTGACCGGCCTGCCCTCGGCCTCCGGCGGCAGTGCGAGCAGCCGGCGTGCCTCGTCGTTGACCAGCAGCAGCCTTGCCTCACCGTCCAGAATGAGCACGCCTTCGCGGACCGCGTGCAGCACCGCGTCGTGGTGCTCGTACATGCGGGTCATCTCCACCGGCCCGAGGCCCCGGGTCTGGCGCCGCAAGCGCCCGCTGACCAGTGCCGACCCGCCCGCGGCCAGCAGCAGTGCGACGCCGCCGGCGGCGAAGATCACCGGCAGTTGGTTCTGCACCACACTGGTCACCTTGTCCACCGTGACGCCCACGGTGACCAGGCCGACCGCGGTCCCCTTCTCGTCGAAGACGGCCACCGTCGAGTCGACCGCCTTCCCCAGGCTGCTGTCGAACGTGGTCTGGTGGGGCTCGCCTTCGAGCGCCTGGCCGTAGGAGGTGGAGACGTGCTTCCCGATCTGGTCCGGGTCCGGGTGGGTCCACCGGAAGCCGTAGGGGCTCAGCGCCACGACGTAGTCGACGCCGGTCCTCTTGCGCACCGCCTCGGCATGTGGCTGGAGTGCCGCCGTCGGGTCGTCGCTCTTCATCGCCTCCGCGGTGCCCGGGGCGTTCGCGAACGACTCGGCCGCCACCAGTGACCGGTCGCCGGCTTCCTGGATGGCGCGGTTGCGGTCCTGGATCACGAGCACCACCACGGCCGTGGCGATGAGCAGGAGGACGACCACCAGTTGCAGCAGGAAGACCTGACCGGCGACGCTGCGCGGTTTCCGCAACGACAGCAGACGTCGGCCGGCCGAATGCTGACGGGCCTTCGGGTCGGCCTCCGGCGGCCCGCCCTTCGGCGGCACGCGGTCGGCCCGGCGGCTCGCTGGGACAGATTGCCCAAGTTTGCCCATTTTCCCAGTATCAGTGACCGGATCGGCGGGCGGGGCCCAGGACGGGCTCGGGTCGACACGGTCGGGCCGGTCCGCAGGGATCGGGGGCGGGGAGCATGAAGGCTCCAGGAATGACGAATGCCGGTGAGTCGTATGACTCACCGGCATTCGCCGTTCTGTGTCCGAGGGGGGACTTGAACCCCCACGCCCGATAAAGGGCACTAGCACCTCAAGCTAGCGCGTCTGCCATTCCGCCACCCGGACAAGGTGTCTGTCGTGCGGGGTTTCCCCCGCGGCGACGTCGTAAACATTACCAGGCTTTCCGGGGTGCCCGATCACAGGCAGTCGCCCCGCCGGATGCCGCGTCCCGCGTGAACGGCGTGTGTCGGGCCGGGACCGGTCTTGGGCGGGGAGCGGGGGAGAGGGAGGATGAAGGGGACCCACCAGCAGTGACAGCGGGAGGAACCAGCGTGAGCGCGACCGACGGCACGGCCAGGAGCGTCACCGGCGAGGACGAGGTCGTGGACCTCTGCCGCGAGCTGATCCGGATCGACACCAGCAACTACGGCGACCACTCGGGCCCGGGTGAACGCAAGGCGGCCGAGTGGGTCGCCGAGAAGCTCGCCGAAGTGGGACTCGAACCGAAGATCTTCGAGTCGCACCCGGGCCGCGCCTCCACGGTGGCCCGCATCGAGGGCGAGGACTCTTCGAGGCCCGCGCTGCTCATCCACGGTCACCTCGACGTCGTACCGGCCAACGCGGTCGACTGGACCCACCACCCCTTCTCCGGCGAGGTCGCCGACGGGTGCGTGTGGGGCCGGGGCGCGGTCGACATGAAGGACATGGACGCGATGACGCTGGCGGTCGTCCGCGACCGGCTGCGCTCCGGGCGCAGGCCGCCCCGCGACATCGTGCTCGCGTTCCTCGCCGACGAGGAGGCGGGCGGCACCTACGGCGCCCGGCACCTCGTCGACAACCACCCCGACCTGTTCGAGGGCGTCACCGAGGCGATCAGCGAGGTGGGCGGGTTCTCGTTCACCGTGAGCGAGGAGCGGCGGCTCTACCTCATCCAGACGGCCGAGAAGGGCATGCACTGGATGAAGCTCACCGTGGCCGGCACCGCCGGACACGGCTCGATGATCCACCGGGACAACGCCATCACCGAACTCTCCGAGGCGGTCGCGCGGCTCGGCCGGCACACCTTCCCGGTACGGGTGACCAAGACGACCCGCGCCTTCCTGGACGAGCTCGGCGACGCGCTCGGCACCGAGCTGGACCCCGAGGACATGCAGTCGACCCTCGCCAGGCTGGGCGGGATCGCCAAGCTGATCGGCGCGACGCTGAGCAACACCGCCAACCCGACCCAACTGGGCGCCGGCTACAAGGTCAACGTCATCCCGGGCGAGGCCACCGCGCACGTCGACGGGCGGTTCCTGCCGGGGCACGAGGACGAGTTCCTGGGCGACCTCGACCGGATCCTCGGCCCGAAGGTGCGCCGCGAGGACGTGCACTCCGACAAGGCGCTGGAGACGTCCTTCGACGGGCCGCTGGTCGAGGCGATGCAGTCCGCGCTGCTCGCCGAGGACCCGACCGCCAAGGCCATCCCGTACATGCTGTCCGGCGGCACGGACGCCAAGTCCTTCGACGACCTCGGTATCCGCGGCTTCGGCTTCGCCCCGCTGAAGCTGCCGCCGGAGCTGGACTTCGCCGGGATGTTCCACGGCGTGGACGAGCGGGTCCCGGTGGACGGGCTCCAGTTCGGCGTGCGCGTGCTCGACCGGTTCATCGACGCGTCCTGAATTGTCCCGGTGAAACGAGAATCCACCCGGCGGAGAACGGGCGGAGAAGGGCGAAGATAATCGGCCGCCTGTGCGGGCGGGACTGGGAAGAGTGAATGCGCCGATAAGCGCGTAGCCTCATTAATTCCCCCTCGTTACTGGTGATGCGATCCGCTGCTTGGGATCGCATTGCCAACAAGGAGGAATAATGATCAAGAAGGTCGTCGCTGCTGCGGCTGCCACTGGTGGGCTGGTTCTCGCGGGCGCGGGTCTGGCTGTTGCCGATGCCGGTGCCCAGGGTGCTGCCGTGCACTCCCCGGGTGTCGTCTCGGGCAACGTGATCCAGGTGCCCGTGCACGTCCCGGTGAACGTCTGCGGTAACACGATCTCGGTGATCGGGCTGCTGAACCCCGCCTTCGGCAACACCTGCATCAACAAGTGACGTCGACCCGCTGAGGGGTCGTCCGTCCACACCGTCGGCCCCGGAGCGCGCGCCATGCGCTCCGGGGCCGACCGGTCTTTTTCCGAAGGAAAAGCCGAAGAAGTCGAAGAGCCCGAAATGAATCGAACAGCTGCCATGATGCGAGCGCATTCGGGACGAATGACGAGATCGAAAGCAGGGATTCAGCAATGCGACAGGTCACCCGCAAAAGCCTCATGACCGTGGCGGCGGCGACGGGGGTGATCGCCGCCGCGGGCGGCTACGCCCACGCCGACTCCGGCGCGAGCGGCGGCGCCACGGACTCGCCCGGCGTGCTGTCGGGCAACACCGTGCAGGCGCCGGTCAACGTTCCGGTGAACGTCTGCGGCAACACCGTCGACGTCGTCGGCGCGCTCAACCCGACCTTCGGCAACTCCTGCGCCAACAAGGGCGGCGGTGCGCGGTCGGGCGGCTACGGCGACCAGCGGGGCAGTGGCCACGGAGACCACCGGGGCGGTGGCTACGGCGACCACCAGGGCGGTGGCTACGGCGACCACCAGGGCGGCGGTGGCGGCCGGGGCGGAAGCCACGGCGGGAACCACGGCGGCGGCCACGGCGGCTCCGGCACGCACGGTGGCTCCGGGGGCGCGCACGCGGGCGGGCACACCGGCGGATCGCCCGGTGTCGGCTCCGGCAACCACGTCCAGGCGCCGATCGACGTGCCGGTCAACGTGTGCGGCAACAGCATCGACGTCGTCGGGATCCTCAACCCGTCCTTCGGCAACGACTGCGCCAACGACGGCGGTACCCGCCCCCACACGCCCCCCTCGCGCGGCCACGAGACGCCGGGCAAGCCCGCGGAGCACGGCCCCGGCAAGCCGGGCGAGCACGGACAGTCCAACCCGTCCCGGCCCGGGGGCGTGCCGTCCACCTCGGACCATGTGACCCCGGCCGGCGCCTCCGCCGTCCACCGGCCCGCCGCCTCGGCCGCGCAGCTCGCGCACACCGGCAGCGAGCTCCCGATGGGCCTCGCCCTGCCGGCCGGCGTGGGCGCGCTGCTCGCGGGCGCGGTGCTCTACCGCAAGGCGCGCCCCTCCGCGTAAGCCTGCGGGGTGCCCACGACGGAGCGGGCCCCGCCTCGGCGGGGCCCGCTCCGTACCCGTGGGATCACCTCACCACGTGGCCCGCACCTGGCGGATGATCCGCCGGCGCAACCGCACCCTGCGGCTGCCGTCACGCAGCAGGCTCAGGCGGTCCAACTCCCAGTGTCCGTACTCGGCATGGTCGGTCAGCAGTCGGGTCGCGTCCTTGCGGGAGACCCCGCGCGGTACGTAGACGTCGACAAATTCGTATTCCGGCATCGCATCTATTGTGCGGTCTGGGGTCCGGTACGGATAGCGTCTGCACTATGTCTGATGCTGCGCAGCCCACCGCTGCCGAGGTACGCGCCGCCGCCGAGGCGGTCAAGACCGCGCTCGACCGCCACCTGGCCGCGGTCGAACGCAGGACGGGGGAGGACGACCCGGCTGTCTACGAGGCGTTCAACGAGCTGGCCGCGGCCGCCGAGGTCTACGACGAACTGCTCTACGACCGATATGACGAGGTCACGCCCTTCGAGATCCCCGGCGCGGAGGACTCCCTGCCGCCGTACGCGGGTCCCGAGGAGCCGAACGCGCTGAGTGTGCTGATCCGCCGTGACTACGCCGTCGCCGAGCCACAGCGGCTGCTGGCGCAGGCCCAGCGGATCGAGGCGGCGGACGACGAGGGAGCGGGCGGGGCGGTCTCGGACACGGTGCACGGGGCGCTGGGCATCCTGTTCGGCGAGTTCGAGGCGGACGAGATCGCCTCCCGGCACAAGGAGTTCGGCCTGGAGGAGGGCGACTCCACGCTGTGGGTGCTGGCGGCCGACGAACCGGCCGAGCCGGGCGAGTGGCTGGAGACACCCTTCGAGCAGGCCGACCCCGGACGGGTGGTCTGCCGCTTCGACGTCAGCGCGGTGTTCGACGAACTCGACGACGGTGACGACAGCGACGACGAGGATCTCGTGGACGAGATCGAGGACGAGGAACTGGAGCCGCTGGACGCCGACCGCCGCTGACCGGCGGCCGGCAGCGGCGTGCGGGACGCGGGCGGCGGGCGGCGGAAGCCTCCGGGTCTGCATGACGGCGGCGGGGCTGCATGACGGCGGCGGGGCTGCATGACGGCGGCGGTCCCGAGGGGGAGACCCTCGGGACCGCCGCCGTTCGCGCTACTCGGCCGCCGGGACCTGGGTGCGCAACAGCACCGGAAGCCGGGTCGTGCGGGGCTTCGCCGGGACCTCGGCGACGGCCTTCGGCAGGGCCTGCTCCACGCCGTGCACCACGGACAGATGGCGCTCCCCCCGGCCGAACGCCGTGTACACCCAGGGGCGTGAGAGCGCCTGCCCGGCGTCCCCGGGCAGCACCACGACCGCCGCGGGCCACCGGCTGCCCACGGCCTGGTGCGCGGTCAGCGCCCACCCGTGCCGTACGGCCTGCTCCACCCGTTCCCTCGGCACGACCACGGGGCCGTCGGCGCAGGACAGGTGCAGCCCCTCCGCGTCGGCCGTCACCACCCGGCCGGGCACCGTACGGCCCGGCGCGGGCGAGTAGGCGATCCGGTCGCCGGGGTCGAAGCCGCCGAACCGGCCGGGGCCGGGATTGAGCCGTTCCTTGAGGGCGGCGTTCAGCGCGCGCGTGCCGGCCGCGCCGCCGTGCCCCGGGGTGATCGCCACCGTCTCCTCGGGGATGATCCCGAAGGCCCGCGGCACCGAGTCGGCGACGAGCTGCACGGTCCGGTGCACGGCCTCGCCCGCCTCCCGCACCGGCACGATCACGATCTCCTTGCCGGGCGCGTCCACCTGGTTCAGCTCGCCGATGCCGACGCCGGAGACGAGCTCACCGATCGGCCCCGGGTCGGGTGTGCGCGAGGTGACCTGCGGGCAGGCGCGCGCCGCGAGCAGATCGGCGAAGACCCGGCCCGGGCCGGCCGACCACAGCACCGCCGGATCACCGCTGAGCACCAGCCGCGCCCCGTCCGGCAGCGACTCCACCAGCATCGCGGCGCTCTCCACGTCCAGTTGCGGCGCGTCGAGCAGGACCAGCAGGTCGAGGGCGAAGGCCCCGTCGGCGTCCCGCCCGGGACCCTCGGTGCCGGCGAGCAGCCCGGGGACGGTCACGACGGCGCCTTCCCCTGCCCCCTCGCCGAGCAGGGCGGCGAACCGCTGCCGCCCGTCCGGTGTGTGGCAGGCCGCGACCGCGCGCAGGCCCAGGGTCCGGGCCGCGCTGAGCAGTGCCGCCGGTTCGGCCCGCGAGGCGTCGCCGCCGGTGTGCAGCACCAGGCCGTGTCCGGCGACGGCGCGCAGCAGTTCGGCCGTGCTGCCGGACGCGCCGGCCGTCACCGACTCCCACGGCGCGGAGGCCTCCTTGGCCAGGGAGTTGACCACCCGGGCCAGGGCGTCGGCGAGGCTCTCCTCGGCCAGCGCGTACCGCTCCAGGCCCACCAGGACACGGACCGGCCGGGACTCCTCGCCGTCCTCCCCGCTCTCGTCCCCGTCGGTCGTTCCGTTCGCGCCGTTCTCGGCGGGTCCCTCGGACTGACCGGATCGGGCGGCGTCCACGGAGTCCAGGGCGTCCTGGAAGACGAGGGCCTCGCCCTCGGCCAGCGCGCTCTGCACGGCCGCCTCGGCGTCCGGCACGGCCTGTCGGCCGAGGGCGGCGGTGAGCGTCGGCAACTCCAGGGCGGTGTGCCCGGCCAGGGCGGCCTGTTCCAGCAGCCAGACCGTCAGCGCGCGGCCGCGCCGTTCGTCGTCGGGGGCGCACTGGGGGCCGAGCAGCGCCCGCGCGAACCCGTCGGCCTGCTCGGGACGCACAGCGGGGACGCGCAGCAGTTGCCACGGGTCCTCGCGCAGCAGCTCCTCGGCGCCCTCACCGAGCGCGGCGGCGGTCTGCGGCGCGAGTGTCTCGGGTGCGCCGCCCTCGGCGAGCACGCGGCGCACGCCCTCGACGGCCTCCGCCGCGGGTGCCGGTGCGGCGACTGCCGCCGGTACGGGGGACACCGGCTGGGGACGGCGGGCCGGCTCCGGGGCGGGGCGGCGCGGGGCGGGCGCCGGCTCGGCGAACACGGTGGCCGGGGGCTTGGCCCCGCCCTCCACCGCGCGTACCGCCGCCAGCAGGTCGGCGGCCTTCCCGCTCAGCTTGGTGCCGCTGGCGATGGGCTCCGCCTTCTCGGCCCGGCGCCGCTCGATCCGCTCCCGCTCCAGCTTCTGCGCGGCGAGCTCGGCCTGCGCCTCGGAGAGCTGCGCGGCCGCCTCGGCGGCATCGTCGGCCTTGCCCGCTTCCGTCCCCGCTTCCGTCCCTGTTTCTGCTTCCGTCCCTGCTTCTGTCTCTTCTTCTGTCTCTGCTGCCGGGTCTGCGTCTGCGGCGAGTGTCGCTTCGCCTTCGCCTTCGCCTTCGCTCACGCCCTGCGTGTCGTGCGCGGGAGGGGTGTCGTCGTCGCTCGTCGAAGCGCTGTCGGCCGGCGCCGGTCCGGGCTGCGCCGTCGCGGTGTCGTCCGGGGTCCCGGGCTCCTCGGCGGCGTCCGGCGTCGCCGGTCCGGCGTTCTCGGTGCTCTCCGGGGGAACCGACTCCGTGCTCACAGCGTGCTCCAGTCGTGATCGGGATAGCGGTGCACGGGCGCCGACACATCGTCGAGGGCCCGGCAGATCTCGTCAGGAAGACTAAGGGCCTCCACTGACAATGCGGCCGTGAGCTGCTGCGCGTTGCGCGCGCCGACGATCGGGGCGGCCACGCCGGGCCGGTCACGGACCCAGGCGAGGGCGACCTGGAGCGGGGTCACCGCCAGCCCGTCCGCGGCGGTCGCGACGGCGTCCACGATGCGGCTCGCGGTGTCGTCGAGATACGGCTCCACGAACAGCCCGAAGTGGTCCGAGGCGCCGCGCGAGTCGGGCGGCAGGGCGTCGCCCCGGTACTTGCCGGTGAGGACGCCTCGGCCCAGCGGGGAGGAGGGCAGCAGGCCGATGCCCAGATCCAGGGCGGCCGGCAGCACCTCGCGCTCGACGCCGCGTTGCAGCAGCGAGTACTCCATCTGGGTCGCCGCGAGGCGGGTCCGGGTGCCCGGCGCGGAGAGCTGCCAGGTGGCCGCCTTGGCGAGCTGCCAGCCGCAGAAGTTGGAGACCCCGGCGTATCTGGCGCGGCCGCTGGTGACAGCGATGTCGAGGGCCTGGAGGGTCTCCTCCAGCGGGGTGTCGGGGTCGAAGGCGTGCACCTGCCACAGGTCGACGTGATCCGTGCCCAGCCGGGCCAGCGAGGCGTCCAGGGCGGCGAGGAGGTGCCCCCGGGAGCCGTCGTAGCGGCGGTTCGGGTCGGGGACGCTGCCCGCCTTGGTCGAGATGATCAGGTCCCGGCGCGGCACCAGGCCCTCCATCAGCCGTCCGAGCAGATACTCGGCGTCCCCGTCGCCGTACACGTCGGCCGTGTCGACGAGGGTCCCGCCCGCCTCCCAGAACGTCTTCATGACGTCCGCGGCGTCGTGCTCGTCGGTGTCGCGGCCCCAGGTCAGGGTGCCGAGCCCGATGCGGGACACACGCAGGCCGGTGCGGCCGAGATGCCTCTGCTCCATGGATGCCGAGATTACTGGCCAGAGATGGGCAGTGGGTTGCCTGTGGATAACCGAATTTCCGGGAGGGGGAGCCGAGTTCCGCAGGCCGGGACCCCGGCCCCGCTCGGCGCGACCCTCGCCACACCGCCCTCCCGGGCCCCCGGCCCCCGCGCTAAGGTCTCCGCAACAGCGTCGTTACTGATCAGTAAGGGGATCGGCCATGCAGCTCGGGATCAACCTCGGCTACTGGGGTGCCGGAATGGACGGCGACAACCTCGCCGTCGCCCAGGAGGCCGACCGCCTCGGATACGCCGTCTGCTGGGCCGCCGAGGCCTACGGCTCCGACGCGGCCACCGTGCTCACCTGGGTGGCCGCGCAGACCGAGCGCATCGACGTCGGCTCGGCGATCTTCCAGATCCCGGCCCGCCAGCCGGCGATGACCGCGATGACCGCCGCCACCCTCGACTCGCTCTCCGGCGGCCGTTTCCGCCTCGGCCTCGGTGTCTCGGGACCGCAGGTCTCCGAGGGCTGGTACGGCGTCAAGTTCGACAAGCCGCTGTCCCGCACCCGCGAGTACGTGGAGATCGTCCGCAAGGCGATGACGCGGGAGCGGCTGTCGTACGACGGCGAGCACTGGACGCTGCCGCTGCCGGGCGGCCCGGGCAAGCCGATCAAGCTGACCGTGCACCCGGAGCGCGAGCACATCCCGCTGTACATCGCCGCGATCGGCCCGAAGAACCTGGAGCAGACCGGCGAGATCGCCGACGGCGCCTTGCTCATCTTCCCGTCCGCCGAGCACCTCGAGGACACCGCGATCAAGCACCTGCGGGCCGGACGCGAGAAGGCCGGCAAGACCCTGGAGGGCTTCGACGTCTGCCCGACGCTGCCGCTGGCCCTCGGCGACGACAAGGACGTCGAGCGGCTCGCCGACACCTTCCGTCCCTACACCGCGCTGTACGTCGGCGGCATGGGCAGCCGCAAGCAGAACTTCTACAACCAGCTCGCGCGCCGCATGGGCTACGAGGCCGCGGCCGACGAGATCCAGGACAAGTACCTGTCCGGTGACAAGCAGGGCGCCGCGGCCGCCGTGCCGCACGAGCTGATCGACCGGACCACGCTGCTGGGTTCGGTGGAGCGGATCGCCGACCGGATGAAGGCCTACGCGGCGGCCGGCGTCACCACGCTCACCCTCGCCCCCGCGGGCTTCACCCTGGACGAGCGTCTCGCCTCGCTGCGGGCCGGCTCGGAGGCCATCGAGCTCGCCGGCCTGGGCTAGCCGGGACGGGGACCGCCGGGAAGTTCAGCGGCCGTGGTGGGGGCTCGGGGGTCTTCCCCGCCACGGCCGTCACGCGGAACAACGCGCCACCCGGCGCGTGGTTACGCTCTCGGGCCGACTCCTCGGGTACCTCTTTCGGCGGAGTTGTCGTACACAGCTGTTGCACCGCCAACCGTGCCGCATTTGACTCGTTCCTTGCGGAATGCTGCGGAATCCTGCGCAATGCGGAGAGGTGCCCCACGATGCTTTCGGCCAAGAGTCTGTTCCAGGAGATCATCGACAACGACGAGTCCTTCGCACTCTTCTGTTCCATCGCCGCAGGCGGGGAGTCGCAGGGCGGCTGGGAGAACGCCCGGATCGCCGCGCTCGTCCCGCAGAGCGAACACCACCTCGCTCCCAAGATCGCCCGGCACGGCGCCGACGAGGACAAGCACGGACGGATCTTCAACGCCCTGATGCGCAAGCGCGGCCTCGCCCCCGTGCCCGTCCCGCGCGACACCGACTACACGATGCTCCTGGAGCGCGCCGGCATCGGCCTCGCGCACGACCGGCTCCGCGCCGACCATCCGCTGACCGTGCACGACATCGTCACCTACCTCGCCCACAGCCGGGTCACCGAACAGCGGGCCGCCGAGCAGATGGAGCTGCTGCGCAAGCACTTCGCCGGCCACCCCGACCTCGGCCGCGCGGTGAAGATGATCTCGAACGACGAGGACAACCACCTCGCCTACTGCCACGAGGAACTGCTGCGCCTCGCCCGCGCCGGGCACGGCCGCGCCATCCAGCAGACGCTCCGCCGGTGCGCGCTCGCCGAGATCCGGATCTACCGCGACGTGAGCCTGGCCGTCATGGCCCACATGGGAGACATCCTCGGCTGGCCGAGGGCCAGGTCGGCGCTCCTCGCGGCCGGCATCCACGCCGTGTACGCGTGGGAGCGGTTCGCGGGCTGGCGGCGGATGGTCCGCCTGGAGATGCCGGAGCGCCGCGACGCGCTGGGCGGTCCGGCGGTCCCGGCTCCCGAGTACGCCTGACCTCCGCGCGCGCCGGCCGGCTCCGCGGCCGTCCCTGGGCGGCCGTCCCTGGAGAGCCGTCCCTATAGCCATCCCCGATGCTTGAACAGCCGGTACAGCAGCACCTCGAGCACGGCCATCAGCGCGATCACCGCCGGATACGACCACACCCACCGCAGCTCCGGCATGTGCTCGAAGTTCATGCCGTAGATGCCCGCGATCATCGTGGGGACCGCGGCCATCGCCGCCCACGCCGAGATCTTCCGCATGTCGTCGTTCTGCCGGACGCTCATCTGCGCCAGATGCGCCGAGAGGATGTCCGTGACCAGCCGGTCCAGCCCCTCCACGGACTCGTTCACCCGCGTCAGGTGGTCGCTGACATCACGGAAGAAGGGCCGCGCCCGCTCGTCCACGAAGGGCACCCTCGGGCCGGACACGCTGGTGCCCGCCAGCCGGGTCAGCGGCGGTCCCAGCGGGCCGGTCGCCCGGCGGAACTCCAGGATCTGCCGCTTGAACCGGTAGATCCGCGACGCGGTGTGCCGTGAGCCGCCGCCGTCCGGCGAGAACACCTCCGTCTCCAGCTCCTCCAGGTCCGTCT
Organism: Actinobacteria bacterium OV320; assembly: GCA_001298545.1. GTDB lineage: Bacteria > Actinomycetota > Actinomycetes > Streptomycetales > Streptomycetaceae > Streptomyces > Streptomyces coriariae. Next base: position 98,173 of record LJCX01000023.1, read on the forward strand.
GGAGTTCCGTCGCCACGTCCAGGTAGTGGTCCACCGTGGCGTCGGCGATCGCGTACACCGCCGCCGTGGGGCCCTTGGCGAGCAGCTGCGGCTCGTGCTCGAGCCGGTGCCGTACGGCGGCCAGCGGAGCGCCCTCGCCGTGCCGGACGGTCACCACGAAGCCGTCACCGAGGAAGACCATCACCTCGCCGGAGGAGACCGCGTCGCTCTCGGGCTCGTAGACGACCGGCTTGAACACCAGGAAGAGCGAGTCGTCGTAGACCTCCAGCTTGGGCCGCTGATGGGCGTTGAGGGCGTCCTCGACGGCGAGCGGGTGCAGGCCGAACTCCTGCGTGACGTGGTCGAACTCCTTCTCCGTGGGCTCGTGCAGCCCGATCCACACGAAACCGCCCGCGGCCCGTGCCTCGGCCAGGGCGTCCGAGAAGTCCTCCGGGCCCTCCGTACGGTGCCCGTCGCGATAGACAGCGCAGTCGACGATCACTCGGTGCATTCTCCCTTCGGACGCTCACCGGCGCACACCCGCGTGCGCCTACCCTGGGCCGCATGCCCACGTTGATCCTCGTCCGGCACGGCCGGTCCACCGCCAACACCTCCGGACTGCTCGCCGGCTGGACGCCCGGCGTCGCCCTCGACGAGCGGGGAGCCGCGCAGGCGGCAGCCCTGCCCGGGCGGCTCGACGCGCTGCCGATCGCCGAGGTGGTCGCAAGCCCCCTCCAGCGCTGCCAGGAGACGATCCGGCCGCTCCTCGACGCCCGCCCCGGGCTGCGCGCCCACACCGACGAGCGGATCGGGGAGTGCCACTACGGCGACTGGTCCGGGCGCAAGCTCGCCGAGCTGATGGACGAGCCCCTGATGGAGGTCGTGCAGGCGCACCCCTCCGCCGCCGCGTTCCCCGGCGGTGAGTCCATGCGGGCCATGCAGACCCGCGCCGCCGAGGCGGTGCGGGAGTGGAACGCGCGCGTGGAGCGCGACCACGGCGCCGACGCCGTCTATCTGATGTGCTCGCACGGCGACATCATCAAGTCGCTCGTGGCGGACGCCCTCGGGCTTCATCTCGACCTCTTCCAGCGGATCTCTGTGGAACCGTGTTCCGTCACCGCGATCCGTTACACCCGGCTGCGCCCCTTTCTCGTGCGCCTCGGCGACACCGGCGACTTCGCGTCGCTCGCCCCGCGCGAGGAGCCGCCGGCGGGGGACGCGACGGTCGGGGGTGGTGCGGGCGCACCGTGATCGTCGGCCGCAGTAGGGTGAAGCGGTCCGCAAACGCGCGCGTACCCGCAGGGACGTTCCCCCACTCGTTCCCCGGCCCACGATGACCCACGATTCCCATGGAGACAGGACGTGTCCCGTCAGGTGTTCCTCTACGACCCCCCGGACCGCTTCGTGGCCGGTACGGTCGGACTGCCCGGGCGCCGTACCTTCTTCCTCCAGGCCACCGCCGGCTCCCGAGTGACCAGCGTGGCCCTGGAGAAGACCCAGGTCGCCGCGCTCGCCGAGCGCATGGACGAACTGCTGGACGAGGTCGTACGCCGGACCGGCGGCAGCGCCCCCGTGCCCGCGATGTCGCCCGCCGAGAACACCGACACGGCCCCCCTCGACACACCGATCGAGGAGGAGTTCCGGGTCGGCACCATGGCCCTCGCCTGGGACGGCGAGGAACAGCGCATGATCGTCGAGGCGCAGGCGCTCGTGGAACTCGACGCGGACTCCGAGGAGGACCTCGCGGAGGCCGAGGAGAAACTTCTCCAGGACGAGGAGAACGGGCCCCCGATGCTGCGGGTCCGGCTCAGCGGCGCGCAGGCGAGGGCCTTCGCCAAGCGCGCCCTCGACGTCGTCAACGCGGGCCGGCCGCCGTGCCCGCTGTGCAGCCTGCCGCTCGATCCGGAAGGACACGTATGTCCGCGCCAGAACGGATACCGCCGGGGGGCGTGACGACCACCGACCCGGCCGCCGCCGAGCTCCTCGCGCGCGGCGAGCTCACCGTCCGCGGGCGCATCCGCGACGCCTCCAACGCGGCCCTGTACTGCACCGTCGCGCACGAGGGCCGCGAGGCCGCCTGCGTCTACAAGCCCGTCGCCGGGGAGCGGCCGCTGTGGGACTTTCCCGACGGCACCCTCGCCCAGCGCGAGGTCGCCGCCTACGAGGTCTCCGAGGCGACCGGCTGGGGCCTCGTACCGCCCACCGTGCTGCGCGAGGGGCCGTACGGCGAGGGCATGTGCCAGCTGTGGATCGAGACGGCGCCGGAGGCCGACCTGCTCGCCCTGGTGGACGCGCAGGAGCCCGAGCCGGGCTGGCGGGCGATCGGCTTCGCCGAGGTCGGCGAGGGCCGCACCGCGCTGCTCGTGCACGCCGACGACGAACGGCTGCGGCGACTCGCCGTCCTCGACGCGGTGATCAACAACGCCGACCGCAAGGGGGGCCATCTGCTGCCCACCGCAGACGGCCGGCTGTACGGCATCGACCACGGGGTCACCTTCAACGCCGAGAACAAGCTGCGTACGCTCCTGTGGGGCTGGGCGGGGGAGCCCCTGACCGGTGAGGCCGTCGACGTGCTCAAGGGCCTCAGAGGCGCCCTGGAGCCCGGCGGGCGGCTGGCGGTCACCCTGGCCGCGCTCCTCACCCCCGCCGAGGTCGACGCCACGCGCGCGCGTGCCGACGCGCTGCTGGAGGCCGGGAAGCACCCGGAGCCGAGCGGCGACTGGCCGGCCATCCCCTGGCCCCCTGTCTGAACCGTCCGGCATGCCGGACGGCCCGCACCGGCCGACACGCATGCCGGACGGAATCACACAAGAGGGCCTTCCCGGCCATCTGGCCTGCTCCGGTTCGTATACGCAACTTCCGTCCGGTTAGGCTCATGACATGCATGCCTGGCCCGCTTCCGAGGTCCCCGCCCTGCCTGGTCAGGGCCGCGACCTGAGGATCCACGACACCGCGACCGGCGGCTTGGTCTCCCTCGACCCCGGTCCCGTCGCCCGTATCTACGTCTGCGGCATCACGCCGTACGACGCGACCCACATCGGTCACGCGGCGACCTACAACGCGTTCGACCTCGTTCAGCGCGTGTGGCTCGACACCAAGCGGCAGGTTCACTACGTCCAGAACGTCACCGACGTCGACGACCCGCTCCTGGAGCGGGCCGAACGCGACGGCGTCGACTGGGTCGCCCTCGCCGAGAAGGAGACGGCGCTCTTCCGCGAGGACATGACGGCCCTGCGGATGCTGCCGCCGCGGCACTACATAGGCGCCGTCGAGGCGATACCCGGCATCGTCCCGCTCGTCGAGCGGCTGCGGGACGCCGGCGCCGCCTACGAGCTCGAAGGCGACGTCTACTTCTCCGTCGAGTCCGACCCGCACTTCGGCCGGGTCTCGGGCCTGGACGCGGCCGCCATGCGGCTGCTCTCCGCCGAGCGCGGCGGCGACCCCGACCGCCCCGGCAAGAAGAACCCGCTCGACCCGATGCTCTGGATGGCGGCCCGTGAGGGCGAGCCCAGCTGGGACGGCGCCTCGCTCGGCCGCGGCCGGCCGGGCTGGCACATCGAGTGCGTGGCCATCGCCCTCGACCACCTCGGGATGGGCTTCGACGTGCAGGGCGGCGGCTCCGACCTCGCCTTCCCGCACCACGAGATGGGCGCCTCCCACGCCCAGGCGCTGACCGGCGAGTTCCCCATGGCCCAGGCGTACGTCCACGCCGGCATGGTCGCCCTGGACGGCGAGAAGATGTCCAAGTCCCGGGGCAACCTCGTCTTCGTCTCGAAGCTGCGCCAGGACGGCGTCGACCCCGCCGCCATCCGCCTCACCCTCCTCGCCCACCACTACCGGGCCGACTGGGAGTGGACCGACCAGGTCCTCGTCGACGCCGAGGCCCGGCTCGGACGCTGGCGCGCCGCCGTCTCCCGGCCCGACGGACCGCCCGCCGAGGCGCTCGTCGAGGAGATCCGCGAGGCGCTCGGCAACGACCTCGACGCCCCGGCCGCGCTCGCCGCCGTCGACCGCTGGGCGGCGCTCCAGCAGGAGCACGGCGGTACGGACATCGGTGCCCCCGGCGTCGTCTCGCGGGCCGTGGACGCGCTGCTGGGCGTGGCGCTGTAACCGAGGGCGCCCGTACACCGGGCGCCCCTACACGGGTACGACGAGGGGCGGTGCGCCGATGCGCACCGCCCCTCTCGGTCCTCTGTCCTGCCCGGTGCCCTAGTCCTCCGAGGAATCGCTGTCGTCGGAGGCTTCGCCGCTCGGCTTCGGCGGCTTCGGAGGCCGGGTCCGCTCCCCGGGGTCCGGCGGACCGCCGCCGTCCCGACGCCGCAGATAGCGCTCGAACTCGCGGGCGATCGCCTCGCCCGACGCCTCCGGCAGCTCCGCGGTGTCCCGCGCCTCCTCCAGCGTCTGCACGTACTCCGCGACCTCGGTGTCCTCCGCGGCCAGCTGGTCCACGCCCACCTGCCAGGCACGCGCGTCCTCGGGCAGCTCGCCCAGCGGGATGCGCACGTCGATCAGGTCCTCCAGCCGGTTGAGGAGGGCCAGCGTCGCCTTCGGGTTCGGCGGCTGCGAGACGTAGTGCGGCACGGCAGCCCAGAGGCTCACCGCGGGCACCCCCGCGTGCGTGCACGCCTCCTGCAGGACGCCGACGATGCCCGTGGGGCCCTCGTACTTGGTCTCCTCCAGGTCCATCCGCTGCGCCAGGTCCGCGTCGGACGTGGTCCCGCTGATCGGCACCGGACGCGTGTGCGGGGTGTCACCGAGCAGGGCGCCCAGGATGACCACCAGCTCCACACCCAACTCGTGCGCGAAGCCCAGCAGCTCGTTGCAGAACGAGCGCCAGCGCATGGACGGTTCGATGCCGCGGACGAGCACCAGGTCGCGCGGCTTGTCGCCGCCGACGCGGACGACCGACAACCTTGTCGTCGGCCACGTGATCTTGCGCACGCCGGCGTCCATCCACACCGTGGGGCGGTTCACCTGGAAGTCGTAGTAGTCCTCGGCGTCCAGCGCCGCGAACACCTCGCCCTTCCACTCCCGCTCCAGGTGCCCGACCGCGGTGGAGGCGGCGTCGCCGGCATCGTTCCAGCCCTCGAACGCGGCCACCATGACCGGGTCGATCAGCTCGGGAACCCCCTCGAGCTCGATCACCCAGCGCCTCCTTCCGACGTGCCCTCGCTTGACCACCCAACCTTACGGCGTTCCGCGGGGGCGCTCGCAGCCCCCTTGCACGGGGGAGTGAACGGATCACTGCCCCGTTCGCCACCCCCGAACACCCCGTGCCGGACCCGACTCACGGCGTCGACGCACAGGCGGCGCACAGGGTGGGCGCACGCCGCGGACTCACAGCGTCGAGCGCAGCCACTGCTCCACGCTCGCGATGTGCACCGTCGCCCACGACCGCGCCGCCTCCGCGTCCCGGTCGCGCAGCGCCGCCAGGATCGCCCGGTGTTCACGCAGCGTGCCGGCGACCGCGTCCTCCTGCGTCAGGCCGCGCCAGATACGCGCCCGGGTGGTCGGCCCGGACAGTCCGTCGAGGAGTGAACACAGCACCGAGTTGCCGGCGCTCTGCACGATGCCCCGGTGGAACTCCAGGTCGCCCGCGACCAGTTCCTCCACCGAGGGCTCGGCCCCGAGCTTGTCCAACTGGGCGTCGAGCGCGTCCAGTTGCTGCTCGCTGATACGCAGGGCGGCCATCGCGGTGGCGGCCGGCTCCAGGATGCGGCGCACGGCCAGGAACTCCAGGACCGTGTCGTCGCGGTGGAAGTCGACGACGAAACTCAGCGCCTCGAGGAGCAGTTGCGGATCGAGACTGGTGACGTAGGTGCCGTCGCCCTGTCGCACGTCCAGGATCCGGATCAGCGACAGGGCGCGCACCGCCTCGCGCAGGGAGTTGCGGGACAGACCGAGATCGGCGGCCAGCTCGCTCTCCTTGGGCAGCCGGTCCCCGGGGCGCAGCGCACCCGAGACGATCATGCCCTTGATCTTCTCGATCGCCTCGTCGGTGACTGCCATGCCGGCCTCCCTGTGGTTCCTCGCCCGGACATCGGATCCGGACATCGGATCCAGACGTCACATCCAGACGTCACATCCAGACATCGGATGTCTCAGCGCCATTATGGGGGCAGATCAGAGCAGTGCCTCCAGGTCTGCGATCACCGCCCGCTCGTCGACCGTGGTCAGCCCACGATCACGCATCAGCACCCGCCCGTCGACGACGGTGTCGCGCACGTCCGACGGGTGCGCCGCGTACGCCAGCGTCGACCACGGGTCGTGGCGCGGCCGCAGATGCGGTGCGTCCAGGTCGAGGACGATCAGGTCGGCCCGCTTGCCCGCCTCCAGCGAACCGAGCTGCTCGCCGAGCCCGAGCGCCCGCGCGCCTTCGATCGTCGCCATCCGTACGGCCTGCTCGGCGCCGACCGCGGTCGGATCGCCGGACGCCTTGTGCACCAGCGCCGCCTGCCGCACGGCCCCCAGCACGTCCAGCGAGTTGGAGCTGACGGCGCCGTCCGTGCCCAGCCCCACCGTCACGCCCGCGCTCAGCAGCCGCGGCACGGGCGCGATGCCGCAGCCCAGCTTCAGGTTCGACACCGGACAGTGGGCGACGCCCGTGCCCGTCCGGGCCAGCGCCGCGATCTCGGGCCCGGTGAGGTCGACGGCGTGCGCGAGCAGCACATCGGGGCCGAGCAGCCCGAGGGAGTCCAGCAGCTCCACCGGCCGCTTCCCGTGCTGCACCTCGACGGTGGCGACCTCGGTGGCGTTCTCGGCCGCGTGGATGTGCACCAGCGCCCCGAACTCCCGGGCCAGCGCGAAGACTTCGGTGAGCTGCCCGGGGGAGAGGGTGTACGTCGAGTGCGCGAAGACGACCGGCCGGTGTCCGGGCCGGGCGGGCCCGCGCGCCTCGAGGTCGCGTCGCGCCCACCCGAGCCGCTCCTCGTACGCGATGCCGTCCGGCGGCCCTGGCACGTCCATGAACGTGGGCCCGGTGTGCAGCCGCCAGCCCGCCTCACGGGCCGCCTGCTCGGCCGCCTCGTGGAACCAGTACATGTCCAGCGCCGAGGTCACCCCGGCGCGCAGGCTCTCCGCGACCGCCAGCCGCACCGCCGCCGCCACGTTCCGCGGCGCCAGCAGTTCCGCCTCCCACTTCAGCACCCGCTCCAGGAAACCCTGGAGGGTGACGTCGTCGGCGCGCCCGCGCAGCAGGGTCATCGCGAGGTGGGTGTGCGTGTTGATCAGCCCGGGAAGGACGAGACAGCCGGCGGCGTCGATCTCCTCGGCCGCGGTGTGGCGCTCGCGCAGTTCCTGGGCCGGTCCCACGGCGAGGACGGCGCCCTCATGGACCGCGACCGCCCCGCCCCGGACGACGGTTGAGGCGTCGTCCATCGTCAGGACGTCGCCGCCGTGCACCAGCAGATCTATGCTCACGCTCGATCACCTTCCGCTTCCGCTGCCGCTTCCGCGAGCAGCCGCAGCGCCTCCAGGGACACCACCGCGCCCCGTTCGACGCCGGCCGCGACGACCTCCCGGTGCGGGTCGTAGCCGCCGGTCGCCTGCTCGTCGACCAGCTCGTCGGCGTTCGCCCCGTCGATCACCAGCACACCGCCCGCGACCAGGCCGCGCAGCGAGGCCGTGACCAGCAGCGCGGACAGTTCCATCTCGATGGCGGCGAGCCCGGCGCCGGCGTAGGAGAAGAGCGGGAGCAGGCCCGGCTGGAAGGCAGCCCGGGTCCACACGACGCCCCGGTGGTGCGGGGCGCCGGCCTGGCGGGCCGCGCGCTGGAGGGCGAGGACCGCCTCGGGCGCGGACACCGCCGGGTACTCCGGGGGCAGCAGCTGATGGGTGACGCCGTCGTCGCGCACGGCCGCCTCCGCGATGACCAGGTCGCCGTCCCCGATGCCCGGCTTCATCGCGCCCGCCGTACCGAACCGCACGAAGGTGCGCACCCCCGCGTCCGCCAGCTCCTGGAACAACAGGATCGCGCCGGGCGCGCCCACCCCGTGCGAGGCGACGACGACCGGCACGCCTTTCCAGCTTCCGCTGAACACCCGGTACTCGCGGTGGTACGAGACCTCCTCGGCGCCGTCGAGGAGCGCGGCGACGGCCGCGGCGCGGGCCGGGTCGCCGACGACCACGGCGTGCGCCGGGAGACCGGTGCGCGGGATGCGGGTGACGGGCAGCAGGTCCTGCGTCATTGGACGGCTCCGGTGGTACGGGGGCGGCGACGGCGGCGGGCCGTCGTGAGGAACAGGGCGCCGAGCGTGACGACATAGGGCGCGGCGTCGGTCGCCTGCTGCGGCAGTCCGAGACCCTGGAGGCGGAACCCGGCCGCTTCGGCGAGCCCGAACAGCAGCGCGGCGAGCAGGACGCCCAGGGGCGCGGCGCGGCCCAGCATGACGGCCACGACAGCGATCCAACCACGGCCGGCCGTCATGTTCTCCGTGAACAACGTGACGTTGCCGAGGGCGAGCTGGGCGCCCGCCAGACCGCACAGCACTCCCGACAGCAGGATCGCGCCGTACTGGTACTTCGCCGGGCTCACCCCGAGGGTGGCCGCCGCGTCGGGCGCCTCGCCGACCCCGCGAAGCCGGAGCCCCCACACATGGCGCGACAGCAGCAGGGCGGCGACCGCGACCGCCGCCCACGACAGGTACGCGAGCGGGGTGAAGCCGCCGATCAGTGGCAGCCCGGCGAGGGAGGGGTCGTCGAAGGTGCCCTGCACGCCGAAGACGGTGCGCAGCAGGAAACTGGTCAGGCCGACGGCCAGGAGGTTCATGGCGATGCCGAGGACCACCGCGTCCCCGCGCAGGGTGACCGCCCCCACGGCCAGGATCAGCGAGTACGCGGCCGCCGCGAGGGCCGCCGCCAGGACGCCGAGCCACGGGCTGCCGGTGAACCAGCTGGTCGCCACGGAGGTGAAGCAGCCCATCAGCATCATGCCCTCGAGGCCGATGTTGAAGACCCCGGCCCGCTCGCACAGGGCGCCGCCGAGGGCCGCCAGCAGGATCGGGGTGAGCGCGCGCAGCGCCGACATGAGGAGATCGGAGTCGAGGAACATCACACCGCCTCGCTTTCCCGGGTGCGACGGCCGAACCAGCGGCGGGGGAAGCGCAGCCGGGCCGCGAGGAACACGATCACGATCGCCTGGAGCACCTGGGTCAGTTCGCGCGGCACCTCGGTGGTGCGCTCCATCGCCAGTCCGCCGACCTGGAGGACGGCGAAGAAGAACGCGGCGACCACCGTGCCCAGCGGAGCCGCGGCGGCGAGCAGGGCCGCCGTCAGGCCGGTCCAGGTGTAGCCGGGTGCGGTGAGCGAGCCGTCCACGAAGCGGTAGGGGAAGCTCAGCACCCCGATGGCGCCCACGAGTCCGGCGAGACCGCCGGAGAGCGCCATCAACTTCAGGGTCAGGCCCCGGCGTTCGACGCCCGCGTACGCGGAGAAGCGGGGGTTGAGGCCCGTCATGCGGATCTCGTAGCCGACGGCGGTGCGCCTGTCGGTGAACCAGTACGCGGCGGCGGCGAGCGCGACGAGGACGAGCCCGAGGGTGACCGTGGAGTCGCCGAACGCGGGCAGTGCCACCCCGTCCGGCAGCGCCCGGGTCTGGGGCAGGCTGGAGCCCGGCTCCTTGAGCGGGTAGCGCGCCAGGTAGGAGGCGAGCGACACCGCCGGATAGCTGAGCAGCAGGCTGCTGACCAGCAGCGGGACCCCGAGGTGGTTCTCGCACAGGGCGGCCAGGATGGCGTACCCGGCACCCGCCGCCATGCCGGCGAGGAGGGCCAGGACCACGGTCAGGGGTGCGGGGAGCGGCGAGTAGAGACCGGTGACGGCGGCCGTGATCCCGCCGAGCACCATCTGCCCGTCGCCGCCGAGGTTGATCAGCCCGGCCCGCAGCGGGATCGCCAGCGCGAGCGCCAGACCGAGCACGCTGGTGCCGGTGGTCAGGGTCGAGCCGATGCCGTCGGCGCCGAGCGCGCCGGTCACGACGGCCCGGTACGCCGTGACCGGGTCCGCGCCGGTGCCGAGCAGGAACAGCGCGCCGATGACGAGGCCCGCGAGGACGGAGAAGGTGAGGGGGGAGCGCAGGGCTCCGGATATGCGTGTCATGTCAGTGGGTTCATGTCGGTGGCCTCCACGGGAGCGCCCGCCATCGCGAGGCCCAGCGTCCGCTCGTCCGCCTCTTCCTTGGTGTACGAGGCCGCGACCCGGCCCTCGTACATCACGAGCACACGGTCCGCGAGGCCGCGGATCTCGCTCAGCTCGGCCGAGACGAGGAGGACGGCGTGACCGGCGTCGCGGTAGGCGATCAGCTGGTCGTGGATGTTCTGGATGGCGCCGATGTCGACGCCCCGGGTCGGCTGCTCGACCAGCAACAGCGGTGCGTCATGGGCGAGTTCGCGGCCGATGAGCAGCTTCTGGAGATTGCCGCCGGACAGCGCGGAGGCCGGGACCTCGGTGGTCGCCGCCTTGATGCCGAAGCGCTCCACGAGCCGCCGGGCGTGCGCGCGGACGGCCGCCGGCGGCAGCAGGCCGCGGGCGGAGAGGGTGGTGCGGTGGTGTCCCATCGCCAGGTTGTCCGCGACCGAGGCGGCGGGGGCCGTACCGACGGCGTGCCGGTCCTCGGGGACGTAGGCGAGCCCCTTCACACGGCGCTCGGTGGCGGAGGCGTGCGTGACGTCGTCGCCCTGGAGCCTGACCTGTCCGGCGGCGACGGGTCGCAGCCCGGCCAGCGCCTCGACCAGCTCGCTCTGACCGTTCCCGGCGACGCCCGCGATACCGACGATCTCACCGGCGTGGACGGTGAGGTCCACATCGTGGACGGAATCCGTGCTGAACCCGGTGACCCGCAGCACTGCCTCACCGGGCGTTCCCGGTGCGTGGACACGGTCCAGTTCCACCGCGCGGCCGGTCATCGCGGCGGCGATCTCGTCGGCCGTCGTGTCGGAGGTGACCAGCCGGGCGGCGACCCGGCCGTCCCGCAGGACGGTCACCCGGTCGCTGCCCTCCAGCACCTCGCGCAGTTTGTGGGTGACGAGGACGACCGTACGGCCCTGCGCGGTCAGCGACTTGAGCACGCCGAACAGGGTGTCCGCCTCGGCCGGGGTGAGCACGGCGGTCGGCTCGTCGAGGATGAGCGTACGGGCGCCGCGATGCAGCAGCTTGAGGATCTCCACGCGCTGCCGCAGCCCGACCGGCAGGTCGCCGACCCGGGCGTCGGGGTCGACGGCCAGCCCGTGCTCCTCGGCGAGCGCACGTACCCGGCGGCGGGCCGCGGCCCGGTCCACCAGGCCGAAGCGGCGCGGTTCGGCCGCGTAGACGACGTTCTCGGCGACCGTCAGCGAGTCGAACAGCTTGAAGCTCTGGTGGACCATGCCGAGCCCCGCGGCCATGGCGTCGGAGGGGCTCGTGAAGCGCACCTCCCGCCCGTCGATCCGGATCGACCCGGCGTCGGCGCGCTCCATGCCGTACAGGACCGACATCAGCGTGGACTTGCCCGCGCCGTTCTCGCCCATCAGGGCGTGGATCTCACCGTGACGGACGGTCAGGTCGACGGCGTCGTTGGCGAGCGTGCCGGGGAACCGCTTGGTGATTCCCCGGAGCTCGACGGCGACGCCGCTCACGCCCGCGCCGCTCTCCGGTTCAGCTGGCGGCCGGGTCATCGACCTTCAGCTCTCCGGAGACGATCTGGTCGCGCAGCGCCTCGACCTTCGTCAGGACGTCCTTGTGGTCGGCGATCACGCACTTCGACGTGTCCACGCCGTCCTCCAGGCCGGTCAGGCTGATGCCGCCCTCCTTGAGGCCGTACGAGACGGTCGTGCCGGTCGTGCCGCCGAGGACTGACTCGATGCCCTTCTCGACGGCGATGTCCGTGCGCTTGATCACGTTGTCGACGACCGTGCCGGGCGCCGAGGCGCACTGGTTGACGTCGACGCCGTACGCGAACGCGCCCTTGGCCTTCGCGGCCTCGAAGACGCCGTAGTTGCCGGCCGCCGCGGCCGCCATGATCTGGTCGTAGCCCTTGGCCAGCAGGGTGTTCGCCTGCTCCTTGGCGCGGGCCGAGTCGTCGAACGGGGACTGGCCGCCGACGAAGCGGGTCGACGCCTGGGTCTTGGCGGCGACCTTCTTGGCACCGGCCGCGAACGGGTCGCTGTAGCGGCGGAACTGGGGGGTGTCGAGCACGTCGACCGCGCCGACCTTGCCGGACTTGCTCAGCAGGCCGGCCTCGGCGCCGGCGAGGTAGACGCCCTCGTGCTCACGGAAGACCGCGCAGCTGACGTTCTTGAAGGTCTTGGTGGTGCAGGCGTCGATGATCAGGAACTGCTGGCCCGGGTTCTTCTCGGCCTGCTGGGCGACGAGGTCGGCGAACTCGAAGCCGACGAGGACGATGACGTCCGGCTTGGCGTCCACCGCGGCCTGCACGTTCTGCTGCTGGGAGGCGGTGTCGGTGGACTCGTAGACCTTCTGGGTCCCGTCGTGCTGCTTCGCCGCGCTCTTGATGCCGGTCACCGCGAGCTTGAGGAACTCGTTCTGGCCGACGGCGTCGGGGGTGACGAGGGTGAAGGACTTGCCGCTGCCGCCGCTCGCGCCCGTGGCGGAGTCGTCCTTCTTCGCGGCGGCGTTGCAGGCGGTGGCGAGGAGCACGGTGCCGGTCGCGAGGGCGGCGAGCTGCACGGAACGGCGGTGTCTGCGGGGCATCGGGGAACCTTCCGGGTGTGCCGAGAGGCGCATCACGATGCTGAGGTGCGCGCGTACGGCGGGGTGAGGTGAGCGACGGTGCTCGGTGCGGCGGAGACCGCGGGGGAGGGCTGAGGGGACGGACTCAGCCGCGACAGCCGTCGCCGGCGCAGCGGCCGAAGTCGAGGAAGCGGCGCCTGGTGAGCAGCGGCATGCGTTTCCCCCTTCGTCTCGTTCTGCGGGATGCTGATATCGCCCTGCGGATGCAGGTGCTGGACTCTAACACTCGTTTCCGGACACTCGACGGGGTGTCTCGAACTCTGGTTCGCTCACCGTCCGTCGAGGGTTCTTCGAGGTCATGTACGGTGTCGAACACTATTGGAACATCAGGAGCGTCCCGTTATGTCCCAGGAACTGCGCGCCGTCGAGTGGATCGGAACCGGCCTCGCGCTGATCGACCAGACCGCCCTCCCGCACCGCACCACGACCGTTGATGTCCACGATGTGGACACCCTGGTCGACGCGATCCAGCGGCTGGTCGTGCGCGGCGCCCCCGCGATCGGCGCGGCGGGCGCCTACGGCGTCGCGATCGCGCTCATGGAGGGCGAGCGCGAGGGCTGGACGGACGGCGAGATACGCAAGGCCGTCGCCCGCGTCCGCGAGGCCCGCCCGACCGCCGTGAACCTCATGGTGTGCGTGGACCGGGTCATGACCCGCTTCGACGAGGGGCTCGACGCGGTCCTGGCGGAGGCGGCCGCGGTGCAGCGCGAGGATGTCGAGGCCAACCGTGCGATGGGCGCGTTCGGCGCGGACTGGCTGCTGGAGCGGGTCGGCGCGGACCGTCCGCTGCGGATCCTGACGCACTGCAACACCGGCGCGCTGGCCACCGCCGGCTGGGGCACCGCCCTCGGTGTCATCCGCGAACTGCACGCGCGCGGACGCCTCGAGGTCGTCTACGCCGACGAGACCCGCCCGCTGCTCCAGGGGTCGCGCCTGACCGCCTGGGAGCTGGTCCAGGAGGGCATCGCGCACTTCGTCCAGGCCGACGGGGCCGCCGCCGGCACCATCCTGCGCGGCGAGGTCGACGCGGCGATCGTGGGCGCCGACCGCATCGCGGCCAACGGCGACACCGCCAACAAGGTCGGCACCGTGGGGGTCGCCCTCGCCTGCGCCGACGCGGGCATCCCGTTCCTGGTGGCGGCGCCCACCACCACGGTCGATCTCTCGACGCCGGACGGCGCCGCCATCCACATCGAACTCCGCGGCGAGGACGAGGTGCTGGAGTGGGGCGGGGTGCGGACCGCGCCCGCCGAGTCGCGCGGCCACAACCCGGCGTTCGACGTCACGCCGGGCCGGCTGGTGACGGGCCTGGTGACCGAGCGGGGCGTACTGGAGGTGTCCGCGGGGCAGTTGCCCGCGGACCGGCTGCGCTGAGCTGCGCCGAGCACACACCGGCTGCGCCGGACACGCCGAAGGCCACGGTCGAGGACCGTGGCCTTTCGCGTGTCTCGCGTGTCTCGTGTGTCCCGCGTGCGTCGCGGGTCTCTCGTGGTCAGCGCCGCGTCAGCTCCAGCTCCAGGAGCCATTCGACGACCTCGGTGTGGTGACGGGCCTGGCGCGGGGTGTCGCCCCACACGTACAGGCCGTGCCCGGCCACGACCACCGCGGGCATCCGGGGTTCGCGGGCCGCCTCCAGCCGGTCTCCGAGGACCTTCATGTCCTGGCTGTTGGCGATGACCGGCAGGGTCACCTCGACGTCGTGCGCCGGCTGGCCGACGCCCTTGAGCATCTCGATGTCCTTGAAGACGATCCCGCCCGGGTGCCGGTGGCCGAGCGCCACGGAGGCCACCGTGTGCACGTGCACGACCGCACCCGCACCGGTCAGCGCGGCCACGCGCGCGTGCAGTTCGGCCTCGGCGGACGGCTTGCCCTCGTGCACGGCGGCGCCGTTCCCGTCGACCAGCACCACGTCCGCGGGGGTCAGTTCACCCTTGTCGTGGCCGCTCGCGGTGACCGCGAGCCGCAGCGGGTCGCGGCCGAGCACCACCGACAGGTTGCCCGAGGTGCCGCGCATCCAGCCGAAGGAGGCGAAGCGGGCGGACTCGGCGGCGAGGACGGCCCCGGCCTCCTCCAGGTCGAGGGCGGTGAGGTCGGCGGTCATGAAGTGCTCCTGGAGTTGCTCACGGTGATCTCGTCGAACGTCCCCGCCTGCGCGTGGTCGCCGACGCCCTGCTCGAAATACGGTTCCCCCGGCCGCCGGATCCCGACGGCGTGCCAGCCGGCCTCGCGGGCCGCGTCCAGCTCGCCGGGCCGGTCGGAGAGGAACAGCAGCCGGTCGGCCGCCACCGCGGTCGACCCGGCGATACGGCGGTACGACTCCGGCTCCTGCTTGGGGCCGGCGTTCTCGGTGTCGTACAGCCCGGACAGGAGCGAGGTGAGGTCGCCCGCCGGGCTGTTGGTGAACCACGCCCGCTGGGCGGACACCGCGCCCGACGAGTAGACGTACAGCCGCAGCCCCGCCGCGTGCCAGGCGCGCAGCCGTGGCACGACGTCGTCGTAGAAGTGCGAGACGAGGTCGCCGCGCGCGAAGCCCTCGGACCACAGGACGCCCTGCAGGCTCTTCAGCGGGGTCGCCTTGCGGTCCTCGTCGAGCCAGGCGTTCAGCGTCTTCTCGATCGCGGCCGCGTCGGCGTCCGGCTCGCCCGTCAGCTCACGCACCTGCGCGATCGCCCGTGCCACCGCGGGCTCCTCGGCCCGCTCGGTGAGCAGCTCGGCGAAGCGGGCGCGGGAGTACGGGTACAGCACGTCCACCACGAAGCCCGTGGCGCTCGTGGTGCCCTCGATGTCGAGCACCACGGCGTCCACGTCGTACGCCGGGCCCGGCACGCTCACGCGGCGGCCCGGTCGGCCTCGTAGCCGGCCGCGATCGTGTCGTAGTCCGGGAAGCGGCCGGCGATGGTGGAGCCGGTGAAGCTGCCGATCCAGCCGTCCTCCTCGTGGAAGAAGCGGATCGCCGTGAACGAGGGGTTGGTGCCCATGTCGAACCAGTGGGTGGTGCCGCGCGGCACGCCCAGCAGGTCGCCCTTCTCGCAGAAGACCGCGTGCACCTCGCCGTTCACGTGCAGGTAGAAGATGCCGGAGCCGGAGACGAAGAAGCGCACCTCGTCATCGTCGTCGTGGGTGTGCTCCTGCAGGAACTTCTCGCGGGCCGCCTTCGCCTTCGCCGGGAACTCCGGGTCGTCGCTGGGGTGCAGACCGAGGACGTCGACGGTGGTGAAGCCCTCCTGAGCGTTCAGCTTCTCGATCTCCGGGCCGTACGCCGCGAACACCGTCTCGCTGTCGGCGTCGAACGGCACGTCCGCGCGGACCGGCCACTGTTCGTAGCGCACGCCGAGCGGCTCGAGGGCCGCGGCGATCTCGACGGGGTCGGAGGTGCGGCGGACCAGGGTCTCCGGGCCGGACTCGGACCAGGTCGTCAGCAGCGTCATGGAAGCAACTCCAGGCTTCTGGAAGGGGTGTCCGGATACCGAGACGGATCGGACGGGGAGGAGAGGGACACGAGGGGGAGAGGCGGGGCGGCGGAGGACGGTCACTCAGCCGCGACACGGCGCGCCGGGACAGCGCCGCATGCAGGGCATGCGCAGCGCGTTCGCGCGATGTCTGGTCATCGGGGCCTCACTGTGCCGGGTCGGATGCCGGTTCCGTGATGGTAACTCCCGGCGGCACGTCCCTCGCCTGTGACGTAATCGTTGTCTCGAATATTGAGATGCGATGTCCATTCCTTTGACGGGTGGCTGAAATCGTTCTCATGATCTGCATATGAAGACGCTGCTGCTCGTGCGGCGGCTGTACGTGGACTTGCTCCGGTCGACCACGGCCAGCTGTCGCTGACCCCTCCCGGAGCTTTGACGCGCCCCCGTTCCCGGGGCGCTCCCCGCCGCACGCGATGGCGCGTTCCCGTCCTTCGCTCCGGGCTCACGCATCCCCGCTTCACCTCCCCTGTGCCCCACCCCTCTGCGTCACCTTGCACCTGGAGCCCCTCATGTCCCGTGTCCGTCTGCCTCTCGCCGCGCTCTCGCTGGCCTCCGTCTCCGCCCTGGTCCTCTCGGGCTGCGCGCAGTCCACGGACGCCTCGAAGGACACCGGTAACGCCGCCGCCTCGGCCTCCGCCGCCACCGGCAAGAAGCCCGCCCCCTTCAGCGCGGGCGCGGTCAAGGTGGCCCTGGTCCGGCAGAGCGGCGCCGGCGACTACTTCGAGCAGTGGGGCAACGGCGCCAAGGCCCAGGCCAAGGCGCTCGGTATCGACCTGACCGTGTACGACGCCCAGGCCGACAACGCCAAGCAGGCCACCGACCTGTCCTCGGCGATCAACTCCGGGGCGAAGGCGATCATCATCGACCACGGCTTCCCGGCGACCATCCAGCCGGAGATCGACAAGGCGGTGAAGAAGGGCATCAAGGTCGTCGTCTACGACGTGGAGACCGCCACCGAGGGCGTCGTCTCCACCAAGCAGGACGATGCCAGCATGGCCCAGGCGGTCCTCGACGTGATGGCCAAGGAGGTCGGCAAGAACGCCAAGGTCGGCTACGTCAACGTGGCCGGCTACGCGGCCCTCGACAAGCGCGACAGCGTCTGGAAGTCCACGGTGACCTCGCAGGCCTGGAAGCAGCAGTTCAAGGTCGGCAAGGTCACCGACTCCACGGCCACCGACAACGTTCCCCTCGTCTCCGCCGCGCTCACCCAGCACTCCGACGTGGCCGGCGTCTTCGCGCCCTACGACGAGCTCGCCAAGGGCACCGTGCTCGCCGTGCAGAACAAGAAGCTCCAGGACAAGGTGAAGGTCTTCGGCGCCGACGTCTCCAACGCCGACATCCAGCAGATGACCGCCGCCGACAGCCCCTGGGTCGCCACCGCGGGCACCGACCCGTCCGCCGTCGGCGCGGCCGTCGTCCGCACCACGGCACTGGAGCTGGCCGGTCAGCTGAACAAGACCTCCGTCGAGTTCCCGGCCGTCGCCATCACCCAGGACTTCCTGCGCGAGAAGAAGATCGCGAACATGGACCAGCTGCGGGAGGCGCTGCCCGCGCTGAACCTGTCGCAGGTCTCCACCGCGGACTGGATCTCGAATGTCGCCCACTGAGTCCGGCCCTTCGGGGACCGTCCCGGCGGTCGGTCTCACCGACGTCAGCATGGCCTTCGGCGGCAAGACGGTGCTCGCCTCCGTGACGCTGGACATCGCACCGGGCAGCGTGGTCGCGCTGCTCGGCGCGAACGGCGCCGGCAAGTCCACGCTGATCAAGATCCTCTCGGGCGTCCACACGGACCACGGGGGAGAGGTACGCGTCGACGGCCGGCCGGTCGCCCTCGCCTCGCCGCTGGCCGCCCGTCAGCTGGGCATCCAGACGGTGCACCAGCGGATCGGCGAGGGCATCGTGCCCGGCCTCACGGTCGCCGAGAACCTGGTCTTCGAGGAGCTCGCGCAAAAACGCGGCAACCCGTTCCTGAGCGGCCGCACCACGCTCGCCCGGGCCCGCGAGATCCAGGCGGGTCTCGGCCTGGACTGGAGCGATCAGGTGCTCAAGCAGGACGTCGGCGAACTCGGCATCTCCGACCGGCAGTTGCTGATCCTGGCCCGCGCGCTGGCGACCCGCCCCCGGCTGCTCATCCTCGACGAGCCGACCTCCGCGCTCTCCGCCGCCGAGGCGCAGCGGCTGTTCGCGCTCGTCGAGCGGATGCGCGAGGACGGCATCGCCGTGCTCTACGTCTCCCACCGGCTCGGCGAGATCGACGCGCTCGCCGACCGGCTGGTCGTCCTGCGCGACGGTCTTCTCACCGAGGACCAGGCCAGGCCCTTCGACTGGGACGCGGCCCTGCGCGCGATGCTGGCCCAGTCCCAGGAGGTGACCACCGCCCGGCCCGTCAGGGAAGGAGCCGAAGGGGAGGTCGCCCTCTCGCTGCGCGGCGTCCGCCTCTTCGAGGGCCGCGCCCCCCTCGACCTCGACCTGCGCGCCGGGGAGGTCACGGGCGTCGTGGGCCTGCTGGGCGCGGGCAAGACCGAGCTGGCGCGCGGCCTGTTCGGCGCGGAGCCCTTCGCCACCGGCGCCGTCGAACTGGACGGCACGGCCTACGCGCCCCGCCGCCCCTCCGACGCCATCCGCGCCGGCGTCCACCTCGTCCCCGAGGACCGGCACGCCGACGCCCTGGTGCCCGGCTGGTCGGTCGCGCGGAACATCTCGCTGCCGTTCCTGAAGTCCTTCTCCCGGGCCGGTCTCATGAACCGGCCCAAGGAGGACGCCCTCGGCCGCGAGACGATCGAGGCCCTCGGCGTCGTCACCCGTGACGAGCACAGCACCGTCGAGGAACTGTCCGGCGGCAACCAGCAGAAGGTCGTCGTCGGCCGCTGGCTCGCCCACACCCCGCGTGTCCTCATCCTGGACGAACCGTTCCGAGGTGTGGACATCGGTGCGCGGCGCGACATCGGCCGCCGGGCCCGTGCCCTCGCGGCCGAGGGCGCGGCCGTCCTCGTCCTGTCCGCCGACGTCGACGAGGTCCTGGAGGTGGCCGACCGGGTCGTCGTCCTCGCGGCCGGTGAGGTCCATCTCGACGCGTACGGCGAAGACGCGGAACGCGACCGCGTGATCCAGACCATCTCGGCGTCCGTCTGATGCCGGCCCGCCCCCACGAAGGCCCAGGAATCGCCCCATGACCACCACCCAGAGCACCGAGGTCCCCACCAAGGCGGCGATCCGGCCGGCGACCTCCACCGCGGTGCGCGTCCAGAACGCCGTGATCAAGTACGGCTTCATCTTCGTGACGGTCGCGCTGTTCCTGTACTTCGCGCTGAGCGAGGGCTCCTTCCGCGAGTCGGCCACCCTGCTCGACACCCTGCGGTACGTCTCCGTCGCCGCCATCCTCGGCCTCGGTGTCACCCTCACCATGGCCGTCGGCGGAATGGACATGTCCGTCGGGGCCGTCGCCGGCCTCGGCGTCTCCGTCGCCGCCCAGACGATGGTCGTCTTCAACCAGGTCGGCACGGTCGCGATCCTCGCGGTGCTGGTGGCGGGCGCGCTCGCAGGCCTGCTCAACGCCCTGCTGATCGTCGTACTGAAGATCCCCGACATGCTCGCCACGCTCGGCACGATGTTCGTCATCCAGGGCAGCAAGCTGATCCTCGTCGACGGCCAGTCGATCACCCCGGGCATGACGATGTCCGACGGATCGACCGCGCCCGGCAGGTTCACCGACGGCTTCCTGAAGATCGACCGCGGCACGGTTCTCGGCATCCCGATCTCCGTGCTGATCTTCGGCGGTCTGACGATCGCCGCCTGGGTCTTCCTCGCCCGCACCCGCTGGGGCCGCGTCCTCTACGCCATCGGCGCCAACCCCGAGGCCTCCCGGCTGGCCGGCATCCGGGTCGGCGCCCACCGCGCCCTGGCCTACGTCATCTCCGGCGTCCTCGCCTCGGTGGGCGGCCTCATCCTGGCGTCCAGGATCGGCCAGGGCGACGTGTCGGCCGGTACCTCCCAGCTGCTGGAGGCGGTCGCGGTGGCACTCGTCGGCACCTCCGTCCTGGGCCGTGGCCGGCCGAACGTCTGGGGCACGGCCCTCGGCGCGGTGCTCATCGGCATCATCACCACCGGCCTGACCATCAAGGGCCTGCCGTACTACACGCAGGACGTCGTCGAGGGCGCGGTGCTGATCCTCGCCCTGGTCTTCAGCTTCACCCTGTCCAAGCGCCGCACCGCATAAGGGAGTTCACGACCATGGGCTACCGCATCCTGGAGACCGACGACATCCCCGCCTACCTCGGCGAGCGGGGCCACTGGGAGGACCTCGCGGACATCCGGGTCCGGGAGGTGTCGGACGGCAACATGAACCGGGTGTTCCTGGCCTCCTCCGCCGACGGCACCCGCAGCCTCGCCGTCAAGCAGGCCCTGCCCTGGGTCCGTGTCGCCGGTCCCTCCTGGCCGATGAACCCCGACCGCGCCGACGCCGAGGCCCGCGCCTACCAGCAGGTCGCCAGGGTCGCCCCCGACAAGATCCCGGCGGTGCACGGCTACGACCCCGAGAACTACGCCCTCGTCATGGAGGACATGTCCGACCTCGAGGTGCTGCGCACACTGCTCAACGAGGGCGCGGCCTACGGCCCGCACACCTCGGCGAGGATCGGCGAGTTCGTCGCCCAGTTCTCCTTCGCCACCAGCGACTTCGGCATGCCGTCCGCCGAACGCAAGGCGCTGATCGCGGCCTCCGTCAGTCCGGAGCTGTGCAAGATCACCGAAGACGTCGTGCTGTCCGAGCCGTATGTCGAGCACGAACACAACCACTGGCACCCCGGCCTCGACGACCTGGCCGCGGCCTTCCGCGCCGACACCCGGCTGCGCACCGAGGTCGCCGACCTCCGCCACACCTTCATGACCAGCGCCCAGGCCCTCCTCCACGGCGACCTGCACACCGGCAGCGTGATGGTCGGCAGGCGCGAAGGCGCGCCCGTGGTCCGGGTCTTCGACCCCGAGTTCTCCTTCGTCGGCCCCATCGGCTACGACCTCGGCCTCTACTGGGCGAACGTGCTGGTCTCCGAGGAACGGGCGCGCGCCCTGGGCACGCTGTCCGACCACGCCGACCAGCTCCGCCTGTCCTGGGAGGCGTTCGAGGCGGAGTTCCGCCGTCTGTGGCCGACCCGCGTCGACGCCTTCTTCGACGACGCCTATCTCGACCGCTTCCTGCGCCGCCTCTGGACCGACTCCGTCGGCTACGCCGGCACGGAGATCGTCCGCCGCATCATCGGCTTCGCCCACCTGACCGACCTGACGACCCTCCCGGACCCGGTGCCCGCCTCCCGGCGCGCACTTCTCCTCGGACGCGAACTGATCGTGCGGCGCGAGGAACTGACGGACGTCCACGCGGTACGGGCACTCGTGGAGTCGCTCGGGGAGTCGCTCGGCTGACCGGCCTCGGGCGGCCTCAGGCGGCGTCGAACCACTCCTTGCCGGCCGCCCAGTGCGCCACCCAGCCCGCGAAGCCGGGCGCGCAGGTCGTGTGGCCGGACTCCGCGTCGAACGGCATGGCACCCACGTCGGTCACCAGCCATATCCGCCCCCGTTGGGGGCCGGTGACGACGAGATGCCAGTTCATCGCGCAGCCGTCCGTCCCCAGGACGACGGAACCGTGGTGGAGGACCTGCTCGACGACCGCCTCGGGGTCCTCGTCCGCGTAGGGCACGTCCTCCTCCTCCCACAGCCACTGCCGGGTGAGCGGGAACGGCTCGGCCAGGTTCCGCCGCGCGCCGTCGTCACCCCAGTCCGAGGGCAAGTCGGCCAGCCCCACGAGGCCGTACGCCGGAGGTCCCTGGAACGACCCGTCGGTCACTTCCGCCACGAACGTGCGGTACGGCTCAGGCAGCACCACCGCGTGCTCCGCCTCGAAGGCGCGGACCGCCTCCCAGCCGAGCGCCGACTTCCCGCCGTCGTCCACGGCGAAGGCCTCCCGCAGGGCCGCCAGTTCGGCGGGATCCGCCTGATCGATGTTCATGCCCCCAGGAAAACATCCGGCACTGACAACCGGACCGCCACGAGGGCGGACGGGCATGCGGAAGGGGCGGCTCCATAGGGGTGGAGCCGCCCCTTCCTGTTCCGGCCCCGGTACGGAGGGGCCGTCCCTGACACCGGCCCCGGTCAGGGGAGCAGGCCGGCGGAGGGTATTCCGGAGGGTTTCCCGGGTGACCGGGACCGTTTCCCGGGTGACCGGGACCTACTTCTTGTCGAGCAGGTCCTGCACCTTGCCGCGGACGTCGTCGGTGGCGAGACCGCGGATCGTCAGCGTCGTACGGCGGCGCAGCACGTCGTCCGCCGTCTGTGCCCACTCGTTGTCGCGGGCGTAGACGACCTGCGCCCAGATCTCGGGGGCGTCCGGGTGGACGCGCGCGCCCAGCTCGGGGTTCTCGTTGGCCAGCCGCGCGATGTCGAAGGCCAGCGAGCCGTAGTGGGTGGCCAGGTGCCTGGCGGTGTCGGCCGCCATGCGCGGGCCGGGCGCCGGGTTGTCGACCAGCAGCCGGTGGGCGACCGCGCGCGGGTTGGCGACGCCGGGCAGCGGCAGCTTCTTCGGCAGCGAGGAGATCGGCTCGAAGTCGTCGCCCAGCGGGTGGCCGGGCAGCGCCTCCAGCTTCTGCATGACCGTACGGCCGATGTGCCGGAAGGTCGTCCACTTGCCGCCGGCGACGGACAGCATGCCGCCCCTGCCCTCGGTCACGACGGTCTCGCGCTTGGCCTTCGCCGTGCTGCCGGGACCGCCGGGCAGCACGCGCAGACCCGCGAAGGCGTAGGTGATCAGGTCACGGTCGAGCTGCTGGTCGCGGATGGAGAACGCGGCCTCGTCGAGTATCTGGGCGGTGTCCTTCTCGGTGACCGAGACGTCCGCCGGGTCGCCCTCGAACTCCTCGTCGGTGGTGCCGAGCAGCAGCATGTCCTCCCAGGGGAGGGCGAAGGTGATGCGGTACTTGTCGATCGGCGTCGCGAGCGCGGCCTTCCAGGGGGCGGTGCGCTTCAGGACCAGGTGGGCGCCCTTGGACAGGCGGATGGACGGAGCCGCGTTCGGGTCCTCCATCCTGCGCAGGTGGTCGACCCACGGACCGGTCGCGTTGAGCACCAGCCGGGCGCTCACGCCGAACTCGTCACCGGAGAGCCGGTCGCGCAGCTCGGCGCCGGTGACCCGGCCCCTGGTGAAGCGCAGCCCGGAGACCTCGGCGTGGTTCAGGACGACGGCGCCCGCCTCGACGGCCGCGCGGACCGTCATCAGCGCCATGCGCGCGTCGTTCATCTGGTCGTCGCCGTACACGGCCACGGCCTTGAGGTTGTCGGTGCGCAGCTCGGGCACGTCCTGCGCGGCCTTGGCCGGGGACAGGAGGTGACCGACGCCGTCGCCGAACGCCGACAGCGCGGAGTAGGCGAAGACGCCCGCCCCGAGCTTCGCCGCGCCGTGCGGCCCGCCCTTGTACACGGGGAGGTAGAACGTGAGCGGGTTCGCCAGGTGGGGGGCCACCTGGCGGGAGACCGCACGGCGCTCGAAGTGGTTCTCCGCCACCAGCTTCACCGCGCCGGTCTGCAGGTAGCGCAGACCGCCGTGGAGGAGCTTGGAGGAGGCGGAGGAGGTGGCGCCGGCGAAGTCGCCGGCGTCGACCAGAGCCACCCTGAGCCCGGACTGCGCGGCGTGCCAGGCGGTGGAGATGCCCAGGATGCCGCCGCCGATGACGAGAAGGTCGAACGACGCCTTGGAGAGCTGTTCCCGGGTCTCGGCGCGGCTCGGGTTCGAGCCGGACGCCGGGTGCGTCCCCAGGGCAGGCACGGACTTCAGGGTGGTCTGACTGGTCATGTGGGGTTCTTACTCCTCGTCCTCGAGCCAGCCCATGGTCCGCTCGACGGCCTTGAGCCAGCTCTTGTACTCACGGTCGCGGGTCTCCGCGTCCATGCGGGGGGTCCACTCGGCGGCCCGGCGCCAGTTGGCGCGCAGATCGTCGGTGCTGGTCCAGAAGCCGACGGCGAGGCCGGCGGCGTAGGCGGCGCCGAGGCAGGTGGTCTCGGCGACCATCGGGCGCACCACGGGGGCGTCCACGAAGTCCGAGAGCGTCTGCATCAGCAGGTTGTTGGAGGTCATGCCGCCGTCGACCTTGATCGCCGCGAGCTCGACGCCGGAGTCCTTCGTCATGGCGTCGGTGATCTCACGGGTCTGCCAGGCCGTGGCCTCCAGGACGGCGCGCGCGAGGTGCGCCTTGGTGACGTACCGGGTGAGGCCGGCGATCACACCGCGGGCGTCGGAGCGCCAGTACGGGGCGAACAGACCGGAGAAGGCCGGCACGAAGTAGGCGCCGCCGTTGTCCTCGACCGAGAGCGCGAGGGTCTCGATCTCGGCGGCGGTGGAGATCAGGCCCATCTGGTCGCGCATCCACTGCACCAGCGAACCGGTGACGGCGATCGACCCTTCGAGGGCGTAGACCGCCTTCTGGTCGCCGATGCGGTAACCGACCGTGGTCAGCAGGCCGTTGTAGGAGTTGACCGGCTTCTCACCGGTGTTCATCAGCAGGAAGGTGCCGGTGCCGTAGGTGGACTTGGCCTCGCCCTCCGCGAAACAGGTCTGGCCGAACAGGGCCGCCTGCTGGTCGCCGAGCGCGGAGGCGACGGGGATGCCGCCGAGCAGGTCGCCCAGCTTGCCGCCGGTGATCTCGCCGTACACCTCGGCGGAGGAGCGGATCTCCGGGAGCATCGCGAGCGGGACGCCGATGGACTCGGCGATCTTCTCGTCCCACTCCATGGTGTGCAGGTTCATCAGCATGGTGCGGGAGGCGTTGGTGACGTCGGTGACGTGCCGGCCGCCGTTCACACCGCCCGTCAGGTTCCAGATGACCCAGCTGTCCATGGTGCCGAAGAGGATGTCGCCGGCCTCGGCGCGCTCCCGCAGACCCTCGACGTTGTCGAGCAGCCAGCGGGCCTTGGGGCCGGCGAAGTACGAGGCCAGCGGCAGGCCGGTCTCGCGCCGGAAGCGGTCCTGGCCGACGTTGCGGCCCAGCTCCTTGCAGAGCGCGTCGGTGCGGGTGTCCTGCCAGACGATGGCGTTGTGGACGGGCTCACCGGTGTTCTTGTCCCACAGCAGCGTGGTCTCACGCTGGTTGGTGATGCCGATGGCCTTGATGTCGTCGCGGGTGATGCCGGCCTTCGCGATGGCGGAGGCGACGACCTCCTCGACGTTGGTCCAGATCTCGGTCGCGTTGTGCTCGACCCAGCCCGGCTTCGGGAAGATCTGCTCGTGCTCCTTCTGGTCGACGGAGACGATACGGCCGTCCCGGTCGAAGACGATGCAGCGCGAGGAGGTGGTGCCCTGGTCGATGGCGGCGATGAAGGGGCCGGCGGTGTGCGCGTCGGTCACGGTGTGCTCCTGGGTTTCCGTGGTGAAGGGGCCGTCTGTACGGCGCTGCTGACTACGCGGTGTGGCTGGTGCTCTTAAGCAAAAGCGACGTTGTAGATACCCGCAGCGATCGCGCCGCCGATCAGCGGACCGACCACCGGGATCCAGGCGTAGCTCCAGTCGGAGCCGCCCTTGTTGGGCAGGGGCAGGAGGGCGTGCACGATGCGCGGACCGAGGTCACGTGCCGGGTTGATCGCGTAACCGGTCGGGCCACCGAGGGACAGACCGATCGAGACGACCACCAGCGCGGTGATCAGTGCGCCCAGGTTGCCGAGGCCGTTGCCCTTGTCGTTCAGGCCCTGCGTGAGCACGGCGAGGACGAGCACGATGGTGCCGATGATCTCCGTGGCGAGGTTCTGCCAGACGACCCGGACCTCCGGGCCGGTGGAGAAGACGCCCAGGACCGGTCCTGCGCCCTGTTCCCGCGCCTCGACCGACTTGGCGGCCGTGGTCTCCGCCGCCGGCTCGCCGACGATCTCCTTGTCGGTGAGGTGCGCGTGGAACTGGCCGTAGTAGGCGACCCAGACCAGGGTGGCGCCGATGGCGGCACCGAGCAGCTGCCCGGCCCAGTAGACCGGAACGTTGCTCCAGTCGTCGTCCTTGATCGCGAGTGCGAGGGTGACCGCCGGGTTGAGGTGGGCGCCCGAGAGGGGCGCCGAGGTGTAGACGGCCGTCAGAACGGCGAAACCCCACCCGAAGGTGATGGCGAGCCAGCCGGCGTTACGGGCCTTGGAGGCCTTCAGCGTGACGGCGGCGCAGACGCCACCGCCGAGCAGGATGAGTATGGCGGTACCGATGGTCTCGCCGATGAAGATGTCGGAGCTGGACACCCGCGACTCCTTTGTCCTTCGTCCAGGGAAGCCGAACCCCGGGTCCCGCCGGGGGTTCGAGCGCCCTCGGGGGTGAGAGCGATGCCGGCCTTTGGCGTTGTCACACTCTAGCGCGTATTGCCGTTAGGTGTTCGACAATGTCGACCGGTGGACGGGAGTCTTGCCGCGGTGTTACGTGTGCGTCAAGAGTGTTGTTATCGAAAGTGCGATCGTTATTGATCGCCGCGAGTTATCGATCTTCGCGTCGGTGCGCACGCACTCG
The DNA here is from genome assembly GCA_001298545.1 of Actinobacteria bacterium OV320. GTDB lineage: Bacteria > Actinomycetota > Actinomycetes > Streptomycetales > Streptomycetaceae > Streptomyces > Streptomyces coriariae. Next base: position 124,861 of record LJCX01000023.1, read on the forward strand.
CCCTTTTTGGCCGTTTCGAACGGTTATTCGCGCGTATGGCAAAGGCCGGCAACGTCGTGGGACGTCCCGGCCTGCTCATGCGTACTTCTCGGAAACGCAAGGTCGAGCGGAGGGTGGAGGGGCGAGCGGTGGGTCGGGCGCGGTGGGCCGCTCAGAAGCGTCCGGCGCCCAGGTCGCGCGAGACCGCGCGGGCGCAGTCCCGTACCGCCGCGATCAGCTCGGGGCGCACCTCGCCGTCCCGGCCCAGCCGCTCCACCGCACCGGTGATGCCGACCGCGCCCACGGGCATGCGCCGCCGGTCGTGGATGGGCGCGGCGATGGAGGCGACGCCCTCCCAGGTCTCCTCGACGTCGGCCGCGTAGCCCCGCGCGCGCGTCAGGTCGAGGACCCGCTCGAAGGCCTCCGGCTCGCACACCGTGCGGTCCGTGAACGGCTTGCGTTCGGCCTCCAGGACCTCACTGTGCGCGACCGGGTCGTAGGCCGACAGCACCTTGCCCAGGGCCGTGGAGTGCAGTGGCTGCATCGCGCCGATCTCCAGCACCTGCCGGCTGTCGTCCGGCCGGAAGACGTGGTGCACGATCAGCACGCCCTGCTGGTGCAGCACGCCCAGGTGGACGCTCTCACCGCTGGACCGGGCCAGGTCGTCCGTCCATACGAGCGCACGCGCGCGTAGCTCGTGCACGTCCAGGTAGGTGGTGCCCAGGCGCAGCAGCTCCGCGCCCAGCTGATACCGCCCGGAGGCGTCGTCCTGCTCGACGAAGCCCTCCTGCTGGAGGGTGCGCAGGATGCCGTGGGCGGTGGCCTTGGCCAGGCCGGTGGACGAGGCGATGTCCGACAGGCCCAGTCGCCGCTCGCCACCGGCGAGCAGCCGCAGCATCGCGGCCGCACGTTCGACCGACTGGATGTTCCGTGCCATCGCCGTCCTGCCTCCGTCCCCTGGACCGTCCACGCACGGCATCTACTGCCGCCGTTCGGCAATGTCGAACACTACCGGTCGATGCCGACCTCTCGCTAATGTTCGGTCGATACGTGTTACGCCATTCGCCTCCACGGAGTGACCCGGCCGTCGCACGCTCGTGCGCCGGTCGTGCCCGGCTCGTGGCCGCCCTGTGAAAGGCCGCCACGCCCGTCCGTCCCGTGGACGCCCCTGACCATAAGGCCTCCGTCCCGGCTACCCTGACGGCGTGCGCTCGTCTCGGGAAGCCTTTCTGCCCGCATCCTGAGGTGACGCAAAGCCGACAGCCGTCGCATCTGAGGGAGCCCTTTCATGGCCTCTGTGCCGCCGACCCCTTCCGCCGACAGCCGGACCCGTGTGTCCGCGCTCCGAGAGGCCCTGGCCACCCGTGTGGTGGTGGCCGACGGAGCGATGGGCACCATGCTCCAGGCCCAGGAGCCCACGCTCGAGGACTTCGAGCAGCTCGAGGGCTGCAACGAGATCCTCAACGTCACCCGGCCGGACATCGTCCGCTCCGTGCACGAGGAGTACTTCGACGCGGGCGTGGACTGCGTCGAGACCAACACGTTCGGCGCAAACCACTCGGCCATGGCCGAGTACGACATCTCCGAGCGGGTGTTCGAGCTGTCCGAGGCGGGCGCCCGTATCGCCCGTGAGACCGCCGACGCCTTCGCCGGACGCGACGGACGCACGCGCTGGGTGCTGGGCTCGATCGGCCCGGGCACCAAGCTGCCCACCCTCGGCCACATCGCCTACGGCACCCTGCGCGACGGCTTCCAGGCCAACGCGGAGGGCCTGCTGGCCGGCGGCGCGGACGCCCTGATCGTGGAGACCACGCAGGACCTGCTCCAGACCAAGTCCTCCATCCTCGGCGCCCGGCGCGCCATGGAGGCGACCGGCGTCGAGGTGCCCCTGCTGGTCTCGATGGCGTTCGAGACGACCGGCACCATGCTGCTCGGCTCGGAGATCGGCGCGGCCCTGACCGCCCTCGAGCCCCTCGGCATCGACATGATCGGCCTGAACTGCTCGACGGGCCCGGCCGAGATGAGCGAGCACCTGCGCTACCTCGCCCGCCACTCCCGCACCCCGCTGCTGTGCATGCCCAACGCCGGTCTGCCGATCCTCACCAAGGACGGCGCCCACTTCCCGCTCGACGCCGAGGGCCTGGCCGACGCCCAGGACACCTTCGTACGCGACTACGGGCTGAACCTGGTCGGCGGCTGCTGCGGTACGACGCCCGAGCACCTGCGGCAGCTCGTGGAGCGGGTCCGGGGGGCCTCGCCCGCCGAGCGGCAGCCGCAGCCCGAGCCCGGCGCCGCCTCCCTCTACCAGAGCGTCTCGTTCCGTCAGGACACCGCGTATATGGCGATCGGTGAGCGGACGAACGCCAACGGTTCGAAGAAGTTCCGTGAGGCGATGCTGGAGGGCCGCTGGGACGACTGTGTGGAGATGGCCCGGGACCAGATCCGCGAGGGCGCGCACATGCTGGACCTGTGTGTCGACTACGTGGGCCGCGACGGCGTCGCCGACATGGACGAGCTGGCCGGCCGTTTCGCCACCGCCTCCACGCTGCCGATCGTCCTGGACTCCACCGAGGTCCCCGTCCTGCGCGCGGGCCTGGAGCGCCTCGGCGGCCGCGCGGTCATCAACTCCGTGAACTACGAGGACGGCGACGGCCCGGAGTCGCGCTTCGCCAAGGTGGCCGGGCTGGCCCGGGAGCACGGCGCCGCGCTGATCGCGCTGACCATCGACGAGGAGGGCCAGGCCCGCACGGTCGAGACGAAGGTCGCCATCGCCGAGCGGCTCATCGAGGACCTGACGACGAACTGGGGCATCCAGGAGTCGGACATCCTCATCGACACCCTGACCTTCACCATCTGCACCGGTCAGGAGGAGTCCCGGGGCGACGGCATCGCCACCATCGGGGCGATCCGCGAGCTCAAGCGCCGCCGCCCGGACGTGCAGACCACGCTGGGCCTGTCGAACATCTCCTTCGGCCTGAACCCGGCCGCGCGGATCCTGCTCAACTCGGTCTTCCTCGACGAGTGTGTGAAGGCGGGCCTGGACTCGGCGATCGTCCACGCGTCGAAGATCCTGCCCATCGCCCGTTTCAGCGAGGAAGAGGTCAGCACCGCCCTGGACCTGATCCACGACCGCCGCGCCGAGGGCTACGACCCGCTGCAGAAGCTGATGGCGCTGTTCGAGGGCGCCACCACCAAGTCGCTGAAGGCGGGCAAGGCCGAGGAACTGGCCGCGCTGCCGCTGGACGAGCGTCTCAAGCGGCGGATCATCGACGGCGAGAAGAACGGCCTGGACACCGACCTCGCGGAGGCCCTCGAGACCCGGCCCGCCCTGGACATCGTCAACGAGACGCTGCTGGACGGCATGAAGGTGGTCGGTGAGCTGTTCGGTTCCGGCCAGATGCAGCTGCCGTTCGTGCTGCAGTCCGCCGAGGTCATGAAGACGGCCGTCGCCTACCTCGAGCCGCACATGGAGAAGTCGGACGCCGAGGGCAAGGGCACCATCGTGCTGGCCACCGTGCGCGGCGACGTCCACGACATCGGCAAGAACCTCGTCGACATCATCCTGTCCAACAACGGCTACAACGTCGTCAACCTCGGTATCAAGCAGCCGGTCTCCGCGATCCTGGAGGCCGCCGCCGAGCACCGGGCCGATGTCATCGGCATGTCGGGTCTGCTGGTCAAATCCACGGTGATCATGAAAGAGAACCTGCAGGAGCTGAACCAGCGCAAGATGGCCGCCGACTACCCGGTCATCCTCGGCGGCGCCGCCCTGACCAGGGCCTACGTCGAACAGGACCTGCACGAGATCTACCAGGGCGAGGTCCGCTACGCCCGCGACGCCTTCGAGGGCCTGCGTCTGATGGACGCCCTCATCGGCGTCAAGCGGGGCGTGCCCGGAGTGCAGCTGCCGGAGCTGAAGCAGCGCCGGGTCCGCCCGAGCGCCGCCGCCGTCGAGACCGAGGAACGCCCGGAGGAGGGCCACGTCCGTTCCGACGTCTCCACCGACAACCCCGTCCCCAAGCCGCCGTTCGAGGGCACCCGCGTCATCAAGGGCATCCAGCTCAAGGAGTACGCCTCCTGGCTCGACGAAGGCGCCCTCTTCAAGGGCCAGTGGGGCCTGAAGCAGGCCCGCACCGGCGACGGGCCGAGCTACGAGGAGCTCGTCGAGACCGAGGGCCGGCCCCGGCTGCGCGGCCTGCTGGACAAGCTCCAGACCGACAACCTCCTCGAGGCGGCCGTCGTCTACGGCTACTTCCCCTGTGTGTCCAAGGACGACGACCTGATCGTCCTGGACGAACAGGGCAACGAACGCACCCGCTTCACCTTCCCCCGCCAGCGCCGCGGCCGCCGTCTGTGCCTGGCCGACTTCTTCCGCCCGGAGGAGTCGGGGGAGACGGACGTCGTCGGCTTCCAGGTCGTCACCGTCGGCTCCCGCATCGGCGAGGAGACCGCGAGGCTGTTCGAGTCGAACTCCTACCGCGACTACCTCGAACTGCACGGCCTGTCCGTGCAGCTGGCCGAGGCCCTCGCCGAGTACTGGCACGCGCGCGTGCGTTCCGAACTCGGCTTCGCCGGCGAGGACCCGGCCGACGTCGAGGACATGTTCGCCCTGAAGTACCGCGGCGCCCGCTTCTCCCTCGGCTACGGCGCCTGCCCCGACCTGGAGGACCGCGCCAAGATCGCCGAGCTGCTCCAGCCCGAGCGGATCGGCGTCCACCTGTCGGAGGAGTTCCAGCTCCACCCCGAGCAGTCCACGGACGCCATCGTGATCCACCACCCCGAGGCGAAGTACTTCAACGCACGGTGACACGGGCGTGCCACCGAGCACACTGATCGGATAAGTCGTACACTGGTCGGTCCACCGAAGGCCGGTTCCCCACAGCGGGAACCGGCCTGCTCGTCCCTCAAGGAGGTATGTGGATGACCAGTACGGTTCCCGCGCCAGTAACCCGTACGGCCGAGGGCTCCGCCCTGCAGGCCGTGCTGCTCGACATGGACGGCACCCTGGTGGACACCGAGGGTTTCTGGTGGGACGTCGAGGTCGAGATCTTCGCCGGCCTGGGCCACACCCTCGACGACTCCTGGCGCCATGTCGTGGTCGGCGGCCCGATGAGCCGCAGCGCCGGGTTCCTGATCGAGGCGACCGGGGCCGACATCGACTTCGCCGCGCTCACCGTCCTGCTCAACGAGGGGTTCGAGGACCGCATCGCCCGCGCCCTGCCCCTGATGCCGGGGGCCGCCCGGCTCCTTGCCGAGCTGGCCGAGCACGAGGTGCCCACGGCCCTCGTCTCCGCCTCCCACCGGCGCATCATCGACCGTGTCCTGACCTCGCTCGGCGCCGACAACTTCCGCCTGAGCGTGGCCGGCGACGAGGTCCCGCGGACCAAGCCGTACCCCGACCCCTATCTGTTCGCGGCCGCCGGACTCGGCGTGGACCCCACTCGATGCGCCGTCATCGAGGACACCGCGACCGGGGTCGCCTCGGCCGAGGCGGCGGGCTGTCACGTGGTCGCGGTGCCCTCCGTGGCGCCGATCGCGCCGTCCCGCGGACGCACCGTCGTCCCCTCGCTGGAACAGGTCGACCTGGCATTCCTGCGGGATCTGATGCCGCTCCGATGATCGGCACCGCGATCATTGGTGATCGGCCGATGACGGAAATGCGATAGGCGTTCACCCAGCGTGCACCGCCGATAACAAGGAATTCGGCGGGTGTACGCGCGGTGGAATTCCGATCTTCGGCAGGGCCCCGGCGGCGGCCGAATTCCACCCTGTCCGAACCCCGTACGGCGTGTGACGTTCCCCACCCGTCCGGGGGTCGACAGTTGACTCTCCGTGTGTATTACGCCCTGGCGGGGAGGGTCCGGACGCGTCCTTGTGTCCCGATTGATGGGTGGCTGTACGAATCATTCCACTGATCATTGTTCAGTGCGTCCGCGTCCGGTTTCACAGCGTGATGGAGTTTCAACTCCGGTGGCCGCGAACCCTCGTGCTGCTGCGGACTAATCTCATCGCGAGAACCTCGCCCTAACCCCGTGATCCGCCGCGACACCCCTGCATGCCGGGTACACGGACTCGACAGCTCTGGAGAAACTCGAGCATGAACCGCAAGACTTTGGTGCTGCCGGCCGTGGTAAGTCTGCTCGCGCCCGTACTCGCCGCCTGCGGCGGGTCCGACAGCGGAAGCGGCAGTGGGGACGCCATCGTCATGGGCACCACCGACCGGTTCACCGTCACCAAGGACGCCCCGGCGCCACTCGACCCGGCGTACTCCTATGACGTCGGCACCTGGAACATCCTGCGCCAGACCGTGCAGACCCTGATGATCCAGCCCAAGGGCGAGGGCGAGCCCGTCCCGGAGGCGGCCCAGAGCTGCGGCTTCACCGACACCGGCAACGAGCGCTACGCCTGCAAGCTGCGCAGCGGCCTCAAGTTCGCGAACGGCGACGCGGTCACCGCCGAGGACGTCAAGTTCTCCATCGAGCGCGCCCGCACCATCAAGGCCGACTCCGGCGTGTTCGCCCTGCTGTCCACGATCGACACCATCGAGACGCAGGGTGACAACGAAGTCATCTTCCACCTCAAGACCGCCGACGCCACTTTCCCCTTCAAGTTGTCGACTCCGGTCGCCGGCATCGTCAACCCCGACGACTACGAGAAGGACAAGCTGCGCGAGGGCTTCTCGATCGACGGGTCCGGCCCCTACACCCTCAAGGCCGAGACCGACGGCGACGAGATGAAGAAGGCCGTGTTCACCAAGAACCCCAACTACAAGGGGACGCTGAGTGTGAACAACGACCAGGTCGACATGGTCTCGTACGAGGACGCCGACGACATGGGCACCGCCCTCGAAAAGGGCGACATCGACCTGATGACGCGCACCATGTCGCCGGAGCAGATCCAGAAGCTCTCCGAGGCCTCCGCGACCGGGGACATCAGCCTCGTCGAACTGAACGGCCTCGAGATCCGCTACCTGGCCTTCGACACCACCGACCCGGCGGTCAAGTCCAAGGCCGTGCGCCAGGCGATGGCCCAGGTCATCAACCGCAGCGCGCTCGTCTCCGAGGTGTACGGCTCCCAGGCCGAGCCCCTCTACTCGCTGGTCCCGGCCACGCTCACCGCCCACTCCAACTCGTTCTTCAACACCTACGGCGACCCGAGCGTCGCCAAGGCCAAGGCGATGTTGGAAGACTCGGACATCACCACCCCGGTGAAGCTGACGCTGAACTACACGACCGACCACTACGGCCCGGCCACCAAGCAGGAGTTCGAGGTGCTGCAGAAGCAGCTCAACGACAGCGGCCTGTTCGACGTCAGCATCAAGGGCACCGCCTGGGACGCGTTCGTCCCGGCCGAGCGCAAGGGCGAGTACGCGGTCTACGGCATGGGCTGGTTCCCCGACTTCCCCGACGCCGACAACTTCGTCGCCCCGTTCCTCGACAAGGACAACTTCCTCAAGTCCCCGTACTCCAACGCGGACATCATCGACAACCTGATCCCGGCCTCCCGCCGCGAGGCCGACCGCCTCAGCGCCGCCAAGAACCTGACCGAGATCCAGGACATCGTCGCCAAGGACGTCCCGGTCCTGCCGCTGTGGCAGGGCAAGCAGTACGTGGCCGCGAACAACGACGTCACCGGCACCGCCTACGTGCTGAACTCCTCCGCGACCCTTCAGCTGTGGGAGCTCGGCCACGGCGTGAGCAACTGACACACCCCCTCCGGGGCCCGGGACGGCGGCCCCGGTGTGCAGAGAAACGACGACAAGGCTTTTTGTGAACATGCGTAACCCGTGGCCAGTCCTGCCGATCGTGGCGGGACTGGCCTCCGGCCTGTTGACCGGCTGCGGCACCCAGAGCGGGGGCTCCGGGGGCGACGCCTCCTCCGTGGTCCTGGGGATGTCCGACGACGTTCTGGCCACCGACCCCGCCTCCGGCTACGACCCGGGCTCCTGGCTGTTGTTCAACAACGTCTTCCAGTCACTGCTCAGCTTCCCCAAGGGCGGCACCGAACCCGAACCGGACGCGGCACGGGAATGCTCCTTCACGGACACGCGGACCCAGGTCTACACGTGCACGCTGAAGGACGGCCTGAAGTTCAGCAACGGCGACGCGCTCACCTCCGAGGACGTCAAGTTCTCCTTCGACCGCATGCTGAAGATCGACGACGCCGCCGGCCCGGCCATCATGTTCCCCATGCTCGACAAGGTCGAGACACCCGACGCCAAGACGGTCGTCTTCCGGCTCAAGGTCCCCGACGCCACCTTCCCCAGCAAGATCGCCTCGGGTGCCGGCTCCATCGTCGACCACGAGGAGTACGAGGCCGACAGCCTGCGCGAGGACGGCGCCGCCGTCGGCTCCGGCCCCTACAAGCTGGACTCCTTCGGCGACGACGAGGCCGTCTTCTCGGTCAACGACAACTACCGGGGCAGCGCAGGCGAGGCCGACAACACCGGCGTCACCCTGAAGTTCTTCGGCGGCGACCAGACGGCCCTGAAGCAGGCGCTGCTCGGGAACGAGATCGACATCGCCTACCGGGGCCTCACCGCCGCCGACGTCTCCGACATCCAGCAGAGCACCGCCGACGGGGGCGCCGAGGTCGTCGAGGGCAGCAGCGCCGAGGTGCAGCACCTGGTCTTCAACATGGACGACCCGGTCGCCGGAAAGCTCGGCGTCCGCCAGGCCATCGCCCACCTGATCGACCGCGAATCCCTGATCAAGGACGTCTACGAGGGCACCGCCGACCCCCTCTACTCGATCATCCCGGCCGGTATCGCGGGCCACAACACCGCCTTCTTCGACCGCTACGGTGCCCGCCCCTCCCGGGCCGCGGCCGCCGCCGCGCTCGCCGACGAGGACATCACCGACAAGGTGAAGCTCACCCTCTGGTCGACCCCGACCCGCTACGGCCCGGCCACCGACCAGGAACTGAAGGCGATCGCGGCCCAGCTGAACGCCAGCGGCCTGTTCGACGCCGACGTCCGCTCCGTCGCCTACGGCCAGTACGAGAAGGACGTCGCCGCCGGCAAGTACGGCGTCTACGTCAAGGGCTGGGTGCCCGACTACCCGGACGCCGACAACTTCACCTCGCCCTTCTTCGGCAAGGGCAACGTGCTGAGCAACAACTACGCCAACACCGCCATCACCGGCACGCTCATCCCGCGCACCGCCGCGCAGAGCGACCGCACCGCGACCGACACGGACTACGCCGAGCTCCAGGACATCGTCGCCGAGCAAGTACCCGTGCTGCCCCTGTGGCAGGCCAAGCAGTACGCGGTCGTCGGCGAGAACGTCTACGGCCTGGAGAACTGCCTGGACGCCTCCACGGTGTTCCGCTTCTGGGAACTCAGCAAGAGCTGACGACCCGACAGTCATACGCGGGAAGGCGCCCCCCCGGCCGGGGGGGGGGCGCCTTCCCGCGTATGACTGTCCGTCCGGTGCTACTGCGCGCCGGGACGCACCAGACCGCTCTCGTACGCGTACACCGCGGCCTGCACCCGGTCGCGCAACCCCAGTTTGTTCAGCACGTGACCCACGTGCGTCTTCACGGTGGTCTCGCTGACGAAGAGGTCGGCCGCGATCTCGGCGTTCGACAGCCCGCGCGCCACCAGCTTCAGCACCTCCACCTCACGGTCGGTGAGCGTGTGCAGCGTGTCCGGCACCGGCTCGTCGCCGGAGGGCAGATGCGTGGCGTACTTGTCGAGCAGCCGACGCGTGATGCTCGGCGCCAGCATGGCCTCACCCGAGGCCACCACCCGGATCGCCTGGACCAGTTCATTGGCGGGCGCGTCCTTCAACAGGAACCCGCTCGCCCCGGCCCGCAGCGCCTCCACCACGTACTCGTCGAGGTCGAAGGTGGTCAGCACCAGCACCTTCGCCGGCCCGTCCCGCCCCGGCCCGGTGATCTGCCGGGTCGCCTCCACCCCGTCCATCCGCGGCATGCGGATGTCCATCAGCACCACATCGGGCTGCAACGCACGCACCTGGTCGAGAGCCTGGAGGCCGTCTCCGGCCTCGCCGACGACCGCGAGATCCTGCTCGGCCTCCAGGATCATCCGAAAGCCGGTACGCAGCAGCGGCTGGTCATCGACCAGTAGGACGCGGATGGCCACGTATGTCTCCTTCTTTAGCCCGGCCCCATTCTGCCCTGCGCCCCGCCCTCGGACTCCGCCGCCCTCACCGGCAGCGTCACGGGAAGCGGATACGGCGGGGGAGTGCCGCCGAACTCCGGGCAGTGCGCCTGGTGATCGCACCAGCCGCACAACTTGGTAGGCCGGGGCCGCCACTCACCCGTCTGTGTCGCCAGCCGGATGGCGTCCCACAGCGCGAGCAACTTGCGTTCCACCCGCTCCAGATCGGCCAGCACCGGGTCGTACGTCAGCACGTCACCACTGCCCAGGTACACGAGTTGAAGCCGCCGCGGCACGACGTTCTTCAGCCGCCACACGACCAGGGCGTAGAACTTCATCTGGAACAGCGCGCCCTCGGCGTACTCCGGCCGGGGCGCCTTGCCGGTCTTGTAGTCGACGATCCGCACCTCGCCGCTGGGCGCGACATCGACCCGGTCGATGATCCCGCGCAACCGCAGCCCCGAGTCCAGCTCCGCCTCGACGAACAGCTCCCGCTCGGCGGGCTCCAGCCGTGTCGGATCCTCCAGCGTGAACCAGCGCTCGACCAGCCGCTCCGCCTCCACCAGCCAGCCGGCCAGCCGCTCGCCCTCCGGATCGTCGGCGAACAGCTCCACGACCTCAGGCCTGGTCTCCCGCAGCCGGTCCCACTGGCCCGGGATCAGCGACTTGGCCCGCGGCGCGGTCCGCTCGGCCGCCGGCGCGTCGAACAGCCGCTCGAGGACCGCGTGCACCAGCGTGCCCTTCGTGGCCGCCGGGCTGGGCTTCTCCGGCAGCCGGTCGATCACCCGGAACCGGTACAGCAGCGGGCACTGCATGAAGTCACCGGCCCGCGAGGGCGAGAGCGAGGCGGGCGCTATGGCGGCGACGGCCGTCGTCACCGTCTCCGGCACGACCGTCTCCTGAGCGACCGCCCCGGGGACGACCGCCTCCGGGGCGCTCGCCTCCGTGCGCGCCGGATCCTCCACGACACCGCCGTCGCCCACCCGGGCGACGCCCTCGCTGCTGCTCTCCATGCCTCCAGACCTTACGGCCCACCACTGACAGTCACCCAGCCCGTGCACCCGGCTCGTCCCGAAGACCGGCGACGACCGGGGAAACGCGGGGGGTGCCGGGGCGGAACACGTCACGACCGCCGCATACCATCGGTCCGAGACCCTCCCGCCCTGTACGAGCGGGAGACGCTTCGACGAGGGGACACCGTGGTGGAAAGCGGCGGGACCGGGCGACCGCGGCCGGACAACGAACAGTCGGCCGAGCACCCCGCGACACCTGCGTCCCCGGCCACCGACCTCGCGCGGACCCCTGACCCCGGCACCCCCGACGCAACACCCGCGCCGACCACGTCCGAGGCACCCGAGCCGAGCGAGGGCACGCCCGCCGAAGCCGCGGCCGACCCGGGGGACGTTCCACAGGAGCCCCGGACACCCGGCGACGACCACCACACGGCCGGTGCGAACGGGGACAGCAGGAGCGAAACCGGGAGCGGGACCGGAACCGAGAGCGGGACCGAGACCGGGTCAGGAACCGAGACAGGGACCGGGACAGGGGCCGAGGCTGGGGCCAGGCCCGAGACCGGAACCGAGGCTGAAGCCAGGCCCGAGACCGAGACCGGGACAGGGACCCGCACCGGGGCCGAGGCCGGGCAACCGACACCTCTCGCCCCCGCCCCCGTTCCGACCCTCCCCAAGGGCCCTCCGCCCCAGCGTCCCCCGGAGCAGCCGCGCGGCGGCCTCCTCATGGGCCGCCCCTTCGGCGTCCCCGTCTACGTCGCGCCCAGCTGGTTCCTCGTCGCCGCCCTCATCACGTGGGTGTTCGGCAACCAGCTCGACCGCGTACTCCCCGAACTCGGCGCCCTCCGCTACCTCGTCTCCCTCTTCTTCGCGGTCGCCTTCTACGCCTCCGTACTCATCCACGAACTCGCCCACACCATCGCGGCCCTCCGCTTCAAGCTCCCGGTCCGCCGCATCCAGCTCCAGTTCTTCGGCGGCGTCTCCGAGATCGAGAAAGAGGCAGAGACCCCCGGCCGGGAGTTCTGGCTCGCCTTCGTCGGCCCGCTGCTCTCCCTGGTCCTCGCCGGCGTCTTCTACCTCGCCATGCAGCCCGTGGAGCCCGGCACCGTCCCGGGCGTCCTGCTGGCCGGGCTGATGATCTCCAATCTCATCGTGGCGATCTTCAACCTGCTGCCCGGTCTCCCGCTCGACGGCGGCCGCATGCTCCGCGCCGTCGTCTGGAAGCTCACCGGCAAGCCCATGAACGGCACCATCGCCGCCGCCTGGGTCGGCCGCGCCCTCGCCGTCTCCGTCCTCATCGGCCTTCCCCTGCTCACCCAGTCCGGCGCCCTGGGCTCCAGCGCCGAGGACAGCGTCGGCGTGGACACCGTCACGGACGCCCTCCTCGCGGCCATCCTCGCCGCGATCATCTGGACCGGCGCCGGCAACAGCCTGCGCATGGCCCGCCTGCGCGAACACCTCCCCGAGCTGCGCGCCCGCACCCTCACCCGGCGGGCCGTGCCCGTCGAGACCCACACCCCCCTTTCCGAGGCCCTGCGCCGCGCCAACGACGCGGGCGCCCGCGCGCTCGTCGTCGTCGACGCCCACGGCGAACCTCTCTCCCTCGTCCGTGAGGCCGCCATCGTCGGGGTGCCCGAGCACCGCCGCCCCTGGGTCGCCGTCAGCGGCCTCGCCCAGGACCTCACCGACGGCATGCGCGTCTCCGCCGAGCTGGCCGGCGAGGACCTCCTCGACGTCCTGCGCGCGACCCCCGCCACCGAGTACCTCGTGGTCGAGGAGACCGGCGAGATCTTCGGCGTCCTGTCCGCCGCCGACGTCGAGCGCGCCTTCGTCAAGGCCATGGCCAGGCCCTCCTAGCCGGGCCGTCCCCGTGGTCGGCGGCCCCGGCAAACCCCGGTAGGCTGTTCACATGTCCGAACCGACCGGTGCCGCCCGCAGGCGCGGGCCCTTCAAGGTCGGGGACCAGGTTCAGCTGACCGACCCCAAGGGCCGCCACTACACGTTCACGCTCGAGGCCGGGAAGAACTTCCACACCCACAAGGGTTCCTTCCCGCACGACGAGCTGATCGGTGCTCCCGAGGGCAGCGTTGTCCGCACCACCGGGAACGTCGCCTACCTCGCGCTGCGCCCCCTGCTCCCCGACTACGTACTGTCCATGCCCCGCGGGGCAGCTGTCGTCTACCCGAAGGACGCGGGGCAGATCCTCGCCTTCGCCGACATCTTCCCCGGCGCCCGCGTCGTCGAAGCCGGCGTCGGCTCCGGCTCGCTCAGCAGCTTCCTGCTGCGCGCCATCGGCGACCAGGGCATGCTGCACAGCTACGAGCGCCGCGAGGACTTCGCCGAGATCGCCCAGCAGAACGTGGAGCGCTACTTCGGCGGTCCGCACCCCGCCTGGCAGCTCACCGTCGGCGACCTCCAGGACAACCTGTCCGACACCGACGTCGACCGCGTCATCCTCGACATGCTGGCCCCCTGGGAGTGCCTGGAGGCCGTCTCCAAGGCGCTCGTGCCCGGCGGCATCCTGTGCTGCTACGTGGCCACCACCACCCAGCTCGCCCGCACCGTCGAGTCCATCCGCGAGATCGGCTCCTTCAACGAGCCGACCTCCTGGGAGTCGATGATCCGCAACTGGCACGTGGAGGGCCTGGCGGTCCGCCCGGACCACCGGATGATCGGCCACACCGGCTTCCTGCTCACCGCCCGTCGCCTCGCCGACGGCGTCGAGCCGCCGATGCGCCGCCGCCGCCCGGCCAAGGGCGCCTACGGCGAGGACTACACCGGTCCCAATGCCGACGGAGGCAGCGGCCGCTGACGCCGCCCCAGCACAGCGTTCAACGACAGGGCGCCGTGGCGGAGTTCCCGGACCATCCGGAACTCCGCCACGGCGCCCTGTCGTTGGCGTCGACCGGAACCCGGCCCGGCACCCGTCGACACGGCTCGGCACCGAGGGGCGACGCGGCCGATATCCACGTCCGATATCCCGGACCCCGCCGTTCCCCCACCCTGTGACGTGTGGCACGATGCTGGCCAATCCCCCAGCCCCACCGGCACAGCCACCACAGGAGACACTGCCAGTGCAGCAATCCGCCCTCCCGGAACTGGCACACACCCACACCCGGCCGATCCACTGGGTCGCGACCGCCGCCGCGCTCGCCGGCGTCGTCGCCCTCTCCTCGCTTCTGCAGCCCAAACCCGCGACAGCCGCCCAGGCCGCGGGCCCGGAAGCCAGGCCCGCCCCGGTCACCACCGCGGCCCCCGCCACCACCGGTGTCGACTTCCCCCTCGAATGCGGCCCCGTGCAGGCCCTCGTGGTCAAGAAGGCCAGCGGCGACCTCGACGGCGACGGCGTCCCGGAGACCGTTGCCGTGGTGCACTGCGACGCCCCGATGGGAACCCCGCCCGACGGCGTCTACGTCCTCACCCAGGGTGCGGACAGCACACACGCGCGCGTGGTCGCGACCCTCGTCGACCCGAAGGCCCGCAACACCGTCACGAGCCTCTCCGTCACCGACGGAGCCGTCCTCGCCACGCTCCTCGGCTACTCCACGGCCGACGTACCCAGTTGCTGCCCCGACCTGAAGGACAGCGCCAAGTGGCAGTGGAAGGACGACAGGTTCATCCGCTCGACACCCGCGGGTGCCCACAGCGTCTGATCCGGACCATCGCCCTGTGAGAAATCAGACAGGCGTCACCATGCGCGGCCGTCGCGTCACTCCGCGTCCGGACCGTAGATCTCGACACTGTCCGAAACGCGTCGCACATGAATGCAGTCGCCCGGACACTCCCGCGCCGAGTCCACCACGTCCGTCAACAGCGGCAACGGCACCGGGGTCGTCGCCCCCTTGGCCTGGAGCAGCTCGTCGTCGGCGCCCTTGACATAGGCCAGGCCGTCGATGTCCAGCTCGAACACCTCGGGCGCGTACTGGGCGCAGATCCCGTCGCCGGTACAGAGATCCTGGTCGATCCAGACCTCCAGGTCTTCGCTGCCGACACCGGCCTCCTGCTGCACGCCCATATCTCCTGCCGTTTACTGTCGAGCCGCAAGGGAACCATGCAGGCTCTGACGGGTGTTGAACACTTCGACCCTACCCTCGGCGGCTTCCGGACCGTGTTCGGTGGGTATTCCCCTGGCGTGAGGGAGAGCGCAAGGGTGAAGATCGGACACACCCCGACAGTCTTTGTGATCTAGGGGTTTCAATCGACACCCACCCAGGTAGGGTCTGGAAGCGTCCAGCTCCCCTTGGAGGAGGTGAGGACCGTGGCAGCCCACGACGACGACATGAACCGCGGCATCCGCCCGGGACGAGGGTCCGACGACCCGTCCGGGCAGATTGCCTACCTTGAGCAGGAGATCGCCGTCCTGCGACGCAAGCTCGCCGACTCTCCGCGGCACACGAGGATTCTCGAAGAGCGGATCGTCGAGCTACAGACAAACCTGGCCGGCGTGTCCGCCCAGAACGAGCGACTCGCGAACACACTCCGTGAGGCCCGCGACCAGATCGTGGCCCTCAAGGAGGAAGTCGACCGGCTCGCCCAGCCGCCGGCCGGCTTCGGCGTCTTCCTCACGGCGAACGAGGACGGCACGGCCGACATCTTCACCGGGGGCCGCAAACTCCGGGTGAACGTCAGCCCCAGCGTCGAGCTCGAAGAGCTACGGCGCGGCCAGGAAGTGATGCTCAACGAAGCGCTCAACGTGGTCGAGGCCATGGAGTACGAGAGCGTCGGCGACATCGTCACCCTCAAGGAGATCCTCGAGGACGGCGTACGCGCCCTCGTGCAGGGGCACACCGACGAGGAACGAGTGGTCCGGCTCGCCGAGCCGCTCCTCGACGTCGTCATCCGCCCCGGCGACGCCCTCCTGCTCGAACCCCGCTCCGGCTACGTCTACGAGGTCGTTCCCAAGAGCGAGGTCGAGGAACTCGTCCTGGAAGAGGTTCCGGACATCGGCTACGAGCAGATCGGTGGCCTCGGCGGACAGATCGAGATGATCCGTGACGCCGTCGAGCTCCCGTACCTCTACCCCGACCTCTTCAAGGAGCACGAGCTGCGGCCGCCCAAGGGCGTCCTGCTCTACGGACCTCCCGGATGCGGTAAGACGCTCATCGCCAAGGCCGTCGCCAACTCGCTGGCCAAGAAGGTCGCCGAGGTCACCGGTCAGGCCACCGGCAAGAGCTTCTTCCTCAACATCAAGGGTCCCGAGCTCCTCAACAAGTACGTCGGTGAGACCGAGCGGCAGATCCGCCTCGTCTTCCAGCGTGCGAGGGAGAAGGCCTCCGAGGGCACCCCCGTCATCGTCTTCTTCGACGAGATGGAGTCCCTCTTCCGCACCCGGGGATCCGGCGTCAGCTCGGACGTGGAGAACACCATCGTTCCGCAGCTCCTCGCGGAGATCGACGGTGTCGAAGGCCTGCAGAACGTGGTCGTCATCGGTGCCTCCAACCGCGAGGACATGATCGACCCCGCGATCCTGCGCCCCGGCCGCCTCGACGTGAAGATCAAGATCGAGCGTCCGGACGCCGAAGCGGCCAAGGACATCTTCCAGAAGTACCTCACCGAACGCCTGCCCCTGCACGCCGAGGACGTGGGCGAACACGGCGGCGACAGGACCACCACCGTCCAGAGCATGATCCAGACGGCCGTGGAACACATGTACGCCGAATCCGAGGAAAACCGCTTCCTGGAAGTCACCTACGCCAACGGCGACAAGGAAGTCCTCTACTTCAAGGACTTCAACTCCGGCGCGATGATCGAGAACATCGTCGGCCGTGCCAAGAAAATGGCCATCAAGGACTTCCTCGACCACAACCAGAAGGGCCTTCGGGTCTCCCACCTCCTCCAGGCGTGCGTGGACGAGTTCAAGGAGAACGAGGACCTGCCGAACACCACCAACCCCGACGACTGGGCCCGGATCTCCGGAAAGAAGGGCGAACGGATCGTGTACATCCGTACCCTGATCACCGGAAAGCAGGGCGCGGACACCGGGCGCTCCATCGACACGGTGGCGAACACCGGACAGTACCTGTAAACACAGGGCGGCTGCGGGTGCCCACCACGGGTACCCGCAGCCGACTGCTTTCCGGGCCACGGCTGGAGCAAGGCAATGACGCAAATGATCTCCCCACCAGCGCGGAGGCGTTCTAGGCTCTTCCGTACCGCCGGGTCGCGCAGTGCGGGGACGGGCACCGCACACGCGCCGGAGCACCACCGGTATCTGAGCGGCGCCCACGACCGAGGGTGCCGCCGGGCAAGGAGGGCCGCATGACCGTACGGCGAGTAATGGGCATCGAGACGGAGTACGGCATCTCCGTCCCCGGCCACCCCAACGCCAATGCCATGCTCACCTCGTCCCAGATCGTCAACGCCTACGCGGCGGCGATGCACAGGGCCCGCCGGGCCCGCTGGGACTTCGAGGAGGAGAACCCGCTGCGGGACGCGCGTGGTTTCGACCTCGCCCGCGAGGTCGCCGACTCCAGCCAGCTCACCGACGAGGACATCGGCCTCGCCAACGTCATCCTCACCAATGGAGCACGCCTCTACGTCGACCACGCGCACCCCGAGTACAGCGCGCCCGAGGTCACCAATCCCCGCGACGCCGTCCTCTGGGACAAGGCCGGCGAGCGGATCATGGCCGAGGCGGCCGAGCGTGCCGCCGCGCTGCCCGGGGCGCAGCCCATCCACCTCTACAAGAACAACACCGACAACAAGGGCGCTTCCTACGGCACGCACGAGAACTACCTGATGAAGCGGGAGACCGCCTTCTCGGACATCGTGCGCCACCTGACGCCCTTCTTCGTCTCGCGCCAGGTGGTCACCGGCGCGGGCCGCGTGGGAATCGGCCAGGACGGCCACGAGCACGGCTTCCAGCTCAGTCAGCGCGCCGACTACTTCGAGGTCGAGGTCGGCCTGGAGACGACGCTGAAGCGCCCGATCATCAACACGCGCGACGAGCCGCACGCGGACGCGGAGAAGTACCGCCGCCTCCATGTGATCATCGGCGACGCGAACCTCTCCGAGATCTCGACCTATCTGAAGCTGGGCACGACGGCCCTGATCCTGTCGATGATCGAGGACGGCTTCATCGCGGTGGACCTGGCGGTCGACCAGCCGGTCCGGACCCTCCACCAGGTCTCCCACGACCCGACCCTGAAGCGACTGGTCACCCTGCGCAGTGGCCGCACGCTCACCGCGGTCCAGTTGCAGATGGAGTACTTCGAGCTGTCACGCAAGTACGTGGAGGAGCGGTACGGCTCGGACGCCGACGACCAGACGAAGGACGTCCTCGCACGCTGGGAGGACACCCTGAACCGCCTGGAGAACGACCCGATGAGCCTCGCCGGCGAACTGGACTGGGTCGCCAAGCGGGAGCTCATGGAGGGCTACCGGCGCCGTGACAGCCTCGACTGGGACGCCGCACGCCTGCACCTCGTCGACCTCCAGTACGCCGACGTACGGGCCGACAAGGGCCTCTACAACCGTCTCGCGGCCCGTGGCCGCATGAAGCGCCTGCTGGACGAGACCGAGGTCGAGCGGGCGATCACCAAGCCCCCGGAGGACACTCGCGCGTACTTCCGCGGCCGCTGCCTGGAGCAGTACGCCGACGACGTCGCCGCCGCCTCCTGGGACTCGGTGATCTTCGATCTGCCGGGTCGGGATTCGCTCCAGCGCGTCCCAACCCTCGAACCTCTTCGCGGAACGCGAAATCACGTCAAGGCGCTCCTGGACCGCTGTCGTACGGCAGAAGACCTGGTCAAGGTGCTCTCGGGCGGCTGAACGACCACCCGGACGCAACCTCTCCGACGGGGTGGAAACCCTCCCGTCAGGGAATCATCGAGGTGGCCCCCGTACGTTGTGGCAACTGCGGGGCCGATGTCGGACCCGGCTTGTAGGGTCTGATCATCACCGATCGGCAGGAATGCCGACCTGTCGACCATGTCGGGCGAAAGAGCGGGGTGAGGGTTATGGCGACCAAGGACACCGGCGGCGGCCAGCAGAAGGCGACGCGCTCCACGGAGGAGGTCGAGGAGCAGGCGCCCGAGGCGCAGGCTTCGGAGGACCTCAAGGAGCGCCAGGAGAAGCTGAGCGACGACGTGGACTCGGTTCTCGACGAGATCGACGATGTCCTCGAGGAGAACGCCGAGGACTTCGTTCGAAGTTTCGTTCAGAAGGGTGGCGAGTAGCCTTCGAATTGAAGGCTACGGGGGGCTCTGAACTGACAAGCGAAGAGGCGGTGAAGAGCTGCTCGCGGTGCAGGGAGTCGAAGCCACGGGCAGCCTTCGCCGGCAACAGGGCGGCCCGGGACGGGTTGCAGGCCTACTGCCGAGAGTGCTGGGCGGTATATCACCAGGCTCGTCAACTCGCGAAGGGCCGGAACGTGAGGCCGCGGGTGGAGACGCCCGAGGGGCACAAGTTCTGCCGCAGCTGTGAGGAGATCAAGCCGCACAGTGAGTGGCACCGCAACGCAACAGCGTCCGACGGCCTTGCGACCTGCTGCAAGGCATGCAAAGCAGTCAAGGGGCGCCGTGGACACTTGAAGCGCCAGTACGGCATGACGGAAGCCGAACGCGACGCGATGGTGGCCGCACAGAGGGGCCTCTGCGTGATCTGCCTGAAAGCTCCTGCCGCGCATGTGGATCACTGCCACGAGACGGGTAGGGTCCGAGGCGTACTGTGCTTCAACTGCAATTCGGCCATCGGCAAGTTGGGAGACGATCCCGACGCTGTTCGTCGGGCAGCCGCTTACCTGGAAGGAACTCCATGGAAGCCAACACTCGTAGCACCGGGCGTCTACCGGCTGCCTTCCTGACGCCCGGGTCCTCGTCCTTCATGGACTTTCTCTCCGATCACCAGCCGGAGCTGCTGCCCGGCAAGCGGCAGCTGCCCCCGACGCAGGGTGTGATCGAGGCGCCGCACGGCACGACGATCGTCGCCGTGACGTTCCCCGGTGGTGTCGTGCTCGCCGGTGACCGTCGCGCCACGATGGGCAATGTCATCGCGCAGCGGGACATCGAGAAGGTCTTCCCGGCTGATGAGTACTCGGCCGTCGGAATCGCCGGTACCGCCGGTCTGGCCGTCGAGATGGTGAAGCTGTTCCAGCTGGAGCTGGAGCACTTCGAGAAGGTCGAAGGAGCGCAGCTCTCGCTCGAGGGCAAGGCGAACCGCCTGTCGACCATGATCCGTTCCAATCTGGGCATGGCCATGCAGGGTCTGGCGGTCGTGCCCCTCTTCGCCGGGTTCGACGTGGACCGTGACCGCGGCCGGATCTTCTCCTACGACGTCACGGGCGGCCGCTCCGAGGAGCACAATTACGCCGCCACCGGCTCCGGCTCGATCTTCGCGCGCGGGGCGATGAAGAAGCTCTTCCACAACAGCCTGACCGAGGACGAGGCCACGACGCTCGTGGTCCAGGCCCTCTACGACGCGGCGGACGACGACTCGGCGACCGGTGGTCCCGATGTCGCGCGCCGGATCTACCCCATCGTCACCGTGATCACCGAGGACGGCTTCCGCCGGCTCACCGACGAGGAGTCGTCGGAGATCGCCCGCTCGATCCTGGCGCGTCGCCTGGAGCAGCCGGACGGCCCGCGCGCCGCCCTGCTGTAGCGGCGGCCCCGTTTCTCATCCCAGGTGATCCAGTGACTTCGACAGAAAGGGACGGATAACCGGTGTCGACGCCGTTCTATGTCTCACCCCAGCAGGCGATGGCCGACCGCGCCGAGTACGCCCGCAAGGGCATCGCGCGCGGCCGCAGCCTCGTTGTGATCCAGTACGCCGACGGCATCGTGTTCGTCGGTGAGAATCCGTCCCGTGCGCTGCACAAGTTCAGCGAGATCTACGACCGGATCGGCTTCGCGGCCGCCGGCAAGTACAACGAGTACGAGAACCTGCGGATCGGTGGCGTCCGGTACGCCGATCTCCGTGGTTACACCTATGACCGTGACGACGTCACCGCCCGCGGTCTGGCCAACGTGTACGCCCAGACGCTGGGCACGATCTTCTCCTCGGCGGGCGAGAAGCCCTATGAGGTGGAGCTGGTGGTGGCCGAGGTCGGCGCCACGCCGGACGGGGACCAGATCTACCGCCTGCCGCACGACGGCTCGATCGTGGACGAGCACGGTTCGGTGGCGGTCGGGGGCAACGCCGAGCAGATCAGCAGCTACCTGGATCAGCGTCACCGGGACGGCATGAATCTGTCCGAGGCGCTGAAGCTGGCCGTGCAGGCCCTGTCGCGCGACACCAACGGCACGGAGCGGGAGATTCCCGCCGAGCGCCTGGAGGTGGCGGTGCTGGACCGCACACGGCCGCAGTCGCGCAAGTTCAAGCGGATCGTGGGCCGTCAGCTGGGCCGGTTGCTGGAGACGGACGGCGCGACCACGGAGGCGGAGAGCTCCGAGGAGGAGTGACACTGCCGCCCGCGTTTCACCCCTTGTGCGCCCCGGTCGATGATTCGGCCGGGGCGCAGGGCGTCTCAGGAGGCGCTCGGTGGCGCCGTGGAGGCCCGCACGACCAGTTCGACGGGGATGTCCCCGCCGTCCGGCGTGCGGCCCTCCAGGACGGCAAGGAGGGCCCGCATGCCTCGTTCGCCGAACAGCTCGGCGTCCAGTCGTACGGTCGTCAGCTCGGGATCGAGGGCGGTGGCCAGGGCGAGATCGTCCAGGCCGGTGACGGACACGTCGTCGGGGATCCGCAGCCCGAGGCGCCGTAGGGCCTTGTAGGCGCCGGCCGCGAGTTTGTCGTCGTCGCAGACCACGGCCGTGGGGCGGGGCCCCGGAGCGCTCAGCGCCGCCTCCGCGGCCGCCAGGGCGCCGTCGATGGAGATCGGGGCGGGGGCGGTGCGCAGCGAGGTTCCCGCCGCCGCGCCGACCCGGGTGGCGAGTTCGCGCGCGCGTACCTCGAAGGTCCAGGACGGGATGTCGGCCGCGAGGTGCAGGAAACGGCGGTGGCCGAGACCCAGCAGGTGGTCGGCGACCTGGCGGACGCCGTCGGCGATGTCGAGGTTGACCGTGGCGGCGCCCAGGCTTCCCGAGGGGTCGCTGTCCAGCATCACCAGGGGCAGCTGGTCGCCCCGGATGGCGGTCAGCGCGTCGGCGGCCATCGAGGAGGCGAGGACGCCGTCGAGGGCGGCCTGGGCGGAGGCGAAGGGGTCGCGGGCTGGGCCGACGCCCTCGGGGGAGGGGTAGAGGACCACGCCGAAGCCGTGCTCGGCCGCGACCCGCGCCGCCCCGGTGTAGACGCCGGCGAAGAACTCCGTCGTGAGCGCGGGTACGACGAGCAGGACCGTGCGGGTGCGGCCGAGGCGCAGGTTGCGGGCGGCGAGGTTGGGCCGGTAGCCGAGCTCGCGGGCGGCCTCCCGTACGCGTTCCGCGGTGATCGCGGAGACGCGGCCGCGCCACTTGTCGCCGAGTACGAGGGAGACGGCGGCCTGGGAGACCCCCGCGGCCTGGGCGACGTCACGGCTCGTCGGTCGCGTGCTACCTCGTGCCACCGTGGGCCTGCTCCTTCGTCTGGACTGGCGAACAGCGCACATGGTACGTATGACAAGAGACGTTATACGTAAAACTTCGAGGTGATCCACCGCCTCGGGCGAGCCGACGGAGGCGGGACATTGGCCGCGGGATACCTGGAGATCCTCAGGGCGAAGCACGCCGCCCGGCTGCTGACCGGCACGCTCGTCGGCCGGCTGCCCAACGCCACGGCCGCCATCGCGATCGTGCTGTTCGTGCGCGCGGAGGGCGGGACCTACAGTCTCGCGGGCGCTCTCGCGGCCGTGTACGGCGTCGCCAACGCCGTCGGGCAGCCGCTGCTGGGGAGGCTGGTCGACAGACACGGGCAGCCGCGGGTCCAGTTGCCCGCGGCGCTCGCCTCGGCCCTCGCCATGGCGGTCTTCGCCTTCGTGGGCGCGGACCCGCTGCCGCTCGCGTACCTGTCGGTGGCGGCCGCCGGACTCTTCACGCCTCCCCTGGAGGGCGGTCTGCGGGCGCTCTGGCCGACGGTGCTGCGCCGCGAGGACCAGGTGCACACGGCGTACGCGATGGACGCGGTGGCGCAGGAGGTGATGTTCACCGTCGGCCCGCTGCTGGTGACCCTGTGCGTGTCGCTGTGGTCGGCGCAGGGTGCCCTGCTGGTGCTGAACGCGGTCGGCGTGCTGGGCGCGCTGTCGGTGGTCGCGTCGCCGCCCTCGCGCGCGTGGCGGTCGGCACCGCGCGAGGCGCACTGGCTGGGCGCGCTGCGGTCACCCGGTCTGCTGGCGCTCCTCGGCGCGTTCCTGTTCATCGGTGTCGCGCTCGGTTCCATCACGGTGGCGTCCGTGCCGTACGCGGACGACCACGGTGGTGACGCGGTGTACGGCTGGCTGATGGCGGCGCTGGGGCTCGGCGCGCTGCTCGGTGGTGTGGTGTACGGGGCGCGTCGCTGGGCGGGGCCGCCGGAGCGGCGACTGCGGTGGCTGGTGGCGCTTCTGGCGGTGTGTTACCTGCCCCTGACGCTGATGCCGGGCGCGGTGGCCATGGTGGCGCTGACGGCGCTCGCGGGCGTGTTCCTGGCGCCTGCCATCGCGTGCGCGTTCGTCATCGTGGACCGGCACGCGCCGCGCGGGACGGTGACGGAGGCGTTCTCCTGGCTGGTGACGACGTTCACGGTCGGCGCGTCGGTGGGAACGGGCCTGGCGGGTCCGGTCGTAGAGGCCGGCGGCGCGCTGTGGGGATTCGCGGTGCCGGCTGTCGCGGGTGCCGTATCGCTGGTGGTTTTGCTGGCCACAGGGCGGGTACTTGCAGTTCCCGCCGTGAGTGGGGTGGTTGCGGCTTCATCGGAAAATGATCCAAACCGTGCTGCCGAACCCCGTTTCAGTTCAGGGGATCGGGCGTAATGTTCACTCATGGACCGCCGCATTTTCGGGCTGGAGAACGAGTACGGCGTCACATGTACGTTCAGGGGACAGCGCCGGCTGTCTCCCGACGAGGTGGCGCGGTACCTCTTCCGCCGTGTCGTGTCATGGGGCCGAAGCAGCAATGTCTTTCTGCGAAACGGCGCCCGCCTCTATCTCGACGTGGGATCGCATCCGGAATACGCGACACCGGAATGTGACAACGTGACCGAGTTGGTCACCCACGACAAGGCCGGCGAGCGCATTCTCGAAGGACTCCTGGTGGACGCGGAACGACGCCTGCACGAGGAAGGAATCGCGGGCGACGTCTACCTCTTCAAGAACAACACGGACTCGGCGGGCAACTCTTATGGTTGCCACGAGAACTACCTGGTGGCCCGGCACGGGGAGTTCTCCCGGCTCGCGGACATCCTGATCCCGTTCCTGGTGACCCGCCAGCTGCTGTGCGGCGCGGGCAAGGTGCTTCAGACGCCCCGTGGGGCGGTCTACTGCGTCAGTCAGCGGGCCGAGCACATCTGGGAGGGCGTCTCCTCCGCGACGACCCGCTCGCGGCCCATCATCAACACGCGCGACGAGCCGCACGCGGACGCCGAGCGCTACCGCCGTCTGCATGTCATCGTCGGCGACTCCAACATGTCCGAGACGACCATGCTGCTCAAGGTCGGCGCGACCGACCTGGTGCTGCGCATGATCGAGGCGGGCACGGTGATGCGGGATCTGACGCTGGAGAACCCGATCCGGGCGATCCGCGAGGTCAGCCACGACATCACCGGCCGGCGCAAGGTGCGGCTGGCGAGCGGCCGGGAGGCCTCCGCGCTGGAGGTGCAGCGGGAGTACTACGAGAAGGCGGTGGACTTCGTCGAGCGCCGGGGTGTGCGTACCGGCACCGTCGACCAGGTCCTGGAGCTGTGGGGCCGCACGCTGGACGCGATCGAGGCGGAGGACCTCGACCGGATCGGCACCGAGATCGACTGGGTGATGAAGTACAAGCTCATCGAGCGGTACCGGGCCAAGCACAACATGACCATGTCGAATCCGCGGGTGGCGCAGATAGACCTCGCTTATCACGACATTCACCGTCGTCGTGGTCTGTACTACCTGCTGGAGCGAAAGGGCCAAGCCGCCCGGATCTGCAACGACTTGAAGATCTTCGAGGGCAAGTCGGTGCCGCCGCAGACCACCAGGGCCCGGTTGCGCGGCGACTTCATCCGTCGCGCACAGGAACAGCGCCGGGACTTCACGGTGGACTGGGTGCACCTGAAGCTCAACGACCAGGCACAGCGCACCGTGTTGTGCAAGGACCCGTTCCGGTCGGTGGACGACCGGGTGGAGAAGCTGATCGCCGGAATGTGAGTGACGCGTTCCGCACGCGCTGCGGAACGCGACACGGGCGCCGTACGTTCCCGTACGGCGCCCTTCGCATGTCCGCAAACGTCGCTAAGGTAGCGCGCACGCCATCAGAAGATCGACCGATTACGAGGCTTTCATCGTGCGCCGACGCTCACTCATCCTTGCCGCCGTACCCGCGGGACTGGTCACTCTCGCCGCGTGCGGCGACGATAAGTCCGACTCGAGCAAGGCGAGCGACAGCGCGTCGTCCTCCGCCGGGGCCACGCCTCCACCGAAGATCGTCGACGGCCCGCTGCCGGCCATCACGGCGGGCGTGAAGTTCGATGAGAAGCCGACGGTCGCCAAGGGCACCGGTGAGCCCTCGGACCAGCTGGCGGTGAAGACGGTGATCGCGGGCAGCGGCAAGACCGTCGCGGAGAACGACTACATCCAGGCCAACTGTCTCGGCCAGATCTGGGACAGCGCGAAGGTCCTCCTCAACACCTACGACACCAAGAAGCCGCTGTTCACCCAGCTCGCGCAGGGCGGCACCATCGACGGCTGGCGCTATGCGCTGACGGGCAAGAAGACCGGCAGCCGGGTGCTCTTCTCGGTGCCGCCGACCTGGGCCTTCGGCAAGGACGGCGACGCGGACACGGGCATCAAGGGCACCGACACGCTGGTGTTCGTCTTCGACATCCAGGACACGTTCAACGCGAAGAGCTCGGCCAAGGGCAAGGACGTGCCGCAGGACGACGCCGCCGTGCCGAAGGTGGGGACGAACACCGACGGCAAGGCGCCCTCGATCGAGATCCCCAAGTCGGACCCGCCGACCAAGCTGGTGTCGAACTACGTGATCGAGGGAGACGGGCCGAAGCTCGCGGCGGACGACACCGTGCTGGTGCAGTACAAGGGCGTCGTCTGGGACACGGGCAAGGAGTTCGACTCCTCGTACAGCCGCAGTTCGCTGACCTCGTTCTCGCTCCAGCAGGTGGTCAAGGGCTGGGCGCAGGGACTGACCGGCAAGAAGGTGGGCAGCCGGGTCGTCATCGTCGTACCGCCGTCCTTGGGTTACGGCGACAGCCCGCCGAGCGGCAGCGGCATCGAGAAGGACTCCACGATGGTCTTCTCGGTGGACATCATCGCCAAGGTGTGAGGCGGGCGAAGGTGTAAGACTGTCCGTGTTGCCTTTCCGTGAGACATGCAGGAGCCAGTGACGTGAGCATTGACAAGCCCGAGATCGACTTCCCCGGCGGCGAGCCCCCGGCGGACCTCGAGATCAAGGACATCTGGGAGGGTGACGGCGAGGTCGCGCAGGCCGGCCACAACGTCAGCGTCCACTACGTCGGTGTCGCCTTCAGCACCGGTGAGGAGTTCGACGCCAGCTGGAACCGCGGGACGCCGTTCCGCTTCCCGCTCGGTGGCGGACGCGTCATCAAGGGCTGGGACCAGGGCGTGCAGGGCATGAAGGTCGGCGGCCGTCGCCAGCTGACCATCCCGGCCCACCTCGCCTACGGCAACCAGAGCCCCACCCCGGCGATCAAGCCCGGCGAGACGCTGATCTTCGTCGTGGACCTGCTCGGGGTCTGACCGTCGTACGACCAGTGTTGATCACCTGGGGTCCATGCCCGCCCGGGCATGGACCCTCGGCTTTTGTCCGGGCGCCGCGGGGCGGTACGGTCGTCGATCGTAAGCACCATAGGGGAGGCGAAGGGCGTCGATGGCCATTGCCAAGGCCGAGCGGCTGATGAACCTGGCGCTGTGCCTGCTCGGGACGCGCCGGCCGCTCAGCAAGCGTGAGCTGCGCGATTCCATCGAGGCGTATGTCGAGACCTTCCGGCCGGGCAGCGGCGGGGCGGGGTCGGACGACTCCTTCAACCGGATGTTCGAGCGGGACAAGGACGATCTTCGCGAGCTCGGCCTGGTCATCGAGACCGTGGAGAGCCTGGACGGTGAGATCGGCTATCTCGCCCGCCGCGACAGCAACCGGCTGCCGGCCATCACCCTGGACGCCGAGGAGGCCGCGGCGCTGGGCCTGGCCGCCAAGGTGTGGCAGCAGGCGCGGCTGGCCGGTGCCGCGAGCGGCGCCCTGCAGAAGCTGCGCGCGGCGGGGCTCCCCGAGGACGTCGACCCGTACGAGGCACACGGCGCTCTGGAGCCCCGGATCCCCGTGCACGAGGCCGCGTTCGAGCCGCTGATGCTGGCCTGCCGCGACCGTCGGCCCGTCATGTTCGACTACCGCAAGGCCACCGCCGCGCACCCGGAGCCCCGGCACGTCGAGCCGTGGGCGCTGGAGTGCTGGCGCGGCCACTGGTACCTGGCCGGCTTCGACCGCGACCGGGGCGCGGAGCGGGTCTTCCGGCTGTCGCGGATCACCGGCAAGGTGCGCTCGCGCGGGGCGAGCTTCACCGTGCCGGTCCCCGATGTCGTCACCGTCCGTGAGACCGTCGCGAGCTGGGCGGGCGAGACCGCCGACCGCAGCGCGCTGATCCGGCTGCGCACGGACGCCGGGTACCCCTTGCGGGCGAAGGCCACCGCGGTGCGGGAACTCGGCGACGGCTGGGACGAGTTGGAGATTCCGTACGGGCACGGGCTGGACGCCTGGCTGGTGGAGTTCGGGCCGGACGTGGTGGTACTCGAACCCGCCGAGCTGCGCGCGGGCGTCGTGGACCGGCTACGCGCCGTGGCCAAGGGCTGAGGGGGAGCGAGCAACACAGTGGCAGGCAAACCGGTCAGGCCGACGAACGCCATCGACCAGACGCGGCGGATGCTCTCCCTGGTGACGTATCTCAGGGAGCGCCCCGGCGCGCGGATCGAGGACGTGGCGCGCGCGTTCGGGATCACCGAGGACGAACTGGTCTCGGACCTCGACGTGCTGCCGATGTGCGGCACCAGCTTCCGCGGCGGCGATCTCCTGGACATCGACACCGACGGTGAGCGCATCTGGTGGCACAACCCGGCCGCGCTCGGCGCGGAGGCCGCCGAACCGCTGCGGCTGGCGGCCGACGAGGCGACCGCGCTGCTGGTGGCGGCCCGGGCGGTGTCCACGCTGCCCGGCCTGCGCGAGGGCGACCGGCAGGCGCTGCTGCGGGCGACCGCCAAGGTGGAGGCGGCGGCCGGTGAGGCGGCGGGCGCGAGCGCGCGGCTGTCGGTCACGTTCGAGTCCGAGGGCGGGGTCTTCGCGGACGTCGACCGGGCGATCTCCGAGCGGCGCCGGCTGTGGATCCGCTACTACTCGCCCGCGCGCGACCAGGTCACCGAGCGCGAGATCGACCCCATCCGGCTGGTCAGCGTCGGGCACACCTACGTGGAGGCCTGGTGCCGCCGCTCCGAGGCGCGCCGCACCTTCCGGCTGGACCGGGTCGCCGAGATCAAGATCCTCGACGAGCCGTCCGCACCGCCCGAGATCGAGCTCCGGGACCTGTCGGAGGGGCTCGTGCAGCCGGCCGCCGAGGATCCGGAGGTCGTCGTCGAGGTCGGTCCGGGCGGTCGCTGGGTCGCCGAGTACTACCCGCACGACAGCGCCGATGAGCTTCCCGACGGCGGACTGCGTATTACTCTGCGCACGCCCGAACCCGCCTCGCTCAGGCGGCTGGCGCTGCGGCTCGGCCGGGACGGCCGGATCGTGTCGCCGCCGGAGCTGGCCGACAGCGCCCGCCGGGCCGCCCGTGAGGCGCTGGCGGCGTACGACGGGATCGAGGTGCCGGGCGCGGCCGAGGGGCCGCACACGGTGCACGGCGAGCAGTCGGGACAGCGGGGCGGAAGTCGGTTCGAGGGGCGGGAGCAGGGGCTTTGAGCGAATCGACGGCGTCCGGTGTGCGGGGTGTCTCGGTGGCCTCCGCGTTCGCCGGCATGCGGAGTGCGGGTCCGGTGCGCTTCCGGGCCGGGTGCCCCGACTGCCGGGGTGCCTTCGAGCTGGCGGCGAGTGCCCTGCGGCTGGCGATCGGCGCGTCCAGCCGGACCACCTTCTACTCGTTCACCTGCCCCGACTGCGGTGCCGCCGTGCGCAAGCCGGCCGGCGAGCGGATCGTCGAACTGCTCACCGGCGGCGGGGTCAGGACCCTGCGGCTGCACACCCCCTAGGACGGTCTAGGCTCGGCCCCATGTTCTGGCCGATGTTCGCGGTTGCCATGGGTTTCGCCGGTCTCGCCGTCCTCGCGGTGTTCGCCGTACGGGTCTTCTCGGAGGCGCGGCTTCTGGGGCGGCAGGTCGCGGAGTCCGCGCGCCGGATCGACCGGGCGGCCCAGGACCTGGAGCGGGCGGCCGCCGGCGCGGCCCGCGCTGTGGACACTCTGTGACGGCTGCTGTGGCGACCCTCGGGCGGCGCTGTGGGCGTCCTGTGAGTCCTGCGGCCAATGCGTTTTGGGCCACTTCGCCCTCCCGCCCCGGTGGGGCGGGCAGGTACGCTGCTGGTCGCGGCTCGGAGAACGAGGCCCGGACCGCGGACCGGGAGTACGCACAGGGATTGCCTCACGTTTACCCCTGAGCGTTACGATCGCTGTCAACACGATCGTTCGGACAGGTGTCCGACCGGTCGGACGGCAACCCACCCCCGCAGCCTCGGTGAGAAGGTAAAGACTTATGTTCGGAAGGCTCGGCGCCCCCGAGATCATTCTCATCCTCGTCGTCGTCATCCTGCTGTTCGGCGCCAAGAAGCTTCCCGACATGGCGCGCTCGCTCGGCAAGTCCGCTCGCATTCTCAAGAGCGAGGCGAAGGCGATGAAGGAAGACGGCGGCAGCACGACCACTCCGGCCGGCCCGCCCAACGACGGCGAGCAGCCCCCGGCTCAGCGCACCATCCAGGCCTCTCCCGGCGACGTGACGAGTTCCCGTCCGGTCACCGAGCCGACGGACACGACCAAGCGCTGACGCAGGGCCGGTGACCTCCGGCCCGCCGCACGAGATGGGAACGTGGGTTGCTGAAGCCTGCCCGCAAACAGGAGAAGGACCCCGAGGGGCGGATGCCCCTCGCGGATCATCTTCGTGAGCTCCGCAACCGGCTCGCGAAGGCGATGCTGGCCATCGTCGTCGTGACGGTCGTGGCCGCCTTCTTCTACAACGACATCATCAACTTCCTCACCAAGCCGATCCTCGACTCGGTCGGCTGCGGGAAGACCTTCGAGGAGATCGCCAGCCAGCTCAACTCCGGCGACTCCACGAACAAGTGCGCGAGCATCACGATCAATGGTCTCCTGGCGCCCTTCACGCTGGCCCTCCAGGTCTCGCTGATGGCCGGTGTCGTCTTCGCCTCGCCGGTCTGGCTCTACCAGCTGTGGGCCTTCATCGCCCCCGGTCTGCACAACCACGAGCGCAAGTACGCCTACGCCTTCGTCGGCCTGGGCGCACCGCTCTTCCTCGGCGGCGGCTACTTCGCCTACGCGGTGCTGCCGACCACCGCCAAGGTGCTGATCGACTTCACCCCGGGCGGCGTCAGCAACCTCCTGCCGCTGGACGACCTGCTCCAGCTCGTCACGCGCATGGTCATCGTCTTCGGCCTCTCCTTCGAGCTGCCGCTGCTGCTGGTCTTCCTCAACCTCACCGGCATGGTCACGGGCAAGCGCATGCTCGGCTGGTGGCGAGCCATGATCATCGGCATCACGGTGTTCGCCGCCGTCGCCACGCCCAGCACCGACCCCATCTCGATGCTGGCGCTCGCCGGACCGATCTGGATCCTGTACTTCGGCGCGACCGCCTTCTCCCTGCTGAACGACCGTCGCAGGCGCCGCCGCGACGCCCTCGGACCGGCCGACGACGAGGCCTCCGAGCTGGACCTCAGCCCCGAGGACATCGGCGAGGTGGAATCCGTGACCGCCAGCCGCGCGCTGCCGGAGCAGTCGACCACGGAGCGCGTCAACGGTTATGACGACGTGACCTGAGACCCGTCGGAGAGCTCTTAAGGTCATCCCCGTGACCAGCGAGATCACCCTCTTCGTCAATCCCGCGGCGGGCCGCGGCCGGGGCGCCCACGCGGCGCGGCCGGCCGCTTCCGCGTTGCGGGCGGCCGGCTACACGGTGCGCACGGTCCTCGGCGTGGACGCCGAGGACGCCCTCGTACGCGCGCGTGCCGCGGTCGCCGACGGCACCGGCGCCCTGATCGCCGTCGGCGGCGACGGGCTGGCCCACCTCGCGCTCCAGGCCGTCGCCGGCACCCGCACCCCGCTCGGCCTGGTCGCCGCCGGTACCGGCAACGACTTCGCCCGCGCCCTCGGCCTGCCCGTCCGCGATCCCGCGGCCGCGGCCCGGCTGGTCGCCGACGCCCTCAAGGGCGCCCGGATCCGCGACATCGACCTCGGCAGGGTCGGCGACCGCTGGTTCGGCACCGTCCTCGCCTCCGGCTTCGACTCCCGCGTCAACGACCGGGGCAACCGCATGCGATGGCCCGTCGGACGGGCCAGGTACGACCTCGCGATGCTGGCGGAACTGGCCGCGTTCCGCCCGTTCCCGTACCGGATCACGCTCGACGGCGGAGCCGTCCGGGAGGTGGAGGCCACCCTCGTCGCCGTCGGCAACGGATCCTCCTACGGCGGCGGCATGCGGATCTGCCCCGGCGCCGACCTCACGGACGGACTGTTCGACGTCACGATCGTCGGGGACTGCCGCCGCAGGACGCTGCTGCGGGTGTTCCCGAAGGTGTACCGCGGGACGCACATCGGCCATCCGAAGGTCACCGTGCTCCGGGCGGCGAAGGTCGAGATCGCCGCGGCGGGCGTCTCGGGCTACGCGGACGGGGAGCGGCTCGGCGAGCTGCCGCTCACCGCGCGGTGCGTGCCGGGCGCGGTGCGGCTCATCGGCTCCTGAAACGGCCCGCCCGTGCGCCCGTGAGCTGGGCGTACCGAGGTTTGGCAAGACCGGATCCGGATAATGATCGTCCTGTTGTCAGTGCGGCCCGGTACGCTCGAAAGCACGATGACAGAGGATCTCTCACCGGCCGAGCGGTACGCGGCAGCACGCAAGCGCGCTGTCGAGCAGGCCACTTCGCTCGCGTCCTTCCGCGAGATGTACGACTTCGGTCTCGACCCCTTCCAGATCGAGGCCTGCAGGGCACTCGAGGCGGGCAAGGGCGTCCTGGTGGCCGCCCCCACCGGCTCGGGCAAGACGATCGTGGGCGAGTTCGCCGTCCACCTCGCTCTCCAACAGGGCAAGAAGTGCTTCTACACGACGCCCATCAAGGCGCTGTCGAACCAGAAGTACTCCGACCTGTGCCGGCGCTACGGCAGCGAGAAGGTCGGCCTGCTCACCGGCGACAACAGCGTCAACTCCGACGCCCCGGTGGTCGTGATGACCACCGAGGTGCTGCGGAACATGCTGTACGCCGGCTCGCAGACCCTCCTCGGCCTCGGGTACGTGGTGATGGACGAGGTGCACTACCTCTCCGACCGCTTCCGGGGCGCCGTGTGGGAAGAGGTGATCATCCACCTCCCCGAGTCGGTCACCCTGGTCTCGCTGTCGGCGACCGTGTCCAACGCCGAGGAGTTCGGCGACTGGCTGGACACCGTGCGCGGCGACACCGAGGTGATCGTCTCCGAGCACCGGCCCGTGCCGCTGTTCCAGCACGTGCTCGCCGGGCGGCGGATGTACGACCTGTTCGAGGAGGGCGAGGGCCAGCGCAGAGCCGTCAACCCCGACCTCACGCGGCTGGCCCGCATGGAGGCGAGCCGGCCCTCGTACCAGGACCGCAGGCGTGGCCGGAACATGCGCGAGGCCGACCGCGAGCGGGAGCGCAGGCAGCGGTCGCGGGTGTGGACACCGGCACGGCCGGAGGTCATCGAGCGGCTCGACGCCGCCGGGCTGCTGCCCGCCATCACCTTCATCTTCAGCCGTGCCGCCTGCGAGGCCGCCGTCCAGCAGTGCCTGTACGCCGGGCTGCGGCTGAACGACGAGGAGGCGCGCGCCGAGGTCCGCGCCCTGGTCGAGGAGCGCACCGCCGCCATCCCCCACGAGGACCTGCACGTCCTCGGCTACTACGAGTGGCTGGAGGGCCTGGAGCGCGGCATCGCCGCCCACCACGCGGGCATGCTGCCGACCTTCAAGGAGGTCGTCGAGGAGCTGTTCGTGCGCGGCCTGGTCAAGGCCGTCTTCGCGACCGAGACGCTCGCCCTCGGCATCAACATGCCCGCCCGCTCGGTGGTGCTGGAGAAGCTCGTCAAGTGGAACGGCGAGCAGCACGCCGACATCACCCCCGGCGAGTACACCCAGCTCACCGGCCGCGCGGGCCGACGGGGCATCGACGTCGAGGGGCACGCCGTCGTGCTCTGGCAGCGCGCGATGAGCCCCGAGCACCTCGCCGGGCTCGCGGGCACCCGCACGTACCCGCTGCGCTCCAGCTTCAAGCCGTCGTACAACATGGCGGTCAATCTGGTGGACCAGTTCGGGCGGCACCGCTCGCGCGAGCTGCTGGAGACCTCGTTCGCGCAGTTCCAGGCGGACCGGTCGGTGGTCGGGATCTCCCGGCAGGTGCAGCGCAACGAAGAGGGGCTGGAGGGCTACAAGGCCTCCATGACCTGCCACCTCGGCGACTTCGACGAGTACGCGCGGCTGCGCCGCGACCTCAAGGACCGCGAGACCGAACTGGCCAAGCAGGGCGCGAGCCAGCGGCGCGTCGAGGCCGCCGTGGCGCTGGAGAAGCTCAAGCCGGGGGACGTCATCCACGTGCCCACCGGCAAGTACGCCGGACTGGCGCTGGTGCTCGACCCGGGCCTGCCCGCCGGCCGGGCCAACGGCCATCGCGGCTTCGAGCAGCACGACGGGCCGCGTCCGCTGGTCCTCACCTCCGAGCGCCAGGTCAAGCGGCTGGCCTCGATGGACTTCCCGGTGCCGGTCGAGGCGCTGGACCGGATGCGGATCCCGAAGTCGTTCAACCCGCGCTCGCCGCAGTCCCGGCGCGATCTCGCCTCCGCGCTGCGCACCAAGGCGGGGCACATCCCGCCGGAGCGGGCCCGCAAGCAGCGCTCGCAGGCCGCCGACGACCGGGAGATCGCCCGGCTGCGCACCGAGATCCGCGCGCACCCCTGCCACGGCTGCTCCGACCGCGAGGACCACGCCCGCTGGGCCGAGCGCTACCACCGGCTGCTGCGGGACACCTCGCAGCTGGAGCGTCGTATCGAAGGCCGCACCAACACCATCGCCCGCACGTTCGACCGGATCGTGGCGCTCCTGACCGAGCTCGACTATCTGCGGGGCAACGAGGTCACCGAGCACGGCAAGCGGCTCGCCCGGCTCTACGGCGAGCTCGATCTGCTCGCGAGCGAATGCCTGCGCGCGGGCGTGTGGGAGGGGCTGGCCCCCGCCGAACTGGCCGCCTGCGTCTCGGCGTTGGTCTATGAGTCGCGGGCCGGGGACGACGCCATGGCGCCGAAGCTGCCCTCGGGCAAGGCGAAGGCCGCGCTCGGCGAGATGGTGCGTATCTGGGGCCGGCTGGACGCCCTGGAGGAGGACTTCCGGATCAGCCAGACCGAAGGCGTGGGGCAGCGCGAGCCCGATCTGGGCTTCGCCTGGTCGGCCTATATGTGGGCCTCCGGCAAGGGCCTCGACGAGGTGCTGCGCGAGGCGGAGATGCCCGCCGGTGACTTCGTGCGCTGGTGCAAGCAGGTCATCGACGTACTGGGGCAGATCGCGGCGGCGGCGCCCGCCTCGGCCGGGGGCTCGACGGTGGCGAAGAACGCCCGCAAGGCCGTCGACGAGCTGTTGCGGGGGGTTGTCGCCTACTCGTCGGTGGGGTGATGCCGTCCGGCGGGCGCGCGCTGTGCGTGGCCGGTCGCGGCCGCGCGGCGGGGCCGCATGTCGATGCGGCCCCGCGCTTGTCGGCAGGCCGCCTCAGCGCCGGTCGAGAAACGCCCGCCAGCCCCCGTACGTCGTGATGTCCGCCGCGTCGCCGAGGGCGCCCGGTTCGCACAGGAAGCCGGGGACCCGGGTGCCGTCGGCGAGTTCGACGCTGCCGAGGGTCATCGGGCGGGGGAGCGCGGCGAGCAGGTTGCCGAGCCCCTCGGCCGGGAGGCGCCAGATCTCCACCTCGATCGCGGCGCCGCCCTCGCTCTCGCCCACGTGCACGAGACCCGGCTTGGGCGGGGCCGTGCGCAGGGCGTGCAGGCGGTACACGGCGGACGTCGTGGTCGTTCGGTCCAGCACCGCGCCCAGGGACAGCAACTGGGGGTTGAGGGGCTGGCCGGTCAGATGGGCGCCCGCCACCGCCACGTACACCTCGGGGCGCAGCAGGTCCGCGATCCGGGCCAGCCGGTCGTCCGTGAAGGCGGGGCCGACCAGCATCACGCCGAAGGGCAGGCCGTTCACCTCGCCGGCCGGGACGGCCGCCGCCGCGAGGTCGAAGAGGTTGGTGGAGTTGGTGAACCGGCCCAGGCGGGCGTTGGCGCCCAGCGGGTCGGCGGCGACCTCGGCGAGGGTGGGGTGGCCGGGCGCGGTGGGCAGCAACAGGGCGTCCGAGTCGGCCAGTTCGGCCAGGGCACGGGTGCGCAGGGCCGTCAGGCGCTCGGTGTCCGTGCAGAGCCGGTGGGCCGGGATGTCCCGGGCCCGGGTGATGATGCCCGCGACCGTCGGGTCCAGACCCTCGCCCCCCTCCGCGGTCAACTTGTCGACGAACGCACCCACGGCGGTGTAGCGCTCGGCGACGAACGCGCCCTCGTAGAGCATCGCGGCGGCCTCGGTGAACGGGGTGAGGTCGATGCCGCGGATCTCGGCCCCGGCCGCCCCGAGCCGCCGTACCGCCGCCTCGTAGGCCGCCGCCCAGCCCTGGTCCAGCTCGCCCAGCTGGTCGAGGGGCGGGACGGCGATCCGCCAGGGCCCGGGGGCGCGGGCGGGGAGTGAGGGGAGGGCGCGGCCGGCCGGCGACGCCATGTGGGCCAGGGCCCGTTCCGCCTCGGGGAGTGTGCGGGCGAAGACCGTCACACAGTCGAGCGAGGCGCAGGCCGGGACGACGCCCTCGGTGGGGACCAGTCCGCGGGTGGGCTTGAGGCCGACGATGCCGTTGAAGGCGGCCGGGACCCGCCCCGAACCCGCCGTGTCGGTGCCGAGGGCGAGGTCGGCGATGCCCAGGGCCACCGCGACGGCCGAACCGGAGCTGGAGCCGCCGCTCACCCGCGACGGGTCGACGGCGCCCCGCACCGCGCCGTACGGGGAGCGGGTGCCGACCAGGCCGGTCGCGAACTGGTCCAGGTTGGTGGTGCCCAGCACCAGCGCACCGGCCGCGCGGAGCCGGGCGACGACCGGGGCGTCGGCGGCGGGCCGGTAGGCGTACGCCGGGCAGCCCGCGGTGGTGGGCAGGCCCGCCACGTCGATGTTGCCCTTGACGGCGAGCAGCCGGCCGGCGAGCGGGAGACGCTCACCGCGCGCCAGCCGTCCGTCGAGCGTGCGGGCCTCCGCCTCGACGTCCGCCCGCGGCCGCAGGTCGATCCAGATCTCCGGGCGGTCCGTGGCCTCGATGCGGGCGTAGGCGGCGCGGACGCGGGACACAGTCGTGGACATGCGTGCTCCTTGCATGGTGTCGGGCCGATCGGCCGGTCAGCTCGCGGCCGGGGCCAGGACGAGCAGTGCCGTCCCCGCCTCGACCTGGTCGCCGGGGCGGGCCAGGACCTGTGCCACCACGCCGTCGACCGGCGCGTGCACCCTGGACTCCATCTTCATCGCCTCCAGGGCGAGCAGCGGCTGCCCCGCCGTCACCTCGTCGCCCGGCGCCACGTTCAGCTGCCAGACGGAGGCGGCGAACTCGGCCTCGACCAGGCGGCCGCCCGGTGGTACCGCCACCTCGGCCGGGGGTGCGGCCGGCGCTTCGGCGGCCGCGGCCCGCGCGAACTCGCCCGCCGCCTCCCAGGCGTCCCGCTCGGCCGTGAACGCGCTCTGCTGGCGGGACCTGAACTCCGTTATGGGGCCGGCGTTCTCGGCGAGGAAGGCCTGGTACCCGGCGAGCGAGAAGGTGCCCTCCTCGACGCGCGGCACGAAGCGCCCCGAGATGATGTCGGCCCGCAGTTCGAGGAGTTCGTCCGCGTCGACCGGATACCAGCGGATCCGGTCGAAGAAGCGCAGCAGCCAGGGCGAGCCCGGTTCGAACGCGCCGCGCTGCTGCCAGGGCGACCACACCTGGGTCGTCCGGCCCACGAACTGGTAGCCGCCGGGCCCCTCCATGCCGTAGACGCAGAGGTACGCGCCGCCGATGCCCACCGAGTTCTCGGCCGTCCAGGTGCGCGCGGGGTTGTACTTCGTCGTCACCAGGCGGTGGCGCGGGTCGAGCGGGGTGGCGACCGGGGCGCCCAGGTAGACGTCTCCGAGGCCCAGGACCAGGTACTCCGCGGCGAACACCGTGTCGTAGACGTCCGCCACCGCGTCCAGGCCGTTGACCCGGCGGATGAATTCGATGTTCCAGGGGCACCAGGGGGCGTCGTCGCGGACGCCCGCCATGTAGCGGGCGATGGCCTCGCGGGTCGCGGGGTCGTCCCAGGAGAGGGGGAGGTGCACGGTGCGGGAGGGGACGACCAGTTCGTCCGAGGGCGGGAGGGCGGCCGTCATCCTCCTGACCACCGCGAGGAGTTCACGCTGGGGGAGGCGGCCGGGGTCCGTGCGGATCTGCAGGGAGCGGATGCCCGGGGTGAGGTCGGTGACGCCGGCCAGGTCCGCCGCGGTCACCGCCTCCATCAGCGCGTGGACCCGCATGCGCAGGGCCAGATCCAGCTGGAGCGGTCCGAACTCGACCAGCAGGTTGTCGTCGCCGCTGCGCCGGTAGGTCACGTCGCCGTCCCGGGCCAGTACGCCGCCGTCGACGATCGCGGGGCGCGGCGTGCCGTCCCCGGCCACCGGCGCGAAGCGGACCGTGTCGCCGGGGCGCAGCTGGCCCAGCTTCCACCGCTCGGAGCTGAGCACCGTCGCCGGGCACACGAACCCGCCGAGGGACGGGCCGTCCGGGCCGAGCAGCACCGGCATGTCGCCGGTGTAGTCGACGGCGCCGACGGAATAGGGGGTGTCGTGGATGTTGGACGGGTGCAGACCCGCCTCGCCGCCGTCGGTGCGGGCCCAGCGGGGCTTGGGTCCGACCAGGCGCACACCGGTGCGGGCCGAGTTGAAGTGCACCTTCCAGTCGGCGGCGTAGAAGTCGCGGATGTCGTCCTCGGTGAAGAACTCCGGTGCCGCGTGCGGGCCTTCGACCGCGCCCAGGTGCCAGACGGGGGCGAACTCCGGGCGGTCCGGGACAGGTACGGCGGTGCCCTCGACGACCGTCCCGCCGTGCAGGACGTCACCCGTGCGCAGCGCCCGCCCGCCGTGGCCGCCGAAGCGGCCCAGCGTGAACGTGCTCGCGCTGCCCAGGAAGGCGGGCACGTCCAGGCCGCCCGCGAACAGGACGTACGTCCGCAGTCCGTGCTCACCGGGCGCGCCGATCTCCAGCAGGGACCCGGCCGGTACGGTCACCGGCTCCCACCGCGCCACCGCCGTGCCGTCCACGGTGACCGGGGCCGGCGCGCCCGTCACGCACACCGTGGTGGCGTGGGTGAAGCGCAGGGACGGGCCCTGGAGGGTGCACTCCAGGCCCGGGGCGCCCTCGGGGTTGCCGAGCGCCCGGTTGCCGAGGCGGAACGAGCGGTCGTCCATCGGGCCGGAGGGCGGGACGCCGACCTGCCAGTGGCCGGTGCGGCCGGGCCAGTCCTGCACGGTGGTGAGGGTGCCGCCGGAGACGACCTCGACGCGGGGGGTCGGGTCGGTGACGGTGGCGAGGGTCGCCGTCGAGTGGGTCGCCGTCACGAACCGGGAGTCCGCCAGCGCCGCGCGGACCAGCCCGAGGTTCGTCTCGATGCCGTCCACGCGGGTCCTGGCCAGCGCCTCGTCCAGGCGGCGCAGCGCGTGATCCCGGTCCGAGCCGTACGCGATCACCTTCGCGAGCATCGGGTCGTAGGACGTCGTCACCTCGGTGCCCGTCTCCACCCAGCCGTCGACGCGCACGCCCTGCGGGAACTCGACCCGGGTCAACAGGCCGGCGCTGGGCCGGTGGTCGCGGCTGGGATCCTCCGCGTAGAGACGTGCCTCGACGGCGTGGCCGCGGGGCGGGCCCGGGTCGCGTACGACGTCCCGCTCGCCGCGCGCCAGGCGCAGCATCCAGGCGACCAGGTCGACGCCGTGGATCTCCTCGGTGACGGGATGTTCCACCTGGAGGCGGGTGTTGACCTCCAGGAAGTAGGCCTCCTCGCGGGTCGCGTCGTAGACGAACTCGACGGTGCCGGCGGACCGGTAGCCGACCGAAGCGCACAAGTCACGTGCGTTCGAGGCGAGTTGCTCGCGAACATGCGGGGGCAGGCCGGGGGCCGGGGCCTCTTCCACGACCTTCTGGTTGCGGCGCTGGAGGGAGCAGTCCCGGTCGCCGAGGACGACGACCTTTCCCGCGCCGTCGCCGAAGACCTGCACCTCGACATGGCGGGCGTGCTCCACGAGCCGTTCCAGGAAGACGCCGGCCGGGGGGAAGGACGCGGCGGGGGCACCCCGGGCGCGCCCCCCGGCGGCGGGCGCTTTGGGGGGGGCGGGGGAGGGGGCAGCCCCGGTCGCCGAGGACGACGACCTTTCCCGCGCCGTCGCCGAAGACCTGCACCTCGACATGGCGGGCGGGCTCCACGAGCCGTTCCAGGAAGACGCCGGCCGAGGAGAAGGACGCGGCGGCGACACGCTGGACGCGCTCCCAGGCGTCGGTCAGTTCGGCGGCCGAGCCACAGGCCGACATGCCGATCCCGCCGCCACCGCCGGTGGCCTTGAGCATGACCGGGTAGCCGACGAGCCGGGCCTGCTCCAGCGCCTCGGGCAGGTCAGCCAGCAGCCCGGTGCCGGGGGCGAGCGGCACTCCCGCCGCCCGAGCCGCCGCCCGCGCGGTGTGCTTGGCGCCGAACAGCTCCAGCTGCTCCGGCGTCGGGCCCACGAAGACGATCCCGGCGTCGGCGCAGCGGCGGGCGAAGGCCGCGTCCTCGGAGAGGAAGCCGTAGCCCGGGTGGATCGCGCCCGCGCCGGTGTCCTTGGCCGCGGCCAGGACCAGGTCGGCGTCGAGGTACGACTCCTTCGCGGGTGCCGGGCCGAGCCGTACGGCCTGGTCGGCGAGGCGGACGTGGGCGGCCGAGCGGTCGGCGTCGGAGTACACCGCCACCGTCCGCAGGCCGAGTTCGCGGGCCGTACGGATGATGCGGACGGCGATCTCGCCCCGGTTGGCGACCAGCAGCGTGTCGAAGGTCATGCGGTGCCCGCCTCGTCGATGGTCATCCGCACCGCCGTCGGCTCGAAGCCGTTGCAGGGGTTGTTGATCTGGGGGCAGTTGGAGACCAGTACGAGGACGTCCCGTTCGGCGCGCAGCGTGAGCGAGAGACCCGGCGCGGAGAGACCGTCGACGATGCCGAGGGTGCCGTCCTTCTCGACGGGCACGTTCATGTACCAGTTGATGTTGGAGACCAGGTCCCGCTTGCCGAGGCCGTGCCGGGCGCCCTCGGCGAGGAAGTTGTCCACACACGCGTGTTGCGCGTAGGTGTGGTGGCCGTAGCGCAGGGTGTTGGACTCCTTGGAGCAGGCGCCGCCGACGGTGTCGTGGCGGCCCACGCCGTCGGCGGTCACCGTCATCAGCGCGGTGTGCTCGTTGGACATCAGCACACTGCCCGTGGTGAGGAAGATGCCGCCCTGGGCGTGGATCGTGTCGGGCGCGCTGTAGCGCACGGACGTGTCGTGGGCGTCGTACACGAGGAAGTCGACGGCCTGGTTGCCGTGCAGGTCGGTGATGGTCAGCGTCTCGCCCTCGCGGACGACCGAGGACCAGGAGGCGCGGGCCGCCACCACTGTCTTCGTGCTCATGCGAGCCCCCTCGCGGTCAGGAATTCGGCGGTGTTGAGGAAGGCGCGGCGGCCTTCGGGGGTGGCGTCCCACAGCGGGTCGCCGGGGTGGGTGGCCGCCGCCCGCCAGGCGAGGACCTCCAGCGGGGTGCTGACGTACTCCGGCCGGGGGTCGGCCGGGTGCGGCACGTTGGCGATCAGGACCGTCACGTCCTGCTCGGCGCGCAGGGTGACGCTGCCGCCCGGGCCCGCCGAGCCGGTGAAGTCGAGAGTGCCGTCGTCCCGGACCTTCACCCCCTGGAAGAAGGAGAGCGAGGGCGGCAGGTCGCGGGGCTCCAGGCCGTTCTTCGCGGCCGCCAGCTTGAACAGCTCCCGGCCGGCCGGGGAGGCGGACTGCGGGCTGCCGTCGCCGTAGCGCTCGGTGTTGCGCACGAGGGTGGAGGTGCCGCACAGGGCGTCGTGCCGGCCGGCGGTGTCGGCGACGACCGAGGCGAGGACGCGGCCCTGGTCGGACAGGAGCAGCACGCCCTCGCCGAGGTAGGCGTTCCACTGGACCTTGACCGTGTCGGCGACGTTCAGCCGCTCCCAGGGCCGGCCGTCCACGTGGAGGAGCAGATGGGCGCACGCGTCGCCGTGCGGGTCGGTCAGGCGCAGCTCGGTGCCGCGCGCGAGCACCCGGTGGGTGTAGTTGCCGCCCGCGACCGTCTCGGCCCACACCAGGTGGCCCGCCTCGCAGGGCGGGTCCTGCCAGTCCCGGGCCGGGACGACCGGCATGGCCTCGGCGCGGGCACCCTCCTGCGCCCGGGCGTGGGCGCGTGCCCCGTATGTGGTCGCTGTCGCCGCCATTGCGGACCTCCGCAGCTCGGTTCCGTCGCTGTCGCGGTATTTCTGTCGCCCGACAGAAATTAGGTCCGGGGCGGGTCGCCGCCGTTGCCCTCCGGTTGCGGGGCGGTTACCGACTCCTCACCGGGCCGTCCGAAGATCGCCGTCCGGCACCGTGTGCGAGGATCGAAGACATGGGGACGAGCAGCGGACGTCGAGTGGGCCGCCCGCGAGCCGCGCAGCGCCCGGACAGCGGGCTCACGCCGCGCGCCGAACTGCTCCTGGCCGCCGCGGAGTTGTTCACCACCCGCGGCTATGCCGCCACCACCACCCGGGCCGTCGCCGAACGGGCGGGAATGCGCCAGGCGTCCATGTACCACTACGTCTCAGGCAAGGAGGAACTGCTCGCCGCGCTGCTGGAGTCGACGGTCACGCCCTCGCTGACCTGTGCCCGTGAGCTGCTCGCGGACGACGGCCGGACGGCCGAGGACCGGCTGTGGGAGCTGTGCCGGACCGACGTCGAGCTGCTGTGCGGCGGCTCGCACAACCTCGGCGGCCTCTACCTGCTGCCCGAGGTGCGCACCGAGCGGTTCGCCGGCTTCCATGCCGTGCGCGCCGAACTCAAGGACGCCTACCGTCAGTTGATCGCCGCCACGGCGGCGGGCGGTGCGCTCGCGAAGAGCGCGCTGGATCTCCGCACCGACCTGGTCTTCGGTCTCATCGAGGGTGTCATCCTCGTGCACCGCTCCGATCCCGACCGCTCGGTCTCGGAGTTCGCCCGCGCCACCGCCGACGCGGCGCTGCGCATCGCGGGGAACTGAACACCGCCCGAGCCACTCGCGGGTGCTCGTCCCATCCGTCCCGGTGAACTGTTCCGCACGCCCGTACGGCGTCACGCGCAGTGTTCGAACGAATGCCGTGCGTGCAAATGGGCTGAGGTTACTCCACGTACGGAAGTGGTTTCAGGCAGTTGTGGAATATGACACGGCGATGATCCGGTCGGACTAAGCTCGCCCGCGGCGCACCGAGTTGAGGCGTATTCGTGCGCTTGTTCCCAAACTTCCCGAAGATGCCGACAGATCCCTACAGAGGGTGCCCACATGGTGAGTGTTCAGTCCCCACCCGGTCGCCGAGAACTTCCCTACGCGCGCGTGCTGTTGCTGCCGGCGATACTGATGGCCGCGGCGACCGGAGCCGCCGTCGCCCTGGTGGCGACGCAGGCCCGGCTCGCCGTCGGC
This sequence comes from Actinobacteria bacterium OV320, assembly GCA_001298545.1. Classification (GTDB taxonomy): domain Bacteria; phylum Actinomycetota; class Actinomycetes; order Streptomycetales; family Streptomycetaceae; genus Streptomyces; species Streptomyces coriariae. The sequence goes on from LJCX01000023.1 coordinate 168,030, forward strand.
GTCTGCGGAGCCGTCGCCACCGTCCTGGTGATCGCGGCGGGAGCCGAGTCGGTGCGCCGTGGGCGGCGCCTGCGGGAGCTGCGCGCGGAGCGGGACCAGCGCGTCGCGTACCTGGAACGGCGGGTGGCCGGCCACGCGGAGGAGAACCGCCGCCTCGCCCAGCAGTTCGTGCCCAACGCGGTGGAGTGGCTGCGGGCCGGAAATTCCCCCAGGGAGGTGATGCGCGACTTCAGCGAGGGTGATCCCGACTTCCGTGAACTCGACGACGCGCAGCGCGCCGTGATCAGGAAGATCCTCGACATCGTCGACCACGAGGAGTCCCTGCGCGACTCGGCCCAGCGCTCCTTCGTCAGCATCGCGCGCCGGGTGCAGGCCATCGTCCACCAGCAGTCCGCGGAACTGCGGGAGATGGAGGAGGACCACGGCCGTAACCCCGAGGTCTTCGACGACCTGCTGCGCATCGACCACGGCACCTCGCTGATCGGCCGCCTCGCCGACTCCATCGGCGTGCTCGGCGGCGGCCGGCCCGGCCGCAACTGGCCCCAGCCGGTCCCGCTGTACAGCGTGCTGCGCGGCGCCATGTCCCGGATCCTGGAGTACCGCCGCATCCAGCTGGACTCCATCGCCAAGGTGAACATCCGCGGCCTCTCCGTGGAGCCGCTCATCCACGCGCTCGCGGAACTCCTCGACAACGCCACCCGCTACTCGCCCCCGCAGAGCAAGGTGCACGTCAACGCCGTCGAGGTGCAGACCGGCATCGCCATCGAGATCGAGGACGCCGGCGTCAGCCTCAGCGAAGAGGCCCGCGCCAAGGCCGAACGCATGCTGGAGCAGGCCAAGGCGGGCGTCGACATCCAGGACGTGGGCGGCACCCCGCGCCTGGGCCTCGCGGTCGTCGGCCGTCTGTGCACGTCGTTCAACCTTCAGGTCTCGCTGCGCACCTCGGCCTACGGCGGCGTCCGGGCCGTCCTCATCGTGCCGAGCGAGATGCAGACCTCCGACCCCGCCCCCGGCTTCGCGCACGGCATCGGAGCCACCGCCGTACCGCAGATCGACCTGAGCCAGATCGGTGAGGGCCCCAAGCGTCCGCCCAAGAAGCGCCGCCCCACCAACGCGCGTATCCCGGCCGGAGTCTCCCTGACCGACGACGAGGTGCCCGAGGTCACCGAGTGGACCGATCAGGGTCTGCCGCAGCGCCGGAGCAAGACCACGATCTCGATCACCCAGCGCTACGCCGAGGCGTACGCCGCCCAGGAGGCCGAGCGCCTCGGCAAGCCCGACCCGTTCGCACAGCGCCGGCCCGAGCCCGAGCCGGAGCCGCAGAAGAAGCGGGAGCCCGGCCTGGCGTTCGAGGCCTTCTGGGAGGGCCTGGTCAAAGCGGCCCCGCCCGGCGTGCACCCCACCGACTTCACCCGCAATCCCACCGCATATCTGCACCTGATCGAAGACAAGGCCAGGCCCGAGGCCGACGATGAAGGGGACCTCACGTGATCCAGCAGCGCCAAAACTTCGACTGGCTGCTCAAGGAGCTCTACGACGGGGTTCCGGGCATCGAGATGATCGTGGTCCTCTCGGCCGACGGACTGCGCATCGCCCGCTACGCCGGTGACCCCGACGCCGCCGACCGGGTCGCCGCCGCCTGCGCGGGCCTCCAGAGCCTGGCCGCGGCGGTCGGCCAGGAGATCCACTCGAGCACCGGCGAGATGGACATGGTCGTCATCGACCTGAGCGGCGGCTACTTCTACATGATGTCGGCCGGCGCCAACGCCTACCTCGCCGTCCTCGCCGACGTGCGCTGCGAGGCCAGTCGGATGAGCGGCATGATGCGCGACCTCGTGGTCCGCATCGGCGCCCATCTGACCAGTCCGCCCCGGCGCAACGGGCACAGCGTATGACTCCTCCGCAACGCCGCCGGCGACAACCCCTGCCGCAACCGCCCCCGCCGCCCCCACCGCTCCTGAACGACCCGAAGGAGGGGGCGGAGGGGGAGGGCAAGAACCCCGAGCGGCTCTACATCATCACGGGCGCGGACGGCGAGCGCGCACCCGTCGACCTCGTCACGTTAGTCGTGGCGCGTGCCGAACCGCCCTCGTCGGCCACCCCGGAGCAGACGGCGGTCCTGCGGATGTGTGCCGCCCCGCTGTCCGTGGCCGAGATCTCGGCCTACCTCGGCCTGCCGTTCAGCGTGGTGACGGTGCTGCTCACCGAGATGCTGGCGGCCGAACTCGTACAGGCACGCGCCCCCATCGTCCGGCAGCAGCTCCCCGACCGTTCCCTTCTCGAAGCGGTGATGCATGGACTTCAACGGCTCTGACACGATCCCCGGCCCACGGGCCGAGGACCATCTGCCGCACACCACCACGGCCGCGGCGAAGATCGTCATCGTGGGCGGCTTCGGCGTCGGCAAGACCACCATGGTCGGCTCCGTCAGCGAGATCAGGCCGCTGACCACCGAGGAGACCATGACCCAGGCGGGCATCGGGGTCGACGACAACTACGGCTCCGAGACCAAGACCGCCACCACCGTGGCCATGGACTTCGGCCGGATCCGCATCACCGAGCAGGTCGTGCTCTACCTCTTCGGCACGCCCGGCCAGGAACGCTTCTGGTTCCTGTGGAACGGACTGTTCGAGGGCGCGCTCGGCGCGGTCGTCCTGGTCGACACCCGCCGCATCGAGGTCAGCTTCGAGGTCATGGGCCGGCTGGAGGAGGGCGGCGTGCCCTTCGTCGTCGCCGTCAACACCTTCCCCGACGGGCCCCGTTACCCCATCGACGACCTGCGCGCGGCCCTCGACCTGCCGCCCGAGATCCCGATCGTGGAGTGCGACGTCCGCCGCCGCGCCTCCAGCCGTGACGTCCTGATGACCCTCATGCGCTTCCTGCACTCCCTGGCTCTGACCCGCAGCCTCACCTGACCCGCACGGCACCACTTCCCCCACCACCGGATTCAGCACAGTTTCGGAGCGACCCCCTGTGACTCCCGAACACCCCACCCCGAACGGTCCGCACGACCTCGCCCTGGACCCGCCGCCCGGCTGCCCCGCGCACGTCCGCGGACCCGGCGGACTGGCCCGCCTCTACGGCCCCGGCGCGCAGGACCTCAACGAGCTGTACGAGCGGCTGCGCGAGGAACACGGCCCCGTGGCGCCGGTCCTGCTCCACGACGACCTGCCGATGTGGATGGTCCTCGGACACGCCGAGAACCTGCGCATGGTGCGCACCCCCTCGCAGTTCACCAAGGACAGCCGCATCTGGTCGCAGATGCTGGACGGCAAGGTCAGGCCCGACCACCCGCTCATGCCGCACATGGCCTGGCAGCCCATCTGCGCCCACGCCGAGGGCGACGAGCACAAGCGGCTGCGCGGCGCGGTCACCGCGGCCATGGCGACCATCGACGACCGCAGTGTGCGCCGCTACATCAACCGCTCCAGCCAGCGCCTGGTCAACCGCTTCTGCGAAGAGGGCCGGGCCGACCTGGTCGGCGACTTCGCCGAGCACCTGCCGATGGCCGTGATGTGCCACGTCCTCGGCATGCCCGACGAGTACAACGACAAGATGGTGCACGCCGCCCGCGACGCCCTCAAGGGCAGCGAGACCGCGGTCGCCAGCCACGAGTACGTCGTGCAGGCGCTCGCCCGGCTCACCACCCGCCGCCGGGCCGAGCCCGAGGACGACTTCACCAGCCACCTCGTCACCCACCCGGCCGGACTCACCGACGACGAGGTCCGGGAGCATCTGCGCCTGGTGCTCTTCGCCGCCTACGAGGCCACCGTCAACCTGCTCTCCAACGCGCTGCGCATGGTCCTCACCGACCCGCGCTTCCTCGCCCAGCTCAACGGCGGCCAGATGACGGTGGCGGAGGCGGTCGAGCAGTCCCTGTGGGACGAGCCCCCGTTCAGCACCATCTTCGGCTACTTCGCCAAGCAGGACACGGAGTTGGGCGGTCAGCGGATCCGCCGGGGCGACGGTCTCTTCTTCGCGCCCGCGCCCGGCAACGTGGACCCCCGGGTGCGCCCCGACCTGTCCGCCCACATGCAGGGCAACCGCTCCCACCTCGCCTTCGGCAGCGGTCCGCACGAGTGCCCCGGCCAGGACATCGGCCGCGCCATCGCCGACGTCGGCGTCGACGCCCTGCTGATGCGGCTGCCGGACGTGCAACTCGACTGCGACGAGGACGAGTTGCGGTGGACGATGTCGATCGCCTCGCGGCACCTGGTGGAGCTGCCGGTCCGGTTCGAGCCGAAGGACCAGCAGGACGTCAAGCACAAGCCGAGCCACGCCCCGATCCCGCCGCAGCGCCTCACGCGGCCGATGAGCACGGCGCCGCGGCCCGCGCCGGAGCCCGCCCCCGAACCGGTGGCCGCACCGGAGCCCGCGCCGCGTTCGGTGTCGCAGTCCGCGCCGCAGCCTGCGCCGCGGTCCGTGCCGCCCGTCCCGCAGTCGACGGGGCCGGTCCGCAGGCCCAACGCCTGGCGGCGCTTCCTGTCCTGGTGGCGCGGCTACTGAGCGGCGCCCGCCGACGGAGCGGCGGCCCAGCCGTCGTACGACGTCCAGGCCTCGAGCACCCGGCCGCTGCGCAGCCGGTGCTCCGTCCCCGTGACCGGATCGGTGAACTCCAGCTCCCGCGCCAGCAGCTGAAGCGGGCGCCGGAAGTCACCGGCCGGCACGGGGGCGGCCACCTCGGGGTAGAGCGGATCGCCGAGGATGGGCACGCCGAGCGTGCTCATGTGGACGCGCAGCTGATGGGTCTGCCCGGTGGCGGGCAGCAGCCGGTACCGGCCGAGTCCCCGCGCTCCGTGCTCGACGAGCTCGACGCGGCTCACGGCGTTCGGCTCGCCCGCCACCTCGTAGGCGGCCAGGATCCCGCGCTCCTTGACGATCCGGCTGCGTACGGTCCGGGGCAGGGTGAGCTCAGGGTCGTACGGCGCGACGGCCTCGTACACCTTGCGCACCAGGCGGTCGCGGAACAGTGACTGGTAGGCGCCGCGCTCCTCGGGGCGCACGGTGAACAGCACGAGTCCGGCGGTGAGCCGGTCGAGCCGGTGCGCGGCGCCGAGCGCGGGGAGGTCCAGCTCCCGCCGCAGCCGGGCCAGCGCGCTCTCGGTGACATGGCTGCCGCGCGGGGTGGTGGCCAGGAAGTGCGGCTTGTCGACGACGACGATGTGCTCGTCGCGGTGCACGATCTCCAGCGGGAACGGCACGGGCACCTCGGGCGGCAGCTCGCGGTGGTACCAGACGAACATCCCCGGCACGTAGGCCGCGCCCGGCGCCACCGGCCGCCCGTCGGCGCCGACGACGAGCCCCGCCTCCAGCATGGCGTCCACGACCCCGGCGCGCGCCGCGCCCAGCCGCTCGACCAGGTGCTCCCGCACGGTGGCCCAGGTGCCCTCGCCGGGCAGCCGCACCCGCACCGGGTCGATCCCGTGGCGCTGCGGCAACGGGGAGGGCGGGGGCGGCGTACGGCGTCTCATCGGGGTCAAGCCTACGGGCCGGAAAACCCGTTGGTCGGGCCCTGGTCCGTTGGCAGGATGCGGCTCATGCCCTTCACCGCAGACGCCGTCCTGCCCGCCGGAACCCTCTCGGGGGCCCCGCAGCCCGTGCTCCGCAGCGGCGACGGACTGCTCCTGCGCCCGTGGCGGGCCGAGGACGCCCCCGCCGTGTACGCCGCCTTCCAGGATCCGGCCATGCACCAGTGGCACATCAGGGCCGCCGACTCCGAGGAGGAGGTCGCCGGCTGGATCGAGGAGTGGCGCGAGAGCTGGGCGCAGGAGCGGAACGCCCAGTGGGCCGTCGTCGACACGGACACCGGCGAACTGCTGGGGCGGGTGGCGCTGCGCGGCATCCTGCTCGCCGAGGGCGTGGCCGAGGTCGCGTACTGGACGACCAGGGCGGCCCGCGGCCGGGGCGTGGCACCCCGGGCCACGACCGCGCTCACCCGCTGGGCCTTCGACGAGATCGGCTTCCACCGCCTGGAGCTGATGCACGCCACCGCCAACGAGGCCTCCTGCCGGGTGGCCGGCAAGGCCGGTTACCTCCTGGAGGGCACCAGGCGCAGTGCCGCCCTCCACCAGGACGGCTGGCACGACATGCACCTCCACGCACGCGTGCAGGGCGACTGAGCGAGGCACGCCTACGCGCGCGTGCCTGGCGGTTCGTCGGCCTCGCGGCCCCGCATGCGGGACGCGGCCGTCGGCCCGCCGCACGTGTCGGCCTTTCGCACCGCCCGGCGGCGGACCCGGCGCGCCTGCCCGTCCACGGCTTACGCGGCACCGCGCGGCCCGCGCCGGATCGGCGGTCGGCGCGTTCGGCGGCGCGGCCGGCCCGAAGGGCATCCCCGTCCGGCCCGAGCATCCGTCGGCCTTCCGTGCCCTTCCGGCGGCTCAGCTGGACGTGCATGCCCGTCCGGGCCGACGCGCGCATCGCTGTCCACGCGCGCGTCGGCCTGACGTGTCCGTCTGCCGGACCGTGGCCGTCGGGGCTACGCGGCCGCCGTCTCCGGTGCCGCGGCGGCCGGTGCCGGTGATCGCCCGCGGTAGGTCCGGAAGGCCACGCCGGCCGCGAGTGTCGCGCCGAGGAACAGCACGGTGAACCACTGGAAGTACCAGTGGCCGCCCGCCGGGTCGTACACCGCCGCACGCGGCCAGGCCAGGTTGACCGTCATCAGCAGGCCGTAGAGGAGCGCGAGGGCGTTCACCGGGACGCCCCAGCGGCCCAGGGAGAACAGGCGGGCGCCCGTCTCGTCCGTGCCGGCCGAGGAGAACTGTCCGCGCAGCCGGCGCACCAGCAGCGGGCCGGTGACCATGGCGTACGCCAGGTAGAGCATCACGATGCAGGTCGTGCCGATGGCCAGGAAGGCGTCCGGTGAGGCGAAGTTGAGCAGCAGCAGGGCCGCCGCGAGGACGCCGACCACCAGCGCCGGGGCGCTCGGCATGCCGGTACGGGGGTTCACGCGCGCGAGGCGGCCGGAGAACGGGAGCTGTCCGTCGCGGGCCATGGAGAACAGCATCCGGCAGGCCGCCGTCTGGATGGCGAGCGTCGCCACCGCGATCGCGACCACCACGTCGGCCAGCAGCACCTTGCCGACCCCGTCGCCGAGGCTGCTGGTGAGGACGTAACTGAGGCCGTCGACCCCGAGCCGTCCGTCGGTGAGGCTGGGCGCGGCGAGCAGCCCGCCCAGCACGATCAGCCCGCCGAGCAGGCCGGCCGCGCCGAGCGCGGTGAGGATCGTGCGGGGCGCGGTGCGCCGCGGGTGGTGTGTCTCCTCGCTCATCTCGCCCGCGCTGTCGAACCCGATCATCACGTACGCGGCCGTGAACGAGCCGACGAGCAGCGCCCCGAACAGGCCGTTCTGCGCGGCCCCTTCGGTGTGGAAGGTGATGCTCGGAGTGCGCTCGGAGTGGGTGAGCAGCAGCACGACGATGAGTACCGCGCCGATGATCTCGGCGGTCACGCCGACCCGGTTGATCACGGACATCACGCGGTTGTCGACGACGTTCACGAAGGTGGTGAGCGCCAGCAGGAGCACGCCGAGCAGCGCCGCGTTGGCCGCGCCGTCGGGCGAGGTGGGCGCCGGGTCGGTGCCGATCAGCTGGAAGCCCGACCAGATCGCCGGCAGCACCATCTGGAGCGCCAGCGCGGCCGCGGCGACCACGACGATCTGCCCGATCACCATGATCCAGCCGGCGAACCAGCCGAACGACGGAGTCGACAGCCGTGAGGACCACTGGTAGATCGCGCCCGAGATCGGGTAGCGCGCCGCCAGCTCCGCGAAGCACGCGGCGACCAGCAACTGACCGACCAGCACGATGGGCCAGGCCCAGAAGAAGACCGGGCCGCCGAAGGCGTACCCGAAGGCGAAGAACTGGAAGACGGTCGTCAGCACGGAGATGAAGGAGAACCCGGCGGCGAACGAGGCGTACCGGCCCAGGCTGCGGTGCAGCTCCTGGCGGTAGCCGAACTCGGCGAGGGAGCCGTCGCCCGCGTCGGGGGAGTGCGGCGGGTCGGGGCGTACGTCGGAAGGGGCTGTTGTCGTCACGGCGGAACCTGCCTTGGGCCCAGAGGGAACGTAATTCCTGTCGGGCGACAGAAATTAGGGACGCGCTGTTTCGTGCGCGTCACGCCGCCGTGTCCGGGGCGGGCCCAAGTCCTCACGTCCTCGCACACCTCACTCGATCGCGTTACATCGCGTCTCTTGCGAACGAGTGGGGACTCGCGATATGTTCGGCTTCGGATATTCGGTGGCGAGCTGTTCGTCGTGAAGCGAGGTGGTCGTCGTGACGAGGAAGCGCCGCAAGCTCAGCAATCCATTGGCGCTCGCCGTGATGACGACGCTCTGGCAGAAGCCGATGCATCCGTACGAGATCGCCCAGACCCTGCGCAGTCAGGGCAAGGACACCAGTACGAAGACGAACTACGGCTCGCTCTACACCGTCGTGCAGAACCTCGAGAAGTACGGCTTCGTCGAGGTGACCGGTGTGGAACGCCAGGGCAACCGCCCCGAGCGCACGGTCTACGGGCTCACCGAGGCCGGGCGTGAGGAGATGGCCGAGTGGCTGTCCGATCTGATCGCCATCCCCGCCAAGGAGTACCCGATCTTCGAGACGGCGCTCTCGCTGATGGCGGCGCTGCCTCCCGACGAGGTGGTGCGCCTGCTGGAGACCCGGCTGAGTTCGCTGGAGGTCCAGGTGGCCTCCGGGCGGGGCGCCCTCCAGAAGCTCTACGAGACGCTGCCGAGGCTCTTCCTCGTCGAGGTCGAGTACCAGCTGCACATGGTCGAGGCGCAGGCCGAGTGGGTCGGCGGATTCCTCGACGAGATCAGGAAGGGCTCACTGCCCGGCGTCGAGGACTGGCGGCGTTTCCACGAGACGGGGGAGCTGCCGACGGAATTCACCCCTTGAGAAACGACCCCGGCAGGGCTGTTGGAGCAGCTCCGCCGGGGTCCCCAACCCCGAACGGAATCCGCCGTGAAGCGGCTCCGGGCCATCGAGGTGCGGCACACCCAGGATAGCCCGGCGCTCTTCACGCGGATCAGCAGTCCTGTCCGCTCACGAAGGAGCACCGTCATGAGCAACACCCGCGCGCCCGCGGTCGAGGCGCGTCGACTCGTCAAGACCTACCCCGGTGGCGTCACCGCCCTGAACGGCCTCGAGATCACCGTCGAGCCCGGTACCGTCTTCGGGCTGCTCGGCCCCAACGGCGCCGGCAAGTCCACCGCCGTCAAGATCCTCACCACCCTCGCCCGCCCCGACTCCGGGTCGGCCACCGTCGCCGGTCACGACGTGCTGCGCCACCCGGACCGGGTGCGCCGCGCGATCGGCGTGGTCGCCCAGAACTCCGGCGCCGACCCGGTCGCCACCGGCCGCGACAACCTCCGCCTCCAGGGCAGGCTCTACGGCCTGCGGGGCGCCGCCCTCGACCGGCGCGTCGACGAGCTGCTCGAGCGTTTCGCGCTCTCCGGGGCCGCGAGGCGCCCGGTCAAGGGCTACTCCGGCGGCATGCGGCGCCGGCTCGACGTCGCCCTCGGGCTGGTGCACCGGCCCGAGGTGCTCTTCCTCGACGAGCCCACCACCGGTCTGGACCCGGAGGCCCGCACCGCGATGTGGGACGAGATCGGCCGGCTGGCCGGAGAGGAGGGGCTGACCATCCTGCTCACCACGCACTACCTGGAGGAGGCCGACCGGCTCGCCGAGCGCGTCGCCATCGTCGACCGCGGCCGGATCGTCGTCGCCGGCACTCCCGACTCCCTCAAGGGCGAACTCCGCGGCGACGCCGTGCATGTGGAGCTGCGCACCGCGTTGGGCGAGAGCGGCCGGGCGCTGCTGGAGGGCGCCCTGGGCGGGCTGCCCGGCGTCCACGAGGTGGTGTTCGACGGGCCACGGATCAGTGTCCGCGCCGAGGACGGAGCGGCGGCGGTGCCCGCGCTGCTCGGTGCCCTGGAGCGGGCCGGGGCGGCCGTCGCCACCGCGACCGTCGCCCGACCCTCCCTCGACGACGTCTACCTGCGGTACGCGGGCCGTCGTTACGCCGAGGCCGAAGCCGGGAGCGGGACCGCCGCCGACGCCCTCGTCCTCGCCGGGGGTGCGCGATGAGCACCGCGATCGTCCAGACCTGGTACATGACGCAACGCCAGCTGATGGTGTTCGCCCGCCAGCCCGCGTACGCCGTGATCACCCTGATCCAGCCGGTGATCTGGCTGTTCCTCTTCGGCAGCCTCTTCAAGAACGTCGTGGCGCTGGGCGGCTTCGGTACGGCCTCCTACCTCGACTACCTGGTGCCCGGCGTGGTCGTGATGAGCGCGCTCGCCTCCAACCTGTGGGCGGGCATGGGCACGTTGGAGGAGATCCAGCGCGGCACCCTCGACCGTTTTCTGACCACCCCGGCCAGCCGGGCCGCGCTGATGAACGGCAATGTCGTCCACAACGGCATCGTCACCGCCCTGCAGTCGGCCGTCATCGTGCTGCTGGGCCTGGCGGGCGGTGCGCAGTATCCGGGCGGGTTCGTGGGCGTCGTCGTCCTGGTCGTCGCCTCGGTGCTGCTGGGCACGGTCTTCGGGGCGCTGTCCAACGCCCTGGGCATGCTGGTGCGGGAGCGGGAGTCGATCATCGGCGTCAACACGTTCCTGCTGCTGCCGCTGACCTTCCTCTCCAGCGCGTTCATGGCACCGGACCGGATGCCCGACTGGATACGGCAGGTGGCCCGCTTCAACCCGTTGGACTGGGCGATGGTCGCCGGCCGGTCGGCCCTGTCCGCCGACCCCGACCGGGGCGCGGTGCTCCTGCGCTGCGGGGCGCTTCTCGCGCTCGCGACGGCGGCCGTGTGGCTCTCGATCGGGACGTTCCGGTCGTACCAGCGGTCGGTGTAGGCGCCGGCGGGTGCGGCCCCGAGGGGTCGCAGGGGCGGCCCGCGCCATGATCGCGGGCCGCTTCCGTCAGGTCAGGCGGCCGGTGCCGCGCCCTCCTGCTCCGCCTCCACGCGCGCGTTCCAGTCCCGCTTCGAGGCCTGCCAGCCGTCCTCGTTGTGGCCGAGCCGCCAGTAGCCGGAGATAGACAGGTCCTCGCGCGGGATCTGCAGCTCGACGCGCAGGAGTTTGCGCAGCTCCTTCACGCAGGCGGCCTCGCCGTGCACGAACGCGTGCAGGCGGCCCTCGGGGAACTCCAGCGCCCGTACGGCCTCGACGAGCCGCTCGCCGACCGGCCGGTCGCCGCGGTGCAGCCAGACGATCTCCACGTCGGAGTCGACCTTCTGCTCCTCCTCGGGGCCCGACACCTCGATGAAGGCGTGGGCGACGCTGCCGGCGGGCAGCGACTCCAGGGCGGCCGCGATGGCCGGCAGGGCGCTCTCGTCGCCGGCCAGCAGATGCCAGTCGGCGGTGGTGTCGGGCGCGTAGGCGCCACCGGGGCCCATGAAGCGGACGGTCTCGCCCGGCTGGACGCGCGCCGCCCACGGCCCGGCCAGGCCCTCGTCGCCGTGGACCACGAAGTCCAGGGTCAGCTCGCGGAGTTCGGCGTCCCAGTTGCGCACGGTGTACGTGCGGGTCACCGGCCAGTGCTCACGGGGGAACTCGGCGCGGATGCGTTCCAGGTCGAAGGGCTCGGGGTAGGTCACGCCCGCGGGGCCGAAGAGCAGTTTGACGTAGTGGTCGGTGCAGGTGCCCGCGGTGAAACCGGCCAGGCCCTCGCCGCCGAGGACGACGCGCTGCATATGGGGGGTGAGCCGTTCGGTGCGGACGACCTGCGCGGATTGGGGCGTCCGCGGCTTCCGTGCCGGACGTTCTGCCATGACGGCCTCCCGTGTGGGTATGGTTAGGTTTACCTAAGTTAGCATCTCTTCCCCCGGTGATGCCCTCCCCGTTCGAGAGGTCGGCTCACCTCTCATCCGGATCTCATCCAGAGGATGACTCCCAGCCTGCGCCGTTGTCATTTCCCGACACGAGAGCAATGGTTACGCGGGCGGTGTGCCCAGGGTCGTCAACAGCCGCTGGAGCGACCCGCCGAGTCCCCAGCGCTGCGCCAGTGCCTCCAGTGTCGCTCCGTCCCGCGGTGCGTGCGGCAACGCGGTGTCCACGTCCGGCAGGGGCACGTCGTCGGCGACCTTGACCACCGTCGGCGCGACCGCGAGATACGGCCGGGCCTCGTCCAGCCGCAGCCGCTGCGACGGCGTCAGCTTCGCCGTGCGGTCGTCGATCGCCGCCACGATCCCGGCCAGGTCGCCGAACTCGGCCAGCAGCTTGGCCGCGGTCTTCTCCCCGATGCCCGGCACGCCGGGCAGGCCGTCGCTCGGGTCGCCGCGCAGCAGTGCCAGATCCGCGTAGCCGCTCCCGTCGACGCCGTACTTCCCGCGCAGCCACGCCTCGTCCGTGAGCTGGAGCGTGCCGACGCCCTTCAGCGGATACAGCACGCGTACCCCGCGGGCGTCGTCCACCAGCTGGTAGAGGTCGCGGTCGCCGGTGACGATGTCGACCGGGCCCTTCGCCCGCCCGGTGAACGTGCCGATCACGTCGTCCGCCTCGTAGCCGGCGACGCCCACCCGTGCGATGCCGAGCGCGTCCAGGACCGCCTCGATGATCGGCACCTGCGGCGAGAGGGTGTCCGGCACCTCCTCCTCGTCGGGCCCCGTCTCGCGCTCCTCGGCGACGCGGTGCGCCTTGTAGGAGGGGATGAGGTCGACCCGCCACTGGGGGCGCCAGTCGGCGTCCATGCAGGCGACCAGCTCGTCCGGCCGGTGGTCCTTCACCAGCCGGTCGATGAATTCCAGCAGTCCGCGCACGGCGTTCACCGGGGTGCCGTCCGGCGCCTTCACGGAGTCCGGGACGCCGAAGTAGGCGCGGAAGTAGAGCGAGGCGGTGTCGAGGAGCATCAGTCGTCCGGTCACGCCTCGCATCATGCCGCACGCGTGCCCCGGTATCCGGTGCGTATTCACTCCCGTGGCAGGAGTGAACCTCTTGTGAAACCTGCTGTGAACTGAACCACTCGTACGTTTGCCCCCATCGGACCAGGGCAGGGGCGGCCTCGGAGCAGTGCCCGGTTGCACTTTCAACTGTTTGCTGTTGCCGACTGCTCCGATTCCTGTCCCCGACGAGAGGTACGCGTGTCCTCCAGGCTTGAGGCCGAGCATCTGCACAAGGTGTTCGGCAGACGACCGCAGCAGGCAGTCGAGCGGCTCCGGGAGGGAGCCGACCGGGAGGAGCTGCGCGCCGACGGCACCACGGCCGCCGTCATCGACGCCTCCTTCACGGTGGCCCCGGGCGAGATCTTCGTCGTGATGGGCCTGTCCGGCTCGGGCAAGTCCACCCTGCTGCGGATGCTCAACGGGCTGCTGGAGCCGACCGCCGGACGCGTCCTCTTCGACGGCCAGGACCTCACCGCCCTCGCCGACCGCGAACTGCGCGAGGTCCGGGCGAAGAAGATCAGCATGGTCTTCCAGCACTTCGCGCTCTTCCCGCACCGCAGCGTCCTCGACAACGCCGCCTACGGCCTCGCCGTCCAGGGCGTCCCCCGCCGCGAACGCGAGCAGCGCGCCGCCGAGGCGCTGCGGCTCTGCGGTCTGGCCGGCTGGGAGAAGTCCTGGCCGGACGAGCTGTCCGGCGGCATGCAGCAGCGCGTCGGGCTGGCCCGCGCCCTCGCCACCGACGCCGACCTGCTCCTGATGGACGAGTCCTTCAGCGCGCTGGACCCGCTGATCCGCCGCGACATGCAGGACCAGCTCCTCACGCTCCAGCAGACGCTGAAGAAGACCATCGTCTTCATCACCCACGACCTCAACGAGGCCATGCGTCTGGGCGACCGGATCGCCGTCATGCGCGACGGCCGGATCGTGCAGACGGGCACGGCGGAGGACATCCTGCTCCGCCCCGCGAACGACTACGTCGCCTCCTTCATCCAGGACGTCGACCGCTCCCGCGTGCTGACCGCCTCCGCCGTCATGGACACCGCCGTGCGCGGCGACGAGGCCGACTGCGGCTGCGAGACCGCCACCCCCGACACCCCGTTCACCGCGCTGTGCGCGCTCAGCGCCCGCCTGGACCACCCGGTCGCGGTCCTCGACGGCAAGCGGAAGCTCGTCGGCGCCGTGTCGGGCCGGCACCTCGTCCGCTTCCTCGGCGACGAACAGGACCGGGCGACGGCCTGCGACAGTCCGCGCGACGGCGGGAAGAAGGTGACGGCCCGTGCCTAGGCTGCACCTCGGCGACTGGGTCGACTCCGGCGTCGACTGGCTCGTCACCCACATGTCCTGGCTCTTCGACGCGATCAAAACGGTCGTCGAGGGCATGTACGACGGTCTCGACACCGTCCTCACCGCCCCCGAACCGCTCCTCCTCGCCGGCATCCTCGCGGTGCTCGCCTGGTGGCTGCGCGGCCTCGTCGCGGGCGTCCTGGCCTTCGCCGGGTTCGCCCTCATCGACTCCCTCGCCCTGTGGGACGAGGCGATGTCGACGCTCTCCCTGGTGCTCGTGGCCACGGTGATCGCCCTGGTGATCTCCCTCCCGCTGGGCATCTGGGCCGCCCGCTCCAAGACCGTCAGCGCCACCGTCCGCCCCGTCCTGGACCTGCTCCAGACGATGCCGTCCATGGTGCTGCTGATCCCGGCCATCCTGTTCTTCGGCATGGGCGTCCCCGCGGGCGTCATCGCCACCCTGATCTTCGCGCTCGCCCCGGGCGTCCGGATGACCGAGCTCGGCATCCGCCAGGTCGACCCCGAACTCGTCGAGGCCGCCGAGGCGTTCGGCACGACGCCCCGCGACACCCTGCTGCGCGTACAGCTGCCGCTCGCCCTGCCGACGATCATGGCGGGCATCAACCAGGTCATCATGCTGGGCCTGTCGATGGTCGTCATCGCCGGCATGGTCGGCACCGGCGGCCTCGGTGGCGCCGTCAACGAGGCCATCGGCCAGCTCGACATCGGCCTCGGCTTCGAGGCGGGCCTCGGCATCGTGGTCCTCGCCATCTACCTGGACCGGATGACCGGCGCCCTCGGCACCCGGATCTCCCCGCTCGGCCGCCGCGCCGCCGCCAAGGCCCGGGGCACGGTGTGGACGTACCGTCCGCGCCCGGCCGTGGCCGTGGTCGGCGTGGTCGTGCTCGCCCTGGTCGCCGGCGGCATGAACGTCTTCGGCTCCTCCTCCGGTACCGCCGAGGCCTCCGCCTCGGACATCGGCAAGGGCAAGGAGGTCAAGATCGGCTACATCCCGTGGGACGAGGGCATCGCCTCCACGTACCTCTGGAAGGAACTCCTGGAGGAACGCGGCTTCGACGTCACCACCACCCAGTACGCCGCGGGCCCCCTGTACACCGGCGTCGCCACCGGGCAGATCGACTTCCAGACCGACGCCTGGCTGCCCACCACCCACGACGAGTACTGGAAGAAGTACGGCGACCAGCTCGACGATCTGGGCTCCTGGTACGGCCCCACCTCCCTGGAGCTCGCCGTCCCCTCGTACGTGAAGGACGTCGGCTCCCTGGCGGACCTGAAGAGCCACGCCGCCGAGTTCGACGGCAAGATCACCGGCATCGAGCCCAGCGCCGGGATGATGGGCCTGCTCAAGGACAAGGTCCTGGGGCAGTACGGCCTCGACGGCGCCTACACCGTCGTCGACGGCTCCACCCCGGCGATGCTCGCCGAACTCAAGCGCGCCTACGCCGCCAAGAAGCCGATCGTCGTCACCCTGTGGTCGCCGCACTGGGCCTACAGCGACTACGACCTGAAGAAGCTCGAGGACCCCCGGGGCGCCTGGGGCAAGGGGGACGGCGTGCACACCGTCGCCCGCGAGGGCTTCGCCGCCGACAACCCCGAGGTCGGCAACTGGCTGAAGAACTTCCGCATGACCGAGTCCCAGCTCACCGGTCTGGAGGCACGGATCCAGAAGGCCGGCAAGGGCAAGGAGC
The DNA here is from genome assembly GCA_001298545.1 of Actinobacteria bacterium OV320. GTDB lineage: Bacteria > Actinomycetota > Actinomycetes > Streptomycetales > Streptomycetaceae > Streptomyces > Streptomyces coriariae. The sequence continues at coordinate 183,911 of LJCX01000023.1, forward strand.
AGGACGCGGTCCGGACCTGGCTGAAGGAGAATCCAGGTCTGGTCGAGAAGTGGGTACCGGTCGCCGATTCGGGGCAGGAAAGCCGGGCGGCCCGGTGACCTGACAGCACCGCGACCGCCGGAGGGGGGGCGGGCCCCGACGTACGGCCCCCGGGCCCGGGGCGGGGCCCGCCGCGCCGCCGCGGGGGCCCCCCCCGCGTCCTGCCTCCCCCCCCCCCCCCCCCCTCGCCCCCCGCCGCTCCCGCCCTGCCGCGGCGCCGCTCCCGCCCTGCCGCGGCGCCGCTCCCGCCCCGCCGCGGCGCTGGTCCGGCCCCGTCCGCCCGGCGCCCCGCCACAGCAAGAATCCGGCCAAGTACGGAGAGCTACGCCCATGCCCGAGCCGAGGTCTCCGCGACGCCGGGGACGAGCGGGAACATGCGCGGCCGTTCGCGCATTGAACCGGACAACCGGTCAGCGGGACCGTGCCCGGCGTGTCCGGGGTCCGCTCGGCTGGCGCGAACTGTGAGGTCCGGTGTCACGGCAGGTGTCCTCGATGTGACGGGCGCATGAAACGGTTTGCCGAACATGCGTAGGGTGCAGACAACTCCTCAGAGGGCCTAGAGGACGTCAGGGCAGCGACGAGCTAAGGAGGGAGCCGGAGCGATGGGCGACCACAAAGAACAGCCACTGCGAGTGGGCGCGGCCGTGCGGCGCCGACGCCGGTCCCTGGAGCTCACCCTCGCCGTCGTGGCCGAGCGCAGCGGCCTGTCGGTCCCGTTCCTCAGCCAGATCGAGAACGAGCGCGCGCGGCCCAGCACCAGCTCCCTGGAGAAGGTCGCCGACGCCCTGCGCACCACGGCCGTCGAGCTTCTCGCCGCCGCCGACCCCGCGTGCAGCGTGGACGTCGTGCGCGCCGAGGTGACCGAGCCGGGTCCGGGGCCCGAGCCGGAGCCGCGCTCCCGCTCCCTGGTGCGCGGTCACCACCAGATGCACGCCTCGGAGTTCACCGGCGACCATGACGCGGGCCGCGAGTTCCAGTACCGCAACGACCAGTTGATGTACGTGGCCGACGGCGCCGTGGAGATCGAGGCGGAGGGCCGCGCCTACCGCCTCGGCCGCGGCGACACCCTGTACCTCACCGGTGGCGTCCGTCACCGCTGGCGGGCGACCGTGCCGGACACCCGGGTGGTCGTCGTCGCCGTGGCGGAGCACATCGAGGCGGTACGGGACCGGGACCGGGGCCGGAAGCGGTAGTGCGGATCGTCTCGCTGGTGCCGTCGCTCACCGAGGCGGTGGCCTCCTGCGTGCCCGGCGCCCTGGTCGGCGCCACGGACTGGTGCACGCACCCGGCGGACCTGGACGTCGTCCGGATCGGCGGAACCAAGAACCCCCGGGTCGACCGGATCGTCGCTCTCGCCCCCGACCTGGTGGTCGCCAACGAGGAGGAGAACCGGGAACCGGACCTGGCCGAGCTGCGCGCGGCCGGCCTCGACGTCCTGGTGACCGTGATCCGCGACCTTCCGCAGGCCTTCGGTGAGCTGGCGCGGGTGCTCAGGGCGTGCGGGGCGCCCTCGCGGCCGAGGTGGCTCGAGGAGGCGGAGGAGGCGTGGGCGGCGCCGCTGCCGTCCAGCCGCCGCCGGACGGCCGTCGTACCGATCTGGCGCCGCCCGTGGATGGTCCTGGGCCGCGACACCTTCGCCGGGGACGTGCTGGCCCGCCTGGGCGTCGACCAGCTCTACGCCGGGCACGCCGAACGCTATCCGCGGATCCCGGTCGAGGAGCTGCTCGCCGCCGCGCCGGACCTGGTCGTGCTGCCCGACGAGCCCTACCGCTTCACCGCCGACGACGGCCCGGAGGCCTTCCCCGGTCTGCCCTGCGCGCTGCTCAGCGGACGGCACCTGACGTGGTACGGCCCGTCGCTCGCCGAGGCGCCGAAGGTGCTGGGCGAGGCGCTGCGAGCAGCTCACCGCTGAGCAGCCCGCGGACGGTGTGCGTGGCGGCGACGGCCCACGCGGCGACGAGGACGACGTACAGCGCGCAGGCGAGCACGTCGTAGGCGACCAGCCCGGTGTGCCGGGCCAGCGCCGCCGCTCCGGTCACACAGGTGCCGACCGGGAAGGTGAACGCCCACCAGGTCATCGCGAAGCCCATCCCGTGCCGGCGGGCCCGCACCACATGCGCGGTGGCCAGACACAGCCAGAGCAGCGCGAACCCCATGACGGGCACCCCGTACAGCACGGCGAGCACGGCGAAACCACGGCTGTCCGGGCCGGGCAGGACCCCCGGAGCGGCCTCCGCGAACTTTCCGACGGCGGTGGTGGACTGCCCGAGCGGGCCCAGGACGAGGAACAGGGTCGGGGTGAGGACGAGAGGCAGCGGCCCGCCGGTCAGCAGCCGCGCGAACACCACCGGCAGCATGACGAGCGTGGCGAGCAGACTCAGGCCGAACAGCGCGAAGCACGCCAGGAGCAGTGTCTGCCGCGGCTGCCCGGCCGGCAGATACGGCACCAGCAGCGGCCCGAGCGCGGCGGACACCATGGGCGCGACCAGCGGCAGCAGCCACACGGGCGTGGCCTGGCACGCCCGCACCCGATGGCGTACGGCCATCAGGTACGGGACGGCGACGGCGGCCGTGAGCGCGACGGCCGTCCCGACGGTGAACAGCACGGCGTCGAGGGCGACCGCGGCCCGGACGCCGATCCAGTCCCGGCCGACGGTGAGGGCGCCGCCCCCGACGGCCAGCAGCGCCATCGCCAGGCAGCCGTAGAACGGCGCCGTCGCCGGATCCAGCAGATGGGCACGGGCCTGGTCGCGGTGATGGCGCCAGTGCAGGGCGCGGGCGCCGAGCAGGGCCAGCAGCAGGACGAGGGCGAGGGCCCAGCAGGCGGTGAGGAGCGGCCGCAGCCCCGGCGGGCGGGCGGGGAGCGCGGCTCCCGCCGTGGCGAGGATCGCGGTGCCCATGACCGTGGCGTACCAGTTCGGTCCGAGGTGACGGACGGCGCCGGCGGGCACACGGGGGAGGGCGTACAGGGGCTGGGCGGCGGTGACCATGCCTCCACGGTCGCCCGGCCACCCTCCCACGACCAGGGAGTACGCCTCTATGGGGACATAAGCTGGGCTTATGGGGAGTGTCGAGGAACAGCCCGCGGACGGCGGAACGGGTTCGATCGCGCACCGTGTCCCGGACCTGGGCGCGCTGGAGCTGCTGCTGGCGGTGGCACGGCTGGGCAGCCTGGGCGCGGCCGCGCGGGAGCTCGGCATCACTCAGCCGGCCGCGAGCAGCCGGATCCGGTCCATGGAACGCCAGCTGGGCGTGGCCCTGGTGGACCGCTCGCCGCGCGGCTCCCGGCTCACGGACACCGGCGCGCTGGTGACGGACTGGGCGGGGCGGGTCGTCGAGGCGGCGCGGGCGTTCGACGCCGGGGCGCAGGCGCTGCGGGTCCGCCGGGACTCGCGGCTGCGGGTGGCGGCGAGCATGACGATCGCCGAGTACCTGTTGCCCGGCTGGCTGCTCGCGCTGCGCGCCGGGCGGCCGGACACGGCGGTGTCGCTGCTCGCGGGCAACTCGGCGGCCGTCGCCGAGCGGCTGCTCTCCGGGGAGGCGGACCTCGGCTTCGTGGAGGGTCTCACGGTGCCGCCCGGCCTGGACTCGGCCGTGATAGCCCATGACCATCTGATCGTCGTGGTCGCGCCCGCCCACCCGTGGGCCCGCAGGCGGCGGCCGCTGCCCGCGGCCGAGCTGGCCTCGACGCCGCTGATCCTGCGCGAGAAGGGATCGGGGACCCGGCAGGTGCTCGACACGGCGCTGGGCGGGCTGGCCCGGCCGCTGATCGAGCTCTCCTCGACGACCGCGGTCAAGGCGGCGGCGGTCAGTGGGGCGGGGCCGGCGGTGCTGAGCGAACTGGCGGTCGGGGAGGAGCTGGGGCTGCGGCGGCTGGTGAAGGTGCCGGTGGAGGGGGTTGCGCTGGCGCGCGATCTGCGGGCGGTGTGGCCCACGGGGCATCGGCCTGCCGGGCCGGCGCGGGAGCTGTTGTCGTTGACGCGGGGGTAGGTTCTCCCGGCCCCCGACCCCGCCGCCCCTTCCCTTCCCGACCCTGAGGGCGGTGCCCCCGGCCCCCCGTCGGCCCCGAAAGGGCCTCGTCCTCAAACGCCGGACGGGCTGGGCATCAGGGCGGGCTCTGGGGTTGCGCCGCCGTCACCAAGGCGTGCATGACCCGTACGTCCTCGGCCATCTCCGGGTGCCACTGGACGCCCAGTACCCAGGTCGCGGACGGTAGTTCGACGGCCTCCACGGTGCCGTCCGTCGCGTACGCCGACGGGATCAGGTCCGTGCCGAGACGGTCCACGGCCTGGTGGTGGTAGGCCGGTACGGAGGTCTCCTCCTCGACGGCCGCGGCGTACCGCGTGCCGGGGACCGGCTTGACCGGGTGGGTGCCGAAGGCCCCGACCACCTCGGCGTGTCCCTCGATGTGCTGGGTCAGGGTGCCGCCGAGCGCGACGTTCAGCAGCTGCATGCCCCGACAGATGCCGAGCAGCGGGAGGTCCGCCGCCAGCGCCGCCTCGATCAGGGCCAGCTCCCAGGCGTCCCGCTCCCGCGCCGGCGGCCCGGTGCGGGGGTCCGGCTCGGCGCCGTAGCGGACCGGTTCGACATCGGGGCCGCCCGCGATCACCAGGCCGTCGAGGCGGGCCACCGTCGCCGCCGCGTGCTCGGGAGCGTCCGGCGGGAGCATCGCGGCCAGTCCGCCCGCCCGCTGCACCAGCCGCGGGTACCCGACGGGCAGCAGCGCGGCGTCCAGCGCCCACACGCCCCAGCGCGCCGCGGACTCCAGATACGTGCTGACGCCGATCAGGGGCCGTGAACCGTCCGTCATGTGCCCTCCCGCTCCCGCAATGGATCGCCGCAATGGATCGTAGGCATACCTTTTCACGTCAGGAAGCCCCTGATTCACGTCAGGAAGCCCCTGAGCAGGGCGGCCGTCCCCGCGCAGTGCTCCCGCATCATCTCCCGCGCCCCGTCCGCGTCCCCGTCCAGCACTGCCTCCACCAGCGCGAGGTGCTGCCGCTGCGAGTGCTCCAGGTTGCGCACCAGCAGCGGGATGCAGTCGAGCAGGTCGTTCACCGTGGCCCGGACCGCCGCGTACCGCGCGGTCAGCGAGGGCGAGCCGCACAGCTCGGCCAGGGTGAGGTGGAGCATCGTGTCCAGGCGGCGGTAGTCGGCCAGCGGGGCGTCCGCCGTGCGGGCCAGCGCCTCGCGCAGGCGCTCCGCCTGCTCGTCCGTCAGCCCGTGCGTCGCGCACAGGCCCGCCGCGCCCACCTCGAGCACCTCACGGAAGCGCAGCACGTCCTCGATGTCGACCTCCGCGATCCGCCGCCGCAGCTCGTCCTCGCCGCCGGCGTCCGTACGCGGCAGCACGAACGTTCCGCCGTAGCGGCCCCGGCGGGACTCGACCAGGCCCTGGTCCTGGAGGACCTTCAGCACCTCGCGCAGCGTCACCCGGCTGATCCCGAGCCGCTCCGCCAGGTCCCGCTCGGCCGGCAGCCGTTCGCCGCCCGGCACCAGGCCCAGCCGCACCACCTGGAGAATCTGCTCCAGCGCCTCCTCGAAGCCGTTCCCGGCCCGCACCGGCCGCAGTACCGGCGTCAACCGGTCGTCCGGTCCGCCGTCAGCGTCCACCGACATCTGGCCGCGCCCCCTTCCCAAGCAATGGTTCTCGGCAATACCTTATGGCTCCCGGCCCGCCCGAAGAAGACGGGGGAGCCGGGGAAGCCGAAGGAGGCCCTTCCCGTGGCAGACCGCACACCCCCGCTCGGCGTCGAGGAGCTGCACGCTCACGTCGCGAGCGGTGAGATCGACACTGTCGTCCTGGCCTTCCCCGACATGCAAGGGCGTCTCCAGGGCAAGCGGTTCGCCGCCCGGTTCTTCCTCGACGAGGTCCTCCAGCACGGCACCGAGGGCTGCAACTACCTCCTCGCCGTCGACACGGACATGAACACCGTCGACGGGTACGCCATGTCCTCCTGGGAGAGCGGCTACGGCGACTTCGCCATGCGCCCCGACCTGTCGACCCTGCGCCGCGTGCCGTGGAACGCCGGTACCGCCCTGCTCATCGCAGACCTGGCCTGGAACGACGGATCGCCCGTGATCGCCGCGCCGCGCCAGATCCTGCGTCGCCAGCTGGAGCTCCTCGCCGGGCACGGTTTCACCGCCCAGGTCGGCACCGAGCTGGAGTTCATCGTCTTCAAGGACAGCTACGAGGCCGCCTGGGACGCGAACTACCGCGGACTCACCCCGGTCAACCAGTACAACGTCGACTACTCGGTGCTCGGCACCGGCCGGGTCGAGCCACTGCTGCGCCGCATCCGCAACGAGATGGCCGGCGCCGGCCTCACCGTCGAGTCCGCCAAGGGCGAGTGCAACCCCGGCCAGCACGAGATCGCCTTCCGCTACGACGAGGCCCTGGTCACCTGCGACCAGCACGCGATCTACAAGACCGGCGCCAAGGAGATCGCCGCCCAGGAGGGCGTCTCGCTGACCTTCATGGCCAAGTTCAACGAGCGCGAGGGCAACTCCTGCCACATCCACCTCTCGCTCACCGACGCCGACGGCACCAACGTCATGGCCGGCGACGGGGAAGGGGGGATGTCCGACGTCATGCGGCACTTCCTCGCCGGACAGCTCGCCGCCCTGCGCGACTTCTCCCTCCTCTACGCCCCGAACATCAACTCCTACAAGCGGTTCCAGCCGGGCTCCTTCGCCCCGACCGCCGTCGCCTGGGGATACGACAACCGCACCTGCTCCCTCCGCGTCGTCGGTCACGGGCGCTCGATGCGCTTCGAGAACCGGCTGCCCGGCGGCGACGTCAACCCGCATCTCGCGGTCGCGGGCCTGGTGGCGGCGGGCCTGTACGGCATCGAACAGAAGCTGGAGCTGCCCGAGGCCTGTCCCGGCAACGCCTACACCGCCGAGTACGCGCACGTCCCGACCACCCTGCGCGAAGCCGCCGAGATCTGGGCGGACAGCCCGATCGCGCTGGCCGCGTTCGGCGAGGAGGTCGTCGCGCACTACCGCAACATGGCACGCGTCGAGCTGGAGGCCTTCGACGCGGCGGTCACCGACTGGGAGCTGCGCCGCTCCTTCGAACGTCTCTGACGCACCCGCCCGTGCACCCGCCCGCGAAAGGCCCTTCCTTGCCCGGTCCCTCCCTGCCCGGTCCCTCCTTGTCCGGACCCTCCCTGTCCGGACCCTCCTTGTCCGATGCGCAGTCGCTTCCGCACGAGCTGATCGTTCTCAACCCGGCCACCGAGGAGATCGTCGCCACCGTCCCGGCAGCGGACGCGGCCGACGTGGACCGCGCGGTCGCCCGCGCCGGCGCCGCCCAGCAGGCCTGGGCCGCCGCCGCCCCGGCCGACCGGGCCCGGCTGCTGCGCCGCTTCGCCGACGTCGTCGACGCACACGTCGAGGAACTGGCGCTCCTCGAGGTCCGTGAGGCCGGCCACCTCCTCGGGAACGCCCGCTGGGAGGCCGGCAACGCCCGCGACCTGCTCCTGTACGCGGCCGGCGGCGTCGAGCGCCTCCTGGGCCGCCAGATCCCCGTACCCGGCGGCTGGAACATCACCTTCCAGGAGCCGCTCGGCGTGGTCGGGGTGATCGCCCCCTGGAACTTCCCGATGCCCATCGCCGCCTGGGGCTCCTTCCCGGCCCTCGCGGCAGGCAACGCAGTCGTCCTCAAGCCCGCCGAGACCACCCCGCTCACCGCCCTGCGCCTGGCCGAACTGGCCCTGGAGGCGGGCCTGCCGGAGCACCTCTTCCAGGTACTGCCCGGCCACGGAGCCGTCGCCGGCCGCGCGCTCGTCGACCACCCGGGCGTGGCGAAGATCGTGTTCACGGGGTCCACCCGCACCGGCCGCGAGGTCATGGAACGCTGCGCCCGGCAGGTCAAGCCGGTCACCCTGGAACTGGGCGGCAAGAGCCCCAACATCGTCTTCGCGGACGCCGACCTGAGGGCCGCGGTCGATCCCTTCTCCTTCCTCGACAACTCCGGCCAGGACTGCTGCGCCCGCACCCGTGTCCTCGTCCAGGAATCGGTCTACGACGAGGTGGCCGACCACCTGGCGCGGGAACTGGCCGCCGTGACGGTCGGCGACCCGGCCGACGAGAAGACCCGGATGGGCCCGCTGATCTCCCGGCAACAGGTGGACCGCGTACGGTCGTTCGTCCCGGACGACGCCGAGGCACTGCGCGGCACCGCGCCCGACGGCCCCGGCTTCTGGTTCCCGCCGACCGTCCTCACCGGCGCCGCACCCGACTCGCCCGCCGCCCGCGAGGAGATCTTCGGCCCCGTCGCCGTACTGCTCCCCTTCACCGACGAGGCGGACGCGATCCGGCTCGCCGACGACACCCCCTACGGCCTCTCCGGCTCCATCTGGACCCGGGACATCGGCCGGGCGCTGCGCGTCTCCCAGGCGGTCCGGGCCGGCAACCTGTCCGTCAACTCCCACTCCAGCGTCCGCTACTGGACCCCGTTCGGCGGCTACAAGCAGTCCGGCGTCGGCCGTGAACTGGGTCCGGACGCCCTGACCGCCTTCACCGAAACCAAGAACGTCTTCATCAGCACGGAGGGCCCCGCACAGTGACCGCATCGCCTGACGAGATCATCTGCCGCCGTCTGGTCGGCCGCACCGCAGTCATCACCGGAGCCGGCAGCGGCATCGGCCTCGCCACCGCGCGCCGGCTCGCCTCGGAGGGCGCGCACGTCGTCTGCGGCGATGTCGACGAGACCCGGGGCAAGGCGGCCGCCGAGGAGGTCGGCGGGACCTTCGTGAAGGTCGACGTCACCGACCCCGAGCAGGTCGAGGCGCTGTTCAAGGCCGCCTACGACACCTACGGCAGCGTCGACATCGCCTTCAACAACGCCGGCATCTCGCCGCCCGACGACGACTCCATCCTGGAGACCGGCCTCGAGGCCTGGAAGCGCGTCCAGGAGGTCAACCTGACCTCCGTCTACCTGTGCTGCAAGGCCGCGCTCCCCTACATGCGGCGCCAGGGCAGGGGCTCCATCATCAACACGGCGTCCTTCGTGGCCCGGATGGGCGCCGCCACCTCGCAGATCTCGTACACGGCGTCCAAGGGCGGCGTCCTCGCCATGTCCCGGGAGCTGGGCGTGCAGTTCGCCCGGGAGGGCATCCGCGTGAACGCCCTCTGCCCGGGGCCGGTCAACACCCCGCTGCTCCAGGAGCTGTTCGCCACGGACCCGGAGCGGGCCGCCCGCCGGCTGGTCCACATCCCCGTCGGCCGGTTCGCCGAGGCCGAGGAGATCGCCGCCGCCGTCGCCTTCCTGGCCAGCGACGACTCCTCCTTCGTCAACGCCTCCGACTTCCTGGTGGACGGCGGGATCTCCGGGGCCTACGTGACCCCGCTCTAGGACGCCCCACGCCCGGCCGCCTACAGGAAGGTCTGCCCCTCACCCCGGTAGGTCGGCACGGTCGCCGTCACCGCGTCCCCCTCGACGAGGTGCAGCACGTCGAACCGCTCGCACAGCTCACCGGCCTTCGCGTGCCGGAACCACACCTTGTCGCCGATCAGCAGATCGTCGGCGGGCGAGCCGAGCAGCGGCGTCTGCACCTCGCCCGGCCCCTCCTGAGGGTCGTACCGCAGCCCTTCCGGCAGGTACGGCACGGGCAGCCGGTCGGGCCCCGCGGCACCGGACGCGGGATACCCGCCGCCGAGCACGGTGACGACCCCCACCCCGGGCCGCCGGACGACGGGCTGGGCGAACAGGGCCGCCGGACGGCCGCTGAACGACGTGTAGTTGTCGAACAGACGCGGCACGTACAGCCCCGACCCGGCCGCGATCTCGGTGACCGCGTCCTCGGCGGCGGTGTGCTGCACACTGCCGGTGCCGCCGCCGTTGACGTACTCCAGATCCGGTACGACGGCCCGCACCGCGCGCACGACCGCGGCGCGGCGCTCGGCGAGCTCGCGCCGGGCGGTGGCCTGCATCAGCCGGATGGCCCGGGACCGGAAGGGCCGCCCGGCGACGGCGTCGCCGACCCCGGCGATGTGCCCCTCGTAGGCCATGATCCCCACGACCTTGAAACCGGGCCGCCGGGCGACCGCCCTCGCCACGTCGGCGACCTGGGCGGGGGAGTGCAGCGGCGAGCGCAGGGCTCCGACCCGGACCCGGCCGCCGAGGAACTTCAGCGCGGTGTCCAACTCCAGGCAGACCCGGATGACTTCGCGCCCTTCGCCGCGCGCGCCGTCGATGAGGTCGAGCTGGGAGACGTCGTCGACCATGACGGTGACGGCGGCGGCGAGTTTGGGGTCGGCGGCCAGTTCGGCGAACGCGGTGCGGTCGGCCGACGGGTAGGCGAGGAGGATGTCGTCGAACCCGGACCGGGCCAGCCACAGGGACTCGGCGAGGGTGAACGACATGATGCCGGCGAAGCCGTCCTTCGCCAGGACGCGTTCCAGCAGCGTCCGGCAGCGTACGGACTTGCTGGCGACACGGATCGGCTTGCCGCCGGCCCGGCGGACCAGATCCTCGGCGTTGGCGTCGAAGGCGTCCAGGTCCACGAGGGCGAGAGGTGCGTCGAGATGGGCGGTGGCCCGGTCGTAACGGGCCCGGTCGGCGGCGCGCGCAGTCATGAACGAAGCCTGCCAGACAGGATTACCGCAGGGTAGGGGGACGTTCCGGGCAGAAGCCCCGGGCGTCCCGGACTGGTTCCCGTTCGCCCTGCGACAAGCCGTAGAGTGACGCGCACGCACGGAGGACGGCTCCGGCCGGGCAACCGTGTCGGGATGCCGGTCCGCCCGTGCGGGTATGCGTGCCCAGGGCGGACTGTCGCGTCCGCGCCGGGCCGCCCGGGCACGAGACCGACCGCCCGCGTAGCAGAACGACGGCCCGGGGACGAGGAAACGGGGGGTGCATGAGTACGGAAGCACGCCGCGCCTCGGTCCCCCCGCGTCCGGACGTGCCGCCCCACCCCGGTGTCCACCCCCCGCGCCCCGGCCCCCCGCGGGCCGGGCGGGCCCCCCCCCCCCGGTTCCCCCCCCCCGCCCCGCCCCCCCGCCCCGCCCGGCCCAGCCCCCGACGGCCCCGACGGACCGGGAGAGCGGCGGCCAGCCAACCGCCGAGCCGCCGCGACGCGACCCCGCGCGCCGGACGACCCCCGCCGCCGAGCCGCAGGAGCCCGCCGCGCCGCCCCGGACGCCGACCGGCCGACCGCGGCAGCAGGCTGAGCGGGAGTCCACGCACGGAGCGCGTCCCGGCCCGGCCCAAGCGAAGGCGACCACCCAGGACGAGCCCACATCCGGAGACGGCTTCCCCACGTCGGGGGACGGCTTCCCCGCCTCGGGGGACGGCTTCCCTTCCTCCGGGGACGGCTTCCCCTCTGCGGGGGGCCGCTTCCCTATGGCGGGCACGGATTCCCCGCCTTCCCGCACCGCCCCCCGCTTCACCGACCTGCGGGCCCAGCACACGGACGCCATGACCCCGCCCCCGCCGCCCGCGTCGGCCCGTTTCCCGGACATCCCGCCGCAGCCGGCCCGCCCCGCCCCGACCCCAGGTCGCGACGACGCCGGGACGGCCCCGCGAGCCGACGAACGCCCGGCCGCCCCCCACGCCTCCCGTCCGGCCCCGCCCCACGACTTCCGCCGCGCCCCCCGGCCCACCAGGCCGGCCACCCGCCCCGCCGCCTCGGAGGACTCGCGTCCCGCAGGCCCGGGCGGCGCCGCCCCGCGAGCCGGTACGGCTGCTCCCCGTCCCGCCGACGGGGAGGCCACCCGCCCGGCCGGCCCCGACGGCTCGCCTCCCACCGGCACCGCCGGCGCCCGTCCCTCCGGTGACGGACTCCCGCGTCCCGCCGGCCCCGAGGGCTCCCTTCCCGGCGGTACCGCCACTCCCGCGGGCACTCGTCGCGCCGACTCGGACAACTCACGTCCCGCAGGCCGGAACGGCTCCCGTCCCGCCGGACCGAGCACCTCACGTCCCGCCGACTCGGACGGCTCACGTCCCGCCGACTCGGACGGCTCGCGTCCCGCCGACTCGGGCGACCTCTTCTCCACGGGCTCGGGTGCGTACCCCAGTGGCTCGGGCGGCTCCCGGCCCGCCGCCGCGGGCGACTTCTTCTCCGCCGGCGCGAGCACCCGCCCCGTCGTTCCGCCGCCCTCCCGGCCCGCCGGCCCGCCGCCGCCCTCCCGGCCCGCGGGCTCGACGGGTGACTCCTCGTCCGCGGCCGGGTCCGCGTCCGCGTCCGACAGTGCCTGGTCGCCGTTGCCCCGGAGTTGGGTGCCCGCGCCCGGGCGGAGTCGGCGGGAGACGGAGGCGGAGGGCGCAGGGGGCGGCCTGCGCGGTGACTCCCAGGAGGGGCCGACGGGCCAGGCGGGCCCGGCGGTGACGGACGACGGGCCGGCCTGGAGCCCCGGGGCGGCCGTGCGGCAGCCCGGGTTCGCCGTGCCGCCCGTTCCTGCCGCGCCCCCCGCGCCTAAGGCCCCGCAGCGGCCCGACGGCGGCCCGGGTGTGGCGAGCGGCCCCGATCCGTCCCTGTCCTGGAGCGCTCCCATGGCCCCGGGCGGCACCCTCGGTGCCACCCGGCCCGTGGTGACCTTCGCGCGCCCCGAGGGGTACAGGGACATGGCCGGGATCTTCGGTCGGCGGGGACGCGTCGCCGCGGCCGCCGTCTGTGTCGTCCTCGGCATGGGGCTCATCGGCGGTGCGGTCACCGGCAGTTGGCTGGTCGGGGACTCGGCGGACGCCGCCGAGCGCAGTACCTACACCACCGCCGGCGGTCTGTGGCACAACGTGCCGGTCGATCAGCTGTTCCCGCCCACGGTCGACGGCCAGGGCGCCGGTCCCGGCGGCGCCGACCGCACCTGGACGCGGATCGCCGTCGCCCCGGACGGCGGCTGCGCCGACGCCTTCGACCCGCTGCTGCTCAAGACCCTCGCCCCGGTCGGCTGCCAGCGGCTCCTGCGGGCCACCTACACCGACGCCACCCAGAGCTATGTGACCACCGTCGGTCTGCTGTTCACCACGGCCGACGCGGCCGCCATGCGTGCGCTCGACACCCGCTTCACCAAGGAGAAGCTGGCGGATCGGGCCGATCTGATGCCCCGGCCGTACGCCGTGAAGGGCACCGTCGCGGCCGCCTTCGGCGACAAGCAGCGCGCGGCGTGGACGGTCTCCGTCCTCACCGACGCGCCCGTCGTCGTCTATGCCGTCTCCGGCTGGGCCGACGGCCGGGTGGTCGACACCCCGCAGTCCGCCCCGGCGGCCACCGCGGCGGGCGCCACCACGGCCCCCGCCCAGGCGGGCCTCGGCAACGAGGCCCAGGGCCTCGCCGACCGCGTCGAGCGCGGCCTGCGCAAGACCGCCGTCACGCCCTCGGAGCAGCCCTCATGAGCACCCGTCCGAGCCGTACGACCCGCAGGGCCGGGCTCCTGTGCTGTCTTCTCGCCGCCACCGTCGCCCTCGTGCCGCCCTCCACCGCCTACGCCGACGGCATCCGTGCCAAGCAGTGGGCCCTGGAGGCCCTGCACACCCAGGAGGCCTGGCAGACCACCAAGGGCGCGGGCATCACCGTCGCCGTCCTGGACACCGGCGTCGAGGCCGACCACCCCGACCTCACCGGCAACGTGCTCACCGGCAAGGACATGGTCGGCTTCGGAGCCGGTCCCGGTGACCGCGCGTGGGCCCGCCACGGCACCGCGATGGCCGGCATCATCGCCGGTCACGGCCATGGCAGCGGCAACACCGACGGCGTGCTGGGCGTCGCCCCGGAGGCGAAGATCCTGCCCGTCCGCGTGATCCTGGAGGACGGCGACCCGCAGCGCACCAAGGCCCGCAACACCCGGGGCAACGCCCTCGCCGAGGGCATCCGCTGGGCCGCCGACCAGGGTGCCGACGTCATCAACCTCTCCCTCGGCGACGACTCCGCCTCCGCCCACCCCGAGCCCGCCGAGGACGAGGCCGTCCAGTACGCGCTGAAGAAGGGCTCGGTCGTCGTCGCCTCGGCCGGCAACGGCGGCGAGAAGGGCGACCACATCTCCTACCCGGCCGCCTACCCGGGCGTCATCGCCGCGACGGCCGTCGACCGCTACGGCACCCGCGCCTCCTTCTCCACCCGCCGCTGGTACGCGACGGTCAGCGCGCCCGGCGTCGACGTCGTCATCGCCGACCCGGACCACAAGTACTACGAGGGCTGGGGGACGAGCGCCGCATCCGCCTTCGTCTCGGGTGCCGTGGCGCTGATCAAGGGCGCCCGGCCCGGGCTCACTCCGGCCCAGATCAAGAAGCTCCTGGAGGACACCGCCCGCAACGCCCCCACCGGCGGGCGCGACGACTCCCGCGGCTTCGGGTTCATCGACCCGGCGGCCGCGATCACGGCCGCCGCCGACCTCAAGCCGGAGGGCCTGCAATCGGCGGCCTACGGCGAGCGGTACTTCGGCTCCGGCCCGGACAAGCCGAAGGCGGACGAGGACACGGCGGACTGGGCGGGCCTGCTCGCGGGCGGCGCCGGGGGAGTGCTGCTGGTGGCGGCGGTCGTCCTGTGGCGCGGCCGCCGCGAGCGCGACCGGCCCGGGGCCTACGAGACCCTCCAGCCGTGACGGGGCTCGCCGGCTAGTCGTCGGCGGACGGCGAGCTTGACGCGGAGGCCGACGTCGAAGCGTCTCCGTCCCGCAGCGCCGACACCGCAGTCCGCGCCACCCGCTCGACCAGTGAGATCCCGGCCGCCTGCGTCGCGTTGCCGTTCGAGAGCACGGCCACCAGACAGTCGTGGCCGTCGACGGTCACCCGGCCGATGCTGTTGATGTCCCACAGCCCGGTCGTGCTGCGCGCCAGCCAGCCGTTCTTCAGCGCCCACGAGGAACCGTCGGCCGCTGCCGAGACTCCCCAGCGCTGGTCGACGGCTATCTGCCCCATCAGGCCCCGGAGATACGTCCGCGACGCCTCGCTCAGCTCCGAGTCGTCCCCGAAGACCTGCTGGAGCAGGGTGAGCTGATCGGCGGCCGTGGTCTGCGTCAGCCCCCACAGCATGTCGTCGCCGCCCGCGGTGTCCGTCAGTCCGAACCGCTCGTTCGCGGCGTCGAGCCCCGATGCCTTCCCGATGATCCGCCACAGCGCCGACGCCGAGTCGTTGTCACTGTTCTCGATCATCGCGGTGGCGTACGTCTTCTCGGCCGCGGTGAGACGGCGGTCCGCGTCCTGCGCCTGGAGCAGCAGCGTCGCCAGGATGTCCACCTTGACGATGCTCGCCGTGTCGAAGGCGCTCTCGCCGTACGTGGCGTCGTCACCGGAGTCGAGGTCGAGCACGGCCACGGACACGGCCGCGTCGCCCGGCACGGTCACCGACTTCATCGCGGACGCCAGCAGCGCGTCGTGATCCACCTCGGGCGCCGCCACCGTCTCCACCGACACCTTTCCGCTTCCCGGACCGGACGCCGACGGCGTCGCGGAGGACGACGATACGACCGAGGTACCCGAGTGCGCCTGTGCCTTCACATAAACCGTCCCGCCCGCCGTCGCCCCGAGGACGGCGACCGTGGCGAGCGCGGTGCACAGGAGCGGACGGCGCCGGGAGGATCGAGCGCGGCGGTTGCGACGTGCTCCGGAGGACTCCATGACCGTCGATGCTCGGGGTGGCGACTGTGCGCACCGTTAGACGGAGGTTAGAGCCACGTCAGGGATGTCTGAGAATCCGGTGAAAGGCGTCACCGCCGTGTTTCGGGCCCCGCACAAGCGCAGCATCATCCCCCCGATAGGGTCGACGACCGTGGCGAACAAGAACATTCCCGACTCCGGCTTCTCCGACGACGACGGCTCCGCCGACCCCCGGCTGAGCGCGGCGCTCGCCGCCTGGGCCGAGGACCGCACCGCCGTGGGCCCGGTCCTCGCGGCCCTCAAGGGCGCCCGGCTCCTGGTGCCCGTGGTGGCCGTGCTGGGCGAGGTGGAGGAGGACGAGAGGGGACTGCGCCGCGAGAAGACCAGCGACATGGCCGTGCCCACGCTGAAGGCGGGCGGTCGCACCGCGCTGCCCGCGTTCACGTCCACGGACTCGCTCGCCCGCTGGGACCCCGAGGCCCGCCCGGTCGCCGTACCGCTGCACCAGGCGCTCCAGGCGGCCGCCCACGAGAAGGCGGACACGGTCGTCCTCGACCTGGCGGGACCGGTGGCCTTCGAGCTGACCGGGCCGGCGCTGCTGGCGCTCGCCGAGGGCCGTACGTCGACCGACCCGCTCGCCGATCCGGCGGTGCGGGCGGCGGTGCGGGACGCGGTCGCCGCCGAACCGGACGTCCTCAGCGCCCACCTCGGGCCGGGGCGGGCGGGCGGCACCCCCGCCCTCGTCCTCGACCCGGCCGCCGTCCCCGCCGAGGCGGCCCGGGCGGTGGCCGGGCGGCTCGCCGCCGACGAAACACTGAGGGCCCGCCTGGTGCGCGGCCTCGACCTGGCACTGCTGCCGGCCGGGACGACGCCTCCGGGCGAGCCCCTGTACGTGAAGAGCTGAACCGGCGGCTGCGCCGGCCCGGCGGAAGAAGCGGAGAAGCGGAGAAGCGGAAGAAGGGGAGAAGCGGGCTCAGCCGTAGATCGGGCCCGTGTACTTCTCGCCCGGGCCCTGGCCCGGCTCGTCCGGGACGATCGACGCCTCGCGGAACGCCAGCTGGAGCGACTTCAGACCGTCGCGCAGCGGCGCCGCGTGGAAGGAGCTGATCTCGGTCGCGCTTGCGTCCAGCAGGCCGGCGAGGGCGTGGATCAGCTTGC
This sequence comes from Actinobacteria bacterium OV320, assembly GCA_001298545.1. Taxonomy (GTDB): domain Bacteria; phylum Actinomycetota; class Actinomycetes; order Streptomycetales; family Streptomycetaceae; genus Streptomyces; species Streptomyces coriariae. Next base: position 200,646 of record LJCX01000023.1, read on the forward strand.
GGGCCTCGTCGAGGTCCTTGTACTTGTCGCCCTCCTCGGTGAGCCCCAGCTTCACGGCGGCGGCGCTCATCAGGTTGACGGCGACCGTCACGATCACCTCGACTGCGGGGACCTCGGCGATGTCGCGGGTCATCTCGTCGAAGTCGGGGGCGCCGGGGGTCTCGGCGGAGCCGGCGGGGGAGGAGTCACTCATGCCCCACACGATAGGCGCAGGCCGGCCCGGTCCCCGTACCGAGGCTCGATTGGCCGTTCCTGGCGCAGACTGCTAATCTCGTGTAACGACCGGTCGGACACGCGTGCCCCTCAGCAGGCGGGCCCGGCCCACAAGTGGAGGCTCCGAACTCCCACCCGACTGTCCTCACGGACGGCGGGTCACCCCGGTCAGGCGGCCACCATCGTTCCGTACGGACGATGGAGTCGCCCGGTAGCGCGCCCCGCGTTCACGCGGCGGTGCTCCGGTAGTGCTTGGAGCCCCGCAGGTGATCGTTCGGGGCATTTTTTGTGCTTCGGCGTGGTTACAGGACTAACAACCAAGACGTTACGCGGCCGTTCGCCAGACTGCCGTGTGGTGCTATCTAGGAGGATCCATCAGCGCCGAGCCCCGCATCAACGACCGGATTCGCGTTCCAGAGGTGCGACTTGTCGGTCCCAGTGGCGAGCAGGTGGGCATCGTCCCCCTGGCCAAGGCACTGGAGCTTGCCCAGGAGTACGACCTGGACCTGGTCGAGGTCGCGGCGACAGCCCGCCCCCCGGTCTGCAAGCTCATGGACTACGGGAAGTTCAAGTACGAGTCGGCCATGAAGGCCCGTGAGGCGCGCAAGAACCAGGCGCACACGGTCATCAAGGAGATGAAGCTCCGGCCGAAGATCGACCCGCACGACTATGACACCAAGAAGGGTCACGTCGTTCGGTTCCTCAAGCAGGGCGACAAGGTCAAGATCACGATCATGTTCCGCGGTCGTGAGCAGTCCCGGCCCGAGCTGGGCTACCGACTGCTGCAGCGTCTCGCGGAGGACGTCCAGGACCTCGGGTTCATCGAGTCGAACCCGAAGCAGGACGGCCGAAACATGATCATGGTTCTCGGTCCGCACAAGAAGAAGACCGAGGCGATGGCCGAGGCCCGTCAGGCGCAGGAGGCCCGCAAGGCCGAGGCGAAGGCCAACCCGGGTCGTTCGCAGAACGCCGCGGACGCCGACGCCGTCAACGCCGAGGGCGACGTCGAATCCGACGTCGTGAGCGCCGAGGCCGACGCCGAGGCCCCTGCCGAGGCTTCCGCCGAGGCGTGATCCGCGGGACGCGAGTCCCAAGGACGTAACCGATACAAGCGACGTTCCACCGTGCCCGGTTTCACGACCGGGCACCGGAACGCCACCGACGAGGAGATAACGGCGCTATGCCGAAGAACAAGACGCACAGCGGTGCCAGCAAGCGCTTCAAGATCACCGGCTCCGGCAAGGTGCTCCGTGAGCGCGCCGGCAAGCGCCACCTGCTCGAGCACAAGTCGTCCCGCGTGACGCGTCGCCTCACCGGCAACGCCGAGATGGCCCCGGGCGACGCCGCGAAGATCAAGAAGCTTCTCGGCAAGTGACGTCGGGCGCGTGACGCGCGCCTGATCTCAGACCGGGACCCAATCGATTCCGGGTCGTGTGAGTCCCACCACGACCCCGCTACAAGGAGTTAAACAAGTGGCACGCGTCAAGCGGGCAGTCAACGCCCACAAGAAGCGCCGGGCGATCCTCGAGGCGGCCTCCGGCTACCGCGGTCAGCGTTCGCGCCTGTACCGCAAGGCCAAGGAGCAGGTCACCCACTCGCTGGTCTACAACTACAACGACCGCAAGAAGCGCAAGGGCGACTTCCGTCGGCTGTGGATCCAGCGCATCAACGCGGCTGCCCGCGCCAACGGCATCACGTACAACCGCTTCATCCAGGGTCTGAACGCCGCGAACATCGAGGTCGACCGCAAGATCCTCGCCGAGCTGGCCGTGAACGACGCCACCGCGTTCGCCGCGCTGGTCGAGGTCGCGCAGAAGGCCCTCCCCGCGGACGTGAACGCGCCCAAGGCCGCGTGACGCCGCGCCGGCGTTGAGCCGACGTGACTTGAGGACCCGCAGGCTTCAGCAGCCTGCGGGTCCTGTTGTGTCCGTACCCGAGTGACTGGTGAAAGCGAACCGCCCATGCTCCCCGCCACCCCCGAGCCGATCTCCCCCCGCTCCCCCCGGGTCTCCGCCGCCCGGCGGCTCGCCAAGCGGAACTTCCGGGGCAAGGAACGGCTGTTCCTCGCGGAGGGACCGCAGGCCGTGCGGGAGGCGGCCGCGCACCGGACCGGCGGCGACGCGACCCTGGTGGAGCTGTTCGCCACCGTCGAGGCCGCGGAGCGGTACGCCGACATCATCGGCGAGGCCCGCGCCGTCGGCGCCCGGGTGCACCTCGCCGACGAACAGGTCATCGAGGACATCTCCACCACCGTCACCCCGCAGGGGCTGGTCGGGATCTGCCGGTTCCTGGACACGCCCTTCGAGGAGATCCTCGCCGCCCGGCCGAAGCTGGTCGCCGTACTGGCCCATGTGCGCGACCCCGGCAACGCCGGCACCGTCCTGCGGTGCGCGGACGCCGCGGGCGCCGACGCCGTCGTACTGACCGACGCCTCCGTGGACCTCTACAACCCCAAGGCCGTCCGCGCCTCCGTCGGCTCCCTCTTCCACCTCCCCGTGGCGGTCGGGGTCCCCGTCGAACAGGCCGTGGCCGGGCTGCGCGAGGCCGGGGTACGCGTTCTCGCCGCCGACGGCGCGGGGGACGACGACCTCGACGACGAGCTCGACAAGGGGACGATGGGCGGGCCCACGGCCTGGGTGTTCGGGAACGAGGCCTGGGGGCTCCCCGAGGAGACGCGGGGCCTCGCGGACGCCGTCGTGCGGGTCCCGATCCACGGGAACGCCGAAAGCCTGAACCTCGCGACCGCCGCCGCCGTATGTCTCTACGCATCGGCCCGTGCACAGCGCGCCTCCGGAGGGTGCCGCTCCGTCACCGAGAGCTAGTAGGGTGACCAGCTCGGGGGCCCCTCAGTCGTCTGAGAGGTGGGGTACGGGGAATGAGCGTCGGCATGAGCGGTACACGGGATGCGCAGGCCGTTCCCGACGCCTGCGCACCCCGGCCGGCCCGTGACCCCGCCGGTCTCGGCATCGACCCCGACGACCTGCCCGACGGGCTCGTGGTCGCCGACGAGCACGGGCACGTCATCTGTTTCAACGCCGCCGCCCAGCGCATCACGGCCGTCCCCGCCGAGGACGCCCTCGGCCGGCGGCTCGAGACCGCGCTGCCGCTGGAGGACCTCGAAGGCCGCCGCTGGTGGCAGCTGACCGACCCCTACGGCGGCCTCGCCATCCGGGTCGGACAGCCCGAGCGCAACCTGCTGCTGCCGGGGGGCCGCGAGGTGCTCGTCACCGTGCGGTACGTCCGCGGCGAACCCACCGGACCGGTCCGCCGGGTCGTCGTCTCGATCCGCGACACCGAGGCCCGCCGCCGCACCGAACGCAGTCACGCCGAGCTGATCGCCACCGTCGCCCACGAGCTGCGCTCGCCCCTGACCTCGGTCAAGGGCTTCACCGCCACCCTGCTCGCCAAGTGGTCGAGGTTCACCGACGACCAGAAACGGCTGATGCTGGAGACCGTCGACGCCGACGCGGACCGGGTCACCCGCCTCATCGCCGAGCTGCTCGACATCTCCCGCATCGACTCGGGACGGCTGGAGGTGCGCCGTCAGCCCGTCGACATGGGCGCGGCCGTGGGCCGGCACATCCAGGCCTACGTCGCCGCCGGACAGCCCGCCGACCGGTTCCTGCTGCGTCTCGAGCAGCCGTTGCCCGCCCTGTGGGCCGACCCCGACAAGGTCGACCAGGTGCTCAGCAACCTCATCGAAAATGCGGTGCGCCACGGCGAGGGAACCGTCACGATCGATGTCACGCCCGCCGCGTCCCCCCGTGAGGGAGAGGACACCGGCACGTCGGTCACCGTGAGCGACGAGGGCGCAGGCATCCCGGAGGAGTCCATGAACCGCGTCTTCACCCGCTTCTGGCGGGGCAGCAAGCGCGGCGGCACCGGCCTCGGGCTGTACATCGTCAAGGGCATCGTCGAAGCCCACGGCGGCATCATCACGGTCGGCCGCGCCCCCGGCGGCGGCGCCGAGTTCCGATTTACGTTGCCCGTGAGCATCCCGGCATATCTCACCTGAGAACCGGCCGGGCGGCCCGCGGGCGCATCCGTATACCTCCACCCCGTTAGACTCGGCCTTTGGCACCTTTGTGTCCCATGGACGGCCCTCTGACCTCTGCGTGAGTCGGTGACGGGGACCTTCAGCCAGCCAACCGGAAGCACGGGAAGAGATGTCGGCACCGAATAAGTCGTACGACCCAGTAGAGGTCGAGGCCTTGAAACCGGAAGAGATCGAGCGCATGCGGGACGGGGCGCTCGCCGCCTTCGCCGCCGCGGACTCCCTCGACGCGCTCCAGGAGGCCAAGGTCGCGCACACCGGCGGCACCTCCCCGCTGGCCCTGGCCAACCGCGAGATCGGCGCTCTGCCGCCGCACGCCAAGGCGGCCGCCGGCAAGCTGGTCGGCCAGGCCCGGGGCGCCGTGAACAAGGCCCTCGCCGCCCGCCAGGAGGAGCTCGAGGCCGAGCGTGACCAGCGTGTGCTGGTCGAGGAGGCGGTGGACGTCACACTGCCGTACGACCGCGAGCCGGCCGGCGCGCGCCACCCGCTCACCACGCTGTCGGAGCGCATCGAGGACGTCTTCGTGGCCATGGGCTACGAGGTCGCCGAGGGCCCGCAGGTCGAGGCCGAGTGGTTCAACTTCGACGCGCTCAACATCGGCCCGGACCACCCGGCCCGCGGCGAGGCCGACACGTTCTTCGTGCAGGGCCCGCAGGGCGGCACCGAGTCCGGTGTCGTGCTGCGCACCCACACCTCGCCGGTCCAGATCCGCTCGCTGCTCGGCCGTGAGCTGCCGGTGTACGTGATCTGCCCCGGCCGCGTGTACCGCACCGACGAGCTGGACGCGACGCACACCCCGGTCTTCCACCAGGTCGAGCTGCTGGCCGTGGACGAGGGCCTGACCATGGCCGACCTCAAGGGCACCCTGGACCACATGGTCCAGTCGCTGTTCGGCGAGGGCATGAAGACCCGGCTGCGGCCGAACTTCTTCCCCTTCACCGAGCCGTCCGCCGAGATGGACATGGTGTGCTACGTCTGCCGCGGCGAGTCCGTCGGCAACCCCGACCGCCCCTGCCGCACCTGTTCCAGCGAGGGCTGGATCGAGCTCGGCGGCTGCGGCATGGTCAACCCCAAGGTGCTGGCCGCCTGCGGCGTCGACCCCGAGAAGTACAGCGGGTTCGCCTTCGGGTTCGGCATCGAGCGGATGCTGATGTTCCGCCACAACGTCGAAGACATGCGAGACATGGTCGAGGGTGACGTCCGGTTCACCCGGCCGTTCGGGATGGAGATCTGATGCGGGTCCCGCTTTCCTGGCTGCGGGAGTACGTCGACCTGCCGGCCACCGAGACCGGCCGTGACGTGCAGGCCAAGCTCGTGTCGGCGGGCCTCGAGGTGGAGACCGTCGAGCCGCTCGGCGCCGACCTCAAGGGCCCCCTCGTCGTGGGCCGGGTGCTCACCATCGAGGAGCTCGAGGGCTTCAAGAAGCCGATCCGCTTCTGCACCGTCGACGTCGGCACCGCCAACGGCACCGGTGAGCCGCAGGAGATCGTCTGCGGCGCCCGCAACTTCGCCGTCGGCGACAAGGTCGTCGTGGTCCTCCCGGGCGCCGTCCTGCCGGGCAACTTCGCGATCGCCGCGCGCAAGACGTACGGCAAGACGTCCCACGGCATGATCTGCTCCGGCGACGAGCTGGGCATGGGCGACGACGGCAGCCACGGCATCATCGTGCTGCCGCCGGAGACCGAGGTCGGCAAGGACGCCGTCGAGCTGCTCGAACTGGTCGACGAGGTCCTGGACATCGCCGTCACCGCCAACCGCGGCGACTGCCTGTCCATCCGCGGTGTCGCCCGCGAGGTCGCCATCGCCTACGGTCTGCCGCTGCGCGACCCGGCGCTGATCGACGTACCGGCGCCGAACGCCTTCGGCTACCCGGTGCAGGTCTCCGAGCCGATGGGCTGCGACCGCTTCACCGCCCGCACCGTCACCGGTCTGAGCCCCGAGGCGCGCTCCCCGATCTGGCTGACGCGCCGGCTCCAGAAGGTGGGCATGCGCCCGATCTCGCTCGCCGTCGACATCACCAACTACGTGATGATGGAGATCGGCCAGCCGCTGCACGCCTACGACCGTTCGCTGGTCCAGGGCACCATCGGCGTGCGCCGGGCCGGGGAGGGCGAGCGGATCGTCACCCTCGACGGGGTGACACGCGAGCTGCACGCCGAGGACCTGGTGATCACCGACGACCGCGGTCCCATCGGCCTCGCCGGTGTCATGGGCGGCGCCAACACCGAGATCGCCGACCACGAGGCCGCCGAGAACGGGGGCGCCTCGACGACCGACGTGGTCATCGAGGCCGCCCACTTCGACGCGGTGTCGATCGCGCGTACGGCCCGCCGGCACAAGCTGTCCTCCGAGGCGTCCCGGCGCTTCGAGCGCGGTGTGGACCCGCAGGCCGCGGCGGCCGCCGCACAGCGCACGGTCGACCTGCTGGTCCTGCTCGCGGGCGGTACGGCGGACGCGGGCGTCACGGAGATCATCGCCCCCTCCGGCCCGCACACGATCAGCGTCCCGGCGAACCACCCGGACAAGGTCGCGGGCGTGGAGTACGGCCGGGAGACGGTCGTCCGCCGTCTCCAGGAGATCGGCTGCGACGTGTACGGCCAGGACGAGCTGATCGTCACCGTCCCGTCCTGGCGGCCCGACCTCGCCGAGGTCAACGACCTGGCGGAGGAGGTCATCCGGCTGGAGGGCTACGAGAACCTGCCCTCCACGCTGCCCAAGGCGCCCTCCGGCCGTGGTCTCACCCACCGCCAGCGCCTGCACCGCCGCGTCGGCCGCGCCCTGGCCGGCTCCGGCTATGTCGAGGCGCCGAACTACCCGTTCATCGGCGAGCAGGTCTTCGACCAGCTCGGCCTGGACGCCGACGACCCGGCCCGCCGTGTCGTCCGGCTGACGAACCCGCTCAACGACGAGGAGCCCGCGCTCCGCACGTCGCTGCTGCCGGGCCTGCTGGCCGCCCTGCGCCGCAACGACGGCCGGGGCTCGCACGACCTGGCGCTCTTCGAGACCGGGCTGGTGTTCCTCCCGCAGGAGGAGCAGCGCGTCGCCGGGCACCTGCCCGTCGACCGCCGCCCCACCGAGGAGGAGATCGCGTCCCTGGACGCCGTGCTGTCCGCGCAGCCGCGCCATGTCGCCGTCGTGCTCGCGGGCGCCCGCGAGCAGGCCGGCTGGTGGGGCAAGGGCCGCCCGGCGGACTGGGCCGACGCCGTCGAGGCGGCGCGTGCCGTCGCCCGTGAGGCGGGGGCCGAACTGGTCGTCCGCAGTGGCCAGTACGGACCGTGGCACCCGGGCCGGTGCGCCCGGCTGCTGGTCGTCGTCGACGGTGCCGAGCGCGTCGTGGGCCATGCCGGTGAGCTGCACCCGCGGGTGCTGAAGGCCCTGGGGCTGCCCTCGCGCACCTCCGCGATGGAGCTGGACCTGGACGTGCTGGAGCAGGTCGGCGACGACACGCCCCAGGCGCCGAGCATCTCGGCGTTCCCGGTGGCCACGCAGGACGTCGCCCTCGTCGTCGACAGGTTCGTCCCGCACGCCGAGGTCGAGGCCGCGCTGCGCGAAGGCGCGGGTGAACTGCTGGAGGGGATCCGGCTGTTCGACGTGTACGAGAACGCGGAGCAGCTCGGTGAGGGGCGCAAGTCGCTCGCGTACGCGTTGCGTTTCCGTGCGGGCGACCGGACGCTGACCGTCGACGAGGCGTCGGCCGCGAGGGACGCGGCGGTCGCCCTGGCGGGCGAGCGTACGGGAGCGGTTCTGCGGGGCTGATGCCGGGTGCCGGCCACGGGCACGTCGTGGCTGGTCGCGCAGTTCCCCGCGCCCCTCGGGGCGCGGGGGCTTCGCCCCCTGCACCCCGGCTTTGCCTCTCTTCGGTTACCTCACTCCTTCGGGTGAGATCTCCGGATGGTCTGGTTTTCCGGGCCGTGACCTCGACAGAATCGGACCGGCCTTTCGGGGCCGGTCCGATCTGCGTTGTCGGGGCCTGGACGGGGGACCAACGACATGTTCGGCATCAGGCGGCCGTTGCGCCGGGCCCTCTCGCTGGGGCTGCCCACGGCCTGGGGCGCCCTGGCGATCACCTACAAGCTGTCCTGTCCGCTGGCCCGACAGGACGGGCTGCTGGCCAGGATCGTCACCAGTGCCGTCTTCTTCGCCGTCGGCACCGGGCTGATACTCCACATGCGGCAGGCCCTGGTGCGTGAGCTGAAGCAGGCGCGGCGGGTCGCCGGGGCCGCGCAGAGCGTGGTGCTGCGCCCGCCGCCGCCGCGTGTCGACGGGCTGAACGTGGCGGCCGCCCAGCTCTCCGCGGACCGGGGCGCGAGCGTGGGCGGTGACCTGTACGAGGTGATCGCCACCGACCACGGTGTGCGGGTCGTGATGGGCGACGTCCGCGGGCACGGGCTTCCCGCGCTCGGTACCGTCGCCGCCCTCCTCGGCAGCTTCCGCGAGGCGGCCCACGACGAACACGACCTCGGCCGCGTCCTGCGCCGCCTGGAACGTGCCCTGGAGCGGCACCTGCGCGAACGGGCCCGGGACACTCCAGACGCCACGGTCGCGGAGGAGTTCGTCACCGTGCTGTTGCTCGAGATCCGGGAGGACGGCGAGCTGCACGTGCTGAACTGCGGGCATCCCTGGCCGTATCTGCTGAGCGGCACGAGCGTGCGGGCGTTGTCGCGGGCCGATCCGCTGCCGCCCCTGGGCCCGTTCCCGCTGCCGGTCGACCTCTCGCCCATGTCCTGCGGTCGGTTGCTCCGGGGCGAGTCCGTGGTCCTGTTCACGGACGGCGCCGAGGACGCGAGGGACACCCGGGGCAGGTTCTTCTCCCTGCCGGAGTCGCTCGCCAAGGCGGCGCACGACCATCCCGTTTCACCCCAGCAGATCCAGCGCACGATCCTGGCCGCGCTCCTACGACACACGGCAGGCAGACCCACGGACGACATCGCCCTCCTCGTGCTGGAGAACGGCCGCGGGTGCGGCCCCTCAGGGGCGCGGGGAACTGCGCGACCAGCCACCACCCACCCGCAGCCGACAACGCACCGATAGCCCCCCGCCCGACCCGCGGAGCGAATCGCCGGGCCGTCGCTTTATGAGGGGGAGCCGACGGCCCGGCGAACCTCTTGCGAGGGATTTCAGTCAACCGACCGTAAACGCTCCGCGACAGCGCGCGCACCCTGCGGATGCGCGTACTCCGTTCACACCCCGTGTGAGGACGGAGCCACTACTCTGACGGCACCGAGGCACCCGGGGGGCACCCATGCAGCCCAACACTCTGCTCGACGCGATCCTGGACGAGGCGGGCGTCTCGCACGCGGGCCTCGCCGCCCACGTCAACCAGGCCGGTCGGGTCCGCGGACTCGCCCTGCGGTACGAGCACACGGCGGTGGCCCGCTGGCTGAAGGGCCAGCGGCCGCGGGGCCAGGTGCCCGACCTGATCTGCGAGGTGCTCGCGGGGCGGCTGCACCGGCCGGTCACCCTCGACGACATCGGCCTCGGCGTGCCGGGCGAACCGGCGGGCCCGCACGGCACCTCGCTCTCCGGCTTCGTCGAGCGGGCCACCGCCCTGTGGCGCTCCGACGAGCAGCAACGCCCGCATCTCCTGGGGGCGCCCGCGGTCACCGGCACGCCGGCCGTGATGCCGGTGTGGGAGTGGGAGAACCCGCCGGAGGACGTCGACGTCTCCCGGGGCGGCCGGCATCGTGTCACCTCGGCCGACATCGAGATGCTGCGGGCCGCTCGCGCCCACTACGAGCAGATGTACCGCAAGGCGGGCGGCATCGCGACCCGCAGCCGTGTCGTCGGATTCCTCAACGCGGAGACGGCGCCCCTGCTGCGCGGCAGCTACACCGACGAGACGGGCCGTCAACTGCACCGGGCCACCGGCGGGTTGGTCGCGGTCGCCGGTATCTGCGCGTACGACTCGGACGCGCACGGCCTGGCGCAGCGCTACTTCCACCAGGCGCTGCGGCTGGCAAAGGCCAGTGGGGACCGGGGACTCGGGGCCTACGTCATCGCCCTCCTCGTCAACCAGTCGCTGTTCATGCGGGAGTACCGGCAGGCCGTGGCCTTCGCGGAGGCGGCGCTGCGGGCGGCGGGCCGGCACATCACGCCCGCCCTCGCCTCCGACCTGTACGCGATGCAGGCCAAGGCGTACGCCCACCTCGGCGACGGTACGAGCGCCCTGTCGTGCATCCGGCGTGCCGAAACCGCCGCCGACCACATCCGGCGCGGACACGAGCCCGACGAGACCGGCTATGTCCAACCGGGCCTGGTCAACGTCCAGGTGGCGGAGGCGCTGCTCAGCCTCGGCGACCTCGCCGCCGCCGCCGAGCACGCCGCGGCCGCCGTCGACACCCCGGCGCACGACCGGGGACGGGTGCACCGGCTCGCCATGCTCAGCACGATCGAACTGCGCCAGGGCAACGCCGACAAGGCGGTGGTCACCGCGGTGCAGATGGCCGAACAGGCCCGGGGCATGGAGTCCCAGCGCCTGCGCGACAGACTCCGGACGGTGCGCGAACATCTGGTGCGCAGCGACTGCGCGGGCACGGCCGAGGCCGCCGAACTCATCGACGGGGCACTGCGCGTACCGCTGTAGGCGGGGCGCAGCGGGGTATCCGACCACCGACACCGACACGACACCTACACAGTCATCCACACCGGCGGCTACGCCGACGCTGCACAGTCCCTGCTGCGATATTGCCACTCACTCGACGGAAGGTGGCAGAACCGTGCAGTGGACGAAACAGAACGAACAAACTGTGTATGAAAACCGCTGGTTCAGCGTCAACCTGGCAGATGTGGAGCTGCCCGACGGCCGGCACCTCGACCACTTCCTCATACGGCTGAGGCCGGTCGCGGTCGCGACGGTCGTGAACCGGGCCAACGAGGTCCTCCTGTTGTGGCGCCACCGCTTCATCACCGACAGCTGGGGCTGGGAGCTCGCGGCGGGAGTCGTCGAGGACGGCGAGGACATCGTCCGCGCGGCCGCCAGGGAACTCGAGGAGGAGACCGGCTGGCGGCCGGGGCCGCTGCGCCACCTGATGAGCGTGGAGCCGTCCAACGGGCTCACCGACGCCGTCCATCACATCTACTGGTCGGAGCACGGCGAGTACATGGGACACCCGGTGGACGACTTCGAGTCGGACCGCCGGGAATGGGTCCCCCTCAAGGTCGTTCCCGATCTGGTCGCCCGGGGGGAGGTCCCGGCCGCCAACATGGTGGCCGCGTTGATGCTGCTGCACCACCTCAGGCTCGCCGAGGGCTAGCCGCGGGGCGGGTCGTGGACCCGCCGTGGACCGGCCGTGGATCCGCCGGGGTTCAGTGGGCCAGCGCCTGCCAGACCGTCGCGACCAGTGCCCCCAGGGCCGTGAGCGCCGCGAGCGAGGGCAGCGGCCAGCGTGCGTGTTCCAGCGAGATCATGCGGGTGTGCAGCTCGTCCAGTTCCTTGGCGGTCTGCTCCGTGCGGTGGGACAGCAGGGCCAGCCCGCCCTCGACGCGGGCGTAGGCCACATCGAGCCGGCGACGTAACTCTGCGAGTTCTCCATGAACCACGGGATGTTCGGGGTCGGCGGTCACGTGGCCGCTCCTTTCCGTAGTCGTCTCACATCCCTTGCATGCACATGATGAGTGAACTCGCCTGGTGGGCCGACGGGGAGAGTGTGCGCCGGGCATATGCGGACCCGTGGCGCACACGGCGTGTGAATGCCGCGGGCCCGGCACTCCGAGGAGTGCCGGGCCCGCGGGAAACACGGTGGGTGATCAGTAGGCGTAGAAGCCCGAGCCGGTCTTGCGGCCCAGCCGACCCGCGTCGACCATGCGCTGGAGCAGCGGGGGAGCGGCGTACAGCGGCTCCTTGTACTCGTCGTACATGCTCTGCGCCACCGAGGCGACGGTGTCCAGGCCGATCAGGTCGGACAGCTTCAGCGGACCCATCGGGTGGGCGCAACCCATCTCCATGCCGTTGTCGATGTCCTCGCGGCTGGCGATGCCCGTCTCGAACATCCGGATGGCGGAGAGCAGGTAGGGGATCAGCAGCGCGTTGACGACGAAGCCGGACCGGTCCTGGGCGCGGATCGCGTGCTTGCCCAGCAGCTTCTCGGCGAACAGCTGGGCCCGGCTGAGCGTGCCCTCCGAGGTGGTCAGCGCCGGGATCAGCTCGACGAGCTGCTGCACCGGGGCCGGGTTGAAGAAGTGGATGCCGACGACGTGGTCGGGCCGCGAGGTGGCGACCGCCAGCTTCACCAGCGGGATGGAGGAGGTGTTGGAGGCGAGGATCGCGTCCGGACGGGTCACGACCTGGTCGAGGACCTGGAAGATCTCGGTCTTGACCTGCTCGTTCTCGACCACGGCCTCGATGACCAGGTCACGGTCGGCGAACTCGCCGAGATCGGTGGTGAAGCTGAGGCGCGCGAGGGTGTCGTCCCGCTCCTCCTCGGAGATCTTGCCGCGCTCGGCGGCCTTGGCCAGGGAGTTCAACAGCCGGGTACGGCCGATCTCCAGGGCTTCGCCGGTCGTCTCGGCGACCTTGACGTCGAGACCGGCGCGGGCGCAGACCTCTGCGATGCCCGCTCCCATCTGGCCGCAGCCCACCACTCCGACCCGTGAGAGATCTCCCGCTGGGGTGCCCGTCACATCAGTCCCTTTCGCCGCGCTGACTCAGATGGCCGGGGCAAGTCTGCCGGGTCTCGGCCGCCCTGCTCCGATCGTGCACGTTACTAGCAAGTATCGATGATCGATCGCCGGGGTGGAGGCATGCTGGACCGCGAAACGATCCGTGACCGAGCGGATCCGCAGAGTGTGTGGGGATGTGTGCGATGGGTCGACTGACCCGGCGGGCGTTCGCGCTCGCAGCGCTGTCGGCGTTCACCACGACGGGCGCGGCGGCCGCTCCCGCGAGGGAACGGCGGGCGACGGCCGAGATGCGGGGGATGTGGCTGGCGACCGTCAGCAACCGGGACTGGCCGTCCCGCCCCGGCCTGACCGCCGCCGCCCAGCGTGCCGAACTGATCGCCATGCTCGACCTGGCGGTGCGCCGGCGGCTCAACACGGTGATCTTCCAGGTGCGGCCCACGGCGGACGCGCTGTGGCCCTCCCCCTACGAACCGTGGTCCCAGGTGCTCACCGGCACCCAGGGCAGGTCGCCGGGCTGGGACCCGCTGGGCACGGCCGTCACGGAGGCGCATGCGCGGGGCCTGCAGCTGCACGCCTGGTTCAACCCCTACCGGGTCGCGACCCATGACGACCCCTCGAGGCTCGTCGCCTCCCACCCCGCCCGCCGGCACCCGCGGTGGGTGATCTCCTTCGGCGGGAAGCTCTACTACAACCCGGGCCTGCCCGAGGTCCGCGCCTTCGTCCAGGACGCGATCCTCGACGCCGTGAAGAAGTACCCCCTGGACGCCGTGCACTTCGACGACTACTTCTATCCGTACCCGGTGGCCGGCCAGACCTTCGACGACGGGGCCGCGTACGACACCTACGGCGGCGCCTTCCCCAGCCGGGCGGCCTGGCGGCGCGACAACGTCGACAAACTGGTGCTGGAGACGGCCACCCGGATCAAGGCGGTACGCCCCGCCACCCAGTTCGGGATCAGCCCCTTCGGGGTGTGGCGCAACGCCTCCACCGACTCACGCGGCTCGGACACCCGGGCGCTCCAGTCGTACGACGACATCCACGCGGACACCCGCAAGTGGGTGCGGGAGGGCTGGATCGACTACATCGTCCCGCAGCTGTACTGGAACATCGGGCTCTCGGTCGCCGACTACGCCAAGCTCGTGCCCTGGTGGGCGCAGGTGGCGAAGGGCAGCCGCACCCGGCTCTATCTCGGCGAGGCGCTGTACCGGGCGGGCGACCCGGCCCAGCCCGCGGCCTGGCAGGACCCGGCCGAGCTGTCGGACCACCTCGAACTGGCCGCCGCCCACCCACAGGTGCGCGGGCATGTCTTCTTCGCCGCCAAGGACGTGCGGACCGACCGGATCGGGGCGATGGCGCGGGTGGTCGCCGACCACTACCGGCAGCCGGCGGAGCCCCCGCGCTGATCTACCGCTGTTCCTCCGCCGTCCTGTGACGGATCTCGGTGTCGGGGCCGGGCGAGCACACGCCCACATGCCCGTCCGTGAAGCGGACGCGGTACGGGGGATTTCCTCCCTGGCCCATGACTTCGACGATCTCGCCGACCTTGTCGTGCTGGCCGACCACCCTGCCGTGCTGGACGAACTGGTCGCCCTTGGTTGCGCGCATCTGCGGGGCCTCCTCACCGGGTGCGACGGTACGTCTGCCGTGGCTAACCGCGCGCCCGCTGCGTGACGGCGATGCACACGAGCACGGCGGCGGCCGTCAGCGGAGCGGCGGGCGTGAGGTGCTCGCCCAGCAGCAGCACCGACCACACCAGTGTGAGCAGGGGCTGCGCCAACTGCAACTGGCTGGCCTTCGGAATGCCGATGAGCGCCATGCCCCGGTACCAGACGACCAAGCCGACGAACTGCGAGCCCGCCGCGACCCACAGCAGCCCGGCCACGCTGTGCGCGGTCAGGTGGACGGGCTCATGGGACAGGGCGAGCGCGGCGCCGGACACCGTGAGCGGCAGGCAGAACACCAGCGCCCAGCCGATGACCTGCCAGCCCGGCATGACCCGGGCCAGCCGGCCGCCCTCGGTGTAGCCGGCCGCGCACACCAGCAGCGCCCCGAACAGATACAGATCGGCGGTCGTCAGCGCCCCGCCGCTCTGCTGCACGGTGAACGCCACCACCGCGGCGGCACCCGCCAGCGCGGCCGCCCAGAAGGTGCGGGAGGGGCGGGTTCCCATGCGCAGGGCGGACAGCAGGGCGGTCGTCAGCGGCAGCAGGCCGACCACGACGGCGGCGTGCGCGGTGGTGGACGTCCGCAGCGCGAGCGTGGTGAGCAGCGGGAAGCCGACGACGACCCCGGCGGCCACGACGGCGAGTCCCGCCCAGTGCCGCCGGGCGGGCAGCGGCACGCGCAGGGCCAGCAGACACCCGCCCGCGATCAGCGCGGCCAGGACGCTGCGCACGGCGACCAGGGACCAGGGGCCGAACCCCTCCAGGCCCCAGGCGGTCGCGGGGAACGTGAGGGAGAAGGCGACCACGCCGAGGGCGGCCAGCAGAGTACCGAGGCCGCTCGCCTGTGGAGCGCCGACGGGCGTTCCCGCGGGCGTGTCGGCCGGGGTGTCGGCCCGGGCGCCGGACGGGGTGGCGGCCCGGGTGCTGACCGCTATCGCGAGCCGGTCAGTAGCGCTACTCTGTGTCTTCATGCAAGAGCGTAGCAGTGTGGGTGAGCTGGCAGATCAGCTGCGTCGGGAGTTCGACCGCTACTCTCCCGGTGGAAAGCTCCCATCGAGCCGGGCCCTGGTCGAACGGTTCAGGGTGAGCCCGGTGACCGTCTCGCGGGCACTGGCGCAGCTGGCCGCCGAGGGGCTGGTGGTCACCCGGCCCGGTGCGGGCGCCTTCCGGGCCCGGCCGGCGCGGGCGAGCGCCGCCCCCGCGGGGGACACCTCCTGGCAGGAGGTCGCGCTGAGCGCGGACGGTGCCGCCGACCTCGTCCCGCGCTCGGTGGACGCCTCCGGCGTCACCGTCTCGCTCGCCGCGCCGCCGCCCGGCGTGATCGAGTTCAACGGCGGCTATCTGCATCCCTCGCTCCAGCCGGAGCGGGCGATGGCCGCGGCCCTGGCCCGGGCCGGGCGGCGGCCGGGCGCATGGGGCAGGCCGCCCATGGAGGGGCTGCCCGAACTGCGCGAGTGGTTCGCGCGGACCATCGGCGGCTCCGTCACCGCGGCCGAGGTGCTGGTCAGCGCCGGTGGCCAGACATCGCTCACCACCGCCCTGCGTGCCCTCGCCCCGCCCGGGGCCCCGGTGCTCGTCGAGTCGCCCACCTACCCGGGCATGCTCGCGATCGCCAGGGCGGCGGGACTGCGCCCCGTACCGGTCCCGGTCGACCGGGACGGGGTCAGACCCGAGCTGCTCGCCGACGCGTTCCGGGCGACCGGCGCCCGGGTGTTCGTCTGCCAGCCGCTGTTCCAGAACCCGACCGGCGCCGTCCTCGCGCCCGACCGGCGCGCGCAGGTGCTGCGCATCGCGCGGGAGGCCGGCGCGTTCGTCGTCGAGGACGACTTCGTGCGGCGCCTCGCGCACGAGGACGCGGGGCAGCTGCCGCGCCCGCTCGCCGCCGACGACCCCGACGGCGTCGTCGTGCACGTCGGCTCGCTGACCAAGGCGACCTCGCCGAGCTTCCGGGTCAGCGCGCTGGCCGCCCGCGGCCCGGTCCTGGAACGCCTGCGCGCCATTCAGGTCGTCGACACCTTCTTCGTGCCCCGCCCGCTCCAGGAAGCGGCCCTCGAACTCGTCGGCTCGCCCGCCTGGCCACGTCATCTGCGCACGGTCGCCACCGAGTTGCGGGTCAGGCGGGACGCGATGACCGCCGCGCTGCGGTTGCGGCTGCCCGAACTGTCCCTCCCGCACATCCCGTCCGGCGGCTACCACCTGTGGCTGCGGCTGCCCGAGGGCACCCGGGGAGAGAGCGCGTTCACGGCCGCCGCCCTGCGCGCGGGGGTCGCCCTCACTCCCGGCCGCCCCTACTTCAGCGCCGAACCCCCGGCCGCCCATGTGCGGTTGAGCTTCGCGGCCGTCGCCGGGACGGAGGAGATCGCGGAGGGGGTACGGCGGCTGCGGGCGGCATGCGACGAGGTGTTCCCCGGAAAGCGTTCGACATGATGAACGCGGCCCTGTGAGGATCCCGCCATGAATGCCATGAACGCCGTTCCGCCCCTCGCCGAGGGCTACGAGATCTCCGCCGACTCCGCCCGCATCGACGTCGCGCGTGTGCACCACTGGCTGTCCACGGACGCGTACTGGGCGCTCGGACGCGAGCGGGACAGGCAGGAGCGGGCGGTCGCCGGTTCGCTGAACTTCGGCGTCTACGACACGGCGTCGGGGGAGCAGGTCGCCTACGCGCGGGTCGTGACCGACCTCGCGGAGTTCGCGTGGCTGTGCGACGTGTACGTGGACCCGGCGGCGCGCGGCAAGGGTCTCGGGACGGCTCTCGTCGCCGCCGCCCGCGACCACCTGCGGGCGTACGGGCTGCGCCGCATCCTGCTCGCCACGCACGACGCGCACGGGGTCTACCGGCAGGTCGGCTTCGAGGCCCTGGAGAAGCCGGACCAGTGGATGGCGCTGATCTTCGCGAAGCCCGGGCAGGCGTGACGGGGTCGGCGTGAGCCGATCGGCGGGCCCGGGTCGGCGGGCCCGGGTCGGGGGGTCCGGGTCGGCGGGACGAGGACGTCACGATCGGGACATCGTGTAGGGGGCACTGTTTTCTGGGGACTTGTCCGGCAGGTCCTGACCCATCGGTAAGTTTTCTTCCGGTCGTCGGCCGACAGCTCTTGACCTGCGCAGTTACGCGGCTCACCATCACCGCATGCCACTTCGGGTCACGTTCGTCGCCGCCGCTCGCAGCTCCTCGCTGCTCGCGGAACGCTTCGAGGACGACCGGCCGCTGGACCAGGACGGCTGGGCTGAGGTGTTGCAGGTGGCCGACGCTCTGCTGCCGCTCGCGGCCGCCGAGCTGCGCTACTGCTCACCGACCCCGCGCAGCCGCGCCACCGGGGACGCCCTCGGCTATGCCCCGCTGGTGCAGCTCGCCCTGCGGGACTGCGACATGGGCCGCTGGCGGGGCTTCACGCTGGGCGAGGCGATGGCCCGCGAGCCGGAGGCCGTGGACGCCTGGCTCGCCGATCCGCTCGCCACCCCGCACGGCGGCGAGTCGCTGTTCGCGTTCATCACCAGGGTCGCCGGCTGGCTCGACACCCGGCCGGTGGGCGACGGCGGCCGGATCGTCGCCGTGGCCGAGCCCAGCGTGATCCGGGCGGCCCTGGTGTACGCGCTGAAGGCGCCGCCCTCGACGTACTGGAACATCGATGTGCGTCCACTGTCGACGACCACCGTCACCGGCCGGGCAGGCCGCTGGAACCTCCGCCTCGAAGGGGCCTCGGCTCAGCCCACCCGCGCGTAGTCGGTGGTGAGCGACAGGTCCTTGGCGGGGCCCGCCACGCGCCAGACCGTCCGCCAGTGGTCCGCGTCCCGGACGGTGAACTCGCCCCGGTAGAGGTCGGCGGAGCAGGGGTGGTCGGCGAGGTGCCGTCCGGTCGTCAGGTCCAGGTCGTGGAAGGGGCGGCCGTCGGCGAACCGCACGTCCGCCGTGCCGGGCGTCGGCCCCGGCAGGAAACGCAGGGTGCGCTCGGCGGGCCGGGGGACCCCGAGCCAGACGAACGTGCCGGACTCCCGGTGCAGCAGCCCGCCGTCGTCCCCGGCCTCGCCCCCGCCCTCGTCCAGCGCGCTGAACACCGTGAACCCGTCGAAGCGGCCCTCGGCGCCGCTCGCCCGGTCCCGTACCGACCGGGTGACCCGCCAGCTTCCCCGGAGGTAGGCCAGGGCGTCCGGCACTGGCCGGAACTCGTCCATGCGTTCCTCGCTTCCGACACTTTCGCTGCCGCACGCCCCATTGACGCGTCCCGGCCCCCTCCCTATCTTGCCGTTCGAAGTGCTGGTCACCGTCTGATATTTCGAACAACTCGCCTTATCGAGCCGCGGAGTATTCATGTCACGCAGCACCACCCGCACCCGCTGGAGACTGGGCCTCACCGCCACCGCCCTCCTGACGGCCACCGCCCTCGTCCCCGTGCCGGCGCACGCCGAGGCCGTGACCGACTACGCCATCACCGTCGACCCCACCGCCAAGGGCGCGAAGATCGACGACACGATGTACGGCGTCTTCTTCGAGGACATCAACCGGGCGGCCGACGGCGGCCTGTACGCCGAACTCGTGCAGAACCGGTCCTTCGAGTACTCCACCGTCGACAACCGGTCGTACACCCCGCTGACCTCCTGGACGGTCGACGGCACCGCGCAGGTCCTCGACGACGCCGGCCGGCTCAACGACCGCAACCGCAACTACCTCTCCCTGGGCGCCGGTTCCTCCGTGACCAACGCCGGCTACAACACCGGCGTCCGGGTCGAGCAGGGCAAGAAGTACGACTTCTCGGTATGGGCCCGTGCCGAGAGCGGCAGCACGCTCACCGTGAGCCTCCAGGACGCCGACGGCGCGCTGGCCACCGCCCGTGAGGTCGCCGTGCGCAGCGGCGGCTGGGTCCGTTACCGGGCGGCCTTCACCGCCACCCGCACCAGCAGTGACGGCCGCCTGTCGGTCGCCTCCTCGGCCGCGGCCGCTCTCGACATGGTGTCCCTGTTCCCCCGTGACACGTACCGGAACGAGCCCAACGGCCTGCGCAAGGACCTCGCCGAGAAGATCGCCGCCCTCGACCCGGGCTTCGTGCGTTTCCCCGGCGGCTGTCTGGTCAACACCGGCTCCATGCAGGACTACAGCGAGGCCTCCGGCTGGCAGCGCGCCCGCTCCTACCAGTGGAAGGACACCGTCGGCCCCGTCGAGGAACGCGCCACCAACTCCAACTTCTGGGGCTACAACCAGAGTTACGGCCTCGGCTACTACGAGTACTTCCGCTTGGCCGAGGACATCGGCGCGATGCCGCTGCCCGTCGTGCCGGCCCTGGTGACCGGCTGCGGCCAGAACAAGGCCGTCGTCGACGACGCGCTGCTCAAGCGCCACATCCAGGACACCCTGGACCTCATCGAGTTCGCCAACGGCCCGGTCACCTCCACCTGGGGCAAGAAGCGGGCCCGGATGGGCCACCCCAAGCCCTTCCGCCTCACCCACCTCGAGGTCGGCAACGAGGAGAACCTGCCGGCCGAGTTCTTCGCCCGCTTCGAGCAGTTCCGCACCGCGATCGAGGCGAAGTACCCGGACATCACCGTGATCTCCAACTCCGGTCCCGACGACGCGGGTTCGACCTTCGACACGGCCTGGCAGCTGAACCGGGACGCGGACGTCGCGATGGTCGACGAGCACTACTACAACAGCCCGCAGTGGTTCCTGCAGAACAACGACCGCTACGACACCTACGACCGCAGCGGTCCCAAGGTGTTCCTCGGCGAGTACGCCTCCTGGGGCAACGCCTTCAAGAACGGGCTGGCCGAGGCGGCCTTCATGACCGGCCTCGAGCGCAACGCGGACGTCGTCAAGCTCGCCTCCTACGCGCCGCTGTTCGCGAACGAGGACTATGTGCAGTGGAGCCCGGACATGGTGTGGTTCAACAACCACGCCTCCTGGGACTCGGCCAACTACGAGGTCCAGAAGCTGTTCATGACGAACGTCGGCGACCGGGTGGTGCCGTCGACGGCCACCGGGACCCCGTCCCTCCAGGGCCCCATCACCGGCGCCGTCGGTCTGTCGACCTGGGCCACCGGCGCGGCGTACGACGACGTGCGGGTGACCGACGCGGACGGCGACGCGCTGCTGAGCGACGACTTCTCCGGCGACGCCTCGAAGTGGACGCACACGGGCGGCGGCAGCTGGTCGCTCCAGGACGGGCGGTACGTACAGACCGACACCGCCGCCGAGAACACCATGGTCTCGGCCGGTGACGCCGGCTGGCACGACTACGACCTGCATGTGAAGGCCACCAAGACGTCCGGCAAGGAGGGCTTCCTGGTCGCCTTCGGCGTCAAGGACACCGGCAACTACTACTGGTGGAACCTCGGCGGCTGGAACAACACCCAGTCCGCCGTCGAGCAGGCCGTGGACGGCGGCAAGTCGACGCTGGTCTCCAAGGCCGGGTCCGTCGAGACGGGCCGCGCCTACGACATCGACGTCAAGGTGCGGGGCCGCCAGGTCACCCTCTACCTCGACGGCCAGGAGTGGGGCAGCTTCACCGACGACAAGCCGGCCGAGCCGTTCCGGCAGGTCGTGACCCGGGACAAGAAGACCGGCGATCTGATCGTCAAGGTCGTCAACGCCCAGTCCACGGAGGCCCGTACGGCGATCGACCTCGGTGGGGCCAAGGTCGCGTCCAGGGCGAAGGTGACCACGCTGGCCGCCGCGCCCGACGCGGTCAACACGGAGGCCGCGACCGCGGTCGCCCCGGTGACCTCCACCTTCACCGGGGTGGCGGGCGAGTTCAGCTACACCTTCCCGGCGAACTCGATCACCTTCCTGCGGATCAGGCAGCGGTAGCGGAGCCCGGCGGGCGCGGGCGACTCAAGGCCCGCACCCGCCGGATCCCCCGTGCCGCTCAGGCGTCCTTGCGGCGCCGGAACCAGCCGCGCCTGGGCGGCGGCAGGTGGGGCAGCGACTGCGGGGCGCCCGGCCCGCCGAACGGCGGCAGGGCCTTGAAACGGTCGTCGAAGGTGATCGTGGGCGTGATCCGCTGCAGGGCGGCGCGCACGACAGTGAGCGGATGGTCGGGAAACCGGGCGTCCCACTCCTCGTGGTCGCCGACGTGGTACGGCAGGCCGCCCGGCTGTCCGGCCGGCTGTCCGTCCGCGTAGGGGTGGGGCCGGAAGTACTCGGCCGGACCCACCTGCGCCATGATCATGGCCTCCCGCATCCCGGTCGTGGCGCCCTCGGCGGCCTGCACCTTCACGACCGTGCTGGACCCCGCCCTCGGCACGGTCCAGGAGCCGAGGAACGCCTGCCCGGGCCGGCTGCCCAGCGGCATCTTGACCAGCTGGCGCACCGCCGGGACGCCGTCCACGGAGCCGGGCACCGCCTCGATCAGCCCGCCACCGGCCCCGGCCACGAGCTGCGCGAGCCCTGCCCCGAGCCGTTGCGCCTCGTGCAGCGCGGCGGGCAGGGCCGGGATCAGCGGGAAGAAGGGGACCGACAGGACGAGCCCCGCCTCGTCGGTCCACACCCCCGGCTCACGCTCGGTGAAGCCGGTCAGGTCCAGGCTGGTTATCGGTGTCATGGCGATCACCGGGTCGAGGTTACGCAGCGCCGCGGCCTGGGCAAAGATCGCTCCGGGCCCTGACCCTGCATGGATTGCATAAACGTGCAGCGAAACGTATAGTCATGCCATCCAGGAGGAGGAGTCATGGTGGTACGTGCGGCGGTGGCCGGAGCGAGCGGGTACGCGGGCGGAGAGCTGCTGCGCCTGCTCCTCACGCACCCCGAGGTCGAGATCGGCGCCCTGACCGGCAATTCCAACGCGGGCCAGCGGCTGGGCGCGCTCCAGCCGCACCTGCTGCCGCTGGCCGACCGCGTCCTCCAGGAGACCACCCCCGAGGTCCTCGCCGGACACGACGTCGTCTTCCTCGCCCTGCCGCACGGCCAGTCCGCCGCCGTCGCCGAGCAGCTCGGCCCGGAGGTGCTCGTCGTCGACATGGGCGCCGACTTCCGGCTGGCGGACGCGGGCGACTGGGAGCGGTTCTACGGTTCCGCGCACGCCGGGACCTGGCCCTACGGCCTGCCCGAACTGCCCGGCGCCCGCGCGGCGCTCACCGGGTCCAGGCGCATCGCGGTCCCTGGCTGCTATCCCACGGCCGTCTCGCTCGCGCTCTTCCCGGCGTACGCGGCGGGCCTCGCCGAGCGGGAGGCCGTGATCGTCGCCGCCTCCGGCACCTCGGGCGCCGGCAAGTCGCCCAAGACGCACCTGCTGGGATCCGAGGTCATGGGCTCCGTCTCCCCGTACGGCGTCGGCGGCGTCCACCGGCACACACCCGAGATGATCCAGAACCTGAGCGCGGCGGCCGGGGAGCCGGTCTCCGTCTCCTTCACGCCCACCCTCGTGCCGATGTCCCGCGGCATCCTCGCCACGTGCAGCGCCAAGGCGAAGCCCGGCGTCACCGCCGACTCCGTCCGCGCCGCCTACGAGAAGGCCTTCGCCGACGAGCCGTTCGTGCACCTGCTCCCCGAGGGGCAGTGGCCCGCAACGGCGTCCGTCCACGGTTCCAACGCCGTTCAGGTGCAGGTCGCGTACGACGCGGCCGTGGGCCGGATCATCGCCATCAGCGCCATCGACAACCTGACCAAGGGCACCGCGGGCGGCGCCCTCCAGAGCATGAACATCGCCCTCGGGCTCGACGAGACCACCGGGCTTTCCACGATCGGAGTCGCACCGTGAGCGTCACGGCAGCCAAGGGATTCACGGCGGCGGGCATCGCCGCCGGGATCAAGCAGAACGGCAACCCGGACCTGGCCCTCGTGGTCAACGACGGGCCCCGCCGCGCGGCCGCCGGCGTCTTCACCTCCAACCGTGTGAAGGCCGCGCCGGTGCTGTGGTCCGAGCAGGTCCTCAAGAGCGGCCAGGTGTCCGCCGTGATCCTCAACTCCGGCGGCGCCAACGCCTGCACGGGGCCGAAGGGCTTCCAGGACACGCACGCGACCGCCGAGAAGGTCGCCGAGGCGCTGGGTCTGGGCGCGGGTGAGGTCGCCGTCGCCTCCACCGGACTCATCGGCGTCCTGCTCCCGATGGACAAGCTGCTGCCGGGGGTCGACACCGCCGTCGGCCAACTCTCCGAACACGGCGGCGAGAAGGCCGCCATCGCCATCAAGACCACCGACACCGTCCACAAGACGTCCGTCGTCACGCAGGCCGGCTGGACCGTCGGCGGCATGGCCAAGGGCGCGGGCATGCTCGCCCCGGGCCTCGCCACCATGCTGGTCGTCCTCACCACCGACGCCGACCTCGACAGCGAGACCCTGGACAAGGCGCTGCGCGCCGCCACCAAGGTCACCTTCGACCGGGTCGACTCCGACGGCTGTATGTCGACCAACGACACCGTGCTGCTGCTCGCCTCCGGAGCGTCCGAAGTCACCCCGGAATACGAGGAGTTCGCCGCCGCCGTACGGACCGTCTGCGACGACCTCGGCCAGCAGCTGATCCGGGACGCCGAGGGCGCCAGCAAGGACATCAGGGTCGAGGTCGTCAACGCGGCGAGCGAGGACGACGCCGTCGAGGTGGGCCGCTCCATCGCCCGCAACAACCTCCTCAAGTGCGCGATCCACGGCGAGGACCCCAACTGGGGCCGGGTGCTCTCCGCGATCGGCACGACCGGGGCCGTCTTCGAGGCCGACCGCCTCAACGTCGCCATCAACGGCGTCTGGGTCTGCAAGAACGGCGGTGTCGGAGAGGACCGCGAGAAGGTGGACATGCGCTACCGCGAGGTGCACATCGTCGCCGACCTCGCCGCCGGCTCCGAGACGGCCACCATCTGGACCAACGACCTGACCGCGGACTACGTCCACGAGAACAGCGCCTACTCCTCATGAGCAACGTCACGCGGAAGCACACCGCGCTCCCCAAGGCCCAGATCCTCATCGAGGCGCTGCCCTGGCTGACCCGGCACAACGGCAGGACCGTCGTCATCAAGTTCGGCGGCAACGCCATGATCGACGAGGACCTGAAAGCCGCCTTCGCCCAGGACGTCGTCTTCCTGCGGCACGCCGGCCTGCACGTCGTCGTCGTGCACGGCGGCGGCCCGCAGATCAGCGCCGCCCTCGACAAGCACGGCATCGTCAGCGAGTTCAAGGCCGGCCTGCGGGTCACCACCGAGGACGCCATGGACGTCGTACGGATGGTGCTCGCCGGACAGGTCCAGCGCGAGCTGGTCGGGCTGCTGAACCAACACGGGCCGCTCGCCGTCGGGTTGACCGGCGAGGACGCGCACACCATCACCGCCACCAAGCACCAGCCCGAGATCGACGGCGAGTTGGTCGACATCGGGCGGGTCGGCGAGATCACCGCGATCGACACGGGCGCCATCGAGGCGCTGCTCGCCGACGGCCGCATCCCGGTCGTCTCGTCGATCGCCCGCTCCCAGGACGACGGACATGTCTACAACGTCAATGCTGATACGGCGGCTGCGGCACTCGCTGCGGCACTTGGCGCCGAAACCCTCATGGTCCTCACGGACGTCGAGGGCCTCTACGAGGACTGGCCGAACAGCGACGAGGTGATCAGCCGCCTCACCGCTTCCCAACTGGAGAAGCTGCTGCCGGACCTGAGCTCCGGGATGGTCCCGAAGATGGAGGGCTGCCTGCACGCCGTACGCAACGGCGTGAACACCGCGCGCGTCATCGACGGGCGGGTCCAGCACTCGATCCTGCTGGAGATCTTCACCGACGAGGGCATCGGCACGATGGTCGTGCCCGACGAGAAGCCGCACGCAGAGCCGCACGCAGAGCCGGCCGCACAGCCGGACGCACAGGGGGAGCCGTCATGAGCAACGAGGAACTGACCGCGCGGTGGCAGAGCGCGCTCATGAACAACTACGGCACCCCGCTGCTGCCCCTCGTACGCGGCGCGGGCAGCCGGGTCTGGGACGCCGACGGCAAGGAGTACCTCGACTTCGTCGGCGGCATCGCGGTCAACGCGCTCGGTCACGCCCACCCGGCCGTCGTCGAGGCCGTGAGCCGGCAGATCGGCTCCCTCGGCCACATCTCCAACTTCTTCATGGCCGAGCCGACCGTCACGCTCGCCGAACGGCTGCTCCAGCACTTCGGCCGGGACGGCAGGGTCTTCTTCTGCAACTCGGGCGCCGAGGCCAACGAGGCCGCCTTCAAGATCGGCCGGCTGACCGGACGGACCCACGTCGTCGCCACCGAGGGCGCCTTCCACGGCCGGACCATGGGCGCGCTCGCGCTCACCGGCCAGCCCGGCAAGCGGGACCCGTTCCTGCCGCTGCCCGGCGAGGTCACCCATGTCCCGTTCGGTGACGCGCAGGCGCTGGCCGCCGCGGTCACCGAGGAGACGGCGCTCGTCGTCCTGGAGCCGATCCAGGGCGAACTGGGTGTCGTGGTGCCGCCCGCCGGCTACCTCAAGGCCGCCCGCGCGATCACCGCCGCGACCGGCGCGCTGCTGGTCCTCGACGAGGTGCAGACCGGCGTCGGCCGGACCGGGCACTGGTTCGAGTACCAGGCCCACGAGGGCGTCCTGCCGGACGTCGTGACGCTGGCCAAGGGCCTCGGCGGCGGACTGCCGCTGGGCGCGACGATCGCCTTCGGGCGGGCCGCCGAGCTGCTGCAGCCCGGCCACCACGGCACCACCTTCGGCGGCAACCCCGTCGCCTGCGCCGCCGGACTCGCCGTTCTCGACACCATCGAGAACGACGGGTTGCTGGAGAACGTCAAGCGGCAGAGCGAGAAGTTGCGGACCGGAATCGAGGGTGCGGGCCACTCGTTGATCGAATATGTCCGGGGAGCGGGCCTGCTCCTGGGTATCGTGCTCACCGAGCCCCGCGCGCCCCAGGTGCGGGCGGCGGCTCAGGAGGCCGGATTCCTGGTGAACGTGCCCGCCCCCGACGTCGTCCGGCTGATGCCGCCGCTGAACCTCGGCGACGACGAGGTGGAGGCGTTCCTCGGGGCGCTGCCCGGAATCCTCGACGCAGCCGCGGCGAGCGGAGAGTGACGATCCGGAGAACCGGAGAATGAGACGACGATGAGTCAGGCGCAGGAACATGAGCAGCCGGGCGCGGGCGGGCCCGCCGTGCCGCAGACCCGCACCGCGCGTCACCGCCGGATCGTGGACATCCTCAACCGGCAACCGGTGCGGTCGCAGAGCCAGTTGGCGAAGCTGCTGGCCGACGACGGGCTGAGCGTCACCCAGGCGACGCTGTCGCGGGACCTGGACGAGCTCAACGCGGTGAAGATCCGCAACAACGACGGCGACCTGATCTACGCGGTGCCCAGCGAGGGCGGTTTCCGGACCCCCCGGGCACCGCTGGGGGAGTCGGCGAAGGAAGAGCGGATGCGGCGGCTGTCGCAGGAGCTGCTGATCTCCGCGGAGGCGTCGGCCAACCTCGTGGTGCTGCGCACCCCGCCGGGCGCGGCCCAGTTCCTCGCCTCGGCGATCGACCAGGCCGAGCTGCAGGACATCCTCGGGACGATCGCGGGCGACGACACGTTGCTGCTGATCAGCAGGGAGCCGACGGGCGGACAGGCGCTGGCGGACCATCTGCTGCGCCTTGCCCAGAACGGCCACTGAGCGGCCGCTGACCGACCAGCAGCACTGGACGGTCGCTGACCGGCCACTGAGCGTCCCCCGGACGGTCGTTGAGCGGGCGCTGACCGGCCCCATGAGGGTTCTTCGGGTGGTCCGCCGACTGCGGGCGGCGAGCGGGGGACCGGTCGCGCCACGCGGCGGAGCCGCATATCGACACGGCCCCGGGCCCCTGGGGAAGTGCCGGCGCCGTCGCAGCTCGGTCGCGCTGGTCACCGCGCCGAACTGTGTCGCCTGCGGTGGCTCGTGTTGCCCGCAGCCACCGGTGCTGTCCGCAGCCACCCGTGTCCCCTGCATCCGCCGGTGCTGCCTGCAGCCACCCGGGTCGCCCGCACCCACCCGCGCCGTCCCGCACCCACACGCGCCGCCAGCGGCAGCACTGGGCGCGGTGGCTGTCCGTCAGCGCGGGGACGCGTCACCCAGCCCTGGCCGGCCATGGCTCGGCCGAGTCGGCGGGACTCGGCTCAGCCGAGTCGACCGGCCAGGCCCCCCGTGCAGCGCCCCTCGTCGGCCGCCGTGATCAGCAGTGCCTCCACGTCCGGCAGGGACTCCAGCCAGCCCAGTGCCTCCCGCGAGCCCATCGCGAACGCGGCCGTGGCCCAGCAGTCCGCCCAGGTCAACTGTGGTGTCACCACCGTCACGGCGACCAGGTCGGTCACCGCGGAGCGGCCCGTTCGCGGATCCACGATGTGGGCGCCCCGTTCCGCCGTACCGGAGGTCGCGACGGCCAGTTCGTCCGCTCCCGCCGCCGAGACCACCGCGGCGAGACCACCCGGGCGCAACGGGTCGGACACCCCGACCCGCCACGGCCGCTCGGGCCCGGGGACACCGAGCAGCTGCACGTCCCCGCCGCCGTTGACACTCACCCCGCTCACGCCCGCCGCCGCGACCAGCCGGGCCGCGCGCTCGGCGGCCCAGCCCTTCACGATGCCGGTCGGGTCGAGCCGGCCCTGGTAGCGCATGCTGAACCAGCCGTCGCTCACCCGCTCCGCCTCGGCGCCCAGCTCCAGCACCTCGGCCACTTCCGGATCGCACTCCTCGACGGTCAGCTCACCGCGTACCAGCCGGGAGACCTGGCTGTCCTCGCGGTAGGTGCTGAACACCTCGTTCACCCGGTGCAGCGAGGCGATCGCCTGCTCAAGCGCCGTCCGCACCGCCTCGGGTTCGCCGCCGCGGACGTCGAAGGAGAAGACGGTCCCCATCACCTCTTCGGCGTGACGCAGCACGGCGGGGGCCGGCACCGACTCGGCCACGGTGTCAGCCACCGGCCTGGTCCAGCGCCGACTGCAAGGACTTCTTGTAGCCCTCGCTGGTGAAGGTCGCGCTGGAGACGGTGTCGATGTCGGCGCTGCCGGCCGCGACCGCGGCCGCGTTGAGCTTGGGGATGGCCAGCTCGGTCTTCTGGTCGCTGGTGCCGCCCTTGGGTGCCTGGACGGCCTCCGCCTTGGTGATCTTCCCGCCCGCGACCGTGATGCGGACCTGGACGGCGCCGTACTGCGTCTGCGCGACGCTGCCGGTGACGGTCTTGGCCTGCGCGGCCCCCGAAGAGGCCCCCGCGTCGCCGGACCCGGACGACGAACCCGCCGTCGCCTTCGCCTTGTCCAGCGCCGACTGGAGGGACTTCTTGTAGCCGTCGCTGGTGTACGTCGCGCTGGAGACGGTGTCGATGTCGGCGCTGCCGGCCGCGACCGCGGCCGCGTTGAGCTTGGGGACGGCGAGCTCGGTCTTCTGGTCGCTGGTGCCGCCCTTGGGGGCCTGGACGGCCTCCGCCTTGGTGATCTTCCCGCCCGCGACCGTGATGCGGACCTGGACGGCGCCGTACTGCGTCTGGACCGCGTCCCCGGTGAAGGTGCCGGAGGCCTGCGCGCTGCCGGAGCCCTGGGAAGCCCCGGAACCGGCGCTCGCGTTCGCCTTGTCGATCGCCGACTGGAGGGACTTCTTGTAGCCGTCGCTGGTGTACGTGGCGCCCGAGACCGTGTCGATGTCCGGGCTCTGCTTGGCGACCACGTCGGCGTTGAGCTTGGGGACGGCCAGCGCGGTCT
This sequence comes from Actinobacteria bacterium OV320, assembly GCA_001298545.1. Lineage (GTDB taxonomy): Bacteria > Actinomycetota > Actinomycetes > Streptomycetales > Streptomycetaceae > Streptomyces > Streptomyces coriariae. Next base: position 229,801 of record LJCX01000023.1, read on the forward strand.
TCTGGTCGCTGGTGCCGCCCTTGGGGGCCTGGACCGCCTCAGCCTTGGTGATCTTGTTGTTGACGACGGTGATCCGGACCTGCACGGCCCCGTACTGCGTCTGCGCCGCGTCACCGGTCATCGTCCCCGACACGACCGCCCCGGACCCGCCCTGCGCCGCTTCCTGCGCCGCGGCGCCCGCGCCAGCCGCCTGGGCGGCGCCCGGGTCGGACGACGGCTTCAGCGACAGCAGCAGCACGATCCCGGACACGGTGGCGGCGGTGGCGAGTACGACGCGCCGAAGAGGGTGGCTCTTCCTCATCGCTTCCTGAGCTCCTGATTCCCGTTGGTGGCGAGGTTCCCGTGCGTACGGGTCGCTCACATCTCGAACGACTCGTGGTGGATGCGGCGGGCGGGAACCCCGGCGCCGCGCAGTGCCTCGTACACCCCTTGGGCGAAGCCGTTGGGTCCGCACATGAAGACGTCGTGGCTGTCGATGTCGGGGATCTTCCGCTGGAGGGACTCCGCCGAGATGTCGGGGCGCTCCCCGTCGGGGCTGTTGACGGCGTACATCAGCCGCGCCCCGCGCTCGTCGGCGATCTTCGCCAGCTCGTCCCACAGCGCCAGGTCCTGAGTGCTGTTGGCCCGGTAGAGAAGGGTGATGTCACCGGCCGCGCCCGGCAGCGTCTCGAACAGCGCCCGCATCGGCGTGATGCCGACCCCGCCGGCCACCAGCAGCACCTTGCCGCGGCTGCGCCGGGACGCCGTCATCGCACCGTACGGACCCTCGGCCCACACCTTCGTGCCGGGCTGCAGCTCACGCAGCGCCGCACTGTGGTCGCCGATCGCCTTGACGGTGATCCGCAGGAGGTCCGGGCGGGGGGCCGCCGACAGCGAGTACGCGTGGGAGCTGAACCGCATCCCCGGCGCCATGAACCGCCACCGGAAGAACTGCCCGGCCTCCGCGCCCATCCGGTGCAGCTTGCGCCCGCCGATCAGCACCGACACGATGCCCGGCGTCTCCTCGATGACCGCCTCGACGCGCAGCCGGTGCCGCAGGTTCAGCCGGACCGGGACGATGACGCGGTACCAGACGACCAGCGCGGTGACCGAGCCGTACAGCGCGTACCAGACGGTCTTCGCGGTCGGCTCGATGGCGAAGTCGTTCCCGGTGGTGATCTGGTGCCAGAACGTCAGGAACACGGCCGCGTACGTCATCAGATGGATGTGGTACCAGGTGTCGTACGGCATCCGGCGGCGCACGGGTCCGATCGACACCAGCCCGATGAGCAGGAACAGACCGGTGCCGATCGCCGCCTTGCCCATGTCCGGCAGCTGGTTGATGGAGTCGATCGTCTGCTGGACGATGTCCCCCAGCGTCTTGCCGGCCTGGAGCGCGTATCCCCACATGATCAGGAACACATGCGCGAAGACCAGGCAGAGCGTGTACCGGCCGCTCATCGCGTGCCAGCGAGCGACCCGGTCCGAGCCCACCCGCCGCTCCAGTGCGGGCACCCGTGCCATCTGCAGCACCACGAGCGCCATCAGGTACCCGGCGAGCAGCCCGGTGATCCGTCCCGCGTTGAGGATCTTGCTGTTGTCGTCCGCGATGTTCGGCGTGTTGGCCCACCACAGCCACAGCACACCCGCCGCGCCCGCCCATACGGCGAGCAGCAACGGGACGGCCGGGGAGCGGCGCGGGCGGATGCGGCGCATCGTCTGGCGGCGGGCGGCACGGCCGCCGGCGATCGTCGTGGTCACTGTTCCTCCGTGGATACGGACCCTTGGCCCTCAGATACGGGCCGAGGAGGCGGAGTGTTCAGCGATTCCCGCAGACCGTCACCGGACGCGACCACCGGCGATCGTCGCGAGGCCGCTCAATACCGGGTGATCGCCGTCCGCCCGTCCGTCGTGCCGATCGCGATGTGCGGTCGCTTCCCCGGCCGGGCCCACGCCAGCACTCGCCGCATCGCCCCCGCCGGGACCGACACGCAACCGGCGGTCGCCCCGCGCCCGTCGACGTGCAGGAAGATCCCCGCCCCTCGGCCGCGCACCGGTGTGCCGTAGTTGAAGCCGATGACCAGCGCGTGCGCGTACTGGGTGCGGTAGGTGACCAGGTGCTCGGACTCGGCCGCGCGGCAGTCCGCGGGGCGCGGCTCGGTCCACCGGTTGTAGGCGCGGGACTTGTTGTCCTGGCACCACCAGGAGTCCTGGCGCACCGGTCGGTAGGTGTACGACGTCCCGGGCGGCGCCGGCCGGATGCCGAAGGCGTAGGGGAGGCCGTACAGGCCCGTCGGTGTCGTGTTCGTGCCCTGTCGGCGCGAGGCGCCCTCGACCAGGCCCTTCGCGCCGAACCGGGCCGGCGTGGAACCGGCCGGCACCCAGCGGCCGTTCACCCGGTCCCACCAGGTGAGCGTGCCCGAGGTGGCACCGGCCCGCGGGGCCACGGCGGTGATCAGCTGGGTGCCGCCGCCCGTGTCCGCCATCCGCGCGGGCAGCGGCGGGGCGGCCCCGGTGCCCGGAGCGGCACCGAGCAGGCCGAGGGACGCGCAGACGAGGGCGGTGGCGACGACACGAGGGCGCATGATCAGACGCTAAGCGCGGGTGGCGGCACCGGCAGGCCGGGTGGGCCGACCGTGCGGGGTGCCGGCCCACCCGCACCGGCCGCTCAGGTCACCGGACCCAGCGGGTTGAGCTGGTCGGCCCGTCCTTCGAAGGCGTACAGCAGCAGGTCGGTCATCTCGAACACGTCCTGGGAGTTGCGCTCCTCGACCGGGCTGAGGAAGGGACGCCAGAACGGGTCGCGCACGATGGAGTGCCGGCTGCCCTCGATGGCCCGGTGGAACACCTCGGCGATGATGCGGCCGCCGACGCCGGTCAGCTTGCCGTCGCCCCTCACCTCGGCCTCCCGCAGGATGTAGAACCACAGCGGGGTGTGCTGGGCGACCGCTTCCGCGAGTTCGCCGGAGAGCTGTGCACCGCCGCCCTGCGCGATGTCGGCCGCGGTCAGCGGTTCCACGTCGACCTTGCGGTCGATGAAGTGCTCGACCAGCTGCTGCCCCGTGGCGAGCCGCAGCATCGAGGCCCGGGTGAGGTTGCGGAAGGCGAGGTTCAGCTCGGCCTGCGCGGGCTTCGGCAGGCCGCGTCCGCCGAAGGAGCCGAGCGGCAGGTCGGCGAGCGGGTCGACCAGCAGGGTGTCGATCCGCTTGGCGAGGTTGAACTGCGCCTCGGGCACGAGGAGGTCGGTCCGCTCCGGCACCGCCTCCTGGAAGGCGAACAGTCGGCGGAAGTCGGCGATCCAGTTGGTGGGCAGGCGCTCGAAGTCTCCCGACTCCGGGTCCGCCGGGTCGGCGGGAGGCGGCGACAGGGTGCCACTGGTGCCGCTGAACTGGAACACGAGCTCGAGCGTGCCCCGGCCGCGGTCGAAGATCCGGTTCCAGTTGTAGCGGCCCCGGACCATGCTGTGTCCCAGCCGGTAGGCGGCCACGGAGAACTCGATCGGCATGGTCGGCAGGTCGTGTTCGCCCGGCGAGGGCTCGAACACCCGGCGGCCGCTGTCGAACACGTCCTCGACGATCTCGGGGTCGACGATCCTGCGCAGGAAGTCGTGGCGCAGCATCCACTGGTAGTGCTTGACGACCGTCTCGCGTGCCGACTCGAAGACGACCGCGCTCGACACGCCCTTGCCGACCAGGTCGGCCACCACCCGGTTGTGGAACCGGATGAAGGCGGCGTGGACCTGGGCGACGACCAGGTTCTCGTCGTTGCGCGGGTCCGGGATCAGCGCCCGGCGCCGTTCGGACTTCAGCGAACCCGTGCCCTGCCGGGGCAGGTCGAACCCGGTGAGGGGCCGGCCCACGATGGACGGGTCGTTCGGTATGCCCTGGGTCGTGCCGGACTTCAGCCGGAGGCCGTCGTCCTCGTAGAACCGGCGGTCGAAGCGGTGGGTGGGCCCGAGGCCGTAGAGGGAGTCGAGGTCGAGGGCCGGGGAGCGGCCCTGGAGGAGCTGGCGCACCGTGATCTCGTCCTCCAGGCGCACCGCGGTGGCGTCCAGGGTGAGGTCGTGGTCCACGAACTGGCCGAGATAGGTGAACCCCGACGGGACCCCCGGCTGGTCGGGGTGGTCCCGCTCGGGGTCCGTCATCGCCTTGGCCAGTTCGGTGCGGGCGTTCCGGTCGAGCTGCTGGGCCGGCCGGGAGCGGGGGCCCAGCCGGGAGAAGCGGAACTTGCGCAGGTCCGCCACGGTGGAGGCGGCCAGCGGCTCCACCGGGCCGCCGTCCCGGGACTCGGCGAGGATGCCCTCGCCGATGACGTAGAACGAGGAGCGGACATGGCGTTTGCTCTGTGGTTCGCGTGCGGGTCGGAACATGTTTCCCCCATGTGGTCGCGCCGGCGCGAGAGCGCGCGGGCGTGAGCCACGCTAGGGGACGAGTGCGGCGGAAGGGGGAATTCCGTCAAATCCCCCAAGAGGCCCAAGTGTTGACTGTCTGTACAGAAAGTATATGCACGTCAAATCGGACTCAGGGGCAACGGCAGTCCGGGCAGTCCGTCCATGCTCGTGGCGATGTACTCCTTCTTCGCGAAGTAGGCGCTGAGCGACTCGTCGTCCTCCCGCGCGAACCGCTTGGCGTGCAGCTCGCGCTCCTCGTCGTACGTCATGAAGGGCACCGCGTACCCGCAGGTGTCCCGTACGAGTTCGGCGTGCACGACGATGATCGCGCGCAGCCCGTGCGGGGTCGGGTCCAGGTCCGGGAAGCGGGCGAGGAGCTCCGGGAAGCGGGGGTCGTCGCGGAAGACGGGCTCCCCGCGGCCGTGCACCCGCACGATGTTCGGCGGCCCCTGGAAGGCGCACCACATCAGGGTGATCCGGCCGTTCTCCCGCAGATGCGCGATGGTCTCCGCGTTGGAGCCGGCGAAGTCGAGGTAGGCCACGGTGAGTTCGTCGAGAACGGCGAACGAGCCCTTGAGGCCCTTGGGGGAGAGGTTCACCGTGCCGTCGCCGGACAGCGGGGCGGTCGCGGTGAAGAAGAGGGGCTGCTCCTCGATGAACGTGCGGAGTCTGCCGTCGATGCGCTCGTAGGTCTTTCCCATGTCTAACGATTATCCGGGAAAGCCTTTCGCGTGTCTAAGGAAAAAAGAAAACAGGTGGGGTGTGCACACGCCACGGCGGCCACCCCGGCCGGATCTTCTCGGGGCGGCCACCGTGCCTGTCACGTCACTTGTTCAACGTGCAGGCGGCCAGGGCGTCGAGGCCCTGCGGCTTGGTGCCCTTGCGGCCGATCGAGATGGCGATGCGGTCGATCGTGGAGACCCGCTTGTCCGCCAGCGGGCCGAGGATCGCGTTCTGCACGAAGTTGGCGCCACCCTGGCCGACCGTGTTCTGGAGGCGGGTGTTGGCCTCGTCGATCTGCGTCTGGAGCAGCGCAAGGTTCCGGTCCACCTCGGCCTGCGCGGTGGCGGGGATCGCGGGGAGCTGCGAGGCGACGTCCGGGCAGCTGATGGTGCCCACGCCGGCCGCGTCGGCGCCGGTGTCGTCGCCCGTCTCCGCCGCGCCGCCGTCCGCTCCTTCGGCGGCGGTCTCCTCCGCGCCGGGCGTGGCCTCGGCCTCGTCGCCCGCGGCGGCGTCGTCGCCGGCGTTTTCACCGGTGTCCGCGACGCCGCCCGCGTCGAGGGCGCACGGTGCGAGCGCGTCGAGGCCCTGCGGCTTGGTGCCCTGGCGGCCGATCGAGATGGCGATGCGGTCGATCGTGGAGACCCGCTTGCCCTCCAGCGGGCCGAGGATCGCGTTCTGCACGAAGTTCGCCCCGCCCTGGCCCACGGTGTCGACCAGCCGCTTGTTGGCCTCAGCGATCTGCGTCTGCAGCAGGGCCAGGTTGCGGTCGACCTCGGCCTGCGCGGAGGCGGGGATCGCGGGAAGCTGGGAGGCCACGTCCGGGCACGAGATGGTGCCGGGGCTGGCGAGCGTCTTGGCGTTGGTCGAGCCGCTGCTCTTGGACGACTCCCCGGCGAGGGCGGAGTTGACGACGACCGCGCCGGACAGTGCCAGAGCGGCGGCCGCGCCGATGACCACCACGCGACGCTTGTTGTACTTCGGAAGAGCCCTGGACATGCGGATGCCTCACTTGGGTCAGGAGTGGGTGTACAAACGCGGCGCCGGCGTTCAGTCGTGAGTACGGGTAAGCGGTTGCTGTTGTTCAAACTCCCTTCAAAAACTTCTCGGGATCCGGAACCGGGCGGCCGCCCGGAGCTGAATTGACGAATCATGCATGGCACTGCATACTCATGCAGGACGTGGAGCGCAGCGCAGTGGTGAGGAGCAACGCAAGTGAGCAGCAACAGCGGTGACGTAAGGCTCTGGGGCGGCCGTTTCGCCGACGGTCCCGCCGAGGCACTGGCGAAGCTGTCCGCCTCCGTCCACTTCGACTGGCGCCTCGCGCCCTACGACATCGCCGGTTCGCGTGCCCACGCGCGCGTGCTGCACAAGGCGGGCCTGCTCACCGAGGACGAGCTGACCCGGATGATCGACGGCCTCGACCGGCTCGAGGCGGACGTCGCCGACGGTTCCTTCGTGGGCACCATCGCCGACGAGGACGTCCACACCGCCCTGGAGCGCGGCCTCCTGGAACGCCTCGGCGCCGACCTGGGCGGCAAGCTGCGCGCGGGCCGCTCCCGCAACGACCAGGTGGCCACCCTCTTCCGGATGTACCTGCGCGACCACGCCCGGATCCTCGGCGGCCTGATCGCCGAACTCCAGGACGCCCTGATCGGCCTGGCGGAGGCCCACCCGGACGTGGCGATGCCCGGCCGCACCCACCTCCAGCACGCCCAGCCGGTGCTCTTCGCCCACCATGTCCTCGCCCACGTGCAGTCGCTGTCCCGGGACGCGGAACGCCTGCGTCAGTGGGACGACCGCACCGCCGTGTCGCCGTACGGCTCCGGTGCCCTGGCGGGTTCCTCCCTCGGTCTGGACCCGGAGGCGGTGGCCGAGGACCTCGGCTTCGAGCGCGGCAGCGTCGGCAACTCCATCGACGGCACGGCGTCCCGCGACTTCGTCGCCGAGTTCGCCTTCATCACCGCGATGATCGGCGTGAACCTCTCCCGGATCTCCGAGGAGATCATCATCTGGAACACGAAGGAGTTCTCCTTCGTGACGCTGCACGACGCGTTCTCCACGGGCTCGTCGATCATGCCGCAGAAGAAGAACCCCGACATCGCGGAGCTGGCGCGCGGCAAGTCGGGCCGCCTGATCGGCAACCTGACCGGTCTCATGGCGACCCTCAAGGCCCTGCCGCTCGCCTACAACCGTGACCTCCAGGAGGACAAGGAGCCGGTCTTCGACTCCTGCGACCAGCTCGAGGTCCTGCTCCCCGCCTTCACCGGCATGGTCGCCACCCTCACCGTCCACCGCGAGCGCATGGAGGAGCTGGCCCCGGCCGGGTTCTCGCTCGCCACCGACATCGCCGAGTGGCTGGTCAAGCAGGGCGTGCCGTTCCGGGTCGCGCACGAGGTCGCCGGCAGTTGCGTCAAAGTCGCCGAGGCCGACGGCAAGGAGCTCGACGGCCTCACCGACGAGCAGTTCGCGAAGATCTCCGCCCACCTCACCCCCGAGGTGCGCTCCGTCCTCAACGTCCCCGGCGCCCTCGCCTCCCGCGACGGCCGCGGCGGTACGGCGCCCAGCGCGGTGGCGATCCAGCTCGCCGAGGTGAAGGCGGACGTGGCAGCTCAGCACGCGTGGGCCACGGCCAAGGACAAGCGCTGAGGGCAGCGCCCTGAGAGGTGCGGGGGAACCGCGTGACAAGCCACGCACCCCCCGCACCCCCCCCCCCCCCCCCCCCCCCCCCCCCCCCCCCCCCGCCCCCCCCGCCCCCCCGCGCCCCCCCCCCCCCCCCCCGGCCCCCGCCGCCACCTCCGGCCGTGACCTCCCGGGCTCCGAGGCGCCCCGCCCTCACCGAAGGTCACGACGGACTACGTTGGTCGCAAGCCGTACCGCAGCCGACCAACGGAGCCCGCGATGCCCTTCGCCCGACTGGCCACAGCGACGACCCCCACCTGCCACCTCGGACTGGGCCTCGCCGCAGTCGGCCGCCCCGGCTACATCAACCTCGGCCGGGAAACCGACCTCGGAGCGGACCGCAGCGTCGCATCGCTGCGCGCCCGCACCCACGAACTCCTCGACGCCGCCTACGCCCAGGGCGTCCGCTACTTCGACGCGGCCCGCTCCTACGGCCGTTCCGAGGAGTTCCTCGCCGACTGGCTCAAGGCCAGGCCCGACGCGGACGACCTCGTGGTGGGCAGCAAGTGGGGTTACACCTACACCGCCGACTGGACCACGGACGCGGAACGGCACGAGGTCAAGGACCACGGGCTCCCGACGTACGAACGGCAGCGCGCCGAGACGGCGGAACTGCTCGGCGACCGGCTCGACCTCTACCAGATCCACTCGGTGACCCCGGACAGTCCCGCCCTCACCGACAAGGAACTCCACGCGAAGCTGGCCGAGTCCGCCGCGCAGGGCCTCACCGTCGGCTTCTCCACCAGCGGCCCCGCCCAGGCCGACGCCATCCGCGCCGCCCTCGCCGTGACGGTCGACGGCGAGCCCCTCTTCCGTACCGTCCAGTCGACGTACAACGCGCTGGAGACCTCGGCCGGCCCCGCCCTCGCCGAGGCCCATGACGCCGGGCTCACGGTGATCGTGAAGGAGGGCATGGCCAACGGGCGCCTCGCCCAGCCGCATGCGCCGGACGCCCTGAAGGCCGTGGCGGCACAGACGTCGCTCGGCTGCGACGCGGTCGCCCTCGCGCTGATCCTGCGGCAGCCCTGGGCCGGCGTCGTCCTCTCCGGCGCGGCGACCGCCACCCAGCTCGCCTCCAACCTGCACGCGGCGGTCGTGGACCTCGACGACGATCAGGTGGACCGGCTGGCCGGGCTGGCGGAGGAGCCGCGGGCGTACTGGGAGCGGCGCGGCAGCCTGCCCTGGCACTGAGGCACCCGCCGGACCGTCCGGCCCAGCAGTGAGCACGCCCGAGTGAGCACGCTTGAGTGAGCACGCCCCGCGTGACTCACGCACGCCCAGGATGAGACATCTGTGTCTCATCTGGGTTAGTCTTGTCTCATGGCTGTCGATCGTGATCAAGTGCTGCGCGGAGCCGCGGCCCTGCTGACCCGCAAATCCACGGCGACGATGGACGAGGTGGCCAAGGCGGCCGGGATCAGCCGGGCCACACTGCACCGTCACTTCGCCGGCCGCGACGCGCTGGTGCGGGCCCTGGAGGCCCTCGGCATCGCGGAGTGCGAGACCGCTCTGGACGCGGCGCGGCTGGACGAGGGCCCCGCGCCCGACGCCGCACGCCGGCTCGTCCGGGAGATCGAACCGGCCGCCGGCCTGCTCGCCTTCCTCTACACCGAGAACCAGCTGTTCGAGGGCGAGGAACTGCACCACGGCTGGACCCGGTTGGACGACCGGATCTCGGACCTGTTCCGGCGCGGACAACTGAGCGGCGAGTTCCGCATCGACCTGACGCCCGCCTGGCTCACCGAGGCGCTGTTCGGCCTGCTGGCCTCCGGCGCCTGGATGGTGCAGAGCGGCAAGGGCGCCCCCAAGGACTTCCAGCACATGATCGCCGAGCTGCTGCTCGGCGGCGCGCTGAGACCAGGTCAGGCACCCCACAGCCCCGCACCACAGAACCCCGCACCACAGAGTTCGGCAACACAGATAGAGGAATCATGACCAGCACCCTGCGGCCGGCGACCACGACCGGGGCGGTGAAGCGACCGGACCGTTGGCTCGCGCTCTCCGTCCTCGTGCTCGCCGTGCTGCTGGTGGCCGTCGACGCGACCGTCCTCGGTCTCGCGACCCCCTACATCAGCGAGGACCTCGAGCCCTCCGGCACCCAGCTCCTCTGGATCGGCGACGTCTACTCCTTCGTCATCGCCGGTCTGCTCGTCTCGATGGGCAGCCTCGGCGACCGCATCGGCCGCAAGCGGATCCTGCTCATGGGCGCCACCGCGTTCGGGCTGATATCGGTCCTCAACGCCTACGCGACGACCCCGGAGACGATGATCGCGGCCCGGGCCCTGCTCGGCGTGGCCGGCGCGACCCTGATGCCCGCCACCCTCGCCCTGATCCGCAACCTCTTCCACGACCCGCGCGAGCGCAGCCTCGCGGTCGGCATCTGGGGCGCGACCGCCTCCGCGGGTACCGCGGTCGGCCCCATCGTGGGCGGCTTCCTCCTCGAACACTTCTGGTGGGGTTCGGTCTTCCTCATCAACCTGCCCGTGATGGTCGTCCTGGTCGTCGTCGGAATCAGGACGCTTCCGGAGTCCCGCACCCCGAACCCCGGCCCGTGGGACCTGCCCAGCGTGCTGCTGTCCCTGGTCGGCATGATCGGCATCGTCTACGCCGTCAAGGAGGCCGCCACGCACGGCTTCACCGGGATCTCGCTCGGCACGGGTCTGGCGGGTGCGGCCGCGCTGTACGGCTTCGTCCGCCGCCAGCTGACCCTGCCGGCGCCCCTGCTGGACATGCGCCTGTTCCGCAACCGCGGCTTCAGCGGCGCGGTCCTGGCCGACCTGCTGACCATCCTGGGCCTGTCCGGCCTGGTGTTCTTCCTCTCCCAGTACCTCCAGCTCGTCCAGGGCAGGCGCCCGTTGGAGGCGGGTCTGGCCGAACTGCCCGCCGCCGTCGGCGCGGTGGTGGCCGGACTGATCGCGGGCCGGGCGGCCCGCCGCCTCTCGGTACGGGCTGTCGTCTCGGGCGGCCTCGCGGCGATCGGTCTCGCGCTGGCCGCTCTGACGACGATCGGCCAGTCCACGGCCTACCCCGTGCTGGGCGTGGCCCTGCTGCTGGTCGGGGTGGGAGCGGGCTTCTCCTTCACGGTGACCGCCGACGTCATCCTGGGCTCCGTGCCCAAGGACCAGGCGGGAGCGGCGTCCGCGGTGTCCGAGACGGCGTACGAACTCGGCGCGGCCCTCGGTATCGCGGTACTCGGCTCGATCGTGACGGGCGTGTACCGGGGCTTCGCGGCCCCGGCGGGCACACCGGAAGGGGCGCACGAATCACTGGGCGGCGCGGTGGAGGCGGCGGGGCACATGTCGCCGGCCGCGGCCGAGGAGATGCTGTCGTCGGCCCGAGAGGCGTTCGTCGACGGCCTGACCGTGGCGTCCGGAGCGGGCGCGGCCGTCCTACTGGCGACAGCGCTGGCGGCGTGGTTCCTGCTCAGAGGACAGCACCTGGAGAACACGCCCTAGAACAAACCCGTTCAGGGGCACAGGGAACTGCGCAAAACCCCCAACGCACCCGCACCCGCCCCCGAGCGTCAGCCCGCGGAGAACCTCTCAGGGGCGCGGGGAACTGCGCAAAACCCCCAACGCACCCGCACCCGCCCCCGAGCGTCAGCCCGCGGAGAACCTCTCAGGGGCGCGGGGAACTGCGCAAAAACCTCAACGCACCCGCACCCGAGAACAGCCGACCGCCGGAGGCCTACGCGGCTTTCGCCTTGGTGGCGTACATGTCCACGTACTCCTGCCCCGACAGCCGCATGACCTCGGTCATCACCGAGTCCGTCACGGCCCGCAGTACGTACCGGTCCCGGTCCATCCCGTCGTACCGGGAGAACTCCATCGCCTCGCCGAACCGGACGGTGACCCGCCCCGGCCGGGGCATCCCCGCCCCGCCCGGCTGCAGCTTGTCCGTGCCGATCATCGCGAAGGGAACGACCGGCGCCCCGGTCATCAGCGTCAGGCGGGCGATACCGGTCCGCCCCCGGTACAGCCGGCCGTCGGGCGACCGGGTGCCCTCGGGGTAGATGCCGAAGACCTTCCCCTCCTCCAGCACCCGCCGCCCGGTCATCAGCGCCGCCACACCGCCGCGGCCGCCGTCGCGGTCCACCGGGATCATGCCGACCCCGGTGAAGAACCAGGCCATGAGCCGGCCCTTGAGGCTCTTGCCGGTGACGTACTCGTCCTTGCCGATGAAGAAGACCTGCCGGTCGCACACGAGCGGAAGGATCATCGAGTCGATGAACGTGAGGTGGTTGCCTGCCAGGATGACGGGGCCGTCGCCAGGGATGTGCTCCGCGCCCTCGACCCGGGGGCGGAACATCAGGCGCATGACCGGTCCGAGTACTGCCTTGATGAGCACGAAGCGGGACAACGAGCCCTCCGATGTCAAGGGAAAACGGTATGAGTCTGTGCAGGTGAGGACGATACTCGCGGCGCCGGGGGTGACGCACATCGGGTCACCCAGGTCTTACGCACTGTTGACGTACGTTTACCTGTACGGCGGCATCCTCGCCTTCTTGTCATCTGCCCGGAACGCGGTGAACTACCGCGCGGAACCGGCCGGACGGCCGTACGGCACATGCCATCCCCCGTCACCCGCGTGTTAGGACCGAGGTCTCCCGACGGTCATGTCCACGCCCTTACGATCGGGCCGCACGGACGAGCCGACGGCAGGAGGCCCCTCATGGGCACGCAGGGCAAGCAGGAGTCGAACCAGCAGGCGGGCGCGGGCGGAACCGGACGGCGGGCGCTCCTCGGCGCCGCCGTGCTCGGTGCCACCGGAACGGTCCTCGGCCTGTCGGGCACGGCGAGAGCCGCCGACTCGTCCCGCTCCGGCAAGGGCCTGAAGAGCCTGCCCGTGCCGACGATCATCGGTCACCGCGGGGCCAGCGGCTACCGGCCGGAGCACACCTTCGGTTCGTACCAGCTCGCCCTCGACCTGGGCGCCGACATCGTCGAGGCGGGCGACCTCGTCCCCACCAAGGACGGCCACCTGGTGTGCCGTCACGAGCCGGAGATCGGCGGGACCACGGACGTCGCCGACCATCCGGAGTTCGCCGGCCGCAGGACCACGAAGGTCCTCGACGGCGTCTCCACGACCGGCTGGTTCACCGAGGACTTCACCCTCGCCGAGCTGAAGACCCTGCGCGCCGTCGAGCGCATCCCGGCGAACCGCCCGCACAACACGCTCTACGACGGCCGCTGGGAGATTCCCACCTTCGAGGAAGTCCTGAAGTGGCAGGACGAGCAGACCCGCAAGCGCGGCAGGCAGGTCTGGATCTACCCCGAGACCAAGCACCCCACCTACTTCCGCAAGCTGGGCCTGGGTCTGGAGGAGCGGGTCGCGAAGCTGCTGCACAAGTACGGCAAGGACCGCAAGAACTCGCCGGTCATCGTGCAGTCCTTCGAGCCGAGCAGTATCCAGCGTCTGAACAAGCTGGTCGACAACCCCCTCGTGGTGCTGCTGTCCGGCGCGAGCTCGCGCCCCTGGGACTTCGTCGAGGCGGGCGACCCGCGCACGGTCGCCGACCTGGTCACCCGGGCGGGCCTCCGGGAGATCGCGGGCTACGCCCAGGGCATCGGACCGACCCTCGACCTGGTGATCCCGAAGGACGCGGCCGGCAACCTCACCACCCCGACCACGCTGGTGAAGGACGCCCACGCGGTCGGCCTGGTGCTGCACCCGTACACCATGCGCAACGAGAACCCCTTCCTGCCCACCAGCTTCCGCAAGGGCACGGACGCGGACGCCTACGGTGACTCCTTCGGCGCGTTCCGCACCTACTTCGCGACCGGCATCGACGGTGTCTTCACGGACAACCCGGACACCGGAGTGCTGGCCCGCGCGGACTTCGTCAACGGCTGAGTCCCCGTTGGAGTGACAGTCGGCCGCCCGGGCAACCAGCCGCCCGGGCGGCCGCATCGTGTGGCATATGACGCACGACCTGCTCACCACCCTGCGCCCGCTGCTCACCGCGGAGGCCTCCGCCGAGGCCCATGCCACCGGGACCGAACCCGGCGATCTGGAACAGGCGGTCTGGCTCCGCCTGCTGGAGCACCTCGCCACCGACGGCCCGCCCCACGATCCTCACGGCTGGCTGCGCAGGGCCGTCCGCGCCGAGGTCCGCCGCACCCGCCGTACGACCCGCCGCGAGCAGCCGTACGACAGCGACCCCGCCGACGACCTCGACCGCGGCCCCGAGCAGCTCGCCCTCGCCGCCGCCCGGCACCGCGCCCTGCGCGAGGCGGTGCACCGGCTGCCCGGCCGCTGCTCCCGCCTCCTGCAGGCACTTCTGTCGCCCCGGGACCTCACCTACCGCGAGATCGCGGGGGAGTTGGGTATCTCACAGGGCAGTCTCGGACCGGAACGTTCCAGATGTCTGGGATGTCTGCGGCGTTTGCTGGCGCCGGAGGTTGCGGCCCGCGAACTGCGGGGATAGGAGTGAAGGACCACAGGCGATCAGGTGAGCGGGAGGCGTGCGCACATGGGCATGAGCGTGACCATCTCGGAGGCGACCGAGCAGGATGCCGAGCAGATCTTCAGATTGCAGTACCTGTGCTTCCAGAGTGAAGCCGCGCTGTATGCCAACTACCGCATCGCCCCGCTGGTCCAGAGCCTCGACTCGGTCCGGCAGGAACTCGCCGCCGACTGCGTCTTCGTGGCCCGCCTGGGCGACGAGGTGGTCGGCTCGGTACGAGGCGGTCTCACCGAGGACGGCGCCGCCGCCATCGGCAAGCTCTGCGTCCACCCGCGCCTCCAGGGCCACGGCATCGGCGCGCGGCTGCTCCGCGCGGCCGAGGGGGCGCTGGCCGAGGAGCGCGGCGCCAAGAAGTTCCGCCTCTTCACCGGCCACCGCAGCGAGGGCAACCTCCGCCTCTACCGCCGGGTCGGCTACGAGACGGTCGGCACCTCGCAGGGCACGGACGGCGTCATGATGATCGTCCTGGAGAAGCAGGCCGGGGAGTACGCGGCTACGGCGTAGGCCGCGCAGCGGTACGGGACTTCCGCAGCCAGTACAGGGCGGACAGCGGCAGCAGCACGGGGATGAACACGTACCCCATCCCGTACTTCGACCACACGGTCGAGTCCGGGAAGGCCGACGGCTCGACCAGGGTCCAGGTGCCGACGATCAGCACCCCCGCCAGCTCGGCGGCGCAGCACACCTGCGCCGCCCTGCGGGCGGTCTCGCCGCCCCGCACCAGCGAGTACGTGATGAATCCGTACACCACGCCCGCCACGGCCGAGAGTGCGTAGGCCAGCGGTGCCCGGTCGAACTCGGTCGCGATCTGGTACGCCGACCGCGACACCGCCCCGACCACCATCACGCCGTAGAACCACACCAGCAGGACCCCGGGCCCGCTGATGAGCCGCTCCGGCTTGTCGTCCACCGCCGCCATCTCAGCCTCCCCAGATGTCGTAGAGCCGCACTTCGAGCACGGCGAGCACCACCGCGCCCGCGGCGGCGGTCACCGAACCCCAGCGGGTGCGCTCGGACAGTGACATGAGCCCCGCCGCCGGAACGCACGCGAGCGCCCCCAGCAGATACGCCACGAAGATCGTCGTACCCTGCTGCGGCTTCTCGCCCCGCGCCAGCTGGACGATCCCGACCACCAGCTGGATCACGGCCAGCACGGAGACCACGGCCATCCCGATGAAATGCCAGTCCTTCGTCGGCTGGTCGCGGTAGGCGGCCCAGCCGCACCAGGCGGCGAGCAGCAACGCGGCGACGCCGGTCGCCAGCGTCAGGGCATCAAGCATGCTGTGACCTTATTACGGCGTGTCCGGCGTCCCGGACTCGGCCCCGTGCCCCGGCGCCGAGTCCGGACGGACGTGCCCGAAGGCCACCCGCCCGCCGTCCGGGGACCGTGGCGTTGGCCACAGCGCACCAGGGTCGCGAGCTCGACGCGACCACCTGACGAAGGGCCGGTCCGCCTTGTCGGCGCTGGTCACGCGCGGCAGAGGGGAGACCTCTGGGCGTGGCCGGGGCGCACCCGTACACCGTCCACGGCTGTCCGGCATGCGGACGGCGGGGTCTCGGTCAGCACCGTCCGTCTGCTTTACTGATGCTCATGACCACTACGAGCAGCCGCACCCTTGCGACCGAGGCGACCATGACGCCCGGTGCTCGTTGTATGTGTCGAATGTGCGCCTTCTAGAGGGCCCCCGCACCACCCCCGAGCTCGCGCCCCGAAGCGAGACGCCGTGGCATGTCCGTGCGTCGCAAGTCCGCCGTACATGACGTAGCCGCGCCCCGCGCACATGTTTCTCCCCGGTTCCCCGCCACAGCGAGAGCCGTGTCGCGTCCCTGACAGCCTGCACCCGTGCGCCCGGGCACACCCACGCCCGCGCACTCGACAGTGACGGAATTCCACGTGATCACCACCACGGGCCTCACGAAGGTCTACCGCTCGCGCGGCCGTGAGGTCACCGCCCTCGACGGCGTCGATCTCCACGTCCGCGAAGGCGAGGTGTACGGCGTCATCGGCCAGTCCGGCGCCGGCAAGTCCTCGCTCATCCGCTGCATCAACCTCCTGGAGCGTCCCACCGCCGGCACGGTCACCGTCGCCGGACAGGACCTCACCGCGCTCGCCGGGCGCGGACCCCGGGCCGGCAAGGAGCTGCGGCAGGCGCGCAGCCGGATCGGCATGGTCTTCCAGCACTTCAACCTGCTGTCCTCACGGACCGTGCAGGACAACGTCGAACTGCCCCTGGAGATCCTCGGCATCTCGGGACAGGAACGTTCCCGCAAGGCGCTGGAGCTGCTCGACCTGGTCGGTCTCGCCGACAAGGCGAAGTCCTTCCCGGCCCAGCTCTCCGGTGGTCAGAAGCAGCGCGTCGGCATCGCCCGCGCCCTCGCCGGCGACCCCAAGGTGCTGCTCTCCGACGAGGCCACCAGTGCCCTCGACCCGGAGACCACCCGCTCCATCCTCCAGCTGCTGCGCGACCTGAACCGGCAGCTGGGCCTGACCGTCCTGCTCATCACGCACGAGATGGACGTGGTGAAGTCGATCTGCGACTCCGCCGCGCTGATGGAGAACGGCCGCGTCGTCGAGTCCGGCACGGTCGGCGAGCTGCTCGCGACCCCCGGCTCCGAGCTGGCCGGCGCGCTCTTCCCGGTCGGCGGCGACGCCACCGGCGAGGACCGCACGGTCGTCGACGTCACCTTCCACGGCGAGGCCGCCACCCGGCCCGTCATCTCCCAGCTGTCGCGCACCTACAACATCGACATCTCGATCCTCGGCGCCGCCATCGACACCGTCGGCGGGCTCCAGGTCGGCCGCATGCGCATCGAACTGCCCGGCCGCTACGAGGACAACGTGGTGCCGATCGGCTTCCTGCGCGAACAGGGCCTCCAGATCGACATCGTCGACCACGCGGCCGACACCGCCGACGCGGCCCAGGAGTCCGTGCTGCTGAAGGAAGGTGCCAAGTGACCTGGTCCGAGATGCAGCCCCTGCTGTCACAGGCGTGTTGGGACACCCTCTACATGGTCGGCTGGTCCACGCTCATCGCCGTCGTCGGCGGTCTCCCGCTCGGCGTCCTGCTGGTCCTCACCGACCGGGGCGGCCTGCTGCAGAACCTGGCCGCCAACAAGGTGATCGGGCAGGTCGTGAACATCGCCCGCTCGCTGCCGTTCATCATCCTGATGGTCGCGCTGATGAACTTCACCCGCACGATCACCGGGACGACCATCGGCCGCGAGGCCGCGATCGTGCCGCTCGCCATCGGGGCCATCCCGTTCTTCGCCCGCCTGGTCGAGACGGCCGTCCGCGAAGTGGACGGCGGACTCGTCGAGGCCGTGCAGGCGATGGGCGGCAACACCTGGACGATCGTGCGCAAGGTCCTCGTGCCGGAGTCCCTGCCCTCGCTCATCGCGAGCACCACGACCACGATCGTGGCCCTGATCGGCTACTCCGCCATGGCCGGCACGGTCGGCGCGGGTGGCCTCGGCGACATCGCCATCCGCTACGGCTACCAGCGTTTCGAGACCGAGCTGATGTGGATCACGGTGGCGATCCTCGCCGTCGTCATCTCGCTCATCCAGTTCGCCGGCGACTACGCGGCCCGTTCCCTGCACCGCCGCGGCGGCAGCTCGGGCCCCGCGCCGAGGCTCCGGCTCCTGAAGGCCAAGGAGCCGGCCGCCGCGGACATCAGCAAGGTCGCCTGAGCCCCCCAGGGCCGCTCCCACAGATCCCCCGCACACCCCACGCGGGTCGCTACACCCTCAGGAAAGGCACTTTTCGTGCGTAACACCGCCAAGTTCACCACCGCAGCCCTCGCCGTCGGCGCCCTCACCCTGGGGCTGACCGCCTGCGGCTCGGACAAGGACGCCGCCTCCGACACCAGCGGCCCGCTGACCGTCGCCGCGAGCCCGACCCCGCACGCCGAGATCCTCGACTTCGTCAAGGACAACCTGGCGAAGAAGGCGGGACTGGACCTGGAGGTCAAGGAGTTCACCGACTACGTCACGCCGAACACGGCGACGGAGGACGGCTCGGTCGACGCCAACTACTTCCAGAACCAGCCGTACCTCGACGACTTCAACAAGAAGAACGGCACCCACATCGTGCCCGTCGTCACGGTCCACCTGGAGCCGCTCGGCCTCTACTCCCACAAGGTCAAGAGCGCCGAAGCCCTGAAGAGCGGCGCGACGATCGCGGTTCCCAACGACAGCGTCAACGAGGCCCGCGCCCTGAAGCTGCTCGCCGCGAACAAGCTCATCACCCTCAAGGCCGGTGTGGGCAACGACGCGACCCCCGCGGACATCACCGAGAACCCGAAGAAGCTCAAGTTCAAGGAGCTGGAGGCGGCCCAGACCCCGCGCTCCCTGGACGACGTGGACGCCGCCGTCATCAATGGCAACTACGCCATCGAGGCCGACCTGAAGCCCGCGTCGGACGCCCTCGTCCTGGAGTCCGCCACGGACAACCCGTACGGCAACTTCCTCGCCGTCAAGGACGGCAACGAGGACGACCCGCGGGTGAAGAAGCTGGCCGAGCTCCTCACCTCCGCCGAGGTCAAGAAGTTCATCGAGGAAAAGTACGACGGCTCCGTCATCGCCTCGTTCTGAACACCTTGACCGGCCGGGGTACCGGCACTTGCGCCCGGGGTCCGCACCATCACCTGGTGTGGACCCCGTGGTGTGGTTCCGGGCCCACATGCTGCATGCTGGGCAGTTCAGCGGACCCTGACGGGTCGGCAGGTCACACCCCGAAGTATCGAAGGTTACGGAGCGGCGCATGACGAGCACCTTCCCCACCATCTCCATCAGCACGGAGCGGTTGGTGCTGCGTCGCCTCGACGAGGACGACGTGCCCGCCCTGGCCGACATGATGAACGACGAGCAGGTCGCGGCCTGGACGGCCGTGCCCCAGCCCTACGACGAGGCGGCCGCCCGCCGCTGGATCACCGAGTACGCGCCCACCGAACGCACCGAGGGCCGCGGCCTCGACCTCGCGGTCACCGAGTTCCTCACCCAGCGCCTGGTCGGCGTCATCCAGCTCGCCAAGACCAACTGGCACGTCCGCTCCACCGAACTGTCGTACATCATCGCGCCCTGGGCGCGCGGCGAGGGCTACGCCTCCGAGGCGGCGCTGGCCACCGCCCAATGGCTGGTCCGCGACCAGAAGTTCGAGCGCATCGAGCTGCGCACGGCCGCCGACAACACCGCCTCCCAGCAGGTCGCGCAGAAGATCGGCTGTATCAGCGAGGGCGTGCTGCGCGGCGCCTGCATAGCGCGCGCCCGGGCCGAGGACGGCCGGTGGAATGAGGTGCGCACCGACTACATCGTGTGGAGCCTCCTCCCGGAGGACCTGGAGGGCCCCGGGGAGCACTTCGCGGAGAGCGGCGGTTTCACGTCGTACACCGACTGGAACTGACTCCCGCGCCGGTGCCACCACCCTTGCCGTGACCCACCGACCAGGTACCCTCACGGAGCCCGCTACCTGCGTGAACCCCGGGGGAGACTGACGACGATGGCCGACCGCGTCACGGTGATCGGATGGGACGGTTCGCCGCTGACCGCCGCGGCCCGCTCCGCCCTCGGTGCCGCCACGCTGGTGGCCGGCGCCCCCCACCACCTGACGCTGCCCGAGGTGCCGCCCGCGGCGGAGCGCGTCCGGCTCGGCAGTGTCTCCCTCGCCGCCCGCCGCATCGCGGGCCACCGCGGCACCGCGGTCGTCCTCGCCGACGGCGACCCGGGCTTCTTCGGCGTCGTACGGACCCTGCGCGCACCCGAGTTCGGCCTGGAGGTCGAGGTCGTCCCGGCCGTCTCCGCCGTCGCCGCCGCCTTCGCCCGGGCCGGCATGCCCTGGGACGACGCCCATGTGGTCGTCGCCCACCGGCGCACCCTGCGCCGCGCCGTGAACGTCTGCCGCGCTCACACCAAGGTCGCCGTCCTCACCTCCCCGGGCGCGGGCCCCGCCGAGCTCGGCCTGCTCATGGACGGCGTGCACCGCACGTTCGTCGTCTGCGAGGAACTCGGCACCACCCGCGAACAGGTCAGCGTCGTCACCTCCGACAAGGCCGCCGACCACACCTGGCGCGACCCCAACGTCGTCATCGTCATCGGCGGTCCCACCGGGCCGGTCGTCTCCGGGGACAGCGGCTGGATCGCCGGCCGCGACCCGGGCACCGGCCCGCGCGGCTGGGCCCTGCCCGCCGAGGCGTACGGCGGCGGACTCGGCGAGGGCGAGACGGAGCTGCTGCGGGCCGCCCAACTCGCCCGGCTCGGACCGCGCGTCGGCGATCTCGTCTGGGACATCGGCTGCGGCAGCGGGGCCTTCGCGACCGAGGCGGCGCGGGCGGGCGCCGCCGTCCTCGCCGTCGACCGGGACCTCGACGCGTGCGCCCGCACCGACAGCTCCGCGCGCCGCCACGGCGTCCAGCTCCAGATCGTCCACGGCACCGCCCCGCACGTCCTGGAGAACCTGCCGGAACCCGACGTCGTACGGGTCGGCGGCGGGGGAGCGGCCGTGGTCTCCGCCGTCGCCGACCGCCGTCCGCAGCGCATCGTCACCCACGCCGGGACCCGCGACGCGGCCGAACTCGTGGGCCGCGACCTGACCGAGCACGGCTACCGCGTGGAGTGCTCGCTCGTCCAGTCCGTCGAACTCGACACACGGGCCTGGACGGAACGGGAGCGGAGCGTCGCGTTCCTCCTCACCGGGGAAATCGTCCGGCGCGCGTCGCCCCGCTGAAGCCTGCGGACGGGCGGGGCGCCGAGTGAGGGACAAGTGAGGGGCGCGTGAGGGACCCGTGTGCGGCGGGCGCCGGGCAGGACCTTGCCGACCGCCGATCGTGACCCGGCGCGCCCTCCCCGTGATCCTGTTGTCGTACCGCGCGCGGTAGGCTGGCCGATCGTCGTACCGCTTCCGGTCGCCCGGCACTTCGTCGGTCAATGTCCGGAAAACGCATCCCTTTTGGGGTGGGTGTGGTACGGCAGAACCGGAGGACGCGCAACGTGGCGCAGTCCACAGCGGGGCGTCGCGGATCACGCTGTCGCGACGCGACTACGGCCGGGACAATGCCACTGAATGGCTTTGTCGCTTTTTCGGGCGGGTCGTTCGTGCCGCTGGGCACGGACGCTCGTTCTTCACTACGGGGCGGTCGGTGCGCCGCTCCGGGTGAGCTGGTCGTAGAAGCACTAACCGATGGGCGAGGGGTACGCATGACCGACACCGGCCAGGTCCCGGGCGAGGGACTGCCGGAGAGCGCAGGCATGGTGGAACAGCCGGGCGCCCCCGCGCACGGTGCGTACACCTACCTCTCCGAGACCACCGCCGAGGACGAAGACCTGTTGCTGCTGCCGGGTGCCCAGAGCGCGTGGGGCAACGAGGTGGCGCCGCCCGCGCCGGAGCCGGTCGTCGAGACGGTGCACGAGCCGGGCCCGCACGAGACGGCGGGCCGCGACAGCGGTTCGGTCGACCTCAGCGCGGTCCGCCTGCCCGGCCCGTCGGCGCCCCAGGCGGCCCCGCGCCGCCCCCTGCATCTCGGCCCGCCGATCCCCGACGCCTCCGCGAGCCCGGTCCGCTCCCTCGCCGACCGCGGCCCCGCGGGCGCGCCGGTACGACAGACCGGGGCGTCCGCGTCCGGCCCCGAGTACCTCGACGCCCCGCACCTGCGCGAGACGCCGCAGGGAGCGTCTCCCTGGGGCACCGCGCAGCCGCCGGTCGAGCACGGGGCCACGGCTGCGGAAACGGTTGCTCCGGCAGCCGTCGCTGCGGCGCAGCAGCGCGAGCCGGTCGGCGTGGCCCAGGCCGTCGTCGCCCGGGTGGCGACCGAGGCGATCGCCGCGACCGCCCCCCAGGAGCCCCAGGACACCGAAGTCTTCGGCGGCGAGGCGCCCGTGTCGGCGCGGGCTGCCGAGGGCTACGGGGTCGTCGACCCCGGCGAGCTGCTCGGAGCCGCCATGATGGCGGAGGCGGAGCAGGCACCCGCCGTGGAGGTCGCGGAGGCCGGGCAGCACGCGGCCGACGTCCCCTTCTCCGGAGACGACGGGACCGCGCACGGCACACCCGGTCCGGCCGTCGACGCGCCGGTGGACGCGGCGCAGGCGCCGGAAGCCGCCCAGGGCCCCCAGGTCCCCGCGTCCGCGCACGCGGAGCAGCCGGTCGTCGTCGCCGAGGGCACCGCGCCGGCCGAACCGGCCATGGCCCAGGCAGCCGAGGAGGCGGCCCCGGCCGAGGTGACGGAGCTCGCCGAGACGGCGGAGTCCGCAGAGACGGCAGCGCCCGCGGAGGCTTCCGACGTGAACTCCGCAGCGGAGAACGTCGCTGAGGCGGCCGACGCCGGGCAGCCGAGCCCGGTCGAGGCGCCGCAGCAGCCGGAGCCCCAGCAGCCCGTGGAGTCCGCGGAGCACGTGGAGTCCGTGGAGTCCGTGGAGTCCGCGGAGCCTCACGCGAGCCTCGGCGACGCACCGGCCCAGGCTCACGAGGCGCCCGCGGCGGAGGCGGTCCCGGTCGCCGAGTTCGCTCCCGCACCCGGCACCACTGCCGAAGTCCCCGTGCCGGACGCCGTCGTGGTCCTTGAGCCCACCCCCGCTGAGCCCACTCCCACTCCCACTCCCGCGCCCGCAGCCGCCCCTGCCCCCGAGCCCGTGGCGACCGTCATCCCTGACGTGCCCGAACCGGCGGCACCCGCCCAGGAGTTGCCCGGCCCCGTGGCCGAGGCCCCCGCGCCCGAGGCGACCTCCGCGCCCGAGGCGAACCCTGTGCCGGAGGTCCCCGCGCCCGCCGCCGCTCCCGAGTCCGTCCTGCTCGTCGACGCCTTCGTGGCGTCGGCCGAGGTCGCCGCCGCAGCAGCAGCCCTCGCCGAGCCGACCGCCCCGCAGGCCGAGCCCGTTCAGGAGCAGCCCGTCGAGCCGCTCCAGGACGTCCAGTCGGCACCGCTGCCGGAACCCGAGCAGCAGCCGGAGGCGCAGACTCCGCACGAGACCCTCGCCCCGGCCGCTCACATCGCGGCCCCTGCGTCTCACATTCCGGAAGCGCCCGTGCCCGGGACGACCGCCGAAGCCGAGGCCGCCCCCGAAGCCGAGGCCGCCCCCGAGGCCGCAGTCGAAGCCGCGCCCGAGGCGGAGGCCCCGGTCGGCCGGTCGGAGCCCGCCCCCGCAGCAGCAGCCCTCGCGGAGGCGGAGCCCGAACAGGAGCCGGAGCCGACGCCGGAACCGCAGCCGGAACCGGCGGCGGCGGAGTCGCCCGTCGAGGCGATCCCCGCGCAGGTCGTCCCCGAGCCCGTGCCGGTCGCGGTCCCCGTGGCCGTGGACGCCACGGCCACCCCGCAGCCGGCGCAGCAGGAGCACGCGCTAGCGCACCCGCAGCTCGTCCAGGAGCCGGTGGCCGTCCTCGCGTCACCCGCCGCCCCCTTGGCCGACCAGCAGGAGCAGCCCGACCGGCCGGCCGGGTCGGCGTCGCCGGACCAGCCCCTGGGCCGGTTCGTGCCGGTCGAGGGCGTGGTGCCCAGCACCCCGCACCTCGCCCCGACCCCGCCGCACCCCCTGGTGCTCCCCACGGAGGAGCAGACCGCCCACCCGGTGGCGGAACAGGGGCGGACCGCCGAAGCGGACGCCGCCCGGACCACCGTCACGGTCCCCGCCCCTCGCGGCGCCGACCCCGCTCCCGCCCCGGCGGCCCCGGACACGGAGCCCGAGACCGGCATCGACCCCGATGTCGCACAGAGCCCGGAGGACCTGGAAACCAGGGCCGCCGACCAGGAAGAGAGCCCGGCCCCAGTGGAAGAAGTTCGAGAGTCCACCGGCCCCGCCGCGCCCGCGTACGACGACGCCGAGCGCGAGGCCGTCCTGAAGGTCATGCGTGAGCGCCGGGACATCCGCAACGGATTCCGCGCCGACCCGATCCCGCACGAGGTGCTGCTGCGCGTCCTGGAGGCCGCCCACACCGCGCCCTCCGTCGGTCACTCGCAGCCCTGGGACTTCGTCGTCATCCGCTCCGCCGACACCCGGCAGGCGATGCACGAACTGGCGACCCGGCAGCGTGACGCGTACGCGAAGTCGCTGCCGAAGGGCCGGGCGAAGCAGTTCAAGGAACTGAAGATCGAGGCCATCCTCGACACCCCGGTGAACATCGTCGTCACCGCCGACCCGACCCGCGGCGGCCGCCACACCCTCGGCCGGCACACCCAGCCGCAGATGGCGCCGTACTCCTCCGCGCTCGCCGTCGAGAACCTCTGGCTCGCCGCCCGCGCCGAGGGCCTCGGTGTCGGCTGGGTCAGCTTCTTCGACGAGCGCGAGATGGTTCGCGCGCTGGGCCTGCCCGAGCATCTCGAAGTGGTCGCCTACCTGTGCGTCGGCTACGTCGACGAGTTCCCGGACGAGCCCGAGCTGATGCAGGCCGGCTGGGCCAAGCGCCGTCCGCTGTCGTGGGTCGTCCACGAGGAGACGTACGGCCGTCGCGCGCTGCCCGGCGAGGACCCGCACGACCTGCTCGCCGAGACCGTCGCCAGTGTTCGCCCGCTGGACGCCAAGGCGCTCGGCGAGGCCTGGGAGCGCCAGAAGCGCATGACGAAGCCGCCGGGCTCGCTCGGCATGCTGGAGATCATCTCCGCGCAGCTGTCCGGCCTGTCGCGGCAGTGCCCGCCGCCGATCCCGGAGCCCGCGGCCGTCGCGATCTTCGCCGGCGACCACGGGGTGCACGCGCAGGGGGTCACCCCCTGGCCGCAGGAGGTGACGGCGCAGATGGTCGCCAACTTCCTCGGCGGGGGAGCGGTCTGCAACGCCTTCGCGACCCAGGTGGGCGCCGAGGTCTGCGTGGTGGACGTGGGCGTCGCCGCCGAACTGCCCGCGACCCCCGGCCTGCTGCCCCGCAAGATCCGCGCGGGCACGTCCGACATGACCACCGGCCCCGCGATGACCCGCGAGGAGGCCAAGCAGGCCATCGAGGTCGGTATCGAGACGGCCCGCGACCTGGTCGCGGCCGGCAACAAGGCGCTGCTCACGGGCGAGATGGGTATCGCGAACACCACGGCGTCCGCGGCCCTCATCTCGGTCTTCACGGGCGCCGACCCGGCCGAGGTCACCGGCCGCGGCACCGGTATCAACGACGAGACCCTCGCCCGCAAGACCGAGGTCGTGCGCCGGGCACTGGAGGTCCACCAGCCGGACCCGGCGGACCCCATCGGCGTCCTCGCCGCGATCGGCGGCTTCGAACACGCGGCGATGGTCGGCCTCCTCCTCGGCGGCGCCTCCCTGCGCACGCCCGTGATCCTGGACGGCGTCAGCGCCGGCGCCGCGGCCCTGGTCGCCCGCGCCATCGCCCCCGAGGTCCTCGCGGCCTGCATCGCGGGCCATCGCAGCGCCGAACCCGGTCATGTGGCCGCCCTGAACAAGCTGGGCCTGCGTCCCCTGGTCGACCTCGACCTCCGCCTCGGCGAGGGAACGGGCGCCCTGCTCGCCCTGCCGCTGGTGCAGAGCACCGCCAGGGCGATGCACGAGGTGGCGACGTTCGATTCGGCGGGCGTCACCGAGAAGTAGGGCCCGCTCAGGGGCCGGCGGGCACGCGCTTGTGCTGCCCCCGGCCCCGCCGCATGCTGAAGTCACCTCTAAAATGCGCACGTCAGGGCCGCTCCAGAGCCGCAGCGCCCACCCTCTGCTCTCTGCCCGTACGAGGAGCCGCACCCTCATGGCCGAACACCCCGCCTACCCCGTAGGCCTCCGTCTCACCGGCCGCAGGGTCGTCGTCCTCGGCGGCGGCCAGGTCGCCCAGCGCCGGCTCCCCGCGCTGATCGCGGCAGGTGCCGACATCCACCTCGTGTCCCCCGGGGCGACGCCCTCGGTGGAAGCGATGGCGGACACGGGCGAGATCACCTGGTCGAAGCGTCCGTACGCCGACGGCGACCTCGCCGACGCCTGGTACGCGCTCATCGCCACGAGCGACCCCGAGGCGAACGGCCGGGCCTCCGCCGAAGCCGAGGCGCACCGCGTCTGGTGCGTCCGCTCCGACGACGCCGACGCCGCGACCGCCTGGACCCCGGCGACCGGCCACAGCGAGGGGGTCACGGTGGCCGTGCTCACCACCGACGCCCGCGGCCGCGACCCGCGCCACACCGCCGCCATCCGTGACGCGGTCGTCGAGGGGCTGCGCGACGGCACCCTCGTCGCCCCCCACCACCGCACCCGGACCCCCGGTGTCGCGCTGGTCGGCGGCGGTCCCGGCGACCCGGATCTGATCACGGTCCGCGGGCGTCGCCTCCTCGCCGAGGCGGACGTCGTCATCGCTGACCGGCTGGGCCCGCGCGACCTGCTCGCCGAACTCCCGCCGCATGTCGAGGTGATCGACGCGGCGAAGATCCCCTACGGCCGGTTCATGGCCCAGGAGGCCATCAACAACGCGCTGATCGAGCACGCCAAGCAGGGCAAGTCGGTCGTCCGCCTCAAGGGCGGCGACCCGTACGTCTTCGGCCGTGGCATGGAGGAACTCCAGGCACTCGCGCAGGCCGGTATCGCCTGCACGGTCGTGCCGGGCATCTCCAGCTCGATCTCGGTGCCCGGCGCGGCCGGCATCCCGGTCACCCACCGGGGCGTCGCCCATGAGTTCACGGTGGTCAGCGGGCATGTCGCTCCCGACGACGAGCGGTCGCTGGTCGACTGGCCCTCCCTCGCGAAGCTCACCGGCACCCTGGTGATCCTCATGGGCGTCGACAAGATCGGGAAGATCGCCGAGACGCTCGTCGCGCACGGCAAGTCGCCCGACACCCCGGTCGCCCTCGTCCAGGAGGGCACGACGGCCGCCCAGCGCCGGGTGGACGCGACGCTCGCGACGGTCGCCGAGGCGGTCCGTACGCAGGAGGTCAGGCCGCCGGCGGTGATCGTCGTCGCGGCGGTCGTCGCCGTCGGCGCGCGGAGCCCGAAGTAACCGCGGGTAACACAACCGTTCCGAGCCGTTGGCACCACACCCAGGACAAGGCAGTATCACCCCTGTGGCCGATCTCATCACCGTTGAGGACCCCGACGACCCGCGCCTGCGCGACTACACCGGCCTGACCGACGTCGAGCTGCGCCGCAAGCGCGAGCCCGCCGAGGGCCTGTTCATCGCCGAGGGCGAGAAGGTCATCCGCCGGGCCAGGGACGCCGGGTACGAGATGCGCTCCATGCTGCTCTCCGCCAAGTGGGTCGACGTCATGCGCGATGTCATCGACGAGCTCCCGGCACCGGTCTACGCCGTCAGCCCGGAGCTCGCCGAACGGGTCACCGGCTATCACGTGCACCGTGGCGCGCTGGCCTCCATGCAGCGCAAGCCGCTGCCGGCCGCCGCCGAACTCCTCCAGGCCGCCCGCCGGACCGTCGTCCCGGGGCCGGCCGGCGACCAGCCGCTGGAAGCGTCGGACGACGCGGGTCAGCGCGTCGCCGTCTTCGAGGGCTTCGTCGATCACGCGAACCTCGGTGCCGCCTTCCGCAGTGCCGCCGCGCTGGGCATCAAGGCGATCCTGCTCTCACCGGACTGCGCCGACCCCCTGTACCGGCGGGCGATCAAGGTGTCGATGGGTGCCGTCTTCTCGGTTCCCTACGCCCGGTTCGACGCCTGGCCGGCCGGGCTCGACGTCGTGCGCGACGCCGGGTACGACATCCTCGCCATGACCCCGGACGAGAAGGCGACCCCCCTCGACGAGCTGAACCCGGCACGCTTCGAGAAGAGCGCCATCATGCTGGGCTCGGAGGGGCACGGACTGTCCACGTACGCTCTGCGGGCGGCGGACGAATGGGTGCGCATCCCCATGTCCGCCGGGATCGACTCCCTCAACGTGGCGGCCGCCTCCGCCGTCGCGTTCTACGCGACCCGGCCGAGGCTTGCCTGAGGGCCGGATCCGATCGTGGGACGAGGGCCGGACGGCGTGATGCCTCGGCCCTCGCCCGCGCACCGCTGCGGTCAGTGGTGGTGGCACTCCCAGTGCCCCTTGACCCACTGGTGGTCCCAGTGGCCGGGAACATAGACCCACTTGTAGGTGTAGTGGTTGTCCCAGTGGCCGTGGTGCCAGGTCTTGTGGTTGACCCGCTTCTTCTCCCAGTGACCCTTCACCCACTTCTTCTCCCAGTGGCCCTTCACCCAGTGGCACTTACCGTCGTGGTCGGTGGTCACCACGGTCGGGGCGGAAGCGGGAGCGGGAGCCGCGGTCGCCGCACCGGACATGCCGAGCACGGCCCCTCCGGCCAGTAGGCCCGTCGCGGCGGCTCCGGCCACCAGACGGCGGGCTCGAAGGAATGCGGTCATCGGACACATCTCCCTTGAACGTCGAGCGAAGAGCACAGGGGACGAGGTCACGCCACTCCCGTCCACCGGTGGCGCCGATGGCGTGGTGTGGATCCGGGAGGAACGCCGTTCCCCGTCTCGCTGTGCCGGACGCGGGGGATTCGGACCCGAAAGCGGGACGGATGATGACAAAGCCGAAAAATGTCAGGACGGTATAAAGGCCGCGGCAGCGTAAGGGCCGAGGAAACCCCCCGAGGAACGCGCGGACCCCCGCTCGCCCGGCCGGGTGAGAACCTGAGGCTTTCGTGTACAACACGGCGGCATCCGCGTGCTGTGCGGCTACGAATCCCCTGCGAACAAAAGCCGTCCCCGACGAGCCGTTCCAGGGGAGCCCTCATGTCCACCACCACGTCACTGCCGACGGCACCTCCGACGACGGCGCGTTGTGCCGTCGCCCTGCCGCACTCCCGGCGGGCCCCGTCCCTCGCCCGTCAGGTCAGTGAGAGCTGGCTGAAGGCGACCGACCCGGTCGATCGCGTGCCGGACGCGGTCCTCGTCGTCTCCGAACTCGTGACCAACGCGGTCCGCCATACCTGCGGTCCCTGCGAGCTGACGCTGACGATGCGCGACGGCCGACTGGACATCGCCGTCGCCGACCACAGCGAGGAGCTTCCCGAACTCCACCGCCGTTCGGCCGGCGACGAGCGCGGCGGCTTCGGCATGGGGGTCATCCGCGGGCTGGGCGGACAGATCAGGCTGGTCCCCGCCATCGGCGGCAAGACCGTACACGTCCTGCTCGACCTGAGATCCGCGCGCGGCCCGTCCCCGGAGCGGTGAGGAGCCTCCCGGTGCAGGTCTCTTCCCTCCGCAACCGCCGCGGGCGGGCCGTCCGAACCCAGCACGAGGCACGAGGGGAGCAGGGCTTTGCCGCACAGCTTCGATCCGGACGCCCGAGTGGAGGACCTGCTGGCCCGGGTGGCGGGTGGCGACCATGACGCGTTCACCGGCGTCTACGACGCGCTGTCCGGGAGTGTCATGGGACTGGCCTGCCGGATCCTGCGGGACGTCGCGCAGGCCGAGGAGGTGACCCAGGAGGTCATGATCGAGGTCTGGCGCACCGCGGACCGCTACAGCCCCGAGCGGGGAACGGCGAAGGCCTGGGTCCTCACCGTGGCCCACCGCCGGGCGGTGGACCGGGTGCGTTCCGCGCAGGCGGGCTCGGCCCGCGAACACCGCACGGTCACCCTCGAGCCGCAGCGGCCCTTCGACGAAGTGGCCGAGATCGTGCAGGACCACGACGAGCAGCGGCGGCTCCACCGCTGTCTCACCGCGCTGGCCCGCCAGGAGCGCGTGCCGCTGATGCTCGCCTACTACCAGGGCCTGACCTACCTCGAGGTCGCCGACGCGCTCTCCACCCCCGAAGGAACGGTGAAGTCCCGAATGCGCGCGGGGCTCCGGCGACTGCGCGCCTGTCTGGAGGCCGACGCATGACACCTGAGGAGGATCGTCACCTGGCCGTCGGCGCGTACGTTCTGTACGCCCTGCCGCCCGCCGAGGAGTCCGCGTTCGAGAACCATCTCGCCGGTTGCGAACAGTGCCGGCGGGAGGCCGCCGATCTTTTGCGGGCCACCGCCCGGCTCGGCGCCTCGGTGCAGAACGTCCCGGTGACTCCGCAGGCACGTGCGCGCACCCTTCAGGCCGTCGCCCACACCCGTCAGGACCGGGTCCCGCACCGCTCGCGGGCCCCCTCCCACCGGGTGCTGCGCTTCGCGCTCGCCGCGAGCATCGCGGCGGCCGCCGTGCTCGGCGGCATCGCCGTCCGGCAGCACGTCGAGGCGGACGACGCGCGTACCCGGGCTGCCCTGGCCGAGCAGCAGGCCCGCACCGCGGGCGCCGCGATCACGGAGGTCCTCACCGCACCCGACGCCACCGTCCACTCCGCAAGCCTGACCGGCGGGACCGCCGCCGCCGTCGTGGTCTCCCTCGACGAGGCGCGGGCGGTCTTCGCCGCCTACGGTCTTCCCGCCCTGACCGGGGGCAAGGTCTACGAGCTCTGGTACGCGGCCGAGGCGGGTGACGTCCGCCCGGCGGGCCTGGTGGCCGGCAGCGCGCCGAACGGCTCCCACGTCCTGAAGGGATCGCCCGCCGACGCCGTCGCCGTGGGGATCACCGTCGAGCCGGCCGGCGGCTCACCGCAGCCCACCACCGAGCCCCTCGGCGTCATCCCCCTCGACGTCTGACGCGGTCCCGGCCAACCTTCCCCACAGCCGAGGGTTCAGCTCCGGCTCAGTCCCCGAGCGTGTCGCCCGGCTGCGGACGGAGGTGCTGCTGTTCCTGCCGTACGACGCCGTCGTCGCCGCCGAGCCCGCGCGCCGGACCCTGGCAGCCCTGGACGACGGCGATACCGAGCGCGACCAGCAGGGTCACCACGACGAACACGAACAGCCGCTGGCGCAGCAGCCGCGGATTGGCGGGCCGCCGCCCGGTTCCGGTGGTCCTCTGCCCCGGGCGCCGGGCCCCGCCACGGGACGCGGGCCGGTTGCCGCTGCCGGGGCGGGTGTTGCGCGAGGGAGCCGGCCGGGCCCCCGACCGCGACGACGAGGCCCCGCCGCCCCGAGCGGCATTGCCCCCGCGAGCCGGCGCTCCGCCCCGCGAAGGAACCGAACCGCGCGCGGGCGGCGCCCCGTTCCGCGGCGGCGGAGTACCGGGTCCGGCCTGCTGGCGCAGCGTGCGCTCCGGGTAACCGGTGTCGGAGAGCCGCCCCGTCGGACGATCCGCCTCGGCCGACCGCGGCGCCGGAGGACGCGCGTCCGCCAGTCCCTGGGCCTCCCGGGTCGCGATCTCCTTCAGACGCAGGGAGAGATCGAGGGTGCTGGGCCGCTCCTCCGGGTCCTTCGCCAGACAGGCGCGCACCAGCGGGGCCAGCGCGTCCGGCACCCCGTGCAGGTGCGGCTCCTCGTGCACCACGCGGTACAGCATCACCTCGGAACTGCCGTGCCCGAAGGGCGAATCGGCCGTCGAGGCGTAGGCGAGCGTGGCGCCGAGCGAGAACACGTCGGTGGCCGGGGTCACCAGCGCCCCGCGCACCTGCTCGGGCGCGAGGAATCCGGGGGAGCCGACCGCCGTACCGACATGCGTCAGCGTGGAGGCGCCCGTCGCCCAGGCGATGCCGAAGTCGATGATCCGCGGGCCCTTGGGGGAGAGCAGGATGTTGGACGGCTTGAGGTCCCGGTGCACGACCCCGGCCTCGTGGACGGCGACGAGCCCCTCCGACAGCGCGGCTCCGATCGAGGCCAGCTCGGCGGCCCCGAGCGGCCCCTCGTCGTTGACCTTGTCGTGGAGGGAGGGCCCGGGCACGTACTGGGTGGCGAACCACGGCCGCTCGGCGTCCAGATCCGCCGCGACCAGCCGCGCCGTACAGCCGCCCCGGATCCGGCGAGCGGCCGAGACCTCGCGCGCGAACCGCGACCGGAACTCCTGGTCCTCCGCCAGATCGGGCCGGATCACCTTCAGCGCGACCCGCTGCCCCTTCTTGTCGGAACCCAGGTAGACGACGCCCATCCCACCCGCGCCGAGCCGTCGGTGAAGCCTGAACGAGCCGACGACGCGCGGGTCCTCGCGCCTCAGGCGCATCATCGCCATGTTCATCCCCGCTGCCCGGTCCGTGTGACGTGGCACAGCTTACGTTTCCACGGCCGTTCGCGCGCAGAGGCCGCGCCCTCTCGTACCGATCGATTGTCAGTGCCCGGTGGGGAATGTGAAGGGTGATCAGAGACCTTGCGAACAGGCACGCCTTGGCGGTCAGGCGGCCCCAACCACCTTTTCCGCACGGTGGATTGATCCCGCGGCAGGTGACCGCGCGCGGACCGGTGCCGACGCCGGCGACCGGAGCCGGACCCGGGGGGTGACGGCCCGCCGGGCGGCCCGGGGAGGAGCGACGGCGGTACGGCAGAGGGCGGCGGAGTGAGCGAAGTCACGACCTGGGGCCCTGCCTCACGCCGTGTGGCGCTGCGGGTGCCCGGACCGGACCGGAGAGCCCCTCCGGGAAGACCCTGAGACCTAGGACCATCTCTCCACCCAGGGGAGTACTCCGCAGGTCATGGCTCATCCTCCGGGAGGCCCGGCAATCGGTACGAGGGCATGACGCCCGACGGCGGCCCCGCGCCTAGATTTGAGGTCAAGCGGCGGGTGCAGCACTCGTCCCCCGAGGTCAGACACCCGCCGCTGCCAACGACAACTGATCAGGTCAGGAGAGGGACCATGGCTCTTACGGCACCGCGGACGATGATCCGCGCACAGGGACGCGGTACGCGCCCTCGTCGCACGGGCCGTCGCCACCCCTTGGTGGCGACGCTGATGGCCCTTCCCCTGGCGGTCCTGCTCCTCGTCGTCTTCGACGGCTGGGAGACAGTGGCCACACAGGCGTCGTCCGTGGGAGTGATGCTGGGGCGCTGAGCGGCGACCCCAGGCCCGGAAGAGCGGTCCGGGCGGGGACATCCACCCATGAAACCCCGTGGGGACGGGGGTGCGGCGGACGGCAAAAAATGCAGGCGCAGCTGGGGAGCTGCGCCTGCATTGCTTTCCCCGGCGCCCCGCGTCGCCTTTTCCCCGGCGCCCCGCCGACGTCTCTCCCGGCCACCCGCGACCGAGATGCCCCCGCGACTCCGGTCACCCTGGCTGCGTACCCTCGCGGGAAGACCCGCCCGCCGCCGCCCAGGGAGCCCCGTGACCGCGTACCCCCTGCTCGCCGAGCTCTCCCGCCGAGCCGGAGCCAAGGCGCACGAGGCCACACCGGCCTGTCCCTGCGGCGCGGCCACCCTCGCCGACCGTCCCGACGCCACCGTCGTCCGGCATGCCGACACCGTCGCGAAGGCGCACGCCCCCGGCACCGACCCGGCCGGACTCACCCCGCGCCTCGCCCTCGCCGCCCGGCTCCCCGACATCCTCCTCGCGCCGCTCGCACCGGCTCCGGCCGCGCTGCACGGCCGTCTGGTGACCTTCTGGCCGTACGGCACCCCGGTGGACCCGGACGATCCCGACCTGGCCCCCTGGGAGGCCGCGGGCACCCTGCTCGCCCGGCTGCACCGCACCCCGGCTCCGACCGCGCTCCCGCAGATGCGCGGTCCCGCCAAGGCGGCCCACGCGGTGGCCCGCCTCCGCGCGGCCGGACCGCACCCCGCCGTCGCCCCCGTCCTGGGCGCCTGGCACACGCTGCCGGCCTGGGCCCGCGCCGAAGCCCCCATGCCCGACACCACCACCCTCTGCCACGGCGACCTCCACCTCGGCCAGCTCGTCCGCCATCCGGCACCCGACGGGCCCTGGCGTCTGATCGACGTCGACGATCTCGGCGTCGGCGTTCCGGCCTGGGATCTCGCCCGCCCCGCCGCCTGGTACGCCTGCGGTCTCCTCCCGCCCGGGGAGTGGACCCGCTTCCTCGCCGCCTACCGCGCCCAGGGCGGACCCGCGGTCCCGGTGGACGGCGACCCCTGGGCCGCTCTCGACGTCCCGGCGCGCGCACTCACCGTGCAGACCGCGGCACGTTCCGTCACGAAGTCGCTCGCGGAGGGGCGGCCGTTGGACGAGGTCGAGCAGTGCCTGGTCGACGCCTGTGCCCGAATGGGTTCCGTCCCCCCGCAGTTGACGGCAGGCCGGGCGAAGTAGGGTGCAACCGACCGCAGCCGGACAGTGTCTGTCCTGGCGGTACGCGAAACAGCACCGACCGGCGAGGAGTTGAGCCGAACCATGCAGTGCCCGAAGTGTCACGCTCAGATGCACACGTACAACCGCAACGGCGTCCAGATCGAACAGTGCAGCAACTGCCGCGGGATCTTCCTCGACTACGGCGAGCTGGAGGCGCTGACCCGCCTGGAGTCCCAGTGGTCCCAGCCGGGTCCGCCGCCGCCGGCCGCCCCGCAGGCGTACCCCCAGGCCGCCCCGGCCGCGCCCGCCTGGGGTGCCCCGCAAGGCGGCGCCCACTACGGCGGCCACCACGGCGGGCACCACCGCCAGAAGGGCTTCGGCCGGATGCTGTTCTCCAGCTGAACCGGAACCGCAAGAAGCCCCCGACCGCGAAGGCGGCCGGGGGCTTCTTGATGTGTGTGGACGATACTGGGATTGAACCAGTGACCTCTTCCGTGTCAGGGAAGCGCTCTCCCGCTGAGCTAATCGTCCTCGGGATCACGACCCGAGGGGCGTGTGCGGTGCGTGCGCGATACTGGGATTGAACCAGTGACCTCTTCCGTGTCAGGGAAGCGCTCTCCCGCTGAGCTAATCGCGCGGGTTCGGATCTTCGAACAGATCCAGTGGACGATACTGGGATTGAACCAGTGACCTCTTCCGTGTCAGGGAAGCGCTCTCCCGCTGAGCTAATCGTCCTTGGAGGTGGAGACGGGATTTGAACCCGTGTAGACGGCTTTGCAGGCCGTTGCCTCGCCTCTCGGCCACTCCACCAGGAGTGCGGGGGGTCGGGATGATCCCCCTCTTCCTGCTTTCTGCGAGCGGACGACCAGGTTCGAACTGGCGACCTCAACCTTGGCAAGGTTGCGCTCTACCAACTGAGCTACGTCCGCATGTCGTTTCGGTCGGCTCTCGCGTCCCGGCGACGTGTTGAACTCTAGCGGATTCCCGGGCCAGTACAAAAACGCGTTTGTGCAGCGTGCTGCGCTGTGTCCGCTCGCCGACCTGGTCAGGGCCCCCGGCCGGGATCTGCGGGACATGCCCGGACCTCCTCTCGAGCGACCCGCCATACACTCGACCACGTGCTCGACCTCCCTCCTCTCGCCCGTTTCGGCACCCGAGTCGCCACCGGCCTCCTCGATGTGACCAGCGATCCGGCCGCGCTCGAAGCCGCCGGTTTCTGGGCCGTCTGCGCCGACTTCGAGGGCCGTCCGGTCTGCGCGCGCTTCGCCGATGTGCGCGAGGAACCAGTGCCCGCTCCCGTGCCCGGGGCGTGGCGAGGGCCCTCGGTCGGTGACTGGACGTCGTCCCTCGACCGCGCCGCGTACACGGCGGGCGTGCGTCGCATCCGGGAACACATCGCGGCCGGCCGGGTGTACCAGGCCAACCTCTGCCGGGTGCTGACGGCGCCGGTCGGGTCCGACGCCGACGTGGACGCGCTGACCGCCCTGCTGGCCCGGGGCAACCCGGCGCCGTATGCAGGAACGATTCGTCTCCCGGCGCACGGCATAGAGACGGCCACCGCGTCGCCCGAGCTCTTCCTGCGCCGTGACGGCCGGGTCGTCGAGTCCGGGCCCATCAAGGGCACCGGACGCACCGAGGCGGATCTCCTGGAGAAGGACTACGCCGAGAACGTGATGATCGTGGACCTCGTCCGCAACGACCTCGGTCAGGTCTGCGCCACCGGCACTGTGACCGTCCCCGACCTGTGCGCCGTGGAGAAGCACCCGGGGCTGGTCCACCTGGTGTCCACGGTCCGCGGCGAGCTGCGCGACGGCGCCGGCTGGCCGGAACTGCTCGACTCCGCCTTTCCGCCCGGCTCGGTCACCGGCGCCCCCAAGTCCAGCGCCCTGCGGATCATCGAAGCGCTGGAGACGGCACCGCGCGGCCCGTACTGCGGCGGCATCGGCTGGGTCGACGCCGACCGGGGGACCGGCGAGCTGGCGGTCGGCATCCGCACCTTCTGGATCGACCGCGCCCCCGGGGGCGCGGCCGTGCTGCGTTTCGGCACCGGCGCGGGCATCACCTGGGGCTCGGACCCCGAGGCCGAGTGGGAGGAGACCGAGCTGAAGGCATCCCGACTGCTCGCGGTAGCGTCGGGGACGTACGAGGCCGAAGGAGAGGGACTGACGTGAAGATCTGGCTCGACGGCGGGCTGCAGGACACCGAGTCCGCCCGCGTCTCCGTCTTCGACCACGGACTGACCGTGGGCGACGGCATCTTCGAGACGGTGAAGGCGGTGGACGGCGTGACGTTCGCCCTGACCCGCCATCTCGACCGGCTGACCCGCTCCGCGCGCGGTCTCGGCCTGCCGGACCCCGACCACGACGAGGTCCGCCGCGCCTGCGCCGCCGTACTCGAGGCCAACCCGATGCCGCTCGGCCGGCTGCGCATCACCTACACCGGCGGCCACGGCCCGCTCGGCTCCGACCGCGGCGAACACGGCCCCACCCTCGTCGTCGCCCTGGGGGAGACCACCCGGCGCGCCGATGCCACGGCCGTCGTCACGGTCCCCTGGACCCGCAACGAACGCGGCGCGCTCACCGGCCTGAAGACGACCTCGTACGCCGAGAACGTCGTCGCCCTGGCCCGCGCCCACCAACACGGAGCCACCGAGGCGCTGTTCGCCAACACGGTCGGGCAGCTCTGCGAGGGCACCGGGTCCAACGTGTTCGTCGTCCTGGACGGAGAGATCCACACCCCGCCGCTCGCCTCCGGCTGCCTCGCGGGCATCACGCGCGAGCTGACCGCCGAGTGGACCGGCGCCAAGGAGACCGACCTGCCGCTGGACGTGCTGGAGCGGGCCGAGGAAGTCTTCCTCACCTCCACGCTGCGCGACGTCCAGGCCGTGCACCGCGTCGACGGCCGCGAACTGCCGGGCGCGCCGGGGCCGGTGACCGCCAAGGCGATGCGGATCTTCGCCGAGCGCGCCGCCGACGATCTC
Organism: Actinobacteria bacterium OV320; assembly: GCA_001298545.1. Classification (GTDB taxonomy): domain Bacteria; phylum Actinomycetota; class Actinomycetes; order Streptomycetales; family Streptomycetaceae; genus Streptomyces; species Streptomyces coriariae. Next base: position 266,879 of record LJCX01000023.1, read on the forward strand.
GACCCGTAAAGGTCGCGCACCGAACCCCTGACGTCGCGGACCGGAGCCGCAAGGACCGGGAAAACAGGCTGACGTTGCGCGCCGGGGTGGGTAGAAAAGCCCCTGATGACCACGACCCTGCGGCCGACCGAGCCGCTTCAGCACGCCGCCGACGGGGCACTGTCACGCCACTACCAGGTGTGCGTGAACAGCCGTCCCGTCGGAGCGGTCCACCTCTCGACGTCCCCCGTGTCCGGCCCCCGCGTCGCCCGGATCGCCGACCTGCGCATCGAGGAACCGGACCGAGGGCGCGGGCGCGGCACGGTGGCCGCGCTGGCCGCCGAAGAGGTGGCCAGGGGCTGGGGCTGCGAGCGGATCGAGCTCAGGGTGCCCGCCGACGCGGCGACCGCGCTGCGGATGGCGGTGGCGCTCGGCTACGTCCACCGCAACCGCGGCATGGAGAAGGTCCTGGGTGCCACCGCTCCCCGGCTGCCCGAAGGCAGCCGGGGCAGGCCCATGACCGAGGCCGAGTACCAGCCCTGGTTCGAGCACGCTGTCGCGTCCTACGCCCAGGACTGGGCGGATCGCGGGGTGCCCCGGGACGAGGCGTGGGCCAGGTCGCGGCGGGACCACGAACTGCTGCTGCCGCAGGGCCGGGCGACGGAGAAAATGCTGTTCAGCGTCCTGGAGCAGGAGGGCACCCGGGTCGGCGCGCTCTGGGTGGCGTTCGTCGGCGGCAAGGCGTTCGTGTACGACGTCGAGACCGAAGAGGCCTTTCGCGGCCAAGGCCACGGACGTTCCCTGATGCTGTTGGCCGAGGCGCAGGCGATCGCGGCGGACCAGCGGGTTCTCGGCCTCAACGTCTTCGCCGGCAACACCCCGGCCGAGCGGCTCTACGAGTCCCTCGGATATCTGCCCGTGGGCTACTCGATGTACAAGGACCTGCTCTGAACCGGCCCGTGCGGAGCCCGCCTCAGGCCTGCTCGGCCAGCAGCCGGTCGGCGATCTGCTCGATGCGCTCGCGCAGCCCGTCCTGGCTCTTGCCGCCGTCGAGACGTTCACCGCCGATGACGTAGGTCGGGGTGCCGGTGATGCCGATCGCCTTGCCCTCGGCCTGGTCGGCGTCCACGATCAGGATGTGCCGTCCGTCGATCAGGGCGGTGTCGAACTCCTCGGCGTCGAGCCCGAGTTCACCGGCCACCTCGACCAGGAAGGGTTCTCCCCCACGGTCCAGCTCCTCGACCCGGGTCAGCACGGCCTCGACGTACGGCCATCCCCGCCCCTGCTCCAGGGCTTCCTCGGCGGCCTGAGCGGCGGCGAAGGCGTGCTTGTGCTTCTCCAGCGGGAAGTGCCGAAGCCGCAGTTCCAGCCGGTCGCCGTACCGCTCGCGCAGGGCGCGCAGGTCGTCGAGGGCGCCGCGGCAGTCCGGGCACTGGAGCTCGCACCACACGTCGAGGACGACGGCGGGACGGGCGGCCGCCGGGCCGGGGGCGGCGGCGGAGGTCGGGGACGAGTCGTTCATGACCCCAGTCTTCCAGTCACTGCCCGGCCGCCCCAATCCGGACCTCCGGTCGCCCGGGCAGCGCGCTCCCGGCCGGACCGGAGGGCCGCGCCGGTGCGACACCTGCGGAGGAGCCGACCCGGAGATGTCCCTGATGTCCGGCCGGAGCATGGCCCGCGAGCGGTGCGCAGGTGCAGGATGGAAGGGACGAGGCGCGAGGCCGCCGGCCGCGGTGCCGAGTCGATGTGAACCTCTGCCCGAGTGAGCCCACGCATGGAGGACCGGATGATTGCCGAGACCGTCTGTTCCGCCGCCGCCGTGGCCGGCCTCGGCATCGCGGCGGTCACCGCCTACCGCAAGCGCTTCCTGGCGGCCGCCCGCATCGCCGCCTACGCCCTGGTACCGCTGGGCCTCGTGATGACCGGCGTCGTGGAATGGGCCGCCGACACCGCCTTCAGCCCGACGGCCTGGGCGGGCTTCGCCGTGCTCGGCGGGGCCTGGGCCCTGTTCGCCACCACCCGCACCGTGGAGCGCCGTCGCGGCGGCACCCGCAAGGAGCGCAGAGCGGCGGCCCGCGCCGAGCAGGCCGAGGCGGCGGCCCCCGCCGCCTCCGCGCCCTCCCTGGGCCAGGCCTCCCGCCCGGCGTCCCGTCCCGCGGCCGCACCCCGGGCGACCGGCGGCGCCGACGACTTCAGCGACATCGAGGCCATCCTGAAGAAGCACGGCATATGAGCCGGGGCCGATGAACCCCTGGCCACAGGGTTGCCCGGGCGTTTGAAACGACACAGTCGGCCTGCCCGTGCGCGGAAGTGATCACGGCACGACAGCGACGTCACGGAATCCGGCGCACTCCCGCTCATTCCGGGCGCGTGATCGCGCGAGGACCTTCACCTGCGTCATCATCGCCCGCGAGATGCTGGACACGACACAGAGCGACGCCGCGCCGCCGCAGGACGAGCCGCGCGGGTGCCTCTTCGCCCTTTCCCAGCCACCGCTGATGATCTTTCTGGCGGTGATCGGGTGTCTTCTGCTCATGGCTTCGCTGCATGATCTGCTGCTGCTCTGAGCCGTACCCGCGGTCCCCGGCGTCACCCGCCGGGGCCGCGTCGGCATCGAACGACTTCGAGGGACGTCGAGGGACGTCCAAGGAACGGCCGAGGGACGGCTGGCGACGGCCAGGGATGTCCAAGGGGCGTCGCGGGACGTCGACGGGCGTCGAGGAACCGCGAGAGGGCCCCCGTGCGGCGAGGCCCTGGCCTCAGCCCGCGGCCTCCTTGCGGCGCGCCCGGTAGGCGGCCACGTGCAGACGGTTGCCACAGGTGCGGCTGTCGCAGTACCGCCGGGAGCGATTGCGGGAGAGGTCGACGAAGGCGCGCCGGCAGTCGGGAGCCTCACAGCGCCGAAGCCGCTCCTGCTCGCCGGCCACCACGAAGAACGCCAGGGCCATCCCGCAGTCGGCCGCCAGATGGTCGGCGACGGAGGCACCGGGCGCGAAGTAGTGCACATGCCAGTCGTAGCCGTCGTGATCCGTGAGGCGTGGCGTGGTGCCCGCGGCGGCGACCAGCTCGTTGATCAGCCCGGCGGCGGCCCGCGGGTCCGAAGCCGCGAAGATCCCGGCGAACCGCCCACGGATCTTGCGCACCGCGGACAGGTCGAACTCGGACAGCACGCCGACGTCACTGATCTCGTGCTTTCGTACGAAATCCGCGAGAGCGGCGACATCCGGCAGCGCGTCCGGAGTCGTGTCGTCCTCCGGTGCGGTGTTCACCAGTTCCACCACGGCATCGAGCGCACACCGGGTGTCGTGGGTGATCAGCACATTTCGCTCCCTGGCCTGGGGGTCGGGCGAGCGCCCGCCGATGCTGGCCGATGGTAGCCGCACCGGGCCGTCGAGCAACGGTCACTCGGGGACCGGATCCGTGACGTCCGGGTCGGGAGGCCGGGGGAGTCCCGCCCGGACGTGCCGCGCGCACGCCGACGCCGTCCCACGGGAGACCCGTGGCACGGCGTCGGCGCATGCCCTATTCGGTTGTCCTGGCCCGAGCCGTCTCCCCGAGTGGACGGCGCCGGGCAGCTCGGTGTGAGCCTCGCCCTAGCTCTCCGCCAGGATGTGCGAGAGCTCCTGATCGAGATCGAAGTGCCGGTGTTCCGTGCCAGGAGGCACGGCGGCGTCCGTCCGCTTCAGGAAGGACTCCAGGGCCCGCGCAGGGGCCTCGAGCAGGGCTTCGCCCTCGGGAGAGCTCAGGGCGATGCATACGACGCCCTGACCGTGACTGCGCGACGGCCAGACACGGACGTCGCCGGTGCCCGTGGGCCGGTGCAGGCCCTCGGCGAGCAGGTCGCGGGCGAACACCCACTCGACGGTCTCCTCGGCACCGGTGTGGAAGGTGGCGTGCACGGCGTAGGGGTCGGCCGTGTCGTACCGCAGGCCTGCGGGGACAGGCAGGGAGGACTCGCTCGACACAACGAGGCGCAGGTGCAGCTCGCAGCTGACCGTGGTGTTCATAAGCGCCAGGGCCTTTCGCTCAGTGTGCGCTCGGGGATTCGCACGTCGGCGAAATCGACATGCCACCTACGGTGCCGTTGTAAACCCCTCTGAGTGTTTTGCGTGCCTTTACGTAACTCTTCCGGCCGACAGTGCGTTCGCCCAGTACCACCATTCCGGTGACCGGATTCTCTCGGGTAAGGTCGGGCTGTATGAACACGGGGAGTGACGAGTCGGGCGAGGCGGTCGTGGCGGTGGACAGGTCGAAGCCGGGCGATGCGGCGGAGGAGCAGCAGGGCCAGGGGCTCGGCTCCAGGGCGCCCGAATTCGTCAGGGCGCGCCGCATGCTGCACCTGAGCTGGCAGGTCGGGGTCTTCGTGATCGGCCTCGCCGTGGTGGGCGCCGGCATCGTCATGTTGCCGCTGCCCGGTCCCGGCTGGGTGGTGATCTTCGGCGGCATGGCGATCTGGGCGACCGAGTTCGTCTGGGCGCAGCTGGTGCTCCGCTGGACCAAGCGCAAAGTCACCGAGGCGGCCCAACGCGCGCTCGACCCGAAGGTCCGCCGCCGCAACATCACCCTGACCGCGATCGGCCTCGTGATCATCGCCGCCGTGATGGGTGTCTACCTGTGGAAGTTCGGCTTCGAGATGCCCTGGAAGATCAAGGACCAGTGATCCGCCACGGAGGCGCGGGGGAGGGCCGGACCTGGTCACAGCCACCCCCTGACATGGGGTAATGTTCTTCCTGCGTCCGGGCGATTAGCTCAGTGGGAGAGCGCTTCGTTCACACCGAAGAGGTCACTGGTTCGAACCCAGTATCGCCCACCCGGAACGTCGGCCCGCCTGCGAGAACGCAGGCGGGCCGACGTCGTCAGCAGCGGCAACCGGCGCCCACCCGCGCCGGCAGAGCCCACTCGGGTCGCCAATCCTGGCAACACCTCCTCTCCGCCCTTCGGGCCCGGCCGCAGCGTCTCTCCGGCCCCGAGTCGGGCCGCACCGCCGCCCCGGCCCCGAGTCGGGCCGCAGCATCTCCCCGGCCCAGAGCCCGGTGGCGCCCCCTCTCCCCCTTCGGGCCCGGTCGGGCCGTCTCCTTGCCCCTTCGGACCCGGTCACGCTGCCTCCCCGCTCCTTCGGACCGGCAGCGACCCCTCTCCGCCCCGTCAGCCCGGTCGCGCCGCTGGCCCGGCCGCGCCGCCGCCTCGGTCGCCCACTGGCCCCGAGTCCCCGAGCCTCGCCCCCGCTCCCTGTCCCCGTCCCCTGTCCCGTCCTCGGCTCACCCGCCCCGCCCCCGCTCCCCGTGTCATCCCGCGACGGCGCCGCCCCGCTCGCCCGCCCGCCCGCGAACACTCCGTACGGCTCGTCGACGGCCAGGTCGATCCCCTTCCGGTCGATCCCCTTCCGGTCGAGGCGGACGGCGCACGGAGGTCGACCGGGCGATGGGCAAGCTGCTCGTCAACGCCCCGCTCCTTCGTCCCGCCAGGCTCCCCCTCCTCGGGTGACTCCCTTTCCCGCAGGCGGATTTCAGCCCCCCGACGTGATCTTCCGACGGCCGGTCAGCGGTTCGGTGACGCGAACAGGCGTCTCTCACCTGCGAGTTCGTCCGGTCGGTGAGACCGCACCACTCGCGCTGGCGCGGTTCGCCCGAGAAGCCGAGCGTAAGAAATTCCTGTCCGAATCATTGACGCTCTCTCAACCCCCTCGTACCTTGTGCCAGCAAGCGCTTTCTTGAAACGATTCATGCAAGCGGCAACGACGCTGCGGGGAGGGCCCGACTGTGGGAACCAGCAGGAATGTTGAGAGGCGAACGATCCTGAAGGCCGCGGGGGCGACGGCGGCCACACTGGGCCTGGCCGCGACCACGGGGTGCGGGGGAGGCGACGGGACGTCGGCGGACGGGACGGTCACGATCCGTTATGCCTGGTGGGGTGGCGAGCCGCGCACCATCGCCATCAAGAAGACGATCGCGCTCTTCGAGAAGAAGTACCCGAAGATCAAGATCAAGCCCGAATTCACCGACTACGAGGCGTTCTGGGAGAAGTTCCAGACCCAGGCCTCCGGCGGGAATCCGCCGGACGTTTTCCAGAATGCGGTCGGCTTTCTGCGCAAGTACGACAAGCGCGGTGTTCTGATGGATCTCAAGGCGCAGGCGGACGCGGGGAACCTGAGCCTGGAGAACTTCCGCAACGGCGTACTGGCGAACGGTCAGGTCGACGGCAAGCAGATCGGCATTCCGGTCGGCGCCAACACCATGTCGCTCGTCATCGACCTCAAGGCCTTCAAGAACGCGGGCGTCGAGGCGAAGTTCGGGTGGACCTGGGACGAGTACTTCGCCGCGCTGCAGAAGATCCAGGACAAGCTGAAGATCGCCGGTGACACCGGCTACTTCAGCATCATGTACCTCTACGACCTGTACCTGCGTCAGAACGGCAAGGCCTTCTTCACCGACAGCGATCTCGGCTTCACCGAGGACGATGTGACGCAGTGGTGGACGGACGGCTACAAGCGCGTGAAGTCCGGGCTGGTCGCCGACCCGAAGAAGATCGAGCAGGTCAAGCCGAAGTCCGGTCTCTCGGCCGGCCTCGCCGCGTCCGAGTTCACCTGGGACAACTTCTCCATCCGTTACCAGGGCGAGGGCGAGTCGGACTACGGGCTCGCGCCGATCCCCACCACGGACGGCAAGGACACCGGCCAGTACCTCGGTTCGCTGATGCTGAGCGCCTTCTCCGGGACGAAGCACCCGAAGGAAGTGGCCCAGTTCATCGACTTCATGGTCCACGACCCCGAGGTCGGCAAGATCATGGGCTACGACCGCGGCATCCTCTCCACCACCGAGCAGTACGACGCCTTCAAGCCGACCGACCCCAACAACAAGGGCGTCTCGGCCTACGAGGACGAGGTCGCCAAGGCCGGCGTCCTCGGGAAGATCACCCCGCACCCGTCCGGCGCGGACGTCATCGAGGCGGCCTTCCTGCGGATCGGCGGTGAGGTCGCGCAGGGCAAGACCAAGCCGGCCGACGCCGCGAAGGCGCTGTTCAGCGAGGCCAAGGCCGCGTTCGCGGGCTGAGGGGACGTACCACCATGACGCTCGTCAAGGAAGCGCCCGCGCGCCCGGCGAAGAAGCGGTCCGCCGCTCCTGTCGCCGGGCGGCGCGGGCGGCGCCGCGAGAACCTCGCCGGCTATCTCTTCATGTCGCCGTGGATCGCGGGTTTCCTGCTGCTCACGGCGGGGCCGATGATCGCGTCGCTGTACTACGCGTTCACCAGCTACAACCTGTTCACGCCGCCCCGGTGGGTGGGGCTCGACAACTTCACGACGATGTTCCAGGACCCGCGCTGGCAGAAGTCGGTCGAGGTCACACTGAAGTACGTCGTCGTGGCCACCCCGCTGAAGCTGCTTCTCGCGCTCGGAGTGGCGCTGCTGCTCGCGCAGAAGCGGCGCGGACAGGCCCTGTACCGGGCCGCGTTCTACATGCCGTCGCTGATCGGCGCCAGCGTCTCCGTGGGCTTCGTGTGGCGGGCGCTGTTCTCCGACGACGCCGTCGTGGACCGTACGCAGAAGATCTTCGGACTCGACGTCGGCGGCTGGATCGGTAACCCGGACTATGTCCTGTACTCCCTGGTGGCCCTGAGCATCTGGCAGTTCGGTGCGCCGATGGTCATCTTCCTGGCGGGGCTCAAGCAGGTGCCGCAGGAGCTGTACGAGGCCGCCGAGATGGACGGGGCCGGCCCCCTGCGGCGGTTCTGGAACATCACGCTGCCGATGATCTCCCCGGTGCTCTTCTTCAACGTGCTGCTGGAGTCCATCCACGCGTTCCAGGTGTTCGGCTCGGCGTACGTCGTCTCGGACACCCGGTGCGGACCGGCCGACGCCACCCTCGTCTACACCTGTTACCTGTATCAGAAGGGCTTCAAGGAGGCGCAGATGGGCTTCGCCTCCGCGATGGCCTGGACGCTGGTGATCGCGGTGGCGCTCGTCACGGCGGTCCTGTTCTGGTCGCAGAAGAAGTGGGTGCACTACGAGGAGGCCGCCAAGTGACCAGTGCCACCAGCCCCGCCGTGCGCCCCGCGCACGAGCGGCGGCGCATCGGATCCCTAGCCTGGCACGTGGGCGCGGTCCTGGTGCTCGCGGTCGTCCTCTACCCGGTCGTCTGGGTGCTCGGCGCCTCGTTCAAGCCGAGCAAGGACATCATCGCCAGCATCGACCTGCTGCCCACCGAGCCGGTCTGGGCGAACTTCTCCGGGCTCGCCGACGGCATCTCCGGCATCTCCATCACCAGCTTCTTCACCAACTCGCTGATGTACGCGGGCCTGGCCGTGGTCGGTGTGGTGCTCTCCAGCTCGCTGACGGCGTACGCCTTCGCCAAGATCCGGTTCGCGGGGCGGAACCTGCTGTTCACCCTGATGATCGGCACCCTGCTGCTGCCGTACCACGTGCTGCTCATCCCGCAGTACGTGCTGTTCCGCAACCTCGGCTACATCGACACACTGGTGCCGCTGGTCGCGGGCAAGTTCCTGGCCACGGAGGCGTTCTTCGTCTTCCTGATGGTGCAGTTCATGCGCGGGCTGCCGCGCGAGCTGGACGAGGCCGCCAAGCTCGACGGCTGCGGGCACCTGAGGACCTACTGGTCCATCGTGCTGCCGCTGAGCCGCCCGGCCATCATCACCAGCGCCATCTTCACCTTCATCAACGCGTGGAACGACTTCATGGGGCCGTTGATCTATCTCAACACCCCTTCCAAGTACACCGTCTCGCTCGGCCTGATGATGTTCCGTGACCAAGAGGGCATCTCCAACTACGGCAGCATGATCGCGATGTCGCTGGTGGCGCTGGTGCCGGTCATCGCCTTCTTCATGGCCTTCCAGCGCTATCTCATCGACGGCATGGCGACCTCCGGACTGAAGGGCTGAGGCGGTCACCATGGCGCAAGCTCGCGTGAAGGCCCGTTCCCGGCGCAGGGAGTCCGTGTTCGGCGAGCGCTTCGCGGTGTTCGCCGAGTGTCTGCTCACCGGGGTGTGGATCGCCGTGGCCTGTCTCGGGGTCGTCACCTACCCCGCGGCCTTCGCCGCCGGCGCCCGGCATCTGCGGCGCCGTACGTCCCATGAGGTCGGTGGCGGGCGGGAGTTCGTCGCGGACTTCCGGGCGGCCGTGCGCGGCGGGTGGCTCGTCGGGCTCGCCGGGTGGGCGGTGGCCGCCGCGGTCTGGGTGGACGTCCTGGCCGCGCGGGCCGGGATTCCCGGCGGGCCGCTCGTCGGGGCCGTCGGCATCCTCGCGCTGATCGGGCTCGCCGTGGCCCTGCTGCGGGCGGCGGCCGTCTGGGCTCCGGGTCGCACCTGGCGGGCGCTGCTCACGGAGGCCGGGCGGCGGACCGTGCTCGATCCGGCCGGTTCCTTCCTGATCGTCTGTGGGCTGGCGGTCGTCGTCCTGTCCGCCTGGCTCGTCGCGCCGTTGGCGGTCCCCGTCCTCGGGGCCGTCGCGGCGGCGGCCCTCGCCGTCGAGCAGCGGTACCGGCACCGCTGACGGCCGTGCCCTCGCACCAGGCCGGCGCCGCGGGCGCCGCGCCTCTCTCTGTCATGCCCCTGACCACCCCTGCACCCGCACGGAAAGGAAAGGCTGCATCTCATGTCTCCCATCCCCCGTAGGTCCCTCCTCAAGGCGGCCGCCGTCGCCGGAGCCGCCGCCCAGTTCAGCTGGGCCCTGGGCGCCAAGGACGCGCAGGCCGCGCCCGGAGCCGCCGCGGCCGACGCCGATCCCGTGACCCTGGACTGGCTGGAGGACGGCGGCCTCGGCGCCGCCCCCGGTTCCACGCTCGGCGTGCCCTGGCCCATGGGCACGTACCAGGAGGACCAGACCTTCGCGCTCACGGACGCCGACGGCAAGGACGTCCCCGTACAGTCCTGGCCGCTCGCCTACTGGCCGGACGGGTCGCTGAAGTGGACGGCGCACGCGGTCGGTTCGGGCTCCGGCAAGCTCACCCTCGCGGCCGGCGCCCCGGCAGCGCCCGCCAAGAAGGTCACCGTCGACAAGAGCGGCGGCACCATCGACGTGTCGACGGGCGTCATCACCGCGAAGATCGGCAAGTCGGGCGCCACCCTCATCAAGTCCGTCACCCGTGGCTCCACCGAGATCGCCAAGAACGGCCGGCTGGTCCTGATCCGGCAGCCCGAGATCGAGGACGAGGACCAGGGCACCGTCAAGACCGAGCGCTTCGAGGGCGCCATCGACGGCGTCACCGTCGAGCAGAGCGGCCCGGTCCGCGCGGTCGTCCGCATCGACGGCAAACACCGCAAGGGCAGCCGCAGTTGGCTCCCGTTCTCCATCCGGCTGTACTTCTACGCGGGCGCCGACTCCTTCCGCATGGTGCACACCATCACCTACGACGGGAAGCAGGAGCCCGGCAAGGCGAGCGGCGACTTCATCCGGGGGCTGGGCGTCCGCTTCACCGTCCCGATGCGCGACGAGTCCTACGACCGCCACATCCGTATCGGCGGCGAGGGCACCGGTCTGCTGCGCGAGGCGGTCAAGGGCATCACCGGTCTGCGCCGTGACCCCGGCACGGCGGTGCAGGCGGCCCAGTACGCCGGCCAGAAGCTCCCCGACCCCGCCACCTGGGACCAGCGGGTCACCACCCGCCTCCAGTACATCCCCGAGTGGGGCGACTACACCCTCTCCCAGCTGTCGGCGGACGGCTTCGCGCTGCGCAAGCGCACCAAGAAGGGCTACGGCTGGATCGGCGCCGGCGGCGGCAAGCGGGCCTCCGGCTTCGGATACGTCGGCGGGGCGAGCGGCGGCTTCTCGTTCGGCCTGCGGGACTTCTGGGAGAAGCACCCCGCCCAGCTCGACATCCGCGACGCGCACACCGACGAGGCCGAGGTCACCCTCTGGCTCTGGTCACCCGAGGCGCAGCCCATGGACCTGCGCTTCTACCACGACGGCATGGGCCAGGACACCTTCCCCGAACAGCTCGAGGGCCTCAACATCACCTACGAGGACTACGAGCCCGGCTTCGGCACCCCCTACGGCATCGCCCGCACCTCCGAACTCCTCTTCTGGGCCAACGAGTCGACGCCCGCCCCGGAGAGACTCGCCGAACAGGTCGAGGCCGTACGGGTGCTGCCCCAGCTCGCCGCCCCGCCCAAGCAGCTCATCAAGGCCAAGGTGTTCGGCCCGGGCCTGTACGCCGAGCCGGACCGCTCCACTCCCGCCAAGGCGAAGATCGAGGACCACCTCGACTTCCTCTTCACCTACTACAAGGGCCAGGTGGAGCAGCGCCGTTGGTACGGCTTCTGGGACTACGGCGACATCATGCACACCTACGACACCGTCAGGCACCAGTGGCGGTACGACATCGGCGGCTACGCCTGGGACAACTCCGAGCTCTCACCGGACCTCTGGCTCTGGTTCGCCTATCTGCGCAGCGGCCGCGCGGACATCTTCCGCTTCGCCGAGGCGATGACCCGGCACACCGGCGAGGTCGACGTCTACCACCTCGGCCAGTGGGCGGGCCTGGGCACCCGGCACGGCGTGCAGCACTACGCCGACAGCGCCAAGCAGCAGCGCATCGCCAACACCACCTACCGCCGCTACTACTACTTCCTCACCGCGGACGAACGCGTCGGCGACCTCATGCACGCCAACGTCGACTCCGACGAGACGTTCCTCGCCCTGGACCCGCTGCGCAAGATCCGCACCGAGCCGTACAGCCCCGACCGGCACGCCCTGTCGATCGGCTTCGGCACCGACTGGAGCGGTCTGGTGTCGGCGTGGCTCACCGAGTGGGAGCGCAAGGGCCCGAAGTGGGAGAAGGCGAAGGCCCGCGTCCTGTCCACCATGGAGACCATCGGCGCCCAGCCCAACGGCTTCGTGCAGGGCAGCGGCCTGTACGACCTCGACACCGGCAGGTTCGCGGTGGCCACGGCCCCGGTCGTCGGCGTCTCGCACCTGTCCGCCGTCTTCGGCCTCAACGAACTGTGCGCCGAGCTCATCCACCTGGTCGACATCCCGAAGTTCAAGGAGGCGTACCTCGACTACTGCCGCTACTTCAACGCCACCAAGGCGGAACAGGCGGCGCGCTACGGCAGCAACTTCGGGACCCTGCTGCTCTTCCAGGGCCACTCGCGCCTCGACGCGTACGCCGCCGTCCAGACCGGGGACGAGGTGCTCGCCAAGCGGGCGTGGACGAAGTTCTACAGCTCCGACGGCTATATGGAGTCCTCGCCGTGGAAGACGGAGCCGCTGAGCGGCCCCGCCACCCTGGTCGCGGGCGGCGAGGCCGCCTGGGTGTCCACCAACGACACCGCCCTCTACGGCCTCGCCGCCATCGAGAACCTCGCCCTGCTCGGTGACAAGATGCCGTAGCGCGCGGCTAGTTCATCCGCCCCAGGACCTCCCGCACCCGCCGGACATCGCGCAGCCGCTGCTCGTACGTCGCACCGAGCGCGAGCAGCAGCAGCCCGGCGAGGGCGGGAGGCACCCAGCGGGGGAGCGCGTCGGTCACCTGGACCAGGTACGGGGCGAGTTCGTGCAGCGTGACCAGGGCGAGCGCCGAGCCGCCCAGCACGAGCGGGGCCCGCAGCCGGTGCCGGGCGCCCAGCAGGGTGAGCAGCAGTCCGGCCGCGCCCAGCAGCAGCGGGCGCGTCCACTCGACGTCGTTCCAGGCCGTGGCGAGGCTCGGCAGGAGCGTCACGGTGAGACCGGGACCGTACGCCGTCCAGGACGACGCGGCCGGGTCGCGGCGCCGGCGCAGGGCTCCGACGAGCAGCGCCGGGACCGTGACCGGCAGCGTGTACGCCTCCGGGAGCCCCACCTGCCAGGCCGCCAGCCGGACCCACGAGGCCAGCACGAAGAGGGCGACGGCCGGGTAGCCGACGTCACGGCGGTCCGGCCGTACGGCCGTTCCGGCCGCGATCACCCCGCACAGGGACAGCACCAGGGCCAGCAGCGGCGGGTCGGCCACCGCGAGAGCGATGGCGACGAACCCGGCGACGGCCCCCGTCACCTCGACCGTCACCGTCGTCACGGGGTCGTCCAGCCGCGCCGCGAGCAGGGCCGCCGCCACCGGGACGACGAGCACCAGCAGCGCGACGATCTCCGGCCGCCAGCCGGCGGACGCGCCCACCGCGCAGGCCAGGGCCGTGGCCCAGCCCAGGGCGGCCGCCGCGCACACCGGCGCCGGCCGACCGCGCCACGCGGCCACCGCGAACACCACGGTCAGCGACGCGAGGACACCGAGGGTCGCCGGCTCGCCGGCCAGCGACAGGAAGGCGAGACCGAGGGAGGTGAGCAGGGCGAGCCCGGTGGCCGTCCGCGCGGCCGCACCCCGAAGCGCCGACCCTTGGAGCGACGGGACCAGGAGCGCCGGCACGGTGAGCCCCTGGATCAGCATGCCGACGAGGTAGGGAAGCTCCAGCGCCGTGGGCGTGACGAGCACCGCGGCCCAGGTCAGCGTCAGCGCGGCGGTCAGCGCCTGCGGGCGCCGCTCCTCGCCGCGGACCGCCGTGGCCAGGACCGCGGCGACCGTGAGGAGGACCAGCGGCACCGTGACGGCGTACGGCGGCCAGAAGGCGTCGACCGTCACCGCGGCACGGGCGTCGGCCGGGGCCCCGGCCCAGATGTGCCGCAGCCACGCCACCGGTCCCAGCAGCGTGACGCCCACGGCGGGCACCGCCCACAGCACCGCACCCGCCTGGACGACACCGGACGCCAGGACGACACCCCGGCGCACCGCCGCCGGGCCCCGCACGGCGGCCAACAGCGCGATTCCGCAGGCCAGACAGGCCGGCACCACCCAGTCACCGGGCAGCGACACCCGCAGGACACCGACCGGGCCGGCCACCGCACACAGGGCGGCGGTCGTCGCCATCCCCGTCGCGAGCCCCGGCCGCGGCGCGAACCGGGCCACCCCCAGGGCGATCACCGCCGCCAGGAGGAGGAGCGCCGCCGCACGGGCGGCGGCGCTCGGACCGGCCGCTCCCAGGGAGAGCAGACCGGCCGCCAGGACCCCCCAGCCGCCCGTGCCGAACGCGCACACCAGGGCGACGACACGCACCGGCCGCTCGGCCACCCGCAGCGCGACCACCGCGTCGAACGCCGTCGTCAGCAGCACCGCGGCCGTGACCGTGAGCGGGCCGCCGCCGAGCGCGATCGTCCAGAGCCCCAGGGGGAGTTGGGCGACCGCCAGGGCGGCGGGGTGCGGCAGCCGCAGCGTGGCCGAGCCCGGCAGCGCGGCGAGCGCCGTGCCGTACGCCGCCCACAGCACCGCCAGCGCCGTCGAAGCCGCCGCCGCGTACGTCGCGGTGTCCGCCGCCGTGAACACGACCTCGTGCAGGGCGTAGGCGTCCAGCACGGTCAGCGCGAGGCCGAGGCCCGCCACCGACTCGGCGGTCGAACGCAGCCCCCGCCGCAGCAGTGCCACGGGCGCGCCGAGCACCGCCAGTGTGACCGCGCCCAGCACCAGGGAGCGGCCGGCGATCCCCAGGTGCCCCCAGCTGACCAGCGTGAACACCATCGCCGCGATGGTGAGCAGGATCCCGCCGAGCAGGAGGAGGACGTTCTGCACACCCGGGGCGGTGGCCTCGGGGCGGGCGCCAGGGCCGGGCTGCGCCGGCCGGCTCGGCCACACCGGCGGGGCCGGCTGCACGGCCTGCTGGAGCATCGTGATCAGCCAGGCGCGGCGGGCGAGCAACTGGGCCCGGCGGGCGTCCAGTTGCCGGAGCTCGCTGTCGAGGAAGCGCAGCTCCTCGGCCGGGGGCGGAAAATACGTCATGTGCCGCAGTGTGGTCCGCGTCACGCCCGACGGCATGAGCGCACGTACTCAGAACGTACTCAATTGCCGTCGGCCCGGCCCCCGTGACGGCCCCGTGCGGGCACACTCGGCCCATGGACTGGACCCGTTACCGCTTCCGCAGCCTGTGGGCTCTGCCCGCGCCGCCCGCCCGCGTGTACGACGCGCTGGAGCGGGCCGAGGACTACCCGCGCTGGTGGCGCCAGGTGCGCGAGGTGAACCAGGTCGACGCCGCGACCGGCGTGATCCGCGTCCGCTCCCTCCTCCCGTACGACCTGACCTTCACCGCGCGCGAGGTGCGGCGCGACGCGGCGGCCGGGGTGCTGGAGATCGCGATGACCGGCGACATCGACGGCTGGGCGCGCTGGACGGTCACCGCCGCCGGCTCCGGCACCCTCGCCCGCTACGAGCAGGTGGTCCAGGTCAACAAGCCGCTGCTGCGGCGGTTCGCCGTCCCCGGCCGGCCGGTGTTCCGCCTCAACCACCGGCTGATGATGCGGGCCGGACGGCGCGGCCTGGCCGCGTACCTCGAAGCGGTTTGAAGGAAGCCCGCGAAGACCTGTATTGTTCGGTGCGTTCCCGGGCGATTAGCTCAGTGGGAGAGCGCTTCGTTCACACCGAAGAGGTCACTGGTTCGAACCCAGTATCGCCCACCGGGAAAGGCCGGTCCGCATCACGCGGACCGGCTTTTTTGTGTCGGCGCCCGGCCTAGGCCGCCGCCGGCAGCTCCGGGCGCAGCGGCCAGGAGGTGTCCACCGTCTCCGGTGTACCGGTGCGCGCGAACCACGCCTGGAGCCCGCGTGCCTGCGCCGCGTGCCAGGTCGTCTGGAGCGCGTGCAGCTCGGCGGGGGACAGGCGTTCCAGCCGGGCCGCGAACCGTCGGCCCAGCGCCCGGACGACCTCCAGGGCGGCCAGCGCGTCCGCCGCCGCGTCGTGCGCGTCGGCCAGCGTGACGCCGTAGTGCGCGCACAGGTCGGTGAGTGTGCGCCGACCCTTGCGGTAGCGGTCCAGGTGCTTGTCGAGGACCCGTGGGTCCAGCACCCGCAGCGGCGTCGCGTCCACCCAGTGGCCCAGCGCGGAGGCGCGGTGCCGGCGCAGCTCACGGTCGAGCAGCGTCAGGTCGAACGGCGCGTTCATCACCACCAACGGACGTCCCGCGGCGGCCTGTTCGGCGAGCAGCCCGGCTATCTCGAACATCACCGGCGACGGCCAGCGGCCGTTGCGCTGGAGGTGGTCGTCCGTCAGTCCGTGCACTTGCGTCGCCCCGGCCGGCACCGGCACACCCGGGTTCACCAGCCAGCGGCTCACCCTCGGCCGGGCCCCCGGCGCATCCTGGACGACGAGGGCGGCCGACACGATCCGGTCGGTCTCCACGTCGACGCCCGTCGTCTCCGTGTCAAAGGCGGCCAGAGGCCCCTCGTACCAGTACGTCATAAGCACACAACCCCTCGTTCACCCACGGCAGCTGACGCCCCGTCTTCTGCCTGTTTGGTGATACCCGGGCTGTTTGCGACGTACGCCGGAAGGACACAACACGAGTACGGGTCCTCGCAGTTCAGCGACCCGTCACGGGGACCGGTACTGCCTGGAAGGCTGTTGGCCATGGCGATAGCGCAGCCCGAGCGGGGCGGGCTGCTGCCCGAACGCGAAGGGCTTCATCGCGGCACGCTCGCCACCACCGCCTGCATGGAGACACTCCAGGTGGGCTATCTGCACGCCGTCGCGGCGGCGGCGGGATGCTCGCTGTCCCAGCCGTTCCCGGACAACGGCATCGACTGGCACGTCAGCCACAGCGCACCCGGGCACACCGTCGACGACGAGGTCACCATCAAGGTGCAGCTCAAGGCGACCTACCAGATCCGGCCCGACCCGCCGGGCCGCTTCTTCTCCTTCACGCTCGACAACGACCACTTGCGCAAACTCGCCCGCACCCCGGTGTCGGTGCACAAGATCCTCGTCGTGATGCTCGTCCCGCGGTCCCAGGACCAGTGGCTGCGCGCCGGCCACGACTGCCTCGAACTGCGGCACTGCTGCTACTGGGTCAATCTCGCCGGCCACCCGATCACCGGCCGGACCCGGACCACCGTGCGGATACCGACCACACGCATCTTCGACGACCGGGCGCTGTGCGAGATCATGACGCGGGCCGGGACGGGAGGCAGACCATGACCCACCGCCCCCTCGACGAGCCGCTGCGGGCCGTACGGCCGCACCCCGAGGCCCACTGGGACCAGGCGCCCGAGCCCGGCGAGGTCGACCCGGCCGTCCTCGGCGCCCTGCTGCGCCGGCACGGCTGGCAGCGGCGCGGCGGTGCCGCGGGCCGCTACGGCCGCTGGACCCCGCCCGGACCGGGCGGCGGCGGGACCAGCCTGCTCGTGCCGGAGAGCCGGGCCTTCCCCGACAGCGACGACCTGCTCGGCGAGGCGCTGCTCGCGCTGGCCCGCAGCGGCACGCCGTCCGCGCGCGAGGTGCTCGTCGGGCTCGCCGTGCCGAGCGACGAGATCCGCTGGTGGCGGGACACACCGGCCGGGCCCGCCGGGGCCGCGTCCTGGCCCGTCGAGGAACAGCTGCGCGCCGCCGCCCGCCAGATGCTGCTGGCCGGCGCGCTTGCCACACGCGCGCGGGCCGGCTACCACGGTGCCCGGCACCGCCGCGCGGCCTTCGCGACGCTGGAGAGCGTCCTCGTCGGCTCCGCGGCCGGTGGCCGCCTTCTGACGGCCTTCGTGCCCGTCGTGGGCGCCCGCCCCCTGGCCGTCCGCCTCCACCAGGCCCTGTACGCGGTCCGTGAGGCCATCGACTACCAGCGGGCCACCGGGGGCATGGACGCCTTCGACAGCGCCGTGGAGGCCGGCGCCAGCCGCGAGCTCACCGAGGCGCTGATCACCCTCGTCCGGGGCACCGAGGGCGCCCGGATCGCCGTCGAGTGGGCGCCCACCGCCGGGGTCCCCGAGGCGTGCGCCGCGGGCGGTGAACCGGTCGAGTTCTCGCCCGGCGACCTGTCCGTACTGCGCGAGGCGGGCGCCCGCTATCTCCGCGCGGAGCCCTCCGTGCCCGTGCGGATCACCGGCGCGGTCGTCCGGATGCGCAGGTCGGGACCGCGCGGCGACGGCAGCGTACGGCTGCGCGTGCTGGCCGGCGCCGACATCCCGCACGTCCGGCTCACCCTCGACGAGGAGGACTACCGCATCGCCGGGCAGGCCCACCTGGTGGGACTGCCGGTACGGGTGCAGGGCCGGCTGGAGAGCAGGGGCGGCTTCCGCAGGGTCACCGGCGCCTGCGGGGTGGTACCCGTGCAGGTCGACGAGGCCGAGCGGGACCGGCTGATGAAGTCGATGCAGGGGAACACAGGGGGTGCGGACTACTTCGAGGAAGCCTGCGAAGAGGAACAGCCGGGGGGCTGATTTCGCGGTCGGCGGGTGCGGGTCGGTACGATCGCCTCTTGCGCGCGCCCAGGGTATGGCGCCGCACCCACCTTCAGTCAGGAGATACCGGTGTCGGACGTCCGTGTGATCATCCAACGCGATTCCGAGCGGGAAGAGCGCACGGTGACGACGGGCACCACGGCCGCCGACCTCTTCGCCGGCGAGCGCTCGATCATCGCCGCGCGTGTGGCCGGCGAGCTCAGGGACCTGTCGTACGTGCTCGCCGACGGCGAGGAGGTCGAGGCCGTCGAGATCTCCTCGACCGACGGTCTGAACATCCTGCGCCACTCCACCGCGCACGTCATGGCCCAGGCCGTGCAGGAGCTCTTCCCCGAGGCCAAGCTGGGCATCGGCCCGCCGGTCAAGGACGGCTTCTACTACGACTTCGACGTCGAGAAGCCGTTCACGCCCGAGGATCTCAAGGCCATCGAGAAGAAGATGCAGGAGATCCAGAAGCGGGGGCAGAGGTTCGCCCGCCGCGTGGTCACCGACGAGGCCGCCCGCGAGGAGCTCGCCGACGAGCCCTACAAGCTGGAGCTCATCGGCATCAAGGGCTCGGCCTCCACCGACGACGGCGCGGACGTCGAGGTCGGCGCCGGCGAGCTGACGATCTACGACAACCTGGACGCCAAGACCGGTGACCTGTGCTGGAAGGACCTCTGCCGCGGTCCCCACC
The DNA here is from genome assembly GCA_001298545.1 of Actinobacteria bacterium OV320. Lineage (GTDB taxonomy): Bacteria > Actinomycetota > Actinomycetes > Streptomycetales > Streptomycetaceae > Streptomyces > Streptomyces coriariae. The sequence continues at coordinate 285,721 of LJCX01000023.1, forward strand.
TGCCCACCACCCGCAACATCCCGGCGTTCAAGCTGATGCGCAACGCGGCCGCCTACTGGCGCGGCAGCGAGAAGAACCCCATGCTCCAGCGCATCTACGGCACCGCCTGGCCCTCGAAGGAGGAGCTCAAGGCCCACCTCGACTTCCTCGCCGAGGCCGAGAAGCGCGACCACCGCAAGCTGGGCAGCGAGCTGGACCTCTTCTCCATCCCGGAGCAGATCGGTTCCGGCCTCGCCGTCTTCCACCCCAAGGGCGGCATCATCCGCCGGGTCATGGAGGACTACTCGCGCCGCCGCCACGAGGAGGAGGGCTACGAGTTCGTCTACACCCCGCACGCGACGAAGGGGAAGCTCTTCGAGACCTCGGGCCACCTGGACTGGTACGCCGACGGCATGTACCCGCCCATGCAGCTCGACGAGGGCGTGGACTACTACCTCAAGCCCATGAACTGCCCGATGCACAACCTGATCTTCGACGCGCGCGGCCGCTCGTACCGTGAGCTGCCGCTGCGCCTCTTCGAGTTCGGGACCGTGTACCGGTACGAGAAGTCGGGCGTGGTGCACGGCCTGACCCGCGCGCGCGGCTTCACCCAGGACGACGCGCACATCTACTGCACCCGCGAGCAGATGGCGGAGGAGCTCGACAAGACGCTCACCTTCGTCCTCGGCCTGCTGCGCGACTACGGCCTGGAGGACTTCTACCTGGAGCTGTCCACCAAGGACCCGGAGAAGTTCGTCGGCTCCGACGACGCCTGGGAGGAGGCCACCGAGGCCCTCCGCCAGGTCGCCGAGAAGCAGGGCCTCCCGCTCGTGCCCGACCCGGGCGGCGCCGCCTTCTACGGCCCCAAGATCTCCGTGCAGACCAAGGACGCCATCGGCCGCACCTGGCAGATGTCGACCATCCAGCTCGACTTCAACCTGCCGGAGCGCTTCGACCTCGAGTACACCGGCCCCGACGGCGCGAAGCAGCGCCCGGTGATGATCCACCGTGCCCTGTTCGGCTCGATCGAGCGGTTCTTCGCGGTGCTCCTGGAGCACTACGCGGGCGCCTTCCCGGCGTGGCTGGCCCCCGTCCAGGCGATCGGCATCCCGATCGGCGACGGGCACGTGGAGTACCTGGAGAAGTTCGCCGCGGCCGCGAAGAGGCGGGGCCTGCGGGTGGAGGTGGACTCCTCCTCCGACCGGATGCAGAAGAAGATCCGCAACGCCCAGAAGCAGAAGGTGCCCTTCATGGTCATCGCGGGCGACGAGGACATGTCGGGCGGCTCGGTCTCCTTCCGCTACCGCGACGGCTCGCAGGAGAACGGCATCCCGTTCGACGAGGCCATCGCGAAGATCGCGAAGATCGTCGAGGAGCGGGCGCAGGTCTGACCCGGTCGTGCGCGGGCCCCCGGGGAGTTCATCTCTCCGGGGGCCCCACGTCGTCCCCGGCCCGTGCGAACCGCTGCATCAGATACGACGAGAACGACCCGGTCACCGCACCCAGCAGGGCGAGGCCGCAGCCCATCAGGACCACCGCGACCAGCCGCCCCATCGGGGTCACCGGGACGACATCGCCGTAGCCCACGGTCGCCAGCGTGGAGACCGCCCACCACAGCGCGTCGCCGAACGTACGGATCGACGCGTCCGGGGCGTTGTGCTCGTAGTGGTACACGGCAAGGGAGGCGGACAGACCGAGCAGTGTGGACGACATGCCCGCGTACAGCATCACCCGCGCCTGGAGGGCCAGCCGGGGTGCCTGCTTGCGGCGGTCCTGCATGGCGTCGTAGACCCGCACGATGCGCACCGGCCGCAGCAGCGGCAGCACGACGACCAGCGAGTCCAGCCAGTGCCGGTGGACGAAGCCCGGGCCCTCGCCGCTCAGCCGCCAGCGCACCACGTAGTCCACGATGAACAGCGCCCAGGACCCGTACAGAACCGCCAGACTCAGGTCGAGCACCGGCCCGGGCAGTCCCTCTCCCAGAATCCGTACGCCGTACGAGACGAGAAAGAGCAGTGAGGCCACCGCGAGCGGGGTGCCCGCCCGTCGCTCCCAGCGTGCCGTCCGGTTGTCGTCGTCCACCGGCCAAGCTTGGCCGAGGCCCCCTCTCCCGCAGCCCCGCCGACACGCCGCGAATGGGCGAAGCAATATGCTGCCTTGCATGACGAGTGAGCCGGAACAGCAGATCGGAGTGGGCACGCAGGACGCGTTCCAGCGTCTGTGGACGCCCCACCGGATGGCCTACATCCAGGGTGAGAACAAGCCGACCGGTCCGGGTGCCGACGACGGCTGTCCCTTCTGCTCGATCCCGGCCAAATCCGACGAGGACGGGCTGGTCGTCCGACGCGGTGAGCACGTGTACGCGGTGCTGAACCTGTACCCCTACAACGGCGGCCATCTGATGACCGTCCCCTACCGGCATGTCGCCGACTACACCGATCTGACGGTGCCGGAGACCGCCGAGCTCGCGGAGCTGACGAAGCAGGCGATGACGGCTCTGCGCCTCGCGTCCGGCGCGCACGGCTTCAACATCGGCATGAACCAGGGGACCGTCGCGGGCGCCGGCATCGCCGCCCACCTGCACCAGCACATCGTGCCCCGCTGGGGCGGGGACACGAACTTCATGCCGGTCGTGGGCCACACACGCGTACTCCCGCAACTCCTGGCAGACACGAGAAAAATGCTGGCAGAGGCCTGGCCGACGCCGGCCTAGATCTTCGGCGGGTACTTCCGGGCCGACGGGAGACTGTCCGGCCCGGGAGTCTCAGCCCGTCCGGCGACTGCCCGGCCCGGCCGGGTCATTCCAGCCTGTCCGGCGGCTGTCCAGCCAGGCTGGTACTTCCTGCCCGGTCGCGGGCTGTCCGGCCCGGCCCGGGAGTCTCAGCGCGTCCGGCGACTGTCCGGCCCGGCCGGGTCATTCCAGCCTGTCCGGCGTTTGAGGACGAGGCCGTCCAGGCCGAAAGCGGGGGTCTGGGGGCGCAGTCCCCAGGGACCGGCACCCCAAGACACCCGCACGACTCCGGCCAGCCGCCGCAGGCCTACGCGTCGTAGCTGTCGGCCTTGCGCGGTGACACGTCCTGGACCGCACCGCTGAGTGCCGACGAGCGCGAGCTGAACTTGTCGATGTCCACGTCGTGCTCCTTGAGCACCCTGATCGCGGAGGTGTGCACCACGCGCAGCACCGGCGTGGCCGCGCGCAGCGCGTCGTCGGCCATGAAGCGGTGCCGCCAGGGCTGGTCGGCCCAGGCGTGCCGCAGACCGAAGGGCTCGGGCAGGCCGATCGAACCGCCGAGCCACTTCAGCAGCGGCGGGTACCAGCTGATCGTCGCCCGCGCGGCCAGCCGGACCACCTCGTCCGCGGTGACCAGCGGGAGCTTGACCGTGCGCGTCTCCCAGAAGCGGACGCTCTTGGCGACCTCCTTGGTGGGAGCCTCGGACTTCGTGGTGAACAGGCCGTTCACGGGGCCCAGGGCGTGGCCGGTGACCTCGATGCGCAGCGTCTCGTGCAGCACGGTCACGGTGATCAGCATGGTGATGATCAACTGGCCGTCCCAGAGGGGCCACTGCACGCCCAGGTAGTGCCGGTCGCCGCCGCCGAACTGCTGGTTGTTGCAGATGTCCTCTATGGCCCTCGGCTTGACCTGGTACGCCTCGACGTCGGTGCCCTCCGGCCGGGCGACCGCCTTGGCGTTCTCACCGACCGGGGTGACGATCCAGTGCCGGACCGAGGGCGGCGGGAAGCCGCCGGTCTTCAGGCTCTGTCGGGGCAGCAGCTTCAGCTGGTCGTGGATGGCCCGCACGACCGTCCAGCTGCGGAACTCGTGGACGCCCTTCACGGGGTCGAGCGGTGTCAGCTCCTCGGCGAGGTGCCAGGCGCCCCAGCGCGTGCCCATGCCGAGTATGCCCTTGGGGCCGGCGTAGAAGACCGAGTTGGACTGCTGTTCGGCGCTGAGCCGGGCCAGGGACTGGCGCAGCTGCTCGGCCGCCGTCTGGTTCGGGCTGGTCGGCACGGCCTCGGGGACCTTGGCGCCGACGCTGCTGCCGGCCAGCAGGCTGTCCCAGCGCTGGCGCAGGTCCGTCGCGGTGCTCTCGCAGATCCGCTTGGCCAGGAACCAGCCGGCCACGGGTGCCACGACGCACCCGCGCGCGTACCAGCCCACGAGACCGCCGAACGGCATCTTGACCAGGAAGAGCACGGCGAGGGCGCCCACGGCGACGAGCAGACCGGTGCCGACGCCGGAGACCCGCTTGTTGTCCAGCTTCCCCATGGTCGCCCGCAGTTGGAAGACCAGCAGCCACACCAGCAGCCCCGGCAGGAAGAGCACACCGCACAGCAGCATCACGCCGGTCAGCTTCTGGTCGCGCTCGCGCCGGATGCGGTTGGCCGCGAGGCAGTGCTCGACGACGGCCTGCGGCTCACTGCCGAAGGACTGGATGAGCGGCTTGCGGCCGACCCCCAGCATGCGGTCGATCACCGCCTGGGAGAACGCCTCGCCGAGGTTGGGCCGGAAGATCTTGGCCCAGCTGCGGCCGGGATTGACCGCCGTCTGGTGCCACTCGTTGTCGGCCTTCTTGATGTCCTCGACCGGGTTGTCCCGGTAGGCCGCCGAGGCCAGGGCGAAGGTCGGTGTCTGCCCGCCGTCCCCCGTCTGCGGCACCTGTGGTCCGAAGATGTCCGCGTAACCGCTGTCAACGGTCATTCCCGCCCCCGATCGCCGCCGCTCTCCCGCTTCTGCGGCTTTCCCGACTTCCGTACTTCGCACACCTGTTGATCAGGTCATCAGCGTATCCGCAGGCGGTGACATCCGTCGGCGGACGGCCGAAGCCGCCCGCCGAATCGGAGGGAAACGTTCCACTACGGTGCCCCACCGGCCACTTGAGGGCCGGCGGGCATCAACCGTCAGCCGCTCTGCGCCTGTTGACGGACCTTCTCGGCGACCTGTGCCGGCATCGGCTCGTGCCGGGCGTACGACCGCTGGAAACGCGCCGTGCCGTGGGAGAGGGAGCGCAGGTCGACCGCGTACCGGCCGATCTCGATCTCGGGCACCTCGGCCCTGACGAGAGTGCGCCCGCCGCCGGTCTGCTCGGTGCCCAGCACCCGCCCGCGCCGCCCCGACAGATCACTCATCACGGCGCCGACGTACGCGTCGCCGACCAGGACGGTCACCTCGGCCACCGGCTCCAGCAGATGGATCCGCGCCTCGGCCGCCGCCTCCCGCAGCGCCAGCGCGCCGGCCGTCTGGAACGCGGCGTCGGAGGAGTCCACCGAGTGCGCCTTGCCGTCGAGCAGGGTGATCCGGATGTCGACCAGTGGATGCCCGGCCTCCACCCCCTTGGCCGCCTGTGCCCGTACGCCCTTCTCGACGGACGGGATGAACTGCCGGGGCACCGCGCCGCCGACGACCTTGTCCACGAACTCGATGCCCGTGCCGCCCGGCAGCGGTTCCACCTCGATCTCGCAGATGGCGTACTGGCCGTGTCCGCCCGACTGCTTGACGTGCCGTCCGCGCCCGCCGGACTTCGCCGCGAACGTCTCCCGCAGGGGGACCTTGTGCGGGACGACGTCGACCTGGACCCCGTAGCGCGAGCGCAGCCGCTCCAGGGCCACGTCCGAGTGAGCCTCGCCCAGGCACCACAGGACCACCTGGTGGGTGTGCTGGTTCTGTTCCAGGCGCATCGTCGGGTCCTCGGCGACCAGCCGGCCGAGGCCCTGCGAGAGCTTGTCCTCGTCGGCCTTGCTGTGCGCCTGGATGGCGAGGGGCAGCAGCGGGTCGGGCATCTGCCAGGGCTCCATGAGGAGCGGGTCGCCCTTGGCGGACAGGGTGTCGCCGGTCTCCGCGCGGCCGAGTTTCGCCACGCACGCGAGGTCGCCCGCGATGCAGTGCGTCAGGTTCCGCTGCTGTTTGCCGAACGGCGCGGACAGGGCGCCGATGCGTTCGTCGACGTCGTGGTCCTCGTGGCCGCGGTCGGCGAGGCCGTGCCCCGAGACATGGACGGTCTCGTCGGGGTGCAGGGTGCCGGAGAAGACCCGGACCAGCGAGACACGGCCCACGTAGGGGTCGGACGAGGTCTTCACGACCTCCGCGACCAGGGGCCCGTCCGGATCGCACGCGGTCAGCTCGCGCGGCTCGCCGTCGATCGTCGTCACGCGGGGCGCCGGGCGTTCCAGGGGCGTCGGGAAGCCCCTGGTGACCAGTTCCAGCAGCTCCACCGTGCCGAGGCCCTGCCGGGCGCCCTCGGCGGCTGGGGCGGCCGCGAGGACGGGGAAGAACGTGCCACGCGCGACGGCCCGCTCCAGGTCCTCGATCAACGTCTTGACGTCGATCTGCTCGCCGCCGAGATAGCGGTCCATGAGGGTCTCGTCCTCGCTCTCGGCGATGATCCCCTCGATCAGCCGGTTGCGGGCCGCCTCGATGTCCGGCAGCTGGTCCGCGCCCGGCTCGGACTCCTTGCGTTCGCCGGTGGAGTAGTCGAACAGCTTCCGGGACAGCAGCCCCGTCAGTCCGGTCACGGGCGCGTGCCCGTCGGGCCCCTCGGGCCCGCGCAACGGCAGGTAGAGCGGGAGGACCGCGTCCGGGTCGTCGCCGCCGAAGGCCTCCGCGCAGATCCGCGTCATCTCCTCGAAGTCCGCGCGGGCGGCCTCCAGGTGGGTGACGACGATCGCGCGGGGCATGCCGACGGCCGCGCACTCCTCCCACACCATCCGGGTCGAGCCGTCCACGCCGTCCGACGCCGAGACGACGAAGAGGGCCGCGTCCGCGGCGCGCAGACCGGCCCTGAGTTCTCCGACGAAGTCGGCGTATCCGGGGGTGTCGAGGACGTTGACCTTGATGCCGTCCCATTCCACGGGCACCAGGGAGAGCTGTACCGAGCGCTGCTGCCGGTGCTCGATCTCGTCGTAGTCGGAGACGGTGCCGCCGTCCTCCACGCGGCCCGCCCGGTTCACCGCTCCCGCCGTCAGAGCGAGAGCCTCCACCAATGTCGTCTTGCCCGATCCGCAGTGGCCGACCAGCACCACATTCCGTACGGACGCGGGGTGGTCGGCCGCTGTAGCCCTGCCGGCGGCTCCGGGATGTGCATTCGCCTTGTCGCCCATTTTCCTTGCCTCCCGAACACGGTGAGGTCACTGGGGGCGCGGGCACGGCGGCCCCGCGTGCGATGGCGGCTCCGGCGACGCCCGCGGTCCTTCGAGCTTTCCACTCCCGTCACGGCGCGTCCATACGGCGGACGCGACGCGGCCGTGACCCGGATGCCGTCGGGCCGGGGACACGGGGGTCCGGGTGCCCGACCGTCGCACACACGCGCGCGTGGCTACGATGGGCCAGCCGGCGGCCAGCAGGGGCCGCGCGGCGACACCGACCCTCGGGAAGGCCATGCTGAACAAGTACGCGCGTGCATTCTTCACGCGTGTCCTCACACCGTTCGCCGCGTTTCTCATCCGCCGGGGTGTGAGCCCCGACACGGTCACGCTCCTCGGCACGGCCGGCGTGATCGCGGGCGCGCTGGTCTTCTACCCCAGGGGAGAGTTCTTCTGGGGCACGATCGTGATCACGCTCTTCGTCTTCTCCGACCTGGTCGACGGCAACATGGCCCGCCAGCTCGGCCGGACCAGCCGCTGGGGTGCCTTCCTGGACTCCACGCTCGACCGGGTCGCCGACGGCGCGATCTTCGGCGGCTTCGCGCTCTGGTACGCGGGCAACGGCGACGACAACGTCCTGTGCGCCGTCTCGATCTTCTGCCTGACCAGCGGCCAGGTGGTGTCGTACACGAAGGCCCGCGGCGAGTCGATCGGCCTGCCGGTCGCCGTCAACGGGCTCGTGGAGCGTGCCGAGCGCCTGGTGATCTCCCTGGTCGCGGCCGGCCTGGCGGGTCTGCACACGTTCGGCGTGCCCGGCATCCAGGTGCTGCTGCCGATCGCGCTGTGGATCGTCGCCGTCGGCAGCCTCGTCACCCTGATCCAGCGGGTCGTCACGGTCCGGCGCGAGTCGGCCGAGGCGGAGGCCGCCGCGGCCCAGGAGGCCGAGGAGACACCCGGGTCCCAGGGACACGAGGCGCAGGGGAGCGAGGCCGCGAAGTGAGCGCCCAGGAGCGCCTGGCCGACGCGCTGTACGGCCTGGGCTGGAGCACCGTCAAGAAGCTCCCCGAGCCCGTCGCCGTACGCCTCGGCCGCACCGTCGCCGACCTCGCCTGGAAGCGGCGCGGGAAGGGAGTACGACGGCTGGAGAGCAACTACGCGCGCGTGGTGCCGGGCGCGAGCCCCGAGCGCCTGGCCGAGCTCTCACGCGCGGGGATGCGCTCCTATCTGCGGTACTGGATGGAGTCCTTCCGGCTGCCGGCCTGGAGCGCCGAGCGCATCAGCAACGGCTTCACCGCCAAGGACGTGCACTACCTGACCGACGGGATCGCCTCCGGCCGGGGCGTCATCCTGGCCCTGCCGCACATGGCCAACTGGGACCTGGCCGGCGCCTGGGTCACCACCGAGCTGCGGACGCCCTTCACCACGGTCGCCGAGCGTCTCAAGCCGGAGACGCTGTACGACCGGTTCGTCGCCTACCGGGAAGGCCTCGGCATGGAGGTGCTGCCGCACAGCGGCGGCAGCGCCTTCGGCACCCTGGCGAGGCGCCTGCGCGACGGCGGGCTGGTCTGCCTGGTCGCCGAGCGCGACCTGTCCGCCTCCGGGGTCGAGGTGGACTTCTTCGGGGACACCGCCACGATGCCCGCCGGACCCGCCCTGCTCGCCCAGCAGACCGGCGCGCTGCTGCTCCCCGTCACCCTCTGGTACGACGACACGCCCGTCATGCGGGGCCAGGTCCATCCCCCGGTCGAGGTACCCGAGTCAGGTACGCGGGCCGAGAAGACGTCTGTCATGACACAGTCGCTGGCAGACGCCTTCGCCACCGGCATCGCCGACCACCCGGAGGACTGGCACATGTTGCAGAGGTTGTGGCTCGCGGATCTGGAACCCCGCCCGTCGGACGGGGACCCCGCGTGAGAATCGGCATCGTCTGCCCGTACTCCTGGGATGTGCCGGGCGGCGTCCAGTTCCACATCCGCGACCTCGCCGAGTACTTCATCCGGCTCGGCCACGAGGTGTCCGTCCTGGCCCCGGCCGACGACGACACCCCCCTGCCGCCGTACGTCGTCTCGGCCGGCCGAGCGGTCCCGGTGCCGTACAACGGCTCGGTGGCACGCCTCAACTTCGGTTTCCTGTCCGCCGCGCGCGTGCGGCGCTGGCTGCACGACGGCGCGTTCGACGTCGTCCACATCCACGAGCCGACCTCGCCGTCGCTCGGCCTGCTGACCTGCTGGGCGGCCTCGGGCCCGATCGTGGCCACCTTCCACACGTCCAACCCGCGCTCGCGCGCCATGATCGCCGCGTACTCCATCCTCCAGGCCGCCCTGGAGAAGATCAGCGCGCGGATCGCGGTGAGCGAGTACGCCCGGCGCACGCTGGTGGAGCACCTCGGCGGGGACGCGGTCGTCATCCCCAACGGCGTCGACGTCGACTTCTTCGCCGGGGCCGAGCCCAACCCCGAGTGGCAGGGCGACACGATCGGCTTCGTCGGGCGCATCGACGAGCCCCGCAAGGGCCTGCCCGTGCTGATGCGCGCCCTGCCGAAGATCTTCGCCGAGCGCCCGGACGCCCGGCTGCTGGTCGCCGGCCGCGGCGACGAGAAGGAGGCGGTGGAGAGCCTGCCCAAGGAGCTGCACGCGCGCGTGGAGTTCCTCGGCATGATCAGCGACGAGGACAAGGCGCGCTTTCTGCGCAGCGTCGACCTGTACGTCGCCCCCAACACCGGCGGTGAGAGCTTCGGCATCATCCTCGTCGAGGCCATGTCGGCCGGGGCTCCCGTGCTCGCCTCCGACCTGGACGCCTTCGCCCAGGTTCTCGACCAGGGAGCGGCCGGCGAGCTGTTCGCCAACGAGGACGCGGACGCCCTGGCCGAGGCGGCGGTACGGCTCCTGGGCGACCCGGAGCGCAGAGGCGAGCTGCGGGAGCGGGGCAGCGCGCACGTACGGCGCTTCGACTGGTCGACCGTCGGCGCGGACATCCTGTCGGTGTACGAGACGGTGACGGCGGGCGCGGCGGCGGTGGCGGCCGACGACGACCGTGGATCACCGGGTCTGCGGGCCCGGCTCGGACTGGCGCGGGACTGACCCCGCCCCGCCGGCGTGAAGGTCACGGGTAGCCTTGCCGCCCGTGACCGCAACCCTGATCTGGACCCTGGTCGTCCTCGTCGCGATCGGCCTGTACCTGAGCTGGACGGCGGGACGGCTGGACCGGCTGCACGCCCGCATCGACGCCGCCCGCGCGGCGCTGGACGCACAGCTGCTGCGCCGGGCGTCCGTGGCCCAGGAGCTGGCCACCTCCAAGGTGCTCGACCCCGCCGCCTCGATCGTCCTGTACGAGGCCGCGCACGCGGCGCGGCAGGCCGAGGAGGAGCAGCGGGAGGTCGCCGAGAGCGACCTCAGCCAGGCCCTGCGGGCCGTCTTCGCGGACGCGCGGCAGCTGGACGTCGTACGCGAGGCGCCCGGGGGAGACGCGGCGGCCCGTGAGCTCACCGAGGCCGTACGCCGGGTCCCCATGGCCCGCCGCTTCCACAACGACGCCGTGGGCGCGGTCCGCAGACTGCGCCAGCACCGCAAGGTCCGCTGGTTCCGGCTGGCCGGCCACGCACCGTTCCCGATGGCCTTCGAGATGGACGACGAACCGCCGCCCGCGCTCGCGGACCGCGCGGCCTGAGCCGATGACGGACGGCGGGCGCCCCGCACGCGCAGGAGGGCTATCCGCTGCGGCTGAGGGCTGCCCACCTCGCCGAGCTGGACGAGGCATGGGTGCCGGTGCCGGTGCCGGTGCCGGTGCTGACGCCCGACGGGCCCGGGGTAGCCGGCCTGGGAGAACTCCGACCAGGGAGAGCGGCGCGACCCGGACTGCCGGCCGCCGAGGTCGGTCCGTGGGGCCGGCGCGGGCCACATGATCCACCAAAAGGATCCACGGGCTTTCCATTGGCCCTTGCTGTGGACTGGTCCACTCGCGTTTCCTCGTTGCTGCCGAAGCCCCCCTTTTCCGACGAGTGAGGTCACCCCGTGTCCAGCACGATCTCCGAAAACCAGACCCCCGAGACCGGCACCGCGCGCGTGAAGCGCGGAATGGCCGAGCAGCTCAAGGGCGGCGTGATCATGGACGTGGTCAACGCCGAGCAGGCGAAGATCGCCGAGGACGCCGGCGCCGTGGCCGTCATGGCGCTGGAGCGGGTCCCGGCCGACATCCGCAAGGACGGCGGCGTGGCCCGGATGTCGGACCCCAACATGATCGAGGAGATCATCGAGGCGGTCTCCATCCCGGTGATGGCCAAGTCCCGCATCGGCCACTTCGTCGAGGCCCAGGTACTGCAGTCCCTCGGCGTCGACTACATCGACGAGTCCGAGGTCCTCACCCCGGCCGACGAGGTCAACCACTCCGACAAGTTCGCGTTCACCACCCCCTTCGTCTGCGGCGCCACCAACCTGGGCGAGGCCCTGCGCCGCATCGCCGAGGGCGCCGCGATGATCCGCTCCAAGGGCGAGGCCGGCACCGGCAACGTCGTCGAGGCCGTCCGTCACCTGCGCCAGATCAAGAACGAGATCGCCCGGCTGCGCGGCTTCGACAACAACGAGCTGTACGCCGCCGCCAAGGACCTGCGCGCCCCGTACGAGCTGGTCAAGGAGGTCGCCGAGCTCGGCAAGCTCCCCGTCGTGCTGTTCTCCGCCGGTGGTGTCGCGACCCCGGCCGACGCCGCGCTGATGCGTCAGCTCGGCGCCGAGGGCGTCTTCGTCGGCTCCGGCATCTTCAAGTCCGGCGACCCGGCCAAGCGCGCCGCCGCCATCGTGAAGGCCACCACCTTCTACGACGACCCGAAGATCATCGCGGATGCCTCCCGCAACCTGGGCGAGGCCATGGTCGGCATCAACTGCGACACCCTGCCCGAGGCCGAGCGCTACGCCAACCGCGGCTGGTAATCACTCCCATGAGCCACGAAGCCCCCGTCATAGGTGTCCTGGCACTCCAGGGCGACGTCCGGGAGCACCTCATCGCCCTGGCCGCGGCAGACGCCGTGGCCCGGCCGGTGCGGCGCCCCGAGGAGCTCGCCGAGGTCGACGGTCTCGTCATCCCCGGCGGTGAGTCGACCACCATCTCCAAGCTGGCCGTCCTCTTCGGCGTGATGGAGCCCCTCCGCGCGCGCGTGCGTGCCGGAATGCCCGTCTACGGGACCTGCGCGGGCATGATCCTGCTCGCCGACAAGATCCTCGACCCGCGCTCGGGCCAGGAGACCGTCGGCGGCATCGACATGATCGTGCGCCGTAACGCGTTCGGGCGGCAGAACGAGTCCTTCGAGGCCTCCCTCGACGTGAACGGCATCGCGGGCGATCCGGTGGAGGGCGTGTTCATCCGCGCCCCCTGGGTCGAGTCCGTCGGTGCCGAGGCCGAGGTGCTGGCCGAGCACGAGGGCCACATCGTCGCCGTCCGCCAGGGCGACGCGCTCGCCACGTCGTTCCACCCGGAACTGACCGGTGACCACCGCGTGCACGCCCTGTTCGTCGACATGGTGCGCGCGAACCGCGCGGCGGCGTCCTTGTAGGATCTGGGGGTCCCCTCAGGCTCCGCAGGCCCGGGGAGTTCGTCCAGGTTGGGTTACGCGAAGGAGACAGGCAGATGTCCGGCCACTCTAAATGGGCTACGACGAAGCACAAGAAGGCCGTGATCGACGCCAAGCGCGGCAAGCTCTTCGCGAAGATGATCAAGAACATCGAAGTCGCGGCCCGTACCGGTGGCGCGGACGTGTCCGGCAACCCGACGCTGTTCGACGCCATCCAGAAGGCCAAGAAGAGCTCGGTCCCGAACAAGAACATCGACTCCGCGGTGAAGCGCGGCGCCGGTCTCGAGGCCGGTGGCGCCGACTACGAGACGATCATGTACGAGGGCTACGGCCCGAACGGCGTCGCGGTGCTCATCGAGTGCCTCACCGACAACCGCAACCGCGCCGCCTCCGACGTCCGCGTCGCCATGACCCGCAACGGCGGTTCCATGGCCGACCCGGGCTCGGTGTCGTACCTCTTCAACCGCAAGGGCGTCGTCATCGTCCCCAAGGGTGAGCTGGCCGAGGACGACGTCCTCGGTGCCGTGCTCGACGCGGGCGCCGAAGAGGTCAACGACCTCGGTGAGACCTTCGAGGTCCTGTCCGAGGCCACCGACCTGGTCGCGGTGCGCACCGCGCTCCAGGAGGCCGGCATCGACTACGACTCCGCCGAGGCCAACTTCGTCCCGACCATGCAGGTCGAGCTCGACGAGGACGGCGCGCGGAAGATCTTCAAGCTGATCGACGCGCTCGAGGACAGCGACGACGTGCAGAACGTCTTCGCCAACTTCGACGTCAGCGACGAGGTCATGGAGAAGGTCGACGCGTAGCGTCGCCGCGAGCCGAGCGGATCCGTCGGGCCGGTGGGACACGTCCTACCGGCCCGACGTCGTTGTCGGTGGCAGCGGATAGCCTGGCGGGCGTCAGAGATCACCGTCCACGGACCGCAGCGGCGGTTCGGCCGCGAAGAGGGGAAGGCCCGTGCGGGTATTGGGGGTGGACCCCGGACTGACGCGATGCGGCGTCGGTGTCGTCGAGGGGGTCGCGGGCCGGCCGCTCACCATGCTCGGCGTGGGTGTCGTACGCACGCCCGCGGACGCCGAGTTGGGGCAGCGCCTCGTCGGCATCGAACAGGGCATCGAGCGGTGGCTCGACGAATACCGCCCCGAATTCGTCGCCGTGGAGCGGGTGTTCAGCCAGCACAACGTCCGCACGGTCATGGGCACCGCCCAGGCCAGCGCCGTCGCGATGCTCTGCGCCGCCCGCCGCGGCATCCCCGTCGCCCTGCACACCCCGAGCGAGGTCAAGGCCGCCGTCACCGGCAGCGGACGCGCGGACAAGGCCCAGATCGGCGCGATGGTCACGCGCCTGCTGCGGCTCGACGCGCCGCCCAAGCCCGCCGACGCCGCCGACGCCCTCGCGCTCGCCATCTGCCACATCTGGCGCGGCCCCGCGCAGAACCGGCTCCAGCGGGCCGTCGCCCTGCACACGGCCACCGCACAGACGACTCCGAAAGGCCGTACGGCATGATCGCCTTCGTCAGCGGCACCGTCGCCGCCCTCGCTCCCGACACCGCCGTGGTCGAGGTGGGTGGCGTGGGCATGGCCATCCAGTGCTCGCCGAACACGCTGTCCACGCTCCGGCTCGGCCGGCCGGCCAAGCTCGCCACCTCGCTCGTCGTACGGGAGGACTCGCTGACCCTGTACGGCTTCGTGGACGACGACGAGCGCCAGGTCTTCGAGCTGCTCCAGACGGCGAGCGGGGTCGGCCCCCGGCTGGCCCAGGCCATGCTGGCGGTGCACGCGCCGGACACCCTGCGCCGCGCGGTGGCCACGGGCGACGAGAAGGCCCTCATCGCGGTGCCGGGCATCGGTAAGAAGGGTGCCCAGAAGCTGCTGCTGGAACTGAAGGACCGCCTGGGCGAGCCGCTCGGCGCCCCCGTGGTCGGCGCCCCGGTCACCAGCGGCTGGCGCGACCAGCTGCACGCCGCCCTGATCGGCCTCGGCTACGCGACCCGCGAGGCCGACGAGGCGGTCGCCGCCGTGACCCCGCAGGCCGAGGCCGCGGACGGCGCACCCCAGGTGGGCCACCTCCTGAAGGCCGCCCTTCAGACCCTGAACCGCGCCCGCTAGGAGACGTCAGTGAACTGGGACGACACGACCGAAGACACCGCCCCGGAGCGGTTGGTCGGCTCTGTCGCCGACCGTGAGGACCAGGCCGTCGAGGCCGCGCTGCGCCCCAAGGACCTGGGCGAGTTCATCGGCCAGGAGAAGGTCCGCGAACAGCTCGACCTCGTCCTGCGCGCGGCACGCGCGCGTGGCGCCACCGCCGACCATGTGCTGCTCTCCGGCGCCCCGGGCCTCGGCAAGACCACCCTCTCGATGATCATCGCCGCCGAGATGGGCGCCCCGATCCGCATCACCAGCGGCCCCGCCATCCAGCACGCGGGCGACCTCGCGGCGATCCTCTCCTCCCTCCAGGAGGGCGAGGTCCTCTTCCTCGACGAGATCCACCGCATGTCGCGGCCCGCCGAGGAGATGCTCTACATGGCGATGGAGGACTTCCGCGTCGACGTCATCGTCGGCAAGGGCCCCGGTGCCACCGCCATCCCGCTCGAGCTGCCCCCGTTCACGCTGGTCGGCGCCACCACGCGCGCGGGCCTGCTGCCGCCCCCGCTGCGCGACCGCTTCGGTTTCACCGCGCACATGGAGTTCTACGAGCCCGCCGAACTGCAGCGCGTCATCCACCGCTCCGCCGACCTCCTCGACGTGGAGATCGACACCGGGGGCGCCGCCGAGATCGCCGGCCGTTCCCGCGGTACCCCCCGGATCGCCAACCGCCTGCTGCGCCGCGTACGCGACTACGCGCAGGTCAAGGCCGACGGCAGGATCACCCGCGCGATCGCGGAGGCCGCCCTGAAGGTCTACGAGGTGGACGGCCGCGGCCTGGACCGTCTCGACCGCGGTGTCCTGGAGGCCCTGCTGAAGCTGTTCGGCGGCGGCCCGGTCGGTCTGTCCACGCTCGCCGTGGCGGTGGGGGAGGAGCGTGAGACCGTGGAGGAGGTGGCCGAGCCCTTCCTGGTCAGGGAGGGACTGCTCGCCCGCACCCCGCGAGGGCGGGTGGCGACCCCGGCCGCGTGGGCGCACCTCGGCCTCACCCCGGCTCAGGGAAGTGGACAACAGGACCTGTTCGGGGCGTGACGCGCAGGACCGCGGCGGAGGTGTTGGCCGGGTCAGGAACCCAGGTGCCATGCTGAGCGTTGTTCCATGCGCGCGGACTCGCTTAGACTCCGCCGATGCCGCCGTTGTCGGCAGCACACAACCCCCATCCAACAGGCCGCTCCACCACCGCGGTCGTCCGAAGGAAGTCCGTCCCGTGAGTCCTGTGACCCTCCTCCCGTTCATCGTGCTCATCGGGGCCATGTTCCTGATGACCCGGTCGGCCAAGAAGAAGCAGCAAGCGGCCGCCACCATGCGAAACGACATGCAGCCCGGCAGTGGTGTCCGCACCATCGGGGGCATGTACGCGACGGTGAAGGAGGTCAACGAGGACACGGTCCTCCTCGACGCCGGTCCGGGCGTCGACCTGCTCTTCGCGAAGAACTCCATCGGTGCCGTCCTGACCGACGACGAGTACAACCGCATCGTCCACGGCATCGAGCACGACCTGAAGTCCGACTCCGACGTCGTCCCGGACGACGCCTCCTCCCTCACCGAGTCCACCGAGACCGACGACTCCGTCGACGACGCTGCCGCCGCCTCCGACGACAAGGCCGTCGACCTCGGAAAGAAGGACGCGACCGACGAGGTGCAGGAGAAGGCCGCCGACGCCGAGCCGGCCGAGGCCGCCGAAGAGCCGAAGAAGACCGACGGCGACTCCGACGCGAAGAAGTAGCCCGGTCCCCGGCGTGCACGGGTTTCACCCGTCCGCGTCGGGGCGCGCGCATCTCGCCAGGGGATCCCGACACCATGTCATGGCCGCCGCCGCGCTGACCCGGCGCGAGGTGGCCCGAGAGGGAGTACGAGAAGGTGGCAGCACCTAAGAAGGGCCGGAGCGCGAGTGCCCAGAGCAAGCCGGGGCGCTCGCTGGCCCTGATCCTGATCGCCATCGTGGGGCTCACCGCAGGCATGTTCGCCTCCGGTCACACCACTCCGCGTCTCGGCATCGACCTTGCCGGCGGTACCAGCATCACGCTGGAGGCGAAGTCGGACCAGGGATCAGCGATCAACAAGGCCAACATGGACACCGCGGTCGAGATCATGAACCGCCGTGTCAACGGGCTGGGCGTCTCCGAGGCGGAGGTGCAGACCCAGGGCAGTCGCAACATCATCGTGAACATCCCCAAGGGCACCAACTCGGAGAAGGCCCGGGAGCAGGTCGGCACCACCGCCAAGCTGTACTTCCGTCCGGTCCTGGCCCAGGAGGCCACCGGCTCCGCCGCCGCCTCGCCGAGCGCGTCCCCGAGCGGCTCCTCCAGTGCCTCTCCAAGCCCCTCGGCGAGCGCCTCAGGCACCGGTGAGAAGGCGACCTCCTCGTCCTCCCCGTCGGCCTCCGCCACCTCGCAGGGCCGCGCCGTCACCGACGCGCTGAAGGCCGACTCGACCCCGTCGGCCTCCGCCAGCGCCAAGGCGAGCTCCTCCGCCAGCCCGTCGGCCTCCGCGAGCAGCGGCGCCGCCGTCACCGCGGACGACGCCGCGCTCCAGGCCAAGTACGCCGCACTGGACTGCTCCAAGGAGTCGGTCCGGGCCAAGACCGGCGAAAAGGTCAAGCCCGAGGACACGACCGTGGCCTGCGGTGAGATCGACAAGGTCTGGTACAAGTACCTGCTCGGCCCGGCCGCCGTCGACGGCACCGAGGTCGACAAGGCCCAGGCCGTCTACGACACGCAGACCGCCGCCGGCTGGCAGGTCACCATGGACTTCAACAAGTCCGGCGCCAAGAAGTTCGCCACGATCACCGGCCAGCTCGCGCAGAACACCCAGCCGCAGAACGAGTTCGGCATCGTGCTCGACGGCAACGTCGTCTCCAGCCCGTACGTGAGCTCGTCCATCACCGGCGGCCAGGCCCAGATCTCGGGCAGCTTCACGCAGGAGGAGGCCCAGGACCTCGCCAACATGCTGTCCTACGGCGCGCTCCCGCTCTCCTTCCAGGAGCAGAGCGTGACCACGGTGACGGCGGCGCTCGGCGGTGACCAGCTGCACGCCGGTCTGCTGGCCGGCGCCATCGGCCTCCTGCTGGTCGTGATCTACCTGGTGGCCTACTACCGCGGCCTGGCGCTCATCGCGCTCGCCTCGCTGCTGGTCTCCGCGGCCCTCACCTACGTGCTCATGGCGCTGCTCGGCCCGGCCATCGGCTTCGCGCTGAACCTGCCCGCCGTCTGTGGCGCCATCGTCGCCATCGGCATCACGGCGGACTCGTTCATCGTGTACTTCGAACGCGTCCGGGACGAGATCCGCGAGGGCCGTACCCTGCGCCCCGCCGTCGAGCGGGCCTGGCCGCGTGCCCGGCGCACCATCCTGGTCTCCGACTTCGTGTCGTTCCTCGCCGCCGCGGTGCTCTTCATCGTCACGGTCGGCAAGGTCCAGGGCTTCGCGTTCACACTGGGCCTGACCACCGTCCTGGACGTGGTCGTGGTCTTCTTCTTCACCAAGCCGCTGATGACGCTCATCGCTCGGCGGAAGTTCTTCGCGAGCGGCCACAAGTGGTCCGGCCTCGACCCGAAGAGCCTGGGTGCCCAGCCGCCGCTGCGCCGCACCCGCCGTCCCGGCGGTCCTGCCGCCGGCCCCGTCGAGACGAAGGAGGCCTGAGCGATGTCGAAACTCGGTAACCTCGGCGCCCGGCTGCATCGTGGCGAGATCAGCTACGACTTCATCGGCCACCGCAAGCTCTGGTACAGCATCTCGATCCTGATCACCATCACGGCCATCGTCGGCCTGGCGGTGCGCGGCCTGAACATGGGCATCGACTTCCAGGGCGGCGCCGTCTTCACCACCGAGAAGACGAGCGTCTCCGTCTCCCAGGCCGAGGAGTACGCCAAGGACGCGTCCGGTCACGACGCGGTCGTGCAGAAGCTGGGCAACGGCACGATGCGCATCCAGATCGCCGGCATGGACATCAAGCAGTCCAGCGCGATCAAGACCGAGCTCGCCAAGGACTTCAAGGCCGACCCGGAGACGATCACCGCCGACCTGGTCGGTCCCAGCTGGGGCGACCAGATCGCCAGCAAGGCCTGGCAGGGCCTGGCGATCTTCATGGTCCTGGTCGTGATCTATCTGGCGATCGCCTTCGAGTGGCGCATGGCCATCGCGGCCCTCGTCGCCCTGATCCACGACATCACCATCACGGTCGGCATCTACGCCCTCGTCGGCTTCGAGGTGACGCCCGGCACGGTGATCGGTCTGCTGACGATCCTCGGCTACTCGCTGTACGACACGGTCGTCGTCTTCGACTCCCTCAAGGAACAGACGAAGGACCTCACCAAGCAGACCCGCTTCACCTACAGCGAGATCGCCAACCGGTCGATCAACGGCACCCTGGTCCGTTCCATCAACACCACGGTCGTCGCGCTGCTGCCGGTGGCGGGACTGCTGTTCATCGGCGGCGGCTTCCTCGGCGCGGGCACGCTCAACGACATCTCGCTGTCGCTGTTCGTCGGCCTCGCGGCCGGCGCGTACTCCTCGATCTTCATCGCCACGCCGCTCGTCGCCGACCTCAAGGAGCGCGAGCCGCAGATCAAGGCGCTGAAGAAGCGTGTCCTGGCCAAGCGCGCCCAGGCGTCGGCCGAGGAGGCGCCCGCACAGCACCGAGGCGACGACACCTACGGCGACGAGCCGGAGGACGCCGAAGCCGCGGTCGTCGGGCCGCGCAACCAGCCCGCGTCCCGGGGCCGGGGCCGTGGCCGTCCGTCGGGGAAGCGCCGATGACGGAGCTCACCGACATCACGGCGCTGCTCCACAGCCGCATCCGTGACGTGGCCGACTACCCGGAGCCGGGCGTGATGTTCAAGGACATCACCCCGCTCCTGGCGGACCCCGTGGCGTTCACCGCGCTCACCGACGCCTTCGCCGGGATCGCGGAGCGCACCGGCGCCACCAAGGTCGTCGGCCTGGAGGCCCGGGGCTTCATCCTGGGTGCCCCGGTCGCCGTCCGGGCCGGCCTCGGCTTCATCCCCGTACGCAAGGCCGGCAAGCTCCCCGGAGCCACCCTCGGCCAGGCCTACGACCTGGAGTACGGCTCGGCCGAGATCGAGGTGCACGCCGAGGACCTGTCCGCCGACGACCGCGTGCTGATCGTCGACGACGTCCTCGCCACCGGCGGCACCGCCGAGGCGTCGATCCAGCTCATCCACCGGGCGGGCGCCCAGGTCGCGGGCGTCGCCGTCCTGATGGAGCTGGGCTTCCTCGACGGCCGTCCCCGCCTGGAGGCGGCCCTCGGCGGAGCGCCCCTGGAGGCGCTGCTCACGATCTGAGCGCGGTCCCAGAACCGTCGTACGCCAAGTGGGCGGGCCCGGAGGAATCCGGAGCCCGCCCCCTTGTGTTTCTCCGGTAGACGGCCCTCACATCGGCCTGAAGGCGATCCTGGAGCTCAGGATCGCTACGATGGGTGCTCCGGAGCCTGACCGGGGACCCGGATCGCGCACGAGGAGTCCTCTTGCCAGACGAGGCCCAGCACCTGACCGCCGCCAAGCCCGAGTCCGCCTCGGGTCCCGCGGCCACGCCCGCGTCGCAGGCGAAGGACGACGGCCGTGGGGCGGTCGAGCACGACCGGTCCGCGCCGGTCGACAAGCCGGCCGAGCCGCCCCGGCCCAAGCCGGCCCAGCCCGACGGCTCCTCGGTGGTGCCCGCCGGCCGGCCGGCCGCCACGCAGCCTTCGGCCCGTTCCGGCTCCTCCAACCGCGTCCGCGCCCGCCTCGCCCGGCTCGGAGTCCAGCGCCAGAACCCGTACAACCCGGTCCTGGAACCGCTGCTGCGGATAGTGCGCAGCAACGACCCCAAGATCGAGACGGCGACGCTGCGCCAGATCGAGAAGTCCTACCAGGTCGCCGAGCGCTGGCACCGCGGTCAGAAGCGCAAGAGCGGCGACCCGTACATCACGCACCCGCTCGCGGTGACCACGATCCTCGCCGAGCTGGGCATGGATCCGGCCACGCTCATGGCGGGCCTGCTGCACGACACCGTCGAGGACACCGAGTACGGCCTGGAGGACCTGCGCCGCGATTTCGGCGACCAGGTCGCCCTGCTCGTCGACGGCGTCACCAAGCTGGACAAGGTCAAGTTCGGCGAGGCCGCGCAGGCCGAGACCGTGCGCAAGATGGTCGTCGCCATGGCCAAGGACCCGCGCGTCCTGGTCATCAAGCTCGCCGACCGGCTGCACAACATGCGCACCATGCGTTACCTCAAGCGCGAGAAGCAGGAGAAGAAGGCGCGCGAGACCCTCGAGATCTACGCGCCGCTCGCCCATCGCCTGGGCATGAACACCATCAAGTGGGAGCTGGAGGACCTCGCCTTCGCGATCCTCTACCCCAAGATGTACGACGAGATCGTACGGCTGGTGGCCGAGCGGGCACCGAAGCGTGACGAGTATCTGGCCATAGTGACCGACGAGGTCCAGGCCGATCTGCGCGCCGCCCGGATCAAGGCGACCGTGACGGGCCGCCCGAAGCACTACTACAGCGTCTACCAGAAGATGATCGTCCGCGGCCGCGACTTCGCGGAGATCTACGACCTGGTGGGCATCCGCGTCCTCGTGGACACCGTCCGCGACTGCTACGCGGCCCTCGGCACGGTGCACGCGCGATGGAACCCGGTCCCCGGCCGGTTCAAGGACTACATCGCGATGCCCAAGTTCAACATGTACCAGTCGCTGCACACGACGGTCATCGGCCCCAACGGCAAGCCGGTCGAACTCCAGATCCGCACGTTCGACATGCACCGCCGCGCCGAGTACGGCATCGCCGCGCACTGGAAGTACAAGCAGGAGGCCGTCGCCGGCGCCTCCAAGGTGCGCTCGGACCAGCCGAGGACCACCGGCAAGGACGACCACCTCAACGACATGGCGTGGCTGCGCCAGCTCCTCGACTGGCAGAAGGAGACCGAGGACCCCGGCGAGTTCCTGGAGTCCCTGCGCTTCGACCTGTCGCGCAACGAGGTCTTCGTCTTCACGCCGAAGGGCGACGTGATAGCGCTGCCGGCCGGCGCCACGCCCGTGGACTTCTCGTACGCGGTGCACACCGAGGTGGGCCACCGCACCATAGGAGCCCGCGTCAACGGACGCCTGGTCCCGCTGGAATCGACCCTGGACAACGGCGACCTGGTGGAGGTCTTCACCTCCAAGGCGGCCGGGGCCGGGCCGTCCCGGGACTGGCTGAACTTCGTGAAGTCGCCGCGTGCCCGCAACAAGATCCGGGCCTGGTTCTCCAAGGAGCGCCGCGACGAGGCCATCGAGCAGGGCAAGGACGCCATCGCGCGCGCGATGCGCAAGCAGAACCTGCCGATCCAGCGGATCCTCACCGGTGACTCGCTGGTCACGCTGGCGCACGAGATGCGCTACCCGGACATCTCCTCGCTGTACGCGGCGATCGGCGAGGGCCATGTGGCCGCGCAGAACGTGGTGCAGAAGCTGGTGCAGGCCCTCGGCGGCGAGGAGGCGGCCACCGAGGAGATCGACGAGACGGTCCCGTCCCGCAGCCGTGGCCGCAAGCGGCGCAGCAACCAGGACCCCGGTGTGGTCGTCAAGGGCGTCGACGACGTCTGGGTGAAGCTGGCCCGCTGTTGTACGCCCGTACCCGGCGACCCGATCATCGGCTTCGTCACGCGCGGTAGTGGTGTATCGGTTCACCGCAGCGACTGCGTCAACGTGGAGTCACTCTCCCGGGAGCCGGAGCGCATCCTCGAGGTCGAGTGGGCACCCACCCAGTCCTCGGTCTTCCTGGTCGCCATCCAGGTCGAGGCCCTGGACCGGTCCCGCCTCCTCTCGGACGTCACGCGGGTGCTGTCCGACCAGCACGTCAACATCCTGTCCGCGGCCGTCCAGACCTCCCGCGACCGGGTGGCCACCTCCCGCTTCACCTTCGAGATGGGCGACCCCAAGCACCTGGGGCACGTCCTGAAGGCCGTACGCGGCGTGGAGGGCGTCTACGACGTCTACCGGGTGACATCGGCGCGCAGGCCGTAGCCGAGCACGCGAGAGGCCCCCGTACGCGATGTACGGGGGCCTCTTCGTCGCATGTCGACCGGACGGGTCGGGAGCCGGGATCAGCCGCCGAACTCCTGCAGGCCCTTCAGCGCCTGGTCCAGCAGCGCCTGACGGCCTTCCAGCTCACGCTCCAGCTTGTCGGCCCTCGCGGAGTTGCCCTGGGCGCGAGCCTGGTCGATCTGCGTCCGCAGCTTGTCCACGGCGGCCTGGAGCTGACCGGTCAGACCCGCGGCACGCGCGCGTGCCTCCGGGTTCGTCCGGCGCCACTCGGTCTCCTCGGACTCCTGCATCGCCCGCTCCACGGCGTGCATCCGGCCCTCGACCTTCGGCCGGGCGTCGCGCGGCACATGGCCGATGGCCTCCCAGCGCTCGTTGATCGAGCGGAAGGCGGCACGCGCCGCCTTCAGGTCGCCGATCGGCAGGAGCTTCTCGGCCTCCTCGGCCAGCTCCTCCTTGAGCTTGAGGTTCTCCGTCTGCTCCGCGTCCCGCTCGGCGAACACCGAGCTGCGGGCGGCGAAGAAGACGTCCTGGGCGCCGCGGAAGCGGTTCCAGAGGTCGTCCTCGTGCTCACGCTGGGCGCGGCCCGCCGCCTTCCACTCCGCCATCAGCTCGCGGTAGCGGGCCGCCGTCGGACCCCAGTCCGACGAACCGGACAGTGCCTCGGCCTCGGAGACGAGCCGCTCCTTGGTCCGGCGGGCCTCCTCGCGCTGCGCGTCCAGCTGCGCGAAGTGCGCCTTGCGGCGCTTGGAGAACGCCGAGCGCGCGTGCGAGAACCGGTGCCACAGCTCGTCGTCCGACTTGCGGTCGAGACGCGGCAGGCCCTTCCAGGTGTCCACCAGCGCCCGCAGCCGCTCGCCGGCGGCCCGCCACTGGTCGGACTGCGCCAGCTGCTCCGCCTCGGTGACCAGGTCCTCCTTGGCCTTGCGGGCCTCGTCGGACTGCTTGGCCCGCTGCTGCTTGCGCTCCTCGCGCCGCGACTCGACGGTCGCCACCAGCTTGTCCAGCCGGTCCCGCAGTGCCTGGAGATCACCGACCGCGTGGTGCGCGTCGACCTGTTCGCGGATGTGGTCGATCGCGACCTGGGCGTCCTTCGTCGACAGATCGGTGGTCTTCACCCGCTTCTCGAGGAGGCCGATCTCGACAACCAGGCCCTCGTACTTGCGCTCGAAATAGGCCAGCGCCTCCTCGGGGGAGCCTGCCTGCCAGGAACCGACCACCTGCTCGCCGTCGGCCGTACGCACGTACACGGTCCCCGTCTCGTCGACGCGGCCCCACGGGTCGCTGCTCACAGCGCCTCCTCCACATGATGCCTCCGAGGGGCTTCAGCGCCCCTGGGCATCGTCCACAGTTTCGTCACGGCCAACATAGGCGACCGGCGGGCCGCCTGTCCGCATCCAGCGCGACCGAAATTGCGCAGTTGACCGCCCCTTGGCCGTCGGATCGCCGTCAGGATTTCGTGACCGTCGCCTTGTTGATCACGACGGTCGCGTTCGGGGCTCCGTCGCCCGCTCCCGTGTTCTCACCGGCGGCGGCGATCTTCGTCAGCACCTTCATGCCGTCGGCCGACACGGTACCGAACGGCGTGTAGCTCGGCGGGAGCTGACTGTCCTGGTAGACGAGGAAGAACTGGCTGCCGCCGGTGTGCGCCTGACCCGTGTTGGCCATCGCGATCGTGCCCGCCGGGTAGATGTTGTTCTTGAGGCTGGTGTCCTTCAGGTTCTCGTCCGGAATGGTGTAGCCGGGACCGCCGCTGCCGCTGCCCGTCGGGTCACCGCACTGCAGCACGTAGATGCCGTTGGTGGTGAGACGGTGGCACTTGGTGTGGTCGAAGTAGCCCTTGCCGGCGAGGAAGCTGAACGAGTTCACCGTGTGCGGCGCGGCCTTCGCCTTGAGCGCTATGCCGATGTCCCCGCACGTCGTCGCGAGGGTCATCGTGTACTTCGCCGACTTGTCGATCGTGACCGCCGGCTCCTTCTTCCAGGTCTGCGTCTTGACCGAGCCCGCGGCCGCCTTCTCGCACGGGTCCTTGGCGGCGCTGGGCGTCGCGGACGGCGTCGTCTCCGAGCTCGCGTTCGCCTTGTCGTCGTCCTTCATGACGCCGGTCGCGTACAGCGCGACGCTGCCGATGATGATCACGCCGAGCACCGACGCGATCACCGAGTTGCGCGCACGTGCCTTGCGTCGCGCGGAGGTGCGCCGCTGCTGCTGCCGCAAGAACTTCTCCCGGGCGAGCTGACGCTTCCGCTGTTCCTGGGTGACCACCGAGTTCTCTCCTCGTGCGTCTCGTACGTCGACTGGGACGCGTGCGTCTTGTGAGCCGACCGCCTGCGTGTGCCCCGTACCGTATATGGGTTCGCTGAGGAATCGGCAGCGCCGGTAGGCTCTGACCACTGGCGCAGCCGCCCAGAAGCCCACGCGTATCGACACAAACGAAGGACGATCGTGCTCATTGCCGGGTTCCCCGCCGGGGCCTGGGGGACGAACTGTTATCTCGTCGCCCCCGCCGCCGGTGAGGAGTGCGTGATCATCGACCCGGGCCACCAGGCGGCCCCAGGAGTCGAGGAAGCGATCAGGAAGCATCGGCTCAAGCCCGTCGCCGTCGTCCTCACCCACGGCCACATCGACCACGTGGCCTCGGTCGTCCCGGTGTGCGGAGCGCACGACGTACCGGCCTGGATCCACCCCGAGGACCGCTACATGATGAGCGACCCCGAGAAGGCGCTCGGCCGGTCCATCGGGATGCCGCTGATGGGCGAGCTGACCGTGGGGGAGCCGGACGACGTCCGTGAGCTGACCGACGGCGTGGGACTGGACCTGGCCGGTCTGGAGTTCTCCGTCGCCCATGCGCCGGGCCATACCAAGGGGTCGGTGACCTTCCGGATGCCCGAGGCGGCCGACGTCCCGTCGGTCTTCTTCTCCGGGGATCTGCTGTTCGCCGGCTCCATCGGCCGCACCGACCTGCCCGGCGGCGACATGGCCGAGATGCTCGACTCGCTGGCCCGCGTGTGCCTGCCGCTCGAGGACTCGACCGTGGTGCTGTCCGGCCACGGCCCCCAGACGACCATCGGCCAGGAGCGCGCCACCAACCCGTATCTGCGGCAGGTGGCGGCCGGCGGCCAGGGAGCGGGTACGCACGCCCCTCCCCGACGAGGAATGTGACGAGAGACCTTCCGTGAGCACCTTTCAGGCCCCCAAGGGCACGTACGACCTGATTCCGCCGCGTTCCGCGAAGTTCCTCGCGGTGCGCGAGGCGATCGCCGCCCCGCTGCGCAACTCCGGCTACGGCTACGTCGAGACGCCCGGCTTCGAGGACGTCAACCTGTTCGCGCGCGGTGTGGGTGAGTCCACCGACATCGTCAGCAAGGAGATGTACGCCTTCGAGACCAAGGGAGGTGACCAGCTGGCCCTGCGCCCGGAGGGCACGGCGTCCGTGCTGCGCGCCGCCCTGGAGGCGAACCTGCACAAGCAGGGCAACCTGCCGGTCAAGCTCTGGTACTCGGGCTCGTACTACCGGTACGAGAAGCCGCAGGCGGGCCGGTACCGGCACTTCTCCCAGGTCGGTGCCGAGGCGATCGGCGCGGAGGACCCGGCGCTGGACGCCGAGCTGATCATCCTGGCCGACCAGGCGTACCGGTCGCTGGGGCTGCGCGACTTCCGCATCCTCCTGAACAGCCTCGGCGACAAGGAGTGCCGTCCGGTGTACCGGGAGGCGCTCCAGACCTTCCTGCGGGGCCTGGACCTCGACGAGGACACGCTGCGCCGCGCGGAGATCAACCCGCTGCGGGTCCTGGACGACAAGCGCGAGGCGGTCCAGAAGCAGCTCGGGGGCGCGCCGCTCCTGCGTGACTACCTCTGCGACGCGTGCAAGGCGTACCACGAGGAGGTCCGTGAGCTGATCACGGCGGCCGGCGTGGTCTTCGAGGACGATCCGAAGCTGGTCCGCGGCCTCGACTACTACACCCGCACGACCTTCGAGTTCGTCCACGACGGTCTGGGCTCGCAGTCCGCGGTGGGCGGTGGCGGCCGCTACGACGGTCTCTCCGAGATGATCGGCGGCCCCGCGCTGCCGTCGGTGGGCTGGGCGCTGGGCGTCGACCGCACGGTGCTGGCGCTGGAGGCGGAGGGCGTGGAGCTGGAGCTGCCCGCCGCGACCTCCGTGTTCGCCGTCCCGCTCGGCGAGGAGGCCCGCCGGGTCCTCTTCGCGAAGGTCACCGAACTGCGCAAGCTCGGTGTCGCGGCGGACTTCTCGTACGGCTCCAGGGGGCTCAAGGGCGCCATGAAGAGCGCCAACCGCAGCGGGGCCCGCTACACGATCGTCGCCGGCGAACGCGATCTCGCCGAGGGCGTCGTCCAGCTCAAGGACATGGAGTCCGGCGAGCAGACGGCGATCGGCGTCAACGAGATCGTGGCGGAACTGGAGTCGAAGCTGGGCTGACGGGCGCGGGAGCCCGAGGAAGGCGCCGGGTCGGGCGACCCGGCGCCTTCGTCATGCGCCGCAACGTCAACCTGGCGGCCGCCCGTTCGTCCTGGGGAGGGCGCCGTCGTCCGAGCGCCACGCACGCGTGCCGGTGTGCGCCTGGCCTTGGCCGGAACCGAACGCCGCGGGACGGCCTTACGTACTTCCTTATGCGCAGCGAACGGTGCGCACCCGGCCCGGTGCGGCACAATGGCCCCTGCCCGAAGATGGTCCAACTCTCAAGTGACGGATCGGCGTGATGAGCAAGACGACAGTCAAAGACGTCTCCACGGAGTCCGAGCCCGAGCGCGTCACCGCGACCGAGCCCCGGACCGTGGGCGGCAGCCGTGCGTTCGCGATCCTGCTGCTGATCACCGGTGCCGCCGGTCTGCTGGCCGCCTGGGTCATCACGCTCGACAAGTTCAAGATCCTCGAGGCCAAGGTCGCCGGCGAGACCTTCACGCCCAGTTGCAGCATCAGCCCGATCATCAGCTGCGGCAGCGTCATGGAGAGCAAGCAGGCCGCCGCCTTCGGCTTCCCCAACCCGATGCTCGGGCTCGTCGCCTACGGCATCGTGATCTGTGTCGGCATGAGCCTGCTGACCCGGGTCGCGTTCCCGCGCTGGTACTGGCTGACCTTCAACTTCGGCACGCTCTTCGGCGTGGCCTTCTGCACCTGGCTCCAGTACCAGTCCCTGTACGAGATCAACGCCCTGTGCCTGTGGTGCTCGCTGGCCTGGGTCGCGACGATCACCATGTTCTGGTACGTCACCTCGTTCAACGTGCGCAACGACCTGCTGCCCGCCCCGGGCTGGCTGAAGCGCTTCCTCGGCGAGTTCACCTGGGTCCTGCCGGTCACCCACGTCGGCATCATCGCCATGCTGATCCTGACCCGCTGGGGCGCGGACCTCTGGGCCTGAGCCCGGCACCGGACAGGCGCCGGAGCAGGCCGCGCACCGGGCGCCGGACAGGACTGTCAGACCTCTGACGTAGGCTCCGACGTGTGGAGCCCGACCTGTTCACCGCCGCAGCCGAAGACCGCCAGGAGAAGGACCCCACCGGGAGCCCCCTGGCGGTCCGGATGCGCCCGCGCACCCTCGACGAGGTGGTGGGCCAGCAGCACCTGCTGAAGCCGGGCTCACCCCTGCGCCGCCTGGTCGGCGAGGGCGCCACGGGCCCGGCCGGGCCCTCGTCGGTGATCCTCTGGGGGCCGCCCGGCACCGGGAAGACCACCCTGGCGTACGTCGTCTCCAAGGCCACCAACAAGCGGTTCGTCGAACTGTCGGCCATCACCGCGGGCGTCAAGGAGGTCCGCGCCGTCATCGACGGCGCCCGCCGCGCCATCGGCGGCTACGGCAAGGAGACCGTCCTCTTCCTCGACGAGATCCACCGCTTCAGCAAGGCCCAGCAGGACTCCCTCCTGCCGGCCGTCGAGAACCGCTGGGTGACGCTGATCGCGGCGACCACCGAGAACCCGTACTTCTCGGTGATCTCGCCCCTTCTCTCCCGCTCCCTCCTGCTGACCCTCGAGCCCCTCACCGACGACGACCTGCGGGACCTCGTCCGGCGCGCCCTGACCGACGAGCGCGGCCTCAAGGGCGCCCTCACCCTCCCCGAGGACACCGAGGCGCATCTGCTGCGCATCGCCGGCGGCGACGCCCGCCGCGCGCTCACCGCCCTGGAGGCCGCCGCCGGGGCCGCCCTGGACCAGGACGAGAGCGGGATCAGCCTGCAGACCCTGGAGCAGACCGTCGACCGCGCGGCGGTGAAGTACGACCGTGACGGCGACCAGCACTACGACGTCGCCAGCGCCCTCATCAAGTCCATCCGCGGTTCGGACGTCGACGCGGCCCTGCACTACCTGGCCCGCATGATCGAGGCCGGCGAGGACCCCCGCTTCATCGCCCGCCGTCTGATGATCTCCGCCAGCGAGGACATCGGCCTCGCCGATCCGGGCGCGCTGCCCCTCGCGGTCGCCGCCGCCCAGGCCGTCGCGATGATCGGCTTCCCGGAGGCCGCCCTCACGCTCAGCCACACCACCATCGCCCTCGCCCTGGCACCCAAGTCCAACGCCGCGACGACCGCGATCGGCGCCGCCCTGGAAGACGTACGCAAGGGGCTGGCCGGCCCGGTGCCGCCGCATCTGCGCGACGGGCACTACAAGGGAGCCGCCAAGCTGGGGCACGCGCAGGGGTACGTGTATCCGCACGACCTGCCCGAGGGCATCGCCGCCCAGCAGTACGCCCCGGACGCCATCAAGGACCGTGAGTACTACGAGCCCACCCGGCACGGAGCCGAGGCCCGCTACGCGGACGCGGTCGAGTGGACCCGGCAGCACCTCGGTCGCAACGGGTCCTGAGCACCCTGTAGACTCGCCCGAAGTGCCGCGTCCCGTGCAGTCAGAACAGGACAGTCGGCCGGAGCACGGTCCTCGGACCTCGTTCCAGGAGCGTCGCGCACCGTCCAACGGTGTCGCGGGCAGCCCATCACCACCCGGAATTCCGGGACCGGTCGGTGGGCAACTCGCGTGCTGCATGTATGTGCCCAGACCAGGGGAGCGGCTGCCCGACAGGTTCCACGCGGACCCGACGGGTTTCCCCGGCTGCGGATGCGACCTCCCTTAACCCTGACAAGCCGGAAATTCTGGAAAGAGAGAGATCGTGGCGAACCAGCCCCGTCCCAAGGTCAAGAAGTCGCGTGCCCTCGGCATCGCGCTGACCCCGAAGGCCGTCAAGTACTTCGAGGCCCGCCCCTACCCGCCGGGTGAGCACGGCCGTGGCCGCAAGCAGAACTCGGACTACAAGGTCCGTCTGCTCGAGAAGCAGCGTCTGCGCGCGCAGTACGACGTGTCCGAGCGCCAGCTCGTCCGCGCCTACGAGCGTGCCTCCAAGGTCCAGGGCAAGACCGGTGAGGCCCTGATCATCGAGCTCGAGCGCCGTCTCGACGCGCTGGTCCTGCGTTCGGGCATCGCCCGCACGATCTACCAGGCCCGCCAGATGGTCGTCCACGGCCACATCGAGGTCAACGGCCAGAAGGTCGACAAGCCGTCCTTCCGCGTCAAGCCGGACGACGTCGTCATGGTGCGCGAGCGCAGCCGTGAGAAGACGCTGTTCTCGATCTCCCGCGAGGGTGGCTTCGCCCCCGACGGCGAGACCCCGCGCTACCTCCAGGTGAACCTCCGCGCCCTGGCCTTCCGCCTGGACCGTGAGCCGAACCGCAAGGAGATCCCGGTGATCTGCGACGAGCAGCTCGTCGTCGAGTACTACGCCCGCTGATCCCCTTCCGGATCGGTCTGCGGCGGTCTTAGGACTTCTGCGCCAAGGCCCGTCGTCTCCCTGCCCTTCGGGGCAGGTGGGACGGCGGGCTTTCGCACGCCTAATCCGGTACGGAACGCCGGCGTCGGCGCGATAGGCTCGCCTCCAGAGATAGGTGTTCGTCAGACAGGGAGCGGGTGCGCAGTGTCCGGTGGAGAGGTGGCCGGCATCCTGGTGGCCGTGTTCTGGGCGATCCTGGTCTCCTTCCTCGCCGTCGCGCTGGCGAGGCTGGCCCAGACGCTCAGGGCGACCACCAGACTCGTCGCCGACGTGACCGAGCAGGCCGTGCCGCTGCTGGCCGACGCCTCCGCGGCGGTGCGTTCCGCGCAGACCCAGATCGACCGGGTCGACGCGATCGCCACCGACGTCCAGGAAGTCACGTCGAACGCCTCTGCGCTGTCCACCACGGTCGCCTCCACCTTCGGCGGCCCCCTGGTGAAGGTCGCCGCCTTCGGCTACGGCGTCCGCCGGGCCCTCGGCGGCCGCAAGGACGACGTGCCCGCCGGGGAGCCCCGGCGGACCGTGATCGTGGGCCGAACGGTCTCCCGGCGGGAGAAGCGCAAGCCCCGTGGAAAGAGGGACTGAGACCAGCGATGTTCCGCCGTACCTTCTGGTTCACCACGGGCGTCGCCGCCGGTGTCTGGGCCACCACCAAGGTCAATCGCAAGCTGAAGCAGCTGACCCCCGAGAGCCTGGCCGCGACCGCGGCCAACAAGGCGCTCGAGACGGGAGCGCGCCTCAAGGACCGCGCGGTGGGCTTCGCGCTCGACGTCCGCGACAACATGGCCCAGCGGGAGGCCGAGCTGGGGGAGGCGCTGGGGATCCACGACGACCCCGAACTCCCCGCGCCCCGGCGGTACAACGCCATCGAGAGCAACCGCAGCACCCCCAAGTACCCCGAGCACATCGAGAACACGACGTACTCGCACAACCGGAATGAGGACCACTGATGGAGTCGGCCGAGATCCGCCGCCGCTGGCTGAGCTTCTACGAGGAGCGCGGGCACACCGTCGTCCCTTCGGCGTCGCTCATCGCGGACGACCCGACTCTGCTCCTGGTCCCCGCCGGCATGGTCCCCTTCAAGCCGTACTTCCTCGGCGAGGTCAAGCCGCCGTGGTCGCGAGCCACCAGCGTGCAGAAGTGCGTGCGCACGCCCGACATCGAAGAGGTCGGCAAGACCACCCGCCACGGCACCTTCTTCCAGATGTGCGGCAACTTCTCCTTCGGCGACTACTTCAAGGAAGGCGCCATCAAGTACGCCTGGGAGCTGCTCACCACGCCCCAGGACAAGGGTGGTTACGGCCTGGAGCCGGAGAAGCTCTGGATCACGGTCTACAAGGACGACGACGAGGCCGAGCGCATCTGGCACGACGTCGTCGGCGTGCCCAAGGAGCGCATCCAGCGCCTCGGCATGAAGGACAACTACTGGTCCATGGGCGTCCCCGGACCCTGTGGCCCCTGTTCCGAGATCAACTACGACCGCGGCCCGGAGTTCGGCGTCGAGGGCGGCCCCGCCGTCAACGACGAGCGGTACGTGGAGATCTGGAACCTCGTCTTCATGCAGTACGAGCGTGGCGAGGGAATCGGCAAGGACAACTTCGAGATCCTGGGCGACCTGCCGAGCAAGAACATCGACACGGGCCTCGGCCTGGAACGCCTCGCCATGATTCTGCAGGGCGTGCAGAACATGTACGAGATCGACACCTCGATGGCCGTCATCAAGAAGGCCACCGAACTGACCGGCGTCGAGTACGGCGAGGCCCACGAGTCGGACGTCTCGCTGCGCGTGGTCACCGACCACATGCGCACCTCCGTGATGCTCATCGGCGACGGCGTCACCCCCGGCAACGAGGGCCGCGGTTACGTGCTGCGCCGCATCATGCGCCGCGCCATCCGCAACATGCGTCTCCTCGGCGCCGGCGGCCCGGTCGTCAAGGACCTCATCGACACCGTCATCGACATGATGGGGCAGCAGTACCCGGAGCTGGTCACCGACCGCGAGCGCATCGAGAAGGTCGCCCTCGCCGAGGAGAACGCCTTCCTCAAGACGCTCAAGGCCGGCACCAACATCCTCGACACCGCCGTCACCGAGACCAAGCAGTCCGGTGGCGCGGTGCTGGCCGGCGACAAGGCCTTCCTGCTCCACGACACCTGGGGCTTCCCGATCGACCTCACCCTCGAGATGGCCGCCGAGCAGGGGCTGTCCGTGGACGAGGACGGCTTCCGCCGCCTGATGAAGGAGCAGCGGGAACGCGCCAAGGCCGACGCCCAGGCCAAGAAGACCGGGCACGCCGGCGTGGGCGCCTACCGCGAGATCGCCGACCGGGCCGGTGCGACCGACTTCATCGGTTACTCCGACACCGAGGGCGAGTCGACGATCGTCGGCATCCTCGTCGACGGCGCCTCCTCGCCGGCCGCCACCGAGGGCGACGAGGTCGAGATCGTCCTCGACCGCACCCCGTTCTACGCCGAGGGCGGCGGCCAGATCGGCGACACCGGCCGTATCAAGGTGGACACCGGCGCCGTCATCGAGATCCGCGACACCCAGAAGCCGGTTCCCGGCGTGTACGTCCACAAGGGTGTCGTCCAGGTCGGCGAGGTCACGCTCGGCGCCAAGGCCCACGCCTCGATCGACCGGCGCCGCCGCACGGCCATCGCCCGCGCCCACTCGGCCACCCACCTCACGCACCAGGCGCTGCGCGACGCCCTCGGCCCGACGGCCGCCCAGGCCGGTTCCGAGAACCAGCCCGGCCGCTTCCGCTTCGACTTCGGTTCCCCGTCCGCCGTCCCGACGGCCGTGATGACCGACGTCGAGCAGAAGATCAACGAGATCCTCGCCCGCGACCTGGACGTCCGTGCCGACGTCATGGGCATCGACGAGGCCAAGAAGCAGGGCGCCATCGCCGAGTTCGGCGAGAAGTACGGCGAGCGGGTCCGGGTCGTGACCATCGGTGACTTCTCCAAGGAGCTGTGCGGTGGCACCCATGTGCACAACACCTCCCAGCTGGGCCTGGTGAAGCTGCTCGGCGAGTCGTCGATCGGCTCGGGCGTCCGCCGCATCGAGGCCCTCGTCGGCGTCGACGCCTACAACTTCCTGGCCCGTGAGCACACGGTCGTCGCCCAGCTCCAGGAGCTGATCAAGGGCCGTCCGGAGGAGCTCCCGGAGAAGGTCTCCGCCATGCTCGGCAAGCTGAAGGACGCCGAGAAGGAGATCGAGAAGTTCCGCGCGGAGAAGGTGCTGCAGGCCGCCGCCGGCCTCGCGGAGTCCGCCAAGGACGTCCGCGGTGTCGCCCTCGTCACCGGTCAGGTCCCGGACGGCACGAGCCCCGACGACCTGCGCAGGCTCGTCCTCGACGTGCGCGGCCGCATCCAGGGTGGCCGGGCCGCCGTGGTCGCCCTGTTCACGGTCAACAACGGCAAGCCGCTGACGGTCATCGCCACCAACGAGGCCGCCCGCGAGCGCGGTCTCAAGGCCGGCGACCTGGTCCGCACGGCTGCCAAGACCCTCGGTGGTGGCGGCGGCGGCAAGCCGGACGTCGCCCAGGGCGGTGGCCAGAACCCGGCCGCCGTCGGCGACGCCGTCGACGCCGTCGAGCGGCTCGTGGCGGAATCGGCCAAGTGAGCGAGCCGATGAGGAAGGGCCGTCGACTCGCGATCGACGTCGGGGACGCCCGGATCGGGGTCGCCTCGTGCGACCCCGACGGGATCCTCGCCACTCCGGTGGAGACGGTCCCCGGCCGGGATGTCCCCGCGGCCTACCGCCGGCTCGGACAACTGGTCGAGGAGTACGAGCCGATCGAGGTCGTCGTGGGTCTGCCTCGCTCCCTCAAGGGGGGCGAGGGGCCGGCCGCGGTGAAGGTCCGCGGCTTCGCGCAGGAGCTGGCGAACAAAATCGCGCCCGTATCCGTACGTCTGGTGGACGAGAGGATGACGACCGTGACGGCCAGTCAGGGACTGCGTGCCTCGGGCGTGAAGGCCAAGAAGGGCCGCTCGGTGATCGACCAGGCGGCCGCTGTGATCATCCTTCAGCAGGCCCTGGAATCCGAACGGGTGTCAGGCAAGGCACCGGGCGAGGGCGTCGAAGTGGTTGTCTGATCGCGATACGGTAACGTTCCGCGCGATGTGGCGGTGTTCGAACAGCTGCCGCACAGAGAGAGACGGAACGGTGACGGGCCGGAAAAAGCCGCGTGATCGCCGCCTCGCGGCTCTAGGGGATCGATGACTGAGTATGGCCGGGGCCCTGGCTCCGAACCGTGGCATCCGGAGGACCCGTTGTACGGGGACGGCGGATGGGAAGGGCAGGAGGCCCCCACGGGCCATCAGCCTGCCTACGGCGGCCAGCCACAGCACCACCACTACCCGCAGCAGCCGCAGCAGCAGGAGTACGGCGACTGGGGCCAGGGACAGGCGCAGCAGTACGACCAGCAGCACTACGACCAGCAGCAGTACGGCCAGCAGCAGTACGACCCGCAGTACCAGGGCTACGACCAGCAGCAGTACGGCGCTCAGGACCAGCAGTACACCCACCAGAACCAGCAGGCCTACCACGAGGGGTACCAGGAGGGCGGCTGGGACGGCACGGGCACCCATGCCCACGTCCCCTTCGCCGCCGATCCCGGCGACCCCTACGGTCAGCAGGCCGCGGCCTACGGCGCCGAACAGCCCGATTTCTACGGCACTCCCGAGGCGTACCCGCCGCCGGAGCCGCCCGCCCGGCGCCGCGCCGAGCCCGAACCGGACCCGGTGCCGGAATCCGACGCCGAGCAGAAGACCGACTGGGACCCCGGGCCCGATCAGGGTGAGCACGCCTTCTTCGCGGGCGGCGGGGCCGAGGACGACGAGGACGACGACGATCCGGAGGGCCGCGGCGACCGGCGGGGCCGGGGCGGCAAGGGCGCGAAGAGCAAGAAGAGCCGCAGCGGCTGCGCCTGTCTGGTCGTCGTGCTGGTGTTCGGCGGCGGTGTCGCGGGTGTCGGATATTTCGGCTACGACTACTACAAGAATCGTTACGCCGCGGCTCCGGACTACACGGGCGACGGCACGAAGCAGACCGTGAGCATCGAGGTGCCCAAGGGCTCCGGCGGCGCCGCCATCGGCAGACTGCTCAAGGACGCCGGTGTCGTCAAGAGCGTGGACGCGTTCGTCTCCGCGGTCACGAACAACCCCGAGGCGGGCGGCATCCAGGCGGGCGCGTACATCCTGAAGAAGGAGATGTCCGCGAAGAGCGCCGTGGAGATGATGCTCGACCCGGCCAGCCAGGCCAATGTGATGGTCACGCCGGGCCAGCGGAACGTTTCCGTCTACAAGAACATCGACACGAAGCTCGGGCTTGCCTCCGGGACCACCAGAAAATTGGCGGAGACCGAGTACAAGACGCTCGGTCTGCCGGCCTGGGCGAACGACAACGAGGACATCAAGGACCCGCTGGAGGGCTTCCTCTTCCCGGGGACGTACGGCGCCGCCAAGGGCATGAAGCCCGAGGCGGTCCTGAAGTCGATGGTCGCGCACGCCAACGAGGTATACGGCGAGTACGACCTCGAGGCCAAGGCCAAGACGCTCAAGCTGGAAAGCCCGTTGCAGGTCATCACGGTCGCCAGCCTCGTCCAGGCCGAGGGCAAGACGCACGACGACTACCGCAAGATGGCGGAGGTCGTCTACAACCGGCTCAAGCCGACGAACGACCAGACCAACCAGTTGCTCCAGTTCGACTCGACCTTCAACTACCTGAAGGGCGAGAGCAAGATCAACATCAGCGAGTCCGAGATCAACAGCAACAAGGACCCGTACAACACCTACACCAACAAGGGCCTGACGCCGGGACCGATCGGCAACCCCGGTGAGGACGCGCTGAAGGCCACGATGAAGCCGACCAGCGACGGCTGGATCTATTTCGTGGCGACCGACGGCGAGAGCAACACCGAATTCGCGAAGACCTACGCGGAATTCCAGAGACTCAAGGACAAGTTCGATGCCAGCACGGGCAACTGACGCCCGCCGGGCCGCGGTACTCGGCAGCCCCATCGTCCACTCCCTCTCCCCGGTGCTGCACCGCGCCGCGTACGAGGCACTGGAACTCACCGGCTGGACGTACGACCGTTTCGACGTCGACGAGGAGGCCCTGCCGTCGTTCGTCGCCGGGCTCGGCGCCGAATGGGCCGGTCTCTCGCTGACCATGCCGCTGAAGCGCGCGGTCATCCCGCTGCTCGACGAGATCAGCGAGACGGCCGCCTCCGTCGAGGCGGTCAACACCCTCGTGTTCACCGAGGACGGCCGTCGGCTCGGCGACAACACGGACATCCCCGGCATGGTCGCCGCCCTGCGCGAGCGCGGTGTCGAACAGGTCGACTCGGCCGCGATCCTCGGCGCCGGCGCCACCGCGTCCTCCGCCCTGGCCGCCCTGACCCGGGTCTGCACCGGCGAGATCGTCGCCTACGTCCGCAGCGCGGCCCGCGCCGCCGAGATGCGGCAGTGGGGTGAGCGGCTCGACGTAGAGGTCCGGATCGCCGACTGGGCGGACGCCGCCGACGCGCTGCGCTTCCCGCTGGTCGTCGCGACCACCCCGGCCGGGGCCACGGACGACCTCGCCGCCTCGGTGCCGGAGCGCCCCGCCACCCTGTTCGACGTGCTCTACGACCCGTGGCCGACCGAGCTGGCCGCCCGCTGGTCCATGTTCGGCGGCGCCGTCGTCAGCGGCCTCGACCTGCTGGTGCACCAGGCGGTGCTCCAGGTGGAGCAGATGACCGGCCGTGTCCCGGCGCCGGTGGAGGCCATGCGCAAGGCGGGCGAACACGCCCTCGCCCCCCGCCGGGACCCGCACCGCCCGTGACCCCTTCCCCGGATGTTCCACCGTCCGCAGGCTGGACCCTCGACCGGTTCCTGAGCCGGGACGTGGGAGGATCGGAGGTGGCGGGCCAGGGCCGCGCACCCGGTCACGCCACCGACGTACGCGAAGGACGCGCGTGCGCAGAGCGCTAGCAGAGCGCGAGCACTGAGGAGCATCGTTGAGCAGGCTGCGTTGGCTGACCGCGGGGGAGTCCCACGGACCCGCACTTGTCGCGACGCTGGAGGGCCTTCCCGCCGGCGTGCCGATCACCACGGAGATGGTCGCCGACCACCTCGCGCGGCGACGGCTCGGTTATGGGCGTGGTGCGCGCATGAAGTTCGAGCGCGACGAGGTCACCTTCCTCGGCGGTGTCCGGCACGGCCTGACCATGGGCTCCCCGGTCGCCGTCATGGTGGGCAACACGGAGTGGCCGAAGTGGGAGCAGGTCATGTCGGCCGACCCGGTCGACCCGGAGATCCTCGCGGGCCTCGCCCGCAACGCCCCGCTCACCCGCCCGCGCCCCGGCCACGCCGACCTCGCCGGGATGCAGAAGTACGGCTTCGACGAGGCCCGGCCGATCCTGGAGCGCGCCTCCGCGCGGGAGACGGCCGCCCGCGTCGCGCTGGGCGCGGTGGCCCGGTCGTACCTGAAGGAGACGGCCGGCATCGAGATCGTCAGCCACGTCGTCGAGCTGGCCGCCGCCAAGGCGCCCTACGGCGTACTGCCGACCCCCGCGGACGTCGAGAAGCTGGACGCCGACCCGGTCCGCTGCCTCGACGCGGACGCCTCGAAGGCGATGGTCGCGGAGATCGACCAGGCCCACAAGGACGGCGACACCCTCGGCGGCGTCGTCGAGGTGCTGGCGTACGACGTACCGGTCGGCCTCGGCTCGCACGTGCACTGGGACCGCCGGCTCGACGCCCGCCTCGCCGCGGCCCTGATGGGGATCCAGGCGATCAAGGGCGTCGAGGTCGGCGACGGCTTCGACCTCGCGCGGGTGCCGGGCTCGAAGGCGCACGACGAGATCATCACCACGCCCGAGGGCATCAGGCGCGCGAGCGGCCGTTCCGGCGGCACCGAGGGCGGACTCACCACCGGCGAGGTGCTGCGCGTGCGCGCCGCGATGAAGCCGATCGCCACCGTGCCGCGGGCCCTGAAGACGGTGGACGTCGCCACGGGTGAGGCCACCCAGGCGCACCACCAGCGCTCCGACGTGTGCGCGGTCCCGGCCGCGGGGATCGTCGCCGAGGCGATGGTCGCCCTGGTGCTCGCGGACGCGCTGGCGGAGAAGTTCGGCGGCGACAGCGTCACCGAGACCCGCCGCAACGTGCGGTCGTACCTCGACAGCCTGCACATCCGATGAGCGGGCCACTGGTCGTGCTCGTCGGCCCGATGGGCGTGGGCAAGTCCACCGTCGGGCAATTGCTGGCCGAGCGGCTCGGCGTCGGCTACCGGGACACCGACGACGACATCGTCGCCGAGGCGGGCCGCAGCATCGCGGAGATCTTCGTCGACGAGGGCGAGGAGACCTTCCGCGCGATCGAGAAGCGGGCCGTACGGCGCGCGCTCGCCGAGCACGACGGCGTACTGGCGCTCGGCGGCGGCTCGGTCCTGGACCCGGACACCCGCGCGCTGCTGGCCGGGCAGCGCGTGGTCTACCTGGCCATGGACGTCGAGGAAGCCGTCAAGCGCACCGGCCTGAACGCGGCGCGCCCGCTGCTCGCCGTCAATCCGCGCAAGCAGTGGCGCGAGCTGATGGAGGCCCGTCGCCCTCTCTACGAGGGTGTCGCCACCGCGGTCGTGACCACGGACGGCCGTACGCCCGAAGAGGTCAGCCAAGTGGCCTTGGACGCTTTGGAGTTGAAGGAAGCATGAGCAGCGAGTCCGTAACGCGGATCCGGGTCGGCGGCAGCGCGGGCTCGGATCCGTACGAGGTCCTGGTGGGCCGTCAGCTGCTGGGCGAGCTCGGCGGGCTGATCGGCGACAGGGTCAAACGGGTCGCCGTGATCCACCCCGAGGCGCTCGCCGACACCGGCGACGCCCTCCGCGCCGACCTGGCCGGACAGGGCTACGAGGCCGTCGCCATCCAGGTGCCCAACGCGGAGGAGGCCAAGACCGCCGAGGTCGCCGCCTACTGCTGGAAGGCGCTCGGCCAGTCCGGGTTCACCCGCACCGATGTCGTCGTGGGCGTCGGCGGGGGCTCCACCACCGACCTGGCCGGGTTCGTCGCCGCCACCTGGCTGCGCGGGGTGCGCTGGATCGCCGTCCCGACGACCGTGCTGGCCATGGTCGACGCGGCCGTCGGCGGCAAGACCGGCATCAACACCGCCGAGGGCAAGAACCTCGTCGGGGCCTTCCACCCGCCGGCCGGTGTGCTGTGCGACCTGGCCGCGCTGGACTCCCTCCCGGTCAACGACTACGTCTCCGGGCTCGCCGAGATCATCAAGGCCGGCTTCATCGCCGACCCGGCGATCCTCGACCTGGTCGAGTCCGACCCCGTGGCGGCCCGCACACCGGCGGGCCCGCACACCGCCGAGCTCATCGAGCGCTCCATCCGGGTCAAGGCGGACGTCGTGTCGTCCGACCTGAAGGAGTCGGGCCTGCGGGAGATCCTCAACTACGGTCACACCCTGGCGCACGCCATCGAGAAGAACGAGCGCTACCAGTGGCGGCACGGCGCGGCCGTGTCCGTGGGCATGCACTTCGCCGCCGAACTGGGCCGCCTCGCGGGCCGGCTGGACGACGCGACGGCCGACCGCCACCGTACGGTCCTGGAGTCGGTGGGGCTGCCGCTGCACTATCGCTACGACCAGTGGCCCAAGCTGCTGGAGAACATGAAGGTCGACAAGAAGTCCCGCGGCGACCTGCTGCGGTTCATCGTCCTGGACGGCCTCGCGAAGCCGAACGTCCTCGAGGGTCCCGACCCGGCCGTCCTGCTGGCCGCGTACGGGGAGGTCGGCGAGTAGGAGCGCGAGACGGGTCGAGTGGTTCTCCCGCTTCCCTCCCGCTTCCCTTCCGCCCGATTCGCTTTCCACACCGGGCACTTCGGACCGCCCCCGGCCGTTCACCAAAGGACGGCCGGGGGCGGTACCGTTCAGTAGCGAACAGGGGGTCCGCGCCCCTCACAACCAGCGCCCATTGCCTGTACGAGACGGAGTGGCACCGGATGCAGCACGCAGTGGGTTCTCCGCTGCCGCCGCCCCACCAGCCGGGCGGCGCCCCCCAGCAGCAGCCGGGGTACCTCGGCGCCCCGTCGGGTCCGGTCCCGCCCGCGCCCCAGCCGCCGGTGCCGCCCGTGCCGCCTCCGCCCGCCCCGCAGCACG
Organism: Actinobacteria bacterium OV320; assembly: GCA_001298545.1. GTDB lineage: Bacteria > Actinomycetota > Actinomycetes > Streptomycetales > Streptomycetaceae > Streptomyces > Streptomyces coriariae. The sequence goes on from LJCX01000023.1 coordinate 326,426, forward strand.
CCCCGGTCCCGCAGGGCACCGACACCACCGGGCACGTCCCGCTGCCGCCGGGCGGCCCGGTCCCCATGCCCAGCGCGCCGCCCGCCCAGGTCGTCCCCGACCCGACGGCCACGACACTGGCGGTGCTGCTGATCGGCCCGGCGGGCGCCGGGAAGACCAGCGTCGCCAAGTTCTGGGCCGACCACCGCCGGGTGCCCACGGCCCACGTCAGCCTCGACGACGTACGGGAATGGGTCCGCTCGGGCTTCGCCGACCCGCAGTCGGGATGGAACGACCATTCCGAGGCCCAGTACCGTCTGGCCCGCCGCACCTGCGGCTTCGCCGCGCGCAACTTCCTGGCCAACGGCATCTCGTGCATCCTGGACGACGCGATCTTCCCCGACCGGCCGGCCGTCGGCCTCGGTGGCTGGAAACGGCATGTGGGCCCGGGCCTGCTGCCCGTCGTCCTCCTGCCCGGCCTGGAGGTCGTCCTGGAGCGCAACGCCGAACGCGCGGGCAACCGCCGCCTCACCGACGAGGAGGTGGCCCGTATCCACGGCCGCATGGCCGGCTGGTACGGCTCCGGCCTCCCCATCATCGACAACTCCCAACTGGACGTCCCGACGACGGCGAGGGTCCTGGACGACGTGCTGGCGAGGGCGATCGCGAGCCCCCCGAAGTGGTAGGGCGCTCCCGAGCGCTCCGGTCCGACCCGGACCGTTCCCCCGAACGCCGTCCCAACCGGCACAATCCGGCCACTCCTCCTACGCTCGTGTCATGTCAGAGGTCTACGCGTCCCGCCGCAACCGGCTGAGAGAACGCTGCAACGCCAGCGGCAGCGCCACCGCGCTGATCTCCCGCCCCGCCAACGTGAGATACCTCGCGGGGGCGGCCCCGCGCGGCGCCGTGCTGCTGCTGGGCAGACGTGAGGATCTTCTCGTCTGCCTGGACCCGCCCGACGACCGCCCGAGCGAGGGCCGGCCGGACGAGGCCCTGCGTGTCCACTGCCTCCGCCTCCCCGGAGGCGATCCGGCGGTCGCCGCCGCCGATCTCCTCGTGGGCGAGGGCGGCGACTCCCTCGCGGTGGAGGAGCACCACCTGACGGTGGCCCGCCACCGCGAACTGCGTTCCGTCGCGCCCGGGCTGCGCCTGGCCGATCTGGGTGGCGCGGTCGAACAGCTGCGGGTGGTGAAGGACGAGGAGGAGATCTCCTGTCTGCGGATCGGCGCCGAGATCGCCGACCAGGCCCTGGGGGAGCTGCTGGAGTCCATCCTGGTCGGCCGTACGGAACGCCATCTCGCGCTGGAACTGGAACGGCGCCTCGTCGATCACGGTGCCGACGGCCCAGCCTTCGCCACCTCGGTGGCCACCGGCCCGAACTCCGGCCGGCGCGGCCACCGGCCCACCGACCGGCGGGTCGAGGAGGGTGACTTCCTTTCCGTCTGCCTGGGGGCGAGCTACCGCGGATACCGCTGCGAGATCGGCCGCACCTTCGTGATCGGCACGTCCCCCGCCGACTGGCAGATCGAGCTGTACGACCTCGTCTTCGCTGCCCAGCGGGCCGGACGGGAGGCTCTGGCACCCGGCGCCGCCTTCCGGGACGTGGACCGCGCGGCCCGCCAGATCCTGGACTCCGCAGGCCACTCCGAGGGCCTTGCGGCACTCACCGGACACGGTGTCGGACTCGAAATCGAAGAGGACCCGCAGTTGTCTCCCGCGGCCATGGGTAAACTGGACGCTTGCGTGCCGGTCACCGTCGAACCGGGGGTCCACATCCCGGGCCGGGGCGGTGTCAGGATCGATGACACGCTCGTCGTGCGCCCCGAGGCGGACGGCGGACCCGAGCTACTCACCATCACGACCAAGGAGCTGCTCGCCCTCTAGGCAGGTGCGTGCGCCGGGGTCGTCCACGTCAGTCCAGGAGATTCCGCAACCGTGGCTTCCACGAACGACCTCAAGAACGGCCTGGTGCTCAAGCTCGAAGGCGGCCAGCTCTGGTCCGTCGTCGAGTTCCAGCACGTCAAGCCCGGCAAGGGCCCGGCCTTCGTGCGCACCAAGCTGAAGAACGTGCTTTCCGGCAAGGTCGTCGACAAGACGTTCAACGCCGGCGTCAAGGTCGAGACGGCCACTGTCGACAAGCGCGACATGCAGTTCTCGTACATGGACGGCGAGTACTTCGTCTTCATGGACATGGAGACCTACGACCAGCTGATGGTCGACCGCAAGGCCGTCGGCGACGCCGCCAACTTCCTGATCGAGGGCTTCACGGCCACCGTGGCGCAGCACGAGGGCGAGGTGCTCTTCGTAGAGCTGCCGGCCGCCGTCGAGCTCGTCGTGCAGGAGACCGAGCCGGGCCTCCAGGGCGACCGCTCCACCGGTGGCACCAAGCCCGCCACCCTGGAGACCGGTCACCAGATCAACGTCCCGCTCTTCATCACCACCGGTGAGAAGATCAAGGTCGACACCCGCACCAGCGACTACCTCGGCCGGGTGAACAGCTAACCGTGGCTGCCCGCAACACGGCCCGCAAGCGCGCCTTCCAGATCCTCTTCGAGGGCGACCAGCGCGGAGTCGACGTCCTGACAGTCCTCGCGGACTGGATCCGGCTCTCCCGGGCCGACACCCGGCAGCCGCCGGTGAGCGAGTACACGATGCAGCTGGTCGAGGGCTACGCCGGGTACGCGCGTCGCATCGACGAGCTGATCTCGCAGTACTCGGTCGGCTGGACGCTGGACCGGATGCCGGTCGTCGACCGCAACATCCTGCGTCTCGGCGCCTACGAGCTGATCTGGGCCGACGAGACCCCGGACGCGGTCGTCCTCGACGAGATGGTGCAGCTGGCGAAGGAGTTCTCGACGGACGAGTCGCCGTCGTTCGTCAACGGCCTGCTCGGCCGGTTCAAGGAGCTCAAGCCGTCTCTGCGTCGCGAATAGCGAACAGTTCCGCGGGGAGAGCCGGGGAACGAGGGCCGTAGGAGGCCTGCGAGCCCCCTGTGGCTCGTCGCGCGGTTCCCCGCGCCCCTCGGGGCGCGAACATGCCGGAGGGCCCACAGCGCACGCTGTGGGCCCTCCGGCATGTACCGAGGCATGTACCGACAAAAAGCCGGGGTGGCCGGAACCATCAGGTTCCGGCCACCCCGGCGGCACGTTTCTGCTGAGCTCTGGCGGGCCGCTGGGACCTCAGCCCTCCTCGTGGGAGACGGCGCGACGGGCGTCCGCGTCCAGGACGCCCCAGCTGATCAGCTGCTCGGTCAGGACCGAGGGGGACTGGTCGTAGATGACGGCGAGCGTGCGCAGGTCGTCCTGGCGGATCGACAGCACCTTGCCGTTGTAGTCACCGCGCTGCGACTGGATGGTGGCCGCGTACCGCTGAAGGGGACCCGCCTTCTCGACCGGCACGTGGGCCAGTCGCTCCAGGTCCAGGACCAGCTTCGGCGGCGGCTCGGCGGCGCCGCCCGGAGTGGTGCCCGGCAGCAGTTCCTGCACGGGAACGCCGTAGAAGTCCGCCAGCTCGGCAAGGCGCTGCACGGTCACGGCGCGGTCGCCGCGCTCGTACGAACCGACCACGACCGCCTTCCACCGTCCCTGGGACTTCTCCTCGACACCGTGGAGGGAAAGGCCCTGCTGGGTGCGGATCGCCCGGAGCTTGGCCCCGAGCTGTTTGGCGTATTCGCTGGACATATAGCTCCCCGGCACTGGGTCGACGCGGCACGAGCCGCGTGCTGGTAACTCACTGTGAGGTTACGCAGCGTGATTCTTCTGAGTCAAGCCGAATGGTCCACACCGACGCTTCCGTGGTATCGGTGGCCGATTACTCCAAGGGGGTGATCGGGGCGGTGTCCCGGCCTGCTACCGTGGATGGCGCAAATCCGACGTCCTTTAAGGTCCGTCCCGTGAGGCGGAGAAGGAGGTCCGTTTCATATGGACAAGCAGGACATTCAGCAGGACTCCCGGCAAGCCGATGCGCGGCCCGTTCTCGAAGGCCCCGACATCGCGCGGGTGCTGACCCGTATCGCCCACGAGATCGTCGAACGCGCCAAGGGCGCCGACGACGTGGTGCTGCTCGGCATCCCGACCCGCGGCGTCTTCCTCGCCCAGCGGCTCGCCGCCAAGCTCGAGCAGATCACCGACCGCAGGATTCCGGTCGGCTCCCTCGACATCACCATGTACCGCGACGACCTGCGCATGCACCCGCCGCGTGCGCTGGCCCGCACCGAGATCCCCGGTGACGGCCTGGACGGGAAGCTGGTCGTCCTCGTCGACGACGTGCTCTTCTCCGGCCGCACCATCCGTGCCGCCCTCGACGCCCTGAACGACCTCGGACGCCCGCGCGCGGTCCAGCTCGCGGTCCTCGTCGACCGCGGCCACCGGGAACTGCCCATCCGCGCCGACTACGTCGGCAAGAACCTCCCCACGTCGTTGCGGGAGACGGTCAAGGTCCAGCTCGCCGAGGAGGACGGTCGCGACACCGTGCTGCTCGGTGTGAAGCCGGCCGCCCAGCAGTAGCACGCGCGCGTGCGGCCCTCGGTGCCGTGCGCCCCACAGCCGTGCCCTGCACGTCCGTGACCTCCCTTGTCTGAACTGCCTTACGGAGCCTGACAGATGCAGCGTCATCTCATCTCGGCCGCCGATCTCACCCGCGACGACGCCGTCCTGATCCTCGACACCGCCGAGGAGATGGCCCGGGTCGCGGACCGGCCCATCAAGAAACTGCCGACCCTGCGCGGCCGCACGATCGTCAACCTCTTCTTCGAGGACTCCACGCGCACGCGTATCTCCTTCGAGGCCGCCGAGAAGCGCCTCTCCGCGGACGTCATCAACTTCTCCGCCAAGGGGTCGTCGGTGTCGAAGGGCGAGTCCCTCAAGGACACCGCGCAGACGCTGGAGGCCATGGGCGTCGACGCCGTCGTCATCCGGCACGGCGCCTCCGGGGCGCCCTACCGACTGGCCACCTCCGGCTGGATCGACGCGGTCGTCGTCAACGCCGGCGACGGCACCCACCAGCACCCCACCCAGGCCCTCCTGGACGCCTTCACCATGCGCCGCCGCCTGGTCGGCCGGGACGCCGGGATCGGCCAGGATCTCGCCGGCAAGCGCATCACGATCGTCGGCGACGTGCTGCACAGCCGGGTCGCCCGCTCCAACGTCGACCTGCTGCACACGCTCGGCGCCGAGGTGACCCTGGTCGCCCCGCCCACCCTGGTGCCGGTCGGCATCGAGACCTGGCCGTGCGAGGTGTCGTACGACCTCGACAGCACGCTGCCCAAGTCCGACGCGGTGATGATGCTGCGGGTGCAGCGCGAGCGGATGAACGCCGCGTTCTTCCCCACCGAGCGCGAGTACTCGCGGCGCTACGGGCTCGACGGCGACCGCATGGCGCGGATGCCCGAGCACGCCATCGTCATGCACCCCGGCCCGATGGTCCGCGGCATGGAGATCACCGCCGAGGTCGCCGACTCCGAGCGCTGCACCGTCGTCGAACAGGTCGCCAACGGCGTGTCCATCCGGATGGCCGTCCTCTACCTGCTCCTGGGCGGCAACGAGCCCGCCGTCAGCCACGCCCGCACCACCGAGGAGAAGTAAGAACCATGAGCAAGATCCTGATCCGTGGTGCGAAGGTGCTCGGCGGTGAGCCGCAGGACGTCCTGATCGACGGCGCGGTCATCGAGGCCGTCGGCGAGGGGCTGTCCGCCGAGGGCGCCGAGGTCGTCGAGGCCGCAGGCAAGGTGCTGCTGCCGGGCCTGGTCGACCTGCACACCCATCTGCGCGAGCCGGGCCGCGAGGACTCCGAGACGGTGCTCACCGGCACCCGCGCCGCCGCCTCCGGCGGCTACACCGCCGTGTTCGCCATGGCCAACACCTTCCCCGTGGCCGACACCGCCGGTGTGGTCGAGCAGGTCTACCGGCTCGGCCAGGAGCACGGCTACTGCGACGTGCAGCCGATCGGCGCGGTCACGGTCGGCCTGGAGGGCCGCAAGCTCGCCGAGCTGGGCGCCATGCACGAGTCGGCGGCCGGCGTCACCGTCTTCTCCGACGACGGCAAGTGCGTCGACGACGCGGTGATCATGCGCCGGGCCCTGGAGTACGTGAAGGCCTTCGGCGGGGTCGTCGCCCAGCACGCGCAGGAGCCGCGGCTGACCGAGGGCGCCCAGATGAACGAGGGGGTCGTCTCCGCCGAGCTGGGGCTCGGGGGCTGGCCGGCGGTGGCCGAGGAGTCGATCATCGCCCGGGACGTCCTGCTCGCCGAGCACGTCGGCTCCCGGGTCCACATCTGCCACCTGTCCACCGCCGGGTCGGTCGAGATCGTCCGCTGGGCCAAGTCCCGCGGCATCGACGTGACCGCCGAGGTCACCCCGCACCACCTGCTGCTCACCGACGAACTGGTGCGCAGCTACAACCCGGTCTACAAGGTGAACCCGCCGCTGCGCACCGAGCGGGACGTGCTCGCCCTGCGCGAGGCGCTCGCGGACGGCACCATCGACATCGTCGCCACCGACCACGCCCCGCACCCGCACGAGGACAAGGACTGCGAGTGGGCCGCGGCCGCCATGGGCATGGTCGGCCTGGAGACCGCGCTGTCGGTGGTCCAGGAGACGATGGTGGAGACGGGCCTGCTGGACTGGGCCGGGGTCGCGAGCCGGATGTCGTTCAAGCCCGCCCTGATCGGGCAGGCCAAGGGCCACGGGCGTCCCGTCTCGGCAGGTGAGCCCGCCAACCTCACGCTCGTCGACACGGAATACCGTGGGTCGGTGGACCCCGCGGGCTTCGCCTCGCGCAGCCGGAACACCCCGTACGAGGGGCGTGAGCTGCCGGGCCGTGTCACGCACACGTGGCTCCGGGGCAAGGCCACGCTCGTCGACGGGAAGCTCACGTGACATCTGCTGCACTACTGCTCGCGGCCGAGAAGGAATCGGCCGAAGTGACCGACTGGGCCGCGCGGATCGGCTGGGTGGTCGGCCTCGGCCTCTTCGTCGCGCTCGTCTACTGGCTGATGCGCGAGGGCTGGAAGTGGCGCGGCACGCTCCAGGGCGACCTGCCCGAGCTCCTCACCGCGCCGGACGACCCCGGCCCGGTGAGACTGGGCATGAGCGGCCGCTACCACGGCTCCACCACCGCCGGGCAGTGGCTGGACCGCATCGTGGCGCACGGCCTGGGCACCCGCAGCCGGGTCGAGCTCACCCTGACGGCCGCGGGACTGGACGTCGTACGCCCCGGGGCGACCGACTTCTTCGTCCCGGTCGCGGCACTGCGTGAGGCCCGGCTCGACAAGGGCATCGCCGGCAAGGTCCTCACCGAGGGCGGACTGCTGGTGGTGACCTGGGCACACGGCGACAAACTGCTCGACTCCGGCTTCCGCTCGGACCACGCGGCCGAGCACGGCGACTGGGTCGACGCCATCAACTCCATGATCGACAAGACGGAAAACCCGACGGAAACGGAAGGCGCACGATGACGACCTCCACCAGGGGAACCACCAAGGTTCCCGCCGTACTCGTCCTGGAGGACGGCCGGATCTTCCGCGGCCGTGCCTACGGGGCCGTGGGGGAGACCTTCGGCGAAGCGGTGTTCTCCACCGGCATGACCGGCTACCAGGAGACCCTGACCGACCCGTCGTACGACCGCCAGATCGTCGTCGCGACCGCCCCGCAGATCGGCAACACCGGCTGGAACGACGAGGACGACGAGTCGGACCGCATCTGGGTCTCCGGCTACGTCGTGCGCGACCCCGCGCGCGTGCCCTCCAACTGGCGCGCCAAGCGTTCCCTGGACGACGAGCTCGTCGCGCAGCACGTCGTCGGCATCTCCGGCATCGACACCCGCGCCCTCACCCGCCACCTCCGCGAGAGCGGCTCGATGCGCGCCGGCATCTTCTCCGGCGAGGCGGTCGGCTCTCGGGCCGAGCTCCTCGCGCGCGTGCAGGCCCAGCCGCAGATGAAGGGCGCGAGCCTCTACGAGGCGGTCACCACCAAGGAGGCCTACGTCGTCCCGGCGGTCGGTGAGAAGCGGTTCACCGTCGCCGCCATCGACCTCGGCATCAAGGGCATGACCCCGCACCGCATGGCCGAGCGCGGCATCGAGGTGCACGTGCTCCCGGCGACGGCCTCGGCGGCGGAGGTGTACGCCGTCGACCCCGACGGCGTGTTCTTCTCCAACGGCCCGGGCGACCCGGCCACCGCCGACGGTCCGGTCGCGCTGATGACCGAGGTGCTGCAGCGCAGGACGCCGTTGTTCGGCATCTGCTTCGGCAACCAGATCCTCGGCCGCGCCCTCGGCTTCGGCACCTACAAGCTGAAGTACGGCCACCGCGGCATCAACCAGCCGGTCCAGGACCGTACGACCGGCAAGGTCGAGGTCACCGCGCACAACCACGGGTTCGCCGTGGACGCGCCGCTCGACCGGGTCAGCGAGACGAAGTTCGGCCGCGCCGAGGTCTCGCACGTCTGCCTCAACGACGACGTCGTGGAGGGGCTCCAGCTGCTCGACCAGCCGGCCTTCTCCGTCCAGTACCACCCCGAAGCGGCAGCGGGCCCCCACGACGCCGCCTACCTGTTCGACCGCTTCGTATCCCTGATGGAGGGCCAGCGTGCCTAAGCGCACCGATATCCAGTCCGTCCTGGTCATCGGCTCCGGCCCGATCGTCATCGGCCAGGCCGCCGAGTTCGACTACTCCGGCACCCAGGCGTGCCGCATCCTGCGCGCCGAGGGGCTGCGGGTCATCCTGGTCAACTCCAACCCGGCGACGATCATGACCGACCCGGAGATCGCCGACGCCACCTACGTCGAGCCGATCACCCCGGAGTTCGTCGAGAAGATCATCGCCAAGGAGCGCCCCGACGTCCTGCTGCCCACCCTGGGCGGCCAGACGGCCCTCAACACCGCGATCTCCATGCACGAGCAGGGTGTGCTGGAGAAGTACGGCGTGGAGCTGATCGGCGCCAACGTCGAGGCGATCAACAAGGGCGAGGACCGCGACCTCTTCAAGGGTGTCGTCGAGGCCGTCCGCGAGAAGATCGGGCACGGCGAGTCCGCCCGGTCCGTGATCTGCCACTCCATGGACGACGTGATCGCGGGCGTCGAGACGCTCGGCGGCTACCCCGTCGTCGTCCGTCCCTCCTTCACCATGGGCGGCGCCGGCTCCGGCTTCGCCCACGACGAGGAGGAGCTGCGCCGCATCGCCGGCCAGGGCCTGACGCTCTCGCCGACCACCGAGGTGCTCCTGGAGGAGTCCATCCTCGGCTGGAAGGAGTACGAGCTGGAGCTGATGCGCGACAAGAACGACAACGTCGTGGTCGTCTGCTCCATCGAGAACTTCGACCCCATGGGCGTGCACACCGGTGACTCGATCACCGTCGCCCCGGCGATGACGCTGACCGACCGCGAGTACCAGCGGCTGCGCGACATCGGCATCGCGATCATCCGCGAGGTCGGCGTCGACACCGGCGGCTGCAACATCCAGTTCGCGGTGAACCCCGAGGACGGCCGGATCATCGTCATCGAGATGAACCCGCGCGTCTCGCGGTCCTCGGCCCTCGCCTCCAAGGCCACCGGCTTCCCGATCGCCAAGATCGCGGCCAAGCTCGCCGTCGGCTACACCCTCGACGAGATCCCGAACGACATCACGCTGGAGACCCCGGCCTCCTTCGAGCCGACGCTCGACTACGTGGTCGTGAAGGCCCCGCGCTTCGCCTTCGAGAAGTTCCCGAGCGCCGACTCCACGCTGACCACGACCATGAAGTCGGTCGGCGAGGCCATGGCCATCGGCCGCAACTTCACCGAGGCCTTCCAGAAGGCGCTGCGCTCGCTGGAGAAGAAGGGCAGCCAGTTCACGTTCGTCGGCGATCCCGGCGACAAGGACGAGCTGCTGCGCGAGGCCGTACGGCCCACCGACGGCCGTATCAACACCGTCATGCAGGCCATCCGCGCGGGCGCCACCCCCGAGGAGATCTTCGAGTTCACGAAGATCGACCCCTGGTTCGTCGACCAGCTCTTCCTCATCAAGGAGACCGCCGACGAGCTGGCCGCAGCCGAGCGCCTGGACGTCGAGCTGCTCGCCGAGGCCAAGCGGCACGGCTTCTCGGACCAGCAGATCGCCGAGATCCGCGGGCTGCGCGAGGACGTCGTCCGTGAGGTCCGGCACGCCCTGGGCATCCGCCCGGTCTACAAGACGGTCGACACCTGCGCCGCCGAGTTCGCCGCGAAGACGCCGTACTTCTACTCCTCCTACGACGAGGAGAGCGAGGTCGCGCCCCGCGAGAAGCCCGCGGTGATCATCCTGGGCTCCGGCCCGAACCGCATCGGCCAGGGCATCGAGTTCGACTACTCCTGCGTCCACGCCTCCTTCGCGCTCAGCGACGCGGGCTACGAGACCGTGATGGTCAACTGCAACCCGGAGACCGTCTCCACGGACTACGACACCTCCGACCGCCTGTACTTCGAGCCGCTGACGCTGGAGGACGTGCTGGAGATCGTCCACGTGGAGTCGCTGGCAGGTCCCATCGCGGGTGTGATCGTCCAGCTCGGCGGCCAGACCCCGCTGGGCCTGGCGCAGGCGCTGAAGGACAACGGCGTGCCGATCGTCGGCACGCCGCCCGAGGCCATCCACGCGGCCGAGGACCGGGGCGCCTTCGGGCGGGTGCTCGCCGAGGCCGGTCTGCCGGCCCCGAAGCACGGCACGGCCACCACCTTCGCCGAGGCCAAGGCCATCGCGGACGAGATCGGCTACCCGGTCCTGGTGCGGCCGTCGTACGTGCTCGGCGGCCGCGGCATGGAGATCGTCTACGACGAGACCCGGCTGTCCTCCTACATCGCCGAGTCGACCGAGATCAGCCCCACCCGGCCGGTGCTCGTCGACCGCTTCCTCGACGACGCCATCGAGATCGACGTCGACGCGCTCTACGACGGCGAGGAGCTGTATCTCGGCGGCGTCATGGAGCACATCGAGGAGGCCGGCATCCACTCCGGCGACTCGGCGTGCGCCCTGCCCCCGATCACCCTGGGCGGCTTCGACATCAAGCGCCTGCGGGCCTCCACCGAGGCGATCGCCAAGGGCGTCGGTGTACGCGGTCTGATCAACATCCAGTTCGCGATGGCCGGCGACATCCTCTACGTCCTGGAGGCCAACCCGCGCGCGTCCCGTACGGTCCCCTTCACCTCGAAGGCGACCGCGGTGCCGCTGGCGAAGGCCGCCGCCCGGATCTCGCTGGGCGCGACCGTCGCCGAGCTCCGCGCCGAGGGGCTGCTCCCGGCGACCGGCGACGGCGGTGAGCTGCCGCTGGACGCGCCGATCTCCGTCAAGGAGGCCGTGATGCCGTGGACCCGCTTCCGGGACACCTCAGGCCGCGGTGTCGACACCGTGCTCGGCCCGGAGATGCGCTCCACCGGCGAGGTCATGGGCATCGACTCCGTCTTCGGCACGGCGTACGCCAAGTCGCAGGCGGGCGCCTACGGCCCGCTGCCCACCAAGGGCCGCGCGTTCATCTCTGTCGCCAACCGCGACAAGCGCTCGATGATCTTCCCGGCCCGTGAGCTGGTCGCCCACGGCTTCGAGCTGCTCGCCACCTCCGGCACGGCCGAGGTGCTCCGGCGCAACGGCCTCAACGCGAAGGTCGTGCGCAAGCAGTCCGAGGGCACCGGCCCGAACGGCGAGAAGACCATCGTCCAGCTCATCCACGACGGCGAGGTCGACCTCATCGTCAACACCCCGTACGGCACCGGTGGCCGCCTCGACGGCTACGAGATCCGTACGGCGGCCGTGGCGCGGTCCGTGCCGTGCCTGACCACGGTCCAGGCGCTCGCCGCGGCCGTCCAGGGCATCGACGCCCTCAACCACGGGGACGTGGGCGTGCGCTCACTCCAGGAACACGCGGAACACCTGACCGCGGCCCGCGACTAGCAACTCAGGGGGACACCGGAAACGGTGTCCCCCTCTTCATGACACCTCTTCGCGAGGCTCCTTGGAGGACATGACCATGTACAAGCAATTCTTCCGGCTGGTCTTCCAGCGGATGGACCCCGAGCGTGCGCACCACCTGGCCTTCCGCTGGATCCGGCTCGCCGTGCGGATCCCGGTGCTGCGCACGTTCGTCGCGGCCGCGCTGGCCCCCCGGTACGAGAACCTGCGCACCGAGGCCTTCGGGCTGCGCATGCACGGCCCCTTCGGACTCGCCGCCGGCTTCGACAAGAACGCCGTCGCGATCGACGGGATGTCGATGCTGGGCTTCGACCACGTCGAGATCGGCACGGTCACCGGTGAGCCGCAGCCCGGCAACCCCGCCCAGCGGCTGTTCCGGCTCGTGAAGGACCGGGGGCTCATCAACCGCATGGGCTTCAACAACGAGGGCTCGCTGGCCGTCGCCGCGCGCCTGGCCTCCCGTACGCCCGTCTTCAAGCCCGTGGTCGGCGTCAACATCGGCAAGACCAAGGTCGTACCGGAGGAGGAGGCCGTCGGCGACTACGTGAAGTCGACCGAGCGGCTCGCGCCGTACGCCGACTACCTGGTCGTCAACGTGTCCTCGCCGAACACCCCGGGGCTGCGCAACCTCCAGGCCACCGAGGCGCTACGGCCGCTGCTGAGCGCCGTCCGCGAGGCCGCCGACCGGGTGGTGACCGCGCGACGGGTCCCGCTGCTGGTCAAGATCGCCCCGGACCTGGCCGACGAGGACGTCGACGCGGTCGCCGACCTGGCCGTGGAACTCGGCCTGGACGGAATCATCGCCACGAACACCACCATCGCGCGCGAGGGTCTCGGGCTGACCTCCGACCCCTCGCTGGTCGAGGAGACCGGCGGACTGTCCGGGGCGCCCCTCAAGGCACGCTCCCTGGAGGTGCTGCGCCGCCTCTACGCGCGCGTGGGCGACCGCGTCACCCTGGTGGGCGTCGGCGGCGTGGAGGACGCCGAGGACGCCTGGCAGCGCATCCTGGCCGGTGCCACGCTGGTCCAGGGGTACAGCGCCTTCATCTACGAGGGGCCCTTCTGGGGCCGTGCGATCCACAAGGGCCTGGCCGCCCGCCTGCGGACGAGCCCCTACGCCACTCTCGCCGACGCGGTCGGCGCCGACGTGAGGAAGACGGCATGACCCTGGAGCCCTTCGGCGCGCGGCTGCGCCGGGCCATGGACGAGCGTGGCCCGCTCTGCGTCGGCATCGACCCGCACGCCTCCCTGCTCGCCGAGTGGGGCCTGAACGACGATGTCGCCGGCCTGGAGCGGTTCAGCCGCACGGTCGTCGAGGCGACGGCCGACCGGGTCGCCCTGCTGAAGCCGCAGAGCGCCTTCTTCGAGCGGTTCGGCTCGCGCGGCGTCGCCGTCCTGGAGAAGACGGTGCAGGAGGCCCGGGCGGCCGGCGCCCTGGTCGTGATGGACGCCAAGCGCGGTGACATCGGCTCGACCATGGCCGCGTACGCCGAGTCCTTCCTGCACAAGGACGCCCCGCTGTTCTCCGACGCCCTCACCGTGTCGCCGTACCTCGGTTACGGATCCCTCTCCCCGGCGGTGGCGTCGGCGCGCGAGAGCGGCGCCGGGCTGTTCGTGCTGGCGCTGACCTCGAACCCGGAGGGCGGCGAGGTCCAGCACGCGGTGCGGGCCGACGGACGGGACGTGGGCGCGACGATGCTGGCGCACCTGGCCGCGGAGAACGCGGGGGAGGAGCCGCTGGGCTCCTTCGGGGCGGTCGTCGGCGCCACCCTGGGCGACCTCTCGACGTACGACCTCGACATCAACGGTCCGCTCCTCGCGCCCGGCGTCGGCGCTCAGGGGGCGACCCCGGCCGACCTTCCGCGGGTCTTCGGGTCCGCGGTGCGCAATGTCGTACCGAACGTGAGTCGGGGTGTGTTGCGTCACGGTCCCGATCTCGTCGCTCTGCGTGACGCGGTGGAGCGATTCGCGCGAGAGGTCAGGGCCGCCGTGGACGCCGCCTGACCGGCCTCGGCCGCCCGACCGGGGGCTCGGTCGGGCGGCTCGGGGGCGACTTGAGTCTGGATACATCCTCAAATCCGGGGCACTATGTCTTAAATGTCCGGCCTGGCGGAGGCTGACCAGGACTTTTCCTTGGTTCTCGCTGACTCTGGCGGAGTTGGCCGCTAGTCTCCGACGGAGAGTGAACGGGCAGCGCGTGTTGCTCGTAACTCACCAGGTGTGGGGCGACTAGGTTCCTCACCGGTCCGTATCCGACAGTTCGACATCCGAGGTGACGTAGGCGTGGCTCTTCCGCCCCTTACCCCCGAACAGCGCGCAGCCGCGCTCGAAAAGGCCGCCGCGGCTCGCCGGGAGCGGGCCGAGGTCAAGAATCGACTCAAGCACTCCGGCGCCTCGCTTCACGAGGTCATCAAGCAGGGTCAGGAAAACGACGTCATCGGCAAGATGAAGGTCTCTGCCCTTCTGGAGTCGCTCCCGGGCGTGGGCAAGGTCCGCGCCAAGCAGATCATGGAGCGACTCGGCATCTCCGAGAGCCGCCGCGTGCGCGGCCTCGGTTCCAACCAGATCGCGTCCCTGGAGCGTGAGTTCGGCAGCACCGGCTCCTGATTCCCGGGTGCCGCGGGGAGGGAGTCCCGGGCACTCCGGGATTGCTGGAATAATCGCTGCATGGCAGTAAAACTCCGGGGGACGACCCCCGAAACCCCGGACGCACGTCCGCGGCTGACCGTGCTCTCCGGCCCCTCCGGGGTCGGCAAGAGCACGGTCGTCGCTCATATGCGCAAGGAACACCCCGAGGCCTGGCTCTCGGTGTCGGCGACGACCCGCAGGCCGCGGCCCGGCGAGAAGCACGGAGTCCACTACTTCTTCGTCACCGACGAGGAGATGGACAAGCTGATCGCCAACGGCGAGCTGCTGGAGTGGGCCGAGTTCGCGGGCAACCGCTACGGCACTCCGCGCGCCGCCGTGCTGGAGCGCCTGGAGTCGGGCGAGCCGGTTCTCCTGGAGATCGACCTCCAGGGTGCCCGGCAGGTCCGCGAGTCCATGCCCGAGGCCCAACTGGTGTTCCTGGCCCCTCCCTCCTGGGGGGAACTGGTGCGCAGGCTCACCGGGCGGGGCACCGAACCGCCCGAGGTGATCGAGCGCCGCCTGGCGGCGGCGAAGATCGAACTGGCGGCCGAGCCGGAGTTCGACGTGACCCTGGTCAACACCTCCGTCGAGGACGTCGCGCGTGAGCTGCTAGCCTTGGTCGATGTTGTGTGATTACGAGCCTGTGATCACGACCGGTCTTTTCCCATCCATCGGAAGGTAGAGCGTGTCCTCTTCCATCTCCGCGCCCGAGGGCATCATCAACCCGCCGATCGACGAGCTCCTCGAGGCCACCGACTCGAAGTACAGCCTCGTGATCTACGCGGCCAAGCGGGCCCGCCAGATCAACGCGTACTACTCGCAGCTCGGCGAGGGCCTCCTCGAGTACGTCGGTCCGCTCGTGGACACCCACGTCCACGAGAAGCCGCTCTCGATCGCCCTCCGCGAGATCAACGCCGGTCTGCTGACGTCCGAGGCCGTAGAGGGCCCCGCTCAGTAGTATTTTCGGCTCACAGTGGGTTTTTCCACAGGCCCGGCAGCACGGCTGCCGGGCCTGTGGTGTCTGATGGACTCGTACGCCGGGAGCCGCGGCGTACGTTTTCCGAGGTCCGGGGAGAGACGGTGGACAAGCCGAAGGTCGTTCTGGGTGTCAGTGGGGGCATCGCCGCCTACAAGGCCTGTGAGCTGCTGCGCAGACTGACCGAGTCGGGCCATGACGTCCGGGTGGTGCCCACCGCCTCCGCGCTGCACTTCGTCGGCGCCGCCACCTGGTCCGCCCTCTCCGGCCACCCCGTCTCCACGGAGGTCTGGGACGACGTCCACGAGGTTCCGCACGTCCGCATCGGCCAGCAGGCCGACCTGGTGGTCGTCGCCCCGGCCACCGCGGACATGCTCGCCAAGGCCGCCCACGGTCTCGCCGACGACCTCCTCACCAACACCCTCCTGACGGCCCGCTGTCCGGTCGTCTTCGCCCCCGCGATGCACACCGAGATGTGGGAGCACCCGGCCACCCAGGAGAACGTGGCGACACTGCGCCGCCGGGGCGCCGTCGTGATCGAGCCGGCCGTCGGCCGGCTCACCGGCGTCGACACCGGCAAGGGGCGGCTGCCCGACCCGGCCGAGATCTTCGAGGTCTGCCGCCGGGTCCTGGCCAGGGGAGTGCGCGAACCCGACCTCGCCGGCCGGCATGTCGTGGTCAGCGCCGGCGGCACCCGCGAGCCTCTCGACCCGGTCCGCTTCCTCGGCAACCGCTCCTCAGGCAAGCAGGGCTACGCCCTCGCCCGCACCGCCGCCGCCCGTGGCGCCCGCGTCACGCTGATCGCGGCGAACACCGGCCTGCCCGACCCGGCCGGGGTCGACGTCGTCCAGGTCGGCACGGCCGTGCAACTGCGTGAGGCGGTCCTGAAGGCGGCCGCGGACGCCGACGCGGTCGTCATGGCGGCCGCCGTGGCCGATTTCCGGCCGGAGACATACGCGACCGGAAAGATCAAGAAGCAGGACGGCCGGGAACCGGACCCCATCGTTCTCGTGCGGAATCCGGACATCCTCGCGGAGGTCTCCGCCGACCGGGCGCGCTCCAACCAGGTGGTTGTTGGCTTCGCGGCCGAGACCGACGACGTCCTGGCCAACGGGCGGTCGAAGCTCCGGCGCAAGGGCTGCGATCTGCTGGTGGTGAACGAGGTGGGGGAGCGCAAGACCTTCGGCTCCGAGGAGAACGAAGCGGTCGTGCTGGGCGCCGACGGCAGCGAAACTCCCGTGCCGTACGGGCCCAAGGAGGCCCTGGCCGAAACTGTGTGGGACCTGGTGACGCGGCGCCTGGCCTGACGGTTTGATGCGCTTCCCCGTCGTCCTCCCGCTCGGTCGATTCGGGTGTGGCGCCCCTGGCCAACGGTGCTCGGCATTCGGCAGAATGCCCGTGCCGCAGGTCACAGCGCTTCCCGAGAGGCGAGACGGGTGGCCCGGTGGAGGGGCACGACCGATAAACTGTTCTCGGACGACGCCGGGCGCAGCTCCTGTCGCGTCCGCCAATGATCAGCCAGCAGCCGCTGCAACCCCAGGGAGCGTTGTGTCCCGTCGCCTGTTCACCTCGGAGTCTGTGACCGAGGGTCACCCCGACAAGATCGCTGACCAGATCAGCGACACCATTCTCGATGCCCTGCTGCGCGAGGACCCGGCCTCCCGGGTCGCCGTGGAGACCTTGATCACGACCGGTCTGGTGCATGTGGCCGGCGAGGTCACGACCAAGGCCTACGCGCCGATCCCCCAGCTCGTACGCGACAAGATCCTCGAGATCGGCTACGACTCCTCGAAGAAGGGCTTCGACGGCGCCTCCTGCGGTGTCTCGGTGTCCATCGGCGCGCAGTCCCCGGACATCGCCCAGGGTGTCGACACGGCGTACGAGAACCGCGTCGAGGGCGACGAGGACGAGCTGGACCGCCAGGGCGCAGGCGACCAGGGCCTGATGTTCGGCTACGCGTCGGACGAGACGCCGACCCTGATGCCGCTGCCGATCTTCCTGGCGCACCGGCTGTCGAAGCGTCTGTCGGACGTCCGCAAGAACGGGACCATCCCCTACCTGCGTCCCGACGGCAAGACCCAGGTCACCATCGAGTACGACGGCGACAAGGCCCTGCGTCTCGACACGGTCGTCGTCTCCTCGCAGCACGCGAGCGACATCGACCTGGACTCCCTGCTGGCCCCGGACATCCGCGAGTTCGTGGTGGAGCCGGAGCTGAAGGCGCTCCTGGACGAGGGCATCAAGCTCGACACCGAGAACTACCGCCTGCTGGTCAACCCGACCGGCCGCTTCGAGATCGGCGGCCCGATGGGCGACGCCGGCCTCACCGGTCGCAAGATCATCATCGACACCTACGGCGGCTTCGCCCGGCACGGTGGCGGCGCCTTCTCGGGCAAGGACCCGTCGAAGGTCGACCGCTCCGCGGCGTACGCGATGCGCTGGGTCGCGAAGAACGTGGTGGCCGCGGGTCTCGCCGCGCGCTGCGAGGTCCAGGTCGCCTACGCGATCGGCAAGGCCGAGCCGGTCGGTCTCTTCGTGGAGACCTTCGGCACCGCCAAGGTCGACGCTGAGAAGATCGAGAAGGCCATCGACGAGGTCTTCGACCTCCGCCCGGCCGCGATCATCCGCGACCTCGACCTGCTGCGTCCGATCTACGCCCAGACCGCCGCGTACGGCCACTTCGGCCGTGAGCTGCCCGACTTCACGTGGGAGCGCACGGACCGCGTGGACGCGCTGCGCAAGGCCGCGGGACTGTAGGTCCTCCCCGGCACGACGCGTGGGCCCGGCCTCCTCAGGGAGGCCGGGCCTCGGCGTTTCGCGGGTCACCGCCGCGGGTGGCCGGTCCGCTCGACGATCTCCGCCAGGCCAGGCCAGGCCAGGCAGGCTGGGCAGGCCGGGCAGGCCGGGCACGGCGAGCCCGGGGTTCAGCGCGGCGACCACCGCCGAAGTCAGCGGACGGGAGGCGAGGACCTGCCGGACGGCCTCCGGACCGACCGGGACCTCGTAGTGGTCCTCCGCCCACCGCCGGAAGGCATGCGGCGAGCGGTCGGCGAGTCCTGAACGCCCATGTGCCCGTCCGACCGCCTGCGGCGCCGGACGGGGAACAGAGCTTCGGCGGAAGGACCGTTGTCAGTGGCGTTTGGTAAAAATGCAAGCGTGAGCAGCGAGAACGGGCAGGGGGACGGCGGTGCGGCCGGGGAGGGCGCGCCGCCCGAACAACTCGCGCTGATCCGGGAGAGCGTGCGGCAGGCCAAGACGCCGCGGGCCAAGCCCCGGACCTGGCGGGGGGCCGCGCTGGCCGGGGAGCTGCCGGTCGCGCGCGTGCTCGTCGACAAGGGGGTGCTGCATCTCGACCGGTACTTCGACTACGCGGTGCCGGCCGAGCTGGACGCCGACGCCCAGCCGGGGGTGCGGGTGCGGGTGCGGTTCGGGGCCGGGCGCGGCCGGGTGCGGGAAGGGCGGCGCGAGGGCGGGGGGCTGATCGACGGGTTCCTCGTCGAGCGGCTCGCCGCATCGGACTACTCGGGGCCGCTCGCGGCGCTCGCCCAGGTGGTGTCGCCCGAGCCGGTGCTGAGCGAGGAACTGCTGGGCCTGGCGCGGGCCGTCGCCGACCGGTACGCGGGAAGCCTGGCCGACGTCCTCCAGCTGGCCGTGCCGCCGCGTAACGCGCGCGCCGAGCAGCGCCCCTCCCCGGCGCCGCTGCCGCCGCCGAAGGCGCCGGAGGCCGGGTCCTGGGGGCGGTACGAGCGAGGGGGCGCGTTCGTCGAGTCGCTGGCGTCCGGGGGCACGCCCCGGGCGGTGTGGAACGCGCTGCCCGGCCCCCGGTGGAGCGAGGAGCTGGCGCGGGCCGTCGCCGCGACGCTCGCCTCGGGACGCGGGGCGCTGGTCGTCGTGGGCGACGGGCGGGCCGCCGCACGGGTCGACGCCGCGTTGACGGCGTTGCTGGGGGAGGGACGGCACGCGCTGCTCACCGCGGACGCCGGGCCCGAGAAGCGGTATCGGGAGTGGCTCGCCGTGCGGCGGGGTTCCGTGCGCGCGGTCGTCGGGACGCGTGCCGCGATGTTCGCGCCGGTCCAGAACCTCGGCCTGGTCGCGCTCTGGGACGACGGGGACGACAGCCACAGCGAGCAGCACGCGCCGCAGCCCCATGCGCGCGAGGTGCTGCTGCTGCGGGCCGCGCAGGACAAGTGCGGCTTCCTGATGGGGGGGTGGAGCTGCACGGTGGAGGGCGCGCAGCTCGTCGAGAGCGGATGGGCGCGGCCGTTGATCGCCGCACGGGAGCAGGTGCGGCACAGCGCTCCGCTGGTGCGCACCGTGGGCGACCAGGACCTCGCGCGGGACGAGGCCGCCCGGGCCGCCCGGCTGCCCACCCTCGCCTGGCAGGCGGCCCGGGAGGGGCTGCGGCACGGGCCGGTGCTCGTGCAGGTGCCCCGGCGGGGCTATGTGCCGCGGATGGCGTGTGCGCAGTGCCGGGCCGCCGCCCGGTGCCGGCACTGCTCCGGGCCGTTGGAGGCGCGGGACGGGGGTGCGGTGTGGTGCGGCTGGTGCGGGCGTGAGGAGAGCGCCTGGCACTGTCCGGAGTGCGGCTCGTTCCGCTTGCGGGCCCAGGTCGTGGGGGCCCGGCGGACCGCCGAGGAGCTGGGGCGGGCGTTTCCGGCCGTGCCGGTGCGGACGTCGGGGCGGGAGCAGGTGCTGGACACCGTGCCGGGGGCGCCCGCGCTCGTCGTGTCCACGCCCGGGGCCGAGCCGGTCGCCGAGGGCGGGTACGCGGCCGCGCTGCTGCTGGACGGCTGGGCCATGCTCGGGCGGCCCGACCTGAGGGCCGGGGAGGACGCGCTGCGCCGCTGGATCGCGGCCGCCGCGCTGGTACGGCCGTCGGGGGAGGGGGGAACCGTGGTCGTCGTCGCCGAGCCGACCCTGCGGCCCGTCCAGGCGCTGGTGCGCTGGGATCCGGTGGGACACGCGGTGCGGGAGCTCTCCGAGCGGGCCGAGCTGGGCTTTCCGCCGGTGTCGCGGATGGCGGCGGTGTCGGGGACGGCGCAGGCCCTGACCGCGTTCCTGGAGGCCGTCGAACTGCCGCCGGAGGCGGAGCTGCTGGGGCCGGTTCCGGTTCCGACGGGTCCGGCGGGGCGGCCTCGGCGGCCGGGGGCGCCGCCCCCCGGGGAGGAGTGGGAGCGGGTGCTGCTCCGGGTGCCGCCCGGGAGGGGCGCCGCGCTGGCTGCCGCGCTGAAGACCGCGCAGGCGGCTCGGATGGCGCGGGGTGGCGAGGAGGCCGTACGGGTGCGGATCGATCCCCCGGACATCGGCTGAGGGAAGACGCGGAGCCGGTGCCGGTGCGGTGTGTGGGGGAGGGCCGGGTGTGCGACTGCCCTCTCGGGCGTGGGCCGAGAGGGCAGGGTGGGAGGGCAGGGGAGGGGACGGGGTGGGGAGGTGCTCGGTGCGGGATGCGGTGCGTCAGCCGTTGCGCGGGCCGGGGAAGGCGGTCGGCCTCGCCTCGTCGCGCAGGGCCGGGCTGCCGACGTCACGCAGTGCCGGGGCGCCTGCCGCGAGCAAGGTGGAGCTGCCGGTGTCGCGCAGGGCCGGGGCCCCGGTGTCGCGCAGGGCCGGGCTGCCGGCCGTCGGCTGGGTCGGCATCGAGCGGGCGGCCGGAACCGTGGGAACCGTCGGGATGCCCGTGTTGACGGTGACCGTGCGGGCGGCGGTGGGCTCGGCGGGTCGCTCGGCCTCGGCGGTGGCGGCCTGGGCCGCGGCCCGGCGGGCGCCGTAGCGGCGGTGCACCGCCTGCTTGGTGACTCCGAGGGCGGAGCCCACCGCGTCCCACGAGAAGCCGAGCGAACGGTCGAAGTCCACCGCCGCGGTGACCAGGGTCTCGACGCTGTCCCGCAGCTCCTGGGCGAGGCGGACCGTGGGGGCGGGGGCGCGTCCGTAGACGACGAAGCCCGTGGACGGGCCGGAGCGGCGGGGGCGGTAGACGTTGCCCAGCTGGGCGGTGAGGGTGCGCAGTGCGTCCACCTGCCGTCGGACGCGCTCGATGTCCCGCACCAGCAAGTGCAGGCTGGCCCGGGCCTGGGCGTCGTGGGTTGCATGGTCGGCCATGAACAAGCCTCTCGAACCGGCGTTGAAGAAGGTGTGGTCAACTCTTTCTTGACCAACGCGGGTTCGCGCCGCTGGTCACGGTGTGGGGGCGTATGGGCATATGCGTACGCCCCCCCGGAGGGCGCGGCTCGTGGGGCCTCCCGCCCGTCGGCGGCCTGCCCGGTCGGCGTCATAAACTTGTGCGTTGCCCGTCGTCCGTCCCGCCCGAGAGGTCCCGCCCACTCATGAAGCTCGTCTTCGCCGGTACCCCCGAGGTCGCCGTTCCCGCCCTGGACGCCCTGATCGCCTCCGGGCGGCACGAGGTGGCCGCCGTCGTCACGCGGCCCGACGCGCCGGCCGGACGGGGGCGCAGGCTGATCGCCTCTCCCGTCGCCCAGCGCGCCGAGGAGGCGGGCATCGAAGTGCTGAGGCCCGCCAAGCCGCGCGACCCGGAGTTCCTGGAGCGGCTGAGGGAGATCGCGCCCGACTGCTGTCCCGTCGTGGCCTACGGGGCGCTGCTGCCGAGGGTGGCGCTGGACATCCCGGCCCATGGCTGGGTCAACCTGCACTTCTCGCTGCTGCCGGCCTGGCGCGGGGCCGCTCCCGTGCAGCACGCCGTCATGGCGGGGGACGAGATCACCGGCGCGTCCACCTTCCTCATCGAGGAGGGACTCGACTCGGGGCCGGTCTACGGGACGGTCACCGAGCAGATCCGGCCCACCGACACCAGCGGTGACCTGCTCACCCGGCTGGCCTTCGCCGGCAGCGGGCTGCTCGCCGCGACCATGGACGGGATCGAGGACGGCACACTGAAGGCCGTTCCCCAGCCGGGTGAGGGGATCACCCTCGCGCCGAAGATCACCGTCGAGGACGCTCAGGTCGACTGGGCCACCCCGGCTCTGCGGGTCGACCGGGTCGTGCGCGGCTGCACCCCCGCTCCCGGCGCCTGGACCACCTTCCGCGGGGAGCGGCTCAAGCTCATCCAGGTCCAGCCGGTTGTCGAGCGGACCGATCTCGCGCCGGGCGCGCTCCTCGTCGGCAAGAACAGCGTGCACGTCGGCACCGGCTCGTACGCGGTCGAGCTGCTGTGGGTGCAGGCGCAGGGCAAGAAGCCGATGCGGGCCGCCGACTGGGCCCGGGGCGCCCGGATCGGGGACGGGGAGACCGTCGGGGCGTAACGCTCCTGCACAAGCCCCGCCCGGGCCGTGAGCCTCGTCCGGGCCGTGAGCCCAGCCCGGGCCGTGAGCGCCGCCGAGCCCGTGGGCGCCGCCCCCGGTGCGCGGGCCCGGTCGGCAAGTCCGCCCGGCGGACCACCGACGTACGCTGGACGCACCTTTCCTCCATTTCCCTCTTTCCCTTCCTTCCTTTCTTCCTTTCTTCTGCAATCCGGAGCACCTTTTCGTGAGCGACCAGCCCCACCGTTCCCGCAAGCCGGGCAAGCCCTACCGCCGGCCTCAGAAGGACCCCGTCCGCATGCTCGCCTTCGAGGCGCTGCGGGCAGTGGACGAGCGGGACGCGTACGCCAACCTCGTGCTGCCGCCGCTGCTGCGCAAGGCGCGCGAGAAGGAGGGACCCGACAAGTTCGACGCCCGGGACGCGGCCCTCGCCACCGAGCTGGTCTACGGGACGCTGCGCCGGCAGGGCACGTACGACGCCGTCATCTCCGCGTGTGTCGACCGGCCGCTGCGCGAGGTCGACCCGCCGGTCCTGGACGTGCTGAGTCTCGGCGTGCATCAGCTGCTCGGGACGCGTATCCCGACCCATGCGGCCGTGTCCGCCTCCGTCGAGCTCGCCAGGGTCGTGCTCGGCGACGGACGTGCCAAGTTCGTCAACGCCGTGCTGCGCAAGGTCGCGGCGCACGATCTCGACGAGTGGCTCGACAAGGTCGCTCCGCCCTACGAGGACGATCCCGAGGATCACCTCGCCGTCGTGCACTCGCACCCGCGCTGGGTGGTCTCCGCACTGTGGGACTCCCTCGGCGGCGGGCGGGCCGGCATCGAGGAGCTGCTGGCGGCGGACAACGAGCGGCCCGAGGTCACGCTCGTCGCCCGGCCCGGGCGGGCCACCACCGAGGAACTGCTCCGGGAGGAGGCCTCGGTGGCCGGGCGCTGGTCGCCGTACGCCGTGCGGCTCACCGAGGGCGGCGAGCCGGGGGCGATCGACGCCGTACGGGACGGGCGGGCAGGGGTGCAGGACGAGGGCAGCCAGCTCGTGGCGCTCGCGCTGGCCGATGTGCCGCTCGACGGGTCCGACGCGTTGTGGCTGGACGGGTGCGCCGGCCCCGGGGGCAAGGCGGCGTTGCTCGCCGCCCTCGCCGCCGAGCGGGGGGCGGCGCTGCTCGCCTCCGAGAAGCAGCCGCACCGCGCGGGGCTCGTCGCCAAGGCGCTGGCCGGCAACCCCGGGCCCTACCAGGTCATCGCCGCCGACGGGACCCGGCCGCCGTGGCGGCCCGGCTCCTTCGACCGGGTGCTGATGGACGTGCCGTGCACGGGCCTCGGCGCCCTGCGGCGGCGGCCCGAGGCACGCTGGCGGCGCAGGCCGGAGGATCTCGACGGGTTCGGGCCGCTCCAGCGCGGGCTGCTGCGGACCGCGCTGGAGTCGGTGCGGGTCGGGGGCGTCGTCGGGTACGCCACCTGTTCGCCGCACCTCGCCGAGACCCGGTCGGTCGTCTCCGACGTCCTCAAGCAGTATCCGCAGGCCGAGTTGATCGACGCGCGGCCGCTGCTGCCGGGTGTACCGGAGCTGGGTGACGGGCCCGACATCCAGCTGTGGCCGCATCTGCACGGGACGGACGCCATGTACCTGGCGTTGATCAGGAGGACGGGCTGAGGCCCGCGCGGACGGACACGTGAGAAGGCCGGCCCCACGTCCACGGCGTGGGGCCGGCCTTCTTCGCGGGCGGGTGCCCCGCGGGGGTCAGTCCGTGCCGAACTCCATGGCGGCGCGGTCCAGCAGCTGGTCGTCGTCGGAGACCTCGCCGCGGGAGGCGATGGCCTCGGCGCCGCCCTCCGGCAGCTCGGTCATGGTGCCGATGAGACCGGTCGCGGCCGCCTGGTCGGCGCCGATCGCGGGGCTGCCGGTGCCGATCAGGCCGAGCGTGGCGTACTGCTCCAGCTTGGCGCGCGAGTCGGCGATGTCGAGGTTGCGCATGGTGAGCTGGCCGATCCGGTCCACCGGGCCGAACGCGGAGTCCTCGGTGCGCTCCATGGACAGCTTGTCCGGGTGGTAGCTGAAGGCCGGGCCGGTGGTGTTGAGGATCGAGTAGTCCTCACCGCGCCGCAGTCGCAGCGTCACCTCGCCGGTGACGGCCGCGCCGACCCAGCGCTGGAGCGACTCGCGCACCATCAGGGCCTGCGGGTCCAGCCAGCGGCCCTCGTACATCAGCCGGCCGAGGCGCCGTCCCTCGTTGTAGTACTGGGCGAGGGTGTCCTCGTTGTGGATGGCGTTGACCAGACGCTCGTAGGCCGCGTGCAGCAGGGCCATGCCGGGCGCCTCGTAGATGCCGCGGCTCTTGGCCTCGATGATGCGGTTCTCGATCTGGTCCGACATGCCCATGCCGTGGCGGCCGCCGATGGCGTTGGCCTCCATCACCAGATCGACGGGGGAGGCGAACTCCTTGCCGTTGATCGTCACGGGGCGGCCCTGGTCGAAGCCGATCGTCACGTCCTCGGTGGCGATCTCGACCGACGGGTCCCAGAACCGCACGCCCATGATGGGCTCGACGGTCTCGACGCCGGTGTCCAGGTGCTCCAGGGTCTTGGCCTCGTGGGTGGCGCCCCAGATGTTGGCGTCGGTGGAGTACGCCTTCTCCGTGCTGTCCCGGTAGGGCAGGTCGTGGGCGACGAGCCACTCCGACATTTCCTTGCGGCCGCCGAGCTCGGTCACGAAGTCCGCGTCCAGCCAGGGCTTGTAGATCCGCAGGTGCGGGTTGGCCAGCAGGCCGTAGCGGTAGAACCGCTCGATGTCGTTGCCCTTGAAGGTCGAGCCGTCGCCCCAGATCTGGACGTTGTCCTCGAGCATCGCCCGGACCAGGAGGGTGCCGGTGACGGCACGGCCGAGGGGCGTGGTGTTGAAGTAGGCGCGCCCGCCCGAGCGGATGTGGAACGCCCCGCAGGTGAGCGCGGCCAGGCCCTCCTCGACCAGTGCGGCGCGGCAGTCGACCAGGCGCGCGATCTCGGCGCCGTAGGTCTTCGCGCGGCCGGGCACCGAGGCGATGTCGGGCTCGTCGTACTGGCCGATGTCGGCGGTGTAGGTGCACGGGACGGCACCCTTGTCGCGCATCCACGCGACCGCGACCGAGGTGTCGAGCCCGCCGGAGAAGGCGATGCCGACGCGCTCGCTGGCGGGAAGGGAGGTGAGGACCTTGGACATAGGAAGATTATGCATGAACTCGCATGGTCATGCAAAGGGTGCTCAGGTCTCGGTGCTCTCGACCGGCTGCGCGGGCTCCTTCGACAGGGTCGGGTGGCTTTCCCGGGCCAGCCGGTGCGGCCACCAGATCTTCGGTCCGATGTCCAGGAAGAGTGAGGTGACGAGCACCGACCGCACGATGAAGGTGTCCAGGAGGACGCCCAGGGCCACCGCGAAGCCGATCTCCGCGAAGGCGACCATGGGAAGGGTGGCGAGGGCCGCGAAGGTGCCGGCCAGGACCAGGCCCGCCGAGGTGATCACCGAGCCGGTGGCCGCCAGACCGGTCACCACGCCCTGCCGGGTGCCCTGGCGGGCGGCCTCCTCGCGGATCCGGGTGGTCAGGAAGATGTTGTAGTCGATGCCCAGGGCCACCAGGAACACGAAGACGAACAGCGGGAAGTCCGTCGACTCGCCCGCGTAGTCGAAGAGATGGCGGAACGCCAGCGCGCTGAGGCCCAGCGCCGCCGCGAAGGACAGGATCACCGTCCCGACCAGCAGCAGCGGGGCGATCAGGGCGCGCAGCAGGGCGCCGAGGATGAGCAGGACCACGGCCAGGACCAGCGGGATGATCACCAGGTTGTCGTGCGTGGTCGCCTTGTCCATGTCGAGCAGCGCCGCCGTGCCGCCGCCCACCTGGGCGTCGGCGTCGGGTATCTCGTGCACCGCGTCCCGGACCCGTTCCACGGTCTGCTTGGCGGCCTCGCTGTCGGCCGGGTCGGTCATCGTCGCCTCGAACAGCACCTGGCCGTCGTGGACGGGTTTCGTGCCCGCCGGCAGGCCGAGGGAGGTCGGCACGACGCCCTCCGTCCCCGCGACCGCGCGTTTCACCTGCCCGGCCCGGGCCTGGTCGGCGATGACGACCAGCGGGTCGCCGCTGCCCGCCGGGAAGTACTTCGCCGACACCTCCTGGCCCGTGATCGAGTCCGGTTTGCCGGTGAACGCGTCCGCGTTGCCGATGCCCTCGGCGCGCAGCTGGATCAGGCCGAGCGAGCAGACCGCCAGGACCAGCGCCGTCACGGCCCAGACCATGCGCGGGCGGCGGGCGATGCCACGGCCCGTGCGGGCCCAGACACCGTGCTCGGTCGGGTCGGAGGAGCCGAAGTGCGGGATCACCGGCCAGAAGATCCAGCGGCCGCAGATCACCAGCAGGGCGGGGAAGAGGGTCATCATCGCCAGCAGCGCGACCGCCACGCCGATGGCCGCGACCGGGCCCAGCCCGCGGGTCGAGTTCATCTCGGCGAACAGCAGCATCAGCATGCTCAGGACGACCGTGGCGCCGGACGCCAGGACGGCGGGGCCCGCGCGGTGCAGCGCCCGGGCCATCGCCTCGTGCCGGTCCTCGTGCCGGCGCAGCTCCTCCCGGTATCGGGCCACCAG
Source organism: Actinobacteria bacterium OV320 (assembly GCA_001298545.1). Taxonomy (GTDB): domain Bacteria; phylum Actinomycetota; class Actinomycetes; order Streptomycetales; family Streptomycetaceae; genus Streptomyces; species Streptomyces coriariae. The sequence goes on from LJCX01000023.1 coordinate 353,781, forward strand.
CAGCAGGGCGTAGTCGGTGCCCGCGCCGAACACGAGCACCGTGAGGATGCCGGCGCTCTGACCGTTCACCGTCAGGCCCGCGTGCTCGGCCAGGAAGTAGATCAGCGCCTGCGCGGTGAACAGGGCGGCGACCACGGCGAGCACCGGGACGACGAGGAGGGTGGGGCTGCGATAGGTGACCAGGAGCATGACGACGACCACCCCCATCGCCGCCAGCAGCAGGGTCGAGTCGATGCCCTCGAAGGCCTCGGAGAAGTCCGCCGAGGTACCGCCGGGTCCGGTGATGTGCACGGCCATACCGGCGCCGCCTTCGCCGACGACGTCACGGATCGAGTCGACGGCCGGGGCGATGCGCTCCCAGCCCTGCTCGTCCATGGTGATCGGCACGTAGATCTGGGCGGCGCGCGGGTCGGCCGGGCGGTCGTAGACCGGGCCGCGGGTCTCGGCGCCGCGGATGCCGTGGTCGGTGAGCTGTCCGAGCTGCGCCGCGTCCTCGGTGATCCGCGCCCGGTCCTCGGCCGTCAGGCCCGCGTCGCGGGCGTAGACGACGACCGCGGGGATCTGCTCGGGCCTGAAGTCCTGCGAGATCTCCAGCACCTGGGTGGACTCCGCCGACCCCGGCAGCCAGGAGGCCGCGTCGTTGTCCTGGGCGTCGGTGAGCTTCTGGGCGAAGGGTGCCGTCAGGAACAGCAACACCAGCCACAACGCCAGCACCAGCCACTTCGCACGCCGCCCGCAGACCAGGTGCGCGACACCGCGATTCTCGGCCATGGCTACCCTCCGAGCCGTTCTGTCTGCGCCGCGAGCGGCCGCCTCCGGTCAGGGGCGCGGGGGGCTGGGCGATCCTCCTGGGCCGGTCCGCGGGCGTCGCACCACGCTCCCCCCGCGGGACCGATGCCCGCAACCCCCGGAGGGCATGGCAGGCTTGGGTCATGGCCGTGCAGATCAACCCCAGCATCCTGTCCGCCGACTTCGCCCGCCTTGCGGACGAGGCGGAGGCGGTCGCCGGAGCCGACTGGCTCCACGTCGACGTCATGGACAACCATTTCGTCCCGAACCTCACGCTCGGTGTGCCGGTCGTAGAGTCACTGGCCCGTGCGACGGACACCCCGCTGGACTGCCATCTGATGATCGAGGCCCCCGATCGCTGGGCCCCGCAGTACGTCGAGGCGGGTGCCTCGTCCGTCACCTTCCACGTCGAGGCCGCCGCCGCACCCGTACGGCTCGCCCGTGAGATCCGGGCGAAGGGCGCCCGTGCCGCCATGGCACTGAGGCCGGCGACGCCCATCGAGCCGTACGAGGACCTGCTGCCCGAACTCGACATGCTGCTGATCATGACCGTCGAGCCGGGCTTCGGGGGCCAGGCCTTCCTCGACATCATGCTCCCCAAGATCCGCCGCACCCGCGAGTTGATCAGCAAGCACGGCCTCGACCTGTGGCTCCAGATCGACGGCGGGGTCTCGGCCTCGACGATCGAGCGGTGCGCCGAGGCGGGCGCGGACGTGTTCGTGGCAGGCTCGGCCGTATACGGGGCGGACGACCCGGCGGAGGCGGTCCGTGGCCTGCGGGCTCAGGCGGAGGCGGCGACCGCCGGCGCCTCCTGGGCATGTGGACACTGAACCAACCACTTACCGACAGGTATGTGAACGGCTCCCAACAGAGCTGATCAACTGCGCCGGATCTGCGAGGATGAACGGCGTATCCAGAGTGTGAACAGCAGTGAGGAGAACGCCGTGTCGGGTATGTCGGCGGGCCGGTCAGCCATGCGGATGGGACCCGCTGAGCTGGTGCAGGCGGCGGCCATGGCCCGCCGCTTCTACCTTGAGGGAAAGTCCAAGATCCAGATCGCGGAGGAGTTCGGCGTCAGCCGCTTCAAGGTGGCCCGGGTCCTGGAGACCGCCCTCGAACGGGATCTCGTACGGATCGAGATCCGCGTGCCGGCCGAGCTGGACGCGGAGCGCTCGGACGCGCTCCGTGCCCGCTACGGCCTCAGGCACGCCGTCGTGGTCGAGTCCCCGGCCGAGGCCGAGGAGACCACGGACCCCGAGAACCTGGGGGAAGTGGCGGCGGACCTGCTCGGCGAACTGGTCGACGAGGGGGACGTACTGGGGCTGGCCTGGGGCCGGTCCACCATTCACATGGCGGCGGCGCTGGACCGGCTGCCGCCGTGCACGGTGGTGCAGCTGACGGGTGTCTACGACGCCGGGACCGCGGAGCGCGGCTCGGTCGAGGCCGTCCGCCGTGCCGCCCAGGTGTCCGGCGGCGACGCGCACCCCATCTACGCGCCGATGCTGCTGCCGGACGCGGCCACCGCGGCCGCGCTGCGCCACCAGACCGGGATCGCCCGCGCCTTCGAGTACTTCGACAAGGTCACGGTCGCCTGTGTCTCCATCGGCTCCTGGGAGCCGGGCATCTCGACGGTGCACGACATGCTCAGCGACGAGGAGCGGGCGCACTACGCCTCGCTCGGGGTCGCCGCCGAGATGTCCGCGCACCTCTTCGACGCCGAGGGCCGCCGGGTCGGGCGGGACCTGGGCGAGCGGTGCATCACGGTCAAGACGGACCAGCTGCGCCGGGTCCCCGAGGTCGTCGCGATCGCGGGCGGGCAGCGCAAGGCGGCCGCGATCGACGCGGTGCTCCGCTCCGGGCTCGTCACCAGCCTGGTGACGGACACGTCGGCGGCCGACTACCTGATGACGGCGGGGCCGGCTCCGAAGCCCGCCCTGGGCCGGTCGGACCCGGACGGCATCTGACCCGCCCGGAAGCGGGCCATGAGGGGACGGCCGTGACAGCATCGGACGCATGCTGCTGCGGTTCGTCCCCCGCGTGCTGGTGTGCCTGCTTCTCCCGCTCGCCCTGCTCACCGGCTGCGCCTCGGGGCAGCCGGGCCCGCGGGACTCCACCCCGGCCGTCGCCACGGCCGCCGAGCCGTCCTGGGCCGGCGGCCTGGCCACGGTCCGGGAGTCCGAGCTGCCCGCCGAGGCGCGCCGGACACTCCGGCTCATCGACGACGGCGGCCCCTTCCCGTACGCCAGGGACGGCGCCGTCTTCGGGAACTTCGAGGGGCTGCTGCCCGCGCACAAGCGGGGCTACTACCACGAATACACCGTCGAGACGCCGGGCTCGCGCGACCGCGGGGCCCGACGCGTTGTCACCGGGCAGGGCGACGAGATCTACTACACCGATGATCACTACGACACGTTCCGGGCGGTGCTGAGATGACGCAGTTCGTGGTCACGCTGGATCTGGAGGGGGTGACGGACAAGTCCGCCCTGATGGACCGCTGCGCCGACGCCCTGGGCCTGCCCGACTGGTTCGGACGCAACTGGGACGCCCTCGCCGACAGCCTCACCGACCTCCAGGCCCCGCCCGGGGACGGCGGGCTGCAGATCGTCGTACGGAACTGGCGGCCGTACGCCGAGGCGCGACCCCAGGAGTGGGTGATCGCGCAGGACGTGTTCGCCCAGGCCGTCGACCAGGTGCCGGCGCTGTCCGTGCTGCTCGCCCTCGGAGGATCCTCCTAAGACCCCCCTGAGCTGCTTGGACGTTCTGTCCGGGCATCGCATCGCGGCCGTCGTGGGAGAATGAAGTACGTGCTTCTCCCCCTGGCTGACCTGTCCGGGGGTCACCTCTGATCGACTGGGATGTGCAGCACGTGCGTTTCCTCAACGACATCCAGCCCGCGTACGACCTCACCTACGACGACGTCTTCATGGTGCCGAGCCGCAGCGCGGTCGGGTCGCGTCAGGCCGTCGACCTGGCCGCCCCGGACGGCACGGGCACCACGATCCCGCTGGTCGTCGCCAACATGACCGCCGTGGCCGGCCGCCGGATGGCCGAGACCATGGCCCGTCGCGGCGGGCTGGTGGTGATCCCGCAGGACATTCCGATCGACGTCGTCACCGACGTCGTCACCTGGGTCAAGAGCCGCCACCTGGTGCTGGACACCCCCATCGTGCTCGCCCCGCACCAGACGGTCGCCGACGCCCTGGCGCTGCTGCCCAAGCGCGCGCACAACGCGGGTGTCGTCGTCGACGAGGAGTTCCGCCCCGTCGGTGTCGTCACCGACGCGGACCTGAGCGGGGTCGACCGCTTCACCCAGCTCGAGGTCGTCATGTCCCGGGACCTGCTGCTCCTGGACGCCGACATCGACCCGCGCGAGGCCTTCAACACCCTCGACGCGGCCAACCGGCGCTACGCCCCCGCCGTCGACCGGGACGGCAAGCTCGCCGGCATCCTCACCCGCAAGGGCGCCCTGCGCGCCACCCTGTACACGCCGGCCGTCGACGCGGCGGGCAAGCTGTGCGTCGCCGCGGCCGTCGGTATCAACGGCGATGTCGCGGGCAAGGCCAAGCAGCTGCTCGACGCGGGCGTCGACACGCTCGTCATCGACACCGCGCACGGCCACCAGGAGTCGATGATCAGCGCGATCCGGACCGTGCGCTCGCTCGACCCGCGGGTGCCGATCGTTGCCGGCAACATCGTCTCCGCCGAGGGCGTCAAGGACCTGATCGACGCGGGCGCCGACATCATCAAGGTCGGGGTCGGACCGGGCGCCATGTGCACCACCCGCATGATGACCGGTGTGGGCCGGCCGCAGTTCTCGGCGGTCCTGGAGTGCGCGGCCGAGGCGAAGAAGCACGGCAAGCACGTGTGGGCCGACGGCGGTGTCCGGCACCCGCGCGATGTCGCCATGGCGCTCGCCGCCGGCGCGTCCAACGTGATGATCGGGTCCTGGTTCGCGGGCACCTACGAGTCCCCGGGCGACCTCCAGCAGGACGCGGGCGGCCGGCTGTACAAGGAGTCGTTCGGCATGGCGTCCGCGCGCGCCGTCGCCAACCGCACCTCCGAGGAGTCGGCGTACGACCGTGCCCGCAAGGCGCTGTTCGAGGAGGGCATCTCCACCTCGCGGATGTTCCTCGACCCGGCCCGCCCGGGCGTCGAGGACCTGATCGACTCGGTCATCGCGGGCGTCCGCTCCTCCTGCACCTACGCGGGCGCGGGCTCTCTCGAGGAGTTCGCCGAGAAGGCCGTCGTCGGTATCCAGAGCGCGGCCGGTTACGCGGAGGGCAAGCCGCTGCACGCGAGCTGGTAGCTCCGCGAGGCGCTCCGCTGGTCGGCGCCGGTGAACGGTGCTGATCGTCGCCTTCCAGGTGCGGGTTCGCCGTGGCTGGTCGCGCCCACGCGGCGCAGCCGCATATCGGCACAGCCCCGCGCCCCTTTCGGAGGCGTTCAGCTCCCGTGCAATGAATACGCACCCCTGTGCGATGAACGCAACGATCTTGCGTGTATGCGCAAGATTGCAGCATTACGAGTGCTACGGCCCTGCTCATAGGGTCGTGCGCTGTACGTAGCGTGGCGGGGACCCCGCTCGGTGGGTTCCTGCTCGCGCAGGTGTGCCGCCGGTTCCCGTCACGCCGAGAGGCAGCGACGAAGGAGTCAGCGCGTGCTCGATCAAGGCGCACCCCCGCAACAACGCAGTCGGACCACCCCCGCGTCCCCGGGGCCCGTCGCGCGTCTCATGCGGCGCAAGCCCGTGGAACACCTGGTCGCCGAGGGCGGCCAGGGCGAGGGAGGCTCGCTCAGGCGCTCCCTCGGGCTGTGGCAGCTCACGATGATCAGCATCGGCGCCACCCTCGGCACCGGCATCTTCGTCGTTCTCGGCGAGGCGGTGCCCAAGGCCGGTCCCGCCGTCACGCTCTCCTTCGTGATCGCCGGACTCACCGCGCTCTTCTCGGCTCTGTCCTACGCCGAACTGGCGGGCACCATCCCGGTCGCCGGCTCCTCGTACTCGTACGCTTACGCGACGATGGGCGAACTGATCGCCTGGATCTGCGGCTGGTGTCTGGTCCTGGAGTACGGCGTGTCGGTCGCCGCCGTGGCCGTCGGCTGGGGCGAGTACCTCAACGAGCTGCTCGACGGGACGATCGGGGTGACCATCCCGGACGCGCTGTCGGCGCCGCCCGGGGACGGTGGCATCTTCAACCTGCCGGCCCTCATCGTGGTCCTGCTCGCCATGGCCTTCCTGCTCGGCGGCGCCCGCGAGTCGGCGCGCGCCAACACCGTCATGGTGGCCGTGAAGATCGCCGCGCTGGTGCTGTTCTGCGCCATCGGTGTCCAGGGTTTCCGCTCCGGAAACTACGAGCACTTCATGCCGCTGGGCATGGCGGGCGTCAGCGCGGCCGGTGCGACGCTGTTCTTCTCGTACATCGGCTTCGACGCCGCCTCCACCGCCGGTGAGGAGGCCAAGAACGCGCAGCGCGACCTGCCCCGCGCGATCATGCTGTCGCTCGTCATCGTGACGGCGCTGTACGTCCTCGTCGCGGCCGTCGCCGTGGGCGCCAAGCCCTGGCAGCGGTTCGGCGACTCCGAGGCCGCGCTCGCGCAGATCATGCGGGACGTGACCGGCCAGTCCTTCTGGGGCACCCTCCTCGCCTTCTGCGCGGTCATCGCCATCGCGAGCGTCGTCCTGACCGTGCTGTACGGCCAGACCCGCATCCTCTTCGCGATGTCCCGGGACGGCCTGGTGCCCAAGGTGTTCTCCCGCGTCCACCCGAAGACCGGCACGCCCCGCACGAACACGGTGATCGTGTCGCTGTTCTGCGGTGTGCTGGCCGCCGCGATCCCGTTGGGCCAGCTGGCGGACGCCACCAGCATCGGTACGCTGTTCGCGTTCGGGCTGGTCAACATCGCGGTCGTGGTGCTGCGCCGGACCCGTCCCGAGATGCCCCGGACCTTCCGGGTGCCGCTCTCGCCGGTACTGCCGGCTCTGGGGCTCGCCTTCTGCGTCTGGATGATGGGCAGCCTTTCGGCCGTCACCTGGGTGGTCTTCGGAGTCTGGATGGCGGTCGGGCTCGTGTTCTACTTCCTTTACGGCCACCGCCGCTCCCGCCTCGCAGCGCCCGCACCATCTGAGAAGTGAACAACCCACTGTGCTGAACGATCTCGACGAACGCATCGTGCACGCCCTCGCCGAGGACGCCCGCCGCTCCTTCGCGGACATCGGGCAACTGGTCGGCCTGTCCGCGCCCGCCGTGAAGCGGCGCGTGGACCGGCTGCGGGCCACCGGGGCGATCACCGGTTTCACCGTACGGGTCGACCCGGCGGCCCTCGGCTGGGAGACCGAAGGGTTCGTCGAGATCTACTGCCGGCGCAACACCTCCCCGGAGACCATCCAGCGGGGCCTGGAGCGCTACCAGGAGGTGGTGGCCGCGTCCACCGTCACCGGGGAGGCGGACGCCGTCGCCCAGGTCTTCGCCGCCGACATGCGCCACTTCGAGCGGGTCCTCGAGCGCATCGCGGGGGAGCCGTTCGTGGAACGGACGAAGTCCGTGCTCGTGCTGTCGCCGCTCCTGCGCCGCTTCTCAGCAGGCTCACCGACCTGAGCGAACCCGGACCGGCCTGAGCCGGTCCGGGCCCACCTGAGCAGATCGGGGACGGCCCGGGCCGCCTGAGCCGATCGGGGGTAGGTCCGGGCCGCCTGAGCCGATCCGGATCCGTCCGGGCCATCTGGGCCGATCCGGCGTGGCTCGCGCCGTACCCGCCCGGGGTGGTGGCGGGGGCCGATCAGGGTCGGGCAGGGGCTACCCGGCCGTCTTTCGGGCCAGTGCGTTGTTTCCGATCGAGTTGTGCACGCTGAAGCTGACCGCGTCCGAGCGGTAGCGGTCGTCCGACCACTCCACCGGGCGGCCCTCGCGGGTCGTGGTGACCCGGCGGACGCGCAGCAGGGGGCTCGTGCGGCGGATGGCGAGCAGTTCGGCGTCCTGGGCGCCCGCCGCCACCGCGTCGATGACATGCTCGCCGTAGGCGAAGACCAGCCCGGTGTCGTCGAGGAGGCGCTGGGTCACCGAGGGGCAGTCCGGCTCGATCGACTCGACGGCCGGGGAGATCCAGTCCGCGTACACGGTCCGCTCCAGGAGCACCGGCTCGCCGTCCAGGCCGCGCAGCCGCAGGACGTGCAACACGGGTGTCCCGTCGCGGAGTTGGAGGCGTACCGCGTCCTCGGTGCCGGCCGGGCGGTACTCCTGGGCGACGACCCGGCCGGTCGCCTCGCGGCCCATCGCGCGCGCCCACTGGGCGAAGCTGCGCAGCTCGGCGAAGCTCTGGCTGCGGCGGCTGGCCAGGACCACGCGGCGGGCGCCCTGGCGGGAGCCGATGAGGCCCTCGGCGGTCAGCGCGGCGACGGCCTGGCGGACCGTGCCGCGCGAGACGCCGTACCGGGCGGCGAGGTCGGTCTCGGCGGGCAGCCGCGCCCCGACCGCGTACTCCTCGCGGTCGATCGCGCGGCGCAGTGCGTCGGCGATCTCCTCGTGTCGCGCGGCCATGCTTCCCCTCTGCGTCGACGGCTGTACACAGCTTGACCAGCCTAGTCGACCTGCGGAGCTGCTCGGCTTCCATCGCAACTGTGCGTGAAATCGGGGCTCAGGGTTTCGCCAGTGTTTACGAAGGGGACACCAGCGGCGTGCGTACTGAGGCCAACTTGTTCAGACAAGTTGCCCTCGTCTCCTGCATTCTCGCGCGTCCCCTGGAGAAGCCGTGACCGTGCCCCTGCCGAGAACAGCCGTCCGTGGCGGTGCCCTCGCCGCCGTCGCCGTACTCGCCCTGAGCGCCTGTGGCGCCGCCCCCGACACCAGCACCTCCACCGCCGACGGCAAGAACGCCGCCACCGCCACCTCCGCCGCCGACTTCGGCGGCCTCGACGCCCTGGTGAAGGCGGCGAAGAAGGAGGGCACGCTGAACGCCATCGCGCTGCCCCGCGACTGGGCCAACTACGGCGCCCTCATCGACGGCTTCCAGAAGAAGTACGGCATCAAGATCGCGGTCGAGAACCCCGACGGCTCCAGCCAGGACGAGATCAACGCCGTCACCTCCAGGAAGGGCCAGGACCGCGCGCCGGACGTCCTCGACCTCGGCAGTTCCTTCGCACTGAGCGCCGCCCAGCAGGGGCTGCTCGCGCCGTACGAGGTGGCGTCGTACGCCGACCTCCCCGAGGGGCAGAAGGACGCGAAGGCCCGCTGGTACAACGACTACGGCGGCTACATCTCCATCGGCTGCGACGCCAAGCGCGTCAAGACCTGTCCGACCACCTTCGCGGATCTGCTCGAGCCCCGGTACAAGGGTCAGGTCGCCCTCAACGGCAACCCCACCAAGTCCGGCTCCGCCTTCGGGGGCGTCTACGCGGCCTCCCTCGCGAACGGCGGCTCCTTCGACGACATCCAGCCCGGCCTCGACTTCTTCGCCGAGCTGAAGAAGAACGGCAACTACACGCCCGTCGAGTCGACCCCGGCCACCGTCGAGAAGGGCGAGACGCCCATCAGCATCGACTGGGACTACCTCAACGCCGGATACGCCGACGAGTTCAAGTCCAAGGGCGTCGACTGGAAGGTGTCGGTGCCCAGCGACGGCCAGTTCTCCCAGTACTACTCCCAGGCGATCAACAAGGACGCCCCGCACCCGGCGGCCGCCCGCCTGTGGCAGGAGTACCTCTACAGCGCCGACGGCCAGAACCTGTGGCTCAAGGGGTACGCGCGGCCGGCCCTGATGACCGCCATGGAGAAGGCCGGCACCCTCGACAGGACGGCCGCGGCCAAGCTGCCCGAGGTCTCCGGGACGCCCACCTTCCCGACCGAGGACCAGCAGAGCAAGGCCAAGACGGTCCTCGGGCAGGGCTGGGCCAAGGCCGTCTCCGGATGACCTCCACCGCCGTACGGGTCGACATGGCGCCCGCCGCTCCGGTGAAGCGGCGGCGCCGTGCCCTCGGCTGGCTCGCCGTCGTCCCGTTGCTCGCCTTCACCGCGCTCGCCTTCGGGCTGCCCGCCGTGGCCATGCTCGACGGCGCGTTCACCGCCAAGGACCCCGCCACGGGCGCCACCTCGTACACGGCCGACAACCTGACGGCCTCCCTGCGGGGCGCGTACCTGACGGCCCTGCTCGGCAGCGTGAAGCTGTCCGCGGTGTCGGCGGGGCTGGGGGCGCTGCTCGGACTGCCGCTGGCCCAGGCCGTCGTGACCTCCCGCTTCCGCGCGCTGCGCGAGGCGGTGCTCACCGCGTCCGGGGTGCTCGCCAACTTCGGCGGCGTCCCGCTGGCGTTCGCCTTCGTCGCCACACTCGGCAACGCCGGTGTGCTGACCCGGCACTTCGGCCTCACCGACCACGGCTGGGACCTGTACAGCTTCTGGGGACTGGTGATCGTCTACCTGTACTTCCTGATCCCGCTGATGGTGCTCACCATCACGCCCGCCCTGGAGGGCCTGCGCTCCCAGTGGCGCGAGGCGGCGCAGAACAACGGCGCGACCGCCGCGCAGTACTGGCGGCACGTCGCCCTGCCCGTCCTGCTGCCCTCGCTGCTCGGCGGCCTGGTGCTGCTCTTCGGCAGCGCCTTCGCCGCGTACGCCACCGCCGCCGCCATGGTGGGCAGCTCCATCCCGCTGGTCACCCTCCAGATCGCCGACGCCATCTCCGGCAACGTGCTCGTCGGCCAGGAGAACGTGGCGCTCGCCCTCAGCCTCGACATGGTCCTGGTCGCGGGCCTGGTCATGGCGGTGTATCTGCCCCTGCAACGACGGAGCGCGCGATGGCTCGCCTGAACCTGTGGCGGTGGGGAGTCCTCGGCCTCGCCGGACTGTACTTCCTGGTCCCGCTGGCCGCGTCGGTCGTCTTCACCGTCGACGTGCCCGGACAGGGCGTCACCTTCGACGCCTACAGCCGGATCTTCTCCACGGCGGGCTTCGGATCCAGTCTGCTGCTCTCGCTGGAGCTGGCCGTCGCCACCATCGCCGTCGTCCTGCTGCTGATGGTGCCGGCCATGGTGGCGCTGCGGCTGGGCGCGCCCCGGCTGCGGCCGGTCGTCGAGGTGGTGTGCTCACTGCCGCTGGTCGTGCCGCCGATCGCGTTCGTCGCCGGCATCGGGACGGTGCTGAAATGGGGGCCCGAACATCTCTCGCGCACGCCGCTGTTCCAGACCTTCGTGGCGATCCAGAACCCCGACTTCCCCGTGGTGCTCGTCCTGGCGTACGTCGTGATGGCGCTGCCGTTCGTGTACCGGGCCCTGGACGCGGGGCTGCGCTCCGTCGATGTGGCCACCCTCGTCGAGGCCGCCCGCAGCTGCGGGGCCGGCTGGCCGCAGGCGCTGGTCCGGGCCGTCCTGCCCAATCTGCGCGGCGCGCTGCTCAACGCCTCCTTCCTCACCCTGGCCCTGGTGCTCGGCGAGTTCACCGTGGCGCAGCTGCTCGGCTTCCAGCCCTTCGCCGTCTGGATCGTGAACGTCAGCGGTTCGCAGGCCCAGCTGTCCGTCGCCGTGTCCGTGCTCAGCCTGCTCGTGACCTGGCTGCTCCTCCTCGTCCTCGCCGGCTTCGGCGGGCGCACCCGTCCAACTTCCCGGGGATGAACCATGACCGTGCTCGACAAGACAGCGACGACGGAGCCGACGACGAACGCGGCGACCGTCGAATTCCGCGGCCTGCGAAGGGAGTTCGGGCCGACCGTCGCCCTCGACGGCCTCGACCTCACCGTCCGGCCGGGTGAACTCCTCGCCCTGCTGGGCCCCTCCGGCTGCGGCAAGACCACCGCGCTGCGGATGCTCGCCGGGTTCGAACACCCCGACGCCGGCGAGGTGCTGGTCGACGGCGAGGACGTCACCCGGGTGCCGGCCCACCGCCGCGACGCCGGGATGGTGTTCCAGTCCTACAGCCTCTTCCCGCACCTCGACGCGCTCGACAACGTGGCCTTCGGGCTGCGGATGCGCAAGGTGCGCACCGCCGAACGGCGGTCCCGGGCAGCCGAGTTGCTGGAGCTGGTGGGCCTCGCCGACAAGGGCGCACGGTTCCCGCACCAGCTCTCCGGCGGACAGCAGCAGCGCGTCGCCCTGGCCCGCGCCCTCGCCCTGCGCCCGCGCGTCCTGCTCCTCGACGAACCGCTCTCCGCGCTCGACGCCAAGGTGCGGCTGACCCTGCGCGAGGAGATCCGGCGGCTCCAGCAGGAGCTCGGCATCACCACCCTGTTCGTCACCCACGACCAGGAGGAGGCCCTGTCCATGGCGGACCGGGTCGCCGTGATGCAGGCCGGACGGCTCGAACAGTGCGCCGCCCCTGCCGAGTTGTACGGCCGGCCCGCCACGGCCTTCGTCGCCGAGTTCGTGGGCACGACGAGCCGGATCCCCGGACACCTCGACGGCGGGACCGTCGAGGTGCTCGGGCGCCGGCTGCCCGTCGACGGCAGGATCCCGGCCGCGACCGAGGTGGACGTACTGGTGCGCCCTGAGGCGGTGCGGGTGCGGGCCGAGGACGGCGGGGACGCCCGCGTGGTCGCCACCTCCTTCCTGGGCGCGGCCGTCCGGGTCACCGTCCGGCTCGCCGACGGCACCGAGGTCAAGGCCGACCTGCCCGCCCACGAGGCCGCCGAGCTCACCGCGGGCGCCGCGGTGGGCCTGTCGCTGCCCGACCGCCCGGTGCTCGTCGCCGAACGTACGTCCTGATCCCCCACCGAAAGAGGCAACCGTGACGCAACTCCCCCTCGAGGCCGTCCTGTTCGACATGGACGGCACGCTCGTCGACACCGAGCGGCTGTGGTGGGAGGCGGTGGAGGAGGTGGCCGGCCGGCCCCTGACCGAGGCGGACCGGCCGGAGGTGCTCGGCCGTCCCGTCGAGCACACCGCCCACTGGCTGGCCGCCACCACGGGCCGGCCGGCGCCAGGGCTCGCCGAGGCGCTCCACCGGGAGTTCGCGGACCGGGTCCGCGCCGACATCGTGCCGCGCCCCGGCGCGCTCGCCCTGCTGGACGCCCTGGCCCGGGAGGGCGTACCGACGGCGCTGGTGACCGCGTCGCCGCGGGCGGTCGCCGACACGGTGCTCGACGCGCTCGGCGCGAGCCGCTTCGCCGTCACCGTCACCGCCGACGACACCGAGCACACCAAGCCCGCTCCCGACCCCTACCTCGCCGCCTGCCACGCTCTCGGCGTCGACCCGGCGGCCTGTGTGGCCGTCGAGGACACCGAGACCGGCGTGACCTCCGCCGAGGCCGCCGGGTGCACGGTGCTGGCGGTGCCGTCGCTCGCCCCGATCGGGACGGCGCCCGGCCGGACCGTCGTGCCCGGCCTGGAGGGCGTCACCCCCGGGCGGCTGCGGTCCCTGCTGCCGTACCGGCTCCGCGTCATGAGCTGGAACCTCTGGTACGGCGGCACGAAGGTCCGCGACCACCGGGCCAAGCAGCTCAAGGTCCTCACCGGGACCGACGTGGACGTGGTCGGCCTCCAGGAGACGTACGGCACCGCCGCCGAGGAGCTCGCCGAGGCCCTCGGCTGGTACCACCACCGCGCCGGGGAGAACCTCGGGATCATCAGCCGGCACCCGATCACGGCCGCCCTCGGCGACCCTGACGTGGGCTTCTACGGCGCGGCGGGCGTCCGGATCGCGGTCGGCGCCCGCGAGGTCGACGTGTGGACGGCCCACCTGGACTGCGCGCCGTACGGGCCCTACGAGTCCGCCTTCGACGGGCTCGCCGCGGACACCCTGGTCGCCCACGAGGGAGCGCGGCTCGCGCGGCTGCGGGACGCCCTGCGCCGGATCGGTCCGGGCCCCGGCGTGCCCGTCGTCCTCGTCGGTGACTTCAACAGCCCCTCCCACCTGGACCGGCCGGACGTCGGGTGGCCGGTGACGAGGGCCGCCGAGGAGGCGGGCTTCGCCGACTCCTACCGCGAGGCGCACCCCGATCCGGTGCGGGAGCCCGGGCACACCTGGTCCCCGGTCCACGCCGAGCACGAGGACGGCAGCGGCCGCCCGGAACCGCAGGACCGGATCGACTTCGTGCTCCACCGCGGCCTCAGGGTGCTCGACTCCCGGACACACGTGACCGGCAGCCCCCGGCCGTGGCCGGACGTCGAGGACAACGACTGGCCCTCCGACCACGCCGCGGTGATCACCACCTTCGCGATCACCGCCTCCGGGATCACCGCCTCCGGGATCACCGCCTCCGAGATCACCGCCTCCGAGATCACCGGAAAACCGGTGGGCGGCGGCGCGTGAGCTGACTACCATCGGTGGCATGACCTGGCGACATTGATCCCCGACCGGCCCCGACGTCCGTCGACTGACCGCCACGCTGTACGCGTACGCGTTCCTCGACGAGTTCGTGCTGCTCTACCCGGTGTACGCGCTGCTGTTCGCGGACAGCGGCCTGTCCGTCGGGCAGATCTCCTCCCTGTTCGTCCTGTGGTCGCTGACCGGCGTCCTGCTGGAGGTGCCCTCGGGCGCCTGGGCGGACGCCGTCTCCCGACGGCTGCTGCTGTGGATCGGCCCGCTGCTCGGCGCGGTCGGCTTCGCCCTGTGGGTGCTGTTCCCCTCGTACGGGGCCTTCGCGGCGGGCTTCGTCCTGTGGGGTGCGCGCGGCGCGCTGGGATCCGGCGCGCTGGAGGCGCTGGTCTACGAGGAGCTGGACCGGGCCGGCGCCGCGGACCGGTACGCCCGGCTCATGGGCCGTGCGCACGCGGTGGGCCAGGTGGCCGTGATGGCGGCGATGGGTCTGGCCGGTCCGGTCTTCGCGGTCGGCGGGTACCGGGCCGTCGGTGCGGCCAGCGTGCTGGCGTGTCTGCTCTGCGCGGCGACGGCGACCCGTTTCGCCGAGCACCGGCGGCCGGTGGCCGACGGTGACAGCGGGGCCGCGACCCTGCGGGCGGGACCGGCCGACGCCCGCCGCGACCGCTCCGTACGCGGTGCCCTGCTGCTCGTCCCGGCCGTGACGGCGGTGTGGGGCGCCCTCGACGAGTACACACCCCTGCTGGTCAGGGAGACGGGCGTGCCGGAGGCGAACGTCTCCCACCTGCTGGTGCTGATCTGGGGCGGTGTCACCGCCGGAAGCCTGCTGGCCGGACCGGCCGAGCGGCTGGGCCGCAGGGGATTCGCCGCGCTGCTCGCCCTCTCCGCGCTCGCCCTCGCCGTCGGGGGGCTCAGCGGCACGTCGGCCGGTATCACCCTTGTCGCCCTCGCCTTCGGCGGCTTCCAGCTGGCGACCGTGCTGGCCGACGTCCGGCTCCAGCAGCGCATCGAGGGCACCGGCCGGGCCACCCTCACCTCGGTCGCGAGCCTCGGCACGGAGGTGGTGACCATCGCGGTGTACGGGGCGTACGGCGCCCTCGGTTCGACGTTCCCGCACGGCGTCGTCTTCGCCCTGTGCGCGGTGCCGTACCTGCTGACCGCGCTGACGATGTCGACGGTGGCCCGGGGGAGGGGCGAGTGAGGGGGGCAGGCGAGGGGGCGGCGAGTGAGCGGGCGAGTGAGGGGCGCAACGAATCGCCGCCCGGCGGCCCGCGCACGCAACGTTCCGCTCACCGGCGCGCAACGGCTCCTCCTTGTCCGGCCCGGGTGGGCGCCCGTACCGTCTAGATGGCCCCCACAACCACCCTTTCGCCCGGTGAGGATCACGCATGCGCACCGCCCTGCTCCAGAGCTCCGGCCGCCCCGGCTCCGTCGTCGAGAACCTGAAGGTCCTCGACGAGGCCGCGGACCGGGCCGCCGCCGCGGGCGCCGGGCTGCTCGTCGCGCCGGAGATGTTCCTCACCGGATACGCGATCGGCGACGACATCGCCCGCCTCGCCGAGCCCGCCGACGGGGACTCCGCGGACGCCGTCGCCGACATCGCCGGCCGGCGCGGCCTCGCGATCGCGTACGGCTACCCGGAGCGCCACGGCGAGACGGTGTACAACTCCGCCCAGCTGGTCTCCGCCGACGGCAGCCGGCTCGCGAACTACCGCAAGACCCACCTCTTCGGCTGCTTCGAGCGCGACCACTTCCAGCCGGGCGGGCAGCCGGTCGTCCAGGCCGAACTCGACGGTCTCACCGTCGGCCTCATGATCTGCTACGACGTCGAGTTCCCGGAGAACGTCCGCGCCCACGCCCTCGCCGGCACCGACCTCCTCGTCGTGCCGACCGCGCAGATGCACCCCTTCCAGTTCGTCGCCGAGTCGGTGGTCCCGGTGCGCGCCTTCGAGAACCAGATGTACGTGGCCTACGTCAACCGGGTCGGTCAGGAGGGCGAGTTCGAGTTCGTCGGCCTCTCCACCCTGGCCGGGCCCGACGGAGTCGCCCGCACCCGCGCCGGACGCGGTGAGGAGCTGGTGTTCGCCGACGCCGACCCGGTCGCCCTGGCCGCGTCCCGCGAGGCGAACCCGTACCTGAAGGACCGCCGACCCGGCCTCTACGGATCCCTGGTCTGAACCCGGCCCGCACTCGCCCCGCATCCGTCACCCCTGAGCCTCCCCCCGAGTCACCACGCGCAAGGAGTCCGTACCCCATGACGTCCACCGTGCCCAACGCCGTCGAGCACGCAGACGAGCAGCAGCCGCCGATCACCATGTTCGGCCCGGACTTCCCTTACGCGTACGACGACTTCCTCGCCCACCCGGCGGGCCTCGGCCAGATCCCCGCGACCGAGCACGGCACCGAGGTCGCCGTCATCGGCGGCGGACTGTCCGGCATCGTGGCCGCGTACGAGCTGATGAAGATGGGCCTCAAGCCGGTCGTCTACGAGGCCGACCGGATCGGCGGCCGGCTGCGCACCGTCGGCTTCGACGGCTGCGACCCCTCCCTCACCGCCGAGATGGGCGCGATGCGCTTCCCGCCGTCCTCCACGGCGCTCCAGCACTACATCGACCTGGTCGGACTGGAGACCCAGCCCTTCCCCAACCCGCTCGCGGAGGCGACCCCGTCGACGGTCGTCGACCTCAAGGGCGAGTCGCACTACGCCGAGACGGCCGAGGACCTGCCGCAGGTCTACCGCGATGTCGCGGCCGCCTGGAACAAGTGCCTCGAAGAGGGCGCCGACTTCTCCGACATGAACCAGGCCATGCGCGAGCGGGACGTGCCGCGCATCCGCGAGATCTGGGCGAAGCTCGTCGAGAAGCTCGACAACCAGACCTTCTACGGCTTCCTCTGCGACTCCGAGGCCTTCAGGTCCTTCCGGCACCGCGAGATCTTCGGCCAGGTCGGCTTCGGCACCGGCGGCTGGGACACGGACTTCCCGAACTCCATCCTGGAGATCCTGCGGGTCGTCTACACCGAGGCCGACGACCACCACCGCGGTATCGTCGGCGGCTCCCAGCAGCTGCCGCTGCGCCTCTGGGAGCGCGAGCCGGAGAAGATTCTCCACTGGGCGTACGGCACCTCGCTGGCGAGCCTGCACGAGGGCGGCGAGCCCCGCCCGGCCGTGACCCGGCTGCACCGCACCGCCGGCAACCGGATCACCGTGACGGACGCGAACGGCGACATCCGCACCTACCGGGCGGCGATCTTCACCGCGCAGTCCTGGATGCTGCTGTCGAAGATCGCCTGTGACGACTCGCTCTTCCCGATCGACCACTGGACGGCGATCGAGCGCACCCACTACATGGAGTCCAGCAAGCTGTTCGTGCCCGTCGACCGGCCGTTCTGGCTCGACAAGGCCGTCGACGACAGGGGGAACCCCACCGGCCGGGACGTCATGTCGATGACGCTCACCGACCGCATGACGCGCGGCACCTACCTCCTCGACGACGGCCCGGACAAGCCCGCCGTCATCTGCCTCTCGTACACCTGGTGCGACGACAGCCTGAAGTGGCTGCCGCTGTCGGCGAACGAGCGGATGGAGGTCATGCTGAAGTCGCTCGGCGAGATCTATCCGAACGTCGACATCAGGAAGCACATCATCGGCAACCCGGTGACGGTCTCCTGGGAGAACGAGCCCTACTTCATGGGCGCGTTCAAGGCCAACCTGCCCGGCCACTACCGCTACCAGCGGCGCCTGTTCACCCACTTCATGCAGGACCGGCTGCCCGAGGACAAGCGCGGCGTCTTCCTCGCCGGCGACGACATCTCCTGGACCGCGGGCTGGGCCGAGGGGGCCGTGCAGACCGCGCTGAACGCGGTCTGGGGCGTCATGCACCACTTCGGCGGGACCACCGACGCGACCAACCCGGGCCCGGGCGACGTCTACGACGAGATCGCGCCGGTGGAACTCCCCGAGGACTGAGGCTGCCGCACGGCGCGAGGTCTCACGGCGCGAGGTCTCACAACGCGAGGCCCGACAGCGGGGTGAGCATCATGCGGCCCGCGAAGCCGACGGCCGTGTCGAGGCGTTCGGTGAACTCCCCGGCCACGTCGGGGAGCCGGCGCAGCGCCCACAGGGCCCGGGCCGCCGTCCAGGTGGCGTCCCGGGCGCGGTCCAGGCTCCAGGAGCCGAGCAGATGGGTGAGGGGGTCGGCGATCTGCAACAGGTCGGGGCCCGGCATCAGCTCTTCGCGGATGCGTTCCTCCAGCGAGCCGAGTAGCTCCCCCACGCGGTCGAACTCGTCCTCCAGCTCGGCCGGTTCGCAGCCGAGGCTACGACAGGCGTCCACCACGGCGAGCGCGAGGTCGTGCCCGATGTGCGCGTTGATGCCCGCGAGCGCGAACTGCAGCGGGCGTACGCCGGGATGGCGGCGGAACTGGAGCAGCGGCCGCCAGCAGGCCGGTGGCCGCCCGTCGGCCGGCCCGGGGTCCACCGCGTCCAGGTAGCGCTTCGCGAAACGGACGTCCAGCGTGGTGGCGGCCCGTGCGTCCGGGAACCGGCCGGTGTCGATGCGCCGGTCGACCTCCTGGGTCACCGCGAGGTAGACGCGGTTGAAGACCGCGACGCCGTCCCCGGGAGGCAGGGCCGCGTCGAGGGCGCGCATCCGGGCGAGCACGTCGTCGACACTTGTGCGGTCCGTGTCGAGGCCTGTCCCGACGGGAGCGGTGAACTGTTCCAATTGCGGCATGGGGGCAGGGTGACAGTCCTAGGCTGGCCCGCGTGTCGGCGGGCCCGACGCTTCCCCGGAACGGGGGAACGAGCCCGTCGCACGGGAGGGGAACAGCACGGTGCGAGGCGTACGTGAGCGACGGTCCGGACGGCGGACGGTCTTGGTCGCCGCCGCCTCGGTGGTGGTGGCCCTGGGCACCGCGGCCGGGCTGCTGACCGCACTCGGCGACGGGGACGACGGCGACGACCCACACGGCACGGACCGGGCCCGTCCGAAGGTGAGCGCGACGCTTCTGTCCCCCTCGGCCGCGAACCCGCCGTCCCCGTCCGCGTCCCCCTCGGCCTCCGCCCCGACCGCGCGGCCGACGCCCTCGCCCGGCCGTACCGCGCGCAGGCCGGGGGCGGCCGCCGTGACCACGAGCCTGTACCGCCACCCCGAGTCCCAGGTCCTCGACTGGGTCCGGGCCCACCCGGCGGATCCGCGCACCGCCGTCATCGAGTCCCGGATCGCGAGCCGGCCGGCGGCGGTGTGGTTCACCGAGTACGCCCCCGACGCCGTGACCTCGCGGGTCCGCGCGGTCACGGCGGGCGCCGCCGCCCAGGGCCGGGTGCCCGTCCTCGTGGCGTACGCGATCCCGGACCGCGACTGCGGCGGCGCCTCCGAGGGCGGGGCCCCCGACCTCGACGCCTACGCGGGCTGGATCGACGCCTTCGCCGCCGGACTCGGCTCCGGCGAGGTCGTGGTCGTCCTGGAGCCCGACTCGATAGCCCAGACCGACTGCCTCGACGAGGCCGGGCGGGCTGCCCGGTTCGCCGCGCTGGCCCGCGCGGGGCGCGTGCTGAAGGCGGCGAACCCGAAGGCGCGCGTCTACTACGACGCCGGTCACTCGGCCTGGAACGCCCCGGCCGAGCAGGCCGCACTGCTGAAACAGGCCGGTGCCGCCTCGGCCGCCTCCTCCGACGGGATCTTCAGCAACGTCTCCAACTTCCACCGCACGGCGGACGAGGCGGCCTACGACCGCCGGGTCCTGGACGCCCTGGGCGGCCCGCCCGGCCTGGGCGCCGTCATCGACACCAGCCGCAACGGCAACGGCGCGCCCACCGGCGGCGAGTGGTGCGACCCGGACGGCCGGAGCATCGGCCGGGCCCCCACCTTCCAAACCGGTCAGGCCCGGATCGACGCCTACCTGTGGGTGAAACTGCCGGGGGAGTCGGACGGCTGCAAGGGGGCGGCCGGCGAGTTCAGCCCGTCGTACGCCTACGAACTGGCCTCGTCGTAGCTGCTGGTGCCCTCGTCGAGCAGGGGACCCGGCGACTTGAGGTGGGCGGGCGCGAACGCGCGCAGTGCGTGGTAGCCCGTGATGACGACGACCGTGCCGAGCGCGATACCGCTCAGCGAGAAGGTGTCGGTGAACTCCAGCGTGACGTTGCCGACGCCGATGATGATGCCCGCCGCGGCCGGCACCAGGTTCAGCGGATTGCGCAGGTCGACCCCGGCGTTGATCCAGATCTGCGCGCCGAGCAGGCCGATCATGCCGTAGAGGATGACGGTGATGCCGCCGAGAACCCCGCCGGGGATCGCGGCGACGACCGCGCCGAACTTCGGGCACAGGCCGAACAGGAGCGCGAACCCGGCGGCGGCCCAGTAGGCGGCCGTCGAGTAGACCCGGGTCGCGGCCATCACGCCGATGTTCTCGGAGTAGGTGGTGTTGGGCGGCCCGCCCACCGCCGTGGACAGCATCGAGCCGACGCCGTCGGCGGAGATCGCCGTACCGAGCCGGTCGTCCAGGTTGTCGCCGGTCATCTCACCGACCGCCTTGACGTGCCCCGCGTTCTCCGCGACCAGGGCGATGACGACGGGAAGTGCCACGAGGATCGCCGACCATTCGAAGGACGGGCCGTGGAAGGACGGCAGTCCGATCCAGTCGGCGTGACCGACCCCGGACAGGTCGAGCCGCCAGTGGTCGGTGACCTTGCCGCTGGCGTCGACGGAGTGGATCCGGCCGAAGATCCGGTCGAACGCCCACGAGATGCCGTACCCGAAGACGAGGCCGAGGAAGATCGCGATGCGGGACCAGAAACCGCGCAGGCAGACCACCGCCATCCCGGTGAACGCCATGACCAGCAGGGCCGTCCACTGGTCCTGCGGCCAGTAGGTGGTGGCGGTGACCGGGGCGAGGTTGAAGCCGATGAGCATCACGACCGCGCCCGTCACGATCGGCGGCATCGCGGCGTGGATGATCCGCGCCCCGAACCGCTGGACGGCCAGTCCGACGAGGAACAGGGCGACCCCGACGACGAACACCGCGCCGGTGACCGTGGCGCTCGTCCCGCCCTGCGCCCGGATGACCGCGGCCACGCCGACGAAGGACAGCGAGCAGCCGAGGTAACTGGGCACCCGGCCACGGGTCGCGAGCAGGAAGATCACGGTCGCGACGCCGGACATCATGATGGCGAGGTTGGGGTCGAGACCCATCAGGACGGGTGCGACGAAAGAGGCCCCGAACATCGCCACCACGTGCTGGGCGCCGAGTCCCACCGTGCGGGGCCAGGAGAGCCGCTCGTCGGGACGGACCACCGCGCCGGGCGCCGGGGTGCGTCCGTCGCCGTGCAGTTTCCAGCGGACGCCAAGATCCATGGTGCGGGTTCGCTTTCCTGGGGGTGCGGGTGTCCGGACCATTCTCACGTGAAACCGGAGGGTGAGCGACCGCTTAGCGACCCCGTACGATGAGGGTAGATTCCCCGTACACGCACCTCATACCCGCACAGGAGCCCCCGCCGTGACCGCCGAAGCCCCGAGCGCCCCCGCTGTGTCGTACGGCCGGCTCATGCCCGTCACCGTCCACTTCGACGACCTGGACGCACTGGGCATGCTGCACAACGCCCGCTATCCGCTGCTCGTCGAGCGGGCCTGGACCGAGTTCTGGCAGGACAACGGGGTCCGCTTCGAGGGCGACTGGGCGAGCGCCGGGGATGCCTGCAACGTGGTCAAGGAACTGCTGATCGGCTACGAGGCCCCGGTCACCCGTACCGGCACGTACGCCGTCCACCTCTGGCTGGACCGGCTCGGTACCACGGGGCTGACCTACGGCTTCCGGTTCTGCTCGGCGGACGGAGCCACGACGTACGCGCGGGGCACCCGCGTCCTGGTGCGACTCGACGCGACCACGATGCGCCCCACGCCGTGGAGCGACGCCTTCAGGGCCGGGGGCCGGGCACTGCTGCGGCCCGCGGACTGACCTTCGCACCGGTCCGCTCGCCGCCCCGCAGCACTCCCGCGAACAGCACGAGCCCGCACGCCAGGACCGTCACCACGACGAAGGACACCACCAGGCTGGTCGCCTGCGCCACGCCGCCGATCAGGCTCGGGGCGATCAGCCCGGAGGTGTAGGTGATCGTCGCGACACCCGCGATGGCCTGGCTGGGGTTCGGCCCGCTGTGCCCGGCCGCCGCGAAGCACAGCGGTACGACGACCGCGATGCCCAGCCCCATCAGCCCGAACCCGCCCATCGCCACCGCCGGGTGCCCCGCGACCACGATCAGCAGCCCGCCCAGCGCGGCGAGGACACCGCCCGCCCGGACGGTACGCACCGCGCCGAACCGGTTCACCACGGCGTCGCCCGCGATCCGGGCCACCGCCATCGTGAACATGAAGCCGGTCGTACAGGCGGCCGCCGCCCCGGCCGACGAGCCGAGCTGGTCGCGCAGGTAGACGGCCGACCAGTCCAGGCTGGCGCCCTCCGCGAACACCGCGCAGAAGCCGACCGCGCCGATGAGCAGCGCCGAACGGGGCGGCAGCGTGAACCGCGGGGGCGGCTCCTCGTCCTCGGCGGGCCGCAGATCCAGCACCCAGCGGCAGGCCAGCAGACCGAGCAGGGTGAGGACGGCCGCCGCCAGCACATGGTGCACGCGCGCGTCCGCACCGAGGTGCGCGGCGAGCGTTCCGCCCGCCGAACCGATCAGGGCGCCCGCGCTCCACATGCCGTGCAGTCCCGACATGATCGACTTGTCGAGCAGTCGCTCCACCTCGACGCCCAGGGCGTTCATCGCGACGTCGGCCATGCCCGCGCTCGCGCCGTACGTGAACATCGCCAGGCAGAGCGTCAGCAGGTTCGGGGCGAGGGCGGGCAGTGTCAGCGACAGCGTCCACAGGGCGAGCAGTCCGCGCAGGGCCGCGCGGCTGCCGAAGCGATGGGTGATCGAGCCGGCCAGCGGCATCGCGCAGGCCGCGCCGAAGGCCGTGAAGGCGAGCGCGAAACCGAGCTGTCCGGTGGAGACGCCGGTGTGGTCCTGGATCCACGGCACGCGGGTGGCGAACGAACCGGTGACCGCTCCGTGCACGGCGAACACGGCCGCCACGGCGTACCGGGCGCGCCGCACCTCCGACGGTGCGTGGATCACTTCATCCACTCCGCTCATTCTCCCGTCCCCTCCGGATCCGCGCCGCGCCGTCGCGATGCCGTCGTAAACTATCAGGAACCCTGCCTGATAAATAGACGCCGACGGTCGGCGGCAGCCGATCGGGTCCCCTCGGCCATGGGAGGATTCCCGCCATGCCCGCATCTCCGAGCACCGCCCGGGCCATCAACGACCGGCTCGCCCTCCGCCTGCTCCAGCACGAAGGCCCGTTGACGGCAGGGCAGTTGAAGCAGCTCACCGGCCTGTCCCGCCCATCGGTCGCCGACCTCGTCGAACGCCTCACCGCCGCCGGTCTGATCGAAATGGTCGGGGAGGCGGGCGAGCAGCGCCGCGGGCCGAACGCCAAGCTCTACGGCATCGTCGCCGACCGCGCCCATCTGGCCGCGCTGGACGTACGCACCGAGGGGGTCACGGTGCTCGTCTCGGACCTGGTCGGCCGGGTGCTCGCCGAGGCCTCCGTGCCGATCGGCGGCGACACGGGCACCGGGACGGCCGTGGAACAGGCGGTCTCGCTGGTCGAGCGGGCGGCGAAGGAGGCCGAGGCCGTCGGGGCACCCCCGCGCGAGGGTCTGCGGACCTGGGGGCGGCTGCACACCCTCGGCATCGGCGCACCCGGGCTGATCGACCCCGTCACCGGTGAGCTGCGCGACTCCAGCGGCCTGCCCGAGTGGCACCGCCGACTGGTGGCCGCGCTGCAGGAACGCTTCCCGGCCGCGCACGCGCACGTCGAGAACGAGACCAACCTCGCCGCCCTGGCCGAACAGCGCGAGGGCGCCGCCCGGGACCGCGACACCTTCGTGCTGCTGTGGCTCGGCCACGGCACCGGCGCGGCGGTCGTCCTGGACGGCGCGCTGCGCCGCGGCGCCTCCGGCGGCACCGGCGAGATCGGCTTCCTGCCGGTACCCGGCACCGGCGGCCTGCCCTCGGCGACGGACTGCGAGGGCGGCTTCCACTCGCTGGCCGGTTCGGCGGCGATCGCCGCCCTGGCGGGGGAGTACGGGCTGACGGCGCACGCGCGCTCCGACGAGCCGGTGGCGGCGGCGCTGGTGCGAGCGGCGGTGGACGCGCCGGACACCGGGGCCACCGCCGGTTTTCTCGACGCCCTGGCCGACCGGCTCGCCCTCGGCGCGGCCTCCGTCGTCGCCGTCCTCGACCCCGGCTGTGTGGTCCTCGGCGGAGAGGTCGGACAGGCCGGCGGGGAGGTGCTCGCGAGCCGGGTGGCACGGCGGCTCCGGCAGATGGCGCCGCTGCCCACGGAGGTGCGCGCCAGTGCCCTGGGCGGCGGCGTGGTGCTGCGCGGGGCACTGCTGACGGCCCGGGACGCCGCCCAGGAGGAGCTGTTCACAGCCGCGCCCAGGACCGAGACGCACCAGGCCGTGTCCGCGACCTAGGACACGACCGGGGCCTGGCTGCGGATGCGCGTAGCCAGGTAGTCCTCGAAGGTGCCCTTGCCCACCGCCCGCTCCGGCGCCAGGTGGCCGCCCGCGCGAAAGCCCCGGTAGGCCGCGCCCCACAGCGGCACGTTCACCACAGCGCACCGTCGGCCGCTCGCCTTCAAGAACGCGCGGGCCAGCGACTCGAGGGTGCGGACCTCGGGTCCGGCCATGTCGTCGACCCGACCGGCCGGCGCGCCCGTGGCCAGCTCCGCGAGCCGGTCGGCGACCTCGGCGACCTCCACCGGCTGGTCGCTCACCCCGGCCGGCAGCATCATCACCGGTACCTTGGCCAGCCCCTGGAAGAGCTGGACCAGCAGGTCGTGGAACTGGGTCGCCCGCAGCACCGTCCAGCCGAGCCCCGACTCCGCCAGCAGTTCCTCCACGGCGAGCTTGGCCTTGTAGTAGCCGAACGGCACCCGGTCGACGCCGACGATCGAGATGTAGAGCAGGTGCGGCACCCCGGCCTGCCGCGCCGCGGCGATCAGGTTCGCGGCCGCCTGCACATCGTCTCCGCGCGGAGTGGTCGCGCAGTGCACGATCGTGTCCACGCCCGCGACGGCCGCGTCGAGTCCCGGCCCGCCCTCGCGCAGGTCGACGGCGTACGGCAGGGTGTGCCGGCTCAGCACCCGCACCTCGTGCCCGTCCGAGCGCAGCCGTTCGGTGACGAGCCTGCCGAGGGTTCCCGTACCGCCGGTCACCAGGATCGTGGTCATACCGTTCAGCCCCTTCGGACACCGGGCGCTCCCGGTCGGAACGCCCTCCGTCGGGTCAAGCTTGTCGGGGTCGGGCGCGGCTCGCATGTCCCGCAGTTCACGGCGGGCATCCGGCCCGCCGGAACGCGCGGCGATCGGCCGGGGCGAAGGGACCCGGCGGCGGGCAAGGGCCGTCGTCACCGCCGCCGGGCCGCACTCCGCCGACCCTAGAAAGGACTAGACCAGTACGTCAATAGGTATGGACCAATCCCGGTGCGAGTCCGGGAGGACCTCGAACCGGCCCGGACGCAAGCCGAAGTGACGACCTGTGAGCCACCCCACATCCTTCACCTGTATGGACGCCTACCCGGCGTGGCACACTGGCCCTGTAAACCAAAGCAGCGCACTCCGGGGTCGGTGAAAGTCCGAACCGGCGGTTACAGTCCGCGACCCGGTCGCTTCCAGCGACCGGTTGACCAGGTGAAATTCCTGGACCGACGGTTAAAGTCCGGATGGGAGGCAGTGCGCGGCGGGCGGGCATTCGTGCGCGCCGCCGTATACGTACTCGTCCGCGGACGAGTCTGTCCGGCGTCGCCCCCGGTGTCGTTGCCCGTACCTGCTGTCGTCATCGACAGGCCCCGGAGTCCGTGCCCGAAGAGGCAGGAGGACCCGGGAAGTGTTCACCGGAATCGTCGAAGAGCTGGGTGAGGTCACCGCCGTCGAGAATCTCGGCGACGCCTCCCGCTTCCGGCTGCGCGGCCCCGTCGTGACCGACGGCGCGAAGCACGGCGACTCCATCGCCGTGAACGGGGTCTGTCTCACCGTCGTCGAGCACGAGGGCGACGAGTTCACCGCCGACGTCATGGCGGAGACCCTGAACCGCTCCAGCCTCGGAGCACTCGGCGTCGGCTCCCGCGTCAACCTCGAACGCCCCACCGCCGTCGGCGACCGCCTCGGCGGGCACATCGTGCAGGGTCATGTCGACGGCACCGGCGCGGTGTTGGAGCGCAAGCCCTCCGAGAACTGGGAGATCATCAAGATCTCCCTCCCCGTCGACCTCGCCCGGTACGTCGTGGAGAAGGGCTCGATCACCGTCGACGGCATCAGCCTCACGGTCGTCGAGGCCGGCCCCGACTTCTTCACCGTCAGCCTCATCCCCACCACCCTCGCCCTGACCACGCTCGGCCTCAAGCAGGCCGGCGACCCGGTCAACCTCGAGGTCGACATCGTCGCCAAGTACGTCGAGCGCCTGCTGACCACCACCCGGGGAGCGGCGCAGTGAACTCGCTGAACTCCGAGGCCTTCACCCTCCTCGACCAGCACATCCTCTGGTCGGACATGATCGGCAACATCCTCGGCCTGATCACCCTCGCCCTCGGCTGGCGCCGCTCGCTGTGGACCTGGCCGGTGCAGTTCCTCTCCGGGCTCGTCCTCTTCGGCGCCTTCTTCGGCCATCTGACCGGCAGCGCCGGCAAGCAGGTCGTCGTCATGGTCGTCGCCCTGTACGGCTGGTGGCAGTGGAACCGCAGCAAGGGGCGGTCCGAGGACGGCCAGATCACGCCCCGCTTCGCGACCTGGATCGAGCGCGCGGCCATGGTCGGCGCCGCCGCCGTCGGCACGGTCGCGGTGGCCCTGCTCTTCAAGGCCCACCCGTCCCTGTCCTGGGACCCCTGGCCGGACGCCTACATCTTCGTCGGCACCATCGTCGCCATGTACGCCCAGGCGCGCGGCATGGTCGAGTTCTGGATCGCCTGGCTCCTCGTCGACCTCGTCGGCGTCCCCCTGAACTTCGCCAACGGCTACGCCTTCTCCGGCTTCGTCTACGTCATCTACGGCGCGCTCGTCCTGTGGGGCATGCGCGACTGGTGGCTGCGCTCCCGCAAGGCCTCGCAACCCGCTCTGGAAGGAGCGCCGGCATGAGTACCGCACCGATCCTCTACAGCACGGACGGCATCGAGGACTTCGCGCTGGACCCCGTCGAGCGGGCCATCGCCGACATCGCCGCCGGCCGTCCCGTGGTGGTCGTCGACGACGAGGACCGCGAGAACGAGGGAGACCTCGTCATCGCCGCGGAGAAGGCCACCCCGGAGATCGTCGCCTTCATGATGAGCGAGTGCCGCGGCCTGATCTGCGCCCCCATGGAGGGCGACGAACTGGAGCGCCTGAAGCTCCCGCAGATGGTCGAGGACAACACCGAGTCGATGAAGACCGCGTTCACGGTCTCCGTCGACGCCTCCGCCGCCCACGGCGTGACCACCGGCATCTCCGCCGCCGACCGCGCCACCACGCTGCGGCTCCTGGCGAGCGGCACCACCGAGGCCACGGACTTCGTCCGCCCGGGACACATCTTCCCGCTGCGCGCCAAGCCCGGCGGTGTGCTGACCCGCGACGGCCACACCGAGGCGGCCGTCGACCTCGCCCGGCTCGCGGGGCTGCGCCCGGCCGGCGCGATCGTCGAGATCGCCGGCGAGGACGGCCGGATGCTCCGCCTGCCCGAACTGATCCCGTTCGCCCGCAAGCACGGCCTGACGATCATCTCCATCGAGGACCTGATCGCCTACCGCCGCAGTGCCGAGCCCACCGTCCGCCGCGAGGCGCAGACCCGGCTGCCCACCGTCCACGGCACCTTCACCGCGTACGGCTACCGCTCCACCGTCGACGGGGTCGAGCACGTCGCCCTGGTCCACGGCGAGATCGGCGACGGCGAGGACGTCCTCGTCCGGGTGCACTCCGAGTGCCTCACCGGCGACATCTTCGCCTCCCAGCGCTGCGACTGCGGCCCCCAGCTGGACACCTCCCTGGAGCGCATCCAGAGCGAGGGCCGGGGCGTGGTGGTCTATCTGCGCGGACACGAGGGCCGGGGCATCGGTCTGCTCTCCAAGCTGAGGGCCTACGAGCTCCAGGAGCAGGGACACGACACCCTCGACGCCAACCTGGAGCTGGGCCTGCCCGCCGACGCCCGTGACTACGCGGCCGGCGCGCAGATCCTCGAGGACCTCGGCGTGCGCAGCGTGCGCCTGATGACCAACAACCCCGAGAAGACCGACGCCCTCGTCCGGCACGGCATCGAGGTCACCCGGCGCGAGCCGATGCCCGTACAGGCGGGCGAGCACAACATCCGCTACCTGCGCACCAAGCGGGACCGGATGGGACACGACCTGCCCTGGCTGGACACGGCCCCCGTGTCCCCCTGCGGCAACCAGTAACGCAAGTCGGCAAGGCACGAAAGGCAAGAGGAGAGACGTGAGCGGCAAGGGCGCACCGGAGCTGTCCGTACGCAATGTGGGTGACCTGCGGGTCGCCGTCATCGCGGCACAGTGGCACGAGAAGGTGATGGACGGACTGGTCGACGGCGCGCTGCGCGCCCTGCACGACCTCGGCATCGACGAGCCGACCCTGCTGAGGGTCCCCGGCAGCTGGGAGCTCCCGGTCGTCGCCAAGGTGCTGGCCGGGCGGGGCTACGACGCGATCGTCGCCCTCGGCGTCGTCATCCGCGGCGGCACCCCGCACTTCGAGTACGTGTGCCAGGGCGTCACCCAGGGACTCACCCAGGTCTCCGTCGAGACCGGCGTGCCCGTCGGCATGGGCGTCCTCACCTGCGACACCGAGGAGCAGGCCCTGGACCGGGCCGGCCTCGAGGGCTCCCACGAGGACAAGGGACACGAGGCGGTGACGGCGGCGGTGGCGACCGCGGCCACCCTCCGCTCAGTATCCGAACCCTGGCGGTAGGCAGGCCGGCACAACGGCTAGGGTGGGATCACCATGTCCAAGAAGACGTTCGAGGAGCTCTTCACCGAGCTCCAGCAGAAGGCCGCCAGCGGCGACCCCGCCACTTCCCGCACCGCAGAACTGGTCGGGAAGGGCGTCCATGCCATCGGCAAGAAGGTCGTCGAAGAGGCCGCAGAGGTCTGGATGGCGGCCGAGTACGAAGGCAAGGAAGCAGCAGCCGAGGAGATCTCGCAGCTGCTCTACCACGTGCAGGTGATGATGGTCGCCCGCGGAATCTCGCTGGACGACGTGTACGCCCACCTGTAAGCATCGTTTTTCAGACACCACGCACATATCCGCCCCGATCGTCACGTTCCATGCGAAGGAAGCCGACCTCATGCTGCGCATCGCCGTCCCCAACAAGGGTTCCCTGTCAGGCCCCGCGGGGGAGATGCTGCATGAGGCCGGCTACCAGCAGCGCCGCGAGTCCAAGGAGCTGCGGATCGTCGACCCGGTCAACGACGTCGAGTTCTTCTACCTCCGCCCCCGGGACATCGCGATCTACGTCTCGTCCGGGCGCCTCGACATCGGCATCACCGGCCGCGACCTGCTGATCGACTCCGGCGCCAACGCCGAGGAGATCCTCCCGCTCGGCTTCGCCCGCTCCACCTTCCGCTTCGCCGGCAAGCCGGGCACGGCCGCCGGCATCGAGGACCTCCAGGGCCGGACGGTCGCCACCTCCTACGAGGGCATCGTCGCCAAGCACCTGGCCGAGCAGGGCGTCGACGCCTCCGTCGTCCACCTCGACGGCGCCGTCGAGACCGCGATCGAACTGGGTGTCGCCGAGGTCATCGCCGACGTCGTCGAGACCGGCACCTCACTGCGCAACGCGGGCCTCGAGGTCTTCGGCGAGCCCATCATGAAGTCCGAGGCCATCGTGATCCGGCGCACCGGCGCGGACGTCGAGGAGCCCAAGGTGCAGCAGTTCCTGCGCCGCCTCCAGGGCGTCCTGGTCGCCCGGACGTACGTGATGATGGACTACGACTGCCGGGTCGAGCAGCTCGAGAAGGCCGTCGCGCTGACCCCGGGTCTGGAGTCGCCGACCGTCTCCCCGCTGCACAACGAGGGCTGGGTCGCCGTCCGCGCCATGGTCCCGGCCAAGGAGGCCCAGCGGATCATGGACGACCTCTACGACATCGGCGCCCGCGCCATCCTGACCACGGCCATCCACGCCTGCCGACTCTGACCTCAGCCGGGAACATGTCCAACCTGCCGACCCTCCCCGTCACCTTCCGGCCAGGGCGCACCCGTGTGGTGCTGCTCACAGCCGGAGTGGTGATCCTCCTCGTCATCTCCGCCGTGGCGATGCTGCTGGAGCAGCTCGGCCCGGGGGAGCGGCTCAGCTTCATCCTCACCGGCGCCCTCATCTTCTGGGTGCTGGCCCAGCTCGCCCGGGTGCGGGTCGTCGCCGACGAATCCGGTGTCACCGTCGTGAACATCGCCAGCAGGCGGCGCCTGGACTGGGCCGAGATCGTCCAGGTGAACCTCCGTCCGGGCGACCCCTGGGTGTTCCTCAACCTCAGCGACGGCACCAGCCTGCCCGCCCTCGGCATCCAGCCGGGCATCGACAAGCAGCAGGCCATCGCCGACGCGCGCACGCTGCGGACCCTCGCGGAAGCCCGGTCCGTCCGGGACCCCGAGGAGTCCACAGAGCAAGATCAGGGCTGACTCGGGGCCGTCCACCCTGCCGCTGAAGCCCGTGTCTTGATTAATCTGG
Source organism: Actinobacteria bacterium OV320 (assembly GCA_001298545.1). GTDB lineage: Bacteria > Actinomycetota > Actinomycetes > Streptomycetales > Streptomycetaceae > Streptomyces > Streptomyces coriariae. Next base: position 384,554 of record LJCX01000023.1, read on the forward strand.
TGACGGAGGCGTTCCCCTGACGCCTCCGCCCCTGTGGCTCCCAGCCGGGTGCACAGGGGTTCCTGCTACCCGAGGAGTGACTCCCTCCGGCGATGGACGGTTCGTCCTGTAGTACCTGCGCCGCCCCTGTCCGACCTCTTTCGGAGGCGGCGGCATCATGACCACCCCGTTGCTGCTCCTGGCAGCCGCGTTCCTGCTCATCCTCGCCAACGGCTTCTTCGTCGCCGCCGAGTTCGGCCTCATCACGGTCGAGCGGCCGGACGCCGAGAAGGCCGCCGCCGAGGGCGACAGACGAGCCCGCACGGTCGTCGAGTCGCTGAAGGAACTGTCCTTCCAGCTCTCCGGCACCCAGCTCGGCATCACCATCACCTCCCTCGTCGTCGGCATGCTCGCCGAACCGCTGCTGGCCGAGCTGCTGCACGGCCCGTTCACCGCGATCGGCATCCCCGAGGGTGCCGTCTCCGGTGTCGCCGTGGTCGTCGGCATGCTGCTGGCCTCCGCCGTGCAGATGGTGATCGGCGAGCTCGTGCCCAAGAACTGGGCGGTGTCCAAGCCCCTCCAGGTCGCGCGCTTCGTCGCGGGCCCGCAGGCCGGCTTCTCCCGCCTCTTCCGGCCGGTGATCGCGGCGCTCAACACCGTCGCCAACCGGCTGGTGCGCGCCCTGGGCATCGAGCCCACCGCGGAGCTGGCCTCCGCGCGGACCCCCGGCGAACTCGTCTCGCTGGCCCGTCACTCGGCCCGGGCCGGGGCGCTCGAACAGGACACGGCCGATCTCTTCGTCCGGACCCTGTCGCTGGCCGAGCTGACCGCTCAGCACGTCATGACCCCACGGGTGAAGGTGAGCGCCCTGCAGTCCTCGGCCACCGCCGAGGACGTGGTCAATCTGACCCGCGCCACCGGCCTGTCCCGGTTCCCCGTCTACCGCGAGAAGATCGACGAGATCGTCGGCATGGTCCACCTCAAGGACGCCCTGGCGATCCCTGTCCACGACCGGCTGCGTACCCCGCTCGGCCGTATCGCCCGCCCCGCGCTGCTGGTCCCGGAGACCCTGCCCGTCCAGCCCCTGCTGGCCCGGCTGCGCAGCGAGCAGCCCATCGCCGTCGTCGTCGACGAGTACGGCGGCACGGCCGGCGTGGTCACGCTCGAGGACATCGTCGAGGAGATCGTCGGCGAGGTCCGTGACGAGCACGACGGCCAGGACACGCCCGAACTCGCCGCGGCCCCGCCCGAGGAGGGCAGGCCCGCCTGGGACGTGGACGGCAGCTGCCGTGTCGACACCCTCCAGCGCATAGGCCTGGCGGTCCCCGAGGGGCCGTACGAGACGGTCGCCGGGCTGGTCGCCGATCTGCTCGGCCGGATCCCGGCCGTCGGCGACCGGGCCGAACTGCCCGGCTGGCGGGTCTCCGTGCGCCGCGTCGGCCACTACCGCGCCGAGCGGGTCCGTCTGGTACGGACCGGCCAGGTCGTGGAGGCCGCCCGATGAGCGCCTTCCAGCTCCTCTTCGCCGCACTGCTCGTGCTCGCCAACGGATTCTTCGTCGGCGCCGAGTTCGCTCTCGTCTCCGTCCGCCGCAGCCAGATCGAGCCACTGGGCACCGCACGGGCCCGTCAGGTCCTCTACGGTCTGGAACGCCTGCCCCAGATGATGGCGGCGGCCCAGTTCGGCATCACCGTCTGTTCCCTCACCCTGGGCGCGGTCGCCGAACCGACGGTCGCGCACCTGCTGGAGCCGGTCCTCGAGGCGGTCCGTCTCCCGCGCGGCATGATCCACCCGCTGGGCTATGTGGTGGCCCTCGCGGCCGTGGTCTTCTTCCACCTCGTCATCGGCGAGATGGTCCCGAAGAACCTCGCCATGGCGGCCCCCGAGAAGGCCGCGCTGTGGCTCAGCCCCGGCCTGGTCGCCTTCGCCCGGGTCTGCCGGCCGATCACGGTGGCCCTCGGCGCCTGCGCCCGCGGCATCCTGCGGCTCTTCCACGTCGAACCCAAGGACGAGGTCGAGGCCGTCGTCACCAGCGAGCAGCTGAACCGCCTGCTGGAGGACTCCGGACAGGCCGGCCTCCTCGACCCCGAGGAGCAGGAACGGCTGGAGGACGCGCTGGAGCTGGGCTCCCGCCCGGTGACGGACGTGCTGCTCAAGCGCGAGTCCCTGGTGACGGTCAGCCCGTCGGTCACTCCCGGGGAGATCGTGGGCCTGACCGCCCGTACCGGCTACTCCCGCTTCCCGGTGGCCGCGGAGAACGGCGCCTTCATGGGTTATCTGCACGTGAAGGACGTCCTCGACCTGGAGGAATCCGAGCGGGCGGTGCCGCAGCAGGTGTGGCGACCGATGACGACGCTCCGCTCCGAACTGCCGCTGGACGACGCGCTGACGGTGATGCGCCGGGCGGCGACCCACCTGGCGCAGGTGGCCGACGCGTCCGGCCGGGTGCTCGGCCTGGTCGCCCTGGAGGACGTACTGGAGCTGCTGGTGGGCGAGGTCACCGACCCCGCGCACCGGGAGGTCTCCGGGATCCGGCTGACGGAGCCGAGGGGGAGTTCCCCGAAGGTGCCCGCTCCGCTGGAGCAGGGCGGACCCCCGTCCCCGGAGGAAGCGCTGGCGAGCTGAGCGGCGCCGCGGGATCCGTCACACCGCCGGATCCTGCGGCCCCCTCCCCGACAGCACCTCCCCGTACGCCTGCATCAGATCAGGCAGGCGCAGGGTCGCGAGGTCGTCCCGGGTCAGCCCGCCCGGATAGGTCGACAGCCGAAGATCCCGGTAGGCGCAGCTCTTCTCGTACAGGGTGCGCAGGAACCGCCCGTTGCCCAGTTCGTCGATCCACCCCTGGTCCACGACGTGCCCGGCGATGGAGCGCAGCTCGTCCAGGGCCTCCTCGTCCCACGCGTCGCCGTTCTCCGCGGCCAGCACCTCGCCGATGGAGGTGAGTTCGAGGGGCCGGTAGGACGGGAAGTCCACACGGGTCGTGAAACGGGAGGACAGCCCGGGGTTCGCGGCCAGCAGACGGTCCATGCCCTCCGGATAGCCGGCCAGGATCACCACCAGGTGGTCCCGGTTGTCCTCGGCCCGCTTGAGCAGCACCTGGAGCGCCTCGTCGCCGTACGCGTCGCCCTTGCCGTAACCGGAGTTCGAGAGCGAGTACGCCTCGTCGACGAAGAGCACGCCGCCGAGGGCGGAGTCGATCAGCTCGTTGGCCTTCACGGCCGTCTGGCCGAGGTACTCGCCGACCAGGTCGGCCCGCTGGGCCTCCACGAGATGGTCGCCGCCCAGCAGGCCGAGGGCGTAGAAGACCCGGCCGAGGATGCGGGCCACCGTGGTCTTGCCGGTGCCGGACGGACCGGAGAAGACGAAGTGGCGCTTCGGCGGCTGGACCGGAAGGCCCTGGCCGGTCCGCAGCCGCGCCATGTTGAGCTGCGCGGACAAAGCCTTGACCTGGCGTTTCACCGGCTCCAGGCCGACCATGCCCTCCAGTTCGGCGAGCGCCTCCTCGAGTAACACGGGATCCGTGGGCCCGGGCGGCAGCGAAGAGGCGACGACGCTCTTCTCCCGCACCGCCGGGTCCGTCACCGACGGCAGCGGGCCGACGGGCGGCAGGTCGGCGGGCTCGGTCAGCCGCAGATCCCGGCCCTCGGTGCCGAACAGCGGGTCGAAGCCGTCGGGGCCGTCCACCATGTCCTGCCCGATCCCGGTGAGCGTGATCGCCGCGAAGTCGGCGGGATCGTCGTAGCCGTCGCCCTCGGCGATCGCGGCGAGCCGGGCGGAGGTGTCCATGAAGGCGGCGTCGACGCGGTGCACCGCCCGGTACAGGGGGAGAGCCGCCGCCGAACGGCCCGTTCCCTCATGGGCCCGGGCCAGCCAGTACCGCAGCTCCTTGCGCTGCGGCTGCTCGCTGCGGCAGCGCATCAGGGCCGACGACAGCAGCGGCTCGGCCTGTCCGTACATCTCCAGGCGGACCCGGGCCATCCCGCCGAACAGACCGGCCTCGATGCCCAGCAGGGGATCGTCGAGCAGCGGGTCGGTGTGCCGGACGAGCTGCTCCCAGTCCTTGACCAGATAGGCGCGGCAGGCGTGCAGGAAGCGGACCTGGTGGTCGGTGTCGACGGGCGGCAGCCCGGCGAGCGCCCGGTCCAGTTCGGGCACATGGCGGCCGTCCAGCCAGTGCGAGGCGTGCGCCAGCAGCAGGTCGCGCGGACTCTCCAGCACCGGTTGCACCCACCAGCCCAGCCAGTACCAGGAGTTGAGGGTACGGCGGTGCCGGGTCCGCTGCTCGCCGAAGCGCTCGCGGTGCCGGAACATCCTGAGCAGCGCGGTCGTCGTGTCGACGCGCAGCGCGTGCAGCCCGAGCCAGCCGTCGGCCATCCCGGGATCGATCCGCACCGCGGTGCGGAACTCCTCCTCCGCCTGCGGATAGGCGCCCATCGTGTAGGCGTCCACGCCTCGCAGCCAGGCGAGGTCGGCCGGGGCGTCGGGGCCCTGCGTGCCGAAGTCCATCACGTCCCCCACAAACCGTGCCCCCGTCGGTGTGCCGCCGGGCGTCGCCCTTCGGCTGCCTTGGTCGAACCGCTGTGCCGCGGACCGGAGTTGCAAGGTGCGCGAGGCAGTCGCCCAGGTCGCACCGAGGGCATCGTACCTGCGTGGGAGCCGCTCGCCGTAGGGTGCGCACAGGCCGTTCGGCGAGGTGGGAGCGGACGGGGCGCATCGCGCGCGGTGACCCTGGGTGAGCGAATCGTGCCGTGGCGCGTCCGGAAACGGGGCGTCGGGCGTGATGAGGACAGAACGAAGCCCCCGATCACGGGGGAACAACCGGGGGCTTCGCGTCCGAGGGCGGCTGTGATAGCCGCACATTCAGAACGTAAGTCCTGTACGGGCCGTCGGTCAAGCAGCGTTGAAGCAGTTGGCGAAGTTCGGACGCAGGGCCCTTCACACGTTCACCACATTGCGGGTGGTCCGTCACGGTGGGTGACATCCTGGTGTGGTCCAAGGTCTCCCACCGGCCCCGGCAGCACCTCGTACCCCTGCATCAACTGCCGTACCAGCAGGGCGGCATGGGGGCGCGAAGGATCGTCGGCGAAGTGACGGATCTCGGCCGCGACCCACCCGTCCCAGAACTCCCGTTGTTCCTTCCCGTCCCGGGACCGTCCGCGCGCCCAGGCCTCCTCGGGTGGCATGTCCATCCACAGCAGACACGCCAGGAACGGGCGCAGGGCGCGGCGGCCGGCGCCGACCCCCTCGACCAGGACGACGGGGGCCGCCGGCAGCGGCCGCGGCGGGCCGAAGCGACGGGCACGCCAGTCGTAGGGGGCGTAGTGCGCGGTCTCGCCGCGGCCGAACGGCTCGACGACCTGGGTCAGCAGCCGTCCGGTCCAGGCGAACAGCTCGTCGTGGCTGGCGAGGTCGTCGAGACGCAGCACCGGCGCGCCCCCCAGCGCCTCGGCGAGCCTTCCGGCCAGGGTGGACTTCCCCGAGCCGGCGTGTCCGTCGACACCGATCAGCCGGACCGGCCCACAGGACGGCGGCAGACGGCGCAGGCGGGAGGCGAGCTGACGGAGGGCGAGCTGATGGATGGCGGTTCCCGGGGCGAAGAGCGGGGTGGGGGCGTCGTACGGTGCCGAAGTCTACGGTCGCCCGCCCGCCCGCCCGCCCGCGCCGCCAGTGGCCCAGACCAATATTGGTGGCGTGGCACGGGCGGAAGTGCTGGAAGGCGGGGCCCGCTCCGTCCATAGTTGGCGCACAGTCGCGCAGACACCCTGGGGGTCTTCCGCACATGAGCAGAGCCGAACAGCCGTCCCGCAGAACGGTCCTCGCCGCCGCGGTCGCCGCCGCGGTGGCAGGGGGCTCGGCCCCGGCCGCCACGGCCGCCACCGCCGCCGACTCGGCGGACACCGCGACCGCCGAGTCGGCGGACACCGCGACCGCCGAATCGGCCCCGGTCCGGACCGTCGACTACCGCTCCTGGACCACGTACGCCGACTGGCGCGCCGGTACGGCCAAGGGCACCCGTGCCGTGGCGGGCCTCCGCCCGGGCGTGGCCGTCGGCGCCCCGCTCGGCACCGTCGACTACACCGACCCGCACACCAAGACCACGGCCACCTGGGAGTACGCGACCTGGACGTCCCCGGTCCAGAAGCTCGCCGTGCCCTCGACGGAGGTGATCGCCTCCTGGAACGCGAGCACCCCGGCCGGCACCTGGCTCCAGGTCGAGCTGAAGGGCACGTACTCCGACGGCACGGACACCCCCTGGTACGTGATGGGCCGCTGGGCCTCCGGCGACCAGGACATCAAGCGCACCTCGGTCGACGACCAGACCGACGGCCGCAGCACCGTCTGGACCGACACCTTCGCGATCGACGACGCCTCCACCGGCCTGCGTCTCGCCTCCTGCCGCCTCCGTCTCACGCTGTACCGCCGCCCCGGCACCAAGCTCACCCCGACCGTGTGGCGGCTGGGCGCGATGGGCTCCGACGTACCGGACCGCTTCACCGTCCCGGCCTCCGTGCCCGGCCTCGCGCAGGAGCTGGCCGTCCCGCGCTACTCGCAGGAGATCCACCTGGGCCAGTACCCCGAGTACGACAGCGGCGGCGAAGCCTGGTGCAGCCCCACCTCCTCGCAGATGATCGTCGAGTACTGGGGCGGCCGGCTCACCGCCGCGCAGCTGGCGTGGGTCGACCCGTCCTACGCCGACCCGCAGGTCTGCCACGCGGCCCGGCACACGTACGACCACCAGTACGCCGGCTGCGGCAACTGGCCGTTCAACGCCGCCTACGCGGCGACCTTCAAGGATCTCCAGGGCGTGGTCACCCGGCTCGGCTCGCTCACCGACCTGGAGACGCTGATCGCGGCGGGGATCCCGGCCATAACGTCCCAGTCCTTCCTCAAGGAGGAGCTCACGGGCGCGGGATACGGCACCTCGGGGCACCTGATGACCGTGGTCGGCTTCACGGCCGAGGGCGACGTGATCGCCAACGACCCGTTCTCGGCGGACGACACGGCGGTGCGGCGCGTGTACCGGCGGCGGGAGTTCGAGAACATCTGGCTCAGGACCAAGCGGTACAACGCGAGCGGCAAGGTCGCGTCCGGCACCGGAGGCGTCTGCTACCTGTACTTCCCGGCGCGCCCCACGGCCCGCCAGTGCATGGCCCTCGCGGCGGTGGGGGTCCCCGTGTGAGCAAGGTCTCCGCCGCAAAAGCCCCGGCGGGTGGCAAGGTGGACGGATCGGTGGGGGAGCCGGTGGGGGGGGAGCACCTGTCCGTCCGACCTCAGCGAGACACCATGACCGCACAGACAGCCACCGCCACCCGCACCCGCACCGGCGGCCCCGAGACCGACGGCCCGAAGGTCCTCGAGCACGTCATGGGCTGGGTCCTCGTCGCGGTCGTCGCGATGCTGGTCACCCAGCTCGGACTGCTGTGACGGGCGTGACCTGACGCACGGTTGACCTGACATACTGCGGATGTCCCGCCGACCGCCCGAGACCAGGGTCGAAATTGAATATCAGTGATCAGCGCGAAGTTGCCCGTCCCCGGGCACGCGGCACCGAGCGCTCACTGGCGCGCCGCGCCGAACTCATCTCCATCGGGCGGAAGTTGTTCGCCGACACGTCCTACGACGCGCTCTCGATGGACGACATCGCCCGGCAGGCGCATGTCGCCAAAGGGCTGATCTACTACTACTTCCAGTCCAAGCGCGGCTACTACCTGGCGATCATCCAGGACTCCGTCGCCGATCTGGTCACCTTCGCGGCGAGCGGTCTCGAACTGCCCCAGGTGGACCGGGTGCACCGCACCATCGACAGCTATCTGCGCTACGCCGAGCACAACACGGCCGCCTACCGCACGATCGTCAGCGGCGGCGTCGGCTTCGACACCGAGGTGCACGCCATCCGGGACGGGGTGCGCGCGGCGATCGTGGCGACCATCGCCGAGGGCGCGTACGGCACGAGCGACATCCCGGCCCTGCCCCGCATGGGCCTGCTCGCCTGGTTGTGCAGCGTCGAGGGCGCGACCCTTGAGTGGATCGCCCGCCCCGAACTCTCCCGCCAGATCATGGTCGACCTGTTGGTGAAGACCCTGGGCGGCTCCCTGCGCGCCATCGAGGAACTCGACCCCGCCTTCGCCGCGCCGAAGCCGGCCCGCCGCGAGGACTGACGCACGAGACGCAGGCGCAAGACGCAGGCGGTAAACGCATGCGCGAGGCGCAGGCACGAGGCAGGCACGCGAGGCGGACGCACGGGGGGCGGAGGCTCGTGGTCCTCCGCCCCAAGTGCCCCATGAGCCGGGCTATTTGATCGCGTGGATCAGCTCACCGTCGGCGGTGTCCCCGCTCAGCTCCCAGAAGAAGGTGCCGCCCAGCCCCTGCCGGGACTTGTACTTCATCTTCGTCCCGATGGTCGCGGGGGTGTCGTAACTCCACCAGTCGTTCCCGCACTTGGCATAGGCGGTGCCGCCGACCGTGCCGGTCGCCGGGCACTTGGCCTTGAGGACCTTGTAGTCCTCGTTGCCGGCCTCGTACGTCCCCGCCGCGGGACCGGTGGCCGTGCCGCCCGGCTTCGCCTGGGTGACGCCGGTCCAGCCGCGCCCGTAGAAGCCGATGCCGAGCAGCAGCTTGCGTGACGGGATGCCCAGGCGCTTGAGCTTGGCGATCGTGGCGGCGGTGTCGTAGCCCTGCTGCGGGATGCCCGGGTACGAGGTCAGCGGCGAGTGCGGTGCCGTGGGGCCGGTGGCCGCCCATGCGCCGAAGTAGTCGTACGTCATCGGGTTGTACCAGTCGACGTACCGAGCCGCGCCCCCGTAGTCCGCCGCGTCGATCTTGCCCCCGTCGGTCGCGTCCGCCGTGATCGCCGCTGTGATCAGCTCGCGCTTGCCGAACTCGGCGCGCAGCGCCTTCATGACGTCCCGGAAGGCCTCGCGGCCGCTGGTGTCGCAGGTCAGGCCGCAGGCGTTCGGGTACTCCCAGTCGATGTCGATGCCGTCGAAGACGTCCGCCCACCGTGAGTTCTCGACCAGGTCGTGGCAGGACCTGGCGAAGGCCGCCGGGTCCTTGGCCGCCTCGCCGAACCCGCCCGACCAGCTCCAACCGCCGAACGACCAGATGACCTTGAGCTTCGGGTGCAGCTTCTTGAGCTTGCGCAGCTGGTTGAAGTTGCCGGCGAGCGGCTGGTCCGCCGTGTCGGCGACGCCGTCCACGGACTCCTCTGCGGTGAACGGCCGGTCGGTGTCCGCCCAGGAGTCGCCCAGGGCGCACTTGCCGTCGGTGACGTTGCCGAAGGCGTAGTTGATGTGGGTGAGCCGGTCCGCGGAGCCGGACGTCTCGATGTTCTTGACGTAGTACTGGCGGTCGTAGATGCCCCAGTCGGTGAAGTAACCCACGACCTTGGAGCCGTTCGCGCGGGCCTCGGCGGGACGGGGTTCGCCGGCGGCGGCGGTGCCCGCGCCGGCGAGCAGGGCGGCGCCGAGCGCGGCGCAACAGACGGCGGACAGCAGCGTCCGGAACCGGGCGCGGGGGCGGAGCGGGGTGTGCATCGGGTGTCTCCTCGCAGGGACAGGGAGGGGATCGCACGCCGATTGGCATGAACGCGGGGAAGCGTTGGAGCGAAACGGTAGGAGGACTAGACCACTTCGGTCAATGGTTCGGACCAATCGGCCGACGGTCCGTGCCGTCGTCCCTTCGGCGGTCCGCCCGTGCGGCGACGGTGTCCCGCGGGCATACTCACAGCGCGAAGCCGCTGGTCAGTCCGGGAGGAGGAAGCCGCCATGCCCGACCGCGCGCCGTCCCCGGTGGACCGCTCCCTGCCCACGGCCGAGGCCCGGGAACTCATGGCGCTGGTGCGCGACATCGCCCGGCGCGAGATCGCCCCGGCCGCCGCCGAGGAGGAGGACGCCGGGCGCTTCCCGCGCGAGCTGTTCACCCTGCTGTCCGCATCGGGGCTGCTCGGTCTGCCGTACGACTCCGCGCACGGCGGCGGTGACCAGCCCTACGAGGTGTACCTCCAGGTCGTCGAGGAGCTCGCCGCGGCCCGCCTCACCGTGGGGCTGGGCGTCAGCGTCCACACGCTGGCCTCCTATGCGCTCGCCGCCCACGGCACGGACGCGCAGCGGGCCGCGCACCTGCCGGCCATGCTCGGCGGCGGGCAGCTCGGCGCGTACTGCCTCTCCGAGCCGTCCTCCGGGTCGGACGCGGCCTCGCTGCGGACCAGAGCCGTGCGGGAGGGCGGCGGGGACTGGGTGATCACCGGCACCAAGGCCTGGATCACCCACGCCGGGCTCGCCGACTTCTACACCGTCCTGGCCAGGACCGGCGGCGCGGGCGCGTCGGGGATCACCGCCTTCCTGGTGCCCGGCGACGCCGCGGGACTGAACGTCGCGGCCCCCGAGCGCAAGATGGGGCTGAAGGGGTCGCCCACCGCCCAGGTGCACCTCGACGGGGTACGCATCCCCGACGCCCGGCGGATCGGCGACGAGGGCCAGGGCTTCGCGATCGCCCTGGCGGCACTGGACTCGGGGCGGCTCGGCATCGCGGCCTGCGCGGTCGGCCTCGCCCAGGCGGCCCTCGACGAGGCCGTCGGCTGGGCGAGGCAGCGACGGCAGTTCGGGCACCCGATCGCCGACTTCCAGGGCCTGCGCTTCCTGCTCGCCGACATGGCCACCCGGATCGAGGCGGGCCGCGCGCTGTATCTCGCGGCCGCACGGCAGAGGGACGCCGGACGGCCGTTCGGCCGGCAGGCGGCCATGGCCAAACTCCACTGCACCGACGCGGCCATGCAGGTCACCATCGACGCCGTCCAGGTCCTCGGCGGGTACGGCTACACCGCCGACTTCCCCGTGGAGCGCTACCTGCGCGAGGCCAAGGTCCTGCAGATCGTCGAGGGCACGAACCAGATCCAGCGGATGGTCATCGCCCGTCACCTACTGGGTCCGGAAACCCGCTGAACTGCCCCGGCCGCACCTGCGGGGCCGCCAGCCGTACCCACTCCGGGTCGTGGCGTCCCGGCAGCGTGCGGCCCCGATCGGCCCAGGTGCGCAGGAGGTCGCGGTAGATGGGCGGGTCCTGCGGGGGCGGCGGCGCCAGCGGAACCGATTCTGCCCGGACAGGTTCCGGACGCGCGGGGACGAAGAGCTGGCGGTGACGCCCGGGCGCGACTGACTGGGTGGGGGTCATACCAGGGCAACGCGAAGCCACCGGACAGGTCACCGGCAGGCGATGTCGAGCGTGAGTTCGGGGAGTGCCCCCGGTTCCGGCGCGAAGCGTGACCGATCGGCCCGATGAAACCCGACGTTCCGTCAAATGCCTTACGGCACAACGAGATTGCCGCACACCCGCCGCACACCCGCCGCGCATCGCCCACCGGCCGGGGGCACTTCGCCCGCGTCGGCCTCCCGGTCACTCGGACGCACTGATCCCGCACCACGGCGACCTGCCGGCCATGGTGCAGGGCAGCTAAGGGAGTCGAGCCGGTGAGGCGAGCGCGGAAGCGGCGTTCAGGCGGCCAGGCGACGCATCGTCGGAACGCGCATCGGGCGCGAGCCCGGGCCGCCGACGTGCGAGAAGGGCTGGGTGCGCCAGTCCAGCCCCTGAGGGAGCGTCAACAGGAGTGCGGTGTCCTGCTCCTGGGGCTCCACGGACTCGTCCGCGGGCCGGGCCTCGGAGGCCCCCCGTCCCGTCCCGGCGCAGACCGTCAGCCCGAAGGGGTTCCACGGCGAGGCGCACAGCGCGTGCTCCGGCAGGACCTCCTCGTCCGCCAGCAGCGCGATGGGCTGCGCGCAGTCCGGGCAGATCACCCGGTACATCTCGAAGGTGTCGTACGCGTCGAAGTGATCGGCTTCGTCGACGTCGAAGCCGTCGGAGTAGTCCGCGTCGGGTTCGACGCCCTCCGGCTCGGGCTCGACGACGGACTGGAGCCGCTTGGGCGCGGTGCGACCAGGGCGCTTAAGACTCTGCATGGGATTCTCCCCCTCGGGCTGGGCCGTGAAGGCACTGCGGCCTCGACCACAGCAAGCACTTCCCGCCCTGTCTCGGCGGTAATCACGAGGACATCACGAAGAGTTGAGGAGCGCTGTGGCATTCGTCACATGCCGCTTGCAGGTGCCTCGTGCTTCGGTCGAGCCCCCGAACGACCCGCATCCGGCAGCCGTCGACTTCCGGCCACATCACAAACCGGCTATGACCTGGACTGCATAGGTATACGCGGAGATCACACGCACGGTAAGTTCTTGCGTCATGGAGGAGCTGGACCGACAAATCGTGCAGCTGCTCGTCAAGGACGGGCGGATGAGTTACACCGATCTGGGCAAGGCCACGGGCCTGTCCACCTCGGCCGTGCACCAAAGGGTGCGTCGGCTGGAACAGCGTGGCGTCATCCGCGGATACGCGGCCGTGGTCGACTCCGAGGCCATCGGGCTGCCCCTGACCGCCTTCATCTCGGTGAAACCGTTCGACCCCAGCGCCCCCGACGACATCGCCGAGCGGCTGGCCGGCGTACCGGAGATCGAGGCCTGCCACAGCGTGGCCGGTGACGAGAACTACATCCTCAAGGTGCGCGTGGCCACCCCGCACGAGCTGGAGGAGCTGCTCGGGCGGCTCCGGGCGCTCGCCGGCGTGTCGACGCGCACGACGGTCGTGCTGTCCACCCCGTACGAGGCCCGGCCACCCCGCATCTGAGCGGATCCGAAGGGATCCGAGGGGTCCCCGTGCCGAGCGGCCGAGGCGAGGCGCGAGACTGTTCCCCATGAGTGAGCGCACCGCCGAGCCGAAGACCGTCCTGCTCCGCCGAGGAGAGGTACACAGCCCCGCCGATCCGTTCGCGACCGCGATGGTCGTCGAACGCGGCCAGGTCGCCTGGGTCGGCTCCGAAGGCGCCGCCGACGCCTTCGCGGACGGCGTCGACGAGGTGGTCGACCTGGACGGCGCCCTGGTCACCCCGGCCTTCACCGACGCCCATGTGCACACCACGTCCACCGGCCTCGCGCTCACCGGTCTCGACCTCTCCACCGCCCCCTCCCTGGCGGCCGCCCTCGCCCTCGTACGGGCCTTCGCGGTGGCCCGTCCACAGGACAAGGTGCTGCTCGGGCACGGTTGGGACGCCTCCCGCTGGCCGGAGGGCCGCCCGCCAGGACGCGAGGAACTGGACGAGGCGACCGGCGGCCGACCGCTCTACCTCAGCCGGATCGACGTCCACTCCGCCGTGGTCACCACCGCCCTGCTGGAACTGGCACCCGGGGCCCGCACCGAGCCGGGCTTCGCGGACCGCGCGCCCCTCACCCGGGACGCCCACCACGCCGTCCGCGCCGCCGCGTTCGCAGCCGTGACGCCCACGCAGCGCGCCGAGGCCCAGCGGGCCGCCCTCGCGCACGCCGCCTCCCTCGGTATCGGCTCGGTCCACGAGTGCGCGGGACCCGAGATCTCCTCCGAGGACGACTTCACGGACCTGCTGCGGCTCGCCGCCGAGGAGCCAGGCCCCCGGGTCGTCGGCTACTGGGCCGAGCGGGACGTCGACAAGGCCCGGCGGCTGGGCGCGCTCGGCGCCGCCGGAGACCTGTTCGTCGACGGCGCCCTCGGCTCCCACACCGCCTGTCTGCACGCCGCCTACACGGACGCCGACCACACCGGCACCGGCTACCTGGACGCCGCCGACGTCGCCGCGCACGTGACGGACTGCACCGAGGCCGGCCTCCAGGCGGGCTTCCACGCCATCGGCGACGCCGCCGTGACCGCCGTCGTCGAGGGTGTGCGCGCCGCCGCGGAGAAGGTCGGCCTCGCCCGGATCCGCGCCGCCCGCCACCGCATCGAGCACGCCGAGATGCTCACGCCCGAGACGATCGCCGCCTTCGCCGAACTCGGCCTCACCGCCTCCGTCCAGCCCGCCTTCGACGCCCTGTGGGGCGGCGATGAGGGCATGTACGCCCAGCGGCTGGGCGTCGAGCGGGCGCGCACTTTGAACCCCTTCGCGGCCCTGCTGCGCGCGGGTGTCCCCCTCGCCTTCGGCTCGGACAGCCCGGTCACCCCCCTCGATCCCTGGGGCACGGTCCGCGCCGCCGCCTTCCACCCCACTCCCGGGCACCGGGTGTCGGCTCGCGCCGCGTTCACGGCCCACACGCGCGGCGGCTGGCGCGCGATCGGCCGGGACGACGCGGGCGTCCTGGTCCCGGGCGCACCCGCCGACTACGCGGTCTGGCGCACCGAGGAACTGGTCGTCCAGGCCCCCGACGACCGGGTCGCCCGCTGGTCCACCGACCCCCGCTCCGGCACCCCCGGCCTGCCGGACCTGACCCCCGGGACCGAACTCCCGGTGTGCCTGCGTACGGTGGTGGGCGGCCGGACCGTGTTCCTGCGGCCGAGCGAGTGATCTCCCGGGCCGGCCCGGGGAAGATCACCCGTCCGCCTGTCGACATACGCCCGGTGTCTTCTCCGCGCTGACCTGGGCATTGACGGAAGATCCGCAGGTCAAGCCGCTGTTGACAGCCGATGGCGGGGGGCCGGTAGGTTCGGCGGAGTCCACCATCGGACGCCCCGCCCCGGGGAACGCCCGCGCACTCGCCGCGGCGCCGCTGGGTCAGGGACGGTGAGCCGTACCGGCGCACCGCCACTGGCAGCCAGGCTCAGCGCCCGCGCCGCAGCGAGGGAACGTTCCGGCCGGTCGGGGAGGTGTGACCCGGATGGGGCCCGGGCGCTCAGTAGACAACGGCTTTCGGTCGACCCGCAGCCAGCGGGTCCCGGGCCGGCCCGAAGAGCGCCGGGCCCCCATCCGCAGCAGGCCCGTTCCCACCCCGCTCGCGCTCACCCCTACGGGGCAGGTGCGCACATACAAGCCCAAAGGTACGTTCTTACCCCGCTCTCGCGGGTTCGACACCACCGTACGTACGTCCTGTCACGTCACCGCAGGCGGCGGCCACTATGGTGGTCCTCTGCGTACGGACTTGAAGGGGCAGTAGTGAACGACGGCGACGGGACCCTCGCGGCACAGGACCGGGGAAGGCAGTTCGGTCCGCTCGGCACGGCCTTGGTGATCATCCCGACCTACAACGAGGCGGAGAACATCAAGTCCATCGTCGGCCGGGTGCGCGAGGCCGTCCCCGAGGCTCACGTCCTCGTGGCCGACGACAACAGCCCCGACGGCACCGGCAAGCTCGCCGACGAGCTGGCCGTCGGTGACGACCAGGTCCAGGTCCTGCACCGCAAGGGCAAGGAGGGCCTCGGCGCCGCCTACCTCGCGGGCTTCCGATGGGGCCTGGAGAACGGCTACGGCGTACTGATCGAGATGGACGCCGACGGCTCCCACCAGCCCGAGGAACTGCCCCGCCTGCTCACCGCGCTCAAGAGCGCCGACCTGGTCCTGGGCTCCCGCTGGGTGCCGGGCGGCCGGGTGGTCAACTGGCCCAAGTCCCGTGAGGTCATCTCCCGCGGCGGCAGCCTCTACTCCCGCCTCGCCCTCGACCTCCCGCTGCGTGACATCACCGGCGGCTACCGCGCCTTCCGCCGCGAGACCCTGGAGGGCCTCGGCCTGGAGGAGGTCGCCTCCCAGGGGTACTGCTTCCAGGTCGACCTGGCCCGCCGCGCCGTCAAGGCCGGCTTCCACGTCATCGAGGTCCCCATCACCTTCGTCGAGCGGGAGCACGGCGACTCCAAGATGAGCCGGGACATCCTCGTCGAGGCCCTGTGGCGGGTCACGGCCTGGGGCGTGGGGGAGCGGGTCGGCAAGATCACGGGCCGGACCGCCGACCGTCCGGAGCGCCCACAGGCGCCCGCCGCGCCTCACCGCGACAGCTGAGTCTCACCGCGACGGCTGGGTCTCACCGCGACGGCTGGGTCTCACCGCGACGGCTGGGGTCTCACAGCGACGGCTGATCCTCCCCTTATGCCGCTCTGAGCCTGTTCCGGGCACACTGGGAGCATGACGACTGGCTCTCCGACCCCCGCGTACCAGACACCCGCCCGGCCCCCGGCCCAGCCCCGCCGCTCCCGCCTGCGGACGTTCCTGCCGCTGGGGCTGGCCGCCTGGCTGGTACTGGAGATCTGGCTGCTGACCGTGGTCGCGGGCGCGACGAGCGGACTCGTGGTCCTTCTGCTCCTGGCCGCCGGGTTCGTCCTGGGCGCCGTGGTCATCAAGCGGGCGGGGCGCCGGGCCTTCCAGAACCTGAACGAGGCGCTCCAGCGCGGTACGGCCTCCTCCGGCCGGGGCGGCGGCAACGGCCTCATGATGCTCGGCGGCCTGTTCCTGATGATCCCGGGCCTGGCCTCCGACGTGATCGGCCTGCTCCTGCTGCTCCCGCCGGTCCAGAAGGCGGTCAGCGGCTATGGGGAGAGCAAGCTGAGGGCGGCCGCGGCCACGCCCGGCACCCTGGGGGACGCGTTCCAGCAGGCCCGCATCCACCGCCCGGACGGCAAGGTGGTGCAGGGCGAGGTCATCAGGGACGAGCAGTGAGTCACGGGGCCTGATCGGCCAGGGAGTCACCTCCTCGGGGGCCCGGGGCAGCCGATGCCGATGACCTTTGCTCGCACGCAGCGGGCACCACGGCCATCGCAGGGGGCAGCGCGCCGCGGAGGGCAGCACGACGACCGCGGGCGCCGTACGTCATTCACGTACGGCGCCCGCGGTCGTTGTCGTTCGCTGTGAAGCTGGTCACAGCCCCTTGGGGCTATGCGCTTTTACGGCTGTCGCGGGGATGTACCGCAAGGTTCATCGCCCCGGACCGCAGAACGGCCAGCCGCTCCTCGAGGACCTCTTCGAGTTCCTCGCGGGTCCGCCGCTCCATCAGCATGTCCCAATGCGTACGCGCGGGCTTGGCCTTCTTCTCCTCAGGGCCGTCGCCGTCCACGAGGAGTGCAGGGGCTCCACAGACCTTGCACTCCCACTCCGGCGGAATCTCCGCCTCGACCGAGAAGGGCATCTCAAACCGGTGCCCCTTCTCGCATGCGTACTCCACGGCCTGGCGCGGGGCCAGGTCGATGCCGCGGTCCGTCTCGTAGCTGGTCACCACGAGGCGCGTGCCGCGAAGAGCTCGCTCACTCATGAATCGTGCCTCCCGGGCTTGTCGCCCACAGGACAGGTGTCGCTGTCGTCGTCATCCGGTCAACGTCCGGTCGGCGGTAAAGATTCCCGTTCGGAGTCCCGTTCCGGGTCATGCGTCGCCGTCGTAGCCGCGGTCTTGTCAACCAGTGCAGTACCCACCGGCGCCCGGTTTGTCACATCTGAAAGGAGATGTCACCCAGCGTTTCGGCATCTTTGACGCGCAGTAACGGTACGCCTGGCAGGCCAAACGCGTACACTACCGCCCTTTCGCCTTGAGCGCTAAATCTTCTCGGGCACGGGGTTCCCCGCGTCGCCGATCGCCTGCCGTACCGGTACCCGAACGAGCAGCAGGAAGCCCACAACGAAGAAGACCACCAGCGAGATGATCGCGTCCCGGTAGCTCCCGGTCAGCTGGTAGGTGACCCCGAAGAGGAGCGGGCCGAGCCAGCTCATGCCGCGGTCGCTCATCTCGTACGCCGAGAAGTACTCGGCCTCCTTGCCGGGCGGGACCAGGTGCGAGAAGAGGGAGCGGGACAGCGCCTGGCTGCCGCCGAGGACCAGGCCGATCGCTGCTGCCAGCAGGAAGAACCCGACGGGCGCCCCGGCCGGAAGGAAGTAGCCGGCGCCCAGGGTGAGCGTCCAGGCCGCCAGTGAGCCGAGGATCGTGCGCTTCGCGCCGTACGTCCGGGCCAGCCGACCCATGCCCAGCGCGCCCGCCACGGCCAGCACCTGCACCAGCAGGACGGCACCGATCAGGGTGGACTGGCCGAGGCCGAGCTCCTCGGAGCCGTAGACCGAGGCCTGGGAGATCACGGTCTGGATGCCGTCGTTGTAGATCAGGTACGCGAGGAGGAAGGAGAGGGTCAGCGGGTGGCGGCGCATGTCGCGGACCGTCGCCGCGAGCTGACGCAGTCCAGGAGCCGTGCGGACCGTCCCGTCCGTGCGCTCTGCCGGATCCGGCAGAGCGGTCGCCTCCCGGGCGGCGGCGGGCCGGTCGCGCAGCCGCAGCAGCGGGATCAGCGTGAAGCCGCCCCACCACAGGCCGGCCGAGGCCAGGCAGATCCGCACCGCCATCGACTCGGAGACGCCGAAGGAGTCATGGGCGAGGTAGAGCACCAGGTTGACGACCAGGACCAGCGAGCCCGCCGCATAGCCGAAGGCCCACCCCCGGGAGGAGACCGCGTCGCGTTCCTCGGGCGGGGCGATCTGCGGCAGGTAGGAGTTGTAGAGCATCATCGCCACGGACTGGGCCGCGTTCGCCACGATCAGCAGCGCGCCCCCCAGCAGATAGCGGTCGCCGCCCAGGAAGAACATGGCGGCCGTGGCCGCGGCGCCGACATACGCGGCGGCGCCCAGCAGGGGCTTCTTGCGGCCGCTGCGGTCGGCGGCCGCACCCACCAGGGGCATCACCAGCACGGCCACGATCACCGACAGGGACACCGAGTAGGCGAAGAAGGAACCCGCCCGCACCGGGATGCCCAGCGGATGCACGTACCCGTCGGCGTCCGCCGCCCGCTTCGCGACCGATGTGAGGTACGGGCCGAGGAACACGGTGAGCACGCTCGTCGAGTAGACGGAGCACGCCCAGTCGTAGAAGTACCAGCCGCGCTGCTCGCGCCGCCGTTCGGCGGCCTCGTCGGACGCCGCCGTCCGCACGGTGTCGATGTCCACCCGTGCCCTCGCTTCCCGCTGCCGCAGCCGCGCGCGGGCGGGCGGACGGGCCCGAGGTCAGACCCAGACGCCGCGGTCCTCCATGACCTCGCGCAACGTGTCGATGTGATCGGTCATGATGCCATCGACCCCGAGGTCCAGGAGCCGGTGCATCCGATCCGGATCGTTGATCGTCCACACATGCACCTGGAGGCCGCGCGCGTGGGCGGCCCGGACGAAGCGACGGTCCACGACCTGGATGCCCGACTGGCTCTCGGGCACCTGCGCGGCTACCGCCGAGCGACGCAGCGCCGCGGGCACGCCCCAGGACCGCAGCCGCAGGTTGAGCACGCCCCGGGTGCCGTACGAGGTCGCCAGACGCGGCCCGGCCAGCCGCTGGGCCCGCACCACCCGCGCCTCCGAGAACGAGCCGACGCAGACCCGGTCCCACGCGCCCGTGCGGGCGATCAGGTTGAGCAGCGGGTGCAGCGCGGGCTCCGCCTTGAGATCGACGTTCCAGCGCACCTCGGGGAAGGTCTCCAGGAGTTCTTCGAAGAGCGGCACCGGCTCCTTGCCCGCCACGCGCGCGTGCCGAACGTCCGACCAGAGCAGGTCCGCTATGCGGCCGGCGCCGTCGGTCATCCGGTCCAGCGTCGCGTCGTGGAAGGCGACGAGCTTGCCGTCCCGCGTGGCGTGCACATCGGTCTCGATATAGCGGTAGCCCGCCTCGACCGCCCGCCGGAACTGCGCCGTGGTGTTCTCCAGGCCGTCCGCGGCCCCACCGCGGTGGGCGAACGGGATGGGCCCAGGATGGTCGAGATACGGGTGGGTCATGAGGCTGGTCACGGACGCAGTATGGCTCCCTGGGGTGTCCCGGTGGCAACGACCGTGCTGCCGCCCGGTGCAGCGGGAACGGCGAACATCCGCAGGAAGAGCTGGGCGAGCGGACCGATCGTCACCGCGTAGAGCACGGTGCCGACGCCGATGGTGCCGCCGAGGGCGAACCCGGTCACCACGACCACCACCTCCACGGCCGTCCGCATCAGCCGGATCGAACGCCCGGTACGCCGGTGCAGCCCCGTCATCAGCCCGTCGCGCGGGCCGGGCCCGAAGCTGGCGGCGATGTAGAGACCGGTGGCCGCCCCGTTGAGGACGACCCCCGCCAGCAGCAGCGGCACCTGGACGGCGAGCCCGTGTGCTTCGGGGACGTACGCGAGCGTGCCGTCCATCGCGAGGCCGACGACGAAGACGTTGGAGACCGTGCCGAGGCCCGGGCGCTGGCGCAGCGGGATCCACAGCAGCAGTACCGCCGCGCCCACGACGATCGACACGACACCGATCGTCAGGCCGGTGAGCTCGCCGAGACCCTGGTGCAGCACGTTCCAGGGCTCCAGACCGAGCCCTGCCCGCACGAGGAGGGCGGAGCTGGCGCCGTAGAGGGAGAGGCCGACGTACAGCTGGATCAGCCGACGGGCGAGGTGGCCGTGCGGATCCCGCGAGGGTGCTTCCTGCGGTGGCGGCTCGGACAAGGGGTCCCCCTGGTGGTCGTAGTGGCCTGACCCGTGACACTCTGTGGCTTGGAAGCGCAGGGCATCCATGGCCAATTCGGGGAAGGTGGACTGGTAATCATGGCGCAGTGGACCTCGGCGGTGGGGGCCGCACAGCTTTCGCGGCTGCTCAAGTCCCAGCAGGACCGTCCGGCCGGCCCCGGGTCGCGCCGGCCGCCGGCCTACCGGGCGCTCGCCGACGGTATCCGGCTGCTGGTACTGGAAGGCCGCGTCCCCGTGGCCGCGCGCCTGCCCGCGGAACGTGAACTGGCCCTCTCCCTGTCCGTGAGCCGGACGACCGTCGCCGCCGCCTACGAGGCGCTGCGCGCCGAGGGGTTCCTGGAGTCCCGGCGCGGCGCGGGCAGCTGGACGGCCGTCCCGGCCGGCAACCCGGTTCCGGCGCGCGGCCTGGAGCCCCTGCCGCCCGAGGCCCTCGGCTCGATCATCGACCTGGGCTGCGCGGCGCTGCCCGCGCCCGAGCCCTGGCTCACCCGGGCGGTGCGGGGCGCGCTGGAGGAGTTGCCGCCGTACGCCCACACGCACGGCGACTATCCGGCGGGCCTGCCCGCGCTGCGGTCGATGATCGCCGAGCGGTACACCGCGCGCGGGATCCCGACGATGCCCGAGCAGATCATGGTCACCACGGGCGCGATGGGCGCCATCGACGCCATCTGCCATCTGTTCGGCGGGCGCGGCGAGCGCATCGCCGTCGAGTCGCCCTCCTACGCCAACATCCTCCAGCTGATGCGTGAGGCGGGTGCGCGTCTGGTGCCCGTCGCGATGGCCGAGGGGCTCGCCGGGTGGGACATGGACCGCTGGCGCCAGGTCCTGCGCGAGGCCGCGCCGCGCATCGCGTATGTCGTCGCCGACTTCCACAACCCGACCGGCGCGCTCGCCGACGAGGACCAGCGGCGCCAACTCGTGGAGGCGGCCCGTTCCGCCGGGACCGTGCTGGTCGCCGACGAGACCATGACCGAACTGTGGCTCGACGACGGTGTCGAGATGCCCCGGCCGGTGTGCGGCTTCGATCCCGCGGGGTCGACGGTGATCACGGTGGGGTCGGCGAGCAAGGCCTTCTGGGCCGGGATGCGCATCGGCTGGGTGCGCGCGGCCCCGGACGTGATCCGCAGCCTCGTCGCGGCCCGCGCCTACGCCGACCTGGGCACACCGGTACTGGAGCAGCTGGCGGTGAACTGGCTGTTCAGCACCGGCGGCTGGGAGCAGGCCGTCGAGCTGCGCCGCCACCAGGCCCGGCAGAACCGGGACGACCTGGTCGCGGCGGTGCGCCGGGAGCTGCCGGAGTGGGAGTTCGCCGTGCCCGAGGGCGGGCTGACCCTGTGGGTGCGGGCCGGGGGTCTTTCCGGGTCACGGCTCGCCGAGGCGGGGGAGCGGGTGGGCCTGCGGGTGCCGTCCGGACCGCGGTTCGGCGTCGACGGCGCCTTCGAGGGGTATGTACGGCTGCCGTTCACCGTGGGAGGCGCGGTGGCGGAGGAGGCGGCCGCCCGGCTGGCGGCCGCGGCCCGGATCGTGGAGAGCGGGGGGACGATCGGCGCCGAGGGGCCGCGCACGTTCGTCGCCTAGCGGAACGCCCGGCGGGAGCGGTCACCCGCCCGCCCCGGTCACCTGCTCCGCGCCCACGGTGTCGGCCGCCGAGGGCTCGGCGCCCGTGGCCTTCGTGGCCTCGGCGTCCGTGTCCTCGGGTTTGGTGAGCACGACCTCGGCCGGTACCGGCGGCAACGTCTCCGTGTCGGCCGGGGTGGAGCGTGGCGGCAGCAGGTCCAGCACCGCCTGCCGATGCGCGTCGCTCGTCGCTTCGTCGTAAGGGTCCGGCGTCGCCGGTACCTGGAGCCGGTGCACCGGGCCCGAACCGAGCCGGGCGTATCCGCGTCCCGGCGGTGTGTGGTCGACGGGCGTGGTGTGCGGGGGCGCGCCGAGGACCGCCTCCAGCTGCTGCTTCGACGCCGGCCCGAGCGCGACCCGCGCGCGGGTGTGCTGCCGTACGGCGTCGCTCAGCGAGTCCAGGGCGTCGAACTGCTCGGCCACCACCACCGTGACCCCGACCGCGCGGCCGTGCCGGAGGGGGACCTGGAGGAGGGACTGCGGGTCCTTGCGGCCGTCCGTGTCGGCCAGGTGGGTGAAGGCGGTGGGGCGGTCCAGCAGGATCCACAGGGGGTGTCTGGTGTCGTCCGGCGGCGGGTCGCCCGCCTGCCGGGCGCGGTTGGCGGCGATGAGCCGGCGCTCCGTCTCGTGCACCGCCCACTCCAGGGCGGCCAGTGCCCCGGCCAGTCCGACCTCGACGCCCAGGACGCCGTCCCGGCCGGTGAGGCAGGCGTACTCGCCGGTGCTGCCGCCCTCGATCACCAGGACGTCGCCGTGCTGGAGGGCCTGCAGGGCGATGGAGCGCAGCAGGGTGGAGGTGCCGCTGCCGGGCTGGCCGACCGCCAGCAGGTGCGGCTCGGTGGAGCGGATGCCGGTGCGCCAGACGACCGGCGGTACGTCGCGCCGGTCCTCACCGTGGGCGAGGGGGAGCGTGCGCTGGACCCGGGAGGGGTCGGTGAAGCCCAGGACCGTCTCGCCGGGGGCGGTGACGAAGCGTTGGGCCGCGAAGTCGGTGGGGAGGGGGCCGAGGACACTGAGGGTGAGTTCGTTGCCCTCCTCGTCCCAGACGAAGAGGTATTCGCGGCCACGGCCGGACTTCCGGGCGAGCAGCTGCTCGATCCGTGCGCGTGGTGCGGCCTCTCCGTCCGGGAAGAACGCGGGGTAACGGATCACGAGGAGGGCCACGCGGCCCGAGTCGTCGAACTCCAGCGTCGGGAAGACGGTCTCCCAGTCGCCGCCGTGGGCGTACAGGGGAGCGGGGTCGTCGGCCGTCGAGAAGTACGGGACCAGGGCCTCGTACAGCACCTGGAGTCGCTGGATCTGCGACTCGTCGGGGCCGTCGGGAACCGGTGGGGTGCGGTCCCTGCCCTGCCAGGCCGCTGCCGCCATCAGGGTGATGACGGCGAGCAGCGGGCCGTACGGCACCAGCACCACGACCAGGATCAACGAGGCCACCAGGAACAGCAGCGGCCCGCGCTTGTCCCTGGGGGTCTCGGCCCACCTGCGCCGCCCGGCCGAGGCCAGCCGGCGCAGTCCGCGGGTGATCGTGATCAGCGGATGGAGGACATCGGTGGCGCTGTCGGCCGCCGTCCGGGCCAGCTCCCGGCTCCGGGCGATCTGTGCGCTGCCTGTGCTCAGGATGCTGGGAAGGGGGCGCCGGGCCACTGCTGTCTCCTGTGAGGTGCGTACGGACGGGACGGGCGGCGTCAGAACTTGATGCCGCCGAGGAGGCTCGCCAGGCTCTCGCCGCCTGCCTTGATGCTCGGGGCGATGGCCGTACTGGCCATGTAGAAGCCGAACAGGGCCGAGACCACGGCGTGCGACGCCTTGAGCCCGTCCTTGCGGAAGAAGAGGAAGACGATGATGCCGAGCAGGACTACGCCTGACATGGACAGGATCATTTGGGTTCTCCTGGTTCGCGGGGGACAGTCACCATGAGTACTTCCAGGATCACAGGATGTATCCATACTACAAAAGGTGCAACTGAGTGAAAAACGGCCGTTTTCCCCCAGCTGGCGGAAGGCCTGGTGGGCTGCCTGAGCAGGAGAGTTGCGTCGAACGGGTCTGCCCGTGATCTTTGCCGCCGACGGGACCGGCCATGTTTGCGACGAGCCAGTACGCTGGCGATTCACCTGAACGGTTGAGTGGAGAGGCGGACCGGCCGATGAGCGAAGGCCCCGACCCCGAGGTCGTGGAGCTGGCGACCAAGATCTTCGATCTGGCCCGCGGGGGCCGGACCGAGGAACTCGTGGCGTACGTCGACGCGGGCGTTCCGGCCAACCTCACCAACGACCGCGGCGACTCCCTGGTGATGCTCGCCGCGTACCACGGCCACGCCGACGCGGTCCGGGCCCTGCTGGCCCGCGGCGCCGAGGCCGACCGGATCAACGACCGAGGTCAGACCCCGCTCGCCGGGGCGGCCTTCAAGGGCGAGACGGACGTCATCAAGGTCCTGCTGGAGGCCGGCGCCGACCCCTCCCAGGGGACCCCGTCGGCCGTCGACACCGCTCGCATGTTCGGCAGGGCGGAGCTGCTCGACCTGTTCGGCGTGCACTGAGCCGACGGTTGCGAGCAGGTCAACGAGAGTTCCTGACCAGGTAAATCGACGACCACGGGGGAGGCGGTACAAGGCCGCCGGAAATTTCGGTCGCGGCAGGTAGAACAGCCGGGTCATCATGACGTCGTGATTCACGGACGCGATGGCTGGGCAGGTGTTGCCGCACCGCGCGGGCCGTGACGCGGTCCGCATGGGCCACCGACGAGAGGCAGAGGAAAATGGTCTACAGCAAGCAGGAAACGGCGGGCGCCCCGACGTGTTGTCACGCGGCCAGGTAATGCACGTCCCCGGTTGCGTCGACGCTTGATGTGAGGCTGTTTCCCATGTTCGATCCGGTCATAGCGCCCAGCGGTACGCTGCTCGGCCTGCTCCAGAGGGGGCGCGGCGACGGCACGTTGCACGCGCTCACCGCTCCGCGAGCCGAGGCGCTCGCGGCGCTGAACCACTGTGTGCTGCGGGACCCCCGCCACGACTGGCAGGTGGAGAACCGCTCCCTCTACTACGCCCGTCTCTACCTCGATCTGCACGGCGAGCTGGACGAGATCGAGGCCCACCTCTTCGATGTCGAGGACTCCTTCGACACCGAGGAATCTCGCACGGGCCTGGCCCTGGCCGTCCTCGGCCACCTCGCCTCCTACGGCAGGCGGGAGGCCCTGGGCCTGCTGCGCCGGTACGCGGCCTCAGGAGCCAACTGGGCGTGGGCCCTGGACGAACTCGCCCTGCGGGACGACGACGCCGGTCTGCGCGCCCTCGCGGCACCCGTGCTCGCACGGTTCGCCACCGATACCGAGGGCGAGGCCGAACTCGCCGCCGCCGTACGGGACGCCTTCGAACCACGGCCCTGGCGGCTGTGGGCCGAGGATCCCCGCGAGTACGTCTCCACGCGCGTGCGTGCCGCTCAGGAGGCCGGCTGTTTCGACCGCTGGCAACGTCAGATGAGTCCGAGCGGACCCCGCCCCGGCTGGAGCGTCCAGGCCGTCTTCGAATGGGCCCAGCAGGGCGTCGAACGCGGAGCCGCGCTCCACGTCCCCGCCGCCCGCTGCCTGTCCGCCGTGGCCGGGCCCGAGGACCGTGCCGAGATCGTGCAGGCGGCCAAGGACGGCACCGAGGGAGCCCGTTGCACGGCCCTGCGCTACCTCGCCGACTTCAACGACCCCGACGCCCTGCTCCTCATCGAACAGGCCGTGGCCACCGGCTCGACGCCCGTCGTCGAGGCCGCCGTCGACGCCTTCGAGCGCATGCGCAGCGTCGCCGCCGTCGACCGGGCCCGCGGCTGGGCCCACCGGCCCGACCCCCTGGGCGCCGCGGCCGGCCGCATGCTCGCCTGCCGGGGCGGAACCCAGGACAGCGACCTCGTCCTCGGCGCGCTGCGCGAGGCCGTACGCGGCGAGGGCTGCGACGCGCCGAGCCTGTGGACCCTCGTCGACGGCGCCGGCCGGCTCGGCATCGTCTGCGCGGCACCCGTCCTGCGCCATATCTACCGCGAGACGGCCTCGTCCCATCTGCGCGGGCGCTGCGCCCGCGCACTGGCTGCCACCGACCCGTCCTACGCCACCGGCTTCGCCGTCGAGTGCCTCTGGGACTGCGAGGAGGGCACCCGCGAGATCGCCGCCCGGCACGCCGAGACCGGTGACGCCCGGGTCGTGGAGCGTCTGCGCCGGCTCGCCGCCGATCCGGCCGAGGAGGCGGAGGTCCAGACGGCCGTGCGCAGCCGGATCGGACCGGACGCCGCGTCCGCGATGTGACGGTCGGGACAGGCCGCCGCCCGAGGGGAGCCTGGCGGCGGCCGGCCCGGCAGATGAACACCCGATGGCCCGCCGGGCGGACCGGCATGGACGCCGTCCGACCTGCGCGGAACGGGTAGCGCGCCTACGTCCTGCGCAGCGCAACGCTCACGGGACGTTTGTCGTCCGGAAAGATCCACTTTGACGCGTCCACGTCCGGGGCGGCGACAACACGGGTATGCGTGTCGTCATCGTGACCGAATCCTTTCCCCCCGACGTGAACGGCGTGGCCCATTGCGCCTTCCAGACCGCCCGGCACCTCGTCGATCGCGGTCACACCCCCGTCGTCGTCGCCCCGGCCACCGCCGCCGGGACCGGGCCGGACGCCGAAGCGCCCTGCCCCGTCGTCCGAGTCCCCTCCCTTCCGCTCCCTGGCTACCCCCAGGTCCGCGTCGCCCTCCCCAGCCGACGCGTCGCCGCCGCCATCGCCGAGCACCGGGCCGACATGGTCCACCTGGCCAGCCCCTTCATCCTCGGCGTACGGGGCATGGCGGCCGCCGCCCGGCTCGGTATCCCCGCCGTCGCCGTCTACCAGACCGACCTGGGCGGCTACGCCCGCACCTACATGGGCGCCGGCGAGGCAGCCGCCTGGCGCCGGATACGGTCCGTCCACGCCGCCGCCGACCTCACCCTCGCCCCCTCCAGCGCGGCCCTGCACGACCTGGACACGCACGGTGTCCCCCGGGTGAAGCTGTGGCCGCGGGGCGTGGACACCCTGCGCTTTCGTCCCGACCGCCGCGACGAGGCACTGCGCCGCGCGCTCGCCCCGAACGGCGAGCTGCTCGTCGGCTACGTCGGACGGCTCGCCCCCGAGAAGCACGTCGAGCTGCTGTCCGGCGTCTGCGGGCTGCCGGGCGTGCGGGTCGTGGTGGTGGGCGACGGGCCGAGCAGGCCCGGCCTGGAGGAGACCCTGCCGGGCGCGGTCTTCCTGGGCAACCGCACCGGCGACGAACTCGCCCGGATCTTCGCCTCGCTGGACGTGTTCGTGCACACCGGCCCCTTCGAGACCTTCTGCCAGACCGTGCAGGAGGCCATGGCCAGCGGTGTGCCGGTGGTCGCGCCCGCCGCGGGCGGCCCGCTGGACCTGGTCGCGCAAGGGCGTACCGGCCTGCTCGTCCCGCCCCGGGACGCCGCCGTCGTGCGGGACGCGGTGGCGGCGCTGGTGGCCGACCCCGCGCGGCGGGCCGCCTACGGCGCCGCCGGGCGGGCCACGGTCGAGGGACGCACCTGGGCCGCCGTCGGCGACCGGCTCATCGGCCACTACGAGGACGTGCTCGCCGCGCGTCGACCGGCGGTGGCGGCATGAGCGGCCCCGACGGCATGAGCGGCCCGAACGGCATGAGCGGCCCCGACGGTGGCAACGGCCCCGCCCGCCCCACCTGCACGAGTGCCGGGCCGCTGCGGATCGTGCGGCTCGCCAACTTCGTCGCCCCCGCCTCGGGCGGCCTGCGCACGGCGCTGCGTGAACTCGGCAAGGGCTATCGCGCGGCCGGCCACGACCCGGTCCTGATCGTGCCCGGCGAGCGGGAGAGCGACCGCCGGACCGAGCAGGGGCGGGTGATCACCCTGCCGGGGCCGCTGCTGCCCGGCACCGGCGGCTACCGCGTCCTCACCGACAAACGGCGGGTCGCCCGCCTGCTGGAGGAACTCGCCCCCGACCGTCTGGAGGTCTCCGACCGTACGACACTGCGCTGGACCGGCAGGTGGGCGCGGCGCGCCAGGGTCCCCGCCGTGATGGTCTCCCACGAGACCGCCGACGGCGTCCTGCGCACCTGGGGTGTGCCGGAAGGCGCGGCCCGGCGCGCCGCCGACGCGCTCAACCTCCGCACGGCGCACACGTACGCGCGCGTGGTGTGCACCACCGAGTTCGCCGAGCGGGAGTTCGTACGGATCGGGGCGCGGAACGTCGTGCGGGCGCCGCTGGGCGTCGACCTCGTCGAACGGCACCCCGCCCTGTACGACGCCGGGCTGCGGGCCCGTCACGCGCGCGAGGACCAGACCTTGCTGGTGATGTGCACCCGTCTGTCCGTGGAGAAGCGGCCCGGCACGGCGCTGGACGCCCTGGAGGCGTTGCTGCGGCGCGGTGCGCGGGTGGTCCTGGTCGTCGCGGGCGACGGACCGCTGCGGCCGCGGCTGGAGCAGCGGGCCCGCGAGCGCGGGCTGCCCGTGACGTTCCTGGGGCATGTCTCCGACCGCGGCGCGCTGGGGGCCCTGCAGGCCTCGGCCGACGTGTGTCTGGCCCCTGGGCCTGCCGAGACGTTCGGGCTCGCCGCCCTGGAGGCCATGGCGTGCGGTACCCCTGTCGTCGCGAGCGCCTCCTCGGCGCTCCCCGAGGTGATCGGCGCCGCGGGGGCCACGGCGGCCGACCGGGGGGGAGGCGTTCGCGGACGCCGTGGAGAACCTCCTGGAGCGACCCCTCGCGGCCCGCCGGGAGGCCGCACGCGCGCGTGCGGAGTGCTTCGGCTGGGGTACGGCGGTCGACGCGTTCCTCACGGCGCACGACGCGACGGTCCCGGCCCCGGCCCCGGTGACCGCACCTGTGCGTCCCTTCGCGCCCGGAGGCCTCGGATGAGACGCGTCCGCTTCGTCGCCCTCGGAGACTCGCTCACCGAGGGCGTGGGCGACCCCGTGGGCGAGCGATGGCGCGGCTGGGCCGCACTGCTCGCCCAGGGCCTGATCGGCGCGAACGACGGCGCCGCGCGGGCGGTCGGGGCCGCGGGGCTCGCGGAGGGCGAGGGGCTTGCGGGAACCGAGGGGCTTGTGGGGCCCCAGGGATTTGCCAGGGTCGAGGCGGTTGCGGGGTCCTCGGAGGGCGATGGGCTCCCGGGAACCGAGGGGCTCGCGGGAACGGAGAGATTCGCGGGGACCGCGGAGATCCAGGCGCTTGCGGGGACCGAGGTGCTTGCGCGACCTCAGGGGCTTGGAGGGCTTGGAGGGACTGACGGGATCGCGGGGGTCGAGGCGCTTGTGGGGACCGCAGGGGCCGAGGGGGTCGAAGGCCTCGCGGGGACCGAGGCGGGCGCGGGGAGCGACGCGGCCGTGGCGCCCGGGGAGCGCGTTGAGTTCATCAATCTCGCGGTCAGCGGCGCGCAGACGCGGGACGTGCTGGAACGGCAGCTCCCGGCCGGGCTGGAACTGCGGCCCGACGTCGTCTCCGTGGTCGTCGGCGTCAACGACACCCTGCGCTGCACCTTCGACCTCCACGCTGTGGCCGCCCGGCTCGACACGGTCTACGGCGCCTTCGCCGAGCAGGGCGCGGTCCTGCTCACCGCGTGCCTGCCCGACCCGGGCGGCACCCTCGGGCTGCCCGGGGCTCTCGCCCGGCCACTGGCCCGGCGGCAGCGCGCCGTCAACGCCGTCGTCCACGCGCTCTCCGAACGGTACGGCGCCGTCCACCTGCACGCCGCGGAGGGCGCCTGGCTGACGGACCGGGCCATGTGGAGCGCGGACCGGCTCCACCCCGGGGAGCGGGGACACCGGCAACTGGCCGTGCGCTTCCACGCGGTGCTCGCCGAGGCGGGCCTCGCGACCGGGCCCCCGCCCTCGCCCGAGCCCGAATTCCCGGCGCCGACGACCTCGGCGAGCCTGTGGTGGCTGGCGACCGCGGGCACCGGCTGGGTGGCCCGGCGCTGCACCGACCTGCTCCCGCAACTGCTCACGCTGGCCGCCGACGAGCTGCGGCACCGCGCGCGGGGGACGAGCGCCCGTCTCGATCTGCGGGCCTCCGCGGCGGTGTCCGCGGCGCTCGCCGCGCTCTCCGTGGCGGAACGGCAGCCGGACGCCGCCTGAAGTCCGGAGCGGTCGAAGCGGAAGGTGGCGGCTTCTGCGTCACCTTCCGCGTCACCTTCTGCGTACGGCCACGAAGCGGACCGGCGTTCCGGGCACGGCCTGGGCCGCCGCAGCGAGATCGACCGCGCGGACGACCCCGATCACCGGGTAGCCCCCGGTGGTCGGGTGATCGGCCAGGAAGACCACCGGCCGGCCGGCGGGCGGAACCTGTACGGCGCCCAGGACCATGCCCTCGCTCGCCAGTTCACCGCTGCGCGCACGCTCCAGGGCGGGCCCCTCGGTGCGCAGCCCGATGCGATTGCTCGCCGAGGACACGAGGAACGTCCGCGAGGTGAAGGCGCGGAGCGCGTCCGGCGTGAACCAGTCGTCCCGTGGGCCGAGCGTCACCCGGAGGACGAGTTCGGCCGGAGGCGCAGGCTGCGGGGCGACGTCCACGCGCGCGTGCGGGACGAGTTCGCGCCCCAGCGGCAGGACGGAGCCGTCCGTGAGCGGCGGGGGCCCGAGCCCCGAGAGCAGGTCCGTGGACCGGCTGCCGAGGACCGGCTCGACGATGATGCCGCCGGCCAGGCCCACGTAGGTGCGTACCCCGGAGTCGGCCGGTCCGATGTCCAGGAGGGTCCCGGCGCGTACCCGTACGGGCGCGCCCCAGGCGACCGGCCGGCCGTCCACCGTGACCCGGCACGGCTCGCCGCCGACCGCGACGGTCATGTCGGAACGCGGCCTGAGGGCGCAGCCGTTGAGCGTCGTCTCCAGGACGGCCGCGTCGGGCGGGTTGCCCACCAGCCGGTTGACGAGGGCCGCCGCGGGCGCGTCGAGGGCGCCGGAACGGGGCACGCCGAGATGCGCGTGCCCAGGGCGGCCCCGGTCCTGCACCGTGGTGAGCGCCCCGGCGCGGACGACGGAGACAGCGCGGTCGCTCATGAGGTGCCGCCCACAGGTCCCGCCGGTCCCATCGGGACGAAGCGCACGCGGGTGCCCGGCGACAGCAGCGCGGCCGGCACGCGCGCGTGGTCCCAGAGCACCGCGTCCGTGCTGCCGATCAGCTGCCAGCCGCCCGGCGACGCACGTGGGTACACACCCGTGTACGGCCCGGCCAGCGCCACCGAACCGGCCGGCACGGCGGTGCGCGGGGTGGCCCGGCGTGGCACGTCGTAGCGCGGGGGCAGGCCGGTCAGGTAGCCGAAGCCGGGCGCGAACCCGCAGAAGGCGACCCGGAACTCGGTGCCCGCGTGGATGCGAGCGACCTCCTCCTCGGGGACGCCCCAGTGGGCGGCGACCTCGGCCAGGTCCGGACCGTCGTACCGGATCGGGATCTCCACGGCCGCCTGCTCACGCGGGGGAGCGGGCGGAACGTCCGACGCGGCCAGCTCGGACGCCAGCCGGCCGGGGTCGCTCAGGCCGTCCAGGAGGACGGTGCGGGCCGCCGGGACGATCTCGCGGGCACCGAGCAGGCCCGCCGCGCGGCGACGCAGCAGTTCGGCGTGCAGGGCCTCGGCCTCCGCGCCCGACGCCAGCTCGACGAGCAGGGCGTCGTCGCCGACGGGCAGGACACGCACGCTCATACGAAGGCCTCCACCCGTACGCCCGACTCCTCCAGCCCACGCCGGACCCGGCGGGCCAGTTCCACCGCGCCGGGCGTGTCGCCGTGCAGGCACAGCGAACGCGCGTGCACCTCGATGGACGACCCCGCGTGGGAGGTGACCTGTCCGAGGCGGGCCAGGCGCACCGACCGTTCCACGACGGCGTCCGGGTCGGTGACCACGGCCCCGGCCCGCCCACGGGGCATGAGCGTGCCCTCCTCGGTGTACGCGCGGTCCGCGAAGGCCTCCGGGACGGCAGGGAGCCCCGCCTCCCGGGCCCGCACCAGCAGGCGTGAGCCGGGCAGCCCGAGCACGGGCAGCGCGGCGCCGACGAGGAGCACCCCGTCGACCACCGCGCCGGCCTGTTCCTCGTCGTGCACGACCCGGTTGTAGAGCGCGCCGTGCGGCTTCACGTACGCCACGCGCGCGCCCGCCGCCCGGGCGAACACCTCCAGGGCGCCGATCTGGTACGCCACCTCGGCGGCCAGTTCGTCGGGCGGCACGTCCATGGCGCGCCGCCCGAACCCGGCCAGGTCCCGGTAGGAGACCTGCGCGCCGATCGTCACACCCCGCTCGGCCGCCAGGTCGCACACCCGGCGCATGGTGACCGGGTCCCCCGCGTGGAAGCCACAGGCCACGTTGGCGCTGCTGACGACGGACAGCAGCCGCTCGTCGTCGGTCAGCTCCCAGCGGCCGAAGCCCTCGCCGAGGTCGGCGTTCAGATCGATCGCGGTCGTCGCGGTCATGGTTCCTTCGTATCTCGTTCTCACGCCACGCGGTACTGCTCGTCGCGGGCGTCGGTGAGGAACATCTGTCCCGGGGCGTGGGTGAGGGCGAACGGCGGGCGCGAGGCCATCACCGCGGCCTGCGGGGT
The DNA here is from genome assembly GCA_001298545.1 of Actinobacteria bacterium OV320. Classification (GTDB taxonomy): domain Bacteria; phylum Actinomycetota; class Actinomycetes; order Streptomycetales; family Streptomycetaceae; genus Streptomyces; species Streptomyces coriariae. The sequence continues at coordinate 416,930 of LJCX01000023.1, forward strand.
CACGCCGCAGGCCCAGAACACCGGGATGTCGTCCGGCGCGGCTTCCACCGGGTCCCCGAAGTCGGGCCGGCCGAGGTCGTCGATGCCCAGTCCCGACGGATCGCCGCAGTGTACGGGGCCGCCGTGCACCGCCGGGAGCAGGCTGCTCTCGCGGATGGCCGCCGCGAGGTGCTGCGGCGGCACCGGACGCATGGACACCACCATGGGGCCGTGCAGCCGCCCCGCGGGCCGGCACCGGCGGCTCGTCACGTACATCGGGACGTTGCGCCCCTGCTCGACGTGCCGGATCGGGACGCCCGCCCCGGACAGCGCCCACTCGAAGGTGAAGCTGCACCCGATCAGGAACGACACCAGGTCGTCACGCCAGTACGCGCGCACGTCCGTCGGCTCGTCCACCAGTTCCCCGTCCGCCCAGACCCGGTAGCGCGGCAGATCGGTGCGCAGGTCGGCGCCCTCGGCGAGGACGGTCGTCCAGGAGCCGGCGTCCGTGACGTCGAGGACGGGACAGGGCTTGGGGTTGCGCTGGCAGAACAGGAGCATGTCGTACGCCCAGTCCGCGGGCACCGAGATCAGGTTGACCTGGGTGTGGCCGCCCGCGACCCCGGCCGTGGGGCCCGCCAGGCCCGCCCGGAAGCGGGCCCGGGCGGTGGCGGGGCTCCACGCGTGCGCGTGCTCGTCCAGGAGGGTGACGGGACGGTCGTCGACGAGGGGCGGACGGCTGTCCTGCGTGAGGATCGGACGGTTCACTCCAGTTCCTTCCCGCGGGTCTCCGGCAGCCCCAGCAGCGCCAGGGCGGCGATGGCGTAGCCGATCGCGCCGAACACCAGCGCGCCGCCCACACCCCAGCTGTCGGCGAGGAAGCCGACCGTGGTGGGGAAGACGGCGCCCACGGCGCGGCCGGTGTTGTAGGTGAAGCCCTGTCCGGTGCCGCGCAGGGCCGTCGGGTACAGCTCGCTCAGGTAGGAGCCGAAGCCGCTGAAGATCGCCGACATGCAGAACCCGAGCGGGAAACCGAGCACGAGGAGCAGGGTGTCCGCGCCGCTCGGGATGTTCGCGTACGCCAGGATGCACACCGCGGACAGCAGGGCGAACAGCCAGATGTTGCGGCGCCGGCCCAGCCGGTCGGTGAGGTAGCCGCCCGTGAGGTAGCCGAGGAAGGCCCCCGAGATCAGGAAGGTCAGATAGCCGCCGGTGCCGACCACCGACAGGCCCCGCTCCGACTTCAGATACGTCGGCACCCAGGTCGCCAGGGTGTAGTAGCCGCCCTGCACACCGGTGGAGAGCAGGCCGGCGAAGAGCGTGGTCCGCAGCAGCGGCCCTTTGAAGATCGCCGGGAACGAGCCCTTCTCAGCGCTCTGCTCACGGGCGGCCGTGGCCTCCGGCGCGTCCTGTACCCGGCGCCGCATCCACACCACGAGCAGCGCGGGCAGGGCGCCGGTCCAGAACATCACGCGCCAGGCGACGTCGTCGCCGAAGAACGAGAAGACCAGCGTGTACGCCACTACCGCGAGGCCCCAGCCGACGGCCCACGAGCTCTGGATCGCGCCGAGGGTGCGACCCCGGTGCTTCGCGCTCGCGTACTCGGCGACCAGGATCGCGCCGACCGCCCATTCGCCGCCGAAACCGAGGCCCTGGAGGGACCGGAAGACCAGCAGCGTCTCGTAGCTGGGCGCGAAGCCGCAGGCGACGGTGAAGACCGCGTACGTGATCACCGTGATCATCAGGGCCCTGACCCGGCCGATCCGGTCGGCCAGCACCCCCGCCACGGCGCCGCCGATCGCCGAGGCGACCAGGGTGACGGTGGTGAACAGGCCGGTCTGGCCGCTGTCCAGGCCGAAGTAGGCCGCCAGCGCGACCATGCTCAGCGGCAGCGTGAAGTAGTCGTAGGAGTCGAGGGCGTAGCCGCCGAACGCGCCGGCGAAGGCGCGGCGGCCGCGCGGACCGAGGGCCCGCAGCCAGGCCAGAGCGCCGTCGTCGGGAGCGGTGCCGGAGGCGGGAGCGGAGACGGCGGGGCGGGTGTCGGTGGCCGGGGTCCGGGGTGGAGGGGGCGTGCTCATGGGGCACCTCGCTGAGGGAGGACGGAGGGTGCGGGGACTGAGCTGTGCCGTGCGGAGGCGGTCGCCGCGGCGGGGACGGGCGGTGCCATGAAAGGAAGGTAGAGGATCGTTGAACGATCCTTCAATACCCATGTTGTTTCGTTCTCGTGTCTGCGGTTGAATTCCGGGCATGGCAGAGCAGCTGGCGGGACTGGCCGACGACCGTGCCCTCCTGGCCCGCACGAGCACGGCCGAACGGGTTTCGGACATCCTCAGAAGCCGCATCGCCGAGGGCTATTTCCCGCCCGGGACGCGGCTGTCGGAGGACAGCATCGGCGGGGCGCTCGGCGTCTCCCGCAACACGCTGCGCGAGGCGTTCCGGCTGCTCACCCACGAGCGCCTGCTCGTCCACGAGCTGAACCGGGGCGTGTTCGTCCGGGTCCTGACCGTCGAGGACGTCGAGGACATCTACCGCACGCGCGCGCTCGTCGAGTGCGCCGTCGTACGGGGGCTGGGGGAGTCGCCGTACTCACTGGACGGCCTCCGTGCGAGCGTCACCGAAGGACAGGTCGCGGCCGTCGAGAGTGACTGGAAAGGACTGGGTACCGCCAACTTCCACTTCCACCGCGAACTGGTGGCCCTGGCCGGCAGCGTGCGCACCGACGAGCTGATGCGCAGCGTCTTCGCCGAGCTGCGCCTCGCCTTCCACCTCGTCGACGAGCCGCGCCGACTGCACGAGCCCTACCTCCAGCGCAACCGCCAGATCCTCCAGGCCCTGGAAGCGCGGGACGCGGAGGAGGCCGAGCGGCTGCTGGCCGTCTACCTGGCCGACTCGTCGGATCGCGTGCTCAAGGCCTACCGGCGAAAGGTCGAGGGCGACAGCGCCCCATAGGGCGGGGGAACTGCGCGACCGGTCCCACCGGCCCGCAGCCGGAGAACGACCCGTGGCCGTCCGGCCGTGCCGCCGGAGGCGATCCGCGCCGTTTGGGTCGATGTCAGACCGAGGACCTAGTCTGTGCACCGTGACTTCGCCTGCGTCGACGGACCGTGTTCCGCCCCAGCTCAGCGCGGCGCCGCGCCCCGCTCCGGGCCCGGCGGCCGACGAGGGGCTGGCGCGGCGGCTGCGCGCGCTCGCCTGCACCGCGCCGATCCACGACCTCGACGCCCGCAAGGCCAACCTCGCCGGTGAGTACTCGGTCTACGGCATGGCGGAGATCGCCCTCGCCGCCATCGACCTCGTCACACTCAACATGGACTTCGACACCGGAGCCGACCACGACCAGATAGTGGCCCGCCTCATGCCGCGCATCGCCGCGCAGGCCCCGCGGCGGCCCGTCGCCGAGCACGAGCGGGTGGCCCGCTGGGTGCTGGAGAACCTGATCAACGTCGGCAGCGTCGACCGCGGCTTCCGCGCCGTGTACGGCACGTTCGCGCCGGACGGCACGTACGTGCGCCGCGACTACGACTTCAAGCTGATCGAAGAGGTCCCCGGCTACGGCGGCGCGGTCTACCTCCGCACCACCGACGAGGCGGTCAACGTCCTCGTCGGCGCCCTCGACACCGACGTCACCAGCGCGCAGATCGCCGCCGAGGTCAAGCTCGAGGTGCTCATCCGGCGCGGCCGGCTCGCCGACGCCCAGCTGGCCGCCGAACAGGCCCGCTACCGCACCGTGCAGTACTCGGAGACCCTGCGCCGCGCCCTGGAGGCGACCCGGCGCAACGTGCGCGCGGTGGACTGGCTCAACGCCGTCCCCGACATGATCGCCGAGGCTCTCGACCACGTCGCCGACCGCTACCGCCACGAGAACGCGATCCTCACCAACATCCGCAAGGCACGGGACGAGATCGAGGACGCGGAGAACAAGCGGCGGGCCGCCGAGCTGGTCGACATCGTGAAGGACTGCATCCGCCGGCACACCCAGTTGCAGTCCCGGCTGCTGGAGGCCGGCCCGCTGTTCCGTGCCGAGCAGGACCGCCAGGCCTTCGCCACGCCCATGACCTCGTCGGGGATCGACCTCTACGGGCACCTCGTCACCCCCGTGCTGCCGCTGCCGCTGGAGCAGGCGGTCCGGGTCACCGACGCGTTCTTCGCCCACGGGACCGGATTGCGCACGCCGGTGTCGGTGCGCGTGGGCGACCTCGTCGACCTGCTGCTGACGCCGCCGGTGGAGCGGGAGCACCTGGGCGCGGAGATGCCGGAGCCGGACCTCATCGCGACGCCGGACGACAGCCGGTTCAGCGAGGGACAGCTGGCGATGGCCAAGGAACTGCTCGATCTGCCGGCGGACGCGCCACGACGGCTGTCGGGACTGCTCGAGGAGGCGCGGGCCAAGGACGGCGAGGAACTCGCCTACCTGGTGGCACTGCTGGCCGTGCACGCCGCCAGCCCGGCCGTGGGCACCGCCTACCGCCAGGGCGAGGAGAAACTGCTGTTCGCCGTGGACGACGGCAAGGAACTGGACGACCCGGGGTTCGGCGGAGCCGATCTCATCGTCGGCACCGCCCTGCTGGACGCCGCGGGGATGGCGGCGGACCGCACGGAGGCTGCGTGAGCCGGGTCGGGAACCGAGTGGACGAGCACGAGCACGAGAACACCAAGGAGCCGAAGCTGTGACCGAGCAGGTCGAGTGGAGCGACACGGAGGCCCCCGCCCCGGCGGCGAACGCCGCCGTCACCCCCGCCGACGCCGCCGACGCGGCGCGGCTCGTCGCCTTCGGGCTGATGCCCAAGCTGCAGCCCGCGCGGGACCAGGAGTACGCCGAGCTGCTGCGGCGGTACCGGGAGGACCCGGCGTTCGCACGGCTCGCCGACGCCGTGGCCACCGGACTCGGGCTGATCGTGCTGGAGGTCTCCCCGCGCGCGGGGATGGCGGTGACCGCGGCCGAGGACTCGGTGTTCGCCGTGCGGATGGGGGACTACGCGCGTCGTACGTCCGCCGACGGCGGCGACCGGTTCCTGCACGGGCTCGCGCACCTCTCCGTCGCCGCGATGGCGTTCCCCCGGCCCGAGGACCTGGCCGACGACGGCTACATCGGCCGGGTCAGCGTCAACGGAGTGGACGCCTTCGTACGCCAGGCCTGCCGCCGGCTGGAGGAGCGGGCGGACGAGCAGGGCGAGAACACCGACCCCGCCACCGACGCGCCCGGCCTGGAGGCCGCCTGGCGGATCTGGGCCAGACGCAGCTCCACCGGCGCCACCAAGGACGCCCGCAGACTCGCCGGTTCGACGACCGGCATCGTCGGCAAGGCCGTCGCGTTCCTCACCGACTCCGGCTTCCTCCAGCGGACCGGTGACGACAGCGGCGGTACCTACCGGACGACCGCCCGCTATCAACTCCAGGTGCGTGACATGGCGGGCGGTGCCGCCATGGCCGAGCTGCTGGAGCTGGGCGTGGTCCCGGTCACCGACGGCTCTCCGACGCTGCTGCCCGCCGAGGAGACCGAGGACCTGGACCTGGTGGCCGACGCCGGCTTGCCGTTCCACTCCTGAAGCCACCGAGCCACCGAGCCACCGAGCTTCGGGGCTCATGGGCCTTCGGGCCCCTGAGCTTTTGAAGCGCCTCCCCCCGATCTGCCGAAGACTTACGAGAGTCCGCCATGTACGAGCTGTCCCGGGTCCGCCTCTACTCCATCGGGCCTGCCGGTGCGCGCTACGCCGACACCGTGCTTGACCTGCGGGGCGTGGGCGACATCGTGCCCGACCCCGCCCCCACTCAGGCGGAGTTCTTCGAGGAGGAGCCGGTCGGCCCGCCGCGCCGGCCGGCGCCCGCGGGCGTGCTCTTCCTGGAGAACGGCGGCGGCAAGTCCGTCCTGCTCAAGCTGATCTTCTCGGTGATGCTGCCGGGCCACCGCAACACGCTCGGCGGCGCCAGCTCCGGCGTGCTCCGCAAGTTCCTGCTCGCCGACGACTGCGGACACGTGGCGCTGGAGTGGCAGCACGTGCTCACCGGCGAGTGTGTCGTCGTCGGCAAGGCGAGCGAGTGGCGCGGGCGGCAGGTGTCCAACGATCCGCGGAAGTTCGCGGAGGCCTGGTACTCGTTCCGGCCCGGGCCCGGGCTGAGCCTGGACAACCTGCCCGTCGCCGAGTCCACCGCCGTCCGCCCGCCCGTCGAGGGCGCCTCCGGCGCGCAGGGGCGGCGGCGCACCATGAAGGGGTTCCGGGACGCCATCACCGAGGCGGGGAAGGCGTATCCGCACCTGGAGGTGCACTGGGAGGAGATCCACGACCGGTGGATCGAGCACCTCGGCGAGCTGGGCCTGGACCCCGAACTCTTCCGCTACCAGCGGGAGATGAACGCCGACGAGGGTGAGGCCGCCGGCCTCTTCGCGGTCAAGAAGGACTCCGACTTCACCGACCTGCTGCTGCGCGCGGTGACCGACACACGGGACACCGACGGGCTCGCCGACCTGGTCAGCGGCTTCGGCAACAAGCTGGGCCGCCGCGCCGAGCTGATCGCCGAACGGGACTTCACCGCCGGTTCGGTGGACCTGCTCGGGCGGATCGTCGAGGCCGCCGAGGCGCGGGCACGCGCGCGTGACATCCACGCCGGCGCCGAGCGCCGCACCCGCGCGCTGGCCCGGCGGCTGTCCTCGCGCGGCCTGCGGGAGAAGGCGCGGGCCGGTGATCTCGCCCAGCGGGTCACGGCCGCCGCCTACGCCGTCACGCACTCCGAGAGCGCGCGCGAGCGCAGCGCGCTCATCGCCGCCGAACTCGCCTACCGCCATGCCTCGTTGGCGCTCGCCGGCGCCGAGAAGTCCGCCGCCGCACAGAAGCGCGAACTCGCCGACGCCCGCACCCTGCACTCCGCCTGGCAGGCCGCCGAGGCCGTGCTGCGCCATCGCGCCGCCGCCGACCGGGTCGCGCGCGTCTCCGCCGCGATCCAGGAGGCCGAACGCGACGCCGCCCCCGCGCTCGCCGCCCGCGCCAGGGCCGCCGTCGACCTCGTACGGGCCCTGCACGCCGCCGCCGAGAACGCCGAGGCGCTCGCCAACGAGGAGGAGGAGCGCTCGGCGGCACTCCAGGAGGTCGGCGAGTCCGCACACCGGGACTCGACGTCCGCCGCCACCGACGCCCAGCGCGCCCGCAGCGAGGTCGGACACCTGCGCCAGCGCCTCGCCGAGGTCGAGCAGGAGACCGCCGAGGCCGTACGCGCGGGCTGGCTCGACGACAGCGCGCCCGACGCCGACCCCGCCCGCGCGGCCCTCGCCGCCAGCGACGCCGAGAAGACCGCCGTCGCCGCCTGGGACACCGCGCGTGACGCCTCACGCAGGGCCGCCGAGCACGCGCGCGAGGCCGCCTCCGCGGAGTCCCGCGCCGAGCTCACCGCGGCCCGGGCCGCCGACGCGGCGGCGGCCGCGCACCGCTCCCACGAGGCCGAGCTGCGGCTCGCCGAGTCCCTGGCGGGCGAGGAACGGCTCGCGGAGCTGCTCGGGCTGACCGGCGGCGGCGCCCGCCCCCGGATCCCGCAGCCACGGCAGAACGGCGAGCCGGACGACGGCTCCCTGCTGACCCCCGAGGACCTGGACCGCTGCGCCGACGAACTGCGCGACCTCCTCGACGACGCCGTCTCCTCCGCCGAACGGCAGCTCTTCGAGCTGCGGACGGCGGCCGCCGACGACTCCCGCATCCTCGGCGCGCTCGGTGACGGGGGACTGCTGCCGCCCGGCCCGGACGTGCTGGCCACGGTCGAGTTCCTCGGCGAGCACGGCATCCCCGCCCTGCCCGGCTGGCGCTACCTCGCGCAGGCCGTCGACCCCGCCGACCACGCGCGCGTGCTCGCCGCGCGGCCCGAACTGGTCGACGGCGTGATCATCACCGACCCCGCCTCGCACGCACGCGCGCGGGAGGCGCTCGGTGAAGCCGCGCTGCTGCCCCGTTCGGCCGTGGCCGTCGGTACGGCCGCCGCCCTGCTGGCGCCGACCCCGGCGGCCGACGCGCAGAGCGCAGACGTCTTCCTCGTCCCGCCGAACCCGGCCATGCACGACGAGCACGCCGCCGACGAGGAACGGCAGGCGCTGCGCGCGCGGGCGACCGAGCGGGACGACGACATCCGCCGCCTCGCCGCGCGGCTCGGCAAGGACCGGGAGCTGGCCGCCCGGCTGTCCTCCTGGCGTACCGGCTGTCCCGCCGGGCGGCTCACCGAACTGGCCCGGTCCGCCGGGGAGGCACGCGCGTTCGCCGAGGAGTCCGAGGCCGAGCTGTCCGAGGCGCGTACCGCGCGCGCGGAGGCCGACGAGATCGCCGCCGAGGCGGCCCAGGTGCGCGACGAGCGCCAGGAGGCCGCGCAGAAGGCCAGGCGAGCCGCCGACGCCCTGGCCGGCCTCGCCTTCCGGCTGCGCGAACGCGCCGGCTGGCAGGTCAAGGTGCGCGAACTAGCCGACGAGGCCGCCGAGTCGGAGGCCCGCGCCCAGACCTGCCTGGAGCGCGCCCGCGCCGCCGACGAGGACCGCCGGGGCGCCCAGCGCGCCGCCGACGACGCCCGCCGCACCGCGCGTGCGCTGCGCGCCGAACGCGCCGAGATCGCCGGCGCCCCCGACGACGTACCGGAAGACGGGACGGACGCGTCCAAGACGTCCCTGCCCGCCCTCCGAGAGGCCTACCGGGCGGCTTCCCAGCTGTACGAGAAGGTCGGCGTCGGCGCGGACCTGCGGGCCGAGCAGGCCCGCGCGGAGAGCGACGAGAGCGGGGCCCGCACCGAGCTGGACCGGCTCAGCAACAAGGTCCGCACGCGCGCGGAGCAGTTGCTCCAGTCGCCCGACGGTTCCGACGGGCCGTCCCGGCAGGCCGCCGCCGCACGTGCGGAGGAGCTGGTGCAGCTCCTGGAGACCCGTGTGTCCACCGCGAGCGAGCAGCTCGGGCGGCTGCGCGGCGAGACCGAGCGGCACGCCCCCGAGGACGGCGGGACCCACACCGAGCTGCCCGAGGAGCTTCAGCCCCGCGACGCCGAGCACGCCCAGGCGCTGCTGCGCACCGCGACGACCGAACTCGCCTCCCGCACCGAGGCGTTGAGCAGGTCCCGCGAGGCCCACGCCGAACTCCTGGCCGACCACCGCGCCGCCGAGGACGCGGCCGGCGGCTTCGACGAGATCGCCGCCATGCTCAGGGACCTACTGCGCGAACACACCCCCGAGGAGGAGCCGGAGGAGACGGAGCCCTACCCCGGCACCCCGGAGGAGGCCCGTCAGTCGGCCGCCGACGCCCGCCGCTCGCTGCGCGGCTGCGCCGCCGACCTGTCCGCCGCCGAGTCCGCCGTCCGCGAGGCCAGTGACATCCTCGTCCGGCACGCCAACGCCACGCGCTACGAGCAGGTCCGCACCCCGGCCCGCCAGCAGATCCGTGAGCTGCCCGCCGCCGCGCTGCCCGAGCACGCGCAGAAGTGGGCGAACGCCTTCGCGCCCCGATTGCGTGTCCTGACCGACGAGCTGGAGCAGCTGGAGCGCAACAGGGACTCGATCGTGGACCGGCTGCGCGGGCTCGTCGAGTCCGCGCTCGCCACCCTGCGCTCGGCCCAGCGGCTCTCCCGGCTGCCCGAGGGACTCGGCGAGTGGTCCGGCCAGGAGTTCCTGCGCATCCGCTTCGAGGAGCCCGACCAGAGCACCCTCACCGAGCGGCTCGGCGAGGTCATCGACGAGGCGACCCGGGCCGCCGTGAAGAAGAACTCCGATCTGCGGCGCGACGGCATGTCACTGCTGCTGCGCGGGGTCGGCGCGGCCCTCCAGCCCAAGGGCGTCGCCGTCGAGATCCTCAAGCCGGACGCCGTACTGCGGGCCGAGCGGGTCCCCGTCGGTCAGATGGGCGACGTGTTCTCCGGTGGACAGCTGCTCACCGCGGCCATCGCCCTGTACTGCACGATGGCGGCGCTCAGGAGCAACGACAGGGGCCGGGACAAACACCGGTACGCCGGCACGCTGTTCCTCGACAACCCCATCGGGCGCGCCAACGCGACCTATCTGCTGGAGCTCCAGCGCGCCGTCTCGGACGCCCTCGGCGTGCAGCTCCTCTACACCACAGGGCTGTTCGACACGACGGCGCTGGCGGAGTTCCCGCTGGTCATCCGGCTGCGCAACGACGCCGACCTGCGGGCGGGCCTGAAGTACATCAGCGTCGAGGAACACCTCCGGCCGGGTCTGCCGCAGCAGGCCCCGGCCGGAGAAGGCGATGCGGTGCAGGTGCGCAGCGAGATCACGGCGACCCGGATGTACAAACGGCCCGCGCCGAACGCCGGTTGATCAGCTCTTCGTCAGGCGGTGGTCCTCGAGGACACCGGTCCGGTGCCGCTGCACGAACCAGTAGTAGGCGAAGCCACCGCCCGCGATCACGGCGACGAACAGGACGGCCCCCCACCGGAGGTACCAGTGGAAGGGTGCCGCCGCGTTGTAGACCGAGGCACGCGGCCAGATCAGGTTGGTCGTCATCGCCGCGCCCCACACCACCGCGACGAGGTTGACGAGCAGCCCCCAGCGGCCGAGCGAGAACTTCCCGTCGCCGGCCGGCTGCCATCTGCCGCGCAGCCGCGCCACCAGCATCGGGCCGGTCACGCCCAGGTAGGCGAGGTAGATCATGATGATGCCGATGCTGGTGACGACCGTGAAGATCTGCGGCTGGCGGATGTTGACCACGAGGATCGCCAGCGCCAGCACACCGATGATCACGGTCGGCAGCACCGGGGTCTGGAAGCGCGGGTGGCACTTGGCCAGCCGCGCGGCCCCGGGCAGGTTGTTGTCGCGGGCCATCGCGAACGCCAGCCGGATCGCCGCCGTGTGCACGGCCAGGGCGCACACCGTGACGGCGATCAGCACACACCACAGCATCGCCTTGCCGGCCGTCGGACCGAGCACGTCGAGCACGACGTACTGAAGCCCGTCCGTGGACAGCTTCTCGCCCTTCAGGCTGGAGACGCTCATCAGCGCGAGCAGCAGGATCAGTCCGCCGAGGACGAAGGAGGCGACGATCGCGCGGATGATCGCCCGGGGCGCGTTGCGGGACGGGTCGATGGACTCCTCGCCGAGCGACGCGGCCGTGTCGAAGCCGTACATGACATACGCCGAGGCCAGCGAGGCCACCAGGAACGCGCCGAGATACCCGGTCCCGTAGCCCGCTCCCGTGCCGTTGGTCTCCATGACCACCTGCGGGCCGCGGGTGATGTGGACGGCGAACAGGACGATCAGTACGACGGTGGCGATCAACTCGATGAACACGCCGGCCGTGTTGATCGTCGCCATCAGCTTGACGCCGAACGCGTTGACCAGCGTGGTGAACAGGATCAACACGGTGGCCAGGACGACCGCGTTGGTCGCCACGTCGTACTTGCCGGTGCCGTCACCCACGAACTGGAACGTCGAGGAGATCTGCGGCAGCGTCAACTGGTAGGCCAGCGCCACGGCCGCGATCGACACGATCGAGGCAATCAACATCATCCAGCCGGCCAGCCAGCCCAGATGCGGATTGCCGATCTTCTTCGACCAGTTGTAGACGGATCCCGCGACCGGATAGCGGGCGGCGAGCTCCGCGAAGCACAGGGCGACCGCGAACTGGCCGACGAACACCATCGGCCAGGACCACCAGTAGGCGGGGCCACCGCTGCCGTAGCCGAAGTAGAAGAGCTGGAAAGTGCCGGTCAGGATCGAGATGTAGCTGATGCCCGCGGCGAAGGTGTGGAAGTTGCCCAAGGTCCGCTTGAGCTCGGGTCGGTAGCCGAACTCGGCGAGCTCGGCGTCGTCCTGCTGAGGGCCTGGTGGATGCTCGGCTGTCGTCATGGGCGAACTCCTGGTGCTCGTAGGAGTCCAGCACACCACCAGGGCGATCAGCCCGCGAGATCATCGTCGGCCGAGTCCGTTCACACGTCTCGAAGACCTGCGCTCACCGTGTGAACGGACGCGGCCCGACCGGGGAAACCCGTCATGGCTCCCCTGGCCGGTACCGCGCCACCCGCCTCAGGAGTGGGACAGCTGCCCGGCGCCGCCCTGCCTGCGTATCCGCTCCTGCGCGCGCTCGGCGGCCTGAGCCTGCCGACGCAGCCGGCGGCGCTCACGGCGCAGTGAACGCGCGGTGCTGCTCGGCGTCGACACCACGCCGTTGCGCTGGTTCCACACCTGCCGGGTCACCCACACGTCCAGCGCGCCCCAGGTGGCCAGCACCGTACTGACCACGCTGCTGATCACCATCGGGAACGCCAGCCAGGATCCGGCCAGCGTGCACAGGAAGGCGACCATCGCCTGTATCAGTGTCACGGCGATGACCAGCACCGCGCGCACCGCCGCCGTACGCACCGGGTCGGGCATCCGACGCCGCCGCGCAGGCTCTTCCACCCACAACGGGCGGTAGACCGCCCGCGCTTGTGCTGTGGTGGACGTACCGCGGGTGTCGTCCCCGCCGGTCCGCCGGACCTTCTGCGCCGTGTCCCCGGCTCCCGCGAGGGTGCCGCGACCCGCCGCCCCGCGCCGGTCCGGCGCGCTCTCGCTCCGCTCCGCTGTCACGTGCCCGTTCGCCGGAATGTCGCGGTCGGATGCCTCGGGATCCCGCAACGCCGTACTGCCCGCCGTCGCACTCTCCTCGGGCGCCTCACGCCGCTCCGCCGTGCCCATCACTGTGTCACTCCCCACCGCCAGCAGACCGCTCGCCTCCGAGTCGAAGACCCGGCTCCCCAGTGGCTGCCCGGCTTGCGCTGTTTTACGCCGCCCAGGTGCGGCAAACGGCTCGTGTGGCCGATTCCGCCCCCAATTCCCAATGAGTAGGACGAACGACGTGCCCTGAAGATTCCCGAGTTACGAAAAATTCTGGCCAACTCGTGTGCAAGGCCGACCGGATCCGGCCGGGTCCACAGGAGCGGATTCGGGGAGGCAATCTCCCGTAATTACCGGACAACACACCATGTCTCGCCCCCGCGGCGGAAGTTCAGCTTCCGGACAGCTCTTCGAGTTCACTGTGCGTCGGTAGTAGGCTCGCGCCGTTTGTTGACGCACATGCGTACCCCCTGCCGGAGGGGGTTCGAGCTGGGGGAGGCCATGCGCTTTCGCGGGAAGTCGATCCGCCGGAAGATCGTGGCGCTGCTTCTCGTGCCGCTGGTGTCCCTGACCGCCGTCTGGGGCTTCGCCACGGTACTCACGGGACGCGAGGCCAGCCGCCTGTTCACGGTGTCGTCCCTCGTCGAGAAGGTCGGCTATCCGATCGAGGACACCGTCCGCGTCGTTCAGCAGGAACGCCGCCAGGCCCTCGTCTACCTCGCCGACCCCCGTGCCTCCGACGCGCTGTCCGCGCTGCGCCGCACCCGGACGGCCACCGACAAGGCGCTCGCCGAGATCCGCGGGAACGCCCAGGACCCCGACGTGCGTGACGTCCTGGACCAGGACGACGGGGAAGGCCTGACCGCGGTGCTCGACGCCTTCGACGGCGTCGACTCGCTGCGCCGAAGCGTGGAGGAAGGCACCGTCACCCGGGCACAGGCCCTCGCCCTCTACACCCAGCTGATCGACCCCTGCTACGCCCTGCTGGCCAAGCTGGACGTCGTCGACAGCGTGGAGATGGACAAGCAGTACCGAGCGCTGGTCAGCGTCGCCCGAGCCCGTGAGCTGCTCTCCCAGGAGGACGCCCTGCTCGGCTCCGCCCTGGTCGTGGGCCGGCTCAGCCGCGAGGAGATCCGCGACGTCTCCGACCTCGAGGCCCAGCGGGAGGTGGTCTACGAAGTCGGCCTCGTCCAGCTGCCCACCGCGGAGCGCGAGCGCTACGAGAGCTTCTGGAAGAACGCCACCACCGCCCCGCTGCGCACCGTCGAACAGGCCGTCGTCGGCACCACGCCCGGCGGCATGCCCCGGGGCGTCAGCGCCAAGAACTGGGACACCGCGGCCGGAAACGTCCTCCTCGAACTCGGCACCCTGGACGAGCAGGCCAACGACCGCTACCAGGACCGGGTGCGCCCGGTCGCGATCGAGGTCATCGTCAAGGCGATCGTCGCCGGCGTCTTCGGGCTGGTCGCCCTGCTGGTCTCCCTGGTCCTGTCCGTACGTATCGGCCGTGGCCTCATACGCGACCTGCGCCAGCTCCGGATGGAGGCCCACGAGGCGTCCGGCGTGCGGCTGCCCAGCGTGATGCGCCGCCTGTCCGCGGGCGAACAGGTCGACGTGGAGACCGAGGTACCGCGGCTGGAGTACGACAAGAACGAGATGGGCGAGGTCGGCCAGGCCCTCAACACCCTCCAGCGCGCCGCGGTCGAGGCCGCCGTCAAACAGGCCGAACTGCGGTCCGGGGTCTCCGAGGTCTTCGTCACCCACGCCCGCCGCAGCCAGGTCCTGCTGCACAAGCAGCTGACCCTGCTCGACACCATGGAGCGGCGCACCGAGGACACCGAGGAACTCGCCGACCTCTTCCGCCTCGACCACCTCACCACCCGCATGCGCCGGCACGCCGAGGGCCTGGTGATCCTCTCGGGCGCCGCCCCTTCCCGGCAGTGGCGCAGGCCCGTGCAGCTCATGGACATCGTGCGCGCCGCGGTCGCCGAGGTCGAGGACTACGAACGCATCGAGGTCCGCCGGCTGCCGCGCCTCGCCGTCACGGGCCCGGCCGTCGCCGACCTCACCCACCTGGTGGCCGAACTCCTGGAGAACGCCACGGTGTTCTCCCCGCCGCACACCGCGGTCCAGGTGTTCGGCGACCGGGTCGCCAACGGCTTCACCCTCGAGATCCACGACCGCGGCCTCGGCATGGCACCCGAGGCTCTCCTGGAGGCCAACCTCCGGCTCGCCGAGACACCGGAGTTCGAGCTGTCCGACACCGACCGCCTCGGGCTGTTCGTGGTCAGCCGGCTCGCCCAGCGGCAGAACGTCCGCGTCTCCCTGCAGCCGTCGCCGTACGGGGGGACGACGGCCATCGTCTTCATCCCCGACGCCCTGCTGACCGACGACGTCCCCGACACCAACGGCATCGGCTTCCGGCTCGACCGGCCACGGCCCCCGAAGGAGGCCGACTCCGCGGAGTCCCGCAGGACCGCCCTCTCCCCGGCCTCGATGCAGCTTCCCGGAGTGCCGGCCTCGGTGCTGGACGGTCCGGTCGAACTGGAGGCCCCCGTCGGCCTGGACGCCCTCGGTGACTTCCCGGCCACCCTGGACGAGGACGACGACGGCGGTGCCCTGTTCCGCCCGCGGCGCTCCCTCACCCGCGCCGAGGACGAGCCGCCGGCGGACACCGTCGACCAGCACCGCAGGCTGCCCGACGGCCCCGGCGAACCCCATGGGCCCCTCGCCGACGATCCGGCCGGTCGCCGCCTGCCCAAGCTGGTCAGCTCGCACGGCCGCCCGGTCCCGGAACAGCGGTCCCGCCGTGCCGAGACGGACCCCGAGCCCCCGGCCAGGCCCGGCCCCCGCCGGGTGGAGAACGACGGCCCGGCACCGCTGCCCTCGCGCCGCCGCGGCATGACGGCACAGATCCCCCGCAACGGTGGCACCACCGAGCGCCCCGCGCCGCAGGAACGTCCCGGCCCCGGCGTACAGGAGCCGGCCCAGCCTCCCGCCCTTCCCCAGCGCACGCGACAGGCCACGGCCCGGCCCGGCGTCCCCGGCGGCACGTCCGACCGCGCGGACACCAGGTCCTCCCGGTCCGGCGACACCGCGTCCGGCGGGACGGACGGCGGCGGGTCCGGCGCGGGTGCGCTGCCGCGGCGCGTACGGCAGGCGAACCTGGCCCCGCAACTGCGGCAGGGTCCGGCCCCGCGCACCGAGGACCGAGCCGACCCCGCGGACCGGGACGCCGACGAGGTACGCAGCCGGATGGCCTCGCTCCAGCGCGGCTGGCAGCGCGGCCGCGTAGAGAACGCCGCGGGCGACGACGCCCACAGCGGCGCAGCACCACAACGAACGACAAAGGGGGACGGTCGATGACCGCACCGAAGACGACCGGCCACAGCACCACCACCATCAACGGCGAGCTGAACTGGCTCCTCGACGAACTCGTCGACCGCGTCGCCAGCATCCGCAAGGCCGTCGTCCTCTCCGGCGACGGCCTGCCGACGGGGGTGTCCAAGGATCTGTCCCGGGAGGACGGCGAGCATCTGGCCGCCGTGGCCTCCGGGTTCCACAGTCTCGCCAAGGGCGTCGGCCGTCACTTCGAGGCCGGCAGCGTCCGTCAGACCGTCGTCGAACTCGACGACGCCTTCCTGTTCGTCACGGCCGCGGGCGACGGCAGCTGCCTCGCCGTCCTCTCGGACGCCGACTCGGACGTGGGGCTCGTGGCGTACGAGATGACGCTCCTCGTCAAGCGGGTCGGCGTACATCTGGCCACCACCCCACGCACCGATCTGCCCTCGGGCGGGTAGTGGGATGGCATGAGCACAGACGGTCAGGGAAGCAGTCACTGGTTCGACGACGAGGCCGGACCGGTCGTGCGTCCGTACGCCATGACGCGCGGTCGCACCTCCAGTGCGGTCCAGCACCGTCTCGACCTGATCGCGCTGGTCGTCGCCGAGCCGCACGCCGAGGAAGCGGACACGGACCCGTCGTTGTCACCGGAGCACGTGGACATCGTGGACCTGTGCCGCGAAGCACCGCAGTCGGTCGCCGAACTCGCCGCCGAACTCAATCTGCCCATCGGGGTGGTACGGGTCCTCGTCGGCGATCTCGTGGATGCGGAGTTCGTCCACGTGAACCGGCCGGTACCTCCTGCCGAGCTGCCGGACGAGAGTATTCTGCGCGACGTGATCAACGGCCTCCGGGCGCTGTGAGCAGCGCGGAAGCGAGGTGAGGACGTGACCGGCCGGCGGTTCGCGGTGGACCCGGACGGCACCCGCGTCCACAGGGTCGCGCGCCGCCCGGACGTCCGGCTGCCGACGTACGCACCGCTGTCGGAGAACCCCCAGTCAAGCATCCAGCAGGAGAAGTGATCGATGATCTTCGGGCGTTCTGAGCGCGGCAAGCCCCCGGTCGAACCCGTCACGCTCAAGATCCTGGTGGCCGGCGGCTTCGGCGTGGGCAAGACCACCCTCGTCGGGGCCGTCAGCGAGATCAAGCCGCTGCGTACCGAGGAGTACCTCACCGAGGCGGGCCGACCGGTCGACGACACGACCGGCGTGGAGGCCAAACACACCACCACCGTCGCCATGGACTTCGGGCGCATCACCCTGCGCGAGGACCTGGTGCTCTACCTCTTCGGGACGCCCGGTCAGGAGCGGTTCTGGTTCATGTGGGACGAGCTCTCCGAGGGCGCGCTCGGTGCCGTCGTGCTCGCCGACACCCGCCGGCTCGAGGACTGCTTCGCCGCGGTCGACTACTTCGAACGGCGCTCCATCCCCTTCCTCATCGCCGTCAACTGCTTCGAGGGAGCCGCCCGTTACCCGGAGGAGGACGTCCGCGGCGCTCTGGACCTCGACGACGGCATACCCGTGGTGCTGTGCGACGCCCGCGACCGCAGATCGGTGCGGGACGTCCTGGTCGGCGTCGTGCAGCACGCGATGGACTTCGGCGCCGAACGCCGCCAGGCGATCACCACCTGAGACGCCCGCGCGGTGGCACGGCCCGTACCCCCGCCGACAGGGGTACGGGCCGTGGCTCACGGGGGCGGTACGCGCGCGTACTAGCCTTCGCCGTCCTCCAGCCAGCCGAAGCTCTTCTCCACGGCCTTGCGCCAGTTGTGGTACTCGCGGTCCCGTACCGACGCGTCCATCGCCGGAGTCCACTCGGCGTCCTTCTGCCAGTGCGCCTTGAGCTCGTCGAGGTCGTTCCACACACCGACGGCGAGCCCCGCGGCGTAGGCCGCGCCCAGACAGGTCGTCTCGGACACCCGGGGCCGGATCACGGGTACGCCCAGCACGTCCGCCTGATGCTGCATGAGCAGGTTGTTCTTGGTCATGCCCCCGTCCACCTTCAGGGTCGTGATCTGTACCCCGGAGTCCTGGAACATGGCGTCCACGACCTCGCGCGTCTGCCAGCTCGTCGCCTCGAGCACCGCACGCGCGAGATGCCCCTTCGTGACGTACCGGGTGAGCCCGGTGACGACACCGCGCGCGTCGGAGCGCCAGTACGGCGCGAACAGCCCCGAGAACGCGGGGACGATGTAGGCGCCGCCGTTGTCGTCGACGCTCGCCGCCAGGCTCTCGATCTCGTCCGCCGTACGGATGATGCCGAGCTGGTCCCGGAACCACTGCACGAGCGCACCCGTGACGGCGATCGAGCCCTCCAGACAGTAGACCGGCGCCTCGCTGCCGATCTTGTAGCCCATCGTCGTCAACAGCCCGCTCTTCGAGGGCACCGGCCGGTTGCCGGTGTTGAGCAGCAGGAAACTGCCCGTCCCGTACGTGTTCTTCGCCGTCCCCACCTCGTAACAGGCCTGGCCGAACACCGCCGCCTGCTGGTCGCCCAGCGCCGAGGCGACCGGCACGCCGCCGAGTTGGCCCACGGCCGTGCCGTACACCTCGGCGGAGGACCTGATCTCCGGCAGCACGGCCTCGGGCACGTCCATCGCGGACAGGATGGAGGCGTCCCACTGGAGGGTCTCCAGGTTCATCAGCATGGTGCGCCCGGCGTTGGTGACGTCGGTGACGTGCCGGCCGCCGTCGACGCCGCCGGTGAGGTTCCAGATCAGCCAGGAGTCGATCGTGCCGAAGGCGATCTCACCGCGCTCGGCGCGTGCCCTGAGGCCCGGCACGTTGTCCAGCAGCCAGGCCGCCTTGGGCCCCGAGAAATAGCTGGCCAACGGCAGTCCGGTCTGCTCGCGAAAACGGTCCTGCCCGTCGGATCCTCCCAGCCGGCCGCACAGTCCCGCGGTGCGGGTGTCCTGCCACACGATCGCGTTGTGCACCGGCTTGCCGGTGGCGCGGTCCCACAGCACGGTCGTCTCGCGCTGGTTGGTGATCCCGAGGGCGCTGATCTGGTCGGCACGCAGCCCGGCCTTGGCGATCGCCCCGGCGACCACCGCCTGCACCTTGGACCAGATCTCGGTGGCATCGTGCTCCACCCAGCCGGGCTGGGGAAAGATCTGACGGTGCTCGCGCTGGTCGACGGCGACGATCGCGCCGTTCCGGTCGAAGACGATGCAGCGGCTGGAGGTGGTGCCCTGGTCGATCGCGGCGACGTACTTCTCGGCGTTGTCCGTCATGGCTACCCCTTGGGCTGGTTCGGAAGGCTGCGTGGATGGCTGCGGCTGCGGCTGCGACTGCGACTGCGGCGGTGGTCGGATGCGGCGGCGGTCGGACGGCGCTTCAGAAGGCCGCGTTGTACAGGAGACCCGCGAGCGCTCCGCCGACCAGCGGGCCGACGACCGGGATCCAGGCGTAACCCCAGTCCGAGGTGCCCTTGTTCGGGATGGGCAGGAAGGTGTGCACGATGCGGGGCCCGAGGTTACGTGCCGGGTTGATGGCATAGCCGGTGGGCCCGCCGAGCGAGAGACCGATGCCGACGACGAGCAGCGAGACGATCAGCACCGTGATCCCGGATTCGCCCAGGCCCTCGGTCAGCCCGAAGGCGAGGACCGGCAGGACGAGGGCGATCGTCGCGATGATCTCGGTGATCAGGTTGGCGACCGGATTCCGGATCTCGGGGATGGTGGAGAAGATGCCCAGAGTCGGCGTCGGCTCCTCGCCCGTGCCCTCGTCGATGCCCTCAGCCGTGCCTTCGCTCCGTACGTTCGCCTGGAACTGCGCGAGGTACACCAGGTACGCGAGGACGGCGCCGAGCATCGCACCGGCCATCTGCCCCAGCAGATACACCCACACCTTGCCCCACTCGCCCGTGTCGACGGCGATGCCGAGGGTCACGGCCGGATTGAGATGCCCGCCCGAGAGCGGCGCGGCGGTGTAGGCGCCCGCCAGCACGCCGAACCCCCAGCCGAAGGCGATGACGATCCACCCCGAGGCCCGAGCCTTGGAGTGCCTGAGGGTGACGGCGGCGCACACTCCCGCGCCGAACAGGATGAGGATCGCGGTACCGATGACCTCGCCGACGAATATGTCTGCGTTGCTCATGGCGGCTCCTGGGCCCGGCCCGGGGCGGATCGACCCCGGTGCTCCGTACAGGGTGCGGTTCCCGTGGCTGCCGAAGCCGAGGCAGGGAGAACCCGCGCCCCGCCCGGCGTCCGTGACGAGCGTGCCGTCGTAGCCGAATCGCCCCCGGGGGAGTGGGCCTTGCATCGGGAGCCCGCGTGGCGCGTGCCTGGACAAGCCGAGAATGTACGGCGATGTCGGCTGACACCGGGAAGTGTTCACCGGCGCCCAGGGAGCGTCAAGGAGGCCGACGGCAACGGTTGGAGACGCGGGAGACGGCCCGCGCCACCGACGTGCGGGGCGCCGATCACCGGCCCGGCACCCCGAAGCGCCCTTCCCGTCCACCAGATGGCGACCCTCTGCGCCGATCCGGAACCTGACCCGGGCCCTGACCCGGGCCCTGACCCGGGCCCTGACCCGGGCCCTGACCCGGGCCCCGACCCGGACTCCGTTAGGGCGCACGGAAGTTGCCGAGCATCCGGCGGGTCGTCGACCCGTGACGGCCGCCCCCGGTTCGGCCGCCCACGCGGTCGCTGACGTCAGGTCAGCCCGCCCGCGGGCTCCGCCCCGGCCGCCCCCGTCCCCGCAGGAGCCATCGGCCGCGAACCGCGCCGGATCTGGTATCCGGCCAGCCCCGCGTGCCCGACCACCCAGCTCGCCCCGCGCAACGACTTCGCAGCCTTCTTCAAGGGCGCCAGACACGCAGCCGCCTGGCGGTGATCCGTCACGCTGCCCGGCCGGCACAGAACCGTGGCCAGCGACAGCGTCACCGGGCTCCCACCCGCCGACCACGGCACGTCCAGCACGGTCGAGACCAGCGGCTCCAGGCCCTCCGGATCGGCCAGCACCAGGAAGTCGTCTCCGCCGATGTGGCCCACGCGCGCGTTCCCCGTCGCCGTCAGCTGGAGTGCCCGCCCCACCGACCGGATGAGCTCGTCACCCGCCGCGAACCCGGCGCCGTCGTTGACCTGTTTGAAGCGGTCGATGTCCAGCCAGCTCAGCGCGAACATGCGCCCTTCGGCGATCCTCCGGTCCACCTCGCCGGTGATCGCGTCCGAACCGGGCAGCCGCGTCAGCGGATTCAGGCCGGCCGCCTCCTCGACCCGGCTCTCGGCCAACGCCCGTACGAGGTCCGCGAGCCGGACGACACCCACGCAGCGCCCGTTGCGGTCGACGACGGCGACGTCGTCGGAGGTGCGGTCCCGGTCGCCGACCGCGACCACGTCCAGCACCTCCCACGCCGTCGCGTCGACTCCCACCGTCCGCGGCGGATCACCGAGCTTGGCCGCGGGACGGTCCGCGTACAGGGCATGGCCGTAGCGCCCGGACATCGACAACAGGAAGCGTGACCGGTGCACCGACCGGACGGGGGCCCCCGTGCGGTCCACGAGCAGCACCCCGGACACGTCCGGCGAGCCGGTCAGCAGCGCCCGTACCTGACCGGCGGAGGCGGTCGCGGGCAGCAGGGCGGCCGGCCGGACGAACTCCCGTACCGACGGCCCCGACCGGAGCGCCGGCAGGACGGCGGGACCGAGCGGCGGAACGTACACGTCGGCGGCCGGCAACCGGCTCGGCGGCGCGAAGAGCGTGCCCTGGGCCAGCTGCGCCCCGGCCGACATCGCGGCCGCGCACTGGAGCTCGGTCTCCACGCCCTCGACGACCAGCAGCGCCCCCAACTCGTCGCACAGCGTCCGCATCGCCCTGACCGCCGAGGGCCGTGCCAGGAGCGAGGCGTCGAGCTTGACCAGGTCCGGCGCGATGTCGACGAGCAGCCGCAGCGGTACATCCCCGTCCCCGACCCCGTCCGCACTGATGCGGAAGCCCTGGTCCCGGAGTGCGGCCAGGGCCTCCAGAAGAGCGGGCTGCGGGACGTGCGTGTAGGGCGGAACGACATCGAGCGTGACCTCCCAGGGCAGGCGCCCCGCCTCGCGCACGGCGTCGTGCAGCGCGGTGAGCCCACCGAGATCGGCCAGAGTGCCGGCGAACACGTTCACATGAAGGGGCAGCAGGGTCTCCTTGCGGGCCGCCGCGCGAAACGCCGACACGGCCAGTCGGCCGTCGAGTTCGGGATCCCGGCGAGCCTGCGCCAGGATGTCGCCGGCCTCCGGGCGGGCGAGTATCTCCAGCCCCGCGACCCCTTTGGTGGTCAGGTTGACCACGGGCTGGAAGGCGAAGCGGAGAGTGTCCGTCCAGGAGTGCACGGCAGCATGATTGCGCTGCGGGCGTGCGCCCAGGCGCAGTTCATGAGACGTTCACACAGCATTCCGAGGTGAACACGGAGGGTGAGACGGGTCGAGCGGGACAGGTGACACGGAGGCGTCGGACCCTCCTCACCGCACCGCTACCACCGCCGAACCATGCCCGAACAGCCCCTGGTTCGCCGTGATGGCCACGCGCGCGCCCGGGATCTGGCGATCGCCGGCCTGCCCCCGCAACTGCCACGTGACCTCGCAGACCTGGGCGATCGCCTGCGCGGGCACCGCCTCGCCGAAGGAGGCGAGTCCACCGCTCGGGTTCACCGGTATACGGCCGCCCGGCGCCGTCATGCCCTCCCGCAGCAACTTGGCGGCCTCGCCCTCGCCGCACAGCCCCAGATCCTCGTACCACTGCAACTCCAGTGCGGTGGACAGGTCGTAGACCTCGGCGAGGGACAGATCCTCGGGCCCGATGCCGGCCTCCTCGTAGGCGGCGCGGACGATCGAGGCCCGGAAGGTTTCCCCGCCCGGCTCCACCCCCACCGCGGAATCGGTCGCGATGTCCGGCAGGTCCAACACCGTGTTGGGGTACCGGGGCGTCACCGTGGACACCGCCCTGATGCGCACCGGCTCCGCCGCCCCGTGCCGTCGGGCGAACTCCATGCTGGACAGCACCAGCGCCGCCCCGCCGTCCGACGTCGCGCAGATGTCCAGCAGGCGCAGCGGATCGGCGACCACCGCGGAGGCGGCGACCTCCTGCGCCGTCACCCGCTTCCGGTAGCGCGCGTTCGGGTTCAGCGCGCCCATGGCGGCGTTCTTCACCTTGACCTGCGCGAAGTCCTCCGGCGTGTCCCCGTGCACGGCCATGCGTCTGCGCGCGTACAGCCCGAAGTACGTCGGATTGGTCGCGCCGAGCACCCGGAACCGCAGCCAGTCGGGGTCGTCCGGCCGGTCCCCGCCCGCAGGCCGGAAGAAACCCTTGGGGGCGGCGTCGGCCCCCACCAC
Organism: Actinobacteria bacterium OV320; assembly: GCA_001298545.1. Taxonomy (GTDB): domain Bacteria; phylum Actinomycetota; class Actinomycetes; order Streptomycetales; family Streptomycetaceae; genus Streptomyces; species Streptomyces coriariae. The sequence continues at coordinate 440,125 of LJCX01000023.1, forward strand.
GAGCACCACGTCCGCCAGGCCCGCGAGGATCTGGGCCCGGGCCGTGTTGATCGCCTGAGAGCCCGACGCGCAGGCCGCGTAGACGCTCGCGACGCGGGCGCCCTGCCACCCCAGGGCCTTGGCGAACGTCGCCCCGGCCACATATCCCGGATAGCCGCCCCGCACCGTGTCCGCGCCCACGATCGAACCGACGTCGCGCCAGTCCACACCGGCGTCCGCGAGGGCCGCGCGCGCCGCCTTCACGCCGTACTCGACGAAGCCGCGCCCCCACTTGCCCCACGGATGCATCCCGGCGCCGAGCACCGCCACCTCTGCCGTCATCACGCCACCCCCGTCGGCCGCCATCGCCAGGTCGTCCAGGTCGTCTCCGTGTCCTCGTCGAGCACGCCCGGGACGACCTCCATCTCCATGCCCACCGTCAGATCGGCGACGGTGATCCCGGGAACCGCCTGTCCCAGCACCACGATCCGCTCGGACTCCAGCTCCACAGCGATCAACGCGTACGGCTCCCACGGAAGTTCCGGATCGGTCACATAGGGTGACGGAGGGCGGTACCGGCTGTCCGTGTACGACCAGACGCGCCCCCGCCGCGACAGCGGGACCTCCGTCAGCTCGCCGCCCGCGCAGCCCGGGTTGCGGCAGTGCGTGTCCTCGCGCGGGAAGAAGACCGACCGGCATGCCGAGCAGCGCGTGCCGAGCAGTCTGAATTCGTCCCCCTCCCCGACGAACCAGCCCGTGACCACGGGTGTGCGTGTGCGTGACATGGCCCCTCCCGACAGCATGTCTGACGGAACGTCAGAAGTGTGTCACGGGCGTGCCGAAATGGGCAGGGCAGGAGACATGACACGACTCTCCGGCGCAGTACGCGGTGTCGTCGCCGTGCTCGTCGCCCTGCTGACCGTGACCGCCGCCCCCACCACCGCGCGGGCGAACGCCGACCCCGTTGCCCCCGCGGACTTCGTGGCCCTGAGAACCGTTGACCCGACGATCCTTCAGGAGATGCGCTACTTCACCCCGCACAACTTCGTCGGCGAGCGCATCGACGGATACCGGCAGCCGATCTGCATCCTCACCCGGCCGGCCGACGAGGCCCTGCACAAGGCCCAGAGGAACCTGCTGAGCCAGGGCTACACACTCAAGGTCTACGACTGCTACCGCCCCCAGCGCGCCGTGAACCACTTCGTCCGCTGGGCCGAGGACCTGAACGACGAGAGGATGAAAGGCGAGTTCTACCCGAACGTCGACAAGTCCCGTCTGTTCGAGGACGGCTACATCGCCGCCAAGTCCGGCCACAGCCGCGGTTCGACCATGGACCTGACCATCGTCAGGCTCCCCGCCACCCCGACCAGGCCCTACGTGCCCGGTGAACCCCTCGTGCCGTGCTACGCCCCACCACAGCAGCGCTTCCCCGACAACTCGGTCGACATGGGCACCGGCTTCGACTGCTTCGACACCTTGGCCCACACCCTGGACCCGCGCATCCAGGGGCAGCAGCGCGCCAACCGGAAGCTCCTGAAAAGCACTCTGGAAAACCTCGGCTTCGTGAATCTCGCCGAGGAGTGGTGGCACTACACCTTCAAGCCCGAGCCCTACCCCGACACCTACTTCGACTTCCCCGTGTCCGCCAGGTCGCTGTCCCAGAGGTATTGAGCCGCCTCCGTACGACGCCCTCCCCAAGATCGGATACGCTCCGCCGCGTGTCCGAAAATCTGCACTCCACTTCGAACTCCGCGCGCGACTCCCACTGTTCGAGTTGCGGAGCGCCCTACGGGGAGGGCGCCACCGGCTGGCCCCGCACCTGTCCGGTCTGCGCCACCGTGACCTACCGCAACCCGCTGCCGGTCGCCGTCGCGCTCCAGCCCGTGTACGACACGAAGGGCACCGCCCTGGTCGTCATCACCCGAACCATCGCCCCCGCGCGCGGGGGCATCGCCCTGCCCGGCGGCTACATCGACGACCGCGAGGACTGGCGCCAGGCCGTCGTGCGCGAACTCATGGAAGAGACCGGCATCGAGGCAGCCTCCCGTGACGTGCGGCTGGCCGACGCCATGAGCTCTCCCGGCGGCCACCTGCTGCTCTTCGGGCTGCTGCCGGAGCGTCCCGCGGACCGTCTCCCGGCCACCGCCCCCACGGACGAGACCGAGGGCTGGCACCTGCTGCGCGGACAGGAGGAACTCGCCTTCCCCCTGCACACACTCGCCGTGCGGGCGTTCTTCGAGGGCCGCTACATCTGAGCTCAGCGCTGGTCGAGCCCGCGTACCCGCACCGGGTGGGACGGCACACACACGCCGTCCGCGGCCTCCCGCTCGACGACGACCCGCGGCCCCTCCCAGCGGGCGACGTACCGTTCGACCTCCGGCTCCTCCCAGCCGTCGCCCGCGTCCCGCACGACCACACCGCCACCCGTCCGCCCTCGCACCGGCGCCCACACCTCCAACTCCAGCCGGCCGTCGGCTCCGCGCACCGGTATGACGGCACCCGCGCGCGCGAGCACCGGGACACGCGACAGCGGGGCATCCACGAGCACCTGCCCCGGCCCCTGGTACGCCCGCTCCGTCGCCGTGTCGTACCAGCGCCCCCGCGGCAACTGCACCGCTCGCCGGTCGCCGCCGGGGCCGAGCACCGGCGCCACCAGCAGACAGTCACCCAGCAGGAAGGCGTCCTCGCAGTCCCGCAACGCCCGGTTGCCGGGCGCCCCCCACCACACCGGACGGACATAGGGGGCACCGGTGCGCCGGGCCAGATGGGCCAGCGTCACGAAGTACGGCAGCAGCCGCCTACGCTCGACGAGCGCCACACGCGCGTGCTCCAACACCTCGGGACCGAACTCCCACGGCTCCCGCTGCCCCGCCCGCACGCTCGTGTGCGTGCGGAACAGCGGCAGGTACGCGCCCAGCTGGAGCCGGCGCACATACAGCTCGGGCGACGGACCGCCGTCGAAACCGCTCGTGTCCGGGCCTGAATACGGCACTCCGCACAGCCCCAGCCCCAGCACCAGCGACAGTGACGCCCGCAACCCCGGCCAGCCCGCGGCGGCGACCCCGGACCAGGTGCCGCCGTAGCGCTGCACGCCCGCCCAGCCGGACCGCGAGAAGACGAAGGGACGCTGGTCGGGAACCAGGTGCCGCACCCCCTCGTAGGCCGCCGAGGCCATGCACAGCCCGTACACGTTGTGGGCCTCGCGATGGTCACCCCCGCGTCCCTCCAGGGCGTGCCGCGCCGACCGGGGCAACGTCGACTCCCCGAAAGCGGCGAACACCGTCGGTTCGTCCATGTCGTGCCAGAAGCCGGCGAAGCCCTGCGCGATCCGCTCCGCGTGGAGACCTCCCCACCACTGCCGCACGCGCGCGTGCGTGAAATCCGGGAAAACGGCCTCCCCGGGCGACGCCACCGCCGTGACGAGCCGGCCCGACGCGCCCCGCACGAACGCGTCCTCGGCCACCCCGCCGTCGTACACGGCGTTGCCCGGCGTGGCCTTGACCGCCGGGCCGACGGCCGACACCAGACGTATCCCGTCCCGACGCAGTTCCTCGGAGAGCACCGCCAGTTTCGGGAAGCGCTCCTGGTCGACGGTGAACACCTGGCGCTCGTCGTAGTGGCCGATGCCGAGGTGGACGGCATCGAGCGGCAGACCGTGCTCCTGATGGCCCGCCACGGTCCGGCGCACCTCCTCCTCGCTCCCGAGGCCCCGGCCCGCGAGCTGACGACCCAGCGCCCACGCGGGCGGCAGCGCGGGCGCCCCGGTGAGCGCGACCCAGGCGAGCAGCACGCGCGCGGGGGTGCCCACCACCACCCAGCAGCGCAACGGACCGCCCGCCATCCGCACCTCGCACGCCCCGGACCGGTCGTGCCCCGAGCCCGCCCCCTCCGTGCCCTCCCGCAGCGTGACCGTGCCGTCCCAGGAGGTGTCGTGGAACACCAGGTGGGTGCCCGCGTCGGCCACCACCAGCTGCACCGGCATCGTGAGGGGGAGCGGATCGTCCCCCCGCCCGAACGCGCGCCCGGGATCGGTGTTCCACAGCCGGTACGTCCCGTCGCGCAGCCGCGGCCCGGACGCCCGCCCCCCGAGACCGAAGAAGCGCGCGTCCGCCGCCACCTCCGAACGCTGCATCCAGCGCGCCGGGCCACCCTCCGCCGGTTCCCACCACCGGGGCGGCAGCTCCCGCCGCAGCATCACGCCGCCGGGCGTGCACACGTCGATGGCACCGTGCCGGGAGACCACGACCGTCACCCGTTCGGCGATCACGCGCCATCCGCCGTCCTTGTCGGGCTCCAGAACCGCTCGGGGATCCGGCTCGGGACAGCGGCCGGCCAGCGCGTACGACGGCTCGGGCTCGGCACCGTCCCAACCCCAGAACACCGCCCCGCTCACGGCGACGCGGATCCTCAGCTCGGAGCGGCTGAACCGGAGCGTCCCACCACCGGGCCCCGGCTCCGCCTCCTGTACCGCCCCCGGCACCCGTGCCCGCTCGGGACCCCGCACCGGCAACCCGGCGGCGTCGGCACGGTTCCTGCGCCAGGCCGCCCGCACCGTGCGCAGACCCTGGGCAGCTCCCGCGGAACCGACCGCCTTCATCGAACGCACCAGGTCACGACCGTCCATGCTGTTCACCCTGTCACTGACCGCGTCACGCGCGCGGGTCGTTCAACTGCCGTTCACCCGTGGTGAGGCCACATCTTCACGAGACGGACTGTGGGGAGCCCACCCTGGTGCAGAAGTCGATCACATGGCATCGTCCGTGTCAGCCGCGTCACGCGCACCACCCCAGCTCGTGCGCGGGCAACGCACACGACGCGTACAGCCCGGGAGCCGCCCCATGCCGTCCCTGAACCCCGAGCCGCTCTGGCGGCCCGACCCGCAGCGCATCGCCCAGGCCCAGGTCACCAAGTTCCACGCCTGGGCGGCCGACCAGCACGGAGCCCCCTCCGAAGGCGGATATCCGGCACTGCACCGCTGGTCCGTGGACGAGCTGGAGACGTTCTGGAAAGCCGTCACGGAGTGGTTCGACGTACGGTTCTCGACGCCCTACGCGCGCGTGCTGGGCGATCGCTCCATGCCCGGCGCCCAGTGGTTCCCCGGTGCGACGCTGAACTACGCCGAGCACGCGCTGCGCGCGGCCGCCACCCGCCCGGCCGAACCGGCCCTGCTGTACGTCGACGAGACGCATGAACCGAGCCCGGTGACCTGGTCCGAGCTGCGCCGTCAGGTCGGTTCACTGGCCGCTGAACTGCGTGCCCTCGGCGTCCGCCCCGGTGACCGGGTCAGCGGCTACCTCCCGAACATCCCGCAGGCCGTCGTGGCCTTCCTCGCGACGGCCGCCGTGGGCGGAGTCTGGACCTCCTGCGCCCCCGACTTCGGCGCCCGCAGCGTCCTCGACCGCTTCCAGCAGGTCGAACCCGTCGTCCTCTTCACGGTCGACGGCTACCGCTACGGCGGCAAGGAGCACGACCGCCGTGACGTCGTCGCCGAACTCCGGGCCGAACTGCCCACCCTGCGCGCCGTCGTCCACATCCCCCTGCTGGGCACGGAACCGCCCCGTGGAGCCCTGGAATGGTCGGCCCTGACGGCCGCGGACGAGGCACCCGTCTTCGAACCGGTCCCCTTCGACCACCCCCTCTGGGTGCTTTACTCCTCCGGTACGACCGGCCTGCCCAAGGCCATCGTCCAGTCGCAGGGCGGCATCCTGATCGAACACCTCAAGCAGCTCGGCCTGCACTGCGACCTGGGCCCCGAAGACCGTTTCTTCTGGTACACCTCGACCGGCTGGATGATGTGGAACTTCCTCGTCTCCGGCCTGCTCACGGGCACGACGATCGTCCTCTACGACGGCAGCCCCGGCTATCCCGACACCGGCGCCCAGTGGCGGATCGCCGAACGCACCGGCGCCACCCTCTACGGCACCTCCGCCGCGTACGTCATGGCCTGCCGCAAGGCGGCCGTGCACCCCGCCCGCGACTTCGACCTCTCCAAGGTCCAGTGCGTCGCCACCACGGGATCCCCGCTCCCGCCCGACGGCTTCCGCTGGCTGCACGACGAGTTCGCGGCGAGCCGGGCCGACCTGTGGATCGCCTCCGTCAGCGGCGGCACGGACGTGTGCTCCTGCTTCGCCGGGGCCGTCCCGACGCTCCCGGTCCACACCGGCGAACTCCAGGCACCCGGCCTCGGCACCGACCTGCAGTCCTGGGACGCGAACGGCCACCCCGTGATCGACGAGGTGGGCGAACTCGTCGTCACCAACCCCATGCCGTCCATGCCGGTCCGGTTCTGGAACGACCCCGACGGCAGCCGCTACCACGACAGCTACTTCGACACCTACCCCGGCGTGTGGCGCCACGGCGACTGGATCACCGTCACCTCACGCGGTTCGGTCGTCATCCACGGCCGATCCGACTCCACGCTCAACCGTCAGGGCGTACGCATGGGCTCCGCCGACATCTACGAGGTCGTCGAACGGCTCCCCGAGATCAAGGAATCCCTGGTCATCGGGATCGAGCAGCCCGACGGCGGCTACTGGATGCCCCTCTTCGTACACCTCGCCTCGGGAGCCGCACTCGACGAGGCCCTCCTCGGCCGCATCAAACAGGCCATCCGCGAACACCTCTCGCCGCGCCACGTCCCCGACGAGGTCATCGAGGTACCCGGAGTCCCGCACACCCTCACCGGCAAACGCATCGAGGTCCCGGTCAAACGCCTCCTCCAGGGCACTCCACTGGAAAAGGCGGTCAACCCGGGTTCCATCGACAACCTCGACCTCCTGCACTTCTACGAGGACCTCGCCCGCAAGCGGGCCTGAGCCCGCCCACGAAGTCCTTGTGACCTGCATGTTTCCGCGCCTCCGGGCCCCTGGTCCGATCGGACCAGGGGCCGTTGTCAGTGCCGCCGATTACTGTGAGTGAGCATTGATCGACTGTGCACACAGGGGGAAACATGGCACACACCGACCACCGGACCATGCGACGCGTCCTGCGTCGAGAGATCGCCGGCACCATCGGCCTGCTCACCGACGAACACGACTTCCGTGCCATGCGGCGCTACCGCACCTTCGCGTTCGACGATCACGCCGTCTACCTCCAACAGGTCGAAGACCTTCTGAAGACACGCGCCATGCAAGGCGCCCACACCACCGTGGCCCTCTTCGACCCCCAGGAATACGCCGAGTACTGCACCGGCAGGGGACTCGACCCCGACATCCCCGCCCACCGCACCCGCTTCACGGCCGAACTCGCGACCACGGGCCCCACCATCCCCTACGAGGGCCAGCCCCTCACCGATCTCCTGCCCGCCCTCGTCGACGAAGCCGTACGCCAGGCGACCTGGGAGTACGCGGCCACTCTGCTCGCCCGCCTCGGCGCCTGCGCCACCTGCGGCGAGGACATCGGCCGCGCCGCCTTCACCCGCGCATCGGACCTCGTCGGCCGCATCCTCGACACGGCGCCACCCGGCAACCGCCACCTCGTGTGCAGCGTGACCGGCACACCCGAGACCCTGGTCGCCGTCCTGCACGCGGACGAGGAGGCGGAGGGCGCCACCCGACTCGACGAGGCCGAGGCGCTCGAGTTCACCACCGTCCTCGCCCTGGGCCTCGCCACCCAGAGCCCTGGCGGCCTGGTCATGCGCACCACCGCCCACGACACCCCCGACCGGATCTACGGCTGGCGGTTGCGCGGCGACGGCCTCGAACCCCTGACCGCCGGCGAGGTCTTCGACGCCTACTGCACCGACGTGGAGTCCGGCGACCTCATCTCACCCGAGTCCAACGTGGACTACTGCTTCCCGCCGGAACTCGGCCCGGAGGGGAAGACACCGGGCCACAGCCACTGACCACAAGAGAAGAACCAGGACACTCACACACAGCAGGGGCGCTCCGCCCTAAGGCGGAGCGCCCCTGCTCACCGGCCGATCGCCGACCGGAACCGACTACTCGCCGGAGAGCACGGCCTGCGCCGCGCCGCGCGCTTCCTCGGCGCTGTCCGTCGCACGCGCGGCAGCCGCGGCACGCTCACACTGCGCCAGCGTGTACTTCGCCAGCGCGGTCCGGACGTAAGGAATCGACGCCGCCCCCATGGAAAGAGAGGTGACTCCCAGACCTGTCAGCACACATGCGAGCAGCGGATCGGACGCGGCCTCGCCACAGACACCGCAGCTCTTGCCCTCGGCCCGTGCCGCCTCGGCGGACAGCGCCACGAGGTCCAGCAGCGCGGGCTGCCACGGGTCCTGCAGCCGGGACACCGCACCCACCTGCCGGTCGGCGGCGAAGGTGTACTGCGCGAGGTCGTTCGTACCCAGCGAAAGGAACTCCACCTCCTGCAGGATCGAACGAGCCCGCAGAGCGGCCGACGGGATCTCCACCATCGCGCCGAACTTCGCCCGCAGCCCCGCCTCACGACAGGCGTCGGCGAACGCCTTCGCGTCGGCACGGTCCGCCACCATCGGCGCCATGACCTCGAGGTAGACAGGCAGCCCCTCGGCGGCCTTCGCCAACGCGGTCAGCTGGGTCCGCAGGACGTCGGGGTGGTCCAGCAGGGTCCGAAGCCCGCGCACGCCCAGAGCCGGGTTGGGCTCGTCGGCCGGAGTGAGGAAGTCCAGCGGCTTGTCGGCGCCCGCATCCAGCACCCGCACGACGACTCGTCCCTCGGGGAACGCCTCGAGCACCTGCCGGTAGGCCTGGACCTGCTTCTCCTCGGACGGCGCGCTCTTGCTGTCGTCGAGGAAGAGGAACTCGGTACGGAAGAGCCCCACTCCCTCCGCACCGGCTTCCACGGCAGCCGGCACGTCGGCAGGGCCTCCGACGTTCGCCAGCAGCGGCACCTTGTGACCGTCGGCGGTGGCACCCGGGCCGGTCGAGGCGGACAGAGCCGCCTTGCGCTCGGCGGCCGCGGCCTCGAGCCGGGTCTTCTTCTCGTCGCTGGGGTTCACGAAGACGTCGCCGGTGCTGCCGTCCACGGCGATCACCGTTCCTTCGGCGATTTCACCGGCACCGGGCAGGGCCACCACGGCAGGCACACCGAGCGCCCGCGCCAGGATGGCGCTGTGACTCGTCGGCCCGCCCTCCTCGGTGACGAAACCGAGCACGAGGGTCGGGTCCAGCAGCGCGGTGTCGGCGGGCGCCAGGTCCCTGGCCACCAGCACATAGGGCTCGTCACTGTCCGGGACCCCGGGCATCGGGACGCCCAGCAGACGGGCGACGATACGATTCCGCACATCGTCGAGGTCGGCCACACGGCCGGCGAGGTACTCGCCTGCTCCCGCCAGCAACTCACGGTAGGCGGCGAACGCGTCGTACACGGCACGCTCGGCCGTGCTTCCGACGGCGATACGCCGGTCCACGTCGACCATGAGCTCGGGGTCCTGGGCCATCATGGCCTGCGCCTCGAGCACCGCCTGGGCTTCGCCCCCCGCCAGATTGCCGCGCGCCATCAGATCGGCTGCCACAGCTTCCACGGCCTTGCGGGCGCGCCCCTGTTCGCGCTCCGCCTCCTCCGCCGGGATCTGCTTGGCGGGCGGTTCGAGCACCGCCGTTCCCATGTGCCGAACCTCGCCGATCGCCACACCGTGACTCACGCCGACGCCTCGCAGCGTTGTCTCCATCTCACCCGTCTCCGATAGTGCGGCGGGTCCCGCCGCCGCGGTGGTTGTGCTGTGCCGTCGGTATGACGGCGTCAGTACTACTGCCAGGAAAAGAGAGCGTCGCCGGCTTTGACATCGCCGTCTTCACGGAGCTCGCCGAGCGCGTCGGCCGTGGCCTCCAGCGCGACGACCGGGCACACCGGGGACTTGCCGGCCTCCTCGACCGCGGCCGGGTTCCATCGCACGATGCTCTGCCCGCGCGTCACGGTGTCGCCCTTGTTCACCAGGAGCTCGAAGCCCTCGCCGTTGAGCTGCACGGTGTCGATCCCGAGGTGGGTGAGTACCCCATGTCCCTCGGAGTCGACGACGACGAAGGCGTGCGGGTGGAGGGAGACGATGACTCCGTCCACGGGTGCGACGGCCTCGGAAGGCTCACGCACCGGGTCGATCGCCGTGCCCGGGCCGACCATGGCCCCGGAGAAGACCGGGTCCGGCACGGCCGCCAGCCCGATGGCGCGTCCTGCTAGAGGGGACGTCACGGTGGTCATGGGAAGCCTCCCAGGGGTGGAGATGTATATGGGCCGTCACTGCTTGTCCAGGTCGGCGCACTGTGCAGCAGGGTATGTCATATGAAGTACCGGTTCCGCACGAGAACACCCGATCCGTGGTCTAGACCACTAGCGTAGTCGATTTGCAGCGTCTCCGCGGCCCCGTGTACAGTCGTACTCCTGCTTGAGGGTGAGCGACGCGAACAAGCGCGCTTACCGAGCAGCACCCAACTTGTCAGATCCTATCTCTGGATCATCTTTCGCATGTCTGCGAAACGGTGGTCAAGGGGCCGGAAAAACCCTGATAGAGTTTGGAACGCAAGACCGAAGGGAAGCGCCCGGAGGAAAGCCTGAGAGAGTCTCTCGGGTGAGTACAAAGGAAGCGTCCGTTCCTTGAGAACTCAACAGCGTGCCAAAAATCAACGCCAGATATGTTGATACC
>LJCX01000024.1 GCA_001298545.1 Actinobacteria bacterium OV320
CGTTGATTTTTGGCACGCTGTTGAGTTCTCAAGGAACGGACGCTTCCTTTGTACTCACCCGAGAGACTCTCTCAGGCTTTCCTCCGGGCGCTTCCCTTCGGTCTTGCGTTTCCGACTCTATCAGATCTTTTCTCGACCCGATTTCCTCGGTGCTTTCCAGGTTCTCGCTTTCGCGTTTCCCTTTCCGGCGGTTCCGACTTTATCAGAAGTTCTGAGTCGGTTTTCCCGGCCCCTCCCGGGAGTGGATCCGGGGCACGAGGTGTACCGGGTTCCCGTTCAGGCGGAGCCGTAAACGTACTGGAGCGGGGCTCCTCGATGCAAATCGAGGAGCCCCGCTCCAGGTTCACGCGTACGGGGAGCCGTACGACCCTCAGACCTCGACCACGACCGGGAGGATCATCGGCCTGCGGCGATAGGTGTCGGAGACCCACTTGCCCAGCGTGCGGCGGATGAGCTGCTGGAGCTGGTGGGGCTCGACCACACCGTCCTGGGCGGAGCGTTCCAGGACCTCGGCGATCTTCGGGGTGACGGCCGAGAAGGCCGAGTCGTCGATACCCGAACCGCGGGCCTGGATGTGCGGGCCGCCGGTGATCTTGCCGGTGGAGGAGTCCACGACTACGAACACCGAGATGATGCCCTCGTCGCCCAGGATCTTCCGGTCCTTGAGGGCCGGCTCGCCCACGTCGCCGACCGAGAGGCCGTCGACATAGACGTAACCTGCCTGGACCTTGCCGGAGATCTTCGCCTTGCCCTCGACGAGGTCGACGACCACGCCGTCCTCGGCGATCACGATGCGGTCGTGCGGCACGCCTGTCATGGCGCCCAGCTCGGCGTTGGCGCGCAGGTGCCGCCATTCGCCGTGGACCGGCATCAGGTTCTTCGGGCGGCAGATGTTGTAGAAGTACAGGAGCTCGCCCGCGGACGCGTGGCCCGAGACGTGCACCTTGGCGTTGCCCTTGTGGACGACGTGCGCGCCCCAGCGGGTCAGGCCGTTGATCACGCGGTAGACCGCGTTCTCGTTGCCGGGGATGAGCGAGGACGCCAGGATCACCGTGTCGCCGGGGACGATGCGGATCTGGTGGTCGCGGTTGGCCATGCGGGACAGGGCCGCCATCGGCTCGCCCTGGGAGCCCGTGCAGACCAGGACCACCTCGTGATCGGGCAGGTCGTCGAGCGTCTTGACGTCCACCACGAGGCCCGGTGGGACCTTCAGGTAACCCAGGTCGCGGGCGATACCCATGTTGCGGACCATCGAGCGGCCCACGAAGGCGACCCTGCGGCCGTACTCGTGCGCCGTGTCCAGGATCTGCTGGATGCGGTGGATGTGGCTCGCGAAGCTGGCCACGATGATCCGCTTGCGGGCGTTCGCGAAGACCGTGCGCAGGACGTTGGAGATGTCCCGCTCGGGTGCCACGAAACCGGGGACCTCGGCGTTCGTGGAGTCGGAGAGAAGGAGGTCGATGCCTTCCTCGCTCAGACGTGCGAACGCGTGCAGGTCCGTGAGACGGCCGTCCAGCGGGAGCTGGTCCATCTTGAAGTCGCCCGTGTGGACCACCATGCCCGCCGGCGTGCGGATGGCGACGGCGAGGGCGTCCGGGATGGAGTGGTTGACGGCGATGAACTCGCAGTCGAAGGGGCCGATGCGCTCACGGTGTCCCTCCGCCACCTCGAGGGTGTACGGGCGGATCCGGTGCTCCTGGAGCTTGGCCTCGATGAAGGCGAGGGTCAGCTTGGAGCCGATCAGCGGGATGTCCGGCTTCTCCCGGAGGAGGTAGGGGACGGCACCGATGTGGTCCTCGTGACCATGGGTGAGGACGATGCCCTCGATGTCGTCGAGGCGGTCCCGGATGGACGTGAAGTCCGGCAGGATCAGGTCGATGCCGGGCTGCTCCTCCTCGGGGAAGAGCACGCCGCAGTCGACGATCAGCAGACGGCCGCCGAATTCGAAGACCGTCATGTTCCGGCCGATTTCGCCGAGGCCGCCGAGCGGGGTGACCCTCAGGCCGCCCGCCGGAAGCGGCGGGGGCGGGGCAAGTTCGGGATGCGGATGACTCAAAAGACTCTCCTCAACCACACACGCCACGTACCGGTGGGCACGTGGCGCGCATGACGTTCGTGCAATAGCAGTTGTCGTTGTGGATTGCAGGCACCGGTGGCCTGCTATTCAGTTGTGAAGTCTGTTGTCAGAGCTGTACCCCGCCCGCCGCAAGATCGATCTTGAGCTGTTCGATCTCTTCGGGCGAGCACTCGATCATGGGTGAGCGCAGCGGGCCGGCGGGCAGGCCCAGCAGGGTGAGGGCCGCCTTGGTGGTCATCACGCCCTGGGTACGGAACATGCCCGTGTAGACCGGGAGCAGTTTCTGGTGGATCTCGGTCGCCTTCTGGACGTCCCCGGCGGTGAACGCCTCGACGAGGGCGCGCAGGTCCGGGGTGACCACGTGGCCGACGACGGAGACGAAGCCGACCGCGCCCACGGAGAGCAGCGGCAGGTTCAGCATGTCGTCACCGGAGTACCAGGCCAGCCCGGAGCGCGCGATGGCCCAGCTCGCGCGGCCCAGGTCGCCCTTGGCGTCCTTGTTGGCGACGATCCGGGGGTGCGCGGCGAGGCGGACCAGCGTCTCGGTGCTGATCGGGACACCGCTGCGGCCGGGGATGTCGTAGAGCATGACCGGCAGCTCGGCGGCGTCGGCGACGGCCGTGAAGTGCCGGTACAGGCCCTCCTGAGGGGGCTTGTTGTAGTACGGGGTGACGACCAGGAGGCCGTGTGCGCCGGCCGTCTCGGCCGCGCGGGCGAGCTCGACACTGTGGTGGGTGTCGTTGGTGCCGACGCCGGCGACGACGTGGGCGCGGTCTCCGACGGCCTCCAGGACGGCTCGTACCAGGTCCGATTTCTCCGCGTCACTGGTGGTGGGGGACTCGCCGGTGGTGCCGTTGACGATCAGGCCGTCGTTGCCTGCGTCCACCAGGTGGGTGGCGAGCCGCTGTGCGCCGTCGAGGTCGAGTGCGCCGTCCGCCGTGAAAGGCGTGACCATGGCGGTGAGGACCCGCCCGAAGGGGGTCTGCGGAGTGGAGGTCGGAGCCATGGGTGACACGCTACTCGTTGCTCACCGTGGGGTCTGCCCGCGGGGGGTGCGGAAAGTCATGACAAAGGTGGAACCCGGCACTGCCTGCTCGGGGGTTCAAGCAGTGCCGGGTCCGTTTGATCAGGCTAGATGAACTTCTCTAAATGCCGCAATACGGACACTTCGCGCGGATGATCCGTACATACGTCTCCGTCGGCTCGTCTCCGGCGCTCGCCTGCGTCGCGTCCGTCAGGGCGCCACTCGGCCATTGGCGTTGAAGGCCGCGTACGTGAGGGGCATGAGCCCGGCCCACTCGGCCTCCATCTTCTCGCCCACCATCTCGATCTCCCGCTGCGGGAAGGACGGGACCTTCGCCAGCTCGTGCTGGGTGCGCAGGCCGAGGAAGTGCATCAGCGAGCGGGCGTTGCACGTGGCGTACATCGAGGAGAACAGGCCCACCGGCAGGACCGCACGGGCGACCTCGCGGGCCACGCCCGCGGCGAGCATCTCCTGGTAGGCCTCGTAGGACCGGCGGTAGGAGTCCTCCATGGTGCGGCCGACGAGCTCCTGCTGGGCCTGCGTGCCCTCGGCGAAGACGTACTTGCCGGGACGGCCCTGCTGAACGAGTTTGCGGGACTCGCCGGGGACGTAGAAGACGGGCTGGAGCTCCCGGTAGCGGCCCGACTCCTCGTTGTACGACCAGCCCACGCGGTGGCGCATGAACTCGCGGAAGACGAAGATCGGGGCACTGATGAAGAACGTCATCGAGTTGTGCTCGAAGGGGCTGCCGTGCCGGTCCCGCATCAGGTAGTTGATCAGGCCCTTGGAGCGCTCCGGGTCCTTGCCCAACTCGTCCAGGGACTGCTCGCCGGCGGTCGAGACGCGGGCGGCGAAGAGCACGTCGGCGTCGGACGCGGTGTGCTTGACCAGCTCGACGGTGACGTCGCTGCGGAAGCCGGGCTTGAGGTCGTCGGCGGGGCTGTCGGTCACTGTGCGGGGGTCCTTCCATCGCGTCTTCGGAGCGGCGCCAACTCTACGGGGGCCGGCGAGCCGGTCGGCCACGGGCGTGCCGTCGGATTCGTGCGGGACGTCTGCCGATATGGGGCACGTTTTCGGGCACCCGCTCGTCTGTATCAGTGAAGTGCCCGATCGAAAGCCCCAGGAGGAAGTACCCATCATGTTCCGCCGGCGCGAGCCCGTACCCTTCGCCTTCCTCGCCGAGGCCGACCGGTTCCGTAGCAATGTCGCTCCCCCGCCCTCCGAGCGGTCCTCCGCCGGTCAGATAGCCGGCCGATGGCTGTGGGGAGTCACCATCGTGGCCGCGCTGGTGGGCTCCCTGGTCATCGGGATGCCGGCGCTGAGCCTGGACCACTCGGCGCAGTCACAGCAGTCGCAGGCGTCCCAGGGTCGCTGACGCCATCCGGCCCCCCGATGGTGGTGAGCCGGGACACAGACGGATAACCTCACCGGGCACAGCCCACGCATGGACGAGTGAGGACCAGCCGTGCCCCTGCCCTTCCTGACGGCCGACCGCGCATTCGATGCGGCGGACGACGTCGCGCTGCCCTTCGAGGACCGTGAGCGCTGGCGGCGCCCCTACCGGCCCGGACCCTGGCGGGTCGGGGTGGCCGCGTTGGCGCTGCTGCTCGCCTCGTACGTGCTGTTCGCGGCCGTCATCATCGCGTTGACCGGGTCGATGTCCGAGGCCGGCGCGGTCTTCGGCTTTTCCCTGCTCATGATCGCCGCTGCCCTGCGATTGCTGCGTATGGGGGTGTGGGTCAGCGACCGCGGGCTGCGGCACGTGCGTTTCCTCCTCACCCGCACGCTGCCCTGGGAGCGGGTCGTGGCGGTGCGGACCGTGCAGCAGCCGGTGCGCTGGCTGGGGCTGCCGCGGACCGTCCAGGGGCAGGCCCTGATCATGGGACGGCAGGACCGCCCCGAGGAGGCCACACAGCTGCTGACCACGCACGGCGCGGACTTCCTGGCGCGTGCCGAGGCGTTCGACCGGGCGGCGGACGCGATCGAGGCGTGGGCCGCGGAGAACCGGCGCGGCTGATCCCCCGGACACCGATCCGACATCCGGCCGTACGTCGAAGGGGCCGGTCCGCCACAGGTGCGGGCCGGCCCCTTCGTCGTACGGATCAGACGGTCTGCACCGGCTTGCCGTCGTGCAGGCTGATCGCGCGTTGCATCGCCTTGCGGGCCCGCGGGGTGTCCCGGGCGTCGTGGTAGGCGACGGCGAGGCGGAACCAGGTGCGCCAGTCGTCGGGGGCCGCCTCGGTCTCGGCCTTGCGCCGGTCGAACACCTCGTCGGCGGAGTCGCGGTCGACGCGGCCGCTCGCGGTGCGCTTCAGTTCGTCGACGGGCAGTCCGCCCTCGGCGTCGAGTTCGGCGGCGAGGGCGTTGGCCCGGCGGACGAACTGGGTGTTCTTCCACAGGAACCAGACGCCGATGACCGGCAGGATCAGCACCGCCACCCCGAAGGTGACGGTCAGGAGTGTGCCGGCCTGGATGAGCATGACGCCGCGACTGCCGACCAGGGCGAAGTAGAAGACCAGGACGGCGGCCGTGACGGCGTAGGAGAGCTTGGCGCGCATGTCGGCCTCAGCCGAGGTCGAGGAAGTTTTCCAGGCCGAAGGTGAGGCCCGGAGTCGACACCACCCGGCGGGCGCCCAGCAGGATGCCCGGCATGAAGCTGCTGTGGTGCAGCGAGTCGTGGCGGACCGTGAGGGTCTCGCCCTCGCCGCCCAGCAGCACCTCCTGGTGGGCCAGCAGCCCGCGCAGCCGGACGGCGTGCACCGGGACGCCGTCGACGTTCGCGCCGCGCGCCCCGTCCAGGCCCGTCTCCGTGGCGTCCGGCGCCGGGGCCGTGCCCGCCTCGCGACGGGCCTCGGCGATGAGCTGGGCGGTGCGCGTGGCGGTGCCGGAGGGCGCGTCCACCTTGTTGGGGTGGTGCAGTTCGACGACCTCGACGGACTCGAAGTACGGCGCGGCGATCTGCGCGAACTTCATGGTCAGGACGGCTCCGATGGAGAAGTTGGGCGCGATGAGCACGCCCGTCCCCGGAGACTCGGCCAGCCGGGCCGTCAGGTGCGCGAGCCGCTCCTCGGTCCAGCCGGTGGTGCCGACCACGGCGTGGATGCCGTGCCCCACGCAGTAGTCGAGGTTGTCCATGACCGAGGCGGGCGTGGTCAGTTCGACCACGACCTGGGCGCCGTTCTCGGCCAGCGTCTCGAGCTTGTCGCCGCGGCCGAGGGCGGCCACCAGCTCCATGTCCTCGGCGGCCTCGACCGCCCGTACCGCCTCGGAACCGATCCGGCCCTTGGCGCCGAGGACCGCCACGCGCAGCTTGCTCATCTGTTGTGCTTCCTTACCGAAGTTGCCGAAGGCCTGTCGAAGGGGGTCAGGCGACCGCGTCGTGCAGCCGGGCGGCCTGTTTGTCCTTGAGCGGGCCGATGACCGACAGCGACGGGCGCCGTCCCAGGATGTCGCGGGCCACGGAGCGGACCTCGTCCGGGGTCACGGCCGCTATCCGGCTCAGCATGTCGTCGACCGACATCTGCTCGCCCCAGCACAGCTCGCTCTTGCCGATGCGGTTCATGAGCGCGCCGGTGTCCTCCAGCCCGAGGACCGTGGAGCCCCTGAGCTGGCCGATGGCGCGGACGATCTCCTCGTCGGACAGACCGTGCTCGGCGACCTGGTCGAGTTCGTCCCGGCAGATCTTCAGCACGTCGTGCACCTGGCTCGGGCGGCAGCCCGCGTACACGCCGAAGAGGCCGCAGTCGGCGAAGCCGGAGGTGTACGAGTACACGCTGTAGGCCAGGCCGCGCTTCTCGCGGACCTCCTGGAAGAGGCGGGAGGACATGCCGCCGCCGAGGGCCGTGTTCAGCACCCCGAGCGCCCAGCGCCGGTCGTCCGTGCGGGCCAGACCCGGCATGCCGAGGACGACATGCGCCTGTTCCGTCTTGCGGCCGATCAGCTCGACGCGGCCGGCCGAGCGGATCGCGCGCAGGCCGTCGCGCGGGGCGATGGGCGTGGCGTCCGGGTTCTTGAAGGCGCCCGCCTTCTCGAAGGCCGCGCGGACCTGGCGTACGACCTTGTTGTGGTCGATGTTGCCGGCGGCCGCGACCACGAGGTGGGTCGGGTCGTAGTGCTTCTTGTAGAAGCGGCGGATGCGGTCGGCGGTGAGGGCGTTGACCGTGTCGACGGTGCCGAGGACCGGGCGGCCGAGGGCGTTGTCGCCGAACATCGTGTGCGCGAACAGGTCGTGCACGCAGTCGCCGGGGTCGTCCTCGGTCATCGCGATCTCCTCGAGGATCGCGCCGCGCTCGACGTTGACGTCCTCCTCGCGGATCAGGGAGCCCGTGAGCATGTCGCAGACGACGTCGATGGCGAGCGGCAGGTCGGCGTCGAGCACGCGCGCGTAGTAGCACGTGTACTCCTTCGCCGTGAACGCGTTCATCTCGCCGCCGACGGCGTCTATCGCGGAGGAGATGTCCAGCGCGGACCTGCGGTTCGTCCCCTTGAAGAGGAGGTGCTCCAGGTAGTGCGTGGCGCCGTTCAGGGACGGCGTCTCGTCGCGGGAGCCGACGTGCGCCCAGATGCCGAAGGTGGCGGAGCGGACCGAGGGGAGGGTCTCGGTGACGATGCGCAGGCCGCCCGGGAGGGTGGTCTTGCGGACGACACCGATGCCGGCCGTGCCCTTGATCAGGGTTTGGGTACGGGCGACGGCCCGCGCCTCCGAAGAGGTGCGGGCCGTCGCCTGCGAGCTACTCGACGTCACTTGTCGGTGTCGTCCTTCGTGTCCTCATCAGCTTCCTCGCCCTCGATCACGGGGATCAGGGAGAGCTTGCCGCGGGAGTCGATCTCGGCGATCTCGACCTGGACCTTGGAGCCCACACCGAGCACGTCCTCGACGTTCTCCACGCGCTTGCCGCCGGCGAGCTTGCGGATCTGCGAGATGTGCAGCAGACCGTCCTTGCCCGGGAGCAGCGACACGAACGCACCGAAGGTGGTGGTCTTGACGACCGTACCCAGGTAGCGCTCGCCGACCTCCGGCATGGTCGGGTTGGCGATGCTGTTGATCGTGGCGCGGGCGGCCTCGGCCTGCGAGCCGACCTGGGCACCGATGTAGATGGTGCCGTCGTCCTCGATCGTGATCTCGGCGCCGGTGTCCTCCTGGATCTGGTTGATCATCTTGCCCTTCGGGCCGATGACCTCACCGATCTTGTCCACGGGGATCTTGACGGTGATGATCCGCGGGGCGTTCGGGGACATCTCGTCCGGCGTGTCGATCGCTTCCATCATCACGTCGAGGATGTGGAGGCGGGCGTCGCGGGCCTGCTTGAGGGCCGCGGCCAGGACGGAGGCCGGGATGCCGTCCAGCTTGGTGTCGAGCTGGAGGGCGGTGACGAACTCCTTGGTGCCGGCGACCTTGAAGTCCATGTCGCCGAAGGCGTCCTCCGCACCGAGGATGTCGGTGAGGGCGACGTAGTGCGTCTCGCCGTTGATCTCCTGGGAGATCAGGCCCATGGCGATACCGGCGACGGGGGCCTTGAGCGGCACACCGGCGTTCAGCAGCGACATGGTGGAGGCGCAGACCGAGCCCATGGACGTCGAGCCGTTGGAGCCGAGGGCCTCGGACACCTGACGGATCGCGTAGGGGAACTCCTCGCGCGTCGGCAGGACCGGCACGATGGCGCGCTCGGCGAGGGCGCCGTGGCCGATCTCGCGGCGCTTCGGGGAGCCGACGCGGCCGGTCTCGCCGACGGAGTACGGCGGGAAGTTGTAGTTGTGCATGTAGCGCTTGCGGGTCACCGGGGAGAGGGTGTCCAGCTGCTGCTCCATCCGGAGCATGTTCAGGGTGGTGACGCCCAGGATCTGGGTCTCGCCACGCTCGAACAGCGCCGAACCGTGCACGCGCGGGATGGCCTCGACCTCGGCGGCGAGCGTACGGATGTCCGTGACGCCGCGGCCGTCGATGCGCTTCTTCTCCTTGATCACGCGCTCGCGGACCAGCTGCTTGGTGAGCGAGCGGTACGCGGCGGAGATCTCCTTCTCGCGACCCTCGAACTCCGGCAGGAGCTTCTCGGCGGCGAGCGCCTTGACGCGGTCCAGCTCGGCCTCGCGGTCCTGCTTGCCCGCGATGGTCAGCGCGGAGGCGAGCTCCGGGCGGACGGCGGCGGACAGCGCCTCCAGGATGTCGTCCTGGTAGTCGAGGAAGACCGGGAACTCGCCGGTCGGCTTCGCGGCCTTGGCGGCGAGGTCGGCCTGGGCCTTGCAGAGCACCTTGATGAAGGGCTTCGCGGCGTCCAGACCGGAGGCGACGACCTCCTCGGTCGGCGCCTCGGCGCCGCCCGCGACGAGCTGGATGGTCTTCTCGGTGGCCTCGGCCTCGACCATCATGATCGCGACGTCGCCGTCCTCCAGGACGCGACCGGCGACGACCATGTCGAAGACGGCGTCCTCGAGCTCGGTGTGCGTCGGGAACGCGACCCACTGGCCGTTGATCAGCGCGACGCGGACGCCGCCGATCGGGCCGGAGAAGGGCAGGCCGGCCAGCTGCGTGGACGCGGAGGCGGCGTTGATCGCCACGACGTCGTACAGGTGGTCGGGGTTGAGCGCCATGATCGTGGCGACGACCTGGATCTCGTTGCGCAGGCCCTTCTTGAAGGACGGGCGCAGCGGGCGGTCGATCAGCCGACAGGTGAGGATGGCGTCCTCGGAGGGGCGGCCCTCACGGCGGAAGAAGCTGCCGGGGATCTTGCCGGCGGCGTACATCCGCTCCTCGACGTCCACCGTGAGGGGGAAGAAGTCGAGCTGGTCCTTGGGGTTCTTGGAGGCGGTGGTGGCCGACAGCACCATGGTGTCGTCGTCCAGGTACGCCACGGCGGAGCCGGCGGCCTGCTTGGCCAGGCGGCCCGTCTCGAAGCGGATGGTGCGGGTGCCGAAGGTGCCGTTGTCAATGACGGCCTCGGCGTAGTGGGTCTCGTTCTCCACTAGCATTTTCTCCGTTACTTGTCGTCTTTCGTCCCTCGCTGCCCGTGTGGCAGGGGGACGGCTGCGGAGAAACGCTCGGTGCGGGCCGGTCTTCGATCGAAGCACCCGGGGTTCTCTTTCCCGGGGGCCACTACCGAGGACCGGCGGCGGCTAGGCGCGCTTCTCCTCGTTCGGTGGGCGTGGTGACGTTCACCCGCAGCGAGTGCACGTCATCACGCTGTGTCGTACGTATGGCGTTGTGCTACCACACTACAAAGCGTGGGTGACACTCCGCACGTTCCGCGCGGCGACAGGGCGTACGACGGCCCCGTCGTCGGCGTGTGTCCGTATGCGCCGGTGCGTACCGGTGTGTACCGGTACGTACGGCAAAGGGGAGCGGTCCCGATGGTCCGGGAACCGCTCCCCCTCACGGCGTGCTACTTGGCGCCCGCCGCACCGCGGCGGATGCCGAGGCGGTCGACCAGGGCACGGAAGCGCTGGATGTCCTTCTTGGCCAGGTACTGGAGAAGGCGGCGACGCTGACCGACCAGGATCAGCAGACCACGACGGGAGTGGTGGTCGTGCTTGTGCGTCTTGAGGTGCTCGGTCAGGTCCGAGATCCGGCGGGACAGCATGGCGACCTGGACCTCGGGGGAGCCGGTGTCGCCCTCCTTCTGGCCGAACTCCGTGATGAGCTGCTTCTTCGTAGCGGCATCGAGCGGCACGCGTACTCCTCGTAGTCTTTGAGTGGCCACCGAGTGCCCCCGGTCTTGGTCTCGGGGGAGCTTCCGTTACTCGGGTGGCGGGGATCCGCTGGGCGCGGCCTCCAGAACCTTCAGGGACTCCCTGAGGGTGTTTCCGGGGGTGCGTACACAAACGGCCGAAAGCCAGGGTAGCAGGCCGGGGCAGCGGGCCCGCCCGGGATATCGCGGCGGGCGCTCGGCCCGTACCACGCCGTGCGGGGGCAGTGTACGGGCGACGACGCCGGGCCGGAACGTAAAGGAAGAACCTCTGAGCTGGGGGAACGTCGGCAAGTAGGCTGGCGCCACAGCTCGTTGGAACAGCGGGAACCAGCGGGAACTCAGGGGAAAGGGTCGGAGCCGACATGGCCGATGCCGAGGACAAAGACGTCAAAGCGCGCAAGGAGCGGGAGCGGGACGAGCTGTATGCGCTCGACATCTCCGGCGTCGAGTGGCAGTGCGCCCCGGGCACGGAGGAGCACGAGGAGCGCGTCGAGATCGCCTACCTGCCCGCAGGGGCCGTGGCGATGCGGTCGTCGCTCGACCCGGAGACGGTGCTGCGGTACACGGAGGCGGAGTGGCGGGCCTTCGTGCTGGGTGCCCGGGACGGCGAGTTCGATCTGGAGCCGGCGCCGCACAACGGGGGATCCGCCGCGCGGTAGCCGGGCCGGTGGCCGGTACCGCTTCTGTGGGCCGACTCCTACGGGGCCGGCGGCCGGTACGGCTTCTGCCGGCCGACTCCTACGGGCCGGCGGCCGACAGGTGTCGGCCGCCGCTCGTCCGCACCGCGTACGGCGCCGAGCTCGGGCGTCCGCACCGCGATACGGCGCTGTGCCCGGGCTGGAGCCGGTGACGGTGTGGCCGGGCGTGGTGTGCCGCGGCTCGCGCCCGCCGTTCCCGCTCGGCTGTTCGCGGGTCAGCCCGTCATCGACCGGGCCGCCGCGTACACGTCGAAGACGGCCAGTGCCAACGGGACGAGCGTCAGCAGGACGAAGCCCTCGGCGAGCTCCATGAAGCGGCCCCAGAACGGCGTGAGGCCGCCCCGCGAGCCGATCAGGCCGATCGCGGTGACGATCGCGGACGCCGCCGCGATCGCCGCGACGAGCCAGACGGTACGGATGTCCAGGTCGGTGCGGTCGCCCGTCAGCGCGTCGCGGATCACCGAGTGCGGCGGGTCCAGCGCCAGACCGAGCCCGAGCAGGACGAGGGAACCGAGGCCCGCGGCCAGTACGGGGGCGACCTGGGCTGTGTAGCGGAACAGGTGGGCGCGCATCAGCAGAGCGATGCCCGCGGCCAGCGCGAGGAGCCGGGCCCAGACGTCGTCGGAGAACCCGAGGACCGCGCAGGCGCCGACCGTGATCACCGCGCAGCCGCCCACCAGACCGACCAGAAGTTCGTGTCCGCGGCGCGCCTGGGCGGCGATCCGCTCGGCGTCGACCGGCTCCCGCGGGGCGGGATCGGCGCCGTACGCGCTGCGCGGAGCGGTGGCCGGGGCGTCGAAACCGATCGGCAGCCGGGCGAAGCGCATGGACAGGCCGGGCAGGAAGGCCAGCGCGCCCACACCGACGGGGGCGCACAGGGCGGCGGTCTCGGCCGGGGTCCAGTGCGCCAGGATCGCCGCGAACACCGCCGCCAGGCCGACGCCGGAGGCGACCACGAAGGCGACGAACGGGCCGTCCCCACGGGGGGAACACAGGGTGAGCAGCACCGCGGCGAGCAGTATCGCGGCGCAGGACAGCAGGAACGCCAGCCTGCCGATGCCCTGGCCGTCGGCGAGCGGGAGGAGCCCGGAGCCCGCCACGCCCACGTTGGGCAGCGCGCCGAGTCCGAGGGCTACGGCGGAGCCCCGGTCGTCGTAGACGCGGGCCCGGACACAGGCGAGGGCGACCAGCAGGACGCCGACGACCGCGGCGAGGATGCCGGGCAGGCTGTGCATGTCGTGACGCGGGTCGCCGCTCCAGGCGACGAAGGCGAGCAGGGCCGGCAGGACCCCTCCGCCGACGAGGCCCGCGGCGCGGGTCAGCTCACCGCTCCACAGGGTGTGCTCGCGGGTCACGGCCGAGGCGACCGCCTCCGACACGTCGTCGAAGACGGCGGGCGGCAGCGACTCGGAGAAGGGGCGCAGCGTGAGGAGCTCGCCGTCGAGGATGTGCTGGGCGGCGAACGAACGGGAACTGTCGAGGACGGTGCCGTCCCTGCGGACGAGGTGGTAGCCGACCGGAGCGCCCTCGGCGGGGCTCTGCCGGGAGAGCCTGAGGATCTCCGGGTGGATGTCGGCGACGGGGACGTCGTCGGGCAGCGCCACGTCGATCCGGCTGTCGGGGGCGACGATGGTGACCCGGCAGAAGCCGAGCCCCGTCCCCGCCGCGGAAGCGGCTCCGGTGCCGCGCCCTTCTCCGGTGGCTGCCGCGGAGGCCGCGATACTCACCTGCTGCTCCCCCTCAGTGATGGTTCCGCGTCGCGTGTGCGGTGTCGCGCGTGTTCGGTGCCGCGTGCGTTCGGTGTCGCGTGTTCGGTGTCGCGCGTGTTCGGTGTCGGTGGGCGGTGTGAAGGTTCCGCGCCGGCTGGTGCGCGGCGCGGCCCGCGGGTGTGCTCACGCGAACATCCGGCACCCTACCGCCCCTTGGTCGGACAGGCAGTCAGTAGGATCACGCGGCGGCCTGCGTCCGTCCGGAACGGGGCGGCGGACGAAGTCTTCCGGGGTCGCGCAAGGGGATTCGGGGCCTCGCAAGGGGATTGGTGAGCAGTGAGCCACATCGTCGTGAAGCGCCAGCCACGGGTACTGCCGTCCGAGGTGCCCACCGGTGAGGTCGTGGTGCAGCCTCCGCCGGAGCTGCCGCGGGGCCATCAGGAGAGCGTGCTGATGCAACTGCTGCCGACGCTCGGCATGGGCGGCTCGGTGGTCTTCTTCTTCACGAGCGGACAGCCGTTCATGCGCATCATGGGCATGGTCATGATCGCCTCGACCGTGGCCATGTCGATCGCGATGGTGGTGCGCTTCCGGCGCGGCTCGCAGGGGCAGTTGGCGGATCTGCGCCGCGACTACCTGAGCTACCTGGCGCAGACCCGGCGTACCGCGCTCGACACCGCGCGGGCGCAACGTGACGCGCAGTACTACCTGCACCCGTCCCCCGAGCAGCTGTGGGCGCTGGTCGCCGAGGGCAGTCGGGTGTGGGAACGGCGGCCCGGGGACGAGGACTTCGCCCAGGTGCGCGTCGGCCTCGGCGCCCAGGCCCTCGCCACCCCGCTGATCGCTCCGGAGACCGGCCCGGTGGAGCAGCTGGAGCCGCTGACCGCGGGCGCGCTCCAGCGTTTCCTCGCCGTCCACGACAGCCTCGACGACCTGCCGATGGCCGTCTCGCTGCGCGCCTTCTACCACGTCACGGTCAGCGGTGAGCCGCGGTCGGTGCGCTCCTGCGTCCGTGCCCTGGCCGGTTCGCTGGCCGCGCTGCACTCGTCCGAGGACCTGGTTCTCGTCGTCGCGGCGGGCCGGGAGGAGCTGCCGCACTGGGAGTGGGCGAAGTGGCTGCCGCACGTCCAGGCGTCGGGGGCCGTGGACGGCGCGGGCAGCCGCAGGCTGATCGGCGCCGACACGCGTGAACTGGAGAACCTGCTCGGGACTCGGCTGACGGGCCGCCCGCGGTTCCATCCGCACGCGACGCCGCTGCCCGACGAGCCGCACATCGTCGTCGTCCTCGACGGCGTCTCCCTGCCCCCGGACTCGGTCCTGGCCAATCCCGAGGGGCTCCAGGGCGTGACGGTCCTCGAGATCGTCCCCGGTGAGCCGACGGGGGCCGGCGGCGAGCTCGACATCGTCGTACAGCCCGGCGTGCTGCGGCTGGAGTCGGGGCACGGCGCCGTCTACGAGGGGACGCCCGACGCGCTCTCCCCCGAGTCCGCCGAGGCGCTCGCCCGGCAGCTCGCCCCGCTGCGGATGGCGTCCGGCGGGGACGACGACGAGCCGCTGCTGGCCAACCTGGAGTTCACCGACCTGCTGAGCCTCGGGGACGCCGCGTCCGTGGACACCCGGCGCACCTGGCGGCCGCGGTCGCTGGCGGAGCGGCTGCGGGTGCCGATCGGGGTGGGCGAGGACGGCCGCCCTGTGATGCTGGACCTCAAGGAGGCCGCGCAGGAGGGCATGGGCCCGCACGGTCTGTGCGTGGGCGCGACGGGTTCCGGCAAGTCCGAGCTGCTGCGCACACTGGTGCTGGGCCTGGCGGTCACACACTCCTCCGAGACGCTGAACTTCGTCCTCGCCGACTTCAAGGGCGGCGCCACCTTCGCCGGCATGGCGCAGATGCCGCACGTGGCGGCCGTGATCACCAACCTGGCGGACGACCTGACGCTGGTGGACCGGATGGGCGACTCCATCCGGGGTGAGCTCAACCGCCGCCAGGAGCTGCTGCGGGACGCGGGCAACTACGCCAACATCCACGACTACGAGAAGGCGCGGGCCGCGGGAGCCGCCCTTCAGCCGATCCCCTCCCTGGTCCTGGTGATCGACGAGTTCAGCGAACTGCTGACGGCGAAGCCGGACTTCATCGAGATGTTCGTACAGATCGGCCGGATCGGCCGCTCGCTCGGCGTGCACCTGCTGCTGGCCTCGCAGCGCCTGGAGGAGGGCCGGCTGCGCGGCCTGGAGACCTATCTGTCGTACCGCGTCGGTCTGCGCACCTTCTCGGCGGCGGAGTCGCGAGCGGCGCTCGGTGTGCCGGACGCGTACTCGCTGCCGAACGTGCCGGGTTCCGGCTTCCTGAAGTTCGGCACCGACGAGATGGTGCGGTTCAAGGCGGCGTACGTGTCCGGGGTCTACCGCTCGGGCGCTCAGCGGACGGCGCCGGGGGGCGGCCCGCTGCCGGTGGACCGGCGGCCGGTGCTGTTCACCTCGGCGGAGGTGCCGGTGCGGTACGCGCAGGTGCCGCAGGCCCGCCCGTCCGGCGATGCGGAGGTCGACGACGCGCTGGCGGACACCGTGCTCGACGTGATCGTGCGCCGGCTGGAGGCGCAGGGCCCGGCGGCGCACCAGGTGTGGCTGCCGCCGCTGGACAGCCCGCCGTCGCTGGACGCGCTGCTGCCGGGGCTGACGGCGGTTCCGGGGCGCGGCCTCACCCAGCCGGGGTACGAGGGCGCGGGCCGACTGGTCGTGCCGGTGGGCCTGGTGGACAAGCCGTTCGAGCAGCGCCGTGACTCCCTCTGGGTGGACTTCTCCGGCGCCGCGGGCCATATGCAGATCATCGGCGGCCCGCAGTCCGGCAAGTCGACCCTGCTGCGCTCGCTGATCTGCGCCTTCGCCCTCACGCACACGCCGCACGAGGTCCAGTTCTACGGCCTCGACTTCGGCGGCGGCGCGATGGCGTCGGTGGCCGGCCTGCCGCACGTGGGCGGGGTCGCCTCCCGGCTCGACCCGGAGCGGGTACGGCGCACGGTGGCCGAGGTGTACGGCGTGCTGACCCGCCGTGAGGAGTACTTCCGCTCGGCTGGCATCCCGTCGATCGCGGAATTCCGGGCCAGGCGGGCCCGCGGGGACATCTCGGTCACGGACCAGCCCTGGGGGGATGTGTTCCTGATCGTCGACGGATGGGGCAACTTCCGGTCCGAGTACGAGGTGATGGACCAGGCGATCCTCGACATCGCGGCGCGCGGCCTCGGCTACGGCGTCCACCTGGTGCTGACGGCCTCGCGCTCGATGGAGGTCAGGGCGGCCCTCAAGGACCAGCTGATGAACCGGCTGGAGCTGCGGCTCGGCGACACGATGGACTCCGAGATCGACCGCAAGGTCGCCGCGAACGTCCCGGCGGGCGTGCCGGGCCGCGGCCAGTCGCCGCAGAAGCTGCACTTCATGGGGGCGGTGCCGCGCATCGACGGCCTCGCCTCCGACACGGACCTCGCCGACGCCACGCAGGCGCTGACCGCGGAGGTCTCCCGGCAGTGGCAGGCGGCGCCCGCGCCGGAAGTCCGGCTGTTGCCACGGGAGTTCCCGGCCGACGCGCTGCCGCCGGGCGACGGCTTCCCGCGCCGCGGGGTCGCCTTCGCCCTCGACGAGGACCGGCTCGAGCCGGTCTACGTCGACTTCGAGCAGGATCCGTTCCTCCTCGTCTTCGGCGAGAGCGAGTCCGGCAAGTCGAACCTGCTGCGGCTGCTGATCAGGCAACTGACCCAGCGCTACTCGGGCGACGAGTGCAAGTTGTTCGTGGTCGACAACCGGCGGTCCCTGCTGGACGTGACGCCGGAGTCCCACCTGGCCGAGTACATCCCGATGTCCAACGCCATGGACCACCACATGGCCGCGCTGGCCGACCTGATGAAGCGCCGGGCGCCGACGGCCGAGGTGACGGCACGCCAGCTCCGGGACCGCAGTTGGTGGCGTGGACCGACGGTGTTCGTCGTCATCGACGACTACGACCTCGTGGCGACGTCGAGCGGCAATCCGCTGGCCGGACTGACGGAACTCCTGCCGTTCGCCCGGGACGTCGGGGTGCGGTTCATCATCGCGCGGTCGACGGCGGGCGCGGGGCGGGCGTCGTACGAGGCGTTCATGCAGCGGATCAAGGAGCTGGGCGCCCAGGGTGTCGTGCTGGCGGGCGACCCCGGAGAGGGGGACCTCCTCGGCGGGGTACGGCCACGGCCGATGCCCGCGGGGCGGGGGATCTTCGTCTCACGGCGACGGGGGAAGCCGTTGGTGCAGGTGGGGTTGGCGCCGGAGGGGGCGTGACGGACGGACGCACTCGCCGTCCGTGCGACGGGCCGTCCGAGCGGTCGCCCGAGGAACCGTCCGAGGGATCGTCCGAGGGACTTGACGGGAGCTGGTCTCGGCGGGCTCCGCTTCGCCACCGTCAAGCCGTACGGCGGTGAATTGGGGTGCGGAGCACGGATTCAAGGACTCGGGACGAACGTCACTGCCATGGCTCCCGATCTCAAGACGGACGTCTGATGCGGGACCCCGGCCGCACCTGTCGCCCCGCCCGCACAAGGATCCACCCATCCAGAGAGGTCCCTGACCTTGAAGTACGCACCGCTCCCGCTCTCCACAACGCTTCGGCGCCTCGCAATCCTGATGGCATCGCTCGCTGTCGGAACCGCCTTGTCCGGATGCTCGAGCGGCGAGGAGAGGGAGTATTCCCTCCCACAGTCCCTGTGCGGGGTGCCTGTGGACCCCGACCTTCTGGCACCGTTCCTGCCGCCCGGAGAAAGGGTTTCCGCCCGGCAGACCACACCCAACGGTGGAACCCAGCGCTGCAACGTGAGCGTCGATGGCGAACTCGCACTTGTGGCAGGCCGATTGTGGTGGGAGAAGACAGGAGGCGTAGTCGACGTCGCCGCCGTGCACGCTCAGGTCAACAAGGGAGACGTGATCAACGGCGACGATCTTCTCTATTCGGGGACCGGCGCGGTCGGGAAGGTCGAGGGATGCACGGATTCGACTCACCCGGACCAGGCTCTCTTCACCGTTCTTCAGGTCTTCGCCTCGGGTCGGGAGAGCTCGTCCACGATGAAGCGCCTTGTCACCGAATACACCGGTCAAGTGCAGAAGGGGAGCGACTGTACCTGATCTCGATCTCGGCCCCACTCGGTCCCGAGGAGGCGCCGCCGCCGTAGCGGCTGGGCGCACTCGGCGTCCGAAGGGAAGTGCTCGACGTGCGGCCAGAAGGCCCCGCTCCTCCCCTCCCCCTCAGGCCGTACAGCGGTCATTCGTGGAAAGTATGGTGAGGTCCGTGACCTCACTTGAACTGAGGTCACGGATAAGGCCTGTTGACAGCTTGGTGAAACTGTCCCGTCCGGTGGACGGGATCCACGGGGGAGGGCTCGCGCATGGCGTGGGATGAGTGGGAGCAGCTCAAGAGTGCGGCGGCGGGACAGCATTCCACACGGATGCAGCTCAACCAGTACCCCGCCGATCAGGGCGGGAACGGTACGCAGGGAGATCTGGTGGCCGGCCACCAGGACCTCGAGGCCGTCGGCAAAGCGGCTCACGACCTGTTCGAGGACTTCACGACCTACAGCGGGCACGCGCGCGTGGCCTCCGCGGCTGCGGCGGGCGGACTCAAGGGTGAGGGATTCGCACTGGGCGCCGCGCTGGACCATGTGACGGAGCGCTGGAGCGAGCAGACGAAGACCTTGCTGGACGCCTGCGCCCACATCTCCAACCACCTGCGCTTCACCAAGAACCAGCACGCCGCCGACGACTCGTACATCGCCGGAACGGTCAGCAGCATCGCCCTCCTGGACGAGGGCTTCGACGACCGGAAGGGCCACTGACACCGATGGACCTCGACGCCCTGCGGCACGGGGATTTCTCCAAGCTCGGTGAAGCGGTCACCGACTGGGAGCAGATGACGAAGAAGCTCGCGGACCTGCAGAAGGACGCGGAGAACAACCTCAAGGCCAAGGCGGACAAAGCCAGGTGGGCCGGCGTCAACGCGACCGTCAGCCGCGAGTTCATCAGCAAGACCGCCGCCGAGTTCGCCGATGCCCACACCCAGGCAGACTCCATCACCAAGATCCTCAGCGACACCCGCGGTGAACTCATCGGCTACCGGACACAGTTGAACGCCGCCATCACGCGTGGCGCGCAACAGAACCTGACGGTGATCGACACCGGCGAGGGTACGTTCACGGTCACCGGCAACACACGGCCGGACTGGGCGTCCGACCCCAGCGGAAAGACCGGGGCGGCGGACCAGAAAGCGGCGGGCGACCTCCGCGACGAGATTCAGGGCATCCTCACCAAGGCGACGCAGAGCGACAACAGCGCCGCGAAGGTCCTGCGGCTCCTCGTCGACCAGGCCACGTACGGCTTCGCCGACGCCTCCTACTCAGACCGGGACTCCGCGGCCAAGGCCGTCGCGGCGGCGGAGAAGTTGGCGAAGATGGCCAAGAACCCGGCCGACATGAGCCTCGACGACATCAAGGACTTCAACCGCACGATGGAGACGTACAGCGGCGATTCCCTCTTCGCGGAACAGTTCGCCACGCGCCTCGGGGCCAAGGGGACGCTCCAGTTCTGGACCGAGATGACCTCGGCGCACGCCGGAGCCAGGGGTTCGGAGCTCGAAACGATGAAGAGCCTCCAGAACAACCTCAGCCTCACCCTGGCCACGGCGTCCTTCTCGGACTCGGAGGCCATGCAGGACTGGAAGAAGAACCTCATCGCCGAACGCAACACCAACTTCCGCGCCACCGACTCGTTCAGCCCCATCGGGGCGCTGGGCTCTCAGGTCATCAGCAGTCTGATGCGGGAGGGGCAGTACGACACCGAGTTCCTGGACGACTATAGAAAGACGCTCTTCAAGGCGGACAAGGCAGGGGGCGAGAACAACACCGACGCCGTGTGGGTGAAGGGCTACGACGCACTCGACCTCGTCTTCGGCGACGGCAACGGCCGAGACCCGCTGGAAGGGCTGTTCGAGGGCCTGTCGCACAACCCAGAGGCTGCGGTGCATGCCTTCGATTCCAAGTCCGACCTCGATCGTCTGCTGGCAACGACCGCGTACACAGACCGGGGCCCCTCACTCGGGCACGCGCTGGAAGCCGCAGTGACCGGGGTCGGGTTGGGAGACTCGATGGAAGCGGCTCCGCCCCACAGCGAGACACAGGTCCAGATCATGGCGAACATCATGGAGGCCGTGGCCCAGCCCGATGGAGGCGCAGACCTCGTAACAAGAGGAATGGGCGAGAGCTTTGGGCACATGGCGGCTTCCTACATGCCGGAAATCAGTAGAGCCTTCGGAGGGCCGAGCTCCGAGGCGATCTTCCTGTCGCCCAGCGACGCCCCTGACGGACTTCTGCGACCGGACGTGGCGCGATTCCTGTCAGCAACCTCGTTGGACCCGTCAGGAAGGGCAGGAATCATCTACGGAGAGAGCATCTACACCGGTAGCCTCCTTGATGCACATCTGTCAGACCCGTCTTTGTTCGACGGAAGCCGCGACCAGGTTCTTCATGGTATTGGCAGAAACGCAGGGATCATCGAAGGAATTGTCGGTCGTTCCATCGCCGACGCAGATATCGACAAATCCGTCGAGGCCGAAACGGCTTACAACGACAGCCTGGAGGACCAGGGAAACTTCTTCAATACCGTACTCTCGGCCGGCATCGGGTACGGCACTGCCGTACTTACACCATCCGGACCCGCAGGGGCAGCGTATGCCGGGGGCGGAGGTTTCATCACCGGCGTCGCCGGCATGGCCGTCGGCCGCTTGCTGGAGGGCAGGGAATTGGAGGGCGCACTGGATGAGGCCGTATATCGAAACGGACAAGATCTCAGCAGGGCCCAGGATTCGGTCAACCAGCAAACGCAGTGGTCGGTACAGGACGCTTTGAAGCGACACCACGTGAACCTCCCAACAGACGGAACCAACACTCTCATTGGAAACGCCGTCAACGAGGGCTGGGAGTCAAGTGACGACATCTTGGGAAGTAACAAGAAACGGCCGAACTGAGAAAGAGGTGTCCAAGTTTCCCCATGCGCAAGAATATAAAAATTCTGGTTCTCGGTGCCGCCACGTTGACCCTGACGATTGGAGGCTGGTTTTCATATCAAGAATTCTTCACGAACGGGCTCGAAAACCTTCCGGCCAAAGTATGCAACGAAAGCGCCAAGAGAGAGACGGTGATCCGTGTTCTTCCGGAAACCCGATCGGCGGAGGAGGGCGCCGACACCAATGGCGTCGGATACGGCTTCATGTTCAGCTGTCACATATACACCGCCGGTGATTCGATTTTGTCTGGCGAAGCGCAGATCCAGGACTCGTCCCAAAAGACCTGGGAAAATTACTACAAATCCTACGGTGGAAAATCAGGGGGGACGGCAGAACAGACTTCCTCAAGTGGAATCTACGCCCTATCCAGGGGCAATTTCGCCAGCGTCTACGCACCATGCGTTCCCAGCGGAAGCAAGGCGGGTGACGCGTCGCAGGATTACGCCCTGATATCCGAGGTGCGGGTGATTGGGGAGAGCCGAGCCGAGGGGCTTGACTTGCGCCAAGCACTGACCGACTTCGCCTATGAACTTACACGGCGCGCTTACGCCTTGGGCAAATGCGAGAATGGCCAAAGTTTCCCGGACGAACTCCCTCGGTTCAAAGAGGACTGACGTCCGACCCAGGATGTCCCCGCAGGTGCCTCAACGGAAATCTCGCCGCGCATCGAGCGGAGTCCGGTAACAACCCGGGCCACCCGCACAGCTGAGGCCCGCCACTGGTACGCCGTACCCGCGACTGCTGGCCTGCCGCAGTCACTGCGGCCTCCTGCGTTAGGTGAGCGTGAAAGTTCCGGGGGTCGCGGCACAACGCAGGGTGGGCACCTCCCGTGCGTGCCCACCCTGGTCTTGTCACATTCAGGTACTGCTACATGAAGTAGCTGGCGCCCTTCAGGTCGCCGCCGCGGTAGTCACCGCCGGCGCCGTGGACCTGGTGCGAGATCTGGAGCAGCGCTGCGTGGATGCCACGCGCGTGCTTGTTCCACTCCTCGCTCTTGCTCTGGAACTGCTGGAACGCCTCGCCGCCCCAGCCCGAGGACACGTTGAGCACCGCCTGCCTCAGCGCTTCGAGGTCCTCCTCGAGCTTCCTGGCCTGGTCGCCGAGCTCGGTGGCGAGCGCGTCCATGGTGCCGTAGGTGACGGCGAGTTCCTCGTAATGGGCTCCGGACATGGTTCCCCTCGTTTCTGTGAAGACTTCAGCCGGACTTCGCCGGATTGGTCAGTCAGTAGCTGTTGAGTGCCGAAGTCTTTCCGCCGAGATCCTCGACCGAGATCTTGTTCATGTCGGCGGTGATCTGGTCTTCGAGGTTCTGCTTGTCGGTCTTCGTCATGTGGATGCCGTCGAGGAAGTCGTCGAGCATCTTGCCGATCGCGACCATATGGCCGTTGATCTCCGTCTGCTTGGTGTTGAAGGCGTTGGCACCCTGGCCCGTCCACGCCCTCTCGATCATGTCGATCGTGCCTTGCAGTTTCGCGAGGGAGCCCCGGATGTTGTCGTAGCGGTCGATGACTTCCTTCTGGAGCTTCTGTACGTCGCCGTCGTTTAGCTTGCGGTCGACCATTTCGGCACTCCCTTTCGCTTTCGTGAGCTGTGGTTCGTCATGTGTGGGTCATGTGGCTCGCCGCGAGCGGAGAACGGCGAAAGCGCCGCCTCCGATCACCAGGACTGCCGCCGCCGCTCCGAGCGCAACCCACATCGTGGTGTTGTCGGAGGTGTCGGAGGTTGATGCTGCCGCCGAGCTCTGGCCGCCTGACGTGGCCTTCGAGGGCGGGGAGGAACTTGGCGCGGACGCGGATGCGGAGGGTGAGTTGCCCGCCTCGTCCGTGACGCCCGTCGCGTTCTCCCTGGCGAGCGGGTCGGTGTTGGCCGCGCCGGGGTTGAAGTTGCTCTGCTCCAGCACCATGCGGGGGCGGATCAGCCCGTAACCGAGGTACGTGCTCGGGTCGTCCTTCGCCCAGTCGCGTCCGGCGGTGTCGATCAAGCTGGCGAGGACCTGGTTGGCCGTCCAGTTGGGGTGAGCGGACCAGACGAGGGCGGCGGAGGCGGAGGCGATGGCGGCCGACATACTCGTCCCCTCGCTGTCGCAATAGGAGCGGAATTTCGCGTCACACCAGCCGGGGATGTTGAGCCCTGGAGCAGCCAGGTCAACATAGTTTCCGTACTCCGAGAACTTTCCAACCGTTCCGGATTCATCGGAAGCGGCGACGCCGATCACATACGGATAGGCAGCCGGATATCCGATGAGATTCTTCGTCTCAGCATTGTTGCCGACACTAGCGAACATCAACTTACCCTTGGATTGGGCGTACTTGATTGCCGCTGCCTCTTCTGGGTCCTCACCAGGGCTACCGAAGGACATACTGAGGATTTTGACGTCACTGTCAGCGGCTGCCCGGATAGCCATTGCCGAGCTCGCAGTTTTCTTCAGCTCTGCCTTGTCCTTCAGGCTGTTGGCCACGATACGAAACGGAACGATCTTGGCCCCAGGTGCAATCCCTTTCAGACCGTTGCCCGTACCCGTACCGGCGATGAGTTCCGCCATGGTCGTCCCATGGCCCGTGTAGTCCTTTGTGGCTCCATAGGCCACAGCTGCCGGTACCTCGTCGGCGAGTACCTGTCCTTTGAGAGAGGAGGTGTCCGGGTTGACGCCCGAATCGATGACCGCGACTTTGACGCCCTCGCCGGTACTCACCTTCCACATTTCGTCAGCTTTCATCGCCGTCAGGTACCACTGCTGTGACTGGACGTCGGCAGCCGCCGCGCTCGGAGCCAGACCTGCCGACAGGACGGCCCAGGCGCCGAGCGCTGAACAGACGGCGGAAGCCCGTCTGCCATTTCGTTCCGCGAAACGCGCGCTCCACGTGCCGCGTCGGCTGATCCCTACCGCCATGCCTATGTCGTCCTCGCCTTGTCCGGTCAGTCGGTCGACGACGCTCCGTTGCGCCGCTCCTCACGGCGCGAACGCGTCTCGCCGGAAGCCTGATTGCGCGCAGAACCACGCACTGCACCCGGGCCGCCGGGCGCTTTTCCGCTGTTCTTGCTCCCGGGAACTCGTCCCGTCGGCGCTCCGACCACGCCGTCAGGGCCGGCACCGGGCCGGCGAGCCGCCTGCCCCGCACCCGGGGCCGCCGTCGATCCGGGTGTCCCGATCACCCCACGCCGGCCAGGCTTTTCGCCCCCGGCACGCGACGCGGGTGGGCGCTCACCGCCGACGACTGTGCCGCGCGGCAACCTTGATCCGTTGGCAGCGGGAGTACTCCCGGTGACAGCCTTCCCGCCGACGATGCCGTCGCCGGTACGTCCGGCGCTGATGCGCCCACTCCCCGGACGTCCGGGAACCGCGGCACCCGTGCCGGTGACAGGACCGCGCGGGACACCGCCAGTACGTCCGGCCGTCTGCCCAGCGGTCTTCGGCACTCCGCCGACCACACCTCGCCCCATGGGACCAGTGGTGCGGCCGCCCGTCTTCCCGGCCACTGCAGCACGGCCTGCCTGCCCCATAGGTCCGGTTCCCGTGCGACCTGCCGCTGTGCCGCCCGGCACGGCGGCTGCGCGACCCTGCGCCGAGGCAGGAATTCTGCTTGCCGGTACACCGCCGATTGCTGAAGTACGCCCGGCCGAGCCTCGGAACGTTGGCGGTACGCCGGTGGGGGCAAGCGGGGAAACCGTCGATGTTGCGCTGGGACCTGCCGTGGCCGGCGGCACAACGGTCGTCGGCTTCGCCGTGTCCTGAGGCGGCAATGGGCCTGTGCTGTCGATCTCGGTGCCGATGTGGCGTTCCGGGACCGTGCCGGGATCGTCCAGCCTCGTGGCTGCCGAGAGTGAATCCGGCTGGGGCAGCACGACCACGGCATCCGCCGTGCGATGGCGCACCGTTTCCGAGCCATTCGTCCCCGTACCAAGGCCGGTGTTCCGTTCTCCCGGAGGGCCTGGGGTCTCGAACCCCGGCGGCGGCACCGGCACGCCCACACTTGGCATCTCCGGAAACACCGGCTCCTCCGCCAGTTCCATCATCCCGCTCGACACCGTGTAGAACGATGCCAGCCGGTACATCTGGTTGATGGCTTCCTGGCGGTCCTTCTCGGCCTTGACCGCTGCCGTGTACTCCTCGTTGCCTTCGACCCGTTGGGGCGTCGGGATGTCGTCGACCTTCTTGGGGACGAGGCGGCTGTCGCGCGGTGGCATCGACTTGCGTACGGAGGCGAGGCCGGAGCTTGCTGCCAGGACCTGGGTGCCGACCTCGTCGGTGTAGGTGGCGAGCGCGAGGGCGGTGGTGGTGAGGTTCATGCCCCAGGTGTAGAAAGCGGTGTGGGCCTCGCCCTCCCAGTCGACGTTGCCCAGGTTGCGGCTCAGTTCGTTCGCGGCGTCGTTGATGGCGTCCCGGGCGTCGACCAGGGCCGTGGCGGCGCTCTCCATGGTCTCCGGGTTCGCCGACTCGACGATGTCGATCATGGCGTTGAGGTCGTAGCCCTCGAAGCTGGTGTTGCCGAAGCCGCCAGGGCTGCTGAGGGAGCCGGGGCTGATCACCACGGCCTTGTTGACGGCGTCGTCCACGCCGGTGTTCTGCTGGGCGGCTTCCTGGCGTTCCGTCTGGTAGTGGTCCGACTTCTTCTTGTGGTCGGCCATCAGTACCCCGCGTCGGTGTGGTCGGCGTCGTTGGTCCGCTGGACCTGCTTGTTGAGCGCCTCTTCGCGGTCGCGGTTGACCTCGGTGCGGATCTCGTGGAACCGGTACCGGAGGTCCTCTTCGAGGTTGTCGAAGGTGACGTCCACGCCGTGCACGGCGATCTGCATGGCCTCCAACTGGAGGCCCAGCGACTTGGAGAGGCTCGTGATGCGTTCGTGGACGCGCTCGTACTGGAGGTGGAGCGTCTTTGCCTCCGGGAAGTTCCCCGCGCCGAAGGTGTGCTCCGCAAGGCTGTGGTCCGCCACCTTCGCCGAGCCGCCTGCCGATTTCTCGAAGGCCGCGAGCAGGTCGTCCACCCGCTTTTTGAACGTCGAGAGCGCCATGTATCCGCGCCGTACGTCGGTGGGGCCCCCGCCCATGTCCGCAGGAATCACGCCAACCACTCTCCCCGTTTCCCGCCGCCCGTCCCGGGCGGAACCGCACACGCCTTTCAAGTGTTCATGACCGCAACGCAACCACTGTAATGACTCCCTCTGACAGCCCCAACTGCCTTATGCAACAACCCTGCCACCACTGGAGCGCGAGCGGCCCATTCCTCACGTTCGGGGTGATTTCTCCTGCGCCCGGCGCCGCGCCCCGACCTCACTCGGGTATTCGCGGACCGTGAGCATGGCCACGAACCAGCCGACGCCCCACGCGGCGATCGCCGGCAGGACCGGCGCCGCGATCAGCAGGGGGAGGATTCCGGCCCGGGCCAGTCCGGGGGCGCGTCCGCTCGCACCGCGCTTGGCCTGCCACATCTGCTGGGGAGTGGGAGGGTCGAGGAGTTTCCCGCGGTGGTCCCGGCGCTGCTTCACCCACCCCCAGACGACCGCGACCCCGGACGCGGCCACCTGGGTCCAGTCCCACGCGGTACGCACCGTCGGCGGCAGATCGCTGCGCGGAACTCCGAGGTAGAGCCTCAGCGCGATGTAGCAGTAGAAGGCCAGGACGAGGAGGACGAGGACAGCTGTACGGACGCGGTACGCCCAGTAGCGCGCGCCTCGCTCGTACCAACTGGTGCCGAGACCCGGCAGTTTCGGGATCCGCGCGGAGGCCTCGGAGACGGGAACGTCAGAAGATGCTTTTGATGCCATGCCAGACGTCATCCTTCAGTCGTACGAAGTCGTCCCCGGTCTCCGACAGGACGTTGCCGGTGCCGTGCAGTACGCCGCCCACCACTCCGTGGTCGTGGATGTCCTCGCTCCAGTGCTCGTGGAAGGAGTGGTCGAGGACGTCTGTCGCGAGGATCGCCGACCCGACGCCGACCACGGCCACCGCGGCCGCGCCCTCCACTGGCAGGGCGGCCACCACCCCCGCGCCGACGGCCACGCCGCCGAGCGCGGCACCGCCGTCCACGACCACCGAGTGCTGCCAGGACCAGCCCTTGTCGTGGTCGTCCTTCGCCTCCACCAGCCCGCAGGCGGCGGCCGCCGCGACGTCCAGCACCGGGATCTCCCTGAGGAACTCCGGGAGCCTGCCCACACCTTCGCCCAGGCGCAGTGCGTCCGCCGCGTCGGCCAGTTTGACGTTGAGGGCCCGGTCGTAGGGCAGGGCGGTACTGCCGTGGTCGGCTCGGGCGATGGCGTCCTCGAGGGAGTCCACCTGTGTCACCGCGTCACGGTAGGCGCCCTTGGCGGGGAGATCGTCGGGCAGTGCGCGACCCGCCTTCTGGAACTTCTTGCGCTCGGCGCGCAGTTCCTTCTTGGCGGCGCGCTCCTCGGCCTTCGCGCTGTCGATCAGTTTGCGGGCCTCCTTGCCGCCGGCCCGGGCGTCCTCGGCGTCGTAGGCGTACAGGCCCCGCAGGGCGTCGGCGAGGGTGATCTTGTCGCCGGTCGAGACCGGTGCCGTCACCTGCGCGTACAGGCCCCGCAGTCCGTCCGCGGCGACCAGTCGGGCGTGCTGGGCGGTGTGCAGGATCTCGTCGCGCACCGTGCCGTACTCGCCGAGCGCGGCGATCGTCCTGCGGTCGTCGGCGCTGGGCGGGTCGGCGGTAAGGATGTCCAGCGGGACGCCCCTGTCCCCCGTCGGCACGCCTTTGCCCGCGGCGACGTGCTCGGCGTTCTGGAGCGCCGTCTCGCAGGCGGAGAGCGCGCCGACGAGCGTGTCGAGGATGTCGCCCGCGCTGTGCACGAGGCTCGCGAAGGCGCCCGCGGCGAGCGCGTCCTCGCTCCAGGTGGCGCGGAAGGTCTCGGCCGCCTCGCCCTTCCAGCTCGTGTCGCCGACCAGCCGTTCGACGGCCTGGCCGAGCGGGTGGACGACGTCCTCCAGCTTGCGCTTGGCGTTCTTGTACGTGTCGGCCATCGTGCGCAGTCCGCCGATGTCGCCACCGACCCAGCTGTCGGCCATCACCCGTCACCCGCCATCAGGTCCTCGAAGAGTCCGTGTACGTCGATGTCGTGCCGTTGGAAGGAATCGCGGGCGTACGTCACCTTGTCGCCGTGGTCGTCGAGCCGGTCGGCGAAACCGATGTGCAGGGCGACGATGAGGTCGGCGACCTCCTTGACGGCGTGGTCGAGGCCCGCGTCCCCGCCGCCGGCGAGGGGCGGGGACACGTCTGCGTGCAGCTTGCGGTAGTTGACGGCCTCGTCGTGGAAGGTCCTGGACATGGAGGCGAGGTCGCTCAGCACCGCTTTGAAGTCCACCGTCATCGTCGCGCCTCCCGCGCGAAGGCGGCCAGGTCGGCCGGCTGCCAGTTGTGCCGCCCGGGCGCGATCCACGGGTCGACGTGGACCGTGACGCCCAGCTCCCCCACCCCCTCGGCCAGCGGCCCGAGCGAGGTCGCGACCCACGGCTGCGCCTCGCCCAGGGCGGCCACGAGCCCGTCCAGGGTGGTGAAGGCGAGGGCGACGGTTCCGTCGGCGGGGTGCTCGAAGAGTTCGTAGGTGATGAAGGGGATCAGGGCGGGTGCGCCGGTCGGGTCCGTGGTCGGCGTGTGGCGGGGGGGGGGCGGGACGAACACCGTGGCGTGGTACGCGGGTACGCCGGGTCTGGGGCCGGGTCGCACGGGCGGTTCCGGCTCGACGGCCGCGTCGGCTTCGACGTACTCCAGGAGGCGCGATCTGCGGGGCTCCTGCGCCGACGGAGGCACCGGAGCCGAGGCAGCGGCTACGGGCGGTTCCGTCTCGACACAGTCGACACGGTCGACACCATCGGCATGGTCGGCATAGTCGAGAAGGCGCGAACGGTTCGGTATGCCCACCGCCGTCTCCTGTTCCCCGTGGACCCGCGGATGATGTGGCGGCACCACCGTAGCCAGCGAACTTTCGGGCAAGTCCGGCTATTTCAGGTGGACGGGGCAGCAATATGCGGAACCCATACGGGTGTTTGGCCGGGGTGCGGTCAGCGCTTGACCGGCGGATGACCAGGGGGTGGCGTTCCGGGCCCTGGTTAGCGGTGCGGGGAGGTGAGCCGCTCGGCGGTCAGCGCAAGCCAGCCGCTGGGTGAGTACGGCGTCGGCGGGTCGACCTCCATGCCCAACTCGGCGACGGCCACGGCGTAGTCGGACTCGTCCAGGGAGAGTGCGAGCAGCTCGCGCAGCTCGCCGACCAGGCGGGCCACGAGGTGCCGGTCGGTCGTGGTGCGGTAGTCGTCGACCGCCGCGTCGTGGTCGTCGAACTCGTCCGGCATGTCCTGGGAGAACCAGCCGCCGAGGAACTGACCCAGTTCGGGGAAGCGAGCGTGCCA
The DNA here is from genome assembly GCA_001298545.1 of Actinobacteria bacterium OV320. Classification (GTDB taxonomy): domain Bacteria; phylum Actinomycetota; class Actinomycetes; order Streptomycetales; family Streptomycetaceae; genus Streptomyces; species Streptomyces coriariae. The sequence continues at coordinate 29,611 of LJCX01000024.1, forward strand.
CTCCCAGTGAGTGGCCGGAACGGCCGGGGGCGGGACCTCGCCCTGCTCGATGCTGTGCTTGATGTGATCGGCCAGGCGGTACAGCCACTGCTGGATCTCACCCTCGGGAAGACCGACGTCCGGGATCGCGTAGAACTCGCCCAGGCGGAGCCGGAGTCGGCCGGGCGGGCTGTCGGCGTACTCCCGCAGCTGCCGCTCGGCGACGGCGAGCGCCCAGGGGCGGGTGTGCCAGGTCTGCCGCAGGTAGGCGGTCAGGGCTTGGCTCGGCCTGTCGGGGGTGTCATCCGCCGGTTGGCCTGCGTGGGCGCGGATCACCTGGTCCAGCTCGCCGTAGCGGCGGTCGTGTTCGAGGGGGCTCAAGGACACGGTGGGCAGCCTCTGGGTTCTCTACAGATAGACCGGGAAGGTGGCATGCACGGCGAACCCGTGCGCGGCGGCCGGCTCGCGGCGCAGGACGACCCGGGCAGCCCGTACGCCGACGGCGTCGCGCCCCGCCAGCATCATCGCCTGCAGCAGGACCCGCCCGACGGGCTCCTCACGGGACGGCCACGACGCCTCGATCACCAGCCGCTGCCGGGTCGACTGTGCCAGCCAGCGGTGGACGACCTGTTCGTTGCGGGTGACCACGTGCTGGGTCGCCCACTGGGCGGTCGCCCGGTCGGGGTAGGCGGCAGTGCGGGTGCGCAACGGACTCCTTCTAGGGCGATGGGGCGGCGAGCTGCGACCGAGTCGCTTCGGGCCGAAAGATTCGACCATACCGACCTCTGTTCTTGAGACGAGGCACCTGCCCGGATACCCGTCGCGCGGGCTTGGACAGAGGACCAAAGGCCGATCCGGGCTCTGTTCGTAGGCTCACCACGCGTGGAAGGACCAGACCATCCCGACCTCCGAGTCGGAGACGAGGAACAGGCCCAGGTCCCAGACGTGTTGGGAAATGGTGTTGCAGCCGGAAATGTGCTTGTAATAGTCCCGGTTTTCGTTGTCGCGGCCTGTGTTGGCAAAGAAGAGGGATCCTTTCGGGAAACGTGACAGGATGACGTCTGCCTTCGCCTCCAGCCCCACCCTGCGTTCCTCGAAGTCCTGCTCCTTCTCGACATCGAGCCAGGACGTGGAAAGAGCTACTAGGAACTTTTTGGCCGAGGCGCGCGGAATCTCATGCAAACGGTGAATGAGAGCATCCGCTTTCACGGGCTCAGTCGGCAGTTCGATGAAGGGGTAGTACGGGTCATCGATCCTTTCGAGCTCGCCCGCGAGGGGGTCGTTCACACGCCAACCGCGGGCGTCCGGCGTGTCACCGCGCATCAGGGCGCTCACGTCGAACACCCAGTCCTCATGTTCCCTGCGCGTCACCTTGGCGATCGTGTACCGACGCGCGTACATATCGATCGCCTCGGCCCAGGCCCACTCATCGGGTTCTACCATTCTCGTCACCTCAATCGTCATTATTCAGGCATCGATGTCAGGACGACGAACGGCGGGTCCAAGCTCGGGTCGTATTTCAGAATCGTGAGGACGCCGTGTGCGTCTTTCGGCGATGTCGGGTTGCCGCCCACCACTGGTGCCGTACGCCCCGTCACCACCGGAGTGGCCATACCTCCCTCAGTGACCGAGGGAACTGTGAAATCTTTCTTGAGAGGATCCGGCGGCGGATTCTCCAGCCACTTGTCGATGTTCGCCGAATTGCTCCGGATGTTGTACTGAGTGTATTCCTGAGCGGAGTCCAGGTCGGTGAAGGTCGAAGCCGCCGGGAGCTGCTGCACTCCGCCTCCCGTCGCCTCGTCCCGCAACCGCTGCGTCAGCTGGGCGTCCGTCAGACCGACGTGCTTGTCGATGCTGTGTCCACCGCTCAGCTCCTCCTCCGTGGACAGGTCGATGGAGTACTTGTAGGGAATCTGGCTCTCCGTGCGCTGCCAGCTGTGTTCCTTCTTGAAGTCGTTCAGGGTGCGCGCGCCGTACGCCTCGGCGCGCGCCGCCTCCGCACGGAACGTCGGCACGCTGAGCAGCGCCTCGTTCAGTTCGGGCTCCAAAGCCTTCAGCTTGGTCGCGGCGTCGCTGAAGGCCTGGTGATACTCCTCGACCGCCCTGTCGGCCGCTCCCTTGTCCATGTGCGAGCGGAACGTCAGCACGATCTCGCCGAACGCCATGGTCGCCGCGAGCCGGGTCAGCTCGAACAGGTCGAGGCCGGTGGTCAGGTCCTTGACCGTCGCCTTCGCGGCCTCCTTGCCGAGCCGGGTGGTCGTCTCCGCGGTCTTGAGACGGACGGCGGCCAGATGGTCGAGGGTCTCCTGCACGGTGGTCGCGGTCTGGCGGAGAATCTCGATGACGGGCCGCTGTTTCGCCGGCACCACGTTGCGGTTGGTCTTCCAACTGCGGCCCATGGAGACCCTGTTCATCTGGGCGTCGTAGGTCCTGCCCCACTCGGTGGTGCCCCAGATGGTCTGGCAGAACGCCTTCATCGCGCCCTGCCACTCGTCGTTGCCCTTGTTGTTGGTGATGAACTTGATGGCGCCGTTGAAGTTGTCCGACGCCGCCTTCGCGTCCTTCTCGACCGCGCGCCAGGCCGTGGCCATGCCCTTGAGCTCCTCGTCCCTGGCTCCCGGGGTGATCTCGTGCATCTTGCCGAGGTTGAGGCCGTGCTCGATCGCGGGCCGGATGACGTCGGCGAGGAAGTCGGGGACCTCGCCCAGGATGCCGGAGATGTCCCAGGAGTCCGCGTCCTCACCGGTGCCGGACCACTTGATGTCGTTGACCGGGCCGTATCCCGGCTCCTTCTCGATGACGACGGGCGGCGGTTTCTCGACAGGCGGCGGACCGTACATCCTGCGGGCGTACCAGTCGGCCTGGGTGTACTTGTTGGCCGTGTCCGTCAGGCCGACGGCCACACCGCCCACGCCGACCACGCTCTTCGCCCAGAGCTCCAGGAACTTCTCGTTCACCGACCCGTACGCCGCCGCGAAGGAGTCCGCGCCCCAGCCGGTTCCGGCCGACTGGCTGTACTGGTTCAGCACGTCGACGAGGGCCCTGGCGCCCCTGTCGTAGTCGAACTGCCCGTCACGCACCACCAGCGCGGTGTAGTGCACGTGCTGCGGTTGTACGTCGAATCCGCCGCCGCTTGTCCTGGGTGAACGGGTACGGGCGTCCGACCGCTCCTGTGCACGCTCCTCGTCCGTGGGCCGCCCTTCGGCCATCAGGCACCGCCCCAGCCTCGCAGCACCGCGAGGTGCGCGGCCGCATAGTTGGTGTGGCCGGTGGTCACGTACTCGTGCAGCCACTTCTGGGCCGCTTGCAGGTCCTGGGCGGAGCGGTCCCACTCGTCGAGTTTGTCGACGAAGACCTCACGGGTCTCGCCTCGCCAGGACAGCACGACGGGCACGACCCGGTCATAGAGGTCGTCCAGTTTGCCGTTGAGCTTCTTGAGGATGTCCTCCAGGTCGGCGGCCAACTCCTCGAGCGTGGCGAAGGAAACGGATATGGGCTCGTCGTCAGGTGCGGTGCCGGTCGACATGATTCCCCCGTGTTCGTCTCGGCGACTGCGGTTCGGAAAAGGGCTACAGGTCGTCGAGGCTGCTGCGCGGCGCCGGCGCGGTCACGTCGGTGCTCGGCGTCGACAGTCTCGCCACCTCGCTCCCGACGTCGACCTGGATCCGCCGCATCCGGGCGAGCACCTCGAGGTCGTCCTGGGAGAAGCCGTCGCGGCTCAGCCTCACCGCCTCCTCCAGCAGCTTCATCACTTCACGGATGCGTACGGCGTCCTCGGCCGCAGCCCGGTGGAAGTCGCGGTACGCCGACGCCGCCGGGCCACGCCAGCCCGCCTCAATGGTGTCGACGACCGAGTCCATGCGCCGTACCTGCTTGTCCAGGTGGTCCTGCATGTCATCGAGGTCGTCGGCGAGTTTGGTGAGGTCCTGCGCGGACACCCTCAGCTCAGGGCCGCTTCCCTGCCCCGAGCCCGCTCCGGGCACGCCCATACCGCATCCCTCCCCCGTCGCGTCGGCATCACAAGTCCCTTGCGATTGCGATGATCCTACAAATCGTTGGCCACTGCACGCCTCAACTCATCGCGAGGCGCCGCGAGATGGCCGCTGCCCTCTACCGCGCCCCCGCATCCCCCGCGATCCTCCGCGCCCGTCTCCGTGCGTCGCGGATCGCCACCGCTGTGCCGCCGAGGCCCGCCGCCAGGACCGCCGCCGCGACGACGACATAGGTGGCGAGGCGGGTGTTGCGCTCGTCGGGGGTCTCGCCCGTGTGGAACTTCGCGGGGCTCGGGGCCTCGGCGGTGCCCAGGCCGTTGCGGGGGGTCGGGGACTCGATGGGACGGTCGTCCTCCGTCAGGGCGCGGACCGGGTCGACGACACCCCAGCCGACGAGTCGGTCGTGGCCCGCGATGGTGCGTTCCGCGGTCTGCTCGATCTGGGCGACGATCTCGCGTGCGGTCCAGTCCGGGTGCCTCGCCTTGAGCAGCGCCGCCACGCCCGCCACGTACGGCGCCGAGAAGCTCGTACCGTTGTCGGAGCAGTGACCGCCCTGGGGGACCGTGGAGACGATGTCGACGCCGGGGGCGGCCACGCCCACGAAGTCGCCGGACTGGGAGAAGGAGGCGCGTTCGTTGTTGCGGTCCGAGGCGGCGACCGCGAGGACGCCCTCGTAGGACGCCGGGTAGGTCTCCTTGACGTTGCCGCCCAGGCCGTCGTTGCCCGCCGACGCCACGACCACGACGTTCCGGTCCAGGGCCTCGTCGACGGCCAGCTCCAGGTCGGAGGTCGGCCGGACCGCGTTGGACGTGTCCTGGGAGATGTTGATGACCCCGGCCCCCGCCCGCACGGCGTAGCGGATCGCCGCGGCCAGGGACTCGGTGTCGCCGTGGCCCTCGGCGTCGTTCTGCTGGATCGGGATGACGGTCGCCTCGGGGGCCAGTCCCACGAAGCCGGTGCCGTCGAGGGGGCGGGCCGCGATGATGCCGGCGATCTTGGTGCCGTGGCCGACGGTGTCCGTGGTGCCGTTCTCGGCGCCCCGTTCGATCGGGTCGCCGTCGTCGTCCTTGAGGTTCTTCGGGAGGAGGTTGCGGCCGGCCTTCGTGTCCACCGCGTCGGTGAGCTGCGGGTTCTTCACGTCCACGCCCGTGTCGATGACGGCGACGCGGACGCCCTTGCCCTTGGAGCGGCTCCACAGTTCGTCCAGGAGGACCCGCTGGAGGGCCCAGGGGCGGCCCGGGTACTCGCCGTTGGGGAACGTGCACTGGTCCGAGTAGGGCAGCTTGTCCGCCGCCGACGCGGGGGGTGCGAGGACCGTGGCCGTGGCCGCGGTGAGGAGGGTCGCCGTCAGCACCAGAGCGGTGCGCAGGAACGGAGTTGTAGGCGGCACCGAGGCCGTCCGTCGTACCGGGGCCGTCCGCCCTACCGGGGCCGTCCGCGGCGCTGTCGCCGTCCGAGGTGTCGTCGCCGTCCTCCGCACCGTCGTCCTCCTCCTCACGAGCCCTGCGGCTGGCGGGCCGCCGCCGTCGACAGGCGGGGGCCGGTGGGCAGGAACTCCGACCAGGCGGCCGGGATCGGCGCCGGGTCGACGTCCTTGTAGCCCAGCAGGGTCTGGGCCTGCTGCGCCTCCTGTTGCTGCTGTGCGCGCTGCTCGGCGGTGGTGCCGATGCCCGCGTCGTCCGTCGCGCTGTCGCCGTTGGACTGCAGGACGTAGCGCAGGCCCGTGTCGGTGACGAGGAAGACCGGGCCGTCCTTGGTCGCCTCACCCTGGAACTGGCGGTAGAGCTGGCCGGAGCCCGGCGTCACATAGGCGCTGGAGGAGCCGGTGGGCAGCTTGGCCGGGAAGTCCGTGCCGGCCCAGGTGCTGAGGGTCGTGGCGCCCGAGCCGGAGTCGACGCCGCGCAGGACGTTGCAGATCGTGCTGCGGCTCCCGGCGGCCCCCGACGCCTCGTTGACCGGCTCCGGGTCACCGCTGGGCCAGCGGTGCTCGGTGCCGAACGCCTCGCCCGGCACGATCGCGCCGGGGCTCAGCTCACGGGCGTGCCCGGCCTGGCCGAGGGGCGCCAGCTCCTTGCTGAACAGCAGCAGCTGGGCGACGAAGGCGGACACGGGAGCGACGCGGCCGCTCAACACCACGTAGTACTGCTCGGTGTTGTTGTCGAACGCCTTGAGCACCATGCCGACCCGGTCCGCCGACGTGTCGAGCTGGCCCGGTGCGCCGGCCGCGTCGCCCGGCTGTCCTGGGACGTCCGGGAAGGCGATCGGATCGCCCTGGTGCAGGGTCGCCAGCCACTCCGCCGACACCCGCTGGGGCTCCCGGCCGGAACCGACCACCGCCCGCAGCAGCAACTCGTCACCCTTGCCCACCGGGTACGCCGTGCCGCCCCCGTCCACGACGTAGCGTCTGCCGTCCGGGTCCGCCACATAGAGCAGTTGGCCGTCGTGCAGACGCCCCGCGCCCTCGGTCGCGTCCTTCTCGCGGGCGGCGAGGACCAGCGCCGCCTTCTGGACGGAGTCCCCGCCCCCGGCGCTCGGCCGCTCGCAGACCACCCACCGCTTCGCCTTGCCCGCCTCGGAGGCCGAGGGCAGCCGGTCGGGGGCGTACGGGATGCCGACGGTGACGCCGTGCGGGATCCTGCCGCTGTCGAGGACCGACTCCGAGACGGTCACCACCTGGCCCTGCCCCTCGTCGAGGAGCAGTTTCGCGGAGGCCATGTTGAGGACCGGGTGCAGCTGGACCTCGTCGCCGGTCCGCAGCACCACATAGCGGGTGGTCGACTTGCTCGCGACGATCACCTTGGCGTTGGGCGTGTCCCAGCCCTTCGGCGCGGTCGGCCTGAACATGCCCCACGCGCCGAAGACGGCCATGACGAGCACCCCGACGACGATTCCGGGCAGGATCGAGCGCAACGGCCGCGGCGCCCCCTCCTCCGAGCCGTCGGGCGACGACTGGAGGAAGGCCGCGAGCATGCGGCGCTTCGCGAAGGTGTAGGCGTTGAGCTGGTCCCGCCGAGATGCCATCTGTGCCCGTCTCTCCCCGATTTCCGGCCGATCCGCGTGGTCCGCAGCGCGGTTGACCGGCTCCCCGTCTCCGATGTCAGAGCGGCCACCTACTATGCCCGGTAACCATGGGGACTTGAGGAGCGGGTAGGGTTCCCGGGCCGTCGAGTGCCCTGTGCGGTGCTGGAACACGGGCGGTTCGGGAGCGGAACGGGGGGACGGAGTGAGGGTTTCGGGAACGGGCGTGCGCTCCGTCGGCCGGTCGCGGACGCGAGGTTCCGCGTCGACCGGCCCGCGGCCGCCCGAGCGGCCGGACCGGTCGTCGGCACCGGGCACACCGCACCTCAGGACGCGCGCGGGACAGGGCGGGGCATTCCGCCTGCAACGCCTCGTCCTGCTGGAGATCGCGGCCGCCGTGCTGCTCATCGGCTGGGTGAGCGGTCCCGTGGTGCTGGTGGCCGCGGTGGTCGTCGCCACCCTGCTGGTGACCCTCGCCTTCGTTCGCCGTCGCGGCCGCTCGCTTCCGCAGTGGCTGGCCACGGCACGGGAGCTGAAGTCCCGTCACCGGCTGGCGGCGAGGCTGGAGATACCGCCCGGGACGGAACCGGGGTTCGGGCCCGCCGTGGAATGCGATCCCGGGCTGCGGACGTACGCGTACGGCGGCCGTGACCGGCGGCCCGTGGGGATCGTCGGGGACGGCACGTTCGTCACCGCCGTTCTTCAGGTGGAGGCGGACACGACCGCGATGCGGGCCGAGCGCGGCCGGCAGCCACTACCGCTCGCCCTGGTACGGGACGCCCTCGAAGTGGACGGGATCCGGCTGGAGTCCGCGCAGATCGTGCTGCACACCCAGCCCGCGCCCGCGCTGCACCTGCCCCCGCAGTCCGTGGCCGTGGCCAACTACGCGCCCCTGCAGGAGCAGACCGGGGCACCGGCGGTACGCATCACCTGGATCGCCCTGAAGCTGGATCCGGAGCTGTGTCCGGAGGCCGTGGCCGTCCGTGGCGGCGGTGCGCTCGGGGCGCAGAAATGCGTCGTACGGGCGGTGGACCACCTCGCCAGCCGGCTGACCGGCGCCGGATTCCGGGCGACCGTCCTCGACGAGGAGGAGCTGACGTCCGCCTTCGCCACGTCCGCCTGCGCCAACCCGCTGGTCACGGCGGAGGCCGGGCGGACCGGGACGCTGGAGCGGCGGACCGAGGAGACCAGCCGGAGCTGGCGCTGCGACAACCGCCGTCACACCACGTACTGGTTGCGCCGGTGGCCGGCGCTGGGCGGCGACGGCCCGTCGCTCCCGCAGTTCGTCGCCCTGGTCACGGCCGTTCCCGCGCTCGCCACCACGTTCAGCGTCACCCTCGCGCGCGGTGACCGGCAGGAGGTGTCCCTGTCCGGGCACGTCCGGGTGACGGGACGCAGCGACGACGAACTCGTGGCGGCCCGGCGGGCGGTGCAGGGCGCGGCCCGGCACACCGGCGCCGGACTCGCCCGTCTCGACCGGGAGCAGGTGCCCGGCATGCTCGCGACGCTGCCGCTCGGAGGTGCTCGATGACGGCGACGACGACACACGGAGCCTCCGCTTCCGGCGAACCGGAGCCGTCCGCCGGCCGGCCCGGACGCCGCTCGCCGCGCAGCGGCTTCGGCCTGAGAGGGCCGCGGCACGGACGGCACTCGGTGTCCGCGGACCAACTGGCCGCGCTCGCGCTGCCCATCGGGGACGACGGTGTCGTCATGGGCGTCGGCGCCGAGGGACGGCCGGCCGTGCTGGGGATCAACCGGCCCACGCCGTACGACGTCGTCCTGATCGGCGGGCTGTGGACCGCGCAGGTCCTCGCCCTGAGGACGGCCGCCACCGGGGCCCGGGTGGCCGTGGAGACCGGGCGGCCGCAGGCCTGGGTGCAGATGGTGCACGCGATGGGCGGCGGGCAGAACGGGCTTGCCGTGTACGAGGTCGGCCGGGTGCCTCCGCAGGGCGCTTCGGCGGGCACGCCGGTACTGGTGGTGCGGGACTGCGGGATGCGCCCGCCGCGCGGCCGGGTCACCTCCGGGCCCTGGCAGTCCGTGCTGACGCTGCTGCCGTACCTCAGTCCGGTCGCCCCGCGGCTGGTCCGGCAGGCCCGGCTCGTCGGCGTCCAGCGGATCTCGCCGGACGAGGCCGCGGAACTGGGCCGCGCGTTGTCGCTGCCCCGCGGGGACGTGGAGGCACTGCCCACGCTCGCCGACGGGTTCACCCTGTGGTGCGCCGACCGCGACCGGCAGTACGTGATGACGCAACCCACGGATGCGGAGATCGGGCTGCTGGGCACACCGAGACGGATGGACTGACACGGCGGCTCCTCCCCTCGTCTCCGGCGGGACCGGCCGGCCTTTCCCCTCACCTCATCTCCTTTCACGTCACCTCACCTCACCTCATCTCCTTTCACCTCCCTTCACCTGTGCGGCACTTCAGCTGTTATGGCCGTTTTGCCTTGTGGCCTTAAGTGCGTTTGCGGCCTCTTCGGGAGGTGCGTGACGTGGTGGACTGGTGCTGAGGGGTGGGCGGGCCTGCCGAGGTGGGCCGTCTGATGATTAGGCTGGTACGGGGCGCGATGCCGGAAACCATGGGGTGGACGTCGGCGTCTCCCGGGGGAAAGCCGCATCGGACGACGTCAGACGGCCTCGAACCACTCAAGGACGACAGAAGCGAACGGTCGCCCCGGCACGGCATGAGGGTGCTCGACCAACCAGGAGGAATTGTGAGCAGCGATCGGGACGGGATCCGCGGGGGCTGGGCCACACCCGGCGATGACCAGCCCGACGCGGAGTCCGCCGTCGAGGCGACGGGCGAGTTCACCATCGACTACGCGCCGCCGGCTTGGTACACGCAGAACACGGGCGGCGGTCCGGCTCCGGCACCCGGCGTGGCGCCCGGCGCGCCCCCCGGGCCGGGAGCAGGCGCGGAAGCCGGCACGGGGGCGACGGGTACGCCCGCAGCGCCGGTCGCTCCGCCCGCGCCGGACGCTCCGTTCACGCCACCTTCGCACCCGGCAGCGCCCACGCCACAGGCCCCGTTCACCCCGGCTGCGCCACCCGTGCCGGCGCCCGCGCCTGAAGCTCCGTTCGCTCCGGCTGCACCGCCCGTGCCGGACGGGGGCTTCCCCCTGGCCGCACCGGGAGCACCGGTCACTCCGGTGGCTCCTGCGGCGCCGCCCGCTCCGCCCGTCCCGCCCGTTCCGGCGGCTCCCGCCATGCCTCCCGGCGCGGGGCCGGTCGCCGTGCCGGGCCTTCCGGCGGGCAGCGGATTCGAGCCACAACCGCAGCCCCACCAGCAGCAGGCCGAGGCCCAGTGGGGAGCCTCGGGGGCTTCGGCGGGTGACGAGGAGGGCGGTTCCGGAAACGGGGACCTGGAGAGCGGTGCGACCATGCGCTTCTCCGCGGCCGCCCTCAAGCGGGAGATCGCTGAGCACGCCGCTGCCGTACAGCCCGAGCCCGGGACGCCCGCGGAGCCGGAGGCCGAGGCCGCCGAATCCCCCTCGTCCGGCTCTGTGCCGTCCGGGGCCGCGGATCCGGCGGAGGCATCCGCCGACGCGGGCGTATCGGACGGCAACGAGGCTACGGCCGCTGCCGCCGAGGCTGACGCGGGCGCCGACGCCGACGCCGACGCAGAGTTCCCGACCGACCGGACGTCCGACGAAAGCGGCACCGCACCGGACGGTGAAGGCGCCCCCGAGGCTCCCGCGAGCGGCGATGCGGCGATCCAGGACGCCGAGGACGTGACGGGCCCCGCACCCGAGGGCGCCGTCGTCACCGAGGACGCGGCCCCGCAGAACGCCTCCGTCGTCGAGGAGCCCTCGGACGCCGACCCCGCCGGCCCCGCCCAGCCGCAGGGCAGCGTGCCCCAGGACGCCGTTCCCCCGGCTCCCCCGGCGCAGCCGGCCTGGACTCCTCCGCCGGCCCCGCAGGGCGAGCTGCCTCCGCTACCGCCGTCGTACCAGCCCGCGGCACCCGCACCGGCGGCCCAGTGGCCGGTCCAGCCGCAGCCCGCCGATGCCGCGGCGCCCGTCCAGCAGCCGCCCGTTCACCCGCCCGTCCAGCCGCAGGCAGCTCCGCCCGCGCCGGTCGGCTGGAACCCGTCGGCCCCGGAGCCGGCCCCGGCCGCACCCCAGCCGGGCTACGGCTTCCCGCAGCCCCCCGCTCCCGCTGGGGCGGTCCAGCAGCCTCCCGCCCCGCAGCCGGGCTACGGCTTCCCGCAGCCCGGTGGCGCTCCGGCCTCCGCCCCCGCACCGGAACCGGCCCCTGCGGCACCCCAGCCGCCCGCGGACGCCCACACACCCGCCGGCTACGGCTTCCCCCACCCCACCGACGCACCGCCCGCCCCCGGCGCCTACGGCTTCCCCCACCAGAACACCGGACCCGCAGCACCCGCCCCCGCACCGCAACCGGCAGCTCCGGCACCCCAGCCGCCCGCCGGCTACGGCTTCCCGCAGCCCGCCGACGCATCAGCCGCTCCCGGTGGCTACGGCTTCCCCCAGCCCCCGGCACCGCAGCAGGCGCAGGCGCACCCCGGCTTCCCGCAGCCCGGCATCCCGCAGCAGGCGGACGGGCAGCCCCCGGCGGCCGCCTCCCAGGGATTCCCGCAGGGAGCCCCACAAGGCGCGCCTCAGGGCTTCCCCGGGCAGCCTCCCCAGCCTCAGCCCCAGCCGCCCCAGCCCCAGGCACCGCATGCCGCGCAGGCACCGCAGGCACCGCATGCCCCGCACGCGCCCGCCCCGGACGCCCCGCAGGGTGCGCAGCAGCACCAGCCGCCCGTCGACCCCCGGGCCGGGGCCGCCTGGCCGCAACCGATCCAGCACGACCAGCGGCAGCCGGTCAACCCCGGTGCGGCGCCGCTGGGTTACACGGCCGCCGTGGAGCTGTCCTCCGACCGGCTGCTCAACAACAAGAGGCAGAAGGCGAAGAGCGGGCGGCCCGCCGCCGCTCCCTCCCGCTTCAAGCTCGGTGGCAAGAAGGAGGAGGCCGAGCGGCAGCGCAAGCTGGAGCTGATCCGCACGCCGGTGCTGTCCTGCTACCGGATCGCCGTCATCAGCCTCAAGGGCGGCGTGGGCAAGACCACGACCACCACCGCGCTCGGCTCCACCCTCGCCACCGAACGCCAGGACAAGATCCTCGCGATCGACGCCAACCCGGACGCCGGCACGCTCGGCCGCCGGGTGCGGCGCGAGACCGGGGCGACGATCCGTGACCTCGTCCAGGCGATCCCGTACCTCAACTCGTACATGGACATCCGGCGGTTCACCTCCCAGGCGCCGTCCGGCCTGGAGATCATCGCCAACGACGTCGACCCGGCCGTGTCCACGACCTTCAACGACGAGGACTACCGGCGCGCGATAGACGTGCTCGGCAACCAGTACCCGATCATCCTCACCGACTCCGGTACCGGTCTGCTCTACAGCGCCATGCGCGGGGTGCTCGACCTCGCCGACCAGCTCATCATCATCTCCACGCCGTCCGTGGACGGTGCGAGCAGCGCCAGCACGACGCTGGACTGGCTGTCCGCGCACGGATACGCCGAGCTCGTCTCGCGTTCCATCACCGTCATCTCCGGGGTGCGCGAGACCGGCAAGATGATCAAGGTCGACGACATCGTGTCGCACTTCGAGACCCGCTGCCGCGGTGTCGTCGTCGTGCCGTTCGACGAGCACCTGGCCGCGGGCGCCGAGGTCGACCTCGACATGATGCGGCCGAAGGTCCGGGAGGCGTACTTCAACCTCACGGCGATGGTCGCGGAGGACTTCATCCGCCACCAGCAGCGCCAGGGCCTGTGGACCAGCGACGGCAACCCGCCGCCGGTGGCCGCCCCGCCGATGCCGGGCCAGCAGACGCCGGGCCAGCCGGTGCCCGGACAGCCGTATCCGCAGCAGCAGCCGGGACAGCCGTACCCGCAGGCGCCCCAGCCCGGCCCCGGGCAGCCGTACCCCCCGCAGCAGGGTCAGCCCCAGGGCCAGCCGTATCCGCAGCCGCAGCCCCAGCCGGGGCAGGATCCGTACGCCCAGCCGCAGCCTCCGCAGCAGCAGAACCCGGGGTATCCCCCGGCCGGCTACGGCTACCCGCAACACCCGCAGGCGCCCCAGGCCCCCCAGGCCCCTCAGCCCGGGCAGCCTCCGCAGCAGTGAGTCAGTGAGAACGCCGAAGGGCGGCCGGTGTCCTGGGACACCGGCCGCCCTTCGGCGTTCGTCGGTCCTACCGGGGCGGGGCGGCTAGCGCGCCGCCACCAGCTCCTTGCAGCGCTTCACGTCCTCGGCCATCTGCTCCAACAGCCCGTCCAGCGACTCGAACTTCGCCTGGCCGCGCACGAAGGCGAGGAAGTCGACGGCGACGTGCAGGCCGTAGAGGTCGAGGCCGACGCGGTCGATGGCGTACGCCTCGACCGTGCGCTCGGTGCCGTCGAACTGCGGGTTGGTGCCGACGGAGATCGCGGCCGGCATCGCCTCGCCGTTCGCGTGCAGCCAGCCCGCGTAGACGCCGTCCGCCGGGATCGCGGTGTGCGGCAGGGTCTCGACGTTGGCGGTCGGGAAACCGAGCTCCCGTCCCCGCTGCGCCCCGCGCACCACGATCCCCTCCACCCGGTGCGGGCGGCCGAGGATCTCCCCGGCACCCGCGACATCGCCCTCGGCGACCAGCCGACGGGTCAGCGTCGAGGAGAACGGCTGCCCGCCGCCCGCCTCACCGCACAGCACCAGGTCGACGACCTCGACGTCGAAGTCGTAGACCTTGCCCTGCTCGGTGAGGAACTCGACGTTGCCCGCCGCCTTGTGACCGAAGCGGAAGTTGGGGCCCTCGACGACCGCCTTGGCGTGCAGCTTGTCGACCAGGACCTTGACCACGAAGTCCGCCGGGGACAGCTTCGAGAACTCCGTGGTGAAGGGGAGGATCAGCAACGCGTCCACACCCAGTTCGGCCATCAGCTCGGCGCGACGGTGGTGCGGGGCGAGCAGCGGCGGGTGGCTGCCGGGCCGGACGACCTCGCTGGGGTGCGGGTCGAAGGTGACGACGACGGCGGGAACGCCCAGTTCACGGGCCCGGTCCACGGCATGCCGGATGATCAGCTGGTGCCCGCGGTGCACCCCGTCGTAGGACCCGATGGTGACGACGCTGCGTCCCCAGTCCTCGGGGATGTCCTCCAAGCCACGCCAGCGCTGCACTGTGACCGCTCCTCGAACCCGTGTCCGTATCTACCATTGCCTCTTACGCAGGACTAAGGGTGCCATGCCGGGTGCTCCCGGCCCGCATCGGCATGGAGGCTGTGACCCGACCCACGTGAGTCGGACCACAGGAGCCGGGACGGAAGTCGGGCCGGAAGTCGGGCCGCCGAAGCCGGGGCACCGGGGTCGGGCCCCGGGCGGCGCGTCACGCGGGCACCCGGGCCCCCGCGAGGTTCTCGATCGTCCGACGGGCGCTGGGTCCGACCACCACCGCCCACTCCCCCGGCGCGTCCGTGAGCCAGTCCACCACCCGCGCGGCGAAGCCCGGGACATGCCGGGCCAGCTCGACCAGACCGCGGTCGAAGCGGGTCGCGCCGTCGGGGGTGCTGACCAGGAGCAGGCCGGTGCGGTGGACGAGCGCCCGCAGGCCCTCGCCGTCACGCCCGGCGGCACCGTGCAGTACGGCGTCCAGGACCTCCGGGGAGCGTTCGTGGGCGAGGAGGTGCTCCAGCAGTTCGTCACGCAGCGGGCGGGACTCCGGGACGCCAGGCGCGGCCAGTACACCGGCCAGCGCGGCCCGCACCTGTTCGGGCCCGCCGCCGTCCAGCAGTCCCGTGACCAGCGGCAGGAGGACGGGCCAGGCGGCGGGGCCGTGGTCGAGGCGCCGGTCGACGTACGCGGCCACCTGCCCGGCGGCCTCCGGCCGGCGCTCGACGGCCTCCCGGACGAGGGCGGCGACCCGCTGGGCCAGGGCGGGCGTGGTGACGTCGGCTAGGGCGCGCAGGACGGTGCGGGTGTCCGCGCGGTCGGGCCCGCGCAGGCGGGACCGGAAGGCGTCCAGGACCGGCTCGGGGTGGGTGCCCAGGGCGGCGAGCAGCGCGCTCGGCGGCAGCTGCGGGTCCCCCGCCGTGAACCGCTCCAGCGCCTGCGGCAGGTAACGGGAGCGGGTCTCGGGGTCCCGGACGAGGAGCGCGAGCGCGCCACCGTGCAGGGCCTGGTCGGCGGGGCGCGCCAGCAGGACGAGGGCCGCGTAGCGCAGCAGCCGGTGGTCGGCCTCCGTCCGGATGTGCGGGGCGACGCGCAGTCCGTACGTCACCGCCGCGACCCGCCGGGGCGGCCGCTCGTCGTGCGACCAGCGGTCGACGGCCCGGCACAGCGCGGACGGCTCCTCCTCCGCCAGTACGGCGAGCAACTCGTCGGCACGGGGGTGCGCGCAGTCGACGAGGGCCTCCGTGAGGTCGTCCAGCGCCCGGTGCCGGTGGGTGTGCAGCAGCGCCTGCGCCGCCGTCGCCACGGTGGCGTGCGGGGTCGCGGGCAGCGGCCGCTCGTCGTCGAACCAGTGGGTGAGGCACGGCTGTACGGCGGTGGGGTCGGCGTCGAGGAGCCGGGCGACGGCGTCGAGGTAGCGGGGCGCGTCCGCGTCGTGCGGGGCGCCGTCAGCGAGGACCAGACGGCGCAGCAGGTCGAGCCGGGCGTCGGCGGGGAGGGCGAGCCCGGTCCAGAACGCGGGGCCGAAGTCCACGAACCGGCCGTGCGTCCGGGCCCCCGCGCCGATCAGGTCCGCCAGCAGGCGCAGGACGCCCGTGTACGGCGTCGCGTCCGGGACGCCCAGCAGGCTCCCGGTGAGCAGCCGGGCGGCCCACCACGACTCCGGGTCGGCGTCCAGGGCGTGGACCAACTCCCGCAGCCGTAGCGCGAGTCGGTGCGGGCCCTGTTGGCGGGCGAGGAGCAGCAGGGCCTGGACGACGGGACCGGCCCGGTGGTGCGGGACGGGCAGCGGATGTCCCCCGTCGGGCGCGCGCCGGCGGTGCACCAGGGCGCGCAGTGCCTCGTCCAGGTCGAGGTGGATGCCCTGGATCCAGTCGGCGAGTTCCTCGTGGGCGAAGCGGTAGCCGCGGCCCGCGGGCACGAGGAGGCCCTCGGTGAGGACGGCGGACGCCCAGCCGGCACCGCCACCGAGGCGGGCCGGTGCCTGACCCCAGGGGAACACCGCCTCGAACGACGCCCGGTCCAGTTCGCCCTGGCCTGGCCCGAGGCTGCGGCGGGCGGCCTCGTGCACCTGGCCGGAGACCTTCGCCGCGAGACGGCGTACGGCGGTGCCGCGCAGCCCGTTCTCGGCGGCGAGGCGCACCGCGATCCGCAGGCACATCAGGTCGAGGTACGCGGACAGGACGTCGTCGCGGTCGACGGGCGCCGGGGCCTGCGGACCGGGGAGCGCGGCACAGACCTCGGAGAGGAGGCGGAGGGTGAGGGGGTGCCGGTCGTCGGGGGCGGCGAGCGCTCCCTCGGGCAGGGCGTGGCGGACGCGGGCCTCGCGCGCCTCGTCGGCGGTGAGATCGCCGAGGCGGACGCACGGCGGGAGCGGGTCCCCGGCCACGACGGCCCCGTACAGGAGCTCCGGCGGGAACTCAGCGCCGGCCCGTTCCCAGTACTCCCCCCGGCACGCCACCACCAGCCGCGTGCCCGTCTCCCGCAACCATTCGGCCGTGCCCTCGGTCCACTCGGCGAGCCGGTGCGCGAGGACCGGCGGCATCTCCTCGGGCCCGTCGAGAAGCAGCAGCAGGGGGCGTCCGACGGCCCGGGCGAGGCGGGCGAGCCGCTCGGGCGTCACATCACCGAGGCCGCAGGGGCCGGCCACGCCGGACAGCCCGGCCGCCGCGGACAGCACGGCCGGAACGGCCCCCGACCCCCGCTCCGGAACCGCTGCCGGGCCCGAGGCCGAACCCGAGCCCGAGCCCGAGGTCGAGGCCGCCACGATGCGTGCCGCGCGGTTCAGTGCGCGGCGGGCCGCGGCGGCGAGGGAGTCGTCCCCGGCCCGCAGGTCGGCGCCGCGCAGCCACAGGGTGGGGGCCGGCCGCGCACCCCGGTCGCGGCGCGCGGCGAGGGCGGCGAGTTCCGTCGTACGGCCGCTGCCCGGTGCGCCGACGAGGCCGAGGACGGCTGCCGGGCTCGTCGCGAAGGCGGCGAACTCCCTTGCCGGGAAGGCGCGTTCGATCGGTTCCGCGGCGGCTGCGGGGGAGCCGGTCGCGGTGTGGCCGAAGGGGCCGGACAGCGCTCCGGGCGGGCCGTCCGAGCCGACCGACGTGGCGGTGAGTTCGAGGAGACCGGCCAGGTTGAGGTCGGCGCCGTAGGCGGGCACGGTGGCCGCGTTACGCGCGAGCAGCTCGGCCAGCGGACCGCCGGCCACGATCCCCGCCCCGCCCCCGGCCGCCCACACCCCGGCCTCCGTCCCCGCGGCACCGCCATCTTCACCGCGACCGCCACCCGCACTCGGCGGCAGCGCTGCGGGGTTGTCCTCGGTCGTCGGCCTGCCGCCGGCCGGCGGGAGGCCGTCGATCGGCAAAGTGGCGTCGGCCGTGGGCACCCGGGGTCGCAGCGGCACCGCGAAGCCGACGTCGCGGTGGCCGGACTGGAGCGCGGTGCCGAGGACGGCGACGACCGCGCCGGTCTCCGCGTCGAGGACCGGTCCCCCGGCCGCGCCACCGCCGAGCCGCAGCGCGTCCCGGCCCGCCGTGCCGATCGCCAGCTCCAGAGCGTCGTCGAGGAGGTGGAAGCGGTCCGTCGCCGTGTACGTCGCGGACGTCTCGGCCAGCACCCGTGCCTCGCGCCAGCAGCCGGCCGCCAGCCGGACGTACCGGCCGGTCTCGACGCCGTCCCGCACGGTCACCGGCAGCGGCACCCCGTCGAGGCCCTCGGTGCGGACGAGAGCCAGGTCGAGTTCCGGCAGCGGGGTGACCGCGTCGTCGGTCACGACGCAGCTGCGGTCGCCGGCGGCGTACAGGACGAGCCGGGACAGGCCGTCGACGGCCTCGTGACTGGTGACGACCGTGCCGTGGTGGTCGGCGACGAACCCGGTGCCGCGCGGCCGGCCGGCGAGGTCGCGGATCCGGACGAGCGAGCCGTCGGCGGCGACGCCGGTGGCGAAGTCCGGGGCGGCGTCCGGAAGAACCGTGGGATCCGGGGCGTCCGGGAGAACCGTGGGATCCGGGGTGCCCGGGGGATCCGCCGGGCGGCTCCGGGTCACGCCCCGCGGGGAGTCGTGCCGCGGTGTCCGCGGGCCTCGTCCCGCCATCGCCGTACCTCCCGCCGCGCCCGCGTGCCCTGGGTCCGACGGTAGGGGCGGGATGATCGGCGGGACAGATCACGGAGCGAACGCGCCCCCCTGCACTCCCCGGGTTCACTCCGAGCGCCTGCCCGGACGGGTGAATGAACGGGGGCCGCTGGATACACCCTAGGGGTGGGGGAACCGAGGGGGGACCGTGGAGCGGCGGCGCAGCACAACCCCGTGTTCGCCGCTCCACGGGCACCAGGAGACGCTCCTGAAACAGCTCAGCCGAACACGGCCAGGCTCTTCGCCTTGCCCTTCTGCTCCTCGACCAGGGCCAGGAACCGGCCCTCGGGGTCGAAGACGGCCACGGCGCCCGCGCCGACGTACGCGTCGGGCATCTCCAGGCGTACGCCGTTGGTGAGCAGCTGGGCCCGCTTGGCGTCCACGTTCCAGCGGGGGAACGCGGCGGTGGCCGCCTCGGCGATCGGCATCACGCCCAGCTCCTGCTGGAGCTGGTCGAGCGTCTTCGCCGAGTCCAGCTTGTAGGGGCCGACGCGGGTGCGGCGCAGGGCGGTGAGATGGCCGCCGACGCCGAGGTCGGCGCCCAGGTCGCGGGCGAGTGCCCGGATGTAGGTGCCGGAGGAGCAGACGACGGACACGACCAGGTCCAGGACCGGGGTGCCGTCCTCGGCGACCGCGTCACGGACGTCGTACACGGAGAAGGAGGAGACGGTGACCGGGCGGGCCGGGATCTCGAAGTCCTCGCCGTCGCGGGCCCGCTTGTAGGAGCGGACGCCGTTGATCTTGATGGCGCTGACCTTGGACGGCACCTGCATGATGTCGCCGCTCAGCTTGGCGACGCCCGCGTCGATCGCGTCCCGGGTGACCTTCGAGGCGTCCGTGGACCCCGTGATCTCGCCCTCCGCGTCGTCGGTCAGGGTCGTCTGGCCCAGCCGGACCGTGCCCAGGTACTCCTTCTCGGTGAGCGCCAGGTGCCCGAGGAGTTTCGTCGCCCTCTCGATGCCGAGGACGAGGACGCCCGTCGCCATCGGGTCGAGCGTGCCGGCGTGGCCCACGCGGCGGGTCTTGGCGATCCCGCGCATCTTGGCCACGACGTCGTGCGAAGTGAAGCCCGACGGCTTGTCGACGATGACAAGGCCGTCGGGCGGGGTCTGCTTGCCGTTCATCAGGCGGAGTCGTCCGTCTCGTCCTCGTCACCGGGCTTCTTGTACGGGTCGGCATCGCCGGCGTACCCGGCCCCCGCGGACACCTCGCGGACCTTCTCGTCGGCGGCACGCGCCTTGTCGAGGAGGTCGTCGATGGTGCGGGCGTTGTCCGGCAGGGCGTCGGCGACGAAGGCCAGCGTCGGCGTGAACTTCACGCCCGCCGCACGGCCCACCTCGGAGCGCAGGACGCCCTTGGCGCTCTCCAGCCCGGCGGCCGCGGCCGCCCGCTCCTCGTCGTCCCCGTACACCGTGTAGAAGACCGTCGCCTCCCTGAGGTCACCCGTCACCCGGGTGTCCGTGATGGTGACGTGGGAGCCGAGCCGCGGGTCCTTGATCCCGCGCTGCAGCTTCTGGGCCACCACCTGCTGGATGAGGTCCGCCAGCCTCTTGGCACGCGCGTTGTCGGCCACTGGTCCGTCTCCCGTTCTTTCTTCTTCGCTTGCGTTCTGTGGTCGGTCAGTCGTCTTCGCCGTGGAAGCGGCGTCTGACCGACAGCAGCTCCACTTCCGGGCGGGCGGCGACCAGCCGTTCGCACCGGTCCAGTACATCGGTCAGATGCTCCGCGTCACCGGAGACCACGGCGAGACCGATCCTGGTCCTGCGGTGGAGGTCCTGATCGTCCACCTCGGCCGCGCTCACCGCGTACTTGCGCTGGAGCTCGGCGACGATCGGACGGACGACGGAGCGCTTCTCCTTCAGCGACCGTACGTCGCCGAGGAGGAGGTCGAAGGACAGAGTCCCCACATACATGTGTAACCGGTTCACCCGCCGGTACGGGATCGATGGCCCTGCCGTCCATAGGACAGGGACATCACGAACGGTACAACGATCCGGGCGGTGGCTCGACGGGGTTTTGCCTCGCTCATGCGTCCGCCGGACGCCGTACCGGCCGGCGGGGAGCGATCCCCCGCCGGCCGGTACGGACCTTGGGCGCTTACGCCCTCGGCTTCTCCCGCATCTCGTACGTCGCGATGACGTCGTCGATCTTGATGTCGTTGAAGTTTCCGAGGTTGATACCGCCCTCGAAGCCTTCGCGGATCTCGGTGACGTCGTCCTTGAAGCGACGCAGCCCGGAGATGGTGAGGCTCTCCGCGATGACCTTGCCGTCGCGGATGAGGCGCGCCTTGGTGTTGCGCTTGACCTCGCCCGAGCGGACCAGGACACCGGCGATGTTGCCCAGCTTGGACGACTTGAAGACCTCGCGGATCTCCGCCGTGCCGAGCTCGACCTCCTCGTACTCCGGCTTCAGCATGCCCTTCAGGGCCGCCTCGATCTCCTCGATGGCCTGGTAGATCACCGAGTAGTACCGGACGTCGACGCCCTCGCGCTCCGCCATCTGCGCGGCACGACCGGCCGCACGGACGTTGAAGCCGATGACGATGGCGTCGGAGCCGGTCGCCAGGTCGATGTCCGACTCGGTGACCGCACCCACACCGCGGTGCAGGACGCGGATGTCGACCTCTTCGCCGACGTCGAGCTGGAGCAGCGAGGACTCGAGAGCCTCCACCGAACCGGACGCGTCGCCCTTGATGATGAGGTTGAGTTCCTGCACCAGACCGGCCTTGAGCGCCTCGTCCAGGTTCTCCAGGGAGAACCGGACTCCACGCCGGGCGAAGTTGGCGTTGCGCTCACGCGCCGCGCGCTTCTCGGCGATCTGACGGGCCGTGCGGTCCTCGTCGACGACGAGGAAGTTGTCGCCGGCGCCCGGGACGTTGGTGAGACCGAGGACGAGGACCGGAGTCGAGGGACCCGCCTCTTCCACGTTCTCGCCCTTGTCGTCGAGCATCGCGCGGACACGGCCGTACGCGTCGCCGACCACCATGGTGTCGCCGACCCGCAGGGTGCCTCGCTGGACCAGGACGGTCGCGACGGCGCCGCGGCCACGGTCGAGGTGGGACTCGATCGCGATGCCCTGCGCGTCCTGCTCCGGGTTGGCCCGCAGGTCGAGCGAGGCGTCCGCGGTCAGGACCACGGCCTCCAGCAGGCTCTCGATGTTGAGGCCCTGCTTGGCGGAGATGTCGACGAACATCGTGTCGCCGCCGTACTCCTCGGCCACCAGACCGAACTCGGTGAGCTGACCGCGCACCTTGGTCGGGTCCGCGCCCTCGACGTCGATCTTGTTGACCGCGACCACGATCGGCACGTCGGCCGCCTTGGCGTGGTTCAGCGCCTCGATCGTCTGGGGCATCACACCGTCGTTGGCCGCCACCACGAGGATCGCGATGTCGGTCGACTTGGCACCACGGGCACGCATGGCGGTGAACGCCTCGTGACCCGGGGTGTCGATGAAGGTGATCCTGCGCTCTTCACCGTTGACCTCGGTGGCGACCTGGTACGCACCGATGTGCTGCGTGATGCCGCCGGCCTCGCCCGCGATGACGTTCGTCTTGCGGATGGTGTCGAGCAGTCGGGTCTTACCGTGGTCGACGTGACCCATGACGGTCACGACCGGCGGACGCGCGACGAGGAACTCCTCGCCACCCTCGTCCTCGCCGAACTCGATGTCGAAGGACTCGAGCAGCTCGCGGTCCTCCTCCTCGGGGCTGACGATCTCGAGGACGAAGTTCATCTCGTCCGCGAGGAGCTTCAGCGTCTCGTCGGAGACGGACTGCGTGGCGGTGACCATCTCGCCGAGGTTCATCATCACGCCGACGAGCGACGCCGGGTTGGCGCCGATCTTCTCGGCGAAGTCGGTGAGCGACGCACCGCGCGACAGGCGGACGGACTGTCCGTTGCCGCGAGGCAGCATCACGCCGCCGACCGACGGGGCCTGCATGGCCTCGTACTCCTGGCGCCTCTGACGCTTCGACTTGCGACCGCGACGCGCGGGACCGCCGGGACGACCGAAGGCGCCCTGCGTGCCACCACGGCCACCGGGACCGCCGGGACGACCGCCGAATCCGGGACGGCCACCGCCGCCACCGAAGCCGCCGCCACCGCCGGGGCCACCGCCACCGGGACGACCGGCGAAACCGCCGCCGCCACCGGGACGGGCGCCGCCACCGGGACCGGCCGGACGACCCGCGAAGCCGCCGCCACCGGGACGACCGCCGCCGCCGGGACGACCCGCACCGCCGCCGCCACCCGGACCGCGGCCACCGGGGCCACCGCCGGGACGCGGGCCGGCAGCGGGACGCTGCGGCATCATGCCGGGGTTGGGACGGGGACCGCCGCCGGGACGCGGACCGCCGGGGCCTGCGCCCTGCGGGCGGGGCATGCCGCCCGGAGACGGACGGGAGCCGCCCGGAGACTGCGGACGAGGACCGCCGCCCTGGCCACCGGGGCCCTGCGGACGGGGACCGGCGCCGGGAGCGCCACCGGGGCCGCCGGGACGCGGGGCGCCCTGCGGACGGGGCGCCTGCGGGCGCGCCATACCGGCGTTGCCGCCGGAGGTGAAGGGGTTGTTGCCCGGACGCGGACCCGAGGGACGGGCACCGCCCGGACGCGGGGCACCGGCGCCACCGGGGCGCGGCCCCTGAGCGGCGGCCGGACGCTGGCCACGGTCACCACGATCGCCGCGGTCACCACGATCGCCGCGGTCGCCACGGTCCTGACCGGGCGCGGGACGGCCGGCCGGGCGCGGCGCGCCGGGGCGCGGACCCTGCGAGGCCGGCCGCGGGCCGGACGACTGGGCCGGAGCGGCGGGTGCGGACGGAGCTGCGCCGCGGGAGGCTTGGGGGCGGCCGGCCGAGGTGCGGCCGGGCCCGGACGGGCCGACTGCGCCGGGGAGGGCGCGCCGGGCCTGGGGGCTGCCTTGCGCGGGGCGGGCTTGCCGCCGCCCTGGAAGGCATCTGTCAACTTGCGGACAACGGGCGCTTCGATGGTCGAAGACGCCGAACGGACGAATTCACCGAGTTCCTGGAGCTTGGCCATGACGGCCTTGCTCTCAACCCCGAACTCCTTGGCGAGCTCGTATACCCGGACCTTAGCCACTTCGCTCCTTTTAGGTCCGGGTGTGTCCGGACCGTCGCTACTTCATGGGCGTACTCATCGCGTGCTCATCGAGTGCTCATCGCAATCTCGACCTACTTCCAACTCGCGGGGTACCAGAGCCGCACGGAGGTTCCGTGCGACGCCTTCTTACGGTGTTGCCTGTTCGGCAACGGTCGTCTGCTCGACGTACTGGCGCAACGCCTTTGTGTCGAGCGCTCCCGGGGCTCGCAACGCCCTCGTGAACGCCCGGCGGCGTACCGCCTGGTCAAGACAGACCGGGGCGGGATGCAGATACGCACCCCGGCCGGGCAGCGTACCGCGTGGATCGGGGACGCATGCGTCCTTGATCGCCACGATGCGCAGCAGCTCCGTCTTGGCCGCCCGCTCCCGGCACCCCACACAGGTGCGTTCAGGGCATGCTCCGGTGTGCGTCCGGCCAGACACTCTTAAGTCTACCTCCCCGCGGCGACCTCACCCCTTTGGGCCAGGATTCGAACAGTTGCCGCGTTACATCTGTCGTGATCTGAGCCCCGGCAGGCCGAGATCCATTCCCTCGCTGCTCGGCGCTGCCGGGTGACGTACCCGCCGGGCTACTCGGTGGGCTGTTCGACGTCCGGACGGATGTCGATGCGCCAGCCGGTCAGCCGGGCGGCGAGCCGGGCGTTCTGCCCTTCCTTGCCGATCGCCAGCGACAGCTGGTAGTCCGGCACCGTCACCCGCGCGGAGCGGGCCGCGAGGTCGACGACCTCGACCTTGGAGACCCGGGCCGGGGACAGCGCGTTCGCCACCATCTCGGCCGGGTCGTCCGACCAGTCGACGATGTCGATCTTCTCGCCGTTCAGCTCGCCCATCACGTTGCGCACCCGGCCGCCCATGGGGCCGATGCAGGCGCCCTTGGCGTTCAGACCCGAACGGGTGGACCTGACGGCGATCTTCGTGCGGTGACCGGCCTCACGTGCGATGGCGGCGATCTCGACCGAACCGTCGGCGATCTCCGGCACCTCCAGGGCGAAGAGCTTCTTCACCAGATTGGGGTGCGTGCGGGAGAGCGTCACGGACGGGCCGCGCATGCCCTTCGCCACCCGGACGACGTACGACCGCAGGCGCATGCCGTGCGGATACGTCTCGCCGGGGACCTGCTCCTGCACCGGCAGGATGGCCTCCAGCTTGCCGATGTCCACGAGCACGTTCTTCGGGTCGCGGCCCTGCTGGACCACACCGGTGACGATGTCGCCCTCACGGCCGGCGTACTCGCCGAGCGTCGCGTCGTCCTCGGCGTCGCGCAGACGCTGGAGGATCACCTGCTTGGCCGTCGTGGCGGCGATCCGGCCGAAGTCGGACGGGGTGTCGTCGAACGGGCGGGGCTCCTGCCCCTCCTCGAGGTCCTCGGGGTCCTCCTTCGCCCACACGGTCACATGTCCGGTCTCCCGGTTGAGCTCCACGCGCGCGTGACGGCGGCTTCCCTCGGTGCGGTGGTAGGCGATGAGGAGGGCCGACTCGATCGCCTCGACCAGCAGGTCGAAGGAGATCTCCTTCTCCCGCACCAAGCCCCGCAGGGCACTCATGTCGATGTCCACGGCTACGCCTCCTCTTCCATCTCGTTCTCGTCGATCTCGTCGATCTCGTCGTTCTCGTTCTTGGCGTGCTGGTCGCTCTTGTCCTTGCGGTTGAACTCGACCTGCACGCGGGCCTTGTCGATGTCGCCGAAGGGGAGTCTGCGGGTGGTGGCCTTGCGGCCCTTCACACCGGGGACCTCGAGATCGAGTCCCTCGTCGTCGACCGTCAGGATCCGGGCGACCAGCTCGCCGCCCTCGGTCAGCTGGAACCGCACCAGCCGGTCGACGGCGCGTACGTAGTGGCGGTGCTCGGTGAGCGCGCGCTCCGCGCCCGGGGTGCCGACCTCGAGGGTGTACTCGCCCTCGCCCAT
The DNA here is from genome assembly GCA_001298545.1 of Actinobacteria bacterium OV320. Classification (GTDB taxonomy): domain Bacteria; phylum Actinomycetota; class Actinomycetes; order Streptomycetales; family Streptomycetaceae; genus Streptomyces; species Streptomyces coriariae. Next base: position 54,894 of record LJCX01000024.1, read on the forward strand.
CGCGTCCGTCTCGTCGAGCTTCGCCGAGAGCGCGCGGCTCACATCGGCGATCTGGTCCAGGTCCGCTCCGGAGTCGGAGTCGACGACGACGCTCAGCACCCGCTTGCGTCCGACGGAGTCCACGGCGATCTCTTCGAGATCCAGTCCCTGGGAGGCGACGAGCGGTTCCAGGAGCTCTCGCAGCCTCTCGCTCTGGGTGGTGCTCATCCGGGTGACTCCTCGGCCGCGTGTGCTGTTGTGGGATGGGGCTCGTGTCTGGTCAAAGGGTATCCGGTCGCAAGGTGTGTTGCCGTCCACCTGTGCACGGAGGGTGGCCGACCCTCGTGGGCCGGTGCCGCTGAGTGGTACGGGGCGGCCGCGCGGGTACGGTGATCACGGGCCCGCCGCCCACCAGGACGCCAGTTCCGTACGAGTTCCCCGAGGACGCCTGCCGTGCCGTTGCCCCTCCCCTCGCGAACCCCCTCGGGGCCGCGCAGAAGATCCCTGCTCGCGTCGGCCGCGGGAGCCGTACTGCTCGTGGGCTGCTCGTCCGGTACCGAGGAGTCCGAGGAGCGCGCGAGCGACAGCCCGTCGGTCGCCGATGCCGCACGCGCGCGTGCGGCCCGGGAGAGCGGCGAGCTGGTGGCACGGTACGACGCCGTGCTCGCCGTCCATCCGGCGCTGGCGGGGCGGCTGGGGCCGTTGCGGGCGGAGGTCGTCCGGCACGTGGAGGCGTTCGGAGGCGCCGCAGGCGCGACCCCCTCCGCCACCGGTTCCGCCACCGGCTCCCCCACCTCCACCTCCTCCGCCTCCCCCACGGCCTCCCCGAAGAGCTCCGCCTCGGTTCCGCCGGCCGATCCCTCGGCCGTTCCGTCCGCCGTGCCGATCACCGACACGGACGCGCTCGCCGGGCTGGCCGCGGCGGAGCGGGCGCTCGCCGACCGCAGGGCGACGGAGCTGCCGGACCTGCCGGGCGAGCTGGCCCGGTTGCTGGCCTCGGTGGCGGCGGCCGGTGCGGCCCACGCCTATCTGCTGACGGAGGGGACGCGATGAGTGAGGCCAAGGACGCGGAGCTGACGGCACTCCAGGCGGCGCTGGCCGCCGAACACGCCGCCGTGTACGGGTACGGGGTCGTCGGCGGGCGGATCGGCGAGGTACGGAGCGCCGAGGCACGGGCGGCCTACGACGCGCACCGGGCGCGCCGGGACGCGCTGGTGCGCGAGGTGCGCGACCTGGGGGCCGAGCCGGTCGCGGCGAGCGCCGGATACGCGCTGCCGTTCCAGGTGCCGGACTCCGCGGCGGCGGTCCGGCTCGCGACCGAGCTGGAGGAGCGCGTGGCCGGGGTGTACTCCGACCTGGTGCGGGCAGCCGGGGACGCACGGCGTCGGGAGGCCGCGGGCGCGCTGCGGGACGCGGCGGTCCGTGCGGTGCGCTGGCGCGGCGGGAGCGTAGCCTTCCCTGGTCTCGCCGAGCGGACCGGTACGGATCCGGCCACGGGCTCGGCGTCCGTACCGGCAGCGGCCACGCCTCCGGCGGCGGCAGCGCCCTCGGGCACACCGGCGGCTTGACCCGAAGCAGGAAGGGAACGACTCGCGCATGGCTTTCGAACCGCCGCAGCGTCTGGTCAGGGCGCTCGGTGAGACGGCACCGGACGGTGACGGCTGGTTGGAGAAGCTGCCGGAGGCGGCCCGACAGGCCGTCGCCCTGCGCGAGTTGACGGTCGATCGGGTGCAGGTGCCGGGCGGCCGGACCAGCATGGTCGTGCTCGTGCGGCGCGCGGACGGGACACCCGCCGTGCTGAAGCTGGCCCCACCCCGGTTCCGGCCGGAGGCGGAGCGGGCCGCGCTGACGCACTGGGACGGACTGGGCGCCGTCCAGCTGCTGGAGGAGCCGCAGACGGCGGGAGCACTGCTGCTCGAGCGGCTGCATCCCGATGTGTCGGTGCGGTCGCTGGCGGAGGCGAAGGCCCTGCTGGAGGCGGCGGGGACGTTGCGACGGCTGTGGGTGGAACCACCGGCCGGCCACTCCTTCGAGTCCGTGGCCGACCGGACCGGGCGGCAGGCGCAGGCGATGCGGGCCGGCGCCGAGGCGGAGCCCGAGGTGGCCGCCCTGGTGGACGCGGCGCTCGCCGCCCGTGCGGAGCTGCTGGCGGGACCGCCCGAGCGCCGGCTGCTGCACGGCACGTTCCGGCAGAGCAAGGTGCTGGCGGGTGAGCGGATGCCGTGGCTGGCGGTGGGGCCGGATCCGGTGGTCGGCGAGTGCGCCTTCGACCTGGCCCGGCTGGTCCGCGACCGGGTGGAGGACCTGATCGCCTCCCCGTCCGGGGCGACGACGACCCGGCGCCGGGTGAAGCGGCTCGCGGAGTCGCTGGAGCTGGACCAGGAACGGCTGCGCGGCTGGACGCTGTTCCGGGCCGTGGAGTCGGGCGTCCGGGCCCGTCGGGTCGGGCGGACGCGCGACGCCGAGCTGCTGCTCGAGTTCGCGAGCTGGCTGTAGCGAGGCAGAACCGCGGCGGACCGCGCGGTGACGACCCAGCGATTGCCGGCCGCGGGCCGTGCAGGGGTGTGGAGCCGTGGGCGGGCAGCGCTCCCCCGCTGGAGGTCCCCCCGCAGGGGAGCGCTGTGGGTCCGGCCGACGTGCCTCCCGAGCCTGCCAACCGGAGTCTCGTGGGTGGGCCACGAGGCCCGTCCCGTGCGGCGTCAGTGCTCGGTCGATCGCGCCTGCGGGCGCCTCTCGGCGGGGGTGGCGAACAGCGTCCCCTCGAGCGCCAGCAGGCGGGTGTGACTGCGGATGTGGGCGGCCTGCTCCACCGCGGTGGGGCCGTCCCGCTGCCCGTGGCCCGTGGCGCGCTCCGTGTACGGGACATACGCGAACAGCGGGATGTCCCTGGGGGGAAGACGCCAGGACAACTGCCGTCCGCCGGCCACGAGTCGCAGCAGGTGCGTGCCGTCCGGTCCGGCGTCGGCGGCCGGCGTGACGACCGCGCTCGACGGGTGCAGCGCCGCCAGCCAGGCGAGGAGGTGCGCGCGTTCGAAGGAGACGCGGGTCAGCTCCCGCTCGAAGGAGTCGGCATGACGCTGCCAGCGGGCCAGTTCCCGGCGGCAGTCGTGCAGGTCCGAGGAGGGGCTGTGCCGTGCCGCGGTATCCGGCCGGGGAGCGCGGCCTCGCGGCCTGAAGAAGCGGCGCAGGGCGGCCGTGCGGCCGACGGGACGAGCGGCTCGGGAACCGCGGTTGCGGGAGCCGTCGGACAGGGGCTCTTCGGGCGGACGGCCCGTCGACGATGAGGGTACGGACATGAAGTACTCCGGTGACGGTGAACGAGGGGTCACTTCCGGGGCGGGCGGGGTGCCCCGGCCGAGCCCCACAGGCGGTCGCGGCTCAGGGCGGCTTCGCTCCGCCCGCGGGTGGAGCCGGTACGGCGGTATCGGCCGGCGCTGCGCGCGTTGGCCCGACGGCACGCCTCGTCGACGGGCTCCCGCAGCCGCAGATGCCGTTGGTAGGCCGCCCGCGTCCCGCAGGGGGCGAGCTGTCCTCGGGGCACACCGCCCGGCGCGCGGGGCGCCCTGAGATCGGCGGGCGGCTCCGGACGCGGCCGGTCCGCCTGACGCTCCAGGGCATGGCGCTGAGGGCCGGTCAGGCCGGCGATGACACCTTCGCGACGACACTTGGGCAGTCCCTTCTCACGTAGGAGCACGGCGGCCCGGCAAGGGGCCAGGACGGGACAGGCCGCGCAGATGGCCACGGCACGGGACGAGGACCGGCGGGAGAACCACAGCTCCGCGTCCTGGTACCGGCAGGCGGCACGCGACTCCCATGCCCGGGTCCCCCCGTCCGTCGTTCCCCGGGCGCCGGTCGGCCCCCTCGACCGACCGGCGCTCACCGGACGGATCCCGCCGGACCGGTCGCCGGACCGGCCGGTACGAGCGGCCCGAACGGTTCCGCCCAGGCCGCCCGGACCGGCCGGTCCGGCGGCCCCGCCGGCTGCTGCGCCCGCACCGGTTCCCGTTCCTGTTCCGGCGTCGCCCGTGGTCGTGACACGTCCGACCGTGCTCCGGCCTCCGGCACGTCCACCGTCGCCCACGGCCCCGGAGCGCTCGGGAGCACGTGCGGTACGGCCGTGTTCGGGAGCGTGCGCGGTACCGGCGGGTCCAGCCGTACGGGCGCTGCCTGCGGATCCGTCAGGTCCGGCGCAGTCGGCGAGGTCTCCGTCGGGCCGGGGGCAGCGCCGTCCTCGTCGGGCCGCAGCGGTGACAACGGCCCCAGGAACGCGACCACGTTGGCGAGGGAGCACCGCTCGGGCCGGCCGTCGAGGGCCATCAGCGGCATGCCGTCGCTGCTGCGGCGGCCCTCGAAGTACCAGACGCCCCCGTACCCGTCCCGCATCGGTAAGGCCAGGTCGTACAGGGTCTCGCCGATCCGGAACCGGCGCTTCTCCTCGCCCGCCACCGACTCCGGTGGTGCCGTGGAGGCGCTGAGTGCCACCACCGTCACCCGCACGCCGTCGCGTTCCCCCTCACCCGTCAGCGTGTGGGGCTCGGTCCGCTCACCGATGATCGCGATGCCGAAGTACGAGCGCCAGCGCGCCCATTGGGCAGGGCCGTCGACGCGCAGTCTGACCCGTACCCGGTCGCCGTCGACACGGACGGCGTGCGGACCGGGGTACGTGTCCAGGTGTCGTTCGACGGCGCGCGCGACGTCACGCGCCCGTGCGCAGGAGGTGTCCCAGGTCAGGGCCTGCTGCTCCAGTTCGGTGACCGGTCGCGCGGTGCGGGACCAGCCGCCGTCCGGTGTGCGGTACAGCACCACGCCGAAGGAACGCTCGGGGTCGACGAGGAGCCGGGCCGAGTCCAGCGCGTGCGCCACGGCCGCCGCCTGTTCGGTCCGGACGGTCGCCAGCACCGTGCGGATCACGCGCGCGGCGTGCACGACGTTCCCGTTCACACCGCCACCGCCCCGGCCGTCCAGCGCAGCTTCTGGAGCGCCCTGTGGGTGAGCGCCTTGACGGCGCCGACGCTGCGGCCCATCGCCAGGGCCGTCTCCTGCGCCGTCAGTTCGTCGAGGAAGCGCAGTTGGACGCAGTGGCGCTGCTGGTCGTTGAGCGTGTGCAGGGCGGTGCGGACCGTTTCGTGCGCCTCGACGGCCTCGAGTTCGCGCAGGGCGAGCGACTCCGGGCCACGGCCGGGCACCTGTGGGTCCAGGAACTCGGCGACCGGGGTCTCCAGCCGGGTGCGGCCGCGGCCGAGTTCGTCGAGATAGAGGTTCTTGGCGATGGTGACCAGCCAGGCGGCGAACGCCGTGCCCTGCCAGACGTAGGCGTCGATACGGCGCAGCGCTCGGGTGAACACCTCCTGGGTCAGGTCCTCGGCAAGGTGTCTGTTGCGGGTACGGACCAGCAGGAAGCTGTACACGAGGCGGTAGTGGTCGTAGTAGAGGGTGGCGAACGCCTCCCGGTCACCCGCGCGGGCCCGGGCGATCAGATCGGGTTCCGGACCGTCCGGAGCGGACATGACGTTGTTCGGTGCGGACACAGCAGGTACTCCCGTCGACGTCGTGCGGGGTGCGGGGCGAAGATCGGATCTCCCCGCATCTGCGATATGCATGTAGATGTAGATCCCGTCGGCGAACGTCCGGCCGCCCCACTCCAGGAGGGAGCGGGAGCGACCGATGCCGGAGATGCCGGCGACGCGACTCCGCCGCGCGAGGCGCCGCGGCGCGGAGCCGTCGACTCCCACCGGACGGAGCGCCTGTCACCCCGTTCCGTTCCCCCGCGAGCCGCGCGGCCCGCCGCCGGACCTATCTACAGTCTTCACGTAGATGCATACAGTGTCAAGTTGTGCACGGAGCGCAAGATGCGGGTGGGGTTTCGCGAGCGGGAGCACGGGGGCGCAGATTCGAGCCACTGCTTCGACAACGCTCCGGCGTGCGCCAAGAGCCCTGGCTGCCAGTCTGCGATCTACTTGCGCTTGTAGATATCGATGGCCGATCCTCTGAGGCGTGACGAACCAGCAGAGCCGCCCAGGAGACCCGACGCCCGGCAATGATCCGCCGCGCCAGGACGCGGACCTCGCGGTTCTGCTCGAACGCCTGCTGGCGCAGGCTCCGGGAAAGACCCAGAAGGACCTGGCCTCGGCGGCCGGCATCTCGTACCCGACACTGAACGCATGGATGAACCGGACGCGCGGCACCTCACGCATCGACCCGGAGCGGTTGCGGGCCATGGTCGACGTGTTCCGGCGCTGGGGCGTGGCGACGACACCGAGGGAGTTCTTCGAGGCGGTCGGCCGTCCCGCGCCCGGACCCAGCGGGGACGAACGGGAGGCACGACTCCTCAAGCTGTACCGGCAATTGCCGGAGGCACGTCAACGCGCCCTGTTGAAGGACGCCGAGGCGATGTTGCAGGTCAGCCGCATCACCTGAGGTCAGCGGTTGTCGCCCCGGCCCAAGGGCCGCGATGCCCGCTCCCGACGGTTCCGCAAACCGGTGCATCCCCTACGGATGAATATGACCGAAACTCCCCCTAGTCACGGGAGTCACGGCTACCATCAGTCAGCCGCTGACCTCCCGGAGCGGAGCACTCGTGTCGTTGTGCATCCCTGGGGAGACAGTTGTGTGCATCCACATTTCGTTGGCAGACAATTTGCCCAAAATTGCGGTCTGGGACCCGGATGAGGTCAGTATCCGCGTGGCCAGAGGCTTCCAACTGAGTGACGTGCTCCGGGAAGTTCGCGACATTCTGATGGTCGACCTCGGCGCCCCTGCCTCACGGGGCAGCCTGCTGTGGTGCTTCTGCGGTATGCGGGTCGAACTCCCGCGGGAACTCGCGCCCTACGGCGTCCTCGCGGCCGAGGTCTGCTGACCCTCCGCCACCTCCACGCCTTCCGCCACCTCCTCAGCCCGCCCGCACCGGAATCAACGCCAGGGCGAGCACCGGGCAGTCGGCCGCTGCCCGGCGGGCCCGTCGCACGGTGCCGACCGGGACGGGGGCGCCGTCGACCAGGGGATAGCCCCATTCGTCGAGGACGATGTGTTCGGGGAGGTAGTCCGCGCAGAGGCCATGGCCCTGGCAGGCGGTCCAGTCGATGTCGATGTGCTGGGCCGTGCTCATGGGTCAGCCCTCCTCGGGGACGGGCAGCAGGGGCGTGTGGTCGGTCGCGGTGCAGTGGCCCCGGGCGTGTGCGTCGACCTCGGCGGCGAAGGTGGTCAGGGCGCTGCGGACCAGGCGAGCGGTGCCGTCGGGGTGGTGGCAGGCACCCCGGCCCTCGACCAGGCCCGACCAGCGGGCCAGATCGGCGCGGACGGTGCCCTGGGGGCCCGGTGCGGCGAGGGTACGGAAAGCGCCGGCGATGCGGGGGAGGCCGTTGAGGCAGGGGCCGCACTGGCCGGCCGACTGGAGGGCGAGATAGCGCAGGACGCGCGCGGTCTCGGCGAGGCCGCAGCGGTCGACGGGCAGCGCGGCGAGCACGCCCGCACCCAAGTAGCTGGCATCCAGGGCCAGTTCGGCTGCCTCCGGGGCCGGTATCCAGGTGCCGTGGTAACCGCCGACCAGCACCGCCCGGGCGCCTTCCAGCGGCAGCAGTCGCCCCAGGGGCAGGCCGTAGGGCGCCTCCACCACCCGGGGTTCGCGGCCCGGCACATGGACCGTGCACAGCGCGCTGCCGGGCTGGGCCGGGGTACCGGCGGTGCGGTACCAGTCGGCGCCGTAGCGGGCAACCAGCGCGAGGTGGGCCAGGGTCTCGACGTTCTGTACGAGGGTCGGGGCCCGGTGCACCCCGCGCTCGCGGACCGGCGGGCGCTGGTGGGTGGGCAGGGCCGCGCCGCCGGAGACGTACCGGGCGAGGGCTGCGGCCTGGCCGGAGAGGAACGACTTGGGCAGGCGGACGACCTTCACCGGCAGCGGGTCCGCGGTGCGCCGGGCGAGGGCGGATTCCAGCCAGATCACGCCGTCTTCGACGGCGAGGTACGCCTCCCCCGCGCCGACCGTACGGGCCGCCAGCTGGAGCCCGTCCAGGACGAGATGGGGCGACAGGCGCAGCAGTGTCCTGTCCTTGCGGCTGGCCGGTTCGCCCTCGGCGCCGTTGGCCACGACGACGGGAGCGCGGCCGGTACGCCGGCCGGCCTGGGCGACGGAGACGAGCTTGCGGTACGTGGGGAAACCGGCTCCGCCGCGCCCGGTGAGGCCGGACTCGGCGACCGTGCGGAGCAGGATCTCGGGGTCGCCGTGCGCCGGCGGGCCGTAACGCTGGTGATGGGTGGCCAGGTCGGCCGGGGTGGCGCCGGGGGCGAGGAGACGTGGCGGCATGTGGAGGTCCGGGAAGGTGGCGGTCACGGTCGGGCTCCTTCGGCGGTGCGCAGGACGGCGGCGGGGGTGCGGCGCCCGGCGCGGGCGGCGCGGGCGAGGCGGGCGGCGAAGGCGGCCACCGCCGCGGCCACGCAGGCGACGGTCAGCCAGGTCATCCAGTCGGCGCCGGTGTCCGTGCCGATGCCGATGCCGTGGACGAGCGCGACGGGCCAGGAGACGTATGCCAGCCGGTGGACGGTCCGCCAGGTGCGGTGGCCGAGGCGTTCCCGCAGCAGGCTGGTGACCAGGACCGCGAGCATCAGGTCCAGGGCGACCGTGCCGAGGCCGAGCCAGAGGGGCTGGTAGTCGCCGACGAAGGGGACGAGGACGTCCACGACGGTGATGTCGACATAGCCGTCCACGACCGCGGTGGTGATGTGCAGGGCCAGGAACGCCGTCGCGGAGAGGGAGAGCGTGCGGTGCAGGCTCATCGTGCCGAAACGCGGGAGCCCAGGGAGCCGGGTTCTCGACCGGACCGCGATTCCCAGCAGGACGACGACCGTGAAGAGGACGAGGCAGACGGCACCGGTGGCACGGTTGGCGTACCAGAGGGTCTCGGAGGTCACGCCGCCGCCTCCTGTGGCGGAGCGGCCGACGTGGGCCAGCCGGGCGTGGTGGCGACGGTGCCGTTCTGGGCCACCAGACGCGCCGGCAGGCCCCGCCGTCGCAGCCACCGCTCCGCGCCCGCGCCCTTCACCAGGGCCGCGGTGCTCGCCGCGTTGGCGTCGGCGCAGGTCGCGGCGGCGACGGAGACCGTGCGCCACGGGGAACGGACCGGCAGACCGGTACGCGGGTCGACGATGTGGTGCAGGTCGTGGCCGCCGCGCCGCCAGCGCCGGGCGGTGGTGCCCGAGGTGGCCAGGCCGCCACCGCGCAGGCCCACCGCGTCGTAGGGGCCCTGGGCGGGGGTCTCGTCGACGGATCCCGTGATGTCCTGGACGCGGATCTGCCAGCCGTCCGCCGGGGACTCCCCCGCGACGGCCGTGTCGCCGCCCAGACTCACCAGGACTCCGCAGCCGGCCGCCGCGGCCAGCGTCCCCGCGGCCCGGTCGGCGGCCCACGCCTTGGCGGTGGCACCCAGGTCGAGGCGGATGCCCTCGGGGACGGTCACCGTGCCGGTCGCCCGGTCCAGGCGCACGGCACGCCACCCCGGGGTGCGCCGGACCGTGAGCCGGACCGGACGGTCGTCCTCGCGGACGAGGGTGAAGTCGCGGTCGTAGCCGAGGGCGTCCATCGCGGAGCCGACGGTGGGGTCGACCGTCCCGTCGGTGGCCTCGGCCGCGCGCAGGGCCACGTCGAGGGCCTCGGCGAGCAGCGGGCTGACCCGGACCGGGCGGCCGGCGGTGCCGTCGAGGGCGGCCAGTTCGGAGTCGGCGCGGAAGCGGCTGCACGCCGCGTCGACCTCGGCGAGATGCCGGACGAGGAGCAGGTTGCACGACTCCAGCAGGGCCGGGTCGGTGACGACCAGACGGACCGTGGTGCCGAGGGCCCGCCACTGCGCGGCGGCCGTGGTGCGGGACCCGGGGGAGGCGCTCATCACGACGCTCCCGAGGTGGAGTCGGCGGAGCCGCCGGAGGAGGAGGTGAGACCGCTGTCCGACGAGGAGCTGCCGCTGTCGGAGGACGACGAACTGCTCGACGAACTGCTCGACGAGGAGTCCGTACCACTGTCGGTGCTGCTGCTGTCGGTACTGCTGCCGTCGGTTGTACCGGTGTCCGTGGAACCGCTGTCCGAGCTGGAGTCGGAGCTGGAGCTGGAGCTGGGGTTGCTGCTCGTGCCGCTCGCCGTCGTCCCGGCGTCGGCCTGCAGGGTGCCGACCAGGGCGAACACCCCGGCCGCCGCCGCGAGCGTGACCGCCGCGGCCAGCGCGGCCGTACGCCGCGCACCTTTGCGGACCGCTGCCGCGGCCCCCCGTTCCTCTTCCCTGGTCGCCATGACCGTTCCCCTCCGCAGTGACGTTCTGTCACGCCCTACGGTCGGGGAACGGTCTGAGAGAAGTCTGTGAGGCGGCCCTACGCCCCGACAGAACTCTCTGAGACGTTGCTTTGAATCAGGGCCTCAGATCACGCCGTCAGCCGGGCGATCGCCTCGTCGACCGTGAGCTCCTCGCGCTCGCCGGTCCTGCGGTCCTTCAGCTCCAGGACGCCCTCGGCGGAGCGGCGGCCCGCCACCAGGATCTTCGGCACGCCCATCAGCTCGGAGTCGGTGAACTTCACGCCCGGGGAGACGCCGGCCCGGTCGTCGACCAGGACGCGCAGCCCGGCCGCGCGCAGCTTCTCGGAGACGTCGAGCGCCAGCTCGGTCTGGAGGGCCTTGCCCGCCGCGACGACGTGCACATCGGCCGGGGCGACCTCGGCGGGCCAGCACAGGCCCTTCTCGTCGGCGCTCTGCTCGGCGAGGGCCGCGACCGCGCGGGAGACGCCGATGCCGTACGAGCCCATGGTCACGCGGACCGGCTTGCCGTTCTGGCCGAGCACGTCGAGCTTGAGGGCGTCGGCGTACTTGCGGCCCAGCTGGAAGATGTGGCCGATCTCGATGGCGCGGTCCAGCTTGAGGCCGGTGCCGCACTTCGGGCAGGGGTCGCCCTCCTGGACGACCACGACGTCGACGTAACCGCCGACCTCGAAGTCCCGGCCCGCGACGACGTTCTTCGCGTGCAGGCCCTCCTTGTTGGCGCCGGTGATCCAGGCGGTGCCCGGGGCCACGCGCGGGTCGGCGATGTACTTCACCTTGTCCAGACCCTGCGGGCCGACGTAACCGCGCACCAGGTCCGGGCGACCCACGAAGTCCTCGGCGGTGACCAACTCGACGGCGGCCGGGGCGAAGTGCGCCTCGACCTTGCCCAGGTCGACCTCGCGGTCACCCGGGACGCCCACGGCGACGATCTCGCCGTCGACCTTCACCAGGAGGTTCTTCAGGGTGGCCGAGGCCGGGACCCCGAGGTGGGCGGCAAGGGTCTCGATGGTGGGGGTGTCCGGGGTGGGGATCTCCTCGAGAGCGGCCACGCCGTCGGCGTCCACCGGCTTCAACTCGTACGTGATCGCCTCGGTGTTGGCCGCGAAGTCGCAGTTCGGGCAGTCGGCGAAGGTGTCCTCGCCGGCGCCGGCCGGGGCGAGGAACTCCTCCGACTTGGAGCCGCCCATCGCGCCCGCGGTCGCGGCGCAGATGCGGTAGTCCAGGCCGAGGCGCTCGAACACCTTCTGGTACGCCTGGCGGTGCAGGGCGTAGGACCGGGCGAGACCCTCGTCCTCGGTGTCGAAGGAGTAGGAGTCCTTCATGAGGAACTCACGGCCGCGCAGGATGCCGGCCCGGGGGCGGGCCTCGTCACGGAACTTCGTCTGGATCTGGTAGAGGATGACCGGCAGGTCCTTGTACGAGGACGCCTGGTCCTTCACGATCAGCGTGAAGATCTCCTCGTGGGTGGGGCCGAGGAGGTAGTCGCCGCCCTTGCGGTCCTGGAGGCGGAACAGCTCCGGGCCGTACTCGTCCCAGCGGCCGGTCGCCTCGTAGGGCTCGCGCGGCAGCAGGGCGGGGAGGCTGACCTCCTGGGCGCCGATCGCGTCCATCTCCTCGCGGACGATGCGCTCCACGTTGGCGAGGACCTTCTTGCCGAGCGGCAGCCAGGACCAGATGCCGGCGGCGGTACGGCGGACGTACCCGGCGCGGACGAGGAGCTTGTGGCTCAGGACCTCGGCGTCCGCAGGGTCGTCGCGCAGCGTCTTCGCCATCAACTGGGACATGCGCTGGACCGGTGCGTTCGCCATGGTTCTCGTACTCCTGCCGAAGGGGGCCCCCGCTCGAGCGCCACCGAGAGCGGGGGAGGGTGTTGGCTAGGAGGTTAGCCGGGGAGCGTGGCGGGCCGGAAATCCGTTATCCGCGCAGGAGGGGGAGCGGGGCCCCCATCACCGCGTACGGACGGGGAGCGCTGGGGAACAGGACGCGGCGGGCCAGGTCCTGGTAGCCCAGGGAGTGGTAGAGCGCCCGGGCGGGGCTCTCGGTGTCGATCGCGGAGAGGATCGAGCGGGGCTGGCTCGCGGTGTCGGTGATCGTGGTGATCAGGGCCCGGCCCGCGCCGCGGTTCTGGTGGGCGGGGTGGACGTGCAGTTCCGTGATCACGAAGGAGTCGTCCAGCCACTGCTCGTTGCCCTGGGCCCGGAGGTAGGGCTGCACGACCGTCGACCACCAGTGGGCCCGGTCGTTGGGCATGCCGTAGACGAAGCCGACGAGCCGCTCTCCGACGGTCGCGCCGAAGGCTCTCGCGCCCGGGTGCGCCATGTGGCGCAGGACGATCTGCCGGCGGACGGCCACCTCGTCGGGGCCCAGTCCGAAGGCGATCGCCTGTACGGCCAGGGCCTCGTCCACATGGGCGGGGAGGTCCAAGGGGCCGATCACGAGGTCCATGGCGGGGAGCCTACAGGGGCCTCAAAAGAGGACGCTCATGAAGGCGCCGACCTCTTGGAAGCCCACCCTCCTGTACGTGCGCCTCGCCGTGGTGTTGAAGTCGTTCACGTAGAGACTGACCACCGGGGCCACGTCGGCCAGGGCGTAGCGCAGGACCGCGGCCATGCCGGGGGCGGCCAGGCCCTGGCCCCGGTACTCCGGGGCCACCCACACGCCCTGGATCTGGCAGGCGTGGGAGGTCGCCGCGCCGATCTCCGCCTTGAAGGCGACCCTGCCCCGGTCGTCGAGGCGGGCGAACGAGCGGCCGGAGCCGACGAGTTCGGCCACCCGGGCCTGGTAGAGCAGGCCTCCGTCGCCGGCCATCGGGGAGACGCCGACCTCCTCGGTGAACATCGCCACGCACGCGGGCATGATCGTGTCCATCTCGTCCTTGCGGATGCGGCGGACGTAGGGATCCGGGGCGGTGTCGGCGGGCATGCGGTCGGTGACCATGAGGGGCTGCCGGGTGCGGACCTCGCGGGCCGGGCCCCAGTGGGGTTCGAGGAGGCGCCACAGCTGGGTCGTCGGCTCGGCGGGGCCGACGATCGAGGAGCAGCGGCGGCCCGCCCGGCGGGCGCGGTCGGCGAAGGCGCGCACCGCTCTCGGTGTCGCGCAGATCGGGACGAGGTTGGCGCCCGCGTAGCACAGGGACGTCAGCATGCCGTCCTCGTACCAGCCCCACATCTCGCCGCCGAGGCGCCACGGGTCGAGGCCCGCGACCTGTACCCGTGACGTGACGAAGGCGTTGGCGACCGGCTCGCGGTCGAGGACGGCGAGCGCGGCGTCCAGGTCGCTCGGTTCGAGGACCCGGGAGGTGGTCTGGGTCAACACGCGCGGGGCCTCACACTCAGGTCTGCTGGTCCCCGCACTGTACCTGCGGAAGCTGGGCGGTGCCGACCTGCGTTCAGCCGGCGTTCGTCTGCCGTGACCGTCGGGTGTCGTGCCGTCCCCTGGGGGGGGCCGCCCCCCCCCCCCCCGCTGTCGGCCTGAACGGCCTCGTCCTCAATCGCCGGACGGGCTGGACACACCTGCCCGACCCAGAAGCGCGGGACGGGCTGGACACACCTGCCCCGCCCAGAAGCGCGGGACGGCCTCGCCCCCCACCACCACACAGGCGGGATGCACCCGACCCTGCGCAGAAGTTCAGAACGGCCGCCCGTCGTCCTCGAATATCCGACCGGCGGCGATGGTTCTCGTCAGCCCGCGACCGATACCGACGGCTCGCCGGACGTGATGCCGTCCGCCTCCATCTGTTCGGCCAGCTTCATGGCCTCCTCGATGAGGGTCTCCACGATCTTCGACTCGGGGACGGTCTTGATGACCTCGCCCTTCACGAAGATCTGGCCCTTGCCGTTGCCGGAGGCGACGCCGAGGTCGGCCTCGCGCGCCTCGCCGGGGCCGTTGACGACGCAGCCCATGACGGCGACGCGGAGGGGGACCTCCATGCCCGTGAGGCCCGCGGTGACCTCTTCGGCGAGCTTGTACACGTCGACCTGGGCGCGGCCGCAGGACGGGCAGGAGACGATCTCCAGGCCGCGCTGCTTGAGGTTCAGGGACTCCAGGATCTGGTTGCCGACCTTGACCTCCTCGACCGGCGGGGCCGACAGGGAGACGCGGATCGTGTCGCCGATGCCCTGGGAGAGCAGGGCTCCGAAGGCGACCGCCGACTTGATCGTGCCCTGGAAGGCGGGGCCGGCCTCGGTGACGCCGAGGTGGAGCGGGTAGTCGCTCTGGGCGGCGAGCTGGCGGTACGCCTCGATCATCACGACCGGGTCGTTGTGCTTGACCGAGATCTTGATGTCGCGGAAGTCGTGCTCCTCGAAGAGGGAGGCTTCCCAGAGGGCGGACTCGACGAGGGCCTCGGGGGTCGCCTTGCCGTACTTCTGGAGCAGGCGGCGGTCCAGCGAACCGGCGTTGACGCCGATGCGGATCGGGGTGCCGTGCTCCTTCGCCGCCTTGGCGATCTCCTTGACCTTGTCGTCGAACTGCTTGATGTTGCCGGGGTTCACCCGGACCGCGGCGCAGCCCGCCTCGATCGCGGCGAACACGTACTTCGGCTGGAAGTGGATGTCGGCGATCACCGGGATCTGCGACTTGCGGGCGATGGTCGCGAGGGCGTCGGCGTCGTCCTGCGTGGGGCAGGCCACGCGGACGATCTGGCAGCCGGACGCGGTGAGCTCCGCGATCTGCTGGAGGGTGGCGCCGATGTCGGAGGTACGGGTCGTGGTCATCGACTGCACGGACACCGGGGCGTCTCCGCCGACCGCCACGGATCCGACCTGGATCTGCCGGCTCTTCCGGCGCTCGGCAACCCTGGTCGGAACGGACGGCATGCCGAGAGAAATCGCAGTCATCTGCTGTGCAACCCCAAGTCGTGGATCAAGGCCCAGGTCCCGTCTTCAGGCGGGTTCCCGGCTTCGAGATTACGGCACCGGCCCGGGCGCGAGCACTCCCCCACCTCCAAACCACTCGGCGGGGGGACCCAGGCCGGCCGTCGAACCCACTCGATGGAAGGCGGCCCGGAACATATCGTCCCGGGCCGCCGCGAACCGCGTGTGACGAGAGGGTGGCTAGGAGATGCGCACCGGGTTCACCACGTCCGCGATGAGGACCAGCACGGTGAAGCAGATGAAGATGCCCGCCACCACGTACGCCACCGGCATCAGCTTCGCCACGTCGAACGGGCCCGGGTCCGGCCTGCGCAGGACCTTGGCCAGGTTGCGGCGCAGGGATTCCCACAGGGCGCCCGCGATGTGCCCGCCGTCCAGCGGCAGCAGCGGGAGCATGTTGAAGAGGAACAGGGAGAGGTTGAAGCCCGCGACCAGCATCACGGCCATGGCCAGCTGCTGCGAGGCCGGGATGTCCAGGGTGAAGATCTCCCCGCCGACGCGGGCCGCGCCGACCACGCCCATGGGCGAGTCCGGCTCGCGCGGAGCGCCGTCGAAGGCGGCGTTCCACAGGGCCGGGATCTTGCCGGGGAGGGCGGCGATGGAGTCGACGGCCTCGCCCACCCGGTCGGTCATCCAGGACACGGAGTCACCGAAGTCCTGCTTGACGACGCCGGTGGCCGCGCTGAAGCCGAGGAAGCCGGCCTTGATGTACTCGCCCTGGACGTAGGTCCCGTCGGAGTCCTTCTTGGCGACCTGGTTGGTGGCGATCGTCGTGTGCAGGGTCAGTTCCTTGCCGTCCCGGTCGACGACGATGGCCACCTCCTTGCCGGCGCTGACCCGGATCAGGTCGGAGAGCGTGTTCCACTCGTCCGTCTTCTGGCCGGCGAAGGAGACGATCTTGTCGCCGGGCTTCATGCCGGCGGCCGCGGCCGGGGAGGCCGGGTCGGTCGACCTGCACTCGTCGCGGTTCTGGCTCTGCGAGATGACGCAGGGCGAGACCGAGGAGACGGTGGTGGTCTGCTGCTGGATGCCGAAGCCCATCAGGACGGTGAGGAACAGGCCCACCGCGAGCACCAGGTTCATGAACGGGCCCGCGAACATCACGATGACCCGTTTCCACGGCTTGCGCGTGTAGAACATGCGCGTCTCGTCGCCCGGCTGGAGCTCCTCGTACGCGGCCGAGCGGGCGTCCTCGATCATGCCGCGCCAGGGTGAGGTGGAGCGGGCCGTGATCCGGCCGTCGTCGCCCGGCGGGAACATGCCGATCATGCGGATGTAGCCGCCGAAGGGGATCGCCTTGACGCCGTACTCGGTCTCGCCCTTCTTCCGGGAGAAGATCGTCGGGCCGAAGCCGACCATGTACTGCGGAACCCGGATGCCGAAGAGCTTGGCCGTGGACAGGTGTCCCAGCTCGTGCCAGGCGATCGAGATCAGCAGGCCGACCGCGAAGACGACTATGCCGAGGATCATCATCAGGGCTGTCATGCACGCGCCTCCGCGGTAGCCGTCAGTTCCTGGGACCGGGCCCGTGCCCAGGTCTCCGCTTCGAGGACGTCCGACACGGTGAGTGAAGTTCCCGTCGCCGGCGTGCCGTGCTCCTGCACGACCCGGGTGACGGTCTCCATGATCCCGTTGAACGGGAGGGCGCCCTTGCGGAACGCCTCCACACACTCCTCGTTGGCGGCATTGAACACCGCCGGGGCCGTGCCCGCGAGCTCGCCCACGTGCCGGGCGAGGTTCACCGAGGGGAAGGCCTCGTTGTCGAGCGGGAAGAACTCCCACGTCGACGCCGTGCTCCAGTCGAAGGCGGGCGCCGCGTCGGGGACACGCCGGGGCCAGCCCAGACCGACGGCGATCGGCCCTCCCATGTCGGGGGGCGTCGCCTGGGCCAGCGTCGATCCGTCCGTGAACTCCACCATCGAGTGGACATACGACTGAGGATGCACGACGACCTCAATGCGGTCGAAGGGAATGTCGTAGAGGAGGTGCGCCTCGATGACTTCCAGCCCCTTGTTGACCAGGGTCGCGGAGTTGATCGTGATCACCGGGCCCATGGACCAGGTCGGGTGGGCGAGGGCTTCCTCGACCGTCACGTTCGCCAGCTGCTGCTTGGTGCGGCCCCGGAAGGGGCCGCCGGAGGCGGTGACGACCAGCTTGCGCACGTCCGCGCGGGTGCCGGCGGCGAGAGCCTGGAAGAGGGCCGCGTGCTCGGAGTCCACCGGGATGATCTGGCCGGGCTCGGCCAGCGCCTTGACCAGCGGGCCGCCGACGATGAGCGATTCCTTGTTGGCGAGCGCGAGGGTGCGGCCGGCCTCCAGGGCGGCGAGGGTGGGCGCGAGGCCGATGGAGCCGGTGATGCCGTTGAGGACGGTGTGGCAGTCGGAGGCGGCGAGCAGGCTGGCGGCCTCCGGGCCGGCCAGGATCTCGGGGAGCGGCTCCCCCGTCCCGTACTCGGCGGCGAGGGCCTCGCGCAGGGCCGCCACGACGTCCTCGCGGGCGACCGCGACGGTCCGTACCCGCAGCCTGCGGGCCTGCTCGGCGAGGAGGGCGACCCGGCCGCCGTTGGCGGACAGGCCGGTCACCCGGAAGCGGTCCGGGTTGCGCAGCACGAGGTCGATGGCCTGGGTGCCGATCGAACCGGTGGAGCCGAGGATCACCACGTCCTTCGGGCCGTCGCCCGCGACCGGGTCGTAGACGAGGTGCGGGTCGGCGAGGGGGGCTGGACTGTCGCTCATCCCCCCATTGTTGCCGCAACGGGTGTGCGGCAGGACCGGGGTGTCCCCCCGGGAGGGTCCACCGGTCGCGTACACCCCACCCCGCACGGCCGAAGGTGGTCGACAGTGTGCATTTCGTATCGTCCGCTGTACGAAGTTTTCCGCATGATTTCCCATATAGATCACTTGGTCTATTTCATTGGCACTTCACCTGTCCGTGCCGCTAGCTTTCGCGCAGGATCTGCGGATCGATCGGGGGGTTCTGATGACGAGCCGCGCAGAGGCGGAGCAACTGCTGTCATCGCTGGGTGACAACGACCTCGTGGAGGTCGGTGAGGACGGCAACATCTATGCCGCCGGAAAGTCGCCCGCCGGGTTCATCAACAAGCCGATCGTCGGCATCGCCGACCAGAAGGGGGAGTACTCCCGGACGGGCCGGTCCTGAGGTGCCGGGCGAGGCGAGGGACATCAAGGTCACCCGCGGCCTGGTCATCGGCGCCGATCCGGTGGGCGGCCGGCTGGCCGAGGAGAGACGCATCCTGGCGCTGCACTTCCCCAGGTTCGTCCTGGACTCCACGACACCGCGCGCGGGCACGTGGGCGGTCGCCCGGGGTCCGCTGCGGACGTTCGCCGGCACCCAGTACGGCATCTGGATCGATCTGCCCGACGGCTATCCGCACAGCCTTCCGCAGGTCTGGCCGCACGGCTGGACGCCGGTGAAGAACCCGCACATGTACGCGGACGGCACGATCTGTGTGATGCGTCGCAGGCAGTGGTCCTCCTTCTTCTCGGCGGCCGCGGTGGTCGCGAAGGCGGCGATCTGGCTCAACAAGTACGAGATCTGGGTCGAGCGGCAGGTATGGCCGGGCCCGCAGCAGCCCCACTGACCGGGGCCACCGGGCATCTGAGGAGGTCCTGGTATGACCGCTGACGCGGTGCTCGACACATCCCGCATCGACTATCTCCTCGACACCTCCGAACTGGGCCGGGCCAGGATCGTCCTGGTCGGCCTGGGGAGCGGAGGGACCGTGGTCATGGAGCGCCTGGCCATGTGCGGCATCCGCGACTGGGCGCTGTTCGACCCCGATGTGCTCCAGCCGGAGAACCTGGTCAAGCATCCGGCGCGGCGCAGCGACCTCGGGCGGCTCAAGACCGACATCGCCACCGAATGGCTCGTGGACCGCAATCCGGCGAGCCGGGTCGACTCCTTCGCGCACGACGTGACCAGGTCCCCCGAGATCGAGCGGGCGATCGCCGGGGCGACCCTGGTGGTGTGCGCGGTCGACGACGCCGTGGCCCGCAACTACGTCAACGAGCTGTGTGTGCGCAGCCGCGTCCCGTGCGTCTTCGGCATGGTGTTCCGCACCGGGCTGGGCGGCGAGGTGTACGCCTATCTCCCGGGCGAGACCGGCTGCCACGACTGCAAGCTGAAGTTCTGCATGGACCGGGGCCTGGACCTCGACGACTGGCTGGAACTCACCGACGAGGAACAGCAGCGGATCTACGGCCTGGGCGAGACCGACTTCGCGGCTTCCGGGCTGGCCGCCGACATCTCCATCGTGGCCTCGTACCACGCCCACTACGTGCTCTCGCTGCTGGGCGGCCGCCGTTCGCGCTATCTGCTCCAGCCGAGTTTCAACTGGCTGACCGTCGGCATCCGCCGGGCCGAGGGCCTCTTCGGCAATTCGTACGACAACACGCGCATCCTGCTCCGGCCGCTCACCGGGTGCCATCTCGCCTGTGGGCCGGCCACCGAGCCCGACACGGGCAGCGAGTGAGGACGGTGGAGATGTTCGGCACAGCCCGGAAGAAATGCCCAGCCACGCTGCGGGTCTTCGTACGGCCCCGGGTGACGCATCGCTTCACGCAGGAGATCCTCGGCCATCCGAAGGTGGAGGTGGGCGGCAAGTACGTCGGGTTCATCCGGGGCACGAAGCGGTCCGAACGCCTGGACGAGCGCCATGAGGCGATGGAGCGGCTGGAACTGCACGTCGTGGACTACATCGACGACGGGCCGCGGGCGGACCGCACCCCCACGTTCCACCGCGGCGACACCGAGTTCCAGATCCAGGAGTTCCGGCGGCTGGAGAAGCGCTACCCCGAGATCGAGCATCTGGGCAGCTGGCACAGTCACCATCCCAACCAGCTGCGCAACCTCAGTTCCGGGGACATCGAGGGATACCGGGACACGGTGAACGCCCAGGGGCACAACCACGACTTCTTCTTCGCCAGTCTGGGCACGGACAGCCGCGGTTTCGCGTCGGCCCGGCACTTCCTCTTCGTCCGGGGCGACCGGCACTACTACGAGCTGACGGGGGAGAACCTGATCGTGACCGAGGGGCCGCCCGACCCCTCCGGCTCGGCGGGCTCAGCGGGCGGGATCGTCGCGGTGCCCGACCCGGCGGCGCAGGGGCCCGTGCCGCTGTCGGTGCCGGGCTGGACCGACTCGCCCCAGGGCCAGGAACGGCTGGCCCGTGACCGGGACCTGATAGCGAAGTACAGCGGGCTGCGCCATGTCGTCCGCTCGGACAGGATCGCGGTGACCGGCCAGGTGGTCTGGGCCGGCCGGGTCCCGGTGACCGTGCATGTGCTGTACCCGTCCTCGGCGCACACCACCGACGGGCTGCTGAAGGTGACCGTCGCGGGGAACCAGACCCTCGAGGTCAGCCTGACCGGCGACCGGTCCGGCGATCTCGCCTTCGCGCTGAAGGCGGTGGAATCCATCGCCCAGTGCGCGGCCGACATCCATCACCGGGCCCTGCACCGGCCGGCCGGGCCGCCCGCCCGGGGCGGCCAGAGCGGACCGCGGCCATGAGCACGACCACGAACCGGCGCACGATCGCCCTGACCCATCGTGAACCGCCCGCCTTCCTGGGCGAGTCGGTGGGCTCGTCGCTGGGTGAGCTCCAGCACCGCCAGTCCGCCTGGCTGGTCTCGCGCAGCATCTCCGCGCCGGCGTTCACCCGCCGGCTGCTCGCGCGGGAGCCGGGCTTCGGCACGCTGGCGTCGTCGCAGCTGGGCGCGGCCTCCGAGGTACTGACGTTCCGGCTCGGCCATGTGCAGCGCTGGCGGCTGCTGTGGGTGGTGTCCACCGACGGGCCCAGCCAGTTCACCGACGAGCGGACGGTCCGTGTGGGCGTCAGCGAGGAGACCGCCCGGGAGCTGGCGACCACCATCGGTCTGGAGGCGAAGCTGGACATCCCCTTCCTCGCCGCGCAGGCCAGCGCGCAGTGGTCCCGGCTCACCAGGTCGACCATCTCGGTGAACACGGAGTCCGAGTTCACGCGGACGCTGTCGTACGACGTCCCCGAGGGCGGGCTGGACATCGCGCTGTGGCAGCTGGAGTCGCAGCTCGTCAGGCGTCTCGAGCTGCGGGCCGGTGCCGCCCTGCCGCCGGATCCGATGCCGCGCTGGGTCGAACTGGCGGTGACCGCCCGGGCCAGGACCCGGGTGATCACCGTTCCGACGAACGTGGTCCGGGTGCTCACCAGGAGGGCACCGGGCGCCGGGGGCGGCGCCGCCGGGACGTGAGTGCGCGCACGGGGGCGGAGACACGTCCCGGCGGCAGCTCAGCGGATGGGACGGTGGACGTTCGTCCGCTCGCTGGGTCCCGGTGTGGTGTCGGCGATCCAGGGTCCGTCCCCGGACGGGTCGATGATGCCGTGCTCCAGCCACTCGTAGGTGCCGGCCATGACGCCCTTGACGACCTTGCCGTCCACGTCGTCGGTGTTGCTCCAGAGCCGGCCGAAGAGCTCGTCGACGCGGATCCGGGACTGGCGGCAGAAGGCGTCGGCGAGCTGGTAGGCCTCCCGGCCGTTCTCGCCGCGCGAGCGCAGCAGTTCGGCGCGCACGCAGGCCGCGCTCATCGCGAACAGCTCCGCGCCGATGTCGACGATCCGGCCGAGGAAGGCCTGCTTGGTCTCCATCCGGCCCTGCCACCGGGACATGGCGTAGAAGGTGGAGCGGGCGAGCTTGCGGGAGTGCCGCTCGACGTGCCGCAGATGCGGGGAGAGATCGATGCCGTGCTTGAACTCCGCGTAGGAGGACGGCAGTTGGCCCGGTCCCGCCACCAGTTTCGGCAGCCACTTGGCGTAGAAGACGCCCGCGTTCGCACCCGCCCTCGCCTTGTCCTGAAGGGACTTGTCGGGGTCGATCAGGTCACCGGCGACCGAGAGGTGGGCGTCGACGGCCTCCCGGGCGATGAGCAGGTGCATGATCTCCGTCGAGCCCTCGAAGATGCGGTTGATCCGCAGGTCGCGCAGGACCTGCTCGGCGGGGACGGCCTTCTCGCCGCGGGCGGCCAGCGAGGCCGCCGTCTCGAAGCCGCGGCCGCCGCGGATCTGGACCAGCTCGTCGGCCATGCGCCAGCCCAGCTCGGAGGCGATGAGCTTGGCCAGCGCGCCCTCGATCCGGATGTCGTTGCGGTCCTCGTCCGCCATCTGCGAGGACAGGTCGAGCACCGCCTCCAGGGCGAAGGTGGTCGCCGCGATGAAGCTGATCTTCGCGCCGACGGCCTCGTGGTGGGCGATCGGCCTGCCCCACTGCTCACGGGCCGCGGACCACTCACGGGCGATCTTCAGCGACCACTTGCCCGCCGCCACGCAGGACGCGGGCAGCGAGAGCCGTCCGGTGTTGAGCGTGGTCAGCGCGATCTTCAGGCCCACGCCTTCGGGGCCGATGCGGTTCGCGGCCGGGACCCGGACCTGGTGGAAGCGGGTCACGCCGTTCTCGATGCCGCGCAGGCCCATGAAGGCGTTGCGGTTCTCGACGGTGATGCCGGGCGAGTCCGCCTCCACGACGAAGGCGGTGATGCCGCCCCGGTGGCCCTCGCTCTTCGGCACCCGGGCCATCACGACCAGCAGGTCGGCGACCACCCCGTTGGTGGTCCACAGCTTCACCCCGTCGAGCACGTAGTCGTCCCCCTCCGGCACCGCGCTCGTCGCGAGCCGCGCCGGGTCGGAGCCGACGTCCGGCTCGGTGAGGAGGAAGGCGCTGATGTCGGTGCGGGCGCAGCGCGGCAGGAACCGCTGCTTCTGTTCCGGGGTGCCGAACAGCTTCAGCGGCTGCGGTACGCCGATCGACTGGTGCGCCGAGAGCAGCACGCCGACCGCGGGGCTGACCGAGCCGACCAGGGCCAGCGCCTTGTTGTAGTAGACCTGGGTGAGGCCGAGGCCGCCGTACTTGGGGTCGATCTTCATGCCGAGGGCGCCGAGCTCCTTGAGCCCGTTGATCACCTCGTCGGGGATGCGGGCCTCACGCTCGATGAGGGCCGAGTCCACCTTCGTCTCGCAGAAGGCGCGGAGTTTCGTCAGGAACTGCTCACCGCGCCGGACGGCCTCGTCGGTGGGCAGCGGATGGGGATGGATGAGGTCCAGCCGGAAGCGGCCGAGGAACAGTTCCTTGCCGAAGCTGGGCTTGCGCCAGTCCTGCTCCCGCGCTGCCTCGGCGACCTGGCGCGCCTCGCGCTCGGTGACAGTGGGTTTCTTGAGGGGTGGTGCGGACATGAGGCTCACCTCGCCGCGAATCGGGATCTCGGGCCACATTGGTTACCGATGGGTGCTACCCGATCGTTGGTACCCGATCCGGGGCGAGGTGGCCACCCCACGCGCGTGCGTCCGGCCGGTGTCGAAGACGTACGGCCGCGGTCCGGGTGGCCGGTTCCCTTCGAGGCCCGGCATCCGCTCCGCCGCCGGGGACCCACGCGTCGCCGGTGCGGAGCTTGCTCCGAACGAGTGGCGGCCGCGGGGGCCGGAAAAGCGTGCCGTACTCTTCTCCACCATTCCCCCACAACTCGCTGTCGAAGCGCTTCGACAACCTATGGACACCCACCCCCGCTAGAGCTACTGTCGAACCACCCTCACCCGCCCCTGTTCGCCCTGCGCACTGTCGAAGCGCTTCACAAAACTTGGAGAGCTGGATGGTCACCCTCGCCGAGGTCGCCCAGCACGCCGGAGTCTCGGCGAGCACGGTGAGCTATGTCCTCAGTGGCAAGCGGTCCATCTCCACGAACACCCGGCAGCGGGTCGAACAGAGCATCCGGGAACTCGGCTACCACCCGAACGCGGGCGCCCGCGCACTGGCCAGCAGCAAGTCCAACATCATCGCGCTGATGATCCCGCTGCGCACCGACATCTATGTGCCGGTGATGATGGAGATCGCCATCGCGGTGGCCACCACGGCGCGCACCCACGGGTACGACGTCCTGCTGCTCACCGGCGAGGAGGGTTCCGACGCCGTCCGCCGCGTCACCGGCAGCGGGCTCGCCGACGCGATGATCCTGATGGACGTCGAACTCGACGACGAGCGGCTGCCGCTGCTGCGCTCCACCGACCAGCCGTCCGTGCTGATCGGACTGCCCGCCGACACCTCCGGTCTGACCTGCGTCGATCTGGATTTCGCGGCGACCGGCGCGCTGTGCGTGGAGCACCTGGCGATGCTGGGGCACCGTGACATCGCTGTCATCGGCGAGGCGCCGGCCGTCTACGAACGGCACACCGGCTTCGCCGAGCGCACCCTCGACGGACTCCGGTACCGGGCGAAGGAGCTGGGCCTGCGGCTGCTGCACCGCCCGTGCGAGGGCGGGTACGACGCGATGGCCGTGACCCTGGCCCGGGTCCTCGACGAGCGTCCGGGCACCACCGGGTTCGTCGTCCAGAACGAGTCGGCGGTCGAGCCGCTGCTCGCGTTGCTGCGCCAGCAGGGCCGGGCCGTCCCGGAGGACGTGTCGGTGGTGGCCATCTGCCCCGACCAGGTCGCCGTCCAGGCCTCGGTGCGGCTGACGTCGGTCGCCATCCCCGCGCAGGAGATGGGCCGGAACGCCGTGGAACGCCTCGTCGCCAAGCTGCAGGGACACGGCAGCGACGAAGTCGTGCTGATCGCGCCCGAGCTGACGGTCCGGGCGAGCACGGGCCCGGCACCCACCGCCTCCTGACCCACCCCGCTCTTTCGTCGTCGCGCCCTTGCCAGGGCACCGCCATGTCTGCACTCCTTCAAGGAGCACCTCACATGAACCAGCCTGCCGAGAACCAGTCTCAGGTCAGCCTCGCGCAGTCGTCGCCCACGGTCGGCACCTTCCGTGAGCACGGCGGCGCCCTGGAGTGGAGCGGCCGCCAGGAGACCCTGCGGGTCGAGCCGTGGGGTCCGGACGCCGTCCGGGTGCGCGCCCGGCTCGGCGGGCCGATCCTCGAAGGGCTGCCGGGCGCGCTCCTCGACGAGCCGCCGGCCACCGAGAGCACCGTCAAGATCACCGATGCCGAGGGGCAGTTGACCGTCGGGACCCTCACCGTCGAGGTGAGCGCCGAGGGGGTGATCCGGTTCCTGCGGACGGACGACCGCACGGAGATCCTGGCCGAGGAGCGCGCCCACTTCTGGTGGCCGGGCACCCGCCTCTACACGGCCGTCGGCAACGGCCACCACCGCCTGGAGCAGCGCTTCGCCGCCTACGACGACGAGAAGCTGTACGGCCTCGGCCAGCACCAGCACGGCCGCCTGGACCAGAAGGGCCTGGTCCTGGACCTGGTCCAGCGCAACGCCGAGGTGGGCATCCCGGTGCTGACCTCCAGCCGCGGCTACACCCTGCTGTGGAACAACCCGGCGATCGGCCGCGTGGAACTGGCCGGCAACGGCACCCGCTGGGTCGCGGACTCGGCCCGGCAGATCGACTACTGGATCACCGCCGGGGCCCCCGCCGACGCCCAGCGCCGCTACAGCGCGGCCACCGGGCGCACCCCCATGTTGCCGGAGTGGGCGGCGGGCTTCTGGCAGTGCAAGCTGCGCTACCGCACCCAGGACGAACTGCTCGGCGTGGCAAGGGAGTACAAGCGCCGGGGCCTGCCGCTCGACGTCATCGTGTGCGACTTCTTCCACTGGACCCACCTGGGCGAGTGGAAGTTCGACCTGGCCGAGTGGCCCGACCCGGCGGCGATGGTGCGCGAACTGGACGAGCTGGGCGTGAAGTTGGTGGTGAGCGTCTGGCCGTCCGTGTCGCCGCTGAGCGAGAACCATCCGGTGATGGAGCAGCGCGGCTATTTCATCGGCACCCAGTACGGCCCGATGGCCCACGCCGACTGGCCGGACAAGGGCGTCGCCTCGACGGTCCAGGTGGCGTTCTACGACGCGACGAACCCCGACGCCCGGGAGTTCGTGTGGTCGAAGATCCGCGACAACTACCTGGCCCCGTACGGGATCACGGCCTTCTGGCTGGACGCCTGCGAACCGGAGCTGAAGCCCGGCTTCCAGGAGAACCTGCGCTACTGGGCGGGTCCGGGCCTGGAGGTCGGCAACATGTACCCGGCCGAGAACGCCCGCACCTTCTACGAGGGGCTGCGCGCCTGCGGCGAGGACGAGATCATCAGCCTCAACCGCTCGGCGTGGGCGGGCAGCCAGCGCTACGGCGCCGCCCTGTGGTCCGGTGACATCGGCACCGACTTCGCGACCCTGCGCCGGCAGATCGCGGCCGGCCTCAACACCGCGCTGTCGGGCATCCCGTGGTGGAACACCGACATCGGCGGCTTCCACGGCGGCGACCCGAGCGACCCGGCGTACCAGGAGGTGATGGTCCGCTGGTTCCAGTTCGGCGCGCTGTCCCCGCTGATGCGGCTGCACGGCTTCCGCGACCCGGGCATGCCGCTGGGCCCGGACATGACCGGCGGCCCGAACGAGGTGTGGTCGTACGGCGAGGCGGCCGGCGAGGTGCTGGAGAAGTACCTGCGGCTGCGCGAGCGGCTCAAGCCGTACGTCCTGCGGGTGATGCGGGAGGCCCACGAGGAGGGGCTGCCGCCGATGCGGCCGCTGTTCCTGGAGTTCCCGGACGACCAGGCGACCTGGTCGGTGGACGACTCCTACCTCTTCGGCCGGGACCTGCTCGTCGCCCCGGTGCTGACCGCGGGCGCCACGGCCCGCACGGCCTACCTTCCGGCCGGCGCGACCTGGACGGACGCGTGGACGGGCGAGACGTACGAGGGCGGCGCCGCCGTGACCGTCGACGCCCCGCTGGACCGCCTCCCGCTGTTCCTGCGGGACGGGGCGCGGCTGCCGGTGACGGAGTAGCCGCACGGGGAGGAGGACCCGGGCCGTCGGTGAACTCACCGCGGGTCGGGGCCGGCCGGGCGCGGGAACGCCGGCCGGCCCCGGCCCCGACGTCAGCTGCTGCTGACGGTGAGGTTGTTGGTCACGAAGTCCAGCCCGCCCGAGGACGAGGTGATCTCGTATCCGAACTGCACGTCACCGATGGTCTCGTTGCCGAACCAGCCCTTCGTGTCCTTGATCCACTTCAGGATCGGCAGGATGCTGACGGTGCCGGACGAGGAGTCGGACGTGCGCAGGAACGAGAACACCTCGTTCGCGCCGTTGTTGCCCTTGTAGACGGTCCAGGTGTGGCCGCCGAGGGTGACGTTGCCCTGCGAGGTGCCGAGCGGGCCGACGGCGCCGTTGTAGTTCACCCAGAGCATGATCTCGTAGTCGTAGTCCGTGTCCCAGATGTCGTACGACGTGTTGTAGGCGCCGGACGACGGGACCGTGACGTTGTAGCTGCTGGACAGCGAGCCGAGCGAGGTGATCGTCTTGTTGATCACCTTCTTGGAGTTGGGGTACGACTTGATGCCGCCGGTGTTGGGGTGGTTGGCCCAGACGCCCCAGTTGGTACCGGAGTTGGCCCAGACGCACTGGCTGCCGGCGCCGGAGCCCCAGATGTTGTTGTAGAGCGTGTAGCCGTTCAGGCTGGTGTTGCCCCACTGGTCGCAGGAGTTCCAGACGGCGGCCTGGGCGGGGGCGGCGGCGAGTCCGACGGTCGCGCCGAGGGCGAGCGCCGGGGCCAGCAGGGCCATGCCGACCCTGCTCGACGTACGTGTTGCCATGGTGTCCCTTCCATGGGTGGGGGGAGTCACCACGTCCCCGAGGTGAGGACGTGGTCTTCTCCGGCGACCAGGTCGAGCGGCGATGCGCCGCCGGAGGAAGTCCGGACTTCGATGCGGTGACCGCGCCGCGGCCGCAGGACGGCCCGGCTGCCGTCGGGCCCCCAGGAGAGGTCGAGTTCGGCACCGAACCGGGTGCGCACGCCCCGCAGTTCGCCCGACGGGAGCGCCGGGGGCAGCGCCGGCAGCAGGACCAGCCGGTCGGGGGTCGACTGGACGAGCATCTCGATCAGCACGGCGGGGAGGGTGTGCGCGGCGTCGGCGTTGTACACCTCGCGGCGGGGGTAGTGGGCGCTCATCAGGGAGGCGTGGAAGAAGTCGCCGTCCAGTACCTCGCCGAGGGCGTGGGCGACCCGCCGGCCGTCCCGCAGACGGGCCGCGATCAGCGCGTGGTGCAGGTGGCCGTGCGCGGAGTCGTTCTCGGCGCCGCGCAGTTCGAGGGCACGACGGGCGGCGGCGGCCGGCTCCGGGGTGTCGTAGGGGTTGATCTCGTCGAGGGGCCAGACGCCGTAGAGGTGGCTCAGGTGGCGGTGGTCGTAGGTGTCGTCGAGGCCGGGCCTGGCCCATTCGGCGAGGGCGCCGTCGGCGTTGATCCGGTGCGGCGGGAGGCGGTCGGCGAGGGCACGCCAGCGGCCGGCGCTTTCGGGGTCGTCCGGGTGGTACGCGGCGGCGGTCAGCAGTGCGTGCCGGGCCGCCGAGAGGTCCATGGCCGCGTTCACCGCGCCCCAGCTGCCGCCCGTGGGCCGGTTCTCCGGCGAGTAGGAGGGGACGACGACGAGCGGCCCCTCGGGGTCGTCGGGGTCGGTACGGGTGAGGAAGTCCTCGTAGAACCGGGCGACTTCGGCGAGGGCGGCGGCGGTGCGCGGGTCGCGTCCGCCGCGGGTCTCGTCGTGGTCGACGAGGGGTTTGAGCAGCCAGTCGGCGCCGGCCGTCCACAGGTGGAGCGGGTATTCGCGGCTGAAGTGGTACGTCAGCCCGGACTCGCCGTCGGAGTGCGCGGGCGCGACCGCGCCCCGGGCGCCGAAGACCGCGCGGGCGTTCTCCCGCCAGTCGTCGAGCTGGCGGTGGACGAGGGAGGCCAGCGCGTCGGTGACCTCGGGGAGCGCGGCGGCCGCGGCGGAGGCCGTCTGGAGGTTGACGTTGGCGTCGTTGGTGAACGCCCCGGACCAGGCGGTGTCCCAGTCGCCGGTCCACAGTCCCGGCAGCCGGGGCGGGTTGAGGCCGGAGGAGGAGAGGAGGTGGTAGCGCCCCGCCGCGAAGAGCCGCTCGAGCAGCGCCCTGCTGCGGGGACGTTCCAGCAGCTCGGAGCCGGGGAGCCCGCGCTCGTCCGGCTCGGCGTGGAGGTCGAGGGTGACGCGCTCGTAGGCGGTGCGGTGCAGGGGGAGGTGGCGGGCGAGCAACTCGTCGTAGAGCTGCGGCAGCTCGCCCAGGGCGCGCTGTTCCCCGGTGACGTCCAGTTCGCCGGTGTGTCTGCGGACGCGGGTGAGCAGCAGCACGGACTGCGCGCCGGTGACCCGCACGCCGGGGTGGGTGATCCGGGTGCGGCCGCCGGTGACGACGACGAGGGTCACGCCCGTGTAGGCGCGGTCGCTGTCGGGGTAGCGGGCGCGCAGGGTGAGCAGGGCGCCGTCCGCGGTGAGGACGGACCCCTGGCCGACGCCGAGGCCGGCCGGTGCGCCCGGCAACCGGTGGTCCAGCCAGATGTCCAGGTCGAGACCGGTGACCTGCTGGACGATCACGTCGTCGGCGCGGGAGACGAAGACCCGGCTGGTGCCTCCCGCGCAGGTGGCGGTGGTCTCACCGGTGGTGAAGTCGACGGTCCGCAGGTGGTGGTGGCGTGGCTCGTCCGAGGTGGCTCTCAGCCGTATCTGGAAGGCCGGGTGGAAGGGCTGGACCCATTGCAGGGGCCGGTGGTCGGTGAAGCTCTCGGCGGCCTCCCACTCTCCGGCCAGCAACTTGTCCTGGAGGGGCTTGAGTTCGGCTGCGAGTTCGGGCGGACGGGCGTTTTCGGCGCCGTTGGGGCGGACCAGGGTGTGGTGGGTGACGACGACCCGGTCGTCGTACGGATCTCCGAACGTGAGGGTGCCGTGCCGGCCGTTGCCGCTGAGGAAGGCGTCCTCCCAGCGGTCGGCGGGCCGGTACTCGTGGGTTGCGTGCACGGGACGGTCGGTGCCCGGGAGGCCGGGGTGCGCACGCGAGGAGGCGTCGGTCATGAGCGCAACACCATCACGCCGTAGCGGTCCAGCGTGATCTCGTCCGTGCGGGAGGTCCCGGTCAGCAGGTCGTGGTGGGTGCCCGGGAGCCGGACGGTCACCGGCTCCCGGCCGTGGTGGAGAAGGAACAGCAGCTCACCCCGGCGTACGGCCTCGACCTCCGGCGGGAGACCTTCGAGGACGGGCCGGGCGCCCGCGTCGGCGGCGATACCGGCGAGCAGCGCGCGCAAGGCCTCGGGCTCGGGGAGGGTGGAGACGTACCAGGCGCGGTCGCGGCGCAGGACGGCGGGCAGTGCGTCGAGTTCGCCACCCTTGTAGCGGCTTTCCACCGCGTCCGGCTCGGCTTCCAGCTCCTCCGACCACAGGGTCCCGCGGAAGCCGTCGGTCTCGACGTGCTCCCCCGCCTCCAGGGGCCACCACTCGTGCAGGGTGCGGATGCCGAACAGCTCGCGCAGGCGGGGGTCCATCCCGCCGGGGCGGACCCGGTCGTCCTCGTCGGCCACGCCGGTCAGGAAGCCGGCCACGAGGGTGCCGCCGCCGCGGACGTAGGCCAGCAGGTTGTCGATCGCCGCGTCCGTCAGTGCGTACAGCTGGGGGACGACGACCAGCCGGTAGCCGCCGAGGTCGTGCCCGGGGTGGGCGAAGTCGGTGGTGAGCCGGCTCTCCCACAGGGCGCGGTGCCAGGCGTGCAGGACGGCCGGGTGGTCGACGTGGGTGGAGGGGCGGCCGTCCTGGGCGCCGGCCCACCAGGCGTGCCAGTCGTGCAGGATCGCGACGTCCGCGATGATGTGACTGCCCGTCACCTCAGGGCTGATCCGCGCGAGTTCGGCGCCCAGTTGCTTGACCTCCTGGAAGGTGCGGCCCCGCTCCCCCGCGTGGCTGACCATCCCGGAGTGGAACTTCTCGGCGCCCTGGCGGGACTGGCGCCACTGGAAGTAGCAGACGGCGTCCGCGCCGCGGGCCACGGCCTGCAGGGACCAGAGCCGGTTGAGACCGCGCGGCTTGGGGTGGTTCACCCCGCGCCAGTTGACCGGTCCCGCCGCCTGTTCCATCAGCATCCAGGGGCCGCGCGCCTGGGAACGGGTCAGGTCCTGCACGAGTGCCCCGTGCTGGGCGCCCAGCGGGTCGCGCGGATCGGGGTAGAGGTCGACGGAGACGACGTCCTCCTCCTCGGCCCAGCGCCAGGCGTCCTGGCCGAAGAAGAGCGGCATGAAGTTGGTGGTGACCGGGATGTGCGGGGTGTGCCGGGCGACGATGTCCCGCTCGGCGAGGTAGCACTCCAGAAGCATGTCGGAGGTGAAGCGCCTGAAGTCCAGCACCTGAGTGGGGTTCTTCAGGTAGTGGGCCCGGCGAGCCGGGAGAACCGCCTCCCAGCTGTCGTAGCGCTGGCTCCAGAAGTCCGTGCCCCAGGCGGTGTTGAGGGCGTCCAGGGTGCCGTACTTCTCGCGCAGCCAGCGGCGGAAGGCGACGGCCGCCTCGTCGCCGTGATCGGCCGTGCAGTACTCGTTGTTGATGTGCCACATCGTGAGGGCGGGGTGGCCGCCGTAGCGGGCGGCCAGGTCCTCGGTGATGGCGGCGGCGTGCCGGCGGTAGGTGGCGCTGGAGTGCGAGAAGTGCTGCCGTCCGCCCCACCACTCGACGTCGCCGTTCTCGTCGCGGGGCAGGGTGTCCGGGTACAGCCGGCCCAGCCACGGGGGCGGGGCGGAGGTGGGGGTGGCGAGGACGACGCCGATGCCGTTCGTGTGCATCAGGTCCATCAGCGTGTCGAGCCAGCCGAACTCCCGCGCGCCCGGCTCGGGTTCGAGCCTGGACCAGGAGAAGACACCGAGGGTGACCGAGTTGACCCCGGCGTCCCGCATGAGCCGGACGTCCTCGTGCCAGGTCTCCTCGGGCCACTGCTCGGGGTTGTAGTCGCCGCCGAAGAGGATGCGGCCGCGGGTGGCGTCGGCGAGAGAGGGCCGGTCGGGGGCGGTCATCGGACGGGCTCCCCGTACTGGATGCCCCGGCCGTTGGTGGCGATGTACACCCGGCCGTGGATCCGCGGGTCGGCGGCGATGGTCGCGCCGATCCAGCCCCACTGGTGCCGGTCGTCGTTGATCCGCACCCAGCTCCGCGCGCCGTCGTCGGAGCGGTACACGGCGGTGATCGCCTCCGTGGAACCGACCTGGTAGACCGCCGGGTACGCGGCGCCGTCGGCGGCCTTGCCGAAGGCGACGGTGTACGAGGCCCAGCAGCTGGTCAGTTCGGCGAAGCTCGCACCGCCGTCGGTTGATCGGTACAGGCCGTTCCATTTGGTGCTCAGCCACAGGTCGCCGGAGCGCCCCGGGGCCGCGGCCAGCTGGAACTGGCTGTCGCCGGAGGGCAGGCCGCCCGCCCGCGGGGTGAAGGTGAGGCCGGCGTCGGTACTGGCGAACAGGGTTCCCGTGTCGGTGTCGTACGCGTAGAAGCGTGCCGGGTCGGCCGGGTCGGCGAGCGGGGTGGCGCCCTTGGGGAAGGTGGCGACCTCGGACCAGGTCGCCCCGTTGTCCGCGGAGCGCTGGGCGGGGTACTTGGTGCCGTCCCAGTGCACGAAGGTCCACAGCAGGACGCTGCCGTCGGTGTTCGTGGCGATGGGCCCCGGTGCGTCCTTGGCGAGGGCGGGCTGGGCCGCGAAGGGCGCCCAGGATCTGCCGCCGTCGGCCGACCACGCGCCGTTGCCGTGGTCGCCCCAGCCGGTGCGGACGACGTACGACGGCCGGTCCGCGGCCTGCGCGAGTCCCGTCACCGTCCCGAACACGGGGTTCGTCGCCATGCCCCGGGACGGCGAGGCGGTGAGCCGCTCGTGGTACATCACCCCGACGTCCCCGAGGCCGCTGATCAGGTGCGCCTGTCCGGTCGGGGGCGAGATCAGCTGCCGTACGGAGGTCTCCTCCAGGCCGCGGATCTGCGGGGCCCAGTGCTTGAGGTCGCGGGTGCCGTACAGCGTGGCGCCGGTGCCGAAGACGACGTGCTGCGAGTCGTACGGGTCGACGGCGACGGCCTGGATCCACCAGCCGAACTTGGGCGCGTCGGTGCCGAAGGTGAGGAAGGGGGTCTCGGACACGTCGAGGACCGCCGTGTCCTTGAGCGACGTCCAGGTGCGGCCGCCGTCCGTGGTCCGGTACAGGGTGTCCACCGCCGACCAGCGGTTGTTGGTGGAGACGACGACGGTACCGGGGCGCCGGGCGTCCACGGCGACGCCGCCGTAGCCGAAGGTGTCACCGGCCGCGGGCCGGGCCGGGGTGACGTCGGTCCACCTGCCGGTCGTGGTCGCCAGCTTGTGCACGCTGCCGTCCGCCTGGCCGTTGGGGCCGGGTGCGTCGGCGTACGTCACGTACAGCTCGCGGGTGTGGCGGTCGTGGGCGGCGCGGACGGGCACCTTGGCGGAGCTGCCGGTGGGCCGGCCGGGGACGGCCTCCCAGGTGGTGCCGTCGGCGGTCCGGTACAGGTTGGCGCTCGTCCCGTCGGAGTCGCCCCAGCCGGCGTAGAGGGTGCGGCCGGCGGCGACGAGCAGGGTGACGCCCTGGCCGCTCGCGCTCGGGGTGCCCGGGAAGCCGGTGGCGGGCGCCCAGGTGGCGCCCCGGTCGGTGGACCTGAGGAGCCCGTCGTGCCGCGTCCCCAGCCACAGGGTGTCGCTGTCCCGAGGATCGACCAGCAGCCGCTCCCCCGCGCCCCGGCCGTCCTCGTTGCCGCCGAGCTTCACGGTGAGGTCGCTGCGGGTCCAGGTGGCGCCGCGGTCCTCGGAGCGCAGGACGGCTCCGTTGCCCGCCCAGGACTGGGCGTAGGTGCCGAGGGCGAGGTAGACCCGGTCCGGGTGCGCGGGGTCGACGGCGAGGGCCTCCACGCCGAGCAGGTTCCAGTCGTCCCAGCCGAGGTGGTCGGTGAGCGGGGTCCAGCGGGCCGCGCGGTCGTCCCAGCGGTAGGCGCCGCCGATGTCGGTACGGGCGTAGGCGAGCCCTCGGACGGCCGGATGGAAGAGCACACCGGTGACGAATCCGGTGCCGCCGATCACGGCGTTGCGCCACCGGTAGGCGGGGGCGGCGGTGCCTGCCGCGTGGGCCTGTGCCGTGGGAAGGGTCGCGAGTGCGGCGGCGGCTGCTGTGCCGGCGAGGACGGTGCGGCGGGTGACATGCATGGGGGTACCTCGGGGGTCGAGTGCTGGGGGGGTCGAGTGGTGGACGTGGGTTGCCGGAACCGGGGGTGGGTCGCGCGGCCCGGCGCTGACGGGGTGCCGCCGCGCCCACCCGTGCCGCCCCAGCGGCACGACTGCCCGCAGCTGCGCGAGCTGAAGGGGCGCGGGGAACTGCGCGACCGGCCACGACGCACCCGCAGCCGCCGTCCCCCCGCACGCCCCCGGGGACAGTGGGCGTCGGCTACCCCTTCACCGCCCCCGTGAGCATCCCCTTCTTGAAGTGCTTCTGGACGAACGGCGACAACACCGCCACCGGCAGCAGGGCCATCACCATGACCGCCATCTGCACGGCCAGCCCCGACAGCTGCCCCGTCTTGATCGCCTGCCCCAGCCCGACCGGTGCCTCCTGCTTCTGCACCAGCTGGATCATGACGTTCTGCAGCGGCATCATGTCCTGGTCGTTGAGGTACAGCGACGCGTTGAACCAGGCGCTCCAGTACCCGACGGCGTAGAACAGCGTGATGACGGCCAGCACCGCCCTCGACAGCGGCATGACGATCTGCCAGAGGATCCGGAAGTCCCCCGCGCCGTCGATCCGCGCGCTGTCGATGAGTTCCTGCGAGATCCCCATGAAGAAGCCGCGCAGGACCAGGATGTTGAACACGCTGATCGCGCTCGGGAGGATCAGCGCGAGGTAGGTGTCCATCAGGCCCAGGGACTGCACCAGCAGGTAGGTGGGGATCAGGCCCGCGCTGAAGAACATCGTCGCCAGCAGGATCATCAGGATCCAGCGGTGCCCGAACGAGCCCGAGCGGGAGAGGCCGTAGGCGC
Source organism: Actinobacteria bacterium OV320 (assembly GCA_001298545.1). Lineage (GTDB taxonomy): Bacteria > Actinomycetota > Actinomycetes > Streptomycetales > Streptomycetaceae > Streptomyces > Streptomyces coriariae. The sequence goes on from LJCX01000024.1 coordinate 89,860, forward strand.
ACAGGACGGAGACGCCCATCGAGAAGAGCGTGCCGACGAGGGTGATCAGGACGCTGATGACCGCAGCGCGGGTGACCTGTCCGCCGCTGAGCAGCTCCCGGTAGGCGATGAAGGTGATCCCCTTGGGCACCATCACCAGCCCGCCGGCCTCGTCGATGGTCTTCCGTGAGGAGAGGCTGGTGACGAGGACGATCCACAGCGGGAAGAGGATCGCCAGGCAGGCGAAGGACAGGGCGATGCCCTTGCCCGCGAGGCCGGCCCTGCTGGGCTCCTCCTCCCACACGGGCCGCGGCGGCGCCGCCCAGCGGCCGGGTGTGCGCACGGTTTTGTCGATCACGGCGGTCACTTCTGGTACACCCCCTGCTCGCCCATGAGATGGGCCACCTTGTTCGCGACGAGCACCAGGCCGAGGCTGATGACGCCCTTGATCAGACCGGCTGCGGCCGCGTAGCCGAAGTCCTGGTTGCGGACGCCGTTCCACCACACGAAGGTGTCGAGGACCTCCGACGCCCCTGGTCCGACCGCGTCGCGCTGGAGCAGGATCTGTTCGAAGCCGACGGTCAGCGCGTCGCCCACCCGCAGCACCAGCAGCAGCGCGATCACCGGGCGCAGGGCCGGAAGCGTCACGTGCCACATCCGGCGCCAGCGGTTCGCGCCGTCCATCGCGGCCGCCTCGTACAGGTCGGGGTTGACCGAGGCCAGCGCGGCGAGGAAGACGATGATGCCCCAGCCGGCGTCCTTCCAGACGCTCTGCGCGGTGATCAGGAACTTGAAGGTCTCCGGGTCGGTCATGATGTCGATGCCGTCGTACCCGTGCTGCCGCAGCAGCTGCGAGAGGATCCCCGCGCCGCCGAAGAGCTGCTGGAACACGGCGATGACCAGCACCCAGGAGAAGAAGTGCGGCAGGTAGAGGATCGCCTGCGACACCGCCCGGATCCGGGGCCTGACCACGCTGTTGATGAGCAGCGCGAGCATGATCGGGATCGGGAAGTACAGCACCAGCTGGAGGAAGAACAGCACGAGGGTGTTCCGGACGGCCTCCCAGAAGGCCGAGTCCTCGAAGAGCCGCTGGAAGTTCTCCAGGCCCACCCAGGGGCTGTGGAAGATGGCGACGATCCCGTTGTCGCTGACGTAGGGGTCGTAGTCCTGGAAGGCGACCACGTTGCCGAGGATCGGCACGTAGTTGAAGAGCAGGACGATGACGACCGCCGGGAGCGTCATCAGCAGCAGGACGCGGTCCCGTCTGAGCCTGACCCGCAGACCCAGCTTCCCGGAGGACCGTTTCCCCTGGGGGCCGGTGGCGCCGCCGGGCGCCACCGGGGTCTTTCCCGACTCGTCGGCCTCGGCCCTGCTCCGAGGCACCGTGCTGTGCGACACGGCCGTTCTCCTTGCCTCGCTGCCGTCAGCTCGTCGCCGTGCCGTTGTCGTCGAGCAGCTTCTGGTACCAGGCGCGCAGTTCGTCGCCGCCCTTCTTCTTCCAGTCGGAGACGGCCGCCTGCATGTCGCTGATCTTCTTGCGGCCGCGGACGATGTCGTCCTCCAGCTGCTCGAAGTTGTTGGACAGGTTGGTCCAGCGGCTGGGCTCGGTGATCTGCATGCCGTAGAAGGCCGACTTCTTGGTGAAGGCGCCCATCCGCTGCTGCCACTCGACCTGGCCCTTGGCGATGTCCGGGAAGTCGGGGTGGGCGATGGTCGACGCCGGGCTCGCCACCATCACGAAGGCGTTGAGGACCTCCTGGTTGCCCTTGTCGTTCTTGACGGGCACCCCGTCCTTGACGCTGTAGTGCGTGCCCTCCACCCCGTAGTTGGTGAGCATGTACTCCTTGGTGCCGTACGGGGCGGCGGTGACGTTGGCGACGGCCAGCACATCGCGGATGACGGCCTCGGAGGCCTTCTTGTTGACGAAGGCGAAGATGTTGGCCGGCTGGGTGGCGTAGATGACCGGGTCGGCGTCGCCGTGGCCGAAGATGTCCATGCCCCAGATCCGGAAGTCCGGGTTCTGCGCGGCCTGCGAGGCCTGCTGCCCGTACCAGCTGGAGATGTCGTTGTTGTAGATGAGGAACTCACCGGCGGCGAACTTGGTGCTCGGGTCGACGGCCTGGCTCTTGCCCAGCTTGAAGTCCGGGTGCACGTAGCCCGCGGCGAACAGCTTGCGCGTCCACTCCAGCGCCTCGAGGTAGGAGTCCAGCTCGACGCGGTTGACGAGCTTGCCGCCCTCCAGGATCCAGCCGAGCGGCTTCTCCCCGCCGGACGGGACCCCGAAGCTGTTGAACGCGGTCCACTTCATGTCGCCGCAGGCCCACACCTTGGCCTTGGCGTTGCTGATCTCCTTGGCCAGGGCGGTGAACTCGTCCGTCGTCGTCGGGACCTCGTAGCCGTTCTTGTCGAAGAGGTCCTTGCGGTAGAAGGGCACGATGTTGGTGACGTAGGACGACGGCATCGGCAGACCGCGCAGCTTGCCGCCGAAGAGGGAGCGCTGCCAGGCGTCGGTCGGGATCGCCGCGAGGTTCGGGTACTCCTTGACCTTGTCGCCGGACAGGTAGGGGCCCAGGTCGGCGAACTTGCCGAGGATGGCGCTGGGTATCTTGCCGCCCATGTTCCAGCCGGGGACGACCACCACGTCCGGCACGTCGCTGGAGGCGAGCACGGCGCCGAGCTTCTGGTCGTAGGTGTTGCCGTCCTGGTTCTGCCAGACGACGTCGACGCCGATGAGGGCGTTCATCGCCGCGTAGTAGGCGTTGTCGCCCTTCGGCGGGGAGCCCCAGAACGGCGCCATCACGGTGACCTTGCCGCCCTTGCCGAGCTTCTTCGGCACCGAGGTCTTCAGGGTGGCGAGGTCGAGCTTGCTGCTGAAGCCGACCGAGGACCCGTTCTTGGACGGGATGTCGGGCGTCACCACGTTGCTGGCCACGTAGGCGGGCAGGATCTTCTTCGCGTCCTTGCCCGACGTGGTGCCGTCGCGCGAGCCGCTGTCCGTGCCGCCGCAGGCGGCAAGCAACGGCATCCCTCCGGCCACCGCGGCGGTGGCGACCGCCGTGGAGGCGAGGAAGCTTCTCCGGCTCGGGCCGGAGGAGGCGGAAGCGGCGTTCGGCGTCATTGCGTCAACCCTTCATGGCGCACCAGGACACCCGGCGGTGGCCGTCGGCTGCGGTGTCTCGAGTGGAACTGGCTGAGCTGAAGCAGTCCTCCGACGATGTTTCGATATTTCTCAGTCGAAGCGCTTCGATGTTGCTGCGAGGTTAAGTGAACACCCTGGGGTGCACAAGGGTCGCTCCCAACATTCCTCCGAGGTATCAGGGGTGACCTCTCCGTATGTGCTGCTTGAAATAGCGGTGAAGTCCCCTTGACACCCGACCCACCGTCGAATGAGCATCGAAGCGCTTCGAAAGAGCCTCCCCGCTCCACCGCAAAGGGATCCCCACGTGACCGCACACACGCCGCCCACGCCGCCTTTCCGCGATCCGCAGCTGCCGTTCGCGAAGCGCATCGACGATCTGCTGTCCCGGCTGACCCCCGAGGAGAAGGTCTCCTTCCTGCACCAGTTCGCACCCGCCGTCGAGCGGCTCGGCATCGCCGCCTTCCGCACCGGCCAGGAGGCGCTGCACGGCGTCGCCTGGATGGGCCCGGCGACGGTCTTCCCGCAGGCCGTGGGACTGGGCGCGACCTGGAACACCGACCTGGTGCGCCGGATCGGCGAGGCGGTGTCCAAGGAGGTCCGGGCGATGCGCGCCCGCGACGAGCGGGTGGGCCTGAACGTCTGGTCCCCCACCGTCAACCTGCTGCGCCACCCCCTGTGGGGCCGCAACGAGGAGGGCTACTCCGAGGACCCCCGGCTGACCTCCGCCATCGCCACCGCCTACACGCACGGTCTGCGCGGTGATCATCCGACGTACTGGCGCACGGCCCCGGTCCTCAAGCACTGGCTGGCCCACAACAACGAGACCGGCCGGGACGTCACCTCGTCCTCGGTCCGCCCGCGCGTGCTGCACGAGTACGATCTGCGCGCCTTCCGCGGATGCGTCGAGGCGGGCGCGGTGGCCGGGGTGATGCCGGCGTACAACCTGGTCAACGGCCGCCCCAACCATGTCTCGCCGTATCTGCGCGAGCATCTGCGCGCCTGGACCGACGAGGAGCTGCTGGTCTGCTCGGACGCGGGCGCGCCGTCCAACCTGGTGGACTCCGAGCACTACTTCGACACCCACGAGGAGGCGACGGCGGCCGCGCTCGTGGCCGGCGTGGACAGCTTCACCGACCACGGCACCGACAGCTCGAAGATCGTCGCGCGGGTCGAGGGGGCTCTGCAGCAGGGCCTGCTGACCCCGGCCGACGTCGACGCGGCGGTCCGCCGCCAGCTCTCGGTCCGCTTCCGGCTGGGCGAGTTCGACCCGCACTACGACCCGCACGCCGGCACCGGCGAGTTCGACTCCCCGGCCCATCGCACGCTCGCCGGGGAGGCCGCCGAGCAGGCGATCGTCCTGCTGCGCAACGACGGTGTGCTGCCCCTGGCCGCCGACACCCGGATCGCGGTGGTCGGACTGCTCGCCGACGAGTGCAAGCTCGACTGGTACAGCGGCACGCTGCTGCACCGCTCCACCCCGCTGGAGGGCCTGTACGAGCGGTTCGGCGCCGAGCGCGTGGAGTTCGCGGAGGGCGTGGACCGGGTCCTGCTCAAGACCTCCGCGGGCACCTTCCTGAAGGTCCCCACCGCCCCCGAGGCCACCGACGAGGTGCGCGGCGCCGAGGGCGCCCTCGACCCGGCGCTGCTCGCGGGCCGCACCGATCTCCCGCCGCTGACCACGGACGCGACCGGTACGGAACTCGCGCTCGTCGACTGGGGCGAGGGTGTGCTGACCCTGCGCGCGCCCGACGGGCGCTACCTCTCCGTCGCCGAGGACGGCTACCTGCGCGCCTCCGCCGACCAGCCCGGCGGCTGGGTCGTCCAGGAGACGTTCCGCCTGGAACCGCGTGCGGACGCCGACGGGAGCACGGCCGGGAACACCCAAGGGAACGGTCACCTCCTGCTGCATCTGGGTACGGGTCGCCATGTCTGTGTCGCCGCCGACGGCGTCCGGGTTGCCGGGCCGGACGAGGAGAATCCCGAGGTCGTCGAGGTCATCGTCGTCGAATCCGGCGAGGACGCAGTGACCCGCGTCACGGCCGATGCCGACGTGGTCGTGGTCGTGGCGGGCAACGACCCGCACATCAACGGCCGGGAGACCGAGGACCGCACCACGCTGCGGCTGCCGGCCCACCAGGAGCGGCTGCTGGCGGCCGCCCGGGCGGCGAACGCGCGCACGGTGCTGGCCCTGGTGTCGGCGTATCCGTACGCGATCGAGCCGGGCCCGCTGTCCGCGGTGCTGTGGACGGCGCACGGCGGCCAGGCCGCGGGCACCGCTCTCGCGCGGGTGCTGGCCGGTGACGTCTCCCCGGCCGGGCGCCTCCCGCAGACCTGGTACGCCGGCGACGCCGATCTGCCCGACCTCCTCGACTACGACGTGATCGGCGCCCGTCAGACGTACCTCTACTTCGAGGGCACCCCGCTGTTCCCGTTCGGGCACGGCCTGTCGTACGCCTCGTTCTCCTACGCGGACCTGGCGGTGCGCGTCGAGGAGGGCACGGCGCGCGTCTCCTGCACGGTCACCAACACCGGGGACCTGACGGCCGACGAGGTCGCCCAGCTCTACACCCGCGCCGTGGACCCCTCGGTCCCCCGGCCGCGCCGCGAGCTGCTGGACCACCGCCGTGTCACGCTCGCCCCGGGCGCGAGCGCGGAGCTCTCCTTCGACGTACCGCTGTCCGCCTTCGCCTTCTGGGACGTGGCGCAGGGCCGGTGGCGTCTGGAGTCCGGCCCCTACGACCTGCTGGTCGGCGCGTCCAGCGCGGACGTCCGGCTGCGGACGACCGTCACGCTGGAGGGCGAACCGTCCGCCCCGCGCCCGGTCCGCCGGCGCGGTCTGGAGGCCGCCGACTTCGACGAGCAGAGCGGCGTCGAGATCGTCGACCGGACGAAGGTGTCGGGCGACGCGGTGACGCCGGTGGCGGGCGGGACGGGCGAACTGATCTACCGGGCCTGCGACTTCGGCACCGGCACGACGGGCGTGACGGTGACGGCGGCCGGCTCGGGCACGGTGGAGCTGTCGCTCGACGGCGGGCCGGTCCTGGCCACGCTGACGCTCGCCGCGCCCACGCGGGGACCGTACGACCACCTCACCGTCGACGCGGCCCTCATCGCCGGGGGCGTCCACGACCTGCGCGTCGGACTGCGCGGCCCACTGCGGCTGGCGCATGTCGGCTTCTCCGGTTGAGGGTCCGGAGGAAGCCGGCACGAAGAAGGGGTCCGGCACCGGAAGGCATCGGTGCCGGACCCCTTCGGGGAGCCTATATGAAAATGGTTCCCATGAGCTAGAGGGCGAGTCCGGTGAGGACCAGCACCCGCTCGTACGTGTAGTCGTCCATCGCGAACCGCACACCCTCGCGCCCCACGCCGGACTGCTTGGCACCGCCGTACGGCATCTGGTCGGCACGGTAGGACGGCACGTCGCCGACGATGACACCGCCGACCTCCAGCGCGCGGTGGGCGCGGAAGGCGACCTGGACGTCGTGCGTGAACACGCCCGCCTGGAGGCCGTACTTGGAGGAGTTGACGGCGGCGAAGGCCTCGGCCTCGCCGTCCACCTTCGTCACCGTGAGGACCGGTCCGAAGACCTCCTCGCAGGCGAGGGTGGTGTCCGCCGGTACGTCGGTGAGGACGGTCGGCGCGTAGGAGGCGCCGTCGCGCTTGCCGCCCGCGAGGAGCGAGGCGCCCGCCGCGACGGCCTCGTCCACCCAGGTCTCGACGCGCTTGGCCGCGTCCTCGCTGACCAGCGGGCCCACGTCCGTCCCGTCGTCGGAGGGGTCGCCGGTGACCTGCGCCTCGACGGCGGCGACGATGCGCGGCAGCAGCCGGTCGTACACGGAGGCGTCCGCGATGACCCGCTGCACGGAGATGCAGGACTGGCCGCCCTGGTAGTTGGAGAAGGTCGCGATGCGGCCGGCGGCCCAGTCGAGGTCGGCGTCGCTCGCGAAGTCGCCGAGGACGACGGCCGCGCCGTTGCCGCCCAGCTCCAGGGTGCAGTGCTTGCGCGGCACCGAGTCCATGATCGCGTAGCCGACCTTCTCGGAGCCGGTGAAGGAGATGACCGGCAGCCGCTCGTCCTGGACGAGGGCGGGCATGCGGTCGTTGGAGACCGGCAGGATGCTCCAGGAGCCGGCCGGCAGCTCGGTCTCGGCGAGCAGGTCACCGATGATCAGGCCGGACAGCGGGGTCGCCGGGGCCGGCTTGAGGATGATCGGCGCACCGGCCGCGATCGCCGGGGCGATCTTGTGGGCGCACAGGTTCAGCGGGAAGTTGAACGGCGCGATGCCGAGCACGACCCCCTTCGGGAAGCGCCGGGTGAGGGCGAGCCGCCCCTGGCCGCCGGCGTCGGTGTCGAGGCGCTGGGCCTCGCCGCCGTTGAACCGCCGGGCCTCCTCGGCGGCGAACCGGAACACGGAGACGGCTCGGCCGACCTCGCCGCGCGCCCACTTGATCGGCTTGCCGTTCTCGGCGGAGATCAGCCGGGCGATCTCCTCGGTGCGCTCGACGAGCCGCTTGCTGACGTGGTCGAGGGCGGCGGCGCGCACATGGGCCGGGGTGGCGGCGAACTCCTCCCGCACGGCGTACGCGGCGGCCACGGCCTCCTCGACCTGCGCGTCCGTGGGCACGCTGACCTTGCCGACGAGACGGCCGTCCCACGGCGAGGTGACGTCGAAGCTGTCCTCGCCGGTGACCTGGCGGCCGGCCAGCCAGAAGGCGTGGGTGGCCCCCACATTCGTTTCCTGGGGCATTTGCGAGTCCCGGCCCTTCCGCTTAGGGGGTGTCCTGTGGCTTTCGTGCTCCACGGTAGGGGCGGGAGGCCGAAGGGTCGCTTGTCCGAGTCGTACGGGTGGACGGCCGGGGTGCGCCGGTTTGGCACGGTCGCCCCGCTGCCGTCCGCGGCCGCTCCCGCGCCTGCCGCTCGCGTTCCAGGAGGAGCCGCAGCGCACCGAGCAGCACCGCGCACAGACACCAGCTCGCCACGACGTCCAACGGCCAGTGGTAGCCGCGCCTGACCAGCCCGAACGACACGGCCAGGACGAGCAGGGCGCTCGTCGCGAGGGTCAGCCACCGGGCGGACGCGGTGCGCAGCCACGGCAGCAGGACCAGCGCCGCCGCACCGTAGGCGACGGCCGCCGTCGCCGTGTGCCCGGAGGGGTAGTAACCGGTGGCCGGGGGCACGGCGGGCGTACCGGGCCGGTCGGTCCACACCTTCAGGGGGACGACGATCAGCGGCACCAGCAGCAGCACGGCGAGCGCGGCGAGGGACGGCACCCACCACCGCGCCCCGCCCGCCGCTCTCCCCCGCCACGCCGCATACCCGGCGACCAGCACCAGGACGGGCACCGCGACCTGTATCCCGCCCAGGTCGGCCAGCAGCTCGGAGGCCCGGTCGGGATGGACGAGGGCGCGGCTGAGGCGCTCGTCCGGGCGCAGCAGCGGGCCGTCGACGGCGACCTGCCAGGTGATCAGCGCGAAGAGCAGGGCGGGCGGCAGGAGGCCGAGAACGGCGCGGGTGGGGCGGGACGGCATGGGCCCCAGCTTGTCAGGAGCGGCCGGACGGCGGAAAAGGAGCCCGGAAGGCGCCGTGACGAAAAAAGACCCCGGATCGGATCCGGGGTCCGCTTTCCGTGGTCTGCACCTCAGAAGGAGGTCGGCCACCCCGGAACAGGGGGGGTAGTTCCGGGGTGGCCGTCCGGACCGGAGTGCCGGCCGCCCCGGGGGGTTTGGGGCGGGCGGCCGTCCGATCGGTGTGGAGATCCGAAGCCGGAAGCTCCGGTTGTGTGCGCGAGGGCACGACCAGGTCGAAGCTGGGGAGGCCCCGGCCTGGATCCGTCCACAGTCCCCTGTGGACGGGGTGTATCTCTCATCTGGTGAGAACCTACGGCAGAGGCAGGCGGTACGACAGGCCGAATCGCGTCCCGCCATCCTCCTCGCACACCTTCTTCACACGCTCTGCGGCCGATGGGAATCAGCTGTGCGGTGCCTGGGCTCAGATGCGCGCGAAAGCCTGCTCGATGATGTCGAGGCCCTCGTTGAGCAGGTCGTCGCCGATGACGAGCGGCGGCAGGAAGCGCAGCACGTTGCCGTAGGTGCCACAGGTCAGGACCAGCAGGCCCTCCTGGTGGCAGGCCTTGGCCAGCGCGCCGGTCGCCTCGGGGTTCGGCTCCTTGGTCGTACGGTCCTTGACCAGCTCGATCGCGATCATCGCGCCGCGTCCGCGGATGTCGCCGATGATCTCGAACTTCTCCGCCATGGCGGCGAGGCGGCCCTTCATGACGGCCTCGATGTGCTTCGCCCGGGCGTTGAGGTCGAGCTCCTTCATCGTCTCGATGGCGCCGAGCGCGCCCGCGCAGGCGACCGGGTTGCCGCCGTAGGTGCCGCCCAGTCCGCCCGCGTGCGCGGCGTCCATGATCTCGGCGCGGCCGGTCACCGCGGCGAGCGGCAGACCGCCCGCGATGCCCTTGGCCGTCGTGATCAGGTCCGGGACGATGCCCTCGTCCTCGCAGGCGAACCACTGGCCGGTGCGGCAGAAGCCGGACTGGATCTCGTCGGCGACGAAGACGATGCCGTTGTCGGTCGCGAACTTGCTGATCGCCGGGAGGAAGCCCTTGGCGGGCTCGATGAAGCCGCCCTCGCCGAGCACCGGCTCGATGATGATCGCGGCCACGTTGTCCGCGCCGACCTGCTTGGTGATCTCGTCGATGGCCTGCGCGGCGGCCTCGGAGCCGGCGTTCTCGGCGCCGGTGGGCCAGCGGTAGCCGTAGGCGACCGGGACGCGGTAGACCTCGGGCGCGAACGGGCCGAAGCCGTGCTTGTACGGCATGTTCTTCGCCGTCAGCGCCATGGTGAGGTTGGTGCGGCCGTGGTAGCCGTGGTCGAAGACGACGACCGCCTGCCGCTTGGTGTACGAACGCGCGATCTTGACGGCGTTCTCGACGGCCTCGGCACCGCTGTTGAACAGCGCGGACTTCTTGGCGTGGTCACCCGGGGTGAGCTCGGCGAGGGCCTCGGCCACCGCCACGTAGCCCTCGTAGGGGGTGACCATGAAACAGGTGTGGGTGAAGTCGGCGAGCTGGGCGGTGGCCCGGCGCACGACGGCCTCGGCCGAGGCGCCGACGGACGTCACGGCGATGCCGGAGCCGAAGTCGATCAGGCGGTTGCCGTCGACGTCCTCGATGATGCCGCCGCCCGCGCGCGTGGTGAAGACGGGGAGCACCGAACCGACACCGGCCGCGACCGCGGCGGTACGGCGGGCCTGGAGTTCCTGCGACTTCGGGCCGGGGATGGCGGTGACGACGCGGCGCTCCTGCGGAAGGGCGGTCATGAGGGGCTCCTGGGGTTTTGCGGACACTTTCGTTCTTTTCTCGCAGGCTAGGACGGGGAGTGGAGGGTGGGCATGCTCCATGTGGGCGGTGTCGGCGGGCCGGCTTGTCCGTCATGGACAGTGCCGCCGGACGGTGATCGTCACAGGCCCGGCCGCGTAAGCGGTGAACTCCCCTTGCGGGCGCGTTAGATTGACTCGCTGATGGTGGACGGAACGGCTGGTCAGGGGGCAGGGGCGATGGACAGCGACGGGACGCAGGACGCGCGGGGTACGCAGGCCGATCCCGTGCCGCGCCCGGCGGGGCCTGCGCGGCCGCCGTCGACGCCGCCGCGGCCGGACCGGGCGCCGGGCGTACCGCCCGCCCCCGGGCACTCCCCGCGGGCCGCGTCCGCCGTCGCCGACTGGCTCGACGAGGAGCGGCCCGCGGCGCGGACGGGGATCTGGCGGTTCGGGTACCGGTTGCCGAAGGCGGCCCGGCCGACGGAGCGGCTCGCGCCGGTGACGGTCGTCGGGATGCTGGTCCCGCTGGTGGTCGCGCTGGTCCTGTGGTCGCTGTGGCGCCGGGGCGGTCTGCCGTACCAGTTCACCCTGCTGCGGCTGTTCACCCCGGACGACTGGTGGTGGGGCGGCACGATCGCGTCCCCGAAGTCCATGGAGGGCGCCGAGGCGCGGGTGGTCTACGACGGCCTGTTCTTCGCCGTCCTCGTCTGCGCGATGGGCCGGCTGGGCAGCTGGGCGCACGCCGTGCGGCACTTCGTGGGCCGCCGTCCGCAGCCCGCGCGGGCTCTCGTCGCCCTGCTGGGCGCGCTCGCCACCCTGAGCTTCGTCTTCCCCGGCGCCTTCGGCGTCGGCTGGGACGCCCTGCCCGTCATCGACCCGCTGTTCTCGCTGGTCGTGCTGATCTCCGGCAGCTACGAGCTGTTCGCCTCCCCCCTGTTCACGAACGCGCTGTACACGGTCATCACGCTGCTGGTGGTGTGGCCGTTCGCGAAGGTCGGCGGCTGGTGGCCGTACGCGCAGGAACGACTCGCCGCCCGGCGCGCCGAGCCCGGCCGGGCCGCGCCCGCGGTCGAGCTGCCGCGCGCCCGGTGGCCCGAGCTGCGGGACGCGGGGCAGTACGAGGCGGCCGAGCTGCTGACCGCCGAGGTCGCCGCCGGCCGGATGAACGACGTGGACTGCGCACGCGTGCGACGGGCCTGGACGACGGGGATCGCGGACTTCCGGGACACCGTGCTGCGCCAGGGCGGGGCGGCCTGGACCCACCCCTCCGGCGCCCGCGACCTGCCCCGGCGCACCGCGCGCCACGATCTGCTCACCGGGCAGGTGCGGGTCGGCCGCTGGGTGGCCGCCGAACGCACCCCGGTCAGCTATCACGACGCGGGCGCCGCGCTCGGCCCGGACGTGCTGGGCACCTCGCTGCTCGCGGTCGGGCCGTCCGGATCGGGCAAGACCCGGACCCTGGTCGAGCCGCTGACCGAGGCCCTGGCCCTGCAAGCACTCACCGGGTCGTGTGCGGTCGTCGCGGTGTCATCGCCCGGCGGGCCGCTCGGCTCCGACTCCGCGTTCGACGTGATCGTCGGGATCGGGGACCCCTCGTCCGTGCACGACCTGGACCCGTACGCGGAGTCCGAGGACCCGGACGAGGCGGCCGCGATCCTCGCCGAGGCGCTGGTCGGCGACCTCGACTCGGTGAGCGGCCAGAGCGCGACCACGGCGCTCGCCCAGGTGCTGGGCCCCTACCGGAGCGCGCACGGGTGCTTCCCCACGCTGCCCGAGCTGCGCGAGCTCCTGGAGGGCGAACCGGCCGCGCTGTCCGCGCTGCGGGAGGCCGTGGCCGGTGACGAGGTGATGCGCCGTGAGCTGGAGGCGCGGGTCCGGCAGACGGGGGCCCCGGGCGACGCGGGCCGGGCGCTCGCCGACCGGCTGGCGCTGCTCGACCGTCCGGTGTTCGCGGAGTTCTTCGGCGGCGGCAGCAACGCGCACCGGGCGTTCTCGCTGCGCGCCGTCGCCCACCACCCGCTGCGGGTCCGCGTCGACCTGCCCGAGCGCGGTCACGAGGAGGCCGCCCGGCTGATCACCCGGCTGGTCCTCGCCCAGTTCCACACCGTCGTACGGGAGCGGCGCGACCACTTCGCCTGTCTGGTCCTGGACGACGCGACGGGAACGGTCACCGAGGGGTCGGTGCGCCGGATCCAGCGGCTGCGCTCGCAGAACGCGGGCGTGGTGCTCGCCCTGCGTTCCATCGGCGACGTCCCGGAGGCACTGCACGGTCCGCTGTACGGGGCCGTCGGCTGCCGGATGGCGTTCTCCGGCATCACCACCTGGGACGGCAGCCGGTTCGCGCAGACCTGGGGCACCGAGTGGGTGGAGACCACCGAGGTCGCCAAGCACACCGTCTTCGCCGACCAGCCGATGACCCGCGCCATCCACGCCCTGCGCAAGCTCGTCACCGGCAAGGCGGTGACCACGGACGCGGTGACCGTGCGCCAGGTGGAGCGGGAGCGGTGGTCGGCGTCCCGGCTGGCGCACGAGGTGCCGGCCGGTCACGCGGTGCTGTCCCTGACCGATGTGCGGGGCGAGCACGCGCCACCGCTGCTGGTGGACCTGCGGGGCTGAAGACGCGTCCGCGGTCCGTACAGTGAGGCAGAATCGGGAGAGACCGTTCATACGCGGCGGCCAAAAGATCACGCCGCCGATCACTCCCCCGACCTGAAGGCCCCATGCCTCCCACGCTCGCCTCGCTCGTCCACCACTCCGCGCTGAAACTGACCGTGCGGGCCGGCGAGGACCGGCTGGACGTGCCGGTGCGCTGGGCGCACGTCAGCGAGCTCGCGGACCCCGTGCCGTACATGGAGGGCGGGGAGCTGCTGCTGATCACCGCGCTCAAGCTGGACGCCGAGGACCCGGAGGCCATGCGGCGCTACGTGCGGCGGCTGGCCAAGGCCGGGGTGGTCGGGCTCGGCTTCGCCGTCGGCGTCAACTACGAGGACATCCCGAAGGCCCTCGTGGACGCGGCCGAGGAGGAGGGCCTGCCCCTGCTGGAGGTGCCGCGCCGCACACCCTTCCTCGCCATCAGCAAGGCGGTGTCGGCGGCGATCGCGGCCGACCAGTACCGGGCGGTCACGGCAGGGTTCGCGGCCCAGCGCGAGCTGACGAAGCAGGCGCTGACGGACGGCCCGCAGGGGCTGCTCCGCGCGCTCGCCGCGCAGGTCGACGGGTGGGCCGCCCTGTACGACGCCTCGGGTGCCGTCGTGGGAGCCGCGCCGGAGTGGGCGGGCCGGCGGGCGGGGCGGCTCACGGCGGAGGTGGAGCGGCTGCGGGAGCGGCCGGCCCCGGCCTCCGCGGTGGTGGGCGGCGGCGGGGGTCCGCAGCGCTCCGGACCCGACGACCGGCACGACGACCGGATCGAGCTGCACTCGCTGGGCACCGGCCGGCGCCCGCGCGCCGCGCTCGCGGTCGGCACCGCCTCGGCTCTCGGCACCGCCGAGCGGTACGCCGTCCACTCGGCCATCGCGCTGCTCACCCTGACCACCGAACGCTCGCGCTCGCTGCACGCGGCGCAGCAGCGGATCGGCGCGGCGGTGCTGGGCATGCTGCTGGCGGGCGAACCGGACCACGCGCGGGCCGTCGCCGGGGACCTGTACGGCGGGCTGCTCGACGCCCCGTTCCGGGTGATCGTCGCCGACGCGACGCCGGCGGCGGCCGACGGGGGCGGCGACCCCTTCGACGGCCTCACCGAGGTCGTCGAGTCGGCGGCCGCCCGGGCCGGGGAGGCCGTGCTGGTGGTGCCCGAGGGCGACCGGCTGGTGGCCCTGGTCGCGGACGGGGGCGCGGCCGCGGAGGCGTGCGCGCAGTACACGGCCTCGCTGGAGAGTGCGCGGGCGACCGGTGGCGCAGGACCCGAGTCCGGCGACGAGGACGGACTCGTCGTGGGCCTGTCCGCGCCGGCCGGGCCGATCGCGGCGGCGGCGGCGTACAAGCAGGCCGAGCAGGCGCTGTCCGTCGCGCGGCGCCGGGGCCGGGTCTTCGTGGAGCACGAGCAGCTCGCGGCGGGCTCCGTGCTGCCCCTTCTCGCGGACGACGCGGTGAAGGCGTTCGCGGACGGCCTGCTGCGCGCCCTGCACGAACACGACGCGACCGGCCGCGGCGACCTGGTGGCCTCCCTGCGGGCCTGGCTCTCCCGCCACGGCCAGTGGGACGCGGCGGCGGCCGACCTGGGCGTCCACCGGCACACCCTGCGCTACCGGATGCGGCGGGTGGAGGAGATCCTCGGCCGTTCCCTGGACGACCCGGACGTCCGGATGGAGCTGTGGCTGGCGCTGAAGACGACGTCGACGGAGTAGCCCGACCGGCGCGGGGCGGGGCAGGGCGGGACCGGACCGGTCGGTGGCCGGGTACCGCGGCGCAGGTGCCCGGTCGGTCAGCCGCCCTCTCCGCCGGCCAGGCCCGCCACCGCCTCGTGCATCGCCAGTTCGAGCAGGGCCGGATCGGTCAGGGTGCCGGAGCCGTCCGGCGGGACCAGCCAGCGGACACCCCGGGTCGAGCGGCCCGGATACGGCACGACGATCCAGGTGCCGGCCCCCGCCGTACGGATACCGGTGCCAAGCCAGCGGGCGGCCGTGCCGGGCGCCACGAGGAAGCCCATGCGGTCGTCTCCGAAGTCGACCAGCACGGGGCCCGGCCGATGCAGGATCCGGGTGAGCACGTCGAGGGTGGGATAGCCGAGTTCGCCCGGCAGGATGAGTACGTCCCAGGCCTTGCCCGCGGGCAGCAGCGCCACCCCCAGGGGGTTGCGCTCCCACTCCCGGCGGCATGCCTCGGGATCCGGTGCGACGGATGCCAGCCATTCGACAGCCGTCTTCGCCCCAGCCATGAGAAGACCTCCCTTTCACTCGTGGACGCGGTCGCGTCACGAGGGAGAGGGAGGTCCCCTGCGGGCATTACGCGGGTCGGGGCCACCCGTTGGGGTGAACCGGGTCACACCTCACCGGCATCGGCCGGCCGGCAGCCGTCAGCTGTCGGCCGTCAGCCGTCAGCTGTCGAAGCCCAGCCCCAGCCGGTCCATCGTCTTCAGCCACAGGTTGCGCCGCCCGCCGTGCGCGTCGGCGCGGGCCAGCGACCACTTGGTGAGGGCGATACCGGTCCAGGCGAAGGGCTCGGGCGGGAAGGGCAGCGGCTTCTTGCGGACCATCTCCAGCGACGTCCGCTCGGTGCTCTCCCCGGCCAGCAGGTCCAGCATCACCTCGGCCCCGAAGCGGGTGGCCCCGACACCCAGGCCGGTGTACCCGGCCGCGTACGCCACCTTCCCCTGGTGCGCGGTGCCGAAGAACGCCGAGAAGCGCGAGCACGTGTCGATCGCCCCGCCCCAGGCGTGGGTGAAGCGCACCCCCTCCAGCTGCGGGAAGCAGCCGAAGAAGTGCCCGGCGAGCTTGGCGTACGTCTCCGGCCGGTCGTCGTACTCGGCGCGCACCCGGCCCCCGTAGGGGTAGACCGCGTCGTAGCCGCCCCACAGGATCCGGTTGTCGGCCGACAGCCGGAAGTAGTGGAACTGGTTGGCCGAGTCCCCGAGTCCCTGCCGGTTCTTCCACCCGATCGAGTCGAGCTGGTCGGCGCTCAGCGGTTCGGTCATCAGCGCGTAGTCGTAGACCGGGACGGTGTACGCCCGCACCCGCCGGACCAGGTTGGGGAAGATGTTGGTGCCGAGCGCGACCTGCCGGGCCCGCACCTGCCCATAGGGGGTGCCCACGGCCATTCCGGCGCCGTAGGGCTTCAGCGACAGGGCGGGGGTGTGCTCGTAGACGCGGACGCCCAGCCGCATGCACGCCTGCTTCAGACCCCAGACGAGCTTGGCGGGATGGAGCATGGCGACGCCCCGGCGGTCGTACAGACCCGCCTGGAAGGTGGGCGAGGCGACCTGCTCGCGCACCGCGTCCGCGTCGAGGAACTCGAGCCCGTCGGCGAGACCCTTGCCTTCGAGCTCCTCGTACCAGTCGCGCAGTTCCCACGCCTGGTACGTCTCGGTGGCGACGTCGATCTCGCCGCTGCGCTCGAAGTCGCAGTCGATGCCGTGCCGGGCGATCGCCGCCTCGATCTCGTCGAGGTTGCGCATCCCCAGCTCCTCGAGCCGGTGGATCTCGTCCGGCCAGCGGGTGAGCCCGTTGGGCAGCCCGTGGGTGAGGGAGGCCGCGCAGAAGCCCCCGTTGCGGCCCGAGGCGGCCCAGCCCACCTCACGGCCCTCCAGCAGCACCACGTCCCGCTGCGGCTCGCGCTCCTTGGCGACGAGCGCGGTCCACAGTCCGCTGTAGCCGCCGCCGACGACCAGCAGGTCGCAGGTCTCGGGGCCGGTGAGCGCGGGTTCGGGGTGCGGCTTGCCGGGATCTTCCAGCCAGTACGGCACCGGCTGTGCGTCGGAAAGAGAAGTGATCCACCGGTTCATGGCGCTTGGGGCCATGATTTCAACTCCCTACAGGGCTTTTACGATGACGCCTTTTGCTTGTTGCGGCGATTTCCGATGACCATCGAGGTCAGTACGAACAGTACGGCGATGAGGAACATGGCCGTACCGATGACATTGATCTGAACGGGCGTTCCGCGCTGTGCCGAACCCCAGACGAACATGGGGAAGGTGACGGTCGAGCCCGCGTTGAAATTGGTGATGATGAAATCGTCGAAGGAGAGCGCGAAGGCGAGCAGCGCGCCCGCCGCGATTCCGGGGGCGGCGATGGGCAGGGTGACGCGCAGGAACGTCTGCGCCGGCCCGGCGTAGAGGTCCTGGGCGGCCTGCTCCAGGCGCGGGTCCATCGACATGACGCGGGCCTTCACCGCCGTCACGACGAAGCTGAGGCAGAACATGATGTGCGCGATGAGGATCGTCCAGAACCCCAGCTGAGCACCCAGGTTGAGGAACAGGGTGAGCAGCGAGGCGGCCATCACGACCTCGGGCATCGCCATCGGCAGGAAGATCAGCGAGTTGACGGCGCCCCGCGCGCGGAAGCGGTAGCGGACGAGCGCGAAGGCGATCATCGTGCCGAGGGCGGTCGCGCCGATGGTCGCCCAGACGGCGATCTGGAGGCTGAGCGACAGCGACCCGCAGAGCCCGGCGACCCCGCACGGGTCCTTCCAGGCATCGGTGGAGAACTGCTGCCATTGGTAGTTGAAGCGCCCCTTCGGTTTATTGAAGGAGAACACCGTGACGACGACGTTGGGCAGCAGGAGATAAGCGAGCGTGAGAAGTCCCGCGATGACCACGAAATGGCGCTTGAGCCAGTTGACGAAGGGCATTTAGACCAGATCCTCCGTCCCGGACCTGCGGATGTAGAGAGTGACCATGAGCAGAATCGCGGCCATCAGGATGAAGGAGAGGGCCGCCGCCGTCGGATAGTCCAGGACCCGCAGGAACTGGGTCTGGATCACGTTTCCGATCATGCGGGTGTCCGTCGAGCCGAGGAGTTCCGCGTTGACGTAGTCGCCGGCCGCCGGGATGAAGGTCAGCAGCGTCCCGGAGACCACGCCCGGCATCGAGAGCGGGAAGGTGACCTTGCGGAAGGTGGTGACCGGCCTGGCGTACAGGTCCCCGGCCGCCTCGTGCAGCCGCCCATCGATGCGCTCGAGCGAGGTGTAGAGCGGCAGGATCATGAACGGCAGGAAGTTGTACGTCAGACCGCAGACCACCGCGAGCGGGGTGGCCAGCACCCGGTCGCCCGCGGTCCAGCCGAGCCAGCTGGTGACGTCGAGGACGTGCAGGGTGTTGAGGGCGCCGACGACCGGGCCGCCGTCCGCGAGGATCGTCTTCCAGGCGAGGGTGCGGATCAGGAAGCTGGTGAAGAAGGGCGCGATCACCAGGATCATGATCAGGTTCCGCCAGCGGCCGGCCCGGAAGGCGATCAGATAGGCCAGCGGGTAGCCGAGCACCAGGCACAGGATCGTCGCGGCGGCCGCGTAGAGGACCGAGCGCAGGAACTGCGGCCAGTACTCGCTCAGCGCGTCCCAGTAGGTCGCGAGGTGCCAGGTGACCTTGTAGCCCTCCTCCAGGGAGCCCGTCTGCACGGACGTGGAGGCCTGGTAGATCATCGGCAGCGCGAAGAACACGAACAGCCAGAGCAGACCGGGCAGCAGCAGCAGGTACGGCGTCCAGCGCCCGCGCTTGCGGGGCGGCTTCGCCGTCGGCGCCGTCGGCGCCGTCGGGGACAGGGGCGGGGGCGCCTCCGTGAGCGTCGCCATCAGAGAGCCGCCTCTTCCTGGATGCCGGCGTCGATGTCCTGGGCGGCGTCGAGGCCGAACGTGTGGGCGGGGCTCCAGTGCAGGACGACCTCGGCGCCGGGGGCCAGCCGGGCGTCCCGGTCGATGTTCTGGGCGTAGACCTCGAACTCGGGGCAGACCGAGGTGTCGATGACGTACTGGGTGGAGACCCCGATGAACGACGAGTTGGCGATGCGCCCGGTGATGCGGTTGCGGCCCTCGGGAATCTCACCGGCGGCGTCGGCGTGGGTGAGGGATATCTTCTCCGGGCGGACGCCGACCAGCACCTTGCCGCCGGCCGTCGTGGGCGCGGAGCAGCGCGACTCGGGCAGCACGAGTTTGCCGCCGCCGGCCTTCAGCACGATGTCGTCGCCGCTCTTGGTGTCGACCTCGGCCTCGATGAGGTTCGACGTGCCGAGGAAGTTGGCGACGAAGGTGGTGTTCGGGTTCTCGTAGAGGTCGGTCGGCGAGCCGAGCTGCTCGACCCGGCCCGCGTTCATCACGGCGACCGTGTCGGCCATGGTCATGGCCTCCTCCTGGTCGTGCGTGACGTGCACGAAGGTGATGCCGACCTCGGTCTGGATGCGCTTGAGCTCCAGCTGCATCTGCCGGCGCAGCTTGAGGTCGAGGGCGCCGAGGGGCTCGTCGAGCAGCAGCACCTTGGGGGTGTTGATCAGCGCGCGGGCCACGGCGACGCGCTGCTGCTGGCCGCCGGAGAGCTGGTGCGGCTTCTTACGGGCCTGCTCGCCGAGTTGTACGAGCTCCAGCATGTCCTCGACCTGCTTCTTCACGCTCTTGATGCCGCGCCGGCGCAGACCGAAGGCGACGTTCTCGAAGATGTCGAGGTGCGGGAAGAGGGCGTAGGACTGGAAGACCGTGTTCACCGGGCGCTTGTACGGCGGGAGGGCCGTCACGTCCTGGTCGCCGAGGTGGACGGTCCCGGAGGAAGGTTCCTCCAGACCGGCGATCATGCGCAGGGTGGTGGTCTTGCCGCAGCCGGAGGCGCCGAGCAGGGCGAAGAAGGAGCCCTGCGGGACGGTCAGGTCGAGCGGCTGGACGGCGGCGAAGGAGCCGTAGGTCTTGCTGATGCCGGTCAGGCGGACGTCGCCGCTGCCGCTGTTGGTCGTCTTCATCGTCGTCACGCCCCAGTGAGCTTCGCGAACTTCGCCTCGTAGGCGGTCTCTTCCTTCGAGCTCAGCGAGCGGAAGGAGTGCGACTTCGCCTGCATGGCCTTGTCAGGGATGATCAGCGGGTTGTTCGCCGCATCCTCGTCGATCTTCGCCAGCGCGTCCTTCACGCCGTCCACCGGACAGACGTAGTTGATGTACGCGGCGAGTTCGGCGGCCGGCTCCGGCTCGTAGTAGTAGTCCATGAGCCGTTCGGCGTTCGTCTTGTGACGTGCCTTGTTGGGGATCAGCATGTTGTCGCTGGACGTCAGGTAGCCGCTGTCCGGGATGACGAAGTCGACGTCGGGACTGTCCGCCTTCAGCTGCACGACGTCACCGGCCCAGGCGATGCAGGCCGCGAAGTCGCCGCTGGTGATGTCGGAGGTGTAGTCGTTGCCGGTGAAGCGGCGGATCTGGCCGCTGTCGACGCCCTTCTGGAGACGGGCGATGGCGGCGTCGTAGTCGTCGCCGGTGAACTTCTCCGGGTCCTTGCCCATGTCCAGCAGCGTCATGCCCACGCTGTCGCGCATCTCGGTGAGGAAGCCGACGCGGCCCTTGAGCTTGGGGTTGTCGAGCAGGTCGGAGACCGACTTCACCTCGACGCCGTCGAGCGCCTTCTTGTTGTAGGCGATCACCGTGGAGATGCCCTGCCAGGGATACGAGTACGCCCGGCCCGGGTCCCAGTCGGGGCTGCGGAACTGGGCCGACAGGTTGGCGTAGGCGTGCGGCAGGTTGGACGGGTCCAGTTTCTGGACCCACCCGAGGCGGATGAGGCGGGCGGCCAGCCAGTCGGTGAGGACGATGATGTCGCGGCCGGTGTCCTGGCCCGCGGCGAGCTGCGGCTTGATCTTGCCGAAGAACTCGTTGTTGTCGTTGATGTCCTCGGTGTACTTGACCTTGATGCCGGTGCGTTTCGTGAAGGCGTCGAGCGTCGGGTGGTGCTTGCCGCTGTCGTCGACGTCCATGTACTCGGTCCAGTTGGAGAAGCTGACGGTCTTCTCCTTCGCCGAGTGGTCGTCGGCGGCCGTGCCGCCCTCGGTCTTGCCGGCCGCGGGGATCCCGCAGGCGCTGAGCGCGCCGAGGCCGCCCAGCGCCAGGGCGCCTCCGGTGGAGGCGCGCAGCAGCGACCGGCGGGTCATGGCCGCCCTGCCGTTGCGGAGGCTGCGCCGCATGGCGGCCACTTGGGCCGGGCTGAGGCGGTCGGGCTCGTACTGCTCCATGCGCGTGGTGCCCTTTCGGGAGGGTCGGCCGTGGTCGGCGGCCGGTCGTAGTCGCTCTAACAGTCCCCGAAGATGGTGCGGTGCCAGGGCTTGCGGGCCACCGCCGTGTTATCGAACATAACGTGCTTTACCTGCGTGTACTCCTCGAACGAGTACACGGACATGTCCTTGCCGAAGCCGGAGGACTTGTAGCCGCCGTGGGGCATCTCGCTGATGATCGGGATGTGGTCGTTGACCCACACACACCCGGCCTTGATCTCGCGCGTCGCCCGGTTCGCCCGGAAGACGTCCCGGCTCCACGCGGAGGCGGCCAGCCCGTACGGGGTGTCGTTGGCGAGCGCGATGCCCTCGTCGTCGCTGTCGAAGGGCAGCACCACCAGGACCGGGCCGAAGATCTCGGACTGCACGACCTCGCTGTCCTGCGCGGCGTCCGCGATCAGGGTGGGGCGATAGTACGCGCCGTTCTTGAGATCCCCCTGTGGGACCTCGCCGCCGGTCACCACGCGCGCGTAGCCACGCGCCCGGTCGACGAAGGCGGCGACCCGGTCGCGCTGGACGTGCGAGACCAGCGGGCCGAGGTCGGTGCCGGGGGCGAAGGGATCACCGAGCCGGACGGTCTCCATCAGGGCGGCCGTCCGCTCGACGAACGCCTCGTAGAGGGGCCGCTGCACGTACGCGCGCGTGGCGGCCGTGCAGTCCTGCCCGGTGTTGATGAGCGACCCCGCGACCGCGCCGTTGGCCGCGGCCTCCAGGTCGGCGTCGTCGAAGACGACGAAGGGCGCCTTGCCGCCCAGCTCCAGGTGGAGCCGCTTGACGGTCGCGGTGGCGACCTCGGCCACGCGCTTGCCGACGGCGGTGGAGCCGGTGAAGGCGGTCATGGCGACGTCGGGATGCCCGACGAGACGCTCACCGGCCTCCCGTCCGGTCCCGGTGACGATGTTGACGACGCCGTCGGGGATGCCCGCCTCCGTCGCCGCCTGGGCGAAGAGCAGCGAGGTGAGCGGAGTGAGCTCGGCGGGCTTGAGCACGATGGTGTTGCCCGCCGCGATCGCCGGGAGGATCTTCCAGGCGGCCATCTGGAGGGGGTAGTTCCAGGGCGCGATGGAGCCGACGACGCCGATGGGTTCACGGCGGACGTAGGAGGTGTGGTCGCCGGAGTACTCACCGGCGGACTGGCCCGCGAGGTGGCGGGCCGCGCCGGCGAAGAACGCGGTGTTGTCGATGGTGCCCGGCACGTCGAACTCGCGGGTCAGCTTCAGCGGCTTGCCGCACTGGAGGGACTCGGCGCGGGCGAACTCCTCGGCGCGGTCGGCGAGGACGGCGGCGAACCGGTGCAGCGCGTCGGAGCGCTCGCCCGGCGTGGTGCCGGCCCAGCCCGGGAAGGCGGCGCGGGCGGCGGCGACCGCCGCGTCGACGTCGTCGGCGCCGGCCAGCTCGTAGGTGAAGACCTCCTCGCCGGTGGCGGGGTCGATCACGGCGTGGGTCCGGCCGGATGTGCCGTGCCTGAGACGGCCCCCGATGTACTGAGCGCCGTCCGCGAATCGTTCCTGTGCGGGGAACCGGTCCTGCATGTCGCTCTCCTCCGCCTTCGCCCCGCTGTGCGCGGCGGCGGCTGGCGTAGCTCCAGCTTGATTTGATTGCCGATCCTGACAGAGCAAGGGCACTCCAACAAGTGATTCCGTTGTTGCCTTTTGGTTACGCGACGGAATCTGTCGACGGCGGGTCGACCAGGTGTCGAGTCGGGGCGGAAAAGGCGGGACGCACTGTCAGTGGCGCGTGCCAGACTCGCGTGCATGGAGAAGATCGACTGCCAGGAGGCCCTGGTCAGGCAGGTCCGGGCCGGGGCGAGGATCAAGTATCTGCATTTCTGGGGGCACCGGCCGCGGCCCGACGGCCGGCTGGGGTCGAGCTGCCTGAGCCAGTGGTGGCCGTCACCCTTCGTGGTCGACGGGGTCACCTACGCGACGGCCGAGCACTGGATGATGGCCGGCAAGGCCCGCCTCTTCGAGGACGCGGAGGCGGAGCGGCGGGCGCTGGCCGCGGCCTCCCCCGCCCAGGCGAAGAAGGAGGGGCGGCTGGTGCGCGGCTTCGACGAGACGACCTGGCAGCGGGAGCGGTTCCGGATCGTGGTCGAGGGCAGCGTCCACAAGTTCGCCTCGCAACCCGGACTGCGGGCGTTCCTGCTGAGCACGGGCGAGCAGGTGCTGGTGGAGGCGAGCCCCATGGACCGCGTATGGGGCATCGGCCTGGCGGCGGACGACGAGGCGGCGATGGATCCCCAGCGCTGGCGGGGGCCGAACCTGCTGGGCTTCGCGCTGATGGAGGCCCGGGAGAGAGTGCGGGCAGCAGCCTGAGGCGTCGCCGCTGCCGGAGGCACCGCTGCTGCCCGAGGCGCGGGCGCTGCCTGGATCGCGGCCGCCTCGCGCGTCGCCGCTCAGCCCTGGTCGCCGCCGCTGCCTGAGCGTCTCTGCTCGGCCCTGGCCTCCGGGCGGGCGCCCGCACCGCACGCACAGGACCGCGGTCTGGAAGCGGTGGCGTACGCGTCCGCGGAGCCGCTCGGCCCGATTCGTCTCAGCTACCGGAGTCGCCGCCGCCTTGCGCGTCGCCGCTGAGCCCGAATCGCCGCCGCTGACCAAGGCGTCTCTGCTCTGCGGAGGCGCGGCTGCCTCGGCCGTCGCCGCTCGGCCCGAAGTCGGCGCTGCCGCCGCGCCCGCGCCTGCCGGGGTCTCAGGGCTGCACGATCAGCAGCACGCCCAGTCCGATCGCGAGCAGGACGCCCACGCTTCCGCAGATGATCCCGGCCAGCGCCTGACCGGGGTTCGAGGCCTCGCCCCGCCTGGCCTTCCCGCGCCCGACCGCTCCGAAGGTGATCCCGAGGATGCCGAGCACGACGGCCAGCGGCCACATGCAGAAGCCGACGGCCGAGACGATCCCGAGGACCATCCCGGCGATGCCCATGCCGTTGCTGTCGCCCGCCCCACCGGGCCAGCCGTAGGGGCCCGGAGCGCCACCCCCGTAGTGGGGCCGACCCGGGTAGCCGTAGCCGCCCGGATATCCGTACGGGACCTGTCCGGGCCCGTGGGGCGCGAGGGGCGGCGGGGGGACCGCCCCGCCCGCACCGGGGGGAGCGAAGGGGTTGATCGGGTTGAACGGCGGGCCGCCGGCCGCCGCCGTGCCGGGGTGGGGCGGCGGGAAGGCACCGAACGGGCCGTTCACGGGCGGGTTCCCGAAGGGGGTGGCCCAGGGCTGCGGGGTGACGTCCGCGGGCGGCGGGGGCACGCTGGGCAGCGCGGTGACCGTCCGCTGGTCGTGAACGGCCGGCGGCACCTGGTCCGAGGGGAGGGAGGGAGAGCCGGAGGCGGGGGTCAGCGGTTCGTTCGCGGCGACGGTGTAACCGGCCCCGCTCTGCGCGCTGTCGCCCGGGGCGGCCCAGGGATTCGACGCGGCCGGGGACCCGCCAGAGCCGGCACCGTTTCCCGTCGTACCTGTCGTACCCGTGACACCCGTCGTACCCGTCGTGCCGGTGACGCCCGTCGTGCCGGTGGCGCCTGACGTGCCGGTGTCCGTGCCGCGCTTGTCCAACGGCACCTTGGGAGCCGCGTCCTGCGGACCGTCCGCCTCGTCGGAAGCGGGCGCGGGCCACGGGTCATGGGCGGCGTCACCGGCCGGAGTCGGCGCGTCGTCGGACATGCGTGGATCCCCTCTGTCGCCCTCTGCCCCGCGTTGCGCCAGGCGTCCGGTCCCGCGCGTACCGTCCCGCGCGTTCCCGCTTGCGTTCCGTCGTCCGTACACCGTTCAGCCCTGCGTACGTTCCGTCATGCTACGGCCCGCGGCCGGTGCGGTGGGCGGCGGTTCCCGCCCCGAGTGAGGCCGACGGTCGTCCTGCGCCCACTCCGCCTACGATGATGCCGACTCATCGATCAGCCGATCACCCGCGTCCCGTCCGGCCCGCTCGGCCCGGGGCGCCGTCCCGGGGAGGACCCCATGACCGACCGCTTCGACGCTTCCGCCGCCGCTCCCGGCTCCCCCGGCCCAGGCTCCCCCGTCTCCGGCGCACCCGCCGGTCCCACCGCTGCCGCCGCGGCCGGCGCCCGTGACGTGCACGCCTTCATCGCCGGGCTGCCCAAGGCCGAACTGCACGTCCACCACGTCGGCTCCGCCTCCCCCCGCATCGTCGCCGAGCTGGCCGCGCGGCACCCCGACTCCAAGGTGCCGACCGATCCCGAGGCCCTGGTCGACTACTTCACGTTCACCGACTTCGCCCACTTCATCGACGTGTACCTGTCCGTCGTGGACCTCATCCGCACCCCGGAGGACGTCCGGCTGCTGACGTACGAGGTCGCCCGGGACCTGGCCCGCCAGCAGGTGCGCTACGCCGAGCTGACCATCACCCCGTTCTCCTCGACCAGGCGCGGCATCGACGAACTCGCCTTCATGGACGCCATCGAGGACGCCCGCAAGGCGGCGGAGGCGGAGTTCGGGACCGTGCTGCGCTGGTGCTTCGACATCCCCGGTGAGGCCGGTCTCGAGGCCGCCGAGGAGACGACGCGACTCGCCACCGACGACCGGATCCGCCCCGAGGGGCTGGTCTCCTTCGGGCTGGGCGGGCCCGAGATCGGCGTACCGCGCCCGCAGTTCAAGCCCTACTTCGACCGGGCGATCGCCGCCGGGCTCCGATCGGTGCCGCACGCCGGCGAGACCACGGGACCGCAGACGGTGTGGGACGCGCTGACGCACCTGCGCGCCGAGCGCATCGGTCACGGCACCAGCTCCGCGCAGGACGAGAAGCTGCTCGCGCACCTCGCCGAGCACCGCATCGCCCTGGAGGTGTGCCCGACCTCGAACATCGCCACGCGCGCGGTCCGCACCCTCGACGAGCACCCGATCAAGGAGTTCGTGCGGGCCGGCGTCCTGGTCACGATCAACTCCGACGACCCGCCCATGTTCGGCACCGACCTCGACAACGAGTACGCGGTCGCCGCCCGCCTCCTCGACCTCGACGAGCGGGGCCTCGCCGCCCTCGCCGTCAACGCGGTCGACGCGTCCTTCCTGGACGAGGCCGGCAAGGCACGCATCAGGGCCGAGATCGAGACCTACACGACGGGCCGGCTCGCCCCCTGAGGACCGGTGGCCGCCACAATGGGCCCATGCACAACGTGACTGCCGTGGCCCATCGTGGCGACCCCTACCGCTTCCGTGAGAACACCGTCGACTCGCTGCGTTCCGCGCTCGACCGGGGCGCGGACGCCGTCGAGATCGACGTACGGCTCACCCGGGACGGCGTACCCGTCCTGCTGCACGACGAGACGCTGAAGCGGCTGTGGCAGCAGGACCGGCCGCTGCTGTCGCTGTCCGCCGCCGAGGTGCGCGGGCTGACGGCCGGCGGGGTGCCGACCCTCGCGGAGGCGCTCGCGGCGACCGGGGGCAGCCGGCTGATGCTCGATCTGCCGGGGACGCGGGACGTGCGCACGGCACGGCGGATCGTGGACGCCGTCCGCGAGGCCGGGGCGGCGGACCGGGCCTACTACTGCGCCGACGCCGGCGCGATGCTCGCCGTGCGCGCCGCCGATCCGTCCGCCGAGATCGCCCTGACCTGCACCAGCCTGGCGCCCCCGCGGCCCGCGCTGCTCGACGCGGTGAAGCCGCGCTGGCTCAACTACCGCTTCTCCCTGGTGGACCGGGAGCTGGCCGCCCGCGTGCACCACGACGGTTTTCTGCTCTCCGTCTGGACGCCCGACACCCGCCGTTCCATGCGCCGGCTCATCGACCTGGGCGTCGACTCCATCACCACCAACCGGATCGAGGTGCTGACGGCTCTGCGCAAGCAGGGCTGACCGCCCGCATCGTCGGCGTCCCGCGGCCGCTCCGAACGGCAGGCCCTAACCCGCCGCGTACGCCAGCGGCGGTGCGATCGCCTGGGCGTCCGCACCCTCCCCCAGCCACAGCCGGATCAGCAGCGCCGCCGTCGCCTCCAGCAGACCGGCCCTGTCGAGTCCCCCCGCGTCCAGCGGCTCGCAGCCGAGGTCGCGGACGAGCCGGCGTACGACGGACCGGGCGGCTTCGTCGTCCCCGCACAGCGGGACCGCCAGGGGACGGCCGTCGAAGACGGGCGGGTCGAGGCGCCAGACGTCGACGTGGCACAGGTTGAAGGCCTTCACCACGTGCGCGGAGGGCGCGGCGGCGGCGACGCGTTCGGCCGCCGCCGGGCCGCCCGCCGTGAGCAGGCCGAAATCCGGGCCCACCGGATTGGTGCAGTCGATCAGCACCCGCCCGCGCAGGGCTTCCTCCAGCCCGCCCACCACCTCGACGACGGCCTCGTACGGCACCGCGAGCAGCACCGCGTCCGTCCCCGCCTCCGCCGCCTCACGCAGCCCTCCCGAGCGGCCGCCGGTGACCACCTCGTGTCCGGCCCGCCGCCACCGGGTGCCCAGCGCGTCGGCCATCGCGCCCGTACCGAGAATTCCCACACGCATGGTTCCTCCTCCTGTTCCGCGGATCCCCGTTCCGTGGATCGCCGTTCCGTGGATCGTCGTTGGACGGGTCTCCGCCCCATGGATCTCCCACGACAGTAGGAAGCCGCTCAGGCACCATTCGGTACGTGAACCCCGACCTCGCGTTCCTCGCCGACTGCCGGACCCGGCTCGCCTTCGACCTCGTCTCCCACACCTGGAACCCGGTGGTGATCTGGGCGCTCAAGGACGGCCCCGGGCGCCCCGGTGAGCTGCGGACACGCATCGGCGGAATCAGCCAGAAGGTGCTGACGCAGACGCTGCGCAGACTGGAGGCGAACGGGCTCGTCACGCGGCAGGCGTACGGCGGGTCGCCGCCGCGGGGGGAGTACGAACTCACCGGCCTGGGACGGTCGTTGCTCCCGCCGATCCAGGCCTTCGGCATCTGGGCCCATGACCACGGGGACGAGGTGACCCGGGCCCAGGACCGCTACACGCGTGAGGCCTGAGCGACCGTCGCCGGGTCGGCCGGCGTCTCACGGGTGAGGTACTGCGGGACCGGTGTGTCGTCCTCGCCGGTGTCACGGACCAGGCCGTAGCGCCCGGCGCCCCGGCCGGGGCCGCTCGTGACGTCCTTCTCCACGGCGTCCCAGGTCGTCGGGAAGACGTTGAGGCCGTAGTCGGCACCCCGCTCGTTCACGGTGAGGGTGACGCTGCCGGCGAGGTAGAAGTACTCGTTCTGCCACATCTGCTGGGTGCCGGACGGCAGGACGGTGTAGCCGGTGGCCTTGCTGCCCATGCCGGTGGCGGTGGTGTCCGTGGCGCTGACGGGGTCGTCCATGCGACGGCCGCCGCCGGAGGCCACGTGGAAGAGCTTGCCCTTCAGCCCCGTCCAGCTCGGCATGACCAGGGCGCCGGACCGGTACTGCGGCGATATCTGCCAGCGCACGAGGACATAGCCCTGTCCGCTGAGCGTCACGCCGTCCCCGCGGTGGTTCATGGTGGCGTGCGCGCCGCCGCTGCTGGTGACGCCGGACGCTGGCCGCTCCGGCAGGGCGGCGGGCGGGGTGTCCGGGTCGGGCGCGCTGTCGACGGCGTCGACGACACTCCCGTACCGGGCCGTCCTCCGCTCGCTCGCCGACGCCGAGGGGGATGCCGGCGGCGAGGCCGAGCCGGAAGGGGCGGGGCCGGGCGCGGACGGTCGGGTGGCGGGTGTGCTCGCCGCCGTGGGGACCACGGCCGCGCGTGCGGGCGGTTCGTCGGGGGTCTGGACGACGACGTAGGCGCCGCCCGCGGCGAGTGTCGCGCCGGCGGTGACCGCGACGGCCGGCTTGGTGAGCGCGGTCAGCACCTTCGCGGACCAGCCGACGGAGGCCGTGCCGGTGGCCGCGACGGCCGTCTTGCCGCCGAGCGCGAGGGAGATCGTGAAGCCGGCCGGCACCGGGACCAGCGCGATCCCGACGAGCAGCCGTTCCGCCGGCACGACGGACTCACGGGTGTCGCCGCAGTAGCCGCAGCCGCGGATGTGCCGGGCCAGCCGCTTGCGCCACACCGAGTCCGGCCGGCCGTTCCAGCGGGCGGTCAGTTCGCGCAGGTCGGGGCAGGCCCCGTCGAGGGCGCGGACGATGCCCCGGGAGACCTCCAGGCGCTCCTTCACCCGCTGGACGCGCACGGCGGCGTGCTGCCTGCTGATGCCGACGGCCGCGGCCAGCTCGCGGCGGGTGAGCTCGCCCGCGACCTCCAGCCACCACAGGGACAGCAGTTGCCGGTCCTCGTCGTCGAGCCAGCGCGCCGCCTCCGCGACCTCGCGCCGCTGTCCCTCCAACTGGAGCCGGAGCACGGTGAGTTCGGCGAAGTCGGCGGCTTCGCCGGCCGGCACGCCCTCGTCGAGGCGCTGTGGTGTCCTGCGGCGCGCGCGGTCGCGGATCTGCCGCATGGCGATCGCGACCAGCCAGGAGCGGAAGCTGTCGGGGTCGCGCAGCGAGCCGAGGTTGTCGACGGCGCGCAGCATGGTCTCCTGCACGACGTCATCGACGTCGGCGTGGCCGTTCAGGGCGCGGCCGACGATGTTGTAGACCAGCGGCAGCCAGCCCGCCACCAACTCGTCCAGCGCCCGCCGGTCGCCGGCCTGCGCGTCGGCGATGGTGGCCCGCCAGTGTCGGCCGGCCTCGGCGTACGTCCTCATGCCCGCACCCTCTCAGCCGGGACCCCGCTGTCCGCAAGGTCGGAGATCACATCCAGGGAGACGGCCCCGGCGACCCCCGGATAACACTTTTCCGGTCCCCGTAAGGGACACCCCCGGCAACTCCCCCATCTTGTAAGGCAGTTGCTCAGGGTTCCACCAGGGGTGGCCCCCTCCTCGGCGACGATACCCAGCGGGCGCCCACCACCGGAGGATCGGCACCAGTCCCTTCCGCCCCTCCGACACCCCGCCCCTGGAGCCCGTATGCGCGCCCGCCGCCGCACCACCGTCCTCGCCGCCTCGCTCGTCCTCGCCCTCACCGCGGCCGGGCCGCTGGCCGCCCCCGCCTTCGCCGAGCCCGCCGTCACCCAGCACGCGAACAGCCTCGACACCCAGGCCCTCGTCGCCGCGCTCACCGGGCTCCCGGACCAGGACGCGACCGCCGCCCTCGTCCGGGTCGGCGGCACCGACGGCACCTGGCGCGGCAGCGCGGGCGTGCACGACCTGCCGAGCGCGGCACCGGCCGACCCCGACGCGCGGTTCCGGGCAGGTTCGACGACCAAGGTGGTGACGGCGGCGGCCGTCCTGCGGCTGGCGGCCGAGCGGAGGATCGACCTGAACACGCCGGTCCAGCACTACCTGCCCGGACTTCTCGGCAGGCAGTACCGGCCGATCACCGTACGGCAGCTGCTCAACCACACCAGCGGCATCCCGGCGGGCGACGGCCTGGGCGAGACCTTCGCGGAGGTGTACGCGCACCGCTTCGACACACTGACCCCGCAGCAGGTCGTGGCCTCGACGGCGGCGAAGGAGCCGGAGTTCCGCCCGGGGAAGGAGCAGCACTACCTGAACATCAACTACACGATCCTCGGCCTGCTGATCGAGAAGGTGACCGGCCGATCGTACGCGTCCGAGGCCACCCGCCTGGTCCTGGCGCCCGCCGGCATGAACGACACGTACTTCCCCGGCACCGACCCGCGCATCGCCGGCCCGCACAACCGCGGCTACCAGGCGGTGAAGAAGGCGGACGGGACGACGGAGCTGGTCGACGTCACCGAGTGGAACCAGGCGGACCGGTTCGCGGCCGGCGACATGATCTCCACGACCGCGGACCTGGAACGCCTCCTCACCTCGCTCTTCCGGGGGCGCATCGTCCCCGGGCCCCAGCTGCGGGAGATGTTCACGGTCCCCGCGCACATCGACGGCGCCACCTACAGCGCGGGCCTGCAGCGCTTCGCGTACGAGGGGAAGGTCTACTGGCTCAAGTCGGGCGGCCGCTACGGCTACAACGCGCTGATCGCCGGCACCCGGAACCTCGGCCGCACCCTCGTCTACTCGGTCAACTCCACCGACGCGAAGGGCGAGGGCATGAACCCGGTGGCCCAGCGCATCGCGATGGCCGCACTCAAGTGACGGCGCGGCGGCCTCACTCCGGCGAGTCCTGCGACGCGTCGGCGGACGGGGTGGGCCGCGCCGCCGAGGACGTGCCCGACGTGCCCGGTTCGCTCGCCGTGGTCGGTTCCGTCGACTCGCTACGGTCGTCGCTGCCCATGGTCGGGACAGCGGTGCCGGCGGGCGCAGTCGACGTCCGCGGATCCGGGGCGGGGGTCGGGGCCCCCTCGGTAGGGCGCTCGGTGTCCGGCACGGGCGAGGGCGGGAGCGAGGACGGGGGCGCGGTGGGCGGACGGCTCACCGACGGCGGGGCCAGCGGGACCGCCGGGCGTGGGGGTGCGTCCGACGCCGTCAGGCGCAACGGCAGCAGGACGGCGAGCGCGGCGATCCCGCAGGTCGCGCCGACCCCGGCCGCGGTACGCAGCAGCCGGCGGCGGACCGCGCCGCGGCGGATCTCCTCGTAGCGGCCCGGCGGCGGGCCGAGGTGGCCGGGGACGGGCCCCAGGATGACGGTGAGGGGGTCGTCGGGGTCGAGGTCCGGGCCGTCGTCGAAGTCGTCAGTGGGTGTGATCAAGGCTTCTCCTCAGGTGGGCGCGGAGCAGTTCGCGGGCCGCGTGCAGGTCGGCCTTGACGGTTCCTTCCTTGCGCCCGGTCAGCACGGCCACCTCCCGGATCGGCATGTCAGCGTAGTAGTGCAGCAGGATCGGGACGCGCAGCCGGTCGGGCAGGGACTGCACGAGCAGCCGCACCGAGGGGTCGGCCGGTTCGGCGGGCGGGGCGACGGCGGCCTCGACGGTGGCCCGGCGCAGGGCCCGGCGCTCGCGTTCGAGCTTGCGCCAGTGGTCGCGGACCAGGTTGGCGGCGGTGACGAAGAGGAAGCCCTGGGGCTCCGCGACGGCCGTCCAGCGGGCCCAGAGCCGGGTGAACGCCTCCGAGGCGATCTCGTGCGCCGTCTCGTCGTCGTCGACGAGACGGCGGCACCAGCCGGCGAGGCGCGGGTAGAGGGCGGCGAACAACTCGGACGCCGCCCTCTCACGGGACCGAGAGGGCCGTTTCAACGTTCTCCTGCGGGAGTCAGGGCGGCGAAGACGATCACGTTGTCGCGGTATCCGTCGCCGGCCCGCGGGCCGCCGCAGGTGATCAGACGCAGTTCGGGGCGGTCCACGTTCCCGTAGACCTTCTCGGTCGGGAACTCCGCCTTGTCGACGGTCGTCACCTCGGTGACGGCGAACTCGGCCGTCGTGCCGTTCTCCAGACGCGCCCGGATCCGGTCGCCCCGGCGCAGCCGGTCGAGGTGCCGGAAGACGCCGTCCCCGTACGTGCCGACCGTGACATGGGCGAGGATCACCGACGGGCCGGTCTGTCCGGGCGTCGGCGAGTTCTCGTACCACCCCGCCCGGTCGTGCTCCTCGACCGGAGGAACCCCCACGGTGCCGTCGGCGGCCAGCCCCAGCCGCATGACCGGGGTGTCGACCCCGATCGCCGGAATCCGCAGCCCGACCGGCACCGAGCGCGCGAGGGGACGCGCCGCCCGGACGGAGGGGGCCGCGGAGGTGTCCGGCGTACGTGCGACGTCGCCCGGGGCAGCCGGGTCGGCCGGGTCGCCGGCACAGCCCGCGACCAGCGGCGCCGCCAGGGCCGAGAGGATCAGGGCGCGCCTGGAGAGCGGGCTCATGCGCCGGTCGCCCTCCGGCGCCGTACGACGTAGAAGCCCGTGCCGGCCGCCGCGAACACCGCGGCCGCGCTGCCGCCGATCAGCCCGCCGTGTCCCTCGGACGGCTCCTCGACCCCGGTGTCGGCGCCGCCCCGCGGCACCACACCGACCTGACTCGGAACGGCGGACGGAGCCGTGGTGGCATCGGCCGGGGCCGGGACCGGGCTCGCGTCCCCGCCCGCCTCGGTGGGGGCCGGCGTGGCGCTCTGGTCCGCAATGGTGGCGCCGGGCGTCGGCGTTCCGCCGTCGGCCAGTGCGGGCGCCGCGCCCGCCAGCAGGGCGGTGCCCGCAACTACCAGGGCGGCAAGGCCCGTTCGCGGCTTGAGTCGCATGAATCGCTCTCTTTCCTCGGTCCGTTGACGGATCGAGCGAAGAGACGAGACAGCCGGGCAGCGGGTTGTAAAGAACTGGCAAAGTCCCGATCGGGACCCACGGCCGCCGCGAAAGGCCGCCGTCAGAGCCCCGCGATCGCGTTCCACCGCTTGGCGAACTCCAGGCGCTCCGTGGAGGTGATGTCCCGTGCGATCGCGAGGTGTTTCCGCATGTCGGCGTCGGGGAAGATCAGCGGGTTCTCCGCGAGTGCCGCCGTCTCCTCGTCGTCCGAGTCGGCGAGGACGGCCTGGGCGGCGGGGACCGGGCAGACGTAGTTCACCCAGGCGGCGAGCTCGGCGGCGACCTCGGGTCGGTAGTAGTAGTCGATCAGCTTCTCGGCGTTCGCCTTGTGCCGGGCGAGGTTGGGAACCATCAGGGACTCCGCCCACAGCTCGGCGCCCTCCTCGGGGACGACGAAGCGGATGTCGGGGTTGTCGGCCTGGAGCTGGATGACATCGCCCGAGTACGCCTGACAGGCCAGGACATCGCCGCTGACCAGGTCCTTGGTGTAGTCGTTGCCGGTGAAACGGCGTATCTGGCCGCGGCCGACCTGCTTCTCCACCTCGTCGCAGACCTGGTGGAAGTCGTCGGCCGTCCACTTCGTGACGTCCACGCCGTTGCCCTGCATCAGCAGCGCGAACGCCTCGTCCAGGCCGGACAGCAGTGTCACCCGCCCCTTGAGGTCGTCGGCCCACAGCTCCGAGACGCTGCGTATCTCCCGGCCCAGTTTCCGCCGGTTGTAGGCGATGCCCGTGATGCCGGACTGCCACGGCACGGTGCACACGCGTCCGGGGTCGAAGGCGGGCGAACGCAGCAGCGGGTCGAGGTACTCGGTGACATGGGGCTGCGCGGCCCGGTCCATCTCCTGCACCCAGCCGAGCCGCACGAACCGGGCGCACATCCAGTCGCTGATGACGATCAGGTCGCGGCCGGTCTGCTGATGGTTCATCAGCGCGGGGCTGATCTTGCCGAAGAACTCGTCGTTGTCGTTGATCTCCTCGACGTAGTCGACGGCGATGCCCGTGCTCTTGCGGAACGCGTCGAGCGTCGGCCGCCGGTTGGGGTCCTCGTCGTCGGTGTCGATGTAGAGCGGCCAGTTCGCCCAGGTCAGCCGCTTGTCGTCGGCGGAGAGGTCGGCCCCGGCGCGGTCACCCGGCCGTACGTAGGCGGCGGGCACCCCGCAGCCGGCGAGCCCGCCGAGCGCGGCGGTCCCCCCGAGCGCGCGCAGCAGGGAACGGCGGGACACGGCGCGGGAGCGCGAGGGAGTCTGGGGCACGCCGTCAGCATGCCGTGGGGCCGGCTCCCGGACAATCGACGCAGCGTCGAGCACACCGCCCCCGACCCGACACCTTGTCGATCACCCCCCGGCCCACAGCAAAACCGAACGGCCCCCGACCGAAACCGGGGGCCGAACTCTCACAGGGGACGCCGGAAACCACACGCCCGGCCAAACCCCCCAAGGGGCGCGGGGAACTGCGCGACCAGCCACAGCGCACCCGCACCCGAACACCCCCAGCCGCGGCCGCAGCCGCAGCCATGCCACAGCGGCACGACACCAACCGCAGCCCAGCGGAGCGCTACGCGTCGAGAGACGTCATGACGTGCTTGATGCGGGTGTAGTCGTCGAAGCCGTAGCCCGACAGATCCTTGCCGTAGCCGGACTTCTTGAAGCCGCCGTGGGGCATCTCGGCGACCAGCGGGATGTGGGTGTTGATCCACACGCAGCCGAAGTCGAGCTTCTTGGACATCCGCATCGCACGGCCGTGGTCCTTGGTCCACACCGAGGAGGCCAGGGCGTACTCGACGCCGTTGGCCCACTCGAGCGCCTGGTCCTCGTCCGTGAAGGACTGGACGGTGATGACCGGCCCGAAGACCTCGTTCTGGATGATCTCGTCGTCCTGCTTCAGCCCGGAGACGACGGTCGCGGCGTAGAAGTAGCCCTTGTCGCCGACCCGCTGACCGCCCGCCTCGACCTTGGCGTGGGCGGGCAGCCGCTCGATGAAGCCGGTGACCTGCTGCAGCTGGTTGGGGTTGTTCAGCGGGCCGAAGAGCACGTCCTCGTCGTCCGGCTGCCCGGTCTTCGCCTCCGCGGCGGCCTTCGCGAGCGCGGCCACGAACTCGTCGTGGATGCCCTCCTGGACGAGGACGCGGGTGGCCGCCGTACAGTCCTGGCCGGCGTTGAAGAAGCCCGCCACGGAGATGTCCTCGACGGCTTTGGCGATGTCGGTGTCCTCGAAGACCACGACCGGCGCCTTGCCGCCCAGCTCCAGGTGGACCCGCTTGAGGTCCTTCGACGCCGACTCGGCGACCGACATGCCCGCGCGCACCGAACCGGTGATGGAGGCCATCGCCGGGGTCGGGTGCTCGACCATCAGCCGGCCGGTGTCACGGTCGCCGGTGACGACGTTGAAGACGCCCTTGGGCAGGATCGAACCGATGATCTCGGCGATCAGGACGGTGGAGGCCGGCGTGGTGTCGGACGGCTTGAGCACCACCGTGTTGCCGGCCGCGATCGCCGGGGCGAACTTCCACACGGCCATCATCATCGGGTAGTTCCACGGCGCGACCTGCGCGCAGACGCCGACCGGCTCGCGGCGGACGATGGAGGTGAGCCCCTCCATGTACTCGCCGGCGCTGCGCCCCTCCAGCATCCGGGCCGCGCCCGCGAAGAAGCGGATCTGGTCGACCATGGGAGGGATCTCCTCGGAGCGGGTCAGCCCGATCGGCTTGCCCGTGTTCTCCACCTCGGCCGCGATGAGTTCCTCGGCCCGCTCCTCGAACGCGTCCGCGATCTTCAGCAGGGCCTTCTGACGCTCGGCGGGCGTCGTGTCGCGCCAGCCCGGGAACGCCTCGGCGGCGGCGGCCATCGCGGCGTCGACGTCCGCGGGGCCGGACAGCGGCGCGGTCGCGTACGCCTCGCCGGTCGCGGGGTTGACCACTTCGGTGGTCCGTCCGTCGGCGGCGTCCCGGAACTCGCCGGCGATGTAGTTGCGTAGCTTGCGCAGCCGTCCCAGCTCGGTGCTCACTGCCGGCCCTCCAGGTTCGGTGTCCATTGACTGAGACACCCACACTAATCCTTGCCCCGACGTTTTCAACACCCCCGATCCCGTCAAGGCTGCGGAATCCGCAGATCTCCGTTACGTAAACAACGAATTTCATCGCCCCGGCCTTGCGGAACGGTCGAGACGTCGTGCACAGTGAGGCCGTGGCCAGTCGAAGCGCAGAGCACAGGGACTCCCGCGAGTCCAGGAACGGCAGCACCCCTCACCTGGATGCCGTCAGCCTCGCCATCATCCAGCAGCTCCAGGAGGACGGCCGTCGGCCGTACGCCGCGATCGGCAAGGCCGTCGGCCTCTCCGAGGCGGCCGTGCGCCAGCGCGTCCAGAAGCTGCTCGACCAGGGCGTGATGCAGATCGTCGCCGTCACGGACCCGCTCACCGTGGGCTTCCGTCGGCAGGCGATGGTCGGGATCAACGTCGAGGGCGATGTCGAGTCCATAGCGGAAGCGCTGACCGACATGGCGGAAGTCGAGTACGTGGTGATGACCGCCGGCTCGTACGACATCCTCGCCGAGATCGTCTGCGAGGACGACGACCACCTGCTGGACGTCATCAACAAACGCATCCGTGCCCTGCCGGGCGTGCGCTCGACCGAGAGCTTCGTCTACCTGAAGCTGAAGAAGCAGACCTACATGTGGGGAACCCGATAATCGTGAGGACCCGATAACCGTGAGCACCAAGGACCTCAGCCGCACCGCGTACGACCACCTGTGGATGCACTTCACCCGCATGTCCTCGTACGAGAACTCCCCCGTCCCGACCATCGTCCGGGGCGAGGGCACCTACATCTACGACGACAAGGGCAAGCGCTACCTCGACGGTCTCGCGGGTCTGTTCGTGGTCCAGGCCGGCCACGGCCGGGTGGAGCTCGCCGAGGCGGCGTTCAAGCAGGCGCAGGAGCTGGCGTTCTTCCCGGTGTGGTCCTACGCCCACCCGAAGGCCGTGGAGCTCGCCGAGCGTCTCGCGCACCACGCGCCCGGCGACCTGAACAAGGTCTTCTTCACCACCGGCGGCGGCGAAGCCGTCGAGACCGCCTGGAAGCTCGCCAAGCAGTACTTCAAGCTCACCGGCAAGCCGACCAAGTACAAGGTCATCTCCCGCGCCGTCGCCTACCACGGCACCCCGCAGGGCGCCCTGTCCATCACCGGTCTGCCGGCCCTGAAGGCCCCCTTCGAGCCGCTCGTCCCGGGCGCGCACAAGGTTCCGAACACCAACATCTACCGCGCCCCGCTGTTCGGCGACGACCCCGAGGCCTTCGGCCGCTGGGCCGCCGACCAGATCGAGCAGCAGATCCTCTTCGAGGGCCCGGACACGGTCGCCGCGGTCTTCCTGGAGCCGGTGCAGAACGCCGGTGGCTGCTTCCCGCCGCCGCCCGGCTACTTCCGGCGCGTGCGCGAGATCTGCGACCAGTACGACGTCCTGCTGGTGTCCGACGAGGTCATCTGCGCCTTCGGCCGTCTCGGCACGATGTTCGCCTGCGACAAGTTCGACTACGTCCCGGACATGATCACCTGCGCCAAGGGCATGACCTCGGGCTACTCCCCGATCGGCGCCTGCATCATCAGCGACAGGCTGGCCGAGCCGTTCTACAAGGGCGACAACACCTTCCTGCACGGCTACACCTTCGGCGGCCACCCGGTCTCCGCGGCGGTCGGCCTCGCCAACCTCGACCTGTTCGAGCGCGAGGGCCTCAACCAGCACGTGCTCGACAACGAGGGCGCGTTCCGCTCGACGCTGGAGAAGCTGCACGACCTGCCGATCGTCGGTGACGTCCGCGGCAACGGCTTCTTCTACGGCATCGAGCTGGTGAAGGACAAGCACACCAAGGAGTCCTTCAACGACGAGGAGACCGAGCGCGTCCTGTACGGCTTCCTCTCCAAGGCGCTGTACGACAACGGCCTGTACTGCCGTGCCGACGACCGCGGCGACCCGGTCGTCCAGCTCGCCCCGCCGCTGATCTCCAACCAGGAGACCTTCGACGAGATCGAGCAGATCCTGCGCGCGACGCTGACGGAGGCGTGGACGAAGCTGTGATCGTCAGCCTGATCAGCTGATCAACACCGGCCCCGGTGTCGACCGTTCGAGTGAGAAACGGCGACCCGGGGCCGTGTGCTGTCCGGCCTTCCCCTCCTGGCTGCCTAGCGTGCGAGTGACCGATCGGCCCTGTCTTCGTTCCCCCGCACGGGGGATTGGCACGGGAACCACAGATCTGAACCGAGGTGTACGCCCATGGAGGCCCCGCCGGACAACGACGTGCTGTGGGCACGCTCCCTGTACTTCACGCACCGCGACGGCTCACCGGCGCTCGGCGGTGTCTCGCTGGGCGTGCGGGAGGGCGAGATCCTCGCCGTCAGCGGACCGCGCGGCAGCGGAAAGACGACCCTGCTGCGCTGTCTGTCCGGCCTGGTGCCCGCCCAGCGCGGCGAGGTCTGGTTCAACAGCGTCCCCGTCCACACGATGGGCCCGATGGCCCGCGAACGGCTGCGTCGCAACCGCTTCGGCTGGATCGACCCGGCACCGGTCCTCGTCCCCGAACTCAACGTCTGGGAGAACGCGGCCCTCCCCCTGATGCTGCGCGGCACCAGCCGCCGCCGGGCCAAGGCCGCCGCGCTGGAGTGGCTGGACCGCCTGGACATCGGCGACCGGGCCCGGAGCCGCCCGCACGAGCTCACCCAGGCCGAGCGCCAGCGGGTCTGCATCACGCGCGCCCTGGCCCCGGCCCCCTCGGTCCTCTTCGCGGACGAGCCGACGGCACCCCTGCACCGCGCGGACCGGGCCCACGTCCTGCGCACCCTGACGACGGCGGCCCGCTCCCACGGCATCACCGTGGTACTGGCCACCCACGACCCGGAGACCGCCGCCCTCGCCGACCGCACGGTGCCGCTGATGGACGGGCGCCGGGTGAAGACGGTCCATCTGCCGCCGGTCACGGAGCCGGAAGGCCGGGGGGCCGCGTGCTCGCTCTCCGTCTGACGCGCAGCGCCCACCCCGCCGTCCAGCTCCGCCGCCTCCTGGTGGCGACGGCCTCGGCGGGCACCGGCTTCCTGCTCCTGTGCACCCTCGGCCGCGCTCTCACCCACCCCGAGGCACCGGCCGCGTCCGTGCTCCGCCTCGCCTGGTGCGCGGTCCCGCTGGCCGCGACGGTCTACTTCGCCCTGGCGGTGGCCCGCACCGACCCCGGCACCCGCCCGCGCCCCGGCCTGGCGGCGATCGGCCTGGGTCCGGCCCGCCTGATGGCCGTCTCGGCGATGACGACGGCCCTGTCGACGCTGCTCGGCTCCATGCTGGCCCTCCTCCTCTTCCTGCACCTGCGCGGCGACCTCACGGGCATGCCGTTCGACGGAGCGGCGGACGACTTCCTGGCCGCGAACCAGCCCCTCCCGTTGCCGGCGTCCCTGACCCTGCTGGCGCTGGTCCCGGTGACCTCGTCCCTCGCGGTGGCCCTGATGCTCCGCCCGAGGGACGCACGCGTGGCGGACCGGGCGGCCCCG
The DNA here is from genome assembly GCA_001298545.1 of Actinobacteria bacterium OV320. Lineage (GTDB taxonomy): Bacteria > Actinomycetota > Actinomycetes > Streptomycetales > Streptomycetaceae > Streptomyces > Streptomyces coriariae. Next base: position 129,585 of record LJCX01000024.1, read on the forward strand.
GGGATGTTCGGCCGGTTCGGCGCATTCGGCAGGACGGGCCCGGGCGACAGGTTCGGCGAGTACGGCCGTTTCGGGGCGCGGACGAGGAGCGGCCCGCCGACGCACCCGGCCGCGGACGGCGGCACCGCCGAGGCGGCTCCCGACCCGGCGACGAACGGCCGGCCCTGCCACCCGGCCACGGACGGCGGCCCCGCCGCGACGGCCGACCGGACGGCGGACGGCAGCCCGGGGACACCGGGCACCACGGCCCTGTCCCCGACGCCGACCCTGGTCGACGGCACGGCGGAGGCTTCCGCCGACGGCACCCCCGCGGCACGGGCCGAGACGGAGACACAGTCACCGCCCCGGACGCAGACGCGCCCGCCGCACCCCACCGCCCTCCCCTGGGGCATCGCCCTGCTCGCCGCCGGCCTGGCCGTGGAGGCGTACGCGAACCGCACCGCGAACCCCAGCACCCTCCCGCTCCCCGGCGGCCTCCCCACCGGCCCGGCCGCGGTCCTCGTCGGCTGGACCCTGACCGCCGTGGGTCTCGCCCTCGCCGGCCCCGGCCTCACCCACCTGTGCGGCCGGCTGCTGCAGTCGGCCCGCCCCGGCGCCCTCCGCCTCCTCGCGGGCCGCGGCCTGATGCAGGAGGCGGCCCGGATCGGACAGCCGCTGGGCGTGGTCTGCGCGGTGGCGTCCGGCGCGTACACGATGGCCGCGCTGTACGACCCGGCCGATCCCGCCTTCGGCCCGCTCACCACCCTCGGCGCCCTGGTCGTCGCGGGCTGCGCGGTCGCCACGCTCCTGACCGCGGCCGTGGAGGCGCGCCAGGTCCGCGCCGACACCACCGCCGCCCTGCTCCGCCTCGGCGCCCCGGCCAAGACGCTGCGCAGCGCCGCCGCCCTGCGCACCGGTGCCCTGCTCGCCCTGTTCGTCCCGCTCACCCTGATCGTGGCCGAACTCGCGGCCCTCCCGCTGACCCGCTGAGGCAGCGCACAAAAAAGATCCCCGCCCCGCGATGAGTTCGGCGCGACCCCTCGGTCTACCCCACCGAACGCCACACACCAGCACCGCGAATCCCCTGGGAGAGACCCGATGACCACCCCGGCCTACCAGCAGATGATCTTCGTGAACCTGCCCGTGAACGACCTCGGCGCCTCGAAGAAGTTCTTCACGGAGCTCGGCTACACGATCAACCCGCAGTTCAGCGACGACAACGCGGCCTCCGTGGTGATCAGCGACACGATCGTCGCGATGCTGCTCACCAAGCCGTTCTACTCGACCTTCACCAAGAAGGAGATCGCGGACGCCTCGAAGACCAGCGAGGTACTGATCGCCCTGAGCGCCCAGAGCCGCGAGAAGGTCGACGAGCTCGTCGACAGGGCGCTCGCGCTGGGCGGTTCGCCGAGCGGCGAGACGCAGGACATGGGCTTCATGTACGGCCGTTCGTTCGACGACCTCGACGGCCACACCTGGGAGGTCGTGTGGATGGACCCGTCGGCCATCGGGAGCTGACCCGCCGCCCGTCCGGCGCTGCCTAGCATGGGCGGGTGCATCCGACGACACCCGCCCAGCCGTTCGACGGCTCCCACGACCGTGAGATCGAGTCCCTCGCCGAGTTCGACGAGGTGGTCGCCACCCACGGCACGCTCTCCCACTTCCGCGTCCAGTCCGTCGACCTGACGGCCCGTACGGACGCCCTCCTCGCCCTGGACACCTCGGGCGCCGTCTTCCTCGGCTGCCCGATGGAGCCGGCGGCGGCCACGAAGTCCCGCGCTTCGGGCGCCCTGGTCTTCCCGCCCGTACCGGGTCTGTCGTTCGACCCGTACCGCGGATTCGTCTACTCCCCCGACGAGTTGTTCGCGTCCCTGGACGAGGGCTACGAGGCGACCCCGGACGCCCTCACGTACGCGTGGTTCCAGCGCACGAAGGCGGACGGCGACATATTCGGCTCGATGCTCCGCTCGGTCCACGACGACGCCGTCACCGACGCGCTCGACGAACTCCTCGTCGGGGAGCGCGTGGTGGGTGTCATGGGCGGCCACGCCATGGCACGCGGTACGGAGGCCTACGCCGGTGCGGCGCGGCTCGGCCGTGAACTCGCCCGGGCCGGGCTCATGGTGGCGACCGGTGGCGGACCCGGCGCGATGGAGGCGGCCAACCTCGGCGCGTACGCGGCACCCTTCGACGGCGCGATGCTCACGGACGCGCTCCGACTCCTCGCCAAGGCACCGAAGTTCACGCCCTCGATCACCGACTGGGCGAAGGCGGCCTTCGAGGTGCGGGCCGCCTGGCCCGGCGGCGGCCCCTCGGTGGGCATCCCCACCTGGTTCTACGGCCATGAGCCGCCGAACCCGTTCGCCGCGCACCTCGCCAAGTACTTCTCCAACGCCACCCGCGAGGACGGCCTGTTGGCCCGCTGCACCGCGGGAGTGGTGTTCCTGCCGGGCGCCGCCGGGACCGTACAGGAGATCTTCGACAACGCGACGCCCAACTACTACGGGTCGCGGGGCGAGCCGACGCCGATGGTGCTCGTGGACCGGGAGCACTGGACGCAACGGCTGCCCGCCTGGCCGCTCTTGCGGTCACTCGCCCGGGAGCGGTCGATGGAGTCCCGTATCGCCCTCGTTGACCGGATCGAGGAGGCTCCGGAGGCGTTGAAACGTCTCGGTGGTTAATAAGCGGGCAAAGCCAGCCGCTCGGAGGGGTCCCCGCATTGACACTTCTTATGGAACGCTTATAGACCTGTGAGTCTGCTGGGGATGGTGACGCACTCGGCTCACCGGGGACGCCATCTTCCCCTCCACCCCCCGCAGTTGCGCTTCCCGTAAAGGACAAACGTGTCCCTTCCCCGCCGTACCGCCGCCCGTTCGGTGCGCATGCTCGGTGTCACCGCCGCCTCCGCCGCCCTGGCGCTCAGCGCCGCCGGCACCGCGCTGGCCTGCGACATCAGCGAGTTCTCCGCCACTGCCGCCTGTGACGGCGCCAAGGGTTCCATCACCGTCACCGACAAGGACCCCACGGGTGTCCCGGCCGAGATCACCGTCTTCCTCGAGAACAACGGCGGCGACCTGAGGCAGGTCGGCGCGGCCCAGACCGTCAAGGGTTCGGCCGCCGGCGTGACCATCTCCTTCGCCGAGGCCTGGGAGCCGAACGCCGAGTACCGGATCCACGTCAAGGCCGTCAAGGGCAAGAAGATCCTGGTCGACAAGGACATTCCCGGCAACCTGACGACCCCGTCCAAGGCCTGCGAGGCCGAGGACACCTCCACCCCGTCCACCACCCCCTCCACCACCCCGTCCTCGACGCCGTCGGACAGCACGACCACTGCGCCGCCGGCCGAGACGACCACCCCGTCCCCGTCCGCCTCGGCGAGCGACAGCGCCGCGCCCGCGCCCTCCGCGAGCAACGCCCCCTCCGCCGCGGCCCAGGAGTCCAACCTGGCCGAGACCGGCGCCGGCTCCAACACCGGTCTGATCGTCGGCATCGCGGCGGTCCTGGTCGCCGTCGGCGGTGGCGCGGTGTTCTTCGGTATGCGGCGCCGCGGATCCGGCAACCGCTGACCCGCACGACCGACCGGTCCGCCGGACGCACCTGTGTGGCCCGCCCCTGTCCCGGGGGCGGGCCATCCGCGTGTCACGCTCCCGCGGGGTGGGCCGGTCAGTCCAGGACGACGGTCTCGGCCGCGTCGAAGGACACTCCCACCACGCCCCCGACCTCCGGCGCGTCCCGCAGCGTGCACGCCGCCTCCAGCCTCGGTGCGCCCTCCGGCTGGAGGTGCACGGCGACATGGGTGCCGCGGAAGGTACGGGCGGTGACCGTGCAGCGCAGTCCCTCGTCCGCGCCCACCAGGCGCACACCGGCGGGCCGGACGAGCAGCGTGCGCGCCCCCTGCGCCGACCCGGAAGGCACCGGCACCTTGCCCCACGGTGTGACCGCGGCCTCCTCCGTGACGGTCGCCTCCACCACGTTGTCGAAGCCGAGGAAACGCGCCACGAACGCGTCCGCGGGCCGCTGCCACACCTCCAGAGGCGTACCGGACTGGGCGATCCGCCCGTCCCGCATCACCACGACCCGGTCGGCGAGCGCGAACGCCTCGCCCTGGTCATGGGTGACCGCCAGCACGGTCGTCCCCAACCGGCCGAACAGCTCACGGAGTTCGACGACCAGGCGCTCCCGCAGCGACCGGTCCAGCTGGCCGAGCGGCTCGTCGAGCATCAGCAGCCGGGGGCGCGGCGCCAGGGCCCGGGCCAGCGCCACCCGCTGCTGTTCCCCACCGGAGAGCGCGGCCACCGCACGGCCCGCCGCGCCCGGCAGCCCGACCAGTTCGAGCAGCTCCGCCACCCGCTCGCCCTGCCGGATCCTGGGCATGCCGTGCATCCGCAGCCCGAAGGCGACGTTGCCGCCCACGTCCCGCTGCGGAAACAGCTGGTGGTCCTGGAACATCAGGCCGAGCTCCCGCTTGTGCGCGGGCACCCCCGCCTGGTCACGTCCGTCGAGCAGCACCCGTCCGGCGTCCAGCGGTTGGAGCCCGGCCACCGCCCGCAGCAACGTCGACTTGCCGCTGCCGCTCGGCCCCAGCACACACACCACCTCGTGCTCGGCCACCGAGAGGTCGACGGCGTCGAGCACGGGCCGCCCACCGAACCGCACAGTGGCGCGCTCCAGTTCCAGCAGCATCTACAACTCCCCCGTCCGGTCGGTCCGCAGTCGCTCCAGCACCAGCAGCGCCACCACGCACACCACCATCAGAATCGTCGAAAGGGCCATCGCCTGGCCGTAGTTCAGCTCGCCGGCCCGCCCGAGCAACCGCGCCACGGCGACCGGCAGCGTCGGGTTGTCGGGCCGCGCGATGAACACCGTCGCCCCGAACTCCCCCAGCGACACCGCGAAGGCGAACCCGGCCGCGACGAGCAGCGCCCGCCACACCATCGGCAGGTCGACCTCCCGCCACACCCGCCACGGCGACGCCCCGAGCACGGCCGCCGCCTCACGCAACCGCTGGTCCACCGCCCGCAGCACCGGCAGCATGGTCCGTACGACGAACGGGATGCCGACCAGCGCCTGCGCGAGCGGCACCAGGATCCACGTACCGCGCAGGTCCAGCGGAGGCTCGTCGAGCGCGATCAGGAACCCGAAGCCGACGGTCACCGCCGAGACGCCCAGCGGCAGCATCAGCAGCGCGTCGAAGCCGCGGACCAGCCGTCCGGCGTCCCGTCGGGTGAGCGAGGCCGCGGCGAGCCCGCCGACGGCCACGGCGATCGCGGTCGCGGTGACGGCGTACTCCAGCGAGTTGCCGATCGCGTCGATCGGCGGGACCAGGAAGACATTGCCGTCGTCGCTGGTCAAGGCCCGGTAGTAGGCGAAGCCGGGTGCGTCGAGCGAGCGCTGCGCCAGCACCGCCAGCGGCAGCACCAGCAGCACGGCGATCGTGCCGAGCACCCCGGCGAGCAGCGCCCACTGCCCGGCGCCGCGCGGCCGCCGCGCCGTCACCGACGCGTCCACCAGCCGCAGCGCGCTCTCGCGCCTGCGCACGGTCCGGGCGTGCACCGCGAGGATCGCGCCGACGGCCAGGAACTGGACGATCGTGAGGACGGCGGCCGTGGACAGGTCGAAGATCTCGGAGGTCTGCCGGTAGATCTCCACCTCGAGGGTGGAGAAGGTGGGGCCGCCGAGGATCTGCACCACGCCGAAGGAGGTGAAGGTGAAGAGGAAGACCATCAGCGTGGCGGCCGCGACGGCGGGCCCCAGGGCGGGCAGGGTGACCGTGCGCCACGCCGTCAGGCGGGACGCGCCGAGCATCCGCGCCGCCTCCTCCTGCCGCGGGTCGAGCTGCGACCACAGTCCGCCCACCGTCCGTACGACGACGGCGTAGTTGAAGAAGACGTGCGCCAGCAGGATCGCCCACACCGTGGTGTCCAGCCGTACGCCCCACAGGTCGTCGAGCAGCCCACCGCGCCCGACCAGCGCCAGGAACGCCGTGCCGACGACGACCGTCGGCAGCACGAACGGGACGGTGACGACGGCGCGCAGCACCTGCTTGCCCGGGAACTCCAGGCGGGCGAAGACATACGCGGCGGGCAGCGCGACCAGGAGCGTCAGCGCGGTGGAGGCCAGCGCCTGCCAGGTGGTGAACCACAGGACGTGCCGGATGTCGGACTGCGCAGCCACGTCCCACAGCCGCCCGAAGCGCCAGCCCCCGTCGGAGCCGAGCCCCCGGGCGACGATCGCGGCGACCGGGTAGGCGAAGAAGACCGCGAAGAACGCGACGGGCACGGCCATGAGTCCGAGCCGCGCCGCGTTCCCCGCGCGGGCCGCGCGCCCGGTCACTTCAGTACGAGCGAGGTCCATGACTTGACCCAGTCGTCACGGTTGTCGGCGATCTTCGCCGGGTCCAGCGTCTCGGGGTCCTCGGCCTGCGGGCCGTACTTCGTGAACTCCGCCGGGACCGCGGCCCCCTCCCGCACCGGGTAGACGAACATGTTGAGCGGCATGTCCTGCTGGAACTCCTTGGTGAGCAGGAAGTCGAGGAGCGCCTTGCCGCCCTCGGGGTTGGCCGCGTTGCTCAGCAGACCCGCGTACTCGACCTGGCGGAAGCAGGTGCCGGTGGAGACACCGGTCGGGGCGGTGGCCGGCTTGGGATCGCCGTAGATCACCTCGGCGGGCGGCGAGGAGGCGTACGAGACGACGAGCGGCCGGTCGGCCCCCGCCTTCTTTCCGCCCGCGGAGCCGGAGAACTCCTCGTTGTAGGCCTGCTCCCAGCCGTCGACCACCTTCACGCCGTTGGCCTTCAGCTTCTTCCAGTAGTCCGCCCAGCCGTCGTCGCCGTACTCGGCCGCCGTGCCCAGCAGGAAGCCGAGGCCCGGCGAGGAGGTGGCCGCGTTCTCGGTGACCAGCAGGTTCTTGTACGCGGGCTTCAGGAGGTCGTCGAAGGAGGCGGGCGGGGTCAGTTTGTGCGCGCTGAAGTACGCCTTGTCGTAGTTGACGCAGATGTCACCGGTGTCGACGGGCGTGACCCGGTGCTTCTTCTGGTCGGCCCGGTACGCGGGCAGGACCTGGTCGGCGCCCTTCGCCTCGTACGACTGGAACAGCCCGTTGTCGAGGGCGCGCGACAGGAGCGTGTTGTCGACGCCGAAGAAGACGTCGCCCTGCGGGTTGTCCTTGGTGAGGATCGCCTTGTTGACGGCCTGACCTGCGTCGCCGTCCTTGAGGACCTTCACCTGGTAGCCGGAACTCTTCTCGAAGTCCGCGAGCACGTTCTTGGAGACGGCCCACGAGTCGTGGCTGACGAGGGTGACGGTCTTGGACTCCGCCGCCGAACCGTCGTCGTCCGACGATCCGCAGGCGGACAGCGTGACGAGGCCGAGGCCGACGGCCGCGGCCACGAACGTCCTGGTGTGCACTGGATTTCCTCCTGGGGTTGACCAGGAAGAGACGCGGCCCTGCCCGGGCACCCGCGGAAGGTTCCGCCGGTGCCCGGGCAGGGCGCAACAGCTTGAGTGATGACCGAACTTCCTACCCAGAATGACCTGGGCAAGGTTCAGAGGGTCTGCGGACTCTCCCGCACTCTCAGCGCTGTGGCGCTCCCCTGTCGGAATATGAAGATGTACTGATACGGACGTACTGATACCCGATACGTCGTACCTGATACCGGGGTCAGACTACCGCTCGGTGGCCGCGAGCTGACCGCACGCCCCGTCGATCTCCTGACCACGGGTGTCCCGCACCGTCACCGGCACCCCATGCGCGGCGATCGCCTCGACGAACGCCTTCTCGTCCTCGGGCCGGGACGCCGTCCACTTCGAGCCCGGGGTCGGGTTGAGCGGGATGAGGTTGACGTGCACGGGCTTGCCGCGCAGCAGCCTCCCCAGCCGGTCACCACGCCAGGCCTGGTCGTTGATGTCGCGGATCAGCGCGTACTCGATGGACAGCCGGCGCCCGGACCGCTCGGTGTACTCGAACCCGGCGTCCAGCACCTCGCGCACCTTCCACCGGGTGTTCACGGGGACGAGGGTGTCGCGCAGCTCGTCGTCCGGCGCGTGCAGGGAGATCGCGAGCCGGCACTTGAAGCCCTCGTCGGAGAACCGGTGGATGGCCGGCACCAGCCCGACCGTCGACACGGTGATGCCCCGCTGCGAGATCCCGAGCCCGTCCGGAGCCGGGTCGGTGAGTGCGCGGATGGCGCCGACGACCCGCTTGTAGTTGGCGAGAGGCTCGCCCATCCCCATGAAGACGATGTTGGACAGCCGCGCGGGACCGCCCGGGACATCCCCGTCCCGCAGCGCCCGCATCCCGTCGACGATCTGGTGCACGATCTCGGCGGTGGACAGATTGCGGTCGAGGCCCGCCTGTCCGGTCGCGCAGAACGGGCAGTTCATCCCGCATCCGGCCTGCGAGCTGATGCACATCGTCACCCGGTCCGGGTAGCGCATCAGCACCGACTCCACGAGCGTGCCGTCGAACAGCCGCCACAGGGTCTTACGGGTGGTCCCCTGGTCCGTCGACAGATGCCGCACGACCGACATCAGGTCCGGCAGCAGCGCCTCACGCAGCTTCTCGCGAGCACCGGCGGGGATGTCGGTCCACTCCGCCGGGTCGTGCGCGTAACGCGCGAAGTAGTGCTGCGACAGCTGCTTGGCACGGAACGGCTTCTCCCCGATCTCCGCCACGACCTCCTTACGCTCGGCGGGCGAGAGGTCGGCGAGATGCCGCGGCGGCTTCTTGGCTCCGCGGGGGGCGACGAAAGTGAGTTCTCCGGGTGCAGGCATAACCCCTCCAGTGTCTCAGATCGAATGCGTGGCCCCGGCTGCGAGGCGTGCGGCGTGATCGTCGGCGGTCGGGCGCGGAGAACTGCCAGGTCATACGGCGACGGGCCCCCTCCCCGAAGCACAGGGAGGGGGCCCGTACGAGCCGGTCGCGCGGTGTGGGTCAGCCGGAACCCACGAACAGGACGAGCAGCAGCCACACCACGGGAGCCGTGGGCAGCAGCGAGTCCAGGCGGTCCATGATGCCCCCGTGGCCCGGGAGCAGCGTGCCCATGTCCTTGATGCCCAGGTCCCGCTTGATCATCGACTCGCCGAGGTCGCCGAGCGTGGCGCTGGCCGCGACGGCGAGGCCGAGCAGCAGACCCTGCCACCAGGTGCCGTCGTCGATCACGAACTGCATCAGCAGCGCGCCGGCGACCATCGCGAACGACACCGCGCCGAGCAGGCCCTCGCGGGTCTTGCCCGGGCTGATGCGCGGAGCGAGCTTGGTCTTGCCGAAGCGCCAGCCGACGGCGTACGCGCCCGTGTCGCTGACGACCGTCAGGACCAGGAACGTCATGACGCGGAACGCTCCGTCGTCGGCGGTGAGCATCAGGGCGACGAACGTGGCCAGGAACGGGACGTAGAAGGCCGCGAAGACGCCGGCGGTGACGTCCTTCAGGTAGCCCTCGGGCGGTTCCGTCATCCGCCAGACCAGCACCGCGAGCGCCGTGAGGGCCATGGCGACCCAGGCACCCTCGGGACCCCGGACGTATCCGGCGACGACCATCGCCGCACCGCCGACCGCGAGCGGCACGAGCGGCGCCTTGATGCCCTTGCGCTCCTGCAGCCTGCTGGTCAGCTCCCACAGGCCGACGACGACGGCGACCGCTATCACGCCGATGAACACGGCCTTGACGACGAACAGCGACGCGATGATCACCACACCGAGCCCGACCCCGACCCCTATGGCCGCGCCCAGGTCTCGGCCCGCACTCTTCTTCTGGGGTGCGGGCGCCGGGTGAGAGGCGTCGGGCATGGGCTCCGGATTCTGCGGCACCGCCGCGTGGGGCTGTGCCGACGGTGTGTCGTGGCCGTGGGCGGCGTCGCCGTACGGCTGGTTGCCGTAGGGCCGGTCCGGGAACAAGGGGCCGCCCGGCCGAGCGGCCCCCCGGTCGTCATCCTGGTTTCCGCCGCGCGCGGGTACGTCGGGGACGATGGGCATGGGGCGAGTCTGCTGCGCCTCAGGCGCATCGTACGCGGGACCCGCCGGGGCGGCCCCCTGGACAGGCCCCTGGTCGACGGGCCCCCAGTACCCGGCCCGCGACCCGGCGTGTGGCGGTGAGCCCCAGGAAGAGTCGTTCATCAGACCTCGAGCAGCTCCGCTTCCTTGTGCTTCAGGAGCTCGTCCACCTGGGCGACGTACTTCGCGGTGGTGTCGTCGAGCTCCTTCTCCGCACGGCGGCCCTCGTCCTCGCCGACCTCTCCGTCCTTGATCAGCTTGTCGATCGCGTCCTTGGCCTTGCGGCGGACGGCGCGGATGGACACCTTGGCGTCCTCGCCCTTGCCCTTGGCGACCTTGATGTAGTCGCGGCGGCGCTCCTCGGTCAGCTCGGGGAACACCACTCGGATGATGTTGCCGTCGTTGCTCGGGTTGACGCCCAGGTCGGAGTCGCGGATCGCCTGCTCGATGTTGCGCAGCGCGGTCTTGTCGAACGGGGTCACGACCGCCATGCGCGGCTCCGGCACGGAGAACGAAGCCAGCTGGTTGATCGGCGTCGGTGCGCCGTAGTAGTCGGCAACGATCTTGTTGAACATCGCCGGGTGCGCACGGCCGGTGCGGATCGCGGCGAAGTCCTCCTTGGCGACCACGACGGCCTTCTCCATCTTCTCCTCGGCCTCGAGGAGGGTCTCTTCGATCACCACTTGCTCCTGCGTGTCTTGAGTAGGCCCGGCTGCGGTTCCTTGCGGAGGCGGCGGCCGGCTGCGTCGCGTCTTCTTCCTGCACGGTTCCCGACCGGCAGGACATTGTCCATCCCCCGGCCAGGGTCCGTCCCCCGGTCAGGTGTTGTCGTACGGAACCGGGGTTCTACGGGGTTCTACCGGTCAGGACCGGCTGCCCTGCTCGCCCACAAGCGTGCCGATCTTCTCACCCTTGACGGCGCGAGCGATATTGCCCTCGGTCAGAAGCTCGAAGACGAGGATCGGGAGCTTGTTGTCGCGGCACAGCGTGATCGCGGTCATGTCGGCGACCTTCAGGTCGCGGGTGATGACCTCGCCGTAGCCGAGGGCGTCGAACTTGACGGCCGCCGGGTTGGTCTTCGGGTCGGAGTCGTAGACGCCGTCCACGCCGTTCTTGCCCATCAGCAGCGCCTCGGCGTCGATCTCCAGGGCGCGCTGGGCGGCGGTGGTGTCGGTGGAGAAGTACGGCATGCCCATACCGGCACCGAAGATGACCACGCGGCCCTTCTCCAGGTGCCGCACGGCGCGCAGCGGGATGTACGGCTCGGCGACCTGGCCCATGGTGATGGCGGTCTGGACGCGGCTGTCGATGCCCTCCTTCTCCAGGAAGTCCTGGAGCGCGAGGCAGTTCATGACCGTGCCGAGCATGCCCATGTAGTCCGAACGGGCACGGTCCATGCCGCGCTGCTGGAGTTCCGCGCCGCGGAAGAAGTTGCCGCCGCCGATCACGACCGCGATCTCGGCACCGTCACGGACGACGGCGGCGATCTCACGGGCGATCTTGTGCACCACGTCGGGGTCCACGCCCAGGCCCCCGCCACCGGAGAATGCCTCCCCGGACAGCTTCAGCATGAACCGGCCGCGTAGTTTGCCGTCGTCGCTCTTCTGGGCCTTGGTGGTCATGGGAGATCCCGCCTCTTTCACGTGGTGCACATGCGAAGAAGGCCATTGCCGGTGGGGTGTTCCAACCCGTGCGCGGCAATGGCCTCCTCGTCAGATCTGCTGTCGTCCGTCACGCACACGCGTGACGGCGTACCGGACGACTGCGTCCGACCCTATCGGGCCGGAGCGTCGATCGCGGCACGGACTCAGATGCCGACCTTGATGCGCGTGAAGCGCTTCAGGGTGACACCGGCCTCGTCCAGGACCTTCTGGACGGACTTCTTGTTGTCCAGCGCGTACGGCTGGCCGAGCAGCGTGGCGTCCTTGAAGAAGCCGTTGAGGCGACCCTCGACGATCTTCGGCAGGGCGGCCTCGGGCTTGCCCTCGGCGCGGGTGGTCTCCTCGGCGACGCGGCGCTCGGACTCGACGACGTCGGCCGGCACGTCCTCCTTGGAGAGGTACTTCGGCGCGAAGGCGGCGATGTGCTGGGCGATGCCCTTGGCGACGTCGGCGTTCGGCTTGTCCAGCTCGACGAGAACACCGATCTGCGGGGGCAGGTCGGGCATCGTGCGGTGCATGTACGCGGTCACGAAGCCGTCGGTGAACTGCGCGAAGCGGTCCAGCACGATCTTCTCGCCGAGGTTGGCGTTGGCCTCGTCCACGAACGCCTGGACGGTCTTGCCGGCCTCGATCTCGGACGCGAGCAGCGTCTCGAGGTCGGCCGGGGAGGTCTTGGCGACGTGCTCGGCGATCGCGTTGGCGACGGCCTGGAACTTGTCACCCTTGGCGACGAAGTCCGTCTCGCACTTCAGCTCGACGAGGACGCCGGAGGAGTTGTCGTCGGCGATGATCGAGACCACGGCGCCGTTCTCGGCGGAGCGGCCCTCACGCTTGGCGACGCCCTTCTGGCCCTTGATCCGGAGCGCCTCGACGGCCTTGTCGACGCTGCCCTCGGCCTCGTCCAGCGCCTTCTTGCAGTCCATCATGCCGGCGCCGGTGAGCTCACGGAGCTTCTTGACGTCAGCGGCGGTGTAGTTCGCCATGATCTGTGAATCTCTCTCGGAGTTCGAAGTCTCGAAGATCTGGGGGGGTGTGGGTGAACGGCGGGCGGTGCGCTCGGCACCCCCCGCCGTCACTTCATCCCTGGGGCCGTACGGACGACCTGGCGCCCGTACGGCCTACGGCCTGACTCAGGCCTGCTCGCCCTCGGCGGCCGGAGCGGCCTCGGCGGCGGGGGCCTCGGTCTCAGCGGCGGGGGCCTCGGCCTCGGCGGCGGGAGCCTCGGCGGCCGGGGCCTCAGCCTCGGCGGCGGCCTCGGCCGGCTTCTCGGCAGCAGCCTCGTCCGTGGTCTCGGCGTCGGCCTTCTTCTCGCCCTCGAGCAGGTCGCGCTCCCACGCGGCCAGCGGCTCGCCGGCGGCCTTGTCGCCCTTGTCGCCGGTGGCGACGCCGGAACGGGAGATGAGGCCCTCGGCGACGGCGTCGGCGATCACGCGGGTGAGCAGGGTGACGGAGCGGATCGCGTCGTCGTTGCCCGGGATCTTGTAGTCGACCTCGTCGGGGTCACAGTTGGTGTCGAGGATGGCGACGACCGGGATGTTGAGCTTCCGGGCCTCGCCGACCGCGATGTGCTCCTTCTTGGTGTCCACGATCCAGACGGCGCTGGGCACCTTGGACATCTCGCGGATACCACCGAGGGTCTTCTCGAGCTTGGCCTTCTCACGCGAGAGGACCAGGAGCTCCTTCTTCGTCAGACCCGAGGCGGCGACGTCCTCGAAGTCGATGAGCTCGAGCTCCTTCAGGCGCTGAAGGCGCTTGTAGACGGTCGAGAAGTTGGTGAGCATGCCGCCCAGCCAGCGCTGGTTGACGTAAGGCATGCCGACGCGGGTGGCCTGCTCCGCGATGGCCTCCTGCGCCTGCTTCTTCGTACCGACGAACATGACCGTGCCGCCGTGGGCGACGGTCTCCTTGACGAACTCGTAGGCGCGGTCGATGTACGACAGCGACTGGAGCAGGTCGATGATGTAGATGCCGTTGCGCTCGGTGAAGATGAAGCGCTTCATCTTCGGGTTCCAGCGACGGGTCTGGTGACCGAAGTGGACGCCGCTTTCCAGCAGCTCCCGCATCGTGACGACGGCCATGGCCGTTCTCCTTGGGTTTCTCGGTTGTACCGCGGGGACCGGACGGCTCCCGCGCCTGACGCCCGCGATGCGCCGAGCCACGAAGGACCGAGGGGCGCAGATACCGGAGAACCGACCGTGGCCGGCCCCTGATACCGGGGCGTGCGAAGTCGACCCGGTGACCCGGATCGCCAGAAGAAGTGTACGGGACCGGCGGGGCACCGGGTGACGCCGCTGTCCACAACCGGCGGGTGGTCCACAGGTCCCGGCAGTCGTCACGGGAACGCGCCACGGTGGCGTCATGCACGCACAGCGATTCACGGCCCTGCTGCCGGTCCTGTCGATGATGACGCTGGCCACGGTCGCGTGGGCGGACCCGCAGGGCGCACCGGGAGCCCGGGAGCTCCCCGCGCCGCCCGTCCCGGCGATCGCCCGGGTCTGGCCGGTGGGCACCCGTCCGGCGGTGGTGCGGGGATGGGAGCCACCGGCCGGCCCGTACGCCCGCGGCCACCGAGGCGTCGACCTCGCGGCACCGCCGGACGCCCCGGCGAGGGCGGTGGCTGCCGGCCGCGTGTCGTTCGCGGGGCGGGTGGCCGGCCGGGGCGTCGTCTCGGTGGAACTGTCGGCGACGGGCCGGCCTCCCCTGCGGACCACCTACGAGCCGGTGCGGGCCTCCGTGCGCAAGGGGGACGAGGTGGCCCCGGGCCAGGTCGTCGGCACGGTGGAGGCGACGGGCTCGCACTGCGTACGAACATGTGTGCACTGGGGGCTGCTGAGCGGCAGGACGTATCTGGACCCGCTGTCGCTGCTGCCCCCGTGGCTGCGGCGGAGCGGCCCGTCACGGCTGCTGCCGGTGCTCGGCGTCCCCCTGCCGTGACTCAGCCCCGGACGCCCCGCAGCACCATGCCCACCGCGGCGTCGGTGATCGCCGAGGGGTCCTCCGCGGCCCCGAGCTCGATCCGCCGCACCGCCGCGTCCACCACACCCTGCAACAGCATCGCCGCCAGCCGGGGCTCCGCGTGCCCCAGTTCCGCCAGCGCCGCCCCGATCATCGCCACGGGCCCGCCGTGCGCCGCCCGGATCTTCTCCCGGGCCCCCGCGTCCAGCTCGCTCGCCGAGATCGCCACGACGGCCCGGTGCCGCCGGTCACCCACCAGGGCGAGCTGCCGGCGCACATACGCCTCGACCTTGGCCTCGGCCCCGTCGGCCGCGGCCATCGCCGCCTCGACCTCCGCCGCCCACACGGGGAAGTCGACCTCGCACAGCTCCTCGACCACGGCGGCCCGTGACCGGAAGTACTCGTACACGGAGGAGCGCGCGAGTCCCGTGCGCTCGGCGAGGGCCGGGAAGGTCAGCGCCTCCGTCCCGCCCTCGGACAACAGGGAGCGTGCCGCGTCCAGCAGGGCGGCACGCTGCATCGACCGGTGCTCGGCCACGGAGGCCGCTCGAATCCTTGGCACGTCGACCACTCTACGGACGCTCCACCCCCGACGGGAGTGACTGCGCCCGCACTTCCGTCGTCCGGCCGGGCCGGCCGGGCCGGTTCAGCGGCCGAAGCTCGCCAGTTTCGCGCGCAACTGCAGGACCGACTTGGTGTGGATCTGACTGACCCTGCTCTCGGTCACACCCAGCACGTTCCCGATCTCGGCGAGCGTCAGGCCCTCGTAGTAGTAGAGCGTGACGACCGTCTTCTCCCGGTCGGGCAGCGTGTTGATCGCCCGCGCGAGGAACCGTCTGAGCTCCCGGTCCTCGGCCACCTCCACGGGGTTGTCCGCGGCGGTGTCCTCCAGCGTGTCCATGAAGCTGAGGCCGTCCCCGTCCTCACCCCCGACGTGCAGCAGCTCCTCCAGCGCCACCACGTTGGCGAGCGACAACTGACTGAACACCGCGTGCAGTTCGTCCACCGCGATGCCCAGCTCGGCGGCCACCTCGCACTCCGAGGGAGTCCGCCGCAGCCGGGCCTCCAGCGTGGCGTAGGCCCGCTCGACGTTGCGCGCCTTCTGCCGCACCGACCGCGGGATCCAGTCCAGCGCCCGGAGCTCGTCGATCATCGCGCCCCGGATCCGGGTGATCGCGTAGGTCTCGAACTTGATCTCCCGTTCGATGTCGAACTTCTCGATCGCGTCGATCAGTCCGAAGACCCCGGAGGAGACGAAGTCGGCCTGCTCCACATTGGGCGGCAGGCCGACGCTCACCCGGCCCGCCACGTACTTCACCAGCGGTGAGTAGTGCAGGATCAGCTGCTCCCGCAGCCGTTCGTCCCCCGTCGCCTTGTACGACCGCCACAGCTCGTCGAGTGTCGAGGGAGCGGGCGGCCGCACGCTGCCACCGTCACGGGCGGCTGGGGTGATCGCCGCCCGGTCGGACCCGGAGGTGTGCTGGGGCATTCGTCGCCTTGTGCCGTTCTGCCGTGAAGTGCGTGAGGTGGGTACCGCGTGGTGCAGAGGTGCCGGTCTGTGCCGGAATCCTCGTGAGCGTAGCGTGACTGAAGTGTCGCGGTGCGCGAAGAGCGTGGCCCGACCGGTACGCAGATACGTTCCGCTGGACGCACTCCAGGGTCACGACGGTCACGGCGGCCGACCCCGGCGGTGGGTCAACTACCGGAATCCCCAAGGCTTTCGGCGTTCCCCCGGACGGCCGAACAGCCCGGGTCAACACGGACGCCGACCCCCTCGAACGGAGACCACCGCCTGGCGTGTCAACTTCCAGCCGTCGCCGTGTCGTTCGACGTAGCCGAGTGCTCTGAGTTCGTACAGTCTCGCGATCGCGTCGTCCGGGGTGGTCCGGGCCTCGCGGGCGACCTCCTCGACCGCCGCCGCTCTGCGGGCGGGCAGCGCCGCCAGGACCCGCCGGGCAGCCGGCTCCAGCAGATCGCGCGGCAGCGCGGGGCCACGCCGGTCGGGAGCCAGCTCGCCCATCTCACCGACCAGTTCGACGACCTCCGCGGCATCGGTGACCAGCACGGCCTCTCCCCTCAGCAGTTCGTGCACACCGGCGGAGAGTCCACTCGTGGCCGGCCCCGGTACCCCTATCGTGTGCCGGCCCAACCGCTGGGCCGCCCGAGCGGTGACCAGCGAGCCGCTGCGGTAGGCGGCCTCGACGACGACCGTGCCCCGGGTGAGCGCGGCGATCACCCGGTTGCGCAGGATGAACCTGCTCGGTGTCGGATGGTCACCGGGCGGCAACTCGCCGATCACCAAGCCCTGTTCGGCGATCCTGTTGATCAACGCCGTGTGGCCGCGCGGGTAGGGCTGGTCGACCCCGCAGGCGAGGACCGCGACGGTGGCGCCGCCCGCGCCGAGGGCGCCCCGGTGAGCGGCGCCGTCCACCCCGTACGCGCCCCCCGACACCACCACCCAGCCCTGTTCGGCGAGGCCGGCGGAGAGGGTGGCCGCCATATGGGCGCCGTACTCGGTGCACGCGCGGGCACCGACGACGGCGACCGACCGCAGCGCCCACATCCGCAGACTGGGCCGCCCCCGCACCCAGAGCCCCAGCGGCCGGGCGTCCCCGAGCTCGTCCAGCGTCCCCGGCCACTCGGCGTCTCCCGGGCACACGAACCGCACTCCGGCCTCTCGCGCGAGGGCCAGATCCCGCTCCGGCTCGGCCTGCCCGGCCCGCGCCCGCAGGCCGGCCCAGCGCCGCGCGGTCACCCCGGGCAACGGCTCCCCGTCGTCCCGCAGCCGACGCACCACCTCCGGCACGCCCCGCTCCCGCACCCACTGCCCGCCCACCTCGTCGCCGGGCTCGAGGACCCGGCCGAGGAAGACCCGGGCGAGCCGGTCGCCCGCCGGTTCGCCGCCGCCGTTCACGTCAGGGCCCCGAGGGCCATCGGCACACCCCGCGGCACCCCCGTGCGCAGCTGGAGGGCCAGGTTGACGTCCATCGTGCCGGGCCGGTCGTGTCCGACCAGGTCGGCTACGGTCCAGGCGACGCGCAGGACCCGGTCGAGCCCCCGGGCGGTCAGCACCCCTCGCTCCAGGCTGCGCTCCGCCTCGTCCATGGCACCGATCGCGGCATGCCAGCGGTTGCGCAGCTCCCGCCCCGGCACCTCGCTGTTGGTCCGCCACGGAGTGCCCGCCAGCCGGGCCGCCGCGCGCTCCCTGGCGGCCCTGACCCGGTCGGCGACGATCGCCGTGGACTCGCCTCCGGGACCGCGGTGCGCGAGCTCGGCCCGGCTGACCGGGTCGACCTCGACCCGCAGGTCCACCCGGTCGAGCAGCGGGCCGGAGAGCCGTGCCTGGTAGCGGCGGATCGCGGAGGGCGGGCACTCGCACAGGGTGTCCCGCTGCGAGAACCGGCCGCACGGGCAGGGGTTCGCCGCGAGGACCATCAGGAACCGTGCCGGGAACCGCACCACTCCCGCGCTGCGCGCGATCACCACGTGCCCGGCCTCCAGGGGCTGCCGCAGGGCGTCGAGGGCGTGACTGCCGAACTCGGGGGTCTCGTCGAGGAAGAGCACCCCCCGATGGGCCAGCGAGACGGCGCCGGGTCGGGCGAACCCGGCCCCGCCCCCGACCAGCGACTGCATCGTGGCCGAGTGGTGCGGAGCGCAGTACGGGGCCACGTCGATGAGGGGCTTGCCCGGCGGCAGCAGCCCCGCCACCGAGTGGACCGCGGTGACCTCCAGCGACTCCTGCCGGCCCAGCCGGGGCAGTACGGCCGGCAGGCGCTCCGCGAGCATGGTCTTGCCGGTCCCGGGCGGTCCTTCCAGGAAGAGGTGGTGTCCGCCGGCCGCGGCCACCTCCACCGCGGTCCGCGCCGAGCTCTGTCCGACCACGTCCGCGAGGTCGTGCTCCTGGTCCAGATGGGCGGCGCCCATGCTGTGCATCCCGGTGGCCGCTCCCGTGCCGGGCATCCGCAGGCCGGCCAGGAGCGGATCCGGGCGGCCCGCCTCGTCCGGTTCCTCGTCGGGGACCGGCTCGTCGGCGAGGATCGCGATCAGCTGCCGCAGGCTGCGCACCCCGAGCACGGACACACCGGGGACCAGTGCCGCCTCGGCGGCGGCGCACTCCGGCACGACCACCTGTTCGTATCCGGCGTCGGCCGCGGCCAGCACGGCGGGCAGGATGCCCCGGACCGGGCGCACCCGTCCGTCCAGGCCGAGCTCTCCGATCATGACGATGTCGGCGAGCACCCGCGGGTCGATCCGTTCGGCCGCGCCGAGCACGGCGCTGGCGATGGCCAGATCGAAGCCGCTGCCGCCCTTGGGCACCGATGCCGGGCTGAGTCCGACGGTGAGCTTCTTCTGCGGCCATTCGCCGCCCGAGTTCACCACCGCCGCCCGTACCCGGTCCCGGCTCTCGGTCAGGCTCTTGTCCGGCAGCCCCACCAGCGTGAACGCCGCCACTCCCGGTTCGAGGTCGGCCTGCACCTCGACGACGACCCCTTCGACGCCCACCAGCGCCACCGAGCACGTACGCGCGAAGCCCATCTCAGGCCACCCCCCGCGCGTGCTCGAGGACGGCCGCTCCGCGACGGGGCAGGACGACGCCGACCAGATCGATGCGGACGCCGCCCGGCGGGGCTCCCCCGTGCGCCTGGATCCACCGCTCGGCCAGGCCGCGCAGGCGCTCGGCCTTCTCCGGTGTCACCGACGCCATCGGGTGCTGGAATCCGCCGCCCCTGCGGGTCTTCACCTCGCAGACGACCAGGACGTCACCGTCCCTCGCGACGATGTCGATCTCACCGGTCCTGCCGCAGCGCCAGTTGCGCTCCAGGACCGTCATCCCGGCCTCGACCAGCCGTCGTGCGGCCAGTTCCTCGCCATACCTGCCGAGTGCGCCTCGGGCCAGATCCGTGTGCGTGTTCATGTGGGCACCACCTCCGGCACCCACGTTCACGCATCCGCCGCCACGAAAAAGATCTTGGTGGACAACTCGGGGGCTGTGGAAAACCCCGTCACCCGCACGAGCGCTCCGGCACGGGAGTCAGCTCCCGGGAAGCTCCAGATCGCTCTTGTTGAGCTCCTCGATGTTCACGTCCTTGAACGTGAGCACCCGCACCTGCTTCACGAACCGGGCCGGGCGGTACATGTCCCACACCCAGGCGTCCGCCATCGACACCTCGAAGAACACCTCGCCCTGGACCGAGTGCACCTGCATCTCGTAGTCGTTCGTGAGGTAGAAGCGCCGCTCGGTCTCGATCACGTATTTGAACAGACCGACGACATCGCGGTACTCCCGGTAGAGCTTCAGCTCCATCTCGGTCTCGTACTTCTCGAGGTCCTCGGCGCTCATGGCATGTTCCCCTTCAGCCGTGCGATCTCCTCATTGTGCGCCAGTCCCGTGCGCCTCTAGACGATTTCCGTGTCCAGGGTGACGGGTCCGGCCGGAGGACCTTCGTCGAGCAGCCTGCGCAGCAGCCCGGCGAGTCTGGTCGGATACACCGTCTCATGTGTCCGCGTCAGTTCCTCACAGGTCCACCAACGCGCTCCGGCGACGCTGCGCCGCTCCAGCTCGGTCAGGGCCGTGGCACGGGTCGCCGTCACCGTCGTACGGGCCAGGTAGTACCACTCGTCCTGGTCCCAGCGGCGGCCCGCGAACGGGAAGGAACACATCCGCCGCCACAGCACCGGGCCGAGTTCGACCTCGGTGATGCCGGTCTCCTCGACGAGTTCCCGCAGAGCCGCCTCCTCACGGGTCTCGTCGCCCTCCACACCGCCGCCCGGGGTGAACCACCAGTTGTCGGCCGGGTCGTCCGGTTCATGGCCGTGCAGCAGCAGGATGCGGTCCCGCGGGTCGAGGAGGACGACCCGGGCCACCTTGCGCAGCCCGCCCTCGTACGAGTCGACGCCCGCGCCCGTCGGCTCGTCCGTGGTCTCAGCGGGCACCGGCCGCCTCCGGCCGGGCACGGCGGCCGGACGTCCGCTTGGCGATCGGGCCGTACGCAGCCCCACCGAGGACCAGCACACCACCGGCGACGATCAGCCAGCCGATCGTGCCCAGCGGGCCCGGCTGGGACAGGGCGCCGAGCGTCTTGAACCCCGTGGGGCGCTCCAGCATGCCGTTCATGGGCCAGACCACGGCGTCGACCCGGGCCGCGACGGCGCTGCGCGCGACCGTGCCCTGGGCCGCGTCCGTGAGGTGGGCGGTGGAGTCCAGGGAGCCCTCCCGCTCGTCGCCGAGCAGGAAGAGCCGGCCCTCCGGAACCTTCACGGTCGGGATGTTCTTGTTCTCGGCGAGGCTGCCGGCGGGCAGATACGGTTCCTCGATCTGCTTGCCGTTGACGGTCAGCTTGCCCTCGGTGCAGCAGGAGACCGTGTCGCCGCCGACCGCCACGACCCGCTTGACCACGGGCGCGTTGCTCGCCCAGGTCTTGTCGGTGAAGACGACGACATCGCCGCGGCGCACCTCGTCGCCGTCGACGCGCTCGGCCAGCACCCGGTCGCCGGCCGCGATCGTCGGGCTCATCGAACTGGTGGGCACGGTGTACGGCCGGTAGAGCAGGGCTCCCCACCCGAAGCCGCCGAGGAACAGCACGAGGCCCAGTGCGACGGCCAGTCCGGACAGACGCTGTCCGGTCCGGCTGCCCACCGGGCCACTGTTGGTGCCTCCGCCACTGTGCGGGGCCGTACGCGTAGTGCTCTCGCCACCCATGGATCCGCACCCTACCCGGCGGTACCGAACCGGGTCAGCCCTTCTTCCCCGGACTTCCCGAGCCTTGGTCACAAGCTTGGGAAAGGGTTTGCCGAGTGGCGGCGGCGCGAAAGCCGGAAGGTCAGCGGACCGCCGAGTCCTCCGTGCGCCGACGACGCCACAGGACGACGGGGACGGCGCCGACGAGGGCGAGGCCCTGCGGGGCGACCGTCAGGGCCGCGGATCCGGCGGACTGGGTGTTCAGGCCGTCCTGGTCGAAGGTGTCCGGCACCGGCAGCGTGCCCCAGCGGGTGAGCGGCCAGGCCTTGACGACGGCACGGCCGACGACCTGGTCGACGGGCACCATGCCGTGGTTCTTGTCCGACTGGTTGTAGCGCGAGTCGCGGGAGTTCTGACGGTGGTCGCCCATGACCCAGATGAAGCCCTTGGGGACCTTCACGGTGAACTGGCCGCCCTGGTCGTCCTGGCTGCACGGGGTGTTGCCGGGGTACACGTACGACGCTTCGTTCAGCGCCTTGCCGTTGACCGTGAGCGGGCCGGTGCCCTTGCACGAGATGGTGTCGCCACCGACCCCGATGACCCGCTTGATCAGGTCCTTCTCCTCGGCGGACGGCATCAGGCCGATCCAGCTGAGGACGGTCTGGAAGGCGTTCGGATCGACGGTGGCCTCGCCCGCCAGCCAGTTGTCGGGGTCGTGGAAGACGACGACCTCGCCGCGCTCCGGCTCGGAACCGAACCACGGGGTCAGCTTGTCGACGAGGACCCGGTCACCCTCCTTGAGGGTGTTCTCCATCGAGGCGGACGGGATGGAGAACGCCTGCACGAGGAACGTCTTGATCAGCAGCGCGAGGACGAGCGCGATGCCGATCAGGATCGGCAGCTCCTTCCAGAAGGAGCGGGGCTTCTTCGGCTTCGGGGCCGGGCCGCCGGACCCTTCGCCACCGGTCCGGGGCGGCTCGTCCGCCGGCGGGCCGTCGCCGCCCGCCGCCGGGTCACTCCCGGAGGTCACGGCGCTGTCGGAAGCCGGGTCGGCGGCTTCCACCGGATGACCGCGGTGCTCCTCGCCGTCGTGCCCGGACCGTGCGCCAACCGCCACATCCCCCACGCCAACTCCTCACTCTGTGCCGCTGCCTGCCCCACGTACGACGCAGGCCCACCACTCCCATAACGAGCGGGAGTTCCGCAGGGCTCGGGAGTTGTCGAATCGATCCGTTCGGATCGCCGGGGGCAACCCTATGCGACAGCTGGGCGGACGCGGTCGCCGTGGCGGCCGAGCCGGTGACGGATGCGAAAGTTTGCGGTTCCTTGAGACGGACCCAGTGGCCCAGCGGCCAGGCGATGACCATGGCCCGCCCCACCACCTCGTCCTCCGAGACGGTGCCGCCGTAGTCGGTGTTCTGGTGGGCCCGGGAGTCGGCGGAGTTGGCCCGGTGGTCACCCATCACCCACAGCCGCCCCTGGGGGACGGTGATGTCGAACGACGTGCTGGAGGGGTCATTGCCGGGATACAGATATGCCCCCTCCTCCAGAGGCACGCCGTTGACGGTGACCCGCCCCTGCGTGTCACAGCACACGACGCGGTCGCCGCCCACCCCGACGACCCGCTTGATGAGGTCCTTCTCGTTGTCGGACGGCAGCAGACCGATGAAGGTGAGCCCTTCCTTGATCTGCTTGACGACGACCGGGTCCTCCTTCTTGGCGGTGGTCTGCTCGTCGTTGAGCCAGCCGCCGGGGTCCTTGAAGACGACGACGTCCCCGCGCTCGGGCTTGGAGCCGAACCACGGGGTGAACTTGTCGACCAGGACACGGTCGCCGATCCGGATCGTCTGCTCCATGGAGCCGGACGGGATCACGAAGGCCTGCACCAGAAAGGTCTTCAGGACCAGGGCTATCAGGACGGCCACACCGACCAGCAGCGGTATCTCCCGGACGGCCGAGCGCCTGCGCTTGCGCTTGACCTTGCGCTGGAGCTTGCGCCGTTCCGCGCGCGTGCGACCGCTGCCGGAGCTGGAGGTGCGCCGGGCGCCGGTGGGCAGCAGGTTGTCCGCGGCGCTGGTCGGGATGCCGCGCGGCCTTCCGCGGTTACCCATGGGCACCCTCCGCGCCGGGCACGCGCGCGTAGGCGCTCGGGCGGGGCAGGCGGGTGAGGTGCGCGTAGGGCCAGAGGATCCAGTCGGCGCGGCCGATCACACGGCCGACGGGGATCATGCCGCCGCCCGGTGAACCGAGGTGGTCCCGGGAGTCGCTGGAGTGGCTGCGATGGTCACCGAGGAGGAACAGGGTGCCCTCGGGCACGACCACGTCGAAGTCCACCGTGGACGCGTCGTCGCCGGGATACAGGAACGTCGACTCGTCGACCGACCGGCCGTTCACCTTGATCCTCCCCTCCTTGTCGCAGCAGACCACGTGATCTCCCCCTACACCCACGACGCGCTTGATGTAGTCGAAGTTCCCGAAGTACCCGGTGCCGTCGAACACGACGACATCGCCGCGCCGCGGCTCGGCACCGAAACGGTACGCCAACTTATTTACGAGAACGCGGTCGCCGATCCTCAATCCGTTTTCCATGGATCCGCTGGGAATCTGGAATGGTTGCGCCACGAAAGCGTTGAGGACCAGCAAAAACAGCAGGCAGATCAGCAGGGTGAGACTGATCCGGCCGCCCGGGAGCCACTCCGTGATCCGCCCCGCCAACGCGAAACGCGACCGTCCCTCCGGTCCTTCCGTCTCCGCGGTCTCCTGGGAGACGTCCGCGGGAACGGAAGGGTGGGAGGAGCGGTCGCGCTCCGTCGTCGGCTGAGCTTCGGTGTCCATCGGGGCCAGATGCTATCCGGCCGCTCTATGAACCCCTGAAGGCACTCAGTTGTCGCGCTTCTCCTTGATCTTCGCGGCCTTGCCGCGCAGCTCGCGCAGGTAGTAGAGCTTGGCGCGACGCACGTCACCGCGGGTGACGAGCTCGATCTTCTCGACGATCGGGGTGTGCACCGGGAAGGTGCGCTCGACGCCGACGGAGAAGGAGACCTTGCGGACCGTGAAGGTCTCGCGGACACCGGCGCCCTGGCGGCGGATGACTACGCCCTTGAACTGCTGCACACGGGAGCGGTTGCCCTCGATGACGCGGACGTGGACGTTGACGGTGTCACCCGGGCGGAAGGCCGGGACGTCGCTGCGCAGCGACGCGGCGTCGACAGAGTCGAGCAGGTGAGACATTTCGTCTGCTTTCTTCGCTGATGCCACAGGTCATCAACGGAACTAGATGTTCGAAGATTGAGTGCCGTGTGCCCGTCGAGGCGGGCGTCGTGTCCCCCTGCGGCAGGGGCGCACACCGGACGGCGCACAACAGCGACCTATTGTTCCACGCCGTCGGTCCTGCGCCAAAATCGACCGTACGGCGCACCCTCCGGGTCGGGCGTCCAGCCCAGGATGGAGAGCATCTCGCGGTCCTTCTTGTCGAAGGTCTTCGGCTCGCAGCGCTCGATCAGGTCGGGCCGGTTGGCCGTCGTGCGCCGCAGGGCCTCGTCCCGGCGCCAGCGGGCGATCTTGCCGTGGTGGCCGCTGAGCAGCACCTCGGGGATCTCCCTGCCGCGCCAGGCGGGCGGCTTGGTGTAGACGGGGCCCTCCAGCAGGTTGGCCATGGCGCCGGGGGCGAAGGAGTCGTCGCGGTGGGACTCGGCGTTGCCGAGCACGCCGGGCAGGAGGCGCGCCACGGCCTCGGTGACGACCAGGACGGCGGCCTCCCCGCCGGCCAGGACGTAGTCGCCGATGGAGACCTCGTAGACGGGTATCCGGGTGGCGTACTCGTCGATGACCCGCCGGTCGATGCCCTCGTAGCGGGCCGGGGTGAAGATCAGCCAGGGGCGCTCGGAGAGCTCGACCGCGAGTTCCTGGGTGAAGGGCCGGCCGCTGGGGGTCGGGACGACGATCGCGGGCGCATGCGAGCCCCGCTCGTAGCCGTCGGCCAGGACGGTGTCGAGGGCGTCGCCCCAGGGGTCGGTCTTCATGACCATGCCGGGTCCGCCGCCGTAGGGGGTGTCGTCGACCGTGTTGTGCCGGTCGTACGTCCACTCCCGCAGGTCGTGCACCTGAACGTCCAGCCGGCCACGCGCGCGTGCCTTGCCGACCAGGGAGACGTTCAGCGGGTCGAGGTACTCGGGGAAGATCGTGAGAACGTCGAGGCGCATTACGACCGGTCCCCGTCCGTGTCCGCGTCCCCGTCCGTGCCCTGGTCATCGTCCTCGTCGTCGGCCTCGGCGGCGTCCCGCGCGGACGCGATCTCGGCCTGGTCGTCGATCAGACCGGGCGGCGGGTCGATGACGGCCCGCTGCTCCTCGAGGTCGATCTCGGTGACGATCGCCTCCACGAAGGGGATCATCACCTCGCTGCCGTCGGGCCGCTCGACGATGAAGAGGTCCTGGGAGGGCAGATGCGAGATCTCGGTGATCCGGCCGACCTCGAGGCCGTCCTTGGTGACCACGTCCAGGTCCATCAGCTGGTGGTCGTAGTACTCGTCCTCCTCCTCGGGCAGCTCCGCGGGATCGATCTCGGCGATCAGGAGGGTGTTGCGCAGGGCTTCGGCGGCGGTGCGGTCCCGCACCCCCTCGAAGCGCAGGAGGAGACGACCGCTGTGGACGCGGCCGGTCTCGATGGTCAGCGGGCCGGTCGAGGCCGGGTCCGTGGCCAGGACGGCGCCGGGCGCGAGCCGCTGCTCCGGCTCGTCGGTGCGTACCTCGACGGTGACCTCGCCCTTGATGCCGTGGGCGCGGCCGATCCGCGCGACTACGAGCTGCACTTCTGAAGATCTCCTGTCGTACCTGAGTACCTGTCGTACCTGTCATCACGACTGCCGTAACGACTACGGGCCGGGGAGGGCCAGTGGCCCTCCCCGGCCCGAGCCGGTGCTGCGAAACGCGTCAGCGGACGTGATCCACGTCGACGAGGTCGACGCGGACGCCACGGCCGCCGATGGCGCCCACGACGGTGCGCAGAGCGCGTGCGGTGCGACCGTTGCGGCCGATCACCTTGCCGAGGTCGTCGGGGTGGACCCGGACCTCGAGCACCCGCCCGCGGCGCAGGTTGCGCGAGGCGACCTGCACATCGTCGGGGTTGTCGACGATGCCCTTCACGAGGTGCTCAAGCGCCTCTTCGAGCATGCTGCTCAGGCCTCGGTCGACTCGGACTCGGCGGCAGCCTCGTCCTTCTTCTCAGCCTTCTTCTTCTGGGTGATGGCCTCACCCTTGCCCGAGTCGTCGCCACCGAGGGCCTCGAACACGGGGCGAGCCTTCTTCGGCTCGGCGACGAGCAGCGGCGCCGGGGCGGGCTCGCCCTTGAACTTCTGCCAGTCGCCGGTCTTCTTCAGAATGGCGAGCACCGGCTCGGTCGGCTGCGCGCCGACACCCAGCCAGTACGCCACGCGGTCGGCGTCGACCTCGATGATCGACGGGTGGTACGTCGGCTGGTACTTGCCGATCTCCTCGATCGCACGACCGTCACGACGGGTGCGGGAGTCGGCGACGACGATGCGGTAGTGAGGCGCGCGGATCTTGCCCAGACGCTTCAGCTTGATCTTGACTGCCACGGAAGTGGTGTCTCCTGGTCTTGACGTGGTTGGGCACGGCGAGATGGCCGCGTGGGGTTGCGGTACCCGAGTGCCCGATGGACGCGTCAGCCGGAGGAGAGAGGGGTCCTGTGCGACTGTCGAGTACAGCTAGCCATTGTGCCACACCGCGCGGGTCCCTTCCGGCCGCGGGTGGTTTCCGGGCATGCGGGAGGAACGCCCGGCGCTTGCGGGGTGCCGCCTTCGACGGCCCCCCGCATCACGCTGAACCGGCAGCCACGAGATGCCGGTGCATGACGGCAGGCGCCTAGGCCGCGCCCGCGATCTCCGGGATCCGGAACGGCTTGCCGCAGCCCCCGCACACGATCGGCGCCTGGGCCAGGACCGACGGTACGACCCGCACGTTGCGGCCGCAGTCGCACACGGCCTTGACCCGGACGCCGCCGCCGGAGGAGCCGTGCCGGGCCGCCGGACCGCGGAAGCTGCGAGTGGTGTCGGAGGAGGTGGCCGCCAGATGGGCCTTGAGGGCCCGCTGGAGGCGCTCGATCGTCGGGCGGTAGCGCCGCTTGGCCTCGGGGTTGAGCGTGACCAGGGAGAAGCCGCTGCTGGGGTGGGGCTCCTCGGGGTGGTCCAGCCCCAGTTCCTCGGCGATCGCGAGGAATCTGCGGTTGTGGTAGCGGCCGGCGCGGGAGGTGTCGCGCACGCCGCGGGCGGCGGCGATGCCATGGACTGCCTCGTGAAGCAGTCGCTCGAAGGAGAGCTCGTGACCGCAGGCGGACGACGACTCCCCGATCAGGGACTCTGGCGCGGCAAGATCCGGCAGTTCGGGGTGGTACCGCTGAATGTCGGCCCACGCCTCTGCCAGCTCTGCGGCGAGAACAGGTGGTGTCTGTGTCGTGCTCACGTAATGACAACGAGCGGGGGTGCCCCAGTGTTCCTATTCCGGGCCATCCCAAATAATTTGCACGTACCCGTCAGTTGCCGCTGATGCGTCCTGACGAGGGCGGGTGCGCTGATCTGCGGAGAAGCCTCACAGCTCCTACCAAGGTGGTGCGTAGGCCCACGTACGACCCGGCGTGTAGACGATGTCCGCACGCCGGGGTAGGGATGTTCCGCAGGGGCGCAAGAGACGTTTCGGTCGCTCTCGTGGGCGGAGGGCGCCGTCTCAGTAAGCGCGCGCGACGACGGCGACGTTACCGGGGGCGTCCCCGTCGTCCGGCACCGACCCGTCCTCCGCGATCAGACAGCGCACGGTCAGCGACTGCTCGGCCAGCCTGGCCTCGCCTTCTTCGCCGAGCGTCGCCCACGGGATGCGCGCCCAGCCGCCGGCGACGGCCGCCTCGGCCGCCTCCTCGATCGTCGAGACGTCCGTCGTGCGGGATTCGCGGCGCTCACGGGAGTGCTTCAGCAGCAGCGCCTGGTCCTCTTCGAGCACGGCGGGCAGCAGGGCCTCGATCGCGTCGATCGCCACCGGCTCCTTGCCTCCCGGGATGCGCCGGGCCAGCATCGCGGTGCCGTTCTCCAGGTCACGGGGGCCGATCTCGACACGGACGGGCACGCCCTTGAGCTCCCAGTCGACCGCGCGCCGCCCGAAGGGGACGTCGGTACGGTCGTCCACCCGGACGCGGAGCCCCGCCGCCTTCAGCCGGTCGCCCAGCTCGCGGACCTTGGCCAGAACCGCCTCGTCGCCCTTGATCGCGAGAACGACGACCTGGACCTGGGCCAGTCGCGGCGGCACCCGCAGCCCGTCGTCGTCGCCATGCGTCATCACCAGGGCGCCGATCATGCGGGTCGTCGAACCCCAGGAGGTCTGCCAGACCAGTTCCTGGGTGCCCTCCTTCGTCAGGTACCGGGTGTTGAAGGCCTTGGCGAAGTTCTGGCCCAGCTCATGGCTGGTGACCATCTGGAGGGCCTTGCCGTCGCCCATCATGCTCTCGAGGGTGAGGGTGTTGACGGCGCCCGCGAAGCGCTCCTTGACCGTCTTGCGGCCGGAGACGAAGTCGATCGCGAGGACGTTCTCCAGGAAGTCGCCGTAGACCTCGCGCTGGATGCGCGCGGCGAAGTCGCGGGCCTCCTCGTACGTGGCGTGCGCGGTGTGCCCCTCCTGCCAGAGGAACTCGGAGGTCCGCAGGAAGAGGCGGGGCCGCAGCTCCCAACGGACCACGTTGGCCCACTGGTTGATCAGCAGGGGCAGGTCGCGGTAGCTCTGCACCCACTTCGAGAAGTACTCGTTGACGATGGTCTCGGAGGTGGGCCGGACGACCGCCGGCTCCTCCAGCTCCTTGCCGCCCCCGTGCGTCACCACGGCCAACTCGGGCGCGAATCCCTCGACATGGTCCGCCTCGCGCGTGAGGTAGGACTGCGGGATCAGCAGCGGGAAGTACGCGTTCTCGGTGCCCGTCTCCTTGATGCGGGCGTCCATCTCCGCCTGCATCCGCTCCCACAGTCCGTAACCGTACGGTCGGATCACCATGGTGCCGCGCACTGGTCCGTTGTCGGCCAGTTCCGCCTTGTTGATCAGATCCTGGTACCAGCGGGGGAAGTCGTCCGCCCGCGGGGTGAGAACGGGAGCCTTTGCCATGGCGCGATGGTACGGCCCCAAGTTGCCGGAATGTGAATTCTCGCCACAGGCACAGCCGGCGCACAAGCGGGGGCCCGAGACCCCTGGACGCCGTCGCGTACGGGGAGTTACCTGGCATACGGGGGAAGTGCGAGCGCACTGCACGGGGGCCACCTGATCGGTTACTGCGGCAACTCTCGGCGGATTGGGGCGCTTATCCATGACACCTACGCTCGTGCGGCAGCACCTGCCACTCGCGGGGCCGACGCCCCGCGCGGACCCGGGTGCACGCGCGCGTGACTGGTCGGAGATCCAGGAGCGGATGCTGGTCCCGCTCTACGAGGCCGTCTACGAGCGACTGGACGTGGGGCCCGGCACCAGGCTCCTCGCCCTCGGCTGCGGCTCGGGGCTCGCCCTGCTGATGGCGGCCTCCAGGGGCGCGGCGGCCCTCACCGGTGTCGAACCCTCCTCACCCGAACGGCTGGCCCTCGCGCGCGAGCGCCTGCTGCCGAAGGAGTCCGGGGAGCGGGCCGATGGCGCGCGCGGGGACGGTGCCGGCATCCGCCTCACGGACCGGTTGCCGAAGGACACGGCCGGCCCGGGCACGCGCGCGTACGACCTGGTGACCGCGTTCGAGCCGATCGGGTGTCGCGCGGGCGACGCGGACGGGCTCGGCGGTCCGCTCGCGGCCACGACACCGCTCGCCGCGCGCGGGGCGCCGGTGGTGCTCGTCGGCTGGGGACCGCCGGAACGCTGTGCCACGTCCGCGGTGTTGCGGATCGCGACCAAGCTGGCCGAGCCGCTGCGCGGCGGCACGGTCCGGCTGCGCCCGGCGCTGCGCGACGACCTGGAGGAGGTCGCCGGGCGGGCCGGTCTGCGGCCGGACGGATCGGGGCGGGTGGCCTGCCCCTTCGGGTACGCCGACGTGGAGAGCGCCCTGAAGGGCCTGCTGTCCACCGGGCTGTTCGACGCGGCGGTCGCGGCGACGGACCAGGCGCAGGTCGACAAGGAACTCACCGAGGCGCTGCACCCCTACCGGCGCGCGGACGGGACGGTGTGGATGCCGAACGTGTTCCGGTACCTGATCGCGCGGACTCCCTGAAGCTCCCGCGTCTCCCGCGTCTGCCGAGGAGCACGCCTCCCGAGGAGCACGCCTCCCCGTGGGCCTTCGCCGGCCGCGTGACGCCCGTGCGGCCGTGCGCCGGTGCGCGTCCGCCTCCTCGCGCGCGGCCGCTTCCCGTCCGTACGCCGTGTGGGGCGCCCCTCCGCGAACGGAAGAGCGCCCCACACGGCGTACGGACGGGCTCGGCTCGGCGCCGAGCCACCCGCGGCGGGCCGTCAGCCCATGAACTTCTTGAACTCGTCCGGCAGCTCGAAGTCCTGGGCGCCCTGCTGCGGCAGCCCGAGCGCGTTGCCGCCCTGGGCCTGGGCCTCGCGGCGCTGGGCCTCCTCCAGCTCCTGCTGCTTGCGCTTCATCGGGTTGCCGGAGCGCTGCTTGCCCTTGGCCTGCTTCGGCTGCTTCTTCTGCCGGCCCGCGCCGCCACCCATGCCCGGCACCCCCGGCATCCCGGGCATGCCGCCGCCCTGGGCCATCCGGGACATCATCTTGCGGGCCTCGAAGAACCGCTCGACCAGGCCCTTCACCGCGCTGACCTCGACGCCTGAACCCTTGGCGATACGGGCGCGGCGCGAGCCGTTGATGATCGTCGGCTCGTGGCGCTCGGCCGGGGTCATCGACTTGATGATCGCGGCCGTACGGTCGACGTCACGCTCGTCGAGGTTGGCGATCTGGTCCTTGATCTGGCCCATGCCGGGCAGCATGCCGAGCAGCTTGCTGATGCTGCCCATCTTCCTGACCTGCTCCATCTGGGCCAGGAAGTCGTCCAGGGTGAAGTCCTGGCCCTTCTTGGACGCCAGCTTGGAGGCCATTTTCTCGGCCTCTTCCTGACTGAACGTCTTCTCCGCCTGCTCGATCAGGGTGAGCAGGTCACCCATGTCGAGGATGCGGGAGGCCATCCGGTCGGGGTGGAACGCGTCGAACTCGTCGAGCTTCTCGCCGTTCGACGCGAACATGATCGGCTTGCCGGTCACCGAGGCGATCGACAGGGCCGCGCCACCGCGGGCGTCGCCGTCGAGCTTCGACAGCACGACACCGTCGAAGCCGACGCCGTCACGGAAGGACTCGGCCGTGTTGACCGCGTCCTGACCGATCATCGCGTCGACGACGAAGAGGATCTCGTCGGGCGAGACGGCGTCGCGGATGTCCGCGGCCTGCCGCATCAGCTCGGCGTCGATGCCGAGCCGTCCCGCGGTGTCCACGATCACGATGTCGTGGACCTTGGTCTTGGCGAACTCGATCGAGTCCTTGGCGACCTGGACCGGGTCGCCCACCCCGTTACCGGGCTGCGGGGCGTACACGGCCACACCGGCGCGCTCGGCGACGACGCTGAGCTGGTTGACGGCGTTGGGGCGCTGGAGGTCACAGGCGACGAGCAGCGGCGAGTGGCCCTGCTCCTTCAGCCAGCGGCCGAGCTTGCCGGCGAGGGTGGTCTTACCGGCACCCTGAAGGCCGGCGAGCATGATCACGGTCGGCGGCTGCTTGGCGAACCGCAGCCGCCGGGTCTCGCCACCGAGGATCGTGACGAGTTCCTCGTTGACGATCTTCAGGACCTGCTGGGCGGGGTTCAGCGCCTTGGAGACATCGGCGCCGAGAGCGCGTTCCTTGACGTTCTTGATGAACGTGCGGACGACCGGCAGGGCCACGTCCGCTTCGAGGAGTGCGATGCGGATCTCGCGCGCCGTGGCGTCGATGTCCGCTTCGCTCAAGCGCCCCTTGCCGCGCAAGTTCTTGAAGGTCGCTGAAAGGCGATCGGAAAGAGTATCGAACACGGCGGCGTCGGTCCTCGGAGTCGGGGGCAGTCTGAGCGTCTTCCAGGGTATCCGGCCGCGCAAGACATTCGTCCCCGCCTGCTGCAATCAGCGGGCGGGGACGCGTGCCACGCGGCACACGGTCACGCCCGCAGTGTCTCCTCCAGCTTGCGGGTCACCGAGGCGGCCTCGTCGCCGGGCAGCGGCGCACCCTCGGCCCCGGTGACGTAGAACGCGTCCACCGCGTTCGCGCCGAGGGTCGAGACGTGCATGCTGCGGACCCGCAGTCCCTCGTCCTCCAGGGCCCGGCCGATCCGGAACAGCAGCCCCGGCGCGTCCTGCGCGCGTACCTCGATGACCGTCGCGTGCCGGGAGGCCGCCGGGGCCACCGTCACCCGCGACGGAGGCGCGACCACGCCCCGCCGGCGGGGGTAGGCGGCGTCCCGTTCCGCGAGCCGTCCGGCGATGTCCAGCGAGCCGTCCAGGGCGCGTACGAGGTCGGCGCGCAGCCGGGCGGCCTGGGGCAGGGAGCCGTACTCGGCGGCGACCCTCCAGTTCAACAGCAGGACGGAGCCCTCGACCCCGGTCGGCAGGTCCAGGGCGCGCAGCTCGGCGGTGCGAACGGTCAGCCGGTGCATGGCGAGGACGCCGGCCACCGCGGGCAGCACGCCCGCCTGGTCGGGGACGGCGATGAGCAGTTCCACACCGAGCGGCTCGGGGTCGTCCGCCGGCCGGTCCTCCGCGGGGGGCTCGGTCTGGGCGCGCAGGGCCAGCACCGGGCTGCCGGTGGCGACCGCCTCGATGGCGAGCCGTTCCTGCTCGGCGGTGGGCGCGGCGGCGTCGGGCTCGTCCGGCTCGTCCCCGGCGAGCACCGCCGCCACCCGCTTGACCAGGTCCGCCACGAGCGAACCTCGCCAGGACGACCAGGCGGCGGGGCCGGTGGCCAGCGCGTCCGCCTCGGTGAGCGCGTGCAGCAGCTCCAGGGTGCTCTGCGAGCCGACCGCCTCGGCGACCGAGCGGACCGTGGCCGGGTCCTCCAGGTCGCGCCGGGTGGCCGTCTCGATCAGCAGCAGGTGATGCCGTACGAGCGTGGAGAGGACGGCCACGTCGGCGCGGTCGAAGCCGATCCGGGCGGCGACGTCCTTGGCGATGATCTCGCCCGCGACCGAGTGGTCGCCGGGCCAGCCCTTGCCGATGTCGTGCAGCAGCGCGGAGACCAGCAGAAGGTCGGGGCGGCTGACCCGGCGGGTGAACTCGGAGGCGCGGACGGCGGTCTCGATGAGGTGCCGGTCGACGGTCCAGATGTGCACGGCGTTGCGCTGCGGGCGGCAGCGCACCCGCTCCCAGTCGGGCAGCAGCCGCGTGATCAGGCCCTCGGCCTCCAGCGCCTCCCAGACCTCGATGGTGGGCTGGCCCGAGCCGAGCAGGGTCACGAGCTGCTCACGGGCCTCGGCGGGCCAGGGCGTGGGCAGCGGGCGCACGGTGGCGGCGAGGCGCCGTACGGCGTGCAGGGAGAGCGGGAGACCGGCCTGCGCGGCGGCGGCCGCGGCGCGCAGCGGGAGCACGGGGTCGCGTTCGGGGCGTGCGGCACGGGCGAGCACCACCTCGCCGTCCTGCTCCACCACTCCCTCGGCCAGCGGGGACCGTTCGGTGGCGGGCTTGGCACCGCCGCCCAGCATGGCGCGCAGCCGCGGCCGCACGGCGCGTGAGCGCAGCACGCGCCCCACTTCGCGCCAGGTGACATCACTCGCGTACGAGATGACGCGGGCCGCCTCGTACACCTGCCGCAGCAGCGTGTCGGCGTCCAGCAGGCCGAGCTCGGCGGCCACCTGGTCCTGTTCCTGGAGGGCCAGGCGGTCGGTGGCGCGGCCGGTGGCCAGGTGCAGGGCGTCCCGCACGTCGAGGAGCCGGCGCCGGGCGTCGTCGAGGCCCTCGCGGGGCGCGTCGGCCAGCCAGGAGGCGGCGACGGCCCGCAGCGCGGTGGCGTCCCTCAGCCCGCCCCGCGCCTCCTTCAGGTCCGGCTCCAGCAGGTACTGGAGCTCGCCCTGGCGTTCGGCGCGCTCGACGCAGAGTTCCTGGAGCTCGGGGAGGCGCTTGGGCGCCTGGTTGCGCCAGTCGGCGAGGACGGCCGTACGCAGTCCCGCCGTGAGACCGGGGTCCCCGACGAGGTGGCGGGCGTCGAGGAGGCCGAGCTGGACCTTGAGGTCCTCCGCGGCGGTCTTGCGGGCCTCGGCCGGGGTGCGGACGGAGTGGTCCAGTGCGAGGCCCAGGTCCCACACGGGGTACCAGAGCCGGTCGGCGAGGGCGGCGACCGCCTTGGGGTCGGCGCCGTCGTGCAGCAGGAGGAGGTCCAGGTCGCTGCGCGGGGACAGCTCGCCCCGGCCGTAGCCGCCGACGGCGACCAGGGACACGCCCTTCAGGTCCTCGGTACCGGCGGTGAAGAGCCCCGACAGCCAGTCGTCGGTCAGTTCCGCGAGGGCGGAACGGCGCGGCGGCCCGGACCGCGCCCCCTCGGTGAGGAGGCGCAGCCGGGCCGCCGCGTAGCCGCTGGGTCCCGAGTCCTCTGCATCCTTGCGCACGTCCGTACTCGTCACCCAGCGACTCCTGTTCTGTTCTGCCGTCAGAGCGCGTCCGGGCCGCGCTCGCCGGTGCGGACCCGTACGGCCGTCTCGACCGGGAGGGACCAGACCTTGCCGTCACCGATCTTGCCGGTCCGGGCCGCCTTGACGATGACGTCGATCAGCTGCTCGGCGTCGTCGTCCTCGGCCAGCACCTCGATGCGGATCTTGGGAACGAGGTCGACCGTGTACTCGGCGCCGCGGTAGACCTCGGTGTGTCCCCGCTGACGACCGTAACCGCTGGCCTCGGTGACCGTCAGACCGTGGACGCCGAAGGCCTGAAGGGCTTCCTTGATCTCGTCGAGCCGGTGGGGCTTCACGACGGCGGTGATGAGCTTCATGCGTCCACCTTCTTGCTCGCGTCGGTGACCGCGGTCGGGAGGGCGGTCGTGCGGGCGGCGCCGCCGCCGGCCCCGCTGAAGTCGTATGCGGTCTCGGCGTGCTCGGCCTGGTCGATGCCGGCCACCTCGTCGTCCTCGGAGACCCGCATGCCGATGGTCTTGTCGAGGAGGAAGGCGAGGATCGCGGAGACCACCAGCGAGTAGGCGAGGACGGCGAAGACACCGGCGCACTGCTTCCACAGCTGGTCGAAGGAGTGGTTGCCGTAGAAGACACCGGTCGCCGTGGACTGGCCCTTGCCGCTGGCGAAGAAGCCGATCAGCAGGGAGCCGACGACACCGCCGACCAGGTGGACGCCGACGACGTCGAGCGAGTCGTCGTAGCCGAACTTGTACTTCAGGCCGACGGCCATGGCGCACAGGAGTCCGGCGATGGCACCGACGGCGATCGCGCCGAGCGGGGTGACCGCACCGCCCGAGGGGGTGATGGCGACCAGACCGGCGACAGCGCCGGAGGCGGCGCCCAGCGTGGTGAACGCGCCGTGCCGGATCTTCTCGTAGACGAGCCAGGCCAGCATGGCGGCGGCGGTGGCGACCTGCGTGTTGACGAACATCAGCGCGCCGACGCCGTCGTCGTTGCCGAGCCACGAGCCGGCGTTGAAGCCGAACCAGCCGAACCACAGCAGACCGGCGCCGAGCATGACCAGCGGCAGGCTGTGCGGGCGCATCGGGTCCTTCTTGAACCCGACGCGCTTGCCGATGACGAGGATCACGCCGAGGGCTGCGGCACCGGCGTTGATGTGCACCGCCGTACCACCGGCGAAGTCGATGACACCCAGCTCGAAGGCCCAGCCGCCGGCGCCCCAGACCCAGTGCGCGACCGGGAAGTAGACGACCGTGGCCCACAGGGCGACGAACAGCGCCCACGCGGAGAACTTGACGCGGTCGGCCAGCGCACCGCTTATCAGGGCGGGCGTGATGATCGCGAACATCATCTGGAAGACCATGAACACGAAGATCGGGATGGTGTAGCCGTCCCACAGCTCCGTCAGGCCGATGTTGCTGAGACCGACCCAGTCGGAATTCCAGCCGATGAGGCTGCCGGAGTCGGTGCCGAAAGCGAGGGAGAAGCCGTACAACACCCACAGGATGGTGACGATGCCGATGCTGATGAAACTCATCATCAGCATATTGAGCGTGCTCTTGACGCGGACCATGCCTCCGTAGAAGAAGGCGAGGCCCGGAGTCATGATCAGCACCAGGGCGGAACAGATGAGCATGAAGCCTGTGTTCGCGGACGACAGCGTGGGTGCGTCCGCCGCAAGCGTGATGGCTGCTGCCATCGGCGTCTCCTCGTCGTAGGTACGGCCCCGTGCGGGCGAAGCCAGAGCGGGTCGTGAGGGGTGGGCCGGTTATGCGCCATGAGATTCGCGCAGCGCGGTTTCGGTGGACGCCCCTCGTTGTTTCGCCGCTGTGACGAAGGCGCCTCGTGCGTTACGCCTCGATGAACTGGCTGATGTTCGTCGAATGGATCGTTATCGTGGCGCAACCTTCGGAGAACGCAATAAACCGGCCGCGGGCGGCCTTCCGAATGACCTGGCATGGGGGAGCCGAGTCGGGCAGTTCGGGAGGGCCGGCCGCGGCCGGAGACCAGGGTGTGCTCTGTGGATCAGCCGGATCAGACCGCTTCGGCCGTCTCCGGCAGCTCGATG
Source organism: Actinobacteria bacterium OV320 (assembly GCA_001298545.1). Taxonomy (GTDB): domain Bacteria; phylum Actinomycetota; class Actinomycetes; order Streptomycetales; family Streptomycetaceae; genus Streptomyces; species Streptomyces coriariae. Next base: position 166,520 of record LJCX01000024.1, read on the forward strand.
GTGAGGCGCTCGGTCAGGTCCACGACCTCGGAGAGATCCCCGAAATCGCGTACGGCGCTGTCGACGGTCTTTCGGATACGAGTGTTGACGCGCTCGGAGCGCACCTTCTTGGCCTCCTTCATGGCCTGGGTGGCGAGGGTGGCGCTCTGCTCGGGCTCGCGCTGGAGGAGGTGCACCGTGGCCATGCCGATCAGGTTCAGCACATACGACCGCTGGTGGTCGTGGTCGCCCTCGAACAGCCGCACGGCCTTGCGCATCAGGGGCTCGGCCAGCGAGGCGTAGGTGGGGCTGCGGCCGGCGACATAGGCGAGGTCGCGGAACGAGTGACTGTTCTCGCCGTAGAGCTCGGCCTCGGAGAAGAAGCGGATCCAGTCGGGGTCCGGCTCGTCCCACTCGTCCGATTCGGCGAAGGTGTCCTCGGCCATCCGCACCGCCCGTTTGCACCGGCCGGGCTGCCCCATGTTGGCGTAGGCGCGGGCCTCCATCGCATACAGCATCGACTGGGTGCGCGGGCTCGCGCAGTCCCGGCTGCCGTACTGCGCGAGGTGGATCAGTTCCAGGGCGTCCTCGGGCCGGCCGAGGTGGATCATCTGGCGGCTCATGCTGGACAGCACGTAACTGCCGAGCGGCCGGTCGCCGGCCTCCTTCGCCGCGTGCAGGGCGAGCACGAAGTACTTCTGCGCGGTGGGCTGGAGCCCCACGTCGTAGCTCATCCAGCCCGCGAGCTCCGCCAGTTCGGCGGCGACCTTGAAGAGCCTTCTCGCGGTGGACTCGGGCTGCGGCTCCTGGAGGAGGTCCGTCACCTCGTGCAGCTGCCCGACGACCGCCTTGCGGCGCAGCCCGCCGCCGCACTGGGCGTCCCACTGCCGGAACATCACGGTGGTGGACTCCAGCAGGTCCAGCTCGGGCCGGGAGAGCCGGCCGCGGGCCCGGCTGGTCGGCATCGAGTCCGGTTCCTCGAGCGGGGCCGGCGGCGAGGGGACGAGCCAGCGCTGCATGGGCTCGATGAGGGACGGGCCCGCGCACAGCGCGAGCGAGGTCCCGAGGAAGCCGCGCCGCGCCAGCATCAGATCGCTGCGGGAGAACTCGCTGAGCTGGGCCACCGTCTGCGGGGCCGTCCACGGCAGGTCGACGCCGGTCACGGAGGGCGCCTGGCGCGCGGCGCGCAGCCCGAGGTCCTCGACGGAGACGACACAGCCGAACCGCTCGGAGAACAGCTCGGACAGGATCCTCGGGATGGGCTCGCGGGGGTTCTCGCCGTCCAGCCAGCGACGCACGCGCGAGGTGTCCGTGGAGATGTGGTTGGCGCCCAACTGACGCGCGCGGCGGTTGACTTGACGGGCGAGTTCACCCTTCGACCAGCCGCTGCGCACGAACCACGAAGAGAGCAGCTCGTTCGGGCGCTTGTCCCCACCCGCAGCGTTGTTTCCGCTTCCGCCGTTGCCGCTCACTGGAACGCCCCCATCCCTGAGACCACTTGTCACTGAGTGCGCCAAGCCTTATCAGAATGCCGGTAAATACGGCCTGCCGTACGGTACTTGTCACCCTTCGAACGGAAAGCCGACTTGCCTCCGGCATACCCACAAGCGCATGTGCCTCCAGGACCCGCACACTCAAAGTAATCCTACGATCACGGCTCCGGCCACGAGGATCCCGGAAACGCCACCATTCGCCACCCCTTCGAATGAACTCCCGGCGGCTCGTACGCGATTCACTTGACATAGGACAGCCGGGAGTGGGTGGAGCGAAGCACTCAGGGGCGCGCACCGCCCGGCACACCACCCGGAGCGCTTCCAGGCGCTGCCTGGATCGAGCGGTCGACGGGAAGCGGAAGCACACAGAGTCACGACGATCGATCGCTGCGTAACCATCGCGCGTCGAACCCGTTGGAGGGGGCATGGGCTTCACGATCGGCGGCATTCGCGAGATCCGCTCCGGCGCGCGCAGGCGCGGTCGCTCGTCCGAGTGCACCGCCGTCGCCGAGTTCACGGGACTGTGGGGCTGGGACGCGGTGCCCGGCGCGCGGGCCGCGGCGGGCGCCTGCTCGTGCGGCCGCTCCGACTGTCGCGAACCGGGCGCTCATCCCCTGGCGTTCGCCCCCCGGGTCCCCGCCGGGGCCACGCTCGACGACGTGAGCAGGACCTGGTCGGAGTTCCCGGGCGCCGCGGTCATGCTGCCCGTCGGGCGCGCGTTCGACGTGATCGACGTCGCCGAGCCCGCCGGCCGTCGCGCCCTGGTCCGGCTGGAGCGCATGGGTCTCCCCCTCGGCCCGGTCACCGCCACCCCCGAGGGCCGCACCCAGTTCTTCGTCGCGCCCGGCGCCGCCGCCGAACTGGCCGGGCTGCTCTACCGCATGGGCTGGGACGACCCGACCGCCCTGGACCTGCGCGGCCTCGGCCCCGGCACCTGCATCACGGCCCCGCCCTCCGACCGCGGCGGACTCGGCCCGGTGCGCTGGCTGCGCCCACCCGCACTGGACTCGGCCACCCGCCCGCCTCAGGCCCGCCTGCTGCTGGGCACCCTGGCCTATCTCGCCCACCGGTCGCGCGCCTGAGCCGTACGGCGCGCACACAGCCGAGCGCCCGCTCCCACTGCACCTGGGGGCGGGCGCTTCTCGCTTCTTCACGCCTGGACCGGCGCCGCTCTCGCGGATCCGGCTGATCGCCGTCGTGGGACCTCGATGGATGGTCGCGGCCCATGCGCGGTGACCGACGGTCCTCAGTCGCCGATAAGGGCATCCACGAAGGCCTCCGGCTCGAACGGCGCCAGGTCGTCCGCGCCCTCGCCGAGTCCGATCAGCTTGACCGGGACGCCCAGCTCGCGCTGGACCGCGATCACGATGCCGCCCTTCGCCGTGCCGTCCAGCTTGGTCAGGACGATGCCGGTGATGTTCACGACCTCGGCGAAGACTCGGGCCTGGACGAGACCGTTCTGCCCGGTGGTGGCGTCGAGGACGAGCAGCACCTCGTCGAGCGGCGCGTGCTTCTCGACGACCCGCTTGACCTTGCCGAGCTCGTCCATGAGCCCGGTCTTGGTGTGCAGCCGCCCCGCGGTGTCGATGAGGACGACGTCCACCCCCATCTCCTTGCCCTCCTTCACCGCGTCGAACGCGACGGAGGCGGGGTCGCCCGCCTCGGGGCCCCGCACCGTGTGTGCGCCGACGCGCTCGCCCCAGGTCTGGAGCTGGTCGGCGGCGGCGGCGCGGAAGGTGTCGGCGGCGCCGAGGACGACGGTCCGCCCGTCGGCCACGAGCACGCGCGCGAGCTTGCCGGTGGTGGTGGTCTTGCCGGTGCCGTTGACCCCGACGACCATCACGATGCCCGGCTTGCGCTCCTCGGGCTCGGTCTTCACGGTGCGGTCGACCTCGGTGCCGACCAGCGTGAGCAGCTCCTCGCGCAGCAGGCTGCGCAGCTCCTCGGGGGTGCGGGTGCCGAGCACCCTGACGCGCTCGCGCAGCCGCTCGACCAGCTCCTGGGTGGGCTGCACGCCGACGTCGGCGGTGAGCAGCGTGTCCTCGATCTCCTCCCAGGTGTCCTCGTCGAGGTGCTCGCGGGAGAGCAGCGTGAGCAGGCCCTTGCCGAGGGCGTTCTGCGAGCGGGACAGACGGGCACGGAGGCGGACCAGCCGCCCCTCGGTGGGTTCCGGGATCTCGAGCTCGGGAACCTCGAGAGGGGGGACGACGGGCGGTTCCTCGACGGCGGTGCCGGTCGAGCCGCCGTCGGGAAGATCCACCTCCTCTATCGTGCGGCGCGGTTCGTCGCGCGGCGTCTCGGCCTCGTCGCCGACATGCGGCTCGGCCGGAGGGGCGGTGATGTCGGGCGCGGTGGGGGGCGGCGGGGGCAGCGACTTCTTCCGTCGGCTGCCGACCACGAGCCCGCCGAGCACACCGAGCACGACCACGGCGATGACTACAGCAAGGATGACGGTTTCCATAACCCGTCCAGTATGCGTGACCCCTCCCCGCCGGTGCGGGTGGCGACCCGGCCGCGCGTCAGTCCGTCGGCCCGCTCTTGTGCAGCGCGGTCCTCGCCCGGAAGCGCAGGCGCAGACAGCGGTCCTCGGCCTCCGCGGGCGCGTCCGCGGGACAGCAGCAGTGCTCGGCGAGCCATCGCAGATCGTCGGGGTCCAGCCAGAGGGCGACGCGCCCTCGCTCGGACTCGCCCCGGGGATCGGTCGGCACGACGGCTCGGGTCATGGCCGGAGCGTACCGCCGGCTCGTACCGACCCATGGCCATCTGACACATCGTCAGCTACGGTCCCCCACATCCGCCGAAGGGGGGCCTTCCATGCCCGTCACCGTCGTCCGTTTCAACCTCGTCGCTCCCGGCGCGACCCCGGCCGAGCTCGGTGTGCGGTACCGGGCCGCCCTGGAGATGGCCGCGTACGCCGACGAGTGCGGGGTCACGACCGTACAGACCGAGGAGCATCACGGGGCCGAGAACAACTGGCTGCCGTCGCCGTTCGCCTTCGCGGGCGCCGTGCTCGGCGCCACCCGGCGGCTCGCGGTCACCGTCTCGGCGGTGATCGGCCCGCTGCACGACCCGCTGCGACTGGCCGAGGACATCGCGGTGCTCGACCTGCTGAGCGGCGGCCGGCTGGTCACGGTCGCCGGAATCGGGTACCGGCCCGAGGAGTACGACCGGGCGGGGGTGGACTGGAAGCGGCGCGGGCGGCTCCAGGACGAGCTTCTCGACACCCTGCTCAAGGCCTGGACCGGCGAGGAGTTCGAGTACCGGGGCCGTACCGTACGGGTCACCCCGCGTCCGTCCTCCGCACCGCACCCCCTGCTGCTGGTCGGCGGCTCCTCGAAGGCGGCCGCCCGCCGGGCCGCCCGGCTCGGCCTGCCCTTCTTCCCCAGCGCGCACCTTCCGGAGCTGGAGGCGTACTACAAGGAGCGGCTCGTGGAGTACGGGACGGAGGGCTGGACGATGATGCCGGCCGCCGAGACCCCGCTGCTGCACATCGCCGAGGATCCGGACCGGGCGTGGGCCGAGTACGGCGAGCACTTCCTGCACGAGGCACGGACGTACGCCTCCTGGCAGTCCGGCGAGATCCGCTCGGCGGTGCGGTCGGCGGCGGGCAGTGTCCAGGAGCTCCGGGACGAGGGTGTCTACCGGATCCTCACACCGGACGAGTGTGTGGCACAGGGGCTCGACAACCTCGTCCTGCATCCGCTGGCCGGCGGGATGCCGACGGCGGAGGGGTGGCGCGGACTGCGGCTGTTCTGCGAGGACGTGCTGCCCCGGCTCGACGGGTGAGCCGGGGCAGCACGTCCTACGGGTATCGAGGAGCGGGCAGCGGGGTTGTGGCCCGGCTCCTCGAGTTCAGGGGCCTCTTCGGGAGGCTCAGCCCATCTCCTCCAGCGACTTGCCCTTCGTCTCCTTGACGTACTTCAGGACGAACGGGATGGAGAGCGCGGCGAAGGCCGTGTAGATCACGTAGGTCGCGGAGAGGTTCCAGTCGGCCAGCGACGGGAAGCTCGCGGTGATGGCCCAGTTGGCGATCCACTGCGCGGAGGCGGCCACGCCGAGGGCGGCGGCACGGATCCGGTTGGGGAACATCTCGCCGAGGAAGACCCAGACGACCACACCCCAGGACAGGGCGAAGAAGAGGACGAAGACGTGGGCGGCGATCAGGGCGATCCAGCCCTGGGTGGCCGGCAGCTTGCCGTCGACCAGGTCGAAGGAGAACGCCCAGGCCTCCAGCCCGAGGCCGACGACCATGCCGACGGAGCCGATGAGGGCCAGCGGCTTGCGGCCGACGCGGTCCACGAAGATCATCGCGATCACGGTGCCGACGATGTTGATGATCGACGTGGTGAAGGAGTAGAAGAACGAGTCCGTCGGGTCGACGCCGACCGACTGCCACAGCGTCGAGGAGTAGTAGAACGCGACGTTGATGCCGACGAACTGCTGGAAGACCGACAGGCCGATACCGACCCAGACGATCGGCCTGAAGAAGAAGGAACCGCCGAGCAGGTCCTTGAAGGTGGACTTGTGCTCGCTCTTCATCGCGTGCTCGATCTCGGCGACGCGGGCGTCCAGGTCGATCTTGTCGCCCTCGACCTCTGCCAGGATGTCGCGGGCCCGCTCACGCCTGCCGACGGAGATCAGGAAGCGCGGGGACTCGGGGATGGCGAAGGAGAGCAGGCCGTAGAGGACGGCCGGGACCACCATGACGCCCAGCATGACCTGCCAGGCCTCCAGGCCCATGAGCTCGCCGCGCTGGTCGCCGCCGGCGGCGTTCAGCAGACCCCAGTTGACCAGCTGCGAGATCGCGATGCCGATGACGATCGCGGCCTGCTGGAAGGAACCGAGGCGGCCGCGGTAGGCGGGCGGGGCGACCTCCGCGATGTAGGCGGGGCCGATGACCGAGGCCATGCCGATGGCGAAGCCGCCGACGACCCGCCAGGCGGCGAAGTCCCACAGCGCGAAGGGCAGCGCCGAGCCGACGGCGCTGACCGTGAACAGCACGGCGGCGATCTGCATGACCCGGATGCGGCCGATGCGGTCGGCGATGCGGCCGGCGGTCGCGGCGCCGATGGCGCAGCCGATCAGGGCGATGGCGATGACCTGCGCCAGGGCCGCGGAGCCGACGTCGTAACGGTCCCGGATGGCCTCGACCGCGCCGTTGATGACGGAGCTGTCGTAGCCGAAGAGGAAGCCGCCCATCGCGGCCGCCGCCGCGATGAAGATGACGTGCCCGAGATGATCGGGGTGAGCCGTCCCGGCTCCTGACTTTTGTGCCTGCTCTGTGCTGGTCACGTTCAACTCCTCGGGCCGTCGGCAACGCCGCCGACGGGATCAACACCTCCAGATAGGTGGCACCTGAAGGTAAAAGCAACGGAGCCGAGACTATGCCTTCAAGTGTCGAAGTCAAGAGGGGGTGACTGTGACCTTTCAGCACACACGTGTGGAGCATGTGTTCAACTCTTGAAGAACCGCTCGGGGCTTGCCTTCGGATACCCCGCTCCGGGCCGCTCAGCGCAGACGCTGGCTGATGACCTTCGACACACCGTCGCCCTGCATGGACACGCCGTACAGCGCGTCGGCGACCTCCATCGTGCGCTTCTGGTGCGTGATCACGATCAGCTGCGAGGACTCCTGGAGCTCCTGCATGATCCGGATCAGCCGCTGCAGGTTGGTGTCGTCGAGGGCGGCCTCGACCTCGTCCATGACATAGAACGGGCTGGGCCGGGCCTTGAAGATCGACACCAGCATGGCGACGGCGGTCAGCGACCGCTCGCCACCGGAGAGCAGGCTGAGCCGCTTGACCTTCTTGCCGGGCGGCCGGGCCTCGACGTCGACGCCCGTGGTGAGCATGTTGTCGGGGTCGGTCAGGATCAGCCGCCCCTCGCCGCCCGGGAAGAGCCGGCTGAACACACCCTCGAACTGCCGTGCGGTGTCCCGGAACGCCTCGGTGAAGACCTGCTCGACCCGCTCGTCGACCTCCTTCACGACCTGAAGAAGGTCGGCACGGGTCTTCTTGAGGTCCTCCAGCTGCTCGCTGAGGAACTTGTGCCGCTCCTCCAACGCGGAGAACTCCTCCAGGGCAAGCGGATTCACCTTGCCCAGTTGCTGATAGGCGCGTTCGGCCGCCCGCAGTCGCTTCTCCTGCTCGGCCCGCAGGAAACGCCTCGGCTGGTTGCGCGGGTCCTCGGGGTCCTCCGGCAACACCTCGCCCTCGGCGGGCGGCGAGGGCGGCACCGGCTGGTGGGGCCCGTACTCGGAGACGAGCCCCGCGGGCTCCACCCCCAGCTCCTCCAGCGCCTTGGTCTCCAACTGCTCGATCCGCATCCGCTTCTCGGCGCCGAGCACCTCGCCCCGGTGGACCGAGTCCGTCAGCTTGTCCAGCTCGGCCTTGAGGTCGCGCCCGGCGGTGCGGGCGGCGGCCAGTTCCTGCTCGCGCCGCGCCTTGGCGGCATCGGCGGCGACCCGCTCCGCCTCGGCCCGTCCGAGCGACACCTCGACATGGGTGAGCAGTTGGCGGGCACCGGAGGCGACGGCCTCCGCGACGGCGGCCTCGTGCCGCAGCCGCGCCCGCCGCTGCTCGGCACGCGCGCGTGCCTCGCGTTCCGCCCGCGCGGCCCGGTCCAGCGAGTCGGCCCGCCCGGCCAGCCCCTTCACCCGCTCCTCGTGCGTACGGACCTGGAGCCGCGCCTCCATCTCGGTCTGCCGGGCGTTGGCCCCGTCCGCGGCGAGCCGGTCGCGCGCGGAGGTGTCGGGCTCCTCCTCGACCGGCATCTCCTCGGCGACGGCCAGCCGTTCGGCCAGTTCCTCGGCCTCCTCCACGGCCCGGTCCAGCGCCTCCTGCGCCCGCGCCGCGGCCGCCGTCGACCGCTCGGCCTCACCGGCGGCGCCCCGCGCCTGTCCCGCGAGCCGCCCGAGCTGCTGGGCCACGGCCGACTTCTCCCGGTCGGCGGCCCGCCGCCGCTCCCCCGACTCCTCGACGAGCGCGGCACACTCCTTGCGCCGCTCCCCCGCCGCGAGCTGCGCGCCGGTCAACTCCTCGCACCGCACGGCCAGCTCCTCGAGCTCGGCCGCGGCCTCGTCGACGGACGCCTGCACCTCCAGCAGACTGGGCGCGCCGGCGGACCCGCCGTGCGCGAAGTGCGCCCCCAACAGGTCGCCCTCGGCGGTGACGGCGGTCAGATCGGGCCTGGCGTAGACGACCTCCTCGGCGTCCTCCAGCGTGCCGACGACGACGATCCCCCGCAGGAGACGCCGTACGGCGGGCAGGAGATCGGCGGGGCCTCGGACGAGGTCGGCGGCGTACCGCGGCCCTTCGGCACCCCGCGGCTCCTGGGGTACGTCGTCCGGAGCGCCGCTCAGCAACAGCGCGGCCCGGCCCCCGTCCTGCTTGCGCAGCAGGCGGATCGCCTCGGCGGCCGCGGACGGACCGGTCACGGTGAGGGCGTCCGCCGCCGCCCCGAAGGCCGCCGCGAGGGGGACCTCGTACCCCTGCGCCACCGTCAGCAGTTCGGCCGCCGGACCGAGCAGTCCGCTCAGCCGGTCCCGTGCGCCGAGCAGCGCGCCCGTGCCGTCCTTGCGGCGCAGGCCCATCGCCAGGGTCTCGTGGCGGGCCTGGGTCGCGGCGCGGCTGCGTTCGGCCCCCGTGAGCGCCTCGCGGGCGGCGGTGAGAGCGGCCTCCGCCTCGACGAGCCGCCGCTTGGCCGCCTCGTGCTGTTCCCCGAGCTCCTGGTCACCCGCGTCGAGGCCGTCGACCTCCGCCTTGAGCTCCTCGTACTCCTCCTGCGCGGTGACGGCCCGCTCCTGGGCCTCGTCGCGGGCGGCGGCGAGCCGGTCGATCTCTGCCTGGGCGGAGGCGGCACGCGAACGGGCCGCGTTGACCTGGCCGTTCAGCCGGGCCAGGCCCTCACGGCGGTCGGCGATGGCCCGGGCGACGTCCTTCAGCCGCCGTTCCTCGACGGCGAGCTCCCGCTCCAGGTCGGCGCGGTGGGAGACGGTGTCGTCGAGCGCGTGCTGGGCCGCTTCGAGGGCGGCCTCCAGCTCGGCCTCCTGCTCGCGGACCCGGGCGGCCTCGCGCTCCATGTCCTCGGGATCGCGGCCGCGGCGTTCCTCGGGCGGCGCGGAGGTGGCGCTCTTCACGCGTGCGTCGGCGAGCGAGATCGTGCCGCGGACGCGCTCGGCGAGCTGGGACAGCTCGTACCAGGTCTGCTGGGCGCGCTGGAGGCGCGGTGCGAGCCGGCGGACCTCGTCCTCCAGCAGGGACTCCCGCTGGAGGGCCTTGCGCAGTTCCTGCTCGGCGGCCTCCTTGCGCTCCTTGAGGGCGGCCTCGTCGGCGACCTCGGTCCGCAGCGCCTCGCGCAGCCGTACGAGATCGTCGGCGAGCAGGCGCAGGCGGGCGTCGCGCAGGTCGGCCTGGATGACGGCGGCGCGGCGGGCGACGGCGGCCTGACGGCCGAGGGGCTTGAGCTGACGCCGTAGTTCGTCGGTCAGGTCCTGCACGCGCGCGAGGTTGGCCTGCATCGCGTCCAGTTTCCTGAGCGCCTTCTCCTTGCGCTTGCGGTGCTTGAGGACGCCCGCCGCCTCCTCGATGAAGGCGCGGCGGCCCATCGGATCGGCGTGCAGGACGGAGTCGAGCTGGCCCTGGCCGACGATGACGTGCATCTCGCGGCCGATGCCGGAGTCGGACAGCAGGTCCTGGATGTCGAGGAGCCGGCAGGTGTCACCGTTGATCTGGTACTCGCTGCCGCCGTTGCGGAACATGATCCGCGTGATGGTGACCTCGGCGTACTCGATGGGCAGCGCCCCGTCGGAGTTGTCGATGGTCAGGGACACCTCGGCGCGGCCCAGCGGGGGACGGCCGGTGGTGCCGGCGAAGATGACGTCCTCCATCTTGCCGCCGCGCAGCGACTTCGCGCCCTGTTCGCCCATGACCCAGCTGAGCGCGTCGACGACGTTGGACTTGCCCGAGCCGTTCGGTCCGACGACGCACGTGATCCCCGGTTCGAACCTGAGCGTGGTCGCAGAGGCGAACGACTTGAACCCCCGGAGGGTCAGGGCCTTGAGGTGCACGGCGCTGGACTCTACCTTCCGGGGGTGTCTCACTCCATGAACCCGCGGTTTCACCCATGAACGCGCAGGGCACACCAAACGTTAAGACACTGAAAGGGTGCGCGGGGGAAGCAAAAGAGCGAGCAGGACGACGGCGGGAAAGACGAGGCGGGGGAAAGAAAGAAGGGACGCCGAAGCGTCCCTTGCAAACTCTGACTACTTAGCGGTCCGACGCGGTGAGATGTGCCGCCCGACCACTGCGTGTGCCGTTGTGCAGCGGTGCAGCGATCAGGTGAGCGCAGGCTCCGCCTGGCGTGCGTCGATGCTCTCCAGAAGCGATTCGTGAGAAGCGGCAGCCGTCAGCGCGTCGTTCTCGGCCTGGATCCGTCCGAGCTCGGATTCCAGGTCCTGTACACGCTGCTGGAGCCGTCGCATCTCGGCGAGGAGTCGCGGGTCGGAGCCGCCGACGTAACCGAGAAGCGCCTTTGCCATGATGGATGGTCCTCCACAATGAGTGACCGACCGAAGCGGTGTGGGTCGTGAGGGATTCGCACCCGCGGTGCTTGCCAGGATCTTGGTTGTGCTGCCGTTCATCCATGCCAAACAGCTGAGGTGCGCGGGGTGCTTTCAGCGTCTCACCAAAAAGTTTGACGGTCAACACGATCACGCCCCGTATTGGCGGGCATCCCGGTGGCGCGCGGCCTGAACGGCGGCGCTGCGACTCCTGCGGGGCCCTCGGGGCGTGGCGATCATCCTGACGTGCGGAGCCTTCCACCGCAAGCAATTCTCGGCAACCACCTGCCCCTTTTCACCGGGGCAGGTGCCGTTGGCATGTACCGGCGTCCGTTCCGGGCCGCTCCGCGCGAATTCCTCAGCGGATCGCGAAGCCGTCGTAGCCGCCGCGCGGTGTGTCCCATATCTCGGTGACGCCGTCCACCCGCCCGGGCGTGTCGTCACCCAGGAGCCACCCGAGCAGTCCCTCACAGCCCTCTCGGGCACCTTCCGCGACGACCTGAACCCTTCCGTCGGCCAGATTGAGAGCAAAACCACTCAGTCCGCCGATCTCCAGCGCCTTGGCCCGGGTGAACCAGCGGAAACCCACCCCCTGGACTTGTCCGCGCACCCAGGCGACCAGCCGTACATCCTCGTTCATGGGTGCAACCTAACCGGGCAAAGTCGCTCGGAGCACTTCCTCCCCCAGGGCCATGCGGTACCGTCCCCACCCAATGATTCTCATATGAAACTCACTCGATCGGGTGAGCCAGGTTGACCAGAGGGCGCAGGAGGCGCGCGTCGCCCCAGCACTTCGGCCGACCGTCGGGAACACCGCTTGGACGAGGAAGGCAAGGACATGGGACGCCACCGACGCTCCGCCGCCGGCCGCGCCGCCACGGGCCGCGCCACGGGGGTCACACAGACGCACGGCTCGCACGCGGACAGTCACACCCCGCAGGACCCGTACGCCGACGAGCGCCCCACGATGGGCATCGCGCCGTATCTGAACCCGGAGGCGTACGCCGACTCCGTCGCCAGAAGCCGGGAGTACCTGTACGCCACCGGCGACGAGTACGCCCACGACGACACCGCGGTCTTCTCGGTGGACGGCTTCCGGCCCGACGACGGTGACCTGCGGCCGGGCTCGAACCGGTCGGCGGCCGGCCGTCGCCGCAAGCGCAAGGTCGCCACACCGGTCAAGACGGGCCTGCTGGGCGTCTCCGCGGCCGTCGCCATCGGCACCGTCGCGGTGGCCACGGGCGTGGTGCCCGGTCTCGACAACTACCAGCTCGGCGGCGGCACCGGCTCGGGCGACAAGGTGCAGGCCGCCGACGCCCCGTCCAACTCGGCCTCCGAGCAGGGCGGCACGTCCGGCTCCGCCGCCGACACCGAACGCGGTGGTACGTCGACCAGCCGCGACTCCGGCCGGTCCACCTCCCCCTCGGTCTCGCCGACGCCTTCCCCCTCCGCCTCCACCGCGTCGGCGTCGCCGACCGAGACGGCCACCGAGGAGCCGCAGGCCACGCCCTCGAAGAAGCCGAAGACCACTCCGTCCAAGTCGAAGACGGCCACCAAGGCACCGGAGAAGCCCGAGTCCCCGGTGACGGTCTCGGCCGAGGCGCAGGCCGCGGCCGAGGTGCTGGCGCTGGTCAACGAGGAGCGGGCCAAGGTCGGGTGCAGCGCCGTCTCCGCCAACAGCGCGCTGTCGAAACTCGCCGAGAAGTTCAGCGACGACATGGCCGCGCGTGGCTTCTTCGACCACACCGATCCGGACGGGGCGACCCCGTGGGACCGGGCCGCGGAGGCCGGGATATCCGACCTCGGCGGCGAGAACATAGCCCGTGGCCAGGCCGACGCGGCCGCGGTCATGGAGGCCTGGATGAACAGCCCCGGCCACAAGGCCAACATCCTGAACTGCGACTTCAAGACGCTGGGCGTCGGTGTCCACCTGGGCTCGGGCGGCCCCTGGTGGACGCAGGACTTCGGCTACTAGGGTCCGTCTTCAAAGATCATCGTGTGGTGGATCATGGTGGGGTGATACGTCGCCATGAACTCACTGATCAGGAGTGGGAGTTACTCGCTCCGCTGATACCGCGGGCTGCGACGGGCCGGCCTCGGGTGTCGGACCGGCAGGTCATCAACGGGATGGTTTACAAGATCAGGACCGGGATCTCCTGGCGTGACCTGCCGGAACGCTACGGGCCATGGCAGACGGTCTACACCCGCTTCCGCCGCTACGCCCTGGACGGCGTGTTCACCCGAGCCCTCCAGCAGATCCAGGCCCAAGCGGACGCGGCCGGCGACATCGACTGGCTCGTCCAGATCGACTCCACCATCGTCCGCGCCCACCAGCACGCCGCCGCCACCGGCCGAAAAGGGGGCGCCAGCGGCCGGACGAACCGGACGATCACGCCCTCGGCCGATCCCGAGGAGGCCTGACGACCAAGATCCACCTCGCCTGCGACGGCAAGGGGCGCCCGCTCGCAGTCCTGGTGACGCCAGGGCAACGTCACGACAGCATCTGCGCGCGACCTCTTCTGGAGCGCATCCGCGTCCCTCGCACTGGCCGGGGGCGCCCCCGCCGCAGGCCTGACCAGGTCATTGCCGACAAGGCCTACAGCTCCCGCGGCTTCCGCGCCTACCTGCGCAAACGCGGCATCGGGCACACCATCCCGGAGAAGACCGACCAGCAGCGACACCGGCACAACCGCGGCCGCCGCGGGGGGCGACCACCGGCGTTCGACCGGCAGATCTATCGCCAACGCAACGTCGTTGAGCGCTGCTTCAACCGGCTCAAGGGGTTCCGCGGCATCGCCACCCGATACGAAAAGACCGCCACCTCCTACGAAGCGGCGGTCACGCTCGCGTCATTCCTACTCTGGGCAAGATCCGTTTGAAGACGGACCCTAGGGCCGAAGAGGGGTCGAGCGGCCGGTACCGGAGCCGCAGAAACGATCAAGCAGCCTGGGTGCGGCCGGCCAGGAAGACCTTCGCGGTCTCGGCGACGCGCCGCCCCAGGTGTTCCGCCGTCGCCACGTCGGCCTTGTGGACGGCGTCCGGACCCTCGTCGACGTTGGTCTGCGCGGCCGCGCCCAGGAAGACGCCCAGGCGGTTGAGGTCGTGCTCGGACGCCGTGCTGCTGTTCCAGCCGGGCAGCAGGCCGAGGTTGACCCAGTGCATGCCGAGCTGCGCGGCGAGGATCTGGAAGAACTGCAGCGTGTGCAGCTTGTCGCCGCTCTTGGAGCCGGAGTTGGTGAACCCGGCGGCGAGCTTGTCCTTCCACGCCTGGGTGGCCCAGCGCGCGGAGGTCGCCTCGGCGAAGGCGTGGAAGGCACCGGACGCGGTCCCCATGTAGGTCGGCGAGCCGAAGACGATCGCGTCGGAGCCGTCGAGCAGCGTCCACTGCTCCTCGGTGATCTCGTCGACCTTGATCAGACGCACCTCCGCCCCGGCGTCGGCGGCGCCGGCACGGACGGCCTCCGCGAGCACGGCGGTGTGGCCGTAGCCGGAGTGGTAGGCGACAGCGATAACGGGCGTGGACATGCAGCACTCCTCGAACAGGGCAGGTCGAATGCGGTAACCACAGGGAAGCACTAACTTTCGGTTAGTGCAACCTGCCGTATAGCGCTGCCTTCGAGTACGCTTGGGTCATGGACGTCACCCAGGAGCGCGCGGAGGACCAGGACCTCCCGTTCAACGTGTTCGCCAAGGCCTGCCCCTCGCGCGGCACGCTGGAGCACGTCACGGGCCGCTGGGGCGGACTCACGCTCGGGGCGCTGTACGAGGGTTCGCTGCGCTTCAACGAGTTGCGCCGCCGGGTGGACGGCGTGAGCGAGAAGATGCTGTCCCAGACGCTGCACGCGCTGGAGCGCGACGGCCTGGTGCACCGCGAGGCCCAGCCGACCAACCCGCCCCGCGTGGACTACGAACTGACGCCGCTGGGACGCGAGGTGGCCGAGCGGCTGCTGTCCCTCATCCACTGCGTGGAGGGGCGCATGGGCGACGTACTGGCCGCCCGCGAGCGCTACGACGGGACGCGCGGCACCCTCTGACACTTCGGGCAGAAGTAGCTGGACCGGTTCATCCACGGGCGCCGGACCATGGGCGTGGCACACCGCTTGCAGGGCAGGCCCTCGCGGCCGTACGCGTCCAGCGACCGGTCGAAGTAGCCCGACTCGCCGTTGACGTTGACGTACAGGCTGTCGAAACTGGTGCCGCCCACGGCGAGCGCCGCGTTCATCACGTCCCGGACATGGCCGAGGAGTTCGAGCGTGCGGGGACGGGTGAGGTTCGCGGTCGGACGGTCGTAGTGCAGACGGGCACGCCACAGCGCCTCGTCCGCGTAGATGTTGCCGACCCCGCTGATCAGCGACTGGTCGAGCAGGGCGCGCTTGATGGTGGTGCGCTTGCGCCGCAGCGCCTGATGGAACGCCTCGTCGTCGAACAGCGGGTCGAGGGGGTCACGGGCGATGTGCGCGATGACGTCCGGCAGGCCGTCGGGGGTGGTGTCGTGCAGCGACAGCCCGCCGAAGGTGCGCTGGTCGACGAAGCGCAGCTCGGTGTTCACCGTGTCCGCGAAGCGCACCCGGACGCGCAGATGCTTCTCGTCGGGGGCCTCGTGCGGCTGGACCAGGAGCTGCCCGCTCATACCGAGGTGGGCGAGGACCGCCTGGTGCGTGTCCGTCAGCGGCAGCCACAGATACTTGCCCCGGCGGCTGGGGGTGCCGATGCGGTGGCCCTTGAGCCGGTGCGCGAAGTCGTCGGAGCCGGCGACATGACGGCGTACGGCACGCGGGTGCAGCACCTCGGCGTCGGCGACCGTGCGATGGGCGACCCACCGCTCCAGACCGCGCCGGACGACCTCGACCTCGGGCAACTCGGGCATGGGATCCCCCGTACGGAGCGCCCGCCTCCCAACGGGGGGCGGGCGCTCGTCTCGTACTGCTGTTCTACTTTTCTGCTGTGCCGCTGTTCGTCAGGCGGAGGCGGACTCCGGGTCCGGGCTGCCGTCGGCGGCCGGGACGGCCTCGACGGCCTTCGCCGCCTCGGCACGCTCGTCCGCCGCGGCCCGGATGGACCGCCACGCGGACTCGGCGGCCTGCTGCTCCGCCTCCTTCTTGCTGCGGCCGGTGCCGGTGCCGTACGAGACGCCTCCGACGCGGGCAGCAGCAGTGAAGGTCTTCTCGTGGTCGGGGCCGGTCTCCGTGACCAGGTACTCGGGGACGCCGAGGCCTTCGGTCGCGGTGAGCTCCTGGAGACTGGTCTTCCAGTCCAGGCCGGCACCGAGGTTCGAGGACTTCTCGATGAGCGGGTCGAACAGGCGGTGCACCAGTTCGGAGGCCGCGTCGAGGCCCTGATCGAGATAGACCGCGCCGATCACCGCTTCGAGGGTGTCGGCGAGGATGGATGCCTTGTCCCGGCCGCCCGTGCCCTCTTCACCCCGGCCGAGCCGGATGAAGGAGCCCAGGTCGAGGCCACGACCGACCTCCGCCAGCGCACGCGAGTTGACCACCGCGGCCCGCAACTTGGCCAGCTGGCCTTCGGGCAGGTCGGGGTGGGTGCGATACAGCGTGTCCGTGACGACGAGGCCGAGCACGGAGTCCCCGAGGAACTCCAGCCGCTCGTTCGTCGGCAGACCGCCGTTCTCGTATGCGAAGGAACGGTGGGTCAGCGCACGCACCAGAAGGGCGGACTCGAGCTGATAGCCGAGCCGCCCTTCCAGAAGCGTGTGGGACGAGGCCGTGTTCTCCGCCTTTTTCTTGGCGGTCGTGTCCGCCTTGGCGTCAGACATGGAGCCTCTCACCAGCCGCTCAGACCTCGAGAACCTGGCGCTTGTTGTAGGTGCCGCAAGACGGGCACGCAATGTGCTGCAGCTTGGGCTCGTGGCAGCGCTCGCACGCAACCAGGGTGGGGACCGCAGCCTTCCACTGCGACCGGCGGTGGCGCGTGTTGCTGCGCGACATCTTCCGCTTCGGAACAGCCACGGCTACTTCTCCTGCTTCTCGTTGGCGCGCGCCGGTCGAGGCGCTTCGCCACTCATCTCGTCCTTCTCGCCGTCTTCGAGTGAACCGGCGAGTCCCTGCAATGCCGCCCAACGGATGTCGGTGGCGTCGTGGTGGTGGTCCGGGTCGTCCGTGAGCCGCGCTCCGCACTCGGAGCACAGGCCCAGACAGTCGTCCTGGCACACCGGCTGCAGCGGCAGTGCGAGCACCACCGCATCACGCAGCACGGGTTCGAGGTCGAACAAGCCGTCCTCGATGAAGAGCCTGTCCTCGTCTTCCTCGGCGTCGTCGACCGGCTCCGCTTTGGGGCGGCCCCGGTCGTCGGCGTCAGGGTACGAGAACATCTCCTGGAAGTCCGCTTCGAGCTCCAGCTCCAGCGGCTCCAGACACCTTACGCACTCCCCCTCGGCCTGCGCACGGGCGGTGCCTGTGACGAGCACACCTTCCATGACCGACTCGAGTCGGAGGTCGAGCTCCACCGGGGCGCCTTCCGGCACTCCGATCACTCCCTGGATCCCGAGATCCCGGGGAGCGTCGAACTCGCGGGTCAGGCGCTGTAGCGCACCAGGACGCCGCCCCAGCTCGTGCGTGTCGAACACGAGAGGCTTGCGGTGGTCGAGGCGGGCGTTCAGGGCCATTCCTGCTTTCGATCTTCTGAGCTCGGGGGACGCTGCCCTACTACGGTGCTGCGGGCAGCTGTGATCGCGGACGTACACGCGACCGAAGAGCCAGGATACTGGAGCATTCGCCCACAGCCCAATCCGGGGCCTTTTCCCGGGCTGCCCCGGTGCTACAGGCCGCGTTCCTGCTCGTAGGCGCGCAGCTGCTCGGCACTGATCATGCCGGTGTCGAAGAGGCTGGTCTCGTCGAGGGCGTATCCCTGCTGGACCTGCTGCTGGACCTGCTGCTGGGGCTGCTGTTGGGGCTGCTGCACGGCCTGGTTCGGGTCGTAGGGGGCCTGCTGGGTGTCGTAGCCCTGCATGGCCCCTCCCGCTGGCGCGTAGTCGAAAGTGGGGGAGTACGGGTCGGCCTGCTGCTGGTAGCCGTAGGCGTCCTGCTGGCCGTATCCCTGCTGCTGCTGTTGCTGCTGATAGCCGCCGTAGGGGTCCGTCTGCTGCTGGTAGCCGTAGGCCGGCTGCGGTTCCGGCTGGTCGTACGGCTGCTGGACGGGCTGCGCCGCCGCGGCGTCCTGCTCCGCGAGGGCGGTCAGGTCGGCGAGGTAGTCGGCGTCGGAGGAGTGCTGGAACATCGTGGCGTCGTCGGCGAGGGCGCCGAGGTCGTCCGTGGCGATGCGGCCGTGCAGCTTCTGACGGCCGCGGCCGACCGCGTCCAGGGTCTTGGCGAGGACCGCCTCGAAGGCACCCAGTTTGGTGTCGACGTAGGCGTCGGCGTCGCGGCGCAGGGTCTCGGGGTCGTGGCTGCGCTCGGGGGCGTCCTCGTCCTCGTAGCCGTGCTCGTCGGTGCCGGGTCCGGTGCCGAGGAGCTTCTCGCGGCCGCGGCCGACGGAGCCGAGCGTCTTGGTGAGGACGACCTCGAAGTTCGCGAGCTTGGAGTCGACGTAGTCGTCGGCCTCGGCACGGACCTCCTCGGCCTCCTTGCGGGCCTCGGCGAGGATGCGGTCCGCCTCGGACTGGGAGCGGCGGGCGATCTCGGTGTCGGAGATCAGGGAACCGCGTTCGGCGTGCGCGGTGGAGATGATCCGCTCGGCCTCCTGGCGGGCCTGCTCGACCATCTGCTCACGGCCGCCGATCAACTCCTCGGCCTGGGCGAGGGAGTCGGGAAGGGCCGCGCGCACCTCTTCCAGCAGGGCGAGCAGGTCCGCGCGGTTGACCACGCACGAGGCCGACATCGGCATCGACCGGGCACTGGAGACCGCCGTGACGATCTCGTCGAGCTTCTTCTGCACGTCCACCGGTTGCTCGCCACTCTCTGCGCTGTGTTGGAGACGGACGGGACGACTGTACGGCCATGAGGTGTCCGCCGGACACCGGGTGACGAGCCGTCAGTGAACCGGTCCCGGAGTCAGTCCTTCCTGAGCCGTTCGCCCAGTGCTTCGAGGACCTGCGGCGGTACCAGGTGGGAGACGTCGCCGCCCCAGGTGGCGACCTCCTTGACCAGGGAGGAGGAGAGGAAGCTGTACGTGGGGTTGGTCGGCACGAACAGCGTCTCGACGCCCGACAGGCCGTTGTTCATCTGGGCCATCTGCAGCTCGTAGTCGAAGTCGCTGACCGCCCGCAGGCCCTTGACGATGGCCGGGATGTCGCGCTGCTTGCAGAAGTCGACGAGGAGGCCGTGGAAGGACTCGACCCGGACGTTGCCGTACTCGGCGGTGACCCGGCGGATCAGGTCGATCCGCTCGTCGATCTCGAACAGGCCCTTCTTGGCCTTGTTGATCATCACCGCGACATAGACCTCGTCGTACAGACGAGAGGCGCGGGAAATGATGTCGAGGTGTCCGTTGGTGATCGGGTCGAACGACCCGGGACAGACGGCACGGCGCACTTGTGGTCCCTCGCTCTCCAGTCCGGTCATCGTGCGTCTTCGCACGTAGAGGCGGCGCGACCGTACCAAAACGTTCCCTCGCCGTAGCGACGGGCCCGAAGTGCCTCGAAGCCGTCCGGCCAGGGGAACTCACCGCCTCTGGTGCTGCGCTCCACGGTGACGAGGGCATCGGCCGCGAGCCAGCCCCCCGAGCGGAGTGTGAGCAGAATCTCTCGAAGATCGTCGTTCGAGACGGCGTACGGGGGATCGAGGAAGACGAGGTCGTACGGGTCCGTCGGCGGTGTCTGGATGATCTGCTGGGCCTTGCCGGCCCTGACCTCCGCGCCGGGCAGGCCGAGGGCCTTCACGTTCTCCCGGACCGTGCGCGCCGCCCGCGCGTCGGCCTCGACGAGGAGGGTGTGGCCCGCGCCCCGGGAGAGGGCCTCCAGGCCCACGGCGCCGGAGCCCGCGTACAGGTCGAGGACGCGTTCGCCGCCGAGGGGGCCGCCCAGCAGGGACTGCCAGGTGGAGAAGAGACCCTCGCGTGCGCGGTCGGAGGTGGGGCGGGTGCCGGTGCCCGGCGGAACCGCCAGGCGACGTCCACCGGCTGCGCCGGCGATCACGCGGGTCATCTCGGGGTCCTTGTTCGGGGGCGGGTACCCGTCCAGTCTGGCAGGCGCGGGTGCGCGGGTGCGCTCCGGCGGGAGCGGCCGCGGGCCGTCGACCGTCACGCACCGGCGGCGCGGACGCGCGCCGGGACCGCCGCGCGTCCGCGGCGGCCGGCCTCAGCCCTTGTCCAGGTACTGCTCCCGTTCTTCGTCCAGCAGGGCGTCCAGGGCCGTGCGCAGGCCGGGCAGGGTCTCCAGCTCCGGGTCCGCGGCGACCAGGCGGGCCGCCTCCTCGCGCGCCTCCGCGATCACCTCCTCGTCCTCGATGACCGCGAGGACGCGCAGGCTGGAGCGGGCGCCGGACTGGGCCTGGCCCAGGACGTCGCCCTCGCGCCGCTGTTCGAGGTCGATCCGGGAGAGTTCGAAGCCGTCGAGGGTGGCGGCGACGGCGTTGAGGCGCTGACGGGCCGCGCTCGCCTCCGGCATCTCGGAGACCAGGAGGCACAGCCCGGGCGCCGCGCCCCGGCCGACCCGACCGCGCAGCTGGTGCAGCTGGGAGACGCCGAAGCGGTCGGCGTCCATGATCACCATCGCGGTGGCGTTCGGGACGTTGACGCCGACCTCGATGACGGTCGTGGCGACCAGGACGTCGGTGTCGCCCGCGGCGAAACGGCGCATGACGGCGTCCTTGTCGTCGGGGGGCATGCGGCCGTGCAGGACCTCGACCCCGAGGCCCTGCAGGGGCCCCTTGGCGAGCTGGTCGGCGATGTCCAGGACGGCGAGCGGCGGCCGCTTCTCGGCCTCGTCCTCGGGCGACTTCTTCTTGGCGCCGGCCTTCTTCGGGCTCCCCGGCTCGTCGACGTCGTCGCCGATGCGCGGGCAGACCACGTACGCCTGATGGCCGTTGCCGACCTCCTCGCGGACCCGCTCCCAGGCGCGGGCCAGGAAGTGCGGCTTGTCGGCGGCCGGGACGACATGGCTGGCGATGGGCGAGCGGCCGGCCGGGAGCTGGTCGAGGACGGACGTCTCCAGGTCGCCGAAGACGGTCATGGCGACGGTGCGCGGGATGGGCGTGGCCGTCATGACGAGCAGGTGCGGGGGCTGCTTGCCCTTGCCGCGCAGCGCGTCGCGTTGCTCGACGCCGAAGCGGTGCTGTTCGTCGACGACGACCAGGCCGAGGTCGTGGAAGCGGACCTTGTCCTCGATCAGCGCGTGCGTGCCGATCACGATGCCGGCCTCTCCGGTGACGAGGTCGAGCAGTGCCTGCCTGCGGGCGGCCGTGCCCATGGACCCGGTCAGCACCACGACCTTGGTGGCCCGCTCGGACCCGCCCAGCATGCCGCCCTCGGCCAGCTCGCCCATCATCTCGACGACGGAGCGGTGGTGCTGCTGGGCGAGCACCTCGGTGGGGGCGAGCATGGCGGCCTGCCCGCCGGCGTCGACCACGGCGAGCATGGCGCGCAGGGCGACCAGGGTCTTGCCCGAACCGACCTCGCCCTGCAGCAGCCGGTGCATCGGATGGTCCGTCGCCAGGTCGTCGAAGATCTCCTTCGAGACCTTCTGCTGGCCCTCGGTGAGGGTGAAGGGGAGACGGGCGTCGAAGGAGGTCAGCATGCCGTCGACGGCGGGCACGCGGGGGACGGCCGGGAGTTGGGCGTCGGCGTGGCGGCGGCGGGCGAGGGCGACCTGGAGGACGAACGCCTCGTCCCACTTCAGCCGGGCGCGGGCGTCGGCGATGTCCGCCTTGGTGTGGGGGCGGTGGATCTTCAGCAGGGCCTCGGGGAGGGAGACCAGGCCGCGGCCGTCGCGCAGCGAGTCGGGGAGGGGGTCGAGCACCTCCTGCGCGCTGGGCAGGACGGTCTGGATCGCCTTGCCGATCTTCCAGGACTCCAGTTTCGCGGTGGCGGGGTAGAGCGGGATGAGGGCGCCGGCCCAGGTCTCCACCGATTCGTCGGTGTCGGCCCGCAGCAGTTCGTAGGCCGGATGGGCCAGCTGGAGGCGGCGGTTGAAGACCGAGACCTTGCCCGAGAACATCGCGCGCGTGCCCGGCAGGAGATCCTTGTGGGGTTTGTGGACGCCGCTGCCGAAGAAGACCAGCTGGAGCCGGCCGCTGCCGTCGGTGATGGTCACCTCCAGGCGCTGGCCCTTGCCCCGGGGGGCCTTGGCCGAGGCGAAGCTGTGCAGCCGGGCGTCGGCGACCTGGGCGACCACGGTGACGTGCTCGTCCATGGGGAGGTCGGCGAGGTGGGTGAGCTGGCCGCGCTCCTCGTATCTGCGGGGGTAGTGGTGCAGGAGGTCGCCGACGGTATGCAGGCCGAGGTGCTCGGCCATCACCTTCGCGGTGGCGGGGCCGAGCACTGACTTCAGTGGTTGTTGCAGTGGTTCTTTCAGCGCGGGCACGAGATCCATTGCACACCACGCCACTGACATTGCCGTATACGTGTCCCGAAACCCCTGGTCAGACGGCTCGTTCGGGCTCTAGGATGGCGCGCTCCGGCCATCATCCGCGGTCACCGCCCCACCGGGACCGCCCGACCCCGCGCCGTGCTCCTCCCCCAGCCCGCGGCGCTGCAGCGATGGACTCCCAGACCTCACAGTCATCCCAGGCATCCCAGCCCCCTCACACGTTCCAGGTCGACCTGCGTGGTCTGGTGGACCTGCTGTCCCATCACCTCTACTCCAGCCCCAAGGTCTACCTGCGGGAACTGCTCCAGAACGCCGTGGACGCGATCACCGCGCGGCGGGCCGACGAGCCCGACGCCCCGGCGCGGGTGCGGCTGTTCGCGGCCGAGGGCCGGCTGCGGGTGGAGGACTCGGGCGTCGGACTCACCGAGGCCGACGTGCACAGCCTGCTGGCGACGATCGGGCGCAGCTCCAAGCGCGCCGAGGGGCTCCAGGACGTCCGTTCGGACTTCCTCGGCCAGTTCGGCATCGGGCTGCTGGCCTGTTTCGTGGTGGCCGAACGGATCCGCGTGGTCAGCCGCAGCGCCCGCACGCCGGACGCGCCGCCGGTGGAGTGGACGGCGCGCGACGACGGCTCCTACACCGTGCGGACGCTGCCCCACGAGGAGCGCCCCGAGCCGGGCACCACCGTGCATCTGGTGGCGCGGGCCGGTGCCGGCGAGTGGCTCACGGAGCCGCGGGTACTGGCGCTGGCCCGGGACTTCGGATCGCTGCTGCCCTACGACGTCCGGGTCGGCGACGAGGCGGTCACCGAGCTGCCGGCGCCCTGGAACCGGTCCTACCCCTCCCCCGCCAACCGGCGGGTCGTGGGCGCCCGGCACTGTCACGAGCTGTTCGGGTTCACGCCGCTGGACTCGGTGGAGCTCGACCTGCCGGTGGCCGGGGTCCGCGGGGTGGCGTACGTGCTGCCGTCGGCGGTCAGCCCGGCGCAGCGTGCCGGTCACCGGGTGCACCTCAAGGGGATGCTGCTGACCGAGCGGGGCGAACAGCTGCTGCCCGACTGGGCGTTCTTCGTGCGCTGCGTCCTGGACACCGACAGTCTGCGGCCGACGGCCTCGCGGGAGTCGCTGTACGAGGACGAGACGCTGGCGGCGGTCCGAGAGGCGCTGGGGGAAAGGATCCGGTCGTGGCTGACGGGTCTGGCCGCCGGTGATCCGCAACGGCTGGCGGCCTTCCTGGAGGTGCACCACCTGGGCGTGAAGTCCCTGGCGCGGCACGACCAGGAGATGCTGCGCACGATGCTGCCGTGGCTCCCCTTCGAGACGACCGACGGGCGCCTGTCGCTGGAGGAGTTCGCGCAGCGGCACCCGGTGGTGCACTTCACGCGGACCGTCGAGGAGTACCGGCAGGTCGCGCCGATCGCGTCCGCGCAGGGCGTCGGGGTGGTCAACGGCGGTTACACGTACGACAGCGAGCTGGTCGAGGCACTGCCGTCGGTGCGGCCGGGCACGGTGGTCGCCGAGCTGGACGCGGACACCGTGACCGCCCACCTGGACAGCGTCGCCGCGGCCGACGAACTGGCGCTGGCGGGCTTCCTGGCGACCGCGCGGGCGAAGCTCGACCCGCTGGGCTGCGATGTCGTCCTGCGGGCCTTTCACCCGCTGTCGGTGCCCGCGCTGCATCTCGACGACCGGGGGGCCCGGCACGAGCAGGCACGCGCGCAGGCCGAGGCGCAGTCCGACGACCTGTGGGCGGGCATTCTGGGCTCGCTGCGCGGGAGCGCCCCGCGCGCGCGTCTGGTGCTCAACCATCTCAACCCGCTGATACGGCGGATCAGTTCGTTGAACGATCCCGAGCTGATCGGCACCGCCACGGAGTCGCTGTACGGACAGGCACTGCTGATGGCGCAGCGCCCGCTGCGGCCCGCGGACTCGGCGCTGCTGAACCGGGCGTTCATAGGCCTCCTGGAATGGGCCACGCACGGGGAGTCGGCACCCGGGGAGCCGACAGAGGAACAGGGCGGTCACTGATGAGCGAGATCACGGACTTCGACTCCCTCCGCCGGGCGATGGCGGAGAACGGCGAGCAGCCGGAGGGCCCGGCCCGCAACGCGCGCGCGGAGCAGCTGCTGGTGGAGGCCGAGAGGCTCGACATCCCGCTCGCCGTGATCGAGGCGCTCGGGCACCAGCTGAAGGTCTACAACTACAGCTCCGAGAAGGCGAAGATGTTCGTCCCGTTCGCGCGGCTGCTGCGCATGTGGGACGAGCGGCCCGAGGACTTCGACGAGTACGAGACGCACTCGCTGCACTGGGTCTTCAAGTGGATGTCGGCCGGCATGCTCGACCAGCCGCACGTGCCGCTGGCGTCGGTCGAGAAGTGGCTCGGCGAGATGGAGCACCGCTACCGGCTCGCCGGGCACTCCACGCGGGCGGTGCGCAGCGCCGAGTTCAGCGTGGCCGCGCACGTGGGCGACGTGGAGCGGGCGGAGCGGGCGTTCTCCGCGTGGCTGGCCGCGGACCGGGACACCATGGCCGACTGTCACGCGTGCGAGCTGCACGGACAGGGCTGGTGGCAGGCCGAGCGGGGTCGCGACGCGGAGGCGCTCGCGCTGTGGGCGCCGGTCCTGGAGGGCGAGTACACCTGCGCGCACGAGCCGCACACGGTGCTCGCGTCGTCCCTGGTGCCGCTGCTGCGCCTCGGTCGCCCGGAGGAGGCCCGCGCGAACCATCTGCGGGGCTTCCGGCTGGTGCGGTCCATGGAGAGCATGCGGGGCGCCTACGCCGACCACGTCGAGTTCTGCGCGCTGACCGGCAACGAGGCGCGGGGCCTGGAGCTGCTCGCGGAGCGGCCGGCGTACTTCACGGACGAGGGACATCCGCACAGCAAGCTGGAGTTCCTGAGCGTGGTGGTGCTGCTCATGGAGCGCCTGTCCGAGCTGGGTCTCGCCGGTCAGCGGGTGCCCGGGCCGGCCGGGCGGGAGTGGACGGCGCCGGAACTCGCGGAGCACGCGCGCGTGGAGGCCCTGGCGCTGGCCGCGCGCTTCGACGAGCGCAACGGCACGTCGTACGTCAGCGAGCGGGCACGCGCGCGTATGGCCCAGCAGCCCCTGGTGGAGCGGCTGCCGCTGGGCGTACGGGCGGCCCGTCCCACCTCCGCCGCGGCGGCGGCGACCGGGGCGGCCGCCCCGGCTCCGGTTCAGGAGGCCGTCGAACCGGACCTGGCGGTCCTGCTCGCCGAGGCCCAGCGGCTGTCCGACACGCTCCAGCCGCATGCCGTCGAGGCGTGGGCGCGGGTGGCCCGGCTGGCCGAGGAGGTGGACGGCGTCGAGCTGGACGCGCGTGACCGCGCGGAGATCGCCGACCACGAGGCGATAGGCCTCGGTCCCGACGGCGCCGCAGCGTTCGAGCACGCCGCCGAGCTGTACGCGCGGGCGGGCGACCCCGGCGAGGCCCTGGCGGCACGCGCGCGTGCGGCGTACGTCCGTGCGCTGACCGGCGAGATCGACGAGGCGCTGGCGGCGGTCGCCGAGCCGTACGACCGGGTGCTCGCGCTGTACGCCGAGGGCGACACGGAGGTGCCGCAGGCGGCGGGTGTGCTGATGGGCCGGGCGCGGATCCTGATGCGGCGCGTCCACGAGGCCGAGGGGGAGGTCGTCGACGAGGCGGTTCTCGCGGAGGCGGAGGCGGCGGTGCGCGAGCTTCTGGCGCTCGTCGAAGGGCGCGCGGGGACCGACGTACGGCTCGCCGCCCGGGTCGCCGAGGGGCACGCGATGCTGGCGGAGCTGGCGACGCACTCCGGGAACCCGCAGGCGGGCGCGGAGCTGTTCGCGCGGGCCGCGGCGGAGTTCCTCGCGACGGGTCTGCCGTGGTTCGCCGTGGAGTACGAGGCCCGGCTGGCCGGTCTCGCCCATCAGCTGGGTGACATGAGGGAGGCGGAGCGGGCCCTGCGGGCGGCCCTGGAGCACGGCGGGCCGTACCTGGAGGCGGTCGGGCGGGCCCAGCTGCACCTCCAGCTCGCCGAGGTCGTCGGGGGCCGGGGGGACGCCGAAGAGGCCGCGGAACACGCTCTGGAGTCGGCGCACTGGGCGGACGAGGCGGGTGCGGGCCCCACGCTCGGCGCGTGGGCGCGGCACCAGCTCGGCGGGTTCCTGGTGCGGCAGGGCCGCTGGGCCGAGGCCGCGGAGGTGCTGGAGTCCGCGCTGGCGGAGCTGACCGCCGAGACGCACGGCGACGGCGCGGTCGTCCAGACGCAGTGGTGGCTGGGTGACTGTCTGAGCGAGCTTGGGGAACACCGGGACGCCGCCGAACGCCGGCTCCAGGCCGCCGAGATCGCCCGGCACTGGCCCGAGCAGCACGACCACGCGACCCTCGCCCACCTGGCCGCCGAGTCGCTCGGCCAGGCCGGTCTGCCCACCGAGGCGGACCAGGCCTACGCCCGCGCGGGCGAGCTGTGGCGCGGACTCGGCAACGTCCACGGGCTCGTCCGCTCGCTGCGCGCCCGCGCGTGGCTGGCCCTGCGCACCGAGGACGGGACGGACGCGGCGCGCGACCTGATGGCGAGTGCCGTGGAGGAGTGCGCGGACGCGTTCGACGCGGCGGACGACGACGAGGCGCGGCTGCGGCTCGTCTCCGAACTCGGCCACACCCACCGCCAGTTCGGTGACCTGCTCGCCCGTTCCGCCGCCGAGGACGCCGACGACGACTCGATCCGGGCGACCCTGGAGGAGGCGCTCTCCCAGATGGCCGAGGCGGTCGCGGTGTTCGTCGCCCTGGGCGAGGCCACTGTGCATGCCCGGACCGGCGCGGAGCTGGCCGCCGGCTGGCTGGAGACCGACCTGGGACGCCCCGCGGCGGCGGCGGCACGCGCGCGTGCGGTGCTGCGGGCCTACGCCGATGCCGAGGCCGATACCGACCCTGACGCCTACGGCGGCAGCGACGAGGACGGGGAGCACGGGACGGTGCGGGCGCGGCGGGCCGAGGCGGAGCAGTTGTTGCAGGCTGCGGAGGAACAGATGGATCGTTGAACGATCCGGGCGGGACGGTCGCCGGGACCGCTCGTGACGCCGCCGTCCGCCCGCCTCGCCCCCTGCCGCACCCCTTGCCTCACCCCTGCCTCACGCCCGTACGGCGCCCCTGCCGCACCCCCTGCGTCACCTCTACTCCACCCCGATCAACACCAGCGCACCCTGCCGTCCTCCCCGGTACACCACCGTGTCCACGGCGAGGTAGGCCTCCCGCACCCGTGCCTCCAGGCGCTCGGCGACACCTTCGGGCGCCTCGTCGCCGAGCACGAGGGTGACGAGTTCGCCGCCCGCCGCCAGCATGCGGTTCAGGACGGTCTCGGCGGCGGCGGTGACATCGGAGCCGATGACGGCCACGTCGCCGTCGATCAGCCCGAGGACGTCACCGGCCTGGCAGATGCCTGCCATGGTCCACGACTGGCGCTCGGCGACGGTGACCTCGGCGTAGCGGGTCGCGCCCGCCGCCGAGGTCATGGAGACCACGTCCTCGTCGAAGCGGCGGTCCGGTTCGTGCACGGCCAGCGCGGCGAT
Source organism: Actinobacteria bacterium OV320 (assembly GCA_001298545.1). GTDB lineage: Bacteria > Actinomycetota > Actinomycetes > Streptomycetales > Streptomycetaceae > Streptomyces > Streptomyces coriariae. Next base: position 194,577 of record LJCX01000024.1, read on the forward strand.
CCCCTGGACCGCGGACCGGGTGGGGATCAGCGCCACCCGGATGCCCTCGGTGCGGGCCTGTTCGGCGGCCGCGGCGGCGGTGTGCCGCAGATCGGCGTCGTTGGGCAGCATCACGACCTCACGCGCGTGTGCCCGTCGTACGGCCTCGACGAGTTCTCCGCTGGCGGGCGGCTCCCCGGGGCGTGCGAGCACGGTGGTCGCGCCCGCCTCGGCGTACAGCCCGGCCAGGCCCTCACCCGGCACCACGGCGACGACCGCCCGCTGGACGCGCTCGCGCGGCGGACGCTCACCCCCGCGCGTGTGCGCGTCGTCGGCGCCGAAGTGGGTGATGCGGATCCGGTACGGCCGGCCCGCCTCGACGCCCGCCTCCACGGCGGCGCCGGCGTCGTCCACGTGCACATGGACGTTCCACAGGCCGTCGCCGCCGACCACGACCAGCGAGTCGCCCAGGGCATCCAGCCGCTGCCGCAGCCGCGCCACGGCCGGGTCCTCGGCCTCCAGCAGATAGATCACCTCGAAGGCGGGACCGCCTTCGCCGTCCGCGCGGCCTTCACCGTCCGCGCGGCCTTCACCGTCCTGGCGGCCTTCACCGTCCTGGCGGCCTTCGCCGTCCGGCCCGTCGTCGGCGCGGTCCGCCGCCCGGGCGGCTTCCACGCGCCCGTGGGCCGCGGCCGCGGCGGCGGCCGCCGACACGGCGGCCGAGAGCTCCGGCACCTCCCCGGTGAACGTCTCCACCAACGCCGCGAGGACCGCGACCAGCCCCCGGCCGCCCGCGTCCACCACCCCGGCGTGCTCCAGGACGGCCAGCTGGCCCGGGGTGGCGGCGAGCGCCACGCACGCTCCCCGGTAGGCCGCCCTGGCGACCGTCCCGCAGTCCCCCTCGGCTCCCTCCGCCGCGTCGGCGGCGGCCGAGGCGACCGACAGCACGGTGCCCTCGACGGGGTGGGCTACGGCCTGGCGGGCGGAGTCGGCCGCGTGCCGAAGGGCCAGGCCCAGCCCGTTCCCGTCGGTGTGCGGGGTCTCACCCTCGGCGGTGAGCACCTGGGCCATGCCGCGCAGCAGCTGCGCGAGGATCGTCCCCGAGTTCCCGCGCGCCCCGATGAGCGCGCCGTGCGCCATCGCGCGCGCGGCGTCGGCGAGGGAGGGCTTCCCGGCGGGCACGGAGCCGCCGCCGGAACCGGCCTCGTGGCCGGCGAACACCGCCTCGACGGCGGTCGCCGCGGACTCGACGGTCAGGTACAGGTTGGTGCCGGTGTCCCCGTCCGCGACCGGATAGACGTTGATCGCGTCGATCTCCTCGCGCGCCCGGCCCAGTGCCGTGAGCGCCAGGCCGCACCAGGTGCGCACCGCGAGAGCATCGAAGAATGTCTGCGGCACCTGCGCCACCTGCGCCTCCTTGGGCTGCTGGACTGGACGCAGCGTAGACCCCGGGCCGGTGTCCGCCGGAAAGCGGGCCGGGCAGGAGCGGGCGGGGACCGACCGGGGCGGGGGGCAGGGCCCTGAGCAGCCATGGTAGTTTCGTTGCACTGGCGCAGTCGTTGTATGCTGCTCCGGTTGCCCGATCCGCATCGGGCCATCCCCCTGGCAGCGCCACTCAGATCCTAGATCCTGATCCCGGCATGCCGGGATCATCCGTAAGTGCATCTGAAGTCTTTGGAGTGACCCGTGGCTGCCAACTGCGACGTCTGTGGCAAGGGGCCGAGCTTCGGCAACAACATCTCGCACTCGCACCGCCGTACGTCCCGTCGCTGGAACCCCAACATCCAGCGCGTCCGTACCGTGGTGGGCGGGACGCCGAAGCGCGTGAACGCTTGCACCTCGTGCATCAAGGCCGGCAAGGTCTCGCGCTGACGCATATCCCCCCACTCTCGACTCCGCTCGAGCCGGGGGGAACCCCAACGCGCGCGGCCACTGCTGGTTCGCTGCATAGAGCCGGTCCACCCAGGTGGGCCGGCTTTCTGCTGTGCCCAGGATCCCGGTGCCCCGGATCGCGCCGCCTCTGATCGCGGTGCCTTTGATCACGGTGCCTTTGATCACGACGGCTCTGATCACGACGCCTCTGATCGCGGTGCCCGTGATCCCGATGCCGCCAGATCGCGATGTCCCGGCTCCCGCCGCCTGCCAGACTCCGGGGAATGCGCTTCGGCATCCTGGGCACCCTCGACCTCCGCACCGGCGACGGCACACCCGTCGACCCCGGCGGTCCCCGTCCCCGCGCCCTGCTCAGCCTCCTGCTGCTCGAGGCCGGCCGCGGCGTCTCCGTGGAGCGCCTGACCGACGGTCTGTACGGCGCCGAGCCGCCCTCGGGAGCCGGCAACGCGCTCCAGTCCCAGATCTCCCGGCTGCGCCGCCGCCTGGCCCCGCACGCGGAGATCGAGGCCACTCCCGCCGGCTACCGGCTGGCCGTCCCGCCCGACGCCGTCGACCTCCACCGCTTCGAGCGGCTGACCGGCCGGGGGCGGGCCGCTCTCGCCGCCGGGGACCCTGCCCGGGCGGCCACCCTGCTGCGCGAGGCCCTTTCCCTCTGGCGCGGCCCGGCCCTGCCCGACCTCCCCGACGCGCACGCCGAGCGGACCCGGCTCGACGAACTGCGGCTGAGCGCCGTACAGGACCGGGTCGAGGCGGATCTCCTGCTCGGCACCGGGCCCGACCCGGTGCCCGAGCTGCGGGGCCTGCTGACCGCCCACCCGCTGAGCGAGCGGCTGTACGGACAGCTGATGAGGGCCCTGCACGCGGGCGGGCGGCCCGCCGAGGCGCTCACGGTGTTCGAGGAGGCCCGCAGGGTCCTCGCCGAGGAGTTGGGCGCCGACCCCTCGCCCGAGCTGGCCGCGCTCCACCTGGAACTCCTCCGGGGCGGCGGATCCGGGCGGTCCTCCCTGCCCGTGCAGCTCACCCGCTTCGTCGGCCGCGAGAGCGAACTGGCCCGGATCGCCGAGGCGCTGTCCGGGGCGCGGCTCGTCACCCTCACCGGACCGGGCGGCGCCGGAAAGACGCGGCTGGCGATCGAGGCGGCACGCGCGCGTGGCGAGGCGCCGCTCCTCCCCTCCCCCTCGACGGCTCGCGAGGACGTGTGTTTCGTCGAGTTGGCGTCGCTCGCCGACGGAGCGCGGATCCCGTACGCCGTGCTCGCGGCGCTCGGGGTGCGTGAGGGGTTCCGTACACCCGCCGGAGACGGCGCGGGCCGGCTGTCGGCGGTGTTGGAGGACCGTGAGCTGCTGCTGGTGCTCGACAACTGCGAGCACCTGGTGGAGGACGCGGCCTCGCTGACGGCCCTGCTGCTCGCGTCCTGCCCCGGGGTGCGGGTGCTGGCGACGAGCCGGGAGTCGCTCGGGATCACCGGCGAGGTGCTCGTCCCGGTGCCGCCGCTGCCGCCGGACCCCGCGGTGCGGCTGTTTCTGGACCGCGCGCGTGCCGTGCGGCCCGGTTTCGACGGGCACGCGCGCGTGGCCGGCATCTGCGCGGCCCTCGACGGACTGCCGCTGGCGATCGAGCTGGCGGCGGCCCGGCTGCGCACGCTGACCCCGGACGAACTGGCCGACCGGCTCGACGACCGGTTCCGGCTGCTGTCCCGCGGCGACCGTTCCAAGGCGCCCCGGCACCGCACCCTGCGCGCCGTCGTGGAGTGGAGCTGGGACCTGCTGGACGAGGAGGAGCGGGAGCTGGCCCGCCGGTTCACGGTGTTCTCCGGGGGTGCCACGCTGGACGCGGTGGAGACGGTGTGCGGGCTGCCGTACCCGGAGGACCTGCTGGCCTCGCTGGTGGAGAAGTCCTTCCTGGAGGTGACAGAGAGCCCGGCGGCGGCCGAGGGCCGGTACCGCATGCTGGAGACGATCCGGGTGTTCGCCGCGGAGAAGTGCGCCGGTGAACCGGCCCTGCGGGACGCGCACGCCCGGTACTTCCTGCGGCTGGCCGAGCGGGCGGAACCGTATCTGCGCGGCCGGGACCAGCTCCCCTGGCTGGCCCGGCTGGACGCCGAGCACGACAACCTGGACGCGGCCATGGGCCTGCTGACCGCCACCGATCCCGCCGCCGCCCTGCGGCTCATGGCGACGCTCACCTGGTTCCGGCGGCTGCGCGGGCTGCACGGCGAGCAGCTGCCGCAGGCCCGCGCGCTGCTGGCGGCCGTGGGGGACGAGCCGCCCGGCGGGCCGACCGAGGAGTACGCGCTCTGTCTGATGAACACCGTCGCCGGGCGGGGCGACGACCCCGGCGAGGCGGCGCGTGTCGCGCGCGCGGTGGCCGTGATGCGGTCCCTGGACCGGCCGCTGCGGCTGCCGTTCACCGTGATCGTGTGGTCGCTCACCGGCGGCCCCCTGCTCGCCGCGGACGAGCAGGTCCGCGTCCAGGTCGGTGACGAGCCGTGGGGGCACGCACTGCTCGACCTCGGCCTGGCCTACCAGGAGCTCTACGCCGGCCGCGCGCCCGTCGCGGAGGCCTCCTTCGCCCGTTCCCTGGAGGGCTTCCGGGCCACCGGCGACCGCTGGGGCATGGCGAACTGCCTAGATCCGCTGGCCCTGTTCGCCGACGGCCGCGGCGAGCACGCGCGCGCACTGGAGCTGCTGGACGAGGGCCTGGCGTACGTGCGGGAACTGGAGGCCCCTGAGGAGATCGCGGACCTGCTGCGCTCCCGCGCGACCGTGCTGCTGCACCGGGGCGACACCGAGGAGGCGGCCGCGCACTTCACCCGCTCCGCGGCCCTGGCCCGCACGGCGGGTGTGCCCGACAAGGTGGCCGGCGCCCGGCGGGGCCTCGGTGACGTGGCCCGGCTGTCAGGCGACACCGCCCACGCGCGCGTGCACTACGAGAGCGGTCTGGAGCTGTGCACCGCCACCTGGTTCAGCACGAGCGAGACGGTACGGCTCCTCGTCGGGCTGGGGCGCACTGCCGCCGCGGAGGGACAGGACGAAACGGCCCGCGAGTGGTTCGAGCAGGCCCGTGCGCCGGCCCTGGAGTCGTTCGACGTCCTGGCGCTGGCCGATCTGGCCGACGCCCTGGCCTCCGTCGCCCCGCGGCCCGAGCGCGCGGCCGAGCTCCTGGGCGCCGCCGCGGGCCTGCGGGGCACGGTCCTCCTGGGCGACCCCGATGTCGTCCGCACGGTGGACGACGTCCGCGCAAGGCTGTCCCCGCAGGCGTACGACACGGCCTTCGCGCGGGGCCGCAGCCGACGGTCGGCGGCGGTCGGCGGTCGGCAGGGGGCGGCGGGGCCGGCGAACCGCAGAGGGACGCCAGGAGGGCGGTAGGCGGGCGGTAGGCGGGCGGTAAGGGGACGGTCAGCGGTCGCCGCGAGGCTTCCGCACATGACGAAGACCCACAGCAGCCTCAGTCACCTGTCCGTCCTGATCTCCGGCGCGAGCGTCGCCGGTCCGGCACTCGCCCTGAACCTCGTCCGGTACGGCGCCCGCGTCACCGTCGTCGAGCGCTCCACGGACCTGCGCGCGGGCGGCTTCGCCGTCGACTTCCGGGGACACGTCCACCGCGAGATCCTCACCTCCATGGGCATCTGGGACGAGATCCACGCCCGTCAGACCCGCATGGGCCGCCAGATCGTCGTCGCCGAGGACGGTTCGCCGCGCGTGGACCTGCCGGCCGAGATGATGAGCGGTGACGTCGAGATCCTCCGCGGCGACCTCGCGCAGATCATGTACGAACGCACCCGGGACCACGTCGAGTACCTCTTCGGCGACTCGATCGCCACGCTCGCGGACACCGCCGCGGGTGTCGACGTGACCTTCGAGGAGAACGCCCCGCGCCGCTTCGACCTCGTGATCGGCGCCGACGGCCTGCACTCGAACACCCGCCGGCTGGTCTTCGGCGACGAGTCCCGCTACCTGCGCTTCTTCGATCACTACGTGGCCGCCTTCGAGGTCCCCAACGACCTGGGCCTGGACCGTACCGGCCGGCTGTACAGCGAGCCGGGCCGCGCGATCGCCCTGGGCAACTACGACGGCGACCCCGCCCGCGCCGGCGCGCTCCTGGTCTTCCGTTCGGAACAACTCGCCTACGACCGCAGGGACATCGCCGCGCAGAAGCGGATCCTGGCCGAGCGGTTCGCGGGGATGGGCTGGCAGGCGCCGAAGGTGCTCGAGGCGCTCGCGGACGCCGACCGGCTGTACTTCGACGCGATCGCGCAGATCCACGTCGACCGCCTCGCCGAGGGCCGGGTGGCCCTGCTGGGGGACGCCGGGTACGGCGCGACCATGGGCGGCATGGGGACGGGTGCGGCCATCGTCGGCGCCCACGTCCTGGCCGGTGAGCTGGCTCTCGCGGGTGGCGACCACCGGACCGCGTTCGCCGAGTACGAGAACCGGATCCGGTCCTTCGCCAAGGGCTGCCAGAAGATCTCCGGCAACGCGGGCCCCTTCTTCGCCCCGCCGACCGAGCGGCGCATCCGCAACCGGGACCGGATGTACCGGCTGCTCGGCTCGCCGCTGCTGGCCGGTGTCTTCAAGCGGCTCACCGAGAAGGCGGCGACCGGCATCAGGCTCCGGCCGTACCCCGGGTGAGATCCCAGCCGTGGTCCACGGGACCGATGCCCGCGCCGAGCGCGAACCCGGCGGCGATCGCCCCGGTGACGTACCGCTTGGCCGCCGCCACCGCCTCCGGTACGGAGCTCCCCTTCGCCAGCTGTGCCGCGATCGCGGACGCGAGGGTGCAGCCCGTGCCGTGCGTGTGCCGGTTGTCGTACCTCGGCGCCCGCAGCCAGTGCTCCTCGTGCCCGTCCGTCAACAGGTCGACGGCGGCACCGGGGAGATGGCCGCCCTTGATGAGCGCCCAGCGCGGCCCGTACGCCAGCACGGCGGCCGCCGCGTCCCGCAGCTGCTCCTCCGACTCGACCCGCACGCCCGTCAGTTGGGCCACCTCGTCGAGGTTCGGGGTGGCGACGGTGGCGACCGGCAGCAGTTTCGTCCGTACGGAGTCCAGCGCGGAGGCGGCCAGCAGCGGGTCCCCGTGCTTGGAGACCCCGACCGGGTCGACGACGACGGGAGCATCGGTACCGGCGAGCAACTCGGCCACCGTCTCGACGAGTTCGGCGGAGGCGAGCATGCCCGTCTTCACCGCCCGGACACCGATGTCGTCGACGACGCTGCGGTACTGGGCGCGGACCGCCTCCACCGGCAGCTCCCAAGCCCCCTGCACGCCTTGGGAGTTCTGCGCGGTGACCGCCGTGATCACGCTCATGCCGTGCACGCCGAGCGCGAGCATCGTCTTCAGGTCGGCCTGGATCCCGGCCCCGCCGCCGGAGTCGGAGCCGGCGACGGTCAGCACCCGGGGCGGGGTCCCCAGCGCGCTCACGACTCCAGGTCCTGGTCCCCGAAGTGGTCCCAGCCGCCCTTGCTGGTCCAGGGCGCCCCGTCGACCGTCACCTGGGGCAGGGCGGACGGGTTGAGGACCTCGCCGATCACCTTCCAGCGGGCGGGCAGCTTCACGTCCGGCGGGAAGGTCGCCACGATCGCGTGGTCCTCTCCCCCGGTCAGCACCCACTGGATCGGGTCGACGCCGACGGCCTGCCCGATGTCGTTCATCTGGGTGGGGATGTCGATGGCGCCGGAGCGGATGTCGATCCGGACCTTGCTGGCCTCGGCGATGTGCCCGAGGTCGGCGATGAGCCCGTCGCTGACGTCGCACATCGCCGTCGCGCCGAGCGAGGCCGCGGCCGGACCCGCGTGGTAGGGCGGCTCGGGACGCCGGTGGGCCTCGACGAAGGCGCGGGGCGAGCGGAAGCCGCGGGAGAGGACCGCGTACCCGGCGGCGGACCAGCCCAGCCAGCCGGTCACCGCGACGAGGTCGCCGGGCTGCGCGCCGCCCCGGGTGACCGGCTCCTGGTTGCGCAGGTCGCCGAGCGCGGTGATCGACACCATGATCGTGTCGCCCCGTACGACGTCGCCGCCGACCACCGAGGCACCGGCGACCTGGCACTCGTCGCGCAGGCCGTCCATCATCTCGGACGGCCAGGTGACCGGCAGTTCGGCGGGCACCACGAGGCCGAGCAGCAGGGCCGTCGGCACCGCGCCCATGGCGGCGATGTCGGCGAGGTTCTGCGCGGCGGCCTTACGGCCCACGTCGTAGGCCGTGGACCAGTCGCGGCGGAAGTGCCGGCCCTCCAGCAGGATGTCGGTGCTGGCCACGACCCGGCGGTCGGGCGCGGCGACCACCGCGGCGTCGTCGCCGGGGCCGACCCGTACCGCGGGGGTGGTGGTGAGACGGGAGGTGAGCTCCCTGATGAGCCCGAACTCCCCGAGCTCACCAACAGTGCCCTTCATTGCCCTTTCGCCCCTTCTATACCTGTCCGTGCCCGGTCGCGCGTAACCAGTGTCCTCGATACGGTCGAGTCAGCCGTCAACTTCTGTCGTGCCTGCACCCCGGCGCGCGAGCCGTGGTTCGCGCAGGTCTCCCCGCGGCGAGCGGCGACGCGATACCGTGGCGTTCCTTTTCCCCACATGATCCTCGTGGCCGCCCTGGAGGTTCCGTGGTACAGGCGTACATCCTGATCCAGACCGAGGTCGGCAAAGCGTCGACCGTCGCCGAGGAGATCGGCAAAATCCCTGGCGTCGTCCAGGCCGAGGACGTGACGGGACCTTATGACGTGATCGTGCGGGCCCAGGCCGACACAGTGGACGACCTCGGCCGCATGGTGGTCGCCAAGGTCCAGCAGGTGGACGGGATCACCCGCACCCTGACCTGCCCGGTCGTGCATCTGTAGCCCCCGTCTAACCTTGGCCGGTGAACCTTTTCCGGTACCGGCACCGCGCTGTCCTCGGGCTGCCCGCTCTCGTCCTGCTGTTCGCGACCGCGGGCTGCTCCTCAGCAGACGACAGCGCGTCGACGGTGGTTCCCAGTCCCGGCGCGAACGCGACGAAGCTGTGCCGGAACCTGGACAAGGTACTGCCGTCGAAGGTGGACGGTGAGAGCCGCCACGATCCCGAGCCCGCCTCCGCGCTGACCGCGAGCTGGGGAGGCCCGGCGATCATACTGCGCTGCGGTGTCCCGCGGCCGCCGAAGATGATCGACCCGAAGGTCGCCGAGGGCACCGACCCGGACGCGGTGGCCGGCGGGGTGAACGGCGTCGACTGGCTGATGGAGAAGCGGGACGGCGGGGGCAGCCGCTTCACCACGGCCAATCGGGGCGCGTATGTCGAGGTGACGGTGCCCGAGAGCGTGGACAGCTCCGGGGCTCTGGTCGATCTGGCTCCGGCCATCAAGAAGGCGATCCCCGTGGGGATCGCCGACTAGATCATCCGACCGGACCGGACCCGGATCGGACCCGGATCGGACCCGGACCGGTCAAACGTGGATCAACGCAGGCCCGTCGACCTGCGCAGGGCCGCCTGGACGAGGCGGTCCACCAGCTCGGGGTAGCCGATGCCCGTCGCCTGCCACATCTGCGGGTACATCGAGATCGGGGTGAAGCCGGGCATCGTGTTGATCTCGTTGATGACGAACTCGCCCTCGTCCGTGAGGAAGAAGTCCGCCCGGACCAGGCCCTCGCAGGACGCCGCCTCGAAGGCCTCCACCGCCAGCTCGCGGACCTGCGCCGTCTCCTCGTCCGTCAGCGGCGCCGGGACGATCCCCGGGGTCGAGTCGATGTACTTGGCGTCGAAGTCGTAGTACGCGTGCGCGTCCGGCGGCGGGATCTCGGCCGGGACGGAGGCGCGGGGGCCGTCCTCGAACTCCAGGACACCGCACTCGATCTCGCGGCCCCGCAGCGCCGCCTCGACCAGGATCTTCGGGTCGTGGCGCTGGGCCTCGGCGATCGCCTCGTCGAGCCCGGACAGGTCGTCGACCTTGGTGATGCCGATGGACGAGCCCGCGCGCGCGGGCTTCACGAAGAGCGGCCAGCCGTGCTCGCCGGCGAAGTCGACGATCTTCTTGCGGGCGGCCGACTCGTCCCGGGCCCACTCGCGCGGCCGGATCACCACGTACGGGCCGACCTTGAGCCCGAAGGAGGTGAACACCCGCTTCATGTACTCCTTGTCCTGGCCGACGGCCGAGGCGAGCACACCCGCACCCACGTACGGGACGCCGGAGAGCTCCAGCAGACCCTGAAGGGTGCCGTCCTCGCCGTACGGGCCGTGCAGGACCGGGAAGACGACGTCGACCTCGCCGAGGGCCTTCGGCACCGATCCCGGCTCGTAGTAGACGACTTCGCGGTTGGCGGGGTCGACGGGGAGCACCACGCCACCGTCCCGCGACTCGGCGAGTTCGTCCACGTCGGGCGTACGGCGGTCGGTGATCGCCATGCGCTCGGGTGCGTCGGCGGTGAGGTACCAGCGGCCCTCGCGCGTGATGCCGATCGGCAGGACCTCGTACTTGGTCCGGTCGATGGCCTTGAGGACCGCGCCGGCCGTGACCACGGAGATCCCGTGCTCGGAGCTGCGACCGCCGAAGACAACGGCCACCCGCGGCTTGCGGACGGGCTGCTGAGGGCTCTGGGGGAGGTTCTCGGTGCTCATATCGGCTTGAGAGTACCCGGTGGTAGGGCCGGGAGTCAGCGTCCGCCCACCGGGTTCGCTCAGCGTCGCTCGGGCTTCGCGCTGCGCGACATCAGCTCCTTGAGAGCGACCACCGGAGGCTTGCCCTCGTGGACGATGCCGACGACCGTCTCGGTGATGGGCATGTCGACGCCGTGCCGGCGCGCCAGATCCAGCACCGACTCACAGGACTTGACGCCCTCGGCGGTCTGCCGGGTGACCGCGATGGTCTCCTGGAGGGTCATCCCCTTGCCGAGGTTGGTGCCGAAGGTGTGGTTGCGGGAGAGCGGCGAGGAACAGGTCGCCACCAGGTCGCCGAGCCCGGCGAGTCCGGCGAAGGTCAGCGGGTCCGCGCCCATCGCCAGGCCCAGCCGGGTGGTCTCGGCGAGGCCGCGCGTGATCAGCGAGCCCTTGGCGTTGTCGCCGAGGCCCATGCCGTCCGCGATGCCGACCGCGAGGCCGATCACGTTCTTGACCGCGCCGCCCAGCTCGCAGCCCACCACGTCGGTGTTGGTGTAGGGGCGGAAGTACGGCGTGTGGGAGGCGGCCTGGAGCTTCTGGGCGACGGCCTCGTCGGTGCAGGCGACCACGGCCGCGGCGGGCATCCGGGAGGCGATCTCCCGCGCGAGGTTCGGCCCGGTGACGACGGCGATCCGGCCCGGACCCACCTTGGCGACGTCGTCGATGACCTCGCTCATCCGCATGGTCGTACCGAGCTCGACGCCCTTCATCAGCGACACCAGGACGGTGTCCGGGGCTAGCAGCGGCGTCCAGTCGGCGAGATTGGCGCGCAGGGTCTGCGAGGGGACCGCGAGGACGGTGAAGTCGGCGTCCCGGGCGGCCTCGGCCGCGTCGGTGGTGGCGCGCAGGCTGCGCGGGAGTTCGACGCCGGGGAGGTAGTCGGGGTTGGTGTGCGTGGAGTTGACCGCGTCGACGAGCTCGGGGCGGCGTGCCCACAGCGTCACCTCGCAGCCCGCGTCGGCGAGGACCGTACCGAAGGCGGTCCCCCATGATCCGGTACCGAAGACGGCCGCCTTCACGGACTTGCTCACTTGCTGTTCTCCCCCTCGTGACTGGTCTGCGCCTGAGTGGTCTTCGCGTGACCGCTCTGCGCGTGGTCGGTCTGCGTGTGTCCGGACATCGCGCCGTCGATCTCCGCGGCGGTCTCGGCACCGGACTCCGCACGGGCCTGCGCACCGGATGCCGCCCCGGTCTCCGCCCGGGTGCGGTGACGCTGCTCGATCCGCTCGCGGCGCGGGTCGTAGGGCGTCTCGGGCGCCTTCTCGCCGCGGATCTCCTCCAGCTGGGCGGTTACGGCCGCCATGATGACCTCCGTCGCCTCCTTGAGGAGTTCCGGGGTCATCTCGTGGCCGTAGAACCGCGTGAGGTCCACGGGCGGGCCGGCCAGCACGTGGTGGGTCTTGCGCGGAAGGAGGTTGGGCTTCCTGGCATACGGCGGCAGCAGCTCGTTGGCGCCCCACTGGGCGACGGGGATCACCGGGCACTTGGTCTGCAGGGCGACGCGCGCGGCACCGGTCTTGGCGGTCATGGGCCAGCCGTCGGGGTCGCGGGTCAGGGTGCCCTCGGGGTAGAACGCGACGCACTCGCCGCGCTCCACGGCGTCGATCGCGGCCCGGAAGGCGCTCAGCGCGTCCGTGCTCTCGCGGTAGACGGGGATCTGCCCGGTGCCGCGCATCGCGGCGCCGACGAATCCCTCCTTGAAAAGACCGCTCTTCGCCAGGAATCGCGGCACGCGTCCGGTGTTGTACTGGAAGTGCGCGTAGGCGAAGGGATCGACGTGCGAATTGTGGTTCACCGCGGTGATAAAGCCGCCGTCGGCCGGAATATGCTCCATTCCGCGCCAGTCCCGCTTGATCAGAACCACCAGCCAGGGTTTGCAGAGGACCGCAGCGAAGCGGTACCAGAAGCCGATTCTGCGGCGGGGCACGCGGACACCTTCCTCTAGGACTTCCCATGGCCTGCTCCGGGGCCTGGGGGCCGCACAAGTGTCGCCCCGGGCCGCCGGTCTGTCGAGAACACGGTACGCCCGCGCGTCCGGCCGGCGGATGGGCCGGGTGACAATGGCCGCGACACGAGAGGGACGGTACGCCGGTGCAGTGGACCTTGGTCATACCCCTGAAGCCCTTGGCGCTGGCCAAGAGCAGGCTCGCGGACACCGCCACCGACGGGCTGCGCCCGGGCCTCGCCCTCGCCTTCGCCGAGGACACCGTGGCGGCCGCACTGGCCTCACCTGCGGTGCGGGATGTGGCGGTAGTCACGGACGACGCCCTGGCCGGGCGGGTCCTGGCGGCCCTGGGCGCCCGGATCGTCGCCGACGAGCCGCGCGGGGGCCTCAACGCCGCCCTGACCCACGGGGCCGCCGCCGTACGCGCCTTCCGTCCCGATTCCCCGCTGGCGGCCCTCAACGCCGATCTGCCGGCCCTGCGCCCGTCGGAATTGGCCCGGGTCCTGGAGGCGGCCCTGGAATTCCCCCGCTCTTTTCTCCCGGACGCGGCCGGGATCGGCACCACGCTTCTCGCCGTCGCCGCCGGCCGTGAATTGCTTCCCGAATTCGGCACGGATTCCCGGGCCCGGCACCGTTCCTCCGGGGCCGTGGAACTCCGCCCGGAGGGGGTGGATTCCGTTCGCCAGGACGTGGACACCGGCGAGGATCTGCGCGCGGCGCTGTCCCTGGGGGTGGGTCCTCGGACGGCCGCGGCGGCGGCGCGTCTGCTGATTCCGGGGCAGTAGGCTGCCGCCATGCAGGCGACCGCATACACGTACGACCCCGACACCCGCAGCGGACAGGTGCTGCTGGACGACGGCACACCGGTGCCCTTCGACGCCCCGGCGTTCGACGCGGGCGGGCTGCGGCTGCTGCGGCCCGGGCAGCGGGTGCGGATCGAGGTGGAGGGGGCGAAGGACAGCCCCCGGATCACCCTGGTGACGCTCCAGACGTTCTGACGTTCTGACGTTCTGAAGCTCTGACCGGCCTCGGGCTCTTGGCCCAGGGCCCTTGCGGCGCCCGCCCGACACGCCGCGGGCCGGACTTCCGAGAGGGAGTCCGGCCCGGCGCGTGAGTGCCCCTGCTGTCCTACGCCTTGCGGGCGGTGGTCTTCTTGGCGGTGGTCTTGCGCGCGGTCGACTTCTTGGCGGGGGCCTTGGTCGCCGTCGCCTTCTTCGCGGCCGGGGCCTTCTTGGCCGTCGTCTTCTTGGCGGTGGCGGACTTCGCGGTGGTGGTCTTCTTCGCGGCCGCGGTCGTCTTCTTGGTGGTGGCCTTCTTCGCCGTGGTCTTCTTGGCGGTGGCCGTGGTCTTCTTCGCGGCTGCCGTCGTCTTCTTCGCAGCGGCCGTGGTCTTCTTCGCGGCGGCCGACGCCCTCTTCGCCGGGGCGGCCTTCTTCGCGGCGGCCTTCTTGACCGTGGCGGAAGCGCCGCCGGTCAGGCTGCCCTTGGGGGCCTTCTTCACGGCGACCTCGCCACCGCGCGGGAGCTTCTTGGAGCCGCTCACCAGGTCCTTGAAGCCCTGGCCTGCGCGGAAGCGCGGCACGGACGTCTTCTTGACCCGAACCCGCTCGCCCGTCTGGGGGTTGCGAGCGTAGCGGGCCGGCCGGTCGACCTTCTCGAACGAACCGAAGCCGGTGACCGAGACCCGGTCCCCCGCGACCGTCGCGCGGACGATGGCGTCCAGGACCGCGTCGACCGCCTCGGCGGCCTGCTGGCGGCCGCCCACCTTGTCGGCAATCGCTTCTACGAGCTGCGCCTTGTTCACGTCTTCCCCTTCGGAGACATTAGCCGGAACGAAACTGTTCAAGCTTTTTCGCACGTTAGGCAGATATATACCGCAAATCAAACACGAAACGGGCTAATCACCCTTGTGCCGCAACGAAATCGGCCGCTCCGGAGACGATCAACGCTCCCCTTCGGGCATTCGCCCCTCGTCGAGGTCCGCCATGAACCGCTCCAGACGCCTTGTCGCATCGGCGAGATCGTGCTTGGCCGCGGCCGTAATGACCAGCAGCTTCCGGGTCAGCGCCATCCGTACGCCCTCCGGGACTTGCAGTGCACGCACTCTTGTGTGCGCTTCCTTGAGCTGGTTCGCGACCGCCGTATAGAGCTCGAGTTGGCCGTCGTGTTCCATGCACAGATTGTGCCATCTGGGGCGAGTTGTCGCCCGCCCAGGGGGCAACTGCCGCCTCAAACGGCCGCCCCGGCACTTCCGGCGGTCGCTTCCACACCAGGCGCGTACCCCGGCAACAACCCCTCTAACGTGGGAAGTTGGGAGGCCGGGCGAGGATTCACGGGGCCGAACGGGTGCAGACACAGCCGTACCCCCGATCGGACCGATCGGGGGTACGGCGGGGGTGTCGCGGTGGCCGAAACTCGACCTGCTCAGGGCCTGCTCGGGCCCCGGGGTCAGAGCTGGAGCGTCCTCGGCTTGTACGTCGGGCGCTTGGCCTCGTAGGCGGCGATGTCGCCCTCGTTCTGGAGGGTGATGGAGATGTCGTCCAGCCCGTTCAGCAGCCGCCAACGGGCGTTCTCGTCGAGCTCGAAGGGTGCGGTGATGCCCTCGGCCCGCACCTCACGCGCCTCGAGGTCCACCGTGATCTCGGCCTGCGGGTCCTTCTCGGTGAGCTCCCACAGCGCGTCCACGATCTTCTGCTCGATCACCACCGTGAGCAGGCCGTTCTTCAGCGAGTTGCCCCGGAAGATGTCGGCGAAGCGGGACGAGATCACGGTCTTGAAGCCGTAGTTCTGCAGCGCCCAGACGGCGTGCTCACGGGAGGAACCGGTGCCGAAGTCGGGGCCGGCGACCAGCACGCTCGCGCCCTGCCGCTCGGGGCGGTTGAGGATGAAGTTCCCGTCCTTGCGCCAGGCCTCGAACAGCCCGTCCTCGAACCCGTCCCGCGTGACCTTCTTGAGCCAGTGAGCAGGGATGATCTGGTCGGTGTCGACGTTGGAGCGACGCAGCGGGACGGCCCGGCCGGTGTGCGAGATGAATGCTTCCATGACTGATCAGACTCCAGCGGGCGTACGGGTCTCGGCGTCGGACAGGTCGGCCGGGGAGGCCAGGTGGCCCAGGACGGCCGTGGCGGCCGCGACCTGCGGCGACACCAGGTGCGTGCGACCGCCCTTGCCCTGCCGGCCCTCGAAGTTGCGGTTGGAGGTGGACGCCGAGCGCTCACCCGGGGCCAGCTGGTCGGGGTTCATGCCGAGGCACATCGAGCAGCCCGCGTGCCGCCATTCGGCGCCGGCGTCCTTGAAGACGACGTCCAGGCCCTCGGAGACGGCCTGGAGACCGACCCGCACCGAACCGGGGACGACCAGCATCCGTACGCCGTCGGCGACTTTGCGGCCCTCGACGATGGCGGCGGCGGCCCGCAGGTCCTCGATGCGACCGTTGGTGCACGAACCTACGAAGACGGTGTCCACGTTGATGGAGCGCAGCGGCTGCCCGGCCTCCAACCCCATGTATTCCAGGGCCTTTTCGGCGGCGAGGCGCTCCGAAGCGTCTTCGTACGAAGCCGGGTCGGGGACGGACGCCGAAAGCGGCGCGCCCTGACCGGGGTTGGTGCCCCAGGTGACGAACGGCGACAGCGCGGCACCGTCGATGACGACCTCGGCGTCGAACTCGGCGTCCGCGTCCGTCTTCAGCGTCTTCCAGTACTCGACCGCCGCGTCCCAGTCCGCGCCCTCGGGGGCGTGGTCGCGACCCTGGATGTACGCGAAGGTGGTCTCGTCGGGGGCGATCATGCCCGCGCGGGCGCCGGCCTCGATCGACATGTTGCAGATGGTCATCCGGGCCTCCATCGAGAGTTGCTCGATGGCGGAACCCCGGTACTCCAGGATGTAGCCCTGGCCGCCGCCGGTACCGATCTTGGCGATGATCGCCAGGATCAGGTCCTTGGCGGTCACGCCGTCGGCCAGCTCGCCCTCGACCGTGATCGCCATGGTCTTGGGGCGGGCCAGCGGCAGCGTCTGGGTGGCCAGCACGTGCTCGACCTGCGAGGTGCCGATGCCGAACGCCAGCGCGCCGAACGCGCCGTGCGTGGAGGTGTGGGAGTCGCCGCAGACGACGGTGGTGCCGGGCTGGGTCAGACCCAGCTGCGGGCCGACGACGTGCACGACGCCCTGCTCGACGTCGCCGAGCGGATGCAGCCGCACACCGAAGTCGGCACAGTTCTTGCGCAGCGTCTCCAGCTGGGCGCGCGAGACCGGGTCGGCGATCGGCTTGTCGATGTCGAGGGTCGGGGTGTTGTGGTCCTCGGTCGCGATGGTGAGGTCGAGACGGCGCACCGGGCGGCCGTTCTGCCGCAGCCCGTCGAAGGCCTGCGGGCTGGTCACCTCGTGCAGGAGATGCAGATCGATGAAGAGGAGGTCGGGCTCGCCCTCGGCGCGCCGGACGACGTGGTCGTCCCAGACCTTCTCCGCGAGTGTCCTACCCATCGCTTTCCCTCCGGCCGGCAATGACGCACCGGCCCAACTAGAGATCTTGTGGAGGCGACGCCCGTTGCCCCTGTTCCCGGGCACCCGCCGCCAGGCCCGTTGGTCTGCGGGCCACCATGCGTCCAAGGGTTGCGCGTCTCACGGAAAAATGAACTTGCGTTTCACAGAGTGAGACGGGAGTATCGTTGCATGGACAACAGTAGCGGCGTCGGCGTTCTGGACAAGGCAGCCCTTGTCCTGAGCGCCCTGGAGTCCGGTCCGGCCACCCTCGCAGGCTTGGTCGCTGCCACCGGACTCGCACGACCCACGGCTCACCGGCTTGCCGTGGCTTTGGAACACCACCGTATGGTGGCGCGCGACATGCAGGGCCGTTTCATCCTCGGCCCCCGCCTGGCCGAGCTGGCCGCGGCCGCCGGCGAGGACCGCCTCCTCGCGACCGCCGGCCCGGTGCTGACGCATCTGCGTGACATCACGGGCGAGAGCGCGCAGCTCTACCGCCGCCAAGGGGACATGCGCATCTGCGTGGCCGCGGCGGAGCGCCTGTCCGGCCTTCGGGACACGGTCCCGGTCGGTTCCACGCTGACGATGAAGGCCGGTTCCTCGGCCCAGATCCTGATGGCCTGGGAGGAACCCGAGCGTCTGCACCGCGGCCTCCAGGGCGCCCGCTTCACGGCGACGGCCCTGTCGGGCGTACGGCGCCGCGGCTGGGCCCAGTCCATCGGCGAGCGCGAGCCGGGCGTCGCGTCCGTGTCGGCTCCCGTCCGCGGCCCCTCCAACCGCGTGGTGGCCGCCGTCTCCGTCTCCGGCCCCATCGAGCGCCTGACCCGCCACCCCGGCCGTATGCACGCCCAGGCGGTCATCGACGCGGCGGGCCGCCTCTCGGAGGCCCTGCGCCGCACCGGCTGACGTCGTACGGGAAAGGGCGGCCTCAACGCCGCGGCAGCCCTTTCCCGTACGACGACATCACCCGGCAAGAGCCCTTACGGCGCGGACCGGTACGAGAAACGGTCCTTCGCGTACCGCCCCCGCTCCTCCAGCGGAACCTGCCCGTGCGCCGCCGCGAGGCCGAACGCCGGCATGTCCCCGTAGATCGCCTCGTACGACCCCTCCGGCACGACGTACGTCTCGTGCCAGATCCCCACGTGCCCGCGCACCTTCCCGCCCCGTTCCATGCGGTTGATCTTCGCCCAGGCCTCGTGGTGGAACGCGTCGGGCGCGGTCGCGTAGGCGTACAGCTTCTCCTTGGACTCCCAGTACTGGACGACGTAGTACGTCCGCGGCGAGGCCGTCAGGAGCACCCGGGAGAGCAGACCGCGGCCCGGATCCTTCTTCAGCTCCGCCAGCATGCGGAACATCGCCAGCATGACCGGCACCCACTGGTGCACGGCCCAGAAGTGGTTGACACGCATTCCGATCAGCAGGACGACCACGTCTCCCCGGGCGTCCGCGGTGGTACGGCTGGCTGTGAAGGACATGCTTGGATAGTGACGCTAACCAACGAAGGGCACAAGGCATGCGGCTGGCCGAACTGAGCGAACGCAGCGGTGTGTCCACCGCGACGATCAAGTACTACCTGCGCGAGGGGCTCGTGCCGCCCGGCCGCCAGGTGAACGCCACGACCGCCGAGTACGACGAGGAGCATCTGCGCCGGCTGCGTCTGGTACGGGCGATGATCCAGGTGGGCGGGCTGCCGGTGGCCACGGTCCGTGATGTGCTCGGCCATGTCGACGACGAATCCCTGGGCCGCACGATCCGGCTCGGCGCGGCCCTGTGGGCGCTGCCGCAGGTGGCCGAACCGGACGCGGAGGACGAGTACGTGCGCGCCGCCCACCTGGAGGCGGACGAACTGCTGGGCACCCTGGGCTGGTCGAACGCCCGGCAGCTGACGACCATCTCCCCCGCCTACCGCTCGCTGGTGGTGGCGGTGGCCGCACTGCGCCGGCTCGGCTACGACTGGAACGCCGAACTACTCGTGTCCTACGCCCGGTTGATGCACCGGGCGGCCGTGCTGGACCTGGACTTCGTGGAGACCCGGGAGTCGGAGCCGGAGCGGATCGAGGCGGCGGTGCTGGGAGCGATCCTCGTCGAGCCGATGATGCAGGCGCTGCACCGGCTGGCGCAGGAGGAGGAGTCGGCGCGGCGGTACGGCTTCGCATGAGGCCGGACACACGGAAAGAGTCCGGATACGCGGAAAGCCCCTCGCCGAAGCGAGGGGCTTTCCGATCGCGTACCCCCGACCGGATTCGAACCGGCGCTACCGCCTTGAGAGGGCGGCGTGCTAGGCCGCTACACAACGGGGGCCTGCATCATGCGTTTCCGCAGATCAGAGCTGGTCTACCAGGACTCGAACCTAGAATGACGGTACCAGAAACCGTAGTGTTGCCAATTACACCATAGACCAAGGTGATTCAATGAAAAGCGTACCCCCGACCGGATTCGAACCGGCGCTACCGCCTTGAGAGGGCGGCGTGCTAGGCCGCTACACAACGGGGGCCCTAGCGATCCTGCATCGAGGTGAGAGGGAGCTACCCGAGCTCTCCTCGCGGGAAGGATCTGTACCCCCGACCGGATTCGAACCGGCGCTACTGCCTTGAGAGGGCAGCGTGCTAGGCCGCTACACAACGGGGGCTTCGTGGAGTAGATCTCCACAGGTGCAGATAAGCTCTGCGAGCTGGCCTACCTGGACTCGAACCAAGACTAACTGAACCAGAATCAGTCGTGCTGCCAATTACACCATAGGCCACTGGAACGCAAGCCCCACAGGGGTTCTTGTTCTAGCGTTGCTCCTCCGGTTCCGGCCTTTCGGCCCGCTCCCCGGCGGCGCAGGAAGAACATTACCCGAAGGTGGACCGGGCTCCAAAACGGGTATCGGGGCCGAGGATCGCGGGCAGTTCGGCGAGCGAGACGATCCGGTGGCGTCCGGAGGGGAGCTCGACGGTGGCCGCGCCGTAGCGGTCGATCCACACGGAGAGCAGCCCGGCGTCGGCGGCGCCCCGGCCGTCGATCTCCGGATGGTCACCGACGTAGGCCACCTGGTGCGGGGCCAGTGACAGGGCCTCGCAGGCCGCGAGGAAGGCGCCGGCCTCCGGCTTGGAGACGCCGAGTTCCGCCGCGCACAGGATGACCTCGAAACGGTCGTGGACGCCGAGGGTGCGCAGCTTGTGGTCCTGGACGTGGATGCTGGAGTTGGAGAGCACGGCGTGGCGGTGGCTGGCGGCGAGGTCGTCGAGCACGGGCAGGACGTCCGGGAAGAGCGACCAGGCCGCCTCGTAGTGCGCGTGGTACCGCCGGAGCCAGTCGTCGGCCTCCGCGTCGGCCATGTCGCGGCCCAGGAACGCCCGTACCCGGTCCCGGCGCTGGTCCTCGAAGGTGATCCCGCCCGCCGAGAACCGGGCCCAGTGCTCTTCGGTGACCTCACGCCACCGCGCGAGCCCCGCCTCCGCGGTTCCGAACCGGTCGAGCAGCCCCTCGGCGGTCAGATAGGACCGCATGCCCTCGCGGTCGGCGGTCGTGTAGTCGAACAGGGTGTCGTCCACGTCCCAGACCACGGCGAGGATGCTCATGATCCAACGGTAACGCGGCGGCGGCCGCCCTGTCCGGGGGATGCCGAAGGGGCGGCACCCGGTCGCCGGGTGCCGCCCCTCGGGCGCGCCGCTATGCGGCGAGCTTCGCCAGGGCCGCGTCGACGCGGGCCAGCGTCTTCTCCTTGCCCAGGATCTCCAGGGACTCGAAGAGCGGCAGGCCGACCGTGCGACCGGTGACGGCGACGCGGACCGGGGCCTGGGCCTTGCCGAGCTTGAGGCCGTGCGCCTCACCCGCGGCCAGGACGGCCTCCTTCAAAGACTCGGCCGAGCTCCAGTCGGCGGCCGCCAGCTTCTCGCGGGCCGTCGTGAGCAGCGCGTCGCTGCCCTCCTTCATCGCCTTCGTCCAGCTGGCCTCGTCGAAGACCGGCTCGGGGAGGAAGAGGAAGTCGACGTTGTCGGTGATCTCCGACAGCACCTTCAGACGGGTCTGGGCGTGCGGGGCGATCGCCTCCCACCGGGCCTCGTCGAAGTCCTGCGGGGACCAGGGGGCGTACGGGGCCTTCAGCCAGGGCGCGCAGCGCTCCGTGAAGTCCTTCACGTCCAGCAGGCGGATGTGGTCGGCGTTGATCGCCTCGCACTTCTTCAGGTCGAAGCGCGCCGGGTTGGGGTTGACGTCCGCGATCTCGAAGGCCGCGGTCATCTCGTCCATCGTGAAGATGTCCTGGTCGGCCGAGAGCGACCAGCCGAGCAGCGAGAGGTAGTTGAGCAGGCCCTCGGGGAGGAAGCCGCGCTCGCGGTAGAGGTTGAGCGAGGACTCCGGGTCCCGCTTCGACAGCTTCTTGTTGCCCTCGCCCATCACGTACGGCAGGTGACCGAAGTGCGGGGTCCCCTGGGCGATGCCCAGTTCGGTCAGCGCCTTGTAGAGGGCGATCTGGCGGGGGGTGGAGGAGAGCAGGTCCTCGCCCCGCAGGACGTGCGTGATCTCCATCAGCGCGTCGTCGACCGGGTTGACCAGCGTGTACAGCGGGGCGCCGTTCGCACGGACGATGCCGAAGTCGGGCACGTTCTCCGGGGTGAACGTCAGCTCGCCGCGGACCAGGTCCGTGAAGGTGATCGTCTCGTCGGGCATACGGAAGCGGACGATCGGGGTGCGGCCCTGGGCCTGGTACTCCGCCACCTGCGCCTCGGTGAGGTCGCGGCAGTGGCCGTCGTAGCCGGAGGGCCTGCCCGCGGCGCGGGCGGCGTCGCGGCGGGTGTCCAGCTCCTCCTGGGAGCAGTAGCAGTGGTAGGCGTGGCCGGCGTCGAGGAGCTTGCGGGCGACGTCGGCGTAGAGGTCCATCCGCTGCGACTGGCGGTACGGCGCGTGCGGGCCGCCGACCTCGGGGCCCTCGTCCCAGTCGAAGCCCAGCCAGCGCAGCGAGTCCAGGAGCTGGTCGTAGGACTCCTCGGAGTCACGGGCCGCGTCGGTGTCCTCGATGCGGAAGACCAGCGTGCCCTGGTGGTGCTTGGCGAACGCCCAGTTGAACAGGGCGGTGCGGACCAGGCCCACGTGGGGGTTACCGGTGGGCGAGGGACAGAAACGGACGCGTACGGGGGAGCCGGGTGCGCTAGCCACGCTTGACAACCTTGTTGGTGAGAGTGCCGATGCCTTCGATGGTGACGGCGACCTCGTCGCCGACGACCAGGGGGCCCACCCCTGCGGGGGTGCCCGTGAGGATCACGTCGCCGGGGAGCAGCGTCATGGCCTCGGAGATGTTGACGATCAGATCCTCGATCGAGTGGATCATCTCGCTGGTGCGGCCGAGCTGCCGCTGCTGCCCGTTGACCGTCAGCTGGACGGTGAGGTCGCCGGCGGTCTTCAGGTCCAGGCCGGTCTCCACCCAGGGGCCCAGCGGGCACGAGGTGTCGAAGCCCTTGGCCCGGGCCCACTGCTTCTCGCGCTTCTGGACGTCGCGGGCGGTGACGTCGTTCGCGCAGGTGTAGCCGAAGATCACGTCCTTGACGCGTTCCCGGGGGACCTCGCGGCAGAGCCGGCCGATGACCACGGCGAGCTCGGCCTCGTGATGGACCTCCTCGGAGAAGGCCGGGTACTGGATGGCGTCGCCGGGACCGATCACCGAGGTGGACGGCTTGAAGAAGGCGAACGGGGCGTCCGGCACCTCGTTGCCCAGCTCGCGCGCGTGCTCGGCGTAGTTGCGGCCGAAGGCCACGACCTTGTTGGGCAGGACGGGCGGGAGCAGCCGGACCTTGCTCAGCGGCACCTTGGTGCCGGAGAGCTCGAAGTCCGTGAACGGGATGCCCTTGATGATGTCGAGGACGAGCTCGTCCGGCTTGTCGCCCTCGACCGCGCCGAAGGCGACGTTCCCGTCGATGGAGAACCTGGCGATGCGCACGGGTTGGTTGGCCCCTTGACTGAGCTGGCTGGAGTGTGACGCCCCAGGCTAACGCGGAAGGGCGCCCCCGGCCGGGGACGCCCTTGACATCCGTGGGTGGCCGCCTTGAGCATTCGGCGGCCGGTGCCCGTATCTCCGCGTGAAGATCTACTCCGCGACGGAGGCCGCCACCGGCACCTCCATGAGGATGGTGCGCTTGGGGTTCGCAGTCTGGGCGGGAAGTTCGACGGAGTGCTCCTGCTGCTCGGGGAGCTGGAGGTCGTCGGCGTCCGTGAGGTGCGCCAGGGTCGTACGCCGGGGGTTGGCGATCTTGTGGAACATCGTCGTCGTCTTCACTGTTGTACGTGACCCTGTCGTGTCCGGGCGTCCGGGAAGCCCTCAAGGGCCTCCGCACAGACGCGGTTTGTCGGATGCGTCATCCCTGTAAAGCGTCAGGCTAAACACGCGATTCCCGATGAAGACGTGAAGGTCGCATGATCAGCGTGTGAGTTTGCTCACGAATCAAGGGGCAAAGCGGTCATTTCCGACCACCCGGTGACCGACACGAAACGGACATTAGACACCTGAAGCGCTCATTCCGCTCCTGATCATGGCGACTGGGACACCCCCCGGTCGCCACCCCTTCCCCCCCTTATGTCCGCCTTACGTGGGATCATTTTCTACATCCCGTAACTTGACCCTCACTTCGTGTCACGGATGTCACAGCCTGGCCAACGGGCCTTGTTGGAGATCCTGCACTGTGCTGGAATTCCTCGGACCGCCGCGGGATCGAGCCGGCGCACAGAGGGCGCCCAGCGCGCCCGGTGGCGGCGAGGACAGGGGGAGCCAGCGCCGGTACTCACGACCAATTGGCGGGCGTATTCAGGACGCCCGCCAACACGCCGACACCGTCCTTCCGTTCGCGCGGAGGGGCGCCTGGTCCAGAGGTTGCGACGCTAGTGCAGGGACGTTTCAAGAGGGATGGCAGCGCTTCGGCCGAGCCGGAGCCGCACGGCGGGACTGGCCCGATGGCAGTCGGCTCCTCGCCCCAGCACGCCCAGAACCAGGGCCCCAATCCGTCCGGCGACGGCGGTGACCGCTCCGGACGACCCGGTGCGACCGCGTCGGCGACTACTCCTCCCCCGGCTCCGACGAAGCCGCCGACCGGCCACAGCGGCCCCGGCCCGCGGGTGGCACTGCGCAACTGGCGCATCTCCACGCGTCTGGTGGCGCTGCTGACCCTGCCTGTGGTCGCGGCCACCTCGCTGGGCGCGCTGCGCATCAACCAGTCGATGGACGACATCCAGCAGCTCGACAACATGAAGCTGCTGACGGACATGACCAAGCAGGCCACCGACCTGGCCGACGCGCTCCAGGACGAGCGCGACCGCTCGGCCGGCCCGCTGGCGCACAACGGCAAGGCGACCGACCCCGGTATCAAGGGCCTGCGCGAGAAGACGGACCGCGCGCTGAGCGCCTTCCAGGACTCGTCGGAGGAGATCGACGGCGCCACCGCGGACGGCAACCTCCAGGGTGTCCGGGACAGCCTTGTCGGTCTGCTGAGCGACCTGGGCAACCTCGCCAAGGTCCGTTCGACGGCCTACGCGGAGAAGGGCAACTCCACCCAGACGGTGGAGGCCTACCACCGCCTCATCACCAGCCTGCTCGACCTGTCCCAGGACATGGCGCAGGCCACGAGCAACCCGGAGATGATCCAGCGCACGCGTGCGCTGGCCGCCTTCTCCTCCGCCAAGGAGTACGCCTCCGTCCAGCGCGCCGTGCTCGCGGCGGCGCTGCCGGTGGGCAACACCGTCTACGGCGACCTCTCCGAGAACGACCGGCAGTACGCCGAGGCCGGACTCGAGAACCAGGACTCCGAACTCGCGAGTTTCCGCAGCATCTACGGCGACGGGGGCGCCGAGGAGCTGCTGAAGCCGATCGAGCAGGGCAACCCGGTCATCGAGGACGCCGACACCTACGCCACCCGGGCGCTCAGCTCCTCCAGCGGCCTGGAGTCGCTGGACAAGCAGTCGTACCAGGACTGGCTCGACGCCAGCTCCACCAAGATCAAGCAGATGAACAACATCGAGCTCACGCTGCTCGAGAACATGGAGCAGAAGGCGCGTGAGCTGCGCGCCGAGTCGGAGCGCGAAGCGATCATCTCCGGTGCGCTCATCCTGCTCGTGCTCGGTGTCTCGCTGGTCGGCGCGTTCGTCGTCGCCCGGTCCATGATCCGTTCGCTGCGCCGCCTCCAGGAGACCGCCACCAAGGTCGCCCAGGACCGGCTGCCCGAGCTGGTCAAGCAGCTGTCCGAGTCCGACCCGCAGGACGTCGACACGTCCGTGGAGTCGGTCGGTGTGCACTCCCGGGACGAGATCGGCCAGGTGGCCGCGGCCTTCGACGACGTGCACCGCGAGGCGGTCCGCCTCGCCGCCGAGCAGGCCCTGCTGCGGGGCAACGTCAACGCGATGTTCACCAACCTCTCGCGCCGCTCCCAGGGCCTCATCCAGCGTCAGCTCTCGCTCATCTCCGAACTGGAGTCCCGCGAGGCCGACCCGGACCAGCTGTCCTCGCTCTTCAAGCTCGACCACCTCGCGACCCGCATGCGCCGTAACGGTGAGAACCTCCTCGTCCTCGCGGGTGAGGAGCCCGGCCGTCGCTGGACCCGTCCGGTCCCGCTGGTCGACGTGCTCCGCGCCGCCGCCTCCGAGGTGGAGCAGTACGAGCGCATCGAACTGGCCTCCGTGCCGACCACCGAAGTGGCCGGCCGGGTCGTCAACGACCTCGTGCACCTCCTCGCCGAGCTGCTCGAGAACGCCACCTCGTTCTCCTCCCCGCAGACCAAGGTCAAGGTCACCGGTCACGCGCTGCCCGACGGCCGCGTCCTGATCGAGATCCACGACACCGGTATCGGCCTCTCCCCCGAGGACCTCGCCGCGATCAACGAGCGGCTCGCCTCGCCGCCCACCGTGGACGTGTCGGTCTCCCGACGCATGGGTCTGTTCGTGGTCGGCCGGCTGTCCCAGCGGCACGGCATCCGCATCCAGCTGCGTCCCTCCGACTCCGGTGGCACGACCGCGCTGGTCATGCTCCCCGTGGACGTCGCCCAGGGCGGCAAGAAGCCTCAGCCCAAGCCCGGCCAGGGCAGCGTCGCGGGTGGTCCCGCCGCCGCGCAGGCCGCCGCGGGCGTCGCCGCCGCGCGTCGCCAGAACGGCTCGCAGAACGGCTCGCAGAACGGTTCGCAGGGCGGGCCCCTCGGCTCCGGTCCCGGCACCGGCGGCCGGCTCGCCCCCGGTCAGGGTCCCCGGGCCGCGCTGCCCGGCCGTGACGGCGGTGGCCGCCCCGGTGGTCAGCCGCCGCGCGGACCGCAGCAGCCGCCGGCCTCCCCCCAGCAGGGCCGACCGGCTCCGGCCGGTGCGGGTTCCGGCTTCGGCGGTCAGGCTCCGGGCGCGTCGCAGGGTCTCCAGGCGGCCGGTACGGCCTCCCAGGGTGTGGACATGTTCGGCGGACGCCCGACCCAGCAGCGGGGCAACAAGGCCGATCAGGGTGGCCGCGGCCGTCAGCCGCAGCTGCCGCCGCGCGGTGGTCCGCGCGCCGAGCTCCCGGGCGGCAACCCGCAGCCGCGGGTGACCAGCTGGGGCGACGAGAACGCCCAGCCGCCGGTCCCCCGCAGCCCGCTGGACGCCCCGCGCGGTCACGAGGAGCCGGACGTCGCCCAGACGTCGCGCATGCCGCGCATCGACGACCGCCAGGGTCCCGGCGCCACCGCCGAGATACCGGCGATCCCGCGCACCGACGACCGACAGGGCCCGGCGGGCCCCGCCGACTTCGGCCGTCCCGTCGCGAACGGTCTCCACAGCACCGGCCAGTTCCCGGCCGTGGGCAACCCCCAGGCGGGTCAGGGCGGACGGCAGGACACCAGCCAGTTCCAGCGTCCGGGCACCAACGGCCGACCGGACCCGGCGCAGTTCCAGCGCCCCGGTACCAGCGGCCAGCTGGACGAGAACGGCTTCACCCGGTCCGACGTCTTCGGTGCCCCGGGCGGCCAGAACGGCTCGGCGGCCCCGAACCAGTTCGCTCCGCAGGCGTACGACAACGGCTCCACCGGCCAGTTCGCCGCACCCGGCTACGACGGTTCCTCGACCGGTCAGCACTCGCTGCCCGGCCGCCAGGACCCCTCGTCCACCGGCCAGTTCGCCGCTCCGCAGTCCGGCGGCTACGGCACCCCGGCGCAGCCGTCGGGTCCGCAGCGTCCCGTCGGGCGTCCGGAGCCGGAGGCACTGCCGCCGGCCTCGGGTCCCGGTGACGGGCGCACCCCGCTCTACGACACGCTGGAGACCAACTGGTTCCACGGTCAGCAGGCGGGCGGCGCGGCCCAGGCTCCGCAGCAACAGCAGCACCAGGAGCCGCAGGCTCCGGCTGCACCCCAGCGTCCCGCCGCCACCAATGCCTCCTGGCGCACCTCGCCGAACGACGAACTCGTCCGGCAGGCCGAGCGGGTCAGGCAACCGGCCGCGGGCGGCGTCACCACGTCCGGCCTGCCGCGCCGGGTGCCCAGGGCGAACCTCGTCCCGGGCACGGCTCAGCAGCAACAGCACCAACCCGGTCCGCAGGTCTCGCGTGCGCCTGACGACGTACGCGGACGGCTGACCAATCTCCGTCGGGGCATCGCGCAGGGTCGTCAGGCCGGCAACGGTCAGACCGGCAGTTTCCCGAGCCCCACTCACCAGCAGGAGCGTTAGTTGAGTCAGATGAGCCAGGCGGCACAGAACCTGAACTGGTTGATCACCAACTTCGTGGACAACACCCCTGGGGTGTCCCACACCGTTGTCGTGTCCGCCGACGGGCTCCTGCTCGCGATGTCCGAGGGCTTCCCGCGCGACAGGGCCGACCAGTTGGCGGCCGTCGCGTCGGGGCTGACCTCGCTGACGGCCGGCGCCTCCCGGATCTTCGAAGGCGGCAGCGTCGCGCAGACCGTCGTCGAGATGGAGCGAGGGTTCCTCTTCCTCATGTCCGTCTCGGACGGCTCGTCGCTCGCCGTTCTCGCGCACCCCGAGTGCGACATCGGCCTCGTCGGCTACGAGATGACGCTCCTCGTCGACCGCGCGGGCGCGGTCCTCACGCCCGACCTGCGCGCCGAACTCCAGGGCAGTCTGCTCCACTGACCCGCCCCAGCACTACCCACCTCACGAAATCACCGTCCGGCCGACACAATCCCCCCACCGGCCTCGACGGACGGCACGACTGACCGCGAATGCTGTCCCGCCCGGAGGATCCATGACCCCGCCCACCGCCCATCATGATCCGTACGCGGAGCCGTACGGGGATGAGGGCGACCAGCCGCTGGTGCGTCCGTACGCGATGACCGGCGGCCGGACGCGGCCGCGCTATCAGCTCGCCATCGAGGCGCTGATCAGCACCACGGCCGATCCGGCAGCGCTCATGGGGCTGCTTCCGGAGCACCAGCGCATCTGCCATCTGTGCCGTGAGGTGAAGTCGGTCGCGGAGGTCTCGGCTCTCCTGGCCATGCCGCTCGGGGTGGCGCGGATCCTGGTCGCGGACCTCGCCGAAGCCGGACTGGTGGCCATCCACCAGCCGGGCGGCGACGAGAACAACGGCGGCGCTCCGGACGTGACGCTGCTCGAAAGGGTGCTCAGTGGACTTCGCAAGCTCTGACGGGGGGCGGGCCACCACCTCCGCGAAGATCGTGGTGGCGGGCGGCTTCGGCGTGGGCAAGACCACGTTCGTGGGCGCCGTCTCCGAGATCAACCCGCTGCGCACGGAGGCCGTCATGACGTCCGCGAGCGCGGGCATCGACGACCTGACCCACACCGGGGACAAGACCACCACCACGGTGGCCATGGACTTCGGCCGTATCACGCTCGACCAGGACCTGATCCTGTACCTGTTCGGTACGCCGGGCCAGGACCGGTTCTGGTTCATGTGGGACGACCTGGTGCGCGGCGCGATCGGCGCGATCGTGCTCGTCGACACCCGCCGTCTCGCCGACTGCTTCCCGGCGGTCGACTACTTCGAGAACAGCGGCCTGCCCTTCGTCGTCGCCCTCAACGGCTTCGACGGCTCGCAGCCCTACCAGCCCGAAGAGGTGCGCGAGGCGCTCCAGATCGGACCGGACACCCCGATCATCACGACGGACGCCCGGCACCGCTCGGATGCCAAGAGCGCGCTGATCACGCTGGTCGAGCACGCGCTCATGGCGCGCCTGCGGTAATTTTCAAGCACCCGGTGCCGTACGGCGGTTGTCGTAGACGCTCTGGAGCCGACTGTGGCCTTTGACACGGTCGGCTCCGGTGTTCATAACGTTTCGGCAGTGGAATCCACAGGTACCGACACGCGTCGCGGTCGCTTGGTCTCGCTGCGCGCACGAAAGCCCCGCCTTTTGGCGGGGCTCGTTCTGTTTGACCGTTTTATCTGGGGCTTACATCACATCGAACCAGGGCTTTCCCATGTTTGGAAGAGCGCTGGTCGTCGTGCTGGAATGCGTGAACTGCCCAATAGTCAATGACGTACTGATGGTCGATGGCTGACCGGGCTCTGAGACACTGCGGCACGACGAAGGTGCCGACCGCCGAGAGGTTGTTGGTCGAGTGAGGCGAAGCAAGCAAAGTCCCGAGCCGGCGGCCCGGGGCAACTTCACCCCGCCGCCGCGCGGAGCGGCGCCCGCCCCTGTGCCCGGTTCGGAGCCGGCGTCCGCCCCCGCGAAGAGCGGCGGTCGCCTCTCCCCGCGGAACTGGCGGGTGCCCACCCGGCTGAACGCGATCCTGCTCATACCCGTGGTGGTCGGCCTGGTCATGGGCGGCTTCCAGGTGAAGAACTCGATCGACACCTGGCAGGAAGCCCGCGACGCCGAGAAGACGGCGAAGATCGTGGCCGCCGCCGGCGAGTACGCCGAGGCCCTGCTGAACGAGCGGGACATCAGCGCCCAGCCGCTGCTCCAGTCCAAGAAGGACGACTCCACGGTCAAGGCGGCCCGCGCCACCACCGACGCGAAGGCCACCGCCTTCCACGACGAGGTCGCCGGGATGCCGGACAAGGAAGGCCTCAAGCGCCGCCTGAAGCTGGTGGAGGAGGCCGAGCCGACTCTGACGAAGATTCGCGCCGCCGCCTACACCAAGGCCCTGGACCCGGTGAAGACCGAAGAGGGCTACGTCGCGGTCGAGCACCTGCTGATGGAGTTCTCCAACGAGCTCGGCCTCGGCACCGGCAACATCACCGCCTACGGCCGTACCGTCTACGCGGTCGCCCTGGCCAAGGGCGCCGAGTCCCTCCAGCGCGCGATCGGCATGCACCTGCTGGTGAGGCCCAGCCCCGACGAGACGGTCTTCCGGCAGCAGCTCACCGCCTTCACCTCGTACGCCTACCTCGAGGGCATCGCCCAGCAGGAGTACGTCTCCGGTGGCACCACCGAGGACGCCGCGCGGCTCACCGAGGTCATGAAGGAGAAGACCGAGGAGGGCGCGCAGCAGGCCGCCGACGCGAAGGCCAAGGCCGAAGCCGCGGGCGAGGAGTTCACCGCTCCGCCGGCCATGGACAAGATGATCCAGGCGATCGCCAGCGGGCAGTCTCCGTCGAAGCTCGCCGAGCAGGGCGTCACCGCCAATGCCTGGATGGCGGCCGCGACGCTCAAGTTCGAGGGCTACAGCCAGGTCGAGAGCGAACTCATCGACCGCGCGGTCACCGACGCCGGTGAGATCGCCTCCGACGCGCAGCGCGACGCCATCATCAACGGCGCCATCGTCATCATCGCCCTGCTCGCCGCGTTCATCGTCGCCAGTCTCATGGCCCGCCAGATGAGCCAGGCCATGCGCCAGCTGCGCAACGCCGCCTTCGGCATCGCCGAGCAGCGGCTGCCGATGCTGGTCGACCAGCTCTCGCGCACCGACCCGGGCCGGGTGGACACCCGTGTCCAGCCGATCCCCATCAACACCAGGGACGAGATCGGCGAGGTCGCCCGCGCCTTCGACCAGGTCCACCGCGAGGCCGTCCGACTGGCCGCCGAGCAGGCTCTGCTCCGGGGCAACATCAACGCGATCTTCACCAACCTCTCGCGCCGCAACCAGTCCCTGATCGAGGGCCAGCTGACCCTGATCACCGACCTGGAGAACAACGAGGCCGACCCGGACCAGCTGGAGAACCTCTTCCGCCTGGACCACCTCGCCACCCGTATGCGCCGCAACGGCGAGAACCTCCTGGTCCTCGCCGGCGAGGAGCCCGGCCGCCGCTGGGACCAGCCGGTCCCGCTGGTCGACGTGCTGCGCGCCGCCTCCTCCGAGGTGGAGCAGTACGAGCGCATCGAGCTGTCCGGCGTACCCGAGGCCGAGATCCACGGCCGTGCCGTGACCGACCTCGTGCACCTGCTCGCCGAGCTTCTGGAGAACGCGACCACGTTCTCCTCCCCGCAGACCAAGGTGCGTGTCACGGCCACCCGTCTTCCCGACGGCCGGGTCATGATCGAGATCCACGACAAGGGCATCGGCCTCACCGCCGAGGACTTCGCGGACATCAACCACAAGCTGGCCAATCCGCCGACGGTGGACGCCGCGATCTCGCAGCGCATGGGCCTGTTCGTGGTCGGCCGGCTGTCCGACCGGCACGGTATCCGCGTCCAGCTGCGCCCCTCGGGCGAGCAGGCCGGCACCACCTCGCTGGTCATGCTGCCGGACGCCATCACCCACGGTGGCGGTGGCGAGCAGCAGCCTCGCGACGAGTTCACCGTCTCGCAGATCATCCCGGAGCAGAACTACGGCGGTGCCGGCGAGGACTTCAACAACGGTCTGCCGATGCGCACCGCCGCGGAGCTCGGCTTCGACGACAGCCAGTACGAGGTTCCCGACGACATCCGCGACCTGGACCCGGTGGGCCGCTCGCTGATGCGCGAGGAGCGCCGTGCGGCCCTGGATGCCCAGCCGGGCCAGCCGGGTCAGCCGGGCCAGCCGACCGGGCAGCAGCAGTCGGCCGATGGCTTCGCCGCGCCCCGTCAGCAGCAGTCGTACGACGCCGGGCAGAACGGCTACGACCCCGCCCAGCAGGGTGCCGGGGCCGGCTACGACAACGGTGCGACCGGGTACGCCGAGCAGCCGGCGGCGTTCGACCAGCAGACGTCGTACGAGGAGCAGCAGCGCCCGGCGTACGACGACCAGTACTTCGCGCCGAACGGTGGTATGCCGCAGGGCGAGTCGTTCTCCGGCAACGGCGGCCTTCCGCAGAACGGCCTTCCGCAGGGCGACGGCTTCGCGTCGAACGGCGGCTACCCGGACCCCGCGTATGCGGAGCCCGGCCGGGAGGAGCGTCCGGCGGCCCCGACCGCCGGGTCCGAGGGCTTCCAGCCGTACCAGGAGCAGCAGTCCTACCAGGACGACTGGCCCCAGCAGAACGGCCGCACGAACGGTTACCAGAACGGCTACCAGGACCAGTACGCTCCGGAACCGGAATCCACGCAGGCCGCTGACGCGGGTGAGCAGAACCGCGTAGGCTTCGACCGTCCGGGACCGTCCTCCTCCGCCTCCCACGCGCTGACCGACGCCGGTCTCCCCCGCCGCGGCTCCGCCGCAAGCGGTGCGAACGGCGCCCGGCCCGCGAAGCAGGAGCCGGCGGCCTCCCCCGCGGAGAGCAACGGCGGCGGCGACTCCTGGCGCTCGGCCAACGACGAGCGCTGGCAGCAGGCCTCCGCTCTGAAGAAGCCCAAGGCGGGCGGAGTCACCTCCTCCGGTCTGCCGCGGCGGGTGCCCAAGGCCAACCTGATCGAGGGCGCCGCCGAGACCACCCCCCAGGGAGGCCCTCAGGTCTCCCGCGCCCCGGAGGACGTCCGTGGCAGGTTGAGCAACCTGCGTCGGGGCGTCCAGCGCGGACGCAGCGCAGGCAGCAGTGAAACGAACGGCCAGGGCCTCGGTCCTGACAGCACCTACAACCAGGAGCGTTAGTGTGAGCCCGATGAGCCAGGCGGCACAGAACCTGAACTGGGTGATCACCAACTTCGTGGACAACACCCCGGGGGTGTCCCACACCGTGGTGGTCTCCGCCGACGGACTCCTTCTGGCGATGTCCGAAGGCTTCCCCCGCGACCGGGCCGACCAGCTCGCTGCCGTCGCCTCCGGTCTGACGTCCCTGACGGCAGGCGCCTCCCGGATCTTCGAGGGAGGCAGCGTGAACCAGACGGTTGTGGAGATGGAGCGGGGATTCCTCTTCCTCATGTCCATTTCCGACGGTTCCTCGCTCGCGGTTCTTGCCCATCCCGAGGCGGACATCGGCCTCATTGGGTACGAGATGGCCCTTCTGGTGGACCGAGCGGGTTCGGTCCTGACCCCTGACCTTCGTGCGGAGCTCCAAGGGAGCCTTCTCAACTAACAAACGAACGGTGCGATTTGGCGTCCCGAGGCCGTAGGGTTTCGGGACGCGGCTTCCACGTGATGGGTGCCAGGCACATCGGAGGAGGAGAGAGAGTGGCAACACCCCCAGGCGGATCGAATTCGGGCAACTGGTCGTACGGCCCTGCCCAGGGCCAGGGCGACGGTTCCCAGAACCCGAACCGTTACAACTTCCCCTCCGCGCCCAGCCAGCAGCGGCCGTACACGCCCCAGGGTCCGCAGGGTCCCGGGCCGTCACCGTACGACCAGCCGTCGGCCCCGCGCATCCAGCCCGTACAGCCGCACCGCCGCACCCCGGAGCCGGCGCCCGCAGGGGCGTCGAACAACCCGCTGGTGCGTCCGTACGCCATGACCGGTGGCCGGACCCGCCCGCGTTACCAGCTCGCCATCGAGGCGCTGGTGCACACCACTGCGCAGCCGCACCAGATGCAGGGCCAACTGCCCGAGCATCAGCGGATCTGCAACCTCTGCCGAGAGATCAAGTCGGTCGCCGAGATCTCGGCACTGCTGACCATCCCTCTCGGCGTGGCCAGGATCCTCGTCGCCGACTTGGCGGAAGCGGGACTGGTCGCCATCCATCAGCCCGGCGGCGACGAGAGCGCCGGCGGCCAGCCAGACGTGACACTGCTCGAAAGGGTGCTCAGTGGACTTCGCAAGCTCTAGCGGGGGTCCGTCCCGCTCCACCACTTCCGCGAAGATCGTGGTGGCGGGCGGCTTCGGCGTGGGCAAGACCACGTTCGTCGGGGCTGTCTCGGAGATCAACCCGCTGCGCACCGAGGCCGTCATGACGTCCGCGTCGGCGGGGATCGACGACCTCACCCACACCGGGGACAAGACCACCACCACGGTGGCCATGGACTTCGGCCGTATCACCCTGGACCAGGACCTGATCCTGTACCTGTTCGGTACGCCGGGCCAGGACCGGTTCTGGTTCATGTGGGACGACCTGGTGCGCGGCGCGATCGGCGCGATCGTGCTCGTCGACACCCGCCGTCTCGCCGACTGCTTCCCGGCGGTCGACTACTTCGAGAACAGCGGCCTGCCCTTCGTCGTCGCCCTCAACGGCTTCGACGGCTCGCAGCCCTACCAGCCGGACGAGGTCCGCGAGGCCCTGCAGATCGGTCCCGACACCCCGATCATCACGACCGACGCCCGCCACCGCGCGGACGCCAAGTCGGCGCTGATCACGCTCGTGGAGCACGCGCTGATGGCCCGCCTGCGGTAGGCCGAAGGAGTGACAGGTGGGCGGCCCCTCCCGGCTCGGGAGGGGCCGCCCACGTGTTCGGCCGGGTCTGCGCCACACGCACAAGGAAGACGAAGAAGGGCCCCTCTCGGCGAGAGGGGCCCTTCTTCGTGCGGTGAAGCGGCTGGAGCCGCGCGGCGGCTAGTGCCAGCTGTGCGGGGCGCGGAAGCCGCCCTCGCGC
Organism: Actinobacteria bacterium OV320; assembly: GCA_001298545.1. Taxonomy (GTDB): domain Bacteria; phylum Actinomycetota; class Actinomycetes; order Streptomycetales; family Streptomycetaceae; genus Streptomyces; species Streptomyces coriariae. Next base: position 229,195 of record LJCX01000024.1, read on the forward strand.
TCCAGGCGGCGCCAGCCGGCCTTGGGGCGGCCTCGGTGGGTCTCGGCGGGGGACGGCCGGGCGGCCGCGCGGGCCAGGAGGATCGCCGTGATGGCGGCGACTTCCTCGGGCTCGGCGTGGCCCTTCTCGACGCGGATGTCGGGAGCGTTCATGGGTGCAAGTCTCCGTGGATGAGGTTTCCGCAGGGGATCCAGTGGGTTACCCGTGGGATCTGCCGGGTTACTGCGGGGGGTTGCCGTGCTTGCGCGAGGGCAGGTCCGCGTGCTTCGACTGGAGCATGGCCAGCGACCTGATGAGGACCTCACGGGTCTCGGCGGGGTCGATGACGTCGTCGACCAGTCCGCGTTCCGCCGCGTAGTACGGGTGCATGAGCTCGGACTTGTACTCCTTGACCATGCGGGCCCGCATGGCCTCGGGGTCCTCGGCCTCGGCGATCTGACGCCGGAAGATGACGTTGGCGGCACCTTCGGCGCCCATCACGGCGATCTCGTTCGTCGGCCAGGCGTAGGTGAGGTCGGCGCCGATGGACTGGCTGTCCATGACGATGTAGGCACCTCCGTAGGCCTTGCGCAGGATCAGGGAGATCCGCGGCACGGTCGCGTTGCAGTAGGCGTAGAGCAGCTTCGCTCCGTGCCGGATGATTCCGCCGTGCTCCTGGTCGACGCCCGGGAGGAATCCAGGGACGTCCAGGAAGGTGACGATCGGGATATTGAAAGCGTCACACATCTGGACAAAGCGCGCAGCTTTTTCCGACGCCTCGATGTCCAGGACACCGGCGAGGGCCTGCGGCTGGTTGGCCACGATGCCGACGACCTGGCCGTCGAGCCGGGCCAGCGCGCAGATGATGTTGCGGGCCCAGCGCTCGTGGATCTCCACGTACTCGCCGTCGTCGACGATCTCCTCGATGACCTTGGTCATGTCGTACGGACGGTTGCCGTCCGCCGGGACCAGGTCGAGCAGGACGTCGCCGCGGCGGTCGGCCGGGTCGGTGGACTCGGTGCGCGGGGGGTTCTCGCGGTTGTTCTGCGGGAGCAGCGAGAGGAGGTAGCGGACCTCCGCGATGCAGGTCTCCTCGTCGTCGTACGCGAAGTGACAGACGCCGGAGGTCTCGGCGTGCACGTCGGCGCCGCCGAGGCCGTTCTGGGTGATCTCCTCGCCGGTGACGGCCTTGACCACGTCCGGACCGGTGATGAACATCTGCGAGGTCTCGCGGACCATGAAGACGAAGTCGGTGAGGGCGGGGCTGTAGGCCGCGCCGCCCGCGCAGGGGCCCAGCATGACCGAGATCTGCGGGATCACCCCGCTCGCCCTGGTGTTGCGCTGGAAGATGCCGCCGTAACCGGCGAGGGCGGAGACGCCCTCCTGGATACGGGCGCCGGCGCCGTCGTTGAGCGAGACCAGCGGGGCACCGGCCGCGATGGCCATGTCCATGATCTTGTGGATCTTCGTGGCGTGGGCCTCGCCCAGCGCGCCGCCGAAGATACGGAAGTCGTGGGCGTAGACGAAGACCGTACGGCCCTCCACCGTGCCCCAGCCGGTGATCACACCGTCGGTGAACGGCTTCTTGGCCTCGAGGCCGAATCCGGTCGCCCGGTGCCGGCGCAGCTGCTCGACCTCCTGGAAGGACCCCGGGTCGAGCAGCAGCTCGATCCGCTCCCGGGCGGTCAGCTTGCCCTTGGCGTGCTGCGCCTGGGTCGCCTTCTCGCTCGGGCCGGCCAGCGCCTGGGCACGGATCTCGTGCAGCTCGGCCACGCGGCCGCGCGCATCCGTGGGTTCCGAAGGCTCTGCGATCGGCTCGCCCGTCGTCTCTTCCAAAACGGTCATGTAGTGACCTTACGAAGCCCACCAAGGAAAGAGGGACGTCGACTCCGTACAGTCTCCGGAGCGTTTTCCTGGTAGCCCTGAACAGAACCCGGCGGGCATGCAGCCGTTCCGACTGCTCAGAGGGGCCGGGGCTTGTAGGGGTCGCACAAACCCCGGGGCTGAGACCCGCCTCACATTCCGGCCGCGCACATGCCCTCGCCGGAGTGAAACGAAGCGTCCGGACGGCGGTTCACGGCAGCCGGACACCGTCAGACCCTACTGGGCCGAAGATGTTGAACATTGAACGGAATAGGTCTACGGTCGTCCCTGTTGACCTCGTTGAAGATTAAACATAATCGATCTTCCCGTCCCCAAGGAGCACGTCATGGGTATCTTCGGCCGCAAGAACACCGACGAGACCGTCACCGCTGTCGCCGACGCCACGGTGAGCCCCGAGCTCGCCGCCCTGACCGGCGACTACTCGATCGACCCGGCCCACTCGACGCTCGGCTTCGTCGCACGCCACGCGATGGTCACGAACGTCAAGGGCAAGTTCAACGACTTCACCGGCTCGCTGCACCTGGACGGCACCGACCCGTCGAAGTCCAGCGCCACCATCGACGTCACGATGGACAGCATCGACACCGGGTCCGCCGACCGCGACGGCCACCTGAAGAGCGCCGACTTCTTCAAGACCGACGAGTTCCCGACGATGACCTTCCGCACCACCTCGGCGGAGGCGCTGGGCGGCGACGACTACCGGATCACCGGTGACCTGACCATCCTCGGCGTCACCAAGCCGCTCAGCATCGACCTGGAGTTCAACGGCGCCGCCAAGGACCCGTTCGGCAACGAGCGCGTCGGCTTCGAGGGCAAGGCCGAGATCCTTCGCTCGGCGTGGGGCCTGACCTGGAACGCGGCGCTGGAGACGGGCGGCGTTCTGGTCTCGGACAAGATCAAGCTGAACTTCGACATCTCGGCGATCAAGAACGCGTAAGCGCTCGGCTGAATACGGTGGAAAACGGCGAATAGGGGTCGGAAGCGAAGAGCTCCCGGCCCCTTTCCCCGTTCCGTGTCACAGTCGCGAGGCATGAGCACCAGGACCGGACCCCAGCACTACCCCGGCGCGAACCGCGACCACTGGTACCAGGACGACTTCGGCGGTGACCGCATGGAGGTCAACGTCGTCGTCCTGCACACCACCGAAGGGCGTTCGCTGCCCGACTACCAGGGCGGTTCCGCCGCACCCAACCTGACGGCCGTGCCGGACTTCGCCGCCAAGAAGCTGAAGTGGTACCAGCACTTCGAGATCGACGTCTCCTCGCGCGCGCTGGTCAACAAGCGCGGTGGCGTCGAGACGAACACACTGAACGTCTGCCAGGCGGAACTCGTCGGCACCTGCGACCCCGACCTGCACGCCAAGTGGAAGGCCCGCGGCCAGGCCCACGTCTACTGGCCGAAGGCACCGGAGTGGGCGTTGCGCGCCGTCGCCGAGTACCTGGCCTGGATGCACATCCACCACCATGTCCCCCTGCGCGGACCGGCGCTCTGGCCCGCCTACCCGAAGTCCGCCGGGAACGGGGGCGGTCAGCGGATGAGCGGGGAGCGGTGGAACACGTTCAAGGGGGTGTGCGGGCACATGCACGTACCGGAGAACGCGCACGGGGATCCGGGGGCGCTCGACTTCGGAGGGCTGCTCGACTTCGCCAAGGCGGCGGTCCAGGACTGAGACCGGCCGAGACGTACTGGCGGCCGGCTGCGCCCCGGCGAGCGCGGCCGCCAGCCGGACGGCGGAGCCGCCGGAGGGGTGAGGCGGCCGGTGGGCGGATGTGGCTGAATCAGCCCCCTTGTGTGAGGGCTTGCGGGGTTCCCATAATCCAGCAACAGATTTGACCTGACCATGCCAGCGCATGGACGTTTCTTTGCGGTGCGCAGCTTCGCGGTGCGCAGTTTGTGTTGACATGCTCTCGTCAAGGTCAACCCCCCACGGAAGGCAGCACCTTGAAGAAGCTCCTCACAGCGCTCAAGAGATTCGCAGCCGTCGGCGCGGCAGCCCTCGCGATCGCCAGCCTTCAGCCTCTCTCGTCCGCACAGGCCGCCCCCGCCCCCGTCGTCGGCGGAACCCGTGCCGCGCAGGGCGAGTTCCCGTTCATGGTCCGGCTCTCCATGGGCTGTGGCGGGGCGCTCTACACCCAGCAGATCGTGCTCACCGCCGCGCACTGCGTCAGCGGGACCGGCGCCAACACCAGCATCACCGCCACCGCCGGCGTCGTGGACCTGCAGTCCACCACCGGCCGGGTCCAGGTGAAGTCGACCTACGTGTACCGGGCCCCCGGCTACAACGGCAACGGCAAGGACTGGGCGCTCATCAAGCTCGCCTCGCCCATCACCACCCAGTCCACCCTGAAGATCGCCACCACCACGCAGTACAACACCGGCACCTTCACCATCGCCGGCTGGGGCTCGGCCTCCGAGGGCGGCGCCCAGCAGCGCTACCTGCTCAAGGCCACCGTGCCGTTCGTGAGTGACGCGACCTGTCGCGCGTACAGCGGCTACAGCGGTCTCGTCGCCAGTGACGAGATCTGCGCCGGATACGCGGCCGGCGGCACCGACACCTGCCAGGGCGACTCGGGCGGCCCGATGTTCCGCCGGGACGCCAACAACGCCTGGATCCAGGTCGGCATCGTGAGCTGGGGCATCGGCTGCGCCCGGGCCAACGCCCCCGGCGTCTACTCCGAGGTCTCCACCTTCGCCTCGGCCATCGCCGCGGCGGCGGCCTCGCTCTGACGCACACCCCCCGTCGCACGACCACGGGCCCGGCACCGCTGCGTGCCGGGCCCGTGGTGCGTGCGGCACCGCCCTGAACCGTCAAGTCGCGCCACGGACACGGGGGTTGATGCAGCGCGTGCTGAGCGGTGATCACGTCGGGTTCAGCGGGGGGAAGACCTGCTACGGCCCCGTCACCGGCATGGCGGAACACCACCACCGTGGCCCCGCTCTCGCGACCGCGCTGGGAGACCTGGGCCAGGTCGGCACCGCGCCGACCGCCTTCCGGCGGGCCGTGGCCCTGCTCGTCGAGGTGGACGACTGGTACCGCGTCGCGGAGACACACCTGGACGTCGCCACGCCGGTGGCCGCCGTCGGGCGGGACGGCGACGCCGCGGCCGCGTGGACGGCTGCCGCCGGCGCCTACGACCGCGCGGGCGCACCGGACGCCGCCGCCGACTGCCGCCGCAGGGCAGCCGACGGGACCGGTCGGCAGACCGGTCGGCAGACCGGTCGGCACGACGACTCGCGCCGCTGAACCGGCGGCACCGGACCGGGCTTCAGAACCCGCCGCCGAAGTCGCCCCCGCCGCCTCCGCCGAAGTCCCCTCCCCCGCCACCCCCGAAGCCGCCGAAGTCGCCGGGGTCGAAGTCGGCGCCGGAGACGTCGCCTCCGTCGTACCCCCCGCCGAAGTCGCCGTAGCCGCTGCCGTAGTCGGAGGCGTAGGACGGGCCGGCCATGATGCCGCCGAGCATCGTGCCGACGAGGAGGCCGGGCAGGATGCCGCCGCCGAAGTAGCCGCCCGCCCAGGGGCCGTAGGCGGGGCCCGCCTCCCAGTACGGGCGGCGGCCGTAGTCGCTGTCGACCTCGCGGATCACCGGGTCGCGGCCGTCGGCCAGGCGGGTCGCGTCCGCGGCACAGACCGGGACCTCGCGGGTGGCCCCGCCGGGCGGCGTCCAGGTGGCGTCGGCGACCGAGGGGCCGTGGCGGGGGTCGAAGAAGCACGGCGGCCGGCGTTCGGGCAGCGGCTGTCCGGCACGGCGGGCGGCCAGTTGTGCGAGCGAGAAGCGGCCGTCCTCCAGCGCCTGGGTGACGGGGCGGACGTCCTCGGGTCTGGTCGCCGCCGCCATGAACGACTTCGCCTGCTCATAGGCGTCCAGGCCGCGTTCGTAGTCGGCGCGCATGGCGTCGTCGGCGCCCGGCTCCGAGGGGCTGAAGTCCAGCCGGTCGAGTTCCTCGCCGAAGGCCGTGATGTCCTCGTCCACGACGACCCGCAGCCGGTCGAGGGCTGCCCGCCGGTCCGCCGCGTGCCGCCGGCGGTTGCGCCGCACGAGGGTGTAGGCGCCCGCCCCGCCCGCGACCAGCACCACGCCCGCCGTGATCAGCGCGGTGGAGGAGATCCCGTCACCGCCGCCCGAGGAGCTCCAGCTCTCAGGGGCCGAGCCGCCCATGTTCGCCAGGGCACGGTCGGTGAAGTCGGTCAGCTGGGTCTTGGCGTCGTCCTCGCCCTGGACGCTGGCCACCAGGTTGCGGACGGCCGTGCGGGACAGGACCGAGGAGTCGGCGCGGGCGTCGAAGCGGTCACCGAGACGGATCGCGTACAGGCCGGTCACGCCGGTGGCGGTGCGCAGGTCCGTGAAGAGGTCCGCCGTGGGGTAGCCGGCGGGCAGGACGGCGATGAACAGGGGTTTGTCGGCGCGCTCGATCTGCTGCTGGAGGGCGTGCGCCTCCGCCTGGGACAGCTGGGCGCTCGCCGCCGGATCGACATAGAGCGGGCCCTCGCGCAAGGACGCGGCGATCGCCGAGACACTCGTGGCCGCGGCCGCGCGCGGAGCGCCCGCCGTCAGGACCGTCAGAGCGGTCAGGACGGCGAGCGCCAGTGCGATCAGCGATCCGGCGACGCTTCGGGTCGATAGAGCGACCTTCATACTTCGAAGCTACCCGAAACCCGTCGAAAGCAGTCCTTTCGGGCGGCCGGGGACGCGGTGGCTAGGCCGCCGCCCGGTACGCCGCCGTCAGCTGCTCCACCGCCTTTCCGTACCGGCCGGTCAGCAGCAGATGGTCCGCGTCGGCGAAGGGCTTCGCGACCGCCGCCGTCACGGCCTGGCCCACCTTCTGCTGGACGATGAGCCGGGCCTGCCCGACCAGCGCCCGTCCCACCGCGTCGGCGCCCGCCCGCTCGGCCACCGCAGCCGCGGCCCCCAGCCCCTTCAGGGTCGTCACGCCGCCTTCCGGCACTCGGCTCAGCGTCGTCAGACCCCAGCCGTAGGGGAACTGCGGGTCGTACGCCGTGTCGCCGACGTTGATCGGCAGCTGGGCCTGGGTCTTCGGCCAGGTCACCGGAAGCTGTCCGGTGAAGGGCCGCCTGCCGTACAGGACGTCGGCCACGCCGTCGCCCTCGGTGCCCGGCAGCCAGGAGGCGACCAGCGCGTCGATGGCGCCGAGCCGGTCGCCGATCAGCTGGGGCCGACCGGACACGATCAGTACCGCGCACCGCATCGCGGCGCACACCTTGTCCACGGCCGCCCGGTCGGCGGCCGTCAGCTCCAGGTCGTTGCCGTTGCCGACGTCGCCGACGCCCTCGGCGTACGGGGTCTCGCCGACGACCACGACACCGACGTCGTACCCGTCCGTCGACGCCGAGGCGTCCTGGGAGTAGGTGACGTCGCCGCCGGCCTTCCGCATCCCGTCCAGGATCGTCGTGCCCTGCGTGATGTCGCCGGAGGCGCCCTGCCAGGTGATGGTCCAGCCGCCGGTCTGGTTGCCGATGTCGTCGGCGTTGGAGCCGGCGACGTACACCTTCTGGTTCTTCTTCAGGGGCAGGACCCCACCGGAGTTCTTCAGCAGCACCTGCGACTCGGCGGCGGCCTGGCGGGCGACGGCCCGGTGCCCGGCGGAGCCGATGGCGGACGCGCCGTCGGTGTCGGCGTACGGCTTCTCGAAGAGGCCCAGCCTGAACTTCTGCGTGAGGATGCGCGACACGGCGTCGTCGATCCGCCGCTCGCCGACCCGGCCGGCCTCGACCTCGTCGAGCAGTGTGGCGTGGAAGTCCTTGTACGCGTACGGGACCATGATCATGTCGAGGCCCGCGTTGACCGACGTACGCACGTCGGAGGCGTAGTCGCCCGGGAGTTGGTCGATGGCCGCCCAGTCGCTGATGACGAACCCGTCGAAGCCCATACGGTCCTTCAGCACACCGTTCAACAGGTCGGCGCGGGCGTGCATCTTGACCGGCCCCCGGCCGTCGCCCCCGATGTCGAGCGAGGAGTAGGACGGCATGACGGTGCCGACCCCGCGGTCGACGGCCGTCCGGAAGGGCGCCAGGTGCACGGCCTCCAGCTCCTGCCGGGTGACCGAGGTGACGCCCTGGTCGACGGTGTACGTGCCGGTCGTGGACGAGCCGTACGCGGTGCCGCCGTCCCCGACGAAGTGCTTGGCGGTGGCGAGGACCTTGTCGTCGTCCTTCAGATCCGCGCCGCTCGCCCGGCCCTGGAGCCCCTGGATCACCGTCTCCATGGCCTGGACCAGCGCCGGGTCCTCGCCGTACGCCTCGTAGGAGCGGCCCCAGCGTTCGTCGCGGGTGACGCACAGGCAGGGGGCGAAGTCCCAGGGGATCCCCGTGGCCCGGACCTCGGCGGCGGTCACCGCGCCGGTCCGCTCGGCGAGCCCGGGGTCCCTGGTCGCCCCGATGCCGATGTTGTGCGGCATGACGGTCGCGCCGACCAGGTTGTTGTGGCCGTGCACCGCGTCGACGCCGTAGATCAGCGGGATCTGGTAGCGGGTGGCCTGCGCCCGGAGCTGGAAGGCGTCGATCATCTTCGCCCACGCCTCGGGGGTGTTGGGCGTCGGGGTCGAGCCGCCGCCGGAGAGCAGCGAGCCGAGGTCGTACGCGGCAATGTCACCGGGAGCGGTGATCGCGCCGCGCTCCGCCTGGGTCATCTGGCCGGCCTTCTCCGCGAGGCTCATCCGCGACAGGAGATCGGCGACCCGCTTCTTCACCGGCAGCTTGGGGTTCAGATACGGCAGTCCGTGCGCGTCGACCACGATCTGCGGGTTCTCGGACGGCGGTTTGGCGCCGGTGACGGTCAGCCGGAGCGGGACGGTCTCGGCGGACTCGGCCTTCTTGTCCTCGATCGTACGGACGGCGACCGTGCGGGTGGCGCCTGAGGGGGTGCCCGCCGGGAAGGTGACGGTGCCGGTGACCGGGGTGTAGTCCTTGCCGGGCTCGGCGGTGCCGGTCGCGGCGGTCTCATAGGCGACGGTGACGGGGTCGTCGAGGGGAGCGGCGCCGGTGGTGGCGACGGTGACCTCGACGGCGGCCGCTCGGCCCTCCTCGACCGGGTACACGGCCGCGTCGGTGGTGACGGCGGCGCGCAGCGACTGGTCCGCCCGGCCGTACAGCTCCACGCCGTCCATGGCGAAGTCGCCCTTGACGCCGACGGGGAGGGTGAGGGCGTATCCCCAGGTCTCGGTGAGGCCGAGGACCTGGTCGATGCCGCCGACGGGCTGGTAGTCCGTGCGATAGGTGAAGTCGGTGAAGGGGATCTCGACCTGTTTCCAGCCGGTCCAGTCGTCGGTGAAGGAGGTCGTCCAGAGCTCGGACGCCTCTCCGTTCGCCCCGCCGTCCTTGATCTCGAAGGCGATCTTCCTGCCGTTGCCCCGGCCCTCCCACCAGAACCGGATGCCCCGGTGGGCGGACCAGTCGTGGGCGGGCTCGGCGAAGGCGAAGTCGTGGGTGAAGCCGCCGTAGCCGCTGATGTCGTAGCTGCCGGTGAGGACCTTGTCGCCCTCGGGGGCGTCCGCACGCGCCGTCAGCCCGAGGGCGGGCGGGTCGTCGGTGTCGCCGCCCCAGGTGAAGAGGCCCTCGGCGGGCGGGCTCGCGAAGGGGATCTCACCCTCGAAGCGGTCGACCGGGACGGGTGCGGGGTCGGGGGCGTCGGCGCCGGACGCGCCGGCGGCGGTGGTCATCGGGAGCAGTGCGGCCAGCAGGGTGGCGGAGGCGAGCAGGGCGGTTCTTCGCATGCAACGTCCCTCTACTCTCGTGGTCCACTCATGACTTAGATCACGCCGTGAGTTAACTGGTGGGCCGTTGCGCCGTCAAGACTTCACACCGGAACTGGTACGGCCGCAACACCCGTCCGGATCAGGGACGTTGTTCGTTCGACAGATGAACGCGCGACCCCTTGACGCGCCCCGTCGGCCGTCATTTACTCACGGCTCGCACGCCCCCATCCCCCACCTTCGAAAGGGCGGCGCTCCATGAGGAGATCGACTCGCGTCCTCCGGCTGCTCCTCGCCGGTCTGCTCACCTCCGCCGGGATCACCGCGGCGGTCGCGCCCGCGCACGCGGCCGGCGAGCAGGTCACGGCCTGGCTCACCACCACGGACGACGCCGGCGGGCGGCACGTGGTCCGCGGTCTGCAGGCCCAGCCCGCCTTCGCCTTCCAGGCGGGCAGCGGCGGCAGCGGCGAGAACATCACCGTCGACGAGAACACCGGGTACCAGACCTTCACCGGCGGCGGCGCGTCCTTCACCGACACCGCGGCCTGGCTGCTGAACGGCAGTGGGGCGCTGTCCGCGGCGACCCGGGAGGCGACCCTGCGCAAGCTGTTCTCGCCGACCGAGGGCATCGGGCTGTCGTTCCTGCGCAATCCGATGGGCGGCTCGGACCTCGCCCGCTTCGGCTACACCTACGACGACGTCCCGGCCGGCCAGACGGACGCCGATCTGTCGGAGTTCTCGATCGCACACGACCTGGCGGACGTGGTGCCGCTGACCCGGCGGGCCCGGGAGCTGAACCCGGCGCTGACGGTGATGGCGTCACACCTACGACGACGTCCCGGCCGGCCAGACGGACGCCGATCTGTCGGAGTTCTCGATCGCACACGACCTGGCGGACGTGGTGCCGCTGACCCGGCGGGCCCGGGAGCTGAACCCGGCGCTGACGGTGATGGCGTCGCCGTGGACGGCGCCCGCCTGGATGAAGGACAGCGGGCAGCTCAACGGCGGCTGGCTGAAGGCGGAGAACTACGGGGCGTACGCGTCGTACTTCGTGAAGTACCTCCAGGCGTACCGGGACCAGGGCATACCGGTGGCGTACGTGACGGCGCAGAACGAGCCGACGTGCTGCTCCGGCTACCCGTCGATGAGCTGGAACGCCTCGGGGCTGGCGTACTTCACGAAGAGCGAGCTGCTGCCGAAGCTGGCCGCGGCGGGGCTGTCGACGAAGGTGCTGGCGCACGACTGGAACTGGGACACCTACGACGCGTACGCGGCGCAGACGGTGGACGACGCGGCGGTCCGCTCGCACCCGAACTTCGGCGGGATCGCCTGGCACGGCTACGGCGGGGACGTGGCGAAGCAGACGTCGGTGCACAACCAGTACCCGCAGCTGGACGCCTTCGGCACCGAGCACTCCGGCGGGACGTGGATCGCCGACCAGCAGCGCGAGGACATGCTCGACATCGTGAACTACACCCGCAACTGGGCGAAGTCGGTGACCAAGTGGTCGCTGGCCGTGGACCAGAACCGGGGACCGCACAACGGCGGCTGCGGAACCTGCGACGGGCTGGTCACCGTGCACAACGGGGACGGGGCGAGCGGGACCGTCGACTACACGATCGAGTACTACACGATGGGGCACCTGACGAAGTTCGTCCGGCCGGGCGCGCAGCGGATCGCGTCGACGGCGTCGTCGTCCGTGCCGAACGTGGCATGGCGCAACCCCGACGGCACCAAGGCGCTGATCGCCTTCAACGACGCCTCGACCGCGAAGACGGTGACGATCAACTGGGGCGCGCAGCACGCGACGTACTCGCTGCCGGGCAACACGTCGGCGACCTTCACCTGGTCGGGGACGCAGTCGGGTGACGCGAGCCGGTCGGGGTCCCTCGCCGGGCTCGCGGGCAAGTGCCTGGACGTGGCGGGTGGCGCGACGGCGAACGGCACGGCCGTGCAGCTCTACGACTGCAACGGGTCGGCCGCCCAGCGCTGGACCGTCCAGCCGGACGGCTCGCTCCAGGCGCTCGGCAAGTGCCTCGACGTCGTCGGGGGTTCGACGGCCGACGGCGCGAAGACACAGCTGTACGACTGCAACGGAACCGGCGCGCAGCGGTGGACGTACAACGCCACCACCGGCGATGTCGTGAACGCGGCGGCGAACAAGTGCCTCGACGTCACGGACAACTCGTCGGCGAACGGGGCACGGGGCCAGATCTGGTCCTGCACGGGGGCGGCCAACCAGAAGTGGCAACTGCGGTAGGACCGGGGGCTGCCGGTGAGCGGTGCCGGAGGGGGGCGGGGGGGGGGGCGGATCCGGGGGGGTTCCGCCGCCCCCCCCGCCCTCCCCGCCTTCCCGGCCCTCCCGGCCCGGCGGGAACCGGCCGGTGCCGGGCCTCGGCGAGTCCGTGGGCCCGCCGAGGACTCCTGCTCGGCGGCGCCTACTCGGCGGGCTCCACCTTGGCCCGCAGCAGGCCGTAGGTGTAGGCGTCCTCCAGGGCCTGCCAGGAGGCGGCGATCACGTTCTCCGCGACACCTACCGTGGACCACTCGCCCGTGCCGTCCGTCGTGGAGATCAGGACGCGGGTGGTGGACTGGGTGCCGTGGACGCCCTCCAGGATGCGGACCTTGTAGTCGACCAGGTCGAGCTTGGCCAGCTGGGGGTAGATCTTCTCCAGCGCCACGCGCAGGGACCGGTCCAGGGCGTTGACCGGGCCGTTGCCCTCGGCCGTCGCGACGATGCGCTCGCCCTTGGCCCACAGCTTGACCGTGGCCTCGTTGGCGTGGGTGCCGTCGGGGCGGTCCTCGACGATGGCCCGCCAGGACTCGACCTCGAAGTACTTCAGCGGCCGGCCCTCGACCTCGGCCCGCAGGAGCAGCTCGAAGGAGGCGTCCGCCGCCTCGTAGGTGTAGCCCTTGAGCTCGCGTTCCTTGACCCGCTCCACGACCCGGCCGACCAGTTCGCGGTCGCCGCCCAGGTCGACACCGAGCTCCTTGCCCTTGAGCTCGACCGACGCCCGTCCGGCCATGTCCGACACCAGCATCCGCATGGTGTTGCCGACCTGCTCGGGGTCGATGTGCTGGTAGAGGTCCGGGTCGACCTTGATCGCCGAGGCGTGCAGGCCGGCCTTGTGGGCGAAGGCCGAGACTCCCACGTACGGCTGGTGCGTGGACGGCGTCAGGTTGACGACCTCGGCGATCGCGTGCGAGATGCGGGTCATCTCGCGCAGTTTGCCCTCGGGCAGCACCTTCTTGCCGTACTTCAGCTCCAGGGCCGCGACGACCGGGAACAGGTTCGCGTTGCCGACCCGCTCGCCGTAGCCGTTCGCGGTGCACTGGACGTGCGTCGCGCCCGCGTCCACCGCGGCCAGGGTGTTCGCCACCGCGCAGCCGGTGTCGTCCTGGGTGTGGATGCCGAGCCGGGCGCCGGTGTCGGCGAGGACCGTGGAGACGACCGCCTGGATCTGCGCCGGGAGCATGCCGCCGTTGGTGTCGCAGAGGATGACCACGTCCGCGCCGGCCTCGGCGGCGGCCCGGACGACCGCCTTCGCGTACTCCGGGTTGGCGCGGTAGCCGTCGAAGAAGTGCTCGCAGTCGACGAAGACCCGACGGCCCTGCTCCTTCAGGAACGACACCGTGTCGCTCACCATCGCCAGGTTCTCGTCCAGCGTCGTGCGCAGCGCCAGCTCGACGTGTCGGTCGTGGGACTTGGCGACCAGCGTGATCACCCCGGCGCCCGACTCCAGCAGCGCCCTGACCTGCGGGTCCTCTGCGGCCTTCGCGCCCGCCCGACGGGTGGCGCCGAAGGCGACCAGCTGGGCGTGCTTGAAGTCGATCTCCTCCTGGGCGCGGGCGAAGAACTCGGTGTCCCGCGGGTTGGCGCCCGGCCAGCCGCCCTCGATGAAGCCCACGCCGAAGTCGTCCAGGTGCCGGGCGATGGCCAGCTTGTCGGCGACGGTGAGGTTGATGCCCTCACGCTGCGCGCCGTCGCGCAGGGTGGTGTCGAAGACGTGGAACGAGTCGTCGAGTTCGCTGGTTGCGGTCATGGTCTGAAGGCTCCTGTGTTGGATCTCGGTCGTTACCGGAATGACCGGCTCCACCATCCCCCCATGCTCCCTCGCGCTCTCGCTCCCGGCTGTGGGTGGGCCAGAAAAGCGAAAAACCCCTCGCGGGTGCGAGAGGTCTGCGCGCGGGTCGAGGACGACGATGGCCGCTCGTACCTGGTCGTACGGAGCGGTCACTGCGGACCGGCGCGCCTGCTGCCAATAATCGTGGCGAACGAGAGCACGGCGGCAGTCTGGCACAGTCCGTCCGTTTGCTCACCGGGTGTCTCAGGATGCGAGCAGCGCGTTCTCACACATCGGCGAGCAGGCTCTCGGCCAGGAACTCGCGGACGTGCCCGAGGACCTGCTCCCGGCCCGTGCCCCGCAGTCCGATGGCGACATGGATGGAGAAGCCGTCGAGGAGGGCGCGCAGCCGGGCCGCGAACCGGTCGGGGTCCACGCGCCGGAACTCGCCCCGCGACACCCCTTCCGCCAGCAGGGCGACCAGGTCGCGGTGCCAGGCGCCCTCGATGGCCGCCTGGCGGTCCCGGGCGTCCGCGTCGACGGCGGCGTTCTGCGAGCGGTTCCAGACCTCCAGCCAGAGCGTCCAGTGCGGGTCGCGGTGGCCGTCGGGGACGTACAGGTCGACATAGGCGTCGAGGCGCTCGCGGGCGGGGGCGGCGCGGGCCAGCAGCCGGGCGCGCTCCGCGCCGAGCCGGCCCTCGCTCCACTCCAGGGTGCGCAGCAGGAGTTCGTCCTTGGAGTGGAAGTAGTAGAGGAGATGGCCGCTGCTCATCCCGACCTCGCGGCCGAGCCCCGCCATGGTGAGCGTCTCCAGACCGCGCGCGGCGATCATCTCCATGGCGGCGGCCAGGACGTCCTCGCGGGGCGGCGCGTTCCTGCGTGCCCGTGCCGCTCCGGCCATTCCCGGCTCCCCTACGTCTCGTCCCCGGATCTCAGACCCTCGGCTGCTGCTGGGTGATGCAGTGGATGCCACCGCCGCCGGAGAAGATCGTACGGGCGTCCACCAGGGTGACCGTGCGCTCCGGGAACAGGCGGCGGAAGACGCCCGCCGCGAGTTCGTCGCGCGGGTCGTCGAAGCCGCAGAGCACGACGCCGCCGTTGCAGAGGTAGTGGTTGATGTACGAGTAGTCGGCCCAGTGGCCGTCGGCCTCCAGGGCGGTCGGGGCGGCGACCTCGACGACCTCCAGACGGCGGCCCCGCGCGTCGGTCTGCGCCTTCAGCAGCCCGACGACCTCCTTCGTCACCTCGTGGTCGGGGTGGGCCGGGTCGGGCTGGTGGTGGGCGACGACGACTCCCGGGCGGGCGAAGGCGGCGACGATGTCGACGTGGCCGAGGGTGCCGAAGCCGTGGGGAGGGTAGTCGCCGGTGAGGCCGCGGGGCAGCCAGATCGCCTTGCGGGTGCCGAGCATGGCGTGGATCTCCGCCTCGACCTCGTCCCGCGTCCACCCCGGATTGCGCTCCGGGCCGAGCTGGACCGTCTCCGTCAGCAGGACCGTGCCCTCGCCGTCCACATGGATCGCGCCGCCCTCGTTGACCAGCTTCGAGGCGTACGTCCGTGCCCCCGCGAGGTCCGAGACATACGCGGCGATCTTCGCGTCGTGCTCCCAGCGGGCCCAGCCCTGGGCACCCCAGCCGTTGAACGTCCAGTCGACGGCGGCGAGTCGCCCGTCCGCGCCGGTCAGGAAGGTGGGGCCGATGTCGCGCATCCAGGCGTCGTCGAGCTCGCGCTCGACCGTGTCGACGCCCGGGCCGAGGAGAGCGCGGGCGGGCGCCGACTGTCCGGGGCCGCACACCACCGTCACCGGCTCGAAGCGGTGGACCGCGCGGGCGACCGAGGCCCAGGCGGCCCGGGCCGCGGCCAGGTCGTCGAGGTCGTCGAAGGTGGGGTTGGGGCCGGGCCACGCCATCCAGGTGCGCTCGTGCGGGGCCCACTCGGGGGGCATGCGGAAGCCGTCGGCGGCAGCAGACATCAGCGGTCCTCAGAGGAAGTACAGGCGGTTGAGGGAGACGGACTCGGCCGGTTCGGAGCGCAGCGGCTCGCCGTCGAGGGTGACCAGGCCGGTGCGCTGGTCGACGTCGACCGCTCCGGTACGGGAGTTGCGGAGCAGGTCGGCGGGGCCGATGCCGCGGGTGCCGCGGACGGCGACCCGGCGGCGGCGGGTCGGCATCGAGTCGCCGCCCTGGTCGAGGGCGGCCCGGGCGACGAAGGCGACCGAGAGGTCGGCGGGGGTGGCCCCGTACGCCCCGAACTGCGGCCCTAGGACCAGGGGTTCGCAGGTGTCGGTGGCCGCGTTCGGGTCGCCGACCACGCCGTACGCCGGGAAGCCCGACTTGAGCACGAGCTGCGGCTTGGCGCCGAAGTACTCGGGGCGCCACAGCACGATGTCGGCGAGCTTGCCCACCTCGATCGAGCCGACCTCGTGCGCGAGGCCGTGGGCGATGGCCGGGTTGACGGTCAGCTTGGCGATGTAGCGGAGCACGCGCTCGTTGTCGTCGCCGCCGTCCGGGGCGCCGAACTCGGCCTTCATCTTCCCGGCCATGGCGAACGTACGGCGGACCGTCTCGCCCGCGCGGCCCATGCCCTGGGCGTCGGACGAGGTGATGCCGATCGCGCCCAGGTCGTGCAGGACGTCCTCGGCGCCCATGGTGCCGGCCCGGATCCGGTCGCGGGCCATGGCGGCGTCGCCGGGCAGGTCGGTCTTGAGGTCGTGGACGGAGACGATCATGCCGTAGTGCTCGGCGACGGCGTCCCGGCCGAAGGGGAGGGTGGGGTTGGTGGAGGAACCGATGACGTTGGCGACGCCCGCCATCTTCAGCACGTTGGGCACATGCCCGCCGCCGCAGCCCTCGATGTGGAAGGCGTGGATGGTCCGGCCCTCCAGCACCCTCAGGGTGTCCTCGACCGACAGGCACTCGTTCAACCCGTCGCTGTGCAGGGCGACCTGTACGTCGTGTTCCTCGGCGACCCGCAACGCCGTGTCCAGCGCCCGGGTGTGGGCGCCCATGTCCTCGTGCACCTTGAAGCCCGAGGCGCCGCCCTCGGCGAGGGCCTCCACCAGGGGCGCGGCGGACGAGGACGAACCCCGGCCGAGGAAGCCGATGTTGACCGGCCAGGCGTCGAACGCGTTGAACGCGTGCCGCAGCGCCCAGGGCGAGTTGACGCCGACGCCCCACACGGGACCGAACTCCTGCCCGATGACCGTGGTCACCCCGGAGGCCAGCGAGGCCTCCATGATCCGCGGCGACAGCAGATGGACATGGGTGTCGACGGCGCCCGCGGTGGCGATCAGCCCCTCGCCGGACACGATGGACGTGCCGGTGCCGACGACGACGTCGACCCCGTCGAGGGTGTCGGGGTTCCCGGCCCGCCCGATCGCGTGGATCCGGCCCTCCCGGATGCCGATCGACACCTTCCGGATCCCCTGCACGGCGTCGATCACGACGACGTTGCTGATCACGACGTCACAGGTCTCGCGGACGGCGGCGGCCTTGAGGTGCAGCCCGTCCCGGGCGGTCTTGCCGAAGCCGGCCAGGAACTCGTCGCCGTGCAGCTGGGAGTCGGACTCGACGCGGATGACCAGCCCCGAGTCGCCGAGACGGACGCGGTCGCCGGCCCGGGGGCCGTGGGTGGCGGCGTACTCGTAAGGGTTCATCGGTTCGCCCCTCCCGCTTCCGCTCCCAGGTATCCGCAGGCGGCGGCCCGGCGCAGGGCCTCGTCCTTCGCGCCCGGCGCGTCGAGCGGCCCGTCGACCAGGCCGGCGAAGCCGATCGCTACCCGGTCGCCGCCGATCGGCACGAGCCCGACCTCGCCGCTCTCCCCCGGACCGAAGCGCACGGAGGACCCGGCGGGGACGGCGAGCCGCATGCCGTAGGCCTTCTCCCGGACGAAGTCGAGCCGCGGGTTGGCCTCGAAGAAGTGGAAGTGGGAGGTGACGGAGACGGGTACGGTCGCCGTGTTCGTGACCGTCAGCCGTACGGCCGCCTCGGGCTCGGCGTGCTCGGGCCCCGGCAGCAGGGCCCCCGGCGCCCGGTCCCCGAGCGTGCCCCCGGCGATCGGATCGCCGACGACCGCGAGCCGCGAGCCGTCGTCGAACACGGCCTCGACATGCACCTCGGTGACGACGTCCGCGACGCCCGGCAGCACGTCGTCCGGGCCGAGCACCGACCGGGCGCGTTCGATCGCCTCGGCGAGCCGGGCGCCGTCACGGGCGGCCTCGCACACCGTGTCCGCGATGAGCGCGGTCGCCTCGGGAACGTTCAGCCTGAGCCCGCGGGCCCTTCTCGCCCGGGCCAGCTCCGCCGCGCCGAAGAGCAGAAGGCGGTCCCGCTCGGTGGGGGTGAGTCGCACGTTGCTCTCCCTTTCTTTGAGCAGCACTCTAAACCTTCTCCCGCATGATCAGAAGGCATGACTGGAAACTTTTGAGCACTGCTCAAACGTGAGCATCCCCCGAGAACGCCACAGGGCCACCCCGGACGGAGTGGCCCTGACGGGGTGGCCCTGACGGGGTGGCCCTGATGGAGTGGCCCTGACGGGGTGGCCCTGACGGCAAAGAGGGCGACGGGAAAGGGGCGGCTAGCCCAGCTCGTGCATCCAGCCGTGCTTGTCCTCGGCCGTGCCGCGCTGGATGTCCAGCAGGGCCTGGCGGAGCCTGAGGGTGACCTCGCCGGGCTCACCGCCCGACTGCTGCCACTCGCCGGCGGTGCGCTTGACCGTGCCGACCGGGGTGATCACGGCGGCGGTGCCGCAGGCGAAGACCTCCTTGAGGGCGCCGCTCTCGGAGTCGCGCTGCCACTGCTCGACCGAGACCCGGCCCTCCTCGGCCTCGTAGCCGAGGTCGCGGGCGACGGTGAGGAGGCTGTCACGGGTGACGCCCTCCAGGATGGAGCCCGTGAGCGAGGGCGTGATGATCTTGTCGCCGTACACGAAGTACAGGTTCATGCCGCCGAGCTCCTCGACCCACTTGCGCTCGACCGCGTCGAGGTAGCAGACCTGGGCGCAGCCCTGGGCGGCGGCTTCGGCCTGGGCGAGCAGGGACGCGGCGTAGTTGCCGCCCGTCTTGGCGTCGCCCATGCCACCGGGGACGGCACGCACGTGCTCCTCGGAGACCCAGATGGAGACGGGCTTGACGCCGCCCGGGAAGTAGGCGCCGGCCGGAGAGGCGATGACCAGGAACAGGTATTCGTTGGCCGGCTTCACACCCAGGCCGACCTCGGTCGCGATCATGAAGGGCCGCAGGTAGAGGGACTCCTCACCGCCGTGCGCGGGCACCCAGTCCTTGTCCTGGCCGACGAGCGCGTCGCACGCCTCGATGAACGTCTCCACCGGCAGCTCGGGCATGGCCAGGCGGCGGGCCGAGCGCTGGAAGCGCTTGGCGTTCTGGTCCGGGCGGAAGGTGGCGACCGACCCGTCGGGGCGGCGGTACGCCTTCAGGCCCTCGAAGATCTCCTGCGCGTAGTGCAGGACGTTGGTGGCCGGGTCGAGGGGGATCGGCGCGTACGGAACGAGCTGACCGTCGTGCCAGCCGCGGCCCTCGGTCCACTTGATCGTCACCATGTGGTCGGTGAAGTGGCGGCCGAACCCGGGGTTCGCCAGGATCGCCTGCCGCTCGGCTGCGGAGGTGGGACTGGCGGAGGGCTTGAGCTCGATCGTGGGCGTCGTCATGAGTAGCTGTCCTTCGCTTCCTGGCGAGCGTCTGGGCCACCCCGCGTCTTTCGGCCGGGGGTCCGGGGGTTGTCCCCCGGAAGATGCAGCACCGGTTGTAGTGACGGGGCCGCGCTCACGCCCGTACGGCCAGTGGCCGGTGCCAGGACGTCCGAGCATTCCCTCATACCGCGGCTCCACGTTCGATTATCGCAAGCGGCGGACGAGGGCCAAAACGGCGTGAATGAGACCCAGGGTTGATGGTGGCACCCGGCGGGGGACATGCGGAAGCCGCCGGGTGCGGATGCGACCCGGCGGCTTCGAGAGGTTTCGCGCAGCGCGGGGTCAGCCGGCTACGCGTACGGCGAGCGCGTCACCGATCTCGGAGGTGCTGCGCGCGGGCAGCGAGCCGCGCTCCTCCAGGTCGACGGAGACGGCCTCCTCGATGCGGACCGCCTCGGCGTCGTAGCCGAGGTGGCGCAGCAGCAGGGCGACGGACAGGACCGTGGCGGTGGGGTCGGCCTTGCCCTGGCCGGCGATGTCCGGGGCCGAGCCGTGCACCGGCTCGAACATGGACGGGAACTCGCCGGACGGGTTGATGTTCCCGCTCGCGGCGACGCCGATACCGCCGGAGACGGCCGCGGCGAGGTCGGTGATGATGTCGCCGAAGAGGTTGTCGGTGACGATGACGTCGAAGCGCGCGGGGTCCGTGACGAGGTAGATCGTCGCGGCGTCCACGTGGATGTAGTCCGTGGTGACGTCGGGGAACTCCTCGGCCACCCGGTTGAACACGTTCGTCCAGAGGTGACCGGCGAAGGCCAGCACGTTGTTCTTGTGGACCAGCGTGAGCTTCTTGCGGGGGCGGGCCTGGGCACGGGCGAAGGCGTCCCGGACCACGCGCTCGACCCCGAAGGCCGTGTTCACGGAGACCTCGGTGGCGACCTCGTGCGGGGTGCCCTTGCGGATCGTGCCGCCGTTGCCTGTGTACGGGCCCTCGGTGCCCTCGCGGACCACGATGAAGTCGATCTCGGGCTGGCCGGCCAGCGGGGTGGCGACGCCCGGGAGGAGCTTCGACGGACGCAGGTTGACGTGGTGGTCGAAGAGGAAGCGCAGCTTGAGCAGGAAACCCCGCTCCAGGACGCCGGAGGGGACGCTCGGGTCGCCGATCGCGCCGAGCAGGATGGCGTCGTGCCGCTTGAGCGCCTCGGCGTCCGCGTCGGTGAGGGTCTCACCGGTGGCGTGGTAGCGCCGGGCGCCGAAGTCGTACTCCTCGGTCTCCAGCTTCACATCCTGCGGGAGGACGGCGGAGAGGACCTTGAGACCTTCGGCCACGACCTCCTGGCCGATGCCGTCACCGGGAATCACTGCGAGATTGAGGCTGCGAGACATACGGGAACCGTACTCCTCGTCCCAGGGGATGACATGGACCGTCCGCCATACGGACAGAGAAGTCGCGGCGCGCACCGGGCGGCACGGACCTGCGATGTCGTGCCGGGTCGAGGTGCGACGCGGGTCCCGAAGTCCCGTTCGGGGCCCGCGCCGCACCCCGTGCGGGTGCGGCTCCCGGGCTGCGGGGCGGCTCGGCTCAGTGGCCCGTTCAGTGGCCGGTCTCGCCGCCGTTGTCACGGCGGTCGAGGGCGCGCTGGAGCGCCGCTGCGGCGTTCTTCCGGTCGGACTCGCTCGTACGGGAGATGTGGCGGACTCGGCGGCTGACGGTCGTCTCGGCCATGAGAAATCGACTCCTTCGAATTCCAGGGAGTGCGGAAGGGGGTTTCGAGACGCCGGATGGGGCGGGGAGCGGGCCGCAGGGGTTGCCTGCGCGGGGCCCGGCTCACGACCGCCATTCGCTTGGTCGAGCGAGACGTTCGGCTCCTACAAAGCTAAGGGAGGAGCACGCGCCTGTCTCTACAATTACTCGGACTTCCTACTATCTGAGACGGCCCCCCGGGTCACCCGGTGCCGACCTGCGGTTTCGCGAACGATCTCAACTCCCGGACGAGCGCCCGGACGGCCGCGGTCGCGGCCAGCTCCGGGGTGGTGACATAGCCGACCTGACGGGTGGGCCGCTCCGGGCCGAGGTCGGTGACCTCCGTCCCGAGGGGCGTCCGGGTGAGGGAGAGCGCGGGCATGATCGCCATCCCCAGACCGCTGCTCACCATCGACAGCACCGCCCCGTCGTCCTCGGCGCGGACGGTCGCCGCGGGGATCCAGTCCTGCGCGGCCCACCACACGCGCGTGTAGGACGAGCAGTTCTCCGTCCAGTCGACGAGCGGGAGGGAGCGCGGGTCGGCGTGACCCGCGGGGTGCACCAGCGCGTACGGCTCCTCCAGCAGCACGTCCCCGACCAGCTCCGGCGGGATCGGCGCACTGGTGCCGAAGGTGGCGATCCCGAGGTCGGCCCGCCCCTCGGCCACCGCGCCTGCCGTCCCCGGACCCACCTCCCGTACGACCGTCACGCTCGCCTCGATCCCCGGATGCCGCGCGGCCAGCCGCTCCAGGACGGGCGGCAGCAGATACAGGGCCGCGCTACGGAAGGCCGCGATGCGCAACGGTCCTTCGACCCGGCCCGTTCCGGCACCCGCAGCCCCGACCCCCCGTGTCTCGGCCACCAGGGTCTGGAGCATCCGCAGCACGCGCCGGGCGTGGGCGACCGCGCGGGCGCCGGCCGGGGTGGGCCGGGCGCCGAACCGGCCGCGCTCGAACAGGACGACCCCCACCTTGCCCTCGATCCCGCGCACCGCGTGCGAGACGGCCGACTGGGTGGTCCCGAGCCGGGCGGCGGCGGCCGAGAAGCCCCCCTCGTCCGCGACGGCCACCAGAGTCCGCAACTCCTGCGGCGCGAGATCGACTGCGCTCACGCAAGGCCCCCACCTGCTGCCATGAGGGCGACTCATGGATCGCCCCGTTCCATGAACGCAACCCTCTGCCCGCCGCCCGCATTCCTGCCTACGGTCCCCTCCCATGACCAGCACCGCGCTCACCGTGCAGCAGACCGCCCGTCCGACCGGCTTCCCCACCCCCGGCCACTTCCGCTTCGCCGAGTCCCCGGTCCCGGAACCGGCTCCGGGGACGGCCCTGGTGGAGAACCTCTACTGGTCGGTCGACCCCTACCACCGCGAAATGATGGACGGCGACTTCGAGTTGAACGCCCCGCTGGAGGGACGCGCACTCGGCCGGATCGTCGCCACCCGCGATCCTGCGGCCCTCCCCGAGGGGGAGATCGTCTTCCACCGCCGGGGCTGGCGCACCCACGCGGTGGTCCGCCCCGAGGAGGTCAGACGGCTCCCCCGGTACGAAGGGGTGCCGCTCTCCGCGTACTTGAGCCTCCTCGGCGGCACGGGCCTGACGGCCTACGTCGGCCTCACCCGCATCGCCCGGCTGCGTGAGGGCGAGGACCTGTTCGTCTCCGCGGCGGCGGGCGGGGTCGGCACGGCCACGGGACGCTTCGCGCGGCTGCTCGGCGCGGGCCGGCTGATCGGCAGCGCGGGCACGGCGGAGAAGGTGCGGTACCTGACCCGGCAGGTCGGCTACGACGCGGCCTTCGACTACCACGACGGCCCGGTCGCCGACCTGCTGGCGAAGGCCGCCCCCACCGGCGTCGACGTCTTCGTCGACAACGTGGGCGGCGAACACCTCGGGGCGGCGATCGGCGCGCTGCGGGAACGGGGGCGGGTGGTGCGCGTCGGCACGGTCGGGCAGTACAACACGCCCGACGCGCCGCCGGTGGTGTTCGACCACGCCGACATGGTGGAGAAGAGCCTGCGCATGGAGGGCTTCCTCGTGCGCGATCACCCGCACGTCCAGGAGGAGTTGTACGAGTTCGCCGTACCGCATCTGCTGAGCGGGGCACTGGCGCTGGACGAGACGGTGGTGGACGGGTTCGAGCGGATCGTGGACGCGTTCCTGCTGATGCTGCGCGGCGGGAACACGGGGAAGATCCTGGTGCGCCGGCAACCTAACCTCTAAAAGACTCTTGACCGGTTAAGCGATCGCATGGTGCACTCGTGTCATGACCCTCCACGCCGACCGCCAGGTCCGTCACCGCACCACCACCGTCCGCGGCCACGAGGTGTACTACCGGGAGGCGGGCCCGGCCGACGCACCCGTCCTGCTGCTCCTGCACGGCTTCCCGAGCAGCTCCCACATGTTCCGCGACCTGATCCCGCTGCTCGCCGACAGCCATCGCGTCATCGCCCCCGACCACCTGGGCTTCGGCCGGTCGGCGGCGCCCGCCGACTTCCGGTACACCTTCGACGAACTGGCCGCCGTCACCGGCGAGTTCACCGAGCAGCTGGGCCTGAAGGAGTTCGCGCTCTACATCCAGGACTACGGCTCCCCCATCGGCCTGCGCCTCGCCCTCGCCCACCCTGAGCGGGTGACCGCGATCATCACGCAGAACGGCAACGCCTACGAGGAGGGGCTCGGGGCGCAGGCCTGGGCGCCGGTGCTGGCGCTGATCGCGGAGCGGACCCCGAAGACCGAGGCGCCGGTGCGGGAGATCAGCAGCCCGGACGGGATCAGGTGGCAGTACCTGCACGGGGTTCCGCCGGAGCAGCAGGAGCTCGTGAGCCCCGACGCCTACGAGCACGACACGGCCCTCATGGCCCGGCCAGGCCAGCCGGAGATCCAGCTCGACCTGATCTCCGACTACGGCTCCAACTTCGCCCTCTACCCGGCCTTCCAGGAGTACTTCCGCAGCAGCCAGGTCCCGCTGCTGGCGGTCTGGGGCGCCGGCGACGAGATCTTCGTCCCGGCCGGCGCGCTCGCGTTCCGCCGCGACCTGCCCCGGGCGGAGGTGCACCTGCTGCCCACCGGACACTTCGCCCTGGAGACACACGCGGGCCAGATCGCGGCGCTGATCGGCGACTTCCTCGGCCGCGCCGTCACCCGCTGACGCACCCGCTGACGCACCCGCCGTCGGAGAACGGGAAGGGGCCGGGCAGTAGCCCGGCCCCTTCCTCCGTCATGCTGTGCCGTCGTACGACGACGCGTCAGCCCATGTGCGGGTACGGGTAGTCGGTCGGCGCGACCAGCGTCTCCTTGATGGCGCGGGTCAGGGTCCAGCGCATCAGGTTCTGCGGCGCGCCGGCCTTGTCGTTGGTGCCGGAGGCGCGGCCGCCGCCGAACGGCTGCTGACCGACGACGGCGCCGGTCGACTTGTCGTTGATGTAGAAGTTGCCGGCCGCGTAGCGCAGCTTCTCCATCGTGTACGCGGCGGCCGCGCGGTCGCCGGAGATGACCGAGCCCGTCAGCGCGTAGTCCGACACCGACTCCATCTGGGTCAGCATCTCGTCGTACGCCTCGGCCGAGCTGTCGTCGTACACGTGCACGGCGAGGAAGGGGCCGAAGTACTCGGTCGTGAAGACCTCGTTCTCCGGGTCGGTGCACTCGACGACGGTCGGGCGGACGAAGTAGCCGACCGAGTCGTCGTAGGAGCCGCCCGCGACGATCGTGCAGGTCGGGTCCGCCTTCGCGCGGTCGATCGCCGCCTTGTTCTTGGCGAAGGACCGCTCGTCGATGACGGCGCCGATGAAGTTCGTCAGGTCGGTGACGTCACCCATCGTGAGGTAGTCGACCTCGGCCGCGAACTCCTCCTTGAAGCCGGAGTTCCAGATCGACGCCGGGATGTAGGCCCGGGAGGTCGCGCTGCACTTCTGGCCCTGGTACTCGAAGGCGCCACGGGTGAGCGCCGTCTTCAGCACCGCGCGGTCCGCGCTCGGATGGGCAACGACGAAGTCCTTGCCGCCGGTCTCACCGACCAGACGCGGGTAGGAGCGGTACTTCTCGATGTTGGCGCCGACCGTCTTCCACAGGTACTGGAAGGTCTTCGTCGAGCCGGTGAAGTGGATGCCGGCGAGGTCGCGGTGGTTCAGGGCCACCTCGGAGACCTCGATCCCGTCACCGGTGACCAGGTTGATGACGCCCTTGGGCAGCCCGGCCTCCTCCAGCAGCCGCATCAGCAGGACGGCCGCGTGGGTCTGCGTCGGGGACGGCTTCCACACGACCACGTTGCCCATCAGCGCGGGCGCGGTCGGCAGGTTGCCCGCGATGGCGGTGAAGTTGAAGGGCGTGATCGCGTAGACGAAGCCCTCGAGCGGGCGGTGGTCGAGGCGGTTCCAGACGCCCGGGGAGTTCGCCGGGGGCTGCTCGGCCAGGATCTGGCGGGCGTAGGCCACGTTGAAGCGCCAGAAGTCGACCAGCTCACAGGGACAGTCGATCTCCGCCTGCTGGGCGGTCTTCGACTGGCCGAGCATGGTGGAGGCGGCGAGCGTCTCGCGCCAGGGGCCGGCGAGCAGTTCGGCGGCGCGCAGGATGATCGCGGCGCGGTCGTCGAAGGACATCGCGCGCCAGGCGGGCGCGGCGGCGAGCGCCGCGTCGACGGCGTCCTGGGCGTCCTGCCGCGTGGCGTTGGCGTAGGTGCCGAGGCGGGCCTTGTGGTGGTGCGGCTGCACGACGTCGAAGCGCTCGCCGCCGCCCATCCGCTGCTCGCCGCCGATGGTGCAGGGCAGGTCGATCGGGTTGTCGGCCAGTTCCTTGAGCTGGGCCTCCAGCCGGGCGCGCTCCGGCGAGCCGGGGGCGTAGCCGTGCACCGGCTCGTTGACGGGGGTGGGGACCTGGGTTACCGCGTCCATGTCTTCCGTTACTCCTTCTGAGCGGGTGTTTCGAGCGGGGGGTGCGGGCTCAGCCCTTGCTGATCATCGAACGGACATCAACGGACGAAGAACCGCGGGTCGGCCGGCTTCTCCGCGAACCGGCGCAGGCTGCGCCTTCCCCGGGGGACGACCCCCCGGACCCTCGGCAGAAAAGCGGCGCAGGCATCGGCTGTCAGCCCCGGGTGAGCATGCTGCGGGCGAAAAAGCGCAGGTTGGCCGGCTTCTCCGCGAGCCGGCGCATGAAGTAGCCGTACCAGTCGGTGCCGTAGGCGGTGTAGACCCGCATACGGTGCCCCTCGGCCGCCAGCCGCAGGTGCTCGTCGCCGCGGATGCCGTACAGCATCTGGAACTCGTACTCGTCCAGCTTGCGCCCGGCCTTGCGGGCGAGTTCCTGCGCGATGGAGATGAGGCGCGGGTCGTGGGACCCGATCATGGGGTACCCCTCGCCCTCCATCAGCGTGCGCAGGATCCGGACGTACGCCTTGTCGATCTCGTGCTTCTGCTGGTAGGCGACCTCGGCGGGCTCCTTGTACGCGCCCTTCACGAGCCGTACCCGGCTGCCGCTCGCCGCAAGGCGGCGGGCGTCGGCCTCGGTGCGGAAGAGGTAGGCCTGGATGACACAGCCGGTCTGCGGGAAGTCCTTCCGCAGCTCCTCGTGGATGGCGAACATCGAGTCGAGGGTGGTGTGGTCCTCGGCGTCGAGGGTGACGGTGGTGCCGATGGCCGCGGCGGCCTCGACGACCGGGCGCACGTTGCCGAGGGCCAGCTCGTGGCCTCCCTCCAGCGCCTGGCCGAACATCGACAGCTTGACGGACATCTCGACCCGCTCGCCGAGCTCCAGCTCCGCGAGCCGGTCGATCAGCGCCAGGTAGGCGTCCCGGGCGGCGGCGGCCTGCTCGGGGGTGGTGATGTCCTCGCCGACGACGTCCATCGTCAGCTCCAGCCCCCCGGCGGTGAGCTCCTCGACGATCGGGACGATGTCGTCGACCGTCTCACCGGGGATGAAGCGGTCCACGACCTGCTTCGTCACCGGGGCCGCCGAGATCAGGCGTCGCATCCGGTCGCTGCGCGAAGCGGCGAGAATCACGGGACCCAGCACGGGGCACCTCCACATACCAACCCATACGAGGCCGTCGCCCGACGATCGGGGAACGGCACGGAGAACCACCGTGAAACCTAAGGATCCCTCCGATCGTGGGCCATCGACAGCTGTCACGCATCCCTGCCGCGGATCTCAGACAGATGTATGAAGAGGTGCGGGAATGCGGGAGAATGCCTGAGTGACAGCCGATGCTCCGTCCTTCAATCACGCGGGTGACTACCAGGAGCTGGTCGACGAGATCTCCGAGCTGCTCGGCGCCCCCGCGACCCTGGAGAACCGGGATTTCGAACTGATCGCCTTCGGCGCCTACGACAGCGAGGGCGAGCTCGACGCGTCGGCGCTGGATCCCGTGCGCACCCGCTCGATCCTGACCCGGCGCTCCACGGCGGCCGTCCGCACCTGGTTCGAGGGCTTCGGCATCACCCGCGCGACCGGCCCGGTCCGGATCCCGCCGACCCCGGAGGCCGGCGTGTACCGGGGACGCGTCTGCCTCCCCGTACGGCACCGGGGGGTCGTCCTCGGCTATGTCTGGCTGCTCGACGACGACCCCGGACCCTCGGACGCCCAGCTGACGGCCGCGATGGAGGTGACCGGCCGGATCGGCGCCCTGCTCGCCGACGAGGCCCAGCACGGCGCGGACCTCACCCGCGAGCTGCGGGCGGTGCTCACCGCGCAGCCCGACTGGCAACGGGACATGGCGGTGGCGGAGCTGCGCACCGCGCTCGGCGCCCGCGCGGACGGCCCGCACACGGTGGTGTGCGTGACGCCCTGGCCGTCAGCCGACCCGGACGACGCGCCCTCGGTGCGTACGCTGCCGGGGGCGACGGCGCTGTGCACCGTGCCGTGGGGCACCGCGTCCCAGTCCCTGGCGCTGCTGGTCCGCCTGCGCTCGACGGACACCCTCACCCCGGCGACGACGGCGGCGGCCCGGCTGCTGGAGCGGGCGGGAGAGTCCGCCGCGGGAGTGGCCGCCGGGCGGGCCGGCCTCGCGGAACTCGGCGCCGCCTGGCAGGAGGCCTCGGCGTCGGCGCGGGCGGCGCTCGCGGAGCCCGGCCTCGGCCCGGTCGCCCGGTGGGCGTCCATCGGCCCCTACCGCCTGCTGACCGCCCTGCCCCAGGAGAGCGCCCAGGACCCCGCCGTACGGACCCTGTTGGCCCCCGCCCACCACGAACTCGCCTGCACGGCCGAGGTGTACCTCGACTGCGCGGGCCAAGCGGGCCGCACGGCAGCCGAGTTGGGCATCCACCGGCAGACCCTCTACTACCGGCTGTCCCGGGTGGAACAGCTGACCGGCCTGGATCTGGACGACGGCGAGGACCGGCTGCTCCTGCACATGACACTCAAGGCGGCCCGGCTGCCCTGAGCCGGCGCTCCGGGCCCGCCCGGACGACCGCCCGGATCAGCCCTCGGCGGCGCCCGCGATCACCCGGCGCAGCCCCTCGGTGAGCTGCGCCGCGTCGGTCGCCGAGTCCGGGTCGAAGAGCCACTGGACCATGAGCCCGTTGAGGAGCGTCTGGTAGAAGCGGCCCTCCGTGTCGACGGTCTCCTGGTCGAGCTCGTCCTCCGGGACGCCGTTGAACATGGGCACGATCCCCGACCGGCCCTGCTCCTGCGCCTCGGCCAGCAGCTTGCGCACCTCGGGGAGCCGGTCGCCCTGCACGATGAGCTCGAAGCTCAGCAGCCAGACGGCCCGCGTCCGCGGCACCGACCCGATGATGCTCGCCCACACCTCCTGGAAGCGCTCCAGCGACCCGGCGGCCGCCGTCATCTCGCCCCCCGCACCCCACCCGGGGTCGAACTCGTCGCCGGCGCCCTCGATCAACGAGACGTACGCCTGCACCAGCAGCGCGTCCTTCGACCCGTAGTGGTAGCCGATGGACGCCAGGTTGGTCCCCGACTCCTTGACGATGTCCCGCGCGGTCGTACGCAGGAACCCCTTCTCCAGCAGGCAGCGCTTGGCGCCCTCGAGCAGATCCTCACGGTGTCCCATGCCCGCCACCCTACCCCCGATTCATACAACCGTCCTAGACGCATGACTTATACAAGCGTTCTAGACACCCGTTTAATACGCTCGTACAGTCACCGTCATGACCAACCCGACGAACTCGACCGACGCGACCGACGCGACGAACACGGTGAGCACGGTGAGCACCCCCGCACCTCCGGCAGGCCGCGCCGACCGCGCAGGCCGCCGTGAATGGACCGCGCTGGGCGTGCTGATGCTTCCGCTCCTGCTGGTCTCCATGGACGTCTCCGTCCTCTACTTCGCCATCCCGGCGATCAGCGCGGACCTGAGTCCGACCGGCACCCAGCAGCTGTGGATCTTCGACATCTACGCCTTCGTGCTGGCGGGCCTGCTGATGACGATGGGCTCGCTCGGCGACCGCATCGGCCACCGCAGGCTGCTGATGATCGGCGCCGCCGCCTTCGGCGCCGCCTCACTGACCGCCGCGTACGCGAACAGCGCCGAGACCCTGATCGCGGCCCGCGCGGTCCTCGGCATCGGCGGCGCGACCCTGATGCCCGCGACGATGGCCCTGATCCGCACGATGTTCACCGACCCGGGCCAGCGCGCGAAGGCGATCGGCATGTGGTCCGCGGTGATGACGGGCGGTATCGCGCTCGGCTCGGTGATGAGCGGCCTGCTGGTGCAGTACTTCTGGTGGGGCTCGGTCTTCCTGGTCAACCTGCCCGCGATGGCCCTGCTGCTCGTCCTCGGCCCGGCCCTGCTGCCGGAGTCCCGCGACCCCGCCCCCGGCCGCTTCGACTGGCCGAGCGTCCCGCTGTCGATGGCCGCCGTCCTGCCCGTGATCTACGGCCTGAAGGAGATCCCCTCCGAGGGCTGGCACGCGCGGTACGTCGTCTCGGTCACCGTCGGCCTGCTCTTCGCGGTCCTCTTCGTCCACCGCCAGCGCACCGCGGCCGCGCCGATGATCTCCCCGGCCCTGTTCCGCGGCCGCGGTTTCGCCCCGGCCCTCGTCCTCAACCTGGTCTCCGCCTTCGGCATGCTGGGTTCGGCGTTCTTCACCACCCAGTACCTCCAGTCGGTCCTCGGCAGGAGCGCGCTGGAAGCGGCCCTGTGGGCGCTGCTCCCGTCGGTGCCGATCGGCCTGGCGGCCCCGGTCGCGACCACCCTGGTCCAAAAGGGCGTCGACCGCGCCTACGTGGTGACGGCCGGCTTCGCGATCGGCGCGAGCGGCTACGCGCTGCTGGCCCTCGCCGGTACGGACTCGATGTGGCTCGTGCTGACCGCCTGCGCGGTCCTGGCCTGCGGGATCGTCATGGTCCTGTCCCAGATGACGGACCTGGCCCTGGGCGCGGCCCCGGTCGAACGGGCGGGCTCCGCGGCTGCCCTGCTGGAGACCGGCACCGAGTTCGGCGGCGCCCTCGGCATGGCCGTCCTCGGCTCCATCGGCACGGCGATCTACCGCCACGACATCCCGGCCACTGCCCCGGCCGAGGCCCGCGAGACCCTCGGCGGCGCCCTGGCGGTGGCGGGCCGTCTCCCGGGGCGCACGGGAGACGCCCTGACGACGACGGCACGCGAGGCGTTCACCAGTGGCATGCACGGCGCGGCGATCGCCGGAGCGGTACTCCTCGCCGGAGCGGCGGCAGCGGCTTCGCTCACGCTGCGGCGGATCCTGGTCGACGACAAGAACTGACCCAAGCAAAAGGAGCCGGGCGGACTGGATCACCCAGCCCACCCGGCTCCAACTTTCAATCCACGCTCAGCAATTCCAGCCCGTCCGGCGTTCGAGGACGAGGCCCCTTCAGGGCCGAAGCGGGGGCCTGGGGGCGGCAGCCCCCAGTACGTGCGGCAACCTCAGACGAGGTTCACCGCACGAGCGGACGTCGCGCCGATCTCCTCGGCGACCTCCGCCAGCACCCCGGCGGGCACCGCGTCGTCGACGGTCAGAACGGCCAGCGCCTCGCCACCGACCGCCGCGCGGGCGACCTGCATGCCGGCGATGTTGATGCCCGCCTCGCCGAAGACCCGGCCCACGGTGCCGACGACACCCGGACGGTCCTCGTACTTGAGGACGACCATGTGGTCGGCGAGCGCGAGGTCGACGTCGTACTCGCCGACCGCGACGATCTTCTGGAGGTGCTTCGGACCGGCCAGCGTGCCGGAGACCGACACCTCCTCGCCGTCCGAGAGCGTGCCGCGCACGGTGACGACGTTGCGGTGGTCGGCCGACTCGGAGCTGGTGGTCAGCCGCACCTCGACGCCGCGCTCCTGCGCGAACAGCGGGGCGTTGACGTAACTGACGGTCTCGTCGACGACGTCCTCGAAGACACCCTTGAGAGCCGACAGCTCCAGCACCTTCACGTCGTGCTGGGTGATCTCGCCGTACACCTCGACGTCGAGGCGGACCGCGACCTCACCCGCGAGCGCGGTGAAGATGCGGCCGAGGCGCTCGGCGAGGGGCAGACCGGGCTTGACGTCCTCGGCGATGACACCGCCCTGGACGTTCACCGCGTCCGGCACCAGCTCGCCCGCGAGGGCGAGGCGCACCGAACGCGCGACCGCGATACCGGCCTTCTCCTGGGCCTCGTCGGTCGAGGCGCCGAGGTGCGGGGTGGCCACGACCTGGTCGAACTCGAAGAGCGGGGAGTCCGTGCAGGGCTCCTTCGCGTACACGTCGAGGCCGGCGCCGGCGACGCGGCCCTCCTTCAGCGCCGAGTACAGCGCCTCCTCGTCGACGATCCCGCCGCGCGCGGCATTGACGATGCGCACGCTCGGCTTGACCTTGCGCAGCGCCTCGTCGCCGATCAGACCGACCGTCTCGGGGGTCTTGGGCAGGTGGACGGTGATGAAGTCGGCGACCTCGAGCAGCTCGTCCAGCGAAAGGACCTTCACGCCCATCTGCGCGGCGCGGGCGGGCTGGATGTAGGGGTCGTAGGCGACGACCTTCATACCGAAGCCGGACATGCGCTGCGCGACGAGCGCGCCGATGCGGCCGAGGCCCACGACGCCGAGGGTCTTCTCGGCCAGCTCGACGCCCGTGTACTTGCTGCGCTTCCACTCGCCGTTCTTCAGCGCGGCGTTGGCCTGCGGAATGTGGCGGGCGGTGGCGAGCAGCAGACCGCAGGCCAGTTCGGCGGCGGTCACGATGTTGGAGGTGGGGGCGTTGACGACCATCACGCCCGCCTTGGTGGCGGACGGAACGTCGACATTGTCCAGGCCGACGCCGGCTCGTGCGACGACCTTCAGTTTCTTCGCGGCGGCGATCGCCTCGGCGTCGACCTTGGTGGCCGAGCGGATCAGGATCGCGTCGACATCGGCGATGGCCGGGAGCAGTTCGGCTCGGTCCGCTCCGTTGGCGTGCCGGATCTCGAAGTCCGGGCCGAGCGCGTCCACGGTCGCGGGCGACAGCTCTTCAGCGATGAGTACGACAGGTTTCGAGCTCACGTGAGTCCTCACAAGTCCAAAGCGTGCGGACGGCCGTCCCGACGGCCGCAGGCGGAGGAGGGGCTAGCCGCGTGGAAGACGCACGACGCTGTGGGCCTGACGCGTATGTAGTGCAGCAGTCTAGTGCCGCGACGGCGGTCGCCTCACGCCTCCGCGGAAGGATCACCCGTCCGTGGTGGACGGGATGGACAACGGGGCCGGAGCGATCTGCTCCGGCCCCCCGTCCCGAGGCCTTACGCCTCTTCGTTCACCCAGCTCATCAGCTTGCGCAGCTGCTTGCCGGTGGTCTCCAGCAGGTGCTCGGAGTCCGCGTCCTTGTACTCGTTGTACTTCTTCAGACCGCCGTGGTACTCGTCCATCCAGTTCTGGGCGAAGGTGCCGTCCTGGATCTCGGCGAGGACCTGCTTCATCTCGGCCTTGGTGGCGTCGGTGATGATCCGCGGGCCGGTGATGTAGTCGCCCCACTCGGCGGTCTCGGAGACGCTCCAGCGCATCTTCTCCAGGCCGCCCTCGTACATGAGGTCCACGATCAGCTTCAGCTCGTGCAGGCACTCGAAGTAGGCGATCTCCGGCTGGTAGCCGGCCTCGACCAGGGTCTCGAAGCCCGCCTTGACCAGCGCGGAGGTGCCACCGCAGAGGACGGCCTGCTCACCGAACAGGTCGGTCTCGGTCTCCTCGGTGAAGGTCGTCTTGATGACGCCGGCGCGGGTGCCGCCGATGCCCTTGGCGTACGACAGGGCCAGTGCGAAGGCGTTGCCGGTCGCGTCCTGCTCGACGGCGGCGATCGCGGGGACGCCGCGGCCCTCCTCGTACTGGCGGCGCACCAGGTGACCCGGGCCCTTCGGGGCGACCAGGGCGACGTCGACGCCGGCCGGGGCCTTGATGAAGCCGAAGCGCACGTTGAAGCCGTGGGCGAAGAACAGCGCGTCGCCGTCCTTCAGGTTGTCCTTGATGGACTCCTCGTAGACCTGGGCCTGGATCGGGTCCGGGATGAGGATCATGATGACGTCGGCCTCGGCGGCGGCCTCGGCCGGGGTCACCACGCGCAGGCCCTGCTCCTCGGCCTTGGCCTTGGACTTGGAGCCCTCGTGCAGACCGACCCGGACGTCGACACCGGAGTCACGGAGCGACAGGGCGTGGGCGTGGCCCTGGCTGCCGTATCCGATGACCGCGACCTTGCGGCCCTGGATGATGGACAGGTCGGCGTCGGCGTCGTAGAACAGCTCGGCCACTTTGGGTTCTCTCCTTGAGTGCAGGTGTTGCGTCCCACCGTATGACGGCGAGCGGAAGGGAAGTTTCGGGGTCTCGGTATACGGGCGATCGGTGATCACCGGCCGCCGGTATCCGTTCGTACGAAGACCGGTTACGTACTTACGCCGACCGGTCGAGAGCGCGCAGCGACCGGTCCGTGATCGAACGGGCGCCGCGGCCGATGGCGATCGTGCCGGACTGGACCAGCTCCTTGATGCCGTACGGTTCCAGCATCTTGAGCATGGCGGACAGCTTGTCGTTGCTGCCGGTGGCCTCGATGGTCACGGCCTCCGGGGAGACGTCGACGGTCTTGGCGCGGAACAGCTGGACGATCTCGACGATCTGCGAGCGCGTCTCGTTGTCGGCGCGCACCTTCACCAGAACGAGTTCGCGGTGAACGGCCTGTCCCGGCTCCAGCTCGACGATCTTCAGCACCTCGACGAGCTTGTTGAGCTGCTTGGTGACCTGCTCCAGCGGCAGGGCGTCGACGCTCACCACGATCGTGATCCGGGAGATGTCGGCGTGCTCGGTGACGCCGACGGCGAGCGAGTCGATGTTGAAGCCCCGACGGGAGAACAGGGCGGCGATCCGGGCCAGGATGCCCGGCTTGTTCTCCACCAGGACGGAGAGCGTGTGCTTGGACATGTCTTCTTACGTCTCTCTCGCTCAGTCGTCTTCGTTGTCGCCGAAGTCGGGGCGGACGTCCCGGGCGGCCAGGATCTCGTCGTTGGAGGTGCCGGCGGCGACCATCGGCCACACCATCGCGTCCTCGTGGACGATGAAGTCGACGACGACCGGGCGGTCGTTGATGGAGTTGGCCTCCTCGATGACCTTGTCGAGGTCGTCGGGGGACTCGCAGCGGATCGCGTGGCAGCCCATGGCCTCCGACAGCTTCACGAAGTCGGGGACGCGGGTACCGCGGGCGTCCGGGTTGACGTCGTTCGGGCCGGAGTGCAGCACGGTGTTGGAGTAGCGCTGGTTGTAGAACAGCGTCTGCCACTGGCGGACCATGCCGAGGGCGCCGTTGTTGATGATGGCGACCTTGATCGGGATGTTGTTCAGGGCGCAGGTGGTGAGTTCCTGATTGGTCATCTGGAAGCATCCGTCGCCGTCGATGGCCCAGACGGTCCGCGCCGGCGCGCCGGCCTTGGCGCCCATGGCGGCCGGGACGGCGTAGCCCATGGTGCCCGCGCCGCCCGAGTTCAGCCAGGTGGCGGGCTTGTCGTACTGGATGAAGTGGGCGGCCCACATCTGGTGCTGGCCGACGCCCGCGGTGAAGATCGTGCCCTCGGGGGCGAGCTGCCCGACGCGCTCGATGACCTGCTGCGGGGAGAGCGAGCCGTCGGCGGGCTGGTCGTAGCCCAGCGGATAGGTCTCGCGCCAGCGGTCGAGGTCCTTCCACCAGGCGGTGTAGTCGCCGGTCTGGCCCTCGCTGTGCTCCTTCTGCACCGCCTGGATCAGGTCGGCGATGACCTCGCGGGCGTCCCCCACGATCGGCACGTCGGCGGCGCGGTTCTTGCCGATCTCGGCCGGGTCGATGTCCGCGTGGACGATCTTGGCGTACGGCGCGAAGCTGTCGAGCTTGCCGGTGACCCGGTCGTCGAAGCGGGCGCCGAGGGCGACGATCAGGTCGGCCTTCTGCAGACCGGTGACGGCGGCCACCGAGCCGTGCATGCCCGGCATGCCCAGGTGCTGCGGGTGGCTGTCGGGGAAGGCGCCCAGTGCCATCAGCGTGGTGGTGACGGGCGCGCCGGTCAGCTCGGCGAGGACCTTCAGCTCGGCGGTGGCGCCGGCCTTGAGGACACCGCCGCCGACGTACAGGATCGGCCGCTTGGCGGCGGTGATCAGCTTGGCGGCCTCGCGGATCTGCTTGGCGTGCGGCTTGGTCACCGGGCGGTAGCCGGGCAGGTCCATGACCGGCGGCCAGGAGAACGTCGTCCTCGCCTGGAGGAGGTCCTTGGGGATGTCGACCAGGACCGGGCCGGGGCGGCCGGTGGAGGCGATGTGGAAGGCCTGCGCGATCACCCGGGGGATGTCCTCGGCCTTGGTGACCAGGAAGCTGTGCTTGGTGATCGGCATGGTGATGCCGACGATGTCCGCCTCCTGGAAGGCGTCCGTGCCGATCGCCTTCGACGCCACCTGGCCGGTGATCGCCACGAGCGGCACCGAGTCCATGTGGGCGTCGGCGATCGGGGTCACCAGATTGGTGGCGCCCGGCCCCGAGGTGGCCATGCAGACGCCGACCCGGCCGGTGGCCTGCGCGTATCCGGTGGCCGCGTGGCCGGCGCCCTGCTCGTGCCGGACCAGGACGTGGCGGACCCTCGTCGAGTCCATCATCGGGTCGTAGGCGGGCAGGATCGTGCCGCCGGGAATGCCGAATACCGTCTCGGCGCCGACCTCCTCGAGAGAACGGATGAGGGACTGCGCACCCGTCACGTGCTCGACGGTCGCGGAGTGCTGTCCTCCGGATCGGGGCCGCGGCTGCGGATGGGCCCCGGTGGCCTGCTCGGTCATCGGCATTCTCTTCTCGATGCTGAGGGTTTTACTGAGGGTCTTGCTCAGGGTCTTTCAGAGCTGCGGCACGCGGGCCGCGGCGGGTTTTGTGCAACAAAAAACCCCTCGTGCCAAAAGGCAAGCGAGGGGAGCGCGCCGGGTGTGGGTCGCTGGGAGTTCCGGGTCCGTCCGGAGCGTCACCAGCTTCAGCCGACGCGCTTTCCAAGTACGAGAATTCGGGTGCGCATGGCATTGACCCTCCCCCCGGCGCGCACCGACTGTCAAGTGGGTGGGACGGGAGTCTCATTATGTGAGCGAAGGGCACTTCCGCTCCCCAGGACGGCCGTGACACCGCCGGCGACACCGCCGGCGTGGACACCACCGGTGTACACCCCCGCGCCGCCGCCCGCGAACGCGGGCTCGGCCGGCCCGTGCGGCACCGGATAGCGGCCGGTCGCGAGGGCCCGGCGCAGCCGGTACTCGTCGAGCGGCCCGGAGAACGCCATCCCCTGGCCGTGCGTACAGCCCATCGCGCGCAGGGCGACCACCTGCTCGGGCAGATCCACGCCCTCGGCGACGGACTGGAGCCCGAGGTCGGTGGCGATCCGCAGCAGCCCACTGGTGATCTTGTGCAGCCGCGCGGACTCGACGACCCCCTCGACCAGCGAGCGGTCGAGCCTCAGCACGTCGACGGGGAGTCTCCGCAGCGCCGTGAGGGCCGCGTAGCCGCTGCCGAAGCCGTCGAGGGCGATCCGCACCCCGAGGCGCCGCAGCGCTCCCAGGCGGCGCTCCAGCTCGTCCAGCGACACCCTCGGGTCGGTGTCGGACAGCTCCACCACCAGGGACCCCGACGGCAGCCCGTGCCGGGTCTGCAGCGCCTCCACGGAGCCCAGCGGCATCGACCGGTCCAGCAGCCGCCGGGCGCCCACCCGTACGACCACCGGCAGGGTGAGCCCGCTCGCGGCCCGGTCGGCGGCCTGCTCGACGGCCTCCTCCAGCACCCAGCGCCCCAGCTCGGCCGTCTTGTCGCTGTCCTCCGCGACCCGCAGGAACTCGGCGGGCGTGAAGAGCACCCCTTGCGAGGAGCGCCAGCGGGCCTGCGCGGCGACCGACGAGATCCGGCCGTCCTCCAGGCGCACCACGGGCTGGTGCAGCAGCGCGAACTCGCCGTCGTGCAGCGCGGCACGCAGCCGCGTGGCCAGCTCCGCCTTGCGTACGACGTCCTGCTGCATCTGCGGCTTGTACAGCTCGACCCGGCCCTTGCCGCCCGCCTTGGCGCGGTACATGGCGAGGTCGGCGTTGCGCAGCAGCTCACCGGCGCCCAGGCCGGCTTCGGCGAAGGCGACGCCGATGGAGGCGGCGACACGGACCTCGTTGCCGTCGATGAGGTACGGCTGCGACAGCGTGAGCCTGAGGCGGTCGGCGAGTTCCACTATGTGGCGTTCCCGGGCGGCGCGGTCGCGGGTGCCGTCGCCGACGATCAGGGCCGCGAACTCGTCGCCGCCCAGTCGGGAGGCGGTGTCTCCCTTGCGGACCGCGTCCTGGAGCCTGCGGGCGGCCTGGACCAGCAGTTCGTCACCGGCCGCGTGGCCGATCGTGTCGTTGACGGCCTTGAAACCGTCGAGGTCGATGAAGAGGACCGCCGTGTTGCGCAGGGCGGGACCCCGGTCGGAACTGCGGCGGCCGGACAGGGCCTGCTGGACGCGCCGGGTGAACAGCGCGCGGTTGGGCAGGTCGGTGAGCGGATCGTGTTCGGCGTTGTGCTGGAGCTGCGCCTGGAGCCGCACCCGCTCCGTCACGTCCCGACTGTTGAAGATCAGGCCGCCGTGATGGCGGTTGACGGTCGACTCGACATTGAGCCAGCCTCCCCCGCTCTCGGCTTCTCCCCCAGCCTCCGGCCGGGAGGTGCCCCCGGAGCGGGAGGTACCCCCGTCGCCGGAGCGGAAGCGGCACTCGATGCGTGTGGTGGGTTCCTCCTGGGGGCTGGCGGCGAGGAAGCGGCGCACCTCGTGCACCACGCAGCCCAGGTCCTCGGGGTGGATGAGGTCGGCCAGTTCGGAACCCACCAGGTCCTCGGCCGGCCGGCCGTAGACCCCGGCCGCGGCCGGGGAGACGTAGCGCAGGACGCCGCTGGGCGCGGCGATCATGATGACGTCGCTGGAGCCCTGCACCAGGGAGCGGAAGTGGTTCTCCTTCTGCGCCAGTTCCTGGGTGAGGGTGATGTTGTCGAGCAGCATGATCCCCTGGCGCACCACGAGGGCGAGCACGACCGTGCCGCCGGTCAGCAGCACCACGCGGTCGACGCTGCGGCCGTTGAGGACGTTGTAGAGGATGCCCAGGGTGCAGACGGCGGCGGCGAGATAGGGCGTGAGGGCGGCCAGGGAGCCGGTGATGGGCCGGGTGACCGGAAACCGGCTGTGATCGCCTCCCTGGGGAGGTGCCTGCGCGGAGGTCTGCGTGGCTGTCCGGGCGGATGGCTGCGCGGACGCGGCGGCCGCCGTGCGCGACGGCCCCTGGGGGCGGCGCCCCGTGGGGC
This sequence comes from Actinobacteria bacterium OV320, assembly GCA_001298545.1. Lineage (GTDB taxonomy): Bacteria > Actinomycetota > Actinomycetes > Streptomycetales > Streptomycetaceae > Streptomyces > Streptomyces coriariae. Next base: position 267,918 of record LJCX01000024.1, read on the forward strand.
GCGAACCGGGTACGTGTTCGTGCACCACACGCGTGTGCCCCTCATCCGCGGCCGACCGCTGCCGGCGGGAGGCGGCCCAGGGCGCGTACGCCAGGAGCAGCGAGCCCGCGAACCAGCCAGCGTCCAGGAGCTGGCCCGAGCGGTAGTTGTTGTGCAGCAGCGGCGAGGTGAACAGGGCGTCGCACATGACGGTCAGCGCGAGCGCGCCGACCGCCGTGTTGACCGCCGTACGGTTCACCGCCGTGCGCCGGAAGTGCAGCACCAGCACCATGCTCACCAGGGCGATGTCGAGCAGCGGGTACGCGAGCGACAGCGCGGCGTGCGCCACGCTCGGGCCGTCGAACTTCGCCGCCTGGGCGAGCGCGAGGCTCCAGGAGAGGGTGAGCAGCGAGCCGGCGATCAGCCAGGCGTCCAGGGCCAGGCAGACCCAGCCCGCCTTCGTCATGGGCCGGGCGGCGAGCACGAGCAGCCCCACGATGGCGGGGGGCGCGAAGCACAGGAAGAACAGGTCGGCGAAGCTGGGGCTGGGCACGGGCCGCCCCAGGACCACCTCGTACCAGCCCCAGACCAGGTTGCCGAGGGCGGCCATCGCCGAGGAGATCGAGAACAGCAGCCAGGCGGGTCGAAAACGGACGCGGCGGCTGCGCGCGTAGAGGAAGCAGGAGACGGCGGCGGTGCCCGCCGCCGCGGACAGCCCGAAGTCGCCCATGATCAGTGCGAGTCGGTCGGAGCCCCAGCCGAGCGCGGAACCGACGGCGTATCCCGCGCACAGGAGAGCGAGCAGCATTTGGTGGACCAGGCTGGTCCCGGAGCCGCCGGCGGACGGCAAGGCGGTACGCGGTGTCCTCGTCGAGGACTGCGTCCGCAGCGCTCCGTCGAGAACGGGCGTGGAGGTCGGCGGCGGACTCACCGGGTCCTCCCGGTCCGCGTCACTCCCGGATCCCTCGGGTCCCGGACCGCCGGTGGCGCGTGCTTCCCGTGGCCGCCGCACCGGTGACGGTGATGGCAGGGATGAGTGCCGTGACCGTGTCGGCGCGTGGTGGAGCGCCAGGGTCGCCGCCGGCGGTTCCGCCGCGTCGGATCGTTCGTCCATAGGCCGTGCATCGCCCGTCGCCCCCCTCGCAAGTCTGAAATGTCCATCCCTGACGCCGAACGTGCGCGGCGTAGCCCCTGTCGGGACGATACACCAGACTCGTCACTCAGGGACATAGTTCCTCTACGCTGCGTGACGATCATCGGCATATGCGCCCGGAAGAGGTACGGACCGCGTCCGGAGGACTGCGGAGGGTGCCGACGCCGGACTACAGGAGCGCCCCGGCCGTCACGATCCGTTCGCCGTGCCCGTAGTGAGGATCACGTTGCGCAGTGGCTCCCGGTTCACGAAGCGGCCCAACTGGTCCACCAGCAGGCGCACGGCGCGGGGCAGGAAGGCGGAGGTGGGCCCGCCTACGTGCGGGCTGACGAGGACGCCCGGCGCGCTCCACAAGGGGTGACCCGGGGGCAGGGGCTCGGGGTCGGTGACGTCCAGCGCCGCGGTGAGGCGCCCGCTCTCCACCTCGGCGAGCAGGGCCTTGGTGTCGACGACCCCGCCGCGGGCCACGTTCACGAGCAGCGCGCCGTCCTTCATCCGGGCCAGGAACTCGGCGTCGACCAGGCCGAGGGTGCTGTCGTTCAGGGGCGTGCACAGGATGACGACGTCCGCTTCGGGGAGCAGGGCGGGCAGTTCGGCGATCGGATGCACGGGGCCGCGCGCCGTCGTGCGCCAGGAGCGCGCGACGCGCGCCACCCGCGCCACCTCGAAGGGCACGAGCCGGTCCTCGATGGCGGAGCCGATGGAGCCGTACCCGACGATGAGCACGTTCTTGTCGGCGAGCGCGGGCCGGAACCCGCTGAGCCACTCCCCCCGGTCCTGGGCCCGGACGAAGTCGGGGATGCCGCGCAGCGACGCGAGGACCAGGGTGAGCGTGAGCTCGGCCGTGCTCGCCTCGTGCACCCCCCGCGCGTTGCACAGCCGCACGCCGGGACGCAGCGACGCGAGGGCCGGCACCACGTGGTCGATGCCGGCGGACAGGGTCTGGACGACCTCCAGTGAGGTCATCGCGGGCAGCGGCCGCTGCCCGAGACCGGCGGGCTTCATGTAGGGGACGACGTAGAAGACGCAGTCGGCCGGGTCCGCCGGAAAGTCCTCCTCACCGTTCCAGAAGCGGTAGTTCGGCCCCTCCGGGAGGCCCTCGATCTCTTCCGGGGGGATGGGAAGCCAGACGTCAGCGCTCATGGTCAGGAGGCTATGTCAGGTACGCGCGCGTGCAGAGGTTAGGTTGGGGGCTCGGGAGAGGGAGGGTCACGGGCAGGTGGAGCGCAGGACGATCGGCGCGGGGGCGCTCGAGGTGGGTGCCGTCGGTCTCGGGTGCATGCCGATGAGCTGGGCGTACAGCGGGTCGCGGCAGCGGGGCGACGAGTCGCTCCGGGCGGTGCACCGCGCGTTGGACGAGGGCTCGTCCCTGCTGGACACCGCCGACATGTACGGCCCGTTCACCAACGAGCTGCTGGTGGGGCGGGTGTTGAAGGAGCGGCGCGAGGACGCGTTCGTGTCGACGAAGGTCGGTCTGCTCGTCGGGGAGCAGCACATCGTGGCCAACGGCCGGCCGGGGTATGTGAAGCGGGCCTGCGACGCCTCGCTCAGGCGCCTTCAGACGGACGTCATCGACCTGTACCAACTGCACCGGGCCGATCCCGAGGTTCCGGTCGAGGAGACCTGGGGCGCGATGGCCGAGCTCGTCCGGGCGGGCAAGGTGCGGGCGCTGGGGCTGTGCGCGGTGGGTGCCCGAGGTGGTCGCCGCTCCGGTGGCCTGTACGACGGAACGATTCGCCAGTTGCGGCGCGTCCAGCAGGTCTTCCCGGTGAGCGCCGTGGAGGCGGAGCTGTCGGTGTGGTCGCCCGAGGCGCTGGACACCCTGCTGCCCTGGTGCGAGGCGCGGGGCGTGGGCTTCCTGGCGGCGATGCCGCTCGGCAACGGCTTCCTCACCGGCACGCTCACTCCCGGCCAGGGCTTCGAACCGGACGACATGCGCGCCCGGCATCCCCGTTTCACCGCCGAGATGATGGCCGCGAACCAGCCGATCGTCGTCGGTCTGCGCCGGGTCGCCGCCCGGCACGGCGAGGCCGTGACGGCCGCGCAGGTGGCGCTGGCCTGGGTGCTGGCACAGGGCCGGCACGTGATCACGGTCCCGGGCGCCAAGCGGGAACGCTGGGTGACGGAGAACGCGGCGGCGGCGGCCCTGCGTCTGACGCCGCAGGATCTGACGGAGGTGGCGGAGCTGCCCGGGGCACAGGGATCGTGGGAGTAGTCCCGCTTTCGGGTCGCGATGGCCCGGATCGGGAACCCGTGAGGCGTGAACGGCGTAGGACAGGTGAAGCCCCCGCAGGAACCGCCGTGTCGAAGGGACCATGATCGTGCAACGTCGAGCTGTTTCAGCCGTGTTGGCCGCGAGTGCTCTGCTGGTGACGGGCGGCTGCTCCGCCGATGCCGGGGGGTCCTCGGGCGGCGCCTCGGCCAGTGCGGCCGCTAGCGGTACGGCGGCCCAGGTCTCCCCGTCCGCAGAGGAGACCCCGCCCGCGAAGGGCACGGTCACGGTGGTGCGCACGGTCGCGGAGGGCCTGAACACGCCCTGGGGCCTCGCGCCGCTCCCCGAGGGCGGCCTCCTGGTCGCGTCCCGCGACGAGGGCACGATCACCCGGGTGGATTCGGAGACGGGCAAGAAGACCGAGCTGGGCGAGGTGCCGGGGGTCTCGGCGGCCGGCGAGGGCGGCCTGCTGGGCCTCGCCCTCTCCCCCGACTACGCGTCGGACCACATGGTCTACGCCTACTTCACCTCGGCCTCGGACAACCGTGTCGTCCGGATGATCTACGACCCCGCGCGGCCCGCCGGCGACCAGCTCGGGGCGCCCGACACGGTCTTCAAGGGCATACCCAAGGGCATGATCCACAACGGTGGCCGGATCGCCTTCGGCCCCGACCGGCTGCTCTACGTCGGCACCGGTGAGAGCGGCGACCGGGGCCTGGCGCAGGACAAGAAGTCCCTGGGCGGCAAGATCCTCCGGCTGACCCCGGAGGGCGACCCGGCCGCCGGCAACCCGTTCCCCGACTCCGCGGTGTACTCGTACGGACACCGCAATGTGCAGGGGCTCGCCTGGGATTCCAAGCAGCGCCTGTTCGCCGCGGAGTTCGGCCAGGACACCTGGGACGAGCTGAACGCGATCGCGCCGGGCGCCGACTACGGCTGGCCGACGGCCGAGGGCAGGTCCGAGGACACGAGGTTCCGGAACCCGACAGCCCAGTGGCACACCGCCGACGCCTCGCCCAGCGGTATCGCCTACGCGGAGGGCTCGATCTGGATGGCGGGGCTGAGGGGGCAGCGCCTGTGGCGCGTCCCGCTGAAGGGCACGGCGGCCTCGGCGGACCCGCAGGCCTTCCTCGAGGGCGACTACGGCCGGCTGCGCACGGTGGTCTCCGCGGGCGGCGACAAGCTGTGGGTCACGACCAGCAACACGGACGGCCGGGGCGACCCGAAGTCGGGGGACGACCGGATCCTGGAACTGAAGGTGAGCTGAGCGGCCTCACCCGGCCGAACGGCTCACTCGGCTGAGCGGCCTCACCCGGCCGAACGGCCTCACCCGTCCTCCGCCGCCGACTCGGAGGGCCGCACCACGACCTTGCCGGACGCCAGGTCTATCGGCCCGTGCCCGGGATCGGCGTCGCCGACGTCCTCCCGGGTCAGTTCCAGCCGGTTCTGCTCGTCCCGGGTGTGCTTGCGGCCCGGCGCGAAGAGGTCCTCGAATGCGTTGAACATCGTTCTCCCATGCCGGGCCGGATCACGGTCGGTGGCCTGTGCGGCTCCTCCGGGGTGGCCTGCCCCATTATCGCGCGATCAGCCGTTCTTCGGCCCCCTGCGGGAACAGCCCCAGCCGGTGGGCCACCGCCGCCGCCTCACCGCGGCCCGAGACGTCGAGCTTGGACAGGATGTTCGAGACATGGACGCTCGCCGTCTTCGGGGAGATGAAGAGCACCTCGGCGATCTGGCGGTTGGTGCGGCCGGCCGAGACCAGACGCAGCACGTCGCGCTCCCGGCTGGTCAGGCCCAGCGCCGCCAGCGGGTCGGTCAGACCGGCCGGGGTGCCCGGCGGACCCGCGGCGGGGGTCAGGGACAGGCGGGCGCGCCGGCCGAGCAGGGTGACGGCGTCGGCGAGGGGACGGGCGCCGAGGTGGGCGGCGACCGCAAGGACGAGCCGCAGCAGTTCGGCGGCCCGGTCGCGTCCGTCGTCACCGCCGACGGAGAGAAGGGCCTCGGCCAGGCGGTAACGGGTGCGGGCGAGGTCGTAGGGCCGTTCCAGGCACTCGAAGGCGGCGACCACCTCGGACCAGTCCCCCGGGTCGGTCCGGCCCTCGGCGCGCAGGAGCTCCGCGCGGACCCAGCGTTCGTGGGCCTGCCAGACGGGGGCGATGGTGGCGAGCCGCCGGGCGGCTGCCCGGATCCGGCCGAGGAGGCGGGCGCGGCCCGCGTCGGCGGCGGGGACCGCGCGGGCGTCGCCCTCGGCGACGGCCGCGGCGAGCAGCAGGGGCCAGGCGTAACGCTGGGTGCCGGGCCGGAAGTCCCGGTCGAGCGCGCCCGCGAAGCGGATGCGGGCGTCCAGCGGCCGGCCCTGGGCCGCGGCGAGTCCGATGGCGAGGCGGGTCAGGGGCAGGTGGTTCTGCGGGGCGTGTTCGTGGGAGCCGAAAAAGCCCTGTGCCGCCACCAGTTGACGGTCGGCCTCGGCGAGATCGCCTCGGGCGAGGGCGAGTTCGGCGACGAGGGTGGCGTGGAAGCCGCGGACCGCCACGCCCTGGCCCACCCTTCCGGCGGCGGCGCAGGCCCGGTCGGCCTCGTCCCAGCGGCCCAGGGAGAGAAGGGACTCGGCGAGGTTGCCCCCCACCCACGCCTCGGAGTCGGGCGGTCCGTGCCGCTTGGCGAAGGCGAGACCCTCCTCCAGGATCGGCACGGCCTCCCGGGAGCGGCCGATCCCCTCCAGTTCGGAGGGGAGGTTGACGTACGCGTTCAGCGCGACGGAGGGAGTGTCCTCGACGAGCGCCTGTTCCCTGACCTCGTGCAGCTCCGCGAGGCCGGCCTCGATGTGGCCGGCGTCGACCATGAGGACGCCGAGGACCTGACGGGCGTCGAGCTCGATCTCGCGGGCACCGACCAGGCGGGCGTACTCCACGGCCCGCTCGGCGGCTCCGTAGGCCTCGGGTCCTGGGACGTGCACCAAGGACCAGCAGGCGATGTGGGTCAGCAGTTCGGCGTGCACCTCGTTGGGCGGCAGACCGCGCAACAGGTCCTCGGCCCTGGCCAGTTCCTCGCGGCCGCCGCCGCGGCCCAGGGAGTGCGTCAGCCGGGAGCGCTGCACCCAGAACCAGGCGGAGCGCAGGGGGTCGTCCTCGTCCTCCAGCAGGCGCAGCGCCCGCTTGGTGATCTTCAGGGCGCGTTCGCGTTCCCCGCAGTGGCGGCCGGCGACGGCGGCCTCGGCCATCAGGTCGAGGTAGCGCAGCGGTGTGGTGGCCGGATCGCAGCCGCAGGGGGGATAGGCCTCCGTGTGGTCGACGGGGCGCAGGGCGGCCCGGATGTCCTCGGGGACCGTCTCCCACAGTTCCATCGCCCGTTCCAGAAGCCGCAGTTGCTCGCTGTAGGCGCGTCGGCAGCGGGCCTCGACGGAGGCGTCCAGGACGGCGGGGAGCGCCTTCGCCGGGTCGTGGGCGTGGTACCAGTAGCTGGCCAGTCGCATGACGCGTTCGTCGGCGGGGACCAGGGTCGGATCGGCCTGGAGGGCCTCGGCGTAGCGGCGGTTGAGGCGGGCGCGTTCGCCGGGGAGCAGATCGTCGCTCACGGCCTCGCGGACCAGGGAGTGGCGGAACCGGTAGCCGTCCCCGTCGGGGGTGGTGAGCAGGATGTTGGCGCCGACGGCGGAGCGCAGTGCCTCGATGAGGTCGTCCTCGGCGAGCCGGGCGACGGCGTCGAGCAGCCGGTACTCGACGGTGGAGCCGCCCTCGGCGATGATCCGGGCGACTCTCTGGGCGCTCTCGGGCAGCGCCTCGACGCGGACGAGCAGCAGGTCGCGCAGGGTGTCGGTGAGGCCGGTGCAGCAGCCTTCGTGTGCCGCCACGGCGAGTTCCTCGACGAAGAAGGCGTTGCCGTCGGAGCGTTCGAAGATGTCGTCGACCTGGGCGGAGTCGGGTTCGGCGGCGAGGATGCCGGCGACCTGACGGCAGACCTCGTCCCGGGTGAAGCGGGCGAGTTCGAGGCGCTGGACGGTGCGCAGCCGGTCGAGTTCGGCGAGCAGGGGGCGCAGTGGGTGGCGACGGTGGATGTCGTCGGCGCGATAGGTGGCGAGGACGACGAGGCGGCCGGTGCGCAGGGTGCGCAGCAGATAGGACAGCAGGTGGCGGGTGGAGGCGTCGGCCCAGTGCAGGTCCTCCAGGGCGACCACGACCGTGCGGTCGGCGGCGACGTGTTCCAGGAGGCGGGCGGTGAGTTCGAAGAGGCGGGCCATGCCCTCCTCTTCGTGGCGTCGTCCGGGGGCCGTCTCCCGCAGTTCGGGCAGCAGCCGGGCGAGTTCCTCCTCCTGGCCGGCCGCGGCGGCGGCCAGTTCGTCCGGCAGGGCCCGGCGCAGGGCGCGCAGTGCGGTGGAGAACGGGGCGAACGGCAGTCCGTCGGCGCCGATCTCGACACAGCCGCCGAGCGCGACGACGGCTCCCCCGCGGTGGGCGGCCGCGGCGAACTCCTCGACGAGTCTGGTCTTGCCCACCCCGGCCTCACCGCCGATGAGCAGCGCCTGTGGCTCTCCCGCGGCGGCGCGGGAGAGCGCGTCGTTCAGGGTGTGCAACTCGTCGGCTCGACCGACGAAGACAGGGCTCACGGACCGGGTCTCCACGGAGGCGAGCATCGCACGCGGGTGGGAGGCCGGCCCAGCGGATATCGCCGGGGCTCCGGCGGGAGGGCGGCCGCCCCCCGTGCGGCCGCCCCCCCCCGCCCCCGCGTTCACGCCGGCCGGGCGAACCGGAGCCGATCGAGGAGATGGGTATGCGACTCGCTCCCGGCGCCGCCCTCCGCTCGTTCGCCGGCGCGATCGGCGGCCTCGCGGCGGGCGGCGCGACGGCCGCGGACCACCGAGCGGGCCAGTCGCTCGTGCTCGGCCCGGCGGCGCAGTTCGGCGGAACGGGCCTGCTGGAGTTCGTACTCGTACATGGTGTGTCCCCTGAGAGGTCGGTTGTTCCGGCTTCGCTTGTTGCGATGCCTCAACCTTCGTCTCCCAGGGGGGTCCGCCACATCGGGAGAGTTCCGCATCTTCGGCGGGGGGACGGCGCCTTAGACGCGACTGAGGGGCCTTAGGACGTCCGTGAGTGGCTCTCGGTCGTCTAAGACCCCTCGTGACCTGCGGGTACTCAGCTCGCGGACGGCAGTCCGAGCAGGGCGTCGGTGTACTTGAGCACGGCCAGCAGCAGGCCGATGACGCCGAGCGCGACGCCGGCCCAGGAGACGGACTTGATCCAGGCGGCCTGGGGCCGGCCGGGGGCGCCGAAGGCGGGCCGGGCCAGGACGACCACACCGATGATCAGCGCGGTCAGCGCGAAGAAGCCGGCCCACAGCGCGGTGGTCTGCCAGGCGTCGCCGTAGACCTCCTTGATCTGGGTGGCCACACTGGCACTCGACGAGGTCTGGAGCTGGCCGACCAGCGTCTCGCGGGCGGCGGCGACGGTGCCGATCCAGCCGCCGGTGAGCGACACGAGGCCGAGCGCGGCGGAGACCACGGCGCCGGCGCCCTGGCCGACGCCGGTGGCACCCGCCGCCTTGTCGGTGTCCCCCTCGGCGAGGACCTCGTCACCGTCCTCGGTGTCGTCGGCGGTGGCGTCCTCGACGGCCTCCGCCTCGGTCGCTTCGTCCGGTGCCTCGGTCTTCGTGACGTCCACCTTCTCCTCGTCGCGCTTCGCCTCGGTGCCGGATTCCGTGCCGGCCTCGTCCACAGTCTTCGTTCCCATACCTCGCACCGTACGGACGCTCTCTGAGAGGTCCCTTAATGATCGTTGTGAGCGCCGCGCACGCGTGCGTCGCGCCACTCCTGGGCGAGCACGGACCACACTTCGAGGTCGTGCCGCACCCCACGATAGGGGTACGACTGCCGGCGGACGCCGTCGCGGGTCATTCCCAGCCGCCGGGCCACGTCCAGGCTGGGGGTGTTGCCCGCGGAGGCGATCCATTCGACCCGCTGGATCCCGCGCTGCTCCACCGCGAAGTCGATCAGCACCCGCATGGCCCGGGTGACCAGACCGCGCCCGGTACCGGCGGGTTCCAGCCAGCAGCCGACCTCGCAGTTCGCGTCCTCGGCGTCGAAGTTCAGGAAGAGCACACCGCCCACGAGCGTGCCGTCCAGCCACAGGCCGTGCAGCGAGCCGGTGTCGGCGGCGCGCATGTCGGCGTACCTCTGGAGCGCCTCCCGCGCGGTGGCCACGTCGGTGGCCTTCGAGCCGAACGGGACGTACTGGTTGATGAACTCCCTGCCGCGCTCCAGGTGCGCCAGGAACTCCTCCGCGTGCCAGGGCTCCAGCGGGCGCAGTTCGGCCCCGTCGTCACCCAGCGATATCGCGTACATCCGGCCGTCGCTCCTTCTCCAGTGCCTGAACCACCTCGGTGAGCTTCTCATGGGCGGCACGGCATTCGGGCGGCTCGATGCTGATCCGCGGCAGGTGCCGGTCGAGCCGGCGGGGCAGCCACCAGTTGGCGCTGCCGAGCAGGTGCATGAGGGCGGGCACCAGCAGCGTCCGCAGGACGAAGGCGTCCAGGGCGACGGCGGCGGCGAGGGCGATGCCGAACATGGCGATCACCCGGTCGCCGCTGAGCACGAAGGCGAGGAAGACCGAGATCATGATGACCGCGGCGGAGTTGATCACCCGGCTGGTCTCCGCGAGGCCGACCCGGACGGCGCGCCGGTTGTCGCCGGTCTCCAGCCACTCCTCGTACATCCGGCTGACCAGGAAGACCTGGTAGTCCATGGAGAGACCGAACAGCACCGACACCATGATCACCGGCAGGAAGGGCTCGATCGGCCCCGCGCGGCCGAGCCCCAGCGCATCGCTGCCCCAGCCCCACTGGAACACGGCCACGACGATCCCGAAGGCGGCCGCGACGGCGGCCACGTTCATCACGGCGGCCTTGAGCGGTATGCCGACGGACCGGAACGCGAGCAGGAGCAGCAGACAGCCCAGGCCGATGACGACGCCGACGAACAGCGGGAGCTTGCCGACGATGACGTCCGCGAAGTCGTCGTAGCCGGCCGTCACCCCGCCGACGTGCACGTCGAGGGAGGTGCCGGCCTCGGCGCGGGGCAGCACCTCGGTGCGCAGCCGGTCGACGAGGTCGCTGGTGCGCCGCGACTGCGGGGCGGAATCGGGGACGACGGTGAGGTACGCGGCGCGGCCGCCGGAGCCGAAGGTCACCGGTGTCACCGAGGCCACGCCCTCGGTGGTGCGCAGGACGGTGTCGAGGTTGTCGAGGGCGAGCCGGTCCTCGGCGCCCTCGACGCGGGTCACCAGGATCAGCGGGCCGTTGACACCGGCGCCGAAGCCTTCGGCGAGGAGGTCGTAGGCCTGCCGGGTGGTGGCCGATTCGGGGGCGTTGCCCTGGTCGGAGGTGCCCAGGCGGAGGGAGAAGGCGGGCACGGCGAGGACGGCGATGACGACGAGGGCGAACGCGCCGAGCAGCTTGGGCCGGCGTTCCACGAACGCCGACCAGCGGGCGGCGAGCCCGGTCGGCAGCTCCGGCTGGGGTCCGTGTTCGGCGAGCCGACGGCGTTCGCGGCGGCTGAGGGCGCGCAGGCCGATGAAGGACAGCAGGGCGGGAAGCAGCGTCACGGAGGCGGCGACCGTCAGGGCCACGGTCAGGGAGGCGGCGATCGCCACCCCGTTGAGGAAGCTCAGCCGCAGGATCAGCATGCCGAGCAGGGCTATGCACACCGTGGCGCCCGCGAAGACGACCGCGCGTCCGGTGGTGGCGACGGCGCTCGCGGCGGCCTCGGGGACCGTGAGCCCCCGCTTCAGTCCGCGCCGGTGCCTGGTCACGATGAACAGCGCGTAGTCGATGCCGACGCCCAGCCCGACGAGCAGGCCGAGCATGGGCGCGAAGTCGGCGACGGTCATGGCGTGTCCGAGCAGCACGATGCCCGCGTACGCGGTGCCCACGCCGACCAGGGCGGTGGCGATGGGCAGGGCGGAGGCGGCTAGCGAACCGAAGGCGAGGAACAGCACGACCGCGGCGACGACCACGCCGACGACCTCGGCGAGATGCCCGCCGGAGGACTCGGTGAGGCCGATCGCGGAGCCGCCCAGCTCGACCTGGAGGCCGTCGTTGTCGGCGGCTTCGGCGGCGTCGACGACGGCCCGTGCCTCGGCCTCGTCGATGTCCTCGGCGCGGTCCTCGAAGGTGACGGTGGCGTACGCCGTGTGCCCGTCCGCGCTGATCCGCGCCCTGCCCTGGTCGTCGTAGGGGCCGGCTACCCAGGCCACGCCGGGCAGGTCGGCGATCTTCTCCAGCGCGCGGTTCATGCTCTGTTCGACGTCGGCGGCGCGGACGGAGCCCGAGGCGGTGTGCCAGACGACGGTGTCGCTGTCGCCGCCGAGGTCCGGGAAGCCCTCCGTGAGCAGCCGGGTGGCGCGGTCGGACTCGGCGCCGGGGACCTCGTAGTCGTCGGAGTACGCGGAGCCGACGGCGAGCGCGGCGGTCGTGGTGCCGCCGAGAGCCAGGAGCCAGATCAGCACCGCCATGAGGCGGTTGCGAACACACCAGCGTGCGAGGGCTGCCACTTGACGTGCTCCCGGAGGGTGAATTGTGGATCTTTGACCGGGAACAGTCGCGCCTGACCTGAACAGCCCGCAAAGAACATATGAGCGATGTGGGGCCACTCTTACAGGCGAATCTGATCGTTTGCCGTGTTCGTGGGGCTTTTCACAGGAGTGGGAGGCAGATCACAGGACAATAACGGCCGCGGTGTCAGGCCTCGTCGGGCACATGTCGGTACGGCACATGTCGGTACGGCACGTGTCGGTACCGCACGTGTCAGTCGGCCTGGTCGCCGATCGCCATCACCATCACCCCGGCGATCAGCAGCCACAACGCGCGCCGGGTCCGGCCGCGGGAGCCCAGGAGGGCGGCGAGGGCACAGACGGCGGCGCCGAGGGCGTAGGCCGCCGGGACGAAGGCGGGAGCGGAGCCGGTGAGGCGCAGGAGGGAGGCGGCGAGTCCGGCGAGGGTGAGCAGCGCTCCGGTGCCGATCGCGGTCCAGCGGGCCCGCCGGGCGTCCTCGGTGCCGTGTTCCTCGTCCGCGTCGTCGTCCGCGTCGTCGCCGGTGTCGTCCGGTTCGGCCGCGTCCGCGGCTTCGGTCGTTCCGGCCGTTTCGGCCTGCGGGCCGTCGTGTATGTCGTCCTGCGTGTCGGAGTCGGTTCGTGCCCTCATGGCGGGCGAGCGTAGCGCGTCGGGCTGAGAAGAGAGACGCCCGGGGGAAATGCGCCGGTGCGGCGCACTCCCCCCGGGCGCGAGGAGAACGGTGGGCTCAGCCCTCGCTGACGCCCAACTGCTCCAGGATCAGCTCCTTGACGCGGGCCGCGTCGGCCTGCCCGCGCGTGGCCTTCATCACCGCGCCGACCAGGGCGCCGGCCGCGGCCACCTTGCCACCGCGGATCTTGTCGGCGATGCCCGGGTTGCCGGCGATGGCCTCCTCGACGGCGGTGGTGAGCGCGCCCTCGTCGGAGACGACCTTCAGACCGCGCTTGTCGACGACCTCGTCCGGGGTGCCCTCGCCCGCGAGGACGCCCTCGATGACCTGACGGGCCAGCTTGTCGTTGAGATCGCCCTTGCTCACCAGCTCGGTGACCCGGGCGACCTGCTCCGGCGTGATCGCCAGCTCGTCGATCGGGACGCCCGACTCGTTGGCGCTGCGCGCCAGTTCGCCCATCCACCACTTGCGGGCGGAGGCCGCGTCGGCGCCGGCGTCGATGGAGGCGATGATCAGGTCCAGCGCGCCGGCGTTCAGGATCGACTGCATGTCGTTGGCGGAGATGCCCCACTCGGCGAGCAGCCGGTTGCGGCGCGCCAGCGGCAACTCCGGCAGACCGCCCCGGATCTCCTCGACCCACTCACGGGACGGGGCGATCGGCACCAGGTCGGGCTCCGGGAAGTACCGGTAGTCCTCGGCCTCCTCCTTCACGCGGCCCGAGGTCGTCGACCCGGTGTCCTCGTGGAAGTGGCGGGTCTCCTGGATGATCGTGCCGCCGCCGTTCAGCACCGCGGCGTGCCGCTGGATCTCGAAACGGGCCGCGCGCTCCACGGACCGCAGCGAGTTCACGTTCTTCGTCTCGGACCGGGTGCCGAACTTCTCCCGGCCGTGCGGGCGCAGCGACAGGTTCACGTCGCAGCGCATCTGGCCCTGCTCCATGCGGGCCTCGGAGACACCGAGCGCCTTGATGAGCTCGCGCAGCTCACGGACGTACGCCCGCGCGACCTCGGGGGCGCGCTCGCCCGCTCCCTCGATCGGCTTGGTGACGATCTCGATGAGCGGGATGCCGGCGCGGTTGTAGTCCAGCAGGGAGTGGGACGCGCCGTGGATACGGCCGGTGGCGCCGCCGACGTGCAGCGACTTGCCGGTGTCCTCCTCCATGTGGGCGCGCTCGATCTGCACCCGGAAGGTCTCGCCGTCCTCCAGCTGTACGTCGAGGTAGCCGTCGAAGGCGATCGGCTCGTCGTACTGGGAGGTCTGGAAGTTCTTCGGCATGTCCGGATAGAAGTAGTTCTTCCGGGCGAAGCGGCACCACTCGGCGATCTCGCAGTTCAGCGCGAGACCGATCTTGATCGCGGACTCGATGCCGATCGCGTTGACGACCGGAAGCGCGCCGGGCATGCCGAGGCAGGTGGGGCACGTCTGCGAGTTGGGCTCGGCGCCCAGCTCGGTCGAGCACCCGCAGAACATCTTCGTCTTGGTGCCGAGTTCGACATGGACCTCGAGGCCCATGACGGGGTCGTACGACGCCAGCGCGTCCTCGTACGACACCAGGTCGGTCGTGGTGGTCACGGTGAAACTTCCCTCTCAGCCCAGCAGGACGTCGTCGTCGCCCAGCCGCTTCAGCTCGCGGTAGAGGATGGCGAGGCCGGTGACGATGGCGACGGCGGACACGGTGGCGTCGATCAGGACCAGGGTGTCCTTCTCGGCGCGGGCCTTCTTCAGCCGCTTGGCGACGCCGAACGCGCCGAACGCGGTCCCGGCGATGGACAGGTACGTACCGGACTTGGACTTCTTGAAGCCCTTGGCCTTGTTCAGTGCGCTCACAGCGACGGAGCCTCCTCGAGAAGCGGGTGACCCCACCTTTCCACGAAGGCGGCCTCGACGGCGGCGCCGACCTTGTACAGCCGGTCGTCCTTCAGCGCCGGGGCGATGATCTGGAGACCGACCGGGAGGTTGTCCTCCGGGGCGAGACCGCAGGGCAGCGACATGGCCGCGTTGCCCGCGAGGTTGGTCGGGATGGTGCACAGGTCGGCCAGGTACATCGCCATCGGGTCGTCGGCGCGCTCGCCGATCGCGAAGGCGGTGGTCGGCGTCGTGGGCGACACGATCACGTCGACCTGCTCGAAGGCCTTCTCGAAGTCCCGCGTGATGAGCGTGCGGACCTTCTGCGCCGAGCCGTAGTACGCGTCGTAGTAGCCCGAGCTCAGGGCGTACGTGCCGAGCATGATGCGGCGCTTGACCTCGGGGCCGAAGCCCGCCTCACGGGTGAGGGAGGTGACCTCCTCCGCCGAGTGGCTGCCGTCGTCGCCGGTCCGCCGGCCGTAGCGCAGGCCGTCGAAGCGGGCCAGGTTGGACGAGCACTCGGACGGCGCGATCAGGTAGTACGCCGACAGGGCGAGGTCGAAGGACGGGCAGTCCAGCTCGACGATCTCGGCGCCCAGCTCCTTCAGCAGCGCGACGGACTCGTCGAACCGCTGGATGACGCCGGCCTGGTAGCCCTCGCCGCGGAACTGCTTCACGACACCGACGCGCATGCCGTCGACGCTGCCGTTGCGGGCGGCCTCGACGACCGGCGGGACGGGCGCGTCGATGGACGTGGAGTCCAGCGGGTCGTGCCCGGCGATGACCTCGTGCAGCAGCGCCGCGTCCAGGACCGTACGGGCGCAGGGGCCGCCCTGGTCGAGGGAGGACGAGAAGGCGACCATGCCGTACCGCGAGACCGCGCCGTACGTCGGCTTCACACCGACCGTGCCGGTGACGGAGGCCGGCTGGCGGATGGAGCCGCCGGTGTCGGTGCCGATGGCCAGGGGTGCCTGGAAGGAGGCGAGCGCGGCGGAGGAACCGCCACCGGAGCCGCCGGGGATCTTGGTGAGGTCCCAGGGGTTGCCGGTCGGCCCGTAGGCGCTGTTCTCGGTGCTCGACCCCATGGCGAACTCGTCCATGTTGGTCTTGCCGAGGATGACGACGTCGGCGGCCTTCAGCCGCTTGGTGAGCGTCGCGTCGTACGGCGGGATCCAGCCTTCGAGGATCTTGGAACCGACGGTCGTCGGGATGCCCTCGGTGGTGAAGATGTCCTTGAGCGCGAGCGGGACGCCGGCCAGCGGGCCGAGCTTCTCGCCCCGCTCCCGCTTCTCGTCGACGGCGCGGGCCTGGGCCAGCGCGCCCGCACGGTCGACGTGCAGGAAGGCGTGGACCTTCTCGTCGACGGCCTCGATGCGCGCCAGGTGCGCCTCGGTGACCTGGACGGCCGTGAGCTCGCCGGAGGCGATCTTCGCGGCGGTCTCGGCGGCCGTGAGCTTGATGATGTTGACGTTGTCCGTCATGGCGGTTAGTCCTCCCCCAGGATCTGCGGCACCTTGAAACGCTGCTGCTCCTGGGCCGGGGCGCCGGAGAGCGCCTGCTCGGGGGTGAGCGACGGACGGACCTCGTCCGCCCGCATGACGTTCGTCAGCGGGAGCGGGTGCGAGGTCGGCGGTACGTCTTGGTCGGCGACCTCGCTGACGCGGGCGACCGCGCCGATGATGTCGTCCAGCTGTCCCGCGAAGTGTTCGAGCTCTTCGGGCTTCAGCTCCAGACGCGCCAGCCGGGCGAGGTGGGCGACCTCCTCGCGCGTGATGCCAGGCATGCAGCGTTCCTCTGGGGTGGAGTGAGTGAGTGTGTGGTTTGGCCCAATCCTAGGGTGCGGGGCGGCCTACCCGTGAAACGGTTCGGCTCGCCTCCCCGGTGACGCGCGGGCGGAGGGGCCGGCTACTCGTCGGACGCGGCTGCCGGGAGGGCCGCCGCGGGGCGCTGCCAGCCGCGTGAGCCGCGGGCCCGCAGCCAGGCCGTCGTCTCCTCCGGGGGCATCGCCGCGGCCACCAGCCAGCCCTGGACGGCGTCGCAGCCGAGGTCACGCAGGCGCTCCCAGGTCTCGTCGTCCTCGACGCCCTCGGCCACCACCAGCAGCCCCAGCGAATGGGCGAGGTCGACCGTGCAGCGCACGATCTCGGCGTCCTCGGTGTCGACGGCCAGGCGGGCCACGAAGGAGCGGTCGATCTTCAGCTCGCTCACGGGGAGCCGGCGCAGGTGCACCAGGGAGGAGTAGCCCGTTCCGAAGTCGTCCAGCGACATCTTCACGCCGTGCCCGGTCAGCGCGTTGAGGGTGTCGGCGGCGCGCTGCGGGTCCTCCAGCAGGACGTGCTCGGTTATCTCCAGTTGGAGCGCTCCCGCGGGCACTCCGTGCCGGGCCAGCCGGGCCGCGACGGAGCCGGCGAAACCCGGGGTGTGCACGTCGCGGGGGGAGACGTTGACCGCGACCGGCACGTACAGCCCCTGGGCCCGCCACCGCGCGACCTGGCCGAGCGCCGTCTCCAGCACGTACTCCGTCAGATGGGGCATCAGCCCGGACGACTCGGCGATCGCTATGAACTCGTCCGGCGGTACCTTCCCGCGCTCCGGGTGCACCCAGCGCACCAGCGCCTCCAGCCCCGCCACCTGCCCGTCGAAGCGGACCTTCGGCTGGTAGTGCAGTTCGACCTCGTGCGCGTCGAGCGCCCGCCGCAGGTCGCCCAGCAGTCCGAGCCGGTCGGGAGTGTTGGAGTCGCGCTTGGACTCGTACACCTCGACGCCCGTACGGTCCCGCTTGGCCTGGTACATCGCCACGTCGGCCCGGCGCAGCATGCCCTCCGCGTCGAGGGCGTGGTCGGGGAAGACGGCGACGCCGGCGCTGGCCTCCAGGACGAGGGTGAGGCCGTCGAGGTCGAGCGGCAGGCCGAGGTCGGAGACCAGCCCGCGGGCGATCCGTGACGCCGAGGTCGTCGAGTCGGCGACGGGCAGTAAGACGGCGAACTCGTCCCCGCCGAGCCGCGCGACCTCCGCCCCGCGGGGCAGGGCGAGCTTCAGCCGCTCGGCTATCTGGAGCAGCAGCCGGTCACCGGCGAGATGACCGAGGGTGTCGTTGACCGAGCGGAAGCGGTCGAGGTCGATCAGCATCAGGGCGGCGCGGGCGCCGATGCGCTCCGCGTCGTCCAGGGCGGTCCAGATGCGCTCCAGCAGCCACTGGCGGTTGGGCAGCCCGGTCAGCGGGTCGCGCAGCTGCTCCTCGGCGCGGGCGCGGGCTATCCACAGGGTGGAGTCGAGGGCGATGAGCGGGATGGCGAACAGCGGCAGCAGGATCGGCTTGGCCACGGCCACCACGCAGATCAGCGGCGCGATGCCCAGCAGGGCGACGGCGACCAGGCCCTGCCTGACCAGGGCCGTGCGGGCGACGGTGGGCAGTCCGCCGGAGCGCGGGGCGTGCAGGTACCAGAGGAGAACACGGGTGACCGCGAGATAGGCGACGGCCACCAGGACCACCTGGGGGCCGGTGTAGACCGTCCAGCTGTCGGGGGTCCAGGGCCGCTCCACGGACGGTATCGGTCCGCATGCGGCCAGCAGCAGCGCGCCCGCGCCGATGCCGAGGATGTCCACCGCGCCGTGCAGGATGCCCTGCCGCCAGCGGTGGCGCCGGGCTATGCCGACCAGGACGACGACGGTGAGGCTGACCAGTCCGGCCGCCACCCAGCCGTACAGCAGCAGGACGGCGAGGGTGAGCGCGGCGCCGGAGCCGGTGCCGCCCCCCCAGCGGGCGCGGCCGAGCAGGACCAGATGGCCGACGATGACGCCGGCCAGCACGGCCAGGGCCCAGCCGGCCGTGCCGGACGGGAACAGCGCGTGGTGGCCGGTGAAGGCGCGGTAGAAGCCGGCGCCGAGGGCGAAGGCGGCGCCGGAGACGACCGAGGCGGGCAGCGCGGGCCAGGACAGGTGCCGGTCGGCCTCGGTGTCGGGCATCCCGGGATGCGGGGCGGAGGTGACGCGGAGGTCCGGACCGGAATGCGGCGTCGCGTACGGCGCGGTGTGCGGCACATAGGCTTCCGCGCCCGGAGGCCGCTCGGAGCGCGCCGTCCGCCAGCTCCCCCACCAGACGCCGGCGACCCGGCGTCGGCGCAGCCGTTCGTCCGGGGCGGCGCTCTCGGTCGGTTCCATTCCCGTCCCTCTCACAGCCGGCGGTGCCCACGCCACGCGGCCCGTTGCCCGACAACCCCGGGCGGCGCCGCGTTGGAGAACCCTTCCCCCTGCTCACCAGGAGCACGGAGGTGCCCCGACCGCAGCTGGGCACGGCAGGCGCACGTCTCAACAGTAGGCCGCGGAAGGCTTCCACGGGCAGCGGTCGTCGACGGTTGCCCGAATGCGCCCCGGCCACCCGTATGCATCTGGTATGCGCCGATCGGGTGACCTTCAACCGCCACTCGTCGCTACTCCTCGGTCGGAAGGGCCACTTCGGCCGCCGCCTCGGGTCCCTGTTCCAGCAGGACGGTGAAGCCGTCCTCGTTCAGAACCGGCACCTTCAGCTGCATCGCCTTGTCGTACTTCGATCCCGGATTGTCACCCACAACAACGAAAGATGTCTTCTTCGAAACTGAACCGGTCACTTTCGCCCCTTGGTTCTGCAGGGCATCCTTGGCGCCGTCCCGGGTGAAGTGCTCGAGGGTGCCGGTGACGACGACCGTCAGCCCTTCGAGGGGACGCGGTCCCTCGTCCTCCCCGGAGCCCTCCTCCTCCATGCGGACGCCGGCGGCCCGCCACTTGCGCAGGATCTCCTGGTGCCACTCCTCGGCGAACCACTCCTTGAGCGAGGCCGCGATGATGGCGCCCACCCCGTCGGTGGCCGCCAGCTCCTCCTGCGAGGCCTGCTCGATCCGCTCGATCGAGCGGAACTCGCGGGCCAGCGCCTCGGCCGCGACCGGTCCGACGTGCCGGATCGACAGGCCGGTGAGGATGCGCGCCAGCGGGCGTTCCTTGGCGGCCGCGATGGTCTCCAGCATGGCGAGCGCGTTCTTCTTGGGCTCGCCCTGCTGGTTGGCGAAGACCGTGGCGATCTTCTCCTCGCCCGTCTTCGGGTCCCGCTTGGGCAGACCGCTGTCCTGGTCGAGGACGTACGCCTTGATGGGCAGCAGCCGGTCGATGGTGAGGTCGAAGAGGTCACCCTCGTCCCGCAGCGGCGGTTCGGCCGGCTCCAGCGGATGGGTGAGGGCGGCCGCGGCGACGTAACCGAAGTGGTCGATGTCCAACGCCCTGCGGCCGGCCAGGTAGAACACCCGCTCGCGCAACTGGGCAGGACAGGTGCGGGCGTTGGGGCACCGCAGGTCGATGTCGCCCTCCTTCATCGGCCGCAGCGCCGCCCCGCACTCCGGGCACTCGGACGGCATCACGAACTCGCGCTCGCTGCCGTCGCGCAGGTCGGCGACCGGGCCGAGGATCTCCGGGATCACGTCACCGGCCTTGCGCAGCACCACGGTGTCGCCGATCAGGACGCCCTTGGCCTTGACGACCTCCTGGTTGTGCAGGGTGGCGAACTCGACCTCCGAGCCCGCCACCGTGACCGGCTCGACCTGGGCGTACGGCGTCACGCGGCCGGTACGGCCGACACCCACGCGGATGTTGACGAGCTTGGTGTTGACCTCCTCCGGCGCGTACTTGTACGCGATCGCCCACCGGGGGGCACGGGCCGTGGAACCGAGCCGCCCCTGCAGCCGGATCTCGTCGAGCTTGACGACCACGCCGTCGATCTCGTGCTCCACCGAGTGCCGGTTCTCGCCGTAGTAGGCGATGAACGCCCGGACGCCGTCGAGGTCGCCGACCACCTTGTTGTGCGGGGAGGTGGGCAGACCCCAGGTCTTGAGGAGGTCATAGGCCTCGGAGAGACGGGTCAGACCCTCGTAGCCCTCCAGGGCACCGATGCCGTGCACGACCATGTGCAGCGGACGCGAGGCGGTGACGCGCGGGTCCTTCTGGCGCAGTGAACCGGCGGCCGCGTTGCGCGGGTTGGCGAAGGGCTTGTCGCCCGCCCCGACCAGACGGGCGTTCAGCTCCTCGAACTTCTCCATCGGGAAGTAGACCTCACCCCGGATCTCCACCAGGGACGGGACCCCGTCACCGGTGAGGCGGTCGGGGATCTCCGCGATGGTGCGCACGTTGGGCGTGATGTCCTCGCCCGTGCGGCCGTCGCCCCGGGTCGCCGCGCGCGTGAGACGGCCGTTCTCGTAGGTGAGGTTGACGGCGAGGCCGTCGACCTTGAGCTCGCACAGGAAGTGGTACGCGGAGCTGCCCACGTCCTTGTGGACGCGCTCGGCCCAGGCGGCGAGCTCCAGGTCGTCGAAGGCGTTGTCGAGCGAGAGCATCCGCTCGCGGTGCTGGACCGCCGTGAACTCCGTCGCGTACGCGCCGGCGACCTTCTGGGTCGGCGAGTCGGGCGTCCGCAGCTCGGCGTACTCCCGCTCCAGTTCCTCCAGGGCGCGCAGGAGTCGGTCGAACTCCGCGTCGCTGATGACGGGAGCGTCCTTCACGTAGTACCGGAAGCGGTGCTCCTCGATCTGCTCAGCCAGCTGCGCGTGCTTCTCCCGTGCCTCGCTGGGCACCGTCGTCTCCGCTTGCCTGTCGCCGGCCACCGTGTCGTCCTCCCGTTACTCTGGGTTGTCCGCGAGGGATCTCGCCGCCCGGACGCAGTGCGCGAGGGCCTCGCGCGCGTACGCGGGGGAAGCTCCCGCGAGGCCGCACGACGGCGTGAGCGTGACCGCCTCGGTGAGCAGCCCCGGTCGCAGCCCCAGCCTGCGCCACAGCGTCCTGACACCCATGACGCTACCGGCAGGGTCCGACAATGGGGCGTCCACGCCCGGCACGACACCGGCGAACAGCCGGGTCCCCCCTTCGACCGCCTCGCCGATCGCGTCGTCGTCACGCTCGGTGAGCAGCGAGAAGTCGAAGGAGACCGCCGCCGCACCGGCCCGGCGCAGCAGGGCGAACGGGACGTCCTGGGCGCAGGAGTGGACCACGACGGGGCCGTCCCCGTGCACCCCGACGACCTGCCGGAGCGTGGCCTCCACGTGCTGCCGGTCGACGGCGCGGTGGGTGTGGTAGCCGCTGGCCGTCTTCACCTGGCCGCGCAGGACGGCCGTCAGGGAGGGTTCGTCGAGCTGGAGCACGACTTGCGCGCCGGGCAGACGGCGGCGCACCTCGTCGAGATGCAGGCGCAGCCCCTCGGCGAGGGAGCCGGCGAGATCGCGGCGGGCACCGTGGTCGGAGAGCACCGACTGGCCGTTCTTCAGCTCCAGTGCGGCGGCGAGGGTCCAGGGTCCGACGGCCTGCACCTTCACCTGGCCCTCGTAGCCCTGGGTGAACTCCTCCAGCGCGTCGAGGTCCTCCCCCAGCCAGGACCGGGCGCGCTTGGTGTCCCGGCCCGGCCGGTCGCCGATCCGCCAGCCGCTGGGCTCCACGCGCGCGAACAGCTCGACGAGCATCCCGGCGGTGCGGCCGATCATGTCGGCGCCCGGGCCGCGGGCCGGCAGCTCGGCGAGAAACGGGAAGTCCTCGAAGGACCCGGTGGCGGCCCTGGCGGCCTCGCGGGCGTCACCGCCGGGCAGGGAGCCGACACCGGTGGCGGGTCCGAAACTGAAGTGTGCGTTCACGGGGTGAAGCCTACGTACGCGCGGGGGCGGGTCTCGCCCCCGCGGGCGGTCTCACCGTCCCGGACGCACCGTCAGGTCGTTGACCTCCGCGTCCCGGGGCAGGTCGATCGCCATCAGGATCGTCGTCGCGACCGACTCGGGATCGATCCACTCCCCCGGGTCGTACTCCTTGCCCTCCTGCTGGTGGACCTTGGCCTGCATGGGGCTGGCGGTGCGGCCGGGGTAGACGGAGGTGACGCGGACGCCGTTGCCGTGCTCCTCGGCGCGCAGCGCGTCCGCCAGTGCCTTCAGGCCGTGCTTGGAGGCGGCGTACGCGGACCAGTCGGCGCTCGCCCGCAGACCCGCCCCGGAGTTCACGAAGACCACGTGCCCCCGGGCGGCGCGGAGTTGGGGCAGGAAGTGCCGGGTCAGCTCGGCCGGGGCGATCAGGTTGACGTCGAGCTGGTGGCGCCAGGACTTCGGGGTCAGCTCGCCGACCGGCCCCAGGTCGACCACACCGGCGATGTGCAGGAGGGAGTCCACCCGGTCGGGCAGCGTCTGGTGGGAGAAGGCCCAGCTCAGCTTGGCGGGCTCGGCCAGGTCGCCGACCAGGGTCCGGGCCCCGGGAAACTCCGCCGCCAGTTCCTTCGCGCGGCCCGCGTCGCGCGCGTGCAGCAGGAGTTCGTCCCCGCGCGCGTGCAGACGGCGGGCGACGGCCGCGCCGATGCCGGAACCGGCTCCGGTGATCACATGAGTAGCCATGCCCGCCATGCTCGCATCACCGCGATGTCACCCGATGCCCTGGCTCTCTTCGAGGTACGCCAGCGCGCCCACCGGTTCCTCCGCGAAGAACACCAGGTCGGTGAGGGGCCGGGGCAGGAACCCCTCGTCCTCCATGCGCCGGAACTGCTCCTTGAGGCC
The DNA here is from genome assembly GCA_001298545.1 of Actinobacteria bacterium OV320. Lineage (GTDB taxonomy): Bacteria > Actinomycetota > Actinomycetes > Streptomycetales > Streptomycetaceae > Streptomyces > Streptomyces coriariae. Next base: position 290,876 of record LJCX01000024.1, read on the forward strand.
GTCGTAGAAGCCCGCCGTGTTGAGCAGCACGACCGGCTTGTCGGTGTGCCCGTGCTTCTTCAGCTCGAGGATCTCGGTCGCCTCGTCCAGCGTCCCGGTCCCGCCGACCATGATCACGACGGCGTCGGACTTCTGCAGGAGGAGCCGCTTGCGCTCGGCGAGGTCCCGCGCGACGACCATCTCGTCGGCCCCGGCCCGCGCCTTGGCGGCGAGGAAGTCCACCGACACCCCGCACAGCCGGCCGCCCGCCTCCTGCACACCGTCCGCGACCACCTTCATCAGGCCGGTGTCGGAGCCGCCCCACACGAGGGTGTGGCCGCCCTTGCCGAGGAGTTCGGCGAACTCGCGCGCGGGGCGGGTGTAGCGGTCGTCGAGGTCGGCGGCGGAGAGGAAGACGCAGATACGCATGCGACCACGGTACGCGGGAAGAACCGGCGCCCCGCGGGCGCTGTTCCGGCATGACCCGAGGACACACGATCACCATCGAGCGGGGCGACCGGCACATCAGGGTCGTCCACGGGGGCCATGTGCTGGCCGAGACCGACCGGGCGCTCGCCCTGCGCGAGACCGGCTGTCCGGTGCGGTACTACATCCCCGCCGAGGACGTACGGCTCGACCTGCTGACCCCCTCCGACACCCACACGTACTGCCCCTTCAAGGGAACGGCCTCCTACTGGTCGCTGCCGGACGCGGCGGACCTCGTCTGGGGCTATCCCGATCCCAAGCCCGACGTCGCCGAGATCAAGAACCACCTGTGCTTCTACGAAGTGGAGGTCTCGGAGGCGGAAGTGCCGCAAGCGGAGGTGTCGTAGGCCGATGACCGCCGTGCCGTGCGGCAGTCTGCATGGGCATGGACAAGAAGACCATTTCGCGCGACGGCACCGAACTCGCGTACACACGCGCCGGCGAGGGGCCCGCGGTCATCCTGGTGAGCGGGGCGATGTCCACGGGCGGCACCATGGCGCCCCTGGCCGGCCTGCTCGCGGACCGCTGCACTGTCCTCCGGTACGACCGCCGGGGCCGTGGCGAGAGCGGCGACACGGCGCCGTACGCGGTGGAACGCGAGGTCGAGGACCTCGCGGCCCTCATCGACGCGGCGGGCGGCGAGGCGGCGCTCTACGGCATCTCCTCGGGCGGCGCGCTGGTACTGGAGGCGGCGGCCGCCGGACTGCCGGTGCGGCGGGTGGCCGTGTACGAGACGCCGTACGCCCTGGACGAGGAGGGCGTACGGGGACGAGCCGCCTACACGGTGGACCTCACCGAGGCCCTCGCGCAGGGGCGGCACGGGGACGCCGTCGAGCTGTTCCTGCGGCTGACGGGGCTGGCCGAGGAGATGATCCAGGGCGCCCGCCGGTCACCGATGTGGGAGGGGATGGAGGCCATCGCGCCGACCCTCGCCTACGACGACGCCGTCATGGGCGGCGGCACGCCGCCCCGGGAGCGGCTGGCCTCGATCGCGGTCCCGGTGCTCGCGGCCGCGGGCGAGGCCAGTCCACCGTGGCTGCGCGAGGCGACGCGTGCGGTCGCGGACGCGGTCACGGACGGCACCTACCGCGTGCTCGATGGCCAGACCCACATGGTGGACCCGGCCGTCCTCGCACCGGTGCTGGCGGAGTTCCTCGGGTCGCGCGACTGACGGTCAGGCCACCCCGGCCGTCGCCCGCACGGTGGCCGCGATCGTCGCCGAGCCCACCACGCGCGTGTCGTCGTACAGCACGATCGCCTGGCCGGGGGCCACGCCCCGGACGGGCTCCGTGAAGGTGACCTCGAGGGAGCCGTCGACGAGTTCGGCCCGCACCTCGGTCTCGCCGCCGTGGGCGCGCAGCTGGGCCGTGTAGGTGCCGGGGCCGGTCGGGGCGGCGCCGCACCAGCGGGGCCTGATCGCGGTCAGGGCGGCGACGTCCAGGGAGGCGGCCGGGCCGACCGTCACCGTGTTGTTCACCGGGGAGATGTCGAGGACGTAGCGCGGCTTGCCGTCGGCGGCCGGGGTGCCGATGCGCAGGCCCTTGCGCTGGCCGATGGTGAAGCCGTACGCGCCCTCGTGGGTGCCGACCTTGGCGCCGGACTCGTCGACGATGTCTCCCTCCGCCCGGCCCAGCCGGTTCGCGAGGAAGCCCTGGGTGTCGCCGTCGGCGATGAAGCAGATGTCGTGGGAGTCGGGCTTCTTGGCGACCGCCAGGCCCCGGCGCTCGGCCTCCGCGCGGATCTCGTCCTTCGTGGTCAGCGTGTCGCCGAGGGGGAAGAGCGCGTGGGCGAGCTGCCGGTCGTCGAGGACGCCGAGGACGTACGACTGGTCCTTGGCCATGTCGGAGGCGCGGTGCAGCTCGCGCGTGCCGTCCTCGTTGACGAGGACCTTCGCGTAGTGGCCGGTGCACACCGCGTCGAAGCCCAGCGCCAGCGCCTTGTCCAGCAGCGCGGCGAACTTGATCTTCTCGTTGCAGCGCAGACAGGGGTTGGGGGTGCGGCCGGCCTCGTACTCGGCGACGAAGTCGTCGACGACGTCCTCGCGGAAGCGGTCGGCGAGGTCCCAGACGTAGAACGGGATGCCGATGACGTCGGCCGCGCGGCGGGCGTCGCGGGAGTCCTCGATGGTGCAACAGCCTCGCGCGCCGGTGCGGAACGACTGCGGGTTCGCGGAGAGCGCGAGGTGGACGCCGGTCACGTCGTGGCCGGCTTCGGCTGCGCGGGCGGCGGCGACGGCGGAGTCGACCCCGCCGGACATGGCGGCGAGTACGCGAAGGGGGCGGGAGCGCTGCGAGGTCTCAGTCATAACCCTTCCAGGGTACGGGTCCCCGGGAACCGGAGCCCGCGAGTATCCGTTGACGATCACAAGGGGCGAGGAAGGGCACGGACATGGGGGACGGGAAGAGCGACTCCGACCGGCGGATCGGGCGGCGCGCCCTGCTGATCGGCGGGGCGGCGGCCGCCGTCGGCACGGGCGTGCTGGCGCGTGACGAACTGGCGCGGCTGTACTGGCGGCTGCCGGGCGTGCGCAGGCAGCGGGTGGAAGGCGCCGTGGACTTCCGGGGCGCCCGGTGGGTGGCGGCGTCGGAGGCGAACTTCCGCTGGGCGGACCGGCCGGACGACTACGGGATCGACATGGTCGTCATCCATGTCACACAGGGCGATCTCGACAGCGCGGTGAAGGCGTTCGAGGACCCGGGGCACCGGGCGGCCGCGCACTACATCGTCGGCAAGGACGGCCACGTCACGCAGATGATCCGGGAGCTGGACGTGGCGTACCACGCGGGCAACCGCGCGTACAACGAGCGCAGTGTCGGCATCGAGCACGAGGGCTTCGTGGACCGGCCGAAGGACTTCACGGACGCGATGTACGCCGCCTCCGCCCGGCTGACCGCCGCGGTCTGCCGGCGGTACGACATAGCCGTCGACCGCGAGCACATCATCGGGCATGTGGAGGTGCCGGGCACGGATCACACCGACCCGGGCGAGCACTGGGACTGGGACCGGTACCTGCGGCTCGTGCGGGAGGCGCAGGCCGCGGCCACCTGAGCACAGGGCAATGTGACACAGGTCACATGTGCTCAAAATCGTGAACAGTTGATGAGAGCCGGCCGCCCGATGTGTCCCGCACCACGAACATGACCTGCGTTCCACCAACTTGGCTTTTCTTCAAGGGAGTTGAGGCGCACGGCGGCCGCACAGCCTCCTCGGCTCACTCCTATGTTCGACCCAGTCTTCACATAGGCCTTAGCCCAAAGCTCCACGGCCATGACCCACACCACAGATCCCGCCTCCGGCGCGGGACGGCAGAGCAAGGGCGCCCACGCGCGAAGCGACCGGGGTGCCAAGGACGAGCGCCACACGAAGAGCGGCGAGACCAAGGGCGGGCACGGCAAGGGCCTGCACCGGCGCAAGTTCCTGAGCGGCATGGCAGGGGCGGCCGGGCTGGCCGCCGTCGGGACCGCCGGGGTCACCTTCTCCCTGCTGACCGGCGGCAACAGCAACAAGGCGTCCGCCGCCGACGCCACCGGCACCCTCACCGTCCCCGACCTGCTGGAGGCCACCACCACCGACGGCACCACCACCTACACCCTGACCGCGAAGACCGGCACCGGCGAGGTGCTCAGCGGCGTGACCAGCACCACGGCCGGCTACAACGGTGCGTACCTCGGCCCCACCATGAAGTGGACCAAGGGCGACACGGTCCTGATGAACTTCACCAACACCCTGGGTGCGGACACCTCGGTCCACTTCCACGGCGCCCACATCCCGCCCAAGATGGACGGCGGCCCGCAGAACGCCTTCGCGGACGGCGTGACCTGGTCGCCCACCTTCGAGGTCCTCGACGAGGCCAAGACCCTCTGGTACCACCCGCACGCCCTGGGCACCACGGCCGAGCAGGTCGTCCACGGCCTGGCCGGGATGATCATCGTGGAGGACGACTCGGACGTCTCGGCCGCGCTGCCGAGCGAGTACGGCGTCGACGACATCCCGCTCATCCTGCAGTGTCTGGCGGTCGACGCCGCCGGCGACATCAAGTACGAGGCCACCGGCTACCGCAGCTCCGGTGTCGTCTTCCCGGTGCTGGTCAACGGCACCAACGTGGACTCGACGACCCTCGGCTTCACCGCCACCAAGAAGCGCACCCGCTTCCGGGTCCTGAACGCCTCCCCCGCCGACATCATGACCGTCCAGCGCGGCGACGGCGGGACGCTCACCCAGATCGCCACCGACCAGGGCTATCTCACCGAGCCCACCGAGGTGACCACGATCCGGCTGGTGGCCGGCGCCCGCGCCGAGTTCGTCCTCGACCTCGAGGACGCGGTCACGCTCCAGGCCGTCGTCACCACCGGCTGGATCCGCGGCGGCAGCGGCACGTACGACTTCCTGACCGTGACCCCGGACGCCACCGACACCCCGGCCGCCCTGCCGAGCACGCTCAACACGATCACCCGGTACGACACGAGCGACTTCACCGCGCGGACGATCACCCTCGGTCAGGGCACCGGCGGGACCATGACGATCAACGGCTCGGTGGGCACCACCATGGCCGGGATGGCGATGATCAGCACCACGCTGGACGCCGAGGAGATCTGGACGATCACGAACAGCACGCAGCTCGAGCACTCGTTCCATCTGCATGACGTGCCCTACCAGGTGATCGAGATCAACGGCGAGGCCCCGACCGGCGTCGACCTCGGCTGGTTCGACACGTTCGAGGTGGTCGGCGGCGGCTCCATCAAGATCGCGATGAAGTTCACCGACTTCACCGACGACACGTACATGTACATGCTCCACTGCCATCTTCTCCAGCACGAGGACGAGGGCATGATGGCGTCCCTCATGGTCACGGACGGCTAGCCCGGCCCCAGCGGGCCGGTCACACCCGGGCCGGTCACACCCGGGCCGGTCACACCAGCCTCCCGAGCAGGCTGCCGCCGGCAGTGGAAGTGCCGGCGGCAGCCCCTGGCCCGGCGCACCGGGCCAGGTCCATGGTGAGGGCGGCGGCTGGCAGGCACCTTTGAACATGAGGCGGCAGCCGCAGCCGCACGCCACCGCACCCGCACCCGCAGACCGTCGGTGCTACGTCAGTCCGGCGGCGCGCGCCCGTTCCACCGCCGGGCCGATGGCCTTGGCGACCGCCTCGACGTCGGCCTCGGTGGAGGTGTGGCCGAGGGAGAAGCGCAGGGTGCCGCGGGCCAGCTCCGGGTCGGTGCCGGTGGCGAGCAGGACGTGGCTGGGCTGGGCGACGCCGGCGGTGCAGGCGGAGCCGGTGGAGCACTCGATGCCCTGGGCGTCGAGCAGCAGGAGCAGGGAGTCGCCCTCACAGCCCGGGAAGGTGAAGTGGGCGTTGGCCGGGAGCCGGTCCACCGGGTCCCCGCCGAGGATCGCGTCCGGGACGGCCCTGCGGACCGCGTCGATCAGCGCGTCGCGCAGGGCGCCGATCTCGCGGGCGAACCATTCGCGCTGCTCGGCTGCGAGGCGTCCGGCGACCGCGAAGGAGGCGATGGCGGGGACGTCGAGGGTGCCGGAGCGGACATGACGCTCCTGGCCGCCGCCGTGCAGCACGGGTACGGGGGTGTACTCGCGGCCGAGGAGCAGGGCGCCGATGCCGTACGGGCCGCCGATCTTGTGGCCGGAGACCGTCATCGCGGCGAGGCCGGAGGCGCTGAAGTCGACGGGGATCTGACCGAAGGCCTGCACCGCGTCGGCGTGCAGCGGGACCTCGAACTCGGCCGCCACGTCGGCCAGTTCACGGACCGGCAGGATCGTGCCGATCTCGTTGTTCGCCCACATGACGGTGGCCAGGGCCACGTCGTGGGGGTCGCGGGCGATGGCTTCGCGCAGCGCCTCGGGGTGGACCCGCCCGTAGGAGTCGACCGGCAGGTACTCGACCGTGGCGCCCTCGTGCTCGCCGAGCCAGTGCACGGCGTCGAGGACCGCGTGGTGTTCGACCGGGCTGGCCAGGACGCGGGTGCGGGCCGGGTCCGTGTCGCGGCGGGACCAGTACAGCCCCTTGACCGCGAGGTTGTCGGCCTCGGTGCCGCCGGAGGTGAGGACGACCTCGCTGGGACGGGCGCCGAGCGCGTCCGCGAGGGTCTCCCGGGCTTCCTCGACCGTACGGCGGGCCTGCCGGCCGGCCGCGTGGAGGGAGGAGGCGTTGCCGGTGACGCCCAGGTGCGCGGTGAGTGCCTCGACCGCCTCGGGGAGCATCGGCGTGGTCGCGGCGTGGTCGAGGTATGCCATGGTGGGCCCGATTCTACGGGGGCCGGGTGGCACGCCTCGCTGCCAGGTGAGCCCTCGCGGTCAGAAGCTCCAGGAAACCGTCGAGTCGGCCTGCATGAACGCCACCAGGACCAGAAGGTCGGCGACGCCCAGACCCAGTCCGAGGAGGGCGCGCCCGCGGCGGGCCGTACCGCGCCAGAGGGCGACGGACGCCAGGACGATGGCGATCGGGCCAAGGAAGACGTTGAGCACGAGCAGGCCGAGGAGACCGAGGACGAAGGACGCTACGGCCATTCCGTCGGTGTCCCGGATGCCGGTGCGGCGGGTGGGGGGGGCCGGTGCGGTGAGTTGCATGGCTGGTCAGCTCCTGTGGAGGAAAGTGCGACGGGTCAGTGGGTCGAGGTGTGCCGACGGCGGCCGTGGCGCTCGCGGAGCGCGAAGACACCGAGCCAGGCGGCGATCACGGCGGCGGCGACGAGGGTGAACTCGAACGGCGCGTGGGCCACGGTGCCCATGACGACGCCGAACAGCAGCAGGGCCGCAACGAGGAACAGCATGGGATCGGATCCCCCTCCGTAAAGTTTGGGTGAACAGTTGTGGTTACACTTGTTCACTGACTCTTGAGTCTAGCGTGTACCCCGGCTTTCCAATTCCAGAGAACAGTTGTTAACTGGATGACATGAGTCACACCCTCGGCATCCGGCAGGCCCAGAAGCAGAAGACCCGGCAGGCGCTCATGGACGCGGCGTTGGTGCTGCTGGAGGAGCAGAGCCTGAGCAGCCTGGGGCTGCGCGAGGTCACCCGTGCCGTCGGGGTCGCCCCGACCGCCTTCTACCGCCACTTCCGCTCCACCGCGGATCTGGGCGTGGCTCTGGTCGAGGAGGCGCTCGGCAGCCTCCACCCGATGATCCGCACCACCGTGACCGCGGAGGGCACGAGTGAGGAACGCATCACGCGCGCTGTCGAGTTGATCGCCGGTCATGTGACCGCGTACCCCGCACCCGTCCGTTTCATCGCCCGTGAGCGACATGGCGGAGTGCAGCCGGTACGGGAGGCGATCCGGGACCAACTGGCCCGGTTCGCCGAGGAGGTGAGGACCGAACTGGCCAAGGACGCCGAGGCCGAGGGCTGGAGCGACGACGACCTGCTGATGCTCTCGCACCTCTACGTCGACCAGATGCTCGTCACGGCCTCGCTGTTCCTGGAGGCACTGGAGTCCTCGCCGGAGGAGCGGGAGCGGGTCGGTCTGCTCGCCGCCCGCCAGATGCGGCTCATCAGCATCGGGCGTCGGCACTGGCTGGACTGACAGCCCCGCGACACACCCGAAAACCACAGGGGCGGCGCACCCGTTCCCGGGTGCGCCGCCCCTGTGGGTGAGCCGCCGTCAGCCCTGCTGCTGGGCCTGCTGCCCCTGCTGCCCCTGGCCGCCGCCCGGACCGCCACAGCCGCCGCCCTGGCCGCCTCCGGGGCCACCCTGACCGCCACCGCCGGGACCCCCGCTCGGCATGCCCGACGGAGCACCCGACGGAACACCGGTCGGCATGCCGGTCGGGGTCCCCGTCGGCTGCCCCGAGGCGGCGCCGGTCGGGGCACCCGACGGGGCCCCGGAGGGGGCGCCGCTCGGCATGCCCGACGGGTTGCCGGACGGCGGCGAGCAGGACTGCTGGGCGGACGTCCCGCTGCTGGAGGAGGAGTCGCCCGAGCCGCAGGCCGCCAGGGCGAGGGGCGAGAGCGCCAGCAGCGCCACCGCGGGGACGAGACGGACGGGCATCAGCGCACGCTTCATGAGAAACAGCTCCGGAGATGATGAGGAGAACCTGAGACCGGAACTCAACCAACGGCGCTTAGGCCTTCCTTGGGGCCCCTCTGTCCCCCGGCTGTCAATCGGGTAAAGCACTTCCCAAGGAACCTTGCTGACCTGGGAGTTCACCCAGATGGACCGGTCGGTGCGCTGGTACAGCTCCGTGACAGAAGCCCTCGCGCAACGGGGCTCAGCCGAGCCTGACCCGGGCCAACTGCCGTGACTGTGCGACCAGTCGGTCCGCGCTGTCCCAGACCTCGGCGTCCTCCTCCAGGAAGCCGCCCGCGAGATTGCGGGTGGTGATGGAGACGCGCAGCGGGCCCGGAGCCGGACGGCAGCGGACGTGGACCGTCAGCTCGACCGTGGGGACCCAGCCGCGCAGGCCGATCTCGAAGGCGGTGGGCGGCAGGGCGTCCACCGCGAGGAGGAGGGAGAGCGGATCGGGGTCGCGGCCGTCCTTCAGGCCGAACCAGGCCCGCATCTCGCCCTTCCCGGAGGGCTGTCCGAGCGCCCAGCCGAGGGTCGACGGGTCGAGCTTGAGCATCAGACGGTCGGCGATCGCGGAGCTGCCGTCGACGGGCGCCGGTCCGTCCTCGGGGCCGAAGCACTGGTCCATCGGCGGGATCGCGGGCGGCTTCGCCGTAGTACGGACGTCGTCGGGCAGGGTGTCGAGGTCGCCGTAGGAGGCGAGAACCCGGATCCGCTCGACCTCGGCGCCGTTCGCGTCGTACTGGAAGAGCGAGGCCTGGCCGGTGGAGAGGGTGCGTCCGGTGCGCACGACGTCCGTGCGGACGACCGCGGGGCCGGGCTGGGACGCCGTGAGGTAGTGCGCCGAGATCGTGAACGGGTCGCGGTGCGGCAGGGCGTCCGCGAGCGCGCGGCCGAGGACGGCGAGAAGGTAGCCGCCGTTGACGGCGCTGATGATCGTCCAGCCGGCCGAGAGGTCGATGTCGTAGACGCCGGGCGCACGTCGGGTGAGCGCGGTGTCGCGGTCGAACTCGAACTCACCGTCTCCGGTCGGGGCCGTGACGAGGGCGATGGAGGCCGGCTCGGCCGCCGCGGTAGCTGCTTCTGGCATACCTGAACCGTACAACAGCTCATTACTAAGCGGTAGCTTTGGCTGCTACGGCCGTGCGGCGACCGCGCTACGGCCGGATGAACAGATCGAGCCCGTTCATGACCGATTCGAGGCTCACCGATGACCGGTTCGGGTGAGCGGTCGGCAATTTCTTGGTAAGTGTCCGAACTCGTCCGTAACCTCGACGCCCGGATTCCCCTCTGCAAGGACATGAGCCTCACCGGGACTCCGTTCCTCTACACCCTGATCGCGCTGTCCGTGGTCGCCGTCGCGCTGCCGCTGCTGATGTGGTCGCGGCTGCGCGGGCCGCGGGTCCTGCGCGCCGCGGCCCGGCTGGTGATGCTGCTGTTCGCCCAGGGCACGGCCGTGGCCCTGGTCTTCGTCCTGGTCAACAACGCCAACGGCCTGTACGACACCTGGGACGACCTGCTGGGCACCGGCACCCATGTGCAGCAGGCCGCCGACCTGGGCGCCGACGGCACCGGCGGAATCGCGCTGGACCGGCTGCCCAAGGTCCGGCAGACGTTCACCCAGGCCCAGGGGCCGGGCATGCACGCGGCGGGCGGGGTACGCGTCACCCAGGTCGAGGGCCGGGTCTCCGGCGTCAACGCCGAGGTCTACGTCTGGCTGCCCCCGCAGTACGACGAGCCCGCCTACGCGCACCGCTCCTTCCCCGTGGTGGAACTGCTGCCGGGCTACCCGGGCTCCGCCAAGTCCTGGTACGGCACGCTGCACGTGCACGAGCAGCTGGCGCCGCTGATGCGCGCGGGCAAGGTCGCCCCGTTCATCCTGGTCGCGCCGCGCACCACGCTGCTGCCGGGTGTGGACACCGGCTGCGCCAACGTGGCGGGCACCGTCAACGCCGACAGCTGGCTCAGCATCGACGTACCGAAGATGGTCAGGGACAACTTCCGGGCCCAGCCCGCGCCCAAGGGCTGGGCGGTCGCCGGGTACTCCGCCGGGGGCCACTGCGCGGCCAAGCTCGCCGTCGCCCACCCGGACCGCTACCGGGCGGCCGTGAGCCTGTCCGGGTACAGCGACCCGATCGTCGAGCCCCACTCCCTCGCCGCGCAGAGCCCCGCCCTGCGCCGGGCCAACAACCCCTACCTGCTGCTGCGCAGGGCCACCGTGCCGCCGCCCGTGGCCCTCTACCTCTCCGGCCAGCCGAAGGACGGCTACGAGGCGGCCCTGGCCCTGCGGCAGGAGGCGAAGGCGCCGACGGCCGTGCACGTCGTCTACATCCCGAGCGGCGCGGGCGGCCACACCATGGCGCTGTGGCGGCCGCAGGTCGTGCCGGCGTTCCGCTGGCTGACCACGCAGCTGGACCAGCGCCCGGTGACCTCCGACGGGAAGGGGAAGGCGAAGGCGACTACTCCTCGCGCACCGTCGAGCGCCGATTCCAAGCACGCGGCGCTCGCCAGTGGAACCGCATCGCGAGCAGCCGCAGCACGAAGGCCGTGACCGCGGCCAGTCCGCTGGCCAGCGGGGTGAGCACGTCGTAGTGGATGCAGAGCACCACCATGGTGGCGCCGACGAGCGCCGGGACCGCGTAGAGGTCGCGGTCCCAGCGCAGCAGTGAGGGCACCTCGTTGGCCAGCACATCGCGCAGCACACCGCCGCCGACGGCGGTGGCGAGGCCCAGTGCCACCGACGCGGTGAGGTTGAGCCCGTAGTCGTACGCTTTCGTCGTCCCCGTCACGCAGAACAGGCCGAGGCCGGCCGCGTCGAAGACGTTGACGCCCGTCTGGATGCGTTCCACCTGCGGATGCAGGAAGACGACCAGGAGGGCGGCGAGCAGCGGGGTGAGGAAGGACCCCAGGTCGGTGAAGGCGGCCGGCGGCACGGCCCCGATGACCAGGTCCCGGAAGACTCCGCCGCCCAGCGCGGTGACCTCGGCGAGCATGGCGATGCCGAACACGTCGAAGTTCTTGCGGACGGCCAGCAGCGCGCCCGAGATGGCGAAGACGAAGATGCCGATCAGGTCGAGCGTGTGCTGGACGGAGGGGCTGAAGATTTGATGGAGCACCCCTACATTCTCACCCAGCACAAAGCCCCCGCCTTACATTGCAAGGCGGGGGCTCGGTGTTACTTACTTCTCTTTGGCCGGAGCGTCGTCACCGGAAGCCTCCGGGGCGGCCTCGTCGGCCGTCTCGGCGTCCCCGGCGGACTGGGTCGGCTCGGCGGCCTCAGCCGGCTCGGCGGCCTCGGTCGGCTCGGCGGTCACGACGGGCTCGGCAGCCGCCTCGGCCGCCACTTCCGCCGCCACCGCGGCCGACGTCTCCGCCGACTCCGCGAGCACCTCGTCGGCCACCAGCTCCGCCGCCTCCTTCGCGACGGTCAGCAGGACGGTGTCCTGCGGGGCCTGGTCCTGGAAGTTCTCCGGGTGGTGGCAGGCGACCTGCTGGCCGGGCCGCAGCTCGACGAGGACCGGCTCGGTGGTCTTGCAGACCTGGGTCGCCTTCCAGCACCGGGTGTGGAAGCGGCAGCCGCTCGGCGGCGAGATCGGCGAGGGCACGTCACCCTTGAGCAGGATCCGCTCGCTCTTGGCGTGCTTGCGCCGCGGGTCCGGGATCGGCACCGCGGACATCAGCGCCTTGGTGTACGGGTGCATCGGCGACTTGTAGAGCAGGTCGCGGTCGGCCAGCTCCACGATCTTGCCGAGGTACATCACCGCGATGCGGTCCGAGACGTGCCGGACGACCGAGAGGTCGTGCGCGATGATCACGTAGGTGAGGCCGAGCTCCTGCTGGAGGTCGTCCAGCAGGTTGACGACCTGCGCCTGGATCGACACGTCGAGCGCCGAGACCGGCTCGTCCGCCACGACCAGCTTCGGGTTCAGCGCGAGCGCGCGGGCGATGCCGATGCGCTGACGCTGACCGCCGGAGAACTCGTGCGGGTAGCGGTTGTAGTGCTCGGGGTTGAGACCCACGACCGACAGCAGCCGCTGGACTTCCTTCTTGATACCGCCCTCGGGCTCGACGCCCTGGAGCTTGAAGGGAGCGCCGACGATCGTGCCGATGGTGTGGCGCGGGTTCAGCGACGAGTACGGGTCCTGGAAGATCATCTGCACATCGCGGCGCAGCGGACGCATGCCGCCCACGCCGAGGTGCGTGATGTCCTTGCCCTGGAACTCGACCTTGCCCGCGGTCGGTTCGAGCAGCCGGGTGATCAGCCGGCCCATCGTGGACTTGCCACAGCCGGACTCGCCCACGACACCGAGCGTCTCACCGGAGCGGACCTCGAAGTCGATGCCGTCGACCGCGTGCACCGCCCCGACCTGCCGCTGGAGCAGGCCCTTCTTGATGGGGAAGTGCTTCTGGAGGCCGGTCACCTTCAGCAGGACCTCGCCCGGGGCGGGGTCCTCGGTGAGGGTCGCGCCCTGCGTCGGGCCCTCGGCCTGCGCGGGGATCTTCACCGCTTTCTCGTCGTCACTCACAGCTTCGGCGCAATCTCTTCGGTCCAGATCCGCTCCCGCTGCTCCGTGCCCAGGTGGCAGGCGGCCCAGTGCCGGCTGCCGACCTCGGCCAGCTCGGGCCGGACGGTGCGGGTGACGTTGTCCTTCGGGAGGTCCGCGTACGGGCAGCGCGGGTTGAAGGCGCAGCCGGACGGGATGTTGATCAGCGAGGGCGGGGAGCCCTTGACCGGGATCAGGCGCTCCTGCTGCTCACGGTCCAGCCGCGGCATCGAGCCGAGCAGACCCCAGGTGTAGGGGTGCCGGGGCTCGTAGAACACCTTGTCGGCCGGGCCCCGCTCGACGCAGCGGCCGCCGTACATCACCAGGATGTCGTCGGCGAGTTCGGCGACGACGCCCAGGTCGTGGGTGATCACGATGACCGCGGAGCCGAACTCCTTCTGGAGGTCACGGATGAGGTCGAGGATCTGCGCCTGGACGGTCACGTCCAGGGCGGTCGTCGGCTCGTCCGCGATCAGCAGCTCGGGGTTGTTGACCAGCGACATCGCGATCATCGCGCGCTGCCGCATACCGCCGGAGAACTCGTGCGGGTAGCTGTCGACGCGCTTGTCCGGCTGCGGGATGCCGACCCGGTCGAGCATCTCGACCGCGCGGCGCTTGGCGGTCTTCTTGTCGACGGGGTGGTGGATCCGGTACGCCTCCACGATCTGCTGACCGATCGTGTAGTACGGGTGCAGCGCCGACAGCGGATCCTGGAAGATCATCGCCATCTCACGGCCGCGCAGCTTGCGCACGTGGTCCGGGTCGGCGGACAGCAGCTCGGTGCCGTCCAGCCAGATCTCACCGGAGATCTGGGCCTTGCGCTTGCCGTACTGGCCGGCGGTGTGCAGACCCATGATGCCGAGCGAGGTCACCGACTTGCCGGAACCGGACTCGCCCACGATGCCGAGGGTCTTGCCCTTCTCCAGCTGGAAGCTGAGCCCGTCGACGGACTTGACCAGGCCGTCGTCGGTCGGGAAGTGCACCTTGAGGTCGCGCACTTCGAGGAAGGCGGTCGGCGCGGGCGAGGCGGGGGTGGGCTCGCCCACGGCCGCTCCGCTCTTGCTGAGTTCGGTCATGAGAGCCTCACTCGGGGGTCGATCACGGCGTACAGGATGTCCACCACGAGGTTGGCGACGAGCACCGCCAGAGAAGTGATCAGGGTGACGCCCAGGATGATGGGCAGGTCCTGGTTCTTGATGGCGTTGAGCACCGCCTGGCCGAGGCCGGGCAGGTTGAACGCCGTCTCGGTCAGGATCGCACCGCCGATGAGGGCGCCGAGGTCCATGCCGAGCATCGTCAGCAGCGGAGTCATCGTGGAACGCATGGCGTGCTTGCCGATGACGGTGTGTTCCTTGAGGCCCTTGGCCCGGGCGGTGCGGATGTAGTCCTCGCCCAGGATCTCCAGCATGGTGGCCCGGGTGATGCGGGCGTACATGGCCGCGTACAGGAACGCGAGAGTGACCCACGGCAGGATCATGCCGCCGAACCAGCCGCTGAGACTGTCCTCCAGGGGTACGAACTGCCCGTCGAACAGGTCGAATCCGTACACGAAGATCGACAGGGCGACCATGCCGGTGAAGTAGATCGGGAGGGAGACACCCGAGAGCGCGATCACCATCGCGCCGCGGTCCCACAGGCTGCCCCGCTTGAGCGCGGAGAGCACACCCGCCGAGACACCGAAGATCAGCCACAGCACGGCGGCACCGAGCGCGAGCGCCAGGGTCACCGGGAAGCGGTCGGTCAGCACCGGCCAGACGGACTGCTCACTGCGGAAGGAGTAGCCGAAGCACGGGGCGGCGCAGTGGATGGAATCGCCACCGCCCGTGTAGGTCCGGCCGGCGAAGATGCCCTTGAAGAACTCCCAGACCTGGGCGTAGATCGGGTCGCCCAGGCCCAGCTTCTCGCGCACACCCTCGACGGCGGCAGGGTCGGCCTGCTTGCCCACGAAGCTCAAGGCGATGTCTACGCCAGCCCACTTGGGGATGAGGAAGAAGATGCCGAAGACCACCATGACGATGACCACGAGCATCACTGCGGCGGCGAACAGCCGCCTGATGAGGTAAGCGAGCACAGCTCTCGGCCCGCCGCGGACCGCGGGCCACCGGATTGTGTCCAGTGACCCGCGGGTCCGCCGCGCCGGCCTTCACCTGCCTTTCGTGCCGTTCGGCGGGTGTGCCGGGACTACTTCTTCGGGTTCTTCAGGCCGAGGTTGACGAAGTCGTACTGACCGCTGTAACCGTCGGTGGTGTAGACGTTCGCCAGGTTGTCCGAGCGCCAGTTGAGGAACCGCTCGAAGACGAAGGGCAGGTAGTACGCGCCCTCCATCACCTTGTGGTTGATCTCCGTGGCGATCTTGGTCTTGCCGGCGTCGTCCAGCGTGGTGACGTACGACGAGAACAGACCGTCGATCGTCTTGTCGTTGATGAGCGCGTAGTTGTTGTTACCGCTCTCGGAGATGTACTTGCTGTTCCACAGCGGCAGACCGAAGCCCTGGACGGACGGGAAGTCCGGACCCCAGCCCATGATGATGATGCCGTAGCCCTTCTTCTTCACGTTCGAGGGGCTACCGATGATGCCGGCGGTCTGCGAGCCGTCGTACTGGTCGATCTCGGCGGTGATGCCGATCTTCTTCAGCGACGCCTGGAGGGACTGGGCGGTGGCCACCTCGACCGGCTTGTTGTTACGCACCGCGATGGTGGTCTTGAAGCCGTTCGGCTGACCGCAGGCCTTCAGGGCCTCCTTGGCCTTGGCCTCGTTGCCGCTCTTGTTGGCACCGGAGATCTCGTACGGGTCGTACTTCTGGCCCTCGGCACCCGGGACGGACGGCGGCAGCATGTTGGTGCCGATGTCACCACCGGCGACCGGACCGCCGCGGGCGGTCTGGAGCGACACGTGGTCGGCGCCGAGGATGACGGCCTTGCGGCACTCGAGGTTGTTGAACGGCGCGACGCTCTGCGGGAAGACCGCGTAGCGGACGTAACCGGTGACCGGGTTGTCCAGGTTGCCCTTGTGCTCCTTCAGGGCGGTGGTGCGGCCCTGCGGCGACATGCCGGTCTGGTTCAGGTCGAGGTCCAGGTCACCGCTGATCAGACGCTGGTCGAGCTGGTTGGCGTCCGAGAAGAACTTGATGCTGATCGTGTCCGGGTAGGCCTTGCGGATCGGGTCCGAGGCCTGCTTCCACGAGGTGTTGCGGACCAGCTTGAGGTCCTTGCCCGGGCTGTAGGACGCGAACTTGTACGGGCCCGAGGAGAACGGCTTCAGGCCGTACTTGGACTTGGTGTCCATGTCCTGGCGGACCGGCGAGGCCGAGACCAGGGCCAGCATCTCCTCGAAGTCCGAGTTGGCCTGCGGGAGGTGGAAGACGATGGTCTTGTCGTCGGGCGTGTCGATCGCCTTCAGACCCAGCTTGTCCGCGGACGTGTCCTTGTACGGGCCCTTGTACTCGCCCTTGGGGTCCAGCACGTCCTTCAGGTACGTCGGACCGCCGGACAGCACGTCCTGCGCCCACACGCGCTCGATGCCGTACTTCACGTCCTTGGACGTGATCGCCTTGCCGTCCTCCCACGTGATGCCGTCACGCAGGGTGTACGTGTAGGTCTTGCCGTCGTCCGTGACCTTCGCGGTCTCGGTGGCGAGGTCCGGAGTGACCTCGGCGCCCGCGGCACCCGGCTCGGCCTTGTTCGTGACGAGCTGACGGCTGTAGTAGCGGGCGAAGTTCCACATCATGCCGTAGTAGCCACGCGTGGTGTCCCACGAGTCGGCATCCTGCGCGGCACCGAACTTCAGCTCGCCGCCCTTCTTGGCGGCGGAGGCCTGGGCGACCTTGTTGTTCGCGGCGTCGAAGCCGGCGGCACCGGAGCTCGAGCCCTTGTCGCCGTCGTCTCCACCGCCGCCGCACGCCGCCGTGGTCAGCAGCGCGGCGACCGCGGCAGCAGCGGCAAATGCCTGCTTCCGCCGCCCTGAGGTGCGTTGGGTAGTCACGATCTCGGATCCTCCGGATAGATGAGAGATACCCCGTGTGAAGACCACGGGACGGTTGGGGCGCCGTGTTTCGGCGGTTCTGCGGCTCGCTGTTCTCGCTGATCCCCGACGGGGCGGATCAGCGCGAGGCCTTCGGGTCCAGCGCGTCCCGGACGCCGTCACCGAAGAGGTTGAAGGCCAGCACGGTGATGAAGATCGCCACACCCGGGACCACCATGTACATGGGGTCGGACTCGTAGTAGTCGATCGCGCTCGAGAGCATCTGCCCCCACGAGGCGGTGGGCGGCTTGACACCGACGCCCAGGAAGCTGAGCGCCGCCTCGGTGAGGATGTTGGTGGGGATCATCATCGTCGTGTACACGACGATCGGGGCGACCAGGTTGGGCAGCAGTTCCTTGAACAGGATGTACAGCCGCCCCGCGCCCAGCGATCGGGCGGCCTCGACGTACTCGCGCTCACGCAGCGAGAGCGTCTGGCCGCGCACCACGCGTCCGATGTAGGGCCAGCCGAAGAAGCCGATGACCAGGATCATCACGAAGACACGCACGCTCGAACCGGAGAGGCCGAGCAGGTCGTTCGGCATGACGGAGACCAGCGCGATGATGAAGAGCAGCTGCGGGAAGGCGAGCAGACCGTCCATCACCCGGCTGATGAGGGAGTCGACCCAGCCGCCGAAGAAGCCGGCGAGGATGCCCAGCACCGTTCCGAGGATCACCGCGACCACGGCCGACAGGAAGCCGACCAGGAGCGAGATGCGGGCGCCGTAGAGGATGCGGGCGAAGATGTCGCGGCCGTTGACCGGCTCGACACCGAGCAGGTGGTCGCCGCTGACGCCGCCCAGGGAGCCCGTGGGCGTGCCGAAGAGCGGGTCGATGAGGTTCTCGTGGTACTCGTTCGGGTCCTGCCCGAGCAGCCCGGTGATGACCGGCGCGAGGAGCGCGACCACAACCAGGACGAGCACGACGACGCCGCCCGTGAGGGCGAGCTTGTCCCGCTTGAGGCGCTCCCAGGCGATCCGGCCCAGGGAACGGCCCTGAACGGCCTTGGCGCCGCTTGAGGCGACCGACGCTTCCTCGGCCGCGCTCGGGGCCGCTTCCGCGGTCGGCTCGTGCAATGGTGCCGTCATCTGGCAGGGACCCCTCTCAACCGGCGGTAGCCGGCCCGCACTTGCCGCTGTAGCGGCGTGATCAGTCCGTAATACGCAGGGGATAAGTCCCCTGGAGCGGGAGTCTTCAACGCTTTGGCGATCTGTTGCCAGACTTGGCAGTGAATGGATGCGTAAACGTGATCCGGGTAGTGGGGTTCCGTTATCCGGACGGCGGGTAACGCCCCCCGGACAGTGGCTTATTGGGGCAGATCGGGCGAAAAACGGACCAATCGCCTTCATCTACGCGCGAAGAAGTCCGGTCTCCACTTTATGGCGAACCCGTGCCGGGGGTCAGTAACGTCCGGTGGGCGGATAGCCGTAGCCGCCGGCGGGAGCCTGGGCCGGGGCGGGTGCGTGCGCTTCACGGTCGTAGAAGGGCCGGGCGGTGGCACGCATCCACATCACGACGGGGTCGTACTCGTCCGTCATGGCGACCGTCGACACCGGCAGCCCGTCCGGCACGGCCCCGATGGACTGCTGCATCATCGCCCGTACGGCGTCCACGGCCGGCGGGGAGGAGTCGTACACGTCGAGCCCGATGGCCAGATACGGCGCACCGAGCGCCGGCTGCACCCAGGCGCGGCGCAACGCGCGGACCGCCGGGGTACGGTGGGCGTTCTGCGCGAGCAGGGCGTAGAACTGCGGGATCTCGATGCCCGGTTCGGACAGCCGCAGCGGCCCGGCCGGCTGGCGCTCCAGGCCGGTGGCGATCCGGCGCAGATCCAGCCACGGGATGCCGACCCCGCCGCCGGGGGCGTGCGGGTTCAGCCAGAGGCCGTAGTGGTCGGGGTAGAGGGTGCGGGCCACGTCCAGCCCGTCGACCACCTCGTACGATCTGTTCCAGCCACTCGCGCTGAGCTCCTGGGCGGAGGTGACGCAGGGGGCGTAGCCGTGCCCTTCGACCTCCATGTTTCCGTACTGGGCGTCCGGGGAGCCGGCCTGGCCGTGCCACAGCAGCATCCAGACCTGGCCGGAGGAGGGGGTCGCGAGCGCGCGCAGGAGCGCCTCGTAGGCGTCGTAGCGCCCGGGCGTGACCTGGCGCAGCATGTGCTCGACCGAGCCGGTCGCGGCAGTGCCAGCGCTCACTTTTTATCGCCCCTTCGAGAAGTTGCCCCGCGTCGGAGTCCAGCTTAGGCGCTCCGCCGGTCCGGCCGTTGAGGGCTCGAGGCCCGCTGTGATCTTCGGGCCGCGGATCGCGTGTGGCCGGGCGCGCCCGGCGGCGGAGCCGACTGCGGACACGGCCCCGCGCCCTCCGGGGGGCTTCACCGGTCCCTCGTGTAGAAGGGGCGGACGCGGGCCCTCAGCCAGTCGCCCACCGGGTCCTGGGCGACGTCCAGGAGGACCAGGTTGACCGGCCAGGGGGCCGAGGTCCTGCCCAGAGCCCTGCCCAGAGCCTCCAGCGGCAGGGCCCTCAGGTCGCCGTCCAGCTGGGTGAGTTCCACGCCCACGAACATCACCGGGTCCGCCGTCTCGATGGCGGCCAGGCAGCGGCGGGCCGTGCGGACCACGCCCGTGGCCTCGAACTCGGCCGAGGCCGCGGCCAGGAAGTCGATCGGGTCGTCCTGCCAGTCGGGCTCGTAGAGGCGGACCCGGCCGCCGGCCGCGGTGCCGTCCAGCGGGGTGCGGCCCGCCCGGCAGAGCTCGGCCACGGCGGGCGGGGGCAGCGGGACACCGACCACGCCGTCCGGGTTCACCAGGATGCCCACCTGCGGGGGCAGCCCCCGGGCGAACTCCACCGCCGGCGCGATCGTGAACGACATGTGCGCTCCGACGACCTGCCGGAACTGCTCCTCGGAGCTGAAGACCGGCACGTACACCTGACCCTCGAGCTCCATCGTGGGCAGGTCGAGGGGGCCGCTGTGCGGGCCGCCGCCGCCGGGCAGCGGCACCCAGACGAAGCTGCGTCCGAGCACCTCGACGATCCGGCCGCCGGCTCCCGGCACGCCGAGGGAGACGGAGAGCACCTCCTCCAGCTCGTTGCCGGGCCATCCGCCGTGCGGATGAGGGTGTGCCTGCGCCGGAAAGTCCGCGGAGAAGTCCGTCGGAAAGTTCGCCGGGGGGAAATCCATCTGCCTACCGCCTGCTGAGAACCGCTCACTTCGCTGTGGCTGAAAGGCTAGCGGGTACCGGGGGCCGCACCCGAGCCCTCAGCCCGTGAAACCGATGCGGCGCAGCGTGTCGGCCGCCGCGCGGTCGAGCAGCACCGCCGAGCCGCAGCCCTGGGGCAGCCGGCCCTTCTCCACCGAGCGCGCCAGCCGGGCGGCGGCGTGGCGGTGGCGCAGGAACGCGTACCGGGAGACGCCCCGGCCGCGCTCGCGCTGCCCCTCCAGGGCCGTGTCCGCGCCGACGTCCAGCAGCAGCAGGTGGAGGGTGCCGCCACGGCGGCGGGCCTCGCGGGCCAGCCAGTCACGGACCCAGGCCTGGGTGCCGCAGTCGTGCACGACGACGCCCTCGCCGCCGCGCAGCGCCCGGCGCAGTCCGGCGTAGTGGGCGAGCCGGACGAGGGGGCGGTAGAGGCCGTAGGGCAGGAAGCGGGGTGCTCGGGCGTCCCAGCGGTCCCGGGTGTCCTGGGAGTCGACGCGGATGCCCTGCACGGTCCGCCGCATGAGGGTGGACTTGCCGCTGCCGGGCAGACCGGTGACCACGACCAGGTCACGGGGACCGAAGAGCAGGCCGTGCGGGCTGCGGCCGGCCCGTTCGCGCAGGTCCCGGACGACGGGCGCGGACTGCGGGCCGCACGCCTCCCGGGCCGGGGCGACGGGCTGCGCGGGCAGCGCGATCGCCGAGCCGGTCGCGAATGCCGTGGACCTTGCCCTGGTCGTCCTGTTCACCGTGATCGTCCTCCCCTGGGGTCAGATGGTGTCCTCATCCCCACCGAGCGTAAAGAGAAGGTAATGCGCCACGCCCGGCGATTTCGTGCGCGTACCGACACAAGCCGGTTACAGATGCGGCCTGCCGTGATCGGGGCGAGCCGTGCAATGATGGCCGCGCCAACTGCATACCGGCCGTTTGAATCCGCGCGGGAGAGTCCTCAGCAGCAGCTTCGCTGGGGCGCCGAAGGAGCAAGTCCCTCCCTTGAATCTCTCAGGCCCCGTTACCGCGCGGGCGAGGCACATCTGAAAAGCGGGCCGCTGTCTCCAGTGGCCCCACCCAAGGTGCAAGTCATGACCGGACCCGTTCCGGGTGGTCATGGCGAACCTCTCAGGTTCCGATGACAGATGGGGAGGAACGACCTCGCCGTGCCGTCATGCCTTGGGAGACGAACGCCCGATGAGCAGTACCGACCCCGCATCCGACCAGACCGCCGAACAGCGCCACACCGCGCTCGACGCGGTGCATCGCGCGCTCGGCGCGACGATGACCGACTTCGCCGGCTGGGACATGCCCCTGCGCTACGGCTCCGAGCGTGACGAGCACCACGCCGTCCGCACCAGGGCCGGGCTCTTCGACCTGTCGCACATGGGCGAGATCACCGTCACCGGCCCGCAGGCCGCCGCCCTTCTCGACTTCGCGCTGGTGGGCAACATCGGGGCGGTCAGGAACGGCCGCGCCCGGTACACGATGATCTGCCGGCCGGACGGCGGCATCCTGGACGACCTGATCGTCTACCGGCTGGCCGACACCGAGTTCATGGTGGTGGCCAACGCCTCCAACGCGCAGGTCGTGCTGGACGCGCTGACCGAGCGCGCCGAGGGCTTCGACGCGGAGGTCCGCGACGACCGTGACGCCTACGCGCTGATCGCCGTGCAGGGCCCCGAGTCCCCCGGCATCCTCGCCGCCGTCACCGACGCCGACCTGGACGGCCTGAAGTACTACGCCGGCCTGCCCGGCACCGTCGCCGGTGTCCCCGCCCTGATCGCACGCACCGGCTACACCGGCGAGGACGGCTTCGAACTGTTCGTCCGGCCGGAGCACGCCGTCGAGCTGTGGCAGGCGCTGACCAAGGCCGGCGAGGGCGTCGGACTGGTGCCCTGCGGTCTGTCCTGCCGGGACACGCTGCGCCTGGAGGCGGGCATGCCGCTGTACGGGCACGAGCTGAGCACCTCCCTCACCCCGTTCGACGCGGGGCTCGGCCGGGTGGTGAAGTTCGACAAGGACGGCGACTTCGTCGGGCGTACGGCGCTGGAGGCGGCCGCCGAGCGCGCCGCCTCGCAGCCCCCGCGCGTCCTCGTCGGCCTGGTCGCCGAGGGCCGCCGGGTCCCGCGCGCCGGGTTCGCCGTGGTCGCCGGCGGCGAGGTGATCGGCGAGGTCACCTCCGGCGCCCCCTCCCCCACCCTCGGCAAGCCGATCGCGATGGCGTACGTCGACGCCGCCCACGCGGCGCCGGGGACCGCGGGCGTCGGCGTGGACATCCGAGGCAGCCACGAGCCGTACGAGGTCGTGGCGCTGCCGTTCTACAAGCGCCAGAAGTAGACACTGGGCGCGTCGACGCCCGCGCGCGCGTGACCCTGCGCACAGGTGCGCTGCTCACGTGCGTTTCCAGCAGCCCCCCATTCACCAGCACCCTCCCGCGTACAGGAGAATTCAAGCCATGAGCAACCCCCAGCAGCTGCGCTACAGCAAGGAGCACGAGTGGCTGTCGGTCGCCGAGGACGGCGTCTCGACGGTCGGCATCACGGAGCACGCGGCCAACGCGCTCGGCGACGTGGTCTTCGTACAGCTCCCGGAGGTCGGTGACACGGTGACCGCGGGCGAGACCTGCGGCGAGCTGGAGTCGACCAAGTCGGTCAGCGAGCTGTACGCGCCGGTCTCCGGCGAGATCGTCGAGGTCAACCAGGACGTCGTCGACGACCCGGCGCTGGTGAACTCCGCCCCCTTCGAGGGCGGATGGCTGTTCAAGGTACGCACGGCGGGCGAGCAGGACGACCTGCTCACCGCCGACGAATACACCGCCTTCACCGCCGGCTGAGGAGTCGTAGACGCATGTCCGTCCTGAACACGCCCCTGCACGAGCTCGACCCGGAGATCGCCGCCGCGGTCGACGCCGAGCTGAACCGCCAGCAGTCCACGCTCGAGATGATCGCCTCGGAGAACTTCGCTCCGCTCGCGGTGATGGAGGCGCAGGGCTCGGTCCTGACCAACAAGTACGCCGAGGGCTACCCGGGCCGCCGCTACTACGGCGGCTGCGAGCACGTCGACGTCGCCGAGCAGATCGCGATCGACCGGATCAAGGAGCTGTTCGGCGCCGAGTACGCCAACGTCCAGCCCCACTCGGGCGCCTCCGCCAACCAGGCCGCCCTGTTCGCGATGGCCCAGCCCGGCGACACGATCCTCGGCCTGGACCTGGCGCACGGCGGTCACCTGACCCACGGCATGCGGCTGAACTTCTCCGGCAAGCAGTTCGACGTGGTCGCCTACCACGTCGACGACGCCGGCCTGGTCGACATGGCCGAGGTCGAGCGGCTCGCCAAGGAGCACCGCCCGAAGGTGATCATCGCGGGCTGGTCGGCGTACCCGCGGCAGCTGGACTTCGCGGAGTTCCGCCGGATCGCGGACGAGGTCGAGGCCTTCCTGTGGGTCGACATGGCGCACTTCGCGGGTCTGGTCGCGGCCGGTCTCCACCCGAACCCGGTGGAGTACGCCGACGTCGTCACGTCCACCACCCACAAGACGCTGGGCGGACCCCGCGGCGGCATCATCCTCGCGAAGAAGGAGTTCGCGAAGAAGCTGAACTCGTCCGTCTTCCCGGGCTTCCAGGGCGGTCCCCTGGAGCACGTGATCGCGGCCAAGGCGGTCTCCTTCAAGGTCGCGGCGAGCGAGGACTTCAAGGAGCGTCAGGCCCGCACGGTCGAGGGCGCGAGGATCCTCGCCGAGCGCCTGACCGCGCCGGACGCCCGCGCGGCCGGTGTGAACGTCCTGTCCGGCGGCACCGACGTGCACCTGATCCTGGTCGACCTGCGCGAGTCCGAGCTGGACGGTCAGCAGGCCGAGGACCGGCTGCACGAGGTCGGCATCACGGTCAACCGCAACGCGGTCCCGAACGACCCGCGCCCCCCGATGGTCACCTCCGGACTGCGGATCGGCACGCCCGCCCTCGCGACCCGCGGCTTCACCGCCGAGGACTTCGCCGAGGTCGCGGACGTGATCGCCGAGACGCTGAAGGCGCCGTCCCCGTTCGCGGCGGCCGACGCGGCGGCGCTCAAGGCCCGGGTCACGGCCCTGGCCGACAAGCACCCGCTGTATCCCGGTCTGAGCAAGTAGTTCCTTTCCCCGGGTGCCGCGCACACTGAGAGGTGTGGGCGGCACCCCGCACCACCCTGCATTGAGGAGTTCCCCCGTGGCCATCTCGGTCTTCGACCTGTTCTCGATCGGCATCGGCCCGTCCAGCTCCCACACGGTCGGCCCGATGCGCGCGGCCCGCATGTTCGCCCGGCGGCTGCGGGGCGAGGGCCTGCTGGACTCCGTCGCGTCGGTGCGCTGCGAGCTGTACGGCTCGCTCGGCGCGACCGGCCACGGCCACGGGACGCCGAAGGCGGTGCTGCTCGGCCTGGAGGGCTCCTCGCCGCGCACGGTGGACGTGGAGGGCGCGGACGACCGGGTGGAGCAGATCAAGGGCTCCGGCCGGCTGCGGCTGCTGGACTCGCACGAGATCCCGTTCTCCTACGACGACCACCTGGTCCTGCACCGCCGCAAGGCCCTCCCGTACCACGCCAACGGCATGACGATATGGGCCCACGACGCCCAGGGCGCCGAGCTGCTGGCGAAGACGTACTACTCGGTCGGCGGCGGCTTCGTCGTGGACGAGGACGCGGTCGGCGCGGACCGCATCAAACTCGACGACACGGTCCTGAAGTACCCCTTCCGCACGGGCGACGAGCTGCTGCGGCTGGCGAAGGAGACCGGCCTGTCGATCTCCTCGCTGATGCTGGAGAACGAGCGCGCCTGGCGCACCGAGGACGAGATCCGGGACGGGCTGCTGGAGATCTGGCGGGTGATGCAGGCCTGCGTGTCCCGGGGCATGTCCCGCGAGGGCATCCTGCCGGGCGGCCTGCGGGTCCGTCGCCGGGCTGCCATGACGGCGCGTCAACTCCGGGCGGAGGGCGACCCGTTGGCGCTCGCCATGGAGTGGATCACGCTGTACGCGATGGCGGTGAACGAGGAGAACGCGGCCGGCGGCAGGGTGGTGACGGCCCCCACCAACGGCGCGGCCGGCATCATCCCGGCGGTCCTGCACTACTACGTGAACTTCGTGCCCGGCGCCGACGAGGACGGGGTGGTCCGCTTCCTGCTCGCGGCCGGCGCGATCGGCATGCTGTTCAAGGAGAACGCCTCCATCTCCGGCGCCGAGGTCGGCTGCCAGGGCGAGGTCGGCTCGGCCTGCTCGATGGCGGCGGGCGCGCTGGCCGAGGTCCTCGGCGGCTCTCCCGAGCAGGTCGAGAACGCGGCCGAGATCGGCATGGAGCACAACCTCGGCCTGACCTGCGACCCCGTGGGCGGCCTGGTCCAGATCCCGTGCATCGAACGCAACGGCATGGCCTCGGTGAAGGCGGTCACCGCGGCCCGGATGGCGATGCGCGGCGACGGTTCGCACAAGGTGTCCCTGGACAAGGTCATCAAGACGATGAAGGAAACCGGCGCCGACATGAGCGTCAAGTACAAGGAGACGGCCCGGGGCGGGCTGGCGGTGAACATCATCGAGTGCTAGGGAAATAGCCCTTCCCTGATCACTGGGCGAAATGCCCCCGGGACCGGCTCGGCGCAGGGGCCTCCCATGAAGTGGTACGCGTTCACGGCGGTGACGATCCGGCCGTCCCGGACGCGCGCTGTGGCTGCCATGGTGTGGCCGTAGAGCCTGCCCTCGCTCAGGTCCAAGGCGGCGAACAGGGTCTCGGCGGTCCGACTCCGGCAATCCTCGCCACCGGCTCGCCCTGAGCGGACAAGAGCACCGTCCGGGCCCGCCGCCGGGTCACCCCTCACCCGGCGCCTCTGCGGACGGTCCGCCACAGGCGCTGTCTCTCGTCGTCATCGATCTCGCGGACGCGTACCCGTGCCGCCACCCCGGCCTGACGACACCGCGCCGCCCGGGCGGCACGGCGCCGGGCGCCCCCGCGTTCCGAGGGTGGCGCCGAATCGACGGACCACGCCGCCCGATGGGGCCGGGCTTTACGACCGATCCGGTGAAATGCGGCGACATGCCGCACGATCGGCACTCTCCGTGTCTACATAAGCACTATCAGTGACATCATCGGCCGATCTGACTGTCTCGCAGCGGATTGGCACCCGGAGGCTGAAGTGGGAACGCTGAGCAAGCTGGAACAGCGCTTCGAGGCTCTAGTCAACGACACCTTCGCCAAGATCTTCAGATCCGCCGTACAACCCCTGGAGTTCGCCGGCGCGCTCCGGCGCGAGTGCGACATCAACGCCAGGATCTGGATCCAGGGCTGCACCATCGCGCCCAACGGTTTCGTCGTCGAACTCAGTCCGGGCGACCACGAGGCTTACGGCGCATGCCTGGTCATGCTCGGCGAAGAGCTGGTCGAGAAGGTGCGCGCGCATGCCGAGGAACAGCAGTACTCGTTCGTAGGTCCGTTGAAGGTTCAGCTACAGCGGACGGAGAACCTGAAGGTCGGGCAGTATCGCGTGCGCAGCCGCCTGGAGGTGCCGCCCGAGGTCCAGCACGCCCTGGAAGTCGACCAGTGGTACCGCGCCACGCACGCGACGGCTGTCGGACTTGGCGGCGGTGGCGCCCGGACCTGGCAACCGCCGACGCATGTCCTGCGGGGCGACAAGCGGGTACTGACCCCTGATCAGCTCATATCGCTGGGGCTTTCCTTCAGCGAAAACGGCAGCTTGGTCCGCGCCGCTCCGCCGAGCGCTCTCGCCGCGCCACCGCGGCCGCTCCGCCCCATCAGGCCCGTGGCGGACCGCCCGGGCGTCGTTGTCCTGTCTCGGTCCGGTCACGCGGTGGGCGCTCCCGCTGCCGGGCAGGGCGGGCGTCCGGCGCTCGAGCCCGCAGGGGTGGTGCCGGGCGTGAAGCCTGCCCGCCGCCACGCCGTCGACTCTGTGCCCGAGGGGCCCACCATCTCGTCGAAAGGACACAACATGACGAACGATCGCGACCTGTACGCCGGCGATCCTGCACCCGGCAGGGGCAGGGAGCTCTCCGACGGGCTCGTTCCCACGCCGCCTGACCCGCACGTCGCCGACGGGCCCCAGGCGTACGTGCCGACGGAGCCGTTGACCAGCCCGCGGGCGGCCCACGAGACCGTGACGCAGGGCGGGCCGGCGGAGAATCACTCCCCGGCGCCTGCGGGGAACCGGTTCGGCGCGGCACCCCTCGCGGCTCCCTATGACAGGGGCGCGCCGCCGACCCGGCTCGCCGGCGGGACACCGTCCTACGCCCGCCCGCCGGCGCACCACGCTCCGGCCCCATGGCTGGAGCCGGAGCGGAACGGCCGCGGCGTACTGGGGCAGAGTGCGACGGTCGAGCTGTCCCCCGACCGCCTGCTGCGCGGCCAGAGCAACGGCCGGAAGATCCTCAGCCGGTTGCGCATCGGCGCCAGGACCGCCGAACGAGAGCGCCAGCAGAAGTTGGCCATCCTCCGCACGCCGGTGATGCAGTGCCACAAGATCGCCGTCATCAGCCTCAAGGGCGGGGTCGGCAAGACGACCACCACGACCGCCCTGGGCGCGACTCTCGCCACCGAGCGGCAGGACCGGGTCGTCGCGATCGACGCCAATCCGGACGCAGGCACCCTCAGCCGCCGTGTCCGGCGCGAAACCGGCGCGACCATCCGCGACCTCGTGGCCGAAATCCCGAACCTCACCAATTACATGTCCGTACGGCGCTTCACCTCCCAGTCCCCGAGCGGCCTCGAGGTCCTGGCCAATGAGGTGGACCCCGCTCTCTCGACGGCGTTCAACGACGAGGACTACCGACAGGTCGTCAGCTGCCTCGGACAGCACTACCCGATCATCCTCACCGACTCCGGCACCGGCCTGCTGCACAGCGCGATGCGGGGCGTCCTGGATTTCGCGGATCAACTGATCGTGGTCGCCACGCCCAGCGTGGACGGCGCGACCAGCGCCAGTACCACCCTGGACTGGCTCATTGCGCACCAGTACGAGGACCTCGTCAGCCGGAGTATCACCGTGGTGTCCGAGGCGCGCCGGAAGAGCAAGGTGGTGAAGGTGAACGAGGTCGTGGACCATTTCCGTGCCCGTTGCCGGGGTGTGGTGATGATCCCGTTCGACGAGCACCTCGCGACGGGCGCGGAGGTCGATCTGGAGCAGATGAAGGCACGGACCCGCGAGGCCTACTTCGACCTGGCGACGCTGGTGGCCGCGGACTTCCCTCGCACCCAGCCCGAGGCCGTGAGCTGGGCGGCCTCCTATCCTCACTCGGGATACAACGCGCCCAGCTATTTCGCCGCTCCCGCACGGGCGTGATCTGTCACCGGAGTCGATCTGCCGGCTGATTGCGAGGCGTCGGCCCTGAAGGACCCGGCGGTGGGAGGAGACGCCTACGCGGTTGCGGAACCGCCCTGCCGTACGAGCCCGACACGAGAGGCCCCCGGATCCGTCCGGGGGCCTCTCGCCAGGTGGCACCCCGCATCTGGGACGTACGGCGCCGGTTCGTCAGAATGCAGCCATGCGCGCAGGCAGCGTCCGGCCCCCGACGGCCGGTGCGGTCCCCGAGGTGACTCGAGGCGAGCCCGCCCGTGCCGGATCCACAGGTCGAACATCGAGTGCCGAGGGAGCTTCCCCCGATATGAGCAGGTCCGTCGTCAGCGCTGTCAGCAGCAGCGGCACGTATTCCTTCAGCAAGCCGAACCGGGAGAGTGTCACGCTGGTCGCCGGGGTCGGGGTGGTGGGGGACGTGCATGCCGGGGCCACGGTGAAGCACCGGTTCCGGATGGAGAAGGATCCCTCGCAGCCGAATCTGCGGCAGGTGCACCTCATACACGAGGAGCTGTTCGAGGAGGTGCGTACGGCCGGGTTCGAGGTGGCCGCCGGACAGCTCGGGGAGAACGTGACCACGCGCGGGATCGACCTGCTCGGGCTGCCTACCGGGACGCGGCTGCGGCTCGGCGGACAGGCCGTGGTCGAGGTGACCGGGCTGCGGAATCCCTGCAAGCAGATCGACGGCTTCCGCAAGGGCCTCATGAAGCAGGTCGTCGGCCGGGGTCCGGACGGCCGGCCCGCCTTCAAGTCCGGGATCATGGGTGTGGTCCTCAGCGGGGGCGAGGTGCGGCCCGGCGACTCGATCACGGTCGAGCTGCCGGACGGGCCGCACCACCCCCTGCGGATCGTCTAGGACCCGTCCTGGAAACCGTCCGGCGGCTCACGCCGGACGGGGCCCGCCAGGCCGGACATGTCCCAGGCCGGACACGACCTAGCCGCGGAAGGTGGCCGGGCGTTCCGGGCTCGCCTCGGCGAGGGCCTGGGCGACCGCCTCGGCGCCGGCCCGCAGCCCGTAGACGGGGGTGTCGGGCTGCTGGCGCCAGGAGTCGTCGATGCCGCCCGCGTCGACGGTGTCGAAGCCGAGCTCGTCGATCAGGGCGCGGACCTTCGCCTTCGCCGCCTCGTCGTCGCCGGCCACCGGGAGCGCCATGCGGTCGGGGTCGCCCGCGGCGAGCGGGCGGTCCAGGATGTCCTGGGCATAGGTGCCGTTGAAGGCCTTGATCACAGGGTGGCCGATGTGGCGTTCGGTCCAGCGGCTCTCGGTGAGGCCCTCGTCCTCGATCTCCGCGATCCGGCCGTCGCGCTGCTGCGGGTAGTAGTTGTTGGTGTCGATGACGGCCACGCCGTCGGCCGCGCCGTCCAGGATGCCGGACGGCAGGCCCGGGACGGCCTTGGTCGGGATCGTGACCACCACGACCTCGGCACCGCGCGCCGCCTCCTCGGCGGTGACGGGGGTCGCTCCCGTCTCCTCGGCGAGATCCTTGAGCGTCTGCGGGCCGCGGGAGTTCGCGACGGAGACGTCATGGCCGAGCGCGCTGAGGCGCCGGGTGAGGTTGCCGCCGATGTTGCCCGCGCCGATGATGCCGATCTTCATGAGAGGCCTTGCCTTCCGGGACCGAGTCGAGTCAATTCGATGCGCATGCATGCACCTGATGGGCCAACCCCGGCCGGCGGCGGCCTATTCCGGCTCCGCGGCGATCCCTTCGAGATTCTCCGCGGCCCGGCACCGGCGCTGGAACGGCACGGCGGCCGGTGGACCGTGCGCATCGAGCGCCGGTCATGAGGAGGGGGCGCCCCGCATCGCGAGGCGCCCCCTGTCCGCTCGTCTCACTTGTTCAGGTGCGCCCAGAACTCGTCGAACGAGAGGAGCTTGTCACCGTCGAGGTCGCGGCTCTTGATGATGACCTCGGCGACCGACTCGGTGACGTTCCAGTCACCCCCCTGGGCCAGGGCGGTCTTGAACTCGGCCGCGGTGATGAAGCCGTCACCGTCCGTGTCGATCCGCTGGAACTCCTTGCGCGCTTCTTCGATGTCGGCCACCGATCCGCCCCTCTTCGTCATGCCTTGCGGTCATACTCGCTGTTCTACTGACGCAGGTCAGGTTAACGGCCCTGGTGAGCGCGGAGTGCGGCGACCACCCAGGAGAACTCCTCGTCGTACGAGGGCCGGCTTCCGACGCCGTTCACGATCGCCGACAAGTGGCGGTACCGGGCCACCCGTACGTTCGAGGCGGCGGTCAGCCGGTCCAGGACGGCGGCCCGGTCGGCGTCCCCCAGCAGGTCCCGCAGGAGCTCCTCGGCCGCCGGGTCGGCGGGGGCGACGCCCTGCCGCAGCGCCTCGCCGCCGAGGTGCACGAGACGGCTCATGAACCACAGGGACGTGCCCGCCGGGACGTCAGGACCGCGGTCCGCCGCGTTGAACTCGACCATCGTCCGCATCAGCACCCGGAACTCCGGGTCCTGGATCAGCTCGGCCAGCTCCACCCAGGCGTCCACCTGCTCGGGAGCGGGATCGTCCGGCAGGTCCGCCGCGGCGAACCGCAGCCGGGTGCGGATGTCGGGGTCGGCGGTGTCGAGGCCGTCGAAGATCTCCGCCGTGAAGTCGTCGAGAAGCCGTTTGCGTTCGGCCGCCGACAGCCGGGCCAGTCTGTTCATCAGGGTCATCTCCTCCGCGGTCGAGCCGCGTCGCGCCACGGACGACAGCACGGCCCGGGTCACCTTCAGCGATGCGATCTGCGCGTCCAGCGCCGTCACGTGCGCCGCCGCGACCTCCGCGACCGTCCGCTCCCCGGCCAGCACCCGGCGCACGTCGGCCAGACCGAGGCCCAGCTCGCGCAGGGTGCGGATCAGTTCGAGACGGGCGGCGGACTCGGCGCCGTAGAGGCGGTAGCCGCCGGCCGAACGGGTCACCGGGGCCAGCACGCCCTCGTCGGACCAGTATCGGATGGTGCGCACGGTCAGTCCGGTGGCGCGGGCCAGCTCTCCGATGGTGAAAAGTCCGGTGCCGTCGTCGATCATGTGTGTGAGTGTGGGCCTTCCAGTGGGTGGAGACTCAAGGCGCGCGAAGGGAACCGGTGCGGTGGGGAACCTGCGGGACATTCTCGACGCGGCCGCGCGCGGTGTCTTCCCTCCCCCCGACGGCCGCACGACGGTCCTGTCCCAGCCCTCCCCGCGCGACGCGGGCGTCCTCTCCTTCACCGCGCACTCGGTGGTCTTCGTCGACGAGGACCCCGCGTGGGTGTACGACACACTCGCCGCCGCCGACTGCGACGCCCTCGCCGCGTCGATGAGCCCCCGGTTCCTGACGGCCCTGCTGGACCGCACGGGCCGGGTCGCGGAGACGGTCGACGCGCTGGTGGTCGGCTCCCCGCTGCCGGGTCCGCCGTCCCTCGCGCTGACGGAGATCGAGGACCCGGACCATCCCCGGGTGGTCAGCTCGCGCAGGCGGCGCGACGAGGTGCGGGTGTGGGCCGCGGAGGGCGGCGTGGTCGTCCTCGGGCGCGGGGTCGCGGGCCGGCTGGAGGTCGCCGTGGAGGTCGAGGAGGGGGTACGGCACCGGGGGCTGGGCCGGGCCCTGGTGGGCGCCGCGCGGCACCTGGGCGGGGGCGAGCCGGTGTGGGCGCAGATCTCGCCGGGGAACGCCCGCAGCACACGGGCGTTCCAGGCGGCGGGCTATCTGCCGGTCGGGGCGGAGGCGCTGCTCACCGTCCGGCGGGAGCCGGGCGTCGGGGCGGTCAGTGCCACGGTACGTAGTTCAGGTTGCTCACACAGCCGCTGAGCACCTCGGTCTTCGTGGCCTTGTCGACGGGACACGCGCCGAGGACGTACTGCCGTGCGATGCCGCCGGGGAAGGCCACCTCGACCTGGTCGGCGTACTTGTGGGTGTCGCCGATGGTGCGGTTGACGTCGATGCCGCCCGGGGCGTCGATGTAGTAGTTGTAGTTCGACTTCCAGCGCTTGTAGAGGTCGTGGTCGTAGGTCGTGGAGACGTACGGGGAGGGCTGGTTCTGCAGCACGTACTTCTCGATGTCGTACTGGCCGTCGACCACGTCCTTGGGGTGGAAGCCCTCGTCGAAGATGACCTCGGGCGCGCGGTTGTCGCTGCGCCACAGCGTGCCGCAGGCCTTGCGCCAGACCGGTGCCGGAGTGATGCGCGGGACGTCCACCTGCCGGTCGGCGGCGGCCTTGACGGGGTCGTCGAACTGGGGACAGGCGGGTGCGGCGGCCTTCGTCCTCGCCTTCGCGGGAGCCTCGGCCGGTGCGGCGGCGGGCACGGCCGCCGTGGTCGCGAGGACGGCACCCAGGGAGAGGACGGCGGCGGCGACCCGCCGCCGGACGCGATTGATGATCATGCGCAGCACGATGTCGGTTCCCCGACGGCGAGCCGTGGATCATCACCCGATCGGCGGCGTGTCCCCGACCGGGGTTGCCCTAGCGGAAGATGCCGGTGTGGCCCAGCGAGTAGCGGCCCGGCTGCGGGTAGACGGCCAGACCGTGCGGGCCCCTGCCGACCTTGATCCGGGCGAGCTGCTCTCCGGTGCCGGTGTCGATGGCGTACACCTCGGAGTTGTACCGCCCGGACAGCCACAGCACCTTGCCGTCCGCCGAGACGCCGCCCATGTCGGGGCTGCCGCCGTGCGGGAGGCGCCACTTCTTGGTGAGCGCGTTCTCGTGGAAGTCGAAGACGGAGACGGTGCCCTCGCCGCGGTTGGAGACGTACATCTCGCGGGAGTCGCGGCCGATGTACAGCCCGTGGCAGCCCTTGCCGGTGTGCAGGAACTCCGGCTTGCCGAAGGTGTCGCCGTCGACGATCCACATCCCGTCGGCCATCATGTCCGCGATGTAGAACCGCTTCCCGTCGGGCGAGACCTTCACGTCCTGCGGCATGGCGCCCTTGAAGGGCAGTCTCTGCTGTCCGACGACCTTCATCTTCTCGGTGTCGACCTTCAGCAGTTCGCCGCTGAACTCGCAGGACACGATGAAGTACCTCCCGTCGAGGGAGAAGTCGGCATGGTTGACGCCGTAGCAGGTGACCGGTTCCGTCTTGATCCGCTGCATGGTGTGCGGGTCGCGGAAGACGAGTTCACGGTCGAGGGAGGCCATGACGACGGCGTATTTGCCGTTGGGCGTGAAGTAGAGGTTGTACGGGTCGTGCACCTCGACCGACTTGCCCGCCTTGCCGGTCTTCGGGTCGATGGGGGTGAGGGTGTGCCCCCGGTTGTTGTTGACCCACAGCGTCTTCATGTCCCAGGAGGGGACGACGTGCTGCGGCTGGCGCCCCACCCGGAGGGTCTCGATCACCTCGTACGTCTTCGGGTCGATGACGGAGACGGTGTCGGACTCGGTGTTGGGGACGTAGACCCGGGACGGGAAATCCTTGACCACGGGGGAGAGCTTGCCGGGGCGGTCGGCGGCGTAGACGTCCTTCGGGTCGAGCACCGGCGGCATGCCGGGCAGGCCCTCGACGACGGGCCCGCGGGCCTTCTTCGCCGGTGCGGGAGCGGCCGCCTTGCTGGCGCCGGTCCGTCCTTCCCCGGCCGCCCCGCCCCCGCCGTCGGTGCCGCAGGCGGCGAGGACGGTGAGCGCGGCGCCGGCGAGCAGGGCGCTTTTCACGAGGTTGCGGTGCATCAGCCGATCAGCTCCGTGGTGGTGACCGCGCTCAGTCCGCGGCGGTCGAGTTCGTCGAGTACGGCGGGGAGCGCGGCGACCGTGTCCGCGTACCCGAAGTGCAGGCTCACGACGGACCCGTCCCGGATCCCGCCGAGGACGTTGCGGGCGACGGCGGCGGCACCGGGCGAGGTGAAGTCGAGGGAGTCGACGTCGTAGGAGAGGACGTGCGGGTAGCCGGCGCGGCGGGCCAGCGTCGCCACGAGCGGGGAGGCGCGGGTGGCGCGGGAGGGCCGGAACCAGGTGCCGATGGACCCGGTGAGCCTGCGCAGCCGCTCGGCGCATCCGGTGATCTCGGCCGCCGCCTCGGCCTCCGGCATGGCGTTGATGTCCAGATGGCGCTGGGTGTGGTTGCCGAGGTCGTGGCCGCCGTCGAGGATCCGGCGGGCGAGGTAGGGGTGCGCGTCGAGCCAGGACCCGACGGCCAGCACGGTGACCCGCGCGCCGTGCCGCTCGGCCTCCCCGAGCAGCGCCCGGGCGACGGAGGGCTCCCCCTGACCGTGGAAGGTGAGAGCGACCCGGGACCGACCGCTCGGACCGTGACTGATCTGCACGGGCTGCCGGGGAAAGGCACGCGGCGCGGGGGCGGCGAGCGGTCGGGCGGGGGCCTTGGGCGTGCGGGTGGAGGACGCGGGGCCCGGGGAGGCGGAGGCGGGGGCATGCGGGGCGACGGCGCCGGAGGGGGACGTGAAGGGCGAGCACGCGGCCGCGAACGCACCCCCGGCGACGAGCCCGGCGCCCGCCCGCAGCACGGAACGACGGTCGGATGTGGTCACCCGCACCATTTAAGGGCGAATATGGGGCAATTCCGGCCATTGACGGCACCCGCCGACCGAGAACACCACACCCGGCGCGCGGCTCGGGGACGGCGGCGCCGCATCGAGCCCGTCCGGCGATTGAGGACGAGGCCCGTTCAGGGCCGAAGCGGGGGCACGGGGGCGGCAGCCCCCGGAGGACGGCACCGAGACGCACCCGCACACACCCGGCCGACCGCCGGCGGCACTAGCGGTCGGCGACCCGCATCTCGAACCATGTCGTCTTGCCCCGGGGCAGCAGATCCACGCCCCAGCGGTCGGAGAGTTTGTCGACGAGGAACAGCCCCCGCCCGCTGACGTCCAGTTCCTGGACGGGCATCAGACAGGGCAGCCCCCGGGAGGGATCGCGGACCTCGACGCGGATCCAGCCGCGTCGGCGCCGCATCCGGAGGCCGAAGACCCGGGCACCGGTGTGCCGTACGGCGTTGCCGACGAGTTCGGAGACGAGGAGGACCGCGTCCTCGGTCATCTTGGGGGTCAGTCCCCACTGGCGCAGGACGACGACCTGGGCCAGTCGGCGGGCCGTGGCGGCGGACTCGGGGCGGGACGGCAGCGGAACCTCGCCGTCCGTCGGGTTGCCGAACAACTCCAGCGCCTTCAACGCCCGTTCGTCCTCGACCGCAGGCGACCAGCGCGCCGCGGTCGCACGGCTCGGTCCCCGCGGCTGTTCGATGCCCTCCAGCCCCGCCATGCCCCCATCATGGCCGCCCGGAGCCCCCTCCGGGGCCGTTCCGACGGAATACGCACCCCGGAATCCACCGTTCCGGATGGATGGAACGGCATATGCCGGGGGCAGCTCAAAGCCCGACAAACCGGGACTGACCTGCGGCGACAACTCGCCGGGAGACGCTCGGCGGGGCCACTCGACAAGGCAGGCTTAAGGTCGCCTTAGGGTTCCCATAAACCGCCCCATCGAGGGACCCGGATGAGACGCCCCGTCAATTGCAAGTGATTCCGGGGAGTTTGAAGGAGACCTCTCTCACAGGAACTTGGCCTTGCCCGGGCCTTCCTCGACGAAGCTGCGCATGCCGATCTCGCGGTCAGGAGTCGCGAACAGACCCGCGAACCAGTTCCGTTCGACCGCCAGACCCGTCTCGATGTCGGTTTCCAGACCGGTGTCGATCGACTCCTTCGCGGCCCGCAGCGCGATCGCCGGACCCTGCGCCAGCTTCGCGGCCCAGCGGTGCGCCTCCGTGTACACGTCGGCGGCCGGGACGACCCGGTCAACCAAGCCCAGGGTCAGCGCCTCGTCGGCCTTCACCATCCGGCCCGTGAAGATCAGGTCCTTCGCCTTGGAGGGGCCGACCAGTCGGGAGAGGCGCTGGGTGCCGCCGGCGCCGGGGATCAGCCCGAGCAGGATCTCCGGCTGGCCGAGCTTGGCGTTGTCCCCGGCGATCCTGAAGTCCGCGCACAGCGCGAGCTCGCAGCCGCCGCCCAGCGCGTAGCCGGTCACCGCCGCGACGACCGGCTTGGGGATGCGGGCCACCGCCGTGAAGGAGTCCTGGAGGGCGCGGGCGCGCAGGACCATCGCGGTGTGGTCCATCTCCTGCATCTCCTTGATGTCCGCGCCCGCCGCGAACACCTTCTCGCCGCCGTACACGACGACCGCGCGCACGTCGTCACGACGGGTCGCCTCCTCGGCGAGCTCCTTGAGCCGGTCCTGGGTGGCCACGTCCAGCGCGTTCATGGGCGGGCGGTCGAGACGCAGCGTGCCGACGCCGTCGGCGACTTCGAGATTCACGGTCATGGCAGCAGGTTAACCACCACTAACCACAACGGGCCCGGTGCCGTTTGTCACAGCACCGGGCCCGCCCGCCCGGAGTTACCCGGGAACCGCTACTTGGTCCACTCCGCCCACGGGATGTTCCAGCCGTTGAGGCCGTTGGCCGGGTCGACCGTCGGGTCGGTGGAGTTCTTCACGACCACCACGTCGCCGACCATCGAGTGGTTGAAGAACCACGCGGCCGGCACGCCGCTGTCGTAGCCGCCGCGCACGTCCCGCAGGCCGATGCAGCCGTGGCTGGCGTTGTAGTTGCCGAAGGCGTCGCCGCCCCAGTAGTTGCCGTGCACGAAGGTGCCGGAGTCGGTCAGGCGGATGGCGTGCGGGACGTCCTTGATGTCGTACTCGCCGTCGTAGCCGACCGTGTCGCCGTTCATGCGGGTCACGGTGAACTTCTCACTCATGACCATCTGGCCGTTCCAGGTCGCGTAGCCGGACTTGCCGGTGGTCACCGGAATGGTCTTGACGACCTTGCCCTCCTGCGTGACCTTCATCGTGTGCTTCTTGGCGTCCACGACGGACACCTGGTCGCGGCCGATGGTGAAGGAGACCGTCTTGGCCTGCTTGCCGTAGACGCCCTTGCGGCCCTCGACGCCGTCGAGGTTCAGCTTCACGGTGACCTTGGTGCCGGCCTTCCAGTACTTCTCGGGACGGAAGTCGAGCCGGTCGTTGCCGAACCAGTGGCCCTGGACGTCGACGGCCGGCACGGTCGTGACGGTGATGGCCTTCTTCACGTCGTCCGGGTGGGTGATGCCCCGGGTGAAGCGCACCGAGAACGGCATGCCGACACCGACGGTGGACCCGTCCTCGGGCGTGAAGTTGCCGGTGAAGGTGTTCTGCGGGCTCAGCGTGGTGAAGGACGAGTCCTCGGCGGCCGTGCGGCCCTCGGAGTCCTTCGCGACCGCGTGCACCTGGTACTTGGTGGACCCCGCGAGGTGCGTGGCCGGCGTCCAGCCGACGCCGTCCGCGGAGATCGTGCCGGCCACCGCCGTCCCCTTGTCGTCCTTGACGACGACCTCGGTCAGTTTGCCCTTGGCGGCGGTCACCTTCAGGGCGCCGCTGGTGTCGACGTCCTTGGCACCGGTCTTCGGGGCGATGGTCACGACCGCCTCGGACTGCTTGCTCTCGGCGGCGGCCGAAGCGCCCTTGCCTTCGGAGCCCGCGTCCTTCGCGGACCCGGAGTCCGAGTCCCCGCCCCCGCCGCAGGCCGTGACGGCCAGCAGCAGCCCGCCGACGATCAGCGCCAACCGCTTGTCGCGGCCGCGCGAGCGCCCGCCAACCGACGCCCCCGATATCGGTCGCACGTTCAAAGTCGTTCTCCCCACTCCCCCGGGCCCTCCCCGGGCCCGCACCGCGACGCGTCCCCCGCGTTCGCCGCATATTAACCACAAGGTCAACGGCCTGGACGGGCCAAGATTGTCACCGTTCAGTCCCAACTAGGACCGTGCGAACGCGGGGAAGGTTGCATCGGAGGGCGAGGTCATTTCAGGACGCCGCCGGCGATCCACTCCTTCCAGGTCATGTTCCAGCCGCCGAGCCCGTTGTCCGGGGCGACCTGCTTGTCCTTGCTGTGCACGACCTCGATGACGTCACCGACGAGCGAGCGGTCGAAGAACCAGCCCGCGGGCGTGTCCGACGCGCCGCCCTTGACGTCCCTGAGGCCCACGCAGCCGTGGCTCACGTTGACCCGGCCGAAGACGTCCTCCGCCCAGTAGTTGCCGTGCAGGAAGGTGCCGGAGCTCGTCAGCCGCATGGCGTGCGGCACGTCCGGAATGTCGTACTCGCCCTTGCCGTTCGCCTTCTTGAAGCCGACCGTGGCGCCGTTCATCCGGGTCAGCTCCAGCATCTCGGTCACCACCATCTTCCCGTTGTAGGTGGTGTTCTTCGGCGCCCCGGCCGTGATCGGCACGGTGGCCAGCAGTTCGTCGTCGCGCCGCACCTGCATGGTGTGCTTCGCCGCGTCCACCAGGGACACCTGGCTGCGGCCGACGGTGAAGGAGAACGACTTGTCCTGGAGCCCGTAGACACCGGGCGCCCCCTCGACGTCCCGCAGCCCGAGCGTGACGGTGACCCGGGTGCCGGGCGCCCAGTACTCCTCGGGCCGGAAGTCGAGCCGGGTGTCCCCGAACCAGTGCGGCCGGATGTCCACCGCGGGTTCGGCCGTGACCCGGACGGCGCGCTGGACCGCGGCCCGGTCGTCGATCTCCCGGTTGAACTCCAGCGAGACGATCATCCCGGTACCCACGGTGGAGCGGTTCTCCGGGGTGACGTAGCCGATGAAGCGCTCTTCGGGGACGTAGGTGGTGAAAGTGGTGTGCCGGGCCGAGCGGTTCCCGTCGCCGTCCAGGGCGACGGCGTCGACGGTGTAGCGGGCGGCGAGCCCGAGCCGGTCGTCGTCCGGCCGCCAGCTCGATCCGTCCGCGGTGATCCTGCCCGGGACCGGGGTCTCCTGGGCGTCCTGCGACCTGACGACCTTCACGGACTCCAGCCGCCCGCCCGGCACCCGCACCAACAGCCGCTCCTCGGGCCGTACCCCTTTCGTTCCGTCCGCCGGGGTGACTCGGATGACGTCCTCGGGGGCCGGCGGTTTGCCGAGCACCCGGTCGAGTCCGCTCCGGCTGTCCTCGCCGGTGCAACCGGCGGCCCCGGCCAGTAGTCCTGCCCATGTCAGTACGGCGGCCAGTGCGACCCCCGCGCGCCGTGCGCGCCCTTGTACGTGCCTCACATGGTGCCCAACGATCGGGCACGCTCCGGGGAAACGTGAGTGCGAGGGCCGCTCTGGGCAGAAATGGTGGGAGGACGACGCGACGGGGA
Source organism: Actinobacteria bacterium OV320 (assembly GCA_001298545.1). Taxonomy (GTDB): domain Bacteria; phylum Actinomycetota; class Actinomycetes; order Streptomycetales; family Streptomycetaceae; genus Streptomyces; species Streptomyces coriariae. The sequence goes on from LJCX01000024.1 coordinate 330,506, forward strand.
GCCGCGGCCGGGACACCGCGCGCTCTTTTCCCACGTCGTTCCATGAGCCGCGGGAGGCTGAACGGTGTCCAGCGCAGCCGAGCAGGAGGCGGTGGCGGAACGCGCCACGCCGGACACCGTCATGAACGGTGCGTCGCGCAAGGTGCCCGGTCCACCCGTGTGGCCGGGCGCGTCCACACCACTGGGCGCCCGGTTCCGGGTCGGCCCGGACGGGGTCGCGGGCACCAACTTCGCGCTGTGGGCGGGTGGGGCGGAGTCGGTCGAACTGTGCCTGTTCGACGAGACCGGCCGGGAGACCCGTGCCCGCCTCACCGAGCTCACGCACGAGATCTGGCACGGCTTCGTGCCCGGGATCATGCCGGGCCAGCGCTACGGCTACCGGGTGCACGGCCGCTGGGACCCGTGGACCGGCGGCCGCTGGAACCCGGCGAAACTGCTCCTGGACCCGTACGCCAGGGCGGTGGACGGCGAGTTCAGCCTGCCGCCGGAGGTCTACGGACATGTCCGTGACTGGCCCCAGCAGCAGGTCGCCGACACCGTGCGCGACGAACGGGACTCGGCACCGCACGTCCCCAAGGGCGTCGTCGTGCACGATGACGACGACTGGGCCGACGACCGCCGCCCGAAGACGCCCTGGGCGGACTCGGTGATCTACGAGCTGCATGTGCGCGGCTTCACCCGGCTGCACCCGGGGATCCCGGAGGAACTGCGCGGCACCTACGCCGGTCTGGCGCACCCGGCGGCCGTGGAGCACCTGGTGAAACTGGGCGTCACGGCGGTGGAGCTGCTGCCCGTCCACCAGTTCGCGCACGAGGACCATCTGCTGCGCAGGGGGCTGAAGAACTACTGGGGCTACAACTCCATCGGCTACTTCGCCCCGCACGCCGCGTACGCCTCCGCCGGGACGACGGGCGGGCAGGTCGGCGAGTTCAAACGGATGGTGCGCGCCCTGCACGCGGCCGGCATCGAGGTGATCCTCGACGTCGTCTACAACCACACGGCGGAGGCCGGCGAGCTGGGGCCGACGCTGTCGCTGAAGGGCATCGACAACCGGGGCTACTACCGGGTGCAGTCGGACGCGCGCAGGTACGCCGACTACACCGGCTGCGGGAACACCCTGCACGTGGTCCAGCCCCATGTGCTGAGGCTGATCACCGACTCGCTGCGCTACTGGGTGACGGAGATGGGCGTCGACGGCTTCCGGTTCGACCTGGCGGCGGCGCTGGCCCGCTCCATGCACGACGTCGACATGCTGTCCCCGTTCCTCGCGGTGATCGCGCAGGACCCGGTGCTGCGCCGGGTGAAGCTGATCGCCGAACCCTGGGACGTCGGCTCGGGCGGCTACCAGGTGGGCGCCTTCCCGCCCCTGTGGACGGAGTGGAACGACCGCTACCGCGACGCCGTACGGGACTTCTGGCGGCAGTCGCTGCCGGACGTACGGGAGATGGGCTACCGGCTGTCGGGGTCGAGCGACCTGTACGCGTGGGGCGGGCGCCGGCCCTACGCGTCGGTCAACTTCGTGACCGCGCACGACGGCTTCACCCTGCGCGACCTGGTGTCGTACGACCGCAAGCACAACGAGGCCAACGGCGAGGGCAACCGGGACGGCACGAACGACAACCGCTCCTGGAACGGCGGCACCGAGGGCGAGACGGCCGACGAACCGGTCCTGGCGCTGCGGCGCAGGCAACTGCGGAACCTGCTGACGACGCTGCTGCTGTCGACGGGGGTGCCGATGCTGGTCGCGGGCGACGAGCTGGGGCGCACCCAGCGGGGCAACAACAACGCCTACTGCCAGGACAACGAGATCAGCTGGGTGGACTGGGGGCTGCTCGAGGAGCCGGGATGGCGGGCCCTGTTCGACCTGACCGCCCGGCTGATCGCGCTGCGCCACCGGCACCCGGTGCTCCGCCGCCGCGCCTTCTTCTCCGGGCGGGCGCATTCGGCGGACGGGCTGCGGGACCTCGCCTGGTTCACCGAGCGGGGCACGGAGATGACCGAAGGGGACTGGTACGCGCCCGCGGCGACCCTCGGGATGTATCTGTCCGGACGGGACATTCCGGGCCGGGACGAGCGGGGCGTGCCGATCACCGACGACAGCTTCCTCGCCGTCCTGCACGCCGGGGACCGGCCGGTGAGCTTCGTCCTGCCGGGGGCGCCGTGGGCGGAGCGGTACGAGGTGCTCGTCGACACGTCGAGCGAGGAGCAGGGGGAGGCGCCGGGGATGACGCACCGGGCGGGGATGCCGGTCACGGTGCCGGGGCGGACGGTGCTGCTGCTGCGGGTGGCGGGGTGGGACAACGTTTCAGGACCGTGAACTCCCCGGCGGATTCCTGGTCCCGGGACGGGACGGCTGATCACATGGACGCAGCGCCCAGGCCACCCCCCACCTTCGCCTTCCGCACCGAGGACCCCCATGACCGAGATGTCCCGCCGTAGCTTCGGCGGTCTCGTCGGCGGTGGCGCCGTCACCGCCGTCGCCGGTACCGCCACCGCCGCCGAGGCGGCCCCCGCCGAACAGCCGTTCCGAGCCCGTCCCGCCGCCGCGAAGGGCGAGCGCCCCAACCTCCTGGTCATCCTCGGTGACGACCTGGGCTGGGCCGACCTGTCGTCCTACGGCGCCCCGCACATCAGGACGCCGAACCTGGACCGGCTGGCCCGGCAGGGAGTGCGCTTCACCGACGCGTACTCGGGGTCGGCGACCTGCTCCCCCACCCGGTTCAGCCTGTACACCGGGCGGTACCCCGGACGCACGAAGGGCGGGCTGGCCGAGCCGATCGCCAACAGGACCCAGGGCCTGGACCCGAACCACCCCACCCTGGCCTCCCTGCTGAAGAAGGCGGGCTACTCGACCGCGCTGATCGGCAAGTGGCACTGCGGCTGGCTGCCGGACTACAGCCCCACCAGGTCCGGCTGGGACGAGTTCTTCGGCAACCACGGAGGCGTGCTGGAGTACTTCTCCAAGCTGGGCCAGCTGGGCGACTACGACCTGTACGAGGGGGACGCCGAGTACAAGGACCTGCGCTACTACACGGAGGTCCTCACCGAGCGGGCGGTCGAGTACGTCGGCCGGGACCACGACAGGCCGTGGCTGCTGAACCTCAACTTCACCACCCCGCACTGGCCCTGGCTCGCGGAGGACGACGCCGAGACGGGCGCCGAGATCGAGGCGAGGATCCGGGCCGCGAAGACCCAGGCCGAGGTCGGCCGGGCCCTCAACCACTACGACGGCGGCTCGGTCGAGAAGTACGCGCAGATGGTGGAGAGCCTGGACGCGGCGGTCGGCGAGGTCCTCACCGCGCTGCGCCGCTCCGGCCAGGAGGAGAACACGCTGGTGCTGTTCGCCAGCGACAACGGCGGTGAGCGCTACTCCTACAACTGGCCGCTCAGCGGCCAGAAGTTCGTCCTGCTGGAGGGCGGGATCCGGGTGCCGACGATCGTCCGCTGGCCCGCCCGCATCGACGGCCACCAGGTCAGCCACGAACCGAACGTCTCCCCCGACTGGACGGCGACCCTGCTGGAACTGGCGGGCGCCCCCCCCCCCCCCCCCCCCCCCCCCGGCCGCCCGCGGCCCCCCCGGGACACTCCGCGCGGGGGCGGCCCCCCCGGCCCGCCCCCTTTTTTCGGTGTGGTGCGCGCCCGCGCCGCCCCGCCCGCCCCCGCCGCCCCCCGGCCAGCCCACGACCCAACCGCCCCCCCCGCCGGGCGGGCGCCCCTGGTGGACCGGGCGGCCCCCCGCCCCGATCCGGCCTACCCGCTGGACGGCACGAGCCTCGCCGGATACCTGCTGCGCGGTGAACGGCTCCCGGAGCACGACCTGTTCTGGCGGGTCCGGGCCAACCGGGCGCTGCGCCGCGGGGACTGGAAGTACTACCAGGACGCCACGAAGACCGACCACCTCTACAACCTGGCCGCCGACGCGCGTGAACAGGCCGACCTCGCCCCGGACCGGCCCGAGCTGCTCGCCGAGCTGAAGGCGGCCTGGGAGCGGACCGCGGCCGGGCTGCTGCCGTACACCGACTGAGTGGCGCCCCGGACGGGGCGGAGCGCCGCCCGGGGCGGCCCCCGGGCGGCGAGGGGATCGGCCGGCTCACTCGAACGGGCCTCGGCCGATCGGTTGACGTGCCGGGTACGACCCCTCGAACACGCAGGTCGTAGGACCGGCGGCGGAGTCCGGTCCGGCCAAAACTCGGTGGGCGTTGTCAGTGCCGGTCCGTAGGCTCGCGGTGATGCCCAGGACACCTGCAACCGCTTCCCAGGACCGCTCCGCCGTACGCTCCCTGCTGCGTCTGTGGCCGTACGTCCGCCCCGTGCGGATACGGCTCTTCGCGGCCGCCTTCGTCGCCGTGCTCGCCTCCTGTACGGGGCTGGTCATCCCGCTCGTCCTGAAATGGATGGTGGACGGCCCCGTGGCCGACCGGGACACCGCCGGGGTCTGGCTGGGCGCGCTCTGTCTGCTGCTGCTCGGGTTCGCGGAGGCGCTGCTGTTCGGCTTGCGGCGCTGGCTGGTGGCGCGTCCGCTGTCGCACGTCGAGGCGGAGATGCGGGCGGAGCTCTACGGGCGGCTCCAGCGGCTGCCGGTGGCGTTCCACGACCGGTGGCCCTCGGGGCAGTTGCTGTCCCGGGCGACCTCCGACCTGGGTCTGCTGCGCATGTTCCTCGCCTTCCCGCTGACGTTCCTGCTGGTCAACTCGGTGACGATCCTCTTCGGGGTGGTCATCATGCTGCTCCAGGACTGGACGCTCGGGCTGGTCATCCTCGGTCCGGCCGTCCCCGTCGTCGTGATGTGCGTGTACTTCGAGAACCGGTACGCGGTCGTGGCGCGGCGCGCCCAGGACCAGGCCGGGGACCTGACGACGGTGGTCGAGGAGAGCGTCCTCGGGATCAGGATCATCAAGGGCTTCGGGCGGCACCGCAGCCAGGCGCGGGCCTTCCGGGAGCTGTCGTCGACGCTGCGCGGCACGGAGCTGCGCAAGGCGCGGCTGCTGGCCACGATCTGGGCCGTCATCGTGACGCTCCCGGAGGTGGCGATCGGGGCGGCGCTGGTGCTCGGCACGGTGCAGGTGGCGGACGGCGAGCTGTCCGCGGGCACCCTCGTCGCCTTCCTGTCCACGGCGCTCGCGCTGCGCTGGCCGGTGGACTCGATCGGCTTCCTGCTGGCGATGAGCCAGGAGGCGGCGACGGCGACGGAGCGCTACTTCGAGGTGATGGAAGAGGCGCCCGAGGATCCCGAGGGCCGGGGCGGGCGGGCCGCCGCGGCCGACGGTGGTCTGCGGTTCGACGGCGTCACCTTCCGCTATCCCGACGCCTCCCCCGACTCCCCGCCCACCCTCGACGGCGTCGATCTGCACATCCGGCCCGGCGAGTCCTTGGCGCTGGTCGGGGCGACCGGCAGCGGGAAGACCACGCTCACGGCCCTGGTCCCCCGGCTGCACGAGGTGACCGCCGGCCGCATCACGCTCGACGGCGAGGACATCACCGCGATGTCCCGCGAGGAGCTGCGCTCGCGGGTCGCCGTCGCCTTCGAGGAGCCGACCCTGTTCTCCGCGAGCGTCGGGGAGAACGTCCTCATGGGAGCGGCGGACGGGGCGGGCGCCGTCGCGCTGGAGCGGGCGCTGGGCGTGGCCCAGGCGGACTTCGCGCACGCCTTGCCGCAGGGCGTCGAGACACAGGTCGGCGAGCAGGGGCTCAGTCTCTCCGGCGGGCAGCGGCAGCGCCTCGCGCTGGCCAGAGCCGTCGTCGGGCAGCCCCGGTTCCTCGTCCTGGACGACCCGCTGTCGGCGCTGGACGTGCACACCGAGGCGGCCGTGGAGGCGGCTCTGCGGCAGGTCCTCGCCGACACCACCGCGCTGATCGTGGCGCACCGCCCGTCCACGGTGCTCCTCGCCGACCGTGTCGCCCTGCTGTCCGACGGGCGCGTCACCGCCGTGGGCACCCATCACGAACTGCTGCGCAGCAACACCGAGTACGCCCACCTCATGTCCGGAACACCGTCCGGATCCCGGTCCGCAGAGCCGTCCGGAACACCGTCCGGAACTCACTTCGGGGAACAGGAGGCCGACCGCCGATGACCGCCCCCACCACCACGTCCCCCGTCACCGACGACGACCCCGAAGTCCTCCCGCGGACCGCCGTCGACGACCCCTTCGACAAGGACGTCCTGCCCACCCCGCCCGGCGCCACGGGCGCGCTGCTGCGTTCCCTGCTCGCGCCCATGAGGGCACGGGTCGCCTTCACCTCGCTCCTGCTGCTGCTCCAGCAGGGGGCCGTGCAGGCCGGCCCGCTGCTGGTGGCGTACGCCATCGACCGCGCCGTACCGGCGTTCCGGGCCGACGACCACGGGCCGCTGATCGCGGTCGGCGTCGGCTATCTGCTGTGCGCGCTGGTCTCCGGCGGACTCCAGTACGCGTTCCTGATCGCCTCCGCCCGGGTCAGCCAGGACGCGCTGCTCGATCTGCGCGGCCGGATCTTCCGGCACGCGCAGGCGCTGAGCCTCGACTTCCACGAGCGCTACACCTCGGGCCGGCTGATCTCCCGCTCCACCACGGACGTGGAGTCGCTGCGCGAACTGCTCAGCGAGGGCCTCCAGGAACTCGTGACGGTGATCCTCTCGTTCCTCTACATCTCGGCCATGCTGCTCTGGCTGGACCTGGGCCTCGGGGCCGTCGCGGTGGCCTCCTTCGTGCCGCTGTACCTCCTCGTCAGGATCTACCAGCGGCGCGCCGGGCAGGTGTTCCGGGCCCGCTCCACCGCGATCGCGGCCGTGATCGTGAAGTTCGTCGAGACGATGAACGGCATCCGGCCGGTGCGCGCGTTCCGCCGCGAGCCCTTCAACGACGCCGACTTCCGCGTCCTGAACCAGCGGCACGAACGCATCAACGGCGACGCGCTCCTGGAGATGGCCCGGTACGTCACCGGATCGCGGCTGGTCGCCAACACGGCGGTCGCGGTGATCGTGCTGTGGGGCGCCACCCGGGTGACCGAAGGCTCGCTGGAACTGGGGGTGCTGGCGGCGGCCGTCCTGTATCTGCGGCGGCTGTACGACCCGATAGACCGGCTCGCCATGTTCCTCAACTCCTACCAGTCTGCGGCCGCCTCGCTGGAGAAGATCGCGGGGCTGCTCGCGCAGACGCCGTCCGTGCCCGAGCCGTCCACACCGCGGGAACTCCCGCCGCCGGCGGGCGAACTGCCCGGCCGGGAGGTCGTCTTCGACGGGGTGTCCTTCGGCTACCGCACGGGTGGCGAGATCCTCCCCCGCTTCGATCTGACCCTGCCCGCCGGACAGACCGTCGCCGTGGTCGGCTCGACCGGCGCGGGCAAGTCCACGCTGGCCAAGCTGCTCGCCCGCTTCTACGACCCCTCCGCGGGGCGGGTGCTGCTGGACGGGGTCGACCTGCGCGAGCTGGCCGTGCCCGAACTGAGGCGCGGGGTGGTCATGGTGACGCAGGAGGCGTTCCTGTTCTCCGGCACGGTCGCCGAGAACATCGCCATCGGCCGGCCGGACGCGGACCGGGAGGAGATCGAGCGGGCGGCGAAGGCGATCGGCGCGCACGAGTTCATCAGCGCCCTGCCCGACGGCTACGACACCGACGTCCGCAAGCGCGGTGGTCGTATCTCCGCCGGACAGCGGCAACTCGTCGCGTTCGCAAGGGCGTTGCTGGCCGACCCGGCGGTGCTGATTCTCGACGAGGCGACCAGCTCGCTCGACATCCCGGGCGAGCGGGCCGTGCAGGCGGCGATGGCGACGGTGCTGAAGGGCCGTACGGCGGTGGTGATCGCGCACCGGCTGTCGACCGTGGAGATCGCCGACCGGGTCCTGGTCATGGAGCAGGGCCGGATCGTCGAGGACGGCAGCCCGGCCGGACTGATCGCGGGCACCGGCCGGTTCGCGGACCTGCACCGGGCCTGGCGGGACAGTCTGGTGTGAGCGTCCAGGGGGAACTACGGGGGCCGGAAGGACGAGTGGATGATCGACGCGTACGAGGATCCCGGCACGCCCGACAGCCGCGGCGGCTGGGCGTACCTGGCATGGCTGGTGCGCTGCCAGCCGTGGCGGGCGCTGGCCGGGGCGGTGCTGGCCAGCGTCTGGATGGTGCTGATGGCGGTGGCGCCGTACCTGCTGTCGAAGGCGGTGGACGACGGTCTCGAGCCCGGTGACACGGCGGCGCTGGCCGGCTGGACGGCGGCTCTGTTCGCGGTGGGCGCGTTCAACGCCTGGGTGAGCATCATGCGGCACCGCACGATGACCCGGGTGCGCATGGACGGGTACTTCCGCACCACCAAGGTCGTCGTCGGGCACACGCTGCGGCTCGGCGCCGCGCTGCCGCGCCAGGTGGGGGCCGCGGAGGTCGTCACCATCGGAGTGAGCGACGTGCACACGATCGCGGGCGCGCTGACGGTGATCGGGCCGGGCGTCGGCTCGGTCGTCGTCTATGTCTTCGTCGCCGGGCTGTTGCTGTCGGTGTCGCCGCTGCTGGCGGTGGTCGTGCTGCTGGGGATGCCGGTGGTCGCGGTGCTGGTCGGGCCGCTGATGTCGCGGTTGCAGGGCACGGAGACCGAGTACCGGGAGCGGCAGGGAGTGCTCACCGCGCGGATCGGCGATCTCGCGGGCGGGCTGCGGGTGCTCAACGGGCTCGGTGGCAAGGAGCTGTTCGCGGCCTCCTTCGACCGCGACTCGCAGCGGCTGCGGGCGCAGGGCTACCGGGTCGGCGCGGTCACCAGCTGGATGCAGGCGCTCGGGGTGGGCCTGCCGACGCTGTTCCTCGCCGTGGTGACCTGGCTGGCGGCCCGGCTCGCCGCCCAGGGGGACCTGACCGTCGGCGAGTTGGTGTCGGTGTACGGCTATGTCGCCGTCCTGATCGGCCCGGTGGCGTTCCTCGTCGACATGGGCTACCAGCTCAGCCGGGGCGTGGTGGCCGCCCGGCGCGTCGTACGGCTGCTAAGGCTGAAGCCGGCCCCCGACACCGACACCGACACCGACACCGACACCAGCACGGGCACCGGCACCGGCACCGGCACCGGTGTCGCCGACGCGCCCGTCGAGCCGTCGGTGCTGCACGACCCCGTGTCGGGTGTGCGGGTGGCACCGGGCCGGCTGACCGCGCTGGTCGGCGCCCGGCACACGGAGGTGACCGCCGTCGTGGACCGGCTCGGCCGGTACGGCCCCACGGACGCCACCTGGGGCGGGGTACGGCTGGACGCCGTCCCGCTGGACCAGGTCAGGGACCGGATCCTGGTCGCCGACAACGAGGCCGACCTGTTCGCCGGGAGTCTGCGCGAGGTGGTGGGCGGACGACGTGCGCCCTCCCCGGCGGACGTCGGACGGGCGGTGCGGGCGGCGGCCGCCGACGACATCGTGCAGGGCCTGCCGGAGGGGCTCGAGTCACCCGTGACCGCGCAGGGCCGCAGCCTTTCCGGCGGCCAGCGGCAACGGGTCCGGCTGGTGCGGGCGTTGCTCGCCGACCCCGGGACGCTGCTGGCCGTCGAGCCGACATCGGCGCTCGACGCGCACACGGAGGCGGCGGTCGCCCAGCGGCTGCGCGCGGCACGGACCGGCCGGACCACGGTGGTGACCACCACCTCCCCACTGCTCCTCGCCCAGGCGGACACCGTCCACTACCTGGTCGACGGAAAGGTGACGGCAACCGGCCACCACCACGACCTGCTGGAACGGGAACCGGGATACCGGTCCTTGGTGGCCCGCGAATCCGAGGACAGCGATCCGGAAACGGGTGCCGGTGCCGGAGCCGAGGAGGTCGTGCGGTGACGGTGGTCGACGAGGGCTCGGGCCGGTTGCCGGTCGCCGAGCCCGGTGACGTGCGGCGGGCGGCGGTCCGGCTGTTGCGGGCCGACCGGCGGGCCTTCGGAGCCGCCCTCGCCCTGAACGTGCTCGCCGCCGGGACCGGCCTGGCCGGGCCATGGCTGCTGGGTCGGATCATCGACGAGGTGCGGGCCGGACACGGCACCGGGGCCGTGGACCGGCTCGCGGCGGCCATCCTGGTCTGCGCGCTGGCGCAGCTGCTGCTGGCCCGCTGGGCCCGGTACGCGGGCCACCGCTTCGGTGAGCGGACGCTGGCGCGGGTGCGGGAGGAGTTCGTCGGGCGGGCGCTCGCGCTGCCCGCGTCGGTCGTGGAGCGGGCCGGCACCGGCGATCTGACCACGCGCGGCACCGCCGACGTGGCGGCCGTGGGCACCACCCTGCGGGACGCCGGGCCGGAGCTGCTGGTCTGCACGGTCCAGGCGCTGTTCACGCTCGGCGCGGTGTTCGTGATCGACCCGCTGCTCGGGGCGATCGGAGTGCTGGGGCTGACGCCGATCTGGTTCGCGCTGCGCTGGTATCTGCGGCGGGCGCGCGCGGCCTACCTCGCCGAGGGCGCGGCCACCTCCGAGGTCGCCGAGATCGTCGCCGCCACCGCGTCCGGGGCGCGCACGGTCGAGGCGTTCCGGCTCCAGGAGCGGCGGACGGCGGCAAGCCGGGACGCGCTGGAGATCTCGCGCCGCACCCGCTTCCGTACGCTCCACCTGCGTTCGGTGTTCTTCCCGGTGATCGAGGTGTCGTACTCGCTGCCGGTGGCGGGCGTGCTGCTGCTGGGCGGCGCGCTGCACGCGCGGGGCGCGATGAGCCTGGGCGCGGTGGTGGCGGCCGCGCTGTATCTGCGGCAGTTCACCGAACCGCTCGACCAGATCCTGCTGCGTGTCGAGCAACTCCAGAGCAGTGGCGCCTCGTTCGCCCGGGTGGAGGGCCTGGCCGGGGCGCCGCGCGCCGAGCCGGACGGCGGGGCGCCCGCTCCGGCGGACGACCGGATCGACGTGACGGGCGTGCGGTACGCCTACGAGCGCGGCGGCGAGGTGCTGCGCGGGGTCGATCTGACGGTGCGGCCCGGTGAGCGGCTCGCGGTGGTCGGCCCGTCGGGTGCGGGCAAGACCACGCTGAGCAGGCTGCTCGCGGGCGTGGACGCGCCGAGCGCGGGCACGGTGACGGTGGGCGGGGTGCCGGTCGCGGAGCTGGCGCCCGAGACGCTGCGCCGGCAGGTCGTGCTGGTCACCCAGGAGCACCACGTCTTCCTCGGTACGGTCCGCGACAACCTCCTGATCGCCGAACCGGCGGCGGGCGACGGGCAGTTGTGGGCGGCGCTGGCCGCGGTCGGTGCCGCCGACTGGGTCCGGGAGCTGCCCGGCGGCCTCGACGCCGTGCTCGGCGGGGGCGGTGTCCGTACGGACGGCTCGCAGGCCCAGCAACTCGCGCTGGCCCGGGTGGTGCTGGCCGATCCGCACACGCTGATCCTGGACGAGGCGACGGCGCTGCTGGATCCGGCTACCGCCCGGCACACCGAGCGGGCACTGGCCGCCGTGCTCCGGGGCCGGACCGTCATCGCCGTCGCCCACCGCCTGCACACCGCGCACGACGCCGACCGGGTCGCCGTGATGGAGGACGGCCGTCTCACCGAACTCGGCACGCACGACGCGCTGGTGACGGCGGACGGGGCGTACGCGGCACTCTGGCGGACCTGGCACGGGGAGCGGACCGAACCCTGATCCGCCGTTCGCCCCGGCCGGGAAACGGGCAGGGCAGCCGTGCCGGTCCACCCGGCCGGACCACCGGCTCGCGCCGGAGAAGAGGCTCGGGGCGCAGGAGTTCGTGGACCGGCCCGCCGTGTGGTTCAACAGCCCTCGTACCGGCTGCTGGGGCATCCCGTTCACCGAGGAGGGCGTGCTGGGGTACGCGGAGCACCCGGGGACCCCGACCGCGGGCCGCGCCTGCCTGAAGCCCGCCTGGCGGTGGCGGCACGAGCTGGGGCTCGCCTGACCCCAGTCCCCGCCGACCGCTCGACACGTCCGCCCGCTCGGCCGCCCGCTCGAGACGTCCGTCCGTCCGCTCGGCCCGCCACGTCCTGCCTTCCGCTCGACATGACCTGTCGGCCAATCGACCGCATATCGAACATGAACTACCGGACAACGAACTGTTTCCGGCCAACTTCCTGACGCGCTCCTGACAGATAGCGCAATCCACTGCCACTCTTCCCACTGCTGGTTCACAGCAACCCCACAGCTAAGCCCGCTCCACGTTCCGCCTTTGTTCTGCGTACCGCCTCTGTCGTGCCCGCACGGCTCACCCGCCGTCGGGTCTCCCCTGGCCGCGTGACCCGTGGCCGCGCAGAAGGAGTCAGTGTTGAGCAGCAGTCCCTCTCGCAGACGCACCCCCCACAGCACCTCCCGTCGTGCCGCGGCCGTCGCCCTCGTCGGCGTCTCCGCGCTCATCGCCGCCGCCGTGCAGTCCGGCGCCGCGACCGCCGCCCCGGTGAAGGCACCGCAGGCGGCCGGTCAGGTCAACCCGGGCGCCGAGTCCGTGCGCCTCACCCCCGCCCAGCGTGCCGCGCTGATACGTGACGCGGACGCCGACAAGGCGTCCACCGCAAAGGAGTTGGGCCTCGGCGCCAAGGAGGCGCTCGTCGTCCGTGACGTCGTCAAGGACGCCGACGGCACCCTGCACACCCGCTACGAGCGCACCTACGGCGGTCTGCCGGTCCTCGGCGGCGACCTGGTCGTCGAGACCGCGAAGTCCGGCGCCACCGAGGGCGTCACCAAGGCCACCAAGGCCGCCATCAAGGTCGCCTCGCTCTCGCCCACCTTCAGCGCGGCCAAGGCGCAGAAGCAGGCGCTGAGCCTGGCCACGGCCGCCGGCGCCGAGCGGGCGGACACCGACCGCGCCCCGCGCAAGGTGATCTGGGCGGCGAACGGCACCCCGGTCCTGGCGTACGAGACGGTCGTCGGCGGCCTCCAGGAGGACGGCACCCCGAACGAGCTGCACGTCATCACCGACGCCACCACCGGCGCGAAGCTCTACGAGTACCAGGGCATCGAGACCGGCACCGGCAACACGATGTACAGCGGCCAGGTGACCCTCGGCACCACGCAGTCGGGGTCGACGTACAACCTGACCGACGGCACGCGCGGCAGCCACAAGACGTACAACCTCAACCGGGGCAGCTCCGGCACCGGCACGCTCTTCTCGGGCTCCGACGACGTCTGGGGCACCGGCGCCGCGTCCAACCTGGAGACCGCGGGCGCGGACGCCCACTACGGCGCGGCCCTGACCTGGGACTACTACAAGAACGTGCACGGCCGCAGCGGCATCAAGGGCAACGGCGTCGCCGCGTACTCGCGCGTGCACTACGGCAACGCGTACGTCAACGCGTTCTGGGACGACAGCTGCTTCTGCATGACGTACGGCGACGGCTCCGGCAACACCCACCCGCTGACGTCCATCGACGTGGCCGGGCACGAGATGACGCACGGCGTCACCTCCAACACGGCGGGCCTGAACTACTCGGGCGAGTCCGGCGGCCTCAACGAGGCGACCTCGGACATCTTCGGCACCGCCGTGGAGTTCTACGCGGCGAACGCCTCCGACGTCGGTGACTACCTCATCGGCGAGGAGATCGACATCAACGGCGACGGCTCGCCGCTGCGCTACATGGACAAGCCGAGCAAGGACGGCGCGTCGAAGGACAGCTGGTACTCGGGGATCGGATCGGTCGACGTCCACTACTCGTCCGGCCCGGCGAACCACTTCTTCTACCTCCTGTCGGAGGGCAGCGGCACCAAGACCATCAACGGTGTCACCTACAACTCGGCCACCGCGGACGGCCTGCCGGTCACCGGCATCGGCCGCGACAAGGCGGAGAAGATCTGGTTCCGCGCGCTGACCACGAAGTTCACCACGACCACCAACTACGCGGCGGCCCGCACCGGCACGCTGGCGGCGACCGGTGAGCTGTACGGCACGACCTCCGCCGAGTACAAGGCCGTACAGGACGCGTGGGCCGGCGTCGCGGTCGGCGCCCGTTCCGACGGCGGGGGCGGCGGTGGCGGCACCTCCTTCGAGAACACCGCCGACGTATCGATTCCGGACAACGGGGCAGCGGTCACCTCCTCGGTCACCGTCTCCGGCCGGACCGGCAACGCGCCCTCGAACCTGGCGGTGGCGGTCAACATCGTCCACACCTACATCGGTGACCTCCAGGTGCAGTTGCTCGCACCCGACGGCACGGCCTACACGCTGAAGGCGTACGGCACCGGCGGCAGCACGGACAACATCAACACCACGTACACCGTGAACGCGTCCTCCGAGGTCGCCAACGGGGTCTGGAAGTTGCGGGTCCAGGACAACGCGGCCCAGGACACCGGCTACATCAACAGCTGGAAAGTGACCTTCCCGTAGGTCACAGGCCCCACAGGGTTCGGGCACAGCAGACCGACGGGCCTTGTACAGGACGCCGTCCCGGAGTCTCGACTCCTCCGGGGCGGCGTCCCCTTTTTGCCGGTGCCTTACCTACGCCCTGTTGGCCTTTGACCCAGGTCAAGTCCGTTTACATTCCGGCAACGTTCATCCAGCCGTTGATTTTCAGCCAACATCACTTCGGGGTCCTGACATGTACGCGCCTTGATGCCAGTCTTCCTGTCACCCGCCGCACAACTTCACAGCAGTCACGGACAGCCACCCCACGCTGCCCGGGCACCCCCACATCCAAGGAGCTTGTGTGACCTCCCTCTACGCGCGTCACAAGCGCACCACTCTGGCCATCGCCACCGCCGTCGCGGCCGGAGCCCTGGTCACCACCGGCCTGACCGCCGGTACCGCCGCCGCCCAGACCCCGGCGGACGCCACCGCTGCGACGCCCCTCGCCGTGCCCACCGCGCTGGCCCCGGCCGCCCGCACCGCCCTGATCCAGGACAAGCAGGCCGACGCGCCCGAGACGGCGCAGGAGATAGGCCTCGGCGCCCAGGAGAAGCTGGTCGTGCGCGACGTCGTGAAGGACGCGGACGGCACGGTCCACACGCGCTACGAGCGGACCTACGCGGGTCTGCCGGTCCTCGGCGGCGACCTGGTCGTCCACGAGTCGGCCGCGGGCGCGAACAAGGGTGTCACCAAGGCGACCAGCACCACCATCAAGGTCGCCTCGCTCACCCCGGTCGTCACCGCCGCCAAGGCCGAGAAGCAGGCCCTGACCCTCGCCAAGGACGCCGGCTCCGCCAGCACCGAGGCCAGCGACGCGCCCCGCAAGGTGATCTGGGCGGGCAACGGCAGCAAGCCGGTCCTCGCCTACGAGACGGTCGTCGGCGGGCTCCAGGAGGACGGCACCCCGAACGAGCTGCACGTCATCACCGACGCCGCCACCGGCAAGAAGCTGTACGAGTACCAGGGCATCGAGACCGGCACCGGCAAGAGCCTCTACTCGGGCACGGTGACCCTCGGCACGACCCTCTCGGGCTCGACGTACCAGCTGACCGACGGTACGCGCGGCGGCCACAAGACGTACAACAAGGCGCACGCCACGACCTCCTCGGCGGGCACCCTGTTCACCGACGCCGACGACACGTGGGGCACCGGCGCCGCCTCCAGCTCGACCACGGACCAGACGGCCGCGGTCGACGCCGCCTACGGCGCGCAGGCGACCTGGGACTTCTACAAGTCGACGTTCGGCCGCAGCGGCATCAAGAACAACGGCGTCGCCGCGTACTCCCGCGTCCACTACGGCAACGCCTACGTGAACGCCTTCTGGGACGACAGCTGCTTCTGCATGACGTACGGCGACGGGTCGAGCAACACCCACCCGCTGACCTCGCTGGACGTGGCCGGCCACGAGATGACGCACGGCGTCACCTCCAACACGGCGGGCCTGAACTACTCGGGCGAGTCCGGCGGCCTCAACGAGGCGACCTCCGACATCTTCGGCACCGCCGTCGAGTTCTACGCGGCGAACACCTCCGACGTCGGCGACTACCTCATCGGCGAGAAGATCAACATCAACGGCGACGGCACCCCGCTGCGCTACATGGACCAGCCCAGCAAGGACGGCGGCTCGGCCAACTACTGGTCGTCCTCGCTGAAGAACCTGGACGTGCACTACTCGTCCGGCCCGGCGAACCACTTCTTCTTCCTGCTCAGCGAGGGCAGCGGCAGCCGGACCATCAACGGGGTCAGCTACAACTCCCCGACCTACAACAGCTCCACCCTCACCGGCATCGGACGCGCCAAGGCCGTCCAGATCTGGTACAAGGCGCTGACGACCTACATGACCTCGACGACCACCTACTCGGGCGCCCGCACGGCGACCCTGAGCGCGGCGTCGGCGCTGTACGGCTCGACCAGCACCGAGTACAAGGCCGTGGCGGCGGCCTGGACGGCCGTCAACGTCGCCTGACGAACACATAGTCGAGACAGGGCGGTACCCGGGACGAAGGCATCCCCGGGTACCGCCCTACTCTTGGCTCCCATGTCTTCGAAGGACTTCACGTACGACGATGTCGGCGCGACCCGCGACCGCCCCGGCCACTGCCCCGCGGGCTTCCACTCCCTCCACGTCCGCACCCGCCTCGGCGAGGGCCACGAGGTCTTCCGCCGAGCCGCCGAAGCGGTCCTGACCTGGGAGATGCACCGCGCCCTGGGCGTGGGCATGGACACCACCGCGGACCGGGCGGCCCCCGACGTGGACGTCACGGTCACCCTGGCCGGCCTCATAAAAGCCCCCTGCCGCGTGGTCTGGACGGTGGACGAACACCGGCGGGCCGGCTGGGCGTACGGCACCCTCCCCGGCCACCCCGAATGCGGCGAGGAGTCCTTCGTCGTCGACCGCACGGGAGACGGCACGGTCTGGCTGACGGTCTCCGCCTTCAGCCGCGGCGCGAAGTGGTACGCGAGGGCCGGCGGCCCGGCGACCCGCGGCCTGCAGCAGGCGTACGCACGACGGTGCGGGGTGGTGCTGCGGGGGTTGTGCGGGGGCGACGAGTCGTAGCCGGGGCCAGGTCCCGGCGCGGACGAGTCACAGCCGGGCGGGCCGCCCCCGCGCACCGTGCAGCGATGGGTCAGGAAGGTCAGGTGCGGGACACCACGCCGCAGCCCTCCTCGGCGTGCCCGGCGAGGTCCTGACTGCGGTCGTACGGGTCCGTCGTCGGGCCGGTCGCAGGCGCGCCCGTGGGCTCGTCCGTGGCGAACTGGGGGTGCAGATAACCGTCGTAGACGTCGCAGGCGGAGTTGCCGATCTCCTGGTCGTACCGCGTGACGGTGATCTTCCCCGGCGTGACGACCCACTTGGCGGGATCGAAGAGCTCGATGTCGACGACCCGGCGCACGATGGTGCGCTCCACCTCGGTCGGGGCGTCCTTGTCGACGCGCACCAGCGGATACACGAAGGTGTAGTCGGCGTGCACGACGACGGAGGCGCTCTCGCCCGCCTTGAACGTCATCCGGCCCCGCGTCTTGACCACGTCACCGGCCAGGCGCAGTTCGGCGGGGTCGAAGCGGCTGAACATCAGCACCGGGTCGTGCTCCTCGTCCGGCTTGCTCAGCGAGGTGTCCAGCAGGTCCAGCAATTCCTTCTGCCGTGGCTCGATCACGGAGAGCGCCGTCTCGGGACGTCCGCCGCGCAAGGTGGCCGGATCGAGGTTCGCGTCGATCAGCAGCTTCCTGGTCTGCTGAAGCGCCTGCTCCACCTGGGTCTTGGACATCGATCCGACGCGGGTCGCCTTCGGCGGGACGATACCGGCCGCGCCGTCGGCCCACTGCAACGCCGGGGAGCCCGCGAACGGCCGCTCGATCGTGGGAATCGCGACGCCGGCCGAGCCGGGCGCGCCCGTCGGGGCGGCGGTCTCCATGGGCAACGGCGAGGCCGAGACGGCTGATTCGGGCTCGCCGACACCGAAGGGGTTGCCCGGCAGCAACGACGGCCGCATCGCCACGACGACCAGGGTGATCACGACGGGCACCCCGACGAAGGCCCACAGCCGCCGCCTCCTGCGAGCCGCCCGCTCCTGTGTCTGCTGCAGATCCGCGACGGTTCGCCACCCCTTGGGCGTCGCCCCGCGCGCCTCCTGCCGCCGCAGCCGCTCCGTGACCTCGCGGGCCCGCGCGGACGGCTCCTTCGGCGCGGAGTCGGGTATCCCGCGTTCGCTGTCCCGGACGAACTTCGCCCATTCCTCGTCGGATATGGAGCTGCCGTCCCCCTCCCCCTTGTCCGAACCGGATCTGTGCTCTTCGGACGGTCTGTCAGACACGCGCCGTCGGCCTCTCTCTGCGTCGATCAACGGGCGGCACAGCCTATGTCAGCCCTGCTCAGGCGTGGCGAGAGGCCTGGTCTCGACCGGATCCCCGGGCTGCCACTCCTCGGAGCTCCATTCCGGCGTGGGCGACGGACGGGCCGGCGCGGGCGGAGGATCGGACCCCCGGTTGGGATTCTGCGCGACAGAACCCGATCCGCCCGAGCCACCCCCGGTCGTACCGGAACCACTCGACCCGCCGGAACCACTCGACCTGCCGGAGCCGCTGCCCACCTTCGCCGACGAGTCCTTCGTCGCCCGCGGAGCCGAGGTCTTCGACGGCGACGGCGAGGCCGACGCCGTCGCCGAACGACTCGGAGCAGGGCTCGGTGAAGCGGCACCGCTCGACGAACTCACCGACGCGGACACCGAGCCCGAGGGTGAACTCTCCCTGCCCGCCGACCCGTCGGCACCCCCGGCGGCCGAACACCCCACCAGACACAGACCGGCCACCACCACGACAGCCCCCAGGACACCGGCCCCGCGACGACGGGCTCCGGACATCTCTGCTCTCTCTTCGCTCACTTGCTTCATTCCACTCATCCGCTGCTCCGACGTGCCGAACGCGCGGACCCCCCGCCCAAACGATCACGAGTGGGGCAAGTTCTAAAGGATCTCCCAGCGGGAGCACAAGTTGTTCACACACTCCCCTGGGTCGAAGTGAACGTGATCACACGACATTCCTCACGGAACGCCCTCCCCGGTCACCCGATCTCCACCACCCGGGCCCAGGCCGGCGGCTCGTCCGGTACGTAGTCGGGGTCGTCCTCGTCGTACGACGCCGAGCCGCGGGGGAACAGGCCCACCACCGTGCGGCACGGCGGGCGGGTGCTCGGCCAGGGGGTCTGGCCGTCGGTCAGCGCGACGATGACGTCGGGGCGCGGCCGCGCGCGGAGGGCCTTGGTGAAGCCCGCGCGCAGATCCGTACCGCCTCCGCCCATCAGCGGGATGCCCTCGCCCCGGCACAGCGGGTGCACGATGCGGGCCGCCGCATCGCACGGCACCACGGTGACCAGGTCGCGTCGGCCGCCCACGGCCCGGGAGATCGCGGCGACCTCCAGGATCGCGCTGCCCAGTTCGGCGTCGCTGACCGATCCCGAGGTGTCGATGACCACGCTCACCCGGGGCGGTCTGCGGCGCAGGCTCGGCAGGACCGTGCCCGGGACGCCCGCCGAGCGGCGGGACGGCCGGCCGTAGGAGTAGTCCTCGCCCGCGCCCGGGGCCGAGGCCGCCGAACGGACCGCCGCGCCCAGCAGATCCCGCCACGGCTGCGGCGGATGGAAGGCCTCCTCCGCCCACCTCCGCCACCCCGCGGGGGCGGTCCCCCGGCGGCCGGCGATGCCCTGCGCCACCCGGAAGCGGACGCCGTCCCGTTCCTGTTCGCTCAGGCCGTGCGCGCCGTCCGGCCCGAGGTCCCACTCCCGTTCCCGTCCGTCGGCGCCGCTGCCGCAGTCCAGCCAGACCAGGTTCTGGGTGTGCGGCCCGAGCCGGAACTGGCGCAGGTAGTCCTCCATCAACTCGCCCGGCCGCAGTCCGAGGGAGTCCGGCGTGACGGCGCCCTCGGGCTCGACCAGTCCGTCCCCGAACGCGTCGTCGTTGATCTCGCAGTCGGCCGCGATGTTCATCCGCAGCCGCTCCCCCGCACCGGTCAACCCCCGCTCCCGGGCGACCCGTTCACTGCGCCCGTGGTGGTCGCGCAGCAGGTGCGACACCTCGTGCACCCACACCCCGGCCAGTTCCTCCACCGGCATACGGTCCACGAACGCCGGCGAGACGTAGCACCGCCAGTGCCGGTCCACGGCCATCGTCGGCACCCGGCGCGACTCCACCGGGTGCAGGGCGAACAGGGCCGTCGCCAGGTAGGGCCGGGCCCGGGCGGCCTGCAGCCGGGCGGCGAAGAGCTTGTCGAGGTCCAGGGGCCTCGGCTCCACCGTGCCCCGGGACCTGCCGGTGACGGCCTGCGCCTCCCCGGCGTTCAGCTCGTCCGGGCTCATCGGCCCGCCTTCGCGGCGGCCGTGGTCCGCGCCGTCGCGCGATCCGCCGCCCGGCCCGCCCGCCGGGACAGGGTCACCACTCCGGCCAGCTTCTCGATCGACGCCGGTACGTCCCAGTCCTCCCGGCGCAGGCTGGCGAGCGTCGTCGCGGGGACCACCACCAGATCCGGGGCGCCGGTCTCCAACGCCCGTACGAGGAGCGCCCACGCCGCGTCCCAGCGGGACCTGTCGGGGCGGGTGCGGGCCGCCGCCACGACACCGTCCAGCACGGCCTGGCGCAGATCGCCCCGCTCGGGCAGGTCGGCGCCCGCCGGGTCGGCGAGCAGTGTCTCGGGGTCCGGGAGGTCCATCCGGTCCAGGCTCGCCAGCAGCTCCAGTCCCGGACCGTCACCGACCGTGCCCCTGACCAGCAGCGAGAGTACGTCGCGGGAGGAGCCGGCCGCGGTCGCGAAGGCGATCAGGCTCAGGGTCATGTCCCAGCTGCGCGGCGACGGCCAGGCGCCGCCCCGGCGCGCTTCACTGCTGGGCAGCTGGTGCACGAGCTTGGGGCGCGCGGCGAGCAGTCCGCACACCGCGCGCCGAGCGAAGTCCACGGCCTCCGGCAGCTTCGCCGGGTCGAGCCGGGGCAGGGTCGCCCGGGGCCAGGTCCCCCCGAGTCCGCGGACGACGACCTCGTGGTCGTGGATCCACTGGAGGTGGACGAACCGGTTGGCCAGCGGCGGGCTCAGTTCCCAGCCGTCGGCGGCCGAGCCCCGCGGGTTGGCGGCGGCCACGATCCGCACCCCGGGCGGCAGGGTCAGCGTGCCGATCCGGCGCTCCAGTACGAGCCGGAGCAGGGCGGCCTGCACGGCCGGCGGCGCCGTGGACAGCTCGTCGAGGAACAGCAGCCCCCGACCGGCCCGCACCAGGCGCACGGCCCAGTCCGGCGGGGCCATCGGAACGCCCTGTTCCGCCGGATCGTCCCCGACGACGGGCAGCCCGGAGAAGTCGGACGGCTCGTGCACGCTGGCGATCACCGTGGTCAGCGGCAGGTCCAGCGCCTCCGCGAGCTGGGTCAGCGCGGCGGTCTTGCCGATCCCCGGCTCGCCCCACAGCAGCACGGGGAGGTCGGCGGCCACGGCCAGGGTGAGGGCCTCCAACTGGCTGTCGGGGCGCGGTTCGGTGGTGGAGTCGCGCAACAGGGCCAACAGCTCGCTCGCCACGTCGAGTTGGGAGGCGGGAGCCGGGGCGGAAAAGGTCGGGACGGAAGGGGGCGGAGTGGCGAAGAGGGTACGCGTGGGCATGGGCGTGGGCATGGGTGATCACCTTTGGGGTTCGTAGAAGTTCGCAGGGGTCCGCAGGGGTTCGCAGGGGTTCGCGGGAGTTCGCGGGAGTTCGCGGGACGAGAAGAGAGGTCAGCGAGGAACGCCGTGGCGTGGGTGCGCGCGCATATGGCCGGGACGGCGGCGGTCCTGGCCGGGCCCGGGTCCGATCAGGCCGGCCCTGAACAGTCCGTAGGTGATCCGCCGTTGCGCGGCCGCCTCCAGTTCGTCCCTCAGTGCGCCGTCACGCAGGACCGCTTCCGGGCCCAGCAGCCCCTCGACGACGGCCAGCGCACCGGCGACATCACCGTGGACGAGGCGTTCGCGCACACCGACGAGACAGTCCGGACGCCGGTGCGCCCGGTCGATCGCCTGGAGACAGGGCAGCGGAGTGCCGGTCAACGAGGCCAGCAGCTCCTCGCGCCGGATCTCGGCCGGGTCGTGGTCCAGCGGAGCCAGTGCCCCGTCGACCAGACCGATCCGGTGCGTCGCTCCCCGGCACTCCACGAGCCGGGCCCGTCCCGCCCGGTCGGGAGGCGGACCCGGTGCGGGCGCCGCGTACTCCGCTCCAAGGTGCTCCGGCACGACGTGCTCCGCCACGACGTGCTCCGGTACGAGCGCCGAGGCGACCAGCGGATGCAGTCGCTCGGCCTCGATCGCTCCCGTACGGATCAACTCCAGGTCGGGCAGCACCCAGGTCGCCGCGTCGGGCAGTACCGGCAGCGCGGAGACACAGCCCGTCGCACCGCGCAGGACAGGCCGCGCGTCGCGAGGTCCGCCCTCCTCGGTCTGATCCAGGACCAGCCGCCGCCCGGACCCGAGGCGCACCAGGACGGAACCGGTGGTCCGCCCCTCCGCCCGCAGCACGATCCCCGCCTCGGCCGCCCACCGGTCCACGGCACAGCCGGGACCCGGCAGTTCCATGTCCGGCAGTTCCATGTCCGGCACGGGCTGGTCCGGCACGGGCGGGTCCAGGGTGGGCGGGTCGTCTCCAGGCGGCCGATCGGCGCCGCACCGGACCCGCAGCTCACCCGCTCGGCGCGCGTCCCACAGATGGCGGTGCAGGTCGAGGCGGAACCGCCGGTCGGGACGCGGATGCGGATGACGGCGGTCGCCCGCCGCCGAGCCGGACGCGTCCCACAGCGCGAGACCGACCCGCTGCCCGGCATCCGCCCAGGCGGGCGGAGTCCGCACCACAAGGTGCACGGGCCACCGGGTGTCGTCCCGCCCGGCACCGCCGACGGCGCCGTCGACCTCGTACCGGGCGAGGGAGACCGTCACCCCCGGCCGCAGCAATCCGTCGGGAGCGACCCTCGGCATGTGCCATCGCAGCAGATCAGGCGCCAAGTGACGCAGATCGGACCGGAGCAGGGAAGCAAAGGCACGACCGTACGTCCGGGCCACGGTACGAAGGTCGAGATCGATGTCGACACCTGCGGCGGCACAAGCCCCGGCCCAGTCGCCTACCCGGCGGCGGGCGGTCGCGGTCTCGATCATGGAGGCCGGCACGGCGAACTCGCGCACGCGCAGCCAGAAGGAAAGTCGGGAATCCTCGTTCGCGATCCGAGTGAGCATCAGCACTCACCTTGCGCGGACGGGGCCCCCGATCTGTCTACAGAAGAAGTAGTCATCGCGGGGGAGCATAACCCTCCGACGACGATCTGCCCACCGGATTTCGCGGGACGATCCCCTCCTCCGTGATGGGGGAAGCTGCAGCCCGACCCGAGGCGCCGACGTCACCCGTCGGCGCCTCGGGTCGGCGGCCGGCGGTTACCGCAATACCACCCCCGCGCCCTCCACCGCCTCCTCCGACGGCACCTCCAGCAGGCCCAACTCCGCGCCGGAGGCCAGGAGTCGGTGGGCCGGGAGGATGCGGACCGTGTAGCCGTAGGGTCCGGTGCGGTCCAGGGACAGGGGGCCCTCGTAGAGCCAGCGGCCGTCCAGGTCCGGGCCGCCGGACGGTTTCAGGGGGACCGTCGTCGCGTCCGTGATGCGGTCCTCCTCGTCGACCCGGCCCGAGACGGCCTGCACCTCGACGTCGTCGGGGGTGAGGTCGCCGAGGCCGACGCGGACCCGCAGCGCGAGGGTCGTGCCGAGTTCGGCGGTGGTGGTGGCCACCGACGTCTCGACATGGTCCACCTGCACCGCGTGCCAGGCCGAGCGCACCCGCTGTTTCCAGAGGGCGAGTTCGCGGGCCGTGTCGGGCGTCATCGTCCGGTGCGCGTGGGCGGCCGGTGTGTAGAGGCGTTCGACGTACTCGCGGACCATGCGTCCCGCCAGCACCTTCGGGCCGAGCAGGGTGAGGGTCTGGCGGACCATCTCGATCCAGCGGTCGGGCAGGCCCGCCCGGCCGCGCTCGTAGAAGCGGGGGGTGATGCGCTGTTCGAGGAGGTCGTAGAGGGCCGCCGCCTCGATGTCGTCGCGGTGGTCGGGGTCGGTGCCGACGCCGTCGGCGGTGGGGATCGCCCAGCCGAAGTCGGGCTGGAACCACTCGTCCCACCAGCCGTCCAGGACGGAGAGGTTGAGACAGCCGTTGAGCGCCGCCTTCATACCGGACGTGCCGCAGGCCTCCAGGGGCCGCAGCGGGTTGTTGAGCCAGATGTCGCATCCCGGGTACAGCTTCTGCGCCATCGCCATGCCGTAGTCGGGCAGGAAGACGAGGCGGTGCCGGACGCGGGGGTCGTCGGCGAACCGGACCAGTTCCTGGACCAGCCGTTTGCCGCCGTCGTCCGCGGGGTGCGCCTTGCCCGCGACGACGATCTGGATCGGCCGCTCCGCGTGCAGCAGCAGGTCCATCAGCCGGTCGCGGTCCCTCAGCATCAGCGTCAGGCGCTTGTACGAGGGGACCCTGCGCGCGAAGCCGATGGTGAGGACGTCCGGGTCCATCACGCCGTCGATCCAGCCCAACTCGGCTGTTCCGGCGCCGCGTTGGCGCCAGGAGGCGCGCAGCCGCTCCCGCACCTCCAGCACCAGCTGCTCGCGCAGATCGCGGCGCAGCTCCCAGATGTCCTGGTCGGGGATGTCGGCGACGGCGTCCCAGCGGTCGGAGCCGCCGACACTCAGGGCGTCCTCGGCCCGCCCGGAGCCGAACTGGCGGGCGCCGAGCCGCAGGACCTCCGGGGCCACCCAGGTCGGGGCGTGCACGCCGTTGGTGACGGAGGTGATCGGCACCTCCTCCGGGTCGAAGCCGGGCCACAGGCCGGAGAACATCTCCCTGCTCACCTGGCCGTGCAGCAGGGACACGCCGTTCGCGCGCTGCGCCAGCCGCAGCCCCATCACGGCCATGTTGAAGAGGTTCGGTTCGCCGCCCGGGTAGGTCTCCATGCCCAGCCGCAGGATGCGGTCGACGTCCATGCGCGGGAGTTCGGCCTGAGGGCCGAAGTGGCGGGCGACCAGCTCACGGTCGAAGCGGTCGATGCCGGCCGGGACGGGGGTGTGGGTGGTGAAGACCGTGCCGGCCCGGACGGCTTCGAGGGCGGAGTCGAAGTCCGACCCGGTGTCGGCGAGTTCGGCGATCCGTTCCAGGCCGAGGAAGCCCGCGTGGCCCTCGTTGGTGTGGAAGACCTCGGGCGCGGCGTGGCCGGTCAGCCGGCAGTACGTGCGTACCGCCCGGACACCTCCTATGCCCAGCAGCATCTCCTGGAGCAACCGGTGCTCGCTGCCGCCGCCGTAGAGCCGGTCGGTCACCCCGCGTTCGCCGAGGTCGTTCTCCTCGACGTCCGAGTCGAGCATCAGGAGCGGGACCCGGCCGACCTGCGCCAGCCAGACCCGGGCGTGCAGCTGTTTGCCGGCGGGGAGGGCGAGCGAGATCTGCGCGGGGGTGCCGTCGTCCTCCTTCAGCAGGGTCACCGGCAGTTCGTTGGGGTCGAGGACCGGATAGTGCTCCTGCTGCCAGCCGTCCCGGGAGAGCGTCTGGCGGAAGTAGCCGTGCCGGTAGAGGAGCCCCACGCCGATCAGCGGGACGCCCAGGTCGCTGGCCGCCTTGAGGTGGTCGCCGGCCAGGATGCCGAGACCGCCGGAGTACTGGGGCAGCGCGGCCGTGACGCCGAACTCGGGTGAGAAGTAGGCGACGGCGGCGGGCAGCCCGGCGGTACGGGGCTGCGCCTGGTACCAGCGGTCGCCGGTCACGTAGTCGTGCAGGTCGTCGGCGGCGGCACTCAGCCTGCGCAGGAAACGGCGGTCCCCGGCGAGCTCGGTGAGGCGTGCCGGGCGGACGCCGCCCAGGAGTCTCACCGGATCGCCGTCCGAGACGGCCCAGCGCTCGGGGTCGACGGACTGGAAGAGGTCGCGGGTCTCCGCGTGCCAGGACCAGCGCAGGTTGCGGGCCAGATCGCTGAGTGGCCGGAGGGGGTCGGGGAGGAGGGGTCGGACGGTGAATCGACGGATCGCCTTCACATTCCACCTCGGCGTGCGTGAGGAAGAGACGCACGGCGGTGTGCGTCCACGTCGTCTACGAAGGTACCGGCGCCGACGCGGGCCTCGCTGAGGGCTGGCCGCCCGCGGACCCTCGCTTTTCGGCCCGACCCGCGACAACGGGCCGAAACCCTGTTCCGTCCCGGTAGGCCACCTTGTGGCCTTTCGCCCCGCACGAGAGGCTGCCCAGTGGCGTACCCGGCGAAGTCGGACAGGTCGGCGGAGCCGTCGTGCGCCGAGTCGAGGAGGGGAACTCGAACCATGGCACGGACGCGAAAGCGGCGTCTGCGCCGGGTGGGGGGCCTGACCGCGGTCGTCACGAGCGTGGTCCTTTCGGCCGTCACCCTGCCCGCGCACGCCGCACCGGAGGGGAAGATACTCGGCGCCGGTCTGCCCGGTTCCGTCGGCGGAAGTTATCTGGTCACGCTGAAGGAGGACACCGCCGCGGCGTCGAAGGCCGGGCGCGGTCTCGTCGGTTCGTACGGGGCGACCGTCAGCCGGACCTACGACACGGTCCTCAACGGGTTCGCCGTCGAGGCCGACGAGAGACAGGCCCGGCGCCTCGCGGCCGATCCGCGAGTGGCCTCGGTGGTCCAGGACACCCGGGTGACCCTGGACGCGGCCGGGGTCGCGAAGAATCCGCCGTCCTGGGGGCTGGACCGCGTCGACCAGCCGGGCCGGACGCTGGACAACAGCTACAACTGGCCGAAGTCGGCGGGCGCCGGGGTCACGGTGTACGTGATCGACACCGGTATCCGGATCACGCACACCGACTTCGGCGGCCGGGCGAGCCACGGCTGGGACTTCGTCGGAGGGGACCGTGTCGCCGCCGACGGCAACGGCCACGGCACGCATGTCGCCGGCACCGTCGCGGGCACGCGTCTCGGCGTCGCCAAGAAGGCCAGGGTGGTCGCGGTACGGGTGCTCGACGACGCCGGCGCGGGCACCACCGCGCAGGCCATCGCGGGCATCGACTGGGTCACCCGGCACGCGCACCGGCCCGCGGTCGCCAATCTCAGCCTGGGCGGCGGCTACAACGCGGCGCTGGACGCGGCCGTCCGCGCCTCCGTCCGGTCCGGTGTCACCTACACCGTCGCCGCGGGCAACGTGGGGCAGCCGGCCGCCCTGTACTCCCCGGCCGACGTGCGGGAGGCCATCACGGTCGGCGCCACCGACCAGGGGGACGCCAGGGCCGGCTTCTCCAACTACGGTTCGGCTCTCGACCTGTTCGCGCCGGGAGTGTCGATCACCTCCGCCTCGTCCGCGAGCGACACCGGCCGGGTGGCCCGCTCCGGTACGTCGATGGCGGCGCCGCACGCGGCGGGGGCGGCCGCGCTCCATCTCGCCGACCATCCGAAAGCCACGCCCGCACAGGTGGCGCGGGCGCTGGTCGCGGGGGCGGTGAACGGCAAGGTCTCCGGCCGCGGGACCGGTTCGCCGAACAAACTCCTCCAGGTCCCACCGTTCACCTGACGGAGCTCCGAGGCCGGCTCCGTTCCCCTCGAACGGGGCCGGTCTTGTACGTAGACATATACGTAAGCAGTTAGCAACGTGCCGGATTGCTCACCCGAATAGGGTGGAAGGCTCCTCCGGTACTCCCCGCAGGACCCCCTCCCCACCACATCCATCCGCCTACCCCCCGTTGATGCGGACAGGAGCGGTCATGCCAGCAAGGCACCACCCGTCATCACCCCCGACGCCTCGCACCAAGAACGGCAAGAGCAGCAAGAACGGCAAGAGCACCGACGGCGCCGGCAACGCCGAGAAGGACACCGCCGTCCCGGTGCTCACGCCCGCACCCGGTCCGCCGGCCCCGGAGCGATCCTCCTCGGGCGGCGACACCACCGCCGTCGGGCGCATACCCGTCCTGGACGTCCGCCCGTTCGTCCAGCAGGGTCGCCGGCCCGCCAAGGCGGTCACGGGTGAGACGTTCGAGGTCTCGGCGACCGTGTTCCGGGAAGGGCACGACGCCGTCGCCGCCAACGTCGTGCTGCGGGATCCGGACGGCAACCCGGGCCCCTGGACGCCGATGCGTGAACTCGCCCCGGGCACCGACCGCTGGGGCGCGGACGTCACGCCGGACGCGACGGGCCGCTGGACCTACACCGTGGAGGCCTGGAGCGACCCGGTCGCCACCTGGCGGCACCACGCCCGCATCAAGATCCCCGCGGGGATGGACACCGAGCTGGTCCTCGAAGAGGGCGCGCGGCTGTACGAACGGGCGGTCGGCGGAGTGCCGGTGGGCCCCGACCGCACCGTGGTGCTGGCGGCGGCCGAGGCGCTGCGCGACGAGACCCGCCCGGCCGTCTCCCGGCTGGCGGCGGCGCTGACGCCGCAGGTCGACGCCGTGCTCGGCCGGTATCCGCTGCGGGAGCTGGTCACCGCGTCCGAGCCGCTGCCGCTGCTGGTCGAGCGGGAACGCGCCCTGTACGGCGCCTGGTACGAGTTCTTCCCGCGCTCCGAGGGGACCGCCGAGCGCCCGCACGGCACCTTCCGCACCGCCGCGCGCAGGCTGCCCGCCATCGCCGCGATGGGCTTCGACGTCGTCTACCTCCCGCCGATCCACCCGATCGGCACGACCTTCCGCAAGGGCCGCAACAACACGCTCGACCCCGGCCCCGAGGACGTCGGCGTGCCCTGGGCGATCGGCTCGCCGGAGGGCGGACACGACGCCGTCCACCCGGAGCTGGGCACGCTGGAGGACTTCGCCTGGTTCGTGGAGCGGGCGGGTGAGCTGGGCCTGGAGATCGCCCTCGACTTCGCCCTCCAGTGCTCCCCCGACCACCCCTGGGTGCAGAAACACCCCGAGTGGTTCCACCACCGGCCCGACGGCACCATCGCCTACGCCGAGAACCCGCCGAAGAAGTACCAGGACATCTATCCGATCGCCTTCGACGCCGACCTGGACGGTCTGGTCGTCGAGACCGTGCGGGTGCTGCGGCACTGGATGTCGTACGGGGTACGGATCTTCCGGGTCGACAACCCGCACACCAAGCCGGTCGTGTTCTGGGAGCGGGTCATCGCGGACATCAACCGCACCGACCCCGACGTGATCTTCCTCGCCGAGGCCTTCACCCGCCCCGCGATGATGCACACTCTCGGCCAGATCGGCTTCCAGCAGTCGTACACCTACTTCACCTGGCGCAACACCAAGCAGGAACTGACGGAGTACCTCACCGAACTCTCGGGGGACGCCGCCTCCTACATGCGGCCCAACTTCTTCGCCAACACCCCCGACATCCTGCCCGCCTTTCTGCAGCACGGCGGCCGCCCCGCCTTCGAGATCCGCGCCGTCCTCGCCGCCACCCTCTCGCCGACCTGGGGCGTCTACAGCGGCTACGAACTCTGCGAGAACGCGGCGCTCAAGGAGGGCGGCGAGGAGTACCTCGACTCGGAGAAGTACCAGCTCAAACCCCGTGACTGGGCGGCCGCCGAGCGGAAGGGCCGCAGTCTCGCCCCGCTCATCACCCGGCTCAACGAGATCCGGCGGGCGCACCCCGCCCTGCGCGGGCTCCGCGATCTGCACTTCCATCCGACCGACAAGGAAGCGGTGATCGCCTACTCGAAGAGGAGCTCGAAGAAGAGCGGTTCGAACACGGTTCTGGTGGTCGTCAACCTCGACCCCCACCACACCCAGGAGGCGACGGTCTCGTTGGACATGCCGCAACTCGGCCTGGACTGGCACGAGTCGGTGCCGGTGCGCGACGAGCTCACCGGCGAGACCTACCACTGGGGCAGGGCCAACTACGTGCGCCTCGAACCGGGCACCCGGCCCGCGCACGTACTCACCGTCCTGCGACCGTCCAACCCGCAGATCGGAGGGTCACCCACAACATGATCGTCAACGAGCCCGTTCAGGACACCTTCGAGGACACTCCCGCCAAGGACCGCGACCCCGAGTGGTTCAAACGCGCGGTGTTCTACGAGGTCCTCGTCCGCTCCTTCCAGGACAGCAACGGCGACGGCGTCGGCGACCTCAAAGGCATCACCGCCAAACTCGACTACCTGCAATGGCTGGGAGTCGACTGCCTCTGGCTGCCGCCCTTCTTCAAGTCACCCCTACGCGACGGCGGATACGACGTGTCCGACTACACCGCCGTCCTCCCCGAATTCGGCGACCTCGCCGACTTCGTCGAATTCGTCGACGCCGCCCACCAACGCGGCATGCGCGTCATCATCGACTTCGTGATGAACCACACCAGCGACCAGCACCCGTGGTTCCAGGAATCGAGGAAAGACCCCGACGGCCCCTACGGCGACTACTACATGTGGGCCGACGACGACAAACAGTACGGCGACGCCCGCATCATCTTCGTCGACACCGAAGTCTCCAACTGGACCTTCGACCCCGTCCGCAAGCAGTACTTCTTCCACCGCTTCTTCTCCCACCAGCCGGACCTCAACTACGAGAACCCGGCCGTGCAGGAGGAGATGATCTCCGCGCTGCGGTTCTGGCTGGACCTGGGCATCGACGGCTTCCGCCTCGACGCCGTGCCCTACCTGTACGCCGAGGAGGGCACGAACTGCGAGAACCTGCCGGCCACGCACGAGTTCCTCAAACGGGTCCGCAAGGAGATCGACGCCCACTACCCGGACACGGTGATCCTGGCCGAGGCCAACCAGTGGCCCGAGGACGTCGTCGACTACTTCGGCGACTACGCCTCCGGCGGCGACGAATGCCACATGGCGTTCCACTTCCCCGTCATGCCCCGCATCTTCATGGCCGTCCGCAGGGAATCCCGCTACCCGGTCTCGGAAATCCTCGCCAAGACCCCCGCGATCCCCTCCCGCTGCCAATGGGGCATCTTCCTGCGCAACCACGACGAGCTCACCCTCGAAATGGTCACCGACGAGGAACGCGACTACATGTACGCGGAATACGCGAAAGACCCGCGTATGCGCGCCAACATCGGCATCCGCCGCCGGCTCGCACCCCTCCTCGACAACGACCGCAACCAGATCGAGCTCTTCACCGCCCTGCTGCTCTCCCTGCCCGGCTCGCCGATCCTCTACTACGGCGACGAGATCGGCATGGGCGACAACATCTGGCTCGGCGACCGCGACGCCGTCCGCACCCCCATGCAGTGGACACCGGATCGCAACGCAGGTTTTTCGTCCTGTGACCCCGGGCGGCTCGTTCTGCCGACCATCATGGATCCCGTCTACGGGTACCAGGTCACCAACGTGGAGGCGTCGATGTCGTCGCCCTCCTCGCTGCTGCACTGGACCCGGCGCATGATCGAGATCCGCAAGCAGAACCCCGCCTTCGGCCTCGGGACCTACACCGAACTCCAGTCCTCCAACCCGGCGGTCCTCGCCTTCCTGCGCGAGGCACCCCTGACGAAGGAGGGAGAGGACGACCTGGTGCTGTGCGTGCACAACTTCTCGCGGTTCGCGCAGCCCACGGAACTGGACCTGAGCCGGTTCAAGGGGCGGTACCCGGTGGAGCTGTTCGGCGGGGTGCGGTTCCCGGCGGTCGGTGACCTGCCGTACCTGCTCACCATGGCGGGCCACGGCTTCTACTGGTTCAGGCTGCGCAGGGACGCGGCCTAGGCCGCGTCCACAGCCTCGAACCCCGGGCGGGGCGGTTTCCGCCGCCCCGCCCGGGGCACGCATCAGTAACGCCCCGACCCCGACACCCGGGGAAAGGAATGTGACACCTATGGCGGCGACTGTCACACTTTCCGGTCGGACCGACCCCGGCCTCCTCGCTTCGCTGGACCCCCTGCTGCGGGAGTGGCTGCCCCGGCAGCGCTGGTTCGCCGGCAAGGGCCGTCCGGTCACCGGGTTCTCACTGGTGGCGGCCACCGAGCTGCTGCCGGCCCACACCAGACTGGGGCTGTACCACCTGCTGGTACGCGCCCATCAGCCGGCGACGCCCGGCGACTGCTACCAGCTCCTCATCGGCACACGCGAGGCCCTGCCGCCCCGGCTGGCGCCCGCGCTGATCGGCCATGTGACCCAGGGTCCGCTGGCCGGGCGGACCGTGTTCGACGCCCTCTACGACACCCGGCCCGCCGAGGTACTGCTGGAGGCGCTGCGCACCGGTGCCCGGATCGGCGGGCTGCGCTGCGAGCGGGATCCCGGGCAGGAGATCCGGTCCGGGCTGGTCCCGCGCCGGCTGACCGGCGAGCAGTCGAACTCGTCCGTCGTCTATGGAGATACGTTCATTCTGAAGCTGTTGCGCCGGGTCGTGCCGGGCGTCAACCCCGACCTGGAGCTGCCACTGGCGCTGGCCCGCGAGGGCTGCCCCCGGGTGCCCGCGCCGACCGCGTGGATGTACGGGGACGCAGGGGAGGGCGAGGGCGAGGGCGACGCGTACGTCCTGGCCGTGCTCCAGCCGTATGTGCAGGGCGCGGCGGACGGCTGGGAGCTGGCGCTGCGGGAACTCGCCAAGGGCGAGGACTTCGCCGCCGAGGCGCGAGCGCTGGGGCGGGCCACCGCCGAGGTGCACGGGGCGCTCGCCCGGGCACTGCCCACGGCGACCCTGGGGCAGGCGCAGATACGTCCGATGGTGGACGGCATGACCGGGCGGCTGGACGCCGCCGCGCAGGCGGTGCCCGCGCTGCGCCCCTACGCGCCGGCGCTGCGCACCGCCTTCACCGCGCTGGCCGACCTCGCGGCCGAGGGCCACACCTGGACCGCCCAGCGCGTCCACGGCGATCTGCACCTCGGGCAGTGTCTGCGCTCGCCCGGCGGGCAGTGGTCGCTGATCGACTTCGAGGGGGAGCCCGCCAGGCCGCTGGCCGAGCGGCGGATGCCCCAGCCGACCGTGCGGGACGTGGCGGGCATGCTGCGCTCCTTCGACTACGCCGCCCACTCGGCGGATCCGCCTGCCCCGGCCTGGGCACATGCCTGCCGGGCGGCCTACTGTTCCGGGTACGCCGAGGTGGCGGGCGTCGATCCGCGCACCGACCCCGTGCTGCTGCGGGCCCACGAGACGGACAAGGCGGTCTACGAGGTCGTCTACGAGGCACGGCATCGCCCCGACTGGCTCCCCGTACCCCTGTCCGCGATACACCGCCTCGCCGCACCCGACCTGCCTTGAGGAGGCTCCGTACGTGACTCCCCCGAAGAAGAAGGCCACCGCGAAGAAAGCAGTGACCAAGAAGGCGGCGGCCGACAAGGCGGCGAGGAAGAAAACGACGGGCAAGAAGGCGGAGACCGACAAGGCGGAAGGCAAGAAGACGGCGGCCGAGAAGACGGCGGTCGAGAAGACGGCGAGCAGGAAGGCCAGGGCCGAGGAGACCTCGCCGGCGGGAGCGACAGAGGCGGCGGCCGCGGCGACAAAGGCAGAGCCGGAGGCCGAGGAGACGTCGGCAGCGGCAGCGGCAGCCAAGGAGATCGCCGCGACGGAGCCGGTGAGGCTACCCGTGGATGCCTCCCCTGAGGCTGCAGAGCCGGAGGCGGCAGCGGCAGCCGAGAGGGCCGCCGCGACGGAGCCGGTGAGGCTCCCCGTGGACGCCGACCCCGAAGCCGACTCCGACGCCGCCCCGGACGCCCTCGTCGACCCGGACGCCGTCGTCGACCCCGCAATCGGCCCCGCCGACCGTGAACGCCTGCTGCGCGGCACCCATCACGACCCGCACTCCGTGCTGGGCGCGCATCCGGTGCCCGGCGGGATCGTCTTCCGGGCGCTGCGCCCGTACGCGCGGTCCGTCACGGTGCTGTCGGGCGACCTGCGCGCCGAACTCCACGACGACGGCGACGGCTTCTTCTCCGGCCTGCTGCCCCTGACCAAGGCCCCGGTCCACCGGCTCCTGGTGACCTACGAGAGCACCACCGTGGAGACCGAGGACGCCTACCGTTTCCTGCCGACGCTGGGCGACCTGGACCTGCACCTGATCGGCGAGGGCCGGCACGAGCAGTTGTGGACCGTGCTGGGCGCGCGTCCGACGACCCACCAGGGTGTGAGCGGCACCGCCTTCTCCGTATGGGCGCCGAACGCGCGCGGGGTGCGGCTGGCCGGCACCTTCAACTTCTGGGACGGCACGGGGTACCCGATGCGGTCGCTGGGCTCGTCCGGGGTGTGGGAGCTGTTCGTGCCCGGGATCGGCGAGGGCGAGCTGTACAAGTTCGACATCACCCGCCCCGACGGCTCGCACACCCTGCGGGCCGACCCGATGGCGCGGCGCACCGAAGTGCCGCCGGCGACCTCGTCGGTCGTGCACGCCTCGCACTACGAGTGGGGCGACGAGGAGTGGCTGGCCCGGCGGGCCGAGATACCCGTGCACGAGGCCCCGTTCTCCGTCTACGAGCTCCATCTGGCCTCCTGGCGGCCGGGGCTCACATACCGGCAACTGGCCGATCAACTGCCCGCGTACGTCCGGGACCTCGGCTTCACGCATGTCGAGCTGATGCCGGTCGCCGAGCATCCCTTCGGCGGTTCGTGGGGCTACCAGGTCACCGGTTTCTACGCGCCCACCGCCCGGCTCGGCACACCCGACGACTTCAAGTACCTGGTGGACGCGCTGCACCGGGCCGGCATCGGCGTCCTGATGGACTGGGTGCCGGCGCACTTCCCGCGCGACGAGTGGGCCCTCGCGGAGTTCGACGGGCGTCCGCTGTACGAGCACGAGGACCCGCTGCGCGCCGCCCATCCCGACTGGGGGACGCTGGAGTTCGACTTCGGGCGGCGCGAGGTGCGCAACTTCCTGGTGGCCAACGCGGTGTACTGGTGCGAGGAGTTCCACATCGACGGGCTGCGCGTGGACGCCGTCGCCTCGATGCTGTACCTCGACTACTCGCGCGAGCCGGGCCAGTGGACCCCGAACGAGCACGGGGGCCGGGAGAACCTGGACGCGGTGGCGTTCCTCCAGGAGATGAACGCGACGGTCTACCGCCGCAGCCCCGGGGTCGTCACGATCGCGGAGGAGTCCACGGCCTGGGACGGTGTCACGCGGGCCACGCACCACGCGGGCCCGAGCGGCTTCGGCGGGCTCGGCTTCGGGCTGAAGTGGAACATGGGCTGGATGCACGACTCGCTGGAGTACATGAGCCACGAGCCGGTGCACCGCAGGTACCACCACCACGAGATGACCTTCTCGATGGTGTACGCCTACAGCGAGAACTACGTGCTGCCCATCTCCCACGACGAGGTGGTGCACGGGAAGCGCTCGCTGGTGTCGAAGATGCCCGGCGACTGGTGGCAGCAGCGCGCCGCGCTGCGCGCGTACCTTGCGTTCATGTGGGCCCATCCGGGCAAGCAACTGCTCTTCATGGGACAGGAGTTCGCCCAGGGCGCGGAGTGGTCCGAGGCCCACGGCCCCGACTGGTGGCTGCTGGACCCGGCGTACGGCGCCGAGGCCGACCACCGGGGTGTCAGGGACCTGGTCCGCGACCTGAACACCGTCTACCGCGCGGCGCCGGCCCTCTGGCAGCGGGACACCGACCCGGCCGGTTTCCAGTGGGTGGTCGGGGACGCGGCCGAGGACAACGTCTTCGCCTTCCTGCGGTACGACGCCGAGGGCTCCCCGCTGCTGTCCGTCTCCAACCTCTCCCCGGTCGTCCGCCACGACTACCGTCTCGGCGCACCGGACGACGTCCCGGCCTGGCACGAGGTCCTCAACACCGACGCGGCCGGGTACGGCGGCAGCGGTGTCGCCCATCCCGACCCGGTCAAGCCGGAGCCGCAGGGCCATCACGGCCGGCCGGCGAGCGTCCGGCTGACGCTGCCGCCGCTCGCGACGCTGTGGCTGCGACCTGCCTGAGCCCTGCCCCGGGACAACGGCCCGGGTATGAATCCGTCGGCCGGTGCCCGGCCCGGGGGCGTGCGGCGGCGGGCGAGCGGTGCGGTGAGCGTGTGAAGCAGGGATCCCCGCCTCACACACTCACCGCACCGGCCGGGCACCGCAGTGCTCACGGCGCGACCGGCATGCCCCGCGGATCCCGCGGATCCCGCGTGTCCCGCGTTACGCGGGAGGTTCCCCGAGGGCCGCTGCCAGCGGCTTCGGGAGGGTCCTGCTGTGCAGCACCCCCAGCCGCTGCGTCGCCCGGGTCAGCGCCACGTACAGGTCGCTGGTGCCGTACCGCGAAGGCTCCACCACCAGCACGGAGTCGAACTCCAGACCCTTGGACTGGCGCGGGTCGAGCAGGACGACGCTCCGGGTCAGGTCCGGCTCGGCGCCCGCCGTCACCCCTTCCAGCCGGGCCGCGAGCTTGCGGTGCAGGTCGCGCGGGGCGATGACGGCGAGCCGGCCCTCGGCGGGGGTGAGTTCGCCGACGGCCTTGGCGACCGCGCCGGGGAGGTCGTCGGTGGCACGCGCCCACGGCCGTACGCCGGTCGACCGCACCGAACTCGGCGGCTCGAAGCCGGGGTGCTCGGCACGGACCACCGCCGCGGCCACGTCCATGATCTCGGCCGGGGTGCGGTAGTTGACGCCGAGCCGGGTGTGCTCCCAGCGGTCCTCGACATACGGCTGGAGGATCTTGGACCAGGAGCCGACACCGGCCGCCTCGGCGGTCTGCGCCGGGTCGCCGACCAGGGTCATAGAGCGGGTGGGGCTGCGCCGCATCAGCAGCCGCCAGGCCATCGGCGACAACTCCTGCGCCTCGTCGACGATGATGTGCCCGAACGCCCAGGTGCGGTCGGCGGCGGCGCGTTCGGCGGCGCTGCGGTGGTCGTCCTCCTCGTGGCGCTCGGCGAAGCGTTCGGCGTCGATGATGTCGTGCGCGGACAGGATTTCGGAATCCTCCTCGTCCTTGTCCTCGAACTCGTAGGTGCGCGAGGCGTACGAGACGTCCAGGACGCCCTGCGCGTAGGCGACCTGGGTCTCCCGCTCGCGGTCCGCGCGGGCCCGCGCCACCCGGTCGTCCTCGCCGAGCAGTTCGGCCGCCTCGTCGAGCAGCGGTACGTCCGCCACGGTCCAGGCCCGGGTCACCGGGCGGCGGATGGCGGCCGCGTCGTCGTCGGAGACGTAGCCCACGGGGTCCGCGAGGAAGTCGGCGACCAGGCGCTGCGGGGTCAGGCGCGGCCACAGCTGGTCGATGGCGGCCCAGACCTCGGGGTTGTCGGCGAGCTCGTCGCGGATCTGGGTGATGTCGCTCGGGTCGAGGAGGTTGGAGCCGTCGTAGGGGTCCGTGCCGATGCGTTCGGAGACCATGTCGGTGAGCGTGTTGAGGATGTGGCCCTCGAAGATCTCGCGGGCCGCGTTGTGCGGCAGCCGGGCGGCCCGGGTGCGCTCGCGGGCCATGTTCACCAGGCCGTCGTCCAGCATCAGGACCTCGCGGTCGTGCCCGATCGCGATCACCGGATCGGGCAGCGCCTGCCAGTCGCGTACGACGTCGGCGAGCACGTCCGCCATGTCGGCGCGGCCCTTCACGGCCGCCGCCGCCCGGGTGTCGGTCGCCGTTGCCTTCACCCCGGGGAAGAGTTCGCCGACCGTCGCCAGCAGCACACCGGTCTCGCCCAGCGAGGGCAGCACCTCGCCGATGTAGCCGAGGAAGGCGGGGTTGGGGCCGACGATCAGGACGGCCCGCTTGGCGAGCAGTTCCCGGTGTTCGTAGAGGAGGAAGGCGGCACGGTGCAGGGCGACGGCCGTCTTGCCGGTGCCGGGGCCGCCCTCGACCACCAGGACCCCTCGGTGGGGCGCCCGGATGATCTCGTCCTGCTCGGCCTGGATGGTCTGCACGATGTCGCTCATCCGGCCGGTGCGCGCGGAGTCGATCGCGGCGAGCAGCACGGCGTCGCCGGTCGGGTCCTCGTGGCCGGTGCGGGTGGCGTCGCCGATGTCGAGGATCTCGTCGTGCAGGGCGGTGACCCGGCGGCCCTCGGTGGTGAGGTGCCGGCGCCTGCGCAGCCCCATCGGGGTGTGACCGGTGGCCAGGTAGAAGGGGCGGGCGACGTCGGCGCGCCAGTCGATGAGGACCGGGGTGCGCTCGGTGTCCTCGGCACGCAGGCCGATGCGGCCGATGTGATGGTTGGTGCCGGAGGTGAGGTCGATGCGGCCGAAGCAGAGGGAGCCGTCCACCGCGTTCAGCGCGGCGAGCAGCCCGGAGCGCTCGGCGACGAGGATGTCCCGCTCGAGCCGGGCCTGCATGGGCGTGTTGCCCTGGGCCAGCGCGTCGGTGACGGCGCCCTCGGTGTCGCCGCGCAGTGCGTCCACGCGCGCGTACAGGTTGTCGATGAATTCCTGCTCGCAGCGCAATTCACTGTCCGGAAAGTCGGCGTTTGACAATTCCACTCCCGCCCGCATATACTGTGCTCAGTGAGCTTCTTTGCGACCTCATTCAGGTGAAGTCGCGAACCATTGAATATACGCAGAGAAATCCCCCGAGCGCAATTGCTCGGGGGATTTCTTTGTGGTGCGCGCTCTCCTCCGGTCAGTTCACCGCGCGCTCACAGGACCTCGTCCAGCTCCGCCAGCAGCCGGCGCTTGGGCCGGGCGCCCACCATCGACTTCACGGGCTCACCGGCCCGGAACACCATGAAGGTCGGCATCGACAGCACCTTGTAGGCATGGGTGGTCTCCGGGTTGGTGTCCACGTCCAGCTGCACCACCTTCAGCCGCTCGCCCTCCTCGGCGGCGAGCGCGGTGAGCACCGGCCCCATCTGCCGGCACGGCGGACACCAGTCGGCCGTGAACTCCACCAGCACCGGCAGGTCCGCCCCCAGCACCTCCGCCCCGAAATCCGCGTCCGTCACCTCGGCCACCCCGTCCGCCTTGATCACCGTTCCTGCCCTCCCAGTTCGCACTCGGGCTCCGGACCCCCCGGAACCCGCGCCTCGGCGGCCAGCTCGTCGCGCGCCAGCTCGGCCCGCACGAGCTGCCCGGCGACCGTCTCCCGCACCGCCCGCAGCTCCCCGATGAGCGCGTCGAGCTCGTCCAGCTTGCGCCGGTAGACCGCGAGCGACGCCGGGCACGAGTCGCCCTCCGGGTGCCCGGCCCGCAGACACTCCACGAAGGGACGGGTCTCCTCCAGGTCGAACCCGAAGTCCTGGAGCGTCCTGATCTGCCGCAACAGCCGCAGATCACCCTCGTCGTACGTCCGGTACCCGTTGTCGCCGCGCCGCGCGGGCAGCAGCCCGCGCGACTCGTAGTACCGCAGCGTCCGGGTGGTGGTCCCGGCCCGTGCGGCCAGCTCGCCGATGCGCATGCCTACGAACGTAAGGCTTGACGCCCACGTCAAGGCAAGAGCGGTTTCCGCTCGACCGGCGAGGTGAGCACGATCGACGTCGTCGTGCGCCCGAGCGCGGAGACCGCCTCGAGGACGCCCTCCAGGTGGACGGTGTCCCGGACCGCGACCTTGAGGATCCAGCAGTCCTCCCCCACCACGTGGTGCACCTCGGTGATCTCGGGCCGTTCGATCAGCTCGAGGGTCCTGGGGTGCTTCAGGGTGTAGCCGCCGTGCGGGTCTACCCGGATGAACGCCTGGATGCCGTAGCCGAGCCGGGCGGGGCTGACGTGTGCGCCGTA
This sequence comes from Actinobacteria bacterium OV320, assembly GCA_001298545.1. Taxonomy (GTDB): domain Bacteria; phylum Actinomycetota; class Actinomycetes; order Streptomycetales; family Streptomycetaceae; genus Streptomyces; species Streptomyces coriariae. The sequence continues at coordinate 369,725 of LJCX01000024.1, forward strand.
GCCGCTGATGACCCCCGCGGCCTCCAGCCGCCGGACCCGTTCCGTCACCGCCGCCGGACTCAGCCGCACCCGGCGGCCCAGCTCGCTGAGCTTGATCCGGCCGTCGGTCTGGAGCAGTTCCAGGATCTGCCGGTCCAGCGCGTCGAAGGCCACCGACGTTTCGTCGGCGGCGGCCCGTGAATGCCGAGGTTCTTTCGGTACGACGGCCGGAACTCCCATGGTTACCCCTTCAGGACAGGCGCGTACGCCGGGAGAATCATGGTCATGGAAATGACGCAGGAGGTAAAGGCCCGGGAGGTGGCGGCCCGGCAGGAAAATGCCCGTGAGGTATTGGTCATCGGCGGAAACCGCTATTTCGGAAAGCGGCTGATCGCGCGCCTGCTGGCCGCCGGGGACCGGGTGACGGTACTGAATCGCGGTTCGTCCGCGCCGCCTCCGGGAGCGACCCACCTGATCGCCGACCGCGACGACGAGAACGCGCTGCACTCGGTGCTCGGCGCACGCTCCTTCGACGTCGTCGTCGACCAGGTCTGCTACACCCCGCGGCAGGCGGCGATCGCCCGCCGGGTGTTCGCCGGCCGCACCCGGCGGTACGTGCTGACGTCGACGGTCGAGGTCTACGAGTACGAGGACTCCGTCGCCTTCGTGCGGGAGCGGGACGTCGATCCGCTGGGCGTCCGGGTCGATCTCGAACTCCCCTGGGACGAACCGGAGTTCCTCGACTCCCACTACGGCGAGGGCAAGCGGCAGGCGGAGGCGGTGTTCGCGGCGGAGCCCGCGTTCCCCCATGTGGCCGTCCGCGTCGCCCATGTGCTGGGCGGGGACGACGACTTCACCGGACGGCTGGAGCACTACGCCTCGCGCATCCGCGCGGGCGAGCCGATCACCGTGCCGACGGTGAACCGTCCGGCGACGTACATCCATGTCGAGGAGATCGCCGACTTCCTGTTCTGGACGGTGGGCCAGGACTTCACCGGCCCGGTCAACGCGGCCTCGCACGGGACGCTGACCACGCACGAGCTGTGCGAGGCGGTGTCCGCGCATGTCCCGGCCGGCCGGGCGGTGTTCCGGGAGGTCGAGGTCGGTGAGGTGTCCCCGCTCTCCTTCCGCCGCTTCTACGGGATGGACAACACCCGCGCCACCCGGCTCGGGTTCACCTTCGGCAACGTACGGCAATGGCTGCGGCGCGCGGCCGACGAGACCCTGGGGCAAGTGAACTGACGTGCGCCACCCCACCCTTGGCGGCGACCGACCCGACCCTGACCGAGGATGCACCGCCCCGCCTGAACGAGTCGGTGCGACGCCAACGGCAACGGCAACGCCCCGCGTAGCGGGGCGTTGCCGGGGGGGGGGAGGGCCGAAGGAAAGGCCCGGGGAGGGGAAACCGGGCGGCCGGGCCACGGGGGAGTGCTCGGCCGCCCGGAGACGGTGGGGTGGTGGCCCGGGTGTCCGGCTCCGGTTCAGGCGGAGCCGGACACCCGGAGTCGAAAGGCCCGAAAGGCCTAGGCCTTGGCGAGTTCCTTCTCGCCGCCCTCGCGCTGCTCGGGCACGTCCACCGGGGCGGTCTCGACGCCGTCCCCGTCGTCGTCGAGCAGGGTCTTCTCGTCGAAGGGCAGCCCGCCGGCGAGCACCACCTGGACGCGCTCCTTGTCGATCTCCTTCGTCCAGGTACCGATCAGGACGGTCGCGACGGCGTTGCCCGCGAAGTTGGTGAGGGCGCGGGCCTCGCTCATGAAGCGGTCGATGCCGACGATGAGGCCGATGCCGTCCACCAGGGCGGGCTTGTGCGACTGGAGACCGCCGGCCAGGGTCGCCATGCCGGCGCCGGTGACGCCGGCCGCGCCCTTGGAGGCGACGAACAGGAAGAGCAGCAGCGGGATCTGCTCACCGAGCGACATCGGCGTACCCATGGCGTCGGCGATGAACAGGGACGCCATGGTCATGTAGATCATGGTGCCGTCGAGGTTGAAGGAGTAGCCGGTCGGGACGGTGATGCCGACGACGGGCTTGCTGACACCCAGGTGCTCCATCTTCGCGATGAGCCGCGGCAGCGCGGACTCGGACGAGGAGGTGGACAGGATCAGCAGGAACTCCCGGGCCAGGTACTTGAACAGGGAGAGGATGTTCAGACCCGAGACGATCTTCAGCAGCGCGCCGAGCACGATGAAGACGAAGAGGAAACAGGTGGCGTAGAAGCCGAGCATCAGCACGGCGAGGCTCTTGAGCGCGTCCACGCCCGACGAGCCGACGACCGCGGCCATGGCGCCGAAGGCACCGATCGGAGCGGCCCACATCACCATCGCGAGGACGCGGAAGACGAGGCGCTGGATGTGCTCGACACCGCGCAGCACCGGCTGGCCGGCCTTGCCCATGGCCTGGAGCGCGAAGCCGCAGAGCAGGGCGATGAGGAGGGTCTGGAGGACCTCGCCCTCGGTGAAGGCGGAGACGATCGTGGTGGGGATGATGCCGAGCAGGAACTCGGTGGTGTCCTTGGCCTCCGGCGAGACCTGCGCCTGTCCGGTCTCCTTCACGGCGTCCGTGATGGCGAGGCCCGTGCCCGGCTCCAGGATGTTGCCGACGACGAGGCCGATACCGAGGGCGACCAGCGACATGACCATGAAGTAGCCGAGGGCGATACCGCCGACGGCGCCGACCTTGGCGGCCTTCCGTACGGACCCGATGCCCAGCACGATCGTGCAGAAGATGATCGGCGAGATCATCATCTTGATCAGATTGACGAAGCCGGTCCCGATGGGCTTCAGCTCCACGGCGAAGTCGGGGGCCGCGAGACCCACGGCGATCCCGATGGCGACCGCGACGATCACCGCGATGTACAGGTAGTGGGTGCGGTCCCGCTTGACCGCGGGTGCGGCAGGTGCCTTGTCGGGGGTGCTGCTGGCGGCCACGGCTGCCCTCCTTGACGTCTTCGTCGGCATCACCGGCGTGCGGCTCACGTCCGGGGTTTATGGGGGATTGCCGTGACTATCTCCCGCCCTGTGAGGGCGGTCACCCTTCCGTTCATTTAGTTCACACTTAACGCCGGGGGCACACTGACGACATGCGCATCCCCGCTCTGCCGAGACCCCGCAGCCTGGCCGGCCAGCTCTTCGCCATGCAGGCGGTGCTGATAGCGGTGCTCGTCGCGGGATACGCGCTGTTCACCTACGTCAGCGACCGCAACCAGGCCGAGGAGGCTGCGGGCCGCCAGGCCACGGCCGTGGCCCGCTCGGTCGCCGACTCACCCTCCGTGAGGGCGGCGATCCGGACCGCGAAGCCCACCGCCGAGCTCCAGCCGTACGCCTTGCGGGTCATGAGGGACACGGAGGTCGACTTCGTCACGATCATGAACCCGGAGGGCATCCGCTGGACCCACCCGGACAAGACCCAGATCGGCCAGCGCTTCCGCGGCAACACCGCGAAGGCCCTCGAGGGCGACACCTTCACCGAGACCTACACCGGCACCCTCGGCGCGTCCGTGCGCGCGGTCACCCCGATCGAGGACGACGGCACGATCATCGGGCTGGTCAGCGCGGGGATCAAGGTCGAGTCGATCAGCAAGCGGGTGCAGGACCAGGTGACGGCCCTGTTCGCGGTGGCCGGTGGCGCCCTCGCCCTCGGCGCGATCGGCACGTACGTCATCAACGCGTCCCTGCGCCGCCACACCCACGGCATGAACGCGACCGAGCTGAGCCATATGCACGACTACCACCAGGCCGCACTGCACGCGGTGCGGGAGGGGTTGCTGATGCTGGACGGACAGTACAAGGTTGCGCTGATCAACGACGGGGGCCGGGAGCTGCTGGGCGTCTCGGGAGAGGTGGTGGGCATGTCGGTCGCGGAGCTGGGTCTGCCGGCCCCGCTGACGGGTGCGCTGCTCTCCTCGGAGCCCCGGGTGGACGAGGTGCACCTGACGGCGGACCGGGTGCTCGTGGTGAACACCTCCCCGGTCTCGGGCGGCGAGCGCCGGGGCAGCGTGGTCACCCTGCGCGATGTGACCGAACTCCAGTCCGTGATGGGCGAGTTGGACTCCGAACGCGGCTTCACGCAGGCGCTGCGCTCACAGGCCCACGAGGCGGCGAACCGGCTGCACACCGTGGTGTCGCTGATCGAGCTGGGCCGGGCTGAGGAGGCGGTGGACTTCGCCACGGCGGAACTGGAACTGGCCCAGGCGCTGACGGACCAGGTGGTCGCGGCGGTCAGCGAGCCGGTCCTGGCGGCCCTGCTGCTGGGCAAGACGGCCCAGGCGAACGAGCGGGGCGTGGAGCTGGTGGTGTCCCAGGAGAGCAGTCTGGACGACGGTCTGCTGCCGGAGTCGCTCCCCGCCAGGGACCTGGTGACGATCCTGGGCAACCTCATCGACAACGCGGTGGACGCGGCCCAGGGCAGCACCCGGGCGCAGGTGACGGTGACCGCCGCCACGGACGGCGCCGAGCTGCTGCTGCGGGTGGCGGACACGGGAGCGGGAGTGGATCCGGCGCACGCCACCCTGGTCTTCGAACGCGGCTTCTCCACGAAGCCGGCCGGGCCGGGCGGGCGGGGCCTCGGGCTGGCACTGGTCCGTCAGGCGGTTCAGCGGCACGAGGGGACGCTGTCGGTGGCGGAGGCCGCGGGCGGCGGAGCGGAGTTCCTGGTGCGCCTGCCGATGCCGTCGACGGCGGCCTCCGGCGCCGGCGCGTCCGGTACCACCGCGTCCGGCACCACCGGATCCGCGTCGGGCTCTGGAGGCAAGGGATGACGAGCGAAGAGCCGATCAGAGTGCTGGTCGTGGAGGACGATCCGGTCGCCGCGGACGCGCATGTGATGTACGTGGGCCGGGTGCCGGGGTTCGTCGCGGTGGGCAAGGCGCACACCGGCGCGGAGGCCCGGCGCCTGCTCGACCGCACGCCGGTCGACCTGCTGCTGCTGGACCTGCACCTGCCCGACGCGCACGGGCTCCAGCTGGCCCGCTCGCTGCGGGCGGCGGGGTATCACGCGGACGTGATAGCGGTGACGTCGGCACGGGACCTGACGGTGGTGCGCGAGGGCGTGTCGCTCGGCGTCGTGCAGTACGTACTGAAGCCCTTCACCTTCGCCACGCTTCGTGACCGGCTGGTGCGGTACGCCGAGTTCCGGGGGGCCGCGGGCGAGGCGAGCGGCCAGGACGAGGTCGACCGGGCGCTGGCCGCACTGCGCGCGCCGGGACCCGCCGCGCTGCCCAAGGGGCTGAGCGCGCCCACGCTGGAGCGGGTGACGGAGACCGTACGGGAGGCGGAGCAGGGGCTGACCGCGGCGGGGGTCGCCGAGTCGGTGGGCATCTCACGCATCACGGCCCGGCGCTATCTGGAGCATCTGGTGGAGGCGGGTCGAGCCGAGCGGAAACCGCTGTACGGGCAGGTGGGAAGGCCCGAACTGGTCTACCGCTGGGTCCGGACGACTCGCGGAAAGTGACCTCCGCGCCGCCCTGACCACCCGCCACCTCCCTCACCTGCTGCCGCCCGCCGTCACCACCCCGACGCACCGCGGCCGCCGTCGCCCACCGCCGCCCCCGAACGGCAGCGCGTACCGCACCGCGGCCGCCGTCGCTCACCGCCACGCTCCTCACTCACCGCCACCACCCTCACTCACCGCCGCCCCCGAACGGCAGCGCGTACCGCACGACGAATACGCCCAGCCCCGCCACCGCTCCCGCCTCGGCCACGGACAGCACCAGCAGCCCCGCCGACACCTGTCCCCCGCCCCAGTACACGACCAGCGCGGCCGTCGGCACGACACAGAACGCCAGCAGATCGACCACGCACTGCGCGATCTTCCGGGAGATCCGCCCGGGGTCGGCCCGGTGGTAGGTCTCCCACCGGAACACCGCCTCGGTCCCGGCCAGTTCGGCGAGCCTCGGCGCCAACTCCTGCCGCACATAACGCCCGACGGCCGAGATCTTCTCGTCGTTGACCAGGTAGGTCCACCCCAGCACCACGCACACCGGCGGCAACGCCAGCAGCATCGACGTCCGTTCGGCCTGGGCCGCCGCGGCGATCACCGCCGCCACCACCGCCAGGGTCACGTACAGCAGGTTGTCCCGGAATCCGATCCGCGCCTTCTGCTCGTCCTTGACGGTCTGATACTCGGCGAGCAGCAACTGCCCGGTACTGACGTCCTGTTCGGCCATGGTGACCGTCCCCTCCCCCGATGATCCTGGCAGTACCTTAAAGGGATGCCCGAGACCGAACCCATCGCCGTGGTCCTCACCGCGCTGCCCGTCGAGTACGACGCCGTGCGCGCCCTCCTGGAATCCCTCGACGAAGTCGTCCTCGACGACGGAACCCGTCTCGAACGGGGCCGGCTCTCCGGTACGGGCTGGACGGTGGCGCTCGCCGAGCTCGGCGAGGGCGCCCTGAACACGGCCGCGCTCACCACCCGTGTCGTCTCCGCGCTCGCCCCCGAGTGCCTGCTCTTCGTGGGCGTCGCGGGCGGCCTCAAGGACGAGCTGCGGCTCGGTGACGTCGTCGTCGGCACCAAGGTCTACGCCGTCCACGGCGGCAAGCAGACCCCGCAGGGTTTTCTGGCCCGTCCCGAGGTCTGGCACGGCTCGCACCGCCTGGTGCAGGCGGCCCGCTCGGCGCTGCGGGACCTGGACGGGGTGCGGGCCCACCGCAAGCCGATCGCCTGCGGGGACGTCGTGCTGGCCGACGACCGGTCCGCGCTGCGGGATCACATCCGGCGGACGTACAACGACGCGTACGCCATCGAGACGGAGGGCTCCGGGGCGTCCCACGCGGCGCATCTCAGCGGCGGGCTGGACGCCCTCGTCGTCCGGGGCATCAGCGACCTTGCCGACGCCGGGAAGAGCACGGCCGACGCGGAGGGCTCGCAGGCGCTGGCGGCGGGACAGGCGGCCAAGGTCGCGCTGGCGGTCCTGCGCAAGCACGCCCCTCGCCCACGGAGCGCCCCCGGCGCCGAGGAGGAGGCCCGACCCGGCACAGGCAGTGGCAGTGGCTCGGGCGCAGGCGCAGGCACAGGCACAGGCGGCGACACCATCGCCTTTCAGGGCGGTACCTACTACGGGCCGGTGGTCGGAAAGATCACCCAGCACAACTGACCGACCGGTCACCACCGTAGGTTCCTACAACCGGTGACTATGTCCAAACACCCTGTAGTCACCACACCCTGCGCCCCCTACCTTGTCCCCCGTGCCCAGACCTCCAGCCCACACCCGTCAGCCAGGTCCCCCCTTCAACGCTCCCGCCGCCCGCAGGCTCCGCGCCGCCCTCGGCATGACCCCGGACCACGTCGCCCACGGACTGCGCGCCTCCTACGCCCTGCCGCACGCCACCCCCGATCTCGTCGTCGCCTGGGAACGCGGGACACTCACCCCCACGCATCCCGAACTCACCGCTCTCGCGGGCGTGTTGTGGTGCTCCCCGGGTGAACTCATCGGCAGGCCGCGCACCCTGCGCGAACACCGCGTCGCCCAGGGCTTCGCCCCCGAGGACGTCGCCCGGGCCGTGGGGCACGAGTTCCTCGCGTACACGCGGATGGAGGAGAGCGGGCAGTGGCGCGGCACGGACCGGCAGTCCGCGGCCCTCGCCGAGCTGCTCGACCTCTCGCTGCCCGACCTGGTCACCGTCACCGGCCTCGAGGCCAAACTGGCGGACCTGCTGCGCACCGCCGCCCGCACCCGCTGGCAGGCGTACGTCAGGCCCGTGGGCAGGATCGTGCCCCTGGACCGGCGACTCCTGGAGGAGACCCTCCAGGAGCTGCACCAGGACTACCAGGGGCAGATGGTCGCCACGCTGAGCTGGGGCGACGGCAGCGCGGCCGGGGAGGCGAGCGACGCCGGGCGGGATTTCCTCGACCGGATCGTCGACACCTTCTGGACGAGCCTCGAGACGCGGACCGCCTAGGGCGGTCCGCGAGGCAGCGCCCCGGGGCCTGCCCTAGAAGACCGACTCCGCCTCGACGATCCGGTCCTTCGGCACCGTCTTCAGCTCGGTGACCGCCTCGGCCAGCGGCACCATCACCACGTCCGTCCCGCGCAGCGCGGTCATCCGCCCGAACTGGCCCCGGTGCGCCGCCTCCACCGCGTGCCAGCCGAAGCGGGTCGCCAGGACACGGTCGTACGCCGTCGGGACACCGCCGCGCTGGACGTGGCCGAGAATCACCGGCCGGGCCTCCTTGCCGAGCCGCTTCTCCAGCTCGTAGGCCAGCGCCGTGCCGATGCCCTGGAAGCGCTCGTGACCGAACTGGTCGATCGCGCCCTTGCTGTAGTCCATGGTGCCGTCGGCCGGGTGCGCGCCTTCCGCGACGCAGATCACCGCGAACTTCTTGCCGCGCGCGAACCGCTCCTCGACCATCTTCACCAGGTCGGCGGGGTCGAAGGGCCGCTCCGGCAGGCAGATCCCGTGCGCGCCGGCGGCCATGCCGGACTCCAGCGCGATCCAGCCCGCGTGCCGGCCCATGACCTCGACCACCATCACCCGCTGGTGGGACTCGGCCGTGGTCTTGAGGCGGTCCATCGCCTCCGTCGCGACGCCCACCGCCGTGTCGAAGCCGAACGTGCGGTCCGTCGACGAGATGTCGTTGTCGATCGTCTTGGGCACGCCCACCACGGGCAGACCGGCGTCCGACAGCATCCGCGCCGCCGTCAGCGTGCCCTCGCCGCCGATCGGGATCAGCGCGTCGATGCCGAAGTCGTGGATCATGTCGGAGGCGCTCTCGCAGGCCTCGCGCAGCCGGTCGCGCTCCAGGCGGGACGAGCCGAGAATGGTGCCGCCGCGGGCCAGGATGCCGCTCACCGCGTTGAGGTCGAGGCCGCGGTAACGGCCGTCCAGCAGCCCCGCGTAGCCGTCCTCGAAGCCGATCACCTCGTCGCCGTAGTTGTCGACGGCGCGGTGCACGACCGACCGGATCACTGCGTTCAGGCCGGGGCAGTCGCCACCTGCGGTGAGAACTCCGATGCGCATCGTGCTGTGTCTCCTGCTCGCTGTTGGTACCGGTGAGCCAGATTCGATTGTTTCACGCCGCCGAGCGGGCTGTCTCTTGACGGGCGCCTTAACTACGGCCAGAGGTATTGTCAAGAGGGATCTGCTCACCTAGGTGGGCGATTTTTGTGCCCCGCCCCCAGGCCCCTGTACAGAGACGGAGAGCTCGCGTGACCCGCAGCGTGTACGTGACCGGAATCGACCGCGGCGACGGCCGTCAGGTCGTCGAGCTGGGAGTCATGGAGCTCCTGACCCGGCAGGTCGACCGGGTGGGCGTGTTCCGTCCCCTCGTCCACGACGGGCCCGACCGGCTCTTCGAGCTGCTGCGTGCGCGCTACCGGCTGGCGCAGGATCCCGCCACCGTCTACGGCATGGACTACCACGAGGCCTCCGCCCTCCAGGCGGAACAGGGGACGGACGAACTGGTCTCCACCCTCGTCGAGCGGTTCCACCGCGTCGCCCGCGACTACGAGGTCGTCCTCGTTCTGGGAACGGACTACGCCGACACCCAGTTCCCGGACGAACTCGCCCTCAACGCACGCCTCGCGAACGAGTTCGGCGCGTCCGTGATCCCGGTCGTCGGCGGCCGCAAGCAGGCGGTGGAGTCCGTGTTCGCGGAGACCCGTAACGCCTACCGGGCGTACGAGGTCCTCGGCTGCGACGTCCTCGCCATGGTGACCAACCGGGTGGCCCCGGACGACCGGGAGGAGATCGCCGCCCGGCTCGCGACCCGGCTGCCCGTGCCCTGCTACGTGCTGCCCGACGAGCCCGCGCTCTCCGCGCCGACCGTCGCGCAGATCAGTCACGCGCTGGGCGCGCGGGTGCTGCTCGGCGACGACTCCGGGCTGGCCCGTGACGCGCTCGACTTCGTCTTCGGCGGGGCGATGCTGCCGAACTTCCTCAACGCGCTGACCCCGGGCTGCCTGGTCGTCACTCCGGGAGACCGCGCCGACCTGGTCATCGGCTCGCTGGCCGCGCACAGCGCCGGCACCCCGCCGATCGCCGGGCTGCTGCTCACCCTCGACGAGGTGCCGAGCGCCGAGATCCTCCCCCTCGCCGCCCGCCTCGCCCCGGGCACGCCGGTCGTATCGGTGCCGGGCAACAGCTTCCTCACGGCCGAGCAGCTGTTCTCCCTCGAGGGCAAGCTGAACGCGGCCACCCCGCGCAAGGCCGAGACCGCGCTGGGGCTGTTCGAGCGGCACGTGGACACGGTCGATCTGCTCAGCCGCGTCTCCGCGCCGAGCACCGACCGCCTCACGCCGATGATGTTCGAGCACAAGCTCCTGGAGCAGGCCCGCGTCGACAAGCGCCGGGTCGTCCTTCCGGAGGGGACCGAGGAGCGCGTGCTGCACGCGGCCGAGGTGCTGCTGCGCCGGGGCGTCTGCGACCTCACACTCCTCGGGCCCGTCGACCAGATCCGCAAGAAGGCCGCCGACCTCGGCATCGACCTCGGCGACTGCTCGCTGATCGACCCGGCCACCTCCGAGCTGCGCGACTCCTTCGCCGAGAAGTACGCCCGGCTGCGGGCCCACAAGGGCGTCACGGTGGAGCTGGCGTACGACGTCGTCTCGGACGTGAACTACTTCGGCACACTCATGGTCCAGGAGGGTCTCGCCGACGGCATGGTCTCCGGGTCGGTGCACTCCACGGCCGCCACGATCCGCCCGGCCTTCGAGATCATCAAGACCAAGCCGGACGCCGACATCGTCTCGTCCGTCTTCTTCATGTGCCTGGCCGACAAGGTCCTCGTGTACGGCGACTGCGCGGTGAATCCCGACCCGAACGCCGAGCAGCTCGCCGACATCGCCATCCAGGCGGCCGCGACCGCCGCCCAGTTCGGGGTGGAGCCGCGGATCGCGATGCTGTCGTACTCCACCGGTACGTCCGGCTCGGGCGCCGACGTCGACAAGGTGCGGGAGGCGACGAAGCTCGTCCGCGAGCGGCGCCCCGACCTGAGGATCGAGGGGCCGATCCAGTACGACGCCGCCGTGGAGCCGACCGTCGCCGCGACCAAGCTGCCGGGCTCCGAAGTCGCCGGCCAGGCGAGCGTGTTGATCTTCCCGGACCTGAACACCGGCAACAACACCTACAAGGCCGTGCAGCGTTCGGCCGGCGCGATCGCGGTCGGGCCGGTGCTCCAGGGCCTGCGCAAGCCGGTCAACGACCTGTCCCGGGGCGCCCTGGTCCAGGACATCGTCAACACCGTCGCCATCACGGCGATCCAGGCCCAGACCCCGAACGAGAAGGCTCCCCAGCAGTGACCGCAACCCGTGTCCTCGTCCTCAACTCCGGCTCCTCGTCGGTGAAGTACCAGCTGCTCGACATGCGGGACAGCAGCCGGCTGGCGAACGGGCTCGTCGAGCGGATCGGTGAGCAGTCCTCCCGGCTCAGGCACACGCCCCTCGCGACCGGCGGCGGGAGCCGTGAGTGGACCGGGCCGATCGCCGACCACGACGCCGCGCTGAAGGCCGTGGCGGAGGAGCTCGCCAAGGACGGGCTCGGCCTCGACTCCCCCGAACTGGCCGCCATCGGGCACCGGGTCGTGCACGGCGGCAAGCACTTCACCGAGCCGACCGTGATCGACGACGCCGTCCTCGCCGAGATCGAGCGGCTGATCCCGGTCGCCCCGCTGCACAACCCGGCCAACCTCACCGGTATCCGCACCGCGACGGCCCTGCGTCCCGACCTGCCCCAGGTCGCCGTGTTCGACACCGCGTTCCACACCACGATGCCGGAGGCGGCGGCCCGCTACGCGATCGACGTCGAGACGGCCGACGCGCACCGGGTGCGGCGCTACGGCTTTCACGGGACCTCGCACGCGTACGTCTCCCGGGCGACGGCGAAGCTGCTGGGCAAGGCACCCGAAGAGGTGAATGTCATCGTGCTGCACCTCGGCAACGGGGCGTCCGCCTCGGCCGTCGAGAAGGGCCGGTGCGTGGACACCTCGATGGGGCTGACGCCCTTGGAGGGGCTCGTGATGGGTACGCGCTCCGGGGACACCGATCCGGCCGTCATCTTCCATTTGGCGCGTGTTGGTGAAATGTCCATCGACGAAATCGACACTCTTCTCAACAAGAAGAGCGGGCTGATCGGGCTGTGCGGTGACAACGACATGCGGGAGATCCGGCGCCGGATCGACGAGGGTGACGAGCGGGCGAAGCTCGCGTTCGACATCTACATTCACCGGCTGAAGAAGTACATCGGCGCCTATTACGCCGTACTCGGGCACGTGGACGCGGTCGCGTTCACCGCCGGGGTCGGGGAGAACGCGGCGCCGGTGCGGGAGGCGGCCGTGGCGGGCCTGGGTTCCCTGGGCCTGGCGGTGGACGACGAGCTGAACACGGTACGCGGTGACGAGCCGCGGCTGATCTCGCCCGCCGGCGCGCGGGTGGCGGTCGCCGTGGTGCCGACGGACGAGGAACTGGAGATCGCCACACAGACCTACGCACTGGTGAAGCGGTAGTCATTTGCGGCTCCGCCGCGGGCAACTGAGCAGGAAAGCAACTGAGCACAACCCCTCTCATTTGTATCTTCCACCAGACGGAATATTCCGTAGCGAAACAAACCGATAGGATCGCCCCATGCGCCGTTCGAAAATCGTCTGTACTCTCGGCCCCGCGGTCGACTCCCACGAAATGCTCGTGTCGCTGATCGAGGCCGGCATGAACGTGGCCCGCTTCAACTTCAGCCACGGCTCCCACGCCGAGCACCAGGGCCGCTACGACCGGGTCCGGGCCGCCGCCAAGGAGACCGGCCGGGCCATCGGTGTCCTCGCCGACCTCCAGGGCCCGAAGATCCGCCTCGAGACCTTCGCCGAGGGTCCGGTCGAGCTGGTGCGCGGTGACGAGTTCACCATCACCACCGAGGACGTCCCCGGCGACAAGACGATCTGCGGCACGACGTACAAGGGCCTGCCGGGCGACGTCTCGCGCGGCGACCAGATCCTCATCAACGACGGCAACGTCGAGCTGAAGGTCCTGGACGTCGAGGGCCCGCGGGTGAAGACGATCGTCATCGAGGGCGGCGTCATCTCCGACCACAAGGGCATCAACCTGCCCGGCACGGCCGTCAACGTGCCCGCGCTGAGCGAGAAGGACATCGACGACCTGCGGTTCGCGCTGCGGATGGGCGCCGACCTGGTCGCGCTGTCCTTCGTGCGGGACGCCAAGGACGTGGCCGACGTCCACCGGGTGATGGACGAGGAGGGCCGCCGGGTCCCCGTCATCGCCAAGGTGGAGAAGCCGCAGGCCGTGGAGAACATGGAGGACGTCGTCGCGGCGTTCGACGCCGTCATGGTGGCCCGTGGCGACCTGGCCGTCGAGTACCCGCTCGAGAAGGTCCCCATGGTGCAGAAGCGCCTCATCGAGCTGTGCCGGCGCAACGCCAAGCCGGTGATCGTGGCGACCCAGATGATGGAGTCGATGATCACCAACTCCCGTCCGACCCGCGCCGAGGCCTCCGACGTGGCCAACGCGATCCTGGACGGCGCGGACGCGGTCATGCTGTCCGCCGAGTCGAGCGTGGGCGCGTACCCGATCGAGACCGTGAAGACGATGTCGAAGATCGTCACCGCGGCCGAGCAGGAGCTGCTCAGCAAGGGACTCCAGCCGCTCGTGCCGGGCAAGAAGCCGCGCACACAGGGTGGTTCGATCGCGCGCGCCGCGTGCGAGATCTCCGACTTCCTGGGCGGCCGGGGTCTGGTGGCCTTCACCCAGTCCGGCGACACCGCCCGCCGGCTCTCGCGCTACCGCGCGGCCCAGCCGATCATCGCCTTCACCACCGACGAGGGCACCCGCAACCAGCTGGCGCTCAGCTGGGGCGTCGAGTCGCACATCGTGCCGTTCGTGAACAGCACCGACGAGATGGTCGACATGGTCGACCAGCAGATCGCCAAGATCAACCGCTTCAACCCGGGCGAGATCGTCATCATCACCGCCGGCTCGCCCCCCGGCGTGCCCGGCACCACCAACATGCTCCGTGTCCACCACCTCGGTGGCGGCTCCCGCGACTGAGCGGGCGGCCCCGGCCGCCCCACGCGGCTCGTAGTACGGCGCTGAGGGCGCCCCCTGTGGAACAGGGGGCGCCCTCAGCGTTGTTGCGGCTCCCGGACGGGTCTGGGGACGATCGGCCGGTACTGCTCAGCCGGTCGTGTACTGGTGCAGACCGGGGACGGTCAGCGTCCCGCCGAGCTGGCCCGCCTGCTGGACCTTCACGTCGGTGAAGTAGATCAGCGGGATGTTCAGCGGCGGCGGGCTCTTCGGGCTGAACGTGATGGGTATCAGGCCGAACAGGTTGCCGGAGATGCTCTCCGTGTACATGATCGTGTCGCCGTCACGGATGGTGGACGTGGTGCCCTTGCCCGCCTGTACGTGGTACGTCTTGCCGGACTGCTTGTCGTCCACCGTCTGGTGCAGGTCGCCGATGTCGGTGCCGTCGGAGATGACGTACTTCAGCACCTCCTTGACCGTGCCGTTGGCGGTCTTCACCTTGACGATGCCCTGGTAGTCGGCGCCCTTGAGGAGCAGCGAACTGGCGTTCAGGTACCAGGGGTCGTCGGGCAGCCTGATCTTGTTGTCGATGCCGCCCTCGTCGTCCGTGGCGGCGGGGCAGTCGTCGGCGTCCGTGGTGGCGCTCTCCGAGGGACTCGGCGAGGCCGTGGCGTCCTCGGCGGCCTCCTCGGTGTCCTTCGCGGTGTCCTCGGCCTCGTCGGCGGTGTCCTTGACGGTGTCCTTCACCGTGTCGGTGACGGCGTCGGTGGTGTCCTTGGAGGTACCGGACGAGTCCTTGCCGGAGTCGGAGGAGCCGGAGTCGTCCGAGGAGCCCGAGCCGGAGTCCGCCGACGAGTCGCCGGACGGCGCCGATTCCGAGGCCGAAGCCGACGGAGACGGGCTCGAACCGGCCGTCGCGTCGGAGTCGTTGCCGTCGAAGAGGTCCGTGATGGCGTCGCCGATGGTCTCCAGGACGTTCTTGTCCGTCGCGGAGGCCGAGGGGCTCGCCGTCGCGGTGTCACCGGACGTCGACGACTTGTCGGGCGCGGCGGCCGCCGAGGACGCGGCGGGAGCGGGCTCGGCCGTGTCGTCGGAACCTGAATCCGACGAACCGGAGTCACCCGTGTCGCCCGAGCCGCTCGACGTGTCCTTCGAGTCGCCCGTGGACTCGTCCTTGGAGTCGTCCTTGGAGTCGTCGGCCGATTCGCTCGCGCTCGCCGAGGCGGACGGAGACGGGGAGGCCGACGCGGACGCGTCCGCGCCCTCCAGGGCCGCCACACAGTCCTTGTACTCGTCGATCGTGAGGCTCTTGGACGCCGGCTGGTCCTCGGCGTTGGCGAGGGTCGGCGTGAACCCCATGCCCATCAGGACCGCCGTCGGCATGGCCGCCAGGGCTATCGCCTTGCCGGCCGGCATGTGGAACCTGGTGAAGATCGGCTTCTTGGGTGCCGCGTGCCGCGGCCCGGTGGTTCTCACGCGGGCAGCGTCCACATCGCTCCCGGTGGAAACCTCGTCAGCCGGCACTGTGCCTCCCGTTCGCCCCGTTGGCCGGGCTCGTTCCTGACAGATCGTGCAGATCGTGCGGCTCGCCCGCCCCGTGGTCGTCCTTCGTGAAGGACGGCTTCCCGGTGGGGGCCGGGCCCGTGCTGTACGGGTTCTCGGTGAGGTCGCCCGCGTCGGCGGGAGGTGCGGGGAACGCGCCCTCGGGGGCGCCTCCGGCGGTCGCGCCGGCTTCCGGCCCGGGAGCCTGGGCGGGCGGTGTGCCCGGTACCCAGGACACGGCCATCGCCCCGCCGATCAGCGCGAACAGGAAGCCGATGAGGAAACCGCCGAGGTTCGACACCGGGATGGACACCAGGCCGAGCAGGATCGCCGCCACTCCGGCGAAGACCTGTACGTGCTTCTGGAACCACAGACTGATGCCCAGGACGCCCAGCAGCACGCCGATGATCAGCGAACCCGCGCCCGCGGTGGTGGCCATCGCCAGCGTCAGGTGGCCCACCTGGAGGTGTGCGTAAGGGAAGTACGCGATGGGGAAGCCGGCGATAAGGACGAACAGGCCCGCCCAGAACGGCCTGGTTCCCCGCCAGGCGCGGAACTGCTGCCTCCGGCGGGTGAACTGACCGGGGGCGACAGGGGTCTCGGCGCTCATGGAAAACAGCTCCCTGGTGCGGCGTTTCTGTGGTGGTGAGTCGAAGTGCTGGTGAAGCCAGGGGCTTCAGACTGGACGGGCGGGGGCGCCACCGGCCCCCCCGCCCGTCAGAGAGTGCTTAGTAGCACTCCTTGACACCCGTCGACAGCGACATCTTCAGGCCGCTGAGCTTGAAGGTTCCGGCGGTGGTGGCCCACGCCGTCTGCTTCACGTCGGTCAGCGTGGCGGAGTCCGCCTGCTGGGCGAACCCGTACGGGTTGGCCGTGTCACCGCTCTTGAGGCCCGGACCCTTGGAGGCGTCCTTGGCCGCAACGCCGATGTCGATGCCCTTGAAGACGGCGTCCGCCTGCAGGTCCTCGACGTCGATGTACAGGTTCTCTGCCTCGACCGGCTTACCGCCGCCGCCCGCCTTCAGCGTGAGGCTGACGGAACCGAGCAGCGGGATGTTCGGGGTGACCACGGACTGGCACATGTTCGTGATCGAGGCGCTCTTGAACGCCGAGACGGCGACGGCGTGAGCCGTCTTCTTGCCGTCGAGGGTGTAACCCGAGTCGATCGCGCCGTACTGCGAGAAGCCCGTGCCTTCGAGCTTGTCGGCCGTCACCTTGAACGACTGACCGGACACGCTGAACGACGCGGCCAGTGCACCCTGCGCGAGGGCGACACCTATACATGCCGTAGCGGCGACGCTGGGCACCATGACCACAGCGAAGCGCTTCCATCTGGTCCCGCCACGCACCTGGGACTCCATATTTCCTCCTTCTCGGACGTACATCTCCTGATCCCGTGAGCCCCCTCGGACGGCGGCTCAGCCGGGCAGGGATGGGAGAAGTGCTACGTCCTCGGGAAGGGGAGCGCCTGTCTCGGAGGCGCGAACCGCGCACCGATCACCGGCGATCACCCCCGAGCGACAACCACTGGTCGCGCCTGACACGCATCACGCACAACCTTGCTGGACAGGCTTCACCGCAGCGAAGACCCCCCTGTCCGAGAGCCGACTCCACTGCCGTCGGCTCTGCTCGGTGGGGACCCAGGAAAACCCGTTGACCCAACCGGCTGTCGGGGTACGGGATTGGACCGAGCGTGGCCGATCGTGGTGCATTCTCGCCGCCCGCACAAGGGGGTTCGTTACTCGCTAGTAACGGCCGGATAACCGAACAACGACCCATAGGTCTCGACCGGCAACACAGGGTGTCATCGATGCCCGGGACAAAGCTGTTGATCGCTGGACAGAATCCGACAGAACAACGCCCAAGTCTTACTTGCAGTAACAGCGGCCGCGATTACCAAGATTTGGTAAAGCGCGGCCGCAGGGGAACCACATCGGCAGAACTTTCACTCCGACACCACGGGCTCTGACGTTTAGCGACTGGTCAGAACCCGGCTCCCGCCGGATCAGAACAGGGCGCGCGCCAGCGCTCGCCGGGCCGCCGCGACCCGGGGGTCGTCCGGCCCTACCACCTCGAACAGTTCGAGCAGCCGCAGCCGTACGGCTTCCCGGTCGTCACCGGCCGTGCGCCGCACGGTGTCGATGAGCCGTCCGAAGGCGTCCTCGACATGACCGCCCACCAGATCCAGGTCGGCCGCGGCGATCTGCGCCTGCGCGTTCTCCGGCTCGTCGGCGGCCTCCTTGCGCACCTGCTGTGGGTCCATACCGCCCACCCGCTGGAGCAACTCGGCCTGGGCGAGCCCGAGCCCCGCCTCGCTGTTGCCCGGGTCGTCGGCGAGCACGTTGCGGTACGCCTGCACGGCACCGCCGAAGTCACCGGCGTCCAGCGCCTGTACGGCGGCCTCGAGCAGCGCGTCGTACGGCCCGACGGGCTCGGCCTCGACCGCGTCCACGGCGCCCGGCTCGGCGTCGGCGTCGACGGTCAGACCGGTGAGCCCGAACCGCTGCTCGGCGACCTGCACCAACTGGTCGAGGGTCTGCCGGATCTGCGCTTCGCCGGCGGCTCCCTGGAAGAGCGGCAGCGCCTGCCCGGCGACGACCGCGAAGACGGCCGGGATGCCCTGCACCCCGAACTGCTGCATCAGCATCTGGTTGGCGTCGACGTCGACCTTTGCGAGCAGGAAGCGGCCGTTGTACTCGACGGCGAGGCGCTCCAGGACGGGGCTCAGTTGCTTGCAGGGCTGGCACCACTCGGCCCAGAAGTCGATGACGACGGGTACCTCGGCGGACCGCTGAAGGACCTCCCGCTCGAAGCCCGCCTCATCGACGTCGATGACGAGATCGGCCGGGGAGACGGCCCCCGCGCCGCCCTGCCGTGCCGTTTCGGCGCGCGTCTGCTCCGCCTTCGCCTTGGCCTCCTGGGCCGCCTTCACCGCGGCGAGGTCGACGACTCCGCTCATGGACATGTTCCGTGGCTGCATGCGTCTATCCTCCCCCGTCCGCGCGCCTGCGTGAAAAGCGTTCCGAATACGTCCCGAACATCCCGAACATGAGCGCCGGGGTCCCCACCCCACACCCTGCCCGGCCGACGGCCCGCGCACGTCCAGCGCGAGCTTTCGCTACGAGTCGTAGCGTAATGGCACCGAGTGCCTCCGCAACACCCCGCCTCGGTGATCTCCCTCACGGAAGCCCATGACAAACCGCCGGTTATGGTCGGGGAATGCAGATCCGCACCCCCGCCTGTCGTACGGGCCGTCCGCGCAGCGCCGCGGCCGACACGGCGATCCTGGCCGCGACCCGGGAGGCGCTGGTCGAGCTGGGCTGGTCCAAGCTGACGCTGGGGGATGTGGCGACGCGCGCCGGGGTCGCCAAGACGACTCTCTACCGCCGCTGGGCCGGCAAGAACGAACTGGTCGTCGACGCGGTCGCGGAACTCTTCGGTGAACTCGAACTCCCCGACCGGGGCAGCCTCGCCGCCGACATCGAGGGTGTGGTCCTGCAGTTCGCGGCGATCCTGGCCCGGCCCGAGGCCAAGAGCGGCCTGATGGCGGCCGTCGCCGAGTCCACCCGCGACGACGCCCTGCGCGAGCGCATCCGCGCCTCCATCGTCGACCCGCAGAAGGACCTGGTGCTGGAGGGCCGCGCCCGCGCCCAGGCACGCGGTGAACTCCCCCCGCAGGCCGACCCGGCCGAGGCCGCCCGCACGGTCGACCTCATCTTCGACGTCGTGGCGGGTGCGGTGGTCCACCGCACCCTGGTCAGCGCGGAACCCGCGGACGAGGAGTGGGTACGCAGCTTCACCCGGGTCCTGCTCCTGGGCCTGACCGCGTCCACCGACCCGTCTGGAGACAGCGGCCCGTCCGAGGACACCGGCCCGTCCGAAGACACCGGCCCGTCCGAGGACCTCCCCGGCGAACACGTCTGAGGGCGGGGGTCGCTGCTCGCCCCCGCCCCCGCCGACGCCGCTGCCTGCGCCGTCTAGAACCCCGCGGGTTCGGTGTACACCCCCCACTCGTCCCGCAGCACGTCACAGATCTCGCCCAGCGTCGCCTCGGCCCGCACCGCGTCGAGCATCGGCCCGATCATGTTGGAGCCGTCACGGGCGGCGTCCAGCATGGCGGTGAGCGCGCCCCGCACGGCCGTCTCGTCCCGCGCGGCCTTGCGGGCGCCCAACGCCCGCACCTGCTCCCGCTCCACCTCGTGGCTGACCCGCAGGATCTCCAGGTCCCCGGTCACCGACCCGGTGTGCGCGTTGACGCCGACGACCCGCTTCTCGCCCTTCTCCACAGCCTGTTGGTACCGGAAGGCCGACTCCGCGATCTCCCCGGTGAACCAGCCGTCCTCGATCCCGCGCAGGATCCCGGAGGTGATCGGGCCGATCGGGTGCCGCCCGTCGGGGTGGGCCCGCAGCCCCCGCTCCCTGATCTGCTCGAAGATCTTCTCGGCGTCGGCCTCGATCCGGTCCGTGAGTTGCTCGACGTACCAGGAACCGCCCAGCGGGTCGGCGACGTTGGCGACGCCGGTCTCCTCCATCAGCACCTGCTGGGTGCGCAGCGCGATCTCCGCCGCCTGCTCGCTCGGCAGCGCGAGGGTCTCGTCCAGGGCGTTAGTGTGCAGCGAGTTGGTCCCGCCGAGCACCGCCGCGAGGGCCTCGACGGCCGTACGCACCACGTTGTTGTACGGCTGCTGGGCGGTCAGCGAGACGCCGGCGGTCTGGGTGTGGAAGCGCAGCCACTGCGCCTTCTCGGACTTCGCCCCGTAGACGTCCCGCATCCAGCGCGCCCAGATCCTGCGCGCCGCGCGGAACTTGGCGATCTCCTCGAAGAAGTCGACGTGCGCGTCGAAGAAGAAGGACAGCCCGGGTGCGAACACGTCCACGTCGAGACCGCGGCTGAGCCCCAGCTCCACGTACCCGAAGCCGTCCGCCAGCGTGTAGGCCAGCTCCTGCGCGGCCGTCGCCCCGGCCTCACGGATGTGGTAGCCGGAGACGGACAGCGGCTTGTAGGCGGGGATGCCTGCCGCGCAGTACTCCATCAGGTCGCCGATGAGACGCAGATGCGGCTCGGGCTGGAAGAGCCACTCCTTCTGGGCGATGTACTCCTTGAAGATGTCCGTCTGGAGCGTGCCGTTGAGGAGGCCCGGGTCGACGCCCTGCCGTTCGGCGGCGACGAGGTACATGCAGAAGACCGGTACGGCCGGCCCGCTGATCGTCATGGAGGTCGTGACGTCACCCAGCGGGATGTCCTTGAACAGGACCTCCATGTCGGCGGCCGAGTCGATGGCGACCCCGCAGTGCCCGACCTCGCCCAGCGCGTGCCGGTCGTCGGAGTCGCGCCCCATCAGCGTGGGCATGTCGAAGGCCACGGACAGCCCCCCGCCGCCGTTGGCCAGGATCATCTTGTAGCGCTCGTTGGTCTGCTCGGCGTTGCCGAACCCGGCGAACTGCCGGATGGTCCACGTGCGCCCCCGGTAGCCGGTCGGGTACAGGCCGCGCGTGAAGGGGTACTCCCCGGGCCAGCCGATCCGCTCGAAGCCGTCGTACGTGTCACCGGGCCGGGGCCCGTACGCCGGCTCGACGGGGTCCCCGGAGAGCGTGGTGAAGTCGGCCTCACGCTTGCGCGAAGCGTCGTACCGGGCCTGCCAGCGACGGCGGCCCTCCTCGATGGCGTCAGCGTCCATGCCTCAAATTTACTAGGACGTCCAAGTAAATGTCGATGGCTATTGGTAGGGCATCCCGGTAACTGTGCGTGTCCGAACGACGAAACCGCCGTACACGCGTGCGTGCGGCACGGGTACGGCGGCGGGACCGGTGCGGGAACCGGCGTCGGATTCGACTCCGGAATCGGCGCCGGATCTAGGCCTTGGCGGCCACGGGAGCCTGGTCGGCGACCCGGCCCTCCAGCTCACGGCTGATCCTGCGCTCCACGAAGAAGGCGGCCGTCGGGACGGTCCCGGCGAGCAGCACCCACAGCTGCTTGCCCACCGGCCACTTCGCCTTGGACCCCAGGTCGAAGGCGAAGACCAGATAGAGGACGTAGAGCCAGCCGTGCGCGATGGCGACGACGCGGGTGAAGTCCGCGGCCCCGTCGACGTCCAGGCCGTACTTGGCGATCATGCCCAGGCACAGCAGGACCAGCAGCACACCGGTGACATAGGCCAGGACGCGGTAGCGGGTCAGCACGCTCTTCTTCATGCCGACGAGCGTAACGACCCGTTCCGGGAGATCTTGCCCCGGGTCACCCCTGCCGGAGCCGGGTCACTCCTCGTCGAAGTCCTGCGCGGCGACCCGCAGCGGCCGGAGCATCGCGAAGATCTCCCCGCACTCCTCCGCGTCGTACACCCCGAGACCGAAGTCCATCGCCATCAGGTCGCGAGTGGCCTCCTCGACGACCTCCCGGCCCTTGTCGGTGATGACGGCGAGGGTGCCGCGGCCGTCGTTGGGGTTGGGGCGCCGGGCGACCAGGCCCGACTTCACCAGGCGGTCGACGGTGTTCGTCACCGAGGTGGGATGCACCTGGAGCCGCTCGCCGATCTTCGACATGGTCAGCTCGCCCTCCTTGGAGAAGGTGAGCAGCACCAGCGCCTCGAAGCGTGCGAACGTCAGGCCGTACGGCTTGACCACGGCGTCCACCTCGGCGAGCAGGATCTGGTGCGCGCGCATGATCGAGGTGATCGCGGCCATGGACGGCGTGTTCCCCCAGCGCTGCTTCCAGAGCTCGTCGGCGCGGGCGATGGGGTCGAACGGGAGACTGGGCGGTTTCGGCACGCCTCCAGACCTTACCGGCCGGTCATATCGTGGTCAGCCCCGTCTCGGCCTTCGGTCCGCCGGACCTCCAGGGCGGACAGGACGCAGCAGACCGTCCCCAGCACACCGGCCCCCGCGACCGCGGCCGCCACACCCACCAGCTCCGCGGCCACCCCGGCGAGCGCCATGCCGACCCCCTGGAACGTCATGAGCCCTGCGGTGAGCAGCGTCATGGCCCGTCCGCGCAGCTCCTCGGGCACGTCCCGGACGATCCACTGGTCGAGGCCGAGGGTGTACGCCGACCCGGCGCCCGAGACGACCAGCAGGAGCAGCGAGACCGCGAGGCCGGGGTGGAGGGCGTAGCCGAGGTAGGGCAGCAGGGTCACACAGACGAGCGGCAGCGCGATGCGCTCACGGGTGACCGGGCGCAGCCGTGAGCCCGCGTACAGCTCGCCGGCGATCGCGCCGACCGGCAGCGCGCACATCAGCAGGCCGAGGCCGGTGGGGCCGACGCCGAGGCCGTCGGCGTAGGGCGCGGACAGCGCCTCCGGGGCGACCGTGAAGGCCGGCGGCACCCAGAAGAGCAGCAGCAGCGCCCGTACCCGCCGGTCGGCGAGGATCTGCCGGGCGCCCTTGAGGGAGTCCGTGACCAGGGCGCCGCCGGTCCCGGCCCGGGCCGGGCGGCGGCGGGTGCCGAGCCGCAGCAGCGCGGCGGAGACGAGGAAGGTGCCGACGGTGACGAGCAGCGCCTGGCGCGGGGAGGCGACGGTGAGCAGCAGCCCGCCGAGTCCGAAGCCGACGAGCAGCGCGCTCTGCGCGGTGATGCGCAGCAGGGAGCGGCCGAGGACGAACAGGTCGCCGTCGCCGAGGATGTCCGCGAGGGTGGCCATCCGGGTGCCCGCGAAGATCGGCGAGACCACCGCGAGACAGCAGCGCAGGGCGAGCAGCACGGCGAGGGGCGCTCCCTGGGCCGTCATCGGCACCACGCACACCGCGCACACCAGGTCGCAGCCCACGAGCACGCGCCGGGCCGGGAAGCGGTCGGCGACCCCGGCGAGCAGGGTGCCGCCGACGACGTAGGGCAGGAAGCCGAGGGCCCAGGCCAGGGCGCTCATCAGCGGTGAGCCGGTCAGGTCGTAGACGAGGACGGACAGCGCGATCTCGGCGACGATCACGCCGAGCATGGACAGCAGATGGGCGGCGAAGACGGCCCGGAACTCACGGACGGCGAAGACGCGCAGGTAGCCGGCGGCGGGCGTCCCGGTCGTGGGTGCCGCCGGTGGTGTCGGTGTCGCGGGCGTGGAGGGCGTGGAGGGCGTCGTGACTTCTGGCATGGCGGCAGCGTGCTCGGCGGAGTACGCAGGCCCTAGTGTTTCGGTCACCGCCGAATGTTCGAGAGGTGAGGTCGTGCCGTCGTACCTGCATTTCGGGGAGGACGACTTCCTGCGCTGCCGCTTCGCCGTGTCCCCGCTGTGGGAGGCGCAGGAGGTCGCGCGCACCCTCAAGCGGCCCGACCGGCACGGCTACCACGCGCCCTGGCTGCGCCGGATCCGTACCGCCGCGGAGGCGCTCGACCTGACCGGCCTGTGGCTGCTGATGCCGCGCCGGGGGCATTCCCCCGACTGGCTGTGCCCGCCGCCGGTCGGGCCCGCGGCCGGGTTCGAGGAGGAGCTCGCCGCGGTCCGGGCCGCCGACCCCGAGGCCGCCCTCGCGGACACCGCCCGCTCGCTCGCGGACACCCCCGGCGCGCTGGACTCGCCTCAGGGGCGGGCCTGGCTGGCGGATCCCGAGCGGATGATCCGGGAGCTGACCGGTGCACTGGAGGAGATCTGGCACACCCTGCTCGCACCGGACTGGCCCCGGCTGCGTGCCCTGCTGGAGGCGGATGTCGCCTTCCACTCCCGGCGGCTGGCCGAGGTGGGCCTGGGCGGGCTGCTGCCGGAGATCAACCGGCGGTGCGGCTGGCGGGCCGGGACCCTGACCGTCGACTCGAACGGCGAGCACGAGCGGTACCTGGGCGGGCAGGGGCTGGTGCTGATGCCGAGCGTCTTCTCGTGGCCGGACGTCGTGAGCGGCTTCGACCCTCCGTGGCAGCCGACGCTGGTGTACCCGGCGCGGGGCATCGGCGGCCTGTGGACCGACACCACCGCCCACTCCCCCGAGGCGCTCGTCCGGCTGCTGGGCCGGGGCCGGGCCGGCGTGCTCGGCGCGCTCGACGATCCGGCGACCACCTCCGCCCTCGCCCATCGGCTCGGCCTCGCCCCGTCCTCGGTCTCCGCCCACCTGACGGTGCTGCGCGACTCCGGGCTGCTGGTGTCCCGGCGCTACGGCCACCAGGTGCTGTACGAGCGGACGCCGCTGGGGATGGCGCTGGTGTCGGGCGACGCTCAGTAGAGGCTGCGCAGGCCGAGGACATCGCCCTTGCCGAGCGTGCGGGCGTCCGTGGAGCAGGCGAAGGAGTTCGCGTACATGGTCAGGTTCTCGTGTCCGGCGCCGGAGTGGCCGAGGCCGAAGACGTGCCCGGCCTCGTGCGTGGCGACGCTGCGGATGTCGTACGCGTGCGTGCAGGCGCCGGACGGGCGGTTCGTGAACGGGAAGTCATGGGTGTTGAAGCGGACGTCGGCCTCGAGCAGTTCCTCGGGTCCGTCGGGCACGGGACGGCTCCAGGAGCAGGTCGTCGCGACGGCCTCGCCGCCGATGTCGCCCGCGTCCCACACGCTCAGACCGTCCCGGCGGGTGCAGCGGGCCGCGCCGTCGATGCCGGCCTCGTTGCCGGTGCTCGACAGGAACCTGGCCTTGGCCGTGACCGTGTCGTCGTAGCCGCAGTCGTTGCGGCTGGTGGTGATGGTGGCGATGGCGTCCTCGAAGGCCCGCCGGCCCTCGGCGTGGGGCAGCCGGCCCGGCAGGGGCCCGTCGCCGATGAACCACTCGTACGTGTCGTACTCCTTGCGGCCCGCGGTGGAGTAGGCGCCGTCGGCGCAGGGGGCGGGGGCGTCGGCACGGGCCCTGGACGCGGCCGCCGCCGCACGGGGCGCCGCACGGGTCGCCCCGTCGGGCCCCTCGTGGGCCGCCTCGTGGGCCTCCTCGTAGACGTAGGAGACCGTTCCGTCGGCGGCGACCGTCAGGGTGAAACCGTGCGCCGAGCCGTCCACCGTGAGCGCGTCGACGCTGACCGTCGTGCCGGGTTCGGGCACCGCCACCCCGGCGCCCTCGTGGGTGACCACCCGGCCGACGGCGAGGCAGTCGAGGACGGACGAACCGGCGGGCAGGTCGTCCACGGTCAGCTCGCCGCGGGCTAGTGCGCACCCGGGCGGCCGGGGCACCTCCCCCACGCAGACCACCGACAGCGATGCCGCCAGCAGGAGCGCCGTGACCGCCCTGCCGACCAGTCCCGGTCCGCGCCGCCCTGCCACCGCACACTCCCCTTCAATGCCACGCCACCGCGCGGAACTTGATCGGCCTCGGGAGACATTAGCCAGGCGGCACCGGCCGAAAACCCCATCCGATATCACCCGTTCGAGCGACTACTCAAACGGGTGTTCCATCGCTGTCCCGCCCGCTACGCCGAGCGCTCCCCCAGATGCCGTTCCACCGTCTCCACCTTGGAGGTCAGGCCGTCCGTCACACCGGGGCGGATGTCCGCCTTCAGGACCAGCGAGACCCGGGGGGCCCGTTCCTCGACGGCGGCCACGGCGCGCTTGACGACGTCCATGACCTCGTCCCATTCACCCTCGACGGAGGTGAACATGGCGTCGGTGCGGTTCGGGAGGCCGGACGCGCGGACGACCCGGACGGCGTCGGCGACGTAGTCACCGACGTCCTCGCCGACACCCAGCGGCGTGACCGAGAACGCGACGATCATGCCTTCGCCACCGTTTCCCGGCGGGCGCGGGAGGCGAGGGCTGCGTCGACTGCGTTCTCGGCCTCACGGCGCAGCTTGCGCTCGGCGAAGAAGCCGCCGGTCGGCAGGACCGACAGGACGAAGTAGAGGGCCGCGGTCTTCAGGGACCACTTCGCCCGGTTCCAGGCGTCCGCCCAGAAGAGCACGTACAGGACGAACAGCACGCCGTGGACCATGCCCATCACGGGCACCGCGTTGAAGTCCGTGGTCCGCTTCAGCACCGAGCAGACCAGCAGCAGAAGGAAGGAAACGGCCTCGGGGGCGGAGACCAGGCGCAGGCGGCGGAGGGCGGAGGCTGTCTTCAGGTCCACGAGTCACCTTCGGGGGGAGGTACGGCGACGAACAGGTCGGTTTGTGAATGCACGCACAAGCGTTCGCCCATTGTGGCAAACGGTCCACCTAAGGGTGCGTTCAGGGTCGTTCTCCACCCCCGGGTGCTGTTCGACGCACCCGTACGGCCGATACCTTTCGCAGCGTGGCGATGTTTCGACTTCAAGGCAGCAAGGTGCTCGCCGTCGACGTGACCGGGGACGCCGTGAAGGCGAAGAACGGCTCGATGGTCGCGTACGACGGGCAGATGGCGTTCAAGAAGCTCAGCGGCGGCGGTGAGGGCATCCGGGGGATGGTCACCCGACGGCTCACCGGCGAGCAGATGACCATGATGGAGGTGAGGGGGCAGGGCACGTGCTGGCTGGCCGATCGCGCCTCCGAGATCAATCTCGTGCGGCTCCAGGGGGACAAGCTCTACGTCGAGTCGAGCAACCTGCTCGCGACCGACGCCGGACTCAGGACCGGGACGAGCTTCACCGGTCTGCGCGGCGCGACCCAGGGCAACGGACTGTTCACGACGACCGTCGAGGGCACCGGCCAGGCGGCCATCACCTCGGACGGGCCGGCCGTGGTGCTGCGGGTCAGTCCGCAGTACCCGCTGACCGTCGACCCCGGAGCCTATGTCGCGCACCAGGGCAACGTCCGGCAGACCTTCCAGTCGGGTGTGACCTTCCGCACGTTCATGGGCGAGGGCGGCGGCGAGGCCTTCCAGATCCGGTTCGAGGGGGACGGCCTGGTGTACGTCCAGCCGAGCGAGCGCAACACGATCGCGGGGGATGTGTGAGATGACCTTCCGCGAGATCAACTCCAAGATGGTCGAGGCGACGGTCGTCCCCGGCCAACGGCTCTTCAGCCAGCGCGGCGCCATGCTCGCCTACCGCGGCGAGGTGGCCTTCACCCCGAACGTCCAGGGCGGGCAGGGCGGGGTGATGTCCATGATCGGGCGGCGGCTCGCCAACGAGGACACCCCCCTGATGACCGTCGAGGGCAGCGGCACGGTCCTCTTCGGGCACGGCGGCCACCACGTCCAGGTCATCCGGCTCACCGGCGACACGCTGTACGTCGAGGCGGACCGGCTGCTCGCCTTCGAGGGAACCCTCCAGCAGGGCACGATGTTCCTGGGCTCCCAGGGCGGGGTCATGGGCATGGTCCGCGGCCAGGTCAGCGGGCAGGGCCTGTTCACCACCACCCTCAAGGGGCACGGCGCTGTCGCCGTGATGGCCCACGGCGGCGTCTTCGAGGTGCCGATCACCCCGCAGCGCCCGGTCCATGTCGACCCCCAGGCCTACGTCGCCCACCACGGCGACGTCCGCAACAAGCTGTCGACCGCGCTGGGCTGGCGGGACATGGTGGGCCGGGGCTCCGGCGAGGCGTTCCAGCTGGAGCTGAGCGGCAGCGGTGCGGTGTTCGTCCAGGCGTCGGAGGAGAAGCTGTGAGCATGTACGGGGCTCCGGGCGGCGGCCCGACGGTGCACGACCCGATGACCTTGCCGGTCGACGACAACGTGAACAGCTACGCCTTCTGCGTGGAGCTCAAGGGGAGCCAGTGGTTCCTCCAGAAGGGGAAGATGATCGCCTACTACGGGTCGATCGACTTCAACGGCATCGGACACGGCCGTCTGGACCGTCTGGTGCGCACTTCGTTCCATTCGCCTCTGCACGCCAGCGACTGGGTCGTGGCGGAGGGCTCGGGCAAGATGCTCCTCGCCGACCGGGCCTTCGACGTGAATTCGTACGACCTCGACGACGGCAACCTGACCATTCGCTCGGGCAATCTGCTCGCTTTTCAGCCAACTCTGTCCCTCAAGCAGTCGATCGTGCCGGGATTTCTCACGCTGATCGGAACCGGCAAGTTCGTGGCGGCATCTAACGGTCCGGTGGTGTTCATGGAGCCGCCGATCCGGGTCGATCCGCAGGCGCTCGTCGGCTGGGCCGACTGCCCCTCTCCGTGCCATCACTACGACCACGGGTACATGACCGGCCTGATGGGCGGTCTACGTGCGCTGACAGGCCTCGGAGGGGCTTCCGGGGAGGAGCACCAGTTCGAGTTCGTGGGGGCCGGGACGGTGCTGCTGCAGTCCACCGAGCTGCTCATGGCCGAGCAGGCGACGGGGGCGGTTCCGCACGAGCCGGGAGTGCCCGGCGGGGGCGGCGTCCCCGGTGGGCGGGGTGGCCCCGGCGCGCAAACCGGCGCACCGCGCCTTCCCGGACAGCTGGGGGACCTCCAGCGTCGCTTCGGGCTGTGAGCGGTAGTCTGCGGAGTGTGACATCGAACGCGTGCGCACCGTCACACCGCCCTCACTAGTTCGCCTTTCAACATTTTAGGTAGACTTCAATTATGGAGACCGAAACGGCCACGCGCTGGCTGACCGATGCGGAGCAGTGCGCCTGGCGCACCCACCTGGAGGTCAACAGGCTGTTGACGTACCAGCTCGAAAAGGATCTCCAACCGTTCGGCCTGACCATGAACGACTACGAGATCCTGGTGAATCTCTCCGAGTCGGAGGGCGTCCGGATGCGGATGAGCGACCTCGCGTCCGCCACCCTCCAGTCCAAGAGCCGGCTCTCGCACCAGATCACCCGCATGGAGAGCGCCAACCTGGTGCGCCGTGAGAACTGCGAGTCCGACCGCCGCGGCCTGTACGCGGTCCTGACCGAGCACGGCCTGGAGACGATGCAGAAGGTCGCTCCCCATCATGTGGAATCCGTGCGGCGGCACTTCATCGACCTCCTCGCCCCCGATGCCACGACCGAGCTGTCCAAGGCCCTGAAGCCGGTCGCGGAACACCTCCGCGGGCAGCGGGGACGCCCGTGAGGAACTCCCGGCGACCGATCGGTTCAGGCGATCGGTCCGGGTGATCGGGTTCAGACGGTCGGCAGGCGGAGCTCGAACAGGGCTCCGCCTGTCGGCGTCCGGCGGACCGTGAGCGTGCCACCGTGCCGGACGGCCACGTCACGGGCGATCGCCAGGCCGAGACCCGCCCCGCCGTCGTCACGGCCGCGGGCGTCGTCGAGCCGTACGAACCGCTCGAAGATCCGCTCCCGGTCCGCCTCGGGCACCCCGTCCCCGTCGTCGGCGACCTCGACGACGACCTGCCCGCCCGCCCTCCGCACGGTCACGGTGACGGCCGAACGGGCGTGCCGGTGCGCGTTGTCGAGCAGGTTGGCCAGCACCCGCCCCAGCTGCCCCCGCGATCCCGCCACCTCACCGGGCGCCTGCTCCCCGGGCTCCACCACCACCGTCACCTCCGGCCGCCCGGCCGCCTCCTCCCGGGCCAGCGCCGCCGGATCCACCCGCGCGCCGGCCAGCGGCCCCTCCCCCGCGTCCAGCCGGGCGAGCAGCAGCAGGTCGGCGGCCAGCCGCTGGAGCCGTACGGTGTCCTCGACCGCGCCCGGCACATCCAGCAGCCCGGGGTGCGCGACACCCACTTCGAGCTGGGTGCGCAGCGAGGCGATGGGGCTGCGCAGTTCGTGCGAGGCGTCGGCGACGAACCGGCGCTGACGCTCCACTGAGGTCTCCAGCGCGGCCAGCGTCTCGTTCGTCGTACGGGCGAGCCGGGCGACCTCGTCGTGGGTGTCCGGCTCGGGCACCCGCCGGGTCAGCTCGGCGGCGGCGGTGATCGCGGCCATCTCCCGGCGGATGTCCTCGACCGGGCGCAGCGCCCGCCGGGTGACCAGCCAGGTCACTCCCGCGACCACGGCGAGCAGCAGCGGGAAGCCGATCAGCATGACGGTGAGCGCGGTGCGCACGGCGCTCCGCTCAGCCGCCAGGGACGCACCCGCGTACACGGTGAGCAGGCCTTTCTTCGGATCCCGGACGTCCACGGCGGCGAAGCGGTAGTCGGCCGTGTCGCCGTCGACGGTCGCGGAGCCGTCGCCGAAGCGGGTCTCGTCGCCGATCTCGCCGGGTTCGAGCGCGTCCTCGTCGGAGTCGTCGTCGAGGCCGCCGCTCGCGCCGGCCACCCCGCCGGCCTCCCCGGGATCCTCCCCCGCGTCCTGCCCCGGTTCCTGCGAGGGGTCGTCCCCGGTGTCCTCCTGCGCCCGCGGCACGCTCGGCCCGGCGCCGCTGATCCGCTCCAGGTCCTCGGTGGCGGCGACCTGAACGCCGCTCGCGTCGACGACCTGGACCACCCGCTCGTCGTCGTCCAGCGAGGAGAGCTTGTCGTAGGGCGTACCGAGGGCCAGTTGGGCGGCGACGGTCCGCGCGGAGCGCTCCGCCTGTCCGTCGGCCTGGCCGGTCAGACTGGAGCGCAGCGACAGCAGCACGGCCGTCCCCGCCGCGAGAAGCGCCACCGCGACCACGAACGTGGCGCCGAGCGTCGCCCGGGCCCGCACGGACCCGAACCGGCGCCTCATCGCGCCGCCTCCGGCCGCTCCAGCCGGTACCCGGCGCCGCGCACCGTCCGGATGAGCCCCGCGCCCAGCTTGCGACGCAGCGCGCTGACGTACACCTCGACGATGTTGGGGTCGCCGTCGTAGGCGAAGTCCCAGACGTGGTCGAGGATCTCGGTCTTGGACACCACCTGGCCCGCCCGCACGACCAGCTGTTCCAGCACGGCGAACTCCTTGGTGGTCAGCGCGGCTTCGACCTCCGTCCCGCCGTCCCGCAGGAACACCCGCCGGGCGGCGGTGTCGACCTTCAGGTCGCCCAGGACGTGCACGGCCGGGGCCCCGGCACCCTGTCCGCCCCGGCGCAGCAGCGCCTTCACCCGGGCGACCAGGACGACGTACGAGAACGGCTTGGTGAGGTAGTCGTCCGCGCCGGTGTCCAGACCCTCCGCCTCGTCGTACTCGCCGTCCTTGGCGGTGAGCATGAGGATCGGGACGTCGTTGCCGGCGGCCCGCAGGGTGGAGCAGACCCGGTAGCCGTTCATGCCGGGCAGCATGAT
Source organism: Actinobacteria bacterium OV320 (assembly GCA_001298545.1). Lineage (GTDB taxonomy): Bacteria > Actinomycetota > Actinomycetes > Streptomycetales > Streptomycetaceae > Streptomyces > Streptomyces coriariae. The sequence goes on from LJCX01000024.1 coordinate 401,072, forward strand.
GTCGAGGACGACCAGGTCGTACGGCGACTCGCTCGCCCGGTGCAGCCCTTCGAGGCCGTCGTGGACGACGTCCACGGCGTAGCCCTCGGCGGTCAGGCCACCGGCGAGCGACCGGGCCAGTCGCTTCTCGTCCTCCACGATCAACAGCCGCATGGCACCAGGGTCCCAAACCGAACCTGAAGTGATCTTCAGGCTGCTTCAGCGTGCCTTCAGCTCCGTTCAGGCAGCTTGGTCCCCGTCGAAGCCGAAGCAGGCCGAGAGCACACCGATCGGGAGGAACCCCATGAAGCGCAAGCTCGTCATCGCCGCCGTCGCCGCGTCCGTCGTGATCGGCGGAGGTACGGCGGTCGCCTTCGCGGACGACGAGACGCGAACCGGCGCGGCCGAGGTGCGGGCCGCCGGGCCGGTGGCCGCCGACCGGGCCGAGGGGAGCACGGCTAACTCCTCGAAGGCCACCGCCGCCGAGGTGATCGCGGCCGCGCTGCGGCACACGCCGGGCACCGCCGTCGGCGCCGACCGGGAGGACGACGGCGCCGACGCGGGCACCTGGCACGTGGACGTCGTCCAGGCCGACGGCGTCGAGCGGACCGTCGCCGTCTCCCCCGACACCGGCAAGGTCCTCGGCGCCCACCGCGACACCGACGACGCCGATAACGCCGATGACGCCGATGACGCCGATGACGCCGATGACGCCACTGACGACGCCGCCGACGCCCGTGCGGACCTCGCCGCGCTGAAGGGCGCTGACGTGGACGCCCGTGAGGCAGCGCTGGCCGTCGCCGCCAAGGGCGCGGTGACCGACGTCGACCTGGACGACGACGACCGTGCCACGGTCTGGAGCGTGGACACCGCCAAGGCCGGCGAGTGGCAGGTGGACGTACGCACGGGCAAGGTCACCCAGGAGCTCGACGACTGACCTGGCGGCCGACCGCCCGCCCGTCCGTCTGACCGTCTGACCGTCTGACCGTCCGTCCGACCGACGACCGTCAGGCGAGGGGCACGAGATCGCTCGTGCCCCTCCGGGCGCCTCCGGCGACGGCCGCCGCCGTCATCAGCACCACCGCTCCGGTCAGCGCGAAGCACGCTGCCACCGGCAGCCCCCCGGCCAGCGCTCCGGCGATCGCGGTACCGGCCGTGCTGCCCGCGTTGACGGCCGTGTTGACCCACGCCCCGGCCCGCACCCGGGCCTCCGGCGCCGCGATCTCGTCGGCGATCAGATACGCCGTGGTGATCGCCGGCGACACGAAGAACCCGGCGGCCGCGACGGCGACGGCCAGGGTGCCGAGCCCCGGCGCGAGTCCCGCCCCGCACAACGTCAGCCCGAGCCCCGCCGTGAGCAGCGGCAGCCGCGCCCCGGCCGACGCCCGCCAGGTGACGGCCCCGTTGAGCAGCCCGCCGACGGCGCTGCCGGCCGAGAGCGCGGCCAGCACCCAGGCGGCGCTCGCCCCGCCGGACCCGTGCCCGTGGCGCTCGGCGAACGCCACGACCAGCAGATCGACCACCCCCAGCGCCAGCCCCACGCCCGCGATGGCGGCCACCGGCCGCCCGAGCCCGCGCAGACCGCCGCCGGCCCGCCGCACGGTGGCCTTCCCCGGCCCCACCGCCCGCACGGCCGGCGACGACAGGAACCCGGCCGTGCCCCCGGCCATCAGGGCCGCCCCGACGACGATCCCCGCGGCCGGCGGTGCGAAGCCGACGAGCACGCCGACCAGCAACGGCCCGGTGACGAAGAGGAGTTCCTCGGCGACCCCGTCGAGGCTGTACGCGCGTTGCAGCAGGGCGCGGTCCGGGGTGAGCCTCCCCCACACCGCCCGCATGGTCGGTCCCAGCGGCGGCACACAGGCACCCGCGGTGGCGGCCAGGGCGCCCAGCACCGGAGCCGGGGTGCCGGCCGGGCGCGCCAGGGCGAGGGTGAGCAGGACGAGCACGGCGAGGTAGGCGGCGGTCATCGGGACGAGTGCCCGGCGTGGCCCGTGCCGGTCGATGAGCGCCGCCCGGGCCGGCGAAAGGAAGACGGTGGTGGCGCCGAACAGGGCCATCACGGTGCCCGCCACCGCGTACGAGCCCGAGGAGCGGGTCACGGCGAGCATCAGGGACAGCGGGACGATCCCGTACGACAGCCGTCCGGTCAGGGCGGCGGCGAAGGTACGGCGGGCGTGCGGAACGCGCAGGACGACGGCATACGAAGGCCGCACGGCAGACGAAGCGGACATGAGGAGTTCCTCGACTCATAGCAGGAGAAAAAGGGGACGCCTGATGGCCGCGAGCGGGGCGGCCGTAAGCCGCTCTCCGATCACGGGCCGAGGCGGGCCCTATGCCAAGAGAAGGAACATGAACGCGACCGTATCAGCGCGGCCCGAGGCCCGACGAGGCCTTTTGCGAAGAGCTCGTCGACTCGTCCCGGCGCCCCGGCCGCACCGCGTCACGCACGGCCGTGACCACCGGACGCTCCGCGTCAGCCTTGCGTCAGTCCCGCCACCAGTTCGTCGGCCGCCCGGTAGGGGTCCAGTTCGCCGGCGACGATGCGTTCGGCGAGCGTGCTCAGCCGGCGGTCGCCGTGCAGGTCCCCGATGCGTTCGCGCAGGGCCGTGACGGCGATCGTCTCGACCTCGCGGGCGGCTCGGGAGCGGCGCCGTTCGGTGAGCACGCCGTGCTCCTCCATCCACGCGCGGTGCTTCTCCAGTGCTTCGACGACCTCGTCGATGCCCTCGGAGCGGGCGGCGACCGTCTTCACGATCGGCGGGCGCCAGTCCCCGGGGCCGCGGGCCTCGCCGAGGCCGAGCATGTGGTTCAGCTCGCGGGCGGTGGCGTCGGCGCCGTCCCGGTCCGCCTTGTTGACGACGTAGACGTCGCCGATCTCCAGGATCCCGGCCTTGGCGGCCTGGATGCCGTCGCCCATGCCCGGGGCCAGCAGGACGACGCTGGTGTCCGCCTGCGAGGCGATCTCGACCTCGGACTGGCCGACGCCGACCGTCTCGACCAGGATCACGTCGCAGCCGGCCGCGTCCAGGACCCGGATCGCCTGCGGGGCCGACCAGGCGAGGCCGCCCAGATGGCCGCGGGTGGCCATCGAGCGGATGTAGACGCCGGGGTCGGAGGCGTGCTCCGACATCCGGACGCGGTCGCCGAGCAGGGCGCCGCCGGAGAACGGCGAGGACGGGTCGACGGCCAGCACCCCGACCCGTCTGCCCTGCTTGCGGTAGGCGGTGACCAGCGCGGACGTCGACGTGGACTTGCCCACGCCCGGTGAACCGGTCAGACCCACCACATACGCGTTGCCCGTGAGCGGGGCCAGCGCCTCCATGACCTCCCTGAGCTGCGGGGACGCCCCCTCCACCAGGGAGATCAGCCGGGCCACGGCCCGCGGCCGGCCTTCCCTGGCCTGGGCGACCAGCGAGGAGACGTCCTGCATCACAGCTCCGTTCAGATCCGTTCGGGGTGAGACGTGGGTGGGACGTGCACGAGCGGCGCGGCCGTGCTCAGGCCTTGGGTACCCGCACGATCAGCGCGTCACCCTGACCGCCGCCGCCGCACAGCGCGGCCGCGCCCACACCGCCGCCCCGGCGCTTGAGCTCCAGGGCCAGGTGCAGGACGAGGCGGGCGCCGGACATGCCGATCGGGTGGCCGAGGGCGATCGCACCGCCGTTCACGTTCACCTTTTCCGTGGAGACGCCGAGGTCCTTCATTGACTGCACCGCCACGGCGGCGAAGGCCTCGTTGATCTCGACCAGGTCCAGGTCGGAGACCTCCAGACCGTCCTTCTTCAGGGCGTGCAGGATGGCGTTGGAGGGCTGGGACTGGAGCGAGTTGTCCGGCCCGGCCACGTTGCCGTGGGCGCCGATCTCGGCGATCCACGACAGACCCAGCTGCTCGGCCTTGGCCTTGCTCATCACGACCACGGCCGCCGCGCCGTCGGAGATCTGCGAGGCGCTGCCCGCGGTGATCGTGCCGTCCTTGGTGAACGCCGGGCGGAGCTTGCCCAGGGACTCCGCGGTGGTGTCGGCGCGGATGCCCTCGTCCTTGCTGAAGACGACCGGCTCGCCCTTGCGCTGCGGGATCTCGACCGGGGTGATCTCGGCCTCGAAGATGCCGTTCTTCTGCGCGGCGGCGGCCCTCTGATGACTCAGCGCGGCGATCTCGTCCTGCTCGGGACGCGCGATCCCGAGCCGCGTGTTGTGCTTCTCCGTGGACTCGCCCATGGCGATGTTCTCGAAGGCGTCGGTCAGACCGTCGTACGCCATCGCGTCGAGCATCTCGATCGCGCCGTACTTGAAGCCCTCGCGGGACTTCGGCAGCAGGTGGGGGGCGTTGGTCATGGACTCCTGGCCGCCGGCCACCACGACGTCGAACTCACCCGCGCGGATCAGCTGGTCGGCCAGCGCGATCGCGTCGAGGCCCGACAGGCACACCTTGTTGATCGTGAGCGCCGGGACGCTCATCGGGATGCCGGCCTTGACCGCGGCCTGACGGGCCGGGATCTGCCCTGCCCCGGCCTGGAGCACCTGCCCCATGATCACGTACTGCACCTGGTCGCCACCGATCCCCGCACGGTCGAGGGCGGCCTTGATCGCGAAGCCGCCGAGATCGGCTCCGGAGAAGGACTTCAGGGAGCCCAGCAGTCGTCCCATGGGCGTCCGCGCGCCCGCGACGATCACCGAGGTCGTGCTGTTGGAACCAGTCGAGTCAGTCATGAGCTGCGATTCCCCTTACCGGCCTTGCACGGGCCGAGGAGTGAACGAGGGTTTACTTCGAATGTACTGAGTGGCACTCCGTGCCGTCATCGGGCCGTCAGTGTGATCGCGCGCACGTTGCGTAACCACCACGGCCGCGCTCCACTAACAGCATGCTGACGCGAATCGACCACATCGGGATCGCCTGCCACGACCTCGACGCGACCGTCGAGTTCTACCGTTCCACGTACGGCTTCGAGGTGTTCCACTCCGAGGTCAACGAGGAGCAGGGCGTGCGCGAAGCCATGCTCAAGATCAACGATACGTCCGACGGCGGCGCCTCGTACCTGCAGCTCCTGGAACCGACACGGCCGGATTCGACCGTGGCCAAGTGGCTCGACAAGAACGGCGAGGGCGTCCACCACATCGCTTTCGGTACGGCGGATGTCGACGCGGACGCCGCGGACATCAGGGACAAGGGCGTACGCGTTCTGTACGAAGAGCCTCGACGCGGCTCCATGGGGTCACGAATCACCTTCCTGCATCCAAAGGATTGCCACGGAGTACTGACAGAACTGGTCACATCGGCGCCCGTTGAGTCACCTGAGCACTGACCCTCGTACATATGGGCCGGTAGGGTTGGGGGCGGTCGCCGCTCACACCGGGGCGACCCGGTCCTGCCGTACGGCGGCGGGACGCAGCCGGGGTCCGGGTTTCGGGGGGCGAGCGTCGGGGCAGCAGCCCGTGCTCCGCCGTTGATCTGACACCATTCCCCGGGAGCCCCGTTCGGCGGATGGACGGAGCTCGTTCGGGAAGCTTGCGACCAGGGACGGATGGGACCGCGCAGTGCGGGGCTACGAGAGCCAGGAGCGGGAACCGGCGGCTGACGTCGACCACCTGACTCGGTTCGAAGCCGAGATGAAGCGGCTGAAGACCGAGCGGGAAAAGGCGATCCAGCATGCCGAGGACCTCGGCTACCAGGTCGAGGTGCTGCGCGCCAAGTTGCACGAGGCGCGGCGCACCATCATGTCCCGGCCCGCCTTCGACGGCGGCGACATCGGGTACCAGGCCGAGCAGATGCTGCGTAACGCGCAGATGCAGGCCGACCAGTTGCGGCAGGACGCCGAACGGGAGCTGAGTCAGGCCCGGGCGCAGACGCAGCGGATCCTCCAGGAGCACGCCGAACAGGCGGCCCGGCTCCAGGCGGAGCTGCACCAGGAGGCGGTGGCCCGTCGTCAGCAGCTCGACCAGGAGCTGGCCGAGCGCCGGCAGAACGTCGAGTCGCACGTCAACGAGAACGTGGCGTGGGCCGAGCAGTTGCGGGCCCGCACCGAGGCTCAGGCGCGCCGGCTGCTCGACGAGTCGCGGGCCGAGGCCGAGCAGGCCCTGACGGCCGCCCGCGCCGAGGCCGAACGGGTGGCCACCGAGGCCCGCCAGCGGCTCCAGGCGGACGCCGAGACGACCCGCGCGGAGGCCGAGCAACTGTTGCTGCGGGCCCGCACGGACGCCGAACGGCTGCTGAACGCCGCTTCCAGCCAGGCCCAGGAGGCCAGCGACCACGCCGAGCAGCTGCGCACCTCCACCGTCACGGAGTCCGACGCGGCCCGCCGGCAGGCCGGTGAGCTCAGCCGCGCCGCCGAGCAGCGCATGTCCGAGGCCGAGGAGGCGCTGCGCAAGGCGCAGGCCGAGGCCGACAAGGTGCTCACGGAGGCGAAGACAGCCGCCGAGAAGGCGCTCGCCGGTGCGGAGGCGGCCAAGGAGCAGCGCACCCGTACGGCGAAGGAGCAGGTCGCCCGGCTGGTCACCGAGGCCACCAAGGAGGCCGAGGCGACCAAGGAGGCCGCCGAGCAGCTCGTCGCCGACGCGCGCACCGAGGCCGAGAAGATCGTCGCGGAGGCCTCAGAGAAGGCCCGCACGCTCACCGCCGAGGAGAGCGCGACCCAGCTGTCGAAGGCGGCGAAGACCGCCGAGGACGTCCTGAACAGGGCGCAGGAGGACGCGCAGAACACCACCAAGGCCGCCGCCGAGGAGGCCGAGCGGATCCGCCGTGAGGCGGAGACCGAGGCGGACCGGCTGCGGGCCGAGGCGCACGACATCGCCGAGCAGCTCAAGGGCTCGGCGAAGGACGACACCAAGGAGTACCGCGCCAAGACGGTCGAACTCCAGGAGGAGGCCCGTCGGCTGCGCGGCGAGGCCGAGCAGCTGCGCGCCGACGCCGTCGCCGAGGGCGAGAAGATCCGCGCGGAGGCCCGCAAGGAGGCCGTCCAGCAGATCGAGGAGGCGGCCAGGACCGCCGAGGAGCTGCTGTCCAAGGCGAAGGCCGACGCCGACGAGCTGCGCCAGAAGGCCACCTCGGACAGCGAGAAGGTGCGCACCGAGGCCATCGAGCGCGCCACCACGCTGCGCCGGCAGGCCGAGGAGACCCTGGAGCGCACCCGCGCGGAGGCCGAGCGCCAGCGCGACGAGGCGGTGGAGCTGGCCGAGACCATCACCTCGAACGCCGAGGAGGCCGCGCGCGAGCTGCGCGAGGAGACCGAACGCGGGGTCGAGGCCCGGCAGGCGGAGGCCGCCGAGGAGCTGACCCGGCTGCACACCGAGGCGGAGGCCCGGCTCGCCTCCGCCGAGCAGGCGCTGACCGACGCCCGCGAGGAGGCCGCGCGGATCCGCCGCGAGGCCGGCGAGGAGAGCGACCGGCTGCGCTCGGAGGCCGCGGAGCGGATCCGCACCCTCCAGCAGCAGGCCGCCGCGGAGGTGGACCGGCTGCGCAACGAGGCCGCCGCCGACGCGTCCGCCTCGCGCGCCGAGGGCGAGGCCGTCGCGGTACGGCTGCGTTCCGAGGCCGCCGCCGAGGCGGAGCGGCTGAAGTCGGAGGCGCAGGACACCGCCGACCGGGTACGCGCGGAGGCGCAGGCCGCCGCCGAGCGGCTGGCCACCGAGGCGTCCGAGACGCTGGCCGCCGCCCAGGAGGAGGCGCTCCGGCGCCGCCGCGAGGCCGAGGAGCTCCTCGGTTCCGCCCGCCAGGAGGCCGACCAGGAGCGCGAACAGGCCCGTCGGCAGAGCGAGGAACTGCTGGCCTCGGCGCGCAAGCGCGTGGAGGAGGCGCAGACCGAGGCCGTCCGGCTGGTCGAGGAGGCCGACCGGCGGGCCGGCGAGATGGTGTCGGCGGCCGAGCAGCACGCGCAGCAGGTGCGGGAGTCCGTCGCCGGGCTGCACGAGCAGGCGCAGGACGAGATCAACGGGCTGCGGTCCGCCGCCGAGCACGCGGCGGAGCGCACCCGGCGCGAGGCCGAGGAGGAGGCGGACCGGGTCCGTTCCGACGCCTACGCGGTGCAGGAGCGGGCGGCCGAGGACGCGAACCGGGTCCGGCGTGAGGCGAGCGAGGCGTCGGAGGCGGCGCAGGCGCTGGCCGAGCAGACCGTCGGCGAGGCGATCGCGGAGGCGGAGCGGCTGCGCTCGGAGGCGTCCGCGCACGCCCAGCGGGTGCGCACCGAGGCCTCGGACGCCATCGCCCAGGCCGACCAGGACGCCTCGCGCACCCGCGCGGAGGCCCGGGACGACGCCAACCGCATCCGCTCGGACGCGGCGACGCAGGCCGACACCCTCATCACCGAGGCCCGCAACGAGGCGGAGCGGCTCCAGACGGAGACCATCGCGGAGGCCGAGCGCCTCCAGTCCGAGACGATCACGGAGGCCGACCGGCTGCGGGCCGAGTCGGTCGCCAAGGCGGAGAAGCTCATCTCGGACGCCGCCGGGGACGCGGAGCGGCTGCGCGCCGAGGCCGCCGAGACGGTGGGTTCCGCACAGCAGGCCGCCGAGCGGATCCGTATCGAGTCCGAGCGCGTCAGGACGTCGGCGGCGGCGGAGGCCGACCGTCTGATGAGCGTCGCCCGCGAGGAGGCCGACTCGACGCTGGACGAGGCCCGCAAGGAGGCCAACAAGCGGCGCTCCGAGGCGGCCGAGCAGGTCGACACGCTCATCACGGAGACCGCGGCCGAGGCGGACAAGCTCCTCACGGAGGCGCAGCAGCAGGCGCAGCAGGTGACGGCGGACGCGGAGCAGCAGGCCGACTCGATGGTCGGCGCGGCCCGCAACGAGGCCGAGCGGCTGGTCTCCGAGGCGACGGTCGACGGGAACTCCCGGGTGGAGAAGGCCCGTACGGACGCCGACGAACTGCTGGTCGGCGCCCGCCGGGACGCGACCGCCATAAGGGAGCGGGCGGAGGAGCTGCGCGACCGCATCACGAGCGAGATCGAGGGGCTGCACGAGCGGGCCCGCCGTGAGGCCGCCGAGACGATGAAGTCGACCGGCGACCGCTGCGACGCGCTCATCAAGGCGTCCGAGGAGCAGCTCGCCAAGGCGCAGGCGAAGGCGAAGGAGCTGGTGTCGGACGCCAACTCCGAGGCGGGCAAGGTCCGTATCGCCGCCGTGAAGAAGGCCGAGGGGCTGCTCAAGGAGGCCGAGCAGAAGAAGGCGACGCTCGTCCGGGAGGCCGAGGAGCTCAAGGCCGAGGCGATCCGCGAGGCACGGCGCACGGTCGAGGAGGGCAAGCGCGAGCTGGAGGTCCTGGTGCGCCGGCGTGAGGACATCAACGCCGAGATCTCCCGGGTCCAGGACGTGCTGGAGGCGCTGGAATCCTTCGAGGTGCCGACCGGCGGCAAGGACGGGGGCGTCAAGGCGGGCGCCGTCATCGGAGCGCCCCGGTCGGGTGGGAAGGCGTCGGACAGCTAGCGGAATGTGTGAATTGCGTTAAAGTCTCGCGCGTTTGACCGGACCTTTGGCAAGCGCTCTGCCGCTCAGCCACCCAAAAGGGGTGTCATTCTCCAGATCAAACACGTATACGCTCGATGACACACCGTTCAGGGCCCTAGGATTCCACCTATCACCTCACCGGTCTCATTCGACAGGAACCCCATGAGCGACACTTCCCCCTACGGCTTCGAGCTTGTGCGGCGTGGGTACGACCGCGCTCAGGTGGACGAACGCATCTCGAAGCTCGTCTCCGACCGTGACAGCGCTCTGGCCCGTATCACTGCTCTGGAAAAGCGCATCGAGGAGCTCCACCTCGAGACGCAGAACGCCCAGGCTCAGGTAAGCGACGCGGAGCCGTCGTACGCCGGCCTCGGCGCGCGTGTCGAGAAGATCCTCCGCCTCGCCGAGGAAGAGGCCAAGGATCTGCGCGAGGAGGCCCGTCGCGCGGCCGAGCAGCACCGTGAGCTCGCCGAGTCGGCGGCTCAGCAGGTGCGCAACGACGCGGAGTCGTTCGCCGCGGAGCGCAAGGCCAAGTCCGAGGACGAGGGCGTCCGGATCGTCGAGAAGGCCAAGAGCGACGCGTCGCAGCTGCGTTCCGAGGCGCAGAAGGACGCGCAGTCGAAGCGTGAGGAGGCGGACGCCCTCTTCGAGGAGACCCGCGCCAAGGCCGCGCAGGCCGCCGCCGACTTCGAGACCAACCTCGCCAAGCGCCGCGAGCAGTCGGAGCGCGACCTGGCGTCGCGTCAGCAGAAGGCGGAGAAGCGTCTCGCGGAGATCGAGCACCGCGCGGAGCAGCTGCGCCTGGAGGCCGAGAAGCTGCGCACCGACGCCGAGCGCCGGGCCCGTCAGACCGTCGAGACGGCGCAGCGCCAGGCCGAGGACATCGTGGCCGACGCCAATGCCAAGGCGGACCGCATCCGTTCCGAGTCCGAGCGCGAGCTGGCGGCCCTCACCAACCGCCGCGACTCGATCAACGCCCAGCTGACGAACGTCCGCGAGATGCTCGCCACGCTGACCGGCGCCGCGGTGGCAGCGGCCGGCACGCCGTCCACGGACGACGAGCCGATCTCCCGCGGGGTCCCGGCGCAGCAGTCCCGGTGACGTCCTGAGGTACGGCGAACGAACATCGGCGAAGCCCTCCGCCACTCCGGTGGCAGAGGGCTTTGCCGCGCTTTAGCGTGGCCGCATGATCGAGCTGTCTGGCCTGACGAAGCGGTACGGCGAGAAGGTCGCGGTGAACAACCTCACCTGCGCCGTCAGACCGGGCATCGTCACGGGCTTCCTCGGTCCCAACGGCGCGGGCAAGTCCACCACCATGCGGATGATGCTGGGCCTCGACCGGCCGACCGCCGGGGACGTCCGCATCGACGGGCAGCACTACGACCGGCTGAAGGACCCCCTCAGGTACATCGGCGCCCTGCTGGACGCCAAGGCCATGCACGGCGGGCGCAGCGCCTTCAACCATCTGTTGTGCCTGGCGCAGAGCAACGGCATCCCGAAGCGCCGGGTGCACGAGGTGCTGGACACCGTCGGTCTCACCTCCGTGGCGAAGAAGAAGGCCAAGGGGTTCTCGCTGGGGATGGGACAGCGGCTGGGCATCGCGGGCGCGCTCCTCGGCGACCCCCGGATCCTGATGTTCGACGAGCCGGTCAACGGCCTCGACCCCGAGGGCATCCACTGGATCCGCAACCTGATGAAGTCGCTGGCCGCGCAGGGGCGGACCGTGTTCGTCTCCTCCCACCTCATGAGCGAGATGGCGCTGACCGCGGATCACCTGATCGTGATCGGGCAGGGGCGGCTGCTCGCCGACACCTCGATGGCCGACTTCATCGCGCAGAACTCGCGCTCGTACGTCCGTATCCGTACCCCGCAGCGGGAGCGGCTGCTCGATGTGCTGCACGGCGCCGGGGTCCTGGTCGTCGAGTCCGGCAGCGGGGTGCTGGAGGTCGACGGCGACAAGTCCGAGCACATCGGGGAGCTGGCCGCGCAGCACCAGATCGTGCTGCACGAGCTGAGTCCCCAGCGGGCCTCCCTGGAGGAGGCGTTCATGCAGCTGACCGCGGAGTCGGTGGAGTACCACGCGCACACGGACACGCCCCCCGGTCCGCTCGAACAGTTCGAGCGGCCCGGGCCGCAGCCCGGACCACAGTGGGGCGACGACTGGACGAGGAGCTGATGATGGCGGCGACCCAGGTCATCCGGTCGGAGTGGACCAAGATCCGGTCGGTGGCCTCCACCGTGTGGACGCTCTCGCTCGCCGTGATGGTCACCATCGCCCTCGGCATGCTCATCTCGGCGCTGTCGAGGAACGAGTTCGACAACATGAGCCGCGACGACCGGCTCTCCTTCGACCCCACCTTCATCAGCTTCGCCGGGATGAGCCTCGGTCAGCTCGCGATGATCGTGTTCGGGGTGCTGGTCGTGTCGAACGAGTACAGCACCGGCATGATCCGCACCTCGCTGGCCGCCGTGCCGCAGCGTGGCACCTTCCTGTTCAGCAAGATCGCGGTGGCCACCGGGCTCGCGCTGGCCGTGGGGCTGGCCACCAGCTTCGTCACGTTCTTCCTTGGGCAGGCCATGCTCGGCTCCCACCGGGCGTCGATCGGGGACACGGGAGTCCTGCGGGCGGTCATCGGCGGCGGTCTGTACATGACGCTCATCGCCGTGTTCTCGATGGGCGTGGCCACGATGCTGCGCTCGCCGATGCTGTCGCTCGGCATCCTGATGCCGTTCTTCTTCCTGATCTCCAACATCCTCGGCAACGTCTCGGCGACGAAGAAGATCGGCCGGTATCTGCCCGACCAGGCCGGCAGCAAGATCATGCAGGTGGTCACTCCGATCGACGACGACACCCCGTACGGGCCCTGGGGCGGGTTCGCCATCATGGCCCTGTGGGCCCTCGCCGCGCTCGCGGGCGGCTACCTCCTGCTGAAGAAACGCGACGCGTAACGCTTTGGTCTTTGCTTTCATTTGAGCGGAACCGTCAGCGCCCCGATATCCTCCTAACCCTTACGGGGGCGTGTGCCCTGCTGTCCTGAACCTTTCGATGGGTGCGGAGCATGATCGAAGCAGTCGGCCTGACCAAGCGCTACGGCGACAAGACCGCTGTGTACAACCTTTCCTTCCAGGTACGGCCCGGCGCCGTCACCGGCTTCCTCGGGCCGAACGGCTCGGGCAAGTCGACCACCATGCGGATGATCCTGGGACTGGACAACCCCACCTCCGGGACGGTGACGATCGGCGGCTACCCGTACCGCAAACTGCCGAACGCCGCCCGCCAGGTGGGTGCGCTGCTGGACGCCAAGGCGGTGCACGGCGGCCGGCATGCCCGCAACCACCTGCTGAGCCTGGCCCAGCTGTCCGGCATCCCGGCCCGGCGGGTCGACGAGGTACTCGGCGTGGTCGGCCTCCAGGACGTGGCACGCAAGCGCTCCAAGGGCTTCTCCCTGGGCATGGGCCAGCGGCTCGGCATCGCGGCCGCGCTGCTCGGCGACCCGCAGGTGCTGCTCTTCGACGAGCCGGTCAACGGCCTCGACCCCGAGGGCATCCTCTGGGTCCGCAATCTGATGAAGTCGCTGGCCGCCGAGGGCCGCACGGTGTTCGTCTCCTCCCACCTCATGAGCGAGATGGCGGTGACCGCCGATCACCTGATCGTGATCGGGCGCGGGCAGCTGCTCTCCGACATGAGCGTGACGGACTTCATCTCGGCCAACTCCGCCGACTTCGCGCGGGTCCGCACCCCGCACACCGAACCCCAGCTGCGCGAGAAGCTGGCCTCCGCGCTCACCGAGGCGGGCGGCCATGTGCTGCCCGAGCAGGACGGCGCGCTGCGGGTGACCGGACTGGCGCTGCCCCGCATCAGCGACATCGCCCACGAGAGCGACGTACGTCTGTGGGAGCTGTCGCCGCACCAGGCCTCGCTGGAAGAGGCGTACATGCGGATGACGCAGGGTGCCGTCGACTACCGGTCCACCATCGACCAGAAGGCCGGTCTCCAGCAGCAGCTCGCGCCCGGCGCGCAGCCGCCCATGCCGGTGCCGGGCCAGGGCCAGCCGGGCTGGTACGCCCCGCCGCCCCCGCAGCATCCCGGATACGCGCCGCCGCAGCAGCCGGTCCAGGCGCCCCCGGGGGCCTCCTACGGGGCGTACGGCGCGCCCGGGGCCCCCGCCCCGGCACCCGGCCCGAACGGGGCCAACCCGTACGCGCAGGCGCCCGCACAGGCTCCGGCCCAGCCGGCCCCCGCGTCGCCGCCCGCGCCCGCCCCGGTGGCCGCCCCGGCCGAACCGGCTCCGGCCGCTCCCGCCGCTCCCGCCCCCGACGCCGCCCCGACCAAGTCCGAGGACGCCCGATGAGCACCCCGCAGCACCCGTCGCCGCAGGCCGCGCCCGCCTGGCAGGGGGCGCCCGGTCCCGCGTACGCCGCGGCCGGCCCCGCCTACACCTCGCCGATCCCGATCGTGCGCACGCACCTCGGGCACGCCATCGCCTCGGAGTGGACGAAGATCCGCTCGGTGCGCTCCACGATGTGGACGCTGGGCGTGTTCGTGCTGCTCGTCATCGGCATCGGACTGCTGGCCGGCGCGGTCGTCGCCGCGAACGCGACGGAGGGCGACCTGGCGGGCGACACCGCCCTGTCGTTCGGCTTCTTCGGGCTGCTCCTGGGCAGCATGTGCGTGATCACGCTCGGCGTGCTGACCACGGCCTCGGAGTACGGCACCGGCATGATCCGCACGACGATGGTGGCCTGCCCCTCGCGCGGCCGGGTGCTCGCCGCGAAGGCGGTCGTGTTCTTCGCCGTCGCGTTCGTCGTGACGCTCGTGTCCTCGGGCTTCGTCGCCATGGTGGACGTGGGCATGCTGGGCGACGCCCGGCAGCCGACCGGCTCGGAGTGGCTGAAGGCCACCTTCGGCGTGTCCCTCTACATCGCGCTGCTCGGGCTGATCTCGCTGGCCGTCGGCTCGATCATCCGGCACTCGGCAGGCGCCATCACCATCATGATCGGCGTCCTGCTGGCCCCGCTGGTCATCGCGATCTTCATGTTCTCGTCCTCGCTGGAGGACCTGCGCCAGGCCCTGTTCGAGTACTCGATCCCGAACCAGCTGAGCGTCTTCTACTCGTCCTCGCTCAGCGACAGCGGGCCGAGCGGCTGGGATCCGCTGTGGATCGCGCTCGGCGTGACCGCCGTCGTGCTCGGCGGCGCCTTCGCCCTGCTGGAGAAGCGCGACGTCTGACGGCCGACGACGTACGGCCGACGGCTGACGGCTGACGGCTGACGGCTGACGGCTGCTAGAACTTCGGCGCGTTACGTGACCGCCGCACCCCCGGGGTGCGGCGGTCACGTGCGTTCCAGCACGCCTTGTGCCAGTGCCGGCGGTCGTCGACGCCCGCGTGCTCGGGCCAGACGACGACATGCGGCACACCGTCGGGGATCAGCTGGTCGCAGCCCGGGCACCGGTACGCCTTGCCCTGGGCGCTCGCGCCGGCCACGTGCCGCACACTCCACTGCTCGCCCTGCCAGCTCTCCCCCGACTGCCAGCCGCCGTAGCGGCTCGCGCGGTCGTCCTCGGCACTCTGGCCGGAGGAGCCCTCACCCTTGGGGCGGTTGCGACGCGGGGACACGGGACACCTCACGGGGCTATACAGGGACCAGGATTGCCGTCCAGCCTACGCGGCGTGCGCGCGGGTACCCGTAGGGCAGCGATCCCCACAAGTCGCCCTCCCGGACGTCCCATTCTCCAGACAATCCGCAAATCTCTCCGCCAGGCCGTGACCTCGGCACGTGTCAGACGGTTATGCCGGGTGGGGGAGCTCCGTGTCGGAGCCAAGGAAGCAGGAAAGTCCATGCGCGTTGGAAGTTTCGTGTTGGGAGCCCAGTTCCCCGGCCAGGGTCAGGGAGAGGCGCTGCACCGCGCGGTCCGCTCGGCCGAGGTGGCCGAGGAGGCGGGCCTCGACTCGGTCTGGCTGGCCGAGCACCACTTCGTGCCGTACGGCACGTGCCCGTCGGCGGTCACGCTCGCCGCCCTTCTGCTGGGCCGCACCCGCCGCATCCGGGTGGGCACGGCGGTCAGCGTACTGCCCACCGTCCACCCCGTCGCCCTGGGCGAGCAGGCCGCGCTGCTGCACGTGACGAGCGGCGGCCGCTTCTCGCTGGGCGTGGGGCGCGGCGGCCCGTGGGTCGACCTGGAGGTGTTCGGCGCGGGCCTGGAGGCGTACGAGCAGGGGTTCCCGGAATCACTCGATCTGCTGGTGCGCTGGCTGCGCGACCCCTCGGTGGGGGCCGACGGCGAGCGGTTCCGCTTCCGCGAAGTCCCCGTCGTCCCCAGGCCGTCGGAGGCACTGACGGACGCGTCGGGCCCGGAGGTCGTCGTCGCGTGCACCTCGCCGGCGAGCGTACGGCTGGCCGCCGAGCGCGGACTGCCGATGCTCCTCGGCATGCACGTGGGGGACGAGGAGAAGGCCGAGATGGTCGCCGCGTGGCGGCAGTACGCGCGCGCGGCCGGGCGGTCCGGGGACGAGATCCGGGGCGCGGCGCATGTCTCGGCGGGCGTCTGCCAGATCGCGGACCGGCGCACGGACGCGGTGGAGACCCTGGTGAAGGCGATGCCGGGCTGGCTGCGGCAGGGGCTCGACGCGCATGTGACGGTGGACGGCCGGGCCCGCTCCATGCGGGACCCGGTGGCATACACCGAACTGCTCTGCGGGCTGCACCCGGTGGGCACCCCGCGGCTGTGCGTCGACCGTCTCGCGGCGACCGGCGAGCGGACCGGCATCTCGCGTTTCGCCCTGCTGGTCGAGGGTTCCGGAGACCTGGCGGCCACCGAGGAGAACGTACGGCGGCTGGGCTCGGAGGTGCTCCCCCACCTCCGGTGAACAGCCCAGCCGACCGAGAGGCTTGCCGCTCCCGTACTGATGGAACCTCCCGCGTCAGGAGCGGCAAGCAACAGGCTCACGTGTCAGCAGTCCCGGAATTCCGGGGACTGGTTCAGCACCTGGCTGCGGACCGAGGTGAATCGGGCGAGCTTCTCGTCGACAGCCGGCTCCAACGGGAACACCGCCACCCGGTGGCAGTTCTGGAAGGCCAGCCGCACACCGAAGTGCCGCTGCAGCGCGCCGCGTATGGCGTCACTCGCGAGCGCGCGCAGCAACTGCCCGCGTGCCTGCTCGTCCGGCGGGGGCGTCTGGTTGTCGGCGAAGTCTCCGCCGTCCACCTTCAGCTGGGCCACCAGGGAGCTGACCATCTCCCATGCGTAGGGCAGGGAGGTCCGGACGCAGTCGACGAATTCTGCTTCGTCGACCTCGCCTCGCTCGGCCTGTTCGAGTAGGGCCGGTGAGACGTCGAGCGACATGGGTACTCCTCTCGCACCCCCGGAACATCAGGGGTTGCCGGACAGGGAAAGGGAGTTCGCATGCCGAAACACCGCACACGCTGAGTACACGCATCGCGACCTCCCGTTCACTACGGTAGGCAACGGACCGTGACCGCACCAGGAGAATGGGCACATAGGGAACTCCAAGTAGGCACACAATCGGCCACTGTCGAGCTGTTGCCGAACGATGGGTTACCAGGGCGAATCGCGTGCCCGGTGGGGCGTCGGATAGCGTTGCGGACCATGCGTCTCGTCATCGCCCGGTGCTCCGTGGACTACGCCGGCCGGCTCACCGCCCACCTCCCCTCCGCGCCCCGTCTCATCCTGGTGAAGGCGGACGGCAGCGTCTCGATCCACGCGGACGACCGGGCCTACAAGCCCCTGAACTGGATGTCGCCGCCCTGCACGCTGAAGGAGGGCGCGGGCGACGAGGAAGGCGTCTGGACCGTCGTCAACAAGGGCGGAGAGAAGCTCATCATCACGATGGAGGAGATCCTCCACGATTCTTCGCACGAACTCGGCGTCGATCCCGGCCTGATCAAGGACGGCGTGGAAGCACACCTTCAGGAGCTGCTCGCCGACCGCATCGAGACCCTCGGTGAGGGCTACACCCTCATCCGCCGCGAGTACATGACCGCCATCGGCCCGGTCGACATCCTGTGCCGGGACGCGGAGGGACAGACCGTCGCGGTGGAGATCAAGCGACGCGGCGAGATCGACGGCGTCGAGCAACTCACCCGCTATCTGGAGCTGTTGAACCGCGACCCGCACCTCGCCCCGGTGCGTGGTGTCTTCGCGGCCCAGGAGATCAAGCCCCAGGCCCGCGTGCTCGCCACCGACCGCGGCATCGGCTGCCAGGTCCTGGACTACAACGCGATGCGGGGCATCGAGGACGACAAGCTGCGGCTGTTCTGACCCACCCGTCCGTACGAAGAGAAGGCCGGGTTCCTGGAGAGGAACCCGGCCTTCTCATGTGCTTCGAGGCTCAGATCACCGAGTCCGACGAGGAGGGCGTGCTGTCCGCCCTGCTCGGCGACACCGGGGCACTGGAGGTGGTACCGCTGGCCGAGGTCCCGGTGGACGGGTCTCCGGTGGGGGTTCCGCCGGTCGGGTCGGGGGTCCCGGTCGGAGGCGTCGTGCTCGGCGAGCTGGACGCACTCGGCGACGTCGACGGTGACGCCGAGGGCTTCGGACTCGTGCTCGACGACGGCTTCGAGGTCGGCGTCGAGGACGACCCACCGCTCCCCGACCCGTGTGAGCTGCTCGCCTCCGACGACGGCTCCGCCTCCCCGGTGGGGGACGGGTCGTCCGAGGTGCCCATCGTTCCGTCCGGGCCCGGGTCCGTCGGCCTGCTGGTCGCCTCGCCCGTGTCGGCGGAACCGCTGTCGTCGCCGGGGGTGTCGGAGTCCAGGCCGCCGTCGTCCAGGCCGGTACTGGCGGACGGGTTGACGCCGACCCGGTCGGAGGGGTCGTTTGCGTCGTTGTTGGAGGTCGCGCCGAGCGTCACGACCGTGCCGAGGACGGCGACGAGCAGCGCGCCCGCGCCGGCCGCGACCAGGTTGCGCTTGGCCAGGCTCTTCAGGCCGCCCCGGTTGTGACGGACCGGCGGGCCGGCGGGCTCACGGCGGGCGACGACGGTCTCGGCCTCCGGCGGGTAGGTCGGAAGCACCGCCTGGATGCCGCGGGGCGGGGACGCCGACTCCTCGTGGCGGGCGTCGGGCACCTCCTCGCCGGCCGTCGCCGCCGCGAGGCCGGGTACGTCCCCGGAGCGGTCGGTGATCAGGGCGAGGGCGCGGCGGCCGGCGACGGTCCCGCGCTTGTCGGTGATCGCCCCGCGCAGGGCGAGGGAGGCCTCCAGCTCGGAGCGGGCCCGGTCGAGGTCTCCGCCGCAGAGGGCGAGGACGCCCATTTCGTGGTGGAAGTAGGCCCGGTCGGCGGACTCCCCGGCGAGCCGGGCGGCCTCGGCGCCCTCGTGCAGGCTGCTCTCCCAGGCGCTCCAGCGCAGGCCGGCGGCGAAGGCGGGCGCGGCGGTGCGGGCGAGCTGGACGGCGGTGGACTCCTCGTCCTCGCCGGTTCGGGTCGTCGTGGGGACGATCACGACGAGGGCGGCGAGGACCGCGTCGGCCTCCGCGCAGACCCGCTCGGGTGTGACCGAGGGGTGTCCGGACCACCAGGCGTAGTGCTGGGCGGCGGAGAGGGCGCGGGTCTCGACGTCGTCGGCGTATCCGGCGGCCTCGAGCTGGGTCTGGACGCCGGCGGCGAGCCGGTAGCGGGTGCCGACCGGGGAGACGAGTCCGCAGGCGGCCAGTTCACCGAGGGCGGCGTCGGCGTGGGTGTCACCGACCAGGGCGGGCAGGTGCGCCTGGTGCGGGACCTCACCGTCCAGGGCGACGGCGAAGCGCAGCGTCGCGCGGGCGGAGGCGCTGAGGCGGGCGGCGAGCAGCGGCGCGGGCGCGGCGGCCTCGCCGAGCGAGGGCAGGGGTATCTCCTCGGCCTCGCCGGCTCCGGCGAGACCGTCGACGGGGTCGGCGAGCGGCCGGGCGTCCTCGAAGACACCGAACACGTCGACCGCGTCGGCGCCGGCCCGCAGTTGGTCGCGCTGCGAGAGCAGGGCGCCGGCCTGGACGAACCGCAGCGGCAGGCCCTCGGACTCGAACCACAGGTCGCCGGCCCAGTTGGCCTCCTCCTCGGTGAGGACGCGGCCGACGGCGTGCTCGATCACCTCGACGCCGCCCGCGCGGTCCAGTCCGGTGAGGACGACCTCCTCGACGGCGGACTCCGCGGAGGGCAGCGGGGTGTCGGGGGTCGCGCCGAGCAGGAAGGCGCACTCGGGCGTCGCGTCCAGGAGTTCGTCGAGGGCGGCGCCGCCGAGGTCGAGGTCGTCGACCACGACGACCGCGCCGATCTCGCGGACCAGGGCACTCAGGTCGTCGCTCTCGGGGCGGTACCGGGGAGCGTCGTAGACGGCGTGGAAGAGGTCGTGCAGGAGGTCGGCCGAGGTGCGGCGGAAGCCGGTGAGGCGGACGACGCCGTCGGGGGCGAGGTCCTCGCAGTCCTCGGCGACGAGGTCGAGCAGGCTGGTGCGGCCGGAGCCGGGCGGGCCGGTGAGGCGGACGGAGCGGCCGCGGGCCAGCAGGCGGACGAGCTGTTCGCGTTCGTCCTGGCGGCCCAGCAGCGGCTGGGCGGGCCGGGCGGTTCCGGCGGGGGCCGGCGGCCGGGCGGCGCGCTCGGCCTCGGCACGCTGCTCCGGAGTGCGCTTGGCGGGGCGCTCCGGTATGTCGGTGGGCGGGCAGAGTTCTATCTCGCTGCCGTCGACCGGATTGACCGTGAGCAGGTGTTCGCCCGCGACGAGCCGCACGGTGCGGGCCAGGGCCGGCGTGTGCTGGCCGAAGTCGGGGGTGAGGGGGTCCCTGGACGGGCGCGGGCGCGGCGTGCCGCCGTCGTCGTCCTGGCCGTACTCCTCGGGTCCCCGGGTGTTCGGGTCCATAGGTTCAAGCCCCCCAAAAGCGTCGTGTGGCGGTAGCCCCTCCCGGCCTTGCTGCACACTGCGCTGTCGCTTCTGGTCCGGTGCCCGCTCGAGGGCTGAGAGCGGCGGGCAGACGAACCGTAAACCTTCGCACAGTATCTACGACAGCCCGGGGTGCCGGGCCGCCCGAAGCGTCACAGTCTCGTGAGGATTGCGCCCGTCGCATGTTTTCCGCCGCAGGCCACGCCCCCTCGGGGATCAGACCCGGGGCAGGGACTCCACGCCGATACCGCCCTCGATCGCGAGGATCCGGTGCAGTCGGGTGGCCACCAGCAGGCGTTGCATCTGCGGAGGCACCCCGCGCAGCACCAGGCGTCGGCCGCACCGGCCGGCCCGCCGGTGGACGCCCATGATGACGCCGAGTCCGGTGGCGTCCCAGGAGTCCAGCTCGGACAGGTCGAGCACCAGGTCGCCGACTCCGTCGTCCACGGCCGTGTGCAGAGCCGTACGGGCATCCGCCGCGCTGCGAACGTCGAGACGACCCCCGACGACCAGCTCTACGTGGTCGCCCCTGATGTGCATAGCGCTCCCCTAAGCGTGCGTCTCGTGCTCCGCGGTGGTGGTGTCCGGTGTTGCATCCTCTGACTGCGGGAAGCGGTCGGAGGTTGCCGTCTGTGAGCGAACCGATACCGAATTCACTCGCAGGGGTGAGGCCCATGGGGCCTGTGCGGTTTCGGTGCTTGTAGAAGCCCTGCCCGCTCAGGCGTCCGATGTCACCGGCGTCAACCATCCGGCGCAGCCGCTCCGCATGCCTCTCGGCGGGAGATTAGCGGGCGTGAGGCGCTGTGTGACCGGTTAGTAACGCGGCTCACGTCTCAGGGCGTGAGACGCCGGTCACGTCGTCAATTACTGTCCGATTCACGCCGATTGGACCGGGACTGACCGGGCGCCGACAGCAGTGACGAAGGGAACGGAACGGATCCTCCGGGACGGTCTAGATTGGCCGCATGGTCAATCTGACGCGTATCTACACGAGGACCGGCGACCAGGGCACCACCGCTCTCGGCGACATGAGCCGGGTCGCCAAGACCGACCTGCGGATCGCCGCGTACGCCGACGTCAACGAGGCGAACGCGGCGCTCGGCACGGCGCTCGCGCTGGGCGGACTGGACGAGGAGCTCGGCGGGGTGCTCACCCGGGTCCAGAACGACCTGTTCGACGTGGGCGCGGACCTGTCGACGCCGGTGGTGGAGAACCCGGAGTTCCCGCCCCTGCGGGTCGAGCAGTTCTACGTCGACCGCCTGGAGGCGGACTGCGACCGGTTCAACGAGCGGCTGGAGAAGCTGCGGTCGTTCATCCTGCCCGGCGGCACCCCGGGGGCGGCCCTGCTCCACCAGGCCTGCACGGTCGTCCGGCGGGCCGAACGCTCCACCTGGGCGGCGCTGGAGGTGCACGGTGAGCGGATGAACCCGCTCACCGCGACCTACCTCAACCGGCTCTCGGATCTGCTGTTCATCCTGGCCCGCACCGCGAACAAGGCGGTCGGCGACGTGCTCTGGGTGCCGGGCGGGGAGCGCTAGCGCATCTTGGCCGGTTCCCGCTCCGACCCGCCGTCCGGTCCGCCTTCCGATCCGCCGTTCGGTCCGGACTTCGGTCCGGACTTCGGTCCGGACTTCGGTCCGGACTTCGGTCCGGACTTCGGTCCGGACTTCGGTCCGGACTTCGGTCCGGACTTCGGTCCGGACTTCGGGAACAGGGTGTAGCTCCCCGCGATGACGAGGTTGATGCCGATCACCCACAGCATCCGCGACTGCCACGCCCGCAACGAGTCGGTCTCGCCGTCCCCGCCGACGTACCAGACGGCCGCCTGGAGCAGCGCCACGGCGACCAGTGCGGCGAGGGTCCAGCGGCCCGCGACCTTCCATTCGTGGACGGCGCGGGCCCTGCCGTACTTCGGCGGCCGCACGGGCGGCGGGCCGCCGGCGAACCGGTGGGCGACCCGGGCGTCGGCCCACCTGACGGTGGAGTGGCCGAGGCCCACGGTGAAGCCGATGTAGACCGCGGCGAGGCCGTGCCGCCAGTCCGGCTCGGCGCCGTATCTGAGGTCGATCGCGGTCACCACGAACAGCACGACCTCCAGCAGCGGCTCGCACAGCAGCAGGGCCAGCCCCAGGCGCGGCATCCGGAACACGTACCGGAAGGCCAGTCCGGCGGCCAGCAGCACCCAGAAGGCCACCTCGCAGGCGATGATCAGTCCGACGATCACGGTTCGCTCCTCTCGCTCACCCTTCCAGGCTCCCGGCCGGGAGAGCGCGTCTCGTCGTCGGCGGTGACGAACTCGCGGTACATCGAAAGATGCAGTTCGGGACCGTTCCCGGGAAGCAGGCGGACGGGAGGCGAGGCGTGTTGGATGGAGGACATGGCCGTCCGAGACCTGCACCGCCTGCGCCGCCCGCACCGCTTCGACGTGTACATCGCGGTCGGCGGGCTGCTCGGCGGGCTGCTGCTGGTCGCCATCGGCCTGGGCACCCGGCCGTCCGACGATCCGATCACGCTCCTCGACGGCCCCTGGCCGGTCCTGGTGCCGCTCTGTGTGATGGCCGGCTGCGAGGTGCTGCGCCGGGTCGCGCCGCGCACGGCCCTGCTGACCGGCACGGCCGCGATCGTCCTGGACACCCTGACCCAGGGCAACCTGTTCACGGTGCTGATGTACACCGACCTGATGTACGCGGCCGTGCTGTACGGCCCGCTCGCGTCGGCCCGCCGGATCCAGTGGATCACCGGACTGCTGACGGTGGCCGGGACGCTGGTGCCCTTCGCGGTGTGGCGGGTGCCGGAGGCTCTGCTGATCGGGGTGGTGGTCGGCATCGTGGCCTACGCGCCCGCCGCCACCGGCTGGATCGTGCGCAACCACCGTGACGCGGCCGAGGCGGCCCGGCTGCGGGCCGAACAGACCGCGCTGCTCGCCGAGATGGACCGCACCCAGGCGGTCACCACCGAACGGGCGCGGATGGCAAGGGAGTTGCACGACATGGTCGCCAACCATCTGTCCGCGATCGCGATCCACTCGACGGCGGCTCTCTCGATCGACGACCCGGACACGTCCAGGCAGGCGCTGTCCGTCATCCGCGAGAACAGCGTCGAGGGGCTGGCGGAGATGCGGCGGCTGATCGGGATCCTGCGCGACGGCAGCGGGGACCGCGAGCCCGCCGCGGCCCCCACCCTGGACGGCCTGGAGGCTCTCGTCGAGAGTGCCCGCGCCAATGGTCTCGACGTCGCCCTCGACTCCGAGCCCGGTGCGGTGCCAACCCCCGTCGAACTCGCCGCCTACCGGATCGTCCAGGAGTCGCTGACCAACGCGCTGAAGCACGCCGGCCCCGGCCGGGTCACCGTCGCCCTCGTCCGGCGCGACGGGGTGCTCGACGTGCGGGTGCGGAGTCCGTACGGCCATCGGGACGGGCCCCGCGCGCCCGGCTCCGGCGCCGGGCTCGTCGGCATGCGGGAGCGGGCGGCGCTGCTGGACGGCACGTTCGACGCCGGACCCGAGGACTCGTGCTGGACGGTGCGTGCCACGTTCCCCCTCACCGAAGGAGAGCCCGTATGAGCTCCGCCGTCCGGGTCCTCGTCGCCGAGGACCAGTCCGCCGTACGCGCCGGGCTCGTCCTGATCCTGGGCAGCGCGCCCGACATCGAGGTGGTGGGCGAGGCGGCGGACGGGGAGCAGGCGGTGGCGCTGGCCCGGGAGTTGCGGCCCGACGTGGTCCTGATGGATGTTCAGATGCCGCGTCTCGACGGGGTGTCGGCGACCCGGAAGATCGTCGAGGAGGGGCTCGCCGACGTGCTGGTGCTGACCACCTTCGACCTCGACGAGTACGTGTTCGGGGCGCTGCGGGCGGGTGCGGCGGGCTTCCTGCTGAAGAACACGGAGGCCAGGGACCTCCTGGCGGCGGTCCGTACGGTGGCCGCCGGGGAGGGGCTGATCGCTCCCGCGGTGACCCGCCGGCTGATCGCCGAGTTCGCCGCGAAGCCGGTACGGGCGCCGAAGGCCGACCCCGCCGTCCTGGACGCCCTCACCCGGCGCGAGCGCGAGGTGCTGGCCTGTCTGGGCGAGGGGATGTCCAACGCGGGCATCGCCGGGCGCCTCGACATGGCGGAGGCGACGGTGAAGACGCACGTCAGCCGTCTACTGGGGAAGCTGGAGCTGCGCAGTCGGGTGCAAGCGGCGGTGCTGGCGCAGGAGTTGGGGATCCGGGCGGGATCCGAAGGGGCTCCGGAGGTGTAGCGGGCCGCAGTGGTCCAGACCTATTGACCTGTGGTCCAGACCTTTCTATTCTCGCGGCACCGTGGGCGTGAAGGCTCAGTCACGCCCCCCGACTCCCCCCGAGGAGGCGCAGGATGCGCTTCAGACACAGAGCCGCGGCAGGGTTCGCGACGCTGCTGCTCCCGCTGGCCGGCCTGGTCGGCCTCGCGAGCCCCGCTCAGGCCGCCACGACCGCCACCGCCACCTACACCAAGGCATCGGACTGGGGCACCGGCTTCGAGGGCAGGTGGACGGTGAAGAACACCGGCACCACCGCCATCAGTTCATGGACGGTCGAGTGGGACTTCCCCTCCGGCACCTCCGTCACCTCCGCCTGGGACGCCGACGTCACGTCCTCCGGCACCCACTGGACCGCCAAGAACAAGTCCTGGAACGGCGCCCTCGCCGCGGGCGCCTCGGTCTCCTTCGGCTTCAACGGCGCGGGCGCCGGCTCCCCGTCCAACTGCAAGCTCAACGGCGACAGTTGCGACGGCACGACGGTCCCGGGCGACGCCTCCCCGTCCGCCCCGGGCACCCCGACCGCCTCCGCCCTCACCGACACCTCGGTGAAACTGACCTGGTCCGCCGCCACCGACGACAAGGGCGTCAAGAACTACGACGTCCTGCGCGACGGCGCCAAGGTCACCACGGTCACGACGACCTCGTACACGGACACCGGTCTGACGGCCGGTACCGACTACTCCTACACCGTCCAGGCCCGTGACACCGCCGACCAGAGCGGCCCGGTCAGCGGCGCGGTCGCGGTCCACACCACCGGCGGCGGCACCACTCCCCCGACCACCGGATCCAAGGTCAAGCTCGGCTACTTCACCGAGTGGGGCATCTACGGCCGCAACTACAACGTCAAGAACCTGGTGACGTCCGGTTCGGCCGCGAAGATCACGCACATCAACTACGCCTTCGGCAACGTGACGGGCGGCCAGTGCGCGATCGGCGACTCCTACGCCGACTACGACAAGGCCTTCACCGCGGACCAGTCGGTCAGCGGCGTCGCCGACACCTGGGACCAGCCGCTGCGCGGCAACTTCAACCAGCTGCGCCAGCTGAAGGCCAAGTACCCGAACATCAAGGTGCTGTGGTCCTTCGGCGGCTGGACCTGGTCCGGCGGCTTCGCCCAGGCCGCGGCCAACCCGGCGGCGTTCGCGCAGTCCTGCTACAACCTGGTCGAGGACCCGCGCTGGGCCGACGTCTTCGACGGCATCGACATCGACTGGGAGTACCCGAACGCCTGCGGCCTGTCCTGCGACACCAGCGGGGCGGCGGCCTACAAGAACCTGATGCAGGCCCTGCGCGCCAAGTTCGGCACGGGCAACCTGGTCACCGCGGCGACCACCGCCGACGGCACCTCCGGCGGCAAGGTCGACGCCGCCGACTACGCGGGCGCCGCGAGTTACGTCGACTGGTACAACGTGATGACGTACGACTTCTTCGGCGCGTTCGACGCGGACGGCCCGACCGCCCCGCACTCCCCGCTCACCACCTACAGCGGCATCCCGCAGGCCGGCTTCACCACGGCCGACGCGATCGCCAAGTTCAAGTCGAAGGGCGTGGCCGCGAGCAAGCTGCTCATCGGCATCGGCTTCTACGGACGCGGCTGGACCGGGGTCACCCAGGCCGCACCCGGCGGCACGGCGACCGGCCCGGCGCCCGGCACCTACGAGCAGGGCATCGAGGACTACAAGGTCCTCAAGACGTCCTGCCCGGCCAACGGCACCATCGCCGGCACGGCGTACGCCTACTGCGGCAACAACTGGTGGTCCTACGACACCCCGGCCACCATCGGCACGAAGATGACGTGGGCCAAGAACCAGGGCCTGGGCG
Source organism: Actinobacteria bacterium OV320 (assembly GCA_001298545.1). Lineage (GTDB taxonomy): Bacteria > Actinomycetota > Actinomycetes > Streptomycetales > Streptomycetaceae > Streptomyces > Streptomyces coriariae. The sequence goes on from LJCX01000024.1 coordinate 427,464, forward strand.
GTGCCTTCTTCTGGGAGTTCAGCGGAGACACCACCAACGGCGAACTGGTGAGCGCCATCAACAGCGGACTGTCGTAACAGTCGCAGAAGAGTTCGCGTGATTAAGCAACATTGACGCTCCCCCGGACTTCGTCCGGGGGACCCCCACCCAGCGAGTGAATGCGGCTACGCCACATTCACTCGCTGTCCGGGCGGGGCTGCCTCGAGCCACGCGAGGAAACCGGTCAGCGCGTCTTCGCTCATCGCGAGTTCGAGACGCGTGCCCCGGTGCACACAGGTGAGGATCACCGCGTCGGACAGCAGCGCCAGCTCCTCCTCGCCCTCGGGAAGACGGCGGCCGGCCACCTCGATCGAACCGCGCTCCAGCACCCGGCGCGGGCGGTAGGCGTACGAGAAGACGCGGTACCACTCGATGCGGTCGCCGTTGTAGCGGGCGACCCCGTAGCTCCAGCCCTTCCCGCTCGTGTCAGGTTTCTCGGAGACGTCCCAGCGCAGGGAACAGTCGAAGGTGCCGCCGGACCGCTGGATGAGTCTGCGGCGCAGGCCGAAGACGAACAACCCCAGCGCCACCAGGGCCACGACGATTCCGCACACAGTCAGAGCGAGGACCATCGACACCGACCTCCTCGTCTCCTAGGTACCGAAAATAGGTAACGGAACGGAAAAAACATCCATATCTGCCTCAGCCGCGGTCGGCTCCGGATTGCTCCGGTGCCGACCGCGGCTGAGTGACGTCAAGCGGTTACACGCTGGCTCAGCGCGAGGCCGCCGCACGCAGTCGTACGTCCGCGCGACGCTCGGCGGCGGCATCGCCCTCCGCCTTCGCGCGCTCGAGTTCCCGCTCCACGCGCTGGACGTCGATCTCGTCCGAAAGCTCGGCGATCTCGGCCAGCAGCGACAGCTTGTTGTCCGCGAACGAGATGAAACCGCCGTGCACCGCGGCGACGACCGTTCCACCCTCACTCGTACGGATGGTCACCGGGCCCGACTCCAGCACACCGAGCAGCGGCTGGTGACCGGGCATGACGCCGATGTCGCCCGACGTGGTGCGCGCGACGACCAGGGTGGCCTCGCCGGACCAGACCTCTCGGTCGGCCGCGACCAGCGCGACGTGCAGCTCAGCAGCCAAGGTGGCTCCTCGGGTCACCACCCGGCGGATCTGCCGGGTGTTGGTTACAAGTCTAAGGGGCGTACGAAGAGGGGCGGGACGCACCCGCCCCTCTTCAAGAGCACGAGGCTCAGGAGACGCCGAGCTCCTTGGCGTTGGCCTTGAGGTCCTCAATGCCACCGCACAGGAAGAACGCCTGCTCCGGGAAGTGGTCGTACTCGCCGTCGATGATCGCGTTGAACGCGGTGATCGACTCGTCGAGCGGAACGTCCGACCCGTCGACGCCGGTGAACTGCTTGGCGACGTGGGTGTTCTGGGACAGGAAGCGCTCCACGCGACGGGCACGGTGGACGGTGAGCTTGTCCTCCTCGCCCAGCTCGTCGATACCGAGGATCGCGATGATGTCCTGAAGGTCCTTGTACTTCTGCAGGACCGTCTTGACGCGCATCGCGGTGTTGTAGTGGTCCGCCGCGATGTAGCGGGGGTCCAGGATGCGGGACGTGGAGTCCAGCGGGTCCACGGCCGGGTAGATGCCCTTCTCGGAGATCGGACGGGAGAGAACCGTCGTCGCGTCGAGGTGGGCGAACGTGGTGGCCGGGGCCGGGTCGGTCAGGTCGTCCGCGGGGACGTAGATCGCCTGCATCGAGGTGATCGAGTGACCACGGGTCGAGGTGATGCGCTCCTGGAGGAGACCCATCTCGTCGGCCAGGTTCGGCTGGTAACCCACCGCGGAGGGCATCCGGCCGAGCAGGGTCGAGACCTCGGAACCGGCCTGGGTGAAGCGGAAGATGTTGTCGATGAAGAACAGCACGTCCTGCTTCTGCACATCGCGGAAGTACTCCGCCATGGTCAGACCGGCCAGGGCCACGCGCAGACGGGTGCCCGGGGGCTCGTCCATCTGGCCGAAGACCAGGGCGGTCTTGTCGATGACGCCCGACTCCGCCATCTCCTCGATGAGGTCGTTGCCCTCACGCGTGCGCTCACCGACACCGGCGAACACGGAGACACCGTCGTGGTTGTTGGCGACGCGGTAGATCATCTCCTGGATGAGCACCGTCTTGCCGACGCCGGCACCACCGAACAGACCGATCTTGCCGCCCTTGACGTACGGGGTCAGCAGGTCGATGACCTTGACGCCGGTCTCGAACATCTCGGTCTTCGACTCGAGCTCGTCGAAGTTCGGCGCCTTGCGGTGGATGGTCCAGCGCTCACCGTCGTAGGTCTCGTCGGTGTTCAGCACCTCACCGAGGGTGTTGAACACCTTGCCCTTGGTGAAGTCGCCGACCGGGACGGTGATGCCCGTTCCGGTGTCGGTGACGGCGGCCTGGCGGACCAGACCGTCGGTGGGCTGCATGGAGATCGTGCGGACCAGGCCGTCACCCAGGTGCTGGGCGACCTCCAGGGTCAGCGTCTTCTTCTCGCCGGCGAGGGCCGGGTCGGCCACCTCGACGTGAAGGGCGTTGTAGATCTCCGGCATGGCGTCGACGGGGAATTCCACGTCGACGACCGGGCCGATGACCCGGGCGACGCGGCCCGTGGCAACGGCCGTCTCAACTGTCGTCGTCATTACCTGTCACTCCCCGCGGTCGCGTCGGCCAGGGCTGCGGAGCCACCGACGATCTCGCTGATTTCCTGGGTGATTTCGGCCTGGCGGGCCGCGTTGGCAAGGCGGGAGAGCGTCTCGATGAGCTCTCCTGCGTTGTCGGTGGCCGACTTCATCGCGCGCCGCGTCGCGGCGTGCTTCGAGGCTGCCGACTGGAGGAGAGCGTTGTAGACGCGGCTCTCCACATACCGCGGCAGAAGGGCGTCGAGGACGTCCTCCGCCGAGGGCTCGAAGTCGTACAGCGGAAGGATCTCGCCCTTCGGCGCCGACTCCTTGGCAACCTCGTCGAGGCTGAGCGGCAGCAGACGGTCATCGAGCGCCGTCTGCGTCATCATCGAGACGAACTCGGTGAAGACGATGTGGAGTTCGTCCACGCCACCCTCGGCCGTGTCCTTCTCGATCGCCTCGATCAGCGGACCCGCGACCTTCTTGGCGTCCGCGTACGACGGCTCGTCCGTGAAGCCCGACCACGATTCCGCGACCTTGCGCTCACGGAAGTTGTAGTGCGCGAGGCCACGCCGGCCGACGATGTACGTGTCGACCTGCTTGCCCTCGGCCTCGAGGCGTGCCGTCAGCTGCTCCGCGGCCTTGATGGCGTTGGAGTTGAAGGCACCGGCGAGACCACGGTCGCTCGTCAGGAGCAGCACCGCGGACCGCACGACCGTCTCGGCCTGCGTGGTCAGCGGGTGCTTGGTGTTCGAGCCGGTACCGACCGCCGTGACCGCGCGGGTGAGCTCGGTCGCGTACGGCGTGGAGGCCGCCACCTTGCGCTGTGCCTTGACGACACGCGAGGCGGCGATCATCTCCATCGCCTTGGTGATCTTCTTGGTCGCGGTGACGGATCGGATGCGACGCTTGTAGACCCGGAGCTGGGCTCCCATGAGTCAGGTCCCTTCCTTACGTCACTTGGCCGCGGCCGGGGCGTCCTCGCCGAGAAGCTTGCCGTCCGAGGTCTCGAACTGCTTCTTGAACTCGGCGATCGCGTCGGCAATGGCGATGAGGGTGTCGTCCGACATCTTGCCGCCCTCCTTGATGGAGGTCATGAGGCCCTGCTCCTTGCGGTGCAGGTACTCCAGGAGCTCCTTCTCGAAGCGGCGGACGTCGGCGACCGGAACGTCGTCCATCTTGCCGGTGGTACCGGCCCACACGGAGACGACCTGGTCCTCGGTCGGCATGGGCTGGTACTGAGCCTGCTTGAGCAGCTCGACCAGTCGCTGACCGCGCTCCAGCTGGGACTTCGACGCGGCGTCCAGGTCGGAACCGAAGGCGGCGAACGCCTCCAGCTCACGGTACTGGGCGAGGTCGAGGCGCAGCCGGCCGGAAACCTGCTTCATCGCCTTGTGCTGCGCGGAACCACCGACTCGGGAGACGGAGATACCGACGTTCAGCGCGGGGCGCTGACCGGCGTTGAACAGGTCCGACTCCAGGAAGCACTGGCCGTCGGTGATGGAGATGACGTTGGTCGGGATGAACGCCGAGACGTCGTTGGCCTTCGTCTCGACGATCGGCAGACCGGTCATCGAGCCGGCGCCCAGGTCGTCGGAGAGCTTCGCGCAGCGCTCCAGCAAACGGGAGTGCAGGTAGAAGACGTCGCCCGGGTAGGCCTCACGGCCCGGCGGACGGCGCAGCAGCAGGGACACGGCGCGGTAGGCGTCGGCCTGCTTCGAGAGGTCGTCGAAGATGATGAGGACGTGCTTGCCCTCGTACATCCACTGCTGACCGATGGCCGAACCGGTGTACGGCGCCAGGTACTTGAAGCCGGCCGGGTCGGACGCCGGGGCGGCGACGATGGTCGTGTACTCCAGCGCGCCGGCCTCTTCGAGGGCGCCACGCACGGAGGCGATGGTCGAGCCCTTCTGGCCGATGGCGACGTAGACGCAGCGGACCTGCTTCTTCACGTCACCGGAGCGCCAGTTGTCGCGCTGGTTGATGATCGTGTCGACGGCCAGGGCGGTCTTGCCGGTCTGGCGGTCACCGATGATCAGCTGACGCTGACCACGGCCGACCGGGGTCATGGCGTCGACGGCCTTGTAGCCGGTCTCCATCGGCTCGTGGACCGACTTACGGGCCATGACACCCGGAGCCTGGAGCTCCAGGGCACGGCGGCCGGACGTCTCGATCTCGCCGAGGCCGTCGATCGGGTTGCCGAGCGGGTCGACGACACGGCCGAGGTAGCCCTCGCCGACGGCGACGGACAGGACCTCTCCCGTGCGGGTGACCGGCTGGCCCTCCTCGACGCCGCTGAACTCGCCGAGGATGACGGTACCGATCTCGCGCTCTTCGAGGTTGAGCGCGAGGCCGAGGGTGCCGTCCTCGAACTTCAGCAGTTCGTTGGCCATGGCCGAGGGAAGGCCCTCGACCTTCGCGATGCCGTCGCCGGCAAGGGTGACCGTACCGACCTCCTCGCGCGAGGCCGCGTCCGGCTTGTACGACTGGACAAAGTTCTCCAGCGCATCCCGGATCTCCTCCGGCCGGATCGTGAGCTCCGCCATCTGGGTTCCCTGCTCTCCTTGTTGGGCCCGAAGTTTCACTTTGGGGGGATGGGGACTCCCCCCTGAAAGAGGTGAATCCTCTGCACGGCCCAACCAGGGCCGCCATCAGTTCGTACTGCGGTCTTGAGTTGCTGCTAGTTCGCCATGCGGCGGGCGGCGTCCTCGATGCGGTCCGCGAGGGAGCCGTTGATCACTTCGTCACCGACCTGCACCCGGATCCCGCCGAGGACCGCGGGGTCCACGTCGAGGTTGAGGTGCATCGGGCGGCCGTAGAGCTTGGCGAGGGCGGCGCCGAGGCGCTGCTTCTGCGGGTCGCTCAGCGGTACCGCCGAGGTGACGACGGCGACCATGCGGTCCCGGCGCTCCGCGGCGAGCCGGGACAGGGACTCGAGGCCCGCTTCCAGGCTACGTCCCCGGGGCGCGGTCACGAGGCGCGTCACCAGTCGCTCGGTGGCCGCGTCGGCCCGGCCGCCGAGCAGGCTGCGCAGCAGCTCGCCCTTGGCCGAGGCGGTGGCCTTCCGGTTGGTCAGTGCGGCGCGCAGCTCGGTGTTCGAGGAGACGATCCGTCCGAAGCGGAACAGCTCGTCCTCGACGTTGTCGAGCCTGCCGGCCTTCTGCGCGGCGGTGAGGTCGGCGATGTTCGCCAGCTCCTCCAGCACGTCCACCAGGTCGCGGGACTGCGACCAGCGGGAACGCACCGTGCCGGACACCAGGTCGGCGGTGGCACCGCTGATCTGGGCGCCGAGCAGGCGCTGGACCAGCTCCGCCTTGGCCTCGCCGGCCTGCGCCGGGTCGGTGAGGACCCGACGCAGCGAGACCTCGCGGTCGAGCAGCGCGGTGACTGCCGCCAGCTCGTCGGCGAGCTGCGCCGCGTCCACGGACGTGGAGTCCGTCAGCGCGTCGAGACGCTCACGGGCTGCTGCGAATGCCTCGCGGCTCGCTCCGTGTGCGGTCATCGAGACGCCTCGGCCTTCTCCTCGAGGTCGTCGAGGAAGCGGTCGATGACGCGGCTCTGGCGGGCGTGGTCGTCGAGGGACTCCCCGACGAGCTTGCCGGCCAGATCGGTGGCGAGCTTGCCGACGTCCTGACGCAGCGCGGACGCGGCGGCCTTGCGGTCCGCCTCGATCTGGCTGTGCCCGGCGGCGACGATCTCCTCGCGCTGGCGCTGGCCTTCCGCACGCATCTCGGTGATGAGTGCGGCGCCCTGCTCCTGCGCCTCCTGGCGCAGTCGCGCGGCCTCGTGACGGGCCTCGGCGAGCTGGGCCTTGTACTGCTCCAGGACGCTCTGGGCCTCAGTGCGAGCAATCTCGGCCTGTTCGATCCCGCCCTCGATGGCTTCGCGACGCTCTTCCAGAACCTTGTTGATGTTCGGAAGGAGCTTCTTGCCCAGGACGAAGAACACGATCGCGAACGCGATCAGACCGATGACGAGCTCGGGGATCTCCGGGATCAGAGGATTCTGGGCCTCCTCCTCAGCCGCGATTTGCAGCAAGGGCGAGATCACATCAGTTCCTTCCGTGGAATTCTCTCGTCGGCGTAGACCGGATCAGGACGTCGGGTAGACGAAGCCCATGACCAGACCGATCAGGGCGAGCGCCTCACAGAGGACGAAGCCGAGGATCTGGTTCTGACGGATCAGGCCGGCGGCCTCGGGCTGGCGAGCCAGCGCCTGGGTGCCGTTACCGAAGATGATGCCAACGCCGACGCCGGGGCCGATGGCCGCGAGACCGTAGCCGATGGCAGCGAGGTTGCCCTTGATTTCGACCGCGGCGAGGGTGTCGAGAGCGGACATGCCGTAACTTCCTTCTCTTTACACAGGCCGGTGGGGGTTGGCCACCGGAAGTTCAGGGGATGTTGATCAGGTGCTCAGTGGTGCTTGGCGAGCGCGCCCTGGATGTAGCTGCAGGACAGGAGGATGAAGACGTAGGCCTGAAGGGCCTGGATGAACAGCTCGAAGACCGTCATCACGATGACCATCAGGAACGAGACCGCCGAGTAGGCGATGCCGATGCCGTTGAGCAGGTACCAGGTCCCGATCGTGAAGATCAGGATCAGGACGTGCCCGGCGAACATGTTGGCGAAGAGCCGGACGGCGTGGGTGAACGGCCGGATGAACACGTTCGACAGGAACTCGAAGAACATGACCATCGGGAACACCGGGCCGAGCGACGGGTCGTAGCCCGTGATGTTCTTCCAACCACCGATGAAACCGTGGCGCTTGAACGTCACGCTCATCCACACGATGTAGACGAGAGCCGCGAGACCGACCGGGAACGCGATGACCGCGGTGGCCGGGAACTGCGCGATCGGGACGATCGACCACAGGTTCATGATCCAGATGAAGAAGAACAGCGAGAACATCAGCGGGACGTACTTCTCGCCCTCGCGCTTGCCGATCGTCTCGTAGACGACGCCACGACGGACGAAGTCGTAACCCGCCTCGCCGACCATCTGGAGCTTGCCGGGGATCAGCTTCGGCTTGTTGAAGGCCGCCCAGAAGAATCCGATGACGATGACGGTACTCACCAGCGAGAGCAGCATCGGCTTGTTGAATTCGATGCCGCCGACGGTGAAGAGCGGTTCGAAGAGGAACGAGTGCAGGCCGGGGGTCGGGAAACCGCACCCGTCGAAAATATGACAGTCGGTCTCGAAGGCGAGCGTCTTGGCGTTACTCACCGCGAGCTCCTTCAGCGTGGCGCATGGGTACGGCAACCTCGATGTGTCGGCGCGGCCTGCGACCGCGGGACGGCACTGGACTGGACTTGCGGATGTGGGGGCGGCTACTGGGCTCCGAACCGTGAGACGTCACAGGCTCGACTGCCGCCCGCGCCAGCTCTGCCGCAGTTGTGGCGAGACCATAGCAAAAGAGCGGAAGTCCCTTTACACCGGCCCTACAGGTCACGACGACGCCCGAGCGGAATCCGGCTCGACGTAGAGGACCTTGGCCTTCATGTGCGAGACCACCTGGGCGGCGATCCACACCAGGGTGGCCGCCAGCAGCGTGAAGGCGAAGCATTTCGGGTTGAAGACCGAGGTCCCCTTGAACATGATCAGCACGATCATCAGCAGCAGGATCTGGGTGGTGTAGAGCAGCAGTCCCATCGACTGGAACAGATGGGGAAGCTGGCGCGCGGTGCGCAGCAGCACCACCAGACCGCCACCCATGAACAGCAGGACGAGAGCCGCACCGAACACGGCGCCGAGCGCTCCCTTGCCGCCGGCAACGGCGGCACTCACCGCGACTCCCGCCACACCCGCGGTTGCGGTGGGCAGGGCACAGTGCAGGAGTGTTCGTACGTCGTTGGACTGCATGGCGGCAACTCCGCATTCAAGGGGGGCAGGGTGTCGTCATGGACGAGCGTAGTCCCGGCCCGAGGGGCGAGAGACCTCACGCCACCTCACTCCAATGAACCGTCGTAGTGCGGTCCTTCGGCTCTGTCCGGGGGGTTCTCGTGAACCGTATCACAAACTATTTGATGAGGTCTTTACCTGGCAGGTGTGCCCGCTGTCACACATGAGAGTGACAGTGCGCGTCTGTGCGGAAACCGGGAGGGCTTGTCTGGTATTGGGGTGCTTTGCCCCACACCGGTTCTCCCACGACTTGGCAATGCTCTAGTCAGATTCTTACCTTGGAGCTGCCCCGGCCACCGATCGCGGTGGCCCCGTTCGCCCCCGCCACCCCCACCGTCACAGGGCTCTGCGCGTCGACGGCGGCGGGCTGCTCGGCACCGGTCGGCCCGTACTGCCCGTCCGCCGCCTCCGCGTCCTGCGGCCGGGCCTCCTGCGCCTCGGCCGGCAGGCCGCCCCGGCGCCGGTAACGCGGCGGCACGAAGGCCTCGGCCCAGCGCGGGGTGCGCGGCCGGAAGCGCGGCAGCAGGAGCAGCGCCAGACCGATCGCACTGAGGATCACGACGCCGAGGACGATCCACATGGAAGCCGCGTTGACGGAGTAGGTGAGCGCGCCGAACGCGATCAGCGCGGACCAGAAGTACATGATCAGCACCGCGCGGCTGTGCGAGTGGCCGATCTCCAGCAGCCGGTGGTGCAGATGCCCCCGGTCCGCGGCGAACGGCGACTGACCGCGCCAGGTACGGCGCACGATCGCCAGGATCAGGTCGGCCGCCGGGATCGCGATGATCGTCAGCGGCATCAGCAGCGGGATGTAGACCGGCACCATCTGGTGCACCGCGTTGCGCTCGGAACCGGAGAACAGCCGCATGATGTCCGGGTCGACCTGCCCCGTGACGGAGATCGCGCCCGCCGCCAGCACCAGCCCGATCAGCATCGAGCCGGAGTCGCCCATGAAGATCCGCGCGGGATGCATGTTGTGCGGCAGGAAGCCCAGGCACATGCCCATCAGGATCGCCGCGAAGAGCGTCGCCGGGGCGGCGGCCTCGATGCCGTACGAGTACCAGATGCGGTAGGCGTACATGAAGAAGGCCGCCGAGGCGATGCACACCATGCCCGCCGCCAGGCCGTCGAGGCCGTCCACGAAGTTGACCGCGTTGATCGTGATGACCACCAGCGCGACCGTCAGCAGGGTGCCCTGCCACTGGGTCAGCGCGACCGTGCCGACCAGCGGCACCGGCAGCCACAGGATCGTCAGACCCTGCATGACCATGACGCCGGCGGCGATCATCTGGCCGCCCAGCTTGATCAGGGCGTCGATCTCGAACTTGTCGTCCAGGACGCCGATCAGCCAGATCAGCGCGGCCCCCGAGAGCAGGGCGCGCGGCTCGTTCGACTTCTCGAAGACCTCGTTGAGGTTGGTGAGATGGTCGGCGACCAGCAGACCGGCGCACAGGCCGAAGAACATGGCGATCCCGCCGAGCCGCGGAGTGGGTTCCCGGTGCACGTCACGGGCCCTGATCTCCGGCATCGCTCCGGCCACGATCGCGAACTTCCGTACCGGCCCTGTCAGCAGATACGTCACCGCGGCCGTGATGCAGAGCGTCAGCAGGTATTCACGCACGGGCTTCCCCACAGGTCTCGCTGGCCATCTCAGTCCCACACCCTAGCGATCGACTACCGCACGGCGCATATGTGTAAGGACAACCGGGTAGTGACGATGGTTTCACGTGAGGCTGTGCGCGGGGACGCACGGGGGGTGCGCAGGAGGGCGTGTACGCGAGTCGCCTACCCCGTTTCAGCCCGGATACGGCGGGAACGCCAGCGCCAGCTCGCGCACCTCCTCACGGGCCTTCCTGCTCTCGACCTCGTCCCGCAACCCCCCCGCCAGCAGTGCCGCGATCCGCCCCATCTGCTCCTCCCCCATGCCCTGCGTGGTCAGCGCCGCGGTACCCAGGCGCAGGCCACGGGCGTGCGAGGCGACGACATCGGTGCCCGAGACATGCGGGAGGGGACAGCAGTCCAGCACCATCCCGGCGGCCGCGAGCAGCCCGCGCGCGGTGCGCCCGTCGACACCGAGCGGTGCCGGGTCGACGGTGATGAGGTGGGTGTCGGTCCCGCCGGTGGTGACGGTCAGTCCCTCCCCCTCCAGGGCCGCCGCGAGAACCCTCGCATTGGCGACCACCTGATGGGCGTACACGCCGAACGCCGGGGTTGCCGCCTCGCCGAACGCGACCGCCTTCGCCGCGATCGTGTGCATCTGCGCGCCGCCCTGGGTGAACGGGAAGACCGCCCGGTCCACCCGCTCGGCGAGCTCACCGCCGCACAGGAGCATCCCGCCGCGCGGCCCGCGCAGCACCTTGTGCGTGGTCGCGCAGACGATGTCCGCGTACGGCACCGGACTGGGCGCCGCTCCCCCGGCGACGAGCCCGATGGGATGGGCGGCGTCGGCGATCAGATAGGCGCCCGTCTCGTCGGCGACCTCGCGGAAGATGGGATAGTCGATGTGGCGGGGGTAGGAGGTGGACCCGCACACGATCGCCTTGGGCCGGTGCCCCCGGGCCAGCGTGCGGACCTGCTCGTGATCGACGAGCCCGGTCTCCGCGTCCACCCCGTAGGGGATGAAGTCGAACCAGCGGCCGGAGAAGTTGGCCGGCGACCCGTGCGTGAGATGGCCGCCGTCGGGCAGACCCAGCGCCAGGACGGTGTCGCCGGGCCGGAGCACGGCGGCGTAGGCCGCCAGCATCGCCGAGGAACCCGAGTGGGCCTGCACGTTGGCGTGTTCGGCGCCGAACAGCGTCCTGGCCCGGTCCACGGCGATCCGCTCGGCGAGGTCGACGATCTCGCAGCCGCCGTGGTGCCGGGCCCCCGGGTAGCCCTCCGCGTACTTGTTGGCCAGCGGCGAGCCGAGCGCGGCCAGCACGGCGGGCGAGGTGAAGTTCTCGGCGGCGATCAACTGGAGCGTCGACGCCTGCCGCTCCGCTTCCCCGAGCAGGATCTCGGCCAGCTCGGGGTCCTGCCGGCGCAGGACGTCGGCCTCGGGGACATGGGTGACCGACATGGTGCGCTCCGGGCGTCGACGGTGACGTACGTCCAATGTAGGCCCGGGCTCGGGGGCGCGCGCGGCCGCTGGGCCCTCGCGCGAACCCCGGTGAGAGCGGTGCCGACCGGAGCCCGGTCCTCGACGCCTGCCGCCTTCAGGCGCGTGCGGGCACACCGGTGAGGGCGGTGACCACCGGATCCAGGGCCTGGTGTATCTCGTCGCCGATCGAGCGGAAGAACGGCAGGGGTGCCCCGTACGGGTCGTAGACCTCGTCCGCCTCGAGGGTCGGGGCGAGAAGCCACCCGCGTAGCGCCGCCGCCGCGCGGACCAGGGCCCGGGCGCGCATCACCACGCCTTCGTCCAGCGGCGGCAGGGTGGCGGGGTCGATGGCGTTCACCAGGCGGGTGAACTCCTTCAGGGTGAAGGTGCGCAGGCCCGCCGAGTGGCCCATGGAGATGACCTGGGCGCGGTGGTCGCGGGTCGCCGTCAGGACCAGGTCGGCCATGATGACGTGCTCGTCGAGGAGCTCGCGGCCGGTGAACCCGGAGGCGTCCGCGCCGAAGTCGGCCAGCACGGTCTCCGCGTTGGCCTCCATGGACGCGCCCTCATGACCCCAGGTGCCCGCGCTCTCCACGATCAGCCCGCGGCCCAGCACCCCGAGCCGCTGCGACACGAAATGCCGGGTCAGCCGCTCGGTGATCGGCGAGCGGCAGACGTTGCCGGTGCTGACGTGGAGGATGCGGAAGCTGTCGCGCGGAAACCCGAACGTCGTCGTCTGTTCCGCGGCACGTTCCCCGTTGCCTATGCCACGCCCCGCGTCAGGGGCTGTCAATTCGCCACCTCGAGGTCGGGTACGACCTTGCGCAGCTCGTCCGCGGAGATCGCGCCCGCACGCAGCAGCAGCGGCACCTCTCGGCTGACGTCGACGATCGAGGAGGGGACGTTGCCGGGGGTCGGGCCGCCGTCGAGGTAGACGGAGACGGAGTCGCCGAGCATCTCCTGGGCGTAGTCGCAGTTCTCCGGCGCCGGGTGCCCGGTGAGGTTCGCCGACGACACCGCCATCGGACCGACCTCCGTCAGCAGTTCGATGGCGACCGGGTGCAGCGGCATACGGACGGCGACCGTGCCGCGGGTGTCGCCCAGGTCCCACTGGAGGGACGGCTGGTGCTTGGCGACGAGCGTCAGCGCGCCCGGCCAGAACGCGTCGACCAGTTCCCAGGCCATCTCGGAGAAGTCCGTGACGAGCCCGTGCAGCGTGTTCGGGGAGCCGATGAGGACAGGGGTGGGCATGTTGCGGCCCCGGCCCTTGGCCGCCAGCAGGTCGGCGACGGCCTCCGAGGAGAACGCGTCGGCGCCGATGCCGTACACCGTGTCGGTCGGGAGGACCACGAGCTCGCCACGGCGGACGGCCGACGCGGCCTCGCGCAGACCGGTCACGCGGTCGGTCGCGTCGTTGGTGTCGTATCGCCGTGCCATCTAGCGGGCCTCCTCGTACACGTACTGCTGCGGGTCGAAAGTGTGGGGGGTGCTCACGGCGTCGCCCGGCGGGCGGTCGCGAAACGCGGGCGCTTGTTGAGGTCGGGGTGGTCGGCCGCGTCGGCCCAGCCCCGCTCCTCGGTGAAGATCCACGGCACCTGGCCGCCCTGGGTGTCGGCGTGCTCGATGACCACGACACCGCCGGGACGCAGCAGCCGGTGCGCGGTGCGCTCGATGCCGCGGATCAGGTCGAGGCCGTCCTCCCCCGAGAACAGGGCGAGTTCGGGGTCGTAGTCGCGCGCCTCGGGCGCCACGTACTCCCATTCGGTGAGCGGGATGTACGGAGGGTTGGAGATGACCAGGTCGACCTGGCCGTCGAGGTCACGGAAGGCGTCCAGGGCGTCTCCCTGACGCAGGTCGACCCTGGACCCCTCCATGTTCTTGCGCGTCCAGCGCAGGGCGTCCTCGGACAGCTCCACGGCGTGCACACGCGAGCGCGGCACCTCCTGGGCGAGGGCGAGCGCGATGGCGCCGCTGCCGGTGCACAGGTCGACGATGCGGGGCTCGACGACGTCCATGGCGCGTACCGCGTCTATGGCCCAGCCGACCACGGACTCGGTCTCGGGGCGCGGTACGAAGACTCCGGGGCCGACCTGGAGCTCCAGGTACCGGAAGAAGGCCCGCCCGGTGATGTGCTGGAGCGGCTCGCGCTGCTCCCGCCGGGCGATGGTCTCCCAGTAGCGGGCGTCGAAGTCGGAGTTCTTCACGGAGTGGAGTTCACCGCGCTTCACGCCGTGCACGAACGCGGCGAGCTCCTCCGCGTCGTTGCGCGGCGAGGGCACGCCGGCGTCGGCCAGCCGCTGGGTGGCCTGGGCCACCTCTGCGAGCAGCAGGTTCACGCAAGTCCTCCGTGTCGTACTCGTCGTGCGTACGTCCTACAACGCGCTTACGCGGCTGCGAGCTTGGCGGCCGAGTCCGCGTCGACGCAGGCCTGGATCACCGCGTCGAGGTCGCCGTCCAGGACCTGGTCCAGGTTGTACGACTTGAATCCGACGCGGTGGTCCGAGATGCGGTTCTCCGGGAAGTTGTACGTGCGGATCTTCTCGGAGCGGTCGACGGTGCGGACCTGGCTGCGGCGGGCGTCGGCGGCCTCCCGCTCCGCTTCCTCCTGCGCCGCTGCGAGCAGCCTGGAGCGCAGGATACGCATCGCCTGCTCCTTGTTCTGCAACTGGCTCTTCTCGTTCTGGCAGGAGGCGACGACTCCGGTGGGAATGTGCGTGATGCGCACGGCGGAGTCGGTGGTGTTGACGGACTGCCCGCCGGGTCCGGAGGACCGGTAGACGTCGATGCGGAGGTCGTTCGCGTTGATCTCGACGTCGACCTCCTCGGCCTCGGGCGTCACGAGCACACCGGCGGCGGAGGTGTGGATCCGGCCCTGGGACTCGGTCGCGGGGACCCGCTGCACCCGGTGCACGCCGCCTTCGTACTTCATCCGCGCCCAGACGCCCTGACCGGGCTCGGTGGCGCCCTGTCCGCCCTTGGTCTTCACCGCGACCTGGACGTCCTTGTAGCCGCCCAGCTCGGACTCGGTCGCGTCGATGATCTCGGTCTTCCAGCCGACGCGCTCGGCGTACCGCAGGTACATGCGCAGCAGGTCACCGGCGAACAGGGCCGACTCGTCGCCGCCCGCGCCCGCCTTGATCTCGAGGATGACGTCCTTGTCGTCGGACGGGTCCCGGGGCACGAGCAGCAGCCGCAGCTTCTCCGTGAGCTCCTCGCGCTGCTTCTCCAGCTCCTTGACCTCGGCGGCGAAGTCCGGGTCGGCGGAGGCGAACTCGCGCGCGGTCTCGACATCGTCGCCGGTCTGCTTCCAGGAGCGGTACGTGCCGACGATGGGCGTCAGCTCGGCGTAGCGCTTGTTCAGCTTGCGCGCGTTGGCCTGGTCGGAGTGGACCGACGGATCGGCGAGCTTCTTCTCCAGGTCGGCGTGCTCTCCGAGCAGCTCCTCGACGGCCTCGAACATGATGCGCTCCTGAATGACGTGCGTGGGGGAAGGGCAAGCGACCAAAAACGCCGGTCCCGGCCGTGCCCCTGGGCGGGGACACTGCCGTGGACCGGCGAAGAGGGGCTCGCTACTTCGTGGAGCCGGCGGAAGCCTTGCCGAAGCGGGCCTCGAAGCGGGCCACACGGCCACCGGTGTCGAGGATCTTCTGCTTGCCCGTGTAGAACGGGTGGCACTCGGAGCAGACGTCGGCGCGGATGGAACCGCTCTCGATCGTGCTACGGGTGGTGAACGAGGCGCCACAGGTGCAGCTGACCTGCGTCTCGACGTACTCGGGGTGGATCTCGCGCTTCAAGGTGTCTCCTAGTTTCGGGAGGGCGCCGGGTCGTTGTCGCGGGACACGACCAACGTGAACCGGGGCCGACGTACCAGTCTGCCAGGACTGGCCGCATCCCCCAAAACCGGGGGGCGGGGGGATCTATTCCCCGGGGTGCGCGAAGGCCGTCAGGACGACGTCACGACCCCCGCCGCCTCGCCCGTGGCGGTGCCCTCGGTGGCGGCCTTCGGGATGGGCCGGTCGTTCTTCAGGGCCGTCCACACCTGCTCCGCCTTCGCCTTGGCGACGATGACCCGGTTGAGGTTGGACGGGTCGTACCGGACCGGCATCGTGACCATGTTCATGTTGTCCGCGCTGATGCCCTTGAGCCCGTTCGCGAAGGACATCAGGGAGTTCAGCGAGCCGAGCCGGGAGTCGGCCGTGACGGCCTTGGTCGCGGTGTTGGCGAGGTCGTACAGCTTGGTGCCGCTGGTGAACAGTCCGACGTGCTTGACCTGGTTGACCAGGGCCTTGATGAAGGCCTGCTGGAGCTGGATGCGACCGAGGTCGGAGCCGTCGCCGACGCCGTGCCGGGTGCGGACCAGGCCGAGGGCCTGCTCGCCGGTGAGCGTGTGCGTGCCGGCCTTGAGGTTCAGGTGGCTGTCCGGGTCGTCGATGGCCTTGGTCGTGGTGACCTGGACGCCGCCGAGTTCGTCGATGAGCTTCTCGAAGCCGGAGAAGTCGACTTCCAGGTAGTGGTCCATACGGACGCCGCTGATCGACTCGACCGTCTTCACGGCGCAGGCGGCGCCGCCCGTCGAGTACGCCGAGTTGAACATCACGTCGGACGCGGCGTCGTGCGTGACCCCGCCGGTGTCGGTGCAGGAGGGGCGGTCTATGAGCGTGTCGCGCGGTATGGAGACCACGCTGGCCTTCTTGTGGCCCTCGTACACGTGGATGACCATCGCGGTGTCGGAGCGGGCGCTGCCGTCGTCCGTACCGCCGCCGAGCTTCTTGTTGGAGCCGGAGCGGGTGTCCGAGCCGAGTACGAGGATGTTCTCGGAGCCGTTGTCGACCTTGGTGGGCCGGTCGGCGCCCAGCGCCTGGTCGATGTCGACGCTCTTGATGTTGCCGTTGAGCTTGAAGTAGAGGTAGCCGACTCCGGTGCCGCCCAGCACGAGGATGCCCGCGGCGGTCCACGCGGCGATCAGCACCCCCTTGCGCCGGCCACGCTGCCTGCGGTGGCGCGGACCGTTGTGGCCGGCCGCCCCGCTCGTCGTGCCGGTCTCACCCGGGGTTCCGGGCTCCGGCGTGCTCTCGGCGGACATGTGCTCCTCTGTTCTCGTGCAACCTCACCATCGTCACTCCGCCAGGTCAGACGGGGAAACTCGGGACAGGGTTGCACAACGCGACATGCCCGGTCCGTGACGGACCGGGCACGCCGCGTGACCCGGGTGAGCGCGGTCTACCCCCGCTCACCTGCGGGTTCGGCCGGACTCAGCCGAACAGGTCGTACTGCTTGAAAGACGTCCCGAGTGAGACCCTTGTGGCAAAGATCGCACTGGTGGCCTTTCCGGTGCCCTTGTACAGGTACAGGGTGCCTGCCGGGGTGCGGGCCAGCAGGTCGGCCAGACCGTCGCCGTTGACGTCGCCGACGGCGGCGATGACGTTGTACGTGGTGTTGCTCCAGGTGGCGACCTTGATACGGGCCGCGAAGGCGCTCGTGGCGGTGCCGTTGCCCTTGTAGAGGTAGACCGCGCCGGTGGCCTTGTCGCGGGCGATCAGGTCCGTCTTGCCGTCGAAGCTGAAGTCGCCGTGACCGCGCACGACGTTGTAGGCGTTCCAGCCCGTGCCGTTCTTGACGGGCGCGGCGAAGGCGCCGTTGCCCTTGCCCGGGTAGACCCAGAGCGCGCCGGCCGAGTCCACGGCGATCAGGTCCGGCAGGTAGTCGCCCGTGACGTCACCGGGGGCGACGATCTGGGTGCGGGTCTTCCAGTTGTCGCCGATCAGCTTGGTCGCCCAGGTCCCGCTGGAGGGCACCCAGTGCTTCCAGAAGACGTCACCGTCCGAGGTGCGGCGCAGGATCAGGTCCTGGTGGCCGTCCCGGTCCAGGTCGGTCTGGACGACGAGGTTGTAGGCGCTCATGGAGCCCCAGGAGTCGCCGCCGGCCAGCGAGGTGCCCTTGGAGTACAGGTCGCGCGCGACCTTGGTGGACGCGTTGCGCACCCACACGTCGGCGAGGTGGTCGTAGTTGAGGTTGGTGTCGTCCATGCGCGGGTAGGCGCTGGCGGCGTACGTGGAGATCTTGCTGAAGACGCTGTACGCGCCGCTCTCGACGCAGTCCTTCACGCCCCAGGACACGACACCCACGATCCGGTTCTCGCCGGCCGCGTTCTTGACGATCAGCGGGCCGCCGGAGTCGCCGTTGCAGGCGGTGGTGGTGCCCGTGTCGCTGCCGGTGGCGGGCGTGCCCGCGCACACCATGTGACCCTTGAGGTAGTCGGCGCCGTAGTAGCCCGAGCAGGTGGTGTTCGACTGGATCGGCAGCTCGGCCGTCTTCAAGGTGTCGGAGATGTCCTGCGTGGCGGAGCTGGTGCGGCCCCAGCCGTACAGCGTGGCCTTGGTACCGGTCGCGTACGAGGCGCTGTCGGTGTTCGTGGTCATCTTGATCGGCGTGGCCGTGGCCGGCGTCTCCAGCGTCAGCACGGCGACGTCGTTGTCGAGGGTCGTGTCGCTGTACGACCAGTGGTTCCACTGCCGCGAGACGAGCGAGACGGTGCCGCCGTGCACGTTGCCGTCGGCGGACAGCAGCTGCGTGCTGCCCGTGATGACGAAGCCGTGGGCATACCAGTTGTAGCCCTTGACGCAGTGCGCCGCGGTGAGGATCTTCGTCGGCGAGATCACGGAGCCACCGCAGAAGAACCCGATGTCGTCGCTGGTGGTGTCGGTGCCCCGGTCGTCGGAGTACCAGAGCTGGGCCATCCACGGCGCGGTGGCGATCGTCGTCGTGGTGCCACCGATGATCTTCGGATTGATCTTGCTCGGGCTCGCGCTCGCGCCCAGGGACTCCTTGGCGCTCGACCCCGGTGTCTCGTCACCGGTGACGGCGAGAGCGGCCCGCTCCTTGAGCGCCTCGGCCGACATCGTCCGTGCGGGCGCCGGCGTCGGCGGCGTCTCGGCGGCCTCGGCCGAGGACAGGAACAGCGCTCCGGCGACGGCGGCGGCCAGCCCGGCCGCGGCGACGGGCAGCGCGATCCGTATCCGGCGTCTGTGACGACCGCCCCCTGACGTGGGTGTACCCACTCAAGTCCCCCCTCGGGATCAGTGATTGCGATGCAGTTCGAATCCGAGATTCGAATCTGAGAATTGTGTGAAGGGCGAGATCGTATCCCGCGGGTACGACACGACCGAGGGCCACCCCCCGTGCGGGGGGTGGCCCTCGGTCGGTCTTCGGCGGAACTACGTCAGCCGTCGGACGTCGGTCGTCAGTCGTTGTTGCCCGTCGACGGCGTCGTCTTCTGGATCTGCATCAGGAACTCGCCGTTCGACTTCGTCTGCTTCATCTTGTCGAGGAGCAGCTCGATCGCCTGCTGCTGGTCGAGCGCGTGCAGCACCCGGCGCAGCTTCCAGGTGACGGCGAGCTCCTCGTTGCCGAGCAGGATCTCTTCCTTACGGGTACCGGACGCGTCGACGTCCACCGCCGGGAAGATGCGCTTGTCGGCGAGCTTCCGGTCGAGCTTGAGCTCCATGTTGCCGGTGCCCTTGAACTCCTCGAAGATCACCTCGTCCATGCGGGACCCGGTGTCCACCAGAGCGGTGGCGAGGATGGTCAGCGAGCCGCCGTCCTCGATGTTGCGGGCCGCACCGAAGAAGCGCTTCGGCGGGTACAGGGCGGTCGAGTCGACACCACCGGACAGGATGCGGCCGGAGGCCGGGGCGGCGAGGTTGTACGCACGGCCCAGACGCGTGATCGAGTCGAGCAGCACGACCACGTCGTGACCCAGCTCCACCAGACGCTTGGCACGCTCGATGGCGAGCTCGGCGACCGTGGTGTGGTCCTCGGCCGGGCGGTCGAAGGTCGAGGAGATGACCTCGCCCTTCACCGACCGCTGCATGTCGGTGACCTCCTCCGGACGCTCGTCCACCAGGACGACCATCAGGTGGCACTCGGGGTTGTTGTGCGTGATCGCGTTGGCGATCGCCTGCATGATCATGGTCTTGCCGGTCTTCGGCGGGGCCACGATCAGACCGCGCTGGCCCTTGCCGATCGGCGACACGAGGTCGATGATGCGGGTCGTCAGCACGCCCGGGTCCGTCTCCAGACGGAGGCGGTCCTGCGGGTAGAGCGGGGTCAGCTTGTTGAACTCCGGTCGCCCGCGCCCGGAATCGGGCGCCATGCCGTTGGTGGAGTCCAGCCGGACCAGCGCGTTGAACTTCTCGCGGCGCTCGCCGTCCTTGGGCTGACGGACCGCGCCGGTGACGTGGTCGCCCTTGCGCAGACCGTTCTTGCGGACCTGGGCGAGCGAGACGTACACGTCGTTGGGACCCGGCAGGTAGCCCGACGTACGGATGAACGCGTAGTTGTCGAGGATGTCCAGGATGCCCGCGACGGGAATCAGGACGTCGTCGTCGGCGACCTGCGGCTCGGCGGCGCCGATCTCGTCACGCCCGCGACGGCCACGGCGGTCGCGGTAACGGCCGCGGCGGCCACGCCGGCCATCGCCGAACTCGTCGTCGTCCTGGGGGCCGTTGTCGCGCTGCTGGCGGTCCTGACGGCCACCGCCCTGCTGCTGACCCTGCTGCTGGCCGCCTCGCTGCTGCTGGCCGCCACCCTGCTGGTCGTCGCCCTTGCGACGGTCGCCGCGGTCGCCACGCTCACCGCGGTCGCCACGCTCACCGCGGTCGCGGCCGCGCTCACGGCGGTCGCGGCGGCGGCCCTCGGCACCGTCGGCGTCGCCCTTGGCGTCGCCCTGCGGCTGCGCCGGGGACTCGCTCTGCGCCGGGGCGGACGCCTCGGCCTTCGGGGCGGCCTTCGCCTCGGCGACGACCGTCTCCGGGCTGCCCGCGTCGGCGGTGGCGCGGCGACGACGGCGCTCGGTGGGCGCGTCGTTGCTGGCCGGCTGGCCGGGGATCTCGATCTGCTGCTGGGCCACGGCCTTCTCGGCGGGGGCCTCGGCCTTGGCGGTGTCCGCCTTCTTCTCGGCGGCCTCGTCGCCGGTGCGCGCCTTGGAGGTGGCGCGGCGCTTGGGCTTGGTCTCGGCGGCGTCCCCCGCGGGGGTCGTCGTGGCCTTGGGAGCGGCTGCTCCGCCTCCCGCCTGCGCCTCCTTGATGACCTCGATCAGCTGGCTCTTGCGCATACGCGCCGTGCCCCTGATACCGAGGCCGGATGCGACCTGCTGAAGCTCGGCCAGCACCATGCCCTCGAGGCCGGTACCGCGGCGCCGCCGGGAGCCGGCACCGGTGGCAGGCGCGGAGGCGTCCGTGGCGGGCGCGGCAGCGGTCTCCTCGACACGTGCGCCCATCAGATCGGTGGTGTCGCTCACGAAGGGTCCTTCCCTGGAGCGGACGTCGGCCTGTCTGGCTCGGCGACCGGTTGTGCTGTCCGACTTCGGTCCTTGCTGTGGCGAAGCCGGGGCGGTGGTCCGCCAAAGCGGCGGAAGAGAATTTGCTGGTGACGGCGCTACCGCGACAAGCCATGACACTCAGTGTCACGCGGCGTGGTCGCACCAATTCCGGAGCGTGCCCTGTGGACCACTCAGCGTCGCTGTACTGCGTACTGCCCAGGTACGACGTACGGAACGCAGTGCGGCTTGGGGAGCTCCCGGAAGAATGTCTGTCCCGAAGGGGGACACGAAGCACCTCGCCATGGTGGGGTCGGGTGCAGACTTGAGGTTAACACTACCGGATCCAACAAACATTCCCCCTCTCGAAATCCGGCAACCGTGCGCTTAAATGTCGCCGGAGTGGCTGTCACCAGCGGGTGCGAGCGGCAGTACGCAGGCGCCCTTCAGGTCCAGGGCCAGGCGGTTCGCGGCCCAGTCCGCGCCGGCCGAGGCCTCGATCTTGTCGGCCGTGCCCGCGTCGGCCAGCGCCATCACGGTGGGTCCGGCGCCGGAGATGACGGCGGGAATCCCGTCGGCACGCAGCCTTTCCACCAGTGCCGCGCTCTCGGGCATCGCCGGTGCGCGGTACTCCTGGTGCAGACGGTCCTCGGTGGCGGGCAGCAGCAGTTCGGGGCGCCGGGTGAGGGCCTCGACGAGCAGTGCGGCGCGGCCCGCGTTGGCGGCGGCGTCGACGTGCGGGACGGAGCGCGGGAGCAGACCGCGCGCGGTCTCGGTGAGAACCGGCTTCCCGGGCACGAAAACCACCGGAACGATGGAATCGGCGGGCTCCATCCTGATCGCCCGCGCGGCGCCCGCCTCCATCCAGGACAGGCTGAACCCGCCCAGCAGACAGGCCGCCACGTTGTCCGGGTGACCCTCGATCTCGGTCGCGAGCTCGAGCAGGGCCGCGTCGTCGAGCTTGTTCTCGCCGCCTATGGTCACCGCGCGCGCGGCGACGATTCCGGCGCAGATCGCGGCGGAGGAGGAGCCGAGTCCGCGGCCGTGCGGGATGCGGTTGGCGCAGACGATCTCCAGGCCGCGCGGCTGGCCGCCCAGGACGTCGAAGGCGGTGCGCAGGGAACGGACGAGCAGGTGCTTCTCGTCGCGCGGCAGCGTCTCGCTGCCCTCCCCCGCGATGTCGATGTGCAGCCCGGAGTCGGCCACCCGGACGACGACGTCGTCATAGAGCCCCAGCGCGAGGCCGAAGGCGTCGAAGCCCGGGCCGAGGTTGGCGCTGGTGGCGGGAACGCGCACCCGGACGGGGGCGGCACGGAAGGCGGGACCGGCCATCTCGCGATGACTCTCCTTGAGCTGCGCGACTGTCGAATGACATTCGATATGTACGGGAGACCTGTACGAAGAACCCTGGAGTCCGCGGAGACGACGCGGCAACGACACGGCGACAACGCGGCACTGCGGCATATGCGGCGGGCGGATTCAGTACAGCCTATCGAAGGAAGGTTCTGTGGCGACATAGGGCGCACGGGCGGCGCACGATGCGTGTCGTAAGCCCCCTGTGCACCCCTGCGCGGGAAAGCCCCCTGCGCGTCGCCCGCGAGTGACTCACGGGCGACGCACGGTCCGCCTACGCGAGGCCGAGGCGCTCGGCCGCCGTCGCCGCGTCGACCGGGACGGTGACCGGCTGCGGGGCGCCGGCGACGGCCCAGTCGGGGTCCTTCAGGCCGTTGCCGGTGACGGTGCACACGATCTTCTGCCCCGGGTCGACCTTGCCCTGCTCGGCGGCCTTCAGCAGACCGGCCACGGACGCGGCGGACGCGGGCTCCACGAAGACACCCTCCTGCGCGGCCAACAGCCGGTAGGCGCGCAGGATCTCACGGTCCGTCACCTCGTCGATGAAGCCACCCGACTCCTCCTGCGCGGCCAGCGCGAACTTCCAGGAGGCCGGGTTGCCGATGCGGATCGCGGTGGCGATGGTCGACGGGTCCTTGACGACCTCGCCGCGCACGATCGGGGCACTGCCCGACGCCTGGAATCCCCACATACGGGGGGTCCGTACGGCGATCTTGTCGGCGGCGTACTCCTGGTACCCCTTCCAGTACGCGGTGATGTTGCCCGCGTTGCCGACCGGCAGGACGTGGATGTCGGGGGCGTCGCCGAGCATGTCCACGATCTCGAACGCGGCCGTCTTCTGGCCCTCGATACGCACCGGGTTCACCGAATTGACCAGCGCCACCGGGTAGTTGTCGCTCAGCGCACGGGCGAGCGTGAGGCAGTCGTCGAAGTTGCCGTCGACCTGGAGGATCTTCGCGCCGTGGACGAGGGCCTGGCCCATCTTGCCGATCGCGATCTTGCCCCGCGGGACGAGGACGGCACAGACCATGCCGGCCCGCACCGCGTACGCGGCGGCGGACGCGGAGGTGTTGCCGGTGGAGGCGCAGATGACGGCCTGCGCGCCCTCCTCCTTGGCCCGCGTGATGGCCATGGTCATGCCGCGGTCCTTGAAGGACCCGGTGGGGTTGGCACCCTCCACCTTGAGGTGGACCTCGCAGCCCGTGCGCTCGGAGAGCACCTGCGCGGGCACGAGGGGCGTGCCGCCCTCACGGAGCGTCACGACGGGCGTGCTGTCGGAAACCGGCAGCCGGTCCCGGTACTCCTCGATGATTCCGCGCCACTGGTGGGTCATTGCTGGTTACTCTCCTTCAACCCGCATGATGCTGGCGACACCCCGCACGGTGTCGAGCTTGCGCAGCGCCTCGACGGTCCCGGTGAGGGAGGCGTCGGACGCGCGGTGGGTGACGACGACGAGAGAGGCCTCGCCGTCGCTGTCCTGTCGTCCCTGCTGGCGCACCGTATCGATGGACACCCCGTGCTCGGCGAACACGGTCGCCACCTGGGCGAGAACACCCGGTTTGTCGGCGACGTCCAGGCTGATGTGGTAGCGCGTGACGACGTCGCCCATCGGCGACACCGGCAGGGCGGCATACGCCGACTCGCCGGGCCCCGTTGCCCCGCTGAGCCGGTTGCGGCAGACGGCGACGAGGTCGCCGAGCACGGCGGAGGCGGTGGGAGCACCGCCGGCGCCGGGTCCGTAGAACATGAGCTGCCCGGCCGCGTCCGACTCCACGAACACGGCGTTGTAGGCGCCGCGCACGGAGGCCAGCGGGTGGCTCAGCGGAATCATCGCGGGGTGCACGCGCGCGGTGACCGACCCGCCGTCCGCGGCCCGCTCACAGATGGCGAGCAGCTTGATGGTGCAGCCCATCTCCCGGGCGGAGGCGAAGTCGGACGCGGTCACCTCGGTCATGCCCTCGCGGTAGACGTCGTCGAGGCGCACGCGCGTGTGGAAGGCGATCCCGGCGAGGATGGCCGCCTTGGCGGCGGCGTCGAACGCCTCGACATCGGCCGTGGGGTCGGCCTCGGCGTAGCCCAGGGCGGTGGCCTCGTCGAGGGCCTCCTGATACCCGGCGCCGGTGGAGTCCATCTTGTCGAGGATGAAGTTGGTGGTGCCGTTGACGATCCCGAGCACCCGGTTGACCTTGTCACCGGCGAGGGACTCGCGCAGCGGCCGGATCAGCGGGATGGCACCGGCGACGGAGGCCTCGTAGTAGAGGTCCTCGCCGTGCTCCTCGGCGGCCGCGTGCAGCGCGGCGCCGTCCTGCGCGAGGAGCGCCTTGTTCGCGGAGACGACGGAGGCGCCGTACTCGAAAGCGGTGGTGATGAGCGTACGAGCGGGCTCGATGCCCCCGATGACCTCGACGACGACGTCGATGTCGCCGCGTTTGACGAGGGCGGTGGCGTCGGTCGTGACGAGGGCGGGATCGATGCCCTCGCGGACCCGCGAGGGCCGCCGAACGGCCACACCGGCGAGTTCCACCGGGGCCCCGATCCGCGCGGCGAGGTCGTCGGCGTGCGTCGTCATGATGCGCGCCACCTCTGAGCCGACCACTCCACAGCCCAGCAGCGCCACCTTCAGCGGACGCGTACGCATCATCCGACCTCGTTTCCTCATACCGTCTACCGTTGTTTCCGGTTGCCCCAGTCTCACTCACCGGACCGGAGTTTCTATCCCTGGTCCGGATCGTGAGACATCTATTTCATTTTCACCGGGGGAGCAGACAGGAGATCTTCCGCTCTTCCATTTCTCCCGCCTTTTCTCCCGCTCAGCCGACGTCGAGACGCAGCAGATCCTCCTCGGTCTCCCGCCGCACGATGACCCGCGACTCGCCCTCGCGCACGGCGACCACCGGCGGGCGCAGCACATGGTTGTAGTTGCTGGCCATGGACCGGCAGTACGCGCCCGTGGCGGTTACGGCGATCAGGTCACCCGGTGCCAGGTCGGAGGGCAGGAACGCGTCCTTCACGACGATGTCGCCGCTCTCGCAGTGCTTGCCGACGACCCGCGCGAGCATCGGCGCGGCGTCGGAGGTCCGGGAGACCAGCGCGACGCTGTACTCCGCGTCGTACAGCGCGGTACGGATGTTGTCCGACATGCCGCCGTCGACGGAGACGTACGTACGCAGCCCGTCGAGGGGCTTGATGGTGCCGACCTCGTAGAGGGTGAAGGCGGTCGGGCCGACGATGGCGCGCCCCGGCTCGACGGAGATACGAGGAGTGCGCAGGCGCGCGCCCTCACACTCACGGGTGACGATCTCGGTGAGCGCCTTGGCGATCTCGTGGGGCTCGCGGGGATCGTCGTCGCTGGTGTACGCGATCCCGAGCCCACCGCCGAGGTCGATCTCGGGCAGCTCGACGCCGTGCTCGTCACGGATGTCCTTGAGCAGTCCGACGACCCGGTGGGCGGCGACCTCGAAGCCGGACATGTCGAAGATCTGCGACCCGATGTGGGAGTGCAGTCCGATCAGTTCGAGCCCGTCGAGCTGAAGGGCGCGCCGCACGGCTTCCGCCGCCTGTCCGCCCGCGAGCGGAATCCCGAACTTCTGGTCCTCGTGCGCGGTGGCGATGAACTCGTGCGTATGGGCCTCGACGCCGACGGTGATACGAATCTGCACCCGCTGCCGCTTACCGAGGGACTGCGCGACATGGGCGACGCGCACGATCTCCTGGAAGGAGTCGAGAACGATACGCCCGACCCCGGCGTCGATGGCCCGGTGAATTTCTTCGACGGACTTGTTGTTGCCGTGGAACGCGATGCGGTCGGCGGGCATGCCGGCGGAGAGGGCGGTGGCGAGCTCGCCGCCCGAACAGACGTCGAGGTTGAGCCCCTCCTCGTGCAGCCACCGCACGACGGCCCGGGACAGGAACGCCTTGCCGGCGTAGAAGACGTCGGCGTCGGCCCCGAAGGCGGTACGCCAGGCACGGGCCCGCTCGCGGAAGTCTGCCTCGTCGAGGATGTAGGCGGGGGTGCCGTGCTCCTCGGCGAGGGCGGCGACGTCGACACCGCCCACGGTCAGCACACCGTCGGTGTTACGGGTGACGGTGTGCGCCCAGACCTTCGGGTGGAGGGCGTTGAGATCGGCGGGCGGGGCGGAGTAGTGCCCCTCCGGAAAGACGTCGGCGTGACGGGGCCCGGCGGGGTGGGCGGAACGGCTCATCTTTGGCGTGCTCTTTCAGAGATGGTCGGGTGCGTCGATGCCGAGCAGGGACAGGCCGCCGGCCAGCACCGTCCCGGCGGCTTCGGCAAGCGCGAGCCGGGCACGGTGGGCGGCCGAGGGTTTCTCCTCACCACGGGGCAGGACGGTGGGGAGAAAAGGGGTGACGGCGTCGGCGACGGCGATGAGATGCCGGGCGAGACGGTCCGGAGCGTGCTGTGTCGCCGTCGCGGCCAGGATGCGGGGATGGTCGGCGAGGGCGATCTCGAGTGCGCGTACGTCCTGGACGACTCCGGGGTGGGCGTCGAAACCCAGGTCGGCGGCGTTACGGCTGAGCGCCCGGGTGCGGGCGTGGGCGTAACGGACCCGGAAGAGCGGATTGCCCTCCCGCTGGGACAGATACTCGGACGTGACGCGGGGCCGGTCATGAGCGGCGGGATGGAGCAGAGCCCAACGACCGGCGTCGCGACCGAGCGCCACGGGATCGGCCGGGGCGGCGGGGACGGGACGCACGTTGACCTCGAGCGGAGCCGGCGCGTCGGGCGTGCCGTACGCGTCGACCTCGACCCCGAGCACCTCGGTCCACTCCCGCTCGGGACGCGCCACGCAGCTGGTACGGACGAGGGCGCCCTGCGAACGCAGCACACGGGCCACGACGTCCATGACGACGACGGCACGGACCTCATGAGGGGCATGCAGCTGCACGACCTGCCCGGTGGGCCGCTCAACGTACCCGAACCTGACCCCGCTCCGGCTCTGGCTCCGGCTCTGGCTCTGGCTCTGGCTCTGGCTCCGCAGGATCTCGCTGACGAGCGCGACCGACCCCTGCGCCGCCCGCAGGCTGATATTGAGAAACCCGGGCCCGGTGACCACGACGTCACTGACCCCGGCGGCACCGAGAAGATACGGCCGGAGCACCTCGGCGACCCGCTGCGGCGACTGCCCGGCCGGCCGCGCGAGCTGGAGGGCGATGTTGGTCGCGTAGTCCCCACAGCCACCGGGCCCCGGAACGGTGACCAAGGCCTGCGGGGGCACGACCACACTCAGCTCCCCGTCATCGACAGCACGACGCACCGCGCGCAGCACGGTACGTGAGAGCTCGACGGGGGTCACGGGACAAGCGTAGGGGAGGAGGGGGGTGGGTAGGCGACCCGGTTTACCAGAGGTCCGGGATGTGGACGGGGGGGGGAGCGGGGGCGGGGCGGGGGGCGGCCACTGACCGCGAAGGGGCCTCGGGCTCGGAGGGGGCGGGTGCTGGGCGCGGAGGGGGCGGAAGGAGCGGGGTGCCGACTGTGGGGCCGTGCGGACCGCTAGGGGCAATGGATCCGAGCGAGCTGAGTGAATGGGCGACCTGGGCGGACGGGTTCAGGCCGACGGGCCTTCGGGCCGTCGCGCCTTCGGGCCGTCGGGCCGTCGCGCCTTCGGGCCGTCGGGCCGTCGCGCCTTCGGGCCGTCGGGCCTTCGGGCCGTCGGGCGGCAGAGCCCACTGGGACCGTAGGAACCGGGAGGACGACACCGGGACTGCGCCACCAACGCGCTGATGAACCGAAGCGCACCGAAGCACCGAAGCACCGAAGCACCGGTGCGCTGATGCCTGCCAGGCCGACAGAACGGCTCTACTCGGCCCCTGAGCCCGCAGTGCCCGGCCCCGGCCCTGCACCCTTCCCCGCGCCTACGCCTTCCTCCGCCACACGCCCGGTCCCGATCCCCCGCTCCAGACCCGGACTTTCCCTACGCTCCATCAACTCCCGTACGACAGAAACGAGTTCGGCAGGATCGAAGGGCTTGGCGAGGAACGCGTCGACGCCGACCTCGAGACCGGCTTCGACCTCGTACTGCGTACAGGCACTGATCACGACAAGGGGGAGATCACGCGTCCGCGGATCGGCACGCAACCGAGCGGCGGTACGCAACCCGTCCAACCGGGGCATGACGACATCGAGCGTCACAAGATCCGGCTGCACCTGATGAACGACATCCAGACACTCGACACCATCGCCCGCGGTCACGACCTCGATGCCCTCCAGCTCGAGATTGACCCTGATCAGCTGCCGGATGACCTTGTTGTCGTCCACAACAAGCACCCGGCCCGACGCGCCTGACACAACTCGAGAGTAGGTCCGGACCGGCCACCGCGTCCGGGTTTTCCCCACTTCCACCCCGTGCGGGCGACCCACACCCCGCCCCGGACCCGCAGAAACCCGTTCATGAACACCCCGAGCGAGCTGGTAGTGTTCTACCCGTCGCCGCGAGCAACACCTCACGACCGACACGCCCCCGTAGCTCAGGGGATAGAGCAACGGCCTCCGGAGCCGTGTGCGCAGGTTCGAATCCTGCCGGGGGCACCTTGCACGAGGTGCCCAAAGACCCCGCCACCAGCGCTTTCGCTGAGGACGGGGTCTTGGCGTATGTGCAGGCAGATGCAGCCCGGAGCGGCCGTATGTCGGTGTCTGTGGACGAGGCGTGGACGGGATCTTGAGGCATTCCCGCAGGTGGCGCAGCGCATCGAAGTCGAGCAGCCGCGCTGCTCGCTATCGTCGTCCCGGCAGTGGATGACGTCGAGGGTGGGAAGACTGACGACCGCCGCCGGCGGGCAAATGATCGGACGAGGTGGGGGATCTCGTGGACGTGACCACCCTTGCAGTTGCGCTCATCGGCGTCGGAGGAACGTTGGGTGGAACCCTGGGTGGGGCATTGCTCAGCCAGCGCGTCACCCGGGAGCAGAACCAGCGCGCCGATCGTGAACGGGCAGAGGACCGCCACGACCGAGCGCAGGAAGCCAGGCGGGATCTCTATGCCCGTTTGAATACCACGGCTCGCGCTTACCGGGTCGCTGCCCGAGACGCAGTCCTAGCGGCCGAGCGCGGTGAAAGCGCCGAACCAGCAGTCCTCAATGCCGCAAAGGAAGCCTGGGCAGAGCAATACTCCTTGGCCCAGATGGCTCTACCGAAGGACGTCAACGAGATCGCCTCTTCCCTCAATCGGGCGCTCGGAGTCGGGTACACCGTGGTGAAGCAGTTGCCGAGCAGCCCTGCCCCAGACAGGTCGTACAACCGGGCCAAAGATTGGTTCAGCGGCCCACTGTCCGACGGGGTGTATCTGCTGCGGGTCACCCTGCGTCATGACCTCGGCGTCGAGGTCGAGCCTGACTTCGAGCACACACGCACGCGGATGCTCGCTGTGCTCGACAACGAGCGAAGGAGCCTTGAGCGCCTGCTCTCCTCCGAACATGCACAGGCCGGGTGAACGACGAGGCTCCCGAGCATCATTCGGGAGCTTCGGAGACGCCCAAGTGCTCAAACCTTTGGTGTCGCCATCGGCGGGACCTGGCGCCAGGCCTGGCGATGACGAGCAACGCTGTACACATGCTCGACCTGCTCGGCCGTCAGCACCCCGGAGAGCGGCGCCAGTGCCGCCACCTGACGCTCCTGGTACACGCGCACGCTGAGCTGTGTGGCAACCACCTTCAGATCGGTCACGCCGACGAAGACGAGCACGGGCTCCACCGGTACGGGAAAGCCGCAGTAGCGCTCAAGCACTCGAGCTACTCGCTTCGCTTCCGCCCGGCTCTTGCGCGCGTAGGGCGCCGGCTTTCCGCGATTGACCTTCACGGCATCGTCGCCGACCCATACGGCCTTGTCGTGATGGTGCTTGGTGTTGATGCTGAACACGCCGCCGGGCCCAACCAGCAAGTGATCGACGTCCACCTTGTCGGCCAGAGGGATGGAATGCAGGACCCGCCAGCCGTGACGCGCCAAACGGTTCAGCTCGGCTCCCACTCTCCTCTCCCCCGCTAGGCCCTTACGCCACGAGTCCCACTCCGTGGGGCGCCGCAGAAGCTGTGAGATGACTCGTTCGATCAGACCCGGGCCGGATTTGTCGAGAAGGTCACGGAGGGACTCACCGGGGCGGTTGGTGGACAGATCGTCGGCTGGCGTCAGAGGCGGCAGCATCGGACGGGCTTCAGCCTCCGGTGCCCCCTGCGACAACACCGGCTCAGGGTTGTTGCGTAAGTGGTGTGTCAACACGGCGATCACGTCGTCGCGATACTCATCCACTAAGACGGTGATGTCCCCCGTCCTCACGTCCGCCCAGCCGACCGCGGCGCCATCCGGCAGATTCGCGTACCAGCGATCATGTCCGTACCGCTTCCAGCGCGTGACCTTCAGCTCCACGAGCCCCCCTCGTCCGCTCTCAGCCCGAAGCATCGCAGCAGGTAGGGCTCAAAACGAGTGAGGCCCCGGACAATATGCCGGGGCCTCACAGGTGGACTCAGTGATCAGACGTGCATCTCACGGACCAGTGTGTCGTCTTCCTTGTAGAGCTCCAGGGAGTAGCTCAAACCGAGGCGGTGAAGTACGCCGCCGAGTTCGTCGAAGTGTTGAGGGTCGACGACTCCGTTCAGGAGAATGTCTGGCCCCTCGATCGGCTCGACCTCCAGCTGGCACCAGCTGGTTTCGACTTCGTAGCCGTGCCAAGACGACGACCTCGAACTCCACCCCGTTCGCACGAAGTGCTGGGCCACCGCAGAGGCATCCCGGCAACCGCGCAGGACACCGCATACGTTGTTGCCAACCTCCACCCACTCGGGATCAATCTTTTGGTCATCGTCGGATACGTCCACGCCGGAAGTATGAGGCCCAGGTTTCGTGCGATCACTCGTATTCGCGCAACAGATCCTCGATACGCCTGTTGGCGACGTCCTGCCGTCCGTCGAGGCACTTCGCATAGCGGGTCAGCAGGACCTCGACGCTGTTGCCGGCGCGCTCGGCAACCTCGGTGGGATCGACTCCGGCATTGAGCCAAGTCGACAGCGCCGAGTGCCGGAGGTCGTACGGGCGACTCGCGAGCGGTGAGGAGGCGATGGCCGGCGGGAGCGCGAGAAGCCGGGCCTCCTGCCACACGCGGTAGTAGGTCGAGGACGGGACGACCGAGCCCTTCTCGCTGAAGAAGAGGCGCCCGTCGTCCGCGGTCCCGAAGCTGGCCAGGTGCTCGCGGAACATGGCCACGAGGTGGGGCGGAATGGGCACTCGCCTGACGTCCTCGGTAGGCCGGTTCTTCAGCCCGCGGTCGTCGTGGGTCTCCCCCGAGTCGGTCCACTGCTTGCCGACCGACGGACGAGTCCGGTGGAGCAGCGCCGAGCCCCAGCCCTGCTCGGGAAGGATCAGGTCCGTCTCAACGAGGCCGACCGCTTCAGCCGGCCGGAGGCCACCGAAGTACATGGCAGCGAACAGACCCACAAGGCGACGGCCACGAGCCCGCCTGTGACCGCCTACGTAGGAGACGGCCGCCAGGAGATTGCGAGCCTGCTCCGGGTTGGCGACAACCCGAGGGTCGACCTGGTTGGACACCTTCGGCTTCTGCCAGCGGACAGCCGTGATGGGGTTCTCGCGCAGCTCCCCCAAGTCGACGGCGTAGTTCGCCGCGTTGACGAGGGTCCGGCGCTTACGCCGTACCGTTTCGGCGGCGGCCGCTGTGCCGTCGAGCTTGAGTTTCAGTGAGTCGAGCACTGCACGGGCCGTCGCGGGTTCGGCGAGATCGGCGAGCGGGCGAGATGCCTTGGACACCCAGTGGAGAACGTTCCGCACGTCGTCCGGGACTTCCCGGTCGTTGGGCCCCGGCAGCACGAAGGCCCAGTTGCGGAGCGCTTTGCGCAACGCCTCGTCGGACGGCCGTCCAGCGCGCTCGTCGAGGAGCTCCACCGTCACGCTGGTGAGCGATTCGTTGATGCCGTCCCGCGTGTTGGGAGCGGCATGGGGCCACTTCATCGCGAGGTATCTGAGGGCGAAGTCGTACCAGGACAGGGCCGACTTCTGCTCTTCCATGGAGCCGGGGAGTCCAGACTCCGTGTCGAATTCCTCGCCCTCCCGCATCGCGCGCATGAGCTTCGAGCGGTAGTGATCAGCGAGCGCCTTGGTGCGGAAGGAGTCGGAGAAGACGTTGCCGGCCACCGACCATCGGACGCCGTAGGAAGGCGTCTTGGTACCGCGGTTACGTACGCCCCAGACCTTCACGTCGAGTGATTTCACGCCGCTGCCTCCAACTGCCGCAGCCACGCAGCGAAGTCACTGCGCCACACCCGGAGCTCGCCGTTGGGCAGCTTGAACGCGGCCGGCCCGTATCCCAGCTCACGCCAGCGATAGAAGGTGCGGCGCGAGACTCCGCCCAGCTCGGTGAGGATCTGCGGGACGGTCATCAGTTCGTCTCGTCGGCGGTCCACGACGAGTCTCCTTCCGTGTCCGGGGTGTCGGGTCGCCGTGAGGCGGAGAGCCAGGATTCGGCGGCGGTCAGACCAGTGCCGGCGAAGCGCCAGTGAGACAGGACAAGCACGGTGTCCGGGTCCGGGAGGGGGTGGCCGGCCAGAGCCGCGCGTTCGCGGGTGAGTGCTTCGTTGTGGTCGGCGCGTTCCTGGCGGAGGGCGCCGAGGGTAACGGAGTACGCGCGGGATTTCGTCGAGAAGTGGCCGCGGAAACCGAGCATGTGGGCCCACTTGCGCAGCCGGAGTTCTTCGAGTTCGGGCAGTCCGCCGAGGTGCCAGCAGGTGAGGATCATCCGGCGGGCGTGGTCGGTGACGTCGGTGCCGATCAGGTCGGTGATCGGGTTGCGGATCGGACGGTCGATGGTGCCCGTCGCGCTCTCCGCCCCCTTGGTGGCGTACTTGGCGATGTAGGCGGCGACAGCCCGGCTGGTCAGCTCGGTGGTTCCGGTGAAGTCGGCGGAGCGGATGGGGCGGATGTCGAGCTGTTCGCCGAAGCGGAAGGTGTGGGCGCGGCCGTCGAGGGTCGGTCCGGGGGTCTCGGCGAGCCGGACGGCCGAGCGGATCGCGTCGGTGAGAAGTTCTGTCGTGGCCCAGATGGGAGGGGAGTCCTCGGCACCTTCGGGGCCGTCGAGACGGATCACGGCATGGAAGTGCACGGCCCCGCGCCGCTGGTACTCGGCGACCTTGGCGTACGAGAGCTTCAGGCAGTGGCGCAGTTCGGAGCGGGTGACGTCCGCGCGCGAGGCGATCTGCTGGCGCAGGTAGGTGGTGAACCGGGCCCACAGGGCACCGGCGTGCGCGTTCCACAGGACGGCGTCGCGGTAGTCATAGCGCTCCGGGTTCAGCGGGGTGCCGAGGGCGGGGTCGTCGCCCGGGTGGAGGCGTCCGCAGCGGCAGCGACTGCCGCCGGGCCGGTTGTGGACGGGGCCGAAGGACGGGGCGGTGAAGGTGGCGAAGACGCGGGGGTGTTGGGCAACGGCCGGGCCGATCCCCTTGCCGCCGCTCAGGCCAGCCGTGACGAGGTGGTACGTGTCCTTGCGGTAGACCTCGGCGCAGGCGGCGCAGCGGGTCGCGCGGCGGTTGTTGCAGCGGATGAGGAGTTGTCCGGCGGGAAGGTCGTGGTCGAAGATCTCGCGGACGATTTCGCCGGTTGCGGCGTGGATGTCGAGGCGGTGGCCCTCCATCCGTACGGGCCGCTCGCAGCCGCCGAGCCGCTGGACCTGGTGTGCGTAGGTGCTGAGGTCGCCGTACTGGGCGAGGGCGGCCAGTTGGCGGATGGCTCCAGCAGGAGCCTGGGGGCGCATGTGCGGGTGCCTCCTTGGAGGGGCGGACGTTCGAGACGGGCACAGCACCCCGGCCTGCATAGGGGGCTAGACAGCGTGGGCAGGCCGGGATGGTGCGCAGATGAGGTCAGCGGCGGTCGCTCTTGAGGATCGAGCGGATGACGACGGCGCAGACGGCCACGGAAGCGGCGGTGACGGCGACCGCGAGGAGCATGGAGACCAGGACCGCGCCGACGACCAGGACCAGGGCTCCCCCACCGGCGGCGAGGGTGAGCACGCTGCCCGGGGTGAGTTGAACCGCCGGCCGGTTGGAGGCGGGGGCCATCGGGACCGGCGCCGGGGCGTAGGTGGTGGGGGTGTAGACCGACGGGCTGTAGGTCGTCGGGGGCGTGCTGGTGGGGATCGGAGCGGTGTCCGGGCGGGGGTACTTGGGGGTGAACACGGGGCGGTCCCTTCTGCGGGTCAGTCGAGGAGCGTGGCGACGGCGGGGGCGAGAACGCTGTTGGCGACGAGGTAGCCGCCGAGGAGGAGCAGGGCGACCAGCCACCACGGCGGGCGGGCGAGCTGGATGCCGAGGACGGCGACGACGAGGACGGCGAACCAGAGCGGGACGTCCATGGCGGGATCTCCTTCTCAGGCCTTGCAGCGGTGGGTGCGGGCGGCGAGTTCGGCGGCGGCGCGGCTGTCGTACTCGGTGGAGAAGTCGCAGCGGGGCGCGGTGCAGGGGGCGAGGTGGCGGTTTCGGCCGCGGGCGATGTAGGAGGCGACCTGCACGGGGCCGATGCGGCGGACGTTGCGGAAGCGCGGGTTCACGGTGTTCGTCCCTTCTCAGAGGTGGGCGGCGACAGAGGACGTCATCGACGGGGGCAGACCGAGCCGGGCACGGACGGCGTCGGGGTCGGCGGCGAGACCGGTGGTAGCGCGGTGTTCCTCGGCCAGGGCCTGTGCGCGGTCGACGAGGGCGGGTGGGAGGGTGACGGCCGGGGCAGGCGTCGGAGCGGGGACAGCCGCGACCGGTCCGGGCGTTGCGGGCGGCTCCGAATCGGGGTCCGGGCCGGCGACCAGGGCCGGAAGCGCGTCATGTTCGGGCGCGCCGACGGCAGCCGGGACGTGGGCCGGTTCGGTGTCCGTCTCAGGCGTAGCCGTGGCCGTGGGCGCGTCCGGGGGGCGTGGCGTGTGGGCGAGCAGGGTTCCGCCGAAGAAGGCGACGGCGGGCCAGCCGGCCACCACGACGCGGAGCGACGCGGGGACGTCGTCCAGGTCGAGGAGCCCGGCGGTGGCGACGTTGGCCCCGAGGGATGCGGCCAGGGCGATCAGGAACCACAACCGCGGCCCCCCGGCCGGTCGCCCGGCGCGCTGCTGTTCGCGCATCCGGCGCCAGGCGGCGACCAGCAGCAGATCGACGGAGACGGGATAGGCCCATGCCTTCCAGCCGCCCTGTCCAGCCGCGTCGGCAAGGTCGTGAAGGTGCGAGAACGACAGGGCACCCGCGATCACGGCTTGGACGATCACAGCGTCCACACGGGCCAACTGAACGCGCATCGGCTCGGGTTCCTTCCTGTTCGAGGCATGGGAGGAGTAGGGACGCGGCGCGAAGCGGTCACGCCGACCGTGGGGAAGGTGGTGCAGCTACTCGGTCACCGGGCGGGCGGCAGGCACGCTGGCCGGGGCGAACGCCTTGGAGGACTCCACGGCGACGACGGGCCGGAAAGAGTCGAGGCGGGGCAGTTCAGGCACCAGTGCGGCCGTGTCACGGCAGATGGCCGCCGCCTCGTCGAGGGAGAGGTGCGGTGAGCGGGCGCGGGACCAGCCGCCGGAGGAGTCGCCGACGATCGCGACGCCGGGCCGTTCGGCCGGGATGGAGGTGGCGGCGAGGGCCGCTTCCGGAGAGATGTCGGCGAGCGCCATGTTCGCCGAGGACTCGTCGTTGACCCGGTGGCAGATGCGGCCGGTGAGCTGGGCGCGGAGCATGGTCGCACCCTTGCCGAGTTCGGAACCGAAGCGCTGCCCGCACACTTCGAGATAGATGCCGGCCGCACGGCCGAGCTGGGCAATCCGGATCAGCTTGGTGACCATGGCATCGCGTCGCTTCTCGTCATCGCGGCTCGCGGCGAGAAAGAGTTCCGCAACCTCGTCGACGACGACCACGACCGGCACCGGCCGGACCGCGTCCGGCAGCCCCCACACATCTGAGGTGAGCACGGCATCCGGGCCCGCAGCAGACGAGAGCCCGATGAGACGGAACCGTGCCTCCATCTCTTCCAGCAGGACGTCAAGGAGTTCGTTCGCCCGGTCCGGGGTGTCAGCGAGAGCGGACAACCGGGGTGCGAAGGGGGCCAGTTCGACGCCCCATTTGCAGTCGACCCCGACGAGCACGACCCGTTGCCGGGCTAGGCCGCACACCAGGTTCCGCAGGTACACGGACTTGCCGGACTGTGTTGCGCCGAGGATGAGTTCATGCGGCACGGCACGGAAGTCCCGTACGTGCCAGCGTCCGTCATCCCGAAGCGCCATCGGGAGGGTGAGCAGCCCGCGCTGCTTCCACCGGCGTGCGGGCTGCACGTCAGAGAGCACGTCCCAGCCGATCAGGCGCAGTTCGAGCCAGCCGGGCTTGGTTGGGCGGATGTGCACGGCGTGCGCGGCCCAGGCGTGGCGCAGCCGGTCGGCCGAGGCCATGAAGTCCTCGGGAGCCTGCCCGGTCGCCATGCGCAGCCGCATCACGAGCCCGGACCCGGTCGGCCACGGCAGCGACCGCCGAGGCGGGACGGGGGCAGCTTCTCGCCCGATCATCCGGGCCGTGGCCCGACGGACGGCCGAGGCCGGGACCGTCAGGCCGCAGGCGTCCATCGTGGCCCGGTAGGTGGTTAGCACGCGGAGCGCGACGAACGGGTAGCCGACCAGCCACCAGAACGCGACGGGTGCGCGGCGGCGCAGGACGAGCAGGGCGGCGAGTGCCAGCAGGCACAGTGTCGGCGTCCAGACGGTGTCGGTCATGGCGTTCAGCCCTGTACCGGAGCCGGGGCGTTGACCATGACGGCGTCCGCCCGGTAGGCGATGCCGTGACGCATCCGTCCACCGAACTCGCTCTCCCACGGTCGGGCGATGAGGCCGGGCAGGATGACCGGAGCTCCCATCACCAGGCCCTCGCCGATGCCCTTCTCGGGAACGGTGACCTTGATCATGTCCGAACCGCCCG
Source organism: Actinobacteria bacterium OV320 (assembly GCA_001298545.1). Classification (GTDB taxonomy): domain Bacteria; phylum Actinomycetota; class Actinomycetes; order Streptomycetales; family Streptomycetaceae; genus Streptomyces; species Streptomyces coriariae. The sequence continues at coordinate 464,702 of LJCX01000024.1, forward strand.
CCGCGATGAACACCAGCTCCAGCACCATGAGCCGGTCGTTGGTCACCGGGTCGACGGCGATCTCACCGGTCTGACGGTCCTTCACCTTGACCTCGGGCAGCTTGGTGACGAGGAGCGTCGCGGCCGAGACGTCTACGGGGATGACACGCATTTCGTGAACCTCACTTGGTTGGCGGTGCGCCTACGCCGCATCGCTCGGACCTGAATACCCCCCTAGACAGCAGAGGAGTGGCCCGCCCTGACTGTCTAGGGGGGTTGACGACTACGTTAGACCGACGGACCGTCAACTGTCTAGGGGGGTACGCAAGAGGACGCATCCATCCCTGGCCCAGTCGGGGCGGGGACCGCCCAAGTGGCCGCACAACGGCCCGTTTCGCAACCCACCTGCAAGTAGACGATCTATCCCGGGCCAGAGGCCCCGCGCATTGGCTCCCGTCGCGCCGAGATAGGGCAACCGGATTCCCCCGTTCCGACCTCGCAGCGAGCGCCCTATCGGCAAGATGAGCCCCCTAGATGCCTACCTTGGGGGAGCAGAGATGGGTCTCGCGCCATCAGCCGTGACGGTAGCCGCCAGGGATGCGATGACTCGGCTTCGAGATATGTACGAGCCGATTCTCGCACTTCTGGGACTATCTGTAGATTCGATTAAGAATTACGATCTCCCTGATCTGGAACAGGCACTCACTCGGGTAAACGAGGCGATCAGCCACCCGGAACAGTTCGGCACAATGCCGACCTCAAACGTCAAGATGTGGGTGGTCGAGAACCCAGAGAGGAAAATCGGCATTCTGCCGTTTCTCCTGGAGCGCAAACGCCTGATCCTGGAGCGCATCAAAGAACTCCGCAGTAAAGAACGGCTCGACGGGTTGCAGGACCTGATCGAGCGACTACCTCCTGGCCCGGAAAAGGACGAGCTGAAGCGGCAACTTGAGGCCTTGGAGGCTGAAGCAGCCACGGCACGAGAGCAAGAGCGTGCAGCCGCGCAGGTCGACAGCGCTGCACAGGCATTGGTCGTGGAAGGGTGGGAAAAGGAGCACAAAGCCAAAGAAGAAGCGGAGGATGAGCTCAAAAAGCTTCGCGAAGAGAAGCTTCTCGAAGAAGAGATCGCCGACAGGAAGTGGAATAGAAGAGTGGCTCGCGAGCCGATCGCCACTCTCGTCGGAGCAATCCTCCTAATCGCGCTCACCGCTGTATTCGTGGTTTCCATGTTCCTTAAGATCGTCCCGTCGACGCTATTGTCAAACAGCTTTCTGATAATTTTGGGCTACTTCTTCGGGCAGAGTGCAAGTAGTGTCAACAGGCCGCAATCCACGGAATCGGCGAGATCGTCAGGAAAAAAGAAACGTAAGGTTAAGCCAGTCAAATCCGAGGCAGCGTAACCTCATCAGTTGCGCCGATCCCAATGGGGTCGGTCCCAAGCGATCGAGGCGATGCGGCTGGCTCCGCCCGCCGATCAAGTACGTGCGCGGCTATGTCAGCTCACCCAATGAAGCACCGTGGCGTCGTCTTGTGCCTTGCCTCGTGGCCAGCGCCGACCGCGAGGGTCAATGGCCTCGGCTTCCCGAACGCGGTCGACCAGTTCAGCTGCCCCCGAAGCGTTGACGACGTTCAACGCCTCTTGCCAGGTCGCAAGTTCGAAGGTGTCGACGAGTCGTGTCGCACCGTCGCTCAGCAGCGTCACAGACGCCAGAGTGTCGAGCGGGACCGACCCAGTGAGAGCGTGCTCGGCCGCTTGCGGATCCGGCCCGGCGATCCAAAAACCGCCGGGCCGGTTACGGAGCCCTGTCAGGGAGTCGCGGTACTCGGCCAGAGCGGCAGCATGCTCGGGTGAACCTGTGGCCAATGCGTCGACCGGCCCGCGAAGTCTCTTACCGACCTCGTCCAGGCGCTGGTCAGTGATGGCAGTCGTCTTCCCCTCCTGGTCGGCCAGGAGAAGCGTCGAGTCGCCGAGTACGAGGTATTCCAGAGCTCCCGCGTCAGCTCGGACGGCGACGACCGTACTGGTCGGACTGGCCCGATAGGACAGATCGCAACTGTCCTCATGCAGCGACCGGACAACGCGGATCGAGTCAGCCAGGCACTCAGCGAGCGGCCGGCCGGGGTGCGCCGTGATGGTGCTCAGCAGCAGCCCGCCCAGTGTCGAGGAGAACCAAGCGATGCCGTGCGTGCACCCGGTATCTGCCCCGGCAACGCCGGCCCCGTCGAGGAGGACGGCCGCCCCAGCAGCAGCGGCGGCGAAGTCCTCGTTCGCCTGGCCGGGTTCGGCGGGCAGTGAGGCGAGGGCGACGTTCACGCCGTCGTCTCCTCGTCGTGGCGGTAGAGGGGGGTGAGCAGTTCGACGGACTGCGGCTCGCCGGTCTCGGGGTCGTACTCGACGCCCACCAGCGTGGAGAAGCGATGCTCTCCCACCTGGCCCCACAGCGTGCTCAGGTCGGAGGCGAGCAGTTGGACGACGCCGAGGGATCCTTCGGTGTGGATACCGGCGAGGGCGAGCACCGAGCCGTTCCCGTCCGGGCGGGGCAGTCGGCCGAGGTATCCGACGTCGTACGGGCGGTTCGAGTCGGTGTCCTGTCCAGCGCGGTACGCCGTCCCGGTACGCCGGTCTACCAGCGCCCACGGTTCGCCGTCCGGGTGTTCCCAGCTCAGTACCGGGTCCTGGGCGTACAGGTCGCTCATGTCCTGGGACATGCCCGGCCCGCAGACGACGACCAGGCCGTCACGGTTGAGGTCGACCTCACCGCTCACGAGCACATTGCCGGAGCTGACATCGAGCCCGTACGACTTGGCCAGCTCCTCCAGGCGCTTCCCGGAGTTAACGTCAGCCATGGCCACGACCGTGCGCTTCTTCTCGTCGTCCCACCGCAGCGGAGTCACGACCGTGACGGCACCCGCACCGAGGAACGCACCCTCGGGCGCCGGGCCGGTATGCCGGATCTGATGGATCCGCCCGCGGCTCAGGCCGGCCTTTTCGGCGATCTGCGCGTAGGAAAGCCCCTGCGAGTGGAGGTCCTGGACCACACGACGGCGGAGCCGGGCGAGTTCGGTCACCTCCTGCTGTGCGTCGGCCAACCGTGTCGTGACCTCACGCAGGAGCAGGTACGGATCATCGATCGCCATGATCCGCTGCAACTCGTCCGACATGACCACACCTCCTAGAAGTACCCAGGAGTCTAGGGCCCTAGACGGAATGGGCGGGAGTCGCCTTCCCGAATGAACACCGATCACGTAGAACGCGGCCCGCCGCCGAGGCACCCCGCGGGGGCTCACCCTCCACTGCCCACGAGGCCACCACGGACGACAGTCGAGCAGCGGCCCATCACGTGCCGTTCCGCGCCAGCTCGGCCCAGACGCAGCGCGCGCCCGAGGGCCGGTCCTTCACTCCCCAGTCTTTGGCGCAGGCCGCGATCATCATCAGCCCGCGGCCATCCTCTTCTACGTGCCTGGCCACGCTGCGAACCTGGGGTTCCTCGTCTCCGCCCTGGTCAACGACTTCGATGCAGATCAGGTCATCACGGAAGTGGACGACCACGAGGAACCATCCTCGGTACCAACCGCTCCGCGTATGCCGAACGGCATTGGCCGCCAGCTCTCCGACGACCAGGACGGCACTGTCGACGAGGCCTGAAGCCTCATCCTCGAGCAGCGCGGCGACGAAGTGACGAGCCTGCGCTACCTGCCAGGGCAGACCGGGGAACATGCGGCACCAGCTTTGGGACATGGGAACACTCCTCCTCGTCTAGGGGGCTAGACGGCACAGCCAGCAGAGTATTCCCATGCGCGACCGATGAGCCAGGCATCTTGAGGAATTATTCCTCTAACGAGTGGCGAAGTCTTCCATCTCCCGGAACTCCTGCATCACCCGGAGCAGGAGCTCTCGCACTTCATGGCCGAAGAGGGCAGCCTCTTCGAAGCGCCGGAAAGTCTCTGCGTACGCGGCGACCTCGTCGGAGTCGTCCAACACCCGCTCACCGCGGAAGGACTCGACAACAACAGCCCGGTCGTCGCACAAAGTGAACCCGTGACGCGGCAGGACCGGCACCGCCCGACGCCACGGGATCACCCCGAGCCGCACTGTGCTGAGACTCTCGACAGCCAAGAGCCGGTCGAACTGGGCAAGCATCAGCGAGGGGTTCCCCGGCCAGGTCCGCAACACGGCTTCCGTCAGCACGAACACCGACTCCCGCCCCGGCTCGTACAAGAGGCTCTGCCGCTCGACGCGGGCGGCAACAGCCCGACCGACCGCTTCAGGCGTCGAGTTCGGCGCACTGACGAACACATGCCGGGCGTACTCCGCGCTCTGGAGCATGGCCGGCAGAACGACACACTGGAACGAGCGAACCAGCCGAGCAGACCGCACCGCTTCATTGAGCACTGCCCCAGCGAGCGGCGCTTCGTCCGACAACTCGGCGGTGTCCGGCGCAGCTTCCACAGCGACAAGGAGGTCACGCACCTCACGAGAGGTCGACTCATCGAGGGCGAGGGCGAGGGACAAGCGCCCCAGGACGTCGAGGCTGGGAACCATGCGCCCGTTCTCGACCTTGGACACGGTCGGTTGCCCCACGCCAGCACGTTGCGCCAGGACAGCACCCGTCAGGCCGGCCTCTGTTCGGAGCCCTCGAAGGCGCACCCCAAGGGCCTTCATCAACTCCCGCCGTTCACTCCCCATACCCAGGGTTCTACACCACGGAGCAGCAGGAGCCGGGCTCATGAACCTTGATGATCACCGCCACAGCCGGACCATGATTCAAACTTTCTCTACTGGTTCAAGGCGGCTCGCTCCGCTCACCGCGCGCGGCCCGGGCGCCGGCCGGGCCTGCGCTCTGTCCCCGCCCCGCTCCAGCCCGGCCGGCGCCCGCGCCGCGCGCATAGCAAGCAGCCGCTTGCAGTGAGAGAAGAGACACGTCGCGGCTGGAGCGGCCACCTCCACGGCTGCAAGGCGTCTCACAAACCGTCCGATCTAGGAATGGCGTCTAACGAGCACGCAACTCCAACGTAAGGCGCAGTTCAGGGGACCTGCGTCTCGCGTGCGATCGCCCGTCACAAGGCCTAGTCTGAGAGTAAGGACCAAGAAGGTTGAGCCGTGCGGCGCCCACGCCATCGAGCGCGCCCCAAATGCCGATGTCACTTATGACCGGCCAAGATTTCTGAGCGGCGAATTACGGGATCAGCTATGAGATCAGCGAATACGGGACTAGTTGTCGTCACCGGCGATCCAACCATCGATTGGGCTGTGATGCTCCCAGATCACCGATGCCCAACAATGGAAGAGCGCTTGAATTCAGCAGCGACTACTCACTGGCACTGGGGGGGATCGCTAGGCCTGCATGAGCTTGTTAGATTGGCAACTCCAAGTGGCATCACGGTACGAGGCCAAGAGATCCCGATAGATTTCTTCACCGAACCATCCAGTTACGATGACAGGTTCCACCATTCGTTCAACATAATCCAATTCCTCCCGCTGCCAGGGAACGAAAATTCATCGAAGATCGACCGGCGAGTGCGCGTCCGAGAGTTTCTTGGCTTCCATTCACAGGGTGAAAACTTTAAACCTCTCACACAGCCCAAAATTGAAGACGGCGAAGATTTGTCGCTGCTCATAATCGATGACGCTGGCCTTGGGTTCGGAAACTCTAATGCGCGTCATCACATATTCAAAATGGCCGAATCTAACGGCGCTCCTTGGCTAGTTATAAAACTTGGCACAAGGGCACTAAAAGGGGAGAGCATCCTTTGGCAGAAGCTTTCCAGTAGCCCTAGGCGCGAGAAACAAATAATACCCGTGGTAACCGCCGCAAGCCTGCGAGAGATTGGCGCGTCAATAAGCCGCGGCCTGTCGTGGGAGCGTTCCGCTCAAGATGTTCTTAGCGAGCTTAAGAGGGCCGAACGTAGCCCAAATTCTGCCCTACGTGGTCTTGCAAATAAAAAGCTCATAGTGGTCTCTTTTGGCCTATCTGGTGCACTCATCATTGACCGAACTGAAATTCCTTCCCGAAATCTCCTATACTTTCATCGCGAGTACACAGAAGGGACGTGGGAGAAGAGCGAGACGGGGAGCATGTTCGGATACACCCAAGCTCTAGCAGCGGGAATCGCAAACTCTCTTCTGGAGCAGAAAGCCCAAGGAGCCTCAGAGCAACCGCGGATTGCCATCGCCAGAGGTGTCCACCTAGGTCTCGCGGCTATGCTTGCAATTCGTGACCTAGGGTTCGAAGCTGAACAGGGATTCGACAAGCCAGGCAACAATAGAAGACCAGGCAAGATGAGTCTCGGCGAGACATGTATGACCGAAAATACTGATAGAAAGAATCAGTTCAAGAGCACACAGGTGCCGGAACCTAAGCTGGGGTCCGAACTTCCTACGTGGTCCATACTATCGCGCTTTGCGCCCCCCGATTCACTGGAATCAGAGGCGGTAAATGTAGCCCTCCAAGGAAGCGACAGACTAGAGGGTGTTCCTGTCGCAAGGTTCAACAAACTTATCACCGCTGATTGGCATGAGATCGAAGGGCTGCGCATAGTGCAGAACCTCATATCTGAGTACATTAGCGATCGGACGAAGGCGAAGCCTCGATCTATCGCAGTTTTCGGCAGGCCGGGTGACGGCAAGTCGTTCGCGGTACGCGAAGTTGTGAAATCCCTCTACCCTGATCGCGGCAATGGCCTGACCTTCAATCTGTCCCAGTTCGAATCCGTAGCCAATCTGGTAGATGCACTCCATCAGGTCAGAGATAGGGCTCTCGAGGGAGAAGCCCCGTTGGTTTTCTGGGACGAATTCGATTCCCACTTCCAGGGGACTCCTCTGGGTTGGCTACCATACTTTCTCTCGCCTATGCAGGACGGCGCATTCCAACAAGGCGAGATTGTTCACCCAATCGGCCGTGCCATATTTGTCTTCGCCGGTGGCACCTACCACCGCTATGCGGAATTCGTGAAACGCGCCGGCAAAGCTGCAACCAATTCCAAGGCACCTGACTTCGCGAGTCGCCTTCAAGGCTACCTCGACGTGGTAGGTCCCAATTCCGGGCCAGGTCAGCATGAAGAAGAAGCGGGCTGGATGTTCCATCGTGCGCTCCTCCTCAATCATTTCCTCAATGATGCTGGAATAGGGAAGAAGGTTGTCGAGAATCACAAGGAAGAGCTAGACGTTGATGAGGGCGTAGTTAGGGCTTTCCTTGGGGTAAAGAAATATAATCACGGGGCACGTTCCATGCACACCATTGTGGACATAAGCCGTCTACACCGAGGGGGAAGGTTCGGGCGAGCGAATCTTCCACATAAGACGCTACTCAATCTCCACGTAAATGCAGACCGCTTCCTCGAAATTGTTCGCGAAGTGCCGCCGAGTATCTGATCTCCAGGAATGCAGCGTGTCTGATGCTTCCGTAATCATCGACCCGCTGTTACGGCGTGCTCACAAGCCGGTAACCTGGCTGAGGCCGGCGGGGGTGCAGCGAGACACACGCGTGCGTGATCGGCCGACGCACCCGCCATCGTGGCTGGCTGTCTTCGGTTGAGGTTCGTGCCACTGCCGTGCCAGATGCAGCGGTCAGCCACTGCCAACAAGATGGTCTGACGGTCGTGTTGCCGGCCCCAGGAATCGAAGCCGCACGTCACCGGCTCGACGCCCCAGCCTCTCTTCTAAATTGGTTGTCCAACCCTGTCACTAGGTCCAGACCCGCTGGAACTCTTCGGCCGGTATGGCTTCCAACGGTGTCTTCTTCAGGGGCGAGCGCCTGGTCTGTCAGGAAGCCGTGCTGGTCCTCCAGGACAACGCCGCAACGTTGAGGGCCCGCCCAGTCCGGACGCAGGGCTTGTCAGCGTCCGGACTGTCCGACTGCCTGAACGAGTCCGCTTCTCAGCCGAGCAGCTCGGTGACGAGTTGGTCCAGTTCCTCGGCGTCGGGCGAAGAGAGTAGGAAGTCGCGCAGAGTACGGCGAATCTGGATGTAGCTGCTGTTCTCGTCGAACTTCAGCTCCGCAATTCGCTGGGCCTCCGCCTCTCCGATCTCTGAAATCCGTACATGCTTGGGGTCAGTCGGCTCAAAGACCGGAATGGGAAGCTCCCACACAGCCTTGTCGATGTCCCGCTCATCCTTGCCGTATGACATGAGTGGGCGTACGGCTTCGGTTGTGTACGGCAAGTTGAGCACGGCCAACAGGTACATGCCCTCCTGCCGGGTCGCGACGGTTCCCCAATACAGCTTGTGCTCGATGACCGCATTCGGATCGTCCACCAGCGCAGCTGAGACATACATGCCTGAAGCCCCATACACCACCCGCAGGGGCGCGCCGGGAAGCTGCTCGGTCAGCCCCCTGCGGAAGTCAAGCCTCTCGATCAGAGAGAGACGGTTGCTGGAGCGGTTTTCGTCCCAAAGCCGTTCCGCCTGGCGCCACCAATTCGCTAGGTCCGGGTAACGGTCGAGGTGGTCGTGCTCGCCGTGCATGAGAGTCTTGGTGCCCTCAATGGGGAACACTGCTTTGTCGGCGCCGATGACACGGTAGGGGACAACGTGTTCGCCGAGCAGAACAGGCCGGACAAATTGTTTCTCGATCGAGCTCTCGAGATCAGGGAGGTCCTTCCAGGGCTTCTTCTCCAGGGTGCTGCGTCGGGAGCGGACCGAGACCCGTCCGCCGCCGAGGCCAAGGGGATTGGCCGCCTGTTCCTCAACGAAGAAGAGAACCTTGGGAACGACTGTCGCCCCCTGCGCGAACCGATTCCGGTAGGGAGAGCTGATCAGCCCGTCCTTCGGGTAGCGCAGTTCGCCTTCCGCCCGGGTGATCCAGCCCTTGGCACGTTCCCAGTGAGCGGCACTCTTCGGGATCTTCCCGGTCCAGATTTGGGTCCGCCTAGTCAAGGCAACGGCGTTGTTGCCCTGCTGCCCGATGGCGAGCGAGCGGCGGTGGCCGAAAACAACAGCGGCAGCACGAGGGAAGAAGTGCGGGCGCAGCCGGCGCAGGTCCCAAGAGCCGGTGAACTGGACCTTGACGGGGTGATCGGGGTCGGTCCATTCCCCACTACGGAAGCCGGTCCAATAGGGACGGTCGAGGACCGGATTGGGAACGACGAAGGCGAAGGAGCCGTCCTCGCGCAGGTACTGCTGGACCGCGCGCGCAATGAACAGGCCGGAAAGATCCTGATGGGTAGCGACTTCGAATCCCTTCCACAAGCCGCGGGCCTGCATCATGTCCTTGAAGGTCTTCTGCATGTCGCTTGGCATGTGCCGATAGGAGAGCCAGGGCGGGTTACCGACGAGGACGTCGACACGATTCTCGGCGCGCGAGAGCCACATGGGGCGGGCCAGGTTGCGGACGTAGTAGGACCAGATGTGATTGCGGTCCTCGTCGACCAGCTCGCACAGGACCCGGAAGTTTTCCGTCAGCTCTTCCCGGTCGTCCGCGTCGGAGACTCCGTGCCGGTTGAAGACTGCAGCAAGCGAAGGCAGCTTGCCCTTGGCGCGGTGCGGGTCGGCCGCCTTGTCGGCAAGTTCGTTGACGATCTCATCAAAGCGACTAGCGTCCTGCAACAGGCTTTCGGAGAAGCGCAGTTCGTTGGCGAAGAGCTGCCCGCCTGTGCCAGTCTGAATGACGAGGTGGCCGTGATCGATAAGGTCAGTGCGCTGGTCCCACTGGACGCTGTCGCCCAGGTAGACGGGGACGCTTATCGGGCCGCGCTCCTCGGACGTGAGTGTTTCGCGTCCGATAGCGAGGAGATAGGTGACGCGGGCCAATGCCACGGCGACGGGGTGAAGGTCGATTCCGGCGACATGGTCGTGCAGGCTGTCCAACGCTTCGCGCAGCGGCAGTCCTGCGTCGTGTGCGGCAGCCATGTAGCGTCTGACGCCGTAAAAGAGGAACGTGCCGGAACCGCACGACGGGTCCATAATGCGCTGGTTCAGTGGATCGCTGACAGCTTCGGCCACCGTCGCTTCGGCCAGCCAGTCAGGCGTGTAGTACTCCCCCTGCTTCTTACGGGTCTCCGCGGTGATCACCGACTCGTACAGAACCTTCAGGACGTCATGCTCGATCTTGGACCAGTCGAAGCCGGCGAGCCGGCGAGCCAGGTCACGAACGAAGTCTTCGCCGCCCTCGGTCTCTAGCGGCCAGCCAAAGAAGTCCGACTCGACCACGCCCGAGATCCTTGCCTGCGTGAACAGCTGGCCATAGACCAGCGAGGCAGGCGCGGTGTCCTTCACGTCAATACCCAGGACCGCGTGGGCGATGAGCGATGCCGTGTTCACCAGGAGCGTGTGCTCGATGAACAGGTCGTCATCGTCCTCGAACTGAGCCCCCAGGGCGCTGCGCAGCAGCCGTGCCCACAGATCACGCTTCAGCCGAACCGTCGGCAGTTCCTTGTTCTCCTCGTACAGCGCGGCAAGGACCGCCTTGTCGATGGAGTGGGCGACACTGTCCGCTCCGAGGCGGGTTGCGATCGCGTCCGGTGTGGGTGTGGCCCCCTCGGAGGTCGCTAGGACCCCTTCAAGCCAGCGGACCAGGTCCAGCGCCTTGACATTGCGTTCCCGCGCATCGAACCGATTGACCTCGTTCAGCTCGTCGCGGACCAGCGTGTACGCACGCCAGTCAGCGCCGTCAGTGAGGATGCCAACGTGGCGCCGCTCGTGCTGTTGAGTCCGGGCCCGTACGTACTTTGCCAGCTGGTCAACCGCCTCCTTACGGATCTTCGGACGGCTTATGTCTTTCTTGACCTCGATGACGGTCGCACCCATCTCGATGTCGATGCGATGGCCAGTGCCGTCACCCACCTGAGCTTCTAGCTCAGGGGTCATGACGTCTTCCTCGCCGAGGTTGAGGTCCGCATCCAGGAGCAGCTGCCGGATGTCAGCCTGCAGCGTTGCTTCGGCACGGATGGCCTTGCGCTCGACGACTCGCTTGAACACAACGTCAAGCGCAGCGGGCGAAGAAGGGGCGGACAACGTCACAGCAAAGCTCCAGGAGCATCAGGATGTAGAAAAAAAGGGACACCGGGTCCCCTACAGCATTGTCGCGCAAGCTGTAGGCATCGACACGTACCTTGCCAGGCTGAGCCACGTCTCCAGGAGGGGACACCTCGTGGACTATCCGTGGACGAGCGATCGCGAAGCGGCGGCAAGGAGGCATGTGACCTGCGTAGATCCTCTGGGCAGAAGCGGCCTCCGGAGCCGTGTGCGCAGGTTCGAATCCTGCCGGGGGCACCTTGAAGAAGGTGCCCCAAGACCCCGCCACCGGCGCTTTCGCTGAGGGCGGGGTCTTGGCGTATGTGCTGCTCGGAGCGGCTGTGTGTCTGGTGCTTTGGGCTATGCGTGGAATGGCCGCAGGGCAGGTATCTGCATGTCACGTCCTCGTTGCGCACGTCAGAGGTTGACGCTCAGGAGCGCGACTCAAGCCCACCGCTACGCGAGGCTGAGGCGGTGCCGTTACTGATCCTGTAGTCAGTGCAGCTGTGGTCAATGGTGCTGGGGTGAGCCCTGGGAACAGAGCTATCCAGTCACAGCAGCCCAGGTTGAGGGCTTTAGTCCCCTCTCCTGTCCGTCGCCGGCCTCCGCCGGCCCGGCGAGACGCCCGCTTGGGTCAAGCTGACATGCAGCTTGACTGCCGACCCGTAAGGCTGAAGCAACGTCGCACGGCTAGGGAGCACCATGCCTCACGAACAGTGCCAGGCAGCAAAGGCCAAACTCAAGCAAGCAGAGCAGCGAAAGAATCGCCTTCAGAGAGATCTGACAGAAGACGAAGCGAAGCTTGCCCACTTGAAGGCGGAATCGCCTCCGGACGCTGCGGCGATCGAGGCCCAAGAGCGCATGGTCGAGATCGACCGAAGAGTCCTGGGCGCGGCCGAAGTGGAGGTCACCGGCTTCGAGGAGCTGGTTCACGCCCTCTGCGATGACCTGCCGTAATCGTGCCGCCCAGGACTGCTTGAGTGCCCTCACAGAGACCGGTGAAGGACCGTAGCGTCATCCCGCGCCTCGCCCCGCGGCCAACGGCGACCCTCGGCATCTCCTCCGCGCCCGGCCGATCACGGAGCCCTGTCGGGGAGTTGGGGTACCAGTCCTCTCGTACTGGCGCCCGTGCCCGGCGGACTCGCATACGGGCGATCATGCCCGTACCGCGTTCACCGCGTGACCTTCAGGTGTACGAGGTCCCCTTCACTCCGGGGTGAAGCATCGCGGCGGCTAGGGCTCAAAACGAGGGCGTTCTGGGCGTTCTTCATCGCGGTACGCGGCTGTCGCGATCTCGGTGAACGATCGGATCAACGGGTTGGTGTCACCCTCGTTCCACGCCGCCACCACTCGGCTCGGCGCCATGTCGAGCAGGGGGACCACGGCCAGTTCCGCGGGCAGGTCGTGCCCGAGCGGGGCCAGGCCGACCGTGCCGTTCCACAGCACGGCCTGCAGGCATTCCTGGACGACGCGCACCACTGGGCCCTCGCGCGGCACGCCGCCGTTCCAGTACGACTGCCAGATCGGGTCGGTTCCCTGCGGGAACTGGAACCAGTGGCGTTCGCCCAGGTCGGCCAGCTGCAGCCGGTCGCGGCGGGCCAGCGGATCGTCGGCCCGCAGGACCACGCCCACCGGATCGGTACGCAGCTCACGCACCATCAGGGCGGTCTCGTCGAACGGCGCCCGAGTCAGGGCGACGTCGACCAGTCCGGCGCGCAGCCCGCAGGTCGGGTCGGTCAGGTCGGTGTCGCGGATGCGGATGTCGATGCCGGGATGCCTTCGACGGTAGGCGGCGGCCAGCCTGGTCGCTCCCGGGTCGGTGCTGTCGCCCAGGATGCCGACGGTGAGGGTCGCGACGCCGGCGGCCGCGCTCACCCGGACGCGGACGCGGTCGGCCCGGTCGAGCAGCGCCCGCGCCTCGTCGAGCAGCACCGCGCCCACCGGGGTGAGCGTGACGCCGGCGGGCGAGCGGGCGAACAGCAGGGCGCCGACCTCGGTCTCCAGCTGCTTGATCGCCCGGCTCAGCGGCGGCTGGCTCATGTGCAGTCGAGTGGCGGCCCGGCCGAAGTGGAGTTCCTCGGCGACCGCCACGAAGTAGCGCAGGGTACGTAGCTCCACGCTGCGACGATACCCAAGCGGTATCGGCCTTGCGGAAGGGGTCTTGGACAGTCGCGGGGCCCTGGCGGTGCACTCGGAGCATGACCGAAGAAGCGAAGACCAGCGCACCTCGGGCCGACCCCGCCGTATCGGTGGTCGGTCCCGGCGACGGTGAGACGATCGTCCTGGGCACCACGCGCATGCGCATCCTCGAAGACGGCAGCCATACCGGGCACCGCCTCGGAATCGCCGAGTCGGTCCTCGCCCCGCACACTCCCGGACCGCCGCAGCACCGCCACGCCCAGCACGACGAGGGCTTCTACATCGTCTCCGGCACGGTGCGGTTCACCGTCGGGGACAAGGACTACGACGCCGCCACGGGCGCGCTCGTGATGGTCCCGCCCGGCGCCCCTCACACCTTCGCCAACATCACCGACCAACCCGCCGTCATGCTCAGCACCTTCACCCCCGACCTGTATGTGCAGTACTTCCGCGACCTCCGGAACGTGGTCGTCAGCGGTCAGCCGCTCACGCCACAGGTCGGCATCCAGGTGATGAGCCGCTACGCGACCGAGCCCGCCACCGACCTCACCCCCGGCCACTCGGACAACGGCTCGGGCCTTCTCCAGGGGCTGCCCCGGGAATCGACGGGTCACCCGCAAGCCGGTGACCGTGGACGGGAATCATGAACATCGCGTATGGGATCGTCGCCGGACCGCTCGCCCTCTTCTACCTCTACGCAGGCGGGATGAAGGTGTCGCGTAGCCGAGAGCGACTCCGCCCGATGATGGCCTGGGTCGATCGCATGCCCCTGCCCGCGGTCAGGGCGCTGGGCACGGTCGAAATACTCGGCGCGGCCGGGCTGATCCTGCCGCCCCTGACCGGCATCGCACCCTGGCTGGCACTGGCCGCGGCCATCGGGTTCGTGCTGCTGCAGATCGGTGCGATCGCCGTCCATCTGACCGGCGAGGACCGCCGGATCACACTCAACGTCGGGCTCATCGCCACCGCGGCCGTGGTCGGCTGGTCGGCCACCACCTGGCTGTGATCGAGCGGGACGATAAGCGCGCCCCGCCCGGGCGGGCATGGGTCCCCTGGTCACCGTAGCTTTGGCGCGCCGTCATGTCGGGATGAAGCTCGGCCACCAGGGCGGAACGTTTCCCGGGCATCGAGGGGCAGGGTAGGAGTCGGCCACGCCGAGCCACGTCACCAGGAACCATGTGACGAACACGGTGAAGACGAGTCCCGCGGTCAATGCTGCGCCTGGACGACGCCTCCCCAGGGTGCGGTGCAGGACGACCCAGACAAGGGCCACACCGATCCATATGAGAGGGGCGAGCAGCAGCAGCGTCATGCTGTTGGCCGCTGCGTCGACGCCGATGTCGCACGCGGTCCAGACCCTGCCGATGGCGGCGATGGAGACCACCGAGGCCAGGCCACCGAAGAGGGTGCCGCGCAGCGTCCCTCCGGACCTAGGACTCGCGGGCCTCGGCGGTCCGGCTTCCGGCATCGTCTGTCTCCTCTCGTCGGAGTAGCGGGGTAGCGGAGTAGCGGAGACCAACAAGCGCGGACTCGTTCGCCGCTGTCGGAACCGGCGCGGTGGAGCGACTCGTGGGGGGGCGCGCCATCGTCCTTTGCCGGCACCCTGAACTCAATGCCCCTTGTGCGGGGTCGGTGTGGAGTGCCTGGTCACGTAGGTTTCCAGGGGTTCCAAGGCGCCCCAGGCCTGGTCGAAACTGTCCGCGAAGTACGCCAGGAACTGGGGATTGTCGACGCTGAATCCGGTCAGTTGTCGGCGACCCGCGCCGGAGAAGGAGAGAAAGGTGACCGTGTCGTCGATGAGGCCCATGTTGTACCAGGCGCAGGAAGCACTCCACGGCATGACGCGTGCCTCGTAGGTATAGAGATCCTTGACCTCCTCCTGGTGTTGTCTCAGCCACTCGAAGTAGGTCGCTTTCGGTACGCCCTTGCGTTCGGGGACGCCGATGATGCGCCTTACGCTCGCGCACTCGGCGGAATTGTCCCTGGCCCACTGCAATACCGTGTCGTAGTACGAGGAGGGTTCCGTGGATCCCCATTGGGTGGGCGGGTGGAGCCGCACGTAGGTGAGGCGGATCTCGGATCGGGCCGCGCGAATGTGATCGGCTACGGCCGTGTAGAAGGCGGGAGGGTTCGGGTAGCACACCATCTCCGTCCGGGAGGTGTTCCGGAACGCTTCGGAAAGGTCCGGTCCCGTGCCCGAAGCCCGTGGTTCCCGGCTCGCGTCCGGGGTGTCCCGCCTCAGTTCGTCGAGTTCCGTCTTCGCCGCCCGCCACAACCCGCCCCAGTGCGCCCAGTCGCCCCCGAGCGCGGCCACCAGGCGACGGGTGACCGTCTCGCTCGCGAGGCGGTGCCCGTTGAGCACCTCGGAAACGGTCGCCGGACTGCACTGGGCCCGCGAGGCGATCGTCTTGACCTGAGGTTCACCGGCGCTGATGCGCAACCGTCGTAACTCCGCGGCGAAGCGCCGCACGGGCGGTGTCTCGGCATGCTGGTTGGTGCCCATGGTGCCCCCTCTCATGCACAGCCCACCGGCTCATGCATACCCCACCGGGCGGATGAGATCGTCCCACCAGATCCTTCGAACGCGCAGCGGTTCACCGAACTTCATCTGGCTTGATCAGAATGCATCGGCGTGATCAGAACTCATCGGCTTCATCGGGCTTTACCGAACCTCGCTGGAATTCGCCGCCATTCGCTGCCCTTCGGTCGGGAACGGCGTCTTCGCGGGCGGCGGACAGCTCGCGTTCGGTGTCGTACGTACGGAATGCGTTCGGATTCCGTGTCGATCGGGACATCCCGGAATCCGTGGACGGCCGGCAGGGGATCTGGTCGAATGGCCCTCACCTCAGGCAGGAAAAGGCAGCAGAACAGGACGGGAAGAGGTGAGGATGCGTGTGCGTCAGCTTTCGGGCCGTGCTTCACGATCACTACATGGGATTCCTGGCAATTCTCGTGACCGGAGTCATTCTGATCATCGCCGGGAACGGAATCTCGGAAGCCACGTCGATCTATCTGGACTGCGTACTCGGTGTGGCCGGGCTGGTCGCCGCCTATGCGCTCACCGCGCCGCCCGGCCCGCGCACCGTCCCGCATCCGCTGTGACGCGGAAGCCGTCGGGTTTACGCGGGTTTACGCGGCAGGCTTCCGGTTAGGCGTTGGCAGTGCTCGGTAAGGAGGTACGCCCCCGGCCGGCCGGGGAGCGCCCGCCGGGTTCGCTGTCGTCCGTTGCTCGGACTCACCCCGGATTGGAGTCCTTGGTATGAGCCAGCTGTCCCGGCACCCTGCCGAAGGAGGCTCGGCGGCCGATGTGTCCGGCTCCGCGTCCCGACGGGGAAGCGGACCGCAGTGGCGGCAGGACGATCTCGATCTGCGCAACCGTCTGTACGGCCGCGCCGGGGTCGCCCGTGCCGAAGGGGTGTTGCTCGGCCGCTACGGTCTCGGCTCCACCGATGAGGCGTTCGCGCTGATGAAGAACGCCTCCCAGCAGTTCAACATCAAGCTCTCCACACTCGCCGACGCCGTCGTACGCACACCGGCGCCCGATGCCGAGGCCGAGCTGTGGTTCCCCGGCCGGGTGCGGCGTGGCCCGCCCGCGCTTCCCGGGCTCCCGGTCGAGCGTGGCAACGGCACCAGCCAGGGCGCCGTCGTCGCGGCGACCCTGCAACGGGTGCTGTCGATCACCCAGACACCCATGGGCAATGTCCAGCTGAACGAGCGAGGTCGGCTCCGTCTGGCCCGGCACACCGGCCTGAACAGGTACTTCACCGACTTCTTCGCCTTCGTCGACACCGCGACCACCTCCTGCTCGCAGGCGGCAGAGCAGCGTCGGCAGGTCACCGTGCGGGACGTGGAGTCGGCGTCGGTGTTCGACGAGGCCTCCCGCCACGCCATCCTGCAGACCGGCAGTCGGGCCGCGCACAGTGTTCCGCTGGTGAACCGGCTGGGCGTGCCGCTGGGAATGGTGTCCTCCCATCACGAGCGGCCGCTGACCGGTTTCACCCATGCCGAGCTGGCCGCCCTGCGGCAGACCGGCAGCGATGTCGGCCGGTGGCTGGCCTGGCACTGGAACACCGTCGTGCTGGACGCCCTGGAGCATCTCCATGCCGCGGCCTTGCGGGGCCCGGTCGACGGAACCCGGTCAGACGCGTGATCCCGGTCGGCGTGGGCCGGCCGTGCTGTGGCGGACGCACAGGTCGACGGGGACGATCGTGAGCGGGCTTCCGGGGGTCGACGGGCTGTCGATGCGGTTCAGCAGGATGCGCAGGGAGATCGTGCCGATGTCCGTGAAGTCCGTACGGATCGTGGTCAGCGGGGGAAGGAAGTGGGCGGCCTCGGGGATGTCGTCGTAGCCGACGACGCTGACGTCCTCCGGGACCCGGCGGCCCGCCTCGTACAGGGCGCGCAGGACGCCGAGGGCCATCTGGTCGTTCGACACGAAGACGGCGGTGACGGACGGGTCCTTCGCCAGTTCGCGGCCCAGGTCATAGCCCGAGTCCGCGCTCCAGTCGCCGAAGACAGGAGTGTGCACCTCGGCTCCGGCCGCCTCGAGGGTGGTGCGCCAGCTCTCCGCCCGGCGGTCCGCCGAGGTCCAGCCCGCCGGGCCCGCCAGGTGGTGGACCGTGGGGTGGCCGAGGGAGAGGAGGTGCCGTGTGGCCTTGCGGGCGCCGGTGCGGGCGTCCGAGGTGACCATCGGGGTGCCGTCACCGAGGTCGTTGTCCATGACGACCAGGGGGGTGTCCAGGTGGGCCTCGGCGAGCGCGCGGGCCACCCGGACCTGGGGGGCGATCGCGATCACGCCGTCCGCGCCCTCCGCCGACAGCCGGTCCGCGGCCCGTACCACCGTGTCCCGGTCCGCGGTGTCCAGCGCGATCGAGCTCACCAGGTAACCGGCCTCCTGCGCCGCCGTGTTGATGGCGGTCAGGGTGGAGGCGGGGCCGTAGCGGGCCGCGTCGAAGGAGATCACGCCGAGCATGCGGGTGCGGCCGCTGGCCAGTGAGCGGGCGCTGCTGCTGGGGCGGTAGCCGAGGGTGCGCATGGCCGCCCGGACCGCCTCCCGGGTCTCGGCGCGGACGGCCGGGTGGTCGTTGAGCACCCGGGAGACCGTCTGCTTGGAGACTCCGGCCAGTTTCGCGACGTCGTCCATGACCGGACGTGAGCCCGCGAAGTTGCGTCTGCTGCGTCCCCTGGACGCCGGGCCGGCCGGGCCGTCGGCGGCGCTTCGGGTCATGGTGGGGGCTTCTTCCTCGGGACTGGTCCGGGGCCAGTCGCGCTGGGCCGCCCGGCGGACCCACAGGATAGGCCGGGCGGCAGAGGAAGCGCGGGTCAGGTCGTGCCGAGCCGCCAGGTGCGGGTCGTGATCCGTTCGGCGTGCCGCAGCTCGGCGACACCGGCCGGCGGGGTGACGGGCAGCTGGACCGCCGCGTCGGCGGCGAGCGGCAGGATTCTCAGGGTGAGCGGCTCACCGGGCGGGAGCCGGTCGAGCGCGATGTCCCACGGGCGGCCCGTGAAGAACTGGTCGGCGACCAGTGTGTCCCCCACGTAGGCGCGGGCCACGTCGCCGGTCCAGTGCAGGCGCAACAGGTCGGAGCCGGGCGGGGTGGGGGTGCCGGCGCGGGTCGCCGGTACGTCGACGCGGTAGACGGCCGCCTTCGTGTCGTAGTGCTCGTCGGCGGGGGCGCTCGCCCGGCCCAGTACGCCCGTCTCCGGGGTCGGTGCCGGGCCCGCCGGGCGGAGCGCGGTGAGGGTGACGGCGGGGACGGTGGGCGCGTCCTCGTCGGGGACGAGTGTGTAGCGGGTCAGGGCGCCGTCCTGGCTCTCCTTCACGGTGGCACCGGGTGTCGTCGGCGGGCGGGGCGGGGCGGGGAGGACGGAGAGGGAGACCGAAGGGACGGCCGTGCGGGCGCGGGGTCCCTCGTCCTGGGAGGAGCGGGGGTGGATGCGTACCTCGCCGTTCGGCGCGTCGAAGACCACGCCGTCGGGGCACAGGACGAGCCGCTGCGCACCCCAGGCCTCGCCCCGGTAGGCGGTGCGGGCGGTGGTGGCGTCCAGTACCAGGACGGCGACCCGGTCGCCGGCCGGGGTCTCCGTCTCGACCAAGGCGTCCGTGCCGGGGCGCAGGCCGGTGATCAGGATGCGGTCGCCGTCGGTCACGGTCGCGACGTCCGTACCGGGCGGGGTGGCGACGGCCCTCACCGTCCCTGTGTCCAGGGCCAGTTCGGGCGCGATGCCGTCCGTCGCCGCCAGGACCAGGACCGTACGGCCGTCGTCGTCCACGATCGTGCAGACGGGCTGGGCGGTGGCCCAGTCCAGACGCAGGCCCGCCACGTCCAGGCGCAGCGGCCAGCAGAAGTAGGCGCCCGTGGGGACGGTGGCGGGGGTGCTGGGGAGGGTGAGGGGCGGGGCCTCGGGGAAGCCGATCGTGAAGCTGGTGTCCGGGTGGTCCGGGAGCGGCTCGTGCGGCTGGTGGTTGGTGACGAAGAGGAAGCCCGAGGTGCGCCCGTCGCCGCGGACCGCCCAGCGCAGGGTGTCGCGGTCGTGCTGGCCTCGCGGACGGCCGTCCGGCAGTACCGACCGCATGGGGGCGATCACCTCGCCGAAGTCCGCCAACAGCAGGTGCTGGAGCCGCAGTTCGTCGTACGAGGGACGGTACTGGCCGTATTCGCCGAGGGGGGCCCGGAAGTCGTAGGTCAGGACCGGGAGGTCATTGGGGTAGGCGGTGGCGTGGGACTCCTGGAGGGTCGTCCGCTCCCCCGCCGGGTTGGTGCCGCCGTGGAACATGTAGTAGCCCTGCCAGACCGAACCGCAGCCGATCTTCGTGAGGCCGAGGGCGCCGATGTCGGCGGCGTCGACGCGCGGACGGCGGTGGTAGGCGACGGCCATGCCACCGCCCAACTCGCAGGTCGCCCAGGGGAATCGGTCCGCGTGGGTGTCGGGATCCGTGCCGCGTACGGTCGTCGGGCGCAGGTCGGCGCCGATGCCCTCGTCGTCGCGCTGGTGGGTGAAGAAGAAGTGCTTGCGGCAGGTGTCGGGCCAGCCGCCGTCGGCCTCGGTCCAGAAGGCCTCGGGGTAGCCGCCGTACAGGGGCAGCAGTTCGTCGTCGGGGAGGTGGACTCCGCCCCATGCCGTCGAGGTCCAGAGGGGGGCGCTGAGGCCGGCCTCCTGGGCCATGCGCTTCAGCGTGCGGAGGTGGCCTGGCTGGTCGTAGAGCTCGTTCTCGATCTGGATCGCGACGATCGGGCCGCCGTGCGCGCGGTCCAGGCCGTCCAGTTGCGACGCGATCGCCTCCCACCAGGGGCGGACGGCGCTCAGGTACGCCGGGTCGTCGGTGCGCGGGGCCGTGGTGCGGGCCAGTACCCAGTCGGGGAGGCCGCCGCCCCGGACCTCCGCGTGCGACCACGGGCCGATGCGGGGGATGAAGTCCAGGCCGTGGCGGGCGCAGAGCCGGGCGAAACGGCGCAGGTCACGGTCGGCGTCGAAGCGGACGCGGCCCTCGGTCTCCTCGTGGTGGATCCAGATGACGTACGAGGCGACGGCCGTGACCCCGCCCGCCTTCATCTTCAGCAGCTCCTCCTCCCACTCCCGGGCCGGGTACCGGGAGTAGTGGAACTCCCCCGAGACGGGGAACCAGGGGCGGCCGCCCCGGGTCAGCCAGCGGCTGTTCACCTCGACGGGGTCGGGGACGGTGGGGGCGTCGGCGAAGGGGAGGTGGCCTCGGAGCGGGGGCCCGGAGGGAGGCGGAAGGCTCACCCGGTGCCGCATCAGGATCCCGCCGGGCCGAGGTCGGGGGTGTCGGTGAAGTGGGCGTCCAGGGTGGTGGTGCCGTGCAGTTCGAGGACGACCAGTTCATTGACGCCGGGGCGCAGGGCGGGGGCCGGGACGTAGAGGGTGCGCTGCGGGCCGCGGCTCCAGTAGCGGCCGAGGTGGAACCCGTTGACCCAGGCCTGGCCCTTCGTCCAGCCGGGGAGGGCGAGGAAGGTGTCGGCGGGGGTCCGCACCTCGAACGTGCCGCGGTGCAGGGCGGGTTCGGCCGAGGTGGGGTTCTCGGCCGGGGTGAACACGGCGGTGACCGGTACGTCGTCCAGGGGCAGTGCGTGGGAGTCCCAGCCTTGCAGGGGTGTGCCGTCGAGCGTGACCGGGCCCAGCAGGCCCTTGGGGACGCCGATGCGGGGGCCGTAGTTGACCCGGCCCATGTTCTCCACGAGCACCTCGAGCACGGCGTCGGGGCGGGGGACGTGGACGGGCAGCGTCTCGTCGTAGCGCTCGCGTTCGAGGACGCCCGCGGGGGCGCCGTCCAGGAAGACCTGGGCGCGGTCCCCGACTCCGCCGGCGAAGTGCAGGAGGCCGGCCCCGGGGGCGGGGACGGTGGTCCGGTACAGGGTGTACCCGGAGCGTTGGTTCAGCTCGTCGGCGGAGCGGGGGTCCGTGGCGTGCACGGGGCGGTCGGCGAGCGGGAGGAGCGGGGCGCGGTGGGTCAACCGGACCGTGGCCGGGGGGAGTTTGGGCGACGGGGCGGGCACCGGCTCGTCCGGGACCGGGGCGTGGCGGGCGATGACCTCACGGAAGGCGTGGTACTTCGGGCCCGGGTCGCCGCTCTCGGTGAGCGGGGCGTCGTAGTCGTAGGAGGTGACCGTGGGCACGTAGGCGTGGTGGTGATTGGCGCCGTTGGTGTAACCGAAGTTGGTGCCGCCGTGGAACATGTAGATGTTGACGGAGGCGCCCGCCGAGAGGAGCCGGTCGAGGTCGGCGGCGGCGTCCTCGGCGTCCCGTCCGTGGTGCGGACCGCCCCAGTGGTCGAACCAGCCGATCCAGAACTCCCCGCACATCAGGGGGCCTTCGGGCTGTGCCTCGCGGAGCCGCCGGAGGGACTGGTCCACGCGGCTGCCGAACGTGCCGGTGGCGAGGACACCGGGCAGCACGCCGTTCTTGAGGTGATCGCCGTCGGTCTGGTCGCAGGTGAAGAGGAGCTCCTCGACGCCGCGTGAGCGGAGCGAGTGCTCGAGGTGCTTGAGATAGGCGATGTCGTCGCCGTAGGCGCCGTACTCGTTCTCCACCTGTACGGCGATGACCGGGCCGCCCGACGCCGCCATGTACGGCAGGAGCGGTGGGAGGAGGAGGTCCAGGTAGCGGTCGACGACGTCCGTGAAGCGGGGGTCGCTGGTGCGCAGGCGGATGTCGGGGTCGGTGGTGAGCCAGTGCGGCAGACCGCCGCCGTCCCACTCGGCGCAGATGAAGGGGCCGGGGCGGAGGAGGACGCGCAGGCCCTCCGCGGCGGCCAGCCGCAGGAAGCGGGGCAGGTCGAGGAGCCCGTCGAGGACGAGGGTGCCGGGTTCGGGCTGATGGAAGTTCCACGGGATGTACGTCTCGACGGTGTTCAGGCCCATGAGGCGGGCCTTGCGCAGCCGGTCGGTCCACTGGTCGGGGTGGACGCGGAAGTAGTGCAGGGCGCCGGAGAGGATGCGGAACGGTTCGCCGTCGAGGAGGAAACCGTCGGAGGTCGTGGTCAGGGCTGGCATGCGGGTCCCTTCGTCGAAACGGACGTGCGGGTGCGGTCTCGTGCACGTACTCGTGCTCGTGCTCTTGCTTGGTCTCGTGCTTGGTCGCGGTCTCGTGCTCGGTCTCGTGCTTGGTCTCGGTCGCGGTCTCGTGCTTGGTCTCGTGCTCGGTCTCGTGCTCGTGCTTGTGCTTTGGGGTGCCTGCTCGTCGGGGCGGACGTGCGGGTGCGTGGGTGTGCTTCGGGATGCCCGCGGGTCGGCGACGGGCTCGGCCGCACCGCCCCGGGCCGGCGGTGCCGCGTGGCGGCCGGGAGCGGCGGGGCGGCCGGGAGCGGCGGGGCGGTCACCGCGCGGGCTTCGGGCGGGTCGCTCGGGTCAGCCAGAGGGTGGCCGCGAGGCAGACGGCGGAGACGGCGGCGAGGAGGAGCGGGACCGCTCGGACGCCGGACCACTCGATGACCTTGCCCAGTGCCGGGCCCGCCGCGACGCCGCCCATCATGGACGCGGCGATGACGACCGCGCCGGCCCGGCGGGCGTGCGGGGCGGCCCGGTGCAGCCACGGCAGTCCGGTGGGGAAGATCGGTGCGATGAAGAGGCCCACGCCCGCGTAGGCGAAGGGCGCCAGATCCGGTACGGCCGCCAGCAGGAGGCAGCCGGTCATGCCCGCGCAGGAGACCGTGATGATGGTCTGGGCGGAGAAGCGCAGTGCGATCGGGGCGGCCAGGAATCGGCCGACGGTCATCATCAGCCAGTACACGGAGGTCGCGGTGGCCGCGACGCCGGCGCCGTGCCCGACGGTCTCCAGGTGCGTGGGCTCCCAGCCACCGACACCCGCCTCGATGCCGACGTGCAGGACGTAGAGGGTGACGAAGACGGCGAGGACGGACCGCAGGGCGCGGTCGGCCGGCGCGGACGCCCCGGTGGACGTGGGGCGCCCCGGGGGCTGCGGTGACCGTGGGGGGCTGTCGCGTACTCCGCGCAGACAGAACAGCAGGGGCAGGTTGGCGAGCGCGAAGACCAGGAAGACGACGGGGTAGTGCTCGGCGCCCACCACCGCGATCAGGACCGGGCCGAGGATCGCGCCGATGCCGAAGTGGGCGTTGAG
Organism: Actinobacteria bacterium OV320; assembly: GCA_001298545.1. GTDB lineage: Bacteria > Actinomycetota > Actinomycetes > Streptomycetales > Streptomycetaceae > Streptomyces > Streptomyces coriariae. The sequence goes on from LJCX01000024.1 coordinate 488,367, forward strand.
GACGTTGAGCATCGCGGTCGAACGCTGGCCGAAGCCGACCGCGAAAAGCTGGTTGAGGCCGTAGTCGATTCCGCCGAAGCCGAAGCCCGCGAGGAGCGCGGCGGTGAGGGCGAGCGGCCAGTTCGGCGCGACCGCGAAGCCTGCCGAACCGACGGCCATCAGCAGATACGAGGCGGCCAGGATCCGCCGGTTGCCGATACGGCCGTACAGCCGGTCGAAGAGGAGGACTCCCCCGGCCCCGCCGACGAAGTGCGCGCTGAGCCCGAGGCCCGCCATGGAGGGCGAGAGCCCGAACTCCTCGCGCAGGCCCGGGATCGCGGGGCCGTAGAACGCCTGGAGAGCGCCGATGAGCATGAAGCCGACGCAGGAGGCGACCACGGCGGACGGGGTGAAGACGGGAGCGGAATCAGGGGCCGGGACGGGGACGGGGACGGGGACGGGGACGGGGGCGGGGGCGGTACTGGTGCCGACGCTGGTACTGGTGACGTGGGCCGTGCCGTCGGTCGCGTCGTGGGTTCTGTCGTCGGTCGGGCCGTGGGTCGTGCCGACGGTGGAGTCCGGCGTGGGTGGGCCGGCCGGGGCGCGCTGCGCCGTGGGGTGGTCGGTCACGCGGACTCCCGAGGGCGGACGGCCCACCTCTGCGTGGGCGTGCGGTTGGTGCTCCGACGGACAACGATGTTACCGGTAACATGCGGACCGTCAAGATGCCTGACGCGTAGTCGGTGCTCTGGGACTCCGGGTCTCCGGCCTTCGGGTGGGAGCGGGCCGGACGGTGTCGTCCCGGGTACGGCTTGGTTGCGACAAGGACTAGTCGCCGCAGGGAAGTTGGGGGGCGGGCAGCATGCGACGTATGAGCCGAGACCGGTATGTCGACTTCCTGCGGGCGTGGGCGATCCTGCTCGTCGTGCTGGGCCACTGGCTGATCACCGGGCTGATCCGGCATCCGGACGGCGAGATCACCGCCCCGGAGCTGCTGGCGACCGTGCCCTGGACGCAGTGGCTGACCCTGGGCTTCCAGATCATGCCGTTGTTCTTCCTCGCCGGTGGACATGCCGCCGCGGGCTCCTGGGCGCGGGCCCGGGCCGCCGGCGGGAGCGCCGCGGGATGGGTGGGACAGCGTGCCGTGCGGCTGCTGCTGCCCACGGCCGTGTACAGCGGCCTCGTGCTGCTCGCCGTCGGCGTGTGCTCCGCGCTCGGCGTGGAACGCGCCACCCTCGCGCTGGTGGGGTGGGCGATGGCCATGCAGTTCTGGTTCCTGCCGGTGTATCTGCTGCTCAGCGCCCTGACGCCGATGCTGTACGCCCTTCATGAACGGTGGGGCCTGCGCGTCCCTGTGGGCATGGGTGTGGTGGGGCTCGGTGTCGGCATGCTCGTAGCGGCGGGCGACGCGTCCTCGCGCGGCTCGGCCGTCGAGGCGATCGGGGCGCTCAACTACCTGCTCGTGTGGGGCGTCGTCTACCAGCTCGGTCTCTGCTGGCGGGACGGGCTGCTGGGCGGCGACGGGGAGACGGCGCCGCGGGCGCGGGGACGGGCGGTGGCCCTCGCGGTGGGGGGCGGGGCGGGGTTCGCCCTGCTCGTGGGGCCCGGGCCGTTTCCCGTCAGCCTGATCCTGGTGACCGGGGAGGAACTGAGCAACACCAATCCCCCGTCGGCGGCCATGCTGGCGTGGAGCCTGGCTCAGGTCGGGGTGGCGCTGCTGATCGCACCGGTCGTGCGACGGGCGCTGGAGCGGGCCCGGGTGCGGCGGGCGGTGCGGGTACTGGGGGCCGGCAGCATGGCGCTCTACCTCTGGCACATGCTGCCGGTGCTGATCGTCGCCGCCGCCTTCTATCTGACCGGCCTCGCCCCCGAACCCCGCTACGGCTCGACGGGCTGGTGGGCATTGCGGGTGCCGTGGCTGCTGGTGCTGGGCATCGTCCTGGTGGGGGTGGTGCGGGCGTTGCGGCCGGTGGAGCGGGCGCTGGCCTCCGTGGAGGTGCGCGTGCGGCCCGGCGCGGGGATCCGGGGGGCGGCGGCCTGGCGGATGTGGGCCGGGCTCGGTGTGAGCGTCTGGGCGCTGACGTATTTCGCGGGGCACGGGTTCGCGTACGGCGGCGAGTTCCCGGTGCGTCCGGCCGTGGGGCTGGCACTGGGCGTGGTCACGCTGTGCGCGGCCTTCCCCCGCCGGGACGACGGGGACGACGGAAGCGAGGGGAACAACGGGAGCGACGCGGACGACAACGACGGCGGCGCCGAGGCCCAGGAGTCAGGGCGAGCAGGGCGGTCGGGGCAGACGCAGCCGTCGGGGCGGGTGCAGCCGTCGGGGCAGGTGCAGTCGTCGGGGCGGGCCCGCCGGGGTCGAGGGGTGCCGGAAGAGGCTGCCCGGCTTGAACGATCCCCCGCCAAAAGGGAGACCCGCAGATGAGGGCGTGAGGTCGGTGAGGCGAGTGAGACGGAGGAGTTGGGGGGCGAGGTGATGGGGGGTGAAGTGGTGCGGGGCTGAAGTAGTGCCTGAGGCAGGTACCGCCCGGGGGGAAGGTACCGCCCGCTGGGAAGGTGGGAGGGGCTGAGATGGGGGTGGGTTTCGGGCGGGGTCAGGCCGTGCGCTTGCGGGCCGTCGTCGTCTTCTTCGCAGCCGACTTCTTCGTCGTCCCCTTCGCCGTCGTCCCCTTGTCCGTCGTCGTCTTCTTCGCGGCGGCCTTCTTGGCCGTGCTCTTCGTCGTCGCCGTGTTCTTCGACGCCGTTGCCTTCTTCGCCGGCTGCGTCGACCTCGCCGTCTTCGACGTCGACTTCCTCGGCGCCGCGGTGGTCTTCTTCGCCGTCGCCGTCGAGGTCGACGCCTTGCCCCCCGTCCCCTTGGGCGCGGCACGGGCCGACCTGCGCTGCGAGAGATGTCTGACCTCGGCCGCCGACTCCGACTCCCGGTCCGCCTCCTCCGTTTCCTTCTCCGAAGTGGCCTCCGGCTCCTCGCCTCGCGACTGCTTCGCCGCCCGCACGCTCTTCTCCAGGGCCGCCATCAGGTCCAGCACCTTGCCGCTGGACGGCGCGGACGGGGCCTCGGGGGGTGTCTCGCCGGCCGCCTTCGCCGCCACGACCTCCTCCACCGCCTCGCGGTACTCGTCGTGCAGGTCCTCCAGATCGACCTCGCCGAGGGTGTCCATCAGGGCGTCCGCGAGGTCGAGTTCCTTGTCGCGGACGGTGACCGAGGTGTCCGGGGCCACGCCTTCCGGCGCGCGGACCTCGTCCGGCCAGAGCAGACCGTGCATGGCGATCGCCTCGCCGACCACGCGGAGCATGCCGAGCCGCTCACGGCCGCGCAGGGCGTACTTCGCGATCGCCACCTTGTGACTGCGCTTCAGTGCCTCCCGGAGCAGCGTGTACGGCTTGGCCGCCGGGGCGCCGCCCGCCTGGAGGTAGTAGGCGGCGTCCATCTGGAGCGGGTCGATCCGGTCGGCCGGGACGAAGGCCACGATCTCGATGGTCTTGGCGGTCGGGAGCGGCAGATGGGACAGGTCCTCGTCGGTGATCGGGATGATCGTGCCGTCCGCGTCCTCGTACCCCTTGCCGATCTCCGCCGAGCTCACCTCGCGGTCCTCCAGCTCGCAGACCTTGCGGTAGCGGATGCGGCCGCCGTCCTCCGTGTGGATCTGGCGGAAGGAGATCGAGTGGCTCTCGGTGGCGTTCACCAGCTTGATCGGGATGCTGACGAGCCCGAAGGAGATGGCGCCGTTCCAAATGGATCTCACGTGCAGCGCCCTCCTGGATGAGCCTTATGTGACGATTTCATGTGATTCTCATCGTATGACGCCGATCACGGAGGTGGAGGGGAGACGGCTCGCGCTCAGCAATCTGGAGAAGGTGCTGTATCCGGCGACCGGCTTCACCAAGGGCGAGGTGCTGCACTACTACGCGACCGTCGCCGACGCCCTGCTCCCCCATCTGCGCGACCGGCCGCTGTCCTTCCTGCGCTACCCGGACGGGCCCGACGGGCAGATCTTCTTCGCCAAGAACGTGCCGCCGGGGACGCCCGAATGGGTCACCACCGCCGAGGTGCCCCGGTCGGAGGGGCCCGCCCGGATGGTGGTCGTACAGGATCTGGCGAGTCTGGTCTGGGCGGCGAACCTCGTCACGGAGTTCCATACGCCCCAGTGGGTGATCCAGGATCCTCAGACCGCCGACCGGCTCGTCCTCGACCTCGATCCCGGCACTCCCGCGACCGTCGTCGAGTGCTGCGAGGTCGCGGTGTGGCTGCGGGAGCGGCTCGCCGCGGACGGGATCGAGGCGTTGCCGAAGACGTCCGGGTCGAAGGGGCTGCATCTGCTGGCGGCGGTGCGGGGTGCCTCCTCCGAACGGGTCACGGAGTACGCGAAGCAGCTGGCCGTGGAGGCGGAGCGGGCGATGCCCCGGCTGGTTCTGCACCGGATGACGCGGAGTCTGCGGCCGGGGAAGGTGTTCGTGGACTGGAGTCAGAACGCGGCGCGGAAGACGACCGCGACGCCGTACACCTTGCGGGCGCGGGCCGAGCCGACCGTGTCGGCGCCGGTCACCTGGGAGGAGGTCGAGGAGTGCCGGTCCGCCGGGACGCTCACGTTCGTGGCCTCCGACATCGCTCCGCGGGTTCAGGACTTCGGGGATCTGCTGGCGCCGCTGCTCGATGCGGGGCGAGCGGGGGCGGTGCCGTGATCGGGCCCTCCGGCCCGTTCTCTCCCCGCCCGGCCGACACCGGCATCATTCCCGCCCGGCCGACACGCTTCGCTCCCGCCCGGCCGGCGCGGGCTTCGTTCCCGCCCGGCCGGCGCGGGCTTCGTTCCCGCCCGGCCGGCGCGGGCTTCGTTCCCGCCCGGCCGGCGCGGGCTTCGTTCCCGCCCGGCCGGCGCGGGCTTGGTTCTCGCCCCCGCCGCCCCTACCCGTCCCACCCCTGGGGGCCGCGCCCCCAGACCCCCGCTTCGGCCCTGAACGGGCCTCGTCCTCAAACGCCGGACGGGCTGAAGATCACACCCTCGCCCACGTCCCCCGGTCGCGGGCCATCGCGTGCAGGGCTTCCACGTCCGCCGGCTTCAGTACGCCGCCGAGACGGGTCAGGTCGGTGAGCTCGGTGTCGGTCAGGACGCGGACCTCGCGCGGCGGGACGGTGACGGAGACGCCGGTCGGGCCGACCAGGGCCAGCACCGGGCGGACCTCGGCCGTCAGGGCGTAGGACGCGCGGTCGGCGTCGGCGCGTACCCGGCGCAGCAGCGGCTGCGGGTCCCGGCGGCCCAGGCCGACCAGGGGGTCGGAGATCCGGACCCGCTGCTTACGGGCGTACAGCGTGTGGACCGCGAACAGGCCGGCCGGGCCGATGGCCAGGTGGTGGACGCGGTCCCCGCCGGGGAGGGGCAACGAGTGCAGGGTGTGCCAGCCGGCGCCGTCCAGACGGTCCAGGGCCACGCCGACGGTCTGCTCGGCCGCCAGGGCACGGCGGCGCGGATCGGCTCGGAGGCGGTGGGCGGTACCCGGATCGCGGTCCAGGTCGATCAGAAGGGCCTCGCCGGGGCGGTTGGGGGCCAGGTCGTCGTCCGGGTGGAGGGAGAGCCGGGCCAGCTCCGCGGGTGTGGGGACCGGGGGCGGGCCGACCGTGACCGGGCCGGTGATGAAGGGGCCGAGGGCCTCCAGGACGTCCTCCCTGCGGCTCTCGCCGATCAGGTTGACCCTGGCCGCCTCACGGTCGTACCAGGCGATGTTCCTGCCGTCCGTGAGACATACGTAGAGCCGCTCCTGGCCATGCCGCCAGGTCGGTATGACGCGCAGTCCGTCCATGCACCATCACCCCACGACCATGGGAACAGCAGGGGCGCTCCGGGGCAAGAAGGCGGTTACCTTCGAGGGGAGTTGGGCAGGCACTGAGCAGCGGTCTGGAGAGGCGCCGTGACCGGGCAGCGCGTTTGGGGAGGCGCCGTTGCGAACCCGCAGGAAGCAACTCGACGTACCGCCTCCGGACCGTCCGTGGAGCGAGATCGTGCCCGGCCTGTGGATGGGCGGACACGAGTTCCGGGGACGCTCCGGCGAACTGGAACTCGCCGTGGTGCGGGGCGAGTTCGATCTCGTCCAGACGTTGACACGGGCCCGGCAGGGACATGGGCCCGATCCCGGGGTGCAGCATCACGTGTGGCCGATTCCGGACGGTCCGCTGGACGGGACCCAGCTCGCCGGGGTGATCCGCCTGGCGCGGGCCGCGGAGGACGCGATGGACGACGGCCGGACGGTCCTCGTCCGCTGCTACAGCGGCTACAACCGCTCCGGCCTGGTCATCGCCCACACACTGGTACGCCGGGGGCACTCGGCCGAGGAGGCGATCCGGCTGATACGGTCGCGGCGCTCACCGTGGGCCCTGCACAACGAGTTGTTCGTGGAGTACCTGCGGGCGGGGCTGCCGACGGCCAGGCTTTTGGAGGAACTGGCCGAATAATCGTTTCGCCACGGTCAGAACCCCGGCACCTCCAACGCTTTGCCATCCCCGGCCCACCAGTACGCAAAACGGACTTCCATACGAATAAGGTGTACGGGCCTGACACCGTCGTATCTCCAGAGGAGTCACAGGAGTCCCGTGCCCCGCCGTAGTCCCTCCCGCCACTTCCGCCACTTCCGCCTCTCCCGTCCCGCCCGGCGCGGGCTCGCCGCCGTCACCGTCGCCCTGCTGGCCTCGGTCGCCGTGGGCTGCGGTGACGCGGGTGAGCTTCAGGGCGCCGGGGCGACACCGACCGCGATCAGCCCGGACAAGCTCTGGCCGGATCTGACCCCCGCCTCCAGTCCCGCCTTCGACATCGGCGAGGTGGACACCGAGGTGGTGAAGGGCATCACGGTGCCCGGCGGCGACATCCGCAAGGTGGACCCCGTCGCGGTCGTCCGCGAGGAGATCACCACGCATCCGGGCGACTACGCCCGGGGAACCTACGCCGAGACGGCCCGCCGGATGGCCGACTGCGGCAGGAGCGGGGCGGCGGGGAGCCGGTGCCCCGTGCTCAAGGCGTACTACCGGGACCTCACCGGCGACGGCCACGACGACCTGACACTGGGCTTCCGGCAGCTGCCCGGCAATCTGACCGCCGTCCGCGTGTACACCGTGCGCAAGGACGGACTCGTCCAGGTCATGGCCTACGAGGACGCCGTGAGCGGGGTCGAACTGGCCGGGCGGTCCGTGATCATCCGGGCCCCGTCGGAGGTCGCGGGCTACGAGTACCGCCTCCAGTGGACATGGGACCAGCAGCAGCGGGCGATGCTGCTCACGCACGACGAGATGCTGCGCACCGGGGGCCGGAAGTACTCGCCCCACCCCTCCGCGTCGCCGACCTCGACCGCTTCCGCCTCCCCGTCCCCGGCCGCGTCCCCGTCCCCGGCCGCGTCCCCGTCCCCGGCCGCCTCCTCCTCCGTCTCTTCTTCGGCGAGCGGCCGATGAGGCTCGCGTTTCCCTCGTGGGCCGGCACGCTCGCCGTGAAGGCCGCCGTCTTCATCACGGTGATGTGCTGTGCGCTGGCCGCCCTGCTCGGCGTACTCGTGCATGTCTCGGTGACGAACCAGACCGCCGGACAGGCCCGTGACCTCGCACTCTCCCGGCTGAAGGACGCGACGGCGGCGTTCGAGGCCGGGGACACCCTCGAATGGGGCGCGAGCCTCGATCCGCCGGGCCTGCCCGCGTCGCTGCGGGCACTGGCGCTGTCCGGCGAGCGCGGCACGATGGTCGCCGACCACCAGGGGCGCGCGACGATGTGGGCGGCCGGTCCCGTCGACGGTGCGCGGGCCCTCGCGGTCCCGGTCGACTACTCGCAGAGCGCTCGCACCATCGAGGCCCTCGACACCGCGATCCTGTGGTCGTCGATCCTGGCCATCGGCGCGACGCTGCTGGTCGGCGCCGTAGCGGTCACCCGGGTGACCCGGCGGCTGCACACCACCGCGCAGGTGGCCAGGCGGATCACCGCCGGCGACCTGGACGCGCGCGTGGACGACCCCCGCACGAAGGAACCGGGCGGACCGCAGGACGAGGTGGGGGCCGTCGCCGTCGCGCTGGACTCCATGGCGTCCTCGCTCCAGGGCAAGCTGCTGAGCGAGCAGCGGTTCACCGCCGACGTGGCGCACGAGCTGCGCACGCCGCTGACCGGGCTGCACGCGGCGGCGGAGCTGCTGCCGCCGGGGCGGCCGACGGAGCTGGTCCGCGACCGGGTGGCGGCGCTGCGCACGCTGACGGAGGACCTGCTGGAGATCTCCCGCCTGGACACCGGGCGGGAGCGGCTGGAGCTGGACGCCGAGGAGCTGGGCGCGCTGGCGGTCCGCGTGGTGCGGACGGCGGAGGCTTCGGGCACCTCCGGGGCCTCGGCGACCGGCACCGAGGTGACGGTCGTCCGGGACGCGCGCGTGGAGACCGACCGGCGGCGCCTCGAGCGGGTGCTGGGGAACCTGCTCGCCAACGCGCACCGGCACGGGCGGTCGCCCGTCGTGCTGTCGGTGGACGGGCCCGTGGTCACCGTGCGGGACCACGGGGACGGCTATCCGGAGTACCTCCTCACGCACGGGCCGCAGCGGTTCCGCACCGAGGGCGGGGCGAAGGGGCACGGGCTCGGGCTGACGATCGCGGTCGGACAGGCGGAGGTGCTGGGCGCTCGGCTGACGTTCACCAACGCACCGGACGGCGGTGCGGTGGCGACACTGACGCTTCCTCAGACGCCTCCGGCCAGGAGCGGCCTCCCCGATGGCGCAGCGTGACGGGCGACGCGCGCGAACCGATCCTAATGTGGCGATTAGTCAGCTTCACCCTCTTCATGGAGGTATCGCCATGCCCCTGCGCACCGCTCTCACCCGCCTCGCCATACTCACCGCAGCCGGCACCCTAGCCGCCACCGCGGCCGTCGCCCCGGCCATCGCCGACGACTGGGACGGCGACGGCCTCACCACCCAGGACGACGGCTCGTCCGACTGGCAGAACCAGGGCGGCGAAGACGGCCAGGGGAACCAGAACCAGGGGGGCGGGGGCGGCCAGGGTAACCAGGGCGGGGGCCAAGGCAACCAGAACCAGGGCGGGGGCCAGGGCAACCAGAACCAGGGGGGCGGGGGCCAGGGCAACCAGAACCAAGGTGGGGGCCAAGGCAACCAGAACCAAGGCGGGGGCCAGGGCAACCAGAACGGCCAAGGCAACCAGAACCAGGGCGGGGGTCAAGGCAACCAGAACCAAGGTGGCGGCCTAGGCAACCAGAACGGCCAAGGCAACCAGAACCAGGGCGGGGGTCAAGGCAACCAGAACCAAGGTGGCGGCCAAGGCAACCAGAACCAGGGCGGCGGCCAAGGCAACCAGAACGGAAACTGGCAGTCCGGTGGGGGCGATTGGCAGTCCGGCGGGAGTGACACCGACTGGCAGTCCGACGGGGGTGACTGGCAGTCGGGCAACGGCAACCAGAACGACTCCCGCCGCTACCGCGGGCGCGTCACCGCGAGCGAACTGCTCCTGCGCAGCGCGCCCACCCGAGCCAGCCAGGTGATCCGTGTGGCCCATCGCGGCGAGATCGTCTCGATCTTCTGCAAGACCCCGGGCCAGAACGTCCAGGGCGACTCCCTCTGGTACCTGCTCACGGACGGCACCTGGGCCTGGGGCTCGGCGCGCTACATCGACACCATCGGGACGGCACCTCGCTGGTGCTGATCCGGCACTGACACGAAAGCATCCAGGGCCCACAAGGGGTCATATTTGGGTAGGTTCCGGACATGACGAAAGCCGGAGTCGGACCAGGGACGGGAGCGGCGACGGGAGCCGGGGCGGGAACAGGCACAGGAGCAGGCACAGGAGCAGGAGCCGGTGCGGGCACCACCAGCGCCGGAACCACCGTGGCGGCGGCCGACGCGCCCGCCCCCGCGGCGCTCCTTCCCCGGCGCCGAGGCGTCGAACTCTCCCTCATCGTCTCGGCCGTGCTGCTCTCCGTGTACGGCTACTGCGCCGTCGGCCTCGCGAAGGACGGCACCGTCCCGCCCGGCGCCGCCGGTTACGGCGCCGGGCTCGGCGTGCTCGCGCTGCTGGCGCACCTCGCGGTGCGGCTGCGCGCCCCCTGCGCCGACCCGCTGCTCCTCCCCATCGCGGTACTGCTCAACGGGATGGGCCTGGTGCTGATCTACCGGCTCGACCTGGAGACACCGGGCGACCGGGCGGCACCCACCCAACTGGTGTGGTCCACGCTCGGGGTGGCCCTGTTCATCATGGTCGTCGCCGCGCTGCGCGATCACCGTCTGCTCCAGCGGTACGCGTACGTCTGTGTGGTCGCAGCCCTCGCCCTCCTGGCGCTGCCGATCCTCTTCCCGGCCGTGAACGGCGCCCGTATCTGGATCCGGATCGCCGGGTTCTCCATCCAGCCGGGCGAGTTCGCGAAGGTGCTGCTGGCGGTGTTCTTCGCCTCGTACCTCGCGGCCAACCGCACGGCGCTGGCGTACGCGGGCCGCAAGATCTGGCGTTTCGAACGGCTCCAGTTGCCCACCGGGCGCGTCCTCGGCCCGATCGTCACGATCTGGCTGCTGAGCGTCGGCGTGCTGGTGCTGGAGCGGGACCTCGGCACGTCGCTGCTCTTCTTCGGGCTGTTCGTCGTCATGCTCTACGTCGCCACCGGCCGCACCGGCTGGATCGCCGTCGGGCTGCTGCTCGCCTCGCTCGGCGCGGTCGCCGTCGGCCGCCTGGAGCCGCATGTGCACAGCCGGGTCGAGGACTGGCTGCACCCGTTCGCGACGATCGAGGCCGGTGAGGGCCCCAACCAGCTCGCGCAGTCGCTGTTCTCGTTCGCGGCCGGCGGGGTGTCCGGCACCGGGCTGGGCCTCGGCCACTCCGTCCTCATCGGCTTCGCCGCGAAGTCGGACTTCATCCTGGCGACGGCGGGCGAGGAACTGGGCCTGGTGGGCCTTTCGGCCCTCTTCCTCCTCTACGGCCTGCTGGTGGAGCGCGGCTACCGGGCGGGCCTCTCCCTGCGCGATCCCTTCGGTCGGCTGCTGGCGACCGGCCTCGCCTCGATCGTGGCGCTCCAGGTGTTCGTGATCGCGGGCGGGGTGACCGGGCTGATCCCGCTGACCGGCATGGCGATGCCGTTCCTGGCGCAGGGCGGCTCGTCGGTCGTCACCAACTGGGCGATCGTGGCGCTGCTGATCCGGGTGAGCGACTCCGCGCGGCGGCCGCGCCGCGCCACCCCCGACGCGCCGCGCCAGACCCCGCACGGCGCACCGCACCCCACGCCCCACGACTCACCCCACGATCCGCCTCACGCCCCACCCCACGCCCAACTCCACGCTCCACTCCACGACGAGGACCCACGGAGGCCCGGTTGACCCGGCACATCCGGCACGCCGCCGCGTTCTGCGCCCTGCTGCTGGTGGCGCTCCTGGTCAACGCCCTGCGCGTGCAGGTCGTCCAGTCCGGCAGGTACGACGACAACCCGGCCAACCGGCGCGACTCCATCGCCCGGTACGCCCAGCCGCGCGGCGACATCCTGGTCGACGGCGCCCCCGTGACCGGCTCGCGGGACACAGGTGAACAGCTGCGCTACGAGCGCACGTACCGCGACGGGCCGCTGTACGCGCCGGTGACCGGCTTCGCCTCGCAGGTGTACGGGACGACGTTCCTGGAGCACACCGGGGACAGCGTGCTCTCGGGGGCCGATCCGATGCTCTCGCCGTTCCCGCTGTGGAACGACGTCACGCACGGCCGGCCGCCCGGCGGCAACGTGGTGACGACCCTGAACCGCCGGGCCCAGCAGGCCGCGTACGAGGGGCTGGGCGGACGCAAGGGCGCGGTGGCGGCGGTGGAGCCGTCGACGGGGCGGGTGCTGGCGATGGTGTCCAGTCCCTCGTACGACCCCGCCGTGCTGTCCGGGAACGACCCCGCGGCCGAACGGGCCTGGGTGCGGCTGAACGGCGATCCGGACAAGCCGATGCTGAACCGGGCGGCGCGTCAGACGTATCCGCCGGGATCGACGTTCAAGGTGGTCACCGCGGCGGCGGCACTGGACGCGGGGGTGATCACCGATCTCGACGCGGCCACCGACTCCCCCGCCCCCTACCGGCTGCCCGGGACGACGACGGGCCTGACGAACGAGGGCCCCGGCTGCGAGGACGCGCCGCTGCGGGACGCCTTCGAGTGGTCGTGCAACACGGTGTTCGCGAAGCTCGGCGTGGACACGGGCCTGGCCCGGATGACCCGGACGGCGCAGGCGTTCGGTTTCAACGACGTGGACGTGCGGATCCCGTTCGCCGTCGCGCCGAGCACCTTCGACACCTCGCTCGACCAGGCGCAGCTGGCGCTGTCCTCGATCGGCCAGTTCAACACCCGGGCGACCCCGCTGCAGATGGCGATGGTGTCGGCGGCCGTGGCCGACGGGGGGCAGGTGCGCACGCCGTACCTGGTGGAGCGGACGACGCGGCGCGGCGGGGCCACGGTGGCCACGGCCGGCTCCCGCCCGTCCCGCCAGGCGATGCACCCCTCGACGGCGCGGTTGATGCGGGAACTGATGGTGGACGTGGTGCGGAAGGGCACCGGCACGAACGCCGCGATCCCCGGCGCGGTCGTCGGCGGCAAGACCGGCACCGCCCAGCACGGTCTCGGCAACGCCGGGATCCCGTACGCCTGGTTCGTCTCCTGGGCGCGGGGCGAGCGGGACATGGAGCCGAGCGTGGCGGTCGCGGTGGTGGTCGAGGACGGATCGGCCCGCCGCGGGGACATCACCGGGGGCGGGATGGCGGCGCCGATCGCCCGGGCGGTGATGGAGGCGGTGCTCAAGTCGTGAGACGGGGGGTACCGGGACCGCACAGGGGCGTCCTACGGTTCGCTCATGACTGACACGAGCGCTGAGAACGTCACCGACACCGCCGCTTTCGAACTCGCCCAGGTCAACATCTCGCGTCTCAAGTTCCCCTTGGATTCACCGGAGTTGAAGGACTTCGTGGACGCTCTCGACCCGGTCAACGCCACCGCGGAGGCGGCGGACGGCTATGTCTGGCGGCTCCAGTCCGACGGGGGCGACGCGACCGACATCCAGGTCTTCGGGGACTCCTGGCTGATCATCAACATGACGGTGTGGCGGGACATCGACGCCCTGACCACGTTCATGTACCAGGGGCAGCACCGCGAGCTGCTCTCGCGCCGCCGGGAGTGGTTCGAGCGGGTGGCGGAGGCGATGACGGCCCTGTGGTGGGTCCCGGCGGGCCACCGCCCGACGGTCGCGGAGGCCGAGTCCCGCCTCCTCCATCTGCGCGCGAACGGCCCGACCCCGTACGCCTTCGGCCTGCGCACGGCCTTCCCCGCACAGGGCGCGGAGCCGACGACGCTCTCGGTACCGGAGGACCTGGGCTGCTCGGTCTAACCGGTCGGCCGGTCCCGTCGACCGATCCCGCCTGGAGGACCAGCCGGTCGCCGGCTGTTCCCCCACCGACCGGTCGGCCCGGCCTCTCCCCCGACGCCGGTCGGCCCGGCCGAGGGGCTAGGGACTGGGGGCTGAGGGCTAGGGGCTGGGGGCTGGGGACTGAGGGCTGGGGGCTGGGGGCTGGGGGGCTAGGGAAGCGGGATCCGGAACGGGCCGCCGGGCCCGGGCCTGTTGTGGCCGCAGTCGATCTCGTTGCCGTCGACGTCCCCGACGTAGGCGGGCAGCACCTCGGCGTGCACGGTCACCGTCCCCGGCCTGTGGTCCACTTCGAACGCCTCGGACGTCCCGGCCGCCTCGGACACCCCGTCGCCCGGCCACCCGAGCGTCCCCCCCGACGTAGGCGGGCAGCACCTCGGCGTGCACGGTCACCGTCCCCGGCCTGTGGTCCACTTCGAACGCCTCGGACGTCCCGGCCGCCTCGGACACCCCGTCGCCCGGCCACCCGAGCGTCCAGATCACGAAGGTCTCGCCGGGTCGCATCCAGTGATCGCTGCCGTACGGCTCGAGGATGAGTTCGAGCAGCTCACCGCCGGAGTTGCGCACCCGGAGCGCGGCAATGGGCCGCACCTCGGCGGTCATCGGTGCCCCGCCGTCCCGGGCAGAGGCTCCCGGCGCTCCAGCCACGGTGCGGGGACGGCGTCGACTCCGGTGCGGGCGGCCACGATGCCGCCGGTGATGGCGCAGGTGGTATCGACGTCGCCGAAGCCCTCGGCGGTGGCCCACAGCGCGGCGACGAGATCGTCGGGATGGCGGGCGGCGCACCAGACGGCGAAGGGCACGGTGTCGTCGGCGCGGATGCGCTGACCGTTGCCGAGGAGGTCGGAGGCCTTCCACGGCTCGGTGGTGAAGGGGAGTTCGGCGGCGCGGGCGAGGCCGTCGCGGGTGGCGCTGTCCGGGGTCAGCTCGGCCACCGCGGCGATGCTCAGCTGCCGACGCGTGGAGAGCGCCGCCGCCACCGCGACGGCGACCGCGCCCGCGATGCCCTCCGGGTGGGCATGGGTGACCTCGGCGGAGCGGGTGGCCTGCTCGACGACCCGGGGAAGACTGGAGCGGAACCAGGCGCCCAGCGGCGCCACCCGCATCGCGGACCCGTTGCCGAGGCTGCCCTCGCCGCCGAAGAGCTCGCGGCTGAACTCGGGCCACCGGTCGGGTTCCTGGAGCAGTCGCGGCAGCAGTTGGTGCATGCCGTGGCCGTAGCCACGGGCCGGGTCGGCGTCGAAGCCGAGCGCGAAGGCGAGGGCGAGGTCCCGCTGCCGCACCTCCCCGTACTGGTCGAGCACCCGGACGAGGCCGAGGGCCATCGCCGTGTCGTCGGTCCAGTGCCAGTCCGGTTCCTCGGGCATCCGGCGGGCGCGGACCTCCTCGTACGCCTGCCGGGGATCCCGGAAGAGCGGGAACCAGCGCTCCCCGAACGCGTCCCCGAGGGCCAGGCCCTCCAGACTGCGGCGGGCGGCGGCGCGGCCGGCGTCGTTTCCGTGCGCGGAGCTCAAGTCGGTTCCCCCTACGGCTCGTGGAGGCCGATTCTCGCAGACACCCGTTCGGGACCCGGATCGATGACCGGATCAATGACCGGGTCGAGAGCCGGATCGAGAACCGGATCGAGAACCGGAGCAATAAATGGTGCTTGAGGGATTGACGGCCTTGCTGACAAGCAGTCTCATAAGAGCCATGACGACCCTCACCGATGCCGACGCGCTGGAAGGGCTGCGGGACGCGCTGGGCCTGCTCAAGGACCGGGAGCAGGTGGCCGAGCGGCTGCTCGCGTCCTCCGCCAAGCACTCGTTCGACCCCGACAAGGAGCTGGACTGGGACGCCCCCTTCGAGGAGGGCAAGTGGTTCTGGCCGCCGGAGCTGGTGTCGCTGTACGACACGCCGATGTGGCGGCGGATGAGCGAGGAACAGCGGATCCTGCTGTCCCGGCACGAGGCCGCCGCGCTCGCCTCGCTCGGGATCTGGTTCGAGCTGATCCTCATGCAGCTGCTCGTCCGGCACATCTACGACAAGGCGGCGACGAGCGCGCATGTGCGGTACGCGCTGACCGAGATCGAGGACGAGTGCCGGCACTCGAAGATGTTCGCCCGGCTGATCACCCGGGGCGGGACGCCCTACTACCCGGTGAGCCGTGCCCATCAGAACCTGGGCCGGCTGTTCAAGACGATCTCCACGACCCCCGGTTCCTTCACCGCGACCCTGCTCGGCGAGGAGGTCCTCGACTGGATGCAGCGGCTGACCTTCCCCGACGAGCGGGTCCAGCCGCTGGTCCGGGGCGTCACCCGGATCCACGTCGTGGAGGAGGCCCGGCACGTGCGCTACGCCCGTGAGGAGCTGCGCCGCCAGATGATGACGGCGCCGAAGTGGTCCCAGGAGTTCACCAGGGTCACGTCGGGCGAGTTCGCGCGGGTGTTCTCCGTGGCGTTCGTGAATCCGGACGTCTACACGAACGTGGGCCTGGACCAGCGGGAGGCCGTGGCGCAGGTGCGGGCGAGCGGGCACCGGCGGGAGGTCATGCAGACGGGATCGAAGAAGCTGACGGACTTCCTGGACGACATCGGGGTGCTGCGGGGCGTCGGGCGGCGGCTGTGGAGGTCGTCCGGACTGCTGGCGTGACCCGGCCGCGGGCACGGGGCGGCGGTGGGCGATTACGCTGCACGTCATGACCCCCGCCGCCCCCGCCTACCGTCGCCTCAGCGTCGAGGAGCGCCGCAGCCAGCTGCTCGAGGCCGCGCTCTCCCTCTTCGCGCACCGCGTCCCCGAGGACGTCTCGCTGGACGACGTGGCGGAGGCCGCCGGGGTGTCCCGGCCACTCGTCTACCGGTACTTCCCCGGCGGCAAGCAGCAGCTCTACGAGGCCGCCCTGCGCTCCGCCGCCGAGGAGCTGCACCACTGCTTCGACGAGCCCCACGACGGCCCGCTGCTCCCCCGCCTCGCCCGCGCCCTCGACCGCTACCTGACGTTCGTCGGCCGGCACGACGCCGGCTTCAGCGCCCTGCTCCAGGGCGGCAGCGTCGTCGAGACGTCCCGGACGACCGCCATCGTCGACGGCGTACGGCGGGCCGCCGCCGAGCACATCTACAGCCATCTGGGGGTCCCGGATCCCGGGCCGCGGCTCCGGATGACCGTACGGATGTGGATCACCGCGGTCGAGGCGGCCTCCCTCATCTGGCTCGACGAGGACAAGCAGCCGCCCGCCGACGAGCTGCGGGACTGGCTGGTGGACCAGTTCGTGGCCGTCCTCACGGTGACCGCGGCGCGGGACGCGCAGACCGCCGAACTGGTCCGGGGTGCGCTCGCGGCGGAGACCTGATCGACACTGGTGCGGTGAAGAGCCAAGACACCCCCTTCGAGGGCGGCCCCATGGACGGCCGGGTGCTGCCCGTGCTGCTGGGCCCCACCGGGCACCCGCCGAAGACGTACCGCATCCCCGTCCCCGACGCGGCCGGCGGCCCGCCCACCGTCCTGGTCTACCGGCGTGTGCCGCGCGGCCACAGCAGGAAGCTCGGACTGCCCCAGGGCTGGAAGTACGAGTTCGCCGCCGAGGGCGACAAGGGCGCGGGCAGGTGGAGCGGCGGCCCGGGCGGACTGAAGTGGCCGTGGTCGAAACCCGGCACCACGCCCGGCACCACGTCCGACACCACGCCCGACGCCACGCCGGGCGGACGGCGGGACGACGCCGACGAGTGACCCCGTTGCGCCGAACCGCGCACCTCCAGCGCGCGGGCCGCGCCCGCGCGCCTGATGCTCGCCCTACGGGATGGAGGGGCCACCCCGCAGCGGAGGTGATGGCGTGTCAGGAAGACTGCTGCGTCTGGCCTGTACGGTCGCGACGGCCGCGCTCGCCGTACAGGCCGTCCTGGGCCCCGGGCTCGCCGTGGCGGCACCGGAGCCCCCGGAGCCCGGCGAACGGACGGTGACCACACCGGGGACGCCCAAGACGCCAAAGACACCGGAGACACCGGAGACACCGGACCCGGAGGAACAGTCGACGGCCGAGTCAGACAGCCCGGACGGCCCGGACGACCCGGACGACCCGGACGGCCCGGACGACGAAGAGCGGACCGTCGCCGAACTGCTGACGGAGCTTCAGCGGCTGTACCAGGAGGCCGAACGGGCCACCGAGGCCTTCAACGGCACCGAGGAACAGCTGAAGCGGCGGCGGGCCGAGACCGGGCGGCTGGACGCCGCCCTGGTGAAGGCCCGGCTCTCCCTGCACCGGAGCCGGGGCGCGGCCGGACGGCTGGCCCGCCAGCAGTACCAGGGCAGCACCGACATCTCCCCGTACGTACGGCTGCTGCTCGCCCGCGATCCGCAGCACGCCCTCGACCAGGGGCATCTGATCGGCCAGTTGGCGCGCGAACGGGCCGGGACGGTCGGACGGCTGGCGAGCGGCGAACGCCTGGCCGACGGGCTGGCCCGCAAGGCCCGCGCCGCACTCGACGAACAGCTCACCCTCACCGAACGCCGGAAGAAGGAGCGCGACGACGTGACCCGGCGCCTGGCCGACGTCGAGGAACTCCTCGCCTCCCTCACCGCCGAGCAGCTCGCCGCCCTCGCCGAACTGGAACGGGACAGCGTGGCGCGGGCGCAGGAGAAGCTCATGGCGTCCGGCGCGCTCGCCGAGGACCGCAAGCCGTCGAAGGAGGGCGAGAAGGCCGTGCGGTACGCCGTACGGCAGATCGGGAAGCCGTACGAGTGGGGCGCGGAAGGCCCGAGGTCGTACGACTGCTCGGGCCTGACGTCCGAGGCCTGGGGGCACGCCGGGACACCGATCCCGCGGACCAGCGAGGAGCAGTGGGCGCGCCTGCCGAGGATCCCGCTGACCCGGCTGCGCCCCGGCGACCTGGTGATCTACTTCCCCGAGGCCACCCATGTCGCGATGTATCTGGGCGCGGGCAAGGTGGTCCAGGCGCCGCGAACCGGCGAACAGGTCAAGATCACCGAGATCGCGGCCCAACCGGTCCTCGGAGCCGTACGCCCGGACGCGCCGCCCGCGAAGGTACCCGCTCGGGCTCCCGTCAAGAGCCCCGCTCAGGCCCCCGCGACCGAACCCAGGTAGGCCGCGGTCTTCTCCGGCTCGTAGAAGAAGTTCTCGAAGTCGGCCGGGTCGTTGAAGGCGTTGGCGAAACGATCAGCCACGGGGGGCAGCTGCCCGGCCGCGCCCAGCAGGTTGATGATGTGCTCCGGCGGCGGGGCCAGCATCGCGTTGGTCCACTTGGTGACGTGCTGGGCGGTGTCCCAGTACCGGTCGAAGGTGGCGCGCATCCACTCCTCGTCGAACTCCTTCTCGCCGCGCTCGAGGATCGAGGAGAGGTACGCGGCCGCGCACTTGGACGCCGAGTTGGAGCCCTGCCCGGTGATCGGGTCGTTGGCGACGACGACGTCGGCGACGCCGAGCACCAGACCGCCACCGGGGAGGCGGCCGACGGGGTTGCGGACGGTGGGCGCGTAGCGGCCGGCCAGGGTGCCGCCGGCGTCGGTCAGTTCGACCTTGGTGGCCCGCGCGTACTCCCAGGGCGTGAACTTCTCCATGAGCTCCAGGGTCAGGGAGAGGTGCTCGGCCGGGTCCTTGACGCCCTTGAAGGCGTCCAGCGGGCCGCCGGGTATGCCCTCCCAGAACAGGATGTCCGCGCGGCCGGAGGTGGTGAGCGTCGGCATGACGAACAGTTCGCCGACGCCGGGGACGAGGTTGCAGCGGACCGCGTCCAGGTCCGGGTGCTCCGGGCGCGGGCCCAGTCCGTGCACGTAGGCGACGGCGAGGGCGCGCTGCGGCTCGGTGTAGGGGGAGCGCTCCGGGTCGCGGCCGAACATCTGGACGAGCTCGCCCTTGCCGGCCGAGACCAGGACCAGGTCGTAGGCGCGGGAGAAGTAGTCGAGGTCGGAGACCGCCGCGCCGTGGATCACCAGCTGGCCGCCGCGCTGGGCGAACGTCTCCATCCAGCCGGCCATCTTCACCCGCTGGTCGACGGACTGCGCGTACCCGTCGAGCCTGCCCAGCCAGTCGATCGCGCGCTGTGTGGGGCCCGGGTCGTGCGAACCGGGGGCCGCCACCGAGACGCCCAGCCCGCCGATCTTCGGGGCCTGCTGCTCCCAGAAGTTCAGCTGGAGGTCGCGCTCGTGCTGGAGGGCGGTGTGGAACATGCACTGCGTCGACATGACCCGGCCGGAGCGGATCTCGTCCGCCGTCCGGTTCGACATCAGGGTGACCTCGTACCCGTGCGACTGGAGGCCGAGGGCGAGCTGGAGACCGGACTGGCCGGCTCCGACGACGAGTATCTTCCGCATGCGGGGAACTCTCCTTGAAGGGCCTTACTCGGGGGTTTCGTCGAGCGCGTGGCCCACCAGGGCCAGGAGGGTCTCGATCACCGAGATCCGGCGCCGCGCATCCATGATCATGACAGGTATGTGCGCGGGGATCGTCAGCGCCTCCCGCACGTCCGCCGGCTCGAACGCCTCGCTGCCGTCGAAGTGGTTGACGGCGACGACGTACGGCAGCCCGCAGCTCTCGAAGTAGTCCAGCGCGGGGAAGCAGTCCTTCAGCCGGCGGGTGTCGGCCAGTACGACCGCGCCGATCGCGCCGCGCACGAGGTCGTCCCACATGAACCAGAACCGCTGCTGCCCCGGCGTACCGAACAGGTAGAGCACCAGGTCGTCGTCGAGGGTGAGCCGGCCGTAGTCCATGGCGACCGTCGTGGTGACCTTCTCCGGGGTGCCGGTGAGGTCGTCGGTCCCCTCGCTGGCCTCGGTCATCAGCGCCTCCGTCTGGAGGGGCTCGATCTCCGAGACGGTGCCCACCAGGGTGGTCTTGCCGACGCCGAAACCGCCCGCCACCACGATCTTCGTGGCGATGGGGGCACGGGTGCGGTCCGTCTGCCAGGGCTGCAGGGGCTCGTCGGGTTCGGCCTCGACGAAGGGGGAGACGCCACGAGCGGCGTCAGAGACGACGGAGTCCACTCAGCACCCTTTCCAGCAGAGCGCGGTCGGGACGGCCCGTACCGTGAGCGGTACCGGTGCCGTACACACGGATCTTTCCCTGGTCCGCGAGGTCGCTGAGGAGCACCCGGACCACGCCGAGCGGCATCTTCAGCAGCGCGGCGATCTCGGCCACCGTGCGCATACGGCGGCACAGTTCGACGATGGCCCGCAGTTCCGGCATGACCGTGGACTTGAGGGACCCGTTCGTCAGTTCCTTGCGTTCTTCGGGGGCTTCGAGGGCCGCCACGAAGGTCTCCACCAGCAGGACGTGCCCGAAGCGGGTACGGCCGCCGGTGAGCGAGTAGGGGCGCACCCGGGCCGGCTTGCGGTCGCCGCCCCGCACGGGGAGCTGCTGCCGGTCACCCCGGGGCTGCTTCGGGACGGCGCTCATCGGACGCCCCCCGTCTCCTCGGACTCCAGTGACTGCCGTAGCTCGCTGCGCAGTTCCGGCGTCAGGACGTGTCCGGCACGGCCCACGAAGAGGGCCATGTGGTACGCCACCACGCTCATGTCGCAGTCGGCGGAGCCGTGCACGCCGAGGAGCGAGCCGTCGCTGATCGACATGACGAAGAGGCTGCCCTCGTCCATGGCGACCATGGTGTGCCTGACCCCGCCGAAGGCCATGAGCTTGGCGGCGCCGATGGTGAGGCTGCCGATGCCGGAGACGATGGTGGCGAGATCGGCGGAGGAGCCGCGCGGGCCGGAGGGTTTCGCCTCCCGGGCCTCGCGGGCCTCGAGGTTGCGGCCCGGGTCGGAGGACAGCAGGAGCAGGCCGTCCGAGGAGACGACGGCGACGGACTGGATGCCGGGTACTTCCTCCACGAGGTTGGTCAACAGCCAGTGCAGGTTTCGGGCTTCACTGCTCAGTCCGAAGGTACTGGGCGCGGTCAACTGCTTGCCTCCTCGACTGTGCCCCCCGTGCTTTCTTCGGCGTGTGCGTGTACTTCTTGAGTTGTTTTCCGAGCTGCTTCGGGGGACGGGACCTGGTTCTGGCCCGTCCGTTCGGCGATTTCGGCTTCCACGTCGCGGTAGCCGGCCTCCGCTCCCCGGCGGAAACCGCCCAGCCGGCGGCGGAGGGCGTCCGCGTCGACGGAACCGGTCCGCTGGCGCGGGGCCTGGGTGGGTGCGGTGATCTTGGGAGTGCGCTTCGGGAGGCCCTTGTCCGTGACGAGCTCTTCCGGGGCGTCCGGTGTGCGGGTGTGTTCCGCCTCGGCCTCGCCCGCGGAGTGTCCTTCGTCGGGCGCGCGTGGGGCCGGTGGGATGTCCGCGCGGACGGCGCTCGCCGGGTCGGGGGCGAGGACGGCGGCGGTGCTCCGCTCCCCCGCCGCGTAGGTCTCCCCCGCCGCGTGGGTCTCCCCCGCCCCGTCGGTCTCCTCGGCGTCCGCCGCGTCCTCGCCCTGCGGGCTCGGCAGCAGCAGTTCCATCGTCGTCTCGGCGGGTGTCTCGGGCAGCGTCCCTGCCGGGATCCGCGTCGGGATCCCGGCCGAGGTCCGCGGCGGAGCCGGCGTCTCGGCCGGGAGTTCCGCCGGAGCCGGCGTGGGCGTCCCGGCCGGGGTCTCCGTCTGTCGTACCGCCCTCTCCGCCAGCGCGACCAGCGGGTCCGCGGGCTTACGGCCCGGCAGGACATTGGAGTTGGCTTCGGCGTCGGCGCCCGGCAGCGAGAAGGACTGGGGGGTGGCCGCCGGGTTCGTCACCGGGATCGCGGCGGCCGGGGCGGCGGCGAGAAGCGCGGTCGGCAGGACGACGACCGCCGCCACCCCGCCCTGCTTCTGCTCGCGCAGCCGCACCCGCGCCCCGTGCCGGTGGGCGAGCCGGGCCACCACGTACAGGCCGAGGCCGAGACCCTCCTCGCCCTCCTGGTCGTACGGCGTCTCCGGGTCGAACTCGGCGAGGCGGGCGTTGAGGCGGCTCATCCGGTCCTCGGCCATGCCGATGCCCTCGTCCTGGACGGAGAGCATGACCTCGCCGTTCTCCAGGAGCCAGCCGGAGACCTCGACGGGCAGGTCCGGCGGGGAGAACGAGGTGGCGTTCTCCATGAGTTCGGCCAGCAGGTGGGAGAGGTCGTCCGCGGCGAAGCCCGCCACGTGCGCGTGCGGCGGGAGCGCGGAGATGCGTACCCGCTCGTACCGCTCGATCTCGCTGACCGCCGCGCGGACCACGTCCACCAGCGGGATCGGGCCCGCGTGCTGCTGGACGTGTTCCGTACCGGCCAGGACCAGCAGGTTCTCGCTGTGGCGGCGCATGACCGTGGCGAAGTGGTCGAGCTTGAAGAGCGTGGCCAGCCGGTCGGGGTCCTGCTCGCGCTCCTCCAGCCCCTCGATGACCGCCAGTTGGCGTTCGACGAGGCCCAGAGTGCGCAGGGCGAGGTTGACGAAGGTGCCGCCGATGCTGTCCCGCAGGCCGTCCAACTGGGCTGCGGAATCGGCGAGTTCGGTGCGCAGTTCCTCGCGGGCGTCGGCCATCCGCTGGCGCTGCCCGACGAGGTGCTTGCGGTCGGACTCCAGGGTGCCGACGCGCTCGTGGAGCGCCACGGCGTACTCGTGCAGGGCGTTGACGGAGCGGACGACCTGCGCGAACTCGTCGTTGCGGCCGGTGAACCGGACCGGTTCCTCCGCCGCCGGGTGCTCGGCCCCCGCCAGTCGCGCGGATCCCCGGCGCAGGACGGACAGCGGGCGGGTGAGGCTGCGTGCCATGCCCGTGGCGACGACGACCGTCAGCAGCATCAGGGCCCCGAGGAGGGTGACGCGCAGCTCCAGGTCGGTGACGTCGTCGTCCCGCATCCGGGCCAGGTCCTCGGCGCGGTGCCCGTACAGCGAGGACTCGACCCCGCGCATCAGGTCGACCCGGGCGGAGAGCGCGGCGTCGAGCTTCTTGACGCTGGTGTCGAGTTCGCCGCCGCTCAGCTTCGGCTGGTCGGTGAGGGCGGCGAGGTAGGTCTCGGCGGTGTCGACGTCGCCGCCGGTGACCGTGGAGTCGTACGAGGCCACCGTCTCCTGCGGCGCGCCCTCCCGGAAGTCGGCGAGGGCCGCGTCGGAGCGCAGCCGGGCCTGCTGCGCGGCGGCGGTGAGCGCGTCGCGCTGCTTGGTGTCGGCGTCCGAGGAGACCTTCTCGGTGACCGACCGGCCGGTGACGGGGTCGTACTCGGTCTCGGTGCTGGTCGGCACGTTCAGCGCCGCGAGCAGCAGCCCCCGGGTCGCGGAGGCCTGCTGGACGACGGTGTCGAGCTCGGCGAGGGCGTACGCGCCGGAGCCCGCGCGGGGCGGCATCTCCTCCGCCAGCCGGTCGACGAGCACATGGAGGGCGGCGATGGCCCGGGAGTACGCCTCGTGCGCCTGGAGCGCGGTGCTCTTGCCGGTGAGGGCCGACTGGCGCACGGACGGCACGGAGGCGAGGGCCTCGCGCAGCGCCGCGGAGACGTCGGTCTCGGCGGTCAGCTCGCCCGCCTGCCGGTCCACCCGGGCGCTGCCCTGGGCGGAGGGCGCCTTGGACTTCACCCGGCCGGCCGCCACGTAGGCGGTGACCTCGTCGCGCTCGTCCGCCAGGGACTGGGCGAGCGCGAGGGCGTCCTGGGTCTGTTCGGCCAGGGTGACCAGGTCCTGGGAGTCCTTCAGCTGCCCTGAGGCGGCGAGGATCGAGGGGGCGCCCGCCCCGGCGACGGCGGCGGCCACGACGGCCACCGCGACGATCAGCCGGTTGCGTACATGGGTGGGGCGGCCCTTGCCGACAGGGGTGCGCTCCGCGCCCCCCTCGGAGGCCGTCTGCCTGCCTGTACGCCGAGGCCGCGTCTTCTGCACCGGTGCTCGCATTCCTGACTCGTGTGCCATGGGCCGGATGTGACGCTCCGTCAACTGACGCGTACGTCCGGTACGGTTTCCGACCCTCCCAGTGCCGGTGGGCAGGGGCCTCGCATCGCTTGCCCCGCCACCCGAAGGAGTGAACATCGGGAGAGAGTTGGCGGGCAAGTTCCTCCGGCGTGTGCAGCGGCCTTGCACGGCTGGCCGGTTGGACGTGGGCGGCGGGCTTTGACAGTATTCGCCGCCACGCATTCCCGGAGTGCTTCATTCCTACCCAAACCAGGCGCCTGACCTGCGGTGGTACGTAAGTTCGGGGTGTGATGCCAGCCTTTCGCGAAGGCTGTGAAGGGGTCGTGCAGACTGTCCGAATGCGTACGGAACTTGTGTCGGAGGCCGGCGACCGGGCCCGTCCCAACGAGGACTTCGCGAGTGTCGGACTCCCCGCCTCCGGGCAGGGCGGTTCGCTTGTCCTGCTGGACGGGGTGACACCGCCCCCGGGCGGCGGCGGTTGTCTGCATTCGGTCCCCTGGTTCACGGCGCGACTCGGCGGCGCCCTGACCGAACTGACCGTTTCACTCCCGGATGTTCCCCTGGCCGAGGCGCTCGCCCTCGGCATCGCGCGTACCGCCGGGGCCCATGCGGAAACCTGTGACCTTTCTCACCCACGCACCCCGCAGGCCACCGTGACGCTCGCACGTTGGTCGCCGCGATCCGTCGAGTACCTGGTCCTGTGCGACGCGACGCTGCTGCTGACCGCCCCGGACGGCACGGTCACCCCCGTCCGCGACGACCGGCTGGCCCGCCTGCCGCGCGCCCTGCTGCGGAGCGCCGAGGTCGTCGACGGCACGCTCCGCAACAAGGAGGGCGGGTTCTTCACCGCCGCGGCCGACCCCGGGGTGGCCGCCCGCGCGGTCACCGCGAGCGTGCCGCGGGCGGAGGTCCGCTCGCTGGCCGCGCTGTCGGACGGGGCCACCCGCTGGACGGAGCTCTTCCGGGAGGGCGACTGGACGGACCTGTTCGCCCTCGTCCGCGAGGAGGGCGCGCAGGCGCTGGTGGAGCGGGTCCGGGCGCTGGAGCGGGCGGACGACGCCGCCGGCCGGGCGCTGCTGGGCCGGGCGAAGACGCACGACGACGCGACGGTGGTGTGCGTGGAGCTCTGACGGGCCGGCCGTGCCCTCTGCGCTACTTCTCCATCCCGATGTTCAGCTGGTGGAGCAGCCGGGCCAGCTCCGAGACCTCTCTGCGGTCCCAGTCCGAGAAGTGCGTGACGTACCGCTCGCGGCGGGCCTCGCGGACCCGCCGCACCCGGGTGCGGCCCTCCTCGGTGAGGTCGACGAGCCAGGCGCGGCCGTCCGCCGGGTCGGGCTCGCGGGCGACCAGCCCGAGTTGCTCCAGGGCGCGCAGCTGGCGGGACATGGTGGCCTTGCCGACGCCGATGTAGCCGGCGAGTTCCGTGGCGCGCTGGCGGCCGCACTCCTCCAGCCGGACGAGGAGCCCGTAGGCGGCGGACTCGAGGTCCGGGTGGACCTCGCGGGCCATCTCCCCCTGGTTGGCGCGGGCGCGGCGCAGCAGCACCGTGAGTTCCCGCTCCAGGGACAGGAACTCCCGGTCGCCCTGCTCCACACCGCGCGACGACGTGTCGGACCCGCTGTCGCGTCCGTCGCCGTTTGTGTCCTCGTGCACGTCAGCACCCCTGATCTCGCCGGTCGCCGCCATCGGCGCAGCTCTTGAGTATTTCGCAGGCAGGGACCGGCGGCGCCTCCCCGGACCCCGATGCGGGTCCGTGGCGGAACCGGGAAGGCCCGGGCCTCCCTCACGGGACCCGGGCCTTGCCCTCTCCGGTCGCGTCCGTCACGCCGCGACCGGAACCTCCGGCGCCGCGCCGTTCGTGGCGGGCGCGAGCGCCAGTTCCAGGACCTGACGGACGTCCGTGACGGCGTGGACGTCGAGCTTGTCCAGCACCTCCGCCGGGACGTCGTCCAGGTCGGGCTCGTTGCGCTTGGGGATGACGACGGTGGTGACGCCCGCCCGGTGCGCGGCGAGCAGCTTCTGCTTCACGCCGCCGATCGGCAGGACCCGGCCGGTCAGGGAGACCTCGCCGGTCATCGCCACGTCCGTGCGGACGAGCCGGCCGGACAGCAGGGAGGCGAGGGCCGTCGTCATCGTGACGCCCGCGCTCGGGCCGTCCTTCGGGACCGCGCCCGCCGGGAAGTGGATGTGCACGCCCCGGTCCTTCAGGTCGCCCACCGGCAGCTCCAGTTCGGCGCCGTGGCTGCGCAGGAAGCTGAGCGCGATCTGCGCCGACTCCTTCATGACGTCGCCGAGCTGACCGGTCAGGGTCAGGCCCGCCGCGCCGGTCTCCGGGTCGGCCAGCGACGCCTCGACGAAGAGGACGTCACCGCCGGCGCCGGTGACCGCGAGACCGGTCGCGACACCGGGCACCGCGGTCCGGCGCTCGGCCGGGTCCTGGGCGGACTCGGGCACGTGGTGCGGCCGGCCGATCAGAGCGCGCAGGTCCTCGTCCCCGATGGTGAACGGCAGCTTCCGCTCGCCCAGTTCGTGCTGGGCCGCGACCTTGCGCAGCAGCCGCGCGATGGACCGCTCCAGGGTGCGCACCCCCGCCTCGCGGGTGTACTCGCCGGCGAGCTTGCGCAGCGCGCTCTCGTCGAGGGCCACCTCGTCCTTGTCCAGGCCCGCCCGCTCCAGCTGGCGCGGGAGCAGGTGGTCGCGGGCGATGACGACCTTCTCGTCCTCGGTGTAGCCGTCGAGGCGGACCAGCTCCATACGGTCGAGCAGGGCCTCCGGGATGGCTTCGAGCACGTTGGCGGTGGCGAGGAAGACCACGTCCGACAGGTCGAGCTCGACCTCCAGGTAGTGGTCGCGGAACGTGTGGTTCTGCGCCGGGTCCAGGACCTCCAGCAGGGCGGCCGCCGGGTCGCCCCGGAAGTCGGATCCCACCTTGTCGATCTCGTCGAGGAGCACCACCGGGTTCAGCGACCCGGCCTCCTTGATCGCCCGCACGATCCGGCCGGGCAGCGCGCCGACGTAGGTACGGCGGTGGCCGCGGATCTCGGCCTCGTCGCGGACGCCGCCGAGGGCGACGCGGACGAACTTGCGGCCCATGGCGTGGGCGACGGACTCGCCGAGGCTGGTCTTGCCGACGCCGGGCGGGCCGACGAGCGCGAGCACGGCACCGCCGCGCCGCCCGCCCACGACACCCAGACCGCGCTCACCGCGTCGCTTGCGCACCGCGAGGTACTCGGTGATCCGCTCCTTCACGTCGTCCAGGCCGGCGTGCTCGGCGTCGAGGACGGCGCGGGCGCCCTGGATGTCGTACCGGTCCTCGGTGCGCTCGTTCCACGGCAGCTCGAGGACGGTGTCCAGCCAGGTGCGGATCCAGGAGCCCTCGGGCGACTGGTCGCTGGACCGCTCCAGCTTGTCGACCTCCTTGAGGGCCGCCTCGCGGACCTTCTCGGGCAGGTCGGCGGCCTCGACGCGGGCGCGGTAGTCGTCGGACTCCTCGCCCTCCTGCTCGCCGTTGAGCTCGCGCAACTCCTTGCGCACGGCCTCGAGCTGGCGCCGCAGCAGGAACTCGCGCTGCTGCTTGTCGACGCCCTCCTGGACGTCCTTGGCGATGGTCTCGGCGACGTCCTGCTCGGCGAGGTGGTCGCGCAGCTGCTGGGTGGCGAGCTTCAGACGGGCCACCGGGTCGGCGGTCTCCAGGAGCTCCACCTTCTGTTCGGTGCTCAGGAACGGCGAGTAACCGGAGTTGTCGGCGAGCGCGGAGACGTCGTCGATGGCCTGGACGCGGTCGACGACCTGCCAGGCGGCGCGCTTGCGCAGCCAGGCGGTGGCGAGCGCCTTGTACTCCTTGACCAGTTCGGCGACGTGGCCGGGCAGCGGCTCGGGGACGGCCTGGTCGACCCTCGTCCCCTCGACCCACAGCGCCGCGCCGGGCCCGGTGGTGCCGGCGCCGATCCGCACGCGGCCGCGGCCGCGGATCAGCGCGCCCGGGTCGCCGTCGGCCAGCCGGCCGACCTGCTCGACGGTGCCGAGCACACCGGTGCTCGCGTAGGTCCCGTCGAGACGCGGCACCAGGAGTACCTGAGGCTTGCCCGGTGTTGAACGGGCGGCGGCCTGGGCGGCCTCCACCGCGGCGCGTACGTCGGTGTCGTTGAGGTCCAGCGGAACCACCATGCCGGGGAGCACGACCTCGTCGTCGAGAGGCAGCACAGGCAGGGTGAGCGGAGCGGACGTCGATGCCATGATCTCCCCTTAGGCAGTCAAGTTGAGCTATGCCGACTCAATGCACGTGAGTCTCCGAATGTTCCCGGAAGGCGACCCGTTCGCTGTGGGCGATCACGACTGTTCCGGTGGCCGACTGCGCCCTTACGGTCAGACGTAATGGTTCAACAAGCCATACGGCTCTTACCGAGCCGCTCTCGGGGGGTTCCTGTGGATCGTTTCGTCCAGGCATGGGTGGACGGGTGGGTCGTGTCGCGCGGGGCGGCTCCGCCCGTGGCCGAGCCGTGGGGCTGGACCGTCGACGTGGGAACGGGGATCCAGCACGTCAGCCGGCACGTGTTCGGCGCGACGGACAGCGCGGTGTCGGAGCCGGCCGTCCGGAAGGTGGCGGGCGCGGTGACCGGGGCCGGCGTGTGGCTGAAGGTGTTCGCCGACCCCGCGGTGGTCGGGCCCTGGCTGGGGCCCGGCTGGTGGATCGACCCCGAGCCCGGCTTCCTGATGACCGCCACGCTCCCCGACGCCGCGCCGGGTTCCGCCCCCGACGGGTACCGGACCCGCACCTGGTCGCGCGGCGGCGTGACCCGCACCATGATCGCCGCCCCGGACGGTTCCCTGGCCGCGCGCGGCCAGATCGCCCCGACCGGCGGTACGGCGGTCGTCGACCAGATCGAGACCTCCCCCGGCCACCGCCGCCGCGGGCTCGGCGCCCTCGTCATGCGGACCCTGCACCACGCGGCACTCGCGCAGGGCGCCCGGACCGGGGTGCTGGGAGCCACACCGCAGGGGCGGGCACTGTACGAGTCACTGGGCTGGCGCGTCGAGTCATCGCTGACCAGCGCGAAGTTCACGGGGGACGCACGGAGGTGACGTCAGGCGGCCGGGAGGGCGCACCCTGCGCCGCCGCACGACGGGGCACGCCCCTCGCGCCCCCTCTCCGTACCCCGCCCACTTCCGGCATTCACCCCGAAGTCGCCCGCCGCCCCGACCACAATGCGCGTATGACCGATGACTGGAAGCGACGTCTCGACGCCCTCCACGCCGACCTGGTCCGCCGTGACGACCCCGTCGCCTGGGTGACGGAGGCCGACGCCGTCGAGGCCTCGCGCCGCTATCCGCAGATCGCGCTGCGCGGCCCCGTCTTCGGTGTCGCCGCACGGGACCGGACGGCCGCCGAGCCGGGCTGGCGGCTGCTGAAACCGGTGGTGGACGGCATGCCCCAGCAGGCCCGGGACGGGCTCAACTCGCACCTGTGGTTCAAGGCGAAGGACGGCACCGACGACCCGGCCGCCCGGCGCGAGCTGCTGGCGGCCGTGGCCGTGCTGGAGCGGGCCCCGGCCGACGAGGTGGAGGCGCTGGGCGTGCGCTACCGGGTGGTGCGCGGCGACGAGTTCGCCCGGACCGGCGACGACGGCCCGGAGCCGCCCCGGCCCACCGACGTCGAGCCGGTGAGCCCGTCGTGGGAGGACCCGGGCACCGCCCCGTCGCCGGACGTGGGGTACGTCCTGGACCCCGACCGGGACGAGGGCCCGATGGCGGGCGCCCTCCGGCTGGGCCTGCGCGACTTCACGTACACGGGTGACCGCTTCCCTCCCGATGTGCGCGCGGACTCCGAGTGGGCGGCCCGGACGCACCCGGACGTGGTGCGGTTGCCGGTCGGCTTCTCGGTGGCCGAACGCGACGGGTCCGACTGGACCCCGTGCGGGTCCCTGGCGGCGACCCCGCACGAGGCGCGCCGCTCGCTGTACGAGGGGATGGCCCGCGTCTGGGCGATGCTCTACCGCTTCGACGAGCACAAGAAGGCCCTGTACGCGCGGGCCGCGGAGAGGTTCCGGGCGGCCGGCCGGGCCGACGAGGCCGGCGTGGAGGACCGCCTGTTCCGGATCTGCCGTGTCGAGCGGATGGTCCGCCTGGGGCCCGACGGCCCCGAGCCGCCCCGCCCGTCGGACCTCGACGAGTACGGCCCCATGAAGCTCCACCCGACCCTGCACACGGACGGCACGGTCCAGTACGACGACTGACCGGCACCGACCGGCACCGACCGCCGGTCGAGGTGACGGTCAGCGGCCGCGACGACAGCCGGAAGCGGCCGGAGGGACGGTCGACGCCGGGGGAAGCGGCCGGAGGACGGTCGACGCCGGGGGAAGCGGCCGGAGGACGGTCAGCTGCCGGAGTGACCGTCAGTGGCCGGAGTGACGGTCGGCGCCGGGCCGGCGGTCGGCGGCGGGGGAAGCGGCAGGGACCGCGGCAGGTGCCGGAGCCACGGCCAGGTGCCGACGCCTATCGCCAGCGCGATCAGGTGTCCCCAGTTCGTCATCGGGTCGGTGAAGGCGATCAGGTCCTGGAGCAGCATCCCGCCGAAGGCGGCGAGCAGCGGCCAGCGCAGCCACGGCCCGAGCAGCCCCGCCAGGGCGCCCACACTCGCGGCGACACCGAAGCTGATGCCGTAGTCGAGGCGGTGCAGCGAACTGTCGGGCAGCCGGCCCACGAGCACGGCCAGGCCCACCGGCACCTCGGTCGCGAGGGTGGCCAGGACATGCCCGAGCAGGAAGACGACGGCCGTACGGACGCCGCCTATGCGCCGCTCCAGCGTCGTCAGGACGGCCAGGAAGCCGAGCGTGAAGGGGGAGGCGAAGCCGCCCGCCACCCAGAGCGCGCTGGCCACCAGCACCAGCACGGGTGTCCGCACCAGATGCGCGACATCGGTGCTGGAGCCCTGGTGCAGGGCGTGCACGAGGGAGGGGCCGACATGCGCGGTGAGGAAGGAGGTGACGGCCAGGACGGCCGCGTACGAGAGCGTGAACGGGACGGGGATCCGGTACCGGCGGCGCGCGGCCGCCTCGGCGGGCGGCTCGGCGTGGGGCTCGGCGTGGGGCTCGATGGGGGGCCACGGGCGCTGGCCCGGGATGCCGTCCAGCAGCCCGCGGACGTCGGGCAGCGGCGGGCTCGTGGGTGCGGCCGTGCGTTCCACCGTGCGGCGCTCCTTCCGTTCCACCCCACCTTTCGCGCAGCCCAGGTCCGCTGTCTGTGACCGACACCACGCCCGAGCCGATTCACAGCAAGCTCCGAGACTTTCCCCAGCCGGTTCCCACACGCCCCGAAGCCGCTCGGAAGCCACTCCGAGCCCGTTCCGAACGGCTGTACGTCAACCTCACCCGCCGCCCACGGAAATCCCTCAACAAACCGTCAGGGAAGTGCCAGGATGGGCCGATGCCCATCCCGTACGACATCCCCGACGCGCCCGAAGTGCTGGACCGTCGCGAGGGCCCCTACGGTGAGGTCGTCCTGCGCCGGCACGGGGAGTTGCTCCAGATCATCGCCAACGGCTGCTTCCTGATGGACACCTCGGACGGCCGCTCGGAGCGGCTCCTGGTCGACGCCGCGCTGGACGCGCTGGACGGCCGGCGCTCGCCCGAGCTGCTGATCGGCGGCCTCGGCGTCGGCTTCTCCCTCGCGCATGCCGCCGCCGATCCCCGCTGGGGCGCCGTCACGGTCGTGGAGCGCGAGCGCGCCGTCATCGACTGGCACCTCGACGGCCCGCTGGCCGCCCTCTCCGGGGACGCGCTCGCCGACCCCCGATCGAAGATCGTCGAAGCGGATCTGCTCGACTACGTCAATGAGACATGCGACACGTTCGACGCGGTATGTCTCGACATCGACAACGGGCCCGACTGGACCGTCACCGAGGGCAACGACAGCCTCTATTCCACGGCCGGACTCGCAAGCTGCGCACGGGTGTTGAGACCCGGTGGGGTACTGGCCGTGTGGTCCGCCCGACCCTCTCCGGAATTCGAGGGAACCATGAGGAATGCCGGGTTCCAACAGGTGCGTACCGAAGAGATCCCGGTTGCCCGAGGAGTGCCGGACGTCGTACATCTCGCCGTCCGACCTGGATAGCAAAGCCGTGGTGACTCCCCGTACGCTGCACCCCTGACGCCGATCATTTACGCGTCAACCGCAGTCATGCGCAGACATGGGATCACCCCACTGGTTCCGGAAAGCACACTCAGGGGCGGGCGATGGAGCAGACACACACCGCACACAACAGCACGGCGACGGCGACGCCGGGCGCGCAGCGGCGCGTCCTGGTGGTCGAGGACGACCCGACGATCGTCGACGCCATCGCGGCCCGCCTGCGCGCCGAGGGATTCCTCGTGCAAACGGCGGGCGACGGCCCGGCGGCCGTCGACACGGCAGAGGCCTGGCAGCCCGACCTGCTGATCCTCGACATCATGCTGCCCGGCTTCGACGGTCTGGAGGTCTGCCGTCGTGTGCAGGCCTCGCGCCCGGTGCCGGTCATGATGCTCACCGCGCGCGACGACGAGACCGACATGCTGGTCGGGCTCGGCGTGGGCGCCGACGACTACATGACCAAGCCGTTCTCCATGCGGGAGCTGGCGGCACGCGTGCATGTGCTGCTGCGCCGGGTGGAGCGGGCCGCGATCGCGGCGACGACCCCGCGCAGCGGGATCCTGCGGCTCGGCGAGCTGGAGATCGACCACGCGCAGCGCCGGGTGCGGGTGCGCTCGGAGGACGTGCACCTCACGCCCACCGAGTTCGACCTGCTGGTCTGCCTGGCGAACACCCCGCGCGCGGTGCTCTCCCGTGAGCAGCTCCTCGCGGAGGTCTGGGACTGGGCGGACGCCTCCGGCACCCGAACCGTCGACAGCCACATCAAGGCGCTGCGGCGGAAGATCGGCGCGGAGCGCATCCGCACGGTGCACGGCGTGGGCTACGCGCTGGAGACCCCGACGCCATGAGTTCCGGGCCGGACGGGCCGAGAAGCCCCGGGGAGCCCTGGGGCCGGGTACGGCCGTTCTCGATCAAGACCAAGCTGGGTGCGCTGGTCGTCGTCTCGGTACTGATCACCACCGGCCTGTCGGTGATCGCGGTGCACACCAAGACGGAGCTGCGCTTCATCACGGTCTTCTCGATGATCGCCACACTGCTGATCACGCAGTTCGTGGCGCATTCGCTCACCGCGCCGCTGGACGAGATGAACACGGTGGCCCGGTCCATCTCGCACGGCGACTACACCCGCCGGGTGAGTGAGAACCGCGGCGACGAGCTGGGCGACCTGGCCCAGACGATCAACGTCATGGCGGACGAGCTGGAGGCACAGGACCTCCAGCGCAAGGAGCTGGTGGCCAACGTCTCGCACGAGCTGCGCACGCCCATCGCCGGCCTGCGCGCCGTCCTGGAGAACGTCGTCGACGGCATCGCCGAGGCGGACCCCGAGACGATGCGCACCGCCCTGAAGCAGACGGAGCGGCTCGGGCGGCTGGTGGAGACGCTGCTGGACCTGTCCCGCCTGGACAACGGCGTCGTCCCGCTGCGCAAACGGCGCTTCGAGGTGTGGCCGTACCTGTCCGGGGTGCTGAAGGAGGCCAACATGGTCGCCTCGGCGCGCGCCACGATGGGCTCGGGCGGCAACCACACGCGCACCGACGTCCATCTGCACCTGGATGTGTCCCCGCCGGAGCTGACCGCCCACGCGGACCCGGAGCGGATCCACCAGGTCGTCGCGAACCTGATCGACAACGCGGTCAAGCACAGCCCGCCGCACGGACGGGTGACGGTGAAGGCGCGGCGCGGGCCGCTGCCGGAGTCGCTGGAGCTCGAGGTCCTGGACGAGGGGCCCGGCATCCCGCGCTCGGAGTGGCGCCGGGTGTTCGAGCGGTTCAACCGGGGAGCCGTCCGCCGGCCGCACGGGCCGGGCAGCGACGGCGGTACCGGGCTGGGGCTGGCGATCGCCCGCTGGGCGGTCGATCTTCACGGCGGCCGGATCGGAGTGGCCGAATCCGAGCGGGGCTGCCGGATTCTTGTCACCCTTCCGGGAGAGTTTTCCGTCCCAAGTTGACGTAAAGTTCGAACCGGAGCCACAAGATCCACGGACGTTCGCGCAGTCGGACACGTGTGATCAGGCAGCGGACCGTCCCAGGTCGGCACGGGTCCGCACGCTCAGCGTGCGCGACCTGCATCAACGCACCCCTTTTGACGCGCAACCGCGCTTGTTTCCCGCCATTTACAGCGGTGAAACGCTCTTTCCGATGTGACTTACGCGACGATGCACCGGCCCGGCCTGACCTTCCCCCTCCAGGGGGCGTAGCCTTTATTCCCGCTGTCCATCACCTTGTGAAGCGGAAGAGGGCGGTTGCCGCCGTGTCGCCACAGTCCCCCAGTAACGCATCGAGCATCTCGACCGACGCAGACCAAGCGGGCAAGAATCCCGCTGCCGCGTTCGGGCCGAACGAGTGGCTCGTCGATGAGATCTATCAGCAGTACCTCCAGGACCCGAACTCGGTAGACCGTGCCTGGTGGGACTTCTTCGCCGACTACAAGCCGGGGGCCGCCACTCCCTCGGCTCCGGCGGGTACTGCGGCGGGGGGGGCCGCAGCGACCACCACGCCCCCAGCCCCCC
>LJCX01000025.1 GCA_001298545.1 Actinobacteria bacterium OV320
CCCCCCCGCTCCCCCCGCTCCCCCCGCTCCCCCCGCTCTCCACCAGCACGTTGCCCGGTTTGATGTCGCGGTGCAGTACTCCTCTCGCGTGCACCTGGCGCAGGGCCGTGACCAGGCCCAGGCCGATCCGGGCGGTTTCACGTGGGCCCAGCGGGCCTTCCTCCGCCATGATCCGTTCGAGGGAGCGGCCGGCCACCAACTCCATGACGATCCACAGGCGTTCGCCCTCGTCGACGACGTCGTAGACGCGCACCACGTTGGGATGGTCGATGCGGGCGGTGGCCCTGGCCTCGCGCAGGGTGCGTTCGCGGCGGGTGCGGGTGTCCTCCGAGTCGAGGCCGTCGATGCGCATCTCCTTCACCGCGACCTGCCGGTCGAGCACCTCGTCGGTGGCTCGCCACACGCGCCCCATTCCCCCCTGGCCAATACTCTCGACCAGCCGGTAGCGCCCCGTCACCAGTAACCCGGAGAAACCACCGCTCCCGGAATTTTCTGCGTTCCCCGGATTCTCTGCGTTTCCCACATTTCCCGGCAATCCGCTGCACCCCCTCCATTGCCCGGCTCCGGAACACAATAGTCACACTTACGGTCCTATCAGCATAGTGTGGAGAAATCTTGTGGTACCTCTTCCAGTACTGCGAATTCAGGCGCAGCCAAGGGGGGCGAACATGAGTTCTCGTCGTGCGACGACCGTCGCCGGATCGCTGGTCGTGGCATCTTTCTCGGCGGTGTTGATCCTTTCCTTCCCTGCCGGGGCGGACGATCAGGGGCCGGGAAGCGGCAAGGGGGGAAAGCCCGTCGACGAGGCGCCCGCGGGCGTGAAGACGACGACGACACTGCCGGAGCGGATCTCGGTCGACAACAGTTCCGGGAAAACGGCGATCACCGCCACGGTGAAGAACGAGGGGACCAAGGACAGCGGACAGATAAGGCTTTTGGTCGTCGGTTTCGACGGCCTTGCAGTCAAAAGCGTTCAGGGGTGTGACGCCATCGCGGAGAAGGATCTTCCGGAGGGATCCAACAGCGGTTTCTCCTGCCCCGTCGACAATCTCGCGGCCGGGGCGTCGAAGTCGTACGCCGTCGACGCGACCTTCGACCTGAGCAAGACCGGGAAGATCTGTCTGCCCGTCCAGACCGCCGACGGGAAGAAGACGTTCTGGCAGCAGGGACCGGTGCCGTTCGGTACGACGAACCCGTCGCCGAACGCGCCCGCCACGCCGCTGCTCCTCGGCACCGACAACACGCCGGTGGGTCCCGGCGGCGACGAACTGCCCAAGACCGGTGTCGGGCGGGACGTGTTGCCGCTCGGCGCGGCCGGAGGCGCACTGCTCGCGGCGGGGGCGGCCGGACTGTGGTGGTCCCAGCGGCGGCCGGAGCGGCGGGAGAGCTGACCGGGCCCCACGCGAAAGGGGTTCGCCGGGCGGGGTCGCGTGACGCGACCCGGCCCGGCGAACCCCTTCGTCATCGCCTGGGGGCGGTTACTCCTTGACGAGCTTCCAGGCCGTCGGGAGCAGGCCCATCGCCAGGGCCGCCTTGACGGCGTCGCCGATCAGGAACGGCGTGAGGCCGGCCGCGATCGCGGCGGAGGCGCTCATGTCGGCGGCGTAGGCCAGGTACGGGACGCCGACGAGGTAGATGATCGCCTCGCCCAGCAGCATCGTGCCCGCCATGCGCAGCACGGAGCGGTCGGCGCCCCGGCGGGCCAGGGCGCCGACGGCGGCGGTCGCGAGGATCATCCCGAGGATGTAGCCGAAGGAGACGGAGACACCGGAGGTGCCGTTCGCGAACCACGGCACACCGGCGAGGCCGGCCATCGCGTAGACGGCGAGGGAGGAGACACCCCGGCGGACGCCGAGGGTGGTGCCGACGAGCAGCGCGGCGAAGGTCTGGCCGGTCACCGGGACCGGGGAGCCGGGGACCGGGACCGCGATCTGGGCCGCGAGGCCGGTGAGCGCGGCACCGCCGAGCACGAGCGCGATGTCCCGGACACGGGAAGCGGGGAGGAGGTCGGCGAGGACCTTTCCGGGACGAGCGGGGGTGACGGCGGCGGTGCTCATGGGGACTCCGCGAGATCGGGACGGACGGGACACGGCGACGCTATCCCAGGGCGGTCGGGGCGATCACCGTCCGCGGTCGACAAACGGTCGAACCGGAGGTTGGTGGGCTCCTGACAAAGGGTGGGGGTTACACGCGGTACGGGGTGACCCTGGTCACTGAGGTGGAGTGGTCCGGGCTACGCGGGTGCCCCGGGCGGTCTCTGTAGGGTTTCGCCAACCGAACGGCGGGCCGTCTCGCCCGTCGGTCGCCATCTGGGCAGGGCCGAGCCCCTTTGCTAGCTTCGAGCCATGGTTGCCCAGGCCCAGGCCCTGAACTTCTCGTCGCGTCGCCATGTCGACCTGCGACGCGTGGGCGCGGCCGCCTGTCGCCCTCCGGTGTGAGGCGGGCGGAGCCGATCATCCGGCGCGCCGCGCTCCACAGACGGCGCAGTGTCGGACCGGCTCCCGACTTCCGAGGAAGTTCCCCATGCCCCGTACCGCGGCTCCTCCCGCCCCGCCCTCTCCCGTCACCCGGGTCGCCGACAGCGACCGGCGGCGTACCAGCGCCAGCGTGATCCTGCGGTCCGTGCTGGAGCACGGGCCGGTCGCGCGCTCCACCATCGCCCGGCTCACCGGACTGTCCCCCGCTTCCGTCACCGACCACTGTGCCCGGCTCACCGGGCTCGGGCTGCTCCGGGAGGCGGCGGTGCCCCGGCGCAGCAACGGGGTGGGCAGGCCGCACGTTCCCGTGGATCTGGACGACTCGCGGTTCGTGGTGGGCGGGGTGCATGTGGCGGTGCCCTACACGACCGTGTCGCTGCTGGATCTGCGCGGCCGGGTGGTGGCCCGGCGGGAGTTGAAGCATCGGGGCCGGCTCGAACCGTCCGGGGTGCTGGCGCGGGCCGCCGACGGGCTCGGCGCGCTGCTGGGGGAGGCCCCCGGCTGCCGGGCCCTCGGCGTGGGGGTCGCCGTGGGCGGCTGGGTGGACAGCGATTCGGGGACCGTCGTCGAGCATCCGCTGCTCGGGTGGCGGGACGTGCAGGTGCGGGAGGCGGTCGGCGCGCACACCGGGCTGCCGGTCCAGGTGGACGGACACGCCCGCGCGTTGGTCAACGCCGAGCGGCTGTTCGGGCAGGCGCGCGGCAACCTGAGCGTGCTGCATCTGTTCGTCGGGAACATGGTCGACGCGGCGTTCGCCACGAACGACGAGGTGCACCACGGGCCGCGTTCGCAGGCGGGCGCCATCGCGCATCTGCCGTTGGCCGGCGGCACGGAACCCTGCGCCTGCGGCCGGGTCGGCTGCCTCCAAGTGGAGCTGAGCGAGCGGACGTTGTGCCGGCGGGCCCGGCAGGCCGGGGTGATCGACGGGGTGAACCCGATGCACGTGGTCGCCGCGGCGGAGGCCGGGAACCCGGTGGCCGTACGGCTGCTGCGGGAGCGGGCGCGGATGGTGGGCCGGGCCGCCGGGCTGCTGCTGGACGTGCTCAATCCGGAGCGGGTCGTCGTCACCGAGGTGGGCGTGCTGTTCCGGGAGGACTGTCTCGCCGCGCTGCGGGACGAGCTCGGGGCGGGGCGCTCCGCCGCCGTCTCGCCGAGCAGCTTCCCCGACTCCGTGCTGGCCGTGGCGGGCGGGGCGGTGGCCCTGGACGTGCTCTACCGGGATCCGCTGGCCTCGTCCCGGCCGTGTCCCGCGGGCGTCCCGCCTGAGCCGAGTTAATTCAGAAACTCCGAATATTGACAGGCCCCACACGTGGACAGGAACATCTTTCTCATGAGCTGTCGCACCTTCTGTTGCTGACGCCCCGGTGCGCCGGGAGCGCGCCCTTCTCCTGCCTTTAGCCGCAGGTTTCGTTTCGGTCTTGTTGCAGATTCCTCGCAGGTTCCTTGCGGATCTTCTGCGGATCTCCCGCGGGTCTCCTGCGGACTTCTTGCGAATTCCTCTCGATTCCCGCAGGCCCTTGCGGCCTCTGCCACACCCGCTTTCCTCCGCCGGCTTCCGCCTGCCTTGTCTCCGTTTTCCCCTGGGGGTTCTCCCGTGCCTGTTTCCCGTACGTCCGGTGTCGACCGGCGTCTCTTCCTCGCCTCCCTGCTGGGCGCCGCCGCCGGTGTCGCCGGGCTCAGCGGCTGCGCCGAGAGCAGTGCCGCAACCGGTGGCGAGGGCGCCTCCACGGCCCCGCTCGCCGACAAGGTGCCCGCCGGCACGAGCCTGAAGATCGCCTCCTACCAGGGCGCGCAGCAGTTGCAGCTGAAGCTGGCGAAGCTGCCCGAACTGCCCTTCACGGTGTCGAACTGGCTGAACATCGGGGCCGGTCCCGACGTCATCAACGCCTTCCGCGCGAAGTCCCTGGACGTCGCCAACAACGCGGGCATTCCGCCGATCCAGGCGCATTACCAGGGGTTCGACGCGAAAATCGTCGCGATCAACATCACCCGCAGGCCGAACTACGTCTTCGCCACCAAGCCGGGCAGCGACATCAAGACCGTCGACGACTTCCGCGGGAAGAAGCTGGCGTTCTCGCAGGGGCAGGCGCAGGGCGTCGTCCTGCTGCGGGCGCTGAAGAAGGCCGGCCTGAAGTACGACGACGTGAAGCTGGTCCCGCTGACCAGCAACCAGTTCCTCACCGCCCTTCAGTCGGGCCAGGTGGACATCGCCCCGCTCGGCAACACCCAGTCGCCCGCCTACCTCAAGCAGTACGAGTCCAAGGGCGCCCGGATCATCACCACCGACGTCGTCGACCTGCTCAGCCTGCTGTGGGCGCCGGCGTCCGTGCTGAACGACAAGGCGAAGGCCGCCGCCGTCGCCGCGTACATCCCGCAGTGGGCGCAGGGCCTGGTGTGGAGCTACGAGAACCCGGACGCCTGGAACGAGGAGTTCTACGTCAAGACGCAGAACCTGACCCTCGACCAGGCCAAGTCGATCACCGCGCTCGCCAACAAGCCGCTGTTCCCGCCGAGTTGGGACGAGGCCATCAAGTGGGAGCAGGAGACCGCGGACCTCCTCGCGGAGGGCGGCTTCGTGAAGAAGTTCGACGTCTCCTCGCTGTTCGACCACCGCTTCGAGGGCATCGCCGCCAAGTCCGTGGCAGCCGAGTACCGGAGTTGACCGCCATGACCACCAGCGCAAGCACGAGCACGACCACCACCGGCACGACCACGACCACGCTCCCCGCCGTCGCCGTCACCGCCGACGACGGTCCTCGGGTCCGCCGCCGACAACGACGCCGTGGACTGGCTCCCGGCAAACCGTGGCCCGCCTCCCGGCTCGTCGGACCCCTGCTGCTCATCGCCCTCTGGGCCGCCGCCTCGGCCGCCGGGCAGCTGGACACCGGGGCGATCCCCGCGCCCTGGACGGTGCTGCGGACCGGCGTGAACCTGTGGACCGACGGGACGCTCACCACCGACGTCCTCACCTCGCTGGAGCGCGCCGCCTACGGCTTCGCGATCGGCCTGACCGCCGGGGTGACACTCGCGCTGGCCTCGGGGCTGACCCGGTCCGGGGAGGCCCTGATCGACGGGACCGTGCAGCTCAACCGGGCGATCCCCACCCTCGGGCTGATCCCGCTGTTCATCCTCTGGCTGGGCATCGGCGAGACCTTCAAGATCGCGATCATCGCCATCGTCGTCTACATCCCGATCTACCTCAACACGCATGCCGCGCTGTCCGGCATCGACCACCGGTTCGTCGAACTCGCCGAAGTGCAGGGCCTGTCGAAGGTCCAGTTCATCCGGCAGATCGTGATCCCCGGCGCCCTGCCCGGATTCTTCGTGGGACTCCGGCTCGGGGTGACCGGCTCCTGGCTGGGACTGGTGGTCCTGGAGCAGATCAACGCCACCAGCGGCCTCGGTTACATGATGTTCCAGGCCCAGAACTACGGCCAGTCGGACGTCATCCTCGTCGGCCTCCTCATCTACGGCGTCTTCGGTCTCCTCTCCGACACCGCGGTCCGTCTCATCGAACGGAGGGTGCTGTCGTGGCGCCGCACACTGAGCAGCTGACCCGCTCCGCCGCCGTCCAACTGCGCGGCCTGACAAGGTCGTTCGAGGACCGCACGGTTCTCGACGGCATCGACCTGGACATCCCCGCCGGCCAGTTCGTGGCCCTCCTCGGGCACAGCGGGTCCGGCAAGAGCACCCTGCTGCGGGCGGTCGCTCACCTCGACCACGAGGTCGTCGGCAGCGGACAGCTCACCGCCCCGGAGCGGGTGTCGGTGGTCTTCCAGGACTCCCGGCTGCTGCCCTGGCGGCGGGTGCTGGACAACGTACTGCTGGGCCTCGACGGCAAGGAGGCGGAGCAGAAGGGCCGCGAGGCCCTCGCCGAGGTGGGGCTGAAGGGCCGCGAGCGGGCCTGGCCCAACGAGCTGTCCGGCGGTGAGGCACAGCGAGCCGCACTGGCCCGCTCACTGGTCCGCGAACCCGAACTCCTGCTCGCGGACGAGCCGTTCGGGGCGCTGGACGCCCTCACCCGGATCAAGATGCACACCCTGCTGCGCGAGCTGTGGAAGCGCCACCGGCCTTCCGTGCTGCTCGTCACCCACGACGTGGACGAGGCGATCGTGCTCGCCGACCGGGTTCTCGTCCTCGACCACGGCCGTATCGGCCTCGACCTGACCATCGACCGCCCGCACCCGCGCTCGTACCGGGACCCGCTGCTCGGCGAGTACCGCGAACGGCTGCTCGCCGCCCTGGGCGTCACGGAGGACCACAAGTGACCACGGCACACCCCGGACGACAGCTCCACCTCAACGCGTTCCTGATGAACACCGGCCACCACGAGGCGTCCTGGCGGCTCCCGGAGAGCGACCCGTACGCCCACGTGGAGCTGGACCACTACGTCCACCTGGCCCGGATCGCCGAACGCGGCACCTTCGACTCCCTCTTCCTGGCCGACGGCCCGCAGCTGTGGGGCACCATCGCCCAGCGCCCGGCCGGCGCCCTGGAACCGCTCACGCTGCTGACCGCGCTGGCGACGGCCACCCGGCACATCGGCCTCATCGCCACCGCCTCCACCTCCTACAACTCCCCCTACAACCTGGCCCGTAAGTTCGCCTCGCTCGACATCATCAGCGGCGGCCGGGCGGGCTGGAACATCGTCACCACCGCCGGCGCTGAGGCCGCCCGCAACTTCGGTCTGGACGCCGAGCCCGCGCACGCCGAGCGCTACGCCCGGGCCGGCGAGTTCCTCGACGTGGCCCTGAAGCTCTGGGACAGCTGGGAGGACGACGCGGTCGTCGCCGACAAGGCGTCCGGCGTCTGGGGCGACGACGCGAAGGTCCACCCGCCCCGGCACCGGGGGACGTACTTCAGTGTCGAGGGCGCCCTCAACGTCCCGCGGTCCCCGCAGGGTTACCCGCTGCTGGTGCAGGCCGGGTCGAGCGAGGACGGCAAGGCGTTCGCCGCCCGGTACGCGGAGGCGGTGTTCACCGCGCAGCAGACGCTCGCCGACGCGCAGGCCTTCTACGCCGACCTGAAGTCCCGTACCCGGCAGGCCGGCCGGGATCCCGAGCACATCAAGGTGCTGCCCGGGATCGTCCCGGTGATCGGCTCGACGGAGGCCGAGGCGCGGGCAAACGAGCAGGTCCTGGAGGACCACATCGTGCACACGCACGGGGTCCAGCGGCTGGAGCAGCTGCTCCAGCTGGAGCCGGGCGCCCTGGAGCTGGACGCCGAACTGCCCGCCGACCTGCCGCCGGAGAGCGCCATCGAGGGCGCCAAGAGCCGCTACACCCTGGTGGTGGAGCTGGCCCGGCGCGAGCGCCTCACCGTGCGGCAGCTGATCGGGCGGCTCGGCGGCGGGCGCGGGCACCTCACCTTCGCGGGCACGCCCGAGCAGGTCGCCGACGCGATCGAGAGCTGGTTCACCCAGGGCGCCGCCGACGGGTTCAACATCATGCCCGCGGTGCTGCCCTCGGGTCTGGACGCCTTCGTCGACCACGTCGTGCCGATCCTGCGCGCCCGTGGCCTGCTGCGCAGGGAGTACGGCCCCCGCACGACCCTGCGCGAGAGGTACGGCCTGCCGCGCCCCGCCAACCAGTACGTGAACGCTCCCGCACCCGTCCTCGTCTGACCCTCGTCCGAAAGGAACCTCCCATGAGCATCGAGATCCGCAAGGTCACCGCGCACATCGGCGCCCAGGTGTCCGGCGTCGACATCGCGAAGCCCCTCGACGAGGAGACCTCCACCGCCCTGCGCGAGGCGCTCAACGTCCACAAGGTCCTGGTCTTCGACGACGTGAACCTGGACGACGCGGGCCAGCAGGCCTTCGTCCGCCACTTCGGCGACCTCACCACCGCCCACCCGACCGTGCCGGCCGTCGACGGCTCGCCGAACGTGCTGCCGGTCGACAGCGAGCGGGGCCGCGCCGCCAACCACTGGCACACGGACGTCACCTTCGTCCTCAACCCGCCGCAGGCCAGCACCCTGCGCAGCCTGGTCCTCCCGCCGTACGGCGGCGAGACGCTGATCACCAGCTCGGCGGCGGCCTACCGTCAGCTGCCGGAGCCGCTCAGGCAGCTCGCCGACACCCTGTGGGCCGAGCACACCAACGACTACGACTACGCGGTGCCGGAGGAGACGGTCGACGAGGCACAGGCCGCCGCGCGCGCCCAGTTCACCTCGATCAAGTACCGCACGGTCCACCCGGTGGTCCGCGTCCACCCGCTGACCGGGGAGCGCGGCCTGTTCATCGGCGGGTTCGCGCAGCGCATCGTGGGGCTGTCGCCGGGCGAGTCCCGCAAGATCCTCGACCTGCTCCAGTCGTACGTCACCCGGCCGGAGAACATCCTGCGCCACCGCTGGTCGGAGAACCAGCTGGTCCTGTTCGACAACCGCATCACCCAGCACTACGCGGTCGACAACTACGACGGCCGGCCCCGCCGGCTGCACCGGGTCACGGTCGCGGGTGACATCCCGGTCGGCATCGACGGCAAGGAGAGCTACTCGATCGAGGGCGACGCGGCGCACTACACCTCCGTAGCGGCCTAGACACACCGCGTATCCGGTCCGTCCGGATGCTGGGCAGCCCCTCCGCCGACGCGGAGGGGCTGCCCAGACTGTGGGCGTTTTTGCCCATCTCACGCATTGGACGAGCCGCGCCCATGCCCAGCAGCACCACCGTCGGGACTCCACCGGAGCCGGACGTCACCCTGTCCCACGGCCTCAAACAGCGCCATCTGTCGATGATCGCCCTCGGTGGCGTCATCGGCGCCGGTCTCTTCGTCGGTTCGGGGGCGGGGATCGCCGCCGCCGGTCCGTCGATCGTCCTCGCCTACGCCCTCTCCGGCCTGCTCGTCATGCTGGTGATGCGCATGCTGGGCGAGATGTCCGCCGCGTATCCCTCGTCGGGCTCGTTCTCCGCGCACGCCGAGCGGGCCTTCGGCCCCTGGGCGGGCTTCACCGTGGGGTGGGCCTTCTGGGTCCTGCTGTGCACGGCCGTCGGCCTGGAGGGCATCGGCGCCGCGAAGATCGTCACCGGCTGGCTGCCGGGCACGCCCGAGTGGGCCTGGGTCGCCCTGTTCATGCTGGTGTTCTGCGGGACGA
Source organism: Actinobacteria bacterium OV320 (assembly GCA_001298545.1). Taxonomy (GTDB): domain Bacteria; phylum Actinomycetota; class Actinomycetes; order Streptomycetales; family Streptomycetaceae; genus Streptomyces; species Streptomyces coriariae. Next base: position 9,573 of record LJCX01000025.1, read on the forward strand.
ACCTGGCCGCCGTGAAGAACTTCGGCGAGTTCGAGTTCTGGTTCGCGGCCCTGAAGGTCGGCGCGATCACCCTGTTCCTGGTGCTGGGCGTGCTGGCCGTCGCCGGTGTCCTGCCGGGCACGGACTCCCCGGGGACCTCGCATCTGGGCGAGCTCTTCCCGCACGGCAGCGAGGGCCTGGTCGTCGGCCTGCTCGCGTCCGTCTTCGCGTACGGCGGCCTGGAGACGGTCACCATCGCCGCCGCCGAGTCGGAGGACCCGGTCCGGGGCGTGGCGAGCGCGGTCCGTACGGCGATGTGGCGCATCGCGCTGTTCTACGTCGGCTCCATGGCGGTCATCGTCACGCTCGTCCCCTGGGACGCGAAGGCGGTCGTCGAGCAGGGCCCCTACGTCGCCGCTCTCGACCGTCTCGGCATCCCTGGAGCCGGCCAGGTCATGAACGTGGTGGTGCTGGCCGCGCTGCTCAGCGCCATGAACGCCAACGTCTACGGCTCCTCGCGCATCGCGTACTCACTGGTGGAACGGGGCCACGGCCCGAGGGCGCTGGGCCGGGTGTCGGGCGGCGCGCCCCGGGTCGCGGTGCTCGTCTCCTGTGTGTTCGGCTTCGGCTGCGTGCTGCTCAGCTACTGGCGTCCGGACGATGTGTTCCCCTGGCTGCTGAACATGATCGGCGCGGTGATCCTGGTCGTCTGGATCTTCATCGCGTGCTCCCAGCTGAGGCTGCGCGGCCGTCTGGAGCGGGAGGCGCCCGAGCGGCCGGCCGTCCGGATGTGGGCGTTCCCGGTGCTCACCTGGGTCGCGCTGGCGGGAATGGCGACGATCTTCGTCCTGATGGCGCGGGAGCCGGGCACCCGGGTGCAGCTGTACTGGTCGGGCGGGATGACGGCGTTCCTGGCGGCCGTCGGGTACGCCTGGCAGCGGCGTCGGCAGCAGGAGCAGCAGCAGGAGCACGGGCGGGCCACGGACTGACCTGCCCGCCCCGCTCCCTCTCCTCCCTCTCGCCTCTCATCTCCCACCTCGACCCTCGGCGCTCGACCCTCGACCCTCGGCGCTCGGCCCCGTTCCCTCGGCTCCCGTTGCCCCATCGGCCCTCACGCGAAAGACGCGTGGGGGCCTTTTTCGTTGCCGCCACGCCGGATGCCCTTGCCCGGAACCCCCTTCTTGTTGCTAGCCTGCACTTGCAAGTCACTTGCAATAAGAGGTTTGAGGGGACCCCGCCATGCCCGTCTACACGCTGCCCGAACTGCCCTACGACTACTCCGCGCTCGCCCCCGTGATCAGCCCGGAGATCATCGAGCTGCACCACGACAAGCACCACGCGGCCTATGTGAAGGGCGCCAACGACACGCTGGAGCAGCTGGCGGAGGCCCGGGACAAGGAGCAGTGGGCGGCGCTGAACGGCCTGGAGAAGAACCTGGCCTTTCATCTCTCCGGCCACATCCTGCACAGCATCTACTGGGCCAACATGACCGGCGACGGCGGCGGTGAGCCCCTCGCGGCGGACGGCGTCGGCGACCTCGCGGACGCGATCACCGAGTCCTTCGGCTCGTTCGCCGGCTTCAAGGCCCAGCTGACCAAGGCCTCCGCGACCACCCAGGGTTCCGGCTGGGGCGTCCTCGCCTACGAGCCGCTCAGCGGCCGGCTGATCGTCGAGCAGGTCTACGACCACCAGGGCAACGTCGGCCAGGGTTCCGTGCCGGTCCTCGTCTTCGACGCCTGGGAGCACGCCTTCTACCTCCAGTACAAGAACCAGAAGGTCGACTTCATCGAGGCCATGTGGGCCGTCGTGAACTGGCAGGACGTGGCCCGGCGACACGAGGCCGCGAAGTCCCGCGCGGACGTACTGCTGCTCGCCCCCTGAGGCAGCGTGAAGCGTCCTGCCTCGTGATCGTCTTCTCACCCTTCACGGCGGCAGGCGGAGTGAAGGAGCGGCCCCGCGAGGACATGACTCGTGGGGCCGCTCCCGTATGCCCTGGCCGGGGGCTTCCCAAGGACCGCGTCGCCGGGTGACAGTGGCCCGCATGGGTCTTCCGAAGAGGCGTTGCCCCAACTGCGGGGACACCGAACAGCACTTCCGGCACCTGCGCGGCGCCGAGCGGGCCTTCGCCCTGACGCAGACGCAGGTGCTGGCGCACCGGGCGGATCTCGACAAGTACCGGCGCTGCACCCGCGAAGGCTGTGTGCGGGTGCAGTCCTACTTCAACTGGCGGTCCGGCTTCGACCTTCCGGAGGAGTTCCGGACGTCTCCGCAGCCGGCCACCTAGGGGAGATCCCCCGGCGCCGTCGGGGGATGTCCCCAGCCTCCGGGTCCACCGATCGGTGGACGGGAAGTTCAACCGGGCACCTCTGTCCGCCAACTGCCCTGGCCGGACAGGCTTTTGGGCATGAACTCACTCACTGTGCGCATGGCGCGTTCCAGCGCGCGGCACCCCTGGCGGGCGATCGTCGGCTGGCTGGTCTTCGTGGCGCTCTGCCTGGCGGTCGGCAGCGCCGTCGGGATGAACAGCGCGAGGACGGCCGACTACCGGGTCGGCGAGGCCGGCCGGGCCGAGGCCATGGCGGCCGAGGGGCAGCTGGAGCGCAGATCCGCCGAGCAGGTGCTGATCTCCGCGCGGTCGGGCACCCTCGGCACCGAAGCGGCCCGCGCCGCCGTCCGGGACCTCACCGCCCGGATGGAGCGGCTGCCCGAGGTCGCCGAGGTGGCCGCGCCGGTCCGCTCCGCCGACGGCCTGATCCTCATGGTCGAGGTTGCGCTGCGGGGCGAGGAGCGGGACGCCAAGGACAAGGTCGACGCGCTCACCGCGCAGACCACGGCCGTCCAGCGGGCCCACCCGGAGCTGCTGCTCCAGGAGACCGGCAGCCCCTCCATCAGCAAGGGCGTCGACGAACAGCGCGGGGACGACCTCGCGCTCTCCGAGAAGATCACCCTGCCGGTCACGCTGCTGACCCTGCTGGTCGTGTTCGGCTCGCTCACCATGGCCGCCGTACCGCTGCTGCTCGCGCTGTCGTCGATCGCGGCGGCCGTCGGCCTGTCGATGGTGGCCTCGCACGTCTCCCCGGACACCGGGGTCGGCACGAACGTCATCCTGATGATCGGCCTCGCCGTCGGCGTCGACTACACGCTCTTCTACCTGAAGCGGGAGCGCGAGGAGCGGGCCCGCTCCGGGGGGCGGCTGAGCTCGCAGGCCCTGGTCGAGCTGGCGGCCGCCACCTCGGGCCGGGCCGTGATGGTCTCCGGGTTCGCGGTCGTCGCCTCCACCGCCACGCTGTACCTGGCCTCGGACGTCGTCTTCTCCTCGCTCGCCACCGGCACCGTGGTGGTCGTCCTGGTCGCGATGGCCAGCTCCCTGACGGCGCTCCCCGCACTGCTGACGGTGCTGGGGAAGCGGGCGGAGCGCAGGTCCGCGCGCCGGGCGGAGCGAGGCAGGCCCGTCCGCCGCCTCCGCGGCGGAATCGGCGGAAGCGGTGAGAAGGGCGGGAGCGGTGAGAAGGGCGGGAGCGGTGAGAAGGGCGGGAGCGGTGAGAGGGGAGGGAAGGGCGAGAGCGGCAAGAGGGGTGAGAGCGGCGGCCGGGTCTGGACCGCGCTGCTGCGCCCCGCCGCCCGGCACCCCCTCGCCACCCTCGGTGTCTCCGTCCTCGCCCTGCTGGCACTCGTCGTCCCGCTGGCGGGCCTGCACATCACGGAGATGAGCCGGGACACCCACTCCCGGGAGATCCCCGCCATGCGGGTGTACGACCGGCTCAACGAGGCGTTCCCGCAACACCGGGTCACCCACCAGGTGGTCGTGCGCGCCGACGCGGCACGGGCCGCCGAGGTCGCCGAGGCCCTGGACGCACTGACCCGGCTCGCGGACGCCGACCCCCTGTTCACCGGCACGCCCCGGCTCCGCACCTCCGCGGACCACCGTGTCAGCACCCTCGAACTGCGCGTGCCGTACCTCGGCGACTCCGACCAGGCCTACGACTCGCTCGACCACCTGCGTCACGACTACCTGCCCGCCACCGTCGGCCGGATCGCCGGCGCCGAGTACGGCGTCAGCGGGGACGTGGCCCGGTACACCGACTATCCGGCGCACCAGAACGGCAAACTGCCGCTCGTCCTCGGGGCGTTGCTGCTGGTGACCTTCCTGATGACGCTGTACGCGTTCCGCTCCGTCGTCCTCGGGCTGATCGGCGTGGCGCTGAACCTGCTGTCGGCGGCGGCCGCGCTCGGGCTGCTGGTCCTCGTCTTCCAGCACACCTGGGCCGAGGGGCTGCTGGACTTCCGCTCCACCGGGTCGATCGGGTCGCGGGTCCCGCTGTTCCTGTTCGTGATCCTCTTCGGGCTCTCCATGGACTACCAGGTGTTCGTCGTCAGCCGGATCCGGGAGGCCGTGCTCGCGGGCACCCCGACCCGGCAGGCGGTGCTCGACGGGGTCCGCCGGTCGGCGAGCGTGGTGACCAGCGCGGCGGTCGTGATGACGACGGTGTTCGTGAGCTTCGTCTTCCTGCACATCATCGAGATGAAGCAGATCGGGTTCGTGCTCGCTGCGGCCGTCCTGCTGGACGCCTTCGTCGTACGCATCCTGATCCTGCCGTCGGCGATGCTGCTGCTGGGCGAGCGGAGCTGGTGGCCGGCGCGACCGGAGCGGGGGGCGGCGGAGCCGCGGGCCCAAGTGCCCCCCGGGCGCCCGGTGGTCGACGTACGTTGATCGGTATGACCGCTCTCGCCGGGCCCTCCGCCGACGCCTTCTGGGCCACCTCCCTGCGTCGCTGGAACGCGGTGTGCTGGGTGCTGTTCGCGGCGATGGCCGTCGGGATCGCCGCCCTGGGCCGGCCGGGCGGGGGCATGTACGAGGCGCTCGCGCTGCTGGGCAGCGTGGTGCTGTGCTACGCGATCCTCGACCGCTTCCCGGACAATCCCGTGGTACGGCCGCACGGCTATCTCACGGTGCTGGTGCTCGCGCTCGGCGGGCTGGCGTATCTGCGCACCAGCTACGCGGCGCTGTTCATGGTGACGCTGCCGCACTACTGGATGTTCGGGCGGACCCCGAGGATCTCGATGGGATTCCTGGGGCTCGCCACCGCCTCGACGCTGCTGGGCAGTTGGCTCCTGCAGGGCTGGTCGGCGGAGTTCCTCGGCGAGACGGCCGTGTCCACCCTCATCGTCGTCGCGGTGGGGGTGCTGATCGGGCTGTGGGCGCACTCGGTGGTCGCGCAGAGCACCGAACGGGCGCGGCTCATCGAGGAGTTGGAGCGGACGCAGGCGCAGCTCTCCGCGGCGCACCAGCGGCAGGGCGCGGCGGACGAACGGGAGCGGCTGGCGCGCGAGATCCACGACACCCTCGCGCAGGGCTTCGCGTCGATCGTGGTGCTGGCGGAGGCGGCCCGGGCCGGGATGGCGGCCGATCCGGGGCGCAGCGCCCAGCAGTTGCGGTCGATCGAGTCGACGGCCCGCGAGAACCTCGCGGAGGCACGGGAGTTGGTGGGCTCGGGAGGGCAGGCGGGCGCCGCGGTGGCGGGCCCCGCGGCACCGGCGCTGCGGCGGGTCCTGGATCGTTTCGTCGAGGACACCGGGCTCACCGTGGACGCCGTGCTGGCGGACCTCGACTGCGACCAGCGGACCCGGATCGCGCTGCTGCGCTGCACCCAGGAGTCCCTGGCCAATGTGCGCAAGCACGCCCGGGCCTCCACGGTCGGGGTGGTGCTGGCCCGGCGGCCCTACGGGGTGGAACTGGAGATCACCGACGACGGCGCCGGGTTCGTGGTGGAGGAGTCGAGGGGCTTCGGACTGGACGGGATGCGCAAGCGGGTGGCGGAACTGGGCGGACGGCTGACGGTGACCAGCTCGGTCGGGGACGGGACGCGGATCCTGGCGTCGATCCCGCTGGTCCAGGGCACGGAGGGAGCGGCATGAGCGAGGTGGCGGCGCTGCGGGTCGTCGTGGTCGACGACCACACCGTGATGCGGGCCGGGGTGGTGGCCCTGCTGGCCGGTGAGGACGGCATCGAGATCGTCGGAGAGGCGGGCGACGGCCGTGCCGCCCTCGACCTCGTCGAGCGGCACGACCCCGACGTGGCTCTGGTCGATCTGCGGATGCCGGTGCTCGACGGGGTCACCACGACGACCGAGATCGTCGCCCGCCATCCGCGCACCCGGGTACTGATCCTGACGACGTACGACACGGACGCGGACATCGAGCGCGGGGTGGAGGCCGGCGCCATCGGCTATCTGCTGAAGGACACCACGCGCGAGCAGCTCGTCGACGCGATCCGGGCGGCGGCGCGCGGGGAGACGGTGCTCGCGCCCCGGGTGGCTCAGAAGCTGGTGGCCAGGCTGCGGCGCCCGGTCCAGGAGGCGCTGACCGCCCGGGAGACGGACGTCCTCGGCGCGGTCGCCGACGGGCTGACCAACGCCGAGATCGGCCGGCGTCTCGTGATCTCGGAGGCCACCGTCAAGACCCATCTGCTGCGCCTGTTCGCCAAGCTCGACGTGAACGACCGGACCCGGGCGGTGGTGGTGGCCATGGAGCGGGGGCTGTTGCGCCCTCCGTGACTCAGGGCTTGCGGCCCACGCCGCCGTGCTGGCCGATCGGCAGCGGGGGCGTTCCGTCCGGGCGCCACATCGGGACGGACACCACGCCCGGTGGCACCGGTTCGAGCCCCTCGAAGTAGCCCTCGATCTGCTCGACCGGGCGCAGGAAGTACGGGACGGCCCCGGTCTCGTTGTAGGCGTCCTGGGCCTGCTCGTAGGCGGGATCGGTGCCGCGGGAGCCGTCGTTGACGCAGAGGTGGCTGCCGGAGGGCAGGCCGGACAGCAGGGCGCGGACGAGGTCGCGGGCGCGGTCGTAGCTCTCGACGTGGCCGAGGATGCCGCTGAGGATCAGGGCGGTGGGGCGGGTCAGGTCGAGCGTGCGGCCCGCGGCTTCCAGGATGCGCGCGGGCTCGTAGAGGTTCAGGTCCTCGTAGGCGGTGACGCCCTCGGGGGTGGAGGTGAGCAGCGCGCGGGCGTGGGCGAGGACCAGGGGGTCGTTGTCGACGTAGACGATCCGCGACTCGGGCGCGAGGCGCTGGGCGACCTCGTGGGTGTTGTCGACGGTGGGCAACCCGGTGCCGACGTCGAGGAACTGGCGGATGCCCGCCTCCTCGACCAGATAACGGATGCCGCGGCCGAGGAAGGCCCGGCTGCTGCGGGCGATGGTGACGATGCCGGGGAAGACGGCGGTGTAGGCGTCGCCGGCCTCCTCGTCCACCGGGTAGTTGTCCTTGCCGCCCAGCCAGTAGTTCCAGATACGGGCCGAGTGCGGTACCGAGGTGTCGATCTCCGTCATGGGGTCCATGGTGCCCCGCGCGTGATGCTCGCGGGGCACCACTGCCGTCACAGGTTGCTGAAGTCGGGGCCCTTGGTGCGGGAGCGCTTGATCTCGTAGAAGCCGGGGACCGAGGCGACGGCGAGGGTGCCGTCCCAGAGGCGGGCGGCTTCCTCGCCCTTCGGCGCGGGGGTGACCACGGGACCGAAGAAGGCGATCTGCTCACCGTCGGGGCCGGGGACCGCGATGACGGGGGTGCCGACGTCCTGGCCGACCTTCTCGATGCCCTCCTTGTGGGAGGCGCGCAGCTGGGCGTCGAACTCGAAGTCGGACTGCTCGGCGTACTCGATCAGGGACGCGGGCAGACCGACGTCCTTGAGCGCGCCGGCGATGGCCTCCACGGTCGGGCCCTCGCCGTTGTTGTGGATGCGGGTGCCGAGCGCGGTGTAGAGGGGGCCGAGGACGTCGGCGCCGTGCAGCTGCCAGGCGGCGGTGACCACGCGCACCGGCTGCCAGGCCTTGACCGCGAGCATCTCGCGGTACTCCTCGGGCAGCTCGTCGATCTTGGGCTCGTTGAGGACGGCGAGGCTCATGATGTGCCAGCGGACCTCGATGTCACGGACCTTCTCCACTTCCAGAACCCACCGGGAGGTCATCCAGGCCCACGGGCAGAGCGGGTCGAACCAGAAGTCGACGGGGGTCTTCTCCGACATGTCTCTCCTCGAGCAATCCTCATGAGATAAGCCTTTCCCCCCTGAACACCGGCGTCCGTGCCGCACATTCCCTGCTGCCCCGCGTCAGGGGCGCGTGGCAGGATCACTCCTGTCCGAAAGCCCATGCTCAAGCACTGAGGGAGTATCGCCGTGCCCGGTGAGAACCTGTCCCGTGACGAGGCCCGGGAGCGGGCCGCCCTGCTGTCCGTCGACGGGTACGACGTGTCCCTCGACATCCGGTCGGCGGTCGGCGACCGGACCGGGGACGAGCCCCGCACCTTCCGGTCGGTCACCACGATCCGCTTCCGCAGCAGCGAGCCCGGCGCGTCGAGCTTCGTGGACCTGATCGCGCCGAGTGTGACGTCCGTCTCCCTCAACGGCCGCGACCTCGACCCCGGCGAGGTCTTCGACGGCGCCCGGATCCTGCTGGAGGACCTGGCCGCGGAGAACGAGCTGATCGTCGACGCCCAGTGCGCCTACTCCCGCACCGGTGAAGGCCTGCACCGCTTCGTCGACCCGGAGGACGGCGAGGTGTACCTGTACACCCAGTACGAGCCGGCCGACGCCCGCCGGGTCTTCGCGGGCTTCGAGCAGCCCGACCTCAAGGCCCCGTTCCGCTTCGAGGTACGGGCGCCCGAGGAGTGGGTGGTGTGGAGCAACGGCGTCGGCGAGCGGGCCGACGGGGTGTGGCGCTTCGCGGAGACGAAGCCGATCTCGACGTACATCACCTGTGTCGTGGCCGGCCCGTACCACTATGTGACGGACACCTACACGCGCGACCTGGGTGACGGTACGACGCTGGAGATCCCCCTCGGCGCGATGTGCCGCAAGGGTCTGGCGCCCCACTTCGACTCCGCGGACGTCTTCCTCGTCACCAAGCAGGGCCTGGACTTCTTCCACGACCACTTCGACTACCCGTACCCGTTCGGCAAGTACGACCAGGCGTTCGTGCCCGAGTACAACCTCGGCGCGATGGAGAACCCGGGTCTGGTGACCTTCCGCGAGGAGTACATCTTCCGGGGCAAGGTCACGCAGGCGTCGTACGAGGCGCGGGCGAACGTCATCCTGCACGAGATGGCGCACATGTGGTTCGGCGACCTGGTCACCATGGTGTGGTGGGACGACCTGTGGCTGAAGGAGTCCTTCGCCGACTTCATGGGCACGTTCGCGAACGTCGGCGCGACCCGCTTCACCGACGCCTGGATCACCTTCGCCAACCGCCGCAAGGCGTGGGCCTACCGCGCGGACCAGCTGCCCTCCACCCATCCGATCACCGCCGACATCCGCGACCTGCAGGACGCGAAGCTGAACTTCGACGGCATCACGTACGCCAAGGGCGCCTCCGTCCTGAAGCAGCTGGTGGCGTACGTCGGCCAGGACGCGTTCCTCGAGGGCGCGCGGCGCTACTTCAAGCGGCACGCGTACGGCAACACGCGCCTCGGTGATCTGCTGTCGGTGCTCGCCGAGACCAGCGGCCGGGACATGGGCGGCTGGGCGCGGTCCTGGCTCCAGACGGCGGGCGTGAACTCGCTGACCCCGCAGGTGCTGCTGGACCCGCAGGGCCGGATCGACGAGCTGGCGGTGGTCCAGGAGGCCGCCGAGGCGTACCCCGAACTGCGGCCGCACCGGGTGGCGATCGGCCTGTACCGCCGCGAGGACGGACGTCTCGTGCGGTACGCGCGCGCCGAGACGGACGTCGACGGTCCGCGGACGGTCGTGACGGAGCTGGCGGGTGCCGAGGCCCCGGAGCTGGTGCTGGTCAACGACGACGACCTGACGTACTGCAAGGTGCGCTTCGACGAGACCTCGCTGGCCACGCTGCGCGAGCACCTCGGTTCGATGACCGACCCGCTGGCCCGCGCCCTGTGCTGGTCGGCGCTGTGGAACCTGACCCGGGACGCGCTGCTGCCCGCGCCCGACTTCGTGGACCTGGTGGTGCGGTTCGGGCACCACGAGTCCGACATCGGCGTCCTGCAGATGCTGCACGCGTGGGCGGACTCGGCGCTGGTGCACTACGCGCCGCGGTCCTGGCGGCGGACGGGCGAGGAACTGCTGGCCGGCACCGCGCTGCGGAATCTGCGGGCGGCCGCGCCGGGCAGCGAGCACCAGCTGGCCTGGGCGCGCTTCTTCGCGACGGTGGCGTCCTCCGACTCCGATTTCGAGCTGCTCCGGGGCCTGCTGGAGGGCACGGCGACGATCGACGGCCTGGAGGTGGACCAGGAGCTGCGCTGGGTGTTCGTGGAGCCGCTGGTCGCGCACGGGTACGCCGACGAGAAGGCGCTGGCGGCCGAACTGGCCCGGGACGACACGGCGTCCGGCAAGCGGCATCAGGTCCGCTGTCTCGCGGCCCGCCCGTCGCAGGCGGTCAAGGCGCAGGCGTGGGCCCAGCTGACGGAGTCGGACGCGCTGTCCAACGCGCTGGTGGAGGCGACGATCGCGGGATTCGCGCAGCCCTCGCAGCGGGAGCTGCTCGCGCCGTACGCGGAGAGGTACTTCGCGTCGATCGAGCGGATCTGGGCCGAGCGGTCGATCCAGATCGCGATGAACGTCGTCAAGGGTCTGTTCCCGTCGCTCCAGGACTCCCCCCGGACGCTGGAGGCTACGGACGCGTGGCTCGCGGCGCACGAGTCGGCGGCCCCGGCGCTGCGCCGGCTGGTGCTGGAGGCGCGCGACGACCTGGCGCGGTCGCTGCGGGCGCAGGCGGGCGGCGCGGGGGCCTGAACCGACCGAGCGCCCCGGCCTTGAGCTTTGGCCATGAATTCCGCTGACGGTCACCGTTACGGAATTCAGTTATTCCGACCCGTAACCCCTGGCTCCCCCCTTCGGGACCAGGGGTTTTCGGCGCCTCATCGGCATCCGAACACCCGTCCTTTAGGGCGAGCTTGTCCGGATTTGTCGACGGGCGTGTAACAGCGGTTAAGAGACCGGCCGGACGCGGAATCCCCGTTGCATGAACCACCACAACACCCCGCTCCCCCAGGTTCCCTCGGCGTCCCCCCGCCCCGTCCGCCACCTCTCGGACGTACAGCGCCGCGTCACGACGGCGGGCCAGCTCCGCGCGCAGGGCGTCGCCGTGGCCGAGGCGAACGAGCAGTGCCGTCCCGGCGGCCCCTGGCAGCAGCTCCTCCCCGGCGTGTACCTGCTCCACCCGGGCCCGCCGACCAGCGAGGAGCGGCTGCACGCGGTGCTGATGTACGCGGGCCGCGACGCGGCGACACCGCCGCCCGCGGTGCCGACCCAGCCGGGCGCGGGCGATCCGCACCGGCCGGTGTACAAGGAGGCGATGATCACCGGACTGGCGGCCCTGAACCTGCACGGGCTCTCGTCCGCTCCCCCGCTGCTGTCCCTGGAGCACATCGACGTCCTGGTCCCGCGGCTGCGCCGGCTGCGCTCGACGGGCTGCGCCCACGTCGTCCGTACCGGCTCCCTGCCGGCTCCCGAGCAGGCCACGGGGGTTCCGGTGGCGCCGGTGCCCCGCGCGCTGGCCGACGCGGTGGCCCAGCTGACGGACGCGGCAGTGGTGCAGCGGCTGCTGTCGGAGGCGGTACGCGGGGGTCACTGCGAACCGACGGCGGTGGTGCGGGAGTTGAACAACGCCAAGCTGCTGAGCCGCCCGCACGTGGTGGACGCGGTGGACTCGCTGCTCGCGGAGGGACGCGCGTTCGCGGAGGACCGGCTCTACACGATGGTCTGCGACTACGGCCTGCCCGACCCGGTGTGGAACGTGGACCTGCGCCTGCCGGGCGGTCCCCACCTGGGCGGTCTGGACGCGTACTGGCCGGAGCAGGCGGTGGCGGTCGAACTGGACACCCGGGCGCCGCGGCAGGACGAGGACGCGCTCTGGTCGGAGTACGCCCGCAAGCGCGAGCATCTGGAGCGGCTCGGCATCACGGTCGTGTACATCACGCCGAAGAAGCTGAGGCACGCGATGGAACAGCAGGCGGCGGTTATCCGCACGGCGTTGATGGCGTCGGGCGACAGGGACCCGGCCGCGTATGTCGTGGTGCTGCCCCGGTAGGGACGGACCGGGGTGGTCCCAGGAGGGGAGAGGAGGGGCCGTCGGGTGTGACCCGAGGGCCCCGCCTCATGCCGTGATGCCGTCATGCCGTGATGCCGTCATGAGGCGGGGGCGTCATGAGGCGGGGGCGTCACGCCGTCCCGCCGCCCGCAGCGGACAGCCGGTGCCGACGCGGTCGGTGAGTTCGGCACGGAGGGTGGCGAGCTCGGCCATGCGGGCGTCGACGATCTGGATCTTCTGCTCGAAGAGGGCGGAGAGGGCGTCCGCGGAGTCGGGGGCCTCGCGCAGTTCCTCGCCGTGCCGGGCGATCTCCGCGAGGGTGAACCCCAGGGTCTGCGCGGTACGGACGTAGGCCAGCCACTCCACCGTCTCCGGCGCGAAGTCACGGTACCCGTTGGACAGTCGGCGGCCCTCGACGAGGCCGACCCGCTCGTAGAAGCGGATGGTGTCGCGGCTGGTGCCGGTGCGGGCAGCCAGCTCTCCGATTCTCATGCGGGAGCCTCCGTCGGGTAGCGGTCCGGCGCTTGACCTTGGAGCGTAGTCCAGTGTTTAGCGTCGGCCGCATGACCACTTCCGCACCTCTCCTCGATCCCGGCGGCCCTTCCTGTCTCCGTGTCGTCCGCGCGAGCGCCTGGTACGACCTCGTCGTCACGGCCGGCTTCGCGACGCCGTGGACGTACGCCCTGGTCCATGACGTGCTGTCGTCGTGGAGCCGGGCGTGGGGGCTGGGCACGTTCCCGCAGACCGACCCGATCCAGACGCTGTTCGCGAATCTGATGGGGTCGGTCGTGATCGTCTGGGCCGTTCTGCGCCTGGCCCGGCCTCTGGCGGTGCACGGACTGCTCGACGGCGTCGCCCGCACCCTGTTCACGGCGTGGATGGCGTACGCGCTGGCCCAGGGAGCCCCCGGGGTTCTCTGGCCGTTCCTCGGCGTGGAGGCTGCCTGGGGCGTGGCGCAGTTGGTGCCGTGGCTGCGGAAGAGGTGACGTTCACGGGGCATCGCGCACGGGGTTCGGCTCATGCTCCGGGGCCGGCCGGCGGGGGTGCGAACGCCCGTCCGTCCAGCGGCCGTTCGTGCCACAGCCGCAGCGCGATGTCGACCAGTCCGACCCGGGTGAGGGCGGGGACCGCGTCCAGGTCGTGCCAGGCGGCCAGGTCGGTGGAGCCGTTCACCTCGTTGCGCAGTTCGCCTCCGACGACCCGGACCTCGTAGACGACCCGCACGCCGTGGTGGTCCACGGCACGGCGAAGTCCCCGACGGCGGAAGGTGCGGTGGGAGGAGTCGATGCCGAGCAGGCCGGTCACCTCGACGCGGTAGCCGGTCTCCTCGTCGAGTTCGCGCACGACGGTGTCGAGGGGGTCTTCGCCGTGCTCCATTCCACCGCCGGGCAGCACCCACTCGGGGGTGCCGTCGGCGGCCGGCGAGCGGGCGAGCAGGAGCTGTCCGTCACGGACGCAGACGGCATAGGCAGCCACCCTCGACTTCTTGCGCATGGGGGGACGTTAGCCGGTCGGGTCCGGGTTCGCAGGGGAGTATTCCGGCGCGGACCAGCGCAGTGGCAGCGCGGCGGGGGTGTCGACCGCCTCCGTGACGGTGAAGCGGACCGTACGCTCGCCGTCGGGGGCGAACCGGGTGCGGGCCTCGCCCGTGAGCTGGAGGGTGCGGCCCGTCGTCCAGTCGAGGAACAGCAGGCCGGCGCGGGGGTCCCTGGCGAGGTTGCCCAGAGTGAGGAACATGGAGTTGCCGGGGTGGTCGCGCCAGGTGAGCGTGCGCGGTGAAGTCACGTGCACGAAGCCGGGGTTGCCGCCGCGGTGACTGAGTTCGGCGCCCGCGCCGTCGGGATGGAGGGTGGCGAGGAAGAAGGTGTCGGCGGCGGCGAGGAAGTCCCGCTGTTCACCGGTCAGTTCGGCGCCACGCAGCGGGCTGCCGGGCGTGCGGTCGACCGTCTCGTAGGTCTCCCTGCGCTGGATGTACTTGGGGCAGTTGGCGAACACCCGGTCGGTCTCGACGGCGAAGCCGCGCGGGGTGGGCAGCAGCCGGCCGTTCAGCCGCATACGGCGACGGGTGCGCGGGTCGAGGACGATGGTGCCCACCGGGGTCCCGGGGGTGGCCAGTGCCGTCGCGAGGGGGTCGGCCGGCGAGGGCCCGCCCGCACCGCTCGACGCCCCGGAGGTGCCGGTGGCGACCGAGATCCGGCGGGGGCCGGTGGCCCGGACGAAGCCGGGGGCGCCGGTGACCGCCGACGCCCAGACCCGGCCGTCGGCCGGGTCGGCGGCGCCCAGCACCAGCAGCGGCTGGAGCTCCAGGAAGGCGGCGACGACCGGCCTGATGCCCTCGCCGATCGCCCGGCCCAGGTGATCGGCGAGGTCACGGACCCCGACGCGGTCCTGAACCGCCCGCGAGCCGGAGTGGTAGACACCCATGAGTCGCTCGACCTCCTCGGCCCCGGCGGACCCCTCGGACAGTGCGCGAGCAGTCCACAAGAAAATAACCTCTTATGCTCAAGTTAAAGGTTAGAATCACCCATGTCAACCGGTCACATACCCTTGAGCGGTTAGCACGGAAGGAGCCCCGATGTCCGCCACCACCCCCGACCCCCGCCCCCTCACCGGCGAGCCCCTCGCGCTCGACCTGCTCAACACGCGCTGGGTGCGGGAGGGCGCCGTGGAGGATCTGCTGCGGGACCCGGAAGGGCTCGCCGTGTGGCTCGCCGCGAACGGGCTGGACGGGCGCTTCGCGGCCGACGCGGCGACGCTGCGGCACACCCTCCGGGCGCGGGACGCGATCGAGGCCGCGGTGGACGGCCCGGCGGACACCGTCGGCGTCGACACCGTGCTCGGACACGGGCGGATCCGGCCCACCCTCACCGCCGAAGGGCCCGGCGAGCGGGCCGAGTTCAGGGACGACACCTGGGGACCCGGCTGGCTGGCCGCCCGGAACTACCTGGAGTTGCTCTCCAGCGCCCCCGACCGGATCCGCCGCTGTGCGCACGAGGCCTGCGTACTGCACTTCTTCGACACCTCACGCAACGGCACCCGCCGCTGGTGCTCCATGGCGGCCTGCGGCAACCGCGCGAAGGCCTCCCGGCACTACGCCCGCGCCAAGGACGCCTGACCCGGCCGCGATCCGCACAATCGGCGGACAGCCCTCGCACAGGGGGCTCGTAGAGGGTTTTCCCCATACATCCATATCGATTCGGTCAACTCTCCCCAAACAGCTGTCCCTTAGGTAAAGCTTTGCGGTCATCCGGGACCGCATTCCGGACGACCGTGATCAGGAAGGAACGGCCTGGTCACGTGGTGCTCGTTCCTTTACCTACAAGGGATGCCGATGACCCTCACCCCCCAGCGTGAACCGATATCGGGCGCAAGACGTGTGGCCCGGATAGCCGTGGCCGCGGGCCTGGTGGCCGCGCTGTCCGCGGCCGGTCCGATACCCATGGCCTTCTCGGCCGACTCCGGCCAGGCCCCGGCCTCGGCCGACCCGGGCGCGAAGTCCGCCCACGACAAGCTCGGCTCCGACGACGCCGACCTCCTCGCCGAGGCCAAGGCCGCCGGCGACAAGAACGTCACGCTGATGGTCGCGACCGCCCCCGGCCAGACCGAGCAGGTCGCCGAGGAGCTGGACGCGGTCAAGGGCGGCTCCGTGGGCCAGTCCTACGACAAGGTCGGCTACGTCCGCGCCACCGTCCCGACGGGCAAGGCCGACTCGGCGATCGCCGCCGCGGTCAAGCTGTCCTCGGTGCACGCCATCGACCTGCGGCAGGACATCGCCCTCGACGACCCGACGCCGAGCGCGGACACCGCGAAGGGCGCCGGCTCCGCCGCGACGACGAAGACCTACGCCGCGCCGAACAAGAAGACCCCCGCCGAGAACCCGTACAACCCGTCCTTCGAGACGGGCGCCGTCGACTTCGTGAAGAAGAACCCGAAGGCGGACGGCCGCGGCGTCACCATCGGCATCCTCGACTCCGGTGTGGACCTGGCGCACCCCGCGCTCCAGAAGACCACCACCGGCGAGCGCAAGATCGTCGACTGGGTGACGGCGACCGACCCGATCCTCGACAGCGACGCCTCCTGGCGCGCGATGACGACCTCCGTGTCCGGGCCCAGCTTCACCTTCGGCGGCCGGACCTGGACGGCGAAGGCCGGCTCCTACCAGGTCAACCTCTTCCGGGAGTCCGCCACCGCGGGCGGTGACGCCAAGGGCGACGTCAACCGCGACGGCGACACCACCGACGTGTGGGGCGTCCTGTACGACGCGGCCGCCGGCACGGTCACCGTCGACGTGAACAACAACGGCGACTTCACCGACGACACCGCGATGAAGCCGTACAAGGACGGCTACCAGATCGGGTACTTCGGCACCGACAACCCGGCGACCGACGTCGCCGAGCGGCAGCCGTTCGTCGTGCAGATCCGCAAGGACGTGCCGATGGACCCGTACGGCGGCGACTGGGTCGGCAAGAAGGCCGACTTCGCCAACATCGGTCTCATCGCCAGCGAGCACGGCACGCACGTCGCCGGCATCACCGCCGCGAACGGACTGTTCGGCGGCAAGATGAACGGCGCCGCGCCCGGCGCGAAGATCGTCTCCTCCCGCGCCTGCGTCTTCGGCCCGGGCTGCACCAACGTCGCCCTCACCGAGGGCATGATCGACCTGGTCGCCAACCGCGGTGTCGACATCGTCAACATGTCGATCGGCGGTCTGCCGGGTCTGAACGACGGCAACAACGCGCGCGCCGAGCTGTACACGCGCCTCATCGACACCTACGGCGTCCAGCTGGTCATCTCGGCCGGCAACGAGGGCCCCGGCGCCAACACCATCGGCGACCCCGGTCTGGCCGACAAGGTGATCTCGGTCGGCGCGGCCATCTCCAAGGAGACCTGGGCCGCCAACTACGGCTCGCAGGTGACGAAGAAGTACGCGCTGCTGCCCTTCTCCTCGCGCGGCCCGCGTGAGGACGGCGGCTTCACGCCGACGCTCGTCGCCCCGGGCGCCGCGATCAACACCACGCAGACCTGGCTCGAGGGTTCCCCGGTCGCCGAGGCGGGCTACCCGCTGCCGGCCGGCTACTCCATGCTCCAGGGCACCTCGATGGCCTCCCCGCAGGCCGCGGGCGCCTCGGCGCTGCTGATCTCGGCCGCCAAGCAGCAGAAGGTCGCGCTCACCCCGGCGATCCTGCGCACGGCACTGACCTCCACCGCCGACCACATCAAGGGTCTTCAGGCGTACGAGGAGGGCGCGGGCGCCATCAACATCGTGGACGCCTGGAAGTCCATCAGGAAGGGCGCCACCGCCCACGACTACACCGTCAAGGCGCCGGTCGACACCGCGCTCGACTTCGCGCTGAAGACGCCGGGCTTCGGCACCGGCATCTACGACCGCGAGGGCGGCCTGAAGGCCGGTCAGAAGAAGACGTACGACGTCACCATCACCCGTACGTCGGGCGCCGACAAGGCGATCCGCCACGAGCTGCACCTCGAGAACAACGCGGCCGGCACCTTCAGGATCCTCGGCTCGGACGAGGTGAAGCTGTCGCTGAACAAGCCGGTCACCGTCAAGATCCAGGCGCAGCCGAAGGCCGCGGGCATCGCCAGCGCGATCCTCGAGGTCGACGACCCGAAGACCGAGGGCCTCGACAAGCAGATCCTCAACACGGTCGTCGTCTCGACCCCGGTGAACTACACGTTCCACGCGTCGAACACCGTGCAGCGCAACAGCTCGCAGTCCTACTTCCTGACCGTGCCCGCGGGCGCGCAGTCGCTGGAGGTCGCGATCAGCGGGCTGAAGGACAAGAGCCAGACCCGGTTCATCTCGATCCACCCGTACGGTGTCGCGGTCGAGGACAGCTCCACGATCTACTGCTACAACAACTACCTCGACGGCAACGGCTGCAAGCCCGACGCCCGTTCGTACCAGAACCCGCAGCCCGGGGTCTGGGAGATCGAGGTCGAGTCGCGCCGCACCTCGCCGCTGCTCGACAACCCGTACAAGCTGGACGCCACCGTCTACGGCGCGGCCTTCGACCCGGCGACCGTGACCGTGCCCGAGGCGAAGGTCGGCACCCCGGCCCCCGTCTCCTGGAAGGTCACGAACAACTTCGCCGCCATCGACGGCAAGCTGGCCGGCGGCCCGCTCGGCTCCTCCAAGGCGGCCCGCCCGACCATCGCGAACGGCGCGACCGAGACCACCACGGTCGAGGTCCCGGCCGGCGCCAAGTCGCTGGACGTCTCCATCGGCAACGTCTCCGACGCCTCCGCCGACCTGGACCTGACGGTCTTCGACGCGGCCGGCAACCAGGTCGCCCAGCAGGCCGACGGTGACTCGGAGGAGGCGGTCTCCATCCCGTCGCCCGCCGCCGGCACGTACACCATCGAGGTCGCGGGCTACTCGGTCCCGGCCGGCACGACGGCGTACGACTACCTGGACGTGTTCTTCTCGTCCACGCTCGGCACCGTCGACGTCGACGAGTCGACGCCGGTCAAGCTCGGCACGGGTGCCTCGGCGTCGGTCTCCGCGACCGTCACCGCCGCGGCCGCCGCGCCCGAGGGCCGGGCCTTCTTCGGCCAGGTCCAGCTGGTGAACGCGCGGGGCACCGTCGCGGGCATCGGCAACGTGGCCATCGAGAAGGTCACTCCGTAACCGGTAGCGCTACCGGTCGAGCGATCGACCGACAGCGGTCGAACAGGGGCGGGCGTCCACCGGGGCGCCCGCCCTTCGCCGTGCCACGGCGCGTCCCGTCTATTCGCAGGTGACGCCCTCCGCCTCGGGCAGGGCCCGGGCGAGCGCCTCTCGTTCGGGGACGATGTCGGACTCGCCGACCGCCCAGACGTCGGGGGTGGTGGACCCCTTCGACAGGGCGACCAGGACGTGGTCGCCCTCCCGCAGCAGCGGGTCCATGTCCGCCTCCATCACGAAGTCGGCCTCGGGCCCGCTCCCGGCCGGCCGGTAGGCGTGGGTGACGTGCAGCGTGACCCGCTCCCGGGTGGTGCCCGCCACCGGGTCGACGGCGGTGACGTCGCCCTCGACGACGAGCCGGGCGCAGGCCAGATAGCCGGGGTCGGCGAGGAGGCTCGCGCCGTCGCCCGCCGACGCGTCGGCCTTCTCGTCGGACCCGGCCGCGCTGTCGGCGCTCTTGCCCGCCCCGCTGCCGGCCACCCCCTGGCCGACCTGGACGACCATCCAGCCGCCCCCGAGGACCAGCGCACCGGCGGCGGCCACACCGGCCAGCCGCAGGGCGAGGGGACGGGCCCGGCGCGCTGGGCGAAGCTGCCGTACCGGGGCGGTCTCCGGGACCCGCGCCGGCTCACGTCCCGGCTCGCGCACCGGCTCCGTCAGGACGTCCGCGAGGACGCCGAGCTGCTCGCGCAGGAGCGCCACGTCCGCGGTCGCCGAACGGTGGGCGGCCAGGTAGGCGTCGTCGGCGCGGGCTTCCTCGGAGAGGCCGGAGAGGGGCACGCCGAGGACGGCGGCCATCAACGCGTCCATACCGTCCTCACCCTGCTGTCCGTCCTGGCCCTCGTCGCGGCCCTCGTCGTGGGTCTCGTCGCGGCCTTCGTCATGGTTGTCGTCGTGCGGTTCGTATCCGTGTCCGGGTCGCCCGGGTTGTTCGGGTCGTCCGGGTTGTTCAGGTCGTTCGGGTCGTTCGGGCAGGGCGGTCACGTCACACCACCTCGTCTTCGTGCAGGCGGGCGCGCAGGGCCCGGACCGCCGTGTGCAGGCGGCTCTTGACCGTGCCCTCCGGGACGCCCAGTTCCACGGCGATCGAGCGCACCGGCAGGTCGGCGTAGAAACGCAGGACGACGACCTGGCGCTGGGCGTCGGGCAGGTCGTCCAGCCCCTGCGCGACGGCGAGGGAGAGCACGCTGGTGTCCTCGCCGGACGGGTGCTCGTGCTGGCGCAGCGAGGCCAGCCGCTCCCCCAGCCGCTCCTGGCGGCGCTTGGCGCGGTGCCAGTCCATCGCGAGGTTGGAGGCGACGACGGCCGCCCACGCCGAGACGTCGCGCGGCGTCTCGTACCCCTTCGCCGCGCGCTCCAGGAGCCGCAGGCGGACCTGCTGTACCCCGTCCGGCAGGTCCGCCTGCGGCACCCCGCCCAGCGCGAGCACCGCCCGCACCCGGCGTTCCTGCGCCGCGTCCAGCGGATCGTCGCCCTGTCCGGCCCCGTCCCCCTGGGCGCGCCGGGCCTTTCTGCGCAGCACAGCCACCCCTCTCTACCGCGTTTCCTCTACGACGCCGTGGCGCGCGAAAACGTTCGGCGCCACCGTGGGAAATCCTCGGGAGGCGTACGTCACACCGGCGGGTGTCCCAGTCCTCGGGCATGGTGGGCAAAGAATTGGACAGGTGGGCCGGGGTCGGCCGCATGATGGAAAAGTCCGTAAAGAGCCGTGAACAGAGCAAGGAGTCGCCGTGAGGGTCGGAATCGTCGGAGCCACCGGTCAGGTCGGCACGGTCATGCGCAGGATCCTCAAGGAGCGTGACTTCCCCGTCACGGAGCTGCGTCTGTTCGCCTCGGCCCGTTCGGCGGGGACGGTCCTGGACGGCGTGACCGTGGAGGACGCGGCGACGGCCGACTACGCGAACCTCGACATCGTCCTGTTCTCCGCCGGTGGCGCGACCTCGCGGGCGCTGGCCGAGAAGGTCGCCGCGCAGGGCCCGGTCGTGATCGACAACTCGTCGGCGTGGCGCAAGGACCCCGAGGTGCCGCTGGTCGTCTCCGAGGTGAACCCGCACGCGATCGTGGACCGCCCCAAGGGCATCATCGCCAACCCGAACTGCACGACGATGGCCGCGATGCCGGTCCTGAAGCCGCTGCACGCGGAGGCCGGCCTGGAGGCGCTGGTCGTCGCGACGTACCAGGCGGTGTCCGGCTCGGGCCTCGCGGGCGTGGCGGAGCTGCACGGGCAGGCGCAGAAGGTCGTGCCCGACGCGGACCGGCTGACCCACGACGGCGAGTCGGTCGACTACCCGGAGCCGCAGGTCTACCAGCGCCCCATCGCCTTCAACGTGATCCCGCTCGCGGGCTCGATCGTCGAGGACGGCCTGAACGAGACCGACGAGGAGCAGAAGCTCCGCAACGAGTCCCGCAAGATCCTGGAGATCCCCGGGCTGAAGGTCTCCGGCACCTGTGTGCGCGTCCCGGTCTTCTCCGGCCACTCCCTCCAGGTCAACGCCCGTTTCGCGCGTCCGATCAGCGCCGAGCGCGCGACGGAACTGCTGGGCGGCGCCCCCGGCGTGGCCCTCAGCGACATCCCGACCCCGCTCCAGGCGGCCGGCAAGGACCCGTCGTTCGTGGGCCGCATCCGGGAGGACGAGACCGTGGAGCACGGCCTCGCCCTGTTCATCTCCAACGACAACCTCCGCAAGGGCGCGGCGCTGAACGCCGTACAGATCGCGGAGCTGGTGGCGGCCGAGCTCAGGTCCGCCTGACCTCGTAGAGGAAGCAGCCGTACTCGACGGCCCGGACGTGCACGAACGCCACGTCCGGGTCGTCGAACGCGTTCCGGAACGCCTCGTCGAGCCCGCCGACGCCGACGAGCGCGCCGCCCAGGATGCGGCCCTCGGCCGAGTACCGCCGCACGGTGCGGTGCGCCTGGGCGAAGGGCAGCCCGTCCCCGGCGAACCCCGCGCAGCCGTCGGCGTGGACGAACACGGGCCCCTGCTCGTCGTAGGCCCCGGGGTCGACCCCCGCGCCGGCCGCCCAGCGGCGCAGCGGAGCGTACGAGACGAGCGCGATCCGCTCCCCCACGGCACTGCGCCGCAGACAGCACCGCAGCGGGGCGCCGCCCTCCTCGTCGGCGAAGGGTTCCGTCCGCCGTCCGGCGTCGTCGACGACCCGGAGCTCGTCGAGCACACCGCCCGGGACGGCCCGTGGCGCGCAGGCCACGTCGTTCACGTTCACTGTGAAGGTCATACGTCCACCCTGGCGCCGGACGGCCGACGGGACCGGCGGCTTCCGGACGTCACGCTCGAGAGCGATCCCGACGGCCGGACGGACGCCCATAAGGTCGTCGCCCCAGGCAGCCGTCCCGTGGAAGGATGACGCAACCGACACATATCCGAGGAGATGACCGCGTGCCTGGCACAAACCTGACTCGCGAAGAGGCGCAGCAGCGGGCGAAGCTGCTCACCGTTGACTCGTACGAGATCGATCTCGACCTCTCCGGTGCGCAGGAGGGAGGGACCTACCGGTCCGTCACGACGGTGCGCTTCGACGTCGCGGAGGGGGACGCGGAGTCCTTCATCGACCTGGTGGCGCCCACCGTCCACGAGGTCACGCTGAACGGGGACACCCTCGACGCGGCGGGGCTCTTCAAGGACTCGAGGATCGCGCTGCCGGGCCTGCTGCAGGGCCGTAACGTCCTGCGGGTCGTCGCGGACTGCGCGTACACCAACACCGGTGAGGGTCTGCACCGGTTCGTCGACCCGGTCGACGAGCAGGCCTATCTGTACACGCAGTTCGAGGTTCCGGACGCCCGCCGTGTCTTCGCGTCCTTCGAGCAGCCGGACCTCAAGGCCGCCTTCCAGTTCACCGTGAAGGCGCCGACCGGCTGGACCGTCATCTCCAACTCCCCGACGCCCGAGCCCAAGGACGACGTCTGGGCCTTCGAGCCGACGCCGCGGATCTCCAGCTACATCACCGCGCTCATCGTGGGGCCGTACCACAGCGTCCACAGCGTGTACGAGAAGGACGGACAGTCGGTGCCCCTCGGCATCTACTGCCGGCCCTCCCTCGCCGAGCACCTCGACTCGGACGCGATCTTCGAGGTCACGCGGCAGGGCTTCGAGTGGTTCCAGGAGAAGTTCGACTACGCGTACCCGTTCAAGAAGTACGACCAGCTGTTCGTGCCGGAGTTCAACGCGGGCGCGATGGAGAACGCGGGCGCGGTCACCATCCGGGACCAGTACGTGTTCCGGTCCAAGGTGACCGACGCGGCGTACGAGCTGCGCGCGGAGACGATTCTGCACGAGCTGGCCCACATGTGGTTCGGCGACCTGGTCACCATGGAGTGGTGGAACGACCTGTGGCTGAACGAGTCGTTCGCCACGTACACCTCCATCGCCTGCCAGGCGTACCACCCGCAGTCGCGCTGGCCGCACTCGTGGACCACGTTCGCCAACTCCATGAAGACCTGGGCGTACCGGCAGGACCAGCTGCCGTCCACCCACCCGATCATGGCCGAGATCCGCGACCTGGACGACGTCCTCGTCAACTTCGACGGCATCACCTACGCCAAGGGCGCCTCCGTCCTGAAGCAGCTCGTGGCGTACGTCGGCATGGACGAGTTCTTCGCGGGCGTGCAGGCCTACTTCAAGCGGCACGCGTACGGCAACACGCGCCTGTCCGACCTGCTGGGCGCGCTGGAGGAGACCTCCGGCCGTGACCTCGGCACCTGGTCGCAGAAGTGGCTCCAGACCGCCGGCATCAACATCCTCCGTCCCGAGATCGAGACGGACGCCGACGGTGTCATCACGTCCTTCGCGATCCGCCAGGAGGCCCCGGCGCTCCCGGCCGGCGCCAAGGGCGAGCCGACCCTGCGCCCGCACCGCATCGCCGTCGGTCTGTACGGACTCGACGACGACAGCGGCAAGCTGGTACGCGACGAGCGCGTGGAGCTGGACATCGACGGCGAGCTGACGGCCGTGCCGCAGCTGGTCGGCAAGCGCCGTCCGGACGTCGTCCTGCTCAACGACGACGACCTGTCGTACGCCAAGGTCCGCCTCGACGAGCAGTCGCTCGCCTTCGTCACCGAGCACCTCGGCGACTTCGAGTCGTCCCTGCCGCGCGCCCTGTGCTGGGCGTCCGCCTGGGACATGACCCGGGACGGCGAGCTGCCCACCCGCGACTACCTGTCCCTGGTGCTCTCCGGCATCGGCAAGGAGTCCGACATCGGGGTGGTGCAGTCGCTGCACCGCCAGGTCAAGCTCGCCATCGACCTGTACGCCGCGCCGGCCACCCGCGAGGCCCTGCTGACCCGCTGGACGGACGCCACGCTGGCGCATCTGCGGTCCTCCGCGGCGGGCAGCGACCACCAGCTGGCGTGGGCGCGCGCGTTCGCGGCCACCGCCCGTACGCCGGAGCAGATCGACCTCCTGGAGTCGCTGCTCGACGGCGGCCAGACCATCGAGGGCCTGGCCGTCGACACCGAGCTGCGCTGGGCGTTCGTGCAGCGGCTGGTGGCCGTGGGGACCTTCGACGAGGCGGACATCGCCGCCGAGTACGAGCGGGACAAGACGGCCGCCGGCGAGCGGCACGCGGCGACCGCGCGGGCCGCCCGCCCGACCCCGGAGGCCAAGGCGGAGGCGTGGGCGTCGGTCGTGGACTCCGACGAGCTGCCGAACGCCGTGCAGGAGGCGGTCATCGGCGGCTTCGTCCAGACCGACCAGCGTGAGCTGCTCGCGCCGTACACGGACCGGTACTTCGAGGTCGTCAAGGGCATCTGGGACTCCCGTTCGCACGAGATCGCCCAGCAGATCGCGATCGGCCTCTACCCGGCGGTCCAGGTCTCCCGGGAGACCCTGGCCAAGACGGACGCCTGGCTGGCCTCGGCCGAGCCGAACGCTGCCCTGCGCCGCCTCGTCTCCGAGGCACGCGCGGGTGTGGAGCGCGCGCTGAAGGCCCAGGCGGCCGACGCGCAGTAGTCCTTCCCGGCAGTTCCTACGCGGCCAAGGGCGCCCGATGTCTCATCGGGCGCCCTTGGCCATGTCCGGGCCGCGGCGCTCTCACCGCCGCAGTGCCGGAGCGCCGGACCTGTCACGTCCGGGCCGGTCCCGGTCCCGGTCCCGGTCGCGGTCCCGGTCTCGGTCCCGGTCCCGGTCCCGGTCCGCGCGAACCTCCCGCTCAGCGGGCCCGAACCGGCGTACGGCCGTCCCGCCACCGGCCCTCAGCTGGCCCGCCACCGTCGCGCCGAACGCCAGTGCCATGCCCGTCAGCTGGAGCGGCGTCAGCGCCTGGCCGAGGGCGGCCCAGCCGACGACGGCCGCGGTCAGCGGGGAGAGCGGGCCCAGGAAGGTGACCTGGGTGGCGGTGAGCCGGCCGATGCCACGGAACCAGAGCCAGTACGAGACGGCCGTGTTCGCCAGGGCCAGGTAGAGGTAGCCGCCGACCGCGCGGCCGTCCAGGGCGGGCGGGGCGCCCTCGACGACGAAGGCGAGCGGGGCGATCAGCAGGCCGCCCGCGGTGAGCTGCCACCCGGCGAGGGCGAGCGGGCCGACGCCGTCCGGGCGGCCCCACCGCTTGGTGAGGACCGTGCCGGCCGACATCGAGGCGGTGGAGGCGAGCGCCGCGAGGACGCCGAGCGGGTCCAGCGCCCCGGCCGCCTTCAGCACCACCAGGCTGACGCCGAACGCGGCCACGACCCCGGCCAGCACGGTCCGGGCGGTCGGCCGCTGCCCCAGCAGCAGCGCCGAGAGGCCGACGACGAACAGTGGCCCCACCGAGCCGACGACCGCCGCCATGCCGCCGGGCAGCCGGTAGGCGGAGAGGAAGAGGAGCGGGAAGAAGGCGCCGATGTTCAGCGCGCCGAGTACCGCGGCCTTAGCCCACCAGACACCGCGCGGCAGGACCCGGCCGAGGGCGAGCAGCAGCAGCCCGGCGGGCAGGGCCCGCATCAGGCCGGTGAACAGCGGGCGGTCGGCGGGGAGCAGCTCGGTGGTGACGGCGTAGGTGGTGCCCCAGGAGACCGGGGCGAGAGCGGTGAGCAGGACGGTCGAGGACCTCTTCATGTAATTAGCTTAGCGCTAAGCGACTTAGCGTCAAGCTGCTTAGCGGAGATCGGCTTAGCTGCAAGCGGCTTAACAGGGAGCGGCTTAACGGAGAGCCACTTTCTCGTGGGTGACCGTAATCGGGGGGATACTCGTCCCATGAGCAGCCCGCAGCCCCCGCGCAAGGATCCCGTCGACGCGATCATCGAACAGTGGGCGGCGGTCCGGCCCGACCTCGACACCGGCGCCATGGAGGTCTTCGGCCGGATCTCCCGGCTCGCACGCGCGATGGGCGACCGACTGGAGAAGGCGTACGCGGCTCTCGGCATCGGACGGGGCGAGTTCGACGTACTCGCCACCCTCCGCCGCTCCGGCGAGCCGTACACCCTCTCGCCCCGCCAGCTGTCGGCGACGCTCATGCTCACCACCGGCGGCATGACCGGCCGCCTTGACAAACTGGAACGGGCCGCCCTGCTGCGCCGCTCCCCCGACCCGCACGACCGCCGGGGCCTCCAGGTGACGCTGACCGAGAAGGGGCTCGATCTGGTCGACCAGGCCGTCGGCGCGGGCCTCGCCGCCCAGACCGAAGCCCTGACCGCCGCCCTGGACACCGAGCGGGTCGGCCAACTGGCAGACCTGCTGCGGGAGTTGCTGTCGACGACGGAGACATCGAGAAGCTGAGCCGGGCACTGCGGGCGAGCACTGCGGGCGAGCACGGGCGGGCACTGCGGGCGAGCACGGGCGGGCACTGCGGGCGAGCACGGGCGGGCACTGCGGGCGAGCACTGCGACCGGGCACTCGACGAGCCGACCCGCGAGGCGGCCGGGAGCAGGCACGGGAGCAGGCCGGGGAGTCGGCCGGAGCAGGCCGGGGAGTCCGTCGGAGCCGGCGCCGAGAGCCGGCCGGGGAGTCCACCGAGAGCCGACCGGGACCGGGCGGGGGGCGGCCAGGGGCCGGTCAGTCGTCGAAGGGCCAGGTGTAGCCGAGCTCTTCGGCGCGTTTGCGGGTGCCGCCGCTCACCCGGCTGTAGCTCTTCGGATCCTCCTCGGCCAGCCGGCGCAGAGCGGCGGCGGCCTGCGCCTCGGGTGGCGTGCCGTCGTCCGGGACGGTCCAGCGGAACACGAGCGGATCCTCTTCCGGGCACCCCGCGCCAAGTCCCGGCTGATACCAGAAATGCACCTGGGCGATGTCCGGCTCCTCGTGGCCGGTGCTGATCCAGCCCCGGCGCGCATCCCAGCGGCTCAGCAGCTCCGGCCGTTCGACCAGCCCCGCCCTGATCAGCCGGGCCACGGTGCGGGCCGGCCAGGCCCAGGCCCGGTCCGCCTCGGCGCGGGCGATCTCCGCGTCGTAGGCGGTGGCGTCGAACCGGAGGACCGGGAGTTCGGGCGCGGGACCGCGGCTGCCCGGCGGGGGCGGCCGCCGCCAGTCCTCCCACACGACTTGGTCGCCGTCGCGGCGGATGGTGACGTGGAGCGCGCCGCAACACCCCTCGCCGCACCAGGCCTCCGCCAGCCGCACCCGGCGGGGCTCCGGGCCGGCCCGCAGCAGACCTTCGTCGAGGAGCTCCTCCGGACTGTGCGCGGGCCCGTGCGCGAAGACCGCCGGGACGAGGGGCCGCCCGTCGACGAGAACGCGGGTCTCGACGGGCGCCCGGTCCACGGGGTCTCCGGCCACGATCTCGACGCGCAGCCCCCTGTCGGGCACGGCGGGACGCGTGAACGGCCGCCGTCCGGTACGCCGGATCCAGCCGACCCGGAGCCGCCGAGCCACCTCGGCCGGGTCCTCCGGGCCGAGATCGGCCGGGCGCTCCGGACCGAGGCCGGCCGGGTCCTCCGGGCCGAGGCCAGCCGGGTCCTGCGGGCCGAGGCCGGCCGGGCGCTTCGGGCCGACGCCGGCCGGGCGCTTCGGGCCGACGCCGGCCGGGCGCTCCGGACCGAGGCCGGCCGGGTCCTCCGGGCCGAGGCCGGTCGTGGCAGTGGCCGTCCAGGAGGGTTCCGTCAGCTGTCGGCCGAGGGATGCGAGGAGCGTCTCGCGGCAGCCGGAGGGCCAGTCCAGCAGCGCTCCGGGGCCGCTGCTCAGATCGAGGGCGAGCGAGAGCAGCGTGGCGTGCTGTTCG
Organism: Actinobacteria bacterium OV320; assembly: GCA_001298545.1. Lineage (GTDB taxonomy): Bacteria > Actinomycetota > Actinomycetes > Streptomycetales > Streptomycetaceae > Streptomyces > Streptomyces coriariae. Next base: position 37,414 of record LJCX01000025.1, read on the forward strand.
ACGGTCGGCGGCAGGAGGCCGGCCCGGGTGACAACGGTTTCGTACACGGCGGGTGCCTCGCGATAGGTGAGAAGTTCGGTCGTGTCGTCGCTCGCGCACCCCATCCGGACGAGCAGCCGGGCCGCCCGGGCGAGCAGGGCCGGGTCGGCGGGATGCTCGGCGAGCAGGTCGGGCAACCGGGCGGCTTCCGCGATACGACGGGCGGTCGTGGCGCCGAGGAAACGGGGTTCGGCCCGGAAGGCCACCAGCTCCGGGCGGACGGCCCGGTCGTCCCCCGCCCCCAACGCACGGACGAGCGGCCGCAGTTCGCCGCGGCTGACGGAGGTCAAGAGCCACAGGACGGCGGCGGACCGGCGGTCGAGGGCGTCGAGGGCTTGGACGGCCGGCCCGGTGAGCGACCGGAGCAGGCCGAGGGTGGAGAGGTAAGGGACGTCCTCGGGCTCGCCGAGGCGGGTGAGAAGGGCGAGGCCCGCGGTGACGGCGGGCACGGTGCTGCCGGTCCGGGTCAGTTGCCTGGCCAGTGCGCGTGCGGTGGCGTGCTCGTCGGCCGGCAGCGGCAGGGCGGCGACGGCCGACCGGATCAGATTCCGGTGGCGGCCCCGGACGCCGAGTTCGGCGAAGCGATGGTGCAGGGTGGCCGGATCCTCCGGCAGCGGGTTCAGTGCCTCCCGGACGACACCCGCCATCTCCCTGCGGGACAGCCCCGTCTCAGGGGGCTCCGAAGGGAGGTCGGCGGGAGAGTCGGTGCCGAGCTCGGCGGGGAGGTCGGCGGGGAGGTCGAAACCACGGCCGGGCGGGAGCCCGTCCGGCGACTCCTGCCTCAGGCGCCGTACCTGGTCGTACAGGGCGGGCGGCGGCACAGCCGGGGCGCTCACCGAGCGGTGGGGAACTCGATTCGGTAGGTCATGCGCAGGAGCCTGTCAGCCCGGCACACGGCCTGTCGACGGAATTACCGGCACCACTGCGCACAGATGCGTTCCGGCGTACTTTCAGCCGACGTGCGTCGCGAGGGCGGCCTCCACGGCACCCGGCTCGGCGGTGTCGGACGCCCAGGCCGCATAGCCGTCGGGACGTACGAGCAGTGCCGTACGGCGGTCGCTCGCCCAGTGCGCCACGGCGAGCCGGTCCTTGCGGCGGGCGTCGGCACCGCGGTCGCCGTAGGCCTCCGGGGTGATCAGGACGAAGTGGCCGCCCCGCAGCTCCTCGTAGAGGCGGCCTCCGTCGGCGAGGGCGACGTCCGGGACGCGGGTGCCGGTGAGCCGGTGGGCGCCGCGGGGAGCGGGGTAGCGGTAGCCGATGCCCGTGAGCTGACCGACGGCCCTGCGGCGGACGGGAGCCGCGGCGCCGAGGAAGCCGGTCAGCGCGGCACGCAGGGCCAGCGTCCAGGGGCGCTTGGCCATGGCGAGGCGCACGATGCCGCCGCTGCTGCGCAGGACGGACCTGCCGACGGGGTGCCGTTCGGCCTCATAGGTGTCGAGGAGTTCGGCGGGCGCGTGCCCGTTGACCACCTGGGCGAGCTTCCAGCTCAGGTTGGCCGCGTCCTGGAGCCCGGTGTTCATGCCCTGACCGCCGGCCGGGGTGTGCACGTGCGCGGCGTCGCCGGCCAGGAACACACGGCCGACGCGGTAGGCGGGCGCCTGACGTTCGTCGCTGTGGAAGCGGGACATCCAGCGGGCGTCGTACATCCCGAAGTCACGGCCGAGGGCGAGCCGGGTGACCTCCTTGACCTCGTCGAGGTCGAGCGGCTCGCTGTCGGGGACGTCACGGGCGCGGTTCCAGCCGATCAGCCGGTAGTAGCCGTCGCCGAACGGCGCGAGAAAGGCGAAGGCGTCGCCGACGGCGTTGACGGTGAGCAGCGTCTCGGGCTCCTCCGCGAGCCTGACGTCCGCGAGAACGACGGAGCGGATGACGGAGCGGCCCGGGAAGGGCAGTCCGATCGCGTCCCGCACGACGCTGCGCATGCCGTCGGTACCCACGACGTACGCGGCGCGCAGCTCTTCGCCCTGCACCTCACCGGCCGTGGCGGCGGCGGTACCGGGGGCGGCGGCGGTGCGGACCCGCACGGTCACGCCGTCCGCGTCCTGGCTCAGGCCGGTCACCTCGGTCTCGTAGCGGAACTCCACGCCCGCCTCGACGGCGCGCCGCCGCAGCGCCTTCTCCACCTCGTACTGCGGGAGGACGAGGAGGTGGTTGAAGCGGGAGGGGAGCGTGTCGAGGGCGACGGTGAGGCCGCCGAAGAGGCGGAGCCGGTCGAGGGGCCGGCCGGCCTGCTCGAGTTCGTCGGCGAGACCGCGGGCGTCGAGCTGTTCGAGAGTGCGGGCGTGCAGCACGAAGGCGCGGGAGAGGTTGCTGAGGTGGTGAGGGCGCTTCTCGACGAGGGTGACCGGGACACCGGCGGTGGCGAGGTCACCGGCCAGGAGCAGCCCGGTGGGACCGGACCCGACGACGATCACGGGACGGGGAGTGGTGCCTGTGGTTCCAGTGCTTCCAGTGGTTCCGGTGGTTCCGGTGGTTCCGGTCATCGTGGCCTCCTGGGGGTGCCAACGCTTGTTGGTCAACGCTTGTTGGCAAACATAGAACCGCGGCGAAGCCAATGTCAACGCTTGTTGGCCTACATATGTTGGCCTACGCTTGTTGGCATGCCAGACAGCAAGCCCCCCGGCTCCCCCCGCCGCTCCGACACCACCCGCACCGCCATCCTCGACGCCGCCCGCGAGCGGTTCGCCGCCGACGGCTACGAGCGGGCGACCATCCGCGCCATCGCGCGGGACGCGAGCATCGACCCGTCGATGGTGATGCGCTACTACGGCAGCAAGGAGGGTCTCTTCGCGGCGGCCGTCGCCGTCGACCTGAAGCTGCCCGACCTCACCGCGCTTCCCCGCGAGGAGATCGGCCGGGCTCTCGTGACCCACTTCCTCGACATGTGGGAGGAGAACGAGGTGCTCACCGCGCTGCTCCGGGTCGGCGTGACCAACGAGGCCGGGGCCGAGCGGATGCAGGGCATCTTCCGCGACCAGCTCCTGCCGGTGGCCCGTACGGTCTGCCCCGACCCCGAGCAGGTCCCGGCCCGGGCGGCGCTCTGCTCGACCCAGCTGCTCGGGCTCGCGCTCACCCGCTACGTCCTGCGCTTCCCGCCGGTCGTGACGCTGCCCCGGGAGGAGGCCGTTGCGTGGCTGGCGCCCACGGTGCAGCGGTATCTGACGGCACCCCACCCCTAGGTCCCGGACGGGTCCACGTCCCGGCCTGGCGGGCCGGGCGAGGCGGGTGGGACCCGCAAACGCGTCGAGGGCGCCGACTTCCTCCGCGTACGGCATGCGCGTACGTGGAGGAAGTCGACGCCCTCGGGCCCGGATCCGGGCCGAAAATCAGGGGGCCTGCGAGCTAGGCCTTGGCCTTCGCCCGGCCCTTGACGGTGATGTTGGAGCTGGTGGTGTCGCCCCTGTCCTTCGACTTGTCCAGGACCCACACCAGGCCGGCGATCAGCCCGAACAGCGCGAGGGGGGCCACCACATAGAGGCCCAGCGTCTCGCCGACGCTCAGACCCGGGCCGGGGTCGTCACCGTCGTCGCGGGTCAGCGCGAGCGCGGGGGACGACATGAGCAGCATCATCAGCGTCGTACCGGCAGCCAGGGCGCCGGCGCGCAGGGCGTTCTTCTTGTCCACGGTGCCCAAGTTAGCGAACGGTGTCGGGGAGCGCGCGCCCGGGGTGCCGTATGAGGCGCGGGGGGCTCGCACGACACCCCGCGGGACCGTCGCCGTCGCACCCCGCGGGACTGCCGCCGTCGCACCCCGTCGCGGCTCAAGATCCCCCTCCTGTACCTGCCCAGGCTCCCGCCCAGGCGTCCGCCCAGGCTCCCGCTCAGGCTTCCGCAGACGCTCGAGGAGAGGCTTGGGCAGAGGCTTGGGCCGTGGGGCCGCTGCCGGCCGGGTCGTGGTCGTGCTCCTCCCTCAGCACCTCGATCAGCGCCCGCAGCCTCGGCGAGGCCGCCAACTCCTCCAGGGTCAGCGGGCGGCCCGTCGCGTCCGCGATCGGCAGCCGCCAGTTCGGATACTGGTCCCAGGTGCCGGGGAGGTTCTGCGGGCGGCGGTCGCCGACGCCGTCCGGGAGCCAGACGCCGATCATGCGGGCGGGGGTGCGCAGCAGGAAGCGGTGGACGGCCTGGACCTCGGCCTCCTCGGAGGAGCGGTCACTGCCGCCGCCGGTGCCGGCCAGCAGACCGAGGCGGGTGAGCAGGCCCAGCCACTCCGCCGCGTCGTTGGCCGCCTCGGCGCGCTCCTCCTCCACGGGCCGGGTCAACAGGCCGAGCCGGTCCCGGAGTTCGACGTGCTCGCCGGTGAGCCGGGCGGCGGTGGACGGCAGGTCGTGCGTGGTGGCGGTGGCCAGACAGTCGTCGCGCCAGCGGTCGGGCGACAGGGGGCGCCCGTCGCCGTCCCAGTCCCGTTCGAACCACAGCACGGAGGTACCCAGCACCCCCCGTTCACGCAGCGTCTCGCGCACGCCCGGCTCGACGGTGCCGAGGTCCTCGCCGATCACCACCGAACCGGCCAGGGAGGCCTCCAGGACCAGGACGGCGAGCATGGCCTCGGCGTCGTAGCGGACGTAGGCGCCCTCGGTCGGCGGCTCGCCCTGCGGGACCCACCAGAGGCGGAACAGGCCCATGACGTGGTCGATGCGCAGGGCGCCCGCGTACCGGAAGAGGGCCTTGAGGAGCCGCCGGTAGGGGGCGTAGCCGGAGGCGGCCAGCCGGTCCGGGCGCCAGGGCGGCAGGCCCCAGTCCTGGCCGCGCGCGTTGAAGGCGTCCGGCGGTGCGCCCACCGACATGCCGGCGGCGAAGTACTCCTGCTGCGCCCACGCGTCGGCGCCCTCGGGGTGCACGCCGACCGCCAGGTCGTGAACGATCCCGACCGGCATGCCCGCCTCGCGGGCGGCGCGCTGGGCGGCGGTGAGCTGGGCGTCGGTGAGCCAGGCGAGGCGGGAGTGGAAGTCGACGCGGTCCATCAACTCGCCGCGGGCGCGGGTGGTCTCGGCGGAGCGCGGGTCCCGCAGTCCGGCCGGCCAGCGCCGCCACTGCGACCCGTGCACCTCGGCGAGCGCGCACCAGGTGGCGTGGTCCTCCAGGGCCTGGCCCTGCTCGGCGAGGAAGTCGCAGTAGGCGGCGCGCCGGCCGGGTCCGAGCGGCACCCGGGCGACCAGCTCCAGCGCCTCCCGCTTCAGCTCCCACACGGCGTCCCGGTCGATCAACTCGCCCTTCTCCAGGACGGCTTCGCGCAGTCGTCCGGCGCGGTCGAGCAACGCGGCCCGCGGATCATCGTCGTCCCGGACGTACGCGAACTCGGGGACGTCCTCGACCCGCAGATGCACCGGGTCCGGAAAGCGGCGCGAGGAGGGCCGGTACGGGGAGGGATCGGTCGGGGTGCCGGGCACGGCCGCGTGCAAGGGGTTGACCTGCACGAACCCGGCGCCGAGCGCCCGCCCCGCCCAGGAGGTCAGCTCGCCCAGGTCACCGAGGTCGCCCATGCCCCAGGAGCGCCGGGAGAGCAGGGAGTACAGCTGGACGAGGAGGCCGTACGAGCGCCCCGCGGGCGTGGGCAGACGGGGCGGGGCGACGACGAGATGGGCGCGGCCGGTCCGCCCGTCGGGTGCGGTGACCGTCAGCCGGTGCACCCCGAGCGGGAGGTGCTCGACGGAGTCGCGGCTCTCGCCCTGCTCGGTCTCCACCCGCAGGGCGGTTCCCTCGGGGAGGGCGGCGAGCGCTTCGCAGGGGCTTCCGCGCCAGCACACCACCGTCGGCGGCAGCAGCCGCTCGCGCAGCTCCCGTTCCCGGGCGGCGAGCGCGGTCCGTACGGCCTTCGGGGTGCCCGCGTCGACGCCGAGGGCGGCCAGGGCGCGGGTGACGGCACCGGCCGAGGCCGTCACCGTGCGGTCCGGGGAGGGCTGGTAGGAGGTGGCGACGCCGTGCAGCGCGGCGAGCCGGGCGAGCTCCTCTCCGGGGGGCGCGGTCATCTAGGGCCTCGTGGAGTCGGAGTCCGTGACGGCGAGCGGCGGCTCGCTGGTCAGGGGCTCGGCGTCGGGCAGCGGAGGTTCGCTGGTCAGCGGGGGTTCGGCAGAGGTCCCCTCGGCGCTGAAGGCGCCGAGACACGGGTCCTCGAACTCGACGGGGGTGGCGGCGGACGGCTCCGCCAGGCGTTTGGAGCGGGCCGGTGCGATCACGGTGGCCTCCTCATCAGTACGGCATCGGATACCCCAGCCCTACCCAGCGGACGCGGGGACAGACGTCCTCACGTCATTACACGCCGCCGCCCCCTCCCGCGGCCCGCGCCGACACGGCGGACCGGCACGCCGGAACGACGACGCCCGACCGCGCACGACGAACGAGCCCGCCCCGCGCACGACGAACGAACCCCGCCCCGCGGGAGCCGACCTCACCTCCTCCAGCCCCCAGCCCTCCTCCGACGGCCCTCCGACGGTCCTCCCACGGCCCTCCGACTGCCCTCCGACCGCATTCAGACGGCCCTCCGATCGCCCTCAGGCCGCCCTCAGACCGCCCCCAGGCCGCTCTCAAGCGCGCAGAGCGGCGTCGAGATCGCGTATGAGCTCTCCCACGCGTCCGCCTCCGGGAGGTGCGGCCGGCAGCCGGCCGAGCACCGCGGCGACCGCCGCCGGCGCGTGACGACACGCCCAGTCCAGGGTCCCCGCACCGGCAGTGGGGCTCCTCCCCGCGGCAGGGTCCTCCCCCACGGCGACGGGCCGGGCCTCTCCCGCCGCCGAGTCCCCCGCCGCCAGCTCCTCCGCTCGCGCCGCGTGTGCCGCCGCACCGAGCACGTGCTTCACCTGATGCGCGTTCGCCAGGGGATGCAGATACGCGGCGGCGGCCGCATGACTCGCCGCTCGTGCCGCGTCGGCCGCGGCAGGTGAAGCAGGTGAAGCAGGTGAGGCAGGTGAGGCGGCTGAAGCAGGTGCGGCGGCGTCCTGGGCCGCCCGGTACGCCGCCCACGCGCTCTGCCGCAGGGCGCCCGTGCGCCGGCCGCCCCCGGCGAAGGCCTCCGCCGCCTCGACGGCCTCGCGAGGGCGCGGGTCCGCGGGAAGGCTCTGCTCGAACAGCGGCAGCGTTCTGCGTGCGCAGCGGGCCGCGTAGCCCGCGATCTCCCGCAGTTCGTGTTCGCTCAGCTCGATCTTGTCCGACTCGGTGGGCACGGCTCCATCCTGCCGCCGCCCGGACCCCGCCCACCAGACCGGTACCCACCGGACCAGCCCGTCAAGGCCGCGTACGCCACGAGCGACGACGATGCGGCTCCGGGGGCACAGGGGACCCCGGAGCCGGTCGCGCCCGGCTCGGAGGCCGTGGTGACGCGGTGCGAAGACGCGGGCGACGCAATACGAAGACCCGGATCGTCAGGCGGAGATGCCGTCGATCCGGGCCAGAGCGTCGTCGGCGCCGTACGGCTGCAAGTAGGGCAGCCAGCGCGGGTCCCTATGCCCGGTGCCGATGATGCGCCAGGCGAGTCCGGAAGGTGGAGCGGGTTTGTGGCGCAGCCGCCAGCCGATCTCGACGAGGTGCCGGTCGGCCTTGGTGTGGTTGCAGCGACGGCAGGACGCCACGACGTTGTCCCACACGTGCTTGCCCCCGCGACTGCGCGGGATGACGTGGTCGACGCTGGTTGCGACGCCACCGCAGTACATGCACCGGCCCCCGTCCCGGGCGAAGAGCGCCCGGCGGGTCAGAGGAACGGGCCCCCGATAGGGAACCCGGACGAATCGCTTGAGCCGGACCACGCTGGGTGCGGGGACTGTGACGGTCGCGCTGTGCAGGAAGGCGCCGGATTCCTCGAGGGAGATCGCCTTGTTCTCCAGGACGAGGACGAGCGCGCGGCGGAGCGGTACGACGCCGAGCGGCTCGTACGACGCGTTGAGGACCAGGACATGCGGCACGGATGCCTCCTTGGGCGTCGGCGGCGCGTGGCTCGCGCCGGGACGATCTGTGGTCAGTCTCCCCTCTTGCCTGGTGACCGCGCCACCATGTGCCGGTAACGGGCTGGGAGTGTTTTCGACCACACCCTGTTGTCTCCCCAGGATCATGGCCGGTTCAAGCGCAGGTGAGGACCGTCTCTCCTTCACGGAACGCGCCGGACCACACACAATGCCCCGTTAGTGTGGTGGTTCTGCCCGTCCGGTGACCTTTCCGTGACCTCGCAGCGCGTGTCGCCCTTGACCGCCGCGCCGAATGGAGCAGTGCAGCACCTGGAGGTACCTGCCGTGTCCTTGCCCGCCGCCCTACCGGCCGCCGACGTGTCACCGTCGCCGACTCCCTCGCAGTCGCCGACCGCGGTGACCGTGCCGTCCCTCCAGGACGCCCAGGAGAGCGCGACGAACGCGGCCAGCTGGGTCGAGCAGAACTGGTCGACCTGGCTGGCGATCGGTCTGCGCGTCCTGCTGATCCTGGTGATCGCGGTGGTGCTGAGAGTGGTGGTGCAGCGGGCGATCACCAAGCTGATCGACCGGATGAACCGCACCGTCTCCTCGGTCGACGGCACGGCGTTGGGCGGGCTGCTGGTCAACAACGAGCGGCGGCGTCAGCGCTCGCAGGCGATCGGCTCGGTGCTGCGTTCGGTGGCGAGTTTCGTGATCCTCGGCACGGCCGCCCTGATGGTGCTGGGCACCTTCGAGATCAATCTGGCCCCGTTGCTGGCCTCCGCCGGTGTCGCGGGCGTGGCGATCGGTTTCGGCGCGCGCAACCTGGTCACGGACTTCCTCTCCGGTGTGTTCATGATCCTGGAGGACCAGTACGGCGTCGGCGACCAGATCGACGCGGGCGTGGCGACGGGCGAGGTCATCGAGGTGGGGCTGCGCGTGACGAAGCTGCGCGGTGCCAACGGTGAGATCTGGTACGTGCGCAACGGCGAGGTCAAGCGGATCGGCAACCTCTCGCAGGGCTGGGCGACGGCCGGCGTCGACGTGACCGTCAAGGCGTCCGAGGACCTCGACCTGGTCAAGGCCACCCTGGACGAGGTCGCCGAGAAGATGAGCAAGGAAGAGCCCTGGAACGAGCTCCTGTGGAGCCCGATCGAGGTGCTCGGCCTGGACAGCGTCCTGCTCGACTCGATGGTCGTCCGCGTCTCCGCGAAGACGATGCCCGGCAAGGCCCTGGCCGTCGAGCGGGAGCTGCGCTGGCGCGTCAAGCGTGCCTTCGACGCGGCCGACATCCGCATCGTGGGCGGCGCGACCGCCCCGGTCACGGAGGACCCGGCCGACCCGACGGCCTCGGTCGCGGCCCCGTCGGTGTACTCCAACGCGGACTCGCCCCAGTCGGCGGCGGCGACACCGATCGCACAGCCCCGGCCGGTGACCCCGGCGAAGTAGCCCGCTTGTCGGAAGGCCGCACCCGGAGAGATCCGGGTGCGGCCTTCCGGCGTCCACCGGACCCTGCCGACCTCCCGACGACCATTCCGGCGACCTTTCCGGCGACCTTTCCGGCGACCTTCCGACGACCTTTGCGCCCCCGAAGTAACGACTCTGTTGCCTCGGGGGCGTTTTCCCTTTCCCTCCTTGACGTCCCCTTCGTGACGGGTCTACGTTCCTGCCAGCCGATAGGAAACTTTCCTAACAGTGACCGGATGTGGACTTGCGTCCGGCGTACTTGAGAAGCTGGGCAGTTCAGAAAGGCAGGTGTCGACCCCATGGCAGGAATCGCCGGTACGCCGGGCACCCCGCGCGTCCTGCGCGCCATGAACGACCGCGCCGCCCTCGACCTCCTGCTGACGCACGGCCCCCTGTCCCGCACCCGCATCGGCAAGCTCACCGGCCTGTCGAAGCCCACCGCCTCACAGCTGCTGGCCCGGCTGGAGGCGGCGGGACTGGTGCTCGCGACCGGCACCACCGAGGGGCGCCCCGGCCCCAACGCCCAGCTGTACGAGGTCAATCCGGCCGCCGCGTACGCCGCGGGCCTCGATGTCACCCCCGAACGCGTCCTGGCCGCCGTCGCCGACGCCACCGGCCGCACCGTGGGCACGTTCGAGGTGCCCACGCCCGGCCGGAAGACCGCCGACGCCGTCGTACGGCAGGTCACCGACGCCCTCGACGGCGCGGTGAAGGCCGCGGGCCTCACCCGGGACGAGGTGCGACGGCTGGTCGTCGCCACCCCCGGCGCCTTCGACCCCACCACCGGTCGTCTGCGCTACGCCTCCCACCTGCCCGGCTGGCACTCCCCCGCGCTGCTCGACGATCTCGCCGCGGCCCTGCCCATGCCGGTCGAGTACGAGAACGACGTCAACCTCGCCGCCGTCGCCGAGCAGCGCCTGGGCGCGGCACGCGGCCACGAGGACTTCGTCCTGCTGTGGAACGAGGGCGGTCTCGGCGCCGCCCTCGTCCTCGGCGGCCGGCTGCACCGCGGCTGGACCGGCGGCGCCGGCGAGGTCGGGTTCCTGCCGGTTCCGGGCGCACCCCTGGTCCGGCAGGTCACCAAGGCCAACAGCGGTGGCTTCCAGGAGCTGGCGGGCTCCCAGGCCGTCCCCCGGCTGGCCCGGGAGCTCGGCATCACCGACCTCCCGTCCGGACCGTACGCCGAGGCCGCCGCCGCGCTCGTCGGGCGGGCCGCCGCCGAGGACACCGCCCCGTACCGGCAGCTGCTCCAGACGTACGCGACCCGGCTCGCGACCGGTCTCGCCTCGCTGGTCTCCGTACTCGACCCCGAACTCGTCGTCCTCAGCGGCGCCTCCCTGACCGCCGGCGGCGAGGTGCTGCGCGCCCTCGTCCAGGACGAGCTGGAGGAACTGGCCGCGTCCCGGCCGAAGCTGGTCATGGGCGACGTCACCGAACGGCCCGTGCTGCGCGGCGCGCTGGAGAGCGCGCTGGCGGCCACCCGCGACGAGGTCTTCGACACCTCGCGCTAGCCGCACCACCGCCCCTCCCCCGGACCCGCACCTCACCCCGCTCCACCCAGCTCCACCCCGCTCCACCTCACCTCACCTCACCGCATTCCACTCACCCTGCCCTGTCCCTGGAAGGCTCCGCCATGCCCACACGCATACCCGTAGTCGTCCGAAAGGCGGCTTTTGCCCTCACCGCCTCCACGGCCCTCCTGCTCAGCACCACCGCCTGTACCGGCCAGTCCGCGTCCGGCTCCGAAGACGACGCGTCGAAGGAGACGACCCTCACCTTCTGGCACGCCTGGAGCGCGCCGAACGAGGTGAAGGCCGTGAAGTCGCTGATCGCGGGCTTCGAGAAGGCGCACCCCAACATCCATGTGAACGTCGTCGGCAACATGACCGACGACAAGATCAACCAGGCGCTGCGCGCGGGCGGCACCAAGGCGCCGGACGTCATCTCGTCGTTCACCACCAACAACGTCGGCAAGTTCTGCTCGTCGGGCGCGCTCGTCGACCTCAACCCCTTCTTCGAGAAGGCGGACATCGACCCGTCCACGACCTTCCCGAAGGCCATGAACGAGTACACCCAGTTCGACGGCAACCGCTGCGCGGTCCCGCTGCTGGGCGACGCGTACGGCCTCTACTACAACAAGACGGCGTTCGCGAAGGCGGGCATCACCACTCCGCCCAAGACCTGGTCCGAGTTCGCGGCCGACGCCAAGAAGCTGACGATCGCCCAGGGGAACACGTTCAAGCAGCTCGGCTTCATGCCGAACTACCACGGCTGGGAGACGACCACCGAGCACTACCTCGGCCAGTTCTCCCCGACCTACTTCGACACGGCCGGCAAGTCGACCATCGCCGCGGACCCGGCCGTCGCCTCCGCCTTCACCGTCCAGAAGAAGCTCGTCGACGACCTCGGCGGCTTCAAGAAGCTGGAGACCTTCCGCTCCACGCTCGGCGACGAATGGGGCCCCAAGCACCCCTTCCAGACCGGTCAGGTCGCCATGCAGCTCGACGGCGAGTGGCGCCTCGGCATGGCCCTGGAGGCCAAGCCGGACTTCGAGATCGGCGTCGCCCCGCTGCCCGTCCCGGACGACCGGGCGGCCCAGTACGGCAAGGGCTACATCACCGGCACCATCGCCGGCATCGCCGCCACCAGCAAGAAGCAGAACGCGGCCTGGGAACTGGTGAAGTACATGACCACCGACACGGACGCGGTCGTCGCCTTCTCCAACGCCATCCACAACGTGCCGTCCACCCTGGCGGCCCTGAAGTCCCCGGACCTGAAGTACGACGCGCGTTTCAAGACGTTCCTGGACATCGCCGCGAACCCGAACTCGACCACCTCCCCGGCGTCGATCAACGGCGGCGTCTACCTCACCACCGTGCAGCAGCTCGGCTACGACTACGAGAGCGGCAAGGTCACCGACCTGAAGGCCGGCCTGAAGAAGGCGGCGGCGCAGATCGACACGGACATCGCGCAGGCGAAGTAGCGATGACCACCCACACGTTGAGGGCGAAGCACCGGCGCTCGGCGCTGCGCACCCTCGCCTTCCTCTCTCCCTGGCTGATCGGTTTCGCGGTCTTCTTCGCGTACCCGATGATCTCGACGGTCTACTTCTCGTTCATGCACTACGACGGCTTCAAGCCGCCGACGTGGAGCGGCACGAAAAACTGGACGTACGTCTTCGAGCACTATCCGTTCTTCTGGCCGGCCCTGCGCAACACGCTCTGGCTCGTCGTGATCATGGTGACCCTGCGCGTCCTGTTCGGACTCGGGATCGGCATGCTCATCACGAAGATCAAGACCGGTACGGGTGTCTTCCGCACCCTCTTCTACCTGCCCTACCTGGCCCCGCCGGTGGCGGCCACCATGGCCTTCGCCTTCCTCCTCAACCCCGGCACCGGCCCGGTCAACTCGATCCTGGAGAAGATCGGCATCCCGGCGCCCGGCTGGTTCAACGACCCGAGCTGGTCCAAGCCGGCCCTCACCCTGATGTTCCTGTGGGGGGTCGGCGACCTGATGGTCATCTTCATGGCCGCGCTGCTCGACGTACCGAAGGAGCAGTACGAGGCCGCGGAACTGGACGGCGCCTCGGCCTGGCAGCGGTTCCGGTTCGTCACCCTTCCCAACATCTCGCCGATCATCATGTTCGCGGTCGTGACCGGTGTGATCGCGGCGATGCAGTGCTACACACAGCCCCTGGTCGCCGGAAAGGTCGCCTCGGGTGTGATCCAGGGCGCGGGCACCATGTTCGAGCCCGGCTATCCGGAGCACTCCACCCTCACCCTTCCCCAACTCGTCTACAACCTCGGCTTCCAGCGCTTCGACTACGGCTCGGCCTGTGTCGTGGCCCTGGTCCTGTTCGCCCTGTCGATGGCGTTCACCGCGCTGTTGATGCGGCGCCGGGGCGGTCTCATCCAGGCAGGTGACTGACCCCATGACCCAAGTACTGGACCGTCCGGCGGAGTTGCGGACGCCCTCCTCCCCCGCCGAGCGCACCGCCCGCCGCAGGGCCCTGCTGGAATGGATCGCGGTCCACTCCCTCGGCCTGGCCGCGGCCCTCTTCTTCACCCTCCCCTTCGTGTTCGTGTTCCTGACGTCCCTGATGAGCGACTCCCAGGCACTCAGCCGGGACCTGATCCCGCACACCTGGGAGTGGGCCAACTACCGGAAGGTCTTCGACACCCCGGGCTTCCTCACCTGGTGGCGGAACACGCTGATCTACGCCGGACTGGGCACGGTCCTCACCGTCGTCTCGTCGATCCCCGTGGCCTACGCGCTGGCCAAGTTCCGCTTCCGGGGCCGGAATCTGACGCTCATGCTGGTGATCTCGATGATGATGCTGCCCCCGCAGGTGGTCGTCATCCCGATGTACCTGTTCTGGGCGAAGCAGCTGGACCTGTCGGGCACCCTGTGGCCGATGATCATCCCGCTGGCGTTCGGCGACGCGTTCTCGATCTTCCTGTTGCGCCAGTTCCTGCTGACCATCCCGAACGAGTACCTGGACGCGGCGAAGGTGGACGGCTGCGGCGACCTGCGCACCCTGCTGAAGGTCGTGCTGCCGATGGCGAAGCCCGGCATCGCCGCCGTCGCCCTCTTCCAGTTCTTCGCCGCCTGGAACGACTACTTCGGCCCGCAGATCTACGCCTCCGAAAATCCGAACGCATGGACCCTCTCCTATGCCCTGGAGTCCTTCAAAGGCGCGCACCACACCGACTGGAACCTCACCATGGCGGCCACCGTGCTGGTCATGGCCCCCGTGATCCTCGTGTTCTTCTTCGCCCAGAAGGCGTTCGTCGAAGGTGTCACCCTCACCGGAGTAAAGGGTTAACAAGCCATGAAGCCACAGACTCCCGGGGGACAACCCCCGGCCCCCCGGCCGGCGAACACCGCCACCGCCACCCGGAAGCGAGGCACTCGCCAGTGAAACTCACCGTGGTCGGCGGCGGCTCGACCTACACACCCGAACTCATCGACGGCTTCGCCCGCCTGCGGGACACCCTTCCCGTCGAGGAACTGGTCCTCGTCGACCCGGCAGCCGACCGCCTCGACCTCGTCGGCGGCCTGGCCCGCCGGATCTTCGCCCGGCAGGACCACCCGGGGCGCATCGTGACGACGTCCGATCTGGACGCGGCCGTCGAGGGCGCCGACGCCGTGCTGCTCCAGCTCCGCGTCGGCGGCCAGGCGGCACGCGAGCAGGACGAGACGTGGCCGCTGGAGTGCGGCTGCGTCGGGCAGGAGACGACGGGAGCGGGCGGCCTCGCGAAGGCGCTGCGGACCGTCCCCGTGGTCCTGGACATCGCCGAACGGGTACGCCGGACCAACCCGCACGCCTGGATCATCGACTTCACCAACCCGGTCGGCATCGTCACCCGCGCCCTGCTCCAGGCCGGCCACAAGGCGGTCGGCCTGTGCAACGTGGCGATCGGCCTGCAGCGGAAGTTCGCCGCCCTGCTCGACGTCACCCCGGCCGACGTCCACCTGGACCACGTCGGCCTCAACCACCTCACCTGGGAGACCGGGGTACGGCTGGGCGGTCCCGAGGGCGAGGACATGCTGCCGGGCCTCCTGGCCGCCCACGCCGACACGATCGCCGCCGACCTGCGCCTGCCCCGCGTACTCCTGGACCGGCTGGGCACGATCCCCTCCTACTACCTGCGCTACTACTACGCGCACGACGAGGTCGTACGGGAGCTGCGCACGAAGCCGTCCAGGGCGGCGGAAGTGGCCGCGATGGAGCGCCGGTTGCTGTCGCTGTACGCGGACCCGGCCCTGGACGAGAAGCCGGAGCTGCTGGCGAAGCGCGGCGGCGCCTACTACTCGGAGGCGGCGGTGGACCTGGCGGCGGCACTGCTGACCGGCTCCGGCAGCCCGTACCAGGTGGTGAACACGCTCAACAACGGCACGCTGCCCTTCCTCCCCGACGACGCGGTGATCGAGGTCCAGGCGGCGGTGGGCCCCAAGGGTCCGTCCCCGCTCCCCGTGCCGCCCCTCGATCCGCTCTACAGCGGCCTGACGGCGAACGTGACGGCGTACGAGGACCTGGCCCTGCAGGCGGCCCTGCACGGCGGCCGCGACAGGGTCTTCAAGGCCCTGCTGTCCCACCCCCTGGTCGCCCAGTACGAGTACGCCGAGCAGCTGACCGACCAGCTGATCGCACACAACCGGGAGCATCTCGCGTGGGCCTGACGGCAAGCGTGCTCGCCATCGACGCGGGCAACAGCAAGACGGACGTCGCGGTCGTGGCGGCCGACGGAAGGGTCCTCGCCACGGCCCGTGGCGACGGCTTCCGCCCGCCCGCCGTGGGCGTGACGGCGGCGGTGGACGCCCTGGCCGACACCGTCACGCGCGCGTACACGGCGGCCGGCGTCGACTCCGCCGTCCATGTCTCGGCCTGTCTGGCCAACGCCGACCTGCCGGTGGAGGAGGAGCAGCTGGCGGCGGCCCTGCACGCACGCGCGTGGGGCACCTCCGTGGACGTCCGCAACGACACGTTCGCCATCCTGCGGGCGGGCGTCGCCGACCCCCGGGGGGTGGCCGTCGTCTGCGGTGCCGGCATCAACTGCGTCGGCATGCGCCCCGACGGCCGCACCGCCCGCTTCCCGGCCCTCGGCCGCCTCTCGGGCGACTGGGGCGGCGGCTGGGGCCTGGCCGAGGAGGCGATATGGCACGCGGCGAGGGCGGAGGACGGCCGGGGAGGACCGACCGTCCTCACCGACGCGCTCCCGTCCCACTTCGGCCTGCCGTCCATGTACGCCCTGATCGAGGCCCTCCACCTGGAGCACATCGCCCCGTCCCGCCGCCACGAACTGACCCCGGTCCTCTTCGGGGCGGCACGGGACGGGGACGCGGTGGCGCGCACGATCGTCGACCGGCTGGCGCAGGAGGTGGTGTCCATGGCGACGGTGGCCCTGACCCGGCTGGACCTTCTGGAGGAGGAGACACCGGTACTTCTGGGGGGAGGCGTTCTCACCGCGGGACACGGGCAACTGGACGACGGGGTACGGGAACTCCTGGCCGCGCGGGCGCCGAAGGCGGTGGCGAGCGTCGTACGGGAGCGCCCGGTGCTGGGGGCCGCGCTGCTGGGCCTGGACCGGCTGGGGGCGGACGCCGACGTGCAACGAAGGGTGCGCGGCCACTTCCACGCCGGGTGAGTGACCGCATGCGCCCCCGAACACGACACGGGCCCCCCACGAAGGAACCGAACACCCACCCGACGCGTATTCATGGACAGGGGTGACTGCGATCTGATCAAGATCCAGTGAAGGCCGGTGCGCATGACCGGTCCCGCCAGCGATACTGGCGGCGGTAGATGACCATGGGGGAGGTCAAACGTGGCAAACCCGGCACCAGGCAGCACCGTAGCGCCACTTGCGCCGGCCTCGGCGCCACCGCCGACGCGCCGTACGGCGTTCGCCGAGGGCGTCGACAGGGCGCGCGCGGCGGCGACCACGGAGCCGGGCCGGCTCCGCATCATCGGCGCCTTCCTCGCCCTGCTCGTCCTCGCCTTCGGCGCCGTGACGGCCTGGCAGACGACCGACCGCGCGGCCGCCGCCGACGACGTGCTGCACAAGAGCCAGCCGCTCAGCACGGCCGCGGCCGACATCTACCGTGCGCTGGCCGACGCCAACACGGCGGCCTCCAGCGGATTCCTGGCGGGGGGCCAGGAGACGGCGGAGTCCCGGTCGCGCTACGAGGAGGACATCGACGAGGCCGCCTCCAAGCTCGTCACGGCGGCCAACAACGCCGACCCCGATTCGCCCTCGACGGCGTTCATCACCAAGCTGAACAAACTGCTGCCCGAGTACAAGGGCCTGGTGGAGCGCGCGCGCACGTACAACCGGCAGGGTTTCCCGGTCGGCGGCGCCTACCTGCGGTACGCGAACCAGAAGATGCAGGGGGAGATGCTCCCGGCGGCCCAGGATCTCTACACGAAGGAGAACCAGCGCCTCCAGGACGACTACGGCGACGCCACCCCCTACCCGTGGGCGGCGATCGGTCTTGGCGTCCTCGCGCTGGCCGGCCTCGCCTGGGCGCAGCACCGCAACTACCGCCGTACCAACCGGGTCCTGAACCACGGCCTGGTCGCGGCGACGGCGACCACCACGGTCGTCCTGCTCTGGCTGGTCGTCGGCCACAGCGTCGCCCGCGCGGGGCTCGACGACTCCTACGACCACGGCGTCCGCTCGCTGAACGTCCTGCACGACGCCCGGATCGCCTCCCTGAAGGCGCGCGGCAACGAGAACCTGACGCTGGTGGCGCGCGGCGCCGAGACGGTGAAGGTGGCCGCCGACGGCGAGGAGGTGACGCTCGACAAGTACGACCACGAGTTCACCACCGAGATCACCACCCTCGGCAAGGGCCTGACCCTCGCGGCGAAGCTCGCCGACGACCAGGCGGGCGAGAAGCCGGTCGCGTCGGCCGAGAACAACATGGCGGAGTGGAAGAAGCGCCACACCGCGGCCCGCGCGCAGGACGACAACGGCAACTACGAGCAGGCGCTGGCCCTGGTGATCGGCGGCAAGGACGCGACCGGCGCGTGCTTCGACAACGTCGACCAGAACCTCGCGGACGCGCTCGCGCACGAGCAGACCGAGTTCCGGCAGGCGGCCGGGGACGGCCTGGGCGCGATGACCGGCCTGCCGATCGGCGCCGCCGTGCTCGCCGTGCTGGGCGCCGCGGGCGCGGTCGTCGGCATCGGCCGCAGACTGTCGGAGTACCGGTGAACAGGCGTGAGCCGGTGAACGGGCGTGAGCCGGTGAACGGGCGTGAGCCGGTGAACGGGCGTCTGCCGGTGAACGGGCGTGAGCCGGTGAACGGGCGTCTGCCGGTGAACGGGCGTGAGCCGGTGAACGGGCGTCTGCCGGTGAACGGGCGCGGATCGGTGAACAGGCGTCTGCCGGTGGGCAGGAGCGTGTCGGTGGGCGGGCGCGAACCGGCGGAAGGAGGCGTTCCGGTGGAAGGGGGCGTGACGATGCGTGTGCGACGAGTGCGGGCCGGCCTGAAGGGCTGGGGCGGAGTGGGCGCGATGGCGGCCCTGTGCGCCCTCGCGCTGTCCTTCGTCCTGCTGCTGCCGTGGACGACCCGGTCGCCCGGCGACGGAAGCACCGGCCGGGCCGGCCAGGGCGTCGCCGCGGGCACCCAGGCGGCCGACGCCGACTGCACCGACCCGGAGAAGCGGACGCCGACGCCGTCGAGCGCGGACGGTCCGACGATCGCCGCCATCAAGGCCCGGACGGGCGAGAAGCGCAAACTGATCGTCGGCGTCGACCAGAACAGCTACCGCTGGGGCTACCGCGACCCCAACAACACGGGCGCGGAGCTGGAGGGCTTCGACATCGACCTGGTCCACCGGATCGCCCAGGACATCCTCGGCGACCCGAACGCGGTCCAGTTCAAGGCCATCCCGACCAACCAGCGCATCCCGGCCATCCAGGAGGGCCGGGTCGACATGGTCGTCCGCACCATGACGATCTCCTGCACCCGCCTCGCCGATGTCGCTTTCTCCGCGCCCTACTTCAAGACGGGACAGCAGGTCCTCGCACCCAAGTCCTCGACGATCAAGGGCTACGACGACACGCTGGCGAAGAAGAAGGTCTGCACGGCGACCGGTTCGACGGCCAACACCAAGCTGGTCGACGACAAGAAGGCCGGGAAGATCGCCTCCAGCGTCGTGATCGCCGCCCCCGTGCCCAACCAGCTCGACTGCCTGGTGCGGTTGCAGCTCGGCGAGGTCGACGCGGTGGTCACCGACGGCGCGCTCGCGGCCAGTCAGGCCGCCCAGGACCCCACGGTCGAACTGAAGGGCGCCCCCTTCACGACCGAGTACTACGGCGTGGCCATGAAGAAGAACGCGACGGATCTGGTACGCCGGGTCAACCAGATCCTGGTGGAGTACCGCGCGAGCGGCTGGCAGGCCTCGTACGACAAGTGGCTGTCGGCGACACTGGGCAGTGACGCGACGAAGTCGAAGCCGCCCGCCCCCCAGTACCTGAGCACGAGCTGACGACCGGCGGGCGGGACGGCAGGGCAGGCGGCGGACAGAGCCGGGAAGACCGACAGCAGCGAGAGGTGATCGATGGGCGTCACGGGACCCCCCGGGCCGGTGATGGACCGGGACGAGGTCGACCGTGCGCTGGCGCGGCTCGGCGCGGAGCACGAGGCGATCGAGACCTCGCTCCTCGCCCTCCAGGACCACGCGGGCCGCAGGCTCCTCGAAGGCGCCGAACTCACCGGCGTCACCAAGGAGCGCTGGGCGTCCGCGGAGGCGTCGATCACGCTGCTGTGGACGTACTTCGACGCGTACACGGACGCGCTGCGCGGCGCCCGTGACATCCGCTCGCGCCGCCGCTGGTCCAGCCGCGAGGACCTGGCGGAGCTGACGGAGCTGCTGCGCGGCGAGTCGGTCACGGTGGCCGGCTCGGCCGCCGGTACGGCCGCCACGGCCAACGCGCCCACGCTGCACGGCGCCGGCCGGCTCAGCCACAGCTTCTCCCTCACCACCCTCGTCGACCGGATGAACGAGCTGTACGCGTCCTCGCTCGACATGGTCGTGACCGCCGACGCGGTGTGGTCGGCGCTGCCCGCCCGGATAGATTTACTGGCCGCGGAGCTCCAGCGCACCCGCGCGCTCGCCCACTCCGTCGGCGTCCGCCCGGGCGAGCACCCGGCGGGCGACGACCTGGAGCGCATCACCCACACCCTGACCTCGCTGCGCGAGCAGGTGGTGTCGGACCCGCTCGCCTTCTGGGTACGCGCGCAGGGCAGTTCGGCGCCGGGCGGCGGCCGTCCGGACACCACGGTGTACGACCGTGAGGCACGCGCCCTGGAGGACGTGCGCCGGGAGATCGACGCCGTACTGACGGTCCGCCAGGACGCCGAGCAACGGCTGGTGAGGCTGCGGGACATCCTCAGCCGGGCCGACCGGACGCTCGCCGAGGCGCGCACCGCGCGCGGCGAGGTGCTCGCGAAGATCGCCGCGACGGAGGTGCCGGTGGTCAGCGGCCCGCCGACCGTGCTGCAGGAGCAGCTCGCGACGGCCGCCGAGTACCGCAGGCACGCCCAGTGGCACCGCCTGTCCCCGCTCCTGGAGTCCCTGGAGCAGAAAGCGGAGGACGAACTGCTGCGTGCCCGCGAGTCGTTGACCGCGGTCACCCAGCCACTGGCGGTCCGCGCGGAGCTGCGCGGCCGCCTCGACGCGTACAAGGCGAAGGTCGCCCGGCACGGGCTCGCCGAGGACCCGTTCCTCATCGAGCGCTACGACGCGGCGCGCCGCATGCTGTGGAGCGCGCCCTGTGATCTGCGCGTGGCCGGACAGGCCGTCCTGCGCTACCAGCAGGCGGCCGCCGAACTGCTCACGGCACCGCGCGTGCCGGAGCAGGGCGGCCTTGAGGACCGTAGGGGGGAGCAGTAGCCATGAGTCAGGCAGGGCAGGCATGTCAGCGGCCGGGCTGCGAGGGGTCGTACGAGGATGTGGGCGGCGGCGAGCTGTACTGCGACACCTGCGGTCTGGCCCCGGTCGTCTCGTCCGGGGGGTCCTCCTCCGGGGACGGGCTGGTCGGCTCACCGCCGACCGGGGTGACCGGGGGCGGCAAGGGCTCGGCGGGCAGCGCCAGTTCACGGTCCAGCGGGCGCAGCGCCCGCAGTACCCGTACGTCGTCGCAGTCGTCGAAGTCGCGCCGCTCGGTGTCCGGACGGCTGTCCCGGTCACTCTCGGGCAAGTCGACGGGCCGTTCGGTGTCGGTGCGCAGCTCCGGCTCGACGGCCGGCTCCTCCGGGCGGGCCCGGCTCGGCGCCGGCCTGGTCACGGTGCCGCAGGTGCCGCGGCCCGACCCGCGCGGGATGGTGCAGGAGAACCCCGAGGTGCCGGAGCGCAAGCGGTTCTGCTCGCGCTCCGACTGCGGTGCCCCGGTGGGCCGTTCGCGCGGTGAGCGGGAGGGACGCACGGAGGGCTTCTGCACCAAGTGCGGCCACCCGTACTCGTTCGTGCCGAAGCTGAAGGCCGGCGACGTCGTGCACGGCCAGTACGAGGTCGTGGGCTGTCTGGCGCACGGCGGGCTCGGCTGGGTCTACCTGGCGGTCGACCGGGCGGTCTCCGACCGGTGGGTGGTGCTCAAGGGCCTCCTGGACACCGGCGACCAGGACGCGATGGCCGCGGCCATCTCGGAGCGGCGCTTCCTCGCCGAGATCGAGCACGCCAACATCGTGCGGATCTACAACTTCGTCGAACACCTCGACCAGCGCACCGGCTCGCTCGACGGCTACATCGTCATGGAGTACGTCGGCGGCAAGTCCCTCAAGGAGATCGCCAACGACCGCCGCACCCCGCAGGGCAAGCGGGATCCGCTCCCCGTGGAGCAGGCCTGCGCGTACGGCATCGAGGCGCTCGAGGCGCTCGGCCATCTGCACAGCCGCAACCTGCTGTACTGCGACTTCAAGGTCGACAACGCGATCCAGACCGAGGACCAGCTCAAGCTGATCGACATGGGCGCGGTCCGGAGAATGGACGACGACGAGTCGGCCATCTACGGCACGGTCGGCTACCAGGGCCCGGAGGTCGCGGAGGTCGGGCCGTCGGTCGCCTCCGACCTGTACACGGTGGGCCGTACGCTCGCCGTCCTGACCTTCGACTTCCAGGGCTACACGACCGTCTTCGTCGACTCGCTGCCCGATCCCGACAACATCGAGGTCTTCCGCCAGTACGAGTCGTTCTACCGGCTGCTGGTCCGCGCCACCGACCCGGACCCGGCCCGCAGGTTCGCCTCCGCGCAGGAGATGGCGGAGCAGCTGACGGGCGTGCTGCGCGAGGTCGTCTCGCTGCAGAGCGGCCGGGCGCGGCCCGCGCTGTCGACCCTGTTCGGGCCGGAGGTCAAGGTCACGGACACGGAGCTGTTCCCGAAGCCGACCGGCGAGGTGTCCCGGCTGGGGGCGCGGGTCGCCGTCAAGTCGTCGCGTCTGTTCGGTGGTTCGGCCTCCGCGCCGGCCCTCACCCGCGGCCCGGGCAACGGCACCGCGGTACCCGGCGGCACCGCTCCCGCCCTGCCGGGCGCCGTTCCCGCCTTCGCCGCGGCGGCTCCCGCACTGTCCGGCGCCGCTCCCGCCTTCGTCGGGGGCTCCGGGCTGCCGGGTGCCGACGGTGTCGCGTCGCCCGGTGCCGGTAGCGCCGGCGCCGGAAGCACCGTCGCCCCGAGCGCTGCCGCCCCGGGCCTCGTGAAGACCGTCCCCGCGCCCGCCGCCGCCCTCGCGCTGCCCGTTCCGCACGTCGACGCCACCGACCCCAACGCGGGCTTCCTGGCCGGCCTGCTGGCGTCCGCGCCGGCCGAGCTGATCACGGCTCTCGCGGCCGCGCCGGCGCCCTCGGTGGAGACCCGGCTGCGGCAGATCCGTGCCTGGCTGGAGAACGGCGACCACCAGGCCGCCCTCATGTCCCTCCAGAAACTGGAGGGCGAACGGCCCGACGACTGGCGGGTGGTCTGGTACCGGGGCGTGACCTCGCTGGTCACCGGCGACCACGAGGGCGCCGCGCTCGCCTTCGACGCGATCTACGACGCCTTCCCGGGCGAGCCCACGCCCAAGCTGGCGCTCGGCCTGTGCGCCGAGGTGCTGGGGCAGCTGGACAACGCCGCCGAGTACTACCGCCTGGTGTGGTCGACCGATCCGAGCTATGTGAGCTCCGCGTTCGGCCTGGCCCGCGTACAGCTCGCGGCCGGGGACCGCCGCAGCGCCGTACGGACGCTGGAATCGGTGCCGGAGTCCTCCATCCACTACACCGCGGCCCGGGTGGCGGCCGTGCGGGCCAGGCTCCGGGAGCGGACCGCCCTCGCCTCCGACGTACCCTTCCTGGAGGACCTCACCGCCGCCGCGGCCCAGGTCGAGGCGCTGGACGCGTACGGTCTGGACCCGACGCGGCGCGAGCAGTTGTCCACGGAAGTCCTCGGCTGTGCCCTCGACTGGATACTCTCCGGTGGCCGGGGCGCGGGCTCGACCGCCCCGGTGCTGCTCGGCAGCGAACTGGACGAGCGGGGGCTGCGCTTCGGCCTGGAGCGCTCGTACCGCACGCTGGCCCGGCTGGCGACCGGCGGCGAGGAAAGGATCGACCTGGTGGAACGTGCCAATCGTTACCGCCCCCGGACGTGGGTGTAGTTGATGTCCCAGATGCCCCGGCAGGCCGCCCTGCCGACGTGTCCGAGCTGCGCGGAGCCGCTCGACGCGGGTGACCGTTTCTGCGGCGCGTGCGGATACGACCTGTCCGCCGTACCGCCGCGCCCGGACGACCATCCGACCCTCACGATGAACGGCTCGGCCCAGCCGGCTCCCGCGCAGGCGGCGGCAGGGCCGACGGGCCCGACGGTGAGCGGTACGGCCGTGCCGGGTACCGGCCCGATCGGTGCGAGGGCGAACGGTGCCGGCTTCCACGGTGTCGCCGCCGCGGCAATGCCGCCACAGTCGGCTTCGGGAGCACCGGTGCCGCCGGGTTCCGGTGCGCCGGTACCGCATGCGTCCGGAGCGTCGGGGCCGCAGGGCCCCGGTGCGCCGCAAGGTCCCGGTGCGCCGGTGCCGCAAGGTCCCGGTGTGCCGCCGCCGTCGGGTCCCGCCGCCTCCCCCGCTTCCGGGGCCGGGGACTCCGGTGCCACCGGAGGCGCCGGTGTCTCCGGTGTCCGGTTCGACCGGCCCTCGGAGCCCGACGAGTACGCCCTTCAGGCGCCGGACCCCCGGGTGGCCGCCGAGGCCGCCGTGGTGGCCGAGACCGCCCAGGTGTGCGTGGCCTGCCGGGCGGGCCGGGTCGACGACGACGGGTACTGCGAGAACTGCGGGCACGCCCAGCCGCGCGAACGCGACCACATGGAGCTGGAGTCGGGGCCCTTGGCCGCCGTCAGCGACCGCGGTCTGCGCCACCACCGCAACGAGGACGCCTTCGGCCTCGGCCGCACCGCCCTGCCCGACGGCTCGCCCGCGCTCGTGGCGATCGTCTGCGACGGCGTGTCCTCCGCGACCCGCCCCGACGACGCCTCCCTCGCCGCGTCGAAGACGGCAAGGGAGTCGCTGCTCGCCGCCCTGCCGCAGGGCACTCACCCGCAGCAGGCCATGCACGAGGCCATCGTCGCCGCCTCGTACGCGGTCAACGCGCTGGCCGACGAGCCGGCCACGGCCCGTGAGCACGCCCCGCACCAGAACGCCCCGGCCTGCACCCTCGTGGGGTCGATCGTCACACCCGGGCTGCTCGTCGTCGGCTGGGTCGGCGACAGCCGCGCCTACTGGGTCCCGGCGGACCGCAGTTCACCCCCGGCCCGGCTCACCGAGGACGACTCGTGGGCCGCGCAGATGGTCGCCGCGGGCCTGATGAGCGAGGCGGAGGCCTACGCCGACGAGCGCGCCCACGCGATCACCGGCTGGCTCGGCGCCGACGCCTACGAACTGGAGCCGCACACCGCCTCCTTCAAGCCGGACCGGCCCGGTGTCGTGGTGGTGTGCACGGACGGCCTGTGGAACTACGCGGAGGCCGCCGAGGAAATGGCCGAGGTCCTCCCGCCGGACGCCTCCGCCCGGCCGCTGCACAGTGCACGCGTCCTGGTCGGCCACGCCCTGGACGGCGGGGGCCACGACAACGTAACAGTGGCCGTCGTGCCGTTCCCCGCCCCCGCGCAGGGGGCAGGATCGGCCTGAGGCCGCAAACAGGGAAACACCGGAGAACACCGGAGAACACGGGGAAACACGGGAAGCACGGGAAGCACGGGGAAGCACGCGTACGGACCGGTGGGGACCGGTCCGTATTCAGACATCGCCCCGCGAACGTGGGGTTTCCGAGGGGGATTTGAGTAGGCATGGCCAATTTCTCGAAGTCGAACGTGCCGCAGTTCTCGGTGGACGTCTACCAGAACGAGTACCTGCCGGAGGGCGGCCGCGAGGTCAACGCGATCGTCACGGTGACCGCCACCGGCGGCGGCACGGTGGGCAGCGCCGCAGCCGCGCCGCATCTGTACTCGCCGAGCCAGGGCCCGTCCGCCGCCGTGGCGATCATGGTGGACTGTTCCGGCTCGATGGACTACCCGCCGACCAAGATGCGCAACGCCCGCGACGCCACCGCCGCCGCCATCGACACCCTGCGCGACGGCGTGCACTTCTCGGTGATCGGCGGCACCCATGTCGCCAAGGAGGTCTATCCGGGCGGGGGCCGGCTCGCGGTCGCCGACGCGACCACCCGCGAGCAGGCCAAGCAGGCGCTGCGCCGGCTGAGCGCGGGCGGCGGCACGGCGATCGGCACCTGGCTGCGGCTGGCCGACCGGCTGCTGTCGACGGCGGACGTCGCCATCCGGCACGGCATCCTGCTCACCGACGGCCGCAACGAGCACGAGTCGCCGCAGGACCTCAAGACCGCCCTCGACGACTGCGCCGGCCGTTTCACCTGTGATGCCCGCGGCGTGGGCACCGACTGGGAAGTGAAAGAAGTCACAGGGATCGCCTCCGCCCTGCTCGGCACCGCCGACATCGTCGCCGACCCGGCCGGCCTCGCCGCCGACTTCACGCAGATGATGGAGACGGCGATGGGCAAGGAGGTCGCGGACGTCGCACTGCGCCTGTGGACCCCGGTCGGCACCGCCATCAAGTTCGTCAAGCAGGTCGCGCCGACGGTCGAGGCGCTGACCGAACGCCGTACGGAGGCGGGCCCCCGCGCGGGCGACTACCCCACCGGTTCCTGGGGCGACGAGTCCCGCGACTACCACGTGTGCGTCGAGGTCCCGGCCGCGAACGTCGGCCAGGAGATGCTCGCCGCCCGGGTCTCCCTCGTCATCCCGCAGACGGACGGCACCGTCCAGAACCTCGGCGCGCAAGGTCTCGTGCGGGCCGTGTGGACCGATGACATGTCCGCGTCCACGTCGATCAACCCCCAGGTCGCGCACTACACAGGGCAGGCCGAACTGGCACAGGTCATCCAGCAAGGGCTCGATCTTCGCAAAGCGGGTGATATGGATGGAGCAACGGCCAAACTGGGCCGGGCCGTTCAGCTCGCGAGCGCCTCGGGGAACGGTGATACTGCGAAACTGCTTGCGAAGGTGGTGGACGTGGTCGATGCCACGACAGGTACTGTGCGACTGAAGGCGAAGGTCACGGACGCCGACGAGATGACGCTCGAGACCCGGTCCACAAAGACTGTTCGTGTAAAGAAGTGACCTGAACGCGCTTTAGGGACACCGAACGAGAGAGGGGGACGCGCCGACATGCCGACCTGCCCGAACGGACACCAGTCGGGTTCCGACGACTGGTGCGAGGTCTGCGGTCACCGCATGGCCGGTGCCGTACCTCCGCCCCCTCCCCCACCGCCCCCGACCGCCGGCGGCTACGGCTTCCCGCCGCCCGGCCAGGGTCAGGGCGGCCAGCCCGGCGGACGGCACCTGTCCTCCGTACCGGACCACGAGCCGGAGCTCTGCCCGCAGTGCCGTACGCCCCGTGAGGGCGGTGCGCCGTTCTGCGAGGAGTGCCGGTGGAACTTCCTGACCAACACGGCCACCTCGTACACCCCGGCCGCCCCACGCCCACCGGCGCCGGGCCCCGGCGCGGGTCCGGGCGGTCCGGGTCAGGGCGGTCCGGGTCAGGGCGGTCCTGGTGGCCCCGGTGGTCCTGGTGGCCCCGGCGGGCGTTTCCAGCCGCCGCCTCCGTCCTACGGGGGCAGTGACTCGTTCGACTACCAGAGCTCCCGCCCGTCCCAGATGAACCGTCCGGCCGAGCCGCTCCCGCCGTTCGGCGGCGAGCCCTCGGGCCCGGGCGGCCAGGGCAGGCCCGGTGGCCAGGGCGGTCCGGGCGGTCCTGCCGGTGGTCCGCCTCGGGGCGCCTTCGGACACGACCCCTCCGGCCAGGGCGGCGACCCCTTCAGGCGCGAGCCGTCCGGCCCCGGCGGCCGTCCTCCCGGCCCGCCCGGCGACCCCTTCGGGCGTGAGCCTTCGGGTCCGCCCTCGGACCCCTACCGACGTGAGCAGAGCGGACAGGCCTCCGACCCCTTCGGGCGCGAGCCCGGCGGCGACCCCTTCGGGCGCGAGCCCGGCGGTCCCGGCGGCCGTCCTCCGGGTCCGCCCGGCCCCGGCGGCCCGTCCGCCTTCGGCGCCGACCCCTCGCGACCCGTTCCGCCGCCGCCCGGACCCACGCCCACGGCCGGTCCCGGCATACCGGGCCAGGGCGGCTTCGGTGGCGGCCAGCACGACCCCAGGAACCAGAACGACCCCAGGAACCAGCCCGGTCCCGGGAACCAGGGCGGTCCCGGGAACCAGGGCGGCCTCGGGAACCAGGGCGGCCCCGGGGCTCCGCAGGCCTTCCAGCCGTCCGGCCCGACGGCACCGTCCGGCTTCCCGCCGGAGACCGGTCGTCCGCAGCAGCCCGGCGGCCGGCCCTTCGGCGGCGCCGACGACGACTGGGTGATCTCCCCGCCGTCGCACACCGGCCCCGGTCAGGGCGCGCCCGGTGGCCCCGGTGGCCCCGGCCCGGCCCAGGGCGGCGGTGGCTACGGCTACCCGCAGCCCGGCACCAACCAGGCACCGCCCCCGCCGGGCGGCTACCAGCAGCAGCCGGCGACCTGGTCGGTGACCATCGGCCCGGACCGCGCGTACTTCATGGCGATGATGCACCGCTCGGGCCCCGAGGCCGCGGGGCTCAACCTGCCCGCGTACTCGCCCGAGCAGCAGCGCATGCTCACCGGCAACCAGTTCACCATCGGCCGCCGCCGCCACTCCACCGGGGAGACCCCCGACCTGGACCTGTCGGTGCCGCCGGAGGACCCGGGCGTCTCGCACCAGCACGCGGTGCTGGTCCAGCAGCCGGACGGCAACTGGGCCGTCGTCGACCAGAACTCGACGAACGGCACCACGGTCAACGGCTCGGAAGAACCGATCCAGCCGTTCGTCCCGGTGCCGCTCCAGGACGGCGACCAGGTGCACGTCGGCGCCTGGACGACGCTCACGATCCGCCGCGGCTAGGCCTCGACCAGGCCCGGCCCCGACGTATCCGTCCTACCCGTCGAACCCGGCAGGGGCCACGCGTACGGCCCCTCCGGTTCGTCGAGCCACGCCCACGCGTGCTCGGCGCCGACCGTGATGCCGTACCGCTCCCGCCCCGGCATGCCCTCGCGCTCCCACAGGACGGACGCCTCCTGCGGGTCGAGGGTGCCCCGGGTCAGGGCCAGCAGGAAGCGGAACGTGTCGCTCTCCCTGGCCCGGTGCGGGACTCCGGCGAGTGCCACCTGCTCCGGCTCCGGCCGCTCCGACCCGCGCAACGGCACGAAGTAGGCCGGGGTCTCCAGGAAGTGGCCCTCGGCGTGTCCGGCGTCCCGCACGGTCAGCGCGATCAGCCCGGTGGCCAGCGGCGCCAGGATCAGGGCTCCGGGGGCGCACTGGGTGAGCCAGGCTCGCGGGACCGACGCCAGCGTGCAGGTCGCGATGATCCGGTCGAAGGGGGCGCGTTCGGGTACCCCGCGCGCCCCGTCCCCGGTGACGACGGTCGGCCGGTACCCGGCGTCTTCGAGGTGCCGGCGGGCGGACTCGGTGATCTCCGGGTCCAGATCGACGGTGGTGACGTCCCCCTCGCCGAGCCGGTACGACAGCAGCGCCGCGTTGTAGCCGGTGCCCGCGCCGATCTCCAGCACCCGGTCGCCGTCCGCGACCCGCAGCTCGGCCAGCATCAACGCCATCAGCGAGGGCTGGCTGCTGGAGGAGAGCAGCACGCCGTCGCGCAGCCTGGTGGCCAGGGGGACGTCCTCGTACGCGCCCCGCACCCAGCGCTCCCGGGTACGCGGGTCGGGGCTGCCGCCCCAGCGCCGTTCATAGCCGCCGACACCGCCGACGTAGTAGTACGGCACGAAGAGGTGGCGCGGGACCGCCGCGAAGGCCTCCGCCCAGCGCGGATCGGCGCCGAAGGCCCCGCTCGCCTCGATCTCGCGCAGCAACACCGCCCGCGCCGCTGCGGCGAGATCTGCCAGCTCCTTGTCGAGTGCGTCCGCGCTCATGACTCCACTGTGCGGCGCGCGGCCCCGGGAAGCGAGCCGCTGGGAGTGACCGCAGGGGGCGGTCCTACGCCTCAAGTCCTCCGTCTCCCGGTCTGAGACCATGGGAGACGTGAAAGAGATTCGGCGCGGCACGCTTCAGGAGCAGACCTTCTACGAGCAGGTCGGTGGGGAGGAGACCTTCCGCCGGCTGGTCCACCGTTTCTACGAGGGAGTCGCCGAGGACCCGATCCTGCGGCCCATGTACCCGGAGGAGGACCTGGGTCCGGCCGAGGAGCGTTTCGCGCTGTTCCTCATGCAGTACTGGGGCGGTCCGACGACCTACAGCGAGCACCGCGGCCACCCGCGGCTGCGCATGCGGCACGCCCCCTTCGTCGTGGACCGGGCCGCGCACGACGCCTGGCTGAAGCACATGCGGGTCGCGGTCGACGAACTCGGTCTGTCCGAGGAGCACGAACACACCCTGTGGAACTACCTGACGTACGCGGCGGCGTCGATGGTGAACACCCCGGAGTAGACCGCGCCGGGGTGTGACGGGGGACGCACCGGGGGCATGACGGGGAACGAACGAACGAACGAACCGGGAACGACGTGGCGGGGGACCTGGCGCCGCGGACGGCGCGTGTCAGCGCACGCTGATGTCGAGCATCCCCAGCCGCCCCGCCCGCCGTACGGCGATCGACCCGTACGGTGTGCGCAACCGCAGCCACGCGCCGAAGGAGACGAGTTTCAGCTCCTCCGAACCCGTGGAGGGCCGAAGGAATCCGAGCGACTGGGCCGCGTGCACGGCGCGTACGGGAAGTCCGGTGTCCCCGACCGTCCGGGACCAGATCTCCCGCCCGATCCGGTCGAGTTCGGCCCGCGTCCGCAGCTCGGCCGTCAACTCCTCGGTACGGGAACGGAATTCGGCGACGGCCGCACCGACCATCGCTCGCAGCGCGTCCGCGGCGGGCAGCCCCTCCTCGGGCCGCCAGCCACGGCGCGGCGGCAGCACACCGGCCCACGGCGGCCCGGTGACGGCCGCGGGAACGGCGGCCGTCGCGGCACTCTCGTCGACGGACTCCAGCAGCTCCCCCGCCGACACGGTCACGTCCAGCGTGACGTCGAGGCCGTTCTCGTACGGCTTGGCCAGCCGGACCGCGCGGATCGCGAGCACCTCGAAGGAGGGCGGCCGGCCGAAGACGGCCAGCGCGGTGCCGGCCGCCTGGAGCCGGACCGCCGCTCCACGGTCGTAGTGGAGCAGCCGGGAGAGGAAGGCCGCGACATCCGCCGCCTCCCCCTCGTCGGCGAGGTGGAGCACCGTCATGCGACGACGGCCTCCTCGTCGTCGTCCCGGTACTCGGCGAGGAAGTCACGCTCCTCGGCGGTGAGCCGGCGCGGCCGCTGCGCCTCGAAGTCGAACGGCACGATCACCGTGGAGGCGGTGACATAGATCTGGTCGCCGTCCTTCACCTCGTAGGTGATGGTGAAGGACGCCGCCCTGATCTGGGTGATCCACAGTTCGATGTCGACCGGGGAGTGCCGGTGGACGAGTTGCCGCTTGTAGTCGATCTCATGGCGGGCCACCACGGACCCCTGCTTGAAGTTCTTCTCCGGGCGGAACAGGAAGTCGATACGGGCTTCCTCCAGATAGCGGAGGAAGACAGCGTTGTTGACGTGGCCGTACGCGTCCATGTCCGCCCAGCGCAGTGGGCAGCGGTAGATGTGCCGCAAGATCGATCAGCCCCGGGTCAGCTTCTTGTAGGTGGCGCGGTGCGGACGAGCGGCGTCCGCACCCAGCCGCTCGATCTTGTTCTTCTCGTACGACTCGAAGTTGCCCTCGAACCAGAACCACTTGGACTCGCCCTCGTAGGCGAGGATGTGCGTGGCGACCCGGTCGAGGAACCACCGGTCGTGGGAGACGACCACGGCCGCACCCGGGAACTCCAGCAGCGCGTTCTCGAGGGAGGACAGCGTCTCGACGTCGAGGTCGTTCGTCGGCTCGTCGAGGAGGAGCAGGTTGCCGCCCTGCTTGAGGGTGAGCGCGAGGTTGAGGCGGTTGCGCTCACCACCGGAGAGCACACCGGCCGGCTTCTGCTGGTCGGGGCCCTTGAAGCCGAACGCGGAGACGTACGCGCGGGACGGCATCTCCACCTGCCCGACGTTGATGTAGTCGAGTTCGTCGGAGACCACGGCCCACAGCGACTTCTTCGGGTCGATGTTCTCGCGGCTCTGGTCGACGTACGAGATCTTGACGGTCTCGCCGACCTTGATGGAACCGGAGTCCGGCTCCTCGAGGCCCTGGATCATCTTGAACAGCGTGGTCTTGCCGGCGCCGTTCGGGCCGATGATCCCGACGATGCCGTTACGCGGAAGCGTGAAGCTGAGGTCGTCGATCAGCACCTTCTCGCCGAAGGCCTTGGAGAGGTTGTTGACCTCGACGACGATGGAGCCCAGGCGCGGGCCCGGCGGGATCTGGATCTCCTCGAAGTCCAGCTTCCGCATCTTGTCCGCCTCGGCCGCCATCTCCTCGTACCGGGCGAGACGCGCCTTGGACTTGGCCTGACGCCCCTTGGCGTTGGACCGCACCCACTCGAGCTCTTCCTTCAGACGCTTCGCACGCTTGGCGTCCTTCTGCCCCTCGACCTTGAGACGGCTCGCCTTGGTCTCGAGGTAGGTGGAGTAGTTGCCCTCGTAGGGGTGGGCGCGACCGCGGTCGAGCTCCAGGATCCACTGGGCGACGTTGTCGAGGAAGTACCGGTCGTGGGTGACGGCGACGACGGTGCCGGGGTACTTCGCGAGGTGCTGCTCCAGCCACTGGACGGACTCGGCGTCCAGGTGGTTGGTGGGCTCGTCGAGCAGCAGCAGGTCGGGGGCCTCGAGCAGCAGCTTGCACAGCGCGACACGGCGGCGCTCACCACCGGAGAGGTTGGTGACGGGCCAGTCGCCGGGCGGGCAGCCCAGGGCGTCCATGGCCTGCTCCAGCTGGGTGTCCAGGTCCCACGCGTTGGCGTGGTCCAGGTCCTCCTGGAGCTTGCCCATCTCGTCCAGCAGCGCGTCGGAGTAGTCGGTCGCCATCAGCTCGGCGACCTCGTTGAAGCGCTTGAGCTTGCCCATGACCTCGGCCGCGCCGTCCTGCACGTTCTCCAGAACGGTCTTGGACTCGTCGAGCGGCGGCTCCTGGAGCAGCATCCCGACGCTGTACCCGGGCGACAGGAACGCATCACCGTTGGAGGGATGCTCGAGCCCCGCCATGATCTTCAGAACGGTGGACTTACCGGCACCGTTAGGCCCGACCACACCGATCTTCGCGCCGGGCAGGAAGCTCAGCGTTACGTCGTCAAGGATGACCTTGTCGCCGTGTGCCTTGCGCGTCTTGCGCATGGTGTAGATGTACTCAGCCAAGAGAAACCGTCCGGCAGCTTGAGATCTGGCAGTGGGCAGGTGGGCAGATACACCCCATCTTGCCTGAGGTCCAGCCCTGGGTGTTAACCCATTCGGCCGGGGGGCTGTGAGCTGGGCTTTCGTCGCAGACGGCCGTGGCCGACCTGTCACTTTCGGTCACGGCCGAGCGCCCTCGGGGAACCCGGGACGCCCCCTGTCTCCGCCCCTGCCCCCGCCCGCCGACTCCGCTCAGTGGCGGGTCTCGTTCTCCTTGCGGCCCACGAGCAGGAGGGCCGCTCCGCCGATGACCACCAGGCCGATGGCGGTGCCGGCGATCAGCGGTGTGGCGCTGGTGCCGCCCGTCGCGGCGAGGTTGGTGTCGTCGGTGGTGGAGGTGCCGCCCACGGTGGCCGGGCTCGGTTCGCTGAGGGTCTGGGTGGTCAGGCCGGCGGTCTCGTCGGCCTGGGTCTCGCAGTCCAGGACGCCGGTGAAGCGGCTCTCGACGCCTTGCGGGCCGTTGATCGTGAAGGCGTAGGCCTGGTCCTCCTGGAGCGGGATCGTCACCGTCCGGGACGCACCGGCCGGGATGGTGTACTCGGTCTCCATCAGCTCGAAGGTGAAGACCTGGTCGCCCTGGTTGACGGCCGTGATGTCCACTCCGGTCTTCGCGCAGTTCTTCGCCGCGGACAGTGCCGGTACGGCGCCCTGCTTCGCCCAGGTCGCGCTCGCCGTCGCCGACACCGTCGACTCGCTGGAGCCGGCCAGGATCTGGGTCTGGCTGCGGCTCTCGGAGGTGAAGGCGCGGCCGACCGGGACGGTGGTGGAGGCCTGGACGGTCAGCTCGGCCGAGCCGTCGGCCGAGTCGGCCGGCACGTCGAAGAACAGCTGGCTGCCGTCCGCCACCGACGCGACCACCTTGCCGTCCTTGCCGACGATCCGTACGCCGCTGGTGGCGGCGTCCAGCGGAGGCGTCACCGTCACGCCGCCCGCGTTGGTGTGCACGGTCACCGGGCCGAGGAGCTCACCGGGGTGACCGGAGACGGCGGGCGATTCGAGGGTCAGCGACGCCTCGGGCTCCGCCACGGTGCGGGCGGCTTTCTGGAGGTAGTCCGCGAGCCGCTCGGCCTGCGCGTCGGCGGCGTCGACGTCCGCGCCGTCCGAGTAGCGCCAGATGGCCACCTGGGTGCCGGTGGCAGCGTCCTGTTCGGTGAGACCGCCGTCGATGCCGGCCTTGTCCGCGAGCGAGGCCAGGTCGTTCACCTGGGGGTAGGAGTGCTGAAGGATCCAGCGGATGCGACCCGCGTCCTTGTTGGCGCCCAGCGAGGTGCCGCTCCAGGGCGTCTCCTGGTACTTGGCGTCCCTCTGCGTGGGGTTGTAGAGGTCGACGCAGTAGGTCTGCAAGGTGCCGCCGCCCTCGACGGACATCTCGAAGAGGCCGGCCGAGACCTCCTGGTCGCCGCCGTCGGCGTGGATCACCGCGGCACCGTAGGTCTTGAGGCCGCCTATCGTCGCGGTGGCCCCGCCCTGACTGTGCGTCACCTCGGCGGCGGCGGCCGTGCCCGCGCCGGCGATCGCACCGACGGCGAGGAGGCCGGATGCCAACGCCGCCGCGGCGAGGCGCACCGCCGCTCGCCCGCGTGCGAGCGGCGCGGAGAACGAACAAATCACACAATTCCCCTTCGAGCAGGACCCGTTGATGTGGGGGGTACGGGTCCCACCAGCAGAATCAGAAGCCCCGTGAGCCACGTCCGGCATCCTAGAGACGTCGCGCAGTGCGCTTCCTGGTCATCTCATCGGATCGCCGATCCGACTCGGAATCGTTATCCCCAAGATCGTCCAGAGATCCGACTTGTCGACAAATCCTCTTGGTTGCTCGAACCGCATGCGTCGATAAGCCACAGTTCGGTCGGCGTCGGCGCGGCACGGGCGTTGACGTTCCGTCACCACTCCGTCGCATGACATCGCATCCCCACTCCCTCCCGCACCGCACCGTCCTGCCCTGCCCTGCCCTGCCCGGCCCGGCCCGTCAGCTCATGTCACCGCCACCGGCTCGCGCCGCCGGCTCTTTGGGGTATCGGGCTCGGGCTCGGTGGCATCGGCGGCCGCTGTCTCCCACTCGGGCTCGGGCCGCGCCGGTGCGCCGACGGCCATCGGCTCGGGTCGGCCCGAGCGCCGGAAGGCGGAGGTGCCCCGCGAGATGTCATGGCCGATCGCCACGGCGTCGATGTCCGCCGACGTCCGGCTCTGCTGTCCCTCGCGCGACTCCGTACGCACCCTCAGCCTGCCCTGCACCATCACCGGGTCGCCGACGTTCAGCGAGGCCGCCGCGTTGGTGGCCAGTTGCCGATTGGCCCACACCGTGAAGAAGTTGGTGTGCCCGTCGGTCCAGGTGCCCTTCTCGCGGTCCCAGTAGCGCGAGGTCACCGCCAGCCGGAACCTCGCCGACGCCCCCGCCGCCAGGTCCCGGTAGACCGGCTGCGTCGCCACGTTGCCGACCGCGCAGACCATCGTCTCGTTCATCGTGAACCCCTCCTCGCCGGACGGTCACCCCGCCCGGATACACGTACGGGCCCGTCCCGCACGGCTGCGTCCGCCGTGACACCGCGGCCCTTTCGCCGCGTACCGTCACCGCCCTCACGGCGACCGCATCCGTCGCGATCACCGCGAAGCCAGACTGCCTCCGTCGGACCGGGCCCGCCGAGCGCTGTGGACCACCCACCGCCTGTGGAAATCTCCACCACCCGGACGAGTGATCCACGCGCCGCGCACTGTGGATCACCCAACTCGGATCACCCCTCGTGGATCACCGTCGCGGATCACCCGTCGTGGATCACCGTCGCGGATCATCCGCGGCACCTCACCGAGCGGCGGCCCCCACCCCCGTGACCCGCCCGTACTGCTCACGGACCTCCCGGTACCGCAGCAGTTCCGCGGCGACGGGATCCAGTACACGGGCCCGGCCGCACCCGGCCGCCGCCTCCCGCAACCGGCGCTCCGCGTCCTGCCCGTACCGCCGGGCCGGCCCCCGTGCCGCCAGTCGGCAGCTCCACTCGACGAGCGGGCCGCCGATGATGCCGGTCACCATCAGCAGCACCGGAACCCCGAGGTTCGGCGCCAGCACCCCGACGATCTGTCCGAGCAGCCACAGCCCGCCGACCACCTGGAGCAGGGTCATGCACGCCTGCGCCAGCACGGCCACCGGCCACCAGCCCGGCCGCGGCGGCCGCCCCGGCGGCAGCCCGGCCCGCGCCGCCAGCTGGTCCAGCGCCTCGGGCAGCCCGCCGGCCCCGCGTACGGCCGCCTCGCGCACGGCCTGCGCCCACGGCATGGGCAGCCCCGCCGAGGCCCGCTCGGACACCGTGCGCACCGCCTGCTCGACGCGTTGCCGTGCCGTTGCCTCCTCGTCGGCCGGAGCACGCAGCGGCAGCCGTCCGGTGGGAGGGTCGCGCCGGTCCTGCTGCCACCGCCACAGCCGTAGCCACGGCGTCCCGCACGCCCGGCCCGCGTTGCGCAGCCAGGCGCGTTCGGCGGCCTCGCCCGCGGCGGTGGCGCCCACGGCGTCCGCCAGGCAGTCGGCGAACTCGTCCCGCGCCTCCTCGCTGAGCCCGGTGCGTCGCCCGGTGGCGTAGACGGGCCGCAGCCGCCACGCGGCGGCGTCCACATCGGCGGCGATCCGCCGTGCCGCGGCGCCGCGTTCCGTGACGAACTGGCCGAGCACTTCGCGCAGTTCTCCGATGCCGTCGCCGGTGAGCGCGGACAGGGCGAGCACGGTGGCGCCCGGCTCGCCGTACTCGCCGAGGGCGACTCCGTCCTCGTCGAGCAGGCGTCGCAGGTCGTCCAGGACCAGCTCGGCGGCCTCGCCGGGCAGCCGGTCGACCTGGTTGAGGACGATGAACATGATCTCCGCGTGGCCCGCCATGGGCCGCAGGTAGCGCTCGTGGAGGATCGCGTCGGCGTACTTCTCGGGGTCGACGACCCAGATGACGGCGTCGACGAGTGCCAGAACGCGGTCGACCTGCTCGCGGTGCTGCACGGCCGCCGAGTCGTGGTCGGGCAGGTCGATCAGGACGAGCCCGCGCAACTGCGCCTCGGCGTCCTGACTCTGCACCGGCCGCCTGCGCAACCGGCCCGGGATGCCCAGCCGGTCGATGAGGGTCGACGCGCCGTCGCTCCAACTGCACGCGATGGGTGCGGAGGTGGTCGGGCGGCGTACGCCCGTCTCCGAGATGTTCACTCCGGCGAGGGCGTTGAACAACTGCGACTTGCCGCTCCCGGTGGCGCCCGCGATGGCGACGACGGTGTGCTGACCGGAGAGCCTGCGCCGGGCCGCCGCCTCGTCGAGCACCCGGCCGGCCTCGGCGAGGGTCCGGCTGTCGAGCCGGGCGCGGGAGAGCCCCACGAGTTCACGCAGCGCGTCGAGCCGGGACCGCAGGGGGGCGTCGTAAGTGAGCGGGGTCGACGGCAGGGTGCTCCCGCCGCCACCGCCGATCCGGGTCTCCATGACGGCGGCCTGCTCGGCGGCGGAGGCCTCGCTCACGCGGCGGGCGATGAGCCCGTCGTCCCAGGCCCCGTCGGAGTCCGTACCCGGTTCGGCACCCGCGTCCGCACCCGTATCTGCCCCCGGTTCCGTACCGGGTTCGGAACCGGGTTCCCTGCGGGAGGGCGCGTGCGGGCCGGTGCCGGCGGCCGTGCGTGGGGCGGTGACCCCATCGGCGTCGGACACGCGCGCGTGGACGGCCGCCTCCTGCTCGCGGGGCTCCTTCGCGGAGTTCCTCACGGGCAACCTCGCGGGCACCTTCGCGGATTTCTCCGCCGTACCGCCGTCCTCAGCACCCACGCGGTCCTGCGCCCGCGTCTGCTCCTGCTCCCCGGCTTCCGGGTTCTCCCCCGTGCCCGAGCTGCTGTCCGTGCTGTCCTTGCTGTTCTTCCGATCATTGTCGATCCGGCCGCTGTCGGTCTGATCATGGTCCGCGTGGTCGTTGTTCATGTGGTCGTTGTTCATGTGGTCGTTGTCCGTGTGGTCCTGGTCAGTGACGGCGGTCACCGGTCACCTCTCCTTCTGAAGTACGGACAGCGCGGCGATGAGTTCGGCCTGGGGTTCGGGGTGGACTTCGAGCCCGTCGAGGGGCGCGAGGCGCCGTTCGCGCTCGGTTTGCAGCACGCGGTCGAGGTGTTCGGTGAGCAGCCGTCCGGCGCGGTCGCGCAGCCGCAGCGCCCCGTGCGCGCCGATCCGCTCGGCGAGCCCCTCTCCGGCCGAACGCGCCCTGCGACCGCCCAGCAGGGCGGTGGCGACGAGGGCGGCGACCGACTCCGGATCGGGCGCGACACCGCGTTCGAGGCCGCGGACCTCGTCCTCGGCGTACTCCTCGAGCTCGCGCCGCCAGCGTCGTACGGCCAGGCCGATCCGGTGCTCGGTGCTCTCCGGCGAGGCATCCCGGTCCGTCAGCTCCGGTGCGTCCGCGGCCGGTTCGCGCCGCCAGGCATCGTCGACGCGTTCGTCGGCGGCGGTGACGGCGCACAGCAGGAGGGCGCCGAGGCTCTCCGTCAGGGCATCGAGGAGTTCACCGGCGGTGCAGTCCAGCGGGAAGGCCCGCCAGCGCTTGAGCGCGTCGCCGGCGAGCACGGCACCGCTCTGCAGACGGCCCCGCACGCGCGTGTACTCGGTGTCGTACGCCGTGTCGACGGCCGAGGTGAGGCGCAGCGCGGCGGCGTGCTGCGAGGCGGCGGCGCCCGCCAGTTCGGGCATCCGGGCCTTGAGGGAGTCGAGGACGCCCTGGGCCGTACGGGCCAGGGCGTGGCGGCGGGAGCCGGGGTCCTGGACGTGGTGGACGAGCCAGTTCCGCAGCGGTGCCACGGCGGTGGCCGGGAGGAGCCCGCCGCCCCACGCGGACTCGGGCAGTTCGGGCACCGTGAAGCGCGGTACGTCGCCCAGCCCGGCCTTGGTGAGCAGCGCGCCGTACTGCCGGGACACCTCGGAGACCACCTGGTGGGGTACGCGGTCGAGGACCGTCACGAGCATGGCGTCGTACTCCTTGGCGGTACGGAGCAGGTGCCAGGGCACGGCGTCGGCGTATCGGGCGGCGGTCGTGACCATCACCCAGATGTCGGCGGCGCAGATCAGTTCGGCGGCGAGCACGCGGTTGTCGGCCACGAGGGAGTCGATGTCGGGTGCGTCCAGGAGGGCGAGGCCCGGCGGGAGGGTGTCTGCGGTCTCGATCCGCAACACGTGTCTGCCGTCCTCGCCGGGCAGCAGCAGATCGTCCGCGGACTCCTGATGGGGCGCCCATACGCGCGTGAGCCGCGGCAGTACCCGCATGCCGCTGAACCAGTGATGGTCCTCCGGATGGCACACGAGGACCGGAGTCCGTGTCGTCGGCCGCAACACGCCCGCCTCGCTGACGCGCTGGCCCACCAGGGAGTTGACAAGGGTCGACTTGCCGGCGCCGGTGGAGCCGCCCACGACGACGAGCATCGGCGCGTCGGGCTGCTTGAGCCGGGGCACCAGATAGTCGTCGAGCTGGGCGAGCAGTTCGTCGCGGTTGGCACGCGCGCGTGGGGCCCCCGCCAGGGGAAGCGGGAAGCGTGCGGCGGCGACACGGTCGCGCAGGGCGGAAAGTGCGTCGAGCAGCTGAGGCCGTACGTCCAAGGTCACCACATGCGAAGAATGCCCAATTTTAGGGGATTTATGAAGCATATAGGCATGTCTGCGCGCCGATAGGACACAAGGGACGGAAGGTACGACTGGGACAGAGGCACAGCGCAGGCATAACGAGTGCACAACACCCGTGGCCCGGGACGCGAAAAGCGATGCACGATTCGCACCTGCCTGCGATTATCAGGACCGCTTCACCGAACCTCCACATTGAGCCACGGAGGCGAAGCAACCGGGACAAGGAACCGGGAGCCCTATCCTTGTCCCCGGCAACGTCACGGATCAGCCCACACCCGGGCAGCACGTACGAGGCCACCACACCCGGCCCCCGTAGCTCAGTGGATAGAGCAGGCGCCTTCTAAGCGCTTGGCCGCAGGTTCGAGTCCTGCCGGGGGCGCAAGTCTCCGCCCTCCCTCCGGGAGGGCATTTTTGCTGCTCAGAGCACGTTTCACGCGACATGACAGAGCCCCGAGCACTCCCCCGATGATCAAGGGGAAGGTCCGGGGCTGTCCGGCTGTCACCGGGTTTTCGCGGGTGGCTGTGTCGAACACGTGTCGAAGTTTTCGGCGAGAACCCTCAGCCCGCGTCGATCGGCTCGGGAAGATCCCCGGCGGCCTCCAGGCGCTTTTTCAAGTCAGGCAGCTGCCCTTCGACACACCATGCGTAGGTAGCCAGCAGCACCGGCACGCTGTTCCCTGCCCAATGGGGCAGCGGGAGGCGCGGCGGTTGCCGCCGGCGAGGCGCAGGCGTCCGCCCGGCTCGTTCTCGGTGGAGTAGCGGCCTCATGCGAGTCCACGGCGGTCTCATGGCTCACACCGACGAGGTCAGCGAGCGTATGTCCGAGGCCTTGCCTTCGCCATCAGACTCCTGGACGCCTTGGACGGTAACGGTCCCCATGTCCGGAACCACGACGGACAGCACCTCATCCCAGAGGGATAAGACTTTCTCTCCTTCGACAAGGCCCGCGCACGGCGCGGGCGCGCGCCGCCGGGCGGGGGCGCTCAGGCTCCAGGATGGCGGGGGCGCCGTTCGCGAGTGCCGGCCGTGAGTGGTGGGATGGGCGGTCTCGTCAGCGCGAGCTAGCAGCCAGGCAGGCGAACAGAACTGCTCCGCCACCGAGGGTGAAGAGCTGCACCGTGCCCGGGATGGGCCATCCCAGGGTCAACAGACCACCGCCCGTGATCGCAGCACCGCCCGCCAGGAACCACATCGCCCGCAACGCAAATTTCGGTGCCTCCGGCGCGTTGCCTCCCCCTCCCCTGAAACCATCGGCCCAGCAGTAGATCCCAAACCCGTACAGCAGCCAGGCGAGGGGCAAGAGGTCGATGGCGAATAGTGCAACGCTGACCCCGACCTGTAGACCGGTTGACGGATTGCTCACGCGTTCCACCCCCCACGATTTCAATTGACGGCGACCATCCGTCGATCGCCACGCAACCCAGCGTGATGGTCTCGTCGGCGCGTCACATGAGCACCCGTACTCAGATGTCCCCGCTCGCGCCCCAAGCCTGCCCGTGACATGGGAGTCCTGGTCGAGCAAAGGCTGCTGGCATTCGACCTCGTACTGGCTTGCTTCCACCGCTCCCCGCCCCAGGTCTGGGCCGCCATCGAGCCATACATCGTGGATCGGCGCACTCATGCTTCCCCTCTTGAAGGGGTACCTTTCGAGCGGTCGGTTCAGCGCTACCACAACTCCCCCGTCCTCGGGTCCGAGTACTTGGACCGTCAGAACGTCCTGTGAGTAAACCGAGTTGCGCGTCAGCCCCTCATCCCGCAGGGCCGTCCACCATGTCGCACGGCGACCATGCACTGCATCCCAGCAAACTTCAGCCCGCCCCTGACCGTCCGCAGCCCCAAGGCCCCCGACAACCGCCACTGGCAATCGAGGCAGGGCTGCCAGCAGTGAGATTTCATGCCAAAGCGGAACAGTTGGCGATGGATTCCGGGTGCCCCGCAGAACACGAGTCCGAGCCACCGCGCGACGGATTTGCCAAACTTCTGGCTAGCCCGTGGACTATCGGTGGACTGGGGCTGCCCGG
This sequence comes from Actinobacteria bacterium OV320, assembly GCA_001298545.1. Taxonomy (GTDB): domain Bacteria; phylum Actinomycetota; class Actinomycetes; order Streptomycetales; family Streptomycetaceae; genus Streptomyces; species Streptomyces coriariae. The sequence goes on from LJCX01000025.1 coordinate 78,822, forward strand.
TCCACCACCGATGAGGCCTCTACCTGGTGTTGTCGGGGCCCAAAGGGCATCCGGAGCCGTGTGCGCAGCTTCTGATCCTGCCGGGGGTATCGGGCGGAAGGTCCCGGACCGGTCATGGTCCAGAGGCATTCGTCTAGAGATCCTGGCCCGCCGGACAGGGCGGGCTTTGGGCCGTACGGCGCAGACTGGCATGCGGTGTACTTGCGAGGATGTTCGACTGGCCAGGCTCAGCAAGCCTTTCCGTGAGGGAGTGCGCTATGGCAGTCCTTGTCATTTTTGAAGTCCCCGGCATGACCAAAGCCACCTACGAGCACGGCTCGGACAAGCTGACCGGCGGACGCGGCCCCGTCAAGAGTCCAGCGGACTGGCCCGTACCCGGCCTCATCTCGCACACTGCCGCGCCTACTCCGAATGGCTGGATCTCCATCGACATCTGGGAGTCCGAGGAAGCATTTCAGCAGTTCGGCCAGATCCTCATGCCGATTCTCCAAGAAGTCGGCGCCCCGGACGTACGGCCACAGATCTACCCGGTTTTCAACCACGTGAGCGCCTGATCCTGTCCCACGTTCCGCAGCCTCGACCCTCCTGGTCAAGGGGACATGCCCAACCAGAGAGCGGCGTGACTCTCTCGACGTGCGAAGTCAATTCCAAGTCAATTCCGCTATAGCAATGCCGGACTGCGACGACAGATGCGGGCCAGTCAGGTCCGTGGACAGAGACAGACACGGCAGCGTGCCGATCACACGTCAGTCAGCCAGTGGAGTCCGGGCCATGACCACACCGCCCTCCTCGATGTCATTCCCACCTTCGTGGGCCCATTGCGGGCGCGGCGCAGGCCCCGCCGACCCGATCGGCTGCCCGGGCGTGCGCCTCCCCGGTCATGCCGCATGCTTGGCCCATGTGTCTGAGAGCGACAGACACGCATACCTGGCTGCCCTGACTCCCGGGGCTGACATCGACCACCGCGGCACCCGCTTTACCGAACCTCTCCTCCACGCTCTGCTCCAAGCCCTCCTCGATCCTGTCACCGGGCAGCCGAGCATTGGAATTGCGACGTTCGACGAGGCCACTTTCACTGGGACTGCCAGGTTCGACAAGGTGACGCTCGGCCAGGCGAAGTTCCGCCTGGCGAAATTCACCGGACATGCCGGGTTCGGCGGGGTGAAGTTGGCCGGCGTCGCGGGATTCGGTGAGGCAACGTTCAGCAGCACTGCCTTCTTCGGCGGGGCGACGTTCGGTGGTGACGCTTGGTTTGGTGGCGCGGCTTTCGGCGGTCATGCCTGGTTCGGTGATGCAACATTCAAAGGAAACTCTGGGTTCGGCGCGGCGACGTTCAGAGGCACTGCCGGGTTCGGCAGGGCCATGTTCACCGGTGAGGCTGGGTTCACCAGGACTCTCTTTACCGGACATGCCGGGTTCGGCGAGGCCACATTCACCGGCCCTGCCGAGTTCGGGGAAGCGCGGTTTGCCGGCGACGCCGGGTTCGCCAGGACGACTGTCGGCGGCGCTTGAAATGTGAGCCGATTCCGGCGGGTGAAAAGTGACCCCCCGCTGCGTCAGTTGATGTTGGTCATTCCCCGGTGTTGGCGGCGGGAACCCGTCCGAGGTCGCGGCCGCGCATGCGATAGCTGTCGCCCTTCAGCGAGATGACCTCGGCATGATGGACGAGTCGGTCGATCATCGCGGCGGCGACGGTGTCGTCGCCGAAGACCTCGCCCCAGCGCCCGAAGGGCTTGTTGCTGGTCACGATCACCGAGGCGCGTTCGTAGCGGCCCGAGATGAACTGGAAGAACAGGTTCGCGGCCTCGGGCTCGAAAGGGATGTAACCCACTTCGTCGACCACGATCAGCGGAATTCGTCCCAGCCGGGTCAACTCGTCGCTCAGACGACCTGCTTGATGGGCCTCGGCGAGACGGGTGACCCACTGGGCGGCGGTGCCGAAGGCGACCCGGTGGCCGGCCTGGCAGGCCCTGATGCCCAGGCCGGTGGCGAGGTGGGTCTTGCCGGTGCCGGGCGGCCCCAGGAAGATCACATTCTCCTTCCCGACGACGAAGTCCAACGTCCCCAGATGAGCAATGACCTCGCGTTTCACGGACCGCTGGTGATCGAAGTCGAAGTCCTCCAGCGACTTGCGAGAGGGAAAGCGAGCCGCCCGGATGCGTCCCTCGGCGCCGTGGGAGTCGCGGGCGGCGACCTCCCTCTGCAGGCAGGCGGCCAGATACTCCTCGTGACTCCAGCCCTCGTCGCGGGCCCGCTCGGCGAGCCGGGCTGCCGCGTCCCGCAGGGCAGGGGCCTTCAACGCCTTGGTCAGATAGATCAGTTCGGAGCCGACGTCGCGGCTGGTCCTGGCCTGGTTCGTGCCGTTCTTCGTGCTCATCACGCTGCCCCTTCATCCGTGCTCAGCCCGCCGTCGATGACGCCGAAGATCCGGTCGTAGGTGTCCAGCGACCGTTCCTCGACCTCCGTCACGTCCATCGGCGCCGGTTTCGTGCCGGCGGCCGTCTTGCGGGCGGCCGCGGCGGCGGCCGCGTGGTCCGGGTCGGTGATGGTCTGGTGGCGGGCCCAGCTGCGGGCATGGCGGGCGACCTCGACGCCGTCGCAGGTCACCAGGACCTGGTCCAGGTCGGCGGCGACCTCGATGCGGCGGCCGACGGCCAGCGGATGCACCGAGTAGTCGCAGGTGTCCAGGCGGACGTAGTGGTCCCGGGGCAGTCGCAGAGATGCCTTCCACCAGCCCGGCGGGGCAATCGGCGGCAGGGCCAGCATCCGGGAGCGGTCCGCTTCCAGCCGGTCTGCCGGGCGGGCCTGCAAAGTGCGGTGGATGCGCCGGTTCGCCCTGGTCAGCCAGTCGGCGAGCTGAATGTTGAAGTCCGCCGGCGAGGTGAACACCCGGCCGGGCAGGAACGACGTCTCGAGATAGCCGTTGGCCCGCTCGACCAGGCCCTTGGACTCGGGATCCCGTGGCTTGCAGAGCAGGAACTTGATGCCGAGCAGACCGGCGAACGCAGCGAACTCGTCTGTGAGTTGGGGTCCGCCGGACCGCCAGGAGCCGACGGCTCCCTCGTTGTCCCAGACCAGCACCCGGGGGACGGCGCCCAGCTCGGTCAGCAGCCGCCAGTGCCCGGCGATCAGGTCGGCCGCCGACCTGGAGGGCAGCATCCGCGCGGTGATCCACCGCGAGTAGCCCGCGACCATGACCAGCACCGGCGGCCGTCCGACCTGGCCGAAGCCGAGCGGGATGTCGGCGGGCGGGAACCACAGGTCGCACTGGCCGATCTCGCCCGGCTCATAGACCGTCCGCGAGGCCGGATCCGCAGGCCGATAGGCCGGCCGCAGGTCGCGGACCCGTTCCTTGAGCACGGTCAGACCGCGGTTCCAGCCGATCCGCTCGGCGATCACCGTCGCCGGCATCTCCGGCCACTGCTCGAGCAGTTCACGGATCTGCGGTTCGACCGCGTCCACGATCGAGCCCTTCGGTGCCCGCTGGTACTTCGGCGGCGCGTCGTCCGCGATCGCTCTGCGGACGGTGTTCCTGGCGATCCCCAGCTTCCTCGCGATCGCCCGCACCGGCATCTGCTCGGCCCGGTGAAGCCGGCGGATCTCCGCCCAGTCCTCCACGCTGATCACCACTCCTCCCGGCCTGACTCAACGAGCCAGACCCCTGGAGGGGGTCAACTTTCAAGCGCCGCCCCTGGTCCACTTTTCAGCCGTCGCCGACAGACGACATTCACCGGGCATGCCTGGTTCGGCGGTGCGACCGTCACTGGCACCGCCACGTTTGCCGGGGCGATCTTCACAACGGTTCCGGTGTTCGGTCCGCTTGTGTGCGGAGAGACGGTTGATGTGTCCGGCACGCTGTTCGAGGCACCAGTGACGATGGAGGTCGCGGCACGGAGGTTGAGCTGCGCGCGGACGCGATGGGAGTCGACAGCAACTCTGCGGCTGCGCTACGCAACCGTTGACCTGACTGATGCGGTGCTGTCGTCACCAGTAGCCGTCACAGCCGTCCCAGGTCCGTTTTCCACGGCAGCCGGTACAGCATCGGACGAGAGTGTGCTGCGCGCCCATGACCCTGGCGTGCGGGTGGCGTCCCTGCGAGGCGTGGACGCCGCGTATCTGGTCCTGACTGGTACCGATCTGTCGATCTGCCTCTTCGTCGGTGCCTTCCACCTCGATCAACTCCGCCTGGAAGGCCGTTGCACCTTCGCCTACGCTCCGAGCGGTATCCACTGGCGCCACAAGATCTGGCCGTACCGGTGGACCCACCGACGCACCCTGGCCGAGGAGCATCACTGGCGCGCACTGGTGGCCGACAACCCTGCCCCGCCGCGTGGTTGGCAGACCGGTCCAAACCATCCCGATCCTGGTATCGCCCCAGGACTGGACGATGTGGCCGCGGCCTACCGGCAGCTGCGCAAGGCATTCGAGGATGGCAAGAACGAGCCCGGTGCAGCGGATTTCTACTACGGCGAAATGGAGATGCGCCGCCATGATCGAGCTGAGAGTCCTGCCGGGGAACGAGGCTTGCTGTGGGCATACTGGCTGATCTCCGGCTACGGTCTGCGCGCTTCCCGTGCCCTGGCCTGTCTCGGGGTCGCTATGGCCGTCACGGTGCTGGCACTGGCCCTGTGGGGACTACCCACAAATGCACCCAGTTCTCACAGCGTCGGCACTCTCACCGGCACCACCATCGCCCTGACCACCGATAGCCCCGCCCCCGTACTCACCACCCCGATGCGCCATCGCCTAACCGCCCAGCGGGTAGAAAGCGCTAGCCGCGTTGTCGTGAACTCCGTGGTCTTCCGTTCCGCAGGCCAGAACCTCACCACCACAGGCAGCTTCATCGAGATGGTGTCCCGGATCCTCGAACCAGTCCTTCTTGCCCTCGCTGTTCTCGCGGTCCGAAGCCGCGTCAAGCGCTAGCCAGTGTGCGCTGGAGCGGGCAAGGACGGGCGGGAACCGCGGTGTGATCAGCCCAGTCTCAGGATTCGGCAATACGGCCATGTGCCCGCTTGAGGAGTTCAGCCAGCCGCATGATGCCCCGGCATCCCAAGCTGAGGGCTCCCGCGCTGTAGTCCCGGGCCGGCCGTCGCTACCTACGGCGGGCAAGGGTGTGGCTGAGGCCGGTAGAGGCTCGGCGAGGCACACCCGCGCATGATCCGTCCGAGCACATACCACCGTGGTGGAAGTATGCGGCTGATGTTCAAACGCCCGAGGGAGGGCCGCACGCCGGGGCGGGTGTCGTGAACCGCATGGCCGCAATCGGCATCACCGTCGGCCGCGCCGTGGAGCAGCCGGAGCCGAGGCAGGCGACCGCTGAGGAGGCGTCACTCCTGGGCATCCAGAAGGCCGCGCTCGTCACGCACATCCGGCGGACGTACTACAGCGACGAAGGGCGGCCCGTGGAGACGGCGGACATCGTGGTGCCCGCCGCTCACTGCGAGATCGTCTACGAGATCCCGATCAACCGGTAGCGCTGTGAGCGCCTAGGTTCGCCGGCTGGTGGTCGTGGCGGTCGGAGGTCTACTTGTCGCGCAAGGTCTCGATTTCGGCCGCCAGCACGGCCATGTCGCGCACGTGTGTGTAGTACTTGGCCCCGTACTCGTCGCCGATCGAGGGAAGAACCCTTTCGAACGCCGCTGCGAGCCTGCTCAAGCCAGCGCGACGCTGCTCATCGAGCGGGCCTTCGAGGACAATGGCCGCGTAGGCGTAGGAATCCGCATCGAGCAGCACCATGTCCCGGCCTTCGATGTCCAGGCCTCGAAAGCCAGGAGGAAACGGCGCGGCCATATGCTCGGCCATCATCTGTGCCAGCGCGTCCAGCCTCTCTTCGAACATGCGGGAGATCATGCCAGGCACGGGTGCGTCGAGGCGCGACTCCACCTCAACCCGGTGAGCCCATGCGGTCACCAGCACTAGTGTGCGCCGCATGACCAACGACGCCCCGGCCTGCCCCGATTGCAGCCGGCCCATGGAGTTCGGTGGCCTCCTACTGTCCAAGCGGGAGGACGACGGCCAACGCACCTGCCGGTCGCTGTGGAGATGTGCCGGTCGGCATGTCTGGTGGGGCTGGGCCGACCGGCCGGAGGAGCCGTTGGAGGCCTGCCCAGTGCCGCAGCTGTTCCGCTGACATCCAAGTGCGCCCGGGATGCGTGGACGTAGCCGAAGCGCGTTCGTATCCTCGTCGGTCGAATGCGTGTCGAAATTCTCGGCGCGAAGTCTCAGTCTCCGCAGGCCGGCTCCGGCAGCTCCCCGGCAGCCGCCAGGCACCGTTTCAGGTCAGCCGGCCGCGTCCTCAGCTCTCCTGGTCCTCGACTCTCCTGGTCCCCGACCATGCCGATGGCGAAGGGGAATCCCGTCAGGAAGTCGCGCCTCGCAGGGTCCTGCTCCGCTTCGGCCAAGTCCGCGAGCACCTGCAAGAGCCGCTCGCGTCGGGCGGAGGGCAGGCGCAGCAGTTCCCCGCCGACGCTCTCCATGATCTTCACCGCGGAATCGGGATCCACCTCCTCGTCCCCGCAGCTCTCCAGCCACCACACGACATCGACGAGCATCCCGGTGAGCGCCGGCACGAGCGGATCCCTGTCAGCCATGTCAGTCATGTCAGCCCTGTCAGCCAAGTCAGTCATGCGCGCAACGTAGCCGCGCCCTGTGACAGCGCCTCTCGGGGCGGCGTCCAACCTCGTCACCCGGGGACACGAAAGTCGCTCACCGCTCGGCCGCCGTGGACCTGAAGTGGCCGGGTGGTCAACCGTCGTACGCGGCCAGGGTCCCCGAGCCGTCGCGCACGGTGACCCGCACCCCGCCGGCCTCCCCTTGCCCATCCCCATCCCCATCCCCGGCCCCCGCCCCGGCGAGCGCCACCGCCACCGCCGCTGGATGCGTGCCGTCGACGACCATGTCCGCCATGCTCGTCGTGTGGGGCCGGGTGGCGAGTCGGGCGGGCCAGGCGAGGACGGCCGGCGGTTGCTCGGGTCCGGATACCTCCAGCTCGCGCAGCGGCACCCCCAGCCCCACGCCGAGCGCCTTGAGCACGGCTTCCTTGCGCGTCCAGGTGCGCAGGAAGGCGGGCTGCCGTTCGGCTGCCGGGCGGGCGTACAGCGCGGCGAGTTCCGCGTCGGACAGGGCGACACGGGCGGCGGAGTCGACGTCCATGTCAGCGTGGGACTCCTCGACGTCGAGGCCCACCTCACCGCCCCGGCAGACAGCCACGCCGACGAGCGCGCCGCTGTGGGTGACGGAGAAGGTGACGGAGCGGTCGTAGGCCGGGCGGGTGCCCGCAGGGATGCCCGCAGGGCCGTCCGGCGGTAGTGCCAGGTGGACCTTGCCGTGTGGCCCGCCGCAGCGTGGACACACGCGGCGCAGCGGGACGTCCGCCGGGGGCAGCCCGAGCAGTTCGCCGAGGGCCAGCCGGCTGAGGGCGCAGCCGACGAGGAACCGTCCCCTGCCCGCGGGGTCGACGGTCGACTCGTACCGGACGCGTTCCACGGGATCGAGGAGTGCCCGCAGACCCGTCCGGGCGTCCTCCAGACGGGCCCACCACACCTGCACCGGGTGTCCTGTCACAGCGCCTCGTCCTGGTTCGATGATCAGCCCACGCCACTACACTCCTGCTCACACCACACCACACGAGGGGCAGCCGCATGCGACTGCACACACAGGAGTGGGGAACGGGCGAGCGCGTCGCCGTCCTCGTCCACGGCATCATGTCCGACCACCGCACGTGGCACGAGCTGATCCCGGTTCTGACCGGTCGGGGCTACCGCGTCCTCGCCGTGGACCTGCGCGGGCACGGCGTCAGCGCGCGCGGGGAGTACGAGCCCCGGCTCTTCGCCGAGGATCTCCTCGAGACGCTGCCGCACGCCCCGGAGGTGGCGCTGGGCCATTCGCTGGGCGCGCTGGCCCTGGCCCTCGCGGTGGCGGAGTTGCAACCGGCCCGCGCCGTCTACTCGGAACCGGCCTGGCAACTCGCCGGGGCCCACGGGTCCCTGGATCCGGCCCTCTTCACGCTCTTCAAGCGCTCGTCCCGCGCGCTGGCCGCCCTCTCCCGCCCGCCGTGCGACGGGGAACCGGACGAGCGCCTCGAGAGGCGGGCCGCGGCCGAGCAGCAGGCCCTCGACCGCTGGGACGAGAAAACGGCGCTCGCGCTCTCCTCCCACCGGCATATCGACCACACGCCGCAGAAGGCTCTGGTGCCCTCTCTGGTCCAGACCTCGGACCCGAGCATGCTCGTCAGCGCGGAGATGCGGGCGGAACTGGTGCGGCGCGGTTTCGAGGTGCGTACGGTGCCCGACGCACCGCACGCGATCCACCGGGACCGGTTCGACGCATTCGTCGAGTCGTTGTCGGGGTGGCTGTGAGTCGGGGTGGCTGTGAGACCTGCGGCTGAGCAGACCGGAAAGCAGTTCGGTGAATCGGTCGAGCCGGTCGGATCAGCTGAACGAGTCGAACCCGTCGTGGCCGCCGAACCCGTCGAAGCCGGTCAGTGCACCGCGCGCAGCATGCGCGTCACGTTGATCCGTGTCGGCGAAAGGCCGACCTCCACGCTCTGCATCATCCGCTCGCCGTTGAGTCGGCCATAGGCGAGCAGGTCGACGTTGGCCAGGCTGAATTCGGGCCAGGTGTGAATGCTCAGGTGCGACGCGGAAAGCAGGAGAATCGCGGTGACGGCACCGTTCGGGAAAACGTGCGACGCCTCGCCGAGAACCGTGGCGTTTCCCTTTTCGGCGGCCGTGCGCAGCACCTGGAGCAGGCGCTCCTCGTCGGTCAGGATGCTGTGATCGCTCACCCATACATCGACGGCATAAGAGCACAGATCGTCGACGTTTATACCCTCGGTGGCGAGGTTGGCGGAGTTGGTCATGGGGAACCGGGGGTGACGAACCGCTGCCCCCGTCTCCTTTCACATAGATCTGCGCTGGTCCGCGCGGCCAAAGGGGAAGGTTGCGAGGCCGGTAAGCGGCGCTCGATGGTACCCAGCGTAGCATCCGGGGCGCTCCAGGGCTCGCGCGCGCATCGCGTCAAGGAGTGGGGAGGGGGTCCGAAGAATTTACCCGAAAACCCGCCGCGCCCCTTCCGGGAACCATTTCCCTAACGCTCCCTCGAACGCCACGGAAGCGCAGCGAACAGAATTCCATTCGGAACATTCACAGCCGTCACTGGATTTCCCAGAGCCCGTGCTGACGTCACTCGAATTCCGCATCCTTTCCCCGCCGATTCCCGACCGTCCGAGCGGGTCCGGAGGCCTGCGTACCAGCCCGTATACTCGATAGTCCCGGAATCCACCAATCAGCTTGCCTGGAGCAGCATTGTGACGAACGCGCGTCGGCACCCTCGGAGCACCACTGCGGATTCCGTGCTCACGGAAGTCGCGGAAGCCGTCCGGCTCCAGGAGGGCCCGCCCGGAGTCCGGTCCGTCCTGCGTGCGCTGCGCCGTCTGGCGCCCGCGTCCACGAAGGACCTCAGCCGCGCGACCGGGCTGCCCGTCCCGATCGTGGCCGCCCTGGGGAACGAACTGCGCCGCCGGGGATTCGTCACCACACAGCGTCCGTCCCGGCTGACCGAGGCCGGTCTGGACCTCGTCGCCCAGCTCGGCATGGACCTGACCCTCGACGCCACCTGCACCACCTGTGACGGGCGCGAGCTCGTGATCCCCGACGTCCTGGACGAAGCCGTACGGCGGCTGCGTGCCCTCATGGAGTCGGGTCCCGCCGCGGACATGGCGATCGACCAGTCGCACTGCACGGCCGAGACCAAGGTGCGCCGGGTGCTCGCGCTGCTCACGGCGGGCGCGCTGCCCGGCGGCTCCCTGCTGCTGATCGGCGACGACGACCTGGTGTCCCTCGCCGTCGCCGTGGTGGGCGACGTGCTCGGCGCCCCGATCGTCGAGCGGGTGACCGTCGTGGACATCTCGCCGGAGATCCTCGACTACATCCAGAAGGTGTCGGCCGGTCTCGGCACCCGTGTGGAGACCGTCCGGCACGACCTGCGCCTGCCGCTGCCCGCCGAGCTCCACGAGCAGCACGACGTGGCCATGACGGACCCGCCGTACACCGCCGAGGGTGCCCGCCTCTTCCTCTCCCGTGCCGTGGAGGGGCTGCGGCCCGGCCCCTCGCACAGCGTCTTCTTCTCGTTCGGCGGCAAGAGCCCGGACGAGATGCTGGAGGTACAGCGGGAGATCATGGGGCTGGGCCTGGTCACCAACGGTTTCGTCCGCAACTTCAACGAGTACGAGGGCAGCGGCATCCTCGGCGGTGTCGGCTTCTTCCAGCACCTGCTCACCACCACCTCGACGGCTCCCACCCACGCGGGCGAGTTCAGCGGTCCCCTGTACACGGGCGACAAGCGGACCCGGCAGCGCGAGTACACGTGCGTGGCGTGCGACGCCCGGCTCCGCGTCGGGCCCGGCGCCCGCTGGACCGCGGTCGCCGCCCTGCGCGAGGAGGGCTGCCCGAACTGCGGCAAGGGCCCCTTCCGCCCCGGCCGCCTGGTCCCGGCGGAGGATCCGGCGCCCCCGGCCGAGCAGCCTCCGGCCCCGGTCCGGACCCCCGTCCAGACTCCCGTCCAGGCCGCCGTCCAGCAGGCAGCCCCCACCCCGGCTCCGGCCGCTCCCGTCGGACGTACCTACGGCTGGCGTCGGCCGACCGAGCAGGACCGTGCCGCCCTCGCCGAGCGGGCCCGGCCGTACGTCACTCGCCAGGCCGACGAGCGTGATCTGCCGGCCATCGGAAGGTTCGAGGCCGAGATCGCCCGTGTCTCCTTCGGCGAGGACGCCATCGACGACCCCGCGCGGTGGGCGTCCCGCCTCGGCCGTGCCATGGAGAAGTCGAAGGAGGGCATGATCGTCGCCCACGGCCCGGGCGAGGAGCCCGTCGGCTGGTGCTGGGTGAGCATCAACCAGAACGCGATGACCGGCGACCGCTACGCCAACTTCCGTTCCCTGGCGGTGTCCCCGGTGGACAACCGCAGCGACGTCGCCGAACTCCTCCTCACCGCGGGTCTGGAGTTCTGCCTGGCCGGCGGCATCACCGAGGTCGTCGGCCGGGTGCACGTGGGCAACGTCCCGATGCGCACGGTATACCGCAAGTTCGGCTTCGACCCCACCAGCCTGTCGATGAAACTGTTCCTCCCCGGGGGCGAGCCGGAGGGAGCCAGCACCCGATGAGCGGCACGGACGGCTTCGATCCCGACGGCGTCAAGTGCGTCGTCTGGGATCTCGACGGCACCCTGTGGGACGAGATCGCCGTCGAGTCGGCCACCGACGACCTGCCCACGCCCCGCCCCTCGGCGCTCGCCGCGATCGACGCCCTGGCGGCCCGCGGTGTGCTCAGCAGCATCGCGAGCCGCAGCGCGCCCTCGGTGCTCGACCGGCTGGACGCCGTGCCGCAGGTGCGGGCCCGCTTCCTGGCCCCGCAGGTGTCCTGGCAGGACAAGAGCGAGTCGCTGCGCAGGATCGCGAAGGACCTCGGCATCGCGGTGGACGCCCTGGTCCTGGTCGACGACTCCCCCTACGAGCGCGCCGAGGTCGAGGCCCTGCTGCCGGGCGTGCGCACCCTCGCACCCGAGGACGTGCCCGCGCTGCTGGCCGCGTTCGAGGGCCGGGAGGTCACCGCCGAGTCCCGCGAACGGGTGCGCCGCTACCGCACGGAGGAGACCCGCAGGGCCGAGGGCGAACGCTTCGAGGGCTCGCGCGAGGAGTTCCTGCGCTGGTGCGGCATGCGCCTGACCGTCGGCGCGGCCACGGCCGACGAGGTCCCGCGCGCGCTGGAGCTCGCCGCCCGGACCCACCGGCTGAACTCCTCCGGGCTCACCCCCGACCGCCTGCGCGAGCTGGCCTCCTCGGACGGACACGAGCTGTACACCGCCCGTATGACGGACCGTTTCGGCGAGTACGGCATCATCGGCGCCGCTCTCGTGGACCGCACGCGGCGCGCCGACGGCGGCGCCCCCGCCATTTGGTCCGTCCCGCTGCTCGCGCTCTCCTGCCGGGTGGCCGGCCGGGGCGCGGCGGCGGCCTTCCTGTTCCGGCTGATGGAGCGGGCGCGCGAGGCCGGCGCCGAGGAGTTCCGGGTGACCCTGCGCCCGACGGACGCCAACCTGGAGATGCGCATCCTGCTCCGCCAGGCGGGCCTGCGCCGCACGGACGCCGCCGCCACCACCGCCACCACCGCCACCGCCACCACCGCCACCGCCACCAGCACGACCCCCGCCGCCACCGCCCCTGCCACCGCCGCGGATCCGGCGGTCCTGGGCAGGACGCTGCGGGGCGACCTGCCCAGGTCGCCCGTGTGGCTGCACGTATCCGACCGAGAGGACACCGAAGCGTGACGGACATCCAAGAGCGGGCCGCGGTGGAACGGGAGCTCCGTTCACTGATCGCGGAGGCGGCCCGTCTGGACGAGGCGATGGTCGCGGAACTGCCCGTCGACACCGATCTGTTCGGTCCGGAGATCGGTCTCACCTCGCTGGCCGGCGTGACCCTGCTGGGCACGGTCGACAAGCGCTACGGCGTCGACGTGGCCGCGCTGGATCTGAGCCTGGACAGCCTCCAGTCGATCGCCACCCTGACCGACTTCGTCGCGACGCATCTCCAGTCGCACTAGCCACCCGACTGTACGACCGTCCTGTTCAAAAAGGGTGATCCGTCCGAACGCACCGTGACCCGCTCACGGTGTCGGCGTTGAACGGGGAGTGCGGTGGCGCCCCCTGCCACCGCACGAACCGATTCCCTAAGGAGAACGTGATGTCTCGCATCGCGAAGGTGGCCGCTGTTGCCCTCGGCACCAGCGCCGTGGTGGTCAGCGGAGCCGGCCTGGCCATGGCGGACGCGGGTGCGCAGGGCGCGGCCGTGGGTTCGCCGGGTGTCCTGTCGGGCAACGTCGTCCAGGTTCCGGTCAACATCCCGGTCAACGTCTGCGGCAACAGCATCAGCATCATCGGCCTGCTGAACCCGGCCTTCGGCAACACCTGCGCCAACGTCAGCGACCACGACAAGGGTGGCGACAAGCACCACGACAAGCACGGTGACAAGCACGACGACAAGCACGGCGGCGGCTACGGCGGCTGAGCTTCACCCCGTACGTCCCGTACGTACACCCCGGTCGTACCCCGCGTACGTACCACCAGGAGAGCCCCGGCACCTCGAGCGCCGGGGCTCTCCCCCTGTCCGCGGGCGGCTCACCGCCCCGGGATCACCGCCACGCGTTCACCGCGACGGCCTCACCGCGACCCGCTCAGGCGTACCGGTAGATCCGGGACGCGTCCTCCAACTGGTCGGGGGTCACGTCCCACGGGGGCAGCTTCTCCTGCCGGGCGACGACCCGGCGGTACTGGCGGCTGGTCGGCCCCGGCGGTTCGGCGGGCAGGTAGCGGTGTTCGCGGTGCCTGCTCTGCCAGCGGGTCCACAGCAGGTCGACGAAGGCGTGGTGCAGCCAGAAGACGGGGTCGTTGACCGACGCGCCGCCGAGCATGACCCCGCCGACCCATCGGTGCACCCGGTTGTGGTTGCGCCAGGCGGCGCTGCCCGAGCCGGTGCCCCAGCCCTCCAGCTTGTTGCGGAAGCCCCGGGTGACCGTCGAGTCCCAGGGCTCGGTGTCGTAGACGGGGTCCTGGAGCGCCCGGTCCACGTCGCTCCCGGTGGGCAGGTCGATCGGGGCGGCGGCGCGGCCCAGGTCCCGGGTGAGGAACTCCCCGTCGGTCACGTTCTCCTTGATGGTCCAGTCGCCGGTGGCGTAGGCGAACGGCCCGGTCGTCACCTGGTGGTCGGAGCGCCGTCCGTTGCCGCCGAGGAGATCCTTGGTCCAGGGCGCGGCGGTCGCGGTGCGGTCGCGCGTCCAGTCCCAGTAGGGCACCGTCACCGAGGAGTCGACCCGGCGCAGTGCCTGCTCGAGGTCCAGCAGGAACCTGCGGTGCCAGGGCAGGAACGAGGGCGCCATGTGGGCCGTCCGCAGGCCTCCGTCGCCGTCGGACACGTAGTAGTCGATGTGCATGCGGACGAACTCGTCGTACTCGCCTTTCCGTTTGATCTCCAGCAGCGCCTTCACGAAGCGCCGTCGTTCGGCGCCGGTGAGTGTGCTGACGTCCTTACGGGTGTAGGCCATGGTCTCCCCCCATGTGCGGGTCTCGGTGTGCTGGATCCGCCGCGCGCAGCCGCTCCCCCGGGCCGAGCCCGTCCACGGCGGCACGGGCCGCCTCCAGCGGGGTGGCGTACGAGCTGTAGTGGTCGACCATGCTCAGCCAGGTGCCGTCGGCGCGGCGCATGAGGTGCAGGGGCCGGCCGTCGACCGTGATGTCCCACCGGACCTCCCCCGCGGCCGCGGTTCGCGTCGAGGCGAGGACACCCTGGATGTGCCGGCCCCGGTAGGTCTCGTCGAAGGAGTCCGTGGGGCCGCCGTCCACCGGGCGCGAGGGCCGGGAGGCGGTGACGACGGGGACGATCGCGAGGGCCGCGGCGGCGCCGAGCAGCCCGCGCAGCAGGTCCCGTCGCCGTGCGCCGCGCGCCGTGCCGGGTCTGCCCGTGACCGCCGGCACTGCGGTCACGGGTACTCCGTCGGCGCTGACGACCATGGTGTGCTCCTTGTTTCTGCAGCGGCTTTCCGCAGCGTTTCCATGGGAGTAACCGCCCGGCGGCCCTCCTGGTCACCGCCCGGCGCCCGAACGGTCCGCCGGGGGCGCGGATCCGGACACGGCGACGGGCCCGGACGACGGCGTCCGGGCCCGTGGTTCGTGGCGGTTCGTCCGCCGAAGGGGCTAGAGACCCTCGCCCACACCGAGGTCCGCGCCGGGCACCGCCTGGAGGACCGGGCTGACCACTCCCGCCCGGGGCAGCTGGAGGTCCGGCAGGCCGAAGCGGTCGGGGTTGGGCGCGGTCAGCGGGGCGTCCAGGGTCAGGCCCGGGCTCAGCGTGCGCAGGTCGGAGGCGGGGGCGTCGAGGCCGAGGTGGTTGAAGTCGCTCCCCAGGACCTCCGGCAGGGGCGCGCGCAGCCCGACACCCGGCAGCCCCGCGGCGACGGGCAGCTGCGGAACGACCCGCTCCGGGATGAGCCGGCCCTCGACGAAACGCGGTCCCTCGGGCGCACCGGGCGTCGGCAGGGGGATCTCGCCGCCGATCGTGGGCAGTTCCACGTTGAGGGACTTCTCGACGCCGTCGAGCGGTACGGGAACGGGCACCGTGCCGATCGCGGCGGCGGGGGTCACGGAGGCGGCGGCACCGGCCGCGGCCGCCACACACGTGATGACTGCGGCGAGGGTTCCTCGGGTGGTCGACTTCATCTCGGGTACGGGCCCTTTCGGAGGGGTTCGGGGGGCGTTGCGTCCGTACCGGGTAACGAGCCGGAAAACGACATCAGTTCACAATTCCCCCGAGTGCCGTAATGGTGCTCATGCCATATAGACCTAACGGCACATCGGTACGACGGAGCGATGGTCAGCTCGTCCAGAAATCCCACCATCGGGTCAGGATCAGCATGCCGATCACCCCGATGTGCAGCAGCGGCGGTACCCAGGTGAATTCGGCGAGGAAGCTCCGCACTCCGGCCGGGGCCGGCAGAAACGCGTGGCGTACGTCGAACGCGACGGCGTACCAGAACATGAGGATCGTGGCGACCCAGGCCAGACAGCACCACAGACACAGCGCGTTGATCCGGTACAGGGACTCGAACTGCAACCAGGACACGAACCCGACACCGAAGAGACAGCCGCCGGTGAAGGTCAGCCAGTACCAGCGCGGGAAGGCGGCACCGGCCAGCAGGCTCACGCCGACGCACACGACGATCCCGTAGGCGACCAGGCCCAGCATCGGATTGGGGAACCCGAACGCCGAGGCCTGGTCGCTCGTCATGACGCTGCCGCAGGAGACGACCGGGTTGAGGCTGCACCCGGGGGTGAAGCCGGGGTCCTCCAGCAGCTTGAACTTGTCGAGGGTGATGACCCAGGCGGCCAGCAGTCCGGCCGCACCGGTGAGGACGAGCAGCAGGGCGTACGCGCGGCCGCCGCCCGCGGGCGCCGGGTGCGGCCGGCGCATCAGCCGCGCAGACTGCGAGCGGGCAGGACGATGTGCGCGGCGGCCGTCAGGGTCTCGTGGGCGCCCGCGAACGCGGCCAGCTGGTCGGGGGTGACGGCCCGGCCGGGCACGGCCTCGGGCCAGGCGCGGGTGGTGAGGACGAGGTAGGCGTAGCCGCGCTGCTCGACGGCCGCGAGCCACTCCTGCGGCGGGAGGCACTGGGCGTTGAGGCCCGGCATGTTCAGGACGGCAGCACCGGACTGGACGAGCAGGGTGAACGGCAGGCCGGGCCGCTCGGTGCCGTCGACGACGTCCCCGCCGACGGGCATGCCGTTGTCGGTGAGCAGACGCGCGACGGCGACGGCGGTCCCCTCGGAGCCTTCCGCGGTGTCACCGAGGGAGTAGGCAAGGAGGTAGGGCATGTCGCTGCCGTCGGGAGCCTCGCCGCTCCACGGCATCACGACGAGGGTGCCAAGGTCGGCCACGCGGAAGGGGCGGGTTGCGCTCGGGGTTGAGGTCACCGCGCGACCCTATCGACGCACAGGGGGGCGTTCGGGCCTGTCCTCACCCGACCGGAGGACGCCGGTCCGTTGCTCCACACGAACGAGGGACGCGCCGCTCGACCCGCCTCGAACAGCGCCGAGGGCCGGTCCCGTCGGTGACGGGGCCGGCCCTCTCGGGAAGGGCGACTGCCGGGAAAGGCGACTCAGCCCTGCAGCGGCAGTCCGCCGAGGAGGGCGTTGTGGTTGTTGAGGGCACCCGTCGCGCCCTTGACGGTGCTGAGCACGGAGTCCTTGTTCTCGGTGTCGAGCGCGTCCGACTGGTGCTGGACGGGCATCGCGTCCTCCAGGTTGATGGGCCCCCTGGTGAGGGTGTCCACGGCACCGTTGAGGCTGGTGGGCGTGAGGTCGGCGGGGGTCGCGAACGCGGGCGCGGCGGCACCGGCGAGGACCATGGATCCGGCAACGACAGCGGCAGCCTTCAGGGACTTCATCGGATTCCTTTCTTCGGCGACCCGGCGACTCGGCCACTTGGCGAATCGGCTACTCGAGTCACCAGGGAAATTCTGACGTCGTGCCTAACGAGCCCCGCCGAGAGCGGAAACCGTGTACGCAGAAAATTTCCGCACCCCGGCGGAATGCCGGGGTGCGGAAATCAGGGAGCGAACGTCAGCCGGCGGGCGCCGCCGGGACGGCCGCGGCCGGTGCCTCGACGGGCAGGGTCGGCAGGGTCAGACCGGCGCCGGCCAGCGTCGCGCTGACCAGGTCGAGCAGGCCGGACACCACTCCCGTCACCGCCGGGGCGACCTGGCTGACGTCGAGGGACGTCGCGGCCGCGAGGAGAGCGGCGACCGCCTTGTCCAGCGCGGCGACGGCGTCGGACACCGGGTCGGCGGCGGCCTTCGCCTTGGCGTCGTCACCGCCCTTGCTGAGCACGGGCTTGGCCGGCAGAGCGGCGGCCGCGTCGGCGGGCACCTCGGGCTTCGCCGGCAGCACGACAGCCGCGTCGGCGGGCACCTCGGGCTTCGCCGGCAGCACGACGGCCGGGTCGGCGGGCACCTCGGGCTTCGCCGGAACCGCGGCAGCGGGGTCGGCCGGCACCTCGGGCTTCGCCGGGACCTCGGCGGCCGGGTCGGCCGGCACCTCGGGCTTGGCCGGGACCTCGGCGGCCGGGTCGGCCGGCTCCGCCTCGGGGTCGGCCGGCGTCGCCGGGGTGGCCGGAGTGGCCGGGGTCGTCGGGGTCGTCACCGCGATCTTGGCGACGGCGGCCTTGACGGCGTCGCCGAGCTCGGTCGCCTGTTCGGCGGTGAGCTGACCGTCTTCGGCCTTGAGGACGGTGTTGAGCAGGTCGGTGACCGGGGTGAGCACAGTGCCGAGCTGACCGAGGCCCTTGGCCTGGGCGAGCAGCGCGTCGACGCCGGCGACGGGCGTATTCGACGCCGCGGCGTTGTGCTTACGGGCAGCGGTTCCGTCGGCCGCCATGGCGGTGGGAGCGGCGATGCCGAGGACGAGGGAGGCGCACAGTGCGGTAGAAGCAATACGCCGGACGGGCAGACCACGCATGGGGAAATCCTTTCGATTGCGTCGGGTCTCGTTTCCACCGTGCAAACAGTCGTCGCGCTCCGCAACAGATCGATCGCACTGAGTGACGTCCGGTCATCCGGCTTCCTCGCATCGCCCCTGGTGAGAAGGCCTGTCAAGGCTCGTCGAGCGTGTCGGGGCCACCTCCCCCCATTCGGGTCAGCACCTCCCGAAGACGCCCTCGGCAACGCGAACGGCCGCCCTCCTGGCGGGAGGGCGGCCGTTCGGCGAAATGACGTGTCGTGACCTCGAAAAGGAAGGAGGGAGACGTCAGTCGTTGATGCAGGTGTTGCCGAACGCCGGGTTCAGCAGGCCGATCACGTTGATCGTGTTGCCACAGACGTTGACCGGGATGTGCACGGGAACCTGGACGACGTTGCCCGACAGCACGCCCGGGGAGTGCTCGGCGACGCCGTTCGCGCCACTGTCGGCGGCGGCGATGCCGGAGGCGCCGGCGACGGCCGCGGCGGCAACGGAGGTCAGGACCAGGCCCTTCGCGATACGCGACATGGAGAGATGCTCCTTGGGGTTTTGACACAAACACCCGGGCGGGGATGCCCGGCGCTGAAGTCAACGCGCGGGATTCGCGGGGGTTGTGCCGCCAAACGAGTGATGTCACCGGACCTCGGCTTCACCATTCCGACACACTTGTCCGGTTTCTGCGGATTAATCCGGACAGCAGTTAGAGTTGCGCCCCATCCGACGCACGCCTATAGCAAGCAAATCGCACGAAAGGGCACCGCCGGTCATGCGCAATTCCCTGGGTCCGCTGCTACGCCGCACAACAGTCGGCGTTCTCGCCCTCACCGCCCTCTGGGCACCCGGCGGCGCCCGGGCGGCCGGTGCGCCGCCCGCCGCGGAGGCGCAGCAACTCGCCTTCACACAGCGCTACCACGCGACTCAGCGCGGCGGGATCGTCCGCGCGGCCAACGCGGCCATCAGCTGCCGCACCACCACCACGCCCACGGGAAAGGCGGCGCCCGCCTGTCCCGCCGTGCGCCGGGGCGGGGCGGCCGTCAACAACGCCTTCGACATGTTCTACGTCGACGTGGACCGCGACCCGAACACCTACAACTCCTCCCGCGCCGAGGTCCGGCTCCCGCAGGGCGCGCGGGTGTCGTACGCGCGGCTGTACTGGGGCGGCAACCTGCGCGTCGGCGAGCAGAAGCCGCCGAAGGACAACGGGCGGGTGCTGATCGCCGAGCCCGGCGGGGAGTACAAGGCGGTGCTCGCGGACACGGTCGTCGGCCACCGGGTGGCCCAGGGCGCCGACGCCTTCCAGGCCTCCGCGGACGTCACCGCGTTGGTGCGCGCGAGCGGTCAGGGCCTGTACACGGTCGCCCAGATCAACGTGGCCATGGGCCGTTCGGCGGCCGGTGCGTGGGGCGGCTGGACGCTGGTCGTGGCGTACGAGAACCCGACGGAGCCGCTGCGCGACCTGTCCGTCTGGGACGGCTTCGACACCCTCGACTCCCCCGCGGGCAAGGAGATCCGGCTGCCCGGGCTCGCCATCCCGCAGGGCGCGGGCGGCCGGGCGGGGCTCGTCGCGTACGACGGCGACCGCGGCCGAACGGGTGATTCGCTCATGTTCTCGACCGGTGGCCGGCCGGCCGTCCCGCTCACGGACGCGGTCAACCCATCTGACGATGTGTTGAACTCCACGATCAGCGAGCCGGGGGAGGCTCCGGCGGCGCGTGTACCGGCGTACGTCAACACCCTCGGCTACGACTCCGATGTGTTCGATCTGAGCGACGGTTTGCGGCGCGGCGGTGACCAGCTGTCCGTCCGGCTCGTTTCCCACCGGGACGCGGCGTGGGCCGGGGCGCTCTTCGTCGCCGTCGACACACGGAAGAAGCAGTAGGCGCGTTCCCGCCCGTCCCGAGCGCCACCGTGAGCGAGGAAACCGCGCAATGCACCAGCCAGAACCCGACGCCAGACCGCGGGTCCTGCATCTCACCCAGCCCGTGGACGGCGGGGTCGCCCGGGTCGTGACGGATCTGACGCGGGCCCAGCTCGCGGACGGACTGCACGTCACCGTGGCCTGCCCGGCCGGCCGGCTCGCCGGGGACCTGCGGTCCCTGGGCGCGGACGTGCGGCACTGGGCGGCGAGCCGGTCGCCGGGTCCCTCGCTCCCCGGTGAGGTACGACGGCTCGTACGCCTGCTCGCCGAGGTACGCCCCGATCTGGTGCACGCGCACAGCGCGAAGGCCGGACTGGCCGGGCGGCTCGCGGTACGCGGGCGGATCCCGACCGTGTTCCAGCCGCACGCCTGGTCCTTCGAGGCGGTGGGCGGGACCACCGCGGCCCTGGCACTCAAGTGGGAGCGGTTCGGAGCCCGTTGGGCGGACCGGCTGGTGTGTGTGAGCGAGGCGGAGCACACCACAGGCCTGCGCGCCCGGATCGGCGGGCAGGTCAGCGTCATCCCCAACGGCATCGATCCCGAGCGCTTCCACCCGGCCTCCGTCGACACCGTACGGGCCTCCCTCCTGCCCGAACTCGCCCCGGCCGCCCCGCTGGTGGTGTGCGTGGGGCGGCTGTGCCGGCAGAAGGGGCAGGACGTCCTGCTGACGGCGTGGACGGACATCGCACGGAAGGTGCCCGGCGCCCGGCTGGTCCTGGTCGGCGACGGCCCGGACGGGGAGCGGCTCCGGTCGCGTGCGCCGGAGTCGGTGCTGTTCGCCGGGGCCGTCGCCGATGCCGTGCCCTGGTACCAGGCCGCCGACCTGGTCGTGCTGCCCTCGCGCTGGGAGGGCATGGCACTGGCCCCGCTGGAGGCGCTGGCCTGCGGGCGGCCCGTGGTGGTGACCGACGTGGACGGCGCCCGGGAGAGCCTGCCGACCGCGCTCGCGCCCCGCTGTCTGGTACCGGCCGAAGACCCGGCGGCGCTGGCCGGTGCCGTCGCCGGACTGCTGCTCGACCCGCTGCTGCGCGAGTCGCTCGGCCAGCAGGGACGCCGGCACGTCCTGACCACGCACGACGTGCGGCGCACGGCCGGGGCGGTCGCGGGCGTGTACCGCGAACTGCTCACGACCCCACAAGGGGCGCGCGTCGCGCCCACCGAGTGCAGGGAGTCCATCCACTCGTGACTGCGGAAAGCACCGTCCCCTCTCCCGGCGCGCAGCCCGGGTACTCGCCCGTCTCGGTCATTCCGCGACGGGAGAGCGGAGCGGGATTCCGGTTCCCCACCCGGCGGCCCCCGGCTCGCCCCGCGTCGCCGCTGCCGCTGCTGTTCACCGACGGCCTCGCCACGTTCGTGGGCGCGCTGGCACTGACCGGGGCGCAGCGCCGCCCCCTGCTGGTGGCCCTGCTGGTGGCGGCGACCATATTGCTGCGCCCGCAACGACCACGTCCGGTGGTGGGGGTACTGGACGAACTGCCCACCGTCTGCGGCCGGATCGCGGTGGCCTGGCTGGCGCTGGGCACGCTCGTCGCGGCGTGGAACCCGGCCCACGCGCTGTCGGTCCGCACGCTGCTCCTCGGGTGCGCGGCGCAGGCCGCGGCCGGCTGCGCGGGCCGCGCGCTGGTGTATCTGCGGCACCGCCGGGCGCTGCTGCGCCGTCCGCACGCCGCGCTCGTCATCGGCCCCGCCGCGACCGCGCAGCGGGTGGCCGCCGCCGTGCTGCGGCACCCCAGGTCCGGGGTCCGGCCGGTGGGCATCGTGGCCGAACGGCCGGACGGCGCCGACGGACTGCCCGTGCTGACCACGGGTCAGGAGGTGCAGCGGGCCCTCATCCAGAACGGCGTCCGGGACGTGCTGTGCGTCCACCCCGCCGTACGGACCGTGCAGGGTCCGCTGCTGCGGGCGCTCGCCGAGTCGGGCTGCGCGGTGTGGGAGGTCGACGCCGACACCCCCTCGTACGCGAGCCGCGAACAGCTCGCCGGGTTCTCCTGCCGGCGTCTCGACATGGGCGCCCGGCGCCGGGGCAGCCTCGGCAAGCGGCTGCTGGACATCGCGGTCTCCGGGGCGTTGCTCCTGCTGCTGAGCCCGCTGCTGGCGATGTGCGCGGTGGTGCTGCGGCTGACCGACGGGCCCGGGGTCGTCTTCCGGCAGGAGCGCATCGGCAAGGACGGCCGGCCCTTCACCTTGCTGAAGTTCCGCACCCACCGCCCGGTCGACGAGCACGAGGCCGCGACCCGGTGGAGCGTGGCCGGCGAGCGGGAGATGAGCCGCTTCTGCCGCTTCCTGCGCCAGACCTCGCTGGACGAGCTGCTCCAGCTGTGGAACGTCCTGTGCGGCGACATGAGCCTGGTCGGCCCGCGCCCCGAACGCCCCTACTTCGTCGGTCAGTTCAGCCAGACCTACCCCGGCTACGCGGCCCGCCACCGGATGCAGACCGGCATCACCGGCCTCGCCCAGGTCCAGGGGCTGCGCGGCGACACCTCGATCGAGGACCGGGCCCGCTTCGACAACGCGTACATCGACAACTGGTCGCTGTGGCAGGACATCTGCATCCTGCTGCGCACCGCGGCCGCCCTCGTGCGACCGACCGGGAGCTGAATCGCCGATGACCCTCGCCCTGCCCCTGCCCCGCGCCCGGACGCTGTCACCGGTCCTGCCCGTGGTCGCCGTGGTCGCCCTGCTCGGCCTGCCGATCGGCCCCGGCGGCGAGGGCGGCGCCGGACCGGCCGCCGCGCTGTCCGCGCTGGTCGTGCTGTTCTGCGCGGTCCGGCTGCTGCGGCAGCGGCGGCGCCCGCTCTCCCGTACGGCCGCCCTGGTGCTCGGACTGCCGGTGGTCGGGCTCGCGCTCGCCGCGATGGGCGCGTCCTCGCCGGGGGCGGGGCTCTCCGGCCTGGGCCGCTACCTCCAGATCTTCGTGCTCGTCCCGGCCGCCGTCGTTCTGCTCGTCCGCGACCGGGCCGACTTCCGGGTGCTGGCCTGGTCGTTCGTCGGGCTCGCGGGGTGGCAGGGGGCGGTCGGCGTCCACCAGTTCGTCACCGGGACCGGCGCCTCCTACCAGGGCGAGAACATCCGGGCGGTCGGCACCTTCGGGCCGCAGGACGTGATGGGCATGGCGACCGTCGTGGCGTTCGGCCTGATCTGCGCCGTCGGGCTGGCACTCGGCCGGACCCCGGTACGGCAGCGGGTGATCGCCGCCTGCTCGGCGCTCGCGCTGCTGGTGCCGCTCGCGCTCTCCTTCAGCCGGGGCGCGTGGATCGCGACCGTGCTGACCTGCGCGATCCAGCTGGCGCTCGCCGGGCCGCGGCGGGCACTGAAGGTGGGCGCGGTGACGGCCGCGGCCGGGGTGATCCTGGTGGGCGGCTTCGGGGTCGGCTCGGCGATGCTCCAGGAGCGCGTCACCAGCATCACGCAGGTCAGGGACGCGCCCGACCAGTCGGTGACCGACCGGTACACGATGTGGGCGGCCGCGGTCGGCATGTGGCGCGACCAGCCGCTGACCGGCGTCGGGATGAAGGGCTTCCCCGAGCACCGCGACGGCCACGCCTCGCTCGCGCTGTCCTCCGGCAGCGACACCGACGGCGGGGGCGGCGGGTTCGTCAAGCAGCCGCTGCTCTCCCCGCACAACATGTACCTGCTGATCCTCAGCGAGCAGGGCCTGATCGGGCTGCTCGCCCTCGCGGGCGGCTGGCTGGCGATGCTGGCCTGCGGGCTGCGCGGATGGTTCCGGGTCCGGCACTCCGGACCCGGCCTCGACTGTGCGCTCGTCGCCTGCGGCCTGCTGATCTGGCAGCTCGTGGACTTCACGTACGCCGACATCGGCGGCCCGTCGACGGTGCTGACCGCCGTCGTCTTCGGGGCCGTGGCCTGGTGGGCGCTGGTCGGCGCCGGCGGCCGCGAGGAGGCGCTCGCCCGATGACGGTCACCCCTCCCCGGACGCCTCGCACGGACGGTCCCGCCTCCGTGCCGTCGGCGCGGTCCGCCGCCCGGTCCGGGGAGACGGCCGACGCGACCGCCGACGCAGCAGCGGCGGCAGCGGCGGCGGCGGCCGACGAGAAGGAGAGCGGCGGGCAGGAGGGCGGCGAACTCCCCCAGGCCTCCCGTCGGTTCCTCGCCAAGGCCACGCTCGTCACCGCCGTCCTCTCGGTCGCCGGGGCCCTGCTCGGGCTGGTGCGGGACCAGGCGCTGGCCCGGCTGTTCGGGGCGGGCAGCGACACCGACGCCTTCCTGGTGGCGTGGACGGTGCCCGAGTTCGCGGCCACGCTGCTCATCGAGGACGGGCTCGCGTTCGCCCTGATCCCGGCGTTCAGCATGGCGCTGGCCCGCCGCGCCCAGGGCGCCCCCGGCGACCCGGTCCGCGCCCTGGTCGCCGGTACGCTGCCCCGCCTGTCGCTGGCCTTCGTCGCGGTGGGCGCCCTGTTCATCGGCCTGGCACCGCAGTTGGTCGAGGTCCTCGCCCCGGGCCTGCCCGACCCCGCGCTCGCCGTCGACTGCACCCGGCTCACCGCCACCTGCGTGGTGAGCTTCGGGCTCGCCGGGTACTGCAGCGCCGCCCTGCGCGCGCACCGGCGGTACGGAGCTCCCGCGGCGATCTACGTCGCCTACAACGTCGGCATCATCACCGGGATGTTCGTGCTCGGCGGGCGCTGGGGGGTGCGCTCGGCGGCGGCCGGGGTCGCGGTCGGCGGGCTGCTGATGGTCCTCGTCCAGCTGCCCTCCCTGCTGCGTCGGCTGAGGAAGCGCGGGCCGGCCGAGGAGGCCTCCGCGCAGGAGGAGGCCCGGCCCCTCGACACCCTGCTCCTCACGACCGTGCTCCTGTTCGCGCTGTGCCGGCAGTCCCAGGTCCTCATCGAGCGCTTTCTCGCCTCGCAGCTGCCGGCCGGGGCGATCTCGCACCTGAACTACGCCCAGAAGGTCGCGCAGATGCCGATGATGCTGTCGGTGATGGTCTGCACGGTCACCTTCCCGGTGGTCGCGCGGGCGCTGGCCGAGGGGGACACCGAACGGGCCCGCTCCCGGGTGGAGCGGGATCTGGCGCTGGCCGCGTGTGTCGTGCTGCTGGGCACGGCCGCGGTGCTGGTCTGCTCGCCGCAGATCATCGAGGTCCTCTTCCAGCGGGGCGCGTTCACCGCGAAGGACACGGCGGCGACGGCGGGCGTGATGCGGGTGTACGCGCTCGGTCTGCTCGGCCAGACCCTGGTGGGCGTGCTGGTCCGCTCGTACTTCTCGGCCGGCCGGGGCTCCTGGTACCCGGTCGGCGCGATGGCCTCCGGGATCGTCGTGACCTCCTGGATCGGCGCGCTCGGCGTCGGCACCTGGGGCGTGTACGGGATCGCCGCCGCCAACGCGATCGGCATCACCGTCACCGCCCTCGTCCTGCTGGCCGGGATGGGTCCGCGCAGCGTTCCGGTCGAGGTCCGGGGCGTGCTGCGCGAACTGAGCCGCCCGGTGCGGGCGGCCCTGGTGGCCACCCTGGCGGGGTCCTTCGCCGCCGGACGGTTCACCGACCCCCTGTCCGGTCTGGCCGCCGGGGGGCTCACCGTGGCCGTCGTCTTCCTGCTGCTCGGCCGTGCCCTGGGCTCCCAGGGCGTCGTCTCCGCACTCCGTTCCGTACGTTCCGCGACCCGAAGGTTCTCCCATGTCCGCTCCTGACAACAGCAGACGCACTCCCGTCCCGTGGGTGGCGATGTACCACTCCGTGGGGGACTGCTCCGAGGATCCGTACCGCATCACCGTCACCCCCGAGCGGCTGGAGAAGCAGCTGATGTGGCTGCGCCGGCGCGGGCTGCGCGGCGTCTCCATGGCGAAACTGCTCGCCGCCCGCGCCCGGGGCGAGGGCCGCAACCTGGTCGGTCTCACCTTCGACGACGGGTACGCCGACTTCCTCACCGAGGCGCTGCCCGTGCTGCGCCGCCACCGCTGCACGGCCACCCTGTTCGTGCTGCCCGGCCGGCTCGGCGGCGACAACGCCTGGGACCCGCTGGGCCCGCGCAAGCCGCTGCTGACCGCCGACGGCATCTGCCGCGCGGCCTACGAGGGCGTCGAGATCGGCTCGCACGGCCTCACCCACGTCGATCTGACCAAGGCCGACGACCTCACCCTCAAGACGGAGACCGTCGAGAGCCGCGCGGCCCTCACCGCGTTGCTCGGCACCGAGGTCGACGGCTTCTGCTACCCGTACGGGACGATCGACCAGCGCGCCATGGACGCCGTGCGCGAAGCCGGTTACGGCTACGCCTGCGCGATCGACCCCGGCTCGCTGAACGGCCTCCACGCCCTTCCCCGCCTGCACATCGGGCAGAACGACAACTTCCTCCGCATGCACGTGAAGTACCGGCTGCACCGGTTGCGCCGGCAGCCCGTCGAGGGGCTGCGGTGAAGGCACTGCACATCATCACGGGGCTCGGCGTCGGCGGGGCCGCGCAGCAACTGCGGCTGCTGCTGCGGCACCTGCCGGTCGAGTGCGAGGTGGTGACGCTGACGAACCCGGGGACGGTGGCCGACGGGCTGGCGAGCGACGGGGTCCGGGTCGTCCACCTCGGCATGGCGGGCAACCGCGACCTGGCCGCGCTGCCCCGCCTGGTCCGGATCATCCGCTCCGGCGGCTACGACCTCGTCCACACCCACCTCTACCGGGCCTGCGTGTACGGCCGGCTGGCCGCACGGCTCGCCGGGGTCCGCGCGGTCGTCGCCACCGAACACTCCCTGGGCGACTCGCAGATGGAGGGGCGGAGACTGACCTCCGGGGTCCGCGCGCTCTACCTGGCCAGCGAGCGGCTGGGCCGCACCACGGTCGCCGTCTCCCCCACGGTCGCCGACCGGTTGCGCGGCTGGGGGGTTCCCGCCCCCCGGATCGAGGTCGTCCCCAACGGCATCGACCTGGCCCGCTTCCGCTTCGACCCGGACGCCCGCCGGCACACCCGGCGCCGCCTCGGCCTGCCCGACCACGCCTATGTCGTCGGCGGCGTCGGACGGCTCACGGCGGGCAAACGCTTCGACGTCCTCATCCACGCCCTCGCCCGGCTCCCCGCCGACCACTGGCTGTTGCTGGTCGGCGGCGGTCCCGAGGAGAACGTGCTGCGCCGCACCGCGCACGAGGCGGGGGTCGCCGACCGGGTCCTGTTCACCGGCGAACGCCCCTGCGTCCCCGACGGCACCCCCGGCCCCGACCTGCCCTCCCTCACCTCCGCCATGGACCTGTTCGTCTCCCCCTCCCCCGAGGAGACCTTCGGTCTGGCCGTCGTCGAGGCGCTGGCCTGCGGCCTGCCGGTGCTCTACGCCTCCTGCCCCGCGATCGAGCAGCTGCCCGCCCGCGCGAGGGGCGCCCGCCGGGTGACCGGCGGCACCGAGGCGTTCGTCCGCGCGCTGACCGAGGCGCGCGCGCAGCCTCCCGGCCCGCGCACCGCCTCCGAAGCCGCCCGCCACTACGACATCACCCGCAGCGCCGCCCAGCTCATGGACGTGTACGCGGCCACCGTTTCCGGACCGCCCCTGCTCTCCCCCGCCACCCCGACACCCCAGGGAGTCAGTTCCCCATGACCGAGAACCCCCGCCGCCCCGCCGCCCTGCGCCGCGCCAAGGCGCTCCCGCCCTGGTCCCTGCTCGCGGCCGGCGCCGTCGCCGGCGGACTGCTCGGCGGCACCTACGGCGTCCTCAAGCCGCCCGCGTACACGGCCACCGCCTATGTCGTCGCCGTCCCCACCGAGAAGTCCGACCCGGCGTCCGCGCTCGGCTTCGCGCAGGCCTACGGCCGGGTCGCCACGCAGCTGGCGGTGCTCGGGGACGCGCAGGTGTGGGCCGGTGTGCCGGTGAAGACGCTCCAGCAGAGCGTGCAGACGGCGACCTCGCCGGACGCGCCGATGGTCTCGATCACGGCGACGTCCTCGCGGGCCGACCTGGCCGCCGACATGGCCAACGCGGTCTCCCGCTCGCTGACCCAGCACGCCAAGAGTTCCAAGGCCGCCACCAACGTCGAGCTCCAGCAGTTCGCCCGCGCGGTCCGGCCGACCGGCCCCTCCTCGGTGTCGCCGACGGTGACGGGTCTGGTGGGAGCGAGCGCGGGCGGTCTGCTCGGCGGGCTGCTGCTGCTGGTGCGGCCGAGGCGGGGCCGGGAGGACGAGGCCGCGCGCCCCGCCGCCGTCCCCGGCCCGGCCGTCGCCGCCGAAGCCCACGGAGCGCTGTGAAGCCGACGTTCACCACCGAACTCGTCACCGACGAGCAGGCCTTCGCCGCCCTGGCTCCTGCCTGGGGCCGGCTGTACCAGCGGTGCGCGAGTGCCACCCCGTTCCAGAGCCATGCCTGGCTCCACTCGTGGTGGCTGTCGTACGGCAGGCGTGGCCGGCTGCGTCTGCTGGTGGTCCGCGACGGCGCCGAACTCGTCGCCGTGGCCCCGCTGATGGCCGTACGCCGACCGCTGCCGGCGCTCGTGCCGCTCGGCGGGGCGATCTCCGACTACGGGGACGTCCTCGTCGACGACGAGCAGGGCGAGCATGCCGTCGCCGCGCTCACCGAGGGCCTGGCGGCGGCCGCCCGCACCGCGCTGATCGACTTCCGCGAGGTGCGGCCGGGCAGCGCGGTGGAGCAGGTCTACGAGCGGTGGCACGGCCCCCGGCGGCGGGTGAGCGACTCGGTGTGCCTGGAGCTGCCCGCCGTGCCCATGGACGAGCTGGTGGCGCGGCTGCCGTCGGCTAAGGCCCAGCGGGTGCGCGCCAAGCTGCGCAAGCTGACCGCGCTGGGCGTCGAGCGTCAGGTCGTGTGTCCGGAGGAGGTCGACTCGGCGCTGCGCCGGCTGCTGGAACTGCACCAGTTGCAGTGGCAGGGCCGGAAGGTGACGGGCGAGCACCTGCGGACACGGTTCTGCGAGCACCTGGTGCGCTCGGTCGGGCCGATGGTGCGCTCCGGGGACGCGGTGGTCACCGAGTTCCGGCTCGACGACGACGTGGTGGCCGTCGATCTGACCCTGCTGTCGCGACGGCTGGCCGGTGGCTACCTCTACGGCGCCCATCCCCGGCTGCGCGAACGCAAGGCGGACGTGGCGGTGATGCTGCTCGACGCGTGCGCCGAGCACTCCCGCAGCGGGGGCCGCGCCGCGCTCAGCCTGCTGCGCGGCAATGAGCCCTACAAGCACCACTGGCGGCCCGAACCGGTCGTCAACCAGCGGCTGCTGCTGGCCCGTCGGCGTACCGCGCCGCTGCTGTCGGCGGTCGTGTGCGACGTGGCCGCGCGACGGCGGGGCAAGGAGTTGCTGCTCCGGCTGGAGCAGCGGAGGGAGCGTGACGGTGGCGGCAGGTCCTGACGCGGGCCTGCCGCCACCGCACCGCGGTTCACTCGTCGTCCGACCACCAGTCCAGCCGGAAGCACAGCTTGCCGCCGATCCAGTACTCGACCCAGTCGCCCAGGTCCATCGGAGTGCAGTTCGCCGTGGGTTGCACGGGAGGCTCGGTCGTGGGATCCGTGGAGGGCGCCGGGGGCGACGGCTCGACGGAGGGTGCCGGACTCGTCGGTGGCGTGCCCGGCTCGTCGGTGCGGCCGGACATCAACGAGCGGTAGACGGCGGACGCCTGCGGGTTCTGCCCGCATTGCCACACACCGTGCGGGCAGTAGTCCGTCACCGTGTTGTAGAGCGGTTTGTGCTCGTCCATCCAGGCGAGCATGCGCCGCATGTATTCGGCATTGTCACCGTTGCGGAAGAGTCCCCATTCGGGATAGGAAATGGGCTTGCCATGGCTTTTGGCGAAGTCCACGTGTGCCTGGAGCCCGTAGGGTTCTTTCACCTGCTCGTCGAAGGACAGGCCGGTCGGCTGGTCGTAGGAGTCCATTCCGAGGATGTCGACCGTGTCGTCCCCCGGATAGCACTCGGTCCACGGAACGGCGTCCTTGCCGCGGGTCGGCGTGAAGTCGAACCTGAATTTCTGGCCCGGCACCGAGCGCATGGTGGAGACGATCCTGTTCCAGTACTTCTTCCAGGCCTCCGGGTCCGGCCCGCACCGATGGGTGTACGTGATGCCGTTCATCTCCCAGCCGAGCACGATCACCGTGTCCGGCACCTTCAGCGCGACCAGCCGCTCGGCGAGAGCCCTGAAGTGGTGATCGAACTCCCCGGCCGCACCCTGCCGCAGGAGCCCGCGCACCTCCTCGTCGGACACCCCCTCCTCGTTGCGCTCCATCATGGGCACGTTGAGGACGAGCATGCGGTCGTCCTTCTCCAGTCTCCAGTCCGCCCACACGTCGAGGAAGCCGGGCGGACCTTCGATGTTGTGCCACAGGTCGCCCGGCAGGTAGGTGTGGCCGACGCGCAGCTCCGCGCCCTCCAGCCACTCGCTGAGCTGGGCGATCCGGGCCACGCCCCGGGCGCCGTAGTCGAGGTAGGCGCCGAACGCGGGGGCGCTCTTCGCGGGCGGGACGACCGGGGCGGACGGCGTGCCGGTCTCCGCCGGGGCCACCGGCGTCTCGGGGACCACCGGCGTCTGGGGGATCACCGGCGTCTCGGAGGTCACCGGCACCCCGGGAATCACCGGCGTCTCGGGGGTCACCGGTACCTCGGGGGTCACCGGTGCGGCCGGTGTCGCGCCCGGGACGGGTACGACCGGGCCGGGCTCGGCGGGTGCGGGGAGGGTCGCCGCGGCCGTCGGGACGGTCGGGGTGGGAGCGGGAGGATCAGCGACCCGCACCACCCCCGCGCCCGCGGCGAATCCAGGTCCGGACGCCAGGACGGCCGACGCCGCGACCGCTGCCGCGACGACGGCCAGCCGTCGGGACCGCGCGCGACGCTGCTGTGGAGCCATGCCTGCTCCTTTCTCCGCTCTCACGCAACGCGCAAGGACCGCGCGTTACTGACACACAGTCATATGAAAGTCACACGAAAAGGAATTACGCCACCGCCGTTACGGCTTTCGAGTGTCTCGATCGCCCATACCGGTGAACTGAACCGAAGGACCCGGAATCACATGCCCGAGTCGATGCTCGACACCCGCGTCCCCGCCGTTCTGCTGCGGATCGACCGGAATCCCTTTCACCACGGAACGCTGGGTGCCGTGCGCTCTCTCGGCAGAGCCGGAATCGACGTGCACGTGGTCGCCGACTCCACGGGAAGTCCCGTACGCAAGTCCCGTTTCGTACGCCAGTTGCATCCCCCGCCGCCGCCCGGCGCCACCCTCGCCGACATCGCCGCCACGCTGCTGCGGGTGGCCGCCCGCGTCGAGCGGCCCGCCGTGCTGATCCCGATGGACGACGCCGGCGCGGTCGCGGTGAGCCGCCTGCGCGAGGAGCTGGCGCCCGCCTACCTGCTGCCGCAACAGCCCGGCTCGGTGCCCGAACGGGTCGCCGACAAGGCGGAACTGACCAGGCTGTGCGCGGCGGCGGACGTGCCGCACCCGCTCACCGTGATCCCGGACAGCGCGACGCAGGCCGCCTCCGCCGCCTGGCGGCTCGGTCTGCCGGTGGTGGCGAAGTGGAGCCGGCCCTGGCTGCTGCCCGCCGATTCGGGGCTGCGCAGCACGGTCGTGGTGCGCTCCACCCAGGAGGCGCGCGACCTGTACCTGCGCACCCCCGAGGCCGGCAGCCAACTGCTGCTCCAGGCCTTCCTGCCGCCGGGCCCGGACCGCGACTGGTTCTTCCACGGCTACGCCGACCGCTCCGGGGCGGTCGGCGGCGGCGGCGCCGGCCGCAAACTGTGCGCCTGGCCCCGCGGCGCGGGGCTCACGGCGGTGGGCGAGTGGACCGAGAACCCGCAGGTGCGCACGCTCGCCCAGCGGCTCACCGACGAACTCGGCTACCGGGGCATCTTCGACCTCGACTTCCGCCGCTGCGGCGCGACGGGCGACTACCACCTGCTCGACTTCAACCCGCGCCCCGGCGCCCAGTTCCGGCTCTTCGCCGACGGCGCCGGACTCGACGTCGTCCGCGCCCAGCACCTCGATCTGACCCACCGTCCGCTGCCGGCCGGGATGCCGCTGCCGGGCCGGGCGTTCGTCGTGGAGAACTACGCGCCGCTGGCCGCGCTGCGAGCGGGCCGCCGCGGCCGTGAGCTGGCCTGGCACGCGGGCGACGACACCGCTCCCGGCCGGGCCATGTGGGGCCTGTGGGGCGCCCATGTCGCCCGCCGGCTGCTCGACCGGCTGCGCCGGGCCGGTGCCTCGGGCGCGGCCGGGGTCCGGCCCCGCGTGGTCCGCCAGGCGACGCCGCCCACGCCGTCCCTGACGGACCTGGGCGAACCGCCGCCGGGCGCACCGGCCCCGACCGCGCCCGCCCCGGCCGCACCGACCGACGACGAGAAAGCGAGCAGCTGCTGATGTACGACCTGCTGGTGGTGGGCGCGGGCCCGTACGGCCTGTCCATCGCGGCGCACGCCGCGGCCGCCGGGCTCAAGCTGCGCGTCTTCGGCCGGCCGATGGCCTCCTGGGGCGACAACATGCCGGGCGGGATGTTCCTGAAGTCCGAGCCGTGGGCCTCCAACCTCTCCGACCCCGCTGCCCGCTGGCGGCTCGACGCGTACTGCGCGACCCAGGGCGTGACGGCCCGGCACGGGGAGCCGATCCCGGTGGAGATGTTCGCCCGGTACGGGCTGTGGTTCGCCCGCAACGCCGTCCCCGAGGTCGACGAGCGCACGGTGACCCGGATCGTGCCCCGGCCGGGCGGCTTCGAGGCGATCATCGCGGACGGCGAGACCGTGCGGGCCCGGACGGTCGCGCTCGCCGTGGGCGTCATGCCGTTCGTCGAGATCCCGGCCGCCCTGCGCGGACTCTCCCGCGACCTGGTCTCGCACAGCAGCCACCACGGTGACCTCGACCGCTTCCGCGGCCGGGACGTCACGGTGATCGGCGGCGGCCAGGCGGCTCTGGAGACGGCCGCCCTGCTCGCCGAACAGGGCTCGCGGGTAAGGGTGTTGGCCCGTGCCGACCGGCTGCGCTGGAACGACGTTCCGGCGCCGTGGGAGCGCCCGTGGTGGCGGTCGGTCCGCTCCCCGCAGAGCGGGCTCGGCTGCGGCTGGCGCAACTGGTTCTACGCCGAACGCCCCGGCATCTACCGTCGGCTCCCGGAACCGACCCGGGCGCGCATCGCGGCGACGGCGCTCGGGCCGGCCGGCGCCTGGTGGGTGCGGGACCGGGTGGAGGGCTCCGTGCGGGTACGTCTCGACCACGAGGTGACGGCGGCGCGAGCGGTCCCGGGCGGGGTACGGCTCGAGGTGGCCGGAGGTGACTCCTTCGAGACCGAGCACGTGATCGCGGCCACCGGCTTCAAGGCGACCCGTGACCGGCTCGGACTGCTCTCCGGCGAACTGCGCGGGGCGCTGGCCGCGGTGTCCGACGGTTCCCCCGAGGTGGGCCGGGACTTCGAGTCGTCCCACCCCGGCCTGTTCCTGGCCGGACTGGTGACGGCGGCCGGCTTCGGCCCGGCGATGCGCTTCGTGTACGGCGCGAGCTTCACGGCGGGAACCCTCGTCCGGGGCGTACGGCGCCGGCTGCACCTGGGTGTGCCGAGCGGGGCGATCCCGGCACCGGGCCGGCACGGGGCGGCGGAGACCGTACGGCGTTGAGCCGGATGGGGCGCGGGTGCCGGACGCGAGGGCGTCCGGCACCCGCTGCTCTCACCTACGGGACGCGGCTCGGCCTCGCCGGTACAGGACGGCGCCGCCCGCGATGAGCGCCGCGCTGACGCCGGAAGCGGCCAGCAGAGCGGCGCGTTCACTGCCGGTGTGCGGCAGCTGCGGCGGCGAGCTGTGCTCCTCGCCACCCTCCGGAGGCGTGGTGTACCCACCGTGCGGAGGCTGACCGCCGCCGCCACCGTGCGAAGGCGGGGTCGAGTGGCCGCCGTGCGAAGGCGGAGTGGAGTGACCGCCACCGGGCGGGGTGCTGCCGCCACCATGCGGAGGCGGAGTGGAGTGACCGCCACCCGGCGGGGTGCTCCCGCCGCCGTGCGGAGGCGGAGTCGAGTGACCACCACCCGGCGGAGTACTGCCACCACCGTGCGGAGGCGGAGTCGAGTGACCACCACCCGGCGGAGTACTGCCACCACCGTGCGGAGGCGGAGTCGAGTGACCACCACCCGGCGGAGTACTGCCACCACCGTGCGGAGGCGGAGTCGAGTGACCACCACCCGGCGGAGTACTGCCACCACCGTGCGGAGGCGGAGTCGAGTGACCACCACCCGGCGGCGTCGTGTGACCCCCTCCGGGAGGCGGGGTCGTGTGACCGCCACCGCCGCAGGTGTCTCCGTAGCCACCGCAGTCGTCCCCGGGACCATGGTCTCCGTGTCCGGAACCCCCGTAACCGGAGCCGCCGTAGCCCGAGTCGTCGTGACCGGAGTCGCCGTAGCCCGAGTCGCCGTAGCCGGAGTCACCGTGACCGGAGTCACCGTGACCGGAGTCGCCGTGACCGGAGTCGCCGTAGCCGGAGTCGTCGTGCCCCGAATCCCCGTAACCGGAATCCCCGTAACCGGAATCCCCGTAGCCGGAATCCCCGTAGCCGGAGTCGCCGTAGCCGGAGTCGCCGTAGCCGGAGTCGCCGTAACCGGAGTCGTCGTCGCGGGGCTCGCCGTCACCGGGCGGTGCGCCGCTTGAGCGATGTCCGTGCGCGGCCGAGAGGTTGGCACAGGAGTTGCCGAACACCGGGTTGAGCGCGGCGATGACGTCGACCGAGTTGCCGCAGGCGTTCACCGGGACGTGCACCGGGGCCTGGACGGCGTTGCCCGACAGCACCCCGGGCGAACCCTTGGCGGCTCCTTGGGCTGTTGAGTCGGCGAGGGCGTTGCCGCCCGCGCACAGGGACAGAATGCCCGTCGCGGCGGCGGCCGCGACCATTCCCCTGCTCAGGGTCTGTCGCAATCTCGTTGTCTTCCTGCTGGTAGAAGTGGGAAAAGCCGGCCCTGGACCACAGGTGTGTCGTCCGGGGCCGGCCTCGAACCAGCCGTACGGCCGGCGTGTCGCGTGTCAGTCGTTGATGCAGACGTTGCCGCCGGTCGGGTTCAACGCGGCGATGACGTTGATCGAGTTGCCGCACACGTTGATCGGGATGTGGATCGGAATCTGGACGACGTTGCCCGACAGGACACCCGGCGAGCCGATGGCCGCACCGTTGGCACCCGCGTCGGCGAAGGCGGGGGCAGCCCCGCCGAGGGCCAGGATCAGACCCGCGACAACAGCAGCGCTCTTCTTCATGACTTTCCCTTCTCTGCGGTCATGCCCAGATGACGGTCGAAACCGAGCGAGCGCAACTGGAACGGCTCGCACCATGACCCGCAAGCTGCAAACGAGAGATAGACAGCCGAAGAAACTAACGAACGCGCGTCGCACGGGAATTCACTCGAACGCCTTCGGGTAATTAACACGAAAGGCCCACTGGAGAGGAAACGATTCGCCTTAATCGTGAAGAAAATGGCAGGACATCAGCGGGAAGAAGAATGCTCCGACCGGACGGCCCGCCGGGGAACGGAACGGGCCGCCCGGCGGGCAGTGCCGGGGACGTCAGCGGTTGGCCACGCCGTTGCCGGAGAGCGCGGAGATGTCGTCCAGGATGTGCGACAGCGGCTCGTCGCCCTTGGCCTGGGTGCTGTTCTCGGCGCACTGCTGGTTCTGCGGGGCGGACAGGACGGGGATGTCCTGGACGCCGACGTTGGCGATGAGGGCGAGAACGGACTGCACGTCAGCCTTGACGGGCAGACCCACGCAGAGCTTGTTGGCGGTGCCCTGCACCAGAGTGGCCTGGGGGCTCATGTCACCCTTGGTCACCGAGTTCCCGAACGCCTCGTGCGCACCGTTGCCACTGGCGGAGGTGGTGCCGGCGTCGTCCCCGATGGCAAGCGCCTGAGGGGCGACCGCCGCGGACATACCGACGACGGAAGCGGCGACCGCCGCCGCGGCCATTGCCTTCTTGAGCATTTCGCTATTCCTTTCCCTGTCCTGACTCCTGGTCAGGACCATGTGCCTGCCACCGAACCAACCGGAAGCGCCGTGTTTGGTTGCGGCCAGTCACTCGATCGGTTTTCCCGCCCCGACAGCCGGAGTTCGCCGCAATAGGCCATCGGAGTGAACCGAAGCAACCAAACAGGTCAGGTGAAGTTAATCCGAACGCTCCGGTGGACGGGGCTTCTCACCGAAGGGACTCAACAAGTGATCAAGAAGGTTCTGGCCACCGCTGCGGTCGCCGCTTCCGTCGTCGGCGTCTCCGCCGCTGCGGCAGCCCCGGCCCTCGCCATCGGCAACGACAGCGGCACCACGTCCGCCAGCGGGAACGGCGCCAGTCAGTCGTTCGGCAACTCGGCCACCTTCGGCAACATGAGCCCCCAGATGGCGCTCATCCAGGGCTCCTTCAACAAGCCCTGTATCGGTCTGCCGGCGAAGCTCAACGCCCAGTCCATCCTCGCCCTGGTCAACGTGGGCGTGCAGGACATCCCGATCCTGTCGGCCCCGCAGAACCAGCAGTGCGTCGAGAACAGCACCCAGGCCAAGGGCGACGAGCCGCTGTCGCACATCCTGGACGACATCTCGGTCCTGGCCGGCAACGGTGCCGCCAACCACTGAGTCCGACGTGGTGAACGGGTTCATTTGCTGAGCCCCTGGGTGGATTCTCCGCCCGGACAGCGGGCCGCCGGATCATCGGCGGTCCGCTGTTCTAGCGTGCGGCGCGTGACGATGAAGAGAAACCTTTGGCCACGCCGCCTGGCGATTCCCGGAATCGTCCTGGCCGCCACGGGCGCGCTGCTCGGCAGTTCCGCCCTCCCCTCACTGCCCGGACTCCCCGGCCGGGCACCCGCCCCGCGCGGGCTCAACATCCTGCTGATGGGCACCGACGAACGGGACAACCTCACCGCCCACCAGAAGCAGAAGTTCCACGCCGGCGGAAAGCCCTGCGGCTGCTCGGACGTCATGATGCTCATCCACGTGTCGGCCCACCGGGACCGGGTCAGCGTGATCGGCATGCCCCGCGACTCCGCCGCGGAGATCCCGCCGTACCGGGAGAAGCCCGGCGCCAGGGAACGCCCGCCGCATCCGGCGAAGCTCAACGCCGCCTACCAGGAGGGCGGTCCGGAGCTCATGATCCGGACCGTGGAGTCGATGGCCAAGCTGAACATCGACCGGTTCCTCCAGGTGGACTTCCGGCGCTTCGTGAACAGCGTGGACGAGGTCGGCGGCGTCGAGGTGTGCACGCCTCGGCGGCTGAAGGACTCGGCGACCAGGCTCGATCTCAAGCCCGGCAAGCACCGGCTCGGCGGCGGACAGGCGTTGCAGTACGTCCGTTCACGCCATGTCGACGGCAGCGCCGACCTCGGCCGGATCCAGCGTCAGCAACGCTTCCTGGTCCAGACGTGGCGCGAGCTGAGAGCGCGGAAGCTGCTCACCCACCCGAGGCCCATGACGCGTCTGGCGGAGATGCTGCTCGGGTCCCGGCGGCAGGGCTTCGCGGCCGGCGAGCTCATCGAACTGGCGGCCGCCCTGCACCGGCTGCCGGACTCGGCGACGGAGTTCACGACCGTGCCGATCGCCGGGTTCGCCCCGGCCCGCCTCGGCATCGGCGCGGCGCTGGCCTGGGACGCGAAGGAGGCGGACACACTCTTCACGAAGGTCCGCGACGACCGGCCACTGGTCGAGCGGGGTGCGGAGCCGAAGCCGAAAGACCCACCGGACATCCTCGGCAGGCCGGTCCCGGTACGGGGGAGCGCGTACGCGTGTCACTGAGGGGCGCACGGTTGTCGTGCGCGATGCGCTGGGCCGATCGGGGCACAGCGCGCAACCCCGGGCGGGTTCGGGCCGTTGTCGATCACGCAGCTCCTCCCCCGGAGTCCGCTTTTTCGAAGGGAACGAACATGAAGAAGCTGTGGGCGACCGCGGCCCTCGCCGCCTCCGTCGCCGGTCTTGCGGCGATGAGCGCCCCGCAGGCCCTCGCCATCGGTGACGACAGCGGCACCACGTCCGCCAGCGGCAACGGCGCCTCGTCGGAGTTCGGCAACTCGGCCACCTTCGGTGACCAGAGCCCGCAGCTTTCGCTGGTTCAGGGTTCGCTGAACAAGCCGTGCATCGGCCTGCCGGCGAAGCTCAACGCCCAGTCGCTCATCGCGGCTCTGAACATCGGCGTGCAGGACATCCCGATCCTGTCGGCCCCGCAGAACCAGCAGTGCGTCGAGAACAGCACCCAGGCCAAGGGCGACGAGCCGCTGTCGCACATCCTGGACGACATCTCGGTCCTGGCCGGCAACGGCGCGGGCAACCGCTGAGCAACAGCCTGACGTACCGCCGCGGCGGGTCACCGGTTCCCGGGTGGCCCGCCGTTTCGTGTGTCCACCCGCGGACGTCTCGTGGCGTCACTTGCGGTACAGGTGCTCGATCTCGTCGGCGTACCTGGCCGTCACCGCGTGCCGTTTGACCTTCAGGGAGGGGGTGAGCAGTCCGTTGGTCTCGTTGAACTCGCCCTCCGAGGCCGTGCGCGATCAGGCCCCTGGCCCGTCGCGGTGACCTCGGCGGCGAACGCGGCGGCGGTGACCGGGTGCCAGCCGGCGGGCCTCCGGCGGCGCAGCACCACCGCCTCGGGCGCTTCGGCCGCGTTGGTGAAGGGGAGGTCGGCCGTGCTGCCCGTGGTGGGCGGCGCCACCAGGGGCGCGGTGCGGGCCTCCCGTACGGTGCCGGTGTCGTCCCTGAGCAGGTCGACCCGGGTGCGGGAGGCCAGGTCGGTGCGTTTCCTCGCCCTTGCGTACGCCCATGACGGCTCCCCGGTCGCGGTGCGGCTGCACGTGCCGGGTGAGTAACTTACTCACGCGTAAGGTTCTGCACTAGAGGTCGAGACGGCTTGCGTCGTCGATCGCGTCGGCGAGGCCGCGGACGTCCTTGTCCTCGGTCTTGTTCGCCAACCTTTCGGCGGTTTCCCGGAGTTCGCCCAGGCTGGGGGCGTCCGGCAGGGGGCTCTCCGGTCGGCGCAGGGCGTCTGCGAAGTAGGCGGCGGTCGTCGTGACCTGGAAGCGGACGGATGCGCCGGTGAGCCGGTCGTGCAGGGCGCCGGTCTCCAGTCGGCCGGAGTTCTCGTGCGGGGTGCGGGTGTCGGGGTCGAGCCAGCGCACGGTGGCGGTGGCGAGAGGGCCGTCGGCGCCGGGCTCGGTGCGTACCGCGTAGAGGGCGGTGACGGTGTGGCCGGGGCCGACCTCGCCGCCGTCGACGCGGTCGTCGCGGAAGTCGTCGTCGGCGACCCGGCGGTCGTCGTAGCCGATGAGGCGGAACTCGGCGACGGTCTCGGGGTCGAAGGCGACCTGGGCCTTGGCGTCGCGGGCGGTCAGGTCGATGTTCTGCGGGAGGTCGGTGGAGAAGACCTCGCGGGCTTCGTCCTCGGTCGAGACGTAGGTGGTGTGGCCGTCGCCCTTGTCGGCGAGGCGTTCCATCAGGGCGTCGCCGTAGTCGCTGCCGAC
The DNA here is from genome assembly GCA_001298545.1 of Actinobacteria bacterium OV320. Lineage (GTDB taxonomy): Bacteria > Actinomycetota > Actinomycetes > Streptomycetales > Streptomycetaceae > Streptomyces > Streptomyces coriariae. Next base: position 118,183 of record LJCX01000025.1, read on the forward strand.
ACCGACGCCGAAGAGGGTGATGCCGTGTTCGCGGCGGGCGGTGGAGATGCGTTCCAGGATGGAGTCGGCGTCGGTGTCCCCGGTGTTGGCGAGGGCGTCGGAGACCAGGACGACCCGGTTCGTGGCGCCCTCGCGCAGGCCCTCGACGGCGGTGGCGTAGCCGGTCTCGACACCGGCGCCGAGGTTGGTGGAGTCGGTGGGTTCCAGGCCGCTGATGGCCTGGTGGACGCGGTCGCGGTGGTCGCCGAGGCGGGTCATCGCAAGGACCGTCTCGGCCTCGCCGCTGAAGGTGACGAGGGCGACGGAGTCGTCGTCGCGGAGGCGGTCGGTCATCGTGCCGAGGGCTGACCTGGCCAGGTCCAGGCGGCCCGGTTCGGCCATCGAGCCGGAGACGTCGATGACGAAGGTGAGGGCGGCGGGCGGGCGTTCGCCCTGCTGCCCGGCCGTGCGGGTGGCGAGACCCACGCGGACCAGGGACCAGTCGTCGGCGCCGGTGCGGGCGCCGTCGACGGTGACCGAGAAACCGTTGCCGTCGGGGCGTTCGTAGTCCTGGCGGAAGCTGTTGACGAACTCCTCGGGGCGGATCGTCGAGGGGTCCGGGCGTCGGCCCTCGGTGAGGGTGCGGCGGGTGTAGCCGTACGACGCGGTGTCGACGTCGAGGGCGAAGGTGGAGAGGTGGTCGGGGGCGGCCGTCCTGCCGTCGTCGTCCGCCTCCTTGTCCGCGTCCCTGTCCGTGTTCCCGTCCGTGTTCCCGTCCGTGTTCCCGTCCGTGTCCCCGCGGGGTGCGTTCGGCGCGGGGAAGGCCTCGCTGCCGCGGGCCGCTCCGTCCGAAGCCCTGTCGGCGTCCGAGCCGTCCGCGCCGCAGCCGGTGAGCAGCAGTGCGGTGGCCGCCGCGGTGGCGAACAGTCGTGGTATCCGCTGTGTCCGGTGTGCCTTCATGTGCGTGCCCCCTGTGTCCGTCGACGTCTGTGACTGTGACGGGACAGGGGGCCGGAACGTGCGACACGGGGTGTTGCGGATCCGTCTCGAACCGGGCACGAGGGCGGTCCTTCGAGACCGGTGGGTGACCCCCCGGTGACCTAGGACACCACGTCCTTGCGGGCGAAACCCCGGAAGGCCAGGGCGAACAGGACCAGGGCGTAGGTCACGGAGACGGCGGTGCCCTGGATCATGCCGGACCACTCGGGGGTGGGCTGGACGGCGTCGGCCCAGGCGAACTGCCAGTGCGCGGGCAGGAAGTCGCGCCAGTCGCCGAGGGCGGTGACGGCGTCCAGGACGTTGCCGACGATGGTCAGGCCGACCGCGCCGCCGACGGCGCCGAGCGGGGCGTCGGTCTTCGTCGAGAGCCAGAACGCGAGCCCGGCGGTGACCAGTTGGGAGACGAAGACGTACCCGACCACGATCACCAGCCGCTGGGCCGCCGTGCCGGAGTCGAGTGAGCCGCCCGTGGGCAGCTCCAGGGGGCCCCAGCCGTAGGCCGCGGAGCCGACGGCGAGGGCGACGACGGGCAGCAGGACCATCGCGGCCAGGCTGAGGCCGAGGCCGACGACGAGCTTGGACCACAGCAGGCGGGCCCGGGGCACGGGGGCGGCGAGGAGGTAGCGCAGCGAGGACCAGCCGGCCTCCGAGGCGACCGTGTCCCCGCAGAACAGGGCGACCGGGATGACCAGGAGGAAGCCCGCGGACACGAACAGGTTGACGGCGGCGAAGTTGGCGCCGGACGCCGTCGCGGTGTCCATCAGGCTCACCTGGTTGTTGCGGCCGCCGGGCTCGCCGCCGATCGCGAACGCGATGAGCAGGACGAACGGCAGGGCGGCGAGGATGCCGCCCATGACCAGCGTGCGGCGGCGCTTGAGCTGGCGGACCAGCTCGACGCGCAGCGGCAGCGTGCGGCCCGCCTGGTAGCCGGAGGCGACCTCGGTGAGCGTGCTCATGCGGAACCCCCGATCAGGGTGAGGAAGGCGTCCTCCAGGCGGCGGTGCGGGCCGACGGCCTGGACGGGCACGTCGAGCCGGACGAGTTCGGCGATCAGGCGCTGGGCGCTGCCGTCGGCGTCCAGGCGGATCAGCAGGCCCTCGGCGGTGGGCACGGCGGAGGCCACGCCCGGCAGCGCGGCGATCTTCTCCGCGACCGGCTCCTCCACGGGGGTGGCGGTGCCCACGAGGAGGGTGTCGCCGGAGCCGACGATCTCGGCGACCGGGCCCGCCTGGACCAGCCGGCCCCGGTCCATGACCACGAGGTGCGTGCAGGACTGCTCGACCTCGGACAGGAGGTGGCTGGAGACGATGACCGTGCGGCCGGCCGCCGCGTACCGGATCATCACCTCGCGCATCTCGCGGATCTGCGGCGGGTCGAGACCGTTGGTCGGCTCGTCGAGGATGAGCAGGTCCGGGAGGCCGAGCATGGCCTGGGCGATGGCGAGGCGCTGGCGCATGCCCTGCGAGTAGGTGCGGACGGCGCGGGCGAGGGCGTCGCCGAGGCCGGCGATCTCCAGGGCCTCCGCCAGGTGGGCGTCCCCGGCGGGGCGGCCGGTGGCCTGCCAGTACAGCTCCAGGTTCTCCCGGCCGGACAGGTGCGGGAGGAAGCCGGCGCCCTCGACGAAGGAGCCGACGCGGGAGAGGACGGGCGCGCCCGGGCGGATGGCGTGGCCGAAGACCCGGATCTCGCCGCCGTCGGGGCCGATCAGACCCATCAGCATGCGCAGGGTCGTCGTCTTGCCCGCGCCGTTCGGGCCGAGCAGACCGAGGACCTGGCCCTTCTCGACACGGAACGACAGGTCGCGGACGCTGTAGCGGTCGCCGTTCGCGTACTTCTTGCTCAGGTCGGTGATCTGGAGGGGGACCTCGGCGAGCGCGGGGTCGGGGGCGGGGCCCGCGGTGCGGCGGCGGGCCGTCAGCAGCAGGGCGAGCGCGATCGCCGCGCCCGCGAGGGGCAGCCACCAGACCCAGGACGGAAGGGGGGCGGCCGCGGTCGTCACGGCGGGGGCGGTCGGGACCTTGAGGTCGCCCTTCATCGAGACGGTGTACGTCGCCGGGGTCATCGGGGAGGCGTAGCCGAGGTCGGTGGAGGCGAGGACCAGGCGCAGCCGGTGGCCCTCCTCGACCTTGTGGTCGATCGCCGGGAGCGTGATCGTGACGTCCTTGCCGGCCTTGGCGCCCTCGACGCGGACCGGGGTGACGAGCTGGGAGGGCAGCACCTGGCTGCCGCTGCCGCCGACGTCGTAGACCTTGGCGAAGAGGACGGCGGTGTCGGACGTCGACTTCACGTGGACGGTGACCGTCGGGGAACCGGTGACGCGCAGGTCGCCGGTGACCGGCGCGGAGTCGAAGGCGGCGTACTGGCCGGGGAAGTCGAGGGAGACGCCGACGCCGAGGGAGGAGAGCTGGGAGAGGCCTCCGCCGCCGAGTCCCGGCAGGGCCGAGACGGCGGGCGGGCCGGCGCCCGGCGGGTTGGCGAAGGACTGCTCCTCGCGGCGGCCGGTCAGGGGGAACGAGCGCTCGCCGTTCTCCAGGCCGGGGTAGCTGTCCGCGCTCGCGCCCCTGAGCCGGGCGGCGCCGTCGGTGGAGTCGACGCCTCCGGTGCGGGTGACGCGGAAGGCGGGGCCGGTGTCGGCGGCCTTGTCGTCCTTGAGGTAGCGGTCGAACCAGGCACGCACGCGTGTCTGGACGCGATCGCCCTCCATGTCGCCGCCGTCGTGGCCGCCCGCGATCCAGTCGACGTCGACGGGGGCGCCGTTGGCGCGGATCGCCTTCTCGGCCGCGTCGGACTGGGCGAGCGTGAAGAGGGAGTCGGTCTGGCCCTGGATGAGCAGGGTGGGAACCTTGATGCGGTCGGCGACGGCGGACGGCGAGCGCTGTTCGAGGAGCGCGCGGGCGGCGGCGTCGGGGGTGCCGGACTCGGCGACCCGGTCGTACATCGCGGCCAGCGCGGGTTCGAAGCGGGCCGTGCCGCCACCGGTGTTGACGAAGATGCCGGCCCACAGCTTCTTGAACACGCCGTCGGGGAACAGGGCGTCCGCGAGGTTCCAGTAGGTGATCGCGGGGGCGATGGCGTCGACGCGGTCGTCGTAGCCGGCGGCGAGCAGGGAGATCGCGCCGCCGTAGGAGGCGCCGGCCACGCCCACCCGGGGGTCGCCTGCCTTGTCGAGCTGCACCTGGGGCTGTTTCGCGAGCCAGTCGATCAGTCGGGAGACGTCGGCGACCTCGCCCTTCGGGTCGTTCAGCCCGATCTTGCCGGTGGACTTGCCGAAGCCGCGCGCCGACCACGTGAGCACCGCGTATCCGTCGCGGGCCAGCTTCTCGGCCTGCTGACGTACGTCGTCCTTGCTGCCGCCGAAGCCGTGTCCGAGGAGGACGGCGGGGCGGCGGCCGGTCCCGGCGGTGAAGTAGGAGGTGTCCAGCTTCACGCCGTCCACCGCCATGACCCGGTCGGTGTGGCGCACCGCGGGCGTGTCGTCGTCGGAGGCGACGGCCGTCCAGGTACCGGCACCGGCGAGTACGACCACGGCGGCCACGGCGGAGACGATCCGTCGTGGCCGCCGTGGTCCTCGCAGACCGGGCAGTCGAAGATCCATGCTTCAACCGTACGGGGTCAACCTGTCGTGGAGTTGTCGACCGGAGACCGAACTCGTCGCCATCCCGGCGGCGTACGGAGCGCTCTCGCCCTACACCAGACGCGGTACTCAGACCGGTGTGTCCTGGGCGTCCTCCGGGATCGACACCAGCCAGCGGGTGTCGCGGTGGGGGCGGAGGTAGAAGGCCCAGTAGAGGGTGGCGGCGGCGGTGATGCCGCCCGTCCACACGAGGTAGGCCGTCTCCTGCTGGGTGAGGATGTAGCCGAGGACGGCGATCAGCAGGACCGGCAGCACCGGCCACAGGGGCATGCGCCAGGCGTGGGTGCCCTTGTGCCGGCCGCGGCGGGAGAGCAGGGCGGCGACCGCGACGAGCAGGTACATGCCGGTCACGGAGACGCCGGTGACGCCGTACAGGGTGTCCAGGTTCACGAAGCAGAGCAGCGCGCCGGGCACGCCGACGGCGAGGGTGGCGACCCAGGGGGAGCCGAACCGGCCGAGCTTGGCGAAGAGGTCGTTGACCGGCCGGGGCCAGGCCTTGTCGCGGGCGGAGGCGAACAGGACGCGGGAGTTCTGGATGACCATCACGATGCCGGCGTTGATGATCGCGAGCGCCACGCAGAGGCTGACGAAGGTGCCGACGGCCGAGTTGGACCAGGCGGTGACCATGGCACCGATGTCGCCGCCGGTCAGCTCGGTGAGGTCGGAGGCGCCGAAGGTGATGGCGACGACCGGGACCAGGATGATCACGGAGGAGATGGCGAGGGTGGCGAGGACCGTGCGGGCGACGTTGCGGCGCGGGTTCTCCAGCTCCTCGGAGAGGTAGACGGCGGTCGAGAAGCCCTGGGTGACGAAGAGGGCGATGGCGAGGCCGGAGACGACCAGCATGGCGGTGACGGCGTCGGTGTGGCCGTCGGCGCCGGCGACCTGCATCGAGACGAGGCTGCCCGCGCCGCGGTGGCCGTGGGCGAAGCCCAGCACCGCGACGACGGCCGCCGCGATGACCTCCAGGACCAGGAAGACGCCGGTGATCCAGGCGTTGGCGCGCAGGTCGAGCAGGCCGGCGAGGGTGGCGAGCAGCATGACGGCGGCGCCCGCGAGCGAGGGGTCGAGGTGGACGACGGGGGCCAGGTAGTCGGCCGTGCCCATCGCGATCACCGGCGGGACGATCATGACGACGAGCAGGGAGAGGACGAAGACCAGCCAGCCGGCGAGCCGCCCGGCCAGCGTCGACACCATGGCGTACTCGCCGCCCGCGCTGGGGATGAGGGTGCCCAGCTCCGCGTAGCAGAACGCCACGGCGATACAGAGCAGCGAGCCGATCGCGATCGTGAGGGCGGTCGCGGTGCCGAGCGAGCCGAAGAGGTCCGGGACGACGACGAAGAGGGTGGAGGCGGGGGGGACGCAGGAGAGGGTGAGGAGGGTGCCGCCGACGACTCCGATGGAGCGCTTGAGCTTCTGGGGACTGTCGGGCACCTGAGGGAGGGTGGCCTCGACAGGGCGGAGCGTGTCGGTCATGCGGCGATTCCGATCGACTCGTGCGGATGCCTCCGGCGGCTGTGATGGTGCTGCATGGAACCCCGACGAAAACCGGCACGTCAATAGGTGTTCACCTACGAAATCCGTAGGTGAAGTGCGGGTTGTGCTGCGTTTACGGTCGTCTTCCGTAAGCAACTACGGCGGCTCGGGTCGTGCGGGAACCGCAGACCGGAAGCCGAAAAAACGTGAAGCCGTCCGGAGTCCGGACGGCTTCACGAGGAAAACGGTGTCGATCAGTGGTTGCGGGGGAAGCCCAGGTCGACGCCGCCGGGGCCGTCGGCCGGGTCCGGCCAGCGGGTCGTGACGACCTTGCCGCGGGTGTAGAAGTGGGTGCCGTCGTTGCCGTAGATGTGGTGGTCGCCGAAGAGCGAGTCCTTCCAGCCACCGAAGCTGTGGTAGCCCACCGGGACCGGGATCGGGACGTTCACGCCGACCATGCCCGCCTCGATCTCCAGCTGGAAACGACGCGCCGCGCCGCCGTCCCGGGTGAAGATCGCCGTGCCGTTGCCGAACGGCGAGCTGTTGATCAGGGCCACACCCTCGTCATAGGTGTCCACCCGCAGCACGCACAGCACCGGGCCGAAGATCTCGTCCTGGTAGGCCTTCGCGGTCGTCGGGACCCTGTCCAGCAGCGAGATACCGATCCAGTGACCGTCCTCGAAGCCCTCGACCGTGTAGCCCGAGCCGTCCAGGACGACCTCCGCGCCCTCGGCCGCCGCCCCCGTGACATAGGACGCCACCTTGTCGCGGTGCACCTTCGTGATGAGCGGACCCATCTCGGACGCGGGGTCGTTGCCGGGACCGATCTTGATCTTCTCGGCACGCTCGCGGATCTTCTGCACCAGCTCGTCGCCGATCGCGCCGACCGCCACCACCGCGGAGATCGCCATGCAGCGCTCGCCCGCCGAGCCGTAGGCCGCCGACACGGCCGCGTCCGCCGCCGCGTCGAGGTCCGCGTCCGGCAGCACCAGCATGTGGTTCTTCGCGCCGCCCAGCGCCTGGACCCGCTTGTGGTTCGCGGCGGCGGTGGTGTGGATGTACCGGGCGATCGGCGTCGAGCCGACGAACGACACCGCCTTCACGTCCGGGTGCTCCAGCAGGCGGTCGACCGCGACCTTGTCACCGTTGACGACATTGAAGACACCGTCCGGCAGCCCGGCCTCGGCCAGCAGCTCGGCCAGCTTCAGGGACGCCGACGGGTCCTTCTCCGACGGCTTCAGCACGAAGGTGTTGCCGGTCGCGATCGCGATCGGGAACATCCACATCGGAACCATCGCCGGGAAGTTGAACGGCGTGATGCCGGCCACCACGCCCAGCGGCTGACGGATCGACGACACGTCCACCCGCGAGGCCACCTCGGTGGACAGCTCACCCTTCAGCTGCACCGTGATCCCGCACGCCAGGTCCACGATCTCCAGACCGCGCGCCACCTCACCCAGCGCGTCCGAGTGCACCTTGCCGTGCTCGGCGGTGATCAGCTCCGCGATCTCGTCCCGGTGCGCGTCCAGCAGCGCCCGGAACTTGAACAGGATCGTGGTCCGCTTGGCGAGGGACGAGGTGCCCCAGGTGGCGTACGCGTCCTTCGCGGCGGCGACCGCGGCGTCGACCTCGTCGACGGTCGCGAACGCGACCTTGGTGGTGACGGCGCCGGTCGCCGGGTCGGTGACCGGCCCGTACGTACCCGACGCGCCTTCGACGGTCTTGCCGCCGATCCAGTGGTTGACGATCTTCGTCATGACCGAGTACTCCTTCACAGATGGCGGCGACGGGTGGAGACGTGCCGTTCGTACAGCTCACGGGCCTTCACCGCGGACGCTCGGGTCGCGGTCTCGGCCACAGGTACATCCCACCAGGCCTGCGCGGGCGGCGGGCCCGACACAGTGTCGGCCGTTTCCGTCTCGACGTAGACACATGTGGGAGTGTCGGCGCGGCGCGCCTCGGCGAGCGCCTCGCGCAGTTCGCGGACGGTCTTCGCGCGCAGCACGCGCATACCGAGGCTGGCCACGTTGGCGGCCAGGTCGACGGGCAGCGGGGCCCCGGTGAAGGTGCCGTCGTCCGAGGTGTAGCGGTACGCGGTGCCGAACCGCTCGCCGCCCACCGACTCCGACAGACCGCCGATCGAGGCGTAGCCGTGGTTCTGCACGAGCAGGAGCTTGATCGCGATCCCCTCCTGCACGGCCGTCACGATCTCCGTCGGCATCATCAGATAGGTGCCGTCGCCGACCAGGGCCCAGACGTTGCGCTCGGGAGCGGCCAGCTTCACGCCGATGGCGGCCGGGATCTCGTACCCCATGCAGGAGTAGCCGTACTCCAGGTGGTACTGGTCCCGGGAGCGCGCCCGCCACAGTTTGTGCAGGTCACCGGGGAGTGAACCGGCCGCGTTGATGATCACGTCCGACTCGTCGGCGAGGGCGTCCAGGGCGCCGAGCACCTGCGGCTGGGTCGGCCGTACGTCCGGCTCCTCCGCCTCGTAGCAGGCGTCGACGCGCTGCTCCCAGCGCTCCTTGTCCTCCGAGTACTCGGTGACATAGGCGTCCGTGACCCGGTGGCCGTGCGTCTGGAGGGCCGCGGTCAGCTCGCCGAGGCCGCTGCGGGCGTCGGCCACGAGCGGCTGACCGGCGAGCTTGTGGCCGTCGTAGGGCGCGATGTTGAGGTTGAGGAAGCGGACGCCGTCGGCGGCGAACAGGGTGTTGGAGGCGGTGGTGAAGTCCGTGTACCGGGTGCCCACGCCGATCACCAGGTCGGCGGTGCGGGCGAGTTCGTCCGCCGTCGCCGTGCCGGTGTGGCCCACGCCGCCCACGTCCTGGGGGTGGTCGTAACGCAGCGAGCCCTTGCCGGCCTGGGTGGAGGCGACCGGAATGCCGGTGGCCTCGGCGAACTCGGCGAGCGCCTCCTCGGCGCGGCTGTGGTGGACCCCGCCGCCGGCGACGATCAGCGGGCGGCGGGCGGCACGGATCGCGCGGACCGCCTCCGCGAGCTCGGTCGGGTCGGCGCCCGGACGGCGTACGACCCAGGTGCGCTCGGCGAAGAACTCGTCGGGCCAGTCGTAGGCCTCGGCCTGGACGTCCTGGGGCAGCGCGAGGGTGACCGCGCCCGTCTCCACCGGGTCGGTGAGGACGCGCATCGCCTGGAGGGCCGCCGGGATCAGGGCCTCGGGGCGGGTGACGCGGTCGAAGTACCTCGACACCGGGCGCAGGGTGTCGTTGACCGACACATCGCCCGCGTAGGGGACCTCGAGCTGCTGGAGCACCGGGTCGGCGACGCGGGTCGCGAAGATGTCGCCGGGGAGCAGGAGCACCGGGAGGTGGTTGACGGTGGCGAGCGCCGCGCCGGTGACCAGGTTGGTCGCGCCGGGGCCGATCGACGTCGTCACCGCGTGGGTGGACAGGCGGTTCGACTGGCGGGCGTAGCCGACGGCCGCGTGGACCATCGACTGCTCGTTGCGGCCCTGGTGGAACGGCATGTCGTCGCCGTACTCGACCAGCGCCTGGCCGAGGCCGGCGACGTTCCCGTGGCCGAAGATGCCCCAGGTCGCGCCGATCAGCCGCTGCCGTACGCCGTCGCGCTCCGTGTACTGGGCGGCGAGGAAGCGGACGAGTGCCTGGGCGACCGTCAGCCTCGTCGTCGAGGTCTGCGCCGTCATCGGTAACCCCCTGTGCTCTCTACGTGGTCCGGGTGGAAGCAGATCCGCCACTCCCGTGTCTCGCCCGGTCCCGCCATGACGTTCAGGTAGTACATGGCGTGGCCGGGCTGGGCGATGGCCGGGCCGTGCCAGCCGTCGGGGACGAGCACGGCGTCGCCGGAGCGGACCTCGGCGAGGACGTCGGATCCGCCCTCGCGTGAGGGGGATACGCGCTGATAGCCGAAACCGTTCGGGCCGTCGATCTCGAAGTAGTAGATCTCCTCGAGTTCGGCCTCCTCGCCCGGCCGGTGTTCGTCGTGCTTGTGCGGCGGGTACGAGGACCAGTTGCCGCCCGGGGTGATCACCTCGACGGCGATCAGCTTGTCGCAGTCGAAGGCGTCGGCGGAGGCGAAGTTGCGCACCAGACGGGCGCAGTTGCCGCTGCCGCGCTCTTCGACGGGGACCTCCGGCGCGGGGCCGTAGCGGGCGGGGAGTTGTCGCTCGCACTTCGCTCCTGCCAGGGCGAAGCGGCCTCCCGCGCCGGAGGCGATCTGGACCCGGGCGTCACGGGGAACGTACGCGAAGTCGGTTACCGACGCGAAAACGCTCTCCCTGCCCAGGAGTTGGAACTCTTCACCGGCTGTTTGCACGGTACATCCGCCTTTCAGCGGAAGCACGATCCACTCACTGTCCCCCGTGCTGAACAGGTGCGTGCCACCCGGCTCCAGCTCGACGATCCGCAGACTGCAGTAACCCCAGCCGGCTCGTTTCGGATCGATGTCGAGCGTGTAGTCGGCGCCGGCCGTGGTGCCGTGCGGAAGGTACAGGTCGTGGTGCGGCTCTGTGTGTGTCATGCGGCCCTCACAGCAGTCCTACGGCGGTGTCCACGGCGGCGGCGACGTCCCCGTCCGCCGGGTAGAGCAGCGAACGGCCGACCACCAGGCCCCGGACGGTGGGGAGCTGGAGCGCCCCGCGCCACTTCTCGTACGCGCCGTCCTGGTCCTCGCCGACCTCGCCGCCCAGCAGGACGGCGGGCAGCGTGGACGTCTGCATGACCTCGGCCATGTCGTCGGGGTTGTCGGTGACCGGGAGCTTCAGCCAGGTGTAGGCCGAGGTGCCGCCCAGGCCCGAGGCGATGGCGATCGACTTGGTGACGGCCTCGGCGGAGAGGTCGTTGCCCACCTTGCCGTCGGGGGTGCGGCGGCTGATGAACGGCTCGACGAAGAGGGGGAGCTCACGGGCGGCCATGTCGTCGATGGCGCGGGCCGTGGACTCCAGGGTGGTGAGCGAGCCCGGGTCGTCGTAGTCGATGCGCACGAGCAGCTTGCCCGCGTCGAAGTTCAGCCGCTCGATGTCCTCGGGGCGGTGGCCGGTGAAGCGGTCGTCCAGCTCGAAGACGGATCCCTGGAGGCCGCCGCGGTTCAGCGAGCCCATGACGACCTTGCCGTCGAGGGCGCCGAGGAGGAGCAGGTCGTCCAGGATGTCGGCGGTCGCGAGGACGCCGTCGACGCCGGGCCGGGAGAGGGCCAGGCACAGGCGCTCGAGCAGCCCGGCCCGGTTGGCCATGGCCAGCCGGTCGCCGCCGACGCCGAGCGCGCCACGGGCCGGATGGTCGGCCGCGACGATCATCAGGCGGCCGGAGTCGCCCAGCAGCGGTCTGCGCGGGCGGCGGGCGGCCGCCTCGGCGATCGCCTCGGGGTGCTGCGTGCGCAGGCGGACGAGTTCGGAGATGTCCACGGTCGTCACAGGACGGCCCCCGCCTTGAGCGCGGCTTCCACTTCGTCCGGTGTCGGCATCGCGGAGGAGCACTCCAGCCGGGAGGCGACGATGGCGCCCGCGGCGTTGGCGTGACGCATGATCTTCTCCAGGTCCCAGCCGGCGAGCAGACCGTGGCAGAGGGAGCCGCCGAAGGCGTCACCGGCCCCGAGGCCGTTCAGGACGCTCACCGGGAGCGGCGGGACCTCGGCGGACTCGCCCTTGCTGTTGACGGCCAGGACGCCCTTGGGGCCCTGCTTGACCACCGCGAGTTCGACACCGGCGTCCAGCAGCGCCTGGGCCGCGGCCCGGGGTTCGCGCACTCCGGTGGCGACCTCCACCTCGTCGAGGTTGCCCACGGCGACGGTGGTGTGCTTGAGGGCCTCGACGTAGAACGGGCGGGCCGTGTCGGGGTGGCTCCAGAACATCGGGCGCCAGTCGAGGTCGAAGACCGTGGTGCCGGCCTTGGCCCGGTGGGCCAGGGCGGCGAGGGTCGCCGTACGGCTGGGTTCCTCGCTCAGGCCGGTGCCGGTGACCCAGAAGATGCGGGTCTCGCGGACGGCGTCGAGGTCGAGTTCGTGGGCGTCGATCTCCAGGTCCGGCGCCTTGGGCTGCCGGTAGAAGTACAGCGGGAAGTCGTCCGGCGGGAAGACCTCGCAGAAGGTGACGGGCGTCGGCAGTCCGGGCACGGCGGTGACCCAGCGGTCATCGACGCCGAAGCCGCGCAGGGCCTCGTGCAGATAGGTGCCGAAGGGGTCGTCACCGGTGCGGGAGATCACCGCCGTCTCGCGGCCGAGGCGGCCCGCGGCGACCGCGACGTTGGTCGCCGATCCCCCCAGGAACTTCCCGAAGGACGTGACCTGCGGGAGTGGGACGCCCGTCTGTAGCGGATAGAGGTCCACCCCAATCCGCCCCATGGTGATCAGGTCGTACGCCATCGAGTTCCCTTCACATCGGTTCGTTCGTCGACTCGGCCCCGAGGCGCCGCTCGTGGACGTCCCCGACACACGTCCCGTATCGGCTCTCACGGCTTTCTAGCCCCGCGCGGCGGGCCCTGTCAATGTTTTGTCCAGACATTCGGACCAGCCCTTGACACCCCCTTCGGTGAGACAGCACGCTGACGCCCATGACGTCGTTGTCACCTCAGTCACCAGTTTCCGGTGTTTCCCGCATCCGTGTCGGATCCGCCCCCGACAGCTGGGGCGTCTGGTTCCCGGACGATCCCGCCCAGGTCCCCTGGCAGCGCTTCCTCGACGAGGTCGCGCAGTCCGGCTACGAATGGATCGAGCTCGGCCCCTACGGGTACCTGCCGACCGATCCCGCGCTCCTCACCGAGGAGACGACCAAGCGTGGCCTGAAGGTGTCGGCGGGCACGGTCTTCACCGGCCTGCACCACGGCGAGGCCGTCTGGGAGAAGACCTGGGCGCACGTCGCGGACAACGCGGTGCTCGCCCAGGCGATGGGCGCGAAGCACCTGGTCGTCATCCCGTCCTTCTGGCGGGACGACAAAACCGGCGAGGTACTGGAGCCGGACACCCTCACGCCCGAGCAGTGGCGCAACCTCACCTCGCTCACCGAGCGGCTCGGCAAGGAGGTGCGGGAGCGGTACGGCCTGCAGATCGTCGTCCACCCGCACGCCGACACCCACATCGACAGCGAGGAGAACGTGGTCCGCTTCCTGGACGGCACCGACTCCGACCTGGTGTCGCTGTGCCTGGACACCGGGCACTACGCGTACTGCGGCGGCGACAGCGTCAAGCTGATCGAGACCTACGGCGAGCGGATCGGATACCTGCACCTCAAGCAGGTCGACCCGGAGATCCTGGCGGACGTGCGGGCCAACCAGGTGCCGTTCGGGCCGGCCGTCGCGCGGGGCGTGATGTGCGAGCCGCCCTCCGGCGTGCCCGCGCTGGGGCCGGTGCTGGAGGCCGCGCAGAAGCTGGATGTCGATCTGTTCGCGATCGTCGAGCAGGACATGTATCCGTGCGAGCCGGACGCTCCGCTGCCTATCGCGCAACGTACGCGGGCGTTTTTGAGGTCGTGCGGGGCGTAGGCCTTCGGGGATTCGGCGGGTCGCCCACCGGGGTGCCGGGTTCTGTGCTCGTGCGAGTGCGGGTTGTGTGTGGCTTGTCGCGCTCACGCGGCGGCGCCGCATATGGATACGGCCCCGCGCCCCTAGGTGGGCTGCGGTTGCCGCTTCTAGCATGAGTGCCCATGGCTGCGAGGGCAGTACACGTCCGGTCGGATGAAGGGCCGAGTGGCTCCTGGGAGTTCGCCATGGGCTCGCCCCATCCGCGGCTGCGGCCCGGGGTGATGAGCTATCGCGGGATCCGGCTCGCCATGAACCGGCCGCGACGGCGGCTCGAGACGCCCATCGGGGCCTCGACCCTGCTGCTGGGGTTCGAGCAGCCGGTGCGGATCTCGCGGGCGGGGCGGACGCCGGACACGCTCGTGTCCGTGTACTGCGGGCCCACGACCACGCCCGCCGTCGGGGAGCACGGCGGGCGGTTCTCGGGCATCGAGGTGCTCATGACGCCCTGGGCCGCGTTCACCCTCTTCGGCACGCCCCAGCACGAGCTCGTCAACCGCACCGTCGACCCCGACGAGCTGCCGCACTGCCTGGGGTCGCCCCTCGGTGAACTCGCCGCCGCGCTGGCCGCGTTACCCGGCTGGGCCGACCGGTTCGGGCTGCTGGACGAGGTTCTCACCCGGTGGCGGGAGGCCGGTACGCCGAGTTCGGAGCGGGTGGCGCGGGCCTGGTCACTGCTGGTGCGGACGGGCGGCGCGATACCGGTGCCCCGGCTGGCCGAGGAGGTCGGCTGGAGCGTACGGCACCTGGAGAACCGTTTCCGTGAGCAGATCGGGCTCGGACCCAAGGCGGCGGCCCGGGTGCTGCGGCTGCAACGGGCCCGTCGACTGCTGGCGCAGGGGCAGAGCGCGGCAGAGACCGCCGCCCTCTGCGGCTTCTACGACCAGGCCCATCTCAGCGGTGAGTTCAAGGCGATGACGGGGTACACGCCGAGGGAGTTCGCGCAGGCCAGGCGGCTTCCGGCACAGGTGTCGCCGGCCGCGGACCGGCTGAGCGGGGAGGCGACGAGCCTGGTCCTGCCGGCCCACCCGGACGATTGGTCCGGACCGGGTGCGCATTTTTCCAAGACCCGCCGCATTGGCTGAATACAGGCTGGGGGTCTGCCAGTTGATCCGGCGATTTCCGGCCGTTCCGGGTGCTTGGAGCCTTCCGGTGCTTCGAGCACTCCGGACTCTTCGGTCGTTCTGGTCGTTCCGGGGGGATGGCGGGGAGCGGGAACGGGTCGGGCCTGTCGCAGCAGGCCCGGCCCGCCCCCTGTCGGCGACCTCGGGGCAGTTGTCAACACGCCCCTCCCATGGGCCGCGCACACTTCTCTGCTTCACCTGTGTCACAAACTCCCCTTTCATGTCACACATGTCGCGCATACGCGGGTCTTGTGTCACACGAGGTCAACAGCCGCTTCCTCACGGTCACCGGGTGTCGTTCACCGGGCACAGGCTTGGTGATCGCCAGCGCAGTGCCGGGCTCCCCCGGGCGGCCTCCCGGCCGCCGACCCCCGCGCGCGCAGGGAGGTGCAACTCATGACCGACCGAAGGCTCTGGTCCTACAAAGAGATCGCGGCGCACATCAAGGTGCAGCCGGACACCGTACGGTCCTACCGCAAGCACGGACTGCTGCCCCAGCCCGACCATGTCGAGGGCGGCAAGCCCTTCTGGTACGCCGACACCGTGCGTGCCTGGGTCGCCTCCCGGCCGGGCAACCGGGGACGCGCTCTGGACTGACCCTCGGCGGAGAAAAAACCGGCTGTGCCTCACGGACGCGTGGGGCACAGTGCTGCGGGTGAACTTCTCCGTCAAGCCCCTGCTCTCCGGCCCGAAGACCGTGCTGCGGCCCTTCACCGAGGCCGACGCCGACACCATGTGGGAGATCATCGGCGACCCCGAGGTCGTCCGCTTCACCTTCCCGCCGAACAGCGACCTCACCCGGGAGCGGGTGCGTGCCTGGTACGGCTCGCGCGCCGAGCAGCCCGACCGGCTGGACCTCGCCGTCACCGTCCGCGACACCGGCGAACTGGTCGGCGAGGTCGTGCTGCACGAGTACGATCCGGACGCCCGCGGCTGCACCTTCCGCACGCTGATCGGAGCCCGGGGCCGCGACCGCGGGCTCGGCACCGAGGCGACCCGGCTCATCGTCGGCCACGGCTTCGAACAGCTGGGCCTGCACCGCGTCCAGCTGGAGCTGTACGGCGACAACGAACGAGCCCGGCGCGTCTACGAGAAGGTCGGGTTCGTGGTCGAGGGGGTGCGGCGGGAGGCCGCGCTGCGCGACGGGGTGTGGGTGGACGAGGTGCTCATGGCGATCCTGGACCGGGAGTGGGCCGCGCTCGGGCCCACGGATCGATGACCGTCACCCCGGCGCCCGGGGCGCTGCCCAGCGCGGACAGGGCGGCCGGGGTCTCGTCCAGTGTGATGGTCGACGTCACCAGCAGGTCGGGGCGCAGCACCCCCGCACGGACCAGCTGCAGCATCTTCGGGTAGGTGTGCGCGGCCATGCCGTGGCTGCCCAGGATCTCCAGTTCCAGGGCGATGGCACGGGCCAGCGGGACGGGGGTCGTGCCGTCCGCCGAGGGGAGCAGGCCGACCTGGACGTGCCGGCCGCGGCGGCGGAGCCCGTTCACCGAGGCGGCGCAGGTGGCGGGGGAACCGAGCGCGTCGAGGGAGAGGTGGGCGCCGCCCCCGGTCAGCTCACGGACCGCCTCCGCCGTGTCCGGCACCCCCCGCGCGTCCACGCACTCCGCCGCGCCGAACTTCCGCGCCAGGTCCAGGGCCTTCGGGGACACGTCCACCGCCACCACCCGGGCCCCGCTCGCCGCCGCGATCATCACCGCCGAGAGGCCCACGCCTCCGCAGCCGTGCACCGCCACCCACTCCCCCGCCGCGACCCGGCCCTGCTGCACCACCGCCCGGAAGGCCGTGGCGAACCGGCAGCCGAGGGAGGCGGCGGTGGCGTACGACAGGCCGTCGGGGATCGCGACCAGGTTCACGTCGGCGTGCTCCAGGGCCACGTACTGGGCGAAGGAGCCCCAGTGGGTGAAGCCGGGCTGGGTCTGCCGCTCGCACACCTGGTGGTCGCCGGCCGCGCAGGACGGGCAGCTGCCGCAGCCGCACACGAAGGGAACGGTGACCCGGTCGCCCGCCCGCCAGCCGGTGACCCGGGCGCCGACCTCCTGTACGACACCGGCGAGTTCATGCCCGGGCACGTGCGGCAGGGTGATGTCCGGGTCGTGGCCCATCCAGCCGTGCCAGTCGCTGCGGCACAGGCCGGTGGCCTCGACGCGCACGGTGACTCCGTGCGGGGCCGGTCGGGGGTCGGCCAGTTCACGTACCTCGGCCGGCTCCCCGTACCGCTCGAACACCACAGCCCGCATGTGCCCTCACCCTCGCCTTCGCCCGCGGAGACCGGCGGTGCCCCGCGGAGGCCCACGGTGACCCGCGGACCTCCGTCCACCATGGATCTCCGCGAACGCTAACCGTGCGCGTCGACCTTGTCCCGCCCGGGCCCGTCGGGCGCGGATTCGTCCGGCGCCCGTTCCGGCGCGGCGGCCGGGGCCTGCCGGGCCGACTCCCCCTCGCTCAGTCCGAACCGCCGGTGGAACCGGCGCAGCGGTGCCGGTGCCCACCAGGTGGCCCTGCCGGTGAGGCGCATGATGGCCGGGACCAGGAGGCTGCGCACCACCATCGCGTCCATCAGCACCGCCAGGGCGATCCCCAGACCGAGCATCTTGGTGTTGGTGACCCGCGAGGTGCCGATCGCGACCATCACCACCGCCAGGATGACCGCCGCCGCCGTGATCAGGCCGCCGGTGCGCCGCAGGCCCAGAGCGACCGCCCCTTCGTGGTCGCCGGTGCGGTCGTACTCCTCCTTGATGCGGGAGAGCAGGAACACGCCGTAGTCCATCGAGAGGCCGAAGGCCACGCAGAACATCAGGACCGGGAGGGTGGTCTCGATGGATCCGGGGCTGGTGAAACCGAGCAGGCCGGAGAGGTGGCCGTCCTGGAAGACCCAGACCACCGCGCCGAACATCGCCGTCAGGCTGAGCGCGTTGAGCAGCACCGCCTGGAGCGGGATCAGCACGCTGCCGGTCAGCAGGAAGACCAGGAGCAGGGTGACGATGGCGATGAAGGCGACCGCCCAGGGCAGTTGGGCGCCGATCGCGTGCTTGGAGTCGACCAGGACCGCCGCCGTGCCGGTCACGGCGGTCTCGAAGGGAGCGGATGTGGCGCGCAGCTCACCCACCAGGTTCTGGGCCGTGTCGTCGACGGCCTCGCCCTTGGGCAGCACCGTGAAGTACGCCGAGTCGCCGTTCACCAACGGGCCGTCCACCCGGGCCACTTCCGGCAGCGCGGCGACGCGCTCCTTGTAGGCGGCGTACTGGGCCCGGGTCGCCCCGCCCTCGGCGAGGACCTCGAGGCCGCCGCCGGGGCTGCCCGGGAAGCCGTCCCTGATGTGCTGCTGGACGACGTGGGACTCGGCCGAGGAGGGCAGCTGGCGGTCGTCGGCGGTGCCGAACCTCACGCCGAGGAAGGGCAGTCCGAGGAGGACCAGGACGGCCGTGGTGGCCAGGGCGAAGAAGGGGGCGCGGCGCATGACCAGGCTCGCCGTGCGGCCCCAGGCCCTGCCGCCCTCGTCGCCGGGCGCCGGCGCGGGCCGGCCCCGGCGGAACAGGCGGCGCAGATCGAGGGAGTTGACCCGGTCGCCCAGCAGGATCAGCGCCGCCGGGAGCAGGATCAGGGCGGCCGCGGCGGCCAGCAGGACCACGGCCATGCCGGCGTAGGCGAAGGAGCGCAGGAAGTACTGGGGGAAGAGGAGCATCGCCGCCAGGGACACCGCGACCGTGAGCGCGGAGAACAGGACCGTGCGGCCGGCCGTGCGCAGGGTGGTGCCGATGGCCGTCGACGGGTCGGCGCCGGCGGCAAGTTCCTCGCGGAAGCGGCGGACGATGAACAGGGCGTAGTCGATGGCGAGGCCGAGACCCAGGGCCGTGGTGAGGTTCATCGCGAAGATCGAGACGTCGGTGAACCGCGTGAGGCCGCTGAGGACGGCGTTGGTGCCGAGGATCGCGACGATGCCGATGCCGAGCGGCAGCAGGGCGGCGATCGCGCTACCGAAGACCATCACCAGCAGCACCAGGGTGATCGGCAGGGCGATCATCTCGGCGCGGGTCAGGTCCTCCTGGATGATGGTCTGCATCTCGTGCCGCACGGCGACGCCGCCGCCGATCTTCACCTCCACCGGCCCGTGCGTGCCGCGCAGGGCGGAGGTGATGCGGTCGAGGGTCTCCCCCATCGCCTTCTCGTCGCCCGTGATGCGGGCGGCTATCAGCGCTTCGTGGCCGTCCTGCGCGCGCAGGACGGAGGCCGCTCCCGCGTCGGCCTGCCAGTAGGAGCCGACGCCGACGACGCCCTTCTCGGCGGCCAGGCTCGCGGTGAGCCGGTTCGCCTCGGCGACGACCGCCGGGTCGTCCACGGAGCCCCGGCCCGCGTCGACCAGCAGCAGGAGGTTGGGCTGGGAGCCGGGGAACTCGCGCTCCAGGGCCTTGGTCGCGTACGTGGACTGCGCGCCCGGATCCTCCCAGCCGCCGCTGCCCAACCGCTCGGCGACCCCACTGCCGGCCAGCACCGCGAGCACGGTGAGCACCAGGGCCCCGAGCAGCGACAGCCTGGGCCGGGCGGTCACGAAGCGGGTCCAGCCTCCGGGACGGGGTGGGCTGTTGACTTCGGTCATCGTGCGGTGTCCCCTTCACCCTGCAAGCAGTCGTGCAAGCCGTAAAATGGCAAACACGAGAGAGCGCTCGCGTTTCTGATCCCAGAATGCGAGCGACCGCTCGTGTTTGTCAATCGGGTCCGGGAAAGCTGGGGAAAACGCGTGGCCGAGAGCCAGGAGAAGGAACAGCCGCGTCGGCGCCAGGCGCGCGGCGAGCGGCGTATCGCACAGCTGCTCGAGGCCGCGGCCAGCGTCTTCTGCACGACCGGCTACACCGCCGCCAGCACCAACGCCATCGCCCGCGAGGCCGGTGTCTCACCGGGCACGCTCTATCAGTTCTTCCCGAACAAGGAAGCGATCGCGATCGAGCTGGGCGACCGCCTCATGCACGAGATGCGCGACACCTTCGGCGAGGCGCTCGCCCCGGTCGACCCGGCGACCCCGCTGGAGGAGGCCGTCGGCGCGGCCGTGGACCGGTTCATCGCCTTCAACTGCGACCATCCGGTGTTCTTCGCCCTCATGCACGGGCCCGACATCCCCGGGCACATCGCCGAGGAGCACGACGCGCTGCACGCCACCCTGCTCGCCCGCATCGAGGGCCTGCTCTCCTCCCTGCTGCCGGACTCGCCGCCCGCCGACCTCACCCGCACCGCGCACATGTGCCTGGGGCTGTACAAGGCGGGCCTGGAGCTGGTCCTGGGCCACGAGGGCGCCGAGCGCGACGCGTATGTGCAGGAGCTGAAGCACGTACTGATCCGCTATCTGGAGCCGCTGGTGGGCGACCGGCTGGGCCGCGTCGAGGGCAGCGGCGCCGGGGCCACTGCGGCCCGGTAGTCCGGGTACCCGCCTCCTCTGCCGGAAGCATGCGCACACGCTCCGCGCGGCGGGTCCTGTTTCTTTGATTCATACCCCCTAGGGGTATAGTCTCGGTTGACGGGAGACCTCTCGCGGCCCCGCCCGCCCCACCTGCCTCCACGAGGAGAACGACATGACCGCTCAAACCGACACCACGGGCTCCGTCACCACCGTCTACAAGGTGAGCGGCATGAGCTGCGGCCACTGCGAGGGCGCCGTCTCCGGCGAGCTCTCCGAGCTCGCCGGTGTCACCTCGGTGAAGGCCGTCGCCTCGACCGGCGAGGTCACGGTCGTCTCCGCCGCCGCGCTCGACGAGGAGGCCGTGCGCGCCGCCGTCGACGAGGCGGGCTTCGAGCTGGTCGGCCAGGCCTGAGGCACCCGCCCCCCGAGCACCCCTCCTCGACACCCCTCCTCCACCCACCGGGCCGTGCCGACCAGCTGATACTGGTTCTGTACGGCCCGGTCCGCTTCCTGGAGCACGGACATGACCAGCACCACCACGGAAACGCCGATAGCCGAACCGCCCGCGCCGACCGCCGAGGTCGAACTGCTCATCGGCGGGATGACCTGCGCCTCCTGCGCGGCCCGCGTCGAGAAGAAACTCAACCGCATGGACGGCGTCGTCGCGACGGTCAACTACGCGACGGAGAAGGCCAGGGTCAGCTATCCGGCCGGGACCGAGGTCGCCGATCTGATCGCGACCGTGGTGAAGACCGGGTACACGGCCGAGGAACCCGTGCCCGCCCCGGAGCCGGCCCAGGAGGACACCCCCCAGGACCCCGAGCTCGCGGACCTGCGGCACCGGCTCCTCGTCTCCGTGCTGCTCGCCGCGCCCGTCGTCCTGCTCGCGATGGTCCCGTCGCTCCAGTTCGACAACTGGCAGTGGCTCTCACTGACGCTCGCCGCGCCCGTGGTCGTCTGGGGCGGCGGCCCGCTGCACAAGGCCGCCTGGACGAACCTGCGACACGGCGCGGCCACCATGGACACGCTGGTCTCGGTCGGCACGCTGGCCGCTCTCGGCTGGTCGCTGTGGGCGCTGTTCTTCGGCGACGCGGGCATGCCCGGCATGCGGCACCCCTTCGAACTCACCGTCTCCCGCACGGACGGCGCCTCCACGATCTATCTCGAGGTCGCCGCCGGCGTCACCGCCTTCATCCTGCTCGGCCGGTACCTGGAGGCCCGCTCCAAGCGGCGCGCGGGGGCGGCGCTGCGGGCGCTCATGGAGCTGGGCGCGAAGGACGTGGCCGTGCTGCGGGAAGGGCGGGAAGTGCGGATCCCGGTCGACCTGCTGGCCGTAGGGGACCTGTTCGTCGTACGGCCCGGGGAGAAGGTCGCCACCGACGGGACGGTCGTGGAGGGCACCTCCGCCGTGGACGCCTCGATGCTGACCGGTGAGTCGGTCCCGGTGGACGTCGCTCCCGGCGACGCCGTCACCGGCGCGACCGTGAACGCCGGCGGCCGGCTGGTCGTCGAGGCCGGCCGGATCGGCGCGGACACCCGGCTCGCGCGCATGGCGCAGCTGGTCGAGGCCGCGCAGACCGGCAAGGCCGAGGTGCAGCGGCTGGCCGACCGGATCTCCGGGGTCTTCGTACCGGTGGTGCTGCTGATCGCGCTCGCCACCTTCGGCGGCTGGCTCGGCGCGACGGGCGACACGGTCGCCGCGTTCACGGCGGCCGTCGCGGTCCTGATCATCGCCTGCCCGTGCGCGCTCGGGCTCGCCACGCCGACCGCGCTCATGGTCGGCACCGGACGCGGCGCCCAGCTCGGCATCCTCATCAAGGGGCCGGAGGTCCTGGAGTCCACGCGCCGCGTCGACACCGTCGTACTCGACAAGACCGGGACCGTGACCACCGGCCGGATGACCCTTCAGGACGTGCACGTCGTCGACGGCACCGACGAACGGCAGCTGCTGCGGCTCGCGGGCGCCCTGGAGCACGCCTCCGAGCACCCGGTCGCCCGGGCGGTGGCGGCGGGCGCCGAGGAGCGGGCCGGACAGCTGCCGGCGGCCGAGCGGTTCGAGAACGTGCCCGGGCGTGGGGTGCGCGGGCTGGTGGAGGGCCACGAGGTGGCCGTGGGGCGCCTCTTCGAGACGGTTCCGGACGAGGTGGCCCGCGCGAAGGAGGAGGCCGAGCGGGGCGGCCGCACGGCCGTCGTCGTCGGGTGGGACGGCGAGGCGCGCGGGGTGCTCGCGGTCGCGGACGCGGTCAAGGAGACCAGCGCCGAGGCGGTACGGCAGCTGCGGGCGCTGGGGCTCACCCCGGTGCTGCTGACCGGGGACAACCAGGCGGTCGCGGAGGCGGTCGCGGAAGCGGTCGGGATCGACCGGGTGATCGCCGAGGTGCTGCCCGAGGACAAGGTCGACGTCGTACGGCGGCTGCAGGACGAGGGGCGGGTCGTCGCCATGGTCGGGGACGGTGTCAACGACGCGGCCGCGCTCGCCACCGCCGATCTGGGGCTGGCCATGGGGACGGGCACGGACGCGGCGATCGAGGCGAGCGATCTGACACTGGTGCGCGGGGATCTGCGGGTGGCCGCGGACGCCATCCGGCTGTCCCGGCGGACCCTGGCGACGATCAAGGGCAACCTGTTGTGGGCCTTCGGGTACAACGTGGCCGCGCTGCCGCTGGCCGCCGCCGGGCTGCTGAACCCGATGATCGCGGGGGCGGCGATGGCGTTCTCGTCGGTGTTCGTCGTGACGAACAGCCTGCGGCTGCGCGCCTTCAAGTAATACCGCCGAGTAGGACGTTGCCGATCAGGGAGACCCCTGGAGTCCTGCGCGAGCCTCACATAAGCTCTTCACAAGGCTCGCGCATCATCCTTACGCTTGGGCCCCGATCGCCGTATCCGGTCTCTTGCGCATCTAACGGACATATGCAAGAGACACAGATCACAGTGATGTGAACGTAACCATCGAAGGGGTTCGAAGGTCTAAGTTGACGATGTCAGGAAGCGTCTTGGGGGGCGCGACCTGACGTCTGAGGATGTCTTGGGGGACTTCCTCAGAGATGCGTTGCCGGGGCACGCACACCGGGAAGCTTTGAGCGGCCCTCCCAGCGTGCGCTGTCCCGGCAGATCGCACACGGCGGTGGTGGGACGAGTTCTGCTCGTTCTGCTCAACCGCAGGCACGACAACCGAAGATGGTTACAAACAGCGAATTCAGGCGCTGTTCTCACAACGCCCGGCCGGATCCCGTGGGGGGAATCCGCACCGGGACATGGGAAGGCGCCCTGGTCGTCGGCCCGTGGGGGGACTGGCGCCGGGGCGCCTTCCGTATGCCCTGCGCTCACCACACCACTGCCGCGCACAGATCAGGACCGTCTGGGCCGCACACACCACTGCCCGGGACATCGGTCCCGGGCAGTCAGGAAATTCACCAGCGACGGGGCGCCCGATCAAGCGGCGCCCCCACCGGCAGGTGTCAGCGCTCCTCGACCGGGACGAAGTCGCGCTCGACGACGCCCGTGTAGATCTGGCGCGGGCGGCCGATGCGGGAGCCGGGCTCCTTGATCATCTCGTGCCACTGGGCGATCCAGCCCGGCAGGCGGCCGAGGGCGAACAGGACCGTGAACATCTCGGTCGGGAAGCCCATGGCCCGGTAGATCAGGCCGGTGTAGAAGTCGACGTTCGGGTAGAGGTTGCGCGAGACGAAGTAGTCGTCGGAGAGCGCGTGCTCCTCCAGCTTCAGCGCGATGTCCAGCAGCTCGTCGGACTTGCCGAGGGCCGAGAGGACGTCGTGCGCCGCAGCCTTGATGATCTTCGCGCGCGGGTCGAAGGACTTGTACACCCGGTGGCCGAAGCCCATCAGGCGGACGCCGTCCTCCTTGTTCTTCACCTTGCGGATGAAGGAGTCGACGTCGCCGCCGTTGGCCTGGATGCCCTCGAGCATCTCCAGCACGGACTGGTTGGCGCCGCCGTGCAGCGGGCCCCACAGCGCGGAGATGCCGGCCGAGATCGAGGCGAACATGTTCGCCTGCGAGGAGCCGACCAGGCGGACCGTGGACGTCGAACAGTTCTGCTCGTGGTCCGCGTGCAGGATCAGCAGCTTGTCGAGCGCGGAGACGACGACCGGGTCGAGCTCGTACTCCTGCGCCGGCACCGAGAACGTCATGCGCAGGAAGTTCTCGACGTAGCCGAGGTCGTTGCGCGGGTAGACGAACGGGTGGCCGATCGACTTCTTGTAGGCGTACGCCGCGATCGTCGGAAGCTTGGCGAGCAGCCGGATGGTGGAGAGGTTGCGCTGCTTCTCGTCGAACGGGTTGTGGCTGTCCTGGTAGAACGTGGACAGCGCGGAGACCACCGACGACAGCATGGCCATCGGGTGGGCGTCGCGCGGGAAGCCGCGGTAGAAGTTCTTGACGTCCTCGTGCAGCAACGTGTGCTGGGTGATGTCGCTCTTGAAGACGGACAGCTCGTCGACGGTCGGCAGTTCGCCGTTGATCAACAGGTACGCGACCTCGAGGAAGGTCGACCGCTCGGCCAGCTGCTCGATCGGGTAGCCGCGGTACCGGAGGATGCCCTGCTCGCCGTCGAGGTAGGTGATGGCGGATTTATAGGCGGCGGTGTTGCCGTAGCCGCTGTCCAGGGTCACCAGACCGGTCTGGGCGCGAAGCTTCCCGATGTCGAAGCCCTTGTCGCCGACGGTGCTGTCGATCACCGGGTAGGTGTACTCGCCATCGCCGAACCGCAGTACTACAGCGTTGTTGGTGTGCTCGCTCACGTCATCCCTCACCGACGTTGTGCCTCTTCTTCGAGGTTGCCCTGACTGTCTCTAACCATCCCCCATTTGGCGCACGAGAGTGCACTCGGGGTCGACCATTGGGCTTATCGGCGGCACTCAGTGCCGCCAACCAGCTCATCCTGCCGCCTTCGTCACGCTTGGGGAAGTGCTCTGTGACCTTCACGACTCATTTGATCGATCATTTTTTGTGATCTTCCGACGATCCCGCACGAACCGGCCGTCAGCGGCCCGCCAGCCGGTGGTCCAGGGCCGTGCAGCGACGGCCCGCCGACACCGTGCGCACCGCCTGACCGATCGCCTTGCGGGAGCCGACGAGGACGACGAGCTTCTTGGCGCGCGTCACGGCCGTATACAAGAGGTTCCGTTGAAGCATCATCCATGCTCCCGTGGTGACGGGGATCACCACGGCGGGATATTCACTTCCCTGTGAACGGTGAATGGTGACCGCGTACGCATGGGCCAGTTCGTCCAGTTCGTCGAACTCGTACGGAACCTCCTCGTCCTCGTCGGTCAGCACCGTGAGGCGCTGGTCGACCGGATCGAGCGAGGTCACCACGCCCACGGTGCCGTTGAAGACACCGTTCTTCCCCTTGTCGTAATTGTTGCGGATCTGGGTGACCTTGTCGCCGACGCGGAAGACCCGGCCGCCGAACCGCTTCTCGGGCACGTCGGGGCGGCCGGGGGTGACGGCCTGCTGGAGCAGGCCGTTGAGGGCGCCCGCGCCGGCCGGGCCGCGGTGCATGGGCGCGAGCACCTGCACGTCCCGGCGCGGGTCCAGGCCGAACTTCGCCGGGATGCGCCGGGCGGCCACGTCCACCGTGAGACGGCCGGCCTCCTCCGTGTCGTCCTCGACGAAGAGGAAGAAGTCCTTCATGCCGTCGGTGACCGGGTGCTGTCCGGCGTTGATCCGGTGCGCGTTGGTCACCACGCCGGACTGCTGGGCCTGGCGGAACACGCGCGTGAGGCGCACGGCGGGCACCGGGCTGCCGTCGGCCAGCAGATCGCGCAGCACCTCGCCCGCGCCGACGCTGGGCAACTGGTCGACGTCCCCCACGAAGAGCAGGTGCGCGCCCGGGGGTACGGCCTTGACCAGTTTGTTGGCGAGGAGCAGATCCAGCATCGACGCCTCGTCGATCACCACCAGGTCCGCGTCCAGCGGCCGGTCCCGGTCGTAGGCCGCGTCGCCGCCGGGCTTGAGCTCCAGCAGGCGGTGGACGGTGGAGGCCTCGGCGCCGGTCAGCTCGGCCAGGCGCTTGGCGGCGCGGCCGGTGGGCGCGGCCAGCACGACCTTGGCCTTCCTGGCGCGGGCCAGCTCCACGATCGAGCGGACGGTGAAGGACTTGCCGCAGCCGGGGCCGCCGGTGAGCACCGCGACCTTCTCGGTCAGCGCGAGCCTGACGGCCGCCTCCTGCTCGGGCGCGAGTGCGGCCTCGGTACGGGACTTCAGCCACGCCAGCGCCTTGTCCCAGGCCACGTCACGGAAGGCCGGCATCCGGTCCTCGTCGGTGCGCAGCAGGCGCAACAGCTGCGCGGAGAGGGAGAGTTCGGCGCGGTGGAAGGGGACCAGATAGACGGCGGTAACCGGCTCTCCCCCGTCGGGCGCCGGGACCTTCTCGCGTACGACTCCGGGGTCCTCGCCCTCCTCGGGCGGCGCCGCGAGTTCGGCGAGGCACTCGATGACCAGGCCGGTGTCGACCTGGAGCAGCTTCACCGCGTCGGCGATCAGCCGCTCCTCGGGGAGGTAGCAGTGGCCCTGGTCGGTGGCCTGGGAGAGGGCGTACTGGAGGCCCGCCTTGACGCGCTCCGGGCTGTCGTGCGGGATGCCGACGGACTGGGCGATCTTGTCGGCGGTGAGAAACCCGATGCCCCAGACGTCCGCGGCGAGCCGGTAGGGCTGGTTCTTCACGACGGCGATGGAGGCGTCGCCGTACTTCTTGTAGATGCGCACCGCGATGGAGGTGGACACCTCGACGGTCTGGAGGAAGAGCATGACCTCCTTGATCGCCTTCTGCTCCTCCCAGGCGTCGGCGATCTTCTTCGTGCGTTTCGGGCCGAGGCCGGGGACCTCGATGAGCCGCTTGGGCTCCTCCTCGATGATCCGCAGGGTGTCCATGCCGAAGTGCTGGGTGATGCGGTCGGCGAAGACCGGGCCGATGCCCTTGACCAGTCCTGAGCCGAGGTAGCGGCGGATGCCCTGGACCGTGGCGGGCAGGACGGTCGTGTAGTTCTCGACGGTGAACTGCTTGCCGTACTGCGGGTGGGAGCCCCAGCGACCCTCCATGCGCAGGGACTCGCCGACCTGGGCGCCGAGCAACGCGCCGACGACCGTGAGGAGGTCGCCGCCGCCTCTGCCGGTGTCGACACGGGCGACCGTGTAGCCGTTCTCCTCGTTCGCGTACGTGATGCGCTCGAGCACGCCTTCCAGCGTGGCCGTACGCCGCTCTCCCGCTTGGGCGGCCCCCGCCTGATCGGTCATGATCCGACGTTACCGCCCGCCACCGACAGGCCCCGGGGGGCGACCGTCGGCGGCCCCCCGGGCGCCCGCCGGGCACCGTTCATCACGATCCGGTCTCGGGATGCGGTCGAGGGCTTGATTAACCCCCGTGTAATCGATTCCAATCCTTCCTACACGTCGATGTAATCGATTCCACGACCTCGACGTCCATGAACCGAGTCCACAAGGAGGTGGGGCGGCGATGGCGAGCATCAAGGACGTCGCGGCCGAGGCGGGGGTCTCCGTCGCCACGGTGTCGCGCGTCCTGAACGACCATCCGTCGGTCAGCGAGGACGCACGCACGCGTGTGCTGGCCGCCGTCGAGGCGCTGGGCTACCGCCCGAACGCCGTCGCCCGGTCGCTGCGCACCGACCAGACCCGCACCCTGGGCCTGGTCATCAGCGACGTGCTCAACCCGTACTTCACCGAGCTGGCCCGCTCCGTCGAGGAGGAGGCCCGCGCGCTCGGCTACAGCGTCATCATCGGCAACGCCGACGAGCGGCCCGACCTCCAGGACCACCACGTACGGACCCTGCTGGACCGCCGGATCGACGGCCTCCTCGTCTCGCCGACCGACGGCGGCTCGCCGCTGATCGTCGACGCCGCGCGCGCGGGGACGCCGATGGTGTTCGTCGACCGGTGGATCCCGGGCGTCGACGTGCCGGTGGTGCGGTCGGACGGCCGCGCGGCCGTGCGGGACCTCGTCGCGCATCTGCACGGGCTGGGGCACCGCAGGCTCGCCATCATCGCGGGCCCCGCCGCCACCACCACCGGCAGCGAGCGCGTCGAGGCCTTCCGGGCCGCCATGGCCGAGTACGGGCTCCCCCTCCCGGACGCCTACATCGGCCAGGGCGACTTCCAGGCCGAGAGCGGCCGGCGGGTCACCGAGGGCTTCCTCGACCTGGCCGAACCGCCCGAGGTCGTGTTCGCCGCCGACAACCTCATGGCACTGGGCGCCCTGGACGCGGTACGCGCGCGTGGGCTGCGGGTTCCGCAGGACATCGCGCTCGCCGCGTTCGACGACATCCGCTGGTTCGTGCACACCGACCCACCGATCACCGCGATCGCCCAGCCGACGGGCGAACTGGGACGGGCCGCCGTGCGCGCGCTCGTCGACCGCATCGAGGGACGGCCCCCGCAGTCCGTCACCCTCCCGGCCCGGCTCGTCGTCCGCCGTTCGTGCGGCGAGCCCGCCCACCGAGAGCCGCCCGCTCCCGAGGAGTTCCCCGCCTCCGTGGAGCCGTCCCCCGCAATGAACAGGAGCCAGACGTGAGCAACGCGGACGAGTTGCTGCGCATCGAAGGCATACGCAAGACCTTCCCCGGTGTGGTCGCGCTCGACAGCGTCGACTTCGACCTGCGCCGGGGCGAGGTGCATGTGCTGCTCGGTGAGAACGGCGCGGGCAAGAGCACCCTCATCAAGATGCTCTCCGGTGCCTACCGGCCCGACGCCGGGCGGATCCTGGCCGACGGCGAAGAGGTGCGCATCCATGGCGCGCAGGACGCCGAGCGCCTCGGGATCGCCACCATCTACCAGGAGTTCAACCTCGTTCCCGATCTCACCGTCGCCGAGAACATCTTCCTGGGACGGCAGCCGCGCCGCTTCAAGATGATCGACCGGAAGCGGATGGAGACCGAGGCGGCCGCCCTGCTGGAGCGGGTGGGGGTGAACGTCTCGCCCCGCACGCGCGTGCGTGAACTCGGCATCGCCCGCCTGCAGATGGTCGAGATCGCCAAGGCGCTCAGCCTGAACGCGCGCGTGCTGATCATGGACGAGCCGACCGCCGTGCTGACCTCCGAGGAGGTCGAGAAGCTCTTCGCCATCGTGCGCAGGCTGCGCGAGGACGGCGTCGGCATCGTGTTCATCACGCACCACCTCGAGGAGATCGCCGCCCTCGGCGACCGCGTCACGGTCATCCGGGACGGCAGGAGCGTCGGGCAGGTCCCGGCCACCACGCCCGAGGACGAACTCGTACGGCTCATGGTGGGCCGCTCCATCGAGCAGCAGTACCCCAGGGAGCGCGCCGGGACGGGCGCCGCGCTGCTGTCCGTCGAGGGACTCACGCGGGACGGCGTCTTCCACGACGTCAGCTTCGAGGTGCACGCCGGTGAGGTCGTCGGTGTCGCCGGGCTCGTCGGCGCCGGTCGTACCGAGGTCGTCCGCGCCGTCTTCGGGGCGGACCCGTACGACCGTGGAGCCGTCCGGGTCGGCGGCGCGCACCTCCCCCGGTACGACGTGAACGCCGCGATGGCGGCCGGGATCGGGCTCGTGCCCGAGGACCGCAAGGGCCAGGGGCTGGTGCTCGACCAGTCGGTCGAGGAGAACCTCGGGCTCGTCACCATGCGGGCCGCGACCCGTGGCGGGCTGGTGGACCTGAAGAGCCAGCACGAGGCGGCGGCGCGGATCGCGGGGCAGCTGGGCGTGCGGATGGCGGGCCTCGGCCAGCAGGTGCGCACGCTCTCCGGCGGCAACCAGCAGAAGGTCGTCATCGGCAAATGGCTGCTGGCCGACACCAAGGTGCTGATCCTCGACGAGCCGACGCGCGGGATCGACGTCGGCGCGAAGGTCGAGATCTACCAGCTCGTCAACGAGCTGACGGCCGCCGGTGCCGCCGTCCTGATGATCTCCAGCGATCTGCCCGAGGTGCTCGGTATGAGCGACCGGGTGCTGGTGATGGCCCAGGGCCGGATCGCCGGCGAGCTCTCGGCCGACGAGGCGACCCAGGACTCGGTCATGGCGCTCGCCGTCAGCACCGCCCTGCACGACGAAGACCACGAAGACCACGAAGACCACGAGAACGACGAAACCGAAGAACTGGAGGCCGGCCGTGGCCGCTGAGACGCTCAAGAGCGGGACGGGCGCCGGGGGCGCCACGGCGGTCCGCCGTCTGCTCCTCGACAACGGCGCGCTGACCGCGCTGATCGTCCTCGTCATCGCCATGTCGGCGCTGTCGGGTGACTTCCTGACCACGGACAACCTGCTCAACGTGGGTGTCCAGGCGGCCGTGACCGCCATTCTCGCCTTCGGCGTGACCTTCGTGATCGTCTCGGCGGGCATCGACCTGTCGGTCGGCTCGGTGGCGGCCCTGTCGGCCACCGTGCTGGCCTGGAGCGCCACGCAGCACGGCGTGCCGGTGGTGCTCGCGGTGGTCCTGGCCGTCACGACCGGTATCGCGGCCGGCCTGGTGAACGGTTTCCTCATCGCCTACGGCAAGCTGCCGCCGTTCATCGCGACGCTCGCGATGCTGTCGGTGGCGCGCGGTCTGTCGCTGGTGATCTCCGAGGGCTCGCCGATCGCCTTCCCCGACTCGGTCTCGCACCTCGGTGACACGCTCGGCGGCTGGCTGCCGGTGCCGGTGCTCGTGATGGTCGTGATGGGGCTCATCGCCGCGTTCGTGCTCGGCCGGACGTACATCGGCCGTTCGATGTACGCCATCGGCGGCAACGAGGAGGCGGCACGCCTCTCCGGCCTGCGGGTGAAGAAGCAGAAGCTCGCGATCTACGCGCTGTCGGGCGTGTTCGCGGCCGCGGCGGGCGTCGTGCTCGCCTCCCGGCTGTCCTCCGCGCAGCCGCAGGCCGCCGACGGTTACGAGCTGGACGCGATCGCCGCGGTGGTCATCGGTGGCGCCTCCCTCGCGGGTGGTACGGGCAAGGCCTCGGGCACCCTGATCGGCGCGCTGATCCTGGCGGTGCTGAGGAACGGTCTGAACCTGCTGTCCGTCTCCGCCTTCTGGCAGCAGGTCGTCATCGGTGTCGTCATCGCGCTGGCGGTGCTCCTCGACACGGTGCGCCGCAAGGCGGGGGCGACCCCGATGGCGGCCGGGACGGGCAGCGGCGGCGGCAAGGGCCGGCAGGCGGCGACGTACGGGCTCGCGGCCGTGGTCACCGTGGCGATCGTCGGCGCGACCTCCTTCCTGCACGGCGGCAACGGGGCGAGCGCGAACCCGAAGGTCGGCCTCGCGCTGTCCACGCTCAACAACCCGTTCTTCGTGCAGATCCAGTCGGGCGCGAAGGCCGAGGCGAAGAAGCTGGGTGTGGACCTGACGGTCACCGACGCGCAGAACGACGCCTCGCAGCAGGCCAACCAGCTCCAGAACTTCACCAGTTCCGGCCTCGACTCGATCATCGTCAATCCGGTGGACTCGGACGCGGCGAGCAACTCGGTGAAGGCCGCCGACAAGGCGAAGATCCCGGTGATCGCGGTCGACCGGGGCGTCAACAAGGCCACGGTGGACGCGCTGGTCGCCTCCGACAACGTGGCCGGCGGTGAGCTGGCGGCCAAGGCGGTCGCCGAGAAGCTCGGCGGCACCGGCAAGATCGTGATCCTCCAGGGCCAGGCGGGCACCTCCGCGGCACGGGAGCGGGCGGAAGGTTTCGCCAAGGGTCTGAAGGCCTACCCCGGCATCCAGGTGCTGGCCCAGCAGCCGGCCGACTTCGACCGCACCAAGGGCCTCGACGTGATGTCGAACCTGCTCCAGGCGCACCCGGACGTCCAGGGCGTCATCGCCGCCAACGACGAGATGGCGCTCGGCGCGATCAAGGCGCTGGGCTCCAAGGCCGGCAAGTCGGTCCAGGTCGTCGGCTTCGACGGCACCCCGGACGGGCTGACGGCGGTCAAGAACGGCACGCTGTACGCGTCCGTGGCGCAGCAGCCGTCCCAGCTGGGCAGGATCGCGGTGGACAACGCACTGAAGGCGCTCCAGGGCAAGAAGGTCGAGAAGACGGTGAAGGTGCCGGTGAAGGTGGTCACGAAGGAGAACGTGGCCGGCTTCAGCGGCTGACATTCGGCGAGCGGGCGGACGGTCATCCGGGGGAACACCTCGGGAGACCGTCCGCCCCGAGTCACGTATCAGGGGAGTCACTTCATGTACGACCACGACCTTCTGGTCGTAGGGTCGGCCAACGCCGACCTGGTGATCGACGTCGAGCGCAGGCCCGCCGCCGGTGAGACGGTGCTCGGTTCGGACCTGGCGGTCCACCCCGGCGGCAAGGGCGCCAACCAGGCCGTCGCGGCCGCCCGGCTCGGGGCCCGTACGGCCCTGCTGGCCCGGGTCGGCGACGACGCGTACGGGCGGCTGCTGCTCGACTCGCAGCGGGCGGCCGGGGTCGACACGGCCGGCGTCCTGGTGGGCGGGGCGCCCACGGGCGTCGCGCTGATCACCGTGGACCCGTCGGGCGACAACAGCATCGTGGTGTCACCGGGGGCGAACGGGCGGCTGACCCCGGCGGACGTCCGCGCGGCCGCCGGTCTCTGCCACGCCTCCCGGGTGGTGTCGGCCCAGCTGGAGATCCCGCTGGAGACGGTCGTGGAGGTCGTGCGGAACCTGGCGCCGGGCAGCCGCTTCGTGCTGAACCCGTCACCGCCGCGCCCGTTGCCCGCCGAGGTGCTGGCGGCCTGCGACCCGCTGATCGTCAACGAGCACGAGGCGAGGGTGATCCTCGGCGCGGCGGGCGTGAGCGAGGACCCTGAGGACTGGGCGCGTCTGCTGCTCGCGAAGGGGCCGAGGTCGGTGGTCGTGACGCTGGGTTCGGAAGGCGCGCTGGTGGCGTCGGCGGAGGGCGTCTCCCGGGTGCCGTCCGTGAAGGTGGCGGCGGTGGACACGACGGGTGCGGGTGACTCCTTCACGGCGGCGCTGGCCTGGCGGCTGGGCACGGGTTCGTCCCTGGCCGAGGCGGCGGCGTACGCGGCGCGGGTCGGGGCGGCGGCGGTGACCCGGCGGGGCGCGCAGGAGTCGTTCCCGACGGCCGAGGAGGTCGAGGCCCTTGCCTCCGGCGAAGGTGGGAGCAGGTGAAGAAGGCCGGGATCCTCAACCGTCATCTGTCCGGGGCGCTGGCCGAGTTGGGGCACGGGGACGGGGTGCTGGTGTGCGACGCCGGTATGCCGATACCGGACGGGCCCCGGGTGGTCGACCTCGCGTTCCTGGCGGGGGTGCCGTCGTTCGCCGAGGTGGTCGACGGGCTGCTCGCCGAGCTGGTCGTCGAGGGCGCCACGGCGGCGACGGAGGTCCGGGAGGCGAATCCCGCGGCGGCCGGGCTGCTGGACGGGCACTTTCCCGAGCTGACCCTGGTCCCGCACGAGGAGCTGAAGAGGCTGTCGGCGGGGGCACGGCTGGTGGTGCGCACGGGCGAGGCACGGCCGTACGCGAACGTGCTGCTGCGGTGCGGGGTGTTCTTCTGAGGTCGTCGACCTGACTCCGTCGGCCTGGGCACAGAAGCTTCGAGGGGGTCCGGTCCGTCGACCGGGCCCCCTCGGCTTTTCCCCTCCGTACCAGAACCCCCGCGATCCCCCCGGATCCCCCTCCAGAAGCCCTGATGCCACGTACGACAGGCGGAGGCGCGGAAGGGTTGTACGGTCCCCGGGTGATTTTTTCGTCTTCGCCTAGGCGGAGGGTGCGGGCGTCTCGGGGGCGGGCGGCAGGGGGTCGGCCACGAACGACCCTCGGGCACGGACGGTGACCACCAACCCCCTGTCCCGGAGGATGTCCAGAGCGCGGCGGACTGTGCCCGGACCGACCTTGTGCTCATGCGTCATGGTCAGTTCGCCGGGCAGTCGGGTGCCCGGCGGGTACGCGCCGGAGCGAATCTTCCGCTCGATGATCGCGGCGAGCTGTTCATAGACGTACTGCGGCGAATCGGGGCTGATCTTGTCCACCCATCGACCGTATGCCGCTACCTTCCACCGCGCATTACTTAGTACTACTACCAACCACTACCTACCACTACCCCTCTCGCGCTACAGTCCGGGAAAACGAAGACGCCCCGGCGGGAAGATGACAGCTTCCGTGCCGGGGCTGAGCCGACTGAACTGGAGTCGACCTGTGCGCAGCCTACTGGGCCTGCTGACCGCGGTCCTGAGCCTCTTCCTGCCTCCTCGCGGAGCGCACCGCGCCGCGGCGTTCCCGGCCGCTTACCCGTGCCTTCCCGCGCGCCGGCCGCGGCCGTACCCCGCGGACGTGATCCTCGCCGACGGCCTGCCCCTGGTCAGGCCGTACCTCGCCGTCCTGGAACGCGAACGCACGGGACGCGCTCAGGAAGGCAGGGCCGCATGAGCAACCGCCGCTTTCGCAGCATCGGCGTCGACCCCGCCACCGGCAAGGAGGCGTTCGTGGTCGCGCGGCCGGGGGGTCTCCTCGAGGAACTGGCCGACACGCACGCGCTGAAGGCCGCCGCCGTCCTGGTGACGGTCGTCGGTGC
Organism: Actinobacteria bacterium OV320; assembly: GCA_001298545.1. GTDB lineage: Bacteria > Actinomycetota > Actinomycetes > Streptomycetales > Streptomycetaceae > Streptomyces > Streptomyces coriariae. Next base: position 152,742 of record LJCX01000025.1, read on the forward strand.
CGTACTGGAGGCGGCGAGGTCGTCCGAGGCCGAACTCGCCGCCTTCGTACCCGCCCTGCACGCGGCGCTCGAGGAATGCGTCGGCATCATGGCGGCGGACCGAGAGCGCTGACGGGGTCCGCTCAGCCCGCCGTGTGCGTCACGAAGCGTTGCGCGGTCTCGGCGAGCACCTCCCTGCCGTCCCTCGCCCACAGGGCGTCGTTGAACAGTTCGACCTCGATCGCGCCGGTGTATCCGGCCGCCGTGACGTGGCCCAGCCACTCCCGCATGTCGATCGCGCCGTCGCCGATCTGGCCGCGGCCGTTGAGGACGCCCTCCGGGAGGGGGGTCGTCCAGTCGGCGAGCTGGAAGGTGTGGATACGGCCGCCCGCGCCCGCCCGGGCGATCTGGGCGGGAGCCTGGTCGTCCCACCAGATGTGGTACGTGTCGACGGTGACGCCGACCTGGTGGGCGGGGAAGCGTTCCGCGAGGTCCAGGGCCTGGGTGAGGGTGGAGACCACGCAGCGGTCGGACGCGAACATGGGATGCAACGGCTCGATCGCCAGCCGTACGCCCCGCTCCTCGGCGTAGGGCCCCAACTCGCCCAGCGCGTCGGCGATCCGCTCCCGCGCGCCGTGCAGGTCCTTGGACCCGGCCGGGAGCCCGCCCGACACCAGGACGAGGGTGTCCGTGCCGAGCGTGGCCGCCTCGTCGACGGCCCGGCGGTTGTCGTCCAGGGCGCGGGCGCGCTCGGCCGGGTCGATCGCCGTGAAGAAGCCGCCCCTGCACAACGTTGTCACCGCCAGGCCCGCGTCACGGACCAGCTTCGCGGTCTCCTCCAGACCGTACGACTGGACGGGCTCGCGCCACAGTCCGACGCCGGAGACGCCCAACTCCAGGCAGGCGTCGACCAGTTCGGGCATGCTGAGCTGCTTCACGGTCATCTGGTTGATGGAGAAGCGGGTCAGATCCGGGTTGCTCACTGGGTCACTCCGTACAGGGCGAGCAGGTTCTTCATCCGTTCCTCGGCCAGCTTGGGGTCGGGGAACAGGCCCAGGCCGTCGGCGAGTTCGTAGGCGCGGGCGAAGTGCGGGAGGGAACGGGCCGACTGGAGGCCGCCGACCATCGTGAAGTGCGACTGGTGGCCGGCCAGCCAGGCCAGGAACACCACGCCCGTCTTGTAGAAGCGGGTGGGGGTCCGGAACAGGTGGCGGGACAACTCGACGGTCGGATCGAGGAGTTCGCGGAAACCGGCCGTGTTCCCCGTGTCGAGGACCCGGACCGCCTCCGCCGCCAGCGGGCCCAGCGGGTCGAAGATGCCGAGGAGGGCGTGGCTGAAGCCCTTCTCGTCGCCCGCGATCAGCTCGGGGTAGTTGAAGTCGTCGCCCGTGTAGCAGCGCACGCCCTGCGGCAGCCTGCGGCGGATGTCGATCTCCCGCCCGGCGTCCAGCAGCGAGACCTTGATGCCCTCGACCTTGTCGGGGTGGGCGGCGATCACCTCCAGGAAGGTGTCCGTCGCCGCGTCCAGGTCCGACGAGCCCCAGTAGCCCTCCAGCGCCGGGTCGAACATCGGGCCCAGCCAGTGCAGGACCACCGGCTCCGCGGACTGGCGCAGGAGGTGACCGTAGACGTCGAGGTAGTCCTCGGGGCCCGACGCGGCCGCCGCGAGGGCGCGGGACGCCATCAGGATGGGCCGGGCGCCGGAGGCCTCGACGAGGGCGAACTGCTCCTCGTAGGCCGCTCGGACCTGGGCGAGGTCCGCCGGGCCGGTGAGCTGGTCGGTGCCGACGCCGCAGGCGATGAGACCGCCCACGGACTTCGCCTCGGCGGCGGACCGGCGGATCAGCTCGGCCGCGCCCGCCCAGTCCAGGCCCATGCCGCGCTGGGCGGTGTCCATCGCCTCGGCGACGCCGAGCCCGTGGGACCACAGATGGCGGCGGAAGGCGAGGGTGGCGTCCCAGTCGATCGCGGCGGGCGAGTCGGGCGTGGTGTCCGCGAACGGGTCCGCGACGACGTGCGCCGCCGAGAAGACCGTACGGGAGGTGAAGGGCGCCCCGGTGGTGAGCGCGAGGGGCTCGGTGCGGGGCTCGTAGGTCCGCAGGGCCCCGTCGGCGCCGGGAAGCTGGATCGTCACAGCGTGACCTCCGGGACGTCCAGACGCAGGCCCTGCGAGGAGGACTTCAGGCCCAGTTCGGCGAGCTGGACGCCACGGGCGCCGGCCAGCAGGTCCCAGTGGTAGGGGGCGTCGGCGTAGACGTGCCTGAGGAACAGCTCCCACTGGGCCTTGAATCCGTTGTCGAACTCGCCGTTGTCGGGGACCTCCTGCCACTGGTCGCGGAAGACCTCGGTGGCGGGGATGTCCGGGTTCCAGACCGGCTTGGGGGTCGCGCTGCGGTGCTGGACCCGGCAGTTGCGCAGGCCGGCGACCGCCGAGCCCTCCGTGCCGTCGACCTGGAACTCCACGAGCTCGTCGCGGTTGACCCGGACCGCCCAGGAGGAGTTGATCTGGGCGATGGCGCCGCCGTCGAGTTCGAAGATGCCGTAGGCGGCGTCGTCGGCCGTGGCGTCGTAGGGCTTGCCGTTCTCGTCCCAGCGCTGCGGGATGTGGGTGGTGGCGATGGCCTGGACGGACTTCACCCGGCCGAACAGTTCGTGCAGGACGTACTCCCAGTGCGGGAACATGTCGACGACGATGCCGCCGCCGTCCTCGGCGCGGTAGTTCCAGGACGGGCGCTGGGCGGCCTGCCAGTCGCCCTCGAAGACCCAGTAGCCGAACTCGCCGCGGATGGAGAGGATCCGGCCGAAGAAGCCGCCGTCGATGAGGCGCTTGAGCTTCAGCAGACCCGGCAGGAACAGCTTGTCCTGGACGACGCCGTGCTTGATGCCCGCGGCGGTGGCGAGGCGGGCGAGTTCGAGGGCGCCGTCGAGGCCGGTGGCCGTCGGCTTCTCGGTGTAGATGTGCTTGCCGGCGGCGATCGCCTTCTTGATGGCCTCCTCGCGCGCGGAGGTGACCTGGGCGTCGAAGTAGATGTCGACGGTGGGGTCGGCGAGGACCTCGTCGACGTCCGTCGAGACGTGCTCCAGGCCGTGCCGCTCGGCGAGCGCCCGCAGGGCGTGCTCGCGGCGGCCGACGAGGATCGGTTCCGGCCACAGCACGGTGCCGTCGCCGAGGTCGAGCCCGCCCTGCTCGCGCAGGGCAAGGATGGAGCGGACGAGGTGCTGGCGGTAGCCCATGCGCCCCGTCACGCCGTTCATGGCGATACGCACCGTCTTGCGTGTCACGTCGGTCCCTTCGTAGGCGTAGTACGCGGTTGTGCGCGCCGCGTACGCCTCTTCCTGATCAGCGTTACAGCAAGCGCTTTCTATACAAGGAGAAGCTAGCCTCTGACCAGCGGTCCGGACAAGACCGTGTCCATCTCGAGTTGTTCGAGGGGGCGAACAGCGGGGGTCCTGGGCCGTAAGGTCTGCTCGACACGCCCGGAACCAAGCCCTCGAGGCAGCTGTCTACCAGGGCGTACGACGACGTACGACGAGATGCGTGACCGGAGGACAGACGAAATGACGGTGACCCTGGCGGACGTGGCGGCCCGCGCGCAGGTCTCGCCCGCGACGGTGTCGCGCGTGCTGAACGGGAACTACCCCGTCGCCGCTACCACCAGGGAGCGGGTGCTGCGGGCGGTCGACGAGCTGGACTACGTACTGAACGGGCCGGCGAGCGCACTCGCCGCGGCGACGTCCGACCTGGTCGGCATTCTGGTGAACGACATCGCGGACCCCTTCTTCGGGATCATGGCGAGTGCGATCCAGTCGGAGATCGGGGGGCCGGGCGGGCGGGCCGGCGGCGAACGGCTGGCGGTGGTCTGCAACACCGGGGGCTCGCCGGAGCGCGAGCTGACCTACCTGACCCTCCTTCAGCGGCAGCGGGCCGCGGCCGTGGTGCTGACCGGCGGAGCCATGGAGAACGAGCCGCACGCGGCGGCGGTGGCGGCGAAGCTGCGCCGGCTCGGCGAGGCCGGGACACGGATCGTGCTGTGCGGTCGGCCGCCGGCCCCGGAGACCGCGGCGATCGCGCTGACCTTCGACAACCGCGGCGGCGGGCGGGAACTGACCGAGCATCTGATCGGGCTCGGGCACCGGCGGCTCGGCTACATCGCGGGCCCGGAGGAGCGGACGACCACCCGGCACCGGCTGGAGGGCCACCGGGCGGCGCTGGCCGCGGCCGGCATCGAGGAGGACCCCCGCTGGACCGTGCACGGACGGTACGACCGACGGGCCGGCTACGAGGCGACGCTGGAACTGCTGCGCCGGGATCCCTCCCTGACGGCGGTCGTCGCCGCCAACGACTCCGTCGCCCTGGGCGCCTGCGCGGCGCTGCGCGACTCCGGGCTGCGGATCCCGGACGACGTCTCGGTCGCCGGCTTCGACGACCTCCCCTTCAGCATCGACGTGGTGCCCTCCCTCACGACGGTGCGGCTGCCGCTGGCCGAGGCGGGAGCGCGGGCGGGGCGCATCGCCATGGGCCGCGAGGAGCCGCCGCCCGGCGGGATCGCCACGGTGCGGGGCGAGTTGATGGTCCGGGGGTCCTCCGGAGCACCTCGGGAGTGAGGCTGCCCCTCGGGCACGACCGGGCCGAGCTGGTCGAGGTCGTCCGGATCGGCGATCCCGCCAGGCACCTCACCTCGCGGGATCTGGCCGGTGACGTGGTCGAGGTCTGGGCAGGGGAGGAGGTACGGCAGCTCCTGCGCCTGGTCGGCGAGCTCCCGGACAGCCCGAAGTACCGCTGCTTCCTCCCCGGCTGGGGCATCCGCGCCTACGACGACACCGATCCCGAGCCGCTCTTCGAGATCGCGTTCTGCTTCCGGTGCAACGGAGCCCGGCTCTGGGGGCGTGACGTCACGCAGGAGCAGCGGCACCAGGACTTCGAAGCGGAGAGTGCGGCCGGACGGGAGCTGCTGCGCCGGTTCCGCGCCACCGGGGGAGACGTCGGCGGCCCGGGGTGAGGCGTCGGCGGCCCGGGGTGAGGCGTCGGCGGCCCCCACTGGACCCGGACCCCGTACCGGGGTGACAGTGGTGACCATGAAGCTCGCCTTCTCCACCCTCGGTGTTCCCGGTGTTCCCCTGCCCGAGGTGCTGCGGCTCGCGGTCGCGCACGGGTATCACGGCGTGGAGCTGCGCGCCCATCCGGAGGAACCGGTTCATCCGGGACTGAGTCCGGACGAACGGTCCGACGCCGCCGCCGCGTTCAAGGCGGCGGGCGTCGAGATCCTGGGGCTCGCGGGCTACCCGCGGGTCGCCGCGCCGGGCGACGACGAGCTCGTGATCGAGGAGATCCGCAGGCTCGTCCACCTCGCCCGCGACCTCGGGGCGCCCTTCGTCCGGGTCTTTCCCGGCGGCGAGGACGAGCACGCCGACGCCATCGCCGCCCGGCGGCTCGGCACCGCCGCCGAGTACGCCGCCGACCTCGGCGTACGCATCCTGCTGGAGACCCACGACTCGCACCGCACCGGCGCGGACGCCATCCGTGTGCTCGGCCTGGTGGGGCATCGGCAGGTCGGTGCGCTGTGGGACGTCATGCACACCTGGCTGGGCGGCGAGCAGCCGCAGGAGACCTACGCGGCGCTCTCGCCGTACCTCGGATACGTGCAGGTCAAGGACATCGCCTCGGCCGAGGACAGCACCCCGCTGGCCCTCGGCGCCGGGGTGCTGCCGCTCGCCGAGTGCGTCGAGGTCCTGACCCGGCACGGCTGGGACGGCTGGCTGTGCTGGGAGTACGAGCGGCGCTGGTACGAGAACGCCGAGCCACTGCCCGGACTGCTGAACGCCGGGCGCGAACATCTCGCCCGCCTGCTGAACGACTCCGCGTGAGAGCGGAGCGTTCGGACTGAGGCCCGGCAGGGCGTTCGGCAGGGCGTTCGGACCGATCCCCGGCAAGGCATGCGCCGGGCGTTCGGCCGGGCGTCAGGCAGGGTGCGCGGCCCGTATTCGGCCCACATCCGGCAGGGCGTGCGGCCCGCCCGGCCTGCGGCCCGGCGCCGCGCAAGAGCTCCGGCCCGGCGGGGCGTGTGGGCCGGTCTGTGGTCTGGCGCCGCGCAGGGCCTGCGGCGGGTGTTCGGCAGGGTGTGGGCTGGGTCCGGTCGGCGGCGGCGCGGAAGCCGGGGTGCGTACGGTCCGGCGCCGTGGTCGGCAGGCGGTCCGGGGCCCCGCAGGGCATGTGGGGCCGGGTAATCGGGTGGCACCTCGGGTGGGGTGCGGGTTAGCCTCCGCGCCGTGTATCAGCAGCCAGCGGCGTGCGGCGCCGTCGTTTCGTCATGAGTCTTCTGTCCAGGGCCCTGGTCGACGTTCGGCCTCTGCGTTCCTCCCCCGTCTTCCGGCGGCTGCTGATCGGGCGCACGGTGTCCACGCTCGGTGGCTTCATGACCATGGTCACCGTCATGTTCCAGGTCTGGGACACGACCCACAGCTCGGTCTGGAGCGGTGCGGTCGGGCTGGCGCAGGCGCTGCCGCTGATCGGCGTCGGGCTGTTCGCGGGTGCCTGGGTGGACCGGGCCGACCGGCGCCGCGCGTATCTCCTGAGCACCGTCGGCTCGGCGGTCTGTTCCGTCCTGCTGGCCGTGCAGGGCTTCACCGGGCAGGTGCCGGTGGCCGCGGTGCTGGGGCTGGTGGCGGTGCAGTCGTCGTTCGGGGCGATCGGCGCGCCCGCGGCGGGCGTGTTCCTGCCCCGGCTGCTGCCCAAGGACCAGGTGGCCGCCGGTCTCGCCCTGAACCAGGTCACCGGCCAGGCGATGATGCTGCTCGGCCCGGCCGTCGCCGGTGTCGTGCTCGGCTGGTGGGGTGTCGGCGTCTGCTACCTGGTGGACGCCCTCACCTTCGGCATGGCCTTCTACGGCGCCTACGGACTGCCGGCGCTGCCGCCCGAGGGCGAGAAGTCCCGCCCCGGTGTCCAGGGCGTGCTGGACGGGCTGCGCTTCCTGACCGGTCACCGGGCGGTGCGCGGCGCGCTGCTGGTCGACCTGGCCGCCACCGTGCTGGCGATGCCGGCCAGTCTGTTCCCGCTCGTCAACGAGGAACGCTTCGGCGGCGACCCGCGCACGCTCGGTCTGTTCCTGTCCGCGCTCGCCGTGGGAGGGGTGGCGGCGACCGCCCTCTCCGGACCGGTCACCCGGCTCGCCCGCCCCGGCCCGGTGATGCTCTGCTCCGCGGGCGTCTGGGGCACGGCCCTCGCCCTGTTCGGCCTGACGACCAGCGCCTGGGCGGGCCTGGGGATGCTGGCGGTGGCCGGTGCGGCGGACTCGGTGGCGGTGCTGTCCCGGGCCACGATCGTGCAGACCCGCACCCCGGACGCCCTGCTGGGCCGGGTGACGGCGGCCGAGGCGATCGTCGGCCAGGCGGGGCCCAACCTCGGCAACCTGCGCGGCGGTGTGGTGGCCGGCTGGACCTCGGGCACGACCGCGCTGATCACCGGCGGATTGATGTGCCTGGCGGCGGTCACCGCGGTGGGGACGACGACCGAGGAGCTGCGGGGCGGCCGCGCGGGCGGCGCCGATCCGCAGGACCCGGGGCCGCAGGCGGCCACTCCCGCCGCGCCACCGGTCACCCCACCGACCACGGCACCACCGGCCACCGCACCGCCGGCTGCCGCACCGCCGACCGCCGCGCCGCCCGCTACCGCACCCTGAGCTTCGCCTCCCCGTCCAGGCACCACTCCAGCACCGACGGCCAGGAGCCGTAACCGGCGTCCAGGTCGAGGTGGGCGGCGCCCGGGAGGAGTTCGGCGGTCAGGCCCAGCAAGTCGCCGTAGGCCGCCTGCACGCCTTCCGGGAGGTAGGGGTCGTCGTCCCCGGCGACGAGCCGGGTGGGGTGCGGGAGCGGACGGCCGTCGAGCCGCCCGAGGAGGTTCCCGGTGAGCCGGAACCCCTCGACCTCCGGATACCGCGCGAGGACCGAGCCGGACGGCGGAGCCACCAGCAGCACCCGGTCGACGCCCGCGAGTCCCGGCAGGTCGCGGGCGACGGCGTGCAACCAGAGGAGGACCGACAGGCTGTGGGCGACGACCACCCGCTCGGAGCCCGCGGCGAGCCCGTCGAGGTGGCGGGCGAGCTCGGTCAGCCACACCTCCAGGTCGGGGTCGTCCGGGTCGGGCAGCTGCGGGTGGACGGCCTCGTGACCGAGCTCGGTGAGGCGGTCCGCGAGCCAGTGCTGCCAATGGTCCTCGGGACGGTGGTTCTGCCAGCCGTGGAGGATGAGACAGGAGCGCGTGGTCATGGGTCCGATGATTTCCGATCCCGTCACGCAAGGTCCAGTTAATCTTTTCCGGTGGAACCCGTAAGCCAGCCCTTAATCCAGCCGTCGAGCCCGCCTTCGAGCCCGCCTTCCAGTCGGCCGCCGCTGAGCCGGCCTCTGGACGCGGCCTTCTCCGTCGACCTGCGCCGCCTGACCGTCCTGCGCGAGCTGGAGCGCCGGGGCAGCCTCGCGCGGACGGCCGAGGCCCTGCATCTCACACCCTCGGCGGTCTCCCAGCAGCTCGCCGCCCTCGCCCGTGAGCTGGGCGTGCCGCTCACGGAACGGGACGGCAGGGGCGTACGCCTCACCGGTCAGGCCCGGGTCCTGCTCGCGCATGCCGAGGTCATCGCCGCCCAACTGGAGCGGGCCCGCGCCGACCTGGCGGTGTACGGGGAGGGCGGGCGGGGCTCGGTCACCGTCGGCTGTTTCTCCAGCGGCATCCTGGGGCTGCTGCCGGCCGCGCTGCGGGCGTTGCGCGACCGGCTTCCGCACCTGCGCGTGGACGTCGTGGAGGCGGAGCCGCCGGACCTGTTCACCGCGCTCGACGGCGGGCAGGTCGACGTGGCCGTCGCCGTCGACTTCGCGGCCGCTCCCCCGCACACCGACCGCCGTTACACCCGCGAGGACCTGCTGACGGACGTCCTGGACCTCGCCCTCCCGCCCGACCACCCCCTCGCGGAGCGCGCCGAGGTGCCGTTGCGGGAGCTGGCCACGGACGTCTGGATCGTCGGCAACGCCCTCAGCTGCTGCGGGGCGGTGACCCGTTCGGTGTGCGCGGCGGCCGGGTTCACGCCCGACATCCGGCACGACGTGAACGACTGGGCCGCGCTGGCGGGTCTGGTCGAGGCGGGGCAGGGGGTGGCGCTGGTGCCCCGGCTGGTGCGGTCGCTGTACGCCCACCGGGAACTGGTGCTGCGCCCGGCGCAGGGCGAGCCGCCGTCCCGGAACGTCTTCGTCGCCGTACGGGCCGGGGCGGAGCGGGATCCGGTGGTCTCGGCGGTGCGGGACGAACTGCGTACGGCTGCCGCCCGCCCACCGGCATGACCCCGGGGGTTCTGCGTCAGGTCCCGGGGTCTTGCGTCAGGTCCCGGGGGTCTTGTGTCCGGTCCCGGGGGTCTTGTGTCCGGTCCCCTTGGTCTTGTGTCAGGTGACGACGGCGATGGCGACCAGCGTCACCCAGGTCACGGCCACCGCGGCCCCCCGAGCCAGGGCCACCCGGTCGAGGACGCCGCCCAGCCGACCGGTGCGGCCGGCCGGCAGGGCGCGCAGGGCCCGGCTGAGCAGCAGCGACGCACCGGCCACGGAGGCCAGCAGGAAGACCGGGCCTTCGCGGGGAAGGTCCGGGTCCCAGGACTCCCGCGCCTGGTTCTCCAGGTACAGGAGCATGGCGAGGGCGTACCAGAGGAGCACGCTGCCGGCCGTGACGACGGTTTCCAGCGCCGAGGAGAGCACCTCCCCGGGCCGGACGAACCGCCGTGCCGCGTTCCTGGCGGCGCTCACCGCGCGCGCGGCGGGAATCCCGCCACCCGTTCCACCAGCCGGCGCTCGCACCGCGGCCATTCCTCCGCCGTGATGGAGAAGATCGCGGAGTCGCGCAGGCGGTCGTCCTCCCCCGGCGCCCAGGAGCGGGACCAGTTGCGCAGGACGCCCTCGAAGCGGGCGCCGACGCTCGCGATGGCCGCGCGGGAGCGGGTGTTGCGGGCGTCCGTCTTCAGGTCCACCCGGGAGACGCGCCACTGTGTGAAGGCGTGCCGGAAGAGGAGGAGCTTGGCCTCGGCGTTGATGCCGGTGCCCTGGGCGGAACCGGCCAGCCAGGTGAAACCGACCTCGACGGCGTCCAGTTGCTCGTCGCTCCGCCAGGAACGCGGCTCCCAGTACGAGGTCGCGCCGACCGCCCGGCCGGAGGCCAGGGAGATCTGGGCGTAGGGCGCGAGGCTGCCGGTCGCCGCGCGGGCGAGCTGGGCGTCGACGTAGTCACCGACCTCGTGCGCCCTGGGCACCCAGGTGAAGTCGTACGTCTGCCGGTTCTCCTCCGCCGCCACCGCCAGCTCGGCCGTGTGCCGTTGCTCCAGCGGCTCCAGGCGCACCAGCGCGCCTTCGAGGACCGGTCCCTCCAGCTTGAAACTCACCCGTCGCTGTCCTTCCGCAGTACCTTCGCCAGTTCCGCGAACGCCTCGTGGAATCCGGGGAAAGTCTTGCGGACACAGCCGGGGTCGTCGAACGAGATTCCGGGGACGCGCAGTCCGGTCACCGCGAAGGACATGACGATGCGGTGGTCGCCGTAGGTCTTGATGTCGGCGCCCGTGAGGGAACCGCCCGCACGAGAACCGGCCGCGCCGGGCCTGATCTCGATCCAGTCGGGGCCGGTCGCCACCTCCGCGCCCAGCCGCCGGAGGTTCTGCGCGCAGGCCTCCAGGCGGTCGCACTCCTTCACCCGCGTGTTCGCCACGTCCTCGATGCGTACGGGCCCGGAGGCGAAGGGGGCGATCGCGGCGAGGGTCGGCATGGTGTCGGAGATGTCCCGCATGTTGACCGTGACGCCGTGGAGTTCACCGGTCCCGGACACGGTCGTACGGTCCGCGCCGACGTCCACCCGGGCGCCCATCCGCCGCAGTACGTCCACGAATCCCAGGTCGCCCTGGAGCGCGTGCTCGCCGAGGCCCGGCACGGTCACCTCGCCGCCGGTCAGCGCGGCCGCCGCGAAGAAGTAGCTCGCGGTGGAGGCGTCGGGTTCGATCGCGTAGGTCGTGGCCCGGTAGCCGCCCGGGGGGACGACGTACGTGTCCCCCTCGCGCCCCACCTCCACCCCGAACGCCCGCATCATCGCGATCGTGATCTCGACGTACGGCACCGAGACCAGGTCGGTGACGGTGACGCGCAGGCCGGTGCGGGTGAGCGGGCCGAGCAGGAGGAGGGCGGTCAGGTACTGGGAGGACTGGCCGGCGTCCAGCACCACGTCCCCGCCCTCGACGCCGGACGCCCGCACGGTCAGCGGGTGGTGGCCCTCCGCCTCCTCGTGCCGCAGGTCCACGCCCAGGTCGCGCAGGGCGCGGGTGAGCGGGAGGAGGGGGCGGCGGCGCATCTGCGGGGAGGCGTCGAAGCGGTACGTGCCGTGGCCGGCGGCGGCGAGGGTCGGCAGGAAGCGTGCCGTGGTCGCGCCGTCCCGGCAGTAGACGTCGGCCTCGGCGAGCGCCGGGCCCTGCGGGCGGCCGTCGACCTGCCAGGCGTCCGGCGTCCGTCCCACCCGGTAGCCGAGCCGGGTCAGGCCCTCGGCGAACCCCTCGGTGTCGTCGGAGCGAAGGGGGCGCTGGAGGGTGGTGACGCCGTCGGCTGCTGCCGCCAGGAACAGGGCGCGGGCGGTGAGGGACTTGGAACCGGGGATGTCGACGAGGGCCATGCCCCTCATGATCCCGCGCCGGTCCGCTCCGGCGCCGGTACGTCCACGGGATGGACGGAGGTCCAGGCGGTTCCGTCCGGCTGAACAACAGGTGGAACAGGGGGCTGATCGGCGGGTTGGGCAACAGGTTGCGCATGGGCATGGTCGGCGGGTTGAGCAGGGGCCCGGTCGGCGGGTTGAGCAGCAGGTTGCACAGCCGATGGGGCGGACGGTGGGACGGCGGACGGGACGGCAGATCGGGCGGCAGACGGGACGGCAGCCGGGACGGCAGATCGGGCGGCAGATCGGGCGGCAGATGGGGCGGCCGGTGCGAGCGAGGTGAGTGCCACCCCGCCCACCAGCAGCGCCGCCGCGCACCAGCGCAGGCCGCTCACCGGCTCGCCGAGGAACAGGGCGGCCGACGTCATGCCGAAGACGGGGACCAGGAGGGAGAAGGGGGCCACCGTGGACGCCGGGTGTCGGTGCAGCAGCCAGCCCCAGGCGCCGAAGCCGAAGACGGTGGTGACCCAGGCGACATAGCCGAGCGTGCCGGCGCCCTGCCAGTCCAGCGCGCGCAGCGCGGCCAGGTCCCGCGACGGGCCCTCGGTCAGCACGGAGAGGGCCAGCAGGGGCAGCACCGGGACCGTGCTCACCCACACCATGAAGTTCAGCGGGTCCGGCGGGGAGGCCCTGCGGGTGAGGACGTTCGACGCGCCCCAGCAGGCCGCCGCCGCGACGACCAGCGCGAACGCGCCGAGCGAACCGGAGGCGCCCTCGTCGGCCGCGGCCACCCCGATCCCGGCGAGGGCCACGGCCATGCCCAACAGCCGCACCCGGGTGGGGCGTTCGCCGAGCACCGCGAACGCGATGACGGCCGTGAACACCGACTGGATCTGGAGGACCAGCGACGACAGGCCGGCCGGCATGCCCGCGTCCATGCCGACGAACAGCAGCCCGAACTTCGCCACCCCCAGCACCAGACCCACCGCCACGATCCACTTCCAGGCCACCTTCGGGCGGCCCACGAAGAACACCGCGGGCAGTGCCGCCACCAGGAAACGCAGGGCCGAGAAGAGCAGCGGCGGGAAGTGGCCGAGGCCGATCTCGACGACGGTGAAGTTCACACCCCAGACGGCGGCGACGAGGACGGCGAGGGCGAGGTGAGCGGGGCGCATGCGCCGAGGATCACCCGCCCGGACCGTGAAGCACCAGCGATGATTGCTGCATGGTGGGATGAAGGAACGCTACCGATTGGACTCCCGGTGCTCGATCTCCAGCGACTGCGCGCCCTGCACGCCGTCTCCGTCCACGGCACCGTGGGCGCCGCGGCCGCCGCCCTCGGCTACACCCCGTCGGCGGTCTCCCAGCAGATCACCAAGCTGGAACGGGAGACCCGGACGGTTCTGCTGGAGCGGGCCGGGCGCGGCATCCGGCTCACCGACGAGGCACTTCAACTCGCCGCCACGGCGAAGGAGTTGCTGGCGATCGTCGAGCGGGCCGAGACCGGGCTCGAGGAGCGGCGCGGGGTGCCGGCCGGGCGGCTGGCCATCGCCGCGTTCGCCTCGGCGGCGCGCGGACTGCTGCCGCCCGTCCTCGCCGACCTGGCCCGTCGGCACCCGGCCCTGGACGCCCGGCTCACCGAGGTCGACCCCCACCTGTCCGTGGACCTGGTGGCGAAGGGGGCCGTCGACCTCGCCGTCGCGCACGACTGGGACATCGTGCCGCTGCCCGCCCCGGCGGGTGTCGAGCACGCGGTGATCGGCGACGACGCGTGCGATCTGCTGGTGCCCGAGGCGCACCCCTTCGCGGGGCGGACGGGCGTACGGCGGGAGGAGCTGGGCGGTGAGCGGTGGATCTGCCAGCCGCCGGGCCGGGTCTGTCACGACTGGCTGGTGCGCACGCTGCGGGCTGCGGGGCACGAGCCCGACCTCGTCCACACGGCCGAGGAGAATCCGACCCTCGTCGCCCTGGTGGCCGCCGGTCTCGGGGTGGCGCTCATCCCCCGCCTCGGGCGCGGCCCGCTGCCGGCCGGCGTCGTGGAGGTCCCGCTCGACCCGACACCCGTACGCCGGCTGTACGCACTGTGGCGCACGGGGGCGGCCCGGCGTCCGGCGATCGCGGAGACGGTGCGGGTACTGCGGGAGGAGTGGCCGAGGGCGTCAGCACACTGACCGACCCGGGCGCCCGGGGCCCCGGGAGCGGTCCGAGCTCGGGCGGTCGTCCCGTCGGTCGCTCCTGCCGCACCCGTACCGACTTCCGTGAAACGGGGTGCGACCGGGAACCCTGCCCGAACTCCACTCGTCCAACTTCCACGCCGTCGGACGAGTCACCTCGGTGCGGTGTCGGCCCTCGCTGCTGGCTGCGATCGCTGACCCACCCTCTCCGCCGCACCGCGGCCCGGCGGCCGAGCCGTCATCGGCGCGCCCCCCTCCAATGCGCCGATGGCGGCGCCTTCCGCGGGTAGCGTGCGCCACCGGCCCCCCCACCGGAAGGAGCGCACATGCCCTCCAGACGCACCGTCCTCGCCGCCGGCGCGGGCGTCACCACCGCCCTCGCCGCCGGCGGTCCGGCGCACGCGGACGACCGTCGTCCCGACGAACTCCTGGCCCATATGACCCTGGAGGAGAAGGTCGGCCAGCTCTTCGTCTCGCGGGCGTACGGCCACTCGGCGACCGCGCCCGACCAGGCCGACATCGACGCCAACCTCCGCGAACTCGGCGTCCGCACGGCCGCCGAGCTGCTCGCCCGCTACCGGCTCGGCGGGATCATCTACTTCGCCTGGGCGCACAACACCCGGGACCCGCGGCAGATCGCGGACCTCTCCGACGGTATCCAGCGGGCCTCCCTCCAACAGCCGCGCGGCCTGCCGGTGCTGATCTCCACCGACCAGGAGCACGGTGCCGTCTGCCGGGTGGGCCGCCCCGCCTCCCTCTTCCCGGGCGCCATGGCGATCGGTGCCGGGGGCAGCCGCGCCGACGCCCGTACCCTCGGCCTCCTCGCCGGCCGTGAGCTGAAGGCGGTGGGCATCCGGCAGAACTACTCCCCCGTCGCCGACGTGAACGTCAACCCGGCCAATCCGGTCATCGGCGTCCGCTCGTTCGGCGCCGACCCGGCCGCGGTGGCCACCCTGGTCGCGGCGGAGGCCGAGGGCTACCGGGCGGCGGGAGTGGCGGCGACCGCCAAGCACTTCCCCGGGCACGGCGACACCGCCGTCGACAGCCACACCGGCTTCCCCGTCATCACCCATTCGCGCGAGGAGTGGGAGACGCTGGACGCGGTGCCCTTCCGGGCGGCGATCGCGGCCGGCATCGAGTCCCTCATGACCGCGCACATCCTGGTCCCCGCCCTGGACGCCTCCGGGGACCCCGCCACCCTCTCCCGTCCGATCGTCACCGGCATCCTGCGCGAGAGGCTCGGCTACGACGGGGTCGTGGTCACCGACGCCCTCGACATGGCGGGCGTGCGCACCAAGTACGGCGACGACCGGGTGCCGGTGCTCGCGCTGAAGGCCGGTGTCGACCAGCTCCTCAACCCGCCGGACCTGGACGTGGCCTGGAACGCCGTCCTGAAGGCCGTCCAGGACGGGGAGCTCGCGGAGCGGCGGCTCGACGAGTCGGTCCTGCGGATCCTGCGGCTGAAGGCACGGCTGGGTCTGTTCGACGAGCCGTACGTCGGCCCGGCCGACGTGGGGCGGACGGTCGGGGCGCCGGAGCACCTCGCCGCGGCCGACCGGATCGCCGAGCGGACCACGACGCTGCTGGTCAACGAGGGACCGCTGCTGCCGCTCTCGCCCCGGACCCACCCCCGGCTCCTGGTGGTCGGTGCCGACCCGGCCTCCCCCACCGGCACCACGGGCCCGCCCACCGGTGTCCTGGCCGCCGCCCTCACCGCACTGGGGTTCACGGCGACGGCCCTGGCCACGGGCATGGCCCCGTCCGCCGAGACGATCGCCGGGGCGGTGACGGCCGCGGGCGGGGCGGACGCCGTGGTGGTCGCGACCTACAACGTCACGGCGGCCGACGCGCAGCGGACGCTGGTGCGGCAACTGGCGGCGACCGGACGGCCGGTGGTGGCGGTGGCCGTCCGCAACCCGTACGACGTGGCCCAACTCCCCTTCGTCCGAGCCTGCTTGGCCGCCTACTGCTGGACCGACGTCGAACTGCGGGCCGCCGCCCGGGTGATCGCCGGGGTGGCCGGGCCGCGCGGGAAGCTGCCGGTGCCCGTGCGGCGCGCGGACGATCCGACGCGGGTGCTGTATCCGATCGGGCACGGCCTGACGTACTAGGCGGACGCAGACCGCCGGGCGTGTCCCCCGCTGCACATCACCGGTGAACGGCACGACGGCCGACCGGTATGTGAGCCGGTCGGCCGTCGGGGCCGCTGTGCGCGGCGAGTCGGCGAGTGTCACGGGCGCAGCGCGGGCTCCCGCTCCACGTCACGGACGTCCAGCTTCGCGTCGAACTTCGCCAGCGGCCGGGCCTGCGAGACGGCGGTCGGCGCGACGCCCGCCCAGGCCAGGATCCGGGCCGTGGCCAGCGCCTTCTGGTCGGCGACCAGACCGGCGACGTTCGCGCCGTGGTTCAGGCCGGGGGCCGTGAGGACATAGCTGTCCTTCGCGCCCTTGCCGAGCCGGAAGCGTTCCGCGCCCCACGGGTCGTTCTGGCCGTAGACGAAGAGCATCTGATGGGCGTTGTGCTTCACCCAGGTGTCGACGTCGCGCATCGCCGACGGCTGGAACTTCATGGTGATGTCGCGCGGGACGAAGTTCCGCGGGGGCTGGTAGCCGTAGCGGATGTACTTCTTCTCGATGGACGGGAAGTGGATGGTGGGGGCGCCCAGTTGGGTGCCCGCCTGGTAGTAGTACGGGGTGTACGGGGTCAGGCCCTGGTCCGTGTAGAACGAGAAGCCCGAGATCGTGTCGACGGACGTCCAGATCTCGTCGTCCGTCGCCGTGGCCGCGTCGGCCGGGATCGACTCGCAGTCGGACAGCAGGCTGTACTGCCAGAAGCCCCAGACGTAGTCGAGGACGACGGACTCGTAGGCGCGGTCCAGGCTGCCGATGGTGGTGAAGGTGAAGCCTTCCGCCGCCGCGTAGTCCGCGTACTTCTTCTCCAGCGGCTCACGGCGCACCAGCGCCTCGCGCTGTACGGCGTTCAGGCGGTCGCGGCACTCCTTGGTGCCGACGCCCGCGAAGAAGCGGTCGTAGGCGGAGTCCTCGTCGTTGACGACGTCGTTCGGGGCCACGTAGGCCACCACGCCGTCCATGTCCTTGGGGTAGAAGCGCTCGTAGTACGTCGCCGTCATGCCGCCCTTGGAGCCGCCCGTGGAGATCCAGTTCTTGGTGTAGATCTTCTTCAGCGCCTTGAAGATGCGGTGCTGGTCGCTCGCCGCCTGCCAGATGTCCAGCTTGGACCAGTCGGCCGGGTCGGGGCGGGAAGGCGTGAAGAAGCGGTACTCCATGGAGACCTGGTTGCCGTCCACGATCTGGGTGGGCTCGCGGCGGCTGGGGGTGGTGGAAACGTTGTAGCCGCCGGTGTAGAAGACCGTGGGGCGCGCGGTGTCCTTGTGCAGCACGGTGATCCGCTGCTGGAACGTGCCCTTGGCGGGGTGCTGGTGGTCCACCGGCTGGGTGTAGTTCAGGACGAAGTAGCGGTAGCCGGGGTACGGCTTCTCCTCGACCAGGCTCATGCCGGGTACGGCGAGGAGTTGGTCCTTGATGTCCGTGCCGGCGATGTCCGTGCCGGCGGTGGCCTTGGGCTCGGCGGCGGTGGCCGCCCCTGCCGTGGCCGCCGTGCTCAAGGTGCCTATGAGCACCGTGAGCGCCAGCAGCCATCTGAGCGCCTTGCGCATGCGCGTGCACCCTCCCTGTGAGACAGATGTGCGTCGCCGGAAGCTATCGGAGCAACACCCGTCACACCAGGGGGGATTGACGTACCGCGCCGTCACGTCACGGGTCGGCTCAGCAGAGAATCCAGCCCGAGCGGTACGAACCGCCGGCCACCGCGCCCGTCACCCGCACACACCGGTGCCCGGCGTAGACCCTGGCCGGCGGGGAACTGCGCGTGTGCTTCCGCGACTTCGACACGGCGACATGGCCGCGCGCCTGCACGCTCACCGAGATCAGCCGGTTGGTGCCGGGGTTCTTCTGGACGGTGACGGCACAGACGTAGCCGCTGCCCTTGTAGACCACCACGGAGCCGGTGGAGAAGGGCAGGGTCCGCACCTTGCGGCCCGGGCAGGACCCGGCGGAGGTCGCGGCATGGGCGCTGCCCGGCACGACGACGGCGAGCAGCACGGACACGATCATCACGACCAGCCCGAGCACCAGCCGCCGGACCGTCACGCTTCTCGCACCTGTGCCCACAGACCCGCCCCTCCCACGTCCGCCGTACTCACGATCGCCGTACTGATGTACGGACGCACGACACACGCCGAATGGTTGCCCTCACACCGCCGCGGGCTCGTCCTCGCCGGCGCGCCGACCCACCGCCAAGCCCGCCCGGCCACCGGACCGGCGCCTCACACCGCCGCGGGCTCGTCCTCGCCGACGAAGGTGCGCCAGAGGCGGGCGTACCTGCCGTCCAGGGCCAGAAGGGCGTCATGGGTCCCGTCCTCGACGACCCGGCCGTGATCCATCACCACGACGCGGTCCGCTCGGGCGGCGGTGGTCAGGCGGTGGGCCACGACCAGTGTGGTGCGGCGGCCGGTCAGGCGGTCCGTGGCCTGGTTGACCTGGGCTTCCGTGGCCAGGTCGAGGGCGGCCGTCGCCTCGTCGAGGAGCAGGACGTCCGGGTCGACGAGCTCGGCGCGGGCCAGCGCGATCAGCTGGCGCTGGCCGGCGGAGAGGTTGCGGCCGCGCTCGGCGACCTCGTGGAGGTAGCCGCCGTCGAGGGTGGCGATCATCTCGTGCGCGCCGACCGCCCTGGCCGCCGCCTCCACCTCGGCGTCGGTGGCGTCGGGCCGTCCGTAGGCGATGGCGTCGCGGACGGTGCCGGGGAAGAGATACGCCTCCTGCGGGACGACGCCCAGCCGGTGGCGGTACGAGGTGAGGTCGAGGGCGCGCAGGTCCGTGCCGTCGACGGTGACCCGGCCGCCGGTGGGGTCGTAGAACCGGGCCACCAGCTTGACCAGGGTCGACTTGCCCGCGCCGGTCTCGCCGACGAAGGCGACGGTCTGGCCGGCCGGGATGCGCAGCTCGATGCCGGTCAGGGCCTCTTCGGGCTCGTCGGTGGAGCCGTACTGGAAGTGCACGTCCTCGAAGGCGATCTCGCCGCGCAGCGAGAGGACCTCCTCCGGCTCGTCGGCGGACTTCGTGGACGTCGGCTCCCGGAGCAGCTCCTGGATCCGGCCCAGGGAGACGGTCGCCTGCTGGTAGCCGTCGAAGACC
This sequence comes from Actinobacteria bacterium OV320, assembly GCA_001298545.1. Taxonomy (GTDB): domain Bacteria; phylum Actinomycetota; class Actinomycetes; order Streptomycetales; family Streptomycetaceae; genus Streptomyces; species Streptomyces coriariae. The sequence goes on from LJCX01000025.1 coordinate 171,764, forward strand.
TGGGAGAGCTGCTGGACGGGGGCGAAGAACAGGTCGATGTAGAGGAGGTACGCGACCAGCGCACCGGTGGTGAGGGTCGCCGCGTCCACCCGGCCGGCGCCCGCGATCAGCACCGCCGCCGCCGCGACCGACGACAGCAGCTGCACGAACGGGAAGTAGATCGAGATCAGCCACTGGCCCCGGATGCGCGCCTGGCGGTAGCTGTCGCTGCGCTCCGCGAACCGTGCCGCGCCGTCCCGCTCGCGCCCGAAGGCCTGCACGATCCGGAGCCCGGACACCGACTCCTGGAGGTCGGCGTTGACCGTCGACACCCGCTCGCGGGCCAGTTCGTACGCCTTCACGCTCGCCCGGCGGAAGAAGTACGTGGCGACGACCAGGGGCGGGAGCGTCGCGAAGACGACCAGCGCGAGCTGTACGTCGATGACCAGCAGGGCGCCCATGATGCCGAAGAAGGTGACGATCGCGACGAAGGCCGTGACCAGGCCGGTCTGCAGGAAGGTGGAGAGGGCGTCGACGTCCGTCGTCATCCTCGTCATGATCCGGCCGGTCAGCTCCCGCTCGTAGTAGTCGAGTCCGAGCCGCTGCAGCTGGGCGAAGATCTTCAGCCGGAGCGTGTAGAGGACGCGTTCACCGGTGCGGCCGGTCATCCGGATCTCGCCGGTCTGCGCGACCCACTGCACCCCTACGGAGAGCAGCGCGAGCAGCGAGGCCGCCCAGACGGCCCCCAGCGCCGCCCGGGTCACGCCCTGGTCGATGCCGTGCCGGATCATCACCGGCAGCAGCAGGCTCGTCCCGGCGTCGACGGCGACCAGAGCGAGGCTGACGAGAAGGGGCGCGCCGAAGCCGCGCAGCAGCCTGCGCAGGCCGTAGGACGACTCCGGCCGGACCGCCTGCCGCTCGTCGACATCGGGAGTGTCGACGAGCGGCGGCAGCGCCTCGATCTGGGCGAGCAGCTCGGGGGTGGCCGGCATCCCGGAGAGGGCGGTGTCCTTCGGCTCCCGGTCGCCGGTCCACAGCCGGGGGGTGACCCCGCGTTCGGCGTCGAACTCGGCGTCCAGTTCGTCGCGCAGTTCGTCGCGTACGGAGGTGTCCTCGCCGAGAGTGGGGGAGGGCTGGGCGTGGCCGGGCGAGACTCCGCCGAGCTCGTCGGGGTCGGTGAGCAGCCGGCGGTAGAGCGCGGAGCGTTGCTGGAGCTCCTCGTGGGTGCCGAGGTCGGCGAGGCGGCCGGCGTCCAGGACGGCGATGCGGTCGGCGAGGTTGAGGGTGGAGCGTCGGTGCGCGATGAGCAGGGTCGTGCGGCCCTGCATGACCTGTTTCAGGGCCTCGTGGATCTCGTGCTCGACCGCCGCGTCCACGGCGGAGGTCGCGTCGTCGAGGACCAGCAGCCGCGGGTCGGTGAGGATCGCCCGGGCGAGCGCGACCCGCTGGCGCTGGCCGCCGGAGAGGGTCAGCCCGTGCTCGCCGACCGTCGTGTCGTAGCCGTGGGGCAGCTCGGCGATGAACCGGTCGGCCTGGGCGGCGCGGGCGGCCGCCTCGATCTGCTCCTGGGTGGCCTCGGGACGGCCGTACGCGATGTTGGCGCGGACGGTGTCGGAGAAGAGGAAGGAGTCCTCGGGGACCAGGCCGATCGCGGCCCGCAGCGAGTCGAGGGTGAGCTCGCGGACGTCGTGGCCGCCGATGAGGACGGCGCCCCTGCCGACGTCGTAGAAGCGGGGCAGCAGGAGGGAGACGGTGGACTTGCCGGAGCCGGAGGAGCCCACCACCGCGAGGGTCTCGCCGGGGCGGATCTCGAAGGTGAGGCCGTCGAGGACCGGCCGTCCGGGGTCGTAGCCGAAGGTCACGTCGTCGAACTCGACGGTGGCGGGGGCGTCCGCGGGCAGTGCCTTGGTGCCGTCCTGCATCGACGGTTCGGTGTCGATCAGCTCCAGGACGCGTTCGGTGCCCGCGCGGGCCTGCTGGCCGACGGTGAGGACCACGGCGAGCATCCGTACCGGGCCGACGAGCTGGGCGAGGTAGGTGGAGAACGCGACGAAGGTGCCGAGGGTGATGTGGCCGCCCACGGCCAGCCAGCCGCCGAGCGCCAGCATGGCGACCTGGCCGAGGGCGGGGACGGCCTGGAGGGCGGGGGTGTAGGCCGAGTTCAGGCGGATCGTGCGCAGCCGGCCGGCGAAGAGCCGGCGGCCGACCTCGCGCAGTTTGCCGGTCTCCTGGTCCTCCTGGCCGAAGCCCTTCACGACCCGGACGCCGCTGACGGCTCCGTCGACCACGCCCGCGACGCCCGCCGCCTGCGCCTGGGCGTACCAGGTGGCGGGGTGCAGCCTGGTACGGCTGCGCCTGGCGATGTACGCGAGGGCGGGGGCCACGGCGAGGGCGACCAGGGTGAGCGGGAGGGACAGCCAGGCCATGACGACCAGGGAGATCAGGAAGAGGAGCAGGTTCCCGATCGTCATCGGGAGCATGAAGAGCAGACCCTGGATGAGCTGGAGGTCGCTGGTGGCGCGGCCCACGACCTGGCCGGTGGACAGCTCGTCCTGACGCCGGCCGTCGAGGCGGGTGATCGTCTCGAACATCTCCGTCCGCAGGTCGTGCTGGACGTCGAGGGCGAGGCGTCCGCCGTAGTAGCGGCGGACGTAGGTGAGGACGTAGACGAGGACGGCGGCGGCGATCAGGGCTCCGGCCCAGGGGCCCATGTCCCGGCTGTGGTCGCCGATCACATCGTCGATGATCACCTTGGTGACCAGCGGGACCAGTGCCAGGACGGCCATGCCGGCCAGCGAGGAGCCGAGCGCGAGCACGACGTTCGCCGGGTGCCGCCAGGCGTACCCGGCCAGTCTGCGCGCCCAGCCTCGCCGCTGCTCCCCCTGCTGCACTGCCACGCCGGTGCCTTCCTGTCGTCCCCGTCACCCGGTCGTCCCGGTCTGCCGGAAGGCACCAACGCCGAAAGAAGCGGATTTCATCCCTCCGCAACAATCGGGGACACACGGTCACAGCGGGTCAGCGGCGGCCGGACGCCGTCAGACGCGTACGCGCAGCCGGTAGAAGCGGGTCGTCTGGGCCGCGTTCTGGTTGTCGTCGCTGACCAGGAGCACCTCCAGGCGGCCCTTGGCCCGGCCGGTGATCACCATGCCCTCGATGTTGTCGAGCAGCGGGTTCGGCTGGGGCTGCTCGGCGGTCGCTCCCTGTGACGGGCAGCTCACGAGGTCGGCGAGGAGTGTCTTCTTCACCAGGCGCACGCCGCCCTGGCCGGTGAGGTCCGTGATGCCGCCGGTGTCCGTGGCGTGGCGGGGGTCGGCCAGGTAGAGGCGGACCGTGTTGCCGAAGCCGGCGGTGAAGCCGCGCTCCAGGACGAGGAGCCGGCCGTCGGGCAGGGCCTGGACCTCGGGGACGCCGAGGCCGGAGTCGGCGCGGTAGGCGTACTGGGCCGAGAGCGCGAACCGGCCGTGCTGCCGCCGCCAGGTCTGGAAACGGACGATGCCCGCGCTGTCGCCGGAGAGCGCGTACTCCATCGACGCGAGGAGGGTGCGCCCGCCGGGCAGCAGCGTCAGGCCCTCGAAGGTCTGGTTGGGCGTGGCGCGGCCGGCCGGGGCGACGAGGAGCGAGGACGGGACCGGGAGACGGTCGAGGATCCTGCCGTCGCGGCTGTAGCGGCGGATGGACGGCTCGGTCTCGGAGGTGATCAGCCGGGTGCCGTCACCGTCGATGGCGAGACCCTCGCTGTCGAGTGCGGCGCCGCTCTCGTCGGCGAGCGGGACGACCGACTCCGGGGCGAGGGTCTTCGCGTCCAGGCCGAAGAGCGAGGAGCGGTCGGAGAGGGCCGCGAGGGAGCCGTCCCGGTCCAGGGCGAGCGCGGAGAGGTTGCCGACGAAGGTGCCGTCGAAGGTCGTCTTGTCGAGGGCGTCGGAGAAGCCGTCGAGGGAGACGGCCGGTGAACAGGCTTTGTCCGTGGCCGTGTCGGCGACGGTGTGCGTGGCTGTGCCGGTGTCCGGGTGGGCGTTCGCGGGCCCGGCGGCGGTGACAGTGGTGGCCGCCGCCAGGCCGGCGGTGAGGGTGGCGAGTACGGTTCGCAGGCGCATGGGCGCCACCGTAGGCCGGGTCGGTGACGTGCGGTGGGACACCGCGTAAAGGCTCGTTCAGGAGGCGGCCAGGTCCTTGTGGATGACCTTGGCGACGCCCTGAATGGTCGTGATGCCGTAGTTCATGGTGCTGTTGCCGTGGGTGAGGACGGTCATGACGTAGTCGTGGCCACCGCCCTTGAAGGTGCCGACGCTGTGCACCCGCCAGCCGTGCGTGGCGCGCGACAGCCACCCGTTCTTGACGTGCCAGCTGACCCCGGCCGGCCTCCCGTACGGCGTGCCCCAGCGCTGCGACGAGACGACCTGGCCCATCAGTGTGTTGACGTAGGCGCGCGAGGCGTCGGTCAGGACCGTGTTCTTGGCGGTCAGCAGCTTCAGCAGCTTCTGCTGGTCGGTGACGGTGATCTGGGTCAGGCCCCAGTAGCCGTTCGCGCCCGGCTTGGTCTGCGTCATCTTCGCGGCCGTCAGAAAGTTCTTGATCTTCGTCGTGCCGAGCTGCTTCCACAGGGTGGAGGTGGAGGCGTTGTCCGACTTGGTGATCATGGCCGTGGCGAGGGTCTTCTCCCGGCTGGTCAGCGCCCGGCCGGTCTTCTGCGCGTCCCACAGCAGCGCGGACAGGACGGTGACCTTGACGACGCTGGCCGAGTCGAAGGCGGTGGAGGCACGCAGGGTGCAAGTGGTGTTGGTGGTGCGGTCGTAGAGGCCGACGGCGACCGTGCCCTTACGGTTCGCCAGTGCGGCGGTGATGTCCTTCTTCAGCTTGGCCGCGAGCCCGGCCTTGGCCGACGTACAGCTCACGGTGGGGGTGGCGGCCGCGGCGGGCGCGGCGGCCGCCACGCCGGATATGAGGACGCCGGCGGTGAGCCCGGCGCCGAGCAGTCTTCTGCTTCTTCGTGTCCGGTGAGTCATGACCTGTTGACACACAAGTTCGTACGAAAGGTTGTACGCATCGCCAAGGTTGCGTGCGCCACCAAGGTTGCGTGCGTCACCAAAGGTCGCGTGCGTCACCAAAGGTCGTGTGCGTCACCTCGGGTGTTGGGGAAAGCCTGGGCAACGCGTTACCGCGGCCTGTGCGTTCTCACAGGCGGCGGCCAGCTCGACCACAGCGACCACCCACAACGGCCGTACAGCATGCGCAGGGTGACATCTGCCACCGATCCACTCCCCCACCCGCCCGTGCCCCCCGCCGTGTCCCCGGACCGGTCCCCGCCGACGACCTCAGAGGCGGCCCCCGCGGCACCCCCGCCGGACACGGCGCCGCGCTGGTCGCTGCCCGCGCTGATCGCGATCATGGTCCTGGCGGGCGTGCTGTACTCCTGGAACCTGTCCGGGTCGAGCCTCAACAGCTTCTACAGCTCCGCGATCTACAGCGGTACGCAGAGCTGGAAGGCGTGGTTCTTCGGCTCGCTGGACGCCGGGAACTTCATCACCGTCGACAAGCCGCCGTTCGCGCTCATGATCATGGGCCTGTCCTGCCGGATCTTCGGGTTCGGCACCTGGCAGATGATGCTGCCGGAGGTCGCGGCGGCGCTGGGCACGATCTGGATCCTGCACTCCTCGGTGAAGCGGGTCTTCGGACACGCGGCCGCCGCCGTAGCGGCCCTCGTGCTCGCGCTGACGCCGATCACCGTCGCCATCAACCGCGACAACAACCCGGACACCCTCCTCGTCCTGCTGATGGTGGCCGGCGCGGCCCTCGCACTGCGGGCCACCCGCGACGACCGGCTGCTGCCGCTCCTCGGCTCCGCGGTCTGCTTCGGGCTCGCCTTCAACACCAAGATGCTCCAGGGCTACATCGCCCTGCCGGCCGTCTTCGCCGTGTACCTGTACGCGTCGAGGCAGGGCTGGAAGAAGAAGGCCGTGAACCTGGCGCTGGCCGCCGTGGCACTGGCCGTCGCCAGCTTCTGGTGGGCGACCGCCGTGTCCCTGGTGCCCGCCGACGACCGGCCGTACATCGGCGGTTCGACCGACGGCAGCGCCTGGGACCTGATCATGGGCTACAACGGCCTGGGCCGGGTCCTCGGCGGCGAGGGCAACGGCGTTGGCGGCGGAGGCGGCGGATCCTTCGCCGGGACCGCGGGCATCGGCCGGATGTTCAACGACGTCCTCGGCGGCCAGATCTCCTGGCTGATCCCCTTCGCGGGCGTCGCGCTCGTCGCCGGTCTGGTGCTGCGCGGCCGGGCCCCGCGCACCGACCCCACCCGCGCCGCGCTGGTGCTGTGGGGCGGCTGGCTGGTGCTGCACTACCTGACCTTCGCCATGGCCGAGGGCACCATGCACCCCTACTACACGACCGCGCTCGCCCCGGGCATCGCGGCGCTGTGCGGTGGCGGCGGGGTCATGCTGTGGCGTGCCCTGCGCGGCGGTGACGCCCGCTGGTCGTGGGTGCTGCCCGTGGGGCTCGCGGTCACCGGCGTCTGGGCGATCGTGCTGCTGCGGCGCGCCACCGGCTGGAACACCTGGCTGTGGCCGGTCGTCGGCGTGGTCATGGTCCTCGCGATCGTGGGCCTGTTCGTGCTGCGCTCCGCGAGCTCCGGCGTCAGGGTCCGGCTGCTCGGCGCGTCCGTCGCCGCGGCGGTCGTGGCGGCCCTCGCCGGTCCGACGGCGTACGCCGCCTCGCCGGCCTTCGGTTCCTCCAGCGGCATGATGGGCGGCACCAACCCGACGGCGGGTCCGTCCACCGGTGGCGGCATGGGCGGTCCCGGCGGCGGCGGTGGCCGGGGCGGCTTCGGCGGCGGCAACGGCGGTCCCGGCGGCCAGGCGCCCGGCGGCACCCAGCAGGGCGGCCAGGCGGGCGGCGAGTTCCCCGGCGGCGCGGGCGGCCAGATGACGCCGGGCGGCGGCAACGGCGAACTCCCGCAGGGCGGCGGCGCACCCAGCGGCGCGCCGAACGGCGGCCAGGGCGGCCAACAGGGCGGAACGAACGGGGAGTCGCCCGGCGGCGCCCAGGGCGGCGGCGAGAGCGGCACGGCTCCGGGCGGCGGCACCGGTGGCGGCGGCGGTATGGGCGGTGGCGGCATGGGCGGCGCCGACAGCGAGCTCCTCTCGTACCTGGAGAAGCACCAGGACGGCGCCACCTGGCTGATCGCGGTCTCCAACTCGCAGAGCGCGGGCCAGATGATCCTCAGCAGCGGCAAGCCCGTCATCTCCATGTGGGGCTTCACCGGCAGCGACCGGGCGATGACCCTCGCCAAGCTCAAGGAACTGGTGAAGAAGGGCGAGCTGCACTACATCCAGCTCGGCGGCGGCGGTATGGGCGGCAACAGCAGCCTGAACCAGGAGATCACCGCCTGGGTGCAGAAGAACGGCACGGCGGTGCCGGAGAGCGCCTACAGCTCGACGTCGAGCTCCGCGTCCGGCTCGGGTGCCGCGTCCGGCTCCGGCTCGGGGACCTCCGGCTCGGACGCCTCGGGTACGGACACCTCGTCGCAGAGCAACCAGTCGACGGTCTACCGACTGGACGCCTCTGACGTGAGCTGACCGGCACGGCCCAACGGTCCGCAGCGGCCCCTGACTTCACCGTCAGGGGCCGTTTCGTCGTAAGAAAGCGCGTTCAACTCGCGTAGACAAGGGGCAATTTGCCGGTTCCCGTCACCTGATAGACATGTCAGATTCATTGCCATGACCGCATGTGCATGTCACTCTCCCGATTGCCGCCTCCAATCAACCCGCGTAGATCGGACACCCCACATGCTGGCGACACGCATACGCCGATGGAAGTCGGTGGCGCTTGCCACCACTGCCGTCCTGGTCGGTCTCACCGCGCCCGCGCTCACCGCGACCCCCGCCGCGGCGACCACGACGGCCTACGACGCGACGTACTACAAGAACGCGGTCGGCAAGACGGGTACGAGCCTGAAGTCCTCGCTGCACACGATCATCAGCAGCCAGACGAAGATCTCGTACTCCGCGGTCTGGGACGCTCTGAAGGCCACCGACCAGGACCCGAACAACAGCAGCAACGTCATCCTGCTGTACAGCGGCGTCTCGCGAGCCAAGTCCCTCAACGGCGGTGACGTCGGCGACTGGAACCGCGAGCACACCTGGGCCAAGTCCCACGGCGACTTCGGCGAGGTGACCGGTCCGGGCACGGACCTGCACCACCTGCGTCCCGCGGACGTCCAGGTCAACAGCATCCGCGGCAACCTGGACTTCGACAACGGCGGCAGCGCGGTCACCAACGGCGGCGGCAGCACCGTCGACTCCGACTCCTTCGCGCCGCGCGCCGCGGACCGGGGCGACGTGGCCCGCATGATCCTCTACATGGCCGTGCGCTACGAGGGTGACGACGGCTTCGCCAACCTGGAGCCCAACGAGAAGGTGGGCAACGGCAGCAACCCCTACATGGGCAAGCTCTCCGTCCTCAAGGCGTGGAACGAGGCGGACCCGCCGAGCGCCTTCGAGGAGAAGCGCAACCAGGTCATCTACGACACCTACCAGCACAACCGCAACCCGTTCATCGACCACCCGGAGTGGGTCGAGGCGATCTGGTAGGACCCGCGGCGCACCACGGAGGGGCTGAACTTCCCTTGGCCACAGGGAGGTTCGGCCCCTCTCGGCGTGCCGGGGCACGCACGCCGCAGGAGTCGGTGTGATGGAACGACTAGTTCCCTCACACCGGTGAAGTCGGATCTTCGTCCCGGGCATGTCGCCCGGCCCGGACGCGAGGCTGGGGGCGCCTCGGCAGATCCGCCGGGAGCGATCCCGACTCCCTTTCCCGGAGACCCTCATGAAGCTTCGCGCCTGGTCCTTCGCCGCCGCTCTCGCCCTGACCGCCCTCGCCCTGCCCGCCCAGAGCGCCTCGGCGGCCGCGGCGCCGTCCTGTCCCGACGGATCGATCTGTTTCTACAGCGGCGAGAACTTCCACGGCAGCAGCTGGGAGTGGACCGCCCGCAGCGGCTACCGCGACATGCCGCCCGCCCTCCACGACCACGTGGGTTCCTTCGTCTCCAGTACCCGCGCCTGTTTCATCAACTGGGGCCCGGTGGAGAAGCGGAACGTCTTCAACGCCGACTACCGCACCCGCTACCTGGGCGACTTCGGCGGCCGGATCGACGCGGTGGGCCCCGGCGCCTGCTGATCTCCGCCCCCGCCCCGCCGCTCGCCATCCCCCGCTCGGCTCTCCCGCTCGGCCCTATCGCTCGCCCTCACCGCGGGGTGCGCCGTACCAACGCCACCGGGTGAGACGCGCGTGACCCGGGATCTCCCCCCGGCCGGTGGCCCACAGCAGGGTGGGCCACCGGTCGGTGCCGGCCGGGGCGTCCGGGAAGAGCCTCGCCAGCACCCGGTCGCACAGTCCGGCGTCCGGCTCCCACGGGACACCGAGCCCCTCGGCGACGTCGTGCAGATGCACCAGCGTCTCGACGACCCCCATGGCGGCGAACCCCTCGGGGTCGGAGACGCCGAAGACGTGGTGCGCCCTGACGCCCGCCGGCGTCGTCCGCACCATGGCGGTCAGCAGCGCCCCGCAGGCCTCCAACACCTGCGCGAGTCCGGCCGCCCCGGCCGTCCGGTCGGCGAAGACGACGTTCGCCGGCGCGCCGGGCCGCTCCGCGCGCCACACGAAGGGCACCTCGGTGTCCGACGGTCCGCCCCCCGGGCCCAGTTGGGCGGCGTAGGCGAACAGGTCGTCGGCCAGATGCTCGACGGTCTCCCAGCAACTCCAGTCCAGGGAACCGGCCTTGGCATCCCAGTCGGCGGCCTCGGCCCCGCGCAGGGCGGCCACCGCGGACCGGACCGCCTCCTGCACGTCGTCGGCGGTGACGGGGCCGGGTGATCCGTGTGCTTCAGACATGGCGGGACCGTATCAACGGCCTCGCCTAGGACAGGTGCGTCGCCGCGAACATCCGCAGCACCGCCGGGAGGAGGACCACGGAGGGGCCGGGCGTGGACAGGGCCTTCGCCAGGTCCGCCTCCAGGGTCTCCGGGGACGTCCGCACCCCCGGTACCCCGAAGGACTCCGCCAGGGCCACGTAGTCCGGGCGGGTCAGTTCGGTGGCCGTGGGCTCGCCGAAGGCGTCGGTCATGTACTCGCGCAGGATGCCGTAACCGCCGTCGTCGACGATCAGCCAGGTGACGTTCAGGTCGTACTGCCGGGCCGTCGCCAGCTCCGCGATCGAGTACAGGGCGCCGCCGTCCCCCGACACCGCCAGCACCGGGCGGGTCGGATCGGCCGCCGCCGCGCCCAGCGCCGCCGGGAAGCCGTAGCCCAGGCCGCCCGCGCCCTGGGCGGAGTGCATGTGGTTGGGGCCCTTCGCGTCGAAGGCCGACCAGGCCCAGTAGGCGAGGATCGTCATGTCCCAGAAGGACGGGGAGTCGGCCGGCAGCGCCTTGCGGACCGACGCCAACACCTCCTGCTCCAGGGTGAGTTCCTGGGCGGCGATACGGTCGGCGACCTTCGTGAGGACCTCACGGACGCGTTCGGCGGCCCCCGGCCGGGCCGGTTCCGTCTCCGGCTCCACCGGCCTCACCGGCTCCACCGTCTCGAGCAGCGCCTGCAACGCCAGTCGCGCGTCCGCGTGGATGCCGAGCGCCGGATGGTTCGACTCCAGCTTGCCGAGGTCCGCCTCGATCTGGACGACCCGGCCCCGCGGCTTGAACGTGTGGTAGTTGGAGGAGAGTTCACCGAGCCCGGAGCCGACGACCAGCAGGACGTCCGCGTCCTCGAGGAAGTCCGTGGTGTGCCGGTCCTCGATCCAGGACTGGAGCGAGAGGGGGTGCGTCCAGGGGAACGCGCCCTTGCCGCCGGGCGTGGTGACCACCGGGGCCTGCAGGGCCTCCGCCAGCTGCCTCAGCTTGCCCGAGGCGTCCGCCCGTACGACTCCGCCGCCCGCGATGATCGCCGGACGGGCCGCCTTCGACAGCAGGTCGGCCGCCACGGCGGTCAGTTCGGGGCGCGGCGGCAGCTCTTCGGGGAAGGCGTCGCCGCCGGTGACCACCGGGATCCCCGTCTGCGCGAGGAGCACGTCCTGCGGGATCTCCACCCACACCGGGCCGTGCGGCACGCTCAGCGCGGACTTCCAGGCCGCCTCGATCGCGGACGGGATCTGCGACTGGGTGCGGACGGTGTGGACCGACTTCACCACGCCACGGAACGAGGCCGCCTGGTCGGGCAGTTCGTGCAGATAGCCGTGGCGGCCGCCGCCCAATCCGGCGGTCGGGATCTGACTGCTGATCGCCAGCACCGGTGCCGAGGCGGCCGCCGCCTCCTGGAGCGCCGCGAGCGAGGTCAGCGCGCCCGGACCCGTCGACAGCAGCAGCGGGGCCGCCTCGCCGGTGATCCGGCCGTACGCGTCCGCCGCGAACCCCGCGTTGTTCTCCACCCGCAGGCCGATGTACCGCAGCGAGGAGCGGCGCAGCGCGTCGAACATGCCGAGCGCGTGCTGGCCGGGCAGCCCGAAGACGGTGGTCGCGCCGAGCCCGGCCAGGGTCTCCACGACCAGGTCTCCGCCGTTGCGGCCGGCGGGAGGATTCAGAGCAGCGGCGGTCTGCGCCTGAGTCGGCCGGAGCACCAGGTCGTGGTCGTGAGTCACTTCGCGCGAGCCTCGGCAATCTGTCGGGACATGATCGTGGTCAGTTCGTACGCCGTGTGGGACGCGGCCACCGACGTGATCTCCGCGTGATCGTACGCGGGGGCCACCTCGACGACGTCCGCCGAGACCAGGTTGCACGAGGCCAGGCCGCGCAGGATCTCCAGGAGCTCGCGCGAGGTCATGCCGCCCGCCTCCGGGGTGCCGGTGCCGGGGGCGTGCGCCGGGTCGAGGCAGTCGATGTCGATGGAGATGTAGAGGGGGCGGTCGCCGATGCGCTGCCGCAGCTGGTCGGCGACCTCGTCGGCGCCGCGCCGGTAGACGTCCGCCGAGGTGACGATGCCGAAGCCGAGCTTCTCGTCGTCGGTCAGGTCCTGCTTGCCGTACAGCGGGCCGCGGGTGCCGACGTGGGAGAGCGCCTCGGTGTCGAGGATGCCCTCCTCCACGGCCCGGCGGAACGGCGTGCCGTGGGTGTACTCCGCGCCGAAGTAGGTGTCCCAGGTGTCGAGGTGCGCGTCGAAGTGGAGCAGGGCCACGGGTCCGTGCTTCTTCGCGACCGAGCGCAGCAGCGGCAGCGCGATGGTGTGGTCGCCGCCCAGGGTCATCAGGCGGGCTCCGGTGCCGAGCAGGTCGTCGGCCGCCGCCTCGATCGTCTCCACGGCCTCGTGGATGTTGAACGGGTTCACCGCGATGTCGCCGCCGTCCGCCACCTGGGCGAGGGCGAAGGGGGAGGCGTCCTGCGCCGGGTTGTACGGCCGCAGCAGCCGGGACGCCTCGCGGATCGCGTTGCCGCCGAAGCGGGCGCCCGGCCGGTACGAGACGCCCGAGTCGAACGGCACGCCCACCACGGCGACGTCGGCGCGGCCGACCTCGTCGAGGCGGGGCAGCCGGGCGAAGGTCGCGGGGCCGGCGTACCGCGGGACGCGGGAGGAGTCGACGGGGCCGCGGGGCGTCTCGTTGCCACTCATGGAAATGCTCTCTTTCTTACGCTTCGTCGCGTATGTACTACTACTCGTACGACTGTACTGGGACGTCTACCGGGACACCGGGACGGGGGAGGTTCCGGCCGCCTCTGGGGTCCGTCCGGCCAGTCGCTCGCGCCAGGCGGCCAGTACGGCGGGGTCGGTGGCCGGGGTCGCCAGGGACACGGCGAGGTAGGCGGCCAGGGAGGCGAGGAGGCCGTAGTAGACCGGCTCGTTGGCGAGGATGCCGTAGCCGGCCATCAGGCCGATCACCGCGACGCCGCCGGCCACGACGGAGGCGAGGGCGCCCTGGACCGTGCCGCGCTTCCAGAGCAGTCCGCCGAGGATGGGCACCAGCAGTCCGCCGACGAGCAGGTTGTACGCCACGGTCAGCGCCTCGACGACGTTGTTCAGGGCGATCGCCGTGATGATCACCGCGACGCCCATCAGGAGGATGAACAGGCGGTTGCCCCTGACCTCGTCGCGCTCCTCGTCCCCGGCGCCGGCGACGCCCCGCAGCCGGGACCAGATGTCGTTGTTGGCGACGGTCGCGCAGGCGATCAGCGCGCCGGACGAGGTCGACATCACCGCGGCGAGCGCGGCGGCCAGCACCAGTCCCCGCACACCGACCGGGAGTTCGTCCTTGACGATCGTCGCGAAGGCGGCGTCGGCGGAGGCGAGGTTCGGGTAGAGCACCTTGGCCGCGGTGCCGATGACGGCGCCGGCGAGGGCGTACACGAGGCAGTAGGTGCCCGCGACCGTGCCGCCCCACTTCGCCGTCCGGTCGCCGCGGGCGGTGAACACGCGCTGCCAGATGTCCTGGCCGATGAGCATGCCGAACGTATAGATCAGCACGTAGGTGAAGATGGTCTCGCCGCCGATGCCCAGCGGGTCGAAGTAGCCGGTCGGCAGCTTCGCCTTCATCTCGCCGAAGCCGCCCGCCCGCACCACCGCGATCGGCAGCAGCAGCAGGAGCACGCCGATCGTCTTCACCACGAACTGCACCATGTCGGTGAGGGTGATCGACCACATGCCGCCGAGCGTCGAGTACGCGACGACGATCGAGCCGCCGAGGACGATCGCGACGGTCCTGTTCATGTCGAAGAGGACGTCGAAGATGGTGGCGTAGGCGATGGTCGACGTCACGGCGAGCATCAGGGTGTACGCCCACATCACCACGCCCGAGATCACACCGGCCCGGCCGCCGTAGCGCAGGTCCAGCATCTCGGAGACCGTGTAGACCTTGAGGCGGGCGATCCGGGCCGAGAAGAAGACGGAGAGGGCGAGCAGGCCCAGACCGATGGTGAACACCATCCAGGCGCCGGACAGCCCGTACTGGTATCCCAGACCCACGCCACCGATGGTGGACGCGCCGCCGAGGACGATCGCCGCCATGGTGCCGGAGTACATGACGGGCCCGAGGCGGCGCCCGGCGACGAGGAACTCGCTCTTCGAGCGGGCGCGGCGCATGCCCCACCAGCCCATGGCCAGCATGCCGGCCAGATAGACGGCGATCACGGTGTAGTCGACGGCCATGGGGGCCCACCCTTCTCGATGGCTGAGGTGGTTCGGGAGTTGACCCTAGGTGGCCGAAAAGTGCCCTGGAAGTGTACGTTTCATCCACTCGATCCGTGCCCAGTGGAGGGAACGTCCATGGTGCCGGAGCCCGCTGTACCTCCCGTGGCCCCCGCCGTACCACCCACCCCACCGGTCCCGCTCGCCGCTCTGCTGGCCCGCGAGGACCTCGCCCTGCGGCAGATCGCCGGGCCCGCCGATCCCGGCACCGTGCTGCACGGGGCACACACCTCGGAGATGGCCGACCCGTACCCGTATCTGCTGGGCGGCGAGCTGCTGCTGACGGCCGGCGTGCACATCCCGGAGGCGGCCGGGTCGGGAACCTACTTCGACGACTACGTCTCGCGGATCGTCGCGGCGGGCGGCGCGGCGCTCGGGTTCGGGCTCGCGCCGGTGCACGACACCGTGCCGAGGGCGCTGGTCGCCGCCTGCGAGGCGTACGAGCTGCCGCTCCTGGAGGTGCCCCCGCAGACGACGTTCTCGGCCGTGGCCCGCGCGGTCTGGCAGCTGATGGAACGGGCCCGCACCGCCGAGCTGCGCCGGGTGACGGAGGCCCAGCAGAGCCTCGCGGCCGCCGCCTCCCGCCCGGACCCGGTCCCGTCCGTCCTGCGGCAGCTCGCCCAGCGGGTCGGGGGGCGCGCGGTGCTGTACGGCCCGGAGGGGACGGAGATCGCGGGGGCGGGAAGGACGTCCGCGGACGCCCCCCTCGCCGGGCTCGCCCGCCTCCTCCTCTCCCGCGCCTCCGCCACCGCCAGCGACACCGCCCCCGACGGGACCCAGCTCGCCGCCTACGCGCTCGGCGCGGGCCGCGGATTCGTGCTCGGGGTGGCGGCCCCCCGGCGTGACCCCGGTGACCACACCATCGCCTCCGTCGCCGCCGTCCTGCTCTCGCTCCTCACCGGCGAGCACCAGAGCGGCTCGGGGGCGGCCCGCTCGTCGGCGCTCGTGCGGCTGCTGCTGGGGGCCGCGGCCGCCGAGGTGGCCCCGCTGCTGGGGGGCGACCGGTGGCTCGTCGTGCACGCCCGTCCGGACGCGCAGGCCGTCGACCCGGTGGCGGCCTCCGCGCTGGGCGCCGGCCTCGGATCACCGCTGGTCGACCTCGCGCACGACGTCGTACGGGTCCTCGTCCCGGCCGACGGCCCGCCGCAGCCGCAGCCGGGCTGGACCCTCGGCGTCAGCGCGGACGCGGCCCCCGCCGACTGGACGGCCGCCGACGCGCAGGCGGCCCGCGCGCTGGCCCGGGCGCGCGCCACCCGCACGGCGCTCGTCCGGCACGGCTCCGGGGCCGGACTGCGGGACCTGGTGCCCGACGACGAGGCCCGGGCCCACGCCCGGGCGCTCCTCGCCCCGATCCGGGCGAGCGCAGCGAGCGCCGCGCTGCTCGAGACGCTGCGCACCTGGCTCTCGCTGCACGGCAGTTGGGACCGTACGGCGGTGGCGCTGTCCGTGCACCGCAACACCGTGCGGCAGCGGATCGCCCGCTGCGCGGCCCTGTTGGGGACCGACCTGGACGATCCGGACGTCCGGATGGAGCTGTGGTTCTCGCTGAAACAACAGTGAGTGACGCGTGTCCCAGCGTCCGGAACTGCACAGACGCGCACCGCCCGCTGCCTCACAATGGAAACCATGCCGATACCCGGGACGCCCAGCCGCGCCGAACTCGTCGACCACCTCGTCAGAACCCGTATCGCCGGGGACGTCGCCACGCCCCGCGAGAACAACCTCTCCCACTACCGCCAGCTCGCCAACGGTGTCCGCAACTTCTGGCTCGGCCTGGAACTCGGCGACCGCTGGACCGACGAGCAGGACGTGCTCGCGGTGATGGCGGAGCGGGTCGGTGTGAACGACGATCCCGAGTTCCGCTACGGCCAGGACACCATCGACCCCGAGCTGACGGTCGACGGCCTGGACCGGCTCGCGGCCCGGCTGCGCAAAGCGGCCGAAGGACGGCAGCGGGTCCTCTTCGCCACCGGCCACCCCGGTGGTCTCCTCGACGTGCACCGCGCCACCGCCGCCGCCCTGCGCGCGGCCGGCTGCGAGATCGTCGTCATCCCGGAGGGGCTCCAGACGGACGAGGGGTACGTCTGGCAGCTGGCCGACGTGGCGGTCCTCGAACACGGCGCCACGCTCTGGCACACCCACTCGGGCGAGCCGATGAAGGCCATCCTCACCGCGCTCGAACGCGAGGGCCGGCCGCTGCCCGACCTGGTCGTCGCCGACCACGGCTGGGCGGGCTACGCCGGGCAGCACGGCGTCGACTCCGTCGGTTACGCCGACTGCAACGACCCCGCGCTGTTCATCGCCGAGTCGGAGGGCACCGTCCAGGTCGCGGTCCCCCTCGACGACCACGTCGTCAGCCCGCGTCACTACGACGTGATGACGGCGTACCTGCTGGCGGAGGCGGGACTGACCGACTAGGGCCCGCCCGGCCGGGGGAGGGATCCCCAAGGCCTCCGGGGAGGGATCCCCCGGAGGCGCCGCACGCGCGGGTGCGGCGCCGGGTGCTCAGTCGCCCCGGGGGGCGCGGACCACACCCTCCTGGATCACCGAGACGGCGAGCCGCCCGTCCTGGGTGTAGATGCGGGCCTGGCCGAGGCCCCGGCCGCCGTGCGCGGAGGGCGACTCCTGGTCGTAGAGGAGCCACTCGTCGGCGCGGAACGGGCGGTGGAACCACATCGCGTGGTCCAGGGACGCCCCCACCACGTCACCGACCGCCCAGCCGCCGCGCCCGTGCGCGAGCAGGACCGAGTCGAGGAGCGTCATGTCGGAGACGTAGGTGGCGAGGACGACGTGCAGGAGAGGGTCGTCGGCCAGCTTGCCGTTGGCGCGGAACCAGACCTGGGAGTGCGGCTCGCGCGGCGCGCCGAACCGGCCGTACGGCGGCTCGTCGACATAGCGCAGATCGACCGCCTCACGGGCCTCCAGGAACCTCTCGACGACCTCGGGATCGAGGTGGGCGTAGCCGCGCAGCCGTTCCTCGGAGGTCGGCAGCGTGGCCGGGTCCGGGGCGGGCGGCATGGGGGTCTGGTGGTCGAAGCCCTCCTCGTACCGCTGGAAGGAGGCGGACAGCGCGAAGATCGGCTGTCCGTGCTGGACGGCGACGACGCGGCGCGCGGTGAAGGACCGGCCGTCGTTCATCCGGTCGACCGTGTAGACGATGGGCGCGCCCGGGTCGCCCATGCGCAGGAAGTACGCGTGCAGGGAGTGGGCGAGCCGGTCCTCGGGGACCGTCCGTCCGGCGGCGACCAGTGCCTGCGCCGCCACCTGCCCGCCGAAGACGCGCGGGACGACGGCGGAGCGGGACCGGCCGCGGAAGATGTTCTCCTCGATCTGCTCGATGTCGAGCAGATCGAGGAGATCCTGTAGTGCCTGGCTCATGGCATCTAGTTGTAGCGGCCCGTAGTTGCGGGCTGCTTACAGACCCATGTCCTTCGCGATGATCGACTTCATGATCTCGCTGGTGCCGCCGTAGATGCGGTTGACGCGGTTGTCCGCGTACAGGCGGGCGATCGGGTACTCGTTCATGAACCCGTAGCCGCCGTGCAGCTGGAGGCAGCGGTCGATCACCCGGTGGGCGACCTCGGTGCAGAACAGCTTGGCGCTGGCGGCCTCGGCCGGGGTCAGCTCGCCCGCGTCCAGGGCCTCCGTGGCGCGGTCGGCGACGGCCTCGGCCGCGTCCACCTCGGCCTGGCAGGCGGCCAGCTCGAACTTGGTGTTCTGGAAGGACGCGACGGTCTGGCCGAAGACGACACGGTCCTGCACGTACTGCTTGGCGAACCGGACGGCGGCCTTGGCCTGCGCGTAGGCGCCGAAGGCGATGCCCCAGCGCTCGGAGGCGAGGTTGTGGCCGAGGTAGTAGAAGCCCTTGTTCTCCTCGCCGAGGAGGTCCTCGACAGGCACCTTGACGTCGACGAACGCCAGCTCGGCGGTGTCGGAGGTCTTCAGGCCGAGCTTGTCGAGCTTGCGGCCGACGCTGTAGCCCTCGGCCTTGGTGTCCACCACGAAGAGGGAGATGCCGTGGCGGCGGTCCTCCTTGGTGGGCGCGTCGGTGCGGGCGCAGACGATCATGCGGTCGGCGTGCACACCGCCGGTGATGAAGGTCTTGGCGCCGTTGAGGACGTAGTGCGTGCCGTCCTCGGAGAGCTTGGCGGTGGTCTTCATGCCCGCGAGGTCGGAGCCGGTGCCCGGCTCGGTCATCGCGATCGCCCACATCTCCTCGCCGGAGACGAACTTCGGCAGGTACTTCTTCTTCTGCTCGTCGTTGGCCAGCAGCTTGATGTAGGGCAGGCCGAGCAGCACGTGCACACCGGAGCCGCCGAAGGAGACGCCCGCGCGGGCGGTCTCCTCGTACAGCACGGCCTCGAACTTGTACGAGTCGATGCCGGCGCCGCCGTACTCCTCGTCGACGCGGATGCCGAAGACGCCGAGCTCGGCGAGCTTGTAGTAGAAGTCGCGCGGCGCCTGGCCGGCCGCGAACCACTCGTCGTAGACGGGGACGACCTCGGCCTCGATGAAGGCCCGGAGGGTCTCCCGGAACGCCTCGTGATCCTCGTTGAACACCGTACGGCGCACCGCCGGCCCCTCTCTGCGCCTAAGCCGGCGCCGCTCTCGCGGATGTGGTTGCTCGCCGTCGGGGTGCTCAATCGGTGATTGCGGCCGACCCATGGCTAAGCGCTTGCTCAGAGAACAACCGTACCGGCGAGTACGAAGAGCGTCCAGGGTGGAGCGGGGGTAACGCTCGTCACTCCACGGCCGCCGCGAACGCCCCCCTGGCCATCCGGTGCAGGAGGGCCGCGGTGGCCGCGCGGCCCGGCAGGGAACCCGGTCGGCCGAGGTGTGGGGTGGAGTTCAGCAGACCGAAGACGGAGTGCACCGCGGAACGGGCGGTCGGCTCGGCGAGGCCCGGATACACGGCACGCAGGGCCTCCACCCACAGTTCGACGTACTGCCGCTGGAGCTGGCGGACCAGCTTGCGGTCGCTGTCACGGAGGCGGTCCAGCTCACGGTCGTGCAGGGTGATCAGAGGACGGTCGTCGAGGGCGAAGTCGATGTGGCCCTCGACGAGCGAGTCGAGGAACGCCTCGGGCGATACGCCGTCGGCCTCCGCCAGGCGCAGCTTCGCTCCGGTCAGCAGCCGGCCGCTGATGCCGACCAGCAGCTCGGCGAGCATCGCGTCCTTGCCCGGGAAGTGCCGGTAGAGCCCCGGCCCGCTGATGCCGACGGCGGCGCCTATCTCGTCCACCCCCACGCCGTGGAACCCGCGCTCGGCGAACAGCCGCGCGGCCTCCCTGAGGATCTGCTCGCGACGGGTGGGGGCGTCGGTTCTCGTGGCCATGAAGGCAATTCTAGACAGGGAGGTTAGCGGTCGTTAACCTGATGGAAATGGTTAACGCTCATTAACAGTCGATCACTGGGTGAGGGGACCGCAAGGATGGAGCAGGCACCGGAGCTGACGAGCGCGGCAGACCCCGCGTCGGAGGCCTGGCGGGCCAACGAGGCGGCGCACCGCGCACTCGTCGACGAGCTGCGCGGCAAGCTGGCCGCGGCCCGGCTGGGGGGCGGGGAGAAGGCGAGGGCGCGGCATACCGCGCGCGGGAAGCTGTTGCCCCGGGACCGGGTCGACACCCTCCTGGACCCGGGTTCGCCCTTCCTGGAGCTCGCCCCCCTCGCCGCCGACGGCATGTACGAGGGGCAGGCCCCGGCGGCCGGGGTCATCGCCGGGATCGGGCGGGTCGGCGGGCGCGCGTGCGTGATCGTCGCCAACGACGCCACCGTCAAGGGCGGCACGTACTACCCGATGACGGTGAAGAAGCATCTGCGGGCCCAGGAGGTCGCCCTCGAGAACCGGCTGCCCTGTCTGTATCTCGTGGACTCGGGCGGGGCCTTCCTGCCCATGCAGGACGAGGTGTTCCCGGACCGGGAGCACTTCGGGCGGATCTTCTACAACCAGGCCCGGATGTCCGGGGCCGGGATCCCGCAGATCGCCGCGGTGCTGGGCTCGTGCACGGCCGGCGGGGCCTACGTCCCGGCCATGAGCGACGAGGCCGTCATCGTCCGCGGCCAGGGCACGATCTTCCTGGGCGGGCCTCCGCTGGTGAAGGCCGCCACCGGCGAGGTCGTCACCGCGGAGGAGCTGGGCGGCGGCGAGGTGCACGCGCGGGTGTCCGGCGTGACCGACCACCTCGCGGAGGACGACGCGCACGCGCTGCGGATCGTCCGCAACATCGTCGGCACACTCCCCGCGCGCGGGCCGCTGCCCTGGGAGGTGCGGCCGTCCGTCGAACCGAAGGTCGACCCCTACGGGCTGTACGGCGCGGTGCCCGTCGACTCCCGCACCCCCTACGACGCGCGCGAGGTCATCGCGCGCGTGGTCGACGGCTCCCGCTTCGCGGAGTTCAAGTCCGAGTTCGGGCAGACCCTGGTCACCGGCTTCGCCCGGATCCACGGCCACCCGGTCGGCATCGTCGCCAACAACGGCATCCTGTTCTCCGAGTCCGCCCAGAAGGGCGCCCACTTCATCGAGCTGTGCGACCAGCGCGGGATCCCGCTGGTGTTCCTCCAGAACATCTCCGGGTTCATGGTCGGCCGGGACTACGAGGCCGGCGGCATCGCCAAGCACGGCGCCAAGATGGTGACGGCCGTGGCCTGCACGCGCGTGCCGAAGCTGACGGTCGTCGTCGGCGGGTCGTACGGCGCCGGGAACTACTCCATGTGCGGCCGGGCCTACTCGCCCCGCTTCCTGTGGATGTGGCCGGGCGCCAAGATCTCCGTCATGGGCGGTGAGCAGGCCGCCTCCGTCCTCGCGACCGTCAAGCGGGACCAGCTCGAGGCGCGGGGCCAGGAGTGGCCCGCGGACGAGGAAGAGGCCTTCAAAGCACCGGTCCGGCAGCAGTACGAGCGCCAGGGCAACGCCTACTACGCCACCGCCCGCCTCTGGGACGACGGCGTCATCGACCCGCTGGAGACCCGGCAGGTACTGGGCCTCGCCCTGACCGCCTGTGCCCATGCGCCGCTGGGTGAACCCCAGTTCGGCGTCTTCCGGATGTGAGGAGGGGAGCAATGATGTTCGACACCGTGCTTGTGGCCAACCGGGGCGAGATCGCCGTCCGCGTCATCCGCACCCTGCGCGCGCTGGGCGTGCGCTCCGCGGCCGTCTTCTCCGACGCCGACGCGGACGCCCGGCACGTCCGGGAGGCCGACACCGCCGTCCGCATCGGTCCGGCGCCGGCGGGCGAGAGCTATCTGTCGGTGGAGCGACTGCTCGCGGCGGCCGCCCGCACCGGCGCGCAGGCGGTGCACCCCGGCTACGGCTTCCTCGCGGAGAACGCCGGCTTCGCGCGCGCCTGCGCCGACGCCGGGCTGGTCTTCATCGGCCCGTCCGCCGACGCCATCTCCCTGATGGGCGACAAGATCCGGGCCAAGGAGACCGTGCAGGCGGCCGGGGTGCCGGTGGTGCCCGGGTCCAGCGGCAGCGGACTCACCGACGCCGAACTCGCCGACGCGGCCCGTGAGATCGGCACCCCCGTGCTGCTCAAGCCGTCGGCCGGCGGCGGCGGCAAGGGCATGCGCCTGGTCCGGGACCTGGCCGTGCTGGACGAGGAGATCGCCGCCGCCCGCCGCGAGGCCCGCGCCTCCTTCGGGGACGACACGCTCCTCGTCGAGCGGTGGGTGGACCGGCCCCGGCACATCGAGATCCAGGTGCTGGCCGACGGCCACGGGAACGTGGTGCACCTGGGCGAGCGCGAGTGCTCCCTCCAGCGCCGGCACCAGAAGATCATCGAGGAGGCGCCCTCGGTCCTGCTGGACGAGAAGACCCGCGCGGCCATGGGCGAGGCGGCGGTCCAGGCGGCGCGCTCGTGCGGCTACCGGGGCGCGGGCACGGTGGAGTTCATCGTGCCGGGCAACGACCCGTCCTCGTACTACTTCATGGAGATGAACACCCGGCTCCAGGTGGAGCACCCGGTCACCGAACTGGTCACCGGCCTGGACCTGGTGGAGTGGCAGCTGCGGGTGGCCGCCGGTGAGCCGCTGTCCTTCGGCCAGGACGACGTCCGGCTGACCGGGCACGCGGTCGAGGCGCGGATCTGCGCCGAGGACCCCGCGCGCGGGTTCCTGCCCTCCGGCGGGACGGTGCTCCGGCTGCGCGAACCCCAGGGCGACGGCGTACGCACCGACTCCGGGCTCAGCGAGGGCACCGAGGTCGGCAGCCTCTACGACCCGATGCTGTCCAAGGTGATCGCCTACGGCCCGGACCGGGAGACCGCGCTGCGCCGGCTGCGGGCTGCCCTCGCCGAGACGGTCACGCTGGGCGTGCAGACCAACGCCGGGTTCCTGCGGCGGCTGCTGGCCCATCCGGCGGTGGTGGCCGGCGAGCTGGACACGGGCCTGGTGGAGCGGGAGGCCTCGACGCTCGTCGCGGCCGACGTGCCGCAGGACGTCTACGCGGCGGCTGCGCTGCTGCGCCAGGCCGCGCTCTCCCCCGCGCCCGGCCCGGGCTGGGTGGACCCCTTCGCCGTCGCGGACGGCTGGCGGCTGGGCGGCGAACCCGCCTGGACGGCACACCACCTGCACGTGCCGGGGCACGACCCGGTGACCGTCCGCGTGCGCGGCACGGCGGACGGCACCGCCGAGGTGCTGCCGGACGGGGCGGACACCCCGCTGCGGGGCGCCGGGGGCCCCCTCCCGGCGCCGGGAGGTGATCCCCGGTTCACCTGCCGGCTCGACGGCGTCGCCCGGTCCTTCGCCGCACTGCCGGACGGCACCTGGCTCGGCCGGGACGGCGACGCCTGGAACGTGCGCGATCACGATCCGGTCGCCGACTCCCTCTCCCGAGGGGCTCACGCGGGCGCCGACTCGCTCACCGCGCCCATGCCCGGCACGGTCACCGTGGTGAAGGTCGCCGTCGGCGACGAGGTGAGCGCGGGCCAGAGCCTGCTGGTCGTCGAGGCGATGAAGATGGAGCACGTCATCTCCGCCCCGCACGCCGGCACGGTCGCCGAACTGGACGTGACGCCGGGCACGACGGTCGCCATGGACCAGGTGCTGGCCGTCATCGCCCCGGCAGAAACACCGCCGGAGGCACCGGCAGAGGCACAGGAGGACCAGTGACACTTCCCATGGCCGTACCGGCCGAGGGCCTTCCCGCGCGGGTGCGCATCCACGAGGTGGGCGCGCGCGACGGCCTCCAGAACGAGAAGTCGGCCGTTCCGACGGCCGTCAAGGCGGAGTTCGTCCACCGTCTCGCCGACGCGGGCCTCACCACCATCGAGGCCACCAGCTTCGTCCACCCGGACTGGGTGCCCCAACTCGCCGACGCCGAGGAGCTGTTCCCGCTGGTGCGCGACCTCGGGGTGGACCTTCCGGTCCTCGTGCCGAACGAGCGCGGCCTGGACCGGGCCCTGTCCCTGGGCGCCCGCCGGGTCGCCGTCTTCGCCAGCGCCACGGAGTCCTTCGCCAAGGCCAACCTCAACCGCTCGGTGGACGAGGTGCTGGCGATGTCCGAGCCGGTGGTGGCCCGCGCCAAGGCGCAGGACGTGCATGTGCGCGGCTACCTCTCCATGTGCTTCGGCGATCCGTGGGAGGGCGCGGTCCCGGTGGACCATGTCGTCCGGGTCTGCCGGGCCCTGCTCGACCTGGGCTGCGACGAGCTGAGCCTGGGCGACACGATCGGCGTGGCCACCCCGGGTCACGTCCGGGCCCTGCTGACCGCGCTGAACGAACAGGGCGTGCCGACGGGCGCGCTGGGCGTGCACTTCCACGACACGTACGGCCAGGCGCTCGCCAACACCCTCGCCGCGCTCCAGCACGGCGTCACCACCGTCGACTCCTCGGCGGGCGGACTCGGCGGCTGCCCGTACGCCAAGTCCGCCACCGGCAATCTCGCCACCGAAGACCTTGTGTGGATGCTGCGGGGCCTCGGCATCGACACGGGGGTGGACCTCGGCCGTCTCGTCGCCACGAGCGAGTGGATGGCCGGCCGACTGGGCCGACCCAGCCCTTCCCGCACCGTCCGAGCACTCGGCGGCACAACGACACAGCCCCACAAGGAGCAGTGACCCGAAATGGACCACCGTCTCTCTCCCGAACTGGAAGAACTCCGCCGCACTGTCGAGGAGTTCGCGCACGACGTGGTCGCGCCCAAGATCGGTGACTTCTACGAGCGGCACGAGTTCCCGTACGAGATCGTCCGCGAGATGGGCCGTATGGGCCTGTTCGGGCTGCCGTTCCCCGAGGAGCACGGCGGCATGGGCGGCGACTACCTCGCGCTCGGCATCGTCCTGGAGGAACTCGCCCGCGTCGACTCCTCCGTGGCGATCACCCTGGAGGCCGGCGTCTCGCTGGGCGCCATGCCGATCCATCTCTTCGGTACGCCGGAGCAGAAGCGGGAGTGGCTGCCGCGGCTGTGCTCCGGCGAGATCCTCGGCGCCTTCGGTCTGACCGAGCCGGACGGCGGCTCGGACGCGGGCGCGACGCGTACGACGGCCCGGCTCGACCCCGAGACGGACGAGTGGGTGATCAACGGCACCAAGTGCTTCATCACCAACTCGGGCACGGACATCACGGGGCTGGTCACGGTCACGGCGGTGACCGGCCGGGGGCCGGACGGCCGGCCGCTGATCTCGGCGATCATCGTCCCGTCCGGCACGCCGGGCTTCACGGTCGCGAGCCCGTACTCGAAGGTCGGCTGGAACGCCTCCGACACCCGTGAGCTGTCCTTCTCCGATGTGCGTGTCCCGGCGGCGAACCTGCTGGGCGAGGAGGGCCGCGGGTACGCGCAGTTCCTGCGGATCCTCGACGAGGGGCGCATCGCCATCGCGGCGCTGGCGACCGGTCTCGCGCAGGGCTGTGTGGACGAGTCGGTGAAGTACGCGAAGGAACGGCACGCGTTCGGCCGTCCGATCGGCGCCAACCAGGCCATCCAGTTCAAGATCGCCGACATGGAGATGAAGGCCCACACGGCCCGCCTCGCCTGGCGGGACGCGGCCTCGCGGCTGGTGGCCGGCGAACCCTTCAAGAAGGAGGCCGCCGTCGCCAAGCTCTACTCGTCGACGATCGCCGTCGACAACGCCCGCGACGCCACCCAGGTGCACGGCGGCTACGGCTTCATGAACGAGTACCCGGTGGCCCGGATGTGGCGCGACTCCAAGATCCTGGAGATCGGGGAGGGCACGAGCGAGGTGCAACGGATGCTGATCGCACGTGAGTTGGGGCTGCCCGGCTGAGCCCAGGGAGCCCAGGGCGCGAGGGTGCGCGTTGGGCCACGGCGGCCGTCGGGGGCGCGTTCGCGCGATGGCCTGAAGTCGGCCTGACATCGCCGACCCGATGCCCACAGGAGGCCGCCCGCACCGCTCGCTCCGGGCCGGTGCGGCGGCCTCCTCGGCATGCTCCGAGGCCGCCCGACCGCGCTTCACATCCTCAGAACGAGCGGCAACTCCAGGCCCGTTTCAGTCTCCTGACACCCCGTACACCTTTGATCCACAGGACGGGCACAGAAAACGGGCATGCGTCGAGGCGGGCGTTCCACAATCCCGAACCACCCTCTGGACACGAGCTGAGGTTAGGCTAACCTACGTTCGAACCGTCCTCGGGTGATCCGCCCCGTCCGAAAGTAGCCAGAGACATGCCCAACGCCAGAGCCGCTCGTCCCACCCGCCGTGGCATCCTCGCCGCCGGTGGCGCACTGGGCCTCGGTGCCGCCCTCGCCGCCTGCGGGGACGACGACGCGAGCAGCAGTGGCTCCCGGTCGTCGGCGAGCGCCTCGGCCAAGTCCGGCCCCTGGACCTTCAAGGACGACCGCGGCACCACGGTGAAGCTCGACAAGATCCCCACGAACATCGTCGCCTTCACCGGCGTCGGCGCCGCCCTGTACGACTACGGCATCCAGGTCAAGGGCGTCTTCGGCCCGACCAAGACCGCCGCGGGCAAGGCCGACGTCCAGGCCGGCGACATGGACGTCTCCAAGGTGACGGTCCTCGGCAACGTCTGGGACGAGTTCAACGTCGAGAAGTACGCGGTCCTCGCGCCCGAGGTGCTCATCTCCACGGTGTTCGACAACGCCGGCACCCTCTGGTACGTCCCCGAGGCCTCCAAGGACAAGATCGCCAAGCTCGCGCCGAGCGTCGGCATCTCCGTCTACGACCGTCAGCTGACCGCTCCGCTCCAGCGCATGTGGGAGCTGGCCGAGTCGCTCGGCGCCGACATGACGGCGGCCGCGGTCACCGACGCCAAGAAGAAGTTCGAGGACGCGGCCGCCCGGCTGCGCGCCGCCGCCAAGGCCAAGCCCGAGATCAAGGTGCTGGCCGGTTCCGCGAGCGAGGCGCTCTTCTACGTCTCCGGCACCAACCTCTCCATCGACCTGGAGTACTTCAAGGCCCTCGGCGTGAACTTCGTCGAGCCGCCGGAGAGCGCGAAGGCGGAGGGTGGCGGCTGGTACGAGTCGCTGAGCTGGGAGAACGTCGACAAGTACGCGGCCGACATCATCATGATGGACGACCGCTCCTCGACCATCCAGCCGGCCGACATCACCGAGGCGACCTGGAAGAAGCTGCCCGCGGTGAAGGCCGGTCAGGTCATCGCGCGGTCGCCGGAACCGATTCTTTCGTACGCGAAGTGTGTGCCGCTGCTCGAGAACCTCGCGGATGCCCTTGAGAAGGCGAAGAAGGTTTCCTGACAAGGGGGACTTGATGTCGTGGTGAGCTGCGGGTCCGGCTGTGGCTGGTCGCGCAGTTCCCCGCGCCCCTTCGTTGGCTGTCCCTCCCCTGCTCAAGGCCTGACGAAGCTTCAGGAGTACACATGACCACCGCCGTTGTCGCGCCCTTCCGGTTCTTCTCCCTCCACGTCGTTCGGGCTCGGCGGGTCGGGTCGTCGCTCGTCCGGGTCACCTTCACCGGGCAGGATCTCGAGCACTTCTTCTCCGACGGGCACGACCAGTCGCTGTCGCTGTTCCTGCCGCACCCGGGGCAGAGCGAGCCGCAGGTGCCCTTCGAGCTCGGGGACGGCTGGTGGCAGGCGTGGCGTGAACTGCCGGACGACGTACGGGCGGTGATGCGGTCGTACACGCTCCGGACCCTTCGCCGGGACGCGCTCGGGCGCACCACCGAGATCGACATCGACTTCGTGCTGCACACCCCGGCCGGGCCCGCCTCCGCGTGGGCCTCGGGTGCCGGTGCCGGGGACCGGGTCGTCCTGCTGGGCCCGGCCCTGGCCGACAACCGGGCGATCCGGTTCCGGCCGCCCGGCGACACCGACCTGATCGTGCTGTGGGGTGACGAGAGCGCCCTGCCGGCCGTCGCGTCGATCCTGGAGTCCCTGCCGGCCGGACAGCGCGCCCGGGTCTGGCTGGAGACGCACGACGTCGGGAACGTACGGGAGTTGGCGACCGCGGCGGACGCCGAGATCACCTGGATGGTCGGGGAGAGCTCCGTGGACGCCCTCCGGGAGGCCCGGTTCCCGGCCGCCGCGCACCCGTACGTCTGGATCGCGGGCGAGTCGGGGTGCGTGAAGGCGTTGCGCCGCCACTTCGTCCGGGAACGCGGGATCGACCGGCGCCGCATCACCTTCGTCGGGTACTGGCGCCAGGGCATGAACGAGGAACAGCTCCGCGCGTCGGAGTAGCCACCACCCGTGCCCCCGAAGGCAGTTGTGCGGGGGCATCGACGTGATCACAGTCACGGCAGAGGACAGGTTTCCCCCACGTTACTTAGGTTAGGCTAACCTAAGTTGAACCAGAGGCTCCGTCCCCGAGCCCGTCCCGCAGCAGACCTCGTCCCCACCCCCCGGAGGACCTCCACCATGCGCTCGCACCTGCTCAATGACACGACCGCGGAGCAGTACCGCCGCTCCGTGACCGAAGGAGTAGAGCGGGTGGCCGCCAAAATCGCCGCCACCGACCGTCCGTTCACCGGCGTCTCGGTCGACGCCCTCGCGCCCCGCATCGACGGAATCGACCTGGACAAGCCGCTGCACGACACCACGGCCGTCCTGGACGAGCTGGAGGAGGTCTACCTCCGCGACGCGATCTACTTCCACCACCCCCGCTACCTCGCCCACCTCAACTGCCCGGTCGTCATCCCCGCCGTGCTGGGCGAGGCGGTCCTGTCGGCGGTCAACTCCTCCCTCGACACCTGGGACCAGTCGGCCGGCGGCACCCTCATCGAGCGCAAACTGATCGACTGGACCACGGCCCGGATCGGCCTCGGCCCGGCCGCCGACGGCGTGTTCACCTCCGGCGGGACCGCGTCCAACCTCCAGGCGCTGCTGCTCGCCCGCGAGGAGGCCAAGGCCGAGTCCCTCGCCGACCTGCGCATCTTCGCCTCCGAGGTCAGCCACTTCAGCGTGAAGAAGTCCGCGAAACTGCTGGGCCTCGGACCCGACGCGGTGGTGTCCATCCCGGTCGACAACGACAAGCGGATGCAGACCGTCGCGCTCGCCCGCGAGCTGGAGCGGTGCCAGGACGCCGGCCTGACCCCCATGGCCGTGGTCGCCACCGCCGGCACCACCGACTTCGGCTCCATCGACCCGCTGCCGGAGATCGCCGAGCTGTGCGACCGGTACGAGACCTGGATGCACGTCGACGCGGCCTACGGCTGCGGTCTGCTGGCCTCCGTGAAGTACCGGGACCGGATCGACGGCATCGAGCGCGCCGACTCCGTCACCGTGGACTACCACAAGTCCTTCTTCCAGCCGGTGAGTTCGTCGGCCGTACTGGTCCGCGACGCGGCCACGCTCCGCCACGCCACCTATCACGCCGAGTACCTCAACCCGCGCCGCATGGTGCAGGAGCGCATCCCCAACCAGGTGGACAAGTCCCTGCAGACCACGCGCCGCTTCGACGCGCTCAAACTGTGGATGACCCTGCGGACCATGGGCGCCGACGGCATCGGGCAGCTCTTCGACGAGGTCTGCGACCTGACCGCCGAGGGCTGGCACCTGCTGGCCGCCGACCCGCGCTTCGACGTCGTCGTCCGGCCCTCGCTCTCCACCCTCGTCTTCCGCTACATCCCCGCCGCCGTCACCGACCCGGCCGAGATCGACCGCGCCAACCTCTACGCCCGCAAGGCCCTGTTCGCGTCCGGTGACGCGGTGGTCGCGGGCACGAAGGTCGGCGCCCGCCACTACCTGAAGTTCACCCTGCTGAACCCCGAGACGACGACCGACGACATCGCCGCCGTCCTCGACCTGATCGCCGGCCACGCCGAGCAGTACCTGGGAGAGTCCCTTGACCGCGCTTCCTGAAGCCAGCCACACCTATGACTTCGTGGGGATCGGGCTCGGCCCCTTCAACCTCGGCCTCGCCTGCCTCACCGAGCCCATCGACACACTCGACGGCGTCTTCCTGGAGTCCAAGCCGGACTTCGAGTGGCACGCCGGCATGTTCCTCGACGGCGCCCACCTCCAGACGCCGTTCATGTCGGACCTGGTCACCCTGGCCGACCCGACCTCGCCGTACTCCTTCCTCAACTACCTGAAGGAGAAAGGCCGGCTGTACTCGTTCTACATCCGCGAGAACTTCTACCCGCTGCGGGTCGAGTACGACGACTACTGCCGCTGGGCCGCGAACAAGCTGAGCAGCGTGCGCTTCTCGACGACGGTCGCGGAAGTGACGTACGAGGACGACGTGTACGTCGTGCGGACCACCGCCGGCGAGCGGTACCGCGGCCGTCACCTGGTCCTCGGCACCGGCACGCCCCCGCACATCCCCGAGGCCTGCGCGGACCTGGGCGGCGACTTCCTGCACAACTCCCGCTATCTGCGGCACAAGGCGGAACTCCAGAAGAAGGAGTCGATCACGCTGGTCGGCTCCGGACAGTCGGCCGCCGAGATCTACTACGACCTGCTCAGCGAGATCGACGTCCACGGCTACCGGCTGAACTGGGTCACCCGCTCCCCGCGCTTCTTCCCGCTGGAGTACACCAAGCTCACGCTGGAGATGACCTCCCCGGAGTACATCGACTACTTCCGCGAGCTGCCGGAGCGCACCCGCTACCGCCTGACGGCCGAGCAGAAGAACCTCTTCAAGGGCATCGACGGCGATCTCATCAACGAGATCTTCGACCTGCTCTACCAGAAGAACCTCGGCGGCCCGGTGCCCACCCGGCTGCTCACCAACTCCTCGCTGACGAGCGCACGTTACGCCGACGGCACCTACACCCTCGCCTTCCGCCAGGACGAGCAGGAGAAGGACTTCGAGCTGAGCTCCCAGGGCCTGGTCCTGGCCACCGGCTACCGGTACACCGAGCCGGAGTTCCTCGCGCCCGTCCGGGACAGACTGCGCTACGACTCCCACGGCAACTTCGACGTCGCCCGCAACTACTCCATCGACACCACGGGCCGGGGCGTGTTCCTGCAGAACGCGGGCGCGCACACCCACAGCATCACCTCCCCCGACCTCGGCATGGGGGCGTACCGCAACAGCTCGATCATCCGTGACCTGCTCGGCAGCGAGTACTACCCGGTCGAGAAGACCATCGCGTTCCAGGAGTTCGCCGTATGAGCACGACCACGGCCGCCGTCGGCCGTCTCACCCTGCGCCCGCTCGACCCCGTCGAGGACGCCGAGCTGCTGCACGGCTGGGTCACGCACCCCAAAGCCGCGTACTGGATGATGCAGAACGCGAAACCGGTGGACGTCGAGCGCGCCTACATGGACATCGCGGCCGACGAGCACAGCCACGCCCTCATCGGCCTGCACGACGGCGAGCCGGCGTTCCTGATGGAGTACTACGACCCGGCCCACCGTGAGCTGGTCGGCCTGTACGAGCCGCGGCCCGGCGACGTCGGCATGCACTTCCTGGTCGCCCCCACCGACCGGCCCGTGCACGGGTTCACGCGGGCCGTGATCACCACCGTGATGGCGCGCCTCTTCGACGACCCGGCCACCTCCCGGGTCGTCGTCGAGCCGGACGTCTCCAACACGGCCGTGCACGCCCTCAACGAGGCCGTCGGGTTCGTGCCCGAGCGGGAGATCCAGAAGCCGGAGAAGCAGGCGTTGCTGAGCTTCTGCACCCGCGAGCAGTTCGTCGCGGCGACGGGGGTGGCGGCATGAGCCTCGCCGACGCCGTCGCCCACCTCTCCCCCGAACGCTGGGAGAAGGCCAACCGTCTGCTCGTCCGCAAAGCCCTCGCGGAGTTCGCGCACGAGCGCCTGATCACCCCCGAGGAGAAGGACGGCCGCTTCGTCGTCCGCAGCGACGACGGGCTGACCTACTACCGCTTCACCGCCGCCCGCCACGCCCTCGACCACTGGCAGGTGGACGCCGACTCGATCACCCGCACCCGCGACGAGGCCGAACTCCCGGTCACCGCGCTGGACTTCTTCATCGAGCTGAAGAAGACGCTGGGCCTGAGCGAGGAGATCCTGCCGGTCTACCTGGAGGAGATCTCCTCCACCCTCTCCGGCACCTGCTACAAACTGACCAAGCCGCAGATCACGTCGGCGGAGCTGGTCAGGAGCGGCTTCCAGGCCATCGAGACCGGGATGACCGAGGGCCACCCCTGCTTCGTCGCCAACAACGGGCGGCTCGGCTTCGGCATCCACGAGTACCTGTCGTACGCCCCGGAGACGGCGAACCCGGTCCGGCTGGTGTGGCTGGCCGCACACCGCTCGCGGGCCGCGTTCACGGCGGGCGTGGGGATCGACTACGAGTCCTTCGTGCGGGAGGAGCTGGGCGAGAAGACGGTCGAGCGGTTCGACGGGATCCTGCGCGAGCAGGACCGGGACCCGGACGACTACCTCCTCATCCCCGTCCATCCCTGGCAGTGGTGGAACAAGCTCACCGTCACCTTCGCCGCCGAGATCGCCCGCGGGAACCTGGTCTGCCTGGGCGAGGGTGACGACGAGTACCTGGCGCAGCAGTCCATCCGGACGTTCTTCAACTCCTCGCACCCCGAGAAGCACTATGTGAAGACGGCCCTGTCCGTCCTCAACATGGGCTTCATGCGCGGGCTCTCGGCCGCCTACATGGAGGCGACCCCGGCCATCAACGACTGGCTGGCCCAGCTCATCGACAACGACCCGGTGCTGCGCTCGACGGGCCTGTCGATCATCCGGGAGCGGGCGGCCGTCGGCTACCGGCACCTGGAGTACGAGGCCGCCACGGACCGGTACTCGCCGTACCGCAAGATGCTGGCCGCGCTGTGGCGGGAGAGCCCGGTGCCGACGCTGCGGGACGGCGAGTCGCTCGCGACCATGGCCTCCCTGGTCCATGTGGACCACGAGGGCAGGTCGGTGGCCGGCGCGCTGATCGAGCAGTCGGGCCTGACGCCGACGCAGTGGCTGCGCGACTACCTCCAGGCGTACTACACCCCGCTCCTGCACAGCTTCTACGCCTATGACCTGGTGTTCATGCCGCACGGCGAGAACACGATCCTGGTCCTGAAGGACGGGGCGGTGCAGCGGGCGATCTACAAGGACATCGCCGAGGAGATCGCGGTCATGGACCCGGACGCGGTGCTGCCGCCCGAGGTCCGGCGCATCCGCGTCGAGGTGCCCGAGGACAAGAAGCTGCTGTCCGTCTTCACGGACGTCTTCGACTGCTTCTTCCGCTTCCTCGCGGCCGGCCTCGCCACCGAGGGGATCCTCGCGGAGGACGACTTCTGGCGCACGGTCGCCGAGGTCACCCGCGCCTACCAGGAGGCGAACCCCGAACTGGCCGACCGGTTCCGCCAGTACGACATGTTCGCCCCCGAGTTCGCCCTGTCCTGCCTCAACCGGCTCCAGCTGCGCAACAACAAGCAGATGGTGGACCTGGCGGACCCGTCGGGCGCCCTCCAGCTGATCGGAACCCTGAAGAATCCCGTCGCGGGGTTCTGATCCGGGCGGACGGGCGCCCCCGAGTACGGTCCTCGGGGGCGCCCGTCGCCATGTTTGGAAGAATCCCCACCATGGCGGAAATCATCCAGAAGGACGGCACCTGGGTCTTCGACGGCGATGCCCTGCGGCTGACCCCGGGCCGGGACAAGAACGTCAGCCCGCTCCGCAGGGAACTGGGTGAACTGATCGTCCCCCTGGGCGCGTTGGCCGGGCTGTCGTTCGAGCAGGGGAAGAAGACCGGGCGGCTGCGGCTACGGCTGCGGGACGGCGCCGATCCCCTGCTGCAGGCGACCGGCGGACGGCTGACCGAGCCGCACGATCCGTATCAGCTGCTCGTCGAGTCCGACCGGTACGGGGTCGCCGAGTACCTCGTGGACGAGGTGCGTCAGGCACTGCTCCTCGACGAGGTGCCGACCGACCCGGTGGACGCGTATCTGCTGCCCGGCCCGTCGGTGCCCCTGTCCGCCTCCGCCGGGGACGGCACGGCGGGCTTCGACGGTGAGCGGGTGCGCCTGGAGTGGAACTGGAAGACCGAGGAGTCCAAGGCCTCCGCCGGCGCGCGCAGTATCGGCGTCGCGGAGATCGAGGCGGTGGAGTGGCAGCCCGCGGTCGGCCTCGAGAACGGCTGTCTGCGCTTCCGGCTGCGTCACGCGCCGACGAAGGCACCGGCCAAGTACGACCCCAACGCCGTGGAGCTGTGGGGCTTCAGGAAGGACCCGCTGATGGCGCTCGTCGCGGCGGCCGTGCAGGCCAGGCTGCCCCACCCGGCGGCCGGGCCGCGGGAGGCCGTGCCCGCGCAGCGCGAGGCGGACTCCGCCGGCGGGGACGACCACGACGCGCTGCTGCGCCGACTGCGCGAACTCGGCGAGCTGCGCCGGGACGGCGTCCTGACGGACGAGGAGTTCGCGATGGCCAAGCAGGCGGTCCTCAGGCGCCTGTAGCGCGCACCAGGACCGCCTGCCGACGTGTGGGTGTGCGCCCCGCCTTCCGGGCGCACCCGGCGGGGTCACTTCGCCTTGCGGGCCACCGTGAAGTGGTCGACCTGGTCACCGGTCTCGGCGATGCCGCGCACGGTCAGCGTGGCCGTGCGGCCCTTCGCGGCCGGGGTCACGTCCACCCGCAGGAACGAGTAGTCGAGGTAGCGCACGCGCGACCAGGCGACGGTCTCGTTCACCTTGCCGTCCTTGGTGTTGATGAAGGACGCGACGGAGTCGACCTCGTTCTCGTGGCCCTCGTAGGAGAGCGGGGCGGTGAAGGCGTACAGGCTGCGGCCGGCCGCGCCCGCCGTGACGTACACGACACCGTCGGTCTCGGGGTACGCCGTGCCGCCGATCGGGAGCTTCCTGGTGACGGCGCCCTTCTTGAGGACGTCGGTGCGCTCGTACTGGTGGTTGTGGCCGTTGATGACCAGGTCCACCGTGTACTTCTCGAACAGCGGCACCCACTCCTGGCGCACGCCCCCCTCCGAGGCGTGCGCGGTGGAGGTGCAGTAGGCGCAGTGGTGGAAGAAGATCACGACGAAGTCGACGTCCTTCGACGCCCGGTACTTCTTGAGCTGCGTCTCCAGCCACGTGGTCTGGGTGCCGCCCGAGATGCCGAGGTTGGCCGGGATCTCGAAGGAGATGTCGTTGGCGTCGAGCGAGATGACCGCCGTGTTGCCGTAGACGAAGGTGTAGACGCCCGGGAGGTTCTTCGCGTCGGGGCCGTTGGCCGGGAGGTTCCAGCGGGCGTCCTCGCCGCCGTAGCCGTTGGGCGAGTACCAGGCCTCCATGTCGTGGTTGCCGTAGGCCGGCATCCACGGGACGGACTTGGCGACGGACTCGGTCTGGGCGAGGAACTGGTCCCAGATCCGCGAGTCGAAGCCGGTGTCGGCGGTCTTGCCCTGGCCGGCCGGGTCGGCGTAGGCGATGTCGCCGGCGTGCAGGTGGAAGGCCGGGTTCTGGCCGAGGAGGAGGCTGTTGTTGGCGAGTCCGTGGTAGCCGACGCCCTCGTCGCCGAAGGCGGTGAAGGTGAACGGCGCCTTGTGGTCGGGGGCGGTGGTGAAGGTGCCGAGGGTGCCGAGGAGGTGGGCGGCGGCCGGGTCGAAGCCCGCGTGGCCGACGCCGTAGTAGTACGTCCGGCCCGACTTGAGGTGGGTGAGTTCGGCGTGCAGGTAGTACTGGGTGTGGTCGCCGCCGGCGCCGACACCGGCCGGGGTGTGGAGGGTGCGCACCTCGGCCTCGATCTTGCGGGAGAGGTCCCAGGGGTGGGCGCCGATCCGGATGAAGGGCTTCTTCACCGCGACCGGGACCTGCCAGGAGACCGTGATCTCGGTGCGCGGGTCCTTGCCGTAGGCGAGGTGGCGCCCGAAGGGGGCGACGACGGCGCCGTCGACGTGCTCGGCGGCCGGCGTGGTCCTGGGGGTCTGCGCCGGCACAGCCGCCTGTGCCGTGGCGCCGGTCACGAACGCGCCACCCGTGACGGCGCCCAGGGTGACGGCGCCGCCTCTGATCATCGTGCGCCGGGAGAACTTGGCGCGCAGGTACTCGTGCTGCTCGGCCATGCTCATGCGGTCGGCGAGCTGCTCGGGTACGCCCATGCGAGGAGTGTCCATGACGTCTGAAACTCGTCGCCTCGGGCGACGGGCCGCAAGCCGCCACATGGACGGCCGGGGAACAGCGGCTCATAACACATTCAAGGTTCCCCCAAGGGTCCTTAACAGGTGCCTGCCCGAAATCGGGCACGATTCTTGCGAAACCGGCTCGCGTACCCCAGGATCTACCGGGTGCACGACGAACTCGTTGATCATCTGACGCGCTCCACTCCCCTCCAGCGGGGCGAGGCGCTACGGGTGATCCAGGACGTGCTCGCCTACTTCGACGAGACGACCGAGAACTACGTCCGTCGCCGCCACCGCGAGCTCCAGGCCCAGGGCCTGGTCAACGCGGAGATCTTCGAACGGGTCGAGGCGGACCTGAAATACCGTGCGGTGGCCCCGCCCGAGCTCACGCTCAGGCAACTGCGGCGCATCGTCTACGGGTGATCGAAAGCTTGGGGATACCTATATATGTGCGGAATCGTCGGATACATCGGCAGGCGTGACGTGGCCCCGCTGCTGCTCGAAGGCCTTCAGCGGCTCGAGTACCGCGGCTACGACTCGGCGGGCATCGTCGTCACCTCGCCGAAGACGGCCGGCCTGAAGATGGTCAAGGCCAAGGGCCGGGTCCGCGACCTGGAGGCCAAGGTCCCGGCGCGCTTCAAGGGCACCACCGGCATCGCCCACACCCGCTGGGCCACCCACGGCGCCCCCTCCGACGTGAACGCCCACCCGCACATGTCGGCCGACCTCAAGGTCGCCGTCGTCCACAACGGCATCATCGACAACGCCTCCGACCTGCGCAAGAAGCTCGAGGCAGACGGCGTCGAGTTCCTCTCCGAGACGGACACCGAGGTCCTCGTCCACCTCGTCGCCCGCGCCCAGGCCGAGAAGCTCGAGGACAAGGTCCGCGAGGCGCTGCGGGTGGTCGAGGGCACCTACGGCATCGCCGTGATGCACGCCGACTTCAACGACCGGATCGTCGTCGCCCGCAACGGCTCCCCGGTCGTCCTCGGCATCGGCGAGAAGGAGATGTTCGTCGCCTCGGACATCGCCGCGCTGGTCGCCCACACCCGCCAGATCGTCACCCTCGACGACGGCGAGATGGCCACCCTGAAGGCCGACGACTTCCGCACCTACACAACCGAGGGCACCCGCACCACGTCGGAGCCGACCACCGTCGAGTGGGAGGCCGCCTCCTACGACATGGGCGGCCACGACACCTACATGCACAAGGAGATCCACGAGCAGGCCGACGCCGTGGACCGCGTGCTGCGCGGCCGCATCGACGACCGCTTCTCCACCGTGCACCTCGGCGGCCTCAACCTGGACGCCCGCGAGGCGCGCCAGATCCGCCGGGTGAAGATCCTCGGCTGCGGCACCTCGTACCACGCGGGCATGATCGGCGCCCAGATGATCGAGGAGCTCGCCCGCATCCCCGCGGACGCCGAGCCCGCCTCCGAGTTCCGCTACCGCAACGCGGTCGTGGACCCCGACACCCTGTACATCGCCGTCTCGCAGTCCGGTGAGACGTACGACGTGCTGGCGGCCGTCCAGGA
Organism: Actinobacteria bacterium OV320; assembly: GCA_001298545.1. Classification (GTDB taxonomy): domain Bacteria; phylum Actinomycetota; class Actinomycetes; order Streptomycetales; family Streptomycetaceae; genus Streptomyces; species Streptomyces coriariae. Next base: position 208,846 of record LJCX01000025.1, read on the forward strand.
GCTGAAGCGCAAGGGCGCCCGGGTGCTGGGCGTGGTCAACGTGGTCGGCTCGGCGATCGCCCGCGAGGCGGACGGCGGCGTGTACGTGCACGCGGGCCCGGAGGTCTGCGTCGTCTCGACGAAGTGCTTCACCAACACCACGGTCGCCTTCGCGCTGCTCGCCCTGCACCTGGGCCGCACCCGCGACCTCTCCGTGCGCGACGGCAAGCGGATCATCGAGGGCCTGCGCAAGCTGCCCGCGCAGATCGCCGAGATCATGGAGCAGGAGGCGGAGATCGAGAAGCTGGCCGAGACGCTCGCCGAGGCCCGCTCGATGCTCTTCATCGGCCGCGTCCGGGGCTACCCGGTCGCCCGTGAGGCCTCGCTGAAGCTCAAGGAGGTCTCGTACATCCACGCCGAGGCCTACCCGGCCTCCGAGCTCAAGCACGGTCCGCTGGCCCTCATCGAGCCCGCGCTCCCGACGGTCGCGATCGTCCCCGACGACGACCTGCTGGAGAAGAACCGCGCCGCGCTGGAGGAGATCAAGGCCCGCAGCGGAAAGATCATCGCGGTCGCCCACCGGGAGCAGGAGAAGGCCGACCAGACGGTCGTCGTCCCCAAGAACGAGGACGAGCTCGACCCGATCCTGATGGGCATCCCGCTCCAGCTCCTCGCCTACTACACGGCGAAGGCGCTCGGCCGCGACATCGACAAGCCGCGCAACCTGGCGAAGTCGGTGACGGTGGAGTAGCCCTCCCCGCTCGCACAGAACGGCCCCCCACGCGCGCCACCCGCGCGTGGGGGGCCGTTCTCCTGCCGGGGACGCCCAACTCCCCTGCGGCGGCTGCCGATCAGCCCGTGGCCGTCACGCCGGGGCGGGCAGCGCGTCGCGGAACTGCCGTGGGCCAGTGGGCCAGCGCCGCGGTCGCCGCGTACCAGGCCACCGCGCCCGCCGCGACGGCGAACCAGCCGCCGACCTTGGTGAGCCCGTCGCTGTCGGCGAACCGGGCGACGGCCATCAGCACCAGCCCGACGCAGAACAACCCGTAGGTGCCCTGGCCGAGTTGGTCGCCACCGGCGAGGGTCAGGGAGAGCGCCACGAGGGCGAACAGGAGCAGGAAGAGCCCTGCGGCGTTGTCGGAGACCTGAGTACCGGCGGAGACCGCCCAGGTGAACCAGAAGGCGCCGAGGACGGTGTAGGCGGTGCCGGCGGCCGCGTCGCGGTCGCGGAGGGCGAGCAGGCCGGCGACGAACAGTGCGACGCCGCCGACGTAGTGGGCGATGGATACGGCGTCCGCAGCCGTCACGCCGTCGATGAGGTCGGTGTACCCGAGCCCGAAGGCCAACAGGGTGACACCCAGGGCGAGTCGGCCGGCGATCGTGGTGGTGCTGCTTCCCGCAGAGACGTCGTTGTCCACGGCGGGCTCCCTTCATGCATGTGCAGTTGTGTGAGCGGTATATGCCCTTCACAAAGGCACAAACACCCCTACGCGCCAGTAGATTTATGCTGCGCCGCAAGGGGGGACGGGCCTACCCGGATCTCATCTCACCTGGGAGGACGGCGAGTTACGGAATGACAACGACAGGCCGCTTGGCCCGCTTGGCGAGCCGCCCCGCGACCGAGCCGAAGATCCGGCCGACGATCCCGTGGGTCGAACCGACGACGATCGCGTCGGCCTCGTACTCCCGCCCCACCTCTTCGAGTTCGTGGCAGATGTCGCCGCCGCGCTCGACCAGGATCCAGGGCACCTCGGCGAGGTACTCGGCGCAGGCGAGCTCCAGACCGAGCACCTCGGTGCGGTGGTCCGGCACGTCGACGAAGACGGGTGGCTCGCAGCCGGCCCACACCGTGGTGGGCAGCCGGTTGGCGACATGGACGATGATCAGGCCGGAGCCGGAGCGGTGGGCCATGCCGATGGCGTACGCGAGCGCGCGCTCACTGGACATGGAGCCGTCGAAGCCGACGACCACGCCGTGCTTGAAGGCTGGATCGCAGGAGTGGCGTGCGTCTTCCGCCGCCTGGGGCTCGGCCGCCGTAGGGTCGGCGACGGGCCGCTTGCGGTCCGCGGGTTCGAAGAATTCGTGACCGGCCATGGCTGTCTCGGCGTATTGATCCTTATACGGGTGGGACGCGGCGGTGTGAGCGACGGAGCTGTCCGGGAATCATCTTCCCAACCCCATACCCCCAAGGGTACGGCGGCACGCCTCCGAGGCCCAGTTCCCGCACGCCCCCGGTGGGGGTTCCAGGGAGCATGCACGAGCGGACGCCCGTAACGCAATGGTTGCTGCCCCGTACAGGCGGTTTGCACAGGATTCACTTACGCGGGACCGCCGCCGACAGTGACCGACCCGCTCGAACAGGCGTTGAACCCCGTGCACCGCCGTCCCTGCGCCGCCGTCCGACCGCCGCCACCCCGCCCCGCCCCTCGCACCGCCGCCCCAGGAAGGAGCCCGCCCCGTGCCCTCGCCCCGCGCCACCCCCGAGCCCCGGCCCGGCGACGACCGGTCGACCGACCTGATCCGCTGGGCGGCCTTCAGCTGCTTCCTGGTCCCGGTGGTCCTCCTCTGGTACGGCACCTCGCTGGCCGGCACCACCGGCACCGCCCTCGGCGTCGCCGCCGTCACGGCCGTCTGCCGGGTGCTGCTGCGCCGGTCCGAGCGGTGCGCGGCCCGGTTGCTCGACGAGGAACCCGCGCCACGGGCGCACCCCCGGGGGCGCCATCAGCGCACCGGGACGGGGTCACACCGTGGCGGTCGTCACTCTGGGGGAAACTCACCGGTCGGTTGACCGGTTTTCACGCACGGACCCGCTTCTTTTCAGCCAACTTCCGGTGATGGCGCATCCCTTGCCCCAACCACCCCCCACCCCCCGTTCCACCTGCACGGAAAGGGCCTCAGGGGCCCTGCGCACCCTACGGGGATTGGCCACCGCACCGAGGCGCACTTCCCTGCACGGCCCACGAGTGCAACGCTTCGTGATCGAATGCTTCACGCCAAGTTGCCATGTCGACAATCTGCCGGGTGGCGAACTGGCCACGCCGGCATTGTGCGACACGTTAGATTCGATCTTGACTGTCTACGGCGGGGGACTCGTGCAGGACCGAGGGGAAACGTGCAGGAGCGACACAACCGAGGAGCCGCGACCACCGAGGGGGGCTTAGCAGGATGAGCCACGACTCCACTGCCGCGCCGGAAGCCGCGGCCCGGAAACTCTCCGGGCGACGCCGCAAGGAGATCGTCGCGGTGCTGCTGTTCAGCGGCGGCCCCATTTTCGAGAGTTCCATTCCACTGTCGGTGTTCGGGATTGACCGCCAGGACGCCGGCGTACCGCGTTACCGCTTGCTGGTGTGCGGTGGCGAAGAAGGCCCGCTGCGGACCACAGGGGGCCTGGAACTCACCGCGCCACACGGCCTGGAGGCGATCGCACGGGCGGGCACGGTCGTCGTGCCGGCCTGGCGTTCGATCACCTCGCCGCCACCGGAGGACGCGCTCGACGCGCTGCGCCGGGCGCACGAGGAGGGTGCCCGCATCGTGGGCCTGTGCACCGGCGCGTTCGTGCTGGCCGCCGCGGGTCTGCTGGACGGCCGCCCGGCCACCACCCACTGGATGTACGCGCCGACGCTGGCCAAGCGCTATCCGTCGGTACACGTGGATCCGCGCGAACTGTTCGTCGACGACGGCGATGTGCTGACGTCGGCGGGCACGGCGGCCGGAATCGATCTCTGTCTGCACATCGTGCGGACGGATCACGGTAACGAGGCCGCGGGCGCGCTGGCCCGGCGGCTGGTCGTGCCACCACGCCGGTCGGGCGGCCAGGAGCGCTACCTCGACCGGTCTTTACCGGAGGAGATCGGCGCCGACCCGCTCGCCGAGGTCGTCGCCTGGGCGCTGGAGCATCTCCACGAGCAGTTCGACGTGGAGACGCTGGCGGCACGCGCCTATATGAGCCGCCGCACGTTCGACCGCCGCTTCCGGTCCCTGACCGGCAGCGCGCCGCTCCAGTGGCTGATCACCCAGCGGGTGCTCCAGGCGCAGCGCCTGCTGGAGACGTCGGACTACTCGGTGGACGAGGTCGCGGGGCGCTGCGGCTTCCGTTCGCCGGTGGCCCTGCGCGGCCACTTCCGCCGGCAGCTCGGCTCGTCCCCGGCGGCGTACCGGGCGGCCTACCGGGCCCGCAGACCCCAGGGCGAACGGCAGACGGACAACGAACCGTCGCCGCCGCCGGCGCCGCAGGCGCTGCACCCGGACGCGCCGGGACCGGTACCGCCGCAGCTGCGGCGTACGGCCTCGGCGACGGCCGGTGCGATGGGCTCGTCGGCGACCCTGCCGTCCGAGCACGCGCGGGACGCGTACGCGACCTCGCGGGCGAGTCTGCCGGGGCAGCGCAGCGGCACCTGAGCGGATGACGGAACCTCTCGTGCGCCGGCCGGGCCCACCGGCCCGGCCGGCGCCCGGGCACGAGAGCGTCCCCGCGGGGCACCTCAAAAGCCGACGTCAGCTTTAGGGTGGTCGCATGAACGATCGCATGGTCTGGATCGACTGCGAGATGACCGGCCTCTCGCTGTCGGACGACGCTCTCATCGAGGTTGCCGCCCTCGTCACCGACTCCGAGCTGAACGTGCTCGGCGACGGTGTCGACATCGTCATCCGCCCGCCGGCCCGGGCACTGGAGACGATGCCGGAGGTGGTGCGCGAGATGCACACCACGTCCGGGCTGCTCGACGAGCTGGCGGGCGGGACGACCCTCGCCGAGGCCGAGGCCCAGGTGCTGGCGTATGTGCGGGAGCACGTGAAGGAGCCGGGCAAGGCGCCGCTGTGCGGCAACTCGGTCGGCACGGACCGCGGCTTCCTGGCGCGGGACATGGCCTCCCTCGAGGGCTACCTCCACTACCGGATCGTCGACGTGTCGTCGGTCAAGGAGCTCGCCCGGCGCTGGTACCCGCGGGCGTACTTCAACAGCCCCCCGAAGAACGGCAACCACCGCGCCCTCGCCGACATCCGCGAATCCATCGCCGAACTGCGCTACTACCGCGAGGCGGTCTTCGTGCCGCAGCCCGGGCCGGACTCCGACACCGCCAGGACCATCGCCGCGAAGCACGTCCTTCCCAGCAGCTGACGGGGCCCCGTAAAAGGCGTGCACGAGCACCCCCTCGGACCCTGTACACTTTTTCTCGGCCGGTAGGGAGAACGCGGGAGACCGCAAAATCCAACTGCCGGACGTGGTGGGTGTAGCTCAGCTGGTAGAGCACCTGGTTGTGGTCCAGGATGCCGCGGGTTCAAGTCCCGTCACTCACCCTGAGTCATCAGCCGGTGACTTCCCGCAAGGGAAGTCACCGGCTGATGTGTTTCCCGTGGTTCCCCTGTTCCCGGGAGGGGTCATGCGCCCGAGCGTCACGGCCGAGCCGTTCGCGACCGCCCGGCTCGACCTCGTCCCGCTGCGCGTCGACCACGCGGCAAAGATGGCGGTCGTCCTGGGCGATCCCGCGCTGCACACCTTCATCGGCGGCGCCCCCAGCACACCCGAAGCCCTGCGCGCCCGCTACGAACGGCTCGTCGCCGGTTCGCCGGACCCCTCCGTCTCCTGGTGCAACTGGGTGCTGCGGGTGCGGGACGCCGACCGGCCGGCCGGGACCCTGCAGGCCACCGTGACCGGGCGGGACCACGCGGAGATCGCCTGGGTCGTCGGCACCCCCTGGCAGGGCCGCGGCCTCGCCTCCGAGGCGGCCGCGGGACTCGTCGGCCGGCTACGGGCCCAGGGCGTGCGCACGATCGTCGCCCACATCCACCCCGACCACCACGCGTCCGCCGCCGTGGCCCGTGCCGCCGGGCTGTCGGCCACCGCGGAGCTACAGGACGGCGAGGTGCGGTGGCGGCTGGTCGTCGCGCCGTGAACCGTGCCCCGCTCAGGAGGAGGAGCGCCCCACCAGCTCCGTCGCCAGTACGACCTGGCGTCGCTCCAGGCCCCGCGACACCGCGGGACGGCGGTCCGCGATCTCCGTGAGGAGCAGGTCCAGCATCCTGCGGCCCATCTCCTCGATGGGCTGGCGGACGCTCGTCAGCGGCGGGTCCATGTGCCGGGCGATCGCCGAGTCGTCGTAGCCGACCATCGCCACGTCCTCCGGGAGCCGGCGGCCCGCCTCGCGCAGTGCCCGGCGGGCGCCGGCCGCCATGACGTCGGAGCCCGCGAAGACCGCGTCGAGGGAGGGGTTGCGGGCGAGGAGTTCCCCCATCGCGCGGTGTCCGCCCTCCTCGGTGAAGTCGCCCGGCGCGATCAGGCCCTCGTCCGGCGGGTACCCCGCGTCGCGCAGGGCGTCCCGGTAGCCGTCGACGCGCCGCTGGGCGCCGTAGACGTCCGGGCGGCCCGTGATGTGGGCGATGTGGGTGCGGCCCCGGGACAGCAGGTGTTCCACCGCCGAGCGGGCGCCACCGTAGTTGTCGGAGTCCACGGACGGGAGGGTCTCCGCGGCGGAGCGCGGTCCGCTGATCACCGCCGGGATCTCCAGCTGGGCCAGCAGGTCGGGCAGCGGGTCGTCGGCGTGGACCGAGACCAGGAGAACCCCGTCGACGCGGTGCGCCGCCAGGTACTGGGCGAGCCGGCGTCGTTCGCGATCGCTACCCGCGAAGATCAGCAGCAGCTGCATCTCGGTGTCGGAGAGCTCCGCGCCCACGCCGCGCAGCATGTCCGAGAAGTACGGCTCGGCGAAGAAGCGGGTCTCCGGCTCGGGGACCACCAGCGCGATCGCGTCCGTGCGGTTGGCGGCCAGGGCGCGGGCCGCGGTGTTGGGGACGTAGCCGAGCTCGGCGACGGCCGCCTCGACGGCCGCGCGGGTCGCGTCACTGACTCTCGGCGAGCCGTTGATCACCCGGGAGACCGTGCCGCGGCCGACACCGGCGCGTGCGGCCACCTCTTCGAGAGTCGGCCGCCCTCCGCTCCGGCTCCGCGCTCCGTGGCTTGCCATGGGCCCCGCCTTCCCGCCGTCGTTCACGCTGGCCTGGAATCTAACAGCCCCGTCCGTTCAGCCCATCCTCGCCGACGGCCGCCGTCCCCGGGGACCCGCTTCGGTGCCACGGGGGACCCGCATCCGTACGCCGGACGGGCCTCGGTTCAGGGCGCCGGGCGCACCCAACTCCCCGCCACCGGAGGGCTCGTCCGTCGCCGCTCACGGCCGGAAAGCGCTGTCCGCCCGAGTTAGCTAACGGGCCGATAACTGAACGCATCTCTCCGCGCTCCCACCCTTGACACCCCCGCCCGAACCGACGACTCTTCAACACATCACCTGTGGGAGCGCTCCCACGGTACCTGACACATACACATCCCGCACGTTCCCCGCCCGAGCCGCAGCGAGTAACTAACGGGCCCAACAATGCAGTTGGCCGGGGGGTCGGCACGTCAGGGCAACAGGAGGACGCAATGCGAGCACGTACCCGAACCACCCGCCGGGTGGTGGTCCTCGCGGCCGTAGCGTCGCTGGGCGCCGGGCTGCTGGCCGGCTGTGCCGACGACGGCAACGACGACGCTTCCGACGGCTCGTCGTCGGGCAGCGGCAAGGGCAAGACGACGATCACGCTCGGTCTGTTCGGCACGATGGGCTTCAAGGAGGCCGGTCTCTACACCGAGTACGAGAAGCTCCACCCCGACATCAAGATCGCCGAGAATGTCACGGAGCGGAACGAGAACTACTACCCGGCGCTCCTCAACCACCTCACGACCAACAGCGGCCTGATGGACGTCCAGGCCATCGAGGTCGGCAACATCGCCGAGGTCGTCGCCACCCAGGCGGCCAAGTTCGAGGACATGTCCAAGGTCTCGGGCGTCGACAAGAGCAAGTGGCTGGACTGGAAGTGGTCGCAGGGCACCACCAAGGACGGCCAGACGATCGCCCTCGGCACCGACGTCGGCCCGATGGCCCTCTGCTACCGCAAGGACCTCTTCCAGGCGGCCGGTCTGCCCACCGACCGCGAGGCGGTCGGCAAGCTGTGGGCGGGTGACTGGAACAAGTTCATCGCCACCGGTGAGCAGTACAAGAGGAAGGCCAAGGCGGGCACCTTCTTCATGGACTCCCCCGGCGGCCTGATCAACGCCATTCTCAGCAGTGAGAAGGAGAAGTTCTACGACTCCTCCGGCGAGATCATCTACAAGACGAACCCGGCGGTGAAGGCCGCGTTCGACCTGACCGCGAAGGCCGCCGAGGAGGGCCTGGTCCAGGCCCAGACGCAGTTCCAGGCGGCCTGGGACACCACGATCGCCAACAGCAAGTTCGCCACCATCGCCTGCCCGCCGTGGATGCTCGGCACCATCAAGGGCAAGGCCAAGGCCGAGGACGCCGGCAAGTGGGACGTGGCCGTCGCACCCAAGTCCGGCAACTGGGGCGGCTCCTTCCTGGGTGTGCCGAAGAGCGGCAAGCACGTGAAGGAGGCCGAGGCGTTCATCACCTGGCTGACCGCGCCCGAGCAGCAGGCGAAGCTGTTCAAGGTGCAGGGCTCCTTCCCGAGCACCCCGAGCGCGTACACGATGCCCGAGGTGACCGGCGCGAAGAACGACATGACCGGTGACTCGCCGATCGGTACGGTCTTCTCCGAGGCCGCCAAGACGGCTCCGGTGCAGGTGATCGGCCCGAAGGACCAGATCATCCAGCAGGGCCTGACCGACAACGGCGTCATCCTCGTGACGAAGGGCAAGTCGGCGGCGGAGGCCTGGAAGACGGCCACCAAGACCATCGACAACAACCTGGACAAGTGACCCGAATGGCCACCCGCCACGACACCGCCGCGCCCCCCAGCAAGGAGGGGGGCGCGGCCCCGGGCCGCCCGGCCGCCGTCCCCACGGAGGCGGAGCAGCGGCACCGGGCCCGGCTCTCCCGCCGCTGGCAGCGGGACAAGCGCTGGAGCCCGTACGCCTTCGTCTCGCCGTTCTTCCTGCTGTTCCTCGCGTTCGGCCTGTTCCCGCTGATCTACACGGGCTGGGCGTCGCTGCACCAGGTGGAGCTGACCGCGCCCACCGACATGGAGTGGGTGGGGATGCGCAACTACACGCGCATCTTCGACGACGACTTCTTCTGGAACGCGGCGAAGAACACCCTGACGATCGGGATCATCTCGACCGTTCCGCAGTTGCTGATGGCGATGGGCCTCGCCCACATCCTCAACTACAAGCTGCGTGCCTCGACCTTCTACCGGGTCGCGATGCTCGCGCCGTACGCGACCTCGATCGCGGCCGCCTCGCTGGTCTTCGTGCTGCTCTTCGGGCGCGACTACGGCATGATCAACTGGGCGCTGCACTTCGTCGGGATCGACGCGGTCGACTGGCAGAACGACAAGTGGCCGTCGCAGATCGCCGTCTCGTCGATCGTCATCTGGCGGTGGACCGGCTACAACGCGCTGATCTACCTGGCCGCGATGCAGGCGATCCCGCAGGACCTGTACGAGTCGGCGGCGCTGGACGGCGCCAGCCGCTGGAAGCAGTTCCTGCACGTGACGCTGCCGTCGCTGCGGCCGACGATCCTGTTCACGGTCGTCGTCTCGACGATCGGCGCCAGTCAGGTCTTCGGCGAGCCGCTGCTGTTCGACGCCAACAAGGGCGCGTCGGGCGGCGCGGAGCACCAGTTCCAGACGCTGGGTCTGTACCTGTACGAGCAGGGCTGGGTGAACCAGCACCTGGGCCGGGCCTCGGCGATCGCCTGGACGATGTTCCTGATCCTGATCGTGATCGGCATCGTCAACTACGTCATCTCGCGCCGGCTGCGCGCCAGTAGTTAGGAGTACCGGCCGTGACGACGACGACAACGACCGCGAAGTCCGTGGAAACCGAGGACGCCGTGCCGACGGCCCGGAAGGTGCGCCGGCCGAAGTCCGCGCGGGCCGGCGGGCAGATGCACGGCGGGCCGATCGCCTACATCATCCTGGGCGTGTTCACCATCGTTTCGCTGTTCCCCCTGGTGTGGACGGCGATCGCGGCGTCCCGCGACAACAACCGGCTGGCGCAGAACCCGCCGCCGTTCGTGTTCGGCTCCAACCTCTTCCACAACCTGGACGTGGCCTGGAACGACGCGAACCTGGGCAAGGCGTTCGTCAACACGACGATCGTGGCGGGGACTTCGGCGGCGACGATCGTCTTCCTGTCGACGATCGCCGGGTTCGCCTTCGCCAAGCTCCGCTTCCGGGGCCGGGGCGCGCTGATGCTGATCGTGATCGGCACGATGATGGTGCCGCCGCAGCTGAGCATCATCCCGCTGTACATGATGGTCGCCAAGCTGGAGTGGACGGACCAGCTCCAGGCGGTGATCCTGCCGTCGCTGGTGAGCGCGTTCGGGGTGTTCTTCATGCGGCAGTACCTCATCCAGGCGCTGCCCGACGAGATCATCGAGGCGGCCCGGGTGGACGGCGCGAGCAGCTGGCGCGTGGTGTGGCACGTGGTGTTCCCCGCGGCGCGCCCGGCCATGGCGGTGCTCGGCATGCTGATGTTCGTGCAGACGTGGAACGACTTCCTGTGGCCGTTCCTGGTGCTGAGCCAGACCGGCAACCCGACCGTGCAGGTCGCGGTCGCGGGCCTCGGCCGCGGGTACACCCCGGACCAGTCCCTGATCATGGCGGGCGCGCTGCTGGGCACGCTGCCGCTGCTGCTGGTCTTCGCGATCTTCGGCAAGCAGATCGTGGGCGGCATCATGCAGGGCGCCGTGAAGGGCTGAGGACACGTCGCGCCTGCGTGCGACGCCTTACGACGCCCTCCCGTCCGTCCGTCCGTGACTTCACGGGGGCCGGGTCACCGCCGCCCCGGCCCCCTCCGCACCACTTCCCCCCCGACCTCGTCGGTCTCGACGACCACCCATGGGAGCGCTTCCATGCCTGAGCCCATTACTCCGGTGACCTTTCCGCCCGCCTTCCTCTGGGGTGCCGCGACCTCCGCGTACCAGATCGAGGGGGCGGTGCGCGAGGGCGGCCGTACCCCCTCGATCTGGGACACCTTCAGCCATACGCCGGGCAAGACGGCCGGTGGCGAAACCGGTGACATCGCTGTCGACCACTACCACCGCTACCGCGACGACGTGGCGCTGATGGCGGAGCTGGGCCTGTCCACGTACCGCTTCTCCATCTCCTGGTCCCGGGTCCAGCCGACCGGGCGCGGCCCCGCGGTGCAGGTGGGCCTGGACTTCTACCGCCGCCTGGTGGACGAGCTGCTGGCGGCGGGCATCAAGCCGGCCGTCACCCTCTACCACTGGGACCTCCCCCAGGAGCTGGAGGACGCGGGCGGCTGGCCGGAGCGGGACACGGCGTTCCGGTTCGCGGAGTACGCGCAGATCGTCGGCGAGGCGCTCGGCGACCGCGTGGAGAACTGGATCACGCTGAACGAGCCGTGGTGCAGCGCGTTCCTGGGCTACGCCTCCGGGGTGCACGCGCCGGGCCGTACCGAGCCGGTGGCGTCGCTGAAGGCGGCGCACCACCTGAACCTGGCGCACGGGCTGGGCACGTCGGCGCTGCGCGCGGCCATGCCGGCCCGCAACTCGGTGGCGATCAGCCTCAACTCCTCGGTGGTGCGCCCGCTCTCCCCGGGCGACCCGGCGGACCTGGCCGCGGTGCAGAAGATCGACGACCTGGCCAACGGCGTCTTCCACGGCCCGATCCTGCGGGGCGCCTACCCGGAGACACTGCTGGCGGCGACCTCGTCGCTGACGGACTGGTCGTACGTCCACGAGGGCGATCTGCGCGCCATCCACCAGCCGTTGGACGCGCTGGGCCTGAACTACTACACGCCCACGCTGGTCTCGGCGGCGGACGCGTCGGTGCTGGGTCCCCGTTCGGACGGTCACGGCGCGAGCGACCACTCGCCGTGGCCCGGCGCGGACGACGTGGCCTTCCACCTGACGCCCGGCGACCGCACGGAGATGGGCTGGTCCATCGACCCGACCGGCCTGCACGAGCTGATCATGCGCTACACGGCGGAGGCACCGGGCCTGCCCCTCTACATCACGGAGAACGGCGCGGCCTACGACGACAAGCCCGACTCGGACGGCCGCGTCCACGACCCGGAGCGCATCGCCTACCTGCACGGCCACCTCGCGGCGGTCCGGCGGGCGATCGCGGACGGCGCGGACGTGCGGGGCTACTACCTCTGGTCCCTCCTGGACAACTTCGAGTGGGCGTACGGCTACGAGAAGCGGTTCGGCGCGGTGTACGTGGACTACGCGACGCTGACCCGCACGCCGAAGTCGAGCGCGCTGTGGTACAGCCAGGCGGCCCGCACGGGCACCCTGGCGCCGACCGAGACCAACTGACCCGGGGAGCGGGGAGAGGGCGCGGCGGGCTGGGGGCCTGCCGCGCCCTTCGCCGTTGATCGCCGCTGTCCACTTTCCGTCCGGGCCGGCGGGATCTGTGGCACGCTCGTTGCGCCCACGACCTCCTGTCGCCGGAGGTGTCGGCGCGTCGGCAGGGGCGTACGGGGAGGAGCGACATGAGCGCGGGCGAGCGTGTCCCGTTGGAGGCGGCGCTGGTCCGGGTCTGGCGCGGGGACTCTCTGGTGGGGGCCGGTTTCCTGGCGGGTCCGGCGCAGGTGCTGACCGCCGCGCACGTCGTGACCGACGCACTGGGGCTCCCGCCCGCGCGGGCGTCCGCGACGGCCCCCGGACAGGCGCCGCCGGTCGGCGCGTCGGTCACCGTCGACTTCCCGTTACTGGCGCCGGGTCTGCGCCGCACCGCCGAGGTCGTCGCGTGGCACTCGCCCGTCCCGGGCCGGGGCACGGACGTCGCCGGTCTGCGGCTGCTCGACCCGGCACCGGAGGGCGCCCGGCCGCTCGTGCTGCGCAGACGGCGCGGCGGTCTGAACGGCCTGCTGGTGATGGTGGGTTTCCCGCGCGGCCTGGAGCTCGGCACCTGGGTGTACGGCCGGGAAGGGGGCCCGGTCGCGACGGGCTGGGTGGAGATCGAGAGCGATCCCGCCCGGCAGGCGGTGCTCGCGCCCGGCTTCTCCGGGACGCCCGTTTGGAGCCCGGACGCCGATGCTGTCGTGGGCATGGTGGGCTACAAGGTCTCCGGCGCGGGGTCGAAGATCGGCTACATGATGCCGGTGGACACGCTGCTGGCCGCCTGGCCGGAGCTGACGGGGGTGATCGAGCAGCGGTCGCCGTTCCGGGCGCTGCGCGCGTTCACCGAGCAGGACGCCGAACTGTTCTACGGGCGCGACGACTTGGCCGCGCAGATCGTCGAGCGGATCGGTGACGGCGTACCGGTGATCTGCGTCATCGGCGGCTCCGGGGCCGGCAAGTCCTCCCTGTGGCACGCCGGTGTGGTCCCCCGGCTGCGGGCCCGGCAGGAGAGGCTCGTGGTGGTGACGCTCCGCCCCTCCGACGCCGGTACGCCGCTGAACGCCCTGGCCTTCGCGCTGGACACGCTGCTGGCACCGGACCGGGAGGCCGCGGCCCGGCTGGTGTCCGTGGAGGGGCTCGCCGCGAGACTGGCCGGGGGCGCCATGGCCGATGTGGTGGCCGCGGTGCTGGAGCGCCGCGGGGGCGAGCACATGCTGATCTGCGTCGATCAGTTCGAGGAGGTCTTCGGCCGGCCCGTGGACGACCGGGCCGCGTTCGCCGGGGCGCTGGGCGCCTGCCTCACCGACGGGTCCCGGCTGTCCGTGCTGGTCAACCTCAGGGACACCTTCCTCGGCGCCGTCCTGAGCGACCGGCCCGCCGCCGAGCTCGCGCGGCGCTGGCTGCCGGTCACCGTGGGCGAGATGACCCGGGCGGAACTGCGGCAGGTGATGACCGGGCCGCTGCGGCGGCTGGGCACCGTCGAGTTCGCCGACGGGCTCGTCGAGCGGATCCTGGAGGATCTGAGGCGGACACCGAACCCGTTGCCGTTGCTGGAGTTCACGCTCGCCGAGTTGTGGGAGCGACGTTCGGCGGGCCTGCTGACCCACGAGGCCTACGAGGAGGTGGGTGGGGTCTCCCGGGCGCTGGCGGGCTACGCGGACCGGGTCTGGTCGGGACTGGATCCCGGGACCCGGACCACCGCCGAGCGGCTGCTGGTGCAACTGGCCCGCCCCCTGCACCGCGATGAACTGACCGTGCGCAGCACGGCCCTGCGCGACGAGTGCGACGACGCGCAGTGGGCCGTCGCGCAGCGCCTCGCCACCACGAGACTGCTGGTGCTGCACGAGGTCAATGCCGGTCTCGCGGGCCAGGAGCCGGTGCCCGGCGTCGAGTTGGCGCACGACTCGCTGCTGACGCAGTGGGACCGGCTGCGTGAGCTGACCGAGCGGTTCCGCGACTTCCGGGTCTGGCAGGACGGTCTGCGGCAGCGCATCGACATCTGGTCGAGCCGGAAGTCGCCCGGCCGCCTGCTGTCCGGCGCCGATCTGCGGGACGCCCGGCGCTGGGCGGCCACCCACGGCGAGCATCTCAGCGCGCGGGAGCACACCTTCATCGGGGCGAGCCGGCGGCGCCGGCGGTGGCTGCTCTCGGGCGTCGCCGGGGTGCTGGCGGTGGCCCTCGTCATCGTCACGGCCGTCTACCAGCACCGCAGCGGACAGGTGGCCGAATCCCTCGCGCGGGATCTGGCCGTGAAGGCGCGGCAGCTGAAACAGGCCGATTCCTACGGGGCGGTGCAACTGGCGATGCGCGCCTACCGGACCGACTCCTCGGTCGGGCTCGACGCGGCGAAGCCGGGCGCCTACGACGTGGCCGACAGGCTGCTGCCGCACCACGACGTCGCCCAGGACCTGTCCACGGCCGATCCGAGCCGTTCAGCCGCGACCCCGACCGGCCCGTCGGGCGATCCGACCCCGACAGCCGACTCGGGCGCAAAGGCTCTGGAGAGCAGCTCCCGGGTGGAGAACGAGGATCTGACGCAGATGGCGAGCGCCGACGGCGGGACCCTGGTCACCACGGACGCGTCGAGCCGCATCGCGGTGTGGCGCCTTTCCGGCGAACGGGTGGCCGAGGAGTCACTGTCCTCGCTGTTCGGCCCGAACGACCACGCCGGGTCACCCGTGATCAGCCGCAGCGGACGGTATGTGGTGTTCCGGCAGTCCGTCGGGCTCGCCCCCGGCGAACTGGACGTCGACGACCCGGTCGACGAGAACGGCCTGCCGAAGATCGACCCGGACGGATACGCCACCTGCGTCCCGGACCTGCTCGGCCTCACGTCCTGTCTGGTCGTCTACGACACGGTGGAGCACAAGGTCGTCTCCGCCCGGGAGGTCGCGCAGATCCCCGCGATCGGCCACGTGACGATGAGCGTCGACCCGACGGACCGGGTGCTGGGCATGGTCGTCTCGGACAGTCTGCTGCCGACCCTCCAGAGCGGACTGCACAACACCCTGTACCTGTTCGACCTGCACACCGGCCGGCTGCTGCGGGAGACGAAGCTGCCGTGGCCGAGCATGGTCACCGAGCTGTGGCTGGGGCCCGAAGGCGGTACCGCGACGGTCTCCGAGGTGCTGGCCGACGATGTCAAGGCACGAGCCGACCTGTCGCTGTCGTGGGTGGACCTCGGCCGGGACACCGTGACCCGGCACCAGCTGGTCGCCGACCCGACCACCCTCAGCACCTCGACGATGAGCCTGGACGGGCGCACGGTCGCCGCCCTCGTACGGGAACCCGACACCGGCACCCGCGGTCTGGTCGCCTGGTCCACCGACACCGGCAAGGTCGTCTCGCGCATCCCCCGGCTCGTCGAGAGCGGCGACTTCGGCACGCTCGCGCTGGACGCGACGGGAACCGCGGCCTGGGTCTCCACCCTGGCCCAGGAGTGGGGCTCCCTGACCGGGACCACCCCTTCCGCCACCGGGATTCAGCTGGACCCGATCGAGGGAGCCACCCTGGCCCAGCGGGTGTCCGTCCGGTCGCTGTCGAACGGCAAGGAGACGGGACGGTTCGACTACTCGGGAGGCTGGATATGGCCGTTGGGCAGCGGCACCGGCGCCCCGCTCGCCCTGGTGGACGGCAGCACGCTGGGCATCGTGCTCGACCGTCCGGGCGAGCCGGCACCCCTGCGCCGGCTGGCCGCCGCCAAGGCCGATCCACCGTCCGCCCGGCGGAAACTCACCCTGTCGGGACTCTGCGCCCTGCTCGGCGAGCCGAACCACGACCAGGCGACCCGGGACCTGGTGCCTCCCGGCGCCTATCAGGGCGCCCTCTGCCCCTGAAGGTGCCCTCCCCCGACGACGCCACGACGAACGAGGAGACTCCATGACCGAGCTGGTGCGGTGGACGCTGGACAGCGGCGGCGAGGTGATCGTGGAGGTGCCGCCGGACGGCCCGTCCATCAGTCCGGTCTCCCGGACGGGCGGCCTCGTCGAGTCGGCCGGCACCTCGCTGAGCTCCGCGCTCGGCAATGTCCGCCAGGCCGCGTCGGACGTGCTCGGCCAGTTCCGCGCGATGGACGTCCGGCCGGGGACGATCGAGGTCGAGTTCGGTGTGAAGCTGACCGCGGAGGCCGGCGCCATCATCGCGAAGACGAGCGCCGAAGGCCATCTGAACGTCAGGCTGACCTGGGAGAACGACGGCTCGCAGGAGCCCCGGCCGACAGCCCCCGACCCGCCCGACTGACCGCCCCCTGCTCCCCCTGCCGGACGGGCCCTGCCCCGGGTCGGGCGGGCCCTGCCCCGGGTCGGTCGGGCAGCCGACCGGCTCCCGCGTGATCGCGACCCCGTTCGGCGGGAGGCGGACCGTACCGGGTCGTCGGCGTCATCCGGTGGTCGGCGTCACCGCACGCGACGGGTCATCGGTCGCCTCCCGACAGCAGGCGGCGGGTGGTGTCCACGCCCCAGATGTCGAGCGACAGCAGCCGGTCGCTGGATGCCATCAGGCCGCCGGTCGCCTCCACGTGCGCGGCCCACCGCTCGCGGGTCTCCACCGCCGGACGGGCCATCAGACAGTCCGGGTCGTTGGTCCAGAGCCGGCCGTGCTGCCACTGGCGGCCGACGCCGGTGAACTCGGCCGGGTCCTGGCCGGGCTGGCTGTAGTCGTCGGCCTCGGGACGCCGGTGCGGGGCCGTGTCGGGGCTGACCCGCATCGCGTCGAAGAGTCCGAGGGAGGGCAGGATCGGCGCGCCGCAGCCCAGGAGGTACGCGTCCGGGCCGATCGCCGCGCGGATCAGCTCGATCCCCGAGCGGTACGCCGTCAGCGCGTCCACGGTGTCGTCGTGCCGTACGCCGTCCAGCGCGCCCGCGTACAGGAAGTCGACCTTGAAGTAGTCGTAGCCCTCGGCGCGCAGCGTCCGGAAGACGTCCGTCAGGCAGGCCGCCGCCTCGGGGTGGGTGGTGTCGAGGACCCGCAGGTCGTGGCCCCAGTTGTGGCCGGCGTGCGCGAAGCCGCCGTCGGCGGAGCGGACCAGCCAGTCGGGGTGCCGGGCGGCCAGTTCGCTGCTCGGGTCGACCAGGAAGGGGGCCGTCCAGATGCCCGCGCGGCGGCCCCGGGCGCGGATGGCGTCGGCGATGCCGGAACGGGAGCGGAAGCGGCCCGAGAGGACGAGCCAGTCGCCGAGGGCGCGCTGGTAGCCGTCGTCGATCTGGACGACGTCGACGGGCAGGTCGAGGGTGTCCATCGCGCGGAGGTTCTCGTGGATGTCGTCCTCGGTGACGTTGGTGAAGTACTCGTACCAGGAGCACCAGACGGTCGGCGCGGGGCGGGGGGCCGGGAGGCCGAGCCCGGCGGCCCAGTCGGACAGGAGGGCCTGGATGCCGGTGCCCGTGTACTCCTTCACCGGGCCGTCGGCGCTGATCTCCGCCACGGATCCGGCCCGGGTGAGGCGGATGGACGGCACCTGCGACGCCGGGTCCGGCGCCGCCCACAGCCGTACCGGCGAGCCGTCGCCGGGGTCGAGGGCCAGCAGTCCCTCCCCCTGGAAGGCTCCCGCGGTGACGGTGGCCCCGGGGCGGTAGCAGACCGTCGCCCAGTTGTCGTTCGTCGGGCGGTACGGGGTGTCGTCGAGGGCGTAGGTGCCGCTCGGGCTCCAGGACTGCCAGCCCTCCTCGTGGACGCGGGCTCGACGCGGGTCCACGGGGACGGCGGCCACCGGGGTGAAGGGGTGGTCCACGGGGTTCTCTTTCACGGGGAGGGGCGTGCCAAGACGGCGGGGCGGGCGTCAGCCCTTGTTGGCGCCCAGGGTCAGGCCGCTGACGAACTGGCGCTGGAGCACGAAGTACACGATCAGCGTGGGGATCGCGGTCAGCAGGGCGCCGGCGGCGACCAGGTTGGGGTCGGTGAAGTACTGGCCGGAGAGGTTGTTCAGGGCCGAGGTGATCGGCATGTTCTCACCGGTGGAGATCAGCACGATCGCCCAGAAGAAGTCGTTGTAGATCCAGATGGAGAGCAGGGTCGCCAGGGCCGCCATCGCGGGCTTGCACAGCGGCAGCACGATCTGCCAGTACAGCCGCCACACGGACGCGCCGTCGACCAGCGCGGCCTCGGTCAGCTCGTGCGGCAGCGAGCGCATGTAGTTGCTGAGCACGAAGGCGCAGAAGCCGGACTGGAACGCCACGTGGATCAGGACCAGGCCGAGCGCGGAGTCGTAGAGCTTGCCGCTGACCGTGATGCCCGGCAGGTCGACCAGGAGGTACAGGCGGTACAGCGGGGTGATGATCACCTGCTGCGGGAGCAGGTTGCCGGCCGTGAACACCAGGAGCAGGAAGAGGTTGACCCGGAAGTCGAAGCGGCTGACGTAGAAGGCCACGCACGACGACAGGAAGAGGGTCACGAGCACGGCCGGGACCGCGATCAGCAGCGTGTTCCCGAAGTAGTGCAGCATGTCCGACTGCTGGAACGCGTCGGTGAAGTTGTCGAGGCTCAGTTTGTCGGGCCAGGAGACATAGCCCTTCTCGCTGGTCTCCGCGTAGGGGCGCAGGGCCGCGAACAGGGCCCACAGCAGGGGCGCCAGCCAGGCCAGGGACGTCACGACGAGGAACGTGTGCAGCAGGATCCGGGCGGGGCGGACGGGGGTGCGCTGCTTGGACGCGAGGGTCGCGCTCATGCTCGCCGCTCCTTCCGGAAGGTCGCGATCAGGTACGGGATGATCACGGCGAGGGAGATCACCAGCAGGACGACGGCGATCGCCGATCCGTATCCGATGCGGCTGGACTCGCCGATGATGTTGTTGGTGACCAGGATCGACAGCAGTTCGGTCCCCTGTGCGCCCTTGTTGAAGACGAAGACCAGGTCGAAGGCGCGCAGGGCCTCGATGATCGTGACGACGAGGACCACGGTGTTCGTGGGCCGCAGGGTCGGGAAGACGACGTTCTTGAACGTCTGCCACTCGTTCGCGCCGTCCAGTGCGGAGGCCTCGCGCAGGGCCGGGTCCACGCCCTTCAGGCCGGCCAGGTAGAGGATCATCATGTAGCCGGCGTGCCGCCAGGAGGCGGCGATGAGGATGGCCCAGAGGTTGAGGTCCGGGTCGCCGATCCAGTCGATGTAGTGGCCCGGTTCGTTGGCGCCGATCAGGCTGTTGATCAGGCCTGTGTCGGGGTTGTAGACGAGCTGCCAGACGAAGCCGATGACGGCCATGGAGACCACGACCGGCAGGAAGAAGGCCGTCTGGTAGACCCGGCTGAACCGGATCCTCTTGTCCAGCTGGACCGCCAGGAAGAGCCCGAACGGGGTCGGGATCAGGATGAGCACGACGAACCAGATGACGTTGTGCTGGACGGCGGGCCAGAACTGCGGGTTGTTGCTGAACAGCTCCCTGAAGTTGTCCAGCCCCACCCACTTGATCGAGTCGAAGCCGATGCCGTCCCAGGTGGTGAAGGCGAGGGCGACGGAGGCGAGGGCGGTGACCCAGACGAGGGCCACGTGCAGGATCGTCGGCACGCCGGCCATCAGGCCGAGCGTGAGCCGGTCGCGGCGGGTCAGCAGGCGCCGGTGGCCCTGCGGAGCGCGCTTCTTGGGGGTCGCGGTGCCCGGAGGCGGCTCGGCGGCCGCCTCCGGGATCTTCGTGGTCGTTTCGGAGCTCATGTGTCGGTGCTCATCCGCCTCGGGCGACGCGGCTCAGCCGGACGCGAAGATCGTCTTCTTCTGACGCTCGATCGACGTCAGCAGGCTGTCGATCCCCTTGGGGTCGCGGACGAACTTCTGGAGCGCGGGCTGCATCACCGTGGAGGTGAAGTCGGGCCGGCTGTCACGGTCCATGAACTGCGTGAGGTGCTTGGCGCCGCTGATCATCGCGTACGCCTTCTTCTGCAGGGCGGTGTACGAGGAGGTGTCGGCCTTGGAGGAGGCGGCGACGACGCTCGGGTCGGCCTTGAGGTAGATCGCCTCGGCCTCCGGGGTGCCCAGGTACTGCAGGAGCTTGACGGCGGACGCCTTGCTCTTCGGGGCCTTGGAGAGCATGAAGCCGTCGGTGGGCGCCTCGACGGTGTCCTGGCCGTAGGCCGGGTCGATCTCCGGGAAGGCGAAGAAGTCGAGGTCGTCGGCGTCGGCCTGGTTCGTGAACTGCTGCGCGACGAAGGTGCCCAGCAGATACATGCCGGCCTTCTTGGAGACGAGGGTCTGGGCGGCGTCCTGCCAGGTGCGGCCGACGGCGCCGTCCTGGTGGTAGGGGAGGATCTCGGCCCAGTGGTCGAAGGTCTTGCGGACCTTCGCGTCGGTCCAGGAGGCCTTGCCCGCCATCAGCTCGACGTGGAAGTCGTAGCCGTTGGTGCGGAAGTTGATCTGGTCGAAGGTGCCGAGCGCGGGCCAGGCGTCCTTGTCGCCGAAGGCCACGGGGACGAGCCCGTCCTTCTTCATCTGCTTGCACAGGGCGACGAGCTGGTCCCAGGTGGTGGGGACGGTGTAGCCGTGCTGCTGGAAGACGCTCTTCCGGTAGAACAGCGCCCACGGGTACGTGTACAGCGGCACGAAGTAGTACTTGCCGTCCGCGCCCTTGCTGAGCGCCTTCATGGCGTCGGGGAAGTTGCCGCCGATCTTGTCCCAGACCTCGTCGATCGGGGTGGCGAGCTTCTTGGCCGCGAAGAACTGCATGCGGTAGCCGGCGAACCAGTTGAACACGTCGTCCGGGGTGCCCTGGAGGTAGGAGTTGATCTGCTCCTGGAACGTGTTGTGGTCCTTGGTGTTCACGTCGACCGTGATTCCGGACTGCTTCTTGAAGGCCGCGTAGATCTCCGCGAAGGCCTTCTTCGGGACGGCGTCGGAGGCGTTGGAGCCGAGGGTGACGGTCTTCGGGTCGGCCGCGGTGCCGCTGCCGCCGCAGGCGGAGAGCAGGGGTATACCGGCGCCGAGCACGGCCGCGCCCCCCATACCGCGCAGGAGGGTACGACGGCTCGGGGAGGGGAGAGCGAAGCGGCCGGAGGGGGAGAGGTGGTGCATGAGCGGCTCCTGACGCGAGGTTCGGCCACAGAGTGTGGCTGAAAGCCGGTCGCAATCGACCAGAAATCAACTTGACCGAACACGGGGTGGCGCAATAACAGCCGTATGTCCGGTCATGCGTCAAGAGCCGCTGGCTTCATTTGTCGAAACGTAATCGACACACCTTGATCACTTACGTGATCAATTCCCGTCCCCCTCTTGATCGTTTAATTGATCGCTTCCAGGCCTGGGTCCCGTGCGGGAATCGATCACTTGTAGGCGGCGAACGCCTTCGAGAACGCGGAGTCGGTCTGGACGATCGAACTGCAGGTCGCGTCCGCGTAGTTCTTGGCCCCGCCCGCGCACTGCTTGTCCCGGGTGGCCGACCACATCGACAGCGGGCCGAGCCCCTTGGCCTTGGCGAAGGCGACGAGCTGGGTGGCGTCGTCGACCTTGAATATCTCGGACGTGACGTCGTTCACACCGATCATCGGGGTGACCCCGACCGTCTTCCAGGCGGTGCTGTCGCTGAGCCCGAGGACGCTCTTGACCTGCGCCTGGGTGGCGGTGGCCGCCTGCTCGGCATAGGTCCCCATGTCGCCGCTGTACGCCGGCCCGTAGTCCATCGCCATGATGTTGACGGTGTCGATCCCGACGCCGGCGGACCTGGCGCCGGCGAGCAGGTTCACCCCGTCCTGCGTCAGCCCCTCGGGCATCACGGGGAGGGTGAACGACACGTTCAGATCCGGGTGCTGCTGCTGGAGCTTCGCGATCGCCTGGGCGCGGCGGGCGTTGGCCGCCGTGTCCGGCAGCGCGCCGCCCTCGATGTCGAAGTCCACCTTGGTCAGTTGATAGGCGTCCACCGCCTTTCCGTACGCCGCCGCCAGCGCGTCCGCCGAGGAGCAGGTCGTCGCCAGCTCGGAGCCGGAGGCGCCGCCGAAGGAGACCCGGACGTCACCGCCCTTGGCACGCAGCGCCCCGATCTGGGCGGCCACACCGTCGCTCGCGAGGTCGGTCACACCACCCCACTTGGGCGTGCAGCCGCCGCCGTCGGTGACGAACGCCAGGTTGTAGTCCTTCACCCCGGTCGCGCTCACGCTCGCCAGCAGGTCGAAGGCGGGGTACAGGGAGGTGTCGACGTAGGGGGCGAACCCGGCGGAGGCGGTGGTGCCGGTACCGGTGCTCGCGCTGGTGCTCGGGGCGGGAGAAGTGGTCGCCGAAGAGGTGGGCGAGGAGGTGGCGGTCGGGCTCGGGGCCGTGGTGGGACTCGCGCTCTGGGTCGGCCTGCCACTCGGCTCGGGCGTGGCGCCGTCGTCGGCGGAACACCGGGCGCCGTCGACCAGACAACCGGCCGGATCCCCACTGCCGTTGACGACGAAGCCGATGGTGACGGACTCCCCGACGGCGAGCCCGTCGGTGTCCCACTTCGGCGGCGAGACGGTGACGTGCTGCCCGCTGACGGCGGACTCCCCGTTCCACAGGGAGCTCAGCTTCGCCCCGGCCGGCAGATCGAACTCGAGCTTCCAGTCCGCCTTCGCCCCACCGCTGTTGTTCGTCACGACGTACTGCGCGGTGTATCCCGTCGACCAGTCGCTGGTCCTGGTGTAGGCGGCCCCGACCCCGGCCGCCTGCGCGGTACCGCCGAGCAGGACGGCCCCGCCGCCCACCACGGCCGCGGCGACCGCGCCGCCGATCATCTTGTTCCTGCCGCTGATCCTGCGCCGATGCGTGCTCATCACGTGCCTGCCTTCACTGCTCACGGGGATCCCGAGGGGGTGCGGCAGCACGCTAGCGAGCCCGAACCGGGCAAACCGCCTGATAGGGACGGCCGTTGAGGTTCTTAGGTCGCGCTTAAGGAACACATCGGGGGTGGTTAAAGGTCGAGACCAATTCGACTCTCAGGAACGGCCGACAAGCGCCCGCCGCCGTCTGCGGACAGCCCCCCGGTGGCCCCTGCGCTCCGGCTCCCGCCCGTCCAGCTGGATCCAGAGCCGCACCTCGGTGCCGCCCAGAACCGAGGAGCCGATGCGGACGTCACCGCCCGTCGACTCGGCGAGCCGGCGGACGATGTCCAGGCCGAGGCCGGTCGAGCCCGCGGCGCCCGAGCCCCGGCCGCGCGCCATCGCCGCCTCGGGATCGGAGATGCCCGGGCCCGCGTCCGAGACGAGGACGATCACCGCGTCCTCGCCGTTGTGGACGTCGACCGCGAAGGCCGTGCCCTCCGGGGTGTGCCGGAACACGTTGCCGAGCAGGGCGTCCAGGGCGGCGGCGAGGTCGGTACGGGCCACGGGTATGCGGACCGGGCGGTCCACACCGGCCGTGCGCACCTTGCGGCCCTCGTCCTCCGCGAGCGCCGACCAGAACGCCATCCGCTCCCGGACCACCTCCGCCGCGTCGCAGCCCGCGCCCGGACCGGCGGCCGCCGTCTGCGGCTTGGCCTCGCGCGCCGTCCGGATGATCGTGTCCACCTCGCGCTCCAGCTGGGCGACCGCGGTCCTCGTCTGCTCGGCGGCCGCAGACTCGCCCAGGGAGGCCGCGTTGAGCCGCAGCACGGTCAGCGGGGTCCGCAGCCGGTGGGACAGGTCCGCCGCCAGCTCCCGCTCGTTGGCCAGCAGTTGGACCACCTGATCCGCCATCGAGTTGAACGCCACCGCCGCGAGCCGCAGTTCGCTCGGCCCCTCCTCGGGCACTCTCGCCCCGAGCTTGCCCTCCCCCAGCTCGTGCGCCCCCTCGACCAGCCGCCTCGCCGGCTGCACCATCCGTACGCCCAGCCGGTCGGCGACGGCGACCGAGCCGACGACCAGCGCGGCCCCGACCGCCGCCAGCACCGCCCAGGCCGTGCCGACGCCGTTGCTCACCTCGGACTCGGGGACGTACACCTCGATCACCACGGTCCCCAGGCTCAGCGCGACCGGCTGGAGCAGAGCGGAACCCCCCGCGACCTCGGTCGTGGAGGCGCGGCCCAGCTTCCGTACGGCCGCGATGTCCGCGTCCGCGGCGCGCTGCCGGCCGAGGTCGACGGCGGCCCGGCCGTCGCTCGCCGGCAGGTGCACCGCCATGCCGTCGTCCGAGCCCGCCGAGGCGACGACCCGCTCCAACTGGTCGCGGTCGGTCGTGATGGACAACGCCGGGACCACGACCGCGGCCTCCCGCTCGGCGTTGGAGAACGCGCGGTCGCGGGCCATCTCCTTGATGACGAGACCGAGCGGGACGGCGAAGGCGACCACGACCATCGTGGTGACCGCCAGACAGACCTTGACCAGTGCCCATCTCATCGGATCGGTACCGTCCCCCCGGAGTCGCAGACGGGCGGCTCCAGCTTCACGCCGACACCCCGCAGGGTGTGCAGATAGCGCGGCCGCGCCGCCGTCTCGCCCAGCTTGCGGCGCAGCCAGGACAGATGGACGTCGATGGTCTGGTCGTCGCCGTAGGACTGCTGCCACACCTCGGCCAGCAGTTCCCGGCGCGGGACCACGACCCCCGGCCGGCCCGCGAGAAAGGCCAGCAGGTCGAACTCGCGGCGGGTGAGATCGAGCCGTACGCCGTCCAGTTCGGCCTGGCGGCGCAGCGGGTCGACGGTCAGACCGCCGACCCGGATGACGCTGGAGGGCGAGGGCTCCGCGGCACCGGACCGGGCGCGCCGCAGCACGGCCGCCATCCGCGCCGACAGGTGCTCCACCGAGAACGGCTTGGTCAGGTAGTCGTCCGCGCCCGCGTTCAACAGCCGGACGATCTCCGTCTCGTCGTCGCGCGCGGTGGCGATGATGACCGGCACGTCCGTGATGCCGCGCAGCATCTTCAGGGCCTCGGAGCCGTCCAGATCGGGCAGACCCAGGTCGAGGATGACCACGTCGAAGCGGAAATGGGCGACCTCGCGCAGCGCCTCCAGCGCCGTACCGACGCTGCGCACGAGGTGCGAGGCGTCGGTCAGCTGCCGGATGAGCGCCGAGCGTACGAACTGGTCGTCCTCGACCACGAGCACACTTGCCATGCGCCGCAACCTACGCCATGCGGACGAGGGTCATTCGGGCCTGTGGACAACTCGGCCCCTGTGGACGACCGGTGAGTCGACCGTGCGCGGCTGAGGGAACGGCCGAGCACATCCGTGCGACACGGGTGAGGCGCGTGGGGCAAGATGGCCCGCGATGCGCAGAGGACTCGTACACGTACTGGCCTGGTCGCTCGCCACGGGCGCGGCGGTCACGCTGTCGTGGTGGGGTGTCCACACGGTCATGGCGGGCACGGCCTACGACCCGCCGCGCGCCCTGCCGCTCACCGCGGGCGACACGATCACGCAGGAGTCGAAGCCGCCGGCCTCGCCGACGAGCGGCCCGTCCGCGTCGCGGAGCCCGTCCCCGACCCCGAGCCGGACCCCGGCGTCCCCCTCCCCCTCCCGGACGGCGGCGACCGCCGGTCCCTCCCCCAGCGCCTCCGGCACGCCCCAGGGCACCTCCCAGGGCACGGTCAAGAGCTACGACACCGACGGCGGGCTGGTCGTCTTCGACCTGGGCAAGGCCTCCGCGTCGCTGGTCTCGGCGACGCCGGCGGCGGGCTGGTCGATGCAGGTGTGGAAGACGGAGTCGTGGATCCGGGTGGAGTTCAGCTCCGGCGCGGACCGGGTGTCGGTGTTCTGCACCTGGCACGACGGGCCGCCCCGGGTGGAGGTGGGCACGTACTGACGGCCGGACCTCCGGGCGACGGGCCGGCCCAGCACGGCCTAGCGGAAGACCGAGGGCGGCGGGGCCGGTGAGGCCACCGCCGACGCGTCCACGACCGGTACCGCGCCGCCGGTGAAGTCGGTGAGCGCCCTGCCGTGCTCGACCCGGCCGGGGTGGGGGTCGGAGGCGGCCCTGCGGGTCAGTTCGGCGGTGGGCAGCGCCCGGTCGGAGGCGACCAGCACGGCGTTGCCGAAGCGTTTGCCGCGCAGCACGGTCGGGTCCGCGACGAGCGCGAGTTCCGCGAACCGGGCGGCGGCGGTGGCGATCTGGCCGCGCAGGTGCGCGAGCGGAGGGCCGTCGGCGAGGTTGGCGGCGTAGGCCCCGCCGGGCTTGAGCGCCCTGCGGACCTCGTCGAGGAACTCGGTCGAGGTGAGGTGGGCGGGGGTCCGGGCGCCGCTGAACACGTCGGCCAGGACGAGATCCGCCCACCCGTCGGGCACCTTGGCGAGACCTTCGCGTGCGTCGGCCGACCTCACCCTGATACGCGCCCCCGGGTCCAGCGGCAGCTCCCGGCGGACCAGTTGGACGAGGGCCGCGTCCCGTTCGACGACCTGCTGGGTGGAGCGGGGGCGGGTGGCGGCGACGTACCGGGCGAGGGTGAACGCGCCGCCGCCGAGATGCACGACGTGCAGGGGCTTGCCGGGCGGTGCCACGAGGTCGATGACATGACCGAGGCGCCGCTGGTACTCGAAGGACAGATGGGCGGGGTCGTCGAGGTCGACGTGCGACTGGGGGGCTCCGTCGATGAGCAGCGTCCAGGCCCGCGCCCGGTCCCGGTCGGGTACGAGCTGGGCGAGCCCGCCGTCGACGGGCTCGACGACGGCGTCGGCGTCCCGCTCGCGCCGGGTGTTCCTGGACTTTGCCATGCCAGCATTTTCGCAGGCCGCGGAGGCTCCCCGCGCGCCCGGCCGGACAGCGGGTGAACAGCGGGTGAACAGCGGGCGGTCAGCGGGATCAGAGCCGGACGGCCACCGGCGACGGGCCGCACCAGCAGGCGGGCACGGGCCGGACGAGCGGGCGACCACCGACCGGACACGCGGCCGAGTACGGGCCGGAGAAGCAGGCGGGCAAGGGCCGGACGAGCGGGCGCGCGGGAGCCGGACGAGCGGGCGCGGAGTTCACGGGCACGCGCGCGTGCGCTCGGGGGCCGCGCGCGGCCGGGTGCCTCGCCTTCGCCGGTCACATCGGAGGCGTCCTCACCGGCAGCTGTCCGCCGCCTCGATCAGCCGGGCCGCCTCGCCCAACGCCCGTCGCAGCACCGCCGGATCCGTCGCGAGGTCGGCCTCACCGGGGGGCACCAGCCAGCCCGAGCCCTGGACCGGCGACTCGGGGGCGAGTCGCAGCCCCCTGCCGTCGGTCTTCGTACAGGTACTGCCCGGCATGTCCCAGGCCGCCGCCGTCCCGGCCGGCACCACGAAGCCGAGCGTGTCGTCGCCGTCGTCGTGCAGGACGGGCCCCACCCCGTCTCCCACCGACCCCCTTCGCAGGATGTCGACCGCCTCCAACCCCTGTCGGGTCGGCACCGTCACCAGGTCGCACGCCGCCACCGATGTCATAGAAGGAACGTTGCTCTGGCTGGTCTCCATCCCGGCCTCCACCGCGCAGCCCGCCTGTAGTCCACAAGGTTCAACGCCTCACGGCGTCAAGGGCTACGGCGGAAGTCCGCCGCAAAGGATGGCAGTTCATGGCAGATCACGGATGAGATATCCGGTTTGTAGCCAAACACCGCATGGCGGCCCGACCACAGCAGGTACGTTCTTGCCCGCCGGGAACAAGGGTGCCACACGGACAACTCATCCCTATTCCGGCATGGTTCGACGGTTCGCACGAGAGGACCCGGCCATGGCGTCGTCAACGGTGACCCCACCTCGGCCCGACCGGCCGGCACGGCCCAACCTCGCCTTCCGCCACCTGCGCGGACATCGCTCGCCCGCCGAGTTCGCCGCACTCGTGCGGCGGGCCGCGCGGGAGATCGGCGAGTGCGTCAGCTGTGACGCGCGCTACATCGGGCGCGTCGAGGCGGGCGAGATCCGCTGCCCCAACTACGCGTACGAGCGGGTGTTCCTGCACATGTTTCCCGGCCGCACGCTCACCGATCTGGGGTTCGCGCCCCGCGCGTCCGTGCGCGGACGAGGGGCGCGCGCCCCTGAGGACGAGCCCTGCGCGCACACCACAAGACCGGAGCGCACTACCAGTGACGAGCGGAACACGGCTGAGACGGGCGGGGCGCACCAGCCGTATGACACGCAGGACCCGTACGACAAGTACCACGACCACGAGGAGAGCGACGTGCTGCGTCGCGCATTCATGACCGGCGGAGGTGCCACGATGGCCGCCGCCACGCTGGGCCCCCTCGGGCTCGCCCACGACGCGTCGACGGCCCGTCCCGTGCGCCGCGCGGGAGCGGGCGAGGCCGGCGCCCTCGAAGAAGCGGTCCGCAGGATCCGGCTGCTGGACGACCGGCACGGGGCCGACGGCCTCTACCGGCGCGCGGCCGCCCCGCTACGCGCTGCCTACGCGCTGCTGGACGCCGGGACGACCCGGCAGACGACCGCCGACCGGCTCCACTCGGGCGCCGGTGAGCTCGCCATCTCGGTGGGCTGGCTGGCACACGACTCGGGCCGGTTCGACGACGCGCGCTCGCACTACGCGGAGGCGCTGGCGACCGCCCGGGTGACCGGGGACCAGGGGCTGGAGGCGCACGCCTTCTGCAACACGGCGTTCCTGGCGCGGGACGCGGGCCGGCCCCGCGAGGCCGTCCGGGCCGCCCAGGCCGCCCAGCGCGTCGCCCGTCCCCTGGGCTCACCCCGCCTGATGTCGCTGCTGGCGCTGCGCGAGGCGGGCGGCTGGGCGGGGCTCGCCGACCGCACCGGCTGCGAACAGGCCCTCGTCCGCGCGCAGGCCCTGTACGACCGCGGTCCCTGCGACAGCGACCCCGAGTGGATGAGCTTCTACGGCGAGGCCGAGCTCGAGGGGCTCGAGGCGCAGTGCTGGTCGACGCTGGGCGACTGGCCCCGCGCGGCCCGGCACGCGAAGCGGGCGGCCGACCTCCAGGACCCGCACTTCTCCCGGAACATCGCGCTGTACACGGCCGAACTGGCGGACGACCTCGCGCGCGGGGGCCTTCCCGACGAGGCGGCGGTGGCCGGGATGCGGGTCCTGGACCTGCTGGACCAGGTCCAGTCCTCCCGGATCCAGACGATGCTCGCGGGTACGGCCAGAGTGCTGCTGCCGCACCGGCGGGCGGGGGGCGTGTCCACGTTCCTGGAGCGGCACGCCTCGACACCGCGGATGGTGTGAGACCGGCCTCCGAAGCCGCCCGCGGTCACCGCCACCGCCCGCTACCACCGCGATCACCCCCGGTTACCCGAGGTGCCCACGGTTACCCGAGGTGCCCGAGGTCGTTCCAGCTCTCGATCGCCGGTTCGCCGTAGGCCCAGCCCAGGACCGACAGTGACGTCGGGTTCAGCCGGATCCGGGCCGCGAAGTCCAGCGGCAGACCCAGCCAGCGCGCCCCGATGGAACGGAGAATGTGCCCGTGGGCGAAGACCAGCACGTCCCGGTCCGCCGAGCGGGCCCAGGCGACGGCCTCGTCCGCGCGGGCGGTCACCTCGGCGAGCGTCTCCCCCTCGGGGACGCCGTCGCGCCAGATGAGCCAGCCGGGCCGGACGGCCTGGATCTCGGCGGGGGTCATGCCCTCGTAGGCGCCGTAGTGCCACTCCATCAGGGTGTCCCAGGCGGTGGCCCGCTCACCGAAGCCCGCGAGCTCGCACGTCTCACGCGCGCGTGCCAGCGGGCTGGTGCGTATCTCCACGTCCGTCAGGCCGTCGTACGGGGCCCGGTGCAGCCGCTCGCCGAGCAGCTTGGCGCCGCGGCGGCCCTCCTCCAGGAGAGGCACATCGGTCCTGCCGGTGTGCTTGCCGGACAGCGACCACTCCGTCTGTCCGTGCCGGGCCAGCAGGATGCGCGGTGCCATGGGGGACCTTTCCGGGGAGACCCTGAGGGGGATCAGGGAAGAAACCAGGGGCGGAGCCCTTCCATCATCGCTCAACCTGAACAGGGGCAACCCGGTGGGCGATCTCAGCGTCTTTGAGAGCCGGGGGGCCCACGAAGGGCGCGCGCACGCGCCGTAAAGTGGCCCGTCCCGAGCCACTGGCACACCAGCGACGAGACAGCGACACGAAGGGGGAGGCAATCGGATGCCGCAGACCGAGACACCAGGCACCGAGGCGGCCCCGCGGACACGGCTGCGCTGGTGGACCGAGCTGCCCCTGCTCCTGCTGGTGTACGCCTGCTACTCCGCGGGCCGGCTGCTCGCGCGGGGCGATGTGACCACCGCCGTCGACCACGGCCTGGCGATCCTGCGCGTCGAGAAGTTCCTGCACATCAACGCCGAGCATCCGCTGAACCGGCTGTTCAGGACCGAGGCGTGGATCGGCGTACCGGCCGACTTCTGGTACGCGTCACTGCACTACGTGGTGACGCCGGTGATCCTGGTCTGGCTGTTCCGGTCCCGGACCCAGCTCTACCGGGCGGCCCGCACCTGGCTGATGACGTCCACGTTCATGGGTCTCATCGGGTTCACCCTGATGCCCACCTGCCCGCCCCGGCTGCTGTCGGCCGGCCACGGCTTCGTGGACACCATGGCCCAGTACAGCTCGTACGGCTGGTGGGGCGGCGAGGCGAGCGCGCCGCGCGGCATGGGCGGCATGACCAATCAGTACGCGGCGATGCCGAGTCTGCACGTCGGCTGGGCCCTGTGGTGCGGCGTCATGCTGTGGCGGTACGGCGGCACGCGTACGGCGAAGACTGCCGGTGTCGTCTACCCACTGGTGACGACGCTCGTGGTGATGGGCACCGCCAACCACTACTTCCTCGACGCGGTCGCGGGCGCGGCCGTGATGGGCGTCGGGCTGCTGCTGACGCCGTTGGTGATGCGCGGCGCGGACCGTGCCCGGGTGTGGTTCGCGGCCCGTGTCCCCCTGGTCGCGGCGGCCTCTCCGACCGCATCGGCCTCGATTGTCAGTGGCGGATGCCAGACTTCGACGGGTGAGCGAATTCCACGGCAGCGCGAGTCACGGTTCGGCCCCGGAGCCGAGCCGGGTGCCACCCCCTCGGACGCGGGGGACGGCGCTCCGGCAGCGGCTCGCTGAGCTGCGCGGCCCCGACGTTACGGCCAAGGCGCTGGACGCCCGTGCCCTCGCGGCGCTGGCCGCCAACCCGGGCTGCGAGCGGCGCGCGATCCTCGACGGCGCCGGGGTGGACAAGGCGACGCTGGCGGACGCGCTGGGCTCGCCCTCGGCCTTCGGGCAGTCCCAGTTCGCCCTGACCCGCGGCAACGCGTTCGAGGCGAAGGTGAAGGCGGACGGCGGCGCGGAACTGCTGCGGCTGGTGCACGAGCGGCTGGATCCCGGCGCCGCGCCGCCCGCCGGCGCGGCCCTGCCCGACCTGTCCGCGATCGGCCCCGAGGGCCGCACCGCGCGCACCGCGCTGGCGCTGCGCGAGGCCACCGGGGCGACCGGCACCTGGACGCTCCTGGACCATCCGATGATCGCGCTCGACGTCGCGGGCTCCCCCGCCTTCCTGGAGCCGGACGCCGTGGTGGTGCACCCGGACGGCAGCTGGACGGTCGTGGAGATCAAGTCCTTCCCGATGCTGGACGGCTCGGCGGACCCGGCGAAGGTCGGTGCGGCCGCCCGGCAGGCCGCCGTGTACGTGCTCGCGCTGGAGGCGGTCGCCGCCCGCCTCGACGCGGCCCCGCGCGTGCGCCACCGGGTGCTCCTGGTCTGCCCCAAGGACTTCTCCAACCTGCCCACCGCCTCCGCCGTGGACGTGCGCAAGCAGCGCGCGGTCACCAGCCGCCAGCTGGCCCGCCTCACCCGCATCGAGGACATCGCCGACACCCTCCCCGAGGGCACCTGCTTCTCCCCCGAGCTGCCCGCCGAGCAGCTCACCGCGGCCGTCGAGGCGGTCCCGGCGGCGTACGCGCCCGAGTGCCTGGCCGCCTGCGAGCTGGCGTTCCACTGCCGTGAGCGGTCCCGCGCGGCCGGCGCGGTCACCTCCCTGGGCCGTTCCGTGCGGGCCGAACTGGGCGGGCTGACGACCGTCGAGGACGTCCTGGCGGCGGCGCGCGGCGAGAGCGGCGATCCGCGGGATCCCGCGGTGGCCGCCCTGCGCCGGGCCGCACGGCTGCGCACCGAGGCCCTGGGGACGATGTGTCACTGATCACCACCCTCGCCCGCCTCGAGGCCGTCACCACCGGCCGCGCCCAGCCCACCGCCACCGTCCGGCACCGGCACCTGTCCGAGCGGCCGCTGGTCTTCGTGCCGCTGACCACCGCCGGTGAGGCCGGTGCCCCGCTGGGCGCGCTGGTCGGCATCGACCGGGCGGCGCCGCGGCTGCTCGTCGTGGCGCAGCCGCGCGACCGCGAGCTGAGGTTCGCGTTCCTCGCCGAACTGGCCGACGTCGTCCTGCCGTACCTCGACTCCTACGCCGACGTCGTCGAGGCCGCCGAGCGCAGCGAGACCGACCCGGAGACCGGCAAACGCGTCAAGGTCGAGGTCGAGCTGTGCGCCGACGCGCCCCAGCTGATCGTCCCGAGCCGCGCGGGCGTCGACTTCGTACGCCTCCTGGGCCGCTCCATGCGCTTTCGGCGGACGGCGGAGCAGGACCCGGAGACGCCGTATCCCGCGCCTGCGCGCGTGCCGCTGCTCGGGCGGTGGCTGACCCACTTCGGGGAGCGGTCCCGGGTGCCCGGCTCCTCGCTGCTGACGGCGATGACGGAGGTCCTGGGGCGGCACTGGGCGACCGGGCAGTCCAGCCTGGAGGACCAGCACCTGGGGGCACAGCTCGCCTGGATCGCCCCGCCGCCGGGTGAGACGGGCGCGCAGGCGGCGCTGCGCGCGGAACTCGCGCGGGACGCCGCCGGACAGCTGCGGTGCCCGCCGGCCGGTCCGGCGACCGACCCGGCGTTCGACAACAAACTGCTCGCCCCCGCCATCGAGCGCTACGACCGCGCGCGTACCGCCCTGGCGGCCGCCGAGGACGGTCTCCAGGCCGACGACCGGCTGGGCGCCCTCACCGCGGCCGAGCAGGAGATCCGCGAGCTGGTGAAGAGCCGGACGCTGCCCACCTGGAACAAGGTGTGGGAGGGCCTGGACCTGCTGCGGGCGCTGCCGGAGGGCGCGCACGTCGAGGAGCGGTGGACGCGCGACCGCTGGTCGTTCACCGGCCACCGCGACCGGGTCGTCGCCGGTGAGCCCCCGCAGCCGCGCCGCGACGACGCGGTCACCGCCGCCAACAAGCTCGCCACCCGCGAGCGCGAACAGGCCCGGCTGGAGGCGCAGGAGGCGCTCGACGACCCGCTGGTGATGGCGGGACGGCGGCTGGCCGGGGAGGCGTTCGCGGGCGAGGTCGTCGACGTGGTCATGGCGTACAGCGAGAGCAAGCGGCCGAGCCCGCGCCCGCTGGTCACCGTAATGACGGACGACCGGCCGCATCTCGGGGAGCGGGCGAAGGTGTTCCGGTCGCTGGGCGGGAAGCCGCAGGCGGCCGAGTTCGTGGGGCGGGACGGCGAGGAGGAGGACGGCCTGCTGGTGCTCCGGATCGTCGACAAGATGGGCCGCGGCAAGGAGCCCGAGGTGGGGTCCGTGCCCGAGAAGGGCGACCGGCTCTGCTTCACGCTCTTCGAACACGAGCAGCGCGGCGGCGCGAAGCTGCCCGATCCGGAGGACACGCCGTGGACGCACGGCGGTCCGCCGGGCGAGCAGGCGCCCGAGGTCCCCGATTCCGTCACCCAGGAGGATGTGCTGTGACCACCGAGGCCGCCTTCGACCCCGGTACCGCCGCCACCCGCGCCACCGACGCGATCCTGCGCGACACACTGCACGGCACCGCGCGCGGGGTGGTCGTCGACTCCCCGCCCGGCGCCGGCAAGTCCACGCTCGTCGTCCGGGCGGCGCTGGAACTGGCCGACGCGGGGCGGCCGTTGATGGTGGTCGCGCAGACCAACGCGCAGGTCGACGACCTGGTCGTACGGCTCGCGGGGAAGAACCCCGGACTGCCGGTGGGCCGGCTGCACAGCAGCGACGCCGACCCGTACGACAAGGTGCTCGACGAGCTGCCGAACGTACGGAAGTCGGCGAAGGCGGCGGAGCTGGCGGGACTGCCGGTGGTGATCTCCACCGCCGCCAAGTGGGCGCATGTGAAGGTCGACGAGCCGTGGCGGCACGCCATCGTGGACGAGGCGTACCAGATGCGGTCGGACGGGCTGCTGGCCGTGGCCGGGCTGTTCGAGCGGGCGCTGTTCGTGGGCGACCCGGGGCAGCTGGACCCGTTCTCGATCGTGGGCGGCGAGCAGTGGGCGGGCCTGTCCTACGATCCGTCGGCCTCGGCGGTGAGCACCCTGCTCGCGCACAATCCCCAGCTGCCGCAGCACCGGCTGCCGGTGTCCTGGCGGCTTCCGGCGACGGCGGCGCCCCTGGTCTCCGACGCGTTCTACCCGTACACCCCGTTCCGCAGCGGCACCGGGCACGGCGACCGGCGGCTGTCCTTCGCGGTGCCGCCGGACGGCTCCGGCACCGACCGGGTGATCGACGAGGCGGCGGAGTCCGGCTGGGGCCTGCTGGAGCTGCCCGCCCGGCACACGCCCAGGACCGACCCGGAGGCGGTGCGGGCCGTCGCGACGGTCGTCCGGCGGCTGCTGGACCGGGGCGGCGCGGCCACCTCGGAGCTCTCCCCCGACCCGACCCCGCTGACCGCCGACCGGGTCGCGGTCGGCACCGCCCATCGCGACCAGGCGGCGGCGGTGCGGGCGGCACTGGCGGAGCTGGGCGTCGCGGACGTGACGGTGGACACGGCGAACCGGCTCCAGGGCATGGAGTTCGACGTCACGGTGATCCTCCACCCGCTCTCCGGCCGCCCCGACGCCACCGCCTTCCACCTGGAGACGGGCCGCCTGTGCGTCCTGGCCTCCCGCCACCGGCACGCGTGCGTGGTGGTGTGCCGGGCGGGCGTGGGCGACCTCCTGGACGCCTATCCGTCGACGGAACCGGTCCAGCTGGGGACCCTCGTGAAGTTCCCGGACGGCTGGGAGGCGAACCACGCGGTGCTGGCGCACCTCGCGGAACACCGGGTGCCCTGGAGACCTTGAACGGGCCGGAGCACCGGAGGCCCGAGGCCGTGACCCGGCGGGAACATCGGGGCGGCCGGGAGCCTTGAGACTGCGGGGCCGAGGGCCTCTTGCGCGACCGGGGGACAATGGAGGGTGGTCCACTCCACCGGTGCTGTCCACCCGTGGAGCCATCCGAACCGTACGAGGAGGAGAAGACATGGCGGAGCCCACGCCGCGTCGGAACGAACCGCGGCTTCGCCCCGCGCCCCTGCTCTTCGAGCCCGCCGAGGCGGCCGGTGATCCGGAGCACTTCTTCGACCTGGAGTCGATAGACGATCCGGCCGCGTTGCTCGCGCGGGCGACGGAACTGACGCTCGCGTTCCGGGCGGCCGCCGACCGGGCGGTGGAGTTCCAGGCCATGGCGGCCGCACAGCTCGCCGATCCGCGCCGCTTCGACCGGCTGACGCCGGCGGACATCGGCGAACGGGCCGAGTGGACCGAGGACTACGCGAAGAAGATGGTCGAGTTCGGCCGGGATCTGCTGCGGGGCGACACGGAGGGCCGGGGGCACGCCGACCCCGTCTGAGCGCCGACCCCGTCTGAGCGCCGCGCCCGCCGCGCCGCGTCCGCCCTGCCCAACCCGCCCGCCCGCCCGCCTGGCATATGCCGGGCGGGCAAGATACTCCTCCCCGTCCCCTCCCGTCCCGGTTTCCCGCAACCCTGTGAATTCGTCCGCTCACCCCCGGTAGACCTGGAGGTATGAGCAGCGCATGCGACGAACCCATCGGCGTCACCCCGGACGGCGCCGCCTGGCTGGCCTCCGCCGGGACATATCCGCGCAGCACGCTCGCCTTCTGGGAGGAGCGGCCGCAGGCTCCGGTGGTGCTGCCCTGCGGCTCGGCGTTCGACATCGTCAGCGCGCCCGCGATGTTCGGGCGACTGATGCTCGACCGGCTGTGGGGCGAAGGGCCGGGCTCCGGGCCGGTGGCCGCGTTCCGCGGGCGGACGCTGCTGTTCGCGGCGCCGGGCACGGCCCAGCGCCTGCCCTCGCTGCTGGAGTGGGAGGAGTGGAGCGCCGAAGGCCGCCGGGACGGCCGTACCGCGACGGTGCCGCCGCTGCTGTGTCACGGCACGGGCGACGCGGTGACCGTGCCCGCGCTCACCCCTGCCGGGGACGGCGCGTCGACGCGCTGGATGGTCGCCCCGGACACCCGTCATCCCTGGCTGCCCGGCCCGGAGATCCTGCTGTGGGCGGCCGTCCGGGCGGCCCGTTCGGCCGTGCGGATTTCGATTTCTCCTCCCCAGGACCAGGATGCTAAGGTCTACGACGTCAGCAGGCGCCGCTAGCTCAGTTGGTTAGAGCAGCTGACTCTTAATCAGCGGGTCCGGGGTTCGAGTCCCTGGCGGCGCACGACATCGACGGCGGGGCTTGTTCGCAGAAAGCGCGAACCAGCCCCGCCGTCGTCATTCCTGCGCGGCTGCGCCGCGCACTGTGGGGGCTACGCCACCCACACCCCCTCCGGCAAAGGCCCCTCGCGAGAGCGAGGGGCCTTTCGCGTGTCCGAAACAGGTCACGTCCGGGACGGGTCACGTCCCGGGCGGCGCAGGAACGGTCACAGCTTCGTCCCCGGTGTGATCTTCACCGTCCACTCCCCCGACACCGTGCGCCCCTCCACGTCCACCCGTACGCCGTTGCCCGGCACCGTGAAGCTCTCGCCGAGGGCGACCGGGGCGTCCGCGAGGGGCGGGTAGACCGAGTCCTCCCAGCAGGCCTCGGTGCGCGGGTGGGCGTCGATCACCTCGACCGGGCCCCGGCCGGACCGGGCGCCGCTGCTGACGCGGTAGACGAGGATGCCGGTGCGGCAGGCCGCCCGGTCGTTGCCCGCCGGGCCGCGCGCCTCGAAGGCGAGCGCGCTGTCGGGGCCGGTGCGCACCACGGCCAGCTTGGGCCCGTTGCCGAGCCCGAAGGACGGCGCCCCGGAGGCGCCGGCGACCCGCACGCCCGGCCCGGCGCTCAGCGGTTCCAGGGTCAGCCGGGTCGGACCCGGCCCCCGTACGCACACCACCTGGCGCTCGTCCAGCCAGCCCAGTTTCCACTTGTGCCAGGCGAAGAGGTCGGGGGCGAGGCCGAACTGGCTGCCCATCAGGTCCCAGTCGCCGACGTAGGTGTCCCAGTCGCCCTTGCCGTCGACGGGGCGGTGGTAGAGGTCGGGCAGGTCGAAGACGTGGCCGGTCTCGTGGGCGAGGACGAGACGGTCCGGGGGATGCTGCTCGAAGACGGTGACGACCCGGCGGATGTCCGCGCCGTCGGCGTTCAGC
Organism: Actinobacteria bacterium OV320; assembly: GCA_001298545.1. Lineage (GTDB taxonomy): Bacteria > Actinomycetota > Actinomycetes > Streptomycetales > Streptomycetaceae > Streptomyces > Streptomyces coriariae. Next base: position 246,237 of record LJCX01000025.1, read on the forward strand.
GGGGTGTCCAGGTTGACGACCTTCGTGGCGTCCGAGTCGACGCCCGGCGCGTCCGGGTCGGCCACGAAGTAGACGACGTCGTAGCGGGAGAAGTCCACGTGGGGGTCGGCGGCGGCCAGCGCGTCGTGCAGGTAGGCGGCCCGGCTGTCGGCGTCCCAGTCGCGCTGTATGGCGTACGCGGTGGACGGCTTCGGCATGCTGATCCAGCGCTTCAGCGGATGCGCGCGCAGGGCGAACTTCCCGTAGGACGCCTGCCGGAAGAAGGTGCTGGTGGCCGGGAAGTGGTCGGCGGCCAGTTCGTCGGGGGAGGTCGTCGGGAACCGGTCCGGGAAGGACAGGAAGACCATCACCGCGTCGAGGGAACGGGCCGGCCGGGGGTAGGCGCCGTTCCAGGTGTCCACGCCCTCCGAGTGGTGGGCCGCGGTGCGGGTCAGGGCGCACGGGGCGGGCGAGAAGGGCTCGGCGACCGAGGGACCGCCGACGAGCGAGTTCGCGACCAGCGCCGAGAGGGTGGTGAACACGGCCGCCGTACTGCGCAGTCGGGGGCGCGGAAGCAGTCGCACACGTCGCGGCAGTCGCGGCACAGAGACCTCCGGAAGGCGGTTCACAGGACACCGCCACCCAGCCTGTGTGAAATTGTCGTACTACGCCCTGTTTGTCTACCCCGGACGAGTGAGGAGCCAGAAAGCGGGCATCACCTCGACACCCCCGGAATTCTCACGGAACGTCACAAGCGGTCGTCCCCCCACAGAACCGGGCCAGGTGCGGGCAGAAACGATCTGTCAGAAAGGCCGGTTGTTCGGGGACACTGGGCAGTGGCTGCGCGGGTCCGGGGGCAGCCTCTATGATCGGCAGACTTTCCTGCACGGACAGCGATCGAGTGCACTGCGGGAGCGAGCGGTGAGCGGAACGTCCGAAGGGCCGACGCCCGCGGCAGACCTCGACCGGTCAGCCGTCACAGAGAGTGACATCGACAGTACGGAAAGCGGGCTCCTGGTCGACCGACCACCGGCCTACCGTTCCGTCTTCGCGGCGGCACCCCTCGCCATGGCCGTGGTCGACGGCGAGGGTCGCATCGTCGACGCCAACGACGCGCTCGGCGCGCTGCTCGGCGGCGGGAGCGCGGGCCTGGTCGGACGGGTCGCCTCCGACCTGCTGGACCTGACCTCCGACGCGCGCACCTGGCACGCCTACCGCGAGGTGCTGCGCGGCCGGCAGGCGAGACTGCGCTGCACCCGGCGCCTGAAGCAGCCCGACGGGCGCTCACTGTGGGCACAGGTCACGGTGTCCCCGCTCGACGCGGACATGCCCGGCGTACTGCTGTCGGTCGCCGACGTGAGCGCTCACCGTGACCTCCAGGCGAGACTGCGGCATCTCCAGATGCACGACCCGGTCACCCGGCTGCCCAACCGGACCCTGTTCTTCGAGCGGGTGTCCGCGGCGCTGGAGGCGGAGGCGTACGAGCAGAGCGGGACCGGCCGGATCGGCCTGTGCTACCTGGACCTGGACGGCTTCAAGGCGGTCAACGACACCCTCGGTCACCGGGTCGGCGACCTGCTGCTGGCCGCCGTCGCCGAACGGCTGACGGAGAGTGCCGAGCAGGCCGGGCAGACCCGGCCGAGCGTGCCGCTGGTGGCCCGGCTGGGCGGCGACGAGTTCGCCCTGCTGGTCGAGGACTCCACCGGCACCGAGCAGCTGGCCGACCTCGCCGAGTCCGTGCTCAAGGCGCTCCAGGCCCCCTTCGACCTGGCCGGGCACCGGCTGAACGTCTCCGCGTCGATCGGGGTGGTGGAGCGGCACGCGGCCGGCACCACGGCGACCGGTCTGATGCAGGCCGCCGACACGACCCTGTACTGGGCGAAGGTGGACGGCAAGGACCGCTGGACCCTGTTCGACCCCGAGCGCAACGCCCATCTGATGACCCGGCAGGCGCTGGCCTCCACGCTCCGTCCGGCCATCGAGCGCGGCGAGTTCCGCCTCGACTACCAGCCGCTGGTCGGCATGTCGGACGGCCGGCTGCGCGGTGTGGAGGCGCTGGTCCGCTGGGATCACCCCCGGTTCGGGCTGCTGTCGCCGAATCGGTTCGTCGCGCTGGCCGAGGAGGACGGTTCGATCGTGCCGCTCGGCCGATGGGTTCTGGCCACCGCCTGCCGCCAGGCACGGCAGTGGCAGCTGGACAATCCGGACGATCCGCCGCTGTTCGTCAGCGTCAATGTGGCGGTGCGTCAGGTGTGGGACTCCGACCTGGTGGCGGATGTGGCGGAGATCCTCGCCGAGACCGGGCTCGCGCCGCACCTGCTCCAGCTGGAACTCACCGAGTCGGCCGTGATGGGCTCGGCGGGACGGCCGCTCCAGGCGCTCCAGGCCCTCAGCGACATGGGCGTCGGCATCGCCATCGACGACTTCGGCACCGGCTACTCCAACCTCGCCTATCTGAGCCGGCTGCCGGTGTCGGTGCTGAAGCTCGACGGCTCGTTCGTCCGCGGCTTCCAGTACGAGGGCGCGGGCTCCCCGCCGAACCCGGCCGACCAGGTCGTCGTCGAGGCGATGATCGACCTCGCCCACCGCCTGGGACTGACCGTCACCGCCGAGTGCGTCGAGACCTCCGCGCAGGCGACCCGGCTGCGCAGCATCGGCTGCGACACCGGACAGGGGTGGCTGTACTCCCGCCCGGTGTCGCCGGACCGTATCTCCGAGCTGATGGGGACCGAGACCTACGCCGTCGGCAACCCGTAGGCGTCCGCGACGAGTTCGTAGGAGCGCAGGCGCAGCTCACCGCGGTGGGCGTGACTGGTGAGCATCAACTCGTCGGCACCCGTGCGCTTGTGGAGGTCGTCGAGGCCGGAGCGGACCTCGTCGGCCGTGCCGTGGATGATGTTCGCGCCCCAGGAGTCGACGAACTCCCTTTCCAGCGGACTGAATTCGTGCGCCTCCGCCTCCTCGGGGGAGGGGAACAGGCCGGGGCGGCCGCCGCGCAGCCGGATCATGTTGAGGCCGGTGGCCAGGACCTGACGGCGGGCCTCGCGCGCGTCGTCGACGGCGAGCACGGAGACGCCGATCAGCGCGTACGGCTCGGCTAGCACCTCGGACGGCCGGAAGGACTCCCGGTACAGGTCGAGGGCCGGGACGGTGTTCTGCGCCGAGAAGTGGTGCGCGAAGGCGAAGGGCAGGCCGAGCACACCGGCCAGCCGGGCACTGAAGCCGGAGGAGCCGAGCAGCCAGACGGGCGGCCGGTGCGGGGACTGCACCCCGCCGGGGGACGTGCCCTGGACCGGGCCGGGGATCGCGTGGATACGGCGGTAGCGGTGGCCGTCGGGAAAGTCGTCGTCCAGGAAACGGGTGAGCTCGGCGAGCTGCTCGGGGAAGTCGTCGGCGCCCTCGTGCAGGGTGGCGGTGCGGCGCAGCGCGGCGGCGGTCGCGCCGTCGGTGCCCGGGGCGCGGCCGAGGCCGAGGTCGATGCGGCGGGGGGCCAGCGCCTCCAGGGTGCCGAACTGCTCGGCGATGACGAGGGGCGCGTGGTTGGGCAGCATCACACCGCCCGAGCCGAGCCGGATGCGGTCGGTGTGGGCGGCGAGGTGGGCGAGGATCACCGCGGGCGAGGAGGAGGCGACGCCCGGCATCGAGTGGTGCTCGGCGACCCAGTAGCGGTGGAAGCCGCGCGACTCGGTGAACCGCGCGAGGTCGACGCTGGTGCGCAGGGCGTCGGTGGCGGTGCGACCCGAGCCGACGGTGACCAGGTCCAGCACGGAGAGCGGCACCGGTGCGCTGCCCTGGGCCACCCCTCGGATCTCGTCCGCCTCCGTCACATCGCTCACCGTCTCGTCCGCCGCCACGGGGGTCCTCCTGTTGTCGACCGTGCACTGTCCTGCGGCGGATAACAGGAGGGTGTCCCCGTTTATTCCCGGTCGCACCGGCCGGCCTGCCGGACCGACCGGTGCGATCGACCGGTGCGACCGGCCGGTCACACCTGCACGATCGGCTCCCGGGTGAACAGGACGCCCAGGCCCGGGGCGTTCACCCGGCGGTCGGTGAGGCGCAGGGCCTCCCAGACCGTGACCTGGTTGGCGGTGAGGACGGGCTTGCCGAACTCCTTCTCCAGGGCGGGGAGGAACGCGGCCGTGTGCAGGGCGGTGTCGGGCAGCAGGATCGCCCCGGCATCGGGCGCGTCGGCCGCCCGCGCGAGGGCGAACACCTCCGCCTCGCCCCAGGTGCCGACCTCGGCCGCCGTGACGATCCCGGCGCTGTGGACGCCGGTCACCGTCACTCCGCCCGCCCGCAGGAACCCCGCGAACAGCCCCGCCACGTCGTCCGGGTACGTCGCCCCGACGGCGACCCGCCCGGCGCCGACCTCGCGGGCCGCGTGCACGAAGGCGAAGGAGGTGGAGGAGGCCGGCATCCCGGCGGCCGTGGCCAGGGCGCGCACCTGCTCCTGGGCGCCCTCCCAGCCGTGCACGAAGCCGCCGCTGGTGCAGGCCCACACGACCGCCTCGGCGCCGGCCAGCCGCAACTGCTCGACGCCCTTCGCCAGCCGGTGCGGCGCGCCCATCTCGCGCAGCGCGTCGACCCTGTGCGCGTCCTCGCCGATGTCCGTGTGGACCAGGTCCAGGCGGATGTCACTGCCCAGGAGCTGCTCGATACGGGGGTAGTCGTCCTCGGCCGAGTGGCCCGGATAGAGGAAACCGAGTGCGGTCATGTCCAGCCTTCCTGCTGCTCTTCGTCCGGCAGGACCGGGGGTTCCTGCGGCACGGGAAGTTCCCGCGGTACCCGGGTGTCCGGCAGCCCGGGGGGCCACACGCGTGCCGAAGTGTCCAGCAGCGCTTGATACGGTCCCACCGCTCGGGTACCCAGTCGGCGCAGCGCCGCCCACATGGTCACCTGGTTGGCCGAGATCACCGGTATCCGCAGTTCGGCCTCCAGTTGGGGGATGACGTCGTAGGTCGGCAGGTTGGTGCAGGAGATGAACAGCACGTCGGCGGTGGCGGGCGCGGGCACCGCCCGGTGGGCCATCTCCACCACCTCCCGGTACGGAACCTTCCAGATGTGCCGGGTCAATCCCATGAACGCGCGTCCGGTGACCGTGCCGCCCGCCTCGGCCACGTACTCCTCGAGCGAGCGCGTCACCGACTCCGTGTACGGCGTCACCAGGGCAACCCGGCGGGCGCCCAGCTCCGTCAGCGCCTCGATCAGCGCGCCCGAGGTGGTCACGGACGGTGTCGCACCGGCCCTGGTCATCGCCTCGCACATCGCCCGCTCCCCCGCGAGCCCGCCGACGAAGCTGCCCGAGGTACAGGCATAGGCGACGGTCTCGGGGGCGACCGCGATCAGGGTGCGGACGGCGTCCCTGAGGGTCTCGTGCTCGCTCACCCGGCGGGCGAGATCCAGGCTGACCTCGACGGGGACGTACGGCGTGCGCGTCAGGTGGAGCGAGACGTCGTCCGGCGTCCAGCGCCACAGCTCGCGGTCCAGCGCGAAGTCGAAGGGGGCGACGACCCCGAGGCCGCGCTGCGCGCGGGGGCCGCCGAGAAAGGTGACGTCCATTGCGGGCACCGCCCTCACCGGGAGACAGGATGCGCAACGAGCCGTACGCACGGCCGTGTTGACGACGGTAGGTTCGGGTGCGAACGTGGTCAATCCGCGCACGTCAGGCACTTGGTCACGGACGGAGGGGGCATCGGATGGCCGTCGTCCCCGCAGCTCTGCCCACGGTTCTCGTGCTGGACAGCGATCCCCCGCCCCGGCTCGGGCGCCTCACCGGGCGGGCCCGGGTGCTGCACACCGACGAGGCCTCCCTCGCCGAGCGGCTGCCCGGGGCGGACGTCCTGCTGGTCTGGGACTTCACCTCGCACGCGGTGCGCGCCGCCTGGCCCGGCGAGGGGCCGCGGCCCGGCTGGGTGCACACGGCGAGCGCCGGCGTGGACCACCTGCTCTGCCCCGAGCTGGCCGCCTCGGACACGGTGGTGACGAACGCCCGCGGGATCTTCGACGAGCCGATCGCCGAGTACGTCGCCGCGCTGGTCCTGGCGATGGCGAAGGATCTGCCGCGGAGCTGGGAGCTTCAGCAGCGGGGCGAGTGGCGGCACCGGGAGGGCGGGCGGGTCTCCGGGACCCGGGCCGTCGTCGTCCGGTCGGGGCCGATCGGACGGGCGATCGCCCGCACCCTGAAGGCGCTCGGCGTGACCACGGCCGTCGTCGGCCGCGTCCCGCGCACCGGCATCCACGGACCCCAGGACCTGGACCGGCTCCTCGCCCGCGCCGACTGGGTGATCGCGGCCGCCCCGCTCACCGAGCAGACGCACGGCATGTTCGACACCCGGCGGTTCGGCGTGATGCAGCCCTCCGCCCGCTTCGTGAACGTCGGCCGCGGACCGCTGGTCGTCGAGGACGCGCTGGTGCGGGCCCTGGAGCGGCGGTGGATCGCGGGCGCCGCCCTGGACGTCCTCACCACCGAACCCCTCCCCGCCGACAGCCCGTTGTGGCAGGTCCCGGGGCTGCTGATCTCGCCCCACATGAGCGGTGACACGGTCGGCTGGCGGGACGAACTCGGCGCGCAGTTCGTGGAGTTGTTCGAGCGGTGGGCGGCGGGCCGGCCGCTGAGGAACGTGGTCGACAAGCAGCGCGGATACGTGCCCGGACACTGACGTCCCCGGCTTCGGGAGGGTGCATGACCGACCTCACCACACTCACGGCGACCGAGCTCCTCGACGGTTACCGCAAGGGCGAGTTCAGCCCCGTGGAGGCCACCCGCGCGGCCCTGGACCGGGCGGAGCGGATCCAGCCGGAGGTGAACGCGTTCGTACGGATCCTCGGCGACGAGGCGCTGGCGCAGGCGGAAGCCTCTCGGGAGCGGTGGCGGCGCGGGGAGCCGGCCGGGCCGGTGGACGGGGTGCCGGTGACGGTCAAGGACATCCTGCTGCTGAAGGGCCATCCGACCCTGCGCGGCTCGAAGTCCGTCGACCCGTCCGGCTCCTGGGACGAGGACGCCCCTGCAGTCGCCCGGCTGCGCGAGTCCGGCGCGGTCCTCGTCGGCAAGACGACCACCCCCGAGTACGGCTGGAAGGGGGTGACGGACTCCCCGCTGACCGGTGTGACCCGCAACCCGCACGACCCGTCGCGCACGGCGGGCGGTTCCAGCGGCGGGAGCGCGGCCGCGGTGGCGCTCGGCGCGGGGCCGCTGTCGCTGGGGACCGACGGCGGGGGCAGTGTCCGGATCCCGGCCGCGTTCTGCGGGATCTTCGCGCTGAAACCGACGTACGGCCGGGTGCCGTTGTACCCGGCGAGCGCCTTCGGCACGCTGGCGCACGTGGGTCCGATGACCCGGGACGCGGCGGACGCGGCGCTGCTGCTCGACGTGATCGGCGTGCCGGACTCACGGGACTGGTCGGCGCTGGGGCCGGCGGACGGGTCGTTCCGGGCGGGGCTCGACCGGGGCGTGCGCGGACTGCGGGTGGCGTACTCGCCGTCGCTCGGCGGACAGGTCGCGGTACGGCCGGGGGTCGCGGCTGCGGTGCGGCGGGCGGTGGAGCGGCTGGCGGAGCTCGGCGCGTACGTCGAGGAGGCCGACCCGGACTTCACCGACCCGGTGGACGCCTTCCACACCCTGTGGTTCGCCGGGGCGGCCCAGGTGACCCGACGGCTGCGGGCGGACCGTCGGGGGGCGCTCGACCCGGGGCTGCGCGAGATCTGCGCCGAAGGCGCGCGGTACTCCGCCCTCGACTATCTGTCCGCGGTGGACGTCCGGATGGAACTGGGCCGCCGCATGGGCCGTTTCCACGACACCTACGACCTGCTGCTCACCCCGACGCTGCCGATCACGGCGTTCGAGGCGGGCGTCGAGGTGCCCGCCGGGTCGGGGCACCGGCGTTGGACGGGGTGGACGCCCTTCACCTACCCCTTCAACCTCACCCAGCAGCCCGCGGCCACCGTCCCGGTGGGCACGGACGGCGACGGGCTGCCGGTGGGGTTGCAGATCGTGGCCGCCCGCCACCGGGACGACCTGGTGCTACGGGCGGGTCACGCATTGCGCGGGTGGTCGTAGCCCGCGCCCCGCACCCTCGCTCCGGCCCCTCACTCTCACCCCGGCCCGTCACCCGGCAGGGGCGCCCCCGGGCGGGCCGGAACGCCGGAACCGCAGCGTCTCTCCCGCCGCGCCCGTCCGCCACAGGTCGTTGCACCCTTCCGCCATCTCCTCCAGGCCTTCCACGATCCGCCCCCAGACGATGCCCGGGACCCAGCCGACGTCGCCGTTGAGGAGCAGGTTGTTGCGTTCGTAGAAGAGGGCCAGGTCGACGACCGTGGTGCCGGGGCGGACCTCGCGGTCGTAGCCGTAGGCCCGGGTGCCGAGCTCCGCTCCCGCGAAGGAGAAATAGCAGAGATCTCCAGGGATGGGAGTGACGGTCGGGTTCTCCAGCGGTGGTTCGGATGTCGCGAAAGGCGGGAAAAGGGCGTAAATCTCGTTACGGGCGTATTTGGCGTGGTAGACGTCTCCGGCGAGCGGAAGGGAATCCCAGACGGCCGCGCAGGTGATCGGCGCACGATCGTCGAGCAGCTGCGCCGTGGCGGTGATTCCGCGCTTGACCAGCGAGACTTCGATGTATCGGTCAGCCATGCGTTCCATGGTCCACCCGCGGTCAAGGCGGCCTCGGTGACGACCGGGGCCGAAAGCGACCCGTGTAACTCGTATGAAGTCGGGTAGCGGCGCGCCTATGGCTCGACCACACGCACATCGATCAGGAACCGACAACGGCCGCCACGGAAGACTCAGCCGCCGCTCGCTGCTCGCCGGAGCGGCGCTGAGCGCGGCGGGGGGTCTCGGGGTGGTCGGCTGCAGCCGCGTCCCGGGAGACGGAAAGGTGTTGGGAGGCAGCCTCCTGGACACCTTGCGGGATCAGGGATCCGTGAAGATCGGCATCGCCAGTGAACCGCCCTTCGGCTATGTCGGAGACGACGGACAGGCCACCGGGGAAGCACCCGCGATCGCGAAAGTGATCTTCAAGAAGCTCGGCATCGGCGAGGTCAAGCCGGTGCCGGTGGACTTCGGTGCCCTCATACCCGGGCTGAAGGCCCGGCAGTTCGATGTGGTGTCGGCCGGGATGTACATCAATCCCCTGCGGTGCGAACAGGTGCTGTTCGCCGACCCGGACTACCTGATGCTGGACTCCTTCATCGTCAAGAAGGGCAATCCGCACGGCATCAAGACGTATGAGGACGTCAAGAAGAAGGGCCTCAAGCTGGCCTCCGGGAAGGCCTACGCCCAGATCGACTACGCCAAGGCCGCGGGCATCGCCGATGTGCTGGTCCTGCCGGACCAGGTGGCCGGGCTCGACGCGGTGGCACAGGGCCGGGTGGACGCCTTCGCGGGCACCCGCATCACGGTCAAGTCGGCGGTGGCGGGTTCCAACCGCGTGTCGGCCACCGAGCCGTTCCAGCCCGTGGTCGACGGCAAGCCCGCCTACGGCGCGGGCGGATTCGCCTTCCGGCAGTCCGAGAAGAACTTCCGGGACGCGTTCAACAAGGAGCTGCTGAAGCTCAAGCAGGACGACTACCGGGAACTCCTGCGGATCGTCGGCCCCTTCGGCTTCACCAAGGCCGACATGACGGACCTCACGGCGAAGGAGCTGTGCGGCTGATGATGACTTCCGAGTTCTTCACCACCTGGTTCCTGCCGGGGGTCTGGGTCACGGTCCAGGTGACGGTGCTCTCCGCGGCCCTCGGCGCCGCCATCTCCTTCGGCATCGGTCTCGCCCGCGGGTCGCAGTTCTGGATCGTCCGCTTCCTCGCCGGGACCTACTTCGAGGTCTTCCGTGGCATGTCGGCGCTGGTGCTGATGTTCTGGATGTTCTTCGCCCTGCCCCTCTTCGGCTGGCAGCTGGTACCCCTGTGGGCCGGCGTCAGCGCGCTCGGCCTGACCTACGGCGCCTACGGCTCCGAGATCGTGCGCGGTTCACTGGCCGCCGTCACGCCGGCTCAGAAGGAAGCGGGCATCGCCCTCAACTTCACCCGCCTGCAGCGGCTGCGCCTGATCGAACTGCCCCAGGCGTGGCCCGAGATGGTGCCGCCGTTCAACAACCTGCTGATCGAGCTGCTGAAGGGCACCGCCCTGGTGTCGGTCATCACCGTGGCCGACATGACGTTCGCCGGCAATCTGCTCCGGCTGGGCACCAACGAGACCACCCCGGTCTACACCCTGCTGCTGGTCCTCTACTTCGTTCTCGCCTTCGTCATCACCCGCGGTATGCGGCTGCTGGAGCGCAGGGCGAAGGCCGGTATCGGGCAGCTGCCGGCGAAGAACGGCCGGACGACCAGGAAACCCGGCGCCCGCGGCGAAAGCCTGCAGGCCGGTTCGCAGTCCGCGGGAGGTATGGGATGAGCTGGGACTGGAACGTCGTGGACGACTTCATGCCGCGGTTCTGGGACGGCGTGCTCGTCACCCTGCAGGCCCTGGCCATCGGCACCCTGATCGCCTTCGCGCTGGGCCTGGTGTGGGCGCTGGCACAGCGGTCCGCGCAGGCCTGGGTGCGCTGGCCGGTCGTCGCCGTCACGGAGTTCATCCGCAACACACCGCTGCTGGTGCAGCTCTTCTTCCTCTTCTACGTGGTCCCCAACTTCGGCCCGTCGATGTCGCCGCTCACCACCGGCATCGTCGGCCTCGGACTGCACTACTCCACCTACACCGCGGAGGTCTACCGCGCGGGCATCGACGGTGTCCCGGCCGGCCAGTGGGAGGCGGCCACGGCGCTGAGCCTGTCCAAGGGGCGCACCTGGCGGGCGGTGATCCTTCCGCAGGCGATCCGCCGCGTCGTCCCGCCGCTGGGCAACTACGTCGTCGCCATGCTCAAGGACTCCCCGATGATCGCGACCATCGGGGCCTTCGACATGCTCGGCGAGGCCCAGGCCTTCAGCAACGAGACCTTCACCACCGAGGCGCTCACCGTCGTGGGCGTGGCCTTCATCGTCATCGCCTACCCCGCCTCCCTCCTGATCCGAGCCCTGGAGCGACGCCTTGTCCGCTGACACCAATCCCGCAGAGAACACCGAACTCCTCGCCAATCCGCCGGTGGACGGCAGTGAACTGATCCGGTTCGACAAGGTCACCAAGCGCTTCGGCGACAACACCGTCCTGGACCGGCTCGACTTCTCCGTCGACTCCGGCAAGCACGTCACGCTGATCGGCCCGTCGGGCTCCGGCAAGACGACGATCCTGCGGCTGCTGATGACCCTGACCGAGCCCGACGAGGGCACCATCAGGGTCGGCGGCGACTACCTGACCCACGAGGAGCGCAACGGGAAGCTGGTCCGGGCCGGCGAGAAGCACGTCCGCGAGGTCCGCAAGAACATCGGGATGGTCTTCCAGCAGTTCAATCTCTTCCCGAACATGAAGGTGCTGCGCAACATCACCGAGGCTCCGGTCACCGTCCTCGGCCTGTCCAAGGACGAGGCCGAGCAGCGGGCCCGCGACCTGCTCGAACTGGTGGGCCTGACGGAGCACATCGACAAGTACCCGACCCAGCTGTCCGGCGGCCAGCAGCAGCGGGTGGCGATCGCCCGGGCGCTGGCGATGCGGCCGCAGGTCCTCCTGCTGGACGAGGTGACCTCCGCGCTGGACCCGGAGCTGGTGGTCGGCGTCCTGGACGTGCTGCGGGACATCGCCCGCACCACCGACATCACGATGCTCTGCGTGACCCACGAGATGAGCTTCGCCCGGGACATCTCCGACCAGGTCCTGATGTTCGACTCGGGTCGTGTCATCGAGTCGGGCCCGCCGGAGAAGATCTTCAGCGAGCCGGAGCAGGAGCGGACGCGGGAGTTCCTCAGCGCCGTGCTGTGAGGCTCGGGGGCGGGCGCCACCCCCGAGTGGCGCCCCTCCCTCCCCCAAGCATGCTGTTGGCATATGCCACAGGAGCAACCCCCTTGCCGCGAGGGGGTAATCCCCTCAACCCCCCTCCCCACGAGCCGGTTGCCGGATATCGTGGAGGGTGATTCGCTGCCAGGATCAGGGATCACGGCCATGAGGCGACCAGGGGGGAAACCGTGGCGCTGAAGCACGAGCCGACCGTGCCGTACCGCTCGGCCCAGGAAGCGTTGCGCGTCCTGGAGACGGTGGCGCGGCACTCCACCGGTGTCACCGACGCCGAACTCTCCCGTCAGACCGGACTCACCCCGGAGCGGCTGACCGCGCTCCTGCGCATGCTGCGCCGCGAGGGCTACGTCGAGCAGATCGCCGACGGGGCGTACGTCACGGGTGACGCCCTGACCCGCCTGGGCTCCGCGCACCATCGTGAGCAGGCCCTGCGCGACCAGCTCCAGCACACCCTCGACCGGCTCCGTGACTCCGTCGGCGCCGCCGTCTACATCAGCCGGTACGTCGACGGCGAGGTCACGATCACCCAGTACGCCGACGGCCCGGCCACACCGTCCGTCAACGAGTGGGTCGACTTCCGCTCCTCCGCGCACGCCACCGCGCTCGGCAAGAGCCTGCTGGGCCAGCTCGACCACAACGGCCGGCGCGACCACCTCTCCCGGCACAAGATGGCCCGGCTCACCTCGCGCACCATCACCAGCGACAAGCTGCTGCTCTCCCGCCTGGAGGCCCAGCCGCCCACCGTCCCGACGCTCGACCTCCAGGAGTACGCGATCGGCACGGTCTGCGCGGCCGTCCCGATCACCGCCGGCTCCATGGCGGGCTGCCTCGCCCTCTCCCTGCCCGTCGAGCACGCCCACCGGCTCCGCCAGGCCGCCGAGACCCTGAACAGGAACGCGGCACCGGTACTGCTGTCGCTCGCGATCTGACGCCCCTCCGACCCGCGGCCCGGCGGGTGCTCCCGGCATGGTCCGGAGCACCCCCGCGGACCGGGTAGTATTTTCTCCGTCGTCAGCCGCCGAAGGCGGAGGACGGGAGTCATGCGCCGCTAGCTCAGTTGGTTAGAGCAGCTGACTCTTAATCAGCGGGTCCGGGGTTCGAGTCCCTGGCGGCGCACCGATGAAGGGCCTCTCGTGACACGAGGGGCCCTTCGGCGTTCCCCCCGGTTTCCCTGCTGTCGGCGTCTGCCGTCGTCAGCCGTCGGTACGTCGCACTGCCCGGCGGCCGCCACCACACCGGATCGGCGCACCGGATCCCCTCCCGCCGCAGCAGCGCCCGGTGGATCTTGTTCGTGGCGGTGACGGGCATCCGCTCCAGGACCCGTACGAACCGGGGCGCCATCTTCGTCCCCAGATCGGGCTGGGCGAGCAGGAACTCGGCGAAACCGAGCGGATCGAAGGACCCGGCCAGCGCCGCCATCACCTGGTCCCCGGTCACCGGATCCGGCACCGCGTAGACGGCCACGGCGGCCGCGCCCTCGTACCGGGCGAGGATGTTCTCGATCATCGCGGCGGCCAGGTTCTCGCTGTCGACGCGGAGCCGGTCGTCGGTGCGGCCCGCGAAGTAGAGGAAGCCGTCGCGGTCGCGGTAGAAGAGGTCGCCGGTCCAGTACTCCCCGTCGGTCCGGCGCCGCTCCGCCTCGGCCGACGGGTTGCGCCAGTAGCCCTCGAAGGGGTGGGGTCCCCGGTTGACCAGCTCGCCGATCGCCTCTTCGCCGTTCAGCAGCCGACCGGCCGGGTCGAGAACGGCCGGCGGACACTCGGCGCGGGTCTCCCGGTCGAGGACGACGAGACCGGGCGCCGCCCGCCCGACCGCCCCCGCCGGAGTCCCCGGCGACCACTGCACGGCCGCCCCGCCCTCCGAGGAGCCGTACCCCTCCACCAGCCGCACCCCGAACCGTCGCTCGAAGGCCGCCGCGTCCACCGCCCCCGCCTCGGTGCCGAAACCGAGCCGCAGGGTGTGGTCCCGGTCGTCCGGGCCCGGCTCGGTGGCCAGGACGTACTGGATCGCCCGGCCCACGTAGGTGAAGTACGTCGCCCGGTAGCGCCGTACGTCCGCCAGGAACCCGGACGCCGAGAACCGCCGCCGCAGCGCCACCCCGGCCCCGGCCGCCAGCGCGGGCGCCCAGTCCGCGATCACCGCGTTGCCGTGGAACATCGGCATGCAGACGTAGTGCACGTCGTCCCGCCGCACGGAGAACTGTCCGGCCAGCGAGCGCCCCGCGGCGGCCAGCCGGCCCTGGGTGCAGATCGCGGCCTTGGGCGCGCCGGTCGAGCCGGAGGTGAAGTAGAGGAGGAGCCGGTCCGCGGGGCCGGCCCGGGAGGCGTCGGGACGGGCGTCCGCGTACGGGGCGAGCAGGTCGTCGTACTCCGGGGTGCCGGTGATCAGCAGGCGGACCCCGGGCAGGTCGAGGCCCCTGAGCAGGGGGAGGTGGGTGTGCTCGGTGATCAGCAGCCCGCACTCGGTGTGCAGGATGTCCCGGGCCAGTTCGGGGCCCCGCCGGGTGGGGTTGATCCCGGCGACGGCCGCGCCGGCGAGGGCGGCGGCCGACAGCCAGAGCGGGAACTCCGGGGTGTTGTCCAGCAGGACCCCGACATGGGGCGGACCGCCCGACGGCAGCAGATCCGCCAGCAGCGCCGCACGGGCGGCGGCACCGGCGGCGACCTGGTGGTGAGTGAGGACGGTGCTCCCGGGGCCCTCGGCTCTCCCGGTGCTCCCGGGGCTCCCGGTGCTCCCGGGGCCCTCGGGGTTTCCGGGGTTCTGGCACCACAGCCCGGGACGGTGGTCGCCCCACCGGGCCGCTACGAGTTCGGCGACGGACTCCATGGCGGCGCACGGTAGTTGACGTACCGTCAGATGTGGAGGGCTACGGCATGAAGTCGTCGGCCTCGGCGAACATCCAGTGGGCGGTGACCATGAAGAAGACGCAGAAGGCGATGGCCACGCCGAGGAAGAGCAGCAGACAGCCCGACTCGGCGAGGAGCCTGCCGCGGGCGGGTGCCTTGGCCGTGGCCTCCTCGGGGCGGGCGGCCGCGTAGTGGACGGTGACGATGTCGCCCTCGATCGTCGTCCCCGGGCCGTTCGCCTCCTCGAAGCGGACGGCCCGGCCCTCGCGGGTGGTGAACTCGTAGACGTGGTGCAGGGTCGTGCTGACCATGGTGTCGCCGCCGCCGCTGGTCGTCGTGTACGACCGCAGACAGCGCGCCCGCGCGGTGAGACCGCCGTTCCAGGCCCGGGCGAACCGCCGGGAGCGGCGGACGAGCCCGAACACGCCGAACAGCAGGCCGACGATCATGATCGACGGCACGAGGTAGAAGAAGGCTTCCATGAGCTCCCCCGAGGTCCAGGCGCCGGCCTGGTCGTGCCGGCGTGCAGGGAACGTACCCGTGCGCGGACCCGGGGGAGCTCAAGCCATGCTCAGAACGTGACGTCGGAGCAGGCGTAGAACGCGTTGGTCGTGTCGGCGACCGTCCACACCGCGACGATCACGTGACGTCCGCTGAGCCCGGACGGCAGCGTGCCGCTGTGCGAGAGGGTGGACGGGGGCCGCTGACCGCCGTAGGGCACGGTCAGGAACGGGGTGAGGTTGAGGTCGGAGCGGGCCAGGTTGTGGTTCTGGTTCCAGCCCTGCTTGGTGACGTAGTACTTGAAGTCGGTCGTGGCGTGCATGGCGGTGAACTGCCACCGGAAGGTGTAGCTCTGACCGCCGGTCACCTTGGTGGCCGGCCACGCCGCGCCCGAGGGGGTCTTCGGGCTGTCGAGCTGGGCGAATCGGGTGTTGTTCGCGGAGCAGATCCTTCCGTCGGCCGCGCCGGACGCCGGGAAGCCCTTCGGGCCCTCGACGCTCTGCGGCTCCCACTGGATGTCACCGCAGTTGGTGACGGAGCCGTTCTGACACAGCTTCTGCCGGCTGATGGGGAGGTCGGTGTAGCCGTGGCCGCTCGCACCCCCGGCGGTGAGCACGAAGGCTCCCGCCGTGGTGAGTCCGAGCGCGGCGGCGTACCACTTGGTCTTTTTGCGCATGCTGCCGCTCCTGGAGAACGTGGGGAGTTCGGTGAGGAGTTCAGTGAGCTCATGCGTGCAGGTCTAGACCAAGTTCGAGATTATTGCCGTTTCTTGGCTGTGTCCATATCAAAGACGTGTCCGGCCCCGTCACGGCACGCCCGCGTCAAGTCCGCCCGTCACGGCCCCTGTTCCCCGCGCCCCGAGCAGAAGGCGACGGTCAGGTCCTTCACCAGCGCCTTGCGTTCGTAGTCGTCGAGTTCCACGAGTCCGCGCATGGTGAGCCGGGTCACCGTGTCCTCCACCGAGTCCACGACCGAGGTCAGCACGCTCGCCCGGTGCTGGGCGTCGAGCGCGGCGATCCGGCGGCGGTGCATCGCGGCGGCGACCTCGGGGGCGTACTCGATCCGCAGCGGCCGCACCGAGAACACCTCCAGTCCGATCGCGCCCGCGTCCTGCGCGACCCGCCGGGTCAGCACCTCCCCCGCCGCCTCCACCGAACCGCGTCCCGCGCCCGGCGTCTCCACCGGGATCCGGGCCAGGGCCGCCTCGACGCACTCGCGCAGATACGTCTCGTGGTCCTCCACGCCGAGCGTGGCCCGCGCGGTGTCCCGCACCCGCCACACCACGAGCGTCACCACCCGCAGCGCGACCCCGCTGCCGTCGGCGGCGGGCAGCGGCTCGCTGCGCCAGTGCCGCAGCCGTACGTCCACCCGGCGGCGCAGCAGCAGCGGGTTGACCCACAGCAGGCCGGTGCGCCGCACGGTCCCCCGGTAGCGGCCGAACAGATCGAGCACCCAGGCCCGTCCGGTCCGCCCGCGGGCCAGACCGCCGAAGCCGAACAGCCCCAGGGCGCCCGCCCCCGCGTACGCCGCCCACTGCGCCGGACCGAGCACGGCGCCCGCGAACTCCGGCAGCCGCAGCACCTGCGCCGCGTGCGACGGCAGCACCCCGGCCCACCAGGAGGCGGCCACACAGCCGGCCGCCCCGCACATGCCGGCGAACACCCCCGCCGCGCCGGGCAGCACCCGAGCCGGCCGTTCCACCAGGTCCGGGTCGACCTGCGCCACCGGGCGGGGCTTGGCCGGCGTCGGCCGGCGCAGTCGCGGCTGCTCGCCGGTGCCCGCCCGGCTGCCCACCACGGCCGCGCCGAGCGGCACGGGCCGCGGCTCGGGCTCGTCCCGGAACAGCAGATGGACGGGGATCTCGGTGGTCACCTCGTTCTGGATGAGCCGAGTGGGTCTGGACGGTCCCTCGGACTCGGGTGTCTGTGAAGTGGTCGTGTTCATTGCGTGCCTCCAGCCTCCGCGCCAGATACGCCATGACAGTGAGATGGATCAAGGGATCAGAGAGGGGATCAGAGAAGGATCAGAGAGGGATCAGGAAAGTGAGCGGGCCCGGCAGGTCCCGAGCAGGTTTCGTGCTGCGCCCGCGCCGGGCTACGAGAAGAGCCGCCGCCAGGTCTCCGGGCCCGGGTAGCCGTCCGCCGCACCGCCCCGCCAGCCCTGGGCACGCTGGAAGGCCTCGACCCCTCGCCGGTCCGCCTCGCCCCAGTGCGGTCCGGGCCCCTTCGTGTAGTACCTGCCGAACCCCTTCCTCACCAGCTGCCTCCCCAGCTGCGTGACGTACGCGTTCTGCGCGCCGGGCCGGAACATGCCCCGGCCGGGGTACGCGGGGACGCGCGGCGCCGAGGGCGCGCCGGCCGCCCCGGTCGCGGGATACCCGCCGATCGCGCCGCCGGAGCCGGAGCCCTGGCCGGTGCCGGTCGTCGGGGGCTGTCCGGAGGCGATGTCCCTGCCCCCGCCGGAGATCAGCAGGGCCCAGGTGCTCGGGCCGGGGATGCCGTCGGCCTCGGCGCCGCGCCAGCCCTGGGCCTCCTGGAAGGCCACGGTGGCCCAGCCGTCGGACGCCGACCACCTCGGGCCCGGGCCCGAGGCGTAGAAGCGTGCGCCGCCGCGCTCGACGAGGAGCCGGCCGAGCTGGGTGACGTACGGGTTGTTCGCACCGGGTCCGAAGGCCGCCCGCCCCGGGAACGGCATCGTCGTCGCGGCAGCCCCGGCGCCGGGCCTGTTCCCGCCGCCGGTGTTCGTGCCGACCAGTTCCCCGGTGCCGGGAGCGACCGTCGTGAGGCCCTTGTAGCGGTAGGGCACGTAGCGGTCGGAATTGCTCCAGTAGGCGTAGGGAGTGGTCTGTCGGCGCGTGGTCGGGCGGGTCTGTTCGTAGACGAGGTAGTAGTTGTGCGTGTAGTCCGTCCAGCCGCCGAAAATGACGACGTGCGAGCCTTTCTCGGGGTCGGACGGATTGTGGAACAGCAGAATGTCGCCGGGCTGGAGCTCCTCCTTGGTAATCCGTGTCCCGAACTGGTGGAGACTGCCCGTCCACTCGTTGCCGGGCAGGTTCCAGGCCTTGGAAACGAAGCCGGAGCAGTCCTGCCGGTAACCGTCGTACCAGTAGCTGCTCATGCTGTACGGGACCTCTGCCGAAACCCATTCCTTGGCCCGTCTGATGATGTCCGCCCGGGTCGTCGGGGGCGTTTTCACCGGTCCCGCCAGTCCCCCCGGCCGGGCCGGCTGCCCGGCGGGACCGTGCAGCGGCGCCTTGCCGCCCTGCGGGGTCTCGGGCTCGTCACCTGCGGGTACGTCGGGCCGGTCGGAGGTCTGCGGGGCCGCGAGGGCGGGCACCGCGTGGGCGGTGCCGAGCGCCGCGGCCGCCGCCGTGGCGACGACCACGACACGATGGGCGGCCGGGTGACCGCCGAACCGGGCGGGCGGGGAATTCGACCCCGTCCGCCGCCGGGATACGCATCCGGGGCACTCGCAGTCGCTCTCGGGATCGAATTCCTCGAATACCGGAGAGCCCATGCGATTCCCTTCACACTCCAGCTGGAAATGTCCGCGACTGTGCACGTTCGCCAGTTTCTCAACTGTCTTCCCGACGCGCATGCTGACGGTCCGAATGATGTACGCGACACCCGCCCGGCCCAGCGCCGCGGCGGACCGGCGGCCGGGTGGTCCGAGGCACCCCCGGGGGTCCTGTAGAGTTGTCCCGTCAGCAGGCGCCGCTAGCTCAGTTGGTTAGAGCAGCTGACTCTTAATCAGCGGGTCCGGGGTTCGAGTCCCTGGCGGCGCACAGACACCAAAGGCCCTTCGCGAAAGCGAGGGGCCTTCGTCGTATGCGCAACCATGCCGAGTGCGACCGGCCGGGCCCGCGACGGCCCGGGAGCCGCACCGGCACGGGCCGTGACCGGCGCATCGGCTACTCGACCAGATGCCGGTGCGCCTCGCTCCAGGCGATACGGCGGTCGAGTTCGGCCAGGAACCCGTCGGCGGCCCAGGTGGCCTGGGGCTCGTGGCCCTGCTCGGCCAGCCGGTGCGCGAGGTCGGCATGGGCCCGCTGCCGGCGACAGCAACGCGCGGATGGTGGGCGTCCACGGCTGGACGGGCCTGCGGACGGTGTCCCCGATCCGCGCCACCCGGCGACGGGCACCGTCCTGCATCACTTCCTCACCCGACACTCGCCACAGGCCACCCAGCAACTCGGGAGAACGGAATTGACCCGTCTGTCCCGGAACTCCCCTTGTTCGAACCTGACATGGGACCCGCGACTCCCACGAGAGTGCCGGAAAGCGGTCGTCACCGCCGTCCACGGGGTAGATGAACCCCACAGCCTCCCGCGCCGGTCACCGGGCTACTCCCGCAGCCCGGGCGCGCGGTCGAGGACCTGCCCGGTCGGCGGTTTCGGGGGAGCGGGCCGTCGACCGGGCCAGGTGACGTCGGATCAGACGCCCGAGCCCGTCAGATACGCCGACACGATCACGTTCGCCGTGTAGCTGCGGCTCACCCGGTCGAAGGTGCCGCCGCAGGTGATCAGGCGCAGTTCGGCGCGGTCCGGCTGCCGGGGGCCGTAGGCCTGGCGGGCGTCGAAGCGGTCGCGCCGGACCACCTCGACGTCGTCGACGGTGAACTCGGCGACCTTCCCGTCGTCGCGGACCACCCGTACCGTCTCGCCGGCCTCGAGGGTGCTGAGCTTGTAGAAGACGGCGGGCCTGGTCTCGGTGTCGACGTGCCCGACCAGCAGGGCCGTGCCCCGGGCGCCGGGTTTCGCGCCGGCGGCGTACCAGCCGACGACGCCCGCCTGGTCGAAGGGCGGCGGGTCGATGCCGCCCTCGGTGTCCAGCCCGCGGGCGACGACCGGCGCCTGCACGCCCAGGTGGGGGATGTCGATGCGTTGCGGCAGCGCCTGCCCCAACGGCTTCGCGGCGGGCGGCAGTTCGGCATCCGGCGGGCGGCCCACCGCGGCCATGTCTCCGGTGGCCGGGGCGGATGTGCCGTGCCGTACGTCGGTCACCTCGCGCCCCCACAGCCACAGCCCGAGCAGCAGTACCGCCCAGGCCAGGCCGGTGAGGAAGCGGCCGGAAGAGCGTTCGCGGTCGGACACGCTCAATCCGTCCTGCGTCTGCGGTGCACCCCGCGGAAGACGACGGCGGCCGCGGCGACACCCGCGAGCACCAGCCCGACGACCGCCTGCGCGGTACCGGGACCATGGCCCTTCGCCTGCGCCTCGTCGGCGGCGGCGAGCGGGGCGAGAGCGGCGGTACCGCCGCCGCCGGCGCGCACCGGGGCGACGGGAGAGGCGGGCGTGGACGGCCCGTACGGCTCCGACGACTCGAAGTCCGACGGCACCGACGGCTCCGACGTCCGCGAGGACTCGGCGGGCGACGAGGCGACGACCTCGAGACGGCCCTTCACCTTGAAGTCGACGCAGGTGATCTGTACGTCGTAGGTGCCCGCCCCGATCGAGGAGCGGACCCGGGTGTCGCCGACGAGCGTGCCGCCCGCGCCGGCGAGCTGCGCGTCCGCGACGAAGGCGGCCGAGGCCGCGGTCGCCGTTCGGCCGCCGCAGCCGCTGACCTTCAGAGTGATCTCGGCGCCGGGTGCGGGCGTGGACGGTGTGATCGAGACGCTGCCGCCTCTGTCCCCGCTGCCTTCGCCCGAGGCGTACGCCGTCGGGATGAGCACCGCGGCGACGGCCGCGACCCCCGCACAGAGAGTGATTTTCAGAGAACCCATCGTGAACCTCCAGCTAGATGGAGACTCCCCCGCCGGGACCCGGCGCGCATCCCCGGGCGGGACATCACTGCTCCGTACGGGTGGCTCACACCGTGTCACGGGTTTCGGAGCTGCGGGTTTCAGATCCGGTCGACGAGATCCGCGATCGAGTCCACGACCTTCGACGGGCGGTACGGGAAGTTCTCGACCTGCTCGGGCCGGGTCAGCCCGGTGAGCACCAGGAACGTCTGCATGCCGGCCTCCATGCCCGCGAGGACGTCGGTGTCCATGCGGTCGCCGATCATCGCGCTGTTCTCGGAATGGGCGCCGATGGCGTTCAGACCGGTGCGCATCATCAGCGGGTTCGGCTTGCCCGCGAAGTACGGGTGCTTGCCGGTCGCCTTGGTGATCAGCGCGGCGACGGCTCCGGTGGCCGGCAGCGCGCCCTCGGCGGAGGGGCCGGTCTCGTCCGGGTTGGTGCAGATGAAACGGGCGCCGTCGTTGATGAGCCGGACGGCCTTCGTCATCGCCTCGAACGAGTAGGTGCGGGTCTCGCCGAGGACGACGTAGTCGGGTTCGTGGTCGGTGAGGATGTACCCGATGTCGTGCAGCGCGGTGGTCAGACCGGCCTCGCCGATGACGTACGCCGTGCCCTCGGGCCGCTGGTCGTCCAGGAACTGGGCGGTGGCCAGCGCGGAGGTCCAGATGTTCTCGATCGGCACGTCCAGGCCCATGCGGCGCAGCCGGGCGTGCAGGTCGCGCGGGGTGTAGATCGAGTTGTTGGTCAGGACCAGGAACGGCTTGCCCGAATCGCGGAGCTTCTTAAGGAAGGCGTCGGCGCCGGGGATCGGTACGCCCTCGTGGATGAGCACACCGTCCATGTCGGTGAGCCACGACTCGATGGGCTTGCGGTCTGCCATGTGCGGGATCTCCCTGCCGTACGCGAACGCGAGTACGCGGTGGCCGCGCCGGTACGCGGTGCTGTGCCGGCACGCGGTTGCCGCGTGCGCCCCAGCCTAAGCACAGGCCCGATCTTGAGGGAATGGCCGGTGGTGAGGCGTCCACCGGCTGGGATGCGGCCGCGCCTCAGCGGCGCCGCCGGGACAGTCGGCGGGCCAGCAGCAGGGCCGTCCCGGCGGCGAGAAGGCAGGCGGTGGCGCCGACGAGGACGGCGGGTGAGCCGAGGCCGGTGCGGGCGAGTTCCTCGGCCTCGTCGGCGAGGGACAGTCGGCCGGTGTCCGCCGCGGAGTCGTCCGGGGCGGGAGTGGCGGAGGAGGTCCCGGTGGCGGAGGAGGTGGCGGTGGCGGAGGAGGTGGCGGTGGGGGCGTGAGTCGGACCGGGGGTGGGGGCGGCCGGATCCAGGCCGGGGGCGGTGCCGGGGTCGGCGTCGGGGTCAGGGTCGGCATCGGCGTCAGGAGCCGTGCCGGAGCCGGAGCCGGTCTCGACGGCGAAGCGGTAGTCGTTCGACTGTCCGATCCAGTCGCCGTCGTCACCGTGCCGCTGGACGACCGCCGCGTTCGCGGTGATGTCGTTGGGCGCGGTGTCCGAGGTGAGGGCGAGGCGCAGCTTGACGGTGAGGGTCCGGCCGGGGCCCACGGTGAAACCGGGGAAGCCGTCGGCACCGTCGGCCTGCCCGTCGGCCTCTGCGGCGGTGGGACCGCCGGTGGGCCCTTCGGT
The DNA here is from genome assembly GCA_001298545.1 of Actinobacteria bacterium OV320. Lineage (GTDB taxonomy): Bacteria > Actinomycetota > Actinomycetes > Streptomycetales > Streptomycetaceae > Streptomyces > Streptomyces coriariae. The sequence goes on from LJCX01000025.1 coordinate 268,821, forward strand.
GAAGGCTCCGACCAGTTCGTCCTCGTCGGTCGGTTCGAAGTGGACCGGGTGCGGTTGTCCGTCGGCGTAGAACTCCAGTCGCGCCTGGGACGGCTTCAGGGTGCGCCCGGTGTCGACCAGGACGACGACCGGGTGGATCCCGTCGCAGGTGAGGCGGGTGGTGTTGGTGAGGTCGAGATACCAGATGCCGTAACCGCCCCCGGCCCGGTAGGAGTCCGGACCCCCGTGCAGCCGGGTGGTGAGGGGGAAGTCCGCGCCGTCGGGACCGGCGCAACTCGGGCCGGCCACCGCCTGGGCGGGCGCGGGGAGGAGGGCGGCGGCCACGGCGAGGCAGAGGGAGACAGGCGGGCACAGTCGCATGAACACGTGAGCCTGCACGACGCCCCGCGCCGAGCGGGAACGGCACACCGTACGACCGTACGAATCCCCTCGTTCGGCGGAGGCGGCACCGCTCGGTCCGCTCAGCCGTCCCGCCGTCCGAACACCGGACCCAGCAGCAGCTGTGCCGCGCCCTCCGCGACGGCGCGGGCCCCGCCGGGGGCGAGACGTACCGGCACGGCGCCCTCCCGCGATCCCTCGCGGCGCGCATGGGCGTCGAGGACGACGGCGACCCCCCGGACGAAGGGCTCCGGTGCGGCCATGATGGTGCGCCCGCCCAGCAGGACGGCGTCGATGTCGAGCAGGCCGGCCAGGTTCGCGGCGCCCTCGCCGAGCACCCGCGCCGCCTCGGCCACGTCCCCCCGGCCCATGGCGGCCAGGCACAGCGCCTCGACGCAGCCCCGGTTGCCGCAGGAGCAGAGCGGCCCGTCCAGCTGGATGACCTGGTGCCCGAACTCCCCCGCGCCGGTGCGGGCACCCCGGTGCACGACGTCGCCGATCACCAGACCGGCGCCGAGGCCCGTCCCGAGGTACAGACAGGCGAAGGAGCCGCGTTCGCCGCCGACGGCGAGGCCGAGCGCGGCGGCGTTGGTGTCCTTGTCGACGACCACCGGCACGCCGAGCCGGGCCGCCAGCACGTCCCGCAACGGGAAACCGTCCCACTCGGGAAAGCCCGTGACCCGGTGCAGCACCCCGCGCGTGTGATCGAGCGGACCCGGGAGCGCCACCCCGACGCCGAGCGGAGCCGAGAGGGCGCCGCTCCCGAGGGCATCCGACAGGACCTCCGTCACCTCGCCGAGCAGCGCGTCCAGGACCGCCTCCGCCCCCGCGCCCAGGGACAGCGGGGCACGCCGCTCGCCCACCACGCGTCCGTCGAGGTCGACCAGCACCACCCTCAGTTCGTCCCGGTCGAGGTGGACGCCGACCGCGTGACCGGCCTCGGGGATCAGCCGCAGGACCGTGCGCGGCTTGCCGCCGGTGGACGCGCGACGACCGGCGTCCGTCGCCAGTCCCTCCTCCCGCAGCCGGGCGGTGATCTTGCTGACCGCCTGTGGGGTGAGACCGGCGCGTTCGGCCAGCTCCAGCCGGCTGACGCCCTCGGGCCCGGCGGTGCGCAGCAGGTCGAGCACGAGCGCGGCGTTGTGGCTGCGCAGGGCCAGCAGGTTCACGCCCGCGGCCCGGCGCGTCACGGCATCCGCCGGACGCTCCGGCGCGCGGCCGGTTTCCGGACCCGGCTCACGGTCCGGCGGGAGTCCCCATGCGGACCCCGTCGCGGGCCCCGCCCCGGACTCCGGCGGGCGGTCCGTGTCGTCTCCGTCGTTCGTCCTCTTCACCATGCCATTGTCCCTCGCGCTTGCACTTTGGCAACAGCGTTGCGAAAGTGGTGGGCATGACTGGACGCACGACTGACGACACCGGCTCCGAAAAAGGCCTCGACACCGGCACCGGATCCGGCACCCACCCGGCCGTCGCCCCGCTCCGCGTGGGCCTGATCGGCTACGGCCTCGCGGGCTCCGTGTTCCACGCCCCGCTGATCGCCGCGACCGAGGGCCTCGTCCTCGACACGGTGGTCACCTCGAACCCCGAGCGGCAGGAGCAGGCCCGCGCCGAGTTCCCGGACGTACGCGTCGCCGCCACCCCCGACGAGCTCCTCGCCCGGGCCGACGAGCTGGACCTGGTCGTCATCGCGTCCCCGAACAAGACGCACGTCCCGCTCGCGACCGCCGCACTGAAGGCCGGGCTGCCGGTCGTCGTCGACAAGCCGGTCGCCGGCACCGCGGCCGAGGCACGCGAGCTGGCCGCCCTCGCCGAGGAGCGCGGCCTGCTGCTCTCCGTCTTCCAGAACCGCCGCTGGGACAACGACTTCCTGACCCTCCGCAAGCTGCTCGCCGAAGGCGAACTGGGCGACGTATGGCGCTTCGAGTCCCGCTTCGAGCGGTGGCGGCCGCTGCCGAAGGGCGGCTGGCGGGAGTCCGGCGACCCCGCAGAGATCGGAGGTCTCCTCTACGATCTCGGCAGTCACCTCGTCGATCAGGCACTGGTGCTGTTCGGCCCGGTGGTCTCCGTCTACGCCGAGGCGGACGTCCGCCGGCCCGGCGCGGAGACCGACGACGACACCTTCATCGCCCTGACGCACGCGAGCGGCGTCCGCTCCCACCTCTACGCCTCGGCGACGACGTCCCAGCTCGGCCCGCGTTTCCGGGCGCTGGGCTCGAAGGCGGGCTATGTGAAGTACGGCCTGGATCCGCAGGAGGCGGCCCTGCGGGAGGGCGCGCGGCCGGACGGCACCCCCGGCTGGGGCACCGAGCCGGCGGAGCTGTGGGGCCGCGTCGGCGCCGGGGAGTCCCCGCTGACCGGCGGCGGACGACCCGAACAGACCCTCCCCGGCGACTACCCGGCCTACTACGCTGCGGTGGCCAGGGCACTGATCGACGGCGGACCCAATCCGGTGACCGCCGCCGAGGCGGCCGCCGCCCTGGACGTACTGGAGGCGGCCCGCCGTTCGGCACGAGACAAGGTGGCGGTGACGCTGTAATGGGAACCCACCAGATGACCCCGAAGTTCACCCCGGAGATCACCCCGACCCTGGAGGAGCTCCAGGCCCAGGAACGACGGCTGGTCTTCCGCCAGTTCACGAACGACGACGCGTGGGAGCTCGGCTCACTGCTGGTGGAGCTGGCCCGCGAGCGCCAGGCGCCGGTCGCCGTCGACATCCACCGGGCCGGCCAGCAGCTCTTCCACGCGGCCCTGCCCGGTTCGACGCCCGACAACGACGCCTGGATCGCCCGCAAGCGCCGGGTGGTGGAACGCTTCGGCGCCTCCTCCTACCTGGTGGGCTCCCGCTTCCGCGCCAAGGGCACGACGTTCGAGGACTCCTCCCGCCTCGACCCCGACGAGTACGCGGCGCACGGCGGCTCCTTCCCCGTCAACGTGGAGGGCGTGGGCATCATCGGCGCGGTGACGGTGTCGGGCCTGCCCCAGCTGGAGGACCACCGGTTCGTGGTCGAGGTGCTGGAACAGTTCCTGGAGAAGTACCTGAACTGAAACGCGCCCGCGGGGGCGCGGGTGAATCGCGCCCGCAGGGGCGCGGGGAACTGCGCGACCAGCCACGGACCGGCCGGCAGCCGACGACCGACCCCGGTTCCCCGCACCCCAGCGGAGCGCCTACGCGTCCTTGAACTCCTGGCGCTGGCGTCCGAGCCCGGCGATCTCCAGCTCCACCACGTCCCCGGCCCGCAGGTACGGCTTGGGCTCCGGCTCGCCCATGGCGACCCCGGCGGGCGTCCCGGTGTTGATGACGTCCCCCGGGTACAGCGTCATGAACTGGCTGACGTACCGGACGACCTCCCCCACCGGGAAGATCTGCTCACGCGTGGTCCCGTCCTGCTTCAGCTCCCCGTTGACCCAGAGCTTCAGGGCGAGGTCCTGCGGGTCGGCGACCTCGTCGGCCGTCACCAGCCACGGGCCCAGCGGATTGAACGTCTCGCAGTTCTTCCCCTTGTCCCAGGTCCCGCCCCGCTCGATCTGGAACTCCCGCTCCGACACATCGTGCGCGACGGCGTATCCCGCGACGTGCGCGAGCCCGTCCCGCGCCGACTCCAGGTAGCGGGCCGTGCGGCCGATGACGACCGCCAACTCCACCTCCCAGTCGGTCTTGAGGGACCGGCGCGGCACGAGGACGGTGTCGTACGGCCCCACGACCGTGTCCGCCGCCTTGAAGAAGACGACGGGCTCGGCGGGCGGCTCGGCCCCGGTCTCCCGGGCGTGGTCGTGGTAGTTCAGCCCGATGCACACGATCTTGCCGATCCGGGCCAGCGGCGGCCCGATCCGCAGCCCGGTCGCGTCCAGCACCGGCAGCTCCCCGGACTCGGCGGCCTCCCGGACCCGGCCGAGCGCCTCGTCGTCGGCGAGCAGCGCCCCGTCGATGTCCGGGACGACCCCGGAGAGGTCCCGCAGGGTCCCCTCCGGGTCGAGCAGCGCGGGCCGCTCCGTTCCCGCCGTACCGACTCGCAGCAGCTTCATGGTCACTATCTCCCTCGATCGCGGGGCACCCGTCCGATGGGTGCAGCCATCGGAGGACTGGTCGATCCTCCAAGCTCGCGATTCGGTCCGCAAGCCCCCGTTCACGGACTGGACCGTCACCCGCTCAGGCCCCTCACCTGTACAGAACGGCCCGTTCGAGCGCGCTCCACGTCGTGCTCGTGATCACGTACAGCGCGGCGGCCAGCGGTACGACGGCCACGGTGACCAGCGTGAAGAAGGACAGGAACGGCATGACCTTGGCGATCGTGCCGACCCCGGGCAGCTCCTCACCGCCGCCGACCTGGGGCAGCGGCACCCGCTTCGCCCGGACGAAGTTGAAGGAGGCGACGGCCGCGACGACGGCGAACAGCCCGAGGTAGACCAGTCCGGCCGGGCCGAACACCCCGCCGCCCGCCAGCGCGTCCGCCCAGCGGTCGCCGAGGGGCGCGGCGAACAGCTGATGACCGAGCAGGCCGTTGTCCTCGCCGCCGATCGAGGAGCTGGAGAAGAGGTGGTAGAGCAGGAAGAAGGCCGGTATCTGGCAGAGGCTGGGCAGCAGTCCGGACAGCGGCGACACCTTCTCCTCGGCGTGCAGTTCCAGCACCGCCCGCTGGAGTTTCTCGGGGTTCTTGGCGTGCTTCCCGCGCAGTTCGGCGATCCTCGGCTGCAACGCCGTACGGGCCTTCTGGCCACGGGCGGCCGCGCGGGACAAGGGGTGCACGAGGAGTCGTACGAGTGCGGTGAACAGGACGATCGCCGCGGCCGCCGCGGTGGCACCGAACAGGGGGTCGAGCAGGTCGGCGAGCCGCTCGACCAGGCTGGCGAAAACGGACATGAGTGGGGAGCCCTCCGGGGGTCTCGTCGTGCCGGGAAACGGGATGACGGCATGACGACCCGCGCGGGTCACCCACGTGAAAGGTGGAGAGCGCCCCTACGCGACGGTCGTCGGGAGGGCGTGGCCGGGCGCCCTGGGGCGGCGACGGCCGGAGGCGTCGGGGTCGCGTTGCGGCAGGAAGGCCGTACGGCGGGCCCGGTCCCTGATGGCCGTACGCACCCGGGTGGGCGGCACGGCGGGAGCGCTGCGCGCGGCGACGAGGGTGCAGACGGCCAGGGCGGAGCCGGCCGCGGCGGTCGCGGCGAGCGCGACGGCGGCGGAGAGGCTGCCGGCGTCGAGGAGCACGACGTCGAGGAAGAGGAGGAACAGGACGAGGGCGGGACGCGGGACGAACCGACTGCGGATCACTCTCTTCCCCCCCCTTCTCTCCCCGGCGCTGTCCGGTGTTCTCCGGTGTTCTCCGGTGTTCTCCGGTGCCCGTTGGCGCCCATTGGCGCTCTAGGACGCTCTCGGGCTCTGGTCTCTGTCTGTTTGTCTGATGTCGGTTATACCTGACCGGCCTCGATCGGCTCCAGCAGCCTTTTGGGCTTCAGCAGCGCCCGGCTGACCGGATCCGCCGGATCGGGGTCGAACCCTGGTCCCGGCACCATGAGGACGTCCGGGACCGGTACGACAGTTCCGCAGGTGGGACATTCGCCGTACGGGCCGAGTTCGGTACCGCAGTCCGCGTGCCGGAAGATCCTCAGCTGGGCCTCGCCGAAGTGCTCGCGGCCCCAGCGGCCGAGCGAGCGCAGTGTCGGCCACAGGGCGATGGCGCGGTCGGTGACGACGTACTCGTCACGCGGCGGGGACTCCTGGTAGCGGCGCTTCTGGAGGATGCCTTCGGCGGTCAGCGCCTGGAGACGGGCCGCCAGGACGGCGCGCGGGATGCCGAGGTGGACGAGGAAGTCGTTGTAGCGCCGAACGCCGTAGAGCGCGTCGCGGACGACGAGGAGCGTCCAGCGCTCGCCGACGACCTCCAGCGCCCGAGCGATCGAGCACTCCTGTGTCGCGTAGTCCTTGCCGAGTGCCATGACGCCCACTGTAGCCATTTACCCGGGGTTGGTTCAATGACCGAACCTAGGGTGCTAGCGTACGGAGACATGAGTAGGTTCATTGAACGAACTGAAGCACGGGCCGAGCCCGCCTCCGTCCCCGCCTCTGTCCCCGCCCCCGCTCCCACCTCCGCTCCCGCCTCCGTCCTCGCCGCGGAGCCGGCGGCGGCGGCGCCGGTCCGCGCCCGCGCCACCCTCGCCGTGACCAGCGCGGCCACCGCCCTCGCCCTGATGACGTACACCGCGCCGGCGGTCACGCTCGTGGACACCGCCGCCGCGCTCCACACGGCGCCCTCCGCCCAGGCCTGGCTGCTCAACGGCACCCCGCTCGGTCTGGCCGCGGTACTGCTGGTGGCCGGCAGCCTGGCCGACGACCACGGCCGCCGCCGGCTCTTCGTGTCGGGCACCCTGGCCCTCGCCCTCACCACCCTGCTCGGCGCACTGGCGACGACGACCTGGCAGTTCACCCTGGCCCGGGTCGCACAGGGCGCGGCCAGCGCGGCGCTGCTGGCGAGCAGCCTGGGCCTGCTGGTGCACGCCTTCCCCACGCCGCGCGGCCGGCTGCACGCCACCGGGGTGTGGGGCGCGTTCGTCAGCGCGGGCATCGCCGCGAGCCCGGTGCTCAGCGGTGCGCTGCCCGGCTGGCGCCTGGTCTACGTCCTGCTCGGCGCCGCGACCCTGCTGGTCGCCGCCGTCGCGCCGCGCGTACTGACGGAGTCCCGCTCACCGCGCGGCGGCCGTCCGGACCTGCCCGGCGCGGCGGCCTTCGGCGCGGCGACCGTCGCCCTGATCGCGGCGCTGACGCTGGGCCGCGACGGCTGGCTGCGGGCGCCGGTGGGACTGCTGCTCCTGGCGTCGGTGGCCCTGCTGGGGCTCTTCGTGGTCGTCGAACGCAGGGTGGCCACCCCGATGATCGACCTCTCCCTGCTCCGCGAACCGGCCTTCCTGGCCTCCTCCACCGGCGGGCTGGTGACCGGCCTCGCGGTGATCGGCCTGTTCAGCTTCCTGCCGACGGTGCTCCAGAAGTCGCTGGGCATGTCCCCGATGGCCACCGCCTGGCTGTTCCTCCTCTGGTCCGGCCTGTCCTTCGTGGTCGCCCTCCAGGCGCGCCGACTGGCCGGCCGCGTCCCGACCCGGGTCCAGCTCGCCCTCGGCTTCGCCCTGCACGCGGCGGGCGTCCTGACCATGCTCGGCGCGGTGCACGCGGGCTCCTGGCACCGGATGCTGCCGGGTCTCGTCCTCGCCGGTGTCGGCAGCGGCCTCCTGAACGCGGCGCTGCCCCTGCTGGCGGTCGAGTCGGTGCCGGCGGCGCGCGCGGCGATGGGCTCGGGCGCGCAGCAGACACTGCGCTACGTCGGCTCGTGCGCCGGCGTGGCCCTGACCATCGCCATCGCCACCGGAACGGGCGGCGGGCTCGCCCGGGGGACGGACCTGGCGATGACGGTGTCGGCGGGACTGGCGATCCTCGGGGCCGTGGGCGTGCTGGGCGCCCTGGGCGTGGCGCGCACAGCGGCCGCGGCGAGGAGCTCGGCCACGCCGGGTTCCCGGGACCGGACCTGACGGGGCCGACGGGTCTGACGGGTCTGACGGGTCTGACGGGTCTGACGGGTCTGACGGGTCTGACGGACAGTCACCCCCGAGCCGAGTACTTGTATCAACCAGTTGACACAAGATCCGGCTCCCGGCATCTTGTACTCACCACTTGATACAAGTACTCACCGGGGGACCCGACATGCTGGACACCGTTCCACCTGAGCGACTGCTCGCCCGTGCCGACCTCTGCGCCCGCTGGGCCGGGCTGGCCCTCGGTGCCGTCGTCGCACAGCAACTGGCGGTGCGGGAAAGCGACGACGGCGCGATGACCTTCCTCAGCGCGGTCACCGCGTTCGGACTGTGCGCGGTCGGTGGCGTACTGCTCGGCGACTCCCTCACCCCCGCCCCCCTCGAAGCGGTCCGCACCGCCAGCCTCGCCCCGCGCCGGGTCCGCGACCACGTACCGCCCCGGATGGCCCCCCTGCTGCTCTTCCAGACGGCGTGCCTCGTCGTCCTCCTGGCGATCGGGGCCGCCGCGGCCTCTCCCGACACCATGGGCCGGGCGGGCCGGGCCGTCACGGTGACGTGCCGGGGCGTGACCAGACCCCTCGGCCCCTGGCCCGGCATCTTCTACGCCACCCCGATCCTCGCCTCCCTCGCCCTCGGAACCGCCGCCTGCGTGTGGGCCCTGCGCCGCATCGCCCACCGCCCGGGCGAGAACCAGCAGCGCCACGACCGCTCGTGGGCGATCACCGCGGCCTGGGGACTGCTGGTCTCCAGCCAGCTGCTGCTCGTCCTCGGCATGATCGGCAGGGTGCTGTCCCGCACGACCTGCGCCGGCATGCTGGGCAACGTCACCGCCCTGGTGATCTACCCCCTGGGTCTGCTCAGCCTGTTCTCGCTGGGCTGGTGCCTGTTCACCATCGTGATCCCCCGGGCCGTCGGCGATGAGTGAACCCGCGGTCCGCGTCGACACCACGAGCCAGGTGCCGCCGTTCGAGCAGATCCGCGCCCAGCTCGCCGCCCTGATCGTCACCGGCCGGCTGACGGAGGGCGAACGCCTGCCGACCGTGCGCCAGCTGGCCTCCGACCTGGGTCTGGCACCGGGAACCGTGGCTCGCGCCTACCGTGAGCTGGAGGCCGCCGAGCTGATCCGCACCCGCCGGGGCGCGGGCACCCGGGTGGCGGCGCCCCCGTCCGAGCCGGCCCGCCCCGACCCGGACCAACTCGCCACCCTGGCCCGTGACTTCACCTCCTCCGCCCGCGCCCTCGGCGCGGACACCGAGGCCGTCCTGACCGCCGTACGAGAGGCTCTGGAGGAAGGGTCGTAGGCGGGGGCGGCAGCCGGGGGCGGAGACCCGCGACACGCTGCGCAACCGCCGCCCCCGCAGGAGCGCTCTACATGACCATGCACGAGACGACCACGCACGGAGTGACGAAGGACGCGACGACGGACGCGACGACCGCACACGGAGTGACGACGGACGCGACGACCGCGCGCGGGATCAGGCAGCGTGCAGAAACGTTCGCTCGGCAGTTGGTGCGCTTCGGCCTGCTCCAGGCGCGCTGCTGCGCGTTCGCGGTCGCGCTGCTCGGCGGCATGGCCGTCTCGACACTGCTCCCGTCCCTGCCAGTGACCCGCTACGACCTGCTGCTCGCCTACGGTGTGCTGCTGACCACCGTGGGTTTCCTGCTCGGCTGGGAGACCCGGCGGGAGGTCGCGGTCGTCGCCGCCTGCCATGTGCTGGGGCTCGCCTTCGAGATGGTCAAGGTGCGCGTGGGATCGTGGAGTTACCCCGAGCCGGGACTCGCGAAGGTCGCCGGGGTGCCGCTGTACGGAGGCTTCATGTACGCGGCGGTCGGCAGCTATGTCTGCCGGGCCCGGCGACTGCTCGACCTGGCCGTCACCGGCTACCGCGCCCGCGCCACCGCCGCGCTGGCCGTCGGCCTGTACGCCAACTTCCTGACCCATCACTGGCTGCCCGACCTGCGGCTGCCCCTCGGCGCCCTGCTGCTGGCCGCGACCACGGGGACCTGGGTGCACTACACGGTCGTCGAGCGCCGGCACCGGATGCCCCTGGCGGTGTCCTTCGCGCTGATCGGCTTCTTCCTCTGGCTGGCGGAGAACATCGCCACGTACCTCGGGGCCTGGCGATACCCATACCAGCTCCACGGCTGGGAACCCGTGTCGGTGTCCAAGTGGGTCTCCTGGGCCCTGCTGATCAGCGTCACCTTCGTCATCTGCGGGACCGGGCGGTGCGACGGCGCCCTACCCCCGGGGCAGGGTCGCGACGAGCCTGCCCCAGACGACCAGGCGGTACCGGGAGGTGTACTCGGGCGTGCAGGTGGTGAGGGTGAGGTAGCGGCCGGGGGCGTCGTAGCCGTAGGCGGGCTCGGTGAGGGAACGGGGCACGGACCGGATGACGCCCGAGTCGCGGGGTGAGGTCTGCGGCAGGATCTTGTCGACGAGGTAGGTGTAGGTCGCGTTGCGGGTCGCCACCTCCACCTTGTCGCCCTTCCTGAGGCGGTTGAGATACCGGAAGGGCTCGCCGTGGGTGTTGCGGTGCCCGGCGACCGCGAAGTTGCCTTCCTGGCCCGGCTGTTCGGTGCCGGCGTAGTGGCCGACGTACCCCTTGTTGAGCACGTTCTGCTTGCTGGTGCCCTCGGCGACGGGGACGCGGAGACCGAGCCGCGGGATGCGGAGCACGGCGTAGGCCCGGGAGGAGCGCGGCTCGACGGACGACGCGTTCGTCCCGCCCTGCCCGGTGCCGCCGCCGGAGGCCGAGGACGCACCCCCGGCCTCGTCGGCCTCGTCCCCGGTGGCGGCGCCGCTCCCGGGCTCGGCGCCGCCGGTATCGCCGGGATCACCGGTGCCCGTCACGGCCCCCCACTCCCGCTCCAGCGCCTCCACCCCCCGCTCGGCGCCGTCCTTCGCCTCCCGGTTGGTCCACCACAGCTGATGCGCGACGAGGAGCAGCACCAACACCCCTGCGGTGACGAGGAGTTCGGCACCGCTCCAGAGCATCCGCCGGTAACGGGCGCGCCGGCGCCGGGTGCTGTGCTGCACAAGGGGGATCCGCTGCACGAAGGAACTCCGCTCGCCGAGGGGAATCCGCACGCGGGCACCATAGGGGGAGGGGGACAAGGTCTCCAGACCCGTACATACACGGCCCGTTCCCTCCCCACCCGTTCGTCCCCTCGAACCCCTTGCCCGCCCTTTCTCCACAGGTTTGAGAAAGGGCTGTCACAACTCTCGACAACACCACGGGCCGCGCCCGATGCTTCGTGACGCACTGAGCCTCCAGTGCCTCACGCACCCGATCGCCGCCGGCAGGGACACCCGGGAGTCGATCGGAACGAGCCGATTGCTCCACGTGATCGAAGCGGAGAAGTCATGATCCGACGCAGGACACTGCTGGCGGCCACGGGCGGCGCGCTCTTCGGGAGCGCCCTCGCGACGGGCACCGCCCACGCCGACGCGACGATTTCCGTCAACCCGTCGACGACGTACGGAACCTGGGAGGGCTGGGGCACCTCCCTGGCCTGGTGGGCGAACGTCTTCGGCGCCCGGGACGACTTCGCCGACATCTTCTTCACCACCAAGTCGGTGTCCTACAACGGCAAGACCCTCCCCGGTCTCGGCCTCAACATCGCCCGCTACAACCTGGGCGCGTGCAGCTGGAACACGGTCAGCGGCGCCGCCATGGTGGCCTCCGCCAACATCCCCGGGTTCAAGCAGATCGAGGGCTACTGGCAGGACTGGAACAACGAGGACCCCACGTCCTCGGCCTGGGACTGGACGGCGGACGCGGCCCAGCGCGCGATGCTCCAGAAGGCGGTGTCGCGCGGCGCGACGACCGAGCTGTTCGCCAACTCCCCCATGTGGTGGATGTGCTCGAACCACAACCCCTCCGGCGCCTCGGGCGGCGGCAACAACCTCCAGACCTGGAACTACCGCCAGCATGCCTCCCACCTGGCGGCGGTCGCGCTGTACGCGAAGTCGAACTGGGGCGTGAACTTCGCGACGGTCGACCCCTTCAACGAGCCGTCGTCGTCCTGGTGGACGGCGACCGGCACGCAGGAGGGCTGCCACATGGACGCGACCGTCCAGTCGGCCGTACTCCCGTACATGCGCAGCGAGTTGGACAAGCGCGGCCTGACCTTGACGAAGATCTCGGCTTCGGACGAGACGAGCTACGACCTCGCCCGCACCACGTGGAACTCCTTCTCGTCGACGACGAAGGGGTACGTGAACCGGGTCAACGTGCACGGCTACCAGGGCTCGGGCGGCCGCCGCGACCTGCTCTACACCGACGTGGTGACCACGGCCGGCAAGGCGTTGTGGAACTCGGAAACGGGCGACAACGACGGCACCGGCCTGTCGATGGCGAGCAACCTGCTCTACGACTTCCGCTGGCTGCACCCGACGGCCTGGGTCTACTGGCAGGTCATGGACCCGTCGGCGAACTGGGCGATGATCGCGTACGACGCGAGCACCCTGGCGGCGGGCGCGGTCACCACGAAGTACTACGTGATGGCCCAGTTCAGCCGGCACATCCGCCCCGGCATGACGATCCTCGACACGGGCGTCAGCTACGCGGCGGCGGCGATCGACAAGACGGCGAAGCGGCTGGTGATCGTGGCCGCGAACACCTCCACCTCGGCCCAGACCCTGACCTTCGACCTCTCCCGCTTCACGACGGTGACGGGCGGCTCGTCGGGCCTGGTCCCCCGCTGGAACACCGTGACGAGCGGCTCGGGCGACCTCTACACGGCCCGCTCGGACACCTACCTGAGCGGCAAGACGATCAGCGTGCCGTTCGCGGCGGGCGCGGTGCAGACGCTTCAGGTGGACGGGGTGACGATCTAGATACGACCGGACACGGCGGGGCGGGGCCGGGCGCCGCCGGGCAGGGCCGGGCACCGCCGGGTACTGCCTGGTGCTGCCCGTCACGGCTTGATGCTGCCGGTGACGGCCAGTAATGCAGTGGGCCGGCCTGGTGCTGCCGTGGCACGGCCTGGTACAGCCGGGGACGGCCTGATGCTGCCGGGCACGGCCCGATCGTCAACGAACGCCCTGCGGTTCCTGCCCAACTCGGGGAGCTGATCTGCGCCTCTGGCCAGCAGATATCTCTCTTTCGTCACCGGGCGGCGCTACGGTGTCAACCATGCGCCCCGACACGCCTGCCGAGAACGTCGACCACACCGCCGAAGCGGCACGCCTGGAGCGGACCGCCGGCCTGTATCCCGAGGACGCGGAAGCCCTGCTGCTGCAGGCCGCGGCCCACCTGGAACTGGCCGGCGACCGCCCCGCCGCGACGACCTTGTACGACCGTCTCCTGTCCTCCTCGGAGGGCCCGGAGAACCTGGAAGCCCCCCACCTGGTCCGCGCCCTGAAGGCCGCCAACCTGTGGGAGTACGGCCACGAGGCCGAGGCCCGGGCCATCATCGACGGCATCCGGGCCGCGGCCCCCCGCGACCCGGCTCCCTGGGTGATCGTCGCGGAGTCGCTGGAAGCCCACGACGAGCTGGAGGCGGCGCAGAAGACGTTCACGGAGGGGGCGACCCTGCTCCTGGCGGACGTGCCGGAACCCCCGCACGCCGCCCACCCGCTGCTCTTCGGCCGCCACCGGGTACGCCGGATGCTGGGCGCGGCGCACGACGAGTGGGACCTGCTGGCGGACACCCTCCACTCGCTGCCCGTCTCCCTGGACGAACTCCACGACCCCAAGCGCGTCTGGTCCCTGGGCTCGGACAACCCGGCGGAACTGGAAGCGGAGATCTCCCGCCTGCGCGCGGAGCTGGGCGCGTACCGGGAGGAACTGTCCCGCCCGTTCCCGGTCGCCGTCCTCCACTGGCCGGCGGACGAACTGGCGGAGCTGACCGCCGCGTACCCGTCCCTGTCGGAGGAGTACCCCTCCCACGGCGAGCACCTGGCCGGCATAGAGGCGTCCCTGACCGAACTGGCCGCCTCGGGCACGGCCAACCTCGGCATCGTCACGGGCACGGTCCCGTCCTACGAGGCCTTCGCAGCCTCGGAAGGCACGTCCCCGTCCGACACGGACCTGCTCCCGCAGTACGCGACGACACTGGCGGCCCGGGGGCGGGCTGCGGGGTGGCCGCCGGAGCGGGGGGCTGGGTGTTGGTGCGGGTCGGGGAACTCGTACTCGGCGTGCCATGGGGCAGGGGTGTAAAGGAGGGCACCTTGCCTCACAGCCCGGGACAGCCACGATGAACTAACCCGCTGCGGCCGCCGAGTCCTACACCCCGTTGGCGGCCGCCCGGCGGGAATAGCTCTAGGGACCCTGATCGAGATTTCTGCGGCCCTCCCACCACTCTCTGTGATAGCGGATGTAGTCCGGATGCACCCGATGCCAGCCCTTGGTCTTGAGCTTCGGCAGCATCGGCGCACCGAACATTGCCGCACGCACAACGATTGACCAATCCTCGTCGACAACCACCGCGCCGACATCGAGTCGCACGTGACAGTTTGGGCAGACGCAAAGAATGTTCGGTTCAACGTCAGGCCCGTTGTGGGGATCTCCCAGGGGCCTGACATGCGCACCCTGGCTGTGAGGCTCACCATCCGGGCCGATCAAGCGAAGCCCACAGAGCTGACACTCTCCGCGGTAGAGGTTCTTCACTCGCCGCGATGTTGCGACACTGCGCATGTAGCGCTTAACCGATACGGTCCGCACCTCCGGAAAGATCTCCTCAGCCTCTCCTTGATGGAGCTCCTCCACCTCGTCGAGCATCTCGACAACGCGCCGTTCTACTGGCGTGAGCGCTTGCTGCAAGTCAGGCAGTCGCTCCAGGTCAAACTGGCAGATCTTGATCTCGGAACCATCGAGGGCAGGCCACTTAGAGACGCCTGTACGGATAGCGGTAATCTCAAATATACCGTCGTATCGATACCCTTTAGGTGGCGAGTAACGCTCATCACCCTCATAGCCACGTATAACCCGAATCGGGTATTTCCGCTCATAACTACGCTTAAGGGCGGCATTATCAACGTAAGACCACGACTGACTGCGAAGGAGCTTGCCGGTATCGGGGTCACGATCCCGACCCTCCGACGCTCCCGTGTACTTCATGGTCGCCCAACGGTCGTCATCATCCACATAGCCACCATTGAGGACGATCGCATCGGCAACTGGCAGGCCATCCTGGTCATCCTTGAGCCAGGAGATGCCCCTTTGGTTGGTTTGGTGAAGCTTGGCGCTCATCACCTCGCGTCGGCTTCCGAAGTGGTCACCCACAACGACACCCTCAACGTTCCCGATCACCCGTTTGATTTCCACGAGCCCATACTGGACCGACCTCGATCGATCCAGTCAACTAAATAATCAGATCAGTGAAGTTGAGCCACGGGATCATGCCGCAACCGCCCCCATATCTGTCTGTGTCAGTGCCCTCTGTTACACATAGGGCAGCTGTCCAAGTGAGCGGGGGAAGCCGACGTGACCAAGCCAGAAGAACCCTCGGGGCCCTCCGCAGGCCTGTACGAGGAGCTCATCACACTGCGCTTCGAACAGCAGTTGAACGAGCTCAGCGGCCTCGGTTGGCATCCCGTGAGTGAGGCAGTAGGGCCAGGATCGGTGCCTCATGTTTTGTCAAGGCATGTGGCAGGAACGGTCCGAAGGGTCCTCCAGAACCTTCCGGCCGAGGAGCGCGTCTACGCCGCGAACCACATCTTGGAGTCCATCAGCACGCTGGAAGGCGCACAGGAGTGGGTGGACCTCGTAGCCGACGGCCCGCGGCAACTCCTCGCACTCACCCGGCAGGAGGCCCCGGGGGTATTTGCGGTGAGGCCAGGCATCCCCCTCTCCGACACCGCGCTCATCACCAACTCCCCTGAGGATCCAAGCCTCGGCTTCGAATTGCGTGCCGAACTCGCCACCGCTGACCATGTCGACCTACTCTGCGCCTTCGTCAAGTGGCATGGCTTGCGCATCCTCGAGCAGTCACTGAGGGCCGCACGCGAACGAGACGTGCCGATACGGGTCATCACGACCACCTACATCGGCGCAACCGAGCGACGTGCTCTGGATCGCTTGGTAGAGGACTTCAACGCCGAGGTTAAGGTCAACTACGAAACTCGATCGACGCGACTACATGCCAAGGCTTGGCTGTTCCGCCGGCAAAGCGGCTACGACACGGCCTATGTCGGCAGTTCCAACCTGTCGAAGGCCGCACTGCTCGATGGCCTGGAGTGGAATGTACGGCTGTCGTCTATCGCCACACCTGACGTGCTGCGCAAGTTCGAGGCCACCTTTGAGGCCTACTGGAGTGATCCGTCTTTCGAGCCATACGACCCTCAAGCTGACGGACGCCGTCTCCAAGAGGCGTTGGCGATCGCAGGTGGAACATCTTCGACCCTCGTCGCCGACCGCGGGATCACGCTGTCCGGACTTGAAGTACGACCGTATCCACACCAGCGCGACATGTTGGAGCGACTAGAGGTCGAGCGCGAGGTGCACGGTAGGCACCGAAATCTGCTCGTAGCGGCTACTGGTACAGGCAAGACGGTCATGGCCGCGCTTGACTACAAGCGGCTTCGCAAGAAGCACGGCGGTCGCGACCTGCGTCTACTGTTTGTCGCTCACCGCAAAGAAATCCTTCAGCAGTCTCTTCGCACATACCAGGACGTCCTGGTAGACCCCAACTTTGGCGAGTCCTTCCATAGCGGTGAGCTCCCGGAGCGTTGGAATCATGTGTTCGCCAGCGTGCAGTCATTGAACGCGCGGGATCTCGATCGCCTCTCCCCTGATCACTTCGATGTCATCGTGATCGACGAGTTCCATCACGGGACCTCGCCGACATATCGCAAAATCCTCGATCACTTCGAGCCACTGGAGCTACTGGGTCTCACCGCAACACCGGAGCGCATGGATGGCAAGAACATCCAGGACGAGTTCTTCGAGGGTCGTATTGCTGCTGAGATGCGACTGTGGGAAGCACTCGAGAATGATCTCCTCAGTCCCTTCCACTACTTCGGTATCAGCGACAACACCGACCTGAGCACAGTGGAGTGGAAGCGCGGGACGTACGACCCCAGCGCGTTGAGCAACAAGCTGTCGAGTGATGTGAGGCGCGCAGGACTTGTCGTAAAGGCTGTGAAGGAGAAGGTCGCTGAGCCGAGCGATATGCGGGCGTTGGGGTTCTGCGTATCGGTGCTCCACGCCAACTTCATGGCGGAATCCTTCCGCACAGCCGGCCTCAACGCCATCGCGCTGTCCGGCGAGACCCCCGCTGGCGAGCGCAAGCAGGCGCTTGCCGACCTGAGGTCGGGGACCCTACAAGTGATCTTCTCGGTCGACCTCTTCAACGAAGGGCTCGACATCCCTGACGTAGACACGCTGCTCCTGTTGCGCCCCACCTCCAGCGCCACCGTGTTCCTGCAACAGCTTGGCCGTGGACTCCGTCGCACCGAGGACAAGGCCGTGCTCACGGTGCTCGACTTCATCGGGCAACACCGCAAGGAATTCCGCTTCGAGAATCAGTTTCGAGCTCTCACAAATCTGACCCGCAAACGTCTACTGGATCACATCGAGCACGACTTTCCTCAGCTACCATCCGGCTGCCAGATCATCCTGGAGGAGAAGGCGAAGAAAACCATCATCGCCAACATCAAGGAGCAGATCGGCGTCAATGTCACGACCCTGGCCCGCGAAGTCTCTGACTATGCAGAGTCAGCACTGAGCCGCTATCTGGAAGAGAGTGGTCGTGAGCTCAAGGAACTCTATCGAGGCAGCGGGAACTCGTGGACCGGGCTGCTCCGCCGCTCGGGCCTGCTCAAGGGCGAAGCACCCGAAGGCGAAGCAGCCCTCCTCAAGCGTGTCACCTCCTTCCTCCATGTGGATGACCCGCTGAGGGTGACCGCCTACAGCCGCATGCTGGAGGACAATGCGCCCTCCTACAGCGAGCTCGACGAACAAGGGCAGGCCTACGCCCGCATGCTCTTCTTTCAGCTGTGGCCACTCGGCGGCGTGACACGGAAGGGGTTCGCGCACTACGACGCCGGGTTCGCGACCCTGCGCAAACAACCAGCGGTGCGTAGCGAGCTGCGGCAAGTACTGGCGTACAACCTGGCCCACACCGAACACGTTCCGATCCCTCTCCTGGGAGTTGGCGGCCCATCGGGGGTCCCGCTGACCGTGCACGCTTCCTACACTCGCGAGGAGAGCCTTCCGGCTCTTGGACAGTCCTTTATCGGCGGCTTCATGCCGGCGGACTTTCGCGAGGGGGTGAAGTGGTGCGAGTCGATCAAGACCGACGCTCTGCTGATCACTCTGGACAAGGACGAGAAAGACTTCTCACCGCAGACTCGGTACCACGACTACGCTCTGAATGAGACGCTCTTCCACTGGGAGTCCCAGAACCAGACATCAGCGACCTCTCCCACTGGCCTGCGTTATCAGCATCACGCTGTTGATGGCAGCCACGTGCTGCTGTTTGTACGCCGATTCAAGAACACGGACATCGGCAGTTCTCAGCCTTGGATGCTGCTGGGATCCGCTGAGTACGTGGACCACGCAGGGAGCAAGCCGATGGCCATCACCTGGCGACTGAAGGAGCCAATCCCGGCTGACGTTTGGACGTACTCAGCGATCGCAGCCGGGTGACGCATCACGGCGATTCATTCACGCCGTCAAACTCTGCTTCGAAGCGCATCTGTGCTCGGTCCAGAGACTCATCCACGTCATGGCCATGCGCTCGGAGACAGTGCAAGAGGTCGGTAATGGCATCAACCACCTTGGATTCCACCACAGCCGCCCGAAGCCGACTCGACCCGTCGGCGCTCGAGCACGGTGCCATGTCGTACACGGCAGACACGCTCTCGGCTCTCGCAACTCGAGGGCTCACGCAGAGGCTGTCTGCTGCACTCAGGCCAGTGACAAGCTCACACCACGTCACCTTTTGGTCAGCATGTAGCTGAACTCCCCACCGATCGGCGACGGCGTCCACGAGTGCCATGCCGCGCCCAGACAGCGCCTCGACGTTCGCGTCGAGGAGGGTGGGCAGCGCCCGTGCGTCAGGGTCGTGGACTTCGATGCGCAGGCGAACGCCATTCATCGACACCGCGAGCGTGGCCGGGGTTCCGGGGCCGACGTGGGTGATGACGTTGGACACGAGCTCGCTCATGCAGAGCTGGGCGTCGTCGACGACTTCCGGTAGGCCCCAGATGCCCAGATGCAGCCGCATGATCCGGCGCAGGGCGGCCACCTCCGTCGGTTCGGCGGTGAAGGCAAGGTCCCACGGCTTGCGCGTCATGCACGCCTCCTGACCCATGAGAGGCCCTTTCGTCGCAGGTGACACCCCATGGAGGAACACAGCGTCACGGGGGATCACGATGAGTTGCGTCGCCTCAGAGTGCAGCCAGCGAATCCCTTCGTGCAATGTGCACGGCGAGAATCCCACTTCCGAGTGATTGGCAGGCGAGCTCCTTGGCCCGAGACTGAACGTCCGCTATCCAAAACGGGGTTGATATGGCCGGATCACCGACGGCACGCCGTCGCCGTCTCTCGATCGAGCTGAAGAAGCTCCGGGAACGGTCGACACTCACCTGTGCCCAGGTGGGCGCCGGTCTCGACTGGAGCGGTTCCAAGGTCAACCGCATGGAGACAGGCAGCGGCCGCGTCCAGCCGTCGGACATCGATGCCCTCTGCCGGTTCTACGGCACCAGCGACGAACTGCGCGAGTTCCTCAAGTCACTTGCCCGGCAGGCCAAGATGCGCGGCTGGTGGCAGGTCCACGGGGCGGGTGTTCCGGAGTGGTTCAACATCTACATCGGCCTGGAGCAGGAGGCGTCGACCTTCCGGCAGTACCAGTGCGAGTTGTTGCCCGGCCTCATGCAGACCCACGCGTACACCTCCGAGCTGCACAGGACCAGTGCTCAGATGTCCGCCGAGGACATCGACCGGGCCGTACGAGTTCGAATGGAACGTCAAGGCATGCTCAGGCGGTCGGACGCTCCCGAAGCCTGGTTCATCGTGAACGAGGGTGCGCTGCGCAATGTCATCGGGGACCGTGCACTGATGCGGGAACAGGTCGAACACGTCCTTGAAGTCGCCCAGTTGCCGACCGTCACACTTCAGGTTCTCCCCTTCGACTCCGGCACCTATCCGGCCACCGGCTCATTCACCATGCTGGGGTTCCCCGCGCCGGAAGACCCCGACATCGTCTACCGCGACGGAATCACCGATGCCGTCTACTTGGAGGGCGAGCATCATGTTCGTGAGTACACCCGAGCGTTCGACGGTCTGCGAGCCGCGGCCCTGAGTCCTCAGCGGTCGGATCGACTGATCGAAACGGTCTTGAAGGGATACGCAACGTGAGCATTGCAGTCACCGGCAGGAAGAGCCGTCCGGCGTGGTTCACGTCGTCGTACAGCAATGGGGCAGGGGGAGAGTGCGTCGAGTGCGCGCTGACGGATGACGGCGCGCTGGTGCGCGACTCGAAGAGTGCGGGAGGGCCCGAGATTGCCGTACGAAGCGGGGCTTGGTTCTCCTTCCTGCGTGCCGTGAAGCGCGACGCCGACGGCTGACGACAGCTGAGGCGCTGCCGGTTGCCGGGTTACTGCAGCGCCTCGATCGCCCGCAGTATGAGAGCCCGGGCATCCGCGCCCTAGACGGCCATGCGGCGCAACCGCTCGAAAGCCTTGATGTACAGGGCGATCTCCGACGGCTGGGTGATGTTCACCTCGGCGGAGATCAGCTCGACGGACACGAGAGTGTCGTCGTGGACGTCGAACGTCTCCTGCGGCCAGAGCGTCCGTTCGCGGGTCGACATCGGGACGACACCGAGGGACACCGCCGGGAGCGCCCCTGCGGTCAACAGGTAGCCGAGCTGCGCGGCCATCGCGTCCGCGTTGCCGAGCTGGTAGTACAGCACGGCCGCTTCGACGACCATCACGAAGCGGGGGCCGGACTCGTGGATGATTCGGGAGCGCTGGAGGCGTGCCGCCGCGGCCTCGGCCGCGTCGTCGAGTACGTCGAGAAGGCGCGCGTTCGTGCTCAGCAGCGCCCGCGCGGGCGCAGGTGGGTCCCGACGGGCCGACCGGCGGGTATTTCGACGCGGCGGGGGACTGCCCTGGTAGCCCGCACCGTCCCCGGTTCGGTGGAGTGTGATCCACGGCACTGGAACTGTCTCCCACGGGCCGGAGAGGTAAGGGTGTGAGTTCCAACGATGACGATGACGATGGCGATGGCGAGAGCCGTGACGGTGATGGCCGTGACGACGACGGGCGGGACGACGACGGGCGTCTGCGGGCGCGGGTGCGGGGCGGGGAGCGGGCGGCGTTCGCCGAGCTCTACGAGTTGTACGCGGCAGCCGTGTACCACCACGCCCTCCGGCTGACCGGTGACTGGTCCGTCGCCGAGGAGGTCATGTCGGAGACGTTCCTCGCCGCCTGGCGGGGGCGCGGGGCCGTGGAGGCCGAGGGCGGGTCGTTGCGGCCCTGGCTGTTCGGGATCGCCACCAACAAGGCGCGCAACGCCGACCGGAGTCTTCGTCGTCGGCTCGCCTTTCTCGCCCGGCGGGCCGAGGCCGGAGCCGGTACCGGAGGCGACGACGCCGTCGGTGACTTCGCCGAGGACGTCGTCGGGCGGATCGACGACGCCCGGCGGCTCGCCGAGGTAAGGCGGGTGCTCGCACGGTTGCGGCGGCACGAGCGGGAGGTCATCGCCCTGTGCGTGTGGGGCGGGCTCGACTACGCGCAGGCCGCGGAGGCGCTCGGCGTGCCCGTCGGAACGGTACGGTCCCGCTTGTCCCGGGCTCGTGCCCGGCTTCGGGAGATCGTCGAGCGGGAGATCGTCGAGCGGGAGTCGCGGCAGTCCGGGCGTACCGAGCGACGTACGGAGCTACGTACCGAACGACGTGCGGGACGGCGTACGGAACCCCGTTCCCGTCGCGGAGAGGTAGAGAGTGAGACCGCGTTCGCGGTCCTGCCCATTCAGGAGGAAGCCCGATGAACGCCACTCCCGCCGGGTCCGAGCAGGAGGAGCGCGAGGAACTCGACGAGCTGCGGCGGCTGTTGCCGGCCGGTCCCGTCGAGCGGCAGGTGCTGACTCCTGGGCGTCGCTCCCATCACAAGGACGTTCTGATGCAGCTCATCGACCGCGACCAGGAGAGAAACCACGCCGATTCGCCGGTGCGGCCCCGCCCGCGGCTGCCGCGGCTTCCGCGGCTTCCGCGACCCGCTCTCGTCGCCGGATCCGTCGCCGTCGCCGTCGCGTTGGCCGCCGGGCTGACCGTCGGGATCGGTGCGGGGCGGGGCGACGGTGGTACGGCGGCCCGGCCCGGTGCGAGCAGTACGGCGGGCGGGGGCGGGAGCCGTGGCGCGGTCGTGACCCTCGACCGTATCGCCGCGGTCGCCCTGCGGACGGACGTCGAGCCCGTGGGCGACGGTCAGTTCGTGTACGTGCGCAGCAGGGGCGCCGGGAACGAGGGCGTCTTCGACGGGCCCGTCGTGCTCGGGAAGATGCACGAGCGGCAGGTGTGGTTCTCACAGCGGCAGGGCCCCGTGACCGACGTCGGGTTGATCCGCGAGTCCGGACAGGACTGGCCGATCGAGGTCGGCGTGCCGGACGGTACGGATCCGAAGGACGCCGCGGTGCCGGCCGGGTTCGACCGGCCCACCTACGCCTGGCTCGCCGCGCTGCCGACCGATCCCGACGCCCTGCTGAAGCTGCTCTACGCCGATGCCCGGGTCGAGGAGGGGGAGGACAGGGATCAGGAGGTCTTCGGCCGGATCGGCGATCTCATCGGCGAGCAGATCATGCCGTCCGCGACCGCTGCCGCGTTCTACAAGGCCACCGCCCGGATCCCCGGTGTGACCGAGGTGCCCGACGCGGTGGACGCCGTCGGCCGGCACGGTATCGCCATCGCCCGGGAGGACACCCGGCACGGCACCCGCACCGAGTGGATCTTCGATCCCGGCACGCTCGACTACCTCGGCGTACGCACCGTCTTCAGCCGGGACACCGAGCGGGCCGAGGCGGGGACGGTCTACGACACCAGTGCGGTGCTGGAGCGGGCCGTCGTCGACAAGAGCGGGCAGGAGCCGGGTGAGCGGCGTCGGGCCGGGCGAGGCTAGCCCCTGACACCTGACGCCTGACGCCTGACGCCTGACGCTTAACGCCGGGCGGCGCCCCGGCTGCCCGGGAATTCGGGGGCCCGGCATCCCGGTGGCGGTGGGGGGCGGGGGCCCGGCACCCCGGTGGTGCTGGGGCTCGGGGGGGCGTCGGGCCGTGGTCGCCTCGGCGCTCCCCCGAGCCCGTCAGGCATCCGTCATCCGCTGAGCTGCCTGCGGTCGTTCCTCGCGCCGCCCGTGATCTGGATGCGGCGCGGCTTGGCCTGTTCGGCCACCGGGATGCGCAGGGTCAGAACACCTGCCTCGTAGGACGCGTCGATGCGGTCCGTGTCGAGGGTCTCGCCCAGGAAGAGCTGGCGGGTGAAGGTGCCGGTCGAACGCTCGGCGACGATCAGCTCAGCTCCCTCGGGGGCGGGGGAACGGCGCTCGGCGCGCACGTTGAGGACATTGCGTTCGACGTCGAGTTCGATCGTCTCCGGGTCGATGCCGGGGAGATCGAAGTGGACGAGGAACTCGTCACCCGACCGGTAGGCGTCCATCGCCATCGCCGCGGGGTGGTGGTCGGTGCCTGTTCCGGTGCCGGGCCCGAAGAACTGCTGGGCGAGTCGGTCGAATTCACGGAACGGGTCGGTCCGCATGAGCATCACGGGTCACTCCTTTCCTAAGTGCTGGGTGCGATGCCCTACGCCTTCTTATATAGCTCGCTGGAGGAAAGTTGACAAGCCTCGGCTCATGTTCGTGGTGTCGGCGGGTCCGCGCGTTAGCCTCGGGTCGACCGAGGAGAGGGCAGGCAGACATGGCGAAGGTTCCGAGTGCGGTGATCGCCGCGGGCGGGTTGGTCGGCGGGTACGGCGTGGCCCGGTGGACGAGGAAGCGGCCGCTGGGCGGGGCCGTCCTCGCCGTCGCGGGGGCCGCGGCCGCGCAGCAGTGGCGGCGGCAGGCGGGCGGGAAGGCGGCGGGGGCGCTGACCGTCGCGTACGTCGCCGCCTTCGCGGGATCGCATCCGCTGGCGAAGAAGGTCGGCGCCTGGCCGTCGGTGTTCGGCGTGGCGGGCGCGGTCGCACTCGCGTCGTGGGCGGTCGCCGACCGGCGAGGCTGAGGCAGGGGCGCCGACCGGCGAGGCTGAGGCAGGGGCGTCGGCCGGCGAGGCTGAGGCAGGGGCGTCGGCCGGTGAGGCTGAGGCAGGGGCGTCGGCCGGCGAGGCTGAGCAACGGGCGCCGACCGGCAGGGCCGAGCAACGGGCGCGCGGGGCCGGGGAGCCTACCGGCCCAGCGCCGACCGCAGCGTCACCCCGTGCCGTCGGCGCAGGCGCCGTACCTCCCACACCGACAGCAGCGTCACCGACAGCGGGCCGCCCACCAGGAAGCCGTAGAGGACTAGTGGTGGGGCGGCCACCTCGGGGTCGTCCAACAGGCCCAGGACGAAGAGCGACCAGACCAGCAGCGGGGAGATCAGCGCCGGCAGCAGGTCGTGGACGTCGCCGAGGCGGAAGCAGGAGTTGAAGGCGTACACCAGGGCCAGCACGGTCACGGGGATCGCGAGGAGCAGCGCGGCGGCGCAGGCGAGGGTGCCGAGGAAGAACACCACGATCAGCAGGATGCTGAAGAGAATGCCGTGGTAGCCGAAGTCGGACAGCGTGATGATCTCGCCCTTCAGCAGCCGGACCAGGAACCAGCACACCGCGGCACCGAGCGCGATCGCGAACACCGTCAGCAGCGGGCCCAGCAGGCGACGCGCGTACACCCGGCCGAGCGGCGAGCGGGCCGTGGCGATGAACGCCGTGACGGCGACGAAGGCCGTGCCGAAGGTGATCCCGCAGCCGATCAGCAGGTCCTCCAGCTTGTCCATGACGAACTTCTCGCCTCCCTCCCGCAGCGGGTACGCCATCAGCAGCCACACCGTCGCGGCCAGCCCCACCGCCGTCCGGGCCCAGGCCAGGACGCGCACCGCGGGGTCGTCCACCCGGTCGGCGCGGGAGGGTTCGGCCAGTGCCGAGGCGACGGCAAGCGGGTTGGGCAGGATGCGGAGCGCGCCGGAGCGGCCCGGGCTGCCGGTGTTCACGTGTAGGTCTCCCCCGAGTACGTTCCACGGTTCACGCGTTTGCGCGTGCCACGGCGCGTCACCTTATACGATCTTCACTTCTCGGGTCACCACCCGTCACCGCCCGTCACCGCCCGTCTCCCCCGCGCCCTTCCCCCGACCGGAACGCCCGTCGATATCCCTGGGGGCTGGTGCCGACCACCTTGCGGAAGCGTTCGCGGAAAGCCGTCGGGGAGCCGAAACCCGCCTGGGTGGCGATGCGTTCCACCGGGTACGCCGTCGACTCCAGCAGGTACTGCGCGCGCCGCACCCGCGCCCGGTGCAGCCAGCGCAGCGGTGTCGTGCCGGTCTGTTCGCGGAAGCGGCGGTTGAGGGTGCGGGTGCTCATGCCGGCCCGCCCGGCGATCTGCTCCAGGGTCACCTCCCGGCCGCAGTTGTCCTCCAGCCAGGCCAGCACGGGTTCGAGGGTCGCCCCGGCGGGCGCGGGTGGCAGGTCGTGGACGATGAACTGGGCCTGGCCGCCCTCCCGTTCGAGCGGCATGACCGACATCCGGGCCGCCTGCGCGGCGACCGCCGAACCGTAGTCGCCGCGGATCATGTGCAGGCACATGTCGAGGGCCGCGGCGGCGCCCGCCGAGGTGAGGAACTGGCCGTTGTCGACGTAGAGGACGTTCGGGTCGACCGTCACCTTCGGGTAGCGCTCGGCCAGCTCCCGCGCCGCGATCCAGTGCGTCGTCGCGCGCAGTCCGTCCAGCAGGCCCGTCGCGGCGAACAGGAACGCGCCGACGCAGACCGAGGCGATCCGGGTGCCGCCCGCCGCCGCGTCCCGCAGGGCCTCCGCGACGCCGATCGGCAGTTCGTCCGGCGGGTCCGCCACCCCGGGCAGGATGATCGTGTCCGCCTCGGCCAGCGCCTCGAGCCCGTACGGCGCCCGCACGGTGAACGCCCCCGCGCTCACCTCCCCGGTGGGTGACGGCGAGCAGACTCTGACCCGGTATGCCGGGCGCCCGTCGGGCAGCCGCGGCCAGCCGAAGGCGTCGATCGGGGCGGACAGGTCGAACGGGACGACCCCGTCCAGGACCAGTACGACGACGGTGTGCATGGCAAGAGCGTAGGTGTACGACGGATTACGGCCACCTCGACCCCCTGGTTGCGGTTGAGGTGGCGGTGACGGTTGTAGTCGTGGTTGTGGCTGTGGCTGTGGCTGTGGTTGTGGTTGCAGGCGGCCGCCGACCTCGGCCTTTGGTGACCGACGGCCACCGCCCTCCCCTGGCGAGAATCCGTCGCCCTCTGGCATTTCCGCCGCTTCTGTGGGACGCGCGTGCCGCCTAGCGTCGGTGCGTGACCAAGTTCCTCCTCGCCGTGCACGTCCTCGCCGCGATCGTCGCGATCGGGCCCGTCACCGTCGCCGCCAGCATGTTCCCGCCCGCCGCGCGCCGCGCCCTGGCCGCGCCCGACGACGCCCGCGCGAGCGAGACCGTACGGCTGTTGCACCGCATCTGCCAGGTGTACGCGGCCGTCGGTCTCGCCGTCCCCGTGTTCGGGTTCGCCACGGCGGGCGCGATGGGCGTGATGGGCGACCCCTGGCTGATCGCGTCGATCGTGCTGACCGTGCTGGCCGCGGGTGTGCTGCTGGTCCTCGTGCTGCCCCGGCAGGAGGTGCTCGTCGAGGGCGCGGGGGCGCGGGAGACCACGGTTCGACTCGCCATGTTCACGGGGGTGTTCAACCTGCTGTGGGCGACCGTGACGATCCTGATGATCGTCCGGCCGGGGTCGACGACGGGCGCCTGACCCCTGGCCGGCCGCCTGCCGCCCGCCGCAGAGCGCCCGCTGCCCGCTGCCCGCTGCCCGCTGCCCGCTGCCCGCCAGGTTTTCGTTATCGGCGCGGCCCCTCGTCCGTCTCCCCGGCATGCATCTGCAACCGCACCAGACCCGACCAGGACAGACCGGCCGCGGCCGGATCGGCCGCCACGAGACCGGCAGCCATCAGATCAGCCGCCGCGGCCTGCTGAAGGCGGCGGGCACGGCGGCCGGAGCCGTCGGTGTGGCCGCCGCCCTCCCCGCGGCCCCCGCCGCCGCCGTCGGATACGCGCACCCGGGCCTGCTGCACACCGGCGCCGACCTGGCCCGCATGGCCGCCGAGGTGAAGGCCGGCGCCGCGCCCTACACCGCCGGATACGCCCGGCTCACCGCCAACCGGCATGCGCAGAGCGGCTGGACGGCCAACCCGCAGGCGACCGTGTACCGGGGTTCGGGCTCGCCGCAGAACTACACGATCCTCTACAACGATCTCCACGCCGCCTACCAGAACGGCCTGCGGTTCCACGTCAGCGGGGAGCGCGCGTACGCCGACACCGCCGTCGCGATCCTCAACGCCTGGTCGGCGAAGCTCACTTCGCTCGCGGGCTCGGCCGACCGGTTCCTGGCGGCCGGGCTGTACGGCTACCAGGCCGCCAACGCCGCCGAACTCGTCCGCGACCACGCCGGCTTCGAGCTCGAACGCTTCCGGAAGATGCTGACCACCGTCTTCTCGCCGCTCAGCGAGAGCTTCCTCGTCGGGCACAACGGTGCCGTGATCACCAACTACTGGCCCAACTGGGACCTCACCGCGATGGCCTGCGTCCTCGCCACCGGCATCTTCTGCGACGACGGCGCCAGGGTGGAACAGGCCGTCGAGTACTTCAAGAGCGGCTCCGGGCTCGGTGCCGTCAGGAAGGCCATCCCCGTGGTGCACGACGACGGTCTCGCCGAGTGGCTGGAGGCGGGCCGCGACCAGGGGCACGCGCTGCTCGGCGTCGGCCTCATGGGCACCTTCTGCGAGATGGCCTGGAACCAGGGCATCGACCTCTACGGCTACGACGACAGCCGTTTCCTCAAGGGCGCCCAGTACGTGGCGAAGTGGAGCCTCGGCGGCGATGTCGCCTACACGGCCAACACCCGGGCCAAGGGCGCCGTGGGCGGCTGGTCGGGCAGCGAGACCGCCTCCGGCGCGGCCGGGGTCGACCCGGCGATGACCCGGCCGATCTGGGCGATGATCGCCAACCACTACACCAAGCGCCGGGGGCTGTCCGCGCCCTACCTCACCCGCATCGCCGCCAAGGCGGGACCCGAGGGCGGCGGCGGGGACTACGGGCCCAACAGCGGCGGCTACGACCAACTCGGCTTCGGGACGCTGGCGTTCACCCGGGACAGGTCGACGATGAGTGCGGGCGGCTCCTCGACCGGTTCGTCCCCCTCGGTGGCCTCCCCGTCCCTCTCCCCCTCCCCGTCCGCGTCCGGCGCCGCAGGATCGGGCGCCGCCGCATCGGGCGGATCGGCCGCGCCCTCCGCCTCGGCGGCGCCGACCGGGACGGAGGCCGGCGCCGCGAAGAGCGGCGGCGGCCTCGCCTCCACCGGCGCCACCGACCTCGTCGCGTGGACCGCGGCCACCGGCCTCACCGCCCTGGCCGGCGGCCTGCTGTTGCTGCGCCGAAGGGGCCGGACCAGGGACGGCGCCGAAGGCAGGGCCACGGGCGGAGCCGAGTAGGAGGGGCAGGAAGGGGCAGGAGGGCCAGGAGGCGTCGAGGGCACCCGCGTGGGGCGGCCGCCGGAGCGACCGCGCACCCTCAGGCGGTGGCCTTCCGTGGTCCTCCCGGAGTCGGCCCACCCGGAGTCGGCCCACCCGGAGTCGTCGCCTCGTGTGCCTTCGTCGCCGCGGCCGTCAGCGGCCGGGCGATGTCCTCCAGGGAGCGTCGCTCGGCCTTGACCGCGAGGAACACCGCCACCAGACCCGCCGCGCACATCAGCGTCGCGCCGATGCAGAAGGCGAGGACGGTGTCACCGACCTTGCCCGTGTCGGTGAGCTCGGCGAACAGCAGGGGGCCGCTGATACCGCCGGCCGCGGTGCCGAGGGCGTAGAAGAAGGCGATGGACATCGCGCGGGTCTCCATCGGGAAGACCTCGGACACCGTCAGATAGGCGCTCGACGCGCCCGCCGACGCGAAGAACAGCACCGCGCACCAGCAGGCCGTCATCGTCGTCGCGGTCAGCGAGCCCTGGTCGAACAGCCAGGCCGTGCCGAACAGCAGCACACCGGAGAGCAGGTACGTCGAGGAGATCATCACCCGCCGGCCCACCGTGTCGAACAGCTTGCCCAGCAGCAGCGGACCGCAGAAGTTGCCGATGGCGATGACGGCGAAGTAGTAGCCGGTGTTGCCGCTCGGCACGTCGAAGAACTTGGTCAGGATCGCGCCGAAGCCGAAGGTGATCGCGTTGTAGAGGAAGGCCTGCCCGATGAAGAGGGAGAAGCCGAGGACCGCGCGGCGCCGGTAGGAGGAGAACACCGTACGGGCGATCTCGACGAAGGAGACGCTGCGGCGCTGGTGGATGGTGAGCTCGCCCTCGGCCCGGGGCAGCCGCTCCCCGTTCTCCTCCTCGATCTGCTGTTCGATCGAGGTGACGATCTCCTCGGCCTCCCGGTCCCGGCCGTGGATCAGCAGCCAGCGTGGGCTCTCCGGGACGTGCCGCCGTACGAGCAGGATCACCAGGGCGAGGACGGCGCCCAGCGCGAACGTCAGCCGCCAGCCCACGTCCGCCGCGAAGATGTCCGTGTTCAGCGCGACGATCGACAGCAGCGAACCGGCGACCGCACCCAGCCAGAAGCTGCCGTTGATGATCAGGTCGACGCGGCCCCGGTACTGCGCGGGGATCAGCTCGTCGATCGCGGAGTTGATGGCCGCGTACTCGCCGCCGATGCCGAAACCGGTGAGGAACCGGAAGAGCAGGAACCACCAGGTGTCGAAGGAGATCGCGGTCAGGGCGGTGGCCGCCAGATACACCGCGAGGGTGATCATGAACAGCTTCTTGCGGCCCCACTTGTCGGTCAGCCGGCCCCAGAACAGGGCGCCGATACAGGCGCCCGCGACGTACAGCGCGGCCGCGATACCGGTGACCTGCCCGGAGGTGATCGGCAGGCCGCTTCCCGGCTCCGACAGCCGGCTCGCGATGTTCCCGACGACCGTGACCTCCAGGCCGTCCAGGATCCACACGGTGCCGAGTCCGAAGACGATGGTCCAGTGCCAGCGCGACCAGGGCAGCCGGTCGAGGCGGGCGGGGATGTCGGTGGTGATCGTGCGGTCCTTCTCGGCCGGCACGGCGGCGTCTGCGCTGGTCATGGGCTCCCTCCTCGGCACGCTCCCCATCGGGCGGCACGCGGATCGTGTTCCCGCGACCGGCTGATTCAAGCGGCCGACCGGTCACGCCCCGAGCGCGCGCGCCACCGTGTAGATCAGCAACCCGGCCAGCGAGCCCACCACCGTGCCGTTGATCCGGATGAACTGGAGGTCGCGGCCGATGTTGGCCTCGATCTTGCGGGTCGTGTGCTCCGCGTCCCAGCCCGCGACCGTGTCGGTGATCAGGGAGGTGATCTCCTTCCGGTACGTCGTCACCACGTGCACCGCCGCACCCTCGACCCAGCTGTCCACCTTCTCCTGGACCTTGCGCTCGGTGGCCATCCGGGCCCCCAGGGACAGCAGCGAGGCCCGCACCCGCAGCCGCAGCTCACTGCGCTCGTCCTCCGCCGCCGCGACGATCATGGAGCGCACGGCGGTCCAGGCGGACGCGATCAGATCCTGCACCTCACCCCGGCCCAGCACCTCGCCCTTGAGCCGCTCCACCCGCGCCCGGGTGTCCGTGTCGGACTGGAGGTCGGAGGCGAAGTCGGTGAGGAACCGGTCGAGGGCCCCCCGGGCCGGATGGGACGGCATGTCCCGCATCTCCCCGCAGAACCGCAGCAGCTCCTTGTAGACGCGCTCACCGATCCGCTTGTCGACGAAACGAGGGGTCCAGCCGGGCGCTCCGCCCTCCACCGCGCCCATCACCGAGTCGCCGTGCAGCACCAGCCAGTCGTACGCCCGGGTCACCACCAGGTCCACGGCCCGCCGGTGACCGCCGTCCGCGACGACCTTCTCCAGCATCTTCCCGATGCCCGGCGCGATCTCCTGCGCGTCCGCACGCCGCGTGATCGCCTCCCCCACCACCGCCTGCACGTCCGAGTCGCGCAGCACCGTGAGCGCGCCCCGCAGCGCCGTCGCCAGCTCGGCCGTCACCCGGTCGGCGTGCTCCGGTTCGGCCAGCCAGGCGCCCAGCCGGGTGCCGATGCCGACCGCGCGCAGCCGCTGCCGTACGACGTCCTCGGAGAGGAAGTTCTCCCCGACGAACTCACCCAGCGAGACACCCAGTTGGTCCTTCTTGTTCGGGATGATCGCGGTGTGCGGAATAGGCAGGCCCAGCGGGTGGCGGAAGAGCGCCGTGACCGCGAACCAGTCGGCGAGCGCACCGACCATGCCCGCCTCCGCGGCGGCCGCCACATAGCCCGCCCAGGGGCCCGCGCCCCGATGGGAGGCCCACTCGGCGAGCACGTACACCACGGCGACGAACAGCAGCAGCCCGGCCGCGGTCAGTTTCATCCGGCGCACCCCGCGCCGCTTCTCCTCGTCGGCGGCGCTGAAGACGGTCATCGTGCGCGCCGCCCCGGTGCCGGCCGGCCGCTCCGCTTCCGTACGATCCATCCGTTCCATCCGTTCCGGTCGACGCCCCGTGCCACCCGTGTCCCGCACGCAGATATTGTCCCTGCTTGACCGACTCCTGGAACGGAACAAGAGTTCCCGGCGTCTCTTTGGTGGGGAGCTCAACGGCGAACTCCTGCGTGAACGCATCACCGCATGAACGCTGAACGCATCCACGCATGACTGCATCCACGCATGACTGCATCCACGCACGACCGCATGACCCGGAGCCTCGCCGCTCCCTTCACCGAGGAGAACCCCCAGCATGACCAGGCCACACGTTGGGGGTGTGGGGGTGTCCCCCACAAGACACGGCGCCCTCCTGTCAGCGATCATCGCCCTTGTCGTGGGCCTGTCCGCCGCCATATACGTCTCCGCCGCCTCCGACCACGGCCCCGGACTCGACCCCCAGGCCGTCACCCGCGCCGCGGCACCCGGTCCCGGCAGCGCCGCCCCCATCTCGACGGGCGTCTGGGTCGGCACCTGGGCGGCCTCCCCGGTCAGCGGCGAACCCGGCACCGAGACCGACGGCATGGCCGGCCGCACGGTCCGCAACGTCGTACACACCAGCGTCGGCGGAACGAGTGCCCGCGTCACGCTGTCCAACCTCTACGGCACCGGCCCGCTCACCGTGACGCACGCCACCCTCGCCGTCGCGGCCGGCGACGGGAGCGCGGCAGCGGTCCCCGACACGCTGCGCCGGCTCACCTTCGGCGGCGCCACCACCGTCGTCGTCCCGGCCGGCGGGCAGACGGTCAGCGACGCCGTCACCGTCGTCGTCCCGCACGACTCCGACGTCCTGGTCAGCACCTACTCGCCCACCTCGGCCGGGCCGGTCACCTACCACCCGCACGCCCGGCAGACCAACTACGTCGCCGAGGGCGAGTCCACCGAGGACGTCAGCGGCGCCGCGTTCACCGGGGCCGGCGACCGCTGGCGCTACCTGACCGCCCTCGACGTGCTCAGCAACGAGGCCGACGGCACCCTCGTCGCCCTCGGCGACTCCATCACCGACGGCGTCACCTCCACCGCGGGCGCGAACCGGCGCTGGCCCGACGTCCTCGCCGACCGGCTGCGGGCGAGCGTCGCCGCCGACGGGGACGCGCCCCGCTACGGCGTCGTCAACGAGGGCATCAGCGGCAACCGGGTCCTCGCCGACGACTCCCGCCGCGGCGCCGCCGCCGTCAACCGCTTCGAACGGGACGTCCTCGGCCGCACCGACGTCAAGGTCGTCGTCGTCGACCTCGGCATCAACGACATCCTGCGCGACCCGGGGCTCGCCGACCCGCAGACGATCGTGGACGGCCTGCGCACCCTCGTCGACCGCGCCCACGCCCACGGCATCAGGGTCGTCGGCACCACCCTCATGCCGTTCCGCGGCCACCGCGGCTACAACGACGGCCGCGAGGACGTACGGCAACACGTCAACCAGGCGATCCGGGCGGACGGGGTGTTCGACACGGTCGTCGACCTCGACCGTGCACTGCGCGACCCGTACGACCCGCGCAGCCTGCGCCCGGAGTACGACTCGGGCGACCATCTCCACCCCAGCGACCGGGGCTACCGCAAGATGGCGGAGACCGTCGACCTGGCGAGACTGGCGGGAGCGGCGCCCCCCCCGCCGGGGCACCCCCCCCGCCCCCCCCCCGGGGCGGGGGCGGGCGGGCGCCCGGCGGGCGCCACGCCCCCGCCGCGCGGCTGCTCCGGCTGCCCCCCCACCCCCCCCCCGGGGACGGGGCCTCCCGAAAGATGGGGGAGCCGGTCGCCCGGGGGAGACGGGGGGGGGCGGCCCCCGCCCGGCTGTGACACCCGCCGAGCCCCACGCGGGGCTCGGAGCGAGCGGATCCCGGGACGGGCTCAGTCCTCGTAGCGGCGCTCGCGCCGTTCGTCCCGGGGCCCGGACCCCGCGCCCTGGCCCCGGCCGAGGCCGTGCCCGTGCAGGAGGTCCTTGTGGTCCTCCAGTATCCGGCGGTGGGTCTCCCCCTCGTCGTCCCGGGACGAGGACCGCAGCTCGCGCTTCGCCGCCTTGCGGTCCAGCTTCTCCTGCCGCCGGGCGGCCCGTGTCTTCTTGCGCTCGATGCCGACCCCGCCCCAGAAGGCGAACCCGCCGACGACCACCCGCGGCGCGCCCGGGTCACCGGGAACACCGGTCTCCCGCTGGTCGAAGCCGCCCATCACGCCGATCCCGCGGACCACGACCTCGACCCCCGGCGGCACCGTGATCTGCACCCCGCCCATGATCGCGACACAGTTGATCTCGATCTCACCGGCGGCGAAGTTCGCCTCACGCAGATCGATCTCCCCGCCGCCCCAGAAGGCGAAGCAGTTGAACCGCCGGGGCGCCGTCCAGCGGCCCCTGCGCTGGAAGCCGGACAGCACGGCCACCGCCCAGGCCGAGGAACCCTCGCCACCCACGATCCGCCCGGCCCAACTCCCCTCCTCGACCGGCTCCTTGTGCAGCGACACGACGGGCGGAGGCGTGACCCCGGCGACCGGCAGATCCCGGGTGATCGGCGCCAACTCCCCGTACGTGCGCGCCTTGTACGTCTCCTCCAGCCGTTCCTCGAACTCCGTCATGTCGAGCCGGCCCTCCGCGAGGGCGTCCCGCAGGACCTCGGCGACCCGCTCGCGATCGGCGTCGGAGGCACGGAGATCCGGCAGGCCCGGGGCTGCGTCGTCGGTCATATCAGCAGCCTACGAGTTCCCGGGCGCCTGCACTACGGTCTCCCTCGCGGTCTCCCGGTCCTGGTACATCCTGGCGATCACGGCCTCGATGTCCGGCTCCCGCACCGACAGGTCGACCAGCGGATACTCCGCCGCGATCCGGGCGACGAGCGGAGCCGCCGACTCCGACGCCGGGAACGCCAGCCACTGCCTCGGCCCGTCCACCTTCACCACCCGCGCCGCCTCCCCCACCTCGACCGGCGGCAGCTCCCGCTCCAGGTCCACCACCAGCGTCCGCTCGCTCTCCCCCGCCTCGTGCAGTCCGGCCAGCGCACCGTCGTAGACCAGACGACCGTGGTCGATGACCATCACCCGTGAGCAGAGCTGCTCGATGTCCTGGAGGTCGTGCGTGGTGAGCAGGACCGTCGTGCCGCGCTCGGTGTTCAGCTCGCGCAGGAACTCCCGCACCCGCGCCTTGGAGACCACGTCCAGACCGATCGTCGGCTCGTCCAGATAGAGCACCTCGGGATCGTGCAGCAGCGCCGCCGCGATGTCCCCGCGCATCCGCTGACCGAGCGACAGCTGACGCACCGGCACCTCCAACAGCGCCGACAGATCGAGGAGTTCGACCAGCCGGTCGAGATTCTCCCGGTAACGGCCGTCCGGGATCCGGTACATGCGATGCATCAGCCGGTAGGAGTCGATCAGCGGAAGGTCCCACCACAGCGTCGTACGCTGCCCGAACACCACCCCTATGCGATGCGCCAGCCGCGTCCGCTCACGGGACGGGTCGATCCCGGCGACCCGCAGCCGGCCCCCGCTCGGCGTCAGGATCCCCGTCAGCATCTTGATCGTCGTCGACTTCCCCGCGCCGTTCGGCCCGATGTAACCGACCATCTCACCGCGCGCCACGGTGAACGAGATCGCGTCCACCGCCCGCACCCGCCGCAGCTCCCGCTGCAGAAAACCGGTCCTCCTGCGCACGTCGAAGACCTTCTCGACCCGGTCCACCTCGATGAACGCGCTCTCCGGCACCGTCGCACCCTCCGACACGGCTCTCCTCAACTCCCCGTACTCCGATACGTCCGCAGCCCCGCCCGCCACGCCGACCCCGCCACCGCACAGCACGCCACCGCCACCAGCGGCGGAGCGAACGCCGCCCACTCCGGCAGCCCCAGCGGATAAGGCCGCCCCAACACGTACGCCGCCGGAACCCAGTTGACGAACGCCAGCGGCAGCACGAACGTCACCCCGCGCACCAGCTCCGTACCGAACACGGTCGGCGGATACTGCAACAGCGTCTGACCGCCGTACGTGAACGCGGCCTGCACCTCGGACGCGTCCTGCGCCACGAACTGGAACGCCGCGCCCGCCACGAACACCGCCGCGAAGATCAACCCGCCGCACACCAGCATCACCGGCACCAGAGCCACCTTCACCGGCGTCCAGTCGACGTCCAGCGCCACCCACGCGTAGCCCAGCACCAGCGTGCCCTGGATCAGCCGGGCCACCCGACGCAGCGCGAATCGGTCCGCGGCGACCTGGGCCAGCACCGGCGCGGGCCGCACCAGCAACGTGTCGAGCGTGCCGTCCCGCACCCGCGAACCCAGCCGGCCCGCCGAACCGATCGACAGGTCGGCCAGCCCGAACGACGTCGCCGACAACCCGTACAGAAACGCGACCTCCGGCAGCGTGTAACCGCCGAGCACATCCACCTGCGAGAACATCAGCAAGATCGCGACAAAGTCCAGCCCGGTCACCAGCAGACCACCGACCACGGTCAGCACGAACGACACCCGGTAGGCCAGCGTCGAACGGATCCACATCCCGGCGATCAGCCGATAGGCCCGCAACCCCTCCACCAGCCGGCCGCCCTCACCCACCCTGCACCACCACCCGCCGCGTCGCCGCCCCCTGCACCAGCCGGCCCACCGCCAGCAGCACCACCGCCCAACCCGCCTGGAAGACGAACGCGAACAGCGGATCCGTCCGCCCCATCAGCACGTCCGCGGGCATCTGCAACAACGCCGACCACGGCAGCAGCGTCACGATGTCACCCAGCGGCTGAGGAAACGCGTTGAGCGGCAGCGCCATCCCCGAGAAGAACATCCCGGTGACCATCAGCACCTGCACCGCACCCGTGCCGTCCATCAACCAGAACCCGCTCAACGCCACCAGGAACCGGATTCCGAAACTGACCACCATCGCCAGCCCGATCGTCACCGCGAAGGCCGCCCAGATCACCGGATCGTGGGGCAACGCCGTCGGAAAGAACAACGCCCCGAAGACGAACGGCAGCACCCCGCGGCCCAGCAGCTGGAACAACGCCCGCCCCAGATCGCCCGCCAGCCACCACGCCTGGAGATCGGCCGGCCGGTACAGGTCGATGGCGACCTCACCCGTACGGATCCGCTCCATCAACTCGGTCTCGAAACCGCCGCCCTGGATCGCGAGCGTCGCGAACAGCGCCTGCCCCAGCCACACATAGGTGACCGCCTGCGCCTGGTCATAGCCCCCCAGGTGCGGCCGCTCGTCCCACAACGCCAGATATGTGTAGACGAGGATCAGGCCGAAAACGGTATTGGTGAACACCCCCGCGGCCGTCGCCACCCGATAGGTCGCGTACCTTCTGAAACCCCCCGCCGCGACGGTCGCGTACAACCGCGCCGATCCCAAGGCAACCGTCCTCCTCGCCCGCTTGTCACCCTTGGTGCCCTCTTCGACACCGAAGCGCAGGAGCCTAGTGCTCCGCTCCCGCCGCGTGCCACGCGTTTTCCGGGCACGACGTGTGACCGAACGCGCGCCGATTGTCGGGAACGGAACGCTTGGTGCGAGAGTCTTCAACAGGGGACGCAGAAGGCGTTACGAGGCTTAAGAGGCGTACGGGAACGTACGACGCGAAACAGGAGTCCAGCAACACATGAGTGACGAGCCACAGCCGCAGCAGCCCACCGAGGGCTCGGCACCCGGAGCCCCCGAGGCGGGTGACGGAGGAAGTGGCGAGGAAGGCAAGAAGATGAAGCGACCCAAGCGGACCGGACTGCGCCGGCTCCTGCCCACCTGGCGGATGGTGCTCGGCACGTTCGTCCTCGGCGTCCTCGTGCTCGCCGGACTCTTCTTCCTCGGCTACTCCATGGTCAAGATCCCGCCGGCCAACGCGCTCGCCACCAAGCAGTCCAACGTCTACCTCTACGCCGACGGCACCGAGATCGCCCGCGACGGCACCGTCAACCGCGAGAACGTCGACCTCGCCCAGATCTCCAAGGACGCCCAGCACGCCGTCCTCGCCGCCGAGGACCGCGACTTCTACACCGAGTCCGCCATCGACCCCAAGGCGATGCTCCGGGCCGGCTGGAACACCGCGACCGGCAAGGGCAAGCAGTCCGGCTCCACGATCACCCAGCAGTACGTGAAGAACTACTACCTCGCGCAGGAACAGACCGTCACCCGCAAGGTGAAGGAGTTCTTCATCTCCATCAAGCTGGACCGCGAGACCTCCAAGGACGACATCCTCGAGGGCTACCTCAACACCAGCTACTTCGGCCGCAACGCCTACGGCATGCAGGCCGCCGCCAAGGCCTACTTCGGCGTCGAGGCCGCCAAGCTCACCCCCGCCCAGGGCGCCTACCTCGCCGCCCTGGTCAACGCGCCCAGCGAGTACGACATCATCGCCCACCCCGAGAACAAGGCCGCCGCCGAGGCCCGCTGGAACTACGTCCTCGACGGCATGGTCACCAAGGGCTGGCTCAGCGAGACCGCGCGCACCGGCATGAAGTTCCCCGCGGTCAAGGAGACCTCCGGCGCCGACACCGGCATGTCCGGACAGCGCGGCTACCTCGTCAACGCGATCAAGGACTACCTGCGCGAGAACAAGATCGTCACCCAGGACGAACTCGACGCCGGCGGCTACCGCATCACCACCACCATCGACAAGAAGAAGCAGAACGCCTTCGTCGACGCCGTCAACGACAAGCTGATGAAGAAGCTCGACAAGAAGAACCGCAAGGTCGACACCTACGTCCGCGCGGGCGGCGCCGCCGTCGAACCCAAGACCGGCAAGGTCCTCGCCCTGTACGGCGGCATCGACTACGTCAAGCAGTACACCAACAACGCCACCCGCCAGGACTTCCAGGTCGGCTCCACCTTCAAGCCGTTCGTCTTCACCTCGGCCGTCGAGAACGACTCCGAGACCCAGGACGGCCGCCAGATCACCCCCAACACGATCTACGACGGCACCAACAAGCGCCCCATCCAGGGCTGGACCGGCGGCACCTACGCCCCCGAGAACGAGGACTACGTCAACTACGGCAACATCGACGTGCGCACCGCCACCGACAAGTCGGTGAACTCGGTGTACGCACAGATGGCCGTCGACGTCGGCCCCGCGAAGGTCAAGCAGACCGCGATCGCGCTCGGCCTGCCCACCGACACCCCCGACCTCCAGCCCTACCCCTCCATCGCCCTCGGCACGGCCAACGCCAGCGTCCTGGACATGGCGGAGGCCTAC
The DNA here is from genome assembly GCA_001298545.1 of Actinobacteria bacterium OV320. Taxonomy (GTDB): domain Bacteria; phylum Actinomycetota; class Actinomycetes; order Streptomycetales; family Streptomycetaceae; genus Streptomyces; species Streptomyces coriariae. The sequence goes on from LJCX01000025.1 coordinate 307,534, forward strand.
GCCACCCTCGCCAACCACGGCAAGCACGGCACGTACACCCTGATCGAGAAGGTCACCAAGGACGGCTCCGACGTGGTGGACCTGCCCGAGCAGAAGTCCTCCCAGGTCGTCAGCCGCGAGGCCGCCGACACCACCACCTCGGTCCTGCGCAGCGTCGTCCAGAACGGCACCGCCACCGCGGCCCTCGCCGCCGACCGGCCCGCCGCGGGCAAGACCGGCACCGCCGAGGAGGACACCGCGGCCTGGTTCGCCGGCTACACCCCCGACCTCGCCACCGTGGTCGCCGTCATGGGCCAGGACCCGCAGACCGCCGCCCACAAGTCCCTCAAGGGCGCGATGGGTCTGCCCCGCATCAACGGCGGCGGCGCGCCCACCGAGATCTGGGCCCAGTTCACCAAGAACGCCCTGAAGGGCGAACCGGCCACGGACTTCAACCTCCAGATCCAGGAGGGCGGCGAGCAGTCCGCCTACCCCTCGGCCCCGCCCTCCGAGGACGAGCCCACCGACGAGGAGTCCGACGGCAGCTCGCCGAGCGCCGACAACACCAAGGGCCAGACGCAGGGGCAGACCCAGGGGCAGACGGGCGGCACCACCGGCAACACGTCGACCGGCAACACGTCCACCGGCACCACCGAGGGCGGCACGACCACCGGCAACACGTCCACCGGCACCACCGACGGCGGCACGGCGACCAACGGAACGACCTCGGGCACCAGCTCGGGAACCACCGACGGCAGCACGTCCACCGGCACCACCGACGGCGCGACCGGAGACACCGGCAACACGACGGGCACGACGACCGGCCCCCAGCTGACGGCCACCGGCTGGGACTGACACGTCCCGGCGTGTCCTGACGGCCCTCAGTGACCGCTGGTCGCCTTCAGCCCCACCACGGCGACCAGCAGCAGACACACGAAGAAGATCCGGGCGGCGGTCGCCGGCTCCCCCAGCACCACCATGCCGACCACCGCGGCCCCCGCCGCCCCGATCCCGACCCACACGCCGTAGGCGGTACCGATGGGGAGGGAACGGGCGGCGTACGACAGCAGCAGCATGCTGGCCACGATGCCTGCGCCGGTGAACAGACTCGGGACGAGCCGGGTGAAGCCGTCCGTGTACTTCATCCCGACCGACCAGCCGACTTCCAGCAGACCGGCGACGACGAGCAGAACCCAGGCCATGGAAAGAAACCTCCGAGACGCGAGCGCGAACGCACTGACACAGCGATGCGTCGTCTTTTCCTGCGGCATCCCGGTACGGCGCGTCTCGTCGGGCTCCTTCCAAACGTAGCAAAGAAACGCCAAAAGGGCTGGTGACCATGGTCACCAGCCCTTCTTGCCACTACATCAGAGGTACAGACCGGTCAGAGGTACAGGCCGGTCAGAGGTACAGGCCGGTCGAGTCCTCCGAGCCCTCGAACCGGTCGGCGGCCACGGCATGCAGATCGCGCTCCCGCATCAGCACGTACGCGACGCCCCGCACCTCGACCTCCGCACGGTCCTCGGGGTCGTACAGCACCCGGTCCCCCGGCTCCACGGTCCGCACGTTCTGCCCCACGGCGACGACCTGGGCCCACGCCAGCCGACGACCGACGGCCGCGGTGGCGGGAATCAGAATGCCGCCACCCGAACGCCGCTCACCCTCACCGGTCTCCTGCTTCACGAGCACACGGTCGTGCAGCATCCGGATGGGCAGCTTGTCGTGCGTGGTACTCAGGTCGTCTCTCTTGGCGCTCACACCACTGAACCTACCCCGCGCGGATGCACGAGGAGCGCAGGGGATCAGCCCTTGCGGCGCCGCCCGCCGAACGCGAGCAGCCCCACCACGCCGACGACCACGAGCGCCACCGGCACGACCCGCTCCAGCCGGGGTGCGCCCTCCTCGTTCACGAACTGCGCCCGTACCTCGCTCACGGCACGGTTGACCTGGACGTAGGCCTTCCCGAGCGTGTGATCGACATTGGCGACGACCTTGGCTTTGGCGTCCCCGACGATGGTCTTCGGATGCACCCGCACCCCGATCTCGTCCAGCGTCTCCGCCAGCACCTCGCGGCGGGCCCTGATGTCCGCCTCGATCTGCGCCGGGGTTCTGGTGTCCGACGTCTCCGCCACGGTAAGGCCTCCGAAGTCAGCTGTGTCTTGTTCTGGACAGTCTGTCAGCTCTGCCCGCCGTCGCACTGTCAGGACCCCCGGTTACGCTGGCCCGATGAGCGAGCGACTCCAGCCCGGGGACGTGGCCCCCGCCTTCACCCTCCCCGACGCCGACGGCAACCAGGTGTCCCTGTCGGACCACAAGGGCCGCAAGGTCATCGTCTACTTCTACCCGGCCGCGCTTACCCCCGGCTGCACGAAGCAGGCCTGCGACTTCACGGACAACCTGGAACTGCTGACCGGCGCCGGGTACGACGTCATCGGCATCTCCCCCGACAGCCCCGAGAAGCTGGGCAAGTTCCGCGACAAGGAGTCCCTGAAGGTCACCCTGCTGGCCGACCCCGAGAAGACCGTCACCGAGGCCTACGCGGCGTACGGCGAGAAGAAGAACTACGGCAAGACGTACATGGGCGTCATCCGCTCCACCATCGTGGTCGACGAGACCGGCAAGGTCGAACGAGCCCTGTACAACGTCCGGGCCACCGGCCACGTCGCCAAGATCATCAAGGACCTGGGCATCTGAGCCCCCTCACTCCCCCAGGCGGCCCGCGTCGGAACCCCGACACGGGCCGCTTCACTTTCCGGGCGTGACTGTCCGATAAACGGTTCGTTGCTCCGTACGAGACCACGAACGGGTGGTCGGGGACGGAGGGGACATGGACGTGCGGGGCGCAGCCGGACGATCGGACGCATACAGCAAGGAACGGCTCATGCCGGAGGTCGCCGAGGCGCGCAACTGGGTCGATCTGATGCGGCGGCTCGGTCTGCGTCCGAGTGGCGGCCAACGCCGGGTGTTGCAGGAGCACGTCACACGACACGGACTCGATACGAGCCATTTCGCCAAGCGCAGCCCATGGCGTAAATATCCTGACGCCGCCATCGCGGTAGCTGCCGCCTCATCCTCCTCACTACGGGAAGTCGCCCTGAGACTGGGCGCCACCCCGGCCACAGGGACGCTCTCCCATATCCGACGCCGCATCGATGCAGCCGGTATCGACATCAGCCATTTCCCCGGCATCGACCGCCCCGACTTGGACCTGCCCTTCACTCCGGAAGAACTCCGGGCGGCCGCAGTCACAGCCACGAGCGTACGTGGCGTGGCGCGAGCACTGGGTGTCCCCGATGACAGTCGGTCCCGCGCGACGCTGAGCCGCATGTTGGCGACCCAGCACATCGACGTCGGCCACTTCTCCTATCGCCGGGCGACGATTCCCGAGGACTCGTTGCGGAGCCTCGTACGGACCTGCACCAGCTATGCCGACGTCATGCGTGGACTCGGCCTGGACGTCAACGACACAAATCACCGGCGGGTACGACGCGCCGCCTTCCGCCTGAATCTCGACACCAGCCACTTCACGCGCCGGTCCTGGGGGCGGCCCGAGCGCCCCGCACCTCCGCCGACCGCGCAGCGCGTGCTGGTCGTCCTGCCGGAGCAAGCCGGGCGGACAAACAGGAACATGCTTCACCGGGCGCTGACGGAAATCGGGGTGCCGTACGCGTGTGCGGAATGCGGCAACCCCGGCGAGTGGCGAGGCCGCCCGATCACCTTGCAGATCGACCATGTCAACGGCAACTGGCGGGACAACCGCAAGGAGAACCTGCGCTACCTGTGCCCCAATTGCCATGCGCTGACCGCGACGTGGTGTCGCCGGAAAGGCAGAGTCCCACTCGCCGGGTGACCCGGCAGGCCCGTACACTAAGTGCCGCCGGTCGAGCATGATGACCGTTTTTGAGCGGCCGTGATGGAATTTGGCAGTCATGCTGGGTTTAGGTCCCAGTGGGTTCACACCCGTGTGGGTTCGAGTCCCACCGGCCGCACGTGAAGGGAGGGGCCGCCCGACCAGGCGGCCCCTCTTCCATGGCTCAGCCCAGCAACTCCCGCACCACCGGCACCAGCCCCCGGAACGCCTTGCCGCGGTGGCTGATCGCGTTTTTCTCCGCAGGCGTCAGTTCCGCGCAGGTGCGGGTCTCGCCGGCCGGCTGGAGGATCGGGTCGTAGCCGAAGCCGTTGGTGCCGGTCGGGGTGTGGCGGAGGGTACCGGTGAGGCGGCCCTCGACGACGCGTTCCGTGCCGTCCGGGAGGGCCAGGGCCGCCGCGCAGGCGAAGTGGGCGCCCCGGTGTTCCTCGGCGATGTCCGAGAGCTGGGCCAGGAGCAGGTCCAGGTTGGCCCGGTCGTCCCCGTGCTTGCCGGCCCAACGGGCGGAGAAGATGCCCGGGGCGCCGTTCAGGACGTCGACACAGAGGCCCGAGTCGTCGGCGACGGCCGGGAACCCCGTCGCCCGGGCGAGGGCGTGGGCCTTCAGGAGCGCGTTCTCGGCGAAGGTGACGCCGGTTTCCCTGACGTCGGGGATGTCGGGGTAGGCGTCCGCGCCGACGAGGTCGTGGGGCAGGCCTGCGTCGGCGAGGATCGACCTCAGTTCGGTGATCTTTCCGGCGTTGCGGGTGGCGAGGATCAGGCGGGTCATGCGCCCAGTATCCCCAGTTCTACCCGGCGTCTCCTACGGGGTGCAGACCTTCGTCAGTTCGCCCGCGGCGTCGGTGACGGGGCTGAGGTCGGGGGTGTTGTCGCCGTTCTCGACGGCGGTGCGGACGTTGGCGACGGCGGTCTGGAGGTCGTCGACCGCCTTGTTGACGTCGGTGTTGTCCGTCTTGTCGCCGATCTTGTCGAGGTTGTTCTCGATGGAGGTCAGCGACTCCTCCGTCTGTGTGGGGTCGTTCGCGGCGTTCTCCACGGCCTGCTGGAGGTCGGTGACGCTGTCGGCGATGGAGTCGGCGGTCTGGACGCAGTCCAGGGCCTTGTTGACTGCGTCGCAGCCGGTCGCCGTCAGTCCCACGGTGAGGGCGACGGCCGCCGCGGTGGCGGCTATGACGGTTCGGCGACGCCGCTTCGGGCGTCGGCTCGCGGCCGTGGACATCAGTGTGTTCCTCCCCTTGCCAGGCCCAGGAGGCCCCCGTTGACATACGTACTGCCCAAGACGCCGTGACGGGCGGGGTGGTTGCTCCCGCCCGCCGTTCCGCTTGGGGTTCTCTTTACTTTTCGAGGACCGTATCAAGTGCCGTGCGCTGCAGGACAGTGAGTTCCGTGCAGCCCAGAACGGCCAGGTCCAGCAGGGAGTTGAGTTCCTCGCGGGCGAACGGCTCGGCCTCGGCGGTGCCCTGGACCTCGACGAAGCGGCCGTCGCCGGTGCAGACGACGTTCATGTCGGTCTCGGCGCGGACGTCCTCCTCGTAGCGGAGGTCGAGGAGCGGGACTCCTGCGACGATGCCGACCGAGACCGCGCTCACCGTGCCGGTGAGGGGCTGGCGGCCGGCCTTGATGAGCTTCTTGCCCTGGGCCCAGGTGATGGCGTCCGCCAGCGCGACGTACGCGCCGGTGATGGCCGCCGTGCGGGTGCCGCCGTCGGCCTGCAGGACGTCGCAGTCGAGGACGATGGTGTTCTCGCCGAGCGCCTTGTAGTCGATCACCGCGCGCAGTGAGCGGCCGATGAGGCGGGAGATCTCGTGGGTGCGGCCGCCGATCTTGCCGCGGACGGACTCGCGGTCGCCGCGGGTGTTGGTGGCGCGGGGGAGCATGGAGTACTCCGCGGTGACCCAGCCCTCGCCGCTGCCCTTGCGCCAGCGGGGGACGCCTTCGGTGACGGAGGCGGTGCAGAAGACCTTCGTGTCGCCGAAGGAGACGAGGACGGAGCCCTCGGCGTGCTTGCTCCAGCCACGTTCGATGGTGACGGGGCGGAGCTGTTCGGGGGTGCGGCCGTCGATTCGAGACATGGCGCTGAGCCTAGCCGTACCTGCGGAAGGGGCTCCTCCCCTGGTGGCGGGAGGAGCCCCTCTCGGGTGGGTTCTCGGATGTGAACCCTCAACGATGAGCGCGAGGGCTCACATCATGTCTTCGATCTCCGCGGCGATCGGGTCGGCGTCGGTGCCGATGACGACCTGGATCGCGGTGCCCATCTTGACGACGCCGTGGGCGCCGGCGGCCTTCAGGGCGGCTTCGTCGACGAGTGAGGCGTCGTTGACCTCGGTGCGCAGCCGGGTGATGCAGCCTTCGATCTCTTCGATGTTGTCGAGGCCGCCGAGTCCGGCGACGATCTTCTCAGCCTTGGTGGCCATGTTCCGTCTCCCTGAATTCCCTGATGCGAACCGCGATGTGAACCGCTTTGTCGCAGTAACCCACAGTTGGCCCAACTTCGCGAGCGATTGTGTCGGGTGTACCGAAGGATGACGTCAGTGATGACGTCGCAGCAACCCAATCGTCCGTAGCTGGTCTACACCACCTGACAGGCGGTCGCCAAACGATGAGTGCCGAGAGCGCCGAGACCGAGATCAGCCCGGCCCGCCGACGCTGGCACACCGCGTTCCAGGGCCTGCAGAAGATGGGGCGCAGTCTTCAGTTGCCGATCGCGGTGCTGCCGGCCGCGGGCATCCTCAACAGGTTCGGCCAGCCCGACATGTTCGGGGACGACGGGCTCGGCTGGACGGACGTGGCGAGGGTGATGGCGGGGGCGGGCGCGGCACTGCTCGACAGTTCCCTCGGGCTGCCGCTGCTGTTCTGCGTCGGCGTGGCCATCGGCATGGCGAAGAAGGCGGACGGCTCGACGGCGTTGGCGGCGGTGGCGGGCTTCCTTGTCTACTACAACGTGCTGCGGCAGTTCCCGGAGGACTGCGGGCCGGGTTCGAAGGTGATCCCGAACATCGGGTGCCAGGCGACCGACAACACGGTGGGGGCCTTCGCGTACCAGAATCCGGGGGTCTTCGGCGGGATCGTCATCGGGCTGCTGACGGCCTACTTCTGGCAGCGCTACCACCGCACGAAGCTGGTGGACTGGCTGGGCTTCTTCAACGGCCGCCGTCTGGTGCCGATCATCATGGCGTTCGTGGCGATCGCGTTCGCCGCGCTGTGTCTGTGGGTCTGGCCGCCGATCGGTGACGCCCTGGAGAGTTTCAGCGACTGGCTGGACGGGCTGGACGCCTGGGGTGCGGGCATCTTCGGTGTCGCGAACCGGGCGTTGCTGGTGATCGGTCTGCATCAGTTCCTGAACGTGCCCATCTGGTTCCAGTTCGGCAGTTTCACGAAGCCGGACGGCACGGTGGTGCACGGCGACATCAACATGTTCCTTCAGGGCGACCCGGATGCGGGGCAGTTCACGTCGGGCTTCTTCCCGATCATGATGTTCGCGCTGCCCGCGGCGGCGCTGGCGATCACGCACTGTGCGAGGCCGTCCCGCCGCAAGGAGGTCGGCGGTCTGATGCTGTCCGTGGCGCTGACGTCGTTCGTGACCGGCATCACCGAGCCGATCGAGTACTCGTTCCTGTTCGTCGCGCCGTTGCTGTACGCGGTGCACGCGGTGCTGACGGGGGCGTCGATGGCGGTGACCTGGGGGCTGGGTGTGCACGACGGTTTCAGTTTCTCCGCCGGGCTCATCGACTACGTCATCAACTGGAACCTGGCGACGCGGCCGTGGGCGATCGTCCCGATCGGGCTGTGCTTCGCGGTCGTCTACTACGCGATCTTCCGTTTCGCGATCACGAAGTTCGATCTGAAGACTCCCGGGCGGGAGCCGGAGGAGGAGCGGGAGGACGTCACTAAGGCGTAGTCGGGGGCCGGTTCAGGGGCGCGGCCCGGGGCTCGGCCGGGGGACCTTGGGGCGTAGCCGAGCGTAATACCACGATTACGAGAATCGTGGGTTCCTTATGCCACCTTCATCGTGCTACAACATGGTCTACACCACTGAGTGGTGTAGACCACCACCCGATGGAGGAAGTCTATGAGCACCGCCACCGCGCCCACGGCGGCCCCACAGAAGAGATGGGGATCCGGCCTTCTGCAGGGGCTGCAGAAGGTCGGCCGCAGCCTTCAGCTCCCGATCGCCGTGCTGCCGGCGGCGGGCCTGCTGCTGCGGCTCGGACAGTCGGACGTCCAGGAGAAGCTGCATCTGCCCGACAAGGTCACGGCGGTCTTCGCCACGGCCGGCGGTGCCATCTTCGACAACCTCCCGATGCTCTTCTGTATCGGTGTCGCGATCGGCTTCGCGAAGAAGTCGGACGGCTCCACCGCGCTCGCCGCGCTGGTCGGCTTCCTGGTCTACGCCAACGTCCTGAAGGCGTTCCCGGTCTCCGAGGCCAAGGTCCAGGCGGGTGCGGACATAGCCGCGACCTACAACAACCCCGGTGTCCTCGGCGGCATCGTGATGGGTCTGCTCGGCGCGGTGGTCTGGCAGCGGTTCCACCGCACGAAGCTGGTGGACTGGCTCGGCTTCTTCAACGGCCGCCGTCTGGTGCCGATCATCATGGCGTTCGTCGGCACGCTCGTGGGTGTCTTCTTCGGCCTGGTCTGGGAGCCGATCGGCGAGGTCATCTCGGACTTCGGCGAGTGGATGACGGGTCTGGGCGCGTTCGGCGCGGGCCTGTTCGGTCTGATCAACCGCGCGCTGATCCCGGTCGGCATGCACCAGTTCGTGAACTCCGTCGCCTGGTTCCAGATCGGCGACTTCAAGGACGCCACCGGTGCCGTCGTGCACGGCGACCTCACCCGCTTCTTCGCCGGTGACCCGACCGCCGGTCAGTTCATGTCCGGCTTCTTCCCGATCATGATGTTCGGTCTGCCGGCCGCCGCCCTGGCCATCGCGCACACCGCCCGCCCCGAGCGCCGCAAGGCCGTGCTGGGCATGATGATCTCGCTCGCGCTGACCTCCTTCGTGACCGGTGTCACCGAGCCCATCGAGTTCTCGTTCATGTTCATCGCGCCGCTGCTGTACGCGATCCACGCGGTGCTGACGGCCCTGTCCATGGCGATCACCTGGGCCCTGGGCGTGCACGCCGGCTTCACCTTCTCCGCGGGCTTCATCGACTACGCGCTGAACTGGAACCTGGCCACCAAGCCCTGGCTGATCATCCCGATCGGCCTGGTGTTCGGCGCGATCTACTACGTCGTCTTCCGCTTCGCCATCACGAAGTTCAACCTCCCCACCCCGGGCCGTGAGCCCGAGGAGGAGCTCGAGGACCTCACCAAGGCGTAGGTACGCAGCGCGCCCGCGCAGGACATGCGAAGGCCCCCGGAGCCCTGAACCGCTCCGGGGGCCTTTCGCGTGTCTCGCGGGGTGCCGGCTCTAGATCTCGTACGTCAGCCGTGGCGCGGCCAGTTCCACCGGGCCGTCGAACACCGCGCGGGCGTCCGCCAGGTTGACCCGGGGGTCGGTCCACGGCGGGATGTGGGTCAGTACGAGCTTGCGCGCACCCGCCCTGTTCGCCGTCTCGCCGGCCTCGCGGCCGTTGAGGTGCAGGTCGGGGATGTTCTCCTTGCCGTGCGTGAAAGCGGCCTCGCACAGGAAGAGGTCGGTGTCGCGGGCGAGGTCCTCCAGCGCGGGGCTGACGCCGGTGTCGCCGGAGTAGGTCAGCGACCTGCCACCGTGTTCGACGCGGATGCCGTAGGCCTCCACCGGGTGCGCCACGCGTTCGGTGTGCACGGTGAACGGGCCGATGTCGAAGGTGGACGGCTTGACCGTGTGGAAGTCGAAGACCTCGCTCATGGAGGAGGCCGACGGGGTGTCGGCGTAGGCCGTGGTCAGGCGGTGCTCCGTGCCTTCCGGGCCGTAGACCGGGATGGGGGCGCAGCGGCCGCCGTCGTGCCGGTAGTAGCGCGCGACGAAGTAGGCGCACATGTCGATGCAGTGGTCGGCGTGCAGATGGCTCAGGAAGATCGCGTCGAGGTCGTAGAGACCGCAGTGGCGCTGCAACTCGCCCAGGGCGCCGTTGCCCATGTCGAGAAGCAGCCGGAAGCCGTCGGCCTCGAGGAGGTAGCTCGAGCAGGCCGATTCCGCGGACGGGAACGACCCCGAGCAGCCGACGACGGTGAGCTTCATGAAGGCGAAACCTCCGCTGGCGGGAAACCGAGAAGTACCGGGTGAGGTCCGGGGGACGGATCGTGGAACGAATGATCGTTAAATGGGGCGACGGGGGTCGTGCGGTGCGTCGAGCGTAAGGCGCAAAACCCCGGGTCGCTCCTCCGCCAGGGGCCGTTGTGGGCGAACTCACCTGTGGTGTCACCGGTTCGGCTGGACCGGGGGCACGGGAAGTGGTGATGGGGCGCGCGGGGGCACTCGCACGCCGGTAACGTCGTCGTATGGACACGTCCTGGTGGCTCGCGCTCGCGGCGGTGATACTGCTCGCGCTGGTCGCGACGCTCGTGGACGGCTGGGGGCGGGGCCGCCGGCCGAAGCGGCGCGGGACCCGGCCGCCGGGCCGGACGACGGGGCGGACGACGGAACGGCCTTCGGGTCGGTCGACCCGGGGGCAGGGCTTCGCCGGCCGTCCCCAGCCGGCGGAGATCTGGTGGGCGGACGTGCCGTTCGAGGACGGCCCGGGGGTGAAGGACCGGCCGTGTCTGGTGCTCATGGTGCGCGGTGACCGCGCCACCGTCGCGAAGATCACCAGCAAGTACCACGACGAGCGGGCCGGGGTGATCCCGCTGCCGCCGGGTGCCGTGGGGGACGCGCAGGGGCGGCCGAGTTTCCTGGAGACGGACGAGCTGCGCCAGATCCGGGTGAGCGACTTCCGGCGCAGGGTGGGTGTGGTGGACCCGGTCCTGTGGGACCAGGTCCGTCACCTGGCTACCTGAAACCCTACGCCCAGAGCTGGCCCTGGAGGGTCTCGATCGCTTCCTCCGTGGTGGCCGCGGTGTAGACGCCCGTGGACAGGTACTTCCAGCCGCCGTCCGCGACGACGAACGCGATGTCGGCGCTCTCCCCCGCCTTCAGCGCCTTCCTTCCGACGCCGATCGCCGCGTGCAGGGCCGCGCCGGTGGAGACGCCCGCGAAGATGCCCTCCTGCTGGAGGAGTTCGCGGGTGCGGGTCACGGCGTCCGCCGAGCCGACCGAGAAGCGGGTGGTGAGGACGGAGGCGTCGTACAGCTCGGGCACGAAGCCCTCGTCGAGGTTGCGCAGGCCGTAGACCAGGTCGTCGTAGCGCGGCTCGGCGGCGACGATCTTCACGTCCGGCTTGTTCTCGCGGAGGAACCGGCCGACGCCCATCAGCGTCCCCGTCGTGCCGAGGCCGGCGACGAAGTGGGTGATGGACGGGAGGTCGGCGAGGATCTCGGGGCCGGTGGTGGCGTAGTGCGCGCCCGCGTTGTCGGGGTTGCCGTACTGGTAGAGCATCACCCAGTCGGGGTGCTCGGCGGAGAGCTCCTTGGCGACCCGGACCGCGGTGTTGGAGCCGCCGGCGGCCGGGGAGGAGATGATCTCGGCGCCCCACATGCCGAGCAGGTCCCGGCGCTCCTGCGAGGTGTTCTCGGGCATGACGCAGACCATGCGGTAGCCCTTGAGCTTGGCCGCCATGGCGAGGGAGATGCCGGTGTTGCCGCTCGTCGGTTCCAGGATGGTGCAGCCGGGGGTGAGGCGGCCGTCCTTCTCGGCCTGCTCGACCATGTGCAGGGCGGGGCGGTCCTTGACCGAGCCGGTGGGGTTGCGGTCCTCGAGCTTCGCCCAGATGCGGACGTCGGCGGACGGCGAGAGCCGCGGCAGGCGCACCAGAGGGGTGTTGCCCACCGCGGCCAGCGGGGAGTCGTAACGCATGGGGTCCGGCGGCCGATCAGGCCATGCCGCCGGCCACGGCCGGCAGGATGGTCACGGTGTCGCCGTCGGTCAGCTTGGTGTCGATCCCGTCGACGAAGCGGACGTCCTCGTCGTTCAGGTACACGTTGACGAAGCGGCGCAGCTTTCCGTCGTCCACGATGCGGGCCTGGATGCCCGTGTGCCGGGTCTCGAGGTCGGTGAACAGGTCGGCGATGGTGTCACCGGTGCCCTCCACCGCCTTCTGACCGTCGGTGTACTGGCGGAGGATGGTGGGGATGCGGACCTCGATGGCCATGGTTCAGGGCTCCTGTCGGAAGGTGTGGGCGGCGCGGGTTCGTGCGTGTGTGGCTCCCCCACGCTCGGCTGCGCTCGCGCGGGCATGCCCCCGTCGGCTCACGGCCGTACGGCGGCGGGTGGTGCGTCAACAGATGGCGCTGGCGAGCCTGCACAGGTCGACGTGCAGCCGCGCCACGAGCAGTGCGCCCGGCGTCTTCTCGCTCACGTCGTTCAGAACCATGGGCTCATCGTATCGATTCCCGGTCCGGCTCCTGGAATGTGATCCCACATCGCGGACGGTATGGGGCCGGGGAGTGAGATGTCACCGTGCCGCTAGGCCGACGCACGGCGTACCAGGCGGGTGGGGACGATCACGGACGGCCCGTCCGGCGCCCCGTCCGACGGCCCGTCCGACGTCCGCTGCGGCGACCCGTCCGGGGTGTCTTCCCGGGCCAGCAGCAGCCGGGCCATCAGCCGGCCCATCTCCTCGATGTCCTGGTGGACGGTGGTGAGCGGCGGGTCGGTCGTCTCGGCGATGGAGGTGAGGTCGTCGAAGCCGACGACGGCCACGTCCTCGGGGACCCTGCGCCCGCGCTCGCGCAGGGTCTGCAGGGCGCCGGACGCCATGAGGTCGGAGGCGACGAACACGGCGTCGAGGCCGGGGTGGCGGTCGAGCAGCGCGGCCATGGCGTCGGCGCCGCCCTGCCGGGTGTAGTCGGCCCGCTCGACGAGGTGCGGCGCGCCGGTGTCGCGCAGCACGTCCCGGTATCCGGCCAGCCGGTCCGCGGCGGAGTTCTCCTGGTCGTAGGGCCCGGTGACGGTCGCGATCCGCCGCCGGCCGAGGGCGACGAGGTGCTGGACGGCCAGCCGGGCGCCGCCGCGGTTGTCGCCGTCGACGTGGGCCTGGCCGGGCCGTACGGGGTCGCCGTCGCGCAGCAGCGGGCGGCCGCCGAAGACGGCCGGGAGGCCGAGCCGGTCGATGATCTCGGCCAGCCGGTCGTGCCGGTCACCGGGGCGCAGGGAGAACAGGATCGCGCCGTCGACATGGCCGCCGCCGAGGTAGTCGGCCACGCGCGCGTAGTCGTCGGGTTCCTCCAGGAACAGCAGGACGGCCTGGGCGCCGTGGAGTGCGAGTTCGCGGCGGATGCCGCGCAGCAGGAGGTCGAAGAAGGGGTCGATGAAGAGCCGGTTCTCGGGCTGGGCGGCGACCACGGCGACGGCGTTCGTGCGGTGGGTGACGAGTTGCCGGGCCCCCTGGTTGGGGACGTAACCCAGCTCGGAGATCACCCGGCGGACCCGGTCGACGACCTCCGCCCGGACCCGGGCCTCCCCGTTGATCACCCGGGACACGGTCGACTTCGAGACTCCCGACTGCCGGGCGACGTCTTCGAGCGTGGGCCGCCGTACGTGCGAGCGTTGCGTCAACACCATCTCCGTTGGGGCGAGTTGTGCGTGCACCTTGCGGAAACGGTAACCGTCGGGCGGGGGCGGCGCCGGGAGCGGGGCCCGCCCTAGACGACCGGCTTGCCCGTCAGTTCCACGCCGGCCGCGCGCAGTTCCTCCAGGGCCCGGTCGGTGCTCTTCCTGGCCACGCCGGCGGTGAGGTCCAGCAGGACCTGGGTGCGGAAGCCCTCGCGGGCCGCGTCCAGGGCGGTGGCGCGTACGCAGTGGTCGGTGGCGATGCCGACGACGTCCACCTCGTCGATCCGGCGGTCCCGCAGCCAGTCGCCCAGCGTGGCGCCGTTCTCGTCGGCGCCCTCGAAGCCGCTGTACGCGGCGGCGTAGGCGCCCTTGTCGAAGACGGCGTCGATGGCGCCGGAGGCGACGGCGGGCGCGAAGTTGGGGTGGAAGCCGACGCCCTCCGTGCCCGCCACGCAGTGCGCGGGCCAGGAGTGCACGTAGTCGGGGTTGTCGGCGAAGTGGCCGCCGGGCGCGATGTGGTGGTCGCGGGTGGCCACCACATGCCGGTAGCCGGCGGGCGCCTGCCCGATCAGCTCGGTGATGGCGGCGGCCACGTCGGCGCCGCCGGCCACCGCGAGGCTGCCTCCCTCGCAGAAGTCGTTCTGCACGTCTACGACGATCAAGGCGCGGCGCATGGTCGGTGTCCTTCGACTGAGGGTGAAGTAATTGAGCCTAGAGACTTTGTCGGCCCCGCGGGAGGGGGCGTCGCCCGGCGGGCGCCGGGTACACGCCCTAGTTACCCGACAGGCCCTGTGCATACTCCGTGGGAATGACGGGTTCCCCGCGCGACAGCTGGGTCGCGGAGAGGGGCAGGCCGGCGCGGACCGCGATGTGGCGGTCGCGGACGGTGTCCAGGGGCTCGCGGCCGACGACCTCGCCGCCCTTGACCAGCTCGACGAGCAGCTGGTGGCCGGCCAGTGCGGCGGGGACGTCGCCGGTGCCGACGACCTCGGCCTCGGCCACCCCGTGCGCGTCGGGCCGGCGCGCCGCCCACTTGCGGCCGCCGATGGAGGTCTTGCCGCCGGAGGACTTCTTCGCCACCGGCACCAGCGGTGCCTGCGGGTCGGCGGATCCGGCGCGGGCGACCAGTTTGTAGACCATCGAGCAGGTCGGGTGCCCGGATCCGGTCACCAGCTGGGTGCCGACGCCGTACGCGTCGACGGGGGAGGCGGCCAGTGACGCGATGGCGTACTCGTCGAGGTCGGAGGTGACGACGATCCGGGTGTCCGTCGCGCCGAGCTCGTCGAGCTGCTGGCGCACCCGGTGGGCCACGAGGAGCAGGTCGCCGGAGTCGATGCGGACCGCGCCGAGCTCGGGTCCGGCGACGTCGACGGCCGTCCGGACGGCCTCGGCGACGTCGTACGTGTCCACGAGCAGGGTGGTGCCCCGGCCGAGCGAGTCGACCTGGGCCTGGAAGGCGTCCCGCTCGGTGTCGTGCAGGAGGGTGAAGGCGTGGGCGCTGGTGCCCACGGTGGGGATGCCGTAGCGGAAGCCGGCGGCCAGGTCGGAGGTGGTGGCGAAGCCGCCGATGTAGGCGGCGCGGGCGGCGGCGACCGCGGCCAGTTCGTGGGTGCGGCGGGCACCCATCTCGATCAGGGGGCGCTCGCCCGCGGCGGAGGACATCCGGGAGGCGGCGGCCGCGATCGCGGAGTCGTGGTTGAGGATGGAGAGGATCACGGTCTCGAGGAGCACGCACTCGGCGAAGGAACCCTCGACGCGCATGATCGGCGAGCCCGGGAAGTAGACCTCGCCCTCCGGGTAGCCCCAGATGTCACCCGAGAAGCGGTATCCGGCGAGCCATTCCAGGGTCTCGTCGTCGACGATGTCCCGCTCGCGCAGGAAGCCGAGGACGTCCGCGTCGAACCGGAGGTTCTCGACGGCGTCCAGGACCCGCCCGGTGCCCGCGACGACGCCGTAGCGCCGGCCCTCCGGCAGCCGCCGGGTGAAGACCTCGAACACGCTGCGCCGTTCGGCCGTGCCCGCTTTCAGGGCTGCCTGGAGCATCGTCAGTTCGTACTGGTCCGTGAAGAGCGCCGTCGACGGAACATCCACCGGCAGCCCAAGGTCCGCAACGTCCACTTACCTCACCCAGTCCGTGACTCTCCGGCTACCCCAGGCGCGGCCGGGGGCCCGGGGGTTGTCCCCCCGGTGTGTGCAGCATGGCAATGGATCGTACTCCCTTTTCGTCGGTGTGACGATTTCCCGGATGCGTGGCAGCATGGGCTTGTGACGTCACCCGCTCCCCTTGAGATCGAACGCACCGAGTCGGCGGAGGAGGTCTTCGCCGTACCCGAGCCGGACGTCCCCTGGGTCACGATCGTGCACAACGACCCGGTCAACCTCATGAGCTACGTGACATACGTCTTCCAGTCGTACTTCGGGTACAGCAAGGACAAGGCCACCAAGCTCATGATGGACGTCCACCACAAGGGCCGTGCCGTCGTCTCCAGCGGTTCGCGCGAGGAGATGGAACGCGACGTGCAGGCGATGCACGGATACGGCCTGTGGGCCACCCTCCAGCAGGACCGGAAGTAGCCTCCCCTCCTATGTCTGGACACTTCGAACCGCTCCCCGGCGGCGGCGCGGCCGTCGCACTCGACGACGTCGAGATCTCCATCATCCGGTCGCTGGCCGTGCAGCTCCTGGAGCTCATCGGCCCCGGCCCGGCCGAGGACGCCTCCGACGACCCGCTCGCCGAGCTCTTCGCCGACGGGCCGAGCGAGCCTCCCGCCGACCCGGTGCTGCGCCGCCTCTTCCCGGACGCCTACACCGACCCGGAGGGCACCCCGGGGCCCGAGCGGGCGGGCGAGCAGAAGGCGCACTCCGCCGAGTTCCGCCGCTACACCGAGAACGACCTGCGGGCCGGCAAGCGCGAGAACGCCCTCACGGTGGTCCGCTCGCTGGACGAGCTGGCCTCCGAGGCGGCCGGCGCGGGCGGGGCGGTGCTGAAGCTGACGCCGCAGGAGTCCCAGCAGTGGCTCCGCGCGCTGAACGATCTGCGCCTCGCGATCGGCTCCCGCCTGGAGATCACCGACGAGGACGACACCGATCTCCTCTACCGGCTGCCGGACGAGGACCCGCGCAAGCCGATGGTGATGGCGTACCTGTGGCTGGGCGGGCTCCAGGAGACCCTCGTGACGACTCTTCTGCCCTGATTCCTTCGCTTTTTTGTTCGCTCAGAGGACGCTCAAATCCGGATAACGATCGCGTCAACGCGACGGCCGGGAGTGTCCTCTTTGTGTCTCGTTCATCCGCTTCTTCTTGTGTCGTGCGCCACAGCGGACCCGGGCGATCAATATTGCGGGCGTGATAAATCTTCACGACCGCCCGGCGAACACCACCCGTATGTTCGGCCGGGTGCGCCACCGAGCCGGTTGATCGCCGGCCAGGCATCGCTCCATCAATCCGGGGGGATCGAAACCCGATCCGAGGCCGACGAGAGGCCCGGTTCGGCATGGAGAAAGGCGCACCACACATGACCTCTGAGAAGGTCACTGACACCGCTGTCACTGACACTCCCGAAGAGGGGTACGAGCGCGGACTCGGCAGCCGCCAGGTCCAGATGATCGCGATCGGCGGCGCCATCGGCGTCGGGCTCTTCCTGGGGGCCGGGGCGAACATCGCCAAGGCCGGTCCCAGCCTCATCCTGATGTACGCCCTCGCGGGCGGGATCATCTTCTTCATCATGCGGGCGCTGGGCGAGCTGCTGCTCTACCGCCCGGTCTCGGGTTCCTTCGCGGAGTACTCGCGCGAGTTCCTCGGCCCGTTCTTCGGCTACTTCACCGGCTGGACGTACTGGCTGATGTGGGTCGTGACCGGCATGGCCGAGCTGACGGCCGCCGCGATCTACGTCAACTACTGGTTCCCGGCCGTCCCCCAGTGGGTGACCGCACTGGTCTTCCTGGTGATCCTGTTCGGGGTCAATCTGATCTCCGTGAAGCTCTTCGGTGAGCTGGAGTTCTGGTTCTCGATGGTGAAGGTCACCGCGCTGATCGGCATGATCGTCATCGGTCTGGGCGTCCTCACCTTCGGCTTCAGCAGCGCCGGCGACACGGCCGCGGTCTCCAACCTGTGGGCCTTCGACGGCTTCTTCCCCAAGGGCGTGGGCTCGTCCCTGATGACCCTCCAGGGCGTCATGTTCGCCTACCTCGCGGTCGAGCTGGTCGGTGTCACGGCGGGCGAGTCGCAGGACCCGGAGAAGACCCTGCCGAAGGCGATCAACACCCTGCCGTGGCGTATCGCGCTGTTCTACGTCGGCGCGCTCACGGTCATCCTCTGCGTCGTGAAGTGGACGGAGTTCGCGCCGGGCGTGAGCCCGTTCGTCGAGGCGTTCGCGAAGATCGGCATCCCGGCGGGCGCCGGCATCGTGAACTTCGTCGTGCTGACGGCGGCCCTGTCCTCCTGCAACTCGGGCATGTACTCCACGGGCCGGATGCTGCGGAACCTGGCCGACAGCGGCGAGGCCCCCGCGGTCTTCCGCAAGCTGTCGTCGACGAAGACCCCGGCCTTCGGCATCACGGTCTCGGTGCTGTTCATGGGCATCGGCGTGATCCTGAACTACGTCGTCCCCGAGAAGGCCTTCGGCTACGTCACCTCGGTGGCCACCGCGGCCGGCATCTGGACCTGGCTGATGATCCTGATCAGCCACGTCCTCTACCGCCGCGCGGTCGTCGCGGGCCGGCTGCCCGCCTCGTCCTTCCCGGCCCCGGGCGGCTCGGCGTTCAGCTGGGTGGCCATCGCCTTCCTGCTCTTCGTCACCGGCCTGATCGCGTACGACGCCGACTCCCGGATCTGCCTCTACGTGATGGCGGGCTGGGCGGTCGCGCTCGGCATCGGCTGGGCGGTCCTGAAGGGCCGCAACCCGGAGATCACCGACCGGCGCGAGCCGGAGTTCGAGAAGGTCGGCTGACCGACCGGTAGACCATCCCCGGGACGTCCGGCCGCAGGGAGCACTCGTGGCGCCCCCTGCGGCAGCCGCTCAGGACGTCCGCGATGTGGGCCGTTCCGTACCACTCCTCGGTACGGAACGGCCCCTTTGCTTATCCTGGCGACCATGCTGACCATCACCCAGGCCCTGCACGACCAGATCGTCGCCCACGCGCGCAAGGACCACCCCGACGAGGCGTGCGGCGTGGTCGCGGGTCCGGCGGGCACGGACCGCCCGGAACGTTTCATCCCGATGCTGAACGCGGCCATGTCGCCCACGTTCTACGAGTTCGACTCGGGCGACCTGTTCAAGCTCTACCGCGAGCTGGACGACCGCGACGAGGATCCGGTGATCATCTACCACTCCCACACCGCCACGGAGGCGTACCCGTCCCGCACGGACATCTCGTACGCGAACGAGCCGGGCGCGCACTACGTGCTGGTGTCGACGGCGGACACGGACGGCGGGGGCGAGTTCCAGTTCCGCTCGTTCCGCATCGTGGACGCGGTGGTCACGGAGGAGGACGTACGGGTCGTCGAGGCGTACTGAGGCGCGCGGCGCGTGCCGGGGGCGCCCGCGTCTAGGCAGCCGCCGCCGTGCCCCGCAGCAGCGAGCGGATGGGGCGCCACAGCTCCGGTGCGGCCACGACGTCGATCGGGACACCGTTGCCGGGGGCCGTGCGCCAGATCAGGCCGTCCGGGTGGTGGAGCACCGCCGTGACCTCGTCCGGGGTGGGCGGCGCCGCGTTGCCGCGCAGGTAGACGGCCCGCAGGCCCAGGTTGCGGAGCCTGGTCAGGGCTCGGGCCCGGTTCTGGGCGTGGACCAGCACGCGGACGTCCGCGGAGGGGCCCGGCAGGCCCTCTCGGGCGGTGGGGCTGGGCAGGTTCAACGCCACCACCACCATGCCGTCGGGCAGCTTGCAGAAGCCTCCTGCGGCCATGCGGTCACACCCCCGTGCGCGTCGGTATCGAGGTCGTCGCCGGGGCCGGCGCCGAGGTCACTGTCGATGTCGGTGTCGATGCAGGTGTCAATAAGAAGGGCACAGGAGGCACCTAAACACGATCGGCGGCAACCCGCCAGAGGGGTTGCCGCCGATACGCGTCTGACCTGGTAAAACGTCGACTACTTGGTCGACGGACCGACCTTCACCTTGATCGTGGAACCGCTGAGCGGCTCGTTGACGATCTTGATCGAGGTGTTGGTGTCAGTGACCTTGACGCCCGCGAGCGGGGTCGTCGCGTCGTAGTACGTGGACTTGCCGTCGTCGAAGACCGGGACACCCGGACGCGACTTGATCTTGACCGCGACGTCCGCCCTGTGCAGCGTGATCGCGTCCGTCCGGTACTGGCTGAAGGGCGAGTCGAAGCTCTGCAGACGGGCGTTCATCACGGAGCCGTCGGCCCACTTCAGCGCGGTCGGGTGCGAGTCGACCGGAAGGATCAGGCCCTCACCCGGGTGCTGGCTGGTGTTGTCGTCCGCCTGCGAGGTGTCCCACTTCCAGATCAGCAGACCGTTCTGGTAGGCGTAGTGCTCCACCCAGTCGGGCCGGGTCGTCGAGAAGCCGAAGTTGTACGGGCCGACCTTGAGGGTCTTGTCGTACGACACGTACTGGCGGTTCTCGGCGATGTAGTACTGGGCGTAGTCGTCCGTGATGGACGCGCCGATCCGGGAGAAGCCGGTCGCCGTCCACGCCGCGTCCGCGGTCTCCGCGTTGTCGGAGAACAGCGTGGCGCCGTCCGCCGTCACCTTGATCTCGTCGGCCGCGAAGCCCTTCTGGGCCACGCCGCCGTCGGTGGCGTACCGGAAGCGGAGGCTGATCTTCTGGCCCGCGTAGGCGTTCAGCGGGAAGGTCAGCTTCTGGTAGGCGTCGACCGTGCCGGTGAGGGCGGGCTTGCCGCTGCCGTCGCGCGGGACGGCACTGCCGTCGGCCAGGGTGCCGTCGACCGGCGTCCAGTTGGCGCCGTCGGTGGAGACCTCGGTGTACAGGTAGTCGTAGTCCTGCTCGATGTCCCACCAGCCGTCCAGGGACAGCGAGGCCGACGTCTTGCCGGTCAGGTCGACCGCGCGGGTCAGCGTGTTGCGCAGGTCGTCACCGCTGCCGCTCCACCACTGCGTGGCGCCCTCGGCCGGGGCGACCACCTCGGTGGTGACCTCCTTCTCCGGCAGCTGGACCACGAGGGCCTGGGCGTTCTTGGTGTTGTACTCCGCGACGCCGAGGGTGTGGGTGGACTTCACGCCCGCCTTGGCCACGTCGTAGTCCAGCCAGCCCAGCTGGAGCTTGTCCCAGGCGTTCATGTCGCCGGGAAGGTTGCCGATGGCCTCCTTGCCGGTGCCGAGCCAGGAACCGGACGACATCAGCGTCCAGAAGCCGGTGGAGTTCTCGCCGCCGCCGGAGGTGTCGTACTCGTCCGGCAGGCCGAGGTCGTGGCCGTACTCGTGCGCGTAGACGCCGAGTCCGCCGTTCTCCGGCTGGATGGTGTAGTCGCCGACCCAGATGCCGGTGTCGCCGACCTGGGCGCCGCCGAGCTTGTTGGTGTCCGGGCCGGTGGCGCCGGCGTCGGTGCCGAAGGCGTACCAGCGGTGTGCCCAGATGGCGTCCTCGCCCTGGGCGCCGCCGCCCGCGGACTCGTCCTCGCCGGCGTGCACGATCTGGAAGTGGTCGATGTAGCCGTCCGACTCGTTGAAGTCGCCGTCGCCGTCGTAGTCGTAGCGGTCCCACTGGTCGAACTCGGCCAGCTCCGCCTTGATCTCGGCGGCGGTGGCGCCGGCCGCCTCACGCTCGGCGACCCAGGCGTTGACGCCGTCCTGGACCGCGTACCAGGCGCCGGTGGAGGCGTTGTTGGAGCCGTACCGGGCCTCGTTGTAGGGGACCTTGACCCAGTCGGTCACCTCGCCGTCGACCGAGTAGCGGCCCGAGGACTGCTTCTCGTAGTACTTCTTCAGCGACTCGGTGTTCTTGCCGGTGCCGAAGTACAGCTCCTGGAAGTGCTTCTGGTTGTAGTCCGCCTGCCAGGCGGTGGAGTTGTCCTTGCTGCGGTCCGGCGCGGCTATCTGGTTGTGCAGCGGACCGGCCGTGCCGCCGTAGCGGCTGTCGACCTGGTCGCCGAACTCGACGAGGATCGTGAAGATCTTGTCGGTCTTCTCGCGGCCGAGCTCGACGTACTTGCTGTCGCCCTTCCGGCTCTTGAGCTGGACGACCTTCGAGCCGTCCCGGTTCTTGACCGATGCCTCGCCGGATATGACCTGCTCGATGGCCTCCTCGCGCTGCGCCTCCTGGGTCTTGCTGAGCGGGCCGTCGAAGTCGTGCTCCTTGGCCTTGGCCGGCTGCGGGTCCTGCCGGTCCACCGCCGGGGCCTTCGCCGAGGTGTTGTCGGCAGCCTGTGCCACGGCGAACGTCGAGAACGTCGCCGAGGCCGCCGCAAGGGCGACGACCGTGGCGGCCGTCCTGAACGTCCAGGATCTACTGGTCACTTGATGTCCTCCCACGCACGCGTCCGGACGCGCGGAAAGGGGGGATCCCTGTCAAGGAAGGTCCGCGCGCTGTTATACGCGTGTAGTCAAGTGACGCCATTTGACTACTGGTTTACGAGAAAAGACAGACCTTGACTTGGACAAGTCAACTGCATTATTGGGAGAGCGTGTTCGCATTGCGGACATGCGACTGTAACGTGACGGAGGCCTCGACAGGCGCGCGGGACAGTCCACTTGATGGACGCCATGACTCCGTGCGCCCCCTGTGCACCGGCACCGTGGGTTAGGTCACGCTTACCGTTCGTTCCGCTCGGGCATGCAGCCGAATAGAGTCGAGACCGCCCCCGCTTCCGAGGACACCGATTGCCATGCCTCGTCCGACTGTCGCACAGCTCACGTACGGTTCCTGCACCGTCATCTGCTCGACGCTCGCCATGCTGCTGCTGTCACAGACGAGTTCGGGCCCCGGCATCGCGGTCGTCGTCGTCGCCGCGGTCGCGCTCGGCGTGCTCGTCGCCATGACGGTGCCGGTGCCGAAGCCGTCCAGGGCCCCCGTGGCCCGCTCCACGACCCGTTCCGTGATCCGACCCGCGGCCCGCTCCACGGCGAGCGTGCCCGCGAGCCGGCCCGAGCCCGTCACCGTTCCCGCGCGCGCCCCCGTGCACGCGTCGGTCCGGGCTTCGGTCGCCTCCGCATCCGAGCCCGTCCGGGAGCCCACGGCCCCCTGACACACATGCGCGCAGGACGGAGGGCCCGCACCTCGTGGTGCGGGCCCTCCTTCGTACGCGCGGCCGGCTCACCGCGTGCTGACCACCACCGTCTTGGCCGCCTTGTCGTGCAGACCCTGCTTGTAGGGCTTGTCGAAGTAGCTCCAGCCGCCACAGATCGCCGTCCACACACAGGCGCAGCAGAACGCGAACGGCACCCACAGCACCAGGGCGCGGATCAGCGAGGTCTGCGCGGAGGGCGTGGAGCCGTTGTCGAGGTCGGCCACCCGCATGCCGAGCCACTTCTTGCCCAGCGTCTGGCCCGACTTGGCGGTCAGGATCGTGTCGTAGGCGACGTACAGGATCGCGGCGAGGAGTTCCCGCCCGAAGGTCTTGCCGAACTCGATGTCGTCCGCGTCCACCGTGTACTGCGCGACCCCGAAGGCCCAGGCCAGCAGGGACACCACGATGAAGACGAGGATCATGTCGATGATCCGGGCCAGTGTGCGCCTGCCGCTGTCGGCGAGCGGGGGCATCCCGGAGAGCGGGTCGGCCGGGTAGCCGCCGTAGGGGTCGCCGCCCTGCGGCCCCCCGCCGTACGGACCGCCACCGTAGGGCGGCGGCTGACCCGGCCCACCGCCGTACGGATCGTGCGGCGCGTCGTACGGCGAGCCCTGCCCCGCACCGGACGGGGGCTGACCCTGACCGTACGGGGGCTGCGGGGGCTCCTGCTGCGGGGGCCGCTTCCTGAACGGGTCGTCCTCCGGCGGCTCGCCGCCGCCGGAGCCGGGGGGCGGTTCGGTGGTCATGCCCCCGAGTCGACCGCGAACCCGCGGACTCCGCATCCGGCGAGCGGCCGTCCGGGGGACGGGGTGCCGGGTACAGGGGTGTGGGTCAGCCGGCGACGAACGTGTGGGCCGCCTTGTCGTGCCAGCACTGCCGCCACGGCCTGTCGAACAGGCCCCATACGACGCCCACCACACCGACGACGAGCAGACCGGGCACGCTGTAGACGAGCCAACGGCTCAACGCCGCCCGGAAGGACGGGGGTTCGCCGCCCTCGATGTCCCGCACCTGCAGACCGAACAGCTTCTTGCCCAGCGTGCGCCCCCACTTCGCGGTCGGCACGGCTTCGTACACGATCCCGAAGACCAGCAGCACGGCGAGGACGATCCCGAGGTACACCGACGTCGTGCCGTCGAGCAGCCAGACGGTGACGGTCTCTCCGGTGAGCTTGGCGGCGTCGACCTTCGCGGTCACATGGTCGAGGGCCTTCACCCCCAGCGGCACGGCGGCGGCCGCGGTGACGGACGCGACGACGAGCGTGTCCACGAGCCGGGCGGCCAGCCGCTTGCCGAGGCCCGCGGGACGGGCCTCGGACGCCCGCCGGGCGGCCGCCTGGAAGATGTCGTCGACCGGCGGCTTCCAGGGCGTGACGGGCCCGTCCTCGGCTCCCGCGAGCTGGTGCACCTGCTGCGCCCACGAGGACTGCCCGCCGCCGGGACCGGCGGCCATCGGCACGGCGCCCTGCGGGGGCTGCGCCTGAGGGCCGCCGGCTTGCTGGGGCACGCTCGGAGCGCCCTGCTGGGTGCCGGGGACGGGGGCGGACGCGGGCGCCTGGGCGCCGGGCTGCGCGGCCGGGAACCCCGCGGGACCCTGCGGAGCCGGAGCCGGAGCCGGAACGGGCGCGGGGGCAGGAGCAGGAGCAGGAGCGGGGGCGGGCGCCGGTGCGGCGGCCGCGACGTGGGCCGGGCCTTGCGGGGCCGGGCCCTGCTGGGCCGGGCCCTGCTGGGCCGGGACGCCCGGGGTCTGACTCGCCGCCGCACGCTCGGCGGCCGCCTTGCCGGCTCCGAAACCGGGCTTGGCGGGGGCGGCGCCGGGGCCGGCCGGCGCCCCGACCGGACCCTGCGCGCCGAAGGCGGCGGAAGCGGCCGGGGCGGGGTCGCCGAACCCAGGGGTCGCGGGGGCTCCAGGGGTCCCGGGGGCCGACGCGGGGCCGGCCCGCTGGGCGGCGGCCCGGCCGGGCGTGCCCGCCGGCTGCGCGCCGGACGCGCCGTCCTGGTGGCCCGTGCGCGGGGCCGGCGCGCGGAAGGTGACCGTGCCCTCGTCGGGGACGAGCCCCGGAGGGCCGGAGGTACAGGTACCGGACGCGGGGGCGGCGGCGCCGCCCGCCGTCGGCCGGCGGAAGACGAACGTGCCCCCGGAGACCACGTCCCCGGCGCCGGCACCTTCCTCCGGTTCCGCGGGTGGGATCGTCGACGTGCCGTCCGTGCTCGTGGACAGGCCCTCGGGCTGCGCCGGGGCGGGCGAGGGCACCCTCGGGTCGGCGCCCTGCGGGGCGCCCCAGGAGACCCGGCGGTCCTGGTCGCCGCCGAAGCCGGACTGGTGGGCGCGGTCGGCACCCCACGCGGAGGCGGGCTCGGGACGGCCGCCGTACGGGTCCGCCGGTGCCGGGTCCTCGTCGAAGAAGTGCGGGCCGGTCTCCTCCACGGAGGCCGGCGGCGAGCCGGACGGGGGCGTGAGCGGGCGGCCGTCGGAGGGCGCAGGCCGGCTGGTGCCCGGTACCCAGGAGGCACCGTTCCAGTACCGGACGTATCCAGGGATGGACGGGTCCGGGTAGTACCCCTCGCGGGGCCTGTCGTCGCCGGGTGCCGGGGTTGGGGCGCTCATGTCCGTCGTCCCGTATCTGCTCGGGGGTGGGATGGGGGGCTCCACATCTATCAGACCGACGCAAGCCCCACTGCCAGTCCTGTCGGACCCGCCCCTTTCCGGGCAACACCGTGCACGCTCTTCACACGTTCGGAACGCCCGCCGAAGCCCGGGTCCTGAACCCGCCGAAAAAAGTTCTCCGAACCCGCGTAATGGTTCCGGGCCGGGCCGCTCTCCACTCGTACGGGCCCACCGCGGGTCCGCGCGAGGTCCGTCTCGAGAGGGGAACCGACATGCATCACACGGTGGTGGAACGCGAACTGGAGCTCAGGCTGATCCTGTCGCCGGAGCGCAGCATCCCGGTCCCGGCCCGGCTGGCCTACCGCAGCGACGACCCGTTCGCCGTCCACGTCGCGTTCCACGTCAACTCCGAGCACCCGGTCGACTGGACGTTCGCCCGTGAACTGCTCGTGGAGGGCGTGTTCCGGCCGTGCGGGCACGGGGACGTGCGGGTGTGGCCGACGAAGGTGGAGGGGCGCAGCGTCGTGCTGATGGCGCTGAGTTCGCCCGACGGGGACGCGCTGCTCGAGGCGCCCGCGGCGCAGGTGTCGGCCTGGCTGGAGCGGACGCTGCGGGTGGTGCCGCCGGGGACCGAGGGTGGGCAGCTCGGCATCGACGACGGTCTGGCCGAGCTGCTCGCCCCGACTCCCGCGGACGACCTGTGGCTGTGCGACCCGTGGCCGTCGGACGAGTCCGTGGACGGGGAGTGAGGCGCGGCTCAGGGGCGCGGTCGCGGTCTCGATGCCGGTCCCGGTCGCGGTCTCGGTCACGGTCCCGGTCGCGGTCGCCGTCGCCGTCGCGGCGGTGTCAGAACAGTTTGCCGGGGTTCAGGATGCCCAGCGGGTCGAAGGCCGCCTTGACCGCCCGCTGCATCTCCACGCCCACCGGGCCGATCTCGCGTGCCAGCCACTCCTTCTTCAGCACGCCCACGCCGTGCTCGCCGGTGATGGTGCCGCCGAGTTCCAGGCCGAGGCCCATGATCTCGTCGAAGGAGTCGCGGGCACGCCGGCACTCGTCGGGGTCCGCCGCGTCGAAGCAGACCGTGGGGTGGGTGTTGCCGTCGCCCGCGTGGGCGACGACCCCGATGGTCAGCCGGTGCTTCTCCGCGATGCGCTCGACACCTTCGAGCATCTCGCCGAGCCGGGACCGGGGCACGCACACGTCGTCGATCATCGTGGTGCCCTTGACGGCCTCCAGGGCGACGAGCGACGACCGCCGTGCCTGGAGCAGGAGTTCGGACTCGGCGAAGTCGTCGGCGGGGACCACCTGGGTGGCGCCGGCCGCCTCGCACAGCGCGCCGACGGCGGCGAGGTCGGCAGCCGGGTCGGGGGTGTCGAAGGCGGCCAGCAGCAGGGCCTCGGTGGTCTCCGGGAGCCCCATGTGGGCCAGCTCGTTGACGGCTCTGACCGTCGTACGGTCCATGAGTTCGAGGAGGGACGGGACGTGTCCGCCGGCCATGATCCGGCACACCGCGTCGCAGGCGGCGGCCCCGGACGCGAACTCGGCCGCCAGCACCAGTTGCCGCGGCGGCTGCGGCCTGAGGGCGAGGACCGCCCGGACGACGATGCCCAGCGAGCCCTCCGAGCCCACGAACAGGCGGGTGAGGTCGTATCCGGCGACGCCCTTCGCCGTGCGGCGGCCGGTGGTCATCAGACGGCCGTCGGCGAGCACGACGTCCAGGCCGAGGACGTACTCGGCCGTCACCCCGTACTTGACGCAGCACAGCCCGCCCGACGCGGTGCCGATGTTGCCGCCGATCGTGCACATCTCCCAGCTGGAGGGGTCGGGCGGGTAGTAGAGGCCGTGTTCGTTGACCGCGCGGGAGAGCGCGGCGTTGACGACGCCCGGTTCGACGACGGCGATCCGGTCGACCGGGTTGATCTCGATGATCCGGTCCATCTTCGTCAGGGAGAGGACGACGCAGCCCTCGGAGGCGTTGGCGGCCCCGGACAGTCCGGTGCGGGCGCCCTGCGGGACGACCGGGACGCGCAGCTCGGTCGCCGTGCGCATGACGTGCTGGACCTCTTCGACGGTGCGCGGCAGCACCACCGCGGCGGGGAGGCCGGCCGGGCAGAAACTGGCCATGTCGTTGGCGTAGGCGCCCGTGATGTCCGGGTCGGTGAGGACGGCCTCGGGGGGCAGGCCGACGAGCAGACGGTCGACGAGGTGACGGCTCATGATCACAGGTTCGCACCCGGGGCCATCGGTGTGAACCCCGTCCGCCCGGCCCTTCGGCTGACGTCATACGGTCGTCGTACTGACGCACAGTGAGCGCCATGGAGAACAGCGCCATGGAGAACGCAGAGCGCGCCGCCGAAGAGCGCACCGCCCCCGAAGAGGCCGCCGCGGGCGACGCGGCTCCCGCGGCCACCGGCACGGTTTCCCGGCTGCGTCGGCGGCTGCTCGTCGGCTCGCTCGTGGGGTGTCTCGCGCTGGGCGGCGGAGTACTGCTGTGGCTGACCGGTGGGCAGCCCGCGGCACGTCGGGCGCCCGCGGCCGCTCCGGGGGCGCAGGCGGGCACGGCGGTCCGTGCGGGGGTGCCGGCCGCGTTGCCGGATCTGGCGGTGCTGATCGACGAGCGCGAGAGCCGGGTGCGGGCGCATCCACGGGACGCGCGGTCCTGGGCGGTGCTGGGCACGGCCTACCTCGAGCAGGGCCGGCGCACCGCCGACGCCGCCGCCCTGTACCCGAAGGCCGAGCAGGCGCTGCGCACCTCGCTGAAGGTGCGCCCGAAGGCCAACGCCGAGGCCCTCGACGGTCTGGCGGCGCTGGCGAACGCGCGCCGTGACTTCCGGGCGGCCCTGTCCTTCGGCGAGGCCGCGCGCAGGCTGGCGCCGAAGCGCTGGACGACGTATCCGCAGCTGATCGACGCGTACACGGGGCTCGGTGACTACAAGAAGGCCCGCAAGGCCCTCGACTCGCTGACGGCGCTGCACTCCGGTCCTGCCGTGCGGGCCCGGGCGGCGGGCGTCTACTGGGAGCGGGGCTGGCGCGAGGACGCGCAGGCCGCGCTGGCCGACGCGGCGGCCGGTGCCGCCTCCCCCGCCGAGCAGGCGGCCTGGCTGGAGCGGGCGGGGCAGCTGGCCTGGGAGCGCGGTGAGCGGGCGGACGCCCTGCGGCACTTCCAGGAGGCGGTCAGGATCGACCCCGACCAGCGGGCCGCGCAGGCCGGGCAGGGGCGGGCGCTGGCGGCTCTGGGGCGGACCTCGGAGGCGCTGAACGCGTACCAGGTGGCGCTCGCCAAGCAGCCGTCGCCGGGTTACGCGCTGGAGCTGGGCGAGCTGTACGAGTCGCTGGGGCTCGCGCAGGCGGCGCGCGTGCAGTACGACCTGCTGCGGGCCCGGGTGCGGCAGGACGCGACGGGCGGGGTGGACGGGCAGCTGGTGCTCGGCCGGTTCGAGGCCGACCACGGGGATCCGGCCTCGGCGGTACGGCGGCTGCGGGCCGAGTGGCGCCTGCAGCCGGGGATCGCGGTCGCGGACGCGCTGGGCTGGGCGCTGCACCGGGCCGGGGACGACAAGGAGGCGCTGAAGTTCGCCATGATCGCCACCGACCGGGTGCACGGGGGCGCCGTGCACAGCGCGCCGTACATGTACCACCGGGGCATGATCGAGCGGGCGCTGGAGATGCCGGGACCGGCCCGGCGGCACCTCCAGGAGGCCTTGCGGATCAACCCGTACTTCTCGCCGCTGCTCGGCCCGGTGGCCCGGGCGGCGGTGGCCCGGCTGGGCGGCGAACCGGCCCCGGCCGAGCTGCCCGAGTAGGCTCGCACCGCCGCCCTCCGGTACCGCCGCCCTCCCCGATCGACGCGTCGCGGGTGGTCGGCGCGTCGCGAGTGATCAGCGCCGTTACAGGTTGCCGCGCTTCTCCTGCTCGCGCTCGATCGCTTCGAACAGGGCCTTGAAGTTGCCCTTGCCGAAGCCCATCGAGCCGTGCCGTTCGATGATCTCGAAGAAGACGGTCGGCTTGTCCTGGACCGGCTTGGTGAAGATCTGGAGCAGATAGCCGTCCTCGTCGCGGTCGGCGAGGATCTTCAGCTCGCGCAGGGTCTCGACGGGGACTCGGGTGTCGCCGACCCACTCGCCGAGGGTGTCGTAGTAGGAGTCGGGGGTGTCGAGGAACCGGACCCCGGCCGCCCGCATCGTCCGTACCGTCTGCACGATGTCGTTGGTGTTGAGCGCGATGTGCTGGACGCCGGCGCCGCCGTAGAACTCCAGGTACTCGTCGATCTGGGACTTCTTCTTGGCGATGGCGGGCTCGTTGATCGGGAACTTGACCTTGAGCGTGCCGTCCGCGACGACCTTCGACATCAGGGCGCTGTACTCGGTGGCGATGTCGTCGCCCACGAACTCCTTCATGTTCGTGAAGCCCATGACCTTGTTGTAGAAGCCGACCCACTCGTTCATCCGGCCGAGTTCGACGTTGCCGACGCAGTGGTCGATCGCCTGGAAGGTGCGGTGGGCGGGCGGTTCGACGATCGGCTCGGCGGCGGCGAAGCCGGGGAGGTAGGGGCCGTCGTAGCCGGAGCGGTCGACGAGGGTGTGGCGGGTCTCGCCGTAGGTGGCGATCGCGGCGAGGACGACGGTGCCGTGCTCGTCCTTCAGCTCGTACGGCTCGGCGACCGAGCGGGCGCCGTGCTCGATCGCGTAGGCGTACGCGGCCCGCGCGTCGGGGACCTCGATGGCCAGGTCGACGACGCCGTCGCCGTGCTCGGCCACGTGCCGCTCGAGGAAGTGGCCGTGGCTGGTGGCGGCCTTGATGACGGAGGTCAGGACGAAGCGGGCCGAGCCGTTGGTGAGCACGTACGAGGCGGTCTCGCGGCTGCCGGTCTCCGGTCCGGAGTAGGCGACCAGCTTCATGCCGAAGGCGGTGGAGTAGTAGTGCGCCGCCTGTTTGGCGTTGCCCACGGCGAAGACGACCGCGTCCATTCCCTTGACCGGGAAGGGGTCGGCCTGCCGGGCGGTGTCGGGAGTGTGGTGTGTGGTCTGCGTCATAGCCGAAGCCTCGCGCCGGGCAGCAAGGTGCGCAATAGTTCGCTTCATCGCTGGGCAATGTGTTCAGCGGTACGGCGGTTTCGACCGTCTTTCTGTACAGGGTGACCATCTCGGAGGCGGGCGGGTATGGCGATCGACCGACTGGACGGCCGGATCATCGTGCTGCTGGCCCGGGAACCGCGCCTGGGGGTGTTGGAGATGTCCCGGCGGCTGGGAGTGGCCCGGGGGACGGTGCAGGCGCGGCTCGACCGGCTTCAGTCGAATGGAGTCATCCGGGGATTCGGCCCCGAGGTCGATCCGGCGGCGCTCGGCTACCCGGTCACGGCGTTCGCCACGCTTCAGATCCGGCAGGGGCAAGGGGCCGACGTACGGGCCCACTTGGGGACCGTGCCGGAGGTGCTGGAGCTGCACACCACGACCGGCGGCGGGGACATGCTGTGCCGTCTGGTGGCCCGTTCCAACGCCGATCTCCAGCGGGTGATCGACCTGGTCGTCGGTTTTGATGGCATTGTCCGGGCCTCCACCGCGATCGTGATGGAGAACCCCGTTCCGCTGCGGATCATCCCGCTGGTGGAGCAGGCGGCCGAGGACGACCGGGACGGGCCCTGACCCAGCGGACCTGACCCGGAGCTGGTCCGGGTCCGGTCGACATGGGGCGGTGAGGGCGTGTGAGCTTCTGGGAGTACCTGGCCAACCGTCACCAGCAGTTGCTCACCGACGCGTACCAGCAGGCCAGCCTCGTCTTCCAGTGCATGCTCATGGCGACCGCGATCGGCGTCGTGATCGGGGTCGTCACCTACCGCAGCGGCTGGGCGGGCAACCTCGCCACCCTCGGCACCTCGGCGATCCTGACCGTCCCGTCGCTCGCGATGATCGGTCTGCTGATCCCGCTCGTGGGGCTCGGCGTACCGCCGACGGTGATCGCGCTCACCCTGTACGGACTGCTGCCGGTGGTGCGCAACGCGATCGTGGGGCTGCGCGGCGTCGATCCCACGCTCGTGGACGCGGCCAAGGGCATCGGGATGTCCTCGGCGATGCGGCTGCTGCGGGTCGAGCTGCCGCTGGCCTGGCCGCCGATCCTGACCGGGATCCGGGTCTCGACGCAGATGCTGATGGGCATCGCGGCCATCGCCGCGTACGCCTCCGGGCCCGGCCTGGGCAACGAGATCTTCCGCGGCATCGCCTCGCTCGGCAGCAAGAACGCGCTCAACCAGGTCCTGGCGGGCACGCTCGGGATCATCGTCCTGGCCCTGCTGTTCGACGCCGCGTACGTCCTCATCGGACGGCTGACGATTCCCAGGGGGATCCGTGCCTGAGACCGAGACCGAGTCCGGGGGCGGCGCCCACGGGGCGACGATCGAGCTGGTGAACCTCACCAAGCGCTATCCGGGCAACCCCAACCCCGCGGTCGACAACGTCACCATGGAGATCAAGGCGGGCGAGACCGTCGTCTTCGTCGGCCCGTCGGGCTGCGGGAAGTCGACCACACTGAAGATGATCAACCGGCTGATCGAGCCGAGCGGCGGCCGGATCCGGATCGACGGCGAGGACGTCACCGACATCGACCCGGTGAAGCTGCGCCGCAAGGTCGGGTACGCGATCCAGTCGTCCGGGCTCTTCCCGCACATGACGGTCGCGCAGAACATCGCGCTCGTACCGAAGATGATCGGCTGGCCGAAGGGCCGGATCCGGGACCGGGTGGAGGAGATGCTCGACCTGGTCGGGCTCGATCCCGGCGAGTTCCACGGCCGCTATCCGCGTCAGCTGTCCGGCGGGCAGCAGCAACGGGTCGGTGTGGCGCAGGCGTTGGCGGCGGATCCGCCCGTCCTGCTGATGGACGAGCCGTTCGGCGCGGTCGACCCGATCACCCGCGACCACCTCCAGGACGAACTGATCCGGCTCCAGCACGAGCTGCACAAGACGATCGTGTTCGTCACCCACGACTTCGACGAGGCCATCAAGCTGGGCGACCGGATCGCGGTGCTGCGCGAACGCTCGCACATCGCCCAGTTCGACACCCCGGAGGCGATCCTCACCAACCCGGCGGACGACTTCGTGTCCGGGTTCGTGGGGGCGGGGGCGGCGCTGAAGCGGCTCAACCTGAGCCGGGTACGGGACGTGGAGATCACCGACTACCCGACGGTGACCGTCGACGACCCGCTCCAGACCATCTTCAACAAGCTCCGCTCCAGCGGCACGAACGAGATCCTGCTCCTCGACCAGCGCAGACGGCCCTACAAATGGCTGCGCCGCGGGGACCTGATGCGGGCCAGGGGCTCGCTGGCGCGGGCCGGAACCCTGGTCAGCGACACGGTGACGAAGGACGCCACCCTGCGGGACGCGCTGGAGGCGGTGCTGACCGACAACACCGGGCGGGTCGCGGTCACCGGGCGGCGGGGCGAGTACACCGGGGTCGTCGACATGGAGACGCTGCTGAACTCCGTGCACGAGCTGCTGGAGGCCGACCGGCTGGAGGCGCTGGAGGCCCAACACGAGCTGGAGGAGGCCCGGGCCGCGCAGACGCACGCGGAACAGGAGGGCCCGGGCGGGGAGGCGAAAGCGTGAGCACCCCCGACCTGCACGAGAACGCCGGCCCGGACGGGACTCCCGGGCCGCAGGACGAGGCCGAGGACGGGCTGCGGGAGACCAGGACCCCGCCGGCGCCGCCCCGCCGTCGCCTCACCTGGCAGAAACTGACCTTCCTGCCCGCCTTCCTCGT
The DNA here is from genome assembly GCA_001298545.1 of Actinobacteria bacterium OV320. Taxonomy (GTDB): domain Bacteria; phylum Actinomycetota; class Actinomycetes; order Streptomycetales; family Streptomycetaceae; genus Streptomyces; species Streptomyces coriariae. The sequence goes on from LJCX01000025.1 coordinate 340,518, forward strand.
CGCCCTGCTGCTCGCGACCTGGCTGTGGTTCCAGCAGGCGGACCTGGACCCGATCTCGGAGAACGCGCTGTCGAACGGGCAGGTGTCCAAGGCGCTGTGGCAGCAGGTGCAGCTCACGGTGATCTCGACCTTCTTCGTGCTGATCATCGCAATCCCGCTCGGCATCCTGCTGACCCGGGGTTCGCTGCGCAGAGCGACACCGTTCGCGATGGCCGTCGCCAACATGGGGCAGGCGACGCCCGCCATCGGTCTGCTCGCCCTGCTGGTGATCTGGCTGGGCACGGGCACGAAAGCCGCTCTGATCGGCATCATCGCCTACGCGATCCTGCCGGTGCTCGCGAACACCATCGCGGGCCTGAAGTCGAACGACCCGACGCTGCTGGAGGCGGCCCGCGGCATCGGGATGTCCGCGCTGGGCGTGCTCCGCAAGGTCGAGCTGCCGCTGGCCGTCCCGCTGATCCTGGCCGGCGTGCGGACGGCCCTCGTCCTCAACGTCGGCACGGCGACCCTGGCGACCTTCGGCGGGGGCGGCGGCCTGGGCGTGCTGATCACCACCGGCATCACCAACCAGCGCATGCCGGTGCTGGTGCTGGGCTCGATCCTCACCGTCTCGCTGGCGCTGCTCGTCGACTGGCTGGCCTCACTGGCGGAAGTGCTGCTGCGGCCGCGGGGGTTGGAGGTGGACTCGTGAAGCGCTCCCGCCCGGTGATCGCCGGGGTGCTGGTGGCACTGACCTGTGGGCCGGCCGGGTGCGGGCTCACCAGCGGCTCCCCCATGGTCGACGACGTCTCGCCCGGGTCGATCGGACAGGGCGAGCCGCTCAAGGGCGCCGATCTCACCGTGACGTCCAAGTCGTTCACCGAGAACCTCATCCTCGGCGCGATGATGGGCATCGCCTTCCAGGCGGCCGGCGCGGACGTCCTGGACCGCACCGGCATCCAGGGTTCCATCGGCTCGCGCGAGGCGGTCAGGAACGGCGACGCCGACGCCATGTACGAGTACACGGGCACCGCCTGGATCACCTACCAGGGCAACAGCGAGCCCATCACCGACCCGCAGCAGCAGTGGCAGGCCGTGCACGACGCCGACCTGAAGAACGGCGTGACCTGGCTGCCGCCGTCGAGGCTGAACAACACCTACGCGCTGGCCATGAACCAGGCCAACTTCAAGAAGTACGGCACGAGGACGCTGTCTCAGGTGGCCGCGCTGTCGAAGTCCGACCCGAAGGCCGTGACGCTCTGCGTGGAGAGCGAGTTCGCCAACCGGGCGGACGGACTCCCGGGCATGGAGAAGGCGTACGGGATGTCCGTGTCGGCGTCGCGGATCACGCAGATGGACACCGGGATCATCTACACCCAGATCCAGAAGGGGGCCTGCACCTACGGGGAGGTGTTCACCACCGACGGGCGCATCAAGTCCATGAACCTGGTGGTGATGGACGACGACAAGAACTTCTTCCCCAACTACAACGCGGCCCCCGTGATCAACTCCAAGGCGCTGAAGAAGTGGCCGGCGATCGCGAAGGTCATCGACCCGGTGACGAAGAAGCTGGACAACACGGTGGCCCAGGACCTGAACGCCAAGGTGGACGTCGACGGGGAGGATCCCCACCAGGTGGCCCTGGACTGGATGAAGAAGGAGGGGTTCGTGAAGTAGCCGGCGAACTACGTCAGTTGACTTACAAAGAACCCGTTGCAAAGAGGTCTTTGCAACGCTACCTTTGTATCCATGACGGAGCAGGAAGAGCCGAAGCACCGGCGCCTCGACGCCCGCGCACTGCGCGGCCTGGCCCACCCGCTGCGCATGCAGATGCTCAACGCACTACGACAGCGCGGTCCGGCAACAGCGTCCCAACTGGCCGCACAACTGGGTGAGTCGAGCGGCGCGACCAGCTACCACCTGCGTCAGCTCGCCGCGCACGGCTTCGTCGAGGACGCCCCGGAGCACGGCAAGGGGCGCGAGCGCTGGTGGCGGGCGGTGGACGAAGGGGTGGTCTTCGACAGCTCCGAGTTCGAAGGTGCCGGCCCCGAAGTACTGGGGGCGGCCGAGATGTTCCTGCACGAAGTCGCGAACAACCATGCCCGTGAGCTGTCCACCTGGGTCAGCACCCGCGACCGCTGGCCCGAAACCTGGTCCCGTTCCACCGACATGAGCGACATGACCCTGCGGCTCACTCCGGACCTCGCCGGCGAGCTCGTCGAAAAGATGCACGAGCTGATCGACAGCTATCGCGACCGCGTTCCCGACGAGGAGACCGTCGGGGCCGAACGCGTACGCATCCACAGCCACCTCTTCCCCATCACCACGGACTGAAAGGCACCGCCATGCACACCCAGACGCAGCTCGCCCGCACCCGCACCGCCGAGTTCCGTGCCCAGGCCGACGCCCACCGCCTCGCCGCCGAGGCCAAGCGCCCGAGCGAACTGCGCAGCCGCCTCGGCTGGACCCTCGTGGAGGTGGGGCTGCGGCTCGCCGCGGCGCCCGGGGCGAACAACCCGGCCGTCGCCTGGTAGCGGACCGCTAACAGCTCGGGACCGAGCCCTTGCCCTTCTCCAGGGCGGTCAGTGCGCTCACCGTGCCCTTCAAGGTGGTGACCGGGATCAGCCGGAGCCCCTTCGGCAGCTCGGACTTGGCGTCGGCGCACTCCGCCTTCGGCACCAGGAACACCGTCGCCCCGTCCCGCCGGGCGGCCTGCGTCTTCAGTGCCACGCCGCCGACCGCGCCGACCGTACCGTCGGCCTCGATGGTTCCGGTGCCGGCGATCGTGCGGCCGCCGGTGAGGTCGCCGCCGCTGCCGTCGCCGTCGAGTTTGTCGACGATGCCGAGCGAGAACAGCAGCCCTGCGCTGGGGCCGCCCACGTCGGACAGCTTCAGGGTGACCTTGATGCCGTCGTCGCCGCGGTCGAGATACTTGAGCGCGGCCTCGGTCGCGGCGTCCTGGGACTGCCGCATCTGCTCGGTGTTGTGCTGCTCGATCTCCTTGGTGCTCTCCCCGCTGGGGTAGACGGAGTCGCGCGGCATGATCGCCTGGTCGGTGCGGAACCAGCCGTCGACGACGTCGGAGAGACTGACGTCGGTGTCGGGATTGGTCGCCTCGATCGTCGTCATCCGCAGCTGCCCGCTCGTGTCCCGGACGGGCGCGCCGGTGATCGTGATGACCGGGGTGCCCTTGTTCTCGCCGAGGACGTTCGCCGTCATGCCCGGCTGCGCCACCGAGAACGGCAGCGGCGCGAACGCGGCCGTCGCGAGCAGCGCCACGAGCGGCAGTGCGCAGACGGTGAGGGCCTTGGGGCGTGAGAGGCGTGAGAGCACGAGGTCAATCTAACGTGACGACGAGTTCCGGCTCGCGGCTGGATGTCGTCCGGCCGGCCGCGAGCCCCTGCTCCGCCTGCTCCCCGCCCTCCCCGCGCCCCTCCCGACGCCTCGCCCACACGGCGACGGCGCGGTGCGCAGGCGTGGTGCGCAGGCGTGGCGCGTCAGCGCAAGTGCTGCGACGACGCGGTGCGTCAGCGCAGTGCCTCCGCCACCTCCCGTGCCGCGTCCACGACCCGGGGCCCCACCCGCTCGGGCACCGCGTCGGCCAGCATCACCACGCCCACACTGCCCTCGACGCCGGTCACGCCCAGCAGCGGAGCCGCGGCCCCGCTCGCACCGGCCTCCAGTTCCCCGTGCGTCAACGTGTAGCCGGGTTCGTCGGCCGGCCGCGCCGGGTTCTGCCGCGCGAAGAGGATCGCCCGGCCGGCGGCACCGCGGTCCAGCGGATGCCGGAACCCGGCCCGGTACGCCACGTGGTAGTCCGTCCAGGTCGGCTCGACGACGGCGACGGCGAGCGCCTCCGTCCCGTCCACCAGGGTCAGATGCGCGGTCGCGCCTATGTCCTCGGCCAGCGAACGCAGCGCGGGCAGCGCGGCCTCCCGTACCAGCGGATGCACCTGGCGGCCGAGCCTCAGCACCCCGAGGCCGACCCTGGCTCGCCCGCCCAGGTCACGCCGTACGAGTGCGTGCTGCTCCAGCGTGGCGAGCAACCGGTACACCACGGTCCGGTTGACGCCCAGTTTGTTGGAAAGTTCGGTGACGGTCAGCCCGTGGTCGGTATCGGCCAGCAGTTTGAGGACCTTCAGTCCTCGATCGAGCGTCTGGGAGGTCTCCGCGGTCACGACGCCCACTCCTTAAGTGGTGAGGTCGGCAACCTCCGTCGCGGCGGATGCGTCACCGAGTCCCGTCAGTGACGCGCGTCAGAGGCCGCCGATCGACAGATGGGCCCGGCGTGTCCGGGCCCAGTCGCTTCACGGCTGCGCTCCGCGGCGGCGCTGCCACGGGGCGTGTGCGTAGCGGGACAGTAGCGAAGCAGGTTCGCTGAGCGGAAGGCTCCGTCCAGAATCCGGTCAGTGGCCGGTATGGACTACTTGCATTTATCCCGATACGTACGGAGCGTGACGTCATGGCTCGCGCCCCCCGTCAGGGACCGGGGGCCCGGATGAGGCCTCACTTCATCCGGGTCGCCCACTCCTGCACCTTGGCGATGCGCTGCCGCAGCTGCCCCGCCGTCGCCTCCGCGCTCGGCGGCCCGCCGCAGACCCGCCGCAGCTCGGTGTGGATCACACCGTGCGGCTTGCCGCTCTGGTGGACGTACGCCCCGACCATCGTGTTGAGCTGCTTGCGCAGCTCCATCAGCTCCTTGTGCGAGACGACCGGCCGCCGCTCGGCCGGCAGCTCCAGCAGATCGGCCTCGGAGTCCGGCCGCTTCTTGCTGTGCGCGATCTGCTTGGCCTGGCGCTTCTGGAGCAGCATCTGCACCTGGTCGGGCTCCAGCAGCCCCGGGATGCCGAGGTAGTCCTGCTCCTCCTCGCTTCCCGGGTGGGCCTGCATGCCGAACTCGGCGCCGTTGTACATCACCCGGTCGAAGACGGCCTCGGACTCCAGCGCCTCGAAGGCGAACTGCTCCTGCTCGCCGGTGTCCTCGTCCTGCTCCTTGTTCGCCTCGTCCATCTCCTGCTCGGACTCGGCGTACGGATCCTCCTCGCCCTCCTTCTTGGGCTTGTCGAGGGCGTGGTCGCGCTCGACCTCCATCTCGTTGGCGAAGGTGAGCAGATCGGGCACGGTCGGGAGGAAGACGGAGGCGGTCTCGCCGCGCCGCCGGGACCGCACGAAGCGCCCGACGGCCTGGGCGAAGAAGAGGGGCGTGGAGATGGTCGTCGCGTACACCCCGACGGCGAGCCGGGGCACGTCGACACCTTCCGACACCATCCGCACCGCGACCATCCAGCGGTCGTTGCTGCCGCTGAAGTCGTCGATGCGGCTGGACGCGCCGGTGTCGTCGGACAGGACGAGCGTCGCCTTCGTCCCGGTGATCTCCCGGATCAGCTTGGCGTAGGCGCGGGCCGACTCCTGGTCGGAGGCGATGACGAGCGCCCCGGCGTCCGGGATGGCCTTCCTGACCTCGGTCAGCCGCTGGTCGGCGGCGCGCAGCACGCTCGGCATCCACTCGCCGCGCGGGTCCAGCGCCGTACGCCAGGCCTGACTGATCGCGTCCTTGGTCATCGGCTCGCCGAGCCGCGCCGCGATCTCGTCCCCCGCCTTGGTCCGCCAGCGCATGTTTCCGCTGTAGGAGAGGAAGATGACGGGCCGGACGACCTGGTCGGCGAGCGCCGAGCCGTACCCGTAGGTGTAGTCGGCGGCCGACCGCCGAATCCCGTCGTTGCCCTCTTCATAGGTGACGAAGGGGATGGGATTGGTGTCGGAGCGGAACGGCGTACCGGTGAGCGCGAGGCGACGGGTCGCGGGCTCGAAGGCCTCCAGGCAGGCCTCGCCCCAGGACTTGGAGTCACCGGCGTGGTGGATCTCGTCGAGGATGACGAGGGTCTTGCGCTGTTCGCTCCGGTTGCGGTGCAGCATCGGGCGGACGCCGACGCCCGCGTACGTCACGGCGACGCCGTGGTAGTCCTTGCTGAGCGGGCCCGCGCTGTACTCGGGGTCCAGCCGGATCCCTATCCGCGCGGCCGCCTCCGCCCACTGCTTCTTCAGATGCTCGGTCGGCGCGACCACGGTCACCTGCTGCACGACATGGTGGTGCAGCAGCCAGGAGGCGAGGGTGAGCGCGAAGGTCGTCTTGCCGGCGCCGGGTGTGGCGACGGCGAGGAAGTCGCGCGGCTGCTCCTGGAGGTACTTCTCCATCGCCCCCTGCTGCCAGGCCCGCAGCTTGCTCGCGGTGCCCCAGGGGGCTCGGCCCGGGAAGGCCGGTGACAGGTGGTGGGAGTGGGAGGTGGAGGAAGCGGCGGTGGTAGTCACGGTCTCCGGGTTCGGGGCTCTCGGCTGTGTATGACAACCGGGCCACCCTACCGGCGGCCCGACGCCGTCAACGAGCGAACGAGGCCGGGTCGTGCGCGGGTGGGACTCAGGTCACAGAAGACGGCGGCGCCGGCTCAGCGCGCGAAGCGCGGCAACCGGGCCGCGATCCCGGGCACGTCGAGGACGCCCTGACACACGTCCAGCACGAACAGCTCGGCCTCGTCCACATCGAAGTCTTTGTCCAGCGGATGACCGGCCAGGTGCAGATAGACCCAGGTCGCGTACCAGGCGATGCGCTTGTTGCCGTCGACGAGAGCGTGATTGCGGGCCAGGGACTCCATCAGCGCCGCGGCCTTGCGCCACACGTCCGGGTAGGCGTCCTGCCCGAACACACTCGACCGGGGGCGGGCCAGGGCGGAGTCCAGCAGTCCGTAGTCGCGCACCTCGTCCGCCTCGAGCCGCCGGGTGAGGTTCAGCAGCTCGGGCAGCGTGAGGTAGTGCATCAGGCGAGCCTCCGGTTCAACTCGGCGCTGGCCCGCAGCACGTGCTCGGCGGCCTCCTCGAAGAGCCGCGCGTGCTCGTGCACGGCCTCGAGCACCGCGTCGTGCGCGAAGGCCTGCATGCTGCGTCCCTCCGCCTGGGCGCGCTCACGCAGGGCGTCGAGTTCCTCGTCCGTGAAGCGCAGGTTCAGTCCGGCCATGCCTCGACGGTACCGGCCGGTACCGGCCGGTACCACTGGGTTTCATCGCGATTCCGCCCGCAGCCGCGTCGTCACCCAGGCCCCGAACAGCGCGACGGCCGCCATCGGCAGGAAGACGGCGGCGAAGGCGGCCGGGTGCGAACCGGCGGACGCCGCGCCCGTGGCCGTGGCCGACGCCGTGTGCGCCACGCTCCCGCCGCCGAGCGCCGCGAAGGCGGCACCTCCCGCGGACAGCAGCAGCACGTTGGACAGCCCGTCCGAGATCTGGAGGGCGGCGGAGTTGGCCCCGGCCTCCTCGGGGGCGGACAGCTTCAGCAGCAGCACGCTCGAGGCCGCGATCACCAGCCCCATTCCCAGGCACCCGAAGCCCCAGGCGACGGCCACGGTCCAGACGGGCACGGAGTGGACCAGGACACTGGGCGCGGTGGCGATGGCGGCCGCCGCCAGCACCATCCCGAGCGCCATCAGCCGCTCCCGGTAGGGCTCCGCCCACGGCCGTGACTGCACCCACGACCCCAGCGCCCAGGTCGCCCCGCCGGCCGCGAGCGAGAACCCGGCGAGGGTCGGGCTCAGCCCACGCTCCGTCACGAGCATCAGCGGCACGAAGGACTCGGCGGCGATGAAGGACCCCGCGGCCACCCCGCGCAGCAGCACGACGGACGGCAGCCCGCGGGCCGCCCGCCAGGTGCCGCGCGGGAGCAGCCCGAGCACGGCGGGCACGAGCAGCGCGATGCCCGCGGCGCCGGGGAGGAGGGAGACCGGCCGCAGGTCCTGGGCGGCGTACTGGAGCAGTCCGGCGCCGAGGGAGATCCCGAGGGCGAGCCGGATCCGCCGCCGGTCGAAGGCGCCCACGGCCATGCCCTCCACCGGGCCGCCCGCCCGCCGCCGTATCTGGGGCAGCGCGAGCGCCAGCGGAAGCACCACGAGGGCGGGTATCCCGAGGAAGACCCACCGCCACCCCAGCTGCTCGGTCACCGCACCGGCGGCCAGTGGCCCGACCACGGACGGCACGACCCAGCAGGCGGCGAACGCGGCCATGATCGCGGGCCGCAGCCGCTCCGGGTAGGCCCGTCCGACGACGACGTACAGGGCGACGATCACCAGCCCCCCGCCGAGCCCCTGCACGGCCCGCCCGAGGATGAACACCCACATGCCCCCGGCGCTCCCGGAGAGGAGCAGCCCGGCCGCGAAGGCCGCGATGCCCCCGCCCAGCGCCCCGAGCGGCCCGCGCCGGTCCGACCACTGCCCGGCGAACACCATCCCGAACAGGCTGGTGGTGAAGTACCCGGAGAACGCGAACGCGTACAGCGCCACGCCGTCGAGCTCCCGCGCCGCCACCGGCATCGCGGTCCCCACGGCGGTCGCCTCGAAGGCGATGAGCAGCACGACGGAGACGATCCCGATGGTGAGGGCCCGGTAGGAACGCCCGAGAACGGTCCCGCCGGGATCGCCGGTGCCGTCACACCGCACCGCGGCAGCTGCGGCGGTACGGGACGGCAGGTCATCGTCGGCGACACCGGTGTCGCGGGGTTCGAGGGCAGCCATGAGGGCCAGCGTAAGGTCCACAACCGACATTGACCCCTGTCGGAAGACGGGTCCGCGCCCGGGACGATGGTCCTACGACCACCACCGCGCACTCCCGTTTCATGAACGGCGTATGGCAGTTCCATTGCAGCCCCCGCGTCCCCCTTGAGCCCCTCCTCTCCCCACCCGTACGGTCGACCTACCAAGTTCGGAACGGGGCGAACACCCCACTCCCGACCTGGCCGTGTGCCCGAGTGGCTTAGGGACTCGCCTGCGCTGCATCCATCGGCGAGCTCCGCTCGCGGGGAGGTACGTGGGTCCAATTCCCACCACGGCTGTGAAGGGGAGAAGAACTCGGCGAACGGCCGTGTGCCCGAGTGGCTTAGGGACTCGCCTGCAAAGCGAGGTACGTGGGTTCAATTCCCGCCACGGCCTCTGACTGGCCTGACCAGGCAGAACGAAAGGGCGGCACCCCTCGGGGGGTGCCGCCCTTTCGTTCTGCTCCGCCCCTGCGGACCGACTAGTGGTCGTTGACGTAATAGTGCGTGGTCACGCTGTCGTAGTCCGGGCCCAGCCAGACCGCGACGCTGATCGAGGTGTCCTCGGGGAGGTCGTAGATGCCCCCCTGCGAAGCACGAGCCGAGGCGCATGCGCCCTCTCCGCCCGAGGCGGTGAGGGTGTAGCGGATGTGATACGCGCCGCTCGGGTACTGGACGGCGATCTGGACCCGGGGAGAGACTCCGTCGGCGTCCGTGTCGCAGACCGAGACGATGTCGCCGTACTCGGCTATGTAGGCCGTGCCACCCGGATTGGAGTCCGAGGTGGTCCACGTGTGGTCCCAACCACCGCTGGGCGGGTCGACGGTCGCCGACGCCGACGTCGCGTTGGCGAGCGCTCCGCCGGTCAGGATCAGGGTGGTTGCGGCCAAGGCCGCAATCTTCTGACGCATCTTTTACCCCCTGTTTATGCCCGCACGGGCAGTCCGGCGAGCCGTAATGACCCTACGTCAGATGCGCATATTTTTCGATCATATTTTTCTGCCGTGGCATCGCGGGATATCTCGTCTCCCCTGCTGTTCCGTGCTTTGGCACGGCTTTTGGGTAATTACCCGGTAGCGACATGACAAAAGGGCGGCAGGCCCGAATGCCTGCCCCCCTTTGAAAGAAATTCGAAAGAAAAGGGCGGCACCCCGAGGGGTGCCGCCCTTTCGGTCGTCAGCCTGCGGAGCAGAGGCCGCCGTCCGGGCAGAACATCACCCAGGTGAAGTTGTAGCCGGTCCGGATGGTGACGGGGTTCGGTGTGGGGCCGTCGTTGAGGTACGAACCCGAGTCGGGGGTGGCGGTGAAGGTGACCGTCGTGCCGACCTCGAAGCTCGCGGTGCAGGTGCCGGTCGGGTAGGGCTGCGGTTCGGGATCGGCCTCGTACGGATCCCACGCCGCCTGGTGGCAGTTGATGCCTGCCGGCTGGCTGGTGATGGTGCCGCCGCCCCAGCCGTCGCTGACCCACGCGGACAGTTGAGCGGTGGACCGGGCCTGAACCGGTGCGACGGAGGCGATCGCGGCGGCCGTGGCGAGTGCGGTGACGATGCCCGTCGCGCGCCAGGCGCCCTTTCTGGTCTTCGTCATGGAAGGCTCCCTCGGATCGAACCATGCCGACCCCCTACTACCAGCCTATTCGCCCCCTCGGGTGCGTGCGACGGGAGCGGCCGGGCGGCCGTGCCGCCACCCCGCGGCGGCCTACCGTGGTGACCTCGCACGTCCCGGCAGTACCGGGATCCGCTCGATCGCCGCGTGCACCCGTCCCGGACGTCCCGAGCCTCCCGAAGGTGCCGCGCCGCGGCGCACTCGCGGCGTCCGGTCGCCTCCCCCACCGCGTCACACACGCGGCCACCGGGGCAACACACCTTTCCGTTCCCCCGATTTAACCTACGACCCCTTAACAAGCCCCTCTCTACGCGCGTAACTTGAGCCGACTCCCCCACACCGCCATCGGCCGTACACGACGTACGAGGAGACCTCCAGCGTGTCCAGACCCGTAGGAAACAGACCCCGCCGTGCCGCCTACGCGCTCATATCCGTGGGTGTGGCGAGCGCGTTCGCCATCACCTCGCTGCCCGCCGCCTACGCGACGCCGTCCGCCACCGCGGTGATCTCCGAGGTGTACGGCGGTGGCGGCAACTCGGGGGCCACCCTGACCCGGGACTTCGTCGAGCTGGGCAACGCGGGGTCGGCGGCCTATGACCTGGCCGGGTACAGCGTGCAGTACCTGCCGGGCGCGCCGTCGGCGTCCTCGCTGTGGCAGGTGACCGCGCTGAACGGGTCCGTCGCCCCCGGCGGGCGCTTCCTCGTCGCCGAGGCCGCCGGGACCGGGGGGAGCACCGCGCTGCCCACCGCCGACGCCACCGGGTCCGTCGCCATGAGCGCCACCAGCGGCACCGTCGCGCTCGTCTCCGGCACCACCGCCCTGACGTGCAAGACGGCCGCCGACTGCGCCGCCGACGGCCGGATCGTCGACCTGGTCGGCTACGGCAGCGCCCTCGTACGGGAGGGCGGCGGGCCGGCCACCGGGGCCTCGAACACCGCCGCGGTCGCGCGGGGCGCCGCCCTGGGCGACACCGACGACAACGCCGCCGATCTTTCGGCCGGAACCCCCTCACCCGTCAACTCCGCCGGACAGACGCCCGGTTCGGGGGACGGCGGCGGGGACGGCGGGGACGGCGGCGGCGATCCGACCACGCCCGGCACCGTCCGCGTCCACGACATCCAGGGCACCGCCCGGCTCTCCCCGCTCGCCGGGCAGACCGTCACCCGGGTGCCGGGCATCGTCACCGGGGTGCGGACCACCGGGTCCAAGGGGTACTGGATCCAGGATCCGGCCGCGGACGCCGACTCCCGCACCAGCGAGGGCGTGTTCGTGTACACCGGGTCCGCCACGCCCACCGTCGGCGTCGGCGACTCCGTGCTGGTCGGCGGCAAGGTCAGCGAGTACTACCCGAGCAGCACCAGCCAGTCGGTCACCGAGCTCACCGCTCCGACCGCGACCGTGCTGTCCAGCGGCAACGCGCTGCCCGCCGCCGTCACCGTGGACGCCACCAGCGTCCCCGCCGCGTACATCCCCACCGCCGGGGGCGGCAGCGTCGAGTCGCTCGCCCTCGAACCGGGCGTGTACGCGCAGGACTTCTACGAGTCGGCGGAGGGGATGCGGGTCGCGTTCTCCGACGCCCGTGTCGTCGGCGCGAGCGACGCGTACGGCGAGCTGTGGGTGACCGTCAAGCCGGACGAGAACGCCACGACCCGCGGCGGGACGCTCTACTCCTCCTACGACCAGCCGAACACCGGACGGCTGGAGGTCATGTCGCTCGACACCACCACCTCCTTCCCCTCGGCGGACGTCGGTGACGCACTGTCCGGCACCACCACCGGACCGCTCGACTACTCCACCTACGGCGGCTACAACGTCCAGGCCACGCAGCTCGGCACGCTGGTCGACAACGGGCTGAAGCCGGAGGTGACCCGTCGGCAGAAGGGCGACGAGCTCGCGGTCGCCACGTACAACGTGGAGAACCTGGACGCGCTGGACACCCAGGAGAAGATCGACCGGCTCGCGCACGGTGTCGCGGTCAACCTCAACTCCCCCGACGTCGTCGCCCTGGAGGAGATCCAGGACGACAACGGCGCCACCAACGACGGCACCGTCACCTCCGAGGCCACCCTGAAGCGGTTCACCGACGCCATCCGCGCCGCCGGCGGCCCCCGCTACCAGTGGCGCTACATCGCCCCCACCGACAACCAGGACGGCGGCGAGCCCGGCGGCAACATCCGTCAGGTCTTCCTCTTCAACCCCAAGCGGGTCTCCTTCACCGACCGGGCCGGCGGTGACGCCGTCACGGCCACCAGCGTCGTGAAGACCAGGAAGGGCGCGAGGCTCACCGCCTCCCCCGGGCGCATCGACCCGGCCTCCGACGCCTGGGACAACAGCCGCAAGCCGCTGGTCGGCGAGTTCGTCTTCCAGGGTGAGACGGTCTTCGTGATCGCCAACCACTTCACCTCCAAGGGCGGCGACCAGCCGCTGCACGGCCGCTACCAGCCGCCGTCGCGCAGCTCCGAGACCCAGCGCCAGGCGCAGGCGGCCGAGGTGAACACCTTCGTCAAGTCCCTGCTCGCGGCGGACCGGAACGCCAAGACCGTGGTGCTCGGCGACCTCAACGACTACGAGTTCTCCCAGACCGTCACCACGCTCACCGACGGCAAGGTGCTCAAGCCGCTGATCACCACCCTGCCGGCCGCCGAGCGGTACACCTACGTCTACGACGGCAACTCGCAGACCCTGGACCACATCCTCACGAGCCCGGCCGTCACGCACTACGACTACGACGTGGTGCACATCAACGCCGAGTTCGCCGACCAGGCCAGCGATCACGACCCGCAGGTCGTACGGATCGACGTCAGCCGGTGCCGCAAGGGCTGACCGCGCGGAGCAGGAGAGCCGGTGCGGGCGCGGGGCTACGCGTACAGGCCCCCGCCCGCCTCGTCCTCGAAGACGCCCGGCCAGTACCGCCGGCCGTCGTCCGTGGGGACGGCCGGCACCGGGGTCGGGTCGCAGGCGACGGGGTCGACCGCGGCCAGGGTGCGGGACATCGTCTCGGCGAGCTGGTCGTAGGCATCGGTCAGCCGGTGCACCGCGTCCAGGGCCCGCTCACGGCGTATCAGCCAGAGGGTGAACGCCAGCGTCGAGATGTCGGCGTTGAGCGGGCGCAGGCCGAGGTCCGGCTCGCTCCAGCTCAGCACCGCGCCCGTGGCGCCGTCGACGACCAGGCTGGTGTCCTCGAGGAGATGGCCCAGGCGGATCAGCCGGTCGGCGTTCGCGGGCAGCAGCTCCTCGGTGAGGACACCGCCGCGGTCGTCCGCGTAGTACTCGGCGAGGGTCTGCAGCGGCATGTCCGTCTCCAGCGAGAACCAGACGACCTGCTCCGGCAGGCCCACCTCGCGCAGGAAGCGGCGGGTCGGGGCGTGCGTCAGCGCCCTCGGGCAGTCGACGTCCTCGAAGCGGACGACCTCGCCGGAGCCGAACTCCTCGTCCAGGAGCCGGACCGGCAGATCCAGGGCCAGGCCGGACGCCGTGCCCGGGCCCGCCACCAGGGCCAGCGGGCGGATCACCGCGGCCAGCTTCCAGAAGGGGCCGGACACGCCGCCCGTGTCCTTCGCGCCCTCCTCGAAGACGGCCAGCAGCTGCCGTGACGCCTGCGCCACCGCCTTCGGCCCGAGCCGGCTCGCGTAGCAGGCGAACTGACCGCGCAGGGCCGCCAGTTCGTCCACCGCCGTCGCGAAGCGCACCAGCTTCTCCAGGGAGGGCGCGAGCGGGCGCAGGTCCATCAGGTCGGGGCGGTCGTGCAGGAAGTACGTCGTGGAGATCTCGCCCGTCATCCCGTCGAGCAGGACGGACTCCGTCTCCCGGCCGTCGGCGCCCAGGAGTCCGCCTATCACCAGCCGGTCGCGCAGCTCCGCCGCCAGGCGGCCGTCGGGGTCGCCCGTGGAGTCCCCGACCGTGCGCAGGCCGTCCGTGCGCAGCGCCTCGAACGTCAGCAGGCCGGCGTCGCCCGGCCTCGCGGGCAGACCGGGGCCGGTGAGCCAGCGGCGCGTCGGCGCGTGCGTGACGTACGGGTACAGCTCGTCCTCGGTGAAGATGATCGTCGTCGTGGCGGTGGTGGTCCTGGTCGTGCCCATCGGGTCCCCCGTGCGGAAAGTTGCGTGCGCCGTCCCACTGCTCCGCAGCCTATGCGGCACCACTGACAACGGCTCTGACCAGCGACAGCGCCCTGCACCCTGACAAGCACCCAGCACACCGGTCCCGCACTGACAGACGTCGGAGGAGCCCCGCGAGTTCCCTTCCCGACCCGATCGCCCCTCAGGTGAGGTACACGCCGCCCAGCACCACGACCACCGCCGCCACCACGAACAGCGCGATCCAGCCCAGCAGTTTGCCCACGCTCGGCGGGGGTTCGTACTGCCGGGAACCCGGCTCCGGCTCGCTCACCGGTCCGTCACGACCGCCGCCTGGGGCCTTATCGGCAGCCGGTTCACCGGGCGGCCCGTCGCGGCCCGTACGGCGGAGGCGATGGCGGCGGGCGAGGTGACCACCGGGACCGCGCTGGCGGCCTTCGCCCCGAACGGGGCGACCACATCGCGTTCCTCGACCAGCTTGACGATCCGGATGTCCGGGGCGTCCAGGGCCGTGGGCAGCGCGTAGCCGGTCAGGTCGGGGTGGCGGATCAGACCCCTCGGCGTGCGGAGGTTCTCGGTGAGCGCGATGCCGACGCCCTGCGTCACACCGGCCTCGATGCGCGCGGTGAGCTGCGCCGGGTTGAGGATCCGGCCGACGTCCTGGGCGACCGCCAGTTCGACGACCCGGACCGAGCCGAGCTCGATGTCGACGTCCACGACCGCGCGGATCGCGCAGAAGGCGAGGCCGACGAAGGCGTCGCCCTGGCCGGCCGCGTCCAGCGGCTCGGTCGGGTGCGGGCGGCACTGTGCCGTCGCCCACAGCTCCTTGCCGAGCATCTCCTCCGCGACGGTCGTCGACAGGACGCCGTCGTACGAGGTGATCTTGCCGTCCGTGATCTGGAGCAGCTCCGTGGACATGCCGAACTTGTGTGCCAGGGGCTGGAGCAGCTGCGTGCGGACCATCTTCGCCGCGCGCTCCACCGCACCGCCCGAGACCCACGTGTGGCGGCCCCGGCAGCCGGGTCCCGCGGGCGGCTGGTCGGTGTCGACGGGGGCCACGTGCACCTCGTCGACGCCGAGCGTCTCCTGGACGATCTGGCGGGCCAGCGTCGTGAAGCCCTGGCCCGTCTCCACCGCCGCGCACAGGACCGTCGCGACACCGTCCTGGACCTTCACGGTCGCTGTCGAGACCTCGTCGGCGCCCTCCGCGCCCAGCATGTGCACCATTCCGAGGCCGTAGCCGACGCCGCGGCGCACCGCGCCCGGTTCGCCCGCGCCCTCGGGGCCGCCGGGCAGCAGCCAGTCCTCCTCGGGCGTGTCCTTCGGGAGGGCCGGGAGGGGGAACTCCTGGACGGCCTGGAGGAGTTCGGCCACGGGGGCCGGGCAGGTCACCGTCTGGCCGGTCGGCAGGACGTCACCGGTCGCCATGGCGTTGCGCAGCCGCAGCTCCGCCGGGTCGACGCCGAGCTTCTTCGCCAGCTTGTCCATCTGCGCCTCGTAGGCGGCGCAGACCTGCATCGCGCCCTCGCCGCGCACATGGCCCGACGGCGGGTTGTTCGTGCGGACCGCCCAGCCCTCGATGAAGGCGTTCGGGACGACGTAGGGACCGCAGGCGAAGGAGACGGCGGCGGCCAGGGCCTCGGCGGAGGTGTCGGCGTACGCGCCCGCGTCCAGCAGGATCTGCGCCTCGACCTTCACCAGCCGGCCGTCGGCGTCGGCGTGGTGGCGGTAGCGCAGCAGCGTCGGATGTCTGTGGGCATGGCCGAGGAAGGACTCCTCGCGCGTGGCCGTGAGTTTCACCGGGCAGCCGGTCTTCAGCGCGAGCAGCCCGAGCGGGAGCTGGAAGCCCTGGTCCTCGCGGTCGGCGGTGGCGCCGGGCACCCCGGTGACGACGATCTTCACGCGCTCGGGTTCGAGGCCGTAGCAGGCGGCGGCGGTGTCCCGGTCGGTGTGCGGGTCGGTGGAGGCGAGGTAGAGCTCCACACCGCCGTCGGGACGGGGCACGGCGAGGCCGGCCTCGGCGCCGATCGGGGCGGGGTCGGCGCGGCCGATGCGGTACTGGCCCTCGACGACGACCTCGCCGGCCGCGGACGGGTCGCCGTGGTGCAGCGGGATGTGCCGGATCAGGTTGCCGTCGGGGTGCAGCGCCTCCGCCTCGAAGGCCTGCTCGGGGTCGATCACCGGATCGAGCACCTCGTACTCGACGATGACGGCCGCGGCGGCCATCCGCGCGGTGTCCGGGTGGTCGGCGGCGACGGCCGCGATGGGCTCGCCGTGGTGGCGTACGACCTCGGAGGCGAACACCGGGCGGTCGGCCTTGCCCCGGCCGTGCAGGGCGCGGCCGGGGACGTCCTCGTGGGTGACGACGGCCCGGACGCCGGGCATCTCACGCGCGTGTGACGTGTCGATGGACACGATGCGCGCGTGCGGGTGCGGCGAGCGCAGCACGGCCGCCCACAGCAGACCCTCGGCCCACAGGTCGGCCGCGTACGGGAAGGTGCCCTCCGTCTTGGCGCGCGCGTCGGCGGGCTGCAAGGAGGCGCCGAGGCCGTGCGGGATCGGTTCGGAGGCCGGGGCGGGATCCACGGGCGTCGTCGCGGTGACTGTCTCGTTGCTCACGCCTGGCCTCCGTCCTGGCCCTGTCCGTATGCCGGGTCATGCGGGTGGGGCTGTGCAGGGTTCTCGAACGCCGACGGGTGGACGCCTCCGGCGCCCGGCCCCGCCTGGTGCGGAATACGTGCCTCGTCGCCGTCCGTCTCGGCGTCGGCGGCGGCGACCGCCTCGCGTTCGGCGACGACGTCCTGGACGGCCCGCAGGACGCCCCGGTAGCTGGAGCAGCGGCACAGGT
Organism: Actinobacteria bacterium OV320; assembly: GCA_001298545.1. Classification (GTDB taxonomy): domain Bacteria; phylum Actinomycetota; class Actinomycetes; order Streptomycetales; family Streptomycetaceae; genus Streptomyces; species Streptomyces coriariae. The sequence goes on from LJCX01000025.1 coordinate 357,598, forward strand.
TGCCGCACAGGGCCTGGCGGGCCTCCAGTTCGGTGGGGGCCGGGTTGCCCTCCAGGAGGTCGTGCACGGTCATCGCCATGCCGGGCACGCAGAAGCCGCACTGCACGGCCCCGCACTTGGCGAGCGCCCGCTGCACGTCCGAGGGCTGTCCGTCGACGGCCAGGCCCTCGACGGTGCGGATCTCGCTGCCGGCGGTGGTGACGGCCGGGACCAGGCAGGAGGCGACGAGCCGTCCGTCGACCTGGACGTTGCAGGCCCCGCACTCGCCCTGCGAGCAGCCGTCCTTGGCGCCCGCGAGGCCGAGCCGCTCGCGCAGGACGTAGAGCAGCGACTCGCCGATCCAGGCGTCGGTGACGGGGCGGTCGGAGCCGTTGACGCGCAGCACGTAGCCGGCGAGGGGGTGTTCCTCGTGGAACGGCGCCGGGGCGTCGTCCGTCTCGTCCGCGGGCCCGTCGGACCCGGCCGGCTCGGTGGCCTCGGTGGACCGCGGGGCGGCGGTGCCGGGGGCCGCGTCCGCCTCGGGATCGGGCGCGGTGTCCGCGGCGGCGGACCGGTCCTCGGGTTCCTCGGCCGGGCCGCGTGCGGCCCCGTGCGGGGTGCCGGGTTCGGCGGGCGGCTCCGCGGCGCCGTGCGCGGCCTCAGCGGGCTCGTGGGCGGCCTCGTGAGCGTGCCCGGCGTCCTCGGCCGCTTCGGCGGTCCGCTCGGCCTCAGCGGCCCGCTGAGCGTCTCGCCCGGCGTCCTCCAGGGCCCTGTTCGGGGCCACCGTGTACGCCTCGGCGGAGATCTCCGGGGCGAACGTCCCGGTCGGGTGCGTGTGCTGCCCGGTGTGCTCGGCGGTGGGGTGGTGCCGGTCGGGGTCCACGGCCACGCCGTGCTCCGGCGCGTGCCCGAACGCGGACAGGTCCGTCGCCGGCCGCGCGGCCGTGCCGGCCTCGTCGGGGTGCTGCCCCCACGCCTGGTCCGGCACGCCGTGGTCCGTCGGTCCCGCCGGTTCCGTCGCCCAGGGCGCGGACGCGCCGCCGGGCAGGGTGGCCGGGGGCGAGCCGCCCCACTGCTCGACCAGCGACGAGGAGGTGAACTCGCCCGACTCGTCGGGCAGGTCGCCGCCCGCGACGGGGATCGACCACTGGCCCGTCACGTCGTGTCCGGGCGCGGACCGCGGTGCGCCCGACGACCCGGAGGTGTCCTCGAAGGCCCACTGACCGGTCGCGCCGGGGTGGTACGTGAACCGGTCGTCGCCCACCGTCTGCGGGGTGTCCTGCGGAGGCGGCCAGTCGGAGCCGCCGGCCGGGGCCGCCCAGGTTCCGGTGCCGTCCGTGGGGGGCGCCACCGCTATCTGCGGCGGCACGTACCCGTGGCCCGGCGCGGCCAGCGGGCTGTCGCCGCGGGCGGCCAGGAAGGCGTCGATGCCGCCCTCGGGGAGCTTCACGAAGGCGGTCGCGCCGTCGTCGTAGTCCCCCTGGGGCAGCGGGTCCCAGCGGCCGCCGCCCTGCGGCGCGCCCTGGCCCTGCCCCTCTTCCTGTCCGTGTCCGTGTCCGGGTCCGTGCTGGTCGTCGCTCACGACAGCGCCCTCCCCAGTGCTCGTCGGGCCAGCGCGGCGACGGTGCGCCGCAGGTGCAGTACGGCGGGCGGAAGTTCCGGTACGGAGCCGTCCACGCCCGGCACCGGGTCGGGGATGCAGGCGGCGGCGACGTACTCCCCGAAGGCGGTCAGCGCCTCGGGGACGATGGTGCGGCCGTTGTCCCAGTCGATGAGCCGGGCGACCCACTGCTCGGCCTCCAGCGGCCGCAGCGGCATCGGCGCTATGGCCCCGACGGCGCACCTGACGCCACGCCGGGCGGGGTCGAGGACCAGCGCCACGGAGGCCACCGCGCGGCCCGGTCCGGTGCGGCCGGTCGCCTTCAGGAAGATCTGCGGGGCGTGCAGCAGCGGCACGCGCACGTACCCGATGAGCTCGCCGCCGCGCAGCATCTCCATGCCGGCCAGCAGGTGCGACACGGGCATCTCACGGCGGGCTCCGCCCGGGCCCGCGATGATCAGGGTCGCCTCCAGCGCGGCCAGCACGGGCAGCGCGTCGCCCGTGGGGGCGGCCGAGGCGATGTTGCCGCCGAGGGTGCCCGCGTTGCGGATCTGCGGTGGGCCCGCGGCGCGCGCGGCCGCGGCGAGCGCCGGGATCAGGGCGGCGAAGTCGGGGCGGCCCATGCGCGCGTGGGTGAGTCCGGCGCCGAGCAGCGCGTGGCCGTCCTGGTACTGCCAGCCGCGGATCTCGCTGATGCGGCCGAGACCCACCAGTCCGGTGGGCCTGAGCTGCCCCGAGTTGACGGCGGCCATCAGGTCGGTGCCGCCGGCCACGGGCACGGCGGCGGGCATGGCGGCAAGCGCCGCCACGGCCTCGTCCAGGGTCGTGGGCAGCGTGACGGCCTGCCCCGCCTGCGGTGCGTGCGTGGTCAAAACCGGCTGCCCCTTCCCGCTGCCCCACCTGGTCCCACCTGTGCTGCCGTACGGTACGTGCTGACAGGGCGGACGTGGCAACTCTGGCACATCTTCGCAACACCCGAACGCGGGGGTCCGCTAGGAGGCATTCGCCCACCTCACCGGGTAGATGGTCCGTTTTCGTACGGCATCACCGGTGCGCGTGAATTGCCACTCTTCGGGGGCCGTGCCGGGGTTTATCCGGGACGGGCGGTATCACCGGTTCGGGGGCGGGCCGTCGATCGGCCGCCCCAGGACACCCGGCCGCCGCTGCCACGGCCGGGGGCCGGCCGGCGGGCGGTAGCCGACGCCCAGCGCGTCGAGCCGCTCGTAGTGCGCCTCCATCCGCCGCTCGAAGTCGGCGAAGTCCCGCTCCTCCGGGGCGGGCAGGGCGCTCCAGGCGACCTCGGCGAAGGCGGCGAGCCGGGGGAAGGCCTGATAGTCCACGCGCGCGGAGTCCTCCATCACCTCGGTCCACAGGTTGGCCTGCGTGCCGAGCACATGCCCCGCCTCCTTCGGTGTCAGTTCCGCGGGAACGGGTTCGAACCGGTAGACGTCCTCCAGGGTGCGCACGAACCCGATGGGCACGGGCTCGTCCGCCCCGCCGTCCTGCCGGTGGTCCAGGTACACCTGCTGCTCGGGACACATCACGACGTCGTGCCCGGCCCGCGCGGCGGCGATCCCGCCCGCGTAGCCACGCCAGGACGACACGGCCGCCCCGTCCGCGAGCCCGCCCTCCAGAATCTCGTCCCAGCCGATCAGCCGACGCCCGCGCGCGGAGAGCCACTTGTCGAAGTGCCGGATGAACCAGGACTGGAGCTCGTCCTCGTCGGCGAGTCCGAGTTCCCCGATACGGGCCTGCGCGGCCGGCGACTGCTTCCACTCGTCCTTGAGGCATTCGTCACCCCCGACGTGAATGAACTCCGAGGGGAACAGCTCCAGCAGTTCCTCGAAGACCCCTTCGTAGAAGCGCAGGGTGTTGTCGGTGGGGGCGAGTACGTGGGGACTGATCCCCCAGGTGTCCCACACGGGGAGGGCGGTGCCCCCCTCGGCGGATGCGGTGACGACATCGGTGTTGCCGAGTTCCGGATACGCGGCGATCGCCGCCTGCGAGTGACCGGGGAGGTCGATTTCGGGGACCACGGTGATATGCCGCTCGGCGGCGTAGGCGACGATCTCGCGGATGTCGTCCTGCGTGTAGAAGCCACCGTGCGGCTTCTCGTCCCACAGCGGCGAGGCCCGGTGGCCGAATTTCGTGCGCGCCCGCCAGGAACCGACCTCGGTCAGCCGGGGATACCGCTCGATCTCGATCCGCCAGCCCTGGTCGTCCGTCAGATGGAAGTGGAAGACGTTGAGTTTGTGCGCCGCCATCAGGTCCAGGTAGCGCAGAACGCCGTCCTTGGGCATGAAGTGCCGGGCGACGTCGAGCATCAGGCCGCGCCAGCGGAAGCGGGGCGCGTCCACGATGATCTGGTGCGGGACGCCGTAACTGATCCCCGGCCGCACCGGGGCGCGCCGGAAGGCGTGCCGGCCGAGCAGCTGACGCAGCGTCTGCGCGCCCCAGAAGACGCCCGCCGGACTTCCGCCGCGGATCTCGATGCCCCACGTGGCGAGGACGCTCAGCTTGTACGCCTCCGGCTCCATCGTGTCGTCCAGACACAGCTGCACGGAGTCGCGGACGCCCTGCGGACCGGGTCGCAGGGGCACGCCGAAGGCCGCGCCGAGGGTGGCGCGCAGCCAGCGCTCGGTGCCCTCCGTGCCGGGCTCGGCCCACAGGGTGGTGTGCTCTTCGATGACGACACCGCAGCGCATGGGGCCGTCGACGGCACGCGGCACGGGGACGAGGTCGACGAGGTCGACGAGGTCGATTGCAGAAGACACATCAGTCCTTTACCGCTCCGCCCAGTCCGGAGACCAGCCGTCGCTGTACGAGTACGAAGAACACCAGAACCGGAATCGTCATGACCGTGGAACCCGCCATCACACCGCCCCAGTCGGGGTCGTCCGGCTCGTAGAAGACCAGCAGGGCCATCGGCAGGGTCGACTGCGAGGTGTCGCTGATGATGAAGGACTTGGCGAACAGGAAGTCGTTCCAGGCGGAGATGAAGGAAAACACGCTCGTGGCCACCAGGCCCGGCAGGACGAGCGGGAAAAGGATCTGCCACAGAAAGCGCGTGCGGCTCGCCCCGTCGAGGTACGCGGCCTCCTCCAGCGCCTCCGGAACCGCTTTCACGAACCCTCTCAGCATCCAGATCGCGAAGGGCAGCGAGAAGGCGATGTGGGGCAGGATCAGGGACCCCAGGGTGTTCAACTGGCCGAAGTCCCGCATGAGGAAGAACAACGGGATCGTCAGCGCCTCCACGGGCACCATCTGGGCCACCAGGAACATGATCAGCAGGGTGGTGCGGAAGCGGAACCGGAATCGGGTCACGGCGGTCGCGGCGAGAAACGCGATCACCCCGGAGGCGATCACCACCGCGCCCGCCACGACAAGGCTGTTGAGGAAGTAGCGGCCGAATTCCTGCTGCCCGAGGACGCGCCGGAAGGAATCCAGCGAGGGCTCGAGCGTCCACGGCCGTGGCTCGCTCGAACGGATCTCCCCGGCCGGTTTGAAGGCGCCCAGCACCATCCAGTAGAGCGGGAAGGCGACGACCACCGCGACCAGCAGTGCGCAGGCCTCGGCGGCGAACCGCCACGGACGGGCCACCAGGCCCCGCACAGCACGCACGCTTCCTCCTTTCACAGCTCCTCCCCCTGTCGGCGCAGCAGCCGCAGGTACACCAGCGTGACCGCGAGCAGGATCAGCAGCATCACGACGCCGATCGCCGAGCCGAGGCCGTACTGCGAGGACGCGAAGGCCTGCTGGTAGGCGTAGACGTTCAGGACGAGGTTCTGCCCGGCGATGCCGCCCCCGTTCGTCATCACGTAGATCTGGGTGAAGACCTTGAAGTCCCAGATGACCGACTGGATGGTCACGACCACGAGGATCGGCCGCAGCATCGGGGCCAGCACGGACCGCCAGATCCGCCACTGCGAGGCACCGTCCAGGGCGGCCGCCTCCAGGACCTCGGACGGCACGGAGCGGATCCCGGCGTAGACGGTGACCATCACGAACGGGAAGGAGCACCAGACCACTTCGAGCAGGACGAGGAAGAAGGCGCTGAGACGGCCGTACGTCCACGAGTGGTCGCCGAGGCCCAGCAGCCGGTTCACCGGGCCGAAGTCGGGGTCGAACAGGAACAGCCAGACCGTGGAGCCGGTGACCGCGGGGGTCGCCCAGGCGCCCATCGCGGCCAGCATCAGCGCCAGCCGCGGCACGGCACGCACGCGCGTGAGGAGCACGGCGAGCGCGCAGCCGACGGCGAGGGTGGAGACCACGCAGGCCGCCGCGAAGACGACCGTCGACGCGAGCACCTGCCAGAACTGGTCGTCGGAGAAGACGTCCGCGTAGTTGCCGAAGCCCCGGAAGGCGGTGGGCTCCCCACCGCTGACCTGGGCCTGGGTGTAGCGGAAGAGCGAGATCAGGCCGAGCTGGTAGACGGGGTAGGCGAGCAGCGCGGCAAGGACGACGAGAGCGGGCGCGAGGTAGAGCCAGGGGGTCCGGCCGGCCCGGCTCCGCCTCCTTCGTACCGGCGGCGTGGAGGGCGGGGTGCGCTTCTCCACGACCGCCGTGTCGGTCACGGTCACCGGTTCAGCCCACGCTGCCGAACGCCGCGTCCATCTTCTTCGCCGCCTCCGCCGAGGCCGCGGCCACGTCCTTCTTGCCGCTGACGACCTCCTGGAACATCGTCGGCAGGACCAGGGAGGAGTCGATCTGCGACCACGCGGGCGACGCCGGCACGAACTTGGTCCCGGCGGTCAGGGTCTGCACGAAGGGCTTCACGAAGGGTTCCTTCGCGGCGGCCTGGTCCCGGACGTCCGTGAACGTGGGCAGGAAGCCCATCGCGTCGAACAGCGAGGCCTGGGTCTTCTTCGAGGCGAGGGCCTCCATCAGCTGGACCGCGAGGGTGCGGTGCGAGGTGCTCTTCAGCACACCGATGTTGTTGCCGCCCGCGAAGGCCGGGGCGATCGAGCCGGACGTCACACCCGGCAGCGGTACGACGGCGTACTCGCCCTTCACCTTGCCGGCCTCGACGGCCGTGTGGCTGAAGTCGCCGCCGATCGCCATGCCCGCCTTGCCCGCGGCGAACGCGGTGATGGTGTCGTTGCCGCCCATGCCCGCGCACTTGGCGGCGGGACAGTTGTCGTCGGAGAACAGGGACGTGTACGCGGTGATGCCCTTCCGGGCGGCCGCGCTGTCGATGCCGGAGGCGTACGAGCCGCTCTTGCCGGTGGCGAGTTCACCGCCGTTGGCCCACACGAAGGGCATCGCGCCGTAGGTGTAGGCGCCGCCCACCACCAGGCCGTACAGCTCGGGCTTCGCGGCGCGGATCTTCCGGGCGGTGGTCGCCAGCTCGGCCATGGTCTTCGGGACGTGCAGACCGAGTTCCTCGAAGACGTCCGTGCGGTAGTACAGGGCGCGCACGCCGACGTAGAAGGGGGCGCCGTAGAGCTTGCCGTCGACGGTGACGGACTGCTTGGCGGTGGGGTCGGTCGCCTTGGCCTCGCTCCAGTCGCCGAAGTCCTCGGTGACGTCCAGGAGTCCGCCGTCCTGGACGTAGCCGGCCGTGTCGGTGTTGCCGTACTCCATGACGTCAGGAGCGGACTTCGGGTCGTTGAAGGCGGCCTTGACGCGCTGGGCGCGGGTGTCCACGGGGATGTACTCGACGTCGACCTTCGCGCCCTTGTGGGCCTTCTCGAAGGCGGCGACGGCCGAGTCGACGACCTGCTCCTTGGGCTTGTTGCCGACCTCCTGGAACAGCCAGACACGCAGGGTGCCCGTCTTGTCGTCCGTGTCGGAAGAGGAGTTGTCGGATGTCTGGGGGGCGCAGGCGGCGACGACCAGGGCGGCGGCCGCGAGCGCGGCCAGTCGGGTGGGGAGCTTCATGGCGCGATCCTCCGAGCGTTGCAACATATGCAATGACTGTTTCGCTCTGCACAACACATCGGAGGCTAGGGACTACATGAACACGCCGACAAGAGGTCTCAACCACTCTGTGACCACCGAACGCACCCCGTGCAACGACATAGGCGGCACAAGGCGACACAGGACGACAAAAGGCACCACACACCGGCCGGCGGACGCGACGAGGCCCCCGGGGCGCGTCACATCGCGCCCCGGGGGCCTCCTCAAGTCCCTGTAGCTACTTCTTGTCGCCGCCCTTGCCCTTGTCGTCGCCGCCGCCGGCCATCGACTCGAAGATCTCCTTGCACATGGGGCAGACCGGGTACTTCTTCGGGTCGCGGCCGGGCACCCAGACCTTGCCGCACAGCGCCACGACGGGCGTCCCGTCGAGGGCGCTCGCCATGATCTTGTCCTTCTGGACATAGTGGGCGTAGCGCTCGTGGTCCCCGTCGCCGTGCGACACCTGCGGCGTCGGCTCTACGAGGGTCCCCGTCCCAGTGCCTCGCTGGGGCTGGGTCTCAGGCTCAAGAGTGCTCATGGCGCCAAGGGTACTGAAGCCGGGTCCCGAAGCTCACACCCGTCAGTTGAGCGAAGCGTCGTCCGGATACGTCGCCACCATCGCGAGTTCGCTGCGCTGGCGGCGCAGCACCTCGCGCCAGAGTCTCTCGGGGGACGGCGAGGAGACGTCGCCGGGTTCGGACTCCACGACGTACCAGGCGCCCTCGCCCAGCTCGTCCTCCAGCTGGCCCGGGCCCCAGCCGGCGTATCCGGCGAAGATCCGCAGGGAACCGAGGGCCGAGGCCAGGAGCTCCGGCGGGGCCTCCAGGTCGACCAGGCCGATCGCGCCGTGCACCCGGCGCCAGCCGAGCGGGGTGCCGTCGACGGCCGTGCCACCGGGGATGACGGCGATCCCGAGGGCCGAGTCGAGGGACACCGGGCCGCCCTGGAAGACGACGCCGGGTTCACCGGTGAGATCCGCCCAGCCCTCCAGGATGTCGCTCACGCCCACCGGTGTGGGCCGGTTGAGGACGACACCGAGGGAGCCCTCCTCGTCGTGGTCGAGAAGGAGCACCACCGCACGGTCGAAGTTCGGGTCCGCCAGGGCGGGCGTTGCCACGAGCAGCCGCCCCGTGAGCGAGGACACCTCGGTCATGCCAGACATGATCCCGCATCTTCCCGTGAAGTGGGGAGGCAATGCGGGCACACGGGACGCGCACGGGCGCGGTCCGGGCGCACGGGCCCGCGGGGCGGGCGACGGTGACCCCATGTGCCCGGTGGGAAACGGTTCGTGTTGTGACACAGCTATGACGTACCTGGGTGGTCCCTGGGCTTACGGGACAGGGGTCGACGGCGATTACTCTGTCTCATCTGGCCCTGCCCCCGACACCAACGGCCCTTGCCCCAATCCACCATCCATGGAACGCGAGATACATGACCGTCAACGGCTCTGACGACGTACTGCTTGTCCACGGCGGCACCCCGCTCGAGGGCGAGATCCGTGTCCGCGGTGCGAAGAACCTCGTACCCAAGGCCATGGTCGCCGCCCTGCTGGGCAGTGAGCCGAGTCGGCTGCGCAACGTTCCGGACATCCGTGACGTGCGGGTCGTCCGCGGCCTGCTCCAGCTGCACGGTGTGACGGTCCGGCCGGGCGAGGAGCCGGGCGAGCTGGTGCTCGACCCGACCTACGTGGAGAGCGCCAACGTCGCCGACATCGACGCCCACGCGGGTTCGAGCCGGATTCCGATCCTGTTCTGCGGCCCGCTCCTGCACCGCCTCGGCCACGCGTTCATCCCGGGCCTGGGCGGCTGCGACATCGGCGGCCGGCCCATCGACTTCCACTTCGACGTGCTGCGGCAGTTCGGCGCGAAGATCGAGAAGCGGGAGGACGGCCAGTACCTGGAGGCCCCGCAGCGGCTGCGCGGCACGAAGATCATGCTGCCGTACCCGTCGGTCGGTGCGACCGAGCAGGTGCTGCTGACCGCCGTCCTGGCGGAGGGCGTCACCGAACTCGCGAACGCGGCGGTGGAGCCGGAGATCGAGGATCTCATCTGCGTGCTCCAGAAGATGGGTGCCATCATCGCGATGGACACCGACCGCACGATCCGCATCACCGGTGTCGACAAGCTCGGCGGCTACAACCACGCCGCCCTGTCGGACCGCCTGGAGGCCGCCTCCTGGGCTTCCGCGGCGCTGGCGACCGAAGGCAACATCTACGTCCGCGGCGCCCAGCAGCGCTCGATGATGACGTTCCTGAACACCTACCGCAAGGTGGGCGGCGCCTTCGAGATCGACGACGAGGGCATCCGCTTCTGGCACCCGGGCGGCCAGCTGAAGTCCATCGCGCTGGAGACGGACGTCCACCCCGGTTTCCAGACGGACTGGCAGCAGCCGCTGGTCGTCGCCCTGACGCAGGCCACGGGCCTCTCGATCGTCCACGAGACGGTCTACGAGTCCCGCCTGGGCTTCACCTCCGCGCTCAACCAGATGGGCGCCCACATCCAGCTGTACCGCGAGTGCCTCGGCGGCTCCGACTGCCGCTTCGGGCAGCGCAACTTCCTGCACTCGGCGGTCGTGTCGGGCCCCACCAAGCTCCAGGGCGCCGACCTGGTCATCCCCGACCTCCGCGGCGGCTTCTCGTACCTGATCGCCGCCCTCGCGGCCCAGGGCACCTCCCGGGTCCACGGCATCGACCTCATCAACCGCGGCTACGAGAACTTCATGGAGAAGCTCGTGGAGCTGGGCGCCAAGGTCGAGCTGCCGGGCAAAGCACTCGGCTGACCCGGGCTGATCTCGTCCGGCGTCCGTGCGGGTCGGCAGAAACCGGCCCGGACGGCGCTTGAGGCCATGTGTGAGCGCACAACGATGGGGCGGCACCCGGAAAACCGGGTGCCGCCCCATCACGTTGCCTACGCGCCGTACACCGTCCGGTGAGGCGTAGACGGCAAGGTCACTTGCCCTTTGCCGCTTCCTTGAGCTTCGAGCCCGCGGAGACCTTGACGCTGTAGCCGGCCGGGATCTGGATCGGGTCGCCGGTCTGCGGGTTGCGGGCGGTGCGAGCGGCACGGTGGGTGCGCTCGAAGGTCAGGAAGCCGGGGATCGTGACCTTCTCGTCGCCCTTGGAGACGATGTCGCCGACGACCTCGGCGAACGCGGCCAGCACTGCGTCGGCGTCCTTGCGGGTCACCTCGGCGCGGTCGGCCAGCGCGGCCACCAGCTCACTGCGGTTCATGTTGTTACTCCCGTGTTCTTCTTGCCGTTGCGGCGTGCCACGCGGCGGAGCCGCATGTTGGGCACAGCGAAGTCGTTGTGCACGCGCCCAGAGACGCATCCTGCCCCTACCAGCGGCGCGAAAGCCAATCCGGCACCCGCTCGGAGCCGTGAGACAACCCTTGGGAGTCACACGAAGGGCGATTGGGTCGGGCGCAACCCTAGAGGGCCGTCCGCGGCGCGAGGTTCCGCGACGCGCCGTTGCGGGGGCCACCGTGGCGATCCTCACAACCACCGCCACGGGGATCTTGACGGCCCCCGCCCACTCGGATGCCCCGACCTACGAGGCTGACACTCCCGCGGCCTTCGCGGCCTCCCGCACCGCACCCGCGACCGCGCCGGCGACCTTGTCGTTGAAGACGCTCGGGATGATGTAGTTCGGGTTGAGCTCGTCGTCGCTCACGACTTCCGCGAGTGCCTTCGCGGCCGCGAGCATCATCTCGGTGTTGACGGTGCGGGACTGCGCGTCCAGCAGGCCGCGGAAGACGCCCGGGAAGACCAGCACGTTGTTGATCTGGTTGGGGAAGTCGGAGCGGCCGGTGGCCACGACGGCGGCCGTCTGGCGGGCGATCGCCGGGTCGACCTCGGGGTCCGGATTCGCGAGCGCGAACACGATCGCGTCGTCGGCCATGGCGGCCACGTCGTCGCCGTCGAGGACGTTCGGGGCGGAGACGCCGATGAAGACGTCCGCGCCGCGCACGGCCTCCTTCAGGGTGCCCGTGAGGCCCTCGGGGTTGGTGTTGTCGGCGATCCAGCGCAGCGCCGAGTCCGGGGCCGCGTCGAGGAGGTCCGCGCGGTCCGCGTGGACGACGCCGTGGATGTCGGCGACGACCGCGTTCTTCACGCCGGCCGCGAGCAGCAGCTTGAGGATGGCGGTACCGGCCGCGCCGGCGCCGGACATGACGACCCGCACGTCGCCGATGCCCTTGTTCACGACACGCAGGGCGTTCGTGAGGGAGGCGAGGACGACGATCGCGGTGCCGTGCTGGTCGTCGTGGAAGACGGGGATGTCGAGGGCCTCACGCAGCCGGGCCTCGATCTCGAAGCAGCGGGGGGCGGAGATGTCCTCGAGGTTGATGCCCGCGAAGCCGGGGGCGATGGCCTTGACGATCTCGACGATCGCGTCGGTGTCCTGGGTGTCCAGGCACAGCGGCCAGGCGTCGATGCCGGCGAACCGCTTGAAGAGGGCCGCCTTGCCCTCCATGACCGGCAGCGCGGCCTTCGGGCCGATGTTGCCGAGGCCCAGCACGGCCGAGCCGTCCGTCACGACCGCAACGGAGTTGCGCTTGATGGTGAGGCGGCGGGCGTCCTCGGGGTTCTCGGCGATCGCCATGCAGACGCGGGCCACGCCGGGCGTGTAGATCATCGAGAGGTCGTCACGGTTGCGGATGGGGTGCTTCGACTGCATCTCGATCTTGCCGCCGAGGTGCATCAGGAACGTACGGTCGGAGACCTTGCCGAGGGTGACGCCCTCGATGCCGCGCAGCTGTACGACGATCTCGTCGGCGTGGGCGGTGGAGGTGGCGGCGATGGTGACGTCGATGCGGAGCTTCTCGTGGCCGGACGCGGTGACGTCGAGGCCGGTCACCGAGCCTCCGTGGGACTCCACGGCCGTGGTGATCTGGGAGACCGCCGTTCCGCTCGCGGGCACCTCCAGACGGACCGTGATCGAGTAGGAGACGCTGGGCGCCGTTGCCATGGCCGACTTCCTCTGCACTGCTGGGTCGCGGGTTTGCCGTCCGATCGTCGCACCTACCGACGAGTACATGAAAGCCGCCCCGGATTGCGATCGTTTTGTTCTCAATCAAGCCGGCGAGGGCACCGGGAGGGGCCACGGGGGAGCAATGAGGGGGCAATGAGAGAGGCCCACATCACAGGTGATGTGGGCCTCTCTCGCGTTCACGACACCGGCCCGCCATGCTCGCCTCGCGGCAAGTGGTCGCTCGTAGCGACGAAGGTTGGGCCCGGGGGCTTGGATCGGGCCGGTGTCACGACCAGGCTAACAAACGGATGGCCGAAGACCATTCCCGTCCGGGGAGTTCACAGGAAACGGTCAGCTGTTCAGTCCCTCAGAAGGTCCGGGACCCCGTTCGCGTCCGGCTCGTCGCGGTCCCCGGAGACGACCGTGAGCTGCTGCGTCGCCCGGGTGAGGGCCACGTACAGCACCCGCAGGCCGGCCGGGCTCTCGTCCGCGATCTCCGCCGGTGAGACGACGACCGTGGCGTCGTACTCCAGGCCCTTGGCCTCGAGGCTGCCGAGGGCCACCACCCGGTCGCCCAGCCCGGCGAGCCAGCGTCTCGCCTCCTCGCGCCGGTTCATGGCGACGACGACGCCGACGGTGCCGTCGACCCGCTCCAGAAGCCGCCCGGCCTCCGCGCGGACGGTGGCGCCCAGGGTGTCGGTGACGGCCTCGAAGCGCGGCACGATCCCCGTCGACCTGACCGCCGACGGGGATTCGGCGCCCGGCATGGCCAGCGCCAGCACCTTCGCGGCCAGCTCGGCGATCTCGGCCGGGTTGCGGTAGTTCACGGTCAGCTGGAAGCGGCGGCGCGGGCGGGTGCCGAGGGCCTCGTCGCGGGCCTCGGCGGCCTCGTCGGGGTCGGACCAGGAGGACTGGGCCGGGTCGCCGACGACCGTCCAGGTGGCGTGCCGGCCGCGGCGGCCGACCATGCGCCACTGCATCGGGGTGAGGTCCTGTGCCTCGTCCACGATCACGTGCGCGTACTCGGTGCGCTCCTGGGCGAGCCGCTCGGCGCGCTCGCGCTGCGTCTCCTCGCGCACCGGCATCAGCTCCTCCAGGCCGGTGAGCTGGTCCAGCGGGTCGTACTCGCGCCGCTTCTTCGGGCGGAACGGCACGCCGAGGATCGCCTCGAGCTCGTCGAGCATGGCGATGTCGTGCACCGAGCGGCCGTCCCGCTTGAGGGCGCGGGCGACCTTGCGGACCTCGCCGGGGTTGAGGATGCGCCGGGCCCAGCGGCCGAGCCGGCGTTCGTCGGCCATGGCCGCGAGGACGGCCTGCGGCGTCAGCTCGGGCCACCAGGCGTCGAGGAAGGCGATGAACGCGTCCTCGGTGGTCACGTCCTCGTCGAAGGAGGAGCGCAGCTCGGCGGCGAGTTCGGGGTCGCTGTGCCGGCCGGCCGCGCCGGAGCGCTCCCACAGGGCGTCCAGGAGCAGTTTGCGGGCGCGGGGGCGCAGCAGGTTCACCGGGGCGGTGCCGCTGAGGGCGCTCTGCCGGACGCGGTCCAGGTCGGCGGCCTCCAGCTCCAGACGGCGGCCGAAGGCGACGACCCGCAGCCGGGTCGGTGTCCCGGTGGGCGCGGTGGTCTCGCCGGCCTCCTCGTCGGGGTCGCCGAAGGCCATCTGGGCAGCGGCCCGGCCGCCGCTCTCCAGCGCGCCGCGCGCCGCCTTCCGCAGCACCTTGAGCATCCGGTACGACCCCTTGGCGCGGGCCACCGCCGGGGAGTCGTACAGGGTGGCCTCGGCGCCGTCGACGAGGGAGCCGATGGCGCGGATGGCGACCTGGCCCTCCTCGCCGAGCGAGGGCAGCACGCCCTCGGTGTACGCCACGAGCAGCGGCGTGGGCGAGACGATCAGGATGCCGCCCGCGTACCGGCGCCGGTCCTGGTAGAGCAGATAGGCGGCCCGGTGCAGCGCGACGGCGGTCTTGCCGGTGCCCGGCCCGCCCTCGACGTAGGTCACGGAGGCCGCGGGGGCCCGGATCACCAGGTCCTGCTCGGCCTGGATGGAGGCGACGATGTCGCGCATGGTGTGGCTGCGGGCCTGTCCGAGGGCGGCCATCAGGGCGCCGTCGCCGATGACGGGCAGTTCGCCGCCGTCCAGGACCGCCTTCAGCTCAGGACGCATCAGGTCGTCCTCGACGCCGAGGACGCGACGCCCCTTCGAGCGGATCACCCGGCGCCGTACGACGCGCCCCGGGTCGACGGGGGTCGACCGGTAGAACGGCGCCGCGGCCGGTGCCCGCCAGTCGATGACCAGCGGGGCGTATTCGGAGTCGAGGACTCCGATACGGCCGATGTGGAGCGTTTCGGCGATGTCGGCGGTGTTGTCCGCGCGGACGGCCCCCTCGGCGGGCTCGACGGCGGTGTAGGCGCCGTCGGGGCCCTTCTTGCCGTCCTTCCCGGCGAGCAGGTCGATCCGCCCGAACAGGAAGTCCTCGAACTCGTTGTTGAGCCGGTTGAGGTGGACGCCGGCGCGGAACACCTGGGCGTCCCTCTCGGCGAGGGCGCCGGGCGTGCCGACCTGCCCTCGCTTGGCCGCGTCGTGCATCAGGAACTCCGCCTCGTGGATCTTCTCCTCGAGGCGCCGGTACACCCGGTCCAGGTGTTCCTGTTCGATGCCGATCTCTCGGTCCCGCACCGAATCCGGCGCGGTGTGCCGAACCGATCCGACCGCGGTTTCCTGCTGTGCCTGAACGGCCACCGGGCCCCCTTCTGACGTGCTGGGCAGCCGTCAACCGTACGCGAAGGGGACCCCGTGTAGGAAGTTACGCGTCGATCTGGACGAGCTTCTTGCCGTCGAAGGTCATGACCTCGAAGTGGTCGATCTCGTTGGTCTTGAAGGCGGCGCCGCCCACGACGTAGAGCGGGTTCTTGGCCTGCTCGGTCTTGGCGTTCGCGATGCCGTAGCCCCACTCCGGGACCGACCAGGAGGAGACCGTCTCGCGCTCGCCGTTCTTGCCGACGGCGATGAGCGAGCACTTCTCCGGGCCCGTGACGTTCTTCAGCTCGACGCCGATCTCGGTGCCCCAGGCCTTCTCGCCCATGGCGACGGTCGCGGAGACCTTGGAGGCGGAGTCGGTCGCGGAGACGCGGTCGCTGAGCGTCGCGAAGGTGTCCTTGGCCGCGTTGGCCGACTTGGTGGAGCTCGCCTCGGTGCTCTTGGTGCCGCTGTCGCCGCCGGTCGCCGCCAGCACGGTGAGCGGGCCGCCGATGATCAGCGCGGCCGCGGCCGCCACCAGGAAGAACGAGCGGCGGCGCTTGACCGCGCGGCGCTCGGACACCTCGTCGACCAGCCGTTCCGCGAGCCGCGGGCTGGGACGGGCGGACAGGGACTCCCCGATCGCGGGGGTGCCGGTGCCCGGCAGGTCCGCGAGGGCGGCCAGCATGGGTTCCATGCCGGCGAGCTCGTCGAGCTGCTGGGCGCACCACTCGCAGCCGGCGAGATGCATCTCGAAAGCGGTTGCTTCGGCGTCGTCGAGAATCCCGAGGGCGTAGGCGCCGACGGTCTCGTGTTCGCTCGGGCTCGGAGATCCCGTAGATCCCTGCATGGGTCCAGACATACCCGAACCACCTGCTCCGAATCCCCCGTAAACGCTCATCACGCCGTCACCCCCCGCTCCTCCAGAGCCAGCTTCATCGACCGCAGGGCATAGAAGACCCGTGAGCGCACGGTGCCGCTGGGTATCCCCAGCGTCTCGGCCGCCTCGTTGACGGTACGCCCCTTGAAGTACGTCTCGACGAGCACCTCCCGGTGGGCCGGGGTCAGGTCGTCGAGCGCGTCGGACAGCGTCATCAGCCACAGCGCCTTGTCGATCTCGTCCTCCGCAGGAATGACCTCCAGCGGCGACGGGTCGACCTCCTGCGGCCGGGCCTGCCGGCTGCGGTGGCCGTCGATGACGATGCGGCGTGCGACCGTCACCAGCCAGGGGCGTACAGATCCGGTCGCACGATTGAGCTGACCGGCGTTCTTCCAGGCACGGATGAGCGTCTCCTGCACGACGTCCTCGGCGCGCTGCCGGTCTCCGGCAACCAGGCGCAGGACATACGCAAGCAGGGGTCCGGCATGCTCCCGATACAGAGCACGCATCAGCTCCTCGTCAGGTTCCGAGGGCTGGGACATGCGATGTCGGGCCCTCGATCCACGTTCATTGGCCACGGCCGCATCCTTGCGCACGCCCACCTCCGGTGTCCGGGGGATCCCCCAGTCGGTCGCTCGACGACGGGTACGCAAGCGGGGTGTTGAGCGTTCAAACCGAGGAGACACTTTTCTTCGGGGTGTCATGACGAGCGGGGACATGGCGGCACATTCCCACCGCTTTTTCTTTACGTTTTCGCCACATCGACAAGATCGCGGCGACTGCCCGGCGCGCGGCCCGGGTAAACGGCGTGTAATCGAAATCACTTCGACAGTCGGTCGGCGGCACCTCTACGAAAGCCGCATACCCGGCACGGGAGTTACGTCCGCGAGGCGAGCGCCGCCCGCCGACGGTGCCGCGCCACCCGCTCCCGGTTCCCGCAGACCTCACTGGAACACCAACGGCGCCGACGCCCCCGGGACATGTCGACATAGACGATCGGGCAGTTGTCCCCCGCGCACTGCCGCAGCCCCGCCCGGGCGACGGGATCGGTGAGCAGCTCCACCGCGTCCCGGGCCACGGCGGCCAGCAGCGCGACACACGCCGGCGGTCCGGCCAACACGCGCACGAGCCCACCGTCTTCGCCGCGCACGGCACGCGGGGCCGGGGGAACGGCCCGGGCGGCGTCGTTGACGCGGGCCAGGGCGAGGTCGTACGACCCGACTTCGTGCCGGTTGAGCCACCCGTGCACCAACTGTCCGGTGTTGCGACGCAGTTCGCGGAAGGCGGGCGGCCAGGAGGCGTCGGCATGGGTCAGCGGGGTGTCCGGCGGGACGAGTCCACAGCCGCGGATCCACGCACACAACGGCGCGACGGCGTCGAGCCGTTCGAGGGGATGCGCGGTCGCGAGCAGGTCGAGACAGATCCGCCCGGCGTCGAACCGGAGCTCGTCCATGCGCGTGTCACCGCCAACCGAGGGGCACTGCTCGGGAATCCGTCCCTTCACAGTGCCAGCGCCGGGTGCCAATCACCAGCCCGCCCGGCGATTGAGGACGAGGCCCTTCCGAGGCCGAAGCGGGTGCCCGGGGGCGGCAGCCCCCGGTGACGCGGCTCCTGGCCGGACCGGCTCCGGTGCCGGTACAGCCCGCCTACTCGTCGGCGTACTTCGCGTCCGCGGCCGGGTCCAGCGCCAGCCGGTACCCCCGCTTCACCACCGTCTGGATCAACTTCGGCGCCCCGAGGGCCGTCCGCAGCCGGGCCATCGCCGTCTCGACGGCGTGCTCGTCCCGCCCGGCACCGGGCAACGCCCGCAGCAGATCGGAGCGCGGCACGACCCACCCCGGCCGCCGGGACAGCGCCCGCAGCAAGGACATTCCCGCCGGTGGCACCGGTTTCAGACTCCCGTCCACCAGCACCGCGTGGCCCCGGATCTCCACCCGGTACCCGGCGATCGGCAGCGCCCGGGCCCGCGACGGCAGCTCCTGGCACAGCAGTTGCACGAGCGGCCCGAGCCGGAACCGCTCCGGCTGGACGGTGTCCACGCCGTGCCCCTGGAGCGGCAGCGCGGTGACCGGACCGACGCAGGCGGGCAGCACATCGTGGGCGAGGGCGGCGAGCAGCTCGGGCAGCAGGCCGCGTTCCTCCGCGCGCGACAGCAGGGACGCGGCGGCGGGCGCGGAGGTGAAGGTGATCGCGTCCAGTCCGCGGGAGACGGCCGCGTCGAGGAGCCGGTCGAGCGGCGAGATGTCCTCCGGCGGCATCCACCGGTAGACGGGCACCCCCACGACCTCGGCGCCCGCGACCCGCAGCGACTCCACGAACCCGGGCAGCGGCTCGCCGTGCAGCTGGACGGCGACCCGGCGCCCGTCGACGCCCTCCTCCAGGAGCCGGTCGAGCACCTCGGCCATGGACTCGCTGGACGGCGACCAGTTCTCCGTCAGCCCGGCGGCCCGCACGGCACCCTTGACCTTGGGGCCGCGGGCCAGCAGCTCGACGCCGCCCAGCTTGTCGAGCAGTTGCTCGCCGAGCCCCCAGCCGTCGGCGGCCTCGATCCAGCCGCGGAAGCCGATGGCCGTGGTGGCGACCACGACGTCCGGCACCTGGTCGATGAGTTCCTTCGTGGCGGCGAGCAGCTCACCGTCGTCGGCGAGCGGCACGATCCGCAGGGCGGGCGCGTGCAGCACCGCGGCCCCACGCCGCTGGAGCAGCGCGCTGAGCTCCTCGGCCCGGCGCGCGGCCGTCACGCCCACGGTGAAACCCGCGAGGGGACCGTGCTCGACGGCGCCCTGAGGGCCGGCATCGGATCGCTGCTGTTGCTCGTACATAACTCTCGTCCCGCTCGGGTCCCGTTTGCACCTACATGCCGACGAGCCTGTCAACGGTGCGTGACAGGCTCGGTTCGGCCACGTGTCGCCGGTGTTACGTCACACCTCGGCGTAGCTGAGCTGCTGCTTCGCCTCGGAAGCGGTGCTTCCTGCCGTGATCCTGCCGGACGGGCGGCGAAGGTATACGGCCCAGGTGACCCCGAAGCAGGCCGCGTAGAAGGCGAGGAAGGCGACGAAAGCGCCGGTCCCGGAACCGTAGGACAGGAAGGACTGCCGGAAGGCCAGGTTGATGGCGACACCGCCGAGCGCGCCGACCGCGCCGATCAGGCCCATGGACGCACCGGAGAGACGCCGGCCGTAGGCGGCCGCCTCCTCGCCCTGAAGCCCCTTGGCCACGGCCTTCGCCTGGAAGATGCCGGGGATCATCTTGTACGTCGACCCGTTGCCGAGGCCGCTGAGCACGAACAGCACCACGAAGACGGAGACGAAGAGCGGCAGCGACTTCTGCATGCTGGCGAAGACCAGGACGGCGGTGGCGGCGGCCATGCCGACGTAGTTGTACAGGGTGATGCGGGCACCGCCGTAGCGGTCGGCGAGCCAGCCGCCGACGGGACGGATGAGGGAGCCGAGCAGCGGGCCGATGAAGGTGAGGTAGGCCGCCTGCAGGGGCGTCCGGCCGAACTGGTTCGTCAGGACCTGCCCGAAGGCGAAGCTGTAGCCGATGAACGACCCGAAGGTGCCGACGTAGAGGAAGGACATGATCCAGGTGTGCACGTCCTTCGCGGAGTCGATCGCCGCGCCCGTGTCGTTCTTCACGGAGGCCAGGTTGTCCATGTACAGCGCGGCCAGGGTGGCGGCGATGACGATGAGCGGGATGTAGATCCCCAGCAGCACGCGCGGCCCGCCGCTGGCGCCGATGACGGCGAGGGCGATCAGCTGGATCACCGGCACGCCGATGTTGCCGCCGCCCGCGTTGAGCCCGAGCGCCCACCCCTTCTTACGGAGCGGGAAGAAGGCGTTGATGTTGGTCATGGAGGAGGCGAAGTTGCCGCCGCCGATGCCCGCGAGCAGACCGACCAGCAGGAACGTGTTGAACGAGGTCCCCGGGTCCATCACCGTGAACGCGGCGATCGTGGGGATCAGCAGCAGCCCGGCCGAGATGATCGTCCAGTTCCGGCCGCCGAAGACCGCGACGGCGAAGGTGTAGGGCACCCGCACGACCGCCCCGACCAGCGTCACCATCGACGTCAGCAGGAACTTGTCGGCCGGGGTGAGGCCGTACTCCGGGCCCATGAAGAGCACCAGCACGGACCACATCGTCCAGATCGAGAACCCGATGTGCTCGGAGAGGACGGAGAAGAGGAGGTTGCGACGGGCGATCTTCTCGCCCTTCTCGTTCCAGAAGGCCTCGTTCTCCGGGTCCCACTCCTCGATCCAGTGGCTCCCCTTCTTCGTGGGGGGCGGGGATGCGGGGGCTGTAGTCGGGGCTGTCATGACGCCTCCACGGTGCTCCGGGGCTGGGGTGGTTCGGGGGGATGAGCGGTGATGAGTCCCGAAGGTAGGGAGGGCGCGTTTCCACGCTGTGGCTGTGGGTGACCGGAAAGGAACGTTGCTCTCACCTTGCGCGGAGGGCCGGTGAGAGGTTACGCGTACCCGAAGCGCCCCCACCCCCGGCCGAACCGGGGGTGGGGGCGCATCCGTCGAGGCCAGCGGGGCCCTTCGACGGCAGACGAATCAATGGCAGACGAACTCCTTGTTGGCGGTGCTCCCGCTCAATGTGCAGGTCTGGCCGCGGACCGCACCGGCCGGGTCGTGAGCGGTGAGGTCCCAGGTCCCGGCGTTGCGGCTCAGTGCCGCGTACCCGAAGACGCCTCCTTGGGTGACGGAGTGATTGACGGCCTGCAGCGGCATCCCGATCGTCTTCCCGATGACGCCGGCATCGTTCGGCCCCTGCTCCAGGGGGGCTCCCCCGGAGAAGCCCACCGTCACCTGCGGTGGCCGCGTGGTGTTGAAATCGATCATCTGGTAGAGGTGCGCATGGCCCGAGACCACCATGCGGATGTTGTCCGCCAGCCGCCCCAGGGTCGTCCCGGCGACGGCCCTTTGCAGGACCGGAGTGAACGTCTCCAGCGTTGGGGCGATGGATCTCACCATCCACACGGGCTTGTGGGTGACGACGAAGTAGTCGTGGCCGGTCTGCTGCGCCGCGGTCTGGTTCACGGTTTCGAACTGCCGGGTGTAGATCGCCCTCTGCGTGACGCTTCCGCTGTCGGCCGGGTCGGCGAACGAGGAGTCCACGTTCAGGAGGTGCAGGACGCCTGCGTTGATCTCCACCGGATCGGGATAGACGGAGCACGATCCGTTGGCTCTGAGTTCGTCGGCGAGGTAGCGGAACCACGCGGCCCCCGCGCCGCCCGTCGCGGGTAGGGTGCGGCAGTCCTCGTGGTTGCCCCGCGTCAACACGACCGGCGCCACGGTCAGCAGTTTCTCCGCCGGCCTGAAGAAGTCGGCGACCACACAGGCCCAGGTGAATCTGTCCGCCGAGGTCGTGCAGCCCGGATTCGCCGCCTTGTCGTTGGCCTGAGCCGGGTCGTCACGGTAGAGGTAGTCGCCGACATGGATCACGAGGTCCGGTTGCGTCACCATGGCCGCGTTGGTCGCGATCTGCTGGAACGGCCAGCCGGTCTGGTGGTCGGCGCAGTCCTGGTTGGGACCCGCCGTCGTGACGCGGCACCCCGAGTCACCGATGACGCCGATGGTGCCGGGACGGGTGTTCGCGGTCCAGTTCGGCAGGGGAAGCTCACGGTCCGCGGGGTGCAGCACGGCCGCGGCGATCGTCGTCTGCGCGAGCACCGCGTTGTAGGCCCCGAGGGGCACGACCAACTCGCACACCGTGGTGGGAAACTGCGGCGGCGCGGGACGGCTCAGCAGCCCCATCGGGTAGGCGGTCCGCACGGTGCCCATGGTGTACCGCACGGAGGGGCACGTACCGGAGGTGTCGGTGGTCACATAGCGGATCTCGGTACCCCGGCTGGTCAGCTGGGTCCATGCCCATGCCTCGCCGTTGGGGTTACCGGTCCCTGGTGGTGGAGGGGTCGGCCCCGGCGGCTTCGGGCCTTCACCGTAGGGCGGGGGTGTCCCTGGCGGAGGGCTCGACCCCGGCGGCTTCGGCCCTCCGCCGTCGGACGCGGTCCCCGCGAGGGCCGTCCCGACCGAGAGCGCCGCGGTCAGCACACCCGCCATGGCCACAACGATGGTCCGGCGCATCCTGCTCACGTTCCTCCATCCCGAAACCCTGGACTCAGCCCGTCCGATCGACGGGCATACCGGGCCATACTCACCAGGGCTTCGGAGGGCCGCACCCCGAACCGGGCGAACGGCCTACGGCGGCGCACGGCGGCATACGGCGACATACGGCGGCGTGCAGCGCCGTACGGAGGCGCACACGGGGTCCGGTTCGGGGGGCGAAGGTGCCGTTCAGGACAGGTATGTTCACAACCGGTGTAATCAGGACCGGTGTAATCAGGACCGGTGTATTCAGGGCCGGTGCGTTCAGGACCGGTGGGTTCCGGCGCCGACCCGGCCGTCCGGCCACAGGCGTGGCCTGCGGCGGGCCGCCAGATCCTCCACCCAGCCGAAGCAGATCACACAGGCCGCGGTGAGCAGCCAGATGGCCGGCAGCTGTGGCCACGGGCTCTCCAGGACCCAGGAGGCGTTCGTCTCCAGCCAGGAGATGCCCCACAGCCGGTCCCACAGGGCCTCCACGACCCCGATGCAGACGTTGTGCCACAGGTAGATCGTCACGGCACGGGAGTTGAGCAGGGTGATCAGCCGGTCCCAGCGGCGCAGCCCGGCCGGCCACTCGGACCAGGACGGGCTCAGGTGCAGGAGCAGCAGCACCGCGGCGAAGGACCACAGGGACTGGGCGAAGGGCATGTCGTCCAGGTCGTGGCCCTCCCTGAGGTCGTGGGTCAGGGCGTACCAGAGGCCGATTCCCGCCACCGCGGGCGCCAGGGACGGCACCACGTAACGCGGCAGGCGACGCAGCACGCCCTCCTGGTGCGCCATGCCCAGCAGCCAGCACGCGCCGAACGCGCCGAAGTCGCTGAGCTGGGCCTCCAGCCGCCAGCCCGGCACCGACAGCGCGCCGAACTCCAGGGCGGCGGACAGCGCGACGGGCGCGAGGATCGTCGGCCAGGGCAGCCGGCGCAGGGCACGCAGCAGGAACGGGGAGAGCAGCACGAACCAGAGGTAGGCGCGGAGGTACCACAGGGGTACGCCCAGGTCGCCGGCCCATCCGTCGCTGATCAGCCCGTGCACACCGGGCAGAGCGTCGCCGTACGGCGGGTCGCTCAGCGGCAGGATCCAGTAGGCGAGGTGGAGCCACCACCAGCCGGGGTGCCCCTCCTCTTCCGGGCCCCAGCCCGCGACCAGCATGCCCGTCACACCGACCGCGCCCAGCAGCCACAGCGGGGGCAGCAGCCTGCGCAGCCGGCCTCGTACGACTCCCAGCGCGGGACGGGTGGCCAGCGAGCGGGCCATGAGGTTGCCGGCGAGCGCGAACATCACGCCCATGGAGGGGAAGACGACGGGCAGCCAGGCCCAGCCCATCAGGTGGTAGAAGACGACACGGAAGAGGGCGATGGCCCGGAGCAGGTCGAAGTAGCGGTCCCGGCCACCGCCCTTCTTCCCGGCACCCTTCTTCCCGGCGCCCGTCTTCTCGGCGCCCTGCTGCCCTGCACCTTGCTGCTCGGAACCCTGCTGCCCCGTGCCCTGCTGTTCTGAGCCCTGCTGTTCTGAGCCCTGCTGCTCCGGCACGGTGGTCCGGGCCTGCGGCTGGGGCAGTTCGGGCAACTCGGCCGTGGTGTCCGTCGGGTAGGTGCTCATCAGGCCGCTCCTCCGTCCGCGGTCGCCGCCGCCACGCCGGGCGGGGCCGCCACCTGGCCCTTGCGACGGAGTTTCTGCCAGCGCAGCCGGCCGCCGGTGAGAGCGGTGATCCAGGACTGGAGCAGGACGATGTACATCAGCTGGCGGTAGAGGAGTTGCTGGAGCGGGAGGGAGATGAGGGGGGTGAGGCGCTCGCGGTCCAGGACGAAGGCGTACGCCGCGCAGCCCGCCTGGACGGCGAGGACGCCGAACCAGGCCGCGATCGTCTTGCCGGTCGGGCCGAAGAGCAGGCCGTAGACGAGGAAGAGGTCGATGAGCGGGGCCAGGAGCGGGGCGACCACCATGAACAGGGAGACGAGCGGGAGGCCGACGCGGCCGAAGCGGCCCGACGGTCCGCTCTCGACGAGGGCGCGGCGGTGCTTCCAGATCGCCTGCATGGTGCCGTAGCACCAGCGGTACCGCTGCGACCACAACTGCTGGACGGACTCGGGCGCCTCGGTCCAGGCGCGGGCCTTCTCCGCGTAGACGACGTGCCATCCGTCCCGGTGGATGGCCATGGTGATGTCGGTGTCCTCGGCGAGGGTGTCGTCGCTCATACCGCCGACCCGGTCGAGCGCGCTGCGCCGGAACGCCCCGACGGCCCCCGGAATGGTGGGCATGCAGCGCAGGACGTCGTACATCCGGCGGTCGAGGTTGAAGCCCATCACGTACTCGATGTGCTGCCAGGCACCGATCAGGGTGTCCTTGTTGCCGACCTTGGCGTTGCCGGCGACCGCGCCGACCTTCGGATCGGCGAAGGGCTGGACGAGTTCACGGACCGTGGAGGGCTCGAAGACGGTGTCGCCGTCCATCATCACGATGAGGTCGTGGCGGGCGTTGGCGATGCCCCGGTTGAGGGCGGCGGGCTTGCCCGCGTTGAGCTGCCGGACGACCCGGACGCCGGGCAGGTGCAGGTCCTCGACGATCCGGGCGGTGCCGTCGCTGGAGCCGTCGTCGATGACGACGATCTCGATCGGGTGCTCGCTCTTCATCAGCGAACGCACCGTGCTCTCGATGCACTTGGCCTCGTTGTAGGCCGGGACGAGCACCGACGCCGGTTCGGTGACGGGCGCGTCGGGCCCCCAGACGAAGCCTTTGCGGCGGGTACGGCGGGTGTGGATCGCGGAGAGCAGGAGCATCAGTCCGAAGCGGGCGAAGACCAGGACGCCGATGACGGCGAGGCCGACGACCAGGACGGCGGTGATGTCGTCCGAGGCCTCGACCAGGAAGACCCAGGCCTTGCCCTTCCACAGGTCGAGCCCGGTGACCGGGGTGTGCGCGCTCGGGGCCTTGAGTGCCTCGGTGAGGTTCTCGAACGTGTAGCCCTTGCCCTGGAGTTCGGGAAGGTAGGTGTCGAGGGCCTGGACCGTCTGGTGCCGGTCGCCGCCGGAGTCGTGCATGAGGACGATCGCGCCCTTGCCGCCCTGCGGCGTGGAGTTGCGGATGATCTCCCGGGCCCCGGGCCTGCGCCAGTCCTCGCTGTCGGCGGTGGTGAAGACGGTGAGGTAGCCACGGGTGCCGACGAACTGCGTGACCGGCCAGGAGGCGTTGTCGAGGGCGTCCGTGCTGGAGGAGTAGGGCGGCCGGAAGA
The DNA here is from genome assembly GCA_001298545.1 of Actinobacteria bacterium OV320. Taxonomy (GTDB): domain Bacteria; phylum Actinomycetota; class Actinomycetes; order Streptomycetales; family Streptomycetaceae; genus Streptomyces; species Streptomyces coriariae. Next base: position 382,998 of record LJCX01000025.1, read on the forward strand.
GCGAGGTCCGGATCCCCGCGGCGCCTGCCAGGGCCAGCTGGTTCTGGGTGAGCTCCCAGTCGATGCGCTTCTTCGACTGGTAGGAGAGGTCGGGGTGGTTGAAGGTGTGCAGCCCGATCTCGTGGCCCTCGTCCACCATCCGCCGGACCAGGTCCGGGTAGCGGGAGGCCATGGTGCCGGTGATGAAGAAGACGGCGTGCACGTGGTGCTTCTTCAGGACGTCGAGGACCTCGGGGGTCCACTTCGGGTCGGGCCCGTCGTCGAAGGTGAGCACGATCCGGTGGTCCGGCACGCTCAGGCTGGTCTGCTGCCCGTTCCGGGTGTCGACGACCGGGCCGCCGTCGAGCACCTTCTGCGGCACCTTGTCGGCGGCGGCCTCGGGGCGGATGCGGTAGTCGGCGAGGATCTCGCTGTGCACATAGCCGCGCAGCATCAGCATCGCCATCATCGCGACGAGCACGACGAGCGGCAGCAGATGACGCAGCCGGAGCGACACCAGACGCCGGCGTTCGGGTGACGGCGGCGCGGCGTGCGCGGAGCCGCCGGCCGCGTGTCCCGGGGTTCGGCCCCGGCCCTGCCTCGGACCGGACCGCCGGCCGGCGGACCGCCGCCCTCCGCCGCGCGGCCCGCCGGCCGACTCACCTCCCGGCGCGTCCCCCGTCGACGGTGAAGCGGACGCGGCGTGGCCGCCGGACGAGTGCGCGGGCTGCCCGACAGCTGACCGTCGGGTCGAGCGGCGGCTGGTACGTGGTGCCATGAGAGGTGGTTCTCCGGGGACGAGGTCGGGCGAGGTACGCGCCGCGAGCTGAAGCGGCGAGGAGCGAGCGTCTAGACATCGCTGACAAGTGCGGACTTCATGTGTGCCGGGCCCCGTCGTGTCGGGGCCGTCGGTTCTGGCTGTCGGGTCGGGGTTGCCGGGTCGGGGCCGTCAGGTCGGAGTTGCCGGTCGGGGGCTGTGAGTTCGGGACTGTCACGTCGGGGCCGTTGCTTCGGGGCGTTACTCCGGGGCTGCTGCTCCGGGCTGGTGCTCCGGGGCCGTTGCTCCGGGGCCGTCAGGTCGGGTTGTTTCCGGGCCGGTTGTGCGGGGCCCGGCGATGCGGGCCCGACGATCCGGGCAAGGGGCGGACCGGAGGGTCCGGATCCCGGGGCCGGTCCCGGAGGCGGGAGCCCGAGTCGCGGCGCTGTGGTGGAGCCGTGGTGGAACGACGACGGCCGGCCGCCCTCCGCCCGCGTGACCGAGCACCCGCCCGGTTGCCGAGAGCTGCCGCCCCCAGGGCGGAAGCCCGGCCCTGGCCGCTGATGGCCGAAGCGCAGGCCCGGCCCCTGAAGACCGAAACCTCGGCCCCGAGCCCGGAGGGCTGAAGCCCCAATTCCCGGCCCGGGTGGCCGAGGCCCCCGCCCCGGTCCGGCCCAGGTGGCCCAAGCCCCGGTCTCCGGCCCAGGTAGCCGAACCCCCGATTTCCGGCCCGGTAAGCCGACGCCCCGGCCCAGGCCCGGACACCGCCAAAGCTCCAGCCCCTGCCCAGGTTCCCCGGGCGCGGCCGCTGCGGCGGTCGGCGGTGTGGTGGTGTTCGTCGGCCGCCGCTCCGTAGCCGGCCTGGGGCCCGGCGGCGGGGTTCACCGTGCGCCGAGGCCGGGGGCGTTCGTGAGGCCGGTCGGCCGGGGGCGTTCGTGAGGCCGGTCGGCCGGCGGCTCGCACGGGTCCCGTTCAGGCTGCCGGGGTCGATGCCGCCGGGACCGGTTCCGGCGGGCCGTCGGCGACGGTGGTGGAGGCCCCGCCGGCCGGGGACGGCTCGGAGGACGCGGAAGGAGAGGCGGCGGGCGAGGACGCCGGCGGTGGCGTGGACGGCGGCGGCGGTGCGACCACCGGGCTGCTCGGGCCGGGCGCCGAGGAGCCCGTGGCCGTCGCGCCGGTGCTGGGGCGGGCGGCCCCGCTCGCCGAGGGCCGCGCCGCCGTGGACGCCTTGCCCGACGGAGCCGCGCTCCCCGACGCACCCGGCACCGTACTCGCGCCCGGCTTGCCCGGCATCGTGCCGGACGCGGTCGCGGTGGCACCCGAGCCGCCCGGAACCGTGCCGCCGGGAACCCCGTGGCGCGGGCTCGCGGACTTGTCGGGCGCCGACGTGCCGTCCACCTTGCCGGCCGCCGGCTTCTCGTCGGCCTGGCCCGGCACCGGGACCGGCAGCCAGGGCGCGCCCGCGTTGCCCGAGAGCAGCGCGGCCACGATGACGACGGCGTACGCCCCGCAGGCGGTACCCACGACGATGCCGATGCGGCGGAACGTACGGCTGCGCCGGCCCGACTCGTCGACGAACACCGGGACGTCGGAGGCGGCATCGGAACCGTCGGGTCGCCCCTTCTTCAGGGGGTCGAGCTGGACGGTCACCTCGGCCGGGTCGCTCGTCTCCCCGTCCGCGCCGCCGGGCTCCTCTCCCCAGGGGTCCCGGAGGTCGCTCGACCGTTCGTTTTCGGAAAGTCCGTTCGAGATGTTCGAGGCCGACAGGAGACCGCTTTCTCGCGGCACATCCATCAACGACCGGTATCTGACGCTTTCCCCCGCCATGGACGTCAGGGGCTGCCCCCCGACCCCTGCCAGACTCTGGGATCCCGGCCCCACGACCGGCACATCCCGGGTCGGCGATGCCGCCGCCGGCCACTCCGGTTGGGCGTCTTCTCGCCAATTCTTCATGTGTGCACTTCCCCCCACGGAACTGTTCCGGGTGCGCCGACGACCCTGAGCGCACGCCGATGAACCGGGCCCCCACCCAGCTCTCGCGCCCCATTTATCCCATTGCGCTCAGGTCTACGAATCTAGCGCAGGCTTGGGCCCTGTGTTCGCGATGTGTCATACATGGACAGAATTCACGCCCTTGTCCATGGCTGAAAATCACTCCTGGTCAAGCCTCGACGGTCGCACTCGATCACCGCGATCACGAAAGTGATCCACCGATGCGCATCACAGATCAAGGTGGTCGGCCTGTTTCACCACGCAAGCGACATACCGGCACGAAAGCTCGGCACCGAGGCGGCGACGGGGAGCCATCCCAGGCATGGCCGGAAAGTTCACTGGCGCCAACACCGGATTGCCCGTTTTCCCCACGCGCCCCATTGACGTGACCACAGCAGCCACATAACTTCCCCCGTCGAAGCGCTTCGACGTCACCCATCGAATCGATTCGATGGACGCACCGTGACGCCCTCAGATCCATCCGACTCCCCTGGAGGCACAGGATGTTGACGGCACGAAGGCGTGTGATGGCACGACGGGGAACGGCGAGCGCGGCAGCGGTACTCGCCGGATCTCTGCTCCTGGCCTCCTGCGGCGGCTCGGACGGCGGCGGCTCCTCCGACGCCAAGACCCTGCGGCTGTGGCACTACGAGGCCCCGAACAGCGCGATGGGCGCGGCCTGGACAGCGGCGATCAAGGAGTTCGAGGCCCAGCACCCGGGCGTGAAGGTGGAGTTCGAGGAGAAGAGCTTCGACCAGATCCAGAAGACCGCCCCGATGGTCCTCAACTCCTCCGACGCGCCCGACCTCATGGAGTACAACAAGGGCAACGCGACGGCGGGCCTGCTCTCCAAGCAGGGGCTCCTCACCGACCTGTCCGCCGAGGTGACGAAGCGCGGCTGGGACAAGCTGCTCAGCCCGGGCGTGCGCACCACCAGCCGGTACGACACGAACGGCGTGATGGGCTCCGGCAAGTGGTTCGGCGTGCCCAACTACGCCGAGTACACGATGGTCTACTTCAACAAGGACCTGTTCGCGAAGTACCGGCTCGCCGAGCCGAAGACGTTCGACGACCTGGTCGCGGCGATGGACACCTTCGCCGAGCACAAGATCACCCCGCTCGCCAACTCCGGCGCCGAGTACCCGGCCCAGCAGTACGTGTACCAGCTGGCCCTGTCCAGGGCGGACCGCTCCTGGGTCGACTCCTACGAGCTGTACCAGGGGAAGGCCGACTTCCACGACGCCGCCTGGACGTACGCGGCCGACACCTTCGCCGACTGGGTGCGGAAGGGCTACATCGGCAAGAGCTCCACCAGCGCCAAGGCCGAGGACGCGGGCCTCTCCTTCCTCCAGGGCAAGGCACCGATCCTGTTCTCCGGCAGCTGGTGGTACGGCCGCTTCCAGGACGAGGCGACGTTCGACTGGGGCACCACCCTGTGGCCCGGCTCGAACCTCGCCCCGGGCTCCGGCGGCAATCTGTGGGTCGTCCCCAAGAGCGCCCACAACAAGGAGCTCGCCTACGACTTCATCGACATCACCATGTCGAAGAAGATCCAGAACCTGCTCGGCAACAAGGGCGGCGTCCCGGTCGCGGCGGACACCGCCGCCATCACCGACCCGAAGTCCAAGGAGCTCATCGCCCACTTCAACACCCTGTCCGGCCGCGACGGCCTGGCCTTCTATCCGGACTGGCCGGTCCCCGGCTTCTACGACGTCCTCGTCTCCGAGACCCAGAAGCTGATCACCGGCAGCGAGAAGCCCGACGGCTATCTGGACGCACTGCAGGAGGCGTACGACAAGGGCGTACCGAAGACATGACGGTGACCGTCGAACGCGGCGGGCGGGTGACCGGCAAGCAGGACAGGTCCTTTCACCCGCGCCGGGCCCGCGATTCCTACGCGCTGTTCCTGCTCCCGGGCGCCCTCGCCTTCCTCGCCGTCGTCATCGTGCCGTTCCTGATGAACACCGGGGTGAGCCTCACCGACTGGCAGGGCGTGGGCAGCCCCGAGTGGGCCGGACTCGCCAACTACCGCGAACTGCTGGACGACGCGGAGTTCTGGGAGAGCTTCCGGCACAGCCTCTTCATGATCGTCGCGATGGCGGCGCTCCCCACGGCCGTCGGACTGGTCCTGGCCGCCGCCCTGTTCGACTACGTCGGCAAGCACTTCGGCAGCCGGACGGCGGCCGTCCTGCGAGCCTGCTTCTACCTCCCGCAGGTGCTGCCGATCGCGGTCGCCGGCATCGTCTGGAGCTGGATCCTCGCGCCCGACGACGGCTCGCTCAACGAGCTGCTCCAGGCCGTCGGTCTCGGCTCCTGGCGGCAGGACTGGCTCGGCGACCCCGACCTCGCGCTCTACAGCGTCATGGGCGTGATGGTGTGGGTGCAGCTCGGCTTCCCGCTGGTCGTCTTCATGGCGGGACTTCAACGCGTCGACCCGCAGCTGTACGAGGCGGCCGAGCTGGACGGCGCCGGCTGGTGGCGTCGCTTCGCGCACATCACGCTGCCGCAGATCCGCCCGGAGATCCACGTCGTCCTGACCTGGTGCACGATCGCCGCGCTCAAGGTGTTCGGCGCGGTGTACGTCCTGACGAAGGGCGGCCCCGGCGGCGCGACGAACGTCCCCTCCTACTTCTCCTTCGCCACGTTCTTCGAGAAGACGCAGGTCGGCTACGGCGCCGCGATCTCCACCGTGCTCACCGTGATCATCCTCGTCCTCTCCCTGGTCGGCCTGCGGCTGCAGACCAGGGCGCAGGACGCGGAGGAAGGACTCCGGACATGAAGGCCGTACGAGCCCTGCGCCGCTACCCGGTCCTCCTGGCCCTCTGTCTGGCCGCCCTCTTCATGATCGTCCCGTTTCTGATCGTCGCCCTGAACGCGGTCAAGTCCCCGGCGGAGTACGCGCGGAACGGGCCGTTGAGCCTGCCCGACGGCCTGTACCTGGACGGTCTGAAGGACTTCTGGGAGCGCGTCGACTACAGCCGCAAGCTGCTGAACTCGGTCCTGATCAGCGGCTCGGTGGCGGTGGCCGCGGTGGTCCTGTCGGTGCTGAACGCGTACGCGATCGCCATCGGGCGGATCAGGGGCCGCACCTGGGTCCTGGCCTTCTTCGTGCTGGCCAACCTGCTTCCGCAGGAGGCGCTGGTCTACCCGGTGTACTACCTGAGCAAGCAGGCCGGCCTGTACGACACCCGGCTGAGCGTGATCATCGTCTTCACGGTGATCCAGGCGGCCTTCGGCACCTACCTGCTCTCCGCCGTGCTGAGCCGGTTCCCGCGCGAGATCATCGAGGCGGCCCGGATCGACGGCGCCGACAAGTGGCAGGTGCTGTGGCGGATCGTCGTCCCCGTCAGCCGCCCCACCCTCGGCGTGCTGCTGGTCTTCTTCTTCGTCTGGACCTGGAACGAGTTCCTGCTCCCGCTGGTCATGCTGATCTCCAACGACAACCAGACCGTGTCGGTGGCCCTCGGCGTCCTCCAGGGGCAGCGCCTGATGGACGCCACGATGACCAACGCGGCCGCCCTCCTGGGCGTACTCCCGGCCCTCGTCTTCTTCCTCGTCTTCCAGCGGACCCTCACCCGCGGTATCGCCGTGGGCGCCGTGAAGTAGTGAGGACCGAGCAGTAAGGACCCCCCACCCATGAAGTTCACCGACGGTTACTGGCTGCTGCGCGAGGGCGTCACGGCCGCCCACCCGGCCGAGGTCCTCGACGTCGTCGAGTCGGACGGCGTCCTGGAGATCCACGCGCCGACCCGGCCCATCCGCAGCCGCGGCGACCTGATGACGGGACCGGTCATGACGATCACCGCCCACACCCCGATGCCCGACGTCGTCGGCCTCACCCTCACCCACTTCACGGGCGAGCGGCCCCGCGGGCCGGCCTTCGCCCTCACCGAGGCGGAGCCCGCCCCCCTCCTCTCCTACGACGACGCGTACGCGACCCTGACCTCCGGCGCGCTCTCCGTGAAGGTCGCCCGTTCCGGCCCCTGGCACGTGGAGTTCCTCGCCCACGGCCGCACCCTCACCTCCAGCGGCCCCAAGGGCATGGGCATCATGCGGGACGCGGCCACCGGCGGCCACTACCTGCGCGAACAGCTCAACCTGGGAGTGGGGACCTCCGTCTACGGCCTCGGCGAACGCTTCGGCCCGCTGGTCAAGAACGGCCAGGTCGTCGACATCTGGAACGCCGACGGCGGCACCGCGACCGAACAGGCCTACAAGAACGTGCCGTTCTACCTCACGGACGCGGGCTACGGCGTCTTCGTCGACCACCCGGGCAAGGTGTCCTTCGAGGTCGGCTCGGAGGCCGTGTCCCGGGTCCAGTTCAGCGCCGAGACCCAGGAGTTGACGTACTACGTCATCCACGGCCCCACCCCGAAGGACATCCTCCGCAAGTACACCGCCCTCACCGGCCGCCCCGCACTCCCGCCCGCCTGGTCGTTCGGCCTGTGGCTGTCGACGTCGTTCACCACCTCCTACGACGAGGAGACGGTGACCTCCTTCATCGAGGGCATGCGCGAGCGCGAACTCCCGCTCTCCGTGTTCCACTTCGACTGCTTCTGGATGCGCGAGTTCAACTGGTGCGACTTCGCCTGGGACCCACGGGTGTTCCCCGACCCGGAGGGCATGCTGACCCGACTGAAGGCGAAGGGCCTGCGCGTCAGCGTGTGGATCAACCCGTACATCGCCCAGCGGTCGCCGCTCTTCGCCGAGGGCAGGGCGCTCGGCCATCTGCTGAGGCGGCCGGACGGGAGCGTCTGGCAGTGGGACCTGTGGCAGCCCGGCATGGCCCTCGTGGACTTCACCAGCCCCGCCGCCCGCGACTGGTACGCGGCCAAGCTGGAGGCGCTGCTCGCGCAGGGCGTCGACTGCTTCAAGACCGACTTCGGCGAGCGCGTCCCGGTCGACGTGACCTGGTCCGACGGCTCGGACCCGGAGCGGATGCACAACCACTACACGTACCTCTACAACCGCACCGTCTTCGACGTGCTGCGCAAGCACCGGGGCGAGGGGGAGGCGGTCGTCTTCGCGCGGTCGGCGACGACCGGCAGCCAGCAGTTCCCGGTGCACTGGGGCGGTGACTGCGAGGCGACCTACGAGTCGATGGCGGAGTCGCTGCGCGGCGGGCTGTCCCTGGGCCTGTCCGGATTCGGCTTCTGGAGCCACGACATCGGCGGCTTCGAGGGCACACCGACACCGGCGCTGTTCAAACGCTGGCTGGCCTTCGGCCTGCTGTCCTCGCACAGCAGACTGCACGGCAGCTCCTCGTACCGGGTGCCCTGGCTGTTCGACGAGGAGTCGGTGGACGTGGCCCGGCACTTCACCCGGCTGAAGCTGCGGCTCATGCCCTACCTGTACGAGGCCGCCCGCGTCGCCCACGAGGAGGGCACGCCGATGATGCGGGCGATGGTGCTGGAGTTCCCGGCGGATCCCGGCTGCGCACACCTGGAACGGCAGTACATGCTCGGCCCGGACCTGCTGGTCGCGCCGGTGTTCAGCGACGCGGGGGACGTGACGTACTACGTCCCCGAGGGCACCTGGACCCACTACCTCACCGGGCGGACGGTGACCGGGCCGCGCTGGGTGCGCGAACGCCACGGGTTCCTCGGCCTGCCGCTGCTGGTGCGGCCGGGCGCGGTCCTCCCGGTGGGCGCCCACGCCGACCGGCCGGACTACCCGTACGCCGACGGGGTCACCCTGCGCACCTACGGCCTGGAGCGCGGCGCCCAGGTGACGGTACGGGTCGGGGACGTGACCTTCACCGTCGTACGGGAGGGGGACACCCTGCGGGCGTCCGCGAGCGACCCCTCGGCGCCGTGGGTGCTGGCGGCCGGGGACCGGGTCGCGCGGGCGGCGGCGGGCACCGGCTTCCTGACCCTGGAGACCGCCGACGACCGGGAGCGGGCCTGATGGTGAAGATCACCGACGTGGCGCGGCACGCCGGGGTCTCCCCCAGCACGGTGTCGTACGCGCTGAGCGGCAAGCGCCCGATCTCCGAGGAGACCCGGCGGCGGGTCGAGGAGGCCGCCCGCACACTGGGCTACCGCCCGCACGCCGGCGCCCGGGCGCTGGCCAGCAGCCGCTCCAACGTGCTGGCGCTCGTGGTGCCGCTGCGGGCCGGCATCCATGTCCCGGTCGTCATGCAGTTCGCGGTGTCCGTGGTGACGGCGGCCCGGCGGCACGACCACGACGTGCTGCTGCTGACCCAGGAGGAGGGCGAGGAGGGGCTGCGCAGGGTCGCGGACACGGCCCTGGTCGACGCGCTGATCCTGATGGACGTCCAACTCCACGATCCCCGGCTGCCGTTGCTTCGCTCCTTGGACCGGCCGTCCGTGATGATCGGTTTCCCGCTCGAGGCCGACGGGCTGACCTGCATCGACCTCGACTTCCGGGCGGCGGGCGAGCGGTGCGTGGAACATCTGGCGCAGCTCGGGCACCGGGTGGTCGCTCTGGTCGGGTCGCCGCCGGAGGTGTACGTGCGCGGGACGGCCTTCGCGCAGCGCGTGGTCCAGGGGTTCACCGCGGCCGCCGACCGGGCGGGGCTCGCCTCCGCCGTCCACCCCTGTGAGGCGCCCCCGGCCGCGGCCCGCCGGGTGGCGGAGCGGCTGCTGCGCGAGCAGCCCGCGCTGACGGGGGTGGTGGTCCACAACGAGGCGGTCCTGGAGCCGCTCATCGACGCGTTCGAGCAGCTGGGGCTGCGGGTCCCCGGCGACCTGTCGGTCACGGCGATCTGCCCGGACGAGCTGGCCGCGGGGCTCCGGGTGCCGGTCACCTCCGTCGCGCTGCCGTCGGCGGAGGTGGGTGAACGTGCGGTGGAGCTGCTGATGCGCAAGCTCGACGGCGACGCCGTACCCGGGGCGACCCTGCTGCCGCCCGCGCTGACCCGGCGGGCGAGTACGGCGCCGCGGACGGTCAGTCCACGCTGACCGGGTTGCCGAGGCGGGTCCCCAGGAGCGCGCAGGACACACCCTGGACGCCTTCGTAGCCCACGGTCCGACCGGGGGCGAGTTCCCGGGCGAGGCGCTCGGCCAGCGTCTCGCCCTCTTCGTGCAGGCGCAGGAACGCGGCGTCCCAGCGGAAGTCGTCGCGGTCGGCCAGCCAGGTGTTCATGGCGGCGTCGATGCCGGTCGCCCAGGCGGACAGGTCGGCGACCAGGGCGGCGGACAGGCCGAGGGCGGCCCGAGGGTCGTCCGGGGCGAAATCGTCGTAGAGGCCCCTGCGGAGGGGGCGCGCACGGTATTCGCCCAGGAGCGTGATGTGCGGCGGGTCTTCCACGGGCCTCCCTCTTCACGACCTTGTACGGCCTGCACGACAAGAACCCCGCCGCTCGGGAGCGACGGGGTTCCTGTTCACATGGGATGAGTGGAGATGGCGGGAATCGAACCCGCGTCCAACGGTGCAGAATCAGGGCTTCTCCGTGTGCAGTTCGCTGTGATTTTCTCGGCCCCGGCGATCACGCGAACAAGTCGCCGACGGGCCCAGTCACTGTTTGATTTCCCATCCGACCCCGTGACCGGGCCAGACGGTTTAGTTCCCTAGATTATGCCAGGATCCGGGCCGGGAACACTCCCGGGCTGACACCCTTTAGGGTCCTACATCACTGCTTATTAGGCAGCGAGGGCGTAGGACTGGGAATCGCTCTTGGTATTGGCGATTATTTTTTGCGACATATGGTTTACGAGATCATTGCCGCTTCCTCGACACGCTTCCCCTGCTTCAACAGTCGCTGTCGAAACCGATCATCCCCATGTTGATTTTTCAATCCCTCCGGAGAGGGCCCCTCCGGAGAGGGTTCGTGCCTGCTGTGAGGCACAGGTGCCATCGTACGTGACCAACGCACGACGGTGCCACCGTATTCCCGGCGGCTGTCACGCGTGCCGCTGCTTGCGCTTCGCCGCCGCGATCACCCGGTCCGTCTCCCGGCGGTCCTGCTGCTCGCGCAGGGTCTGCCGCTTGTCGTACTCCTTCTTGCCGCGCGCCAGCGCGATCTCGGCCTTCGCCCGGCCGTCCTTGAAGTAGACGGCGAGGGCCACGATCGTGTGGCCCGTCTCCTCGGACTTCACCGCCAGCTTGTCGATCTCCTCGCGGTGCAGGAGCAGCTTGCGCTTGCGGCGCGCGGAGTGGTTGGTCCAGCTGCCCTGGAAGTACTCGGGGATGTGCGCGGCGTGCAGCCACGCCTCGTTCCCCTCGATCTGGACGAAGGCGTCGGTCAGCGAGGCGCGCCCCTCGCGCAGCGACTTCACCTCGGTGCCGGTGAGGACGAGACCGGCCTCGTAGACGTCGATGATCGCGTAGTCGTGCCGGGCCTTCTTGTTCTGCGCGACGATCTTGCGCTTGCCGTCCTTGACCTTGCCGGACGCGGCCGCCCCACCCTGCTTCGGCTGGGACTCCTTCGGTACGTACATTCCCTTGCTCATAGTGCAGCCAGTTTCGCACCCGGAGGCCCACTGAGGGAAAGCCGATTACGCGGCGGTCGCTCAGGGCGCGTCCCCGAGACCGCTCAGCACGGTCTCGGCCCGCTCCAGTGCCCCGTCGTCCGCCTCCAGGTCGGGGGTGATGCCCCGGCCGTCGACACCGTGACCGGAGGGAGTGCGGTAGTGCCCGACGGTCAGCTCGGCGACGGAGCCGTCGGGCAGCCGGCTCGGCATCTGGACCGAGCCCTTGCCGAAGGTACGGGAGCCCACGACGACCGCGCGGCCACGGTCCTGGAGGGCGCCGGTGAGCAGCTCGGCGGCGCTCATCGTGCCGCCGTCGACGAGTGCGACCAGGGGGCTCGTGGTGTCGCCGCCGCCCTCGGCGTGCAGGGCGCGCTGGTCACCGTCGACGTCGTAGGTGGCGACCAGGCCGCCGTCGAGGAAGGCGGAGGCGGCGGAGACGGCCTCGGTGACCAGCCCGCCGGAGTTGCCGCGCAGATCGAGGACGATCCCGGCCCCTGCCGGGGTCCGGCGGACGGCGCTGCGCACGCTGTCCCCGACGCCCTTGGTGAACGCGGCGACGGTGATGACGGTGGTGTCGTCGGAAAGCCGGTGGACGGTGACGGAGTCCGTGGACAGGAGCGCCCGGCGCAGGCTCTCGGTCCACGCGCGCGTGCCGCGCTCCAGGCCGAGACGGACGGAGCTGCCGACGGTCGCGCCCGTGGCGTCACCGCGCAGTAAGGAGACGACGTCGGTGACCGGGAGGCCTTCGACGGACCGTCCGTCCACGCTGCGCAGCCGGTCGCCCGCGCGGATCCCGGCGGCGGCCGCGGGCGATCCCGACTGCACCTTGGTCACCTCGATCCGGCCGTCCCCGTCGCCTCGCGCCTCCAGGCCGACGCCGGTGTACCGGCCGTCGAGGGACGCCTCGAACTCCTCGTACTCGCCCTCGGAGTAGACGGCCGCCCAGCGGTCCCCGCTGCGGCTGACGGCGCGCTCGGCGGCCTCCATCGGGGACTTGCCGTCCGCGGCGGCCTCCTCGGCGGCCCGCGTCACGTCCTCGGAGTGGCCGGCGGGGGCCGCGGAGGGGGCGGCGCCCGAGGCGCCCCGCCCGCCCTGCGCGGGGTCGCCCGGCAGTGATCCGGTGGCGGCGCCGGCGACGAGCACGCTCGCGAACACCAATGTCAGGGCGGCCCCGCGGCCGAAACGGCGGGGCTGACAGAACAGGTCACGGCCTGACATGGCGGTGAGTCTAGGGGAACACGAAGGGCCGTACGGTCGGTTGACCGTACGGCCCGCGGGGCGTGCGTCACACCTTCAGGTACTTGCGCAGCGCGAAGAACGCGGCCAACGCGGGCATCAGCAGGCTCGTGGCGAGGATGAGCGGAAGCTTCGTCAACACGGCGTCCCAGCCGATGAAGTTGATCAGGTTCAGCTTCTCGGACAGGGCCAGGCCGTTGTCGATGATGAAGTACCGGGCGATCACCAGGAATCCGCAGGCGACCGTGCCGCCGATCAGCCCGGCGACGGCGGCCTCGGCGATGAACGGCGCCTGGATGTAGAAGCCGGAGGCGCCGACGAGCCGCATGATCCCCGTCTCACGCCGTCGGCTGAAGGCCGAGACGCGCACGGTGTTGACGATCAGCATCAGCGCCACGACGAGCATCAGCGCCATGACCGCCCGCGCCGCCCAGTTCATGCCGTTGAGCAGCCCGAAGAGGTTGTCCAGGATGCCCTTCTGGTCCTGCACGGACTGCACGCCGTCGCGCCCGTCGAAGGCGGTCGCGATGACCTGGTACTTCTCCGGGTCCTTCAGCTTGATGCGGTACGACTCCTGCATCTGGTCCGGCGTGAGGGAGCTGGCCAGCGGGGAGTCGCCGAACTGCTCCTTGTAGTGCTTGTACGCGTCGTCCTGCGACTCGTACGTCACCTTCTCGACGACCCCCATCTTGTCGAGGTCGGACTTGATCTGCTTCTTCTGGTCCGCGGTGACCGCGCCCTTGGCGCAGTTCGGGTCGGACTCGGCGTCGCTCTTGTTGCAGAGGAACACCGAGACGTTGACCTTGTCGTACCAGTAGCCCTTCATCGTGCTGACCTGGTCGCTCATCAGGAGCGACCCGCCGAAGAGCGCCAGGGACAGGGCGACGGAGACGACGACGGCGAAGGTCATCGTCAGGTTGCGGCGGAGACCGACACCGATCTCCGACAGTACGAACTGGGCGCGCATGGCGAGTTGTTCAGGCCTTTCCGGGGACGTCCGCGAGAACGGGGGCGATGGCGGGGGCGGTCAGTGCTGGTAGCCGTAGACGCCGCGCGCCTGGTCGCGGACGAGGCGGCCCTGCTCCAGCTCGATGACGCGCTTGCGCATCTGGTCCACGATGTTCTGGTCGTGCGTGGCCATCAGCACGGTCGTGCCCGTCCGGTTGATCCGGTCGAGCAGCTTCATGATGCCGACGGAGGTCTGCGGGTCGAGGTTGCCGGTGGGCTCGTCCGCGATCAGCAGCTTGGGCCGGTTCACGAAGGCGCGCGCGATGGCGACGCGCTGCTGTTCACCGCCGGACAGCTCACCGGGCATCCGGTCCTCCTTGCCGCCGAGCCCGACGAGGTCGAGCACCTGCGGCACGGACTTGCGGATCTCGCCCTTCGACTTGCCGATGACCTCCTGCGCGAAGGCGACGTTCTCCGCCACCGTCTTGTTCGGCAGCAGCCGGAAGTCCTGGAAGACCGTCCCCAGCTGGCGGCGCATCTGCGGCACCTTCCAGTTGGAGAGGCGCGCGAGATCCTTGCCCAGGACGTGCACCTGACCGTGGCTGGTCCGCTCCTCGCGGAGGACCAGCCGCAGGAAGGTGGACTTGCCGGAGCCGGAGGATCCCACGAGGAACACGAACTCGCCCTTCTCCACCTCGAGGGAGACATCCCTGAGTGCGGGGCGGGTCTGCTTGGGGTAGACCTTGGAGACGTTGTCGAATCGGATCACGGGTGCACCACGGGTCGCCGGGGGTAGATGAGCGTGACCATACGCGAACCGGGGAGGGCGGCGCAGGCGTCGCGAGGGGTTGAGTGGGGCTTGTGCGTTTTTGTACGGTACTTTGTACGCCCCCCGCTCTCCGGGTGGGCCGCGCGGCCCCCGGAGGAACCTGGCACAGTGGAGGGGGAACGTTCCCGTTCCCCGAAGCGTTGTGTACGTGGAACCGGTGCAAGGAGGGCGAGCGCATGACGTACGACCGGCTGGTGTGCGCTAACTGCGCCGCGCCCGTGAGCGAGGGCCGGTGCCCGGTGTGCCGCGCGAACCGCGAGCGGCTGCAGCAACAGGACAACTTCTTCGCGGGGCTGAACCCGATGGCGCTGATCGCGCTGCTCGCGGTACTGGTCGCAGCGCTGGCGCTGCTGGCCCACCAGACCGCGTGACCCCCGGACACGCACGGAAAGGGGCCCGGAGCTGATCGCTCCGGGCCCCTTTGCGTGTACGTCACGTACGGACGCGACTACCTGACGTCAGGCAGCGGCTCCGCCACGGCCGGCCGCGAGGCGCGGCAGCACCCGGAAGCCGATGCCGCCCGCGATCATCGTGGCGGCACCGATGATCAGGAAGCTGGTCTGACCGGCACCGGTCTCGGCGAGCTCCTTGCCACCACCCTGCGCGCTGGTGTCGGCGGCGGAGTCCGAGGTGTCGGTCAGCGCGGAGCTGCCCTCCTCCTGGGTGGAGGTGCCGTCGGTGTCGGTACCGCCGGCGGTGGAGCCACCGCCGGTGGAGCTCGAACCGCCGGTGGTGCCGGAGCCGCCGGTGGAGTCGTCGCCGCCGGTGGTGCTCGAACCGCCGGTGGTCGAGCTGCCGCCGGTGGTGGAGCCACCGGTCGTGGAGCCACCCGTGGTAGAGCTGCCACCGGTCGTGGAGCCACCCGTGGTCGAGCTGCCACCCGTCGTGGAGCCACCCGTGGTCGTGGTGGAGCCGCCGGTGGTGGTGGAACCGCCCGTGGTGGTGGAACCGCCCGTGGTGGTGCTGCCGCCCGTGGTGGTGCTGGAGCCACCCGTCGAGGAGTCGCCGCCGGTGCTGGACGTTCCGCCGATGGAGACCGTCCCACCGATGGAGACCGACCCGCCGGTGCTGGAGTCGCCGCCCGTGGAGGAGCCGCCACCGGTCGAGGAGTCGCCGCCCGTGGAGCTCGTGCCGCCGGTCTCGCATTCCGGGGTGACGATGATGGTGCAGTCGTCGTCGCCGTCCATGGGGACGATCGTGCTCGTGTCGACAAGAGCGTCGTCGTCGGCCGAGGCGACGCCGGCGACCGTCAGCGAGGCGCCCGCGGCGATCACGGCGCCGGCGGCTATCCGCGCGAACCGGATCCGCGTCTTCTTGGTCATATAGCTGCTACCCCCAGTAGCTGAATCGTCGATGAGGCCGCGCCCGGGGCCGTGATCGACGGAGGTAGCTGAGCTGTAGCTGAAGCCCCCGGTTCACATGCGCCCCAGAGATACGCATGCCACACTGCACCTTCCCCACTTTTCAAAGCATCGTCAAGGTCGTTGCGTACGCAATGTCCAAGTCGGGGCGCTTTGCGTGTCGTTGGTGCTGTGAATGTGATGTAAAAAGCAACCGCCCCTGATTCAGGGGCGGTTGCCTTGTCGACAAAGTTACTTCTCTTGCTGCTTGCGCCAGCGAATTCCGGCTTCCAGGAACCCGTCGATCTCACCGTTGAACACGGCCTCGGGGTTACCGACCTCGAACTCGGTGCGCAGGTCCTTGACCATCTGGTACGGGTGCAGGACGTACGAACGCATCTGGTTGCCCCAGGAGTTGCCGCCGTCGCCCTTGAGCGCGTCCATCTTGGCCTGCTCCTCCTGCCGGCGCCGGTCGAGCAGCTTGGCCTGGAGGACGTTCATCGCGGACGCCTTGTTCTGGATCTGCGACCGCTCGTTCTGGCAGGAGACGACGATGCCGGTGGGGAGGTGGGTGAGGCGCACCGCGGAGTCGGTGGTGTTCACGCCCTGGCCGCCGGGGCCGGAGGACCGGTAGACGTCCACCCGCAGCTCGGACTCGTCGATCTCGATGTGGTCGGTGGTCTCCACCACGGGAAGGATCTCGACACCCGCGAAGGAGGTCTGCCGACGCCCCTGGTTGTCGAAGGGGGAGATCCGCACGAGCCGGTGCGTGCCCTGCTCCACGGAGAGGGTGCCGTAGGCGTACGGGATCTGCACGGCGAAGGTGGTCGACTTGATGCCGGCCTCTTCGGCGTACGACGTCTCGTAGATCTCGGTCTTGTAGCCGTGCTGCTCCGCCCACCGCAGGTACATCCGCTGGAGCTTCTCCGCGAAGTCGGCGGCGTCGACGCCACCGGCCTCGGCACGGATGTTCACGAGCGCCTCGCGGGAGTCGTACTCGCCGCTGAGCAGCGTACGGACCTCCATCTCGTCCAGCGCCTTCTTGACGGAGGTGAGCTCGGACTCGGCCTCGGCGAGGGTGTCCGGGTCGTCCTCCTCCTGGGCCATCTCGAACAGCACCGAGAGATCGTCGATCCGGCTGCGCAGCGCGTCCGCCTTCCTGACCTCGGCCTGGAGGTGGGACAGCTTGCTGGTGATCTTCTGCGCCTCGTCCGGGTTGTCCCACAGGGACGGCGCGGCCGCCTGCTCCTCGAGCACGGCGATATCTGCCCTCAGCTTGTCGAGGTCCAGAACGGCCTCGATCGACTCCATGGTCGAGGAGAGGGACTTGAGCTCTTCGGATACATCGACGACTGCCACGCCTCCAGCCTAACGGACCCGGCATCCGAGCCCGCCCGGCCTCGACCGCCGAGCCCCGGCCAGCACCTCACAGCCCGTCCGACGCCGACCGCCGAGCCCCGGGCAGGACCTCACAGCCCGCCCGACGCCGACCGCCGAGACCCGCTCAGGACCTCACAGCCCGTCCGGCGATTGAGGACGAGGCCCCTTCAGGGCCGAAGCGGGGGGCTGGGGGCGGCAGCCCCCAGGGTCAGGGAGACGCCGGCGCCGAGTTCTTCGTGTCCTGCGGAGTCGCCCCCGCGTCGTCACCGGAGGTGGCCGCCCACGTGCCGATGCCCGCCGCCGCGGCCAGCGCCACCGCCGCCACGCCCAGCGTGATCCGCCGCCGCCGGGTGGCGGAACGGTTCCGTGCCGAGCCGGGCCGCGGCGCGCCCGCCGCCCTCGGCACCCGTGCCGTGCCGTGAGCCCCGCCCGCCAGTTCGTCCGGCGCGGGCACCCGCATCGACGTGTGGGTGTCCCGGTTGGAGTCCGGCTTCGCGCCGGGCACCAGCGGGACCGACCCGCGCCGCACCCGCCCGGAGGGCGCCGCGGGCGAGGACGCGGAGGGCGCGGCCTCGGCCGGCTCGCCCTCCCCCTCCTCCTGCTCCGGATCCGGCTCGTCGACGTCCAGCGGCGGCATCCCGGCCAGCGTCGGCAGCTGCTCCCGCAGCCGCGCCGCCAGTTCGGACGCCCGCAGCCGGGAGGCCGGCGCCTTCGCCAGGCACTGCACGAGAAGCTGCCACAGCTCGTCCGTGATGCCGGGGAGCGGGGCGACGGACTCCGTGACGTGCCGGCGCAGCACCGCGCCGGGGTGGCCGCCGCCGAACGGGGTGAAGCCCGCGAGGAGCTCGTACAGCACGGTCGCCAGGGCGTAGATGTCCACCGAGGCGCGTGGCGGCAGGCCCTCCACGATCTCCGGCGCCAGATAGTCCGGCGTGCCGATGATCTTCGTGGCGCGGGTCCGTTTGGGGGTGTCGATCAGTTTCGCGACGCCGAAGTCGGTCAGCAGCGCCCGGTGCGAGCCGCCGGGGCCGAGCGGACCCTGCATGTCGAGCAGGATGTTCTCGGGCTTCACGTCCCGGTGGACGATCCCGGCCGCGTGCGCGGCGGCCAGTCCCTCGGCGATGTCCGCGACGATCGCCACGGCGGCCTCGGGCGCGAGCCGTCGGTCCCGTTCGAGGCGGGTGCGCAGGTCCGTGCCGCGGACGAGGTCCATGACCAGGGCGAGGTCGTTGCCGTCGACCACCAGGTCCCGTACGGAGACCACGTGCGGGTGCTCCAGGCCGAGCAGGGCCGTGCGCTCCTGCACGAAGCGGCCCACGAGCTCCTCGTCGGAGGCGAGGTCCTCGCGCAGCAGCTTGACGGCGACGGGCCCGTCCGGTCCGTCGCCCAGCCACACCGTGCCGGCGCTGCCCCGTCCCAGGATCTGGTGGGCGGTGTACCGGCTGCCGATCTTCCGTGCCAAGGCTGCTCCTACAGACGCGTGTTGCCCATCAAAGTACGCGTCCGAGGAGCCAACCTTCACCGCGGAGACGGAAATCACCCGCCGGATGTCGACAAGTACACAAGCTCACGGTCGGAACCGGAGCCCGTGGCGCTCGCCGGTGCCTCAGTTGCCCGTGCCGCCCGTGCCGCTGCCGCCCGAGTCGGCCAGGTCGCCGATCCAGCCGGTGACGTCGTTGAACCAGCCGCTGATCAGCTGCCAGTAGTTCTTGCCGGTGCCGATCCAGCCCTGGAGCGGGCTCAGCTCCCAGATCAGCCATCCGGCCACGAACAGGATGACGATCGTGAACAGACAGCCCTTCAGGCAGCCCAGCCCGGGGATCTTCATCGGGTTGGCACTGCGCTGCCGGGGCTCGCGCGGCTGCCGGGGTTCCGGCTCCGGCCGCTGCCTCGGCTGCTGTTGGGGCGCCGGCGCGTACCGCTGGGGCTGGTGTTGCGGCTGCTGGTGCTGCGGCGGCGCGTACTGCTGCTGCGGCTGCCCCTGGTAGCCGTAGCCGGGGGGCTGCTGCTGGCGCTGCTGAGGCCGCTGTTGGTGCTGGTTCTGCTGGTTCTGCTGGTTCTGCTGCGGATACGGCTGCTGCGGCTGCTGCTGGCGGGAGACCTGCCGCTGGGGGCGGCGGCGCAGCGGGTCCTCGCCGGGGTCGAGGTACTGCTGGACCTGCGTCGGCTCGTTGCGGTCGCGGGCGGCCCGCATCTGGGACTGCCAGGGATGCGGCTCCTGGCCCTGCTGCCCCTGCTGGCCCTGCTGGTGCGGCGGCACCGGCGGCAGGACGGCCGTCGGATCGGCGGCGCCCGCGGGACCGCCGGTGTGCGGCAGCACGGCGGTGGGGTCGGCGGCTCCGGCCGGACCGCTGGTGTGCGGCAGGACGCTGGTCGCGGCGTTCGGGTCGTAGGCGCCGCCCGGCACGGTCGCGGGCGTCGGATCGGGCGCGAGGAGGTGGCCGACGCCGTCGGCGGCGGCGATCTGCATCGAGTTCGCGTGCACCCCGATGCCCTCGGCGACGATGCGCAGCCCGCGCGCGAGGTTCTCGGCGCTCGGCCGGTCGTCGGGGTTCTTGCGCAGACAGCGCTCGATGACCGTCCAGAGCGGGTCGGGGACCGTGGACGGGCGGCGCGGCTCGGCGTTCAGGTGCTGGTGCAGGACCTCGAGGGCGGAGCCGCCGGAGAACGGCGGCCGCCCGGTGACCAGCTCGTACAGCAGGATGCCGGCGCCGTAGATGTCCACGGCCGAGGTCTGCGGACGGCCCTCGGCGGACTCCGGCGCGACGTACGCGGGCGTGCCGACGAACTCGCTGGTCCGGGTCAGGCCCGGGGAGTCGGCGAGACGCGCGATACCGAAGTCGGTGAGCAGCGGGTGCATCTGCCCGCCGTTCTGCATCAACAGGACGTTGGCCGGCTTCAGGTCGCGGTGCACGACGCCGTCGGCGTGGCTGGCGGCGAGCGCGTCGGCGACCTGGGCGGTGAGCAGAGCGGCGGCGACGGGCGTGAAGGGGCCGTTCTCACGCAGGTAGCGGTGCAGGTCGGGGCCGTCGACGAGGTCCATGACCAGCGCCAGCAGATCGCCCTCGACCACCAGGTCGCGGACCCGGACGATGTTCGGGTGGGTCAGGCGCAGCAGCACCGAGCGCTCGCGCAGGAACCGCATCACGACGTCGGGGTCGTTCGCGAGCTCCTCCTTGAGGACCTTGATCGCGACGGTCTCCCCGGGCTGGCCGGCCACGGCCGCCTCGGCGCCCGCGGTCTCGCGCTGGCGCGCTCGCCAGACGGTGCCCGTGGCGCCGCGTCCGAGCGGCTCCTCGAGCAGGTACTTGCTGCCGACTGGCCGCACGTCACGCGCTCCCTGCTGCTTGCTTGCCTGTCCTGTCCGTGTTCCGACCCACTGTAGTGCCGCAGTGCGGACACCGGGCTGTCGTCTTCGTCCGAAGGAAAGACGCTCGGGGCGGTCTTCCTGGTTGCCGGGGCCGGACGTGACCGATCTCAACTGATCGTCGGTGACGCAGTTGTCAGGCACTTTTGCGGGCAGAGCCGACCAATCAAGATCACTTGTCCCCGGGTGTGGGGCGCGTTGTCAGTGACAGGTGCGAGGATGCCTTCAGTACTGGCCGCTGTGCTCGTGTGGGGTGGGGGGAAGTCCGCGCCCGTGCAGAAGGGACCGCTGACGGCGATGCAGATCCGGCTGACCGTCGTAGACCCGACGGCCCCGCCCTTCCCCGCGCCGGGCTCCGCTCGCGCGGGGGAAGTCCAGGCGCGGGCCCGCACCGCGAGCTGCGACGTGCTGGTCACGGCGCCCGCCGGCACGGCTCTGGCCGCGGTGGCGGCCGCGCTGGCCGCGGCGGTCTCCGGGGAGGGAGCCCCGTCGGCCTCCTCCGCGGCGGCGGTCGTGCTCTACGCGGGCGTGGAGCGGCTCGACACCCAGCGCTGCACGCTCGGCGAGCCACCGCTGATCGACGGCGCCGTGCTGTCCCTGGGCGCCCCGGCCGACCCCGAACCGCATCCCGAGGTCGACGAAGCCCCGGCCCGGCTGCACGTGGTGGCCGGACCCGACGCGGGCGGGGTCCATCTGCTGCACGGCGGCCAGGTCCGGGTGGGCCGCTCCGGCGACGCCGACGTGCCCCTCGACGACCCGGACGTCTCGCGCCTGCACTGCGCGGTGACGCTCTCCCCCGAGGGCCGTGTCACGGTCGCCGACCTCGGCTCCACCAACGGCACCACCCTGGACGGCGCCCGGGTACAGGACCGTCCCGTCCGCCTCGCCCCCGGCGCCCTGCTGCGCGTCGGCGAGTCGGCTCTGCGCCTGGCCCCGCCCGGCGGCCCGGGTCCCCGGGCGGCGACCACTCCGGACGGCGAGGGCCATGTCCGGGTGCCCTGCGCGGGCACGGACCCGGCGGCGGGCGAGGACCCGTCCGGCGGGAGCCCCGGTCCGGCCGCGGGCGCGGCACACACGCGTGCGGCGGGCGGCGGCGCGGGCGACCGGGAAGGCCCCTCCGGCCCGACCGGCCACGCCTACGGCACGGTGGACTGGAACGGCTCGTCGCAGGGTCTGGGCGGGCGGACGCGCGGCGCCGGGGAAACCCACGCGGCGCCGGTGGTGCCCGGCCAGGGCACGGCGCCGCGCATCGAGAGCCGGCGCGGCGGCGAGGCACGCGCGGGGGACCCCGCACGCCGGAACCCGCCCGGAGCGGCGGCTCCCGGTGCTGTGTCCGGAGCGGGTGAAGGTTCCTCGGCCACCCACGCCGGCCGCTCGGGCCTCGGCTCGTTCACGGGGCCGTACGACGACGTCCGGGGACCGCACGGCGCGCCGGAGGACGCGCGCACCCCGCACCGCCCCGCCGCCTCCGCTCCCGGCCCCGCCGCCCCCTCCGGCCCTTCGTCCGACCCTTCGTCCGTCTCCCCGTCCGCGTCCCCCTACGAGGACGCCCCCGAAGCCGATCCGCGCGCGGCCTCCCGCCGCAAAGGCACCCCGCTGCGCGGCACCGACGTGCCCCCGGGCGTGCGCAAACGCGGCGGTCTCTCCGCGTGGGCGCGCCGGCTGGCCGGCGGTCGCGGCGACACGCAGGACACGGACACCCCCGGGACCTACGAGTACGAGGAGGAAGAGGCCGCGGCGCAGTCGTACCCGTCGGCCGCCGTGTCCCCCGCGCCCGAGACCTGGCCGGACCCGGCCGCACTGCTGCTGACGGCGCTGGGCCCCGGCCCCCGGCTGTGGGAACGCGGCCCGGGACACCCCGAGGCGCTCACCGTGCGGCTGGGCACCGCCGACCGGCCGGCGCCCGACGGCTCGGGCCTGCTGCCCGCCGTACCGGTGACGACGGGGCTGCGCGAGGTCGGCGCGCTCGGTCTGGCCGGGCCGCGCCCGCGGCTGTCCGGGCTGGCGCGCGCGGTGCTGGCGCAGCTCGCCGCGCTGCACTCCCCCGACGCCCTGGAAATCGTCCTGATCAGCACGGACCGCGCGCGTTCCGAGGAGGAGCGCGTCGCCGAGTGGTCCTGGCTGGGCTGGCTGCCGCAGCTGCGCCCGGGGCACGGACAGGACTGCCGTCTCCTGCTCGCCTACGACCGCGACCAGGCCACGGCCCGCGCCGACGAGCTGCTGCGCCGTCTGGAGGACCACCTGGCCGACAGCGCGGGCGGCACGAGCGGTATGGGCGGCCCGAGCGGTGCGAGCGGCACGGGAGCGGTCCAGGTACCCGCGCCCCGCGGCGCCGGCCACCGCCCCTCCTGGGCCGTGCCGGACGAGACCGAGGACGGCGGCTTCCCCGGCCCGTACACCGTGGTCGTCGTGGACGGCGATCCCGGCGGCGCGGACCTGCGCGAGGCGGTGGCCCGGCTGGCGGTGACCGGACCGCGCGCCGGGATACACGTCGTCTGTCTGGCCGAGACGCCCGCCGCCTCCCCTTCCTCTCCGGTGACCGAGACCTACGAAGCGGCCTGCGCGACGGCGCCCACCTTCCGCGCCTGCGGAGCCGTCGCGCTGCTCAGCGGGGACGTGGCGACGGCGCTGCGGCTGCTGCGGGTCGCGCCG
Organism: Actinobacteria bacterium OV320; assembly: GCA_001298545.1. Classification (GTDB taxonomy): domain Bacteria; phylum Actinomycetota; class Actinomycetes; order Streptomycetales; family Streptomycetaceae; genus Streptomyces; species Streptomyces coriariae. The sequence goes on from LJCX01000025.1 coordinate 405,913, forward strand.
GCCGGGGCGGAGACGGAGCGGCCGGGCCCGGTGGGACCCGGCACGGTCGGCGCGGTGGACGCGGTCTCCCTCGCCTGGGCCGAACGCTTCGCGCGGGCCCTCGCGCCGCTGCGCCCGGACGGCGCGGGCGGCGGCGAGCGGCCCACGCGGGTGTCGGCTCCGCTGCCCCAGTCGGCCCGGCTCCTGGACAAGCTGGGCCTCGCCCGGGCCACGCCCGCCTCGCTGATGGCCCGCTGGGCGGACGCGGCCGACGACGCCGAGGCGCTCGGCGGACGGGCGTGGGCCGTGCTCGGCGCGGGGCCGCGCGGACCGGTCGGCGTGGACCTGGTCGCCGAGGGCCCGCACCTGCTGATCGAGGGCCCGACGGGCAGCGGGCGTACGGAGCTGCTGCGGGCCGTCGTGGCCTCGCTGGCCGCCGCCGAGCGGCCGGACCGGCTGGGCATCATCCTGCTGGACGGCCGCGACACGGTCGGCAAGGGCGGCGGCGGTCACGGCGACGGCCTGCGGATCTGTACGGACGTACCGCATGTCACCTCCCACCTCACCGCCAACGACCCGGTCCGCATGCGGGAGTTCGCGCAGTCACTGAGCGCCGAGCTGAAGCGGCGGTCCGAACTGCTGGGCCGTTCCGGCTTCATGGAGTGGCACACGCAGCGCGCGGTGTCCGGCCGTATCGTCCCGCAGCGCACCCCGAACGCCGCGTCCCAGGGAGCCGGGCTCGGCGGCGGCTCCACCGGCGGCGCCGCCGACATCGAGGCCCCGCCCAGCACCACGCTGCGGCTGCGCCCGGGAGCGGCCGCCCGGCAGCGGGCCGAGGCGACGCCCCCGCTGCCCCGTCTGGTGGTGGTCGTCGACGACCTGGACGCTCTCGTCTCCCCCGCCCTCGGCTCCCCGGGCCGGCCGGCCGCCGGCTCGGTCATGCGCGCGCTGGAGGCGGTGGCCCGCGAGGGCGAGCGGCTCGGCGTGCACCTGGTGGCCGCGGCCGGCCCCGGGGGTCGTACGGCGGAGTCGGAACCGGCCCGGCTGTCCACCGTTCGGATCACTCTGGACCCGCCGGGTTCCGGCACGGACGAACCGGCGCCGGGCCGCGGCCGGCTCAAGGGCGCGGACGGCCGCCTCACCCCCTTCCAGGGCGGCCGCGTCACGGGCCGCATCCCCCGTACGGCGACGCTGCGCCCCACGGTGGTCCCCCTGGAGTGGCAGCGCATGGGCGACCCCCCGGCCCGTCGCCCGGTCCGGGAACTGGGCAACGGCCCGACGGACCTGGCCCTGCTGGCCAGCGCCCTGGAGCGAGCCGCGCGGCAGCTCAGCCCGTCCGGAGGCGCGCCCGCCGGGGGCGCCTGAGGCGAGGCCCCCGCGGGGAGAAGCCGGCCCCTGCGGGCCGGGAAACAGGTGACCGGAACGGGTGACCGGGGGCGGTGGCCTCCGGTCACCCGTTCCGGTCCCGCCCGCGCCGGGCCACGCACCGCCCCGCATCGAGAATCGCGCGCCTTGCGATCACGACGCGGTCACGATCCCCCGCTCGACAGCACAGGCGCTCTTGCCGAGCCCAGGCACCCGGCGTAGACCAGTGCTCACGGGACAGCGCTCGAACGTTCACGAGTCGACGAGGACGAAGAACGGGGCAGTGATGCGCAGCACGAGCAACACCATCCGGACACGCAGGACCGTGAAGGCGGCCGCCACGCTCCTGGCGGGGGCGCTCGCGCTCTCGCTCACGGCGTGCGGCAGCGACGACGACAAGAGCGGCGGAAGCGAAAGCAGCACCGGAGGCAAGGAGTCCGGCGACACCCTCACCCTCCCCAAGCTCGACGGCACCACGCTCGAAGTGGCCGCCGTATGGACCGGCACCGAACAGGCGAACTTCAAGAAGGTTCTCGCCGAGTTCGAGAAACGCACCGGCGCGAAGATCACCTTCGTGCCCGCCCAGGACCCGATCATCAACTTCCTCGGCTCGAAGATCGCGGGCGGTTCACCGCCGGACGTCGCGATGCTGCCGCAGCCCGGCGCCATCAAACAGGCCGCCGACAAGGGCTGGGCCAAACCGCTGGGCGCCGAGGCCCAGGCGGAGCTCGCGAAGAACTACTCGCAGGGCTGGCAGGACATCGGCAAGGTGGGCGACAAGCAGTACGGCGTCTACTACAAGGCCGCCAACAAGTCGCTGATCTGGTACAACGCCAAGGTCTTCGAGAACGCGGGCGCCTCCGACCCCGCGACGTGGAAGGACCTGCTCACCACCGCGCAGACGGTGTACGACTCCGGCGTCACCCCGTTCTCGATCGGGGGCGCCGACGGCTGGACCCTCACCGACTGGTTCGAGAACGTCTACCTGTCCCAGGCGGGCCCGGAGAAGTACGACCAGCTCGCCCAGCACAAGATCAAGTGGACGGACCCCTCCGTGAAGGAGGCCCTGACCACCCTGGCCCAGGTCTGGGGCAAGAAGGACTGGGTGGCGGGCGGCGCGAGCGGCGCGCTCCAGACCGAGTTCCCGGCCTCGGTGACCCAGACCTTCACCGGCGGCGAGCAGCCGAAGGCGGCCATGGTCTACGAGGGCGACTTCGTCCAGGTCAACATCGCCGACACCAAGTCGAAGGTCGGCACCGACGCCAAGGTGTTCCCGTTCCCGAAGGTCGGCGACACCGCGCCGGTGGTCTCCGGCGGTGACGCGGCCGTCATCCTGAAGGACTCCAAGGGCGCGCAGGCGCTGGCGACCTTCCTGGCCTCGCCGGACGCGGCGGAGATCCAGGCGAAGCTCGGCGGCTATCTCTCGCCGAACAAGAACGTCGACGTCTCCGTGTACCCGAACGAGGTCCAGCAGACGATCGCCAAGGCGCTGATCGCGGCCGGCGACGACTTCCGCTTCGACATGTCCGACCAGGCCCCGCAGGCCTTCGGCGGCACCCCCGGCAAGGGTGAGTGGAAGGACCTCCAGGACTTCCTGAAGAACCCGACGGACGTGGCCGGCATCCAGGCGAAACTGGAGTCGGACGCGGCAGCGGCGTACGGGAACTGACGCGGAGATGGCGACGCCCGCGGCGGCGGGGGCTCCCGGGGCCCCCGCCCCTCCTCGCTCGCGCAAGAGTGTGACCGGCACCCGAAGGACCGTGGCCGCGCTGTTCCTGCTGCCCGCCCTGGTGCTGCTCGGCGCACTCGTGGTCTACCCGATCGGGTACTCGGTCGTGCGCAGTTTCTACGACCAGTCCGGCGACGGCTTCGCCGGCGTCGACAACTACAAGGCCCTCTTCACGGACGAGGGCATCCGTACCGCCCTGAAGAACAACGTGATCTGGGTGGTGTTCGCGCCCACCGTCGCGACCGCGCTCGGTCTCGTCTTCGCGGTGCTGACCGAACGGGTGCGCTGGGGCACCGCGTTCAAGCTCGTGGTCTTCATGCCGATGGCGATCTCGATGCTCGCCGCCGGCATCATCTTCCGGCTGGTCTACGACCAGGACCCGGACAAGGGCGTCGCCAACGCGGTGTGGGTCGGCGTCCACGACACGTTCGCCGAGTCGTCGGCGTTCCCGAAGGCCCACCCGGGCCGCGACTCGCCGCTGCGACCGCAGGACGGCGGCTTCATCACCAAGGCCCCGGTCCGCACCGGCGTCCCGGTCGCCCTTCCGCTGGTCGGCGTCGCCCCCGACCAGATGCCCGGCAGCGCGGAGAAGGCCGTGCAGGCTCGGCCCGGACAAGGGGAGATCACCGGGACCGCCTGGCAGGACTTCACCCGCGGCAAGGGCGTCGGCACCCTCGGCGCGCCTGACCCGTCCGAACTGGGCTACGCCGGAATGAGGATCGAGGCGGTCAAGGACGGCGAGGTGGTGGCCTCGACGAAGGCGGCCGACGACGGCACCTTCACGCTTCCCGCCAAGGCCGACGGCGCCCAACTCCGGCTGCCCGCGAGCAACTTCAAGGAGGCGTACAACGGTCTGGACTGGCTCGGACCCTCGCTGGTCACGCCGGCCATCATCGGCTCGTACATCTGGATGTGGGCGGGCTTCGCGATGGTGCTGATCGCGGCCGGCCTGGCGGGGATTCCGCGAGAGCTGCTCGAAGCGGCCCGGGTGGACGGCGCCAACGAGTGGCAGGTGTTCCGCAGAGTCACCGTCCCACTGCTGGCGCCGGTCCTCGCGGTCGTCGCCGTCACCCTGATGATCAACGTGCTGAAGGTCTTCGACCTGGTCTTCATCATCGCCCCCGGTTCCTCGCAGGACGACGCGAACGTGCTCGCCCTGGAGCTGTACCGCAAGGGCTTCTCCGAGGACCAGCCCGGCATCGCCAGCGCCATCGCGGTGTTCCTGCTGCTGCTGGTGATCCCGGTGATGTGGTTCAACGTGCGTCGGCTCAGGCGGGAGGTGCGGCGGTGACGGCGACCACGGGGACGACGGGAACGACGGGAACGACGGGGACGAGGAAGCGGCTCGAGTGGGTCATGGAGAAGCTCAACGGCGGGCTGGTGCGCGCCTTCCTGATCGTCGTCGGCCTGTTCTGGCTGGTGCCGACCATCGGGCTGCTCATCTCCTCGCTCCGCTCCCCCGAGGACATGAGCGCCACCGGCTGGTGGAAGGTGTTCAGCGAACCCTCCCAACTCACCTTCGACAGCTACCAGAAGCTGCTGGAGAACGGCGACATCACCAGCTCCCTGGTCAACACCGTGCTGATCACGGTGCCGGCGACGGTCCTGGTCGTCGTCATCGGCGCGCTCGCGGGTTACGCGTTCGCGTGGATGGAGTTCCCGGGCCGGGACTGGTGGTTCCTGGGCGTCGTGGGGCTGCTGGTCGTGCCCGTGCAGGTGGCGCTCATCCCGATCGCCGAACTGTTCGGCAAGGTCGGCCTGTTCGGGAACATCCTGGGCGTGATCCTGTTCCACGTCGGGTTCGGACTGCCCTTCTCGGTGTTCCTGCTGCGGAACTTCTTCGCGGAGATCCCGCGCGAGCTGCTGGAGGCGGCCCGTCTCGACGGAGCCGGTGAACTGCGGCTGTTCGCCCGCGTCGTGATGCCGCTGGGCGCCCCCGCGATCGCGTCCCTGGGCATCTTCCAGTTCCTGTGGGTGTGGAACGACATGCTGGTCGCGCTGGTGTTCACCAACGCCGACAGCCAGCCGATCACGGTCGCGCTCCAGACACAGGTACGGCAGTTCGGCAACAACATCGACGTGCTCGCGCCCGGCGCGTTCATCTCGATGGTGATCCCGCTGGCCGTGTTCTTCGCGTTCCAGCGGCAGTTCGTGTCCGGCGTGATGGCGGGCGCGGTCAAGTAGCCAGCGCGCGGTCGGTCAGTGGCCGGTCAAGTGGCCGGTGGAGCAGGGGCGGGCCGGGTCATCGGCCCGCCCCTTTCCGTTCACCCGCAATCCCCCGTATGCCGTACGAACCGTAACCAATTCACTCCATCGGCCGTTCCCGGGCAAGGCCCTGTCTTCCGTCCGCGCCGACCCATGGATGTGCCGTGCCCAGGTTCAGTGTCATCGTCCCCGCGTACAAGGTTCAGGCGTACCTGCACGAGTGCCTCGAATCGGTGCTGTCCCAGTCGTTCGCCGATCTCGAACTGATCGTCGTCGACGACCGTTCGCCGGACGCCTGTGGCGAGATCATCGACGAGTTCGCGGCCCGCGACACGCGCGTGCGCGCCGTGCACCTGCCGGAGAACGTCGGCCTGGGGCAGGCCCGCAACGCCGGGCTGGAGCGGGCGACCGGCGACTACCTACTGTTCCTGGACTCCGACGACACGCTCACCCCGGACGCGCTGCGCGCGATCGCCGACCGGGTGAGGGAGACGGACGAGCCGGACGTCCTGGTCTACGACTACGCGAGCACGTACTGGTCGGGCGAGACCGTACGCAACCAGTTCGCGGCGCAGCTCTCCGAGGAGGGCAACGCGCCCTTCCGGCTCGAGGACCGCCCGGGGCTGCTCAGGGTGCTGATGGTGGCCTGGAACAAGGCCTACCGGCGGGAGTTCGTCGAGGGCGTGGGCCTCACGTTCCCGTCCGGCTACTACGAGGACACCCCGTGGACGTACCCGGCGCTGATGGCCGCGGAGTCGCTCGCGACGCTCGACCGGGTCTGCGTGCACTACCGCCAGCGCCGCCGGGGCAACATCCTGTCCACCACCAGCCGGGGCCACTTCGACGTCTTCGAGCAGTACGACCGGGTCTTCGCGTTCGTCGAGCAGCGGCCCGAACTCGCGCACTGGCGACCGGTGTTGTTCCGCCGCATGGTCGACCACCTCTCGACGGTATTCACCAAGCGCGACCGGCTCCCGCGCGGTTCACGCGCCGAGTTCCTGCGCAGGGCCCGCGCCCACTACCGCCGTTACCGCACCCCGGGCGTCCCGGTCCCGCTGCGCTCCCGGCTGCGCCACACGCTGGTCCACTTCGGCGTGCACCGCACCTACCGGGTGCTCCAGGCGTCCATGACCGTGCGCAGGCGCACCCACAAGGCCGTCTCGAAACTCGCCCGCGCGCTGCGGGCGGGCGTCCTCCAGGCGCACTACCGCGTCCAGTTGAAGCTGCCGCTGCGCGCCGACCGGGCCGTGTTCGCCGCGTACTGGGGCCGGGGGCACAGCTGCAACCCGGGCGCGCTGGAGGCCGCGTTCCGTACCTTCGCGCCGCAGGTGCGCACGGCGTGGATCGCCCGCCCCGAGCATCGGTCGGCCGTCCCTCCCGGCCCCCGCCACGTGCGTCCCGGGACGGCCGCCTACTGGACGGCGCTGGCCCGCTCCAAGTACCTGGTGAACAACGTCAACTTCGACCGGCGGCTGGTCAAGCGCCCCGGCCAGGTCTTCGTGCAGACCCAGCACGGCACGCCCCTCAAACACATGGGCCTCGACCTCCAGGAGCGCCCGGCGGCCGCCCGCGACATGGACTTCGCCGAGCTGCTGAGGGGCGTCGACAAGTGGGACTACGTCGTGTCGGCCAACCGCCACACCACCCTCACCTGGGAGCGCGTCTACCCCGGGCGCTACGAGACCCTCGAGTACGGCTATCCCCGCAACGACGTCTTCCAGCGGGCGACCTCGGCGGACGTGGCCCGGCTGCGCGAGTCCCTCGGCATCCCCCGCGACACGGTCGCCCTCCTCTACGCGCCCACCCACCGCGACTACCGCCGCGTCCAGCGCTCCCACCTCGACCTGGAGCGGGTCCTGCGCCGGCTGGGGCCCCGCTTCGTGATCCTGGCCCGCGCCCACTACTGGCAGGAGGCGCCGGCCGGCCGGCCGGTGCCGGGCGTCATCGACGTCACCGACCACCCGAGCGTGGAGTCCCTCTGCCTGGCCTCGGACGCCCTGGTCACCGACTACTCGTCCCTCATGTTCGACTACGCCGGCCTGGACCGCCCGATCGTGATCCACGCCGACGACTGGGAGGCCTACGAGGCGGCCCGCGGCACCTACTTCGACCTGCGCGGCTGCCCGCCGGGCGCGGTCGCCCGCAGCGAGGACGAACTGATCGACATCTTCGCGACCGGTCACTGGCGCGGCTCCCGTTCCACCCAGCTGAGGGCCGCGTTCCGCGAGCGGTTCTGCCCGTACGACGACGGCCGCGCCGCCGAGCGCGTCGTACGGCGGGTGGTGCTGGGCGAGACGCGGCTGCCGCCGGTCGTGCCGCTCGCCGAGCGGCGTCCGGTGCCGTCGGCCGCCGCCTCGGCGACGATGCCCGCGGGGCGCCCGGCGCTGGCCCATGTGCCGCCGCCCGCCGGCCCGGTCCTCCCCGTCACCGACCGCCGCTGAACCCCGTCCGCCCTCAGGGGAGTTGCCATGCCCTCCGGCTCGTCCCGGCCCACCCCGACCCGGCCGTCCAGCCGGCGGCCGGCCGGGCGGCCCGCCGGTACCGCCCGAAGAACCCCGCCGTAGACCGACCGCGCAGGCCGACCGCCGCAGACCGACCGCCCCGGACCCACCGCCCCGGACCCACCGCCGTGGACCGTCCGCCGCAACGACAGAGAAAGAGCAGCATGCCCCGCTTCAGCATCATCGTCCCGTCCCATGGGGTCGCGGGCCGGTTGTCCCTGGCGCTGGACTCCGTCCTGGCCCAGTCCTTCGGCGACTTCGAGCTGATCCCGGTCAGCGACGCGCCCGGCACCCCGGCCGCGGCCCTCGCCGCCGGGTACGCGCGGCGGGACTCCCGGGTGGCCCCGGTGCACTCGCCACCGTCCGACGGGCTGAGCGGGGCGCGCAACACCGGGATGCGGGCGGCGACCGGCGCGTATCTGCTGTTCCTCGACGGTGACGACGTCCTCGCCCCGGGCGCCCTGGCGACGCTGGACGCCCGGCTGACCGAGACCGGTGACGTCGACGTGCTGTACACCGAGCACGAGCGCACCCCGTGGTGGGACGGCGAGCCGGCCAACCCGGCCGCCCCGCTGCTGGCGGGGGCACCGAAGGGCGCCTTCTCCCCCGCCGAGGCCCCGCACGTCACCGGCGTGCGGCTGCCCGCGTGGGGCACGCTCTACCGGCGCTCCTTCGTCGCCGAGCACCGGCTCACCTTCCCCGACGGGCACTTCACGGACGTCGGCTTCGGCGGCCTGGTCACCGTGCACGCCGAGCGGATCGCGGTGCTGCGCTCGGTCGTCGTACGGCATCTGCTGCGGCGGCAGGGCAACCGGCTGAACCTGCCGGGCGCACACCATCCGGAGCTCCTGGACCGGATCGAGGCGGTGCTGACCCGGGCGGCCGAACGCGGGCTGTCCGGGGACCGGTCGGGTGCCCTCTTCGAGCAGCTCTTCGCCGCCGTCCTGAAGACGGCCGCACACCCGGCCCGGCTGACCGGGCGCCGCCGCCGGGCCTTCTTCCGCCGCGCGGGCCGGCTGTACCGGCGCCACCGCCCGGCCGGTTTCCGCGGGCCGGGCGGCAGCCTGGGGGTGCAGCACCGGCTGCTGGCGGCGGGGGCGTACACCGCGTTCCGCGCGCTGCGCGGCGCCAACCGGAAAGCCGCGGGCGCCGTCGAGCGCCTCCCGCGTCCCCAGGGCCTGCGCACCCGCCTGCTCTACCGGCGCCGGCTGCGCCGCCGTATCGACCCGAATCTGGCCGTGTACTGCGCCTACTGGGGGCGCGGCTACGCGTGCAGCCCGGCCGCGATCCACGCCAAGGCCGCCGAGCTCGCCCCGCACATCCGCTCGGTGTTCCTCGTCGAGGCCGACCAGGCGCACGCGATGCCGGACGGCGTCGACCACGCCGTCATCGGCAGCCGCCGCTACTGGGAGGTCCTGGCCCGCGCCAAGTACCTGGTCAACAACGCCAACTTCGCGGAGGGCGTGGTCAAGCGCGAGGGCAGTGTGCATGTGCAGACCCAGCACGGCACCCCGCTCAAGAAGATGGGCGTCGACCAGTCCACGTACCCGGTCGTCGCCGCCGCGACCGGCTCCTTCACCAAGCTGCTGGGCCGCGTGGACCGCTGGGACTACAACCTCTCCTCCAACACCCACTCCACCCAGATGTGGGAGCGCGCCTTCCCCGGCTCCTACGAGCAGCTGGAGTACGGCTATCCGCGCAACGACGTCTTCTACACGGCGACCGCGGCCGACGTGGCCCGGGTCCGGCGGGAGCTGGGGGTGCCGGAGGGCAGCACGGCCGTCCTGTACGCGCCCACCCACCGCGACTACCACACCGGTTTCGAGCCGGGCCTGGACCTGGAGGCCTTCTGCGAGGCGGCCGGCGAGGACGTGGTCGTGCTGCTGCGGGCGCACTACTTCTACGACGGGGGTGGCCCGCGCGGCACCGGCCGGGTCATCGACGTCACCGGTCACCGCTCCTCCGAGGAGGTCTGTCTGGCCGCCGACGCGCTGGTCACCGACTACTCGTCGATCATGTTCGACTACGCCAACCTGGACCGTCCGATCGTCGTGTACGCCGACGACTGGGACGTCTACCGGGAGACCCGGGGCGTCTACTTCGACCTGCTGGAAGCCCCGCCGGGGCCGGTCGCCGGCACGCCCGAGGAGCTGGCCCGGGTGTTCCGCGACGGCTCGTACGCGGACTCCGGGTCCGCCGCCCGCCGGGCCGCGTTCCGTGCCCGTTTCTGCCAGTTCGACGACGGCCGGGCCGCCGAGCGCGTGGTGCGCCGGGTGCTGCTCGGCGAGCCGCCGGAGGCGATCGAGCCCGTACGGCCGCTCGCCGAGCGCGTCCCGGCCCCCGCCGCCTCCACCCTCGTAAGGAGCTGACCTCCGCAGTGCCCCGCTTCAGCATCATCGTCCCCTGTTTCAAGGTGCAGGGCTTCCTGCGCGAGTGTCTCGACTCGGTCCTGGAGCAGTCGTACCGGGACATCGAGGTGATCGCCGTCGACGACCGCTCGCCCGACGGCTGCGGCGCGATCCTCGACGAGTACGCGGCCCGCGACGACCGTGTCCGGGTCCTGCACCTGCCGGAGAACGCCGGCCTCGGCCGCGCCCGCAACGCCGGTATGCCGCTCGCGGGCGGCGACTACCTGTTCTTCCTCGACAGCGACGACACCCTCACCCCGGGCGCGCTGCGCGCGATGGCCGACCGGCTCGACGAAGCCGGCGACCCGGACGTGCTGGTCTTCGACTACGCGCGCACCTACTGGTGGGGCGGCACCCGCAGGAACGCCCTGGCCCACATCCTCGCGGAGGCGGGCGACGGCACCTTCACGGCCGCCGAACACCCGGAGATCCTCGACCTGTTGATGGTCGTGTGGAACAAGGTCTACCGGCGGGAGTTCGTCGAGAGGAACGACTTCTCCTTCCCGCCCGGCTACTACGAGGACACCCCCTGGACGTTCCCGGTCATGCTCAGCGCGGAGCGGATCGCCACGCTGGACCGGATCTGCCTGAACTACCGCCAGCGGCGGCAGGGCAACATCCTGTCCACCACCAGCCGTAAGCACTTCGACATCCACGACCAGTACGAGCGGGTCTTCTCCTTCGTCGACTCCCGCCCCGCACTGGCGAGTTGGCGGCCATATCTGCACCGCAAGATGGGCGAGCACTGTCTCGACATCCTCGCCAAGCCGGACCGGCTGCCGCCGTCGGACAAGGGCGAGTTCTTCCGCCGTACGGCCGAGCTGTTCGCCCGCCACCGGCCCGCCGGTGAGCCGGTGCCCGCCGAACTCCGGGTCCTGGAAGGCGGCTACGCGGCCTACCGGATCAAGCGGAGGGCCGGGCAGACGGGCCGGGAGTTCGTCCGGCGCGGCGGGCAGGCGGGCCGGGCGGCGGCCGGGCGGCTGCGCCGGGGTCCGGACGCCCTGCGCGGGCATCGCCCGGTGGACCCGCACCTCGTCCTGTACTCCGCGTTCTCGCACCGGGGCGTGCTCGGCGATCCCGGAGCCGTCTACGAGAAGGCGCGGGAGATCGCACCGCAGTTGCGCGGGGTGTGGGTGGTGCGCGACGAGGAGACGGCCGAGCGGCTCCCGGCGGGCGTGGAGCACGTGCTGCTCGACTCCCCCGCCTACCGCAGGGTCGGCGCGCGGGCCGGCTTCTTCGTCAACAACGTCAACTGGCCCGGCACCCTGGCCAAACGGCCAGGCAGCGTCCACATCCACACCCACCAGGGCACCCCGCTGAAGTACATGGCGGCCGACCTGCTCCAGCGGCCCGGCGCCCGGCACGGCGTGGACGTGCCGCAGATGCTGCGCCGCGCCGACCGCTGGGACTACAGCCTGGTCGCCAACCAGCACTCCGAGCTGGTGTGGGAGCGGGCGTACCCGTGCCACTTCACCTCGGTGCGGACCGGGAGCCCGCGCAACGACGTGCTGGTGAACGCCGGTGCGCAGGCGGGTCTCGCGGTCCGCGCGCGGCTCGGGATCCCGGCCGGTCACACGGTCGTGCTGTACGCGCCGACCCGCCGCGAGTACGTGCGCGGCGGGCACGTCGACCGGCTCGACCTGGCCCGGCTCGCCGCCGACCTGGGCGAAGGGCACACCCTCGTCGTACGGCTGCACCCGTCGCTGGCGACCGGTCCGGCGCGCGGCGCGGGCCTGGCCGACCTGCACCGGCGCGGGGTGCTGGTGGACGCGACGGACGAGCCGCGGGTCGAGGACGTCATGCTCGCCTCCGACGTCCTGGTCACCGACTACTCGGCCCTGATGTTCGACTACGCCAACCTGGACCGGCCGATCGTCGTCCACGCCGACGACTGGGCCGCGTACACGGCGAGCCGGGGCGCCTACTTCGACGTCACCGCCGACGCGCCCGGCCAGGTCTCGCGCACCTACCGGGAGCTGGCCTGGCTGCTGACCTCCGGCAGCTGGCGCGACGAGGAGTCGGCGCGGCTGCGGGCGGGCTTCCGGGAGCGGTTCTGCGCCTACGACGACGGGCGGGCCGCCGAGCGGGTCGTCCGCCGGCTGCTGCTGGGCGAGGAGCTCCCCGAGGAGCTCGCCGCCCTCCCGAAGGTTCCGGGACCGGCCGGCGCCCGCGATCTGCTCGCGTCGACGTGACACCTCCCCTGCGGCCGCGCACCTGGGTGCTGGTCCTGGTCGCCGTGTTCGCGCTGCTCCAGCTCGCGAACGTGACCGGCCGGGACACCCCGGACAGCAAGAACTACCTGTCGTACGCACTGAGTCTGCGCGGTGAGGGCAAGCGCGAGGCGGCGGCCGTGACCATCGCCTACGCCTGCGCGGGCGAGGCCTCGATCGCGGCCCGCCGGCAGAGCGTGGACGTGCTCCGCTTCGACGGTCCCGACCCGGGCCGCCGGGTCACCGCCGAGTGCCGCGAGCGGGAGTGGCGCGCCGTCGACGCGCGGCTCGAGGCAGGACAGACCGGCGGGCACACCGTGCCGTTCATGCCGGAGCGCTTCATGCGGATCTTCGAGGCGCGGCCCGGCTACCCGGTGTTCCTGCTGCCGTTCATCACCCTGTTCGGCGTCACCTGGGGCGTGTGGCTGGCGGGTGTCGCGGTGACGGCGGCGGGCGGGGTGCTGGTGTTCCTGATCCTGCGCACCCGGCGCGCGCCGACCTCCGCCTGTCTGACCGGGCAGGCCCTGTACTACGTGCTGCCGTGCGGGACGACCGCCATGCGCCCGATGACCGAGGGCCTGCTGCTGGCGCTGACGCTGGCGGCGGTGTGGGGGTGCGCGCTGGCACTGGACGACGAGGTGCGGGCGGGGGCGTGGCTGGTCGGCGGCTCGCTGGCCGCCCTGTTCACCGTCAAGCACTCGCAGGCGCTGTTCCTCGGGCTGTGTCTGGCGGGCGCGGGCGCGCTGATCGCCGTACGGCGCCGGCGGCGCGGCCGGCCGCCGGGGCGGGGGGTGGTCGTGGTGGCCGTGGCGGGTGGTTTCGGGGTGCTGGGGACGCTGGTACTGGCGAGGCTGCTGCACTATCCGTCCGAGTCGGAGAGCCTCCAGGATCTGCTGACCCACCACTTCGACCGGCCGGACCGCACGCAGGTGTGGCCGGAGTTCCTGCGGCTCCAGGGGAACTTCTGGGTGGAGTGGCTGCGCCGGCAGCTGTGGGAGCCGCTGTTCGTGGCCGCGCTGGCGGCCGGGGCGTGGGGGGTGGCGCGGGGGCGGCGGCGGGCGTTCGGCGTCTTCGTGCTCGGCGCCGCCTGCACCGGGGTCCTCACCCAGGCCGGGCACCCGGACATCGGCATCTGGGGCGACCGGTTGATCGTGCTGGCGTGGCTGCTGCCGGTACTGGGGGTGCCGCTGCTGCTCGAGCCCGTGCTGCGGGGGCGGGTGGCCCTGCCGGCCCAAGAAGGCGCCGATCGGGCTCACTCCTTGAGGTGACTTTCGGCAAGGCCGTTGACCGGGCGGGAAGATACGGCCAATGGCCCTCTTTGCCCAGCTCGGACCCCCGAACGGTGCGCTGTCGCGCCCCCTGCCCGGTTCCCTGTTCGACTCCCTCCCCGACGCGGCCCGGTCCGGCGCGGCCGGATGTGGTGCGGCCGGATGTGGTGCGGCCGGATGTGGTGCGGCCGGATGTGGTGCGTTCCGGTCCGGTGCCGTCCGTTGAGCACCGGGGTCCAGACCCGGCGGCGCACGCTCGGTGTGACGGCGCTGCGCGGCGGGCGGGGGTGGCGGCCGACCCCGTACCAGAGCGTCGGCTTCCTGTTCTGGCTGCTGATGTCGCTGGCGTACTGGCGGGTGCCGCAGTGCTGCGACGCAGGCCAGCACGCGGCGGTCGTCGAACGCCTGAAGGACCGTCTGCTGAACCCGCGGCACCCGATGGGCGACCTGCCGGGCGCGGGCAGCCCCTACTACTCGCCGTACGCGGTGGCGGAGGGCGCGTTCGCCCGGGTGAGCGGGCTGACGGGCTGGGCGGTGCTGCGGGTCGCCGGCCCGGTGAACCTGCTGGTGCTGCTGACCGGCATCGGCCGCTTCACGCGCGTGCTGACGCCGAGACCGTGGGCGCCGGTGCTGGCGCTGGCGGCGATGACGCTGCTGTGGGGCACCGAGCGGGCCTGGTGGAGCGGTTACCTGGGCCTGATGTCGATGACCGGCAACCTCGGCTACCCGTCCACCTTCGCCATCGGGCTCACCTTCTGGGCGTGGGCCCTGGCGGGCACGCGCGCGCGTGACGCGCGCCGGGTGCGCTACGTGGGTCCGAGCGGGCTGCGCGGCTACACGGGGTACGTGACCCTGGGCGCGCTGTACGGGGTGATCCTGCTGGTGCATCCGATCACGGCGATCGCGGCGGTGACCGGGGGCGCGGCCTTCGTCGTGGGGTGGCAGCGGGGGTGGCGGGCCGCGGTGGCCGCCCGGTGGGCGGTGGCGGGGGCCGTGGCGCTGCTGGTGGCCGCTGTCTGGCCGTACTTCGACGTGTTCGAGCTGGCCGGGAACGGCAGCGTGGACGCGATGCACCGGCGGCTGTACGACGATCCGCTGGGCCACTTCTGGCTGGCGCTGCTGGGGGTGCCGGCGCTGTGGGCGCGGGGCCGCCGCTCGGTGCGCGATCCGCTGGTGCTGATGTTCGCCCTGGAGTGCCTGGTGGTGGCGTACGGCTTCGTCAGCGGCCACTACACCTGTGGGCGGATCCTCGGGCTCACCCTGGTGCCGCTCCAGTTCGCCCTGGCCGTGGAACTGGCGGCGCCCCGTCCCTGGCGGGTGGGGCGGCGGGTGCTGGGCGCGGTCGCGACGGCCGCGGCCTGCCTCGGTTTCCTCACGGTGCAGGCGGGGGCGGTCGTGCCGCGCGCGCTGGACCCGGTCGGCTTCGAACCGCCGCCGCGCTGGCCCGCGTACGACTGGGCGGCGCGGCACATCGGGCCCGGCGAGGTGGTGGTCACCGACGGGTACTACGCGGTCCACACGATCGCCGGGTACGGGCCGAACCTGGCCGCGCCGGCCTGGCCGGACGCGGCCCTGGACGAACGGGAGCGGCTACGGCGCCTCGACGACGTCCGCACCTACCTCTCCCTCGGGTCGACCCGCGCCGAGCGGGTGGGGATCGCCCACCGCTACCGCATCCGCTGGCTGCTGCTGACGCGCTGGCACCCGGTGCCCGAGGAGGCCGTGGTGGTGGCGTGGAGCCGGCGGACGGGGGAGGTGCTGGCGCGGGTCGGGACCCGCTGAACCGCCCGGAAGCGGCCGGGGACTACTCGATGACGAGGTCGACCTCGATGTTGCCGCGGGTGGCGTTGGAGTAGGGGCAGACCTGGTGGGCGGTCTCGACCAGCTTGCGGCCGGTCGCCTCGTCCAGGCCCTCGGGCAGCTCGACGCGCAGCGTCACCTTGAGGCCGAAGCCCTCGCCCTGCTTGCCTATGCCGACCTCGGCGGTCACGGCGGCGTCGGTCACGTCGACCTTCGCCTGGCGTCCGACGAGACCGAGGGCGCTGCCGAAGCAGGCCGCGTAACCGGCGGCGAAGAGCTGCTCGGGGTTGGTGCCCTGCCCGTTGCCGCCCAGCTCCACCGGCGGGGCCAGCTGGAGGTCGATCCTGCCGTCGGAGGAGACGGCGCGACCGTCGCGGCCGTGGGTGGCGGTGGCGACTGCGGTGTAGAGCGCGTCCATGGATGAACCATCCCTCTCGGAAGTCGTGTCGGGGGGTGGCCGGCCCTCGCGCCGTTCGCGTCCGGACCGCCTCACGGAGATAAGTAGAGCACACAATTAAGTTGTGCACAACTAAATGGCTCGCTGGAGCTACCCTGGAGGCATGACCGCGACGCCCACACCCGCAGCGCAGGAGAACGCCGAGGAGAACTGGCTCCGCCTGGACAGCCAGATCTGCTTCTCCCTGCACGCCGCCTCGCGCGCCTTCAACGGCGTGTACCGCGTGATCCTCAAGGAACTCGGGCTGACCTACCCGCAGTACCTGGTACTGCTGGTCCTGTGGGAGCACGGCGAACTGCCCGTGAAGAAGCTCGGCGAACACCTCCGCCTCGACTCCGGCACACTCTCCCCGCTGCTCAAGCGGCTGGAATCGGCGGGCCTGGTGCGCAGGGAGCGCAGCGCGCGCGACGAGCGCTCGGTGGAGATCCGGCTCACCGAGGAGGGCACGGCCCTGCGCGAGCGGGCCCTGCGGGTGCCGCGCCGGATCGTTTCGGCGACCGGGTTCGACCTGGACGAGATCCGGGACCTGCGCGAGCACCTCGACCAGCTCACCTCGGCCCTCGACGCGGCGGCCCTGGAGGAGGAGCCGGAGCGCGGATGACGGGCCGGGCCCTCAAGTTCCCCGGGTTCCCCGAGTTCCCCGAGTTCCCCGTCGACCCGGGTCAGGCGTTGTTCAGATACGCCAGCACCGCCAGCACCCGTCGGTGGCCGCTGTCGCTCGGGGGGAGGCTCAGCTTCAGGAACACGTTGCCGATATGTTTGCTGACGGACCGTTCGGTGATGACGAGGGTGTCGGCGATGGTGGCGTTGTCGCGGCCCTCGGCCATGAGCTTCAGCACCTCGCGCTCGCGCGGGGTGAGCGAGTCCAGTGGTGAGTCGCGGCGGCGGGACATCAGCTCCGTGACGACCTCGGGGTCGAGAGCCGTACCGCCGGAGGCGACCCGCTCCAGGGCGTCCAGGAACTCGTCCACCCGGCCCACGCGGTCCTTCAGCAGATAGCCGACCCCGCTCGCGCCCCCGCCCAGCAGTTCGGCGGCATAGGACTCCTCGACGTA
Organism: Actinobacteria bacterium OV320; assembly: GCA_001298545.1. Classification (GTDB taxonomy): domain Bacteria; phylum Actinomycetota; class Actinomycetes; order Streptomycetales; family Streptomycetaceae; genus Streptomyces; species Streptomyces coriariae. The sequence continues at coordinate 422,890 of LJCX01000025.1, forward strand.
CTGGGAGAGCACCAGCACCGGCAGGCCGGGAATCCTCTCGCGGGCCTCCAGCGCGGCCCGCAGCCCCTCGTCGCGGAAGCCCGGCGGCATCCGTACGTCGAGCACCGCCACGTCCGGCCGGTGCCGCAGGAGCGCCGGCAGAACCTCGGGGCCGGAGCCGACGACGGCCACGACCTCGTGCCCGGCCGATGTCAGCAGCAGGACCAGGCCCTCCCTGAGCAGGGCATTGTCCTCGGCCATCACGATCCTCATGCCACCTCGGCTCCCGTCACGGCGTCGGCGCCCTCACAGCGCCTTGATCGCCTCGGTGGTCGCACGAGCCAGCGCGCCCAGGTAGCCCTTGGGCAGCTTCGGGCTGCGGATCACCACCGAACGCCAGTAAAGCGGACCCGAGATCAGATCGAGCGCCAGCTCCTCGTTCAGCCCCGCGCGGACCTCGCCGCGCCCCTCCGCCGCCGCCACGATCTTCAGGGCGACCTCCTCCTGCCCCTGCTTCAGCGCCTTCTGCAGGGCCTCGGCGATCTCCGGGTTGCGGGCCGCCTCGGCCTGGAGGTCGGGGATGATCTGCGAGGCCACCGGATGCCGCAGGGCCCGGGAGCTCACCTCGTAGAGCATGCGCAGGTCACCCTCCAGGCTGCCCGTCTCCGGGGCCGGCAGGCCCTGCACGGCGATCACCGAGACGATGTCGAGGACCAGGTGCAGCTTGGAGCGCCAGCGCCGGTACACCGCGGTCTTGCCCACCCCGGCCCGCCGGGCGATCCCCTCGATGGACATCCGCGCGTAGCCGACGGTCGCGAGCTCCTCGAACACGGCGGCCCTGATGGCCTCCGTCACATCCTCGCGGAGCACGGCCGCGCCCGCGGGGGCCCGGCGGCGCGGGCGCACCTGGGGTCCATCGGCGTTCGTCGCGTTCGTCGTCATGCGTACCAGCATAGGGCGTTACGACGAAACGGTTGCGTTCCGACGACGAATCGGCCTACTCTCACGTTGCGACGATACGGTCCCGTCCCGACGTAAGAAAACGTAAAGAAAAGCGTAAGGAAACGTCGAGCGGCCCACGGAAACGCCGCCGCCCGCACCCTTCCCCCGAGCGAAAGCAGCGGATGTGAGTCAGGTCCTCCACACACCGCCCCAGACACAGGCCGCCCCCCACGGCGACCTCGCGGCTCTGGCCGCCCGTCACGGCCTCACGGTCAGCGGCGCCCGCCCGTCCCTGCCCGAGTACATCCGCCAGCTCTGGGCGCGCCGCCACTTCATCACCGCGTTCGCCACCGCCAAGCTCACCGCCCAGTACAGCCAGGCGAAGCTGGGCCAGGTCTGGCAGGTGATGACCCCGCTGCTGAACGCGGCGGTCTACTACTTCATCTTCGGTGTCCTGCTGGAGACCAAGAAGGGCGTGGCGGACTTCATCCCGTTCCTGGTCACGGGCGTGTTCGTCTGGACGTTCACGCAGAGCTCGATCATGGCGGGCACCCGGGCCATCGGCGGCAGCATCGGACTGGTGCGGGCCCTGCACTTCCCGCGGGCCGCCCTGCCGATCTCGTTCTGCCTCCAGCAACTCCAGCAGCTGCTGTTCTCGATGGCCGCCCTGCTGATCATCCTGTTCGCCGTGGGCGTGCCGCCGGCGCTGTCCTGGGTCCTCGTCCTTCCGGCCCTGACACTCCAGTTCGTCTTCAACGCCGGCGTCTCGATGATCCTGGCCCGGCTCGGCGCGAACACCCCGGACATCTCCCAGCTGATGCCGTTCATCCTGCGCACCTGGATGTACATCTCGGGCGTGATGTGGAGCATCGACAACCTGCTCGAGAAGCACCAGGGCATGCCGACCTGGGTCGCCGACCTGCTGCGGGCCAACCCCGCCGCCGTCTACATCGACCTGATGCGCTTCGCGCTGATCGACAGCTTCCACGCGAGCCAGCTGCCGCCCCACGTGTGGCTGGTCGCGACCGGCTGGGCGCTGCTCGCCGGCGTCGGCGGCTTCATCTACTTCTGGAAGGCTGAGGAGACGTACGGCCGTGGCTGAGAACGCAACGCACACCGCGCCCACCGCGCTCACCGAGCCCGTCGACGAGCGGGCTCCCACCGTCATCGCGGACGGCGTCGACATCGTCTACCGGATCAACGGCACCGGCAGCGGCCGGGGCAGCGCGACGGCGGCCCTCAACCGCATCATCCGCCCCCGGCAGGCCCAGAAGGCCGCCGGCATGCGCACGGTGCACGCCGTCAAGAACGTCACCTTCGTCGCGTACAAGGGCGAGGCGATCGGCCTCATCGGCACCAACGGCTCCGGCAAGTCGACCCTGCTCAAGGGGATCGCGGGCCTCCAGCCGGTGGAGAACGGCAAGATCTACACCGACGGCCAGCCCTCCCTCCTCGGCGTCAACGCGGCCCTGATGGGCGACCTGACCGGCGAACGCAACGTCTACCTGGGCGGACTCGCCATGGGGATGACGCGCGAGCAGATCAAGGAGCGCTACCAGGAGATCGTCGACTTCTCCGGCATCAACGAGAAGGGCGACTTCATCTCGCTGCCGATGCGCACCTACTCCTCCGGCATGGGCTCCCGGCTGCGCTTCTCCATCGCCGCCGCCAAGGACCACGACGTACTCCTCATCGACGAGGCGCTGTCGACCGGCGACGCCCGGTTCCAGGCGCGCTCGGCGGAGCGCATCCAGGAGATGCGCGCGCACGCCGGCACCGTCTTCCTGGTCAGCCACAGCAACGCCGCGATCCGCGAGACCTGCGACCGGGTCCTGTGGCTGGAGCGCGGCGAGCTGCGCATGGACGGCCCGACCGAGGAAGTCCTCGAAGCGTACGAGGCGTTCACCGGGGACAAGAAGAAGCCCAAGCCCAAGCCGAAGCCCGCCTGACGGAACGGCGGACGCACCGGACGCACCGGACGCACCGGACGCACCGGACGCACCGGACGCAACAAAGGGTGCCCCCGAGCCTCGACGGCTCGGGGGCACCCCCTGTTTCCCGTGTTTCCGGGGTTTTCCCCGGTCCCTACGAGTGCGTCCGCAGCAGCGTACGCATCGTGCGCATGGCCACCGACAGGTTGGCCAGGTCGAACGTCTCCGAGCTCTGGATCTCCTCCAGCGTGGTGCGCGCCCGGCCCAGGATCGCCGCGTTCTTCTCGTCCCACGCCTTGAAACGCTGCTCGGGCGTCGAGGTGCCGTTGCCGACGGCCAGCACGTCCGCCGTCAGCGCCGCGTGGGCCGCGTACAGGTCCTCGCGGATGGAGGCGCGGGCCATGGACTGCCAGCGGTCGGCACGCGGCAGCTCGATGATGCGGTCCATGAGCTGGGCGATGTGCAGACGGTCGGCGAGGTCGTAGTAGACCTCGGCGACGTCCAGCGGGTCCCGCCCCATGCGGTCGGCCACCGAGACGATGTCCAGCGCCGGGAAGGCCGAGGAGAACCCGGCCACCCGGGTGGCCAGCTCGTCCGGGACACCGGCGTCGGCCAGCTCGTCGTGGATCCGCTGCCACCACTCCAGGTCCGCGCCCCGCAGCAGCTTCGTCAGCTGCGACCACACCTGCTCGACGCGCTCGGCGAAGAAGTCGACGGTCTCGGCGAGCTGGAGCGGCTGCGGCCGGTTGTTCAGCAGCCAGCGCGTACCGCGCTCGACGAGCCGCCGCGAGTGCAGACGGATACGGGTCTGGACATCGGCCTCGACCCGGTTGTCGAGTTCCTCCACCGCGTCCCACACCGGCGCCGAGCGGAAGATCGCCCGGGCCGCGGTCTGGGCCCGCACGATCTCCTCCAGCGAGGCACCGGTCTCCTCCCGCAGCCGGTGCAGATACGTCGTACCGCCGGTGTTGACCGTGTCGTTGACCAGGACGGTCGTGGTGATCTCACGGCGCAGCGGGTGGCTGTCGATGCCCTCGGGGAACCGCTCGCGCAACGCCGTCGGGAAGTACGCGTGCAGCAGGCCGCGCAGGTACGGGTCGTCGGGCAGCGAGGTGTGCAGCAGCTCGTCCGACACCGTGATCTTCGTGTAGGCCATCAGGACGGCCGTCTCCGGGCTGGTCAGCCCCTGGCCGGCGCCGAGACGCTCACGGATCTGCCGGTCGGTGGGCAGGAACTCCAGGGCCCGGTCCAGGTGCTTCTCCCTGACCAGGTGGCGCATGAAGCGCTGCTGGGCGTGGAGCATGTCCTTGGACTGGGCGAGGGCGTTGGCGATCGCCGTGTTCTGCGCGTAGTTGTTGCGCAGGACGAGCGCGCCGACCTCGTCGGTCATCTCCGCGAGCACCTTGTTGCGCTGCTTGACGGTCATGTCGCCCTCGCCGACCAGACCGTTGAGCAGGATCTTGATGTTCACCTCGTGGTCGGAGGTGTCGACGCCCGCGCTGTTGTCGATGGCATCCGTGTTGATCTTGCCGCCGTGCAGCGCGAACTCGATCCGGCCGAGCTGGGTCAGGCCCAGGTTGCCGCCCTCGCCGACGACCCTGACGCGCAGGTCGGCGCCGTCCACCCGGATCGGGTCGTTGGCCTTGTCGCCGACGTCGGCGTTCGACTCCGCACCGGACTTCACGTACGTGCCGATGCCGCCGTTCCACAGCAGGTCCACCTGCGCCCGCAGGATCGCCTTCATCAGGTCGGCCGGGGTCAGCTTGGTGACGGCCGCCTCGATGCCCAGCGCCTCGCGGATGTGGGCGTTGACCGGGATCGCCTTCGCCGTCCGCGGGAAGACACCGCCGCCGGCCGAGATCAGGTCGCCGTTGTAGTCGGCCCAGCTGGAGCGGGGCAGCTCGAACAGCCGGCGCCGCTCGGCGTAGGAGGTCGCCGCGTCCGGCTTCGGGTCGATGAAGATGTGCCGGTGGTCGAAGGCGGCGATCAGCCGGATGTGCTCGCTGAGCAGCATGCCGTTACCGAACACGTCACCGGACATGTCACCGACGCCGACGACCGTGAAGTCCTCGGCCTGGGTGTCCACGCCCAGCTCCCGGAAGTGCCGCTTCACGGACTCCCAGGCACCGCGGGCGGTGATGCCCATGCCCTTGTGGTCGTAGCCGGCCGAACCACCGGAGGCGAAGGCGTCGCCGAGCCAGAAGTTGTACGACTCCGCGACCTGGTTGGCGATGTCGGAGAACGTCGCCGTGCCCTTGTCGGCGGCGACCACCAGGTAGGTGTCGTCCTCGTCGTGCCGCACGACGTCGGCCGGCGGCACGACCTCTCCGCCGACCAGGTTGTCGGTGATGTCGAGCAGCGCCGAGATGAACGTCTTGTAGCTGGCGATGCCCTCGGCCAGCCACGCGTCACGGTCCACGCCCGGGTCGGGCAACTGCTTGGCGACGAAGCCGCCCTTGGCGCCGACCGGCACGATGACGGTGTTCTTCACCATCTGCGCCTTGACCAGGCCGAGCACCTCGGTACGGAAGTCCTCACGCCGGTCGGACCAGCGCAGACCACCGCGCGCGACCTTCCCGAACCGCAGGTGCACGCCCTCCACCTGCGGCGAGTACACCCAGATCTCGAACGCGGGCCGGGGCGCCGGCAGGTCCGGGATGGCCTGCGGGTCGAACTTCATGGACACGTAGTCGTGCGGCTCGCCGCCCGCGCGCTCCTGGAAGAAGTTCGTCCGCAGGGTCGCCTTGATGACCGTGAGGAAGGACCGCAGGATCCGGTCCTCGTCGAGCGAGGCCACCTCGTCGAGGGCGGCGTCCAGCTCCTCGAGCAGCGCGTCGACGATCTCGTGCCCGGCACGCTGCCGGTCCGGCGACATCCGCGCCTCGAACAACGACACGAGCAGCCGGGTGGTGTGGACATTGGTCCGGAGGGTGTCCTCCATGTAGTCCTGGCTGAACGTGGACCCGGCCTGGCGCAGGTACTTGGCGTACGCGCGCAGCACCATCGCCTGCCGCCAGTGCAGCCCGGCGCCCAGCACCAGCGCGTTGAACCCGTCGTTCTCCGCCTTGCCGGTCCAGGTCGCCGAGAACGCCTCCTGGAACCGCTCACGCCCGTCGTCACCGAGGTCGCCCCCGGGACCCGCCAGCGACTTGGGGATCCGCAGGCCGAAGTCGTAGATCCAGGCATTGGTGCGGTCCGAGCAGCGCAGTTCGTACGGCCGCTCGTCGATGACCTCGACACCGAGCCGGTTCAGGACCGGCAGCACCGCCGACAGGGAGATCGCGTCACCCTTGCGGTAGATCTTGAAGCGACGCTCGCCGGGCGCGGCACCCACCGGCTCGTACAGGCTGAGCGAGAAGTTCCGCTCCTCGGTGAGCCGCTCCAGATGGCACAGGTCGGCGACGGCGGAACGCGGGCTGTGGTCGGCCTTGTACCCCTCGGCGAAGGCACTGCCGTAGCGCCGCAGCAGCTCCGCGGCCCGCTCCTCGCCGAGCTCGGCCGTGAGCGCCTCCTGGAACGCGTCCGCCCAGGAACGCGCCGCCTCGACGAGCCGCGCCTCGATGCGCTCCTTGTCGGCGTCGGACAGCTCCGGCAGCTCGGTGCCCTGCGGGACCCGCACGACGAAGTGCAGCCGGGACAGGATCGACTCGGTGTTCCAGGCGGTGAAGTCGACGTTCGTGCCGCCGAGCTCCTCCTTGAGGATGTCGATGATCCGCAGCCGGACGCCCGTGGTGTACCGGTCGCGGGGCAGGTAGACGATCGCCGAGTAGTAGCGCCCGTACTCGTCCTGCCGCAGGTACAGCCGCAGCCGGCGCCGCTCCTGGAGATAGAGCACGGACGTGACGATGGACCGCAGTTCGTCCACCGGCGTCTGGAAGAGCTCGTCGCGCGGGTAGGTCTCCATGATCTGGAGCAGGTCGCGCCCGTCGTGGCTGTTGGGCGAGAACCCGGCGCCCTTGAGCACGGCCTCGACCTTGCGCCGCACGACCGGCACCCGCACCACGGACTCGGTGTAGGCGGCGGAGGAGAACAGCCCGAGGAAGCGCCGCTCCCCGACGACGTTCCCGTCCTTGTCGAACTTCTTCACACCGACGTAGTCGAGGTAGGAGGGCCGGTGCACGGTGGCCCGGCTGTTCGCCTTGGTCAGCACCAGCAGCTTGTGCTCACGCGCCTTGGCGCGGGCGTCGGCGGGCAGCCGCTCGAAGGAGGGGCTGACGGGGTGGCTGTGGTGGCTGTCGGGGTCGGCATGCTGGGGATCGGAGCGCAGAATGCCGAGCCCGGTGCCGGGCACGGCGGTGAGGGAATCATCCCCGCGCAGCTGGTACTCCCGGTAGCCGAGGAACGTGAAGTGGTCGGCGGCCAGCCAGCGCAGCAGCTCACGGGCCTCGTCGACCTCGGGCCGCGCCAGATCACCGGGGACGGGCTCCTCCCGGAGCTGATCGGCGACCCGCAGCGCGGTGTCCCGCATCTTCTCCCAGTCCTCGACGGCCTCCCGCACGTCGGACAGGACGCGCACCAGGTCGGCGGTGATCTGCTTCAGGTCGGCCCGGTCGGTCTCACGGTCGATCTCGACGTGGATCCACGACTCGACATGCCCGTCGTGCGGCAGCTCCCCCGCGGCCGGCGGGGTGTTCAGCACCTCGATGAGCTTGCCGGCCACATCGCGCCGCACGACGACCTGCGGGTGGATGACGAGGTGGATCCCCCGCCCCTGCCGGGTCAGCTCGTTGGTGACGGAGTCGACGAGGAACGGCATGTCGTCGGTCACGACCTCGACGACCGAGTGGCTGCACGTCCACCCGTTCTCCTCGACGGTCGGCGTGTGGACCCGTACGTTGGCCGTCCCCTGCGGCCGGTTCTCGGCCAGCCGGTAGTGCGAGAGCGCGGCTCCGAAGACGTCGACCGGGTCACGGCCGTTCAGGTCCTCCGGGGCGGTGTGCAGGTAGTAGCGCTGGAGGAACGCGAGGAGGGAGGCGTGGTCCGGGGTCCCCGGAGTACCGCCACCCTCGCCCGTCGTCCCAGTCGGTAGATGCCCCCCGACCGGGCTGTTCTCAGCGACCCGCGCCGCCCTCTCGAGCAGCTCGGCCTTGGCTTCGTCCAGCTTGGTCTGCATTGTCCTCTGGCTCCTGTCGCGCGCCGTTGCGTGACGTAGAAGGAAGTACGTGAAGTACGGTCTCTTCCCCTGCGGCTCGACGCCACGGCCCGGGGTCTCCGGTCTGTTCCGACGCTATGCCGCAAGGTGAGATGAGCGGGGGGTTATCAGCCATTCTCGACACCACTCCCGGGTGTGACGCTGCTCTCCGCGCCAGGTGCATCCAGGGGGTGCACGGCGTCCTGGGGGCCCTCTCGACCCCGTCCCGCCCGCGCCGACCAGCGTCCGCCGCCCGGCTGCGGAGATGGTCCGCACACACCGGGCGCAGGGCGGAGGCAACAGTGCCCCCGCAAGCTATCGCGCTGATCACGCCACCAAGGCTATCGCCCCTCCCGGGCCCCCCGTCATGAGCCGTATGTGTACAAAACCCGACCCAGAACTTTGCCGTTCTGCACAGAGGCAAAACGGGGGGCGACGTGGGAAGGGGGGCGGCTGGAGCGGTGGCGGGAGGCGGGGTCGTGGTGGGAGGCGGGGCGGGGTCCTGAGAGGGTACGGGGGCGCAGGGGCGCGGGCCCTCAGGGGCGGGGAGGGGCGGAGCCCCTGGTGGGTGCAGGGGACACAGTCCCCGCCGGGGTGCGGGGCGGAGCCCCTGGGGAGTGCAGGGGCGGAGCCCGGAGGGGTGCGGGGCGCAGGCCCGCCGGGGCGCGGGGGCGGAGCCCCTGGTGGGGTGCAGGGGACGCAGTCCCCGCCGGGGCGCAGGGGCGGAGCCCCTGGTGGGGTGGAAGGGGCGGAGCCCCTGGGATGGGACGGGTAGGGGCGGCGGGGGCGAGAAAAGTCGACGCCGACCCCACCGCGCGGGACGCTGAAAGCGCCCCCTCTTGGCAAGCCCACCCCCAAGAGGCACGTTGCCCAGAGCAACGCCCGCCCGAGAGGAGCCGCCCACCATGTCCGCGAAAATCCTTATCGTCACCGGCGACGCAGCGGAATCCCTGGAAGTCCTCTACCCCTACCAGCGCCTCCGCGAGGAAGGCTACGAGGTCCACATCGCCGCCCCCGCCCGCAAAAAGCTCCAGTTCGTCGTCCACGACTTCGAACCCGGCTTCGACACCTACACCGAGAAGCCCGGCTACACCTGGCCCGCCGACCTCGCCTTCTCCGAGGTCGACCCCGGCCAGTACGCCGCCGTCGTCATCCCCGGCGGCCGGGCCCCCGAGTACCTCCGCAACGATCCCGAACTCCGCAAGATCCTCAAGTCGTTCTTCGACGCCGACAAACCCGTCGCCCAGATCTGCCACGGCCCCCTGCTCACCGCGGCCGCCGACGCCCTCCGCGGCCGACGCGTCACGGCGTACCCGGCCCTGGAGCTCGACATGCAGTCGGCAGGCGCCACCTTCCAGGACGCCGAGGCCGTGGTCGACGGCACCCTGGTCTCCGCCCGCGCCTGGCCGGACCACTCGGCCTGGATGCGCGAGTTCCTGAAGGTGCTCCGCACGAAGGCACCAGTGACGTGACCTGACCTGACTGACCTGACCCAACAGACGGGTGCGGCGCCCCCAGGACCCCCAGGACGCCACGCGACGCCGCACCCGATCCGACGCTCGAGGCACCGGCCCGCAAGCCCGCAAACCCCTACGCAGCCGCAGCCAACCGCCCCGCGACCTCCACCGCCTCCCCCAGCGTGTCCACCACGGGCACCCCCACCACCTCGAGGCTGGCCCGACTGTGCGACCCCCCGGTGTACAGGACGGCCCGCGCGCCCACATGCAACGCGGCCACCGCGTCATCGGCGGCGTCCCCGATCACCACCGTGCGCGCCGCCTGCACGCCGGTGAGCGCCTCCAGGTGCCGCACCATGTGCTCGGCCTTGCTGCCGCCGGAGGGCCCGGTCCGCCCGTCTACCCGTACGAAGTGCGGCTCGATCCCGAACCCCCGGACCAGCGGCACGAGCTCATCGTGCACGTACATGCTCAGCAGGGACTGGCTGTGCCCCGCCGACCGCCACCCCGCGAGCAGCTCCACCACACCCTCGGTGAGCCCGCACCCCACCCGGTGCTCGGCGTAGTACCGGTGGAAGACGTCGTCCATGACCTCCCACTCGGCATCGGTGGGCAGCCTGCCCATCAGCCGCTCGTAGAACTTCGGCACCGGAACGCAGTACAACGCCCGGTACCGCTCCAGCGTGATCGGCTCCAGCCCCAGCTCGACGAATGCCGCGTTCGTCGCCCCGATGATCGCGTCGTTGTCGTGGAACAGCGTCCCGTTCCAGTCCCAGACGATGTGCGCCGCTTCGTGCTTCCCCATACCTGCAAACGTACCCGCCACCACCGACAATCAAGTGACCGACCGAAGCGGCGCCCAACCCGCCGGACCAGGCACACCGACGGCTCAGGGCAGCTCGACGCACCGGCACGCCCGTAGATGCCCGCCCTCGGGTCTGCCCGCCCACAGATCGGCGCGCCCTTGGGTCTGCTCACCCCACAGATCGGCACGCCCACAGATCGGGACCCGGCAGCCGGCCGCCCGAACCCAGTCGCCCGACCTCAATCGCCCGAGCCCCGTCGCCCGACCTCAGTCGCCCGACCCCACCAGAGTCGGGATCTCCTGCCTCGCGAACCACAACAGCTCATGGTCCTCGGCCCCGTCCACGACGAACTGCGCGTCGTCGTCCCCGCCGTCCGCCGCCACGACCGCCTCCGCCGCGGCGGTCACGTCCGTCTCGGCCTCACCGGCGTCGACGTGCACCGCGGCCACCTTGGCCAGCGGCGCGGCACCCGTCACCCGGACCTCGCCCAGCGCCGCCGGGTCGAGCCCCCGGTCGGGGTCCGCGGCGGCCGCGCGGTCGGGTACGTCGACGGCGACCACGACCCGGCGCCGCGGGGCGCCCGGATCCGCCGCGAGCAACCGCAGCGAGGCGAGCGCGGCCCTGCTGAGCGCCGCGTACTCCAGCTCCTCGATGTCGTCGGAGACATACCACTCGCGCAACGCGGGCGTGACGGCGTACGCGACGAGCGGCCCGGACCCCAGCTCACCCGTCTTGTGCGCCTCGGCGAGGCCGGGGAGGGTCAGGGGGACGTAGACGCGCATGGCTGGCCGCTCTTTCGTGGTCGCAGGCTCGGACTCGGTGCCTCGGTGCCCCGGGGCGGAGACGGTTCCGCGTCTCCCCGAGGGCCTTCAGGATACGTGCGGCCGTCCCCTTTCGGGCCCCTGCCCGCACCCCCGCGACCGTCAACCCCGAGCCACGCCACTCACCCGGCCCGCCCCCGCGGCACCGGGCTTCCACCACCCCCGACCACCCCTGATAGGTGAACCTCCCACCCCTCCTTCGAGGACTCTCCGCTTCCTTGCCGTCACACACCGCGACCCCGTACAAGATCCACAACGGCAAGTTACCGACTGGTAGAGCCGAGCCCACCGAACGGGGACACCCATGAACAAGGTCATGACGAGGACGCAGCACCACCCCGGCACCCGCCCTCCCGGCCGACGCGACACCCGCCGCCCCGCGGGCGCCCCACCCCGCACCCCTGGCGGCGGCGCCCCCCGTACGGCACCCGGCGCCGCCGCGACCGGCCCGCCCGCCCGGGCGCCCCCCCCCCCCCGGGCCCCCCCGGCACCCCCCCCCCCCCCCGCCCCCGCCCCACCGACGGACGCCCCACAACCCCCCGGTCCCTCACCCACCACCCGACCCCCCGACCCGGTTCCGGCGTCCCCACCAAGGCCACCGGTTCCCCGACCGTCCCCGCGCAGACCCAGACCCAGCCCGAGACCCGGACCCCCCGCCGCCCCGTCTCCCAGCCTCGCCCCACAGACGTCTTCGCCGACCGCCTCCTCGCGGTCCTGACCGGCCGGCGCCCCGTGCACTTCATGCTCCGGCACACCCTCGGCCACGCCTACGACGACCTGGCCCACCTCGCCGAAAGCGGCCCCCTGCGCACCACCCGGGGCGCCCGCCCCGTCGTCCGGGACATCGGCTACTACGTCCCCCGCCCCGGCGCCATCGAGGCCTTCGCCCGCATCGGTGCCGGCGACCGCCTACGGGCCATGGCCTTCCGCCTGGAACTCGGCACCGACCACCGCTGGCGCTGCACCGCGGTGGAACTCGACGGCACCCGCAGGCCCCACCCCCAGGACGACTGAGCCGCCCCAGAACCGCCCCACGGCAAAGGGCCGGGCCACCCGAAGGTGACCCGGCCCCCAAGCCGCTACGAAGCCCACAGCGCCGTCACGACATACGACACACACGGCACGACACACACGTCACGCCACACCGTCACGCATCACACGCCACGGTCCGGCAGCCGGCGCGCCCCGAAGACGCCCCGCCGCAGGCAGCCGCGCCCTACTTCTTCCGACGCCGCCCGGCCTTCGCCTGCTTGCGACGCTCCGCGCGCGTGAGGCCATCGGCCTCCGAACGCACCGGCTCGTCCTCGTCACTGTCGAAGTCGCCCTCGATCGTGCCGCCCTCGCCGTCCACCGTCGGAGCCGAGAAGTGCAGCTGACGACGCTGCGGAGCGTCCAGACCCTTCGCCCGGATCTCCGGACGCGAACCCGCCTGCGCCGGCACCACGTCCTGCTTCTCCATGTCGACCGGCGCGGCATCCGCCACCGGGACCTCCTCGACCTGCTGCTCGACCTGGACCTCCAGGTTGAACAGGTAGCCGACGGACTCCTCCTTGATGCCGTCCATCATCGCGGAGAACATGTCGAAGCCCTCGCGCTGGTACTCCACCAGCGGGTCCTTCTGCGCCATCGCGCGCAGACCGATGCCCTCCTGGAGGTAGTCCATCTCGTAGAGGTGCTCGCGCCACTTGCGGTCCAGGACCGACAGCACGACCCGCCGCTCCAGCTCACGCATGATCTCGGAACCGAGCTGCGACTCCCGCGACTCGTACTGCTCGCGGATGTCGTCCTTGATGGACTCGGAGATGAACTCGGCGGTCAGACCGGCACGGTCACCGGCCGCCTCCTCCAGCTCCTCGACGGTGACCTTCACCGGGTAGAGCTGCTTGAAGGCGCCCCACAGCCGGTCCAGGTCCCAGTCCTCCGGGAAGCCCTCGGCGGTCTCCGCGCCGACGTACGCGTCGATCGTGTCGTCCATGAAGTGGTGGATCTGCTCCTGAAGGTCCTCGCCCTCCAGAACGCGGCGCCGCTCACCGTAGATGACCTCACGCTGCCGGTTGAGCACCTCGTCGTACTTCAGGACGTTCTTACGCGTCTCGAAGTTCTGCTGCTCCACCTGCGACTGCGCGGACGCGATCGCGCGCGTGACCATCTTGTTCTCGATCGGCACGTCGTCCGGCACGTTCGCCATCGACATCACGCGCTCGACCATCTGCGCCTTGAACAGCCGCATCAGGTCGTCACCCAGCGACAGGTAGAAACGGGACTCGCCCGGGTCGCCCTGACGGCCGGAACGACCGCGCAGCTGGTTGTCGATACGACGCGACTCGTGCCGCTCGGTACCCAGCACGTAGAGGCCACCCAGCTCCTTGACCTCGTTGAACTCGGCCTTGACGGCCTGCTCGGCCTTCTCCAGGGCGGCGGGCAGCGCGGCGGCCCACTCCTCGATGTGCTCCTCGGGGTCGAGGCCACGCTGGCGCAGCTCCGCCTCCGCGAGGTCGTCGGGGTTGCCGCCGAGCTTGATGTCGGTACCACGGCCGGCCATGTTGGTGGCGACCGTCACGGCACCCTTGCGGCCCGCCTGGGCGACGATCGACGCCTCACGCTCGTGGTGCTTGGCGTTCAGCACCTCGTGCTGGACACCCCGCTTGGAGAGCTGCTGCGACAGGTACTCGGACTTCTCGACCGACGTCGTACCGACGAGGATCGGCTGACCCTTCTCGTGCTTCTCGGCGATGTCGTCGACGACCGCCTCGAACTTCGCGACCTCGGTGCGGTAGATCAGGTCGGACTGGTCCTTACGGACCATCGGCCGGTTCGTCGGGATCGGGACCACGCCGAGCTTGTAGATCTGGTGGAACTCGGCGGCCTCGGTCATCGCCGTACCGGTCATGCCGCAGAGGCCGGGCTGTTCCTTCTCGTTGTGGTCGTGGCGCTTGTACAGGCGGAAGAAGTTCTGAAGGGTGATCGTGGCGAGCGTCTGGTTCTCGTCCTTGATGTCCACCCCTTCCTTCGCCTCGATCGCCTGGTGCATGCCCTCGTTGTACCGGCGGCCGGCGAGGATACGGCCCGTGTGCTCGTCGACGATCATGACTTCGCCGTCCATGACGACGTAGTCCTTGTCCTTCTTGAAGAGCTCCTTCGCCTTGATGGCGTTGTTCAGGTAGCCCACCAGAGGGGTGTTCACGGACTCGTAGAGGTTGTCGATGCCCAGCCAGTCCTCGACCTTGCTGACACCGGCCTCGTGAATGGCTACCGTGCGCTTCTTCTCGTCGACCTCGTAGTCGCCGGTCTCCTCGATGCCCTTGAGCGGGTTGCCGGCCTCGCCCTTCTTCAGGCGCGTCACCAGCTTGGCGAAGTCGCCGTACCACTTGGTGGCCTGGTCCGCCGGACCCGAGATGATCAGCGGCGTACGCGCCTCGTCGACCAGGATGGAGTCGACCTCGTCGACAATGGCGAAGTTGTGGCCGCGCTGGACCAGCTCGTCCTGCGCCCACGCCATGTTGTCGCGCAGGTAGTCGAAGCCGAACTCGTTGTTCGTGCCGTACGTGATGTCGCACGCGTACATCTCACGGCGCTGCGCCGGCGTCATGTTGGCGAGGATGCAGCCGACTTCCAGGCCCAGGAACTTGTGGACACGACCCATCATCTCGGAGTCGCGCTCGGCCAGATAGTCATTGACCGTGATCAGGTGGACGCCCTTGCCGGACAGCGCATTCAGATACGCGGGCAGCGTGCCGACGAGCGTCTTGCCCTCACCGGTCTTCATCTCGGCCACATAGCCGAGGTGCAGGGCGGCACCACCCATGATCTGCACGTCGTAGTGACGCTGACCGAGGACACGCTTGGCGGCCTCGCGCACAGTGGCGAACGCCTCGGGCAGCAGGTCGTCCAAGCTCTCACCGTCGGCGTACCGCTGCTTGTACTCATCGGTGAGGGCCCGCAGCTCGGCGTCGGAGAGGTCGACGAAGTCCTCTTCGATGGAGTTGACCTGGTCCGCGATGCGGTGCAGCTTGCGCAGGATCTTGCCTTCGCCTGCACGCATGATCTTCGAGAGGACGGACACGGGGGTTGGTCTCCTTGCCGGTCGGGCCTGGGACGGTCGATTTCCAGTGGACTTGCTGAGCAACGGCCATCGTATGCGAGGACCCCGCCACCCCGGGAGGCCTGCCGCGACGAGGACCACACACTGCTGCGCACCTGCTCCAAAATCTTCTTCAAAGAGGACAACGGCCGGGCCCCGCCGATGGTGCCGCGTCCGCCGGACGAATTGCGCGAATTGTGATCACGCGCTCACACACCGCAAAAAGATGGCGCCCGCCGGGACACCCCGCGCAGAATCGGCCGATGGAGCCCGAGCCCGCCACCCTCACCACCCCCCGCCTCGTCCTGCGCCCCCTCGACCCGCAGGACACCGACGCCGTGTACTTCGCCGCCCAGGACCCCGACATCCAGCGCTGGACCACGATCCCCTCCCCCTACCTCCCCGAGCACGCCCGAAGCTTCACCGAACTGCTCGCCCCGGAAGGCTGGGCGAGCGGCTCCATGTTCACCTTCGGCGTCTTCCTCCCCGACGGAGACCTCACCGGCGTCCTCAGCCTCACCATGCGCTCCCCCGGCACGGCCGAGGTCGGCTTCTGGGCGGCCAAGGAACACCGCGGTCACGGCTACACCACCGAGGCCACCCTCACCGCGGCCCGCTGGGCCTTCACCACCCTGCCCGTCGACCGCATCGAATGGCGGGCCGAAATCGGCAACACCGCCTCCCGCGCGGTCGCCGAGAACGCCGGCTTCACCCTGGAAGGCACCCTCCGCTCGGCCATCGCCAACAAAGGCGTACGCCGCGACTGCTGGCTGGCCTCCCTGCTCCCGTCGGACCTGGGACTGCCCTCGACAGCGCCGTACGTTCCGGCACCCTCCGGTGCCTCCGAGGGCCCGACGAGCCCGTCCGGCGTTTGAGGACGAGGCCGTCCAGGCCGAAAGCGGGGGTCCGGGGGCGCAGCCCCCAGGGACGGGAAAAGGTAAGGGCGGCGGGGGCGAAACGGGCGGCGAAGCCGCCCTCACCCCCACCCCCAACCCCTCAAACCCCCAGCTCACCCCGCACTGTCAGTCCCACCCCCTATCGTGCGAGCCATGACGACCCCGCGCCCCGACACCACCCTCTCGGCAGACGAAGCCCGCCGCATCGCCCTACGCGCGCAGGGCTTCCTCGGCACACCCGACCGCAGGGCCGGAGTCCGCGGCGTCCTCCGTCACCTCGGCGCGGTCCAGCTCGACACCATCTCGGTCCTGGCCCGCTCCCACGAGCTGATCCCCTACGCCCGCCTGGGAGCGGTAGGCCGCAAGACGATCGAGGACGCGTACTGGAAGCCCGAGTCCGCGGGCACGCCCGCGGCACGACCGCACGCCTTCGAGTACTGGTCCCACGCCGCCTGCATCCTCCCCATCGAGGAATGGCCCCACTTCGCCTTCCGCCGTCGCGCCTACCGGGCCCGCCCGCACTGGAACCACGCTCTCCCGGACGGCACGTACGAGCAGGTCATCAAGCAGCTCCGCACCGAAGGCCCCCTCACCGCCACCGAATTGGGCGGCGCGAAGAAGACCAGCGAGTGGTGGGACTGGTCCGGCACCAAGGTCGCGGTGGAACGCGCGCTGATGTACGGCGAGGTGGTCTGCGTCGAGCGGCGCGGCTGGAAGCGCGTGTACGACCTCGCCGAACGCGCCGTCCCCGCCGACCTGCTGCACGACGAGCTGGACGACACCGAGTGCCTGCGCCGCCTCGTCCGCCTGGCCGGCCAGTCGCTCGGCGTGGGCACGCGCGCGGACATCGCCGACTACCACCGTCTCAAGGGCGAGCAGGTCGACACCGTGATCGCCGACTCGGGCCTGGTACCGGTCACGGTCGAAGGCTGGGGCAAGCCCGCCTGGGCCGACCCGGCGGCTCTGCAAACGCCCCCGCCCGGCCGCCACCGCACCACGCTCCTGTCCCCCTTCGACTCCCTGATCTGGGAGAGGGCGCGCACCGAGCGGATCTTCGGCTTCACCCACCGGCTGGAGGCCTACGTCCCCAAGCCGAAGCGGATCCACGGCTACTTCGCGATGCCGGTCCTGGCCGGCGGCCGGCTCGTCGGCCGCGTCGACCCCGCGCGCGAGGGCCGCACCCTGATCGCCAGGCAGGTCACTCTGGACGGCCCGAAGGCGGTCCCGGCGGTGGCCCAGGCCCTGCTCGAGGCGGCGACCTGGGTGGACTGCACGGACGTACGCGTCGAGCGAGTGGACGCCCCTGACCTGCGCGAGCCCCTCGCCCGAGAACTCACCCGCGCACTGGCCTGACCCGGGCCCGCGCCGCGTCCGAGCCGGGCTGCGTCAGCACCGAGCCGGGCCCAGGCCCGGCTCAATGGCTCACCGCGGTCCGGCGATCCGACGGTCCGGCGATCCGGCGATCCGGCGATCCGGCGGTCCGGCTCACCGGATCTCGAGAATCTTCTCCCGCATCGCGTAGACGACCGCCTCCATCCTGGAGTGCAGCTGAAGCTTCTCCAGGATGTTGCGCACATGGTTCTTCACGGTGTTCTCGGAGATGAACAACTCCTTGGCGATGTCACGGTTGTTCATTCCCGTGGCGACCAGCTTGAGCACCTCCAGCTCCCGGTCCGTCAACCGAGGCGCGGGAACGAGGCGACGCTCGTCGGTCCGCTGGATCATCGACTTGAACTCGGTGAGCAGCTTCGACGCCATGGAGGGGCTGATCTGTGACTGCCCGTCGGCGACCGCGCGGATCGCGGTGGCGACCTCGTCCGTGGAGATCTCCTTGAGGAGATAGCCGGTCGCGCCCGCCTTGATCGCCTCGTAGAGGTCGGCCTCCTCGTCGCTGATCGTCAGCATGATGATCTTCGCGCTGGGAGCCACCTCCTTGATGGAGGTGCAGGCCTCGATACCGCCGCGCTTGGGCATCCGTACGTCCATCAGCACGATGTCCGGCAGCAGGTCGGCCGCCTTGTCCACGGCCTCGGCGCCGTCACCCGCCTCGCCGACGACCTGGATGTCCTCCTCGGCCGCGAGCACGATCTCCAGTCCGCGGCGGAACAGGGCGTGGTCGTCCACGACAAGGACTCTGATCGGCTCCTTGCGTGAGGTGCCCCCGTCCGGGCCCATGCCGACGACGCCGTCGTCGGCATCGTCGTCCCGCATCGGTCCGAAGCTGTCCGCCATCGTTCCTCCCCCTGAAGGCTGTGGCCGTGGTCATGTGCCGTCGCCAACCCAAGGCAGCGGCCCACCGGTTGAGCCGCCCTGGCCATGATTCCATGCCCGGACGACAACGCGGTGACAGAGCGGTGCCCGAAGGGGTCGCACACGGGTGCCCCTGGGGGCGCACACAGCGCTCCAGGGGCACACCGCTCAGCTGTCACCGGGCAGCAGCGTCAGCCGCCCAACGCGCCGCCCGCCTCGGGCGAGTGCGCCTGGGCCACCATCGGGTCGGTGTCGAGGTAGATCACGCCGTAGTCGTAGGCGTGACGCCGGTAGACGACGCTGGGCTGCTTGGTCTCGGAGTCGACGAACAGATAGAAGTCGTGTCCGACCAGTTCCATCTCGTAGAGGGCCTGGTCGAGAGTCATCGGAGCGGCGACGTGGGTCTTCTCGCGCACCACGAGGGGGCCGTCGCCCTGCACCTCCAGCGAACCGATCCGCTTGGTCGGCACGCTGTCCGACTCGTCGGCGGGGACGGGACGGCCGTTGCCGTTGAGCGTCGCCACACCGGGGACGTAGTCGGAAACCTCCGCCGCGGAGATCCTGCGGGCGCCGCGGCGCGTGTAACGCTTGTCGTGCTGCTTGCGCAGCTGGGCATCCAGCTTCTCCGCCGCCAGGTCGAGCGCCGCGTACGGGTCGCTGGCGGCCGCCTCCGCCCGGATCACAGGGCCGCGGGACCGGAGTGTGATCTCCACTCGGTCGCACCGGTCGGCCTGTCGGGGGTTGGGCTCCTTGGACACCTCCACGTCGAGGCTGATCACCTTGCCGTCGAGCTTCTGGATCTTCTCCAGGTTCAGCTTGTCGGCCACGTGCTTGCGGAACCGCTCGGGCACCTCGGTCTTGCGGCCCTTGACGACGATGTCCACGCAGAACTCCGTTCCCGGATCACTCCGCTTCGGTGCGGAGCGTCTCCCTTTTGCACCAGGCTCCGGTGAGCACCGGAACCTCGGACTCGGTGACTTCCACCTCCTCCTCCCCCATGGGCGAGATCTACACCCCAGGTGCTGCGGAAGATTTCGAAAACCGCAGCACAGCATTCAGATATGAGAGGTGTGGCCTGCGGCTTTCCCTCACAACCGAACATATCTCGCCCGGACGGATGTCGTCACCCTCTACTGCGGCGTACCTCCGTTCAGGCGAATTGGCCCTCTCATTACCTGCAACGACGCAAGTTCTCACTCAGTTCCGGTTTATTTCGAAAGAGTCCGGCGACGCGGCGACCACGGCCGCGCAGAGCACGTCACCGGCTCCGCCCGCGTCGTCCGGAGCTCTCGACACCCCGTCCACGCCTGTCACCTCCGCTCCCGACAGCCTTGACAGCTTCTTACTGTCTTCCCGAGTCCTACCCACGTACCCGGCCGTCGCCCCTTCACCACACAACGCACCCTTCGCCTCCTCCTCACACCGCCCACTCTGCCCCTGTCCCGCCCACTGCGCCGCCGCAGCCACCCGAACCGCCCGCACCGCCCGAACCGCCCGCGCGGCCTCCGCCAGCGAAGCGCCCGTCGTCACCACGTCGTCCACGAGAACCACCGGCCCACCGCCCAGCACCCTCGCACCGCCAGGCACCACCGTCAGCGCGCCCACCAGGTTGTCCAGCCGTTGCCGGGAGCCGAGCCCCGACTGGCGGCCCCCAGCCCCCGCCAGCGCCGCGCCCAGCGGTCGCGCCAGTGCCAGCGCGCCGCGTTCCTTGTGGGCCAGCAGCGTCGCCCGTACCTCGTCCGCGTACCGGGCCGCCGCGTGCACGGCGGGCAGCCCCGGCGGTTCCGGCACCGGACGGACCCGGAACGGCTCGGCCCCGTCCAGCGCCGCACGGCACTGCGGGCAGAGCACCGTACGCGCACTTCCGCAGCCTCCGCACTCGGCGGGCAGCACCAGGCTGGCGAGTTCCTGCCACCACCTGCGAACGCCTTCCACGTGCACTACTGTGCCGACGCCGGAAGCTGCCCGCCACCCCTGTGGAAAACCGCCCGGGGTGCCCTGTGGAAAACTCTCGGGAAGGTGGCCGAAGGCACCTGAAACGCTCGGAACACCAAAAAGAGAGCAGCCGAAAAAGAGCACTCAAGAAACCCCGGGCCCCAATGGCAGAAGGGGTCCGAGAAGTTCCCCCCGAACCCCCGGCCCACTCCGACCCCTCGGGTCACACACGCCGAGCAGCCCCGAGCCGCCTCAAGCCGCCCGAGCCGCCCCGAACCCCCGCCGCAAACCCGATCCCCACGCTCCGCCCTCCGGGCGGGGCAAAGGTCACCCGGGGTAGAACGCAGCCGAGGCGGTCTCCTTCAGCGTCCGCCACCCGCTTCCGCCGGGCAGCCACAGCAGCCCTTCCTTGGAGGTCGCGAAGAGCGGGATCTCGCTGTCCTCGGAGGCGGCGATGCTCGTGACCTCCGTGAGGCCGGGGAGCGTCCCCGCCTCGGGCACCGAGCCGTCGCACTGCATGTACTGCACCTGCTGCACGCCGCCGGCCTCGCGCCCGACGACCACGAGCCGGCTGTCCCCGGCCCATGACATGGCCGTGACCTGTTCCAACTCCGGTGTCGCGGAGCGCAGTTCCTGGAGCGACACGGACGCCTGCTCGGCGTTGCCCTGGCCGCGTTCGATCCGGCCGATGAACAGGGACTGCTTGCCGCCCTTGTCGACGATGAGCGCGATCCGTACCCCGTCGGCGGCCACCCGTACGGCGTTGATACGGCCGTCGAGTCCCGGAGTGAGCACCTCCAGCGGCTGGCCGGCGCCCTTCTCCAGCAGGAGCAGCCGAGGCGCGGCGGGGTCGCGGTCGGCGACCCACAGGTCGCCCTGGGTGTCCCAGCTGGGGGTGGTGAGCCGGTCGGTCTCCGTCTTGCCCTTGCTCTGGAGTACGGGGTCGCCGATGGAGCTGCCGGAGACGGTGGAGGTGACGTAGAGCGCCTTGCCGTCGAGCGCGACTCCCGCGGCGCTGTGTTCGTCGCGGGACACGGCCACCGAGCGCAGTGCCTTGGCGCCGTCGCCGAGCGCTCCGGGCACGGGGTCGGCCTTGGTGTTGCCGCTGCCGCTCGTCATCCGTTCGAGGCGGTGCTGGCCGTCGATGAAGTACAGGTAGCCGGGGTTGGTCTCGGAGCCGCGGGCGGCGACGGCCGCGGCTCGTTCCTCGGTGAGGGAGCACAGTTGGGTGCCGCCCGCGCGCAGCGCGATCTCGTCGACGGCGGGGGTCAGGCTGCGGAGGGAGAACAGCAGCTGGGCCGCCATCTCGTCGCACTTGCCCTGGCCGATGTGGACGGCCTTGTCGTTCAGCGGGACGGTGAGCTTGTTCTGGTCGTCGGGGGTCAGTGCGGTGACGCCCTTGGGGAGCGCGGTCCCGGTGGGGAAGCTGGATCTGACGACGGGCCGGAGCCAGCTGGTGGGGCCCGTGAGCACGGAGCGCACCATCTGCGTCATCGGGTCGACGCGTTCACGGACGTAGACGGGGTCGGCGACCGCCATGGGCTGTCGGGAACCGTCGGAGCCGTCGGCCGTGGTGTTGGAGGCGAAGTAGTACTTGTTGACGGACACGTAGTTGCGCTGGAAGTCCGACTTGCCCATGACGACGCCCTGCGGGAGGGCGTCGATGCGCCACTGCCCGTTCTTCTTGTCACGGCTGAGGTGGACCACCTGGCCGTACTCGCCCGAGGCGGGCGCGTACGACTGCTGTGCGTCGACGGTGGCGACCCTGGTGCCGGTGAGGGTGTACGAGTAGTCGTCGGCGTCGTCTCGGGTCCCGGTGGGCCCGGCATCGGTCGCCGGTCCGTCCGTGAGGACCGTCGTGGACCGTTCCGGCTCCCATTTCTGGGCGGCCTTCTCGGTCAGGTACTGCCGTGCCGTCGCGTAACCGGGGTCGTCGCTGGTGAGCGCTTCGAGGAAGCCCTGGACGATCTCCAGTGGCTGTGCGTCGTCCCGGGGCGGCATCGCGAACACCCGTACCTGGGTGTCCTGGCGCGGTGTGGATTCGACGCCGCGCAGATCCCCGCTGTCGGGCATCGAGGCGCACCCGGCCAGCAGGACGACGCCACAGGTGGCGTACGCCACCGCGCGCCCCGGCGTGCGCCGGGTTCCCCCCTCGCGCCACTCAGCGCCCACGAAATGCCTCCCCTTGCTCGTTCGAGCCCTCCGCTCCGGCTCTGTGCCGGTCCGAAGTCCCCCTCAGTGCCGTTTCACGCGTGTCGCCCGTGTCGGCCGCGTCACCGAGGCCGGGCACATCCCCGGTACCGGCCGCTTCCGTCCGCTCCGGGTGCTCGTCGCGTCCTGCGCCGGCTTCCCCAGCGGCCCCGCCTGTGCCGGCTGCCCCGGCTGCCCCCACAGCCCGCGGCTCGTCCTCCCCGCGTCCGCCGCCGCTTCCGCCGCTGCCCGTGCCCGGGGCGGGGCGGGGCACCACGCGCGCGCCGTTGCCGGGCAGCGCCGTCGGGTCGGCCGTGGGGGCCGAGGTGCCCATCCGGGGCGTGAGCTGGCTCCGGGCGGCCGACAGCTGTTCGCCGGCGGGCTGCATCGGCACCGTCGCGCTCTTCTGGCCGCCGCCGCGCGGCAGACCGGCTTCGTCGAGGGCTCCTCGGTTGCGGCGGGAGTCCTTGGGTTCGAGCGGTATCGGCGAGCCCCGCAGCGGCTCGTCGGCGGTCCTGGGCAGCGTCAGCCGGAACTGCGAGCCGCCGCCGGGCTCTCCCCAGGCCTGCAGCCAGCCGCCGTGCAGCCGGGCGTCCTCCAGGGCGATGGACAGCCCCAGACCGGTACCGCCGGTGGTACGCGCGCGTGCCGGGTCGGCGCGCCAGAACCGGCTGAAGACACGGGTGGCCTCGCCGGGCTTGAGGCCGACTCCGTAGTCGCGCACGGCGATCGCGACGGCCCCGCCCGCGGCGGCCAGCTTGACGATGACGTCCTTGCCCTCGCCGTGTTCCACGGCGTTGACCACCAGGTTCCGCAGCACCCGCTCCACCCGCCGGGCGTCGGCCTCGGCGACGACGGGCTGCTGGTCGCCGATGACGCGTACGGTCGTCCCCTTGCGTTCGGCGAGCGGCGCGGCCCCGCTGACGACCCGCCGGACGACCTCCCTGAGGTCGATCGGCTCGGCCTCGAGGGCGGCGGCGCCGGCGTCGAAGCGGCTGATCTCCAGCAGGTCCGCGAGGAGTGTCTCGAACCGGTCGAGCTGGTCGGCGAGCAGTTCGGCGGACCGTGCGGTGATGGGGTCGAAGTCGACCCGGGCGTCGTGGATGACGTCGGCGGCCATGCGTACGGTCGTCAGCGGCGTCCGCAGTTCGTGCGAGACGTCGGACACGAACCGTCGCTGCATCCGGGACAGGTCCTCCAGTTGCTGGATCTTCAGCTGGAGGTTCTGGGCCATCTTGTTGAAGGCCTCGCCGAGGCGTGCGATGTCGTCCTCGCCGGTGACCTTCATCCGTTCCTGGAGCCGTCCGGCGGAGAGCCGCTCGGCGATCCCGGCGGCCATCCGCACCGGCGTGACGACCTGCCGCACCACGAGCCAGGCGATGGCCCCGAGGAGGACGACGACGAACAGCCCGGCGGTCGCCAGCGTCCCCTTGACCAGGCTCAGCGACTTCTCCTCCTGGGTGAGCGGGAAGAGGTAGTACAGCTCGTACGGATCGCCGTTGGGGTCGTTGACCTGCTTGCCGATGACCAGGGCCGGCTGGGATTCCTTGTCGTTGAGGTAGATGATCCGGGAGTAGCTCTGGGCCGCACCGGTGCTGCTGTAGACCTGCTCGCGCAGCTTCTCCGGGACGCTCTTGTCGGGGTCGACGAAGCCGGAGGCGCGCGGCCCGCGGGCGACGCCGCTGACGTCGCCGGGGGGCAGGGTGACCACGTCGAAGGCGCCCTGGCCGCCGCTGGACAGCGACAGGACGAGCTCGCTCATCCATTCGATGACGTTCTGCGAGGCGCCGCCGTCGGCCGGGGTCCCGTCGGCGGCGGCCGCGCCGGCGGCCTCGTCGGCCTTCTGCTTGGCCACGGCGAATCCGCCGGTGGCCTGGCTCTGGGACGCCTTCACCTTGGCGTCCAGCAGCCCGTTGCGCACCTGGCCGATGACGACGAAGCCCAGCAGCAGGACGACGCCCAACGACATCAGCAGTGTCGTGACGACGACCTTGAGCTGGATGTTGCGCCGCCACAGCCGCATGACGGGCAGCAGCGGCCTGCGCACCCAGCGCAGCAGCAGCCTCAGGACGGGGCTGCCCTGCACCCCGCCCTGCAACAGGCCCCCTTCGAGGAGGCGTGCGAAGCGTGAACCCGGCGTCCTACGGCCGACAGGCCGCTCCGGACGGGCCCCGGAAGAACGACCGGGGGCCGAAGCGGCACTGTCTCCGGACATGTCAGCTCGGTCCTGCCTTGTATCCGACACCACGGACGGTCACCACGATCTCCGGCCGCTCCGGGTCCTTCTCGACCTTGGAGCGCAGTCGCTGTACGTGCACGTTCACCAGGCGGGTGTCGGCGGCGTGCCGGTAGCCCCACACCTGCTCGAGGAGGACCTCGCGGGTGAACACCTGCCAGGGTTTGCGTGCCAGGGCGACCAGCAGGTCGAACTCCAGCGGCGTCAGCGCGATCGACTGGCCTTCCCGCTTCACGGAGTGACCGGCCACGTCGATGACGAGGTCGCCGATGGCGAGCTGTTCCGGCGCCGGCTCCTCGGACCTCCGCAGCCGGGCCCGGATCCGGGCGACCAGTTCCTTCGGCTTGAACGGCTTCACGATGTAGTCGTCGGCGCCGGACTCCAGTCCGACGACGACGTCGACGGTGTCGCTCTTCGCCGTGAGCATCACGATCGGCACTCCGGACTCCGCCCTGATCAGGCGGCACACCTCGATGCCGTCCCGGCCGGGCAGCATCAGGTCCAGCAGCACCAGGTCGGGCTTCGCCTCACGGAAAGCGGCCAGCGCCTTGTCACCGTCGGCCACGAAAGACGGCTCAAAACCTTCACCACGCAGCACAATGCCGAGCATCTCGGCCAGTGCGGTGTCGTCGTCGACGACAAGGACTCGTCCCTTCATAAACGACATCATCCCATTCTCATAACAGTGAAGGCGGCGCAGGTGAGAAGGCTCACCGGCCAGTGACGATAGTCGTACGGGGCGGTCACTGTCTGCCCCGGTCCTCCGACGTCGATGTCAGCACTGATGTCAGGCGGTCCGGACAGGCGACTCGCGGCGACTCGTCGCACAGACGTCGTGACGCAGAGGAATCCCCAGCAGCCGTCGCGTGACGCCGCGGGCTCCGAGCGGCCGGAGTGAGCCGGCTGGGGGATGCCTAAGGCTCCGGAGCGCGCTGGGGGATGCCTCAGGCTCCAGAGCGGTCCGGTCTGGCGGCCTGGGCACGGGCAGGGAGCCCCCACGCGCGCGCCGCCCTGAACGCTCCTACGGTGGAACGAGGACGTGGCGCCCGCGGATGCCCGTTTCCGTCCGCCTCCGCCGCGCACACCCTCTCGACGTCGTCAGCGCCCTAAGGAGGCCATTCGGCATGTCCACAGCATCCGACACCCCGGTCCTGGACACCCTCGCCGCCATGACCGTCGACTCTCTCGAACGATGCGGTCTGCCCCCGGACACGCTCATCCTGACCCGCATCGCCGCACTCGCGGCCTCGGACGCGCCCCCCATCTCGTACCTCGCCCACATCGACCCCGCCCTCAGGGCCAACCTCACCGCCGCCCAGCTGCAAGACGTCCTGGTCGCCATCGCCCCCATCGTGGGCACGGCCCGCGTGATGACGGCAGCCGGCAACCTCGCCACGGCGCTCGGCATCGCCATCGCGGTGGCCGACGCGGAGATCGAGGCCGAGATCGAGGCCGGGAGCTGAAGGGAACAGCCCACAGCGGTCATGGTGCGCCCGGCGCTCCACCGCTCCGGCCCTCGACTTCCGGGGCGTCCTGGCGGCCACTGCCGGGTGACGACGCCCTCCACCTGGAAGTCTCCAGCCACCACGTCGTGATCGCGCTCTTGGTCGCCGCCCTCGGGGCCGCGCTATTCGGAGGTGTCCTGGGAGTTCCGCAATGGCTGGTCGTCCGACAGCGGGTGCCCATCCCCCCAAGGTGTGGATCACCGCCAACATCGGCCCGGCCCGGCCCTGCCGGCCTGGCTTCCGGTGATCGCGCGTGCGGTGATCACGCGTGCGGTGATCAGCGTGCCGTCGGCGATGTCGGCTGGCGCAGGAAATCGAACACATGATTGAATTTCGTCATGCGACCGTTCCCCGACGATCTCGTCCAAGCACAGCAGAAGTGGAACGCCACCTACCGGCAGCTCGCTGCCAGGCCCGGTCGCACCGAGTTGCGGCGGCGTCTGCGTCGGCTGTCTGCTCAGGTGCTCTACCACCCCTATTGGCAGCAACGGCGACCCAGCCCCTCAGCGTGGCGGGAACTGCGGCACCTGGGCGACTCGGCAGCCGATGTACGCCGGCGGCTGACCGGATGACTTACAGGGACGCGGGACCGCACCTCCCGGACGACCCCGGGGACGCCTCCGGACCGAGCCGCGTGACCGTGCATCCGCCCTCCCCCAAGGGTGGCCGTCGCGTTCGCGTGAACGGCGAGATGCTCGGGGTGGCGCACAGCGTCGTCGACGTCGCGGAGTTCCTCCGGCGCGCCGGACTGGAGATGGACCCAACCGAGGTGACGGCTTCACCCTGGATCGACTGGCGTGGCGCCGGGCCTGAACACTGGGGCCCCGAGCCGAACAGCTGACGCATCGCGGACGCATCGCGGTGGTGGAGTCCTACCGAGCGAGCCGACCCTGCTGACATCACGGTTCCCCATGACTCCCCGGCCTGTCGGACACGGTTGAGGCACGACCACAGGGCGTGATCCACCCTGCCCCGCAAAGGGTGCGCCTGCAGGCGCACGCGTACGGCGTCCCGCCCTCGGCGCCCACACTCACCGACCAAGATCGATCGCAGATCGGCCCCACTAGGGTCGGAGGCATGACAACTCCCCTTGCCGGCAGTGCCTTCGACTCGCTTCGCCTCGACGCCGTGCCCGACCAGGAGGCGTTGCGCCGGGTCTACGAACTCCCCGGCGACGCGGCCGTGCGCAAGCAGATGACCGAACTCACCGAGCAGACAACGCGGTTGATCGGCTGCTCATCGCTGGTCCTGGTCGCCAGCGCGGATGCCGAGGGCAACTGCGACGTTTCCCCGCGCGGCGGCCCCGCCGGGTTCGTCGCCGTCCTGGACGAACGGACCGTGGCGATACCGGACGCGACCGGCAACAAGCGTCTGGACACCCTGCAGAACGTCATCGCCACCGGACGGGCCGGGCTGCTGTTCGTCGTTCCGGGGCGCACCACGACGCTCAGAGTGAACGGCCGGGCCTGCGTCTCCACCCGCCCAGAGCTGCTGTCGCAGCTGACCGCCGTGGGCAAGCCGCCGGCCAGTGCGCTGGTGGTGGGGATCGAGGAGGTCTACCCGCACTGCCCCAAGTCGCTGCTGCGCAGCGGGGCCTGGAAGCCGGAGGAGTGGCTGCCGGCGGACGCGCAGCCGGCCTCGGCCGAGGTGACGCTGGCCCAACTGCGGATGCCGGAGCTGACGATCGCCGACATCGAGCAGGCGGAGGCGGACTCGCTGAAGTACCGGTACGAGTGACGGACCGCCCTGCGAGCCCTGAACCACCAGCCGCCCGTACTCCCGGCCCGGCCCGGCCCGGCCAGCCGCAAGCTCTGGGCATCGAGGAACTGCGCGGGGCCGAACAGACGCTCACGCAGCGGTCCCCGCGGAAAATCTGCGTGCGGCGCGAGCCCGTCCAGTGGTGGGATGCGCCGCATGAGCGACCCGCTGCGCGACCGCATCGAGCGGTACTACGCCACCGTGCCCCTGCTGTTCGCCGACGCCGAGGACTTCGGCCCCCTGCGCCTGTTCGTACGGAAGGAGCCCGGCGCCCCGTACTACGGCGGCCCGAGCCACGCCCAGCCCACCGGCGCGGCCCCCGTGGACGCCGCCGACATCGCCCGGGTGCGCGCCCGGCAGCGTGAGCTCGGTGTGCCGGAGGCGTTCGAATGGCTGGCCGAGTCGGCACCCGCGCTGCGGGCCCGGATCGAGGCCGCCGGCCTCCTGGTGCTGCGACGGCCGCTGATGGTGCTGCCGCCCCAGCACCCGCTGCCTCCGCAGCCCCTGCCGGACGGCGTGACACTGCGCGCGCTGACCGCGGACGACCCCGCCCTGCCCGCGGCCCTCGCCCTCCCGCGCCTGGCCTTCGCCAAGGAGCCCCCCACGGCGCAGCCCGGCCTCACGGCGGGCCCGCCGGACCGGGCGGAGCTGTCGCGGCTGGCCGAGGCGCTCACCGTGGACGGCACGGTGGCCGCGGTGAGCGCCACGATCCGCGCCGGGCACAAGACCCTCGTCGCCGCCCTCGCCCCGGACGGCACCCCCCTGGCCACCGGCCACTACCACCCGGCAACCGCCGCCACGGAGATCGGCGGCGTCGGCACCCTTCCCTCCGCCCGCCGCCAGGGACTGGCCGGCGCCGTGACAGCGGGCCTGGTCGCCCACGCCCGCACCCACGGCGTCGAGACGATCTTCCTCGCCTACGCGCAGGAGACCGTCGCCCGCATCTACGCCCGCCTCGGCTTCCGCCCGGCGGGCACCACCCTCCTGATCGCCGACCAGCCCGCCCGCTCGTAGGCCCTAGCCCGGCTCAAGCGGCGGGCCGACGAGCGCCCGCCAGGTGATCGACGGCCGCCCGACGGGTGATCAACGGCCAACCGACGGGTGACCGACGGCCGACCGACGGGCGATCAGAGAGCCGCCCCCGCCTCTCCCCGGCGCGCCCTGCCACACAGCTCCGCGAGCGCGTCGGCCGTCACCGGCGAGGCCACGCCCTCCTCCGTGACGATCGCCGTCACCAGCTCGGGCGGCGTCACGTCGAACGCGGGGTTGTACGCCTGGGTCCCCAGCGGCGCCACCGGAATTCCGCCACCCGCTCCCGTCACCGGCGCCTGGGCCGCCATGGCCTCCGTCACCTCGAACCCGGGGCGCTGCTCCACCTCGATGGACGCCCCGTCCGGCGTCTCCAGGTCCACCGTCGTCACCGGCGCCACCACGATGAACGGCACATGGTGGTACCGCGCCAGCACCGCGAGCGGGTAGCTCCCCACCTTGTTCGCCACCGACCCGTCGGCCGCGATGCGATCAGCCCCGATCAGCACCGCGTCCACCTCCCCCGCCGCGAACAGCGAGCCCGCCGCGTTGTCGGTCAGCAAGGTGTACGCCATGCCGTTGCGGGCCGCTTCGTACGCCGTGAGGCGGGCCCCCTGGAGCAGCGGACGCGTCTCGTCCACCCACAACCGGCGAAGCCGGCCCACCCGGTGCGCCGCGAGCGCCACCGCGAACGCCGTCCCCTCCCCGCCCGACACCAGCGCGCCGGTGTTGCAGTGCGTGAGCACACGATGCCCGCCGCCCGGCAGCAGCTCGTCCAGGAGCGTCAGCCCGTGCCCGGCCATCCGAACGCTGGCCTCGGCGTCCTCCCGGTGCAGCTGCCGCGCGGCCGCCAGCGCGGCCTGCGCGCCCTGCGCCGGAT
Organism: Actinobacteria bacterium OV320; assembly: GCA_001298545.1. Lineage (GTDB taxonomy): Bacteria > Actinomycetota > Actinomycetes > Streptomycetales > Streptomycetaceae > Streptomyces > Streptomyces coriariae. The sequence goes on from LJCX01000025.1 coordinate 452,717, forward strand.
CGCCGCCGTCGGCGAGTTCCGCCCGGTACGCGGCCCGGGCCCGGCGCACACCGACCGACAGGTTCACCGCGGTGGGGCGGGCGCCCGCGAGCGCGTTCGCTGCCTCGTCCACGTCGAACCCGCGCGCGGCGGCGAGCGCGACACCGTACGCCCCGGCGATACCGAGCAACGGCGCCCCGCGCACGGCCAGCGACCGGATCGCCTCGACCAGCGCGGACGCGTCCGTACACACCAGTTCGACCTCCTCCGCCGGCAGTCTCGTCTGGTCGAGAAGGACCAGCACGGGACCTTCCGGCAGCTCCTCCCAACGGATCGCAGGAATCTCGGCCGGCCGCTTGTCCTCGCCGGAATGCGCGTACTGATCAGCCATGCGGTCAGTCTGCCCCCGATCCGGCGGACAATTGAAGGTGTGCAGCCCATACCGCGGCCGGTCAACCGATGAGCACCCCATGGCACGATGGCTCCCAACCTGCCGCCGCGACCGCGGACGGGCACCGTGAAGGAGCGACGATGAAAGACACTCCGGGCTGGGCCTCGCCCGGATCCGCCCCGTCCGACGGACAGGAGCCCGGCGCGTCCCACCCCGCCGAGCCCACGGACCGCCCCGCCGGTGCCCAGCCCGCGGACCAGCCGGACGCGAACCCGCAGGGCCCCGGCACGAAGTGGTCCAAGGAACAGCCGCCGCCCGGCCCCGGCCAGTGGTCCGCGCCCGCGGGCGCCCCGAACCCGGGCCGCAACGCGGGCCAGACCCCGCCGCCCCCACCGCCTCCGCCGCCAGGACCCGGCTGGGGCACTTACCCGCCCGCCGGACCCGGCGGCGCATACCCCGGCGGCCCCGCGGGCCCCGGACAGGGCGGCTACGGCGGCTACGGCGGCTACGGCGCTCCCGGCTGGGGTGCAGGCTGGGGCGGCCCCCCGCCCGCGGCGAAGCCCGGCGTGATCCCGCTGCGCCCGCTCGCCGTGGGCGAGATCCTCGACGGCGCCGTCGCCACGATGCGCACCTACTGGCGCACGGTCCTGGGCATCTCGCTGACCGTCGCCGTCGTCACCCAGGTCTTCGTCGTCCTGTTGCAGGGCCTCATCCTGGACTCCGCCACGGACACGAACGCGCTCGGCGACGCGAGCGCCACCGCCGACGAGCAGCTCAGCGCCATGGGCGACGCCATGCGCGCCTCCGGCCCCGTCCTCGTCATCACCCTCATCGGCACCATCACGGCGACCGCCCTGCTCACCGCCGTCACCAGCCGGGCGGTGCTCGGCAAACCGGTGACCCTCGGCGAGGCCTGGCGCGACGCCCGCCCCCAGGTGCTCAAGCTGTTCGGCCTGATCTTCCTGCTGATGCTCATCGCCGTCGCCATCGTCCTCGTATGCCTGCTGCCGGGCATCCTCGTGAGCGCCGCCGGAAACTCCGACGCGGGGGCCGCGCTCAAGGCCTTCGGCATCCTCGGTTCGATCGTCCTGGCGCTGTGGCTGCTGATCCGCCTCTCCCTCGCCTCGCCCGCGCTGATGCTGGAGAAGCAGAGCATCAAGAAGGCCCTCGGCCGTTCCGCGAAGCTCACCCGCGGCTCCTGGTGGCGGGTCTTCGGCATCCAGGTGCTCGCCCTGATCATCGCGAACGTCGTCGCGACGATCGTCGTCGTCCCGTTCGCCCTCCTCGGTGCCGCCGTGAGCGACGGGGGCATCAGCGGCATGGTCGACGCGAGCAGCGACTACGGCTGGACCTACCTGATCATCAGCGGCATCGGTTCGGTCATCGGCTCCATGATCACCTTCCCGATCTCGGCGGGCGTCACCGTCCTCCTCTACGTCGACCAGCGCATCCGCCGCGAGGCCCTCGACCTCGACCTGGCCCGCGCCGCGGGCCTCCAGGACTACGGCACCTCTGCCGCCGGCACGACCCCGGGGAGTTGATGCGGTGAGCCCGGCGGGGGGAGTTCTCACAGCGGTACCGCTCCCGGGCACCCTGCCCGCAGCGGCGCTGCTGCCCGGCATCGACGACACCGCCCCTGCCACCGCCCTGCCCGGCGTCGCCGACAGGGCGGTGGCAGCCCTGCTGCGGGCGGGGGACGGAACCGTACTGTCCCTGTCCGCCCGCTCGGACGACCAGCCGCCACTCACCGTCCCGCGCGACCCCGCGCGGGAGGCCGCCCGCCGTGAACTGTCCAAGGACCTGTACCACCAGAACGACCCCAGCCTGTTCCAGCGCGCCCTGGACACCCTCTGGGACTGGGTCGGCGACCTGTTCGACACCGCCTCGACCGCCACCCCAGGCGGCACCCTCGGCCTGGTGGTCGTCCTCCTGGCCCTGGCAGCCGTCGTGGGCGCCCTGTGGTGGCGCCTGGGCTCCCCGCGCCGCCGGCCCACATCCGCCTCCGCCCTCTTCGACGACCGTCCCCGCAGCGCCGCCGAACACCGCGCGGCCGCCGAGGCACACGCCACCCAGGGCCACTGGAACCAGGCCGTCCAGGAACGCATGCGCGCCATCGTCCGCTCCCTCGAGGAACGCGCCCTCCTCGACACCCGCCCCGGCCGCACGGCCGACGAGGCCGCCGCCGACGCAGGCCGCACCCTGCCCGCCCACACGGACCGGCTCCGCGCCGCCGCCCGCGACTTCGACGACGTGACATACGGCGGCCGCCGCGCCACCCAGCAGTCGTACGGGCGCATGGCCGAACTCGACCTCGACCTGGAACGCACCAAGCCCCGGCTCACGGCGAGCAGCACCCACACCGCGGCCCACCCCGCCCGCCGGGGAGCCGCCGAATGACGACCGAGGCCACGCTCCCGTCCACCTCGGCCTCGCCCACCGCCCTGCGGCTGTGGACCCGCGCGCGAGGCGTCACGCTCGCGCTCGTGCTGCTCCTGGCAGGGGCCGTCACGCTCGCCGCGCTCCAGTCCGACGCCCGCCACGGCGCCCTCGACCCACGCTCCGCCGACCCCTACGGCAGCCGCGCGACCGCCGAACTCCTCGCCGACCGCGGCGTGTCCACCCGCGTCGTCACCACCCTGGCCCAGGCCCGCGCCGCGGCGCGCCCCGACACCACGCTCCTGGTCGCCGCCCCGGACCTGCTGGCGGAACGTCAACAGCAGGACCTGCACGCGGCGATCGCCGGCTCGGGCGGCCGTACCGTCCTCGTCGCCCCCAGCGGCTGGTCCGTGGGAACCCTCGCCCCCGGCGTGACCGCAGACCCCGCCAACAGCCGCGGCTCCGCGCTCTCCCCCGACTGCACGCTGCCCGCCGCCCGCCGCGCCGGCACCGCGCAGACCGGCGGCATCCGCTACACCACCCGCCATCTCGACGCCGACAAGTGCTACCCCAGCGAACGCCTGGCCACCCTGCTGCGCATCCCGGACACCTCCGGCAACGGCGACACCGTGGTCCTCGGCGCGCCCGACATCCTCTACAACAACCGCCTCGACGAAGAGGGCAACGCCTCGCTCGCCCTCCAACTCCTCGGCTCCCGCAGCCATCTGGTCTGGTACCTCCCCTCGCTCTCCGACACCTCAGCCACCGACCAGGACGACGAGAAAAGCTTCTTCGACCTGATCCCCGGCGGCTGGCTCTGGGGCACACTCCAGCTGTTCGTCGCGGCAGCCCTCGCCGCGCTCTGGCGGGCACGCCGCCTCGGCCCCCTCGTGCCCGAGAAACTCCCCGTGGCGATCCGCGCCTCCGAAACCGTCGAAGGCCGCGCCCGCCTCTACCGCAAAGCCAACGCCCGCGACCGCGCGGCCGCCGCTCTTCGCTCCACCCCCCGCCCCCGCCTCGCCCCTCTCCTGGGCGTCGCCGTCACCCAGGCGCACGCGCCCGAGGCACTCGTCCCCGCCCTGTCCACCCACCTCCACGGCGACGGACAGTCCCTGCACTCCCTCCTCTTCGGCCCACCGCCAGGCGACGACGCGGCCCTGATCGCGCTCGCCGACCAACTCGACGCCCTCGAAAGAGAGGTACGCCGTCCATGATGGACCCGACCACTGACGACGCCGGGAACACCGGGGACCCGGGCCGCGCCCGCGCCTCCCTGGAGGCCCTGCGGGCCGAGATCTCCAAGGCCGTGGTCGGCCAGGACCCCGCCGTGACAGGCCTTGTCGTCGCCCTCCTCTGCCGCGGACACGTTCTCCTCGAAGGAGTCCCCGGAGTGGCCAAGACATTGCTGGTCCGCGCCCTCGCCTCCGCACTCGAACTCGACACCAAGCGCGTCCAGTTCACCCCCGACCTCATGCCCAGCGACATCACCGGCTCCCTCGTCTACGACACCCGCAGCGCCGAGTTCTCCTTCCAGCCCGGCCCGGTCTTCACCAACCTCCTCCTCGCAGACGAGATCAACCGCACCCCGCCGAAAACCCAGTCCTCCCTCCTCGAAGCCATGGAGGAACGCCAGGTCACGGTCGACGGCACCCCGCGCCCGCTCCCCGACCCGTTCCTGGTGGCGGCGACCCAGAACCCCGTCGAGTACGAGGGCACCTACCCCCTGCCCGAAGCCCAACTGGACCGCTTCCTCCTCAAACTGACGATCCCGCTCCCCTCCCGCCAGGAGGAGATCGACGTCCTCACCCGCCACGCCGACGGCTTCAACCCGCGCGACCTGCACGCCGCCGGCGTACGCCCCGTCGCAGGACCGGCCGACCTCGAAGCGGCCCGCGGCGCCGTCGCCAAGACGACGATCTCCCCCGAGATCACGGCCTACGTGGTCGACATCTGCCGCGCCACCCGAGAATCCCCGTCCCTCACCCTGGGCGTCTCCCCCCGGGGCGCGACCGCCCTCCTCGCCACCGCCCGCGCCTGGGCCTGGCTCACCGGCCGCGACTACGTCATCCCCGACGACGTCAAAGCCCTCGCCCTCCCCACCCTCCGCCACCGCGTGCAGCTCCGCCCGGAAGCCGAGATGGAAGGCGTGACGGCCGACTCCGTCATTAACGCGATCCTCACCCACGTCCCCGTACCCCGCTGATGGCGCTCACCGGACGCACCGCACTCCTCGCGGCTCTCGGTTCCCTCCCCGTCGGCATCTGGGACGCCGGCTGGGCGGGCATCCTCGCCGTCAACGCCCCCCTGGCCCTGGCCTGCGCCTGCGACTTCGCCCTGGCCGCCCCGGTACGCCGACTGGGCCTGACCCGCTCCGGCGACACCTCCGCCCGCCTCGGCGACCCGGCGGACATCACCCTCACCGTCACCAACCCGTCCCGCCGCCCCCTGCGCGCCCACCTCCGCGACGCCTGGCCCCCCAGCAGCTGGCAACCAGGAACCGAGACGGAGGCATCCCGCCACCACCTGACGGTCCCGCCCGGCGAACGCCGCCGCATCACCACCCGCCTGCACCCCACCCGCCGCGGCGACCATCAGACCGACCGCATCACGATCCGCTCCTACGGCCCCCTCGGCCTCCTCTCCCGCCAAGGCACCCACAAGGTCCCCTGGACCGTACGCGTCCTCCCTGCGTTCACCAGCCGCAAGCACCTCCCGTCGAAACTGGCCCGCCTACGCGAACTGGACGGCCGCACCAGCGTCCTCACCCGCGGCGAAGGCACGGAATTCGACAGCCTGCGCGAATACGTTCCCGGCGACGACACCCGCTCCATCGACTGGCGCGCCACAGCCCGCCACTCGTCGGTCGCGGTCCGCACCTGGCGCCCCGAGCGCGACCGCCACATCCTTCTCGTCCTGGACACCGGCCGCACCTCCGCAGGCCGTGTCGGCGATGCTCCCCGCCTCGACGCCTCCATGGACGCGGCACTTCTCCTCGCCGCGCTCGCATCCCGCGCCGGCGACCGAGTCGACCTCCTCGCCTACGACCGCCGGGTACGCGCCCTGGTCCAGGGCCGAACAGCACGCGACGTCCTCCCGTCCCTGGTCAACGCCATGGCCACCCTCGAACCCGAACTCGTCGAGACGAACGCCCGTGGCCTCACCGCCACGACCCTCCGTACAGCGCCCCGACGCTCCCTCATCGTCCTCATGACCACGCTGGACGCCGCCCCGGTCGAGGAGGGCCTCCTCCCCGTCCTCCCGCAGCTCACCCAGCGCCATACGGTCCTGGTGGCATCGGTCGCCGATCCTCACATCGCCCAGATGGCCGCTTCCCGCGGCAACGCCGAGGCGGTGTACGAGGCAGCGGCGGCAGCCCAGGCCCAGACAGAACGTCATCGCACAGCCGACCAACTTCGCCGGCACGGCGTCACCGTCGTCGACGCAACACCGGACCAACTGGCCCCCGCACTCGCGGACGCCTACCTGGCACTAAAGGCAGCGGGCCGCCTATAAAAACAAAAGGGCTCTCCTGGACGAGAGCCCGCCAAAACACATCTGCCCCAAACGCAGAAAACCCCCGCACCGTGAGGTGCGGGGGTTTCCCGTAATATTTGTTCGGCGGTGTCCTACTCTCCCACAGGGTCCCCCCTGCAGTACCATCGGCGCTGTAAGGCTTAGCTTCCGGG
>LJCX01000026.1 GCA_001298545.1 Actinobacteria bacterium OV320
TTCATAGTGTTTCGGTGGTCATAGCGTGAGGGAAACGCCCGGTTACATTCCGAACCCGGAAGCTAAGCCTTACAGCGCCGATGGTACTGCAGGGGGGACCCTGTGGGAGAGTAGGACACCGCCGAACTCCTTTTAGAGCTCTGGCTCTTGGGCATACAGCCCGAGGGCCAGAGCTTTTTTGCGTTGGGGTAAGGTCAGGGGGCATCGTTGGCTCATTTCCTACTGGAGGCCCCCGGGTGGAGGTCCAGGAGACCCGTGTCCAGACAGACCGGGTCCTCACCATCCCCAACATCCTCAGCATGGCGCGTCTGGTCGGCGTACCCGTGTTCCTGTGGCTGATTCTCCGGCCCGAGTTCGGAGGCCCGCAGAGCGACGGCTGGGCTCTCCTTGTGCTGGCTTTCAGCGGGATCACCGACTATCTGGACGGCAAGCTCGCTCGGCGCTGGAACCAGATCAGCAGCCTCGGCCGGCTCCTCGACCCTGCTGCGGACCGGCTCTACATTCTCTCGACTCTGGTCGGTCTCACCTGGCGGGAGATTCTGCCTGTCTGGTTGACCGCTGTACTTCTGGCCCGGGAGCTGCTTCTGCTGGTGATGGTCGGCATCCTCAGGCGGCACGGCTATCCGCCGCCGCAGGTGAACTTCCTGGGGAAGGCGGCCACCTTCAACCTGATGTACGCCTTCCCGCTGCTGCTGCTCAGTGACGGAAGTGGCTGGCTGGCGTCACTCGCTGCCATTTTCGGATGGGCGTTCGCCGGATGGGGTACAACGCTCTATTGGTGGGCAGGAGTCCTCTACGTGGTACAGGTCCGCCGCCTGGTTCGTGCGGACGCCGTGGCCGACTGACCTCGCCGATTGGCAGCTGCGCAGTGGCTCGATGGCCCGCGGACGAAAAGTGCGGGACAATCTGGACGGGTGAAGTCGGCTAGACAGTCGTCTCTATAGGAGGACGCTTCCGACATGAAGGCCGTCGTGATGGCCGGAGGCGAAGGCACACGCCTTCGCCCTATGACCTCGAGCATGCCCAAGCCGCTCCTGCCGGTGGCCAACCGGCCGATCATGGAGCACGTCCTGAGGCTGCTCAAAAGGCATGGGCTCAACGAGACCGTCGTAACTGTTCAGTTCCTGGCGTCGCTGGTCAAGAACTACTTCGGTGACGGCGAAGAGCTCGGAATGGAGCTCAGCTATGCCAACGAGGAGAAGCCACTCGGTACCGCCGGAAGCGTCAAGAACGCAGAGGAGGCGCTGAAGGACGACGCCTTCGTCGTCATCTCCGGCGATGCCCTCACCGACTTCGACCTCACCGAGTTGATCGCCTTCCACAAGGAAAAGGGCGCACTGGTCACGGTCTGTCTGACGCGAGTGCCCAATCCGCTGGAATTCGGTATCACCATCGTCGACGAAGAGGGCAAGGTCGAGCGCTTCCTCGAGAAGCCGACCTGGGGCCAGGTTTTCTCGGACACGGTGAACACGGGCATCTACGTCATGGAGCCGGAGGTCTTCGACTACGTCGAGGCCGATGTGCCCGTCGACTGGTCCGGGGACGTCTTCCCGCAGCTGATGAAGGAAGGCAAGCCGGTCTACGGCTTCATCGCCGAGGGCTACTGGGAAGACGTGGGCACGCACGAGAGCTACGTGAAGGCCCAGGCCGATGTGCTCGAAGGCAAGGTCGACGTCGAGATCGACGGGTTCGAGATCTCGCCCGGCGTGTGGGTGGCCGAAGGTGCCGAGGTGCATCCCGATGCCGTCCTTCGCGGCCCCCTCTACATCGGGGACTACGCGAAGGTCGAGGCCGGCGCCGAAATCCGCGAACACTCCGTCATCGGATCCAACGTCGTCGTGAAGAGCGGGGCCTTCCTGCACAAGGCCGTGGTGCACGACAACGTGTACGTCGGTGAGCACAGCAATCTCCGCGGCTGCGTCGTCGGGAAGAACACCGACATCATGCGGGCGGCCCGGATCGAGGACGGCGCCGTCATCGGTGACGAATGCCTGATCGGTGAAGAATCGATCGTGCAGGGCAATGTGCGGGTCTATCCCTTCAAGACCATCGAAGCCGGCGCTTTCGTCAACACGTCGGTGATCTGGGAGTCCCGTGGGCAGGCGCACCTGTTCGGTGCCCGTGGGGTGTCCGGAATCCTGAACGTCGAGATCACGCCCGAACTGGCCGTGCGTCTCGCGGGGGCCTACGCCACGACGCTCAAGAAGGGGTCCACGGTCACCACGGCCCGGGACCACTCGCGTGGTGCCCGTGCGCTGAAGCGGGCGGTGATCTCCGCGCTTCAGGCCAGCGCCATCGACGTACGGGACCTGGAGAACGTCCCGCTGCCCGTGGCGCGGCAGCAGACGGCGCGCGGGAGTGCCGGCGGGATCATGATCCGGACCTCGCCCGGGGTGCCGGACTCCGTCGACATCATGTTCTTCGACGGACAGGGCGCCGATCTGTCGCAGGGCAGTCAGCGCAAGCTGGACCGGGTGTTCGCGCGGCAGGAGTACCGGCGGGCGTTCCCGGGAGAGATCGGCGACCTGCATTTCCCGGCCAGCGTCTTCGACTCGTACACCGGGTCGCTGCTGCGGAACGTGGATACGACAGGGATCGCAGAGTCCGGGCTCAAGGTCGTGGTGGACGCCTCGAACGGCAGCGCCGGGCTGGTGTTGCCGAGCCTCCTGGGGAAGCTCGGCGTGGACTCGCTGACCGTCAATCCCGGTCTGAACGAGGCCAGGCCCACGGAGACGGGCGACCAGCGGCGCTCCGGGCTCGTCCGGCTCGGAGAGATCGTGGCTTCGTCGCGGGCCGCGTTCGGCGTGCGGTTCGATCCTGTGGGGGAGCGGCTCTCCCTCGTCGACGAGAAGGGCCGGATCATCGAGGACGACCGGGCGCTGCTCGTGCTCCTCGACCTGGTGGCCGCCGAGCGGCGCAGCGGGCGGGTCGCCCTGCCGGTGACCACGACGAGGATCGCCGAGCAGGTGGCGGCGTATCACGGGACGCAGGTCGAGTGGACGACGACCTCGCCGGACGACCTCACGCGGGTCGGGCGGGACGAGACGGCCATCTTCGGCGGGGACGGCAAGGGCGGCTTCATCGTCCCGGAGTTCAGCAGCGTCTTCGACGGTACGGCGGCCTTCGTACGGTTGATCGGGCTGGTGGCGCGGACGCAGCTCACGCTCAGCCAGATCGACGCGCGGATTCCGCGGGCGCACGTCCTGAAGCGGGATCTGGCGACCCCGTGGGCGGTCAAGGGGCTCGTGATGCGGCGGGTCGTGGAGGTGGCCGGAGACCGCTTCGTGGACACCACCGACGGGGTCCGGGTGGTGGAGACGGACGGGCGCTGGGTGATGGTGCTGCCGGACCCGGCCGAGGCCGTCACCCACCTGTGGGCGGAGGGGCCGGACGACGCGTCGGCGCAGGCCCTGCTCGACGAGTGGTCGGCGGTAGTGGACAGCGCCGGCCGCTGATCCACGCGCACGCGCGCGTGCCGGACAAGTGTCCCCAAGGGGGCCTGTCCGGCACGCCGGTGGGGCCATTCGGAGGTACTGGGCGCGACGTGCGACGATGTGCGGCATGCCGCAGCAGCCCCCCGTTCGGAGCACACCCGCGCGTGTGTCGCGCCCGGACGCGTCCATGTCGCTGCTCACCAACGTCATGGACCACAGCCTCGACGACGGTTATGCCGAGGCCGCCGCCCGTAAGCAGGCCGAGGGTGCCGGTGGGCTGCCCAGGACGGTGCGGGCGAAGCTGGGTCTCGCCGTGGGCCTGGTGCTCGCGGCCCTCGTGGTCACCGTCGGCGCGGCGCAGGCGCGGGTCGCGGCGCCGGTCGTCGCGAAGGAACGCGAGGAGCTCATCGACCGTATCGATCGTGAGACCGATGCGGCCGACGAGCTCGAAAGCGCCGTCGACGAGCTGCGCGACGATGTGAGCGGCCGGCAGCAGGAGGCGCTCAAGCAGAGCGGCGGCAGTGACCAGGCGGATCTGGTGGGCATCCTGTCGGGCGCCGTCGAGGTGCACGGGCCGGGCGTCAAGCTGGTCGTGGACGACGCCAAGGAGGCCACCACGGGCGGTGACGGCAATCCGCGTGAGACCTCCGGCTTCTCCGACACCGGGCGGGTCCGGGACCGTGACATGCAGCGCGTGGTCAACGGACTGTGGGCGTCGGGTGCCGAGGCCGTCTCCGTCAACGGACAACGGCTGACGGCGCTCTCGGCGATCAGGGCCGCGGGTGAAGCGATACTGGTCGACAACAAACCGCTGGTCCCGCCGTACACGGTGCTGGCGGTGGGGGACGGGAAGAGCCTCAGCACCAGGTTCCAGAACAGCGCCGACGGGCTGTATCTGAACGCCTTGCAGGAGAACTACGGCATCCGGACGGCCATCTCCGTGGCGGACGACCTCCGGCTGCCCGCCGCACCGAGTGTGATCGTACGTACAGCGCAGCCGAGAACTGAGAAGGGCACATCGTGATCGCCGTACTGGGCCTCGTCGTGGGAGTCGTGGCCGGCCTGTTGGTCCAGCCCGAGGTTCCGGCGGCCGTCGTGCCTTATCTGCCGATCGCCGTGGTGGCGGCGCTGGACGCCGTGTTCGGCGGGCTTCGGGCCATGCTCGACGGCATCTTCGACGACAAGGTGTTCGTGGTGTCCTTCCTGTCGAACGTGGTGGTGGCCGCGCTGATCGTCTTCCTGGGTGACGAGTTGGGCGTGGGATCGCAGCTGTCCACCGGGGTCGTGGTCGTCCTCGGTATCCGGATCTTCTCCAACGCCGCGGCGATCCGTCGGCACGTCTTCCGGGCGTGAGGTCGATGAGCAACCAGGACGAGACGCCCGAGTACAGGCTCCGCAAGGAGTTGCCCGACGAGGTCCCGGTGACCGCGTCCGCGGACGGCGTGGCCGAGAAGCCGGCCGAGCCCGCGCTGACCGGTCGGCAGCGGCTGGTGCAGGGACTCTGGCCGCCGCGGGTGTCCAGGGCCCAACTCATCGTCGCCCTGCTGCTGTTCGGCCTGGGCTTCGGCCTGGCCGTGCAGGTCGCCTCCAACAGCGACAGCGGCAACGCGCTGCGCGGAGCGCGTCAGGAAGATCTCGTACGCATCCTCGATGAACTCGATGACCGCAGTCAGCGTCTTGAGGACGAGAAGCAAGGTCTCGAGAAGCAGCAGCAGGAGCTGGAGAACAGCTCCGACCAGGCCGAGGAGGCCCGGAAGCAGACGGTCGAGAAGGAGAAGCAACTCGGCATTCTGGCGGGCACGGTCGCTGCGCAGGGGCCGGGCATCACGATGACCATCGAGGACACGAAGGGGACGGTCCAGGCGGACATGTTGCTCGACGCGATCCAGGAGCTGCGCGCGGCCGGGGCCGAGGCGATCCAGGTGAACGGAGTGCGGGTCGTCGCCGGCACCTTCCTGGAGGATTCGGGCAAGAGCGTGAGCGTCGACGGGAACAAGATCAACACGCCCTTTCGTTTCAAGGTCATCGGCAACCCGCAGGACCTCGAGCCGGCGCTGAACATCCCTGGAGGCGTGGTGCAGACTCTCGAGAAGGAGCAGGCCACCGTGACTGTCGAGCGGTCGGACAAGATCGTCGTGGACGCCTTGCGAGCGGCGAAGCAGCCTGACTACGCTCGGTCGTCGGGCCAGTGAACCGGGGGTGCATGGCGGCCGTCCGGCAGGGGCATGAGGTTGCGGGGGGTCGACGCACCGATCGGGTGGTGCGTGGTGGAAACTGTCTGGTGGGCACGGACGTTGTGAAGGTGTCCGGGTCGACCGGTGTATTCAGTCAGGGTTCGTCCTGCCCCACGGGCGGGTCTGTTTCGGTCAAGGGGAATCGCCCGTGAAGTTGTTTGCGAAGTTGTTCGGCAAGAGCGCGCGAGAGGGTAGCGACAACGCGACCGCTCGCCATCGCGCACAGCCTGACGCAGAGGGTCAGCGGCCGCTTTTCAGGGACCAGGTGGCTGGTCAGGGCGGCGACGTTTCCGGCGGCCAGGGCGCGGCGTCTGTTGACCCTGCGCAGTCCGGCGGCATAGGTTTCGGCCAACCGTCAACCTCAAGTACGGGTGGAGGGTTTTCCCCTATGTCGGCCCTGGTGTGTACGAGGTGCGGTAACCGCAACGCGGAGAACAGCCGCTTCTGCTCCAACTGCGGCGCGCCGCTGCGCCCCGGGCTGACGCCCGAGCGTCCGTCGGAGACGACCTCCACCATCTCCATCTCCGGTCTCGAGGCCTACGACGCCGAGGTCACCGGTCAGACGCAGCTGCCCGCGCTCTCGCCCGAGGCGCAGGCCGCGGTCGACGCGCTGCCGCTGGGTTCCGCCCTGCTGGTCGTGCGGCGCGGCCCGAACTCGGGCAGCCGTTTCCTTCTGGACGGCGACCTGACGACGGCCGGGCGTCACCCGCAGAGCGACATCTTCCTGGACGACGTGACGGTCTCGCGTCGCCACGTGGAGTTCCGGCGCAACCCGGACGGCACGTTCAAGGTCGCGGACGTCGGCAGTCTGAACGGCACGTACGTCAACCGGGAGCGGATCGACGAGGTCCCTCTGTCGAACGGTGACGAGGTGCAGATCGGCAAGTACCGGCTGGTCTTCTACGCGAGCCAGCGGGGCTACTGACCGGCCCCCGGGCACCGTCCGGGGGAACTCCCCAGGGAAGGTCCATGCTTCAAACACCGAGGGGCGGTGCCGGACACGGCACCGCCGCCGCGGACGGTGGTCCGATGAGCATCGGCACCGTGCTGAACGCGCTGCGCGACGAGTTTCCCGAAGTCACCATCTCCAAGATCCGTTTTCTGGAGTCGGAAGGGCTGATCGAGCCGCAACGGACCCCTTCGGGGTACCGGAAGTTCAGTGTGCAGGACGTCGAGCGCCTCGGCCACGTCCTGAGGATGCAGCGGGACCACTATCTGCCGCTCAAGGTCATCCGCGAGCACCTGGACGCCGTGGAGCGCGGTGAGGCCGCGCCGCTGCCGACCGTGGGCCGGCAGCGGGACGGCGAGGTCGTGCTGGAGGCGTCGGAGGGGCCCACAGTCGCCAGGATCGGCCGGTCCGAGCTGCTGGCGACCGCGGGAATCGGTGAGCCGGAGCTCGAGGAGTGGGAGTCGTACGGTCTCGTCGCGCCGTTGGAGGACGGGGTCTACGAGGCCGAGGCGGCCACGGTGGCGGCGCTCGTCGCCGAGCTGGGCAGATTCGGGATCGAGCCCCGGCACCTGCGAGTGATGAAGGCCGCGGCCGACCGTGAGGCCGGGCTCGTGGACCAGGTGGTGGCCCCGCTCAAGCGCCACCGCAATCCGCAGACCAGGGCCCACGCGCAGGCCCGTACGAAGGAAATCGCGGGGCTCACGGTGCGGCTGCACGCGGCGTTGGTGCAGACGGCACTCGGGGTGCGACTGCCCTGAGCGGGCGGTTTCGCCCTGGGCGGATCGGTCACCCGTTCCCGGCCCGACTACCCAAACGTCCCGGGCACGGCCTAGGGTTGCTGTGTGAACGAGCTCGATGTCGTAGGTGTCCGGGTCGAGATGCCCTCCAACCAACCGATCGTGCTGCTGCGTGAAGTGGGAGGCGACCGTTACCTTCCCATCTGGATCGGACCGGGCGAGGCGACGGCGATCGCCTTCGCTCAGCAGGGCATGGCTCCCGCGCGACCGCTGACCCACGACCTGTTCAAGGACGTGCTGGAGGCCGTCGGCCAGGAGCTCACCGAAGTGCGCATCACGGACCTGCGGGAGGGCGTCTTCTACGCGGAGCTGGTCTTCGCCAGCGGGGTCGAGGTGAGCGCGCGTCCGTCGGACGCCATAGCGCTGGCGTTGCGCACGGGGACACCGATCTACGGCAGTGACACCGTCCTCGATGACGCGGGGATCGCCATCCCGGACGAGCAGGAGGACGAGGTGGAGAAGTTCCGCGAGTTCCTCGACCAGATCTCGCCCGAGGACTTCGGCACCAGCAACCAGTAGCCGGCACATGCGCGGAACGCGGGCGTCCTGCACGGGGACGCCCGCCCTGTTTTCGGCAAATGCCAACGGCGAGTGAGAGCGTCCTACGGCTACTTCTCAGCGCATTCGGCTAGCCTTTCCCCGCGACGGGGTGCGGGAAACCACTCTCAGGGTGATTATCACTCGGCGTGCCGAGTGTGGCGATCGTTGACGCACCCCTGGTGACTGCCTACCGTCGACAAGGCAGGTCAAGGACGGAGGTCGGCGTGAGAAGCAGCGGCGACGGTACGGCTGGGGGTGCCCCCGGACTCGGTGTCGGGGGGAGCGGTCCGTACCCTTCCCCGGGCTCTCCAGCACGCTCGAGCAGGGGGTACCCCCAGCAGAGCAGCGCGGCCGACCACGCTCCGCAGCGACCGGCGGCCGTGCCGAGCAGCGGAGGGGCGACGTCCATGGCGTCCGAGCAGATCGGCTATCGCGGTCCGACGGCCTGCGCGGCCGCCGGCATCACCTATCGGCAACTGGACTACTGGGCCCGCACCGGGCTGGTGGAGCCGAGCGTGCGGCCCGCACACGGGTCCGGCACGCAGCGTCTGTATAGCTTCCGGGACGTCGTCGTCCTGAAGATCGTCAAGCGGTTCCTCGACACCGGGGTGTCGCTGCAGAACATCCGCACCGCCGTGCAGCACCTGCGGGAGCGCGGGTTCAGTGACCTGGAGCGCATGACGCTGATGAGCGACGGCGCAACGGTCTACGAGTGCACCTCGCCGGACGAGGTCCACGCGCTGCTCCAGGGCGGTCAGGGCATCTTCGGGATCGCCGTGGGCGTGGTGTGGCGGGACGTCGAGAGCGCGCTGTCGCAGTTGCACGGGGAGCGTGTCGACACCGGGGAGACGCTC
Organism: Actinobacteria bacterium OV320; assembly: GCA_001298545.1. Lineage (GTDB taxonomy): Bacteria > Actinomycetota > Actinomycetes > Streptomycetales > Streptomycetaceae > Streptomyces > Streptomyces coriariae. The sequence continues at coordinate 8,809 of LJCX01000026.1, forward strand.
GTCGGCCACAATCCGGCGGACGAACTGGCCCGTCGGCGCAACCGGGCGGTCTGACACCCGACAGCCCTCCTGGGGTGTTGTGGGCGGCTGTACGACGTCGTTGTCAGTGGCGTGGTGCAGCATCGGACATGTGAGAAACGCGCCCACGATCCTGCATCTCGACATGGATGCCTTCTTCGCCCAGGCGGAGCAGGCGTCCAAGCCGAGCCTGCGCGGGAAAGCCGTGGTCGTGGGGGGTCTGGGGCCCCGTGGAGTGGTCGCGACCGCCTCCTACGAGGCGCGGGTCTTCGGAGTGCACTCGGCGATGCCCATGGCCCAGGCGCGCCGGCGGGCTCCGAACGCCGCGTATCTGGTTCCGCGCTTCGCGTTCTACCGGTCGATCAGCGAGCAGGTCATGGGGCTGCTGCGGGCGCTGTCGCCGCTGGTGGAGCCGCTGAGTCTGGACGAGGCCTTCGTGGACCTGGATGCCGGGGGAGCGGCCTGGGACAGCGAGTCGGCGCGGCTGGCGGGGATCAGGCTGCGCGCGGACATACGGGCCGTCACCGGGCTCACGGGTTCGGTGGGCCTGGCTTCCTGCAAGATGCTGGCGAAGATCGCCTCGGAGCAGGCGAAGCCCGACGGGCTGGTGCTCATCGAGCCGGGGACCGAGCGGGCGCTGCTCGGCCCGCTGTCGGTGCGGACCCTGCCGGGGGTCGGACCGGCGACGGGGGACCATCTGCGCCGGGCCGGGATCACCACGATCGACGAGATCGCCGAGGCGGGTGAGGACGAGCTGGTGCGGCTGCTGGGCAAGGCGCACGGGCACGCGCTGTACGCCATGGCACTGGCCCGCGACGACCGGCCCGTGGTGGCGGAGCGGGAGACCAAGTCGGTGTCGGTCGAGGACACGTACGACGTGGACATCCACGACCGGGTCAGGGTGGAGCTGGAGGTGCAGCGGCTCGCGGACCGGTGTGTGCGCAGGCTGCGGGAGGCCGGTCTGTCGGGGCGGACGATCGTGCTGAAGGTGCGGCGGTACGACTTCTCCACGCTCACCCGGTCCGAGACCCTGCGCGGGCCCACCGATGATCCGGCGGTGGTCCGGGAGGCGGCGGCCCGGTTGCTGGACTCGGTGGACACGACGGGTGGCGTGCGACTGCTCGGGGTGGGCGTCAGCGGGCTGGCGGACTTCACACAGGAGGATCTGTTCGCGCAGGCCGCCGAGGACCGGGCGGACGGGCCCGAGGTGGAACTCGCGGACGAGCCCGTCGGCGAGGTGCCGGTGCCGGTCGAGCGCCAGTGGCGCCCAGGGCACGACGTGCGGCATGCCGAGCTCGGACACGGTTGGGTGCAGGGCAGCGGGCTGGGCCGGGTCACCGTGCGGTTCGAGACACCCGAGTCGGAGCCGGGACGGGTGCGCACCTTCAGGACCGACGATCCGGGGCTGGAGCCGGCGGATCCGTTGCCGTTGGTGCGACGAAGACCTGAGGACCACGGTGGCGGCACGGCGGCGGGAGCGCCGCGTCCGGAGGCGGAGTCGTCGGGGGTGGACTCGTCGGGGGTGGAGTCCGGGAACTCCGCGTGAGGCGGATCAGTTACACAGAGTGAAGCGGTTCGAAGTGTGGGGTGCGTCGGAGCGGTGGCGGTGTCCCGAGAGGACACCGGTGACGGATGGGGAGCTGCATGAAGCTGCACGGAGGCCGGTTCGCGGACCCGGCGGGGGTGTCGCCGGAGCGCGAAGCGGAGATGGGCCGGGTGGTGGACCGGGTCACCCGGTGGGCGGGGAACCGGAGTGACGTGGTGGGGCTGCTGCTCGTCGGGTCCTTTGCGCGCGGGGCCGCGCGTCCCGACTCGGATGTGGACCTCGTGGTGTTGTCGACGGCGCCTGCCCGATACGCGGAGGGCGACGGGTGGGCACGTGAGCCGGCCCTGGGGGAGGTGGTCCGGGTCCAGGAACGGGGGTCCGTCACCGAATGGCGGTATGTGACCGCCTCCGGTGTGGAGGGCGCGGTGGTGATCGGTTCCGCCCACTGGGCGCGAACCGATCCGGTCGATGCCTGCACCCGAAGAGTCGTCACGGACGGCGCCCGGCCGCTGTACGACCCTGCCGGGATTCTCGGGGCGTTGCTACAGGCCTGCGGCTGAGGGGCCGAGGGGGTTCAGCTGTCGTCCGTACCCGCCAGTCGGCCGAAGTCGCGGTCGGGGAGCGGGGGAGCGGCGCCCACGTCGAGGCCGTAGTGGTGGTAGAGCTGGAGTTCCTGTTCGGGGGAGAGGTGGCGACCCACGCCGAAGTCGGGGGCGTCCTTGATCAGGGCCCGTTCGAAGGGGATGCGCAGGGTGCCCTCGACCAGTTGGCTGGGCTCCAGGGGGACGAAGGCGTCGCGGGAGAACAGACCGGTGCGTATGGCCGCCCACTCCGGAACCCCGGTGGCGTCGTCGAGATAGACCTCGTCGACCGTGCCGATCTTGGTGCCGTTGCGGTCGAACGCCTTGCGGCCGATCAGGTTGCGCGGATCGATGTCGGTCTGCACGGGCCCTCCACTTGGTCGCAACTCATCCGTAAGCACTACAAAAGAGCACATTGGGACGAGCGGCCACTCGAGCGAGTCTCGTTGACCCCGCTGGTAGTCTGACAACGGCTGCTGACACCGCGCGGGAGAGTCCTCCGGACATCACCGGAGGCGCCGAAGGAGCAAATCCTCCCCGGAATCTCTCAGGCTCACGTACCGCACGGACGAGGTCACTCTGGAAAGCAGGGCGGGTGCCGACGGCGTCGACGGCTTCCGCTCTCACCGACGGTGAAAGCCGGGTGCCCTCGGGCGGCCGGTGAAGCTCTCAGGTTGAGATGACAGAGGGGGAGGCCGTCCGGGTACCCACCGTGGTGACCCTCGAAGGTCGTGTCAGACCAGGAGGCCTCCGTAATGACCGCCCACCGCATTCCGCTCACAGAGCTCGAGCAGGGAATCCCCTTCGAACAGCGCCACATCGGGCCCGACCTCGAAGCGCGGGCCAAGATGCTCGCACAGGTCGGCTACGGCTCGCTCGACGAGCTCACCGCCGCAGCGGTCCCGGATGTGATCAAGAACGCCGACGCGCTGGACCTGCCGGGCGCGCGCACCGAGGCCGAGGTGCTGGCCGAGCTGCGCTCGCTGGCCGACCGCAACCAGGTCCTCGACTCGATGATCGGCCTCGGCTACTACGGGACGTTCACGCCGCCCGTCATCCTGCGCAACGTCATGGAGAACCCGGCCTGGTACACGGCCTACACGCCGTACCAGCCGGAGATCTCCCAGGGCCGGCTCGAGGCGCTGCTGAACTTCCAGACCGTGGTCGCCGACCTCACCGGGCTGCCGACCTCCGGTGCGTCGCTGCTGGACGAGGGCACGGCAGCCGCCGAGGCGGTGGCGCTGTCCCGGCGCATGGGGAAGAACAAGAAGGGCCTCTTCCTCATCGACGCGGACGCGCTGCCGCAGACCATCGCCGTGATCGAGACCCGCGCCGAGCCGACCGGCGTGGAGATCGTCGTCGCCGACCTGAGCGACGGGATCCCGGCGGAGATCGCCGCGCGGGAGATCAACGGTGTGCTCGTCCAGTACCCCGGCGCCTCCGGTGCCGTACGTGACGTCAAGGCGCTCGTCGACCAGGCGCACGGGCTCGGCGCGCTCGTCACCGTCGCCGCGGATCTGCTCGCGCTGACGCTGCTGAAGTCGCCGGGCGAGCTGGGGGCGGACATCGCCGTCGGAACGACGCAGCGGTTCGGCGTGCCGATGGGCTTCGGCGGGCCGCACGCCGGTTACATGGCCGTCCGCGAGCAGTTCGCGCGCAGCCTGCCCGGGCGGCTGGTGGGCGTGTCGGTGGACGCCGACGGGCACAAGGCGTACCGGCTCGCGCTCCAGACGCGTGAGCAGCACATCCGGCGCGAGAAGGCCACCAGCAACATCTGCACGGCGCAGGTGCTGCTGGCGGTGATGGCGGGGATGTACGCCGTCTACCACGGTCCCGACGGGCTGCGGGCGATCGCCCGGCGCACGCACCGGTACGCCTCCATCCTCGCCGCCGGGCTCGAGGCCGGTGGTGTCGAGGTCGTGCACGGGTCGTACTTCGACACGCTGACCGTACGGGTGCCGGCGAAGGCCGCCGAGGTCGTCGCCGCCGCGCGGGAGCGCGGGGTCAACCTGCACCTCGTCGACGCCGACCAGGTGTCGATCGCCTGCGACGAGACGACCGCGCGGGCGCAGGTGTCCGCCGTCTGGGCCGCCTTCGGGGTGGACGGCGACATCGAGGCGCTCGACGCGGCCACCGCCGACTCCCTGCCCGCCGGGCTGCTGCGGTCCGACGCGGTGCTGACGCATCCCGTCTTCCACCAGCACCGTTCCGAGACCGCGATGCTGCGCTACCTGCGCAGGCTCGCGGACCGGGACTACGCGCTGGACCGGGGCATGATCCCGCTGGGCTCCTGCACCATGAAGCTCAACGCGACCACCGAGATGGAGCCGGTCACCTGGCCCGAGTTCGGGCAGCTGCACCCCTTCGCGCCGGCCGAGCAGGCGGAGGGCTACCTGACGCTCATCCGCGAGCTGGAGGAGCGGCTCGCCGAGGTCACCGGGTACGACAAGGTGTCGCTCCAGCCGAACGCCGGGTCGCAGGGCGAGCTGGCCGGGCTGCTCGCCGTCCGCGGGTACCACCGGGGCAACGGCGACGAGCAGCGGACCGTGTGCCTCATCCCGTCCTCCGCGCACGGCACGAACGCGGCCAGTGCCGTGATGGCGGCCATGAAGGTCGTCGTCGTGAAGACCGCCGAGGACGGCGAGATCGACGTCGAGGACCTGCGGGCGAAGATCGAGCGGCACCGGGACGAGCTGTCGGTGCTGATGATCACCTACCCGTCGACGCACGGTGTGTTCGAGGAGCACGTCGCCGACATCTGCGCCCAGGTGCACGAGGCGGGCGGCCAGGTGTACGTCGACGGCGCCAACCTCAACGCGCTGGTCGGTCTCGCCAAGCCGGGGCACTTCGGCGGGGACGTCTCGCACCTGAACCTGCACAAGACGTTCTGCATCCCGCACGGCGGCGGCGGCCCGGGCGTCGGACCGGTCGCCGTACGGTCGCACCTGGCGCCGTATCTGCCGAACCACCCGCTGCAGCCCGCCGCCGGGCCGGACACCGGGGTGGGGCCGATCTCCGCGGCTCCCTGGGGTTCCGCCGGGATACTGCCGATCTCGTGGGCGTATGTGCGGCTCATGGGCGGCGAGGGGCTCAAGCGGGCCACGCAGGTGGCCGTGCTGAGCGCCAACTACATCGCCAAGCGGCTGGAGCCGCACTACCCGGTGCTCTACAACGGGCCGGGCGGGCTGGTCGCGCACGAGTGCATCATCGACCTGCGGCCGCTGACCAAGGCGACCGGCGTGAGCGTCGACGACGTCGCCAAGCGGCTCATCGACTACGGCTTCCACGCGCCGACGATGTCGTTCCCGGTGGCCGGGACGCTGATGATCGAGCCGACCGAGTCCGAGGACCTGATCGAGATCGACCGTTTCTGCGAGGCGATGATCGCCATCCGCGCGGAGATCGAGAAGGTCGGGGCGGGCGAATGGCCGGCCGAGGACAACCCGCTGCGCGGTGCTCCGCACACCGCGGCCGCGCTGGGCGGGGAGTGGGAGCACGCGTACACGCGTGAGGAGGCCGTCTTCCCGGCCGGTGTGTCGGCCGCCGACAAGTACTGGCCGCCGGTGCGCCGGATCGACCAGGCCTTCGGCGACCGGAACCTGGTCTGCTCGTGCCCGCCGCTGGACGCGTACGAGGACTGAGCCGGTGGGTGAGGGCCCCCGTCCGTTCCGGGCGGGGGCCCTCGGGCGTGCTAGGCCGTCGCCAGGGACACCTCGGTCGCCTTGATCAGCGCGATGACGTCGGAGCCGACGAAGAGGCCGAGGTCGGTGGCCGCTTCCTTGGTGATCACCGAGGTGAGTTCGCCCCCGTCCATGGAGACCTTCACCGAAGCCATGACCCCGCCCGTCGCCAGGCCGGTGATCGTGCCGGTGAGCTGGTTGCGGATGGAGAGGCCGTCGACCCGGCCGGTGGCCAGGGAGACCTCCGTCGACTTCACCAGGGCGCGGACGGCGGTGCCGGCGGCCAGGGCGAGCTGGTTCACGGCCTCCAGCGTGATGGCCGCCGTGAGGTCCTGGCCGCCGTCCAGACGGATCTTGACGGTGGCCATCACCTCGCCGGGGTGGACGGCGGTGACGGTGCCGGGGAGTTGGTTGCGGATGCTCAGGCTCATGAGCGTCAACGGTAGGCCGCGGGTCGCCTTATGCGCGTTATGTTCGGTTATGCGTCGCCCTGGCGGCGTCGGCGTCGGCGTCGGCGTCGGGGCGGGGCGGGTCGGGTCGGAGCCCTGCGTGTCCTGTCGGGACGACGGGCCGGGGCGGGTCAGCCGGTGTGGACGCGGGGGCGGCGGTCGCGGTCCGGTTCGGCCTCGCGCAGGACCTCCCGGGTGACCGGGGCGACCTCGCCCTGGCCGAACAGGAAGAAGCGCAGGAAGTTGGCGAAGGGGTTGCCCTCGGTCCACTCGAAGTAGATGTGCGGGAGGCAGCCGGTGGTGTCACGGGTGTGCAGCAGCAGTGCGGCCAGGGCGTTGGAGATGGAGGAGGACTCCAGGGTCAGGACGCGGTAGCGGCCGTGCAGCACCTCGCCGCGTACGGTCAGGCCGGACTCGAACTCGGAGGGGTCGACGACGGTGACCTCGACGAAGACGAAATCCTCCCCGGGGATGTCGTTGTCCTGCCGGATCTGTTCGATCTTGTCGCGGTACTCGGCCTTGTCGCGCTGGTCGGGCTCGTTGGCGATGAACCGTATCTTGCGGCTGGCCATGTCCCGGATGAAACGTTCCGCCATCGAGTCCAGCGTCACGCTGGTCACCCGGAGCTCGAAGGCTCGGGCCAGCCGGGACAGCAGCGAGACCAGGATGATGCCCGCGATGAAGCAGGCGCCGATCTTCACGCCGTCGGGGCGCTCGATGACGTTCACGACGGTCACGTAGAGCAGGACGGCCGAGATCGCGGCGAAGCCGACCGTCCAGCCCCGCTGCCCGGCGCGGCGGGCGGCGATGGTCACCGCGATCGCCGCCGAGGACATCAGGACCAGGACGCCGGTGGCGTAGGCGCCGCCCTGGGCGTCGACGTCGGCGTCGAAGATCCAGGTGACCAGGAAGGCGACGAGGGTGAAGACGATGACCATGGGGCGGACGGCGCGGGCCCAGTGCGGGGCCATGCCGTAGCGGGGGAGGTAGCGCGGCATCAGGTTGAGCAGCCCGGCCATCGCGGAGGCGCCGGCGAACCACAGGATCGCGATCGTCGACACGTCGTACACCGTGCCGAAGGCGTTGCCCAGGTACTCGTGGGCGAGATACGCGAGGGCGCGCCCGTTGGCCTGGCCGCCGGACTCGAACTCCTTCTCCGGGATCAGCACCGTGGTGATGAAGCTGGTGGCGATCAGGAAGACGCTCATGATCAGGGCGGCGGTGGTCAGCAGTTTCTTGGTGTCCCGGATGCGGCCCCTGGGGTGCTCCGCGGTGTCGTCGGGGTCGCCCTGGACGTGCGGCATGACCGCCACGCCGGTCTCGAAGCCGGACAGGCCCAGCGCGAGCTTGGGGAAGACCAGCAGGGACACACCGATCATCACGAACACGTTGCCGTGTTCGGCGGTCAGCGCGTCGGCCCAGTCGGTGACCACATGACCCTCGGTGATCACATGCCACAGGCCGACGGCCACGACGACGACGTTCAGACCGAGATAGACGACGACCAGCGCGACCGCGACGCCGATGGCCTCCAGGAAGCCCTTGAGGAACACCGCCCCCAGCAGGGCGACGAGGACGAGCGTGATCACCAGCTGCCGGTCGTGCAGGGTGCTGGTCAGGTGCGGGTTCTCGACCAGGTGGGTCGAGGCGTCCGCCGCGGACAGGGTGATCGTGATCAGGAAGTCGGTGGCGGCGAACCCGAGCAGGGTCAGGACGAACAGCTTGCCCTTCCAGAAGGACAGCAGCCGTTCCAGCATCGCGATCGAGCCCTCGCCGTGCGGACTCTCCTCGGCGACGCGCCGGTAGACCGGCAGGGCGCCCGCCAGGGTGACGACGACCAGCACGATCGTCGCCACCGGCGAGAGCAGGCCGGCCGCGAGGGCGGCGATGCCCGGCTGGTAGCCGAGGGTCGAGAAGTAGTCGACGCCGGTCAGGCACATCACCCGGTACCAGCGCTGGCCCTGGTGCCCGGGCGCGGCCTCGGTGTCCGGGGCGGCCTGGGGAGCGTGACCCTTGCCCATGTCGGCCAGGCCCTCCAGCATCCAGGCGCGCAGGCGACCGGGAGGAGGGTGCTCGGTGGTGGCCATCGGGCGCTCCTGAGGTGCTGATCGGCGTGTGGTTTCGGCCATCACGCGGACGGCGGAATCAGCGTAAGCGGAGAGTGACGCCTGGGCCCTTGGATCATGGGCGGGACGGCGTCAAGCTTCCGTTAAGACTGCTCGCGGGGTGGACACGCAGCGTGACACACCGCCTGGTTTGTTTCCGGCCGTCGGATCATTGCCCCCGCCCCGCTTCGTAATGTTCGCCGATTGATCCGAATGTTTCGATGCCGCCTGGCGCCTCGCTGAGCCTTCTCCCGCGAAAAGACCCCCGGATTCCCTGTGTTCAAGGGGTTGCCACCCGTCGGAGGGTGTCTCTAGGGTGCGGCAGCAGCGAAGCTTTCTGGATCTGGTTCGAAACTTTCGATCTATCAAGGAGCGCATGATGGGCGACCCGGCACTCTCCCGCCGCGGCTTTCTGGCGGCCTCCGCCGCGGCCGGTCTGAGCATGACGGCACTGAGCGCCTGCGGCGGCGGCTCGGACGGGGGGTCGTCGGGGACGACCACCATCGAGTGGTGGAACATCTCCACCACCCAGCCGACCAAGGACGTCTGGGCCGGTCTCGCCAAGCAGTTCGAGGCCCAGAACCCCAAGGTGAAGATCAAGATCGTGCAGTTGGAGAACGACGCCTACAAGTCGAAGATGACGGCGCTGACCGCCTCCGGGAAGCTGCCCGACATCTTCCACACCTGGGGCGGCGGTGTCCTGCGGCAGCAGGTCGACGCCGGGCTCGTCGAGGACCTCACGGAGCGGACGAAGGAGTGGGGCGACGGCCTGCTCCCGGTCGCCCGCGAGCCCTACCTGCTCGACGAGAAGGCGTACGGTGTCCCGTTCGACATCGGCATGATCGGGTTCTGGTACAACAAGGCGCTCTTCAAGCAGGCCGGGATCAGCGCTCCCCCGACCACCTGGAGCGGCTTCCTCGACGCGGTGCGCAAGCTGAAGGCCGCCGGGATCATCCCGCTCGCGCTGGCGGGCAAGGAGAAGTGGCCCGGAATGTACTACTGGGCGTATCTCGCGATGCGCACCGCCGGTGTCGACGCCCTGCGCACGGCCGGGGACGACAAGGACTTCACCGGGGACGGGTTCGTCCAGGCCGGGCAGCACCTCCAGGACCTGGTCGATCTCCAGCCGTTCCAGAAGGGCTTCCTCGGCGCCGCCTACTCCAGCCCCACCGGCCAGGCCGCCGCCGTCGGCAACGGCAAGGCGGCGATGGAGCTCATGGGCCAGTGGGCGCCGGTGGTGGAGGCCGACGCGGGCAAGGGGCTCGGCGCGAACCTCGGCTTCTTCCCGTTCCCGGCGGTCGACGGCGGCAAGGGTGTGATCACCGAGGTGTTCGGCGGAGGCGGCGGGCACGCCCTGCGCAAGGACGCCCCGCAGGCGGCCGTCGACTTCCTGAAGTTCTTCGCCACCGCCGCCACGGACACCGAACTGGTCAAGAAGACCGGGGTGCTGCCCGTCGTGCCGGCCGCCGAGAGCGCCATCGCCGACCCCAACATCAAGGCCGTGCAGGCGCAGTTGAAGGCCGCCACCGGCTTCCAGCTCTACCTCGACCAGGCCTACGCGCCGGCCCTCGGCCAGGAGGTCAACGACAGCGTGGCCGCCCTCATAGCCGGGTCCAAGTCGCCTCAGCAGGTCACCGAGTCGATCACCAAGGTCGCGAAGGAAGAGCAGTAGCAGGCGATGACCTCCACCTTCCTTCCGGACAAGCGCAGCGGCCCGGACACAGGCCCGCCGCCCCCGTCGGCCGGCTCGGGCCGGAGCCGGGCGCGGCGGCGGGCGCGGCACTGGCTCACCGCCGTCGGCTTCCAGGTGCCCGCGCTGGTGCTCTTCGGCACGCTGGTGCTGCTGCCGATGCTCTTCGCGCTGTACGCCTCGTTCTTCCGCTGGGGCGGCTTCGGCATGCCCGAGGACTACATCGGCGGCGACAACTTCACCCGGCTCTTCCAGGACCCGGTGTTCCTGGGCGACCTGTGGCGCTGTCTGCTCCTGGTCGGGCTCTCGCTCGTCCTCCAACTGCCGTTCGCGCTCGCCCTCGCGGTCGCGCTGAACCAGAAGATCCGCGGCCGGGCCGTGTACCGGATGCTGTTCTTCGCGCCGTACATCCTCTCCGAGGCGATCACCGGCGTGCTGTTCAGCATGATCTTCGCCCCGGACGACGGTCTCGCCGACCACGTCCTGGGGGCGATCGGTCTGGACGGGGTGGGCGGCCAGTGGTTCGCCGACCCCTCCACCGTCATGGCCACCCTCTTCCTGGTCATGACGTGGAAGTACTTCGGCTTCCACATGATGCTCTACCTGGCCGGACTCCAGTCCATCCCGGCCGAGTTGACGGAGGCGGCCCTGATCGACGGAGCGGGTCCCTGGCAGCGTTTCCGCAACGTCACCCTGCCGCTGCTCGCGCCGACCCTGCGGATCAGCGTCTTCCTGTCGGTCATCGGCTCGATCCAGCTCTTCGACCTGGTGTGGGTGGTCACCGCGGGCGGCCCCGACCACCACTCCGAGACGATGGCCGTGACCATGTTCCAGTACGGGTTCAAGCGCTACCAGGTCGGCTACGCCAGCGCGATCAGCGTGGCCATGTTCGGTATCAGTCTCGTCTTCGCCCTCGCCTACCAGCGGTTCGTGCTCCGCCGGGACCTTCAGGGCGCCACCACGACCATGCGAGGAGGCGGCGCGTGAAAACCCGTGAGACCGGCCGGAGCACCCGCCGTACCGGCCGGACGCTTCCCCTGCACCTCGTCCTCGGGCTCGTCGGCGCGGTGATGGCCGTACCGCTCGGCTACGCCGTGCTGTCCGGCTTCAAGTCCACCGACCAGCTCTCCCGCAACCCCATCGGCCTGCCCGATCCCTGGGTCACCTCCAACTACACGGACATCCTCGGCTCCGGCTCCTTCTGGCAGCTCGTCGGCAGCAGCACGCTCATCGCGGCCGGTACGACCGTGGTGGTCGTCGCGGTCTCGGCGCTGGCGGCGTTCTCCTTCGCCCGGTTCGCCTTCCGCGGCCGGGAGGTGCTGTTCACCCTGTTCACGATGGGGCTGATGTTCCCCTTCGCGGTGGCGGCGCTGCCCCTGTTCCTGCTGCTGCGGTCGATGGGCCTGCTGGACAACCCGCTCGGCGTGATCCTGCCGCAGGCCGCCTTCGGGCTGCCGATGACCATCGTGGTCCTGCGCGGGTTCTTCCGGGAGATCCCCGCCGAGCTGGAGGAGGCGGCCACCCTCGACGGCTGCGGGCCCCTGAAGTTCTTCTGGCGGATCCTGCTGCCCATGGCCAGGCCCGCCCTCGGCACGGTCTCCGTGCTCGCCGTGGTCGGCAGCTGGAACAACTTCCTGCTGCCGCTGCTGGTCTTCAACGAGCCCACCTGGTGGACCATCCCGATCGGCGTCCAGCAGTTCCAGGGCCAGTACTCCGCGGAGTACGCGCGCGTCTTCGCCTACCTCGTGCTCGCCATGGTGCCCGCCCTGGCGTTCTACTCCGTCGCCGAGCGCCAGCTCGTCGGCGGCCTCACCGCCGGCGCCACCAAGGGATGACGCGCGCCCGCGGACCCGTACGGCTCACCCCTACCGTGAGGAGTCGCACCATGCCCAGCACCGCCGCCCGCACCCGGCTCAGACTCGCCGGCGCCCTCGCAGCCGTCCTGGTCGCCTCCGGTGTCGCCACCGGACCGGCCGCCCAGGCGCACGAGGGCCCGGCGCACGGAAAGCCGCGGACGACCCTCGCCGACCTCGCGCAGCGCCACGGCCGCTACTTCGGCAGCGCCACCGACAACCCCGAACTCACCGACACCGCCTATACGAAGATCCTGGGCGAGGAGTTCGACATGATCACCCCGGGCAACGGCATGAAGTGGTACGCCACCGAGCCGCAGCAGCACGTCTTCGACTGGACGGCAGGCGACGAGATCGTCGACCTCGCGCGCGACCACCACCAGAAGGTCCGCGCCCACACCCTCGTCTGGCACAGCCAGCTGCCCGGCTGGCTGACAGGCAAGGAGTGGACGGCGGACGAGCTGCGGGCCGTCCTGAAGAACCACATCCAGACCGAGGTACGCCACTACCGGGGCAAGGTCTACGCCTGGGACGTCGTCAACGAGGCTTTCAACGAGGACGGTACCTACCGCGAGACGGTCTTCTACAAGACGCTCGGCCCGGGTTACATCGCCGACGCCCTGCGGTGGGCCCACCAGGCCGACCCGAAGGCGAAGCTCTACCTCAACGACTACAACATCGAGGCCGTCGGCCCGAAGAGCGACGCCTACTACGCCCTCGCCAAGGAGCTGAAGGCCCAGCGCGTCCCGCTCGACGGCATCGGTCTCCAGGCGCATCTCGCCCTCCAGTACGGCTATCCGACGACCCTGGAGGACAACCTCCGCCGCTTCTCCCGGCTCGGCCTGGACACCGCGCTCACCGAGGTCGACGTCCGGATGCTGCTGCCCGCGACCGACGAGAAGCTGGCCCAACAGGCCGACTGGTACCGGGACATGACCGCCTCGTGCCTCGCGGTGCGGCGGTGCGTCGGCATCACCGTCTGGGACTACACCGACAAGTACTCCTGGATCCCGGCGTTCTTCCCCGGCGAGGGCGCGGCGCTGCCCTGGGACGAGCAGCTCGCGCCGAAGCCGGCCTACCGGGCGATCCGGGAGGCGCTCAGCTAGGGCCGGTCCGGCCGGGCAGGCTCTGGGTGCCGCGGGGCGGCGCGGTGCTCGAGCGGATCACCAGCTCCGTGCCCAGTTCCACCCGCGGCGAGTCGGGGCGCTCGCCGCGGGCCAGGCTCAGGACGGTGCGGGCGGCCAGTTTGCCCATGTCGGCGAGGGGCTGACGGACGGTGGTCAACGGCGGGGCGGACCAGCGGACTTCCGGAAGGTCGTCGAAACCGACGACGCTCATGTCCTCCGGGGCCCGCAGCCCGCGCCGGCGCAGCGCCTCGATCGCGCCGAGCGCCATCTGGTCGCTGGCCGCGAACACGGCGGTCGGCGGTTCGGGCAGGTCGAGCAGGGCGGTGCAGCCGGTGAAGCCCGACTCGGGGCGGAAGTCGCCGGGGACGACGAGGGTTTCGTCCACGGCGAGACCGGCCGCCTCCAGCGCGGCCCGGTAGCCGTCGTGACGGGCGCGGGAGCACAGCAGCCGGGGCGGGCCGGCAATCAGGCCGATCCTCCGGTGGCCCAGCGACAGCAGATGCTCGGTGGCCGCCAGGCCGCCCGCCCAGTTGGCGGCGCCGATGGTCGGGGTGTCGACCGCGGGGGAGCCCATCGGGTCGACGACGACCAGCGGGACGCCCAGGATGCGCAACTGCTCGTGCAGGGTGGGTTCGAGGGCCGAGGTGACGAGGATGACGCCGTCGGAGGCGCGGGCGCGCAGGTTGCGCATCCACTCGCGGGCGTCGCCCGAGCGGCCGTGGATCGCCGACACCACGGTGCCCACCCCGGCGGCGTGGGCGACCTCCTCGACCCCCCGGATGATCTCCACCGCCCAGGGGCTGTCGAGGTCGTTGAAGACCAGGTCGAGCAGTGCGGCCCGGGTGCGGGCGGCGGCGGGGCGCTTGCGGTAGCCGTGCCGCCGCAGCAGGTCCTCGACCCGGGCCCTGGTTCCCGGGGAGACGTCGGAGCGGCCGTTGACGACCCGGGACACGGTCGGCACGGAGACGCCGGCCTGGCGGGCGATCTCCGTGATCGTGATTCTGCCCCGGGACACGGGCACGGTGTCGTCCGCTGTCACTTCCCCACCTCCGTCGCGTGGTTCCGGACGTTTCGCCGAAACTTCCAGAAGTCTTTCGGAACATGCGCAGTCGTGGGAAGACGCAACAGGGGGTACGCACCAGCCGAGACGGGGCGACTACGCGGAGTGAGCGGCCGTGAACGCGCGTCGGGGCCGGTTCGCGGTGGTCTCCGCGGGCCGGCCCCTCATGTCTGCGGACGGCGGTCCCGCGCCGTCCGGCTGATGCTCAGGCGGCGGTCACGACCCGGTGAGGGGCGATGACCCGGCCGTCCGGCAGGAGCTCACCGGTGTCCTCGAAGAGCAGGACGCCGTTGCACAGCAGGCTCCAGCCCTGCTCCGGGTGGTGCGCCGTGAGGCGCGCGGATTCCCGGTCGGCTGAGGTCGCTGTCGGGCACGGTGGCTGGTGCTGGCACATGGATGGGAACTTCCGCTCTGGCGTGAGGTCTGAGATGGATGTGGTGTCTGTTCCGCGGCGTGAAACGTCGTTCATGGCCGCCCCCCGTTGTGATAAGTCCGTCGGAACCCAGTGTTGCCCCACGGAGGTCGTTCCGCAGGGATTTCGCGGCACCGCTTCTCACAGGTTCATGACGCATCACCCGCGCGGGCGGTTCATCCCAACCGCACTGTCACTTCGGGTGGTTCCTGGTGGCCGAATGGGGCTAGTCCGAGGCGCCCGGGAGGTTCTCGGGTCACCGGACGGCGCCGTACCCCGCCACCGGGGCCGCGGTGACGGGGTACGGGGTACGGGGGGTGCGGGGTCGACCGGCCGGGTGGCCGAACGGTCGGGTGGCCGAACGGTCAGGCCGGTGAACCGAGCAGCGGCGGGGTCGCGGGGGTGACACGGAGGGTGAGCAGCGGAAGCAGCTCGGCGACCCGGTGCGCGCGGTGTGCGGCGATCCCCGGCGGTGCCGGGGCCAACGGCACGAGCAGGTCGGTCGGGGCGGGATGCCCCGTGGTGCCGTCCGACGAGCTGTCCCCGTGCAGCCAGAGGGTGAGCATGTAGAGCCCGGGCACCGACAGCAGCCTCGGCTGGAACGGCTGGGCGGTCGACTCGGCCTGGCGCAGGGCGCGTTCGGTGGAGGCGATGTAGGGGCCTTCGAAGAAGTGCGAGAACGCCCAGCCGTCCGGGGTGAGCCGGGTCTCGGCCGCGGCCACGGCGCGGTCGCCGCAGCGGATCAGGAAGCGCCAGCCGGCCAGCCGGGTCGCGGCCACGCCTTCGGGGGCGATCCGGTCCAGGACGTGCAGGGGCAGCGGGAGTTCGGGAGTGACCTCACCCTGAGCGGTGCGCAGGGAGGGCGTACGAGCCTCGCGGACCGCGGTGGGGGAACCGAGTGCCATGAGGACGGAGCGAAGGGCGGGCGCGGGAGCCGGGGGGACATGCAAAGGCATGGTGGGTCGCCTCTCATTCGACAGGCACGGTGGCGCGAGGGCGTGGGCGGACGGCGCTGTCAGCTAGCTCTCGAACAGGTCGGAGAGGCAGGGGCCGGAGTCTGGGGGTGCGGGGGTGCGCGAGCGGCCTGCCGTCACCTCGACGACAGGCTCCTTCGACTGTGGGCGCCAACCTTCTCTGCCTTGTTCGCGGAGTTTATACGACATGTGTTCAGACTGTGTTTCGTCTAGTCGATGCCGGGACACTCGGCAAGGGTTCATTCGGTCGGCGATAGGGGTGAATCATCCCGATTCAGAGCGGGGTGCGCGGCGATGACCTCGGCTTATGTGTGTCACGCGGTCGGCGTATTTCAGTCGGCGTTTTTCACGAGTTCCATATTTCGTGAAAGGGCCTTCGGCCGCATGCCCCGTGAATGTGCCAGCGGTCACCGCCGGTGGCTTTCGGTCAGCGTAGCGGGTGCCGGGCCGGGTGGGGGACGTTATCGATCGGCCCGGCTGGGCATCATCCCACCTGACCCGGATCATCCGGCGGCCGGGATCGCCGGGCCGCCCACGCGAGGAGGGACGCTTCGATGGGGGAAAAGGTCGTGGCAGGCGCGTTCGACCTGTCCGATCGTCAGCACTACCGGGACAAGCTCCGGCGGTGCCTGACGGGGCTCGAGCGGCTCCTGGCCCAGAAGCGCTTCGACCGCCCCAAGAACCTCATGGGGCTCGAGATCGAACTGAATCTCGCGGGTGCCGACGGCCAGCCGAGAATGCTGAATGGGCAAGTGCTGGAGAGGATCGCGAGCCGAGATTTCCAAACAGAACTCGCCATGTTCAATCTGGAAGTGAACATAGCCCCACATCGATTGGGGGGCCGGGTATTCGATCGGCTCGCGGAGGAACTCCGTACGTCACTGGCATATGCCCACCGAAAGGCGGGCGAGGTCGACGCCGGTATCGTGATGATCGGTATTCTGCCCACGCTCGACCGGGACGACCTGGTCTCGTCGAACCTTTCCGAGGTCGACCGCTACACGCTCCTCAACGACCAGATCGTGGCCGCCAGGGGAGAGGACTTCGTCCTGGAGATCGACGGGGTCGAGCGGCTGTCGTGCACCTCGAAGTCGATCGTGCCCGAAGCGGCCTGCACCTCCGTGCAACTGCACCTTCAGGTCACGCCGGGCCGCTTCGCCGCGGTGTGGAACGCCGCGCAGGCGGTCACCGCCGCGCAGATCGCCGTCGGCGCCAACTCGCCCTTCCTGTTCGGTCACGAGCTGTGGCGGGAGTCGCGGCCCCCGCTGTTCCAGCAGGCCACCGACACCCGGCCGCCGGAGCTGCAGGCGCAGGGCGTACGACCGCGGACGTGGTTCGGGGAGCGGTGGATCGGCTCGGCGTACGAGCTGTTCGAGGAGAACCTGCGGTTCTTCCCGCCGCTGCTGCCGATCTGTGACGACGAGGACCCGTTGGAGGTCCTGGACGCGGGCGGGGTGCCCTCGCTCGCCGAGCTCGTCCTGCACAACGGTACGGTCTACCGCTGGAACCGGCCCGTCTACGGCATCGCCGACGGCGTTCCGCACCTGCGGGTGGAGAACCGTGTCCTGCCCGCCGGGCCGACCGTGACCGACGTGGTCGCCAACGCGGCCTTCTACTACGGCGTGGTCCGGGCCCTGGCCGAGGAGTCCCGGCCGGTGTGGTCCCGGCTGCCGTTCGAGGCGGCCGAGGCCAACTTCGACGCGGCCTGCCGGTACGGGATCGAGGCGCGGCTCCAGTGGCCGCGGCGCGGGCGGCTGGGCGGCGTGGCCGAGGTGGACGCGGTGAGTCTCGTACGGGACGAACTGCTGCCGCTGGCCGAGGCGGGGCTGGCCGGGTGGGGTGTGGAGCCGGCCGACCGCGATTTCTATCTGGGGGTCATCGAGGAACGGTGTCGGCGGCGGACCAACGGGGCGACCTGGCAGGTGGCGACGTTCCATCGAGCGGTGGAGGCGGGGCTGTCGCGGGACGCGGCGCTGGCGGCGACCACGCGGCGGTACGCGGAGCTGATGCATCTGGGGGAGCCGGTGCATACGTGGCCTGTGGGGTTGCCGGAGCCTGCGGCCTTGGGGTGAAGCGGGGTGGGGTTCGGCGGCTCGGGAGCCCCGGGAGCCCGGGGAGCCCGGGGGAGCCCCGGGAGCCCCGGGAGCCCCGGGAGTTCGGGGAGCTCGGGGAGCTCGGGGGCTTTCGGTGGTTCGTCAGCTGCGGGGCGGTGGGGGCTGGTCGCGCAGTTCCCCGCGCCCCTTGGTGGGGTCGGTAGCGGGTGGGGATGCTGGGTTGGGTGGGGTTTCGTGTTGACGGGTGGGGATTCTGGCTTGGGTGGGGTTTCGTGTTGACGGGTGGGGATTCTGGCTTGGGTGGGGTTTCGTGCTGACGGGTGGGGATTCTGGCTTGGGTCGGGTTTCGTGTTGACCGGTGGGGATTCACGGTCCGTGGGGGCCTTTTGAGGGGGTCAGTTCTCGTTGCCCTGGGTTCCTGCTGCCACTATCGCCTTCAGGATCACCGTGTGGATCTGGGAGGGGTCGGTCACCGACTGGCCCGAGCCGCCCGTCGCCCCGGCTATCTGGGCGGCCTCCTCGCGGTCCGCGTCGGGGCCGACCGCGATCATGATGAGAGGGACGGGGCGTTCGGGGCTCGCGAGTTTCCGGAGTTCGGTGAGGAGGGCGGTGCGGGAGATGCTGCCCGGGTCCTGGTTGACGCCGTCGGTCAGGATGACCAGCGCGTTGAACTTGCCCTTCACGTAGGAGGCGGTGGCCTGCCGGTACGCGGCGAGAGTCGTGTCGTACAGGCCGGTCGCGCCGTCGGGGACCGGAGACAGGTCACCGAACGCGGCCGACAGCCTGTCGCGCTGGGTGTCGCCGCCGGCGGCGGTGTCGCCGAGCCGTTCGGTGGGGACCAGGACGCGGTAGTCCTTGTCGCCGTCCAGCTTGGTGGAGAACTCCCACAGACCGATCTCGTCCTGCGGGGTGAAGGTGGCGAGGGCCTGGAGGAGCGAGGACTTGGTGACGCCCATGCGGGAACGGCCCGTCCCGGGGACCTGCTCGGACATGGAGGATGAGGCGTCGACGACCGTGGTGAGCCGGACGCTCTGCACCGTGATCGTCCACGTACCCAGCGTCTCCTCGACGGCCGTGTCCGACGCGGGCCGGGCGGCGGGCTCGGCGAACGGCTGCGGGCCGCTGCCGCCGGCCGCGGTCACCAGGGTCTGCGGGGCGTCGTAGTCGGACGTCCGGAAGCCGTGCTTCTGGAGGAGTTTCTGCTGCTCGGGGCGGCGCAAAAAGGTCATGAACCGGATCGCCGCCCGGCTCTCGTCGGTGCCCAGCCGGGTCTTGTCGACCAGCGTGTACGGGTAGTCGAGCCGCGGTGAGCCGTCCTTCGGATAGAACAGGTCGAGGCCGGTGCCCGCGTCCGCCGACGCGTTGTGCGTGAACGACGCCTGCTCGGTGACGACGACCGCCCGGTTGCGCCGGGGATTGCCCTGCTCGGCGCCCGAGGCGTCGCGCGGCAGCGTGTCCAGGACCCGGGCGTCGGTGTCCGACGCCCGCTGGGACAGCGCCTTCATCAGGGCGGCGGCCTGGGTGCCACCGTCCTTGACGCCGGTCGCGGCGGCGCCGATCTGCGTCAGCGCGAGCAGCCCGGTCGCGCTGCGCGCCGGATCGGCCGCGCCCAGCCGCAAGGAGCCGTCCCTCAGGGTGGCCCCGGCCAGCTCCAGCCAGGAGTACGTCTTCTTCGGCCAGCCCAGCGACTTCGCGGCCGCCGGGACCATCGCCACCGCGACAGGGGTGGAGGCCACGTTGCCCACCGGGGTCACCCGGGTCGCCTTGCGGTCGGCGCTGATCCGCTGGACCCACAGGTCCGAGTCGGCCACCCACACCTGCGCGTCCGGATGCTTGCCCGCCGCCAGCGTCTCGGCGACCTCGGACGACTCGCGCGCCGTGACGCCGATCTCGAGGCACTGTCCGTCGGAGGTGAGGCCGCCGTCCTCGGCCTGCTTCGCAGCGACCGTGAGCGCCGGGGCCACGTCCGGGGAGGCGGCCACGGTCAGCCGTACGGGGTGGTCGCGGCAGGACGAGCCGAAGGAGAGCAATCCGCTGCGCACGGCGGCCGCGACACCCCCGGCGACCGTGAGCACGAGGGCGGTCGCGAGGGCCACGGCGCGGCGCCGGATCCGCGGACGGGGGTCGCTGCCGCCCGCCCCGTACTGATCGGGCAAGCTGTGACGTCCCATGTCGGTGGTGCCCCTCCCTGTCGGCCCCGTGGCGGATTTCCGCCGCACGGCCTGCGAAGGGGAGGTACGCCCCGTACGGCGCCCGTCCCCCCGGACGGCCTGTCACGCACGATCTTCGTAACTTCTTTCGAGACCCTAGCGAGGCAGGGGTGGGGATGCGGCGGGTTTACGCAACTGGAGGCAAGTGTGCAGGTGGAGGCAGGGTAGGTGGCTGATTCTTTTCCGCGGGAGCAGCTCTCGCGACGGATTTTCCGCAATGAGACACTGCTCGTTCTGGGGGTTTCGCTCGGTGCGAGCGGTGTGTCGGCCCTGATCAGTTTTGTCGGATCGGTCACCGAGCCGGGCGGCCTGAAGGACCAGGCGGCGACCCTCAACGCCTCGGCCGCGCCCGGTCGTCCATGGCTCGATCTCGCCTGGCAGTTGTTCTGGATCGCCAAGGCGCTCGTCCCGGTGGCCCTGGTCGCGCACTTCCTGATGCGCGAGGGCCAGGGGCTGCGGACCCTGGGCTTCGACCGCACCCGGCCCTGGCCCGACCTCGGTCGCGGGGCGGCGATCGCGGCGGTGATCGGCAGCACCGGCATCGCCTTCTACCTGGCGGCGCGCGGCCTCGGCTTCAACCTCACGGTGGTGCCGGAGGCGCTGCCCGACGTGTGGTGGAAGTACCCCGTGCTGATCTTGTCCGCGATGCAGAACGCGATCCTCGAAGAGGTCATCGTCGTCGGCTATCTGCTCCGCCGGCTGGGGCAGTTGGGCTGGACGCCGGGCACCGCGCTCGTGGCCAGCGCCGTGCTGCGCGGCTCCTACCACCTTTACCAGGGCATCGGCGGCTTCCTCGGCAACATGGCGATGGGTGTGGTGTTCGTCTACCTCTACCGGCGCTGGGGCCGCGTGGGTCCCCTGGTGGTGGCGCACTCCCTGCTCGACATCGGAGCCTTCGTGGGATACGCGCTGCTGGCGGGGAAGGTGGGGTGGCTGCCGACGGCGTGAATCGGCCCCGCGTGTCCCCGCCGGACAGCACTCAGACCAGCAGTTCGCCCTCGATGACCGTGACCGCTCGGCCGCTCAGCAGGGTGCGCTCGCCGCACAGTTCGGTGCCGACCCGGCCGGCCCGGGGCGAGGCCTGGAGGCCGGTCAGGGCGGTGCGGCCGAGCCGCTCGGCCCAGTAGGGCGCCAGAGCGGTGTGGGCGCTGCCCGTCACCGGGTCCTCGTCGATGCCGATGTTCGGGAAGAAGCAGCGGGAGACGAAGTCGTATCCCAGGTCCGGGTTCTCGGCGCGGGCGGTCGCGATGATGCCCCGGCGCGAGTGGGCGCCCAGGGCCTTGTGGTCGGGCCGCAGGGCGTGGACGGTCTTCTCGTCGGCCAGCTCGACCAGCAGGTCGCCGACGTGCGGGCCGGTGTCGACACACGCGAGCGGCTCGGCGCCCAGGGCGTCGGCGACCCCGGCCGGGATCTCGACCCCGGTCAGCGGGGCGGTCGGGAAGTCCAGGGTGATCGAGCCGTCCTCGGCCGGCGTCGCGACGAGGACACCGCTGCGGGTGGCGAAGCGCACCGGGCCCTCGTGCGCGCCCGTGGTGTGCAGGACATGGGCCGTGGCGAGTGTGGCGTGGCCGCACATGTCGACCTCGGCTACGGGCGTGAACCAGCGCAGGGCCCAGTCCGCCTCGCCGCCCTCGGGGAGCGGATGGGCGAACGCCGTCTCGGCGTGGTTGACCTCCAGAGCCACGTTCTGGAGCCGGTTGTCGTCCGGGAAGGCGTCCAGGAGCAGGACGCCGGCCGGGTTACCGGTGAAGGGGCGGTCGGTGAAGGCGTCGACGATTCGAATGCGCATGCAGGTGACGGTAGGCGCTGGGCGCAGCCGCCGACCAAGGCCAATCCACGAGTCCTGGCCCGGTTTCCCCGGGCTGCGCCGCGATGGGCCTCGGCCGGGCGTGCGCCGAGTCTCGCCGCGTACAGGCCGTGGCCCGCGGGTCCGCGCCGGGCTGCGCCGCGAATGGGCCGTGGGCGGGTCCGCGCCGGGCTGCGCCGCGAATGGGCCGTGGGCGGGTCCGCGCCGGGCTGCGCCGCGTATAGGCCATGACCCGTGTCTGTGCTGGGCTGCGTCGCGAAGAGACCGTGGCCCGGGTTGCGCTGCCCCTGCCGCGCGCAGGTTGGGGCCGGGTGGCCACCGATCCCAGCATGTGCAGGCTGTGGTCGCTTGCTGCCGCGTGCCTACCGCGAGCAGGTTGGGGCCAGTCTGACGCCGACTTCGCCGCGAGGGCGTCATGGCGAGGACCCGCCGGGTCCCTCCGCGTCCCCGTGGCCCGGTCTGCGTCGCGCCCCCGTCGCAAGGACGCCGGGCCGGTCTGCCGCTGATCCTGCCCGGAGCACGTCGTGGTGGGGTTGCGTTGCGCAGACCCCGTGGCAGCACGCCGTGGCCCGGTCTGTGGTGCCCGTGCCGGCAGCTCCCGTGGCCGGGTTCCGCTGTCCCGTCGTCGGCACCCCGAGGCGTATCGCCCCGGGGGCCTCGCAGGGCACCCGGGGCGAAACCCTGGGATCATGAGGGTGAGGAGCGCGACCCATGACCTGACGACCACGGGCGGTGAGCGCCATGGCTGGGCTCGAGGAGAGCGGCACCGATCCGGCGGCGTCGTACGCCGATCCGCAGGGCGATCCGTTTCTGCGCACTCGGTTCGTCATACCGGCCCGGCCGGTGACGTTCCTGCGGCGCGAGCGGCTGGTCAGGCATCTCGACGAGGCGCTGCGCACCCCGTTGACGATGGTCAACGGCGCTGCGGGCGCGGGCAAGACGCTGCTGGTCGCCGACTGGGCCGCGGCCCGTGACCGGCCCGTCGCCTGGCTCACCACGGACGCGGCCGAACAGGGCCCGGGCATGCTCTGGGCGTACCTGCTGCATGCCCTGCGCGCCTCCGGGACGTCGCTGCCCGCAGAGATCGGCTGCCCCGCGGACGCGAGCCGCGTGCCCCCCAACCTGCTGGCGCGGCTCGCCGCCGAGCTGAGCACCCGCG
This sequence comes from Actinobacteria bacterium OV320, assembly GCA_001298545.1. Lineage (GTDB taxonomy): Bacteria > Actinomycetota > Actinomycetes > Streptomycetales > Streptomycetaceae > Streptomyces > Streptomyces coriariae. Next base: position 31,534 of record LJCX01000026.1, read on the forward strand.
ACCGGCCCGTGATCGTGGTGCTCGACGAGTTCGACCGGGTGATCGACCCGGAGATCGCGGACCAGCTGGAGTTCGTTCTGCACCACGCCGGGGACGGTCTGCGCCTGATCCTCGTCACCCGTACCGAGCCGCTGCTGCCACTGCACCGCTACCGGGCGGCCGGCGACCTGACCGAGATCCGGGGCGCGGAGCTGGCGTTCACCGCCGAGGAGGCGGCCGAGCTCCTCGGTCTGCACGGACTGCGGCTTCCGCCGCACGCGACCCACGGTCTCGTGGAGCGCACCCGGGGCTGGGCCGCCGGACTGCGGCTGTGCGCCCTCGCCGCGCAGGAGAACCCGGACCCGGAGCTCTATCTGAAGGAGTTCGAGGCCGACCGCACCACGGTCGCCGACTTCCTGCTCGCGGAGGTGCTCAGACGCCAGCCGCCCGAGACGCAGGACCTCCTGCTGCGGGTCAGTGTCCTCGACCGGTTCCGCCCCGAGCTGGTGAACGCGCTGACGGAGCGCACCGACGCCGGGCCCATCCTCGCCGGGCTCTACCGCGAGAACGCCTTCGTCGAGCACCTCGGCCAGGACTGGTACCGCCTCCACCCGCTCTTCGGCGAGATCCTCCAGGCCCATCTGCGGGTGCGCTCGCCCGGTCTGGAGCCCGAACTGCACCGGCGGGCCGCGCACTGGCTGCGGGGCTCCGGAGCCCTCACGGAGACGCTGTGCCAGGGCGCCGCCGCGGGTGACTGGGAGTTCACCGCCGGAGCCCTGATCGACGACTTCGCCATCGGCTGGCTCTTCACCGGCCTGCGCTCCGACGAACTCGCCGAGCTGTTCGCCCGGATGGGACCGGAGGCCGCGGGCCCCGCGACGGACCTGGTCCGTGCCGCCGGGGACCTGTCCCGGCGCGATCTCGACCGGGGCCTGAGGCACCTGCGTCGCGCCGAGCAGGGCCTGACGGCCGAACTGGGCCTGACGGCCGGGCCCGGCGATCCGGCGGAACAGGCACTGACCGCCGAGTGGAGTCCGGCGGGCGAGGAGCCCGGCCTGGTGGCGGCCCGCTTGAGCTGCGCCCTGCTCGAGGCGTTGGCCGCCCGGCTGACCGGCGCGCCGGGCCGGGCGGAGCGGGCCGCGACGGCTGCCGAGACGCTGTGCGACCAGGCCCCCGCCCACCTGCTGGAGAGACATCCCGAGCTCACCGCGCTGCTGCTGGCCCATCTGGGCTCGGCTCGCCTGTGGGCGGGGCGGTTCGACGACGCGTCCGCCGCCCTGTCACGGGTCGCGGGCGCCTCGGCAGGCGCTTCGACGGCACTCGCCCGCGAGGACTCGCTCGGCCGGCTGGCTCTGATCGACTATCTGAACGGCTGGCTGGGCAGGGCGGAGCGGAAGGCCCGGGCGGCGGTGACCGAGACGGAGCGGTACGGGCTGCCCCAGCCGTCCGGTTCCGGTATGGGGCGGCTGGTGCTGGCCGCCGTCGCCGTGGACCGTGACGACCTGGGCCGGGCGCGGGCGCTTCTCGCCGAGGCGGCCGAGTCGGACCCGGCGCTGCGGGACCCGGTGATGGAGGCGGGCCGGGCCATCGCGACCGCCCGTCTGCATCTGGCCCGCGGCGACACCCGAGCCGCTCTCGAAGCGGCGGAACGAGCCGTGCCGGCCGCCGTGATCTCCCCCTGGGCGGCGGGCCAGACGGCGCTCGTCGTCTCCGCCGCGCATCTGGCGGGAGGCCGGCCGGAGACCGCTTTCGAGGTGTTGCAGCCGTTGTCCGACGAGCAGCCGGCGTGCGCGGTGGGGGCCGCGCGGGCCCAGCTCGCCGCGGGCCGGCCCGGGGCGGCGATCGACCTGCTCGACGGCGTACGGTCCGAAGGCGGCGCGGGCCCCGCGGTGACCGTCCGGGCCCTGCTGGTCAGAGCACAGGCGGCGGCCGAGTCGGGGGACGCGGTCAGCTCGCGCCGACTCGTCGCCCAGGCCCTGCGCGAGGCCCGGCGGGACGGGCTGCGACGGCCCTTCGTCGAGGCGGGTCCGTGGATCCGCCCGTTCCTGGACGCCATGGCACCGCGGGTACCGGCGACGGACCGGGCCACCCCCGGCGCGGTGGCGTCCGACGGCCCGCCGCTCCCGCTCGTGGAGGAGCTGAGCGGGCGCGAACGCGATGTGCTGGGCAGGCTCGCCCTGACGATGTCGACGGAGGAGATCGCCGCCGACCTGTACGTCTCCGTGAACACCGTCAAGACCCACCTGAAGAGCGTCTACCGCAAGCTGGCGGTCAACCGCCGCAACGACGCGGTGCGCCGCGCCCGCGAGCTGAACCTGCTGTGACCGAGGCCCTCGGACCCCTCAGGCTCGCCCGTGGCGGGTGATGCGCCGACCGGGCTTCTCCGCTGCGATGAGGGTGTGGACACCTGCCCGCGGCCCCCTCGTCCGACTTGTCCGACTCGTACGGTCCGTGCAGCCCGTGCGGCCCGTGCGGTCCGTGCGGCTCATCTGACTCATGCGACTCATGCGACTCATCTGACTCGTCCCGCTCGTCGAGGGAGGTCGTGATGCCGAGGGCGGAAGACGTCACGGAGGCTCGGACGCGTGCCGACCGCCAGGATGCCGTCGACTTCACCGGCGGCGTCTACGGATCCATGCTCGCCGCCTCGGTGATCGTCGGCGCGGGCACCCTGGGCTCGTTCCCCCGGCTGGAGCTCGTGCTGCTGCTGTTGTTCACCGGAGTGGCGTTCTGGATCGCGCATGTGCACGCCCAGTTGTTCGGGGCGCGGCTCGTGCAGCGGAACCTGAACCGCCGAGCCGTGCTGCACGTGTGCCGCGAGGAGTGGCCCATCGTCAAGGCAGCCGTCCCGCCGGCCGTCGCCGTGGCCGTCAGCCCGCTGCTCGGACTGGACCTGGAGGGGGCGCTCTGGTTCGCGCTCGCGGTAGCCGTGGCGGGCCAGGTGGGCTGGTCGGCGGCGGCGGCACGGCGGGCCGGAGCCTCCTGGCGGATGGTGGGGGTCACGGCCACGGTGAACCTCGTGCTCGGGCTGCTGATCATCTCCTTCAAGCTCTACCTGACGCACTAGACGCACTAGACGCACGAGACGCACGAGACGCACGAGACGCACTAGAGGCAACAGAGGAGCCAGCAAGGACGCCGCCAGGGCGGAACCCGGGTGGCACCAGGTATCACCTGCACGGGGTGAGGACGTCCGCCCCACCGCCGACGGACGATCGCAGAGTGAGTGCGCAGTCAGCCAGTCCCAGGCCATCCCGGGAGAGCAGCTCATGCGCTACGAGATCCGCGTCGACGGACACCTGTCGGAGGTACTGACCAGGGTCTTTCCGGAACTGGACCATGTGGTCATGTCCGGTCAGACCGTCCTGTTCGGGTACGTCGTGGACGAAGCGCACCTGTACGGGCTGCTGGCCCGCTGCCAGTCCCTGGGCCTGCGGGTCCTGGAGATGCGTCAACTGCCGGAGTGACGTGCCGGGGCGCCGGAGGCACCCGGCCGGGCAGGAGGAGGAGTCATGAGCGTTTCGCCTGGACCCGCACCGCACACCGGACCGGACGACCCGTTCGGTGGCCATGAGCGGCCACCGGGCGGGGCGGCTTCCGGGCCGGTGGGCGTCGATCCCGCCGAGGCACTGGCCGTGCTCGGGCGCTCCTGGACCTGGATCCTCGGCTCGGCGGTCGCCACGCTCGTGCCGGGCATCCTGATCCTGGTCTGGCCGGACGGGACCCTGCACGTCCTGGCGGTCCTCATCGGCCTGTACCTGCTGGTCACCGGCGGTTTCCGGTTCGTCGCGGCCTTCGCGAGGGACGACCACGGCGAACGCCTCACCGGGCTCCTGCTGGCGGTGCTGTACATCGTCGCCGGGGTGCTGTGCCTGCGGAACCCGCTGCAGACCATCGCGACGCTCTCCCTGATCGTCGGGGTCCTCTGGCTGGTGTCCGGCATCCTCACCCTCTACGCGGCGCTCGCCACCAAGGACCTGCCCCACCGCGGAGTCGTGCTCGGCGCCGCCGTGCTCGCCATCGTCGCGGGGATCGTGGTGCTCGCCCTGCCCACCGAGTCGGCCCGGGCGCTGACCCGGCTGCTCGGCCTGTGGCTCGTCCTGCTCGGTCTGGTCGAGGCGGCGGTCGCCTTCGCCTGGCGCGCAGCGCTGCGCCGGGCCCGGGCGGCGGAGCCGGGAACTCCCGCGGGCCCGCGCTGAGACGGCCGGCGCACTCACCCGTCCCGGGTGAGGACGCCGGGACCGCTCGCACGCACGCTGAGATCGCCACACAACGGCATACGGGCCTTGGCCCGGAACGGAGGAAGAAGATGAGTGGGGACACGTACCTCGCCTACGACTATCCGCTGCTGAGCGCCTTCTGGACCATGATGGTGTTCTTCCTGTGGATCATGTGGTTCGTCCTGCTGTTCCGGATCGTCGTGGACATCTTCCGGGACGACGAACTCAGCGGCTGGGCCAAGGCCGGCTGGCTGGTGTTCTGCATCGTGCTGCCCTTCCTGGGCGTCTTCGTCTACGTGATCGCGCGGGGCAAGAACATGGGACGCCGGGAGATCAAGCAGGCGCGCGACCAGCAACAGGCCTTCGACAGCTATGTCCGCGAGACCGCCAAGGGCTCGGCGCCCACCAGCAGCGTCGAGGAACTCGCCAAGCTCTCGGAGATCCGTGCCCGCGGTGACATCACGGACGAGGAGTTCAACAGGGCCAAGCAGATGGTGCTGAGCGGCTCCCACCACTGAGCACGCGGGAGCACACCCACGACACCGAGCCCACGCAACCGAATCGAGGCCTAGGGATGACAGCGACACACCCCACCCACACGCCGTCGGCCAAGGGGCACGCGGCCAAACAGAACTGGGCCGAAGGCCTGATGGTCTTCGCCGCCGTCACCCTCATGCTCGCCGGAGTGCTGGACATCTTCCGGGGCATCATGGGGATCGCCGAGGACGACGTCTTCCTCTCCACCCGCAACTACGTCTTCGCGTTCGACCTCACCGGTTGGGGCTGGATCCACCTCGCCCTGGGCGCGGTCGCGGTGATCGTCAGCATGGGGCTGTTCCAGTCGGCGACGTGGGCGCGGGTCGCCGGCGTGGCCATCGCCGGGCTGATCGTCATCGCCAACTTCCTCTCCCTGCCGTACTACCCGGTGTGGTCCGTCGTGATGATCGCGTTCTCCGGGTTCATCATCTGGGCGCTGTGCGTGGTGAAGCCGGACAGGCCTGCGGACTGACCGGACTGACCGGACTGGCCGGACTGCCGGCCGGACCGACCGGAATCCCTCCCGTCCGCACCATCAGGAAGGCGGTAGACGATGTGCCGTTGGCTCGCCTACTCGGGAACCCCTGTCCTGCTCGAAACGATTCTCTACCGGCCGGAGCATTCGCTGATCGACCAGAGCCTGCACTCCAAGATGGGTGTGGAGACGACCAACGGTGACGGCTTCGGCGTCGGCTGGTACGGGCCCGACTCGGGCGACGGGACCCCCGCGGTGGTCCGGGAGATCGGCCCGGCGTGGAGCAACCGCAATCTGCGGGAGATCGCCGGTCACGTCCGCTCACCGCTGTTCTTCGCGCACATCCGGGCCTCGACCGGCTCGGCGGTGCAGCAGACCAACTCCCACCCGTTCCGGCACGGGCGCTGGATGTGGATGCACAACGGCGCGATCGCCGACTTCCATCGGATGCGCCGGGACCTCGCCCTCTCCGTCGACCCGCAGCTCTTCCTCGACATCGAGGGGTCGACGGACTCCGAGATGATGTTCTACCTGGCTCTCACCCTCGGCCTGGAGGAGGATCCACCGGGCGCCGTCGCCCGGATGGTCGGCCTGGTGGAGCGCACCGGCCACGCGCACGGGGTGGAGTACCCGGTCCAGATGACGGTCGCCGTGACCGACGGAGAACGGCTGTGGGCCTTCCGCTACTCCAGCCAGGGAGACTCACGCTCGCTGTTCTACAGCACGCGGGTGGAGACGCTCCGGTCGCTCCACCCCGACCTGGGTTTCCTGCGCGAGGTGTCCGACGAGACCCGGCTCATCGTCTCCGAGCCCTTGGGCGACATGCCCGGCGCCTGGAACAAGGTCCCCGAGAGCACGTACGGCGTGGTGCAGCCCGGAGGGGACGACATCGTCCACTTCGCCCCGCAGGCGGCTTAGTCCGTAGATGTCCATGGGCGGCGATGGGCGGCCCTGGACATCCACGCTGCCCAGGGACATCAGTGCACGGAGAAGCCGCCGTCGACGAAGAGCGACTGCCCGGTGACATAGCCGGAGGAGCGGCCGGCCAGGAACACCGCGGCCCCGGCGAAGTCCTCGGCCAGGCCGTTGCGCCCGACCATCGTGCGCGCGGCCAGCGCCGCCACCTTCTCCGGGTCGGACTGCAGGCGCATGTTGAGGGGTGTCAGCACGAAGCCGGGCACCAGCGTGTTGCAGGTGACGCCGTAGGGCGACCACGCCTCGGCCTGGGAGCGGGCCAGCGACTCCAGGGCCCCCTTGGAGACGCCGTAGGCGCCGCTCTGGACGAACGCGCGGTGTGCCTGCTGGGACGTGATGTGGATGATCCGTCCGAAGCCGCGCTCGGCCATCCCGGGCCCGAACCGCAGGCCCAGCAGATAGGGCGCCTCCAGGTTCACCGCCATCGTGGCGTCCCACACCTCCTCGCCCAACTCGCCCATCGGCGGCCGCAGGTTGATCCCGGCGCAGTTGACGAGGATGTCGGGCTCGCCGTACACCGCCGCCGCCTGCTCCGCGGCGGCGCGCACCCCGTCGCGGGTGCTCAGGTCGGCGCTCACCCAGGCCGCCCGGCAGCCGTCCGCCGTCAGCTCGTCGACCGTGGCGGCCAGCTCCGCCTCCTTGCGCGCCACGATCACCACGCGCGCCCCCGCCCGGGCGAGGGCGCCGGCGATGGCCCGGCCGATGCCGGAACTGCCGCCGGTCACCAGGGCGACCCGGCCGTCCAGCGAGAACAGTTCGGAGAGATAGGCGTCCGGGGTGCCGTGCGAGGGGCTGCTGGAAGTCATGTCCGCACCCTAGACGGCCTCCGCACCCCGGCCGGCGGACGGTCTCGCACCTCGGACGGCGGACGGTCTCCGCAGCTCGGACGGCCCGCGCACGCAGGGATGCCCGGGTCCCTTGTCAAGCGAACTGTTCCGATATATCGTTGACGCATCGCGACAGATCAACGATGGAATGAAGGAGTGGTTTGCGATGCGTACCCACGGATTCGAGCGTGGACATGGACAGGACGGCCCCCGGCGTGGCCGCGGCAGCTTCGACGGACGGCGGGCGGCCTTCGGGCCCTTCGGTCCGGGTGGCCCCGGCGGTCCCGGCTTCGGGCCGGGCTTCGGTGGCCCCTGGGGCGGACGAGGGCGTGGCGGACCCAGGGGGAGGGCGCGGCGCGGTGACGTGCGGGCCTCGATCCTGGCCCTGCTCAAGGACCGGCCCATGCACGGCTACGAGATGATCCAGGAGATCGCCGAACGCAGCGGCGGGGCGTGGAAGCCCAGCCCGGGCTCGGTGTACCCCACCCTCCAGCTGCTGGAGGACGAGGGCCTGATCAGCAGTGAGAGCGAAGGCGGCAAGAAGCTGTTCTCGCTCACCGACGAAGGCCGCACGGCCGCCGAGGAGGGCCCCGAGGCCCCCTGGGAGGAGGCCTCGCGCGGGGTCGACTGGGAGGCTCTCAGTGAGATCCGCCAGGCCGGCTTCGGTCTGATGGAGGCCTTCGGGCAGGTCTGGAAGACCGGCAGCAAGGAGCAGCGCGAAAAGGCGCTCACGGTCATCAACGACGCCCGTAAGAAGCTGTATCTGATCCTCGCCGACGAGGACTGATCGCCGTACGGCGATGCCGAGGCGCCCCGCGGAATCATCCGCGGGGCGCCTTCGCGTGCCGGGCGCCTCGCCCGGTCAGGCGACCAGTCCGCCCAGCTTGCGCAGCGACTCGTTCAGTGCGGCCGTGCCCGAGTCCTTGAGCCTGCCCGCCATCAGCGATACGGCCGCCCCCGTGAACTCGCCGTCGATGCGGACCGTCGTGGCGTCCCCGTCGGGGGTCAGGGTGTAGCGGGTGGTGACGGACACCGCCATCGGGCCCTTCCCGCGGATGGCCAGCAACCGGGCGGGCTCCAGTTCCGCCACGGTCCACTCGACCTCGGCCGGGAACCCCATGAGCTTCATGTTCTCCTGGAAGGTCGCGCCCACTTCGAGGGTCTCGGGGCCGCCCTCGGGGAAGTTGGTGTGGGTCGCGTTCCACTCCCCGTACGCCGGCCAGTCGGTGAGCTGGGCCCACACCTTCTCGGCCGGTGCCTGGATGCGTGCCTCCGCGCTGACTTCGGCCATGCGACCACCTCTTCGTGTCGGGCAACTGGGGGCTGCGGTGTCGCGGAACGTAGCTCCAGGGCCTCGAACATTCAATACTGACGAACCGTCAGGAAATGTGGAGAGGGCGTACGACAAGTCGGCGCCCGCCCCGGTGGGGGAAGCGCCTGATCTCATCCGTAGGGAGGAGATTCCGACGGCCGGGGTCCGCTCAGTGTGGGACGCGAAGATGCTCCCCGCCGGGGATGACCGCGCCCGGCCGGACTGATGGGGTGGGGTTGTGCAATCCCGTACTTCCCGGCAGTCGCCCCACAACCCGGTGGCGCACGGCATGGACGACGACCCCAGGCTCGCCGCCGAGCCCGCGGCGGCGTTCGCCGCCGCCCGTCGCAGGGCGGTGCGGGACGGGGACCGGCAGATCGACACCGCCCACCTGCTGCACTCGCTCCTGGAGCAGGACCCGCAGGTGCGCGCCGCCTTCGACGGCGGACCTCAGCTCGCCCGGCTGCTCGGCTACCTCGTCCAGCGCAGCATCGGCTACGGCCTGCGCTGGCAGAGCGGAGTCGAGGACTCCGGGACCCTGCCCGTCGTGACGGTCGTCGAGGGTCTCTCCCCACTGGCCGCGGCCGCGCTGGAGCACGCGTGCGTGCGGGCCGCCCGGCGCGACGGAGCGCGGGCCCGGGGCGTCGACCTGCTCGCGGCGATCGTCGCGGACCCGCAGGCGCGGGCCGTCGAGGTGCTGACCCGCGCCGCCGTCGACGTCCACGCACTGCGCGCACGGATCGAGGACGGTCCGCAGGAGCGCGAGGCCCGCGCGGGAGGCGGCCGAGGCGCCTGCTGAGCCCGCCCCGGCCGCCCTCGCCCGGCGTTCTCGCCCTGCAGTCGGGCCGTCCAGCCGATGAGACAGGTGTCAACGGGGATGACGCTCATGTCATCGCCTGTCATCATGTGCCGGTGCATATGTCTGTGAGCAGTGAGGGCAATCGGGGAAAGGGCATCGGGCTCGGTCTGGCGATCGGGTCGGCCATCGCCTTCGGCGGATCCGGGGTCGCGGCCAAGCCGCTGATCGAGGCCGGCCTCGATCCGCTGCACGTGGTGTGGCTACGGGTGACCGGCGCGGCCCTGGTGATGCTGCCGCTCGCCGTACGGCACCGCGCCCTGCTGCGCACCCGCCCGGCGCTGCTCGCCGGGTTCGGTCTGCTCGGCGTGGCGGGAGTGCAGGCGTTCTACTTCGCCGCGATCTCCCGCATCCCGGTCGGTGTCGCGCTGCTCGTCGAGTACCTGGCGCCCGCGCTGGTGCTCGGCTGGGTGCGGTTCGTGCAGCGGCGGCCGGTGACGCGCGCCGCCGCGCTCGGCGTGATCCTCGCCGTGGGCGGGCTGGCCTGTGTCGTCGAGGTCTGGTCGGGCCTGAGTTTCGACGTCGTCGGGCTGCTGCTCGCGCTCGCGGCCGCCTGCTGCCAGGTCGGCTACTTCGTCCTGTCCGACCAGGGCAGCGACTCCGGGGACGACGCCCCCGATCCGCTCGGCGTCATCGCGTACGGCCTCCTCGTGGGCGCCGTCGTCCTGACCGCCGTCTCCCGCCCCTGGGGCATGGACTGGTCCGCGCTCGCCCACACCGCCGGCATGAACGGCACCGAGGTCCCCGCCTGGCTGCTGCTCGCCTGGATCGTGCTCATCGCGACGGTGGTCGCGTACGTCACCGGCGTGGTCTCCGTGCGCCGGCTCTCTCCCCAGGTCGCGGGTGTGGTGGCCTGCCTGGAGGCGGTCATCGCGACGGTCCTGGCGTGGGTGCTGCTCGGCGAGCACCTCTCGGCGCCGCAGATCGTGGGCGGGGCGGTGGTTCTCCTGGGCGCCTTCATCGCGCAGTCGTCCGCGCCGGCCAAGGGCGCCGCGGAGCCGGTGGCCGGCGGCAGCCCCGAAAGGGAACTGTCGGCCCGCGGAACGGCCGCCTAGCTCCCGGTCGCACCGGGCGCCCGCCCTTGTCCCGCGCCCTCCCGTACGCCCGGCCCGGGCGGTCAGGCCCGGCGTCGTCGCGACAGGTGCTCGCCGGCCGCCGCGTCGCGCGGGCCGCCGCGGGCGGCCAGGCCGGCGGCGATGCGGTCCTGGGTCTCGCTCGGCCGGTGGGCCGCGTACTTGAACTTGGCCCGTACGCCGGTCACCTCGAGCCGGACACCACGGATGCCGGAGAGCAGACGGCCGTACGGGGCCTCGCCGACCGTGGGCCGGGCGGAGCCACCCTCGGGCTGGAAGTGACCCAACTGGCGTGTGAGCAGCTCGGCCTTGGCGGTCGGATCGTCCACGATGTGAGCCGTGCAGCGGAGTTGCACCGCCGCGTAGAAGCTCGTCGGGGTGCCGTGCTCGGCGGGGGCACCCGGCGGTGCCTGCCACGGGCCGGGTACGAACACGTAGTCGTCGACCACGCTGAGGATCACGGTCGGGTCCGCCTCCAGGGCGGGCCACAGCGGGTTGGGGCGGGCCAGATGGGTGATGGCCTCGCCCGTGTCGGGGTCGTAGGCGAAGTGCAGCGGCTGGACGAACGGCGGCTCGCCCGGCAGGCCGTTGACGGCGAGCTGGCCGAAGTCGTGGGCGGACAGCCAGGTGCGCCACTCGCCGTCGTCGTGGGGCGCGTCCCAGGGGTGGATGAGCATCACGGCACCGCGAGGTAGTCGGGGAGCTCGATGCCGGGGGCGAGGTCGGCCTCCGGGAGGGGCGCGTCGTAGCCCTTGCGCAGCGGGAGCACGCCGGCCCAGTGGGGGAGGGTGAGGTCCTCCGGTTCCTCGTTCACCCCGCCGGTGCGGGTCTTGGCCGAGACCTCGTTCAGGTCGAGGCGGATCACCGCGGTCGCCGCCAGCTCCTTCTTGTTGGCGGGGCGCGAGTCGGCGGCCCGGCCCGGGACGACATGGTCGACGAGGGCGTCGAGCGCGGTGAGCTTCTCCTGCGGGTCCGTCACGTCGTACGCGATGCCGTGCACCACGACCGAGCGGTAGTTGATCGAGTGGTGGAAGGCCGAGCGGGCCAGCACCAGGCCGTCGACATGCGTCACCGTCAGGCACACCGGCAGCCCCGGGTCCGCCTGGCCCGTCATGCGCAGCGGGCGCGAGCCCGTGGAGCCGTGCACGTACAGCGTCTCGCCGACCCTGCCGTACAGGGTCGGCAGCACGACCGGCGCGCCGTCGCGGACGAAACCGAGGTGGCAGACGTAGCCCTCGTCGAGTATCGCGTGCACGAGGTCCCTGTCGTACGAGGCCTTCTGCGCGGACCGCGTGGGGATCGTGCGGTCGGTCGGGGTGTAGGCGGCGGTCCCTGTCGTCGTCTCCGGGGTCCCCTGCATGGCGTTCTCCATTGCACTAGTGCATAATAGGCTTTGTGCTAGGAGAATATCCGATCAGAGGCCGACGTGCAGCGGACATTTCCGCGAGCATCGAGGCGGCGGTGGGTGCGGGTGAGCTGAGTCCTGGGCAACTGCTGCCCCCCATGAGGGAGTTGGCGACCGCGCTGGGGGTGAACCCGAACACCGTCGCGGCCGCGTACCGCACCCTGCGGGAGCGCGGGGTGATCGAGACCGACGGCCGGCGGGGCAGCCGGGTGCGGTCGAAGCCCGCCACGACCGGGCGCGAGTTCCTCCGGGTCGAGGTGCCCGAGGGGGTACGGGACGCGGCCGCGGGCAACCCGGACACCGCGCTGCTGCCACCGCTGGCGCCGGCGTTCGCGTGGGCCGCCGCGCAGGGCGACCGGGAGCCGGTCCTGTACGGACACGCTCCGCTGGAGCCCGAACTGGCGCGGCTGGCGCGGGCCGAACTGGACGCGGACGGCGTGCCGGCCGGACCGGTGGCCGTCGCCTCCGGTTCGCTGGACGCGATCGAACGCGTCCTCGCCGCGCATGTGAGGCCGGGCGACACCGTGGCCGTCGAGGATCCCGGCTGGGGCTCCCTGCTCGACCTCGTCCCGGCGCTCGGGCTGCGCCCGGTCCCGGTCGGCGTCGACGACGAAGGCCCGCTGCCCGAGCAGGTGCGGCAGGCCCTGGAGGGCGGGGCGCGCGCCCTGATCGTCACCGACCGCGCGCAGAACCCGACCGGCGCGGCGGTGAGTGCCGCACGCGCGCGTGCCCTGCGTGCCGTGCTGCGGGAACACCCGCGGACCGTGCTCGTCGAGGACGACCACGGTCATGGCATCGTCGACCTCCCTCTGCACCCCCTCGCGGGCGTCACCCGGCACTGGGCGTTCGTGCGCTCGGTGGCCAAGGCGTACGGCCCCGACCTGCGGTTCGCCGTGCTCACCGGGGACGAGGTCACCCTCGACCGGGTGCGCGGGCGGCAGCGGCTCGGACCCGGGTGGGTCAGCCGGATCACCCAGCGGGCGGTGCTGCGGCTGTGGGCCGACGGCGCGGTGGACGCGCGGGCGGTCGCCGAGGCGTACGGGAGCCGGCGGGACGCGCTGATCACGGCGCTGGCCGGGCGGGGGGTCGAGGCGCACGGCCGCAGCGGGATGAACGTGTGGATCCCCGTGCCGGACGAGACGGGGGCCGTCGCCCGGTTGCTCCAGGCGGGGTGGGCCGTCGCGCCCGGGGCGCGGTTCCGGGTCGAGGCCCCGCCGGGGATCCGGATCACCGTGTCGACGCTGGCCCGGGACGAGGTCGGCCCCCTGGCGGACGCCGTCGCCTCCGCGGTACGGGTGGGCGGCACCCGCGGGTACGTCTAGGCGCGGGTGTCACCCCGAGGCACGGCCTCCTCGGCGGTGCGTGGTCGTCCTGGGCTGCCGCGCTTCCCTCTGCTTCGGAGCGTCCGGGCGGTGTCGCGGCGGACCCCGGGCCGTCATGGCTCCTCGTGCCTTCGCGTCGAGGCTGTGGGGGTGGCTGCCGGACGGTGTCGATGGGTGCGGGGGCGCCCGCCTGCGGGCAGCGGTTGGGGCCGGGCGCCGTCCCGGGTGCGGCGGCTTCGGAGGGTGTCGGGGTGTGGTGGATCTTCGCGCCTTCGCGGTGGGCCGCAGGGCGGCCAGCGTTCCGTGTTCCCGGGGTCAGGTCCTGCTCCGCGCCTGGGTCAGTGCCGCTCCCCCCAGGACGATCGCCGCGCCCACCGGGGTCGACCAGCTCAGCGGCTCGCCGAGGATCGCGACGCCCGCCGCCGTCGCGATGACCGGGATGAAGTAGGTGACCATCTGGGCTGTCGTGGGGCCGATCTCCCTGACCAGGCCGTACTGGATCAGCAGGGCGAGGCCCGTGCCGAGCGCGCCCAGGGCGGCCGTCGCGAGCAGCGGGACCAGCGGGAAACGGCTCGGGAAGGAGGTGAACAGCGGGGTGACGACGGCCAGTTGGAGCGTGGCCAGCAGGAGCTGCCCGCCGGTCATCGACAGGGCCGAGGAGCCGGTGTTCGCCAGGGTGCGGCGGAGGTAGATCCAGCCGATCGGGTAGCTGAGCGAGGCCAGCAGGGCCAGGGTCGTGCCCCGGGCGTCCAGGCCGTGGAAGCCCTGCCAGGCGCCGAGGACCGTGAGGACACCGAGGAAGCCGAGGCCCAGGCCCGCGACGCGCAGCCGGGTGGGCCGGTCCTCCGACAGCGCCACCAGGGAGAGAGCCATGCCCCACAGGGGCGAGGTCGCGTTGCAGATCCCGGCCAGGGTGGACGGAATGGTCAGCTCGGCGTAGGCGAACAGGGAGAAGGGCAGGGCGTTGAGGAGGAATGCCGCCACCGTCAGATGCGCCCAGGTGCGGGCCCCGCGCGGCAGCCGCTCGCGCTTCACCACCATCGCGACCGCCAGCACCGCCGTACCGAACAGCAGCCTGCCCAGGGTGACCTGGAAGGGTGCGTAGCCGTCGGTGCCCACCTTGATCAGCAGGAAGCTGAAGCCCCAGATCAGCGACAGCACGCCGAAGCGCAGCCGCCAGTCGAGGGTGCGGCGCGGGCGGGCGGGGGCTTGCGGGGAGGTCCGGGCGGGGGCGGTGACAGCAGTCATGAGCGTAACGATGCTGGACATCGTCTCGTCACACAATCGAGAATATTCGCGCGATACCTCGTAGCATCGCTTACATGTTGAACCTGGAGCGCCTGCGCACCCTCGACGCCCTGGCCCGGCACGGATCGGTCAGCGGCGCCGCCACGGGCCTGCACATCACGACCTCGGCCGTCTCACAGCAGATGGCCAAGCTGGAACGGGAGGTCGGGCAGCGGCTCCTCGCCAAGCAGGGGCGAGGCGTGCGGCTCACGGACGCGGGGCGGCTGCTCGCCGACCACGCGTCCCGGATCCTGTCGCAGGTCGAGCTCGCCCAGTCCGATCTGGAGGCCCAGCGCGGGCAGGTGGTGGGGGAGCTGCGGCTCTCCGCGTTCCCGACCGCGGCACGCGGGCTGTTTCCCGTCGCGCTCGCCGAGCTGCGCAAGGCGCACCCGGGGCTGCGCCTGCGCTCGTGCGAACTGGAACCGGAGCGGGGCGTCGCCGGGGTGGTCCGCGGCGACCTCGACCTCGCCGTCGTCCTGGACTGGTACAACAAGCCGATGCCGGTGCCGGACGGCCTGGTCAAGGCGCCCATCCTGGACGATCCCGCCGATGTCGCGATGCCGGCCGGGCACCCCCTCGCGGACCGGGACGAGGTGGATCTGGGGGAGTTCGCCGAGGACGAGTGGATCACCTGGGGCGAGGGCGAGTTCTGCCACGAGTGGCTGATGTTCACGCTGCGCTCCCGGGGCGTGGAGCCGATCGTCGGCCACCGGGCGGCCGAGACGCACACCCAACTCGGGCTGGTGGCCGCCGGACTGGGTGTCTGCATCGCGCCGTTGCTCGGTCGTCACCCGGTGCCCGAGGGCGTCGTGACGGTCCCCCTGCGACAGCGGGTGCGCCGGCATGTGTACGTGCTCTGGCGGGCGGACGCCGACCGCCGCCCGTCGATCCGGGCGGCGGTCGCGGCGCTCAAGGCCGCGGGGCAGGCCGTGGGCTGAACAGCCCTACGCCCCGCCCAGCTTGCGGAAGTCCCAGGACACGATCTTCGCCGGCTTCAGCCGCACCCACGCGTGCCGGCCGTCGTGCGGCATCGCGTCCAGGCCGAAGTTCTTGCGTGCGAACAGCGTCTCCACGGCGTCGAGTTCGGCGCACAGCTCCCCGGTGCGCGGGCTCTCGCCCACGAACTCGACCACGCCGGACAGCTCCACGCCCCGCAGCGCGTCGTACTCCTCGCCCGTGTCGATCACGATCGCGACCCGAGGATCGCGGTTCAGGTCCGCCCAGCGCTTGCTGCGCACGACGGAGTACAGCCACAACGCGGTGCCGTCCCAGAGAAACCACAGGGCGCTGACATGCGGGGCGCCGTCGGTGGACACGGTCGCGACCCGACAGGTGCGCTGGAGGGTGAGGAACGCGTCCAGTTCACCCGGCGACATCATGATCTTCCGGCCCCGGCGCTGAGTGACGGTCATCCGGCCCCCTCATTCTTTTCTTGTGGGTACGTGCCGCTCTCCTGAAATACCGTCAGGAAAGCATGGGTCTTCTTCCTTCTGCGCGCAATGGCGGTTACTGTCGCCCGCTCCACACCGACGCCAGGGGGAGTCATGCCGTCGTACGAACAGCTCAGCGCCCTCCTCGACCCGGCGACCACCGTCCTGATCACGGTGGAATGCCAGCAGGGCGTCGTCGGGCCCGATGCCGCGCTGCCCCAGCTCGCCCGTGCGGCACGGGAGTCGGGGGCCCTCGACAACGTCGCCCGGCTGGTCGCGGCCGCCCACGCGAGCCGCGTCCAGGTCGTGCACGCCGTCGCCGAACGCCGCCCCGACGGCCGGGGCGCCAACCGCAACGCCCGGCTGTTCCGCGCGGCCGAGCGCCTTCCCGTCCAGCAGCTCACCGGCACCGTCGCGACCAGCCTGGCGCCCCCGATCGAGGTGGCCGAGCAGGACCTCGTGGTACGGAGGCTGCACGGACTGTCGCCGGTCCAGGGCACCGACGTCGACGCCCTGCTGCGCAACCTGGGCTGCCGCACCCTGGTCGTGACCGGCGTCTCGGCCAACGTGGCGATCCCGAACACCGTCTTCGACGCCGTCAACCGCGGCTACACGGTAGTCGTGCCGTCGGACGCCATCGCCGGGGTGCCTGCCGACTACACCCCCGCGATGATCAGCCACACCCTCGCGTTGGTCGCTACGGTCGCGACCACGGACGAGGTGCTGGCCTGCCTCCGGCGGCCCGCCGTCAGGCCAGCGTGATCGAGTCGCCGCTGACGGTGATCGCCACCTCGGGCAGCGGCTTCTGCGCGGGACCGCTCTTCACACTGCCGTCCGTGATCGAGAAGTTGCTGTTGTGACAGGGGCAGTTGATCACGCCGTCGCTGATGCTCTTCACCGCGCAGCCCTGGTGGGTGCAGACCGCGGAGAACGCCTTGTACGTGCCCGCCGTCGGCTGGGTGACGACCACCTTCTCGGAGCCGAAGACCTTGCCACCGCCCTCGGGAATGTCGGCGGTCGTGGCGAGCGCGCCGGCCGCGGCGTTGTCCCCGCCGCCCGTGCCACCGCTGCTCGCGGCCTCGGTGGACCCGGTGGAACCCGACGTGCCGGCCGAGGCGGACGAGCTCGACGAGTCGTCGTCGGAGCCTCCGCACGCGGTCAGCGCGACGGAGAGCCCCGCGGCTCCGGCGGCTGCCACGACGGTACGGCGGGCGGGCCCCGACGCGGACTTGATCGATGCGCTGGTCATGCTGGAGGTTCCCTTCCAGGGGGGTGCGTGGATCTGCCGACAGGTACGAGCCACGGGCGCCGGTCGTTCAGTGCCCCCGCCAAGTCCGGACAGTGTCGAGATATTGACCCGTTCGAGATGAGTGCGGCGTAAGCCAGAGCTGTCGCGGAGCTGTCGGCCCCGCATCGCCCCAGGCCCAGTAGCCTGGGGCGATGCTCAAGGAAGTCACCGCGACCCGCTTCGTCACCCCGCTGCGTGAGGGCGGCTCCTTGCCGGGACTCGTCGAGGCCGACGACTTCGGTCTGTACGTCATGAAGTTCACCGGCGCCGGACAGGGCCGCAAGACGCTCGTCGCCGAGGTCGTCTGCGGCGAACTCGCCCGCAGGCTCGGATTCCGGGTGCCCCGGCTGGTGACCGTCGAGCTCGACATCGTGCTCGGACTCGGTGAACCCGACCAGCAGGTACAGGAGTTGCTGAAGTCCAGCGGCGGCACCAACCTCGGCATGGA
Organism: Actinobacteria bacterium OV320; assembly: GCA_001298545.1. Lineage (GTDB taxonomy): Bacteria > Actinomycetota > Actinomycetes > Streptomycetales > Streptomycetaceae > Streptomyces > Streptomyces coriariae. The sequence goes on from LJCX01000026.1 coordinate 48,968, forward strand.
CTTCCTCTCCGGCGCCCTCGGCTTCGACCCGCTCGCCTTCCCGGTGACCTCCGAGGAGGCCGGCCGGATCGTCTGGTTCGACGCGCTCGTGAACAACGTCGACCGCTCCTGGCGCAACCCCAACCTGCTGATGCACCGCGGCGACCTGTGGGTCATCGACCACGGCGCCACCATGATCTGGCAGCACAACTGGCCCACCGCCGAGACCTCGGCGGCCCGCCCCTACGACGCGTCCGACCACGCGCTCACCCCGTTCGGGCCGGACGTCGCGGCCGCGGCGGCGGAGCTGGCGCCGCTGGTCACCGCCGACCTCCTCGCCGAGGTCACCGCCGAGATCCCCGACGTCTGGCTGGCGGACGAGCCCGGCTTCGACACCCCGGACGCGCTCCGGCGGGCCTACGCGGCCCCGCTGCTCGCCCGCGCCGCCGTCATCCACGACCGCATCAAGGGAATCAAGTGAACGAGCGCCACATCATCCGGCCGGGCCAGGGCGGCGACCGGGACGTCTTCGAGTACGCCCTGCTGCGCGTCGTACCGCGTGTCGAGCGCGGCGAGTGCATCAACGCGGGCGTGCTGGTGTACTGCCGCGGCCAGGACTACGTCGGTGCCCGCACCCACCTCGACGAGGCGAAGCTGCTGGCGCTGGACCCGGACGCGGACGTGACCGGGGTGCGTGCCGCCCTGCGGGCGGTCGAGGGTGTGTGCGCGGGCGGCGCGTCGGCCGGACAGGCGGCGCACGACGACGCCGGACGGCGCTTCCGCTGGCTGATCGCCCCCCGTTCGACGATCGTCCGGCCGGGCCCCGTCCACACGGGGCTCACCACCGATCCCGCGGCCGAGACGGAGCGGCTGCTGGAACTGCTGGTGAGGTAATGGATCACACCCGCGCCGTGTGGCGTTGACACCGGGTGCCAGGGCTTCTAGCGTCACGTCTGTCGAAGGTACTAAGCGGTCGCTCACCACTCGGGCGCATCCAGATTTTCTCAAGGGCGAGGAGAACCAGCAATGTCCACCACTGAGCAGCGGGTCGCCGTGGTCACGGGCGCGGCGCGCGGCATCGGCGCCGCCACCGCCGTACGGCTGGCCGCGGAAGGCCGTGCGGTCGCGGTAGTCGACCTCGACGAGGCCGCCTGCAAGGACACCGTCGAGAAGATCACCGCGGCGGGCGGCAAGGCCGTCGCGATCGGCGCCGACGTCTCCGACGAGGCCCAGGTCGAGGCGGCGATCGCACGCATCGTCGAGGAGCTCGGCGCGCCGACGATCCTCGTCAACAACGCGGGCGTGCTCCGCGACAACCTGCTGTTCAAGATGAGCGTCGCCGACTGGGACACCGTCCTGGGCGTGCACCTGCGCGGCTCGTTCCTGATGACCAAGGCCGTCCAGAAGCACATGGTCGACGCCGGCTTCGGCCGGGTGGTCAACCTGTCGTCCTCCTCGGCGCTCGGCAACCGCGGCCAGGCCAACTACTCCGCCGCCAAGGCCGGTCTCCAGGGCTTCACCAAGACCCTCGCCATCGAGCTCGGCAAGTTCGGCATCACCGCCAACGCCGTCGCCCCCGGCTTCATCGCCACCGACATGACCGCCGCGACCGCCGCCCGGGTCGGCATGGGCTTCGAGGAGTTCAAGGCCGCGGCCGCCACCCAGATCCCGGTCGCGCGCGTCGGCGAGCCCGACGACATCGCCAACGCGATCGCCTTCTTCACGAACGAGGCCGCCGGCTTCGTCTCCGGCCAGGTGCTGTACGTCGCCGGCGGACCGCTCGACTAAAGGCCACTAGGGAGCACTGGGGATCACGAACATGACTGAACTGCCCGCACTCTCCGGCAAGGTCGCCCTCGTCACGGGCGCCAGCCGCGGCATCGGCTACGGCGTCGCCGAGGCGCTCGTCGCCCGCGGCGACCGCGTCTGCATCACCGGCCGGGGCGAGGACGCGCTCAAGGAGGCCGTCGAGCGGCTCGGCGCCGACCGGGTCATCGCCGTCGCCGGCAAGGCGCACGACCTGGCGCACCAGGCCGCCGCCGTCGAGCGCACCATGGAGGCCTTCGGGCGCGTCGACTTCCTGGTCAACAACGCCGGCACGAACCCGGTGTTCGGGCCGATCGCCGACCTCGACCTGGACGTGGCCCGCAAGGTCTTCGAGACCAACGTGGTCTCCGCGCTCGGCTTCGCGCAGCGCACCTGGCACGCCTGGCAGAAGGACAACGGCGGCGCGATCGTCAACATCGCCTCCGTCGCGGGGCTCTCCGCCTCGCCCTTCATCGGCGCGTACGGTGTCAGCAAGGCCGCGATGATCAACCTGACCCAGCAGCTGGCGCACGAGTTCGCGCCGCGGGTGCGGGTCAACGCCATCGCCCCGGCCGTGGTGAAGACGAAGTTCGCCGAGGCCCTGTACGAGGGCCGCGAGGCGGAGGCGGCCGCGGCCTACCCGCTCGCCCGGCTCGGCGTGCCGTCCGACATCGGCGGCACCGCCGCGTTCCTGACCTCGGAGCAGTCGGACTGGATCACCGGCCAGACGCTCGTCGTCGACGGCGGAATCTTCCTCAACGCCGGCGTGGGCTGATCACGGCTTGGCCTGAATTCGACCACCACGGGCGCTGTTTCTTGACGGAAACAGCGCCCGTGTCGTCGTTCGGACGTCTTCACGGACGATGACAACGTAGTCACCCAGAAGTGATCAAGAATGCTTCAAGGGCGCGGGTTCACGGCGCGTAAGGCTGCGGTATGGTCTGCCAACCCTTGGCATGGCAGATCGAGGAGCGTGCGCGTGTTCAACCGGAACCGATCCTTGCAGCAGATGGCGGCGATCGTGTCCATATCCCTGGTGGCCGGATGCAGCCTCCTGGGAGAGGAGAGCTCCGACGATGCCGGACCGATCGTCGTGGGCACCACCAGTGCTCCCAGCACGCTCGATCCCGCCGCGGCCTGGGACGGCTCCTGGGAACTGTTCCGCAACATCTACCAGACGTTGCTGAGCTACCCCAACGGAGCGACGAGTCCCCAGCCGGACGCCGCCAAGTCCTGTGATTTCACGGACGATTCGAACCGCACGTACAAGTGCGAACTGCGCGACGGACTGAAGTTCTCGAACGGCGACACGCTGGACGCGAACGCCGTGAAGCACTCGATCGACCGCATAAGGACGATCAACGCCGAAACCGGCCCCAACGGACTCCTGGGCAGCCTGGACAGCGTCGAGACGAAGGGCGACCAGGTGGTGCTCTTCCGGCTCAACAAGCCGGACGCCACCTTCCCGTTCGTGCTCGCCACCCCCGGCATGTCCCTCGTCGACCCCGAGGACTACTCCGCGAAGGCTCTGCGCAAGGACGACGGCATCGTCGGCTCCGGACCGTACCGGCTCCAGTCCTACGAAGAGGGCAAGCAGGCCGTACTGGTACGGAACGACAACTACAAGGGCTTCGCCGACCGCAAGAACGACGCGGTGACCATCCGCTACTTCCAGGACTCCGGCGAGATGGTCAAGGCCCTGCGCAGCAAGGACATCGACATCACCTACCAGGGTCTCGCCGCCGACGACATCGTCGACCTGGACGGCAAGACCGCCGCCAACGAGGGCCTCCAGCTCATCGAGGGCGCCGGCAGCAACATCAACTACCTGGTGTTCAACCCCAAGGACCCGTGGTCCGACAAGGTCGCCGTGCGCCGGGCCGTGGCCCAGGTCGTGGACCGCGCCGCGATCGCCCACGAGGTCTACAAGGACACGGTCGAGCCGCTGTACTCCATGGTCCCGTCCGGCCTGACCGGCCACACCACCGGCTTCTTCGACTCCTTCGGCGACCCCGACAAGGCCAAGGCGCGCAAGATCCTCACCGAGGCGGGGATCACCGAGACCGTCCCGCTCACCCTCTGGTACACCACCGACCGCTACGGCTCCGACACCGCCCTGGAGTTCAAGGAGATCAAGAGGCAGCTCGACGCCTCGGGCCTGTTCTCGGTCAAGCTGAAGAGCCGCCCCTGGAACACCTACGTGGTCGGCTACCAGAAGGGCGAGTACCCGGTGTTCGGGCGCGGCTGGGCCCCGGACTTCCCCGACGCGGACAACTTCATCGCCCCCTTCGTCGGCGATCAGAACGCGCTCGGCACGCCCTACCCGGCGAAGGAGATCACGCAGGTGCTGCTGCCCCGCTCCCGCGGCGAGAGCGACCGCGCCAACGTGGTGCAGGACTTCGAGGACGCCCAGCAGATCCTCGTCGACGACGCCCGGCTGCTGCCGCTGTGGCAGGGCAAGCAGTACCTGGCCTCCTCCGAGGACGTCTCGGGCGGCGAGCGGTCCCTGGACCCGTCGACGATCATGATGATGTGGGAGCTGACGCGCAAGACCAGCTGGTAGGCGGTCGGTGAGCCGGTCCGTGGGCCCGGTTGTCAGTGGTCGCCTGTAGGTTCTGTGCTCTACAAGTGACCGCACGACGCAAGGACGTTGACGTGACCGACATCGCCATGCTGCCCGAGTCCTGGCGCGGGGTTCTGGGCGACGAACTCCAGCAGCCCTACTTCAAGGAGCTGACGGAGTTCGTCGAGGGGGAGCGGGCGGCCGGTCCCGTCTACCCCCCGCGCGAGGAGGTCTTCGCCGCGCTCGACGCGACGCCGTACGAGCAGGTGAAGGTGCTCGTCCTCGGCCAGGACCCGTACCACGGCGAGGGCCAGGGACACGGCCTGTGCTTCTCGGTGCGGCCGGGAGTGAAGATCCCGCCGTCCCTGCGGAACATCTACAAGGAACTGCACGCGGAGCTGGACACGCCGATCCCGGACAACGGCTACCTGATGCCGTGGGCACAGCAGGGCGTCCTGCTGCTGAACGCGGTCCTCACGGTCCGCTCCGGCGAGGCGAACTCGCACAAGGGCAAGGGCTGGGAGAAGTTCACGGACGCGGTGATCCGCGCGGTCGCCGACCGGCCCGACCCGGCCGTCTTCGTCCTGTGGGGCAACTACGCGCAGAAGAAGCTCCCGCTCATCGACGAGACCCGGCACATCGTGGTCAAGGGCGCCCACCCCTCGCCGCTGTCGGCCAAGAAGTTCTTCGGTTCCCGCCCGTTCACGCAGATCAACGAGGCGGTGGCCCAGCAGGGCCACGAGCCGATCGACTGGACCGTCCCGAACCTGGCCGACCAGGCCTGACCCGACGCCGCCTGACCCGGCCCGACCTCGGGTGACCGCAGCTGCCGCCTGCCGCCGGGCCGGTTCCTCCGCGGACCGGCACGGTGCCGCCTGACCGGGATTGCGGATGCCTGCGGCTAGCGTCGTCGCAACGACGCAAGGAGGCCGTGGTGGCGGAGCGACAGGGGCAGACGGTGCCGGACGCCCTGCTGACGCGGATCGGGCAGGTCGTGATGCTGCACCACGGGGGAGACCGCGAGGAGGCCCGGCGCCGCCTCCTCGACCTGTGGACGGAGCTCGGCGAGGGCGGTGCCCCGCTGCACCGCTGCACCCTCGCCCACTACCTGGCCGACACCCACGACGACCCCTCGGACGAGCTGGCGTGGGACCTGCGGGCGCTGACGGCGGCGGAGGAGGAGCACGTCGGCTCGGCCGAGGTGCGGGCGCTCTATCCGTCGCTGCACCTCAACCTGGCGGCGGACTACGTCAAACTCGGCCGTGCCGAGGCTGCCCGCACCCATGTACGCAGGGCCCGTACGGCGGCCGTGGCACTGAGGGACGACAGCTACGGGGACGGCGTACGGGCGGCGATCAGCCGGATGGAACTGAGACTGGGGCCGGGCGAAGGCGAAGGCGAGTGGGAGGGACGGGGCGAGTGGGAGCGGGAGTGGTGAGAGCGGCTCGGCCGTCGGCGCGGGAGTGGTGAGACCGGCGAGGCGGTCGTCTTCCTACGGCCACGGCCACGGCCACGGACACGGCACCTGGCACCTGGCACCTGAACCCTCACCGCCCGTAGGCCTGCTCGCAGATCGCCGCCTCCGGGCTGTCGCCCTGCCAGCCGCCGTACGTCCTGCCGAGCGCGCACACGTCGGTGTTCCGGCGCACCTCCTTCTCGATGTCCGGGATCGCCACGCGCGGCAGCGCGTGCCGCCGGACCTCCGGGTGAGACGGCCGGGGGTGCGGGCGGGAGCGGGACGAGGGCGGCTGACCGGCGCCCCCGGCCCCCGGCAGCGTCGCCGTCCGCCGCCGCTGTGCCGGAGCCGTCGGCGCATCCGGTGTCGGCTCACGGGACGGCCCGACCATCTCCAGCGCCTCCCGGGCGGGCGCCTGGACGACCTGCACCTCGGCTTGCCCCTCCGGCCGCGGCACGGACGGCTGGGACGGTGCCAGGACGGGGCCGGGGACGGCCGGGCGCTGGACGGTCACGCATCCCGCGAGGGCCGAGACGGCCACGGTGACCAGGAGCGTTGCGGTAGTCGTCGTCGTTCGATGCACCCGCGCAACTCTGCTGGTTCCGCCCGCCCGAGCAACAGCGGAGCAGCGGAGGATGCCCCGCACGGGTGATCTCGTACCCCGTTAGAGGGAGCGGGCCCGCCCGCGCTGACGTCACTCGCCGGTGAAACCGTCGATGCGCTCCCGGATCAGGTCGGCGTGGCCGTTGTGACGGGCGTACTCCTCGATCATGTGGGCGTAGATCCAGCGCAGGCTGAACGGCTCGTCGGTGGACGCGGCCGCCGGACATGCCCCTGAACACCCCCGGGGACCCCCGCTCACCGCCTTCGGGCCGGGGGCCGGCGCACCTCGCGGACCGGCGGGCGGGGGCCGGGGAGGGGCCCCGTATGCTGCCGTACACGGCAGGCCGGGCCGTGGGCCGGGCAGCGTGGGACAGGTAGCGAGGGAGCGCCCGTGAAGGTCGGCTGCATCGGACTCGGCGACATCGCGCAGAAGGCGTATCTGCCGGTGCTCGGCGCGCTGCCCGGGATCGAGCTCCACCTCCAGACCCGCACACCGGCCACCCTCGACCGGGTCGCCGACGGCCTGCGCCTGCCCCGCGAGCAGCGCCACCACGACCTCGACGCGCTCCTCGCCGCCGGTCTGGACGCGGCCTTCGTGCACGCCCCCACCGCCGCCCACCCCGAGATCGTCTCCCGGCTGCTGGAGGCGGGCGTCCCGACGTACGTGGACAAGCCCCTCGCCTACGAACTCGCCGACTCCGAGCGGCTCGTCACGCTCGCGGAAGCGCGGAACGTGTCCCTCGCCGTCGGCTTCAACCGACGCCTCGCGCCCGGCTACGCGCAATGCGCCGACCACCCGCGCGAGCTGATCCTCATGCAGAAGAACCGGGTCGGGCTGCCCGAGCAGCCGCGCACGATGATCCTCGACGACTTCATCCACGTCGTGGACACCCTGCGCTTCCTGGTGCCGGGCCCGGTCGACGACGTGACCGTGCGCGCCCGCGTCGAGGACGGCCTGCTGCACCACGTCGTCCTCCAGCTCGCCGGCCCCGGCTTCACCGCGCTCGGCGTGATGAACCGGCTCAGCGGTTCCAACGAGGAGATCCTCGAGGTGTCCGGGCAGGACACCAAGCGCCAGGTCGTCAACCTCGCCGAGGTGATCGATCACAAGGGGCAGCCCACCGTGCGGCGGCGCGGCGACTGGGTGCCGGTGGCCCGGCAGCGCGGCATCGAACAGGCGGTGCTCGCCTTCCTGGACGCCGTGCGCGCGGGCAAGGTGCTCAGCGCCCGGGACGCGCTGGCGACTCATGAGCTGTGCGAGCGGGTGGTACGAGCGGTGCGGGAGCAGTCCGCCGCAGCCTGACCGTCCGCGCGCCCTCCGTGAGCGCGAGGGCCAGCAGCACCAGCAGGGCTCCGTGGACCGGCCAGTCGCCGTAGCGGACGTACGGGGTGACGCCGTCGGCGAGCGGGACGTCGTAGACGGCCGTCGTGCTCGCCTCCGTGCCCAGCCACGAGCCCATCCGCCGGCCACTCGCGTCGTACACGGCCGAGACGCCGGTGAGGGTGGAGTGGACGAACGGCCGCCCGGTCTCCGCGGCGCGCAGCGCGCCCAGCGAGGCGTGCTGCGCGGGCGCCCAGCTGTGCTGGAAGGAGGAGGTCGACGACTGCGCGACCAGCACGTCCGCGCCGTCCCCGGCCAGGTGCCGGCTCATGTCGGGGAACGCCGTCTCGAAGCACACCATCGGCCCGATGCGCAGCCCGTGACCGGCGTCCATCACGACCTGCTCGGTACCGCGCCGCCGGTCCTCACCGGCCGCCTTGCCGACGGAGGTGGCCCAGCCGAGCAGGGAGCGGGCCGGTATGTACTCCCCGAACGGCACCAGACGCATCTTGTCGTACCGGTCGCCGGTCGGGCCCTCGGACCCGATGAGCATCGAGCTCTTGTAGATGCCGGGCCGGTCGGAGCGGCGGGCGTCGACGTTGACGAGGATGTCGGCGCCGGTGACACGGGACAACTCCGCCAGGCGCCGGGCCAGGTCGGGCCGGTCGTCGAGGTCGTAGCCGACGCTGCTCTCGCCCCACACGATCAGGTCCACGTCCTGCCCGACCAGCCGCCGGGTCAACTGCTCCTCGCGGTCGAAGCGCCGGTCGGGGCCGTCGATCACCCCCGGCTGCACGACGGCGATCCGGGCCTGCCCGTCGGCGTCGGGACGCGGCGCCCACATCCACGCGGCGGAGGCCGTGGCGGCGGTGGCCACCAGGCCGGCGACGGCCGGGGCCCGGGACGCCGGAACGGAGACCAGGACGGCGGCCGACACGTTGACCGCCACCACCAGGAAGCTCAGCAGCCACACCCCGCCGACGGAGGCGAGCCGCAACGCGGGCTCCACCTGCCACTGACTGGCCCCGAGCATGCCCCACGGCCCGCCGAGCCCCTGCCAGGAGCGGACGAGCTCGATCGCCAGCCAGCCCGAGGGCAGGACCAGCAGCGCGGCGAACACCCGCCCGCGGCTGGGGATCACGTCCGCGGTGAGAAACCGGCGGACCAGCCACGCCCACGGGCCCCACAGGGCGCCCAGCAGCGCGCCGATCACCACGGTGAACACATGCAGGCTCGGCAGCAGCCAGTGGTGCATGGCCAGCATGAAACCGAACCCGCCGCTCCATCCGTCGTACGCGGCCCGCCTCCCCGTCGGCGCGGAGCGGGCGAGCAGGATCCACGGCACGAGCGCGAGATAGGCCCACCACCACAGGGCCGGCGCGGGGAACGCGAGCACGGGCAACGCGCCCGCGAGAGCCGCGACGGCCGTACGCCGCCAGGGGGAGGTGAGCCACAGTCCGAACGTCTTCATACGGCACCTCCCTACCCGCTCAGGGGTGCCTCCAGTGTGCGCGCGTCGGACGATCTCCGACAGGGGAAGGTTCTCAGCCGGTGAGTCGCCGCCATTTCTCCCGGACGACGACCTCACGCACCCGCCACCCGTCGTCGGTCCGCAGCAGACCGAAGGAGTACCTGCCCCCACAGACGAAGTCCGGCGCACCGGCCGCCGCCGCGTCGTCGTGCTCGGCGGTGGCCAGCCGCATCGGGTTCACGTAGTCAGCCTGGACCTGGGCGGTGTCGCCCGTGTCCTGCTCCAGAACCCCGAAGCGCACCTGGCGATTGACGATGAGGTGCTGCCGCATCGCGAACACCCGCAGGGTCTCCGCGAGCCATGAGGCGACGTTCCCGGCGTCCCCCTCGATACCACCGGCCGAGCGGTAGTCCGCCCGCCCGTCGGACGTGAACAGTTCCCGGTACGCCGTCCAGTCACCGTCGTCGACCGCCACCGCGTAGTCGGTGACCAACCCGTCCACGGCCAGCCGGTCCATCACTGCGGCGAGTTCCACACGCTGCGTCATGGCCCGAGTGTTGGGCATGAGGGCTGCTCAGCCAAGCTCCGTGCGGGAACGATCCGGTAATGCGGTGCGGTGAGCTCAGCGAGGGAGGCTCTGTCACCCGTCGAACTCGGTGAGGTCGATGGCGTGGACGTGCAACGCGAAGCGGTGCACCGGGTGCACCGTTTCGCGTTCCGGTGTCATGCCGAGCTTGCGGCTGATGTTCTCGGACGCGTCGTCACCGATCCGGTTGATGCTGATGACGCGGTCCAGGCCGCGATCCTGGAGGGCGAACTCCAGCGTCGCGTGGGCGGCCTCGGACGCGTACCCCTGACCCCAGAACTGGGATCCGAACCGCCAGCTGATCGCCACGTCGGGCCGTACCTCCGGCAGGAACTCGGGCACGGACAGGCCCGTGAAGCCGGCCAGTTCGCCCGAGCCGAGCAGTTCCACGGCGAAGAGTCCGAAGCCCTCCTCGTCCCACTCCTCCTCCCACCGCTCGATGGCCTCCGCCGTCCGCTCCAGGTCGAGAACCGACCCGTCGTCGACCCAGCGCATGACGTGCGGATCCGCGTTGATCTCGGCCATCGGCACGAGGTCGTCGTCGTTCCAGCGGCGGAGGAGGAGGCGGGGGGTGTGGATCTCGGTCATGGTGACCATCCTGCCCGTGGGGGGAGCCTCACCGGTAATCGGCGCTAACCGGCGCCGGGGCGGCCGGCGGCGTAGACCGGGCGGTCCGAGCTCTGTCCGAGCTCTGTCCGAGCTCAGTCCGGGCTCAGTCCGAGCTCCGTCCGGGCTCAGCCGAGTTCCGTCCGAGTTCCGTCCGGGCCCCGTTCAGGTCGTTGCCGGGCTCTCAGTGGTCGGGGTTCTTGGTCGGTCCGGTCTGATCGGTCCGATGGTTCTGGCGGCGGGAGATCTGCCCCCGTGCCGTGCGCCACCGTGACCGGGTCTGGTCGACCAGGGTGTCCCACTGCCGGCGGACCTCGTGGTCGGAGGGGCGGTGACCCTGACGGATCCGCTCGAGTTCGTCCCGCACCTCGCGCCCCAGCGCCGACGATCCGACCATGACCAGCATGGCGGCGAAGAGCGCGGAGATCATCGCGAAGACCGCTCCCACCACGCCGTAGCGTGCGGCGTAGGAGTTGAACAGCCGCGGCAGATAGACGGCCGCGCCCACCGAATAGGCCGCCGTCAGGACGGCGGCGGTGACGCCGAAGGGGACCAGGTCCCGCCAGTCGACCCGCTTCGCCGACAGGAGCCGTCCGCTCCAGACGAGGAACGCGGCCGTCACCGGTACCTCGCACACCGAGGCGACCAGTCCCAGTTCGCCCTTGCCGAGGAGCGCGGTGAGCGAGGCGGTGCACACTGCGTAGCCGCCCAGGCCGAGGACCCACCACAGGCCGTTGCGGGTGTTGCGCACGCTGAGCGGGCTGAGCTCCCATGTCTGTTCGACGAGGCGCTGTGCGGCCCGGGCGAAACTGAGTACGGAGATGATGAGGAACAAGGCTCCGAAGACGCCCACGCTCGCACTGCTGTCCTCCGCGGGGGAGAAGAGGGAGCTGACAGCCGTCGCGCCCGCGCCGGTGAGGTGGTAGCGCTTGATGATCTGCTCCGCGGCGTCGTAGTGCACGAAGCTGCTCACCACGGCGCCGATGAGGATGGAGAGCGGGACCAGTGCGGTCAGCGCGCTGGATGCCAGGGCCATCGACCGGTCGAAGCCCACGATCTTCTGGAACCGGTTGATGACGCGCAACGCGAAGGCGGGACGCAGCCAGAACGTCAGTGTTCTGACGAGGCGCTCACGCTTGATCCTCGCCGTCGTGCCCTCCATGGAGATCGTGACCGTTGTGGCGACGCGATCGTAACGGAAGGTAGCGGGGCCGACACGGGGCGACACGGGACGGAAAGGGGCAGCAAGGGGCGGTACGGGGAGAGCGGGAGAAGGGGAAGGCTGGAAGGTGGGGGGCGCGGCGGGGGAGAGGGGTCCTGGGCTCAGGCCGCCTTGACGACCTCGCCGCGGATCGCGATGGCCCACTCCACGACCAGCAGCTCGTACTCCTCCCGCTCCTGGGCGGAGAGCGAACCGCCCGCGCGCAGCCAAAGGGCCCGGATCCGCTCATTTAACTCGGCAGCGGACCGCACGGAACCAGAGGGCACAGAGTTGGGGGACATGAGGCAAGCCTAGGCGCAAGCACTGACACTGCGCTACCGGACGGCTACGCGCGCGGTTATGGGCTTGGTCACGGCTGATCGATCAACTCCGTTGGCCACCCGGCCGGTTCGGACGGGAAGGCCGATCCGTGCGGCGGCGCGCAGCCCCGGGGGGAGTGGAGCGGTGCCGGTCAGCCCGCCGACTCCGCCGCGTGCGGGCTCAGTGAACCCGTCGCGACCAGGGCGATGATCACGATGCCGAGTACGACGCGGTAGTAGACGAACGGCATGAAGGACTTGGTGCTGATGAACTTCATGAACCAGGCGATGACCACGTATCCGGACACGAAGGCGATCACCGTCGCGAACATCGTCGGCCCCCACGCCACGTGACCGCCCTCGACCGCGTCCTTCAACTCGAAGACACCGGAGGCCAGTACGGCCGGAATGGCCAGCAGGAAGGAGTAGCGGGCCGCGGACTCGCGCTTGTAGCCCATGAACAGGCCGCCGCTGATGGTGGCGCCGGAACGCGAGACGCCGGGGATGAGCGCGCAGGCCTGGCAGAGGCCGAAGATCAGGCCGTCCTTGACGCCCAGGTTCTCCAGGTTCTTGCGCTGCTTGGGCGCGCGGTGCTTCCCGCCGGATTCGTCGCGGGCCGCCAGTCGGTCGGCGATGCCGATCACGATGCCGACGACGACGAGCATCGTGGCGGTGATCCGCAGGTCGCGGAACGGGCCCTCGATCTGGTCCTTGAGCGTCACGCCCAGCACGCCGATCGGGATCGAGCCGACGATCACCAGCCAGCCCATCTGGGCGTCGTGGTCCTTGCGCAGCGTCTTGTTGAACAGCGATCGGCTCCACGCCGAGATGATCCGGCCGATGTCCTTGCGGAAGTAGATCAGCACCGCGGCTTCCGTGCCGATCTGCGTGATCGCCGTGAAGGCGGCGCCGGGGTCCTTCCAGCCGGAGAACGCCGCGGTCAGCCGCAGGTGCGCGCTGGAGGAGACGGGGAGGAACTCGGTCAGCCCCTGGACGAGTCCGAGGATGAGGGATTCAAACCAAGACATGAGGTTACGGAGTCCAAGTGCCGATCGGAGAGGGCGACGGCGACGGTCGGCCCGTCGCGCGCGATGATCAGGTGATCAGGTGTGTGCCGGGGGGAAGCGTAGCGTTCCCGGGTGACAGGCCCGGCACCGGGGTTTCGCAGGCGCCGCGTGAGCTCCCGCACCGACGGCTCTCCTCCCCTCCTCGCGAGCTACAGAAATCCCTCACGCGACGCGCACGCGCCCGCCCCCGCCGCACCCGCCCGCAGGCGGCTCACGTGCGGATCGATACGCCGCGGAGGTGTCCCCATGGTTGACCGGCCGCCCGGCCGCCGCATACGTTGCTGCCGATGGGAAAGCGCTTGCTGTGTGCAGGTACTGCACGCTTCCCCCTCGGTTGCTGGCCCGCCCGGTCGTTCGGCCGTACGTCGGAGGAGTGCTGATCACGCCCATGCCCCCATCCACTCCGCTGCCTGCGCTCGCCGGCCGCCGCGTCCGGGCCGCCATCGTCGGTATCGGCGCGATCGGGCGCGGCTCCCATCTGCCCGCACTCCAGCAGCTCGCCGCCGAGGGCGAGGCCGAGGTCGTGGCGGCCGTTGACATCGATGCCACCGCCGTCGAGGCCTTCTGCGCGGAGAGCGGGGTTCCGCACGCCTACACCGACCTGGAGCGGATGCTGGCGGAGCAGCGCCCCGACCTGGTGACCATCTGCACCCCGCCGACCCTGCACCGCGAGCAGAGCGTCGCGGCGCTGCGGGCAGGCGCCTGGGTGTGGTGCGAGAAGCCGCCGGTGCCCACCCTCGCCGACTACGACGCCGTGCAGGCGGAGGAGGGCGCGGCGGCGGGGCCGTACTCCTCGATCGTCTTCCAGCACCGTTTCGGATCCGGGACCCGGCATGTCGGGCGGCTGCTCGCCGAGCAGGCCCTCGGGCGGCCGCTGGTCGCGCACTGCCAGACCACCTGGTACCGCGACACCGCCTACTACGCCGTGCCCTGGCGCGGGCGCTGGCAGACCGAGGGCGGCGGCCCGGCGATGGGCCACGGCATCCACCAGATGGACCTGCTGCTCGACCTTCTCGGCCCGTGGAGCGAGGTGCGCGCGATGGCCGGCCGGCTCGTGCACGACGTGGAGACGGAGGACGTGTCCACCGCCCTGGTCCGCTTCGAGAGCGGGGCCATGGCGACGGTCGTCAACAGTGTCCTGAGTCCCGACGAGGTCAGCCGGATCCGTATCGACTGCGAGCGCGCCACCGTCGAACTCACCCACCTCTACGGCCACTCCAACGCCAACTGGCACATCACGCCCGCCCCGGACGTCCCCGGCGACCTGGCGGCGGCCTGGCAGGACTTCGGCGCGGACGTCCCCAGCTCGCACCTGGCGCAGCTGCGCGAGCTGGTGGCGAGCATGCGCGCGGGCCGCCGGCCGCGCAGCAGCGGCGCGGACGGGCGCACCAGCCTGGAGCTGATCAGCGCGCTGTACAAGTCGGCGTTCACCGACACGACGGTGCGACGGGGCGAGATCGGGCCGGGTGACCCGTACTACACGGCCCTGCACGGCGGCGCCCCCGGCTGGGCGCCGGCCACGGTCGCGATGAGGACGGCGACCGAGACGGGTACGGGTACGGGTCCTGGGACGCATACGGGTACGGGGACGGGGACAGGGACGAACGCGAGCGCGGCGTCGGACGCGGGGGTGCCGGCGTGACCGGCGACCTGCGGCTCGTGCACGCGCACGGCGACCGGGTCACGGTGACCGACCCCGCCACCGGCGTCGAGCTGCTCGCCTACGTCTACCGGCCCGAGGCGGCGTGGGAGGCGCCGAGGCCGTACATCCACCCGCTGCGGACCCTCGCCGGTGACGTCGTCACCGACTACCGGCCCAACGACCACCGCTGGCACAAGGGGCTGTCGCTGACCGCCTCGCACCTCTCGGGCGCCAACCTGTGGGGCGGCAACTCGTATGTGCACGGCGAGGGGTATCTCGAACTCCCCGAGCGGGTCGGTTCGATGGCGCACGTCGGCTTCGACGAGGTGTCGGTGGCCGGCGGCCGGGCGGTCATCGCCGAGCGGCTGACCTGGCATCCGCACGGCGGCGAGCTGTGGGCGCAGGAGGCGCGCCGGATCGAGGTGCACGACGTCGACCCGGACGCCGGTTCCTGGGCGCTGACCTGGACCAGCGCCGTCACCAACCGCAGGGACGAGCCGCTCCGCTTCGGCAGCCCGACCACCGCCGGGCGCGAACTGGCCGGTTACACGGGCCTGTTCTGGCGGGGCCCGCGCGCCTTCCGTGACGGCCGGATCATCGGCCCGGACGGGGAGGGCCCCGACCTGATGGCCTCGCAGAGCCCCTGGCTGGCCCTCTCCGGCGAGCACGACGGCGCCGACGGTCACGCCACCGTCGTCTTCGCGCACGCCCCCGAGAACGACCACTCCGGCGCCCGAGGGGCCCACCCCGCACACTGGTTCGTCCGCAACGAGCCCTTCGCGGGCATCGCCCCGTCCTGGTCCTTCTTCGACGAGCTCGAGCTCGCCCCCGGCGACACGCTCACCCGCCGCTACCGCGTGGTGGTGGCCGACGGTGCCTGGGAGCGGGAGGAGATCGCCAAGTACCTGGAGGCACATCCGTGGTGAGCGAGCCCGGGGGACTGCCCGGCGGGGTCGCCGTCTCGCACCTGCGCGTGTACGACTGGCCCGCCGCCGACGGTCTGCACGGCGGAACTCCCCATCTGCACCTGACGTGTTCGGAAGGGTACGTCGTCACGGCCGGGCGCGGCGCGGTGCAGACCCTGACGGCGTCCGGGTACGAGGTCACGCCGCTCGCACCCGGCACGGTCGCCTGGTTCACGCCGGGCACCATCCACCGACTGGTCAACGAGGACGACCTGCGCATCACCGTGCTGATGCAGAACAGCGGGCTGCCGGAGGCCGGCGACGCCGTGCTCACCCTGCCGCCGGAGTACCTCACCGACCCCGAGACGTACGCCGCCGCGACCGTGATCCCGGCCGGCGCTCCCCGGGCGGAGCAGGCCCGGATCGCCCGTGCCCGGCGCGACCTCGCACTGGAGGGCTACCGGGCGCTGCGCGAGGCGGCGGACGGTCCGGCCGCCCTGGCCGCTTTCCACCGGTCGGCCGCCGCGCTGGTGGAGCCCCGACTCGCCGAGTGGCGTGAGCGCTGGCTCCGCGGTGCGCGAGCGGCCGCGCAGGCCACGGGCGAGCAGCTCGACCGGCTCTCGGACGGCGATGTGTCCCACCTCGCCGAGGCCGCCGTCCGGGCCGAACAGCCCTCGTCCCACGGCAAGTTCGGGATGTGCGGGTGGCTGGACGTGTACGCGCTGCCGTAGCCCCGGGTCATCAGCGCGCGGGGGATCGGCTGACGTAGTTTCCGTGGTATTCCTGCGGCTTCCCTGCCGGAATGATCCAATCGACCGATGTCGAGAGCGGGGAGTCAGCGGGTGCGGATCAGAGTGACGGCGGCGGCTTTGTGCGCGGCGGTGCTGGTGGCCGGATGCGGAGGTGGTGGCGGCGGCGATTCCGATGCGAAGGCCACGGATTCAGCGGCGGCACAAGGGTCTTCATCCGGATCCGGGTCCGGGTCCGGATCGGCGTCGGTCTCGGGTGCCGCGTCGGAGGCGCCCGCAGAACCGCTCGACGAGGCCCAGCTGAAGTCCGCGGCGCTGGTCGGCGGGGACGTGGACGGCTACCAGATCACCGACTTCCCCGTGAAGCCCGACGACGATTCCACCGCCCGGCCCGCGGACTGCCAGCCGCTGGAGAACATGCGCACCGCGTCGCCCGACCCGGGCCCCAAGGCGTTCGTCGGCCTCCTCGCCTTCGGGGGAGCCGGGCCCACCGCCGGTTCCGCCACCACCATCGGCCTCATGGCCTACGACGGGTCCGACGCTGAGGGCATTCTCGACGGCCTCCGCACCGCCCTGAAGAAGTGCACCGCCTACGAGGGAGGCGTGCCCGCGCGTACCACCGCCAAGGCGGCCGCCGCCCCCGACGCGGGTGACGAAGCGGTCGCCTTCGGCCTGGAGACCCAGGGGGACGGTGCGGACGCGTTCGTGGTCGTGCGCAGTGGTGCCACGGTGGTCCTGTTCTACACCGCCACCGGCACCGGCTCGGCGGCGGAGGTGCCGGCGGAACTGGTCACCGCGCAGATCCGGAAGCTGGGAGCCTGAGGGCCGTCCCGTGACCGCTGTCCGCGGGTGCGTCGCGCTCCCGACCGGTGATCCGGGCGCTTGAGCGGGTAGGTCGGGTCACCGCGAACCAGGGTGACCTCGACCGCCGCGGGACTCGGCTCCGGCGCCACCCGCTCGCGCTCCCCGGACGACACGGCCCGCGAACACGGTGGCCGCACACCCTGCCATCGCCGCCCGAGCACGGTGGCCGCACGCTCCGCCATCGCCGCCCGCACCATCCACACCGTCTGCGCGTCCTGCGGGTCTGCGCGGGGCGGTTTCAGGCGGCCGACGGCCCCGCCACCGTCCAGCCCGGAGCCTGCGGGTGGGCGCTCACGTCCTCGTGGCGGACCTGGTCGCCGCAGGCCGCGCAGGTGACCACGGGCGTCAGCTCGTTGCCGCAGACGTGCGCGAGCACCATGGGACGGTCGTCGTCCTCGCGGAGATGGCGGTCGCCCCACGCCATGAGGGTCATCAGGACCGGCTCCAGTTCGAGCCCCGCCTGCGTGGGCCGGTACTCGAAGCGCTGCGGCCGCTCGCTGTAGGCACGCCTGGCCAGGATCCCGGCGTCGACGAGGCGGCGCAGCCGGGTGGCCAGGATGTCGCGCGGGGCGCCGATGTTGCGCACCAACTGGTCGAAGCGGGTGTTGCCCAGGCACACCTCCCGCAGGACGAGCAGGGAGTACTTCTCGCCGACGAGGGCGAGGGCGTCGGCGATCGAGCAGGGGCGCGGATCTTTGGAGGCGGCCATGGCGGTCAGTCTAGGGGAGGGTTGGAAAAACAAATCGAGGTCGGTTGGATTTTCCAACCCTCAGGGTTATGGTGAGTCCAGACTTCCTACTCACCGGTAGTTTCCCTGCTCGTGCTCGTCATGGAGGCATCGCACCATGCGTGACGCAGTCATCGTCGAAGCCGTACGCACCCCGATCGGCAAGGGCAAGCCGAACGGCTCCCTGGCCCACGTCCACCCCGTCGAACTCCTCGCCCACACCCTGCGCACCCTCGTCGACCGCTCCGGCGTCGATCCCGCGCTGATCGACGACGTGATCGGCGGCACCGTCGACCAGGTCGGCGAGCAGGCCATGAACACCACGCGCTACGCGCTGCTCTCGGCGGGCTTCCCGGAGACCGTCCCCGCGACCACCGTCGACCGGCAGTGCGGGTCCTCCCAGCAGGCCGTGCACTTCGCGGCCCAGGGCGTCATGTCCGGCGCCTACGACCTCGTCGTCGCCTGCGGTGTCGAGTCGATGAGCCGGGTGCCGATGTGGTCCAACGTGCCGCCCGGCAAGGACCCCTTCGGCCCCGGCGTCGCCGCGCGCTACCCGGAGGGACTCGTCCCGCAGGGCATCAGCTCCGAGCTCATCGCCGCCAAGTGGTCGATCACGCGGGAGCAGATGGACCGCTTCGCCGTCTCCTCGCACCGCAAGGCCGCCGAGGCCTGGGCACAGGGGCTCTTCGACGCCGAGGTCGCGCCCCTGGACGGCGTCTCGCGCGACGAGTGCGTACGGCCCGGGAGCACCCCCGAGATCCTCGCCGGCCTCAAACCCGCCTACTACGACCCGGCGTTCGCCGAGCGCTTCCCGCAGATCGAGTGGAACGTCACCGCGGGCAACGCGAGCCCGGTCAACGACGGCGCCTCGGCCGTGCTGATCACCTCCGGCGAGACCGCCGCCCGCCTCGGTCTGCGCCCGCTCGCCCGACTGCACAGCTTCGCCGTCACCGGCTCGGATCCGCTGCTGATGCTGACCGGCGTGATCCCGGCGACCGAGAAGGTGCTGCGCCGGGCCGGGCTACGGCTCGACGACATCGACCTCTTCGAGGTCAACGAGGCGTTCTCCAGCGTGGTCCTGGCCTGGCGGCAGGAGACGGGCGCGGACCTCGACAAGGTCAATGTGCACGGCGGCGCGATCGCGCTCGGGCACCCGCTCGGCGCGAGCGGCACCCGGCTGACGACGACGCTCGTCCACGCGATGCGCGAACGCGGCGCCCGCTACGCCCTGCAGACCATGTGTGAGGCGGGCGGGCTCGCCAACGCCATGGTGCTGGAATCCGCGTAGCCGGCCGACGGAAAGGGACCGCGAAGCCGGTGGCGGCGAGCGGCTACGGGCGGCGCAGGTGGTGGCGCTTGCGCCAGGCCACCACCGCGCCGACCAGCGCCGGCAGGGTGATGGCGGCCATGGCGATCAGGAAGGCCGGCGAGGTCGGGGAGGAGGCGCGGGCCCCCGCGACGACATAGGCGGCGGTGTTCGGGATCGAGCCCAGCGCGGTCGCCACCAGGAAGGACAGCCAGCCCATGCGGGAGACGGCGGCGCAGTAGTTCGCGGCCCAGAACGGCACCCCGGGGAACAGCCGGGCCGCCAGCATCGAGCGCATGCCGTGCCGGCTCAGCTGGCCGTCCGCCGCCTTGAGCAGCCGTCCGCGCAGCAGCGGCCGTAGCGCGTCCTGCCCGAGGACCCGGCCGAGCCCGAAGGCGATCCCGGCCCCGAGCACCGTGCCCGCGAGCGCCGCGGCGACACCCCACTGCGAACCGAAGACGGCGCCCGCGGCCAGGTTCAGCAGCGGTCGGGGCACGAACGCCACCGTGCACAGTCCGTACGCCACCGCGAAGACCGCGGCCGCCGTGACACCGCCCAACTGGGGTGGCCAGCCGTCCGCGAGGAGCTTCTGCGGCTCGAAGAGCAGCACGCTCGACGCGGCCGCCGCCAGCAGCGTGACCAGCAGCGCGAAACGGGACCACGGCGAGCGCAGCACTCTCGCGCAGCGCGCGGCGAGGCCGCCGGGAGCGTCGGCCCTCGGAGCGACGGACGGGATGACGGGCACCGGAGCGAGCGTGGGGACGACGAGCTCCGTGGCGGTGGCCCGGGGAGTGGCCGTGGCGGTGCCCCCAGAGCGGGTGGTGGCATCGAGCATCCCGCGACACTAACCGAAGGACATGTGTGATCGCCGTATGGTTCGTCTCATGACGGTCACAGGTGCGGACGCGATCGGCGTGCCGGACAGCGTTCTCGCCGACATCGTGCTGGAGCGGCTGACGACCGCGTACGGCGCCGCGGCCGACCCGGGCCGGGCGGCGGCCATGCGCGCGTACATGAAGGACGTGGCCCCCTTCCTCGGCCTCCCCACGCCCGCCCGCCGGGCGCTGTCCCGCACCGTCCTGGCGGGCACGCCCCGCCCCGACGAGGCCGACTGCACGGCGATCGCGCTGCGCTGCTGGGCGCTGCCGCAGCGCGAGTACCAGTACTTCGCCGTCGACTACCTGCGCCGGTACGCGCCACGCCTGACGTCGGCGTTCCTGCCCGTGGCGCGCCGGCTGGTGACCACGACGTCCTGGTGGGACACGGTCGACCTGCTCGCCGCCCACGTGGTCGGCACGCTCGTCGCGGCCGACCCCCGGCTCGGCGCCGACATGGACGTCTGGATCGCCGACGAAGACCTGTGGGTCGCCCGTACCGCCCTGCTCCACCAGCTCCGCTACAAGGAACGCACCGACACCGACCGTCTCTTCGCCCACTGCCTGCGCCGGTCCGGCCACCCGGAGTTCTTCATCCGCAAGGCCATCGGCTGGGCCCTGCGCGAATACGCCAGGACCGACCCGGCGGCCGTCCGCGCCTTCGTCACCCGCGAGCGGGAACACCTCGCGCCGCTGACGGTGCGTGAGGCACTGAAGAACATCGGGGACACCGCCTAGCGGCTACGAGGGCCGCAGGCGGGGTGCCTCGTCGTCCGGGGTGTGCGGGCTCGCGAAGTGGAAGGGCACCGACAGACGCGCGGCCAGGGCCCTGCCCACCTTGTCGGCGACGGCCGCGCAGGGGTGGTGCAGCGCGGGATCCGTACCGTCGAGGTGCCGTCGTGCCGTGCGCCGGTAGACGGTGGCCAGCGCCTGCTCGCCCTCGGGGTCGGCGGTGACGGCGTACAGGATCACGAACCAGTCGTGGACCGTGTCCCCGTCCCAGACGACCTCGATCGCCACGACCCGGCCCGGCGCGCCGGCCGCGCGAGCGTCCAGCGACTCCAGGTCCAGCGGGTCGTCGGGGGTGCGGGCGATCCGGTCGCCGTGGTGGGAATAGCGTTCTTGGACGACGAGTTGGGCCTCCTGGAGGCCGACGCCGTGAGCCCGGCCGGCCTCCCAGACGGCGCGGATCGCCGGCATCAGGGCGTCCTGGAGGACGTACCCGTCTACCTGCTCGCGGACCCCCTGCGGCAGCAGCTCCCACCACCGCTGCCACGACTGTGTCGTGCTGATGTCGGTCATCAGGACCGTAACCCTCCCCATCCGGCGAAAACCATTCGACGCCGAACGAACCGTCGGCGATGATCGGCACCATGTTCCGGTACGCCTTCCTCCTCGCAGCATCCGCGGTCGCGGATACGCCGAAGGCTGCCGTCCCGCTCCTCATGGCCGCTGTCGACGGCGCCCGAAGCTGACCCTCTCCGGATCGTCCGGCGGACCCCGCAGGGGGAGGGTCGGTCGGTTCGCCGGGGTCCCCACTTCCTACGGACACGCTTCGAGGTACAGCCATGCCCAAGACCGCTTACGTGCGGACCAAACCACACCTCAACATCGGCACCATGGGGCACGTGGACCACGGCAAGACCACCCTGACCGCCGCCATCACCAAGGTCCTCGCCGACCGCGGCACCGGCGCCTTCGTGCCGTTCGACCGTATCGACCGGGCCCCGGAGGAGGCCGCGCGCGGTATCACCATCAACATCGCGCACGTCGAGTACGAGACCGACACCCGGCACTACGCGCACGTGGACATGCCGGGCCACGCCGACTACGTCAAGAACATGGTCACCGGGGCCGCGCAGCTCGACGGGGCGATCCTCGTCGTCTCCGCGCTCGACGGGATCATGCCGCAGACCGCCGAACACGTCCTGCTCGCCCGCCAGGTCGGCGTCGACCACATCGTGGTCGCGCTCAACAAGGCCGACGCCCTCGTCGACGGGGACGACACCGAGTTGATCGACCTGGTCGAACTGGAGGTCCGCGACCTGCTCACCGAGCACGGCTACGGCGGCGACTCCGCGCCCGTCGTCAGGGTGTCGGGGCTGCGGGCCCTGGCCGGCGACCCCCGCTGGACGGCGTCGATCGACGCGCTGCTCGACGCGGTGGACACCTATGTGCCCATGCCCGAGCGGTATCTGGACGCGCCGTTCCTGCTGCCCGTGGAGAACGTGCTCACCATCACCGGCCGGGGGACGGTCGTCACCGGCGCCGTGGAGCGCGGGACGCTCCGCCTGGGGGACCAGGTGCAGGTGCTCGGCGCCGGCGTCGAGACCGTCGTGACGGGCATCGAGACCTTCGGCAAGCCGATGGAGGAGGCGCAGGCCGGGGACAACGTGGCGCTGCTGCTGCGCGGCGTGCCCCGGGACGCCGTCCGGCGGGGGCATGTGGTGGTGGCGCCGGGGAGCGTGGTGCCCAGCCGGCGGTTCACGGCCCGGGTGTACGTCCTGTCCGGGCGGGAGGGCGGCCGCACCACGCCCGTCTCGACCGGCTACCGGCCGCAGTTCTACATCCGTACGGCGGACGTCGTCGGGGACGTGGACCTGGGCGAGATGTCGGTCGCGCGGCCCGGGGACACGGTCGGCATGACCGTCGAGCTGGGGCGTGAGGTCCCGCTGGAGCCCGGTCTCGGCTTCGCCATCCGCGAGGGCGGGCGGACCGTGGGGGCGGGAACCGTGACAGCCGTGCTGTGAGGGCGGCCGGTGTCCGTGGCCGACGTGCGCGGGGGCCTGCGGGCCGTGCTCCTTCGGGGGCGTGGCCCGCAGGCACAATGGGACGGTGAACGACGAGCCCATACCCGTCTCCCGCGCCGTCGACCACGGCACCGCCAAGCTGATGCCCGACGTGGACCGGGAGCGGGCCTGGCTGCTGACCGTCGACGGGGCGCCGCAGTCGTACGTCGACCTGGACGAGCCGACGTACCTGGAGTTCGAGTACGCGCGGCGCCTCGGGCACGTCCTGGACACCGTCGCCGAGGCCGGGCGGCCCCTGGACGTCCTGCATCTCGGCGGCGGCGCGCTCACCCTGCCCCGGTATCTGGCCGCGACCCGGCCGGGTTCCCGGCAGGACGTCGTCGAGTTCGACCGCGGGCTGCTGGAGCTGATCGACACGCACCTGCCGGTCCCGGCCGCAGCAGGCATCGCGTTGCACGCCGCCGACGCGCGGGACTGGCTGGAAACGGCTCCGGACGGCTCCGCCGACGCGCTCGTCGCCGATGTCTTCGGCGGCTCCCGCGTCCCCGCCCATCTGACGTCCCTGACCTACGCCCAGGAGGCCGGACGGGTCCTGCGCCGCGACGGCGTCTATCTGGCGAACCTCGCCGACGCGGCGCCCTTCGGCTTCCTGCGGTCCCAACTCGCCAACTTCGCCGCGGTGTTCGAGGAACTCGCCCTCATCGCCGAGCCCGCCGTACTGCGCGGCCGCCGGTTCGGCAACGCGGTGCTCGTCGCCGCGCACCGTCCGCTCGACGTGACCACGCTGGCCCGCCGCACCGCCTGTGACGCCTTCCCGGCCCGGGTCGAGCACGGATCCGGACTGCGCCGCTTCATCGGCGACGCCCGCCCGGTACGGGACGAGGACGCCGTACCGTCCCCCGAACCACCCGAGGGCGCGTTCGGCATCGGCTGAGCGGCATCGGCCGAGCGGCGGGCACCGCCACAGCGCCGCGGGGGCCCCGCCGGAACCGGCGTACCGGCATACCGGCGTACCGGTCACCGGCCGGCCGTCCTCGCGGGGGTTCCGCGGTGCGCGGCCGGTGACCCGGTGAGCGGTGGCGCGACCGGTGACCCGGTGGCGGCTAGTTCTGCGTCGGTGTCCCGTTCAGCCGTACGGTGCTGAGGATCTGCATGATCGTGGCCTTCGGGAGTTCGTCCTTCACGCCCTTGGCCCCGTACAGGTTCCACGACACGTAGTCGCCGTTGGAGTTCTTGAAGCCGAACGTGATCGCCTTGCCGTCGCTGTCGCACTTGCCCTTCTGGGGCGTGTTCGTCGACTGGGCCCAGGCGTAACTGCCCACGATGCCGGAGGCGGTCGTGAAGGCGGTGGCCTTCTTCTCGAAGGTCAGGCTCTTCTTGTCCGGCTCGGTGTAGCCGCCGAAGACCCACCAGGCGGGCGTGTTGATGGCGATCTCGTCGGTCGACTTGGCGCCCTCGGCACCCTTGCTGCCGACCACGGCCAGCGCGGTGTCCTCGGTCTTGCCGTCCTTGTCGGAGTCCACGGAGCACCACTTCGACTTGAACTCGGCCGTGCCCCCCTGGAGGATCTGGTCGTAGCCGTCGGACTGCTCCTTGTCCTCCCACTCGAAGCCCTGGCTGAGCGTCGGGGACTGGACCTCCCAGTCGGCCGGCACGTCGAAGGCGATGCCCCACTTGGGGTTCACCACGACCTTCCAGCCGGCGACGGTCGCCTTCGCGGTCTCGTTGCTGCGCGGGTTGTCGTCGGTGCCGGTCGAGGAGGAGCCGGAAGCCGAGGCGGAACCGGACGTGGAGACCGTGGGGCTCGCGCTGCCCTTGCTCGCGTCGACCTTGTCGTCATCGTCGCCGCCCAGCACCAGGAACCCGGTGACACCGGCGGCCACGACGACGGCCATGGCCGCGACGATCGCGATCAGCTTCGTCCGGCTGCCATCGCCTGAGCCGCTTCCGCCGGGCGGCGGCGTGGGCGCGCCCGCGGGCGACGGGGCGCCCCACTGCGGTTGCTGCGCGTAGGGGTTGGGCTGCTGGTCGGGTTGCTGCTGGTAGCCGGGCTGCTGATACGGATTCGGCTGCTGGTATCCCGGCTGCTGGTACGGATTGTTCTGCGCCTGCGGGTTCTGCTCTCCCCCGGGCGGCTGCTGTCCTGGCCACATGGCCAGAAACCCTAGTGCCGTCCGGGACACGATTCGGTCACCGCCCCTTGTCAGGGACGTACCGAATCGGACGCGAAGGACCGCAGAGCGCGAAGTGTGCCCCGAACTTCCCGGATTGCGGCGTCCAGGACCTCGTCGCCGACCCCTCGCGAGGGCCGGGACGCGCGAGGAGGTGGGGCGAACGTCACGCCGCTCTGGCCAGCTGAAGCTACTGACAGGTAACATCTCGGCCATGAGCGCAGACCAGATGTCCATCGGCGAGATGCTCGCCGCCACGGTGCCCATGGCCCGGACCCTGAACCTCGAGTTCCTCGAGGCCGGTCCGGAGAAGGCCGTGGTCGCCCTGCCCGACCGGAGCGAGTTCCACAACCACGTGGGCGGGCCGCACGCCGGGGCGATGTTCACGCTCGGTGAGTCCGCCAGCGGTGCGATCGTCCTCGCCGCGTTCGGCGACCAGCTGTCCCGCGCCGTACCGCTCGCCGTCGGCGCCGAGATCGCCTACCGCAAGCTGGCCATGGGAGCGGTCACCGCCACCGCCACGCTGGGCCGCCCGGCCGCCGAGGTCGTCGCGCAGCTCGACGCGGGGGAGCGGCCCGAGTTCCCGGTCGCGATCGAGATCCGCCGCGCCGACGGGGCCGTCACCGGCGAGATGACGGTGACCTGGACCCTGCGTCCCAACAGCTGATCGGCCGAGCGTTCGAGCGCGTCCCACGAGGGCGGCGGCCCCCGGTCACGGCGACCTCGGGGCCCTGTGGGGCGCTGGGCACTGCCCGCCACCCTGCGCCCACCACCCTGCGCCCGCCACCCTGCGCCGGCCACGCGCCGGTCAGGCCGCCAGTCGTTCCCGGGCCGCGTCGCCGTCCTCCAGGCCCGCCACGAACTCCTTCAGCCAGGCGACGAACTCCGGACCCAGGTCGGGCCGGTCGCAGGCCAGGCGGACGACCGTGCGCAGATAGTCCGCCTTGTCGCCCGTGTCGTAACGGCGGCCCGAGAAGATCACGCCGTGCACCGTGCCGCCCGCCGCGAGTTCCTGGAGGGCGTCGGTGAGCTGGATCTCACCGCCGCGGCCGGGTGCGGTGCGCTCCAGGACGTCGAAGACCGCCGGGTCGAGGACGTACCGTCCGATGACCGCGTACCGGCTGGGCGCGTCCTCGCGCGCGGGCTTCTCCACCAGACCGGTGACGCGCACCACCCCGTCCTCGCCGGACGGCTCCACGGCCGCGCAGCCGTAGAGGTGGACCTGCTCCGGCGGGACCTCCATCAGGGCGACCACGCTGCCGGCGTACCGGTCGCGGACCTCGAGCATCTGGCTGAGCAGGGTCTCCCGCGGGTCGATGAGGTCGTCGCCCAGCAGCACCGCGAACGGCTGGTCGCCGACGTGGTTGCGGGCGCAGAGCACCGCGTGACCGAGCCCGAGCGGGTCGCCCTGCCGGATGTGGTGGATGTCGGCGAGCCGGGCCGGATCGCGCACCGCGTCCAGCCGGACGGTGTCGCCCTTGGCGGCGAGCGCCTGCTCCAGTTCGAAGGCGTGGTCGAAGTGGTCCTCGATGGCCCGCTTGTGCCGGCCCGTGACCATCAGGACGTCGTCCAGACCCGCGGCGGCCGCCTCCTCGACGACGTACTGGATGGCCGGCTTGTCGACCACCGGCAGCATCTCCTTCGGCGTCGCCTTGGTGGCGGGCAGGAAGCGGGTACCGAGGCCGGCGGCCGGGACGACTGCTTTGCGGACACTGGGTGCGGAGTGGGGGGCGCTCATGCGGAGCAGGGTGTCCCACGGGGATGGGAGTACCCCGAGAGTCACATCTGAGATTCCTGTGGGCCGTCCCTGCGCCGGATCGGCCGGCCGCGCCGGGCCGGAAGTTGGAGATTCGGTGTGCCATCCGGCTTTGCGCGTACACAAGTTGAGTCCGGGGATCCGGGCGCCATTTCGAATGCGGGTGCGGATACCGCCGGTAACTTATCTGAAATTACCGCGCTTTGAACTTGGGTCACTCGAACTCCTTGTTTCCTGTGAGGCGCGTGTGCGAAGGTGAGCCTCCCCTTACGGACGGGCCGGATCAGGTCAACGTGCCTGGTCAGGCCAAAGGTACGCACCAATCAGGCACCTGCTTTCCGACACCGTGCTTTTCCGTGCCGTTCGTCGGCTTGGAAGGAAATGGTTCCGTGCAATCCCCCAACCCCCCACGCCCGCCCTACCCGCCCCGCCCCGGTCGGCCCCCCGGGGATTCCGATCCCCAACTCGCCGCCCTGCTGGCCGCCCGGCCCGCCGGTGACGACGGGCGTGCCCGCGCGGTCGCCCTGCTGTTCGCCCGTCACTGGCGGGCGGCCCACGACTACGCGACCGTCTGTCTGGCCGGCACCGAGGACACGGCGCGGCTCGTGGCCGCCGCCGCGTTCCACGAGGTGCTGGGCCGGCTCGCGGACGGGCGTACCGGCGGCGCCCTGCGTCCCCAACTCCTGGTCGCCGTACGGGAGACGGTCCGCAAATGGGCCGGCGCCGACGGAGTCGCCGACGTTCTGCCGGAGCTGCGGAAAACCGTCGGCGGCCGCGGACTGCGCGCCGCACGGGCGGTGACCGCCGAAAGGCGGCAACTCGCCGAGCGCTCTTTCCAGTTGCTTCCGTCCGCCTCCCAATGTCTGTTGTGGCACACGGAGGTGGAGGCCGACCCGATATCCGTACCGGCCGGTCTGTCCGGCGTGGACGACCTCTCCGTGGCGGCCGCCCTGGAACAGGCGCGGGAACAATTCCGGGCGGGCTGTGTACGCGCCCACCGGGAACTCGCGCCGACGAGCGAATGCCGCTTCTACAACCGTCTCCTCGACATTCCGCTGCGCCGCGGCGGAACGCTGCTGCCCGATGTGCGGCAGCATCTCGCGCACTGCCGCTTCTGCCGGCACGCCGCCGAACAGCTCAGTCATTTCGACGACGGCCTCGACCTGCTGCTCGTCGAGACCGTGCTGGGCTGGGGCGCCCGCCGCTACCTCGACTCCCGCCCCGGACGCACGGCTTCCGCCGACGCGTCGGCCGGGTCCGAGGTGCCGGCCGGGTCCGAGGTGCGGCGCCCGCCCGTCGGAGGCGGCCGGCACCGCACCACCTCGGCGGGACTGCTCGAACTGCCGGGCAGGCGGCCCAAGGCCGTGCTGGTGGGCGTGGGCCTGACCTCGCTCGCGTTGCTCGCGACCGTCCTCGTGGCCAGGGGCTGGACCGATGACAACGGTGTCCCCGCCCCCGGGGCCACCTGGGGCGCGCCCGTCGGCGGGAACAGCACCCCGGCCACCGGCGGACGGGGTCTGCCCGGCGGCTCCGACGACGCCCCGCCCGCCGGATCCCCGTCGGCCGCCTCCGCGTCCCGGTCCGCCGAGGTCGCGCACGGCAGGCTGCGCAGCCCGGACACGGAGCTCTGCCTCGACGCCGCCCGCGGCCTGGCCCGGCCCGGTGCGGGAATCGTCCTCGCGAGGTGCTCGCAGGCCGCGTCCCAGCAGTGGTCGTACCAGGACGACGGGCTGCTGCGCAGCGCGGCCGACCCGACGCTCTGCCTGGGCGCGGACCCGGGCCACCGGACGACCGCCCTGGTCAGCTGCCTGGTGCACGCCGGCGAGACGTTCTTCGACCTGACCGTCCGCGGGGAACTCCTGCTGCGGCGGGACGACGCACTGGTCGTCGCGCGCGCCGCCGGCAAGCCGGGAGCGGCCGTCGTCGTCACCGAGCGGGACGGTTCCGGTGGGCAGCGGTGGGTGTTCGACACGGCCGCGGCGGCGCCGGGGACGGCCGGTCCTGAGCCGCGCGGCACGGCGGAGCAGCCCGCTCCGGGCACACCCGGCTCCCCGGACCTCCCGGCGCCGCGCGGTGACCGGCCCCTCGCCCCGGACGCCGCACCGGCGCCCGCCGAAACGGCTCCGGCGCCGGAGTTCGGGACGCGGGTCGCCCAGGTGCAGTGCTGCGACCCGCCGCCCGGCCCGGCCGCGCCTTCGGCCGCTGCCGTCACAGTGCTCGACGCGCTCCCGGCGCCCGCCGCGGTGTCCGACGCGCTGGGGAAGGTCGTCGCGGACGTGGCCGGGTCCCTCGGTCACTGAGCCCGGAACCGGAAGGAGGGGCCGCACGAGGGGAGCGGCCCCTCCTTCCTTCTTTCCTCGCGCGCTTGCTCCTCGCGCTTCCCTCTCGTGCTTCCCTCTCGCGCGGACGACCGCCCGGCTACGAGGTGCAGACGTCCCTCAGCTCCGAGGCCGCCTTGTCGATCTCGGCGGAGTCGGGCCGCTCGCCGTCGAGGACGGCCTGGTTGTAGTCCTCGACGGCCTGCTGAAGCTTGTCGACGGCCTTGTCGACCTTGCCGTCGTCGGACGAGCTGTCGTCCGACTTGCCGTTGATCTTGTCCAGGTTCTTCTCGATGGTGTCGATGGAGTCCTCGGTCCGCGTCGGATCCTCGATGGCGTCGGCTCCGGCCTTGTTGATCGCCGTGATGCTGTCCGTGATGTCGTCGGCGTTCGAGAGGCAGTCGACGGAGTCGTCGAACTCGCAGCCGGTGAGCAGGCCGGCGGTCAGCGCGAAGGCTGCCGCGGCGGTGGCGATGACGGCAGTACGGCGTCCGCGTCGGCGGTTCACGGCCATGGCGGGGTCCTTTCGGGAACGGTGGGGGCACGGTGGGTTCTTCCTCCACCACGATCACGTGCCGGCGCCGTCGTCACGAGGGACCCCGCCCCCGGATCCGTGGTGTAGCGGGCTACACCATGCGACGGGCCGGGTCCGGCCGACCCGGTAGGCTTCCGGGAAGGCAAGGCTGCCCAGGGACGTCAAACGGGAGGAACCCGCGGTGCACGTGCAGGAATGGCTCGACACGGTGCCCGCGGCCGCCGTCTACGCCCTCGTCGGGCTGGTGATCGGCCTCGAGAGCCTCGGCATCCCGCTGCCGGGCGAGATCGTCCTGGTCTCGGCCGCGCTGCTGTCCTCCCAGCACGGCGGCATCAACCCCGTCGTGCTCGGCGCGTGCGCCACCGCGGGGGCCGTGATCGGCGACTCCATCGGCTACGCCATCGGCCGCAAGGGCGGACGTCCGCTGCTCGCCTGGCTCGGCGGGAAGTTCCCCCGGCACTTCGGCGAGGGCCATATCGCCACCGCCGAGCGGTCGTTCGAGAAGTGGGGCATGTGGGCCGTCTTCTTCGGCCGGTTCGTCGCCCTGCTGCGTATCTTCGCCGGCCCGCTCGCGGGCGTGCTGCACATGCCGTACTGGAAGTTCCTCGTCGCCAACGTCCTCGGTGGCATCGCCTGGGCGGGCGGCACGACGGCCGTCATCTACTACGTGGGTGTCGTGGCGGAGTCGTGGCTGAAGAAGTTCTCGTACCTGGGCCTGGTGGCGGCGGTGCTGATCGGCCTCACGTCGATGCTGATCATCAAGCGCAAGGCGAAGAAGATGCAGAGCGCTTCGCAAGAGGCCGAGGCGCAGACCGTGCCCGCCGCCGCCGAGTAGGCGGGTCGCCCTACTCGTGCACCTTCCCGTGGGCCTTGGCCAGGTCCGCGTAGAGGGTGCCGTTCAGGGTCACGCCCTGTCGTTCCTCCTCGCTCAACTCCCGCCTGACCTTGGCCGGTACGCCCGCGACCAGTGATCCCGGCGGTACCTCCATGCCCTGGGGCACGAGCGCCTGCGCGGCGACCAGCGAACCCGCCCCGATCACCGCCCCGTTGAGCACGGTCGCCCCCATCCCGATGAGGCAGTCGTCGCCGACCGTCGCCCCGTGCACGACGGCGTTGTGGCCGACGGACACCCGCTCGCCGATCGTCACCGGAAAGCCGGGGTCGGCGTGCAGCGTCACGTTGTCCTGGATGTTGGCGTCGGCCCGGACGGTGATCCGCTCCACGTCGCCGCGTACGACGGCCCCGTACCAGACGCTCGCGCCCGCCTCCAGCGTCACGTCCCCGATCACCGAGGCCGTCGGCGCCACGAACACCTCGGGGTCGATCTTCGGTTCCCTGCCGCCGATGCCCACGATCAGCGCCCTGTGCGTCATCACCGTCTCCTTGTCTCGGTCGTCCCACCGCACCGTACGCCACCGGGTGGGGCGAAGATCACAGGGTCGTGGGCGCATGGCCGCACCGCGCGCTGAGTACGGTGAGCGGGTGCCGAAGCCCTGGAACACGTTCTCATCATGGCGGCGCCGACTGGTGCAGCGCGCCGTCCACGCGGGCTGGGCGTGGGTGCAGCGCACGGGCTCCGTCACCGCGGAGCACCCCGGACGCCTCCGCTTCGGCTCGATCGGCCGGGGCACCCGGCTCGCCTTCCCGCTCGGCACGGTCTTCGGGGAGCCCTGGATCCACCTCGGCGCGCACTGCATCGTCGGCGAACAGGTCACCCTGACCGCCGGTCTGATGCCCGATCTGGACCTCGGCCCGGACCCGATCCTGCGTCTCGGCGACGGCGTGGTGCTCGGCCGGGGCAGCCATGTCATCGCCGACACCACGGTCACCATCGGCAGTGACTGCTACTTCGGCCCGTACGTCTACGTCACCTCCACGAACCACTCCTACGACGATCCGCACGAGCCCATCGGCAAGCAGTGGCCCCGCATGGAGCCCGTGGAGATCGGCCCGGGGTGCTGGATCGGCACCGGGGCCGTGATCCTGCCGGGTGCCCGGATCGGACGGAACGTCGTCGTCGCGGCCGGGGCGGTGGTACGCGGCCCGGTGCCCGACCACAGCGTCGTCGCGGGGGCGCCCGCCAAGGTCGTACGGCGCTGGACGCCGGCCGAGGGCTGGCAGCCGCCGCTGCGCACCCCGGCGCCGGTGCCGATCCCGGACGGCGTCACCTCGGACCAGCTGGTCGCGCTGTCGGAACTGGACGAGGAGACGGCGGCCGCGCTCGCCCGGCTGGAACCGTAGGTCAGCCCGTCGCCAGCAGCAGCGTGCCCACCAGAGCCAGGCCCGCGCCCGCCGCCTGGACCGCGCGCAGCCGCTCCCGCAGGAAGCCGCGCGCGGCGAGAGCGGTCACCACCGGGTAGAGCGAGGCGAGCACCGCGGCCACCGTGACCGGGCCGTGCTGGGCGGCGACGGCGTAGGTGCCGTTCGCGGCGACGTCGGCCAGCCCGACGAACCCGTACGCCGGCAGCGCGGACAGGGCCAGGCCGCCCTCGGGAAGCGCGGGCGCCCCGCGCCGGACGGCCAGGTACAGCGCCGCACCGCCGGTGGCCACGTTGGTCACGCGCTGCACGAACAGGGCGAGGAACAGGCCGGTGACGGTGGTGGACGCCTCGGTGATCAGGACGAACACCGTGCCGAAGCCGAGCGCCGCGACCAGGGTGAGCAGGACGGCCCGGCGCTGCACCGGGGCGCCCCTCAGCTGCGGGCCGCCCGCCAGGACGACCCCGACCACGGCGACCGCGATGCCCGCCACCTGGACCAGTCCCGGCCGCTCGCCGAGGACCAGCCCGACGGAGACCGGCACGGCCACGCTGAGGGTGGCCAGCGGAGAGACGACTCCCATCGGGCCGAGCGCCAGCGCCTTGTAGAAGGAGAACAGGGCGACCGGCCCCACCAGTCCGGCCGCGACCGCGAACCACAGACGGGGGCCGGCCTCGCTCCAGCCACCGGTGGCGACCACGATCGCGCCGAGGACGACGGCCGCGATCGACTGCGAGACCACGACCACGGTGAGCGCCGGGGCCCGTCGCGTCAGCAGTCCGCCACCGAAGTCGGCCAGGCCCCACAGGAGGCTGGTGGCCAGGGCGAAGAGTGCTGTCACGGGGTCCCTCGCAGTACAGTTCGGTGCACGATCAGGTGCACCCCACGGTAGTACAGGGAAGTGAATCCTGGCATCCAGAATATTGGACTCCCGAAGTGGACGGAATGTGTCGGACCTCGAACTCCTGACCCAGTCCCTGGCGCGCAACGTCAAGCACTGGCGCGCGGTGCGCGGCTTCACCCTGGACGTGCTCGCCGCCCGGGCCGGTGTCAGCCGCGGGATGCTCATCCAGATCGAGCAGGCCCGCACCAATCCGAGCATCGGCACGGTCGTCAAGATCGGTGACGCGCTCGGCATCAGCGTCACCACCCTGCTGGACTACGAACGAGGCGCGAAGGTCCGTATCGTCCCGGCCGATCAGGCGGTACGGCTGTGGCACACCGACGCCGGCAGCTACAACCGGCTGCTCGCCGGCACGGAGGCGCCGGGGCCGCTGGAGATGTGGGACTGGCTGCTGATGCCGGGGGAGAACAGCCTCTCGGAACCCCACCCCGTCGGCACGGTGGAGCTCGTGCACGTCACCGCGGGCGAACTCACGCTCACCGTGGACGGCGAGGAGTACCGCGTCCCGACCGGCGCGAGCGCCTCCTTCGAGGCGAGCGTCCCGCATGTCTACGGCAACCGGGGCGAGGTGCCGATGGAGATGGTGATGGCCGTCTCGGTGCCGCCCGTGCACTGAGACGCCGGGGTCGCGGGCGGGCGGCTCTTGTTAGCGTGCGGTCATGCGCGCGCCCATCGGACACTTCGACACCGCCACCCCCGCCCCCGACTGCCTCGACGAGCTGGTCGGCCCGGTCGCCGACGCCGTACGCCGGTGGGGCGGCAGCGTGCCCGCCGACGAGTTCGTCCACGTCGACACGGACCCGCAGTGGGCGGACACGGCCGTCTTCGTGGAGCACTTCGGCCGGGAACTGCTGGAGCGGTCCGCCAACTGCGTGGTGGTCGCCGGCAAGCGGGGCGGCGAGACGACCCTCGCCGCGTGTGTCGTGCTGTCCACCACCCGGGTCGACGTCAACGGGGTCGTGCGCCGACAACTCGGCGCCCGCAAGGCCTCGTTCGCGTCGATGGACACGGCGGTGGGGGAGACCGGCATGGAGTACGGCGGCATCACGCCCATCGGACTCCCGGCCGGCTGGCCGGTGTTGGTGGACTCCGCCGTCGTCGATCTGCCGTACGTCCTGGTGGGCAGCGGGCGCCGGCGCGGGAAGCTGCTGGTGCCGGGCAAGGCGTTCGCCGAACTGCCGGGCGCGGTGGTACTGGAGGGGCTCGGCGTGGCCTGAGGCGCCTCACCGGCGGCTGTCTCAGGCCGCCGTGTGATGGGCGAGGGCCAGATGCGGGTCGTCCTCGCCCGGTACCGGCGCCGGATCCGCGTGGACCAGCGCGGCCGTCAGGCGCGGCACGGCGTGCAGCAGGGCGTGTTCGGCCGCCACGGCGATCCCGTGCGCCTCGCGTACCGTCGCCTCGCCGTCCACGACGACCGCCACCTCGGCCCGCAGCCGGTGCCCGATCCAGCGCAGCCGCAACTCGCCGACCGCGCGCACCCCTTCGACCTCCCGCAGCGCATGTTCGGCCCGGTCGACCAGCGCCGGGTCGACGGCGTCCATCACCCGGCGGAACACCTCGCGTGCCGCGTCACGCAGCACCAGCGCGATCGCCGCCGTGATCGCCAGTCCCACGACCGGGTCCGCGAGTTGCCACCCCAGCGCCGAGCCGCCCGCGCCCAGCAGCACCGCCAGCGAGGTGAACCCGTCCGTGCGGGCGTGCAGCCCGTCCGCGACCAGCGCGGCCGAGCCGATCGAACGGCCGACCCGGATGCGGTAGCGCGCGACCCACTCGTTGCCCGCGAAGCCGGCCAGTGCGGCCACGGCGACCGCGCCGAGCTGCTCGACGGGGCGCGGGTTCATCAGCCGCTCGACCGCGGTCCATCCCGCGAAGGCCGCCGACGCGGCGATCGTCAGCACGATGGCGATGCCCGCCAGGTCCTCCGCCCGCCCGTAGCCGTAGGTGAAGCGGCGGGTGGCCGCCCGTCGGCCCAGCACGAAGGCGATGCCCAGCGGTACGGCCGTCAGCGCGTCCGCCGTGTTGTGCACCGTGTCGCCGAGCAGCGCCACCGAGCCGGACAGCGCGACCACGACCGCCTGCGCGACGGCCGTCGCGCCGAGTACGGCCAGCGAGACCCACAGCGCGCGCATGCCCCGGGCCGAGGACTCCAGTGCCGGGTCGAGTTTGTCGGCGCTCTCGTGCGAGTGCGGGGTGAGGAGGTGGGCGACGCGGTGGCGCAGGCCCGGGGCGGACGCCGAGGGGGTGGAGGTGGGGGAGGGGTGGTGGTGCGGGTGCTCGTGGGCGTGGTCGTGATGGTGCCCGCGGTCGTGCCGGTGTCCGTGCTCGTGGTCGTGCCGCTCGCTCACGTCGATCCCTTCCGCTGCGC
Source organism: Actinobacteria bacterium OV320 (assembly GCA_001298545.1). Lineage (GTDB taxonomy): Bacteria > Actinomycetota > Actinomycetes > Streptomycetales > Streptomycetaceae > Streptomyces > Streptomyces coriariae. Next base: position 84,073 of record LJCX01000026.1, read on the forward strand.
CGAGGTGGACGCGTGCCCGTCCACACCCCCATTATGTGCGTATGAGCGCACGCATGCACCTATCACCTGCACACCATGCGCATCCGCGCACACCCGGCGAGGAACAGTTCGCCCTCGCCGCCGAGCTTCTCGCCCTGCTCGGCGACCGCACCCGGCTGGCCCTGCTGCACGCGCTGACCGCCGGAGAGGCCGATGTGACGACCCTGACGGAAGGCGTCGGAGCGGCCCGGCCGGCGGTCAGCCAGCATCTGGCGCGGCTGCGGCTGGCCGGGCTGGTGAACACCCGCAAGGAGGGCCGCCGGGTGGTCTACTCGCTCTCCGACGGCCATCTGCGCCGCCTGGTGGACGAAGCGCTGAACGTGGCGGACCACCGGCTCGGGGACGAGCCGCCGCACGACTGACTCAGTAGTGCTCGGCCGTTCCCAGGTACTGCTCCGCGAAGGCGGCTGCGGCGGCGGGAGACGTGAACAGGCGACGCAGCCGGGCGAACGTCGTGCCCGCGCGGAACGGGTCGCCGGTCGCGGTCCCGTGGTAGACCTCGGACAGCCACTGCGAGAACTCCTGGTAGTCCCACACCCGGCGCAGACAGACCTGCGAGTAGTCGTCCAGGCCGTCGCCGTCGCCCCCGTCGAGATACGCCACGAGCGCGTCGCCCAGCAGGAACGCGTCGTACAGGGCGAGGTTCATGCCCTTCGCGGCGATCGGCGCGACGAGGTGGGCCGAGTCCCCGGCCAGGAAGAGCCGCCCGTACGTCATCGGTTCGACCACGTAGTCGTGCATGTCCAGCACGCGCTTCTCGATCAGCCGCCCCTCGGTCAGCGGCGGGGCCCCCGCGCCCTCGAGGCGCTGGTGCAACTCGGACCAGACGCGGTCGTGGGACCAGTTCTCCGGATCGTCGCCGGGCGGGCACTGGAGGTAGTACCGGGTCACGTCGGGACTGCGGGCCATGTGCCCGGCGAACCCGTTCGGATGGACGCCGAACAGGACGCAGTCGGAGGACGGCGGCGCCTCGGCGAGCAGCGCCAGCCAGCCTGTGCCGTAGTCGTGCCGTGCGATCCGGGCGCGCTCCGGCACCAGCGCGGCCCGGCCGACTCCGCGCGCCCCGTCGGCGCCGACCACGAAATCGCAGGTCAGCACCTGCCGTTCTGCGGTGTCGGGGCAGATGTACGACACCGAAGGACGGCCCGTGTCGAGGTCGTGCAGTTCCACGTCGCGCACCGAGAAGCGGGCGTCGCCGCCGCGTACGTCGACGTACTCGTGGACCAGGTCCGTCACCAGCAACGGCTGCGGATACACCCAGTGGTGATGGCCCGTCAGCTCGGTGTAGGGGAAGCGGTAGCACTCGCCGCCGAAGCGGAACTCGCACGCGGAGTGCTGCTGGGCCCGCGCCAACAGGTTCCGGGCCAGGCCCCGTTGCCGCAGTCCGTGGACGGCCCGCTCCTCCAGGACTCCGGCGCGCGGCCGCCGTTCGATGAACTCACGGCTCTCCGTCTCCAGTACGACGCAGTCGACGGACGCGGCCCGCAGGATGTTGCCGACGGTGAGACCTGCGGGGCCCGCGCCCACGACGACGACGGGAGTGTGGTGGGGGGAAGGGGAGTTGGTGGTCACCCGCACATTATGGGCGGGCCCTCCGGCACGGCCCGGAGAACACCGGCCGGTCAGCCCAGCCGGGGAATCTCGATGGCCGGGCAGCGGTCCATGACCATCTCCAGGCCCGCGGCCCGGGTCCGGTCGTAGGCCGCCTCGTCGACGACGCCGAGCTGGAACCACACCGCCTTCGCGCCCTTGGCGACCGCCTCGTCCGCCACGGCACCCGCGAGTTCGCCGTTGACGAAGACGTCGACGACGTCCACCTCGAAGGGGATGTCCGCGAGGGAGGCGTACCCCTGCTCCCCGTGCACCGTCTCCGCCTTCGGATGGACGGGCACGACCCGCTTGCCGAAGCGCTGGAGCACCTCGGCGACCCCGTAGGCCGCCCGCCCGCGGTTCGTCGACAGGCCCACGACGGCCCAGGTGTCGCCGAGTCCGGTGAGGATCCTGCGGATCGTTGCCTCGTCGCCGTGCACCGGCGGCCTCCTTGAGATCGGAAAGGAACAGTCCTGGCCTACAACAGCTCGCGCCGCACCCTGATTCCGGCCCCTGCCTGCGAAGTCGCGCCCGCCCGCCTAGGCTCGCCTCGTGCTGAGCCTCATCGACGCCCGAACCGGCGAGCCCGTCGTCGCCGCCCCCGTCCGCCGTGGCCTGACCCGGGTGGAGGCGCATGCCTCGGGGTACGGGCCCGGATCGCTCCGGGTCCTCCTCGTCGCCGATCTGCTCGTCCGCGCGCTGGAACTCGGCGGCACGCCCGTGTGGGCACTGCTGTCCGGCGAACGGGATCAGGCGGAACTCCGGGCGGGTGCCACCGCCCTCGGCATGCACCCCTTCGAGGACGGCCGCGACCTGGGCGCGGGCGCCGGAGTGGGTGAGGCGCAGATCCTGCACGTGGTGGAGGAGGGCGGCCGGATCCCCGACGGGGTGTGTGTCGCCGTCGCGCCGGCGGAGGGCACGGTGCCCGGAGGACCGGGCCGGGCCCCCGGGGGGACGGACCCCGACTTCGCCGTCCTGCGGCTGGCCCTTCTCTCCCAGCCCCGCAACCGGCCCCTGCGGCTCGACGCGGACGCGCTGGACGAGGCCCGGGACACCCTCGCGGGCTGGCGGCGAGCCGTCGCCGAGTGGGCGCGGCGACCCTCGCGGCCGGTACCCGACACGGTGCGCGGACGGCTGCGTACCGCCTGGGAGGACGACCTGGACCTGCCCGAGGTGCTGCGGGTACTGCGGTCGGTGGAGGCCGCCGGGCCCGAGCTGCCGGACGGCGCCCGCTTCGAGAGCTACGCCTACGCCGACCGCCTCCTCGGCCTCGAACTCACCCGCGACCTCGGAGCCCCGGCGTGAACGGGCCCGGCGAGGGGACACCCGCGCGCCGGCTGGTGGTGCTGCGGCACGCCAAGTCGGCCTGGCCGGAGGGTGTCCCCGACCACGAGCGGCCGCTCGCCCCGCGCGGCCGTCGTGACGCGCCGGCCGCGGGCCGGGCGCTCGCCGAAGCCGGCTGCGTCCCGGACCTCGCCCTGTGCTCCACCGCCGCCCGCGCCCGCGGGACGTGGGAACTGGCCGCCGCCGAGTGGGACACCCCGCCCCCGGTGCGCTTCGACCAGCGGCTCTACGGGGCCGACGTCCGCGAGCTCCTGGAGATCGTCCACGAGACGCCCGCCGAGGTCGGGACACTGCTGCTGGTCGGGCACAACCCCGGCCTGGAGGAACTGGTCCTCGACCTGGCCGGGGACGGTCCGGGGGACGCCCTGGACGAGGTGCGGCTGAAGTTCCCGACGTCGGCGATCGCCGTCCTGGCCTGGTACGGGACCGACTGGCGGTCCCTGGCGCCGGGCACGGCCCTGCTGACGTCGACGACCGTCCCGAGAGGCCGGAGGCCGCAGGAGGGCTAGCCGACGTGCACGCGCGGGCGCCGCCCCGGATCGGGCTCCGCGCGGCGCAGCACCTCGCGGGTGACCGGGGCGACCTCGCCGTCGCCGAAGACGAGGAACCGGATCAGATGGCCGACCGGGTTGCCCTCGGTCCAGCTGAAGTACGCGTGCGGCACCTCACCGGTGCGGTCGCGCAGCGCCAGCAGTACCGCGGCGATGGCATTGGGCACCGTGGGACCGGAGACGCGCAGCCGGCGGACCCCGTGCTTCTCGTCGCCGCGCACGGTGACGTCCGCCGTGAAGTCCGAGGAGTCCCGTACGAACACCTCCAGGAAGAGCACCGGACCGCCGCCGGGGATCGGGGTGTGCTCGCGTTGCTCCCACTCCTTGGAGCGGTACGCGCGCGTGCTGTGTTCGCGCGGCTCGTTGGCGATGAGCTGGACGGGTCCGTGCCGCGCGGCCTCGTCGACGAACCGGGCCGCCACCTCGTCGAAGGTGACCTCGGCGGCGCGCAGTTCGAAGGCGCGGCGCACCCGTGAGGCGAACGACGTGACCAGGATGGCGAAGATGAAGATCGCCGCGATCCTGATGCCGTCGGGTCGCTCGATGACGTTCGCGACGAGCGTGTAGGCGAAGACGGCCGTGATCGTGCCGAAGCCGAGCGCGGCCCGGCGGCGGCCCCGCCGGTGCACGGCCACGGTCGACGCGAACGCCGCCGACAGCATCAGCACCAGCACCCCGGTCGCGTAGGCGCCGCTCTGGTCGTCGACGTTCGCGTTGAACCACAGGGTGATGCAGACGGCGGCCGCCATGAACACCAGCACCAGGGGGCGCACCGCGCGCGTCCATTCGGGCGCCATGCCGTAGCGGGGCAGATAGCGCGGGACGAGGTTCAGCAGCCCGGCCAGCGCGGAGGCGCCCGCGAACCACAGGATCGCGATCGTGGAGACGTCGTAGACCGTGCCGAAGGCCTCGCCCAGATGCTCGTGCGCGAGGTAGGCCAGCGCCCGGCCGTTCGCCGGGCCGCCGCTCTCGAAGTCGTCCTGCGGGATGAGGATCGTCGTCGCCAGGCTGGACAGCAGCAGGAAGCAGCTCATGATCAGCGCGGCCGTGGTGAGCAGCTTGCGGGTGTCCCGCACCCGCCCCCTCGGTTTCTCCCAGGTGTCCGTCGGATCACCCTTGACCTGGGGCATCACCGCCACCCCGGTCTCGAAGCCGGACATGCCGAGCGCCAGCTTCGGGAAGACCAGCACGGCCACGCCGACCATGACCCACGGCGAGGAGTGCTCGGCGGTCATGGCGTCGGTCCAGTCGTCGATCCGCACGGGGTGCGTGAGGATCTCCCAGCCGCAGACGCCGAGCACCACGAGGTTCAGCGCGAGATAGGACGCCACCATCGGCACCGCGATGCCGATGGCCTCCCGGAATCCCTTGAGGAACACCGCGCCCAGCGCGCCGACCAGCAGCAGGGTGATCCACTCGTTGCCGTCGCTCATCCAGTGCGGGGCGAACGGGTTCTCCACGACGTGCGCGGCGGCGTCCGCGGACGACAGGGTGATCGTGATCATGAAGTCGGTGGCCGCGAACCCCAGCAGCACCAGCACCAGGATCTTCCCCGACCACCACGGCAGCAGCCGCTCCAGCATGGCGATCGAGCCCTCGCCGTGCGGGCTCTCGTGCGCCACCCGGCGGTACACCGGCAGCGCGCCGAGCAGCGTCAGCGCGATCAGCACGAGCGTCGCGAGCGGGGACAGCAGACCGGCCGCGAGGGCGGCGATCCCCGGCTGGTAGCCGAGGGTGGAGAAGTAGTCGACACCGGTCAGGCACATCACCCGCCACCAGCGGTGGCCCTGCTCCTGAGCCTGCGGGGTGGCGTGCGGGCCCGGATGACGGGCGGTCTGCTCGCTGAGCCCCTCCAGAAGCCACGCACGCCACCGGGAGGACGCCTGAGCAGCGCCGCTCACCTTCACCCGGGTGCCGGTCATGCTGCGCGCTCCCTGCGATCGGTCGGGCCACGTTCCACGGTCACCACCCTCGGTCGTCCCGGACATCGTCGCCCGGCCCTCCGGCGACGGCGACTCAGCGATCACCGCTTAGGCTGGCCGGATGCAGGACGAGTACCGCACGGTCGCCCACGCGGGCGTGCACGAGACCGAGGTCAACCGCTCCCGCTTCCTGTGCGCCCTCGCCCCCGCGGCCACCGAGCAGGAGGCCCAGGCCTTCATCGCCTCCGTCCGCAAGGAGCACGCCGACGCCACCCACAACTGCTGGGCGTACGTCATCGGCGCCGACGCCTCGGTCCAGAAGGCGAGCGACGACGGTGAACCCGGCGGCACGGCGGGCGTCCCGATGCTCCAGATGCTGCTGCGCCGCGACATGCGGTACGTCGTCGCCGTCGTCACGCGCTACTACGGCGGCGTCAAGCTCGGCGCGGGCGGCCTCATCCGGGCCTACGGCGGCGCGGTCGGCGAGGCCCTCGACACCCTCGGCACCCTCACCCGCCGCCGTTTCCGGCTGGCCACGGTGACCGTGGACCACCAGCGCGCCGGCAAGGTCCAGAACGACCTGCACTCGACGGGCCGCGCGGTACGCGACGTCCGCTACGGCGAGGAGGTCACCATCGAGATCGGCCTGCCGGACGCCGACGTGGACGCCTTCCGTGCCTGGCTCGCGGACGCGACGGCGGGGACGGCGGGGTTCGAGCTGGGCGGGGAGGCCTACGGGGACGCGTGAGACGTCGGCGCACGACGCGTGGTGCATGACGCGTGGTGCACGACGCAGGGCGCCCGACCCGGCGACTCGTGACGCGTTGAGCGAACGACGGGGTGAAATGTCCGTAACTGCCCATTGTGTCGGTCGGTGTGACGGTGCGATACGGGAGCAACCGCCCGTGATGTCAGACCCGGCCGTTAGTCTCGGGGATCATGAGGCTCCTGCACACTTCCGACTGGCATCTCGGCCGGGCGTTCCACCGGGTGAACATGCTCGGCGCCCAGGCCGAGTTCATCGGTCACCTCGTCGCGACCGTGCGTGAGCGCGAGATCGACGCGGTGGTCGTGTCGGGAGACGTGTACGACCGCGCGGTGCCCCCGCTCGCCGCGGTCGAACTGTTCGACGACGCGCTGCACCGGCTCGCCGGCCTCGGAGTGCCCACGGTGATGATCTCCGGGAACCACGACTCGGCCCGCCGGCTCGGGGTCGGAGCCGGGCTGATCGGGCGGGCCGGTATCCATCTGCGCACCGACCCGGCCGCCGCCGGGACGCCCGTGGTGCTCGCCGACGCCCATGGGGACGTGGCGTTCTACGGCCTGCCCTATCTCGAACCCGCCCTGGTGAAGGACGAGTTCGGCGTGGAGAAGGCCGGCCACGAGAGCGTGCTGGCCGCCGCGATGGACCGGGTCCGCGCCGAACTCGCCGCACGCGCGCGCGGGACGCGTTCCGTCGTCCTCGCCCATGCCTTCGTCACCGGTGGCGAGCCCAGCGACAGCGAACGCGACATCACCGTCGGCGGGGTCGCCTCGGTGCCCGCCGGGGTCTTCGACGGCGTCGACTACACGGCGCTGGGGCACCTGCACGGCTGCCAGACCATCACCGAGCGCGTGCGCTACTCCGGCTCCCCGCTGCCGTACTCCTTCTCGGAGAGCGAGCACCGCAAGACCATGTGGCTCGTCGACCTCGGCCCCGACGGGGAGATCGACGCCGAGCGGATCGACTGTCCGGTGCCGCGCGCGCTGGCCCGGGTCCGCGGCCCCCTGGAGGAACTGCTCGCCGACCCCGCCCTCACCCGCCACGAGGAGGCGTGGGTCGAGGCGACGCTCACCGACGCCGCCCGCCCGGCCGACCCCATGGCCCGGCTCACCCGGCGCTTCCCGCACACGCTCAGCCTCGTCTTCGCCCCCGAGCGCGCGCCCGGCGATCCCGACGTGTCGTACGCCCGGCGCCTCGCCGACCGCAGCGACCAGGAGATCGCCGAGGACTTCGTGGCCCATGTGCGCGGGGCCGGCCCCGACGCGCGTGAGCAGGGCGTGCTGCGGGACGCCTTCGACGCGGTGCGCGCGGACGACTCGGTGCGGGAGGTGGCGCGATGAGGCTGCACCGGCTCGACCTGACGGCCTTCGGCCCCTTCGGCGGCTCTCAGAGCGTCGACTTCGACGAACTCTCCGCCGCCGGGATCTTCCTGCTGCACGGGCCGACGGGCGCCGGCAAGACCTCCGTCCTGGACGCCGTCTGCTACGCGCTGTACGGCTCCGTACCCGGCGCCCGGCAGAGCGGCCAGGGCCTGACCCTGCGCAGCGACCACGCGGCGCCCGGCACCCGCACCGAGGTCACCCTCGAACTCACCGTCGCGGGACGCCGCCTCGAGGTCACCCGGCAGCCGCCCTGGGAGCGGCCCAAGAAGCGCGGCACGGGCACGACGGTCGAGAAGGCGCAGAGCTGGCTGCGCGAGTACGACACGGTCGCCGGCGCCTGGAAGGACCTCAGCCGCTCCCACCAGGAGATCGGCGAGGAGATCACCCAGCTGCTCGGTATGAGCCGCGAGCAGTTCTGCCAGGTCGTGCTGCTGCCCCAGGGAGACTTCGCCCGTTTCCTGCGGGCCGACGCCGAGGCGCGCGGCCGGCTCCTCGGCCGGCTCTTCGACACCCGGCGGTTCGCCGAGGTCGAGAAGCGGCTCGTCGAGCGCCGCCGCACCACCGAGGCACGCGTGCGGGAGGGCGACTCCGCCCTGCTCGCCGACGCCCACCGGATGCAGCAGGTCGCCGGGGACGCCATGGAGCTGCCGGAGCTCGCCCCGGGGGACCCGGGGCTCGCCGAGGCGGTGCTGGCCGCGGCCGCCGTCGCCCGCAGCACCTCCCGTGAGCTGCTGACGACCGCCCACTGCGGCCGCCTCGCCGCCGAGTCCGCGCAGGCCGCCGCCGAGCGCGCCCTGGCGGACGTACGCGAACGGGCCCGGCTCCAGCGGCGGTTCGCCGACGCGCGCGAGCGGGCCGCCGTGCTTCAGGAGCGGGCGGGCGACCATCGGGACGCGCAGGCGCGGATGGAGCGGGCGCGCAAGGCGGAGTCGGTGGCGCCGGCGCTGGAACTGCGCGAGGCCGCCGACACCGAGCACACCGGCGCCTCCGCGCGCGCGGCACGCGCGCGGGAGCTGCTCCCGCGGCGGTTCGCGGACGCCGGCGCCGCCGGGCTCGCCGCGGCGGCCCGCCGGGCCGCCGAGGAACTGGGCGGGCTGGAGTCGGCCCGCCGGGGCGAGCGACGGCTGGCCGGACTCGTCGCCGAGCGGACCGACCTGGACCGGCGGGGGGGCGGCGACGGGGGGGGGCTGACCGCGACCGAGGCCCGGCCCCCCGGCCGGGGGGGCCGCCCCCGGGGTGTGCGGGGCCCGCCCCCGGCCCCCCCGGGGGCCCCCCCCCACCGAGACCGAGGCCTGGCTCGCGGACTGGGAGACCGTCCGCGTGGGTCTGCGGGCCCGCATCGAGGCCGCCCAGGAGGCCGCCGCCCGCGCCGAACAGCTCGACGGCCGGCGCGAGCCCATGCAGCGACGCCTGAAGGCGGCCCGGCTGCGCGACGAGCTGGCCCGCGACCTGGAGGCAGCCCGGCGCAAGGCCCTCGCCTCCGGCGAGCAGGCCCAGACGGCCCGCGCGCACTGGCTCGACCTCAAGGAACAGCGCCTGAACGGCATCGCCGCCGAGCTGGCCGCCACCCTCGCCGACGGGACACCGTGCGCCGTCTGCGGCGCCACCGAGCACCCCGCGCCCGCCCGCAAGGTCGCGGGGCACGTCGACCGGGAGACCGAGGAACGGGCGCTCACCGCCTCCCATCGCGCGGAGGAACGGCACGCCCAGGACGAACGCGAGCTCGGCCTCGTACGGGAGGCGCTCGCCGCCGCGACCGCCGAGGCGGGCGACACCCCGACGGACCGGCTCGCCGCCGAGGCCCGGGAGGGTGAGGAGGCCTACGCGCAGGCGCGCCGGGAGGCCTCCGCGCTGCACCCCGCGCGGGAGGAGCTGCGCCAGGCCGAGCAGGAGCACGAGCGCCGTACGGCGGCGCAGCGCGAGGCTGCGGTGCGGACCGCGTCCCGGGTCGGCCACCGGGAACGCCTGGAGCGCGAACGGGTCGCCCTGGAGGAGGAGCTGACGCGGGCCCGGGGTGCCGCGGAGAGCGTCGCCGCGCGGGCCGCGGAACTGGAGGGGCTGGCGGCTCGGCTCACCGAAGCGGCCGACTCCGCCCGCGTCGCCGAGGGGAGCGCCGAGCGTCTCAAGGCAGCCGACGGGCGTCTCGACGAAGCCGCGTTCCGGGCCGGCTTCGAGACCCCGCGGGCCGCCGCCGACGCCCTCCTCGACGACACCGCCCACCGTGAGCTGCAGCGGCGGCTGGACGCCCGGCAGAGCGAGGAGGCCGCCGTACGGGCCGTCCTTGCCGAACCCGACACCGTGGCGGCGGCCCAGCAGCAGCCCGCCGACCTCGCGGCCGCGGAACAGTCGGCGGCCGCCGCGGCCGAGCGGCTGCGCACGGCCGCTTCCGCCCAGGACGCCGCCGCTCGCCGCTGCGCCGAGCTCGATCAGCTCTCCGCGCGCGCGAGCGACGGCGTGCGCCGGCTCGGGCCGCTGCGCGAGGAGTACGACCGGGTGGCCCGGCTGGCCGGTCTCACCGCCGGCACCTCCGCCGACAACGAGCGCAAGATGCGCCTGGAGGCGTACGTCCTGGCCGCCCGTCTGGAACAGGTGGCCGCCGCCGCGACCGTCCGTCTCCAGCGCATGTCCTCGGGGCGCTACACCCTGGTGCACTCCGACGACCGCGCCGGGCGGGGCCGCAGCGGGCTCGGCCTGCACGTCGTCGACGCCTGGACCGGGCGCGAGCGGGACACGGCCACGCTGTCGGGCGGCGAGACCTTCTTCGCCTCGCTCGCCCTCGCCCTCGGTCTCGCCGACGTCGTGACCGACGAGGCGGGCGGGGTCCGCCTCGACACCCTCTTCATCGACGAGGGGTTCGGCAGCCTCGACGACCAGACCCTCGACGAGGTCCTCGACGTCCTCGACTCGCTGCGCGAACGCGACCGCAGCGTCGGCATCGTCAGCCATGTCGCCGACCTGCGGCGGCGGATCCACGCCCAGCTGGAGGTCGTCAAGGGGAGATCGGGGTCACTGGTGCGGCAGCGGGGCTACCGGCCCAGTGGGCGCCTGGGGAGCGGCGACGAATAGACGACGCTGGTCGTCACCGACCCCAGCGCGCCGATCTTGCCCGACACCTCTTCGAGGTGCCGCATCGAACGGGCGGTGACCTTGATCACGAAGCAGTCGTCGCCCGTCACATGGTGTGCCTCGAGGATCTCGGGCGTGACGGCCACCAGGTCGTGGAAGGGCTTGTAGTTGCCGTTGGGGTAGCGCAGCCGTACGAAGGCCAGGATCGGCAGCCCGAGCCGCTCGGGGTCCACCACGGCCGCGTACCCCTGGATCACACCTGCCTCCTCCAGCCGCCGTACCCGCTCGGTGACGGCGCTCGCCGACATCGCCACGGCACGTGCCAGGTCGGCGAAACTGGCCCGGCCCTCGCGCTGGAGGACCTCGAGAATGCGCCAGTCGGTGGCGTCCGGGGAATATGCGGTCATGAGCGAGAGATAGCAGGGAAATCCCCGGCAGGGCAAGGTTCGGGCCGGGGAATGCCCCTTCAGGGAAGGGGATCACCGGTCGTAGATTTCTGGTCATCGAAAGCAGTGACCAGCCGGAACCCCACGGGAGGGCCCCCGCGATGACCCCCATGACCCCGCTCACCGCCATGACCGGCACGGCCGCCGCGACCACGGTCAACCCCGTCCTGCGCGTCGCCCCCGCGGCCCCGGCCGAGGCCGCCGCCCACTTCCGGGCGAGCCTCGCCTTCCACGCCGACGTCTCCGACGTGGCGGCGGCCCTCGCCGCCGGTGGTGACCCCGGCTTCGTCGTCCTGGACTGCCGCTCCACCGAGTCCTGGGACCAGGGCCACATCCCGGGCGCCGTCCACCTGCCCACCGCGCTCATCGCCGAGCAGGCCGCCCGGCTCCTCGACCAGGACGTGCCGGTCGTCACGTACTGCTGGGGGCCCGGCTGCAACGGGGCCACCCGCGCCGCCCTCGCGCTCGCCGAACTCGGCTACCGGGTCAAGGAGATGCTCGGTGGCTTCGAGTACTGGGCGCGGGAGGGCTTCGCGTACGACACCTGGGAGGGCGGCGAGCGGCGCGCCGCCGATCCTCCCCCACGCTCGAACAGCACTCGCGCGGGGGGACCCCCATCGGCGCCCGTCGACGCGGAGAACTGCGGCTGCTGACCGCCCGTGCGGGGCCGGAGCGGCGACCGTCCGCCGCGCCGGCCCCGCACCGTGTCTCAGAGCTGTGCCAGCTCGTCCACCAGGTCGTCCAGGCCCAGCGAGCCCTGCGAAAGGGCCGCCATGTGCCAGGACTTGAGGTCGAAGGCGTCGCCGTGGCGCTCACGGGCCTTCTCCCGGCCGAGCAGCCAGGCACGCTCGCCGAGCTTGTAGCCGATCGCCTGGCCGGGGATGGTCAGATAGCGGGTCAGCTCGCTCTCCACGAAGTCCGCCGGGCGGCTGCTGTGTGCGCCGAAGAACTCCTCGGCCAGCTCCGGGGTCCAGCGCTCGCCGGGGTGGAAGGGCGAGTCCGCTGGGATCTCCAGCTCCAGGTGCATGCCGATGTCGACGATGACCCGCGCCGCCCGCATCATCTGCGCGTCCAGGTAACCGAGCCGCTGCTCCGCGTCGGTGAGGAAACCGAGTTCGTCCATCAGCCGTTCCGCGTACAGCGCCCAGCCCTCGCAGTTGGCGCTGACCATGCCGACGGAGGCCTGGTAGCGGGAGAGGTCGCCGGCGATGTGCGCCCACTGCGCCAGCTGCAGGTGGTGACCGGGGACGCCCTCGTGGTACCAGGTCGAGACGAGGTCGTAGAGCGGGAAGCGGGTCTGTCCCATCGTCGGCAGCCAGGTGCGGCCCGGCCGCGAGAAGTCCTCCGTCGGGGGCGTGTAGTACGGGGCGGCCGCGCCACCGGGCGGGGCGATCCGCGACTCCACCTTCCGTACCCGCTCGGCGAGTTCGAAGTGCGTGCCGTCGAGCTTCTCGATCGCCTGGTCCATCAGGCCCTGGAGCCAGTCGCGGACCTCGTCGACGCCCTCGATGTGCGTGCCGTGCTCGTCGAGATGGGCCAGGGCCACCCAGGGGGTCTCCGCGCCCGGCAGGATCTTCTCGGCCTCCTTTTTCATCTCGGCGAGCAGCCGGTGGTACTCCGCCCAGCCGTACGCGTACGCCTCGTCGAGGTCGAGATCGGTGCCGTTGAAGTAGCGCGACGCGCGCGCGTACCGCTCGCGGCCCACGGTGTTCGGGGCGCCCTCGATCGTCGGCGCGTACACGTCGCGCATCCAGTCCCGCAGCTCCACGACGGCCGCGGTCGCCGTACGGGCGGCCTCGTCCAGCTCCGCGCGCAGCGCGTCGGGACCGGTGGACACGAAGTCCTCGAACCAGCCGCGGCCCTCGCCGTCCGTGTCCGACCACTCGGTGAGCTGTCCGACGAACGTGGCGGTCGGCCGGGGCGCGGCGTACAGCTTGCGCTCCAGACCCAGCGCCAGGGACTCCCGGTAGCCCGCGAGGGCCGCCGGCACCGCGCGCAGCCGCTCGGCGATCGCCGCCCAGTCGGCGTCGGTCTCGGTGGGCGTCACGGTGAACACCTCGCGCACGTGATGCGGAGGGGTGGCCATGTTGCCGACGCTGCGCAGTCCCTCGTGGCTCTCGAGCACACCGAGTTCCGCGGTCAGGCGCTCGCGCAGCAGGCGCGCGCACCGGCGCTCGATGTCACTGTCCGCGCCGGGCCTCCGCTCCGCCTCGTCGAGCCCGGCCAGGGTGTCGCGCGCGAGCTGCGCGAGCGCCTCCAGGCCGGCGGGCGAGTAGTCGGGCAGACGGCTCGAACTCTCCTGCACGCCGAGGTAGGTACCGGTCACCGGGTCGAGGGCGATGAGGGCGTCGACATACGCGTCGGCGACCTCGCGGGGAAGCGGGCTGCTGGTCTGTGACATGGGCTCCATCCTCGTACGAGGCGGTGGGGCACGTCACGCCGTTTGTCCCGAAGTCGTCGGCGGCAGCAGGGGTCCGCACTCCCACTGCTGGAATATCAGCCGCGTCTCGACCCGGGCCACCTCACGCTGCGAGGTGAACTCGTCCAGCACCAGTCGCTGCAGATCCGCCATGTCCGCGACGGCGACATGGACGAGATAGTCGTCGGGCCCGGTGAGGTGGAAGACGGTGAGCGCCTCCGGCAGCCCCCGGATCCGCTCCACGAAGGGCCCCACCAGCTCCCGCCGGTGCGGCCTGACCTGTACCGACAGCAGCGCCTGGAGGCCACGCCCCAGTTTGGCCGGATCGAGCCGCAGCTGATGACCGAGGATCACGCCCGAGCGGCGCAGCCGCGTCACCCGGTCCAGACAGGTCGACGGCGCGACCCCGACCTGCGCCGCGAGGTCGCGGTAGGTGGTCCGGGCGTCGTTCTGAAGCAGCCGCAGCAGCTGGAGATCGACCGGGTCCAGTACGACGGATTCAGCCATTGGCCGAACGTAGCACGGTGTTCGATTATGCGGTCCCGTTCGTTGTTCACCCTGCGGTCCATGGACTCAGCCTCAGCGAGCACGCACGCGTACGACGACGTACGCCGACCCGCGTCGAGAGCGCCCCGCGCACTGGCCACCGAGGCCGTGCACGCCGGGCGGGACGACCTGGCCCGCCAGGGCCTGCACGCCCCGCCGATCGACCTGTCCACCACCTACCCCTCGTTCGACAGCCGCGGCGAGGCCGCCCGGATCGACGCGTTCGCCACGACGGGCGCGGAGCCGGAGGGACCGCCCGTCTACGGCCGGCTGGGCAATCCGACCGTCGCCCGGTTCGAGACGGCCCTCGCCCGCCTCGAAGGCACCGAGAGCGCGGTCGCGTTCGCCAGCGGGATGGCGGCGCTCAGCGCGGTGCTGCTCGCGCGCGCCTCGACGGGGCTGCGGCACGTCGTCGCCGTGCGCCCTCTCTACGGCTGCAGCGACCACCTGCTGACCGCCGGGCTGCTCGGCTCGGAGGTCACCTGGACCGACCCGGCCGGGATCGCCGACGCGCTGCGCCCGGACACCGGTCTCGTCATGGTCGAGTCGCCGGCCAACCCGACGCTCGCCGAGGTCGACCTGCGGGCCGTCGCCCACGCCTGCGGCTCGGTCCCGCTGCTCGCGGACAACACCTTCGCGACGCCCGTGCTCCAGCGCCCGGCCGAGCGGGGCGCGCGGCTCGTCCTGCACAGCGCCACCAAGTACCTGGGCGGACACGGGGACGTGCTGGGGGGCGTGGTCGCCTGCGACGAGGAGTTCGCCGGGCGGCTTCGGCAGATACGGTTCGCCACCGGCGGCGTCCTGCATCCGCTGGCCGGATATCTGCTGTTGCGGGGCCTGTCGACGCTCCCGGTGCGGGTGCGTGCCGCTTCCGCGACCGCCGCCGACCTGGCCCGGCGGCTGGCCGCCGACCCGCGGGTGGCCCGCGTCCACTATCCGCGGATCGGGGGCGCGATGATCGCCTTCGAGGTCCACGGCGACCCGCACGGGGTGATCGCGGGGGTCCGTCTGATCACCCCGGCCGTCAGCCTCGGCAGCGTCGACACCCTCATCCAGCACCCGGCGTCCATCAGCCATCGCATCGTGGACGCGCACGAGCGCCGGGGCGCGGGCGTGAGCGACCGGCTGCTGCGGCTCTCGGTCGGCCTGGAGGACGTCGAGGACCTGTGGGACGACCTGCGAGCCGCCCTCGGCGCGGCGAACACCACGGCCGACCCGACCGGGCACGAAGCCGCCGTCGTGTGACCGCAGACGGCGATCCGGATGCGGCGGCGGCGCGTACGGCGGCCCGAGGTGCGGCGAACCGCGTACCTCGGCCGGGGGCGGGATGTGTGGGTGGCGAATCGTATGGGACGGCCCGGCGGTGTGGTCGCACCGCCGGGCCGCGTGGTGTCCCGTGACTCAGTCGCGTGCGACGCGCTCGTCGTACCGCCCGGAGCCTGCTCGCGCCCGGGTCGCCGCGCCGTCGAGGCGCGCGGTGATGACCAGGGTGCCCTCCTCGATCTGGTAGTCGAGGGGCAGGCCGAGGCCGCGCATGGCGGCGACCATGCCGGTGTTGGAGGCCTGCGTCACGGCGTAGACGCTCTCGCAGCCCGCCTCGACGGCCATCGCCACCAGCCGGCCGAGCAGTTCGGCGCCGATGCCGCGCCGCTGCCACTGGTCCTCGATCAGCAGGGCGACCTCGGTCTCGTCGCCGTCCCACAGCAGGTGACCGAGGCCGACGACGCGCCCCGACGGGGTCTGCACGGCGAGCGTGCGGCCGAAGCGGGGGCTGAGCAGGTGCCTGAGGTAGCGGTCGGCGTCGCCGACCGGCCCGTGGTAGCGCATCCCGAGCGTGCGCGAGGAGCACCGGTCGTGCATCGCCTTCGCCGCCGCCAGGTCACCGGGGTCGGCGCGGCGCACGGTGATGGCGTTGCCCTCGGGCAGCGTCAGCACGTCCTGGCCGCGCGGCACCCGCGGGCCGAGCCGGGCGTCCAGCTCCACCAGCGCACGCGCGCGGGCGAACTCGGTCGGGGTGAACGGCAGATACGGCCGCTCCACGGTGATCACGCCGCCTTCCGGCGCCCGCAGGCGCATCACGGTGTCCTCCAACACGCCCTCCACGGGCACGCCCTCCTGCCCGCGGCCGCTGCCGCCCGGCGCGGCGGGCAGCGAACGGATCGTGCAGCGGCCCAGCAACTGACGTAGCGCCAAGGGTAGTTCAGCCGCGTCGAGCGCGGTGCGGGTGGCCAGGCCGAGGACCCGGGTCGGCGCGTCCACCAGGTCGTGGGCGTCGGCCCGTTCGATCCAGGTGCTGCTGCCGCCCGCCACCGCCACGGCCCGGGTGATCTCGCCCGCCGCCAGGGCGCCCGGGGCGCGCAGCAGGAACTCGTCCACGGTCTCCTCGCCCAGCGGGTGCGTCTGGAGGCTCAGGATGTCCACCCGGTGGCCGGCGAGCGCCGCGCAGAGTGCGGCCAGTGCCCCCGGGGCGTCCTTCACCGTCGTCCGCATCCGCCACAGGGCGCTCTCCTCGGTGACCTGGGAGGGGAGCTCGGACGGCCCGGCCTGCGGCTCCTCGGAGCGCGGCCGGGCGTCGGTATCGCCCGTGGGGGGTGCGTGACCGTGGCGTCGTGCCCACCAGGTGTGGAAACCGGCCGTGGCGACGAGCAGGGCCGCGGAGACGGCCAGCAGCGCCGGACCGTCGGGGCCGTGGCCCACCAGGTTCGCCACCCCGTCGGCCACCGCGACCGCCGTGAACAGCGCGGCGAGTTCCACCACGTCCCGTCGCCAGTGGTGCACAGGGCGTCCGCGTTTCGCACGCGTCACATCAGACATGTCTCGAGTCATGCAGCCACTGTGGAGGAACGGTGTTGCGTGATCACGAACGGTTTGTGACTGATGGGTAAAGGTTACCAATGCCCGTTTTGTTAATTCTTCTACGATCCCGCCGTGTACGGGGTGTCACGACCGTGCCGCGCACCGGGGGATGACGCCGGTGCGCGGCACGTGTCCGAGGGTACGGGACGCGGACTACTGGCCGACCCGTCCCGGCTGGAGCACCTGTGTGAACAGCACGGTCCCGTCCTGCTCGCGCAGACGCACCGTCAGCTCACCGCTGCCGCCGTCGATGTCGACCTCGCCGAAGAACTGGTAGCCGCCGGCGGGCGACACGTTCGACGCGGTCGGCGCCTTCACGAACACCCGCTCCGGACCGAAGGTGTCGTCCAGCACGCTGGCCGGGAAGGCGCCCGCGTTGAGGGGGCCGGAGACGAACTCCCAGAACGGCTCGAAGTCACCGAACGCGGCCCGCGAGGGCTGGTAGTGCTGCGCCGAGGTGTGGTGGACGTCGGCCGTCAGCCACACCGTTCCGGTGATCCGGCGGTGCTTGATGTACCGCAGCAGTTCGGCGATCTGGAGCTCACGGCCCAGCGGCGCGCCCGGGTCGCCCTGCGCGACGGCCTCGATGTTCGCCCTGCCCTCGGTCGCGTCGGGCACCACCAGGCCGAGCGGCATGTCGGCGGCGATCACCTTCCACACCGCGCGCGACCGGGACAGCTCCCGCTTCAGCCACTCCAGCTGCTCGGCGCCGAGGATGCCCTGCGGGTCCACGGTCTGGTCGTCCGCCGAGTTCGCGTTGCGGTACGTCCGCATGTCCAGCACGAACACGTCCAGCAGCGGCCCGTGGCGCACGACCCGGTGGACCCGGCCCTCCTTCGCGCCCGGACGCAGGGTCGAGATCGGGAAGTACTCGCCGAACGCCCGCCGGGCGCGCCCCGCGAGCACGTCGACGCTCTTCTCCGTGTACCGGGCGTCGGAGCCGGCGATCACCTCGCCGGGGTACCAGTTGTTGCGGACCTCGTGGTCGTCCCACTGGATGACGGACGGCACCTGAGCGTTGAAGCGGCGCAGGTTCTCGTCGAGCAGGTTGTAGCGGAAGTTGCCGCGGAACTCGGCGAGCGTCTCGGCGACCTTGGACTTCTCCTCGGTGACGACGTTCCGCCAGAGGGTGCCGTCGGGCAGCGCCTGGGTCGCCGTGATCGGGCCGTCGGCGTAGATGTTGTCGCCGCTGCACAGGAAGAAGTCGGGATCGAGCTTCGCCATCGCGTCGAAGATGCGGTAGCCGCCCAGCTCGGGGTTGATGCCCCAGCCCTGGCCCGCGAGGTCTCCGGACCACAGGAAACGCACCCCGCGCCGACGCCCCGGGGACACGGTGCGGAAGGTGCCGGTCACCGGCTCCCCGGTGCGTCGCGGGTCGTCCGGGTCGGCGAGGAGCACCCGGTAGTGGATCTGCTCGCCGGCGGGCAGCCCGTGCAGCCGGGTGGTGCCGGTGAAGTCCGTACCGGCGCCGAGCAGCGGACCGTGCCAGCGGCGGGCCCCGCGGAAGGACTCGGTGGCCGCGGTCTCGACGACCATCCGCGCGGGACGGTCGGAACGCACCCACACCAGCCCGGAGTCGGAGGTCACGTCCCCGGCCTGCACACCCCAACCCGCCCTGGGCCGCCCGGACAGCGCGAATGCGGGCGCCGTGCCGACGGCGGCGGGCAGGGTCAGGGCCGCGGAAGCGGCGAGCGAGCCGCGCAGGACGCTGCGGCGCCCGGGAAACGGACTGGGTGACATGGAAGGGCCTCCAGGGGCGGGAACCGGCCGGTGTGCACAGCCACAACTACTGGTGCGCCGCAGCGCACACGGAAACCACAAGTGAACAACTGGCCGCGCGCACCCGGGATCCGACACGCGCGG
The DNA here is from genome assembly GCA_001298545.1 of Actinobacteria bacterium OV320. Classification (GTDB taxonomy): domain Bacteria; phylum Actinomycetota; class Actinomycetes; order Streptomycetales; family Streptomycetaceae; genus Streptomyces; species Streptomyces coriariae. The sequence goes on from LJCX01000026.1 coordinate 102,860, forward strand.
CCCGCGTCCCGGCCGTGTCACCGCCCGCGTCTCCCGCCCCTGTCACCCGCCCGCGACGGCCTGCGCCATCAGCTGTACGCCGTCCCGGACGCGCGTGGGTGACAGCTGCGCGTAGCCGAGGACGAGACGGATGTGCGCGTCCCGCACGGCACGCGCGTGTGTGTACTCCGCCAGCGCACGCACCTCGACGCCCGCCGCGGCCGTCCGCGCGAGGAACCTCTCCCGCGGCCCGTACCGCGCCGGGAACTCGGCGATGACATGCAGCCCCGCCGCGATCCCGGACACCCGTGCCCCGGGGAAGTGCTCCCCGAGCGCGCCCACCAGGGCGTCCCGGCGCTCCCGGTAGGCCCGCTGGCAGCGGCGCAGCTGACGGTCGTAGTCGCCGCGCTCCACGAACCGGGCGAACAGCGCCTGGTCGAGCGTGGGATGGCCGAGGTCCATCGTCCGCTTGCGCTCGACGACGTCCTCGGCGAGCGCCTCGGGAACGAGCAGCCAGCCGAGCCGCAGCCCCGGAGCGAGTGACTTGCTGACCGACCCGGTGTAGGCCACGCGCTCGGGATCCAGTCCCTGGAGCGCGCCCACGGGAGCGCGGTCGTAGCGGAAGTCGCCGTCGTAGTCGTCCTCGACCACGAAGCCGTCCACGGACCTCGCCCAGTCGAGCAGTTCGGCGCGCCGCCGCGCGGAGTACGCGATCCCGGTGGGGAACTGGTGCGCCGGCGTCGTCACCACCGCCCGCACCCCGGACGACCTGAGCGGGTCCACGGCCAGCCCCTCGGTGTCGAGCGGCAGCGGTACGGCGGTGACGCCCGCCGCCGCGTACAGGGCGCTGTGCTGGGGGCTCCCGGGGTCCTCGACGCCGACGGTGGCCGTCCCGCGCGCGTGCAGCGCGAGCCCGAGCAGAGCCGTCGCCTGGGCGACCCCGGAGACGACGACGAGGCGCTCCGGGTCGGCGACCACGCCCCGGCGGCGGGCGAGGAGCCCGGCGAGCGCGGTGCGCAGCCGGGGCAGCCCGCGCGGGTCGGGATAGCCGAGTTCGTGGTGGGGCAGCTCGGCGAGCACACCCCGCTGCGCGGCGGCCCAGGCTGCGCGCGGGAACAGCGACAGGTCCGGGGTGCCCGGCACGAAGTCGGCCCGTACGCCCGGGGGTCGCGGAGCGAGGTCACGCGCGCGTGGCCGGGCCGCCCGGACCGCGCCGCTCACCCAGGTTCCCGCGCCGCGGCCGCTGCGCAGATAGCCCTCGGCCGTCAACTGCTCGTACGCCTCCGTCACCAGCCCGCGCGAGACGCCGAGATCGGCGGCCAGATCCCGGCTCGACGGCAGCCGGGTGCCCTGCGCGAGCCGCCCCGAACGGACCGCGTCCCGCAGGGCGGCCTGGAGCGCGCGGCCCCGCGCGCGTGGCGGGGCCGAGGCGGCCGGCAGCAGCAGCTCCCAGGCCGCCGACCCGGGCCCTGGGACGGGATTGGTCCCCGATGGCGTCATGGAAGTGGACCTTAACCGGGACCACCGTCGTTCCTAGCGTCACCTTCATGAACGCGACCACCCTGCGCGGGTCCCTGCTCGCCGCGCTCGCCTGCCTCCTCGTCGGAGGGTCGTTCACCGCCAACAGCGTCCTCGGCGGCTATCCGTACGCGGGCGGCCAGGCCCTGCGCTACGGCCTCGCCTGTCTGCTGCTCGTGCCCCTGGTGGGGGCGGGGGCCGGGCACCGGCTGCGCGCGCTCACCCTCCGGCTGTGGCTGCGCCTGGCGCTGCTCGCGGCCGTCGGGATGGTCGGCTTCAACGTGGCGGTGCTGGCCGCCGAGCGCTCTGCGGAACCCGCCGTCCCCGGCGTCCTCGTGGGCTGCGCGCCGGTCGTCGTGGCGGTCGTCGTCCCGCTGCTGGAGGGGCGGCGGCCCCGCCGTCCGGTGCTGGTGGGGGCGTCGCTGGTGGCCGTCGGCGCGTTCACGGTGCAGGGGTGGGGGCGCACGGACGGCGCGGGTATCGCCTACTCGGTCTGCGCGCTGGCCGGCGAGGTCGGTTTCGCGGTGCTGGCCGTGCCTGTCCTGCGGGTTCTCGGGCCACGGCTGCTGTCCGCCGCGGTCTGCGCGATCGCCGCGGCCGAGGCCGCCGCGACCGGCCTGCTGCTCGACGGCGGCGCGTGGCTGCGGCGGCCGGACGGCACGGAGGCCGCCGCCCTGTTGTGGCAGGCGGCCGTCGTCACCGTCGTCGGCTTCGTGTGCTGGTACATGGGCATGCAGCGGATCGGCGCGGAGCGCGCCACGCTCTTCTCCGGGCTCATCCCGGTGGCGGCCGCCTGCACCGCCCCGCTCGTCGGGACGGGCTCCTACGGCCCCGCCCAGGGCGTGGGGAGCGCCCTTGTCGGGGCCGGAGTCGCCCTGGGCGCCGGCGTGTTGCGGCGAGCCCCCCGGACGTCAGCGGCTGCCGTCGAGAATCACGCGCTCGACGAGCGCCGGGTCGTCGCTCATCGGGCAGTGACCACAGCCGGGCAGCCGCACCAGACGCGCGGCGGGGATGATCTGCTTGGCCCGGACGCCCTGTCGGCGTACCAGCAGCCAGTCGCGGGTGCCCCAGCCGAGCGTGACCGGGACGCCGGGGAGGTCGTCGGTGAACCGGACGGTGGCGCCGGCCCGCAGGGTCTGGTCGAACCCGGTGGCCCGGGCCAGGGCCAGCGTCTCGGCGACCACGGCCTCGGGTGAACGCCGGCTCGGGCGGGCGTAGATGGTGCTGGTGAGGGCCGTACGGCCGGCCGCCGTGCTCGCCATCCGCTCGACGAGGGGCAGCGGCATCCGGCGTGCGATCTGCCGCATGGTGAGCAGGACGCCGAAGGCGTAGCGCCGCTCGGCCTGCGACCAGAACCCGGCGGGCGACAGCGCGGTGACGGACCGTACGAGCTTCTCGCGGCCGAGTTCCAGGGCGAGCAGTCCGCCGAGGGAGTTGCCCGCGACATGGGGCCGGTCGAGCTCCAGCGCCTCGCAGAAGGCGGCGAACACGGCGGCCGTGGTGGGCAGGTCGTAGGCCAGTCCGTCCGGCAGGGGAGGGGACACGCCGAAGCCGGGCAGGTCCACGGCGATGACCTCGCGCTCGGCGGCCAGGATGTCCACCACCGGGTCCCAGGCCTGCCGGTGGTGTCCGATGCCGTGCAGCAGGAGCAGCGGCTCGCCCCGGCCCACGCGCGCGTAGGAGACGGTGACGGGCAGCGGGCCACTGGGGGAGGGGACCGTGAAGGAGACGGTGGCGGACATGAGGAGCTCCTCGACTGGACGGGCCGTGGACCGGCCGGCGGACGCCGTAGACAGCTTGTCAGCAATAGCTACCGACGGGTAGCCCCTGAGGGTGAACCGCACGCCCCTCCTCCTCGGGCCTCCTCGAAGCGCCATTTACTAAGCGGGCCTTGCCGGAGTGTCACGAAAACGCGCCCGTACGAACGCGCCGTGAACGCATTTCTGTCGGACACCTGTCGTCCTCCAGAGGGACCGAGGATTGGTCTTGACCAAGGGTGGGGGCCGCCCTATGGTCGCAGAGAAGTACAACAACCTTTAATAAACAAGGGCGCGAAAAACGCCGCCGGACCACGGCGATTGCGGAGGACAGGGTGGGGACCACGCAGCTGGAATCGGTACCGGAACCGAAGTACTGGCATCTCAAGACCGTACTCAGCGAGGCACTCGACTCGGAATTCACCGTGGGCGAGATCCTGCCCAACGAGCGTGACCTGGCCGCCCGCTTCGGCGTCGCCCGCGCCACGCTCCGCCAGGCACTGGAGCAGCTCGAACTGGAGGGCCGGCTCCAGCGCCGCCGGGGCGTCGGCACCACCGGCGCCCCGCCGCGGATGGGCGTCGCCGTCGGCAACGACCAGCAGGTCTGGCCGGGCACGGGCGACGACGCCTGGCAGGCCGTCGACTGCACGCTCGCGACTCCGCCCGCGGTCGTCGCCACCGCCCTGGAGACCGCGCGCGACCGGGCCGTGCACATCGTGCGCCGCTCACGCGTCTCGCACGGCCAGCCCGTCGCCGCCGAACTGCTCTACATCCCCGTGACGTCGGTGCCCGACCTCACCGCGATCGACACCCCCTCCGAGGCGGCACGCGCGCGTGCGGTGCTGCGCGAGCTCCAGCGCCTCGAACTGGAGGGCCAGGACCGCGCCGTGGAACTGGGCTCGGCCCGCGCGGACGACGCACGGGAACTCGACCGCCTCCCGGGCGCCCCCGTCCTCGTCGTCACCACCCGCTTCTTCGCCGGGGGACGCACCGCGGCGCTCTCCGTCGCGACCTACCGCGCGGACACCTGCCGACTGACGTTCGGCGCGTCCGGCGGCGTGGAGATACACCACGGCCCGGAGCGCCAGGCCTCCTGAACACCCGTCCCCCGCGGGCCGGATACGGCAGGCTCCCTGAACGGCCTGCACCCGGCCCACCGGACGGGCACCGCCGCGCCCCGGAACTCCACCGGGGCGCGGCGCGTTTCACCGGTGACGGCAGGTCACCGCCGCGCCGTCACGGTCCCCTCAACCGCGAACAACTGCTCCTCGACATGGTCGAGGGCGAGCCGCAGCGCCCCGGTCGCCACCGCCGCCTCACCGAGCAGCGACAGCGCCACCTTCGGCGGGCGCAGACAGTAGCGCGCCAACTCGTTGCGCAGCGGCTCCAGCACACCGTCCAGGCCGGCCGCCCAGCCGCCCACCACGACCAGTTCCGGATCGAGCGCCAGGACCAGCGCGGCCACGTCGTGGACGAGCCGCTGGATGAAACGGTCCACCGCGGCCCGGGCCTGCTGGTCGCCCTCGCGGGCCTGCGCGAACACCTCCGCCACCGCCTGCTCGTCCAGCGGATGCAGCGGCTCGTCCGTCATGGACAGCAGCGTCTCCGGCGTCACCTCCCGGCCCAGCAGGTGCAGCGCGCCGATCTCCCCGGCCGCCCCGCCGTACCCCCGGTGCAGCCGGCCCCCGATCAGCGAGCCGGCACCCGGGCTCAGCCCGGCCAGCACGAAGACGACGTCGTCGGACTCGGTGGCCGACCCTTTCCAGTGCTCGGCCACGGCCGCCGCGTTGGCGTCGTTCTCCACCAGCACCGGACACTTGAAGGAACGGCTCAGCCGCTCACCCAGCCGCAGCCCCGTCCACTCCGGCAGCGCGGTGCCGAGCCGGACCGTCCCGTCCGCCTCCACGATCCCGGGCGTGCCGACCCCCACCGCCCGCAGCGAGCTGCGCGGGACGCCCGCCCGGCGGAGCAGCTCGGCGACGGCCGTACGCAGCCGCTCCAGCCGTTCGTCCGCCGGTGCCGCCTCGTCGACCTCCTTGGCCTGCGCGCCGAGTATCCGGCCGTCCAGGTCGGCCAGCAGCGCGGCCACCCGGTGCGAGCCGATCTCCAGCCCCAGCAGGTGCCCGGCCTCCGCCCGGAACCGGAACCGCCGCGCGGGCCGCCCCTGCCGCCGGGCGACACTCTCGTCGGCGGCCTTCTCGACGACGAGCCCCGCCCCGATGAGATCCTCGACGACCCCCTCGACGGTCGGCCGGGACAGGCCCGTCACGCGGGTGATCTCCGTGAGCGTCGCGCAGTCCGCGGCACGCAGCGCGTGCAGCACCACCGCGGAATTGATCCTTCGCAGCAGCGAGGGATCCCCGCCGGTCAGCTGCCCCAACGTCCGTCCTTCCAGCTCGTGCGCGTGTTGGGCGGATCGTACTCGGCGGGAGGTACCCCGGCGAGTAAGGAATCCGTACCGATATCTACCGGCGCGCGCTCACCCCGGCGCGACGAACCCCGACTCGTACGCCGTGATCACCGCATGCGTCCGGTTGCGTGCCCCGAGCTTCGCCGGCACCGCCCCGGCATGGGACGTGACCGAGACCGACCGCAGTTGCCGCTCCGGCGGGATCACCGCGGCGCTGTCGGCCGCCTCCCCGACGAGCTCGATGCCGGACCGCGCCTCCAGCACGGCGCGCAGCCCCACCCGTACCAGGGGTTCATCGTCGGCGAGGAGCTCGGTGACCGGCATCCGGCCAGCGTAGATCAGCGCAGGGGCAGCTCTTCCCGCAGCCTCCGGTCCCCCTCGTCCCGCCAGGTCGCCGACGGCGTCACGGAGAAGCCGGGCGAAGCGATGCCTGAGCCGCGGGCCGGCTGACGGGCCGCCAATTGTCAGTGGTGGCGGGTTTACTGGAACTCATGGACATCGACAGGTACCTCGGGCCCGGTCACGGTACGACGGCCTTGGTGACCAGTCACGGCCTCGCGTCCGCGGACGCCGCGGTGCGTCAGGCGCAGGCGGAGCGGTTCCACGAGGAGAAGGAGCACCTGGCCGGGAAACTGACCGTGAGATGGGGAGATCCGTTCCTCGTGGGGCTGCAGACGGTCCGACTGCGGACCGCGACCGAGGAGATACCCGAGCCCTGGGCCGAGCTGAGCCTGCGGGCGGGGGACGTGTACCTCTGGCGGGCGGCGGAGCACGACCGCTGGGTGGCCCTGGGCGTCGCCGATCTCGACCCGTGCGACGAGATCCGGCTCCTCCTGGTCGTCACCGAGACCGACCCGCCCTGAGGCCCCGGTACGCCGGCCGGGTGCGACGGCCCGGTACGACGTCCTCAGTCCGCCGCCGCCACCCGCTGCCGCGCGAACTCCTCCGCCATGGTCGCCGCCGTCCAGTGCGCGTTCAGCCCGCTGGGATTCGGCAGCACCCACACGCGCGTGTCCCCGATGACCCGCTCCTGCGGGCCCACCGCCGCCTTGCGGTCGTCGAAGGCCGCCCGGTAGGCGGTCACGCCCACCACCGCCAGCCAGCGGGGCTTCAACCGGGTCACCTTCTGCGCCAGCAGCCGCCCGCCGTCCTGGTACTCCCGCGCCGTGAGCTCGTCGGCCCGAGCGGTGGCCCTGGCCACCACGTTCGTGATGCCGAGACCGTAGGACAGCAACTCCTGCTGCTCGGCGGGCTTCAGCAGCCTCGGGGTGAAACCGGACAGGTGCAGCACCGGCCAGAAGCGGTTGCCCGGGCGGGCGAAATGGTGACCGGTCGCCGCCGTCATCAGCCCCGGGTTGATGCCGCAGAACAGCACACGCAGGCCGCCCGCGACGACGTCCGGTACGAGACGGTCGCGGGCGGCCTCCAGCTCCGCCTGGGTGAAGCGCGTCAGAGGATCGCTCCAGGGGTGTAACCGGCGGCCTCGGGACGCTGCTTCACGATCTCCTCGACCCGGCCGACGACCGTGGCCACCTGAGCCGCCGCCGCACCGGTGAAGGACAGCTTGTCGGCCATCAGCGCGTCCAGCTGGGCACGGTCGAGCGGGAGCCGCTCGTCGGCGGCGAGCTTGTCCAGCAGCTCGTTGCGCTCCGCACCCCGCTCACGCATCGCCAGCGCCGAGGCGACGGCGTTCTCCTTGATCGCCTCGTGCGCGACCTCACGGCCGACGCCCGCGCGCACCGCGCCCATCAGCACCTTGGTGGTGGCCAGGAACGGCAGGTAGCGGTCCAGCTCCCGGGCGACGACCGCCGGGAAGGCGCCGAACTCGTCGAGCACCGTCAGGAACGTCTCCAGCAGGCCGTCGAGCGCGAAGAACGCGTCCGGCAGCGCGACCCGGCGCACCACCGAGCAGGACACGTCGCCCTCGTTCCACTGGTCGCCGGCCAGCTCGCCGGTCATCGACGCGTAGCCGCGCAGGATGACCATCAGGCCGTTCACGCGCTCGCAGGAGCGGGTGTTCATCTTGTGCGGCATCGCCGAGGAGCCGACCTGGCCGGGCTTGAAGCCCTCGGTCACCAGCTCGTGCCCGGCCATCAGCCGGATCGTCTTCGCCAGCGAGGAGGGGGCCGCCGCGAGCTGCACCAGCGCGGTGACGACCTCGTAGTCCAGGGACCGCGGGTAGACCTGGCCGACGGACGTGAACGCCTGCGAGAAGCCCAGGTGACCGGCGATCCGGTCCTCCAGCTCGCTGAGCTTGGCGGCGTCGCCCCCGAGCAGGTCGAGCATGTCCTGGGCGGTGCCGACCGGGCCCTTGATGCCGCGCAGCGGGTAACGCCCGAGCAGCTCCTCGACGCGGCCGTACGCGACGAGCAGCTCGTCGGCGGCGGTCGCGAACCGCTTGCCGAGGGTCGTGGCCTGCGCGGCCACGTTGTGGGAGCGCCCGGCCATGACGAGCTCGCCGTACTCGCCGGCCAGCTTGCCCAGACGTGCCAGCACGGCCACCGCGCGGTCGCGGACGAGCTCCAGCGAGAGCCGGATCTGGAGCTGCTCGACGTTCTCCGTCAGGTCGCGGGACGTCATGCCCTTGTGGACCTGCTCATGGCCGGCGAGGTCGTTGAACTCCTCGATCCGGGCCTTCACGTCGTGCCGGGTGACCTTCTCGCGCTCGGCGATGGAGGCCAGGTCGACGGTGTCGAGGACACGCTCGTAGTCGGAGATCGCCGCGTCCGGCACCTCGATCCCGAGGTCCTTCTGAGCCCGCAGCACGGCGAGCCAGAGCTGACGCTCCAGCTTCACCTTGTGCTCGGGCGACCAGAGCGTGGCGAGTTCGGCGGAGGCGTAGCGTCCGGCGAGCACGTTGGGGATGCGGGGCTTGGCGGGAGCGGAAGTCACGTGTACGGATTCTACTGGCGATTCGTGCAGGCCAGCGCCACGGCCCGGTTCGGCGGAACCTACGAGACCGGCGTCACCCCGCCCTGCCCGCCGGGGCCGCCCCGGCTCCGGCCGCGTGGCCGGTGACTCGCGCCCGCAGGGAACGCGAACGCGAACGGGAGACGCCTAGGCCTGGCCCTCGTAAGGCAGCAGGTCGGGCCGCTTCGGCGGCAGGCCGTCCCCGGAGGACCGGCCGGTCAGCCGGCGGCCTATCCAGGGGAGGAGGTACTGCCGGGCGAACCGCGCGTCGGCGACGCGGCGGGCGGCCCAGCCCGGAGGCAGGGTGGCCGGCATCGGCGTGTGCCACTCGGTGTCCTCCGGGTCGTGCCCGAGGCCCTGCCAGACCGCCTCCGCGACCCGGCGGTGGCCCTCCGCCGTCAGGTGCAGCCGGTCGATGTCCCACATGCGCGGGTCGCCGAGGGACGGGGCGCCGTACAGGTCGACGACGAGTGCGCCGTGCCGCTCCGCCAGCTCCTCGACATGCACGAACAGCTCCTCCATGCGCGGCCTGAACCGCTCCAGCACCGGCCCCTGCCGACCGGGGCTGCGCATCAGCACCAGCTCCTTGCAGGCGGGGGTCAGGCGCTCCACGGCTTCCGTCAGCAGGCCCTTGACGCGGCCCATGTCGCACTTGGGGCGCAGGGTGTCGTTGAGGCCGCCGACCAGGGTGATGACGTCGGCGCCCATCGCGACGGCCACCGGCACCTGCTCCTCGACGATCTGTCCGATCAGCTTGCCGCGCACCGCCAGGTTGGCGTACCGGAAGCCGGGGGAGCGGGCGGCCATCCGCGCGGCGAGGAGGTCCGCCCAGCCCCGGTAGGAGCCGTCGGGCAGCAGGTCCGACATGCCCTCGGTGAAGGAGTCGCCGAGGGCGACCAGGCTGGTGTGTGTGGGATTCGTCTGCATGGCGACATAGATGGTAGCCCGAGTCTCATACCCGGCGGTCGGTCACCTCCGGCCCCGCCTCCGTGCCCTCAAGCCCGCTGCCCGAACAGCTCCCGCAGCACGTCCTCCATCGTCACCAGACCGGACAGCCGCCCGTCGGAGCCGAGCACGGCCGCCAGATGCGTACGGGTGCCCCGCATCGCGGTGAGGACGTCGTCCAGCGGAGTCGCCTCCCGCACGCGCGCGATGGGCCGCATGTCGCCCAGCCGGAACGCCGTGTCCCGCGGCGAGGCGTCCAGCGCGTCCTTCACGTGCAGGTAACCGACGATCCGGCGCCCCTCGTCCACCACGGGGAACCGGGAGAACCCGGACTCCGCCGCCAGCCGCTCCAGCTCCTCCGGAGTGACGCCCACGCGCGCGTAGACGACCCCCTCCAGAGGCAGGACGACATCACGCACCGGACGCCGACCCAGCTCCAGGGCGTCGTGCAGCCGCTCCAGGGCGCGGTCGTCGATGAGACCCGCCTCACCGGCGTCCTTGACGATCTGGGCGAGCTGGGCGTCCGAGAAGGCCGCGGCGACCTCGTCCTTGGTCTCGATCCGCAGGAGCTTCAGCAGGCCGTTCGCGAAGGCGTTGATCGCGAAGATCACCGGGCGCAGCGCCCGGGCCAGCGTGACCAGCGGCGGCCCCAGCAGCAGCGCGCTGCGCACCGGCTCCGCGAGCGCGATGTTCTTCGGCACCATCTCGCCGAGCAGCATGTGCAGATAGGTAGCCGCCGCCAGCGCGATGACGAAGGACACCGCGTGTCCCGCGCCCTCGGGCACGCCCACCGCGTGGAACGCCGGCTCCAGCAGGTGCGCGATGGCGGGTTCGGCGACCACACCGAGGATCAGCGTGCACAGGGTGATGCCGAGCTGCGCGGCCGCCATCAGGGCGGACACGTGCTGGAGGCCCCACAGCACGCTCTTGGCGCGCCGGTCGCCCTGCGCGCCCTTCGCGCCGCCTTCGAGGTACTGCTCGATCTGGGAGCGGCGTACGGAGATCAGCGCGAACTCCGCGCCGACGAAGAACGCGTTGACGACGAGGGTCGCCAGTGCGATCAGCAACTGGACGGCGATCACTTCCCGGCCTCCTGTTCAAAACCCTCGGAAGGGGCGAGCGGCGCGTGCAGCAGCACGCGCGCGGCCCGCCGGCCCGAGGCGTCCACCACGTCCATGCGCCAGCCCGCGACCTCCACGGTGTCGCCGACCGCCGGTATCCGGCCCAGCTCGGTGGCGAGCAGACCGGCGAGCGTCTCGTACGGCCCCTCGGGGGTGTGCAGGCCCACGCGGGCGAGCTGGTCGGTGCGGGCGGCGCCGTCGGCCGAGTAGAGCGTGCGGCCCTCGTCGTCCTTGCCCGCGGGGGCCAGGTCGGACGTCTCGTGCGGGTCGTGTTCGTCGCGGACCTCGCCGACGACCTCCTCGACGATGTCCTCCAGCGTCGCCACGCCCGCCGTGCCGCCGTACTCGTCGATGACCACGGCCATCGTCCGCTTGCCGGACAGCCGGTCCAGCAGCCGGTCCACGGTCAGCGACTCGGGCACGAGGAGCGGCTCGCGCATGATCTCCGAGACGGGTACGCGCGGTCGGCGCTCCGCCGGGATCGCCAGCACGTCCTTGATGTGCGCGGTGCCCACCACCGAGTCGAGGTTGCCGCGGTACACGGGGAACCGGGACAGGCCCGTCGCCCGGGTCGCGTTCGCCACGTCCTCGCAGGTCGCCGCCGCTTCGAGGGCGATGACCTGGACGCGCGGGGTCATCACGTTCTCCGCGGTCAGATCGGCCAGGTTCAGCGTGCGCACGAACAGCTCCGCGGTGTCCGCCTCCAGGGCGCCCTCCTTCGCGGAGTGCCGGGCCAGGGCCGCGAGCTCCTGGGGGCCGCGCGCGGCGGCGAGTTCCTCGGTGGGCTCCACGCCGAAGCGGCGCACGATGCGGTTCGCGGTGTTGTTGAGGTGGGTGATGAAGGGCCGGAAGGCGGCGCTGAACCAGCGCTGCGCGTTGCCCACGCGCTTGGCGACGGCCAGCGGGGAGGAGATCGCCCAGTTCTTGGGCACGAGTTCGCCGACGACCATCAGGAACACGGTCGACAGGGCCGTGCCCAGCACCAGCGCGACGGAACTCGACGTGGTACTCGACAGGCCGAGCGACTCCAGCGGCCCGGCGATCAGCTTGGCGATCGACGGCTCGGAGAGCATGCCGACCACGAGGTTGGTGACGGTGATGCCGAGCTGGGCGCCGGAGAGCTGGAAGGTGAGGTTCCGTACGGCCTTGAGCGCTCCGGGAGCGCCGCGCTCGCCGCGCTCCACCGCCCGTTCCAGCTCGCTGCGCTCGACCGTGGTCAGCGAGAACTCGGCGGCGACGAAGGCGCCGCACGCGAGCGACAGCAGGATCGCCACCAGGAGGAGCAGGACTTCGGTCATCGGGTCACCTCCGTCCCATGATCGGACAGGGCGGGGAGGGACGCGCGGTGTCGCGTGGGGGTACTGGGAGGCTCGCCCATGGGCGGACGCTCACACCTTTCATGAAGTCATCAGGGGACCGCGCGGGTCGTCCGCACAGTCCCCCAATAGTAAAGGATCGGCAAAAGAGCCCTTCGGGGGCTCCGGTCAGTCGCTGAGCGGCTTCACCCAGCGCCGCCACTTCTCCTCGGGCGCGTACCCCGCAGCGCGCCAGGCATGATGCGCCGTTTCGTTGCGGGTGAGCACCATCGCGTCCCCGCGGCGCCCGCCCAGCCGCACGAACCGCTCCTCCGCGGCGGCCAGCAGCGCCGAGCCGATGCCCCGGCGGCGCTGGTCGGGATGCACCGCCAGCCGGTACAGATGGCACCGCCATCCGTCGAACCCGGCGATCACCGTCCCGGCCAGCTCACCGTCCCGCTCGGCGAGGATCAGCGCCCCCGGATCGCGCGCGACCAGCCGCTCCACCCCGCTCCGGTCGTCGCTGATGCTGGTGCCCTCGGCGGAGGTCTTCCAGAAGGCCAGCACGGTGTCCAGGTCCTCGGGGCCGGCGGCCCGTATCCGCAGATCAGTCATGGACCGATCCCACCACGCGGGAAACCGGCCGGAACGCGAATTTCCAGCATGCGGACGCCTGCCGACGGCCCGCGGACGGCAAGCGGGTCCCGGAGGACAGGGGGCGATACGGCCGGTCTCCGGACGGCGGCCGCCCGCTCCCCGGAGGGCAGACGGCTGGTGTCTGGACGGCGGTCGGCCGCTACCCGGAGGGCAGGTGGCCGGTACGCCGACGGCAGTCGGCCAGTCCTCGGACCGGCCGGCTGCCGTCGGCCCGTCCCGGGAACGCCCCTCGGCGCACACGCCCCGGCGATCACGGGCGGGAACCCCCGGAGGTGTTCGCGCCCGTGATCGCTCTCGTGTCACTCGTGCGCGATCGCGGCCAGGACGTTCATCCGCGAGGCGCGCAGCGCGGGCAGCAGGGCCGCCACCACGCCGACGACCGCGGAGCCCACCACGACCGCGACGATCGTGCCCCACGGGACGGCGAGGGCCTTCATGCCCTGCAACTCCAGCACCTGCTGTATGCACACGCCCCACACCAGCCCGAGCGCCAGGCCCAGCACCGCGCCGAAGACCGCGATGACGACCGACTCCAGCCGGATCATCCGGCGCAACTGCCGCCGGCCCAGCCCGATGGCGCGCAGCAGCCCGATCTCGCGGGTCCGCTCCACCACCGACAGCGCCAGGGTGTTGACCACACCGAGCACCGCGATGACGATCGCGAGCCCGAGCAGGGCGTACACCAGGTAGAGCAGCACGGCGATCTGGTCGTGCACCAGCTTCTTGTAGTCGGCCTGGTCACGCGCCTGTACCTGCGGATACGCGTCGAGCGTCTTCTCCAGGCGGGGCCGCAGCTGGTCGCCGCCGGTCCCGGAGGCCGCGTTCACGTACAGCGCCGAGTCCTGCCCGCCGGGCACGTACTTCTCGACGGTGGCGATCCCGAGGAACAGCCCGCCCTGCATGCCGAACCCGTCGCCGCCGTCCTGGTCGGTGAGCGCGCCGACCTTCAGCGACGTGGTCCGCTTCCCGGGGAACTCCACCGGCAGCACACTGCCCAGCCGTACCCCGTGGTCCTTGGCGAAGTCGACGTCCATGCCGATGGCGCCGTCGGCCAGCGCGGCCGCCGTGTCGCCCTGCGCGTAGGTGATGTGCGCGACGTCGTCGACCCGGTCGTCGTAACCGGAGGCGGTCGTCTCGACGCGCTTGCCGTCGGGCAGCCGCACGGCGAGCGGCGCGAACCGCTGCCGTACGACCAGGCCGACACCCTCGGTGTCGCGCACCGCGTCCGTGACCTCTTGGGAGAACGGCGTGAAGTTGGCGTTCTGGACGACGAAGTCGGCGCCCAGCGTCTTGTCGATCTGCTCGTCGAAGGACTTGGACATCGACGCGCTCGCCACCGACATCCCGCCGACCAGGGCGAGACCCACCATCAACGCGGCCGCCGTGGCGCCGGTACGGCGCGGGTTGCGCAGGGCGTTGCGCTGGCTCATCCGGCCCACCGAGCCGAACAGCGCGGGGAAGGCGCCGCCGAGCACGCGGATCACCGGGCGGACGAGCAGCGGCCCCGCGATGACGGTGGCGATGAGCGTGAGCACGACACCCAGGCCCAGCAGGGACGCCGCGGACGCCGTCTTCGAGGAGCTCACACAGCCGGCGAGCGCCGCCACGCCCAGCGCGCCGACGACCGCGCCGACCACCGCGCGCACCTTCAGCGGCCGCCCCACCCCGGCGATGTCCGCGTCCGCGAGGGCCGCCATCGGCGACACGGTCGCGGCGCGCCGGGCCGGGAGGTAGGCCGCCACGAAGGTGACGCCGACGCCGACGACGTACGCCGACACCGGGGTCGCCCAGCCGACGACCATCTCCGTGGTCTTCAGGTTCATGCCGAACGCGCTCATGAGCTTGATCAGCCCGGCCGCCAGACCGATGCCGGCGGCGAGGCCGACCGTGGAGCCCACGACACCGAGCAGCACCGCCTCGGTGAGCACCGAGCGGCGCACCTGACGGCGGTCGGCGCCCAGGGCGCGCAGCAGGCCCAGCTCACGCGTGCGCTGGGCGATCAGCATCGAGAACGTGTTGACGATCAGGAACACACCGACCAGGACGGCGATCCCGGCGAAGCCGAGCATCACGTACTTGATCACGTCGAGGAACCCGCCCAGCGCCTCCGCCGACGACTCCGCCTGCTCATCCGCGGTCTTCACGTCGTAGGGCCCGGCACCGATCGCGGCGCTCACGCGCCGCTCGAGGACCGGGTCGCTCACCCCCTGCGCCGCGTCGACGGAGATGCTCGTGGCCTTGTCCGGTGATCCCAGGAGCTGGTCGGCGGCCGTCTTCGGGTCGAGGAAGACCAGGGCCGCGCCCGGGTTGGTGGTGGTGAAGGTGGCGATGCCGACGATCCTCACCTTGAACGAGCCCGGCTGGGCCATCACGGTGAGGGTGTCGCCGATCCTCACGTGCTTCTTGTCGGCGGTGTCGGCGTCGAGCATGGCCTCGCCCGCGCCCTGCGGGGCGTGGCCGGAGGTCAGCTTCACCGGGCTGCGGTCGGTGACGTACCAGTCGGTGGCGATGGTCGGCGCGCCGGTGGTCGGCCCGACGGACTTGTTCTCTCCGTCCACGACCGTGATGTTCTCCACGCTCACGTCCGCGTGGGTCGACGCGACCCCGTCGACGCGGGCCACCTCCTCGGCGAGGGAGGCGGGCACGGTCTGTACCGCGCCGGTCGGCACGGACGCCTTCAGGTCGTCGCTGGGCTCGACCGTCACGTCCGCCGACGTGGACGCGAAGAGCCGGTCGAAGGTGCGGGTGACCGTGTCGGAGAAGATCAGGCTGCCCGCGACGAACGCCACCGACAGGACGACGGCGAGCGCGGACAGCAGCAGCCGTCCCTTGTGCGCGAGGAAGCTTCTGAGGGTGGCTTTCAGCACCGGATCACTTCTCCTTGGCGTCGGTGCCGTGGGCGGTTCCGTGGGCGTCGGCGGCGGGGATGCCGACGCCGCCGCTCTCGCCGCCGCTCTCGCCGTCGGACTGGGCGCGGATCACGTCGAAGCGCTTCATGCGTTCCAGCACCGCGTCCGCCGTCGGCCGCTCCATCTCGTCCACGATCCGCCCGTCCGCGAGGAAGAGCACCAGGTCGGAGTGGGCGGCGGCACCCGGGTCGTGGGTGACCATGACGACCGTCTGTCCCAGCTGGTCGACGGCCTCCCGCAGGAACGCGAGGACCTCGAGCCCGGCGCGCGAGTCCAGGTTGCCGGTCGGCTCGTCGGCGAAGATCAGCTCGGGTCGGGAGGCGAGCGCCCGGGCGCAGGCCACGCGCTGCTGCTGGCCGCCGGAGAGCTGCGACGGCCGGTGCTTCAGCCGGTCCCGCAGGCCGAGCGTGTCGATCACCTGGTCCAGCCACTTCTGGTCGGGCTTCTGCCCCGCGATGTCCATGGGCAGGGTGATGTTCTCGGCGGCGTTCAGCGTCGGGATCAGGTTGAACGACTGGAACATGAACCCGATCCGGTCCCGTCGCAGCCGGGTCAGCTCCCGGTCCTTCAGTCCCGTGATCTCGGTGTCGCCGATCCACACCTGACCGGCCGACACCGTGTCGAGGCCCGCCAGACAGTGCATCAGGGTCGACTTGCCGGAACCGGACGGGCCCATGACGGCGGTGAAGCGGCCGCGCGCGATGTCCACGTCCACCGAGTCCAGGGCGAGCACCGTGGTCTCGCCCGAGCCGTACGCCTTGGTCAGACCGCGGGCGCGGGCCGCGATCCCGTCGGCCGAGGCCAGGCCGGGGGCGTGCTCCGCAGCAGGTGTGGACAAGGCTGTCTCCTCGCTCGTGTGGACGTGCCGATCGCGTGGTGATGTGTCTGCCCGGCCGAGCGTAGTGTGACCCGGCGCACACCCGGTATCCCTTTTCACCTCCCGGCCGCCCTTGCCGTTGCTAGCAGCACGGCGCTAGCGTCGAGGTATGGCGAAGACCCAGCTGAACGTACGCGTCGACGAGGGCACGGCCCGCGCCGCCCGCGAGCGCGCCACGGCCCGCGGCATGAGCGTCAACCGCTATATAGAAGAGCTGGTCAGACAGGACGCCGGCGAAGTCGGCCACACGTTCGTCGAGGCCGCCAGTGACTTCATGAAGCAGTACGAGGCCGTGTTCGCGGAAGAGTTCGGCGCCGACCGCGAGGGCGGCACGCGCGAAGGTCGCCGCTGATCCCTTGAGCGACCTCCGCATCGATCTCGCCTGGCTTCTCATGCTCGCCGAACAGAAGACCCCGGGGGACCCCCAGGTCACCGACTGGGGGGCACTGGTGGCGGCCGTGGCGCGCCACCAGGCGGAGATATTCGACGTCCCCGTCTACGACGACGCGCCGGCCCGCGCCGCGGCGCTGCTCCAGCTCCTCATCCACGTCCCCGCGCTGGAGCGCTCCAACGCCCTGTTCGCGTGCGCCGTCGCGTACGCCTATCTCGTCGCCAGCGGCCTGAAGGTCGCCACCTCGCCCGAACAGGTCCGCGACCTGGCCCGGCTGGTCAAGAGCGGGGAGGCGTCGGTGTCCGACATCGCGCGGGAACTGCGCCAGTGGAGCCTATGAGGGGCGCCGGGCCCTACCGAGAACGCAGTACGAGGCGGGGGACCGAGGGCCCTTCTCCGGCACGGTCAGCCGACGGTACGGGCCGACCTCGAACCCTGCCTCGCGCAGGGCGTCGAGGGTGTCCCGGGTGAGGTGACAGCCGCCGGCCAGGGTCGGCCACACCGTGCGGTCCAGTGCGCGCTGGGTGAACCGCATCGCCGGACCACCGCCGGGACCGTGCTCGAAGAACCTCAGTTCACCGCCGGGCCGCAGCACCCGCCGCAGCTCCCCGAGCGTGCGGGGCACGTCCCGCACGCTGCACAGCACCAGCGAGAGCACCGCTCCGTCGAAGGCCTCGCTCTTCACCGGCAGCGCTTCCGCCACCGCCGGCACGACATCGACCGGCACCTCCGCGCGCCGGGCCGCCTCCAGCGCCAGCGTGCGCAGATGGCGCTCCGGCTCGATCGCGACGACCTCCGAGACGGCGGCCGGGTAGTGCGCGAAGTTCAGTCCGTTGCCCGCGCCGATCTCGATGATCCGTCCGGAGAGCCCCGAGAGCAGCTGGTCACGTACGGCGGCCAGACCGGCCCGGGTCTCCGCGGCCGCACCGAGCCGGGCGTAGAACCGGGCGAACAACGGGTGGTGGACGGCGTCACCGGGCACCTTGGCGGAGCCGCTGGAGCGCAGGGTCATGGCGACCTCCCGGGCAGGACGGGCCTACCGGGATTCTCCCCCGTGCAGGCCCGCCGCACCCGTGCTGTCGCGCCGCTCGCTCGTCCGACGGTCTACTGGACGAAGTCGCGCACCTGCTCGTACACCCCGGAGTCGTTGTTGATGTCCGTGTGCGAGATGCAGCCGACGCCGACGTTGGTGGCCCCGCTCAGCAGCGCCGAGGAGTCCGGGTCGATGGCCGAGTCGCAGTTCGACCAGTAGGTCGCGTAGTTCACGCTGCCCGGGGTCTCGTCACCGGAGTTGAGCGCGGTGAGGAACGAACTGCCGGTGACCATCTCGGCGCAGGAGGTGTAGAGCCAGCTGCACCACGAGGCGACCGACGTCCCGTGGTTGGTGCCCGCGACGGAGACGAAGTCGTCCACGTACGCCGTGCCGCCGAGGTTCTTGAGGTAATAGCGGGAACTCAGCGCGCCCATGGAGTGGACGACCACGTCGACCTTGGACGCGCCGGTTCTGGCCAGCACGCTCTTGATCTCGGTGTTGAGCTGTGAGGCGGTCGTGACGTTCGACTGGGACCAGCTGTAGGTCCAGGCGTCCAGCTCGGCGGCCGTGTAGCCGTCGGCCTTGAAGTCCGCGACCCAGTCGTCCCAGCTGCTCGAGGAACTGCTGAGACCGTGTACGAAGACGATCGGATTGTGGGTCGCGGCGTGGGCTGTGGGGGCGGAGAACGAGAGTGACAGAAGGAGCGAAGAGACCACGGCCGAGAAAGCCGCGGCGATGCGACGCTTGTGGCGCTGCATGATGCCTCCTGAAACGTGTGGGGTTGCCAGGAGTGTCCGGCGGGTCTACGCGCGCCGCATCGGTGAAATCGCCAGTCTTTACGGTTCAAGTAACCCGCCAGTAACGTCACTTGTGTGGTGACACGAGTGAACCCCCCGTCTGCGGACCGCACTTCGCCACCGGCGCCGCCGGACGCGGGCCCGCGCCCGTCCCCGGCCCTGTCCGAAGGCGTCCGTGTGCGCGTGCTGCGCCTCGTATACGGCGACCCGCGCGCCGCCGCCGAACTCGTCGCGCGGCTGACCGAACGGCAGGCGGCCGGCCTCGCCCCGCCCCCGGCCGAACCCGCCGACCTCGCCCCCGAGACGCTGCGCGCCCACCGCCACGAGATCCGCGCGCTGCCCGACGGCACCCGGCTGGTGCTCCTGCTGGCGGCCGCCGACCAGTACCCGGTGGCCACCCACGCCTTCCTGCGGGCCGTCGCCGCCGCCCGCCTCGACACCCGGCCCCTGGAAGCGGCGGAGGCGGCCGGGATCGCCCACGCCACGGCCGGCGGGGTCGGCTTCCGCGACGCCTGGACCCGGATCGCCGCGTACGAGACGGCCGCCCCCGCCGACCGGCGCGACGCCCACCGGCTGCTCGCCCGCGTCCTGCACGGCGCGGCGGAGACACCCCGGCGGTCCTGGCACCGGGGCGCGGGCGCACTCGGGCCCAGCGCGCGGCTCGCCGCGGAACTCACGGCGGCCGCGGCCCGGGCGCGCGCCGCCGGCGACCCGGCGCTCTCGGGCGCCCTCGCCGAACGCGCCGCCGCGCTCTGCCCGGACCCGGGCGAAAGGTCCCGGCTCCTCGCCCACGCGGCGACCGACGCCTGGCACCGCGGTGACGGCGACCGGTCCCGCGCCCTCGCCGCCCGCACCGACGCCGACGCCCTCACCGGCATCCTCGCCCTGCGGACCGGGCACGCGGGGGAGGCGTTCGACGCGCTGCTGGCCGGGGCGGTACGGGCGGCCGGGGCGCGGCCCGCGCCCGGTGACCCGCCCCCGGGACGGGACGGCTCCACGGCCGCCCCCGTCGCCTCCCCGGTCGCCTCGTACGAGCCGGTCACCTCGTACGAGCCGGTCGCCCCGCACGAGTCCGGCGAGGCGGCGGGCTCGGCCCCCGCCGCCCCCGTCACCCACCTCCTGGCCCGAGCCGCCGAAGCCGCCGTCTACACCGGCGATCTGCGTCGCTGCCGTGAAGCGGCCCTCGTCGCAGGGCAGTCGGGCATCGACCCGCCCGGTGTGCTCGGCGGGATCGCCGCGGCCGTCGACGGACGGTACGAGGACGCGCGCAACCTGCTGGAGGCCACCGCCGGACGGTGCGGGCCGGGCGGTGACCCCACCCTCCTCCTGCACGCGGGGATCGCCGCCCTGATGCTCGGCGACCACACCCGCGCCGCCACCGCCACGGTCCGGGCGGCCGCCGCGGCCCGCGCCGGGGGCGTCACCGCCGCCGTGTCCCAGGCCATGGAGTTCCGTGCCTACGCCGACTTCTGGACCGGCCGCCCACGCGCCGCCGAGGCCGCCGCGCTGGACGCCCTGCGGCAGGCGTACGCCACCGGACAGGACAACGGCGCCTGCCATCTGCAGGCCGCCCTCGCGATGTTCGCCGCGCTCACCGGCGACGAGGCCCTGTGCCGGGAGCGGGCCGCGGCCGCCCGCTCCTACGCCCTCGCCCACTCCCTGGGCCTGCCCGCGGCCCTGGCACAGTGGGCACTCGCCTTCCTCGACCTGGGCTCCGGCCGCTTCGACGCGGCCGCGGCCCGGCTGCGCGCCCTCGCCGCCTCGGGTCCGGGCCACGGCCACCGGGCCATCCGCCACCTGGCCACCCCGCACTATGTCGAGGCCGCCGTCCGCACCGGCGAGACCCGCGTGGCGCGCGCCGCGCACGCCGACTACGACCGCTGGGCCCGCGCCGTCGGCAGCGCCGACGACCTGGCCCTCAGCGCCCGCTGCCAAGCCCTGCTCACGCCGGGCGCCGACGCCGTCGAGCACTACCGCACCGCCCTCCGGCTGCACGCCGAAGGAACCCGAGCCTTCGAACGGGCCCGCACCGAACTGCTGTTCGGCAGCGCACTGCGCAGGCTGCGCCGCCGCACCGAGGCCCGCGACCGGCTGCACAGCGCGATGGAGGCGTTCGAGTCCTTCGACGCCCCGCACTGCGCCGAGAGCGCCCGCGCCGAACTGCGCGCGCTGGGCGCCCCCGCGGCCCCCACCCGCGGCGACCGGCGCCCGACGGTCCACCTGACCGCCCAGCAGCTCCTGGTCGCCCGGATGGCGGCCGACGGCGCCACGAACCGCGAGATCGCCGCCCGCCTCGCCCTCAGCCCCCGCACCATCGACCACCATCTGCGAGGCGTCTTCACCCGCCTCGGCATCCGCTCCCGCATCGAACTCGTCCGGCTGCTCGCGGACGCGGACGGCGGCTAGACCCCGGAACCGGTCCGCTGCCGGAAGGCCTCCGCCTCCCACGTCCCGTCCAGCCGCGGCGCCAGCCAACCGGGCGCCACGGTACGGAAATCGGCGGGCGCCAGAGCGCCGGCGCCCGACGGAAGCGACCCCAGCAGCGGGGCCCCGGCCACCTCCGGAAGATCCGCGACATTGCAACGCGACGCCAGATCGGGGGAGTCAGGCCAGCTGCCGATCACGACACCCAGCAACTCCACTCCCCGGCCCCGCAGTTCACGAGCCGTCAGTTCCGTCGTGTTCAGCGTGCCGAGGCCCGCCGAGGCCACCACCAGCACCGGCGCCCGCAGCAGCTGCGCCACGTCCGCCAGTGTCCCGCCCGTCTCGTCGAACCGTACGAGCAGCCCGCCCGCCCCCTCGACGAGCACCAGGTCGTGCCCGGCGGCCAGTTTCTGCGCCGCCTCCGCCACGTCCTGCGGCCGCACCGCCGCCAGGCCCGCCCTGCGCGCCGCCGTCGCCGGAGCCAACGGCTCGGGATAGCGGGCCACTTCGGCCGTCGTCACCGCGCCGGCGAGCCGGGCCACCTCGTCGGCGTCCCCGTGCTCGTCCGCCCGTACGCCGGTCTGCGCGGCCTTGAGGACGGCCACCGTGCGCCCCGCCGCGAGCGCCGACGCGGCGACCGCGGCCGTCGTGACGGTCTTGCCGACCTCCGTGCCCGTCCCCGTGATCACCAGGATCGGCATGTTCATCCCTCCCGCGCCGCGGCACACACCGCGCGCGCGATCCGTGCCACGTCCGCGTCACCGGTGACGTACGGCGGCATCGTGTAGATCAGGTCGCGGAACGGCCGCAGCCAGACGCCCTCGCGCACCGCGGCCCGGGTGGCGGCCGCCATGTCCACCGGGTGGTCGAGCTGGACGACACCGATCGCGCCGAGGACCCGGACGTCCCGGACACCCGGGATCTCCGCCGCGGCGGCGAGACCGTCCCGCAGCCCCGACTCGATCCGTTTGACCTCGGCGAGCCAGTCCTGCCCGAGCAGCAGCTCGATCGAGGCACAGGCGACCGCCGCGGCGAGCGGGTTGCCCATGAACGTCGGCCCGTGGGCCAGCACCGGCACCTCGCCCCGCGAGATCCCGTCGGCCACCCGGGATGTGCACAGCGTGGCCGCCATCGTCAGATAGCCGCCGGTCAACGCCTTGCCGACGCACATCACATCCGGTGTCACCGCGGCGTGCTCCGCGGCGAACAGCGCGCCCGTGCGCCCGAACCCGGTCGCGATCTCGTCGAACACCAGCAGCACGTCGTGCGCGTCGCACGCCTCGCGCAGCACCCGCAGATAGCCGGGGGAGTGGAACCGCATCCCGCCCGCGCCCTGTACCACCGGCTCCACGATGACCGCGGCCAGTTCGTCGGCGTGCCGCTCGATCGTCTCGCGCAACAGGTCGGCGTACGCCTCCTCGAACTCCACCGGAGGCGGGTCCACGAAGACCTGCCGGGGCAGCACCCCGGTCCACAGGTCGTGCATCCCGCCCTCGGGATCGCACACGGACATCGGCTGCCAGGTGTCGCCGTGGTAACCGCCGCGCCAGGTCAGCAGGCGTCGTTTGGCCGGGCGGCCCAGCGAGCGCCAGTACTGGAGGCACATCTTCACCGCGACCTCGACCGACACCGAGCCGGAGTCGGCGAGGAACACATGCTCCAGACCGTCGGGCGACATGTCGACAAGGAGCTTCGCCAGCCGTACGGCGGGCTCGTGGGTGAGCCCGCCGAACATCACATGACTCATCCGGCCCAGCTGCTCGCGCACGGCCTCGTTGAGCACCGGGTGGTTGTAGCCGTGGATCGCCGACCACCAGGACGCCATGCCGTCGACCAGGTCGCCCGAGCCGTCCGCCGGCCGCAGCCGCACCCCGCTCGCAGACTCCACGACGAGCGGTTCGACCCGGCCGGGCATCGGACCGTACGGATGCCACACATGGCGCCGGTCGAGCTCCAGCAGCTCGGGCACCCCGAGCCGGTCCGGCTCAGGCATTGGGCGCGAGATCGGTACCGGCGCCACGCCGGCGCACGGCGACCAGGTCCGTACGGGCCTCGCCGACCGCCGCGACCGGGGCCGCGGCCGGAGTCGACGCCGGAGCCGACGCCGGGGCGGAGCCGCACACACCGCCGCCCGCGTGCGAGCCGCAGCCCGCGTCCCCGTGCGCACCGCACCCGGAGTCCTCGTCCGAGCCGCAGCCACCGCCCTCGTGGGAACCGCAGCCCCCGGCCGCCGTCGCCCGGTGCTCGGGCAGGGTGACCTGTTCCGCGCCCTCCACCTCGAATCCGGCGTCCGCGATCATCTCCAGGTCGGCCTTGCCGGCCTGGCCCTCGGTCGTGAGGTAGTCGCCCAGGAAGATCGAGTTGGCCAGGTGCAGGGCGAGCGGCTGCATCGTGCGCAGATGGACCTCGCGGCCGCCCGCGATGCGCACCTCGACGTCCGGGCAGACGAACCGCACCATCGCCAGGATGCGCAGACAGCGCTGCGGGGTGAGGTTCCACTCCTTGGCGAGCGGGGTGCCCTCGACCGGGATGAGGAAGTTCACCGGAACGGAGTCCGGGTCCAGCTCGCGCAGCGAGAAGACGACGTCCACCAGGTCCTCGTCGGACTCGCCCATGCCGGCGATCAGGCCCGAGCACGCCGACAGACCCGCCGCGTGCGCCTTCTGCACCGTGTCCACCCGGTCGGCGTACGTGTGCGTGGTCGTGATCTCCCCGTACGTGCCCTCGGACGTGTTCAGGTTGTGGTTGTAGGCGTCGGCGCCCGCCTCGCGCAGCCGTTCGGCCTGGCCGTCGGAGAGCAGGCCCAGACAGGCGCAGACCTCGACCCCCTCGTTCTGGTCCTTGATCGCCTTGATGGTGCCGGCGACCCGGTCGACGTCACGGTCCGTCGGACCACGCCCGGACGCCACCAGGCAGACCCGCTTGGCCCCGCCCGCCAGCCCGGCCGCCGCCGCCTGCGAGGCCTCGTCCGGCTTGAGCCAGGTGTACTTCAGGATCCCGGCCGTGGAGCCGAGCCGCTGGGAGCAGTAGGAGCAGTCCTCGGGGCACAGCCCCGACTTGAGGTTGACGAGGTAGTTGAGTTTCACCCGTCGCCCGAACCACTGCCGGCGCACCCGGCCGGCCGCGGCCACCACGTCCAGCACGTCGTCGTCGGAAGTGGCCAGCACGGCCAACGCTTCCTCGCGGGTCGGCAGCTCGCGCCGAAGCCCCTTGTCCACCAGCGTGTTCAGCAGGTCCATGAGAGCCGATCCTGTCCTACGCACCCGCTCCGGGCCAAGGTAGGGATCACACAACACACCGGGTTCGACGTGTGGGTATTGCCACACCGTGGGTGGGCGGTCGGGCCGCTAGTGTCTGTCCGCTACCTACAAAAGCCCGGAGGACCCATGGCGTTCGGCTGGATCGACGAGCAGGCGGAGCTGCGGCGCCGGGCCGGACTCGTACGGACACTGAGGCCCCGCCCGGCCGACTCGCCGCTCCTCGACCTGGCGAGCAACGACTACCTGGGCCTCGCCCGCCACCCCGAGGTCACGGAGGGCGCCGCGGCGGCCGCCAGGACCTGGGGCGGCGGCGCCACCGGCTCCCGGCTCGTCACGGGCACCACCGAGCTGCACGGCGAGCTGGAGCGGGAGCTCGCCGAGCACTGCGGCTTCGAGGCGGCCCTCGTCTTCTCCTCCGGATACGCGGCCAACCTCGCCGCGGTCACCGCGCTGGCCCCGCACGGTTCGCTGCTCGTCTCCGACGCGGGCAACCACGCCTCGCTCATCGACGGCTGCCGGCTGGCCCGCGGCACCACCCAGGTCGTCGGGCACGCCGACCCGGACGCCGTGCGCAAGGCGCTCGGCACCCACGACGGCCCGGCCGTGGCCGTCTCCGACACGGTCTTCTCCGTCGACGGCGACGCCGCCCCGCTGGCCGCCCTGGCGGCCGCCTGCCGGGAGTACGGCGCCGGACTGGTCGTCGACGACGCCCACGGGCTCGGTGTGCTGGGGGACGCCGGCCAGGGCGCTCCGTACGCGTCCGGTCTGGCGGGCGCCGACGACGTCGTCGTCACGGTCACGCTGTCCAAGTCGCTGGGCAGCCAGGGCGGCGCCGTGCTGGGTCCCGCGCGGGTGATCGAGCATCTGGTGAACGCGGCCCGGACGTTCATCTTCGACACGGGCCTGGCCCCGGCGGCGGCGGGGGCGGCGCTGGCCGCCCTCAGGCTGCTGCGCCGGGAGCCCGGGCGCGCGGCACGCGCGCGTGCGGTGGCGGGCGAGCTGCACGCGCGCCTGACGGCCGCGGGCCTGGCAGCGGTGCGTCCGGACGCCGCGGTCGTCTCCGTGCGTGCGCCGTCCCCGGAGGGGGCCGTGCGCTGGGCGGCGGACTGCCGGTCGGCAGGCCTGGCCGTGGGCTGCTTCCGTCCTCCCTCCGTGCCCGACGGCATCTCACGCCTCAGGCTGACCGCGCGTGCGGACCTCTCCGGGGCCGAGCTGGAACGCGCTGTACGGGTGATCGGCGAAACACGACCATGAGTCGGCGTGACACGGCCGTGGACCGCCTCTGACTGCTCCGGTGCGGTCAGCGGACCCGCGCGACCCTCGAGAACACGGCAGTGAAGCCCGACCAGCTCTCGGGGGAGAAGAGCAGGGCGGGTCCGGCCGGGTCCTTGGAGTCGCGTACGGCGAGCAGACCGGCCAAGGGGCCGGAGGCCGGCCGGGCCGTCTCCACACAGTTGTTCGCTCCCGTGCTGTAGCTGCTGCGCAGCCACCGCACATCAGGGAGACGGTCGGGATCGGTACTGGAAGGTACGTTCCGCGGTGGTGCGGACATGGTGCCTCCTTACGCGCCGTCGGCTATCGCGGCGATGTAATCCGATGAGTCCCCGGGCGAAAGGGCGTGCGCCCGAAGGGCGTTGAAGGCCTCGGTGTAGGCCTGGAGGTCTTCTTTCCGTTCGAGATAGAGGCTACTCGTCAAGTGGTCGAGAACAACCACATCCAGATCAGAAGTGCGCGAAAATGAGAAGATAACGAAAGGGCCGGTTACCCCGATATGGGCTCCGGCGGCGAACGGCAGCACCTGGAGCCGCACTTGGGGCAATCGGGCGGCTTCCACGAGCCGACCGAGCTGTCGTGCCATCACCTCGGGCCCGCCCACCTCCCGTCGCAGCACCGCCTCGTCCAGTACCGCGCTCAGTTCCAGCGGCGGCTGCGCGCGCAGCACGTCCTGGCGGGCCAGCCGCACCTCCACCAGGGTGTCGAGCTGATCCTCGGCGCCGCCCTCCACGGACGCCCTGGTCACCGCGCGCGCGTACTCGGGCGTCTGCAGCAGCCCCGGTACCACCGTCGTCTCCAGGGTGCGCATCGCGCTCGCCTGCGACTCCAGACTGATGAAGTCCCGGTAGGTGGGCGGCAGCACCCCGCGGTAGGCGTGCCACCAGTGGTCCCGGCCGCCACTGCCGCCGTCGCCCGCCAACGCCAGCATCAGCTCCCGCAGTTGCGGATCCGCGACACCATAGGCGTCGAGAAGTAACCGCACATCGGCCGGTTTCGATCCACTGATACCGGTCTCGATGCGGCTCACCTTGGACTGGTGCCAGCCCACGAGCCGGGCCGCCTCACCACTGGTGAGGCCCGCCTGGGCGCGCAGATTGCGCAGTTCGGCGCCCAGCTTCCGGCGGCGCACCGCGGGACCGTGCTGCATGGGCTCCTCCTTACTCCTATCGGGCCGACCAAATACGCTCTGCCGTCGCAGAGTTCACCGCATCGGGCGACAGATATATGCATATCTTGGTGGATCCCACCCGTGACCGGCGCGGTAATGGCAGTCTGGCGAAGAAGCACCAGTCCGGGACCGTACTCGAACCCTCCGCACCGCGTCGGTCTCCCGGTCCCGTGGGAAAGGGTCGACGTCGCCATGGCAGATCACCTGGAAGCATCCGTCACTCTGCCGAGCGATCCCGCCTCGGTCTACGCCGCTCGCGTATTCGTGGCCGGCGCCCTCGGGGAGTGGGGTCTGCCGGCGGACGCGGAGCTGGCCGACGCCATCCGGCTGATCGTCTCGGAACTCGCCACCAACGCCGTACAGCACACCCTCGGCCAGTCACCCACCTTCACGGTGGACCTGGCCCTCGACCGTGACGAACACCTGCGCGTCGGGGTCACCGACAGCCACCCGCGCTTCCCCAAACGACTGCCGGCCGCCGTCCAGCAGGACAACGGCCGAGGCATGGTGATCATTCGATGGCTGACCGCGGAGTGCGGCGGCAGGCTGAGAGTGCGGCCCACCCGGGAGGGCGGCAAGACGGTCACCGTCGAGCTCCCGTGGGCCGTCCCGGCGGCGGAGCCGGTGGCCGGTGCCCTGGCGGCCCCGGCGGAGGGTGAGCTCCCGGGGCGGTGAAGGCGCGTCAGGACGCCCCCACCACCCCGGGAAACCAGCCCGTGACCCGGGCAGGCCCTAGCGGACCCGCCCGTACCAGACGCTCTTGGTCCAGATCTTCTGGAGCTTCACCACGTCGCCGGTCTTCGGCGAGTGCCAGATCTTGCCCTTACCCGCGTAGATCCCGACGTGGTACACGTTCGAGCCCGAGTGGAAGAACACGAGGTCGCCTGCCTTGCGGCTCGACGCCTTGATGTGCTTCGTCTTGTTGTACTGCTGGGACGCCGTCCGGGGCAGGCTCTTGCCCGCCTTCTTGAACGAGTACAGCGTGAGCCCGGAGCAGTCGAACCTCTTCGGCCCGGTGGCCCCGTACTTGTACGGTGCACCCTTCTTGGAGGCCGCGATCTGGAGCGCCTTCGTCGCCGGTGTGGCGGCCGCGGCGTCGGGGGCGAGCCCCGGGACCACGACCGAGCCGCCCACGGCGGCGATGGCGAAAGCCGAGGCCGTACCGGCCCTGACCATGAGCGACGGGACACGATTGAGCGCAGTCATGCGCAACCCTTCGTCAGCCGCCTGTGAAGGATGACCTGTCGGATTCGGGCTGGCGAAGTTGCCCGGCCGCTGCTGCGGCTTCACCCCAAGGGCTGCTCGGCCCGGTCATGGCGTGACCGTTCCGGCGACCCGTCGTGCTTGGGTCCTCCACTCCTGCCGATGCACTCCTGTCGACCGGTCATCCGGGCGGCGGCAGGACTCGGCGTCCGCCCGGACCGCCCCGCCGCTTGTGGCGGGGGCTTGTCGTCAGTCAGGGATCTTGGCTCACCGATGTCCGAAAATCCCAACGGAACCGGGGATTTGTGGGGTTACTCACCACTCACCCGTTCGGGTGAACACTCTGATGGACGATCAGGTGTCGAGTCGCTCGAAGGGCTCCGACCAGCGGTGACACCCTCTGTTCGGCCCGCGGAGCGCCCCATTTGCGCAACTTCGGGGCGTCCGGGGGGCCCGTAGACACTCTGCCGAACGGGGGTACGCCTTCTGGGCCGTTTCAACTCCGGTCCGGTCGTCACGTCCTGGGCGCGAGCGGTCCGGGCCGGAGGCGGGTCACTCGGGTCAACTGTCGGAGAGCGGAGGCAGCGTGACACGCGCGGTGCGGCGCTCCCCGTCCAGCACGCGCAGCGCCCGCGCGAGCGTCGGCGCGTGCAGCTCGCTCTCGCCCCGCTGGTGCATGAGCGTCAGCGCGTCGCGCAGCGCGGTCGCCTTGGTCACCAGCGCCTGGGCGGCGCGCAGTCCGCGGTAGGTGTCGCCGTGGTGGGCGGGATTGATCCGGCCGAGCAGGTCGACCACGTCGAGATAACCGTCGATCAGCTCGGCCTCCGCGCGGGTGAGCGCGGGCAGTGGCGGCAGCTCGGGCACCATCGACGGCTCACCTCCCGCCGGGCGCGCCGGCCGAGGTCTTGCGGCTGGGGATGATCCCGTCCACCAGGCCGTACTCCACGGCCTCCTGGGCGGTGAGGAACCTGTCCCGCTCGATGTCCGCGGTCACCTGCTCCGGCGTCCGCCCGGTGTGCCGTACGAGCATCTCCTCCAGGCTCGCGCGGATCCGGGCCAGCTCCTCGGCCTGGATCGCCAGGTCGCTCGCCTGTCCCTGGACGGGCTCGGGCAGGGACGGCTGGCGGATCGTCATCCGCGCGCCCGGCAGTGCGTACCGCTTGCCCGGCGTGCCCGCCGCCAGCAGCACCGCCGCGGACGAGCCCGCCTGGCCCAGGCAGGTGGTCTCCACGTCGCAGGTGACGTACCGGATCGTGTCGTACAGGGCCGTCATCGCGCTGAAGGAGCCGCCGGGGGAGTTGATGTACAGCGCGATGTCCCGGTCCGGGTCCTTGTGCTCGAGGTACATGAACTGGGCCATCACGTCGTTCGCCGAGACGTCGTCGATCCGCGTCCCCAGGAAGACGATCCGTTCCTCCAGCAGCTTCGAGTACGGATCCATGGTCCGTTGCCCGAAGCTCGTGCGCTCGGTGAACTCGGGCAGGACATGGCGGGCGGACGGTCGGTTCATCGGAGCCCCTCCTTCTCCGTCGGATGCCTTCTACGTCCGACGGGATCTGTAAAAAATGTACAGGATGTACGTGACGTTAGAATGGGGGTATGGCCTACGAGATTCCGGTGACGCAAGCCAGGGCTGAACTCGCCGACCTGATCAACCGCGTGGTGTACGGCGGTGAACGTGTCGTCGTGACACGCCACGGCAAGCCTCTCGTCGCCCTCGTCTCCGCCGCTGACCTGGAGCGACTCGACGAACTCGACAAGGCCGCGGAGGAGCCGGTGATCAGCTCGGTCACCACCGTGCGCGAGGTCGCGTCCGCTCCCCGCGAACAGCACCGGTTCGGGGTCACGGCGGAGTACCGGCGCCCGAATCCGTCGTAGGGAGCACCGGCAGCAGGCACCGGCAGCAGGCACCGGCCGGCAGCACCGGCCGGCAGCACCGGCCGTAGGCACACGAAAGGCCGTGCACCCCCCGGATCCGGGGGGTGCACGGCCCTGCGGGCGGGGCGGGCGACGGGACGGTCAGGTGACGAGTGCCGACCGCCGCGCCTCGGTGGTCGGCTCGGCCCGGGTCGGTCCCGGCTTCAGCTGGGCGCCCAGCAGCACCGCCCCGAGGCCCAGCGCGGCCCACCAGACCAGCGTGAGCGCGGGGCCGGTCGCCGCCGCCCCGTCGAAGAACGACACCGAGCGCAACAGGGTCGTACCGGCACCCGGCGGCAGCCACTGACCGATCACCCCGACCGGCTCCGGCAGCATCCGCGGCGCCGACGCCGCCCCGGAGAACGGATTCCCGAGGAACATCACCACGAACGACACGGCTCCGATGCCCGGCGTGCCGAGCAGTGCGGCGCAGCCCGCCACGGCCGCGCTCACCGCGAGCGTGGAGAGCCCCAGCACCGCGGCCTCCGCCCACCAGTCGCCGGTGAGCACCCCGAGCCAGCTGTGCGCCAGCGCCGCCGCGGCCGAGCCGACCAGGGCGGCGGCGCCGACCAGCGCGAGCACGGCACGGACCCCGCGCAGGCCCAGCAAGGACACCAGCGCGCCCGCCCCGATCCCGGCGAGGGCCAGCGGCAGCACGCTCGCGCCGAGGGCCGAGCCGCGCGGGTCGGCGGCCGGAGCCGCCACCACGTCCACGGTCTCCACCCGGGCGCCCGAGGCCGCCGCCTGCTGCGCGACCGCCTGCTGCAGCAGCTGGGCGACGAGCGGGCTCGCGGCCGAGGCGGTCAGCAGTTCGGATCCCTCGGCGGTGACGACCACCGCGCCGTATACGGTCCGGTCCTCGACGGCGTCCCGGGCGGCCGTCGCGTCGGCGTAGTGGTGGATCTCGAAGGCGCCCTCGTGCCGGGTCAGCTGCTTCTCCAGCCGCGCGGTCGCGGCGGGCGGACCGGCCACGCCGAGCGGCAGGTCGCGGGGTGCGGTGCGGGCGGCCGGCCAGGCGAAGGCCCAGAGGGCGACGGCGGCGACGGTCGGGACGAGCAGGACGACGGCGATCAGGCGCCGGATGGCGGACATGGGGACTCCCCCTGGAGGCGTGCGGGACGGCGTGTCGGACGGGTGGGGCTGCGGCCGGGTCGGCAGGGACCTCGGCGTTTAAAAGAAGGATCGTTCGTTTTGCATTTCGTCCACACCGTGTCGCCGGACCGGCTCCTTGTCAAGAAGGAATGTTCGTTCTACGTTTAGGGCCATGGCCCGTGTATCCCAGGCACACCTCGACGCCCGCCGTCGGCAGATCCTCGACGGCGCGGCGATCTGCTTCGCCCGCAACGGCTTCCACGCCACGTCCATGCAGGACGTGCTGAAGGAGGCCGACCTGTCCGCCGGGGCGGTGTACCGCTACTTCAGCGGCAAGGAGGAGCTCATCGCCGCGATCGTCGGCGAAGTGCTGGGACTGGTCCGCGAGGGCTTCGAGGAGGAGAGCCGGCACATCCCGCCGCCGACCCCGGACGACCTCGTCTCCTCGGTCCTGCGCAGGGTCCTCGCCACCCAGGAGTCCCTGACCGTCGACGGCCGGCCGGCCTTCCCCCGTCTGGTGATCCAGGTGTGGACGGAGACGCTGCGCAACGAGGAGCTGGCGGCGATCCTGAGCGAGGGATACCGGGGGGTGCGCGAGGCGTGGGGGCGGATCGTCGTCGCCTACCAGGAGGCCGGGATGATGCGGTCAGACGTGGCGCCGGACGACGTGGCACGCACGATGATCGCCGTCGTGCTGGGCTTCCTCGTCCAGCAGTCGCTGTACGGTCCCGCACCGGTCGAGGTGCTGCGCGACGGACTGCGCGCGTTGATGAGCGTGTCGCCGCCGCTCTCGGGGGCCTGAATCGATCACAGCTCGGTTAACTTGCTCGAAATGCGGTCCAACTAGCCTGCCGATCCATGCCACCAGGGTCTTTTCCCCGTGGCCGCGGCAACCGGGCCCCGCACGGTCCGGAGCGAGGATGTGAGGTGGGACGTGCAACTGACCCCGCACGAGCAGGAGAGGCTGCTGATCCACGTGGCGGCCGACGTCGCCGAGAAGCGCCGGGCCCGCGGGCTCAGGCTCAACCACCCGG
This sequence comes from Actinobacteria bacterium OV320, assembly GCA_001298545.1. Lineage (GTDB taxonomy): Bacteria > Actinomycetota > Actinomycetes > Streptomycetales > Streptomycetaceae > Streptomyces > Streptomyces coriariae. Next base: position 134,832 of record LJCX01000026.1, read on the forward strand.
AGGCCGTGGCCCTCATCACGGCGCACATTCTCGAAGGCGCGCGTGACGGCCGCACGGTGGCCGAACTCATGTCCTCCGGCCGCAAGCTGCTCACCCGCGACGACGTCATGGAGGGCATCCCCGAGATGATCCACGACGTCCAGGTCGAGGCCACCTTCCCGGACGGCACCAAGCTGGTCACCGTCCACGATCCGATCGTCTGAGGGGGCTTCGATGATTCCCGGAGAGATCCTGTTCGCCGCGGACCCCGTCGTCTACAACGAGGGCCGCGAGGTCACCCGGCTCACCGTCCTCAACGCCGCCGACCGGCCCGTCCAGGTCGGCTCCCACTACCACTTCGCCGAGGCCAACCCCGGCCTGGAGTTCGACCGCGCCGCCGCGCGCGGCCGGCGGCTGAACGTCGCCGCCGGCACCGCCGTGCGCTTCGAGCCCGGCATCCCCGTCGACGTCGAACTCGTCCCCCTCGCCGGCGCCCGCGTCGTGCCCGGTCTGCGCGGGGAGACCGGAGGTGCCCTCGATGCCTGAGATCTCGCGTGCCGCGTACGCGGACCTGTTCGGCCCGACGACCGGCGACCGCATCCGGCTCGCCGACACCGATCTGCTGATCGAGATCGAGGAGGACCGCTGCGGCGGCCCCGGACTCGCCGGTGAGGAGGCGGTCTTCGGCGGCGGCAAGGTCATCCGTGAGTCCATGGGACAGTCCCGCGCCACGCGCGCGGACGGCACGCCCGACACCGTCATCACGGGCGCGGTCGTCGTCGACCACTGGGGTGTGGTGAAGGCCGACGTCGGCATCCGCGACGGGCGCATCACCGGCATCGGCAAGGCCGGCAACCCCGACACGATGGACGGGGTCCACCCGGACCTGGTCATCGGCCCGGAGACCGAGATCATCGCGGGCAACGGACGGATCCTGACCGCCGGCGCGGTCGACGCGCACGTCCACTTCATCTGTCCGCAGATCGCCGACGAGGCGCTGTCCGCCGGTGTCACCACGCTGGTCGGCGGCGGCACCGGGCCGGCCGAGGGCTCGAAGGCGACCACCGTGACGCCCGGCCCGTGGCACCTCGCGCGGATGCTGGAGGCGATGGAGCAGTACCCGCTGAACATCGGCTTCCTCGGCAAGGGCAACACCGTCTCGCAGGACGCGATGCTGTCGCAGATCCGGGGCGGGGCGCTCGGTCTGAAACTGCACGAGGACTGGGGCTCGACGCCGGCCGTCATCGACGCCTCGCTGACCGTCGCCGACCGGACGGGCATCCAGGTCGCGATCCACACGGACACCCTCAACGAGGCCGGGTTCGTGGGCGACACGCTCGCCGCGATCGCCGGCCGCGGCATCCACGCCTACCACACCGAGGGTGCGGGCGGCGGGCACGCGCCGGACATCATGACCGTGGTCTCGGAGCCGCACGTGCTGCCGAGCTCCACGAACCCGACGCGGCCGTACACGGTGAACACCGCCGAGGAACACCTCGACATGCTGATGGTGTGCCATCACCTCAACCCGGCGGTCCCGGAGGACCTGGCGTTCGCCGAATCGCGGATCCGGCCGTCGACGATCGGCGCCGAGGACGTCCTGCACGACCTCGGGGCGATCTCGATCATCTCCTCCGACGCGCAGGCCATGGGCCGGGTCGGCGAGGTCATCCTCCGGACCTGGCAGACGGCGCACGTCATGAAGCGGCGCAGGGGCTCCCTGCCGGGCGACGGCCGGGCGGACAACCACCGGGTACGCCGCTACATCGCCAAGTACACGATCAACCCCGCGCTCGCGCAGGGCCTGGCCCGCGAGATCGGCTCGGTCGAGGGCGGCAAACTCGCCGACCTGGTGCTGTGGGAGCCGGCGTTCTTCGGCGTCAAGCCGCACCTCGTGATCAAGGGCGGGCAGATCGCGTACGCGCAGATGGGCGACGCCAACGCCTCGATCCCGACACCGCAGCCGATCCTGCCGCGACCGATGTACGGCGCGATCGGCCGGGCGCCCGCCTCGAACTCGTTCAACTTCGTGGCGCCGCTCGCGATCGAGGACGGACTGCCGGAACGTCTGCAACTGGGCAAGAAGTTCGTCGCCATCGAGTCCACGCGCGGTGTCACCAAGGCGGACATGCGGGAGAACGACGCCCGGCCGCGCGTCCGGGTCGACCCCGACAGTTTCGCCGTGCACATCGACGGGGAGCTGGTCGAGGCGACACCGGCCGCCGAACTGCCCATGGCACAGCGCTACTTCCTGTTCTGATGCTGTTCTGATCCGGTTCTGAGGACATCGATGTGACAAGGGCAGCACTGCTCGTCCTGGCCGACGGCCGCTTCCCCGCCGGAGGACACGCGCACTCCGGCGGGGCGGAGGAAGCCGTCGGAGCGGGACGGATCACCGGCGCGACGAGCCTGGAGGCCTTTCTCCGGGGGAGGTTGCACACCACGGGGCTGGTGACCGCCGCGCTGGCGGCCGCCGCCGCAGCCGGCGGGGATCCGGCGGAACTGGACGCGGCCGCGGACGCCCGCACCCCGTCCCCGGCGCTTCGGCTGACCGCCAGGAAGCTGGGCCGGCAGCTGATGCGGGCCGCCCGAGCGGCCTGGCCCAGCACCGAACTCGACGCTCTGGCCCGGGAGTTCCCCAAGGGGGCGCATCAGCCCGTGGTGTTGGGGCTGACCGCGCGGGCGGCCGGACTCGGGGCGGCGGACGCCGCGTACTGCTCGGTCTACGAGAGCGTGAGCGGACCGGCGACGGCCGTGGTGCGACTGCTGAGCCTGGACCCGTTCGAGGCGACGGCGGTGCTGGCCCGGCTGGCCCCGGAGCTGGACCGGGTGGTCGACCGGGCGGTGGTGGCGGGGTCGGCCGTCGCCACGGCCGGGGTCGACGCGCTGCCGGCGGCTTCGGCGCCGCTGCTGGAGATCGGGGCGGAGGTTCACGCCGCGTGGCCGGTACGGCTGTTCGCCTCCTAGCGCCCACGGCGGAGCCGCTGCCGGATGCGGCCGTCCCCGCCGCCCCTTCCCGTTCCCGACCCCGGGGGCTCCGCCCCCAGACCCCCGTTCGGCCCTGGAAGGGCCTCGTCCTCAAACGCCGGACGGGCTGATATGAGGAGCCGTGTCATGCATCTCGACCACACCCACGACCGTCACGCAGCTGCCGCCGTCGGCGCCGACGCGCGTCGGGCCGACGGTTCGCGCCGCGCCCTGCGTATCGGGCTCGGCGGTCCCGTCGGGTCCGGCAAGACCGCCACCGTCGCCGCGCTCTGCCGCACCCTGCGGGACGAACTGTCCCTCGCCGTCGTCACCAACGACATCTACACCCGGGAGGACGCCGAGTTCCTGCTCCGGGAGGCCGTGCTGCCGCCCGAGCGGATCACGGCCGTCGAGACGGGTGCCTGTCCGCACACCGCGATCCGGGACGACATCTCCGCCAACCTCGAGGCCGTGGAGGACCTGGAGGACGAGGTCGGCCCGCTGGACCTGATCCTCGTCGAGTCCGGTGGCGACAATCTCACCGCGACCTTCTCCAAGGGCCTCGTGGACGCGCAGATCTTCGTCATCGATGTCGCGGGCGGGGACGACATCCCCCGCAAGGGCGGGCCCGGTGTCACCACCGCCGACCTGCTCGTCGTCAACAAGACCGACCTCGCGCCGTACGTCGGCTCGGACCTCGCCCGGATGGCCGCCGACGCCAAGGCCCAGCGGGCCGAACTGCCGGTCGTCTTCCAGTCGTTGCGGAGCGAGGGCGGTGTGCAGGACGTCGCCGCGTGGGTGCGGGCGCAGTTCGCCGCCTGGACGGCGTGACATGAGCGGAGTGCACGCCACCGCGCGGATCGGGGCGAGGTACGACGGTCGCGGGGGGACCTCCCTGCCCGTCCTCGAGAGCGACGGACCCCTTGCCCTGCGCCGCACCCGGGGCACCGCCGGCGAGGCGCGCGTCATGCTCGTCGGCGCGATGAGCGGGCCTCTCGGCGGAGACCGTTTCGCCGTCGAGGCCGACGTCGGCAACGGCGCCCGGCTGCAGGTCGGTTCGGCCGCCGCCACCATCGCCCTGCCCGGGCAGGCGAAGGACGAGGCCCACTACGACGTCCGCCTCACGGTCGCCGACGGCGGTGAACTGCGTTGGCTGCCCGAGCAGTTGATCTCGGCGAAGGGGAGCGATCTGTTCGTCACCACGCGGGCCGCGCTCGGGGCCGACGCCCGGCTCGTCCTGCGCGAGGAGCAGGTGCTCGGCCGGGTGGGGGAGGAGCCGGGGAGGCTGACCAGCCGGCTCACGGTGCGGGTCGCCGGGCGGGTCGTCCTCGATCAGGAACTGGCCTGCGGGCCCGGCGCGCCCGGCGGCTGGGACGGGCCGGCCGTCCTGGCGGAGTATCGTGCGGTGGGCCAACTCGTCGTCGTCCGGCCGGAGTTCCGCGAGACCCCGGCCGAGGCCCGGAACATCGGTGAGCACGCCCGTGTCATGCCGCTGGCCGGGCCGGCGGCTCTCGTCACCGCCGTCGCGCCCGACGCGCTGCGGCTGCGGCGGGCGTTGGACGAGGCGCTCGCCGATGTCGACATCCGGTGAGCGGTACATCACTTTCCGGTTATCGGATTGGCAAAGAAGGTCAACGACACCTTTTCTCAGGTGCCTCACAGCCGCGAGGATCCCTCTGCCGCCATCACCAGGTAGGGGAGTTCCCACTTGAAGGACATACGACCGAACAAGCGCACCACGGCGCTCGGATCGGCCGGCGTACTCGTCGCCGCGACGATGCTCGCCGGCGCTTTCGCGGCGCCCACGGCCAGCGCGACCAGCGGCCGTCCGGGGCAGGACCGGGAGGCGCGCGGTGCCGCGATCGCAGCGGAGCGCGCCGGCAAGGCCGGTATCGACTGGCAGGACTGCCCCGCCGACTGGGGCCTGGAGAAGCCGATCCAGTGCGGCTGGGTCACCGTGCCGCTCGACTACGCCAAGCCGAACGGCAAGCAGATCCAGCTGGCCGTCGACCGCATCGGCAACACGGGCACCGCCGCGGAGCGCCAGGGCGCGCTCGTCTACAACCCCGGCGGTCCCGGCGGCTCGGGCCTGCGCTTCCCGCGCCGCGTCACCACCAAGGCCCCCGTCTGGACCAACGTGGCGAAGGCCTACGACTTCGTGGGCTTCGACCCGCGCGGGGTCGGTCACTCCGCGCCCATCTCCTGCATCGACCCGCAGGAGTTCGTCAAGGCGCCGAAGGCCGACCCGGTCCCGGACAGCGAGGCCGACAAGCTCGCCCAGATCAAGCTCGCCCGTGAGTACGCGGACGGGTGCGCCGAGCGCAGCGGCAAGGCCGTGCTGGCGCAGATGACCACCCCGAACACCGTCCGTGACCTGGACGTCATCCGCGCCGCCCTGGGCGAGAAGAAGCTCAACTTCCTGGGCGTCTCCTACGGCACCTACATCGGCGCCGTCTACGGAACCATGTTCCCGGGCCACCTGCGTCGCATGATCGTCGACAGCGTGGTCAACCCCTCCCGCGAGAAGATCTGGTACGAGGCCAACCTCGACCAGGACGTCGCCTTCGAGGGCCGCTGGAAGGACTGGCAGGACTGGGTCGCCGCCAACGACGCCACCTTCCACCTCGGCACCACCCGCGCCGCCGTCCAGGCCAAGTGGCTCGAACTGCGCGCCACCGCGAAGAAGAACCCCATCGGCGGGATCGTCGGCCCGGCCGAGCTGATCTCCTTCTTCCAGAGCGCCCCGTACTACGACTCCTCGTGGGTTCCGGTCGCCACCGTCTTCAGCAAGTACTTCGCCGGAGATACCCAGGCGCTCGTCGACGCGGCCGCCCCGGACCTGACCGACACGGCCGGCAACATCTCCTCGGAGAACGGCAACGCGGTCTACACCGCCGTCGAGTGCACCGACGCCAAGTGGCCCACCAGCTGGCGCAAGTGGAACAGCGACAACACGCGGCTCAACAAAGACTACCCGTTCATGACCTGGGCCAACGCGTGGATGAACCTGCCGTGCGCCTTCTGGCCGGTCCAGCAGCAGACCCCGGTGGACGTCAAGACCCACAAGGGCCTGCCGCAGGTGCTCATCGTGCAGTCCACGGATGACGCGGCCACCCCGTACGAGGGTGCCGTCGAACTGCACAAGCGCTTCAAGGGCTCCCGCCTGATCACCGAGAAGGACGCCGGTTCCCACGGAGTGACCAGCCTGGTGAACACCTGCATCAACTCGCGGGTGGACGCCTACCTGCTCACCGGCAAGCTGGACACCGCGGACGTGACCTGCGCGCCGCACGCCACGCCCAAGCCGTAGCACCCCCGCACCACAGCGAAGGGCGGCCGGAGTGATCCGGCCGCCCTTTCAGTCGTCCTGACGGGCCGTCGCTTCGTGACGGACCATCGATTCGTGACGGGACGTCAACGTGACGGCAGGCGCGGGAACTTGCGCTCCTTCTCGGCCTTGGCCGCCTTCGCCGCGGCCTCCTCGGCCTTGGCCACGGCCGCGTACTGGTCCACGTACTCCTGCTCGGACAGCGTCAGGATCGCGTACATGATCTCGTCGGTGATCGCCCGCAGCACCGCCTTCTCGTTCTCCATGCCGAGGTAGCGGGAGAAGTCGAGGGGCTTGCCGAAGCGGATCACCACGGGGTGCAGGGTCGGGATCACCTTGCCGGGCGGCTGCGCCTCGAAGGTGCCGATCATCGCGCAGGGGATGACGGGGACCTGAGCCCTGAGCGCCATCACCGCCACCCCGACCTTGCCCTTGTACAGGCGGCCGTCGTGCGAGCGGGTGCCCTCCGGGTAGATACCGAGCAGCTCGTCCTTGCCGAGCACACCGAGGCCCTCGCGGATCGCGGCCTGGCCCGCCTCCTTGCCCGAGCGGTCGACCGGGATCTGGCCCGCGCTGCGGAAGAAGGCCGCCGTCAGCCGGCCCTTGATGCCGGGACCCGTGAAGTACTCGGCCTTCGCGAGGAAGGTGATGCGGCGCTTGAGGATCGCGGGCATCAGGAAATGGTCCGAGAACGACAGATGGTTCCCGGCGACGATCGCCGGACCCGACTCCGGTACGTGCTCGAGGCCTTCGATCCGCGGTCGGAAGACCAGTCTCAGCAGGGGGCCCAGCAAGACGTACTTGAGCACGTAGTAGAACAAAGGGTGGCTCCTCACTCCAGCGGGTTTGCCCAACCGCCGTGTTCCGGCTGGTCAGCCGGTAAGTCGTGGGCTGTAAGTGTAGGTGCCGGGGCCGACTGTGCGGAAGCACGGGGCGAAGCTGCCCGAGGAGCCGCTCGCAGAGCCACGAGTTTGCGCGACAACGGTTGAAACCATTATTTTTCCGCGGCTGCTCATACCTCTCCGAAGGTGCCAACTGGAATAGAGGGGCTTCACCGAGGTCACGGCACACCTGAATGCGGCGCGCACCGCCTTGCGGGGGCCCGAGGGGAAAAGATCCCGCCGTAGCGGGTGCCTTCGGAATTCTTCAGGAATCACTCACCCGGGCCGTGGACAGGCAGGGACGCTCCCTGCTCGACAACATCAAGGGGTCCGGCAGCGAAAGTGCGTCTCCGTCGAATTCCGGCTCGCCTACGGCCGGGCCGGCCATCGACCGGGTCGCGGCGGCACCGACCGCCGAACCCCCTCACAGCCGCACGATCACCAGCGCCGTGTCGTCGGTCGCCCCGCCGGGCGGCAGCAACTCCAGCAGGACGGCGTCGGCCAGGGACTCGGGGTCCGCCTCCCGGTGGCGCGCCAGGGCGTCGGCGAGCCGGGCGAGACCCGTGTCGATGTCCTCGCGCCGCCGTTCCACGAGTCCGTCGGTGTAGAGGGCGAGCGTGGCGCCGCTGTCGTAGGCGGTGCGTGCCTGGGGCCGGGGGACCGGCGTGGGCCGGGCGTCGAGCGGGGGGTCGGTGGCCCGGTCGAGGAACTCCACCCGGCCGTCGGTGTGGACGAGCACGGGCGGGGGATGCCCGGCGCTGCTGTAGGTGATGATGTGGTGGTCGAAGTCGATGAACGTGGTGACCGCGGTGGCGGATTCGGCGCCGTCCACGACGTGCGCGTACCGCCCGAGGACGTTCAGCGCCTCGGCCGGGCCCGCGGCGACCCGGGAGGCCGCGCTGAGGGCACTGCGCAGCTGGCCCATCACCCCGGCCGCCTCCAGACCGTGCCCGACGACGTCGCCGACCGACACCCCGATGCGGTTGCCGCCGACGAGGTCCACCAGGTCGTACCAGTCGCCGCACACGTTGAGCGCGCCGACCGCCGGCCGGTAGCGCACGGCGGCCCGGTGGTGCCCGACCTGCCGGCCGGCGGGCAGCATCGCCTCCTGGAGGGCGAGGGCCACCTCGCGCTCACGGGCATGGGCCAGCCGCAGCCGCTCGTTGAGTTCCTGGAGCTCGCGGGCGCGGGTGTAGAGCTCGGCCTCCAGGACGCGGGCCCGGTTGCCCGTCCGTGTTCCGTCCCCGCCCGCCCCGCGGCCGCCGCGGGCCCGGATCAGCTCGGTGACCTCCTCGACCCGGTGCACGATCAGCACCACCGAGCCGTCCGGCCCGTGCACGGGCGCGTTGACGGGGCTCCAGTAGCGCTCGTCCCACTCGCCGGGCCGCTCGCTCGACTCGACGTCGTAGCGCTGGAGCGCCATGGCCTCCCGTTCGCCGGTGGCCAGCACCCGCCGCAGCGAGGCCTCCAGGTTGCGCATGCCGCTCGCGGCCCCGTCGTCGGGGTTGTCGGGATTGTCGGGGAAGACCTCGAAGACGTGCCGGCCGATCAACTGCTCGCGCCTGCGGCCGGACACGCGCAGGAACTCCCTGTTGGCCTCCGCGTACACCAGCTCGGGTGTCAGCAGCGCCACCGCGCCCGGCAACGCCTGGAACACCGCCGTGTAGTCGATCGCCGTGTCGTTCATGGCAGCGTCCCATTCGCCGGTTTTGCGTCATTTTCTCATGTGATGTGATGAATGGGGTGGACGGGTCGCGCCGTGGATCCGGTCAGAGCCAGTCGGAGCCCGGCAGAGCCCGTCAGAGCTGGTCGGAGCCGGTCAGGCGTCGGGATCGGTGAGTGACTGCTCGGCCCAGATGATCTTGCCCTCGGGGAGGAAGCGGGTGCCCCACCGCTGCGTGACCTGCGAGACCAGCAGCAGCCCGCGGCCCCCCTCGTCGGTGGCGCGCGGATGGCGCAGATGCGGTGCGGTGGTGCCGCCGTCGAAGACCTCGCAGACCAGGGTGCGCTCGCGGATCAACCGCAGCCGGATCGGTCCGGTGGCATACCGGATGGCGTTGGTGACCAGCTCGCTCACGACCAGCTCGGTGGTGAACGACAGCTCGGCCAGACCCCACTCCGCCAGCCGGCGGCTCGCGGTCTTGCGGGCCTCGGCCACCGCCGCCGGGTCGGCGGGCAGTTCCCAGTCGGCGACCCGCTCGGCCGGCAGCCGACGGGTCCGGGCCATCAGCAGGGCCACGTCGTCGTACGGGCGGGCCGGGACCAGCGCGTCGATCACCGTCCCGCAGCGCAGCTCGAGGGTGTCCGCCGACTGCTCCAGGGCCTGCCGCAGCCGTTCCCGGTCGGTGTCCAGCGCCCATCGCTCGCCCCGGGCCAGCAGACCGTCCGTGTGCAGCGCCAGCGTGCTGCCCTCCGGCAGGGTCACCTCGGCCGACTCGAACGGCGGCCCGCCCGCACCGAGCGGCGGACCCTGCGGCAGCTCGATGAAGGTGACGCTGCCGTCGGGCAGGACGACGGCCGGGGCGGGGTGCCCCGCCGCGGCCATCACGCACCGCCCGTCGACCGGGTCGTACACGACGTACACGCACGCGGCGCCCACGGTCTGGGCACCGCCCGACCGAGGTTCCCGCGGCTCCGTCTCGGCCGCCACGCCCTCCTCGTCGTCCATGCGGGCGACGAGGTCGTCGAGGTGCGCGAGGATCTCCGCAGGCGGCAGGTCGAGGGCGGCCAGGGTGCGCACGGCGGTCCGTACCCGCCCCATGGCCGCGGCGGCGTCGATGCCGTGCCCCGGCACCTCGCCGACGACCAGCGCCACCCGCGCACCCGATAGCGGGATCAGGTCGTACCAGTCGCCGCCGAGGCCGGTCAGCTCGTCGGCCGGCCGATAGCAGGCGGCCACCTCGACCGCGTCCTGCTCGGGCAGCCGCCGGGGGAGCAGATTGCGCTGGAGCACCAGGGCCGCGTCGCGCTCGCGCGTGTAGCGGCGCGCGTTGTCCACGCAGACGGCCGCCCGCGAGACGAGGTCCTCGGCGAGCGCCAGATCGTCCTCACTGAAGGGCTCGTGCCGGTCGCGCCGCAGGAACGTGGTCACGCCGAGGGTGACGCCCCGCGCCCGGACCGGCACGATCAGGGCACTGGGCGGCTCGGAACCGGCGGGCAGATCCGCCACCCACTCCTCGGTGAGCGGATCGAGCGGGTCGAGCGGATCGAGCCGTTCGACCCGCCAGGGCCGCCCGCCGACCAGAGAGCGCACCGCCGGCGAGCCGCCCCGGTGCACGACCTCACGGCTGCCGGTCGCGACCCCGGGAGCGCCGGTCGCCCGCCGTCCCGCCCTGCGCAGGGTGACGGAGTCGTCCGCGTCGCCCGACGCCTGGCCGGGCGAGGGCTCCGCACCCCGCAGCACCGGCTCCAGCAGATCCACGGTGACCAGGTCGGCGAACCCCGGCACCGCCACGTCCGCCAGCTCCTGAGCGGTCCGGGCGATGTCCAGGCTGCGGCCGATGCGCCGGCCGGCCCGGTCGAGCAGGGCGAGCCGCTGCCGGGCGCGGTGCCGCTCGGTCATGTCCACGACCGTGTAGTAGACGCCCATCGGGGCGCCGTGCTCGTCGTCCAGGCGGGTGAACGACAGCATGTGTGCCGTCTCGCGGTGCGGCGCCGCCCGTACCCGCCCCACGAGTTCGTAGCCGAGCACCGGCTCGCCGGTCGCCAGTACCCGTCGCATCTGCGTCTCGATCGCCTCGGAGTTCAGCCCCGGCTGGACCTCGGCCAGCCGCAGCCCCAGCCGGCTCTCGGGCGGACCGCCGCCGAACTGGGTCAGGGCCGCGTTCGACCACACGAAACGCAGATCGGCGTCGACCATCGCGATACCGATCGGGGAGCCGCCGATCATCTGCTCCAGCACCGCGCGGCTCATGTCCCAGCCGGGAGCGTCGGCCATCTCGTTGACCAGGACCAGCCAGCGCGCGCCGCCGCCGGGCTCATCGGCCGAGGTGATCCGCGCCATCACGGACACCGGCCGCCCGTCCCGGCGGCGGGCGGACAGCAGCCCGGCCCAGCCGCCGTCCCGACGGCACCGGTCCATGACGTACGGCAGCCGCTCGGCGTCCCCGGTGGCGAGGAGCCCGGCCAGGTCCTCGCCCACCGCCTCGGCGGCCGGATACCCCAGCAAGCGCTCGGCTTCCCTGGTCCAGCTCGTCACCACCCCCCGAGCGTCGAGCAGCAGGGGGGCGGTGTCCGCCACGTCGAACCACCGGCGGGCAACGTCGTCCTCGTCGTGTGTGCCCACGGCCGACCTCTCTGTCGCTGAGAGTGGTCTACCACCTCCTGACTCAATCTTCACCCTGCCTGCACGACAGCGGCCGAGCCACCCGGGAGGCGGCGGCCGCGCGCCGGCGCGGCCGGGAATCCGCGTCCCTCGCGGGGGCGCGTCCCTCAGGCGTCGCGTGTCAGCACGCTCTCCAAGGTGGCCAGCGCCGACGCCAGTTCCTCGCCGGTGATGGTCAGCGGCGGCGCCAGCCGGATGGTCGAGCCGTGGGTGTCCTTGACCAGGACGCCCTTGCGCATGAGGCGCTCGCTCACCTCGCGGCCGGTGCCCAGGGCCGGGTCGACGTCGACACCCGCCCACAGCCCGCGCGCCCGGAAGCCGACGACACCCTTGCCGACCAGCCCGGTCAGCCCGTCCCGCAGGACCACGCCCAGCTCGGTCGCCCGGCGCTGGAACTCACCCGTCTCCAGCAGCTCCACCACCGCCGTGCCCACCGCCGCGGCCAGCGGATTGCCGCCGAACGTCGACCCGTGCTCGCCCGGCCGCAGCACCGACAGCACCTCCCGCCGGGCCACCACCGCCGACACCGGCACGATCCCGCCGCCCAGCGCCTTGCCGAGCAGCAGCATGTCGGGCACGACGCCCTCGTGCTCCACGGCCAGCGTCCGCCCGGTGCGGCCGAGCCCGGACTGGATCTCGTCCGCGATGAACAGGCAGTTCCTGCGGCGGGTCAGTTCCCGGACCCCCGCCAGATAGCCGTCGTCGGGGAGGACGACGCCCGCCTCGCCCTGGATCGGCTCGATCAGCACCGCCGCCGTCGTCTCGTCGACGGCCGCCTCCAGCGCGGCCAGGTCGTTGTACGGCACGATCCGGAAGCCCGGGGTGAACGGTCCGAAGCCCGCCCGCGCCGTCTCGTCCGTCGAGAAGCTCACGATCGTCGTCGTGCGGCCGTGGAAGTTATCGGCGGCCACCACGATGGTCGCCCGGTCGGCGGGTACGCCCTTCACCTCGTACGCCCACTTGCGGGCCACCTTGATGCCGCTCTCGACCGCCTCCGCGCCCGTGTTCATCGGCAGGACCATGTCCAGGCCGGTCAGCGCCGCGAGCCGCTCGGCGAACTCGGCGAGGCGGTCGTTGTGGAAGGCACGGGAGGTGAGGGTGAGACGGTCCAGCTGGCGGTGGGCCGCCTCGATCAGCAGCGGGTGCCGGTGGCCGAAGTTGAGGGCCGAGTAGCCGGCCAGCATGTCGAGGTAGCGGCGGCCCTCGACGTCCGTCACCCAGGCGCCCTCGGCGCCGGCGACGACCACGGGCAGCGGATGGTAGTTGTGCGCGAGGACGGGCTCCTCGGCACGGATCAGATCGGCGGAGGTGCGCGTCGGGACGACGGGTGCGGTCATGAACGGATCTCCTGCGTGCAGCACTTGATGCCACCGCCGGCCTTCTGGAACTCCGAGAGGTCGACGGGGACGGGGACATAGCCGCGCTCGGTGAGACGGGAGGCGAGGGCCTCGGCCCGGGGCGCGATGAACACATGGCGCCCGTCGGAGACGGAGTTCAGGCCGAACACCATGGCGTCGTCGCGGGTGGCGAGCACCGCGTCCGGATACAGCCGGGCGAGCACCTCACGGCTGCCGGAGGAGAACGCCTCCGGGTAGTACGAGATGTTGTCGTCGTCGAGGACGAACAGCGCCGTGTCCAGGTGGTAGAAGTGCGGGTCCACCAGGGTCAGGCTGATCACCGGGTGGCCGAAGAACTCCTGCACCTCCCGATGCGCCTCACGGGTCGTCCGGAAGCCGGTGCCGGCCAGCACGTACCGGCCCGTCCACACCAGGTCGCCCTCGCCCTCGCAGACGGACTCGGGCCGGTGGACGTCGTAGCCCGCCGCCTTGAACCAGGTGTCGTAGTGGACGGACTCGGGCCGCCGCTCGGGCGCGTGGAACAGGGAGCCGAAGACCCGGCCCGCCACCACGACCGCCGAGTTCGCGGCGAAGACCATGTCCGGGAGACCGGGGGCCGGCTCCACGGTGTCCACGGTGTGGCCGTGGGCCCGGTAGGCGCGGACCAGTCCTTGCCACTGCTCCTGGGCGAGGTCGACGTCGACGGGGCTGTCGGGACGCATCCAGGGGTTGATCGCGTACTGCACGGCGAAGTGTCTGGGTTCACAGACGAGGAAGCGCCGAGGGCGCCGCACACGGGTTTCGGTCACAGTGAGGTACCTCCACCTTTCCCTTTTCCTACGGAGTCGACCGGTGGTTGACACCACGGTAGGAACTGACGGGGACGCCCGACAAGGAACATGCATTGCGTGTCGACGCAGGAATGCTGCGTGATATGCCTGGTCGACGCAGGTTCACTGCGCCCAAGCAGGTTTATTCGGGAGCGGGCTGGCTCGCGCCCGCCTCGGGGCTGTCCGGCAGCAGATGGGACAGCACCATCACGCTGATCGTCTTGCGGATGAAGGGCTCGGACCGGATGCGCTCCAGCACGTTCTCGAAGTGCTCCACATCCCGTGCCCGCACATGCAGCAGCGCGTCCGCCCCACCCGTCACGGTCATCGCCGCGGTGATCTCCGGATGGTTGCGCGCCACCTCCGCGAGGCGCCTCGGGGGCGCGGCGCCCTCGCAGTACACCTCCACGTACGCCTCCGTGCGCCAGCCCAGCGCCGACGGCTGCACGGTGGCCGTGAATCCCGTGATCACCCCGGTGTCGCGCAGCCGGTCCACCCGGCGCTTGACCGCCGTCGAGGACAGACCGACGGCCGTCCCGATCTCGGCGAAGCTCGTCCTGGCGTTCGCCATCAGAGCGGTGATGATCTTCCGGTCGAGTTCGTCGAAAGGGGCGGGCGTGCTGTTCATGCGGGCACTGTATCCAGCGCATACGTCCACACCCCGGTGCATGTCCAGTCGTGCGGATCGCCCCTACACTCCACCTTCATGCTGCGCGCCCTCGCCGTCGACGACGAACGCCCCTCGCTGGAGGAGCTGCTCTACCTGCTCACCGCGGACCCCCGGATCGGCACCGTGGAGGGTGCCGGCGACGCGACCGAGGCGCTGCGCCGCATCAACCGTGCCCTGGAGTCCGGACCCGACGGCCCCGAAGCCATCGACGTGGTCTTCCTGGACATCCAGATGCCCGGCCTCGACGGCCTCGACCTCGCCCGCCTCCTCACCGGCTTCGCGCGGCCGCCCCTGGTCGTGTTCGTCACCGCCCACGAGGACTTCGCCGTCCAGGCGTTCGACCTCAAGGCCGTCGACTACGTCCTCAAACCCGTCCGCAAGGAACGGCTCGCCGAGGCGGTCCGCCGCGCCGTCGAACTCAGAGCCGCCGAACGGCGCGGCCCCGCTCCGCGCATCCCCGTGCACGAGCCCGACCCGGACCACATACCCGTCGAGCTCGGCGGTGTGACCCGCTTCGTCGCCGTCGACGACATCACCCACGTCGAGGCCCGCGGCGACTACGCCCGGCTGCACACCGACCGCGGCAGCCACCTGGTCCGGATCCCGCTGTCCACCCTGGAGGAGCGCTGGCGGGCCCGCGGCTTCGTCCGCATCCACCGCCGCCATCTCGTCGCCCTGCGCCACATAGGCGAACTCCGCCTGGACGCGGGCACGGTGAGCGTCCTGGTAGGCGGCGAGGAACTCCAGGTCAGCCGCCGTCACGCCCGAGAACTGCGGGACCTGCTGATGAGGAGGCCCTGACCGTGCCCCACCAGGACCCCACCGAGCGGCGCGTCGTCGTCACCGGGCCCGCCCGTCGTACCCTGCGCGCCTCCGGCTACTACCGGCCGCGTACCGAGATCGACGAGCAGACCACCCTCGGACACACCTACGTCCGCTCCCTGATGCGCTCCCAACTGCGGGCCGCCCTCGCGGTGTTCGCCGTCCTCACCCTGCTCGTGGGCCCGCTGCCGCTGCTCTTCGCGGCGATGCCCGACGCCCACCGCCTCGAATGGGCGGTCCTCGGCTTCTGCCTCTACGCCCCGCTCGTGCTGCTCGCCCGCTGGTACGTGCGCCGCGCCGAACGCAACGAGCGGGACCTCATACGCCTGGTCGAGGACCGATGAACTCGGCCTTCGCCGTCCCCGCCGTCGCGCTCGTCGTCGTCGCGACCGTCCTCGTCGGCGCCTTCGGCCTGCGCATCTCCCGCACCACCTCCGACTTCTACGTCGCCTCCCGCACCGTCGGCCCGCGCCTCAACGCGGCCGCCATCAGCGGCGAGTACCTCTCCGCCGCCTCCTTCCTCGGCATCGCGGGGCTGGTCCTGGTCCAGGGGCCGGACATGCTCTGGTACCCGGTCGGCTACACCGCCGGCTATCTGGTGCTGCTCCTCTTCGTCGCGGCCCCGCTGCGCCGCTCCGGCGCCTACACCCTCCCCGACTTCGCCGAGGCCCGCCTCGGCTCGCAGTCGTCCCGGCGGCTGGCGGGCGCCTTCGTGGTCGGCGTCGGCTGGCTCTACCTGCTGCCCCAACTCCAGGGCGCGGGGCTGACGTTGACCGTGCTGACCGGAGCCCCCGACTCGCTCGGCGGCCTGATCGTCGCGGTCGTGGTCACCGCGATCGTCGCCGCGGGCGGCATGCGCAGCATCACCTTCGTGCAGGCCTTCCAGTACTGGCTCAAGCTCACCGCCCTCCTCGTCCCGGCCCTCTTCCTCGTCCTCGCCTGGCAGGGCGACGGCGCGCCCCGCGACGCCTTCGGGGAACCGGCCACCTTCCGCGACCAGCGCGTCGTCCGGGTCGACGACACCCTCGACCTCCGACTGGACCGCCCCCTGACCGTGACGGTGGACGGCCGCGTCGACGGCCGCCCGCACCGGGACGCCGTGCTCCGGCTCCCCGTCGGCACCCACCACATCGAGCGGGGCACCCGTCTCACCTTCGCCGAGGGCACCGCCGTCCCCGTCGCCGAGCGCGGCAGCAACGGCGGCATGTCCACCTCCCTCGCCGCCGGCCGCGAGGAACGCCCCCTGTACGCCACCTACGGCCTGATCCTCGCGACCTTCCTCGGCACCATGGGCCTGCCGCACGTCGTCGTCCGCTTCTACACCAGCCCGCACGGAGTCGCCGCCCGCCGCACCACCGTCGCCGTCCTCGCCCTGATCGGCGCCTTCTACCTGCTGCCGCCCGTCTACGGCGCCCTGGGCCGCCTCTACGCCCCCGAGCTGGCCCTCAGCGGCGACGCCGACGCGGCCGTGCTGCTGCTGCCCGACCGGGTGATCGGCGGCCTCGGCGGCGACCTGCTGGGCGCGCTGGTCGCCGGGGGAGCCTTCGCCGCGTTCCTGTCCACCGCGTCCGGGCTGACGATGGCCGTCGCGGGCGTGCTCACCCAGGACGTCCTGCCGGCCCGGGGCGTCCGGCACTTCCGGCTGGGCACCGGCCTCGCCATGGCCGTACCCCTCGCCGCGAGCCCGCTGGTGGGCGGGCTGCCGGTGGCCGACGCGGTCGGGCTGGCCTTCGCGGTGTCCGCGTCCTCCTTCTGCCCGCTCCTCGTCCTCGGCATCTGGTGGCGACGGCTGACCCCGCCCGGCGCGGCCGCCGGGATGCTGGTGGGCGGCGGTTCGGCGTTCGCCGCCGTCGCCGCGACCATGGCGGGCTTCCCCGGCACGGGCGGCCTGCACGCGCTGCTCGCCTGGCCCGCGCTGTGGTCCGTACCGCTCGGCTTCCTCACCATGATCCTGGTGTCCCTGGCCACCCCGGGGCGGGTCCCGGCCGGCACGGCGGCGATCCTGGCCCGGTTCCACCTGCCCGAGGAACTGAGCACGGAAGAGCTGCGCGCGGCGGAGGCGAAGGCATGAGCGGGTTCCTGGCGGGCGTCTGCATCGCCATCCTCCCCTTCGTCGCGGCGGGCTTCTGGCTGGGCCGCCGCACCCCCCGCCCCGAGAACCTCGGCGGCCTCGGCACCCCCGTCGAGCACGCCACCTTCGAGACCCTGCACACCGCCTCGCTCGCCGCGCCCCCGCTCCGGGCGGGCCTCACCGAGGAGACGGCCCGCAGATCGGCCCGCAGGCTGCGCACCCTGCTCGGCACGGACGCGCTGTGCCTGACCGACGAGACGCAGGTGCTGGTCTGGGACGGCGTCGGGTCACATCACCGCGCCGAGATCATGGAACGGCTGGCCGGTCCCCTGGAGAGCGGGCGCGGCGAGGCCTTCCGGCTCACCTGCGAGCACGCCGACTGCCCCGTCCGCTGGGCCGTTCTCGCCCCGCTCACCGTCGACGACCGGGTGCACGGCGTCCTCGTGGCCTGTGCGCCCCGCGAGTCCGCCGTCCTGGTCCGGGCGGCCGGTGAGGTGGCCCGCTGGGTGAGTGTCCAGCTGGAGCTGGCGGACCTCGACCAGTCCCGTACGAAACTGATCGAGGCGGAGATCAAGGCACTGCGTGCCCAGATCTCCCCGCACTTCGTCTTCAACTCGCTCGCGGTGATCGCGTCGTTCGTCCGTACCGACCCCGAACGCGCCCGGGAGCTGCTCCTGGAGTTCGCCGACTTCACCCGTTACTCGTTCCGCAGGCACGGCGACTTCACCACCCTCGCCGACGAACTGCACGCCATCGACCACTACCTGGCGCTGGTCCGGGCCCGCTTCGGCGACCGTCTCGCCGTCACCCTCCAGATAGCCCCCGAGGTCCTCCCGGTGGCCCTGCCCTTCCTCTGCCTGCAGCCGCTGGTGGAGAACGCCGTCAAACACGGCCTGGAGGGCAAGGCCGACCAGTGCCACATCCAGATCACCGCGCAGGACGCCGGCGCCGAGGCCCTGGTCGTCATCGAGGACGACGGCGCCGGCATGGACCCGGTGGCGCTGCGCCGCATCCTGGCCGGCGAGGTGAGCCCCTCGGGGGGTATCGGTCTGTCCAACGTGGACGACCGGCTCCGCCAGGTGTACGGCGACGACTACGGGCTGGTCATCGAGACGGCCGTCGGAGCAGGGATGAAGATCACCGCCCGGCTGCCGAAGTACCAGCCGGGCGTCCACTCGGCGGCCCGCCTCACCGGTGGCCAGGGCCGGGCCGCGTCATGATCATGGCGAACGTGATCAGGCCCAGCACGACCCAGCCGAACCACAGCCAGCCGTTGCTGCCGAGCGCCACCGTGTAGGCGGTCACCGCGACGAGTCCGCCGACGGTGAGCACCCCCATGGTCTTCGTGGAACTGTCCGTGGTACCTGCCATCGCGACACCTTCCTCGGGGCCGCCCTCCGCAGGGCGCGTCCCTCCATGGTGCCCCGGGTTCAGCGCCCCTGTGTGTTGAGCGACGCAAGATAGGCGTTGTACGCCTCCAGCTCCTGGTCGCCGTCGCGGTCCGCGGCCCGGTCCTTGCGCTTGGCCTGCCGCTGCTCGGAGCCGTACCACTGGAACAGCAGCGCGATCAGCACCAGCACGGACGGGATCTCGCTGAACGCCCAGGCGATCCCGCCGGCCGCGTTCTGGTCGGAGAGCGCGTCGATGCCGAGCGAGGCGGGCGGGTTCTCGAACGTCTCGACCATCGGCTGCGAGGCCATCATCAGCGCGATGCCGAAGAACGCGTGGAACGGCATGCCCGCGAACAGCTCCAGCATCCGCATCAGATAACCGGGCCGGTCCGGCCCCGGGTCCACGCCGATGATCGGCCAGAAGAACACCACACCGACGGCGAGGAAGTGCACCATCATCGCGAGGTGCCCCGCCCTGGAGCCCATCAGGAAGTCGAAGATCGGCGTGAAGTACAGCGCGTACAGGCTCGCGATGAACAGCGGGATGGTGAACGCGGGATGGGTGACGATCCGCATGTAGCGGCTGTGCAGCAGCATCAGCAGCAGCTCGCGCGGCCCCTTGCGACCCCGCCCTGCGGCCGGCAGCGCCCGCAGCGCCAGCGTCATCGGCGCGCCCAGCAGGATCAGGATCGGCGACAGCATGCTGATCACCATGTGCTGCACCATGTGCACGCTGAACATGACCATGCCGTAGTCGTTCAGCCGGGTGCACATGACGAGCCCGATGGTCAGCACCCCGACCACGAACGACACGGTCCGCCCCACCGGCCACGCGTCCCCGCGTCTGCGCAGCCGCAGGACGCCCCAGCCGTAGAGCCCCAGCCCCACCAGACAGCCGACGAGGAAGAACGGGTCCGCCGACCACTGAAGACCCCGCCCCAGCGTGAACGGCGGCAGATCCATGGTCATGCCGTGCCCGCTGTGTCCCATGCCGCCGGCTCCTGATTCGTGGGGGGTTGTACGTTTCCTGCCGCCCACAAGAGTAGAGAAGCCCCCGGCGACCTCTGTCACCGGGGGCGAACGGCCCTGTCCCGGGGTGCGGGGCCGGCACGGCGGACCCGCACCCGACCGGACGGACTAGAGCACCGTCTCCGCCTCGGCGTACCGGTCCTCGGGAACGGTCTTGAGCGTCGCGACCGCGTCCGCCAGCGGCGCCATCACGATGTCCGTCCCGCGCAGGGCCGTCATCTTCCCGAACTCGCCCCGGTGCACCGCCTCCACCGCGTGCCAGCCGAACCGCGTGGCGAGCACCCGGTCGTACGCGGTCGGCGTGCCGCCGCGCTGCACATGCCCCAGGATGACCGGCCGGGCCTCCTTGCCGAGCCGGGACTCCAGCTCGATGGAGAGCTGCCGGGCGATCCCGGCGAACCGCTCGTGCCCGTAGATGTCCTTCGCGCCCTCGTCGAAGGCCATGCTGCCGGCCTTCGGCTTCGCGCCCTCGGCCGCGACGACGATCGCGAACCGCTTGCCCGCCTCGAACCGCTCGCCGACCCGGCGGGCCAGTTCGTCGATGTCGAAGGGCCGTTCCGGTACGACGATGGCGTGGGCGCCGGCCGCCATGCCGGACTGGAGCGCTATCCAGCCGGTGTGGCGTCCCATGACCTCGACGACGAGCACCCGCTGGTGGGACTCGGCGGTGGTCTTCAGCCGGTCCAGCGCCTCGGTCGCGACCCCGACCGCCGTGTCGAAACCGAAGGTGACGTCGGTGACGGCGATGTCGTTGTCGATGGTCTTCGGCACGCCCACGATGGGCAGCCCGCTGTCGTACATCAGCTTCGCCGCCTTGAGCGTGCCCTCACCCCCGATCGGGATGATCGCGTCGAGGCCGAGCTCCGCTACATGGCCCCGGGCCCGCTCCACGCCGTCCCGCAGATGCGAGGGCTGGACCCGGGAGGAGCCGAGGATCGTGCCGCCGCGGGCGAGGATGCCGCCCACCGCGTCGAGGTCGAGCTTGAGGTAGTCGCACTCCAGGAGGCCCTTCCAGCCGTCCCGGAAGCCGATGACCTCGTCGCCGTGGTCGGCGACGGCACGGTGCACGACGGACCGGATGACGGCGTTCAGGCCGGGGCAGTCGCCGCCGGACGTGAGGACACCAATGCGCATAGCCCGAAACAACCTTCTCCACGTGGGCCGGTCCGGACCACACTGTCCGGCTCGAATCCCCGCCACCCTAGCGGCAGGAGGGGGCGGGGCCGAAGCATGCGTCCGCCTGCTGGACGCGCCTGCTCACCTGTGCGGATGCACCGTCAGACGGGCTGCTGACGACACCCTGAAAATCAGGTGAACACACGGTCACGCGGACGGCCGCGCGGCAGCGTCCGCGCAGGCTGCCGCACGGCCGTGCCTACGCGGGCTGCTGCGCGGACGCGATGCGCTCGTTGCGGAGCGCCTCGTACCAGCGGTCGTCGATCGGCGGCAGCGCGTTCACGTCGAGCGCCAGCTTCAGCAGCAGGTCCGCGATCAGCGGGTTGCGGGCGAGCACCGGACCGTGCATGTACGTGCCGAACACGGTGTCGTTGTACGCGCCCTCGGTGCCGTCGCCGGTGCCGTTGCCCTTGCCGAGCGAGACGCGGGCGAGCGGGCGGGCGGTCGGGCCGAGGTGGGTGATGCCCTGGTGGTTCTCGAAGCCCGTCAGCGGGGGCAGCCCGAGCCGCGGGTCGATGTCCCCGAGGACGTCGCCGACACACCGCTCGCCCTCGCCACGCGTCGTCGTCACGTCCAGCAGACCGAGACCGGGCTCACGCTGGCCGAGGTCGTTGACGAACTCCTGGCCCAGGATCTGGTACCCGGCACACACCGCGAAGACGATCGCGCCGTTCTGCACCGCCTGGTACAGGTGCCCGTCCCGGCGCAGCCGCTCCGCCGCGAGGCGCTGCGGCCGGTCCTCGCCGCCCCCGATGAGGTAGATGTCGCCGGAGGTCGGGATCGGCTGGTCGCTGCGCACGTCGAGACGCGCCACGTCCAGGCCGCGCTGCCGGGCGCGGCGCTCGACGACGAGGGCGTTGCCCTGGTCGCCGTAGGTGCTCAGCAGGTCCGGGTAGATCCACACCAGCCGCAGTTGGTTGTCGCTCATGGAAACGTCCTTAGTGGTCAGTTGCCGACGCGGCGGCGCAGGTCCTGGAACGCGGTGTAGTTCGCGATGACCTCGATCCGGCCCGGCGGTGCCTGCTGCACGGCCTGGTCGAGGTTCTCGCACACCTGGAAGTGCTGGTTGGCGACCTCCAGACGCACCGCGAGGTCCAGCTTCCGGTCACCGACGACGAAGATCGGGTGGCCGGTCAGCCGCGTGTAGTCGACGTCCCACAGCCAGGAGGTGTCGGTGCCGTCGGCGCCGCGGGCGTTCACCGAGAGGATCACCGGGGTGGGCGGCGGATCGATCAGGCTGAACGTCTCGAGCCAGCCCGCCGGGTTCTTCGCGAGCAGCAGCCGCAGGTCACGGCCCTGGAACTGGACGACGTCGTAGCGTCCGGCGACGGCCTGCACCTGGTACATCCGCTCCAGCGCCACCTGCGGCGGCACCCCGAAGACGGCGGCCACGGCGGCCGAGGAGGCGGCGTTGGCCTTGTTGGCGCGGCCCGGCAGCTGGAGGTGGATCGGCCAGGCGGACCCGTGCGGGTCGAGCACGTGGTCCCCGGACAGCGCCCAGCTCGGCGTGGGACGCCGGAACCCGCACTCGCCGCAGAACCAGTCGTCGCCGGGCCGCTGCATGACGCCGCCGCAGGACGGGCACGACCAGGCGTCGTCCTTCCACATCTGCCCGGCGGCGACCCAGATCACGTTGGGGGAGGAGGAGGCGGCCCAGACCACCAGCGGGTCGTCGGCGTTGGCGACCACGACGGCCTTCGAACCGGCAAGCCCCTCACGCCAGTTCTCCGCGAGCATGCGGGTCTCGGCGGCGCGGTCCAGCTGGTCGCGGGAGAGGTTGAGCAGCGCGATGCACTTGGGGGCGGTGTCCCGGGCCACGCCCGCGAGGTACTTCTCGTCGACCTCGATCACGCCGTAGCGGGCGTCGGAGCCGCCCGCGAGGGCCGAGGTGATGCCGGCCGGCATGTTGGCGCCGAGCGCGTTGGACACGACCGGTCCGGCGGCGCGCAGTGCCTCGGCGATCAGCCGCGTGGTGGTGGTCTTGCCGTTGGTCGCCGAGACGAGGATGACGTCCAGGTTCTGGGCGAGCCGGGCGAGAAGGTCGGGGTCGAGTTTGAGCGCCACCCGGCCACCGATCACCGAACCACTGCCGCGCCCCGCGGCGCGCGACGCCGCCGCGACCGCTTTGCCGGCGGTCACGGCGATCTTGGCCCGCGGCGAGAGCGGGTCCGAGTTGCCTGCCATCAGTTCTCGATCCTCCTTGCGTACGCGCCGCGCCTCTGCCGTACGGCAACGTGGTGGGTGGTCAGCCTATCGAGATCCATTCGCGCTCCCGAATCCCGGCACCACCTCACGCCCGTGAGCGGCATGCGCGTGTCAGAAAGGACCGTACCCTTGCCGCCATGCGACACGGCTCCATCCCGGGCGCCCACGGGCGCGTCCGGCCCCTCTCCCTGCTCGGCGACCCCGTCCTGCACACCCGCTGCGAGGACGTCACCGACTTCGGTCCCGAACTCGCCCGCCTGGTCGAGGACATGTTCGCCACGATGTACGCGGCCCAGGGCGTGGGCCTCGCCGCGAACCAGGTGGGCGAGCCCTTGAGGGTCTTCGTCTACGACTGCCCCGACGACGAGGACGTCCGCCACCTGGGCCATGTGGTGAACCCCCGGCTGGTGGAGGCCGACGGCATCGTCCTGCGCGGCCCGGAGGGCTGTCTGTCCCTGCCGGGCCTGGAGGCGGGCACGGAGCGCCACGACCACGCGGTGGTCGAGGGGTTCACGATGACGGGCGAGCCGATCACCGTGCACGGCACCGGATTCTTTGCCAGATGCTTGCAGCACGAGGCGGACCACCTGGAGGGCACGGTGTACGCGGACCGCGTGACGGGGTGGCGCGGCAGGAGACTGACGCGCCAGGTCGCACGGGCCTCCTGGAGCCGTGGAGCCGGTCCCGCCTAGGGCGGGGCGTCGAGGTACGGCCGGGCCGTGCGGGCGCGAGCGCCCGCACGTGTCCCGCGCCCGGTGGGCGAGCGTCAGACCCCGGGCCCGCCGAGCTTGTCGCCGGCCGCCGCGAGGCGACCCCACAACAGATCGGCCAGACTCCGCACCAGCTCCGCTCGGGTGCAGGGGCGCTCACCCAGCCACCAGTCCCCGGCCGCGTGCATCATCCCGACGATCCCGTGCCCCCACACCCGGGCCAGCTGCTGGCTGCCGGGTCCGAGGTCCACCCGGTCCTCGATGACCTGGGCCAGCTCCTCACCCATCCGCCGGAGCAGTGGCGCCGAGTGCTTGCCCACGTCGAAACCCTGCTCGCCCGGCGACCCGTCCGACGGATGCATCAGGAACCGGTAGACCTGGGGCCGGGCCTCGATCGCGGCGAGGTAGGTGTCCAGCGTGGCCTCCACCCGTTCACGCCGCTCGGCGGGCGCGTCCAGCGCGGCCCGCAGCGAGTCCAGCAGCGCGTCCGTGTGCCGTTTGGCGAGCGCGGCGTAGAGTCCGCCCTTGTCGCCGAAGTGCCGGTAGAGGATCGGTTTGGTGATGCCCGCCTCCGCCGCGATCGCGTTCATCGAGGCCTGCGGCCCGTCGCGCAGCACCACCCGGTCGGCGGCCTCCAGCAGCTCGCGCCTTCGGCGGTCGGCGGACCGTTGCTGCTCGGTCCGCTGCGTGGTGTCCATGAGCTCTCCCCACCCGTGCTGATTCGGTGACGCCTGCGCAAACTAACACCTGGCAGCAGCCTGACATCGAACGGGCCGGGGGGCTCCCGGGCCGTCAGCAGGAGTTGACTTTTCCTACCGACCGGTAACAGACTCACGTTACCGCTAGTAACACGCACGTTCCGCCGCTGGAGGGGACATGGCCGAGTTCACCATGGAGCTCAACGACGAACAGAAGGAGGTCCGGGACTGGCTGCACGGCTTCGCGGCCGACGTCATCCGCCCCGCGGCCGCCGAATGGGACGAGCGTGAGGAGACCCCCTGGCCGGTCATCCAGGAGGCCGCCAAGGTCGGGATCTACTCCCTCGACTTCTACGCGCAGCAGTACTTCGACCCCACCGGCCTCGGTATCCCGATGGCCATGGAGGAGCTGTTCTGGGGCGACGCCGGCATCGCCCTGTCGATCGTGGGCACCGGTCTCGCCGCCGTGGGCGTGCTCGCCAACGGCACCGAGGAGCAGATCGGCACCTGGATACCGCAGATGTACGGCGACGCCAGCGACGTCAAGGTGGCCGCCTTCTGCTCCTCCGAGCCCGACGCCGGCTCCGACGTGGCGTCCCTGCGCACGCGTGCCGTGTACGACGAGGCCAAGGACGAGTGGGTGCTCAACGGCACCAAGACCTGGGCGACCAACGGCGGCATCGCCAACGTCCACGTCGTCGTCGCGGCCGTGGACACCGAACTCGGCTCCAAGGGGCATGCCTCCTTCATCGTCCCGCCGGGCACCCCGGGTCTCGCCCAGGGCCAGAAGTTCAAGAAGCACGGCATCCGCGCCTCGCACACCGCCGAGGTGATCCTCGACAACGTGCGGATCCCCGGCTCCTGCCTGCTCGGCGGCAAGGAGAAGCTGGACGAGCGGCTGGCGCGGGCCCGCGAGCGGGCGAGGACGGGCGGCGAGCGCGTCAAGAACGCGGCGATGGCGACCTTCGAGGCCTCGCGGCCGGCGGTCGGCGCCATGGCCGTCGGCACCGCCCGCGCCGCGTACGAGGTGGCCCTCGACTACGCCAAGACCCGTGAGCAGTTCGGCCGCCCGATCATCGACAACCAGGGCGTCGCCTTCCAGCTCGCGGACATGCGCACCCAGATCGACGCCGCGCGGCTGCTGGTCTGGCG
The DNA here is from genome assembly GCA_001298545.1 of Actinobacteria bacterium OV320. GTDB lineage: Bacteria > Actinomycetota > Actinomycetes > Streptomycetales > Streptomycetaceae > Streptomyces > Streptomyces coriariae. The sequence continues at coordinate 160,402 of LJCX01000026.1, forward strand.
CGCGTCCTGGATGGCGATCAACGGAAAGCCGTTCACCGCCGCCGAGGGGTCGATGTCGAAGCTGTACGCCAGCGAGACCGCGAAGCAGGTCACCGCGCAGGCGATCCAGATTCTCGGTGGCAACGGCTACACCAGGGAGTACCCGGTGGAGCGCATGCACCGCGACGCGGCCATCTACACGATCTTCGAAGGCACGAGCGAGATCCAGCGCCTGGTGATCGCCCGCACGCTGTCGGGGATGCCGATCCGCTAGGACGGGCCGCAGGACACCGCAGGACGACGTGGCACGGCCCCGGGGACGCCCCGGGGCCTGCGCGGTCAGCGGCAACGGACTACGGCGCACCCCCGCTGCTGTGCGCGATGCACGCCACATCGATCCGGTCGGCCAGCTTCGCGAGCTCGATGGTCAACGCGGCGACGGTGTCCTCGTCGAGCCCGTCCGCCCCGGCCTCGACGAGATGCAGCCATCGACCGCCCAACGTGCGGAGCAGCTTGCTCACGTCGGCCGCGGACACCTGCAAGGTCCCGCGGTCATCGACGATCAGAGGCAGAGTCACTTCGCGGTTCACATCCGGGATCGTAGCCGCGCGGCGCTCACGCACCGTGCCAAACCGTGGTGATGTTGCAGAACTCCCGGATTCCGTGCCCGGACAGCTCACGGCCGTACCCGGACCGCTTCACCCCGCCGAAGGGGAACCCCGGATGGGACGCGGTCATCCCGTTGACGTACACACCGCCGGCCTCCAGATCCCGTACGAAACGGTCCACCTCGGCCTCGTCCCGCGTCCACACGTTGGAACTCAGGCCGAACGGCGAGTCGTTGGCGATGAGTACCGCCTCGTCCAGGTCGGCCGCCCGGTACAGCGTCGCGACCGGCCCGAACGCCTCCTCCCGGTGGATGCGCATCTCGCGGGTGATCCCGGAGAGCACGGTCGGCGGGTAGTACCAGCCCGGACCGTCGGGCCGTTCGCCTCCGCACAGCGCGGCGGCGCCGGAGCGCCGCGCGTCGTCCACCAGCTCCTCCAGGTCCGACCGCCCCTGCTCGCTCGCCAGCGGCCCGACGTCCGTCTCCTCCTCCAGCGGGTCGCCGACCTTCAGCGCCGCCATGCCCGCCACGAACCGCTCGGTGAAGGCGTCGTACACGTCCGTGTGAACGATGAACCGCTTGGCGGCGATGCACGACTGCCCGTTGTTCTGCACGCGCGCGGTCACCGCCACCTGTGCGGCCCGGTCGACGTCCGCCGACGGCATGACCACGTACGGGTCGCTGCCGCCCAGCTCCAGCACCGTCTTCTTGATCATCTCCCCGGCGGTGGCGGCGACCGCCCGGCCGGCCGGCTCGCTGCCGGTCAGGGTCGCCGCCTTCACCCGTTCGTCGCGCAGGATCTCGTCGACCGCGCCCGAGCCGACGAGCAGCGTCTGGAAGCAGCCCTCGGTGAAGCCGGCCCGGTGGAACAGGTCCTCCAGGTACAGGGCGGTCTGCGGGACGTTCGAGGCGTGCTTGAGCAGGCCCACATTGCCCGCCATCAGCGCCGGCGCGGCGAACCTGACCACCTGCCACAGCGGGAAGTTCCACGGCATCACCGCGAGCACCGGACCCAGCGGCCGGTAGCGGACCAGAGCGCGCGCGGCGCCGGAGTCCTTCACGTCGGCGGCGGACGGCTCCTCGTCGGCGAGCAGCTCCGCCGCGTGCTCGGCGTACCAGCGCATCGCCCTGGCGCACTTCACGGCCTCCGCGCGGGCCTGCTTCACCGGCTTGCCCATCTCGGTGGTCATCACCCGGCCGATGTCCCCCTGGTCCTCGTCGAGGAGGTCGGCGGCCCGGTTCAGCAGGCGGGCGCGTTCGGAATACGTCGTCGTCCGGTACGTACGGAAGGTGGCCTCCGCGAGCTGGAGCCGGCGCTCCAGCTCTTCCTCGCCCATGGCCTCGTACGTCCGAAGCGTCTCGCCGTTCGCCGGGTTCACCGTCGCGATGGGCATGACCGACCTCCTGAAGAGCTGACTGTGCTTCGACCTTCCCGCGCCGGACCCGGGGCCGCAACGCGGCAGATGTGCGTGCCAGACCCTGCGGCCCCGGGGTGGGCCGAAAGACGCGTCCCTAGGCCGAGTGCTCCGCCAGGCGGTCGAGAAACGCGGCCTGTGCCGTGACGATCACCTCGTGGGCCCGGTCGAGCCCGAACCAGGCCACCCGGTCCAGCTCGGGGAACTCCTGGGTCAGGCCGGACCTCGGCGGCCACTCCATGGTGAACGTGCCGGGTGCGATCGCCGCCGGGTCGAGGTCCGCCTCGATCGCCCACGCGGTGACGATCTTGCCGTTCCTCTGCCGGACCTCGCCGAGGTCGATCGCCTCGCCGTCGGGCGGCGGCAGGCCCAGCTCCTCCCGGAACTCGCGGCGGGCCGCCTCCCAGGCAGGTTCGTCGGGCTCGTACTCGCCCTTCGGGACGGTCCACGCCCCGGCGTCCTTCTTCGCGAAGTACGGACCGCCCATATGGCCCAGCAACACCTGGGGGCCGTCGTCGGTGTGCCGGAACAACAGCAGGCCCGCGCTGCGCTTCGGCGTCGCGGGGGTCAAGGGCGCACCTCCGGGTGGGCGGCGAGCAGGGTCTCCACGGTGTCCGCCTCCTCCGGGCGCTTGTCCTCGCGGTAGCGCAGGACGCGGGCGAAGCGGAGCGTGACGCCGGCCGGGTAGCGGGTGGAGCGCTGAAGGCCGTCGTAGGCGATCTCCACGACGAGTTCGGGTCGCACGGTCACCACGTATCCGCTCTCGTCGACGGCGAGTTCCCGCAGGCGCTCCGTCTGCCAGGTGAGCAACGCGTCGGTCAGGCCCTTGAAGGTCTTGCCGAGCATGGCGAAGCCGCCGTCCGCGGTGCGGGCGCCGAGATGCAGGTTGGAGAGCTTGCCGGTGCGCCGCCCGTGGCCCCACTCGGCGGCCAGCACCACCAGGTCGAGCGTGTGCACGGGCTTGACCTTCAGCCAGGAGGCGCCGCGCCGGCCCGCGCTGTAGGGCGCGTCGAGGGCCTTCACCACGACTCCCTCGTGACCGCGCAGCAAGGTCTGCCTCGAGAACTCCTCCGCGGCTTCGACGTCCTCGGGTCCGGACACCACCGTGCGGCGCACCCGCATCGGCTCGGGCACCAGCCGGGCCAGCTCCGCGTGCCGTTCGGCGAAGGGCAGGTCGAGCAGGTCCCGGCCGTCCACGGACAACGCGTCGAAGAAGACGGGCGCCACGGGGACCGCTTCGGCGGCCGCCGTCACGTCCACCCGGGAGCCGACCCGGCCGGCCGTCTCCTGGAAGGAGCGGGGGCGGCCCGTCTCGTCGAAGGCGATGACCTCGCCGTCGAGGATGAACCGCGAACCCGCCAACCGCCGTGCCGAGTCCGTCACTTCGGGCAGCCGGTCGGTGATGTCGTCCAGGGTGCGGGTGTAGAGGCGGACGTCGTCGCCGTCACGGTGCACCTGGACGCGGATCCCGTCCAGCTTCTCCTCCACCGCGCAGACGCCGAGCTTGCCGACCGCCTCGGCCACGGCGGACGCGGTGTGCGCGAGCATCGGCAGGACCGGCCGGCCGACGGTGAGCCGGAACGCCTCCAGCGCCGCCGGTCCGTCCGCGAGCAGCGCCTGCGCCACCGTCCGCAGGGACCCGGCCAGCATCACCGCCCGGCGTACGTCCGTGGCGGGCGCCCCGGTCGCCTGCGCCAGGCCCTCCACGGCGACGGCGTCCAGCGCGCCCTGCCGTACCTCGCCGGTGATGAGGCCGAGCAGGAAGCGTTGTTCGTCCGCGGTGGCCGCTGCCATCAACTCGCCTACCAGGCGTGTCCGTTCGGCCTGCGAGCCGGGACCCGACACCTTGCCGAGCTCGGTGAGCCGGGCGTCCACCTCCCGCACGGTGAGGGCCGGGGTCTCGGCGGGGGCGACCGGCCGGCTCAGCACCTTCCAGCCGATACCCAGCCGGCCCTGGGGGAGCCGGCCGGCCAGGTAGGGGATGACGATCGGCACGTCGTCCGCCTCCGCGTCCCGGAAGAGTTCGGCGAGCAGGGCGATCTTGTGGGAGCGCGCCGAGGTGGCGGCGACCTCCCGGGACACGTCGGCGAGCCGGGTCAGCAGCATGCAGCCATGGTGCGGCGCGCTCCGCTGTTTTACACGCCGGGGAATGGGGCGCTTTTCGTCCGCGGGCGCGTTGTGGCTGGTCGCGCAGTTCCCCGCGCCCCTTGGGGGCGCTGCCGAACCGCAGCCTGATTCGCCTGGACCGCTCAGCGGGCGGCCTCCGTGTCGAGGTCCGCCATCAGCAGCTCCGCGTTGATCGCCGCCCCGGCCCGGTAGCCACGGCTGGCCGCGTTGACGACCTGCTCGGCGAAGCCCGACGCGTTGCCGGCCGCCCACAGGCCGGGCACGGTCGTCAGGCCCCGTCCGTCGATCACGGGGTACGTGCCGAAGGGGGTCTCGCCCAGCTCGGCGCCCAGCCGGGCGAGCAGGTCGGTCCGCGGCACCGCCCGGGGCGCCACGAACACCACCTCGCGCTCGTGCACCCGCCCGTCCCGGAGCCGGACCCCGGTGAGCCGGTCGTCCTCGACGACCAGGCCGGCCACCTCGCCGGGGACGACCCGCACGCCGGCCGCGGCCAGCCTGCGCAGGTCCTCGTCCGTCAGTTCGGCCTCCGCGACCGTGTGCAGGAACAGGGTCACGTCCTTCGACCACTGGGACACCATCAGTGCCTGGTGGACGCTCATCGCGGTGCCGGCGAGCACGCCGAAGGCCTGGTCGCGGACTTCCCAGCCGTGGCAGTAGGGGCAGTGGACCACGTCCCGGCCGAAGCGCTCGGCGACGCCCGGGACCGGCGGCAGCTCGTCCTTCAGGCCGGTCGCGACGACGAGCTGCCGGGCCCGCACGGTCCGCCCGCTCGCGAGCCGTACGGCGAAGCCCTCGTCCCGGGTGGCGTCCACCGCCCGGTCGTGGACCAGGTCCACGCCGTACCGCGCGATCTCCTCGCGGCCGACGGCGAGGAACTCGGCGGGCGACATGCCGTCCCGCGACAGATAGCCCTGCATATGGGCGGCGGGCGCGTTGCGCGGCTCACCCGCGTCGACGACCAGGGTGCGGCGCCGGGCCCGGCCCAGGACGAGCGCGGCGGACAGGCCGGCGGCGCCCCCGCCGACGACGATCACTTCGTATTCCTCGGTCTTCTCGGTCACGGTGACCACCTCCGCGACCACGGTCGCCGGGCGCACGCGGGATTGACAAACATATTTGCCGGTTCGGCAAGATGGAGGCATGACGACCGATGAGGTACTCGCGGAGGTCGGGCCGAGGCTGCGGCGGCTCCGGAAGGATCGGGAGGTGACGCTCGCGGCGCTGTCCGAGTCGACCGGCATCTCCGTCAGCACCCTCTCGCGGCTGGAGTCCGGGCTGCGCAAGCCCAGCCTGGAGTTGCTGCTGCCGATCGCCCAGGCCCATCAGGTGCCGCTGGACGAGCTGGTCGGGGCGCCGCCGGTGGGGGATCCGCGGGTGCGTGCCGCCGAGCCGATCGTGCGGCACGGGCGCACGTTCTGGCCGCTGTCCCGGCAGCCCGGCGGGCTTCAGGCCTTCAAGGTGCTGGTGCCCCGGCGCGAGGAGGAGCCCGAACCGCGCGTCCACGAGGGCTACGAATGGCTGTACGTGATGTCCGGGCGGCTGCGGGTGGTGCTGGGGGAGCACGACGTGGTGATGACGGCGGGCGAGGCCGCGGAGTTCGACACGCGCGTGCCGCACTGGTTCGGGTCCACGGGGGAGGGGCCGGCCGAGTTCCTGAGCCTGTTCGGACCGCAGGGCGAGCGGATGCATGTGCGAGCGAGGCCCCGGCAGGGGTGACGGAGGCGACTCTTCGTCCGTCGCGTGTTCCCTCCTGGCAAGCGACCGCTTAGTATGCGAGCGAACCGGTCGGAACGCCGGTCGGACGACGCAGTCCCGTGGAGGCTCCGCATGCAGGCATGGCAGGTGCACGAGAACGGCGAGCCGAGCGAGGTGATGCGGCTCGAGGACGTGGAGCGGCCCACGCCCGGCGACGGCCAGGTCCTGCTCAGGGTGCGTGCCGCGAACATCAACTTCCCGGACGTGCTGATGGTCCGGGGGCACTACCAGGTGCGGCCCCCGCTGCCCTTCACGCCCGGCGTGGAGATCTGCGGCGAGACCGAGGACGGCCGTCGCGTGATCGCCAACCCGGCGCTGCCCCACGGCGGTTTCGCCGAGTACGCCGTCGCCGACGCGGCCGCCCTGCTGCCCGCGCCCGAGTCGCTGGACGACGCCGAGGCCGCCGCGCTGCACATCGGCTACCAGACGGGCTGGTTCGGACTGCACCGCAGGGCGCGCCTGGAGGCCGGCGAGACGCTGCTCGTCCACGCTGCCGCAGGAGGGGTCGGCAGCGCGGCCGTGCAGCTCGGGAAGGCGGCCGGTGCGAGGGTCATCGGCGTCGTGGGCGGCGCCGAGAACACCGCCGTGGCCCGGGAGCTGGGCTGCGACGTGGTGATCGACCGCCGGGCGCAGGACGTCGTCGGTGCCGTGAAGGAGGCCACCGGCGGCCGGGGCGCCGACGTGATCTACGACCCCGTCGGCGGCGAGGCCTACACCCAGTCCACGAAGGTCGTCGCCTTCGAGGGCCGGATCGTGGTCGTCGGCTTCGCGAGCGGAACCATCCCGAGTCCCGCGCTGAACCACGCCCTGGTCAAGAACTACGCGATCCTCGGCCTGCACTGGGGCCTGTACAACACCAAGAACCCGAAGCTGGTCCAGCACTGCCACGAGCAGCTCACCGAACTGGCCGGCCGGGGCGCGATCCGGCCGCTGGTGAGTGAGCGCGTACCGCTCGACGGGGCCGCGGCCGCCGTGCAGCGGGTCGGTGACGGCGTCACCACCGGCCGGGTCGCCGTCGTACCGCAGAACGGAGCCACCGCATGACCGACGCAGCCGAACTCAAGCGCCGCACAGCGGAGTTGCTGGCCGCGCACCCGCCCGCCGACACCGCTACCACGGACTTCCTCAAGGCCCGCTTCGACGCGGGACTCGCCTGGGTGCACTTCCCCGAGGGCCTCGGCGGACTGGGCGCGCCCCGCTCCCTCCAGGCCGTCGTGGACGCCGAGCTGGCGGCCGCGGGCGCCCCCGACAACGACCCGCGGCGCATCGGCATCGGTCTCGGCATGGCCGCGCCGACGATCCTGCGCTACGGCACCGAGGAGCAGAAGCAACGGTTCCTGCGTCCCCTGTGGGTGGGCGAGGAGGTCTGGTGCCAGCTGTTCAGCGAGCCCGGCGCCGGTTCCGACCTGGCCGCGCTCGGCACCCGCGCCGTCCGCGAGGACGGGGGCGGCTGGGTCGTGAACGGGCAGAAGGTGTGGACGTCCAGCGCCCATGTCGCCCGCTGGGCCATCCTCATCGCCCGCACCGACCCGGAGGTGCCCAAGCACGCGGGCATCACCTACTTCCTCTGTGACATGACGGACCCGGGTGTCGAGGTCCGGCCGCTGCGCCAGATCACCGGCGAGGCCGAGTTCAACGAGGTGTTCCTGACCGACGTCCGCATCCCCGACTCCCGCCGCCTCGGCGAGGTCGGCGACGGCTGGCGGGTCGCGCAGACCACGCTGAACAACGAACGCGTCGCCATCGGCGGCATGCGGCTGCCCCGCGAGGGCGGCATGATCGGCCCGGTCTCGAAGACCTGGCGCGAGCGGCCCGAACTGCGCACCCACGACCTGCACCAGCGGTTGCTGAAGCTCTGGGTCGAGGCCGAGGCGGCCCGCCTCACCGGTGAACGCCTGCGCCAGCAGCTCGTCGCCGGCCAGCCCGGCTACGAGGGCTCCGGCATGAAGCTCGCGTTTGCCCGGCTCAACCAGGAGATCAGCGGCCTGGAGGTCGAACTCCTCGGCGCGGAGGGCCTGTTGTACGACGACTGGACCATGCGCCGCCCGGAACTGGTGGACTTCACCGGCCGGGAGGCCGGATACCGCTACCTCCGCTCCAAGGGCAACAGCATCGAGGGCGGGACCAGCGAGGTCCTGCTGAACATCGTCGCCGAACGCGTCCTGGGCCTGCCGTCCGAGCCGCGCACCGACAAGGACGTCGCCTGGAAGGACCTGGCCCGATGAGCGCACAGCCCGATCTCCTCTACTCCGAGGAGGAAGAGGCGCTGCGCGCCGCCGTCCGCGACCTGCTCGCCGACCACTGCGACGCGCCCGGGGTCATCGCGCGTACGGAGTCGGACGCGCCGCACGACCTCGCGGCCTGGAAGGCGCTCTCCGACGGCATGGGCCTCGCGGGCCTGCTGGTGCCCGAGGCGCTGGGCGGTCAGGGTGCCGGCCATCGTGAAGTCGCCGTGGTGCTGGAGGAGTTGGGGCGGGCCGTCGCCCCTGTGCCGTACCTGACCAGCGCCGTCGTGGCCACCGAGGCGCTGCTGGCCCTCGGGGACGAGGAGCTGCTCGGCCGGCTGGCGTCCGGGCGGACGATCGGCGTGCTGGCGGTCGGCCTGCACACCGCACCGGGAGCCGCCGTCCAGGCCGTACGCGTCGAAGGGGGCCTTCTCCAGGGCGAGTTGTCCGGGATCGCCGACGCGGCCGTCGCCGACGTGCTGCTCGTGCCCGCGGACGACGGCGGTCTGTACGCGGTGGACGCGGCCGCCGCGACCGTCACCCCGCAGGTGTCCCTCGACCTCACCCGCCCGCTCGCGACGGTCACCCTCGACGGCGCCCCCGGCCGCCGCCTCGGCGAGGCCGAACCGGCGGTCCGCCGTGGTCTGCGGGCCGGCGCGGGGCTGCTGGCATCGGAGCAACTCGGTCTGGCGGACTGGGCGTTGACCGAGACCGTGCGCTATCTGAAGGAGCGCAAGCAGTTCAACCGGCCCGTCGGCGGCTTCCAGGCGATCAAGCACCGGCTGGCCCAGCTCTGGCTGGAGGTCGTCAACCTCCGGGCCGTCGCCCGGGGCGCGGCCGACGCGCTGGCGAGCGGTGCGGACGTCGACATCGCGGTGGCCGTCGCCCAGGCCTACGCGGCAGCCGTCGCCGTGCACGCCGCCGAGGAGGCGCTCCAGCTGCACGCGGGCATCGGCATGACGTGGGAGCACCCGATCCACCTCTACCTCAAGCGGGCCAAGGCGGACTCGATCGCCTACGGCAGCGCGGGCGCCCACCGGGCCGCCGTGGCCGAACTCGTCGATCTGCGGGCCCCCTGACCGTCACCCGATGAAGCCCGCCCCACCCGGGGCGGGCTTTTTCGTGCCGTCGGCCGGAAGGAGTGAACAAGCGACGGCGGTCCGGCCAACTCCTCGCACGTACAGGTTCGTTGCCGCTCCTTCAGCCTCATACTCCCTGTGGTCCCGACCGCCCCGCAGGGAGGAACGACATGGCTCTCGTCACCCGCCGCAGAGTGCTCACCGGCCTCGGCGCCACCGTCGCCGCGGTGCTCGCCCCGCCCGCCGGCAGCGCGTTCGCCGACGGCCGGCAGCGCGGCCCCCGCCCGCTGTGGCGCGCCCACGCCCACAACGACTACGAGCATCCCCGCCCGCTCCTCGACGCCCTCGACCACCGCTTCGGCAGCGTCGAGGCCGACATCTTCCTCGTCGACGGCGAACTCCTCATCGCCCATTCGGCGGACCAGCTCGATCCCGCCCGCACCCTGGAGTCGCTCTACCTCGCCCCGCTCGCCGCCCGGGTGAAAGCCAACCGCGGATCGGTGTACCGGGGCTACCGGCAGCCCCTTCAGCTGCTCATCGACATCAAGACCGAGGGGTCCTCGACGTATCTCGAACTCGACCGGCAACTGGGGCGTCACAAGGGCCTGTTCACCACCTACGCGCACGGCCGCGTCCACCCCGGACCGGTGACCGCCGTCATCTCCGGTGACCGCGCGGCCCGTACGCCCATGGAGGCCCAGAGCGTCCGCCGGGCCTTCTACGACGGCCGGCTCGCCGACCTCGGCAGCTCCGAGTCCTCGTTCGCCTCGCTGATCAGCGACAACTGGACGCTCAACTTCACCTGGCTCGGCGTCGGGGCCTTCCCCGAGGCGGAACGGCGGAAGCTGCGGGGCATCGTCGGCGCGGCCCACGCGCGGGGGCAGCAGGTGCGGTTCTGGGCCACGCCCGATCTCGCGGGCCCCGCCCGGGACGCGCTGTGGGCCGAACTCCTCGCCGCCGGCGTCGACTACCTCAACACGGACGACCTGGCGGGCCTGGAGGCATTCCTCGACGCCCACCGGACGGCGTAGCGGCCCTCGCCTGACACCACTCGTTCGGCGGACAGGTCAGCCGCACGGACGAACCCTCCGTTAGGCCACACTTGCGGCCGAACGCCGTGAAAGCGGACTTGTCGGAGGAGGTTGACGGTGGCCATTTCGATTTCCGCGGTGCTGTTGCTGCTGGTCCTGGCGGTGATCTTCATGCGCAACGGCGGACTGAAGGTCTCGCACGGGCTGGTCTGCCTGCTGCTCGGGTTCCTCCTGGCCGGCACCGACATCGCCCCCACCATCCACAGTGGCCTCACGGCGACGGCAGACATCGTCGGCAGTCTTCGACCGTGAGGCCACCGCGGGTTCACCCATGACCTGGGCGCCTACTTGGTGAAGACCCCGATGCCGTTCGCCACGGGGCGCTCGTACCCGTCGGAGGGGTGGTTGCGGACCGTCACCTTGGTCGAGCCCGCGGGACGGGCCACCAGGGTCGACGAGCCGCCGCCGTCCAGGCTGAAGCCCTCGGTCGCGCCGAGGCTCTTCAGGGCGCCCGCGACCTCGGCGATCGTCAGCCCCTTGCGGTACGCGGTGGCACCGTCCAGCGCGAACAGGTACACCCGCTTCCCGCCGTTGCCGATGCCCACGGCCGTACGCACCGCCGAGACCGACGTGTCCAGGCCGGACAGCGGCTTGGCGGCCGACAGGATCGGGTAGCCGCCCACGGCGAAGCTGTACGCGGACTTCGACGCGGCCGTCAGCCCGTAGCGCACCGCCACCGCCTGACCCTTGACGAGCTTCTTCAGACGCGCCGCGCCCGCCTCCCGCCCGACGAGGACCGTGGTGCCGGCCGTGATGGTGCCGCTGCCGGGTGCGGTCGACGTCGACACCACCCGGCCCTTCCTCACGGTCACCTCGTAGGTGCTGGTGCTGCACGCGGCGGCCCGTTCGGTGTCCGTGCCGCAGGTGGCCCGCTTGCGCGAGACGCTGCCCCAGTCCGAGGTGTACGCGCCGATGGAGTTCTCGGCCAGCGCGTACTGGTTGACGCCGCCCAACGGCAGCCGCCGCCCGAGGATGCTGACCGTTCCGTTGAGGGACAGGCTGTCCAACCGGGCCTTGCCGTCGGTGCCCACACCGACCACGGCCCTGGTGTTCGTGCCCGGCGGCAGCGCCGGCCCGAACCGCTGCCCGTTCGGGACCGCGCCCTTGAGCGCTCTCCCGTTCACGACCGCCGGGCCCACGCTCGCCCCGGTCGCCGCGACGCCCGGGTGCTGCATCTCGCTGATGTTGAAGAAGTCGCCGTTGATGCCGGCGACGGCCTTCTGGCTGTTCGCCAGCGAGGAGATCGCCGAGCGGGACGCGACCGCGCCCGGGTACAGCAGCCCGAGCCGCACGTGGGTGTTGTCGAGATCGACGCTGAGCACATGCACATGCGTCGTCCCGGCGGCCGCCGACAGGTCGTACTGCCGGTACGCCACGCCCGCCGCCACGGTGGTCCAGGTCGCGGCGTCGGCCGGAGCCGCCCCCGCGAGCGCCGCCCCGGCCATCGTGCCGAGCGCGACGAGCAGTGTCACCGGCTTTCTGCGCACCCCGAACCGCTTCTGATGTCGTGTCACGGACCCCCCTGGGTAGTTTGGGCCGCAACTTTCTCATGACCTGCGGGAACTCCCGCCAGAGGGGTGGGCGGGAAGACCACGAGAACGGGTGAGGAAACGCACGATTCCGGGTGCTTGCACCGCCGTTCGGCAGCGCCCGCCGGCCCCTTGTGCTACTTGGTCGCCCGAGCGGCCGAATCCGGGGCGGCGTAGCAGCGCACGGACACCGTCCGGGTCGGACCCCACCTCTGGTCGGCGGTGCCGAGGAGCCGCCAGCCGAGCCGCTCGTAGAAGGACACCGCGGGATCGGCGGCCACCACGTCCAGGACCGGGTGCAGATCCCGGGCGCGTGCCGCCCCGGCCGCCCGGGCCAGGAGGGCCGCGCCGACGCCGTGGCCGCGGGCCTCGGGGGACACGTACAGCCGGCTGATCACCGCGGGCGCCGCCCGGCCGTCCCACAGGCTCGCCGCCGTGTCCTCCTTCCCGGCACCGCACAGACCGACATGCCCGACGATCCGCCCGTCCAGCTCGGCCACCCACGCCGCGAGCAGGGCGTCCGGCGTCAGCCAGGCGGCGGGCCGGTCGGGCAGGTCGACCGGGTAGCCGCTGTGCGTGTGCACCAGCGCGAGCACGGCGACACAGCCGTCCAGGTCGGCCGGGAGCCGGGGGCGGACCCGGGGACGGACCCGGACGCGAAGGGCCCCGGCGGGCTCAGTCGTCATCGCCGCGCACCTGGCCGTCGTACCCGGCGAACGGGGTGAAGTGCGCCGGGGCGTGATCGATCGGCAGGTCCGGGCGCCAGACGGTGAGGGACTGGGCGCTGCACACGAACAGGGACGGCGGCAGCCGGTCCAGCGCGTACCAGCGCCAGTCGCCGACGCTCTCGCCGGGCTGGTCGGCAGGCTCGCCCTCCCAGTCGGTGACGACGGCGCCGACGGTCATCCGCACGACACCCTCCACCCGGTCGAGCAGGGTGCCGAGCAGGCGCACCTTCGACGGGTCCGCCCGCAGCCCGGTCTCCTCGCGCAACTCCCGTACCACCGTCTCCTGGAGCGACTCCCCGGGTTCCACCGTGCCTCCGGGCAGCTCCCAGGTGCCCCGGTGGTGACGGCCCAGGAGCAGCCCCCGGGGCCCGTACAGGATGGCGCCGACGCCGATCGCCGCGTGCGCGGCGGGCGGGCGGCCGGAGCGGGCGCGGGCCGAGACGCGCACGGGGCGCCGGGCCCGGAGGACCCGGTACGCGGCGGGGTCGGCGGGTTCCGGCGATGTCACCGGCACCACGTCCTCCAGACGCAGCCCGTGCTCGGCGAGCAGGTCCTGCCACCGCTCGGTGGTGGGCACCCACATCCGGACCGTCGTCTCGCCGCCGCCCGCGAACCGCAGGGTCTCCGGCCGCGCCACCAGCTCCGAAGTGGGGCCGTCGCCGTCGGAGTTGGTGTGCAGCACGGAGAAACAGAGCGTCCCGCCGGGAGCGAGCGCGGTCGCCAGGGCGGGGAACAGCCGCCGGGGGTCGATGAACGGTACGGCGTTGACGGAGTAGATCACGTCGTACGGCCGTGCGGCGCGCAGGTGCTCGACGGCGTCGGCACGGAACAGACGCAGGCCGGGCAGTGAGGCGTAGCGGTCCCGGGCCCGCTCGATCTGGCCCGGCGCGCGATCGACCGCGTCGACGGTGGCCCCGTGCGTGCGGACGAGCCGGGCGGCGTGCCGGGCCGGACCGCAGCCGAGGTCCAGGACGCGCCGGCCCGCCAGTTCCCCGAGGAAGGACTCGTCCGGCCCGGCGCCCGGGAACCCCCAGTCGATCCGCTCCGCCTCGGCCAGGACCGTGCCGCGCCGCAGGTGGTGCGTGGCGTAGGCCTGCCAGGCCTCGGCGTTGACGGACTCCGGGCCGTCGGGGGCGACGGGACGGGGCATGGGCGGTCCTCCACGGGTGGGGCGGTTCGGCGCGCATCGGGCCAGACGATTCTTACCGGACGCGGCACCGCGCAACCGGCGTGCCCCCAGGGGGCGCCGTAGGTCCCGCGCCGTGGGTCCGGCGCCGTGGGGCCTGCGCTGAGACGACGGCCGGCCGCGAGCCCACGTGGGCCGCGGTCGCTAGTGCACCGGGTGCTTGCTCAGGATGGACACCCGGTTGAAGGCGTTGATGGTGACCGCCACCCAGATCACCGCCGCTGTCTGGTCCTCGGTGAGAACCTCCACGGCCTCGGCGTACGCGGCCTCCTGCGCGGCGGCGTCGGACAGCACGGTGGTCGCCTCGGCCAGCGCCAGGGCGGCACGCTCCAGGGGGCTGAAGAGGTCGGTGTCCCGCCACGCCGCGAGGACGCCCAGCCGCCGGGTGTCCTCACCGGCCCGCACGGCGGCCCTGGTGTGCAGGTCGAGGCAGAACGCGCAGCCGTTGAGCTGTGAGACGCGCAGGTTGATCAGTTCCACGACGGTGCGCTCCAGACCGGCGTCGGCGGCGGTCGCCCGCACGGCCTCGGACGTCTGGACCAGCGCGTGGTAGGCCTTGGGGCTCTGCTTGTCTATGAAGATCCGTCGAGTCATAGTTGAAGATCAAACCATTCATGGGTCGGAACCGCGGGTACGCGAAGTGCCCACGGTGAGCAGGGCCGAGGCACCCACCCCGCGAGACGTCCCGCCGGGCGGCCCCCGGCGATGACCGTACGACGGACGCCGCCGCGACGTACGCGCGGCCTCGTCCGCGCGCGGTGACGCGCCCGGCGCGGGGCGCATGCCATGACCGGCGCCGGGCCGCAGGAAAGTCGTCCAGGTGCGTCGAAAGCGCCGGCAGTACCTGGGGGAGGGCCTCGCCGACGGGCTCCGCCCGCACGTGGTGCCCGCGCTCCTCGGAGCGGGACTGCCCCTCTTCGGGGGAGCCGGCGCCACGCGGCGGGACCTCGAGCCGGTCAGCGTGGTCGCCACGCCCCTCGCCACCCACCTCGAGTACCGCTTCGTCTCCCGCGGCGACGGCCGCACCGGCGCGGCCGCGGGGCCATGACCTGGCCTTGACGAGCCCGGTGTCGTACGCCGTGATCACGGCCTGGATGCGGTCACGGGCACCGACCTTGGCGGGGACCGGCGGCCACTGGTACCGGGGCACCACCGCCCCTCCCGCGGACCACCGACCATCGCGACCTTGCGCCGGGTAACGCCCTTATGGGCAGAAGGCGTTACCGCGTACCCTGCTTTCCCCGGTGGGACGTCAGTGGGAGCGTAAGTGGCCGTACTGCTCGACCAAGAGACCTTCACCAAGCCAGGCAAGGGGCGGGTCGCCCATGACGACGCGCTGGTGCTGCACCGCCACCCCGACGCGAGCGGGGTCCGGGCGCTGACTCTTCTGGTGCACGGCTGGGGAGGCACCCGGTACAGCACCTGGAGAAACCTGCCGAGATTCCTCTTCGAGGACTTCCCGGACATGGACGTCGCCCTCTACGACTACGTGAGCGGCCTGCGTCGAGTACGGCGCACCCACTCGGAGTCCCTGAGGTCGACGATCGATCATCTGGCCGACACGCTGCGGGACATCGATCACTACGACCGCGGCTACGAGGAGGTCTTCCTGCTCGCCCACAGCATGGGAGGGGTGTTCACGCAGGCCGCCGTCCTGCGGCTGCTCGAAGGCGAGCCGGCCGGCCGGCAGGACAGCGTGTTGCGCCGGCTGAGCGGGCTGTTCCTGCTCGCTGTGCCCCGGGCCGGCTCGATCCTGTTGCCGCCCTTCACGCCGGGGTTCAGAGATGCCCGGCTGCTGCGCATCCACAATCCGCAGGCCACCGCCATCCAGAAGGGTTTCACCAACAGGGTGAACATGGATCCCCGCCCCGGCGACGCGGAGCAGCACGACCGCTTGGTGCTGCCCACCTTCGGTATGCGCGCGTCCCGCGACCGCTGTGTGGACGATCTGAGCGCGACCATGGGCCTGCCCGACTACCGGTTCAAGACGGTCCGGGGCACCCATACATCGATCATCAAACCGCGCGACCGCGACCATGAGGGCTACCGATGGCTCTCGCTGCGGATCAAGGAGTGCCGCAGGGCCGGACAGGAACCGACCCTCGTGCCCACTGCGACGGCTGGTGCGCGGGCGCGCGCTGTCCATGGCCTGCCGCCCTTGCTGTCGCCACGCAGCGCGGACTGGCGGGACAGCGCGGACGTGCCCCGGGACACGCGTTTCGGTATCGACAGCGACACGGCGGACCTGGTGCGAGAACTGCAGGCCGCGGACGGCTACCGCATGGTGAGTCTCCGGGGCCGCGGGGGAGCGGGAAAGACGACGCTGGCCTACGACGTCACGGACCGGCTCGCCCAGGAGGGCGCGTTCCAGCGCATCGCCTGGGTGTCGGCCAAGTTCCAGCACCTCGACGCCACCGGGCACATCAAGCCGCAGGAAAACAGCGTCGAGTGGGTCCTGCTGTTGATGGAGATCGCCCGCCAGCTCCGGCTGCCCGTGGATCGCAACACGGTGGAGGAGCAACTTCCCGTCCTGCTGCGGGAACTGAGTCCGGAGGAACGCTGTCTGATCGTCCTGGACAATCTCGAATCCGTGGACGACAACGCGCGTGCGGTGAGGTATCTGGAGCGGATCAGGGCGCCGCACAAGATCCTGATCACCACCCGACATTCCGCGCGCGAGATCGCTCCTGACGCGATCAGGGAACAGGTGTGGAACGGGATCTCCGAAGACGCCGCACGGCAACTCGTCCGCCATCTCGCGCGGGACGAACCCATGCTGGCGGCCACGCTGAGCACCGAGGAAGTCGATGCGGTGGTCCGGCGCAGCGAGTGCGTGCCCCTGATCATCAGGTTGATCCTCTCCCTGGTCATCCAGGACAGCAGGACCGTCGACGACGTCGTGGTCGGGCTCCACCGCAGGGCGGACATGCCGCATGTCCCCGTCGCGGCCTATCTCTTCGAGGCTTCCCTGAGCGCGCTCGCCGACCGGGTGGGAAAGCAGAACGCCGTACGCCTGCTGAACGTGTTCTGCGGCTTCGCGCCGGGCGGCTCGGTCACCGCCGCAGAGTTCCACGAGCGCAGCCGGATACCGGACCGCGCAGAGTTCGAGCAGGCCAGGTCGGCGGCCTGCCGACTGTCACTCGTCCAGTCGCTCGATGCCAACCGCCGCTTCACCGTGCACTCACTGCTCCGTGAGTTCATCTGCCACTGTTGACCGGACCGAGCAGCGAGGCTCCGTCATGCCCCCCCATCCGCATGCCCGGCCCGATGTCATGGCGGCCTTGCGCGAGGACCGGGCGAGCGTGTCCTTCCTGGAAGGCACCACCGCCGTCTACGTCAAGGGAAACCGCGCCATGTCGGAGGACGACGTCAACCGCACGCTGTCCGACTGGATGCACTGGTACCGCATCTACACCTCCGACGCGGACTCGGTCGACCAGCGGCAACTGGCCGATTTCACCGAACGCTTCGCCGAGATGGTCATCGGCGTCGGCGGTGCCAGACAAGCCGACGAGATTCTCGCCGTGCTCGACAGCGCGATCCGGCGCTCGCTGGAGAGCGGGAGCCAGGTCGGATCGCTGTACCTGGCCAAAGCGTCGGTCCTGGGCATGGGCATCGCCGAGAGCGAGGAACGGCACGAGCTCTACGTCGAAGCGGTGGCCGCGGCGTCCCCCGGCACGGCGGACTGGATGCGGGCCATGCTGGCTCTCGCGCGCTATCGGACGGACACCAGCCGGTACGGCGATGCCCTCAAGCTGTGCCGGGAAATCCGACGGCACATCTCCGACGCGACGGCCGACTTCGAGTGCGGCGTCCTCGCCGAGGAGGGCATCGCCCGCTTCACGTCCTTCCGGCAACTGCGAGCCGCCGAGGAGAGCCTGGCTCACGCTTGCGGGAGCACGTGGGAGGACCGGGCCCACGACATCCAGGCGGTCGCCCGCTGGGTGGCCAGCGCCTACCACTACCGGGCCCGACTGGCCGACCTCGACGGAGATCACGCGCCGGCACTCGAACTGTATCTGCGCGGAGCCGAGTTCCAGCGGCTCTGCCCTCAAGAGACGTACTCCACCGCCTTCGTGCATCTGCGTATCTCGGAACCACTCATCTCCATGGCTCTGTTCGACGATGCCCAAGAACACCTCAACGAGGCTCAACGCGGGTTCGACAACTGTCGGAACAAGGCCAGCGGGGACCAGCAGGCACAGTTGGGCAGCGCGACCCTCGCGGCCGCGCGCGGGGACATCGCCAAGGCGCGCGGGCTCATCGAGACAGTGCTCGAGGACGCGCGCGCGAAGAACTACTGGCGCGGCGAACTGCTCGCTCTCGGATTCCTGCTCGCGCTCGAGTCGCGGGCCCTGCGGGCCGGCCGGGTCCTTCGGCATTCCCGGCAGATTCTGCGCACCCTCCGACGAGGTGAACTCGCCCGCAACGGCACCATTCTCGTGCTCACCCGCATTCCGCTGCTGCTGCCGGTCGCCGTGCGCCGTATGTCCCGTCCCCGGGTGCGGCTGCGCCGCCTGCGTCGGTCACGGGATCCGCGACCGCGGCTCGATCGCTGCCCGTGTCCCCTGCACGACCGAAGCGCCGTCGCTGGGAGCGGGTGAACGCGGTGGAGGGCCGTTTCCCACCCGAGTCCTACCCGCCGGCGGGGGCGAGGCCGAAGACGTGGGTCACGCAGGTGTCGAGGAGGGCTCCGAACTGCTGGGTGGAGGTCATCGCCGGGGTGGGGAGCACGCCCGCGTCGTCGATGGTCGCGAGGTAGTCGATATCGGCCCACCCGCCGCGGTGGAGGACGACGAGCAGTTCGGCCTCGTGCGGCCCGCGGACATGGATGCCGATCGAGTCGGGATCCGTCACCTCGGCCCGGTCGGTCTCGAGCCGATGTGGCCAGGGAGCTGCCGCGTAGCGCCAGGTCACGGGACCGACCGTCAGTCCTTCGGCCCGCCAGACGGTCCCGCGGTCCGTGACGGCGGCAACGGCTTCGTCGAGATCCATGATCCGCTCCATGCGGCGATCATCGCCCATCCGGTTCCCGTGCGCCGGCTGTCGGCTGTCGGCGGCCGGTGGACACCGTCGCGGAGGCGTCAGCCTTCGGCGGGGACCGTGGGAGCGGGCGTCGCGGCCAGCGCGGCCAGTTCCTCCGCGGTGCGAGGGCCGGGCGAGGGGTCCGTCAGCAGGCCGTGCACGCGCAGGAGTTGGGCGGCGGCGACGCCCCAGGGCAGCCGCAGGCCCGCCTGTCGGAGGAGGTCCGTGCGGGCGAGCGTCGTGGCGGCGGGGCCGGTGCTCGCGCCGGACGGGGTGAGCAGGGTCGCGTCGTCGGCCCAGCGCAGGGCCAGGTCGACGTCGTGGGTGGCCATGACCACGGTCGTGCCGGACTCGCGCAGTCGGCCGAGAATCGCGAGCAGCCGTTCCTGGCCGTCGGGGTCGAGCCCGGCGGTCGGTTCGTCGAGGATCAGCACCCGGGGCCGCATCGCGACGGCGCCGGCGATCGCGGTGCGCTTGCGCTGGCCGTAGGAGAGCAGATGGGTGGGCCGGTCGGCCAGGGCGGTGATGTCCAGGGCCGCGAGCGCCTCCTCTATCCGGGCCCTCACCTCGGTGTCGGGCAGGCCGAGGTTCAGCGGGCCGAACGACACGTCCTGGGCGACGGACGCGGCGAACAACTGGTCGTCCGGGTCCTGGACCACCAGCTGCACGGTCGTACGCAGCCGGGTCAGTCCCTTGCGGTCGTACGTCACCGGGCGTCCCTCGACCCGCAACTCGCCCTCGTCCGGCCGCAGTCCACCGCTCAGCAGCCGCATCAGCGTGGTCTTGCCGCTGCCGTTGCGGCCCAGCAGGGCGAGCGCGCGCCCCACGTGGACCTCGAAGTCCAGGCCGCTGAGCACGGCCGGGCCGTCCTCGTAGGCGAAGGAGGCACCCCGCAGGGCGACCAGTGCGGGCTCGCTCATGACAGCGGCCTTTCCAGTGCGGATTGCAGTACGAAGGTGAGGCCGACCAGGGCCGCGAAGAGCGCGGCGCTGGCGGCCGTGAAGCGGACGGAGACCCGGGCCTCGGGCACCAGGACGCGCAGGGTGCCGTCGTAGCCGCGTCCGGCCAGCCCGTCCTGGAGGCGGGCCGCCCGGTCGAAGGCACGGACGAACGCGGTCGCGCCGAGCCCGGCCAGCGAACGCCACTCCGCGGCCCGGGTGCTGTGCCCGAGCCGGGCCGCCTGCGCCTCCCGGATCCGGCGCACGGAGTCGAGCAGCAGGAAGCTCATGCGGTACGTCACCAGCGCGACGTCCACGACGGGCGCGGGCACCCCGGCCCTGACCAGGCGGGGCAGCAGGTCGGACATCGGCGTGGTGAACGCGAGGAGGAGGACCCCGAGGGAGGCCGCCGAGGTGCGCAGCAGCAGCTCCCCGGCGCGCACCGGACCGCCGTCGGCCAGGGCCACGAACCGGTCCGGGCCGCCGACCTGCACGAGCAGGGTGAGCGCACCGGTCACGCAGAAGCCCAGCGGTACCCGGTAGGCGCGCCACAGCCGCCGGCCCGGCACCCCCGCGGGCCCCAGCAGGATGACGAGCGCCGTCACCAGGACCAGGGCGGCGCCGGGCCAGGGCGGCAGGGAGATGGCGAGCACGGTGAGGCCCAGTCCCAGCACGGCCTTGTCCACGGGATGGCGGTGGCGCCAGCGACTGCTGTGCGCCGCCGCGTCGATCGGCAGCACGCGGGCTCAGGTCCGTTCGGGAGCGGACGCTTCGGAGGCGCTCTCGGAGGGATGCGATCTCGCCGCGTTCTCGGTGTTCCCGGTCTTCTCGGAGCTCCGCGAGGTCCTCGCTGTCGTCGAGGTCGTGGTGTCCCGCTGTGCCAGGGCCCGGAGTTCGCCCTGGCGCCGTCCCCGGTGCAGACCGAAGTAGTAGGCGAGGACCCCCGCACCGAGGGCCGCCTGAAGGGCGAACAGTGCCGACTCGATCTCGCCGGACGGCGGCTCGTACAGGGGCGAGAACCAGGGTTCGTAGTCCGGCCGGATCTCGGTGATCGCCGTCTCCGCCTCCGAGTCGGCGCCCGTGAACGGCTCCTCCTTGTGGTCGCCGAGCCCGAGGGCCAGCGGCAGGACGGCCAGCGCGGCCACCACGAACAGCAGCAGGGCGTTGATCTTCGCGTTACGGCTCACCGGGCCACCGCCTCGGTCCCGGCCTCGGTCCCGGCGCCGGCCTTGGTCCGGCCGCCGGTCGCGAGCACGCCCAGCCTGGTCAGTTCACCCTTGCTGGACTGGGTCAGCAGTCGCATCACGAACACCGTGAGGAGCCCCTCGCTGACCGCGAGCGGGATCTGGGTGACGGCGAAGATGGAGCCGAACTTGCCGAGCGCGCCCAGGAATCCGCTGCTCGGGTCCGGGAAGGCGAGCGCCAGCTGCACGCTGGTGACGCAGTAGGTGGACAGGTCGGCCACGAACGCGCCGAAGAACACCGTGACCATCAGCGGCACGTCGAACCGCCGCAGCAGCCGGTAGACCGCGTAACCGGCCCAGGGCCCGACGACGGCCATCGAGAAGACGTTGGCGCCGAGCGTCGTCAGGCCGCCGTGGGCGAGCAACAGGGCCTGGAAGAGCAGGGTGATGGTGCCCAGCACCGCCATGATCGGCGGCCGGAACAGGATGGCGCCGAGCCCCGTGCCGGTGGGGTGTGAACAACTCCCGGTCACCGAAGGCAGTTTCAGCGCGGACAGTACGAACGTGAAGGCTCCGGAGGCGCCGAGGAGCAGAGTGCTCTCGGGGTGCTCCTTGACCTCACGGGTGAGTGACCGTACTCCGTGGACGACGAATGGCGCGGATGCGACGCCCCAGGCGATCGCATGCGCCGGAGGCAGAAAACCCTCGGCTATGTGCATGGCTGAGCAGACCCTCTCCAGCACCTCGTGGATGGTTGACGTGCCTTGGCCGGTCTCCTGGCTCACGGGTACCACCGCCCGTGCTCCGCCTTCCCGGGTCTCAAGGACCCAGTGGCTGCCCGCGAGGGCCGGAGCCGGACTTCCCGATCACAGTGGCGAGGGCCGCACCGGCATCACACCGGATTTCCCGTTCACCAAGGCGTGGTGACAGTAGTGCCCACACAGAGGCGCTGACAAGCGGCGATGCGGGGCGCGAAGACGGCGGACGACGGCTCACCCCGGCGCACGGACGCCCTCCGAGGGCCCGACGAAATGCCGGGTCCGCACGGTCGGCGTAGGGTCCGCCCTAGGGGTGACGGCCCTCGGCGCCCGGGGGTCTGCGCGTCGTTCGGCGAGCGCCCCCTGCGCTGCGGGGAAGGTGAGACTGTGCCGGATGCTGCCGCTGCCGGGTCGGGTGGGGGCCGCGGTCCGGAGTCGCTGGACGAGATCCTGGCCGAGGCCGCGCGGGAGACCGGCGCCTCCGTGATCGCCCTGTACCTGCCGGCGGCCGACGAACCGGTGCTGTGGCTCGCCGTACTGGGCGGGCTCCCCTGGGAGATCTCCATGCCCTGGGCGCGAGTGGCGCTGACGGCCGCTTCCCCGGTGTCCGACGCCGTGCGGGA
The DNA here is from genome assembly GCA_001298545.1 of Actinobacteria bacterium OV320. Lineage (GTDB taxonomy): Bacteria > Actinomycetota > Actinomycetes > Streptomycetales > Streptomycetaceae > Streptomyces > Streptomyces coriariae. Next base: position 182,651 of record LJCX01000026.1, read on the forward strand.
ACGACGCCTGGTGTGGATCGGCGGCGCGCAGGAGATGGCGCGCCGCTATCCGCGTCTGTCGCTGGTCGTGCCGTACCGCTTCTCGCTGGCCGCCGCCCCGATCACCACCGGCGAGGGGGTCCGGGGCGGGTTGGTGCTCCAGTGGCCCGCCTCGCACCCGGCGCAGCTGAGCGTGCGCGAACGGGAGGCCATGACCGGCCTCTGCCTCCGGGTGGGCCAGTTCCTGCGGCGGGCCGCCGCCGACGGACACCCCGTGCGGGTCGGCGGGGTGCCACGGGTGCTGCCGCCGCTCCGGGCCCGGCCGGTGGCAGCGGCCCAGGCGCAGTCCGCCGTCGACTTCGCCGAGCGCTTTCCCGGCGGTTGCTGCTCGCTGGACGTGGACGGCCGCATCACCTTCGCCACCACCACGGCCGCCCGGCTGCTCGGCTCCGCCGTCCCCGACCTGCTCGGCACCAAGCCGTGGGAGGCGCTGCCCTGGCTCGACGACCCGATCGCCGAGGACAGCTACCGGGCGGCCCTGATCAGCCGCGAACCGACCACCTTCACCGCGCTGCGGCCGCCGGACCAGTGGCTGTCCTTCCGGCTGCACCCGGACGCCTCCGGCATCAGCGTGTACATCGCCCCCACGCACTCGGCGCACGCCCACGCTCCGCTCACCGGCCCGCCGCGACCGCACCCGGCGGCCGCCGCCTCGTCCGGCCGGGCCGCCACCCTCTACCACCTGATGCACCTGGCGGCCACGCTCACCGAGGCCGTCGGGGTCCGGGACGTGGTCGACCAGGTCGCCGAACAGCTTCCGTCCGCCTTCGGCGCCAGGGCCCTCGCGCTGATGACGGCGGAGGACGGACGCCTGCGGATCATCGGCTACCGCGGCTACTCCGCCGACCTCATGCAGCGTTTCGACGCCGCCCCGCTCACCTCCGACACCCCCGCCGTGCGCACCCTGACCACGGGCGTTCCGGGCTTCTTCGCCACCTTCGCCGAGCTCAGGCGGGCGTATCCCCCCGCGGTCCTCCAGGACGGCATGGCCGCCTGGGCCTTCCTGCCGCTGATCACCTCGGGACGCCCCGTCGGCTCCCTGGTGCTCGCCTACGACCGGCCCCACCCCTTCCTTCCGGAGGAGCGGGCCGTCCTCACCTCCACCGCCGGGCTGATCGCGCAAGCCCTCGACCGGGCACGTCTGTACGACACCAAGCACCAGCTCGTCCACAACCTCCAGGCCGGTCTGCTGCCCCACACCCTGCCCCGGGTCCCCGGTCTGGACGTGGCCGCCCGCTACCTCCCCGCCACTCGCGGCCTGGACATCGGCGGCGACTTCTACGACCTCATCCGCCTCGACACCACCACGGCCGCCGCCACCATCGGTGACGTCCAGGGGCACAACGTCAACGCGGCGGCGCTCATGGGCCAGGTCCGCACCGCCGTCCACGCCAACGCCGGCGCGGCTCCCGACGAGGTCCTCGCCCGCACCAACCGCCTGCTCACCGACCTCGACCCCGGCCTGTTCACCAGTTGCCTCTACGTCCACCTCGACCTGACCGCGCACCTCGCGTGCCTGGCCAGCGCCGGCCACCCGCCCCCGCTGCTGCGCCACCCCGACGGCCGCACCGAAGTCCTCCAGGTGCCGCCAGGGCTCCTGCTGGGCATCGAGCCGGACGCCCGGTACGAGTCCATCGAGGTCCCGCTGCCTCCCGGTTCGGTGCTGGCCCTCTATACCGACGGCATGGTCGAAGCCCCGGGGATCGACATCGACGACGCCGTGGACGCCCTCGCCCGCGAACTCGGCCGCACCGGGCCCGGCACCATGAACGCCCTCGCGGACACCCTCGTCCGGCACGCCCGCCGCTCGACCCCGCGCAGCGACGACATCGCTCTCCTTCTCATCCACCCCATCGCGTCGGTCCGCCGGCCACCGAGTACGGACTGACCTTCGAACATCTGTCGATGCCACCCTGGCCGGCACCGGGAACGGGGCGACGGGAGTGGGCTCGGCGACCGGGTGGGAGAATACGCGTCGAGGTCCACGCTGCCGTGGCGGCCGGCGTTCCGGGGGCATGGGGGCCGGAAGGAAGCGTGCAGCATGATCGAGTGGGTGTCCCTCAGGTCCGGCGCCCGGCCCGTGCCCCAGCCCGTCGCCACGCCGGTGGTGTGGGCCACGGCCTTCGGTGGCGCGCTGGTCCTGGTGGCGGTGCACAACATGCTGGTGGGCTCGGACCGCCCCGGATTCGCCCTGGCCGCGCTGTCCCTGCTGGCGGCCCTGCTGGGGCTCTGCGCCCGCTTCACCGCGGCCCCGGGTACCGCCGTGCTGTGCTGGCTGACCCTGAACGGTTTCGCCATCCCGCCCGCGGGCACGCTCACCTGGGCCGGCCACCGGGACACCTTCTGGCTCGCCTGCCTGTGCGCCGCGACACTCGTCGGCACCGTGCTCGCCCGGATCATCCAGGCCCGCGCCGCCTACCGCCGGATCGCGGCGGAGCCGGCCACCCCGTCGACCGGCCCGTCGACCGACTGATCCGGGGCCGGACGACCTGATCCGGGACAGACGTGTTCCGGAACCGACGTGATCCGGAACATACGTGTTCTCGGACATATGATCTCATCGCGCATTTTGGGTAGCTTGGGGTGCTTGCCCGTGCTTGCCCCTTCGTGTTCGACGCTGTCCCGTGTGCGGCGTCGCGCAGCGGGGCGGATCACCCGTCGATCGTCCGTCCTGGAGACCCATGCGCCCCCGAACAGCCTCCGTGCCGCCCCTCGCCCTGGCGGGCGGTGCGCTGACCCTCGGCGTCGGCGCGCTGTACCTGACCGGGCTGCTGCTCACGGGCGGTGAGATCGAGCCGGGAACGACGGTGCGGGGCGTGGACATCGGCGGCCTCAGCCGCGCGGAAGCCGTCCGCGAACTGGACGAGCACCTGACGGCGGCCGGCTCGCGGGAGCTGGCCGTCCGGGTCGGGGACCGCAGCGCGACCGTCGACCCGCGGCAGGCCGGACTCACCTTCGACGCCGAGCGCACGGTCGACCGGGTGGCCCGCGTCGGCTCCGATCCGGTCGCTCTGGTCGGCGGGCTCTTCGGCTCCGGGGGCGACGAGGAGCCGGTCGTACACCTCGACGAGAACAAGGCCCGCACCGCTCTGGGGAAGCTGGCGAAGACCCTCGACCAGAAGGTCCGCGAGGGCACGGTCGGTTTCGCCGACGGCAGGGTCGAGCAGGTCGCCCCGCGCCCCGGCTACACCCTGGACGTGGACGCCGCCGTCGGCACCCTGCGGACCTCCTTCCTGCGCGGCGAGGCGGGCGCGGTCGCGGCCCTGCCCGCCCGCGAGACACGGCCGAAGGTCACGGCGGACGAGGTGCGGCGCGCGGTGCGCGAGTTCGCGCGGCCGGCCATGTCGGCGCCGGTCACCCTCACCACGGGCGGCAAGCGGTTCACCATCGGGCAGAAGGTGCTGGGCGAGCATCTGACGATGCGGCCCGACAGCGCGGGCCGGCTGGTGCCGAAGCTGGACGACAAGGGACTGCGCGCGGCCCCCTCGGTGGCCCGCCCGCTGGCCGGTGTCACCACCACCGCCACGAACGCCGGCGTGCGGCTGGACGGCGACCGGGTCGTGGTGGCCGACGACGCCCGGACCGGCGTCCGGATCACCGACAAGGCACTGGGCAAGGCCGTGCTGCCGCTGCTCACCCGGTCCGGCGGAGCGGCCCGCACCGGGGCGGTGGCCGCACTGCGGACCCAGCCGCAGGTGACCCGGGACAGCGCCGCACGGCTGGGGCTGACGGAGAAGATGTCCTCCTTCACCGTCCACTTCGAGCCGGCCGCGTACCGCACGAAGAACATCGGGCGGGCCGCACAGCTCATCAACGGCTCCCTCGTCATGCCGGGCAAGACCTGGAGTTTCAACCGGACCGTGGGGCAGCGCACCGAGGCCAACGGCTTCGGCGAGGGCATCATGATCCTCGACGGCGAGTTCACCAAGGCGCCCGGCGGTGGTGTCTCGACCATGGCCACGACCATGTTCAACGCGATGTTCTTCGCCGGGGTCAAGCCCGTGGAGTACGGCGCCCACTCCTTCTACATCGAGCGCTATCCGCAGGGGCGCGAGGCGACGGTCGCCTGGGGCAGCCTCGATCTGAGGTTCGCCAACGACTCCGGCCACGCGCTCTACATCCAGGCCGAGGCCACCGACACCTCGGTGACCGTCACCTTCCTCGGCACCAGGAAGTACGACGAGATCAAGTCGGTCACCGGGCCCCGCACCCAGGTGCGGCAGCCGGAGCGGAAGGTGAGCACGGACGAGAAGTGCGTGCCGCAGACCCCGCTCGAGGGCTTCGACGTCACCGTCGACCGGGTCTTCTACAACGACGGCAGGGAAGTGCGGCGGGAGCCGTTCCGCACCCACTACACCCCGCGGGACGAGATCACCTGCGAATCCCCCGCCGAGGACCCGCGGTAGTTCCTGCGGCCGGGCGTGCGTTCAGCGGGCGGCGCCGGAGTTCCTCGTCCGGCTCGGCGGCAGCTGCGCGGCGTCCGGCCGCCGGCGTACCCAGTCGAACAGCAGCACCGACCACAGCGCCGCGAACGCGCACCAGGTCGAGACGAACTCCAGCCGCCACAGCGTGAAGCAGGCCGCCGCGCCCACGCCGACCACCACCCCCAGGACCAGCAGCCGCCGGTCGCCGGAGAGCAGCAGGGAGCCGACGGTGGCCAGGAGATAGCCCGCGACGAGCACGGCCGGGTGGGAGAGGTGGACCGAGTACCCGACCGTGTGGCCGCGGATCTCGGCCGTCACCGGGCCGGTGGCGACAGCGGCCGCGAGCCCCGAGGCGGTCGCGACGCCGAGCGCGAGGAGGAAGTTCAGCCTGCGCCGGGCGGCCGGCGGGGCGGCACACCGCACGGCCGCCGGCACCCACACCGCCAGCAGCGGCAGCGCGATCACGGCCCAGACGACGGTGGCGGCCCCGCTGCCCCCGCCCGAGTCCCAGACCACCGCCTCCACGATCTGATGAGCCCCGAGCAGGAGCGGCAGCGCGGCAAGGGGAAGATCCCGGCGGTCGCGGACCCGCGTCACGCAGGCCGCCCCGACGGCCGCCACACCGGCGCCCGCCATCAGATCGGCCGTCGCACTCCAACACATCACGTCACCATGGGTTCGGCCGTCGTCCGCATCCGCCTCCTCGTGCGGTGCGGGCCAGGTTACGTCTCGCGCCGGGAATTTCCCGGCCGCCGGGCCGAGGCCGCTGTTCGAGCAGCGCACCGACGGTGCAGGGGGCCGCGTTACGCTGGTGCCGGTGAGCGGCAGACAGCGAAGGAGACCGCGGGTGGTGGACGTCTCGCAGGGAGACGACGGGCTCGGGCCGGGGCGCGGCGCGGCCGTGCTGGAGGTGGGACCGTTGACAGGGCGGCCCGGTATTCGGGCCCGGGGCGAGATCAGCGAGATCACTCGCTCGCCCTGGGAAGAGGCGTTGGCGGGCCTGGCCCGGCAGCACGCCGACGTGTCCTATGTGGAGCTGTCGGAAGTGGCGTTCGTCGACGTGGCGGGGGTGGCGGCGCTCGCCGTCACGGCACTGGGCCTGTCCGGAGGCCGGGTGGTGGTCGAGCATCCGCCACCGCAGGTGCCGCGCGTACTGAGCCTGTTCTGGCCGGGCCTCGGCAGGATCGAGGTGGCGCCGCGATGAACACGGTGGCGACCCACGAGGCGTTCGAACACCCCGCGCTGTTCTACCGCACCGAACAGGAGTACGTGGACCGGACGGTGTCCTTCGTGCAGGAGGGCCTGGACCTCGGCGAACCCGTGGCGGTGGCGGTGCCGGGACCCAACCTGGAGCTGATCAGGGCCGGACTGGGCGCGGACGCCCGGGCCGTTCGTCTGCTGGACATGACGGTGGCGGGCCGCAACCCGGGCCGGATCATTCCCGGAGTGCTACGCGCGTTCGCCGACTCCCATCAGCGGGGGCGGGTCCGCATCATCGGCGAGCCGATCTGGGCGGGCCGCAGCGCGGTCGAGTACCCGGCCTGCGCGCAGCACGAGGCACTGATCAACGCGGCCTTCGAGGGCCGTCCGGTGACCATCCTCTGCCCCTACGACGAGGCACGCCTGGACGAGGAGGTCCTGGCCGACGCGAGGATCACCCACCCGACGGTCATGACCCGCGACAAGGAGAGCGTCAGCGAGGACTACGACTGGCGTTCCGTCGTGGCTCGTTACAACGAGGAGCTGGTGCCCGCGCCGGACGCCGCCGTGTTCTCGTTCGGCGCCGACGAGCTGTACGCGGCCCGCGCCTTCGCGGTCGAGGAGGCCCGACGGCTGGGCCTGGCCGGGCAGCGGCTGGCCGACACCGAGCTGGCGGTGGCGGAACTGACCACCAACAGCGTGGTGCACGGCGCCGGACGCGGAACGCTCGCCCTCTGGGCCCGGGCGGGACAGGTCGTGTGCGAGGTCAGGGACGCGGGCCGGCTGTCCGATCCGCTCGCCGGCCGCAGACCGCCCGCGCGCGGTCAGATCGGCGGCCGCGGGCTGATGCTGGTCCACTACGTGGCGGATCTGGTCCGTCTGCACACCTCCGACGAGGGCACGACCGTCCGCTTCTACGTCGGCAGCTGAGAGCCCGTCCGGGACCCGGGCCGGGAGTCCGTCCGAGAACCCGGCCGAGACGCCGGCCGATCGGAACCGTTCCCCGTACACCCGAAGGTGTGCGGGGTCCGACGGTTCACGAGGCGCCGGACGGCCCGTCCGGCGCCGCGACGCAGGCGGGTGAAGCCTGAGGCGCCGTCACCTCCACGGGGCATGCATGAGGATCTCCGCCGTATCCGGCCGGGTCGGCGGAATCGACGCGCTGGAGGCGAGAGTGACGAAAGAACGAGCCGAAGAGACCGGACCCCACACCATCAGGGTGCCGGTCCTCATCGTCGGCGGCTCCCTGGTCGGCCTGGCGACCTCGTTGTTCCTGGGACGGCTGGGAGTACCGCACGTGCTGGTGGAGCGCCACGCGGGCACCTCCATCCATCCCCGCGGCCGCGGCAACAACGTCCGCACGATGGAGCTGTTCCGGGTGGCGGGTGTCGAGCAGGCGATCCAGGAGGCCGCCGCCACCCTGGCCGACAACCACGGCATCCTGCAGGCGCCCACCCTGGTCGGCGACGCGGGCGAGTGGCTGTTCCGGGACATCGACCCGGGCGGCGGTCTGGCCCGCTTCAGCCCCAGCGCCTGGTGCCTGTGCAGTCAGAACGACCTGGAGCCGGTCCTGCTCGAGCACGCCGAACGGCACGGCGGCGACCTGCGCTTCCACACCGAGATGATGTCCTTCGACAGCGACGCCACCGGCGTCACCGCCGTGGTCAAGAGCCGTAGCACGGGTGAGCACACCACCATCCGCGCGGACTACCTCGTCGCCGCCGACGGCCCCCGCAGCCCTGTCCGGGAGCAGCTCGGCATCGGTCAGAGCGGGCCCGGCGACCTGTTCCACAACGTCAGCCTCACCTTCCGCTCCCGCCGCCTCGCCGACGTCGTGGGCGACCGCCACTTCATCGTCTGCTACCTGACCAACCCGGAGGCCGACGGCGCCCTGCTGCCGGTGGACAACCGCGAGAACTGGGTCTTCCACGCCCCCTGGCACCCCGAACACGGCGAAACCCTCGAGGAGTTCACCGACGAGCGCTGTGTCGAGCACATCCGCCGGGCGGTCGGGGTCGCCGACCTCGACGTGGAGATCACCGGCAAGGCGCCCTGGCACGCCGCCCAGCGGGTCGCCCGCAGCTACCGGTCGGGACGGGTGTTCCTGGCCGGCGACTCGGCCCACGAGATGTCCCCCACCGGGGCCTTCGGCTCCAACACCGGTATCCAGGACGCGCACAACCTCGCCTGGAAGCTGGCCGCGGTCGTCGACGGCTGGGCGGGGGAGGCGCTGCTGGACACCTACGACGCCGAGCGCCGGCCCGTGGCCGAGGCCACCAGCGCCCGGGCCGCCGTCCGGTCGGCCGAGCACAGCCACCCCGGGTTCGCCGCGCCGCCCGCGGCCGGCGGCGGCGGTCCCCAGCGAGGCATCCTCAACGTGGCCCTCGGCTACCGCTACCCGCAGGGCGCCGTCGTCGGCGCCGACCCCGCGGTCCCGGTCGTGCCGGAGCGCCTCGACCTGACCGGCGGACCCGGCAGCAGGGCACCTCACCTGTGGGTCCGCCGCGGGAACGAACGGATCTCGACCCTCGACCTCTACGAGCGGACCCTGGTCCTGCTCAGCGACGCCGCTGAGCCGAGCGGGTGGCACGAGGCCGCCACCCGCCTCGCCGAGGAGCTGGTCCTCCCGCTCAGGTCGTACCGGGTGGGCACGGGAGCCGACGCGGACCTGGTGCCGGAGGGCGACGCCGACTGGGCGGAGCGCCACGGCACGGCACGCGGGGGCGCCGTACTCGTGCGGCCCGACGGGTTCGTCGTATGGCGCGCGCCGGGTCCGGACGCGGACGCGGAGGCGACGCTGCGCCAGGTCCTGAAGACCGGGCTGGGGCTCGTCTGACCCCGCGGGCTTCACCCGTGTGAACGCCCCGAGTGGTGCCGCGGCGACGGGCGGCTGACGGTGGATCACATCCCGGTCGGGTCAACCGAGCTGACGACGTGTCGGCTGCCCGGTCGTGACGGAAGGACCATCAGATGCGTTCAGCTCGCATGATCCTGGCCACCGCGGCGGCTTCGGCCGCCCTCGCCATGGGCGCCCCCGGCGCCTACGCCGCCGGTGACACGGACCACGACGACTCTTCCTACAGCAAGGAGGACAGCTCCTCGTACAGCAAGGAGGAGGACTCCTCCTCCGGCAAGGAGGAGCAGGGCAAGGAGCACGACAAGGAGGAGCAGGGCAAGGAGCACGGCAAGGAGGAGCACGACTCCCCGCACGGCGGCATCCACACCGGCGGCGGCGCGCTCGCCTCGGTGAACGACGGCGGCGGCGTGGCCGTGGACCCCAAGTACGACCCCGAGACGTACAAGGACAAGGACACCGAGAAGGGCGGCTCCACCGGCGAGCACGGCAAGGACTCCTGGAACGGCGGGAAGGAAGAGGAGTCCGGCGGCTGGAGCAAGGAGCACGACAAGCCCAGCGGCGGCATGCACACCGGCGGCGGCGGCCTCGCCACCCCCTCGGCGACCGCGGCCGGACTCGGCGTCCTCGCCGTCGCCGGCACCGGCCTCTACGCCCTGCGCCGCAGGAAGACGGCCGGAAGCGTGGCCTGACCCATGCCGGACGCGATAGCGAAGCCGCGGCCGCCACCGGTACCCCCGTGTGGCGGCCCGGCTCGCTCCCCGTGCTCTGTCCGCCCCGCTGCCGTGCCCGAATGAGGTGGTCCCCGATGGCAGTTCCCCCTTCCTCCCCTTCTCCCTCCGACCCCGCCAAACCCTCCGGCACCGAGCCGACGCCCACCGAAGAGGGAACGTCCCGCGCCGGCGTGATGATGGTCTGCGCCGCGGTCGCGGTGCTCCCGGCGCTGAACCTGTTCGGCGGCGGCAACGACACCTCGACCGGTACCGCCAGCCCGCCGCACGCCCCGCCCGCCGCCGGCTCGGTCCCCGCCGCCCGCGCGCCGGACGCGCCGGCCCCGACCGCCGGCGAAGCGGACACCGGGGACCCGGTGGGCAAGCATCTGCCGCGTTCCCGGCCCGTGCGGCTGTTCATCCCGAAGATCGGGGTCGACGCCCCCTTCGTCGACCTCGCCATCGGCGACGACGGCCGGCTGGAGCCGCCGCCCGCGAACGACGTCAACCTCGTCGGCTGGCACTCCAAGGGAGCCTCACCCGGCGAGACGGGTACCGCGATCATCGCCGGGCACGTCGACACCAAGACCTCCCCGGCCGTCTTCGCGGGGCTCAGCGAGCTGGCGAAGGGCGACGGCTTCCAGGTCCTGCGGGCCGACGGCGCCAAGGCGTCCTTCCGGGTCGACAGCGTGGAGACCTTCGACAAGGCCGACTTCCCCAGCGAACGGGTGTACAGCGACACCTCCGAGGCGCAGGTGCGGCTCATCACCTGCGCGGGGGCCTACGACCGGCGGGTCAAGGACTACACCGACAACCTGGTCGTCTTCGCTCATCTCGTCTGACGGCCGGCCGCCCAGTCACCCACGTAGTTCATCCGAGTCGCGCGCTTGCGGGGACGGGCACAGGATCGAGGAACGCTGACGTCGCATCACCGCGGCCGACGTTCACTCTTCCCCTCCGCGAAGGAGATGTGCGCAGGATGACCACCACCTCCGAACGTGTTGCAGGTTCGCGGGCGCGACAGGCGTCACAACGTGTCTCCCAGTCCGTGTTCGACGGCTCCCGGCTCCGCGTCGTCCTTCTGGTCGACGTCTACGACGGCGCCCAGCAGCAGTTCCTCGAGGCGTACGAGCAGCTCTGCAACCAGGTCGCGTCCGTCCCCGGGCACGTCAGCGACCAGCTGTGCCAGTCCATCGAGAACCCCTCGCAGTGGCTCATCACCAGCGAGTGGGAGAGCGCCCCGCCGTTCCTCGCCTGGGTCAACAGCGAGGAGCACGTGGCGATGGTGGAGCCGCTGCACAGCTGCGTGCGCGACACCCGCTCGCTGCGCTTCCACGTCGTCCGCGAGACGGGTGGCCCGGCGGTGGCCGCCGACCAGGCGAAGCGCCGGCTGCAGACGGCGCCCAGGATCGGCGACGGCGTGATCCGGCACGCGCTCACCTTCACCGTCAAGCCGGGCAGCGAGGAGATCGTCGCCAAGATCCTCGCCGACTACGCCTCCCCCGAGCCGCAGGTCGACGACACCACCCGGCTCTGCCGCACCTCGCTGTTCATGCACGGCAACCGGGTGGTGCGGGCCATCGAGGTGCGGGGCGACCTGCTCTCCGCCCTGCGCCACGTCTCCCGGCAGCCCGAGGTGCGGGCCGTCGAGGAGGCCATCAACCCCCATCTGGAGCAGGACCGGGACCTCAACGACCCCGAGTCCGCCCGGGTCTTCTTCACCCGCGCCGCGCTGCCGGCCGTCCACCACGTGACGGCGGAGGAGCGGCAGAACCCGCAGGCCGAGCGGTACGCCCTGTACTACCCGGCCCGGCCGGGCCGCGGCATGAAGCTGGCCGAGCTGCTCGCCCGGCAGGACGAGGCGGCGGCGGACGACCCGCGCAGCCCGGTCCTGCGCAGCACGATCTTCCAGCGCGACGACGTCGTCGTACGGCTGATCGACGTGCGCGGCGGACTCGAGGCCGCCGACCCGGTACAGGCCCTGGGTCTGTCCGACCCCGGACAGGTGGCCGAACTGACGACGCTCCAGGACGACGCCGCCGGCGCGTCCAAGTCGAAGGACGGCCGTCTCGCGCGCTTCCTCGAACTGGCGCGCATGGATCTCGTCACCGACCGCCGGTCGCCCGACGCCTGATCCGCCATCACTTGGCAGGGGCGGTGCCCCGCCCCTGCCACGACGGTGCACCACATCATCGGAGGAAGTCGTGATCACTTCTCGTCACAGAATCATGGATCTCAGCGAGGTCGAGCCCAACACCCGGCGAGGCGGCGACCTGCGCGCCATGCTCACCCCGGCCACGGTGGGAGCCACCAGCGGTTTCATGGGCCTGGCCCTCATCCAGCCCGGCGACCGCATCGGTGAGCACTACCACCCGTACTCCGAGGAGTTCGTGTACGTGGTGTGCGGACAGCTGGAAGTGGACCTGGACGGTGAGCCGCACCCGCTCCAGCCCGAGCAGGGGCTCCTGATCCCCCTCAACGTGCGCCACCGCTTCCGCAACGTCGGCAAGGTGGAGGCCCGTATGGTCTTCCACCTCGGCCCGCTGGCCCCGAGCCCGCCGCTCGGCCACGTCGACACCGAGGGAACCGAAGCCGAGCCCGCCGTGGTCGGGGCGGAGTCGGCCGAGCGACGTCAGGTGCGCTCATGACGAGACGAGTGGCGGTCACCGGCATAGGCATCGTCGCCCCGGGCGGCATAGGCGTACCGGCCTTCTGGAACCTCCTGGCGGACGGACGCACGGCGACGCGGGCCATCACGTTCTTCGACCCGACCGGTCTGCGGTCGCGGATCGCCGCCGAGTGCGACTTCGACCCGGCGGCCCACGGCCTGGCCGCGACGGACGTCGAGCGGTGCGACCGCTACATCCAGTTCGCCCTGGTCGCCGGGGACGAAGCGGTACGCGACGCGGGTCTGGACCTGGCCGCCGAGAACCCCTGGCGGGTTGGTGTCTCGCTGGGCACCGCGGTCGGCGGCACCACCCGGCTGGAGAACGACTACGTCGCGGTCAGCCACGGCGGGCAGCGCTGGAACGTGGACCACCGGGAGGCGGCCCCGCACCTGCACCGCGCGTTCACGCCCAGCACGCTGGCCTCGACGGTGGCGGAGCGGTTCGGGGCGCGCGGTCCGGTGCAGACCGTCTCCACGGGCTGCACCTCCGGGCTCGACGCGGTCGGGTACGCCTTCCACACCGTGGAGGAGGGCCGGGCCGACATATGCATAGCCGGCGCCTCGGACTCGCCGATCTCGCCGATCACCATGGCGTGCTTCGACGCGATCAAGGCCACCTCCTCGAACAACGACGACCCGGCCCACGCCTCGCGTCCCTTCGACGCCGACCGTGACGGGTTCGTCATGGGCGAGGGCGGCGCCGTACTCGTCCTGGAGGAGCTCGAGCACGCCCGGGCCCGCGGCGCGCACGTCTACTGCGAGCTCGGTGGGTACGCCACCTTCGGCAACGCCTACCACATGACCGGCCTGACCAGCGACGGCCTGGAGATGGCCCGGGCCATCGAGGAAGCCCTCGACCACGCCCGGCTCGACGCCACCGCGATCGACTACGTCAACGCGCACGGCTCGGGCACCAAGCAGAACGACCGCCACGAGACCGCCGCGGTGAAGCGTGTCCTGGGCACCCACGCCTACGACACGCCCATGAGCTCCATCAAGTCGATGGTGGGCCACTCCCTCGGCGCGATCGGAGCGATCGAACTCGTCGCCTGTGTGCTGGCCCTGGCCAACCAGGTCGTACCGCCGACCGCGAACTACGAGACGCCCGACCCCGAGTGCGACCTGGACTACGTCCCGCGCGTGGCCCGTGAGCGCAAGCTCGCCAGCGTGCTCTCGGTGGGCAGCGGGTTCGGCGGCTTCCAGTCCGCGGTGGTCATGAACCGGCCGAGGGAGAAGACACGATGAGCGAACCCCAGCCACGGCGCGCGGCCGTCACGGGAATCGGTGTGATCGCGCCCAACGGAGCCAGTACCGAGACCTTCTGGAAGTCCACCAGGGAGGGCATCAGCGTCCTGGACCGGGTCGACCGCGAGGGCTGCGAGGACCTGCCGCTGCGGGTGGCGGGCCAGATCCGCGACTTCGACCCGTCGGCCGCGATCGAGGAGCGCTTCCTCGTCCAGACCGACCGGTTCACGCACTTCGCGATGGCCGCGGCCGACTTCGCGCTGGACGACGCCCGGCTCGGCCGGCCGGAGACCGACGCCGCGCCCTTCTCCGTGGGCGTGGTCACCGCGGCCGGTTCCGGCGGCGGCGAGTTCGGACAGCGGGAGCTCCAGCAGCTGTGGGGCAAGGGCAGTCGCTTCGTCGGCCCGTACCAGTCCATCGCCTGGTTCTACGCCGCCAGCACCGGCCAGATCTCCATCCGCCGCGGCTTCAAGGGCCCCTGCTCGGTCGTCGCCGCCGACGAGGCCGGCGGCCTGGACGCCCTCGCCCACGCGGCGCGGGCGGTGCGCCGCGGCACCGATGTGATCGTGGCCGGCGCCACCGAGGCACCGATCGCGCCCTACTCGGTGGTCTGCCAACTCGGCTACGGGGAACTCAGCACGGTCGACGACCCGACCCGCGCCTACCGCCCCTTCACCTCCGCGGCCTGCGGGTTCGTGCCGGCCGAGGGCGGCGCCATGCTCGTGGTGGAGGCGGAGGCAGCGGCCCGGGCACGGGGCGCGCGGGTGCAGGCCTACCTGGCCGGACATGCGGCGACCTTCACCGGGGCCTCCCGCTGGGAGGAGTCCAGGGAGGGGCTCGCCCAGGCCGTCCGGCAAGCACTGGAGGAGGCCGGCTGCGCGCCCGAGGAGATCGACGTGGTCTTCGCCGACGCGCTCGGTGTACCGGAGGCGGACCGCGCCGAGGCCCTGGCGATCGCCGACGCCCTCGGGGCGCACGGCACGCGCGTGTCCGTCACGGCGCCGAAGACCGGGATCGGCCGGGGCTACTGCGCGGCGCCGCTGATGGACGTCGCGGCGGCGGTGCTCGCGATGGAGCACGGCCTGATCCCACCCACCCCCAACGTCTTCGACATCTGCCACGACCTCGACCTCGTGACCGGCCGGGCCCGTACCGCCGAGGTGCGCACGGCGCTGGTCCTGAGCCGGGGACTCATGGGGTCGAACTCGGCGCTGGTGCTGCGGCACGGCGCCACCGACGCCTCGTAGCGAGGCGCCGCGGAGCAGCAGAGGAAGGGAATGGCATGACTGACCGCATCACCGTGGAAGAGCTGGCCGAACTCATGAAGAAGTCCGCCGGCGTCACCGTCGCCCCGGAGGAACTCCGCCGCGACGACACCGGCTTCGACCGCCTGGGCGTCGACTCGCTCGGCCTGCTGGGGATCGTGGGCGAACTGGAGAACCGGTACGGCACGCCGATGCCTCCCGACGCCGAGCGCTCCAAGTCGCCCCGGCAGTTCCTCGACCTCGTCAACAGCGCCCTCCTGACAGGAGCCTGAGATGACCGGACACACACAGAACGAGATCACCATCGCGGCGCCCCTCGACCTGGTCTGGGAGGTGACCAACGACCTGGAGAACTGGCCTCGGCTGTTCAGCGAGTACGCCTCCGTCGAGATCCTCTCCCGGGAGGGACGCAGGACGACGTTCCGGCTGACCATGCACCCGGACGAGAACGGCACCGTGTGGAGCTGGGTCTCGGAGCGCGAGCCGGACCGCGACACGCTCACCGTCAAGGCCCGCCGGGTCGAGACGGGGCCCTTCGCCCACATGGACATCCACTGGCGGTACGAGGAGGTGCCGGCCGGTACGCGGATGGTCTGGACGCAGGACTTCGCGATGAAGCCGGAAGCGCCGGTCGACGACGAGTGGATGACCGACAACATCAACCGGAACTCCAAGGTCCAGCTGGGCCTGATCCGGGACCGCATCGAGAAGACCGCCGCCGAGCGCGGTGCCACCCCCGGTCTGACCGACTGAGCCGGACGGAGAACAGCACCATGCACCAAGCTCTGATCGTCGCCCGGATGGCCCCGGGATCGGCACCCGACATCGCCAAGGTGTTCGAGGAGTCCGACCGGGGAGAGCTGCCGCGGCTCGTCGGTGTGAACCGGCGCAGCCTGTTCCAGTTCGGCGACGTGTACATGCACCTGATCGAGTCCGAGCGCGACCCCGGGCCCGCCATCGCCAAGATCACCGGACATCCCGAGTTCCGGGGCGTGAGCGAGCGGCTGGCCGCGTACGTCAGCGCGTACGACCCCGAGACCTGGCGTTCCCCGAAGGACGCCATGGCGCAGCGCTTCTACCTCTGGGAGCGTGAGCCGGCCGGCTGACCCCCGCCGACCATCACCGGTCGCCGGGCCCGCGACGCTGCGGGCCCGGCGACCGGTGGTCTGTGTGTGTCTTCGTGTGTGTGTCTTCGTGGGTGTCTTCGCGGTCGGATCAGCCGGGGACGTGGCAGTCGAACGCGTGCAGGTAGGGGTTGACCGGGCTGATGTCGTCGATGACGAGGCCCGCCTCGGTCAGCCGGTCCACCATGCTCTGGGTGGTGTGCTTCGCCCCGCCGACGTTCAGGAGCAGCAGCAGGTCCATCGCGGTGCTGAACCGCATCGAGGGTGAGTCGTCGACGAGGTTCTCGATGACCACGACCCGGGTCCCGGGGCCGCCCGCCTCACGGACGTTGCGCAGCGCGCGGGCCGTGCTCTCGTCGTCCCACTCCAGGATGTTCTTGATGACGTAGACGTCGGCCTTCACCGGAACGGCCGTACGGACGTCGCCGGGTACGACGCGCGCACGGCCGGCGAGGTCGCCGCCCGCGAGCAGACGCGGCACCGCGTTCTCCACCACCCGGGGGAGGTCGAGCAGCGCCCCGTGCATCGACGGGTACTTGTCCAGCAGGCTCGCCACCACGTGCCCCTGGCCGCCGCCGATGTCGGCGACCGACGTGCTCCCGGTCAGGTCGAGGAACTCCGCGACGTCCCGCGCCGACTGCACGCTGGAGGTCGTCATGGCGCGGTTGAAGATGTCGGCCGACTCCGGGGCGTCCTCGTTGAGGTAGGGGAAGAACTCCTTGCCGTACAGGTCCTCCACCACGTTGCGGCCGGTGCGCACCGCCTCGTCCAGCATCGGCCAGGCGTCCCAGGTCCACGGCTCGGTGCACCACAGCGTGATGGCGCGCAGGCTGTTGGGGTCGTCCTCGCGCAGCAGCCGGGAGACGTCGGTGTGCGCGAAGGTCCCGTCCGGCGCCTCGGTGAAGACGCCGTAGCAGGACAGGGCCCGCAGCAGCCGTCGCAGCGGGCGGGCTTCGGTCTTCACCGCGGCCGCGAGGTCCTCCACGGCCATGGGGCTGTCGCCGAGGGCGTCGGCGACGCCCAGCCGGGCGGCCGCGCGCACGGCGGCGGCACATGCCGCCCCGAACGCGAGTTCCCGCAGCCGCATCGACGGCGGAGGGGCAGACTGAGTGGTCGTCATGTGCCGCCTTCCTTCTTGGAGTTCGTGGGGTTCACGGGGTTCAGCACAGGCCGGCGGGCTTCGACGAGCGGCAGGAGTTGCCTTCGAAGGTGTTGCCCTTGCCGGTGTCCGTGTTGACGAGGTCCGGAGTGTTGCCCCGCAGCAGGTTGTCGCTGATCCGGTTCCGCTCGCTGGTCGTGCCCACGAAACTCTTGAACAGGACGATGCCGCCGGACAGCGGGGACTTGCCGACGTTGTCCTTGATCACGTTCCGGGTGACCAGGCTGTCCTCGGCACCGGTCAGGACGATGCCGGTGCCCTGGAGGGCGTCCAGCCGCGCGGTCTTCGGGCACGACTTGTTGTTGCGCTCGATGCGGTTGTCGCGCACCGTCACGAAGCCGGCCTTCGGCTTGTTCTCGTCGCCGACGACGAACACGCCGGCGCAGTTGCCCGTGAGGTGGTTGCCCGCGAGGGTCAGGTTGCGCAGCCGGCGGACGGTGACACCGATCCGGTTGCCCTCCAGCCGGTTGTGCTCGACCACGGTTCCCTCGGTGTCCGTGGCGCCCTGCTCCTCCTTGACCGTGTTGGCGAGGAAGAGGCCCGCGTCGCCGTTGTCGCGGGCGGTGTTGTCGCGGAACAGGCCATGGACCGAGTGCTCCGTGGCGATGCCCCACACGCCGTTCTTCACCGCGGTGACGCGCCGTACGGTCAGCCCGTCGGCCTCCGTGGCGTAGAGACCGGTCTTGGCGAAGCCGGTCACCGTCAGGGAGGCGACGGTGACGTCGTCGACGTTGTGGTCCTTCGTGCCGACGACGCAGATGCCGTTGCCGGCCGCGGCGCAGCTGCTCGCGGCCTTCCCGGCCTTGCCGGTCTTGCCGTTCTTCGCGGGGTCCGATCCGGTGCTCGGGGTGGTGCCGGTGCTCGCGCCCGCCGCCGGTTCGAGCACCGTGCCGCGGCCCACGCCGCGCAGGGTGAGCCCGGGCGTGCTCACGTCGACGCTCTCGTGATAGGTGCCGTAGGTCAGCAGGACGGTGTCGCCCGGCTGGGCCGCGTCCACCGCCTTCTGGATGGATTCCCCCGGGTGGACCACATGGATCCTGTGCGCGGCGACCGGCGGAGCGGCGCCGAGGCCCGTCCCGATCAATGCCGCGGTGCACGCCAGGTACGCGATATGGCATTTCTTCATATTGCGCACGGTATGACCCTATGACCCCGGAACCGGCGGGATGGGCCGTCCGGCGGCGTGTCCCTCCGGTCGCACGCCGCCCGGCGGTCACCGCAGGCAGTCCGTCCCGGGGGAGGGCGTCAGCCGGTGCGGGGGC
The DNA here is from genome assembly GCA_001298545.1 of Actinobacteria bacterium OV320. GTDB lineage: Bacteria > Actinomycetota > Actinomycetes > Streptomycetales > Streptomycetaceae > Streptomyces > Streptomyces coriariae. The sequence goes on from LJCX01000026.1 coordinate 200,601, forward strand.
GGCGGTTGCTCCGGGATGCGCGCCGGGAGAGTCGTCGCGGGCGGGCCCCGGCCGTCGGCTGCGGCTTGTCGGCGGAGGGCTCGTCCGTGGGCGGCTCGGCGGCGGGCCGCGTCCCGGCCGGCTCGTCCTGCCACGCCTCGTAGTCCGTGAAGGCGTCACCGGAGTCCTGGCCGCCGGCAGCGAGCGCGGCGCCCGCGTACTCGGGCTGCGGGACGTTCTTGAGCAGGGCCAGCGTCAGGGTGTCGGAGTCGGGCAGGGTACCCGGCAGGGGCTGGGTCACCGTGTCGGGCAGCATGACGAGGGAGGTCGTGCCGGACTTCTCGCCGGAGGGCCGCAGCTGGACGCGGATGCCGTGCCGCTCGGCGAGCCTGCCGACCACGAACAGCCCCATGTGCTGGGAGATGTCGACGTCGACGGTCGGCGGGTCGGCCAGCTTGCGGTTGATCACCGCGAAGTCGTCCGCCGCCAGCCCGATGCCCTCGTCGTGGATCTCGACCGTGATCCGGCCGTCGGGGAGCCGCACGGCGGTCACCCGCACCTCCGAGTGCGGGGAGGAGAACACCGTGGCGTTCTCCAGCAGTTCGGCGAGCAGATGCACGAGGTCGGGCACGGTCCGGCCGTCGATCTGGGCCTCCGGCAGCCCGGAGAGCCGGATGCGCTCGTACTGCTCCACCTCCGAGCAGGCCGCGCGGACGACGTCGACCAGCGGCAGTGGCCGGTCCCACTGCTCGGCGGGCCGCTCGCCGCCGAGCACCAGGAGGTTCTCGCCGTTGCGGCGGACCCGGGTGGCGAGATGGTCCAGCCGGAAGAGGTTCTCCAGCTGCTCCGGGTCGGTCTCGTTGTCCTCCAGGCTGGTGATGAGGGCCAGTTGACGTTCGATCAGGGACTGCCCCCGGTGCGAGAGGTTGGTGAAGATCGCGTTGATGTTGCCCCGCAGCAGGGCCTGTTCGGCGGCGAGCCGGACGGCCTCGCGATGGACGAGGTCGAAGGCCCGGGCCACCTCGCCGATCTCGTCGGTGGTGTGGATCGGGATCGGGACGACCCGGGTGTCCACCTCGCCGGAGTCGGGCCGGGACATCTGGTCGACGAGAGCGGGCAGCCGTTGGCCGGCGATCTCGATCGCCGAGGCGCTGAGGCGGCGCATCCCGGTGCTCATCGTGCGGGCCACCCAGGAAGCGAGCAGAAACGCCACGAGCAGCGAGGCGAGGACGAGCGCCGCGTTGGTGACGGCGTCCCGGCGCGCGTCGTCTGCGAGGTCGTGGGCGCTCGTGAGCGCGGCGTCGGTGAGGTTCACCTGGATGCCCCGGTAGGCGTCGAAGCCGAGCGTGGACGCGGCGAAGAACGACTCGGGTGTGATGCCCCGCGCGGCCAGTTCCGCGGCGGGCTTCCCGTCGGCGATCTCGGCGATCATCACGTCGATGGCGGGCGGGGCGACGAACGTGCGCCCCGCGGCGGCGGCCTGTGCGGCCGCGGCGGCGGTCTGCTGTCTGCCGCGCTCCTCGGCGGCGGCGAGCGCCTGCTGGAGCCTCGTCACGTCGGCGGTGGTGCCCGCGCCCACGTACTCCTGGAGCCCGACCTGTTCGAGGTAGGCGTACGAGCGGAACGAGGCCAGCTGGGACGCCAGTTCGCCGGGGGCCAGCCGGTCGCGGTCCTCCACCAGCAGGTGGGTCCCGATGGACCGGATCAGGGACTCGGCCGCCTGGGTCAGGGACACGGCGTAGAGGGTCCGGCCGATGCTGGCCTGGCTGCTGCTGCCGAAGCCCAGTTCGTTCGAGATCTCCATCAAGGGGTGCTGGACGGTGTGGTAGCTCTCCTCGGTCCGCACTCCGGACATCCGGGAGGTGAACGCGTTGGCCCGCACGGCGGCGAGTTGCGCCTCACCGGCACGGACCAGCTGTACCCGCCGGACGAGGCCGCCGGTCTTCGGCATCCGGTCGACCGCCGCGTCGAACACCCGGGCGTCCGCGTCGGTGATCTTCCGGGCCTGTACGACCGTGTCGGAGGTCCTGGCGCCCGTCAGCAGGGGGATGACCGACAGATCGCGCTCGTTGATCGCGTCGCTCGCGTATTTGTTCGCCGCCTGGATCAGTTCCGCCACGCGGACCGCGTCGTCCGCGTCCTGCCAGGTGTCGACCGAGCGTTTCACCCGGACGCCTCCGAGGACGAGGGCGACGAGCACGGGGATCAGCAGCACGGCCCGAAGCCGTCTGGCCACGGGCCAGTTGCGGGTGAGGGGCTTTCTTCGTCCCTCAGCCGCGGGTGAGTTCTTCGGCACGATCGACCTATCGCCTCTGGAGCGCCTCGCGCGTGACGCGCCGGGTACCCCTCACTACGACGCGTCGGCGGCACTGCGTTCAAAAGTGGTGCAAGTTTCACCTAAGACATCGCCGAGGTGCGGCCGGCGCACGGTCAGAACCAGTGCAGGCAGTGCGGGGAGCGCTCGGCGCGGAAGAGGGCGTCGGCGAGGCCGGCCGCGCCCGGACGGTGGGCCCGGATGTGCCCGGCACGCACGAGCGTGCTCGGGGCGGTACCGCCGAGGTAGACCGAACCCAGGTCGCTCACGTCCAGGGACAGGTCGGGCTCCCGGTCCGTCGGCACGCACTCGGCCTTGCCGTCCCGGACGGTCAGCAGGTGGCGGCCGTGCTCGCCGAGGAACGGGTCGTCGACGTCGAGGACGAGCTCGCCGTCCGTGCCCCAGCCGCGCGCGGTCAGCGCACGCGGGACGTCCAGCAGCCGCACCCAGAGCCAGTCGGTGTCGTCGCTCACCTCGGCGGCCCGGAAGTCCGCGAACTGCCAGCGCAGCGGGTGCTCGGGCGGGAAGTGCCTGAACACGATCCGGGTGACCAGGTCGTGTCCGAGCACGAACCGGGCCAGGGCGGTGAAGACGGCGTCGTCGCCGGCGATCGTCTCGTCGACCGTCAAGGTGTCGCCCTCGCCGATCGAGTAGCTGGCGTACCCGTCCGGAACGCCGTCGGCGTCCCGGTGGACGGCGACGTGGCGCGGGGCCGGAGAGATCGGGGCCTGCCCCGCGCGCCGGGCCCACCAGCGGTGCGGCCGGGACAGCGCGCCGGGCTGCGCGCGGCGGTACCGGTCGTAGACCTCTTCCAGGATCTCGCCGCACTCGGCACCCCGCAGCAGCTCGATCGTGCCCGTGTCCGGGCCGGTGTCCGAGCCGGTCGCCGGGGCGTCGGCCGTTCCGCGTGCCCGGGGGAGGGCGAGGGCGGCCTTGTGGCGCGGCACCGTCAGCCGCCGGGTGTAGGTCGCCGGCCCGTAGCCGAACCTGCGGTAGATCAGGGCCTCGGAGGCCAGCAGCACGGAGAGGAACTCCCCTCGGGCCCGCAGCTCGGTGAGCTGATGCCGCATCATCGCGCCGAGCACGCCCCGGCGCCGGTGCGAGGGCACGACGCCGACGGCGGTCACCCCGCCGGCCGGGGCGAGGATCTCACCGGGCAGGGTGAGTTCGAAGGAGTACGCACCGGCGGTGCCGACGGGCCGCCCGTCCGCCGTCACGGCGAGCAGGCCGCGGTCCATCTCGAGCGCCGACCACCAGACCCCGCCGCCGTCCTCGGCCGGGGTTTCCGGGAAGCGCCCGAATGCGGCATGGAGTGTGTCGACGAAGACGTCGAGGTCCTGGTCGGTCGTGGGACGGATCTCCATCGCTGCCGTTGCCTTCCGGGATGACGGCACCACGAGGTGTGGTGTCCCGCCACAGTGCAGCGTCGGCCCGTGGCCGGGTCAAGCGGATTACGGCCGGGCCCGCGGCCGGCCGTACGGCACCGCCCGGTCCCGGCCCCGGTGTGAGTCGCGGCACGTCAGTGGTGGGGGCCGTGCCGGCCGAGGGTCTGCACGGGGGTCGCGCCGGGGCGGGTCCACTGCGGCACGGGACGGCTGGTCGGGCCCCAGGTGGCGTTGCCGTCCGCGTCCGTGCGCCAGGACCAGCAGGCGCTGCCCCCCTCGGGCCGGCCCTCGGGGTTGTCCTCCCACGCCTCACCGCGGCCGTAGGGGGTCCTGTCGAGCAGGGCGAGGGACCCGTTGACCGGCTCGTTGCCACGGCCCGTCGTGGAGTAGGTGAGGAACGCGCGGTCGCCGTCGCGCAGGAAGCAGGTGAGGTGCCCCATGTCGCCGCCGACCGGCGCCGCCACGTCGCGCACCGAGTACCAGGGCTGGGTGTAGCCCATGAACGCGACGTACGAGGCCACCTCGTCCCAGCGGCCCGTGGTCAGCACGGCGAACGAGACGCCGCGGGCGTTGAGGTAGACGGCGTCCCTCAGATGCCAGGCCGTGGTGGTGCAGCCCTCGCACTGCCCCTGGTGCGGCGCGGCGTCGTACCACATGTGTTGGTAGACCATGAGCTCGTCGCGGCCCTGGAACAGGTCCAGGAACGGGACCGGGCCGTCGGGTCCGACGACCTCGACCGTCCCGTCGAACTCCACCATCGGCAGCCGGCGGCGGTCCGCGGCGAGGGCGTCGCCCGCACGGGTGTACGCCTTCTCGCGGACCAGCAGCTCGTCACGGGCGGCCTGCCAGGTGGCCAGGTCGACGACGGGCGGGCGGCCGGGCAGCGCGGTGGTCGGGTCGTGCGGCGTGGTCGTCATGGCGTCCTCCGTGGTGTCTCGTGCCGGGCAGCGTCCTACGGCGTCCCGCGACGGTCACGAGAAGAGACCCGCGCCCCGCCCGGAACTCATCGCGACCGGCGGCGCCCGCGGGAGCGAGCCCGCACCGACCGGGCAGAGCGCCCCGGGAGATCGGACGGCGGGGCCGCGTGCCGGTCCGATGTCCGGGCTGTCGGTCGGCTGTCGGGGCTGTCGGTCCGATGTCGGCGGCCTGTCGGCCCGGTCCGGAACCTTTCGAGGTGATCCCGCCGGGCGCCCGTCCGGCAGGCGTACGACACAAGGAACCACCATGACCACTCATGTCACGATCATCGGCGCCGGCCTCGGCGGACTCGTCCTGGCCCGCGTCCTGCACGTCCACGGCATGACGTCCACGGTCCACGAGGCGGAGGCCTCACCGGCGGCCCGCGCCCAGGGCGGGATGCTCGACATCCACGACCACAACGGCCAGCCGGCTCTTCGGGCGGCCGGCCTGATGGACGAGTTCCGCGGCCTGGTCCTGGAGGGCCGCCAGGCGCTGCGGCTCCTCGACCGGGACGGGGCCGTCCTGTTCGACGAGCCCGACGACGGCACCGGCGGGCGCCCCGAGGTGCAGCGCGGCGAGCTGCGGCGGATGCTGCTCGACTCGCTCCCGGCCGGCACCGTCCGGTGGGGCCACAAGGTCAGCGCCACCCGTGCCCTCGGCGACGGCCGCCACGAGGTGACCTTCGTCGACGGCGCCACCGTCACCACGAGCCTGCTCGTCGGCGCGGACGGCGCGTGGTCACGGGTGCGGCCGCTGCTCTCCGCCGCCGTACCCGAGTACACCGGCATGTCGTACGTCGAGACCTACCTGTTCGACGGCGACACCCGGCACCCGGCCGCCGCGAAGGCGGTCGGCGGCGGGTCGCTGCTCGCCCTCGCCCCGGGCCGGGCGATCCAGGCCCACCGGGAGAAGGGCGACACCCTGCACGCCTACGTGGCGCTCACCCGGCCGCGGGACTGGTTCGACGCCGTCGATTTCACCGATGCCGCCGGGGCCCGCGCGCGGATCGCGCGGGAGTTCGACGGCTGGGCGCCGGAGCTCACCGCGCTGATCACCGAGGCCGACACCGCCCCCGTCCTGCGCCCCCTCCACGCGCTGCCGACCGGGCACCGGTGGGACCGGGTGCCGGGGGTGACCCTGCTCGGCGACGCCGCCCACCTCTCGGTCCCGAACGGCGAAGGCGCCAACCTGGCCATGTACGACGGCGCCGAACTCGGCAAGGCCCTCGCCGCGCACCCCGACGACGTCGAGGCCGCGCTCACCGCGTACGAGCGGGCCATGTTCCCCCGCAGCACCGAGGCCGCGGCCGACGGCACCCGGCTCCACGAGCTCATGTTCGGCGACCACGCGCCGCACAGCCTGATCGCCGCGTTCGCCGGGGACGAGCAGACGCCGTGACCTCCGTTCGTGGAACGGTCACCGGGACCGTTCCACGAACGTCTCCTCACGCCCGTCCGCGGGTGGCCTGGGAATGCCGCGACAGCGAGTCGATGATCACCGCGGCGAAGAGCACCCCGCCCGTGATGACGAACTGCACGGCCGGGGGAGTGTCCGTGATCGCCATGCCGGAGGCGATCGACTGGATGACCAGCATGCCGAGCACCGCCGACCAGGTCGTACCGCGCCCGCCGAACAGGCTGGTGCCGCCGATGACGGCCGCCGCGATGGCGTTGACCAGCAGCACGCCCGACCCCGAGCTCTGGCTCACCGAGGTGATGCGCGAGGCCAGGAACAGGCCGCCGACGGCGGCCATCGTGCCCGAGGCCGCGAGCACCGCGGTCTGCACCCACGTCACGCTGAGGCTGGCGCGGCGGGCCGCCTCGATGCTGCCGCCGAGCGCGTAGACCTGCCGTCCGTAGTGGGTGCGGCGGAGCACCACGTCGAGACCGGCCACCACCACGAGGAAGATCAGCAGGGCGAGCGGCAGCCCCTGGAACCGGTTGAGCAGGTACGCGACGCCGAAGGCGACCACGGCGACCGCTGCGGTGCGCAGCGCGATGGCGTGCGCCGACCGGTGCGGCATACCGATGGCCTTGCGGCGCCGCCGGTCGTGGTCGGAGACGAGGAACACCGCACCCGCGGCGACCGCCGCCAGGCCGTAGGCCACGGCGTCGTCGGTGAAGTAGTAGCTGGTCAGCTTGGCGACCAGCCCGTTCTCGTCGAGGTTGACGGTGCCGTTGTCCCCGAGGACGGAGAGCATCAGGCCGTTCCAGGTGAGCAGCCCGGCGAGAGTGATCACGAAGGCCGGCACCCGGGTTCTGGCGATGGAGTAGCCCTGGACGGTCCCCGCCACGGTGCCCGCCAGCACCGCGACGATGAGCGCGAGCCACTCCGGCACCCCGTTGTTCACGTTCAGCACGGCGAACACGGCCGCCGCGAGCCCGCTGATCGAGCCGACGGACAGATCGAGTTCACCGAGCAGCAGCACGAAGACGATGCCGACCGCGATCATCCCGGTGCCCACGATGTCCACGCTGAGATTGGACAGGTTGCGGGGCGAGAGGAAGTTCTCGTTGAGGGACTGGAAGGTGATCCACACGACGGCGAGGACGAGGACGACGGGCAGCGAGCCCAGCTCACCGGCGCTCAGTTTGCGCCGGAGGACCGCCGGCCCGCTCCGCACGGCACGGGCGGCGGCCCGCACGCGGGTCACCACCTCGCCTCCCGTACGGCCGCCGGTGGGGGCATGCCCGGTGCGGCGCCGGTGACGGCCCCGGGCACGTCGCCCACGGCGGCGGAACGCCCGGAGCGAATCTCCGGCACGGAAACCATCTCCTTCCCGAGGGCGTCGGCTCCGGCGGCGTCAGGTCGACGCGTGTCCTGCCGACACGGTGTCCGTTCGATGCGGATCAGGTCAGTCCGGCCCGGTCGCAGGCGGCCCGGAGCTGGGGCGTGCAGATCTGCCGGACGGTGTGCAGGCCGTCCTTCACGACCGTGTCCTCGATGTTGTCGACGGTCACCGACACCGGGGTGAGCAGCACGGCGGCGACCGCTTCCCCGCCGCTCGTCGGTACCTCGGCCGTGGCCACCTGCCCGAGACTCTCCCCGCGGGCCGCGGCGACCGCCATGGCGCCACCGGCGGCGGCCTCGGGCGCGAACGGCTTGAAGACGGTCATGTACTGGTCGCCGCCGACGATGCGCCGCAGGGCCGAGAGTTCGGCGTCCTGCCCGGTGACCGGGGGCAGCGGGTCGACCTTGTTCGCCTTGAGGGCGGAGATGCTTCCGGCGGCGAGGCCGTCGTTGGCCGCGTAGACCCCGTCGATCGACTCGACGCCGAGGGCCGCGATGGCCCCGGACATGTTCATGTGCGCGGCCTCTCTGCGCCACTGGAGGGTGTCGTAGGCCTTGCCGATCTTCACCTTTCCGTCGAGCACGGACAGGGCGCCGTCCTGGAACGACTTCGTGTTCGGGTCGCTGGGGTCGCCGTTCATCATGACGATCTCGGCGCCGGGCACCTTGTCGCCCATCGCCTTCAGCAGCGCCCGGCCCTGGAGCCGGCCGACCTCCTTGCCGTCGAAGGAGACGTAACCCGAGATGGGGCCCTCGGCGAGCCGGTCGTAGGAGATGACGGGGATGTCCGCCTTCTGGGCCTTGGTGACCGCCGGGCCGAGCGAGCGGGCGTCCACGGCCACGAGCACGATGGCATCGACCCCCTTGGTGATCATCGAGTCCATCTGTTCCTGCTGGAGGGCCACATCGCCCTTGGCGTTGGCGTGTTCGACCGCGCAGTCGGGGCACAGTTCGTGGACCTTCTTCTCCAGCAGTGGCCTGTCCTGGGTCTCCCAGCGGGGCGTGGTGACGTCCGGCAGCAACAGACCGATGCGCGGCCTGCCGTCCGGGCCCGGTTCGTCGCGGGTGTCCGCCCCACAGGCCGTCAGGACGACCGCGGTGGAGACCGCGGTCACCGCGGCTGCTGTGTCCCTGATGCAGGCCTTCATGGGTGATACCTGCCGTAGACGACAATAGGGTGGATGGCGGTGGATATGTTCGGTTGATCCTTATATGCGATTCTGGTGGGTGGGTGCCCCGATCTCAACCTGTCGGCACCTGCGGCAGGATGGGAGGTACGTTGCGGACATGCCTCGACCGGGCCCTGACCTTCGCCGGAGCGACACTGGCGGCGGTCTACGCGCCGGAGGTCGGCACGCGCGAGCTCCAGCTGGTGGACACGTCCGGAAGCGCCGCTTCCGGACCGGCACCGCCGGAGCGCCTGCCGCTGTCCGGTGACTCGCCCGCGGCGCGTGCCTTCCGCACCCACCACCCCCTGTGGCTGACCGCCGACACCCCGCTCGGTGCGCTGCCCCTCGGCATCCAGGGCAGCCGGCTGGGCTGCCTCCTCGTCCTGGGGGCCTCCCCGGACGGCTTCGAGGTCGAGCAGCGCCGCTTCCTGGAGCGGTACGCCGACGCGGTCGCGGCCCTCCTCCCGCCGGGCGCGGACCCGCCGATCCCGACACCGCTGCTGGGCCCCGCCCTGCGCAGCCTGCGCGTCGGCTCCTTCGTCCTCTCCCCGGACACCGGCCTGATCGAGGCCGACGACACCCTGCTCGAACTGGTCGGCATCACCCCGGACGACTTCGACGGCAAGGTCGACACCCTGCTCGCGCACGCCCTCCCGGAGGACATGCACGCCCTGATGTCGGTCCTGGAGCCGACCACCGACGCCTTCGGCCGACGGGACCTGGAGTTCCGGGTCCGGGGCCCGACCGGCGAGATGCGCTGGCTCAGCCTGAGCTGCCGGGCGGAGCCGGGAGCGGACGACGGACCGCAACAGGTCCTGGGCGTGGTCACGGCGACCCCGGTACTGCGCCGCGGCGGCGACGACGTCTCCAGGATCCAGTGGCTGACGGCCGCCCTCGACGACGCGGCGACGGTCCGCGACGTCGGCCGGGTGGTCGTCGCCGCCCTGCGCGAGCCGCTGGCCGCCGACCACGTGGCCCTCGCCGCGGTCCAGGACGACCGGGTCATGGTCACCGCCCTCGACCCGCCCCAGCCCGGCGCCTGGCCGGACGTGTGGCGCACCGAGTGGCGCACGGAATGGCCCGACGCACCGCTGCGCGCCCTGCCCACCCTCCAGGCGGCCCTGCGGGACGGCCGGATGGACCTCTGGCCCACCGGCACCGCCCTCGAAGCCGGCCTGGCCGGCATCGGAGCCGGGGGACTGGCCGTGCTGCCGCTGCCCGCCAAGGGCCAGATCGCCGGGGTGTGCCTGGTCGGCTGGGACCGGCCGCACGAGTTCGTCCCCGAGGAACGGTCCCTGCTCACCGCCACCGCGGCCCTGGTCGGCCAGGCCCTCAAGCGCGCCCACGCGCACGACGCCGAGCAGGAACTCGCGACGATGCTCCAGCGCAGCCTGCTGCCCCGGCGCCTGCCCGAACTGCCCGGCGGGACCGCCGTCGCCCGCTATCTGCCGGCCAGACGCGGGCTCCAGGTGGGCGGCGACTGGTACGACGTCATCGCCCTCTCCGAGGACCGGGTGGCCCTGGTCATCGGAGACGTCCAGGGACACAGCGCCGGAGCCGCGACGATCATGGGCCAGATGCGTACGGCCGTCCGCGCCTACGCCATCGAGGGCCACCCGCCCGACGTGGTCGTCTCGCACGCCAACCGGCTCCTCGTCGGCATGGAGACCGACCTGTTCGCCACCTGCTGCTACGCCGAACTGGACCTGGAGGAGGGCAACGCCCTCTTCGTCCGGGCCGGGCACCTCGCACCCATGCTGCGCCTTCCCGACGGCTCCACCGAGGAGGTCGAGGTGGCGGGCGGCCCCCCGCTCGGCGTCCTGGCGGAGGCGGAGTTCCCCATGACGGCCGTCGAACTGGCGCCCGGCACGGTCCTCGCCCTGGTCACCGACGGTCTGGTCGAGGCCGCCGACCTGCCCCTGGACGAGGGCATGCGCAGGACGCGCGTCGCGCTCGCCGCGGCCGACCCCGCCGACCCGGGGAAGATGGCCGACGAACTCCTCGGCGACGACGGCCGCCGGGAGGACGACGTGGCGCTGCTGCTGCTGCGCTACGACGGCATGAAGACCCGGCCGATCCGGGCCGGCTGGATGGTGTGGCGGCTGCCGGACGCCGTCATGCACGCCCGCCGCTTCACCGCGCGCACCCTGCGCCGCTGGAAGGTCCAGGAGGCGGCCGACGCGGTGCTGCTGGTCGTCTCCGAACTCGTCACCAACGCCCTGGTGCACACCCAGGGGCCGGTCCGCCTCGACCTGGTGCTGCGCGGGGACCGGGTGCGCGTCTCCGTGAGCGACTCCTCGCCGCGCGCGCCCGCCAAACCGGTGATCGTCGACTGGGAGGCGACCGGCGGCCGGGGCCTGCTGCTGGTCGAGGCGATGTCGGACGCCTTCGGGTCGGTCCCGGTGGCCGGCGGCAAACAGGTGTGGAGCGAGATCGCCGTACCGGAGGGAGTGCCGTGAGGACGCGCCGCAGGGCCGTCGTCGCGGTGCTCGCCGCGGCGCTCCTGACGCTGCCCCTGGCCGCCTGCGGAGGAGACGAGAAGGCGGCCGGCGAAGGCTTCACCGTCGGGCTGCTGCTGCCGAGCCGCATGGTCCCGCGCTGGGAACACGCGGACCGGCCGCTGATCGAGGCGCAGGTGAGGAAGCTCTGCCCCGGCTGCCGGACGGAATACGCCAACGCCGAGAACGACGTCACCCGACAGCGGCAGCAGATGATCTCCATGATCACCAAGGGGGCCCGGGTCCTGATCCTCGACGCCGCCGACACCCGGGCGCTGCGCTCCTCCATCCAGGAGGCGGACCGGGCGGGTGTCCCGGTGATCGCCTACGACCGCCTCGCCGAGGGCCCGATCACCGGCTACGTCGGCTTCGACGGCGTCATGGTCGGCAGACTCCAGGGCGAGGCGCTCCTGAAGGCTCTGGGACTGAAAGCGGGGCAGAGCGCCGAGAGCGACAACGTCGTCATGATGAACGGCGATCCGACCAGCCCCAACGCGGAGTCGTACCGCAAGGGCGCGCTGTCCGTCCTCACCGGCGAGGTGCGGATCGCCCGGTCCTACAACACCCCGGGCTGGAGCACCCAGAACGCCCACACCAACATGAACGCCGCCATCGCGGCCCTCGGTCCGGACCGGATCGACGCGGTCCTCGCGGCCAACGACAACATCGCCGCGGGCGTCGTCGCCGCGCTCAAGAGCGCCGGCGTCACCGACCTCCCGCCCGTCACCGGCCAGGACGCAGACCTCGACGCGGTGCGGCGCGTCGTCAAGGGCGAGCAGTACATGACGGTCTACAAGCCGTTCGCGAAGGAGGCCGCCGCGGTCGCCGCCATGGCCGTCGCCGTCGGCCGGGGCGAGGACCCCCGGGACAGCGCCACCACCACCGTCGACAGCCCCACCACGAAGCGCATCCCGGCCGTCCTGCTCCAGCCGCGTCCGGTGACGGCCCGTGACGTCGAGCGGACGCTGGTCAAGGGCGGCCTGTACACGACGGGTCAGATCTGCACCCGTGAGCTCCTGAAGGCCTGTGCGAGGGCGGGACTCACCCGCTGAGCCGCCGGGAGCCCGTCAGTGCTGGTGCGGCTGCTGGTGCGGCGCGCCGTACTGCTGGCCGCCGAAGCCGCCCGCGGCCTGCGCCGTCAACTGCTCCGCCTGCTCCTTGGTCAGCTTCTGCTCGGCACCGCAGAACGTGCACTGCGTCGCGTGACTCGTCGAGATCGGGAACAGCGGCACGAAGAACAGCGTGAACTTCGTGACCCGCTTGCGCAGCGTGTGCGCGGCGGGGTTGCCGCAACGGCCGCACACGAGCGTCAGTATCGCCAGCTGGTAGAGGTATCCCTTGGTGCCGAAGATGATCACGCTGTGCTTCCTTCTGGGTGAGTGTCCGTCCGGGCGGGTCGCCGTCGGGACGGCGGTCGGGACCGCTGTCCGCACCGCTGTCCGCACCGCACAGTCTGCTGCATGGCCGGCTCACCCGGGTGAGCGGCAGGCGGGTCGATGCCCTGGGCCACGCGGGCGATCCCCCGGCCACGACTGCGGCGGGCGCCGCCGGCCCACGGCCATGGTCGTCTGGCCGCCGCACGGCGGCGTTTCCGGCTGCTCCGCAAGGTAGGTCACATGCCCCGAGTCCCCCGTTCGGCGGGCGTCACCGCCGCCGCCCTCGCCCTCGGCCTGCTCGCCACGGCCCCCGCCGTCTCGGACGAACCGGCGGTCTCCGCTCCGCGCGTCGTCGCCCACTTCGACCTCGCCAAGGGCCAGTCACCGGAGAACATCGCCCTCGAACCCGACGGCTCCGCCGACCTGACGTTCTCCACCGCCCGGCAGGTCGTCAACGTCACCCGGCAGGGCAGGACGCGGCTCCTCGCGACCCTGCCCGCCGTGACGAACCCGCAGACACCCGTCGTCGGCAGGGCCGTCGTCCTCGGCATCGTCCGCGTACAGGACGGCACCCTGTACGTCAACTACGCCACCGGCACCCGCGCGACCGGCATCTGGCGCATCCCCTCCGGCGGCGGCAAGCCCCGGCAGATCGCACAGCTGCCGCCGAACGGGTTCCCCAACGGCCTCGCCCTCGACGAGCGCCGGGGCGTGTTCTACGTCGCGGACTCGGTGCTGGGCACCGTCTGGCGCGTCCCGCGCTCGGGCGGCAAGCCCACGGCGTGGGCCGAGGGAGCGCTGCTCCAGCCCCTCAACGCACCGCCGGCGGCCCGCGTCGGAGTCAACGGCCTCAAGGTCCACCGCGACGCCGTGTGGGTGTCCAACACCAACGCGGGCACGCTGCTGCGCATCCCCGTGCGGGCGAGCGGCTGCGCCGGCGCGATCGAGACCCGGGCGACGGGCCTCTTCGCGATCGACGACTTCGCGTTCCTGGACCGGCACCGCGACACGGTTCTCGCCGCCCTGATCGGCGGCAGCGAGATCGCCCAGGTCCGCCCGGACGGTACCCGCCGCATCGTCCTCACCCGACAGGACGGGCTGTCCAACCCCAGCTCGGTGGCGGTACGCGGCCGGACCGCCTACGTCCCCAGCGCGGCGTACTTCAAGCAGCCCGACCCGAACCTGCTCCTGGCCCGCGTCCACCAGCGCGACCGCGGCTAGCCGCCGGGCGGCCCCGTACCCGGAAGGCGGGGTACGGGGCCGCAGGGGGATCAGACCGCGGATGCCGCGCTGTGCAGGTTCTTGGCCGCCAGGGCGAGTCCCTCGGTCTGTGAGTAGGCGGCGTCCTCGTGCTCGATGTTCACGGCCATGTCCGGGTCGATCTCGGCGAGGGCGCGCAGGAACTCGGTCCAGAAGGGGACGTCGTTGCCGAGACCCACGGCGACGAACTTCCAGGCCGGGTTCTCCGGCCACGCGTTGCACCGTTCTCGGTGGGGAACTGACGTTCTCTCATCGAATGCGTGACCTTCGCGGATGGTGCTCGTTTCTCATGGCGACGGGATCTTCGGGTGGGGCCGGGCGGGGGGTGACAGGGTGCGTGGGCTGAGAAGTGTCGCGGCGCCGTTCGTCACTCCCGGGCCGTCCGGTGTGGCCGTCCGGACCCGTCTCAAGTGCCTGACCTCGGACGATGAGAAGGTGCTGCGCCTGGTCGGCGGGCATCTCGGGTCGTTGGCTTCGAAGGATCTGAAGGCGCGCTGCCGGGACGGTCTGTCGCATTCCGGTGAGGGGTGGGCGGTCCGTAAGCGGGAACTGACGCCGCTGTCGTCGTCGCGGTGGGCGGGCAGTATCACCAAGGCCTCGCATGACCAGTGGGCACTGGCCCGCCGCTGCCAGCTTGCGCACATCCAGAACCTGGAAACCGGTGTCCGCACCATCGAGGACCGGCTGGCGCTGCCGGTCGGGCAGAAGGGGACGAAGAAGGCGCCGGGGGGTTACCGCTCCCAGCGGGAATGGCATGCCAAGTCGAGGCGGCTGCGGGTGCTTCAGGACCGGCTGGCTTCCGTGCGGGCCGACCGCGAGGCCGGACTCGTGCATATCGTGCGGGGCGGCAAGCGGCTGGTCCGCGACCGGCAGCATCTGGAGGCGGCCCAGCTGACGGAGTCCGTGTGGCGTGGGCGGTGGGAGGCGGAGCGCTGGTTCTGCCAGGCGGACGGTGAGTCGGGCAAGCGCTACGGCAACGAGACGATCCGGATCAGCCCCGACGGCGAGGTGAGCATCAGACTCCCCGCGCCGCTGGCGTATCTGGCGAACGCCCCGCACGGACGCTACGTCCTGGCGTGCCGGGTCGTGTTCGCGCACCGGGGCGCGGAGTGGGCGGACCGCGTCGCGGCCGACCGGGCGATCGCCTACCGCATCCACCTCGATACCGGCCGGGAGCGCTGGTATGAGACCGCGTCCTGGCAGATCCCGGTTACACAGACCGTCCCGATCGAGGCCGCGCTCGCCCATGGCGTGATCGGTGTCGACATGAACGCCGATCACCTGGCCGCCTGGCGCCTGGACGGCCACGGCAACCCGACCGGCAGCCCGCGCCGCTTCTTCTACGACCTGAGCGGCACCCGCGAGCACCGTGACGCGCAGGTCCGCCACGCCCTGACCCGCCTGCTGCACTGGGCCCGCGCCTGTGGTGTGAAGGCGGTCGCGGTGGAGGACCTGGACTTCACCACCGAGAAGACCCGGGAGAAGCACGGCCGCAGGAAACGCTTCCGCCGGCTGATCTCCGGCATGCCCACCGCCAGGCTCCGCGCCCGGCTGGCCTCGATGGCGGATCAGACGGGGATCGCGGTCATCGCCGTGGACCCGGCCTACACCAGCCGCTGGGGCGCCCAGCACTGGCAGAAACCCCTCACCACGACAACGCGTAAGACCACCCGCCACGATGCTGCCGCCGTGGCGATCGGAAGGCGCGCCCAGGGACACCCGATCCGGCGACGGACGACACCGCCCCCACAGCACCGGAGTGATGCGGTGGGGCATCGGACCGTCCAGGCCGCACTGGGTGTTTCTGGGCGTGAGGGAACCCGCCCCCGCATCCTCGGACCACGGACACGATCCGTCGGCGCCGGACGCGGAACGAACGCGGGCAACCAGAACGCCCAACACCGTCCGGGGCGTTCGGCCGAGCATGAATCCTGGAAACAGGACTCACTCCCGCTCAGCCCCTAGGAACGGTGTCATCGCCACCGACCGGCGGCGCGGCTACCGCACGGCCATGCGCCGCCGCGGGCTCGAGGCCGGCATCCGGGTGCTGCACGGCGACAACACGGAGGAGGGCGGCGAACACGCGGCCCGTCGGCTCATCGAGGCCGACGACCTGCCCACGGCGGTCGTGGCCTTCAACGACCAGTGCGCCATCGGGGTCCTCGCCGCCCTCGCCCGGGCGGGCGTGGCCGTCCCGGGGCGCGTCTCGGTGGTCGGCTACGACGACGACACGCTCGCCCGGCTGAGCTGCTTCAACCTGACGACCGTCAGCCAGGGCGCCCGGGAGCAGGCCCGGCACGCGGTGACCGCCGCCGTCGAACGCCTCGACCAGGGCCGCACCGAGGCACGAGAGGTCGTCCTCACCCCCCGTCTCGTCCGTCGCGGCACCACGGCCGCGCCGGCCTGACGGGGGCGCGGCGCGGGGCTCCGGAGCGGGGTCGGCCTCAGGCCGCCGGGCGTACCAGGCCGTACTCGTAGGCGAAGGCGACCGCCTGGACCCGGGCGCGGGCGCCGATCTTGGCGAGGATGTGGCTGACGTGGGACTTCACGGTGGTCGGGGCGATGGACAGCCGTGCGGCGATCTCCGCGTTGGACCAGCCGGAGGCGACGGCGACGAGGACATCGCGTTCGCGCCCGGTGAAGGTGTCGGGTCCGAGGGCCCGCTCGCCGGGGCGCGGGGCGCGCTCATGGCGGACGGTGTCGATGAGCGTGCGGGTCAGCTCGGGGGTGATGACGGCGTCTCCGGCTGCCACGACGCGGACGGCCGCGGTGAGTTCGTGGGCGGTGGCGTCCTCCAGGAGGAATCCGCCGGCGCCCGCGCGCAGCGCGGCGTAGGCGTACCCCTCGTCACCGGTGGAGGTCAGCACCAGGATCCGCGGCGGCTGCCCGACCGGCCCGACCGGCCCGGCGGGGCCGGGGGCCTCGGTGGGGCCGGGGACCGCGGTGGGGCCGGGGACCGCGGTGAGGCGTGGTGGGTGGGCGATACGGCGGATGGTCTCGATGTCGTCCGTCCAGGGATGCCGGCCGCCGAGCAGGACGACGTCGGGACGGAGCGCGGCGCTCATCCGGACCGCTTCTGCCCTGCTCGCCGTGTCGCCCACGACGGTCAGGTCGGGCTCGGCGGTCAGCAGCATGCGCAGGCCGACGCGTTGAAGGGACTGGTCGTTGGCGATGAGTACGGAGGCCATGGCTGTGTTCTCCATGCGAGTGGGGGCGTACGCCTCTCATGAACGAAACGGTTTCGTTCACTTGATAGTCAGACTAGCCCTCGAAGTCATCGAAACGACAGCGTTTCCTTGTGGTGTGGGTCACAATCGGTGGACGGGTCGGGCTGTGCCGCGAAAGGGCCGGCCCCGCAGGGGTCCGGCCCTCTCGTCGCGCGGGGGGCGTTCTTCGCTACGCCCAGCAGCCGTTCACGGTGGCCGCGAGGCCGTCCATGGCGTCCTTGATGTCGTTCGGGTTGGCCGTGGAGTTGTTCTCGATGAAGGAGAAGACCTTCCACTTGCCGTCCTTGCCCTGGGTCAGACCGCTCAGGGCGATGGCTCCGGTGAGGGTGCCCGTCTTCGCGTGCACCTTGCCGACCGCGCACTTGGAGTTCACGTCGTCGAAGCGGCCCCATTCCGGACCGAGCGTGCTGCCGGCCTCACCGGAGACGGGCAGCCCGTCGAGGATGGAGCCCAGAGTGGGGGAGTAACGCGATTCCGTCAGCAGTTCGAGGATTTCCGCGAGCGTGGCGGCCGGAATGCGATTGGCCCGCGAAAGGCCGCTTCCGTCGTAGATCTCGAAGTTGTCGAGGGAAACGCCGTACCGAAGGCTCAATACCTTGCGCACGACGTCCGTGCCGTCCTCGAAGGTGGCCGGGCGGCCCGTCCCGAGTGCGGTCATCCGCAGCAGGGTCTCGGCGATGTTGTTGTCGCTGACCTTGATCATCTTGTGGACGATCTCCGACAGCGCTGCCGACCGGTGCCGTGCCACCGGCACGTCGCCCGGGGCCGCCTCGGCGCGGGTGACGGCGCCGTCGACGGTGACCCCGGCCGCCGTGAGCTGCTGGGCGAAGACCTGCCCGGCGTCGATCGAGGTGTCCTGGACGCCGTGCCCGTCGACGACCAGGGCGCGCACCGGGGCGACGGAGTCGGGGTAGTAGCCGGTGTTCCAGCCGTTGGCCAGGGTCGGCGCGCCGAAGAGGCTGTCGTCCACGGCGACCTTCACCGACGTCAGCCCCGCCGCCTTGAGCCCGGCGACCACGGTCTTCGCCAGTTCGGCGAGGTCGGCGCTGGTCAGCGTACGGTCGCCGCCCCCGACCACGGTCAGGGTGCCGTTGCCGTAGACGACCTTCGTGGTGAACGTGTGGTCCGGGCCGAGCACGGTCAGGGCGGCGGTCGCCGTGGCGAGCTTGGTGTTGGACGCCGGCATCAGCGCGGTCGCCCCGTTGTGGTCCCACAAGGTGGTGTCCGACTCGGAGTCCAGGACCACACCGCTGACCTCGGATCCCAGGCGCGGGTCGATGACGCGGGCCTCGAGATTGGCGACCAGTTGCCGGTCGTCCGCGTCGAGCGTCCGGCCCGCCGCCGTGTCCTTGGCCGTCGTGCCGATGCCCTTCTCGGCGGCGAACGCCGAGGGGCCGGCCAGGGCCGCCGAGGTGACGGGCAGGGCCAGCGCGAGCACGATCGCCCGCCGGACGCCGGTGCTGCTCTGCCTGGCCTTGCGGTGCCGGCGTCGACCGCCCGGGGCAAAGGAATGCACGGGCGTTTCCGCCATTATGTCGTTCATGGAGTATCTCAAGGCTTTCGTGTGGGGGCCCTGCGCGAGAGAATTCCGGCGCACCTTATCACCCGTCACATGCGACCCACAGGTAACAAAGTGCGCCGCTGACACCTTTTCAGCGGGCGGAAATCCCCCGGACTTTCACACGGAATTCAGAGGCCCGACCCCAAGCTCTGCGTCGTGTAGGCGCACTCCGTGTAGATGTAGCCCGACTGGAGCTTGGCCGTGTCCGAGGCGGGCGTGGCGGAGCTGTCGCCGTTCGGCTTGTGCAGGAAGAACGTGGTGCCGACCGGCAGGCTGATGGTGCGCTGCGGATAGTTCTTGCCGCTGTCGTTGCACGGCTCGAACGACGGGTTGATGGTGCTGCTGAAGGAGTACGCCTTGCAGCTGCCGCAGGCCTTGAGGGTGAAGCTGCCGGTGACCGGGCCCGTGAAGAGGACCGTGACCGCGTCAGGACTGTCGTTCTGCACGGTGACCGAGATGCTGCCGCCGGTACGGGTCGTCGGCAGCTTCTTGCCCGCGGCCGGCACGGTCTGGGCGATCTCCGCCGCTATGGCGATCTTCTTCGCCAGGCCGGCGTTCTTGGCGGTCTTGTGGGCGGAGGCGTACTCCGTCATGGTCGTCTGCGCCGACTCGAAGTCGCCGTCCCGGTACTGGTCCACGCCGCAGGTGTACGTGCCGGTGTCGGCGCTGGTCGTGGCCCGTCGGCTGTCCTTGTCGAGAGCGGCGCCGATGTCCGCCTGCCCGGCCTCCAGGCCGTCGATCTGGGAGCCGAGCGTGCGCAGCCGCTGGACCGCGGAGCAGGGTTCGGCCCCGTGCAGGTCCTTCTCCGTACGGACTACGGCGGCGGCCACGGCGGGTTCGACCTTCGCGGCCTGCTCCGACTCGGGGAAGGTGGTCAGCAGCTCCCCGTACTGCGACCCCCAGTTGGCCTCGCCCGCCGTGAGCGCCGTCGACGCGCACTCGTACAGCGAGGTGGCCAGCCGGTCGTCGGGCCAGGTCTTCAGTGCCCCGAGATCCGTCCCGGGCAGGCTCTTGGGAACCGTCCGCAGATACTTCAGCGGCTCCACCGCCTCGCAGTAGTCGCCCTGCGCGTACGCGGCTCCGACTGTCGTGTAGTAGGTCTTCATCCGGGCGGGCACCCGCTCGGCCGCCCGGGAACCGGAGTGGTCGGACCTGAGATCCGCGTAGACGCCCAGCGCCTTGCGGTAGTCGGCCTGGGCCGAGTTGAACGGCTTGTCAGCCGCGGCCTGCACCAGCTCGTCGGCCTCGTCGAGCCGGTCGAGCAGCATCTGCTGGGTCGCTTCGTCCCGCGCACTGTCGTACAGCACGACACCCCCGGCCGGCACGACGAGCAGGAGCAGTCCGAGGCCGAGCGCGAGCGGCGCCCGCCGGAGTCCCGTCAGCCGGGTGCGCAGGCCCACGCGCGCACCGTCCGCCGCCACCGCGACGAGGAACAGGACGTACAGGAAGAGAGCGAGAGCCGGGACACCGTCCGGGTCGGCCGGCAGCGCCACGAACAGCAGGACGGCGGTGGCGGCCCAGCACAGCGCCATCAGCGCCCAGCGGCGCACCAGCGCGTAACCCAGGCCCAGACCACTGAGGTTGAGCACGGCCACCGCGACGGCCCGAGCGCCGTCCGCCGGCGCCGGCGGCGGGGCCGACGGCATGGGCGGAACGTAATAGAAGGTGTTGTGGTCGGTGTCGTTGTATCTGCCGTACTGGTCCCCCGACATGGCGGCTCCCCCCGGTCAACTGCGTCCGCACGTCTACGATTTGTCAGTGTACGGGCGAAGCGAACGGGCCGACAGGGGCGTAGGGGTTCCTGCATACGATCCGGGCCGGGAGCGGTGCGGCCGAAAGGAGCCGGTCGGCGGAACGCGGGCCGGGCCGCCACAGGGGGCATGTGTGGCGGCCGCGGCTTCGCTATCGCGTCAGGCATGGGTCAGGCCACACCCCCCACCGTCTTCTTGCGGCGCAGGGCGTAGAGGCCGGTGCCGGCGACGGCGAGGACGCCGAGTCCGGCCGCGGTCGCCGAGGGGGTGGCGAGGCCGCCGCCGCCGGTGTGCATGCCGCCGCTGGGCTTGTCGTGCTCCTTGCTCCAGCCGCCGGACTCCTCTTCCTTCCCGCCGTTCCAGGAGTCCTTGCCGTGCTCGGTGTCCTTGTCCTTGTACGTCTCGGGGTCGTACTTGGGGTCCTTCGCCGCGCCGTGGTCGCCGCTGTCGTTCACCGAGGCGAGCGCGCCGCCGCCGGTGTGGATGCCGCCGTGCGGGGAGTCGTGCTCCTCCTTGCCGTGCTCCTTGCCCTGCTCCTCCTTGCCCTGCTCCTCCTTGCCGTGCTCCTTGCCCTGCTCCTCCTTGCCGGAGGAGGAGTCCTCCTCCTTGCTGTACGAGGAGTCGTCCTCGTTGTCGTGCTCCTTGCTGGACGAGGAGCTGTCCTCCTTGCTGTAGGAAGAGTCGTCGTGGTCCGTGTCACCGGCGGCGTAGGCGCCGGGGGCGCCGACGGCGAAGGCGGCCGAAGCCACCGCGGTGGCCAGGATCATGCGAGCTGAACGCATCTGATGGTCCTTCCGTCACGACCGGGCAGCCGACACTTCGTCAGCTGACACGACCCGGCCTGACGTGATCCACCGTCAGCCAGCGAGCCCCGCTCCACCACTCAAGGCGCTCACCCGGGTGAAGCGGCCCGCCATCCCGGGGACCCCGCCCCGCCTAGTCGTCCTCCCGGGGACGACCACTCCGACGGAGTAGTGGCGAAACGATTCGCGGGGTGAACGGGGCCCGCCGTCCGATCATCTCCGAGGGCACGCGGCGATCCTGGTGCAGGCCTTCGTTCCCTCGGCGGACCTGGGCTTTTCTCTCTACCGACCCTCATTTCCCGGCAAGGAGTTCCGCTGTGCGTGTTCGTCGTACGGTGCTCAGCACCCTCGGTTCCGTCGCTCTCGTCCTCACCTCTCTGGGTGCACTGACCGCCGCCACCGCGGGTCCCGCGGCCGCGAACCCGTGCGGCTTCTACGAGACCGGTTCCGACGCCTACTACAACCACTGCACGTCGGACGGCTCACGCGTGGTCATCAAGGTCGAGGTGGCCTGGGCGGCCGACTACGAGCGGTGCGTCGGTCCCGGCACGTCGTGGCTGGGCTCCGCCGCCAAGATCCAGGGCGCCCACTACACCGGCCGCACCTGCTGACGAGCGGTCACTCACTCCACGGTTTCTCGGGGTCCGGGGCGAAGTCGTCCCGGACCCCGCGTGTCTGTCCACCGGCCCGGTCGGGGGTGGTGCGGGCCGGTGCGCCGTCACCGGTCCGGTCGGTCCAGGACCCTCAGCAGACGGTCGGCGAACTCCTTCGGGGACTCGACGGCTCCGAGGTGGCCGCCCGGGAACTCGACGAGCCCGGATCCCAGCAGCTCCGCGAGGCGGGCGGCCGGTCCGTACAACGGGAGTTGACGGCGGGAGTCGCGCCCGGCGGCCGGCACCAGCTTGTGCGCCACGGACCGGAGCGCGCCGAGGTCGGGTACGGCCGAGGAGAACGGGCGCAGGACGCGGCCCAGGAAGACCGGCAGATTGGTGTGCATCCGGACGGCCATCTCCCGTATCTCGGGCGGCAGTTCCGTGGGCTGCGCGGGCGCCTGCGGGCCCGGCCCGTCCGCCAGACCCTCGCCGAGCCGGATCATGGCGGCGTCGGCGCCCTCGGTGCGGAAGGTCTCGCGTACCTCGGCGAACAGCGCTCGATGCGGGGCGGGGTCCTCCAGCAGTTCCAGCAGCGGCGGCTCGTGCGCGACCACCCGGCGCAGCCGCTCGGGGTGACGGGCGAGCAGCTCCACCGCGACCACGGCGCCGGAGCTGCAGCCGAGGACGAACGCCTCTTCGTCGGGGGAGAGCAGTTCGAGCAAGCGATGGGCGTCGTCGCTCCAGACCGGCACCTCTTCGTCGGCGCGTGGAGTGTCCGCCGGGCCGTCGAGAGGGCTGCGGGACAGACCTCGCGGGTCGTACGAGACGACCGTGTAGCGGGTGGCCAGCTCCGGTGCCATGCCCGCGTACAGTCCGGCGTCCCCGGCGCCGCCGGGGATGAGCAGCAGGACCGGTCCGCTGCCGAGGGTCTCGTAGTGGAGGGTGGCGCCGGGCACTGCCAGGGTGCCGGTCCGGGGCGGGTTCATGGCTTGCTCCAGTCGGTTGTCCGTGCGGGCGAGGGCGCTCATGCCCCCGCCCGGTTTCCTAGTATCCCTAGGTTTCTGCCTAGCTCAACAAGTTATTAACCCGTGCCGCCATCCCTGAACAGCCGGAACGCGCCATGTGTAACTCTGGGTAATCTCTCTCCTGTCGTACAGTCGAAGCCGGGGAGGAAGACCGGAGGGAGGGGATGGCGTGCCGCTGGAGCCGCTTCGGTTCGCGGTCCTGGGGGCCGTTCGGGTCTTCCGGGGGGATGCGGAACTGGAACTCGGAGGACCGCAGGAACGTGCCTTCCTGGCCCTGCTGCTGGTCGGAGCGGGGCGGCCGGTCGCCGTGAGCGAGATCGTCGACGTCCTGTGGGGAGCGGCTCCACCGCGCAGCGCGGTCAATGTGGTCCGGCGCCATGTGGGTTCGCTGCGCCGGCTGCTGGAGCCCGGCCTCGCCGCCCGCGCGGAGGGGCGCCGGCTGGTGCGGGACGCCGGTGGATACCGGCTGGTGACCGACGGTGACTCCTCCGACCTGCTGAGGTTTCGCGCCCTGTGCGAGGAGGGGCGCCGGATCGCGGACCGGTCGCCCGCGCAGGCGCTCGAACTCCTCACCGAGGCGCTGTCGTTGTGGCGCGGACCCCTCGCCGTCGGCATTCCCGCGCAGGCCCGTGCGCACCCGGCGTTCGACGCGGTGGACCGTGAGCTGCCGGCCGCCGTGCGGCTGGCGGCGGACGCCGCGCTGCGCGCCGGAAGGCCGGACGTGGTCCTGGCCGACCTGCGACAGGCCGCCGCGCGGCATCCGTTGGACGAACCCCTCCAGGCGGGACTGCTCCTCGCGCTGGCGGCGGCCGGCCACCGCTCGGAGGCGCTGGCCGCCTACGAGGCCGTACGGGCGCGGCTGGCCGAGGAACTGGGGATCGACCCCGGAGCGGTACTGCGCGACGCGCGGGACACGGTGCTGCACGGGGTGCGCGACATGGTGCTGCACGGGGTGCCGGAGGCGGCGGTCGGGTCGTCGTCAGGTGAGTCGAGTGCCGAGGTGTCCGATGGCGCGGGCGCGGACGGTTCCCTCGCGGACCCGGCGCCTGCGCACGCGCCTGCGCCGGGTCCGCCGTCACCGCCGGCTCTGCCGCCGCCTGCCCAACTGCCGCACGGCACAGAGGTGTTCACCGGTCGGGACGCCGAGCTCGACGAGGCGTTCGCGCTGTCCGGTGCGGACGGGTCGGGGCCCGGGACCGTGGTGATCAGTGCCATCGGCGGTATGGCGGGCGTCGGCAAGACCACGCTCGCGGTGCACTGGGCCCATCGCGTCGCCGACCGGTTCCCCGACGGGCAGCTCTACGTCAACCTGCGCGGCTTCGACCCGTCCGGCGCGGTCCTGGATCCGGGGGAAGCGGTCCGGGGGTTCCTCGGTGCGCTCGGTGTACCGCCGGAGCGCGTCCCGCACGGGGTGGACGCGCAGGCGGCCCTCTACCGCAGCGTGCTCGCCGGCCGCCGGGTCCTCGTGGTCCTGGACAACGCGCGGGACACCGAACAGGTGCGGCCGCTGCTGCCCGGCTCGCCCGGCTGCCTCACCATCGTCACCAGCCGTGACGAACTGCATGGGCTCGTCGCCGCCCACGGGGCCCACTCCCTGGTCCTGCGCCCGTTCGACGCCGTCCAGGCGCGGGACTTCCTGGTCCGCCGCCTGGGCGCGGAGCGGGTCGCGGCCGAACCCCGGGCGGCCGACGAGATCAGCGAACTGTGCGCCGGACTGCCCCTCGCCCTCGCCTGCGTCGCCGCCCGCGCCGCCGGTCACCCCCACTTCCCGCTCGCCGCCGTCGCCGCCGAACTGCGCGAGGCCCACGGCAGCCTCGACGCCTTCGTCCGCTCCGACGCCTTTGTGGACGTCGGCACGGTCTTCTCCTGGTCCTCGCGCGCGGTCTCGGCGGCGGCCGCCCGGCTGTTCCGGCTGCTCGCGCTGCACCCCGGCCCCGACCTCTGCCTGCCGGCCGCGGCCGCCCTGGCCGGCCTGCCCGTACGCCGGGCCCGACCGCTGCTGGCCGAGCTGACCGGACTGCACCTCGTCACCGAACACAGTCCCGGCCGCTACGCCTTCCACGACCTGCTCCGCGCCCACGCCGGCGAACTCGTCCACGAGCGGCACACCGAGGCCGACCGTGCGGCGGCCCTGAACCGGCTGCACCACCACTACCTGCACACCGTTCACGCCGCGGACCGGTTGCTGGCCCCCAACGCCGACCCGTTGCCCCCGCCGCCCGCGCCCGAGGGCGTCCATCCCGAACCCCTCGCCGACGACGACCGCGCCCTGGCCTGGCTCACCGCCGAACACGCGGTCCTGCTCGCCGTGGTCGAGACGGCCGCCGCGTCGGGACAGCCCGTGCAGGAACGTCTCGCCTGCCAACTGGCCTGGTCCCTGGAGCCGTTCTTCGACCGGCGTGGCCACTGGCACGACGGGCTCGCCGTGCAGCGCACCGCGCTCGACGCCGCCCGACGGCTCGCCGACCCCGCGCTGGAGGCCCGCGGCCTGCGTGGACTGGCCCGGGTGGAGGGCCGGCTCGGTCTGCACTCCCGGTCCGTACCCCGACTGGAGCGTGCCCTGGAACTCTTCACCGAGCTGGGCGACGACACGGGCCGGGCCCACACCCACCGCAGTCTCGGCTGGGAATGCGACCAGCGGGGCGACCTGCCCGGCGCCCTGCGCCACAACCGGTTCGCCCTCGGCCTCTTCCGTACGCTCGGCGACCGCGCCGCGCAGGCCAGCGTGCTGAACTCGGTCGGCTGGTACCACGCTCAGCTCGGCGAGTACCGGCGTGCCCTGACGCACTGCTTCGAGGCCCTCACCATGCTCCAGGAACTCGGGGACCGCTACGGGCAGGCCGCCACCTGGGACAGCATCGCCTACGCCCACCACCACCTCGGCCGCCACCCGCACGCGCTCCTCGGCTACCGCAACGCCCTCGCTCTGCTGCGCGACCTGGGCGTGCCCTACGTCGAGGCCGACATCCTGGTCCGGGTCGGCGACACCCACCTCGCCACCGGCGACCACGACGGCGCCCGCACCGCGTGGCAGCAGGCCCTGGTCCTGCTCAGGAGCCTGAACCATCCCGACGCCGAGCGGGTCGAGGCACTGCTGAACGCACGGGACGGTCACGCCGGTGCCGTCTGACACCCGGCTCCGGCCCGATCACGCCGTCGGACGACGCGTTGGGTGAAGTGATGCGCTTCGAGGTGCTGGGGCCGGTACGGGTGTGGCGGGAGGAGCGGGAGCTCGATCCCGGCTTTCCCCAGCAACGCGCCCTGCTCGCCCTGCTCCTGGCGCACGCCGGCCGGCCGGTCCCGACCACCGAGATCGTCGACGTGCTGTGGGCCGAGCGGCCGCCCGCCAGCGCGCTGAACGTGGTGCGGCGCTACGCCGGCGCGTTGCGGCGGCTGCTCGAACCGGGGTTGCCGCCCCGCGCCCCGGGCCGGCGTCTGCTGCGCCGCACCGGCGGCTACCTCCTGGAGGCGGCGACCGACGAGGTCGACCTGCTGCGCTTCCGTGAGCTGACCCGGCAGGGCAAGCGGGCGGCGGCCACCGGACGGGCCGAGACGGCGGCCCGGCAGTTCGTCCTGGCGCTGGGGGAGTGGCGTGGGCAGGTGGCGATGGGGATCCCGGCCTCCGCGCGCGAGCACGTCCAGTTCACTGCCGTGCAACGGGAACTCCTCGAGACGGCCCGGCTGGCCGCCGACGCGGCGCTGCTGTGCGGCCGGGCCGAGCAGGCGCTGCCCGCCCTGCGCCGGGCCACCGCGCACGACCCCCTCGACGAGTCGCTGCACGCCAGACTGGTGCTGGTCCTGGCCGCCTGCGGACTCCAGGCGGAGGCGCTGGGGGCGTACGAGGACGTCCGCCGCCGCCTCGCCCGCGACCTCGGCCTCATTCCGGGCACCGAACTCGCGGCGGCCCACGCGCGGGTACTGCGCCAGGACGTCGGACACCGCCTCAAGAGCGGCCCTGTCGTCCACCTCGGCCGACCCACCCACCCCACGAAGACCACCACACCCCCGGCCACCACGGCCCCGCTTCCACCGGAGCCCCCCACCCCGGGACCCCCCGCCCCTGCCCCCACCACCGACAGAGGCCTCGTCGACGCCGAGGCTGCCGGGGCTGCCGCTCCTGGACTTTCCGCGTCCCACCTCAGCGGCAGTGGGGCTCCCGCTTCTGCTGACGTCGACTCCGGTCGTACCGCTCGGGGACCCGGTGCCCCGCCCCCGCGTCCTGTCGGTCCGGGGCCGCCGGCGAGCGACGGCTCCACCGGCAGCGGGGCTGTTGCCTACGGGCTTGCCGCGGCCGTCGAGGTGGCCGGACCCGGCCGGACGGCCGACGCCCCCGCCGGTCGGGGCGTCGGGGAGTTCGTGCGGCCCGCCCAGTTGCCGTCGGCCCTTCCCTCCCTTGTGGGGCGTGTCGTCGAGTCGGCATGGCTGGAGAGGGCGGCCGGCTCGGCGGCGGGGGTCGTGCTGGTCGGTGGGATGGCCGGGATCGGCAAGAGCACTCTCGCGCTGCACTGGGCGCACCGGGCCACCGACCGTTTCCCGGACGGGCAGTTGTACGTGGCGCTGCGTGGCTCCGACCCGGCCCGGCCCGCCGTGGAGTCGGGCGACGCGCTGCGCGCCATGCTCGCGGCGCTCGGCGTGCCCGCGCCCCGCATGCCGGACGGGCTGGACGCCCTGACCGGCATGTACCGCACCCTGCTCGCGCGTCGGCGCGTCCTCGTGGTCCTCGACGACGCTGCCGGCACCGGACAGCTGAGCCCGTTGCTGCCCACCGGGCCGGGCTGCCTGGCGCTGGTCACCAGCCGCCACGCCCTGCCCGGACTGGTCGCCTCGGGAGCACGGCCGCTCCGCCTCGCAACCCCGTCCGCCGAGGAGGCGTACGCGTTGCTGGCCGGGCTGATCGGTGCCGAGCGGGTGACCGCCGAACCACGGGCCGCCGACGAGATCGTCGCCCGGTGCGGCCGGTTGCCTCTCGCGCTGGCCACCGTCGCCGCGCGCGCGGCCGGCCGACGGGACTTGCCGCTCGCCGCGGTGGCCGGCGAACTGCGCGAGGCGCACGGCAGTCTCGACGCCCTCGCCGCCCTTCGCGAGGCCTTCCAGGGTTCCTACCGGCTGCTGGCGCCGGACAGCGCGCGGCTCTTCCGGCTCCTGCCCCGACACGAAGGACCCGACATCACCCCGGCCGGGGCCGCCGCGCTCGCCGGGCTGCCGGTCCGCCGGGCCCGGCTGCTGCTCGGCGTGCTCGCCGACGCCCATCTCCTCACCGAGCCCGCGCCGGGCCGCTACACCCTCCATGACCTGCTGCGGGTCTTCGCCACGGAACGCGCCGCCGCGGGGGACCGGCCACGCGGCCGGTGAAGGCGCTGTCACTTCGTTGTCACTCTTTTTGCACATCCGCCGAACTACCGTCCGGACGACGTGATGGACGGTCCCCGGAGGCTACGGCGGAAGATGCCCACTACCAGCACCACCAGTACCTGTGACAGCGCCCGCGCCCTCGCCCGGCCCGTGGTCCGGACACCCCTGGGCGTCGAGATCACGACCGGGCAGGACACGCCCGCCCGGCTGCCGGGCGAGGCGTCGCCGCACCCCGCGCACCGGCTGCTCGCCCATGACGCCGGCGAGTACCTCTTCGTCGGCCTGCGCGCCGGCGCCCGTCCCGGCAGCACTGCCCTCCGCACCACTGCCCCCCACACCGCTGCCCCCGCTCCCGCCGATGAGCCGCCCGATGCCCTCGGCCTGCGTCTGGCGCCCGGGGACGTCTGCTTCTACGACGTCCGGCGCGCGCCCGCGCTCGACTTCCGCGAGCCGTTCCGGGCGACGACGTTCCTCGTCCCTGCCGACCTGCTCGGGCTGGCGGACTCCGACGTGCGGCGGATCGCGCGGACACCGGTGGCCCGCACCTCCCGGCTCGGCACCCTGCTGTCACCGCTGCTGTCCGACCTGGCCCGCGCCACGGCCGAGGCCCGCCCTCAGGTCGGCGAGATGCTCGCCTGGAACGCGGTGAACCTGCTGGCCACCCTCGCCGCCGAGCAGTTGGGCACGGCAGTACCAGGAACGCCCGCAACGTTCGGAACACCCGGAACACCCGGAACACCTGGAGGAGCCGGAGAGGCTGGAGGAACCGGAGGAACCGGAGGAAACGGAGGGCCCGGGACACGCGGTGTGCCCGGGGTCCCGGGCACACCCGGCGCGCATTCCCCGGTGCTGGGGCGCGTCCTGGAGCACGTCGAACTGCACCTGACCGACCCGGACCTGTCCCCGGAGGTCATCGCGCGTGCCCACCACATCTCCGTGCGCTATCTGCACAAGCTGTTCAAGGACGAGGGCACCACCGTGGGCCGGTGGATTCTGCGCCGCCGTCTGGAGGAGTGCCGACGCGACCTGATGCGGTACGGCCGCGGCGGCCGGACCATCGCGGCCGTGGCCGCCCGGTGGGGTTTCCTGAGCGCCACGCACTTCAGCCGGGTCTTCCGGTCGGCGTACGGCATGTCCCCGCGCGAATGGCGGGACACCGCGGGGCGCGGCGCGCGGAGCGCCCACCGCTGAATGCGGCCGTGATCCAAGGCTGTTCACCATGCGGAGCGGAATCCTATTCTCGCATTTCCTTTCGTGGCCGGAAGAATTCCGTGCCCGCCACGGAAAAGGCTTCTGTGCACTGTGAGCACAGCGTCGGTGCACGGGCGGACAAATTCCGCCCGCTCGGCGGATTTAGCGTGGCGGAGCAAGACAACGCACAACGCACATCGAATACAGCAGGAGATGCCATGTCCGACGTCGTCGAGCCGGTCACGCCGGTGCTCGAACCCGAGGCCGCGGCGTTCGCCGAGGCGACCGCCAACCCGCCGTACCTCTTCGACCTGCCGCCGGCGGAGGGGCGCAAGGCCGTCGACGAGGTCCAGTCCGGTGAGATCCACAAGCCCGCGATCGACGAGGAGTGGATCACCGTCTCCGGTGGTCCCACGGGCAGCGTCCGGGCCCGGATCGTCAAGCCGGCCGGTGCCGAGGGCACCCTGCCGGTGATCCTCTACATCCACGGCGCGGGCTGGGTGTTCGGCAACGCCCACACCCACGACCGGCTGGTGCGCGAACTCGCCGTCGGCGCCGAGGCCGCGGTCGTCTTCCCCGAGTACGACCTCTCTCCCGAGGCCCGCTACCCGGTCGCCATCGAGCAGAACTTCGCGGTCGCCCGGTGGATCGTCGAGGAGGGCCCGTCCAAGGGCCTCGACGCCACGCGCATCGCCGTCGCGGGTGACTCCGTCGGCGGCAACATGACCGCCGCCCTCACCCTGATGGCCAAGGAGCGCGGTGGCGTCCCGCTGGTCCAGCAGGTGCTCTTCTACCCGGTCACCGACGCGAGCTTCGACACCGGCTCCTACCACCAGTTCGCGGAGGGCTACTTCCTGCGCCGCGACGGCATGCAGTGGTTCTGGGACCAGTACACGACCGACGAGGCCGAGCGCGCCCAGATCACCGCGTCCCCGCTGCGCGCCACCACCGAGCAGCTCGAGGACCTGCCCCCCGCCCTGGTCATCACCGGCGAGGCCGACGTGCTGCGCGACGAGGGCGAGGCGTACGCGAACAAGCTGCGCGCGGCCGGTGTCCCGGTCACCGCGGTGCGCTTCCAGGGCATCATCCACGACTTCGTGATGCTGAACGCGCTGCGCCCGACGTACGCCGCCGAAGCCGCCATCACGCTCGCCGTCGGCACCCTGCGCGACGCTCTGCACGTCTGACCCTCAGGAGACACACCGCTATGACTACCCCCACCGTCGTCCTGGTCCACGGAGCGTTCGCGGACGCCGCCAGCTGGTCCGGCGTCGTCGCCGAACTCCAGGGCCACGGCGTCCCCGTGGTCGCCCCGCCGAACCCGCTGCGCGGCCTCGCCTCCGACGCCGCGTACGTCGCCTCCTTCGCCGCGCAGATCGACGGCCCGGTGATCCTCGTCGGTCACTCCTACGGCGGCGCCCTCATCACGGTGGCCGGCACCACGGAGAACGTCGTCGGACTCGTCTACGTCGCCGCCTACGCGCTGGCGGAGGGTGAGAGCCTCGGCGAGCTCCAGGGCCGCTTCCCGCTCTCCACGCTGGTCAGCAACCTCAAGCAGTGGACGTACCCGGTGCCGGGCGGCGAGCCGGCCGTCGAGGTCACCATCGCCGAGGACGCCTTCCCGTCGGTGTTCGCCGCCGACCTGCCCGCGGGCGTCACCAAGATCCTGGCCGCGTCCCAGCGCCCGCTGGCCGCCGCCGCGTTCGAGGAGACCGCCGCCGCGGCTGCCTGGCGGACCAGGCCGTCCTGGGCGCTGATCGCCGGTGCGGACGAGGCCATCAACCCCGAGGTCGAGCGCTTCGGCGCCCAGCGGGCCGGGGCGACGATCGTCGAGATCGACGGCGCCTCGCACGCCGTCGCGGTGTCGCAGCCGAAGGCGGTCGCGGAGCTGATCCTCGAAGCGGTCCGCGCGACGAGCTGACGCCCACCGAGAACAGCCGCGCGGACGTGACCCCTGTGCACGTCCGCGCGGCCCGTCAGCGGCCTCGCACCCGTCGTACGAGGTCGGCGGCGGCTTCCGGCCACTCGGGCCGGTCGAAGGCGAAGCCCGCGTCGAGCAGCCGGCCGGGGACGACACGCCGGCTCTTGAGCAGCAGTTCGGTGTCCGAGCGCAGGGCGAAGGCGCCGAGTTCCGCCATCCACTTCGTCGCGGGCAGGCCCACCGGGACCCCCCACGCGCCGCGCAGCGCGCGCATGAACGCGCGGTGGGGGAGGGGCGCCGGGGCGGCCAGGTTCACCGGTCCGGCTAGGTCGTCGCGTCCGACGAGGAACTCGACCGCGCGGACGAAGTCGTGGTCGTGGATCCAGGACACGTACTGACGGCCGCCCGCTACCGGGCCGCCGAGGCCGAGCCGGGCGAGCCGCGACAGGACGTCGAACACCCCGCCCCGGTCCGGGCTCATCACCATCGCGGCCCGCAGGGCGACCTTGCGGGTGTGCGGGGTGTCGGCCATCTCCTGTTCCCGCTCCCAGGCGGTCGCGATGTCCACGCTGTAGCCCCAGTAGTCCGGGACGTCGGGTTCGGCTCCGCCGATCACGCCGGTGGCCTCGTCGTGGGGGGCGTCGAACCGGTGCGCGTAGACGGTGGCGGTGCTCATCTGGAGCCAGACCCGCGGGGGCCGCGCGGCGGCGGCGATCGCCCGGCCCACGACCCGGGCCGAGTCCACCCGGGAGTCCATCATCGCCCGCAGGTTGTCCGGTGTGTAGCGGCAGCTGACGCTGCGTCCTGCCAGGTTGACCACGACGTCACTGCCGTCGATCACCTCGGCCCAGGGGCCGAGGGTGCGGCCGTCCCAGAGGATCTCGCTGTGACCCGCGGGCCGTCTGCTCAGCACCGCGACCTCGTGTCCGGCCGCGGTCAGCGCGCGGCGCAGCACGGTCCCCACCTGCCCGGTCCCGCCCGGCAGCACGATCTTCATGAGTAAGGCCCCCTCTTGTCGGAAGGGACCCTACTACGTATTTGAACGCGTTCAAAACACTCCGGGTCGACGCGTTCGAAGTACTCCGGGTCGCCCCTACGCCCCGTGCGCCTCCAGCGCGGCCCTGACCCCCGACTCCAGCGCGCCCTCGATCCACGACGGCTTGACCGAGGTGTGGTCGCCCGCGAAGAGCAGCGGGCCCTCGGCGGAGCGGATGGCGCTCAGCAGCTCCGTGTGCTGACCGGGCAGCAGGACGGACGCCTCCCCGTAGGCGTACGGATCGCGCAGCCAGCTCTGGGTGCGGCCCGCGCCCGTGTAGAAGACCTCGACGCGTTGGCCGTAGACCTGCTGGAGCCCGCGCAGGGCGTGCGGGTAGCGCGCCTCGTCGTCCAGGGAGTCCCAGCGGGAGGCGTCGTCGGCCCAGCTGTAGGAGGCGAGGACGACCCCGCCCGCGCTGCCGTCGACCGGGTGCGACGGGTTGATCATGAACCGGTTGGAGTTGTCGGAGACCGAGCCGCCGCCGACGATGTGCGCCGCCTCGGGCTGGTCGCGGCCGGCCCACCGGTTGGCGGCGTAGTGCACCCGCTGCCCCGCGCTGATGTGCCCCGGCGGCACGGACGGATGCCCGCCGAGCAGGCTCCCGTCGGCCGGCGCCCGGCCCGACCGGTAGTCCTCGTACAGCCCCGGCCGTACGGCGTCGAGCTCCCGCTTCCAGTCCGCCTCGGTGAACTCCCACCAGCGGCGGCTGAACTCCAGCAGCACCTTGGTCGCGCTGTCGTAGTGAAGCTCCGCGACGGAACGCCGCTTGCGGTACGACATCAGCGGGCTGATCTGCACCTGGCGCAGCCCCGAGAACGGCACCGTGACGATCGCGAGGTCGGCGGTGAACTGCTCGCGCACCACCTTGCCGCCGCGCCCCTCGGAGACGGTGTCGATCCACACGTGCGGCCCGTCGGCCCGTACGTGCGAGGTGTCGTCGTCGCCCTGCCGGTCCGGCGCCCAGTACTCGATGTGCGTCGCGCGCCGGTCGAGCCGGATGACGTCGGAGACCTCCTTCAGCAGGGCGTCCGGGAGCGTAGCCGTGCCGCCGACCAGCTCCCAGAACTCGGTGTCCGGGCTGATGAGCGAGGCGCTGATGAAACTGTGGATGAAGGACAACGGCAGCCGGGAGGTGAGGTTCTCCAGCGTGCCGACCAGGTCGACGGTCCGCTCGTCGAGGCCCGCCTCCTCGGTCAGGAACCGGTACATCGACCAGTCCCCGAACCGCTGCACGACCCGTGCCCAGCCCTGCACCCGCTCCGGCAGCGGCTTGTCCACCCGTTTGCCGTCGGCGCCCCGGGTGCTGAACTCGTCGCGGACCGGGTCCAGGGCCTCCCGCAGGATGGTCGCGGACGGGGTGTCCCAGTACTTCCGGGGCACCCCGAAGGACCGGTTGACCCTGCGCGGCGATTTCGCGTACGCGGAGCGGCGCACCCGGACGCCGTTGACGTGCAGCCAGGCGTTGTTGACGGGCTTGCCGTCCGCGTCGACGTCCACGAGATGGAACCGGCGCTTGTCGACACCCAGTTGACGGATCAGGCCCATCACCAGCGGATGGCTGCCGGGGATCCGCATGGCGCCCGCCTCC
The DNA here is from genome assembly GCA_001298545.1 of Actinobacteria bacterium OV320. Classification (GTDB taxonomy): domain Bacteria; phylum Actinomycetota; class Actinomycetes; order Streptomycetales; family Streptomycetaceae; genus Streptomyces; species Streptomyces coriariae. Next base: position 234,380 of record LJCX01000026.1, read on the forward strand.
GCGTACTGCGCCGGGTCGGCGAAGGCCCGCGCCGCGTGCTCGTGTCCGCCGGTACGGAACGTCTTGATACGGCCGCCGACCCGGTTGCCGTTGGCCTCCACGAGGGTGACGCGGTGCCCGGCCCGCTTCAGCAGCCAGGCGGCCACCAGTCCGGCGGGTCCGGCGCCGATCACGAGGACCTTCTTCCCGGTCCCGGTCCCGGCGCGGGGGAGTCCGCCGGCGAGGACCCTCTCGTACCGGGGCACCAGCGGCCGGTCGTGCTCGTCCACCACCAGCAGCGCGCGGGCGACCGTGAGGCAGGTCGCCCAGTCCGCGGTGGACCTGGGCGGGCAGGCGGGCTGCCGGGGCAGGGCCGCGGCCGGGGTGGCGACCGTGAGTGCGGCGGCCGTCGTCGCGGTGGCCGCGGTGGCCGCGGTGAACCGTCGGCGGGAGAGCCGAGCGGGGTCTGCAGAAGCCGAGGAATTGTCCATACGCCCTGGATAGGCGCAGAGCGGAGGTGGCGAGGCGCGCTCCTGTGGATCATCACCTGAACGTGTAAGCGTGCCGGTGAGGGAGTGCTCCCGCGGTGCTTCCGACGCAACTGAAAGGCAGGCATGGGAAGTTTGCGCCGCGCGCCGGGCCTTCGGCTATCAGGTCAAGCGTCCCGGACCCTTGACTCGGTAGACATCTGTCGCGATCCTCGTCGCACTATCTTGCGTCGGTCATGACAAGCTCATGGGCAGTCAAAAAGCCCTCGTCGACCGCGCCTTCCCGCCGACCGAGGGACGTGGGCTGTGACCATGACCGGACGCCCGTACCGCAGACGCCGAGATGTCACCGTCGTCTCGCTGCTCCTTCTCGTGCTCGCCACGGTCCTCGGGCCCACCCCGAGCTCGGCGGCCGGCGCGGACTGGTGGACACCCACGGCCAGGCCGGCCCCCGACTCCCAGGTGGGGGTGACCGGCGAGCCGTTCACCGGCACCGACTCGGCCGGCGACGTGCGCGGGTTCGTCGACGCGCACAACCACCTGTTCTCCAACGAGGCCTTCGGCGGCCGGCTGATCTGCGGCAAGGTGTTCTCCGAAGCCGGGGTCGCCGACGCGCTCAAGGACTGTCCCGAGCACTACCCCGACGGCACGCTCGCGCTCTTCGACTACATCACCCACGGCGGCGACGGAAAGCACGACCCGGCCGGCTGGCCGACCTTCAAGGACTGGCCGGCCTACGACTCGATGACCCACCAGGCGAACTACTACGCCTGGGTGGAGCGGGCCTGGCGCGGCGGACAGCGGGTGCTGGTCAACGACCTCGTCACCAACGGCATGATCTGCTCCATCTACCCGTTCAAGGACCGCAGTTGTGACGAGATGACGTCGATCCGCCTCCAGGCGAAGCTGACGTACGACCTCCAGGCCTACATCGACAAGATGTACGGCGGCACCGGCAAGGGCTGGTTCCGGATCGTCCTGGACAGCGCACAGGCGCGTGAGGTGATCAAGCAGGGCAAGCTGGCGGTCGTCCTGGGCGTCGAGACCTCCGAACCGTTCGGCTGCAAGCAGGTCTTCGACATCGCGCAGTGCAGCCAGGCCGACGTCGACAAGGGGCTGGACGAGCTGTACGCGCTCGGTGTGCGCAGCATGTTCCTGTGCCACAAGTTCGACAACGCGCTGTGCGGCGTCCGCTTCGACGAGGGCGGCCTGGGCACGGCCATCAACGTCGGCCAGTTCCTGTCCACCGGCACCTTCTGGCAGACCGAGAAGTGCACGGGGCCGCAGCATGACAACCCGATCGGCACCGCCGCCTCCGCGGCGGAGGCGGACCTGCCGGCGGGCACGGAGGTCCCCTCGTACGCCGCGGACGCCCAGTGCAACACCCGCGGGCTCACCGCCCTGGGCGAGTACGCGGTGCGCGGCATGATGAAGCGCAAGATGATGCTCGAGATCGACCACATGAGCGTCAAGGCCACCGGCCAGGCGCTCGACATCTTCGAGGCCGCGAACTACCCCGGCGTGCTGTCCTCGCACAGCTGGATGGACCTGAACTGGACCGAGCGGGTCTACTCCCTCGGCGGCTTCGTCGCCCAGTACATGCACGGCTCCGAGGCGTTCGGCGCCGAGGCCGAGCGCACCGAGGCGCTGCGTGACAAGTACGGCGTCGGCTACGGCTACGGCACCGACTTCAACGGTGTCGGCGACCACCCCGCCCCGCGCGGAGCCGACGCCGCGAACAAGGTCACGTACCCCTTCAGGAGCGTCGACGGCGGCTCCGTCATCGACAGGCAGACCGTCGGCACCCGCACCTTCGACTACAACACCGACGGCGCCGCCGAGGTGGGCCTGATCCCCGACTGGATCGAGGACATCCGGCTCGTCGCGGGACAGGACGTGGTGGACGACCTCTTCCGGGGCGCCGAGTCATACCTCGGCACCTGGGGCTCCACCGAGCAGCACCAGGCGTCGGTGAACCTCGCCAAGGGCCGTACCGCCACCGCGAGTTCGTCCGAGTCCAACCCGTTCACCAGCTACCAGCCCGGCCGGGCCGTGGACGGCGACGACGCCAGCCGCTGGGCCGGTGACTGGAGCGACGACCAGTGGTGGCAGGTCGACCTGGGCTCCACCAACCTGGTCTCCCGCGTCACCCTCGACTGGGAGCGCGCGTACGGGAAGTCGTACCGCGTCGAACTCTCCACCGACGGCACCACCTGGACGACCGCATGGTCCACCACCTCCGGCGACGGCGGCCTGGACACGGCCAGGTTCGCCGGCACCCCCGCCCGCTACGTCCGGGTGCACGGCCTGGACCGGGGCACGGATTGGGGATACTCGCTGTACGAGGTGGGCGTCCACAGCGCCTAGCAGGCAGCCACGGGGGGACACACATGGCACGGATGCCGTCGGCGCAACGGCGCCGGCAGCTGACGGAAGCGGCGATCAGAGCGATGGCCCGGGACGGCGTCCCCAAGACGACCACCCGGTCCATCGCCGCCGAGGCCGGGGTGTCCCTGAGCGTCTTCCACTACTGCTTCGACTCCAAGCAGGCCCTCGTCGAGTCCGTCATCACGACGCTCACCGACCACTCGGTGAGCGTCGTGAAGGACGCGCTACGGCCCAGGGCCACCCTCGAGGAGACCGTCCGGGCGGGCTTCCAGGCGTACTGGGACCACGTCCGCGCCCACCCCGACGAGCACATGCTCACCTACGAACTCACCCAGTACGCGCTGCGCGAGCCGGGATTCGAGCAACTGGCGCGGCGGCAGTACGAGATGTACGGCGACGCCTACACCGAACTCATCGAGCAGCTCCGCAGCGGCATGGACCTCAGACTGCGCGTCCCCGTCCCCGTCCTGGCCCGCTATCTGGCCGCCATGACCGACGGTCTGACCCTCAACTACCTCGTGCTCGGGGACGCGACCGCCTGGACCGACATCCTCGACACGGTCACCGCGCACATCGCGGGTCTGGTCATGGCCGACGTCCCCGCTACGAGGTCCGGGCCATGAGCAGGGCGACGTCGTCGTGGTCGTCGGGGTGGCGCAGGCCGTACAGCAGCAGGTCGCAGAGCTCCTCCAGGGGCCGCCCGGGGTCGTCCAGGAAGCTGAGCAGGACGGCCAGGCGGTCGTCGATGGGGTGCAGGCGGGTCTCCACGAGGCCGTCCGTGTAGAGGACCAGCAGATCGCCGGGGGCGAGTTCGACCGTGGTGGTCTCGAAGGGGATGCCGCCGACGCCGAGCGGGGCTCCCGGGGGCAGCTGCAGCAGCGTCGGCTCATGGCCGGGACCGGCCAGCGCGGGCGGCATATGGCCCGCGTTGGCGATGCGGCACTGCCGGGTACGGGGGTCGTACACCGCGTACAGGCAGGTCACGATGTAGTGCTCCAGATCGCATGTGATCTTGTCGAGGTGCCGCAGTACGTCGCCGGGCTCGAGGTCGAGGTCCGCGTAGGCACAGGTCGCGGTGCGCAGCCGGCCCATGGTGGCGGCGGCGTCGATGCCGTTGCCCATGACGTCCCCGACGACCAGCGCGGTCTTGTCGTCGGTCAGCGGGATGACGTCGTACCAGTCGCCGCCGACCTCGCTGGTCGCCTGGGCGGGCTGGTAGCGGGAGGCCAGTTCCAGACCGGTGTGATGCGGCGCGTGGTCGGGCAGCAGACTGCGCTGGAGGGTGAGGGCGGTGTTGCGCACGCTCTGGAACCAGCGCGCGTTGTCGATCGCCACGGCGGCGCGGCCGGCCAGCTCACTGGCCAGGATGACGTCGTCCTCGTCGAACGGCAGCGGGTTGCGGGTGCGCTTGAGGTCGAGGGCGCCGAGCACCTCGCCGTGGGCGATCAACGGCACCGCGAGGTACGAGTGGACCCCGGCCCGGGCCAGCAGCGCGCCGGCCTCGGCGTCCCGGGCGATCCGGGGGATGTCCTGCTCGCCGACGTGCCGCACCAGGACCGGGCGGCCGGTGTGCACGCACAGGGTGACCAGGCGGTCACCCTCGTAGGCCGCGACGTCGCCCGGCGCGTCGGCGGCGCGCAGCGCGACGGTGGGGTGGGCCGCCTTCAGCGCGAGGGCGCGGAACAGCTCCGGGCCGTTGTCCGGCCGGCGCGAGCGGCGGCAGGCCAGGGCGGAGTCCAGGATGTCCACGGCGACCACGTCGGCGAGCTGCGGGACGGCGATGTCGGCCAGTTCGTGGGCGGTCCGCTCCACCTCCAGTGAGGTGCCGACCCGGGTGGAGGCCTCGGCGATGAGGGCGAGGCGCCGCCGGGCCCGGTCGGCCTCCGCGGCGGCGCGATGCCGTTCGGTGACGTCGACGACCGAGGCGGCCGCGCCCAGCACCCGCCCGCCCGGGTCCTCCAGGCGGTAGAAGGAGAGGGACCAGGCGTGCTCGTGGTCGGGGTCGGTCGGCGGGCGGCCCACGTGGTACTGGTCGAGCAGCGGCGTGCCGGTGGTGAGCACCTGACGCAGCGCGGACTCGATGGTGTCGATGTCGGGCAGGGGCATCGCCTCCCTGAGCCGACGGCCGACATGCTCCTCGGCGGGGATGCCGTCGATGCGTTCGAGCGCCGGGTTGACCAGGAGGTAGCGCAGGTCCGGGTCCAGGAGGGCCAGACCGATCGGCGACTGGTTGATCAGACGTTCGCACAGTGCCAGATCGGTCTCGACGCGCTGGAGCAGATTGTGGTCGGCGGCGATGCCCAGGGCGTAGACGTCCCCGAGATCGTCCTGCAGCCGCATGTTGCGGAACTCCATCAACCGGCTGCTGCCGTCCTTGTGCCGGATGGGGAAGGCACCGGCCCAGCTGCGGCCGGTCTCCAGCACCTCCGCGAACAGCCGCACCACGGAATGCAGGTGCTCGGGGTGGATCAACAGCCGTGCCGCGTACTGGCCGAGGGCCTCCTGCGCGGTGTAGCCGAAGAGATCCTCCGCCTGGGGGGTCCAGAACACGATGCGTCCGTCGATGTCGATGACCATCGCGGACACGCTCAGCACGTCCAGCAGACCGGTGCGCGCGGGCGTCTCGGCGTCGTACCTGTCCCCGCCCGACCGGATGGGTTCGGCTGTCATCGCGGAGCCTCCTCCTGTACCTCCATGCTGCCTCTGGTTCGGCGTGTCCGAAAACCGGGAGCCACGCCAGGCGGCGCCGGCGGCGCCGTGCGCATCGGGCGGACAAGCAGGACCATGGTCGTGTAAAGGACGGAACCCATGGATTCTGCGCGAGATGCTTTCGACGCCCCGACGCCCGCGGGACCGCGCGATCTCCTCGACGCGTCCACCGACGCGGCGGCGATCGTGTCCGCGGAAGGCGTCGTGGTCGGCTGGACACGTGGTGCGGAGGCACTGCTCGACCGCCCGGCGTCGCAGGTCGTCGGCCGCTCCGCCGCCGAACTGGTGGCGATGGACCGGGACCCGGCACGGGTGGCCGGTGTGGCGGCGCGGTGCCGGGCCGGGATGGGCTGGAGCGGCGTCGTCTCCGTACGGCACCACGACGGCCGCTCCGTCGACGTCGACCTGCGGGTCTCCGCCTCCTTCCGGATCGGCGACGACGAGTGCTTCCTGCTCTCGGCGCGCAGGCGGAGCGAGCGGTGGACGCTGGGCCAGTCCGTCCTCGACGGGTTCCTGACCCGTTCCCCGGTCGGGATGGCGGTGATGGACCTGGAGCTGCGCTACGTGTGGCTGAACGACACGCTGGAACGGTTCGGCGGTGTGCCCCGCGAACAGCGGCTGGGGCGGCGGCTGAGCGAGCTGCTGCCCGGACTCCAGGCGGTCGCCATCGAGGGACTGATGAGCAAGGTACTGGAGACCGGGGTTCCGGTCACCGACTACGAGTACCTCGGGTGGAGCTGGGCCGACCCGCACCGCCGGCACGCCTACTCCACGTCGTTCTTTCCGCTGGTGGGTGACGACGACGCCGTCACCGGGGTCTGCTACATGGTCCAGGACGTCACCGAGCGGTGGCACGCCCGTCGGCTGCTGTCGCTGGTCAACGAGGCCGGGACGCGCGTCGGCACGACCCTGGACGTGATGCGCACGGCCCAGGAGCTCGCCGACTTCGCCGTTCCCGGGTTCGCGGACTTCGTCATCGTCGACCTCCTGGAGCCGGTGCTCAGCACCGAAGGGCACGGAGCCTGGCTGACCGACGCCGGGCCGGCGCCCGCGCGGCCGGTGATGCGGCGTGCCGGGATGTGCTCGGTGCGCGAGGGCTGCCCGGAGGCCGTGGCACGGATCGGCGACCGGGTCGACTTCCTGCCGCCGCCGCACGACGCCAACCTGCTCATCGACGGCGAGCCGATCCTCATCCCCGTGCTCGATCCCTCCGACGAGCTGTGGACCACCGAACAGCCCGAACGGGCGGTGAGCATCCGCGAGTTCGGCCTGCACTCCCTCATCTCCGTGCCGATGCGGGCGCGGAACACCGCCCTGGGCCTCGCCACCTTCGTCCGGTCCCTCAACCCCGTCCCGTTCCGCTCCGACGACGTCCTGCTGGCCCGGGAGTTGGTGGCGCGGGCGGCGCTCTGCGTCGACAACGCCCGCCGCTACACCCGGGAACACACGGCGGCGGTCACCCTTCAGCGCAGTCTGCTGCCCCACGCGCTGGCGGGCGGAACGGCGCTGGAGCTGGCCTCCTCCTACCTGCCGGCGGATCCCACCGACGGGGTGGGCGGTGACTGGTTCGACGTGATCCCGCTGTCCGGGGCCCGGGTGGGACTCGTCGTCGGCGACGTGGTGGGGCACGGCATCGCCGCCGCGGCGACCATGGGACGGCTGCGCACCGCGGTACAGACCCTCGCCGACATGGAGATGCCCCCCGACGAACTCCTCGCCCACCTCGACGACCTCGTGCTCCGGCTGAGCGGGGAGCGGACCGACGACACGGGCGCCCAGCAGGGCGCCACCGCCTTTCTGGGGGCGACCTGCCTGTACGCCGTCTACGACCCGGTCACCCGACGGTGCAGGATGGCGCGGGCCGGACACCCGCCGCCCGTCGTCGTCGCCCCCGACGGGCGGTTCTCGTTCCCGGAGCCCCCGGCCGGGCCTCCGCTGGGGCTCGGGGGGATGGCGTTCGAATCGACGGAGATCGAGCTCGCCGAGAACAGCCTGATCGGTCTCTACACCGACGGCCTGGTGGAGGGGGCCGACCGGGACATCGAAGAGGGCATGTCCCGGCTCGGCGAGGTGCTGGCCCGGTCCGACGCCGACCTGGCGACCCTGTGCACCTCGGCGGTGCGACAGCTCGTGCCCGTGCCCCAGCCCGACGACATCGCCCTGCTTCTGGCGCGCACACACGCCCTCGGCGCCGACCACGTCGTCTCCTGGGAGGTGCCGGCGGACCCGGCCGCCGTCGCCGAGGTCCGGGCCCGGGCCACCCGGCAGGTGGAGGCCTGGGGGCTCGGCGATCTGGCCATGACGTCCGAGCTCATCGTGAGCGAGCTGGTCACCAACGCCGTGCTCTACGCCACACCGCCCATACGGCTACGGCTGATCCTGGACGCACGCCTGACCTGCGAGGTCTCCGACGCCAGCAGTACGGCTCCGCGGCTGAGGCATGCCCGGATCATGGACGAGGGAGGCCGCGGCCTCTTTCTGGTGGCCCAGCTCGCCCACCGGTGGGGTTCTCGGTACACGGCCGACGGAAAGATCATCTGGGCCGAGCAGGAGATCCCGTGACCCGGTCCGCGCCTCCCGCGGACCCCACCACCGACGGCCGGCCGTAAGGGCCGCGTCAAAGGCGTGGGCGCCCCCGTCAGGGATGCGTCAACGACGGTCTTTTCCGGCCACGGACGGTGTTCTCTCGATCTGTCCGTACCTCTTCCGAACCTCTCCAAGGAGTTCGCGATGGCCGATCTGGCCTTCGTCGTCACCACGGTCGCGGTCTTCGCGCTGGTGGCCCTCGTCGCCAGGGGGGTGACGAAGCTGTGACCGCCGAGAACATCGTCGGCCTCGTCGTGGCCGTCGCCCTGCTGGGCTATCTGGTCCTCGCCCTGATCTTCCCGGAGAGGTTCTGAGCGGCCATGGGTCCCGTACTCGCCGGCGTACTCCAGCTACTGGCTCTCATAACGGCGCTGGCGCTCGCCCACGTCCCCCTCGGCACCTACATGGCCCGGGTCTACTCCTGCGACCGGCACTGGCGCGTCGAGAAGTGGATCTACAAGGGCATCGGTGCCGACCCCGACACCCAGATGCGCTGGCCCGCCTATCTGCGCGGTGTCCTCGCCTTCTCGGCGGTCGGCGTCCTCTTCCTCTACCTGCTCCAGCGGCTCCAGGGCCATCTGCCCGGCTCGCTCGGCTTCAGGGCGATCGACCCGGACCAGGCGTTCAACACCGCCGCGTCCTTCGTCACGAACACCAACTGGCAGTCGTACTACGGCGAGCAGACCATGGGCCACGTCGTGCAGACCGCCGGTCTGGCCGTGCAGAACTTCGTCTCGGCGGCCGTCGGTATCGCCGTCGCGGTGGCGCTGGTGCGCGGCTTCGCGCGCTCCCGCACCGGTGAGCTCGGCAACTTCTGGTCGGACCTGGTGCGCGGGACCGTCCGTATCCTGCTGCCGCTCGCCCTCGTCGCCGCGATCGTGCTGGTCGCCTGCGGCGCCGTCCAGAACTTCTCCGGCATCCACGAGGTCGGCCAGTTCATGGGCGGCTCGCAGCAGTGGAACGGCGGTGCGGTCGCCTCGCAGGAGGCCATCAAGGAGCTGGGCACCAACGGCGGCGGCTACTTCAACGCCAACTCCGCCCACCCCTTCGAGAACCCCACCCCGTTCACGAACATCTTCGAGATCTTCCTGCTGCTGGTGATCCCGCTCGCGCTGACCCGCACCTTCGGCCTCATGGTCGGCTCCGTCAGGCAGGGTTACGCGATCCTCGCGACCATGGCCACCATCTGGGTCGGCTTCACGGCTCTGATGATGTGGACCGAGTTCGCCCACCACGGCCCCGCGCTGGAACTCGCCGGCGGGGCGTACGAGGGCAAGGAGGTCCGCTTCGGCGTCGGCTCGTCCTCGATCTTCGCGGTGGCGACCACGCTCACCTCGACCGGCGCGGTGGACTCCTTCCACTCCTCCTTCACCGGCCTGGGCGGCGGCATCACCATGCTCGGCATGATGCTGGGCGAGATCGCGCCCGGCGGTACCGGCTCCGGCCTGTACGGCATGCTGATCATGGCGGTCATCGCGGTGTTCATCGCCGGTCTGATGGTCGGCCGCACCCCCGAGTACCTGGGCAAGAAGATCGGCACCCGCGAGATCAAGTTCGCGGCCTGCTACATCCTCATCACCCCCGCCCTGGTGGTCGTCCTCACCGCCGCCGCGATGGCCCTGCCCACGCCGGGCGACTCCATGACCAACTCCGGCGCGCACGGCTTCTCCGAGATCCTCTACGCCTACACCTCGGCGTCCAACAACAACGGCTCGGCCTTCGCCGGTCTGAACGCGGACACGCAGTGGTTCAACAGCAGCCTGGGCGTGGCGATGCTCCTCGGCCGCTTCCTGCCGATGGTGTTCGTGCTGGCCATGGCCGGCTCGCTCGCCGAACAGCGGCCGGTCCCGGCCACGGCGGGCACCCTGCGCACCGAAAAGCCTTTGTTCACCGGCCTGTTGGTGGGAGCGATCCTGATCATCACCGGCCTGACGTACTTCCCGGCGCTCGCGCTGGGACCGCTCGCCGAAGGGCTGGCGTCATGACCACCGACGTAACGGAGCAAGAGGACTCGATGTCCACAGCCGTCCCCACGCGGGCACCCCACGAGGAGGTGCCGACCGGCCACCAGGACCAGGGCCGCGTCGGTGCGGGCCTGTTCGACCCCGCCCAACTCGTCAGGTCCCTGCCGGAGGCCTTCCGCAAGCTCGATCCGCGGGTGATGGTCAAGTCGCCCGTGATGTTCGTGGTGTGGATCGGCTCCCTGCTGACCACCGCCTTCTCCTTCAAGGACCCGGGCGACCGGTTCGGCTGGACCATCAGCGCCTGGCTGTGGCTGACCGTCGTCTTCGCCAACCTGGCGGAAGCGGTCGCCGAGGGCCGGGGCAAGGCGCAGGCCGACACCCTGCGCAAGGCCAAGACCGACACCGTCGCCCGGAGGCTGACGGGTGATCGCGAGGAGCAGGTGCCCGGCACCGCACTGCGCATCGGCGACCTGGTCGTCTGCGAGGCCGGCGACGTCATCCCGGGTGACGGTGACGTCGTCGAGGGCGTCGCGAGCGTCGACGAGTCGGCGATCACCGGTGAGTCGGCGCCCGTCATCCGGGAGTCCGGCGGTGACCGCAGCGCTGTCACCGGCGGCACGAAGGTCCTCTCCGACCGGATCGTCGTCAGGATCACGACGAAGCCCGGCGAGACCTTCATCGACCGCATGATCGCTTTGGTGGAGGGCGCGGCCCGGCAGAAGACGCCGAACGAGATCGCGCTGAACATCCTGCTCGCCTCGCTGACGATCGCCTTCCTGCTGGCGGTGGCGACGCTGCCGCCCTTCGCGGACTACGCGGGCACGCATCTGACGACGGTCGTGCTGGTGGCGCTGCTGGTCTGCCTCATCCCCACCACGATCGGCGCGCTGCTGTCGGCGATCGGCATCGCGGGTATGGACCGGCTGGTGCAGCGCAACGTGCTGGCCATGTCGGGGCGTGCGGTCGAGGCCGCGGGCGACGTGTCGACCCTGCTGCTCGACAAGACCGGCACCATCACCCTGGGCAACCGTCAGGCGTCGGAGGTGGTGCCGGTGACCGGCACCGCCGAGGCCGAACTGGCGGACGCCGCCCAGCTGTCGTCGCTGGCCGACGAGACGCCGGAGGGCCGCTCCATCGTCGTCCTGGCGAAGGAGACGTACGGGCTGCGCGAGCGCCGGCAGGGAGAACTCAAGGGCGCCGAGTGGATCGCCTTCACCGCACAGACCCGGATGTCGGGCGTGGACGTCGACGGCCGGAAGATCCGCAAGGGCGCGGCCGGTTCGGTCGTCGCCTGGGTTCGAGAGCGGGGTGGTGAAGTCGCCCAGGACGCTTCGGAGTTGACCGACCGGATCTCCGAGGCGGGCGGTACCCCGCTGCTGGTCGCGGTCGAGGACGCCGAGGGTGCCCGCGTGCTGGGTGTGATCCACCTGAAGGACGTCGTCAAGGACGGCATGCGTGAGCGGTTCGACGAGCTGCGCCGCATGGGCATCAAGACCGTCATGATCACGGGCGACAACCCGCTCACCGCGAAGGCGATCGCCGAGGAGGCCGGTGTCGACGACTTCCTCGCGGAGGCCACTCCCGAGGACAAGATGGCCCTCATCAAGCGGGAGCAGGCGGGCGGCAAGCTCGTCGCGATGACCGGCGACGGCACCAACGACGCACCCGCGCTGGCCCAGGCGGACGTCGGCGTGGCGATGAACACGGGTACGTCGGCCGCGAAGGAGGCCGGCAACATGGTCGACCTCGACTCCAACCCGACCAAGCTCATCGAGATCGTCGAGATCGGCAAGCAACTCCTCATCACCCGGGGCGCGTTGACGACGTTCTCCATCGCCAACGACGTCGCGAAGTACTTCGCGATCATCCCGGCGCTGTTCGCGGCGGTCTACCCGGGTCTGGACAGGCTCAACATCATGGGCCTGACCTCACCGGACTCCGCGATCCTGTCCGCCGTCGTCTTCAACGCGCTGATCATCATCGCCCTGGTCCCGCTCTCCCTGCGGGGCGTGCGCTACCGGCCGGTGAGCGCGGACAGGATGCTCCGCCGCAACCTGACGATCTACGGCCTCGGCGGCCTGATCGCGCCCTTCGTCGGCATCAAGCTCATCGACCTGCTCATCTCCCTCATCCCCGGGATCGGCTGAACGCCATGAACAACTCCCTGACCAACACCGCCCGGTTGCTCGGGGCGGGCCTGGGCGCCCTGCTCGTGCTGACCCTGGTGACCGGCGTGATCTACCCGTTGGCCGTCACCGGCATCGCCCAGGGGATCTTCCCCGGGAAGGCGAACGGCTCGGAGATCGAGGCGGACGGCAAGGTCGTCGGCTCGTCGCTGATCGGGCAGTCGTACGACCTGCCGCTCAAGGAGGGACAGGAGACCCCGGAGCCCGACCTGAAGTGGTTCCAGGGCCGCCCGGCCGACGGCCTCGGCACCAACAGCGTCAACACCCGGTACCAGTTGATCCTTTCCGGCGCGACGAACCGCTCCGCCGACAACAAGGACCTGATCGACCGGGTGACCGCTGCCAAGGCCGCCGTCGTCAAGGACAACTCGACCGCCGACTACAAGGTCCGCCCCCGCGACGTGCCCGCCGACGCCGTCACGTCGTCCGGCTCCGGCCTGGACCCGGACATCTCCCCGCAGTACGCGGACATCCAGGTCCATCGGATCGCCGAGCGGAACGGTCTGTCCGTCGCCCGGGTCCAGCAGCTGGTCGACGAGCACACCGAGGGCCGCACCCTCGGCTTCCTCGGCGAACCCCGGGTGAACGTCCTGGAGCTCAACATCGCGCTCAAGGACCTTGCGGCCAAGGGCTGACGGCGGCCCGTGGTGCGCTGACCTGCCGTATGCCCTCTGCCGTATGCCTTCTCTGCCATCGGCGCCTGGGCGGTCAGGAGAGCCAGTCGGTGTAGTGCGTGGGAGCGATGCGGGCGTCGCCCGGTGCGGTGAGGACGTCACCGTCGACCGCGGCGAACATGCCGGCGCTGTCGTCGGTGACGACGGTCCGCGCGTCGCTCTTGGCGGCGAGGGTGAGCCGGCCGAGTTCGTCGAGGGGGTACCGGTCGGGGCCCGCGATGTCGAGGACACCGTTCAGCGGTGCGCCCGCGGCCGTCTCGGCGACGAAGCGGGCCACGTCCGCGGCGGCGATCGGCTGGATCGGCGTGGCGGGCAGGCGGACGGTGTCACCGTCGGCGGTCCAGGACAGGACCGCGTCCATGAACTCCATGAACTGCGTGGCCCGGACGATGGAGTAGGGGACGGACCCGGCCTTGAGGAGTTCCTCCTGAAGGACCTTCGCCCGGTAGTAGTCCAGGCCGGGGACCTGGTCCACACCGACGATGGAGAGGATGACGAAGTGCCGGACCCCGGCCTTCTCGCTCGCGGCGAGGAGGTTGTCCATCGAGGTCCGGAAGAAGTCGAGCGAGGCCTCGTCGAAGGTCGGGGAGTTCGACAGGTTGACGACGGCGTCCGCGCCCGCGAGTGCCGCCTCGAGGCCCTGGCCGGTGATGATGTCCACGCCCGTGGACGGTGAGTGCGGGACGGCCTGGTGTCCGGCCGCGTCGAGGTTCTTCACGACCTGCGACCCGATCAGCCCGGTGCCGCCGATGACTGCGAACTTCATGATCTGCCCTTCCCTCGATGGCCATGCCCGCTATGCGACTTGTGCGCTGTATGCGGCTTGTGTAACCACTGTCGCAACGGCACTGTCGCAACGGTCTGGCCTGCCGCGCGTAAACTCGGACACTTTCTATCCGAGATGATACTCGGACATCTTATGTCCGTGTCAATGGCCCGCAGGTAGGGTGAGGGAGTGAAAATGTCCGGTGGCGTGGAGTGGGCTCTGCACTGCTGCGTCGTGCTGACCTCGGTGGAGGAGCCGGTGCCGGCGGCGCGGCTCGCGCAGCTGCACGATGTCCCGCCCACCTATCTCGCCAAGCAGCTCCAGGCCCTGTCGCGGGCCGGACTCGTCCAGGCGGTGCAGGGAAAGTCGGGCGGCTACGTCCTGACCCGGTCGCCCGCTTTGATCACCGTGCTCGATGTCGTCCAGGCGATCGACGGGCCCGGCCCGGCCTTCGTCTGCACGGAGATCCGTCAACGCGGCCCGATGGCGAGTCCGCCCGAAGCCTGCACCGCGCCCTGTGCGATCTCCCGTGCCATGGCCTCCGCCGAGTCGGCGTGGCGCGCGTCCCTGGGGTCCGTCACCATCGCCGACCTGGCACGCGACGTCGAGTCCGACTACGGGAGCGGCGCCCTCGCCGGCATCGGCGCCTGGCTGGGCCCGGCCGACTCCTGAGACCGCGGCGACCCGCGCCCCGCCGGTCGGCGCGCGGGAGGATCGTCAACCGGCGGTGAGGGGCACCCGTCGGCGGCCGGCGAGGCCGAGAGCGACCGCCCCGACGGACCCGGCGAGGGCGAGTACGCCCAGCGCTCCTGTCAGGCTGCCGACGGCCGAGGTCAGCGCGAGGACCACGAGTGGGCAGACGAACTGGCCGATGAAGAAGGAACCCGTCCACAGTCCGGTGCCTCGGCCGCGGTCGGCGTAGTCGAGCTTGGACAGGGCGAGGGTGAGCAGGCTCGGCAGCATGATGCCGCCGCCGAAGCAGTTGATCATGGCGCCGACGGTCAGGACGACGGGGCCGCGGGCGAGCCAGATCACGGCGAAGCCGAGCGCGCACAGGGCGAAGACGACGGGCAGCCAGGCGTCGGGGGCGCGACCGAGCCGGGTGAAGACGACCGCGCCGATCACGGTCGCGAGGCTGGAGGCGGCGATGGCGAGCCCGATCATGCCGGGGTCGGTCACGCCCATGTCGTCGAGGAGGAAGGCCATCTCCACCTGGACGGTGTAGAAGAGGACGGCGCCGAAGACGGTGAGCGCGCACGTCCCGGCCAGCGGCCGCCACGGGAAGGGACGCCCGGCCGGCTCCGGGAGTGCGGCGGCGGAGGGCGCGGTGGTCGGGCCGGCGGGCGCGACGGGGGAGGGGGCGGTGGTGTTGCCGGTCGGCCGGGGGAGGGGCAGGAAGGCGGCCATGGCGGGGGCGAGCAGCAGGCTCACCGCGTAGGCCCAGAACGGTGTGCGCCAGCCGGCCGATCCCGCCGCGCCGCCCAGGACGAAGAAGGCCGTCGCGGAGATCGAGGCGCACATCGTCTGCATGGCCAGATAGCGGTCGCGTTGCCGGCCGGAGTAGTAGTCGCCGATCAGTGTGGTGCAGCAGGTCATGATGGCGGCTTCGACGACGCCGACGAGGGCGCGGCCGGCGACGATGGCGCCGAGGGAGTCCAGCCACAGCGGAGAGGTGCCGACGACGGCGTAGAGCGCGGTGGCGATCACGAGGAGGCGTTTACGGCCGAGCCGGTCGACGGCGATGCCGGCGAAGGGCGCCAGCAGTGCCAGCGAAAGGGCCGGGATCGTCAGGGCCATGGGGACCAGCGCCTCGACGCCGGGGGTGCCGGCGAAGTGGTCCCGCATCCGCGGCAGGACGGGAGCGATGAGCACGGCGCCCAGGATGGGCAGACAGCTGCCGGCCATCAGCAGCGTGAGGCGAAGCCGGTGGCCGGCTCCGGACACGGGCCGCTCGGCGGGTGCGTCCTCGACGGCGGCGAGCGGCGGGGACGGCAGCGGGGGCACGGGTGCGGGCATGCGGGAACTCCACCTGGCGTGTCGGGAGGGGGACGGGGGCACGGTTGTCTCGGTGAGGCCGCCCGGAACACGGGGCCGATCCGGAACAAGACCTGGCCGATCCGGAAACGCCGAGCGGATCCGGAACAGGGGGCCGTTCCGGAACAGGGGGCTGATCCGGAACAACACACGGCGGGACCGGACCTCGGGGTGGATCCGGAGCGCTCGGCGGGGCCGGAGTGTGGGGGCACCGGTGATCGCCGTGGCGTCGCGCAGGTCCGGCTCACCGGGACTGCGCGCCCCGGCGGCGGTGAGTGGGGCGGCTCCGGCGCCGGGTTGAGACGACTATGAGGTACCGCGCGGGACCTGCCTAGCCCCCGGCCGATCGAGATCGAAGATGTGGATCATTCACGCCCTGGATGCAGCCGATGCGGCCGATGCAGCCGATGCGGCCGATCCGGCCGATCCGGCCGATCCGGCCCGGGGACCGGATGCGAGCGCGCTCAGCTCCGCTCCCACGCGGGCCGCGGTGTCGCGCAGCCACATGTGCGCCGCGTCGTGGGTGTGGACGGGGTGCCACCACAGGGCTTCCTGGAGGGGGACCACCTCGTACGGCGCCGCCATGACACGTACGGCGGCCACCCCGCGCAGCTGCTCGGCCAGGCGCTGCTGCACCAGGGCGATCCGGCGGGTGCCGGCCACCAGGAACGGCAGCACCTGGAAGCTGTCCACGGACACCTCGACGCGCGGTTCGATGCCGAGCATGCTCAACTGGCGGGCGGCGGGGGCGTCGTAGGTGCGCTGGTAGGTGACCCAGGGAAGGCGTGCAAGGTCGTCCATGGTCAGCCGGTCGCCGACCTCGTCATTGGTCTCGGCGACGAGAAAGGCCCAGCCGTCGGTGAACAGTTCGACGGTGGGGAAGCCGCTGATGACGCCGTGCGGCATCAGCAGTCCGTCGGCCGTGCTGAGCAGGGTCGCCGTCTCCTCCGTCACGTCGGTCGGAGGCCGCTGGAAGCGCAGCCGCACCCCGGGAGCCTCGGCGTGCACGGTCCGGGCGAGCTCGGCACCGAACACGGCGACGGCGTAGTCGGAGGAGAGCAGCGTGAACTCGTGCTCCTCGCTGCCGGGCACGAACTCGGCCCTGCTGCTGAACACCCTTTCCAGCAGGTCGCAGGCGGTGGCGGTGCGGTCGAGCAGGGCGCGCCCGAGGGCCGTGAGCTCGTACTGGCCGCCGACACGGGAGAGCAACTCGTCGTCGAAGTGGCGGCGCAGACGGGCCAGGGCCGCGCTCATCGCGGGCTGGCTGAGCCCGATGCGCTGCCCGGCCCGGGTGACGTTGCGTTCCTCCAGCAGCGCCCGCAGGGACAGGACGAGGTTGAGATCCAGGCCGGACAGGTACACAGCGCCTCCACACCGAGGCCGCTCCGGGCGGCGTTATTCATGCCATGGATGATCGATATCCAAAGAATCGATTTCCCAGATTACGAGAGGTGGGGCCAGATTAGTCGCATCGCAATCAGGAGGACATGTCAGTGAAACCCGCAGCCCCTTCCGCGTCCTTCTCCGGACCCTTCGCCCTCGGCACCCTCTCCGCCCCTGACCAGGCATCTTTCCCCGGCCTCGTGGTCCCCGAAGGGCGGGTGCTGGACCTTCGTACCGCCTTGTGCGACCCCGCCCTGACGACCCGGCGGCTCTTCGAGCGCTGGGACGAGGTGCTGCCGCGCCTGGGCGCCCTCGCGGCGGACGAGGCCGATGCCCACAGCGACGCCCCCACCGACACCGCCGACGCCTGGCGGCCGCTCGACGGCCTGCGGGTGCACGCTCCGGTCGAGCCCCGCCAGGTCTTCCAGTCCGGCGCCAACTACCGGCAGCACGTGATCGACCTGGAGGTCGCCCACCGCGCGCCCGACGACCCGCGCACCCCGGAAGCGGCCCGGGCGGAGATCGCCGAGATCATGGACCGACGGGCGGCGGAGGACCTGCCGTACGTGTTCATCGGTCTGCCGAGCGCGATCACCGGACCCTACGACGATGTCGTCCTGCCCTCCTGGGCCGAACAGCCCGACTGGGAGCTGGAGTTGGCGGTCGTCGTCGGCAGGCCGGCCTATCGGGTGTCCGTGTCGGAGGCCCTGGCGCACGTCGCCGGGTACACGATCGCCAACGACCTCACCGACCGTGCCACCGTCTTCCGCCGCGACATGAAGGCCATCGGCACGGACTGGCTGCGCAGCAAGAACGCGCCCGGCTTCACCCCGCTCGGCCCCTGGATCGTGCCGGCCGCGTCGATCGCCGACCCGGGCGATCTGCGGGTCACCCTGAAGCTGAACGGCGAGACCATGCAGGACGAGTCGACCAAGGACATGCTCTTCGGTATCGCCCGGCTGGTGTCGTACGCCTCGCAGACCTCCCGACTCCTGCCCGGTGACCTGGTGCTCACGGGCTCACCGGCCGGCAACGGCATGCACTGGGGAAGGCTGCTGCGCGACGGCGACGTCATGGACGGATCGATCACCGGGCTCGGCTCCCAGCGCACCCGCGCTGTCGCGCAGGGGGCGTCGTGAACCTGGACCGCCACGACCCCGAGGGCGCGATCGCCGAAGCGGCCAAGTCCTTTTCCAACTGGGGGCGTTGGGGCGAACGCGATGTGCTGGGCACCCTGAACTTCCTCGACGAGGCGAAGCGCCGTGAAGGTGCCGCACTGGTCCGCCGGGGAGTGAGCTTCTCGCTCGCGCAGTCCTTCGACATGAACGGCCCGCAGAAGGGCTGGCGGCGGCGCACCAACCCGGTGCACACCATGCTCGACACCGGCACCGACGCCGCCCTCGGCAACCAGGGCTTCCCGCACGGGATCGGCGGCGCCGACGACGTGATCGCGATGCCGCTCCAGTGCTCCACCCAGTGGGACGGGCTCGGCCACATCTTCGACCACGGCAAGGCGTGGAACGGCCGGCCGGCCGAGCAGGTCGTCACCTCGGACGGTGATCTCGTCACCGGCATCGAGCACATGGCGCCGTACGTCGCGGGACGCGGGGTCCTCCTCGATGTCGGCCGAACCATCGGAGAGGACGGCGAGTTGGCCGACGGGTTCGCCATCACCGAGGAGCACCTCACCGCGACCGCCGACGCGCACGGCGTGGTGGTCGGCCGCGGGGACATCGTCGTCGTGCGGACCGGACGGCTGGCCCGCGCCCGGCGCGAGGGCTGGGGCGACTACGCGGGCGGCGACTCGCCCGGCCTGTCCTTCACCACGGCCGGCTGGCTGCACCGCACCGAGATCGCCGCGATCGCCACCGACACCTGGGGCTTCGAGGTACGGCCGAACGAGTTCGACGCCGCCTTCCAGCCCCTGCACCAGGTCGCCATCCCCAACATGGGCCTGCTCATCGGGGAGATGTGGGACCTCGACGCGCTCGCCGCCGACTGCGCGGCGGACGGCCGGTACGCGTTCTGGCTCACCGCCGCGCCCCTGCCCATCACCGGAGCCGTCGGCTCACCCGTCAACCCGGTCGCGGTCAAGTAGCCCGCGTGACAAGGGAGCTTCCCATGACCACACCCCGCACGGTCCTCGTCATCGGCGGCGGCGCCGCAGGCAACGCCGTGACCGTCCTGCTGCGGCGCGCCGGCCTCGCCGTGGACCTGATCGAGGCCAGACCCGACTGGAACGCCACGACCGGCTCCGGCATCACCCTCCAGGGCAACGCCCTGCGCGTACTGCGCGAGATCGGCGTCCAGGACGAGGTCGAATCCGCGGGCTGGGCCTTCGGCTCGCTGGGCGTCGTCGCCCCCGACGGCACCCTTCTCCATGAGGCCGAGGACATCCTGACCGGCGGCGAGGACCTGCCCGCCACCCTCGGCATGCAGCGGCCCCGGCTTCAGCGGATCCTCATCGACGCCGTCCGCGCCAGTGGCGCCGGCGTCCGCCTCGGCACCACCGCCGAGAACCTGGACCAGGACCCCGAAGGCGTCTCGGTGCGCTTCAGCGACGGCTCCACCGCCCGGTACGACCTGGTGATCGCCGCCGACGGACTCAACTCGGCGACCCGGGCCGCCATCGGCATCACGGCGAAACCCGAGCCGACCGGCATGGCCATCTGGCGCACCACCGCCCCGCGCCCCGCGGGCCTGGTGCGCACCGACCTGGCCTACGGCGGCCCGGCGTACATCGCCGGCTACTGCCCGACCAGCGAGCACACCCTGTACGCCTACGTCGTCGAGGCGTGCCGCGACCGCGCCGCCATCGACCCGGCCTCCTACGCCGACGAGATGCGCCGGCTCACGCGGGGATACGGCGGCCACTGGGCCGAGATCACCCCGCACATCACGGACCCGGCGAACGTCAACTACACCTGGTTCGACCGACTGCTGGTGGAGGGCTCCTGGCACCGCGGCCGGGTGGTGCTCGTCGGCGACGCCGCGCACTGCTGCCCGCCCACCCTCGCGCAGGGCGCGGCCATGTCCCTGGAGGACGCCTCCGTCCTCGCCGAACTCCTCACCGCCGGCCGGGACTGGGACGACACCCTGCTCCAGGAGTACTACGAGCGCCGCATCCCCCGGGTGCGGGCGGTCGTCGAGGCGTCCGTGCTGCTCGGGCAGTGGCAACTGGACGGCGTCCGGGACGCCGATGTCCCCGGTCTGATCGGCCGGACGATGACGATGCTCAAGGAACTGCCGTGACCACCAGCCCGACGCCGACCGTCGACGTGCACGCCCACGTCCTGCTCCCCGAGGTCGACGCCCTCGTCGCCGGCCTCCCCGGCCTGACCGCGGCCAGGGAGCTGGACGCCCGGCGCAACGGCCCCGCCTCCCTGGCCGTCAGCGGCCCCATGGTGCGTGAGCGCGTCCCGCGGCTGACCGATGTCAGCGTGCGGCTGGCCGCAATGGACGCGCAGGGCGTGGACGTGCAGCTGGTCAGTCCGTCGCCCTCGCACTACCACTACTGGGCGGACGAGGACACCGCCGAGAAGCTGTTCCGGCTCGCGGGCGAGGCGACCGCCGCGCACTGCGCCCGGGCGCCCGACCGGCTGAAGGGGCTCGGACTCGCTCCGCTCCAGCACCCGGACCTGGCCGTACGTGCCCTCGAACACGCCCTGGAACAAGGTCTGTCGGGAGTGGAGATCTCCTCCCACGCCCCGGGCCGGGAACTGTCCGACCCGGCGTACGAGCCCTTCTGGGCGCGGGCCGAGGAGACCGGCGCGATCCTCTTCCTGCACCCCTTCGGCTGCACGCTCGACGAGCGCCTGGACCGCTGGTACCTGTCCAACACCGTGGGCCAGCCCACCGAGAACGCCGTCGCCCTCTCCCACCTGATCTTCTCCGGGGTGCTGGACCGGCACCCCGGGCTGACGCTGATCGCCGCACACGGCGGCGGCTATCTGCCCACCCACATCGGCCGCGCCGACCACGCCTGGTCGGCGCGCGCCGACGCGGGAGCCGGCTGCGCCCACCTGCCCAGCAGCTATCTCAGGCGGCTGTACTTCGACTCACTGGTCCACGACCCGCACGTCCTGCGGGAGTTGATCCGCGCCGTCGGCGCCGACCGCGTCCTCCTCGGCTCGGACTTCCCCTTCGACATGGGCACCGAGGACCCCGTCGGCGCGCTGCGCGCGGCCCGGCTGCCCGACGCCGACTTCCACGCCGTACGAGGCGGCAACGCCGCCGCCCTCCTCCGGAAGGACTGACCCCCATGCGTCTGCTCACCCACCTGCGGCACGTCGACCTCGCCGTGCCCGACTACGACAGGCAACTCGACTTCTACGCCGGTGTCTGGGGCCTGACCAAGGTCGCCGAGGACTCCGGGATCTCCTTCCTGGCCGCCGAGGGCAGCCCCGAGAATTACGTCGTACGGCTGCGCAAGGCCGACGAGAAGCGCCTCGACCTGGTCTCCTACGGCGCCGCGTCCGCCGCCGACGTCGACACGCTCGCGGAACAACTGCTGGCCGGCGGAGTTCGGTTGATCACGCGGCCGGGCAAGGTCGACACCCCGGGCGGCGGCTACGGCTTCCGCTTCTTCGACGTCGACGGCCGCACCGTCGAGGTCTCGGCGGACGTCGGGACCCGGCAGCACCGCAAGATCGAGGAGAAGGAGGCCATCCCGGTCAAGCTCTCGCACGTCGTCCTCAACTCCCCCGACCTGAACGTCACCCGGGAGTGGTACGAGCGCCACCTGGGCTTCCGGCTCTCCGACACCCTCATGCATCCCCGGATGGGTGAGGCCATGCACTTCATGCGGATCAGCGACCAGCACCACTCCATGGCGATCGCCAAGGGCCCGCACACCTCCCTGCACCACGTCTCCTTCGAGATGCGCGGTATCGACGAGTACCTGCGCGGCTCCGGCCGGGTGATCCGCTCGGGGGCCCGCAAGCTCTGGGGCCCGGGGCGGCACACGGCGGGCGACAACACCTTCACCTACTTCCTCGACCCCCAGGGCAACACCGTCGAGTACACGACGGAGCTCGAGCTGCTGGACGAGGACACCTGGCACCCGCACGTCTACGACTTCTCCCAGCCCGAGATCGCCGACCAGTGGGGCACCGCCAACCCCATGAACGAACTCGTCGCCAAGGAGTCCTTCAACGACGTCGACCGCGGCGTGTTCACCGCCCCGCCGGTCTGACCCCCCGTCCCCGAGCCACTCCCCGAGCCCCCGGAGCCTGGAGCCGTCCATGCGTTTCGCCACCTACGAACACCAGCACCGGCGCCGGGTCGCCGTCGTCGACGAGGACGGCACCCTCCGCCCGGTGCCCGGCGCGCGCTCGCTCACGGAGCTGATCCGGTCCGGCGACGGCCTCGACGCGCTGCTCGGCGTCGGCGCCGCCGCCCTCGCCGCTCCGGCCGGACCCCAGGTGTCCGAGGTGCGGCTGCTGCCGCCGCTGGAGCCGCCCACCGTGCGGGACTTCGTCACCTTCGAGGAACACGTCGAAGGGGTACGACGATCCGTGGACGGGGCCGGCGGGGTGCCGGAAGCCTGGTACGACGCCCCGACCTTCTACTTCACCAACCCGTACGCGGTCGTCGGCGCACACGACGACGTGCCGGTGCCGCCGGGCAGCCACCTGCTCGACTTCGAGCTGGAGGTCGCGGCGGTCGTCGGCCGCGAAGGACGGGACCTCAGCCCCGAACGGGCACGGGACCACATCGTCGGTTACACGGTCTTCAACGACTGGTCGGCCCGGGACCTCCAGTCCCGGGAGATGCAGGTCCGACTCGGCCCGTGCAAGGGCAAGGACACGGCCGCCACCCTCGGGCCGTACCTGGTCACCGCGGACGAGCTGGAGCCCTACCGGGACAGCGACGGCTTCCTGCGCCTGGCACTGACCGCCGCCGTGAACGGCGAGGTCATCGGCGAGGACCTGCTGTCGAACATGAGCTGGACCTTCGAGGAGATGGTCGCCTACGCCTCACGGGGCACCGTCGTCCGCCCCGGCGACGTGCTCGGCTCCGGCACCTGCGGCAACGGCGGCTGCCTGGCGGAGCTGTGGGGGGTACGCGGACAGCAGTCACCGCCGCCGCTGCGGCCCGGTGACACGGTCACCCTCACCGTCGAGGGCATCGGCACGGTCTCCAACACGGTGGTGGCGGGCGCCGATCCGCTGCCGCTCCCCGCCGCCCGCCGCCGTACCCGGGAGCGGCCGTGACCGCCGCGCACCGGGGGAGGCTCGCGGGCAAGGTCGTGGTCGTCACCGGCGCGGCCCGCGGCCAGGGCGCGGCGGAGGCCGCGGCGCTGGTCCGCGAGGGCGCCCGGGTGGTCGCCACCGACGCCCGGCCGACGGGCGACTGCCGGCGCCTCGACGTCACCAGCGAGGACGACTGGGCCGAACTGGCCGCGGCCCTGCGGGAGTCGTACGGCGAGGTGCACGGCCTGGTCAACAACGCGGGCATCACCTGGCGCGCCCGCGTCGGCGACGTACGGCCCGAGGACTTCGCCCGCGTCCACGCCGTCAACGTCACCGGACCGCTGCTCGGCATCCAGCACCTGGCCCCGCTGATGCCGCCGGGTTCCTCCGTCGTCAACGTCGGCTCCTCCGCCGCCCTCACCGGCCACTACCCGGTCGCCTACACGGCGAGCAAGTGGGCCCTGCGCGGACTGTCGAAGAGCGCGGCGACCGAGCTCGGCCCGCGCGGCATCCGCGTGAACACGATCCACCCCGGCTTCATCGAGACCGAGATGACCGCCTCCGCCGCGCCCGCATTCCGCGACGCGAACGTCCGCGAGACACCGCTCGGCCGCACGGGCACCGCGCACGAGGTCGCCCCGCTCGTGGTGTTCCTGCTGTCCGACGAGGCCTCCTTCATCACCGGCGCGGAGATCCCCGTCGACGGCGGCCTCACCGCGCACGGCGGCGTGAAGTCCGTCTCCGACGCCCTGCGCGAGGCGGCGCCGTGAGACGCCCCGACCGAATGCGAAGACCGCCGCCCCACTGCGTACCGACGCCGTCGCCGCCCGCTGACCACCTCCTGCCCGGCTTCGCCAGTGCCGCGTGTCGAGTACGTGGGCCGCACACAAAGATTCCGCGTCGGGCACTTCGTGCGGACGGAGTGGCTTTGCTAACGTGCGCTAGATCGATTTAGTCGGCCCCCTTGCTCTCCCTGGCGTTCACTAAATCGATTTAGTGCGAGATGGCGCGACGGGACGAACGCTCGGCAAAGGAGCCGCACATGACGACCCCCTCCCTCCAGGACGGCATCGACCGGGCCGGGTCCCCGATGAAGCTGCTGTGGCGGCCGAACGCGGAGCCGTGGCTTCCCGAGGTCGTGGACCGCGAGTACGCCGGCTGGCGTCAGGAGCAGACCGCCTGGCACCGGGGCGTGGCGCTCCTCAACCTCTCGCACCACATGTACGACATGTGGATCGAGGGCCCGGACGCCACCCGGGTGCTGGCCGACCACGGCGCCAACAACTTCGAGAAGTTCGCGATAGGGCAGGCCAAGCAGTACGTGCCGGTCACCCGGCACGGTCACCTCGTGACCGACGGCATCCTGGCCCGCGAGGGCGAGAACAGGTACCTGCTCAGCGGGATCCCGGCCGCGCAGCACTGGGTGCGGTACCACGCGGAGAAGGGCGGCTACGACGTCGGTTTCGCCACCGACCCGTCCTGCGCCTTCCGGCCCGGCGGCGGTGACCCGAAGCTGTTCCGCTACCAGATCCAGGGGCCGCTGGCCGCCGAACTCGTCGAGCGCGCCTTCGGCGGACCGCTGCCGGAGACGAAGTTCTTCCACTCCAGCCCCGTCACCCTGGACGGGCGTCCGATGCGGGCCCTGCGGCACGGCATGGCCGGCCAGGCGGGCTTCGAGTTCATCGGCGACTGGGAGCACTCCGCGTACGTCCACGAGACGTTCCTCAAGGTCGGTGAGCCCCTCGGCCTGATCCGGGTGGGCGCCCTGGCCTACGCCACACCGAGCGTGGAGAGCGGCTGGATCCCCTCGCCGGTGCCCGGCATCTACACCGACCCGGACCTGCTGGAATACCGCCGGTACCTGCCCCTGTTCGGTATCGAGGGCAAGCGCCCGCTGAACGGCAGTCACTACTCGGAGGACATCGAGGACTACTACGTGTCCCCGTACGAGCTCGGCTACGGGAAGATGATCTCCTTCAACCACGACTTTCTGGGCCGGGACGCCCTGCTGAAGGCGAAGGACGAGCCGCTGCGCACCAAGGTCACCCTCGTCCTGGACCCGGACGACGTCCGCTCCGTCATCGGCGGGGGCGAGGACCCGGGGTTCGTCCTCACCTACGCCCGTCACCGGGTGGAGAGCGCGGCAGGTCCGGTCGGCATGACGATGCAGAGCGCGTCGATCGACCCGGTGGGCACGGTCCTGGCGCAGACCCTGATCGACCCGGAGTACGCCGCGCCGGCCACCGAGGTGGCGGTCGTCTGGGGCGAGCACCCCGGTTGTGGCACCGACCCCGGGGCCGACCTCGGCTTCCCCCGGATCCGCGCCACCGTCCAGCCGTCCCCGTTCAACGCGCACGCACGCACCCTGTACCGCCACAACCGCTGACGCGGGTCGACCGAGAAGCGAAACGAGAGACGTCAAGACGATGCAACCCGCGAGCACGGTACGCACAGCGGTCGGCACCTCGCTGCTGGACGACTTCTCCCTGGAGATGACCGGGAAGGACGTCCCCAAGCTGGAGGAGGCCCGCCACACCATCCCCCCGGGCACCCGGATCAACGTCACCTTCCTCGGCAACGAGGACCTCCGGCTGCGGCTGGACGCGGCCCGGGCGGTCAAGCGGCTCGGCTTCGTGCCCGTACCGCACATATCCGCCCGGCGGCTCGGATCCCGCGACGACTTCGAGCGGTTCCTGGCCGGACTGCGCGCGGACGGCACCTCCGACAACGTGTTCCTCGTCGGCGGGGACCCGGCACACCCCGAGGGCCCTTACGCGGACGCGCTGTCCCTGATCGGCACGGGGCTGCTGCGGGAGTACGGCGTCCGTCACGTCGGCATCGCCGGCTACCCCGAGGGCCACCCCTCGATCGACGGCGCCGCCCTGTGGTCCGCGCTGCGGGACAAGCACGAGGCGCTCGCCGCCCAGCCGCTGGAGGCCGGTGTCATCACCCAGTTCGGCTTCGACGTCGACCCGGTGCTCGCCTGGGTGGAGGAGGTCCGCAGCCGTGGCGTCGGTCTGCCGATCAGGATCGGCGTGCCCGGTCCCGCCGGAGTGCGGCGGCTCATGGCGTACGCGGCCCGTTTCGGTGTCGGCACCAGCGCCTCCGTCGTCAAGAAGTACGGCTTCTCCCTGACCAACCTCATGGGTACGGCGGGACCGGACCGATTCCTGCGCGCCCTCGCGGCGGCCCACGCCCCCGCCCGCCACGGCGAGTTGAAGATCCATTTCTATACGTTCGGCGGGCTCGGGGCGACGTCCGACTGGGCCGCCCGCTTCCGGAAGGACAGCCCGGCATGACCCTCACCCAGGACGCTCCGCCCCGCGCCGCCAGGAGCGGGCCGCCCGCCCCGCAGGCCTCGCTCGTCGTGCAGGGCGCCGACGCCACCGGCATCGTGGCCGCCGTCACCTCCGCCCTCGCCGGCCACGGCGCGAACATCGTCTCCCTCGACCAGTACTCGGACGATCCGCAGGGCGGCGCCTTCTTCCAGCGGACCGTGTTCGGCCTCGACGGCCTCCAGGCCGCGCTGCCCGCCCTGCGGGCCGACCTGGACCGGACCCTGGTGGACGCGTTCGGGCTCCGCTACACGCTCCGCGACCTCTCCGTGCCCAAGCGGGCCGCGATCTTCGCCTCCAAGTCGGACCACTGCCTGCTCGACCTGCTCTGGCGCCACCGTCAGGGCCAACTCCCCGTCACCGTCGCCATGGTGATCTCCAACCATCCCGATGTGGCCGAGGAGGTACGGAGTTTCGGCGTCCCCTTCTTCCATGTCCCCTGCCAGGGCGCCGACAAGTCGGCCGCGGAGGCGGAACACCTCCGACTGCTCCGGGGCAACGTCGACTTCGTCGTCCTGGCCCGCTACATGCAGATCCTGTCGGCGGACTTCATCGATCGGGTCGGCGTGCCGATCATCAACATCCACCACTCCTTCCTGCCCGCCTTCATCGGCGCCGGACCGTACGCCAAGGCCAAGGAACGCGGCGTGAAACTGGTCGGCGCCACCGCCCACTACGTCACCGAGAACCTCGACGAGGGCCCGATCATCGAACAGGACGTCGTCCGCGTCACCCACGCCCACACCGCCGGCGACCTCACCCGCCGTGGCGCCGACGTGGAACGCGCGGTGCTCTCCCGCGCCGTCCTGTGGCACGCCGAGGACCGCGTGATCCGCGACGGCAACCACACCATCGTCTTCGCCTGACGGCACGAGGCGACGGCACACGGCGTTCAGCTCACCGCCGGTCGCGCTCGTCGCGTAGGCTGACGCGCGGGACTTAATCGTTCTACGCGTGCGCTGAGAGGGAGTGGGTCGGCGTGGGCCGTTCCGGTCGGGTGACGCTGAGCGACGTAGCCAAGGCATCCGGTGTGTCCCGGGCGACGGTGAGCTTCGTGCTGAACGACGACCCACGGCAGACGATCTCCGCGGCCACCCGGGAGCGAGTCACCGAGGCGGCCCGCGAGTTGGGGTACGTCCCGCACGGCATCGCCCGCGCCCTGCGCGAGGGTTCCTCGCGCATCGTCGTGCTCAACGTCGACCGGGGCATCGAGGGCAACTTCTCCCGGAGCTATGTCCGAGGGCTCGACGAGGAACTGGCCGAGCACGACCACGTCCTCCTCGTCCGGCACGGACACGCGGCGCCCGAGGCCACGCAGAAGATCCTCGACGCCATCGTGCCGCGGGCGGTGCTCAGGCTCGGCGAGGCCTACATGAGCGGGCACGAATCGGACGAGGCGGATGAGCGGGACGAGACGGACGAGCAGGGTGAGGTGGGCGCGCAGGACGCTGCGGGCGAGCCGGGCGAGCCGGATGAGCGGGACGAGCGGGACGAGCAGGACCGGGAGACCGGCTTCGCCGCGAACGCCGCGCTCCAGATCGGCTTCCTCGCCGAACGCGGGCACACCCGGATCGCGATGGCCCTGCCCGACCACGAGTTCCCGCTGACACAGGCCCGGCTCGGCTTCGCCCGGGAGGCCGCCCGGCGACGCGGACTCGCGCCCCTGGAACGCCTTGTCGTGCCACGGCCGCGGGAGGCCGGCGCGGCCGCCGTCGAGGCGTTCCTGGCGGCGCACGCGGAGGTGACCGCCCTGGCCGCCTTCGACGACGACATCGCGCTGCGCAGCCTCACGGCCCTGCGTGACCTCGGGCTGCGGGTGCCCGAGGACGTGGCCGTGATCGGGTTCGACGACACCGAGTACGGCTCCCTGTCCACGCCCGCGCTCACCACCGTGCGCATCGACGCCGAGATCCTCGGACGGATCGCCGCGCGGGACGCCCTCGGTATCGACACGGGGGGCCTGGCGCCGGTGCGCGGCCAGATCGTGGACCGCGCGTCCGTGTGACCGCTGACCAGCCGGTGGCCGCCGAGCAGCCGGTGGCCGCCGTCGAGTCGTGGCGAGCCGTCGAGCCGTGACGAACCGGCGCCGTCGCCGGGAGCGGCCACGTCCACCGGTCCCGTTGAGCCGTCCGCCTCGCGGGACTGGCGTCAGGGACGTTCGTAGGTGCGCAGGGCCAGTTCCGCGCGCAGCCGGCTCAGGCGGTCGATCTCGGCGTCGAGGGCCGCGATCCTGCGGTCGACCACCCCGGAACCGGGCCCGCCGCCGTCGGGGGGCCCGCACCGCCGTCGGGGATTCTCCACCAGCAGGCCGATCCGGTCGGCGAAACTGCGCAGGTCCTCGACGGTGAGCCCGAGCGCCAGCAGCTCACGGATGACGCGGACCCTCGCCACCTCGTCCGGCCCGTACTCACGTTGCCCGGTGGCGGTGCGCCGCGGCGGTGGCAGCAGGCCCCGTTCCTCGTAGAACCGCAGTGCCCGGGGGGTGGTCCCCGCGGCGGCCGCCGCGTCTCCGATCCGCATGTCCGTCCTCGCGTCCTCGGTCTCGGCCGCCGCGACCGCGCGCGACGACGCCTCACGTCGGCGGCAACTCCACGACCACGGTCCCGAAGTGCCGTCCCTGGAACAGTTCCTGCAACGCCCGCGGCGCGTCATCCATGCCCGGGATCCGTACGTACGGGAAGGCGATCTCGCCGGAGCGCAGCCAGTCCCCGAAGCGCTCGGTCCATTCCTTCGCCACCTCGGGATGGTCCGTTCCGCTGTAACCGTGCAGCGAGATGCCCTGGTTGACGATCCGGAACGTGTCGATCTCGGCAGGTGCGCTGCCACCGTCCCGGCGCGGCGACAACTGTCCCGACAGCGCGCCGACCAGTGCGAAGCGGGCACCCCGGCGCCCGGCACGCACGGCGGCGGCCAGCTGGTCACCGCCCACGTTGTCCAGCAGCACGTCGATGCCGTCCGGCGCCGCCGAGGCCAGCTGCTCGTCGATCGGCCGAGAACCCGGGACCACGACCGCGTCGTAGCCCGCTTCGGCCCGCAGTCGCTCGGCCTTGTCCGGCGACCGGGTGCTCCCGATGACCCGTCCCGCGCCCAGCAGCCGCGCCACGGGGCCCGCCAGCGTTCCCACGGCTCCCGCCGCACCCGTGACGAACACGGTGTCGCCGGGGCGGACTTCGGCGAGCCGGGTCAGCGCTCCGTAGGCGGCCGAACCGGACGACAGATGGGCCACCGGGTCGGGCAGCACCTCGCCCACCGGGGCGCAGTCGGCCGCCGCCACCAGCGCGTGCTCGCGCCACCCGAGCAGATGCGTGACGGTGTCCCCCGGGCGCAACGGACCGCCGGGCCCGGCCGCGACGACCTCACCGACCGCGGGACCGAACAGCGCGTCACCGACATGGATACGAGGCAGCGGTACGCCGTCGGCCTGGCCGCCGATCAGAGTGCGCAGGCCGGGAAAGACGAGGAAGTACCGGTTCCGGACGACGACTTGTCCCGGCCCGGGTGCGGGCACCGGCTTCTGCGTGACCGTGAAGTGCTCGGGCCCCGGCAGCCCGCCGGGCAGCTCGGTCAGCAGGATCTCGCGGGTCGTCGCGGGCAGCACAGCGGGTGGGGGAGTGGTCATGTCGGGGCTCCTGAACGGGTTCGAAGGCAGGCACGCGGACGGGGACGGCCGGAGCGTCCGGCCGTCGGCGCGCAGACGCTAACCCCTGACGTACGCGTCAAGGGCAAGAGATCCGATCCGCGACAGAGTCGGCGCCGAAGAAGCCGAACGGCCGCCGCCGGCCGAGGAGTTCGCGTACGAGCACGGCGACCTGCCCCGCTTCGACGAGGAAGCCGTCGTGTCCACGAGGGGACTCGATCACTCGGAGGTGATCCGCCGCGGGGATCCCCGCAGCCAGCCCGCCGCTGCTCGACACCGCCCGGGACCCGCGGCCGGGCCGCCTCCCCGGGGATCCGACAGCGCGAGGGCCGACCGGAGGTTCTCCGGTCGGCCCCGCCTTCAGAGTGACGTCGTGAGTCAGACGCCTCGGTGGTTCTGGTAGTAGCCGCCGACCTGCTCGTGATAGCCGGCGTCACCGACGTGCTTGTCCTTGTCGAACTCGGGGGAGTTCTTGATCTGCTCCTTCGTGAGGTCGACATAGATCTTGCGCTCGGCCTGGTCGACCGTCTTGACGGTTCCGGCCGGAAGCAGGACGTGCTTGCCGAAGATCCATACGCCGGTGTCGACGACCAGGTACGAAGAGGTGACGTCGTCCGAGTGCTTGTCGACCTTCCCGATACTGCCGTCGGTAGCCTCGACCGCGTACCCGATCAGGTCGGTGCCGACGATGTGGCCGGTGGTCGGCTGGTAGCCCCAGATGCTGTCACTCATAAAACGGCTCCCTCATCGATTTTCTTCGCCACCCCCGCAGTCGAATCTGCGGGGGATGTGCTGACGTCATCACATTCGGTGGCGCCTTCTCGGAAAATCGAGTGCCCTGTTTTTCGCCCTCCACGCAATCACTCTTTTCGTCCCGCTGAGGCAGGGGGCAGAAATGGGTGGGCACCGACGCCACGGCGCCGGTGCCCACCCATGTCAGGTCATGTCGAAGCTCCGCTCACCAGCGGTACCAGCGCCCCCGCTTGCCGCCGCTCGCCGCAGGACGGATCACGAACCCGAGGACCCACACGATCAACACGATGACCGCGATCCACCACAGAGCCTTGAGCGCAAAACCGGCACCGAAGAGGATCAGGGCCAGCAGAAGAACGAGAAGAACGGGAACCATGATTATCAACCTCCGAACCATCGTGTGCCCTGCGGGACGATCTTCACTCCTGTCGGTCCCATGTGTTCTTTTCGGGGGACCCGGAAACCAGAACCCAAAACCCAAAACCGGAATCAGAACCAGAACAAGCCCATGGGGTAATTCCCGTCAGGTCAGGAGAGAGCCCGTCGAACGCACACGGCCGGGGCTGTCAGCGGGCGCGGTGCCCGGCGAGGGTGCGGCGGTCGGCGATCCACTCCGCCAGGGCGAGCAGGGTGGACTCCGCGCTGTCGGCCATGTGGTTCTGCAACGAACGGACGTCCTGGAGGGTGTCGCCCAGGACCGGGTCGGCGCGCAGCAACTGCCAGGACTGCCGGACGATGCTGCCGCGGCCCTGCTCTTGGAAGTGCCAGTCCCAGCGCACGATGCCGTGGTCGGCTCCACCCACGACGAAGGCGAACGCGGTGCCCGGGTCGGCCCGCACCACCTCGGAGTGAGTGACCCATTCGCGCCCGTCCCGGCGGTTGCGGCCGCTGAACCGGGCACCGACCCATGGACCGTCGCCCGGCGCGTAGCTCACCCCGTCGGCGCTCGGACTCCACGTCTCGATCAGTGACACATCGCTGATCAGGTCGTAGACGGAGTCCGGCGGCGCGTCGACCCAGCACCGCCGGGTGAAGGCGAAGGGAGTCAGGTCGAGCCCGGCCAGCGGGTTTCGGGGGCCGGAGGTGGTGGCGCTCATGGATTCTCCCGGAAGCGACGAAGAGGAACGCGGCCCATCCTGGAGACCGGGGCCGGGCCGAACCAGACCCCGTTGATCCCTACCCCGTCGATCCCTACCCCGCCGGGGTGAGGCGCGGGTCGTCGGCGGTACGCATACTCGGTGCCATGAACAAGCACGGGCAGCTCGCCGACTTCCTCCAGGCACGCCGTCGCCAACTGCGCCCCCAGGACGTCGGGTTGCAGACCTACGGTGAGCGGCGCCGGGTGCCTGGACTGCGACGGGAGGAGCTCGCGATGCTCGCTGGCATCAGCGCGCCCTACTACACCCGCCTGGAACAGGGCCAGTCACGCAACGCCTCGCGCGAGGTGCTCGACGCCGTGGCGAGCGCCCTGCGCCTGGACGAGTCCGAACGTGCCCATCTGCACACCCTGGCCCGTGCGCCGAGACGGTCCAGGGCCGCCGGCCGACCGCCCGCCGAACGCGTCACCCCGGCAACGAGCGCCCTGCTGGCGGCCATCGAGGGCACACCGGCCGTCGTCATCGGCCGCCGCAGCGATGTCCTGGCCTGGAACCGGCCGGGACACGCGCTGTTCGCCGGGCATCTCGACCCGGACAGCCCCGACGACCCGGTCCGACGGCCGAACATGGCCAGGCTGGTGTTCCTCGACGCGCACACCCGCGATCTGTACCGCGACTGGCCCGCCAAGGCCCGGGCCGTGGTGGGCAATCTGCGTCTGACGGCCGGCCGCTTCCCGGACGATCCGCTGCTTGCCGCACTGATCGGCGAACTGGCCATGCGCAGCCCGGAGTTCGCCACGATGTGGGCCGACCACCGGATCCAGGCCTGCGATGTCGCCGACTACGACATGCGCCACCCGCTGGTCGGGACACTGGCGGTCACCCAGCAGACCCTCCAGAGCCCGCAAGGACGCGGGCCGTCCCTGGTGGTGGCTACGGCCGCCCCCGGCTCCCCGTCCGCGACAGCCCTGACCCTGCTCGTCCACAGCACCGCACCGCAGGAATCGACCCAGCCGCGCCACGGCGCCGAAACCCGCACCACCTGACCCGAGCCCCTCCGTCGCCCCAGGGCGCCCGGCGCGTACGCATCCGCCGGAGCGTCCGCTGCCGGGGTGTCCACCTCAGCAGGCTGCCGACTTCTTCCGGCGGCTCGACGCCGACCGGCCCGACGCCCACCTGCCCGACGCCCACCTGCCCGACGCCCACCGGCTCGACGTCCACCGGCCCGACGGTCCGACGTCCCCTGGGCCCGCCGGTCGGCAGCACGATCACGGCCGTCCCCGAAGCACCCCTCGTCCTCGGCACCGCACCCGCGGCTGCCGCATGCCCGAAAACAGTGAAGGAACCATGTCCGAGCGAAGCATCAAGCTGATCATGTCGGCAGTTGTGGTGGCCGCCGCCACCCTCGCGGCGGCAGTGCCCGCCGACGCGACACCCACGGCTGGACCGCTGACACATGTGCGGGTCGCCTCCCACTTCGACCTGTCCGCGGGCCAGATGCCCGAGAACATCACCCTGCTGCCCGACGGCACGGCGGCCGTCACCTTCGCCGCCGGCCGCCAGGTGGCTCGCGTCACCCGCCAGGGCACCACACACGTCCTGGCGACGCTGCCCGCCCCCGCCGACGGCGGAGTCGACACCCCGGTCCTCGGCTTTCCCCTGGCCACCGGCATCGCCCACACCTCGGACGGCACCCTGTACGTGCTGTACGCGACCGGCACGGCCGACCTGACGGGGCTGTGGCGGCTGCGGCCCGCCCAGGCGCCGCAACGCATCGCCGCCCTGCCCGCGGGAGGCCTGCCCAACGGGCTGGCACTGGACGAGCGCAGCCGACAGTTCTACATCACCGACTCGGTGCTCGGCACCGTGTGGACCGTCCCCGTCACCGGCGGCACCCCCCGGGCATGGTCCACCGCTCCCGAACTCGCCCCGACCGGCTTCCTCGGCGCCAACGGCGCGAAAGTGCACGGCGGCGCGCTGTGGGTGACCAACCTGGACCGTGGCACCGTCCTGCGCATTCCGATCCGTACGGGAAACCGCGCGGGAGCACCACAGGTCAAGGCTTCGGGCCTGGCCGGGATCGACGATCTCGCCTTCACCGGCCGCGGAGACGAGATCCTCGCAGCCCTCAACGCCCCCAACACGGTCGTGCGCATCCGGGCCGACGGCACCAGCACCACCGTTCTGGATGCCACCGACGGACTGCAGAACCCCACCTCCGTGGCGCTGCGCGGCAATGACGTGTACGTGCTCAGCGCCGCCTACACCACGGCCACCGACCCCAATCTGCTGCGCGCACGCCTGGGCGGCCGCCCGTAGGACACAGCCCCGGTACCCACCTCACGCGCAGAGGGCCACGACCGGGTGTCGTGGCCCTCTCGCGGGGTCCTGCGGACGAGCGTGTCTAGAAGAAGCCCAGCTTCTTCGGGGAGTAGCTCACCAGCAGGTTCTTCGTCTGCTGGTAGTGCTCCAGCATCATCTTGTGCGTCTCACGGCCGATGCCCGACTGCTTGTAGCCGCCGAAGGCGGCGTGTGCCGGGTACGCGTGATAGCAGTTCGTCCAGACACGACCCGCCTGGATCGCCCGGCCCGCGCGGTACGCCGTGTTGATGTCCCGCGTCCACACGCCGGCCCCGAGGCCGTACGACGTGTCGTTGGCGATTTTGACGGCGTCGTCGAAGTCGTCGAACGAGGCCACCGAGACGACCGGACCGAAGATCTCCTCCTGGAAGATCCGCATACGGTTGTCACCCTCGAAGATCGTCGGCTGGACGTAGTAGCCGCCCTTCAACTCGCCGTCGTACTCGGCGCGTTCGCCGCCGGTGAGGATCTTCGCGCCCTCCTTCCGGCCGATGTCGATGTAGGAGAGGATCTTCGCGAGCTGGTCGCCGGACGCCTGCGCGCCGATCATCGTGTCCGTGTCGAGGGGGTGGCCGGGCTTGATGAGCTCGGTGCGGGCGACGGCCGCCTGAAGGAAGTCGCCGTAGTTGCCGCGCTGGATCAGCCCGCGCGAGGGGCAGGTGCAGACCTCGCCCTGGTTCAGCGCGAACATGGTGAAGCCTTCGAGGGCCTTGTCGCGGAGGTCGTCGTCCTTCTCCCACACGTCGTCGAAGAAGATGTTCGGTGACTTGCCGCCGAGCTCCAGGGTGACCGGCTTCAGGTGCTCCGCCGCGTACTGCATGATCAGCCGGCCCGTGGACGTCTCGCCCGTGAAGGCGACCTTCGCCACGCGCGGGCTGGAGGCGAGCGGCTTTCCCGCCTCTAGCCCGAAGCCGTTGACGATGTTCACCACGCCGGGCGGGAGCAGATCCCCGACCAGGCTCATCCAGTAGTGCAGCGAGGCCGGGGTCTGTTCGGCGGGCTTGATGACCACCGTGTTGCCCGCGGCGAGGGCCGGCGCGAGCTTCCAGGTGGCCATCAGGATCGGGAAGTTCCACGGGATGATCTGTGCGACGACGCCGAGCGGCTCGTGGAAGTGGTACGCCACCGTGTCGTCGTCGACCTCGCTGAGCGAACCCTCCTGGGCCCGCACCGCGCCGGCGAAGTAGCGGAAGTGGTCGATGGCCAGCGGGATGTCCGCCGCCAGCGTCTCACGGACGGGTTTGCCGTTCTCCCAGCTCTCCGCGACCGCCAGGGGCTCCAGATGCGCCTCCATGCGGTCGGCGATCTTCAGCAGGATGTCGGAGCGCTCGGTCGCCGAGGTGCGGCCCCAGCCCGGCGCTGCCGCGTGCGCCGCGTCGAGCGCCCGCTCCACGTCCTCCTCCGTACCGCGCGCCACCTCGGTGAACGTCTCGCCGTTCACGGGGGACGGGTTGTCGAAGTACTGCCCCCGGGCCGGCGGCACGTAGGCGCCGCCGATGTAGTGGTCGTAACGCGTCTGGTAGGAGACGATCGCGCCCTCGGTGCCTGGCGCCGCGTAACGGGTCATCCTGCTCTGCCTCCCTCAGCAGCGCTGCCCGCCGTTGGGCAGCTCTCCGCGGGAGGCTAGGCAGGCGGACGTTGCATCCACGTTGCGGTCCCCACCGGGACACCTCCCCTGCCGGCGCCTCGACTGCGGACGTCTCGCCTGCTGGTGCCTTGCCTGCCGGTGTCTCGACTGCGGACGTCTTGCCCGGCCTACGGGTGCGGCCATCCGGTGGGTGCTGTCAGTTCCGCCTCGAGGGAGGCGAGGCGAGCCCGTGTCGCGGCTGTCGGGCGGGCCGCCGCGAGCGCCCGCCATACGTCGAGGTCCTCCTCGCCCCATGGCGCGTGCGCCCAGTCCGCCAGCAGATCGGGGTCGCCGCGGGCGATCAGCGCGGCGCGCAGGCCCTCGGCGAGCCGGAGTCTGAGCCGTGCCACCGCCGGTGCCTGCGACGACGGCAGCGGCGGCCCGGTGTACGCCGTCGCGGCCGCCGTGACCGCGCCGGCCGCCAGCCTTCGTTCGACGACGGCGACGTCCGACTCGCACGCGACGGTGAGCCGGTAGGGGCGCGAGGCCAGCAGCCCGGGGCCGAGCACCCCGCGCAGCCGGGCGAGTTCGGCCCGCAGCGTCACCGGGGGGACCGACTCGTCCTCGTACAGCGCGCACAACAGCTCGTCGCCCGTCAGGCCCTCGGGACGGCGGGCCAGCAGCACCAGGATCTCGCTGTGCCGGCGGCTCAGCCTGAGGTCGCGGCCGCCGGTGACCAGACGCGCCTCGTCCCGGCCCAGGACGGTCAGCCGCAGTGTGTCGACGGCGGGCCGCTCCGGGGCGAGCAGCGCCAGGTGGGCCTCCGCGGCCCGCGCGACCGCCTGCACGAAGCCCAGGCTGTGCGGATGCGCCAGGCCGTCCCCGCCCGTGATGTCCACGGCACCCAGCACCCGTCCGGTCCGCGGATCGTGCACCGGGGCCGCGGCGCACGTCCATGGCTGCACCCGCCGGATGAAGTGCTCGGCCGCGAACACCTGCACCGGCCGGTCCAGGGCGACCGCGGTGCCCGGCGCGTTCGTCCCGACCGCGCTCTCCGCCCATCGCGCACCCGGCACGAAGTTCATCCGCCCCGCCTGCCGCCGGGTCGCCGCGTGCCCCTCGACCCACAACAGCCTCCCGTGCGCGTCGCACACCGCCAGCAGATGCTCGCCGTCGGCCGCGAACGTGCCCATCAGCTCACGGAACAACGGCATCACCCGCGCCAGCGGATGCTCGGACCGGTAGGCGCCGAGATCGCCGTCGGTCAGCTCGACGCTCGCCGTGCCGTCGGGACCGACGCCGGCCCGGGCGGAACGCCGCCAGGAGTCGGCCACGACGGAGCGCACCGGCCGCGGCACGGTGCCCGCCTCGGTGAACGTCTCATGCGCCCGGCGCAGGACCCGCACCCGCTCGGCGGGGTCGGCGCCCGGTTCGAGGGCCACCCAGGGATCGGTCAACTCGTCCTCCCGGAAGGCGATACGGCTGGGGACATCGTCACGCCGGGTACGCGGACCGACAACCGTTTGGACGACGTCACTCCGAAGGCGACGATCCGGTCTGCGGTCCGGTCTGCGGACCGACAACCGTTTGGACGACGTCACTCCGAAGGCGACGATCCGGTCTGCGGTCCGGTCTGCGGTTCGGTCAGCGGTCCGGTCCGGTTCAGGCGCGGCCGACGAGTCTCAGGTAGCGGCTCCAGTCCCAGTTCGGACCGGGATCGGTGTGATCGGTGCCCGGCACCTCGTAGTGGCCGATGATGTGCGCGCGGTCCTTCGGGATGCCGTACCGGTCGCAGACCGACGCCGTCAGCCGGGCGGATCCCTCGTAGAGGGCGTCGGTGAAGTAGACGGGTCTGTCGACCCACCCTTCGTGCTCGATACCGATGCTGCGGGTGTTGTAACCCCAGTTTCCCGCGTGCCAGGCGATGTCCGACTCGCGCACGCACTGCGCCACATGACCGTCCACGGAGCGCACGACGTAGTGGGCGGACACCTTCTTGCGCGGGTTCTGAAAGACGGTCAGGGCTTTGGCGTAGAGGGTCTGCGTGACATGGATGACGACGCGGTCGACGGGATGGGTGAGGGGACGGTTCGCCGCCGTGCGGTTGGCGTCGGTCGCGGGCTGCCACTCGGCGGAGGGGAAGTCGACCGTCCGAGGCCGGGCGCCCGCCTGTGCGGCGGGCAGCAGCACATACGGAACGGCGGCGAGGGCGGCGCCCTTCAGGATCCGTCGTCGTCCGGGGAGGGATTTCGCTCGTTCCACAGAGGTGCTGCCTTTCGGGGTCTCGGGCGTCCGGCGGGCGGTACCGGAGCGCGTACGGGGCGGCGGTCGGTCCCGTACGCGTCCGACTCGCCGAACCCGTGATCCCGTACCGGCCGGACACTGCCGCCACCACTCGGCGGCCGTGTCCCGCAGGCATTACGCTACGGCGCCGGCGGGCCGGGCCGAAGGACACGCCGGAGTTCGGTGGACGAGTGCGCAACTGTGGACAACTCGCTCACCCGAACGGGGAGTTCCGGGCCCGATCCGATCGGCGCCCCGGCCGCTGTGAACGCGGATGCCGACCACGCGACGTCCGGCCAGGGCCGTCACGCGACCGGCGAGCCGCCGGATACCGGGCCGGGCGGCCAGGTCCACGGCCGTCGGCTCAGGCCCGTCCCGCCACTGCCGCGGGATCGTCCAGCACGGCCCGCACCACCGAGTGCGCGGCCCCCAGCAACGGGCCCTCGGGGCCCAGCCGGGAGACGGACACCGGACGGGCGGGCCCCGCCGTACGCCGGGAGAGCTCGGCCTCGAGCGACGGCAGCAGCCACGGCGCGAGCCCGGCCAGGGCGCCACCGAGCACGACACCCTCCGGGTCCAGGAGATTGAGCGCCCCGGTGAGTGCGATGCCGAGGGCCGTTCCCGCCTCGCGCAGCGCCCGCCGGACGTCCGGGTCGCCGTCCGCGGCGCGTCCCGCGAGGAGTCCGACGCGGTCCTCGCCCGGTTCCAGCCCGGCCGCCCGCAGTACCGCCTCCTCGCCGGCGTACTGCTCCAGACAGCCCCGCCCGCCGCACCCGCACTCCGGTCCGTCGGGGTGCACCGGTACATGGCCCAGCTCACCGGCGAAGCCGCGGGTGCCGCGCAGCAGGCTGCCGTCCACGACCAGCGCGGCGCCGATGCCGATCTCCGCCGACACGTGCAGGAAGTCGCCCGGAGTGTCCACGCCGAGCCAGAGTTCGGCCAGCCCGCCGAAGTTGGCCTCGTTGTCCACGGTCAGCGGGAATTCCCCGGGCAGCATCGCGCCGAGGTCGACGTCCTGCCAGTCGAGGTTGGGCGCGCGGACGACCGTACGGGCGTCACGGGCGACCAGGCCGGGGACGGCCACGGCGAGTCCGGCCGGCCACAGCCCCGCGCGTTCGGCCTCGGCGACCACCCGGCGCACGAGGCCGGTCAGTTCCTCGACCACTGGTTCGGGGGAGCGGCCCCGGTTCGTGCCGTGCCGCACGGCGCGCGCCCGTACCTCGCCGCGCAGGTCGACGGCGCAGGCCGCCAGGTGGTCGACGCCGATCTCGGCGCCTATGCCCGCCGGGCCGCGCCCGCTGACGGCCAGCGCCGAGCCGGGGCGGCCCACCCGGCCCGGCCGCTCGGGGCCCAGCTCCTCGAGCAGTCCGGTGCGTATGAGTTCGTCGACGAGGGTGGAGACCGCTGCCCGGGTCAGGCCGATGCGTGAGGCGACCGCGGCGCGAGAGAGCGGTCCCTCGGCGCTGACGGCGTGCATCACCCGGGCCAGGTTGCGGCGGCGCATGCCCTGCTGGGTGTCGGGCAGTGCGCGCCCGGGGCCGGTCGGCCGGGCCTCGTGCAGCGGTGCGGTCATGCCTCCGTCGATTCGTCGATGCTCAGTGGGCGTCCGTGCTCCGGTCCAGCAGCGGGGCCGCGTCGGAGAGTACCCCGGCGATCCTGGCGAGCGTCGCCTCGTCCCGCTCGACGGCGTCGAGCACCGGACCCCGGGTGGTGTTCCAGCGGCGGGCGACGGCGGCCGGGTCCTCGCCGGTCAGCAGGCCCGCCGCCTGCGCCGCGGCCCCCAGCGCGACGAGTTCCTTGGCCTCGGGCACCTGGACCGGCCGTCCGGACAGCCGGCGCACGGTCTCCTGCCAGGCCGTGCCACGGGCACCGCCGCCGATCAGCAGCAGGGGAGCCGAGCGGTCCGCGTCCTCGTCGAGGACCAGGTCGAGCGCGCCGAGCAAGGAGTGCACCGCGCCGTCGTAGGCGGCCTGGAGCAGTTGGCCGGCGGTCGTGTCGTGGCGCAGGCCGTGCAGGAGGCCCGAGGCGTTCGGCAGGTTCGGGGTGCGCTCGCCGTCCAGGTAGGGCAGCAGGGTGAGGTTCGCGGCGGGTTCCACGGCCTCGCGGTGCAGGCCCAGCAGGGCGGCGACGCGGTCGACGGCGAGGGTGCAGTTCAGGGTGCAGGCCAGGGGCAGCCAGTCGCCGTGCGCGTCGGCGAACCCGGCCACGGTGCCGGTGGGGTCGGTGGGGCGGCGCTTGGCCACCGCGTACACCGTGCCCGACGTGCCGAGGCTCAGCACGGGCGTGCCGGGGAGCAGTCCGAGGCCCAGCGCCGCCGCGGCGTTGTCCCCGGTGCCCGGGGCGACCAGGGTGCCCTTGGCGAAGGGCAGGTCGTGACTGTCGCGTACGGTGCCCGCCACTTCCCCGGGCCGCACCACGCGGGGCAGCAGCGCCGGGTCGAGGCCCACGTGGGCGAGGATCTCCGCGTCGTAGGACTCGGTCGCGGACGCCCACCAGCCGGTGCCGGAGGCGTCACCGCGGTCGGTGGTGCCCTCACCCGTGAGGCGCTCGGTGAGGTAGTCGTGGGGGAGGCGTACCGCCTTCGTGGCGCGCAGGGCCTCCGGCTCGTGCTCGGCCAGCCAGGCCCACTTCGTGACCGTGAAGGACGCGGCCGGGACGGAGCCGGTGCGTTCCGCCCAGAACTTCGCTCCGCCCAGTTCCTCGGTCAGCCGACGGGCCTGCGGTGCCGAGCGTACGTCGTTCCACAGCAGCGCCGGACGCACCGGCTCACCGCGCTCGTCCAGCGTGACGAGCCCGTGCTGCTGCCCGCCGACCGACACCGCGGCGGCCTCGCGGGCCGCGTCGCCGCACTGGTGCAGGGCCTCGCGCAGGGCGTCCCACCACTGGCGGGGGTCGCTCTCGCGGCCGGCGCCCGAGGTCACGGTGTGCGGCGCCTGGCCGCTCGCGACGACCTGGCCGGTGGCCGCGTCGACGACCAGCGCCTTCGTGGACTGGGTGGACGTGTCCACGCCGACGACGAGCGGACCCTCGGCTGCTGACATCGGGTTCTCCCTCAAGTTTTTCCGCGGCTCTGCGGGATCTGTCTTCCCAGAGATGCGTCCGCATACTAATTTGTAAACTGCCATGACGAAATAGCTCGCGACACAGTCAGCGACACAGACTTCAAGCAAGGAGCCGCACGATGAGCTACCAGCCCACCCCCGATGACAGGTTCACCTTCGGCCTCTGGACCGTCGGCTGGCAGGGACGGGACCCGTTCGGCGACGCCACGCGGCGTGCCCTGGACCCGGTCGAGTCGGTGCAGCGCCTGGCCGAGCTGGGTGCCTACGGCGTGACCTTCCACGACGACGACCTGATCCCCTTCGGGTCCTCCGAGAGCGAGCGCGAGGAGCACATCAAGCGCTTCCGCCAGGCCCTGGACACCACCGGCATGACCGTGCCGATGGCCACCACCAACCTCTTCACGCACCCCGTCTTCAAGGACGGCGCGTTCACGGCGAACGACCGTGACGTACGTCGCTACGCCCTGCGCAAGACGATCCGCAACATCGACCTGGCCGTCGAGCTCGGCGCGAAGATCTACGTGGCCTGGGGCGGCCGTGAGGGCGCGGAGTCCGGTGCCGCCAAGGACGTACGGGTGGCCCTCGACCGCATGAAGGAGGCCTTCGACCTCCTCGGCGAGTACGTGACCTCCCAGGGCTACGACCTGAAGTTCGCCATCGAGCCCAAGCCGAACGAGCCGCGCGGCGACATCCTGCTCCCGACCGTCGGCCACGCCCTGGCCTTCATCGAGCGCCTGGAGCGCCCGGAGCTGTACGGCGTGAACCCCGAGGTCGGCCACGAGCAGATGGCCGGGCTGAACTTCCCGCACGGCATCGCCCAGGCGCTGTGGGCGGACAAGCTCTTCCACATCGACCTCAACGGCCAGTCCGGCATCAAGTACGACCAGGACCTGCGCTTCGGCGCCGGCGATCTGCGCTCCGCGTTCTGGCTGGTCGACCTGCTGGAGAGCGCCGGTTACGCGGGCCCGAAGCACTTCGACTTCAAGCCGCCGCGCACCGAGGACCTCGACGGTGTGTGGGCCTCGGCCGCGGGCTGCATGCGTAACTACCTGATCCTCAAGGAGCGTGCGCTCGCCTTCCGTAGCGACCCGGAGGTCCAGGCGGCCCTGCGCGCCTCCCGCCTGGACGAGCTCGCCCAGGCGACCGCCGCCGACGGCCTGGAGAGCCTGCTCGCCGACCGGACCGCCTTCGAGGACTTCGACGCCGAGACGGCCGCCGCCCGCGGCATGGCCTTCGAGCACCTCGACCAGCTCGCCATGGACCACCTGCTGGGCGCCCGGGGCTGAACCGGCACGCACGCGTGTGTGCACCGGCGAGCGGGCACACACGCGTGCCGTCGAACGATCGGTCTCCCCTCGTCTCCGCTCGGTCCTCGCCAGGGTCTCCGCGCGGCTTCGGGCGGTCTCCGCGCGGAATACGCCGGAATCATGCGGTCCATGACCTGAGTCGGTATCAACTTCCGTGGGAGGCTCGCGCCGCGAGCGGTTCACCGCGACGCTGGACGGTATGGCCATGCCGCCCGTACCGCCTCGACCGCCCGGACCGCCGGGCGACATGCCGCCTCCGGGCGGCTTCGGACCGCCCCGCTCCGGCTATGGACCCGACGACGGGACGGGCAGGGGAGGCTGGTCGCCGCCACCGCCATCGGGTCCGGCGGGCGGGTCAGGACGGCGGAGGAACCCCCTCTTCGTCGTCCTCGCGCTGCTCGTCACCGCGGGCGCCGTGGTCGCCGTCGTGCTGATGAGAGGCGACGATTCGCCGGCCGACGAGCCGAACGTCGGCGGCACCACCGGCAGCGGCGCCACTCCCGCACCGTCCTTCAGCCTTCCGGTCGAGCTGCCCAGCGGCTTGCCGACCGAACTGCCGTCGCAGCTCCCCACCCGACTGCCGAGCCGACTGCCGACCGCGTTGCCGAGCGATCTGCCGAGCGATCTCGAGTCACTGCTGCCGTCCCTGCAGGAGCTGCTGCCCTAGCGGCCACGCGCGCGTGGCCGCCGGTCAGCGTCACGCGCGCGTGCCGAGGTGCCGTGGCTCACACGTCGCGCGGCAGCCGCACGTAGGTGACCGTCGTCTCGATGCCGCTGTCGACGAGCCGGCCCTGCGCGTCGAAGGCGCCGGTGCCGTCCGTCATCCCGAAGTCGTTGTCGTTGATGAGGGCCAGCGTGGAGCGGTCCACGAGCGCGACGCCCTCGATCTTCCCGGGCACCCCGGCGACCGTGCCGAGATCGACGGCCAGCCGCTTCGCCAGCACCGGCACTCCCGAGGCCGCGGGGTCGTCCAGCTGCTCCAGCGACGGGGACGTCGTGTCGTCGTCCCAACGGCCGCCCAGGATGTTCGCCGCCCGGCTCAGTCGCACCAGGTGCAGCCGCGCGGCCTTGTCGGTGCGCTCCTCCACGAGCAGCCGGTCGCCGCCCACGGCGACCAGCGAGGAGATCTTGAGCTCGGAGGTGTCGTCCTCGCTCGGGTCGACCACGTCGACCGGGTCGAAGCGGTACGCGTACTCGCCGGTGACGGCCTTCTTCTTCGGCGAGAAGCGCAGCAGCCGCGTGGTCCGCGATCCTTCTCCCGCGTCCGTGTCCGGAA
This sequence comes from Actinobacteria bacterium OV320, assembly GCA_001298545.1. Taxonomy (GTDB): domain Bacteria; phylum Actinomycetota; class Actinomycetes; order Streptomycetales; family Streptomycetaceae; genus Streptomyces; species Streptomyces coriariae. The sequence goes on from LJCX01000026.1 coordinate 278,409, forward strand.
GCGACAGCGGGCTCTGCACGGCCAGGACGAGGTCACCGCCCGGAAGTTGGGCCAGCCCCTCGAAGCCACGGTTGATCTTCCGGTGCAGCAGGACGGCGGGCAGCGCCTCCACCACGGGGTAGTCCGTGCCCGTGAGCTTCAGCCCCTGCGGCACGTAACGCGTCAGCACCTTCCCGCGCGCGGAGACGTGCACCAGCGAGGGCCCGTACTCGTCGACGAGCCAGAAACTCCCGTCCGCCGCCCGCACGATGCCCTCGGTGTCCAGCCCGTTCGGGTCGTACGACAGGGGCGTCTGGGCGTCGTAGGAGTACGGCGCCTCGTCGCGCCCCGCCTGGTTCGACAGGCCCTTCACGGGCTTGCCCGACCTCGTGGTGACCGGGATCGCCTGGAGCACCTTCACGGTGTCCCCGGACACCCGGATCCGCACGATCGCGGGGTCGAACCCGGGCACGGGGAACGTACGGCGCTTGGTGCCGCCGACCTTGATCTGTCCGTTGGGCCCGCGGTCGGTGACCGTCCAGAACTCGCCCTCGCGGCCCGCCGGACAGATGTCGCTGCCGATGCCGCCGAGGTCCACGCCCCGGTCGTCGGCCACCGTGCCGGGCAGCAGCGCGTTGCTGAACGTCCCGAGCGGGATGTCGGCGAGCGTCGCGGTCCGCGTGACGTGCGCCTCCTGGGCCGGAGTGCCCGCGGCGGCCGGTCCGGCGGTGGCGAGCGCGGCCAGCACGGCGAGCGGTACGCCCGCCGCGACGGAACGATGGACGCGGCGCCGACCGGTGGCGTGCGGGGACATCAGGCCTCCTGAGGAGAAGATGCGACAAGTTCGCTGACAGCGGCCAGGTTTGGGGCACGCGCCGAACGCCGTACGACCTCCGGATGAACGAAGGGCGTCGGCCTCCCGTCGGACCGACGCCCCGCGCGACACCGTGGGGAGCTCGGCCTAAGAAAGCGCTTCCTCTCCGTCGGGGCGGGCCACGGCCAGAGCCGTCGCCGGGTCGTGGGCGGCATCCCCGGCCGGCATCCAGCGACCGCCCTCCTCGCGGTACGGCCACCATCTGGCGTCCTGCCCCAGCCGTAGTTGGCAGGCCGTCCCGACGACCGTCCACCGGTTCGCCCGTGCCCGCAGCACCGGCCGCTCGTCCTCCTCCCAGGCCGAGTCCAGCGCGGCACGCGCGCGTGCGAACGCCTCGCCCTCCACGACCCACTCCTCCTCGAGCACGGACAGCGCGACTGCCCCGCCGTGTCGCCAGGCCCGGACGGCGGCGGCCAGTTCCGCCCGGTCGCGCCCCGACCCGGCGGCGAGACGGTCCAGCACGGCCTCGCCGGGTCGATCCGCCGTGCCGGATACGCCGAGGACGCCGTCCGCCAGCCGTACGGCGTCCTGACCCACGGCCAACCCGGGCGTCGGCGCTCGCCGTTCCGCTCCCTCGCGGAGTGCCTCCGCGAGCAGCAGCTGCGCCGCGGCGGCCGTCCGGGCGGCCAGGATCTCCAGCGCCGCCGGTTCGACTCCGGCCGGGGGCGGGGCATCCGTGTCCCAGGAGGGCGGCACTCCCGGTTCCGGCGGGAGTTCGGGCACGGCGGGCAGCGGGGGCAGGATGTTCCCGGCCGCGTACGCCTCCGCCGCGTCCACCCCTTCGGTCCGCAGCGGCTCCGCGTCGGGCCGAGCGGCGGAGCCACGCGCCTGAAGATCGTCCAGCAGGCTCTGCTCCGCACGTCCCCGTAGCAGCAGGAGGACGAAGGGATCCTGGTCGAGCAGCCTCGCCACCTGGTAGCAGACCGCCGCCGTGTGACCGCAGTGGTCCCAGGCGCCGCAGTCGCACTGCGCCTCCAGATCGCCCAGCCCCGGAAGCAGGTCGATGCCGGCCGCCTCGGCGTCCTCGACCAGATCGGGCGGCATCTCCCGGTCGAGCAGCGCGGCCACGTGCCCCGCGCGTTCCACCGCGAGGTCCACAAGACGGTCCCACTGGTCGTCCGAGAGCCGGTCGAGCAGCACGTCGGCCCGGTGCCGCGTGTGATCGCGGTCCTGGACGACGGCCGTGATCCGCCCCGGTCGCACCGACACCGCGCCCACGGCTCCCGCGCGCGCGAGCCGACGGCCCGTCCTCACCTGCTCCCCGTCCAGCGCGCCGTCCTCGAGCGCGGTCAGCCACGCCCGCCCCCACCACGTCCGGGCGAACCCCGTCCCGTGGGCGGGAGGCAATGCGTCGAAGGTCCGTTCCTCGACGCTGTCGTGCCGGTTCATCGCGCGTCCCCTCGCAGCTCCACCAGATCGGCCAGCTCGGCGTCCGTCAATTCCGTGAGCGCCGCCTCGCCGGCGCCGAGAACTGCGTCCGCGAGATCCTGCTTGCGGCGCAGCATGGCGGCGATGCGGTCCTCGATGGTGCCCTCGGCGATCAGCCGGTGCACCTGCACGGGCCGGGTCTGGCCGATGCGGTACGCGCGGTCCGTGGCCTGCGCCTCGACGGCCGGGTTCCACCAGCGGTCGTAGTGCACGACGTGCTCCGCGCGCGTGAGGTTGAGGCCCGTGCCCGCAGCCCTGAGCGACAACAGGAACACGGGGACCTCGCCGTCCTGGAAACGCCGGACCATGTTCTCGCGCTCGGCGACGGGAGTACCGCCGTGCAGGAACTGTGTGGGTACGCCCCGCGCCGCCAAGTGCTGTTCGAGGAGCCGCGCCAGCCGCACGTACTGCGTGAAGACCAGCACGCTCGCTCCCTCGGCGAGGAGGGTGTCGAGCAACTCGTCCAGGAGCTCGAGTTTCCCGGAGCGTCCGGCTGTCCTCGGCCGTTCCTCCTTGAGGTACTGCGCCGGGTGGTTGCAGATCTGCTTGAGGCCGGTCAGGAGCTTCACGATCAGCCCCCGGCGCGCCATGTCGTCCGCTTCGGCGATCGCGGCGAGCGTCTCGCGCACCACCGCCTCGTACAGGCCGGTCTGCTCCCGCGTGAGGGCCACGGGCCGATCGGTCTCGGTCTTGGGCGGCAGCTCGGGGGCGATCCCCGGATCCGACTTGCGGCGGCGCAGCAGGAACGGTCCCACGAGCCGGCTGAGTCGCTCCGCCGCGGCCGGGTCCCCACCGCTCTCCACGGCCCGCGCGTACCGCGTACGGAAGGCGCCGAGCCGGCCCAGCAGACCGGGTGTCGTCCAGTCCAGGATGGCCCACAGCTCCGACAGGTTGTTCTCCACCGGCGTGCCCGTGAGCGCGACGCGCGCGCGTGCGCCGATGGTGCGCAGCGCCCGCGCGGTCGCCGAGTACGGGTTCTTCACGTGCTGGGCCTCGTCCGCCACGACCAGGCCCCACGGCACCTCGCCGAGCCGTCCCGCGTCCAGGCGCAGCGTGCCGTAGGTGGTCAGGACGAACTCCCCGTCGGCCAGGGACGCCAGATCGCGTTGCGGACCGTGGAAGCGGCGCACCGGCGTGCCCGGTGCGAACTTCTCGATCTCCCGCTGCCAGTTGCCCATCAGGGACGTCGGACAGACCACGAGGGTGGGACCCGCCGTCGAGGCCTCCGTCTGGCGGTGCAGGTGCAGGGCGATCAGCGTGACGGTCTTGCCGAGCCCCATGTCGTCCGCCAGACAGCAGCCCAGTCCCAGGGCTGTGGTCCGGGCCAGCCAGTCCAGGCCGCGGCGCTGGTAGTCGCGCAGCGTGGCGTCGAGGGCCGCGGGCTGCGCCACGGGCTCCTGCGTCCCGGGCTGCGTCAGCCGCTCCCGCAGGGCCGCCAGCCACCCGGTGGGCCGCACCTCGACCCGGCGGCCGTCCACCTCCGTCGAGCCCGTCAGAGCCGCGCCCAGCGCGTCCACGGGCGTCATCTTGCGGTCCTGTTGCGCGCGGGCCCTGCGCAGTTCCCGTGGGTCGATCAGGACCCATTGGTCGCGCAGCCGCACCAGAGGCCGATTTGCCTCGGCCAGCCGGTCCAGCTCCTCGCGGGTCAGCTGCTGGTCGCCCAGCCCGAACCACCAGGTGAACGTCAGGAGCGAGTCCGCCGACAGGAAGGACGGTGTGTCCGCGCCGAGCCGATCGCGCCCCCCTTCCTCCTCGGGCGGCCCCACGACGGCGCGGGCGGTGAGGGTGCGGGCCAACTCCCTCGGCCAGTGCACCTCGATCCCCGCGCCCGCCAGTGCCCGCGAGCCCTCGCCCAGCAGCTCGGCCAGCTCCTCGTCGAGGAGCTCGACGGCGTCCGGCACGGTGGCCGACAGCAGGGGCGTCAGCGCCGGCCAGGCACGGGCCGCACGGCGCAGGGCGAGCAGGGCGTCCATCCGCGCGCGGGGGCCGAACGCCCCGCGGGTGACGCCGGAGTCCGCCCAGACGTCGGTGGCGTCCGCGACGAGCGCGGGGTCGCTCACGCTGTGCACCTGCGGTACGGCCCGGAAGCCGGGCGCGTCGATCCCGGGCATGTCGAGCCCGGAGACCTTGTCGAGCCCGGAGACCTCGATCCGCAGCGAGATCCGTACGCCGGCGTCGTGGCCCGCGGCGACGTCGGCCGCCCACGCGCGCAGCTCCGGCAGGCGTCGGGGCTGCGGGGCCGCGTAGGCCGGGCCTCCCGTCAGGAGCGGCGCGGCGGGAGTGCGCGGGAGCGCGTCCGCCACGGCGTCCAGGAAGGCGCGCAGCAGTCGCTCGGGGTCGGGAAGGCGCAGGGGCGGGGTCTCGTCCACGGGGACGGCGTGTGCCTCGGGCGGCATCGAGGCGGCCAGTCGGCGTACCTGATCGATGTCCTGCGGTGCCAGCGGGCCGATCCGCCAGGCGTCGTGGTCCTCCGGTGACAGACCGGGCAGCAGGAGACCGCGCGCCACACACCGCAGTGCCAGCAGAGCGGCCGCACCCCAGAAGGCGGCGGCCGGGTGTCCGTCCGGCACGGCACGCGCGCGCGTGAGGAGAGGCAGGGCCTCTTCCAGCGGCAGGAGGAGGGCGGGCACGCGCGCGAGTGCCACACCGGAGCCGGCCGGCAGAACGACGGACAACTCCTCCACCCGTAGGCCGACTGCGGCGGGAAGGGCGTCGTCGTCGGGTCGCCAGAAGGCGACGCCGCCGGTTCGGGCCGGGGTGCCGGGCACGAACACGGCGGAGCAACGTGCCAGTTCGGAGATCTCGAACGGTGTCTCCAAGGGAACCCTCTGCACGGCGATGAAACTACTCCTCAAACTTGACTACCAAGTGGGGTCGCCGAGGGTACAACACTGCGGCGGCAAACGCGCACCGGGTGGGGATCCGGTCGCGCACCGTGTGGGATCCGGTCCGGTCCGCCATCCTGGGACGGGAACTCTCAGGGGCGTCTCGGGGCTGTACCTCAGGGACGTCTCAGGGTCGAGTCCGGAACCGCGGGCCGCGTGGAGCCGTTTTCATGGCAGAGAGCGGCAGTGGCCGCGAAGGAGGCGACGCACATGTCGAAGAACGCGAAGATCGCCGCAGGGGGTGTGGCGGTCGGACTGCTGTTGTTGATCTGGCTGCCCTGGTGGGCCGCCCTGCTGATCGTGCTGGGGGTTCCGGCGGCGGCCTACCTCACCTTGGATCCCTCTCAGCGGCGCAGGCTGCGCCGCGCCACGCGCAAGGAGCTCGGCCGCTGAGTGACGGGGACCGCGTCGCGGTCCCCGTCCTTCGCACCTCCACGCCGTCGGGACCCATGGAGTGGACGCCGACTGCCGCAGAGGGATCCGCCGCGGCCTCAGAGCGGCCGTACGGCCATCTTGTCGAGCGCTTCGAGGAGCCCGGGCAGTTCGGGTCCCCGGCCGACCGGCAGCACCTCGCCGGGCTCCTCGTCGAGCAGGACGAACGCGATGTCGTCGGTCCTGGCGACCAGCGACCAGCCGGGGCCGTCGGCGCGCAGCGTACGCGCGTCACCGGGAGCGAACGACGACCGCACGCGGCCGAGCGGAGGCGGGGCGTCCACGTAGGCGCGTACCTCGGCGAGGACGCGTCGGATGCCGCTGTGGCCGTTCGCCGCGCCCTTCTCGGCACCGCTGACCGCGTTGACCCCGTCGGCGCGGTCGGCGGGGTCGGACCCGCCCGTCTCTTCGTCCCGGGCCCCCTGGCCGGTGCCGAAGCCGGTATCCGCGGGGGTGCGCTCCTCGGGGCGGGCGAAGTCCGCGTCGTCGATCTGCTCGCGCCACAGGGCCCACTGGAGCGCGATCTCGTCGGCCCCGAGGCGGCGCTGGGCCGGACCCCAGGTGGTCGTGTCCGGAGGCGACAGCGCGGGGCCCTCCGCGACCTCGGCGGCGGGATCGTGCGGCGCGGGCACGCCGGGAGCCGCGACGGCGACCGCCAGTGGCCAGCCGGGCAGGGCGGCGACGACCGTCCGCTCGCCGGGCGACAGGTCGTACTCCATGCCGCAGTCCCACGACGCGATGGCGACGGCCACCAGCGACACGTCGTCGATGACGACCGTCCACCGCGCGCCCTCGCCGTCCTGGCCCAGCACCAATCCGTACCCGTCGGCGAGCGGCGGGAGGCCGAGCGCCGCGCAGGCCTCCGGATAGTCGTCGCCCAGCGCGCTCGGGAACTTCGCCGGCGTCAGCAGCACCGCCGTGAGCACATAGAGCGCATCGTCCGCGGCGGCGACGGCATCCTCGTCCGTCCCAGCCATCCCAGCCTCCCCATAGGTTTGTCCAACGGCGCGCACCCTAGTGCGGCGGGAAGGCGCTTGTCACGACTCCCCGACACACCCGAGCTGCGGTTTTCCGGTCGGACGGGGCGAATCGACCACCCCCGGCCGTTGCATCCGTCACGCCGACGGCAGTCCGAGGAGCTCACGAGCCACGGTACGGGGCGACTCGTCGCGTTCCCGGGCGAGCGCGATGACCGCGCGACAGGCCAGTTCGTTGACCCCGAAGGACAGCGCCTCCGGCGACACCCAGCCCGCCGCCTCGTCGATCCGGTCCTGATCGTCCTCGGCGCACGCCGAAACGTACGCGGCGGCCGCCTCGAACAGATTGTGGGTGCGTTTCCCACCACCATGCGACTCCTTCTCCGGACGCCCCTCCCCGCCCGGACGCGACCGCGCGCGCATCGCGTCGCGGAATCTCCCGTAGGCCTTGCGGACCCTGTCGAACATGCCGACCGCCTTCCCCCTGCGTGGTTGCCCTGAATGATCCTTCATCTCCTGCTGCCCAACCTAGAGTTGGAGTTCCGGCGGCAGAAGGGGGACGGTGCGGTGAAGCGCTTCGAACGGCTCAGGCAGATCCGGCGGATGGACCCGTACGAGGACGCGTTCGAGATCTATCGGCTCACCGCGGCGTACGAGTTCCCCTGGGACGTCACCCGCGCCCTGGAACTGGCCCTGTACCGCACCTACGCGGTGCCGAGCATCGGGCGTCTGCTCGCCGAGACGGCGGAACTCACGGACCGCGCCCAGAAGCGCTACGACGACACCTCGCTCCTGCTCGACGCCGTCGTCGAGCACGGCTTCGACAGCGAACAGGGCCGGACGGCCGTCCGGCGCATCAACCAGATGCACCGCTCCTACGACATCAGCAACGACGACATGCGCTACGTGCTCTGCACCTTCGTCGTGATGCCGAAGCGATGGATCGACGCCTACGGATGGCGCAGGCTGTCCCGCCACGAGATCGTCGCCTGCACCGTGCATTACCGCACCCTGGGGCAGCGCATGGGCATCCAGGACGTCCCCGAGACCTATGAGGAGTTCGAGGCCTGCCTCGACGCCTACGAAGAGGCTCACTTCGCCTGGGACGAGGGCGCGCGGCGGGTCTCGGACGCCACGCTCACCCTGATGGCCTCCTGGTATCCGAGGCCGCTGGCGCCCGTCCTGCGCAACGCCACACTCGCCCTGCTCGACGAACATTTGTCGAGGGCGTTTCGCTACACCCCTCCGAGCCCTGTGACCCGTGCCCTGGTGCGGACCGCGGTACGCGCGCGTGGACGCCTGGTGCGGGTGCTGCCGCCGCGCAGCGCACCCCACCACGCGCGACAGAACCGGGAGATCAAGGGTTACCCGAACGGCTTCCGGCTGGGCGAGCTGGGCACCCGCCCGGTGCCCGGTGTCGCAGGCTGCCCCGTCCGGCAGCCGGGTGGGTCATCCGCCCAGTGAGGCGAGGGTGTCGCGCAGCCAGGTGAGCTCGGCCCGGGAAGTGGCACGCGCGATGGTCAGCACACCGCGCCGGAACGGGTCCTCCAGCTCTTCGGCCCGCAGCGGCCGGTCACCTTCGTAGAAGAAGCTCGCGGGCTCCTCCAGGAAGGCCAGTCGGCGGCGCAGCACGGCCGCCTGGGCGGCGGCGTCGTCCAGGTGCCGGAGGAAGGCGAGCACCGTGAACCAGCGGTTCTCGTCGGTGATGTCGCGCTGGGCGGGTTCGGCGAGCTGCCGGCGCAGTTCGCTCCCGCCCTCGGGTGACCGGCGCCGAGCTGGTCGCTCACAGCATGGGCGGCTCCGTGGCCGTCGTCCTCGCCCACCGCCGGCCCGACCTCGTCGCACGGCTCGTGCTCACGGAGGCCAATCTGGACCCCTTTCCGCCGCCCTACGCGGGCAGCAGCGGGATCGCCTCGTACACGGAGGAGGAGTTCGTCGACAGCGGGTACGCGCGCGTGCTGGGCAAGGTCGGGCCGACGTGGGCCGCGACCATGCGGCTGGCCGACCCGCGGGCACTGCACCGCACCGCCGTCGGACTCAGGCGCGGCTCCGACCCCGTCATGCGCGAGATCCTGGTCGGCCTCGACGCGGTGGAGCGTGTCTACCTCCAGGGCGCGCTGACCGGTGAGCTCGACGGAGCGGACGCCCTGGAGGCGGCGGGCGTGCGGGTGGTGACGGTCCCGGGGGCCGGTCACAACGTCATGTTCGACAACCCCGACGCCTTCGTGCGGGCGGTCGCCGGGGAGGCATGAGCCCTCAGGCCTCGCGCACGGCCAGGGCCAGGAAGCGGGCGTCCTCGTCGGCGTACGACGTCATGCGCCAGCCCGAACCTGCCAGCAGCGGGCGGAGGTTGGGCTCCGCACGCAGGTCCTCCGGTGTGAGCCGCCGTCCCTGACGGGCCGCGAGCGCCGCCCTGCCGATCGGGTGGAACAGTGCCAGCGCGCCGCCGGGGCGCACCACCCGCGCCAGCTCTCGCAGGTTCTCCTGCGGCCTGGGCAGGTGGGCGATGAGGCCGGCCGCGAACACGGCGTCCAGCGACGCGGAGCGCAAGGGGAGCGCGGTCACGTCGGCGAGCATCAGCCGCCCGGCACGGTCGCGTCCGGCCCGTACGGCGGCCGCGAGCATGGCCGGCGTCAGATCGGCCCCGACGACCACTCCGGACGGCCCCACCGCCTCCCGCAGCGGCGTCAGGGCCCTCCCGGTGCCACAGCCCGCGTCCAGCACACGCGCTCCCGCACGCAGGCCGAGCCGGCCGACCGCGGCGGCGTAGGCGGGGCCGTCGTCCGGGAAGCGGCTGTCCCAGTCCGCGGCCCGCGCGCCGAAGAACTCCTGAACGTGTGTGTGGTCGTCGCTCATGCTCCGCATGATCCCTCACCGACACGGACGACGCCTCGGTGCACATGTTCGAGCGTGACCCGATCGTTCCGGCGCACTACTGCGCCACATTTCAACACCTTTCGAAATGCGCCCCCTTTGTGCTCCCGTGCCCCCACTAGCGTCCCGTGGCCATGGGACACCTGGACCACGCCGCCTTCGGCTGGCTGACCCCCGTGCTGTCGTACGTGATGGCCTGTGTGGGCGCCGCCCTCGGGCTGCGCTGCACCGTGCGGGCACTCGGCGCCACCGGACGCTCGCGCCGCAACTGGCTGATCACCGCCGCCTCGGCGATCGGCACCGGAATCTGGACCATGCACTTCGTGGCCATGCTCGGCTTCGCCGTCAGCGGCACCGACATCCGCTACGACGTTCCGCTGACCGTGCTCAGCCTTCTCGTCGCCATGGTCGTCGTCTGCGCCGGCGTCTTCGCCGTCGGCTACAGCCGTGACCGCACGCGCGCGTTGCTGATCGGCGGCCTCACCACCGGCCTCGGGGTGGCCAGCATGCACTACCTGGGCATGGCCGCCGTCCGCCTGCACGCCGACGTGACCTACGACCCCGTCCGCGTCGGACTGTCCGTCCTGATCGCCGTCGTCGCGGCCACCGCGGCCCTCTGGGCGGCGCTCAACATCAGGTCGCCCATCGCGGTCACCCTCGCCTCCCTCGTCATGGGCGCGGCGGTGAGCAGCATGCACTACACCGCGATGTTCGCGGTGAGCGTCCATGTCACGCCCTCCGGCGAGCCGCTGCCGGGGGCCTCGGCGATGCAGTTCATCTTCCCCCTCGCCGTCGGCCTCGGCTCCTATCTCTTCCTGACCTCGGCCTTCGTCGCGCTGTCGCCCACCACGGGGGAGCGCGAGGCGTCCGCCTCGGCCCAGCAGCCCGTGGACAGCCTCACCGGCCGACAGCAGGCCCGGTCCGTCTGACCCGACCGGCCCGCCCCTGAACCCCTTCCGAGCGAGGAGGCCATGCGTACACCCCGTAGGACCCCCACGGCAGGCGCCGACGCGCCGCCCCCCACACGCGGGCGCCGCGCCCACGCCGGACCGCCCGCCGACGAGGCCGCGGACGAACGGATCGACACGTCCGCGGACGCGATACCCCCGCGCGCGGAGCGCTGGCGCATCAGGCCGCGCACCGTACGCGCCAAGATCGTCTGCCTGCTGATGGTGCCGGTCGTCTCCCTGCTCGCCCTGTGGGCGTACGCCACCGTCAGCACCGCGCAGGACGTGTCCGGGCTGCGCCAGTTGCAGCGCGTGGACTCCCAGGTCCGCGCCCCCGTGGCAGCCGCGGTGGCCGCCCTCCAGACCGAGCGGACGGCCGCCGTACGCTACGTGACGGAGCCCGCCCCCGGGCAGGGCGGCGACCTGAAGGCACTCGCGGAGCGCACGGACCGCGCGGTGGGCCGGCTGCGACTGGGCGACGACGCCACCGTCGCCGACGGCCAGGACCTGCCCACGGGAGTGGCCCAGCGGCTCGAGACGTTCGTCTCCGGGGCCGAGGGCCTCCCTTCGCTGCGGACCGCGGTCCTCGACGGCAGCGCCGGCTGGGAGGAGACGTACGGCCGGTACACGAGCACGATCTCGGCGGCCTTCTCGGTCGGCGGCGCCCTCTCCGGCGTCCAGGACGCCGAACTCGGCTCGGACGCGCGCGTGCTGCTCGAGTTCTCCCGCGCGGGAGAGGCACTGGCCCAGGAGGGTGCCGTGCTCGCCGGCGCGCGCCTCGCCGGACGCCTCGACGGAGAGCGCCTGCGGCTCTTCACCGGCGCCGTGGACACCCGCCGCACCCTGACGGAATCGGCCGTCGCGGACCTGCGCGGACCCGAACGCACCGCCTGGCAGCGGCTCGCCGCAGGCACCACCTACGCGGCCCTGTACGCCGCCGAGGACAGGGCCCTCGCCGACGGGCCCGGCGCGAAGGCGCTCGCCGCCGCCCCCGCGAGCATCTGGGACAAGGCCCACGCGCGCGTGCAGAACGGGATGCGGACGATCGAGGCGGACGCCGGACGCGGTGTCGCCGACCGCGCCGACCCGTTCACCCGCGGTCTGCTCACCTCGGCCGGTGCCGCAGTCCTGCTCGGCCTCGCCCCCCTCGTCGCCTCGCTCGTCATCTCCGTGCGCATCGGCCGCGGACTCGTCGTCGAGCTGGTCAGCCTGCGCAACAGCGCCCTGGAGATCGCCCGGCGCAAGCTCCCGGAGGCCATGCGGAAGCTGCGCGCCGGGGAGGAGATCGACGTCCGCGCCGAAGCGCCGCCGGGGCCTCCCTCCGAGGACGAGACCGGGCAGGTCGCCCAGGCCCTGGGCACCGTGCACCGCGCAGCACTGCGGGCCGCCGTGGAACGCGCCGAACTGGCCAGCGGCATCTCCGGGGTGTTCGTCAACCTCGCCCGCCGCAGCCAGGTCCTCGTCCATCGTCAGCTGAGCCTTCTGGACAGCATGGAGCGCCGCTCCGACGATCCGAACGAGCTGAGCGACCTCTTCCGGCTCGACCATCTCACCACCCGCATGCGGCGCCACGCGGAGAGCCTGATCATCCTCTCCGGGGCGGCGCCCGGCCGGGCCTGGCGCATGCCGGTGTCCCTCACCAACGTGGTGCGTGCCGCCGTCTCCGAGGTCGAGGACTACGCGCGCGTGGAGGTACGGCAGCTCCCGGAGGCAGCCGTCATCGGCACCGCCGTCGCCGACCTCACCCATCTGCTCGCCGAACTCGTCGAGAACGCCGCCCAGTTCTCGCCCCCGCACACGCGGGTGCGGGTCACCGGCGAACCCGTGGGCAACGGCTACGCCGTCGAGGTCGAGGACCGTGGCCTGGGGATGGGCAAGGAGACCTTCACCGAGGCCAACCGGCGCATCGCGCAGTCGGAGGCGCTCGACCTGTTCGACAGCGATCAGCTCGGCCTGTTCGTGGTCAGCAGGCTCGCCGCCCGCCACGGCATCAAGGTCCATCTGCGGACCTCGCCCTACGGCGGTACCACCGCGGTGGTCCTGCTGCCGACGGCGCTGCTGCACAGCGGCAAGCCGGAACGTTCCGCCCGTGAGGTCGCTCAGACCGAGTCACGGCCCGCGGAACGCGTGTACGCGCGCGTGTCCGCCGCGGACCGGCACACCGCCGACCGGCGTCAGGAAGCCGTCCCCGCCTCCGCCGACCGCCCCGCGCTGGTGGCCCCCGTCAAAGCAGCTTCCGTCAAAGCCGCCGCCGTACGAGCCGCCGCCGAACCGGAGGCTGCCGAACCGGCAGCCGCCGACCCCCCGCCTCCCGGAGTCACCGCCTTGCGCCTGCACCGTCCCCCGGACGACGCCGAAGGATCGGACGACCTCCCGCGCCGGGTACGGCAGGCCAGCCTCGCCCCCCAACTGCGCAGGACACACGCCGAGGAACCGCCCCGGCCGCCCGGCCCGCGCGACGACGAAGGGCGCACGCCCGAGCTCGTACGGGACCGGATGTCCGCGTACCGGAAGGGCTGGGCCCGCGGCGGCGGCAGACAGCCCGGCCACGGAGCCGCCCCGGAACCCGAACCGGGCGGCGACAGCAGCGAAGGAGACCCCAGATGATCCAGGACCCGAGCACGAGGTCGGCCCAGCGGTCCGGCGAACTCGACTGGCTGCTGGACGACTTGGTGATGCGCGTGAGCGAGGTACGGCACGCGGTGGTGCTGTCCAACGACGGACTCGCCGTCGGCGCCTCGACGGACCTCAGGAGAGAGGACGCCGAACACCTCGCCGCCGTCGCCTCCGGCTTCCACAGCCTCGCCAAGGGCGCTGGCCGCCACTTCGGCGCCGGCGGAGTGCGCCAGACCATGGTGGAGATGGACGACGGCTTCCTGTTCGTGGCCGCCGCTGGCGACGGCTCCTGCCTGGCCGTCCTCACCGCCGTGACCGCCGACATCGGCCTCGTCGCCTACGAGATGGCGCGGCTGGTCAAGCGGGTCGGAGAGCACCTCTACACGGCGCCACGGCTCGCCGGGCGCCCGACCGCCGCCGGATGAGGCCAGAGAGCGACCCACGCAGATGACCGAGGACATGACCGGCACCCCGCGCGAGCTGGGCAGCCAGTGGTTCGACAACGAGGCCGGCCCGCTCGTCCGCCCGTACGCCATGACCGGCGGGCGCACGAAGCCGGGACCCACCGGAGTGCGCTTCGACCTGATCGCCCTGGTCACGCTGGATCCGGGTGCGCCGAGCACGGACGGCATGGCGCTCGGACCGGAACACCGCGCCCTCATCGGACTCTGCCGCACGGAGACCCAGTCCGTCGCCGAACTCTCGGCGGGTGCGGACCTACCGGTGGGTGTGGTCCGGGTGCTCCTCGGAGACCTGCTGGAACTCGGCTGCGTCACCGTCAGCCGCCCGGTCCCGCCCGCGCAGCTGCCCGACGAACGGATTCTGCGTGAGGTGATCGAGGGGTTGCGAGCGCTGTAGATGAACCCTCGGACGGACCCGGACGCGTACGGACCCACCGCACACCGACTCGTGCGCGCCTTCGGACATCGAACACGCAAGAGTCGGTCACATCGGGCAGATAGCGGTCGAACCCCTCGGAAAGGGGCCGTGGTTGTCATGATGCTGACTTCGCACTCCGGCGCCGAAGCCCCGCGCGACCGCCGCGCCGGGCCTAGGCACCCCCGTACCGACCCCGACCGTTGCCGACACTCCCGAGAGAAGTGATCCATGGTCTCCGAACACTCCGACACCACGGGCGGCGACACGGCTCCCCTGGCGTTGAAGATACTGGTCGCCGGCGGATTCGGCGTCGGCAAGACCACCATGGTGGGCGCGGTCAGCGAGATCAAGCCGCTGCGCACCGAGGAACTGCTCAGCGAGGCCGGACAGTCGGTGGACGACACCGACGGCGTGGACCAGAAGGTCACGACGACCGTCGCCATGGACTTCGGCCGGATCACCATCCGTTCCGGCCTCTCCCTCTATCTGTTCGGCACCCCGGGACAGGACCGCTTCTGGTTCCTGTGGGACGAGTTGTCGCAGGGGGCCCTGGGCGCGGTGGTCCTCGCCGACACCCGGCGTCTGGAGGACTGCTTCCCCGCGGTCGACTACTTCGAGCACCGGCACATCCCGTTCGTGGTGGCCGTCAACTGCTTCGTGGGCACGCGGACATACAGCGCCCAGGACGTCTCGCGCGCCCTCGACCTCGACGGCGGCACCCCCGTCGTCCTGTGCGACGCCCGGGACCGCGACTCGGGGAAGGAGGTGCTGATCCGGTTGGTCGAGTACGCCGGGCGGATGCACACCGCCCGGCTGCTCGACTCCGTGGGCTGACCCGGCCTACCTCGACCCGGTCAGTCGGCGATGCTCTTCTGAGCCAGAACCTTGTCGATCGCGACACGGACGAGCAGCTCGCCCGGCACCCCGTTGCGGGCACCGAACTCCTCGGCGCGCTCCTCGCCCATGTACCGCGCCGCGATCCGTGTCGCCCAGTGCCGGACCTCGTCGAGGTCCTCCGAGATGCGGGCCCGGCCCCGCAGCACCACGTAGTCGAAGGGCGGCCGGTCGTCGTCCATGCACAGGGCGCCCCGGCCGTCCCGCGCCAGATTGCGCCCCTTCACCGTTTCCTTGCCGGTGTTGAACACCACCTCGTCCCCGTCGAGCAGGAACCAGATCGGCGCCACATGCGGACTTCCGTCGGCCCGTACGGTGGACAGCTTCGCGGTGCGGGTTCCGTACGCGACGAACGCCCGCCATTCGTCATCGGTCATCTTCTGTGCCATGCCGCCATCCTCCTTGCTCCCGCGGCCGCTCCTGGGGAAGGCTGGCGGGCAGATTCTCCGGCGAGGCGGAGGGTCACACGGGGAATGTCACACGGGGAGCGGGACATGGCGCAGAACCAGGGGCTGGGCTGGCTGTTGGACGACCTGACGGAGCGCGTCGACCACGTACGGCACGCACTCGTCCTGTCCAACGACGGGCTGGTGGCGGGCGCGAGCGCGGGACTGCTCCGGGAGGACGCGGAGCACCTCGCCGCCGTCTCGTCCGGACTGCACAGCCTGGCGAAGGGATCGGGGCGTCACTTCAGCGCGGGCCGAGTGCGCCAGACGATGATCGAGTTCGACGACGCGGTGCTGTTCGTCACCGCCGCGGGCACCGGCAGTTGTCTGTGCGTGCTCAGCGGGGCGGAAGCCGACATGGGCCAGATCGCCTACGAGATGACCCTGCTCGTCAACCGGGTCGGAGAGCACCTCACCGTGGACGCCAGGCAGCCCGACCGCGCCCCACTCGAAGACCTCTGACCTGCACTTTCTCCCTCCTTCGTGGAGTTATCCACAGGCTCGCCCCGATGTCGGCGATTCCGGCTACGGTTTTTTCCGAGGCCACCGCCGACCGTGCGGGCCTGCTTCACTCCACTTCACTCCACGGGGGAGACGACCATGTCCGGCAACACCGTCACGCGACCACTCTCCGCTTCCTGCACGCCGAGCCGGGCAGCGCGGGAACTGGATCTGAAGCGGAGCGAGTTCGACCTCGCCGTGCACCTCGGGCGCATCAGGACCATGCCCGACGAAGGCGGAGGGGGCCGTCGGGTGGCCCGGGCGGAGATCGAACGTCTGCGCTCGGACCCCGGCTTCCCCGAGGCGCTGCGCGCGAGCGTGCTGGCCGTGGGGACCAGCGAAGGCGCCGCGGTCATGGGCGTGCCTTCGGCCCGGTTCACCCGCCTCGCGCGGCTGGGACTGGTGGTGCCGGTCAGGTTCTATCTGAACCGCTATCGGGCCGTCGTCTGGCTCTATCTCGCCGACGAACTCAAGCAGTTCGCCACTGACGGGACCAACGCCTTCCTGCTGACCGGTCGCACACCCGAGGTGCTGCGGAGTCAGCTGGATGCGGGTGTCGACCTGCGGTCCCGTAACTGGCGGGGACGCCACCTGGGCTTCTTGCACCGACAGGCCGACGGTCCTTGGCAACGCGCCGGAGTCCTGGCCGGGTTCCTCGACCCCCTCCAGGTCGCGGCGGTCGTCGAGGACCCCTACGAACGCTCCCACCTGAACAGGTTCCGGCCCCGGCCGCCCGCCCAGGGCACCCCGGGCACACCGGCCGCACACCTCGTGGAGAAGATCATGACGGCCGACGACCCCGACGAGATCGACTGGCTGAGGTACGACCTGGAACGAACCCTGGCCGAGGCACGGGCCGAGCAGCCCGCGCCACGGCCTGCCTGGAAACCGGCCCCGACACCCCCGGCCGGGCCACCGGACCGGCCCGCGGACACCGATCGGCCCGACCGGCCGACCCGCGGACTGCTGACCTGGCTACGCCGCCGAAACGGGTGACGCACCGGACCTACAGCGCCCTGAACAACCCCTCCTGGACGACGGACACCAGCAGGCGTCCCTCCAGGTCGTAGATCCGGCCACGGGCCAGCCCGCGTCCGCCGGTGGCGATCGGCGACTCCTGGTCGTACAGGAACCACTCGTCCGCGCGGAACGGCCGATGGAACCACATCGCGTGGTCCAGCGACGCCATGTCGAAGTTCCGCGGACCCCACAAGGGCTCGACCGGGAGACGGACGGCGTCCAGGAGGGTCATGTCACTGGCGTACGTGAGCGCGCAGGTGTGGACGAGCGGATCGTCGCCCAGCGGCCCCACGGCGCGCATCCACACCGCGCTGCGCGGCTCCGCTTCCTTGACGTCCTCGGCGCTCCAGCGCAACCGGTCCGCGTACCGGATGTCGAAGGGCTGACGGCGCGCCATCCGCTCCAACTGCTCGGGCAACTCGCCCAGATGCTTCCGGATCTCCTCGACGACGGTCGGCAGGGACTCCGGGTCCGGGACCTCGCGAGCCGGCGGCAGCTGATGCTCGAAAGGACCTTCCTCAGGCTTGTGAAAGGAGGCGGTGAGATTGAAGATCGTGCGCCCCTGCTGCACGGCGGTGACCCGGCGCGTCGTGAAGGACCGCCCGTCCCGCACCCGTTCGACCTGGTACACGATCGGCACGCCCGGCCGGCCCGGACGCAGGAAGTACGCGTGCAGCGAGTGCACGGGCCGGTCTCCCTCGGTGGTCCGGCCGGCCGCGACCAGCGCCTGGCCCGCCACCTGGCCACCGAAGACCCGCTGCAGGGACTCCTGCGGGCTGCGGCCGCGGAAGATGTTGACCTCGATCTGCTCGAGGTCGAGCAGGTCGACGAGCCTCTCGGCCGGATTCGTCATCGGTGCGCTTCTCCTGTGCCCTCTTCGGTACTCACAACTGGCCGACGGCGGTGACCCGGACGACCGCGCGGCCCTCGGCGTCGGAAGCCGTGAGGTCGACCTCCGCGCTGATGCCCCAGTCGTGGTCGTCGTTCGGGTCGTCGAAGATCTGGCGGACCCGCCACAGGGCGTTCTGCGGTTCCTCCTGGATCACGAGCAGCTTGGGGCCTCGCGCGTCCGGGCCGGTGCTGAGGTCGTCGTACTCGTCCCAGTACTTGTCCATCGCCTCGCCCCAGGCGTCGGCGTCCCAACCGGACTCGCCGTCCAGCTCACCGAGTTCGGCGACATGGTCGAGAGCGGCGAGCTCGACACGGCGGAACATCGCGTTGCGGACCAGGACCCGGAAGGCACGCGCGTTGGCCGTGACCGGCTTGACCTCGTCGGCCTTCTCCTGGGCCTCCTCGGCGGTCATCTCCGCCGGGTTGGCGAGCTGCTCCCACTCGTCCAGCAGACTCGAGTCCACCTGGCGCACCATCTCGCCCAGCCACTCCACCAGGTCCTGGAGATCCTCCGACTTGAGGTCGTCCGGGACGGTGTGGTCGAGGGCCTTGTAGGCGCCGGCCAGGTAACGCAGCACGATGCCCTCGGTGCGTGCCAGCTCGTAGTGGGACACCAGCTCGGTGAACGACATCGCCCGCTCGTACATGTCACGGATGACGGACTTCGGCGACAACGGATGGTCGCCGACCCACGGGTGGCTCTTGCGGTAGGTGTCGTACGCGTGGAAGAGCAGCTCCTCCAGGGGCTTCGGGTACGTGATGTCCTGGAGGCGCTCCATCCGCTCCTCGTACTCGACGCCGTCCGCCTTCATCAACGCCACGGCCTCACCGCGCGCCTTGTTCTGCTGAGCGGCCAGGATCTGACGCGGGTCGTCCAAGGTGGACTCCACGACGGAGACCATGTCGAGAGCGTAGGAGGGCGACTCCGGGTCGAGGAGTTCGAACGCGGCCAGCGCGAAGGTGGACAGCGGCTGGTTCAGCGCGAAGTCCTGCTGGAGGTCCACGGTGAGGCGGACGACGCGGCCGGAGGCGTCCGGTTCGTCGAGCTTCTCGACGACCCCGCCGTCCAGCAGCGAGCGGTAGATCGCGATCGCGCGCCGGATGTGCCGAAGCTGCTGCTTGCGCGGCTCGTGGTTGTCCTCGAGCAGATGCCGCATCGCCTCGAAGGCGTTGCCGGGCCGGGCGATCACCGACAGCAGCATCGTGTGCGTGACCCGGAAGCGGGACGTCAGCGGCTCCGGCTCGGACTCGATGAGCTTGTCGAAGGTGTTCTCCGCCCAGCCCACGAATCCTTCGGGCGCCTTCTTGCGCACCACCTTGCGACGCTTCTTCGGGTCGTCACCGGCCTTGTTGAGGGCCTTCTCGTTCTCGATCACGTGCTCGGGAGCCTGCGCCACCACCAGACCCGCCGTGTCGAAGCCGGCCCGGCCGGCCCGGCCCGCGATCTGGTGGAACTCACGGGCCCGCAGGGTACGCACCCGGTTGCCGTCGTACTTGGTCAGCGCCGTGAACAGCACCGTCCGGATGGGCACGTTGACGCCCACACCGAGGGTGTCCGTACCGCAGATCACCTTCAGCAGTCCGGCCTGGGCGAGCTTCTCCACCAGACGCCGGTACTTGGGCAGCATGCCGGCGTGGTGGACGCCGATGCCGTGCCGCACGTAGCGCGAGAGGTTGCGGCCGAACTTCGTGGTGAAGCGGAAGTTGCCGATCAGATCGGCGATCCGTTCCTTCTCCTCGCGCGAGCACATGTTGATGCTCATCAGTGCCTGCGCCCGCTCCACCGCCTGCGCCTGCGTGAAGTGCACGATGTAGACGGGCGCCTGCTTCGTGACCAGCAGGTCGCTGAGCGTCTCCGTCATCGGGGTGTACCGGTACTCGTAGGACAGCGGCACCGGCCGGGTCGCCGAGCGGACCACCGACGTGGGGCGGCCCGTGCGCCGGGCGAGGTCCTGCTCGAAGAACGACACGTCGCCGAGCGTGGCCGACATCAGCACGAACTGCGCCTGGGGCAGCTCCAGGATGGGGATCTGCCACGCCCAGCCGCGGTCGCCCTCCGCGTAGAAGTGGAACTCGTCCATGACGACCTGACCGACATCGGCGTTCTTGCCGTCGCGCAACGCGATCGAGGCGAGCACTTCGGCGGTGCAGCAGATGACCGGGGCGTCGGAGTTCACCGACGCGTCGCCGGTCAGCATGCCGACGTTCTCCGTGCCGAAGATCTTGCACAACTCGAAGAACTTCTCCGACACCAGGGCCTTGATCGGAGCCGTGTAGAAGGTGACCTCGTCACGGGCCAGAGCCGCGAAGTGCGCGGCCGCCGCGATCATGCTCTTGCCGGAGCCGGTGGGCGTCGACACGATCACGTTCGCCCCGGAGACCACCTCGATCAGCGCCTCCTCCTGGTGGGGGTAGAGCGTCAGACCACGCTCCTGCGCCCAGGACTCGAAGGCTTCGTACAGGGCGTCGGGATCTGCGGTCGGAGGCAACTGATCGATGAGGGTCACGCCCCCATCTTGCCTGTCCTCGTCCCTGATGGGGGAATCGGATGCCGGCCCGAAGATCACGACCGCTACGCTGTGTCGCCGACGGAGCGTCAACGCACCCGGTCAACTGGACAGCGGCATTCGAGGAATAGGGCGGGCACCGGCCATGATGGGACCAGCACACTCACTGTCGGGCGCGGCCGCCTGGATCGGCGTCGGTGCGGCCGCCGCCGCGGCCGGGCACACGATGCCCTGGCCGGTCCTGCTCGCGGGTGCGCTGATCTGCGCCGGAGCCGCGCTCGCCCCGGACCTCGACCACAAGGCGGCCACCATCTCGCGGGCCTTCGGTCCCGTCTCGCGCTGGCTGTGCGAGATCGTCGACAAGCTCTCCTACGCCGTCTACAAGGGCACCCGGAAGCAGGGCGACCCGCGCCGCTCCGGAGGCCACCGAACCCTGACGCACACCTGGCTGTGGGCCGTCATGATCGGCGCGGGCGCCTCCGCGCTGGCGATCATGGGTGGCCGCTGGGCGGTCCTGGCGCTGCTCTTCGTCCACATGGTGCTGGCGATCGAGGGGCTGCTGTGGCGGGCGGCCCGGGGATCCAGCAGCGATGTGCTGGTGTGGCTGCTGGCCGCGACCAGCGCCTGGATCCTCGCCGGTGTCCTGGACAAGCCGGGCCACGGCTCGGACTGGCTGTTCACGGACCCGGGCCAGCAGTACCTGTGGCTGGGGCTGCCGATCGTGCTGGGCGCCCTGGTGCACGACATCGGCGACGCGCTGACCGTCTCGGGCTGCCCGGTCCTGTGGCCCATCCCGATCGGGCGCAAGCGCTGGTACCCGATCGGTCCGCCCAAGGTGATGCGGTTCCGGGCCGGCAGCTGGGTCGAGCTGAAGGTGCTGATGCCCGTGTTCATGCTGCTCGGGGGAGTGGGCGGCGCGGCCGCCCTCAACTACATTTGACGAGCGACCCGACTGCTGCCGTCGGCGGTGGCGACGGCAGTGGGTCAGGTCATCGCCCCGCCGTCGCCGTAGCGCCGCTCGAAGCGGGCGACCCGGCCCTCCGTGTCCACGGTGCGTGCCTTGCCCGTGTAGAAGGGGTGGCTCTCGGAGGAGATCTCCACGTCCACGACCGGGTACGTCTCGCCGTCGTCCCACTCGATGGTCTGATCGCTGCTCGCGGTGGACCGGGTCAGGAAGGCGTAACCGGCGGTCCGGTCGCGGAACACGACCGCGTGGTAGTCGGGCTGCTTGTCCTGCTGCATGAGAGCTCCTCGTGCGATGGCAATGGCGATGGCGGGGGTGCTGCCGACGGATACGGACCGGGAGACCGCGGCGACGGGACGGAAACGGCCGGGGCAGCCGAGGCCGGGTCAGCCGGACAGGGCGTCCTCGTCGACGATGTGCATCGCGGCCTCCTCGGCGGAGGCCGCCGCGCCGTCGATGCCCACGTCCGTGGCGATCAGTGCGCTCTCCTCGTCCTCGTGGGCTCCCTCGTCCGGCGCCACGAGCCTGCCGGAGCGAGCGGAGCCGACCTCGTTGTCGAGGAGTTCCCCGTCGGTGCCGTCGCAATCGCCGAGGCCGTCGCCGTCCGGCGCACCGGGCTCCGGGACCTCCTCCGCGAGCCGCTGATCAAGGCTCTCGCCCTGCCGGCGCTCCGCGGCGGTCACACCGTCGTGTTCCACCGCCCAGGGGCGGTCCGGCGGGGACCAACCGCGATCGAGAGGGTCCTCGACGCCGTCGTTCTCCAGTGTGTCCTCGGCATCGAGCAGTCCCGAGTCTTCCTGGATGTCGGACGCGTCGGGCTGGTAGACGTCGTCCCCCCATCCGTCGGCACTGTTCACGGGTACCTCCAGGGGGTGACGGCCCCGTACTCATCGCGGTCGGCGGCGGGGTGCCGCCGCACGGGGCACCGGTCGAGCGCGGTCTGTTCCGGAGGGATCCCGACTGCCTTCCGCGCGGGTGCCGCTTTCCAGCGTTCCACCCCGCTTCGGGACTGCGCAACGCCAGAGGACGTACGAAGGCCGCGCCGGGCCGTCTTCGCCCGGGTGCGGGGGCCGCGACCCGAGGCCGTCCCCGTCCCCGGGGCACGCGGCTCGCAGCCCCGCGAGGCGTCAACCGAGGGCACCGGCACCGGGACCGGACCAGGCGTCGCCGTCGCCCCGGACACTGACACCGGCACTGGTACTGGTACGGGCCCAGGTACCGGCACTGGTACGGGCCCGGACACCAGCGCGGGCCCGGACACCGGCCCAGGCGCCGACGGCCGGTGCCCGAGCCTTGACACCGGCACCAGCTCGGGCACCGGCCCAGGATTTGGCACGGGCCCTTACACTCGCGCTGCCCCCGCCGCAGGCGCTCTCACGACTCGCGCCGGCGCCCGCCGGTCGCCCCCGCCGCTTCGCTCCTCAGTCGTGCCACGACCGCCAGAGGGCCGCGTACGCTCCGTCCGCCGCGACCAGCTCGGTGTGGCTGCCCAGCTCGCTGATGCGGCCGTTCTCGACGACGGCGATGACGTCGGCGTCGTGGGCGGTGTGCAGACGGTGGGCGATGGCGACGACGGTGCGCCCGTCCAGGACGCGGGCGAGGGACCGCTCCAGGTGGCGGGCGGCGCGCGGGTCGAGCAGCGAGGTCGCCTCGTCCAGGACCAGCGTGTGGGGGTCGGCCAGGACCAGCCGGGCCAGGGCGATCTGCTGGGCCTGGGCCGGGGTGAGCGCGAAACCGCCGGAGCCGACCTCGGTGTCCAGGCCGTCGTCCAGGGCCCGGGCCCAGCCGTCCGCGTCGACCGCGCCCAGGGCCGCCCACAGCTCGGCGTCCTCGGCGCTCTCGGCACTGCTGGGGGTTGCGGCGGCCTCCGCGCCCGTCGCGCCCGTCGCGCCCTTCGCGCCCTTCGCGCCCTTCGCGGCCTCCGCGGCTGTCGAGGCCGTGGAGGCTTCCGCGCTCGGGTGGAGTCGCGCGTGGGGGAGGGCGAGCCGGAGGTTGTCGCGCAGGGAGCCCACGAAGACGTGGTGCTCCTGGTTGACGAGCGCCACATGGGAGCGGACCCGTTCCGCGGTCATCCGCGAGAGCTCGGCGCCGCCGAGAGTGACCTTGCCGTCGCGCGGCGCGTAGATCCCGGCGAGCAGCCGCCCCAGTGTGGACTTCCCCGCGCCCGAGGGTCCGACCAGAGCCAGCCGGGTGCCGGGGGAGACCTCCAGGGTCACCTTGCGCAGCACGTCGACGCCCTCCCGGTAGCCGAAGTGGACCCGGTCGGCATGCACGTCGCGCCCGTCCGGCACGAGCCCGGAGTCGCCGCCGTCCGGCTCGATGTCACGCACTCCGACGAGGCGTGCGAGCGAAACCTGGGCCACCTGAAGCTCGTCGTACCAGCGCAGGATGAGGTTCACCGGATCGACGAGCATCTGCGCCAGCAGCGCGCCCGTCGTCAGCTGGCCGACCCCGATCCAGCCCTTCAGTACGAACGCCCCGCCGAGCATGAGGACCGAGCCGAGCACGGTGACGTGCACCATGTTGATGACCGGGAACAGCACCGAGCGCAGCCACAGCGTGTAGCGCTCCCAAGCGGTCCACTGCTGGATGCGCTGCTCGGAGAGCGCGATACGGCGGTCACCCAGCCGGTGGGCCTCCACGGTGCGGCCGGCGTCCACGGTCTCGGCGAGGGCGGCGGCCACGGACGCGTAGCCGGCGGCCTCCGAGCGGTAGCCGGCGGGTGCCCGCTTGAAGTACCAGCGGCACCCGGCCACCAGCAGAGGCACCGCGACCAGGACGGCCGGCGCCAGCGGCGGCGCCGTGACGACGAGCCCGCCGAGCAGCAGCAGAGCCCACATCACGCCGATCGTCAGCTGGGGCACGGCCTCGCGCATCGCGTTGGCCAGCCGGTCGATGTCCGTGGTGATGCGGGACAACAGGTCGCCGGTCCCGGCCCGCTCCAGCACGCCCGGCGGCAGCCGCACCGAGCGTACGAGGAAGTCCTCGCGCAGGTCGGCCAGCATCCGCTCGCCGAGCATCGCGCCGCGCAGCCGCACCTGCCGTACGAAGGCGGCCTGGACGACCAGGGCGAGCACGAACAGGGTGGCGATGAGCCCGAGATGGAGCTCGCGCGTACCGTCCGACAGCCGCTCCACGAGGTCACCGAGCAGCCATGGGCCCACCATCGAGGCGACCGTGGCGACGGTGTTCACGAGCAGGAGGAGAAGAAAGGTGCGGCGGTGCCGGCGCAGGAGTTCGGCCACATAGGCGCGGACGGTCGCGGGGGCGCCGACGGGCAGCGTGTTCGCCGTCGTCGGTGCCGCCGGGTCGTACGCGGGCGGCGCCACGCCGATCATGCGGTCTCCTCGATCTCTTCGCGTTCGATCTCTTCACGCTCGATCTCTTTGCGTTCGATCTCTGCGAGTCGGTTGTCTTCCAGGTCCTGCAACACACCGCTCAGGGAAGGCTCTTCGTCCTTGAGGGTCTTGCCCAGCGCGGCTTCCTCCTCGGTCTCCCTGGTCACCACGGCCCGGTACCGGGGCTCGGAGCGCAGCAGTTCGCGGTGCACGCCCACCGCGACGGCCTCGCCGTCGTGCACGAGCACGACCCGGTCGGCGCGGTCCAGCAGCAGGGGGGACGAGGTGAACACCACCGTCGTGCGCCCGGACCGCAGTTCGCGCAGCCCCTCGGCGATCCGTGCCTCGGTGTGCGAGTCGACGGCGGAGGTGGGCTCGTCCAGGACGAGGACCTCGGGGTCCGTGTACAGGGAGCGGGCCAGCGCGAGCCGTTGCCGCTGGCCGCCGGAGAGGGACCGGCCGCGTTCGGTGATGCGGGCGTCCATCGGGTCGTCGGTGTCCAGCGAACCCTGCACGAGTGCGTCGAGGACATCCCCGCACTGGGCGGCGGCCAGCGCCGCACCCGCGTCGACCGCACCCGAGGCGGGCACGTCGAGCAGGTCGCGCAGGGAACCGGACAGCAGCACCGGGTCCTTGTCCTGGACGAGGACCGAGGTGCGCGCGGAGTCCAGCGGCAGTTCGTTCAGCGGGACCCCGCCGAGCAGTACCGAAGGGCTGTCCTCCGGGGGATGCCCGCCCAGCCGCTCCGCCAGCTGTCCGGCCGCGTCCGGGTCGCCGCACACCACCGCGGTGAGCCGGGCGGTCGGAGCGAGCATGCCGGTGGCGGGGTCGTACAGGTCGCCCGAGGGGGCGTCGGCCGCGCGTGAGCCGCCGATGTCGGTGACCCGCTCCAGGGACAGCACCCGGGCGGCGCGTTTGGCCGACGGGCGCGAGAAGGAGTAGGCCATCGCGATCTCCTCGAAGTGCCTGAGGGGATAGGCCAGGACCATGACGGAGCTGTAGACCGTGACCAGTTCGCCGACGGTGATGCGGCCCTCGCGGGCCAGGTGGACGCCGTAGCAGACGACGGTGATCAGCAGCAGGCCGGGCAGCAGCACCTGGATGGCGCTGATCAGCGACCACATGCGGGCGCTGCGCACGGCCGCGTGCCGGACCTCCTGCGAGGCGCTGCGGTAGCGGTCGAGGAACAGTTCCTCGCCGCCGATCCCGCGCAGCACCCGCAGACCGGCCACGGTGTCCGAGGCCAGTTCGGTGGCGCGTCCGGCCTTCTCGCGCTGGACGTCGGCCCGTCGGGTCGCCGGGGGCAGCAGGGGCAGCACCGCGAGCGCGAGAACGGGCAGGCCCACGGCGACCACCAGGCCGAGCGCCGGCTGGTAGACGACCAGACCGACGCAGACCAGCAGGACCGTGAGGGCCGCGGCGGTGAAGCGGGACACGGCCTCCACGAGCCAGCCGATCTTCTCGACGTCTCCCGTGGAGACGGCCACGACCTCACCGGCCGCGACCCGTCGGGTCAGCGCGGAGCCGAGCTGCGAGGCCTTGCGGGCGAGCAGCTGCTGCACCCGGGCGGCGGCGGTGATCCAGTTGGTGACGGCGGCGCGGTGCAGGAAGGTGTCCCCGATCGCGGTGGCGGCACCGCACAGGGCCATCGCGCCGCCGGTGAGGGCGAGCCGGGTACCGGAACGGTCCACGACGGCCTCGATGGCGAACCCGACGCAGAACGGCTGCGCCGAGACGGCGACGAAGTGCAGCAGCCCCCAGGCCAGGGACTTGAGCTGGCCGCCCAGCTGGTTGCGGCCGAGCCACCACAGGAAGCGGGGTCCCGAGCGTGCGTCCGGCACACCCGGGTCGGGATACGGAAGGTCTTGGATCTGCATGACGTCCCAGTGGCTCGAGTCAGGGGTAGGGGGAGGAGGAGGCAGGGGGGAGAAGGAGACGGGGAGGGGGGAGGCGAGGTGGCGGGGAGGCGCGGACGGACGAGCGGGAAGGTCCGCGGGGAGCGGCAACAAACCGTGCAAGGTTCGCGTCGCAGCGTGGTCAAAATCAACCGGTTTTCCATGGCGGCGGCCGGATCCGGCAGCTGTCCGACACGGCCCGGATGTCCGGAAACTGCCGCTGGCGCCCGGAAAGTGGTGCGAGCATGGGCCGATGCGACATGGCTGTGCGCGGCGCGCGGGAGCCGCTCCGATGATCTGCGGCCTGCTGCTCGCGGCCTTGTCCGCGTGCGGTGGTGCGGCCGTGCGACACGGGAGTGACGGTACGTCGGGAGCGGCCGGCGGGAGAGGCGGGACCTCGCCGAGCGCCGCCCCGACGACCGGCGTCCCGGGGGTCGGTGACCGGCTGCAACGGCGGATCCCCGCTGTTTCCCGCCAGGTTGTGGCGGTGTACGGCGACGGGAAGGACTCCGCGGACGCCATCGTCGTGCTCTACGCCAGAAGGGGACCGTCCTGGGAGCGCGTCCGGAGCTGGCGGGGGCACAACGGCAAGAAGGGCTGGACCGCCGAGCACCACGCAGGCGACAACCGCAGTCCGGTCGGCGTGTTCACGCTCACCGACGCGGGCGGTGTCCTGGCCGATCCCGGTACCAGGCTGCCGTACACGCGGTCCGCCTCCTTCGCGGCGCCGCGCTGGTGGGCGCGGTCGCACTGGCATGACTTCGACTACGTCATCGCCATCGACTACAACCGCGTCAAGGGTGCCCCGCCCGATGACCCGACGCGGCCCGAGGGTGAGGAGAAGGGCGGGGGGATCTGGCTGCACCTGGACCACGGCAGCGGCACGTCGGCCTGCGTCAGCCTGTCCCGGGCGGCGATGGAACAGCTGCTGCGCACCCTCGACCCGGATCGGCATCCCGTGGTGGTCATGGGGGACAGGGCCGCGCTGAAGGCCTAGCTCTCGCGGTGGATGTGGTGGATGTGGTGGATGTGGTGGATGCGGTGAGGCGTCATTGCGGGGAACGGTCGACTCCCCGTAGAACACCGGCCATGAGAAGCCGGATCATCATGTCCATGCTCACCGGAGGGATCCTCCTGGCGAGCACCGTCCTGGGGGGCGGCACGGCGCGAGCGGACGCCTCCCCGTCCTCCTCGTCCTCCCCATCCTCGCCGTCCTTGTCGTCCCCGCCCTCCTCGTCCGCTTCGGAGTCGGCGTCTGCGTCAGCGTCCGCTGCGGCCGAGGTCCCCGCCGAGTTCGGGAGCGACTGGCACGACCCCCTCACCGCCGCCCCGCCCGTGACCAGGCCCCATGCCAAGAGCTGCCAGGTCACCCTCGCCGAGGCGCAGTTCCGCGACTTCACGCCGTACCGGGGTTCGTACACCCCGCCGGACGGCTGCGGCGACCGCTGGAGCAAGGTGGTGCTGCGCCTCGACGGCAAAGTCAAGGGGCGGCAGTTCGACCGGCTCGGCTATCTGCACGTCGGAGGCGTGGAGATCTTCCGTACCTCGACGCCCGAGCCGTCGCCCGACGGGATCGAGTGGTCCGTCGAGAAGGACGTCACCCGCTACGCCGACACGTTCCGCTCCGCCCGGGACGTGGAGATGCTCATCGGCAACGTCGTCGACGACACCTACACGGGCGTGATCGACGTCAAGGTGACCCTCACCTTCTACGTGGGGAAACCGGCCGCGACCGCCCCCGATCGGGTCCTCACCCTGGCCGACGGTCCGGGCGGCACGACCCTCACCACGCCCCGCAACAGCGAGCGCCTCGTCGCCGAGGTGTACGCCACCGGCTCGGGCGGCGGGTGCGAGGAGTACTGGTATCTGACCGTGCCCGCGACCGCGCCGTACTCCTGTCGGTCGGACGACGGGCCCTATCGGGAGGTGCAGGTCGAGGTCGACGGGCAACCGGCCGGAATCGCCGCCCCCTTCCCGACGGTCTGGACCGGCGGTTGGTCCAACCCCTTCCTCTGGTACGTGGTTCCGGGCCCCCGGGCCTTCGACATCAAGCCGATCGAATACGACCTGACCCCCTTCGCCGGGATCCTCAACGACGGCCGCCCGCACCGTGTGGAGGTGTCCGTCGTCGGGGTGTCCGAAGGTCAGAGCGGCTGGAGCACACCGGTCAACGTGCTGGTCTGGCAGGACCCGGGGAAGACCGTCGTAGGCGGCGGGCTCCTGACGCACGAAGCGGGTGAACTCACCGCCTCCGCCACCTACACACCCGGTGCGGAGCACCGCGTCGACACCGAGGGCGGGCACCGTCTGACCGCCTCCGGGTATCTCGACACCTCGCACGGACGTGTGCGGACCACCGTGACCCGCGCCCTCGCGAACACCTCCGCGCACCGTTGGACCGACGGTGAGACCGTGGACGGCCTCGACGCCACCTGGACGGACGAGGAGTCGGTCACGGTCGACGGCCGCGGACCCGCCCGTACGACGCGCACCCTCCGGACCTACACGATGAACGGCACCACCACCCTCGGCGCCGACGACCGGCTCCGCACCGTGCTGACCCTCGGCGACCGGGCCGACTCGGTGACGACCCGGAACGGCCGACGCACGTCGTGGTCACGGCTCGACGACACATACACGGGTGATGCCACCTTCACCGTCAATGTGCCCCGGGACCAGCGCCATGCCGTCGGCACGACGAGCGAGCGCTACCGGCTGTACGGCTCGGACGGCTGCTACGACCGGCGACTGACCACGAGGCAGGGGGTGCTGACCGAGGATCACGGAGGCTGCTGAGCCGGGAACGCGTGCGACGCGTCACTCGAGGCGGGATTTACACAGCGGAAACGCGCAGGTCTCGTGCGCGATCAACGGCACCTTCACAGTGATCGCTACGGAAGCCGCTTTCCGCATCGCAGAAGTCCTGTCCGTCCCCGTCAGGGCTTCCGCGTGCCGCCATCCCCCCAAGGAGTGCCCGTGCCGCCGTCCGTCCCGTCCCTGCCGCGACGCGTCGCACGCATACTGCGTACCTCACTCTTCGCGCAGGTCGCCTGCGCGCTCGTCCTCGGAATCGTCGTCGGAAAGCTGTGGCCCGACCTGGCCACGGATCTCCAACCGCTCGGCGACGGTTTCACCCGGCTCATCAAGACGATCATCTCGCCCCTGGTGTTCTGTGTGGTCGTCGTCGGCATCGCCAAGGCCGGTGACCTGAAGGCCTTCGGCCGGATCGGGCTCAAGGCCCTGATCTGGTTCGAGGTCGCGAGCACGCTCGCGCTGGTCATCGGGCTGCTCGCCGCCAACATCGTCCAGCCCGGCTCGGGGATGAACGTGGACCCCTCCACGCTGGACACCTCGGCGGTCGACGCGAAGACGGGCGGCGGTTCGCTGCCCTCGACGACCGAGTTCGTCGTGAACGCGCTGCCCACCAGCTTCATCGGCGCCTTCGCGGAGAACTCCCTGCTCCAGGTGCTCATCCTGGCCTGCCTCGTGGGTGCCGCGCTGCTGCACCTCGGCCACACCAAGGTGCCGAAGGTCCTGCCGGCCGTCGAGCAGGCGCAGGAGATCATCTTCGCGATCGTCGGCTTCGTCATGCGGCTGGCGCCGATCGCCGTGTTCGGCGCGATGGCCGTCCTGATCGGCAACTACGGCCTGGGCGTCATCGAGACCTACGGCAAGCTGATCGTGCTGTGCTACGTGGCCGCCGCCCTGTTCATCACGCTGCTCGCCGTCGCCCTGCGCCTGGTCACCGGCCTGAGTCTGTGGAAGTTCCTGCGCTACATCCGCGAGGAGATGCTCCTCGCGCTCGGCACCGCCTCCACCGAGTCCGTCATGCCGCGCGTGATGCAGAAGCTGCGCAAGGCCGGCGCGCGCGACGACGCCGTGGGCCTGGTGCTGCCCACCGGCTACTCCTTCAACCTCGACGGTGCCTCGCTCTACCTGTCCATCGGCACCCTGTTCATCGCCCAGGCGGTGGGCGTGGACCTCAGCCTGGGCCAGCAGATCACCGTGATCCTGGTGCTCATGCTCACCAGCAAGGGCATGGCCGGCATCCCCGGCTCGGCCTTCCTCGCCCTGTCCGCGACCGCCTCCTCGCTGGGGGCCATCCCCGCCGGCGCCGTCGCCCTGCTGCTGGGCGTGGACCGCATCATGGACTCGATGCGCGTCGTCACCAACCTCCTCGGCAACTGCGTGGCGGTCTTCGCCGTCTCCCGCTGGGAGGGCGCGCTGGACCTGGAGCGGGCCAGGAAGGTCCTGGACGGCGAGACCGTCGCCATGCCGGACGAGGAGCCGGTCGGCCTCGCGAAGCCGGTGGGGTCGCAGCGTCCGGAGACTTCGGAAGAGGCGGGTGGGATACCGGTGGTCGTCTCCGCCGGGTCCGGGTCCGGGCGAGGGTCGGGGCCCGTCGAGGAGACCGCCCCCGAGGCCGGTTGACCGGACGACGCCGACGCGTCAACGGGCCGTGGCCGCCCCTCCAGCAGTACGGAGGGGCGGCCACGGCCCGTTCTCACGGATTCAGCAGGCGCGCCCCTGCTCCCGCCCTTGCCCCTGTCCCTGCCCCTGCCGGTGTCCGTGTCCATGTACCTGGCCGTGTCCGTGGTCATGCTTGGGTCCCCGTTCCGGGTTCCCGTCCACCAGTGCGTCCAGCAACCCGCTCAGCACCTGGCGTTCGAGGTCCGTCAGCGGATCGAGGATCTCCTCCGCGGCGGACACCCGTGCCCCCCGCAGCTGCCGCAGGGCCTTGCGGCCGTCCTCCGTGAGCTCGATCCGGATCACCCGCCGGTTGGTGGGGTCCGGCACCCGCCGCACCTTGCCGCTCCCCTCCAGCCCGTCGACCAGGGTCGTGATGGCCCGGGGCACCACCTCGAGCCGCTCGGCGAGATCGGCCATGCGCGGCGGTGAGTCGCAGTGCGCCAGTGTGCGCAACAGCCGGGCCTGGGCCGGGGTGACGCCGAGCCCGCTCCGCTCCAGATGGTGCTTCTGGATGCGGTGCACCCGGCGCGTGAGCCGCAGCAGCTGCTCCGCGAGCAGACTGTCGGAATCGGGGGTGGTCATACGGGAACAATATCAGGACGCCGTTCATTGTGAGTATAGGTAACAATGAGCTATGCTCCGTCAGTCCTCATCGTCTCACCCTCCGTAGGAGCCATGCCCCGCGACCACATCGACTGGACCCCCTCGCCCGGCACCTCGACCGAACAGCCCCGGCAGGTGCGCCGCATCCTCACCCTCTTCAAGCCCTACCGTGCCCGGCTCGCGGTCGTCGGCCTGCTGGTCGCCGCCGCCTCGCTGGTCGCCGTGGCCACCCCGTTCCTGCTGAAGGAGACGCTGGACGTCGCCATCCCCGAGGGGCGCACGGGCCTGCTGAGCCTCCTCGCCCTCGGCATGATCCTCAGCGCCGTCCTGGGCGGTGTCTTCGGCGTCCTTCAGACCCTGATCTCCACGACCGTCGGTCAGCGCGTCATGCACGACCTGCGGACGGCCGTCTACGACCGCCTCCAGCGGATGTCCCTCGCCTTCTTCACGCGCACGCGTACCGGCGAGGTCCAGTCCCGCATCGCCAACGACATCGGCGGCATGCAGGCCACCGTCACCTCCACCGCCACCTCCCTGGTCTCCAACTTCACCAGCGTGGTCGCCACCATCATCGCGATGGTCGCCCTCGACTGGCGGCTGACCGTCGTCTCGCTGCTCCTGCTGCCGGTGTTCGTGTGGATCAGCCGTCGCGTCGGCAACGAACGCAAGAAGATCACCACCCAGCGGCAGAAGCAGATGGCCGCGATGGCCGCCACGGTCACCGAGTCGCTGTCGGTCAGCGGCATCCTGCTCGGCCGCACCATGGGCCGCTCCGACTCCCTCACGCGGTCCTTCGCCGACGAGTCCGAGCAACTGGTCGACCTCGAGGTGCGGTCGAACATGGCCGGCCGCTGGCGCATGGCCGTGATCGGGATCGTCATGTCCGCCATGCCGGCGTTCATCTACTGGACCGCGGGCATGACCCTTCAGCTCGGCGGCCCCGGTGCCTCCCTCGGTACGATCGTCGCCTTCGTCTCGCTCCAGCAGGGCCTGTTCCGCCCGGCCGTCAGCCTCCTGTCGACCGGCGTGCAGATCCAGACCTCCCTCGCGCTCTTCCAGCGCATCTTCGAGTACCTCGACCTGCCCATCGACATCACCGAGCAGGACGATCCGGTCCGACTCGACCAGATCAAGGGCGAGGTCCGCTTCGAGGACGTCTCGTTCCGGTACGACGACAAGGGCGGGCCCGTCCTCGACGGCATCGACATCGACGTCCCCGCCGGCGGCAGCCTCGCGGTGGTCGGCCCGACCGGCGCAGGCAAGTCCACGCTGGGCTATCTGGTGCCGCGCCTGTACGACGTGACGGGCGGCCGGGTCACCCTCGACGGCGTCGACGTCCGTGACCTCGATTTCGACACCCTCGCGCGCGCGGTCGGCGTGGTCTCGCAGGAGACGTACCTCTTCCATGCCACGGTCGCCGACAACCTGCGCTTCGCCAAGCCGGACGCCACCGACGAGGAGTTGCAC
Source organism: Actinobacteria bacterium OV320 (assembly GCA_001298545.1). Taxonomy (GTDB): domain Bacteria; phylum Actinomycetota; class Actinomycetes; order Streptomycetales; family Streptomycetaceae; genus Streptomyces; species Streptomyces coriariae. The sequence goes on from LJCX01000026.1 coordinate 311,296, forward strand.
GCGGCTGCCCGGGCGGCGCAGATCCACGACCACATCGCGGCCCTGCCCGACGGCTACGACACGGTCGTCGGTGAGCGCGGCCACCGGTTCTCCGGCGGCGAGAAGCAGCGGCTGGCCATCGCCCGCACCATCCTGCGCGACCCGCCGGTGCTGATCCTCGACGAGGCGACCAGCGCCCTCGACACCCGCACGGAACAGGCCGTCCAGGACGCCATCGACGCGCTCTCGGCGAACCGCACCACGCTCACCATCGCCCATCGGCTGTCCACCATTCGGGGTGCCGACCAGATCGTGGTCCTCGACTCCGGCCAGGTGGCCGAACGGGGCACGCACGAGGAGCTGTTGGAGCGGAACGGGCGGTACGCGGCCCTGGTGCGACGAGACGCCCGCCTGGAGCCGACAAGATGAAAGTATGGCAAGTTATGCCGGGTTTGTGATGATCTGAGGGTTACCGTGCCCGCATGCAGATGAACACTCCGCCACGGAGCACGATTCGACTGACGCGCCGGGGCCGTCTCGTCCTCATCGCGACCGGAGCCGTCGTGGCCGGCACCGCCGTGGCGGTGCCGCTGCTGAGCCTGGAGAGTCCGAAGGAGAAGGAGAAGCCGAAGCCGGCCACCCTGGTCATCCCGGAGGGCTGGCGCGCGAGCCAGGTCTACGAGGCCGTCGACAAGGCGCTCGCCCTGCCGGCCGGCACCACCAGGAACCTGCTGCCGAAGGCCGGGCTGAAGCTGCCGAACGACGCCGAGGGCAACCCGGAGGGCTACCTCTTCCCGGCGACGTATCCGCTGAACAAGAAGGCGACGCCGCAGACGCTGCTCTCCTACATGGTCGACACCGCCAACAAGAAGTTCAACGCGCCGCCGACGGCGGCCGGCGCGCAGCGCAACGCCATGAACGTCTATCAGACGGTCACCATCGCCAGCCTCGTGCAGGCCGAGGCCGCCACCAAGGCGGACATGGGAAAGGTGGCCCGGGTCGTGTTCAACCGCCTGGAGCGCGGAATGCCGTTGCAGATGGACTCCACCATCAACTACGCGCTGAACCGCTTCACGCTGAAGACGACGGAGACCGACACCCGTGTCGAGAGCCCCTACAACTCCTACCAGCGCATGGGCCTGCCGCCGACGCCGATCGACAGCCCCGGCGAGGAGGCGATGCGCGCGGCCATCAGTCCCACCCCGGGCGACTGGCTGTACTTCGTCACGGTCAAGCCGGGCGACACGCGCTTCACGGCGAGCTACGCGGAGCACCAGCGCAACGTCGCCGAGTTCAACCGGAACCGGCAGAGCCCGGCGAGCCCGCATCCGCTCGGGCCGAGCCCGAGGAGCCGGTCGGCGGCGGCGGCCGGGTGACCTGGCGGGGCATCAGGCGGCGGCTACCGGCTCCTTTGTGAGGAGCCGCCGGATGTCGCGTACGGCCGCGCGGCCGGCCCGGTTGGCACCGATGGTGCTGGCCGACGGCCCGTAGCCGACGAGATGGACGCGGGGATCGGCGAGGGCGCGCGTGCCCTCGACCCGGATCCCACCGCCCGGCTCACGCAGCCGCAGCGGCGCGAGATGGTCGATGGCGGCCCGGAAGCCCGTCGCCCACAGGATGACATCGGCGGTGACCCGCCGCCCGTCGTCCCACTCCACGCCGTCCGCAGTGATCCGGTCGAACATGGGCAGCCGGTCCAGCACCCCGTCGGCGAGCCCCTGCCGGATCGCGTCGTTCAGCGGCAGTCCCGTCACGGACACCACGCTCTTCGGCGGCAGCCCCTGCCGCACCCGCTCCTCCACGAGCGCGACGGCGGCGCGGCCCGCGCCCTCGTCGAAGGGCCCCTCGCGGAAGACGGGGGGCCGCCGCGTCACCCACGTGGTCTCCGCCGCGTACGGCGCGATCTCCAGCAGGTGCTGGGTGCCGGACGCGCCGCCGCCCACCACGACCACCCGCAGGCCGGCGAACGCCTCGGGGCCCGGATACCGGGCGGTGTGCAGCTGCCGGCCGCGGAAGGTCTCCTGGCCGGGGTAGCGCGGCCAGAACGGCCGGTCCCAGGTGCCGGTGGCGTTGATCAGGGCCCGCGTGGACCACGTACCGTCCGAGGTCTCGACGACCAGCCGTCCGCCGGTGCCCTCACGCACCGCCCGCACATCGACCGGGCGCCGTACGCGCAGGTCGAAGGCGCGCTCGTAGGCGTCGAAGTACTCGGCGACGACCTCGGACGACGGTCGGGCCGGATCCGCGCCCGTCAGCTCCATGCCGGGCAGCGCGTGCATCCCGTGCACCTTGCCGTACGTCAGCGAGGGCCACCTGAACTGCCAGGCACCGCCGGCGGCGGGGGCATGGTCGAGCACCACGAAGTCGCGCTCCGGCTCGAAACCGGTGCGCCTCAGGTGATAGGCGGCGGCCAGACCCGCCTGGCCGGCGCCGATGACGACCACCTCGACCTCACGCAAGCTGTTCACGCCTCCCCCAACAGAAGGGTCGGTGTGGATCTTCCCGGTCCGGCTGTGAGATCGGACTCGGTACCGGCGTATGAGTCAGGATGGGAGGCATGTCAGATGCGTTCACCACCCGAGTTCTGCACATCTCCTCAGGCTCCCGGGAGAGGGTCGTCGACCTGACCGGGGACTGCGAGGCGTTCCTGCGTGAGGTGGCCGCCGGGCGCGGCGGCCTGCTGAACGTCTTCGTCCCGCACGCCACGGCCGGGATCGCGATCATCGAGACGGGCGCCGGAAGCGACGACGACCTCCTGGCCGCGCTGCACACCATCCTTCCCGCCGACGACCGCTGGCAGCACCGGCACGGCAGCCCCGGCCACGGCCGCGACCACGTCCTCCCGGCCTTCGTCCCGCCCCACGCGACCCTGCCGGTCGTGGACGGGCGTCTGGAACTGGGCACATGGCAGTCGGTGTGCCTGGTGGACACCAACAAGGACAACCCCGACCGCCAGGTGCGGTTGAGCTTCCTGGGGTGAGTGAAGGTCCGTCGTCCCCGTGGGTGAAGTCGGATGCGCACAGGGCCTCGAGGGCGGCGGCCTCCGCTGGGCTAGAGTCTCGCCTCATCCTCGGTCGGACGTTCTGCCCGGGACTGTGCGCTGGGGGTACGGCACGTGGGGCTCGAACGAATGGAACTGCCCGGGTACGAGATCCAGGAGGTCCTGGGTCAGGGTGGGTTCGCCACGGTGTACCGGGCCAGGCAGTTGGCCGTGGGCCGGGAGGTCGCACTGAAGGTGGACAGCAGGACGCTGTCCACACCGCGCGACCGGCAGCGTTTCCTGCGTGAGGTCACCGCGGCCGGGCAACTGTCCGGGCACCCGCACGTGGTACCGGTGTACGACGCCGGGGTGCTTGCCGACAACCGTCCTTACATGGTCCTGGAGTTGTGCCCCGGCGGCTCGCTCGGAGACCGGCTGCACCGGCAGGGACCCCTGCCGCTCAAGGAAGCGCGCGAGATCGGCGTGGGCCTCGCGGACGCGGTGGCGGCCGCTCACGCCGCCGGGGTGCTGCACCGCGACATCAAGCCCGGCAACGTCATGGTCAACCGGTACGGCGGTGTGGCCCTCACCGACTTCGGGCTGGCCGCCATGCCCCGGCCGGGGCGGGAACTGTCCGTCACACGGGAGGCGCTGACCCCCGCGTACGCGCCGCCCGAGGCCTTCCACATGGCGGAACCCACCCCGGCCGGCGATGTGTACTCACTGGCCGCCACCGTCTACGCCCTGCTGCGCGGCTGTCCGCCGCACCACCCGGACGACGGGACCCAGCTCAGCCTCGCCGAACTGATCGTGCGCCACACCTGGCCGTACCCCGCCCTGCCCGGAGTGCCGGCGGCCCTCAACGCGGTTCTCAGGCACGCCGTGGCCGCGGACCCGGCCCGGCGGCTGTCCGACGCGGGCGCGTTCCGGGACGCTCTCGCCGCCGTCGATCTCGATGATCCGGACACCCTCGCCGCGGGAGGCGCCGGCGGCTTCGGACCGGCATTCGGCACCACCACCGCTCCGTCGTACCGGGATGCGTCGCCCGCTTCGTCCACAGGGCCGCGCGATGTGGCGCTTCCGTACGGGGGCGCCCCTCCGCCGCCGTCCCTCCGTGACGCGGGCCGGACGACCGCGGCCGTCGGGCCGGGTGGCGAGGGTGACGGCGACGGTGGGCGGAAGGGGTCGCGGCGCCCCCGGCTGATCGCCGTACTGGCCGCCGTGGCCGTCTCGGTGAGCGTGTCGGTCACCGTGGTGACGTATCAGAACGGCCGGCAGGACCGCGGGGGCGAGGGCTCTCCCTCGACAGCGTCCTCCACCGCCGCCACGACCGAGGGCAAGGGCGCGTCCGGCTTCGGAGGGGTGGCGACCACGACGGCGAACTGCCCCGCGACGGGCGTCGACGGCGTGGGCGGCCGATGCGTCGCGACCCCCGAGTGCTGGAGCGGCATCACGGATATCTCGGGCATCATCACGGTCAGCCGAGCGGACTGCCAGACCAGGCACGTGTGGGAGACCTTCGCCATCGCCCCGCTGCCGGAGGACGGCATGACGAACAACGCGCGGGATCTGATCAAGCATCCCGACGTGAAGGCGCTGTGTTCGCAGCAGGTCATGGCCGAGTCCATGGTCGACGGTGGCCGTGAGGTCGCGGACGAGTGGAACGTCGACATCCTCCCGCCGACCGCGGCGGAATGGGACAAGGGCCTGCGCGTCTTCCGCTGCGTGGCCGCCGCGGTCACGCAGGACGGTGAGAAGACCGGGAGCCAGTTCGCCGTGCGGGGGTGAACGGAGGCGGACGTGCAGGGGAGGCGCGCGGGCGGGCCCCGGCCCGCCGGGTCGGCGCACACCGTGCGGGACCTCGTGAACCGTGACTAGTGCCCCTGATGCCCGTATCCTCGCCGATATCGGATTCTTTTGTTGAAATGAGACTAATCGGTCACAGGTGAGGCGAAGCGTGGTGCGGTTCGGCGGGGAACCGAGGTCGGCGGGACGTGCCGCGGACGGCACGGGGCCCGCCCGCTCCCGTGAGCGGTTTCTGCAGGGTGAGCCGGTGGAGCAGGGCGTGCGCACGCCGATCCTGGACTCGTGGCAGCGCTGCCGGACCCTCGGCCTCTCGCCGGACCAGTCCGATCTTCCCTTCCTGGCGGATTTCGATCCGGACGGCCGGATCGTCCGCGCCGCCGTGCCGGTGCTCGACCGGTTGCAGGCCAGGTTCTCCGGCAGCGAGATCAACATCTCCGTCGCCGACGCGCACGGGACGGTCCTCCTGCGCCGTTTCGGCGAGGCGTCGCTGGCCAGAAGACTCCCGGCGATCCAGAGAGTCCCGGGCTTCGTGTTCGCCGAGCGGGTCGCCGGTACCAACGGCATCGGTCTCGCCCTGGCCGAGCGGCAGCTCATCCGGGTCTACGGGGCCGAGCACTTCGCGGAGCGCTCCCAGGCGAGCGCCTGCGTCGCGCTTCCCGTCCGCGACCCCCTCAGCGGGCGCATCGAGGGGGTCCTGTGCTTCGGCTATCCGCGCGGCGCCGAGAACCCGGCGCTGCGCGCCGTGATACGCGCAGCGGCGCAGGCCATGGAGCGGCGGCTGCTGGGGCAGAGTTCCGGGCGGGAGCGCGCTCTGCTGCGGGCGTACCTGACCGCCGGAGCCGAAGCCGCAAGCGGCCTCCATCGCGGTATCGCGGTGGACGAACTGGCCCCCGAGCTGAGCTCCCGGGACCGGGCGGCCCTCATGGAGAAAGCCGCCGAGCTGATCTCCCGCGCGCAGCGGGCCGCCGTCGACGTGCCCCTGTCCGACGGGCGGCGCATCACGCTCGTGAGCCGGCCCATGACGAGTGCCTCCGGGGTGGAGGGCATCGCGGTCGAGGCCGTCCTGCCGTACTCCTCGCCGGAAGAGCCCCTGGTCATCCCGCGCCAGGTGGACGAGGTGGCGGGTTTCCCCGCCGAGCTCGCCGTCGTCTCGGCCGGTCCACCGGCCGCGCGGCTCTCCGCCGCCCCGCCGTCCGGACACCTTCCCGACGCCGTGCCCGGCAGGCTCACCGCAGGCGCCAGGGGCGACAAGGGCCTCAACAGCCCGAACAGCTCGAACAGCCCCAACAGCCCCGACAGCGTCACGGCCGCTGGAGCCGCTGGCGCGGACGGCCCAGACGGCCCAGACGGCGTGGGTGGCGTGGGTGGCGTGGACGGGGCCACGGGTGATCGCCCCGTACCGTCGTCCTCCGCCAAGCGGCTGGTGCTGGTGGGGGAGCCGTTCGTGGGGGCGTACGCCCTTGCCGCGCGCCGCCGCCTGGAACTGCTCTCCGAGGCCAGCGGTCGCATAGGCGCCACCCTGGACGTGCGCCGTACCGCCGAAGAACTCGCCGAGACGGCGGTCCCGCGGCTGGCCGACTTCGTCACCGTCGACCTGTCCGAGGCCGTACTGCGTGGCGAGGAAGCCACCGACCCGCTCGACGACCTACGCCGTACGGTGGTCCACGGCATCGGCGACGACCTTCCCTTCACCCCGGCCGGCAAGCGGACGGACTTCGGTCCGGCCACGTCCCAGCTGCGGTGCCTGGCCGGCGGACAGGCAGTACTGGAACCGGACCTGAAGGCCGCCGCGGGCTGGCTCGCCCAGGGCCGCGAGCACGCCGAGCGGCTGCCGGCGGACGTGCACTCCCTCATCGTCGTGCCCCTCGTCGCCCGCGGTGTCGTCCTGGGCATCGCCAGCTTCTACCGCGCCCAGGATCCCGCCCCCTTCGGGGACGACGACCGCTCGCTGGCCCAGGAACTCGCCACCCGCGCCGCCCTGTCCGTCGACAACGCCCGGCGCTACACCCACGAACGCACCATGGTCCTGGCCCTGCAGCGCAGACTGCTCCCGCACGGTCTGCCCGATCAGGACGCCGTCGAGGTCGCCCATCGCTACCTGCCCGCCGAATCCGACGTGAGCGGGGACTGGTACGACGTCATCCCCCTGTCCGGCACCCGGATCGGCCTCATGGTCGGCGACGTCGTCGGCCACGGCATGCTGTCCGCCGCCACGATGGGCCGGCTGCGCACCGCCGCACGCAGCTTCGCCGAACTCGACCTCCCCCCGGACGAAGTGCTCACCCACCTCGACAACCTCGTGGGCCGCCTGGATCGGGAGGACCCCGACGGCGAGGGGGTCGGCATCATCGGCGCGACCTGTCTGTACGCCATCTACGACCCGACCTCGCAGCGGTGCGTGCTGGCCCGGGCCGGTCACCCGCCGCCCGCGCTGGTCCGCCCCGACGGCAAGGTGTCGTACCCCGACCTGCCGGCCGGGCCCCCGCTCGGCCTCGGCGGCCTGCCCTTCGACGCGGTCGAGATCGATCTTCCCGAGGGCAGTCAGCTGGTCCTGTACACCGACGGGCTCATCGAGGACCGGCACCGCGACGTCGACGTCGTCCTCGACGAGCTGCGCGGGACCCTCGCCCACGCGGAGCGCACCCCCGAGGAGACCTGCCAGGCGATCCTGGACACCGTGGCGCCCGCCCATCCGTGCGACGACATCGCCCTGCTCGTCGCCCGCACCCACGCCCTGGACCCAGGTCGGATCGCCACCTGGGAGTTGCCCGCCGACCCGGCCTTCGTCGGTGAAGTGCGCGCGTCCGCCCTCGGGCGACTGGCCGACTGGGGACTCGACGAGGCGGCGTTCGCCGCGGAACTGATACTGAGCGAGCTGGTCACCAACGCCATCCGCCACGGCGCCGGGCCCATCAGGGTGCGGCTGCTGCACGACCGCACCCTGATCTGCGAGGTCTCCGACTCCAGCAACACCGCCCCGCACCTGCGCCGGGCGGCCAGCACCGACGAGGGCGGGCGTGGCCTGTTCCTCGTCGCACAGCTGTCACAGGCCTGGGGGACGCGCTACCTCCCGCAGGGCAAGGTCATCTGGGCCGAATGCGGGCTCGACGCGGCGTGAGCGGGAAGCCCGGCGCGGCGTGAGCGGGAAGCCCGGCGCTCCGGGCGCGGGCCGCTGACCCGTTGGAGTCACGGCGAGCCGAATGGTCGGAAATGATGCTATTTCGTCGGATAGTATGCCGGTGAACGTCGGGAAGAAATCGCCAGGCCGACCCCCGGAGATGTCCGTGCACGACGCTCCCGACACGTCCGCCGAAGCGGCTGCGCCCTTCGACGCGGAACCCGTGGTCCGGATCCGCGGGCTCGGCAAGCGGTTCGGCGGGACGCTCGCCCTGGCCGGGGTCGACCTCGACGTCCACGCCGGCAGTGTCCTCGCCCTCCTCGGGCCCAACGGTGCCGGAAAGTCCACGCTCATCAAGGTGCTGGCCGGCGTCCACCACGCCGACGCGGGGCGGATCACGGTGGACGGCCATCCGCTCGGGAGCCGGGCGGCCTCGCGCAGCATGTCGTTCATCCACCAGGACCTGGGTCTCGTGGAGTGGATGACGGTCGCCGAGAACATCGCCCTGAGCACCGGATATCCGCGCCGTGCCGGACTGATCTCCTGGCGGCGGACCCGCGAGCGCTGCGTGGACGCCCTGCGTCTCGTCGCCGGACACCTCGACCCCGACGCACCGGCCGCCCGACTCGCCCCGGCCGAGCGTTCGCTGGTCGCGATCGCCAGGGCCCTGGCGGCGCGCGCGAGGCTGATCGTCCTCGACGAACCGACCGCCCGGCTCCCCGCCGCGGACTGTGCCCGGCTGTTCCGCGTCCTGCACACCCTGCGCGACCAGGGGCATGCCGTCCTCTACGTCAGCCACCGCCTGGACGAGGTGTACGAAGTCGCCGACACCTTCGCCGTACTGCGTGACGGCCGTCTCGTCAGCCACGGGTCGCTGGCGGGCCACAGCCCCTCCCGTCTGGTGCACGACATCGTCGGCGAGGACCTGACGGACCACCACCCGGCCAAGGCGCCGGCCGCCGGGGCGACCGTCCTGACCCTCGACGGTGTGAGGACCGCCGGCACAGGACCGGTCAGCCTGGAACTGAGGGCCGGGGAAGCCCTGGGCCTGGTCGGCCTCTCGGGCGCCGGCCAGATGGACCTGGGCCGGGCCCTCGCGGGTTCCCGGCCCCTGCTCGGCGGGCGGGCCCTGCTCGACGGCCGGTCCTACCGGCCCCGCACGGTGGCCGAGGCCGTCGGAACAGGGGTCGGCCTCGTGCCCGGCGACAGACTGCGGGAGAGCTGCCTCGCCGAGCTGACCGTGCGGGAGAACCTCCTGGCCAATCCCCGCGCGGGAGGCCTGTCGGCGCTGCGCTGGATCAACCCCCGGCGCGAACGCGCCGAGGCCGTCACCCTGATCGAACGGTTCTCGGTACGCCCCCGTGACAGCGAGGCCCCCCTCGCCACCCTGTCCGGCGGAAACCAGCAGAAAGTCATGATCGGCCGGTGGCTCCGGGTGGGCCTGCGCCTGCTGATCCTCGAGGAGCCGACCGCGAGCGTGGACGTCGGCGCCAAGGCCGCGCTCCACCGCCTGCTCGACGAAGCGCTGGCCAAGGGCCTCGCGGTCCTGCTCATCTCCACCGACTTCGAGGAGGTGGCGGGCGTGTGCCGGCGCGCCCTGGTCTTCGTCCGCGGGTCCGTGACGGCCGAGCTGAGCGGTGCGGCCCTCACGGTCGCCGGGCTCACCCGGGCGGCTTCGGCCGTGCCCTCTCCAGGGGCCGGGACGAACCCATGAGCGCCCCGCCCTCGCCCTCCTCGCCCCGGCCGCGACCGCGCAGGCCGGGGCGACCGCACGGCCCCGGGCACCTCATCGGCGCGTACGGCCTCCTGGCCCTCACCGCCCTGCTCGTCCTGACCTTCTCCCTCGCCCTGCCGCGCACCTTCCCCACGCTGGACACCGTCGACTCGATCCTGTCCAACCAGTCGATCCCGGCCGTCCTCGCGCTCGCCGCCATGGTCCCCATCGTGACCGGAGCGTTCGACCTCTCCATCGGCTACGGCCTCGGCCTGGCGCACGTCACGGTGCTGCAACTCGTCGTCCACGAGCGGTGGCCCTGGCCGCTCGCCTGCCTCGCGGTGATCGTCGGCGGGGCGGCCGTGGGCGTCCTCAACGGAGTCATCGTCGTGTTCGGCCGGATCGACTCCTTCATCGCCACCCTCGGGACCGGCAGCATGATGTACGCCGTGACCGGCTGGATCACCGACGGCGGCCGGATCGTGCCCGGCCCGCAGGGCCTCCCGCCCGCCTTCACGGACCTCTACGACTCCACGTTCCTCGGCCTTCCCGTCCCCGCCTTCTACGTGCTGGCCCTCGCGGTCGTCCTGTGGACGGTGCTGGAGCGACTTCCGCTCGGCCGGTACCTGTACGTCGTCGGCTCGAACCCGCGCGCGGCGGACCTCGTCGGCATCCCGACCCGCAGGTACACCGTCTACGCGTTCACTGCGTCGGGGCTGATCGTCGGCTTCGCCGGTGTGCTGCTCGCGGCCCAGCAGCAGATCGGCAATCCGAGCGTGGGCCTCGACTACCTGCTGCCCGCCTTCGTCGGCGCCCTCCTCGGCTCCACCGCGATCAAACCCGGCCGCCCCAACGCCATCGGCACCGTGGTCGCCGTCGCCGTCCTCGCCGTCGGTCTCACCGGCATCGGCCAGCTGGGCGCCGACTTCTGGACGGTCCCGCTGTTCTACGGCGGCACCCTGCTCCTCGCCGTCGGCCTGGCGGGTTACGCGGCCCGCCGCCGCATGCGCACCGGCGCCCTCGCGGGCCGCGACGGGCCCGCCCTGCCGCCCCGGCCGCCGCCGGCTTCGACGCCCGACGACGGCACAGCGGGCAGCGCTTCCTGACCGAGTCGCGGGCACCACCTCCGTGGCCCCCAGCCGCATCCTCCCGCTCGTTCACCCGTGAGGAGCTCCCGTGTACGGCAGCCGCACAGCGACCCCCGGCGCCTACGAGGCTCGGCTCGCCGCCTGCGCCCTGCTGGCGACGGCGATCCTGCTGGCCGGCTGCGAACGCGGCTCTTCGGGCGGCCCGCGGGAATTCGCCGACGGCCCGAGCGGCTGCCCCGCTGTCCAGGCCAGGGCCCAGGCAGCCGTCGCACGGGCGGAGGAGACCGACATCCCCTGGAACGGGCCGACCAGCGGCCCCGCGGCGGTGGCCGGCAAGACCCTCGTCTACGTCGCCCAGACCATGACCAATCCCGGAGTCGCCGGCGCCGCGAACGGGGTGAGGCAAGCCGCGCAGGTCATCGGATGGAACGTCCGGGTGATCGACGGCGCGGGCACCCCCACCGGTATCCAGGCGGCCATGAGCGAGGCCGTGGCCCTCAAGCCCTCGGGCATCGTCATCGGCGGGTTCGACCCCGACGCGACGTCGCGACAGGCCGCGCGGGCCGACGCGGCGGGCATCCCGCTCGTCGGCTGGCACGCGGTCGCCGCTCCCGGCCCCAGCCGGCGTCCCGAGCTCTTCACCAACGTCACCACCGATGTCGAGGAAGTGGCTCGAATCAGCGCGCGGTGGATCATTTCGACCTCCAACGGCCGCGCGGGGGTCGTGCTCATCACCGATGCCTCGATTCCCTTCGCCAGGAACAAGTCCGACCTGATCAGGCAGGAGCTCGCCACCTGTCCGGGTGTGCGGCTGCTCGCGTACGAGAACATCCCGATCCCGGACGCCAGCAGCCGCACCCCGCGCGAGATCGCCTCCCTGCTCTCCCGATTCCGGAACAGGTGGACCCACTCCGTCGCCATCAACGACCTGTACTTCGCCGACGCCGCCCCCGCCTTCCGGGCGGCCGGGGAAAAGGGCTCCGGCCCGCCCTTCAACATCGGCGCCGGCGACGGCGACCCCTCCGCCTTCCAGCGCATCAACAGCGGTCAGTACCAGGCCGCCACCGTGCCCGAGCCGCTGTCCCTGCAGGGCTGGCAGATCGTCGACGAGTTCAACCGCGCCTTCTCCGGCCGCCCCGCCAGCGGGTACACGGCGCCCGTCCACGTCGCCACGGCCGACAACAGCGCCGGTGACACGACCTGGGACCCGTCGGGGTACCGGGAGGCGTACCGGAGGATCTGGGGCAGGTGACACCGGCGCGGCAACCCGGCCGGCCCGGGGCGGCCGGTGGGTGCCGCGGCCTATTGCTCGGTCGGGACGCAGAGCACCGGGAAGCTCGACAGGTGCAGGAGTTTGTGAGGGGTCGAGCCCAGCAGCGCCCCGCGCATCGGGCTCTCGCCCCAGCTGCCCACCACGATGATCCTCGCCCCGTGGCGTGACGCGGCGTCGATCAGCGCCTGCGCCGGTTTCTGGTCGATGAGCTCGACGGTCGTGGGCACGCCCGCCGCCTCGGCCTCCGCGACGGCGTGATCGAGGGCGATACGTCCCGTCTCGCGGACGGCCTCGTAGTGGGCCCGGTACTCCTCGCCCCCCGGCCCCGGGGCCGCGGCGCCGTAGACCAGCACGAGCGGCTCACGGAACGCGGCGGCCGTCTGGATCGCGATGCGCAGGGCACGAACCGCGCCGGGAGACTCGTCGTAGCCGAGGACGATCGCCATCTCAGGACTCCTTGCCGGGGACACCGTGGACGAGATCGGGGTCGGCCACGCCCGCGCGCTCCGACCAGAAGGCGGGTGCTTTCAGCCGCCACAGCACCATGAGCACCACACCCGTGACGGCGATGCCGACCCCGATGACGAGCGGCGGGCCGCCCCCCCCCCCCCCCGCGCCCGCGGCGGGGGTGGCGGGGGGGGGGCGGGCGGAGAGCGGGTCCGCCAGAGAGCACGCCCCACCCCCTGCTTCCAGCCGCCACAGCCCCATGAGCACCACACCCGTGACGGCGATGCCGACCCCGATGACGGGGGGCGGGCCGCCCCCGAGCCACGATGCGCCGGTGTAGGAGTTCGCGGGGTCGGACATGTCGGAGACCGATTCCACGAGGAGCCACGCCAGCAGCCCGGCGCCGACGAGCGGGCCGAGGCCGATGAGCACGAAGTGGCGGACGCTCTCCGTCAGATGGCGGCGGTAGTAGACGGCGCAGGCCACACCGGTGAGGGCGTAGTAGAACGCGATCAGCAACGACAGCGCGGTGAGCGAGTCGAAGAGCGCGTTGGTGCTGATCTGGTTGAGGACGAGGTACCAGGCGATGGCGATGCCGGCGACCCACCAGGTGCTCACGTCGGGGGTGCGGAACCGCGGGTGGATGTGGGCGAAGTGCGCGGGCAGCGCCTGACGGCGTGCCATGGACAGCGCCGTACGGGACGCCGGGATGATCGTCGTCTGCGTCGACGCCAGCGCGGAGGTGGAGACCGCCAGCAGCACCACCCAGTCCCAGCCGTCCATCACCTTGCCGGCGAGCAGGGCGAAGATGAACTCCTCCTCGTCGGCGTTCTCGGCCAGGAAGGTCGTTCCGGCGTAGGCCACGACGGCGAAACCGACCGACACGTAGGTCACCAGCAGGATGACCGTCGACCAGACGCCCGCCTTGCCGGGCGCGGTGGCGGAGTCCTCGACCTCCTCGGTGAGATTGACCGCGGACTCCCAGCCCCAGTAGATGAACACGCCCAGCAGCAGGGCTCCGGTCAGTGTCGCGCCGCCGGCGCCGAAGGGGTTGAGCCATCCGAACGACGGCTCGACGGAATCGAAGGTGCTGGTGCCCGCGTAGACGCGGTAGAGCGCCACGACGACGAAGGCGAGCAGACAGACGACCTGGGCGAGGATGAGGACGTTCTGCACCTTTGCGGACACCTCGGTGCCGATGACGCACACGGCGGTCATCACGAGGATCAGCAACACCGCGAGCAGTTGGCGTACGAAGGCGTTGTCGACCCAGCTGTCGAGACCGAAGGCGAGCAGCGCGAAGCTCACGGCGACGTCCGCCAGTGACCCGACGACCAGCACCCCGGTCATGGTGATGGCCCAACCGCCCAGCCAGCCGGCCCATGGCCCCATGGCCCGGGTGACCCACGAGAAGGTGGTGCCGCAGTCCTGGTCGACCTTGTTGAGGTAGTAGAACGCCGACGCGATCAGGAGCATCGGCACGAACGAGGCGACCAGCACGCCGGGGGCGTAGATGCCCACGAGCGCCACGATCGGACCGATCACCGCCGCCAGTGAATACGCCGGTGAGGTGGCGTTGAGCCCGATCACGAGCGCGTCGACGAACCCGATCGCATTGGCCTTCAACCCGTCGGGTGGACGTGCGTCGGTGGTGTCGTTGGCCATGTTCCCTCGCTCCGGTTGCGCGTGACGCCCTACAGCAGCCATACAACAGGGAGCTTTGCGACTTTCGGTGCCATTGACGGCTTATCGGTCACGGGTGTCATCGACGGAGCACCGAAGGCACCCGGAGGCGGGCCGGTGCCGCTCCACGGCCTTGCGCGGAGCGGCACCCGTAGCCAGGACCGCGGGGGTCAGCGGCGCGGACGCTCCAGCGTGAGGAGCAGACCCTCGACCGCACCGGGCCCGATCCGGCCCTTGACGTCGGCGGACGTGATCGCCTTGAGGGCCCAGCCGTCCTCGGCGTGCTTGTTGAGGACCTTCTCCAGCTTGTCGCTGTCCAGCGCGTCGCCGATCAGTGACTCGCGGAAGGTGACGACCTTGTACTCGAGTGCGTAGGAACTGCTCATGACGGGGCCTCCTGGGGTGGACCGGCTGTCGGAAACGGGGACAGCCAATCACCGATCCACGTCGCCGTACGCGTCGGGGGGAGTTCGGCCCGGAAGGCGGCGTGTCAGATCGGCTTGCGCCAGACGGAGATGTGCTTCGTGGAGTCCTGGGTGAACGGTGTGCCGTTCCAGTCCGCGACGCGCCGTTCCAGTGCGAGTCCCGCGATCCGTGCCATCAGGTCGAGCTCCGCGGGCCACGCGTACCGGTGCCGGGAGCTTCCGCGGCGGTAGCCGCCGTCGTCGGCGTCGCGGGTGAAGTGGTGCGAGACGAGGATCTGTTCGACCAGGTCGAAGGTGTCGAAGCCGAGATGCCGCTCGGAGACGTCGAACGGCACCGCGACCTGTCCTGGCGGCAGGAACCGCAGCGGCGGCACCCCCAGTTCGATGACGAAGCGGCCGCCGGGCGCCAGGTGCCGCGCGGCGTTGCGGAAGCACTCGACCTGCTCGTCCTGCGTGAGCAGGTTCGTGATGGTGTTGTAGACGAGATACACCAGGGTGAACTCGCCGGGCACGACGGTCGTGGCCATGTCCCCGACGGTGACCGGGAGCCTGTCCTCGTCGACCTTGCGCCGCAGGACCGCCGCCATGTGCTCGGACAGTTCGACGCCCACCACGGGCACGCCGCGTTCCCTGAGCGGGACACCCACGCGTCCGGTTCCGATGGCGAACTCCAGTGCCCGGCCGTCACCGGCGAGTCCGGCGAGGAAGTCGAGGGTCGGTCCGAGGACGGCCGCCGAGGACATCTCGCCCTCCTCGGCGTCGTAGCGGTCGGCGGTCGCACGGGTCCACAGTTCGCTGCTCGTCACAAGCGGCCACTGTGCCGGGTGCGGTGGCGCGCTGTCGACGAGATTTCCCGCCGCCGGCGGCTCAGATCAGCCCGGCCCGTATGGCGTGGGAGACGGCGTGGGCGCGGTTGCGCGTCCGCAGCCGCTTCATCGCGCCGTAGAGGATGTAGCGCACGGTGCGTTCGGAATAGGAGAGTTCGAGCGCGATCTCGTCGCACTGCTTTCCCTCGGCGATGAGGCGCAGCACGTCCACCTCGCGAGCGTTCAGCCGCGGCTCGGCCCGGCCCCGGGAGGCGACGACGTGGTGTTCCGCCCGCTCGGGAGCGAGTGGGGAGGGGAGCGGGATCTCCTCGCTGCCGGCCACCGCGCGCACCGACCGGGCGAAGACATCGGGGCTGCAGAAGTCCCACCACACCACGGCGCGGACGCCCCGCTTCTGCGCGGCCGACAGGTCGGCCCGCCACTTCTTGCCCACCACCACGAGGAAACGTGCGCCGGGTCTGTCGCACAGACGGTGGAGCAGGTCCAGGGCGGAGGCGTCCGCCACGTCCACGGCGACCACGATGGCGTCGGCCTCCCCGATCCTGTCCCGGGGCAGTTCGTGCAGACGCGGGTCCAGCGCGACGAAGCCGGCCAGTCCGGCACGGACCAGGGGGGCGGGCGCGTGGATCGCCACGCGCACGGTCTCGCCGGCTGCTTGCCGAGGCATGCGCCCCCCATCACACAGATTCTCCACGGGTTCAGGAGGGCGATGCTGCCACCCGGGAGGACCGGACCTCCGTGTCAGGAGCCCGGCGCCCGCCGACCGAGGGAAACCTGGCGCGAGCGACCGGCCCGTTCTCCCTGTACGGACCGGCAAGGTTCGCGGTCGCGCCTTCCACCGGAAGGGGCGAAAGCACCACGATGGCGTGGGAAACGCGTTTCGACGTCTCCCACGGCTGCCGGTCGATCGGCGGCGGCATTTCCCCGGGTGCCACCGGGCCCCTGGCGATGCGCCCGCGGAGCACCGCGGACGGCGTCGCCGCAGAGCCGGTGACCAGTTCTGGCAACTTCTAGTAACAAAGGTGGCCGCATGATCGCGTCCATTGTTCCGTCCGTGGTGCTCGGCCTGGTGCTGCTCGGGGCCGCCGCCGCGTGGATCCTGCGCAGACGCGACTCCTTGCCCGGACAGGTCCGTACCGCGAGACCGAGCGTCCACCGCAAGGAACTCGAGACGGTCGCCCTGGGCCTGCGGGCCGTGGCCGAGGGCCGGGCGCACAGCGCAGGCGCGCTGCCCGAGGTGCATGCGGTCATCCACTCGGGTCAGCGGCTGACGCTGCTGCTCGCCGGTGCCGACGCCCCCGCGCCCGCGCCATGGACCGCCGACCTCTCGGGCAAGGAGTGGTGGGTGGAACCGAAGGACCTGACGAGTCCGGCGAACGGGGCCGCCGAGGCGGCGCATCCCTACTCCCTGGCCGTCACCCTCGGCCGCCATCGAGGCGACAGGGTGCTCGTCGACCTGTCGCTGCTGTCGGGGGCGATAGCCCTGACGGGAGAGGACAACGATGTCCTCTCCCTGGCGCAGGCCCTCATCACCGAACTGATCGGGGGACCGGTCGGATCGCTCGCCACAGTCGTCCTGGTGGGCTCGGCGGCCACCGCGTCGGTCACCGACGGACTGGGCGCGAGATCGGCCCGGTTGCGTGCCGCGGCCACCCGGGACGAGGCTCTGGCCTGCCGGGACGGCGTGCCGACGGGTTCCGACCGGCGATCGACGGCCCTGCAGACCGCGCCGTCGGACAGCACCGCCCGGGTGACCGCCTGGACACACGCCCGCCGCCTCTTCGTGGTGACCGCCGCTTAGTTCCGCGACGAGAACTGGCGGGACGCCGCGCTGCGCGGCACCGACGCGCTCCTGGTGCTCGGCTATGTCGGCGACGACGCCGACTGGGACTTCCACGTGAACGCCGACGGCTCCCTGGACACCGGCCGGCTCGGCCTGCCCATCGACACCCACGCAGCCCGCCTCGACTGACCCGCCGACCGGAGAACGGCCGTGCCCGGCGCGCGGCGTCCACGACGCCGGGCGCCCGGCCGCGGTCACCCGGCCGGTGTGCCGCGCCCCGCGCACCGCACGTCAGCGCCGGCTCGACGGCGTCCCGGGGCCGGGGGCGGGGGCGGGGAACGGACCCCCGGCCGCGCCGCGCACGCCGTCCGGCACCAGGTCACGGCGGGCGAGGCTGCCGTCCAGCCAGGCCGCCCCCCGCCCCCCCCCGGAGCGGCAGCCCGTGCGCTGGAACAGCCGCGTCAGCCGCCGCTCCACGGTCTTCTCGCTCCACACGAGCCGCGCCGCGATCTGCCGGTTGGTCGCCCCACGGCTGACCATCGTGGTCAGCTCGATGTCCTTCTCGCTCAACTCGTCCCTGGCCGGACGCACCCGCGGCAGGACGAGGGTCCGGCGCCGCTTCATATGGCCGAGCGACGTCCGGGTGGCGCGCCCGATGCCCAGCGCCTGAGCGCCGCGTGTGGCCTCGGCCAGCCAACGTTCGCAGTCGTCGCCGATCTCCGCCAGACCCAGGTGGCAGAGCAGTTCGAGGTACGCGTCGCCCCGTCCGCGCACCGCCCGGAGAGCGGCCAGCGCGCTGTCCCTGTCGCGGCGCACCACGCCCCTGCCGAGGAGCACCGCCTCGCGTGTCATGGGGGAGCCCACCTCCTCGTCCAGCGCCTCCAGTTCGTCCAGCGCCCGTTCCATGGCCTGCGGCACGGCCTCCAGCAGAGCGAACGACAGATACCGCACCAGCACCTTCTCGACGCCCGAGAGCAGGCCGCTCCGCCGAGCCCGCCGCACCTCGTCGAGGGCCTCCTCCATCGCCTCCTCCACCTGGCCCGACCAGTACCGCACGCCCAGCCTCGCCCAGGCGACGAGCGGGTGGGTCACGGTGCCCGGGACCAGCTCCAGCCACTCCCGTGCGTATCCCAACTCCCCGCGCGCGCAGTGGATGTCGGCCGCGAGCGCCCGGGCGGCCTGCGCGGGGCCGGCCGCGATGCCGCGGGTCCGGCTGCGCGCCTCGATCCGGCGGGCGGACGCCAGCGCCCGGTCCCAGTCCCCTCGCAGATACGCGCGCACCATGGCGTGGTACAGCCCGGCGGTGCTGCTCCCCGCCCCCGGGTAGCGGTCCCCGAGCACGCCGGCCAGGGCGTCGGCCAGGTCCGCGTATGCGGTCGCGTTCCGGAGCCTGTCCAGGGTCCGTCCGCCGTCCGTACCGGGCGGCAGGACGTCCGACAGCCCGGCGCGGCTGCCCGCGGCCCCGGCCAGCAGCCGGAGTTCGGCCGCCGAGGGCAGCGGCCCGGACCCGGGCCGGGGGCCGGCGGCGGCAGGCCCGCGGGGGGCCTCCGTACCCGGACGGGGCGTCACCGGGCCGAGCCCGTACGGACCGACGAGCGCCCCGAAGCCGGCCAGGGCGGGCGCGTACTCCACCGCGGCACGGCCCCCGGGCCCGGCGTCGACGTCGGCGTCGACGCCGCACGGCGGCAGCCGGTGCTCGTGCAACGCCGCCAGTGCCCACACCCCGGCGACGTGCCCCAGCCCGTCCCGGTCCGGCACCGCGGCGATGCACCCCGGCCCTTCCCGGTCCTGTTCGGCGAAGGGCGCGGCCAGGCAGGCGAACAGTGGTTCGCCCAGGGCCAGCGCACCGGGGTGATCGGCGTGGCGCAGGCTCAGCTCGGCCCACTCGCGCAGCACGCCGGGGGTCCGGCGGTCGTGCGGCGGCAGGCGGCGGAGCGCCGAGGAGTAGGCGCGCACCGAGCGCGACCAGTCGGACCTGGCGTCCGTACGGGCCGCCGCCAGCAGTACGTCCACCGCGAGGGCGTCGTCCAGCTCGGGCCCGGCGGCGGCCACGTGATCGGCCAGCCGGGGACAGCCGCCCCCCGCCGTCTCCGCGCCCAGCCGATCGGTCAGCGATCGGGTGATCAGGGCGTGCAGCGAGGACACGGCATGACGCGTGGGCAGCGCGCGCAGCGCTGCCGCCAGGGCCGGAACGGCGAACGCGATGCGGCGGTCCTCGTCCACGGTGAGAATCCCGTCCGCGACCAGCGGGGTCAGCGTGCGGTCGACGAGCCCGGCCCGGCGTGGCCCGCCCGGCTTCAGCCGGTGCAGATCGTCGAGCCGTATCTCGGCGTGCTCGAGGTTGCGGGCCACCGCGGCCGCCGCGTCCAGGGCCGCGGCGCCCGGTGGACCGGCCGGCCAACAGAGCCGGCTCAGCCGCGCCACGTCCGTGGTGAGGCGCAGCGCCTGTTCCGGCTCGGTCAGGCACACATGACCGTCGAGTTCCAGGAAGTCGCCGCGCTCCGCCATCGAGTCGAGCACCGACAGCACGGCCTCGGGGGTGCCCGCCATCGGACCCAACGCCCGCACCACCGCCGTCACCAGGGCCGGTTCGACCGGGCGGCCGAGGCGCCGCACCACGAGGGCCTCCACGTCGGCGGGGCGCAGCGGCGGCAGTTCGAGCAGCCGGTCGGCCGCCACGGTGAGCTGCCGGACACCCTCGTCTCCCGGGTGTGCCGGCCGGCCGGCCAGCACCATCGGCACGCCGACCGGACGGAAGACGCGCAGCAGCAGACCGAGGGCGGACGCCGTCGGTGACGGCATCCGCTCGACGTCGTCGATCATCAGCGCGAAGGGGAGGTGACGGGCCGCGTCCCCGAGCACCTCGCCGAGCGTGGACAGCAGGGTCAACTCGCCGCCGCGGCCGCTGTTGCGCAGCCGGGTCCGGCGGACGGCACCGGTGCGGGCCGGGCTCCAGCGGTCGTGGACCGTGGTCAGCACCTGGTGGACGCCGTCGGCGAGGGCGGCCGCGCCGGGCGCGCTCGCACCGTCGTGACAGCGCAGCCGCAGGACCCTGGCGCCTTGCCCGACCACCGTCCGGCGGGCCTGTTCCAGCACGGCGGTCTTGCCTGTTCCGGCTCCGCCGACGAGCAGCAGGGTGCGCGCCGAGGCACCGGTGGACAGCAGCGTGCCGGTGACTTCCCGGATCTCGCTGTCCCTGCCGACGACCGGCCCGTCCTTCGGCACGCCCACTCCTCCCGGTCCGGTACTGCGCGGGTGAACGGCCGACCGGAGCAGGAACGTTCGCGGCACGGTGCTTTCGGAGCCCGCTGCCCGACAGGACATGATCATACGGAAATGGCCATAATGGTTCGCAGTGTTGACGGCCCGGCCGCGGGGCCGCCGCAGACGCGTCACGCGGCCGGGTCCGGTGCCACCCGCCTCGCACCTGTCGTCGAAGAGAACGCGGTGGACCATGACTGCTCCGTCCGAAAGCCCCTGGCTGGTCCACGGGGGCACGGCCGCGAGCCTCGACCGCCCGGCCGGCTGCCCGGTCGGCCGTGAGCGGGAGTCGGACGAGGTCCGAGGCCGACTCGGGGATCCGGCCGGACCGCGCCTGGTGCTCGTCCGGGGCGAACGGGGAGCCGGGCGCAGCGCGTTCCTGCACGCACTCGGCGAACGGCTGCGCGCCGAGGGGACGCCCGTGCTCGCGGTGGGCTGTGTGCCGGGCGACGACGCACGGCCGCTGCTGCTCGCGCTGCGGCTGGTCATGGCGCTGGAGGAGCACCTCTCGGGCACGGCACCCCAGCGTGCGGCGAAGCCGGTGACCGAGGCGCTGCACGCGGCCGAGCGGCGCGACGGGACCACGATGGCCGCACTGCTGCGCGCGGCTCTGGCACGGTCCGCGCCCGTGGTCGTGGAGTTGGACGACCTCCACCTGGCCGATGCCGATTCGCTGGCCGTGCTCCACGGGACCGACTTCGCGCGCGTGCCGTCCTCGGTCCGGCTGCTGGCCTCCGCGGTGGGCCGCGGTGAGCGGAGCGCCCGATGCCGCAACGGGCACGAGGCGGCGCCCGATACCCGCGGTGACGCGGACGGCGAGGGCCGGACGCCACCGCGCCATGGTGCCGTCGGCGCCCTGGAACAGCAGGCAGATCTGCCGTGGGCGCACACGCTCGTGCTGTCCCGTCTCGGGCCGGACGAGACGACGGCGGCGGTGGCACGGCGGCTGCGGGCGACACCCGACAGCGGTCTGTCCCGGCGGATACGGGAGTTGACGCACGGGGTCCCCGGCGCGATCGACGCCCTGCTCACCGGATGGACCCGGGACGGGGCGATCCGGGTGGCCGACGGGCACGCCTTCATCGGGGTGCGGACACCGACGCCGGTGCTGCCGGACGGCGACCGGTTCGTCTCGGCGCTCGACGCGCTGAGTGAGCCGTGCCGCGTGGTGGCCGGGGCACTGAGCGTCCTGTGGCCGCTCGGCGCGCGGGCAGCGGAGCTGATCCCCGCGGCGACCGGACTGTCCGCCGGGACGGTCGGCGACGCGATCCGGGAACTGACCGACGCGGAGATCGTCGACGTCAGGCCCGGGTTCGACGGCGCCGGGGCAGGCGGATGGACGTTCGCCGTCGCGCTGACGGCGCACGCCGTCCGCGAGCGGCTGGGGCCGCTGGAACGCAGTCGGCTGTCCGCCACGGCGGTGGAGGCGGTATGGGCGGACCGCGACGCGGCGGGCATCGCACACCAGGCGGAGCCCCCGGTGGTGGCGCTGTCCGACGAGGCGGACGCGGTGGCCTACCTGGCGGACCGGGTCGCGGAAGCCGGGCACCTGGTCGACCGCGACCGTGCGGTACAGGAGTTGACGGCCGCCGCGAAGCGGCTGCACCCCGACTCCGAGGGCAGGGGAGTGCTCCGGTGGTGCCGGGCGGTCGGCAACCTCGTCGAGCGGCCCGAGGACCGCGTCCCGGCCCTTCAGCGGTACGCCAAGGCCGCCTACCAGGCGGGGGACCACCGGACCGCGCGGACCATCGCCGAGTCGATCCTGCGCGACCGGGCGGACGTGCTGGGCACTCATGCGCTGCAGGACACGGCGAACCTCTTCACGGCGGCGACCGCCAACGACTCGGACTGGCGGGCGCTGTCCCGGCTGGCCACGGCCCAGTGGTGGGACGAACTGCGGCTGCCGGGCCTGGTCGCGGTGACCGGCCGGGCGCTGGCACTGTGCGGGCTGGCGAGGTGGCAGGAGGCGCTGGACCTGCTGGCCCGGACGCAGGAGGTGTGGGCCACCGATGCCCGAGGCCGGGTGAAGCCCGAGTACTTCCGGGCCGTGGCGGAGATGGTGCTGGGCCGGCCGGAGCGGTTCAGACGTGCGCTGGCCCTCTCCGAGGCCCCGAACCTCGGTGCCGAGCACGTCTACGCGTTGGCCACCACGATGTTCGACGAGCTGCTCAGCGGCCGGGACCTCCACGCGGCGGAAGACCTGTTGGCCGCACAGGGGCTGACCCCCGACCGGCTGCAGCCGCACAGCGTGTTCCTCCGGCGCCACCTCCAGGGGCGCTGGGACGAGGCGTTGGAGCCGGCCCGCTGGATGCTGGCGAACAACCGGATCCACACGCCCGCGGCGGACGGCTGTCTGATTCCCGCCCGCACCGCGGAGATTCTCCTGGCCCGGGGCCGCACCACCAGCGCCCGCCGCCTCCTCGACAGCGTGCGCGACCGGGGCGAGGGCCGTCCGGAGTACTCGCTGGACGCTGTCGAGGCCGAGGTGCAGCGGGCCCTCGGTGATCCGAACGGGGCCGAGAAGACGCTGCGGCGCGGCCTGGACGCGGCGGACGCCCACGGACACGTCGCCGGCGTCGACGAGCTGTGGGCCGCCCTCGCCGAGGTGTACGCGGAAACGGGACACACCGGCGAGGCGCTGACCTGTCTGGAACGCCTGGAGCGGATCTCCGACCGGACGGGCGGCGGACGGACGAGGCTGAGGTTTCTGCTCGCGTCGGCCCGCGTGCTGCGGCAGGACTCGCCCGGCACCGCCCGGGACGGCCTGCGGGAGGCGGTGGAGCTGGCACGCTCGCGCAGCCAGCCGTTCGAGACGGCGCTCACGCTCGTCGCCGCGGCCGATGCCGGCGCGGGGCCGCCCACGCTGCTGCACGAGGCGTACGAACTGTTCGGGAGGACCGGTTCCGCGCTGGCGCGCTTCCGTACCAGGGCCGCCATGCGGGAGGCCGGGATCACCGTCCCGGGACGCGCCCGGGCCACCGCCGAGAACGAGCGGCTGCTCGCGACCCTGATCGCCGAAGGGCTCACCAACCGCCAGATCGCCACCGTGCTGCGGCTCAGTGAGGACGCGGTGGCCAACCGGCTGTCCCGGCTGTTCGCACGCACCGGACTGCGGTCCCGCACCGAGGTGGTCACGGCCGTGCTCACCGGCCGGCCCGACCGCGGGCTCGCGCCCGAGCCATGGCCGAGTTCGCCTGCGGCGCACCTTGTGTAATCTGAAAATTAACCTTTCGCGTGTATTTGACTTCGTACAGGCTTGCGCGCCCGATCCGGTGCCGCGTGGGCGAAAGGTAGTGCGGTTGTATGTACCGTGCTAGGCTTCAAGCTAGTTGCAGTTGTGGTTCCCGAAACTTCAAGTGCCTCGGCGACAGTCTGTCGCCGGGCATTTTTGTATCTCCGGTGCTTATCCGGACGGGGTTCATTGTGGCAACGCATGGGTCCACACGGTGTGGACCTCTGGGCACTGCCCCGAAGGAGATGTGACATGGCTACTGGCACCGTCAAGTGGTTCAACTCGGAAAAGGGATTCGGTTTCATCGAGCAGGACGGCGGCGGCCCCGACGTTTTCGCTCACTACTCGAACATCGCCACCCAGGGCTTCCGTGAGCTTCAGGAAGGCCAGAAGGTGAACTTCGACGTCACGCAGGGCCAGAAGGGCCCGCAGGCGGAGAACATCACGCCTGCCTGACGCGAAAGCGTATGAGGCAGCTGGGGCCCGCACCACGTGGTGCGGGCCCCAGCTTGCTGCTTTTCGGGGATTCCGAAGATTCTCATGGAATTCTTTCAGTCTCATTTTCGGCTCGTGCTTGCAATTCATCCGGCTCATTGGCCCTCCTGCCGGGAATTCCTCGATGCGTGCCCCTCGAGGAAGGTTCTCCGTTGAACCGTTCAGCTCGCACGAATGACCGTTCCGAGTTCGCGCTCCCGGTCACCGTCACCCCCGCACTCCCCGCCGCCGCGACCTTCGGTGAACTGGACATGCCCGCCGAGTTGCTGGAGCTGCTCGCCGGGCACGGCCTGACCGAGCCGTTCCCGATCCAGGCCGCCACGCTGCCGAACTCGCTCGCGGGCCGCGATGTCCTGGGCCGCGGCCGCACCGGCTCGGGCAAGACGCTCGCCTTCGGCCTGGCGCTCCTGGTGCGCACGGCCGGCCGACGTGCCGAACCGCGCAAGCCGCTGGCCCTGGTCCTCGTCCCCACCCGCGAGCTGGCCCAGCAGGTGAGCGACGCGCTCACCCCGTACGCCCGGCTGCTGAAGCTGCGGCTGGCCACCGTCGTCGGCGGCATGTCGATCGGCAGGCAGTCCGGCGCGCTGCGGGCCGGGGCCGAGGTGGTCGTGGCGACGCCGGGCCGTCTCACGGATCTCGTCGAGCGCAAGGACTGCCGCCTGGACCGGGTGGACATCACCGTCCTCGACGAGGCCGACCAGATGGCCGACATGGGCTTCATGCCGCAGGTCACCGAGCTGCTCGACCAGGTTCGCCCCGACGGCCAGCGCATGCTGTTCTCGGCCACGCTCGACAGCAACATCGACCTCCTGGTCCGCCGCTACCTCCACGACCCGGTGGTCCACTCGGTCGATCCGTCGGCGGGCGCGGTCACCACGATGGAGCACCACGTCCTCCAGGTGCACGGCGCCGACAAGTACGCCACCGCCACCGAGATCGCCGCCCGCGAGGGGCGCGTGCTCATGTTCCTGGACACCAAGCACGCCGTCGACCAGTTCACCCGGCACCTGCTGGGCAGCGGCGTCAGGGCCGCCGCACTGCACGGCGGCAAGTCGCAGCCCCAGCGCAACCACACGCTGGCCCAGTTCAAGGACGGCCGCGTCACGGTGCTGGTGGCGACCAACGTGGCGGCCCGCGGCATCCACATCGACAACCTCGACCTGGTCGTCAACGTCGACCCGCCCGCCGACCACAAGGACTACCTGCACCGCGGCGGCCGTACGGCTCGCGCCGGGGAGTCCGGAAGTGTCGTCACGCTGGTCACGCACAGTCAGCGCCGGGACATGGCCCGACTGCTGTCCGACGCGGGCATCAGGGCGCAGATCACACCGATCCGCTCAGGCGAGGCCGAGCTGAGCCGCATCACCGGTGCCCAGGCTCCCTCCGGCGTCCCCATCGGCGGCAACGGGCCGGCCGCCGCGGAGCGTCCGGCGCGCGGCGGCGCCCCCTTCCGCGGTATGGGTACCCGCCCGGGGCGGCCCGGCCGCGGTGGCGAGTCCCGCAAGGCCGCCGATGCCCGCAAGGCCGCCGAGGCCCGAGCGGCCGCCCGGGTGCGCCGGGGCGCCTAGCCCACCTCGGGCAGTGCCATTTCGGGCAGTGCCCCCTCGGGCCGTCGCCCCCTCGGGCCCGCCCGGCCCCTGCCACCCGGCGGGGCGAGACGGTGCCGGGACGGGGTTCTGCCCGTGTGGCGTGCCGGTGGCGCGGCACTAGTGTCGTCGGCATGAGCGAAGACTCCCAGCGCCTCGTCACCATCGAGCGGACCGGCGCCGGCCGGTTCACCGCGACGAACGTCCGCGGTGGCACGATCGGCTTCGGTACCCGCTCCGATTCCGACGGCGGCACCGACTTCACCCCGGTCGAACTCCTGCTCGCGGCCATCGGCGGCTGCACCGCCGCCGACGTCGACGCGGCCACCGGGCGGCACGTCGAGCCCACCGAGTTCACCGTCACCGTGACCGGCGAAAAGGTCGGCGACGAGTTCGGCAACCGGATGACCGACCTCGCGGTCACCTTCACCGTCAGCTTCCCCGAGGGCGCATCCGGCGACCGGGCCCGCGCGATCCTGCCCAGGGCGGTCGCGATCTCCCACGACCGGCAGTGCACCGTCAGCCGCACCATCGAGATCGGCACTCCCGTCACCGTGACCGTGACGGACGCCTGACCCGCGCCGCGACACCGCCGACCCGTTCTCTGCGGGCCCGTG
Organism: Actinobacteria bacterium OV320; assembly: GCA_001298545.1. Lineage (GTDB taxonomy): Bacteria > Actinomycetota > Actinomycetes > Streptomycetales > Streptomycetaceae > Streptomyces > Streptomyces coriariae. Next base: position 337,610 of record LJCX01000026.1, read on the forward strand.
ACAAGCGCGCCGTCGCGGGCTGCGTTGTTGTGAGCACTTCCCGGGCACCCGCGCTCCACGGCCCTACCGTCCGGCTATGAAGACGAGTCGTAGCAGAGGAAGGACGTGGCGCGGCGCGGTACTTGCGGTGCTGCTGACCACGGGGGCGCTCACCGCGGCCGCCCCGGACGCCCGGGGAGACGGCGCACGGACCGAGACGCCCGTGCCGTCGCCGCACCCGGCCGACGGCGTGACCGAGTCGTCGGTACGGGTGAAGGTGCCGTTGCCCAGGTCCTTCGGGGACCGGCCGGCGGCCTGCGACCAGCTGTCGTATCTGCGCTACCGCTCCGCCGAAGGACCGGCGGCGTCGGCCGACGCCGACCGGATCCTGGTGGCCCAGCCGGGCATCCTGGAGGGTGCCGGAGCCTTCGACAGCGTCGCCCGGAGCACCGTCGCGAAGGCCGCCGCGCAGGGGCGGCACATCGAGTTCTGGGCCCTGGACCGGCGCTCCAACTGCCTGGAGGACCGCACCGGTATCGCCTCCGGCGACCAGCACACCGCCGTCGACTACTACTACCGGGCCGAGCCGGTCGACGGCCGGGTCTTCGGCGGCTTCGTCGGCGACGACCGGCTCGGGTGGATGGCGAAGCTCGGCATCGCACAGACCGTACGGGACGAGTACGACCTGCTGGTCCACGAACTGCCCGACCAGGGCCTGCGCCGGAGCAAGGTGCTGTGCGGCGGACACTCGCTGGGCGGGGTCGTCACCGGGTACTTCGCGGCGGCCGACTTCGACGGCGACCCCGCCACCCTGGCGGACGCGGGACACAACCAGTGCGCCGGCTACTTCGCGCTCGACACGACGATCTCCACCTCGCTGGCCGACCTGAGCGGCAGCCTGCCCGAGGACATCGACCTGCCGGACGTCGGGCTCGGCTACGCGGCGGTGCAGGCGGGACTCGACACCGGGCTGCTGCCGCGCTCGCTGTCCGCGCCGGTGCTGCTCAACCCGGAGACCATGACGCTGCTCGCCATCGCCGGCCTGGGCGCGGTGCGCGACCCGGACGGCGAGGCGGACCTGCCGGCCTACCTGCCGTCCGGCATCAACATCGAGGCCACCAACCGCTTCCTGTTCTCGAAGGACGCCGCCGCCTTCCTCACCGGCTCCCCCGGGGTGAAGGACTTCCGGCTCACCAACGCCACGGTGCTCGGCGCCCTGATGGACGACAACTCCGTACCGCTGGCGTTCCTGCAGAGCAGCGTGGGCTTCTTCGACGGCGGGCCGGTCACGGACAAGAGCTTCCCCGTGGCCAACGGCGGCACGCAGCCGACGCAGCTGTTCGGCGTCGGGTACAAGGCCGTCCCCGCGCAGCCGCACGGGCCGCTGTACACCTGGCGCGACTACGACCGGGTCGGCGACGCCGACGACCCCGGGTACCGGTCGGCCGACGGTACGCAGTTCACCGACGCGGGCAAGGAGGTCACCGACCTCCAGGAGCTGGCCCGCAGCCTGGCGGAGCAGCCGCTCGACTTCACCGAGCAGTACTTCCCGACCAAACTGGTGACCGACCTCCAGCTGGCCACCTCACCACAGGTGAGGCAACTCGTCGTCCATCCCACCGGGCTGACGGCCCGTCCGACGCTCACGGTGCTCGCGGGCGACGGGCTGCTCGCGGGCCGCATCCCGGCCGACCTGCACCCGGTCGTCGCCCCCGGCTACCAGCACCTCGACGTGCTGACCGCGGCGCCGGTGCAGAACAACGGGCTGCCCGAACCCGTGTCCGGCGCTCTCGCGGCGTTCGCCCGCACTCCCCGCTAGCCGTCGCGTCAGCCGTCGCGTCACCCGTCCGAAGGGCCCGGGAGGATCTCCTCCCGGGCCCCGCCGTGCGCCGGTCCGGTCAGACCTTGCCGGCGGCGAACGTGGCCGCCGCGGTGGCGTCGGCGGTGTAGCCGAGATGCGCCAGTACGTCGTCGCCGCCGTTCTCGCAGATGGGGTCACCGGTGGCGCAGAAGTCGATGGTGCGGCTCCGGTAGGTGCCGGTGACGCTCTTGCCGAGGGCCCGGATCGGGTTGCCGAACAGCAGGACCGCGGCGACCTTCGGCTCGACCGCCGCCGGGAGGGTCGCGACGATGGGGCTGCCGACCACCGCACCCGCACTGCTGATGCCGATGGAATTGTCGACGACATTCGCGCCCTGCGAATATCCGACGAGAATATAACGCTGATTCGGGCAGGCCGTCGCCTGCGCCTTGACGTGGTTCACCAGATCCGCGTTTCCCTGCGCTGTCGAGGTCAGGGAAAGGTCCGCGGGATAGTTCACCGCATAGCTGGACAGGGTTTTGCCCGTCAGTTTCCTCTGGAGCGCGGAGAACACCGGATCGCCGACGATCAGGCCGAGCGTGCCCGGCTCGAAGGTGCCGCGAGCGGCCACGACGTCGATGTCCGAGCAGGTGGCGGCGGATGCGGTGGGTGCCGTGAGAGTGACGATTCCAGCCCCGCCGACGAGTGAGAGCGCGGCGAGACACAAGCGGATACGCATGGGAATCCTTTGCGGGTGGGGCGCGTACAGCGCCTGGTGAAAAGGACAGTCCCGAAGGTATTCGCGTTTCCTTGCCGGGTGTTATGGACGGGAATTCAGAAATTCCGCTTGTTTTTGTTCCGCGGTGAGTGGGGCGGGCCGATGCGGTGCGGTGCCGGTACCCGTCAGGACTCGTGCGTGGAGCGCAGGGCGAGGATCAGATCCAGACGGGCGCCGGGGTCGTGCAGGGCGTCGCCGAAGAGCTTCTCCAGCTGGCGCAGGCGGTAGCGGACCGTCTGCGGGTGGATGTGCAGCCGGGCGGCGACATCGGGCACGTTGCTGCCGCTGAGCAGCCAGGCCAGCAAGGTCTCGGCCAGCCGGGCCCGCTGGCCCTCGGAAGCGGCGTCGAGGGGCGCGAGGGCCCGCGTCCGCAGCTGGGCGAGCAGCGGCTCGTCACTGTGCAGCAGCAGCGTCGACAGGTGGTCGGCGCACCGCACCACGCCCTGCCGGGGCAGGATCCCGCGGCCCATCAGCCCCAGGGCCCGGGTGGCCCAGCGCAGCGACTGCGCGGCCTCGGTGACGGGGACCGTCGGGCCGATCGCCGCCGGACGGCCCTGGAGACCCAGCAGGAACGACCGGCCGCCGAACCGCCCCGAGCCCTCAGGGTCCGGCACCAGCACCCGCGGCGGCCGTGACCCCATGTCCGTCAGCGCCCCGGGCATCGCCGGTGGCCCGTCCGCCGCCTGTGGGTCCGCGGTGGCCGCCAACGTGACGACGGCGACCCGCGAAGGCACCCGCCAGCGCGCGCCGTGCGCCAGGTCCTGCACCGCCTCCGGGGACACCGGCCCGTCGCCCAGCAGCAGGTCGAGCAGACGCCGGCGGCGCCGCTCCAGCTCGTCCGTGCTGTGCGACCGTGCCTCCGCGTAGCCCGCGGCGGCCGCCTCCGCGACCTCGTGCACGGTCCGGAACGCCAGCTCGCCGAGAGTGGCCACGACCGTGGAGTCCAGCCCGAGTTCCTCCGCCGTACGGCCCAGCAGCCGCCAGGCGTGCAGCCCGCCCACCCGTAACGCGGACTGCAACGCGTCCAGACTGCGGCCCTCGAGGGCCTCGCCGCGCCCGAGTTCGTAGTACGTCGCGGCGATGGCGGCTCCCTGGCCGCGCGGATCGGCGATGTGGTCGACGAACAGCGTGAGCGCCTGCACCACTCCGGCCCGGAGGTTGCGGCCGTAGATCCCGTCGGCAGGCCGCGCGTACTCGGGGACCTGCCGGCGGACCTCCTCCTGCACCTCGGCGGCGACGTCCTCCAGCCGGGCGCGCAGCAACTCGGCCAGGTCGGGCGGGACCGCAACGGTCCCGGGGTCGGTGGGCACGCCGCGCGGGGTGGGGACGGCCACGACGGACACTCCTTTCACCCGGAGGCGGCTCGCCCACGCACTGCTGCCCGTGGGACGAGGGGGACGTCCTGTGTTGGACGGACGTCCCCTGCGCTCCGTTCCGTGCCCCGGCTGCACCGACATCACTCCGGCACCCCCAGCGCACCGGCGAGCATCGGCCACGAGGCGGTGAACTCCCGCTTCCAGTACGTCCAGCTGTGTCCTCCTCCCGCGTAGTAGTGGGTGGTGGCCGCGATGCCGAGGAGCCCGAGGAGATCGGTGAAGGCGTGTGCGGAGGGCCACAGGGTGCTCTCCAGCGCCTCGGGCAGCCAGTCGCCGGTGCCGCCGACCACCCCGCTGCCGCTGGAGACGTACAGGGGAGTGCCGCGCAGCCCGGCGGCCCGGGCGCGCGGATTGAAGTCGCGCCAGGTCAGGGCGTTGAGAAGCGGACTGCCCCAGAGCGAGTGCGGGGCCAGGTTCTCGCGGGCCACGATGGCGTCCAGCAGGGCGGGCACGCCGGGGGCGGTGGTGTCGAGGATGCCGCTGTAGGAGGCCGCGGCGGTGAACGTGCCCGGGTGGCGGGCCGCGTGCGCCATCGCCCCGTAGCCACCGGTGGAGACCCCGGCGACGGCCCGCACGCCGGACGCCCGGTAGTCGCGGGCCAGCAGCGCCGGGACCTCCTGGAGCTGGAAGGTCTCGTAGTCGGGTCCGCCGCGCCACGCGGTGGGGATGCCCGTGGGCCCCGCGTCCGGCATGACCACGATCAGGTCGCGGCCCTCGGTGAAGGCCTCGATGTCGGTCTCCCGGGTCCAGGACGTGTAGTCGTCGTGGGCGCCGTGCAGGAGGTACAGGACGGGATAGCTCCGGGTGGGCCGGGCGTCGAAGTCCGACGGCAGGATCAGCCGGACCGGCGCGCTGCGGCCCAGCGCGGGGGAGGACACGGACACGTCGAAGGTGCGCGGCCCCAGCCGGGTCGCGGCCCGGGCGCGCCCCTCGGCGGCGGTCGCGCCGAACAGGGCGGCCAGGCCGGTGGCCGCCGCGGCCCTGGCGACGGCGCGGCGGGACGGTCGGGCGGTGTGCTGCGGCATGGCGGCTCCTCAGTCCGGTTCAGCGGGTCCGCTCGGCGTGGCGAGCAGCCGCCCCAGATGGGCGGCGATCTCGTCGACGTGCGGGGGGTCGAGCAGCGAGAGGTGGTGTCCGGGGACCGGTACGACCGTCAGACGCGGGCACACCTCGTCCCAGCCGAGGGTCTCGTCGTCCCGTTCGTACGCCGGGTCGCGCACGGTGTGCGGGGCCGGCTCGGTGGCCCGGTACAGGACCACGCGGCCGTCGTGGCGGCCCGGCCGATGGGCCTCGCCGACCCTCAGGTCCAGGTAGGAGGCGCGTTGGTGCGCCAGTGCGGCGGCCGGTACGCCGACGGCGCCGCGCAGGGTGCGCAGCACGAGATCGATGCGCTCGCGGTCGTCGTCCATCGCCGCGAGTTCGTCGTACGGCAGCCGCAGCGACACGCCGTAGGTGTCGGCGACGTGCCGGGCGAAGCCCGTGAAGTGCGCGCGGAGCCGGTCGGCCTGCGTACGGCCGGGTCGCAGGAGGGGCCGCACCGAGTCGATGAGCACGACCAGCGGCACGGCCCGTCCGGCGGCGGTGAGCTGCCGGGCCGTCTCCTGGGCGAGGAAGCCGCCGAAGGACCAACCGCCCAGCAGCAGAGGCCCGTCGGGATGGGCCGCGGTGATCGCCTCGGCGTAGCGACGTGCCTTCTCCGGCACGGTACGGGCGTCCTCCAGCCGTTCCAGCCCGTGCACCGGACGGTCGTCCCCGAGCCGTTCGGCGAGTGCGCGGTAGACGTCGGCGCGGCCGCCGGCCGCATGGAACAGGAACAGCGGCGGCCGCGAACCGGCGGTGCGCAGGGCCCGCAGCGGAGCGGGCAGCTCCGTCTCGTCCCCGGCCGCTTCCGACGCGCGAAGCGCCTGCCGGACGCGGTCGGCCACCTCGTCGACGGTGGCGGCTGCGAGCAGGTCGCGCAGCGGCAGGTCGACGCGGAACTCCCGTTCCAGGGCGGTGCGGATACGGACCGCCATCAGCGAGTCCAGGCCGAGCTCGGCCAGCGTCGTGGCAGGCGTGACGCGGGCCGTCGGGTGGCCGGTGACGGCGGCGATGTGGTGGCTGAGGCGGGCGGCGACCGAGGCCGGTCCGTCGGGCTGCGCGCCCGGTGCGGCGGGCTCGGCCCAGCGCCCCGCGGCCGCTGCCGCCGCCGCGACGGGGGACCGCCCGTCCGTCCACCAGTACCGCGTGTGCCGCCAGCGCGGTGCGGGCACGTCGACGACCCGGCCGGGCGGCGGCGGCAGGGGCAGCCCGGCCGCGTACAGGGCGCCCAGCTCCGAGAGGAACCCGGCGCAGCCGTCCGCGTCGCGGCGCAGGGTGCCCACCGCGAGGGCGCCGGGCACCGTGTCGGTCACCGGCCGGGCCAGGACCGGATGCGGCGCGATCTCGACGAAGGCGGTGTGGCCGTCGGCGCCGGCCGCCGCGAGGGCCCGGTCCAGGCGCACGGGACGGCGCAGATTGGCGGCCCAGTGGGCGGCGTCGAACCGGCACTCGCCGCGCGGGTCGTCGAGGACGGTGGAGTAGACCGGGACGCGCGCGGGCCCGCCCCGGACGTCGGCGAGGGCTTCGGTCAGTTCCGGCAGCAGCGGGTCCACCTGGGGCGAGTGGCCGGCGCCGACGACCCGCATGGCCCGGGCGGCGCGGCCCCGCTCGGCGAGCCGGCGCACGAGCCGGGTGACCGTGCCCTCGTCCCCGGTGACCACCTTCTGCCGGGGCGAGGAGTGGACGGCGACCTGGACACCCGGGAAGTCGCGCTCCAGGTCGGCCAGTTCGCCGTCCTCCAGGTCGACGACGGCCATCGCGCCGCCGTGCAGCCCGCTCAGCAGCCGGGCCCGCGCGGCGACGACCCGGGCCCCGTCCGAGACGTCCAGCGCGCCCGCGCAGACGGCGGCAGCCACCTCGCCCATGGAGTGACCGATCACGGCCGCCGGTTCGGCGCCGTACGAGCGCCACAACTCGGCGAGTGCCAACTGGACGCCGAACAGCACGGGTTGGGCGATCTCCAGGCGGTCGAGCGCCGCTCCGGAGGCCAGCTTGTCGTGGAGCGAGAAGCCGCAGGCGACGGCGAGCCGCGGGTCGAGCTTCTCCACGGCGGCGGCGAAGGCGGGTTCCTCGGCCAGCAGCCGGCGCCCCATGCCGGGCCACTGGCTGCCGTACCCGGAGAACACCCACACCGGGCCGGGCCCGATCCGGTCGCAGTCGCCGGTCAGCACCCGCGCGTGCGGCCGCCCGTGCGTCAACGCGTCCAGGGAGTCGGCCAGTTCCTCCCGGTCATGGGCGACGACGGCGGCCCGTACCGGCCCGCGCCCGGTGCGGCCGGCGAGCGTACGGGCCACGTCGGCCGGACGGGCGGCGCGGCCCCCGGGCGTGCGGAGCCAGCCGGCGAGCCGGGCCGCGGTGTCCCGGACCCGCTCGGTGTCGATGTCGGACAGCAGATGCAGCCGGGCGGTCGGCTCCTCGGCCGGGGGAGGCGGCAGTGGGTCGGGCCGCCGTTCCTCCAGTACGGCATGGGCGTTGGTACCGCCGAACCCGAAGGCCGACACCCCGGCGGTGGCCGTGCCGCCGTAGCGGGGCCACGGCTCGGGCTCGGTCACCACCCGCAGGGTCACGTCCTCCAGGGCGCTGCCGTGCGCGCAGTGCAGCGACGGCGGAATGCGGTCGTGATGCAGGGCGAGGACCGTCTTCACCAGGCCCGCGATGCCCGCCGCGGACTCCAGGTGCCCGAGGTTGCCCTTGACGGAGCCGAGCAGCAGCGGCTGGTCGGGGTCGCGGCCCGGGCCCAGCACCCTGCCGAGCGCGCCCGCCTCGATCGGGTCGCCGAGCGGGGTGCCGGTGCCGTGCGCCTCGACGTAGTCGATCAGCGCGGGGGCCAGCCCGGCCCGCGCGTAGGCGGTGCTCAACAGGGCTTGCTGGGCGGCCGGGTTGGGGGCGAGGAGACCGTTCGAGCGGCCGTCGGAGTTCACGGCGGTGGCCCGGACGACCGCGAGCACGCGGTCGCCGTCGCGCTCGGCGTCGGACAGCCGCTTCAGCAGCACCGCCGCACACCCCTCGCCGCGCCCGATCCCGTCGGCCGCCGTGGAGAACGGCTTGCAGCGGCCGTCCGGCGCGAGGGCGCCCGCCCGCGCGAAGGCGACACCGACGACGGGCGACAGCAGCAGGTTGACCCCGGCGGCGATCGCCAGATCGCTCTCGCCGGTGCGCAGACTGACACACGCGTGGTGCACGGCCACGAGCGAGGACGAACAGGCCGTGTCGACGGCCATGCTCGGCCCGCGGGTGTCCAGGACGTACGCCAGCCTGCCCGCGGTCACACCGAGCGCCGCGCCCGCCGGGGCCCACGGATCGACGGCCTCCGCTCGGGCGCCGGTGAGCCGGCCGTACTCGGTGGCACAGACGCCGACGAAGACGCCGGTGGCCGTGCCGGCGAGGGCGGCGGCCGGGACGGCGGCGTGGTCGAGCGACTCGTGGACGACCTCCAGGAGCATCCGCTGCTGCGGGTCCATCACCGTGGCCTCGCGCGGTGTGATGCGGAAGAAGTCGGCGTCGAACCCGGCGATGTCGTCGAGGTAGCCGCCGCTCGCGGGCGCGTCGGCGGGCGGGAAGGCGGTGAAGTCCCGCCAGCGGTCCGCCGGGACCGGCCCGATCGCGTCGCTCTCGTCGCCCAGCAGCCGCCAGTAGTCGGCCGGGCCGCGCACCCCACCGGGCAGCCGGCACCCGACCCCGATGACCGCGACGGGCTCGTCCGGCGCCGCCGGGAAAGGGGCCGCGGGCGCCGCGGGGAGGTGCCGCTCGGCCGGACCGCGCAGCTGCGCCACCAGCGCTTCCAGCGTGGGCGCCGACCAGAGCAGCGTCGCCGGCAGCTCACGGCCCGTCAGCCGGGACAGTTCCCCGGCCAGGCCCACGGCGTCCCGCGAGGACATCCCGAGGTCGGCCAGCGGCAGGTCCATCGGTACGTCGTCGCCGGTGCCGATCCGGGCGGCGACCCGTTCCGCGATCAGGCGGCGCAGCGCGCCCTCGTCGACGGCGCTCATCGCCCGATCCCCGCCCCGAAGGCGCCCTCCAGATACCGGGCCCGGGTCAGGGACCGCGCGACCTTTCCGCTGGACGTGCGGGGTACGGCGCCGGGAGCGACGAGGACGACGTCGGCGAGCCGCAGTCCGTGCCGGGCGGACACGGCCGCGCGCACGGCCCGGACCAGGCCCGGTACGTCGATCGCGGCGAGCGGGGTGGTCCGCGTGTGCTCGGCCACCACGACCACCCGCTCGCCCGCGTCGCCCGGGACGCCCGCATCGCCCGGGACGCCGAAGGCGGCGAGCCGGTCGCGCCGCACCGCGGGATGCGCGTCCTGGACGGTGGCCTCCACGTCCTGCGGGTAGTGGTTGCGGCCGTCGACGACGATGAGGTCCTTGAGCCGGCCGGTGACGACCAGCTGTCCGTCCAGCACCGTCCCCAGGTCGCCGGTGCGCAGCCAGCCGCCCGGGGCGCCGGCCGGCCGGGCACCGAAGACACGGCGGCTCTGGGCCTCGTTGTTCCAGTAACCGCGCCCCACGTTGGGGCCCCGCACCCAGATCTCGCCGACCTCTCCCTCGGCGAGGGAGTCGCGGGAGACGGGATCGACGACGCGGACCTGCTGGCCCGCCGGGGTGCCACAGCCCGCCAGTTGCACGGCGTCGGCGTCGTCGGGCCGCGCGGGCAGGGCCTTGCCGGCGGCGAGGGCGTCCCGGTCGAGGGCGAACCGGCGCAGCGGCTCACCGGGCCGGGCGGCGCTCACGAAGACCGTGGCCTCGGCGAGCCCGTACGACGGACAGTGGACGTCCGCGGCCAGCCCTTGGGCGGCGAACGCCGCGTGGAAGCGGTCGGCGGTGCCGGGCCGCACCGGTTCACTGCCGTTGATCAACGCGGCGACCCCGTCGAGGCGCAGCTCCGCCTTCTGCGCGTCGGAGACGGCGGAGCTGCAGTAGTCGTAGGCGAAGTTGGGCGCGGCGCTCAGCGCGCGCGGATGCGCGGCGAGGAGCCGCAGCCAGCGGGCCGGCTCGTGCAGGAACGCGGCCGGGTCCATGAGCACCGACGGACGCCCCTGGACGACAGGTGCGGCGACGCTCAGCACGAGTCCCATGTCGTGGTAGAGCGGCAGCCAGCCCACGCAGGTCACCGGGGCCGCGTCGGCGCCGTAGGCGGTCAGTGCCTGGCGGGCGTTGGCGACCACGTTGGCGTGGGTGATCTCCACGCCCGCCGGAGCCCGGGTGGATCCGGAGGTGTACTGGAGGTAGGCGGTCGCCCCGGGGTCCGGCGCGGCCCACGGCCGGTCCCCGGTGGCGGTGTCGGGGATCCGGTCCACGGCGACGACCGGCACCCGCGCACCCGCGCAGAGGTCCGCGACCTCCGCCATGGCCCGGCTCGTGGTCACCACGACCGCGGGCCGCGCGTCGGCCAGCACCCCGGTGAGCCGGTCCCCGTGCCCGGGCAGGCCGGGCGGATACAGCGGTACGGCTACCAGCCCGGCGGCCAGCGCCGCGAGGAAGCCAATGACGTACTCCGTTCCCTGCGGGCACAGCAGCGCCACCCGCGCCCCGGGCTCGGCCTGCTCGGCGAGCCGGGCGGCGAGCGTCCGCACGCGGCCGTCCAGACTCCGCCAGGTCAGCGTGCGGTGCACGCCCCGCGAGTGCGGGGCGGGGTGGTCGACGAAAGTGAACGCCCGGCGGTCGGGGGCGGTTTCGGCCCAGTGCCGCAGGTACTCGGGCAGAGTCCGGTACGCGGGCGCGAGCGGGGGGCGGCTGTCCATCGGGCGTGGCTCCTCACGGCGCGGTGTCGGCTGGGGGTCGGGCTGGTAGGTCGGGCGATCAGAGCGGGATGTTGCCGTGCCGGCGCTCCGGCATGGGGGCGCGCTTTCCGCGCAGCGCGCGCAGGGCACGGCACAGGTGCGCGCGGGTGTCGCGCGGGGCGATGACGGCGTCGACGTACCCGCGTTCGGCGGCGGGGTAGGGCGTCCCGTGGGTGGCCTCGTACGCGGCGACGAGACGGGCGCGCAGCGCCTCGGGATCGTCGGCCGCGGCGAGTTCACGCCGGTGCAGCACGCCGACGGCGCCCTCCGCGCCCATGACGGCGATACGGGCGGTGGGCCAGGCGAGGTTGAGGTCGGCGCCCAGGTGTTTGGAGCCCATCACCGCGTAGCCGCCCCCGTACGCCTTGCGCACCACCACCGTGATCTTCGGGACCGTCGCCTCCGCGTAGGCGTACAGCAGCTTGGCGCCGCGCCGGATGATGCCGGCCTGTTCCTGGCTGACACCGGAGAGGTAGCCGGGCACGTCGGCGAAGGTGAGCAGGGGGATGCCGAACGCGTCGCAGAACCGCACGAACCGCGCGGCCTTCTCGGAGGCGTCGATGTCCAGGACGCCGGCCGCGTGCATCGGCTGGTTGGCGACGAGCCCGACGGTGGCGCCCTCGACCCGGGCCAGGGCGCAGATGATGTTCGGCGCGAACAGCTCCTGCACCTGCAGCAGTTCGCCGTCGTCCACGACCGTGTGCAGGAGGTCGCGCATGTCGTAGGCCTGGCCGGTCCGGTCGGGGACCAGCGTGTCGAGCCGGGCCCCGTCGGCGGCGGGCGCGGGTGCGTACTCCGGTGGCCGCCCGAGGTTGTTGGCGGGCAGGTAGGACAGCAGGTCGCGCACGGTGTCGAGGGCGTCCTCCTCGTCGGCGGCCAGGAAGTGGGCGTTGCCGTTGACGGAGTTGCTGGCGCGGGCGCCGCCCAGTTCCTCGGCGGTGGTGCGCTCGCCGGTGACGGCCTCGATGACGTCGGGCCCGGTGACGAACATGTGCGAGACACCGTCCACCATCACGGTGAAGTCCGTGATGGCGGGCGAGTACGCGGCGCCGCCCGCGCAGGGCCCCAGAACGACCGAGATCTGCGGGACGACCCCGGACGCCCGCACGTTGCGGCGCACCAGCTCGGCGTAGAGGGCGAGCGAGGAGACACCTTCCTGGATCCGGGCGCCGCCGGAGTCGTTGAGCCCGACGACCGGACAACCGGTCTTCAGCGCGAGGTCCATGAGGGCCACGGTCTTCTCACCGAAGGCCTCGCCCATGCTGCCGCCGAAGACCGTGGAGTCCTGGGCGAACACGCAGACCGGCCGTCCGTCGACCGTGCCGTACCCGGTGACGACCCCGTCGCCGTAGGGCCTGCGGGCACCGTCCCCCGTGGAGCGCGCCCGGACGAACCCGCCGGTCTCCGTGAACGAGCCCTCGTCCAGCAGGCGTTCGATCCGCTCCCGCGCACCGAGGGCCCCCGCCCTCCTGGGCGTGCCCGGCACCACCGCCTGTGCCTGACGGCGTGCCAGGTCGGCGATGCGGTCGGCGGTCCGGTCGGTGGTCCGGTCCGCCGCGCTCGTCGCCGTCGTCGTCGCTGTGTCTTTCGCCGTAGCCGTAGCCGTCATCCCCGTAGCCAGGGATGTTGTCGCCTCTCGCGTCACAGCCACCTCCGAAGTGGTTCTCGAATATGGCAGCGATGGGGAGCGAACCGGAGGGATCACCGTTCTGTTTGCGTGAGTTGAGTCCTCGGGGACGCGGGTTCGTCCTGGAGTGACAAGGCCGCCGTCGCCGGACGCTCGCGCGGTACGGCAGTGGCGGCGTCAACCGCGCGGCGAGCCATCCGAGTTGAGGTGGGGGCGCGCTCGGGGACGGCGGACCCGGGATCGCGCGGGCCGCCGAGCCCCCGTCGTTCACCCGGGGCGGGTCCTGGGATAGGGTCCGACCGGTTCCGGCTACCGAATGACGACGCGCCGGAACGGGGAGTGTCGGAGGGCGGCAGAGCGATGGAATCGCAGGTGGGTGACGGCGGATCCGTGGACCTGGACGGTGCTCGGCTGGAGACGATGAGTCCGCAGCCGCTGCTGACCCGGGACTACGAGACGCGCCCCTCGCTGGTGTACGAGCGGCTCAGGCAACAGCACGGTCCGGTCGCGCCGGTCGACCTGCTGGGAGTGCCCGCCTGGCTGGTCCTCGGCTACCGCGAGTCGCTCGAGGTGCTCCAGGACGACGCAGGGTGGCCCAAGGGGCTGGAGAAGTGGCGGGCCCGCTCGGAGGGCAGGGTGCCGGCCGACTGGCCGCTCGGACCGTCCCTCGAGGTCAACCATGTGCTGATCCAGGGCGGCCCCGGTTACCGGCCGCTGCGCACGGCGTGGGACGCGGCCCTCAAGCCGTTCCAGGACCCGCGTCACCCGCAGGCCAAGCGGCTGAAGACGGCCGTCGGCGCCTACGCCGACGAACTGATCAGCCTGGTGGGGCAGGCCGGCGGCACGGGCTGGGCGGACCTGTCCGCCCAGTTCTCCCGGCCGCTGCCGCTGATGGTGGCCAGCCATCTGCTCGGCTTCCCCGGTTCGCAGGGCGACGACGCGCTGATGGACATGTGGCGGGTACTGGACGCGGGTCCGGACGCGGTACCCGCCCTGGAACGGCTGCTGGCCGCGCTGGCCGAACTGGCGGCGGGCAAGCTGGAGAAGCCGGGGGAGGACTTCCCCTCGTACCTGCTGGCCGCGCATCCCGACCTCTCGCTCGACCAGCTCGCCCGCGAGTTGTTCATGCTGCTGGGCATGACCTCCGACCATGTCGGCATCCTCATCTCCAACACCGTGGTCGAGGTCGTCTCGGGTGAGGGCGGCGTACGGGCCAGCCTGTCCGCCGGGATGGTCAGGGAGAGCATGAACCGGGTGGTCATGCGCAAGCCGCCGCTGGTGAACTTCGTGCCGCGGTTCGCGGCCGAGGACACCCGGCTCGGGAACTACACGATCCGGGCCGGCGACCCGGTGTGGGTATCCTCCGCGGCGGCGCACGCCGACCCGCTCTTCGCCGACCACGTGGAATCGGGCACCACGGTCAGCACCCGGGCGCACCTGGCCTGGGGCGCGGGCCCTCGCCAGTGCCCGGCGCGTGAGCTCGCGTCGACGGTCGCGGCGGTCGGCGTGGGCCGGCTGTTCGAGCGGTTCACCCACCTGGACCTCGCCCTCCCTGCCGATCAACTCCCCTGGCGTTCCTCGCCCTTCATGCGCGGCCTGCGCTCGCTGCCCGTGCGGTACGAACTGGCCACGCCACCGGAGCCGCCGTCCTCGCGGGCCCCGGCCGAGGAACCGGCCGGGCTCGGACTGCCCGATCCGGAGGTCCGGCAGCGCTCGTCGCTGTGGCGCTATCTGACGGGCCTGATCGGCGTGGGCCGCTGACCCCGCGGCAGCGGCGCGCGTCGGACTACGACCGGCCGGACACCCGGCCCAGTTCGATACGGCCGATGCGCGGGGCCAGGCCCGTCGCGTTGCGGAAGGTCACGCTCTCGGTGCCCTTGCGCAGGTCGACCGGGACACCCAGGGTCCAGTAGTCCTCCCGGCTCCAGGTGTTCTTGAAGGTGAGCCTTCGCGGCGCTCCGGCGCCGACGGTGACATCCGCCGTACGGGACAGGATGTCGGTGTTGTAGGCGTGGCCGTTGTCGCGGCGGTCGTCGTGCGCGTAGTGGACGACCAGAAGGTAGCGACCCGATTCGGGCGCGTGCACCGTGAACTCGGCTGCGCCGTCGGGGCTGTTGCCGAGGTCGTCGATGCAGCAGCCGCCGAAGGCGTGGGCGGAGTCGACGAGTTTGGCCCCTCCGGTGAGGGTGGCGGAGGCGGCGGCGTAGGAGAGGGTGCCCTCGGTGGAGCCCGCTCCCGAGACGTCGAGGGACCGGACGGCCGCGTGCCGCGCGGTCAGCTCGACGCGGTTGTTGCCCGCCACCAGGTAGAGCCGCAGCGGCCGGTCCGGCGCCGCCGTCACCCGCTCGCCGTGCAGCGTGAGGCGCACCGCCGCCGAGGCCCGCGGCACCACCGTGAAGTAGCCGTCGCGAGGGGCGTAGACGTCGAAGACGGCCCGGTCGCCCGCCCGCAGGACCAGGGCGCCCGTGCCCACTCCGGCCGACGAGGAGTAGTCGTAGGACGGGCTGCCGTAGATGTCCGCGAGGGTCGCCTCGTACGACGCCGACGGTGCGCCGGTACGCGCGGTGAGGTCGATGCGGTCGAGGGTGACCTCGGCGTCGCCCTTGGCGAGGGTCAGCACATGGGTGCCGGCCGACAGCTCGACACCGAGCTCCTTCCTGGCGCGGTAGGCCCAGTTCTGTGTGGAGGGGTACGTCACCGTGACCGGGTCCGCGCCGTCGACGAGCAGCCGCTGGGTGGCGGGGGCGCCGGACTGGTTGCCGTAGAGGATCGCCAGGTCGTACCTCCCGTCCGCCGGGACCGTCACCGTGAGGTCGACCCTGCTGGAGGCGCTGTCGAGGGAGCCGACGTCCTGGGTGCCGGAGGCCGCGTAGCCGCCCGCGTCGGCGACCGTCCCAAGGGTCCGCACCCGGCCGCCGGTGATCGCCGCGTCCGCGGCCTCGTACGACGCCGACCAGGGCACGGCCGGGGCGGACGGGGTGCCCGCGCCGCCCGGGGTGAGGACGATCCGGTACGCGGACATCCTGCGCCCGCCGCGCAGCGGCACCGTCACCGAACCGTCGGCCGCCACCTCGAGCCCGGTGCGGACGAGGACCCGCGGAGCGGCGTGCTGTCCCTCGTAACCCGACCAGGCGGCCTCGGCGACGGTCGCGACGACCGTGCGGCCGAAGACGGCACGGGGGACACCGCGCACCACGACGTCCACGTCGCCGTCCGAGCCGCCGAGCAGCACCTGGGCCTGACGGCGCGAGGTGTCGAGGGAGGCGAGGCCCTGGAGGGTGTCGACGGTGTGCGGCCGCGGCGGGGTGACCCGCACGGTGTCGCCGGTCAGCCCGGCGTACCAACGGAAGAACCACCAGCCGCCGTTGGGGATGTTCGTGCGCACCACGTTGCCGTCCAGGTTGCCGGCGGCGTCCCAGTAGGCCTGGTTGGCGTACACCTTGTTCCGCTCGAACATCGACACCCACTGCACGAGCTGTCCCGGCACGGACAGATCACGGCGGTTGGCGTACTCGTCGATGCTGATCCTCAGCGGTGCGATGCCCAACCGGCGCTCGATCGCTCGGTAGTCGTCGTGGTGACGCTGGAAGTCCCGCAGCGAGTCCGGGCCCAACTCGTGCCAGGTGACCACCTCGGGCAGCACGTTCTCCCGCTGGGCGAAGGCGAGGAAGTCGGTCATCAGGCGGGTGTGGTAGCCGGTCTCGTTGGGTCCGGCGATCCTCGCGCCGGGGGCGAGGGCGCGGATGCGCCGGTACACCGTGGTCCAGTCCCGGAAGAAGCGGTCGCGGTTGGCCTCGTACCGCGCCCGGTCGGGTACGCCGAGGTCGTACCAGATGCAGTCGGGCTCGTTGAAGGGGATGTGGACGAAGCGGTCGCCGTGCGGGTGCGCCGACACCTCCTTGACGATCTTGTCGACCTTGGGGAGGTAGTCGTCGATGCCCAGGTTCTCGTAGGGCCACTCGGCGTAGACGTCCTGCATCATCACGTTGATCTCGCCGCCGCCGTTGCGGAAGAACGACCCGGAGACGGAGAGCGCGTCCCCGTTCGGGTGCTGGGCGCCGCCCTCCGGCTTCTGGGTGATGCTGGTGATCTTCAGCGGTGCGAGTACGGCGTCGCCGGGCACCCCCTCGTCGCCGAGCCCGTACAGCGCGCCGTTGGCGCCGAGCAGCACCGGTCCTTCGGAGACGGCGAGGTCGACGGTGAGGCGCTGCGGGGCGACCTCCGGCGGGAGCGATATGTGACCGGTCACATCCATTGAGGGATTGTGACCGGTCCTACGAGGACCGTCAAGGGACCGTGACGAGCGCCGTGGAGCGTGGAGTGGGGGGTGGAGTGGGCGGTGTCGAGCAGGGGGAGGGGGCGTGGAGCGGGGGGTGTCGAGCATGGGGAGGGTCGCGTGGGGCGGGTGGTCCTCGGCGGCCCGCGCCGCGCGTCAGTCGTTCGGCCCAAGTCGTGACCGGGCTCGCGCCCTGTCATTGCGGCCCGTCCCCGGGACGCCCGAGGGTGGAGCCAGGCGGCGGGCGGTGGCGAGGAGGACGGGCGGTGACGGACGGCGACAGCGTCGCGGACGCCGGACGGCGGCGGCTGGCGGAGGCCGACGAGGGCGTGGCGCCCTGGCGGCGCTGGGGGCCGTACCTGAGCGAGCGGCAGTGGGGCACGGTCCGGGAGGACTGCAGCACCGACGGCGACGCCTGGTCGTACTTCACCCACGACCAGGCGCGCTCGCGCGTCTGCCGCTGGGGTGAGGACGGCATCGCCGGCGTCAGCGACGACGAGCAGCGGCTGTGCTTCGGCGGCCGCGAGTCACTGCGGCCGAAGAGCGACGGCGACCGCGAGGAGCCCCTGTCATGACGGTGCTGTACGAAATCAACACCGCTGTCTGGATGGGCGAGTTGAGCGGACGGTACGGGCGCCGGGTCACCTTGGGGGAGGTGCCGGGCGAGGCCTGGGACGAGATCGCCCTGCCCGGTGTCGACACCGTCTGGCTGATGGGCGTCTGGGAGCGCAGCCCGGCCGGACTGCGGATCGCGCTGCGCGACGAAGCCCTGCGCAATTCGTTCCGCGCCGCCCTGCCCGACGTCACCGAGGCGGACATCGCCGGATCCCCCTACTGCGTACGGGACTACGTGGTCGACGCCTCGTTCGGCGGGCCGGAAGGTCTGGCCGAGGCCCGGGCCGAACTGGCCGCCCGCGGACTGCGGTTGATCCTCGACTTCGTCCCCAACCACATCGCCCCCGACCACCCGTGGGTCACCCGGCACCCCGACCGGCTGATCCACGGCACCGCGGACGACCTGTCCCGAACGCCGGGCGACTTCATCGAGTCCGACGGCCGGATCCTCGCCCGGGGACGCGACCCGTTCTTCCCGCCCTGGCCCGACGTCGTCCAGCTGAACGCCTTCGGCGACGCCCTGCGCACGGCGACCGTGGACACCCTGGTGTCCATCGGCGACCAGGCGGACGGCGTGCGCTGCGACATGGCGATGCTGCTGATGAACGACGTCTTCGCCAAGACGTGGGGCGACCGGGCCGGACCGGTGCCCGCCGAGGACTCTGGCCGTACGTCCTCCCGCGTGTCCGTGAACGCCACCCGGACCTGCTCTTCGTCGCGGAGGCGTACTGGGACCTCGAACGGGCCCTGCAGCAGCAGGGTTTCGACCACTGCTACGACAAGCGGCTGTACGACCGACTCCTGCACGAGGACGCCGACTCCGTCCGCGCCCATCTGGGGGCCGACCTCACCTACCAGCGAGGTCTCGTCCGCTTTCTCGAGAACCACGACGAACCACGGGCGGCCGCCGCCCTGCCCGGTGCGCGGGGACGGGCGGCAGCCGTGGCCGTCGCCACCCTGCCCGGCGCGACGCTGTGGCACGAGGGCCAGTTCGAGGGACGCCGGGTCCGCCCCCAGGTGTTCCTCGCGCGCAGACCGCAGGAGCCCGTCGACGAGCCGCTGCGCGCCTTCCACCACCGGCTGCTGACGGCCGCGGCCGCCGTCCGCCGGGGCGACTGGCGGCCGCTCGTCCCGACGGGCCGGCCGGACGACGACACCCACCGCGGCCTGCTCGCCTGGACTTGGACGCACGCGGACGCGCGCCACCTGGTCGTCGTCAACCACTGCGACCGCCCGGCCCGGGCACGGCTGTCCCTGCCCTGGGACGACCTGGCCGGGCGCGAGCACCGCCTGACCGACCTGCTGACCTCACAGACGTACGACCGTGACGGCGGCGAACTGACCGACCCCGGACTGTTCGTGGCCCTGGAGGCCTGGCAGACGCATGTCCTCGAAGTCGGGTGACCGTCCTGCGCGAGGGGCCTCAGCCCATGCTCTTCGCGCCGTCCAGGGACTCGCGGATGATGTCCGCGTGACCGGCGTGCTGGGCGGTCTCGGCGACGATGTGCAGCAGCACCCGGCGGGCCGACCACCGCGCGTTCCCCTCGAACCAGGGGGCCGCCGGCAGCGCGTGGTCCGCGTCCAGATCGGGCAGGGACGCGACCAGTTCGTCGGTGCGGTGAGCCACCTCTTCGTAGTCCTTCAGCACCCCCGCCAGCGTCTCACCGGGCAGCATCCGGAACTCGTCGGCCCGCCTGGCGAAGTCCTCCTCGGTCATCTTGGTGAAGTCGGGCATCGCCGACGCGCCCTTCAGGATGAAGGCCACCCAGCCCCGCTCGACCGAGGCGACGTGCTTGATCAGGCCGCCGAGACACAGCTCGCCCGCGGTGGTCCGCTGCCCTGCCTGCTCGTCGGTCAGGTCGCGGGTGGTGAAGCGCAGGAAGTGCCGCTGCTTGCCGAGCGCCTCCAGCAGGTCGGCGCGCTCGCGACTGACGGCCGGTGCCGAGGTGTTCTCGTCGAGGGTGGTGGGCTGCTGGTTCATGTGCGCCTTCTTCCGTGAGTCCACTTCCGTGTGCGAGCACCACGTTAGGAGCCATAGAGGTCAGATCCTGTCCTAATGGCGCCGGGTTCACCGCGATGTCGCCACGAGCTCCGCACCCGACTCCGCACCCACCTCCGCATCCGCTCCCCAGGCCGCCGCGCACAGCGCCCGCTCGACCTCGTCGGTGTAGACGGCCGCGGCCAGCCAGGCGTGGGCGAAACGGCCCGGGTCCGCCGGGAGCAGCCGGCCGAAGGCGTCGCGGGAGCGGTCCGCCGCCGCGGACCGGAGTTCGCCGAGCAGCTCGCCCGCGGTGGCGAGACCGACGCGGCGCAGCCGTCCGCCGTCCCCCGCCCCGCTGTCCGGGAAGCCCAGCACCCGGCGGCCCCCCGACACGGCCTGGTGCACCCGTCGGCGCAGGAGGTGCAACGGCGCCTCGTCCGCCGCAGGAGCGGGGGCGGGCGCGGCCGTCGCCGTCGTCGTGGGCAGGTCCGCGTGCTGGAGACGGTCCAGGCCCAGATCGACCCGCTCGCCGGCCCGGGCCGGGTGCTCGGCGGCGAGCAGCAGGGCGCGCGGGAGCGGCCCCGGCGCGAGACGCGCGACGACCCGCAGCCGGCTGCCCCGGGCGGCGGCCAGGAGGCGGAGGTTGTCGCGGTAGGGGAGCGCGGGATCGTCGTGGGCGACGGCGAGCCGGACCGTGCGGCCCTCGCAGTCGGCCAGCAGACGGTCCCCCGCCGCCTCCCGGACCGTGCCCGTCAGGGTGACGTCGAGGAAGAGCAGACCGTGGCCGCCGCCCAGGGCGCGGGCGACCTGCTCCGCGACCGGCACCGTCCACAGCCGGTCGAGCGGCTCGGCGCTCCAGGCGGCACCCGACGCGCGCACCGCCCGCACCCCGGCCCCGGCGCCGAGCCGGCCCGTCGGGGAGACGGTCGCGCCGGACACCGCGAGGCCCGCGCGCGACAGTTCACGGTGGGTCAGGGCGGTGTCGCCGATCCGCACGGCCCGGTCGGCGGCGCCGGTCGCCCGGCCGGGGCCGCCCGGAGCGACGTCGGAGACCGTGCAGAGGCGGCCCTCGGCGTCGGCGGTCCAGGTCACGGCGCCCGCGTAGCCGGTCGTCGTCAGCACGGGCTCCGAGAACAGCCCGTACAGCCGCAACGAACCGTCCGGGGTGTACGGCTGACGTACGCCGCCGCGCAGTTCCGCCAGGTCCCGGCCGGTCGCGAACGGCAGGCGGTGCGCCATGCCGAGGACGGTGCGCAGGGCGTCGGCAAGGTCGGGCAGCCGGTGGGCGGGGTCGGCGGAACGGGCCGCGCGTACCCCGTTCACCACGGAGACCGCGGCGGCGGCGATCCGCGGGAGACCCGCGAGCCGCGCGGTGTGCGCGGCTCGCAGCAGCTCCGCCTGGATCACGGCACCGGAGCCGTCCGCACCGGCTTCGAGCACGGCGGCCGCCGCGTCGTACACGGCCCGCGCGGCGGCGAGTTGGGCCGGGGCGACGGTCTCGTCGCCCGGCGGTGACGCTCCGTCGGCCGTGGGCGATGCCTCCTCGGCCGTCGGCTGTGCGGGCGCGCTGTCGGGAGCGTCCTCCGCCACCGGCGCGGCCGAGGCCGCCGCCGCGCGGTGCAGACAGTCGGGGGCGAGCAGGCAGCCGCAGCGGATCCCGTCCACGCTGGTCACCGTGCCCTCGGGGGCGTGCAGTTCGAGGTCGGTGTCGTCGTCGACGGCGATCCGCACGGTGTCGCCGTCACGGACGACCGGACGCGCCGCCAGCTTGGCGATGCCCGCGTCCAGCCGCTTGCGCAGCCGGGGAGAGAGCGCCTCGACGAGTTCGGCGGTGACGGACGGCGAGACCGGCGGCAACAGGTCCTGGCTCATGCGATCTTCTCCCCTACCCAGCGGGCGAGTTCGAGCGGACTGAGAGCGGCGACGGGCATGCCCGCGGCGACGAGCTGCCCCGCGACGCCCGTGGAGTAGCGCGGCCGGCCCGTGTCGTCGAGGCTCGCGCAGCCCAGCACATGGCAGCCCGCACCGACCAGCGCACGCACCTCGGCGAGCAGCCCGCCGAGCGGATAGCCCTCCTCGAAGTCGCTGACGACCACGACCAGCGTCCGCGACGGCACGGTGACCAGCTCGCGGGCGTGCCGCAGCCCCGCCGCGATGTGGGTGCCGCCGCCCACGCTGACCTCCAGCAGCAGCGACAGCGGGTCCTCGACATGGCCGGTGAGGTCCATGACCTCGGTGGAGAAGGCCAGGAAGTGCGTGGACAGCGTCGGCACCCCGGCCAGCACCGACGCCGTCAGCGCCGCCCACACCGTGGACGCCTCCATGGATCCCGACACGTCCGTGACCAGGATCAGCCGCCAGTCGGCGGCCCGCCGAGCCCGGGTACGGAACACCGGGCGCTCGGGGATGACCCGGACCGTGCCGTCGGGGCCGCGGCGCGCGGTCGCCAGATTGGCGCGCAGCGTGCGCGGGAGGTCGAGGCCGCCGCCCGGACGCCGGCTGGGGCGCGGCAGCGCAGTGCCGTGCAGCGCGGGGCGCAGCCGGGTGGCCAACTGCCGGGTCAGCGCCTCGACCAGCCGCCGTACCAGCGGACGCAGCGCCGCCAGCCGGGCCTCGGGCAGCCCGCCCGCGTGCCGCAGCACGGTACGCAGCAGATCGACGGAGGGGCGCACGCTGTCCGCGTCCAGCTCCGTGAGCACGTCCCTGCGGCCCGACGCGGCGGCCGCCGCCAGCACCTCCTCCCGGATGCCCGGCCCGAACAGCGCGGCCAGCTCCTGCGACCACTCCCGCACCCCGGGATACGGCGCGTCCCGGCCACCGCCGCTGCCCGGGCGCGTCAGGTCCCCGCGGCTGCCCTCGCCGCGCCCGCTGCCGTACAGCTCGTCCAGAGCCGTCGCCAACGCGCGTGCGGACGAAGGGAGTTGATCACTGCGGCGGCCCAGGAGGAGCCGCCACCGGTCGGCGGGGGCGAGCCGACGGTCGAGACCGTCCTCCCCGGAGGGTCCGGCCTTGTCGCTCGCGCTCGCGGTCGCGGTAGCAGTCGTGGCTGTCGCGATCACCGTCTCGTCGGTGGGCGCCGGTGCGTCGCCACCCGGCGTGGGCAGCAGCCCCAGTGACCGCAGGGCGGCGCGGGCCGCGAGGTCCGCCCCGGCCCAGGCGGCGAGCGCGGCCGGGTCCAGCCCGTCGGTGTCGGCGACACGCCCGGTGCCGAGGCGTTCCTCGACGGCCGAGAGGAGACGGTCGCGGGCCGCGGGGCTCAGGGTCTCGAAGCCGCCCCGCAGCGCGGGCAGCCGGTCGAGGAAGCCCCAGTCGGGCAACTCCGACACGCGGCCCAGCAGCGGCTCCAGCGCGGGCGCCGCCGCTTCCAGCAGCGGACCGGCGGCGGCCAGAAGCCCGCTCAGCCGGGCCGTCAGCGCCGACCGTGAGTCGGCGTCGACGGCGCCGTCCACCCAGGACGCGACCCGGTCGCCGAAGGTCCGGGCGCTCTCCTGTCCGAGCAGCACCCGGACCGCTCCGGCGGCACCGCGCATCAGCGGGGAACCGTCGGCGGCCAGCCGGGCGAGGGCGTCGGTGAGCCGGATACCGCCCAACAGGTCGGCCCGGTGCGCGAGTTCGAGCAGGGCGTGGGCGTCGGCCGGGTCCTCGGAACCGGTCAGCCCGTCCACCTGCCGCACCGCCGCCACGGTGAGCAGCTCGGCCACGGCGGCCGCCCGTGCCGTACGTTCCCCGTCGGCGCCGAGCCCCGGCACATGCCCGGACCGCAGCCGGTCCGACAGGGCGAGCCCGGCCAGGAGTTCGGGCAGCGTACCGGCCGGCGGCAGCACCTCGGCGACGTCTTCGAGCCGCTCGTCCGCCAGCGTCGGCAGGCCGCACTCCGCGGCTTCCGCGAGCCCCTGGAGCACCTGCGCGGCCGTCGACCCGCCCGCGTCCCGCTCCACGCGCCGACGCTCCCGCAGCACACCCTCGGCGGCCTGCGCCGCGGTGACCCCGCGCACGCCGGCCGCGGTCAGCATGGCCGCCGTCGCCGGCGTCCAGCGCACCTCCCAGCGCGAGGTGAGGGCCTCGGCGCCGCCCGCGCCGACCACCTCCCTCGCCTCGCCGTACGGCACACCGCACACCGCCAGTCGGCGCAGCAGCAGCTCACGGCGCCGGTCGAGGTCCGACCGCAGCGGGTCGAGCCGCAGATCCCGCGCCGGGCCCGAGGCGTTCTCCGGTCCGGGCAGGCCCAGCCCCGCCACCTCGGCCTCGACCGCCGGGACGAGACCGCTGCGCGGCGCGTCCGGCGCGGGCCGGCCGGTGCGGGTGCCGACCAGCACCCGCTCCATCGCCCGCGCCACGGCCCGCCCACGCCCGTACGGCTCACCCTGTGCGAGGACCGTCTGCACGGCTTCGACCAACTCGCCCCGGCCCGCCGCGGGCAGCCCGCGCAGCCGGGCCAGATCCGAGGCCAGCCGGGTGATCTCACGCGCGTCGGCCGGCCCGGACGGATGCCCGAGGTCCCGCAACGCGGCGCACACCCGCACGGCCGCCCCCGTCAGCGCCTCCTCCAGCGCCTGCGGATCGCCCGCCGCCCGCAGCACCATGTCCTGCCACTCCGGGTCCCGGATACCGGCCGGATAACCGGACCGCTCGTCCAGAAGGGCATAGGCATACGGAATCAGCGAGGTGATCCACCCCGCCCGACTCCCCACGCCCCCTTCCTTCGACCCGCCGCCCCCCGGAACGCCGCCCGCGCCCCGCTTTCCGTCGGCCGGGCTGGTGGCTCCGGCTTGCCCGCCGGTGGCCGGGACGGTGGCTCCCGCTTGTCCACCGGTGGCCGGGACGGCGCTGCCGCCCCGTCGAGCGTCGGCCGGGGTCGTGACCCCGGCCTTGTCGCCGACGCCCGGGGCAGCGCTCTCGCCCTCTTCGCCGACGACGGCGGGGGTGGTGCCGGCGTCGCCTCGTCCGGCGAGGGCCGAACCGGTCAGTGCCGGTGCGTGGATGGCGCCGACGAGCACGGCGGCCCGCTCGCCCCGCGCGGTGGCCTCGGTGATTCGGGACCGCATCCATCGCTCACGCCGCAGGTCCAGCTCGGGCACCCCGCCGGAGGCGGCCGCGTCCTCGCGCAGCGCCCACCCGGTCAGCAGGGCCGCCCGGCGCAGCGCCTCGGGCGGCGAACCCGGGGCGGTGGCCTCGACGAGCCGGTCCCACAGGTCGTCCCCGGGACGGCCCGTGAGCCGGGCCCGCAGCGCGCCGGCGAGTCCGGGTGCCTCGGTCTGGGCGGTGCCGCCGCGCCCCTCGCCCCACGCCCGGTCCGCGAGGGGCAGGTCGCAGGCGACCACCGGGACGCCGTGCCGGGCGGCCCAGCGCACGGCGGCCAGCTCGGGCGAGAAGTCGGCGAACGGATAGAACGCCGGGCCCCCGCCGCTCCCGCCGTCACCGGGCGCGGCGGCGAGCGCCACCGGCGCCCGGGTCTCCTCGTGCCCGAGCCAGGGCAGCCACTCCTGCATCTCGGCCGGCAGCTCGACCAGCAGCACGTCTGGTTTCGCCTCGTCCAGCAGCGCGGGCACGGCGGCGGCCAGCGAGGGCGCGTGGTGCCGTACCCCGATGAGGTAGGGCCCTGCCGGGTCGGTGAGGGCGGCGAGAGCCCCGTCCGGGGAGTCCGGGGAGTCCGGGTGGTCCGGGTGGTCCGGGTGGTCCGGGGAGGCCGGTGTGCCGGGGGAGTCCGGTGCGCCCGGGGCAGGCGTGGGGTGCGGGGACACGGCCGTCAGCCCTCCAGGACCGTGCGCAGGTCCCACAGGGTGCGCCAGGTGGCGGAACCCTGCTCGGCACGGCGGCGGACCGGCCCGTCCCAGTAGCCGCGCAGCCGGGCCGCGTCGGCCGGGTCGTCCTTGCGGACCACGCCCAGCAGATGGCCCGGCAGCAGCCCGAGCACATCACGGTCGCCCGGGAAGTACGCCGCCGCGAGCGCCAGCGCACCCGCGACGGACACGGCCTCCGCGGTGCTCATCACCGTGGACGGCCGCTCCACCTCCCAGCCCTCGGCCGAGCGTCCCTCCCGCAGATCACGGAAGGCGGTGACCAGTGCCTCCAGTACGGCGTCGTCGACCTGGAAGGGCGCGCCGGCCCGCTCCACCGAGGCCCGTGCCTGGCTGCGCACCAGGGCGGTCTCCGCGTCGAGGTCCGGAATGGGCCCGACCGTCTCGAAGTTGAAGCGGCGCTTGAGGGCCGCGGACATCTCCGAGACGCCCTTGTCCCGCAGGTTGGCCGTGGCGATGAGGTTGAAGCCGGGCGCGGCATGCGCCAACGCGTCGTCCGAGCCCGCGAGTTCGGGCACGGCGATGCGCCGCTCCGACAACAGCGAGACCAGCGCGTCCTGCACCTCGGGCAGACAGCGGGTGACCTCCTCGACCCGGGCGATGGCGCCCCGCGACATGGCGGTCAGTACCGGTGAGGGCACCAGCGCCTGTCGGCTCGGCCCCTGCGCCAGCAACAGGGCGTAGTTCCAGCCGTACTTGAGCTGGTCCTCCGTCGTACCCGCGGTGCCCTGCACGACCAGCCCGCTGGTGCCGCACACGGCGGTGGACAGCAGTTCGGACAGCATGGACTTCGCGGTACCGGGCTCGCCGACGAGCAGCAGTCCGCGCTCGCCGGCGAGCGTGACCACACACCGCTCCACCAGCGCCCGGTCGCCGACGAACTTGCCCTCCACCACCAGCCGGCGCGGCACCCCGTCCGGCGCCTCGGCGTCCTCGGGCAGCTTCAGGGCGCGGCCGTCGCTGCCCATGACGAACGTGACGACTGCGCGCGGGGTGAGCCGCCAGGCGGGCGGGCGCGGCCCGTCGTCGTACGCGGCCAGGAAGGCCAGCTCGCCGGCGTACCGGTCCTCGGGCGGGACGATCTGGCGAACCGGGCCGGGGGAGCCGGTGGAGGCGGAATCGAAGTCGGAGTCGGGGGACAGGGCGGTCGTGGTCATCGGCGCGCGCTCTTCCAGAGGGGGCGGGAGGGTGGTCATCGGCGGCGGCCCTTACGGGTGGCGCGGGTGGTGAGCTGCTCGTAGGCCGGGGCGTCGCCGGAGCGGACGCGGTCCCACGCGCGCGTGAACAGTTCGGGCACGGGCATCAGCGGCAGCACGCGCCCGTAGGCGCCGACCGGGTAGAGGCCCTCCTTCCAGATCTCCAACGGCAGCGCGGGCGACGTCAGGTCCAGCCAGCCGCACGGCAGGAACAGGGTGCGTCCGGCGCGCGCCCGCTTGGCCTCGACGACCAGCTCGCTCGCCGCGAGTTCGGCGCGGGCCTTCTTCGTCCGGGCGGGCTTCCAGCCGGTCCAGCGGGCGCAGTTGCGGTCCGTGGGGTCCGGGAGCGCCAGCAACTGGAGGTAGAGGGCCGCCGCGTCCTCGCCGAGACCGTGCCGCGCGGCGACCTCGGCGACCAGATCGGGCACGCTGAAGGTCGGGTCCTGGGCGTGTCCGGAGGGTCCCTCGGGATCGCACCCGACCGCGACCGCGCGGGCCAGTTCGTCGCCGAGGAGGGTCCGCAGGGCCCGCATGCCCTCGCCCCGTCCCGGTCCGACCAGCCCCTGGACGAGCCCGAACACGGGGTCGTCGGGAGCGCCGAGCGCGCCCGGCCGGACCAGGACGGTCTCCTGGTCGCCGTACCAGGGGCGCAGCGCCAGCGCCTCGCCGACAGGTGTCAGACCGTGGGCGTCGGCGCCCCCGGTGGCGGGCAGCCCGTACGCCTTGCGCAGTTCGACGGCGGACGAGGAGCCCTTCTCCGTCCACGCGACGTCCAGGTCGATCAGCAGGCCCCGGTCGGCGAAGCGGCGGCGCAGGGCGGCGAGGCTCTCCGGCAGGACGGCCCGCAGCGGGTGCCCGTACGGCAGGGAGTAGGCGAGTCCGGCCAGGGCGGTCACGGCACCCGTCAGGTGGTTCCGGCCGGGCAGTGCCGCCGGGTCCGCCGCGACCAGGTTGCCGTCCTTGTCCGGCCGCTGGACGGTGGTACGGCTGATCCAGGGGGTCAGCCCCGGGTTGAGGACGTCCTCCGCGGAGCCGGTGGGCAGGCCGCCCAGGGAGAGCTCCCCGGCGAGGTCCTCGGGCAGCCGGACGACCTCGCCGAGCCGCTCGGCCCACACCCGGCCGGCCGCCTCCGTGTCCGGCCCGGCCGTCCACAGGTCACCGGGGTTCCCGGGCAGCAGGGCACCGACGAGGGCCGCCCGGTCGCCGCTGCCGACCGAGGACAGCAGGGCGTCGGCCAGCTCCTTCTGACGCGGCTTCAGCCCGGTCGCGGCGATCACCTCGGCGGTGAGCTGCTTCGGCTTGCCGGCCAGCAGCAGCGCCGCCTGCATGGGCCCCAGCCCGCCGCGGGTCGCGGCCGCGAGGACGGCGGGCGCCTCGGGCTGCCAGGGCGCCGGGCCCTTGTCCCGGACGAGCCCGGTGACGGCGCTCAGCGCGTCGGCGGGGAACACCGCCGGGTGCAGGGTCTCCCGCTCCAGCGTGAAGTGCGCGATCGCGCCGAAGGAGCCCGCCGGATCGTGGTCCAGGGCGAGCCAGTGCACCCGCCCCGCCTGCCGGTCCAGGTTCTGGCAGCCGAGCACGACGACGGTACGGCCGTCCCGGCGCAGCACCTGACCGACGCGCTCCTGCTTCTCGTGCGGCTCGCTCAGCACGACCTCGCGCAGGGCGGCCCCGGGAGCGGCCAGCGGACCGTCCGTGATCGCCTCGAACAGCAGCAGCAGCGCCTCGCGGTGCGCCTCGGTCACCGTGGCGGAGGCGGCGCGGTACGCGAGCGGGCGCAGCATGTCGAGCACCGGCGTCCACACCAGCCCGATGCCCGGCAGGGTGAACTCGTCGCTGCGCCATCCTTCGGCGGTTCCGGTGGACCGGGAGGCCTCGGCCAGAGGCTTGCCGTCGGCCGGCTTCCCGGTCAGCACGTGGTTCACGGCGCGGACCTGCCGCAGTGTGCTCCAGCGGACCTCGCTGCCCCACCACCCGTGCACCTCGGTGAGCCCGGTGGTGGCCTCGCGCAGCGTCGCGTCGTCGCCGTGCTCGGGCTTGAGGTCGGCGAACATGCCGTCGGTCCGACGGCGCTCCGCCTTCGGCCGCTCGACCGGCGGCGCCACGAACGCGGCGGTCGACTCCGCGAGCCGCAGCACCGCGCGCACCAGTGCGGCGACACCCGCGACGAGGCCCCCGTCGCCCAGCGAGGGCAGGGAGCGGGACACGACCTCCTGGACGACCTCGTCCGCGGGCGGCACGACGGCGGCGGCGTCCGAGGTCCCGTCCACGACCTTGGCCGTCGCCAGCTTCGACTGCCGCTGCGCCAGCGCCTCCTTCCCGGCCCGCAGCAGCTCGGCCGCCTGCTCGTCGGTCAGGGCGCGCAGCGCCGCCGACGCGCGCTCGTCGCGCGGGCGAAGGGCGTGCCAGAAGCCGACCGGCGGAACGAACCGGGTGCCGGCGGCGAACTCGCCGCCGCGCTCCATAGGTGTCACCCGGCCCAGCTCCCCCGCGGCGGACGGGTCGTCACCCGCGTAGAGGGCGATCTGCCGGTGCAGAGCGACGGCCACGGGCTCGACCCCGCCCGGCAGCCGCAGCGCGCCGAGCAGGACGCCGGGCGCCCGCCCGTCGGCCCACGGCAGGCTGACGGTGCGGCCGTCCGGGGTACCGGCGACGGTGCGGGCCTCGACGCCCTCGCCCTCGGTGCGCACCCAGCGGCCGAGCACGGTGCCGTCCGTGCCGAACGGGCTCCGCTCCAGGCCGGGTTGGAGCGGCAGCACCTCGCAGTGCTGCTGGAGCAGGGGCGCGTCCTCCCGGATGCCGGACGACAGGAACGCGGGCAGCGAGGCGCGCCCGTGGGTGCCGGTGGCCGGGTCGTACTCGAGCCACACCTGCTGCAGGCCCTGCCTGCCCTGGCGCCAGTACGAGGTGCCGTCGCCGAGGATGCGGCGGCTCGGCGGTACGACGGTGTCACCGGCGTGCAGTGTGCGCCCGCCGGTGGCGCGGCCGCCTCCGGGGACCGGGATCGACGGTTCGCCCGCGTCGTTGCCGCCGTACCAGTGCGGGAGCTGCTCACCGCCGAGCGGGAAGACGTCGGCGGGGCGCGCCGACCAGTAGCCGAACTGCTTGCCGTCCTGCCGCCACATGACGAGCAGTTCGCCGTCCGTGTAGCGGTAGCTCGGGCGCTGCCACCGGTCCAGCGTCACGGGCAGCCGAAGGTCGTGCTCGAGCAGGATCTCCTCGGGGCCGACGACGATCACCTTGTGCGCGCGGGCGAGGATCAGCGCGGGCCAGGCCTCGCTGACGCCGAGCGTGTCCTCGCGGTCGCGCCTGGTCTCGGCGTCGAGCCGGCGCAGCGCCTCGTCCAGCGCGGGCCAGCCGAGCTCGTCCAGCAGGCCGGCCCGCAGCGTGTGCCCGAGCAGCGGCGCGACCGCGTGCGCGGAGACCACGGCGACGGCCGCCGGGCTGACCCGGGCGGCGATCGTACGGAAGGGGCGGAGCCGTTCCAGTGCCGCCCGCGCGGCGGGCAGGCCGACCGCCGAGGCCAGTTCCCCGGCCGCGTCGTCCAGCCACTCGCGCAGCACCTCGGCGAGCACGGGGTGGGCGGCCAGTTCCTCCAGCACCTTCGGTGCGGGGCGCAGGCCGCTGAGGGTGCTGATGTCGGCGTACAGCAGGCGGCGCAGGCGGGGGTCCGCCGCGGTCGCGGTGAGGTCGCGCCGGCCGGGTACGGCCTCGTGCAACCAGCGGTCGACGGAGAGGTACACGACCTGGTGGGGGCCGGGAAGCGTCAGCGGCACGCCCTGGGCCGCGCACAGGTCGAGCAGGTCGAGATCGGCGCCGGCGTGCCAGCGGCCCGAGCACAGATCGACGGGACGGCCCAGCTCACGAAGCCGGGGCCCCATCCGCTCCACCAGCGCGAGGGTGGCCGGGGAACGGCCGCTGACATTGCCGCCGTGCTTGCGGTGCAGCGCCCACCGGCCGAGCCAGTCCGCCGGGTCCACGTCGGCCGCCGTCTCCCCGGTGAGGAGCAGATCCGCCCCGCACTCCGCGAGCAGCGCCAGCCAGAACTCGTCGTCCTCGACGGTACGCCCCAGGCCGGCCGGCATGATCTCCAGCAGTCGCTCACGCACCTGCGGCCGTTGCTCGGCGAGGACGGCGAGCGTCGCCCGGTAGGCGTTCCAGAAGGAGGCGGGGGCCCGGACCGCGGCCGGCGAGGCGAGCAGGTCGGCGACCAGGCCGCACTCCTCGGTGACCCGGTCGAGACCGGCGGCCTTGATCAGCCCGCGCGCGTCCTGCGGCAGGGACGCGTACGGCGGCATCCCGGCCGCGCAGCGCTCCACGGTCAACTGCCGGAACTGCGCCCAGGCCTCGGCCGCGTGGAGCCGCGCCGCGAGAGCCCTGACGTGCTCCTTGAGCGCCTTGACGGTGAGCGCCCCGGCGAACGCGAACTCCAGGAACACGGCCCGCTGCCGCTCCTCGTCCACCTTCAGCGCGTGCACCCGCTCGGCCTCCCGGGCCTTGCCGAAGAAGGCGGAGGCGTACGTCGTGTTCTCGTGCTGGAGGAAGACGCGGGCGGCCTGCTCGTAGAAGGTGGGCAGGAAGTGCGGCACGGCCCGGCCGAGCCGGGTGCCGAGCGCCTCGAAGCCGTCCTTGGCGTTGCCGGGGCGGGACTTGGCCTGCCGCGCGAGCCGCTCGACGTCCTTGACCAGCGCCAGCGCGTGGTGGCCGTTCGCCGGGTCGTTGACCAGCGCCCAGGCGGGGAAGCCGAGGGTCTCCCGGCGCACCTGACCGACCTCGGGGGTCTCCGGGTCGCGGGTCAGCCCGAGGAAGTCCAGTGCCAGGTCCTCGGCCTCGCCCAGGGTGCCCGGCACGAGCCGCACGATCTGCCGGTCGTCCAGCGCGGGGTGGGTGTACCTGCGGACGGTGAGCGTGTCGGCGTCCTCGCGGGTGGTGCTCCCCGGGGGCAGCACCGCGCCCGCGTCGAGCAGCGCGCCGGCGGTGGTCTCGTCGTAGGTCGTCATGCCGCCCGCTCCTCGTCCTCGATGTCCCGCCCGGCGTACAGTGCGGCCGCCATGCGCATGCCCTCGGACCAGGCCACCGGCCCGATCAGACCGAGCTTCAGCACCCGGCCGGCGGAGTCGGTGAACACCAGGGGGCCGGTCTCCGCCTCCTCGTAGCCCTCGTAGTCGCCGACCCACACCCGGGCCTCGACGGTGCGGTTCTCCTCCAGGACGGAGGTGACGGCGTGTCCGCCGCGCACGCGGTAGCCGAGCTGGGTGACCCGGCCGTGCAGGAACCGCTGTTCCTTGAACGAGCCGCCCGCGTACTCCTCGACCGCGGTGCCCTCCGCGTCGAGCGTCGCGGGACGCCGCCACACCTCGCGGAACAACTGCTGGGCGCGCTGCTCGACGCCGAGTTCCACGGCGAACTCCCGAAGCTCCTCCAGGTCGTCGAGGAGCACGGGGTGCGGGAGGTGGACCAGTGCGGGCGTGATGCGGACGGTGTCGCCGTCGAGGTCGACCAGACCGAGTCCGCGCTCGGGGTCGGCGTCCCGCAGGAACCCGGCCACCTCGCCGTCGGCCCCGGTGACGACGAGGTCGCGCAGGGCGGCCTGCCAGGCGGGGTCGGGCCACACCTGGGCGACGACGGCGAACGGCACCGGCAGCGAGCGCACCATCCACCGCTCCACGTCGGCCAGGCACTGGCGTTCGTGCCGTTCCAGCCACTCGGTGAGCTGACGCAGGCCCACCACCGCCGGCTCGTCGGCGATCTTGGGCGGCACGGACTTCAACCGCCGCCCGGCCGCGTTGCGGCACACCACCTTGCCGTCATCGAGGGCGACTTCGTAGTCGCCGGCCGACACCCACCCCATGTGTGCCTCCCGCACCCGCAGTGATCAAGTGACGGGAAGAGTAGAACAGGCCACTGACAACGGGATTCGGAAGGCGACGCGGTGGGCGGCACCCAGCGGTCCGGCAGGGTGAGACCCCAGGTCAGCGCCTTGCGGCGGGCCCCGCCCGAGACATCGCGCGCCCCCGGCCGGCCGGTGGCGTCAGCCCTCGACCCAGCCGTGGTTCTTGGCGAACTGCGCCAGGCCGGCCCGCACCTGGACGATCTGCTCACCGGTGAGCGAGGGCGCCGCCGTCAGCAGCGCCTCGGTGACGTCCCGGGTGAACTCCTCGGTGCTCAGCACATCGCACAGGACGTCGTCGTCGGCGGCCAGGGGCTTGCCGTCCGCACCCCGCGCCAGCCGTACGTCGGACGCCTTCGGACCGCGTTCGCCGTCCTCGATCTCGAACTCCACCACGATGCCCCGGCGCACCTGCGACTCGGGCATCAGCATGTCGTTGACGTGCAGGAAGACATCTTCCCCGCCGTCGTCGGGCGCGATGAAGCCGTAGCCCCGCTGACTGTCGAAGCGCACCACACGACCAGCAACCATCCCAACCCCCAGCAACCTCGAAACACCCACATCGGTGAACCTGTCCAGATCGTAGTCAAGGCGACGGGCCCCGGGCGACCCAGGGGATTCACTGGGCGCGATACAGGGAGGTGAGCAGCTCGACCACGGCCTGTGTCGCGGGGTGCGGGTCGTCGCGCCACCACACCAGCCGGACCGCGACGGGCTCGGCGTCACGCACCGGCCGGTAGACGACGCCGGGCCGCGGGTACTGGTTGGCGGTCGCCTCGGCCGTCATCCCGACGCTGCGGCCGGTGGCGATCACCGTCAGCCAGTCGTCGACGTCGTGGGTCTCCTCGGTGGCGGGGCGCGCGTCGGGCGGCCACAGTTCGGGGGTGGTGGTGCCGGTGCGGCGGTCGACCAGGAGGGTCCGACCGCCGAGATCGGCCAGCCGTACCGAGCGGCGCCGGGCCAGGGGATCGTCGGCGGCCAGCGCGCACAGACGCCGTTCCAGGCCGATGATCGCCGCGTCGAACCGCCGGTCCTCCAGGGGTCTGCGCACCACCGCCATGTCGCAGGAGCCCTCCGCCAGACCGGCGCTCGCGGAGTTCACGCGCACCAGCTGAAGCTCCGTGTCCGGGCGCTGCGCCGTCCACCGACGCTGGAAGGCGAGGGTGTGGCGGCCGAGCGCCGACCAGGCGTAGCCGATGCGCAGCCGGGTGTGCCCGGAGGCCGCGTCCTGCACCAGCACGTCCACCTCGCCGAGCACCCGTCGTGCGTGCGCCGCCACCCGCAGCCCGGTCGCGGTCGGCGTCACCACCCGGGAGGTACGCCTCAACAGCCTTACGCCCAGCGCCTGTTCGAGCGAGGCCAGGGTCCGGGACACCGCAGCCTGGGAGACCCCGAGCACGGCGGCGACGGCGGTGAAACCGCCCTCGTCGATGATCGCGACCAGGCACCGCAGCTGCCGAAGCTCCACGCCCGGTCCTCGACCGTCCGTATCCATGACTCCATCGTATAGATGGATCCCGTCATGCATTTTGCGCAAGGCCGGGCCGGGAGGACGATCCGGATATGCCAGCCGCGTCCGTACCCGCGCCCGTGCCCCCGTCGACCGTCCCGGCGGCGGCTCCCGCTCCCGTACCCGAGTCCCGTGGCGGGCGGCGACTCGCCGGGGTGGCCACCATGGTCGGCAGCGGTCTGTCCACCCAGACCGGCGCCGCGATCGGTTCCCTCGCGTTTCCCGTGCTCGGTCCCACGGGCGTCGTCGCGGTACGCCAGTACGTCGCCGCGCTCGTCCTGCTGGCCGTGAGCCGTCCCCGGCTGAGGTCCTTCACCCGGCGGCAGTGGGGGCCGGTCCTGTTGCTGGCGCTGGTGTTCGGGACGATGAACCTGTCGCTCTACACGGCCATCGACCGCATCGGCCTCGGTCTCGCGGTGACCCTGGAGTTCCTCGGGCCGCTGACCATCGCGCTGGCCGCCGCGCGCCGCCGGGTGGATGCCTGCTGCGCGGTGATCGCGGCGGCGGGCGCGGTCACCCTGATGCGCCCGCAGCCCTCCACGGACTATCCGGGGATGGGGTTCGGACTGCTGGCCGCCGCCTGCTGGGCGTCGTACATCCTGCTCAACCGCACGGTCGGACGACGGATCCCCGGGGCCCAGGGCGCGGCGGCCGCCGCGGCCGTCTCCGCCGTGCTGTTCCTGCCCGTCGGCGTGGTCGTGGTCCTGCGCCATCCGCCGGCCGTGCAGTCCGTCGGCTTCGCCGTGGCCGCCGGTGTTCTCTCCTCGGCGGTGCCCTACCTCGCCGATCTGTTCACGCTGCGCCATGTGCCCGCCGCCGCGTTCGGCCTGTTCATGAGCGTCAACCCGGTGCTCGCCGCACTGGTCGGCCGGTTCGGGCTGGGGCAGGACCTCGGCCTCGTCGACTGGTCGGCGATCGCGGCCGTCGTCAGTGCCAACGCCCTCAGCATCCTCGTGCCGCGCCGCTGACCGGGGTCAGGACTCGGATCGCTCCGCGTTGCGCTTCTTGATACGGACGGTCTCCTTGCGGACCTCGGCCTGCGTGGCGCGCTCCTTCTCCAGCCACTCGGGCTTGGCGTCCTTGACGGCCTCGATCTGCTCGGTGGTGAGCGCCTCGGTCACCCCGGCGCGGGCCAGGCCGGCGATGGAGACGCCCAGCTTGGCCGCGACCACCGGACGGGGGTGCGGGCCGGTCTCGCGCAGCTTGAGCAGCCACTCGGGCGGGTTGGCCTGGAGTTCGTTCAGCTCGGCGCGCGAGACGACGCCCTCCTGGAACTCGGCGGGCGTGGCGGGGAGGTGCACACCCAGCTTCTTCGCCGCGGTGGCGGGCTTCATCGTCTGGGTGTTCTGCTGCGACTTCATACCGTCCAGGGTATCGGCCGCGGCGAAGACCTCCGACCACAGCCGGTAGCCTGGCGGGATGACCGACTCGGCGGACTCCCCCTCGTTCCGGCTCGCGTACGTCCCCGGAGTGACGCCCGCCAAGTGGGTGCGGATCTGGGCGGAGCGCCTGCCCGACACCCCCCTCGGCCTCCTCCAGGTGACCCCCGCGGAGGCCTCCGACGTCTTGCGCGAGGGTGCCGCGGACGCCGCCCTCGTGCGGCTTCCGGTCGACCGTACGGTGTTCAGCGCGATCCCTCTGTACACGGAGACCACCGTCGTCGTGGTCCCCCGGGACCATGTGATCACCGCGGCCGAGGAGGTCACGGTGGCCGACCTCGCCGACGAGGTGGTCCTCCACCCGCTGGACGACGTCCTCGGCTGGGAGCAGCCGCCCGGCGAGGCCGCCTTCGAGCGCCCGGCGACCACCGAGGACGCGATCGAGCTGGTCGCGGCGAACATCGGCGTGCTGGTCGTGCCCCAGTCCCTGGCCCGCCTGCACCACCGCAAGGACCTCACCTACCGGACGGTCGTCGACGCCCCCCGGTCGGACATCGCCCTCGCCTGGCCCGAGGAGGCGACCACCGAGCTGGTCGAGGACTTCATCGGCATCGTCCGCGGCCGCACCGTCAACAGCACGCGGGGCCGGGCCCAGCAGGCTCCGGCGGCGGAGCGCAAGGGCGAGCGCGAGCGTCGGAAGCCGCAGGCCGGCGGGGGCGCGGGCAAGAACACCGCCGGAGGCGCCCGCGGCCGCGGCCCAGGCGCCAAGGGTGGTGGCGCCAAGGGCGGCGCCGCGAAGGGCGGCGGCGGTCGGCGCGGTACCGGCGGCGGCAAGCCCCGCCGCCGGTCGTAGCGGGCTCGCGCCCTCAGGGCACGTAGGTCGCCCCGCGCGCGGTGCGCACCACCTTCGCCCCGTCGGCCGCGCCGAGCAGCCCGGCGGCCACCCAGGCGGCCACCACCGTCCGTACCCGCGCCACCAGCGCAGGCTTCCCGCGGAACGGCGCCCCTGCCCACACCTCGTCGAGCAGGGTGGTGCCGTCCGTCCTCGCCGGGTTGGCCACGCCCGAGTCGCTGTTGCCGAAGACGATCCCGGGCTCGGCCCGCCGTACATAGGCGTGGGTCGGATCCTCGGTGCCCTCGTGGAACGGGGCGAACTCGGTGCCGTCGAGCGTGAAGTGCAGCGGCTTCCCGCTCACCGGCGCGAGGGAGGGCAGCAGGTCGCCGGAGAGGGCCGCGTTGCGGTAGAGGCCGAACTCCAGGTAGGTCGTCGCGGAGTCGCGGGCGACGAGGTTGACCGGACCGTGGAACAGGGTCTGGAGCGACGGGTCGTCGGGCGCCTTCTCGACCCGCAGCCGGAACGGCATCGTCACCCGGACCACGTCCCCGTCGCGCCAGGTCCGTGACACCGTGAAGTAACTTCCGGGCACCGGCGTCCCGCCGGCCTTGCGCCCGTTGACCGTCACCCCGAAGCCGGCCGTCGCCCAGGACGGCACGCGCAGCCGCAGCGCGAAGGCGCCCCGGCGTCCCCGGACGGTGAGCGTGCTGCCCTGTTCGCGCGGGAAGCCCGTGCGCTGCGTGACGGTGACGCCCTTCTCGGCCCAGGTGAGCGTGGACGGGCTGTACAGGTTGACGTACAGCGCGCTGTCGTCGGCCGCCCTGAAGTACACCGAGTCCTGGTACTTGGTGGCGCTCTCCATGCCGGTGCCCTCGCAGCAGGTCGTGCCCTGCTTGGGGGTGTAGTCGCGCACATGGCCCGGGCTGAGCCCGATGAAGTACGTGACCAGCGGCTTCTCCGCGTCCGGAGTGTCCTGCCGGGAGCCGAGGACCTGGTTGTACAGGGCCCGCTCGTAGTAGTCCATGTAGGCCGGGTCCTGCTCGTGGAGGAAGAGCAACCGGCTCAGCTTCAGCATGTTGTACGCGCAGCAGGT
This sequence comes from Actinobacteria bacterium OV320, assembly GCA_001298545.1. GTDB lineage: Bacteria > Actinomycetota > Actinomycetes > Streptomycetales > Streptomycetaceae > Streptomyces > Streptomyces coriariae. The sequence goes on from LJCX01000026.1 coordinate 374,600, forward strand.
CTCGGCGGTGGTCGCGCCGATCGTCCCCGCGATGACGTCCCTCGCCTTCCAGAACTCGGCCGTGCTGGTGCCGCCGATGCCGTACATGCGGTGCGGTACGACCATGCGCCAGAAGTTCTTCGCGGCGGTGAGGTAGCGCGCCTCGCCCGTCGCGTCGTACAGCCGCACCAGCCCGGTGAAGATCGGGATGTGCTGGTTGGCGTGCAGCCCGTCGAGCGTGTCGATGTCGGCCGCGCAGGCGTCGATGAGCCTGTCGAGGTCGAACAGCCGGGCCAGCGCGAGATGTTCGGCCCTGCCGGAGAGGGCGTGCAGATCGCAGATCGCCTCGACGATGCCGCCGAACTCCCCGCTGGAGAAGATCCCCCACATGCGCTGGAGCGTCGCCTCGGGCAGCTTCGACAGCCGGGAGTACATCCAGTCGCACATCCCGGACGCCAGGTCGAGCGCGCGGTCGTCGTCGGTGGCCAGGTACGCGTCCAGCAGTCCCCGGAGGATCTTGTGGGCGGTGTAGTAGGGCGCCCACACCTTCGTGTAGTCGGGGCCGGTCATCGACTCCAGCTGGATGAACTGGGTCTCCGGGTAGGCCGAGAGGAACCCGGGATGGCTGGGGCCGTCCCAGGTGCGGCGCAGGGTGGCGGTCAGGCCGCGTCCGGAGGCGTCCGCGAAGGTGCTCCCCGAGGTCTCGTCGAAGGCGTACGAGGCGAGGTCGCCGGCCGTCCGGCCGCTCCGCAACCCGGCGACCTCGTCGGCGGTCAGGGCGCGCGACCAGACGTCGAAGCCGCCGAAGGCGCCCGCGAAGACGGGGTCGGACGCGTAGTGGGACCGGCCGAGCCAGTGGCCGGTGAGGGCGCCGAGGGCGGCCGGGGTGAGCGACATGGCGGTGTTGCGGGCCACTGCCGTGCCGTCGACGTACAGGGTGCCGGTGCCCCCGGCGAGGGTCACCGCGAGGTGGCTCCACCGGTTCAGGGGCAGCGCGGACGTGCCGTCGAGTCCCTGCTCGCCGCCCGGCCCGCCGGTGGTGATGGCGAACCGGGGCGCCCCGCTCGCGTTGCGGGCGGCTAGGTACAGATACCGGGTCGTGTCGTTGCCGCAGTCGAGGATCCGGGTCCAGGCGGCGTCATGGGTGGGCTTCACCCAGGCGGCGAGGGTGACCTCGGTGGCGCCGCCGAGCACGCCGGAGGGCAGGTCGACGTACCGGTAGGAGCCGCGGACGTTCTCCACGGCCGTACCGAACCTCCCGTCGGTGCTCAGGACGGCGGGATCGTGCCGCAGGGCCTCGCGCGCCTCCGTCAGCGCGCCGATCGCCGTGCGGATCCGGTCCGCGAACACCTGCTCCGCGGTGCTCGCGTACGCCTGGGAGAGCATGGTCAGGAAGTGCCCGGTGTAGTGGCCGCGCAGATTGCCGTTGGCTTCCCCGTCCAGGCCCTCCCAGCCCCCGGGGGCGACCGCGCCGAGGGTGGAGAGGCCGGCGTTGGCGCGGAAGACCTGGAGCAGCCGGTTCACGTCGTAGCCGCGGGCGTGGTCGAGCATCAGCTGCCGCTTGGCGGCGAAGACACCGGCGCCGAGCGCGACGTCCCCGAGGCCGAAGGGCCGCAGCGACCAGGCGGCCGAGGGCGGGAGCGCGGCGGCGGAGGCCCCCGCGGCGGCGGTGGCGGACATCGCGGGGACGGCCGCCGTGAGCATCGCGCTCCGGAGCAGGATCCGTCGGGTGAGGGGCGGTGCCATGTGCTGCTCCTCCGGTCCACAGGTGATCGACACGTCCGTTCGACATCACGAACGGTGTGCGGATGGTCGACCAGACGCTAGAGGGGTGGTGGATGAGCGTCAACGGTCCTGACGGGACGGAAAGTTGCGAGGGCGACCGCTACTTCGAGGCCGCTCGTCCGATCGACTCCACCAGGGGCAGCAGCCGGTGCGGCACGCGCTCGCGCAGGGCGACCTCGCTGCGGGTGCGGACCACGCCGGGCAGGCTGATCAGCTTCTGGATCACGTCCTCCAGGTGCGCGTTGTCGCGCGCCACGACCCGGGTGATCAGATCGCCGCCACCGGTGATGGAGAACGCCTCGACGATCTCCGGTACGGCGGCCAGCGCGTCGCCCACGTCGTCGAGGTGCCCCTGGGTGACCTCGATGTGCACGAACGCGAGCACCGGGTGGCCCAGTGCGGCGGGGGAGAGCGACGGCGCCACGCCGGTGATCACGCCGTCCCGCTCCAGCCGGTCGAGACGGGCCTGAAGGGTGCCGCGCGCGACGCCGAGGAGCCGGGCGTACTCCCGCACGCTCGTCCGCGGCTGCTCGAGCAGCAGGCGCAGGATGCGGGTGTCCAGCTCGTCCACGGCCATCCGGCGGGCCTCCTCGCACGTTCGTGATCAGCGCCGACTGTACCAATGGCCCAGTATGACGGGCGGGGCCCGAGCCGCCGGCCGGGTGGGCGCCACCGCCGAAGCCGTCGTGAGGAGTGTGCCGATGGCAGGCTGGTGGCGAGGGGATTCCGGTCTGGTGTGAGCCATTGGCCCAGTCGACCGGGCCCCTGTTGAACCACCAGCCCTCAGGATGCTCAAATGGGGGTGTCGATGGCGCTGCGGACCCCCGCGGCGCCTTTCTCATGTCGCGGTACGTCCGTGGCGCATCAGGGTGGGGAAGGGCGGGGCAGCTTGCTGAAGAGGGCGTTCGTGGCACCGGATCCCGGACGGGTGCGACTGCGGTTCGCCTCCCGGGCCGTGCTCGGCATCGGGCTGGCCGTCGCGCTGTGCGGGCCGGCCGGGCTTTCGCTGGTGGCGGCCATCACCGGTGGCCTGGCCGCGCTGCTCGCGCTGTTCACGGTGACGGACCCGACGGTGCGCGGACAGGCCGTGACCACCGCCCTGCTCCCGGTCGTCGGGCTGCCGGTACTGGCGCTCGCGGCCGTCCTGCACGACGTGCCCGTCGCCCGTGACGCGGCCTTCCTCGCCGTGGTCGGGGCCGGGGTGTACGCGCGGCGCTGGGGGCCGCGCGGGCACTCGCTCGGGGTGTTCGCGTTCATGACCTTCTTCGCCGCCCAGTTCCTGCACACCGTCCCCGGTCAGCTGCCCGAGCTGTGCGCGGCCGTCCTGCTGTCGGTCGCCGCCTCGTCCGCGGTGCGGTTCGGGGTGTGGCCCTACGAACGACGGCTCCCGGCGCCGGCGGCCGTCGCCCCGCCGACCGGCGGGACCGGGCTGGCGCGGATCACCACGCGACAGGCGACGCAGGCGACCGTGGGCGCCGGGATCGCCCTCGTCGCCGGACAGGCCCTGTCGGACCAGCGGTGGTACTGGGCCGTGGGCGCCACCTGGTGGGTGTTCGTGAACACCACCTCGCGCGGCGAGACCCTCGTACGGGGATTCCGGCGGTTCCTCGGGACGGTCCTCGGGATCGTGCTGGGTCTGCTCGTGGCCCTGCCCCTGCACGGCGAGCCGGTGGCGACCGCCCTTGTTGTCGCGGTCGGCGTCTTCGGGATCTTCTACTCGGCCGCCGTGTCGTACACCTGGATGATGCTCGCCGTCACCGTCATGGCGAGCGCGCTGTACGGGCTGCTCGGCCTGCTCGACCCGGCGCTGCTCGCCCTGCGGGTGACCGAGACGGCCGTCGGGGCGCTGGGGGCCGCCCTGGCGGTGCTGCTGGTGCTCCCGGTGACCACGCACTCCGTCACCGACGCCTGGGTGGAGCGCGCACTGCGCTGTGTGCACCTGTGCACCGCGGAGGCCGCCGCCCGCCTCGCGGGCTCCGAGGCGGCGGACCCGGCCCGGCGGGTGGTCGAACTGGAGCAGATCCTCGCCCGGGTCCGGCTGTCGCTGGCGCCGCTGGTGCATCCGCTCAGCCCGCTGCGGGCGCGCAAGGGCCGGGCCCGGCACGTGCTGGAACTGCTCGACGACTGTGCCCGCGAGGTGCGCGGGCTGGCCTCGGTCGCCGCGGACCCCGAGGCCTCGCACGACGCCCGCCTCGTCGCCGCCTGCTGGCGGGTGGAGTCCGCGGTCGAGGCGCTCACCGACGCCCCGGCCGACGCCCGCCCCCCCCCCCCCGCCGAAACCGCCGCCGTACCGCTCGGCCCGGGATCCGAGCCGGTGCTGGCCCACCTCCACGCCCTGGAGCGGGCCCTTCTCGAACTCGCGGTACCCCTGCGCGGCGCACCCCGCGTCCCGGCGGGCGCCTGAGCGGACGCGGCCCGTCTGGCGCGGCAGCCCGCCACCGGGGCGCGCTGGGCCGCACCTGCCGACGACGGCCGCACCCACCGCAACCGTCGCCGCACCGTTCTGCGCCTGAGTGAAGGCGGCTCCCGGACGTGGCGGCCCGCCGGCCGGGGGCCGTCGGACGGTGGGCGAGCGCGCCTGGTCTAGACCGCTGGTGATCGACTGCTACGGTCACCCCGAGCAGCAGCGTCAGCAGCGGCAGCGGCGACCCGGGAGGGGACAGCGGTGGCAGACCTCGGCGGAAGGCGACGGCGGGCGTTCATCGGCTCGTTCACGGCGGCTGGAGGGCCCGGGATCGTGGCTGCCGCCGTGGACCCGGTCAGCGGTGCGCTGACCGTCCTGAGCAGCGTGAACGGCGTCCCCGACCCCTCCTATCTGGCCCTGTCGGCCACCGGGGACACGCTGTACGCGGTCAGTGAGACGGCGGACGGCGCGGTGGCCGCGTACCGGGTGACGGGCGACGCGCCGGAGCAGACCGGGCCACCGGTGCCGGTCGGCGGCAGCGGCCCCACTCACCTCAGCGTGTTCGACGGACACGTTCTCACCGCCAACTACGGCTCCGGCAGCATCACGGCCGTCCCGGTCCGCGCCGACGGCGGCCTCGCCCGCGTCGCCTCCGGCGTTCTCCGGCACACCGGCTCGGGCCCGCACACGCGACGCCAGCAGGGCCCGCACGCCCACCAGGTGCAGCCCGACCCGAGCGGCCGCTGGGCGGTCAGCGTGGACCTCGGGACGGATTCCGTACGGGTCTGCGCCCTGCGCGACGGCAGCCCCGTCCTGCACCGGGAACACGCCCTGCGCCCCGGCTCGGGCCCCCGCCACCTGGCCTTCCACCCGGGAGGCGGCTACGCCTACGTGGTCAACGAGCTCACCCCGACCGTCACCGTCTGCCGCTGGGACGCCTCGGACGGCTCGCTGAAGCCGCTGGCCGAGGCCGCCGTCCTGCCCGGCGCCCCGGCCGGGGACGCCTACCCCTCGGGTCTCGTCGTCTCGCCCGACGGCCGGTTCGTCTGGACCGCCACCCGGGGCGAGGACGTGCTCTCCGTGTTCGCCGTGGAGGGCGCGGGGGAGGCACTGCGGCTGGTCGGGACCGTGCCCTGCGCCGGACACTGGCCGCGGGCCGTCGCCGAGTCCGGCGGATTCCTGTACGTCGCGAACGAACGCTCGGGCGATGTCACCTGGTTCTCCCTCGACCCGGCGACCGGCCTGCCCCGGCGCGCCGGCTCGATCGCCGTTCCCGCCGCCTCCTGCGTGGTCCTCGGCTGACCCGCACCGCTGTGCCGCGCCCCCGACCGGCCTCGCGCCGGTCCGGGGCGACGCGAAGGGCCCGCTCCACACCCGGAGCGGGCCCTTCGTGCGTACGGCGTCCGTGCGTTCGGTTCAGCGGACCGGCGCGCCCTGGGGCTGCGGCGGTGCGATACCGAGGGCGGTCGTGTACTTGGCCAGCGCGAGCTTGCCGATGGCCGGGTAGGGGCCGAGCGCCTCGGCGGCGGCACAGCCGGCTTCCCTGGCCGCCTCCTCGATCAGCGTGGCGTCGATCTCCGGGCCGATCAGGTAGGGCGCCAGCGCCAGCTGCTGGGAGCCGGAGGAGCGCAGCTGCTCGGCGACGGAGGCGATCGAGCCCTCCTGGTCGAGCGCCGCGGCCATCACCGGCACGGCGAGGCGCGCGGCGAGCAGCATGCCGGTGATCCCGGCGGCCTGCACGGCCTCCTCGCCGCCCACGGAGGCGAGGATGATGCCGTCCGCGGCCGTCGCCACGGTGAACAGCCGGGCGCGGTCGGCGCGGGCCAGACCGGCCTCGGACAGCCGCACGTGCAGGGCCTCGGCGAGCAGCGGGTGCGGGCCGAGCACATCGGTCAGCTCGGCCGCGATCCGGCTCTCCATGACGGCCTGGCGGACCTGGCGCAGCAGCGCGCCGTCGGGACCGGCAAGCAGCGGCACGACGACGCCCACCGGGCCGTCGGGCTCCTTGACGTCCAGTCCGGCGGCACGGGCCTGCTCGAAGCGGGCGGTGCGTTCGTCGGCGGCGTGCGCGAGAACGGACTGGAGGGTGGGGAAACCGTTGTCGTCCCCGTCCAGGTAGCCGATGCGTGCGTCGAGGCCGGGCAGCTCGGAGCGGGCGATGCTCACGATCTCCTCGGCGAGACCGCGCGTGGCGGCACTCGGCGGACCAGGCACCGCGAGGACGAGCGCGGGCGCGCCCTCGGGAGCCGCCACCGGCTCGGGTCGGCGGTGCCGCCCAGGCTGGCGAGGCCGCGGCATTCGTACTGGCAGGCCGGACGCGGGCCCAGTGGGGGAGCTCATGGCGACGCATGTTACTGGCTTCCTGGGCTCCCCTGTTCGGGGAGGGTGCACGTGAGCGGTATCCGTCCGGTTTTGTCTGATGAGTTACGTACGGATCAGAAGTGATCAGCGTGTTTTCCAGGCGACTTGCCCTCGGAGGCAGTAATCCCCCTTTTGGGGCATGACGTACTTTCCCTACGCACGATGCATCAGAGGGGGTTCACCAGGCCCTCCACCGAGAACAGGCGGTCGTCGCGCGGCAGCGTGAGCGTGCCCGTCGCCAGTGCGGTGGCGATGCGCACGGCGCCGTCCAGCGGATCGCCCTCGGCCGGCACCCGCGGGGCATGCGGCAGCAGCCGCGCGAGTTCCCCCTCCAGAGGGACGAGGAGCGGGTCGCCCATCCTGAACAGGCCGCCGGTGAGGGCGATCCGGGGCTCCCCGTCGGCCGGACAGACGGCGGCGGCCGACTCGGCCAGGTGCCGGGCCGCGGTGCCCAGGATGCCGGCGGCGACCGGGTCGTCCTGGGCGCAGGCGGCCACCTGAGGCGCGAAGGAGGCGAGGACGGCCGGTCGGTCCGGACGCGGGTACAGCAGACCGGGCAGCCCGGTCATCGGCCCGAACCGCTCCTCGGCCCGGGCCAGCAGCGCGGCCGACCCGCCGGGCCGCCCGTCGTAGGCGCGCAGAGCGGCTTCCAGACCGGCCCGCCCGATCCACGCGCCGCTGCCGCAGTCGCCCAGCAGATGGCCCCAGCCGTCCGCCCGCTGCCAGGCCGTCAGGTCCGTCCCGATCGCGATCAGGCCCGTACCCGCGGCCACCACGGCGCCCGGTCGCGGTCCGAGCGCGCCGACGTAGGCGGTGACGGCGTCGGCGACGAGCGCGGTGGTCCGGACGCCGAACTCCCGCGCCAGGGCGCCCGGGAGCTCCGCGCGCAGCGCGTCGCCCAAGGTGCTGAGCCCCGCCGCGCCCACGACCGCCGTAGCGGGCCGGGGGACACCGGTCTCGGCCGTCAACGCCCTGACCATCGGCGCCAGTTGGGACATCAGATGGTCCGGGTCGATACCCCGCGCGCCGGTGCGCACGGGCACCGGGGACGAACGCCGGCCGAGGGCACCGCGCTCGGCCGTCCCCAGGGCGACGCGGAGACCGGAACCGCCCGAGTCCACGGCGAGGATGCCGCTGCCGGAGCCGACCGCGGTGCCGGTCCTAGCCCCGTCGCCAGGACCGGCTCCGCCGGTCACGGCAGGCGCCAGTCCACCGGCTGACCTCCCTGCCGGACCAGCAGGTCGTTCGCCCTGCTGAACGGCCGCGAGCCGAAGAAGCCGCGGTCCGCCGACATGGGGGAGGGGTGCGCGGACTCCACCGAGGGCAGGTCCCCGAGCAGCGGACGCAGGTTGCGGGCGTCGCGGCCCCACAGGACGGACACCAGGGGCTTGCCGCGCGCCGCCAGCGCCCGGATCGCCTGTTCCGTGACCTCCTCCCAGCCCTTCCCGCGGTGCGCCGCCGGCTTGCGCGGAGCCGTGGTGAGCGCCCTGTTGAGCAGCAGCACCCCCTGCTGCGTCCACGGTGTCAGGTCGCCGTTGGACGGCTGGGGCAGGCCCAGGTCGGTGTTCAGCTCCCGGTATATGTTGATCAGGCTGCCGGGCAGCGGGCGGACCTCCGGAGCGACCGAGAACGACAGACCCACCGCGTGCCCGGGCGTCGGATACGGGTCCTGTCCGACGATCAGGACGCGGACGTCGTCGAAGGGCTGCTGGAAGGCCCGCAGGACGTTCTGTCCGGCAGGCAGGTAGGTGCGTCCCGCGGCGATCTCCGCGCGCAGGAAGTCGCCCATCTCGGCGATCTTCCCGGCGACGGGTGAAAGGGCCTCGGCCCAGCCCGGTTCGACGATTTCATGCAAGGGTCGTGGTGCCACGGCGTCACCCTACTGCCGTACACAGGTCGCTGATCAACCGGTGGCCAAGGCCCGACGGCCGCCCCTCGCGCGCGGGTCGGCTCATCCGATCACCGCGGCCCGTACACACAGGACGTCCGGCAGGTGCGAGGCCAACTGCCGCCAGCTGTCGCCGTCGTCGGCCGAGGCGAACACCTCGCCGTTGCGGTTGCCGAAGTACACGCCCGCCGGGTCCCCGTCGTCCGTACAGAGCGCGTCGCGCAGCACCGTGCCGTAGTGGTCCTCCTGCGGCAGGCCCGCCGTCAGCGGTTCCCAGGTCCGGCCCGCGTCCGAGGTACGGAAGACCCGGCACCGGTGGTCGGCGGGCACCCGGTCCGCGTCGGCGTTGATCGGGAACACGTACGCCGTGTCCCCGCGCGTCGGGTGCGCGGCGACGGCGAAGCCGAAGGTGGAGGGCAGGCCCGCGCCGATGTCGGTCCACTGCCCGCCCCCGTCGTCGCTGCGGTAGACCCCCCAGTGGTTCTGGAGGTAGAGACGGTCCGGGTCCACCGCGTCCCTCGCGACCTTGTGCACGCACTGGCCGAACTCCGGGTTCGGATCCGGCAGGAACACCGCGGATACGCCGGAGTTGGCGGGCGCCCAGTTCGTGCCGCCGTCGCTCGTGCGGAACACCCCGGCGGTGGACACCGCCACGGTCACCGAGCGCGGGTCGCGGCTGTCGGTGAGAACCGTGTGCAGGCCCTCCCCGCCGCCGCCCGGCACCCACTTCGAGCGCGTGGGGTGCTCCCACAGGGGCCGGACCAGCTCGAAGCTCTCACCGCGGTCCTCCGAGCGGTACAGGGCGGCCGGTTCCGTGCCCGCGTACACCACGTCCGGCTCGGCGGCCGCCGGGTGCAGTTGCCACACCCGCTCCAGCGAGGCATCCGTGTCCTGCGGGAACCTGACGGCGGGCGCGGCCGGTTCGGTCCAGGTCCGGCCGAGGTCGTCGGAGTGGAACACCGAGGGGCCCCAGTGCGCGCTGTCGCCGCCGGCCAGCAGCCGCGGGCGGTCGCCGCGGGTGTCGATGGCGACCGAGTAGATCGCCTGTGCGTTGAAGTAGGGGGATTCGTCGAACTCCCATGTGCCCCCGCGCCGACGCCCCATGAACAGGCCCTTGCGCGTGCCCACGGCAAGCAGTGTCTCGGTCATGCCCGATCACCTCCGCTGTGTCTTTGACGTCCTTGTCCCAGACACCGGCCAGTCTGCACCGCGCCACTGACAGTCACCTCTGGAAACGCCGTCGCCGCAGGTCACAGCGGTGACGGCGGTCCGGGGGCGCAAGACATCGGCCACTTTCACCGGGACGCCTGCGCGGGCGCCGGGCCCGTGGCAGCGTCGGGACGAGGGGTTCGCCCTGAGCATCAGGCCCGCCCGCCCCGTATGGGAGGGCGGCCGGGATGTTCATGCGCTCATGAGGAGGAAGCCTTCGATGGCGTTCCGTGGTCCGAAGGTGTGGCTGTGGCGCTGGCGGCGCAACCCGCTCAAGCGCCGCGCCGACACGGTGGAGGCCTGGGTCGTGCTCGGCGTGTGGGCGCTGGCCGTCCTCGCCGGGGTGCTGGCGGGATGGGCGACAGCGGGGTCCGTCGAACACGGTCTGGCGCGGGAACGCGTCGAATGGCGGCCCCTCCTGGGGCGGCTGACCGAGCGGGCTCCGGGCAGGGCCGCCGTGAACGGTTCCGCCGCCGGTGATCAGGTGTGGGCGAAGGTCGGCTGGACCGGACCGGACGGCTCCGCGCACCAGGGCCAGGTCCGGGTCGGCCCCGGCAGCGCCGCGGGCACGCCCGTCACGGTCTGGACGGACCGGCAGGGCCGCCTGGTGACCAGACCGGCCACCGCCGCCCAGGCCAGACTGCGCGCCTCCCTCGTCGGCGGCCTGGCGGGAGTCGGCGCGGCCGTCCTCCCCTTCGCGGGCGGCCGCGTCCTGCGGGGCCGGATGGAACGCCGGCGCGTGGAGCAGTGGGACACCGACTGGGCTCGCTTCGACGCGCTCTGGGGCCGCCCGACAGGCTGATCCGACGACCCCGCTCCTCGCTCCTGCCCGTGAGAGACGTCAGCTCGTGCCGGGCAGGCTCCGTTCCAGGATCCCGTCGAGATCGGCGCCGTCCGGAAGCGTGCCGAAGGAGTACCCCCAGTCGCCTCCCAGCCGGGTCGCGCAGAACGCGTCGGCGACGGCGGGCGGGGCGTGCCGGACCAGGAGCGAGGCCTGAAGGGTGAGGGCCATCTGCTCCACCAGACGGCGGGCGCCGGCCGGTGTCGCCTCGCCCAGCCGGGTCCGCAGCCGCGAGACGGCGGCGTCGAGGCGGGCGTCCGCGCCCCGCGCCAGGGCGAGTTCACCGAACAGGGCGTCCGCCGTCGCCGGTTCGCGGGTCAACGCCCGCAGTACGTCGAGGGCGTTGACGTTGCCCGAGCCCTCCCAGATGGACAGCAGCGGCGCCTCGCGGTAGTGGCGGGGCATTCCGGAGTCCTCCACGTAGCCGTTGCCGCCGAGACACTCCAGGGCCTCCGCGGTGAACGCCGGACCCCGTTTGGTCACCCAGTACTTGCCGACCGCGGTGGCGATCCGCCGGAAGGCCCGCTCGGCACCCGGACCGTCGTCTCCGCGCACCGCCCGGTCGGCCGCGCCGGCCAGCCGCAGGGTGAGCGTGGTGGCCGCCTCCGACTCCAGTGCCAGGTCGGCCAGCACGTTGCGCATGAGCGGCTGGTCCAGCAGCCGCGCCCCGAACGCGCTGCGGTGCCGCACGTGGTGCCCCGCCTCCACGAGCGTCTTGCGCATCAGCGTCGCCGACATCATCACGCAGTCCAGGCGCGTGCAGTTGACCATCTCGATGATGGTCTTCACGCCCTGTCCCTCCGACCCGACCAGCCAGGCCACCGTCCCGTCGAACTCGGGCTCGGAGGAGGCGTTGGAGCGGTTGCCCAGCTTGTCCTTCAGCCGCTGGACGCGGAACGTGTTGCGGGTGCCGTCGGGCAGCACGCGCGGCACCAGGAAGCAGGAGAGCCCGTCCGGCGCCTGCGCCAGCACCAGGAAGACATCGCACATCGGCGCCGACGTGAACCACTTGTGCCCGCGCAGGGTGTACACCCCGGGCTCCGCCGTGGGCAGGGCCGTCGTCGTGTTCGTCCGGACGTCGGAGCCGCCCTGTTTCTCGGTCATCCCCATGCCCGCGAGCAGCCCGCGCTTCTGCGTCGGCACCCGCAGCCCCGGGTCGTACACCCGCCCGGTCAGCAGCGGCTCGTAGACGGCGGCGAGTTCCGGCTGGCGACGCAGCGCGGGGACGGCCGCGTAGGTCATCGACGTGGGACAGCCGTGCCCGGCGTCCGTGTGCCCCCAGGCGAGGCCGCCCGCCGTGCGCGCCACATGGGCGCCCGGCCGGTCGTCCGCCCAGGGCGCGCCGGCCAGCCCCTCCGCGACCGCGACCCGCATCAGCTCGTGCCAGCCGGGGTGGAAGTCGACCTCGTCGACACGGTGCCCGTAGCGGTCGTGCGTGCGCAGGACGGGTTCGTGCCGGTTGGCCAGCTCGCCCCACTCCTGCGCCTCGACGCCGCCCGCCAGCAGACCGATCCGGCGGACGTCCGGCTCCGCCCAGCCGGCGCCCTCCCGGCGCAGCCCCTCCAGCAGGGCCACGTCGTCGGAGGCGTCGTACGGGGCCAGGGGCGGAGGCTGATTGGTGACGTCGTGAGTGGCGTACGACGGGACGGGCGGCGCCGGGTGTGCCTGCGGCTGCGGCTGGGTGAGTATCTGGGCCATGCGGCCATGTTGCACTTTCCCTACGGGTGTAGCAATAGTGCAACAGCGGATCGCACGTAAAGTACGGCCCCATGCGGATGAACGTGACGGCGCAGCCCGGCGAGGTCGACCTGCCCCCGCTGTCCGCGCGGTCGGTGGTCCTGAGTCTGCTGCTGGGCACGCATCCGCCCGAGATGGCGGCGAAGGACCTGGTCCGCGGGGTGGAGCCGTTCGGTGTCGGCGGGTCGACGGTGCGGGCGGCGCTCAGCCGGATGGTGGCGGCGGGCGACCTGCGGCGGACGGACGGCGTCTACCGGCTCAGCGACCGGCTGCTGGAGCGCCAGCGCCGCCAGGACGACGCCGTGCACCCGGACACGCGCGCGTGGGACGGCGCGTGGGAGATGGCCGTCATCACCGCGACCGGACGCGGCCCCGCCGAGCGCGCCGAACTGCGCGGCCGCTTGAGCGCCCTCCGGCTCGCCGAACTCCGCGAGGGGGTCTGGCTGCGGCCCGCCAATCTGGGCCGGCCCTGGCCCGCGGATCTCGGGGACGTGCTCCAGCACTTCACCGCCCGCCCCGAACGGCCCGCTCCCGGCCTGGCCGCCGGACTGTGGCCGCTCGACGCATGGGCGCGGACGGCCCGGGTCCTGCTGGCCCATGTCGAGTCGACCCGGCGGCCCGCCGACCGCTTCACGGCCCTCGCGGCGGTCGTACGGCATCTTCTCGCCGACCCCGTGCTGCCGGCCGGACTCCTCCCCGCCGACTGGCCGGGACCGGCCCTGCGCACCGCCTACGGTCACCACCAACGGGAGCTCGTCGCCACGGTGTCGGGGGCGGGCGCATAGGTAAGGCGGCCGTGCGAAGCGCCGTGCGGGGACGCTTCGTACGGCCGCCTTCCTACCGTGGGGGGACCGGTGGGGCGGGGGCTACTTGTAGGTGATGTCGGACGACGCGTACTTGCAGTAAGTACCGTCCGCGCTGGTGCCGTTGGTGGTCGGCTCGGCCCCCGTGTTGTTGCCGATGTACTTCTGGCAGGGGATGATCTTCTTGCTGCTGTCCCCGACGATCGTGATCTTCTTCAGGGTCGCGCTGTCGCCGTAGTTGGTGTTGATGCCGACGAGCTTGCTGCCCGAGTAGGTCGCCTCGATGGTGTTGAGGTTGATCGTCCGCTTGTACTGCGTGGAGCAGTTGCCGCAGGAGCGGATGAAGGTGCCGAAGGTCTGCACCGCGAAGTTGGAGACGTTCAGCGTGCCGGCGCCGTTGAACTGGAACACCTTGTCGCTGGCCGACCGCGCGCCACCGCCCGAGACGGTGTACACGTTGGACGACGAGGAGCCGCGGAAGGTCGCCGCGTCCTCGCCGACGTCCTCCCACCAGACGTTCTGAAGGGTGCAAGCACCCTTGCAGTGGATGCCGTCGGCGGCGGGGGCGCCGATGATGACGTTCTTGAGGACCGCGCCGGCGGCCAGTTCCAGGATCGGCCCCTGGTCCTCGTCCTGGCTGCCGCTGCCCAGGTCGCCGGTGCCGTAGAGGCGGATCATCCCGTAGTCCTTGGTGCCGGACACCGCGATGGTGGAGGAGACCGCCTGGCTGCCGGTCGCGCTGGGCCAGGTGGCGGCGTTCGCCGGAGTCAGCGCCCCGGTGGTCATGATCATGCCAACCGAGAGGGCGAGGGCGGCGAGAGCGCCCGTCAGGGTGCGCCGACGGCGCGGCAGTGCTGGTGAAGTCATGTCCCGATGCCTTCTTCCAGGTGGGGGGGCATTGGTCAGGTATGTGAATGTCGCGTGCCATGTTGAACGACCTGTGCGGGCAGTGCGGCCCTTTGCTGGTCTGTGTGAGCGGCTCGGTCACACTGCTGAACGGAACGTAGGGGGCAAGCGCTTTCTAGTCAACGCCTTGCGCAGAACACATTCGGCCAGTCGGCCAGGCCCCGGCCAACCAGTAAGGGCTTGCCGGGAGTTGCCGTGGGAGCGCTTCCATGGCAAGCGTGTGCATGCCACCATGCGGTGCGGACGTCCCCTCACGAACTTCGGAGAGGGGCATGCGTCCGGGTCTGTCCACACAGACCGGCGCCACCCGCCGAGCCGCCGATTCCCTCTCGCGCACCCCACGTACGACGTCCCCCGAGCCGCTACCAGAAAGGGACAAGCGCGTGTCGAACTCCCCCGGGAGAGCCTTGCGTTCGTTGTGCGGGGCATTGCTGCTCCTGCTCACCGCCGCTCTCCTCACCGCTCCCGCCGCCTCCGCCCGCCCGCAGGCGTCCGCGCCGGTCCCGGCGGCCACCCTCACCGAGGTCACCGGCTTCGGTGCCAACCCCAGCAATCTCCAGATGTACGTCTACGCACCGGCCAACGTCACCGCTCACCCGTCGGTGCTCGTCGCGGTGCACTGGTGCGGCGGCTCCGGGCCCGCGATGTACTCCGGCACCGAGTACTCCCAACTCGCCGACCAGTACGGGTTCGTGATCGTCTACCCGTCCGTCACCCGGAGCAGCAAGTGCTTCGACGTCTCCTCGCCCCAGGCGCTGCGGCGGGGCGGCGGGAGCGACCCGGTCGGCGTCAAGTCGATGATCGACTGGGTGACCGCCGCCTACGCGGCCGACCCCGGCCGGGTCTACGCCACCGGTATCTCCTCCGGGGCGATGATGACCAACGTCCTGCTCGGTGACTACCCCGACGTGTTCGCCGCCGGTTCCGCCTTCTCCGGGGTGCCCTTCGGCTGCTTCGCCACCACCGACGGCTCCGAGTGGAACAGCGCCTGCTCCGGCGGCACCGTGATCCGGACGGCGCAGGAGTGGGGAGACCTCGTGCGCGCGGCCCACCCCGGCTACACCGGGTCCCGGCCGCGTATGCAGGTGTGGCACGGCACCGAGGACGACGTGCTGCGCTACCCCAACTTCGGTGAGGAGATCAAGCAGTGGACCGATGTGCGGGGCGTGAGCCAGACCCCCGCCGCCACCGACTCGCCCGTCTCGGACTGGACCCGCACCCGGTACGGCGGCACGGGTGACCAGGCTCCCGTGGAGGCCGTCAGCCTCCAGGGCGTCGGCCACAACCTGTACGCCTGGGGCATGGCTGCCCGCGTGATCACCTTCTTCGGCCTGGACGCCGCCGGCCCCGGCCCCCAGCCCCAGCCCGGCGGCTGCCGGGTGACCGCGACGGCCAACGCCTGGAACACCGGTCTGACCGCCTCCGTGACCCTGACCAACACCGGTACCACCACGGTCGACGGCTGGCGGCTCGGCTTCACCCTGCCCTCCGGCCAGACCATCACCAACGGCTGGGGCGCCACCTACGCGCCGGCCTCGGGAGCGGTGACGGCGACCAACGCCACGTACAACGGCACGCTCGCCCCCCACGCGAGCGTCACCATCGGCTACCAGGCGAACCACACCGGCAACAGCGCGGCGCCCGGCGCCTTCACGCTCAACGGAGCGGCCTGCGCCGGGAGTTGATCTTCCATGGGCGGCCGGCAGGCCCGGCCGCCCACGCCGTCTAGACGACCTCTTCCCTGGACTTCTCCGGCACGTCCCCGACGGGCTCCTCGCCGCCGCCGGCCGGCGGAGCGACCGTCTCCGGCGCCGAACCGGCCTTCGAGGGCAGGTGGTTGAAGAGCAGGTTCAGGACGATCGCCGTCAGGCAGCCGGCGCTGATACCGCTGTTCATCACCGTCCGGAACCAGTCGGGGAACTGCTCGTAGATCGTCGGCACGCCGACCGGCAGCACGCCCATCGCGACCGACACGGCCACCACCGTCAGGTTGTGGTTCCCCTTGAAGTCGACCTCGGCCAGCGTCCGCAGACCGCTCGCGGCGACCGTCCCGAACATCACCAGGCCCGCCCCGCCGAGAACCGGCGCCGGAACGGCGAGCACCACCGCGCCCAGCTTGGGCAGCAGACCCAGCAGCACGAGGATGCCGCCCGCGGTGGCGACGACCCAGCGGCTGCGCACCCGGGTCATGCCCACCAGGCCGACGTTCTGCGCGTACGCGGTGTAGGGGAAGGTGTTGAAGACGCCGCCGAGGACGGTCGACAGCCCGTCGGCCCGCAGCCCGTCGGAGAGGCTGCGCGGCTCGACCTTGCGGCCGGTCATCTCGCCGACCGCGATGAGGTCACCGGTGGTCTCGGTCATCGTGACCAGCGCCACGACCAGCATCGAGATGATCGCCGACGCCTCGAAGGCGGGCGCGCCGAAGTGGAACGGCGTACTGATCCCGACCCAGTCGGCGTCCGCGACGCCGTCGAAGTCGGTGAACCCGAACGGTACCGAGACCGCGAGCCCCACCACGATGCCGATCAGCACCGCGATCCGGCTCAGGAACGCCGGCGCGAACCGCTGCACGGCGAGCACCACGGCGAGGACGAAGGCGGCGAGTCCGATGTTCTTCGGCTCCCCGAAGTCCGCCGAACCGGCGCCGCCCGCCACCCAGTTGCCCGCGACCGGCAGCAGAGAGATGCCGATGATCAGGATGACGGTGCCGGTGACCAGCGGCGGGAAGAAGCGCAACAGCCTGCCGAACAGAGGCGCCAGCAGCATGATCGCGAGCCCGGCCACGATCACCGACCCGTAGATCGCGGGCAGTCCGCCGCCCGTCGTCCCGATCAGGACCATGGGGGAGACCGCGGCGAACGTACAGCCCTGCATGATCGGCAGCCGTACACCGAACCGCCAGAAGCCGACGCACTGGATCAGCGTGGCGATGCCGCACACCAGCAGGTCGGCGGTGATCAGATACGCGAGGTCGGCGGGCGACAGCTTCATCGCACCGCCCACGATCAGGGGCACGGCCACCGCGCCCGCGTACATGGCGAGCACGTGTTGGAGGCCGAAGGCGGCCAACTGCCGTGCGGGTGGCACCTCGTCGACGGGATGGACGGGGGCGGTCATGGTCATGGGCACTCCAGGGCGGCGGCGGGGGCATCCGGACAGGGCCGGTCAGGCCGAACGGACAGGACGGGCCGGTCGGACCGAACGGAGGGACCGAACGGACGGGCCTGTCGGGCCGGACGGGACTGTCAGGCCGAACAGCACGAGAACGTACGGGACTTAAACAGTTTGTTGATTTCACCGATGTTGCTGCTGTGTGTCCTGTACACCGATCCTGGCGGGGCCCGCCGCCGTCCACAGCGCCGCCCAGTCCGGCAGCTTCACCACGCCCCGCCCCAGTGCGGCGCCCAGCGCCGCCTCGGCCCGCTCGATCGCCAGCCACCCCGCCCACTCGACGGGTTCGGCCCCGGCGGCCCGCAGCAGTTCGAGCGGGTCACCCGGCAGCTCCCGCCGTACGAGGACGGGGCCGTCCGCCAGCAGGGAGGTCGCCGTCTCCTTCGCGCACGGCCGGTTGGTGCCGATCACCCCGGTGGGGCCCCGCTTGATCCAGCCCGCCACGTACTCACCCGGCGCCACGACACCCTCGCGCAGGACCCGCCCCGCGAGATGCGGCACCGTACCCCGCTCCGGATCGAACGGCAGGCCCTCCAGCGGCACCCCGCGATAGCCCACCGACCGCAGCACCAGCTGTGCCTCGATGTCCTCGTACCGGCCGGTGCCCGTCACCCCGCCGTGCGCGTCCGGAAGGGTCCGCTCGAAACGCACCGCACCCAACCGGTCGTGTTCGGCGAGCAGTTCGACGGGCCGCAGGAAGAACCGGAGCCGGATCCGGCGAACCCGCCGGGCACCGACGGCCGGCGGGTTCGCCGCCCAGCCGCGCAGCACCTCCACGTTGCGCCGCTGCGCGGCCGGCAGCGCGGAGGGGTCGCCGTACGCCGGATCCAGCGCCAGCTCGGCCTCGTCCACGACCACCTCGGTGTCCGGCAGACCGGCCAGCTCCCGCAGCTCCTTGGTCGTGAAGCGGGCCTGCGACGGGCCCCGCCGCCCCACCATGTGGATCTCGCGGACCTCGCTCGCGGCCAGCGCGGTCAGCGCCGCCTGGGGCATGTCGGTCGGGGTGAGCTCGGCCGTCCGCCGGGCCAGGATCCGGGTGACGTCCACCGCCACGTTCCCCACGCCCACCACCACCGCCGAGCGGACGTCCCGCAGGAACCCGTCGGCGACGGTGTCCGGATGCGCGCTGTACCAGGACACGAACTCCGTCGCCGACCAGCTGCCCGGCAGCTCCTCGCCGGGCACGCCGAGATGCCGGTCGGTCGCGGCGCCCACGCAGTACACGACCGCGTGGTAGAGCTCGCGCAGCCGGGCCGCCGCGACCCCGCCCGCCCCGACCCTGATCCCGCCGAGGAAGCGCACCCGCTCGTGCTCGAGCACCGCGCGCAGATTGTTCTGCAGCGACTTGATCTTCTCGTGGTCCGGGGCGACGCCGTACCGCACCAGCCCGTACGGGCACGGCAGCCGGTCCAGGACGTCGACGAGCACCTCGGGGTCCTGCTGGACCAGGCTCTGGGCGGTGTAGACCCCACTCGGCCCTGAGCCGACGACGGCGACACGCAGCACGCGGAACTCCTTACCCAGGGGGACGGAGGAGATCGCTGGTGTCTCCAGCATCGCATCAGCGCGGCTCCGCTGACAGGGTGCTGTGCGCGCTCGATGCGTGCGTGTCCGTTCGTATGGAAAGTGATCATGCGGTTACGTTCCGTGTGTGCTAGAAGCATCGTTTCTTAATCTTTCTGATCGTTCCGCCGAGGACGGCACGGTGTCCGTGTGGCCCGCGTGGGAGGTCCGGGACGCCGGGGGCACCACGTCCTGGTTCCATGTGCGGCTGGGGTTCGTCGACGGTGCGCGCGTGGAGCTGCTGGCCGTCGTCTGCGAGGGGCGGGTCTCCGTCGAGGACGTCCGCGCCCAGCCGCCCCTGTCGCTCGTGGACCTGACGGTGCTCGCGGACTGGATCGAGGGACCGCTGTTCGAGAGGTGCGACCAGGGCGGCGCCCTCGAAGCGGCGGGCGTGGAGGGCGCGGGGGACGCGGCGGACACGGCGTACACGGCGGACACGGACAGCGGGTACGGCGGGTGCGGCGGGTACGACGGGTGCGGCGTGGAGGGTCCGGAGGAGCCGGCCGTCGCCGGGGATGCCGACGAGACGTTCGGCCCCCGGCGGGCCCGTCAGGCCTGGCCGCGCGGCATCGAGGGGCGGTGGCTGGTGGCGCAGGAGTACCGCGCGGCCCAGGAGGAGGGGGCGGACCCCGTCCTCGCGGTCATGTGCGCCACGGGACACAGCCGCCGCAGATCGCTCAGG
This sequence comes from Actinobacteria bacterium OV320, assembly GCA_001298545.1. Classification (GTDB taxonomy): domain Bacteria; phylum Actinomycetota; class Actinomycetes; order Streptomycetales; family Streptomycetaceae; genus Streptomyces; species Streptomyces coriariae. The sequence continues at coordinate 393,929 of LJCX01000026.1, forward strand.
CTGATCGCGCAGGCGCGTGACGCGGGATACCTGACCCCGCGTCACGCCCGGCGCTGACAGGGCTCATTGGCGAGGACTGTCGGCGAGGTTCCGTGGCCGGGGTGTCACTGCATCCCGCGCATCCGGGTGATCTCGCTCGTCTGCTGCGCGATCACATCGTCGGCCATCTCCTCGATCCGCACGTTGTTGCCCTGGGCCTTGACGTCCGCGGCCATGGTGAGGGCGCCCCCGTGGTGGGTGATCATCAGGGAGAGGAACAGCGCGTCGAAGGCCTTGCCGCGGGCCGCGCGCAGCTGGGTCAGCTGTGCCTCGGTGGCCATCCCGGGCATCGCCGTGTGGTCGTGCTCGCCGCCCGTCTCGTCCTCGCCGTATGTCGTGAGCCAGCCCTTCATGGCCTCGATCTCCGGCCCCTGCGCGGCGCCGATCCGCGACGCGAGGCCCTTGACGGCCTTCGACTCGGCCTGCTTCGCGGCGAGTTCGGTCATCTCCAAGGCCTGGGCATGGTGCTGGATCATCATCCGCGCGTACGCCACGTCGGCGGAGTTGGGTGTGTCGTCGTCGGCGCGCTGCTCGGCCGCGTCCTGGGCGGAGAGGGTCCGGTTCGACTCGCCCGGCTTGCCCGGCGCGATCACCGAAGGGCCGCTCGCCGCACCCGACTTGGTGTCCGGCCCGGAGTCGCACCCCGCGAGGGCGAGGGCGAGCAGCAGTGAGGCTGAGACGAGGGGCGCGCGGCGGACGAGCACAACGACCTCCTGAAGCAGGTGAGTTGAGGACGGGGTCGCCGTCCTCGTCTGGATCTTCGCACCATGGGTCGCACTACTGAACCGAAAGATTCATTACGAGTGCGTTGCCAGCCTTTGATATGTGCATGATGAAGACGATACTTCGGAGCACCGCGAACCGTTCCGCGTGAACGGCGACAAGGGAGGACACAGTGACCCTGTTGAACGACCTTCGAACGCGACGCAGACGGCTGGGGGTGGCCGCCGCGTGTACCGGACTGCTGGCCGCGCTGCTCACGGCCGTCCCGGCGGCCGCGACCCCCGACCCGGGGGACGGGCCCGCCGTGCAGCAGAAGGTGTCCGAGGGCGCCCGGGCCGAGGCGGCGGCCGCGATCGCCGACGGCGAGATACCGGGACAGGACGAGATCGTCCACTCGGACAACATCGAGCATCTGACGAACATCCCGAAGGACGCCCTGCCGGGCACCAACTCGGACCTCGCCTTCCAGGGCAAGTACGCCTTCTCCGGCAACTACGACGGCTTCCGGGTCTTCGACATCAGCAACCCGAAGTCCCCCAAGACCGTCGCCCAGGTGCTCTGCCCCGGCTCGCAGAACGACATCTCCGTCTCGGGCGACCTGCTGTTCCTGTCCACCGACTCCTCGCGCAGCGACAGCAGTTGCAACAGCACCACGCAGCCGGTGACCGAGAAGTCCTCCTGGGAGGGCATGAAGGTCTTCGACATCAGCGACAAGGCGAACCCCAAGTACGTCGCCGCCGTCGAGACCGCCTGCGGCTCGCACACCCACACCCTGGTGCCCGAGCGCAAGAACGTCTACATCTACGTCTCCTCGTACTCGCCGAACGCCGCCTACCCGGACTGCCAGCCTCCGCACGACGGCATCTCGGTCATCAAGGTGCCGCGCAAGACGCCGGAGAAGGCCGCGATCGTCAGCTTCCCCGTGCTGTTCCCGGGGGAGGGCCCGGACGGCGGCGGCAACCCGGGCTCGCCCACCAACCCCGGGGTCTCCAAGACCACCGGCTGCCACGACATCACGGTCCTGCCCTCCAAGGACCTGGCGGCGGGCGCCTGCATGGGCGACGGCATCCTGTTCTCCATCAAGGACCCGGAGCACCCGAAGGTCATCGACCAGGTCCAGGACAACGTGAACTTCGCGTTCTGGCACTCGGCGACCTTCAACCAGAAGGCGAACAAGGTCGTGTTCACCGATGAGCTCGGCGGCGGCGGCGCGGCCACGTGCAACGCGGCGACCGGGCCGGACAAGGGCGCCGACGGCATCTACGACATCGTCGGCAAGGGCGACAAGCGCAAGCTGGTCTTCCGCAGCTACTACAAGATCCCCCGTCACCAGGCGGACACCGAGAACTGCGTGGCCCACAACGGCTCGCTGATCCCGGTCAAGGGCAAGGACATCATGGTGCAGGCCTGGTACCAGGGCGGTGTCTCGGTCTGGGACTTCACCGACTCCTCGAAGCCGAAGGAGATCGCCTACTTCGAACGCGGTCCGCTCGACACCCAGGTGCTGAGGGGCGGCGGCTCCTGGTCGGCGTACTACTACAACGGATACATCTACTCGAACGACATCGCCAAGGGCTTCGACGTGCTGAAGCTCAGCGACAAGCGCACCGACCCGGCCAAGCGGGTCCGTGTCCACGAGCTCAACGTCCAGACCCAGCCGGACTACTTCGACTGACCCTCGTGACCCTCGTGACCCTCGCTCCGCGGAGTCGTCGGGTCGGTCGCGAAGAAGCGCGACAGATCGGTGTCACACCTCCCGCCGGGCGCCTCGGCGTCCGGCGGGACCCCCTGCTCCCAGTCGAGCCGGTAGCGCGCGAACAGTTCGGCGCGCAGCGTCGTGAGCGGCAGGGGCACGTTCGGCAGCACCATCGAGTAGACCGCTCCCATCAGCTGCGAGCGCAGCATCGGGTAGTCGTGGTCGAGGTCCTGCGACCCGTGCCGCGCCGCGGTCTCCCGCAGCAGCTCGGCCAGCCGTTGCTGCTCCGGACACTGCACGAACCCCTCGGCCTGCAGAAGGCCCGCCATGTGCTGGCGCATCAGCACCGTACGGTCCCGGGCCAGGCCCAGGATGCCGTCGATGGCCCGCGCCATCCGCTCCCGGCCGTCCTCGGTGCGCGGCTCCCGCTCCAGCGCCTCCTCCAGCGTGCGGTGCATCAGCCGGTGCACCGCCGACTGGACCAGCTGCCGCTTGCCGGGGAAGTAGTACGACACCAGGCCGCGCGCCGAGCCGGCCCGGTCCGCGATGTCACCGAGCGTCGTCGCCTCGTACCCGCGCTCGCTCACCAGCTCCACCGCGGCCTGAAGGAGCCGTTCCCGGGAACGCCGCCGCAATTCTTCATTGACCGAGGCGCTGCGCGGGGACATCCTGGAACTCCTGCGTTGACTGGCTGGCAGCCAACTATACTCAGGGTCAACCCGGTGGGGTTCCGCTTCGGAGCACACCGGGCTGCCGCCTGCTCTGGGCGACGCGGGGGATCGTCCAGAGTGGGCGTGCTTTTCCCGTAATGGTGGCCTCAGGCGACCGTCGGTGGGGAGCGGGCCGAGGCCGTCGGGTCACCCCACCAGGTCCAGTACCGTCCGCAGCGCGTCCGGACGTTCGGCCGCCGGCAGGTGGTCCACGAAGTGCACCGCGCATCCCAGCGCCGCCGCCCCGCCGTCCGCGCGCCGGTCGTCGCCCACCATCAGGGTCCCGCCGGGATCGGCGTCCAGCGCCTCGCACGCGACCGTGAACAGCCGGGGGTCCGGCTTCTGGAACCCGTGCTCGTACGACAGCGCGTACGCGTCGACGTACCGGTCGAGGCCGTGCTCCCGGAACACCGGCCGCAGGTCCCAGCCGATGTTGCTGACCACGCCGACCCGGAGCCCGCGCTCGCGCAACCCGCTCAGCACGTCGAGGGCGTCGGGGTACGGCGCCCAGGCCGCCGGGATCCTGTGCCGTTCGTACAGGGCGTCGTGCAGCGCCGGATCCGGCAGCGGCACCTGACGGGACAGACCGGTGTACGCGGCCCGGTGCAGCTCCGCGCTCTCGTCCCGCACCCGCCACACCTCGGCGACCCCGGCGGGCAGCCGGACCGGACTCGCCCCGCCGGGCAGCGCGCCGGCCGTCTCCAGCGCCCGCGCCTTCTCGGCGAGCTCCGGGGCGGGCAGCGTGACGCCCGCCGCCTCCAGCACCGCCCGCAGCCAGGACTCGGCGGACTCGATGCGGAACAGGGTCCCGGAGAAGTCGAACAACACGGCTCTCATGCGCATGGCGCCGAGTCTATGAATCAGCCGGCTCTCACGGGTCCCGCACTCCCGGCCGGATTCACGGATCCCGCGGGGTCACGTGCACGTTCCACACGAGCGGAAGATCGCTGTCACAGAACACGCAGACGAAGACCCCCTCACGCACCACGCTGTTCTCCCCGCACCGCTCGCAACGCCGGAACACCAGAGCGTGGGTGAAGCCGTCGGGACGGCCGATGCCGGCCCCGTCCAGGGCGGCTGCCACGGCGGGCCAGGAGTCGGGGTCGGGACAGTAACCGGTGGACTGGTTGCTGACCTCGTGCACGCGCGGCCCGAGCGGGGTGCGGCGGAACGAGATCTCGCCCGCGCCGAGCACGTCCGCGCCGCCCGCGCAGGCCACGTGCTCGCTGCGCCGGGGCGCGAGCCGCAGCAGGCCGTCGAGCCCGACGACGTATGTGAACGGCTCCCCCTCCTCCGCCATCGCGTACGCGTCCAGGTCCGCCGCGCAGCGGATCACCCGGCCGACGGCACCCGGAACGACCGCCCGCCGCGCGTCCTGCGGACCCACGTAGCCGTACCGTCGCCACCGTCGCCCCGGCAGGGTCACGGGCGCCAGCGCAGGTGTGCCGCGATCGCCAGCGCCACCAGCGTGGCTCCCAGCAACCAGCCGCCCAGGACGTCCGAGGGCCAGTGCACGCCCAGCCAGATCCGGGTCAGTCCCACGCCCGCCACGGAGACCACCGCCACCGCCACCGCCGTACGCCATACGACGGGGGCGACGCCGTGCCGGTGCAGCAGCCACAGCAGGAGACCGAACACCACCGTGGCCGTCAGGGCGTGCCCGGAGGGGTACGCCGCGTAGTGGGCGGAGTCGACCGGGTCGGGCCAGACCGGTCGGGCGCGGCCCGCCGCCGCCTTGAGGGACTGCTGGAGCAGTGTGCCCACCGCCGCCGTGACGACCAGCCACCCGGCCGTCCACCAGGCCCCGTGCCGCCACACCAGCCACACGGCCACCGCCGCGCCCAGCAGACGCATGGTCAGGGGGTCCCAGACCCAGTCCGTGAGGATGCGGCAGGCCTGGGTGACATCGGGGTCGGCCACGGCCCAGCGGTGGGTGGTGCGGGAGATGTCGCCGTCGGCGGAGATCAGGGGATGCCAGTCGGCCACGACCAGGGCGAGGAGCAGGGCCGAACACAGCCCCAGGAGCAGTGCGGTCCGGAGCGGCGTGCGAAGGGCCGGGCGGCGGGGCGGGGAGCCGACGGTCGGATGGGGCATACGGAGATCCTCGCCCAACGGCGGGTCCGGAAGCGAACTCGCGGCGCTCGGTCCGCGTTCCGGGCGTCCGGCCCTGTTCCGGGGCCGGCGGGGCCGGTGGGTGGGTCGTGGGGGGCGGCTGCCGACGCGGCTGCCCTGACCGCCGACGACGGCTGTTCCGGACGCGGGGACGTCCCGCCCTGGTTCGAGGGCGCCCGCCGTGGATCCTGGGTGGATGGCTTCGGGGTGGTCGATCGCGCCTTCGAGGCGGTCGGTCGGCCGGACAGGGGGGAGCCAGGCCGTCTCCGGAGCGCTGGTTCCGGCTCGGGGCTTCCGGCTCGGGGCGGGTTCTCGGGGCCGTGGGGTTCAGCCCAGTGCCCGGAGGGCGGGGATCAGGGTCACCAGTACCGGGATCACCGGTACGAGGGAGGCTCCCGCCGTCAGCCGTAATCTGCGGGCCGCGGTGAGGCGGTCGGGCGGTGTGAGCAACCGGTGCACGCGGTGCGGAACATGGGCCTGCGGGGCGGGGGAGGGGCCGAACACGCCCCGGTCCTCGTTGAGTTCGACCAGCGCCAGCGCGGTCGTCCGCCGGCCGAAGCGCCGGGAGGCCATGTCGTCCGCCGACAACTCGACCAGCCGGTGCATCTCGTCGCGGAACGCGGCGAACACCGGTACCTGCGGAAAGCCGGTGGCCAGTGCGGACGAGCAGTTCAGCAACCAGTCGTGACGTGCCTGGGCGTGCCCCTGCTCGTGCGCCAGCACCGCATCCAGCTGACGCCCCTTCAGGCGCCGCAACGCGGCTGTCGTGACCACCAGTTGGGGTGCCGCGCCCGCCAGCCACCAGGCGTCGGGCCGCTCGCCCTCCAGGACGAGCAGTCGGCCGGACGCGGACTCCTCGCCCGGCAACAGCGGTGCACGCAACCGGAGTTCGGCATGTCGCGACCGGCGCCCGGCCCGGCTCCGCAGCACCTCCCGCACGAGCATCGCGCCGCTCCACAGCCCGCCGCACGCGAGCGCCACCGCTGTCGCGGCCGCCCAGGGGCCCGTCGCGCCCAGCGCGTACGCCTCCACCACCGAGCGCGGGGCCGGCGCGAAGACATGGCCGCGCACCGCCTGCCAGGCCGCCGCCGCACTGAGCGTCATCGACAGCGCACAGCACAGCAGGACCGCGGCCACCACGCACTGCCACGCCCACAGCGCGACCACCGGTTCGCGGTCCGGCCAGTCGGCCCGGGCGATCAGCCGGGGGGCGATCACGGCGGTCAGGGCACCGAGCAGCAGCAGTACCGCGGGGACCATCATGGGCAGCAGCCTATGAGCGGCGTACCGCTCAGGGGTACGGCTTGTCACAGTGAAGTGACGTAGACCACGCCCGAGTTGGGTTCACATCGTCAGCAGCATGGCGAGCATCCCGATCCCCATCGACAGCCGGCACGCCCGCGCCACCTCGGGCCGGTCGCTCCAGGCCACGGCGGCGCCACCCGTCCCGGCCACCGGCAGCAGCCGGACCCCGGCGAGCAGCACGTACCCGGTGAAGTACAGGAGCAGCACCCCCGTCAGCAGCGGGATGCCGGAGCCGCCGTGTCCGTGCTGGTGCGCGGGCGCGGTGGCCATCACGGCCGCCATGTAGACCATGGCCCCGGCCCCGACCAGGTGGTGGAGGTGGTGGGCGCCGACCCGGGCCGCCCACAGGGCCCGCAACGCGGCCGCCCCGAAGACCGCCGCGAAGGCGGGCCAGGCCCACGCGGGCGGGGTGAACGCGGCCGCGGGCACGGCCATCGCGGCCATCCCGAAGCCCATCAGCGCCTCGCCGCCCGCGGCCCTGCGCTGTTCCTCGACCGCGCTGCGCATCCGCAGCAGGCAGTAGGCCCCGGTCGCCGCACACAGCGCCACCAGCAGCCAGCCGGGCGAAGCCGGTCCGTGCACGCGCACCTCCCCGCTCGACGTTCGCAATCGAGGGATGCGATGCCCACGGCACACCGTGCGCACGCGGGCGCAAGGGTGTACACGGGGGGCATTCGACGGAGCACGAAATATTTCACGGGTAAAACACATGCTAAATTAGTGGGTATGAGCAGTGCGACCCCGCAGCACCCCCGCCCCGAAGCCCGTCCGCAACCGCGCGGCGGGCAGCACGGCCGTCGGCGCGGGCAGCGCCCGGGACGCCGCCTCCCGATCGCCGGAGTGCTGCGCCTCGGCAGGCCCTCCGACATCTGGTTCAAGCCCGCCCTGAGCGTGATCGCCGCCGTCGCCCCGCCGAATCTGATCCTGCTGGCCCTCGGGCGGCTGGACCTGGCGATGTACACGATGGCCGGCTCCCTGTGCGCGCTGTACGCCCACAACCGCCCCTACGCGGCCCGGGCCCGCGTCCTGGCCTGGGTGGTGCTGGGCATGACCGCCGGACTGGCGGTCGCCCTGCTCGCCGCCTCGCTGACGAGCGACGCCGTCGCCCTGGTCACCGTCGGCGCCCTGCTCGCGGCCGCGCAGAAGGCGCTCTGTGCCGCGCCCCGCCTCGGCCCGCCCGCCAACGTCGTCCTCACCTTCATCAGCTCCGCCGCGCTGTTCACCCCGCAGACCCTCGGGCAGGTCCCCGGCCACCTGGGGCTGGCACTCGCCGCGGGTGCCTGGGCCTGGCTGATCGGCATGGCGCCCGGCCTGCTGCGGCCGCACGGTCCCGAGCGCCGCGCCACCGCCCACGCCCTGAACGCGGCCGCCGCCCACGCCGCCACGGACGGCCCTCGCGACGGCCACGCCCGGACCCGCGCCGCCGCGGCCGCCGCCGTGCACGCCGCCTGGCAGACCCTGCTGGTGGCCCGCGCCACGGAGAACCGGCGGGCCCTGGAACGTCTCGTCGTCCGCGCCGAGATCGCCCTGGCCGCCCCCGCCGACACCGACCCGAAGCGGCTGCGCGACTGGGCCCGCGACCTGCGCGGCACCGGCCCGGTCCCGCATCCGGGCGACCTGGTGGACGACGACGAACTCCTCGGCGTCGACGCCGAACTCGCCACCGGGCGACCGCCGCTGTGGCTCCGCCTCGGCCCCTTCGCGCCGATCGCCGCACGCACCGCCCTCGGCTGCGCCCTCGCCGGGTACGCCTCCCTCGCCGTCGGAGTCGGCCGCCCCTACTGGGCCCTGGTCACCGCCGCATCCCTCTACCAGGCGAACATCACGCTCACCTGGAGCCGCGGAGTCCAGCGCGTCGTCGGCAACCTGGTCGGCGTGCTCGCCTTCGCCGCGCTCGTCCCGCTCGCCCATCTCACCCAGGCCGCCCTCGTCCTGATCTGCCTCGCCCTGAACTTCGGCGCCGAGGCGCTGATCAGCCGCAACTACTGGCTCGGCAGCGTCTGCGTGACCCCGATGGCGCTGCTCATCACCGAGTTCGCGCAGGTCCAGGACTCCGGCCGGCTGATCACCGAGCGGCTGGCGGACACTCTCGTCGGCGCCGTGGTCGGCTTCGTCGCCGCGGTCGCCGTCACGAACCGCCGGGCCGGCGACCGCCTCGGGCACGCCCTGACGGCCGCCGAACGGGCCCGCGAGCGGGCCGCCCGCCTCCTGGCGGAGCCGCGTCCCGCCCCCGGCGCCCTGGAGTCCGCCCGCCGTGGCCTCGCCGCCGCGCTGGTCGACCTGCGCGCCACGGCCGACGCCGCGTCCGGCGAGTGGTGGCAGCGGGCACTGCCCGAGGAGCGGGTCGTCGCGGCCGAACAGTGCGGACACCGTACGCTCGCGGCGACGGTACGGCGCCAGGGACTGCTCCTGGACCGGGACGCGAGCACGGGAGCGGAGGACGTACGGCGATGACGGCGACGCAGGGACGGGCGGCAGCCGGGAACGGGGCGGGGGAAGGACCGGCGGCCGGGAACGGAGCGGGGGAAGGACCGATGACCGGGCCGGGGGAAAGACCGGTGACCGGAGCGGAACCGGCGGCCGGCGGCCCCGGAACCACCGGTGACCGCCCGCGGAGCGGCGACGGGCGGGGGAACGGTGGCCGGACGGGCAGCGGCGACCCGGTACGGCGGGCACGGCCGTCAGAGCAGTCAGAGTCAGCACAACCGTCTGAGCCGGTGGAGCCGGTACAGCCGTCCGGGCCGGTGGAGCCGGTACGGAACGACACCGTCGCCGCTGTCGTACGGCAGTGGCAGACGGTCCGGCCCGACCTCGACACCGGCCCCATGGAGATCATCGGCCGCGTCAACCGCTGCGCCGCGCTCCTGCAGCAGGCCGAGGACGCCCCCCTGCGCCGGGCCGGCCTGAGCCGAGCGGAGTTCGACCTGCTGGGCGCGCTGCGCCGCACCGGCCACGAGCTGACGCCCGGCGAACTGGCCCGGGAGACCTTCTCCTCCGGGGCCGCCGTCACCAAGCGGCTCAAGCAGCTCACCGAGCGCGCCCTGGTGGAGCGTCGCGTCGACAGCCGGGACCGCCGTGTCGCCCACCTCCGCCTCACGGACGCCGGGCGGGACCTCGTCGACGGCATCATGCCCGAGCAGCTCGTCTACGAGAGTGCCGTGCTGTCCGCGCTGGACGACGGCCGGCAGGGCGAACTGGCCGATCTGCTGGGCGAGTTGTTGAGCCGGCTCGAGGGACACATGCGGGCCCTGCGGGTCTGAACGCCGCGCCGACGCGGGACCGGACGCGGGGCCGGACCGACCGGTGGCCGCGCCCCGTCGACGTTCATCCGTCGACGTTCATCCGTCGAGGTTCACCCCTCGTCTCCCGCCCGGTACACACCGAACACCGCGCCCTGCGGGTCCCGCAGTACGGCGATGCGTGGACCGTCCGGCACCGAGGTCGGTTCCATGAGGGCGGTGCCGCCCGCCTCCACCGCCGTCCCGGTGGACTCGTCCACGTCCGTCACGGCGAAGTACGGCAGCCAGTGCGGGGGCACCTCGGGCGGGAACTTCTCGTCCATCGTGATCATGCCGCCGAAGTCCGCGCCGCCGACGCCCCACTGGAGGTAGTTCTCCGAGGAGCGGACGGTCCAGCCGAACACCGTGGTGTAGAAGGTCTCCGCCCGGTGGCGATCGCGGGTCAGCAGCTCGACCCAGCCGAGCGAGCCGGGCGCGTTGAACAGCCCGGCGCCCGGGAAGGTCCGCGCCTGCCACAACTGGAACGCGGCACCACCGGGATCGAGGGCGACCACGAACCGACCCACGTCGAAGACGTCCATCGGGCCGACCAGCACCTTGCCCCCGGCCTCCGTGAGCAGCCGCGCGCTGACATCCGCGTCGGTCACCGCGAACGACACGTTCCAGGCGCACGGCTGTGCCTCCTGGTACAGGGGGCTGAGCGCGGCGACGGCCGCTTCGCCGAGGTGCGCGACCGTGTAGCCGCCCGCCTCCTGGCGCGGATCCGTCTCCGCGCGCCAGCCGAAGAGCTCCGCGTAGAACCGCTTGGCCGCCTCCAGGTCACTGGTCCCCAGCTCGGCCCAGCAGGGCCCGCCGGGCACGGGCGCGTCGAGCTTCATGGCGTTCCTTCCGAAAGGGGCCCCCTTCAGCACGCTATGCCTCGGTCCGCGCTACGGCATCCGGTGGCCGCCGAGGCCCGGAAACAGCGTCCGGCCTGGCCCGATGGCCTCGCAACACCCCGCCGAACCCGAACCGCCCCGCTCGCCCGACTGCGGCCGGGAGGGCGCCCCGCTCCCCACACCCGACCGACGAGGAGAACCGACCCGCCGAGCCGGACCGACCGGGCCCTTCAGCCCCCGGCAGGGACGCTTCGATAAGGACTCGGACTCGCCGCCGTGCCCGATCGGCTCAGATTCCCGGCCGGTACCGGATCGGATGGTCCGCCGGTACCTCCACCAGAACGATCGGCGTGCCGTCCGGATCGGCGATCCACATCTCGAGGAGCCCCCAGGGCTCCCGCGCCGGAGGCCGGACGATCTCCACTCCCCGGGCCCGCAGCTCGTCGTGCGCCGCCGCCAGGTCCGGCACCTGCAGCCACAGCCGTACGGCGGCGGGATCCGGCGGTGTCTCCGAGCGGCCCGAGACCTCAAGGAAGCCGCCGCCGAGGAAGTAGACGACCCCGCGCTCCGGCCCCGTCCCGAACTCGCGGTAGACCGCCAGGCCCAGCTGCTCGCCGTAGAAGGCACGGGAACGCTCGGGGTCGGTCGGGCGGAGCAGGGTCCTACTGCTGAGTACGTGCACCATGCAGGCGGAGCCTACCGGCGCAGGGTCTACGCTCGGCGGTGCCCCAGCCGAGTCAGAGACCGGAGAACGCCCGCATGGACACCGCCGCCACCGAATTCACCTTCCGCGACGCCGTCGACACCGACGTGGACGCGCTCGTCGCGCTCATCGAGTCGGCCTACCGCGGAGACGCCAGCCGGGCCGGGTGGACGACCGAGGCCGACATCCTCCAGGGGCAGCGGACCGACCCCGACGGCGTGCTCGCGGTGATCAAGGCGCCGGACAGCCGACTGCTCACCGTCGAGCAGCAGGGCCGGATCGTCGCCTGCTGCCAGCTGGAACACCGCGGCGACCACGCCTACTTCGGCATGTTCGCCGTCAGCCCCGCGGTCCAGGGCGGCGGCCTCGGCAGGACGGTCATGGCGGAGGCCGAGCGGCAGGCCCGCGAGAACTGGGGCGTGACCGAGATGCACATGACCGTGATCTCCGTACGCGAGGACCTCATAGCCTGGTACGAGCGTCGCGGCTACCGGCGGACCGGTCGCATGACCCCCTTCCCCTACGGCGACGAGCGCTTCGGCATTCCGCAGCGCGACGACCTCCGGTTCGAGCTGCTGGTCAAGGAGCTCGTCTGACCGTCGGGACCCCGCCTAGGCCGTGAAGCGGCCCGTGCGCCTGATCTCCGGGTAGTCGGTGGTCGCGCCGTCGAGTTCCAGGGCGCGGACGAGCCGCAGCTGGTCCTGGGTGTTGACCACCCAGCCGATGATCCGCAGGTCCCGCTTCCGTGCCTCCTCGACGATCTCCAGGGTGAGCCGGCGCAGGTTGAGACAGACCGTCGCCGCGCCGGCCTCCACGGCGCGCTCGACGATGTCGAGGCCGTAGCGGCTGCCGATGAGCGCGGTGCGCACGCCGGGGACGAGGCGCGCGATCTCGGCGATGGCCTCGTCGTGGAAGGAGGAGACCTCCACGCGGTCCACCAGGGCCCGCGCGTGCATCACCTCGGCAAGGGCCCGCGCGGCCTGGACGTCCTTGATCTCGGCCTGGAGCGGGAGCCGCACGGCGTCCAGGACCTCCTCGAAGAACGGCACGCGCTCGCCGCGGCCCGCGTCGAGGGTCCGCAGCTCCTCGAGCGTCTGGTCGGCGATGGGACCGGTCCCGTCGGTCGTCCGGTCCACGTCGGCGTCGTGCATGACCACCAGAGCACCGTCTTTGCTCAGATGAAGATCGAGTTCGATGACGTCCAGGCCGCCGTGCTCCGCGGCGACGAAGGAACGGAGGGTGTTCTCGGGCTCGACACCCATGACTCCGCGGTGACCGATGGTGAGGAAGTTCAAGGCACGACCCGCTTCCGTCGACGGTTGGGGCTGGAGGAGCACGCAGCCTAGTGGCCCGGGGGCCGTCAAGGACATGAGCGTGCACCGAGGGTTCCTCTACCCGCCCGGGCCGAAGATCCGACCCGCTGGACAGGCACTAGCGGAAGTAGCCGCATCTCCGGTGTCAGGCAGGAAAAAGTGCGGTGAAGATGCGAGAGCGCAGGATAATTTCCGGAGGTCCCACTTGCTGGAGGAATCCTCATATGCATACGGTGTCCTGACGCGAGCTTCTCCAGTGAAGGATGGGACATGACGGAAATTCTTGTGCAGGCGGCTACGGGGGAGCAGGTTCCTCCGGCGGACAGGGTGGTTGAGCACCCGGCGTGGCGCGTGCTCAAGGATGCCGTGGAGCGGATCCGGCCCTGGCAGTCGAAGGACGGGTCGATCGACTTCGCGGCCGAGGGCGCACCGCCGCGCACGGACGCCGAGCAGGCCGTACTGCGGGTGATCGAGGCCGTCGAGGAGCTGTCCCCGCTGCTCCCGCACGACGCCGACTACCACCGGGCGCTCGCCAAGGACCTGCGGGTCTGGGCCGACGGCGGCTTCGAGGTGCCGGACTTCCTCGACTCGCTGCTGGCCTTCCAGCCCGCCGCGAACCGTCGCGACGGACTCCAGCACCTGGTCGTCTTCGCGATGTACACGCAGAACGGCAACCCGGACCGCAACCTGGAAGCGGTCGTGCTGCGCATGGTCTGGCCTCAGTGGCTGGCCGAGCTGGAGCGCACCCGCTACGACAACCCGCTGTTCTGCGGCATCACCTTCGAGGACTTCACGGCCGGCTACGACACCAACTCGGCCGTCCTCTTCCCCGAGACCATCGCCGTCCGCGAGGCGCCGGAACGTTTCTCCTGGGGTGGCATCTTCTGTGACCGCGAGGCGGCCCGCTTCCGCCGGGTGACCGACGCGGCCGTCGAGGTCCTGGGCCTTTCGCTGCCCGAGGACATCGCCGCCATGGTCCACGACCAGAAGCGCTGCGAGGAGGCCTTCGTCTTGTGGGACATGGTCCACGACCGCACCCACAGCCACGGCGACCTGCCCTTCGACCCCTTCATGATCAAGCAGCGCCAGCCGTTCTGGATGTACGGCCTGGAGGAGCTGCGCTGCGACCTCACCGCCTTCAAGGAGGCCGTGAAGCTGGAGGCCGACGGCGTTCCGCAGGCCCGTGACGTGCAGTACGCGGTGCTCTTCGACCGCATGTTCCGCTTCCCGGTCACCGGAGACCGGGTGCGCAACTACGACGGCCTCGGCGGTCAGCTGCTCTTCGCCTACCTGCACAAGCACGACGTCGTCCGCTGGACCGACAACAAGCTGCACATCGACTGGCAGCGCGCCCCGCAGGTGACCAACGAGCTGTGCGCCGACATCGAGCAGCTGTACCGCGACGGCATCGACCGCCCCAAGCTCGTCCACTGGTTCGCCGCCCACGAGCTGGTCTCCGCCTACCTCGCCCCGCACCCGGGCTCCAAGTGGGCCAAGGGTCCCGACGCCCTGGACCTGACCCAGCCGCCCCGCAAACTCGTGGACGACGTGCTTCCGGACGAGTTTCCGCTGAGCATGTTCTATGAGGCACTGTCCAAGAAGCTCAAGAGCGTGATCGCCTCGACCCGGGGCATCACGGCGGACGGCGCCGAGCGGATCGCCGCGTGAGCGACCTGCGTACCGAGAACACTGCTCAGGAGGCGAAGACCATGGGGAACGGGGCTCTCAGCGGTGCGGTGATCGCGGTGGCCGGTGCGGGCGGACCGGCCGGCCGTGCGGCGCTGCTCCGACTCGCCGAGGCCGGCGCGATCGTCGCCGGCGCGGACAACGACCCCGAGCGCCTGGCGGAGGCCGTCGACGCGGCCCGCTACGGGGCCGGGGGCGCCACCGTCACCGGTGAGCCGGTCGATCTGCTCGACCTGGACTCGACCCGGGACTGGGCGCAGCGCGTCGAGAAGGACTTCGGGCGGATCGACGGAGTGGTCCATCTCGTCGGCGGCTGGCGCGGCAGCGAGACGTTCATCAAGACCAGCCTGGACGACTGGGACTTCCTGGAGCTGCTGCTCGTCAAGACCGTGCAGCACACCTCGCTCGCCTTCTTCGAGGGGCTCCAGCGCAGCGACCGCGGCCGGTACGTGCTGATCAGCGCCGCCGGCGCCTCGAACCCCTCCGCGGGCAACGCCGCGTACGCCGCCGCCAAGGCGGCCGCCGAGGCCTGGACCCTCGCGCTCGCCGACGCCTTCCGCAAGGCCGGGGGGGCCGAGGGCCCGACCTCCGCGGCTGCGATCCTGGTGGTGAAGGCATTGGTGCACGAGGCGATGCGCGCCGACCGCCCCAACGCGAAGTTCGCGGGCTTCACCGACGTCAAGGATCTGGCCGAGGCCATCACCGGAGTCTGGGAGAAGCCCGCCCCCGAAGTGAACGGACAGCGTCTGTGGCTCACCGAGAAGCCGTGAACCCTCCGAAGACCGACGCGCGGCGCCATCACGACCCGGAGGTCCGCGGTTTCGCCAGCGACAACTACGCCGGGGCCCACCCGGAGGTGATGGCCGCCCTGGCCCTGGCCAACGGCGGCCACCAGGTGGCGTACGGCGAGGACGACTACACCGAGCACTTCCAGGGGATCATCCGCAGCCACTTCGGTGCCACGGCGCAGGCGTTCCCGGTCTTCAACGGCACCGGTGCCAACGTCGTCGCGCTCCAGGCGGTCACCGACCGCTGGGGTGCGGTGATCTGTGCCGAGAGCGCGCACATCAACGTCGACGAGGGCGGCGCGCCCGAGCGCATGGGCGGCCTGAAGCTGCTCACCGTGCCCACCCCGGACGGCAAGCTCACCCCCGAGCTGATCGACAAGCAGGCCTGGGGCTGGGAGGACGAGCACCGCGCGATGCCGCAGGTCGTCTCGATCACCCAGAGCACGGAGCTGGGCACGCTCTACACGCCCGAGGAGATCCGCGCGATCTGCGACCACGCCCACGCGCACGGCATGAAGGTGCACCTGGACGGGTCCCGGATAGCCAACGCGGCGGCCTCGCTGAACGTCCCGATGCGGACGTTCACCAACGCCGTCGGCGTCGACCTCCTCTCGCTGGGCGGGACGAAGAACGGCGCGCTGTTCGGCGAGGCGGTCGTCGTCATCGACCAGGACGCCGTCCGCCACATGAAGCACCTGCGCAAGCTGTCCATGCAGCTCGCCTCCAAGATGCGCTTCGTGTCGGTGCAGTTGGAGGCCCTGCTGGCCAAGGACCTGTGGCTGCGCAACGCCCGCCACGCCAACGAGATGGCCCAGCGGCTCGCCGAGGGCGTGCGGGCCGTGCACGGAGTGGAGATCCTGTACCCCGTGCAGGCCAACGGCGTGTTCGCGCGGCTCCCGCACGAGGTGAGCGAGCGGCTCCAGAAGAAGTTCCGGTTCTACTTCTGGGACGAGGCGGCAGGCGTCGTGCGCTGGATGTGCGCGTTCGACACGACCGAGGACGACGTGGACACCTTCGTCGCCGCGGTCAAGGAAGAGATGGCGCGGTAGCAAGGACGTTCATTGCATAGGTATGCGGTCGCCTGAAAAGTCATTGACTCTCGGGTGATCGCTTTCCTATGCTCTCCCCTCATGGAGCTGATCCAGGAGAACCCTGACCTCTCGGCCTATCTGGCTGCTGACGACGTCATCGACCACCACCATCCGCTGGTGCGGGACACGGCCGCGCGCCTCGCGAAGGATGCGAAGGACTCGTATGGTTATGCGCGCCTCGCCTTCGAATTCGTCCGTGACACCATTCCCCACTCGCAGGACGCCGGCGACCCGCGCGTGACCTGGCGCGCCTCGGACGTGCTGGAACAGGGCACCGGCATCTGCCACGCCAAGGCCCATGCCCTGGCCGCCCTGCTACGGGCCGAGGACATCCCGACCGCGCTGTGCTACCAGCGGTTCGTGCACGACGCGGGCGCCGGATACGCCCTCCACGGGCTCGTCGCCGTGCGCTTCAACGGGGCCTGGCACCGCCAGGACCCACGCGGCAACAAACCGGGTGTGGACGCGCGGTTCTCCCTGGACGGCGAACGTCTGGCCTTCCTGCCCGACGCCGCGGCGGGCGAGCTGGACTACCCCGGCCTCTACGCCACCCCGCATCCGGGCGTCCTCGGCGCCCTGCGGGCCGCCCCCGACCGCCCGCACCTGTGGGAGACCCTCCCCACCGCACTGTGACCACCCCCGCCGCGGACCAGGGCCGTCGCGGTCGCTAACCTCCCCGGCATGGGTGATGGGGGAGAGGCCCGAGAGGCCGGTGCGGACGGGAACGAGGATCTGGGACAGGACGCTCCGCCCGAGCCGAGCGGGCCGAGCGCCCCGGCCGGCGGACGGCGGCGCCTCGTCGCCCGGCTGCGCGAGCACCCGCTGCTCGGCTCCGCCCTGGCCCTGGCCCTCCTCGCGACCGCCACCACCGTCCCGATCGTCCTCGCCGCCCCCGGGGACGAGACACCCTGCCGGGAGCTCCCCGCCGCCACCCGCGCCCTGGCCGAGGACCCGGCGGCCGCGACCCGCGCGCTCGACCCGGGCGACGACCTCGCCCGGTTCGACGCCGTACGCGAACTCCTCGTGCACGAGCACCCGTGCGGCGACGGCGCCGAGGTACTGGGCCGGATCGTGGACGCGGCCACCCGCGCCACCGGCACCGGGAACCCGCACACCCTGGCCCAGGCACGCGGCGCCTTCGCGGTGGCCGCCGCCCTGAACGGGG
This sequence comes from Actinobacteria bacterium OV320, assembly GCA_001298545.1. Lineage (GTDB taxonomy): Bacteria > Actinomycetota > Actinomycetes > Streptomycetales > Streptomycetaceae > Streptomyces > Streptomyces coriariae. Next base: position 411,377 of record LJCX01000026.1, read on the forward strand.
TCGAGCTGCCCGACGGGATGGCCCCGGGGGTGGCCCGCATGCTCGCCCAGTACGTCGTCGACCAGCACCGCTGGACGCGCTCCGACGCCGACGCCGTCCGGCCCGCGGTCCCCGCCGGGGAAGCCCGCCCCGACGACGAGGGCTGGACCACGTACGGCCGTTTCCTCGCCCCCGGCGAGGCACACGCCGACTTCGAACACACCCAGCCCTACTCGGACATCGAGGCCGACCCCGAGGAACTGGTCGCCGAACTGGCCAAGGACCCCGAGGCCTTCGCGATCCTCTACTCCGCCGAGCGCGCCTGGCTGGCCTACTACCTGGAGCGGCTCGACGGGCAGGGGCGCGACCCCGACTACCACCCGAAGCCGAGCAAGGACGGGTACGAGACGCCCGACACCTACTGGGTCGACAGCGACCTGGAGCACATGGCCGACCGGGTAGGCGCCCTGATGAAGTACCGGGCGCGCTACGCCCGCGACGGCACCATCGCCGACGTCACCGCCTTCGACGCGGCCGTCGTCCGGTACACGCCCGGCATCTATCTCGCCCACACCACGCAGGTCACCACCCGCCCGCCGATGGCCGGGATCGCCGCGCGGTACGCGGGCCGGGTGCGCGGTGACCTGATGGACGCCCGGCACCAACTGCTCAGGGTGGTGTCCTTCTGGGCGACGGCACGGAAGGTCCCGAAGGCGCGGGCCGACGTCATGCGGCAGGCCATCGACGACCGCTACGTACGGGCGCTCTGGCTGACGTTCTGACGACGACCCGTGTCAGGCGCCGTCCACCTGGAGGCCGGTACAGCCCCGCCGCTCCACCTGTGCGGCGGCGAAGGCCCGCAGCAGCGCCCGCTTCTTCGCCTGATCGACGCCCGGGAGGTCGTCGGAGGCGTCGAGTCCGAAGTGGGCGGCCTCGCCGGCGCAGCGGGCGCTCGCGGTCGGGGACGGACGGTCGGAGTCGTTGCCGGAGACGAGCCGGTTGCTCCAGTCCCCGAACCAGGCGACGAAGTCCATTCCCTTCGCGCCGCCGCTCGTGGTCTCGTCCTCGACGCTCACCTCGCAACCACCGGTCGGCGCCGCGTCGGTGAGCCGGACGTCGAGTTTCCAGTGGGTCGGGTCAGGCAGCCCCGCCCCGGCCAGCCAGCCGCAGGCGGTGTCCCGGGCGGACGCCAGGGTGACCGTCCTCGGTTCGTCCTCGCCGGGGTCGGCCGGGCTGACGCCCTCCGGCGCCGTCAGCGGCTCGGCGCCACAACCCAGGCGTTTCGAGGCCGAGTTGGCGAAGGCCACGGCGACCTCGTAGGAGGCGGGCCGACGCCAGGAGCCGTTGCGGCTGACGCCCGCGTGCACCAGCAGCTTGCGCTGCCGGCCGTCGGCGTCCTCGCCCAGGTCGGGACAGGGCAGCAGGAACTCGAGGGTGCCGAGGCGGGAGACGAACCCGGGCAGCCCGGCCGGCATCGCCGCCTGGGAGTCGAACCCGTTCTCCGGGAAGGCGGACATGAACTCGCGGTCCACGTCGTCGCGCCGGGTGTAGGCGTACAGGGACAGGAGCCGCCAGTCGGCACTGTGGTCGCCCGCGACGGTGACCTCGCAGCCGTAGTCGCCGAGCGCCTTCACTCCGCCCGCCTCGGCACCCGTGACCCGGGCATCCTCGGGAACGAGGTCGCGGACGGCGCCGTCGGGCAGTGTCCCGTCGCAGGCGGTGCGGATCACCCACCACTGGTGGACGTACGGCTGGGCGATCCAGCCGCCCAGAGCGAGCACGGCCGCAGCCACGACCGACACCTTGACCCCACGCCGCATCTTCGCCCCCGTAGCGCGTCCGGCAGACAACAGCCGGCCCGACGGCCGCTCAGCGCCCCGGCATCCGGCTTCCCGTTATGGCCGGGACCCTATCGGCCGCCGCGGCGCGCACCGGGCGCGGGGTCGCGCGGACGGGCCCCGGCCGGGCGCATGCCGGCCGGGGTCCGTAGGCGCACGAACCGTGTCAGCGGGCCTCGGCCGCGCGTACCTGCTCCGGGGTCGGAGCCGTGCCGCCCAGGTGGGCCGGCATCCACCAGGTGTCGTTCGCGTCCTTGGGACGGACGGGGTAGGCGCGCTGAGCGGCCTCCAGAAGCTCCTGGACGCGCTCGCGCAGCTGCCGGGTGATCGCGCCCGCGTACTTGTCGCGGGAGGCCTCGATGGCCTCGCCGACCCGGATGGTGACCGGGGTGTGGCTGCGCTTGAAGTTGCGCGGGTGTCCCTTGGTCCACAGCCGCTGCGTACCCCACAGGGCCACCGGGATCAGCGGGACGCCCGCCTCCTGGGCCATCCGGGCCGCGCCCGACTTGAAGCTCTTGAGCGTGAACGACTGCGAGATGGTGGCCTCGGGGAAGACCCCGACGATCTCGCCGGAGCGCAGCGACTCCAGGGCGTGCGCGTAGGCCGTCTCGCCCTGGTTGCGGTCCACCGGGATGTGCTTCATCCCGCGCATCAGCGGGCCGGAGATCTTGTGGCGGAAGACGGATTCCTTCGCCATGAAACGAACGAGACGTTTCTGCGGGAGCGCGGCCAGACCGTCGAAGATGAAGTCGAGATAGCTGATGTGATTGCTCACCAGCACGGCTCCACCCGAGCGCGGGATGTTCTCCGAACCCTTGCAGTCGATCTTGAGGTCCCAGGCCTTGAACAACGTCTGGGCGAGGCCGACGACGGGGCGGTAGACAATCTCTGCCATGGGCGGGGCGAACCCTTCCTTCTCTTTGCCGGGGAGGGGCTCCCGGCGGCAAAGTTACGCAGCCGTAGGTTTACGGCATCTCGCAGATCGTGCCCGAAGAACGGCCGGGGAGCCAGCCCTGGTGCCCGGGAACGGCGAGATCCTCGTCACTTCACCTCCCTTGATCGACCTCGGGCTTTTAAGCCGCCTTTACTCCGCGCGTACCGCGACCCGCCGTACGAGCAGGTACATCTCGCATCCGAGGCAGTACCCGAAAGCGGCATTGAGGAAGGCGGCCGCGAGCGCCGCCCCGGTCGCCGCGAGGCCCAGCCAGCCGGGACCCAGGGTGAGGCCGACGAGTCCGACCCCCGCGAACAGCAGACCCACCGCCTGGGCGAACCGCGGCGGCTCCGGCGCCTCGAACTCGGTCGGCGGCCCGATCCGCGGCCGGACGGCCCTGCGGAACACCCAGCCGTACGGTGAACGACCCACCCCGCCCGCCGCGCCGAGCGCGAACGCCAGCGTCTGCCACGCCAGCAGCCAGGCGTTGCCGCTGATCAGCACGACCGCGAGTACTACGGTCGTCACGGCGGCCCCGAAGCGCGGGCCCCTCGCATCGATGTCCATGAATCAAGCATTCCGCAACGGAAACGATTCCTGGGGCCGGGAATCTTTGCAGTCTCGTGAACGCTGGAGGACCTGATGGCAGGACTGCTGGTGTGTGTGGCGGTGCTCGCGGCGGCGAGCGCCTACGGAGTGCTGCACAAGCGGCGGAGCGGGAGGGTGCGGGTGCGCGGGCGCGACGACGGCAAACGGCTCGGAGCCGACCGGCTGGGCGGCGAACTCGGCGAACGGGCGACGCTCGTGCAGTTCTCCAGCGCCTTCTGCGCGCCCTGCCGGGCCACCCGCAGGGTCCTCGGCGAGGTGGCCGACGTGGTCCCCGGGGTCACCCACATAGAGATCGACGCCGAGGCGCACCTGGACCTCGTCCGCGAGCTCGACATCCTCAAGACCCCGACCGTCCTGGTGCTCGACGCCGACGGTCACATCGTCCGACGGGCAACAGGCCAGCCCCGCAAGGCGGACGTCATCGCGGCCCTGGGGGAGGCGGTGTGATCCGCCCTCGGGGGACGGTGAGGCATCTCCCAGATGCCGGAACGTACTTGACTGTGCGCGCCACCTATCGTCAACCTGACCGTATGCCTGAGGAACTCCTTCTCCACGGCCGGGTCCACGTGGACCTGGTCCGTACCGCGAGCGCGCGCTGTCCGGCCCGTTGAGCACCCACGGCCCGGCTCGCCACTTCCCGCAGAAGGACAACCCCATGACGGTCATACCCGGCCTCGGCTCCCCGCGCCTGGCCTCTCCCGACCTCCTGCGCTCCGTCTTCCGCCGGCATGCCGCGGGGGTCGCCGTGATCACCGCCGCCGGTGAGAGCGGCCCGGTCGGCTTCACCGCCACCTCGCTCAGCTCCGTCTCCGCCGAGCCGCCGATGCTCTCCTTCGGCATCGGCACCGGAGCCTCCAGCTGGCCCGTGCTCTCCCGGGCCACGCACGTGGGCGTCCACATACTCGGCGAGCACCAGCAGGAGCTGGCCGCCACCTTCGCCAGGAGCGGCGCCGACCGTTTCGGCGCGCCGACCGCCTGGCGCGAGGGTCCGCAGGGTGTTCCGGTGCTGGACGACGTGCTGGCGTGGCTGGTGTGCCGGGTCGTCGCGCGGGTCCCGGCGGGCGATCACCGCATCGTGCTGGCCGAGGTGGTCCTCGGTGACCCGGAGGGCGCGGGCCGCCCGTTGCTCTACCACCAGGGGCGGTTCACCGCCCTGCGGGATTGATCACTGCCGGGCCTTCCTGCGAACTCGTCGAGTTCCGATTACGCTGCGTTGCAAAGGTCACAGTTCAAAGCGCTTGCTTAGCGGGAACGAACTGGGTGTACTGACGAGTAATATTTCGGTCGGAGCGCGGGCCGCCCCGACCGGGATCGGCCGCTTGTGGCGCCTATGCTGCCTGGAAGAAGGCAGCCGAGAACTGACGATGCAGTAGGAGAGCCGGCGTGAGCTTGAGGATCGTTGTCACTGTGAAGTACGTGCCCGACGCCACTGGCGACCGGCACTTCGCCGATGACCTGACCGTCGACCGGGACGACGTGGACGGTCTGCTCTCCGAGCTCGACGAGTACGCGGTCGAGCAGGCGCTGCAGATCTCCGAGAACTCCGACGACGACGTGGAGATCACCGTCCTGACGGTGGGCCCCGAGGACGCCAAGGACGCGCTCCGCAAGGCCCTTTCCATGGGCGCCGACAAGGCGATCCACGTCGAGGACGACGACCTGCACGGCACCGACGCCATCGGCACCTCCCTGGTGCTGGCCAAGGCGATCGAGAAGGCCGGCTACGACCTGGTCATCTCCGGCCTGGCCTCCACGGACGGCACCATGGGCGTCGTCCCGGCCCTGCTGGCCGAGCGCCTGGGCGTCCCGCAGGTCACCCTGCTCTCCGAGGTCTCCGTCGAGGACGGCACCGTCAAGGGCCGCCGGGACGGCGACGCCGCCTCCGAGCAGCTCGAGGCCTCCCTGCCGGCCGTCGTGTCGGTCACCGACCAGTCGGGCGAGGCGCGTTACCCGTCGTTCAAGGGGATCATGGCGGCCAAGAAGAAGCCGGTCGAGGCCTGGGACCTGTCGGACCTGGACCTGGAGGCCGAAGAGGTCGGCCTCGAGGGTGCCTGGACCGCGGTCGACAGCGCGACCGAGCGTCCGGCCCGCACGGCGGGCACGATCGTCAAGGACGAGGGCGAGGGCGGCAAGCAGCTCGCCGAGTTCCTCGCGGGCCAGAAGTTCATCTAAAGGCCCTTCGCCGACCGCCCCTCAACTTCGTTTCGCAGGAGAGCAATCCCATGGCTGAAGTCCTCGTCTTCGTCGACCACGTGGACGGCGCCGTCCGCAAGCCCACCCTGGAGCTGCTGACGCTCGCCCGCCGCATCGCCGCGCCGGTCGCCGTCGCCCTCGGCGCGGGCGCCGAGAACACCGCCGCCGCGCTCGCCGAGCACGGCGCCGTGAAGGTGCTGACCCACGACGCCTCCGAGTACGCCGACTACCTCGTCGTACCGAAGGTCGACGCGCTCCAGGCCGCGGTCGAGTCGGTCTCCCCGGCCGCCGTCCTCGTCCCGTCCTCCGCCGAGGGCAAGGAGATCGCCGCCCGTCTGGCGCTGCGCATCGGCTCCGGCATCATCACCGACGCCACCGACCTCGAGGCCGGCGCCGAGGGTCCGGTGGCCACCCAGTCGGTGTTCGCCGCGTCCTTCACCACCAAGTCCCGTGTCTCCAAGGGCATCCCGGTCATCACCGTGAAGCCGAACTCGGCCGCCGTCGAGGCCGCCCCGGCCGCCGGCGCCGTCGAGGCCCTCGCGGTGACCTTCTCCGCCCAGGCCACCGGCACCAAGGTCACCGGCCGCACGCCGCGTGAGTCGACCGGGCGTCCGGAGCTGACCGAGGCCGCGATCGTGGTCTCCGGCGGCCGCGGTGTCAACGGCGCCGAGAACTTCGCCCTCATCGAGTCCCTCGCCGACTCCCTCGGCGCGGCCGTCGGCGCCTCCCGCGCCGCGGTGGACGCCGGCTGGTACCCGCACACCAACCAGGTCGGCCAGACCGGCAAGTCCGTCTCGCCGCAGCTCTACATCGCCAACGGCATCTCCGGCGCCATCCAGCACCGCGCCGGCATGCAGACCTCGAAGACCATCGTGGCCGTCAACAAGGACGCCGAGGCCCCGATCTTCGATCTGGTCGACTACGGCGTCGTCGGCGACCTCTTCGACGTCGTCCCGCAGCTCACCGAGGAGATCAACACCCGCAAGGGCTGATCACCCGGCAGTCGCAGGACTGTCCGAGGCCCCCGTGACCGCACAGGTCACGGGGGCCTCGGCTCATTCCAGGGTCATCGAGGCCTGCACCGGCAGGTGATCGCTCGGGTACTGGCCGTCCAGGTGGAAGGTGTCGGTCCATTCCCGGTGGACGGTGACGCCCGGCGTCGCCAGGATCCAGTCGATCCGGTCCCCGTTCGGCGTGAGCGGCTTGTACCCGTGGTAGGTCGCGTAGGCCCCGCCACGCGCGCGTGCCGTGTCCCAGGTGTCGACCAGCCCGGCGGCCAGCAGCCTGTCGTAGACCGGATTGACGTGGGCGACGGCGTTGAAGTCCCCGGTCAGCAGCAGTGGCAGGGAGCGGTCCAGGCGGGCGATCCGTGCGGCGATCAGGTCGGCGGAGCGCACGCGCGCGTACTGGCTGGCGTTGTCGAGATGGGTGTTGAGGACGTAGAACTCCTGCCGCGCGCGCAGATCACGGAAGCGGACCCAGGTGACCATGCGGGGGTAGTCCGCCCCCCAGGTGTTGGAGCCGAGCACGTCGGGTGTGTCGGACAGCCAGAAGTGCGCGTGTTCGACCGGGGCGAGCCGACGGGTGTCGTAGAAGACGGCCACCGCCTCCGGGTCTTCCACGCTGCGGCCCTTGCCGATCCAGTCGTAGTGCGGACCGAGGTCGGCCTCGATGTCGCGCAACTGGGCCGGCAGACCCTCCTGGGTGCCGATGACGTGCGGTGCGGCCCCGCGCAGCAGTGCGCGCATCACCGGACGGCGGACCGCCCAGGTGTGGGCGTCCTTGGCGCCCGGGTAGCGCAGATTGAAGGTCATGACCTTCAGTGGCGGCACGGGCGCGGACTGAAGCGCCCCGCGCGCCTGGCTCTCGTGCCGGGTGGCGGACGACCCTGCCGTGCCCAGCACGGGCACGGTCGCCAGGACGGCCAGGGCCGTGCGCAGCCCAGCCCGTCGGGTCTGCACCGTGGTGCCGGTCATATGTTCCCTCCCTTGTGAGACAGGATGAAGGTGAGGACGGTTGTGCGGAAGGGGGATACGGGGGAGGCGGTGTTCCGGTGAGTGCCGGTGACCGCGGGGGCCGCGCCGTGGACAGGGTGTTGACCTGCCGGAAGCTGCACGGATAACTTCGCTCTACGGATTGTTGATTCCGTACAGCGGAAAAACCGGAGGGTGTGGAATGGGTCAGGGCCAGCAGGAGACGGTCACGACGAGCCTCGCGGGCGCCGTCAGCGAGGAGATCAGCGCCTCCCTCGCCCCGGTCGACGCCGAACTCGACCGTCGCTACCCCGGCGACCCCGGCACCCGGCAGCCCGTCCACACCGTCTACGTCCCCGGCGACGCCTTCGACGCCGACACCATCCGCTCCTGGGGCGACCGGGCCCTCGCCGCGCTCGACGAGCACGCCCCCGACGCGGCGTCCTTCGCCGCCTGTCTCGGCCTCTCCCAGGACCTCGCCGAGCCCGTGTACGCGCGCGTGCGGGCCAAGCTGGAGCGCGAGCCCATCGAGGACCTGCGCGTCGACTTCGAGGACGGCTACGGCCCCCGCCCGGACGCCGAGGAGGACGCGACGGCCGCCCGCGCGGCCCGGCTGATCGCGGAGGCGAGCGCGAAGGGCACCGGGGCCCCGTACATGGGCATCCGCATGAAGTGCCTGGAGGCCGCGGTGCGCGACCGGGGCATCCGCACCCTCGACATCTTCCTCACCGGCCTGATGGAGAACGGCGGCCTTCCCGACGGCCTGGTGCTGACCCTGCCTAAGGTGACCTATCCGGAGCAGGTCACCGCGATGGTCCGGCTCCTGGAGGCCTTCGAGCGGGCGCGGGGCCTCGACCCCGGACGGCTCGGCTTCGAGATCCAGATCGAGACCAGCCAGTCCATCCTCGCCACCGACGGCACCGCCACGGTCGCCCGCATGATCCAGGCGGCCCGGGGCCGCGCCACCGGCCTCCACTACGGCACCTTCGACTACAGCGCCTGTCTCGGCGTCTCCGCCGCCTACCAGGCCAGCGACCACCCCGCCGCCGACCACGCCAAGGCGATCATGCAGGTCGCGGCCGCCGGCACCGGGGTACGTGTCTCGGACGGCTCCACGAACGTGCTGCCGGTCGGCCCGACCGAGCAGGTGCACGCCGCCTGGCGGCTGCACTACGGACTCACCCGCCGCGCCCTGTCCCGCGCCTACTACCAGGGCTGGGACATGCACCCCGGGCACATCCCCACCCGCTACGCGGCCGTCTTCGCCTTCTACCGGGAGGGTTTCGCCCAGGCCGCCGAGCGGCTCGCGCGGTACGCCAACCGGGCCGGCGGCGATGTGATGGACGAGCCCGCGACCGCCAAGGCCCTCAGCGGCTACCTGCTGCGCGGCCTGGACTGCGGCGCCCTCGACCTCGCCGAGGTGAGCGGCGCCACCGGGCTCGGCCGGGCGGCCCTGGAGAGCTTCGCGACGCCGCGCCGAGGTGATCTGACGGTCTCCGGGCAGTAGGGCGGCCGGCAGCGGGGCGACAGCGCGCAGGGGGTGTGACCGGCCGGGGTGAGAGACGCCGACCGGCCACCGGCCCTCAGGGGCGACTACTGCTCAGGAAAGGTGTACGGGGTCGTGATGATCTCCATGCCGTGCCCGGCGGGATCCATGAAGTACACACCCCGGCCGCCGTGGTGATGGTTGATCTCACCCGGCTGCTTGCCGTGCGGATCGGCGAAGTACGTGATCCCCGCCCGCTCGATCCGCTCGAAGGCCGCGTCGAACTCCTCGTCAGAGACGAGGAACGCGTAGTGCTGCATGACGATCGACTCCACCGGGACGGCGGCGAAGTCCAGGGTGACGCCGTTGCTGGTGTTCACCGGGACGAACGGGCCCCACTCGGGCCCGACTTCGAGTCCCAGGATGTGGGCCAGGAACTCGGCGGACTCCCGGTTGTCGCGGGAGTGGACGATGGTGTGGTTCAACTCGACTGACATGTGTGGAATGCCTCCGTAAGGCAAACTCACGGGCACCTCCATGCCTCACCCGGCCGGTGACCGACACGCGATGCCGTTCGATCATTCTATCGGACGTGCAGGTGTTCCAGGCCGGACGCGGTCACCAGCTTCTCTTCCGCGAACAGCCGGGTACCCCGGTCGCACAGCCCGGCGTCGGCCCTGGCGCGGGCACAGAACTCCTCCGGGGTCGCCCCGAACAGCTCCCGCAACGCCGTTGACCGTGCGAGGAGTTCGGTGATCAGGGCGCGCTGCCCGGGATGGCGGCGCGGGATGCCGTCGCCGTGGTGCAGCACGCCATGATGATTCACGTACGCGAACGCGTCGAGCAGTGCCTCGCCGTTCTCCAGCTCGACCCGGAAACCCGGCGCGGGCAGCAGGACCCGGTCGTAGTTCGGCTCCGTCGCGTCGATCAGGGCGAGTTGCTCCGGGTCCAGCCAGATGACGAACAACTCCCGGGTGACGCCGGGGGCGTCGACGGGGGACGCGGACACATAGCCCACGCGGCTGACATGCGCCGAGACGCCGACGTCGATGCCCGTCACCCGGGCCCTCACCATGGGGATCGGTGAGGTGACGTCGAACTCGGCCATCTTGTGCCGCAGTTGGGCGGGACTGGCGTTGGACCCGACGGCCACGACCGGAGTGCGCCCGGGATGCGTCAGCCGGTCCAGCGGCAGCAGCTCGTCCCCGTGGAGCAGCCCGGACGTGGCCGGCCAGGCGCCGGGATAGCTCAGCGGGTGGTCGCGCGGCGCGTCGGCCAGGCCCAGCGCGCGAAGTGTGCGGTGCTCGTCGCGGGTGTCCATGGCGTCTCAGTCGGCCGGCGGCAGTTCGCCCGAGCCGCGCGTGACGAGCCGGGTCGGCAGTTCGATGCGCTCGGGGGTGATGAGAGTGCCGTCCAGCTGCCCGAACAGGCGCTCCGCGGCGGTACGGCCCAAAGTGGCCGCGTCCTGGGCGACCACCGTGACCCCCGGCTGGAGCAGGTCGGCGAGCTCCAGGTCGTCGAAGGCCACCAGGGCGACCCGCCGGGCCTGCTCGGCGAGCACCCGGATCACGGTGACCGTCACCCGGTTGTTGCCCGAGAAGATCGCCGTGACCGGCGCGGGCCCGGACAGCATGTCCTCGGCCGCGCGGCGCACCCGCAGGGGATCGGTGGCGCCCAGCGACATCCAGGCGTCCTCGACGGGTATGCCGGCGTCCTCCATCGCCGTCCGGTAGCCGCGCAGACGCTCGGCGGCGGTGTGGATACGGGGCATGTCGCCGATGAAGCCGATCCGGCGGTGGCCGTGCGCCACGAGATGGGTCACGCCCTCGTGGGCGCCGCCGAAGTTGTCCGACAGGACGCAGTCGGCGTCGATCTGCCCGGCCGGCCGGTCCACGAACACCGTGGCGACGCCCGCCTTTATCTCGGGCTCCAGGTACCGGTGGTCGTCGCCGGCCGGGATCACCACCAGACCGTCCACCCGGCGCGCGCACAGCGCCAGCGCCAGCTCCTGCTCCCGGTCCGGGTCCTCGGCGCTGGAGCCGTTGATGAGCAGGGCGCCGTGGGCGCGGGCGACTTCCTCCACCGCACGGCTGAGCGGCCCGTAGAACGGGTCGGCGAGGTCCTCCAGGACCAGGCCGATACTGGCCGTGCTGCCCTTGCGCAGCACCCGGGCGCTGTCGTTGCGGCGGAAGCCGAGCGCGTCGATGGCCTCCTGGACGCGGCGTTCCGTCTCGGGCGTGACGCCCGGCTCGCCGTTCACCACGCGGGAGACCGTCTTGAGGCCGACTCCGGCGCGAGCGGCGACGTCCTTCATGGTGGGACGGTTGCCGTAGCGGCTCTCGGGCCGGCGCTGCGTCTCGGGCACGATGCTGTGTCCTGTCCTGTCGTCCACGGGAGGTCGGCCATGCACGCCGTCCACAAAGTGTTGCGCACGGGGATGCGTGGGTCCCAGGGTGTGTATGAGGATGTGGCGTCGAGCATAGAGCCTGGACAACGTTGTCAGATGCGGGAGAGACTGTCCACCGCATCTCCGGCCCGCGGCCCCCAATCGCTGGACCGGCCAGCCCTTCCATGGTGGACCGGGAGAAACCAGACTGATGTACACCGACCTCGTGGCCGCGCTCGACATCGGCGGCACCAAGATCGCCGGAGCGCTGGTGGACGGCGACGGCACGATCCTGGCCCGCGCGCAGCGCCCCACGCCCGCTCAGGAGAACGGCGACACCGTGATGCGGGCCGTCGAGGAGACGCTGGCGGAGCTGACCGCGGCTCCGCTGTGGGGGCGCGTCCGAGCCGTCGGCATCGGCAGCGCGGGTCCGGTGGACGCCTCGGCGGGCACCGTCAGCCCGGTGAACGTGCCTGGCTGGCGCGACTTTCCGCTGGTCGACCGGGTCCGGGCGGTGACGGGGAACCTCCCCGTCGAACTCATCGGCGACGGCGTGGCGATCACCGCGGCCGAACACTGGCAGGGCGCCGCCCGCGGGCACGACAACGCGCTGTGCATGGTGGTCTCCACCGGCGTCGGCGGCGGTCTGGTGCTGGGCGGCCGACTGCACCCCGGCCCCACCGGCAACGCCGGACACATCGGCCACATCAGCGTCGAACTCGACGGGGACCCGTGCCCGTGCGGCGGCCGCGGCTGTGTGGAACGCATCGCCAGCGGTCCCCACATCGCCCGCCGGGCCCTCGAGAACGGCTGGCTGCCCGGCCCCGACGGCGACACCTCCGCGGCCGCGGTGGCCGCCGCCGCCCGCGCGGGCGACCCGGTCGCGGTGGCGTCCTTCGAACGGGCCGCCCAGGCCCTGGCCGCCGGTATCGCGGCCACCGCGACCCTCGTCGAGATCGACATCGCGGTGATCGGCGGGGGCGTGGGCAAGGCGGGCGAGGTGCTGTTCGCCCCCCTGCGCCGGGCGCTTCGCGACTACGCCACCCTCTCCTTCGTGCAGCGCCTGACCGTGACGCCGGCGCAGATGGGCACGGACGCGGGCCTGGTGGGTGCGGCCGCGGCAGCGCTGTCGGCGAGCGCGGGGGCCGGGGCGGGCGCGGGCGCCACGGCGGCGGGGGTCTGACGCCGACGGGCGGCCGCCTGGAAAAACGTTTCCGGCGTCGCCGTGGTGTGCGGGGCACCGGCGGACCGGACCGGACCGGGTTGCCGGTGCTCGTGTGCGCGTCGGACGAGCTGGGGCGGTGCGGGCACGGGCGGGGCCCGACCGCCACCCGGCCGGCCGGGCGACGCTCACTCGACGACGGGCCGGCCCGCCCTCCCGGATGCCGTCCCGGCCGCCGTGCCGGCGTCCCAGCCGCTCCAGGCCGGGATGGCCTCGCAGGACTGCCGCCAGAGGGCGGGGACACCGTCCGTGCCGGTCCGGGACGCGACCACGCCTCCCGCGATGGCGCAGGTCGTGTCGCGGTCGCCCCACCCGCCGACGGTCTGCCACAGCGCCTCGGGCAGGTCGTCCAGGTGCCCCGCGGCGGACCAGAGGGCGAACGGCACCGTGTCCGGAGCCGAGATCAGCGTCCCCGAGCCCAGCACGGACGCGGCGTGGCGCACCGAGGCGCGCTCGGGGAGACCCGCGGCCACCAGCAGCCCGGAGCGGACGTCGCTGTCCGGCAGGTGCGAGGCGACCTCCCGCAAGAACGCGTCGCGCTCAGGGGCGTCCCGGCCCGCGCCGGCGGCCGCCAGCGCGGCGGCGACCGCCACGGCCACCGCGCCCGCGACCGCCTCGGGGTGGGCATGGGTGGCCAGCGCCGACAGCCGGGCCTGCTCGCGGGCCGCGGCGAGGTCGTCCCGGAACCAGGCGCCCAGCGGGGCAACCCGCATCGCGGCGCCGTTGCCGTACGAACCCTGTCCGCCGAACTGTCCCGTCGTCACCGCCCGCCGGTCCTCGCCCTCGCCGACGCGCCGCAGCACGCTGTGCATGGACGGGCCGTACTTACGGCCCGGGTCGCGGCGGTACTCGGCGGCGAACCGCCGCGCCAGGTCGTCCGGACGGACCTCCCCGTGCTCCGTCAGATGGGCGAACAGGACGAACGCCATCGCCGAGTCGTCCGTCCACAACCAGGGCGCGGGACGCGGCTCCCGCGCCGCCCACCACTCCTCGGCGGGCTCGTCGGAGCGGGTGAACCAGCTGTCGCCGAAGGCGTCGCCCGTCACCAGACCGTCCAGGCAGGCATGGGCGTGCTGCGGGCCGATCATGGCGTAGCTCCTCCGAACGAACCGTCGGTGACCACGGCATTCTCGCCGCAGACCGGTCGATCGTGCGCGGGGATTACCGGGTGACGCGTGACCCCGACGCCGTCGACGCCGTTGATCCCCGCATGAAGAAGCGCAGCATGCTCGCCATCGCCTCCCTCGCCACCGGCTTCGTCGTCGCGGCGATCACCCCCTCGCACGGCCTGACCGGTGCCGACCTCGAAGGGCTGAACGTGGGCGACACCCTCAGCACCCTCGACCACACCATCGCCAGTGACAGCCTGGCCGTCGACGACGACGCCCTGGGGCAGAACGGCTGACGGACCGGGCACCGACCACGAACGCCGTGGTGCCGGCACCCCACCGCGAGGGGGTCGGCGCCACGGCGTTCGTGCGCCCTCAACGGGAACTGGTTTCCGTGGCAGGGTGGAGCGGGCAAGCCACAGGGGGCCAACAGAAGAGGGGGACCTGTGACCGTCGTCTGGATCAACGGCGCGTTCGGTGCGGGGAAGACCACCACCGCACGGGAATTGATCGACCTGATCCCGAACAGCACGCTCTTCGACCCCGAGGTCATCGGCGGAGCTCTCCCGTATCTGCTGCCGCCCAAACGTCTCGCCGAGGTCGGCGACTTCCAGGACCTGCCGATCTGGCGGCGGCTCGTGATCGACACGGCGGCCGCGCTGCTCGCCGAGCTGGGCGGCACCCTCGTGGTCCCCATGACCCTGCTGCGCCAGGAGTACCGCGACGAGATCTTCGGCGGTCTCGCCGCCCGCCGGATCTCCGTCCGCCATGTGCTCCTCGCCCCGGGGGAAACGATCCTGCGCGAGCGAATAGCCGCCCGTGAGGTCCCCCCGGACCTCCCCGACGGCGAGATACGCGTCCGTCAGTGGTCGTACGACCACATCGAGCCGTACCACGCCGCCCTCGCCTCCTGGCTCACCGCCGACGCCCATCCCGTCGACAACGGAGTCCTCACCCCGCGGGAGACGGCCGCCCGGATAGCCGAGGCCGTGGGCAGCGGCAGCGTGGCCCCGTGCGACATCGTGCAGACCCCCGAGCCCACCGCCGAGACGGTGGCCGCCGGGGTCCTCCTCTTCGACGAGCAGGACCGGGTGCTGCTCGTGGACCCGACGTACAAGCCCGGCTGGGAGTTCCCCGGCGGAGTGGTGGAGCCCGGCGAGGCGCCCGCGCGCGCGGGCGTGCGCGAGGTCGAGGAGGAGACCGGCATCCGGCTGGACGACATACCCCGGCTGCTGGTCGTCGACTGGGAACGGCCGACCCCGCCCGCCTACGGTGGGCTGCGCCTCCTCTTCGACGGCGGACGGCTCGACGCCGCCGCCGTGGCGGGGGTGCTGCTGCCCGGCCCCGAACTCCGGGCCTGGCGCTTCGTCACGGAGGAGGAGGCGGCCGATCTCCTGCCGCCGGTCCGCTACGAGCGACTGCGCTGGGCGCTGCGCGCCCGCGAGCGCGGGGCGGCGCTGTACCTGGAGGCGGGCGTGCCGACCGAGTGAGCGCCACTACGGGGACGAGCTCCGCCGCAGCGCCTGCGCAGGGAAGGCAGCCGACCGGCTCTCCTCCCGCAACCGCCGCTCGAACCCCTCCACCACACACGTCGGTGACGAGCCACTTCACCGGGTAGGAGCTGCTGCACGCACGGCCGTCACCGCGGGGCAGGATGGTCTTCCGCCGTCTTTCGCAGCACCGCCGACGCTCCTGCGGTCACCGGGTCGCCGTGCCCGAAACAGGCCATGTCCGTGTCCAGGGAGGCCAGTCGGCGGACGATCCGTCGTACGGCCCCGGGCCGGTACCCGAGGGCCGTGACCGCCTCCGCGACGGCCCCGCCGGAGCCGGGCGGCCCCGCGTCGACCAGGGTCAACTCGTCGCCGTCGCGCCAGAGACAGGCCTGGCCGACCGGGAAGCGGAGCAGGTGCAGGCGGGGGGAGGAGTTCGATGACGTCCATGGGGCGACCGTGGAGAGGGCCCCGCCCGGTGGGCGAGGCCCTCTGCCGACGGCAGAGCGGGTCAGCCGGCCGCGTAGTTGCGCAGGAACAGGGCCTCCGCCACCGAGAGCCGCTCCAACTCCTCGGGGGACACGCTCTCGTTGACCGCGTGGATCCGCGCCTCGGGCTCGCTCAGGCCGATGAGGAGGATCTCCGCCTTCGGGTAGAGCGAGGCCAGGGTGTTGCACAGCGGGATGGAACCACCCTGACCCGCGTACTGCATGTCCTGACCGGGGTAGGCGATCGCCATCGCGTCGGCCATCGCCGCGTACGCCGGGCTGGCGGTGTCGGCGCTGAACGCCTGGCCCTGGCCGACCTGTTCGGTGCTCACCCGCGCGCCCCACGGCGTGTGGGCCTCCAGGTGGGCCTGGAGCAGCTTCGTCGCCTCGGCCGCGTCCACGCCCGGCGGCACCCGGAGGCTGACCAGCGCACGGGCGCCCGCCTGCACGGACGGGGTGGCGCCGGCGACCGGCGGGCAGTCGATGCCGAGGACGGTGACGGCGGGGCGCGCCCAGATACGGTCGGCGACCGTGCCGGAGCCGATCAGGCCGACTCCGTCCAGCACCTTGGCGTCCTGGCGGAACTGCGCCTCGTCGTACTGCAGGCCCTCCCAGTGCGCGTCGTCGGTGAGGCCGTCGACGGTCGTGGAGCCGTCCTCGGCGCGCAGCGAGTCCAGGACGCGGATCAGCGCGCTCAACGCGTCCGGCGCGGCTCCGCCGAACTGGCCGGAGTGCAGGTTACCTTCGAGGGTGTCGACCCGCACCCGCACCATGGTCATACCGCGCAGCGTGGAGGTGACGGTCGGCAGACCGACCCGGAAGTTGCCCGCGTCGCCGATGACGATGGTGTCGGCCGCCAGCAGGTCGGGGTGCTGCTCGGCGTACCGCTCCAGACCACCGGTGCCCTGCTCCTCGGAGCCCTCCACGATCACCTTCACCGTGACCGGGACGCCCCCGTTCGCCTTCAGGGCGCGCAGCGCGAGCAGGTGCATGATGACGCCGCCCTTGCAGTCGGCGCTGCCGCGGCCGTACCAGCGGCCGTCGCGCTCCGTGAGCTCGAAGGGCGGGGTGGTCCAGCCGGCCTCGTCCAGCGGCGGCTGCACGTCGTAGTGGGCGTAGAGCAGGACCGTCCTGGCACCGGCCGGGCCGGGCAGACAGCCGTACACCGACTGCGTGCCGTCCGGGGTGTCGAGCAGGGCCACGTCCTGGAAGCCCTCGGCGCGCAGCGCGTCCGCGATCCAGTTCGCGGCGGCCTCGCTCTCGCTCCTGGGGAACCGGTCGAAGTCCGCCACCGACTTGAAGGCCACCAGCTCGGTGAGCTCCGCCCGTGCCCTGGGCAGCAGCGAGGCGACGGTCTCGGCGACCGGATTCGACGACATGGGCACGCTCCTTGTGGGTGCGACGTTGTACTGGTGTGTACTGGTCCGTACGGGTGACCGTGCGAGCGTACGCGCCTGCCGGGATGTGGGGCGCGCGCGCCGCCGATCCTCCCACAGCGGACCGTGGCGATCTCCGCCGTAGGATGCGGGGGACAGGTGCGGCAAGCGGCTTGATCAGGAGCAGTAGACCATCGTGAGCAGCGAGAACTCTCCGGCGGACGACGAGAACTCTTCGGCGGACGACGCACGGCAGGTGTGGGACGTCGTCGTGGTGGGCGCGGGCCCCGCAGGGGCTTCGGCCGCCTACGCGGCGGCGGTCACGGGACGGCGGGTGCTGTTGCTGGAGAAGGCCGAGCTGCCCCGCTACAAGACATGCGGCGGCGGCATCATCGGACCTTCCCGCGACTCGCTGCCACCCGGCTTCGAACTCCCCTTCCGCGACCGGGTGCACGCGGTGACCTTCTCGAACAACGGTCGCTTCACCCGCACCCGCCGCTCCCGGCAGATGCTGTTCGGGCTGATCAACCGGCCCGAGTTCGACCATCAGCTCGTCGAGCACGCCCAGAAGGCGGGCGCCGAGCTGCGCACGGGAGTCACCGTGCAGCGGGTCGAGCAGCACGGCTCGGCGGTGCCGGACCGGCGCACGGTCGCGGTCGTCCTCCAGGGCGGCGAGACGCTGCTGGCGCGTGCGGTGGTCGGCGCGGACGGCAGCGCGAGCCGTATAGGGGCTCATGTCGGGGTGAAGCTCGACCAGGTGGATCTCGGCCTGGAGGCGGAGATCCCGGTGCCGGAGACGGTCGCCGAGGACTGGAAGGGCCGTGTCCTCATCGACTGGGGTCCGATGCCCGGCAGCTACGGCTGGGTGTTCCCCAAGGGGGACACGCTGACGGTCGGTGTCATCTCGGCGCGCGGCGAGGGCGCGGCGACCAAGCGCTATCTGGAGGACTTCATCGGGCGGCTCGGCCTCGCCGGGTTCGAGCCGAGCATCTCCTCCGGCCACCTGACCAGGTGCCGGGCCGACGACTCCCCGCTGTCGCGCGGCCGGGTGCTCGTGTGCGGTGACGCGGCGGGGCTGCTGGAGCCGTGGACCCGCGAGGGCATCTCCTTCGCGCTGCGCTCGGGCCGGCTCGCGGGCGAGTGGGCGGTCCGTGTCTCCGAGGCGCACGACGCGGTGGACGCCCGCCGGCAGGCACTGAACTACGCCTTCGCGATCAAGGCCGGGCTCGGTGTGGAGATGAGCGTCGGCAAGCGGATGCTCGCCCTCTTCGAGCGGCGCCCCGGACTCTTCCACGCCGCCCTCACCGGTGTCCGCCCTGCCTGGCGGGCGTTCACCGACATCACCCGCGGCCGGACGACCCTGGGCGAGCTCATCCGCTCGCATCCGATGGCCCAGCGGGCGCTGGCCACGGTGGACCGGCGGCAGGCGGCGACGGCGGGCCCGGCGGCCGAGGAGAGCGGCTCCTGACCCGGAGGGCGCGGATCACCGTCGGTTCGTGACGGTGATCCGGAACACGGGGTGGTCAGGGGCGATCCGGCGCATCTCGGCGTCCGGGGAGTCGGGACCCACCCCGTTGAAGAAGACGCCGACCTCGGCCTTCCAGCGCTTGAGGTAGGCGCGCAGCAACGGCGTCTTGTCGTCGTCGGCGACCTCGACCGCGGTGAACTCCTCCACGCTCTTGCCGAGGCGCAGCTCACCGCCGCCCACCGCCCGCATGTTGTGCGTCCACTGGACGTGGCCGCGCGGTGCGATCAGGTACTGCTGCCCGTCCACGGTCAGCAGATTGACGGGGGTGGTCCGCCACTGGCCGCTCTTGCGGCCGCGGACCGCCAGCACCCGGGACCCCCACACGCTCAGACCCCGGCGGGTCAGCCAGGCCACGGCGCGGTTGAAGACGTTGACGGTGAACCAGCCGGGCTTCTGCACGTGGGTGGACATGGCTGCTGCCTCCTGAACGACAACGGGACGGGACGGGAAAGTGTGAGCACTGCTCTCGCTTGATCGAGTCTGCCGTGTTCGCCGCTCCATGGCAAGAGCGGTGCTCTCTGTTTTGTGCACCGATCCCCGTTGGGTGCGGTGCTCTGTTTTCGTGGGACACTGGCCCGCATGAGCAGCGTCGTTCGAGGGGCCCGCGCCCGCGCCAGGATCGAAGTCACCGCCGCCATCAAGGAGGAGGCCCGCAGACAGCTCGCGTCGGACGGCGCGGCCAAGCTCTCGCTACGCGCCGTGGCCCGTGAGCTCGGCATGGTCTCCTCCGCGCTGTACCGCTACTTCCCGAGCCGCGACGACCTGCTCACGGCCCTCATCATCGACGCCTACGACTCCCTCGGCGAGACCGCGGAAGCCGCGCACGCGGCCGTCGCCGACGCCGCTCCCGTCGAGCGCTGGGTCACGGTCGGCGAGGCGGTCCGCGGTTGGGCGCTGGCGCATCCGCAGGAGTACGCGCTGATCTACGGCTCCCCGGTGCCCGGCTACAGCGCGCCGCAGACGACCGTCCCGGCCGCCGCCCGCGTCGGCCTGCTCCTCATCGGCATCGTGCGCGACGCACACCGGAGCCACGCGCTGGAGGTGCCGCTCCTGACGGACGAACTGGTCCCCGAGGCGGTCCGGCTGGCGGCCGACCTCGCCCCCGACCTCCCGCCGGGGGCGGTCACGGCGCTGGTGGCGGCGTGGGCCCAGCTGTACGGGCTGGTCGGCTTCGAGCTGTTCGGGCAGTTCAACCGGGTCGTGGAGGAGCGCGAGCCGTTCTTCCGGCACGCGGTCACACGCCTCGCCCAAGGGGTGGGACTCCGCTAGGACGCGCCGCCGAGCGTGAGGGGCCCGTCACTCGGCTGTCGACCTGCTGGCGTGTTGGCCCGGTGGCCCGGTATGCCCGGTGGCCCGGTGGTCACGCGCCGGTGAGGGAGGCCGGTGAAGACCGGGGGAAGACCGTCGAGCAAGGGTCCACACCGTCTCCAGAGGCGGCGCGTACTTCCAGGGGAGTACGGCTGATCACCTCGCCCGGCGGACGTCCCGCGCGCCCGGCGGCGTCTAGCGTGGCGGACATGGAAGAAGAGGGGACGCAGGGGCGCGGTGGCCCGGGACAGTGGTGGTCGCACAGGCCGCCGCGCCGGCTGCGCCGCTGGGGGGAGGGCCGGGACGGCCGGGAGGGTGGGGCGGACCCGGAGCCGCGTGCCGCGCGGTGGCCCTGGCGCTCCACCGTGCTGCTCACCGCCTTCGTCCTCATCGGCTCCAACTTCGCGGCCCATGCGCAGGAGGGTGAGCGGGCACCGCTCGACGTCTTCGCGCGCGTGCTGCTGGTGCTCGCCTCCGGGCTGCTGCTGTGGCGGCAGCGACACCCGGTGGCCGTCGTGTTCGGCACGGCCTCCGCCGCCGCCCTCTACCTGGGCGCCGGCTACCCGTACGGACCGGTTTTCCTGACCGTGGCCGTGGCCTGCTTCACCGCCGTGGTCGCCGGGCACCGGCGGGCCGTCTGGACGGCGCTGGGCCTGTTGTGGACCGTCCACCTGCTGGTCGCGCACTGGCTGTACCGATGGCTGCCGCCCGCCGGTGACGACGCGGCCTCCTACGGGCAGGAGATCGTCGTCGCGGGATGGGCCGTGGCGATCGTGGCGGTCGCGGAACTGGCCCGGATCCGGCGCGAACAGTGGGCCCGTGAGCGGGCCGAGCGCGCCCAGGCCGCCCGGCGCCGTGCCGACGAGGAACGGCTGCGGATCGCCCGCGAGCTGCACGACGTCCTGGCGCACAGCCTCTCGGTGATCAACGTGCAGTCGGGCGTGGGGCTCGCGCTCCTCGACTCCGACCCCGAGCAGGCGCGTACCGCGCTCACCACCATCAAGTCCGCCAGCAAGGAAGCGCTGGGCGAGGTGCGTCAGGTGCTCGACAGCCTCCGCACGCCGGGGGACGCGCCACGCGCCCCCGCACCCGGCCTGGACCGGCTGCCCGAACTGGTGGAACAGGCGGCGCGCGCGGGCCTCACGGTCGATGTCGCCGGCCGCCCGCCCCGGTTGTCGCCGCACACGGATCTCGCCGCGTTCCGCATCGTCCAGGAGGCCCTCACCAACGTCGTACGCCACTCGGGTTCGCGCCACGCGCGCGTGCGGCTCGAACAGGGTGGCGGGACGCTTCGGCTGTGTATCGACGACGACGGTCCGGCGACCGGTGCCGAGGCGGGCGGCAGCGGCAACGGTCTCGCCGGGATGCGGGAGCGGGCCGCGGCCCTGGGTGGCACGATCGAGGCGGGACCGCGCCTCGACGGCGGCTTCCAAGTGCTCGCCGTACTGCCCACGAAGGCCGGGGAGAACCGGTGAACGCGGCGGAACCGGTGAACGGGCCGGGACCGGTGCGTGGGGTGGGGCCGGCGAACGGGGCAGGATCGGTGGACGAGGGAGGCACGGTGATCCGCGTACTGCTCGCCGACGACCAGTCGCTGGTCCGGGCGGGGTTCCGGGCGCTGCTGGACGCCCAGCCGGACATCGAGGTGGCGGCCGAGGCCGCCGACGGGGAGGAAGCGGTGCGCGCGGTGCGGGAACTGCGGCCCGACGTCGTGCTGATGGACATCCGGATGCCCCTCCTCGACGGGCTGGCCGCCACCCGCCGGGTCACCGACGACGAGACGCTCTCCCAGGTCAAGGTCATCATGCTGACCACCTTCGAACTCGACGAGTACGTCTTCGAGGCGATCCGCTCGGGCGCCTCCGGCTTCCTGGTCAAGGACACCGAACCGGAGGAACTCCTGCGTGCCGTACGGGCGGTGGTCGCCGGGGACGCGCTTCTCTCGCCGGGAGTCACCCGCCGGCTCATCGCCGAGTTCGCCGCCCGCTCCAAGGAGCCCGCGGCGGCCGACGCGCTGAGCCGGCTCACCGAGCGCGAACGGGAGGTGATGGCGCTGGTCGGGATCGGCCTGTCCAACGAGGAGATCGCCCGCAGGCTGGTGGTCAGCCCGCTCACCGCCAAGACCCATGTGAGTCGCACCATGGTGAAGCTGGGCGCCCGGGACCGGGCCCAACTGGTGGTCCTGGCCTACGAGTCGGGGTTGGTCCGGCCGGGCTGGCTGGGCTGAGTGCCCGTCCGCAGGCGGACCAGGACGGAGACCACTCGGACCACGAACACCATGGGAGCGAGGGCCAGGCCCGCCCGCAGCAGCGACTTCTCCGCCAGGTCCGGCAGCTCGAAAAGCAGCGCCGGACCGGCGACCGCCCCGAAGAGCACCGCCGCCGCGAACACCGCACTGCACAGCGCGTATCCGATCTCGACGGTGATCACGTCCCGCTCGGCCTGCGTGCGTCGGCCCCCGTACCCGCTCATACGGCGAGTCTCACAGGTGTACGCCCGGCGAGGCAATCGGCCCCGCCGGGCGCACTCCTGGAGGCGGTTTCCCCCTCAGGGTCCGTCTGTCGAGACGGCTCCTAGTCGCGGACGCCCACGGGCTCCGCGTCCGCCTCCACCACGGTGGACCTGGCGATCACTACCGAGCCCCGGGCGCGCCGGGTGCGCAGTCCGGGGAGGGTGATGAGCAGGCCCGCGGCGGCGATGGCCGTCACCACCGCCAGTCCGGGCCGGTAGCTGTCGAGGACGGCCTGCGGGGTGGGGTCGGCCGGGGCGCCCGCGGTCACCACCGCCGTCACCACCGCGAGGAAGATCGCACCGCCCACCTGCACGGAGGTGTTGAGCAGCCCCGAGACCATGCCCTGCTCGTGGTCGGCCACGCCGTTGGTGGCCTGGATGTTGAGCGAAGGGAAGACCAGCGCGCAGGCCGCGCCGATCAGCAGCATGGTGGGCAGGATCACCGCCGCGTACACCGGGTCGAGATCGACGCGCAGGAACAGCGCGTACCCGGTGACCATGAAGGCGAAGCCCGCAGCGATCAGCCGCGGAGTGCCGAACCGGTCGACGATCGAGCCCATCTTGGTCGAGGACACCGCCACCAGCGCGCCGGCCGGCAGGAAGGCGAGCGCCGTGTGCAGCGCCGACCAGCCGAGCAGCGTCTGCATGTAGAGGGTGGCCAGGAACTGGAAGCCCACGTACGAGCCGAAGAAGGCCATCGCGCCGAGCTGGGCACGGATCTGGCTGCCGGAACGCAGCACACCGAGCCGGATCAGCGGGCCGGCCGAGCGGCGCTCGACGAGGACGAAGACGGTCAGCAGGGCGGCGACGGCGAGGAACGACAGCAGCGTGCGTGCGGAGGTCCAGCCGGACTCCGGTGCCTGGACCACGGTGAAGACCAGCAGCAGCATCGACGCGGTGCCGAGCACGGCGCCGGGCACGTCGTAGCCGTTGTGGTCCTTCTCGCGTTCGCTGCGCGGCAGCAGCTTCAGACCGGCCGCCAGCGCGATCAGGGCGATCGGCGCGGGCAGCAGCATGGTGAGGCGCCAACTCGCCTCGGTGAGCAGGCCGGAGAGGACCAGGCCCATCGAGAAGCCGGTGGCGGCGCAGGTGGTGTAGATGGAGAGCGCCCGGTTGCGCAGCGGGCCCTCCGGGAACGTCGTGGTGATGATGGACAGGCCGGCCGGGGCCGTGAAGGCGGCGCTGAGGCCCTTGATGAACCGGCTCGCGATCAGCAGCGGGCCCGAGTCGACCAGCCCGCCGAGCAGCGAGGCCAGCGCGAAGACACCGAGCGCGATCAGGAAGACCTGGCGGCGGCCGAGCAGGTCGGCCGCGCGACCGCCGAGCAGGAGCAGGCCGCCGTATCCCAGGATGTAGCCGCTGACGATCCATTGCAGGGTCGAGGTGGAGAGGCCGAGGTCGGAGCCGATGGACGGCAGGGCGACGCCGACCATCGACACGTCCAGCGCGTCCAGGAACATCGCGGCGCACAGCACCAGCAGGGTGCCCCACAGCCGTGAGGTCCAGCGGCCCTCGGTGAGAGGGGACGCGGGGGAGGGGAGCGGAGAGGTCATGACGGAGAGACTACATGCGCATGCATCGAATGCAAGCGCATTTAATTCCGATGCAATGATTGGCGTTCTCTGCTACGGTGCGCCCCATGGCGGCGAAGAAGGGTGAGGCCGAGGCTGATCAGGCGCTCGTGGAACAGTGGCGGGACATGCTGGCGCTGCATGCGCGGACCCAGTGCGAACTCGACCGGGCGCTGCACCAACACGGCCTGTGCGGAAGTGACTTCGAGGTGCTGGACGTCCTCGCGGAGTCGGCCGCGCCGGACGGCTCGTGCAGTTATCGCGTCCAGGAGATCGCCGAGCGG
This sequence comes from Actinobacteria bacterium OV320, assembly GCA_001298545.1. Classification (GTDB taxonomy): domain Bacteria; phylum Actinomycetota; class Actinomycetes; order Streptomycetales; family Streptomycetaceae; genus Streptomyces; species Streptomyces coriariae. Next base: position 435,662 of record LJCX01000026.1, read on the forward strand.
GTCCACCTCAGTCAGAGCGCGCTGTCACGGCTCGTCGCCCGTCTGGAGAAGGACGGTCTGGTCGAGCGCGGCATGTGCCCGGAGGACCGCAGAGGCGTCCGGGTCGCGCTCACCGGGAAAGGGCGCGCGCTGCACGGCGACGTACGGCCGGTGCAGCGCGCGGTGTTGACCCGGATGCTCACGGACTGACCGCGGCAGCCTGTCGGTTGAGTACGGCCTGTCGCTTGACCACGGCCTGTTCGGTTGAGTACGGCCTGTCGCTTGACTACGGCCTGTTCGGTTGACTACGGCCGGTCAGCCGATGGCGGACTTCTCCCGCCACAGCGTGGCCAGTGCGGCGTCCCCGGTCACGGCCGGGAGCGGCAGCCGGTTCCACAACGACAGATAGAGCGGTGCCGCGGGACCGGACACCTCGCAGTCGGCTTCCCCCTCGCCGTTCCGCTCCGTCACGGGCGGCTCTGCCGACAGACGTACGGTCCACACGGCGTCCTCCGTGTCCGTCGCGCGTACTCGCAGGACCCGGGGTTCGTCGGTCCGCACCCGGCTCTTGGCGCGCGCGTGGAAGCCGCGCAGCAACTCGTCGATGCCGTCCGCCGCGAAATCGGCGGCGATGTACCGGGCGATCTCCTCGGGCGCGCGGCCACGGGCCGACTCCGCGTCCACGCGGTGCACGGCCGTCTCGTGCGCCTGCCGCCTGGCCCAGAACGCGAGGGGTGACGGCGCGGGCAGGAAGTGCCAGCACCGCAGGTCGGGCGGGGCGGCGGACAGGGTGCCGACGAGCCGTAGGTGGCCCTCGCGGAACCAGTCGAGCAGCGCGTCGCCGTCCAGCTCCGGCGGTTCGTCGAAAGGGCGGGGAGCGGGGGTGCCCTCGGCCACGAACGACGTCGCCCAGCGGTGCACCGCGCCCGTGTGCCGCAGCAGGTCCCTGACCTGCCAGTCCGGGCAGGTCGGCACCTTCGCGTCGGGACCCGCTTCCGCCGCCGCGTCGGCGAGCGACCGGCCTTCCCGGTCCAGGGCGTGGATGAACTCGGCAGTCTCCATGTGGGGGAGTGTGCCGGATGGAGTGCGGTCGAGGGGAGGGGCGGCGGTCGTCAGCCGGCCGTCGCGCGACGGGTGGCGAAGCCGATCGCCGCGGCCACCCCGGCCAGTACGGCCACGCTGGTGAGGGCGGCGGGCAGGGAGAACCAGTCGGCCATGAAGCCGATGGCGGGCGGACCCAGAAGCATGCCGCCGTAACCGAGCGTCGAGGCGGTGGCGACACCGCTCGGGCCGGCCAGGGCGCCCGCGCGCTCCACGGCCACCGGGAAGAGGTTGGCCAGTCCGAGCCCCGCGACCGAGTAGCCGAGGAGCGCCGCCCACAGGGCCGGGGCGAGCGCGCCGAGCAGCATCCCGGCCGCCGCGACACCGCCGCCGAGCACCACCGTACGGGTGCGGCCCAGCCGTTCGAGGAGGGTGGTGCCGGTGAGCCGGCCGACCGTCATGGCGAGCGCGAAACACGAGTACCCGGCCGCGGCGACCCCTGCGGAGGACCCCAGGTCCTGTCGCAGATGCAGGGCACCCCAGTCGGCCAGGGCTCCTTCGCCGTAGGCGGTGCAGAGGGCGATCAGGCCGAAGACGACGACGAGACGACGGGTGCGGGGCGTCAGCCGGTGCGTAGCCGCCTTCGCGGGCGCCGGATCGGCGGGCCCCGCGGTGGTGGAGCCCTCGGGCCCGGCGGCGGCGTGCTCCGCCGGCCGCGGCGGATCCAGTCGGAGCAGCGTGGGTGCCGTGAGCGCGGTGACGAGCAGGCCGATGATCCCGAGGCCCAGCAGATGGAGCGTGGGGGACATGGATCCCGCGACCAGCCCGCCGAGACCGGCGCCGATCATGCCGCCCAGGCTGAAGGCCGCGTGGAAGGTGGGCATGACCGGCCTGCCCAGCGCCGCGACCAGATCGACGGCGGCGCTGTTGAAGGCGACGTTGATGCTGCCGTACGCCGCGCCGAACAGCAGCAGGACGGCGCCGAGCGTGGCGGCGGAGTGGGTGAGCGGGGGCAGCGTCACGCTGAGCGAGAGCAGCACCGCGCAGACCACGGTGACCGGGTGGCTGCCGTAGCGGCCGCACAGGCGCCCGGTGAACATCATCGTGATCACCGCGCCCGCGGAGACGCCGAGGAGTGCGAGACCGAGGGTGCTGGGGGAGGCGCCGGTCTGTTCCTTGATGGCCGGGATGCGGACGACCCACCCGGCGAAGACGAAGCCGTCGAGGGCGAAGAACGTGGTCAGGGCGATACGGAGCCGGGTGAGGTCATTGCCGTGACCTGGCACCGTGTCGCGTGTTCGGGTTTTGTTTATTTGCGGCACAAAATCAGGCTAGGTGGTGGTCCGGAACTGAACAAGACCGTCGTGGGGCCTTGGCCGCCCTCCCGGTGCGTCCAGCAGCGCGACGATGTCGAGCGCCACCACTCAGACCGGAGCCGGACGTCAGGGGTAGTGCGTCGATGGCGCGTGGCCGATGGCGCGTGGCCGATGGCGCGGGCCGGGTGACGGCACCCGGCCTTCCCGTGTCGCGTCGTCACGGCAGCAGTCGTCTCTCCTTGGCGACCGCCACCGCGCCCGACCGTGTTTCCACCCCCAACTTGCCGTAGATCCGCCCGAGATGGGTCTTGACCGTCGCCTCGCTGATGAACAGCGCCCGGGCGATCTCCCGGTTGCCCAGGCCTCGGGCCAGCTGAGCGAGGATCTCGTGCTCACGGGCGGAGAGGGTGGGGCGCGGACTGCGCAGCCTCGTCAGCAGACGGTCGGCGACGGGCGCCGACAGCGCGGTGCGGCCGGCCGCCGCGGCTCGGATCGCCGCGAAGAGTTCGTCCGGCCGCTCGGCCTTGAGCAGGTAGCCGGTGGCACCCGCCTCGATGGCGCGGGTGATGTCGGCGTCGGTGTCGAACATCGTCAGCACCAGGACCCGGGGGCCCGCCTCCGGACCTTCGGTCAGGCGCCGGGTGGCCGTCACGCCGTCCATGCCGCCCTCGAGCTGCAGATCCATCAGCACCACGTCGGGGCACAGCCGGGCGGCCAGGGCGAGTGCCTCCTCGCCGGTGCCCGCCTCGCCGACCACGTCGATGCCGTCGGCGCTGGACAGCAGGGCGCGCAGACCTGCCCGGACGACGGCATGGTCGTCGCACAGCAGCAGCCGGACGGGCGGCGGGGACACGGACTCGCTCAAGGGACGGGCTCCTTGTGAAGATCGGGGACGAACGATGTCAGGGGCACGGCCACGGTGACGACAGTGCCCTCGCCCGGGGTGGACTCGACGCTCAGCGTGCCGCCCGCCTGCCGGGCCCGGATCCGCATGGCCGGCAGCCCGTGCCCGCGCGTGCGGTCCTGTTCCGGCACCGGAGCCGTGCCCGAAGGTGTGCCCGAAGTTGTGCCCGGATCGATGTCCGGAGAGGTGTCGGGAGAGATATCCGGAGGGGCCTCAGGGGCGGTGGTCGGGGCGATGTCCGGGGTGAGTGCACCGGCGGAGGCACCGAGCGGGTAGGCCGGTTCGATAGGCCCCGGCCCTGGCCCCAGCCCCAGCCCCGTCCCCGACTTTGGCCCCGGCCCCGGCCCAGGCCCCGGCTCAAGCTCAGGCCCCGGCCCGAAGCCGCGCCCGTTGTCGGCGACGTCCAGGGAGACCAGGTCGTCCAGGCAGGTCAGGGTCAGGACACCGCGGGTCGCCGCGGCGTGTTCGCGTACGTTGGCCAACGCCCCCTGGGCGATGCGCAGGAGCGCCGCCTCGACCCGTTCGGGCAGTCGGCCCGGGTCGCCGTCGAGCCGGAACTCCAGGGCAAGACCCGGTCCGCTCTCCCGAGCGGCGAGCAGGGTGAGCGCCTCGGGGAGCGTGCGTGCGGCGAGGTCGGCCGGCGCCAGGTCGTGCACGAACCGGCGGGCCTCGGCGAGGCCCCGGGCGGAGATCTCGGCTGCCTCGCGCAGGTGCTCCCGCGCCGCGTCCGGATCCGACTCCCAGACGCGCTCCGCCGCGTGCAGCAGCATCCGCTGACTGGACAGGCCCTGCGCGAGGGTGTCGTGGATCTCCGTGGACAGCCGCTGACGTTCCGCGAGGACACCCGCCTGCCGCTCGGACGCCGCGAGATCGCGGCGGGTCCGGACCAGATCGTCGATCAGTACACGCTGCCGGGCTCCCTGGCGCTGCAGATGGACCATCACGGCGGTGGCCACCGCGGCGACGGCCGGCGGGGCCAGGACCATGTTCGGATTGAGTGCCCCGTCGGCCACGCGCACCTCCGAGACCACGACCAGCGCGGTGAGTACGGCCGCGAGCGGCACCGCGATCCGTGTCGGCAACGCGTGCAGGCCGGCGAACAGCAGCGGCATGGCGCACCAGGTCGCGCTCGGCGCGAGCGCCAGGAGAACCACCCAGACGGCCGAGACCGAGCCCAGCCACGCAAGATGGCGCGGGGACGGCACGGAACCGGGCCGGGGCGCCGGGGCCAGGACCCGCCCGAGGACGTAGAGCAGGCAGAAGGCCGCGTACAGCGCCACCACCCAGCCGGCGTGCGCTCCGCCCCGGTCGCGGCTCAGGAAGCGGACGAACGAGGAGCCGAGCAGCACGAAGAACGCGAGGTGAACGACGGTGCCCAGCCAGCGCTCGTCCGGATCGGTGTGTCTCATCCTCCGTGTCTAACGCGACGGACGCCCGACCGCATCAACCGATCGGCTGACATCCGGATCGCCCGAACCGGTCGGCCGGCCGAGACGGTCGAACGAGGCGGACACGCCGAAGCAGCGCGAGGCTGGAACCGGATCCCGCACCGTGCGGGAGACGCCGTTCGGGAACCGCGCGACCGCCGGGACCTGCACGGCTGCCGGGAACCCCGCGACAGTCCGGAACCCCGCGACAGTCCGGAGCCGCGCGACGGATCAGGAACCGGCGTGATCGCCGGGGACCTCGCGCACGTCACGCATCTCGAGAACACCGTTGGGAAAGGCCGGGAATCGCATGCCTGCCAAGAAGCTCACCGTCAACCGCGCGGACCTCGGTCACCGCATCGGGTACGCCCTGCGCCACCCGGAGCGGGTGCCCCGCCATGTCGCCCGTGCCGCCCGGGACCTGTGGCTGAGCCGCCGCCATCAGGATCACGTCTCCTACTACCGCGCGGTGATGCGCTCCGACACCCGCGCCGATCCGGACGCGGCCGTCGGCAGCCGCAGCCGTGAACGGTGGCTCGCCCTCGGGGCCATGCAGTTCGACTACCTGCTCGGCCACGGTCTGCGTCCGGAGCACCGCATGCTGGAGATCGGCTGCGGCAACCTGCGGGGCGGCTGGCGGTTCATCCGGCACCTGGAACCCGGCAACTACCACGGCATCGACATCTCCCCCGACATCCTCGTGGCCGCGCAGGACACGATCGTGGAGATGGGACTGCAGCAGCGGCTGCCGACGCTGACGCCGGTGCGCGACCTGACGCTGCGGTTCCTGCCCGACGCCCACTTCGACGTCGTCCACGCGCACAGCGTCTTCTCGCACTCGCCGCTCCCGGTCATCGACGAGTGCCTGGCCAACGTGGGGCGGGTGCTCGCGCCCGGCGGCTGGTTCGACTTCACCTTCGACCGCACCGAGGGCGAGGAACACCACGTGCTGCGCGAGGACTTCTACTACCGCACCGACACCCTCGTCGCCCTGGCCGAGAAGCACGGCCTGCGAGCCGGCTTCATGGACGACTGGGAGGAACTTCCGCACGGCCAGTCCAAGATCCGCGTCACTCATGGGACCTGACCTGCCTCGACCCGAGGAGAGGGGACCATAGGGGCCATGCGGATGCACGGAGAACGGCTGCGGGTCCTGGCGGGGGCGGCGTTGATGGTGGGTGTCGCGGTGGCCTGCGGCGGTCAGGGAGACGGCGGCGGGTCGGCGACCGTCACGGCCACCGCGTCCGCCAAAGGCACCGCCACAGGCCCGAGTGAGGGTGGCGATGCCGCGCCGACCGCGTCGGCCCCTCGATTCGACGAGGAGATCGGGCTGCCCGACGGCCGACGCGTGGGCATGGCGTACGTCGAGGGACGCGGGCTCGTGGAACGGCACCGGGACGCGGACACACGCGTGTGGAGCCCGCCGCGCGTGGTGTACGCGACCGCGACCGACCGGTGCCAGAGCCTCACGCTCAAGGCGTTCGACGCGACGGTCGCGGTCATCGCCGACTGGGGCGACTACTGCTACGACGGCGAACCGCCCATGGAGTCGATCGCGGCCGTCGGCACGGGGGACCTCAGCCGGTGGGACACGAAACTCACCAGGAGCTTCGACGGCTGGTCGAAGGTCGCCCCCGTGGGCGGCTCGGGGGACCTCGTCTTCACCCGTGGTTCCACCGAGTGGCTGACCCGGCTGCGGTGGAGCGGAGCGGAAGGCTTCGCGGAGGTGGAGGAGATCCGGCGCTGATCTCCCGCCCCGTCCGCCACCCCGTCCGCCACCCTGATCCCCCGCCCGGACCGCCTGCCCCGGTCTCCCGCATCCGGACGATCACGAACAGCGAGCACCGCAGGCTGACTTGGTGTTTTACAGTGGCTCTCGCCAGTCCAGGACACTCCGGAACCTGTGAGGTACACGCCCATCATGTCGACAGAAACGTTTGAGTTCCAGGTAGAGGCCCGTCAGCTGTTGCAGCTGATGATCCATTCGGTCTACTCGAACAAGGACGTCTTTCTCCGCGAGCTCGTCTCCAACGCCTCCGACGCGCTGGACAAGCTGCGTCTCGCCGCGCTGCGGGACGACACGCTCGACGCCGACGTCTCGGACCCGCACATCGAGATCGAGATCGACGCGGCCGCCCGCACCCTGACGGTGCGGGACAACGGCATCGGGATGTCGTACGACGAGGTCGGCCGGCTCATCGGCACGATCGCCAACTCGGGCACGGCGAAGTTCGCGCAGGAACTGCGCGAGGCCCAGGAGGAGGCCGGGGCCGAGGGGCTCATCGGGCAGTTCGGCGTCGGCTTCTACTCCGGCTTCATGGTGGCCGACGAGATGACGTTGCTGACCCGGCGGGCCGGCGAGAGCCAGGGCACCCGCTGGTCGTCACGCGGAGAGGGCACCTACACGCTGGCGAGGGTGGACGACGCGCCGCAGGGCACCACGGTCACGCTGCACCTGAAGCCGGCCGACGCCGACGACCAGCTGCACGACTACACCGCGGACCGGACGATCAGGGGGATCGTCAAGCGCTACTCGGACTTCATCACCTGGCCCATCAGGCTGGTCCCGAAGGCGGTCGACGGCGCCACCGCCGACACCACCGACGGCGACGGGGAGGCCGACACCGCGGCCGAACCCGAGACGCTGAACTCGATGAAGGCCCTGTGGGCGCGCTCGCGCGACGAGGTGTCCGACGACGAGTACCACGAGCTGTACAAGCACATCAGCCACGACTGGCGCGAACCGCTGGAGACCGTCCGGCTCCAGGCGGAGGGCACCTTCGAGTACCAGGCGCTGCTGTTCCTCCCCTCGCACGCCCCGCACGACCTGTACAACCAGAACTACCAGCGCGGTGTGCAGCTGTATGTGAAGCGCGTCTTCATCATGGACGACTGCGAGGCGCTGCTGCCGTCCTATCTGCGGTTCGTCAAGGGTGTGGTCGACGCGGCGGACCTCTCGCTGAACGTCTCGCGCGAGATCCTCCAGCAGGACCGGCACATCAAGATGATGCAGCGCCGGCTCACCAAGAAGGTCGTCTCCACGGTCAAGGACATGATGACCGCGGCCCCCGACCGTTACGCCACCTTCTGGCGGGAGTTCGGCGCCGTTCTGAAGGAAGGACTGCTGACCGACTCCGACAACCGCGACACCCTCCTCGCCGTCTCGTCGTTCGCGTCCACGCACAGCGCGGACGAACCGACCACGCTGAAGAGTTACGCGGAGCGGATGAAGGACGGACAGGACGCCGTCTACTACCTGACCGGTGAGTCCCGGCAGAGCATCGAGAACTCCCCGCACATGGAGGCGTTCCGGGCGAAGGGCATCGAGGTCCTGCTCCTCACCGACCCGGTCGACGAGGTGTGGGTCGACGCGGTGGGCGAGTTCGACGGCAAGCCGCTGCGGTCCGTCGCCAAGGGCGAGGTCGACCTCGGCGGGGAGGACGGCGAGAAGGCCGACGGCGAGCGCGAGAAGCAGGGCGAGGAGTACGCCGGTCTGCTCGGCTGGATGAAGGAGCAACTGGGGGAGGACGTCAAGGAGGTGCGGCTGTCGTCCCGCCTCACCGTGTCCCCGGCCTGCATCGTCTCCGACGCGCACGATCTCACCCCGGCGCTGGAGAACATGTACCGCGCGATGGGGCAGGAGGTGCCGCGCGCCCCGCGGATCCTCGAACTCAACCCCGATCACCTGCTCGTGAAGGGCCTGAACCAGGCCTACACGGAGCGGGAGGACCGTGCCGGGCTCGCCGAGACCGCCGAGCTGCTGCACGGTCTGGCGGTCCTCGCCGAGGGCGGACGGCCGAAGGAGCCCGGACGGTTCGTGAAGCTGGTGGCGGACCAGTTGGAGCGCGCGCTGTAGCCGACGCCGTGGGGACCGGGCAGAGCCCTCTGCCCGGTCCCGCTGCGCGCCCCGGCCCCCCGGAGCCCTCTGCCCGGTTTCTTCACACGCCGCACACCGAAAGTACTAGTTGCTTGAGTCAATCAAGCGGGCTTACGATGCTGCGCAGTCGTGCAGAACCGCATCCCCCACGGAGGCTCGGCCATGTCCCATGCGCAACCCAGGTCCGCGGAGGCGGGGGAGGGGTCCGCCGCGCCACGGGCCGGCCTCGTCGTGGCGGTGCTGGCCTTCGGCGGGATCGTGGTCTCGCTGATGCAGACCCTGGTGATCCCGATCGTCCCGGAGCTGCCGAAGCTGCTCGACGCCCCGGCCTCCGACACGGCCTGGGCGGTCACCGCCACGCTCCTCGCGGCCGCCGTCGCCACCCCCGTCATGGGCAGGCTCGGCGACATGTACGGCAAGCGCCGCATGCTGCTCGTCAGCCTTCTCATGCTGATCGCGGGCTCGGTGACGGCCGCCCTCAGCGACGGGCTCGTCCCGATGATCGTCGGCCGGGCCCTGCAGGGACTCGCCTCCGGCGTCATCCCGCTCGGCATCAGCATCATGCGTGACGAACTGCCCGCCGAGCGGCTCGGCTCGGCCACCGCCCTCATGAGCGCCTCCCTCGGCATCGGCGGTGCCCTCGGACTGCCCGCCGCCGCGCTCATCGCGGACCACTTCGACTGGCACACGCTGTTCTGGACCTCGGCCGCCCTCGGCGTCGTCGCGGCCGTGCTCGTCCCGGTCTTCGTGCCCGAGTCGAAGGTGCGCACCGGCGGACGCTTCGACCTGGTCGGCGCCCTCGGCATGGCGGCCGGGCTGGTGTGTCTGCTGCTCGCGATCTCCAAGGGCGCCGACTGGGGCTGGGGGAGCGGCACCACGCTCGGGCTCTTCGCCGCCGCGGTCGTCGTCCTGCTGCTGTGGGGCGTGTTCGAACTGCGGGTCGCGGAACCCCTGGTGGATCTGCGCACCACCGCCCGCCGCCAGGTGCTGGTGACCAACCTCGCCTCGATGGCCTTCGGCTTCTCCATGTTCGCGATGTCCCTGGTGCTCCCTCAGCTGCTCCAACTGCCCGAGGCGACGGGCTACGGTCTGGGCAGGTCGCTGCTGGCCGCCGGCCTGGTCATGGCGCCCACGGGCCTGGTGATGATGGCCACCGCGCCGCTCTCCGCGCTGATCTCCAAGGCGCGGGGCCCGAAGGTGACCCTGATGCTCGGCGCCGTCGTCGTCGCCGCCGGGTACGGCCTCAACATCGTGCTGATGGACGCGGTGTGGGAACTCGTCCTGGTCTCCTGTGTCATCGGCGCAGGCATCGGCTTCGCCTACGGGGCCATGCCCGCGCTCATCATGGGCGCCGTGGACCCTGCCGAGACGGCCGCCGCGAACAGTCTCAACACGCTGATGCGGTCCATCGGCACGTCCACCGCAAGCGCCGTCGCCGGCGTGCTCCTGGCCCGGATGACCACCACCTTCGGCGGCACCGCGCTGCCTTCGGAGAACGGCTTCAAGGCGGTCATGGCCGTCGGTTCCGGAGCGGCCCTCGTGGCCCTCGCCGTCGCCGCGTTCATCCCGCGGCAGCGGACGGCGGGCACGGCGCCGTCGGCCGCCGAAGCCGTCTCCCCGGTGCCGGCCGAGGCGGGACCGACCGGAGCCGGACAGACCGTCGCCGCACCGGCGGTTGCCGCACCGGCCGCCGTCACACCGGCTGTCGCCGCACCGGACGAGCAGATCGTGGGTGCCGCGGTGGCCGTGCCGCTGGCCCGCGCGGTCGCGGAACTCGTCGCCGTCGTCCCCGGGCTGACCGACGACGGTCCGGTCGGCCACGGGCATCCGATACGCGGGCACGTGCGGGACGCCCAGAGCGTGCCGGTGGACCGCGCCGCGGTCACCCTGATCTCGCTGGGCGGGCGGCAGTTGAGCCGGGCGGCCGCCGCGCCGGACGGCTCCTACGCCCTCGAGGCGCCGGGGGAGGGCACCTATGTGCTCATCGCCTCCGCCGACGCGCACCGGCCGCAGGCGACGACCGTGGTGGTCGGGGCGACGCCGGTGACGTACGACGTGCTGCTCAGCGGCACCAGCGGGCTCGTCGGCACGGTGCGGTCCGCGGAGGGCGGGGCGCCGGTCGCCGGGGCGGTGGTCATCCTCACGGACGTGCGCGGCGATGTGCTGGCCACCGCGCAGACCGACGGCACGGGAGAGTTCTCCGTCGCCGAACTGGTGCCGGGTCCGGTGACCCTCGCGGTCAGCTCGCCCAAGCACCGGCCGCTGGCGCTGCCGGTGGAGATCGCCGGCACCGGTGTCACCCGGGTCGACGTCGAGTTGCGGCCCGGCGCGCTGGTGCGGGGCACGATACGCGGCGCCGGCGCTCCGCTGGGCGACGCCCGGGTGACCCTGGTGGACGCCGCCGGGAACGTCGTGGCGACCGCCACGACGGGCAGCGACGGGGCGTACGCCTTCTCCGACCTGGACGGCGGCCAGTACACGGTCGTCGCGACCGGCTACCCGCCCCGCGCGAGCGGCATCAGCCTCGGCGGCGGTGACGTGGACGAGCACGACATCGAACTCGTCCACGCCGGGGACTAGTCCATCGACGGCGGCCACACGCGCGTGGCCGCCGACCGGCAGGGGCGCGGCGCCGGGCGGCAGACAACGGCACGGCACGGTGGCGGACGGCCGGCAACGGCACGGCGGCGGGCGATGGCGTACGGCCTGCTGGTTCAGACGAGGAGGACCCTGATTCCCGCCTCCTCGAACCGGCCCACCGCCGCCGCGTCGGCCGCCGTGTCCGTGACCAGTGTGTCCACCGTGTCGGCCGCGCAGATCCGGGCGAACGCCCGCCGCCCCAGCTTGCTGGAGTCGGCGGCCACCACCACCCGCTCGGCGCGCTCGCACAGCAGCCGGTCGACCGCCGCCTCGGCCTCGTCGTGCGCGGCGGCGCCGTGCGTCGCGTCGAAGGACACGACACCGAGCACCGCCACGTCGAGGGTGATCTGACCCAGCACCCCGTCCGCGAGCGGCCCGACCAGCTCGTACGACTGCGCCCGTGCCACCCCGCCGGTCACCACGATCTTGAACTGGGGGCGCACCGCAAGCTCCGCCGCGATGTTCAGCGCGTTCGTGACCACGGTCAGCGCGGGCGAGCCGGACGCCAGATCGCCGCGCACGGCCAGCGCGCGCGCCACCTCCGTGGTCGTCGTGCCGCCGGTCAGCCCGACCGCCTCGCCGGGTGCGACCAGATCGGCCACCGCCCTCGCGATCCGCTGCTTCTCGGTGGCCTGCCGGGCCGTCTTGTACCGCAACGGCAGCTCGTACGACACCCCGTGCACCACCGCCCCGCCCCGCGTGCGCAACAGCATCTGCTGCTCGGCGAGCTGGTCGAAGTCACGGCGGATCGTCGCCGCCGACACGGCGAGCTCGGCCGCCGCGTCCTCGACGTCCAGCCGGCCGCGCTCGACGAGCAGCTCCAGCAGCGCCTTCCAGCGGGCGTCACGCGACATCGACGTTCTCCGTTCGCCTGCTTGAAGTTGCTCGAATGATGGCCCTATCTTGCATCAACAAGCATGAACAGTCATCGTCGGGAAGAGGTGGGGCATGACCCACGTCCAGGACGAACTGACCGACCAGCCCGCGTGCTGGACCCGCGCCGCAGCCGAAGTCTCCCGATACGCGGACGAGTTGCCGGGGCGTCGGCCGATCACGCCGTGGTCCTGGACTACGCCGACGAACGCTCCGTCGTGCAGACCCGGTTCGCGACCACCGCGCTCACCCTGCTCCGCGCCCATCTCGGCGTACATGGCGACAGGGGCGTCACCGACGCCCGCACCGCGCTCGCCGAGCCGCTTCTCCGCGGCCTCGATCCGGACCGCCCGCGCCATCTCACCCGCTCGGTGATCCTCACCCCCTGAGCCCCCGACTCCCGAAGAGGAGCTGCTGTGCCGCTCACCACCACCGGCGAACTGGTCACCCGGGCGCACGCGGCCCGTACCGCCGTCGCCGCCTTCAACATCATCACGCTGGAACACGTCGAGGCCGTCATCGCCGGTGCCGAGTCCGCCGGGGCGCCCGTCGTCCTCCAGGTCAGCGAGAACGCCGTCGCCTACCGCCGGGGGCAGCTGCTCCCGCTCGCGCGCGCCGCCGCCGTCGCGGCCGACGGGGCCGCCGTGCCGGTCGCGTTGCATCTCGACCACGTCCAGAGCGACCCGCTGCTCAGCCGGGCGGCCGACGCGGGCTTCAGTTCGGTCATGTACGACGCCTCCCGCCTGCCGTACGAGGAGAACCTCACCGCGACCCGTGCCGCCGTGGAGCTGGCGCATGCCCGAGGGCTGTGGATCGAGGCCGAGTTGGGGGAGATAGGCGGCAAGGGCGCGCACGCCCCCGGTGCCCGCACCGACCCGGTCGAGGCCCGCGCGTTCGTGACGGAATCCGGTGTGGACGCCCTGGCCGTCGCCATCGGCAGCGTCCACGCGATGACCACCCGCACCGCCGCCCTCGACCACGGCCTGCTCGACCGGCTCCGCACCGCCCTGGACGTGCCCCTCGTCCTGCACGGCTCCTCCGGCGTCCCGGACCGCGAGCTGACGGCCGCCGTCAGGGGCGGCATCGCCAAGGTCAACATCGGCACCGCGCTCAACCAGGCCATGACCGGCGCGATCCGCGAGCACCTGGACGCGCATCCGGACGCGGTCGACGCCCGGACCTACCTGAGCGCGGGACGGGAGGCCATGGCGCGCACCGTCGAGCGGATCGTCACGGGTGTCGGGCTCACCCTTGCCTGACGGCTTTCAGCACCACGAACTTCCGGTCACCGGCGACCAGTTCACTGTTGCCGAACAGCCGCTTCAGCTTCAGGTGGTAGCCCAGGTGCCGGTTGCCCACCACCCACAGCTCGCCGCCCGGCCGCAGGGCGCGCCGGGCCCCCGCGAACATCCGCCAGGCCGTGGCGTCCGTCGTCGCCTGGTGGGAGTGGAACGGCGGGTTGTTCAGTACGACGTCCACACTGCCGTCCGCCACCCCCGCCAGCCCGTCCCCGACCCGGAACTCGGCGTGCCCCGGGACCCCGTTCGCCTTGTACGTGGCCTCCGCCGACGCCACCGCCTGGAACGACTCGTCCGTGAACAGCACCTCGGCCTCCGGGTTGGCCAGCGCCACCGCCGTGCCGACGATGCCGTTGCCGCAGCCCAGGTCGACGACCCGGCGGGTGCCGCTGGTCGTCGGCAGGTGCTTCAGGAGGAACCGGGTGCCGATGTCGAGCCGGTCGGCGCAGAACACGCCGGCGTGGTTGACGACCGGACGGCCGGAGAGGGCGCCGCCGACGTCGTCGGGAAGGTCGTAGGCGTACGGCCACGGGTTGGCGGGGCGGCGCAGCGACGGGTCCGGGGTGCAGAAGACGAGCCGGGCCTTCTGCTCGGCGAGCGAGGTCCGGGTCGGCCCGAGGATCCGCTCGAACAGCCGCAGCGTCGAGGTGTGGATCTCCTTCACCATGCCGGTGCCGACGACGACCGTGTCCGCGTGCACGGCGGGCGCCAGCCGCAGCAGCTGGTCCTCCAGCAGCGCCAGGCTCTTGGGCACCCGGACCACAAGCACGTCGATCCGCTCCGGCACCGGGTCCTGGGTGGTGAGCAGCCGGACCGCGCCGGTCTCGACGCCGGCCCGCGCCAGATTCGCCCGGGTCGCCTCCTGTCCCAGCCAGGAGTCGGTGATCTGCGTGGGGCGATGCGCCGCGAGCGCCGTGACCAGCGCGCCCCAGCGGTCGCCGAGCACCACCACCGTGCCGGTCAGCGGGACGTCCTGCTCCGCGAGGTGTCTGAGCAGGTACGCGTCGGATGCGTCCCAGGCGCGCAGTGTCTCGCGCGGATCCTCGGGGTGGCGGGCCAGCGTGACCTCGCCCCACGGCGTCGTCATAGGGTCGTTCATCGTGCTTCAAGGCTAACCGAGCAGCAGCTCAGGCCCGGTGTCGGCCCCATGGCGGAGGATGGGTCCATGGACTCCGAGCTGTTTCCGCGGGAACGTGCGCAGGTCGCGCCGGGCGCGGTGCACGTGCCCGACTGGGCGGACCCGGCACACCAGCGTGAGCTGCTCCGGGCCTGCCGGGAGTGGGCCCGTCCGCCGGCCGGCCTGCGCACGGTCCGTACACCCGGCGGCGGCACGATGACCGCCCGCCAGGTCTGTCTGGGCTGGCACTGGTACCCGTACGCCTACGCCCGTACGGTCAGCGACGGTGACGGCGCGCCCGTCAAGCCCTTCCCCGCCTGGCTGGGCGAGCTGGGCCGGCGCGCGGTGGCCGACGCGCTGGGAGCGGAGCAGGCCGCGGGAGCCGCGTACGACATCGCGCTGATCAACTTCTACGACGGCGACGCCCGGATGGGCATGCACCGAGACGCCGACGAGAAGTCCGACGCGCCCGTGGTCTCCCTCAGCCTCGGTGACACCTGCGTCTTCCGGTTCGGCAACCCGCGGACCCGGACCCGGCCCTACACCGACGTCGAGCTGCGCAGCGGCGACCTGTTCGTGTTCGGGGGGCCGTCGCGGCTCGCGTACCACGGAGTGCCCCGGGTGCTCCCGGGCACGGCGCCGGCCGGACTCGGTCTGACCGGACGGCTGAACATCACCCTGCGGGTGAGCGGCTTCCCCGCCGCCACCTGAGGAACGGATCATGGGAGACTCGCCCTCATGAGCGGCAAGGCGGACCCCCGGCCGGCGGGGGATGGGACCACCTCGAGAGCGCGGCTGGACCGGGGGCGCGGTGCGCTCGGGCCCGCGTTGGAGCTCGTGCACACCGGACGGGCGCCCACCCGCGCGGTCCTCACCGCCGAACTCGGCGTCACCCGTGCGACGGCCGGCGCGGTCGCCGCGGAGCTGGAGGCGCTGGGCCTGATCAGGGTCGACGCGCGGCCGGGCGCCGCCGCCGGTTCCCAGGGCCGCCCCTCCCACCGGCTCGAGGTCGCCGAGGAAGGTCCGGTCGCCCTCGCCGCGCAGGTCCACGCCGACGGGTTCCGGGCCGCGCTGGTCGGTCTCGGCGGGCGGATCGTCGCCACCACGCCCAGCTGCGAGACCGTCGACGCCGACCCCGCCAAGGTGCTGGGCGCCGCCGTGGACGCCGGCGCCGAACTGCTGCGGCAGACGGGCCGGCCCTGTGTGGGCGCCGGACTCGCCGTACCGTCCGCGGTCACCGAACCCGAGGGGCTGGCGCTGAACCCGCTGCACCTCGCCTGGCCGGTGGGCGCGCCCGTGCGGGAGATCTTCGCCGAGCGGATCCGCGCCGCCGGGCTCACCGGCCCCGGGTTCGTGGGCAACGACGTCAACCTCGCCGCCCTCGCGGAGCACCGGCACGGCGCCGGACGTGGGGCCCGCGACCTGCTGTGCGTGGCCACCGGGCACCGGGGTGTCGGTGGCGCGCTGGTGCTGGACGGCCGTCTGCACACGGGCAGTTCGGGCCTCGCCCTGGAGGTCGGCCATCTCACCGTCAACCCCGAGGGCCGCCCCTGCTACTGCGGCAGCCGGGGCTGTCTCGACGTCGAGGCGGACCCGCTCGCCCTCCTCACCACCGCGGGCCGCGAACCCGGCCCCGAGGGCTCCCTGCTCCAGCAGGCCAACGACCTGATCCGCGAGGAGTACGGCGATCCGGTGGTCCGCATGGCCGCCGAAGCCCTGATCGACCGGCTCGGCCTGGGGCTGGCCGGTCTGGTGAACATCCTCAACCCGGACCGGATCATCCTCGGTGGTCTGCACCGCACCCTCCTCGACGCCGACCCCGACCGGCTGCGCGCCGTCGTCGCCGACCGGAGCCTGTGGGGCCGCAGCGGCGGCGTCCCCATCCTCGCCTGCTCCCTCGATCACAACAGCGTGGTCGGCGCGGCCGAGTTGGCCTGGCAGCCGGTGCTGGACGATCCGCTGAGGGCGCTGGGCCCCGTGT
This sequence comes from Actinobacteria bacterium OV320, assembly GCA_001298545.1. Classification (GTDB taxonomy): domain Bacteria; phylum Actinomycetota; class Actinomycetes; order Streptomycetales; family Streptomycetaceae; genus Streptomyces; species Streptomyces coriariae. The sequence continues at coordinate 452,115 of LJCX01000026.1, forward strand.
GAGACGCGGCGCCGCCCACGGCACGGCCGACCCGCAGGGCGGCCCACCGCATGCATCGCTCACCGCACGGCCGGTCTACTGCACGGCCGCTGCACTGCTCGTCCGGTCTACAGCGCGGCCCCGCCGTCGATCACCAGGTCGGTGCCCACGACGGACGCCGCGTCGTCCGAGGCGAGATACAGCACCGCCTGGGCCACCTCCTCGGTCGACGACACCCGGCCCAGCGGCGACTGTTCCTTCATCCGCAGGGCGCGCTCGTCCTCCGACTCCCCCGGCCGCAGCGACATGGCCGTCTCGGACGGGCCGGGGCTGACGGCGTTGATCCGGACGCCGTCGCCCAGGTGTTCCAGCGCGGCACCACGGGTCAGCGCGGTCACGGCCGCCTTGCTCGTGGCGTACGCGGTCAGGCCCGGGATCTGCCGGTGCACGCCGATGTTGGACGACACGTTGACGATCGCGCCGCCGCCCGGCTGCGTCCGCATCTGCCGCACCTCGGCCCGCAGGGCGAGGAAGACACCGGTCAGATTGGTGTCGACCATGGACCGCCAGTCCTCCTCGTCGACGTCGGCGAGCGGCCGTCCCGCCCGGAGGACACCCGCGTTGTTGACGGCGACGTCGAGCGAGCCGAAGCGGTCGACGGCCGTCCGGACGAGCGCGTCCAGGTCGGCGGCGCGCGAGACGTCGGCGACCCGGGCGAGGGCCGTCCCGCCGGCCCGCTCGACGAGCCCGACCGTCTCGTCGAGCGAGGCGCGGGTGCGCCCGGCCACGACGACCCGGGCCCCCTCGGCGGCGAAAGCCAGGGCGAGGGTGCGTCCGATGCCGGAACCCCCACCGGTGACGAGTACGGTGCGGCCGGGGAAACGGTTCCGAGGCATGGCAGTCCTTTCCAGACCGATCATTCCAGTATGTGGGCAGGTAGAAGCGGCCCGACGGTTGCCGTGGGCCGACGTCGGGGGCGGGGTCGGTCAGTCCAGCAGGGTGAGCGCCTGCTCCGCCGCGTCCCGCACCCGCGCGGGATCGGGCGAGGCCTTGCCGACCACCCGCAGTCCCTGGAGCAGGACCAGCAGCATGCGCGCCAGCCCCCGCGGATCGCGCCCGGCCGGCAGTTCGCCCTGCGCCCGCGCGCGCACCAGCGCCGACTCCAGCAGCGTCTCCAGATGCTCCCAGCTCCGCTCGACCCGGCGGGCCGCCGGGGCGTCGTGCGGGGCCAGTTCCGCCGCCGTGTTGGTGACGAGGCAGCCGTACGCCCGGCTCCCCTCGTCCGTCGCCTCCGCGGCGAACCGTCGCACCACGGCGCGCACCGCGGGGAGCGCGGGCCCCGGCTGTGACAACTCGTCCAGGAGCAGCGGCTGGTGCTTCTCCCCGTACCGGTCCAGCGCCTTCAGGTACAGGTCGTGCTTGTTGCCGAAGGTCGCGTAGAGACTGGCGCGACCGATGCCCAGGTGCTCGACGAGGTCCGCCATCGAAGTGGCCTCGTAGCCGCGCCGCCAGAACAGCTCCAGCGCCGACTGGAGGGCCGCGTCCGGGTCGAATTCCTTGGTCCTGGCCATGGGGTGACGTTAGATCAAACGAGAATGATCGGTCAAGTATGGGAGGGGGCGCGGGTCAGTCGTCCTCGCAGGCGTCCGCGCGGAAGTCCTCGATCGACGCGGTGAGATAACCGTCGTCGTCGGCGCCCGGCACCTCGCCCCCGAAGTAGCGCACCCGGCCCGGGGTGAGCGCTGCCAGGTGGGCGAGCGTGAAGGAGACGTCGGTCGTCGACCAGGAGTTGTCCTCGGTCGCTCCGTACAGGACGTAGGTGCGCTGCCGTTCGAGCGTGGCCGGCGGCTGCCGGTCGACGCTCCAGCCCCCGCCGCCGGTGCGCAGTGGCCAGGTGACGAAGCCGGTGGCGGGCTCCGCGCGGCTCCAACTCCCCATGTCCTCGGACTCGTCGCCGCCGTCGCCGCTGTACAGGACGGCGCTGTCGATGTGGTGGTGACAGACCATCAGCACCCCGACCGGCTGTCCCTCCTCGGTCACCGTGATGCCCGTACTGCCCGCCCCCGGCACCGTGCAGCCGGTCGACGAGGTCAGCACCGCGAGAACGGCGCAGGCCGCGGCGGCGTACCGGATCCGCATGAGCACCCCCTGGAGCAGAGTCACATCCTGACCTGGGGCGGCTCAACGGACAAGACCTGTAGGCCGGTTGCTACCAGGCCCGCGCCGCCGCCCGCAGTCGGTCGCCGACCCGGAGCACATCGGGGTTGGCGTCGCTGCCGGGGCGCTGGACGAGGAAGAGTGTGTTGAGCGGGGGTTCCTCGGGGGAGTGGAGGCGGGTCAGGCGGCCCGCCTCCAGGTACTCCTGGCACAGCGAGTGCGGCAGCACGCTGTAGCCGGCGCCCGCGTTGACCGCCGACAGGACCGCGTACAGGTTGGGCACCGTGACCGCGGCGCGGGCGGTGAGCTGCTTGCCGAAGACGTTTCGCCAGTAGCGCCGGGCGATGGGCAGGTCCTCGGCGTACGTCACCAGGGGGACGTCCCGCAGCGCGGCGCACAGACCGCTGTCCGCCGCCGGGTGGTCTGCGACCCGCCGGGCCCAGGTCGGGGAGGCGACCAGGACGTACTCCTCGTCGGCCAGCGGCACCGACTCCAGCGCACGGCCGCGCGGCCGCCGGGTGGCGATCACCAGATCGTGCCGCCCGGCCCGCATCTCCTCCAGCAGCGGTTCGGTCAGTCCCTGCGCCACCCGCAGCTGAAGCCCGTCGGCGACCAGCGGGGCCAGCGCCGGCAGCACCCGCACGCACAGCAGCTCCGACGGCCCGGCCAGATGCACCGGCGTGCCCTGTCCGGACTGCGGGCCGCCGCCCTCGAGCGAGGCCAGCGCGTCGAGCGGCGCGGCGACCTGCCCGGCGAGCCCGTGGGCCGGCGGCGTCGGTTCCACCCCCCTGGGGAGCCGGGTGAAGAGCTCACGCCCGGTCTGCTGCTCCAGGGTGCGGATCTGGGCGGTCACGGTGGGCTGCGAGAGCCCCAGCTGCGGGGCGGCCGCCGTGAACGAGCCGGCGCGGTACACGGCCAGAAAGGTACGCAGCAGGTTCAGGTCGGCGTGTGCCGGAAGCTGCCTGCCGGCCGCGGCCCCGCCACCCCCGCCGACGAGCTCGCCGATGTCGGGCGTCCGGTTCGTCCGGTTCTCCATACCGACCAGCGTATCCGCCCTAGGCATCGGAGTTCCGATGGTAGATATCGACCCCTCTATTGGTTTCCCGATGGCCCGCGGTCCTATCGTCCGAAGGCGTCGCCGAGCGGCGGCACCCGCACTCTCCCGAAGGGACCCCCATGACCACGCAGAACGCGATCGACTGGCCCGAGAAGTACCTCCCCGGCACCGGCGACAACTTCGTCTCCAACGAGGTGATCGTGCAGGGCCTCACGGCCGCGAAGGTCTGGCGCTTCCTGATCGACACCTCCGAGTGGGAGGGCTACTACGACAACGTCGCCGACATCTCCTTCCCGCAGGGCGGCGGCCCCGAGCTGAAGGACGGCCTCGTCTTCGGCTTCGGCACCTTCGGCTTCCCGCCCCTGGACGCGCTGGTCGTCGAGTTCCAGGCCCCCGCCGACGGCGTCCCCGGTCGGCTGTCCTGGACCGCCGGGCAGGACGGGACGCCCGAGGAGCGGCTCGACGTCCTGCACGCCTGGCTGGTGGAGGACCTGCCCGCCGGCCGGGTCCGCATCCTGACCCAGGAGACCCAGCTCGGGCAGCCCGCGGCCGCCCTCGCGGGCGAGCGGCCGAACCCGATGCTCAACGGCCACCAGGCGTGGCTGGACGGCCTGGTCGACGCCGCGTCGAAGTAGGTTGAGGCCATGACAGACGAACTGACCGTGAGCGTCCTCGGCACCGGCATCATGGGCGCCGCGATGGCCCGCAACCTCGCCCGGGCGGGCCACACCGTGCGTGCCTGGAACCGCACCCGCGCCAAGGCCGAGCCGCTCACCGCCGACGGCGTTCACGTCGTCGACACCCCCGCCGAGGCGGTCGAGGGTGCGGATGTCGTCTTCACCATGCTCTACGACGGGCCCGCCGCCCTGGAGGTCATGCGCGAGGCCGTGCCCGGCCTGCGTGCCGGAGCGGCCTGGGCGCAGTCGACGACCGCCGGGACCGGGGCCATCGGCGACCTGGCTGCCTTTGCGCTCGCACACGACCTGGTCTTCTTCGACGCGCCTGTCCTGGGCACCCGGCAACCCGCCGAGGCCGGTCAGCTGACCGTGCTGGCGGCGGGCCCGAGCGAGCACCGCGCCGCGGTGGCGCCGGTGTTCGACGCGGTGGGCGCGCGGACGGTGTGGACGGGCGAGGACGGCGGCGAGGGGAGCGCGACGCGCCTGAAGCTGGTGGCCAACAGCTGGGTCATCGCGGCCACCGCCGCGGCCGGTGAGGTTCTCGCCCTGTCGCAGTCCCTGGATGTCGACCCGAACGCGTTCTTCGAGCTGATCGCGGGTGGCCCGCTCGACATGGGGTACCTGAAGGCCAAGACCGGCCTGATCCTCGACGACCGGCTCTCGCCCGCGCAGTTCGCGGTCGCGACGGCGGCGAAGGACGCGCGGCTGATCGTCGAGGCCGGCCGCGAGCACGGCGTCCGCCTGGACGTGGCGGCGGCGAGTGCCGAGCGTCTGGAGCGGGCCGCCGCTCAGGGCCACGGCGACGAGGACATGGCCGCCGCCTACTTCGCCAGCTTCGACAAGAACGCCTGAACCGCGAGACACCCGAACCGCGAGACACCCGAACCGCGAGGAGATCCCGTGTCCAAGCCCCCGCTGCCGCCCGAGGCCGTCGAACTGCTGGGCCGCCCCAACCCCTGTGTGATGGCGACCCTGCGTTCCGACGGAGCCCCCGTCTCCACCCCCACCTGGTACGTCTGGGACGACGGGCGCGTCCTGATCAGCCTGGACGAGAGCCGGGTCCGCCTCAAGCACCTGCGCCGCGACCCGCGCCTGACCCTCACCGTCCTCGACTCCGACGACTGGTACACGCACGTCACCCTCATCGGGCGGGTGGCCGAGCTGCACGAGGACGAAGGACTGGCGGACATCGACCGCATCTCCACCCACTACACGGGCAAGCCGTACCCCGACCGGGTCCGCTCCCGTGTCAGCGCCTGGATCGAGATCGACCGCTGGCACGGCTGGGGCGCCCTGAAGGACAGCGACCAGGCGTCCACCTGAGCGTCCCGCCGCCGGACCCGGAGTTCAGCGCCACTCGACGCCGAAGGCCCGCCCCGGGTTCTCCGCCAGGATCCGCGCCACCAGCTCCTCACCCACGGCGAGCGCCAGCCGTGGCCGGACCCGGCGCAGCAGATACGGCATCCCGGGACCGCCGTCGACCGAGCGCGCCGCGGCCGTCGTGGTGTCGCCGCCGAGCAGCAGCCGGTCGCCGAAGCCGGCCTCGGCCAGGGCCCGTACGGCGTCCGGCATCCGCCAGTCCGTGGCGTGGTGGGCGCGTGACGGGCCGTCGAAGGCGAGCCAGCAGCCCGCCTCGGCGGCCTGCCGGTGCACCTCCCCGTCGGGCGCCCGGTTGAGGTGCCCGAGGATCACCCGGTGCGGGGGCACGCCCAACTCCCCGCACAGCAGGTCGACCACGTCGAGCGCGCCGGTGCCCAGCTCCAGATGGACGGCGATCGGCGCGTCCGTCGCGTGATGCGCCTCGGCCGCGGCGGCCATGGTCCAGCGGGTGTGCGCGTCGAGGGCGTGGAACCCGCCCGCGACCTTGACCAGCCCGGCGCGAACCCCCGACGTCCCGATGCCCTCGGTCAGTTCGGTCACGAACACCTCGGCGAGCCGGTGCCGCAGCCCGTCGAGCGTCGCCTCGTCGTAGTGGACGTCCTGGTGCAGCCCCGTCGCGGCCACCACCCGCACCCCCGCCTCCCGGGACAGCGGGGGCAGATCCGCCGCGCGCCGCCCGAGACCGTACGGCGTCCACTGCACGACGGCGTCGCCGCCCTGCGCGCGGAACGCCGCGAGCTCGGCACGCGCCGCGGAGCGGCTGTTCAGCTCCTGACCGGGCAGCCGGGGAGTGCCGAAGAACAGGTGGTCGTGCGCGTCGCACACGCCGAGCCGCTCCGCCGGCAGGTCCCCGAGCACGGTCCGCACGGCGTTCACCACTGCCGGCCCCCGGGCAGGGCGGTGCGCCCCGGCGCCGACAGGTGCAGCACCTGGAACAGGTCGCCGTCGGCCTTCGGCGTGTCGTGCGCCCAGAGCGAGAAGTGCACCCTCTCCCAGCGGCTCGTGTCGACCGCCGCCGCCGCGAGCACCGCGCCCTCCTCCCGCGCCAGCCGCCCCACCTCGTCCGCCGCGTCCCGCGCCGTCTCGGACAGCGCCACCCCGCCCGGGACCGGCTCGCGCCGTCGTACGGCGAACAGGGCGGGGGAACGGGCGGCGACGCCCTCCTCGTAGGCCAGACCGGTCCACTGACGGACCGTCGGACGCCCGAAGTCGTCGCTCAGCCCCTGGAAGCCGCCTCCCCAGAGGAAGGCGTTCATGCCCTCCACGGTGTTCCAGAGGTAGAAGGGCGCGTACTGGTTGACCGGCGAACCGTGTACCCCGCGTTCGCGCAGCAGGTACGCCTTGACGCCCAGGCCCGCCCAGTCGTCGAGCAGATGCCCGACACGGGACACGCGCGCGGGGATGACGCCCATGTCGTAGTCGGCGGGCAGCGTGAGCTCGTACTGCATGGCGTGCATCGGGTCTCCTAGTCGGCCGGACGGGGTGCGAGCAGCGACAGCAGCCCGCGGACAGCCGCGTCGAAGGCGGTCGGTGAACCGGACGCGCGGGCCAGGACGTAACCGCCCTGGACGGTCGCGACGACGGTGGCGGCGATCGCCTCGCCGTCCAGCTCGGCCCCGAACTGCCCCTGTTCCTTCCCCTCTTCGACGAGATGCGCGATCCGTTCACGGATCCGGTCGATCGTCTCGTCGACGGGCTCGCGCAGCTCGTCGCTCGCGATCACCTCCGGATCCATCGTCAGCCGCCCGATGGGGCAGCCGCGCAGCACGTCCCGCTCGCGTGTCAGGTACGCCTCGATGCGCTCGTACGGCGTGCCCGGCCCGTCGAGTACTCCCTCGGCGGTAGCCCGCATCTCGTCGGCGGTCCGCCGGATCGCCGCCAGGGCGAGATCGGGCTTGCCCTTGAAGTGGTGGTACATGCTGCCCTGCCCGGCGCCGGCGCGCTCCAGGATCGCCTTGGGGCTGGTCCCCACGTAACCGCGCTCCCAGAGCAGCTCCCGGGTGGACTCGATCAACCGCTCCGAAGTGCTCATGACCCGACTGTACATACTGGTAGGTACAGAAGTCGAGGCCCACGGAACGGCCCTCAGGGAGCAGCCGCAACACGCGCGCGTACTCCCGGCGAGGTACGCGCACTGCCGCTGGCCGTACGACGACCCGGACCCCCTCCCGGCGGGACTCTCGAGGCATCACACGGACCCACTGAGGAGATGACCCGAGATGAACACCCTGGCGAACTGGGACGGTGGCGGACCCGGCCCGTGGATCCTGTTCTTCCCGCTGATCTGGGCGGCCGTCGTCGTGGGCGTCGTCACGCTCCTGCGCCGCACGGTGTGGCGAGGCCGCCGCGGTCCGTGGAGCGCGGTCGGCGACCCCCGGCCCACCGGCGACTCGCCCCTCGCCGTGCTCGGCCGTCGCTTCGCCTCCGGTGAGATCGACGAGGACGAGTACTGGCGCCGTCTGTCCGTCCTGGACGAGCAGTTCGGCCGCACGGGCATGGGCGGTGCGGCATGAGCACCGCGACCGCCACCACGGCCACGCGCAACGCCGCGCGGGTCGTCGACGCCGTGAAGGTCCACGGCGTCGGCGACACCGCCGTACGGGCCCTGGACGGGGTGAGCGTGGCCTTTCCGGCCGGCCGGTTCACCGCGATCATGGGCCCCTCGGGCTCGGGCAAGTCCACCCTGATGCACTGTGCCGCCGGGCTGGACACCCTCACCTCGGGCACCGCGTACATCGGCGACACCGAACTGCGCACGCTCGACGAGCGTCGCCTCACCCTCCTGCGCCGCGACCGGGTCGGGTTCGTCTTCCAGGCGTACAACCTGGTGCCGACCCTGACCGTCGAGGAGAACATCCGGCTGCCGCTGGACCTGGCGGGCGAGCGGGGCGAGTCGGAGTGGATCGACGCCCTCGTGGACGTCGTCGGACTGCGCGACCGGCTCCACCACCGGCCCTCCGAACTCTCCGGCGGCCAGCAGCAACGCGTCGCCGTGGCACGGGCGTTCGCCGGGAGACCGGACGTCGTCTTCGCCGACGAGCCCACCGGCAACCTCGACTCCCGCGCCGGGGGAGAGGTGCTCGGGCTCCTCGCCCGCACCGTACGCCGGACCGGCCGCACGGTCGTCATGGTCACCCACGACCCGGTCGCCGCCGCCCACGCCGACGAGGTCGTCTTCCTCGCCGACGGACGGCTCGTGGACCGGATGGAGTCCCCGACCGCCGACCGCGTCCTGGACCGCATGAAAGCCTTCGAGGTGCCGTCATGAACGCGTCCCTGCGCCTCAGCCTCTCGTCCCTGCGCGCCCACCGGCGCCGCTTCGCCGGAACCTTCCTCGCCGTCTTCCTCGGCGTGGCCTTCCTGGCCGGAACGCTGGTCATGGGGGACACCCTGCGCGCCGGCTTCGACTCGATGTTCGGCAACGCGACCGCGGGCACCGACGCCGTCGTGCGCGGCGCCGACACCATCACCACCCCCGGCGAGAGCCAGGGCGTGCGACAGCCCGTCCCCACGGACCTGGCCGGCACCGTCGAGGCCGTCCCCGGCGTCGCGGCCGTCGCCCCCGACATCCAGGGCGCGGGCCAGCTCGTCGGCGGTGACGGGAGACCGATCGGCGGCCAGGGCCCGCCCACCCTCGCCGGCAACTGGATCCCCGACCCGAAGCTCAACCCCTACCGGCTCGCGGAGGGCCGCGCACCGGCCCGGTCCGGCGAGGTCGTCGTCAACCGGGGCACCGCCGACAAGGGCGGCCTGAAGATCGGCGACACCACCACGCTGCGCACCCCCGACCCCGTGCGCGTGACGATCGTCGGACTCGCGACCTTCGGCGGCGAGGACGGCATGGCCCAGGTGACCTTCACCGGTATGACCCGCGCCGACGCCGAGCAGTACCTCACCGCCGGGCCCGGCCGGGCGACGAGCATCGTCGTGCGCGCCGACCCGGGCGTGAGCCAGGCGGAACTCGTCGACCGGCTGACTCCCGTACTGCCCGAGGGCGTCGAGGCCATCACCGGTCAGGAGTCCGCGCAGGAGAACACCGACATGATCGCCAGCCGGTTCCTGACGATCTTCACCACGTTCCTGCTGGTGTTCTCCGGTGTGGCCCTGCTGGTCGCGACCTTCTCCATCCACAACACGTTCGCGATCGTCGTCGCCCAACGCGCACGGGAGAACGCCCTGCTGCGCGCCCTCGGCGCCTCCCGCCGCCAGGTCACCGAGGCCACGCTCGTCGAGGCCGCCGCGGTCGCCGTGACCGCTTCGGCCGCCGGGCTCGCCGGCGGCATCGGTATCGCCGCCGGTCTCCAGGCACTGTTCCCGGCCATCGGATTCCCCTTCCCCGAGGGCGACCTGGTGATCGGCGCCCTGTCCCTGACCGTCCCCCTCGTGGTCGGCGTCCTGGTCTGCCTGGGGTCCGCGCTGCTGCCCGCCGTGCGGGCCGGCCGCACCGCCCCGCTGGCCGCGCTGCGCGAGACGGCCGTGGACTCCTCGGGCGCCTCGCGTCCGCGCGCCGTCACCGGCGCGGGCCTGCTCGCCCTCGCCGTCGCGGCGACCCTCACCGGCGTCCTGGTCACCCCGTCCGTATGGCTGGCGGGAGGCGGAGCAGTCCTGGCCCTGATCGCCTTCGTCGTCCTCGGTCCGGTCGCCGCCGGAACGGCCGTACGCGTCCTCGGCAGCCCTCTGGACCGGCTGCGGGGCGTCACCGGGGGCCTCGCCCGCCGCAACGCCCTGCGCAGCCCGAAGCGGACGGCGGCCACCGCCGGCGCCCTGATGATCGGCGTCGCCGTGGTCTCCCTCTTCACCGTGTTCGGGGCCTCCCTCAAGGCGACCATGGACCAGACCGTCTCCCGCTCCTTCGCGGGCGACGTAGCCGTCAGCACCCCTGCGTTCGGCGCGGGCGGCAGCGGGCTCAGCCCCCGGCTCGCACCGGCCCTCGGCAGGCTGCCCGAGGTGGACACGGCCGTCGGACTCGGCCGCGGCGTCGCGGAAGTCGACGGGAAGGGGCGGGCGTTGACCGTCACCGACCCGGTCGCACTGCGCCGCACCTTCGACCTCGGCACCGTCCGGGGCGACCTGGGAGCCCTCGGGACCGACGGCATCGCGATCACCCGGCAGGAGGCCGACCGCCGGCACCTGACCACCGGTGACACCACCCGGCTCGCCTTCACCGACGGCGACGAGAAGACGTTCACCGTGCGTGCCGTCTACGGCCGCTCCGAACTCGCCGGAGACTACGTCATCACCCGCGCGGCCTGGGCCCCGCACCGCACCCAGGACGCCGACACGCTGGTCGCGGTCTCCTTCGCGGACGGCGTGAGCGCGGCCGAGGGCAAGGCCGCCGTGGAGAAGGTCGCGGCAATCTACGGCAACCCCGAGGTGCAGACCCGCGACGAGTACGCGCAGTCCTCGGCCGGCGGCATCGACATGATGCTCACCCTGGTCTACGCCCTGCTCGCCCTCGCGGTCCTCATCGCCCTGCTGGGTATCGCCAACACGCTGACCCTGGCGATCCACGAACGCACCCGCGAGCTCGGCCTGCTCCGCGCCGTCGGCCAGACCCGGTCCCAGCTGCGGGCCATGGTCCGCTGGGAGTCGGTCCTGGTCGCCGCGTTCGGCACGGTGGGCGGCCTGGCCCTCGGCGCCTTCCTCGGCTGGGTGCTCGTCCGGGCCTCCGACGGGTCGAGCGACAGCGCCTTCGCCTTCGCGCTGCCGCCCGCGCGACTCGCCGTGGTGGCCCTGGTGGGCATCGCCGCCGGAGTCCTCGCCGGGCTGCGTCCGGCCCGGCGCGCGGCACACCTGGACGTGCTGCGGGCCATCGCCACCCAGTGACGTACACCCGGACGGCATACGCCCCAGGGACGGGTCACCGTGGCCCGGGCGACGGCCGCCCCGAAGGCGACGTCACCGCCCGGTCAGCCGACGACGGCCGACCGGGCGGGGGCATGTGCGGGCCGCAGGTCGTCGACGGAGACGACCTCCGTGAACCGCGGCGGGACCTGCTCCCTGGGCGTACGACGCGGCGGCCGCGCCGACAGCTCCCGGGTGGCGACGGGGGCCGGCAGCGTGAACCACACGACCTTGCCGGACTCGCCGTCCGGCCGGGCGCCCCAGCTCTCGCTCACCGCCGCGACCATGGCCAGGCCGCGCCCGCAGGTGGCGAGCGTCCCGTCGTCGACGACCCCCACGACCGGCAGGCGCGGGTCGTGGTCACGCACGGAGACGGTGAGCCGGTCGAGCAGCAGCTCCATCTCGACGACGCACATCTTGTCGGGCTGCGCGTGCAGGTGGACGTTGGTCAACAGCTCCGTCACACCGAGCGCGGCGCGGTCTATGAGGGGATCCATATGCCAGTAGCGCAACTGCGCCGATACGATTCTGCGGACCTGGCCGATCCGCGACGGCAGGGCCTGAAGCTCGACCGTGCAGTGCCTGTTCGGGTTGGTGATCACGGCTGCGACTCCCCGACTTAGGTCCGGAAGAACACGGGATTCGGATCGAGCAGAGCGTCTGCGCAAGGCGGCCGCCTGCTGTCGTGGCCGGCGGGCTGGTTCGCAGCGTTATCGCCGGTAAACCCAGAGTGACGTGAGACCAGAGTGACGCAGTGGCCGCACGGCCGCAACTCGCGTCGGCCAGGCCACCCGTTCGGCCTCGGGCGCGGTACGTCGGCGCCGGCTCAGCCGCCGCGCCCCGCCGCCCTGCGCACGGCCTCGATGAAGCGGCGCGCCGCGGGCGGCCCCGGTTCGCCGGGCGCCGGGTCGTGGTCGCCGAGGGTCAGCAGATACCGCTTGCCGTTGAGATCGGCCAGCGCCCGGTCCTCCGGCGCGAACCAGGGCCTGGAGGCGCGGACCGCCTGCACGGGCGCGCTGTCGATCTCGCTGCCGTAGCTGGTCAGCAACTCCAGCCTGCCGTCGCTGATCCGGACCTGGCCGGCTCGGGTGAGCGAACGCAGCCGCTTGCCGATGCGCACGCCCGTAGCCGTGAACTCCGGCTCCGCCATGCCTCCCCGCCCCCTTGTGTGCCTGGGCGAGCCGAACCGTGCACCCGCGTGGGTCGTGATCCAGCCCGCGTCGTGATCGAACCCGTCCTCGGTCCAGTGTGCGCCCCCGTCCGGGTCCCGCGTCCGGGACCGGCGTCATCACCCCGCCCGGACCTTCGCCCGACCCGGTGCAGTCTGCCCGCGCCCGGCGTCGAGCACCAGTGCGCACGACGCCTCGGCGCTACCCGTCCGGAGCATTCGCGGGAATGCGCCCCCGCGCCCCCAAAGCCGCCCCCCAGGGCCGCCTTTGAGGCTCTCAAAGGTGTGTTTATGCAGGTGAGAAGCGTGTGGCTGGTGTTTATGATCGGTGTGTCGGCCGCGCGGACCACCGTCGGCGCGAAGCCTGAAGGAGCCCCGCCGTGACCACCCCCCAGCACCGCAGGACCGGCGCCACCCTCGACGTCGACCGCAGCGACACCGCCTACCGCGACTGGCTGAAAGAAGCCGTCCGCAAGGTCCAGGCCGACGCCAACCGCTCGGCCGACACTCATCTGCTGCGCTTCCCGCTCCCCGAGAAGTGGGGCATCGACCTGTATCTCAAGGACGAGTCGACCCACCCCACCGGCAGCCTCAAGCACCGACTCGCCCGCTCGCTCTTCCTCTACGGCCTGTGCAACGGCTGGATCCGGCCTGGCCGCCCGGTGATCGAGGCGTCCAGCGGTTCGACGGCCGTCTCCGAGGCGTACTTCGCGAAGCTGATCGGCGTGCCCTTCATCGCGGTCATGCCGCGCACGACGAGCGCCGAGAAGATCCGCCTGATCGAGTTCCACGGCGGCCAGTGCCACTTCGTCGACGACTCCCGCACGATGTACGAGGAGTCCGCACGCCTCGCGGCGGACAGCGGCGGTCACTACATGGACCAGTTCACCTACGCCGAACGGGCCACGGACTGGCGCGGGAACAACAACATCGCCGAATCCATCTTCCGCCAACTGGAGTGGGAGCGGTTCCCCGAGCCCGCCTGGATCGTGGCCACGGCCGGCACCGGCGGCACCTCCGCGACCCTCGCCCGGTACGTCCACTACACGCGGCGCAACACCCGCATCTGCGTCGCCGACCCGGAGAACTCGTGCTTCTTCGAGGGCTGGACCACCGGCGATCCGGACGTCACCTGCGACTGCGGCTCACGCATCGAGGGCATCGGCCGGCCGCGCATGGAACCCAGCTTCGTGCCCGGCGCCGTCGACCGGATGATGAAGGTCCCGGACGCGGCCAGCGTCGCCGCCGTACGCGCCCTGGAACGGGCCATCGGCCGCAAGGCGGGCGGCTCGACCGGCACCGGACTGTGGAGCGCGCTGAAGATCGTCGCCGAGATGGTGGCCGACGGACACCGCGGCAGCGTCGTCACCCTGCTGTGCGACCCGGGCGACCGCTACCTCGACAAGTACTACTCCGACACCTGGCTCGCCGAGCAGGGCCTCGACATCGCCCCGTACACCGCCGCGATCGAATCGCTGCTGGCCACGGGCGTGTGGCCGGCCTGACCTGAGGCACGCGCCGCCCGAGCGGACGGTCCGGAGCCCTTACGGGGTGAGCCGGCGGTCCAGATTCGTCACCGCGCCCCGGAACGACCGCCCCAGACCGGCCCGCGCCAGCCGCAGGACCGCCCGGAACGCGCCGTTGCCGTCGGCGGCGAACGTCCACTGCACCCGCGTCCCCGCCCCGGCCGGCGTCAGCCGCCACTCCTCGACCAGCGCCCGGACCCCCGGCGCGTTGGTCACGTCCACACGGTAGGCGTACAGCTCCGGCTCCTTCGCCACGAGCACCGTCTCGCGGAACCGCGTGCCGCCCCTGAGCCGTACGTCGCGCCCCGCGCCGTCGTCCAGGGGCTGGACGGACCTCACGGCCGGGAACCACTCCGCCCAGCCGGACACGTCCTCGGCGAGCGCGCGGAAGACGAGCTCAGGGGGAGCGGACACCTCCCGAGCGAAAACCAGCCGTACCGGAGCGATCTCGACGAACGCGAGTCCTTCGGGGCGCAATCGGTGAGCCATGCGCGCAACCTCCTCAGGCCGAGGAAACGGGTGCGTCACCCTAGCCGCAGGGCCTTCAGATGTCTGTACCCTCACCGGGCTCGCCCGCGACCACCAGCCGCCGCAGGTGCTCGGAGACCTCCGCGCGCGCCGCCTCCGGCAGCCCCGCGTCCGTCACCAGTGTGTCGACCTGCTCCAGTGCCGCGAACGAACTCAGGCCCACCACACCCCACTTGGTGTGGTCCGCGACCACCACCACCCGGCGCGCCGACTGCACCAGGCGCCGGTTGGTCTCGGCCTCCGCGAGGTTCGGCGTCGACAGACCGGCCTCGGCCGATATCCCGTGCACACCGAGGAACAGCACGTCGAAGTGGAGCGCCGCGATGGCCTGGTCGGCGACCGGACCCACCAGCGAGTCGGACGGCGTACGCACCCCGCCGGTCAGCACGACCGTGGCCGCGCCCTGGCGGGGGCCCGAGGTGCGCTGCGCCACGTGGAAGACGTCGGCCACGCGCACCGAGTTGGTCACCACGGTCAGATCCGGCACGTCCACCAGATGATGCGCCAGCGCGTACGTCGTCGTACCGCCCGACAGCGCGATCGCGCTGCCCGGGGCGACGAGCTCCGCCGCCGCCTTCGCGATGTCCTCCTTGGCGGTCAGCTCCAGACCCGACTTCGCCTCGAAGCCCGGCTCGTGGGTGCTCGCCTCCACGACCGGCACCGCACCGCCGTGCACCTTCTCCAGGACACCCTGCCGCGCCAGCGCGTCGAGGTCGCGGCGCACCGTCATGTCCGACACGCCGAGCTTGCGGGTCAGCTCGTTGACCCGTACGCCACCCCGGCGGCGTACCTCGTCCAGGATCAGGGCGCGGCGCTGCTCCGCGAGGAGGTTCTGATTCTCACTCACGTACGCTCCGGTCCTTTCCCTCAGCCCGTCCGACAGGCCCGCTCACCTGCTCCGACGAGGCCATTCTCGCCGATTCCGGTGCGGGGGCGTCCCATCCTCGCACGGCTTGCTCACAGCTGGTCCACCACCCCGACGCGCGCATGCCACTCACGTGTGGCGTGGGCGTTGCCCGCTCGCTCCGGGGAGGTTCCGTGACGGGAGGTGTATCAGGCCTTCGAAGTGGCGATCCTTATGTCCGCGCGGACACATGTCGAAGGCGTGTCACGGGGGAAGTGCGAACAGTGGAACGTGCCTCAGCGGACAGAGCGGCCCTGGAACTCCTGGTCCACGGCGTGGGTGGCGCCACGCCCGAGAAGATGCTCAACGATCCGCGCACGGTGCGGATCGCCGGCGACGACACCGCGGCCGTGTTCCGGCGCGCCGACGACGTCACCGCGGACAGCGGCCCCGCCGACGACCGCGGCCGCGACGCCCCGGTTCCCGAGGCCTATGTGTGGTCCAACCTCACCTCCGGCAACGGCACCCGCGCCCTGTGGCTCCTGCTGCTGCCGTTCATGGTCGTCAACCTCGCCCACTGGATGCGCCCCGCCGCACGGGAGGGCGTCCGCGCGGTGCGGCTGTACGGGCTGCTCGTGCGGCTCGCGGCACTGAGCCTGACGGTGCTGCTCGTCGCCGCGGCCTGCGAGGTCGCCCTCGACCTGACCGCCTGGCAGTGCGCGGGCACGACCGCGTGCGCCCAGCGTCACTCCTGGCTGGGCTTCCTCTCCCCGGCGGTCTCCGACGGCGGCTGGTGGAGCCTGCCGGGCCGCCGGCTCGCCCTCGCCGCCCTGGCCCCGACCGCCCTCGTCGGCCTCCTGTGGTACCTGTCCCACCGCACCTGGCGGGCGTACGAGTCCCAGGAGCCCCTCGACCGCGCCTCCGAACCCGAGAACGGCCCCGGTCACACCGCACTCGGCCGGCCCGGCTTCTGGTACGGGCGCCGACTGGTGGCCCGCCTGCGCGCCGCCCACACCGCGGCGGGACTGCTGACGGTGGCCGCGGCCGTCGGCACGGCAGCCATGCGCCAGGACCGACGACCCGGCGGCCCCGCCCTCCTCGACTGGCTCGGCCGGTCGCTGGAGGCGTCCCTGGTGGCGGGCGCGCTCGCCACGGTGTGGGTGGTGTGCCGCCGGGGCCGCAGCGAGCACCGCCTCGACCGCCGCGTCGACGCGCACCTCGTCCACCGACTGCCCCTGGCCGCCCTCGTCCTGCTCGCCCTCACCCTGGTGTACGCCGGGTGGCAGCGCCCCGGCTGGCACTCCGAGGGCCGGCTCCCCGGCGACGCGACCTTCGGCGCTCTCGCCCTCGCCCAGGGCGCCCTGGTGATCACCCTCGCGGTCGTCGCCCGCGTCCTGCACCACTGCCCACGGGAGCGCTCCGCGCCGACGGACCCGGACGGGGCCACCGCCGTCGAGCGGGTTCAACTCGTCCAGCAGGAGCGCTGCGCCCTGCGCGGACTCGGGGGGCCCGCTGTCGCGATGCTGGCCTGCGCGCTCGGCGGAGTGATGTCCGGCGGGGTGTCGCAGCGAGTGTCGGACTGGCTGGACGGCACGGGGACCTTCCTCGACGGACCGCCCGTGCTCCTGACCTGGCAGGCGTCCGTCATCCCCGTGCTGCTCGTCGTCCTGCTGGCGCTGTGCGCACTGCTCGGACGGCAGACCTGGCTGCTCACCCGGGCCGAGCAGGACGCGGTGGGCCGCGCGTACGGGTGCGGACCCGGCGACCCGGCCCGCACCCGTCGCATCGCCCGCGCCCGCGCGATGGCCACGCTCACCGACCGTGGCCCGCTCCTCGTCGCCGTCGTCTCCACCGCGACGCTGCTCCTGGGCGCGGGCGCGCTCGTCGGCGCCTTCGGCACCGGGAAGACGCCGGTCCGCGCCACGGACGGCGCCCAGGCCTTCGTCCAGGGCGCCGCCCAGACCGCTCAGGCCATGGGCTCCTGGCTCATAGGGCTCGGCTTCGTCCTCTTCGTCACCTGGGGCCGGCGCGCCTACAAGGACGCCTCCGCGCGGCGCACGATCGGCATCCTCTGGGACGTCGGCACCTTCTGGCCACGGGCCGCGCACCCCTTCGCCCCGCCCTGCTACGCGGAACGCGCGGTCCCCGACCTGACCTGGCGGATGGCCGGTTGGACGCGCGCCACGGGCGGACGTCTGGTGATCTCCGGTCACTCCCAGGGCAGCGTCCTCGCGGCCGCCGCGGCCTGGCAGCTGAAACCCTCCGACCGCAAGCGGGTCGCCCTGCTCACCTACGGCTCCCCGATCGAGCGTCTCTACGGCCGCTGGTTCCCGGCCCACTTCGGCCCGGCCGCGCTCGCCGCCCTGCACGAGGACATCGCCTGCTGGCGCAACCTGTACCGGCTCACCGACCCCATCGGCGGCCCGGTCCGGCTGGCCGGCGACGACTGCGGCCCCCAGGTGGACCGCGAGCCCCTCGCGGACCCGCTGGCGTACGGCCGCACCGAGGAACACCCGCTGCCCGCGCCCGTCCTTGGCCACTCCGACTACCAGGCCGACCCGGCGTTCGCAGAGGAACGCGAGATGCTGCTGGGCCGGCTGCGACCGGAGCTGCCACAGCAGCGCACCTGAGCGGATCAGGGCAGCTCGGGCAGGTCCTCCGCGTACAGCAAGGTCAGGTCGTCCGTGCTCGGCTCGGCCACCTGGGCGACCCGGCCGGCATGCCGCTCCACCATCGCCTCGAACGTCTGGCGCGCGGTACGCCCGTTGCCGAAGGCGGGTCCCTTGGGGAGCTCCGTGAAGTACTTCAGCAGGGCGTCCGCGGTGCCCGGAGCGAGCCGGTACTCGTGCTCCTCGGCCTGCTGTTCCACGATCCGCAGCAGCTCTTGGGGCCCGTAGTCGCCGAAGGTGATGGTCCGTGAGAAACGGGACGCCACCCCGGGGTTGACCGAGAGGAAGCGCTCCATCTCCGCCGTGTAGCCCGCCACGATCACCACCACGGAGTCCCGGTGGTCCTCCATCAGCTTCACGAGGGTGTCGATGGCCTCCTTGCCGAAGTCGCGGCCCGCGTCCTCCGGCGACAGCGCGTACGCCTCGTCGATGAACAGCACGCCGCCGTGCGCCCGTTGGAAGGCCTCCTGGGTGCGGATCGCCGTCGAGCCGATGTGCTCGCCGACGAGGTCGACCCGGGACACCTCGACGAGGTGGCCCTTCTCCAGCACGTCCAGGGCGGCGAGGATCTCGCCGTAGAGTCGGGCGACGGTGGTCTTGCCGGTGCCGGGGGAGCCGGTGAAGACCAGATGGCGCTTGACGGACGCCGCCTTGAGCCCGGCCTGCTGACGCCGCCGCCCCACCTCGATCATGTCGATGAGGGCCCGCACCTCGCGTTTGACGCTCTCCAGGCCCACCAGCGTGTCCAACTCGCCGAGCACGTCCTTCGAGTTCCGCACCGACGTCTCCGGCTCACCGGCCGCCTGCCGCGGCTCCGGCGCGGTGACCCGCTGCTCGGGGACCGTACCCAGCAGACCCGGCGACTGGGCGGTCGCCTGCACCACCGTCGCCGGCGCCGCCGCGGCCCCGGGTGTCCGCGCGCCCGCGCTCTCGTCGCTGGTGCAGTCCTCGACCAGGGGACCGGAGCCCGAGCCCGCGTCGCCCCCGGCGTCGGCGAACTCGTAACCGCCGCGCGCGCAGCGCTCCGTACGGCACTTGCGCAGCGTCGTACGACTGCCGTCTATCACGTGGAAGCCGTAGCCGCCGCTGTTCGTCACCCGGCAGTTCAGGAAGGTGCCGCGGCCACCGGCCGACACATAGAACCCGGCCTCGGCGGGGGAGTCCACGGTGCAGCGCTCGACGGTGGGGTCGGCGCCCTTGGTGACGATCACGCCGGTCTGGGTGCTGTCCACGGTGCAGTTGTTGAGGGTGCCACCGCTGCCGTGGTCGCGGAACCACGCGCCGGTCGCCGCGTCCCGGATCCGGCAGTCGTCGAGCTGGGCGGTCGCCCCGTCGCTCACCGACACGGCCGTGTTGCGCACCTGGGACAGGTCGCTGTCCACGACGTCCGCGCGGGAGCCCCGGTCGAGGACGAACAGGGCGTCGGGCACGTCGTGCACCCGGCAGGAGTCGAGGACCGCGGTGGCGCCGTCACTGACCCAGACGGCCGGGTAGTCGCCGGTGCTGTCGAAGATCTCGCACTGGTTGGCGTCCACGCGCGTGCCCGGGTCCCACACCGACAGCCCGTTGCGGCCGAACTGACGCACCGTCGTGCGGGTCAGTGTCAGTACGGAACGGGAGCGCAGGTCGACCGCGTTCTCCGGGATGTCGTGGATACGGCAGTCGGCCAGGGTGAGCACGGCGTCCGTGTCGAGCGTGACGCCGTCGGAGGTGGTGCGGTGCACATCGCAGTCGGTGAGGTGCGCGGTGGCCCGGGCGGTGATCTGGACACCGCTGCCCCTGACCTCGTAGATCTCGCAGCCCACCGCCTCCAGGGAGGAGTTGTCGCCGGTCGCGCTCAGACCCGCGCCCGACGTGTGGTGCACCCGGCAGCGCTCCAGCCGGGGGTGGGCCCCGCCGCGCACCGAGACGCCGGCCTGCCCGGCCGCGACGACCTCGCACTCCTCGAAGACACCACCGCCGCCGTCGACCACGGCGATGCCGATGCCCGCCGGGTTGTCGACGGTGCACCGCCGCACCGTCGGGCGGGCACTGCCCCGCACCTCGATGCCCGCCGCCGACCGCGTGACGATCCGTACGTCCAGCAGCTCCGGTGTGCCGTCCTCGACGAGCACCGCGGGCGCGGCCGCGTCCTGGCCCTCCACGTGCAGGTCCTGTACCACCGCCGAGGCGCGCACGGTCAACGGCACCCCGTCCAGGGGCGCGAGGCGCACCGAACCGGGGGAGCCCTCGGGTCCGCGCAGCGTCACCGACCGCTCAACGACCAGGTTCTCCCGGTAGGTTCCGGGAGCGATGGTGAGCACGTCACCCTCGGCCGCGGCCTCCAGGGCGGCGGCGAGCGATGCGTACTCACCCGTGCGGCGCCGCCACCTCGATGTGCCGGTGTGCGTCACCTGGACCGTGCCCTGTGCCATGGCGTTGATGTGCCCCCACCTCGTGGTACGCGGGTTGATGCCGAATGGTTCGGCCGGACCACCGTAGCGTGCGCGCGGGTGGTGGGTTGACCAGAGACGGAAGGCCGTCAGCTGCCGGTGCCGGTGCGGCCCCAGTCCGGGCCCGCGCGGTCCCAGGCCTGGTCCCAACGGGCGTACCGGCGACGGACCAGGCGCCAGACGATCAGCCGCCGAACGCCCTCGACGGTGCCCGCGGTGAGCAGGGCCGCGCCGAAGCCGGCGAGCACGGCATGCGTCGTCGCCGTGGCGGAGTCCAGTGGGCGGGCCACCAGCGCGCCGTGTTCGTCCGTCCATATCTCGAAGTGGTCGCCGCCGTGCGGGGCCTTGAGGCCCGCGAGGACCGTCCCGTGCCGTGTCGTGCCGTCAGGCGCCGTCCAGTGCGCGACGACCCTGATGCGGGCCTCCCGGCCGGTGGCCGTCTCCGGGTCCACCTCCAGCGGCGAACCGTCCACCTTCCGCACCACGGTGGCCGTGACCTCGTGGCGGGACTGCCGCTGCTCGTGGACCGACTGCTGGAGGACATCCTGCGCCACGGCGCCGACGAGGGAACCCACCACGGGCGCGACGAGGAGGATCAGCAACAAGGCCGACAGAGCCACCCACGCCTCGACCAGATCCGTCGTACGACGCAGCGGGTTGTGTCGCCAGCGCCAGATTCCACCGATCGCTCGCACCGCCCGCACCCCCTTCCCGCTCCGTGATAACCCCCGTTGGAGCCGTTCACGCGCGAGCCCGGGGAAAGAGAGAGCGAAATCACCAGAGCCCGGGACCTCTCATGAACTTCTCACGCAATCCCAACGCTCCGGAGCCGGGCGGGGGTTCCCACGGATCGGCCGGCCTGCGACCCAGGCCGGAACTATGCGATGACGCGCACCGGATCACCGACTCTGATCGTGCCGTGACCGAGAGGCACCAGGTTCTGTCCGAAGATCAGCTTGCCGCCGAGGCGCCGATGCCGGCCCAGGGTGTGGAGGGGCTCCTTGCCGCGTGTGGCGGTGCCCTGGTCGGTGGTGGTCACGACGCAGCGGCCGCACGGCTTGGCCACCCGGAAGCCGACCTCGCCGACGACGATGTGCGACCAGCCGTCCTCCGCCCACGGGTCGGTGCCCGCCAGGACCAGGTTCGGCCGGAAACGGTTCATCGGCAGCGGGCCCTCCGCGGCGTGCCCGCCCTCGTCGATCAGCGAGTTGAGGGCGTCCAGGGACGCGGTCGTGGTGACCAGCAGCGGATATCCGTCGGCGAAGGTGACGGTTTCGCCGGGTCGCGCGTACCCGGGGTCCACGGGACGACGGGTCGCGGGGTCGTCCATGTGCACCAGTCGCACGTCGGCGCCGAGGTGGGCGGTGCACCAGGCGTGCGCGGTGTCGTCGGCGAGGACCCCCTCCACCTTGTCACGGAAGATCTCCATCGACACCGTGCCCACTGGTTCGGGCACCGGCACGGTCAGCGGTTCCAGACCGGGCGCGGTCAGACGCACACCGCCGCCGGGCAGAAGCTCGGCGGCGGCCAGCGCGAGGCGCGGCTGCTGACGTTGTGTGACGACCTTTCCCCCGTCGTCGATCAGCGCCCAGCGTCGGTCCCCGGCCAGCCCCCAGGGCTCCACGACGGCCTCCCGGGGTGCCTGACCCCGGAACGCCTTGACCGGATGGACGTGAATCGACAGCAGCTGCACATGCCCCATGGGGTCATCCTGCCAGGTGGCACCGACGACCCCGTGGGCTCAGTAGCCCCGGTACTGCTGGTTGTACGGGTCCTGGTACTGGGGCGCGGCGGGCCGGGGAGCGGCCGGGCGCATGGCGTCGTAGCCCGTGCCGGGGCCCGCCGGACGCGGCTGCTGCTGCGCCTGGGGTCCGGGGTAGCCGCGCGGCGCGCCGGCCTGCGGCGGGATGTACGCCGCCGGAGCCTGCTGCAACGGCGCGGGCTGCTGCGCCTGCGGGTAGCCGTAGCCGTAGGACTGCGAGGGGCCCGCCGGGAGAGCGGGCAGCGCCGACGGCAACGCGGGCAGGTTGCTGCTGCCCATGTCGTACGCGGCGGGGACCCGGATCGGGGCGATCTGCGGGGTGCCCCGCTCGGCCACGAGCGAGTCGTAGATCGGAGTGTCCGGGAAGGAGGCGTAGTAGCCGCCGCCATAGGTGGAGCGGGGGGAGGTCATGGCACATAAGTTAAGCCCACGATGTGCTGGTTGGGGAGACCGATAAGAGGGTTGATTTCCGTGTCCGCAGTGACCTCGGACCCCCAATGCGAGCGAACTTGGGAAAAAAGGACGGCGCGCGTCCTTCCGATCGTGTAAAGGCCGAGTTCCGAGCGGGTTACCGGCGGTTGGTCAGGGCTGATCCTGCGCTCCCGATGGGAGTTCCCCGTCCCGCGGAATAGGTTGGCCGGAAAGACAACCCGAGGGGTGCCGAGGCGTGCGGCCCGGTGCACTGACACGCGATGGGGGCGTACATGTCAATGTCGAAGGGGTCCAATGCTCCGGTGCCGACCACGGCACTGCGGGTCGAACTGGGCTGGCGCTCGGGAACGGGCGTTCCGGACGCGGACGCGTCGGCACTGCTGCTGGCGGGCGGAAAGGTCCGTTCCGACGCGGACTTCGTCTTCTACAACCAGCCGGCCCACTCCTCCGGAGCCGTCCGGCACGAGGGCAAGCGCGACGCCGGGGGCCGGGTGACCGACAGCCTGCTCGTCGACCTCGCGCGCGTGGAGCCCGCGATCGAGACCATCGTCCTGGCGGCCTCGACGGACGGCGGCTCGTTCGGCCAGGTGCCGGACCTCTACATCGAGGTGCGGGACGCGGCGCAGGGCACCGTCGCGGCACGGTTCGACAGCGCGGGCGCGACCGTGGAGACCGCCTTCGTGCTGGGGGAGTTCTACCGCCGCCAGGGCGCCTGGAAGTTCCGGGCCGTCGGCCAGGGCTACGACAGCGGTCTCGAAGGCCTGGCCACCGACTTCGGGATCGCCGTGGACGAGCCGCAGCAGGCGGCCGCCCCGGCCCCGCCTGCCCGTCAGGTCGCTCCGCCGCCGCCGTCCCAGCAGCCGACCATGCCCGCCTTTCCGGCCACGGTGCCCCCGCCCGTCCACCAGGCCCCGCCGCCCCCGCCGCCGGCCCCGCCCGTCGCACCGGTCCGGCTGACCAAGGTGACGCTGACCAAGGCCGCCCCGTCGGTGTCCCTGAGCAAGCAGGGCGGCACCTCGGGCGCCCTGCGCGTGAACCTGAACTGGGAGGTGCGCAAGCAGTTCTCGGGCTGGGGCAGCAAGCGCGGCCGCGCGGTCGCCATGCACAACGACCTCGACCTCGACCTGTGCGCCCTGTTCGAGCTCGCCGACGGCCGCAAGGGCGTGGTCCAGGCCCTCGGCAACGCCTTCGGCGCCCTGCACCAACCGCCGTACGTCCACCTCGACGGCGACGACCGCACCGGCGCCCTGGCCAGCGGTGAGAACCTCACCGTGAACCTCGACCACACGAACGACTTCCGGCGCATCCTCGTCTTCGTGACCATCTACGAGGGCGCCCGCTCCTTCGCCGACCTGCACGCCACCGTCACGCTGCAGCCGCAGTTCGGCGCCGCGATCGACTTCTCCCTGGACGAGTGCACGGTGCCCTCGACCGTGTGCGCGCTCGCGCTGATCACCAACAACGGGGGCGACCTCGTCGTCCAGCGCGAGGCCCGCTACCTGGTGCCCGAGCGCGGGGTGAGCCCCCAGCGGACCGTCGACTACACCTACGGATGGGGCATGAACTGGACGCCGGGCCGCAAATAGAGGCGGCCTCTGGGCCGGGACCCCTGTTCAAGGGGTCCCGGCACGACGGCTCAGCCCTCGTCCGCGACGGCGTCCGGACGGGCGTAGGTGCGGCCCTTCCAGGCCGCCCCGCGTCCCCGGTAGTGCTGGACCGCGGAGTCGACCGTCATCAGCAGATAGAGGAACGCGGTGAACGGCAGCAGGGGAGCGAGCCACAGCGGCTGCCGGTAGTAACGCAGCATCGGGACGTACGTCCCCGCCATCACCAGCCACGCCAGACCGCCCAACACAGCGGTGGCCCCACTGCCTGCGGCGAGCCCGCCGAACAGGGCGAGCGGAGGCACCAGGTACACCAGCGCCAGACCGAGCACCGTGCCGGTCAGCAGGAGCGGACTGTGCCGCAGCTGCGCGTAGGCGCTGCGCGAGACCATCCGCCACAGATCGTGCAGCATCGGATACGGGCGCACGCTGTCCACCCGGTCGGCCAGCCCCAGCCAGACGTGACCGCCCGCACCCTTCACGGCCCGCGCGAGCGCCACGTCGTCGATGACGGCGTGCCGGATGGCGTCCGGGATCCGCGCCCGCTCGGCCGCGTCGGTGCGCAGCAGCACGCAACCGCCCGCGGCGGCCGCCGTCCGCGCCCCCCGCCGGCCGATCCGCCGGAAGGGGTAGAGCTGCGCGAAGAAGTAGACGAAGGCGGGTACCACCAGACGCTCCCACAGGCTCTCCACCCGCAGCCGTGCCATCTGGGAGACGACGTCGAACCCTCCGGTGCGGGCCGCCGCCACCAGCTCCCGCAGGCTGTCGGGCCCGTGCGCGATGTCGGCATCCGTGAGGAGGAGGTACTCGGGCTCACGCGCGCGTGCCAGGCCGATGCCGTGACGTACCGCCCACAGCTTCCCGGTCCAGCCCGCGGGAGGTTCGCCCGGCGAGTCCACGGTCAGCGGGAGCCCGCCCCGCTGCCGGGCGAGCGCGCGCGCCAGCTCCCCCGTGCCGTCGGTGCTGCCGTCGTCGACGAGGAAGATCTCCGCCCGCCCTGGGTAGTCCTGCGCGAGCAGGGAGGGCAGGCTCGCGGGCAGCACCGCCGCCTCGTCGCGCTCGGGGACGACGACGCAGACGGACGGCCACTCCCGTGGCTCCACCCGGGCCGGCAGCCTGACGTCCGTGCGCCAGAAGAAGCCCTGACAGAGCAACAGCCACGCCCAGGCGGCCAGAGTCACGGCGGCGATCCACACGATGGCGCTCACGCGCGCAGTCTGCCCCACGCCACCGGGCCGCAAGAGCACATCGTCTATGGTGGCCGGGTGAAGATCGCGCTCATGGACTCCGGAATCGGTCTGCTGGCGGCCACCGTCGCGGTACGGCGCCTGCGACCCGACGCCGATCTCGTGCTCTCCCTCGACCCCGACGGCATGCCCTGGGGGCCGCGCACCCCGCAGGACCTCACCGAGCGTGCCGTGGCCGTCGCCGAGGCAGCCGCCGCGCACCGGCCCGAGGCCCTCATCGTCGGCTGCAACACGGCGACCGTGCACGCCCTGCCCGCGCTGCGCTCCCTCCTCGAACCCGGCATCCCGGTCATCGGCACCGTCCCGGCGATCAAGCCGGCCGCGGCCGGCGGCGGCCCCGTCGCGATCTGGGCCACGCCCGCCACCACCGGCAGCCCCTATCAGCGCAACCTCATCCGGGACTTCGCCGGGGACGTCACGGTCGCCGAGGTGCCCTGCTGGGGACTGGCGGAGGCGGTCGAGCACGCGGACGAGGCGGCGATCGACGCCGCGGTCACCGCGGCCGCCGCCCTCACCCCCGAGGAAGTGACGACCGTCGTCCTGGGCTGCACCCATTACGAACTGGTCGCCGACCGCATCCGTGCCGCCGTGCAGCGCCCCGACCGGCCGCCGCTCGTCCTGCACGGCTCGGCCGGGGCCGTGGCCGCGCAGGCACTGCGCCGCATCGGCGCGCGCCCCGCACCCGAGGCGGCGGCGCTCGGCACCGTGACGGTTCTCCTCAGCGGTCGTCCCGGCGCTCTCCCCGCGCCCGCCCTGGCCTACGCGGAAGGCCGACTGCTGGAGGCCGTCAGCTCCGCGCGGTGACCGACGGGCCGGGACCGGCCCCTCGGGGTGGCCCGCCGCCCAGGCGGAGCAGTCACCCTGCGCTACGTGCTACCGGCGCAGCGAAACCTGAGTAACCTCATGAATATGAGGGACCACCCCCACGACGAGAGCATCCCGCTTCCCGACGTCCCGCATGCAGACGCCCCGCATCCCGACGTCTGGACCGGACGCGCCACCAACCGGTTCCAGTGGGTGCTGGCGCTCGTCGGCGCCGCCTGCATGGCGCTCGGCGTCGAGCTCGCCGTCGAATCCGCGTGGACGTCCGGCATCGCCCCGCTCGCCATGTCCGTCGTCGGCTGTATCGCCGCCGGGTTGCTGGTTCTCTTCGGCACCCTCGCCTTCGTCCATGTCGACCTCAAGCTCGACAAGGAGTCGCTCGAAGTGCGCTGCGGGCACATCGGGCTGCCGCGTCGGCGGATCCCGCTGGCCCACGTCGCCGGGGCCGACTTCGTACCGCTCGTCACGCCGCGCCACTGGGGCGGCTGGGGCTATCGCTGGCGGCCGGAGAAGGGCACGGCCGTCGTGGTCCGCCGCGGCGAGGGTGTGCTGCTGCGGCTCTGGGACGGTCACACGTTCACCATCACCGTGGACGACGCGGAGTCGGCGGTGCGCGTCATCAGGGACCGGCTGCGGGCGGGCGCCCCGGGCACCAAGCCCTGAGGGCCGCACCGGGAAGGCACTGAGGTCAGGCGGCCGGGTGGTCGTCGTGGCGCAGGTCCCGGTCGAACTCCGGCCGGGCCTCGGGCGCCGCCGGTTCCTCGGCGAGCGGCCGGGCCGTGGCCAGGCCGGCCAGCAGCCCCGCACCGACCGACACCGTGGTGAAGCTCAGCGCGTTGCCGATCGCGGCGACGGCGGCCAGAGCCGTGAGCGCGGCACCCGCGGTGAGGACGACCGGGGTGGGGCGCGGCGCCCGCCACAGGGCGAACAGCACCCAGCAGAAGGCCGCGGCGAGCAGCAGCACACCGACGACACCCTCCTCCGCCGCCAGTTGCAGCGGCGCCGAGTGCGGCTTGCCGTCGGACAGCGTCGACTGCGCCGCCGTACCGCTCAGCTCCCCGAAGCGCCCGGGGCCCACGCCGAGGCCGGCCTCCCGGTGGGCCATGCCCAGGGCGTCGCGCCACAGATCGACCCGGTGCGCGGTCAGCCGGTCCGTCACGGACTCGGCGAGGCCGCCGGACAGCACGTTCCCGGCGACCGCCCAGATCAGGCCCGTCACCACGGCGGCGGCCACGGCCAGGGCCGCGAGCCACGGCCCCCGGCGGCGCATCCGGCCGGCCGCCAGGGAGCACAGCAGCACCGCGCAACAGGTCACCACGGCCGTGGTCGAGCCCAGGAGGGCCCCGGTGACCGTGATGCCTCCGGCGAGCAGCCACAACCCGAGCCGCACCACCGGCACGGGGGTCGCCCAGGCGGCGCAGCACGCGGCACCGGCCGACAGGGTCAGCACCGCGGCGGTGGCGCCGGCGTGACCCAGCGGCGCGACGATCTCGGGGCCGGGAGCGAGCCGGGGCCGGGCCGCCGACAGGGTCAGCCCCGCCAGCGCCCCGGCACAGGGCCCGGCGACCGGCAGCAACACCCCGAGGATCCGCCCCGCCGCATAGCCGGCGGCCACCGCCAGCACCGCGAGCAGGACTCCCTCGGGGCGTCCGTCGTGCACGGCGGCGGTGACCAGGGACCAGATGGCGCAGGCCCCCAGCACGGCCACGCCCGCCGCGTCAGAAACGTTTCGTCTTTCCCCGTCCGCGTCGACCGCGGACGTCATCCCCGTGGAACCCACCCGTCCCCCCGAACCCGGTCGCCCCCCGACCGTGACGGACCTGAACCGTGACGGACCCCGGCCGCCCGCGCGCGACCTGGGGCACGGGCACACCGTAACGGCTGATGGGCGGTTTGTGGATGAGTTGCGCCGGGTTGTGCGGCAAGCGGAGACCGCCCCGCGGACTGCGCTGTCGGCCAAAAGGTCACTCGCCGTACACTCCCGGAGTGACCGTCACCGCAACTTCCGTGGGCCAGCCGGACCAACTGGAGCCCCAGGCCGCGCGGCCCTCGCGCGGCGCGCGGCTCCTGCGCCTCGTCCCGGCCGCCGCAGCCGCGCTCTCCGGAGTGCTGCTCTACGTCAGTTTCCCGCCGCGCACCCTGTGGTGGCTGGCGCTGCCGGCCTTCGCCGTCCTCGGCTGGGTGCTGCGCGGGCGCAGCTGGAAGGCGGCCCTCGGTCTCGGCTACCTCTTCGGGCTGGGTTTCCTGCTGCCGCTCCTGGTGTGGACCGGCGTCGAGGTCGGCCCCGGGCCGTGGCTCGCCCTGGTGGTCATCGAGGCGGTCTTCGTCGCGCTGGTCGGCGTGGGCGTCGCGGCCGTGTCCAAGCTGCCGGCCTGGCCGCTGTGGGCGGCGGCGCTGTGGATCGCGGGTGAGGCGGCACGCGCGCGCGTGCCCTTCCGTGGCTTCCCCTGGGGCAAGATCGCCTTCGGCCAGGCGGACGGCGTCTTCCTGCCGCTCGCCGCGCTCGGCGGCACCGCCGTACTCGGCTTCGCCGTCGTCCTGTGCGGTTTCGGCCTGTACGAGGTCGTGCGCCTCGTCCTGGAGCGGCGGCGCTCGGGTGAGGTGCGGCGGTCGGCGGCCGCCCTGGCCCTGCTCAGCGTGGCCGTGCCGGTCGTCGGCGCCGTGGCCGCCCGCTCGCTGGTCAGCGACAAGGCGCAGGACGGCACCGCGACGGTCGCCGTCATCCAGGGCAACGTCCCCCGCCTCGGTCTGGAGTTCAACGCCCAGCGCCGGGCCGTGCTCGACTACCACGCGCGCGAGACGGAGCGCCTGGCCGCCGAGGTCAAGGCGGGCAAGGTCGCCCAGCCCGACTTCGTCCTGTGGCCCGAGAACTCCTCCGACATCGACCCCTTCGCCTACGCGGACGCCGCCGTGGTCATCGACAAGGCGGCCAAGGCGATCAACGCGCCCATCTCGGTCGGCGGCGTGGTCGAGCGGGACGGCAAGCTCTACAACGAGCAGATCCTGTGGGACCCGGTGAAGGGACCCACCCAGACGTACGACAAGCGGCAGGTCCAGCCGTTCGGCGAGTACCTCCCGCTGCGCTCGTTCATCGGGGCCATCAACGAGAACTGGACCTCCATGGTCGGCCAGGACTTCAGCCGGGGCAGCAAGCCGGGTGTGTTCGACATGGACGGGACGAAGGTCGGCCTCGCCACCTGCTACGAGGCGGCCTTCGACTGGGCCGTGCGCGACACGGTCACCCATGGCGCCCAGCTGATCTCCGTGCCCAGCAACAACGCCACCTTCGACCGCAGCGAGATGACCTACCAGCAGCTGGCCATGTCGCGGGTCCGCGCCGTCGAGCACAGCCGTACCGTCACGGTGCCCGTGACCAGTGGCGTCAGCGCGATCATCATGCCGGACGGGAAGATCACCCAGAAGACCGGCATGTTCGTCGCGGACTCGCTGGTGCAGAAGGTGCCCCTGCGCTCCTCCGAGACGCCGGCGACGAAGCTCGGCATCCTGCCCGAGATCGCCCTGGTGCTCGTCGCCGTGGGCGGCCTGGGATGGGCGATCGGCGCCGGGACGCGGGCCCGACGGAGCGCCACCGACTGAACAGGCGGCCCGGATAGGGTCGTCGTATGCCGACTCCTGACTTCATCACCGAGATCCGGGCCTCCGCGGGCCACCAACTGCTCTGGCTCCCCGGCGTGAGCGCCGTCGTCCTCGACGACGAGGGGCGGGTGCTGCTCGGCCAGCGCGCGGACAACCACGAGTGGTGCGTGATCTCGGGCATCCCGGAACCGGGTGAGCAGCCCGCGGACTGCGCGGTACGGGAGGTGTACGAGGAGGCGGGCGTGCACTGCGTCCCCGAACGCGTCGTCCTGGTCCGCGCCGGCCGCCAGGTGAAGTTTCCGAACGGCGACGAATGCCAGTTCATGGACGTCACCTTCCGCTGCCGGGCCGTGGGCGGCGAGGCGCGCGTCAACGACGACGAGTCCGTCGAGGTGGGCTGGTTCGGGCTGGACGCGCTGCCGCCGATGCGGGACCGGCAGCTGTTCCGTATCAAGCAGGCGCTCACCGACGAACCCACGTGGTTCGAGACCACGCCTTCCGCTTGAAGTATGGGCGGTGACCACATGGGGCGGGGGCCCGGCTCTGCCTAGGCCCGTCGCATGACTTCGCCCCAGGTCGCCGCCCCCGGTCCCGCCAGCTCCTCGCTCGACCTAGGCGGCCGTACCGCCCTCGTCACCGGCGCGGCCGGCGGCATCGGACGGGCCTGCGCGCTGCGGCTCGCGGCCGCCGGGGCCAAGGTCCGCGCCGTCGACCGGGACGCGGCAGGACTGGAGACGCTGGCCGGGAGCGCGGCCGGTCTGCCCGGCTCGGTCGAACCGTACGTCCTGGACCTCACCGACCTGGACGCCGCCGAACTCGCGGCCGCCGGGACCGACGTCCTGGTCAACAACGCCGGGCTGCAACGGGTGGCCCCACTGGAGGAGTTCCCGCCGGACGTCTTCCACACGGTGCTGGCCGTGATGCTGGAGGCACCGTTCCGGCTCATCCGCGGCGCCCTGCCCCACATGTACGGGCAGGGCTGGGGCCGCATCGTCAACGTGTCCTCCGTGCACGGACTGCGCGCCTCCGCCTACAAGTCGGCGTACGTCGCCGCCAAACACGGACTCGAAGGCCTCTCCAAGACCGCCGCCCTCGAAGGCGCGCCCCACGGTGTGACCTCCAACTGTGTCAACCCCGCCTATGTGCGCACCCCGCTCGTGCAGCGGCAGCTCGCCGACCAGGCGCGGACGCACGGCGTGCCCGAGGAACGCGTGCTGGCCGACGTACTGCTGCGGGACAGCGCCGTCAAACGGCTCATCGAACCGGAGGAGGTCGCCGAGGCCGTGGCGTACCTGTGCGGCCCGCAGGCGTCCTTCGTGACGGGTACCTCGCTGGTCCTCGACGGCGGCTGGACCGCGCACTGAGCGCACCGAGCACGCTGCCCTCCCGCGCCGGCGGAGTTGTCCACAGGGCTGACGGGGCGGCCCGGCGATGAGGAATCCTGTGAGCATGTCCCGCGATCACCTGAAGGGCGCCACGGCGGCCCTGGGTCCCACCTACGACGCCGACGCGCCGTTCCTCGAGCTGCTCGCCCGGGGCGCGGCCGCCGAGGCGTACGACCGGCCCGTGCTGCTCGCCCGCGCCGAGGGAGGGTCCGGCGAGCGGATCGCGGCACTCGAACACGCCAAGCTGCTCGCGCTGCGGGTCCGCTCCGAGCTGGAGGGCCGCCGCCGACGGGAGGCCGAACTGTCCGCCCTCTTCGAGACGGCCCACGACCTCGCGGGCCCACGCGACGTGGACGCCGTGCTCCAGGCGATCGTGCAACGGGCCCGCTCGCTGCTCGGCACCGACATCGCCTACCTCAGCCTGCACGACCCGGCCAGGGGCGACACGTACATGCGGGTCACCGAGGGTTCGGTCGCCGCCCGCTTCCAGCAGCTGCGCCTCGGAATGGGGGAGGGGCTCGGCGGCCTGGTCGCCCAGACGGCCCGCCCCTACGTCACCGACGACTACTTCCGCGACGACCGCTTCCGGCACACGACGACCATCGACGCGGGCGTACGCGACGAGGGACTGGTCGCGATCCTCGGGGTCCCGCTGATGCTGGGACCGCACGTCATCGGGGTGCTGTTCGCCGCCGACCGGCGCGCCCGTGTCTTCGAACGGGAGCAGATCGCCCTGCTCGGATCCTTCGCCGCGCTCGCCGCGGCCGCCATCGACACCGCCAACCTGCTCACCGAGACGCGCTCGGCCCTGGCCGGCCTGGAGCACGCCAACGAGATCATCCGGGACCGCAGCGCGGTCATCGAGCGCGCCTCCGACGTCCATGACCGGCTGGCCGAACTAGTCCTGCGCGGCGGCGGGGTCCACGACGTGGCCGCCGCGGTCTCCCAAGTGCTCGACGGCACCGTGGAGTTTCTGGAGACCGCACCGGCCGCCGCCGTGGAGGCCTCCCGCGCGGAAGGCCACGCCGTACGCCACGAGCACGACTGGGTCGCGGCGGTCGCGGCCGGCGGCGAACTGCTCGGCGCCCTGGTGCTGCGCGGCCACCCGGGCCTCGACCCGGTCGACCAGCGCACCCTGGAGCGGGCCGCGATGGTCACCTCCCTGCTGCTCCTGGCCAGACGCTCGGCCGCCGAGGCCGAACAGCGCGTGCGCGGCGAGCTCCTCGACGACCTGCTCGAAGCCCGCGACCGTGACCCGCGTCTGCTGCGCGAGCGCGCCACCCGGCTGCACGCCGACCTCGACGCGACCCATGTCGTACTCGCGGCCCGCCTCGACGCCGCCGCGCCCGACGCCGACCAGGAGGCGGACGCGCGCCGCCGCCTGTGGTCCGCCGCCTCCCACCTCGCCGCCACCCGGCACGGCCTGGCCGCCGCCCGCGACGGCGGCACCGTCCTGCTGCTGCCGCTCGAACACGGCGACACCGCCACGGAGTTGGCCCGCCGTACCGCGCTGCACCTCGGCACCGCCGTGCACGAAGCGGTCACCGTCGGCGCGTCCGCCCCGGTGCGGGGCCTCGCCGCCGACCCGGACACGGTGGTCGCCGCGTACGCCGAGGGCCGCCGCTGTCTCGACGCCCTGCGGCTGCTGGGCCGTTCCGGCGACGGGGCGGCCGCCGAGGACTTCGGCTTCCTGGGGCTCCTCCTCGCCGGCGACCGGGACGTGGCGGGCTTCGTGGAGCGCACCATAGGCCGCGTCGTCGCCTATGACGAACGACGCGGCACCGACCTGCTGCGCACCCTGGACGCGTACTTCGCGTCGGGCATGAGCCCGGCCCGCACCAAGGACGAACTCCACGTCCACGTCAACACGGTGGCCCAGCGACTCGAACGCGTGGGCCGTCTCCTGGGCGACGACTGGCAGAGCCCGGCCCGCGCACTGGAGATCCAACTTGCCCTGAGACTGCACCGATTGGCGAATCCGGTACCGCACTGACCAGCCCCCGTACGCGCGCGGACGGCGGACGGGGGCCGGTGTGGGCGGCCACGCGGACGGGATCAGACGGCGCGCGCGTCCGGCGCCGGGGTCTGCGGGTGCTCTGCGCCCACGCCAGGATCGCCGTCGGTCAGGTCGCCGTCGGTCAGGTCACGGTGACGGGTCTCCTTGGCGACTCCCACGGCGACGACCGTCAACAGGGCCGCGGCGATGACGTAGAGGGCGATCGGGGTGGAGCTGTCGTAGTCGGCCAGCAGCGCGGTGGCGATCAGCGGCGCCGGCGCGCCCGCCGCGACCGAGGCGAACTGGGCGCCGATGGAAGCGCCGGAGTAGCGCATCCGGGTCGCGAACATCTCGGAGAAGAAGGCGGCCTGGGGCGCGTACATCGCGCCGTGCAGTACCAGACCCACCGTCACGGCGAGGACGAGACTGCCGAAGGTGCCGGTGTCGACGAGCGAGAAGAACGGGAACATCCAGAGCCCGATCCCGACCGCGCCCAGCAGATACACCGGCCGTCGCCCGACCCGGTCGGACAGCGCACCCCAGGCCGGTATCACCGCGAAGTGCACGGCGGAGGCGATGAGTACGGCGTTGAGTGCGGTCTGCTTGGAGACGCCGGCCGAGGTGGTCGCGTACACGAGGATGAACGCGGTGATGACGTAGTAGGAGATGTTCTCCGCCATCCGCGCACCCATCGCGACCAGCACGTCACGCCAGTGGTGCCGCAGCACCGACACCAGCGGCAGCTGTTCCGCCTCCGCCGACCGCACCGCCTTGCGGGCCTCGGCCTGCGCCAACGCCTGTCGGAAGACGGGGGATTCGTCGACAGACAGACGTATCCACAAACCGACGACCACCAGCACCCCGGACAGCAGGAAGGGGATCCGCCAGCCCCAGGAGGCGAAGGCGGCGTCCGAGAGCACGGCCGTGAGCAGGGACAGCACACCGGTCGCGAGCAACTGCCCCGCGGGGGCACCGGTTTGCGGCCACGAGGCCCAGAAGCCGCGCCGCCGCGCGTCCCCGTGCTCGGACACCAGCAGAACGGCTCCGCCCCACTCGCCGCCGAGCGCGAAACCCTGGACCAGCCGCAGCACGGTCAGCAGCACCGGGGCGGCGCTCCCGACGGTCGCATGCGTCGGCAGCAGCCCGATCGCGAAGGTCGCCCCGCCCATCAGCAGCAGGCTCAGCACCAGCAGCTTCTTGCGCCCGAGCCGGTCCCCGTAGTGCCCGAAGACCAGCGCGCCGAGCGGCCGCGCGGCGAAACCGACGGCGTAGGTCAGGAACGACAGGAGTGTGCCGACGAGCGGGTCGGAGCCCGGAAAGAACAGCTTGTTGAAGACGAGAGCGGCGGCCGAGCCGTAGAGGAAGAAGTCGTACCACTCGATGGTGGTGCCGATGAGACTGGCGGCGACGATGCGTTTGAGGCTGGCGGGGGTTCCCGGGGATGGCGGAGCGGTCGCGGGGGAGGACATCGGTACCACTTCCAAGCGGTTGGCGGGGACGTTCCGTGTCGCCATACCGTAGGAATCCGCAGGTCAGGGTCACATGTGGTGGGACACCATAGTTCTGGGTGCGGAGGTGCGTGCGACCACCATGACGGCGTCGCCGGGGCACAGGCCGAAGTTCCCGCTGACCAGGGCGAGATACCAGAGGCGTGGCACATCGGTACGTCGGAGGTGCGCAAGACCTACGAGGCCATTCGGGCTGCTGGGCCCCTGGCCGGGGCAGGAGACCCGACATGCAGGTGGGCGTACCTGGTGGAATAGTGATAAATCGGGTGGGGCATCGGGGCGCATTTTCCGCCGGGCCGCAGGCAGTGCCGCGGCTTCGGATCTCCAGTCTCTTCGTCTGTCAGAAGCAGGGAGAAACCCATGCGTAGGAAGATCCTCGTGTCCGTACTGACATCAGCGATGGCCTTCAGCGGATGGACCGCGGTCACTTTCTCGAATGCCGACGCAACGGTGAAGGCCGCGCCCAAAGCCACCTGCACGGTGACCGAAGGACCTGGTGGCCGCTTCGGGGTGTCGGGCAAGGGATTCAAGGCGGGCGAAAAAATCACCGTGCGGAATTCCAAGAGCGCGGTGGTAAGCGTGACCAAGGCGATCACAGGAGGGTTCTTCGAGGTCACCGGGCTGCCGAACGACAACTACCGCGCCACTGGAAAGACCGCCACCGCGTCTTGCCGGAAGTTCGTGTCGGACGAGGATGCCGCCATCAAGTGCACGGTCACCAAGGGCCCGGGAAATACCTACGGCGTATCCGGCAGGGGGTTCCCGGAGGCCGAGACGGTCACGTTGAAGAATTCCAAGGGCGCCGTCGTGGACACGACCGTCACGATCAAGGACGGTTTCTTCGAGTTCACCGGCGTCCCCAACGACACATACAACGTCACGTCGAAGTTCGCCCATGTGACCTGCCCCAAGGCCACTTAGTACTCCAGCAGCGGTTCGCTATCTGGCCTGGTCAGAGGCGTCGTCGGCAGTGTAGTTGGCTGATGGCATGCCAGGGGCGGTCTTGGCGGACCGCCCCTCCAACGAGTGGCACCGGGAACTGTCTCCGCGGTGATGAGGGCAGCCTCCCCGCGTGATCGATGACCTTGCCGACGCGACCTGGGACCGTGAACTCAACGACCTCTTCCTGCGCATCGGCCACCGTTTCGGCCGCGCCGACCTGCGACGCCGCATGCGTGACTACGTCCGCGCGCTGCTCGGCCCGGTCGGTCGCAAAAACGGCTGGCAACTGGCCGAACACGCAGGCCACCGCACCCCCGACGGCCTGCAACGGCTACTCAACCGGGCCACCTGGAACGCCGACGACGTCCGCGACGACCTGCAGACATACATCGCCGACGAACTCGGCGAAGACGACGGGGTGCTCATCCTCGACGACACCGGCTTCGTCAAGAAAGGCACCACCTCCGCAGGCGTCCAGCGCCAGTACTCCGGCACCGCCGGCCGCACCGAGAACTGCCAGATCGGCGTGTTCGCCGCCTACGCCTCTTCCAAAGGCCGCGCGTTGGTCGACCGGGAGCTGTATCTGCCCAAGTCCTGGACGGACGACCGTGAACGCTGCCGCGCTGCCAAGATCCCCGATGAACGGGGCTTTGCCACCAAACCAGAGCTGGCCAGGGCCATCGTGCTGCGCGCACTCGCCTCCTCGCTGCCGATCGCCTGGGTGACCGCGGATGCTGCCTACGGCCAGGAGTGGCGCTTTCGCCGGATGCTGGAAGAAGCCGCCGTCGGCTACGTGCTCGCCGTCCCAAAGTCCCAGCCGGTGCCGCGCTTCGGACGCATCGACCACCTCTTCGCCCAGGCGCCGGATGAGGCATGGGAGCAACGCTCATGCGGCGACGGCGCCAAGGGCCCCCGCGTCTATCACTGGGCGGCAGTCCAGCTCCCGGTGATCGAGGACTTCGACGATGAGCAGCCCACCCATCACCGCTGGGCGCTGGCCCGGCGCAGCATCAGCAGGCCCGATCAGATCGCCTACTACCTCGCATACGCGCCGGTCGGCACCGGCGTCGACGGGCTTGTGCGCGTTGCCGGGCGTCGGTGGGCGATCGAGGAATGCTTTCAGGCCGCGAAGAACGAGTGCGGCCTGGATGAGTACGAGGTGCGCCGTTACGTCGGCTGGATGAGGCACGTCACCCTGGCCATGCTCGCGCACGCCTTCCTCGCGGTCGCGGCGGCACAGGCGGCGGCAAAGGGGGATGCAGAAACGGTTCCACCATGGTCCCGCTCACCGTGGCAGAAGTCCGCCGGATCCTGGCAACTGACCCCGGACACCGGCCCCGCCCGCCACTTCGCATCCATGCGCTGAGCTGGTCGCGATGGCGGCGAAGGCGTCAGGCCGTCGCCCGGCACTGCCACTACCGGCGACGGTGCCACTCGTTGGAGGGGCGGTCCGCCAAGACCGCCCCTGGCATGCCATCAGCCAACTACACTGCCGACGACGCCTCTGACCAGGCCAGATAGCGAACCGCTGCTGGAGTATTAGTACTCCAGCCGTAGTTCGTGATCTCGATGGTGAGGGCGCCGAGGAGACAGGTGGCCTGTGTCGATCATCTGGACGAGATCGACCACGCCATCGGGGGGGTGTCCGCCTACTCGAGTTCACCGAGACGTACGTAGGGCGTCCTTCATCTCGCTGAGCTTCGCAGTTGCCGCCGGGGTCCACTCTTTCGCCTGTCCGCCGAGGCGGAGGGCATCCTCGATCTCGCCGAGCTTCGCGGAGGACAGGACGGCTGCCCGCTCGATCAGGTCGTCCCGGGACATGGTGGTCAGCCACGTGCAGGGGGTGAAGCCTGGACGCGGGAACGCGAACCGCAGCACGCCTTCAAAGGGCAGTCCTTCCGTGGCACCTACTTGCACTTCGATGCCCAGACCGCTGAGGTCGACGCCCGCCGGCGCGACGACCTGCATCGCCCGGATCCCGGACGCGCCGTCTGCCGACAGCAGTACGACCAGCCGCCGCTCGTCGAACTCGACCCACCAGACTTCGCCACGCTGCACATGTCCTCCTGACACAGGACGGCAGACGAACGCTGCACGACCCTGACGCGCTGTGGAGACGGGTGCGGTCACCGTTGATCATCGGCGTGTGAAGACAAACGATCACGCGGTGGCCTCACGTCACAGGGTAGACCCTGCCCGCTGGCAGGAGGCGTTCGAGGGCCTGATGAGCCGGATCGCAGGCCGGTTCACGCGAGTCGAACCCCGGCGCAGGGCCGGGCGGTTGGCGCTCGGGTTGCTGTCGGACCTGCCGCGCAAGAACTGGTCCCGCTGGGTCACCCTGGCCATGCTCGCGCACGCCTTCCTCGCCGTCGTCCGCGCGGACGAACGCGACCGCCACCCCGCACCCGACGACGCCCTCATACCGCTCCTGCAACGAGATCCAACGGCTGTTCATCACGCTCGTCGTCCAACCCGTCCACGACGCCGTCCACCGGCTCGGCCGGTCCGACTGGCGACGCCGCCACCAGGCCCGATCCCAGACCAGCCACTACCGACGACAAGCCACTCAGGCATGAAGATCACGAACTGCGGCTGGAGTATCAGGGCCACGGGGCAACGCCCCGGCCGGTACATCAAGGGCCCGTCTTCCGGATCAGCCAATCCGGAAGACGGGCCAAGACGCTGCCCCCGCTCGCCGTGGTCGACCCGATCGATGTGTCCGGGTCGACCCGATCGATGTGTCCCCGGGGGCCCACAGGGGTTGGCTGTTGTTGCCGGGTTACCAGCGATACCAGCGGCCCCTGCGGCCGCCGGTGTCCGCGCCGCGCATGACGAAGCCCAGCAGCCAGACGACCAGCACGATGACGGCGATCCACCACAGTGCCTTGAGCGCGAAGCCCGCACCGAAGAGGATCAGAGCCAGCAGAAGAACGAGAAGCAGGGGAACCATAGTTATCAACCTCCATTGCTCCTGGTGCCCGGTGAATCGAAGAGCACACGGCTGATTCACCTGGTTTCTTCACCACTCTTGCGGGCACTGGACCCGGATTCTCCACCGGCGTTCACCAGATCGGACTCGGGATCCTCACCGAGGCCGACAGAACACCGTTAGGCCGTTCGGTCGCAGGAGTGAGTGCCTTTGCAGGTGATCGGGCACCCATGTCCTGCCCGGCCCCCGGGCATCTTCGAGCTACTCATCAGACCCCCGTCGGGAGCCTCGCATGGAACCAGCCGCTGTCTCGAGAAACTGTCCGTTCGACTATGCCGAGGCGCTTGAGTTCGACCCTGTGCTCAAGCACTTGATGACGGAAGAGCCCGTCTCCCGCATCCGGCTGCCCCACGGCGACGGCGAAGCCTGGCTGGTCACAGGCTACGACGATGTGCGCACGGTGACCACCGATCGGCGTTTCAGCCGAAGCGCCGTCATCGGCCGGAACTTTCCGCGCATGACCCCTGAACCCATCGTTCAGGACGAGGCGATCAACGTGATGGACCCGCCGGGCAGCAGCCGCCTGCGCAGCCTGGTCTCCAAAGGCTTCGCGCCCCGCCACATGGAACGCATGCGGATCCGCACCCAGCATGTCGTGGACGAGCTGCTGGACCGGATGGAAAAGCACGGTTCCCCCGCGGACCTCACCGAGCACCTGGCGGACCCCCTGCCCCTGGCCACCATCTGCGAGGTCCTCGACATCCCCGAGGCCGATCGCGCCCAACTGCGGTCCCACGCCCGGACCATGATGGACGTCGGCATCGACAACCGGGACAACGCCGTACGCGCCAAGGCCGATCTGCGGGCCTACTTCGAGAAGTTGACGGCACACCGGCGTGCGAACCCCGGCGAGGACCTGATCAGCACGCTGGCCGCGGCTCGTGACGGAGATGAGATTCTCAACGACCAGGAACTGGCAGTCATGGCCATGGTCCTGCTCATCACCGGTCAGGACACCACCACCTACCAGATCGGGAACATCGCCTACGCCCTGCTCACCCGTCCCAAGGAGCTCGCCATGCTGCGCTCCGATCCCGGGATGCTCCCGCAGGCCATCGAGGAACTGCTGCGCTTCATCCCCTTCCGCAAAGGCGTCGGCATCCCCCGGGTCGCCACCGAGGACGTGGAACTGAGCGGGGTGAGGATCCTGGCCGGGGACATCGTGCACGTCTCCTATCTGACGGCCAACCGTGACGGCCGGAAGTTCGACCGTCCCGATGAGCTGGACCTGGAACGCACCGGCCCGTCGCACATGACCTTCGGCTGGGGTGGACATCACTGTCTCGGCGCTCCGCTCGCCACCACGGAACTGCAGGTCGCACTCGGAAGCCTTCTTGAGCGCTTCCCCGACCTGAAGCTCGCGAAGCCGGCCGAAGAAGTGCGCTGGAACAAGACGTCGATCTGGCGCTATCCGCTCGCGCTGCCCGTCGTCTGGTGACCGCGGCGCCCCCGGCGACGCGCCGAGCCCATGTGTCCGAGGTTCCCTCGTAGGCCTGTGGACGGCTGCCGCCCGCAGCACTGCGCCCCGCCGCCCGGGTCCGGCGGCGGGGCGCAGTGCTCGGCTCCGGGTGTGATGCGCCCGCCTGTCGCCGAGCAAGGTGGTTCAAGGGTCACGTAGTTCCCCGGGGAATTACGTGAAGTCACCCCTGGGGAAATACGCGAACGTCCACACCGCCTCGCCGTGGCCGAGAACAAGGCCGTCACCGACGGCATCGGTCAGGACGCCGGCCTGCGATGATCCGCGGGCCGTCCCGTTGTGCCGCTCGCTCGACATGCGACGCTCACCCTCCCGTCGTAGCGTGAGTCGGACGGCTGATCAAGCCGTGGCGGATCACTTTCCGCCCCAACGGGGAGAGCTTGAGTCTTCGACATCTGCCCCGACCGCGCCCGTGCCAGGGGTATCGAAACCGGCGCCGGAGCCCACCACAGGTCAGTTCGCACCGTTTCCGCGCGGACTGATCCGGGTGGCTGCCGCCGGAAGACGAACAGCCCGTATACGGCCAGGGCCCGGCTATGTGGACCACGTCCGCGGGAGGCATTCCATGGCGGTTCTCTGTAAGCCGGCAATCCAGGTACCCGAGTACGTCATCACCAACGAAGAAACCCTCGAGCTGGCGCAACAGTTGCACAGCGACCATCCGCAGCTCGATCTGATCCTCAGACTGATCGAGCACACCGGGGTGCAGAAGCGGCATCTGATCCAGCCGATCGAGAAGGTGCTGCAGCACCCGGGCTTCGACGCCCGCAGCACCACCTACGAGGCGCACACCAAGGCCCGGGTTCCGGCCGTGGTACGCCAGGCGCTCGATCACGCGGAACTGGAGCCGCAGCAGATCGACATCATCATCTATGTCTCCTGCACCGGCTTCATGATGCCCCCGCCGACCGCATGGCTCATCGGCGAGATGGGCTTCCGGCCGGAGACGCGACAGATGCCGATCGCCCAACTCGGCTGCGCAGCAGGCGGCGCAGCCATCAACCGGGCACACGACTTCTGCACGGCGTACCCCGACGCCAACGCGCTCGTCGTCGCCTGCGAGTTCTGCTCGCTGTGTTACCAGCCCACCGATCTGGGCGTGGGGTCGCTGCTGTCCAACGGCCTGTTCGGCGACGGAATCGCCGCGGCCGTGATCCGGGGCAACGGTGGCACCGGAGTCCGCCTGGAACGCAACGGCTCGTACATCATCCCGAGCACCGAGGACTGGATCTCCTACGCGGTCCGGTCCACAGGTTTCCACTTCCAGCTCGACAAGCGCGTGCCCGGGACCATGGAGCCACTCGCCCCGGCGCTGCAGGCCGTCGCGGAACAGCACCAATGGAACGCCGGCAAGATGGACTTCTACATCATCCACGCGGGCGGTCCGCGCATCCTGGACGACCTGAGCCTCTTCCTCGACGTGCCACCCGAGGCGTTCCGCTTCAGCCGCGCCACGCTCACCGAGTACGGAAACATAGCCAGCGCGGTGGTACTCGACGCCTTGGCCCGCATGTTCGCCGAAGGATCGGCCCTTGAAGGCCACCGCGGCCTGATGGCCGGCTTCGGGCCCGGCATCACGGCCGAGATCGCCCTGGGCACCTGGACTTCGGAGTTCGAATCCTGACGCGTCGCGGTGCCGTCTCGACGATCAGGACCGGGTCACTTTGACTGACACATCGTGGACACCGGCACCGGCTTGAGGACGCTCGCACCCCTCCGACGCTGCCGGCCTCCCGGGCCCGCCACCCTGCCCGGCAGCGGCCCACAGCCGCAGTGACACTGTCCTCCGCGCGGTCGCCGCCCGCGCGGAGGACGTCGTCCGGGCCATGGTCCGGGAGGACCTGCCGGGCAGACGAGGCTCGAGCCCGACGTGGAAAAGGGGCGACGGGCCAGGAGCCGGAGATCTTCGGGCGTACACCGAGAAACAGCGGCCTCCTGGTCCGCCTGATGGAGCAGGGCCTCGACCCCGCCCGCCACATCAAGGGCTTGGTCAGGTGTGGGAGAGGGCGAAGGAGACGAGGAAGCCGCTGACGGTGATCAGTCCGATGGCCAGGTGGGCGTCGTCGAACGCTTCGGGGATCATCGTGTCGGCGACCATGGCGAGGATGGCCCCGGCCGCCACCGCGGTCACCGCGGCGATCACGGCGGGGGAGAAGGAACCGACCACCGTGTAACCGAGGACGGCCGACACCGTACTGGCCGCCGCGATCGCCGCCCACACGCCGAAGACGTATCCCTTGGTGCGGCCGGCCTTCTTCATCCCGGCCGAACTGGACAGGCCTTCGGGGACGTTGCTGATGAACACCGCGGCCACCGTCACCAGGCTGACCGCGCCGCCGTCGAGGAGGCTGACGCCGATGACCGCGGATTCCGGCACCCCGTCGAGCAGCGCGCCGAGGGCGAGCGCCGTCCCGGACCCGCCCTGCTCGGCCTCCGAGGGCTGCGCCTGCGCTCCGGCGTGACCGGAGCGCTTGCGGTGGCGGGCACCCCGGCGGGCCAGCCACACATTGCCTCCGGTGTAGGCGACGGCGCCGATGAGGGTGCCGATGACCGCGGGAGCGAGCCCCGCCTCCTCGTAGGCCTCACCGACCAGTTCGAAGGACACCGCCGAGATCAGCACCCCGGCCCCGAAGGCCATCACCGTCGCGATCACCTTCTGCGGCACCCGCAGCCCGAACCCCAGCCCGGCACCGAGCAGCAGCGCCGAGCCCGCCACGAGTCCCCACAGTCCCGCTTCCACCACATCAGCCATGCCGATCCCTCTACCCGCTGCGGATGTGGATCAACGGGCGGCCGACGCGCCACACACCCTGCAAGATCACTGGCGGCCAAGGACATGGCCTTGTGCCGGTGCCGGTGCCGGTGCCGTGGACAGGGGACCGAATCGCGTGAGGCGATATCCCGGCGAACGGGGGTAGCCGCCTAGGACACGGCGGTTGGACGCCCATTTTTCAAGGAGAACCATGTTCGCACTCACGTCCCGTCGTCTGCGCGGCACCGCCCGTCGGGTCTTCGGCTGGCAGCAGTTGCGTCCGGCCCAACTGAGTGCGATGAAGGCCGTGATGAAGGGGCGTGACGTACTGGCCGTCATGCCGACCGGCGCGGGCAAGTCGGCCGTGTACCAGGTGCCCGCGGTCCTGCTCGGCGGTCCGGTCGTAGTCGTCTCACCGCTGATCGCGCTGCAGCGGGACCAGATGCAGAGCCTGCTCGGATCCGGTGCGCTGCGCGCCGCCGTCATCAACTCCGCACAGCGCCGAAGCGACAACGAGACGGCGTGGGCCCGCATCAGTGCCTCCTCGGTCGACGTGGTCTTCCTCGCTCCGGAGCAGCTCGCCAAGCCGGACGTCACGGACCGGCTCGCCGCCGTCCGGCCCCGGCTGCTGGTGGTGGACGAGGCGCACTGCGTGTCGTCCTGGGGGCACGATTTCCGGCCGGACTACCTGAGGCTGCGCCACGCGCGCGAGCGGCTCGGCAACCCGCCGGTGCTCGCCCTGACCGCGAACGCGGCGGCCCCGGTACGCCGGGACATCGCCGAACGGCTCGGCATGAACGACCCCGTGGAGGTAGTGGCCGGCTTCGACCGCCCCAACATCCACCTGGACGTGTCGACCTTTCAGGACGGAGCCGCCAAGGACCGGTTCGTCGTGGAGCGGGCGGCCGTCGAGGAGAAGCCGGGAATCGTGTACGCGGGAACGCGCCGGGCCGCGGACAGCTATGCCGAGCAGTTGAGCGACCTCGGACTGTCCGCCGCGAGCTACCACGCGGGACGGCCCGCCGCCGAGCGCGGCCGGACCCAGGACCGCTTCAGCTCCGGTGAACTCGACGTGGTCGTGGCGACCTCGGCGTTCGGGA
Source organism: Actinobacteria bacterium OV320 (assembly GCA_001298545.1). GTDB lineage: Bacteria > Actinomycetota > Actinomycetes > Streptomycetales > Streptomycetaceae > Streptomyces > Streptomyces coriariae. The sequence goes on from LJCX01000026.1 coordinate 495,989, forward strand.
TGGGCATCGACAAGGCGAACGTACGGTTCGTGCTGCACGCCTCCGTCCCCGGCTCGCTCGACGCCTACTACCAGGAGATCGGCCGGGCCGGCCGCGACGGGGCACCGGCCAGGGCGATCCTCGCCTACCGTGCGCAGGATCTGGGCCTGCAGCGCTTCTTCGCCGCCGGCGCTCCCGACGCCGACGCGTTGCGCCGCGTCGCCGAGCGGCTGCGCGGCGAGGAGGGCGCCGTGGGCGCGACCCGGCTCCGGGCCGACTGCGAACTCGGCGCGACGGCGCTGTCCGCCGTGCTGAACCTGCTGGAGGAGGCCGGGGCCGTCCGCACCGGACGGGACGGCAGCCGCTTCACCGGCGCGGCCGGCACCCTCGGCTCCTCCGTCGATGACGACGTCGACGCCGCCGTGCAGAGCGCCCTCGCCGTCCATGCCACGCACCGTAGGCTCGAACAGTCCCGGGTCGACATGATGCGCGGGTACGCCGAGACGACCGACTGCCGACGGCGGTTCCTCCTTGGGTACTTCGGTGAGTCCGTCCCCGTCCCGTGCGGGGCGTGCGGCAACTGCACGGGCCCGGCGGCCGAGCCTGCGAACGGGCTGAGGCGCGAGCGGTCCGAGGACGCCGGACGGCCGTACAAGGCGGCCACGCGGCAGCGCCGGTGGACCCGGGCCGGTGCGCGCGCGGGCGGCTCCGCGGGTGCCGTCCGGGCGGTGGAGACCGTCGCACGGCCCGCGGCGGACGACCACCCCTACCTGCCGGGTGTCCTCGTGCGCCATGACCGGTGGGGTCAGGGAGAGGTCATGAGCGAGGGCGACGGCAAGATCACCATTCTGTTCGAGTCGGTCGGCTATCGCACCCTGTCGCTGGCCGTGGTGACGGACAAGCAGCTGCTCGCCGCGTTGCCCGACGCACCACGCTGACGCCGGACCCGCAGGGTTCTGCGTGATGGCGTCACCGAGTGCGTGACGCCACCGTGAGGTGCGCCCGACACCGGTCGACTCGTCCGCCGGGGCGTGACGGTCCGGTCGTGGTGCGGGTCGCTGAACTCCAGTTCGGGCCACGGTCCGAGTCGGTGTGTAGCCTGGCCCGCGCCGCCCCCGACGGCCACACCGACCGCCTGTCGTAGCCTCCGGGGCCGGGGCCCTCCGACGGCTGCGCGCGGCCGGCCGGACACACCCCGATGCGTCCCCACCCTTCATCGGGCCGACCTCCTGGCACACGCTCGCCGGGGTGTCGAGGTCAGGTGTCTCGACAGACAGGGCACCGCCCGGAGCGCTCGGCCGTGTCGTCGGGAGCCCCTGGACGCGGCCGACGCGCGATTGTCGGTGGCCGGTGTCAGGCTGAAATGACACAGGATCTGCGAAGGGAACAGCCGTGATCACGACCGACCTCACGCCCGGCTCCCCCTGCTGGCTCGACCTCGGGGCGCCCGACGTCCGCGCCGCCGCGGCCTTCTACGGCTCGGTGCTCGGCTGGGACTACGAGTCCATGGGCGGCGGCGGGGGCGAGGGTGAGGGCGGGGACATGGAAGGCGGGATGTTCCAGAAGGACGGCAAGACCGTCGCCGGTCTGGGCAAGCTGTCCGAGGAGGGCGCTCGCTCGGCCTGGATGATCTACTACCGCGTCACCGACGCGGATGCCACCACCCAGGCGGTGGAGGGCGCGGGCGGTACGGTCCGGGTGCCCCCGAGAGACCTCGGTGAGTGGGGGCGGATGGCGCAGTACACCGACCCGTCGGGCGGCCAGTTCGCGGTCTGGCAGCCAGGGAAGAACGCGGGCTTCGAGCTGGCGGACGTGCCGGGATCGCTCTCCTGGACGGAGCTCTACACGAGCGACGCCGCGGCCGCGAAGGAGTTCTACGGCGCGGTCTTCGGCTGGCAGTTCAGCGACACGGAAATGCCGGGCGGCGGAGGCACGTACACCCTCATCACGCCGGCCGGGCTCCCCGAGGAACGTATGCAGGGCGGCCTGATGCAGGTCCGCGAGGAGGACCTCGCCCTGGCGGGCGGGCAGGCGTACTGGCACCCGGTGTTCGCCGTCGCCGACTGTGACGCCGCCGTCGCCGCGGTCACCGGGAACGGCGGCAGCGTGCAGATGGGGCCGGTGGACGCGGAGGGTGTCGGCCGGCTCGCCGTCTGCCTCGACCGGTCCGACGCCGACTTCGTGGTGCTCACCCCGTCCACCCCGAGCTGAACGCGCCCGCTGCCCGCGCCCTCTCGGGCCGCGGGTCGCGGCGGGACGTGCGCTGTGTGCCGCCGGATCCGGTGTGCTGCTGTCCGAGCGGTGGTGAGGGCGACACCGTGCTCTGCACCGAGCACTGCGACGGCTGCCGGACGGCTCCAGGCGGACATATTCCTTGACACGAATATTCGTCTTCAGGAATACTCGTGGTCATGGACGCCATGGACGCACTCCTCGCCGCACTGGCCGACCCGGTCCGCCGGCGGCTCGTGAGCCTGCTGGCCGAGCGGCCCCGCCCGGTCGGCGTTCTCGCTCAGCTCGCCGACGCGCGCCAACCGCAGACGACCAAGCACCTTCAGACCCTTGAGCGGGCCGGCATCGTGACCTCGCAGCGCACCGGTCAGCGCCGGATCTACGCGCTCCGGCCGGGCCCCCTCCGCGAGCTGGCGGCGGCGCTGAGTCGACTCGCCGATGCCGCGGACCAGGTCGGCGGCCCGCACACGACGTACGACCGCTACGGGATCGGCGTCCGCACGGAGCGGCTCGCCGCGCAGGAGCCGGGGTGGGCCGACGACCGCTCCTTCACGTTCCACCGGTCACTGACGGGGCGCCCCGAGCTCGTCTGGCGCCACCTGACCGAGACCGCCCTGCTCGCGCGCTGGTGGACCCCCGACGACCTCCGCGTCTGCGAACTCGTCTTCGAGGCACGGCCCGGTGGGCGGATCGTCCAGGAGTACCGCGACGCCGAGGACACCGGCGACTCCGACCCGGTCGCCGGGCGTGCGGAGGGCGTCGTCGTCGACGTGAGCCCTGGTGAGCGCCTCGCCTACCGGCTCTCCCCGCTGCTTCCGGACGGCCGCCCCGCTTTCACCGCTCACATCGACATGGACCTGCGGCCCACCGGCGCGGGCACGGACCTCGACGTCCGCTGGCGAATGACCGACAGCACCGTCGAGTCCGCGGACTTCGTCGCGGGCATCGAGATCGGCTTCGGCCAGAGCCTCGACAAGCTCGCGGCGACCCTCACCGGCAGCGCAGACCGCACAGCCCGCACCGACACAAGGAGCGCGACATGACTGACATGACTGAGCGGATCGCCGGCCGTCGGGTTGTCACCAACATGGCCCTCTCCCTCGACGGTCGCTACGCCGCACCGGACAACCCCGTGGACATGGGCTGGGTGATGCCGTACGCCGTGACCGACGTCGCCCGCGACCACCTGACCAGCCTCTGGGAGCCGGCCACGACGGCCCTGCTCGGGCGGGTCAACGCCGAGGGATTCCTCGGTTTCTGGCCCACCGTCATCGGTATGGAGGGCGCCGACCCGCGCGACGAGGGCTTCGCGAAGTGGCTCGTCGACTCCGACAAGGTGGTGCTCTCCTCCACCCTCGACAAGGCGCCGTGGGAGCGCACGACACTCGTCGACAAGCCGGCCGCCCAGGTCGTCGCGGACCTCAGGGCCACCGAGGGCGGCGACATTCTCGTGCTCTCCAGCGCGAGCGTGGTCAAGGCGCTGCTGGCGGCCGACGAGGTCGACCGCCTGGCGCTCACGGTCTTTCCGGTCTTCCTCGGCGGCGGGCCACGCCTCTTCGACGACGGCCTGCCCGCGCATCGGTGGACGCTCGTCAGCCAGGCCGCGGGCGAGCACGGCACGTTGGCCCTCGTCTACGACCGGGTCCGCTGAGTTCCCTCGGCGGCGCCGCCGGGGCGGATGCCCCAGTCGAGGCGGAGCACGGCGAGGTCGTCGGAGTGGCGTCCGGCGTTCAGCTCGTGGGTCTCCTTGATGAGGAGGTCGACATGAGCGGCCGGGTCTGCCGAGGGCAGGGTTCCGATCAGCGTGAGCAGTCCCTCGACGCCGAGCCGTTCGTTCGTCGCCCCGTTGTGCCCCTCGGTGAGGCCGTCGGTGTAGAGGGTCAGGGCCCCCGTGGCCGGGAGCGGGATGACGGTGGAGGGCCAGCTGCGCAGTCCGGGAACGATACCCAGGGCGATGCCGTGCGCGGCGGTCAGTTCCCGGGTTCCCTCGGTCGTGGTGAGGAGGGGCTCGTGATGGCCGGCGAGGTGGAGGGTGGCGGTCGCGGTGTCCTGGTCGAGGGTGAGGAGGGTGCACGTGGCGAACAGCTGCTGGTCGCCGCGTTCGGCGATCAGGATGCGTTCCATCAGGTGCAGCAGGTCCTCGCCGCGGTGTCCGCCGAGCACGAGGGAACGCCAGGCGATGCGCAGGCAGACACCGAGCGCGGCGGCGTCGGGGCCGTGTCCGCTGACGTCACCTACGACGGCGTGCAGCAGCCCGTCGTCTCCCTCCACCACGTCGAGGAAGTCCCCGCCGAGCAGGGCCATCGCGGCGCCGGGCAGGTAGCGGGAGGTCACTCGCACGGTGGAGGTGTCGAGCATCGGCTGGGGCAGCAGGCCGCGTTCCAGGCGGGCGTTCTCCTCCGCCCGCAGCCGGGAGGCCTGGGCTTCGGAGCTCGCGCGCTCGGTCTGGCTGCGGTAGACGGCGTAGCGCACCGTCCGGTGCAGCAGGTCCGCTTCGACCTTGCCCTTGACGAGGTAGTCCTGGGCCCCGGCGGCCATGGCGTCGGTGCCCGCCTGGGCCTCGGACAGCCCGGTCAGGACGATGACGGCGGTGTGCGGGGCCAGGGCTCGCACGGCGGCGACCGCGTCGATGCCCGAAACGTCGGGGAGGTGCAGGTCGAGGAGGACGCAGTCGATCGGGGCGCCGGCCAGTTCGGTGCGGGCCTCGGCCAGGGTGGTGCGGGTCGTCAGCTCGAACCGCAGCCCCGTGTCGTACAGGAGCTCCTCGACGAGCAGGGCGTCGCCCTGGTCGTCCTCGATCAGAAGGATGCGGTACATCGGCTCGTCGGGCGCCGCTTCGGGACCGGTTGTCATCGCTGTGGTCATCGTGTCTGCTCGGTGCCGGCGCGGTCGGCCTCCGGCAGGGTGGACGGGCCGGGATTCGCCGGCGGCTCGGGTGCCAGGGTGAAGGAGATGCGGGCGCCGTCCTGGTAGGCGGTGTCGACGCCGATGGTGCCGCCGTGGAATTCGACGATCTTCTTGCACATCGCGAGGCCGATGCCGCTGCCGGAGTAGGCGTCCTTGGTGTGCAGCCGTTGGAAGATCACGAAGACCTTGTCGGCGTATTCCGGAGCGATCCCGATGCCGTTGTCGGTGACGGTGAACCGCCACAGTTCGTCTTCCCGGACGGCCGTCACACGGATTTTCGGCGCTTCGCCGGGGCGGCGGAACTTGACGGCGTTGCCGATCAGGTTCTGCCAGAGCATGCCCATCTGGGTGGGGTCGGCGACCAGGGTCGGCAGTGGATCGTGGGTGACCGTCGCTCCGGCCTCCTCGATGCCGACGCTCAGCGCGGACAGGGTCCGCTCCAGCACCGTGTCCAGGTCGACGCTCTGGTGGGTGTTGTGCATCCGTCCGACCCGGGAGAAGTCGAGCAGGTCGTTGATGAGGACCTGCATACGGTTCGCGCCGTCGACCGCGAAGTCGATGTACTGGTCGGCCCGGGTGTCGAGTTGCCCTCCGTAGCGCCGCTGGAGGAGCTGGGTGAAGCTGGAGACCTTGCGCAGCGGCTCCTGAAGATCGTGGGAGGCGACATACGCGAACTGCTCCAGCTCCGCGTTGGAGCGCTGAAGGTCCGCGGCCTGCGCGTCGAGACGCTGACGCGCCTCTTCGCTGAAGGCCAGTTCCCGTACGAGACGGCGGCGCATGAACTCGATCTCACCGCTGAGGCGCCGCAGGTCGGCGGGGCCGGTCGGGGAGATGGGGTGGTCGAAGTCGCCTTCGGCGATGGTGCGGGCGTCCGCGCCGAGCTGATCCAGCGGCCGGGTGATGCCGCGGCGCAGTCCTTCGAAGACGAAAGCGGTGAGGACGACGACGAGCACCGCGGCGGCGCCGAAGACCACGTTCCGCAGGGTCATCGTGGCCATCAGGTCGTCCCTCGCCCGGACGCGCTCCGCGCGCAGCCGTTCCTGCTGCGCGCTCAGGGCGGCACGTACGTCGTCGAAGGCCTTCTTGCCCTCCTCTGCCCGTTCGGTGGCCAGCGGCGAGGGTGAGCCGGCGGGCGAGGCGGCTATCGGCCGCGCGATCCTCTCCTGCCACGTGGCCAACGCGTCCTGCACGGCCTTCAGGTCGTCCAGCCCGGCCCGGTCGCCGGCGAGCAGCTCGGTGAGTTGCGCGATGCTCGTCTTCTGCTCGGCCAGGCCCTCCTGGTAAGGAGTGATGAAGTCCGCCGCGCCGGTGATCCCGTAGCCGCGGATCCCGGTCTCCTGGTCGAGAAGAGCCGACTCCAGCCGGATCGCCGTGGTCAGCGCGGGAGACCGCACGTCCACGAGGTCCCTGCTGATCGACTCGGTCCGCGCCAGGACCCATGCTCCCGTGACACCGAGAAGAGCCAGAACCGCCAGGGACACGGCCGCGCCCACGCGAAGCCACCGCCGGGTCGTCCACGTGGAAAGCCACCGCGTACGCGGCGGTCTCTCACTGCCGGTCATTCTGTGGAACTCCTCGCTGCGAACATTTGCCCGAAGGCAACGGTCAGCACACTCTAGACGGCGACAACGCTTGTTGTCGCGAACTCCTTGCGGACCATAGAGTGCCAGGTATGCCAGGCAAGAACTTCGATCTGCGGACCAGTCCGCAGGAGACGGCCGTCATCGCGGACGCCGCGGTCGGCAACCTTGCCCAGCGCCTTGCCCACCGGCTGCTGGACAGCCCCCCGCAACCGGCGCCGGACGACCCGGCACAGGCCCTGGCCCTGCTCCACCTGCTGGACCAGCTCCAACAGGCCGCCGAACGGCTCCAGCGGGAAGCAGCCGTGGCTGCCGCCCGCGCGGGAGCGGGCTACCCGCAGCTCGGCGCCGCCTGCGGCCTGACCCGCCAAGGCGCCCGGCGCCGCTGGCCGGGGCTCTATCACCACACTGACGAGACACCCACGGAGCAACCGATGATGACCACCCCCGCCCGCCCGTTCGACGTCCTGCTCGTCGAGGACGACGTCGCCGACGCGATGCTCATCGAGGAAGCCCTCTCCGAGCGTGGAGCGCGCAACCTGGTCCAGGTCACCGACGGAGTCGCCGCTCTGGAGCACCTGCGCACCCCGGGCAACCCGCGGCCCGACCTCATCGTCCTCGACCTGAACATGCCGCGCATGAATGGCCGCGAGCTGCTGAAGGTCCTCAAGAGCGACGAGGACCTGCAGACCATCCCGGTGGTCGTCCTCACCACGTCCACGGCCCCCGGCGACGTGACCGACGCATACAGCAGCCACGCCAACGCCTACGTGACCAAGCCCGTCAACCTGGACGAGTTCGAGCAGGCCGTCCAGAGCATCGACGCCTTCTACCTCGACACCGCCCCCCCCGCGCCCGCCCCGAAGCCCGCGATCGCGGAGACGAAGTTCGCGCCCTGGTCGGTGGGGATGCCCTCTGATCCACCCCCCCTGACCCCCCGGACCCCCGCCCCCGGCCCCCCACCACGGCCGCCCACCGGAATTCGGGTGCGCGCGGCCGGCGCGGGGGTGTGTCATCGGGGGTATGGCGATGGTGCTGGGCAAGCCGGAGGTCGACGGGCTGAACGAGGCCGTGGGCGCGCTGCGGGAGTGGCAGCGCGACGGGGCGCCGACGCAACTGCATCCGGGGGACCTGGGCTGGTTCTGGCGGTTCGGTGCTCAGGCGACGGCCGCGGCGGTCCGGACCTGGAGCCGGGACGGACGGATTCTCGCCGTCGGACTGCTGGACGAGCCCCGGCTGTTGCGGCTGGCGATCGCCCCGGACGCCCGACGGGACGAGGAGCCGGCGCGGCAGCTGCTCGAGGACCTGACCGAGCCCGAGCGCGGCGTACTGCCGGCGGGCAAGGTGTCCGTCGAGGCGCCGACGGGCGCACTGCTCCAAGATCTGCTGCTCGAGCACGGCTGGCACGCCGACGAACCGTGGACGCCGCTGCGCCGCGACCTCACGCGGCCGGTGAAGGATCCGGGCCTACGGATCGAGGTGACCGGGCCGGGGCCGGGGCAGATCCCGGCGCGGACCGCCGTACAGCGGGCGGCGTTCGACAGGTCGACGTTCACGGACGAGCACTGGCGCGCGATGGCCGCCGGATCGCCGTACGCCGACGCCCGGTGTCTGGTCGGGTACGACGCCCGGGGCAACGCGGTGGCGGCGGTGACGGTGTGGTCGGCCGGTCCGGGAAAGCCCGGCCTGCTGGAGCCGATGGGCGTGCACCGGGAACATCGCGGTCACGGCCACGGCAAGGCGATCACCGTCGCCGCGGCGGCCGCACTCCGGGAACTCGGCTCGTCGAGCGCGATCGTCTGCACGCCGAGCGCGAATGCGGGCGCCGTCGCCACCTACAGGTCGGCCGGTTTCCGGCAACTGCCCGAGACCCGGGACCTGTGCCGGGACGCCTGAGCCGCATCTCACGACCGTGTGCCGCGGCATCGCATCGGGGGAGACCCGCCGGTGAGGGCGAAGGGTCTCCCGGCGACGGAAACTTTCGGTACGCGGCGGAGAAATTGACAGGAAGCAGCGCACCGCGCCTACTCGATCGTGATCGTCCCACTCCGCCCGAACCGACCGGACCGGCTCCGTCGGCTCCGGCGGGTCACACCGGTGAAAGGACTCGATGAGGGTGTCGAGCAGGCCCGAGAAGACCGAGACCGTCGACAACCCGGTGATTCCGGGCTTCCATCCGGATCCGTCCGTGTGCCGGGTCGGGGAGGACTACTACCTGGCCTGCTCCAGCTTCGAGTACTTCCCGGGAGTACCGATCTTCCACAGTCGGGACCTGGTGCACTGGACGCTGCTCGGGAACGCCCTCGACCGGCCGAGTCAGCTGCGCCTGCCGCTCGACACCCCGTCCTCGGGCGGCATCTACGCCCCCACGCTCCGCCACCACGACGGCCGCTTCTGGCTGATCGTCACGAATGTGAGTGCCGACGGCAATCTGCTGTTCACGGCCACCGACCCGGCCGGCCCCTGGTCCGATCCCGTCCGGCTTCCCGGAGTGCACGGCATCGACCCGGACCTCGCCTGGGACGAGGACGGCAACTGCTGGTGCACCACCGCCGGAGTCGGGCAGATCCGCATCGATCCCCGTACCGGGGAGACGTTCGGCCCGCAGCGCCGGCTCTGGTCCGGCAGCCCCGGCGCCAAGGCGCCGGAAGCACCGCACCTCTACCGTATTGGCGACTACTGGTACCTGCTCATCGCCGAAGGCGGCACCGAGCGCTGCCACAGCGTCTCGATCGCCCGCGGCCGCACACCCACGGGCCCGTTCGAGCCGTGCCCGGCCAACCCGATCCTGACCCACCGGGGCACCGACCACCCCATCCAGAACACCGGTCATGCGGACCTGGTGCAGGCGCCCGACGGCTCGTGGTGGATGGTGCTGCTCGGCGTACGGCCGGGCGGTGGCTCCCCCGGGTGGCATGTACTCGGCCGGGAGACGTTTCTGGTGCCGGTCGACTGGGTGGACGACTGGCCGGTCGTCGGCGAACTGGCCACCTCGATGCCCGCACCTGGCTGGCCGTTGCTGCCGCAGCCCGCGGTGCCGGACCGGGACGACTTCGAACTGAGTGAACTCGCCCCGTTCTGGGTCTCGTTGCGGCACCGGCCGCCGGAGGTGTGCACGACGAAGGAGAGGCCCGGCTGGCTCACCCTGCGGGCCCGCGGCGGATCGCTCGACGACACCGACGTGACGTTCGTCGGCCGGCGCCAGCAGCACAGGTCGTGCCGGGTGCGCGTCCTGGCCGACGTCGCGGACGGCCGCGGGGGCCTCGCCGTCCGCCTCGACGAACAGCATCACTACGACATCGAGGCCACGTCCGGTGAGGTGCGGGTGCGGGCCCGAATCGGTCCGTCGAACACCGTGGTGGCGTCCCGGTCGACACCCCCCGGTCCCGTGGTCCTGCGCATCGAGGTGGCCGCCGTGCACGCCGTGCACGATGCCCGCACCGGCCCGGACATCGTCACGTTCGGCATCGAGGAGCCGGACGGCACCTTCGTCGAACTGGCCTCACTGGACGGGAAGTACCTCTCCACGGAGGTCGCCGGCGGCTTCACCGGCCGGGTGATCGGCATGTTCGCCGGTGGCGGCGCCGTCCACTTCGACTGGTTCGCGTACGAGCCGGTCGATCGCTGACCCGCCCCGGGCCGAAGCCCCTCGGACGAGGAGTTCACGCAGGAGCAGGTCCGCGTCCAGCGGGACGGACAGTGCTCGTCCGGCGAGGTCGGCGAGGACTTCGATCCGCGGCGCCGGTGACGTCGACGGAGAGGCCTCGCGCCGGTCAGCCCCGGCTCGCGCGGACGACGTCCGCGAGCGGGGTGGCGGGGCGGCCGGTGAGGCGGGGCACGGCCTCGCTGAACCCGTCGAGCTCCCCGGCGGCAACGGCCGTGTAGGTCGACACCCAGGCGTCGAGCTGCCAGCGCGGGGCGCCGTAGGAGGCGCGGGAGGCGTACGCCTCCTCGACCGTCTCGGGCAGATAGGTGACGGTGCGGCCCTGCGTCTCGGACAGGATCACCGCGGCCTCGGCGAAGGTCAGGGAGTCGGGCCCGGTCAGGTCGTACACGCTGCCGGCGTGCTCGGCCGGTCGGGTCAGCACGGCGGTGGCGGCGTCGGCGACGTCGTCCTGCGAGACGAACGCGGCACGTCCGTGCCCGGCCGGACCCCGGATGACACCGTCCTCACCCGCCAGGTCGGGGACGAACTCCGCGTAGAGGTTGTCGCGCAGGAACGTGTACGACAGGCCGCGCGCACGGATGTGTTCCTCGGTGTGGAAGTGGTCGCGGGCGAGGGTGAAGGTGGCGTCCGGCGCGGCGCCGAAGAAGGAGAGGTACACGAGGTGTTCGACGCCCGCCTCCGCCGCTGCGTCCACGAAGGTCTTGTGCTGGACGAGCCGGTCGGGGCTCTCCGAGGCGGACACCATGAACACGGTCTGCGCACCGTGCAGACCGCGCAGGACGGCGTCGTGGTCGCCGTAGCCGCCCTGGACCGGTGTGGCGCCGGGCAGTTCCGGTGCCCGCTCGGGGCTGCGGACCAGCATCCGCTGGGCCACTCCCCGCGCGGCCAGGCGACGGGCGACGCGACCGCCGAGTCGGCCCGTGGCTCCGGTGACCACCAGGGTCGGTCGGGGTGTTTCGGTCATGCTGACATCACTTCCGTCAGGTCGGTGCGAGTGGTCGACGCAGGTGTATGGAAACCGGAGTCGAGCCCGTCGACGAGCAGGCACACGCCGTGGGCGCGTCGCGCCGGAACAGTATGACGCCGACGACGGCCGCCCGTTGAAGCTCGCCTCCCGCTGAGAGCCGTCAACGGCCCCGCTCTCCCTTGCGGGCGCGGGACCGCCGAAGGCCTTCCGAGTTCCGGGCACTAGATGAAATTCACGATGAAATTCACGACGACGGAGATGATCTGGACAATCGTCCAGACCGTCACCTTGAAAGTCTCGATGGCGATGAGCGTGCGCCAGTACCGGTCTTCGGAGTTCATCGGAATTCCGCTCGGCATGTGACTCTCCCCTTCATTCCCCACCCCGATGTACCGGGGATCCTGGTCAAAGGAGAAGGGATGTGACGGGGTGTCCAGAAGACGAGCGGACGAAGTGGTGACGTCGGCGGACGAATGCAGCCGTTTCAGGACGCGCCCTTTTCGCCGCACAGCGGCTGACCTAGACTGCCGTCGGACGGATGCGGACAGGTGCGGACACTGGGTGGTTCAGTGATCGAGCGACTTGACACGGCGGATGTGGACCACGAACTCACCTCCGTGACGACCCGTCAGGACCTGGCAGCCCTGCTGCGTGTCGTCCACCTCCGTGCGGATCACCCTTCCCTGCGCGAGCTGGAGATACGCACCCGCAACGCGCCTGTCCGACTCTCCCGATCGACGACGTCGGACATGCTCGCCGGCCGACGGTTCCCGAAGAAGGCCGTGCTGCTGGTCTTCCTCGGTCAGTGCGGCATCAGCCGGACCGCCCCTTGGGAGCGGGCCTGGGAACGCATCGCCACCACCGAAGGTCCCCCGGCGAACACCGACGTCCAGGCGGTCCGGCAACAATGCGCGGGGTTGATCGAGGCGGCCCGACGGCAAGCGGACGAGATCGTCGCCGACGCGCGGAGACAGGCCGAGGCAATTGTCGCCGCGGCCCGGGAGAGCCGGCCTCCGTGCGAATCGAACCCGTTGGCCGAGGCGGCGAGGGATCCGGTGAGCGTGCGTATGAGCATCGCTGAGATCCGTCGTCAGAATCCACTCGTCCACGCGACTCCAGCCGCTCTGGGAAACACCTTCGGCGAAATCCGCGAATATCACCGGAAGGGCTGTCGAAGGACCGAGACCGTCACATTGACGGCTGTGACGCTGAGCGAGGCGCGCGTGAAGGGGTTACGCCGTTGTCCTGAATGCAGGCCCGACGGTGCTCCGGCTCAGTCGGCCGAACACAACGGCGTGGGACCGGAGCGTTCATGACGGCGGTTGATGCCGGCGGGACCGAGGTGAGCCGGATCTCAGAGCACGCGCTGCTGCGCATCGATCAGGACATCGCCCAGGTTTCGGCCGACCTTCAAGAGGCGCACCACTACGTCTACAGCCGTTTCGTCCAGCGCCCCGAGGCCGGCGGCTGGCCCCAGTTCCTGGACGAATCGGGTCCCCCCACGGCAACGGGAACCGCGTGCGTGGCGTCGTCGCTCATCCGCATGGGGGTCGAGCGCCAGGACGTCCATCTGATCGAGGCGACCGATCTGCTGTGCAGCGAGCAGTGTGCCGACGGCGGCTGGTCGAAACCGGGGTTCGCCGATCACCTGAGCCTCACTCTGGTCACCTGCCTGTCCCTGCACGCTCTGGCGGCACTCGGGCTCTTCAGCAGACACCCGGTGGTCGACGAGGGCCTGATGTGGCTCAGTCGCGCGCAGAACGACGACGGCGGGTGGGGCTGTCTGGCCTCCGACGACCTGAGCGACGTCACGGCCACGGCCTACGCGCTGAGAGCGCTGGACCTGAGCCATGCGTCGGCCGCCCCCCTCCGGCAGGTGCGGGACAGGGGAGTCGACTGGCTCGTCCGTCAACAGAACGACGACGGCGGCTGGGGCATCCGGCACGGCGAGCGCTCGACGGCCGCCCACACGGCACACGCGGTGGAGGGGATGCAGGCCGCCCCCATGCCATGGGCCTGTGCCGCCGCCCTCGACGACGCCAGGGAGTGGCTGCTCACGACGCTTCCGACGGCGCCCCTGGTCCCGTGGATCGAGCACTACCAACTGCCTGCCTCCATCGCCTCAGGGCTGCCCCGCCGCCTGCATTCGGCCCGCCTGCGCTGGACCCACCTGCCCGCCGAGAGATCGCTGATCGCCTTGCTGGGACTCGGAGTCGACGTTCACCACCCCACGGTGCGCCGGCTGGTCGACGACCTGGCCGAACGGCACGAGAAGGACCTCTGCTGGCGGGTCCCCGGCGTCCCCGCCGTCTCGGCCTCCTGTGCGGTCCTCGAGGCGGTCAACGCGCTCAGCCGTTACGTGGAGGCGGTCGAGGCATCCCGCTGGCGGACCGTCTGCCATGTGTTGACGGCGAGTGTCGTCCCCCGTATCGCGGAACTGGAGAAGGCTCAGGAAGAACTGCGTCTGCGCACCGATGTGCTCGCGACACCACCCGTCGACGAGGGCCGTCGGGCATGGAAGGCCTTGCTGTCCCCACGCGTGCTCGCGATCGAACTGACCGCCGTCGCCCTGGGCAGCGGCCTCGTCGCCACCCTGGGGAGGGCGATCGGCGCGGACACCGGAGCCCTCGTGTTCGCTTGGGGCGCCTGGGTCGTCGCGATCCCGCTGTTCATCATGGCCGCACGACGAGGATGAACATGCAGGAGAGCTCGTATCCCGAAAAGATCGATCCGCGCCTGCACATCTACCCTTCTCAAGAAGCCGATCGCCTGAAGAGCCGTCTCCTCCAGCATCATGAGACGGGCATTCTCGATGCGATCGGCAGGGAGCTGTTCACCCGTATGGACACCGCGGGGCTGGTGCCGATCTTCGTTCTGCGGGGCGGGCTCGCCCTCAGGGACGCCTACGCCGAGGCCGCGGGCTTCGGGCCGGCCGGCGTGATCGTCCCGTGGCGGGCGCGGCACACCGAGGATCCGACGGTCAGCTACGCGTCCCTGCCCGTGGTGCCCGGCGCTCGGTACGCGCTGGTGGATACGCTCGTCGCTTCGGGCCGCACGGTCATCGCCTGTCTCCAGGCCCTGCGGGTCCGGGTTCCGGGCGCCCGGGTGGACGTCGTCGCCCCCTTCGTCGCCACCGCCGGCCGGGAACGCATCATCGCCGACGCGGCCGGCGCCCACATCCACTGCGTATGGCACGCGGAGGACGTCGACGGCGAGGGTCGCATGGTCGGTCCCGGGTTCGACGTCGGGGACCTGGTCCTCGGGTGGAAGGGCCGGCATCTCGTCTGGAGCGGCGAAGGGGGCGAACGTGCTTGACGGGCTCGCTCACTGGGAACGAACCCGGGCCCCGCTCACCGGCGCGGCGATCCTGAAAGGGCTCGGCGTCACGGGGTCACAGGTCATGTCCGGTGTGGCACTCGACGTGGGATGCGGCTCGGCCGCCGTGGCAAGGGAGTTGAGCGATCGCTTCGACCGTGTGATCGGCCTCGACATCGATCACGCGATACTGCGCCGCGCGAGGGTTCCCGAGGTTCCCTTGATCACGGCGGACGCGGCGAAGCTGCCGTTGGCCACGGAAAGCATCGACTACGTCTTCAGCTACGGAGCGCTGCACCACACCGATGCGAAACAATCGCTGGCGGAAATCGTCCGGGTCACCTCTCCCGGCGGACGGATCGCTCTCATCGATTTCTCCGCGCCGAACATGCCCCGACAGCGCCGGACGGGATACACCTGGCGGGTCGTCACATCGTTCCGCAGCTACAGCGGTCGCCTCGGTCTCGTCGCGGCGCTGCGGATCGTACTGTTCCGTCTGAGTCCGCGGTGGAGACGTCATCTACGCGCGGACGTCTTTCTGAGCGAGCGGGATTTCGTATCCGTCTACGGCTCGTTCCTGCCCGGTGCACGCTTCTCCCACGAGGAAGGCCGAATGACCGTGACATGGAGCAAGCCCCATGCCCTTTGAGGAAACGACGTCGACCACGCGCCCGCGCATCGCCGTAGGCTCGACCAACCGGGCCAAGATCGACGCGATCCGGGAGGGATTCACCCAACTGCTCGGGCCCGTCCTGGTCGAGGGCGTGGCGATCGCGGGCGCCCCGGAGCAGCCCCGCGGTGACGACGAGACGCGCAGGGGTGCCGAGTACCGCGCGGAATCGGTGCGGAAGGCACTCCCGCAAGCCGACTACTGGGTGGGACTGGAGGGGGGAGTCGAGACGGTCGACGGCACGGTCATGGTCATGGCCTGGGTCGTCATCGCCACCGCCGACCAGGTCGGCCGGAGCAGAAGCTCCACCTACCAACTGCCCCCCTCCGCCGCCGCCGTGCTCACGGCCGGCGGCTCGCTCGGCGATGTCTCGGCAGCCGTGGGCGGCGACGACTGGCGCACGTGCGGCCTGGTGGCGTGGCTGTCCGGCGGGCTGATCACCAGAGGTTCCCTCTATGTACAGCCGGTGACCCTCGCGCTGCTCCCGTTCCTGAGCCCCTGGTCCGAGGCGAGGGAAAACCTCGCCTCGCACTTCGATGTCTCGCGCTGACGGCGTGGGGCTCCTGGTCGTGGGCGACATGGCGGTCGACGTGCTGGTGACGCCCGACGAGGATCTGCGCGCAGTGGGATACACCGAGGGGTCGGTTCTTCTCACCCCGGGAGGCTCCGGCTTCAATCTCGCCCGGGCGGGCAGGGTGAACGGGTTCTCTCCCGTTTCGCTGGTCTGTGGCCTCGGCGACCCCGGATCCTTCCCGGCCCGATTCCTGGCCGAGGAACTGCGATCGCTCGGCATCGAGCTGATCAGCGAGAAGAACACCGCCGAAGAGACCGGGGCGGTATTCGTCGGCTATCTTCCGGACGGCTCGCGCGCAATGGTGGCGGCTCCGAACGCCAATCGGAACGCCCTCACCGAACACACGGTCGCCGCGGCGAACACCGTGCGGGCCCCTTTCGTCCTTGTCTCGGGATACATGCTGTTTCGCGCATCGACGCGGGAGGGCACTCTGGAGATCATGCACCGGGCCGCGGCACGCGGCGCCAGGGTGGCCCTCGACATCGTCCCGCATTCGGTGAACCGGTGGCTGCGGCTGGCGGAACTGCGGTCGCTGCTCGGCCCGGTGGATTTCCTGGCGGGCGAGCACAAGACGTTCGCGGCCTTCGGCGCCCCACCGGAACTTCTGCTCGACGACGTCCGCGGAGTGCTCATGCACACTCTCGGCGACCGCTACCACGTCCACACCCGCTCGGGCATCGTGGAGGGCGACTTTCCCCGCCCGTCGGACGCCACGGAACGCCGCGGACTGACCGACCGGCTCCTGGTCTCGACACTGCGCGAGCACTTCATCTCGCTATGACGTCGTCAAGGCCACCGGCGAATCCGGTACGGGTTCTGGTTCGGGGGGGGGACCACGATCCCTTCGCCCGACCGCCGCCACGAGGGAGCGGCCTCCCGAACCCGTGGTGCAGTCCGTTACACCGTCTGCCGCTCCGGGGAGCGGGGAATTCGGTGGCGTCCCGTGAGGTGAGCCGTTAACTTCCGCCTGAGCGCGGCGAGTTACGAGGCGCGACCATGAGGGGAGCCACGCATGGAGACCGAGGGCGCGCGACCCGACCGTCTGGGGCCACTGCTCGACCAGTTCGACCAGGCCAGGGAGATGGCCCAGGTGCGGCTGACGGGGCTCGGCGACGAGGAGTATCTGTGGGAGCCGGTGCCCGGCTGCTGGTCGCTCCGGCGTCGGGGTGAAGCGGTGACCCCCAGGGCCTTCGGGCCCGGGGAGTGGGTGCTCGACCTGGGTGCCGCGGACATCCCGGCGAACGAGTACGCCGAGGTCGCCCGGCAGGCCGCCGACGGCATGTCCGTCGCGAAGATCGCCGAGGACTGGAGCGTGAGTGTCGAGCGGGTCGAGCAGATCCTCGCCCACACCGGCGCCCCCGAGCCCGACGCGACACCGATCACGACCATCGCCTGGCGGCTGGGACACCTGCACTTCGAGTTCGCGGGCATGTGGGAGTGGACCTTCGGTGAACGGCTGCAGGACCCGAAGCTGATGGTCGACTTCACGCCCTCCGCCGCCCCGACCCTGGAGCGGTTCTGGGCGGTGATCGACCGCTGGCGGGACGGCGTCGCCGGGGTCACCGACGAGCAGCTCGACACGGTCGGGTTCTCGCGGTACCCGTACAGCAACGACCGCGACTACCCGTACATCGGTGTCCTCGCGTCGGCCAACCTCGAATTCATCCACCACATGGCCGAGATCGCGTTGCTCCGCGACCTGTGGCGGTCCCGCTTCACCACCGCCGGCTAGGCCGGGCGCCCGGCGCCCCGTGCGGGCGCCGCGGCGTCATGGCCGCAGGTTCAGAACGAGCCGCAGCGTGTCCGTGAGGACCGTGGTGGGAACCGACGGGTCGGCCACCCGCTGGATGCCCAGGCCGATGCCCAGGCTGAGCAGGGTCATCGCGGCCTGGTCGGCGGGCATGGCCAAGCCGGCCCCCAGTTCCTCGGCCAGCGCCTCCAGGAGCTGGGCCAGCACTTCGCGGACGGCCGTGGCGCGCGCCGTGATCTCACGCCGGAGCTCGTCGTCGTGACGGGCGCGCGTGAGGAACTCGACCTCGAGCGTGGTCCATGCCTCGTCGCCGATGTGCGCCTCGCCCCAGGCGGAGAAGGCCGCGAGGCGGACTTCGAACCGGTCGTCGCCGCTGACGGAGTCCGTCAGCAGCCTCAGCTGCTCGGCACGGATGTCGTCGATGGCGGCCAGGCACAGGTGGTCCTTGTTGCGGAAGTTCGAGTAGACGGCTCCCTTGGAGAACCCGGCTGCTTCCGCGACGTCGGTGAGGGAAGTGGCGGCGTAGCCGTTGCGCAGGAACAGGTCCCGGGCGGTGGTGACGAGCCGTTCACGCGTGCGTTCCTGGCTCTCGACGCGGCTGAGGCGGGCCATCTTTTCCGTTCCCTTGTCCGTCCTGTGCGGCGTCCGTCCTGCGCGGCGTCCGTCTGTGCGGCTGTCCCGCGAAGTGCGAAGGCTCTCGGATCCTATCCCCGCAGGGCCTGTTCCCCGATTTCAGATACCGCTAGTATCCGGATCTCGGCGGTATCGCAGAGGGGTGGAGACTGCATTGACCACGACCGGCAGGCGAGCGACACCTTCCCGAGGGCTGGTGCTGGGCTGCGGCGGAACGCTCGGCGCGGCCTGGACGATCGGCGCCCTGCACTCGCTCCAGGAGGCCCTGCGCTGGGATCCGCGCGACGCGGACGTCCTGGTGGGCACCTCGGCGGGGGCCGAGCTGGCCGCCATGCTGGGGAGCGGCATCGGTGTGCGGGATCTGCTGACCGCACAGCTCGGGAGCCAGGACTCCCGTCCCGAACTGGCCCGCCACTTCGCGGCGCCGCCCCGACGGGTACCGCCACGACCGGCGGCCCTCCTCGGATCACCACGACTCGCCCGCCGGGCACTGGCCGGCGCCCTGCCCGCGCTGACCGGTCTGTCCGGCCTGTTGCCGAGGGGCCGGGGCGACGCCACCTGGCTGGCGGCCGCCGCCGACTTCCTGGCACCGGACGGAAAGTGGGTGGCCCATCCCGCGACCTGGCTGGTGGCGACCGACTTCGATTCGGGCCGGCCCACGCCCTTCGGGCATCCCGACACCCCGCCGGTCGCCCTGCGGGACGCGCTCCGTGCCTCCTGGGCGGTTCCGGGCTGGTTTCCACCGGTGCGCATCGGCGGCCGACGCTACGCGGACGGCGGCATCAGCTCCCCGACCTCGGCCGACCTGCTGGTGCCGTGCCGACTGGAGGAGGTGTACGTCGTGGCGCCGATGAGTTCGCGCGCTCCCGGGCGGCGCAGCGGACTCGGCCGGGCCGAAGCGGTGCTGCGCCGCGTCATGACCCGCATCCTGAGCGCCGAGTGCGCCGCGCTGAGCGCCGCGGGTACCCGCGTGGTCCGCATCGAGCCCACGGCCGCCGACCTTGCCGCGATGGGCGGCAACCTGATGGACCCGCGCCGTCGTCCGGCCGTGCTGGAGACCTCGCTTCGTACGACGCGGGCGACGGTCCGCGAGCGTCTGGCAGAGCCCGTGCCCTCTTCCCGCCCGCGTACAGGAGCCTGACATGTCCCGACCCGAAGGCACCGCCGCGACCGTCACGCGCGAGACCCACGCGGTGGAGGCGCTCATCATCGGCAGCGGTCTGTCCGGCATCGGAGCGGCGGTCAAGCTGCGTGAAGCCGGTCTGCGCGACCTCGTCCTCATCGAGAAGGCGGACGAACCGGGCGGCACCTGGCGGGA
This sequence comes from Actinobacteria bacterium OV320, assembly GCA_001298545.1. Lineage (GTDB taxonomy): Bacteria > Actinomycetota > Actinomycetes > Streptomycetales > Streptomycetaceae > Streptomyces > Streptomyces coriariae. Next base: position 515,581 of record LJCX01000026.1, read on the forward strand.
CAACACCTACCCGGGCTGCGCCTGCGACGTCCCCTCCGCCCTGTACTCGTACTCCTTCGCGCCCAACCCCGGGTGGACGCGGGCCTTCGCCGCCCAGCCCGAGATCCGCGCCTATCTGCACCGCACGGCGGCCACGTACGGGATCACCCCGCTCATCCGCTTCGGGACCGAGGTCCTGCGCGCACAGTGGCACGCGGACGAGTCGCGCTGGCATGTCGAGACCAGCCGTGACCGCTACACGGCGCGTTTCCTCGTCTCGGCCGCGGGGCCCTGGCACGAGCCGTTGATCCCCGGGATACCCGGGCTGGCGGACTTCTCCGGTGAGGTCTTCCATTCCTCGCGCTGGCGTCACGACCACGAACTGGCGGGCGCGCGGGTGGCCGTCGTCGGCACTGGCGCGTCGGCTGTGCAGTTCGTGCCCGCCATCCAGCCGCGGGTGGCCCGGCTGGACCTGTTCCAGCGGACCGCGCAGTGGGTGCTTCCCAAGCCCGACCACCATGTGCCGGGGGCCGAGCGCCGGCTTCTGCGACGCTTTCCGGCCGCCCAACGGGCCCTGCGGAGCGCGGAGTACGCGGCGATGGAGGCGCTGGGCCTCGGCTTCCGGCATCCTGCCCTGCTGCGGGCGGTGCAGAAGGTGGGCACCCTCCACCTCGCGGCCACGGTGCAGGACCCGCGGCTGCGCCGGGCGCTGACACCCGACTACACGCTGGGCTGCAAACGGCTGTTGCTGTCGAACACGTACTACCCGGCACTGACCCGGCCCAACGTCACCGTCCACGCCACGGCGGTCGAGGCCGTGCGCGGCAACCGGGTCGTCGGCGCGGACGGCACCGGCGCCGACGTCGACACGATCATCCTGGGCACGGGCTTCCACATCCTGGACATGCCCATCGCCCAGCGGGTGTTCGACGCCGACGGCGTCTGCCTGGAGGAGCGCTGGAAGGGCAGTCCGGACGCCTATCTGGGCACCACCGTCAGCGGATTCCCCAACGCGTTCATCCTCCTCGGGCCGCATCTCGGAACCGGGCACTCCTCGGCCTTCATGGTCCTGGAAGCCCAACTGGATTACCTGGCGGGCGCGGTGCGGCACTTCCGCTCGGCCGGCTGGGCGGCCATGGACGTCCGTCCCGAAGTCCAGGCGGCCTTCAACGCCGAGGTGCAGCAGGCCCTTCCGCCCACCGTCTACAACTCGGGTGGCTGCTCGAGCTACTACCTCGACGACAACGGCCGCAACAGCTTCAGCTGGCCCTGGTCGACGGGCCGGATGCGCCGACGGCTGGCCGGGTTCGACCCGGAGGCGTACGACGTCACACTCATGACCGGGGACGGGCGCCGGGCCCCAGCCGGGCGGTGACCTCCCCGGGGCCGAGGGCGGAGTGTTCCGCGGAGCACTCGACGACGACGCGGAGCGGGGCGCCGCAGTCGGTGTGGCGCACGTCCAGCACGGGACCCTCGGCGCCGAGGGTGTAGGCCTCGCCCCACTGGCTCAGTGCCATCAGCACGGGCCACAGGTCCCAGCCCTTGCGGGTCAGGCGGTACTCGTTGCGGGGGCGGCTGCCCGGCTCCCGGTAGGGGACGGTCCTCAGGACGCCGGCCGCGGTCAGCTTGCGGAGGCGGTCGCTGAGGACGGCCTCCGACAGGCCGATATGGCGGTGGAAGTCGTCGAAGCGGCGGACGCCGTTGACGGCGTCGCGCAGGATCAGCAAGGTCCACTTCTCCCCGATCACGTCGAGCGTGCGCTGGACGGGACAGTTCTCCGTGCTCGCCTCAAGCCACTTCATCCCGCCATCCTAGGGCCCTGGCTTCATCATTGACAGTCAGCTGACGGGGAGGCTAGCTTCACTTCAAAAAGTCAGATGGAGGTATGGGCTGTGGGACGAACACGTACGTATCAGTGGGAAGATCCGGCGATCCTGGCGGACGCCGCCGGCCGCATGGCCGGTCTCGACTTCCTGCGCGAGCTTCAGTCGGGACGACTGCCGGCACCGCCCGTCAGTCACACCCTCGACTTCACCCTGGACGAGGTGGAGCACGGCAGGGCCGTCTTCTCCCTGACGCCCGGTGAGGAGCACTACAACCCGATCGGCAGCGTCCACGGCGGCATCTTCGCCACCCTGCTCGACTCGGCGGCGGGATGCGCCGTCCAGTCCACGCTCCCGCTGGGCACGGCTTACACCTCGCTCGACCTGACGGTGAAGTTCCTGCGGCGGATCACCGCCGACACGGGCACCGTCCGTGCCATCGGTACGGTGGTCAGTGCCGGTCGTCAAACGGCCCTGGCCCAGGCGCAGTTGTTCGATGCGACGGACCGTCTGCTCGCCCACGCCACCAGCAGCTGCCTGCTCTTCCCGGTGCCTCGCCCTCAGGGGTGACCCGGCTCCGTGCGGGACCGGGCCATCCGGCCGGACGGCCTCATGCCGCGCTCGGCGCCGCGGCCAGTCCCTGCTTGACGTACCGCGTGGTCTCGTCGGCGAGGATCTCGGGCAGGCCCTGCTCGAGGCCGATGAGCGCCTGGGCGGCGACGTCGGCGGGGTCGGCCTTCTGGTCGGCGGGAACGGCGGCGGCCATGTCGGTGTCCATGTACCCGACGTGCAGCGCGGACACGGTGATGCCGAGGGGCGCCAGCTCCTCCCGGGTCGCGTTGGTCAGCGCCCAGGCGGCGGCCTTGGTCGCCGCGTAGGAGCCGAGGCCGGCCGGGTGCAGCCAGGAGAGCACGGACAGGACGTTGAGCACGGCGCCGCCGCCGTTGCGCTCGATGACCGGGGCGAAGGCGCGGGTCACGGCGAGCGGCCCGTAGAAGTTCGTCGCCATCTCCAGTCGCACCGCGTCCAGGCCGCCGGCGATGAGCGGGGTGCCGGTGGAGATGCCGGCGTTGTTCACCAGCAGCGTCGCGTCGGACGCCACACGGGCCGCGGACAGGACGGACTCCTCGTCCGTGACGTCCAGGCGGAGCGGGGTCGCGCCGGCCAGGTCGACGGTCTCCGGGCGGCGCGCTGCCGCGTACACCTTCGCGCCGCGCTCCAGGAGCTGGGTGGCCAGCTCGCGTCCCAGTCCGCGGTTGGCACCGGTGACCACTACGACGGCGTCCTTGAGTTCCATCTCTGCTCCCTGTGCTGTGGACCCCCGGGGGAGGGGCCGTATTAGATTACGTTCGCAATCTAAACCGAGCATAGAATAGATGGCAACCGACATTCAACCGAGGAGGTCCGATGGGCCGTGTGTCACAGGCGCAGGCGCGGGAGAACCGCGAGCGGGTCGTGCGAACCGCCTCCCGGCTGTTCCGTGAGCAGGGCACGCACATCAGCGTCGCCGACCTGATGAAGGCGTCCGGGCTGACGCACGGCGGCTTCTACAAGCAGTTCGCCTCCAAGGACGCGCTCATCGACGAAGCCACCGCCCATGCCTTCGCGGAACTCGCCCAGCGCCGCGCGGCCGCCCTCGAACAGGGCACCGGGCAGCGCGCCGCCGCCCAGCGGGCGCTGATCGACGCCTATCTGTCCGTCGAGCACCGCGACAACCCGGCGGAGGGCTGTCCCGCCGCCGCGCTCGCCCACGACATGGCCCGTGAACCCGGCGCCGACGGGGCGCATCGCGTCTACACCGAGGGCGTGGGCGACTTCGCCGAGTGGCTCGCCACCGAGGACGAGGACGGCATCGCCCGGCTGTGCACGATGCTCGGCGCACTCGTCCTGGCCCGGGCCACCACGGACTCGCCCCTCTCCGAGAAGATCCTCGCCGCCGCGCGGGCGGCCCTGACGGAAGCGGACTGATACCGCCCGGCTCGAGGCGGAGCTCGTACGGAGAAGCGCGCATGCGGGCCGGGGTGTCTGCCCGACGGCGTGGAGGCATTCCCCCGCGGCCCGCACGCCACCCTCGTATACCTGCGGTGCGCGGTCGGCGACATCACCGAGCAGTGGCCGGACGCGCGCATCCGGAGCGTGCTGGAGGCCCGCTTCGAGACCCGGGTGTCGACCGGCGAGACCGCCGACCAGCGGATCGTCCCCCTGCGCGGCGTGGGGTGGCCACTCGGATCCGCAAGGCCCCGTCGGCAGGTCGGCGGGATCCGCAAGGCCCCTTCGTCCGGGATCGTCAGGCTCGTACCTCGACCACCTCGACGCCCGCCTCGCGCAGCCGCCGGCAGCTCTTCTCGTCCCCGGGCGCGTTGGTCACCACCACGTCGAGATCCTCCGGACCGCACACCCGGGCCATTCCGGTGCCGGGGAACTTGCCCGCGTCCGCCACCAGGACCACCTGGGCGCTGGCGGCGATCATGGCCCGCTTGACGGGCACCTCGACGGCGGTGGTGTCCAGCACCTGCCCGTCGGGGCGGACGCCGCTGGTGCCGAGGAAGAGCCGGTCGGCGTGGACCTGGCGCAGGTTGTCCTCGGTGAGGAAGCCGACCAGGGACCGGTAGTCGCGTCGGACCACGCCGCCCAGCAGGATCAGCTGAACGGCTTGGTCGTCCTGGAGTTCCTCGTAGACGGCCAGATTGCTGGTGATCACGGTCAGGGACCGGCCGTGCAGATGGCGGGCCACCCGGTGGGCCGTGGTGCCGATGTCGAGCAGCACGGTCTCGCCGTCCTTGACGAGGTCCGCGCACCAGGCGGCCAGGGCGTCCTTGGCCTCGACCCGGACGCCGGCCACATCGGCGAACGGATCGTCCTCACCGAGGACCGGGGCGGCACCGCCGTAGACCCGCTTGAGCAGTCCCTCGTCCTCCAGTTGCGCGAGATCGCGCCGGATCGTGGCCTGGCTCGCCCCGACCTTCTCGGCCAGGTCGGTCACCGTGGTGGGCCCGTCCGCACGCAGGGCGCGCAGGATCAGCTGATGTCTTCGGTCCGCGAGCATGCGGCAGACCCTACGCGTCAACGCGCCAAACTCAAGCAAAGTCGAGCATGAATGTCTCGATCAGCGCTTGACTCTTGTCAAAGCTGCGCACTGGGTGCACTCTCTTGCGTAATTCGGAGCCCAGGCCCGGACCCCACTCCGGTCGGCCGAAGCGGATGAACGGCATATTCCGCCGTCACGGACGCGTCGGCACCGTCTGAGAGGGCCAGGTCACACACCCCGGGTGGCTGAAGGGTTCCCTCTCACGCCGATGCTCTTCAGCCACCCGGCCTCCCGCCGCGTCCCCTGCGCGGCCCTGACGTGCACAGGCCCTGTCGGACATCACAGACATGACGGATGCATCGCACCGGTCGAACCCACCGAACCCGCCGCACCACCCGAACCCGTCGAACCCGCCGCACCACCCGAACCCGTCGAACCCGCCGAAACCAGGAGAAGATCGTGGACCTTTCCCGCAGACGGTTCCTTCAGGCCGCCGTACTGACGGCCGCCGCGGCCGGCGCCACCGCAGCGTGCGGCGGCGGCTCGGCATCGAGCGGCGCCAAGGACAGCAAGAACCTGAGCCTCTGGTACTGGTCCGGAGGCCTCAGCGACAAGGTCGTCGGGGACGCCAAGAAGCACTTCTCCGGCATCAGCCTCAAGACCTCCGTGGTCGGCGGTGACTTCAAGACCAAGCTGCTCACCGGGCTGCGGGCCGCGCAGTCCGCCCCTGACATCACCGGCATCAAGGGCGAGGACATCGCCTCCTTCCTGCCCAACGCGGACCGCTTCGTCGACCTGAAGACCGTCGGCGCGGACAAGCTGGTCCCGCAGTACCTGTCGTGGAAGCTGAAGCAGGCCACCACCCAGGACGGCAAGCTGATCGGCTTCCCGATCGACATCGGCCCGTGCGCCACCTTCTACCGCGAGGACCTCTTCGCGCAGGCGGGCCTGCCCACCGATCCCACCGAGGTCTCCGCGCAACTCGCCACCTGGGACGACTACTTCAGGGCCGGCGTCGAGCTGCACAAGGCCGTGCCCAAGACCTTCCTGGTCAACAACATCGGCTCGGTCTTCACCATGGTCGTCGGCCAGGGCACCCAGCGGTTCATCGACGAGGACGGCAGGTTCATCGGCGATCAGGACCACATCCGGACCGCCTGGACCACCGCCGTGAAGCCCTACACCCTCGGCATCGACGCCAAGATCAACGACAACACCTGGAACGCGGCCGTCAGCGGCGGCACCCTGGGCACCGAGATCGGCGCCGCCTGGCACGCGCTGGACATCAGCAACGCGGCCCCCGGCACCAAGGGCAAGTGGCGGGTGGCGAGCCTGCCCGGCGGGCCGTCCAACCTCGGCGGGTCCTTCCTGGCCGTTCCCGCGACCAGCGGCAACCCGGAAGAGGCCTTCAAGATCATCAGCTGGATCCTCGGTCCGGAGAACCAGGCCCGCGGTTTCACCGACGCGGCCCTGTTCCCGACCGCGCCGGCCGCGTACAAGCTGCCGGCGCTGACCGGCGGCGACGCCTTCTTCGGCGGTCAGAAGACCATCGAGATATTCGGCCCGGCGGCCGAGAAGATCCCCACGGCCTACGAGGCACCCGCCGACGCGGCGGTCTCCGCGCCCTTCTACAGCGAGCTGACCAGCATCGAGGCCAAGGGCAAGGACCCCGACGAGGCCTGGAAGGACGCGGTCGCCCAGGCCAAGCAGATCGCGCAGCGGCAGGGAGTGAAGTGACATGTCGTCAAGCCCGGTAGCCGGCCCGGCACCCACCGGACCGACCTCCGGAACCGGCACCGGAGCCACCGGGCGGCACGCTCCGGACCGTCCCCACGGTCCTGGACGGCGTGCCCCGCGGATCAGGCCGGTGTCCGCCGGGGCCCGACGCGGGCCGCGGCGACGGGTCGCCCGTTACTGGCCGCAGTACCTCGCCATCTCGCCGTACTACGTGATCTTCACCGTCTTCATGCTCTTCCCGGTGCTCTACACCGTGTTCCTGGCCTTCCAGAAGTGGGACGGCATCGGGGACATGCACTTCGTCGGGTTCCAGCAGTTCCGCTTCCTCTGGGACGACCCGGTGTTCTGGCTCTCCGTCCGCAACACCCTGGTCATCTGGGTGCTGTCGACCGTGCCGATGCTCTTCATGGCCCTGGTGCTCGCGGTGCTGGTGAACTCCACCAAACGCCTCACGGCCTTCTACCGGGTCGCCCTGTTCATCCCCAGCATCACCTCGCTGGTGGCCGTCGCGATCTTCTTCGGAGCGGTCTTCAGCAACAACTTCGGCCTGATCAACGCGATTCTGCGGGCGCTGCATCTGTCGGCGGTGCCCTGGATGAGCAACGAGTGGACGATCAAGCTGGTGATCTCGGCGCTGATGACCTGGCAGTGGACCGGCTACAACGCCATCATCTACCTGGCCGGCCTGCAGGCGATCCCCTCGGAGCTCTACGAGGCCGCCAGGATGGACGGGGCGGGACCGGTGCGGATCTTCCGCTCCATCACGATCCCGCTGCTGCGGCCCATCATCCTGTTCACCGTGGTGATCTCCACGGTCACCGGACTGCAGAGCTTCACCGAACCGCAGGTGCTGTTCGGCAGCGAGGCGGCCACCAACCCCAACTCCGGCGGACCGGGCCAGGCCGGTCTGACCACCTTGCTGTACTTCTACCACCAGGCCTTCGACAACAACGACTTCGGTTACGGGGCCGCGATCGTCTGGGCCTTCTTCCTGCTGATCCTGCTCATCGTCGTCATCAACTGGCGTCTGGTGCAGCGTAAGGAGCGACGGTCGTGAACAGCCGGAACCGTAAACGCCTGCGCGGGCTCAGCGTCCACCTCGTCCTGATGACGGGCGTCGTGATCTCGGTGTTCCCGTTCTACTGGATCGTCGTCATGGCGACGAACACCTCGCAGGACATCTACCGCTACCCGCCGAAGCTGTGGTTCGGCGACCACCTGCTGACCAACATCCAGCACCTGTTCGACCGGATGGCGTTCTTCGGTTCGCTGTCCAACACGGTGATCGTCGCGGTCTCCACGACGGTACTGGTGCTGTTCTTCGACTCGCTGGCCGCCTTCGCCTTCGCCAAGTACGACTTTCCCGGCAAGAAGTTCCTGTTCGGCGTGCTGCTGTCGATGTACATCCTGCCGACCCAGCTGGCGATCATCCCGCAGTACGAGATCATGGTCCAGCTGGGCTGGCTCGGCACGCTCAAGGCGCTCGTCGTACCCGCCGCCGCCAACGCCTTCGGCATCTTCTGGATGCGCCAGTACACCACCACCAGTGTTCCCGACGAACTGCTCGACGCCGCCCGCATCGAGGGCGCCGGGTTCTTCCGGCTCTACTGGCACGTGGTGCTGCCGTGCGTCCGCCCGGCGCTGGCGTTCCTCGGTATCTACACCTTCATCGCGGCCTGGAACGACTACATCCTGCCCTTGGTCATGCTGGTCGACCCGAGCCGTCTCACCCTCCAGGTGGCACTGGCCCAGCTGTACGCCGGACACTCCACCGACTACAGCATGGTGATGGCCGGGGTGCTGCTGTCGGTCATCCCCCTGGTGCTGGTGTTCACCTTCTTCGCCCGTGGATTCATCGCCGACGCCACCAAGGGGGCCCTGCGCTGACTTCCCCCCACCCGAGTCGGTCAGCGCACGGAGGTGGTGCGAATGGCGGCGATGTCGAACTGGAGGCGCACCTTCTCACTCACCATGGCGCCGCCCTCGGCCAGGCGCGCGTTGTACGTCAGACCCCATTCGGAACGGTCGATGGTGGTGGTCCCGTCGAATCCGGCCCGTTCGTAGCCGAACGGGTCGGTGACATGTCCTATGTAGGTGAGTTCAAGGGCTACGGGGCGAGTGGTCTCTTTGATGGTGAGGTCGCCGTTCATGCGATAGACGTCGGGGCCCGCGAGTTGTACGGCGGTACTGGTGAAACGCATCCGCGGATAGGTCGCGGAATCCAGGAAGTCACGGCCGGTCAAATGCGCGTCGCGTTGCTCCACGCCGGTGTCGACGCTTGCGGTGGACAACACGATCTCGGCCCGTGAGCGGGCCGGGTTGCGGCCGTCGAAGTAGAGCCGGCTCTGGTACTCCGTGAAAGCACCGCGCACGGTGGTCACCAGGGCGTGCCGGACGGAGAAGCCGATACGGCTGTGCGCCGGGTCGATCATCCAGTCGCCGGTCAGCGCCGCGAGGGCGGGGTTCGGCAGGCCGCCGGAGGGATGGGAGGGCGAGTCGGCGGCGCGTTGCGGAGCGGTGGGGGGAGCCGGGCGTCGGGAGGATGCGCCACGGGTGAACAGGTTCATGGTTCACGTAGTTACTGCACCGCGGATATCGCCGCAAGGCTTCCTCGGGAGCGACGGCGGATGAATCCGTACCGAAAGGCTGATACACCATCACGGAATGACCGGTGGATACAATACCCACACATGCCCGTCACTCGATGGTCAAGCGAATCCACGGACTTCGGAAGGTGGTTCCGTAGCGGACCCGCTCGACGAAGTCCGGGGAAATCACCGCCAGGCCGGGACGTCGAAGTGCCGTAGCCGAAGAGCCGGGGTGCGGTAGTAGCCCACCAGCGTGGACAGTTCGAAGAGGGTGCGTTCATCCAGGGTCGTGCGGGCCGTGTCGTAGGAGCGCTCGTCCAGTGCTCCGGACCCGTCGAGGAGCGCGCGGGTGAACGTCCGGGCGGCCCGCTCGGTCTGCGTCAATTTCGGTCGACGTTTTCGTTGACGTTTTCAGTGCCTTTCCTGCCGACCTTTTTGCCGACGTTTCTGTTCACTTACGGGCCGAACTGCGGTATTGGGCCTGTCTGTCGACAGCAAGCGAGGGATATCCGGTGGGGACCCATGGGGACCCACCCGGGGTTGAGATAGTGTCGACACCGTTGCGTCGGCTGTGAGCCCGGACAGGCAGGGAGAAGTGCCGCATGACCGATCAGGACACGCGCCTCGTGCTGGAGCGCCTCCTGCGGCTGCGGGACCGGCGTGAACCGCTGGTCGTGCAGATCGCCGAATGGGTCGGCGCGGGCATCGTCGAGGGCCGGCTGGAGCCAGGTCAGGACCTCAACAGCGTCGATCTGTCACGCCGGTTCGAGACCAGCCGTACGCCCGTCCGCGAGGCGCTGATGCTTCTCGAACAGGAGGGCCTGGTCGAGATGAAGGCGCGCCGACGCCCGAGGGTGGCCGCGCCGACCCCGCAGGACATCCGGGACATCTACCAGGTGCGCAAGAACCTCCTGTCGATGCTCGCGGGGCTGCTGGTGGAGCGGGCCGACGACGAGGAACTGGCCGAGCTGCGTACCCGGGTCGAACGGATGCGCAAGCTCGCCGACGGCGGTGACGTGGACGGGTACTTCTGGAACCACGTGCTGCTCCAGGAGCGGATGACCGAGATCGTCGGCAACCCCACGCTGAAGCAGATCCTGGACTCGCTGGCCCTGCGCACGCTGATGCTGCGGCACCTCGGCCTGACCCGGGCCGGCCGGCTCGCGCACAGTGTCGACGACCAGGAACGGCTGCTCCAGGCCTGCGAGGAGCGGGACGGGGAGCTGGCCTCCGCCCTGATCGCGGGGGCGACCGTACGGGCGCAGCGGGCCGTGGAGGAGCAGTTGGAGCAGGACGGCGCGGCCCGCGGACGCAAGCCCGCACGCGGCCGCCGCGCCGCTTCGTAACCCCCGCCGCAACACCCCCTGGGAACAGGTCACTTGGCCGGCACTCCGCCGTCCACGGGGAAGTCGTCGCCCGCCACCCGCGACCGCGACACGGCGCGCACCACCTCCTGGCACCCCTGCGCCACCCGCTGCTGATGGCACGGGAACCGGGCACCCTGGACCCCTTCGGACAGCGCGGGCGGCTGCTCGACGAGCACCTCGACATCGCGGCCTTGGCCGCGGCCGGCCGGGGCATCGCCGACCTGGAGATGATCGGCGGCACGCGGGCGGTCTTCCCCGACGACCACTCCATCGCGGACCTCGGCGCGGCGCTCGCGCGCATCCCGGAACCGCTGGAGCAGGGCTTCACCACTTCTGCGTCAAGCCCAACCAGTTCATCGACGACCCGTCGGCCGTCGGCGCGTTCTGCCGTGATCCCACAAGGCTCGGCGGCCTCCCCACATCCGGCGGGACCCTGCGCAAGGGCTTGACGTGTACTTGACGTAGTGGCTTCATGGGAGCGCTCCCACATACCACCCCCCGGCACCCCCCACCCCCTCTGCCGCCTGAGTTTCTTGGCCTCACTCCTGGAGTCGCAGTGAGAACAACAAGGAGCACGACACCGAGCACGACAAGGAGCACGAAGAGAAGCACGAAGAGAAGTACGACGAGAACCACGGCCATACGTGCAGCCGTGCGCACGACAAGGAGCACGGCTGTGCGCGCAGCTCTGCGCACGCCCAGGAGCACGACCCGCGGCGCGTCGCGAGCGCACCCCCTGGGCACGCTGTTGACCAGACTCGCGGCCCTCCTCGGCCTGGTCCTCGTGGGTGCCCTCTGCCCGGCCACCGCCCAGGCCCAGACCCGATCGCCCGACGCTCTCGCCACTGGCCTGCACATCAGCGACGGCCGGCTGGTCGAGAGCAACGGGAACGACTTCGTCATGCGCGGCGTGAACCACGCCCACACCTGGTACCCGGGCAGGACGCAGCAGTCCCTCGCCGACATCAAGGCGATGGGTGCCAACGCGGTGCGCGTCGTCCTCGCCGACGGCCACCGCTGGAGCGCGAACAGCGCCTCGGACGTGGCGACCGTCGTCGCGCAGTGCAAGGCCAACCGGCTCATCTGCGTACTGGAGGTGCACGACACCACCGGGTACGGCGAGGACACCGCCGCCGGCACGCTCGACCAGGCGGCCGACTACTGGATCGGCCTGAAGGACGTCCTGGCCGGCCAGGAGAACTACATCATCGTCAACATCGGCAACGAGCCCTGGGGCAACACCGACCCGGCGGGCTGGACCGATCCGACCATCGCCGCGATCAAGAAGCTGCGCAACGCCGGTTTCCAGCACACGATCATGGTGGACGCGCCCAACTGGGGCCAGGACTGGCAGGGCGTCATGCGCGCCAACGCCCAGGCCGTGTACGCCGCCGACACCACCGGCAACCTGATCTTCTCGATCCACATGTACAGCGTCTTCGACACCGCGGCGGAGATCACCGACTATCTGAACGCCTTCGTCAACGCCCGACTCCCGATCCTCATCGGCGAGTTCGGCGGCCCCGCCGACCAGTGGGGCGACCCCGACGAGGACACCATGATGGCCACCGCCCAGCAGCTCGACCTGGGCTACCTCGCCTGGTCCTGGAGCGGGAACACCGACCCGATCCTCGACCTGACGATCAACTTCGATCCCACGCAGCTCAGTTCATGGGGCCAGCGCATCTTCAACGGCGTCAACGGCATCGCCCAGACCGCCGAGGAGGCCACGATCTTCGGCGGCGGCACCCCGGGCGACACCCAGGCCCCCACCGCCCCGGGTACCCCGACCGCCGCCACGGTGACGGCCACCTCCGCGACGCTCTCCTGGACGGCCGCCACGGACAACGTCGGCGTCGCCGGCTATGACGTCGTACGGATCAGCGGCACCACCGAGACCGGTGTCGCCGCCTCGACCACCAACTCCGCCACCGTGACCGGCCTCACCGCGAACACCGCGTACACCTTCGCCGTCTACGCCCGCGACGCCGCCGGGAACCGCTCGGCCCGCTCCGCCTCGGTGAACGTCACCACCGGCAGCGCGCCCGCCGTGGCCTGCTCCGTCGGCTACCGCGTCGTGGGGGAGTGGCCCGGCGGCTTCCAGGGCGACATCACGCTGCGCAACACCGGCACCACCGCCATCAGCGGCTGGAAGCTCGCGTTCGCCTTCGCCGACGGCCAGAGCGTCACCAACATGTGGGGCGGGACCGCCACCCAGAGCGGCGGCTCGGTGAGCGTCGCCCCCGCCTCGTACACGTCCACCGTGCCGGCCGGCGGGTCGGTCACCGTCGGCTTCATCGGCAGCAAGGGAGCGACCAACACCGCACCGACCGCGTTCACTCTCAACGGCAGTGCCTGCGCCACCACTTGACAGGCGCTCCCGCCGACCGGCGGAGGACTTCGCTGCCTCCGCCGGCCGGTGCTCCGCATCGGTGTTGCGCACCGGCGTTCCGTACCGGTGCTCGTACTCGCGTTTCGTACCGGAAAGGGAGTGCCGAAGATCGGCCGCCGCGCTGCGTTCGGCGCACTGCGACGAAGCGGCCCCGGCGTGTCCGGCTCGTCCCGCCGGTCCCGCCGGTCCCGCCGGTCCTGCCGGTCCTGCCGTTCCTGGCGTTCCTGGCATTCCTGCCGGTCCGGCGCGCCCTGCCGTTCCGGCTGGTACGGCCGTTCCGGCTCTCCGGGCGGGGACGGGCCCACCCCGTAGGGTGTGCCCATGTCCACGACGCCCCGCTGGCTCAACGCCGACGAACGACGAGCCTGGCTGGCCTACATCGACTTCTCCACCCTGCTCGCCGACCACCTCAACCGGCAGCTGCGACGTGACGCGGGGATGACACACGCCGACTACAGCGTGCTCGCCTATCTCTCCGCGGCCCCGGACCGCACCCTCGGCATGTCCGAGCTCGCGCAGCGTCTGAAGATCACCCGCAGTCGGCTCACCCACGCGGTGAACCGGCTGCGCGAGGCCGGTCTCGTGGACCGCAGGGAGGACCCCGGCGACGGCCGGGGCCAGCTCGCCTTCCTCACCGAACAGGGCGGGTCGCTGCTGGAGGAGATCGCCCCGGGGCATGTGGAGGCCGTCCGCCGGGCGGTGTTCGACGCCCTCACCCCCGAACAGGTGCGCCAGTTCGCGGACATCGGCGAGGCCATCAGCGCGGCTCTGGTACGGGCCGAGAACACCGAGGCCGACCCCGCCGGGCTGCCCTGGCGTCGCCGGTAGCGGGTCGGGCGACCCGGTCGCTTCCGCCGGTCCTGGGCGGCTCGACCGGTCCTGACCGGCTCACGGAATCGCTGATCGGCGCAAGGAATCGCCGACGGATCGAGAAGAACCGGCCGACGGTCCGTACCTGGGGGTACCGGGGGGCCGCCCCTCCGACCACGCCACCGATCCTAGGGACGTACCTCGTGAACGCAACCGCCGCCATCGGCGTCACCGGCCTCGGCGTGATGGGCCGCAACCTCGCGCGCAACTTCGCCCGCAACGGCTACACCGTGGCCGTCCACAACCGTTCCGCCGGTCGCACCCGCGCGCTCGTCGAGGAGTTCGGCCACGAGGGCGCCTTCGTCCCCGCCGAGTCGGCCGCGGACTTCGTGGCCGCGCTCGAACGGCCCCGCCGGCTGATGATCATGGTGCAGGCGGGCGCGGTCACCGACGCGGTCATCGACGAGTTCGCCCCGCTCCTGGAGCCCGGCGACATGATCATCGACGGTGGCAACGCCCACTACGCCGACACCCGCCGCCGCGAGGAGGCCCTGCGCGAGCGCGGTCTCCACTTCGTCGGCGCCGGCGTCTCCGGCGGCGAGGAGGGCGCGCTGAACGGGCCGGCCGTCATGGTCGGCGGCTCGACCGAGTCGTACGACGTCCTCGGCCCGATGTTCGAGTCCATCAGCGCCAAGGTCGGCGGCGAGCCCTGCGCCACGCACATCGGCACCGACGGCGCCGGGCACTTCGTCAAGATGGTGCACAACGGCATCGAGTACGCCGACATGCAGCTCATCGCCGAGGCGTACGACCTGCTGCGCCAGGTCGCCGGCTACACCCCGGCGGAGATCGCCGACATCTTCCGCACCTGGAACGAGGGCCGGCTCGGCTCCTACCTGATCGAGATCACCGCCGACGTCCTCGGCCACACCGACGCCACCACCGGCCTGGCCTTCGTCGACATCGTCGCCGACGCCGCCGGTCAGAAGGGCACCGGCCGCTGGACCGTGCAGACCGCCCTGGACCTGGGCTCCCCGGTCACCGCGATCGCCCAGGCCACCTTCGCGCGCGCCGCCTCCGGGCAGAGCGCACTGCGCGCCGCCTACGCCGGCCTCCCCGGGGGCACCACACCCCCGCTCAGCCGCACCGAGGCCACCCGCTTCACCTCACAGGTCGAGCACGCCCTGTACGCCTCGAAGGTCATCGCCTACGACCAGGGCTGGAAGATGATCCAGGACGCGGCCGGCGAGTTCGGCTGGAAGATCGACCTCGGTGCGGTCGCCCGGATCTGGCGCGGTGGCTGCATCATCCGCGCCTCGTTCCTCGACCGCATCCGCGCCGCGTACGCAGCCGACCCGGACCTGGTCAGCCTGCTCGGCGAGATGGAGTTCGCCATGGAGATCACGGACGCGCAGGTGCCCTGGCGGGAGACGGTGGCCTCGGCCGCCCGTCGTGGCATCCCGGTGCCCGCCTTCTCGGCCGCGCTCGCCCACTACGACACCCTGCGCGCGGAGCGCCTTCCCGCCGCCCTTCTCCAGGGCCAGCGCGACTACTTCGGTGCCCACACCTACCAGCGCACCGACCGTCCCGGCGCTTTCCACACCCACTGGGCCGAGGCCGACCGCCCGGAGACGTCGGCCTGACACACGGGAGTGGGGCGCCCTCGGCCCAGGGCGCCCCACTCCTTCTCCGCGCGGTCGGTCTCAGACGCCCGTCGCCGGGTACGTCGGGTACTCCACCCCGGAGACGTGCTGGACGACACGGACGACCTGGCAGGAGTAGCCGAACTCGTTGTCGTACCAGAGGTAGAGGATCGCGTTGTCGCCGTCGACCTTGGTGGCGCCGGCGTCGATGATCGAGGAGTGGCGCGAGCCGATGAAGTCCATCGAGACCGCGTCCGGCGCCGTGGTGAAGTCGATCTGGCGCTTGAGCGGCGAGGTCAGTGACACTTCACGGAGGTGATCGAGGACCTCCTCGCGGGTCGTCTCCCGGCCGAGCCGCAGGCTGAGGATCGCGATCGAGACGTCCGGCACCGGCACGCGGATCGAACTGCCGGTGATCGGCGCCTTGAGGTCGGGCAGCGCCTTGGCGACCGCGGAGGCGGCGCCGGTCTCGGTGATGACCATGTTCAGCGGCGCCGAACGGCCGCGACGGTCGGCCTTGTGGTAGTTGTCCAGCAGGTTCTGGTCGTTGGTGAACGAGTGGACGGTCTCCACATGGCCGCGCAGCACACCGTACTCGTCGGCCATCGCTTTCAGCGGCGGGACGATCGCGTTGGTGGTGCAGGAGGCGCAGGACAGGATCTGCTCGTCCGGCTTGATGGTGTCGTGGTTGACGCCATGCACGATGTTCGGCACATCGCCCTTGCCCGGCGCGGTCAGCACGACCTTGTCGATGCCCGGTCGCAGGTGCTTGGCGAGGCCCTCGCGGTCGCGCCACTTGCCGGTGTTGTCGATGAGGATGGCGTTGCGGACGCCGTACGCCGTGTAGTCGACCTGGCTCGGGTCGTCGGCGTAGATCACCGTGATCTCGTTGCCGTTGGCGATGATCCTGCTGTTGGCCTCGTCGACCGTGATCGTGCCCTGGAACTGGCCGTGCACCGAGTCGCGGCGCAGCAGGGACGCGCGCTTGACGAGATCCTGCTCGCCGCCGCCGCGCACCACGATGGCGCGCAGTCGCAGGCCGTTGCCGGAGCCGGACTTCTCGATGAGCAGACGGGCGACGAGCCGGCCGATGCGGCCGAAGCCGTACAGGACGACATCGCGCGGTTCGCGCCGGTCGATCTTGTTCGCGCCGGTGGCGCCGGCCACGGCCTCCGCGGTGAACTCCGCCACCGACAGACCGCGGTCGTCGGCCCGGTAGGTCGCGGCGAGCATGCCGAGGTCGATCTGCGACGGGCCGAGGTCGAGTGCGGTGAGGGCCTCGAGGAACGGCAGCGTCTCGGTGACCGAGAGCTCCTCGCCCGCGATCTGGCGGGCGAACCGGTGGGTCTTGAGGATGCTGACCACCGACTTGTTCACCAGGGAGCGGCTGTGCAGCAGGACGGTCACGTCCCGCTCGCGGTGCAGCTTCCCGATCATCGGGATCATCGACTCCGCGATCTCCTCGCGGTTCTTCCAGTTGGTGAACGAATCGTCGTTGAGCGTCACGGGCCTATCTTTCGAGCTAGGTGGCGCTCATATGCTAACCCTCCGGTCATTCGATCATTCAAGCGGGCCCGCGCTCAGCTGTGCACCCCGTGACGGAAGGCCGCGCGGGGAGCGTTCTCAGCCGTCGGCCCGCTCCTGATCGGCGAGCCGGCGCCGGGCGTCCGTCCAGTCGACGGGCAGGTCGGCCGCCGGTACCTCCCAGAACGTGAAGACCGAGCCCTTCGTCGTGGGCCGCAGTCCTTGCATGATCGACCTGTGCGGTTCGGTGCGCGCGTACGTGTACAGCGCGGCCTTGTCCTCCCAGGCCGACAGGGTCCAGAAGGTGCGCTTCAGAGGCTGGGCGATCAGTGAGGCCCCATAGGCGCCCGGCGCGCCGGAGACCTGCTTCCAGGCTTTGAGGGACTGGGTGAAGAAGCGCGGCACGTCCTTGAGCGAGCGCACCTCGAACCGGGACGCCATGACGAACGCCTCGGTGTCCGGAGCGGGGGTGTTGACGGTGGTCCAGCGCAGGGTGGGCATGGCTGTTGCCTTCTCTCCGGTGAGGCGAAGGAGCATTGGATACCTTCACTATCTATGTTAGACAGTGGAGGTATCCAGTTTTCAAGGGCAGTGCGGGACCGAAACCGAACCGCAGGAACCGGAGCCGAACCGCATGCGCATCTCCGAGCTGAGCCGCCACAGCGGCGTCTCCGTGACGACGATCAAGTACTACCTCCGCGAGGGCCTGCTCCAGCCCGGCCGGCAGACGGCGGCGACCCAGGCCGAATACGACGACCAGCACCTGCGCAGGCTCCGCCTGATCCGCGCCCTGACCGGCGTCCGGGGGCTGTCGGTCAGCACCACCCGCGACGTGCTGGACGCCCTCGCGGAGCACACCGGCGACACCCACCGCCTGCTCGGCCTCGCCCTGGGCTCGCTCCGGGTGGACGACGAGCCCGCCGAGGAAACACCCGAGGCTGCCGAAGTGGCCGCGCTGGTCGAGGAGTTGGGCTGGGACGTGCACGAGTCGGCGCCCGCCCGGGCCGCCCTCGCCGAGACCCTGTCCTCGCTGCGCTCCCTCGGCGTCCCGCTGGACCGGCGCACCCTGCTGCCGTACGCGCGGCTCGCCGAGCGCACCGCCACCCTCGATCTCGACCAACTCGACGGCCTCACCGACCCGTTGGAGGCCGCCGAACGCGCGCTGCTGCTGACCGTCCTGCTGGAGCCCGCGCTGATGGCCCTCAGGCGCATGGCGCAGGAGAACGAGTCGGCCCGCCGACACCCCTCCCAGGACCTGCCGTAACCGTGGCCCCTCGCCGACGTCGGCACGGGTGGCGCCACCGTGTGGTCGAAGTACCGGGAGGGCGGTGAGCGGGCGGTGATCGAGCGGGGAGGTGCGCGGTGAGGGCGGCAGCGAGCGCTGCGGTGAGGGCTGCGGTGAGGGCTTTCGCGCGGCCGACCCGCGGCGCCCGAGTGTCGCCGGGCCGGCCGGGGGAACCCGTTTCGGGCCGGCCGGGGAAGGCCGATGCCGACGGGCCCCAGCTCATCACTCCCATGGCTCCCATGGATCGCACGGATCACACGGATCGTCCGGATCTGTGCCGGGCATGTGGTGGTCGGCCCCCCGGCGGCCGACGAGGGATTGAGCGTCTGCCGGTCGGGTACGCGTGGCCGGACCGCCGCTACCAGGGGAGACCGTCATGGAGACACCCGCGCACGACCGCATCAACAACCCCGCCGCGCTGGCGCTGGACGCGCTGGCCCGGGACACCGAGGACACCGCCGCACTGGACACGCTCGCGCACTGCGACGTCCTGGTGCCCGTGCCCGACGACGCCATCGACGAGGACGTCACCAACCCGGCCACGGTCGCGCTGCCCGTCCTCGAACAGCCAGGTGGCGCGCCCGTCGTGCCGGTGTTCACCTCCGAACCGGAGATGGCGGACCTGCTGCCCGAGGTCGCCCGCTACCGACTCGTGCCGCTCGGCGCGCTCGCCGCACAGTGGCCGACCGGTGAGCTGTCCCTGTCGATCGACGCGGCCGGCGACCATCCGCTGACGCTCACCTCGGAGGGGGTCCGCACGCTGCTGGCCCGCTGAACCACGGACGCTTCCCCGCATCGGGCTCCCCCGCGGACCGGGGGAGCCGGGAAGGCCTAGGACTCGGCCAGCATCCGCCCCAGCACCGCCCGCTGGAGCGGCAGTACCTCGGTGTGCAGGTCGCGGCCCTTACGGGTGAGGGCGACCCACACCCCGCGCCGGTCCTCCACGCAGATGGAACGCTCCACCAGGCCTTCCTTCTCCAGGCGGCCGATGAGCCGGGACAGCGCGCTCTGGCTGAGGTGCACCCGTCCGACCAGGTTCTGCACCCGGCACTGGTCGCCCTCCCGGGGTGCCTCGGAGGCGAGGATGTCGAGCACTTCGAAGTCGCTCGCCCCGAGACCGTGCGGGTGCAGCGCGCGATCGATCTCGCACATCGTGCGCGCGTGCACCGACAGGATGTCCCGCCACCGCTCTTCGAGGCCCGCCCCGGCCGTCTTCGCTGCCATATGTGCACGGTAACACCCAAACGGCGATTCATTGAGTGTGCAACTAGTGCGGGTGCAAGCGGTTCCTCCCGGGCCTCGGGCGCCGCCTCCGGCGCCTCAGGCGGCCGGGTCCTGGAGCAGCCCCACCAGGTTGCCGTCCGCGTCCTTCACGAAGGCGATCAGCCTGCCGCCGCCGACGTCCTGCGCGTCCTGGAGCAGCTCCGCCCCCGCCGCGACCAGCGCCGCGAGCCGCTCGCGCAGGTCGGTGACGTGCCAGTACGGAACCGGCCCGGTCATGCCCTTGGCGTGTCCGTTCGGGTCCAGCCCGACGTCCTGCCCCGCGGCCTTGAAACCGACGTAGTAGGGCTCGTCGGCGTACGGCTCGACCTCCAGCAGCACGCTGAACAGGGCCTTCGCCCGGGCGAGGTCCTTGACGGGGTAGATGATCGTCTGCATGCCGGCGCTCATGGCGTTCTCCTCGGTGACGTGCGGTGGGCGGGAACGGGTCCGTGTTCCCGCACTTCTCACGCTAGGCCGGGGAGCGGCTGACGGCTTCTCCGATCCTGACCGGTTCGGCGCGCACCGCCCGGTCCGCTACGTCGACTCCCGCTTCACCAGCTCCGTCGGCAGGATCACCGCCGCCGGGTCCTCGCCCCCGATCTGGGCGAGCAGCACCCGGACCATCTCGTTGCTGATCCGGTCCCAGGGCTGACGGATGGTGGTGAGGGAGGGGCTGGCCGCGGTCGCCGCCGGGGAGTCGTCGAAGCCGCCGACCGCGACGTCCTCGGGCACCCGCCGTCCCGCCCGGTGCAGCGCCGTCAGCACACCCTGTGCCATCAGGTCGGACGCGACGAAGACCGCGTCGAGGTCCGGTGCCTGCGCCAGCAGGCGCTCGGCGCCCGCCTCACCGCTGGCCCGGCTGTAGTCACCCGAGACGACGATCCGCTCGTCGTAGTCGACACCCGCCTCGGCGAGCACCTCCCGGTAGCCCGCGAGCCGCTCCACACCACCGGGGGTGTCCAGCGGGCCGGTGACCACGCCGACCCGCCGACGGCCCTGGGCCAGCAGATGGCGCACCATGTCCCGGGCGCCGTCCCGGTCGTCGGCGGCCACGTAGCTCACCTTGGACCCGATCCCGATCGGCTTGCCGCACGCGACCAGCGGGACGCCCGCCTCGCGCAGCTCCGTGGCGATCGGGTCCCCGGAGTGGCTGGAGACCAGCAGCACCCCGTCGACATGCCCGGCCGTGATGTACCGCGTGATGCGCCGCCGCTCGTCCTCGGTCCCGGCCAGCATCAGCAGGAGGGGGATGTCGTGCGCGGCCAGCGCCTGCGTGCAGCCGCGCAGCAGGACATTGAAGTTGGGGTCCTCGAAGAACCGTTCCTGGGGCTCGGTCAGCAGGAAGCCCACCGAGTCGGAACGGCCGGTGATCAGGGAACGGGCGTGCCGGTTCACGACGTAACCCGTTCTGCGGATCGCGGCGTTGACCGCCTCGGCCGCGGAAGGGCTGACGTAGTGTCCCCCGTTGAGCACCCGCGAGACCGTGCCCCGCGAGACTCCTGCCTCCCGTGCCACGTCGTGGATGGTCGGTGGTCTGCGCCGGCCCCCCGCACCATTGTTCATGGTCATGACTTTACGGCTCCGGACAGCAGGTCCAGGCTCCAGAACCGCTGAATGACCAGGAACAGCGCCACCAGCGGGATCACCGCGAGGAACGCGCCGGTGATCACCAGCGTGTAGAGCGCCGGGGTGTTGGCGCCCTGTTCGAGGAGCGTGAACAGACCGAGGGTGAGCGGGAACTTCTCGTCGTCGCTGAGCATGATGTACGGCAGCAGGAAGTTGTTCCAGATCGCCACGAACTGGAACAGGAACACCGTCACCATGCCGGGCACCATCATCGGCAGCGCGACCCTGGTGAAGATCCGCCACTCGCTCGCCCCGTCCATCCGGCCGGCCTCCACCACGTCGCTCGGCACGGCCGCGGCCGCGTAGATGCGCGCGAGGTAGACGCCGTACGGGGAGAGGACCTGCGGCAGCAGCACGGACCAGTAGGAGTCCGTCAGGTCCGCCTTCGCCATCAGCAGGTACTGGGGGATGGCGAGGATGATCGGCGGCATCAGCACGCCCGCGAGCAGGACGTTGAACAGCGTCTCGCGGCCCCGGAAGCGGTACGTCGCCAGCGCGTAGCCGCTGAACGCCGACACGCACGTGGACAGCAGCGCGCCGAGCACGGCGTACAGGGCGGAGTTGGCCATCCACTGCCAGTAGATGCCGTCGCGGTAGGCGTTGAGGTCGTGCAGATTGTCGGTGAAACCGCTGCCCGGCAGGAAGGTGAACGTGGAGAACAGCTCGCTGCCGGACTTGGTGGACGCGATCACCACCCAGGCCACCGGCAGCAGGCAGTACAGGGCGCCCAGCAGCAGCCCGATCGTCGGGACCAGCGCGATCCGGCCGCGAAGCGGCGGACGGTTGTGCGACGCGCCGGTGGCACCGGCCGCGGAGGGCGCCTTCCGAACGGCAAGTGAACTCATCGTGCCCCTCCATGACTGGCGTCCCGCCTGGTACGGCGGTTCGCGGCCCGCAGGAAGCCGAAGGACAGCACCAGCGTGGCGAAAGCGATGATCACGGCCTCGGCGGCCGCCTGGTAGATGTCGCCCGTGCCGAACGCGTCCCGGTACACCTTCATCAAGGGACTCCAGGTCGTGGACACGGAGTTGGTGAGCGGCTTGAGGGTGGTCGGCTCGTTGAACACCTGGAGGGTGGCGATGATCGAGAAGAAGAAGGTCAGCACCAGCGAGGGCGCCACCATCGGGATCTTGATCCTGAGCGCGATCTGCGTCGGGGTGGCGCCGTCCAGCTTCGCCGCCTCGTACACCTCCGCCGGGATGGCCTGCAACGAGGTGTAGATGACGATCATGTTGAAGCCGGTGCCGCCCCAGACCGCGATGTTCGACAGGGCGAGGTACAGCGGACCGCCGTCCAGCAGGTCCGGCTGCGGCATGCCCAGCTTCTCCAGCACGAAGTAGAACGGGCTGACGTCGGGCAGGTACAGGAAGCCCCACAGCAGCGCCGCCACCACACCGGGGATGGCGTACGGCAGGAAGATCGCGAGCCGGGTGAACGGCGCGAGCCGCACCTTGTCGGAGTCGAGCATCAGCGCGAACAGCAGCGCCAGGCCCAGCATCACCGGGACGACGATGCAGCCGTAACCGATCACGCGCAGCGCGCCGTCGAGCAGTTCGCTGTCGGTGAAGGCGTCGGTGTAGTTCTCGAGGCCGGCCCACACCTCCTTGCGCGCACCCGAGCCCAGGCCGAGGCCGGAGACGTGCACCTTGCGGAAGCTGAGCCACACCGCGTACCCGATGGGCAGCGCGAAGAACAGGGCGAAGAGGATCGTCGCCGGGACAAGGAAGGCGTACGGGGCCCCCTTGACCCCGTACGACCTCCGGCGTGCGATGGTCACTCGGAGACCTCGAAGCCCTGCTTCTTGAGGTCGGCGACCGTGTCCGCCTGCATCTTGGCCAGGGCGGCGGAGAAGTCCGACTTGTCCTTCGCGGCGGCGCCGAACGCGTCCTTGAAGGTCGTGTAGGCGACGTTCACGTTCGGGCCCCAGGCCGACGGCGCCGTGGTCTTCGCGATCTTGGCGGCCGTGGTGTAGAAGTCCGCCTGGTTCGAGAAGTAGTCCGGCGGGGTGGTGAAGGCGCCGCTGAGCTGGGCGGAGGTGGAGGCCGGGTAGATGCCGCTCTCCTTGGCCAGCGCGTTGAGGGCGTCGCCGTCGGTGTTCAGCCAGGCGGCGAACTTCGCGGCGGCCTCCTTGTGCTTCGAGTCCGTCGTCACGGCCGTGGAGGATCCGCCCCAGCTGCCGGTGACGTTCTCGCTGTTCGACCACTGGGGGAGCGGGGCCATGGCCCACTTGCCCTTGGTGTCGGGCGCGGCGGTGGTCAGGGTGCCCGGTGCCCACACGGCGGAGACCCAGGCGATCTGCTTGCCGGTGTTGAGCGCCTTGTTCCAGGCCGGCGTGTACATCGGCTGGTTGTCGATGGCGCCCTCCTTGACGAGGCCGCCCCAGAAGTCGGCGACCTTCTTGGTGGCCGCGTCGTCGATGCCGACGTTCCACTTGTCGCCGGAGGTGGTCCACCACTTGGCGCCGGCCTGCTGGGCGAGGCCCGCGAAGAGGCCGGAGTCGTTGGCGGAGAAGGTGGTGAGGTCCGTGTCCGGAGCCTTCTCCTTCAGCGTCCGGGCGGTCGCCGCGAACTGCTCCCAGGTCGTGGGGACCGTCAGGCCGTACTTCTTGAAGAGGTCCGCGCGGTAGTAGAACATCATCGGGCCGATGTCCTGCGGCACCGCGTAGACGGCGTCCGTGCCCAGCGTCGTCTGCTGCCAGACACCGTCGGCGAACTTGGCCTTCGCGTCGCCGACGTTCTTGGCTATGTCCGCCAGCGCGTCATTGCTGACCAGCGTCGGCAGCGCCTGGTACTCGGCCTGGACCAGGTCGGGGGCCTTGCCGGCCTTGTGCGCGGTGAGGATCTTGGTGACCAGCGTGTCGCCGGACGCCTGCTTCTTCACCGTGACGGTGATCTGGTCCTTCTTGCCCTGGCCCTTGTTCCACAGGTCCACGACCTTGTCCATGCCGGGCGTCCACGTCCAGTACGTGAGCGAGACCGGACCGGACTCGGCGCTGTCCTCGTCGGACGAGCCGCAGGCGGTGAGTGCGGTGGCGCCGAGGGCGACGGCGATGGTGGCAGCCGCACTTCTGACAAAGAGCCGCCGGCGCTTCGTGTTGGGCATGGATCTCTCCCCTGACCTGGGTTCTCGCCCGGTGCGAAAACCTGCCATGCGATCGCATGAGCGGGCTCCCCGCCCGTCGCGAGAAGCTGCTCTGCTGTCTGTGAGCGTTCACAGTAGAGAAACATCCCGGACACTTGTCAATGGTTGTTGCTGTGCGGTTATGTTGGGATCCGAACGCCGCCGCAGTGTGTGCACGTTCCCAAATGATCGATTAAACGGGAGAGATCCATGCCGGAGACCAGCCCCAAGGGCCTCACCAGGCTCGCCTTCGGTGGGGACTACAACCCCGAGCAGTGGCCGGAAAGCGTCTGGCAGGACGACGTCCGGCTGATGCGCGAGGCCGGCGTCACCATGGTGAGCGTCGGGATCTTCTCCTGGGCCCTGCTGGAGCCGTCACGCGGGGAGTACGACTTCGGCTGGCTGGACCGCGTCATCGGCCTGCTGCACGACCACGGCATCCGCGTCGACCTGGGCACCCCCACCGTGGCGCCGCCGGTCTGGTTCTACCGCGAGCACCCCGACGCCCTGCCCCTGACCCCCGAGGGCGTGCGCTACGAGTTCGGCTCGCGCGCCGCGATATGTCACAGCAACGCGGACTACCGCGCCGCCGCGGCGAACATCACCACCCGCCTCGCCGAGCGCTACGGCGACCACCCGGCGCTGGCGATGTGGCACGTGCACAACGAGTACGGCGTGCCCGTCTCCGCCTGCTACTGCGACTCCTGCGCGGCCCACTTCCGCCGCTGGCTGGAGACGACGTACGGCACGGTCGAGGCGGTCAACAAGGCCTGGGGCACCGCCTTCTGGGGCCAGCGCTACGCGAGCTTCGAGGACGTCAACCCGCCGCGCGCCACCCCGACCGTCGGAAACCCGGGGCAGGCACTGGACTACAAGCGGTTCGCCGACGCCACCATGCGCGAGAACTTCCGTGCGGAGCGGGACATCCTGCACCGCCTCGCGCCCGGCGTCCCGGTGACGACCAACTTCATGACCGCCCTCAGCCAGTGCGACTCGGTCGACTACTGGGCCTGGGGCCGTGAGGTCGACATCGTCACCAACGACCACTACCTGATCACCGACGGCCGCCGTACCCACGTCAACCTCGCGATGGCCGCCGACCTCACCCGCTCCGTCGCCGCCGGCGCCCCCTGGATCCTCCTGGAGCACTCCACCTCGGGCGTCAACTGGCAGCCGCGCAACCCCGCCAAGGCCCCCGGCCAGATGGCCCGCAACTCCCTCGGCCACGTGGCCCGCGGCTCCGAGGGCGCGATGTTCTTCCAGTGGCGGCAGTCCCGGCGCGGCGCCGAGAAGTTCCACTCGGCGATGGTCCCGCACGGCGGCACCGACACCCGCGTCTGGCGCGAGGTCGTCGAGCTCGGCGCCTCCCTCGACTCGCTCGGCGCGATCCGCGGCACCCGCACCGAGGCCGACGTGGCGGTCCTGTGGGACTGGCACTCCTGGTGGGCGCAGAACCTCGACTGGCGGCCCAGCGAGGACGCCGACCCGCGCGAACGCGCCGACGCCTTCTACGAGGCCCTCTACGACCGCCACCTCACCGTCGACTTCGCCCACCCCGAGGCCGACCTGTCCCGGTACCCGCTGGTCGTGGTGCCCGCCCTGTACCTGATGACGGAGGCGGCCGGGAACAACCTCAGGGAGTACGTCGCGAACGGCGGCACCCTGGTCGTGTCGTACTTCTCCGGCATCGTCGACGAGCACGACGCCGTCCACGAGGGCGCCTACCCCGGCGCGCTCCGCGACGTACTGGGCCTGACGGTCGAGGAGTTCTCGCCGCTGCTCCAGGGCGGGAGCGTGCGCCTGACCGGCCCCGACGGCAGCGAGCTCGCCGGCGACGTGTGGACGGAGTTCGTGGTGCCGCGCGGCGCCGAGACCGTCTGGACCTACGCCGACGGCCTCACCGCCGGCCACCCCGCCGTCACCCGGCACCGGCTCGGCGAGGGCACCGCCTGGTACGTCTCCACCCGCCTCGGCCCGGAGGGCCTGGACACGCTGCTCGGCCGGGCCGCCGAGGACGCGGCGATCGCCCCGCGCGCCGACCTGCCGCACGACGTGGAGGTCGTGCGCCGCTCCGGCGAGACGGGCAGCTACCTCTTCGCGATCAACCACACCACGACCGACGCCAAGGTGCCGCTGGAGACCTCCGGCACCGAACTGCTGACGGGCGAACGAGCCGCCGGCCGCCTCGCGGTCCCGGCGGGCGCCGTACGGGTCGTGCGACTCGACGGCTGAGCCGACTCCCCCTTCGCCCGTGGAGCCGCGAGCCGCGGGCGGAGGGGGCCCCTCGTCGCACGAGGGAAACCCCATCCATCACGTCGAAGGGACGACGGACGACGATGTTCCATCCCAGACGCACACTCAGAACCCTGCTGCTGCCGCTCGCCGCGGGGCTCGCCCTCACCGTCCTGCCCGCGCAGACCGCGCAGGCGGCCACCACCCTCACCAACGCCGGCTTCGAGACCGACGGCGCCGGCACCACGACCCCGTCCGGCTGGTCGACGTACTCGGCGACCGGACAGAACTCCGCCTCCTTCACCGAGTCCGGTGGTCACGCGGGCAGTTACCGCCTCTCGCACTACTCGGCCTCCGCCTACAAGGTCGAGACGTACCAGTACCTGTCCGGGCTCACCAACGGGAACTACAAGCTCACCGCCTGGGTGCGCTCCGGCGGCGGCCAGAACTCCGCGTACCTCGCGCTGAGGAACTGCGGCAGCGCCGAGCAGCGCACCGCCATCCCGGTCTCCGCCAGCGGCTGGATCCGCATCGTCACCTCCATCGCGGTGACGAACAACCAGTGCACCATCAGCATCAACTCCGACGCCAACGCCGGGAACTGGATCAACGTCGACGACCTGACCTTCGCGTCGGGCTCCACCGGCCTGTCCATCAAGGGCTCGGACGTGTCGTCGCTCATCAAGAGCGAAGCACTCGGCGGCGTCTACAAGAACAGCTCCGGCACCACCCAGGACGCGCTCGCCGTCCTGAAGAACGCCGGACAGAACTACGCGCGCCTGAAGGTCTGGGTGAACCCCGCCGACGGCTACAACAACAAGGCGCGGGTCCTGGCGGCGGCCAAACGCATCAAGGCGCAGGGCACGAAGCTCCTGGTGGACTTCCACTACTCGGACACCTGGGCCGACCCGGGGGCGCAGACCGTGCCCGCCGCGTGGGCCGGGCACTCCTACAGCCAGCTGAAGACGGACGTCTACAACCACACCTACGACGTCCTCAACGCCCTCAAGGCCCAGGGCACCACCGCGGACATGGTGCAGGTCGGCAACGAGATCAACGGCGGCATGCTGTGGTCCACGGGCTCCACCGACAACTGGTCGCAGCTCGCCGGACTGCTCAACTCCGGCTACGACGCGGTCAAGGCGGTCAACTCCGGGACGACCGTGGCGCTGCACCTGGCCAAGGGCGGTGACCTGGCCGGCACCCGCTGGTGGTTCGACAGCGCCGTCTCCAACGGAGTGAAGTTCGACGTCATCGGCCTGTCGTACTACGGGTACTGGCACGGCACGCTCGCCGACTTCCAGACCACCCTCGACGACGCGGCCTCCCGTTACGCCAAGCCCGTCTACGTCGCCGAGACGGCGTACCCCTTCCGGCTGGACAGCGAGGACTCGACCGAGAACATCATCGACCTCGCCGGCGAGCTGGTGTCCGGCTATCCGGCGACCGTCGCCGGCCAGACCCGGTGGATGAACGACGTGGCGAGCATCGTGGAGGCCGTCCCGAACGGCCGCGGACTCGGCGTCTTCTACTGGGAGTCCACCTGGACCGCCGTCACCGGCAACGGCTGGGACCCGACCGACGCCGCTTCCGGCAACGGCTGGGAGAACCAGGCCCTGTTCGGCTACGACGACAAGGCCCTGTCCTCCATGTCGTGGTTCAGCCACCGCTGATCCGCCCTTTCCCTCCCGGAGCGGGGGCCCGGCCGCACCGCGCGGCCGGGCCCCCGTCCGTCTTCCGGCAGTTCATCCGAACACCCTTGTGTGGCAAGGGTGTTCGATCCCGGCCAAGGCTCGCGGAGTGCGGGACACGGCGGCCCCGGCTGCGGAACAGTGGGACGACGTGGTAGCGGGGGAGCCCCGACCACAGGGACGGAGGGGACGACGATGCTGAGGACTCCCGTGAGTGAGAGGCGACTGGAAATCCTGGAGTGGCTGAAGGAGCCGGCCCGGCACTTCCCGCCGCAGCGCCACGGCGACCTCGTCGAGGACGGTGTCACGGCGGACCTCGTCGCGGCGAAGCTGGGCGTGCGCCGGCAGGTGGCCGGCACCCACCTCAGCCTGCTCGCCGGCATCGGCCTGCTGCGCGCCAAGCGGATCAGGCGCCGCACCTACTACCGGCGCGACGAGATGCGCATCGCCGAAGTGGCGCGGATGTTCGAGAAAGGGTGGTGAAGGACTTCGGGAAGAGGCGGTAGAGGAAGGAGGGTCCACCCTCCGGAAAGGCCCGGCAAAGACCACGGCCACGACCTGTCGACGCCATGCCCGCCTGCGAGGATGGCCGCCTCCTCAAGGAAGGGCGGCCCAGATGGACCGTCGGACACCTCTCGTCCCCCTCAGGTACATCACGCTCCCCGGACACGGCCCCGAAGACGTCGTCGCCGACCCCAGAGGGCGGGTACTGACCGGGGTGGCGGACGGGCGGATCCTGCGTATCGACGGTCTGGACGACCCGCCCTCGGCCCGTGTCGAGCACATCGCCGAGATCGGCGGCCGGCCGCTCGGCCTCGAACTCCTCCCGGACGGCGACCTGTTGGTCTGCTGTGCCGACGGCGCGCTGCTGCGCGTCGACCCCGACGGCGGCACCGGAAACGTCCGTGTCCTGACCGAGTCGGCGGCGGGGGAGCGGCTGCGCTTCTGCAGGGACGTCGTCGCGCTGCCCGACGGCACCGTCTACTTCACCGTGTCCAGCCAGGTCCACCCCCTGCGCGACTGGATGGGCGACCTCGTCGAACACACCGGCACCGGACGCCTGTTGCGCCTGGAGCCCGGCGCCCGGGAGGCCGAAGTCGTCCTGGAGGGGCTCCAGTTCGCCAACGGCCTGGCGCGCGGCGCCGACGACTCCTTCCTGATCGTCGCCGAGACCGGCGCCCGCCGCCTCACCCGCTACCAGCTCACCGGCCCCCGGGCCGGCCGGGCCGAGCCGCTCGTCGAGCAGCTGCCGGGGTTCCCGGACAACCTGTGGCGCGGCGCGCCCGACGGCCCGGTCTGGGTGGCGCTGGCCGGCCCGCGCGTCCCCCCGCTCGACCTTCTGCACCGCGCCGGCCCCGCCGTACGCCGCCGCGCCGCCCGCCTCGCCGTGAACGCGCCGTACCGTCCCTCGGGCACGACGGGGGTGCTCGCGGTCGACGACGACGGCCGGATCGTCCACCACCTCACCCACCGCCGCTCCGGTTTCCGCATGGTCACCAGCGTCTGCGAGACCGGCGGCCGACTCGTCCTGGGCAGCCTCTGGGAGCGCGGCATCGCGGTCTGCGAGGCGCCCGTGACCAAGTGAGACGGCGTTACGCTGGTGCCCGGTCGTGATCACTCCGATGAGGCGGGACGATCCCGGCCCGGGCAGGAGACGTACGACATGACAGCTCCGGAGGCCGAGGGCCTCCGCACCGGCGCAGCACGCGGGGCCACCGGGACGGGGCAGCTCCCGGTGGTCGCCGTCGTGGCCGTCGGCGGCGGGATCGGTGCCGCCGCCCGCTACGCGGCCTCCCTGTGGTGGCCCACGCAGACCGGCGGGTTCCCGTGGACGACCTTCTGGGTGAACGTCGTCGGCTGCGCGGTGATCGGTGTCTTCCTGGTGGTGATCACCGAGGCGGTCACCGCCCACCGGCTCGTGCGGCCGTTCTTCGGCACCGGTGTGCTGGGCGGATTCACCACCTTCTCGACGTACGCCGTCGACATCCGCAAGCTGTTCGACGACGGCCGTCCCGGCACGGCCCTGGCCTACCTCGCCGCGACCCTGTTCGCGGCGCTCCTCGCGGTCCGGCTGGCGGCCACGGCCACCCGCCGCGTCCTCCTGTGGAGGCAGCGATCGTGGAGGCGGCGATGACGAGACCGACCGGCGCGGCCCTGCGGCTGACCGTCTTCATCGGCGAGAGCGACACCTGGCACCGCAAGCCCCTGTACACGGAGATCGTGCACCGCGCCCGTGCGGCCGGTCTCGCGGGGGCCAGCGTCTTCCGCGGCATCGAGGGCTTCGGCGCCTCCTCGCTGATCCACACCTCCCGGCTGCTGTCGCTCAGCGAGGACCTGCCGGTCGCGGTGGTCGTCGTGGACACCGAGGAGCGGGTGCGGGCCTTCCTGCCCGAGCTCGACGAGCTGGTCACGGAGGGCATGGTGACCCTCGATCGCTGCGAGGTCATCCGGTACGTCGGCCGGGGCGAGGCCCGGGCCGAGAACCAGGGCGATCCGGACATGAAGGGTAAGAAGTCGTTGTGAACTGGCTGGTGGTCGTCGTCGGCGGCATGATCGGCGCCCCGCTCCGCTACCTGACCGACCGCGCGGTACAGGCCCGGCGCGACTCGCTCTTCCCCTGGGGCACCTTCGTCGTCAACATCGGCGGCTGCCTGATCCTCGGCGCGCTGACCGGCGCCACCACCGTCGGTCCCGACCTGCGGTTGTTCCTGGGGACGGGCTTCTGCGGAGCGCTGACGACGTACTCGACGTTCTCGTACGAGACACTGCGGCTGACCGAGACCGGCGCGGGCCTGTACGCCACCGTCAATGCCGTCGCGAGCGTGACGCTGGGGCTCGGGGCCGCGTTCGCCGGGTTCGCGACAGGCCGGTGGGCGTGGTCGTAGGCGGTCCGGCCGGCTCCACGCCTGGTAGGACTGTGTACGACACCGGAGCGTCTACAACGCTGTCGACCGATTCGTCTCCTCAGAACTGGATTCCATGAGCGCCATCTCCGTCGGCCAAGCCGTCGTCCTCGGAGCCGTCGAGGGAGTGACCGAGTTCCTCCCCGTCTCCTCCACCGGCCATCTGAAGATCACCGAGGGCCTGATGGGCATCAAGGTCGACGACGACGCCGTCGTCGGGTTCTCGGCCGTCATCCAGGTCGGGGCGATCGCCGCCGTGCTCGTGTACTTCCGCAAGGACATCGTGCGGATCGTCACGGCCTGGTTCCGCGGGCTGCGCAGCCGTGAGGAGCGTCACCACCACGACTACAAGTTCGCCTGGTGGGTGATCTGTGCGACGATCCCGATCGTCGTCGTGGGCCTCGCGGCCAAGCCGCTCATCGAGGGCCCGCTGGCCTCGCTGTGGGTGGTCGCGGGTTCGCTGATCGTCGGCAGTGGCGTGATGTGGGCGGCCGACCAGATGGGCCGCCACAAGCGCGGCGAGGACGACACCTCGTTCAAGGACGCGATGCTGGTCGGCAGCTCCCAGATCCTCGCGCTGCTCTTCCCCGGCTTCTCCCGCTCCGGCGCCACCATGTCCACCGCGCTCATGCTCGACCTGGACCGGGTGGCCGCCACCCGGCTGTCGTTCTTCCTCGGCATCCCCGCCCTGACCGGCGCCGGCATCTACGAGCTGAAGGACGCCCTGGGCACGGGCGCCGGCGCGGCGCCGCTGGCCGTCGGCACGGCGGTGTCCTTCGTGGTCGCCTACGCCTCCATCGCCTGGCTGCTGAAGTTCGTCGCCAAGCACTCCTTCAACGCGTTCGTCATCTACCGGCTCGTCGTCGGCGTGGCCCTGTTCGGGCTGCTGGCCGCCGGGGTCCTCGACAGCTGACCGGGCCCGGCCGCCGGCAGGCAGTCGGCAGGCGGCCGGTCGGGGAATCCCCTCGTCATCACCCTCAGGGGGCGGGAAGGTGCCTTTCAGGCTCCCCGCCCCCTGAATTTTCTGTTTCACGGCACGTCTTGACAGCGGTGGCGGCGCACCCGGAGTATCACTCCCGTGAACCTGTCAGACAGCCAGACAGGTGGGGCGGGACCGCGGCGCATCAGCGCGATGGAAGCGGTCCTCACCCACCTCCGCGGCGCCATCGAGCGCGGCCGCTACGCCATCGGTGACAAGCTCCCTTCCGAGGCCGAGCTCTGCCGCACCCTCGAGGTGTCCCGGCCCGTCCTGCGGGAGGCCCTGCGCGCCCTGCAGACGATGGGCCTGACCGTCGCCAAGACGGGCAAAGGCACCTTTGTGATCGCGAACACCGTGGAGGACCCCACCTTCGGCGACTACGCGGCCAGCGACCTGCTCGAAGTGCGCCGGCACGTCGAGGTCCCGGTCGCCGGATACGCGGCGCTGCGCCGGACCCCGGAGAACCTGGACCACCTGGCACATCTGCTCGACCGCATGGAGCGGGAGACGGACACCACCGCGTGGGTCGCGATGGACACCCTCTTCCACCTGGCCGTCGCCGAGGCCGCCCAGAACCCGGTGTTCCGCCGGGTCATCGAGGAGATCCGGGACGCACTGGCGCGTCAGTCGGCCTTCCTCAACGAGCTGGGCGGACGGCGCGAGCAGTCCAACCGCGAGCACCGGGCGATCGTCGAGGCGCTGATCGACGGTTCCGAGCCCGACGCGGTGGAGGCCATGAGCCACCACCTCGACCGCGTCGAGACGACCCTCACCGACATCGTGCGCGCCCCGCGCACGGACACTCCCCTGGAAGGCGGACCCGCGGCGTGAGCGACCAGCACCTCAAAGACGAGACGCGCCCCTCGACCCGTCACGTCGACGCCGGAGACGAGGGCTACAGCAAGTCGCTGAAGTCCCGCCACGTCAACATGATCGCCATCGGCGGCGCCATCGGCACCGGTCTCTTCCTCGGCGCCGGCGGCCGGCTCGCCGACGCCGGCCCCTCCCTCTTCATCGCCTACGCGGTCTGCGGGATCTTCGCCTTCCTCGTGGTGCGCGCCCTCGGTGAACTCGTGCTGTACCGGCCCTCCTCCGGCGCCTTCGTGTCCTACGCCCGCGAGTTCATGGGCGAGAAGGGCGCGTACACGGCCGGCTGGATGTACTTCCTGAACTGGGCCACCACCGGCATCGCCGACATCACCGCGGTGGCCACCTACACCCACTACTGGGGCATGTTCTCCGACATACCCCAGTGGGTGATCGCGCTCATCGCCCTGGCCGTGGTCCTCACCGTGAACCTGATCTCGGTGAAGATCTTCGGCGAACTGGAGTTCTGGTTCGCCATCGTCAAGGTCAGCGCGCTGGTGATCTTCATGTGTATCGGCATCTTCCTGCTGGTCACCCAGCACCCGGTGGACGGCGCCACCCCCGGCCCGTCCCTCATCACCGACAACGGCGGCCTGTTCCCCAGCGGCCTGCTGCCCATGCTGCTGATCATCCAGGGCGTCGTCTTCGCCTACGCCTCCGTCGAACTGGTCGGCGTCGCCGCCGGTGAGACCGAGAACCCCGAGAAGATCATGCCGAAGGCGATCAACTCGATCATGTGGCGTGTGGGTCTGTTCTACGTCGGCTCGGTGGTCCTGCTGTCGATGCTGCTGCCGTGGAACAAGTACACGTCCGGCGAGAGCCCCTTCGTGACGGTCCTCTCCAACATCGGCATCCCCGCGGCGGGCGGCGTGATGAACCTCGTCGTCCTCACCGCGGCCATGTCCTCGCTCAACTCCGGCCTGTACTCCACCGGCCGCATCCTGCGCTCCATGGCGATGTCCGGCTCCGCGCCGAAGTTCACCGGTGTGATGAGCCGCAGCCAGGTCCCGTACGGCGGCATCCTGCTCACCAGCGGTATCTGTGTGCTGGGCGTCGGCCTCAACTTCGTGGTCCCGGCGGACGCCTTCGAGATCGTGCTGAACTTCGCGGCGATCGGCATCCTCTCCACCTGGGGCATGATCATGATCTGTCACCTGCTCTTCTGGCAGAAGACCCAGAAGGGCGAACTGACCCGGCCCGACTACCGGCTGCCGGGCTCCCCCTGGACCGAACTCGTGACCCTGTTCTTCCTCGCCTCGGTCCTGGTCCTCATGTACGCCGACGGCGGCGCCGGACGCACCACCGTGCTGTGCCTGCCGCTGATCGTCGCCGCGCTCGTCGTCGGGTGGTACGCCATCCGCCGCAACCTCGCGCGCACCTCAGCCAAGGCCGACGCGTGACCCCGGCGCCGGCCGCCGACCACCCACCAGTGATGCAGGCAGTGATGTACAGCATGTCCCTCGCCGACGCCCCCGCGATCCGCGTACCCCTCCACACCCCCGTCGCCCACCTCGTCCGCGGCGGGGTGACCGAGGGCGTCCACTACGGCTCCGTCGTCGTCCTCGGCGCGGGCGGCGAGATCGAGCTCCAGCTCGGCGACGTCGAGGCCGCCTTCTACCCGCGCTCGGCGCTCAAGCCCGTCCAGGCCGTCGCCATGGTCCGGGCCGGGCTGCCGCTCGACGGCGAGCTGCTCTCGCTCGCCGCCGCCAGCCACTCCGGCGAGGAACGCCACCTCGCCGGGACCCGGCGGATCCTCGAGCTGGCGGGCGTCTCGGAGGACGACCTGCGCAACGTCACCGACCTGCCGTACGACCCGGCGGTCCGCGACGGGTGGATACGGGAGGGCCGCGCGCCCTCCCGACTGGCCCAGAACTGCTCCGGCAAGCACGCGGCCATGCTGTACACCTGCAGGCTCAACGGCTGGTCCCTGGACGACTACCTCGACCCGAAGCACCCGCTCCAGCAGGCGATCGCCGAGATCGTCGAGGACCTCACCGGACAGCGGATCGCACGGGTCACCGTCGATGGCTGCGGTGCCCCCCTGTTCTCGGTCTCCCTGCACGGCCTCGCCCGGGCCGCCGCCCGCGTCACCGCCTCCGCGCCCGGCACCCCCGAGGCGCGGGTGGCCGACGCGATGCGCGAGCACGCCGAGATGGCGTCCGGCTCCGGCCGGGACGTCGCCGCGCTGATGCGGGCCGTCCCCGGCCTGCTGGCGAAGGACGGCTTCGAGGGCGTCGAGGTCGCCGCGCTCCCGGACGGCCGGGCCGTCGCCGTCAAGATCTCCGACGGCGCGAACCGCGCCCGCGTCCCGGTCACCGCGGCCGCCCTCGTCCGCGCCGGTGTGGACCCCGCCCTGCTCACCGAGTTCGCGGGCGAAGCCCTCCTCGGCGGCGGCGAACCGGTCGGCTGCGTCCGCCCGGTCCGCGCGCTGGACCCGGTCACCGTGCGCGCCTGCGCCTGACGGACACGGACGACCGATGCGACCGCGCCCAGCCACTCCGGGCCCCCGACCGCCCGCCGGGGCCACGTACGGCACCGCCGCACCCGGCGAGCCCGTGGTGCACCGGTCCGCCCGGCCGCCCGGTGGCCGGTGGGCGTGGCCGTCGCCCACGACACCCCGCGGGCGGACGCCGTACCACCCCGCCCGGCCGACGCCGGGTCGCCGGGCGTGCGTCGGCCGGCGCGGCGTCCGCTCACGGACCGGCCCGGCGCCTCGGCCGGATGCCCGGTGGTCACCCACCGGCGTTCGACCCCGCCGACCCGTACGACCGCCGCCATCGCCGTCCCCGGCGCCGCGCCGACCGGCCGGTGACCGACAAGCCGGTGACCGCCGGGCAGTCGGTCGCTGGTACGCCGTGCGCCGTGCACCGGCCCGCCGTGTGTCTGTGCGCGGCGGCCGACCCTGAACCACCGGTCCGGTCACCGCCGGGCGGGTGCATCGACCGGCTCGGGCGGGCGTCACCCCGTACCGCCCGAGCCGGCCGCCCTCCCACCGGACGACACCCGCTCCACCCGACCCTCACCCTCGGAAAGAGGCCGCACCCTCATGACCGCCGCCGTCACCCGCAGCGAACACGACCTGCTCGGAGACCGGGACGTCCCGGCCGACGCGTACTGGGGCGTCCACACCCTGCGCGCCACGGAGAACTTCCCCATCACCGGGACGCCGATCTCCGCCTACCCGCACCTCATCGACGCCCTCGCCGCCGTGAAGGAGGCCGCCGCCCTCGCCAACGAGGAGCTCGGCCTGCTCGCGCCGGACAAGGCGGCCGCCATCGTCGCCGCCTGCCGTGAGATCCGCGCGGGGAAGCTGCACGAGCAGTTCGTCGTCGACGTCGTCCAGGGCGGCGCGGGCACCTCGACCAACATGAACGCCAACGAGGTCGTCGCCAACCGCGCGCTGGAACTGCTCGGCCGTGCGAAGGGCGAGTACCGGTACCTGCACCCCAACGAGGACGTCAACCTCGGCCAGTCGACGAACGACGTCTACCCCACCGCGGTCAAGGTCGCGACCGTCTTCGCCGTGCGCGGCCTGCTCAAGGCCATGGCCGTCCTCCAGGACGCCTTCGCCCGCAAGGCCGTCGAGTTCCGCGACGTGCTCAAGATGGGCCGTACACAGTTGCAGGACGCGGTCCCGATGACGCTCGGTCAAGAGTTCTCGGCCTATGCCGTCATGATCGACGAGGACCGCAACCGTCTTGACGAGGCCGTCCAGTTGATCCATGAGATCAACCTGGGTGCCACGGCCATCGGCACCGGACTCAACGCTCCCGCCGGATACGCCGAGGCCGCCCGCCGCCACCTCGCCGCGATCACCGGGCTGCCGCTGGTCACCGCGGCCAACCTGGTCGAAGCCACCCAGGACTGCGGCGCGTTCGTCCAGATGTCCGGCGTGCTCAAGCGCGTCGCGGTCAAGCTCTCCAAGAGCTGCAACGATCTGCGGCTGCTGTCCTCCGGGCCGCGTGCGGGCCTCGGCGAGATCAACCTGCCGCCCGTGCAGGCCGGTTCGTCCATCATGCCGGGCAAGGTCAACCCGGTGATCCCCGAGGTCGTCAACCAGGTCGCCTTCGAGGTGATCGGCAACGACGTCACCATCACCATGGCCGCCGAGGCCGGACAGCTCCAGCTCAACGCCTTCGAGCCGATCATCCTGCACTCCCTGTCGGAGTCCATCACCCACCTGCGCGCCGCCTGCCTCACCCTCGCCGAGCGCTGCGTGGACGGCATCACCGCCAACACCGAGGTGCTGCGGGCGAGCGTCGAGAACTCCATCGGCCTGGTCACCGCCCTCAACCCGCACATCGGGTACACGGCGGCCACCGACATCGCCAAGGAGGCCCTCGTCACCGGCCGTGGGGTCGCCGAACTCGTCCTGGAGAAGGGTCTGCTGCCCGCCGAGCGGCTCGCCGACCTGCTGCGCCCCGAGGTCCTGGCGGGCAGCGGAGCCCCCCTCGTCTGACCCCCCTCGTCCGACAGCCGTCGTCCGACAGCCCTCGTTCGACACCCGTCACCCGCGACGACGCGCCGGGACCGGCACGGAGGCACAATAGTGATCATGACAACGACGCCGTCCCGTGGCTTCCAGCCGGTCCTGGACCGCATCGCCGAGGAGATGGAACGCACCCCCGGCCGGGGCCGTCCCGCCGACTACATCCCGGCGCTCGCGGCCTGCGACCCGCGCCGCTTCGGCATGGCCGTCGCGGAGCCGGACGGCACGGTGTACGGCGTGGGGGACTGGCGGGAGCCGTTCTCCACGCAGTCCCTCACCAAGGTCTTCACCCTCGCCCTGGACCTGGCCCGCGAGGGCGACGAACTCTGGGAGCACGTGGGCCGCGAACCCTCGGGCAACCCCTTCAACTCCCTGATCCAGCTGGAATACGAGAACGGCATCCCGCGCAATCCCTTCATCAACGCGGGCGCGCTGGTCGTCACCGATCGGCTCCAGACCCGTACGGGGGACGCGGCGGGCGAACTCCTCGGCTTCCTGCGTGCGGAGAGCGGCAATCCCACGCTCGGCTTCGACGAGGAGGTGGCCGCCTCCGAGGCCGCGCACGGCGACCGCAACGCCGCCCTCGCCCACTTCATGGCGTCCTACGGCAACATCGACAACCCGGTACCGGTCCTCCTCGACCAGTACTTCCGGCAGTGCTCCCTCACCGCCTCCTGTGCCGACCTCGCCCTGGCCACCGGCTTCCTCGCCCGGCACGGCGTCCGCGCCGACGGCACCCGGCTCCTCACCGGCAGCCAGGCCAAGCAGGTCAACGCCGTGATGCTGACCTGCGGCACCTACGACGCGGCCGGCGAATTCGCCTACCGGGTCGGCCTGCCCGGCAAGAGCGGCGTGGGCGGCGGCATCATCGCCGTCGTACCGGGCCGCTGCACGCTGTGCGTGTGGAGCCCGGGTCTCGACGAACGGGGCAACTCGGTGGCGGGAGTGGCCGCCCTGGACCGGTTCACGACCCTGACCGGGGTGTCGGTGTTCTGAGCCCGCGGTTCGGACGGCGGGAGGTCCTGGCCCGCGGCGCTCGTCGCCGCCGCGCCCGGCTCACACGTCGGTCACGCGCAGGCCGTCGCCAGGCAGGCGCGATGTCGCTCTGCGGTCACCCGGGGCGGACACCATGACAGCGTGCTGACCAAGGCTTTTCCCATCGATCCACGGCGTTGCCAGGTTCTGGGCCTGGCCGGGACCGCCTCTCTCGCGCTCGGCGGCGAGACGGCCGGCGCGCTGCCCGCCCGGGAGCTCCTGGCCCCGTCCTCGGTGCACGCCGTGCTCGGCCTGGTCGGTGTGTACTTCGGGCTGGTGCTGCTGACCGCGGCCTGGATCCTGCTGGGCACGCTGGTGCGCGGCGCGGATCCGCCGACCCCCCGCGCCCTCGTCCTGGTCCTCGTGGTCTGGGCGGCGCCGCTGCTGATCGCGCCGCCGCTGTTCAGCCGGGACGTGTACAGCTATCTCGCGCAGGGCGCCATGGTGGACGCGCACCTCGACGTGTACGCGCACGGTCCGGCCCGGCTCGGCGGTCCGCTCGCCGACGAGGTCGCCCCGCTGTGGCGGAACACCGGAGCCCCGTACGGCCCGGTCTTCCTCGCCGTCGCCGCCGCGCTGTCCGGACTGACCCGGGGCGCCCTGTCCGCCGGGCTTCTCGGCATGCGGTGCGTGGCGCTGGCGGGGGTGGCGCTGATGACGGCCGCCCTGCCCCGGCTCGCCCGGCACAGCGGAGCGGACCCGGCCGCCGCGCTCTGGCTCGGCGCGCTGAATCCGCTGGTCCTGCTGCATCTGGTGGCCGGCGCCCACAACGACGCGATCATGCTGGGCCTGCTCGGTGCCGGGCTGGTGGCCGCGCTCGGCCGGCGCCCGGTGCTCGGGGCCGTCCTGGTCACCTTGGCGGCCCTGGTCAAGGCGCCCGCCGCGCTGGGTCTCGTCGCGATAGTGGCCCTGTCGCCGCGGGCGGGCCGGCGCCCGGTCCTGACCGTGCTGGGCACGGGGGCCGCGGCCGCCGCCACCACGGTCGTGGCGACCGCCGTCGCGGGCACCGGCTACGGCTGGACAGCCGCCCTGGACACACCCGTCTCCGCGCACAACTGGGCGCTCACCAGCCTGCTGGGCCGGGCCACCCGTGCTCTCCTGGAGGGCCTGGGCAGCGACCTCGCGCCCTGGGCGGTGCCCGTCTGGCACGCCCTGGGCCTCGCGGTCACGGCCGTCGCCCTCGGCGTCATCTGGTGGCGGCTGCGTCGGCGCCCGGTGTACGCGCTCGGCCTCAGTCTCGCCACGGTGGCCGCGCTCGGCCCGGCGATCCGCCCCTGGTACGCGCTGTGGGGTCTGTTCCTCATCGCCGCCGCGGCCCCGGACACCCTGATACGCCGACGGACGGCGGCCGTGGCGGGCGCCCTCGCCCTCG
Source organism: Actinobacteria bacterium OV320 (assembly GCA_001298545.1). Classification (GTDB taxonomy): domain Bacteria; phylum Actinomycetota; class Actinomycetes; order Streptomycetales; family Streptomycetaceae; genus Streptomyces; species Streptomyces coriariae. Next base: position 555,334 of record LJCX01000026.1, read on the forward strand.
CGGTCCTGCCCGACGGGGGCCCCGCCGACACGGGTCGCCTGGTGCTGGCCGTGTGCGGCGGCGCGCTCGCCGTGGTCGTCCTGTGGCAGGCCCACCTCGCGGCACAGGCGCCGACCGCCCTGGGACGTACGGCGTGAGACCTCGTCAGATCCCCGGGGTGAGACCGCCCCGCACCGACCGCGGCCGCCTCCTGCTGCTCCTCGCGCTCGCCGCCGTCGTCACCGTCTTCACCGCGACGGTGCCGCTGCTGCGCGACTGGTTCGACCTGCGCGTCTACTACGGCACCGTCAACAGCTGGATCCACGACGGCGGCCGGGTCTACGACTACCGGGTACCGGGCACGCCGTACGGCTTCACCTACCCCCCGTTCGCGGCCGTCGTCATGCTGCCGATGGCGCTGGTCGGGCTGCGCACCGCGATCGTGACCGCCCTGCTGCTCGACCTGGCGGCGCTGACGTTCGCGGCACGGGTGTGCGTCGGGCCCCGGTGGCGGCGGTACGGCTGGTACGGAGCCGGCCTCGCCGCCTGCGCGCTCGCGCTCTTCGAACCGCTGCGCGACACCCTGAGCTTCGGCCAGGTCAACCTGCTGCTGCTGGCCCTGGTGCTCGCCGACGCCGGGCTGCTCGCGTCCGGGCGGACCCGCTGGGTGGGGGTCGGCATCGGCCTGGCGGCGGCCGTCAAGCTCACGCCCGCGCTCTTCATCGGGCTGCTGCTGGTCGCCCGCCGGTGGCGGGCCGCCGCCCCGGCCGCCGCCGCGCGGCGGGGCCGCCCCCCCCCCCCGGCCCCGCCGGCCCCCGCCCGGGGGGGGGGGGGGCGGGCGGGGGGGGGGGGGGGCCGCCGCCCCCGCCCCCCGTCCTCTCGGGGGGCGGCGGGGGGGGCCCCGGCGGGGGGGGGGCGGCCGCCATGGCCACGGCCGTGGCGGCGGCCGCCACCGCGTTCGCGGCCCTGGTCGCCCCGGACGCCTCGCGCTTCTACTGGACACGGGCCCTGTGGGACACGACCCGGGTGGGCCGGCTCGACTACGTCTCCAACCAGTCGCTCCAGGGCGTCCTGGCACGGCTGGGCGTGGAGAGCCGGGCGGTCTGGGCGGTGCTGGTACTGGCCGCCCTGGTCTGGTGGGCGTGGCGGGCCCGGCGGGCGGTCGCCGCGCGGGACTGGCAGGCGGCCTTCGCCCTGACCGGCCTCACCGCCTGTCTGGTCAGCCCCGTGACGTGGGTGCACCACCTGGTGTGGCTGCTGCCGTCCTTCGCGGTGCTGATCCGCGCGGGGCGCCCACGCGTCGCGGGCGCCCTGTACGCGGTGCTGTGCACCAGTGTGGTGTGGCTGTGGTTCGACGACGCGTCCGGCGTCGACGGCTTCCTCGGCAGCAACGTCTACACCTGGATCACGCTCGGCCTGCTGGTGTGGCTGCCCGTCGGTCATCCTCCCGAAGGGCGCCGGCCGGCGAGCCGCAGCACGAGCGCCACGGCTGCCCCGCCCAGCGCGGCGGCGCCCGCGATCAGCGCGGCCTCCGGCCAGCCGGGCGGGTCGGAGGCGGCTACGGCTACGGAGACCCTGGCTCCGGCCGGGGGAGAGGCGGCGGCGGAGGCCGAGGCGGGCACCCGTTCGGCCTCCGGGCCCGGCCCGGGTACCGGCCGCGGCCGGAGGGGGGCCCGCAGCGCGTCCAGCGAGCCCACCGGATCGACCCGTCCGGCGGCAGCGAAGCCCCAGTCCAGCAATGCGCGCGCCTCTTCGTAGACCTCGAACCCGCCACCCGCCTGAGGGTTCATCACCGTGACGACGAGGGTGCGTCCGCCCTGACGGGCGGCGGCGACCAGGGTGTTGCCGGCGTTGCTGGTGTAGCCGTTCTTGATCCCGATCAGTCCCGGGTACGGTTCTACACCGTCCGCCCCGGTCAGCAGCCGGTTGGTGTTGGCGATCCCGTACGACCAGTCGTCGTCGCCGGGGAAGCTCGCCTCCGCGGTGCCGCAGTACCGTGCGAAGTCCGCGTTGCGCAGCCCCGCCCGTCCGAACACCGCCAGGTCGTACGCGGAGGACACCTGGCCCGGGGTGTCGTATCCGTCGGGCGACCGCACATGGGTGTCCAGGGCGCCCAGTGAGCGTGCCTTGGCCTGCATGCGGATGGCCGTGGCGTGCCAGCCGCCGCTGAGGGCCGCCAGTACGTGCACGGCGTCGTTGCCGGAGTTGAGGAACACTCCGCGCCACAGGTCGGCGACCCGGTACGTGTGTCCCTCGGCGACTCCGACGAGACTGCTGCCCGGCCCGACGCCGCTGAGCTCCTCCTCGCTCACCCGGTGCCGGATCTCGCCGGGCAGGACCGGCAGCACCGTGAGGGCGAACAGGGTCTTGAGGGTGCTGGCCGGGGGCAGTTTGCGGTGCGCGTTCGACGCGGCGAGCACCTCACCCGTCCGCGCGTCGGAGACCAGCCAGGACAGTGCCGAGACGTCGGGGACCTCGGGGGCGCCGCGGTGGGGTCTGACCTGCGTCCCGGAGCGGTAGAGCACGGCCGGCCGGGGCGCCGTCGCCTGGGGGCCGGCCGGCCCACCGGGTCCCCCCGGCGTTGCGGGGTCCGCGCCGGCCGGGTCGGCGGCCGCGGCGGGGCCGAGGGCGAGGACGCCCGCCACACAGAACGCGCATGCCGTCGCAACGGCCCGGGAAGAGAATCCGATCGTCATACGATCAACGTAGGAATGAACCCGGCATTCCCCGCGCTGCCCGTGCCGGACACGGGGGTGCGTGCACCCGGATGCCGCACGCAGCGCCCTATGCGGCGGGCAGGGTCGGCTGGATGCGGCGCAGAAAGGCGGTGTTGTCCGGCGTCTCGCGCATCCGCTCCAGGAGCGTCTCCAGGTTCGCCTGGCCGTCCCGGGGCTGCAGGGCCCGGCGCAGACCGCGTACGGCGGTCAACTCGCCCGGGGAGTAGAGGAGTTCCTCGCGCCGGGTGCCGGAGCCGTTGATGTCGACGGCCGGGAAGACCCGGCGGGAGGCCGGTTCGCGGTCGAGGCGGAGCTCCATGTTGCCGGTGCTCTTCAGTTCCTCGAAGTAGAAGTCGTCGGCGCGGGAGCCCGTTTCGACCAGGACGGTGGCGAGGACGGTGAGCGAGCCGCCCTCCTCGGCCGCCCGTGCGGCGCCGAAGAACCGCTTGGGGCCGATCAGCGCGGTCGCGTCCACACCGCCGCTGAGGGTGCGGCCCCCGGCGGCGGCCGCGTTGTTGTGGGCCCGGCACAGCCGGGTGAGGGAGTCGAGGAGGATCACGACGTCCTCGCCCGCCTCGACGAGCCGTTTGGCCCGCTCGATGACGAGTTCGGCCAGCGCGATGTGCTGCTTGGGCGCCCGGTCGAACGTCGAGGCGTACACCTCGCCGCGCACGGAGCGCCGCATGTCGGTGACCTCCTCGGGCCGCTCGTCGAGCAGGACGACCATCAGCCGCGCCCCGGGGTGGTTGCCGGCGACGGCGGCGGCGATCTGCTGGAGCAGTACGGTCTTGCCCGTCTTCGGCGGGGCGACGATCAGTCCGCGCTGGCCCTTGCCGATCGGCGCGACGAGATCCGTGACCCGTCCGGCGAGGCCGGCCGCCGGATGTTCGAGGCGGAGCCGCTCGTGCGGGTGGACGGGGGTGAGGTCGCGGAAGTGCCGACGGGCGCGCAGCTCCTCGGGCGTACGGCCGTTGACACGGGCGACCTCGGTGAGGGCGCGCTGGGTACCGCGCACCCCTTCGACGAGGTCGCCCCTGCGCAGGTGGTGACGGCGGATCAGCGCGGCCGGGACCTGGAGGTCGGCGGGTGTGGGCAGGCAGTCCGCGGGGCGCAGGTGCCCCTTCCCGCCGGCGTCGATGTCGAGGACACCGGCGGCGACCCGGGCCGGGGGCTGCTGCTGTACCGGGGGGTGTTCGAGAGTGGTGGTCATGGTGGTCGGTCCTTTCGAGGACGGAAGGCATGAGACATGCGGAGAGGGGGGAGCAGCCGCGAAGGGAGGGCGCACGGCGCGCCTCGGGCGGCGGGAACAGCACCTCGGCCACGGCGGAACCGAACCGTCGGTGAGGTGGTGCGGGAAAGCCGCTGTACCGGTCGGAAACGACGGGTGATGCGGCGAACTGAAGGGAACTGGCACCGGCGCCCACCAAGGGGGGCGTACACAAGTGCTACCGGCACTGTAGCACGCCGGTCGGTCCCGCTGGTGTCAACGCGCCCATGGCGACGGTTGTTCCCCACGGCGCGTCGCCAGGTGCGGAAGAGCACCGCGCAGGCGACGGTCGGCGCCCGGGTGCGGACGGCGACCGTCCAGGCACCGGCTCCCGGCCGGACGGGCGGTCCGGAGGGGGAGCCGGACCGGCGGCGCACACAGGACAGGCCGGACGAAAGTCCCGGCCTCTTCCGGGTTATCCCACAGATGTCCCCGGAGGGTAACGATCCGTAACGACATGGGACTTGACCGCTATTTCTGCATTATCTTCACGTCATGTCCACGCCGCCTCAGCCCCCGCAGCAGCCGGAGCAGCCGTCCGACGCGCCGGCCCAGCCGAGCGCGTACCCCTATCCGCATCCGCAGTCGCCGGCCCCCGGCGGGCCGCTGGGTTTCCCGCCGGCGGCGGGCGCGACCCAGGTCGGCCAGCCCAGCGTCTATGCGCAGCCGACCCTGGTCGGGCAGCCCGCGCCGCCCCAGCCGGTCAACCCCTACCTCCAGCAGGGTCCGTACCCCGTGGTCGGCCCGCCGCCCGGAGGCGGCGGTGGCGGCGGCGCGGGGAAAGCCGTCCTGTGGGGCGCCGTCGGAGCGGTGCTGGCGTCCGCGGCCTGGGCGGCCGGCGTCTTCCTGATCGGCGCCGAGGACGACCCCGACTTGAGCGGTTACTCGGCGCCGTCGAACCTGTGCAACTCCACGGACTACTCGTCCTTCAAGGAGGAGTACCCGGACAACGACACGTCCCCGACGCACAACACCCTCAAGGACGACGCCCTCGACGAGGGCCTGTGCAGCATCAGCCTGAAGAAGTCCACGTCCAGCTACGCGGACGCCTACCTGTACTCCCAGCTGGACCTGCACAAGAAGACCGACCCCGGGCCGGAGTTCACCGCGGCCTGGAAGAACTACGCCGACAGCCACACGGGTTACGACGTGGAGGCCGTCACGGGCATAGGCGACGAGGCCTATCTCGTCAGCAACGACACCACGTCCGGGTCGTCGAGCGGATCCCTCTACGCCACGCTCGCCGTGCGGGACGGCTGGGTGACGTACACGATGAGCTACAGCGCCTACTACTCCTCGTACGACGACGACACGGACCCGCCGACGCTCGAAGAGGTCACCGGCTACCTGAAGACGGACACGAGGACGACCCTGGAGGACCTCGGGGGTTGAGGTCCGGCCACGGCAGGGGCCACCCGGCACGGCGGCCGGCCCGCGGGCACACGCCTCAGCGGCCGGCCTCCGGTGGTGACCCTGGCCGTCGACGGGACGCCGGCGGCCCTCACGCCGGGTGAGGCCTACGCGGGAGCCCTCACCCTCACGGTGGCCTGACGTCAGGAGGCGGAGGCCGACCGGGCCTCCGCCTCCTTCAGGATCCGGTCGAACCGGTCGCCCATCGCGGCCGCGAGAGCCTGGGCGCCCGACAACGGGCGGACCATGACCGTGAGTTCGTCGATCAGACCCTCCTCGTTCAGGTGGATGAAGTCGCAGCCGGTCAGCTCCCGCTCGCCCACCCGGGCCCGGAACACCAGCGCGTGGTCACGCCCGTCGCCCCCGTCGAGCTCGCGCTCGTAGCGGAAGTCCTCGAAGACCCGCGTCACCCCCCGCAGGATCGACGCGGTGATCGCCTTGCCCGGGTACGGCTTGAACACGACCGGGCTGGTGAACACCACGTCCTCGGCCAGCAGCGCTTCGACGGCCTCGAGATCGCCGGCCTCGACCGCCTCGCGGAACGCGCGCATCGGATCACCTCATCGCGTGGTTGTAAATTTGTTGAGTAGGTGTCGATGACAATAATCGCCTCCTGCTACCGTGTCCACATGTCCCTCAAGTACGCCGTCCTGGCCGCCCTCCTGGAAGGCGAGGCCTCGGGCTACGAACTGTCGAAGGTCTTCGACGTCTCCCTCGCGAACTTCTGGCCCTCGACCCCGCAGCAGCTCTACCGCGAACTGGAGCGCCTCGCGCAGGACGGTCTGATCGAGGCCCGGGTGGTGCAGCAGGAACGCCGGCCGAACAAGAGGATGTTCACCCTCACCGAGGCCGGCCGCGCGGACCTGGACGCCTTCGCCGCCACTCCGCCGCGGCGGCCCACCGCCATCCGCGACGAACTCCTCATCAGGATCCAGGCCATGGACGGCGTGGACCCCGAGGTGACCCGCGCGCTGGTCGAGGAGCGCAGGACCTGGTCCCGCGCCAAGCTCGACCGCTACCTGCGGGTGCGCGACCGCCTCCTCGACGGACGCACCGAGGACGCGTACCTGACCGAGGCCGACCGGATCGGCCCCTATCTGACGCTGATGGCCGGCATCGCCTTCGAGGAGACGAACCTGGCCTGGTGCGAACGCGCCCTGCTGCTCCTGAAGCGGCGGACGGCCGTAGGCTGACGCGGATGTTCAGTCCCGAAGGCCCCACGCTGCGCGAACTCGCCGTCCAGGCCCTGTCGTCCGTCGAGCACGGCTACGACCTCCTCGCGCCGAAGTTCGACCACACGCCCTTCCGCACTCCGGACGCCGTCCTGGACGCGGTCGCCTCGGCCCTGAAGGACTCCGGCCCGTACGAGGACGGCCTCGACCTGTGCTGTGGCACGGGCGCGGGGGTCGAGGTCCTGGCGACGGTGTGCCGGGGGAGTGTGACGGGCGTCGACTTCAGCGCCGGCATGCTGGCACAGGCGCGTCGGCGGACCAGGCCGGCGGCCCCCCGGGTGTCCTGGGTGCGCGCGGATGCCCGCGCCCTGCCGTTCACCGCCGCCTTCGACCTCGTCGTCAGCTTCGGCGCGTTCGGGCACTTCCTGCCCCGCGAACTGCCGGGCCTGTTCGCCCGGGTGCGGACCGCGCTGCGGCCGGGCGGATGCTTCGCGTTCCCCGTCCTGGCCCCGCCGAGGCGCTCCTCACCGGCGTTCTGGATGCTCCTCGGCTTCGACGCCGTGATGCGGGTCCGCAACGCCCTGTGGCGGCCGCCGTTCGTGATGTACTACCGCGCCTTCCGGCTCGGTGACGTGCGGCGCGAACTGGAGCGCGCCGGGTTCCGCGTGGACCTCCGCGCCCTGCCCGAGTTCGGGACCAGGAGCGACGGAAGTCCACGGGTGCGCATGGTCGAGGCGCGCCGGACGGACCGCTGAGACGGTGCGCGGAGCCGGTCCGGCCGGGATCAGCCGGCCCCGGGCAGCGTGAACGCGTAGACCAGCGCCTCCCGCCGGGTGTCCACCACCAGGTCGGTGATCTCCAGGGGGCGCGCGTACTGGTCGTGCACGCGCCGGGTGACCCGCATCGACGGATCGTCGTCGAGATGCGTGATGCAGTCCCGGTGGTGCAGGGTCAGACCGGCCCGGCGCATCCAGTCGTAGGCCCGCCGCAGCTCCGGGGAGGCGTTCGAGTCGGCGCGGTCGCGGTAGCGGGCCAGTTCCTCCACCTCGGCCAGGGCGACCGCGGAGAAGGACGTGACGGCCGTACGCAGACCGCGTCCGTCGGCGCGGGCGGACTCGTAGCGGTGCACCAGCGTCGGCCGGTGCGGGGCGAGTCCGAGCGCCTCGGCGTGTGCGGGCGGGGGCGTCTCCCAGCTGACGGCGGCGCGGGCCACCGTCGACGCGTCGTCCGCGGGCCGCGCGCCCACGGGAAAGGCGAGGAACGACGGGGTGCCGAGCGGCCCGGCGGGCAGGGCGGCGTGACTGCCCCGCCGGTCGGTCTCGACCAGCCCGTCGCTGCGCAGGACCTCCAGGGCCTGCCGTACGGTCTGCCTGCTGACGCCGAAGTGTCCGGCCAGCCGACGCTCGGCCGGCAGTCGTTCGCCGGCCGCGATGGTGCCCTCGCGCAGCTCGCCGAGCAGCTGCGTGGCGATCCGCCGGTACAGCGGTCCTTCGTCGGGGTGCGGGTGGACATCGGGGGTGGTGGGGGTGGTGCTGCGGGCCATGCCGCGCGCCTCCTGTGGGTGACGTGCCGTGGTCGTGCGGACTCGGTGCGCCACCAGATCTAGCATTGGTCTAAACCAGTAGGGAAGGGCGGGCCGCCCGATCGGCCGAAACCGGACCGCCCCGCGCCGTCCGCGCGGCCGCGCCGCGTCGCCGCTCAGAGCGCGCTGTACAGGGCGTCCACCAACGCCGTCTTCCGTGGGTCGTCGGCGATGTTCGGCCCCATGCGGTTCATCACGTACCCCAGCGACACCCCCGCCTCCGGGTCGGCGAGCCCGCACGAGCCGCCGAAGCCGTCGTGTCCGAAAGCGCGCGGGTTGGGTCCGTACGATCCGTTCGGACCGCTGAGCCACAGCCCGAGCCCGATCTCCGTCTCGTGCGCGAACCCCGCCCCCAGCACCAGGTCCCGGCAGGCGCCCTGTCCCTCGCGCACCCGCTCGGCCGCCTCGGGGGAGAGGATGCGACGCCCGCCGTGCGCGCCCCGGCCGGCGAAGATCCCGTAGAGCGCGGCCACCGCCCGCGCGGTGCCGTGGCCGTTCGCCGCCGGGATCTCCGCGGCCCGCCAGCGCGACGAGTTGGCCTCGCTCGCGCCCGCCGCCGGATTGGCCAGGGCGGCGACGGCCGCCGGTGCCAACTGGCTGAGGATCGCGGCCTGTTCGCTGGACGAGGCGACCGGCGGATGCACCAGCTCGGCCGCCCGCCCGGCCTCCTTCTCCGGCAGCCCGATCGTGAAGTCGACGCCCAGCGGACCGGTCACCTCCCGCTCCAGGAAGGCCCCCGGCAGCAGCCCCGACACCCGCCGCACCAGCTCCCCGACCAGGAAGCCGTAGGTGAGCGCGTGATAGCCGGACCGGGTGCCCGGCTCCCACCAGGGCTCCGTGGCCGCGAGGCGGGCGGTGGTGAGCTCCCAGTCGTAGAGCTGATCGAGGGAGTGCGGCTCGCGCAGCCCGGCCAGGCCCGCCCGGTGGGACAGCAGATGCCGGACCAGGACGCGCTCCTTGCCCGCCGCGCCGAACTCCGGCCAGTACACGGCCACCGGAGCGTCGAGGTCGAGCAGCTCCCGGTCGGCGAGGATGTGCGCGCACAGCGCCGTCGGGCCCTTCGTCGTGGACCACACGTTGACCACGGTGTCCCGCTGCCACGCGCGCGTGCCCGCCGCGTCGGCCCGGCCGCCCCACAGATCGGCCACCACCGCGCCGTCGACCGTGACGCTCACCGCGGCGCCCAGCTCGCCCCGGTCCCGGAAGTTCTCCTCGAAGGCCGCGCGCACCGCCGCGAACCGTGGATCGCAGTGACCGTGTATCTGTGGCACGTGCTCGGACATGGAGCCTCCGTGGTCCGCCGGAACCCCGGACCGCTGCCGTGCGGCCCGGGCACCCCGAACGTACCGACTGGTCGGACTGGAGGGAAGTGTGCCGAACGGGTCCTGGATCACAGGAGAAAGGTCCGCCCCGTCGGCTCCTGGTGGCCCTCCGCCGTGTGCCAGTAGTCCCGTGACTCGACCGCCAGCCCGGCCTCGTCGAACCGGACGAAGACACAGCCGGCCAGCGTGCCGGCCGCCCCGTCCTCCTCGGCCAGCACCCGGAACTCCGCCACCGCGACCCGGTCGGCGCCCACGATCGGGGGCGAGAACCGCACGTCGGTCACCCGCTCCGCCGCGAACGACCAGCGCAGATAGACCTCCAGCTCGGCCCGCCCCCGGTGCGGGGCGCGGAACGGCATCGACCGGTGGACGCAGTTCTCTGCGTACAGCTCCAGCAGGGCCGTCACGTCGTGCGACGCCCAGGCCCGCTCCCACACCCCGGTGAACCGCTCGGCGGCGGCCCGTGTGTCCATGGCCCGGCCGTCAGACGTACGACCGCAGCCAGCGCAGCTTGGCCGCCTCCTGGTAGGGGCCGCCGCCCTCGTGGTCGTTGAAGTCGTACACCTCGATCTCCTTGTCCTCGTGCGCCCAGGCGTTGAAGGCGGCGAACACCGTCGACGGCGGGCAGGTCTGGTCCTCCAGGGCCGCCGAGAACAGCGCGGGAGCCGAACCCCGGGACGCGAAGTGCACCCCGTCGAAGTACGCCAGGGTGTTCAGGACGTCCTTTGAGCGGCCGCGATGCGTCTTGAGGAACAGGCCTATCTCGCGGTACGGGTGACGGTCCGTCAGTACCGCGGCGCGCGGGAAGTCGCACAGGAACGGCACGTCCGGGGCGATGCCCGCGAGATCCGGTACGAGGCCGCCCACGGCGATCGTGATGCCGCCGCCCTGGCTCCCGCCGATCGCCACGGTCCGTGTCGCGTCGGTCAGCGGGTGGGAGCGGGCCGCCTCGACCGCGCGCACCGCGTCCGTGAACACCCGGCGGTAGTAGTAGTTCTCCGGGGCGTCGATGCCCCGCGTCATGAAACCGGGGTACGAGGGCGCACCGCCCACCGGGTCGGCGGTGCCGCCGCCACCGCCCCAGGCGCTGCCCTGGCCGCGGGTGTCCATGATGAAGTGCGCGCGGCCCGTCGACGCCCACAGCAGATGCTCGTGCGGCAGCCCGCGTCCACCGCCGTAGCCGACGAACTCCACGACCAGCGGCAGCGGTTCCTCCGTCCCGGCGGGCAGCGTCAGCCAGCCCTTGACGGGGTGCCCGCCGAATCCGGCGAAGGTCACGTCGTACACCTGCACCGTGGTCAGACCCGTGTCGACCGGCTCGAAGCGGGCGTCCAGGTCGTGCTCACGGGCCTCCTGGAGGGTCTTGGACCAGAACGCGTCGAAGTCCTCGGGCTCGGTGGACGCGCTGCGGTAGGTGCGGAGCTCCTCGTCGGTCAGGTCGAACAGGGGCATCAAGGACCGCCTTTTGTTAAGTGCCCATACGAATGATCACACCGTACGTGGGCACCGGGAGACCTCGCCAGACCCTGATCAGGACCTTCAGGCGGGCCTGCGGCGGGTCCACTGGGGTTCCGTGCGGGCCCACTCCCGCTCCCACTCGCCCAGCCGGTGCCGCATCGCCACCCGGCGGACCACGGTGTGCCCGAGCAGCACCACCACGGCCGTACCCCCGGCCGCGCACGCACCCATGGTGAGCGTGTGCTGCCAGACCATGGTGTCGTTCGGCGGCGGTTCGACGTTGCGGCCCCGCCTGTCGAACCAGACGTCCACCATCTCGCCCGCGTGCGTGCCCGCCGGAACCCGGGCGGTGGCCGTCCGCGCCGGCTCGCCCGGCGGGGTCCACCGCACGGCCACCGTGGCCATCTGCTGTCTGACGCCCTCCACCGAGGGCAGCGCCTCGGGAGGGTGACCGACGACCTCGGCCCGGACCCGGTGGCGTTCGGCCCGCAGCCGGTCCGCGACCGCCTGGGCGTCGGCATGGCCCCACTGGCCGGCGAGTGCCCCGGCCAGCGGCACGGCGACCAGCAGCAGGACGGCGACGAACAGCGCCGTCCACGCCTCCACCACGTCGGACCGGCGTCGCAGCGGGTTGTCCCGCCGGCGCCAGCCACGCACCCGGTCTCGCATGTCGACCTCCTCGCCGTCACGCGTACGAGTGCCCACATGAGCGTCATACCCCGTTCGGAGTACATCGTTTCACGCATCGTTCACGTCGGCCCCTCGGCAGCCGTGGGACGCGGGGGACGGGTGGGGAGAGAGCGGCCTGGCGCGGCGGCCCGCGGCGGCCGGGCGGGTCAGCCGAAGCGTTCGATCCGGATGCGGTCGACCGGCTGCCCCGCCCGGACCAGCAGCCGCGAGGCGTGCTCGGCGAACGCGTTGGAGCCGCACACGTACGCCTCCCAGCCGCCCGCCGGCTCCTCGGCGAGCAGCGGGGCGAGGTGACGTGCCGCGAGCCGCCCCACGGGCACGCCCTCCGGCGCGCTCCGCGTGAACACGGGCGTCGTCTCGGCGCCGTACTCCCGCGCGTAGATCAGCTCTTCGGGACCGCGCGCGGACACCAGCAGCCGCAGCGGTACGCCGAGGCCGCGCGCCCGGTGGTGGCGGACCATCGACATCAGCGGGACGACCCCGGAACCGGCGCCGATCAGCAGCGCGGGCCGGTCGCCCGGCCAGGCGAAGAAGCCGCTGAGCGGACCCCGCACCTGGACCTCGTCCCCCGGCTGCGCCCCGGTGTGGAACCAGCCCGAGACCTCGCCGCCGTCCACGTGGTCCAGGGTCAGCTCGATGTGCCCGTCGTCGTCGGGCGCCGAGGCGATCGAGTAGTGGCGTTGGGCGGTGTACCCGTCGTCGGCGGTCAGCCGCAGCATCAGGTGCTGGCCGGGCAGGTGCCCCTCCCAGGCCGGCACCGCGAACCGGAAGGTGGCCGCGTGCGGGGTCTCGCGGCGGATCTCGGTCAGCGTCGCCGTCTGCCACAGGGCGGCGGCCCGGTTGCTCACGGCGATCCGGCCCGGCACCGCGAACCGGGTCGGGGGAGTGAAGGTCTCAGTCACCGGCGTACCTCTGCTCCTCCCACGGGTTGCCCCGCGCGTGATAGCCGTTCTGCTCCCAGAAGCCCGGCTCGTCGTGGTCGAGCAGCCGCAGGCCCGCGATCCACTTGGCGCTCTTCCAGAAGTACAGGTGCGGCACCAGCAGCCGCGCCGGACCGCCGTGCTCGGCCGCGAGGGGCTTCCCGTCGTACTCCCAGGCGATCCAGGCCCGGCCGCCGGTCAGGTCGGACAGGGGCAGGTTGGTGGTGTAGCCGGTGTGCGAGTACGCGACGGCGTGGGTCGCGGACGCGTCGGGCCGGACGGCCGCGAGGAAGGCGTCCAGGGACACGCCCCCGAACCGCACCCCGAACTTGGACCAGCTCGTCACACAGTGGATGTCACCCTCGTAGGCGGACTCCGGCAGCGCGTGCGCCTCGTCCCAGTCCCAGGTGCGGGGCGCCGCCACCAGCCCGTCGACGCGGAAGGTCCACTCCGCGGGCGCGAGGTCGGGTGTGACCTCGGCGGACAGCACGGGCCAGTCGTCGCCCGCGTCGTACTGGCCGGGGGGCAGCCCCGGACGGTGGGCACGGGGGCGGCCGGTGAAGCCTCGGGTGACGTTCATGCGGTTCCAGCGGGAGGACGGCGGATGTTCACGCAGTCAACCGTACGTGCATGTCAGCCGTGCTCCGCACCCGGTCCGCCCGCCGATCATTAAGCCCGTATGAACAGTCCCGCGACGGGGGAATAGCCATCGGGCCCCGGCTCTTGCACGTGTCGTTCCGGATCCAGCTGCCCAGCGGTCCGGTGCCAGCGAAGGAGAGTGGGAGCAATGCCGAAGGCGTACGTCTTCACCCGGTACGGCGGCCCGGAGACCGAGGCCCTCGTCGACCTGGACCGCCCCCGGCCCGGGCCCGGCGAGGTGCTCGTCGCGGTGCGTGCGGCGGGTGTGAACCCCGTCGACTGGAAACAGCGCACGGGATACCGGCGCCCCGGCGAGAGCGGCGAGCGCGTGTTCCCCGCGGTCCTGGGCAACGAGGTGGCCGGCGTCGTCGAGGAGAGCGGCGAGGGGGTCACCGGGTTCGCGCCCGGCGACGAGGTGTTCGGCACCGCGGTCGCGGGCGGCTACGCCGAGTACGCGCTGCTGGCCGCCGGCATCACCGCCCACAGGCCCGCCGGGCTGTCGTTCACCGACGCCGCGACCCTTCCCGTGGCCGCGGCGACCGCCTACGACGGTGTGCACCAGCTCGACCTGCCGGCCGGGGCGACACTGCTGGTCACCGGCGCGGGCGGCGGAGTCGGGGTCGCCGTCGCGCAGATCGCCCGCGCCCGCGGACTGCGTGTCGTGGGCGTCGCGAGCGAGGGCAAGAAGGACCTCCTCGAGTCGCTGGGCGCCGTGCACGTGCCGTCCGGCCCGGACTGGGCGGCGGCGGTGCGCCTGACCGCGCCGGACGGCGTCGACGGCGTCTACGACCTCGTCGGCGGCGAGGTGCTCACGGAGGCGGCCGGCCTGGTGCGGGACCGTACCCGGCTGATCACCGCCGGAGCCCCGGCCGAGGAGGCCGAGCGGCTGGGCGGCGCCCGGGTGGCCCGCGCCCGTGACGCGGCCGTGCTGCGCGCGGTGGCGGACCTGGTCGTGCGCGGCGAACTGAACCCGCAGGTCACCCTCACGTTCCCGCTGGAGCCCGTGGGCGAGGCGCTGCGCGAGGTCGAGAGCGGCCACGCCCGGGGCAAGGTCGTCCTGGAGATCGGAGCGGACGCATGAGCGCCATCGAGCCCCCGCACGTCCTCGACAACCCCGCCCTCGCCTCCCTCACCGGTCCGCACGCCCACTTCGCCGAGCGCCGGGGCCGGGTGCTGCGCTACCCCGTCGACGTGTCGCCGTGGCTGGCGCTGCCGGACGAGCCGGACGCGGCCGACTGGGCGGATCTCGCGGCGCTCGCCGGCCCCGGCGCGGAGGTCCCGCTGCCGGGCTTCCGCGGCGAGCTCCCGGCCGGTTGGGAGCTCACCCTGCAGATCGAGGGCGTGCAGTTCGTCGACGACGGGCTGGCCGCCGCACCCGAACCCGAGGCGGTCCGGCTCGGTCCCGCCGACGTGCCCGAGATCCTCGACCTGATCGCCCGCACCCAGCCGGGGCCGTTCGAGGCCCGGACCATCGAACTCGGCACCTACCTGGGCATACGGCGGGACGGCGCCCTGATCGCGCTGGCCGGCGAGCGCCTGCATCCGCCGGGCTGGACCGAGATCAGCGCGGTCTGCACCGACCCCGCCTTCCGGGGCGAGGGCCTGGCGACCCGGCTGATCCTGGCCGTCGCCCACGGCATCCGCGAACGGGGCGAGACGCCCTTCCTGCACACCAGCGCCGGCAACACGAACGCCATCCGGCTCTATGAGTCCCTGGGCTTCCGGCTGCGCCGCAGAACGGCGTTCCTGGCGGCACGGGTGCCGGAGCGGCTGGGGGAGGGGCGGGAGTCGGTCCCGGTGGCGTAGCGGGCCGGCCGGGGGGTCACGGGGCCGCCGGGGGAGCCGGGTCGCTCCCGGCGGGCCCGCGCCACGCGTTGTAGCGCACCAGGTACTCCGCGAACCGCTCCAGGTCCGCCTGCGGCCACTGCGCCAGCCGTTCCCGGAAGGCCGTACGGCGGCTGTCGGTGACCTGGGCGAGGATGCGGCGGCCCGTGTCGGTGAGGTGCAGGACCTGGACGCGGTGGTCCTCGGGGTCCTGGCGCCGCTCGATCAGGGCGGCCCGCTCCAGGGCGCCGACCTGGCGGCTGACCGTGGACTTGTCCAGGGCGTAGTGCGCGGCGAGGTCGGTGGCCCGGCAGCCGCCGCTCTCCTCCAGGTGGCCGAGGAGCGTGTAGGACACCAGCGACAGCTCGGGGTGCAGCCGGCCCGCCGACGCACGGGCCCGCCGGGCGAAGCTCGTCATCTCCCGCTGGATGGTCTCCACGGCCTCGGGCGCTTCCACCGGTCCTCCCTCACTAGCCTGGTTGCATAGTACAACTCAAGTGTCGAGGGCTTCCGCGCCCGGAACGTCGTCCGATCTCTGGGGTAGGGTGGTCGTCCGGCTGCGGAGGTTCCCAGTCGCGCGTGACCGAGGAGGTGAGACCCATTACCGCAGTGTCAGGTCGGGTGCTCTCCTCCCGTGACAGCGTGGATCGCCGCCGGTAGGCGACCGTGAGAGCGCCCTTCGGCTTCCGAAAGGCTTCTCGGCTTCATGCTCCCTCGTTCTCCCGCCTCTCCGTCTTCTCCCGCTTCTTCTTCTCCCCCTCCGCGTTCTTCTCGCGCATCTCTCGTTGGTTCGTCGCCCTCCCCGGCCTCCCCCTCGTCGTCCCGTGACGCCCTGGTCGCCGTTCTGCGGGGTGCCGGGTGTGTGTTCGCCGAGGACGAGGCGGAGTTGATCCTCACCGCGGCCCGTACGCCCGACGAGGCCGAGGCCATGGCGGCCCGTCGCGCGGCGGGCCTGCCCCTCGAACACGTCGTCGGCTGGGCCGAGTTCCACGGTCTGCGGATCACCGTCGAGCCGGGCGTCTTCGTGCCCCGCCGCCGCACCGAGTTCCTCGTCGACCAGGCCCTCGCCGCGGTGCCGCACGCCTGCGTCGTCGTCGACCTGTGCTGCGGCTCGGGCGCCGTCGGCGCCGCCCTCGCCGTCTCCCTCGGACAGGTCGAGCTGCACGCCGCGGACATCGACGCGGCGGCGGTGAGCTGCGCCCGGCGCAATATCGCCGAGCACGGCGGACACGCGTACGCCGGCGACCTGTTCGCGGCCCTTCCCGGGCAACTGCGGGGCAGAATAGACATCTTGGCGGCGAACGTGCCCTACGTCCCCACCGGCGAGGTCCCCCTGCTGCCCGCGGAGGCCCGCGACCACGAGCCGCTCACCGCACTCGACGGCGGCGGTGACGGGCTGGACGTGCTGCGCCGGGTCGCCGCCGAGGCGCCGCGCTGGCTCGCCCCCGGCGGCTGTGTCCTCGTCGAGACCAGCGAGCGCCAGGCCCCGGCCGCCGTCGAGGCGTTCACCCGCAGCGGTCTGGCGGTGCGTCTGGCCGAGGACGAGGAGCTGTACGCCCACGTGGTCGTCGGCACCAGGGTCAGGTAGCGGCTCCGCTGCCCGTGGGGCCGGGGGAGCGGTCGTCCCCGCGGTTCCACGGGCCGTGCCCCGGGGCGTCGTCGTGGCGGTCGCCGGGGCCGCTTCCGCCCGGGCCGCGTTCGTCGAAGGTGCCGGACAGGACGCGGTCGGCGGTGTCGGTGTCACCGGAACGGGAGCCGAGGACGAGGACGGTGTCGCCCTTCTTCAACGCGTTCGACGCGTCGGCCCCGGAGCCGGAGGAACCGTCGGCGGACACGGTCGTGTCCGCACCCACCGTCCACGTCCACGAGACGCCGTCCTCGCTCCTGACGGTGACCCGGTCGTCGGCCACCTTCGCCACGGTGCCCCGCTGCCAGACGCGGACGATCCAGTCGCCGGTGTCGGGGTCCTTGACGGTCGCCTCACCGTGCGCCGCGTCCCCGCCGAGGCCGAACCACGGGCCGCCGTGGCCGTGCCGCCCACCGGGCCCCTCGGAGGACGACGCGGACGGTGACGCCGACGGCGATCCGCCACCGGAGTCCCCCGCGGTCGCCGCGTACGCGACGGTGCCGCCGAGCGCCAGGACGGCGACCGTGGTGGCCACGATCAACGCCCGCCCGCGGGCCGACCGGCGCCGCCACGACGCGCGCAGGTCCGCACGGTCGCGTTCCCCTTCCACCGGTCCCGAGAGCAGTTCGACCTCTTCCGGCCCCTCGGGCCTGTCCGGCTCCTGCATCACGGCTCACTCTCCTCGGCCACGACGGCGGCACCACTGCCACGCCTCACTGTGATTGTCCGAGGTGTCCGGTAAGGAAGCGATAACAAAAGCCTGTGAATCGGACGGGCGGCGCCGCTCACTCCCCGGCCCGCGCACGCGCCACCAGCAGAGCCACGTCGTCGTGGTTGTCGGGGTGGTGCAACGCGCTCAGCAGCAGGTCGCACACCTCCTGCAGCGGCCGCGCGGGATCGTCGAGCAGCGCCAGCAGCGCCTCCAGACGTTCGTCGAGCGAGTGGGTGCGGGTCTCGACCAGGCCGTCGGTGTACAGCACGAGCTGGTCGCCGGGGGCGAAGTCGACGTCGGTCGTGGAGAACGGCACCCCGCCCACGCCCAGCGGCGCGCCGGTGGGCAGGTCGAGCAGCTCCGGCGGACGGTTCGGGCGGATGTGCACCGGCGGCAGATGGCCGGCGTTGGCGATCCGGCACCTCCCCAGCCGGGGATCGTGGACGGCGTACACGCAGGTGGCGATGGAGTGGTCCAGGCCCTGGGTGATCCGGTCCAGGTGTTCCAGGAGGATTGCGGGGTCGAGGTCGAGGGAGGCCAGCGTGGTCGTCGCGGTGCGCAGCCGGCCCATCGTGGCGGCGGCGTCGATACCGCTGCCCATCACGTCGCCGACGACGAGCGCCGTCTTGCCGTCCGGGAGCGGGATGACGTCGAACCAGTCGCCGCCGACCTCGGTGGTGGCGCCCGCGGGCTGGTAGCGGGAGGCGACCTCGAGGCCGCCCGTGACGGGCGGATGGCTCGGCAGCAGGCTGCGCTGGAGGGTGAGCGCGGTGGTGCGGGCGCTCTGGTACCAGCGGGCGTTGTCGATCTGGACGGCCGCCCGGGCCGCCAGCTCGCGCGCGAGCAGCAGGTCGTCGTGGCCGAACGGCAGGGGGTTGCGGGTCCGTTTGAGGTCGAGGGCGCCCAGCACCTCGCCCCGCGCGATGAGCGGCACGGCCAGATAGGAGTGCACACCGGCCCGCGCCAGCAGGGCGGCCGCCTCGGGGGAGTGGGCGATGCGCCCGAGGTCCTCGTCCTTGACCTGGGCCACCATGACCGGCCGCCCCGAGCGTACGCACTCGGTGACGAGCCGGTCGGGCGCGTAGCGGGCCACCTGACCGGGCTGGTCGGCGGCCCGCAGCGCGTCGGGCTCGTCGGTGCCGCACACCGCGAGGGCGCGGATCACGGCCGACTCGGCGGGCCCGAGGCTGGTGCGGCGGCCCCCCATCACCGCGTCGAGCAGATCCACCGCGGCCACGTCCGCCAGTTCCGGCACGGCCACGTCGGCCAGTTCGAAGGCGGTGCGCTCCAGGTCCAGGGTGGTGCCGATCCGGGCGGAGGCGTCCGCGATCAGCGCCAGCCGGCGGCGTGCCGCCTCGGCCTCGACGGCGGCCCGGTGCCGGTCGGTGACGTCGACGACCGAGACGGCCACGCCCAGCACGGTGCCGCGGGCGTCCTCCAGGCGGTACAGGGAGAGTGACCAGACGTGGTCCTCGTCCGGATCGGCGGGGGTGCGGCCGACCGTGGACCGGTCGACGAGCGGCTCCCCGGTCCGCAGCACCTGGCGCGCCGCCGCCTCCAGCGCCTCCGCGTCCAGCCGGGGCAGCACCTCGTGTATGGTCCGGCCGAGGTGATCGGCGGCGGGAACGCCGTTGATCCGCTCCAGTGCCGGGTTGACCGAGACGTACCGCAGGTCGGTGTCCAGGACGGCGAGGCCGTTGGGGGACTGCGCGACCATCCGCGTCGACAGCGCCAGGTCCCGTTCCAGCCGGCGCACCGTCGTCCGGTCGGTGGCGAGACCCAGGGCGTAGACGTCGCCCCGGTCGTCCATGAGGCGCATGTTGCGGAACTCCACCAACCGGGTGGTGCCGTCCTTGCGCAGGATCGGGAACGCCCCCGCCCAGCTCTCGCCGGTGGCCATGACATCGGCGAACAGCTGCACGACCAGGTCGACGTGCCGTTCGTGGACCATCACATGGGCCGCGTACCGCCCCAGCGCCTCATGGGCCGAGTACCCGAACAACTCCTCGGCCTGGGGGCTCCACAGGGCGATGCGGCCCTGGGTGTCGAGCACCACAGAGGCCACGTTGAGCACGTCCAG
Source organism: Actinobacteria bacterium OV320 (assembly GCA_001298545.1). GTDB lineage: Bacteria > Actinomycetota > Actinomycetes > Streptomycetales > Streptomycetaceae > Streptomyces > Streptomyces coriariae. The sequence continues at coordinate 574,733 of LJCX01000026.1, forward strand.
CAGGCCGCTGGGCCCGGTCGGGCCACCGCCCTCAGCCGCGGACGATCCGGCTCCGTTCATGCCACGCACCGCCTCCGCATATCGACGCGGCACGCCGTCCCCCGTGCCGACTCCCCTGTTCTACCGTGCTCAATCCTTTTCTCCCACGCCTGGGGCGCCCTTCTTCATGCTCCTCCAGTACGGCGTCGCGCGCCGTTCTCCTCAAGGCCCGCACCTGTCCATGGAATTGGTCTGTACATGACCATCCTGCCGGGCCAGACTGTCCGCCGAGCGCGCCCACCCCCCTCGACGAGGAGTCCCATGCCCGTGCGTCCTGCCCGCCGCCGTCGCACCACGGCCGGCATCGCCCGCACCGCCGCCCGCACCGCCTCCCTGGCGCTGGCCGTGGCGACGGCCGCCGTCCTCTCCGCGGCCCCGCCCGCCGCGGCCGCCGACACCTGGACCGAGGTCGGCTCCGACCGCGCCGACCCGCTGACCGAGAGCCAGGGCCTGGCGTCGGTCGAGGTCCCGGCGGCCAGCGCCAACCGCTACACCGGCATCGGCACCATCCCCTTCTCCGTCTCCACCCGGGGCTGGAACCACGTCGGCGACCCCGACGCCTCCTACGACGGTTACTACGTCGAGCCGTACCAGAGCGACTCGAACAACGCGAAGATGTACCGCGTGCAGGCACCGGGCGGCGCCTGGTCGGAGTACGTCCACGCGCTCGGCTCCGGTGAGGCCCTGAACAACTCCTGGGCTGCGATCACCCCGAACAGCCAGTGGATGCTGTCCGGCGAGTGGGGCACCATGACCCGCTTCCTCGTCTTCCCGACCCCGGGCGCCAACCCCGCCACCTCGCCCTCCGCGAACCTGCCGCAGGTGTCGACCGTCCGCCTCGACCATGCGGTGCGCGATGTCCAGGGCTGCGACTTCACCGGTCCGACCACCCTGCTGTGCGCCTCGGACGACCCGGCGGGCACCCTCTTCGGCATCACCAAGCCCCTCCTGCAGATCGACCTGTCCGCCGAACCGAACGGCACCTCCGACGTCACCGGCCATGTCACCGCCCTGCGCCAGCTTCCGCTGCGCAGCTCCTGCTCGGGCACGTTCGAGGCCGAGGGCATCGACTACGACCGCCGTTCCGGCACCCTGCGGGTGATCGTCGTGTCGCCCGGGTTCTGTGTGCTGACCGACAGCAAGACCTACCGCTTCACCCGGAGCTGACCGGGGGCCGGCCGGGCCTCGGGCGACCCTCCTGTCGCTGGTCCCACGCGGAAAGTGGTGCTTTTCTGGGGATGTGGCGCGGTTCGCGGGGAACCCGCACCTCCGCGCCACATCCCACGAGAGGAGCGATCACGATGGATCGCGAACGACCGCACGAGGAGTCCGTCTCCGTCGAGATCAGCGGATGCAGCAAGGAGGACGCCCGGATCGTGTTCGACATGCTCGGCGAGTGCTTCGCATCGGACCGCGGCAGCGACGAGGTGCCGCAGCAACTGCACGAGAGCCGTCCGATGGTGTGGCTCGGCACCTTCGAGGTGACCGAGACGCACGACTGTGCCCGCCCGGCCCGGCTCTCGTCCTCCGTGGAGGCCGACGCGCAGGGCAGCTACTGGGCGATCGAGCGGCTCCGCTCGACGCTGGACTCGGTCTTCGCGGTGCGCGACCTCTCCTCGGCCTCCGGGGACCAGGAGCGGGAGCTGCACGTCCTGCTGGAGAGCCGGTGAGGCGGCGCTGCCGGTGACCTGCGGCACATGACGCCGATCCCATTGTGCAACTAGTTGCACAACCCGTGCGCGGTCCTCTAGAACTGGAGGGAAGACACCGCGCACGGAGGGCTGTCATGAGCCGTTACCCGCACCTGCTGAGCCCGCTCGACCTGGGCTTCACCACGCTGCCCAACCGCGTCCTGATGGGCTCGATGCACGTCGGCCTCGAAGAGGCCGAGCGCGGCTTCGAGCGCATGGCCGCGTTCTACGCCGCCCGGGCCCGCGGCGGAGTGGGCCTCATCGTCACCGGCGGCATCGCCCCCAACGACGAGGGCCGGCCCTACGAGGGGGGCGCGAAGCTCACCACGGAGGCGGAGGCCGAGCAGCACCGGACGATCACCGAGGCCGTGCACCGCGAGGGCGGCCGCATCGCGATGCAGATCCTGCACTTCGGCCGGTACGCCTATCACCAGGACCTGGTCGCTCCCAGCCCGCTCCAGGCGCCGATCAGCCCCTTCCCGCCCCGCGAGCTGACCGACGCCGACGTCGAGCGCACGATCGACGACTACGTCCGCGCCGCCCGCCTCGCCCGGCAGGCCGGTTACGACGGCGTCGAGATCATGGGCTCCGAGGGCTACCTCATCAACGAGTTCATCGCCGCCCCGACCAACCACCGCACCGACCGCTGGGGCGGCTCGTACGAGAACCGGATGCGCTTCCCCGTCGAGATCGTGCGGCGGGTGCGCGAGGCGGTCGGCGAGGACTTCATCGTCGTCTACCGGCTGTCCATGCTGGACCTGGTGCCCGGCGGCTCGACCCTGGACGAGGTCGTCACCCTCGCGAAGGCCGTCGAGGCGGCCGGCGCCACCCTCATCAACACCGGCATCGGCTGGCACGAGGCGCGCATCCCCACCATCGCCACCTCCGTGCCGCGCGGCGCCTACACCTGGGTGACCAAGAAGCTCATGGGCGAGGTCTCCGTCCCGCTCGTCACCACCAACCGCATCAACACCCCCGAACTCGCCGAGGAACTGCTCGCCGACGGCTGCGCGGACATGGTGTCGATGGCCCGTCCGATGCTCGCCGACCCCGAGTTCGTGGCCAAGGCAGCGGCCGGCCGGCCCGAGGCCATCAACACCTGCATCGGCTGCAACCAGGCCTGCCTCGACCACACCTTCAGCGGAAAGATCACCTCCTGCCTGGTCAATCCGCGCGCCTGCCACGAGACCGAGCTGACCCTCGCCCCGACCCGGCTGCGCAAGCGGGTCGCGGTGGTGGGCGCCGGCCCGGCGGGCCTGGCCTGCGCCGTGAGCGCCGCCGAACGCGGCCATGACGTCACTCTCTTCGACGCGGCGAGCGAGATCGGCGGCCAGCTCAACGTGGCCCGCAAGGTCCCCGGCAAGCAGGAGTTCGACGAGACGCTGCGCTACTTCCGCCACCAGCTCGACGCGCACGGCGTGGACGTACGGCTCGACACGCACGTCGGCGCGGAGGACCTGACCGGCTACGACGAGGTCGTCGTCGCCACCGGCGTCAGCCCCCGCACCCCCGACATCCCCGGCGTCGACCACCCGAGCGTCGTCGGCTATCTCGACGTCCTGCGCGACGGCGCCCCCGTCGGCGACCGCGTCGCGATCCTCGGCGCGGGCGGCATCGGCTTCGACGTCGCCGAGTTCCTCACCGACGGCGGCGACAAGGCGAGCGAGGACCCGGCGGCCTACTTCCGCCAGTGGGGCGTCGACATGGACTACCGGGGCCCCGGCGGTCTCACCGCCCCCGAGCGCCCGGCCCCGCCGCGCACGGTCCACCTCCTCCAGCGCAAGACCGGCAAGGTCGGCGCGGGCCTCGGCAAGACCACCGGCTGGATCCACCGCACCGAGCTCAAGCACCGGGGCGTCACGATGGTTCCCGGGGTGCGCTACGACCGGATCGACGACGCCGGGCTGCACCTCACCGTCGGCGAGCGGAGCACGCTGCTGGAGGTCGACACCATCGTGCTGTGCACGGGCCAGGACCCGCGCCGGGACCTGTACGAGGCGCTGGTCGCCGACGGCGCAAAGGTGCACCTCATCGGGGGCGCGGACGTCGCCGCAGAACTGGACGCCAAGCGCGCCGTCCAGCAGGGCACGGAACTGGCGGCGGCACTGTAGGACCGGGCCGGCGCCTCCCTAGGATGACTGCATGTCACTCCCGCACGCGATCCTCACCGCCCTGCTCGAGAGGCCCTCGTCGGGGCTGGATCTGACCCGCCGGTTCGACCGGTCGATCGGCTACTTCTGGTCGGCCACGCACCAGCAGATCTATCGCGAGCTGGGAAAACTGGAGGCCGAGGGACACATCCGGGCCCTGCCGGCCCAGGCGCCGGCCCGCGGGCAGAAGAAGGCCTACGAGGTGCTGCCCGCGGGACGCGCCGAACTCGCCCGGTGGACGGCGGCCGCCCAGGACCCGAAGCCGCACCGCGACGCCATGCTGCTGCGGCTGCGTGCCGCGGCGGTCGTCGGCACCGCGGGCCTCGAGGCCGACCTGCGCCGCCATCTCGAACTCCACCGCCGGCAGTTGGCGGAGTACGAGGAGATCGAGAAGCGCGACTTCCCGCCCGGCGAGGAGAGCGCGCAGGCCAGGCTCCAGCACCTGGTCCTGCGCGCGGGCATCGAGCTGGAGACCTTCTGGACGCAGTGGCTCGGCGAGGCCGTCGAGGAACTGCCGGTGGTGGGGGACGAGTCCTAGAGCCGGTACGGCTTCGAACGGCGGCGCAGGAACCAGGCCGCCGCGATGACGCCCGTCCCCACCAGCGCCCCGCCCACCCCCATGGCGACGGGGCCGACGTCGCGGGCCGCGCCGCCGAGGCCTCCCATGACGCCCCGCGAGGGCGTCGGCGTCACCGTGACCCTCGGGGACGGCGTGGCCGGGGTCGAGACGATCACCGACTGGGTGCCCGCGGTGCTGCCGTTGGAGCACACGACGACCACGGTGTAGGTGCCCGGGGAGACACCGGACCAGGCGGCGGACTGGCCGGCGGCCGTCCCGGACAGGGCGACCTGGCGCCCCTGGGCGAAACTCGCCTGGGCGCTGCCGAGCAGCGCCGCCGTGCCCCAACTGCCGTTGATCTGGGTGCAGGCGCTGGTCACGACCGACACCGTGGAGCCGGTCGTGCTCACGGAGATGCCCGAAACGCGGGCCGCGGCCGGCTGGGCGGTGAGGGCGAGCGGCAGAGCGGCGGCGGCTGCGACGGTCAGCCCTGAGCGGACGAGGAAACGGGAAGTGCGCATCGGATGTCCTCCGGCGGCGGCACGGTTGGCGGTACATCCCTTGCGCCGCCGAAGGTCGGGTACGCCCGTGCTGCCTCAGGGGAAGCCAACGCGCCCCGGTCCCGCCCCGCATGCGGACGGCCACCGCCCAGGTGACGGATTCCTTCGGACGGCCCAGGCGGACCGCCCTCCCGGCGTGGTGACCGACCCGCGGCCCGGGCGTCGGCCCGATGGGCGGCCGGGCCGTGGCCCGGACTCCGGCCGGGCCGGCAGCGCACCGCCGGTCGGGTCCCGCCTCTCACCGCCGCGCGCCCGTCGTCACCGTCCGCTCCACCGAGAACGCGCCCCAGGTGCCGTCCGGCAGCCGGGCCCGCAGCCGCACCCGGTGGCCGGCTCCCGCCTCCCGCCCCACGTAGAAGCTGTACGTCGCCCTTCCCCGCGGCGGGGTCCCGCCCCACACCAGCGAGGTGGCCGGCCGCCCGTCGAGCTGGATCTGGTACTCCGTGACCACCCCGTCCACCCGGGGCGGCACCCACGACAGGTCGAGGTAGTACGACCCGTCGGCAAGGCGGGCGCTCGCCCGGAAGTCGGCCGGCGCCGTCTCCGCCCCCTCGTCGTCACCCGGCGCGGTGGTCAGGCGCACGGGAGCACCGGCGGGCGAGACGTTGTCGGCCGCGTCCCGGGCCCGGACGGTGAACGAGTAGCGCGCGCCGGGACGCAGTCCCGTGACGACCGTCGCCGTCTGGCCCCCGCCGACGCTGTGGATCCGCACGCCGCCCTGGTAGACGTCGTAGGACACCACCTTCCGGTCGTCCGTGGCCGGCGTCCAGGACAGCTGGACGGCCCGGCTCCCGGCCGCCCGGCCGGTCACCGCGCCCGGCGGGGTCGGGGGCGAGCGGTCCGCGGCGGCGGCCGCCGGTGTCGTGGCCCGCACCTCCCGGCTGCGCGGACCGAGCCGCCCGTCGCCGTCGCGGGCCCGCACGGTGAAGACGTACGTGGTCGACGGCGAGAGGCGGACGACGTCCAGCATGTGCGCGGAGCCGGGCACCTCCCGGACCTTCTCGGAACCGCGGTACACCTCGTAGGCGCTGACGGCGGGGTCCGCGGCGACCGCGTTCCACATGACGTGCACGCTCGTCGCGCTCCCGGCCTCCGCGGTGACCCCGGTCGGGGCGCCCGGCGCGCGTCCTTCGTCCCGGCTCCCGCCCGCGCACCCGCAGCACAGGGCCGTCACCAGGCCGCACACCACGACCCACAGCACAACGCGTCGCACGGCTTCGCCTCCCGGCCCGGCACGGCGGCAATGGTCCGGACCAATATGGCGCGGCGGTGCGCACACATCAAGAGGGCGGATGGACGGGGCCGCTGTCGGCGACCGCTTCCGGGGGTTACGTATGCTGAAGTTCCTCCCGGCGTGAACTCACCCTGAGCGCTCGTGAGTTCAAGCCGGTGGCGCGGACCGCTGTCGTCGCTGATCCCGCGCCGGCAAAGTGGCCCGGGGCCCGGAGCCGAAACCCTGTCCGGGCCCCCGGCCCTCTGTCGCACGGTCGGACTCCCCGAGGATGCTCCTCGTGCTCCGTACGGCCCCTTCGGGCTGGCCCCGGGGCGTGATCGACACCAGATTGTTCCGGGTGTCCGTCAATGCCCCCACGAGAGGGTCCGTATCGTGCGCGTCCAGTCGCTGACGCTGGCCGCGGCCGGCCTTGCCCTGCTGGCCCCGACCACCTCACCCGTCGCCCCGCATCCGTCCTCGGGCGCCCTCGGGGCTTCGGCGCCCCGGCAGGAAGGCTCGATCCGTGCCGCCGACCTGCTGGCCCGGGTCCGCGACTGCACCCCCGTCTCGCGCGGCCGCTACCGCCCGGACGAGGGCGCGGCGGCCACCGTCCCGGTCTGCGGCACCGACGAGGCGGTGTTCTGGACGGCCGACATGGACATCGACTGCGACGGCCGCCCGGGTCCGGAGTGCAACAGCCGCACCGACCCGCTGTTCTCCGACGCGACGGCCTATCAGCAGTCCGACGGCCGCTATCTGAGCGCCGAGACACTGCCCTACATCGTGGTCCCCGGGGTGAGCGCCATCTGGGACCACCGTGACCACGGGGTGCGCGGGGGCTCGGTCGCGGCCGTCGTCTACCAGGACCGGGTGCAGTACGCGGTCGTCGGCGACACGGGACCGAGCGGGATCATCGGCGAGGCGTCGTACGCCACCGCCAAGGCGCTGGGCATCCGTCCCGATCCGCGCGGCGGCGGCACCCCCTCCGGCGTCACGTACATCGTCTTCAAGGACTCCCGGGCGACCCCCATCGAGAGCCACGCCTCGGCGGTGGAGGTGGGGGAGCGCATGGCGCGGCTCTTCGTGCGCGGTACCGAGGAACAGCCCCGCCCGCCGGAGAAGCCGCAGGCGCCGCCGACGGCGCCGCAGGAGCCGACGGCCTCGGAGGAGCCGGTGGACGAATGGGCGCCGGGCGGCATCGAGGAGCCGGCCCGTGCCGATGCCGAAAGCCCGGAGGACCGGGAGGGCCGGGAGAGGCGGGCGGACCGGGAGGATAAGGGAACCCAGGCGTCGTCGGACTCCGGCCGGGCTCAGGAGGCGTCGTCGGACGAGGCGGGCGACTCGGACGCCGAGGCGGCCGACGGAGATGAGGACGGAGATGAAGGGGACGAGGGGAGCGAGTAGGGGAGGGGCGGCCCTGCTGTGCCGCCCCTCGGCCGATGTCGGCCCCGCCCCTGCCCCGCATGCGGGCCGAGCCGTGTCACACCTTCCGGTAGCCGTACGCCTCCACGGCCGCCGCCTCCACCGCGTCCAGGTCGGCACCGGTCGCCGCCGTCACCACCGCGGCCACCGCGCCCTCGACGAACGGGGCGTCCACCAGCCGTGCGGTGTCGGGCAGTTCGTCGCCCTCCGCGAGCAGTGCCTTGACCGTGAGGACGGCGCTGCCCAGATCGACGAGGACGGCGACCCCGGCGCCCCGGTCCACCGAGGCGGCAGCGGCGGTGATCAGCTCGGCGCTCGTGCCCAGCCCGCCGCCCGCCGTACCGCCCGCCGCGGCGACCGGCACCACCGGGCCGCCGCCCACCAGGCCCAGCGCCAGCCCGGCCACCGCCGAAGCGACCTCCGCGCTGTGCGACACCAGCACCACGCCCACCAGCTTCTCGTCGCTCATCGGTGCCTCACTCCCCGCCCGCGTCGGCGTCGGTGTCGGCGAGGGCGGCGACGAGCAGCGCCGCCGAGGTGGCGCCCGGATCCTGATGCCCGATGCTGCGCTCGCCGAGATAGCTGGCCCGGCCCTTGCGGGCCTGGAGCGGCGTCGTCGCCTCGGCACCCTGCTCGGCGGCGGCCCGGGCGGCGCCGAAACCCTCGGGGAGGGCGTCGACGGCCGGCACCAGCGCGTCGATCATGGTCTTGTCGCCGGGCGCGGCACCGCCGAGCTGCATCACCGCGTCCACCCCGGCACGCAGCGCCTCGGCGAACCGTTCCTCGTCCACCTCGGCCGCGTCCCCGAGGGCCTTCCCGGTCCGGCGCAGCAGGGTGCCGTACAGGGGCCCGGAGGCCCCGCCGACCGTCGAGATCAGCTGGCGTCCCGCGAGCACCAGGACGGCGCCCGGCGTCTCGGGTGACTCCTTCTCCAGCGCCGCGCTCACCGCGGTGAAGCCACGCCGGAGGTTGCTGCCGTGATCCGCGTCCCCGATGGGTGAGTCGAGGGCCGTGAGCCGGTCCGCCTCGCGGTCGACGGACGCGGCGGTCGCGGTCATCCAACGGCGGAAGAAATCGGCGTCGAGCACGGGATCTCCTTGCATGGTCGGTACGGTCGGGGCGCCTTTCCCTGTGTTCCTGTGTCCCTGTCCCTGCCTCACACCCCCCAGCGCAGCCCGGCGGTCTTCACCGGCGCGTCCCACAGGCGCAGCAGTTCCTCGTCCACCTGGCACAGGGTCACCGAGGCGCCGGCCATGTCGAGGGACGTCACGTAGTTGCCCACGAGCGTACGGGCGACCGCCACCCCGCGCTGGGCCAGCAGGCGGTGCACCTCGGCGTTGAAGCCGTACAGCTCCAGCAGGGGTGTCGCGCCCATGCCGTTGACCAGGAGGAGCACCGGATTGCGCGGCGTCATGTCGTCCAGGATCGCGTGGATCGCGAAGTCCGCGATCTCGCCGGACGTCATCATCGCCCGCCGCTCCCGCCCGGGCTCCCCGTGGATGCCGACGCCCAGCTCCAGCTCGCCGGCCGGCAGATCGAAGGTCGGGCTGCCCTTGGCCGGTGTGGTGCACGCGCTGAGCGCCACGCCGAAGCTGCGGGAGTTCTCGTTGACCTGCCGGGCGACCGCCTCGACCCGCTCCAGCGGCTGCCCCTCCTCGGCGGCCGCCCCCGCGATCTTCTCCACGAACAGGGTCGCGCCCGTGCCGCGCCGCCCGGCCGTGTAGAGGCTGTCGGTCACGGCGACGTCGTCGTCGACCAGGACCTTCGCGATCTGGATGCCCTCGTCCTCGGCCAGCTCGGCGGCCATGTCGAAATTGAGCACATCGCCCGTGTAGTTCTTGACGATGAACAGCACACCCGCCCCGCTGTCGACGGCCGCCGCGGCACGCAGCATCTGATCCGGCACCGGCGAGGTGAACACCTCACCCGGGCAGGCCGCCGAGAGCATTCCGGGCCCGACGAACCCACCGTGCAGCGGCTCGTGCCCCGAGCCGCCGCCTGACACCAGCGCCACCCTGCCCGCCACCGGAGCGTCCCGCCGCACGACCACCCGGTTCTCGACGTCGACGGTCAGCTCGGGATGGGCGGCCGCCATGCCGCGCAGCGCGTCCGCGACCACGGTCTCCGCAACGTTGATCAGCATCTTCATGGGTACCTCCTGATGAGACTGACGAAGGAGCCTGTGACCCCCGTTTCCTCAGGTCGGTGTCTCGATCCCAGGATCGGGCGTGTTCCGCGTTCCCTTCGAGCATCCCCGATATCCCGGGCGGCTACCAGATGCCGGCGGAGGGGCCGGTCCCCACCGGGGTCGTCCACCGGAGCCGAAAAAACTTCCGCGACGATGTCGAGAACCCGTGGCCGGCTCCGTCCCCGTGGTGAAAGCGACCACAATGGGCCGCACTCGTACCGAGGAGAACGACGATGGCAAAGTACCTGCTGCTCAAGCACTATCGCGGCGCCCCGGCTTCGGTCAACGACGTACCGATGGACCAGTGGACGCCGGAGGAGATCTCGGCCCACGTGCAGTACATGAACGATTTCGCGGCCCGGCTGGAGGAGACCGGCGAGTTCGTCGACAGCCAGGCGCTCGCCGCCGAGGGTTCGTTCGTCCGGTACGACGGCGAGGGCCGCCCGCCGGTCACCGACGGACCGTTCGCCGAGACCAAGGACCTCATCGCGGGCTGGATGGTGATCGACGTCGACAGCTACGAGCGCGCCGTCGAGCTGGCCGGGGAACTGTCGGCCGCGCCCGGGAAGGGCGGGGAGCCGATCCACGAGTGGCTCGAGCTGCGTCCGTTCCTGGGCGCGCACCCCACGGTCACGGAGTGCACTCTGAAGTGAACGAGATCCTGATCCGGAGCCTCACGCCGAGCGTGCTCGGGATCCTCGTCCGCCGCGGAGCCGACTTCGCGGCGGCCGAGGACGCCGTGCAGGACGCGCTGGTCGAGGCCGTCCGCGTGTGGCGGGACGACCCGCCGCGGGATCCGAAGGGCTGGCTGATCACCGTGGCCTGGCGCCGCTTCCTCGACGCGACCCGGGCGGACACCGCCCGCCGCCGGCGCGAGGACCTCGTCGACGAGGAGCCGGCGCCCGGGCCCGCGCCCGCGGCGGACGACACGCTCCAGCTCTACTTCCTGTGCGCCCACCCGTCGCTGACGCCGTCGTCCGCGGTCGCGCTCACGCTGCGCGCCGTCGGCGGGCTGACCACCCGCCAGATCGCGCAGGCCTACCTGGTGCCCGAGGCGACCATGGCGCAGCGCATCAGCCGGGCCAAGCGCACCGTCTCCGGCGTGCGGTTCGACCGGCCCGGCGATGTCGCCACCGTGCTGCGCGTCCTCTACCTGGTCTTCAACGAGGGCTACTCCGGTGACGTCGACCTCGCCGCCGAGGCCATCCGGCTCACCCGGCAGCTCGCGGCGGCGATCGACCACCCCGAGGTGGCGGGGCTGCTCGCCCTGATGCTGCTCCACCACGCCCGGCGCGCCGCCCGGACCGCGCCCGACGGGAGCCTGGTGCCGCTCGCCGAGCAGGACCGCGGCCGGTGGGACACCAGGGCGATCGCCGAGGGTGTCGTGATCCTCCAGGCGGCGCTCGCCCGTGACCGGCTGGGCGAGTTCCAGGCCCAGGCCGCGATCGCGGCGCTGCACGCCGACGCGCCCACCGCCGGGGAGACCGACTGGGTGCAGATCGTCGAGTGGTACGACGAGCTGGCGGGCCTGACCGACAACCCGGTCGTCCGGCTCAACCGCGCGGTGGCCGTCGGCGAGGCCGACGGGCCGCGCGCCGGGCTGGCGGCGCTCGCGGCGGTGGACGACTCGCTGCCCCGCCACACCGCGGTGGCGGCGTACCTCCACGAACGCGACGGCGACCTGAAGACGGCGGCGCGGCTGTACGTCGAGGCGGCCCGGAAGGCACCCGACCTCGCCGAGCGCGACCACCTGACCCGCCAGGCCGCCCGGCTGAACGTCCGCCTGTCCCGCTGACGGGCCGTACGGCGTGTCGTGGCGGTCGGTCGGCACCACCCGGCGCCCCACCCACGACCCACCGGCATCACCCACCCGGACCCACCCGCCGCCGAGACCCGTCGCCGCCCACCCCCGCCCGGCCCGCACCCCGCCCCGGGCGGGGCTTCTGTGATACTGGCGCCGTGCCGTCGACACCGCAGCCGCGGGCCCTGGTTCCCCCGCATCCGATAACGCCCGACGCGCCGGACGCGATAGCGCGGCCCCTGCTCACCCAGTCCTGGCTCGACCTCACCTTCGTGCACTGGGCCGCGGACCCGGCCGACGTGGCCGGGCTGCTGCCGCCGGGGACCGTCCCGGACACGCTGGACGGTGTGACCTACGTCGGGCTGGTCGCGTTCCGGATGCATCGCGTCGGCTGGTTGCGGCTCCCGGGCGTTCCCTACCTGGGGTCCTTTCCCGAGACGAACGTCCGCCTCTACTCGGTGGACGAGCACGGCCGCCGGGGCGTGGTCTTCCGGTCGCTCGACGCCTCCCGGCTGCTGCCGGTGGCGGTGGGCCGGATAGGGTTCCGGATGCCCTACGTGTGGTCGCGTATGGCGATCGGCGCCGACGCCGACACCGTCACGTACACCAGCCGCCGCCGCTGGCCAGGCCCGCGCGGGGCGAGCAGCCGGCTCACCGTGCGGGTGGGCGAACGGATCGGCGAACCCACGGCGTCGGAGCACTTCCTGACCGCGCGCTGGGGCATGCACAGCACCTTTTTCGGCCGGTCGATGTACCTCCCGAACGCCCATCCGCGCTGGCCGCTGCACCGGGCCGAACTCGTGGAGTGCGAGGAGGACCTGGTGACGGCGGCGGGCCTGCCGGAGCCGGTGGGGGAACCCGTGAGCGTCCTGTACTCACCGGGCGTCCCGGCCCGCTTCGACCGCCCGGCCCGTCCCCACCGTCCGGCGGGCATCCCGACCCCCTGACCGGACCGGGGTTCGCCGCCGGGCCCGGTTGCCGCGGATCAGACGAACGTCACCGACACCGCGCCGAGTCCGCCGAAGCGCGCCTCGACATGCCGGCCGGCCTCGACGAAGGAGCCGCTGCATCGCGGTGGCGGTCAGGCCCACCTTGTGGCCGACGACGGTGGCGGGTCCGCCAGCCGGCGGGCGATGTTCTCCTGCTGGACGGCGTAGGCGTCGGCCAGGTCGAGACCGGGCAGCAGGGCGGACAGCGGTTCCGTCGGGGCCACATGGTGCTCGGCCTCGCGCAGCAACCGCGCGGCGTGCGCGCGTTGTCCGGACGCCAGTGTCATCCCACGGCGCCCCTGCCGCTGCCGTCCTCCGCGGCCATCCGTACGGCCGCCTCGTAGACCAGACGCGCGTGCAGCTCGAACATCGCCACCAGGTCGACGGCGTCACCGTTGATCTCCCGCTGCACGAACAGACCGTCGGCCCCGGCCACGGCGTAGGTGGTGAGGGTGTGCACGACCCTCTCGTCCAGCTCCGGGAGGAGTTCCCCGAACACCGCGGTGATCTTCTGGACGGCGATCCCGCGGACCTGGAGGAACACCGTGCGGCCCTGGGGTTCGGTGGGCCGCCGCTCCAGGGCGAGCATCAGCCCGAGCCGCAGGAATTCGGGCGCCGCGACGAGGGACCGCGCCACGTTTCCCGCCATGGTGACGACCCGCTCCAGCGGTGTACCGGACTCCTCGCCGGGCAGTCCGACGGCCGCGAGCCAGGTCTCGAAGCTGCGCTCGATGACCGCGGCGATCAGATCGTCCTTGTCCTTGAAGTGCCAGTAGATGGAACTGGCCGGCAGCCCGCACTTGGCGCTCACCGCCGCGATGGACGTGCCCTCGTAGCCGCGCTCACCCGCGATCTCGACGGTGGCGTCCAGGATGCGCTGCCGCGACTCCACCCCGTTCGCGCGCTTCCTGCGCGTCGCCTGCGCCTCGGCCATCGCCCGCGCCCCTTCCCTCGTCCCCTGCACCTGGCCACCGTGGCGGCTGCTCCAATTGTAGCGGTCGATACGACAATGGCGGGTGCGGATGCCCGGGTTTCCACGGCGTCCGGCGGAGGGATCAGCGGGAGACCTCCGCGCGGGCCACCAGGTCCAGCGCGATGTCGGTGATCATGTCCTCCTGGCCGCCGACCATACCCCCGCGCCCGACCTCGACCAGGAGGGAGCGGGTGTCCAGGCCGTACCGGGCGGCGGCCGTCTCGGCGTGCCGCAGGAAGCTGGAGTACACCTCGTGCGGCTGGGCTGGCTGGAGCGATCGGGGCCGCAATACCGGCTGGGCGCGAAGCTGTTCGAGCTCGGCTCGCTGGTCCCGCACCGGCTCGATCTGCGGGAGAGCGCCCTGCCCTTCCTCCAGGACCTCTTCGAGGCCACCCGCGAGACCGTGCACCTCGGTGTCCGGGAGGGCATGGACGTGGTCTACCTCGAACGCATCCACGGCCACGAGGCCCTCACGCTGCCCTCCCGCATCGGCGGCAGCCTCCCGCTCACCTGCACCGGCGTCGGCAAGGCCCTGCTCGCCTTCTCCGGCCCCGAGCTGACCGGGGAGGTGCTGTCGCGACCGCTGCCGAGCCTGACCCCGTACTCGATCACCGACCCCGCCCGGCTGCGCATGGCGCTGGAGAAGATCCAGGTGTCCGGCCTCGCCTACGAGGAGCAGGAGGCGGCCCTCGGCGTGAGCTGCATCGCGGCCCCCGTCTTCGCCGGCGGCGCCACGGTGGCGGCGCTCTCGTGGCCGTGCCGCGCTCCCGCTTCAGCCCGGCCCAGCCGGCCCCCGCGGTGCGGACGGCGGCGCTGGGCCTGTCCCGCATCCTGCGCGGCGGGACCTGAGCGGGACCATCGGCGCGGCGGCCCGGGTCCGGACCGGCCGCCGCACCCGTGCGCGTCGGAGCACCGGCTCGTCTACCGGCTCGGCGCGTCCAGGCCCGGCCAGGCGTCCGTCCCGGCGTCCGGCTCGGGGTTGAACACCGGGTGACAGCTCTCCGGAGGTGCGAGATAGGCGCCGGCCGGCAGTCCGCCGGTGTCGACGACGATCTGGTCCACGGCGATCCCCGGGTCGACCATGAACACCCGCAGGACATGCTCCCCGGGCGCGGTGACCGTGAGGGTCGCGGTCAGCTTCTCGACGCCCTCCTCCACGTTGCGCGCCCAGGCGTCGCCGCGGTTGCCGGTGGCGACGGCCTGCCCCGACAGGACGGTCGGCGGCCGGTCGTCGAGGGCCACGGCCAGCCGCCGCGCGCCGCGCTCGTCGAGCGAGGGCAGCCGGAAGACCGTCACGGGGAAGGTGCCGGTGCTGTCGAACCGCACGCGGTATCTCAACTCCGGTGCGCGAGCGGCGAAGTCGGCGGTGATCGGGGCCGTCGTGGACGGCACCGCCTCCACCGCGGCGGTGCGGCGCCCGAGGCCTCGCACGGTCCGCCAGCGGGCCCGGCCGCGTGCCACCCGGCGCTCGGTGTGCACGGCGTCGATCGACACGTAGCCGCCTGCCTCGACGAACCCGCGGGCACGCCGGCGCGCCCGCCCCCCGTCGTTGACGACCTTCAGGGGTACCTCGAAACGCAGGGCGCCGCTCGTGAAGGCGACCGTGACGTCGTGCGTGCCCTCGGGTGCCCGCGCCCAGTCGATCTCGACCCACACCCGGGTCTGTTCGGTGAGCGTGCCGCCCGCCGCGCTCAGGCGGACCCAGGGGTGTTCGGCCTCCGCGGCCCAGTCGAGCGCGAGAAAGCCGGTGTTGAAGACATCGACGAAGCGCCGGTCCCGGGTGGCGGCGGAGAAGGCCAGTGGCCGTTGCGTGCCGATCTCGTTCCCCTCGGAGGCCACCCCCAGACCCGAGGTCTCCTGCCGGGGGATCCTGGTGACGGCCGGGCGGCCCGGAGCCTTCGGGATCTGCGAGGGGTAGGGGTTGACGTAGCCGTCCCACTTCCCGCCCGCGACCTGCGTGTTGTACCGCTTGGTGAGCGCCGCCTCCTGGGTGTGCGCCGCTTCGGCGAGGTCCGCGAGGACGTTGGTTCCGGCGCCGCGGCCCTGACGTACCGCGAGGGCGTTGCGGTCCGCCCAGTAGTACTTGAGGTTCATCAAGTACGCCCCGTGCACGGGATACTGGACGAGCTCGTAGTAGGCGTCCCGGTAGGCCTCGGGGAGTTCGGCTCCCAGCGTCACGGCTCGTTCGAGCAGACGGTCGTACGCGGCCATGCGGCGTCCGGCCTCGTCCCCGTGGTGGACGACGGAGAACATGTTCCGGTCGATGAACTCCGGGCGCCGCTCCGCCGCGAGCCGGTAGTACTCGGTGCGGATCGAGGCGATCTCCTGGGCGTGCAGGAGCCCGAACTGCCGTCCGTACCACTGCGCGAGGAAGCCCGCGACGTCGTCGGCGTGCCACCGGTCCACGTCCCAGGCCATGTCCAGGGAGAAGGACAGTCCGGTCTCGATCGACTTGAGGTCGCCGACGTTGAAGATCCACATCCGGTCCGCACCGTGCTCGTGGACCCGGCGCAGCTCCTGCCACACCTTGGTGAGCTGCGTGGTGTCGAGCCACAGATAGCTGCGCGGACGGCCCCAGTAGGAGAGGTGGTAGTAGATCCCGTTGCCGCCGGACCGGGCGCGTTCCGCGTCGTCCGGCAGCTGGCGCATGTTGCCGTGGTTGTCGTCCGGCCAGATCAGCGTGACGTCGTCCGGGACCTGGACACCCGCGTTGTACAGGTCCAGGACCTCCTTGTACGGGATGAAGATCTGCGGCTGGGCCGCCGCGCCGACCTCCTCGGCCAGGATCCGGCGCTGGTCGGCGATGATGTCGTTCATCACCACGACCTTCTCCGCGGTCGTGGTGGCGTGCTTCGTCTCCAGCGCGGTGTCGTGCAGGCCGCGCATGCCGATGGTCCAACCGCTCTCGTACGCCGCGTTCTCCCGGGCCCGGGCTCTCCAGTAGTCGGAGATGACGGCGGGGTTCACCGTGTAGTCGTACACCGGCAGTCCGCCGTCGGCGCCGCGGTGCTCCTCGGCCCACGGCGCCCACTCGTGGACGCCGTTGCGCAGCAGGGCCTCCGGGTGGCTGGAGCCGACGACGATGCCGTAGTGGTCGGCGAGTTGAGGGTTCTCCCGGTACTTGTTGAAGAAGTCGGAGTACGGGTGCATGGCCGGCCAGAGGTAGTTGGCCTTCAGCCGCAGCAGCAGCTCGAACAGTCGCTGGTACGTCTTCGGGCCGATGTTCTTGTCCGGCTCCTGGGTGCGCTGCGACCAAGTGGTCAGGTTCTGCTCGTCGTTGATGAAGACACCCCGGTAGCGGACCGACGGTTCGCGCCGTTCGAAGGGGCCCGCGGGCACGGAGACGGCGTCACGCTGCTCCACCGGTACGTCGGCCCACCAGTACCAGGGTGAGACGCCGATGCGTTCCGAGGTGTCGTAGATCCCGTAGACCGTGCCGCGCCGGTCGCTGCCCGCGATCACCAGCGCGCGGTCCACGCCGGGTGCCGGGTGCTCCACCACCTGGGTCACCGAGGCCTCCCAGCGCCCTTTCACCCGCCGGACGTCCAGCCGTCCCTGCGCCGCGAGCCGGTCGATGACCGGACTCGCGCCGAGGGTGCCCACCAGGACCAGCGCCGTGGACCGTTCCGGCAGGGTGTGCCGTAAATCGGGCCGTACCCCGCAGACCCGTTCCACGTCGGCCCGGAGGTCCCCGGCCGCGCGGATCACGGCGGGGTCGTCGGCCGCGTCCACGAACACGTCGACCGCGACGCCGTCCCGCACCAGGTCGAATCCGGGACGGGTGGCCGCCGACGCGGCGTGCGCGGCCGCGGGCAGCAGCGGGGCCAGCCCGACGGCCGTCATGCCCCGCAGGAACGCCTTCCGGGTCCACGGCTGCGAGGGGTCCTGCGGTGCGGTGGTCGGCATCGACGCTCCTGGTCCGGGCAGTGACGGCTAGGACAGTGGCATGACCATGCTAGAAAGCGCTTTCCCGGCACCCTAGGTCAGCGCCGACGGCGGCGTCCATATCCGTGCACGGCCGCTGCCGGTCCTGGTCCGATCGACACCGGCTCCGCACGGCGAGGCGGCGAACTCCGAGGCGGCGAACTCCTCGAACGGCGGGAGACGCCCCCCCCGTGGCGATGGGGGCGCCCCGCCGTTGGCGATGGGGGCGCCGGGCCGCCCCCCCCCCCCCCCCCGCCCCCGCCCGCCGCCCCCCCCCCCCCCCCCGCCACACGGCCCTTCGCCGCGCCGTACCCGCGCCGGTCGCGGGTCGGACCGCCCCCGGCCCCGGCGGGGGGGGCGGCGAACCCGGGGGCGGCAACCCCCGGGGGCGGGGGGAGCCCCCCCGCCGTTGGCGATGGGGCCGCCGTGCCGTTGGCGATGGGGCCGCCGTGCCGCCCCTCCGCACCGCCCGGCCGCCGCCGACGGCCGGGCGGTGCGGACGCGTGCGGTGCCCCCGGGCAGGTTCCTCAGTAGGCTTTCCGGCATGCGGATCTCCGTCTCCTCGGACATGGACGAACCAGTGGCCCGCGCCCTCGTCGCCGAACTGCGCGGCCGAGGGCACGACGTGGTGCCGCACGGCGCGCTGCGGCCCGGCGACGACCCCCGGTGGGCGGTGTGCTCGGCGACGGCGGCCCGGGACGTGGCCGACGGAACCTCGGAGCAGGCCGTGGTGTGCTGCTGGACCGGCACCGGCGCGTCGATCGCCGCGAACAAGGTGCCCGGCGTCCGGGCCGCCCTGTGCGCCGACGCCTACACCGCCGACGGCGCCCGCCGCTGGAACGACGCCAACGTCCTCGCCCTCAGCCTCCGCCTCACCTCCGAGCCGCTGCTCAAGGAGATCCTCGACGCCTGGTTCGCCGCCGAGTCGGGCGGGGACGCCGAGGACCGGCAGAACGTGGCCCATGTCGAAGGCCTCGACGCCGCCCGGGCGCGCTAGAGGCCCCAGGCCGTCTCCGCACCGGGGCGTCGCCTGCCCGGCAGC
The DNA here is from genome assembly GCA_001298545.1 of Actinobacteria bacterium OV320. GTDB lineage: Bacteria > Actinomycetota > Actinomycetes > Streptomycetales > Streptomycetaceae > Streptomyces > Streptomyces coriariae. The sequence goes on from LJCX01000026.1 coordinate 593,284, forward strand.
CGGCGCTCGCCGCGTCCGGTGCGTGTGATCGCGGGGCGGAGGGGTGCCCGCGTACCGGGTGCACGTGGGCGACCCGGCCGCCGCGGCTGCGGGTGCCCTCCGGGGGAGTGCGTGCCGGGCCGGACCCGCGGAAGCGGCCGGGGCCGCGCCCCTCGTAAGGACGGCTTCGCTCCTCCGTACGGCTCGTTCGACTCTGCCGGGTACCCGGCGGCCGGAGAGGGTGGGGAGGTGCGGACCGGCACGCACCTTCGAGCGACCCGATCCGGAAGGGAACCCGAGATGCCCGTCGAACCGCAAGCGACGTCCGCCCGGCTCACCGACGACGAGCTCAGGACGCTGCACGCCCACTGGCGCGCCGCGAACTACCTCTCCGTCGGGCAGATCTACCTGATGGCCAACCCGCTGCTCACCGAGCCGCTGCGGCCCGAGCACGTGAAGCCGAGGCTGCTGGGCCACTGGGGGACCTCACCGGGGCTGAACCTCGTGTACACCCACCTCAACCGCGTCATCCGCGCCCGTGACCTGCACACCCTGTGCGTCTGGGGCCCCGGCCACGGCGGTCCCGCGGTCGTCGCCAATTCCTGGCTGGAAGGCACCTACACCGAGACGTATCCGGACGTCACCCGCGACGCGGCCGGCATGGCCCGGCTGTTCCGGCAGTTCTCCTTCCCCGGCGGCATCCCCAGCCACGTCGCCCCGGAGACGCCCGGCTCGATCCACGAGGGCGGCGAACTCGGCTACTCGCTCTCGCACGCCTACGGCGCCGCCTTCGACAACCCGGACCTCCTCGTGGCCTGCGTGATCGGCGACGGCGAGTCCGAGACCGGCCCGCTGGCCGCCGCCTGGCACTCCAACAAGTTCCTCGACCCCGTCCACGACGGAGCGGTCCTGCCGATCCTGCACCTCAACGGCTACAAGATCGCCAACCCCACGGTGCCGGCCCGGATCCCCGAACCCGAGCTCGACGAGCTGCTGCGCGGCTACGGCCACGATCCGATCCATGTCACCGGCGACGAGCCGAACGCCGTCCACCGCGCGATGGCTCAGGCCATGGACACCGCCCTGGACCGCATCGCCGCCCTCCAGCGCGCCGCCCGCGAGGACGGCTCCGGCGAGCGCCCCCGCTGGCCGGTCATCGTGCTGCGCACCCCGAAGGGCTGGACCGGCCCCGCCCACGTCGACGGGCTGCCCGTCGAGGGCACCTGGCGCGCCCACCAGGTCCCGCTGTCCGCCGTCCGGGACAACCCCGAACACCTGCGTCAGCTGGAGGCCTGGCTGCGCTCCTACCGGCCCGAGGAACTCTTCGACGCCGACGGCGGCCCCCGCCTGGACGTCCTCGCCTGGATCCCCGACGGTACCCGCCGCCTCGGCGCCACCCCGCACGCCAACGGCGGGCTGCTGCTGCGTGAACTCCCCCTGCCCGCACTGGAGTCGCACGCCGTCCCGGTCGACAGGCCGGGCGGCACCCGGCACGAACCCACCGCGGTGCTGGGCGGGTTGATCGAGGACGTGATGCGGGCCACCGCCGGCCGGCGCGACTTCCGTCTCGTCGGCCCGGACGAGACCGCGTCCAACCGGCTGCAGGCCGTCTACGCGGCCAGTGGCAAGGCCTGGCAGGCGCAGACCCTCCAGGTCGACGAGCACCTCGACCGGCACGGCCGGGTGATGGAGATCCTGTCCGAACACACCTGCCAGGGCTGGCTGGAGGGCTATCTGCTGACCGGCCGGCACGGACTGTTCTCGTGCTACGAGGCGTTCGCGCACATCGTCGACTCCATGGTCAACCAGCACATCAAGTGGCTGCGCGTCACCCGGAAGCTGCCCTGGCGCGCCCCGATCGCCTCCCTCAACTACCTGCTCACCTCGCACGTATGGCGCCAGGACCACAACGGCTTCTCCCACCAGGACCCCGGCTTCGTCGACCACATCCTCAACAAGAGCCCCGAGGTCGTACGGGTCTATCTGCCGCCTGACGCCAACACCCTGCTGTCGGTGGCCGACCACACCCTGCGCAGCCGCGACTACGTCAACGTCATCGTGGCCGGGAAGCAGCCCTGTTTCGACTGGCTGAGCATGGACCAGGCCCGTGTCCACTGCGCGCGCGGCGCCGGCATCTGGGACTGGGCCGGCACCGAGAACGGGACCCGTGAACCCGACGTGGTGCTCGCCTGCGCGGGCGACGTCCCCACCCAGGAGGTGCTGGCCGCCGCCCAGTTGCTGCGCCGCGAACTGCCGGAGCTCGCCGTGCGGGTCGTCAACGTCGTCGACATCGCCCGGCTGCTGCCGAGCGGCGAACACCCGCACGGCATGGGCGACTTCGAGTACGACGGACTGTTCACCACCGACAAGCCGGTCGTCTTCGCCTACCACGGCTACCCGTGGCTGATCCACCGCCTCGCCTACCGCCGTACCGGGCACAAGAACCTGCACGTGCGCGGCTACAAGGAGTTCGGCACCACGACCACACCGTTCGACATGGTCGTCCGCAACGACCTCGACCGCTACCGCCTCGTCATGGACGTCATCGACCGCGTCCCCGGCCTCGACGTGCGCGCCGCCGCCGTACGGCAGCGGATGGAGGACGCGCGACTGCGCCACCACGACTGGATCCGCGTCCACGGCACCGACCTCCCCGAGGTGGCCGACTGGACCTGGGACGGATGAGACGGCGGACCGGCCAGGGCGCACGGACCGGGGCGGACGGCGCAGGGGGAGGGGCAGCGGGCGGGCCGTCGTGCGCCCTGGTACGGCGTCCCGCCCGGTGCTTACAGTGGTCGGCCAGCCCTGCACGCGGATCCGGCGGGGCGAGTCCCACCCCCCGTGGTCGACCGTCGTCCTCGTCCCCGCCCGGCACGTGTCCGGGCCCGGGCGCGGCTCCGCGCACCGGAGCGGCTCCGAAGGGCGACGGGCGCGACGACGACCCGCGCGACAGACACCAACCGTGACACCGCTCGTGCCGTGTGAGGGCCCGTCCGCGGTACGAGCGCGCGTCGAGAGCCTGTGGAGGCCGCTGTGTCCCGACCGTGCATCGCCCTGATCGCCGACCCCACCTCGCCCGAGGGCTGCCGTGAGTATCTCGCCGACGCCGTGGTACTGCTCACCGGCGCCCCGCCCGTCCGGGTCGACTCCCGGCACTTCGCGACCGGCGGAACCGGCCGCGGCGTCCGTGACGGCGGCCGGTTACGGCTCCGGGTCCCCGAGGAGCGGCTGGACTTCGTACCCGACGTCGTGCTGCTCTACGAGATCCCGCCGCACCACCGGCAGGCCCTCGCCGGCTTCCAGGAGCTGCTGGAGCGCCACGGGGTGGTGACCCTGGCCGCCGGACCCGACGCCTGGCGGACCGCGACCGAGAAGAACCTCACCGTCGAACGCTTCGTCCGGGACGGTGTCGCCCAGATGGAGACCGCCGTGCTGTCCCGGCCCTCCCCGCGGGAGGCGGCCGACGCGTTCGACCGGCTGGGCCGCGACACCTGGGCCCGGCCCGTCGTCGGCACCGGCGGCAACGACACCTTCCATGTCACCGACTCCACCCGACTGGAGCTCGCCGCCGACTACTACGCCGAGCGCGGCACCGACTGGCTGCTCTCCCGGGACGCGGGCAACTTCACCGCCGACGGCCGGCGCCACCAGTTCCGTGTCTTCGTCCTGGGCGACCGTGTCGTGCACGCCCGCGAGCACCTCCAGCCGGAGACCGACACCCCGTGCAACACCTGCCAGGGCGCCACCGCCGTCCACATCGCCCCGCAGGACCTCCAGCCCCGGCTCGCCGAACTCGCCGTCGCGGCCACCGCCTCGGTCGGGCTCCCCTTCGCCGGTGTCGACCTGGCCGCGGAGAACGGCGGGGTCGTCTTCGAGGTCAACGTCCAGCCCGCCTTCGTCGACGGCGAGCGGGAACTCAGGGCGGTGGCCGTGCCGTACGTCCAGGCGCACCTGGACGCCTTCGCGCTCGCCTGCGGCGGCCCCTCCCGGGGGCTCACAGCTTCAGCGTGAACCAGGTCGTCTTGCCCTCGTCCGTCGGCCGCACCCCCCAGCCGGCGGCGAGGGCACGGACCAGGATCAGACCGCGGCCCGACTCCGCCTCCTCGACCGCCACCCGCGGCTGGGGGAGCTGCGGGCTGGGGTCGCTGACCTCGACCGTGAGGTCGGTGGCGGTGCGGTGCAGATGCAGGCCGATCGGGCCCTCGGAGTGCTGCACGGCGTTCGTCAGCGTCTCGGACAGCAGCAGGAGCGCGTCGTCGGCCCGTTCCGTACAGTTCCACGAGGTCAGCGCCTTGTGGAGGAAGGCCCGGCCTTCCGGCACGGAGGCCGGGGCGGCCGGGAAGTGGGTGGTGACGGCGGCCAGGGGCGCGGCCGGCAGCTGCGCGAGCAGCAGGGTCACGTCGTCGTTGTGGCCGTCGGCGTCCGGCAGCAGCCCGGCCAGCACCTGGTCGGCCGCGCCCTCCAGACAGGGTGTTCCGACGAACAACTTGTTCAGCAGCAGGGTCAGTTCGCCGATCCGTACCTCGATGTCGCTGCCCGGCGTCTCGATCAGGCCGTCCGTGTAGAGCACCAGGGTGGCTCCGGGCGCTATCTCCGAACTGGACTGCTCGTACAGGATGTCGCCCACGCCGAGCGGAGCGTTGACCGGACAGGGCAGGGCGTTGACACCCTCGTCCACCCCGGCCACCAGGACCGGCAGATGTCCCGCCGAGCACACCGTCACCGTGCCCGCGTCCGGGGCGATCACCAGATAGCAGCAGGTGACGAGCTGGTCGGGCACGTCGAGGTCTCCGACGCAGGTGTCCAGCGCCTGCATCAGCTGCCGGGGCTGCATACCGGTCTTGGCCAGCGCGTGCGCGGCCGACCGCAACTGGCCCATCACGGCGGCCGCTTCCAGCCCGCGGCCCATCACATCGCCTATCAGCACCCCCACCCGGTCGGCGCCCAGCGGGATCAGGTCGAACCAGTCGCCACCCACGCCGGCGCCCTGGGTGGCGGGCCGGTAGCGACTCGCGGTGGCCAGACCGGGCAGGGCGGGCGGCGTGCCCATCAGACTGCGCTGGAGCGTCAGGGCGATGTGCCGCTGCTGTTCGTACAGGGCTTTGAGCTCGGCCTCCGCGCGCTTGCGGTCGCTGATGTCCCGCACGATCGCGCACGCCCCGATCACGGCGCCGTGGGTGTCCCGGGTCGGCCACAGCGTGACGTCCACGTCGCGCAGCGCCCCGCTGCTGGTCATCCGCAGCGTCTCGTAGTGCTCGACCTTCTCGGCGTGCCGCAGCCGCTGGAGCAGCTCTCGGATCTCGCTCCGCAGCTCCGGCGGGGCCAGCAGCGAGACGTGCCGGCCGATGGCCTCCTCGGCCGTGTAGCCGTACAGGCGCTGCGCGGCCGCGTTCCAGTAGGTGATGTACCCGTCGAGGGTGTGGGCGAGGATCGCGTCCTGCGACGACTCCACGAGCGCCGCGAGCTCGTTGATGCGCGCCTCGGCCGCCTTGCGGTCGCTGACGTCGCGCACGGCCGCCGACACCAGGAGCCCGTCCGCCGTCTCCAGCGGGCTGAGGCTGATCTCGACGGGGAACTCCGTGCCGTCCTTGCGCAGCCCGTGCAGTTCGAGCCCGGCGCCCATCGGACGCACCTGGCGGTTGGCCGTGTACCCGCTCCGGTGCGCGGTGTGCTGGCCGTGGAACCGGTGCGGGATGAGCAGCTCGACCGGCTGGCCGAGCAGTTCCTCGCGGCCGTGCCCGAACAGGGCCTCGGTCTGGGCGTTGACGAGCCTGATGATGCCGGAGTCGTCGACGATGACCATGGCGTCCGGCGCCGCCTCCAGCAGCCCCCGGAACCTTTCCTCGGCCCCGCCGACCGCGCCCTGGGACGCGGGCGCTCCGCAGCCGCACCGTTTCTGCCGGGCCTTCTGCTTCACGGTCTGCCCGGCCTTCCGCTTCACGCTCCGTTTCGCGGTGTCCGCTACCGCGCCCGCCCCCGTGTCCGCGCGCCGCGCTGGTTCAGCCCGCATCACGTCGGCCACCTTCCACCTCATCCCGCACGACGAATCAGGCCATCCCACCGCCTCCGGCCCGCCCGCGCCGCGCGTTGTCGCTTACTGTCCGCCCCCTGTCCGAACCTGAACGCGACCGAACCGATCAGGATTCGAGAAGCGCCCGTCATCGGGTCACGGATAGCGTTGCGTCGGTCAGATCGAGCCAGGCGACGCCCGAGCCCGCGAAGGCGGTCGCGAGCAGCAGATGGAGAGACGATGAGCATGGCCAAGAAGACGGGCGCGCCGCCTGCGCAGCACATCGCCGACAGCCATGGTCTGATCCGCGTGCACGGGGCCAGCGAGAACAATCTCAAGGACGTCAGCATCGAGATCCCGAAGCGCCGGCTGACGGTGTTCACCGGCGTCTCCGGCTCGGGCAAGAGCTCACTGGTGTTCGACACGATCGCCGCGGAGTCGCAGCGGCTGATCAACGAGACCTACAGCGCGTTCGTCCAGGGCTTCATGCCGACGCTGGCCCGGCCCGAGGTCGACGTGCTCGAAGGGCTGACGACCGCGATCATCGTCGACCAGCAGCGGATGGGGTCCGACCCCCGCTCCACCGTCGGCACGGCGACGGACGCCAACGCGATGCTGCGCATCCTCTTCAGCAGGCTCGGTCGGCCGCACATCGGCCCGCCCACCGCTTACTCCTTCAACACCGCCTCGGTCCGGGCGAGCGGCGGGATCACCGTCGAGCGCGGCACCAAGAAGACGGTGAAGGCGACCTACTCCCGTACCGGCGGCATGTGTGTCCGCTGCGAGGGCCGCGGCACGGTCTCCGACATCGACCTCACCCAGCTCTACGACGACAGCAAGTCGCTCAACGAGGGCGCGCTCACCATCCCCGGCTACAGCATGGACGGCTGGTACGGCCGTATCTTCGGCGGCTGCGGATTCTTCGACCCGGACAAGCCGATCCGCAGGTTCACCAAGAAGGAGCTGCACGACCTCCTGCACAAGGAGCCGACGAAGATCAAGGTCGACGGCATCAACCTGACGTACGAAGGGCTGATCCCGAAGATCCAGAAGTCGATGCTCGCCAAGGACATCGACGCGCTCCAGCCGCACATCCGGGCGTTCGTGGAGCGGGCGATGACGTTCACCGTCTGTCCCGAGTGCGACGGCACCCGGCTCAGCGAGGGCGCCCGGTCCTCGAAGATCGACAAGGTCAGCATCGCCGACGCCTGTGCGATGCAGATCAGCGACCTGGCCGCATGGGTGCGCGGCCTCGACGAGCCGTCGGTGGCGCCGCTGCTCACCGCGCTCCAGCACACCCTCGAGTCGTTCGTGGAGATCGGTCTCGGCTACCTCTCGCTCGACCGGCCGTCGGGCACGCTGTCCGGCGGTGAGGCGCAGCGCGTCAAGATGATCCGCCACCTCGGCTCCTCGCTCACCGATGTCACCTACGTCTTCGACGAGCCCACCACGGGACTGCACCCGCACGACATCAGCCGGATGAACGACCTGCTGCTGCGGCTGCGGGACAAGGGCAACACGGTGCTCGTGGTGGAACACAAGCCGCAGACCATCGCGATCGCCGACCACGTCGTCGATCTCGGCCCCGGGGCCGGCACGGCGGGCGGCACCGTCTGTTTCGAGGGCACCGTCGAGGGGCTGCGGTCCGGCGACACCATCACCGGCCGCCATCTCGACGACCGGGCCGCCGTCAAGGAGAGCGTGCGCAAGCCCACCGGCACGCTGGAGATCCGCGGCGCGACGGCGCACAACCTGCGCAATGTCGACGTCGGTATCCCGCTCGGGGTGCTCTGTGTGGTCACCGGCGTGGCGGGCTCCGGCAAGAGCTCGCTCGTGCACGGGTCGATCCCGGCCGGAGAGGGCGTGGTGTCGGTCGACCAGGGCGCGATCCGCGGCTCCCGACGCAGCAACCCGGCGACGTACACCGGCCTGCTCGACCCGATCCGCAAGGCGTTCGCGAAGGTCAACGGCGTGAAACCGGCGCTGTTCAGCGCCAACTCCGAGGGCGCCTGCCCCACCTGCAACGGCGTCGGCGTCGTCTACACCGACCTGGCGATGATGGCGAGTGTGGCCACCACCTGCGAGGAGTGCGAGGGGAAGCGGTACCAGGCCGCGGTCCTCGAGTACCACCTCGGCGGCCGCGACATCAGCGAGGTGCTCGCGATGTCGGTGAGCGAGGCCGAGGAGTTCTTCGGCGCCGGTGAGGCGAGCACGCCGGCCGCGCACCGCATCCTGGGCCGGCTCGCCGACGTCGGGCTCGGCTACCTCAGCCTCGGCCAGCCGCTCACCACGCTGTCCGGCGGCGAGCGGCAGCGGCTGAAGCTGGCCACCCACATGGGCGAGAAGGGCGGTGTCTACGTACTCGACGAGCCGACCACCGGCCTGCACCTCGCCGACGTCGAGCAGTTGCTCGGCCTGCTCGACCGGCTCGTCGACGCCGGCAAGTCGGTCATCGTCGTCGAGCACCACCCGGCGGTGATGGCGCACGCCGACTGGATCATCGACCTCGGTCCCGGCGCGGGTCACGACGGCGGCCGGATCGTCTTCGAGGCCCCCCCCGCCGATCTCGTCGCCGCCCGGTCCACCCTCACCGGCGAACACCTCGCGGACTACGTCGGGGCCTGACCGAGGCCCCCGCAGGCGTGGCGGGGCGGGCCGTCAGGGGTGCAGCGGGGCGGGCCGTCAGGGGTGCAGCGGGGCGGGCCGTCAGGGGTGCAGCGGGGCGGGCCGTCAGGGGTGCAGCGGGGCGGGGGGGGGGGGGGGGGGGGGGCGGGCGGCTGGGGGGGGGGGGGGGGCGCGGGGGGGGGGGGGGGGGGGGGCGGGGCCCGGGGGGCGGCCCGCCCCGCTCGACTCCTCCCGTGTGGCCTGGTGTGACCGGCTCGGGCGCCCTTCGGCTCCGCTCGGCCCGCCGGTCCGGGTCAGTGGGATCCGATACCGCCCCCGCCGAAGGAGCCACTGCTGCCGCGGCTCCAGCGCGGCCGTGTCTTGTCCCCGCTCGACCGGGTCTGCATGTTGGTCAGCTCGTACGGCGTGAGGGGACGGCCGCCCTTCGGCGTCCGCGGCACCTCGTCGGGTTCCCGGTTCTCGCGTATCTCGTGCACCGCGCCGTCCGGCGGGAGGTGCGGCTGCTCCTCGGGGCGCGGCCGGGCCGACTCGCGCGACTTCACTCGCGTGCCCAGCCAGAAGCTGCCCCCCAGCACGGCGAGCACGGCCATCGCGACCACGAACAGCACGAGGCTGAGCAGGCCGCTCGCGGCGGCCAGCTGAACGCTTGCGGTAGTCATATCAGGCGAATACCCACCAAATAGGGCATGAATCCGTCATCAAGGTACGAACCCGCCGTTCCGAGCACACGACCCTCCTGGACGACAGCTCGCGATCTCGCGCGCGGCAGTGCGCGGCAGTGTCGGCGGTGTGCGGCGGTCGGTGCCGCCTCCGGGCAGGTCCACGGGTTTCGTGCCGCCGCGCCCGGCTACCCGTCAGAGGTGACTCCGACGACATCTCAGACGTACCAGACATCGCAACAGGAGCTCTTCCGGTTCCTGGAGGACCGCTTCGCCTGTGCCCAGGCGTGCACCGAGTGCGCGCGGGAAAGTGCGCTGCGCGCGAGCCTCGTGGATCCGGACGGGACCGACGATCAGGCGCTGCTGCGCCGCAAGGGCATCATGTGCGCGGAGGTGTGCGACGCGACCTGTCGCGTGCTGTCCGAGGACAACCGCCTGGACGAGGCCGGGATACGCGCCCAGCTGGAGTGGTGCCGGACCGTGTGCCTGGAGACCGCCCACGTCTTCGACAAGCACCCCGGGGCCGAGGAGGGCGCTGCCGCCTGCCGCGCCTGTGCCGAAGCCTGCACGGAGTTCATGGCCACGCTGGCCTGAGGCCCCCGCGCCCGGGAAACGAAGGAAGCGCGCCCCTGCCATTCCCAATTTCTGAAACACGTTCTACCGTGTGCGCCGTCAGGACCGGCCTTGGGGAGCCAGGAGGCGCCGTGCACCTCGACCACACGCCCGAGCAACTGCGGCTGCGCACCGAACTGCGCGCCTACTTCGCCGAACTGGTGCCGCACAACGCCTACGCCCGGCACATCGACCCGGTCGCCGCGAAGCGCTTCTACCGCGAGACGATCCGCCGCCTCGGCGCGGACGGCTGGCTCGGCGTCGGCTGGCCCGAGGAGTACGGCGGCCGCGGCCTCACCCCGATCGAGCAGTTCGTCTTCTTCGACGAGGCCGCCCAGGCCGGCGTGCCGCTGCCGCTGATGGCGCTGAACACGGTCGGACCGACGATCATGCGGTATGGCACCGACGAGCAGAAGGCGTACTTCCTGCCGAAGATCCTCGCCGGTGAGATCGACTTCGCGATCGGCTACAGCGAACCCGACGCGGGCACCGACCTCGCCGCCCTCAAGACGCGCGCGGTGCGCGACGGCGACACGTACGTCGTCAACGGGCAGAAGATCTGGACGACCAACGGCGACACCGCCGACTGGGTGTGGCTCGCGGTGCGCACCGACCCCGAGGCCCCGCCGCACAAGGGCATCACCATGCTCCTCGTGCCGACCGGCGACCCCGGATACTCCTGCACGGTGATCCGCACCCTCGCCTCGCACGACACCACCGCCAGCTACTACGAGAACGTGCGCGTCCCCGTCTCGCGGCGGGTCGGCGCCGAGAACCAGGGCTGGCGGCTGATCACCAACCAGCTCAACCACGAGCGGGTGACCCTCGCCGCGCACGGCACGATGGCGATCCGCGCCCTGCACGACGTGCAGCGCTGGGCGACGGAGACCAAGCTCGCCGACGGCCGCCGGGTGGTCGACCTGCCCTGGGTGCGCCGCCTGCTCGCCCGGACCCATGTGAAGCTCGACGCGCTCAAGCTCCTCAACTGGCAGATGGTCGGCGCCCTCCAGAACGGCACCCTCACCCCGCAGGACGCCTCCGCCGTCAAGGTCTACGGCTCGGAGGCCCGCCGCGACGCCTACGCCTGGCTGATGGAGGTCGTCGCCGCCCCCGGCGCACTCCAGGAGGGATCGGCGGGCGCCGTGCTGCACGGCGAACTCGAACGCGGCTACCGGTCCGCCGTGATCTTCACCTTCGGCGGCGGCAACAACGAGATCCAGCGGGAGATCATCTCGTGGATCGGCCTGGGGATGCCGCGGGTACGGCGTTAAAAGCCTGTGACGAGGCTTTTTACTTGGCACAATAGAGGGATAGTTGGCATCGAGATCACCGTCATTCCTCAGAGGTGACGGCGCATCACTTCGATGCACCTAGGCCGTTTCCTTCAGATCATCATTGCGGAGTCACGAGAACGGCAAGGGAGAGAACGCCGCCGTCGTCGATTCCGGTCGGAGTGCTCGACGGCAACTCCCATGGGTGGGGCGTAGTGGTCGATATGCGGAGGCAACTTCCGCGCCCAGTCGGCTCTTTCGGATTCCGGCTGCCGACTTGGATTACGAAGGCCAACGTCGTTGTCGCCGTTCTACAGGTGGACCTGAACCCTCCTCCTGGCTGATCCGAGAAGTTTGATCGCGCGGACGGGGTTGTTGCCATGGAGGCCTGACCAGACCTGTCTCATAGGCGAACACGACGGCCTGCACCCGGGCACGGGTGCCGATCTTGGCGAGAATGCTGCTGATGTGGGTCTTGACCGTGGTCGGCGCTATCGACAGTCGCTCGGCGATCTCCGAGTTGCTCCAGCCGGAGGCGAGAGCGGCAAGTACTTCGGTCTCGCGTTCCGTGAGGCGGGACAGCCTCCGTTTTCGGTCGGGCCTGCCGGTGGAATCCCGTTCACGGACGGCCTCGATCAGAGCGTGCGTGAGACGAGGAGACAGAACTGAGCCTCCCATCGCGACGATGCGGACCGTTGCGGTGAGTTCTTCGGGGAGGGCGTCCTTGAGGAGGATTCCGTCGGCACCCGCGCGCAGGGTGGCACAGGCGTACTCGTCGCCGTCGGATGGAATCAGCACGACCACGCGCGGGGGGAGTCCGCTTGCCGGTTCGGGGCGAGAGGCCTTGGCATGGCAGTCGGGTTGGGTGATGCGACGTATGGCCTGAACGAGGTCGGCGTCCGTTCGGCCCAGGTTCAGGAGGACGACGTCGGGTTGGAGGGCGCTGGCGGCTCGGACTGCTTGGGCGCAGTCGGTCGCTTCGCCCACGACCGTGAGGTCGGGCTGGGCTTCCAGGAACATGCGCAGGCCGAGACGTTGCAGAGCCTGGTCGTTGACGATGAGAACGGTGGTCATGCGGGTGTTCTCCCGGGGGACCGGGCCCGGAGGCGTTCGGCCGCCATGTTCGGAGCGGGGCGGATCAGAGGGTGAGGACCCGGCCGCGGATCGTGAAATATTTCGGATCGCGGCCGGGCCCTTCCTCGCACCGTCGCCTGTCCCCACGGGCGGCCGGTGCGTACCGGGCGCGCGCTCCGCTCGAGCACACGCGTCCGGAGTCGCGGGTGTGTGAAGGACGTGGACGGGGCTGGCCCCTGCCGGTGAGCCGCGGCTTACGCGCTGCTGGGGTGTCGTCAGTGCTTCATGGCGCTCAGGACGGCGGTGGCCATGCCTCGTTCACCGTGTTCGTTGGGATGGACGACGGCTGCTGGGCTGCTGGGCCGGAGGGGTTCGATCCAGCGGGTGCCGGCAGAAGAACAAGCGTCGTGTCCGGTGGACGGGGCATACGTGTCGACGTACGTCGCCCCGGCGGCCTGGGCGCGTTCGCCGAGCATGGTGTTGAGTTCCTGCTGCTTCTGGCGCAGGAACGTCACGTCGCCGGGGGCGAGGGGCAGTTCGCGGCCGCACTCGGTGCCTTCGGCGGGCAGGATCGCGGGGTAGCCGACAACATAGACACTGGCCTCGGGCGCGCGGCGGTCGATCTCGGTCAGAGCTCGAGCGAGGCGGTCGCCCGTGGCGCGTATCTTCTGGGCCACTTCGTCGGCGTCGCCGGGGGCGTACTTCTCCTTGCAAGGCGCGTTGTCGGTGACGTCTGTGAGCCGGTCGGCCAGCTTGAAGAGCGATCCGGTGGCGACGCACTCGGTCATCATCGAGCTGAAGCCGATGTCGTTGCCGCCGATGCCGAGGGTGACCACCCTCGTGGAGGCGGAAAGCGCCGAGAGCTGGGCGGGGTTGGTGCCGTGGTCGGTGGACTGAGGGGTGGTGAGGTCGGCGATGGTGGCGCCGCTGCAGCTGACGTCGCGGAAGTCGGCCGCCTTGATACCGAGTTCCTTCGCCACGACGGACGGGTAGTTGCGGCCGGACCGGTCGCAGCCGGCCGGATCGCCGGTCTGGGGAGGGATCCTGGGGCCCGAGGTGTACGAGTCCCCAAGAGCGACGTACGGACCCTTGGGAGGTGCCGGCACCGCTGCCGGTGCCGATGCCTTCTTCACTCGTGCTTTGTCGCCGTCGCTGTTCGAGTTCTGTCCGATGCTGACGGCGGTGACCAGTACCCCGCACGCCAGGGCCACGCCCATGCCGGTTCGTGCCAGTGATCCCATTGCTGTGTCCTGTTCCTTCGTTGTGGATGCTCGACTGCGGTGCTGCCGAGGTGGTCTGGCTTAGGGGACGTAGCGGTGAACACGGGTGAGGACGCGGGGAGATGGCCCGGGCATCGGACGAGCCGGGCGAGCGGGGTGAGCGGGGCGGGGTGGGTCAGGCCGGGCGGACGAGTCCGGTGTCGTAGGCGAAGATCACGGCCTGGACGCGGTCGCGGGCGTCGATCTTGGTAAGGATGCGGCCGATGTGGGACTTGACGGTCGATTCGGCGAGATGGAGGCGTTCGGCGATCTCCGTGTTGGTCCAGCCACTGGCGATGGCGGTGAGGACTTCGCGTTCGCGCTGGGTGAGTTCGTCGAGTCGGAGCTGCTGCTGAGGTGAATGGCCTGGTAGGCGGTCGCCGAAGGTGTCGATGAGTTTGCGGGTGAGGCCGGGCGAGATGACCGCGTCGCCGGCGGCCACCGCGCGGACGCCGGCGACGAGTTCCTCGGGAAGGGCGTCCTTGAGGAGGAAACCGCTGGCTCCGGCGCGTAGGGCGTCGTAGGCGTATTCGTCGAGGTCGAAGGTGGTGAGCACCAGGATGCGGGAGCGGCCGCCCGACTCGACGATGCGCCGGGTGGCCTCGATGCCGTCCATGCCGGGCATGCGTACGTCCATCAGGACGACGTCGGGACGCAGTTCGGCAGTCATACGGACCGCTTCGGCACCGTTGGTGGCCTCACCTACGACGGTCATCTCGGGCTGGGCCTCCAGGAGCATGTTGAAGCCCATGCGCTGCAGGGCCTGGTCGTCGACGATGAGAACTGTGGTCATGAGCGGTGCTCCGGGGAGGATGGGTGTTCCCCCTGCTCGTGCGAGGCCGAGAAGTTGGGGGAGGGCGGTTTGGGGACGAGGAACGCGTGGACGGTCCAGCCCCCGCGGGAGTTGGGGCCCGCGGTGACGGTGCCCTTGTACAGGGCGACGCGTTCACGCATGCCGACCAGGCCACGACCACTCCCGGTTTGGCGACGACTGGTTCCCGGATCACGGAGCGGTCCGTCGTCCTCCACGGTGACGTGGAGGGCCTCCGGGCCGGAGGTGAGGGACACGCGGACGGAGGTGTCGGAGGCGGCGTACTTGACGGTGTTGGTCAGGGCCTCCTGGACGATGCGGTAGACGGACAGCTGCAGACCCGGTGGCAGGCGTGTGAGGTCGCCGTGGGCGTCCAGGGTGACGGTGGGGCCCGCCGCACGGACGCGCTCCAGCAGTGAGTCGAGGTCGGTCAGACCGGGCTGTGGGGCGAGCGGTGCGTCGCCCGCTCCTTCGTTGTCCGCGCCGATGACGGCGAGAAGGCGACGCAGTTCGGCCAGGGCGTCACGTCCGCTGTCACTGATGATGCGGAGTGTCTGGGCGCCGCGTTCGGGTTTGGTCGCGGCGAGGGCGGCGGCGCCGTCGGCGAGGCCGACGATGACGGAGAGGGTGTGCCCGAGGACGTCGTGCATTTCACGGGATACGCGGGCGCGTTCCTGCGCGGTGGCGAGGCGGGCCTGCTGGTCGCGTTCCTTCCTCAGGGTGTCGATGTAGGCGGTGGCCAGTCGGCTCAGCAGACCGAGCGCGGCGAACGCCGCCATCGCGGTCATCGCCAGCAGGGTCACGACCTCCGGCCGGGTGGCGTGCTCCAGCTGGCGGCCCCTCCAGAACACGGCGGCCCACGCGACGAGCTGCGCGGTGGTGACGATGACGGCGAGGGCCAGTTGGCGCGGGGTGCAGCGGCGGCCGACGTTGAAGAGGGCCACGACGCGTGCGGACTCGGAGCCGGTCATCACCCCCAGGGGGAGGGCTGCCACGGACGCGGCGGTGGTGAGCGCGAAGACGAGCATGGGCCGGCGCTCCCGCCACAGGAGGGGGACGGCGAAGGCGGCGATGAGTGCGACCTGCGCCGGTACGTCGCCCTTGTTGAAGGGGTTGAGGTAGGAGGTGGCGCCGAGCGCGGCGCAAAGAGCCGGAATCCCCCAGTGGCGGATCTTGGGGTGGGCTCGGTCGGCTCGCTGCAACGCGGCCAGCCGGAAGAGGACTGAGGCGATCACGCGCTGCTCGGAATCGCTGGCCAGGGTCTCCAGGGTCCGGTCTTTGCCCGGGCGGGGGGCGGGTGCGCCAGGCACGGTCACGGGGAGTCCTTCGCGGGTCGGGGGCCGCCCGCCGGTCCCGGGGGATTGGACCGGCGGGCGGGGCTGGGGCGGCCGGTGGGAGGCGGCCGTTCCGGTTGTGGGTCGGGCGGTGGTCGGCAGCTGCGGCTACGACACGTCCCGGTCAGCGCTTGCGGAACATCTTCTTCCGTATCCCCTTCATCGTGCTGGCCTTCGGCTCGGTCATGTCGGCGGGCGGGGTGGCGTCACCGGTGCGTGCGAGACGCTGCTTGAACCTGGACAGTCCCAGATTCTCGCTGCGGAGCTTCGCACGACGGCTCGGCGTCGCCGTTTCGCCGGGGCCGTTGACGCCGGTGGAGGCGCTGTCCGAGGCTGGGTGGAACCCGGCACCTGTGTCTACGGGGGTCTCAGTGCCACCGTCGTCAGCGCGGCGCTGCACGAGCCCGGACAGTCCCCGGGGTCGGCCGTGGTGGTGTCGCGGAAGCGGCGACGTGAACGTGGTCGTGTCCGAGGCATCGGTGCCGGAGCCGCTGGTGAAGGCCTGCGGGTCGCTGTAGCTGCCTGGGCCCGTGTGGACCCAGGCGCCCACGCCGGCGAGTACGGGTTCGGGTGTGGTGCTCGCGCTGTCGGCGTCCAGCGTGTGGCGCAGCTTCTCGCCCTCGATATCCACGTTGGGCAGGGCTCGGTCGAGCCACCTGGGCAGGGCCCAGGCGCGGTGGCCGAGCAGGGCCAGCACCGCCGGGACGATGGTCATGCGGACCACGAAGGCGTCGAAGAGGACGGCGGAAGCGAGTCCCAGGCCGACCGACTTGATCAGTGCGGCGTCGTCGAGGAGGAACCCTGAAAAGACGGCGATCATGATGACCGCGGCGGCGGTGACCACCCGACCGCTGTGCCGGAAGCCCCCGATGACGGCCTGTGTGGGGGTGGCCCCGTGGACGTACTCCTCCCGCATCCGGGTGACGAGGAAGACCTCGTAGTCCATGGCGAGGCCGAAGACGACACCGATCAACAGGATGGGCAGCACGCTGACGATGGGTGCCGTCTGGTCGACGCCGAAGACATCCGCGAGCCAGCCCCACTGGAAGACGGCGACCAGGACGCCGAGGGTGGAGGCGATGGTGAGCAGGAAGCCGAGGGCGGCCTTGAGAGGGATCAGGATCGAGCGGAAGACCAGCAGGAGCAGGATCAGGGCCAGGCCGACGACGATGGCGAGGTAGGGAATGAGGGCCTGGGCGAGCTTGGTGGAGACGTCGATGTTGACGGCGGTGGCGCCGGTGACCATCAGGTCGGCGCCGGTGTCCTTCTGCAGGGCGGCGCTGTGGTCGCGGATGTCGCCGACCAGGTCCTTGGTGGCATGACTGGTCGGGGAGCTCTCCGGGACGACACCGATGATCGCGACGTCACCGGCCTCGTTGAAGGCCGCGTCGCGGACCGAGGCGACGTCGTCCAGCTTGCCGAGCACCGCGGTCGCGTCCGCGGCGGCGGCCTCGGGGTCGTCGCTGTCGCGGGCGTCGACGACCACGGTCAGCGGGCCGTTGAAGCCCGGCCCGAAGCCCTTGCTGAGGGTGTCGTAGGCCAGGCGCTGGGTGCTGCCTGGGGGCTTCATGGAGTCGTCGGGCAGGGTCAGACGCAGTGACATGGCGGGGATGGCCAACAGTCCGAGGCCGATCACCGAGACGGCGAGGACCTTGACGGGGTTGCGGGTGACGAACTTGGCCCAGCGCACGCCCATCGACTCGCCCTCGCCGCGCTCCAGGGCCTTCATGCGGCGGGACAGCAGTTTGCCCTTCATGATCCGCATTCCGGCGAAGCCGAGCAGGGCGGGCAGCAGGGTCAGCGCGATCACCACGGCGACGGCGACGGCGAAGGCGGAGCCCAGGCCCATGGAGGTGAGCATCTGGATGCCGATGACGCTCAGTCCGGCCAGCGCGATGATCACAGTCAGGCCGGCGAAGACGACCGCGGAGCCGGCGGTGCCCAGGGCCCGTCCGCAGGCCTCTTCCGGGTCGTGCCCGTCGCGGATCTCGTTGCGGTAGCGGGACACGATGAACAGGGCGTAGTCGATCGCAACGGCCAGGCCCAGCATCAGTGCGAGCGCGGACGTCTGGGAGGCGATGTCGAAGAACTGGGTGGCGACGGTGATCGACAGGATGGCCGCACCCACGCCGAGGATCGCGGTGAGCAGGGGCAGCCCGGCGGCGATCAGCGATCCGAAGGTGATCATCAGGGCGACGGCGGCGACGCCGAGACCGATCAGCTCGGCGGCCTTGCTGGCGGCTGTGTCGGCGACGGCATCGCCGCCCAGGCTCACCGTGATGCCGGCCTTCTCGCCCTGCTCCACGACAGCGGTCTGGACGTCGTGCGCGGCGTCACTGACGTCGGCCTCGGCGACCTTGTACGTCACCCCGGCGTAGCCGATGGTGCCGTCCTTGCTGACCTGGCCGCTGGTGAAGGGGTCGGAGACGCTCGCTACCTGCGGCGACTTCTCCAGCTTCGCGACCAGCGACTCGACCGCGGCCTTGGTGGCAGTGGCGGTCAGCTTCTGCCCGTCGGGTGCTTCGAAAACGACCCGGGCTGAGGCGCCGCCGGCGGATGCCTGCGGGAACTCCTCGCCCAGCAGGTCGATGGCTTTCTGGGACTGGGTGCCGGGCAGCGTGAAGCTGTCCGAGGTCTTGCCGGTGGAACTCATGGCGCCCATGCCTACGGCGGCCAGGACTGCGATCCACAACACGAGGACGAGGCGTCGTCGCCGAAAGGCGAACCGTCCCAGTCGGTACAGAAAGGTGGCCACGGATTACTCCCACAGGAGAAGAGATCGTTACGTGAGTGCGCGGGGTCGATCGACCCCTCATCTCAAGCTAGGGGCGGTTTCTCGCGCTCCCTGCCTCCTGTGGGACCGAACCGTCGGGGTGCGGTTAGTACCCCGGTACTAATGCCTCTCGTCCTTGTG
The DNA here is from genome assembly GCA_001298545.1 of Actinobacteria bacterium OV320. Lineage (GTDB taxonomy): Bacteria > Actinomycetota > Actinomycetes > Streptomycetales > Streptomycetaceae > Streptomyces > Streptomyces coriariae. Next base: position 611,832 of record LJCX01000026.1, read on the forward strand.
GCACGGCGACCGGTGACCGGCGATGTGCTGGTCAGGGGCTGACGGTGATCAGTACCCGGCCTCGTGCGCCCGCGTCGACCCGGTCGTTGGCCTTGGCGATGTCCGCCAGCGGGAAGCGGTCGCCGATGTCGACGGTGAGGGCGCCGACCGCGGCCGCCGCGGTGAGGTCGCGGGCGGCCTGCCGCTTCGCCGCGGCCGGGAAGTCGTCACTGCCCAGCAGCCGCACGGTGACGTTGTTGAACAGCAGGGGCCAGAAAGGCAGTTCGGTGCGGTCGGCGTGGGTTCCGTAGGCGGCGATGACGGCGTCGAGCGCGGTGACCGCGTTGTCCAGGTCCGCGTTGGCCGACAGGGACACCTCGACGACGCGGTGCACGCCGTCGGGCGCGTACGAGCGGATCGCCGCCGCCGGGTCCCCGGAGTCCAGTGCGACGGCGTGGGAGACGACAGCCGGGTCGACGCCGTCCAGATCGCTGCTGCGGCGGACCGTGCCGATCACGGTGGCGCCACCCCAGCGGGCGAGTTGGGCAGCCAGGGAGCCGACGCCGCCGAGCACCCCGTGCACGAGCACGAGCCGGCCGTCGACCGGGCCGTCGGCGAACACCGCGCGGTGGGCGGTGATCCCGGGGATCCCCAGACTCGCGCCCAGCTCGTCGCCGAGGTGGCCGGGGAGCCGGACGGCCTGCTGGTCGGGTACGACGGTGTACTGGGCGGCGGTCCCGAAGGCGCGGTAGGACTGGGCGCCGTAGACCCATACCCGCTGCCCGACGCGGCGGGCGTCGACTCCCTCGCCCACCGCATCGATGACGCCGGCGGCGTCGCTGTGCGGGATCACGCAGGGGTAGGGCATCGAGGAGCCGAGCCAGCCGCGCCGCTTCTTGGTGTCTCCGGGATTGATCCCGGAGACGGTCACGCGGACGCGGACCTCGCCGGGGCCGGCCTGGGGGTCGGGCAACTCACCGACGTGCAGGACGGCGGCGGGGCCCTGTTCGTCGTACCAGGACGCGAGCATGGAAGTACCTCCGTGCCTTTCAGGATTACGCGGGCGGCTGTTCGCCCAGCACTTCGCGGAGCCAGGTGCGTTCGGCGCGGCTGGTTGCGCGGGCGGCCAGGAGCATGCCGCGCCGGTAGGGGTCGGTGACCTCTTCGGCGCGCATCGGCCGCTCCCCGTCGTAGAAGAAGCTCGCCGGCTCCTCCAGGAAGGCGAGGCGCCGGCGCAGCACCGCGTGCTGTTCGGCGAGGTCAGGGAGAAGCGAGAGGAAGGACAGCACGGTGTAGAAGCGCGTGTGGTCGGTGATCTCGTGCTCGGCGGGCTTGCGCAGGCGTTCCAGCATGTCGGCGCGGCCGGCCTCGGTCAGGCTCAGTACGTAGCGGGCGGCGCCCGCGCGCGGGTCGGCCCGGCGTTCCAGCAGGCCCGCCTTGGCCAGGCGGTTGATGGCCGGGTAGAGACTGCCGTCGCTGACCGGGCGGGTGTAGCCGGTCAGGTGCGAGACACGGCGGCGCAGTTCATGACCCGGCAGGGGGCTTTCGGCGAGAAAGCCCAGGATGGCGAGTTCGAGCATGGAGCCATCGTCTCACAGTGCACATCGAATCGATATTCGCATCGAATCGATGTTACGGTCGACAGCTCTCAGCTCCTCCCCGCAAGCGCGCCCCGCCCTGAGCGTCGCCGAACTCCCCGAGAGCCCAGAACCATGGATCTTCACTTGCCTTGCGCCGCTTCCCCCTCGCCGGTGGCGTCGCCCGCCCTGTCGCGTGCCTCCATGGGGGTGGCGGCGTTTTCGACGGTCGTCGAGTGGTACGACTTCACGCTGTACCTGTTCATGACCACCGTTCTGTCCCGGGTGTTCTTCGGCTCGGGCGCCTCGTCCGTCCTCACGACTCTCGCGGTCTTCGCCGTCGCCTACGTGATGCGCCCGCTCGGCGCGCTGGTGTTCGGTCACATCGGGGACCGGCTGGGGCGGCGCAGGGTCCTGCTGGCATCGATGGCGGTGATGACTGTGGCCATGCTGGTCACGGCTCTTCTGCCCACGCGCGAGCAGATCGGCTCCGCGGCGGGTGTGGTGCTGTTGCTGCTGCGCTGTGTCATGGGCTTCTCGGTGGGCGGCGAGTACACCGGTGTCATGACCTACCTCGTCGAAGGCGCCCCGCCCCGGAGGCGCGGGCTGGTGGCGTCCCTGGCCTCCGCCGCCAGCGAGGTCGGCGCGCTGCTGGCCGTCGGCGTGGCCGCGCTGACCACCGCGCTCACGAGCGGTCCGGCGCTGGACTCCTGGGGCTGGCGCATCCCGTTCCTCTTCGGCGCCCTGCTTGCGGCGGGCACCCTGATAGCGCGCTCCACCATGCAGGAGTCCCCGGCGTTCGAGGAGCTCAAGCAGGCACGCGCCACGGACCGGGCCCCGTTGCGGCGGACCCTGCGAGGCCAACGCCCTGCCCTGTGCCGGACGTTCACGATCTCCGCGCTGGGCTCCATCACCTACTACGTGGGCATCACCTACGTCCCCACCTATCTGACGGCTGTGGGCGGCTTCGCGGAAAGCGACGCCCTCTGGCTTGCGACCATCGCCTCGGTCGCGGTCATCGTCATCACGCCCTTCGCCGGTGCGATGGCGGACCGCGTCGGACGACGGCCCACACTCGTGCTCTTCGCCGTTCTGTCGCTGGTCCTGCCGGTGTCGATGTTCGCGTTCATGACGCGCGGGCATGCAGCGCTCGCACTCACCGGGGCAGTGGTCCTGGCGCTGGTGGCGGTCGGGGTCAGCGCCGTGGGCGCCTCCTCCGCTCCGGAGCAGTTCCCGGTCGAGGGCCGGCTGAGCGGTCTCGCTGTGGGGACAGTCGCCACGACGATCTTCGGCGGTCTCACCCCGTACCTTTCCCAGGCCCTGGTCGACAGCACCGGCTGGCGCCTCGTCCCCGGTGTCATGGTCGCCGCCGTCGCCCTCCTGGCCCTGCCGATCCTCTGGCGCCTGCCGGAGACGGCATCGGCACGGCTGGTCATGGCCGACAGGGCCACAGGCTGACCGCTACTGGCCCTGGTCGGCGTTGGCCGAGGGGCCCACGCCGGACGGATCTGCTGGCGTGTCCGGCGCTGCGCCCGAGGCGTCGGACAGTTGCCGCGGAATGAGTGATGGAGAAATAGTGAATACCTATGGATGGCAAAGGGTTTGGTGACTGCGGTTAGCCCAACACGTTGCGGCAGTGCGCCCATGCCGACTCCGACAGCAGTGGGCGCCACCGGGCGAACAGGCTGAGCAGGCTGGCGCCGCGCTCAGTTCGGATCTCCGGACTGAGCGCGGCGAGATCCAGCTCGTTGGCGGCGGCCAGCTCGGCGAGATCCCGACGCTGGCCGATATTTGGTTGGACTCTGGCACCGGTGAATCGGTCGAGGAGCATCGCGTCATCCTCGGCAAGCGTCCGATAGGTGGCCTTGCGGTCGCAGGAGGCGTACAGGTAGACGAGCGTCTCGGCGTCTGCTCCGATCGCCTCTACCAAGTCTGCTCGATGTTCCAAGTCCAGCAGTGGGACCGGAAACCCGTCGGTGCCGTAGAAGGCATGGCACAAACCCGCAGCCCGCAGGGCCGGGTGACCTTCCCACGAGGCGAGCAGGGCTTCGACCCTCTTGAGGTGGGCGAGCAGGGTGCCGCCGGGGTGCTCGATCCCTTCGGCGTTCGCGTCCTTCAACATCTTCAGTGCCTTCGCGGTCATCGCGGCACCATCCGCCCTTCACGATTTCACCGTGGCTACGACTTGCCGTCTGATCATTGTGGATTCACGCGGCCACCGCGGGGTCGCGTTCGACCAGGACGCCGTGTTCGAAGCGGGCTCCGGCGCGGACGAGGGCAACGAGGTGGGGTGCGTTCACGGCCCGCCAGCGAGCCTGGGCGGACTCGACGAGTTTGAAGACCATCGCGAGGGCAGCCGCGCGGGAGCCGGCACCACGGGTGACCTTGGTCCGCAGGCGGACTGTCGCGAAGGTCGACTCGATCGGGTTCGTGGTCCGCAGGTGGATCCAGTGCTCAGCGGGGAACTCATGGAACGCCAGCAGCTCGCCCTCGTCGTCGGTGATCTTCTTGACGGCCATGGGGAACTTCGGGCCGTACTGCTAGGCGAACGCCTTCACGGCCTGGGCCGCGTGGTCGCGGTCTTCGGCGTTGTAGATGGCCTGGATCGCTTTCTTCGCCGCGGGCTGGGCCGACTTCGGCAGGCTGTCCAGGACATTCGCGGTTTTGTGAACCCAGCATCTTTGCGGGCGGGTTGCCGGGAACACCTCGGCGAGGGCCTTCCAGAAGCCGAGAGCACCGTCGCCGACCGCGAGGACGGGAGCGCGCATCTCTCGCCGGGCGGCATCCCGCAGCAGGTTCGCCCAGGACTCCGACGACTCCCGGTAGCCGTCGGCCATCGCGACGAGTTCCTTGGTGCCGTCCGAGCGCACGCCCAGCAGCACCAGCACGCAGGCTTTCGCCTGCTCCAGGCGGATATTCAGGTGAATGCCATCGGCCCGGACATACAGATAGTCCGCCTCGGACAGATCGCGCTCGCCGAAGGCGGCGTAGTCGGCCTGCCACTGCGCGGTCAGGCGCGTGATGGTAGCGGGCGAGAGCCCGGCCGAGCTGCCCAGGAACTGCTCCAGCGCGGGCACGAAGTCACCGGAGGGCAGGCCGTGCAGATAGAGCAGCGGCAGCACCTCGGATATCTTCGGGGACTTCCTGGCCCAGGGCGGCAGGATCGCCGAGGCGAACCGCTTGCGGTCACCCGTGGCCGCGTCAAGGCGCCTGTCGTTCACACGAGGGGTTTTCACCTCGATCACCCCGGACGCCGTGGTGACCTTCCGCGGCTGACGATGTCCGTTACGGACCACGAGACGATGCCCCTGCTCGTCTCTCTCACTGGCCAACTCGGCTATATATGCGTCGACTTCAGCTTCCAGAGCGGCGGCCAGCATTCGCCGGGCGCCCTCCCGGACGATCTCGTCGATCAGGGATCCATCTCGCGTCGAGCCGTCGTCGTTGACTACCGTGAGCACGGGCGTGCCTTCCCGACCGACGCGCCAACGTCGGCCTACTCGATACCAGTCGATCGATCACTCGGGAAGGTACGCCCTCCCGAGCAGATCCACAGGATCTGAGCATTGCTCTGAGCGATGCGACTGCCAGGGCTACTCACCCAGTCCCTCAGTAGGGCCGAAACGACAAAAGCAGGAACCGACCAGAGAGCCGACCCCACTGGGAACGCGATGACCGTCGAAGGGATGAGGTCGTTCGCCGACAGACTCGACCCCGCGCTGGTCGTGCCTGCCGTGGCCTATCTGGCGCACGAGGACTCCCCCGACTCCGGCGAGATGTACACGGTCGTCGCCGGCCACCTCGCGCGCTTCTTCATCGCCAGAACGAACGGCTACTTCAATCCGGCCCTGTCGATGGAGGATGTCCGGGACCACTTCGCCGAGATCCGGGAGGAGACGGGATACGCCGTCCCGAGGGACCCCGGCGAGGCAGGTGGTTGCCGAGGGGCGCTGGGGCGCCTCCCGCGAGGTCGTGATCATCTCCTGCGACCAGTTCGGGCCGGTCATTCCACTCATCGCCTACGACGACACGGTCACAGGCTACGTGCTTCACCGTAACGGCGGGGCTTCGTGCCGAAGAGGGTCTGATCCTCGTGGTTTCCGCTACGTCAATACTTGATGACGGGCAGCGTACGAAACACTTTCGGAAACACACCAGTGACACGACGGCGCGGCGTCCTAATACTTTCCCCAACCGGCTCACGTCTCATCGACTGAAATTCGGGTCCATGAGTAACCGCCGTCGGCTGCGTACCTCGTCTCATGGCGGTTCGCGAGGTGGGTCTCGCCCAACGAACGCCGAACCATGGAAATCAGTCGACCGCCGCCCTGCGGCTGAACCAAGGCAAGGAAACCAGCATGGGCTACTTGGCGAATTGCGGCACCGCCCTGAGGGCGAGGGCCGGCAAGGGGCTTCTGGCGGCAACTGCCGGACAGGTGGAGGTCTTTCCCGGCCGCATCCTGATGTGAGCCGTTTCCCGTTTCGGTGCGTAGCTGCCTTTCCCGGCTCCAAGTGCTGCTAACCAACGCTCAGAGGAATCGCAAATGATCCAGAAAATGGCGCGGAAGGTTATCGCGACAGCGACAGCCTTCGGCCTCGGCGCGGCATTCGCCGTTGCCTCCGCAGGGAGTGCCTCGGCGTATCAGCCGAGCCAGACGAACCTGTACGTGTCGCAGGACAGCGCCGCGTGCAACAAGAAGCCTTGTGTTCTCTACCCGAAGTCGGCCCAGCTGCCGAGCGGCCGCATCGTGGCGTCGTTCGAGAACAGCAAGGGCGACCCGGTGGGACAGAAGCTGCCCGTCTACAAGAGCGACGACGACGGCACTACATGGCAGAAGTTGACCGATCTCCAAGCCCCCGCCTACCTGTCCAGCGACTCCCAGTACGCGAAGTACACGAGCAACTGGACGAACCCGTATCTCTACGTGCTCCCGCAGGACGTCGGATCCCTGAGTGCCGGCACGCTGCTACTGGCGAGCGTCGTCTCGGGGGACGACTACTACTACAAGGAGCACAAGGCCGCCGACCCCAACTGGACAGCGGACGGTGACGGCGATCGCAAGGACGTGGCGATCGCCTTGTACTCCAGCACTGACGACGGTGCGACCTGGAGCTTCCAGAACATCATCGCCGCCGGTGGCTGGTCGGGCAGCCGCGTCTCGAACGCCAACACCTACAAGCAGTCCGATCCGGTTTGGGAACCGTACCTGATCGCCCGGAACGGCCAGCTCGTCGCCTACTACTCCGACGAGCACGACTACCTCGGCTTCGACGCCACCACCGGAATACCGAACCGCGACCCGGACGACGACACGGCCACGGATTCGTACAACCAGATCCTCGTGCACAAGACCTGGAACGGCAGCAGCAGCACGTCCTGGAGCAGCCAACCGATCGTCGATGTCCCGGGCACGACCGAGAACCTCAACGGAAAGACTCTGATCGGCAACGGCCGCCCCGGCATGACGACGATCGCCCCGACCACCGACGGCAAATGGCTGCTCACCTACGAGTACTGGGGCGGTGGGACGAACGTGAGATACAGGCTTGCGGACGACCCGCTGAAGTTCTACCCGAACAGCGTGACGGACCTTCCGATCAACAACCTGCCGGTGCCCTCCGGGGGACACACTCTGTCGACGAGCGGCAGCCCGGTGCTCGTCCCGATGCCGGACGGGCGGATCCTCTACAACGCGGCCAGCAGCGGCAACATCTGGGTGAACGAGTCAGGCAAGAGCGACGGCACCTGGAAGGAATACCAGACCTCGGTCACCAACGGGTACAGCCGCAATCTCCAGTACGTCGACGGCACGGGACGCGTCGTCATACTCCAGGCCGACTTCGGAACGGGCTACGGTCCCGTGCGCTATGGCGAGGTCGACCTCGGCCGGTCCGACGGCACCTACTCCACGCTCGTCAACCGCGCGACCGGTCAGGCCCTGAGCCCCGACGCCGGCAAGACACAGGACGCGAACCTCACCGGCAACGTCCCCGACCTCGTCCTGCGGGACCGCAACGCCACGGACGACACGCAGCGCTGGCACCTGACCGCCAAGGGCAACGACGTCACCCTGCTCAACAAGGCCGGCGGCCGCTCGGCCGCCATCTGGACCGGCAGCGCCACGGCCGGGCAGAAGCTCGCCCAGTGGGTCGACGACGGCGCCACCGACAAGCAGTGGACCCTCGTCGCCTCGACCGACGGCTACTACAAGATCCGCTCCGTCCGCAACACCAGCCTGTTCATGACCGGTGCGACCCAGAGCGGCGCCGTTGACCTCCAGGCATCGATCGACGCGTCCGGCAACGCCTCGGCGGACGACTCGCAGGAGTGGCAGCTCGTCCAGGACCCCCTGCCGACGGACGCGTCCTTCACCCTGAAGGGCGCCAACTCCAACCGCTGCCTTGACGTGCCCAACGGCCAGACAGGTGTACAGGTCCAGATCTGGGACTGCTCCGGGAACGCGAACCAGACCATCACGCAGACCACCGCCGGCGAACTCCGCGTCGCAGGCAAGTGCCTCGCCGCAGACGCTGACGGGACCACCCCAGGTACCAAGCTCATCCTGTGGACCTGCAACGGGAAGTCCAGCCAGAAGTGGTGGTTCCGTCTGGACGGATCCGTCATCAACCGCTCCAACGGTCACGCCCTGGACGTCACCAACTCGGCGACGGCCAACGGATCGAAGGTGCAGCTGTGGACGGCTCTCGGCAACGCCACCCAGAGGTGGAGCCGGGGGTAGTACGCAATCAGTGGGGTGCGGCCGCGACGTCGCGGCCGCACCCCACTGCGCCCTGTCTGCACGGTGGCACTCCCAGATCGAGTTCGGCCCGGGCCACGGTCTCCTACATCGACTGGGCGGGCAGGAGAGCGGCGAACGTATGCGACTCCCTGGCGAAGATGCCCGCAGGTCGCGACGGGGCTGACTGACCGCGAGCTGCGCCGCGCCCCGGTGATGTGACGGATACGGCGTCTCCCGGGCTCTCTCGGCGGTTCCGAGTGAGCTTGACCGATGCGGATGCCTTGCCTCCGGGCATTTCGTCCCGTTAGCTTGCGGCGGAGTTTCAAGTGACAGCTCAAAGGCGAGGCGCACGGGTGACAGGTCGGGGCAGGACGCGCGAGGATGCGCAATACGGTTTGCTGACCAGCATCGCCAGCGAGGCGAGGGTGTCGCTCAGCACGGTGTCCAAGGTGGTGCACCGGCGTCATGACGTGGGTGCGGCGACACGCGCCCGGGTCGAGGAGCTGCTGGCGCGGCACGGATACGTTCGTCCGGGAGAGCATGATCCCGCGGTGCCGCGTCAGATCATCGCGGTGTTCCGGGACCTGTCAGGGCCGTACACGCTGGAAGTCGTCCGCGGCATAGTGGACGCGGCGGACGAACTGGGCGTGGACGTGGTGACCGGGACGACCAGTCATCGCTCGATCTCCCAGTGGCTCGAGGAGTGCGTGGCGCTCGACGCGGCCGGACTGATCATCGTGATCTCGATGCTGGCCGAGGACGACCAGCGCCGCATCGTCGAGCAGCGGCTGCCGGTCGTGCTGATCGACCCGCTCAGCGCGCCGAGCCACGACATCCCGAGCATCGGGGTCACGAACTGGAACGGGGCCAGGGAAGCGGTGCAGCACCTTCTGGGGCTCGGGCACACCCGGATCGGCATGGTCGCGGGACGGTCGCACTCGCTGGCCGGGGCGGCGCGTCTGCACGGCTACCGGGCCGCGCTGGAGGAGGCGGAGATCCCCTATGACCCGGCGATCGTGCGCTCGACCGACTTCGACTTCGAAGAGGGACTGCTCGCCAGCCTGCAGGTCCTGCGCTCCGACGATCGGCCCACGGCCGTCTTCGCGGCGAGTGACGCGCAGGCGCTCGGTGTCCTGGAGGCCGCCCGTCAGCACGGGCTCCGGGTTCCCGAGGACCTTGCGGTCATGTCCTTCGACGACACCCTCGTGGCGGCCATGGCCTGCCCGCCGCTGAGCGCTGTTCGCCAGCCCTTCGAGGAACTGGGCCACGAGGCTACCCGGGTGCTCGTTCACATGGCAGAGGGACGGCCGCCCGCATCGTCGCGGATAGAACTGGCGACGGAACTCGTGCTGCGCACCTCGACGTCGATGCGCCGCCCAGTCGACACGGAGCCAGTCGGTACGGAGTGACGACAGGCTGGCTGACGGATGTCACGAGGGGCGAGGGGCGAGGGGCCGCCCCTCTGACATTAGACGAGCGGGACGGCCACCGTGGTGGGGGAGTGTGGCAACAGGTGCACGGTCTGCCGCCGGTCCGCGGCCCCACGGCATACAAGGGTGACGTCCCGCTCGATCGGCGAAGTGAGAACCACTCGGACGAAGCCCTCCGGCACGTCCCACGTCAGCTCGACGACGCTCACCCCGGCGCGCGTGGCGATGCCGCGCAGACTGCCGGAGCGCCACTCCGGGGGGAGGGCGGGCAGGAGTTCCACGATCCCGGGACGGGAGTCGAGCAGCATCTCCACGACCACGGCCGGCAGACAGTGGGCGGCGTCCGCGTTGTAGATGTCCAGACCGGGGTTGTGCGAGGTCATCAGGGACCGGAAGACCATGTTCCGGCCAAGGATCTTGAGTACGTTCGCCCTGGCCGTCTCGCTGTCCTTCAGACGTGCCGCACACAGGGCGCGGTGCAGGCTGCCGTGCGCCGACATGTTCTCGTCACCACGCCGCAGCAGCGCCTCGCGGGCGGCGGCGGCCAGGTCGGGGGTGTCGTCCGGGGTGATGTCGTGCAGCGGCCACACCGGGTAGAGGTGGCTGACGTGCCGGTGGTCGTCGGCGGTCTCCAGCCCTGGCCACGTCCACTCGGCGAGCGCTCCGTGGTCGTCGACGCGGTAGGGCGGCAGCCGCTCGGCCAGCGCACGCCAGCGGACGGTCGCGGCCTGCTCGATGCCGAGGTGCGTACAGACGTCGGCGGCGGTCGTGAGCGCGTGCCGGGCCGCGGCCACGTCCATGGTGGCGTTGACCCCGGCCGCGCCCCGTTCGTCCTTGGGGCCGACCTCCGGGGAGTAGGACGGGACGAGGACGACGTGTCCGTCGTCGTCCTCGCGGGTGAGGAAGTCCTCGAAGAAGACGGCGGCCTCGACGAGCCAGGGGGCGAGGGTACGGGCGAGGAAGTCGTCGTCGCCGGTCGCCTGCCAGTACTCGTGCAGCGGGAACAGCAGCCAGTCCGCGCCTGCCAGCCACATCGTCCAGGGCCAGTCGTCGTCGAGGTGGAACAGCAGCCCGTGTTCGCCGTCGGTGCGGCTCGGCGCGAGGACTCCGCGGGTGCCGTAGATCGTGCGGGCGTTGGTGCGCCAGTCCTCGATCTGCCCGCCGATCAAGGCGGCGTACGGCTCGATGAGCTCGGGCATGCCGGTGAGGACCGCCCCGGCCATCTGGAGGTTGACGTTGGCGTCGGTGGTGTAGTCGCCGGACCAGGCGGCGCCCCAGGCTCCCAGCCACAGCCCGGTCAGCCGGGGCGGAAGGACCCCGCTGGAGCTGAGCAGCAGGTAGCGGCCGGAGTGGAACAGTGCCTCGACCAGCGCGCCGTCCAGCACTTTGGGGTCGGCGCGGGCGATCAGCTCGCTCACGGGGAGGCTGCGGGCGCTTTCGGGCCCGCCCAGGTCGAGTTCGGCACGGCCGTAGAGTTCGCCGTGTACGGGCGCGTGGCGGGCGAGCAACTCGTCGTATTCGGGGGGAAGTTCGTCCAGCGCCGCGCGGAGCACATCGAGGCGGGGAAGGGGCGCCGACCGTTCCATCCGGGTCAGCAGGATCACGCGCGTCGCCCCCTCGACACGGACCATGTCCCCCTCCGCCCCGACCCGGCCACCGGTGACGACGGCCCGGGTGACGCCGGCGAATCCCGCCGCACCGGGCCCGGGCGGATACGCCCCCACGACGGCGAGTGACGCTTCACCGTCCCCGCCGGCCTCGGCGGACGTCGTGAAGGTGATGTCGGAGGGGCGGTCGGGCAGCTCGCCGGAGAGCCGTATGGCCAGGTCGAGCCGTGGACCCGTGATTTCGACGACCGCGACGGCATCGGTGCGCGACACGAACGCGCGCCGCGCCCACTCCCGCTCCCCTTCGGACCAGGTGACCTGCACTTCGCCAGTGGCGAAGTCGGTGACCCGGCGGTAGCGCTCCACCGGGCCTTCCTCGGCCGCCGCGTCCACATGCAGCACGTGCCCCGGATGGAAGGACTGAGTCCAGGCCATCGCCCTGCCGTCGGAGAACTCGCGCTGCGCCCGTTCACGTTCCCCGGCGAGGACCAGGTCACGGACATTCTCGAGACGGTCGGCGACGGCCGGCGGCCGCATCCCGAGGGACTCGTTGGGGAGCACGTAGCGGTGATGGTTGTGGACGATCTGTTCCCGGTGAGGATGCCCGAACACCATGATCCCGTACTCGCCGTTGCCGGAGAGGAAGGCGTTCTCCCAGCGGTCGGCGGGCTGTGTGTCGTGGATGCTGTGCACCGGCATGCCCGGCCTCCCGGAAGTAGCGTGCCTGAGCGGCTCGAACAGGCTGCGGGCGAGCCTACAAGAGTTGCCCACACGACCTACGAAAGACTTTCGTAGACCGAACAGCGTTGAATTTCCGCAGGTCTTCGGACTTTCCGACGCTTTGCACCGGACGGCGTGATCGAGTCGGCGTGTACTTTCACTCAGCACACAGTCTGCGGGCGCCGACAGGAAGGTCCACGCCGAAGTGAGGGGCCCAGCCAGGTCGCGCCAGAACGCCCAGTACGGGCTTCTCACCTCGATAGCCAACGAGGTCGGCGTCTCGCTCGCGACCGTTTCGAAGGTCGTCCACCGGCGACGCGACGTGTCCGAGGCGACGCGGGCCCGGATCGAGGCACTGCTGGCCGCATACGGCTATGTCCGTACCTGGGAGGCCCACGCGGGCCGGCCGCGGCAGATCCTGGCTGTGTTCCGCGACCTGGCCGGACCGTACACCCTGGAAGTCGTCCGGGGCGTCGTGGAATCGGCAGCCGAGGCGGGCGTCCACACGACCGTCGGTACGACCGGCAGACGCTCGATTTCCCAGTGGCTGGAGAAGTCCGTGGCGCTGGGCGCCGCGGGAGTCGTCATCGTCATCTCGGCTCTCGCCGAGCGGGACCAGCACATGATCCTGGATCAGCGGCTACCGGTGGTGCTCGTCGATCCCCTGAACGCGCCGAGCGTGGACATCCCGAGTGTCGGGGTGACGAACTGGCACGGTGCGACGACCGCGGTCCAGCACCTGATCGGGCTCGGGCACCGCCGGATCGGCATGCTGGCCGGCCGTTCGAGTTCGCTGGCCGGGTCCGCGCGACTGCACGGCTACCGGGCCGCTCTGGCCGAGGCCGGGATCCCGTACGATCCCGTGCTCGTCCGGTCGACGGACTTCGACTACGGCGAGGCCCTGGGCGCCGCGTGCAACGTCCTGGACCGGAGCGAGAGGCCGACGGCTCTCTTCGCCGCGAGTGACGTCCAGGCCCTCGGAGCCCTGGAGGCCGCCCGACGGCTCGGTATCGCCGTGCCGAGCGGTCTGTCGGTCATGTCGTTCGACGACACTTTGGTGGCCGCCATGGCTTCGCCGCCGCTGAGCGCGGTACGACAGCCGTTCCGAGAGCTCGGTCAGGAGGCCACGCGCGTCCTGCTGCACCTGGCCGACGGCAAGCCTCCTGCGACAACGCGCAGGGAACTCGCTACTGAATTGGTCGTGCGCATGTCCACTGCCCCGCCCCGGGTCGAGAAGGATGGGAGCGCCTGACCCCGATTTCCGCAAGCCCTCGGATTGCGAAAGTCTTTCGGAACTGAAGCCCTTCCGGTATTGCCGCAGCCGAATTGCGCCGCTTAGCGTGACCGACGCCAGCTCAACCGCAGGAGCAACGGGACGCAACCCTTGCGCGAAAGCACCTGACGGTCGTGGCCATCGACCCACATCCCTCAGAGCGAACAGGCCGGGACGGCCTGCCGGGTGAGCACACCCGTGCAGAGGGTATTGCCGACTCGAAAGGTGTTCAACGATGAACAGAGTGTCTCGACGGTGGTTTCTCACCGCGACGGCGGCGACCACGCTGAGCGTCACCGTGGCGGGCTGCGGCTCGTCCGGCAGCTCCACGTCCTCGCCCACCGGCAATGCGGACTTCTGGACGCTCCAGGACCCGACCAACTCGGTGCAGAAGACCGCTGTGGACTCCTTCAACTCCGCCGGCAAGGGCAAGGTCAGCATGACCGTCATCGCCACGGACGGGTACAAGGACAAGCTGCGCACCGCCATGGGCTCGGCGAAGATGCCCGGGATGTTCTTCAACTGGGGCGGCGGCAGCCTCGACGACTACGTCAAGGCGGGCAAGCTCGTCGAGCTCGACGGGATGCTGGGAACGCACTTCCTGCCCTCCGCGCTGGCCGCCGGCAAGGTCGACAACAAGCTGGTCGGCATCCCGTGCCGCGGCACGCAGCCCGTGTTCCTCTTCTACAACAAGAAGGTCTTCGCCGATGCCGGCGTCGAGCCGCCGAAGACATACACCGAGCTGCAGAACCTGGTGAAGGTCTTCAAGGGCAAGGGCGTCACACCGTTCGGGCTCGCGGGCAACGCCAGTTCCTCGTGGACGGAGCTGATGTGGGTCGAGTACCTCGTCGACCGCCTCGCGGGTCCGGTCCTTTTCGAGAAGATCCAGAACGGCGACTGGTCGCAGTGGGAGGATCCGGCCGTCCTGAAGGCCGCCGAGATGATCAAGGAGCTGGTGGACAGCGGTGCCTTCGGCAAGAACTTCGGCTCGGTCAACTACGGCGCCGGTGGCACCTCCACCCTGCTCAACAAGGGCAAGGCGGCGATGGTCCTGATGGGCTCGTGGGAGTACGCCGTCCAGCAGGGAGAGGCCCCCGACTTCGTGAAGAACGACCTGGGGTACGTGGCCTTCCCGAGCGTCGAGGGCGGTAAGGGCGACGCCGGCAACGTCGTCGGAAACCCCACCAACTACATCTCGGTGACCACCGCGGCCCCCAAGGACACCGCGGCGGAGTTCCTCAAGACCACGTACAGCGACAGCTACGTCCAGGGGCTCATCGAAAAGGGTGAGGTGCCGGTCACGTCCAATGCCGAGAAGCTGCTCCCCAAGGCGCCCGACCCGGCGTACGCGAAGTTCCAGTACGACATGGTGGCCAAGGCCCCGTCCTTCACCCAGTCCTGGGACCAGGCCCTCGGCCTCACTCTGGGCACCCCGCTGCTGACCGAGATCCAGAAGCTGTTCAACGGACAGAGCTCGCCGGAGCAGTTCGTCAGCGCAGTCAAGGCGATCAAGAAGTAGGAAGGGCAAGTCCACGTGGTCTCCGCAACGACTTCGCGGCCCGTGAGCAAGCACCGGGCACGCGACCGGGCCGCTCCGCCCACCCTGGAGCGGCCCGGCGTGGCCTGGGCGGTCCCCGGGCTGCTGTTTTTCCTCGTCTTCGCGATCGTGCCGATGGCGGGAGTGCTCTACCTCTCCTTCACTCACTGGGACGGCCTGAGCTCGCCGCAGTTCACGGGCCTGGACAACTGGTCGCGTTTCTTCGGAGACAGCCAGGTCCGGCAGTCGACCCTCGTCACGGGCGTCCTGCTGGTCGGGAACATCGCGGTGCAGGCGCCGATCAGCATCCTGCTGGGGGTCTGGGCGGCCGGCCACCAGCGCAACCGTGCCGTCCTGTCGGCGATCTTCTTCCTGCCGCTGCTGCTGTCCACAGCGGCCACGGCCATCATGTGGCGCCAGTTGCTCGACCCCAACTTCGGCCTGCCGTCGAAGGTCGACTGGTTGTTCGGCGGCAGCAATCCGTTCGGCTCCCAGGCAGGCTCGATCGCCTGTCTGGTCCTGGTCACCAGCTGGCAGTTCATCCCCTTCCACAGCCTGCTCTACCAGGGCGCCGCCCGCTCCATCCCGCACACGCTCTACCAGGCGGCCGCGATCGACGGCGCGGGGCGGGTTCGGCAGTTCGTCCACATCACCCTGCCGCAGCTGCGCAACACGATGATCACCTCGAGCACCTTCATGGTCATCGGCGGTCTCACGGCCTTCGACATCGTGCTGCTGCTGACCAACGGCGGCCCCGGCACGGACACCTCGATCCTGCCCTTCTCCATGTACCAGACGGCCTTCCGCACGTACGACTACGGATATGCGAGCGCCATCGCGAGCTTCCTGCTGCTGCTCGCCACCGTGGCCTCGGTCCTCCTCACGAAGCTCAGTGGGTACGACAAGATGACGAGCACAATGGAGGGGCTGTGAGGACGCGCCCGAACTACCTCGCCGGCGCCGCCGCCCTCGTCTGGCTGGTGATCATCGGCGTCCCGCTCTACGCGCTGGTGAACACCGCGGTGCAACCGCAGACGAAGTACACCGACAAGGGACCGGTCTCGATCCCCTCCACGGTGACGTGGGACAACTTCCACACCGTGGTGGACAGCGGATTCCTGCACTACATCTGGAACACCGTCGTCGTCGCCGTGGCCACCGTCGCCATCGTGCTCGCGCTCGCCGTGCCGATCAGCTATGCGGTGGTCCGCGGCCGGGGCTGGATCACCAAGGGAGTGTTCCGCCTGTTCCTGCTGGGCCTGGCAATCCCCTCCCAGGCGGTCATCATCCCGCTTTTCCTCATCGTCAACGACCTCGGCTTGTACGACACCCTGTGGGGGATCATCCTGCCCACGGCGGCCTTCGCGCTCCCCGTGAGCGTGCTGGTCCTCAGCGGCGGTATGCGGGACATCTCCAACGAGCTGTACGAGGCCATGGCCCTGGACGGCGCCGGCCCGGCCCGGACACTGCTGACCCTGGTCATCCCGATGTCGCGCTCCGCCATCGCGACCGCGTCGGTCTTCGCGGCCCTGCAGGCATGGAACGGCTTCCTGTTCCCGCTGATCATGGCCCAGTCCGAGGACACGAAGCTGGTGACCCTCGGCCTGTACAACTTCGTCTCCGAGTACGGCGCCAACGTCCCGGCCCTCCTGGCCGCGGTGCTGATGTCCGCGGTGCCCATTCTCGTCGTCTACCTCTTCGCCCGACGGGCCCTCGTCGCGGGCCTCATGGGAGCCGGCGGCAAGTAGAGGTACCGCCGTCCCCGACGACCCGACGAGGGGACGGAGCCCGAAGCCGGGCCCGGGCACCGCCAGGTGCCGAGGAGAAACTCCCCCCGGTGCCGTCCCGCGAGTTCTCCTCCCCAGGACCGCCGGACCGCTGCCCGGGCCCGACTCCGGTCCGGCCTGCTCGGACATCCCTCCTTCGACTTCTCCGAACCACGCCGTTCGCGGCACCCGTCACAGAAACGGATGACCCCTTGACGATCAGCGACGAGCGCCCGGCGACGACCGGGCTGTGGAACGACCCCACCCTGCCTGCGTCCGACCGCGCCCGGGCCCTGCTCGACGCCATGACCGAGGGCGAGAAGATCGCGCAGCTCGGCAGCACATGGCCGGGCCACGACATGGCCGGCGACGTCGCCCCCATGCAGGACACCTTCCGGGGCGCCGAGAGCTTCGACGAAGCGATCGTGGACGGGCTCGGACACGTGACGCGAGTGTTCGGTACGGCGCCGCTGGACCCCGAAACGGGCCGCGAGCGGCTGGCCGCCCTTCAGGAGCAGGTTGTCGCGGCGAACCGTTTCGGTATCCCGGCCATCGCCCACGAGGAGTGCCTGACCGGATTCACCACCTGGCAGGCCACCGTCTACCCCACCCCGCTCGCCTGGGCGGCCACCTTCGACCCCGGCCTCGTGCACCGCATGGCGGCGGCCATCGGCTCGGACATGGCGGCCGAAGGTGTCCACCAGGGGCTGTCACCCGTCCTGGACGTCGTACGCGACTATCGCTGGGGCCGGGTGGAGGAGACCCTCGGCGAGGACCCCTACCTCGTCTCGGAGCTCGGGCTGGCCTATGTCCAGGGCCTGCAGTCAGGCGGTGTCGTCGCCACCCTGAAACACTTCGCCGGCTACTCCGCCTCCCGCGCCGCCCGCAACCATGCCCCGGCCGCCCTGGGCCCGCGCGAACTCGCCGACGTCGTCCTCGTCCCCTTCGAGAAGGCCGTCGTCACGGGCAGGGTCGGCTCGGTCATGAACGCGTACAACGACATCGACGGCGTGCCCTGCGCTGCGGACGAGGCCCTGCTCACCCAACTCCTGCGCGAAAGCTGGGGATTCGAGGGCACGGTGGTGTCCGACTACTGGGCGATCGCATTCCTCGCCTCATTGCACCACGTGGCGGCCGACATCCCGGACGCGGCACGTGCCGCGCTGCACGCCGGCATCGACGTGGAGCTGCCCCACACCACGGCTTACGGAGAAGGCCTGCAGGCCCAGCTGCGGGACGGCCGCGTCCCCGTCGCCCTGCTCGACCGCGCGGTGCTGCGCGTCCTGACACAGAAGGCCGAACTCGGCCTGCTGGACCCGGACTGGCATCCCCGTCGGTACTCGGCCCCCGCGGACTTCGACTCGCCCCGCAACCGAGGCATCGCCCGCGCGCTGGCCGAGGAGTCCGTCGTCCTGCTCGACAACGCCTCCAACCTGTTGCCGCTCACCGGCGCGCGCTCCGTCGCTGTGATCGGCCCCGCTGCCGACGACGCCCACTGCCTGTTCGGCTGCTACTCGTTCCCCAACCACGTCCTGCCTCACAATCCCGAGATCCCCATGGGCATCGAGGCACCCACCGTGCTGGACGCCATCCGGAGGGAGTTCCCCGATGCCGCCGTGCGGCACGAGGTCGGCTGCTCCGTCATCGGGGACGACCGCAGCGGTATCGAAGCGGCGGTGGCCGCGTCCGCGGCGGCCGACGTCACGGTTCTCGTCGTCGGCGACCGCTCCGGCATGTTCGGTCACGGAACCTCCGGGGAAGGCTGCGACGTCGGCGATCTGACGCTTCCGGGAGTGCAGGACGAGCTCGTCGAGGCCGTCCTCGGCGCGGCGAACCGTGCGATCCTCGTCGTCGTCTCGGGCCGCCCGCACGCGATCGGCCGACACGCCCGGACCGCGGACGCGACCGTCCAGGCGTTCTTCCCCGGCGAGGAGGGCGCGGCGGCGATCGCCGGAGTCCTCTCCGGGCGCATCAACCCCTCAGGACGCCTTCCGGTGCAGATCCCGGGTGACTTGGCCGGCCAGCCGGGCACCTACCTGGCACCCCCGCTCGCCCTCAAGAGCGACGGCGTGAGCAACATCGACCCCACACCCGCGTTCCCGTTCGGCCACGGCCTGTCGTACACGACCTTCGCCATCGGGGACGTGCACGTGGACGAAGCCGCCGTGCCGGTCGATGCGACGATCACCGTACGAGCCGCAGTCTCCAACACCGGCGAACGGGCGGGGACCTTCGTGCCCCAGCTCTACCTCACCGACCCCGTCGCCTCGGTCACCCGCCCCGTCCGCCAGCTCATCGCGTTCACCCGTGTCGACCTCTCCGCCGGTGAAACCCGTGTCGTCGAGTTCCAGGTGCACACGGACATGACCAGCTTCACCGGAAGGGACCTGAGCCGACGCGTCGAACCCGGCGCCATCACGCTCACCGTCGCCCAGTCGGCGGGCGATCCCGGCGTCCCCGTCCAGGTGACCCTGCAAGGAGACGAGCGCTTGGTCGACCACACCCGCACCATGACCACGCCTGTCACGGTGCTCCCAGCCTGACGTTCGGTACACCGCAGGCCAGGACGGCTTCGGCCGGGGATGCGCCACGTCTCCGGCCGAAGCCGCCCCCGTCTCATGCAGAACCGAAGCCATGCCCGCCCGTGCCAGAGCTGGGTGCGACCTCCACATCCGCAGAGCCCCGCCCGCGCGGAGGAAGGAAGGGGACGATGGCCGTCCGTGATCGGGAACCGAGTAACGCGTCGTGCAGCATGACGGCGCCCCGTGCTTCCGCGTTCCCGGCCCCCCGCATGCGTTCCACACAGTCCTTCCGGTGTCGGCCCCGTAGGTGCCTCGAGCATGATTCTGCCGGACGGCATGTTCGTGTAGTGAAGTATGTTTCACGCTAGGGTTGTGTGAGTCGCGGGCGACAGCCGACCGGTGGCAATCGGGCCGACCCTGCCTTCCGCCTCGGCTTCCTGACTTGAATCTCGTGCGCGGACCGCTTGCTCGGCAGCCGGTCCATTGAGGAGTCGACGATGAGCAGCAGCGAGTTCCCCGAGGTCAGAACGGTGGAGGGTGCGGTCCGCGGGCGCCGTGAGGGTGGCTTGGAGGTCTTCAGGGGCATCCCGTTCGCACAGCCGCCGGTGGGTGAGGCGCGCTTCGCGGCGCCGCGGCCGGTGGACGGCTGGGACGGTGTGCGGGAGGCGTTCACGTTCGGTCCGCCGCCTCCGCAGGAGCAGATGGGCCCCGAGGTTGAGCCTCCAGCCGGCCTTCCTGGCGGTGACGACTGGCTGACGGTCAACGTCTGGACGCCGGAGACAGACCCGGCCGCGCGACGCCCGGTGATGGTGTGGATCTACGGGGGCGCCTACAAGTTCGGCTCTGTCGACGATCCGGCCTATGACGGCAGCCGCCTCTCCCGCGACGGCGATCTGATCGTCGTCACACTCAACTACCGAGTAGGTGTGGAAGGGTTCGCCCTGATCGAAGGCGCACCCGCGAACCGTGGACTGCTTGACCAGGTCGCCGCCCTGGAGTGGGTGCGCGAGAACATCACTTCCTTCGGTGGCGACCCCGACCGGGTCACCGTCTTCGGTGAATCCGCAGGCGCCGGGTCCATTGCCGCGCTGATGGCCATGCCGCGAGCACGGGGTCTGTTCCGACGGGCCATCGCCCAGAGCGTGCCGGGCACCTTCTTCTCCGGCGCACTGGCCCGTGACATCGCCGAGGCTTTGGCCGACGGGCTGGGGCTGCGCCCGACGGTCGCCGATCTGTCCGGCGTGGACCCTCGCAAGCTGCCCGAGGCGGGAGCCGCACTCACCGCCCGGATGCGCGGGCACGCGGACCGCTGGGGTCCGGTCGCTCTGACCCCGACCCCCTTCTCGCCCGTCGTCGACGGCGATGTCCTGCCCACCACGCCGTGGCAGGCCCTCGCCAGCGGCGCCGCACGGGACGTGGAGCTGATCACCGGGCACAACCGGGACGAATACCGTCTCTTCCTCATGCTCGGCGGGCTGCTCGGGCGGGTGGACGAGGGCCTGGCCTCCATGGCGTTGGGCCTGTTCGGGCCGGCGCCGGATGGTGAACGGGCCTACCGCTCCGCGTTCCCGGACGCCTCGGCGGAGTACCTCTTCGAACTGGTGCAGTCCGACTGGCTGTTCCGCATGCCCTCACTTCACTTGGCAGAGGCGCAGGTGGCTGGCGGCGGACAGGCGCACGTGTACGAGCTCACCTGGGCCGCACCCGCCAACGGCGGGGCTCTGGGCGCCTGCCACGGACTCGACGTGCCCCTGACCTTCGGCGTGTACGGCGGCCTCGGTGCCATGCTGGTCGGGCCCACACCCTCGCCCGAGACCGAGGCGCTCTCCGCCCGTTTCCGCTCCGCCTGGACCGCCTTCGCGACCGGGGGTGACCCGGGCTGGCCCGCGTATGACGCCGAGGGCCGTCTCGTCCAGCTCTTCGATACCGAACCGGCGGTCACTGCCTACCCGGAGGAGGCCGCCCGCCGTCTCTGGCAACATCACACCTTCGCCGCGCTGCCTCTGATTCCGGCCTAGCCCGTGTACCGCCGACCTGCTTCGCTCCATGGCCGGCCAGGCGATGACTGGTCGGCCTTTTCCACCCTGGTCACTGCTGCTACCCCTCGGTCCGAGGGCCACGATGTGGTTGGCCTCTGTGGCGTCGGCTGCCCAATGGACCGTGCCGTCCGCGACTGTCACTACCTTCTCCAGGCATTTCAGTCCAGGCCGTGGTCGAGATACCGCAGCGTCCGGCGTTTGACGCCCGCGGCGCACTCCCGCGCGGCTCCTCCCACCCGCTGAGTTCGGCGGTCGCCGACAGGCGCTTGTCGCGGAAGGTACCGGTCGCCTGGCGCAAATTCGTCCGCAACTGGGTGCCGGTCAGTGCGGTACGGGCTGTGTCGGGGAAGGCCAAAGTGTCTCCACTCCGGCGGTCATCGCCTCGTGGTCCTCGACCTCAGTACAGCGAAGAGGCGGGCGAGGTAGGTGCGACCTTGGCGTGCTTAGCGATTCTCACGACAGCTCCCTTCCCGGCGCCCGACCCGGGCCGGGCACCGGTGCGGGTAGCAGCCCCTCGGCGCGCAACTCGTCCCACAGGGCGGTCGGGATGGGCCGGGTGAGGAGGGCGAGGGTGTCGTCCACCTCGGCGGTGCTTCGCGCCCCGGTGAGGACGCTCGCGACGGCCGGATGACCGAACGGGAAACGCAGCGCCGCCGCGCGCAGCGGCACCCCGTGCCGTTCGGTGACGGCCTTCAGCCTCAGCGCCCGCTCCAGGACCGGTTCCGGGACGGATGCGTAGTCGTACGAGGCACCGGGCCGGGGGTCGGTGAGCAGACCCGAGTTGAAGACACCACCGATGATGACGCTGCGGCCCCGTGCGGCCGCCTCCGGCAGCACCTCGGCGAGGCCCTCCTGCTCCAGGAGGGTGTACCGGCCGGCCAGCAGGACCACGTCGATGTCGGTTTCCCGCAGGAAGCGGGCGAGCATGGGCGCCTGGTTCATGCCGACGCCGACGGCGCCGACGACCCCTTCGGCACGCAGCCGCTCCAGCGCCGGATACGCCTCGGCGAAGGCCTGTTCTGCGTGGTCGTCCGGGTCGTGCAGCAGGGCGATGTCGACCCTGTCCAGGTCGAGCCGGTCCAGGCTGGCCTCCAGCGAGCGCAGGACGCCGTCGGCGCTGAAGTCCCAGAAGCGGCGATGGGTCGCGGGCACGGCGAATCCGTTGGCGAGGTCGTCGCCGTCGGTGTCCTGGGGCGCGAGCAGCCTGCCGACCTTGGTGGAGATGACGTACGCGTCCCGGGGGCGGTCGCGCAGCGCGGCCCCGAGGCGGCGCTCGGACAGCCCGAGTCCGTAGTGCGGCGCGGTGTCGAAGGTACGGATCCCCGCGTCCCAGGCTGCGTCCACCGAGGCGGTTGCCGACTCGTCCGTGACCGGTTTGTAGAGGTTGCCGATGGCCGCCGCGCCGAAGGCGAGTTCGGTGACACGGACCAGGCTGCCACCGAGCGCCCTTGTCCTCAGGGAACTCACGAGGCGGTCGCGGGGCGCAGTCGCAAGCCCTGCATCCCGCCGTCGACCGCCAAGGCGGTGCCGGTGACCGAGGAGGCGGCCGGACTGGCCAGATAGACGATGGCCGCGGCCACCTCGTCGGCCAGAACCAGCCGACCCAGCGGCTGACGGGCGTTGAGTGCGGCCCGCTCCGTCTCGGGGTCCGCGGCGGCGTCCAGCAGCCGGGTGACCCACGGGGTGTCCGCGGTGCCGGGGTTCACACAGTTGACGCGGATGCCCTCGCGGACGTGATCTGCCGCCATCGCCAAGGTGAGGGACAGTACTGCGCCCTTGCTCGCGGAGTACAGGGCACGCTGCGGCAGCCCGGCCGTCGCGGCGATGGAGCAGGTGTTGACGATCGCGGCGTGCGCGGAGCGGCGCAGATACGGCAACGCGGCGCGCGAGGTACGCACGACCCCGAGGACGTTGACGTCCAGTACACGGTGCCATTCCTCGTCGGGGTTGTCCTCGACCGTGCCGATGGCGCCGATGCCCGCGTTGTTCACGAGGATGTCGAGGCCGCCGAACTCCTCGGCCAGCGTCGCGACGGCCGCCCTGACGGACGCGTCGTCGCAGACGTCGGCCTCGACCGGGAACAGCGGTCCCGTCACCGGGGAGGGATCGCGGTCGAGTACGGCGACCCGGGCGCCCCGGGCGGCCAGCAGCCGCGCCGTGGCGAGTCCGATGCCGGAGGCGCCGCCGGTCACGACCGCACGCAGACCGGTGAGTCCGCTCATGCCGCTTCCTCCTGTCCGGCGAGGTCGGCGGCCCAGAAGGTGCCGTCCGGGTAGCGGTAGTCGGCGATGGACTGCGCGACCATGGTGGCCGAGAAACCGGGGTCGAGCGGCGCGACGTAGTGGCCGCCACGCATCCGTACCGGGGACGTGAAGTGCTCGTGCAGGTGGTCGACGTACTCGATGACGCGGTCCTCGGTGGTGCCGGACAGCGCGAGGTAGTCGAACATCGACAGGTGCTGGACGAGTTCGCACAGGCCGACACCGCCGGCGTGCGGGCAGACCGGCACGCCGAACCTGGCCGCGAGCAGCAGGATCGCCAGGTTCTCATTGACGCCGCCGACCCGGGCGGCGTCGATCTGGAGCACGTCGATCGCATCGGCCTGGAGCAGCTGCTTGAAGACGATCCGGTTCTGGACGTGCTCTCCGGTGGCCACCTTGACCGGGGCGACGCCGCGACGCACGGCGGCATGGCCGAGGATCTCGTCAGGGCTGGTGGGCTCCTCGATCCAGTGCGGGTCGAACTCGGCGAGCGCGTTGACCCAGGTGACCGCCTCGTCGATGTTCCACCGCTGGTTGGCGTCGATGGCGATCCGGATGCCGTCGCCGACTGCGGCGCGGGCGGTCCGCAGCCGCCGGATGTCGTCCTCCAGGTCGGCGCCCACCTTGAGCTTGATCTGGGTGAATCCGTCGGCGACCGCCTGCTTGGCCAGCCGGATGAGCTTGTCGTCGGAGTAACCGAGCCAGCCCGGCGAGGTGGTGTAGCCCGGGTAGCCGTGCTCCAGCAGGTCCTTCTCGCGGTCCGCCAGTCCGGTCCGCCCGTCGCGGAGCAGGGTGAGCGCATCTTCGGGCGTCAGCGCGTCGGCGATGTAGCGGAAGTCGACCTGGGAGACCAGCCACTCGGGAGTGGCGTGCGCCAGCAGCTGCCACAGGGGCCTGCCTTCGCGTTTGGCCGCGAGGTCCCACACGGCGTTGAGGACCGTGCCGATCGCCATGTGCATCACCCCCTTCTCGGGGCCCAGCCAGCGCAGCTGGCTGTCTCCGATCAGATCGCGGTTCAGCGCGCCCGGGTCGGCGCACAGCTCAGCCACGGAGCGGCCGAGTAGATGGGGGCGCAGGGCGTTGATGGCGGCGACCTGCACGTCGTTGCCGCGTCCGATGGTGAACGTGAATCCGTGGCCTTCGAGTTCGTCGCCGGCGTCCGTGCGCAGCACCACATAGGCGGCCGAGTAGTCGGGGTCCGGGTTCATCGCGTCCGAGCCGTCCAGCTCACGAGAGGTGGGGAACCGGATGTCGAAGGTGTCGACGGCGGTGATCCGGGGGGCGGGGTGGATCGCAGACAAAGGTGCTGCCTTTCGTGCTTGGGCTCTGGCTCGGTGCTCAGGCTTGGGCGAAGGTCTGGCGCTGGCTGCCGAGGCCGTCGATGTCGAGTTCGACAGTGTCGCCGGGCCGCAGGAAGGGGGTGCCGGGCAGTCCCAGGGCGACGCCTGCGGGCGTACCGGTGTTGATCACGTCCCCCGGTTCCAGAACCATGTACTGGCTGAGGTACGACACGATGTGCGCGACGGGGAAGATCATGTCGTTGGAGCGGCCGTCCTGCCGCTTCACGCCGTTGACGCTGGCGCGCAGTGCAAGATTCTGCGGATCGGCGATCTCGTCGGCGGTGACGAGCCACGGGCCGAGCGGGTTGAAGGTCTCGCAGGACTTGCCGAGATCCCACTGCGGGGAGTACTCGAGCTGGAACTCGCGCTCCGAGACGTCATGGCATACCGCGTATCCGGCAATCACTGACGCAGCCTGCTCAGGGCCGTCGAGATACCGGGCCCGGCGGCCGATGACCACGGCGAGTTCCACTTCCCAGTCGGTCTTCACCGAACCGCGGGGGATCAGCACCTCGTCGTACGGGCCGACGACCGTACTCGGGTCCTTCATGAAGATCACCGGACGTTCCGGGACGGCGGAGCCGGTCTCGGCGGCGTGGTCGAGATAGTTCAGGCCGACACAGACGATCTTGCCTGGTCGGGCTACCGGAGCCCCGATGCGCAGGCCGGCGGCATCCAGGACTGGCAGCCCCCCTCCCGCGACCGCGGCTCGGGCCCGGTCCAGGCCGCCGGAGTTCAGGAAGGCGCCGTTGATATCCGCGGTGACGGAGGACAGGTCCAGCAGCAGGCCATCCTCGGTGCGGACGGTCGGCCGCTCCTCGCCGGGCTCACCGACGCGTAGCAGTTTCACGTTGACAGCTCCCTTGGCGGGATGGTGACCAGGGTGAGGATGGTCGCCACCCTGAAATACATCGGATGTCTTGCGGTCGGGATGACCTTAAGTGGATTTCCTTGAGCAGGCAAGCATTCATCGGGTGTATCTGCCCATTGCAACGCGTAAAACGTCACATATGCCTACCTTGGAGGCGCCGCTGCGGATGGCCATCCCATGAATAAGACCTGATCCGCGCTGGCGGCATGCAGCCAGCTTCGCTGGTGTTCCGCAATGCGGAGTGCCTGCCCTGCGGGGCAGGCACGGGTGATTGAGGTCTCCAGAACGTAGGCGTCGATGGTGATGGCGTGAGACGGGATGTGAGCTCAGTAGCGTGGCAGTGCTGTCGCACCCTGGCCTGATCGAGGGGCTCAGACACCTACTTGTGCAGGTCAGTGGATGTGATGCAGGGGGATCACTGTGCAGGCGCGCGTCCCATGTGGCCAGCTTGGTTCGGTGGGATGGCCTGTACCGCCAGGGCGGATGCCGGGTCGGACTCAGTTCCGTCGTAACGTGATGAGATACATCGGAGGAATGGTCGCGTGGGCTACGTGACCGCTCCGATCTCGAGCTCGGGATCGGACGCTCCGCCATCGTGGACCGGCAGGACCCCGGCGCGGCGCGCCCCATCCGTTGCAAGCAGCTACGAGGGTGCGCCCAGCACCTGCTGGAGGAGCGCGGCGTCGACCCTGCGGCGGTCGCCACCCGCTTCGACAAGCGCGGCTACGTCTACCTCGGCACCACCACAGCGGCAGCCCTGGCCATCTCGCTCCGGACATGATCGGCCGGACAGGTCTTGGACGACGGATCGCCGGCACCCTGCTGGCACCTTCTTCGCGACCAGCCCGGCAGCGGATGGGCCACGGCCGGGAAGCTCCTCGCCCGGAAGCGCCCGCGGTTGCTGCCTGTCTACGATCAGGTCGCTCGATGCGTCCTCGGTCGGCCCAAGTCCTTCTGGCTCGACCTGCATGCCGCGCTGCGTGTCGACAACTGGGCGCTGTATCGCGAGCTGATGGCCCTACGGCAGGCCGCAGACCTCCCCGAGACCGTCAGTGCGCTGCGGGGTCTGTGACGCGGTGCTTGGGATGTATCACCGTACGGATCATCAGCAGGGGAGGTGTACCGGGACCTGAAGTCTCGGCCGCGCACGAGGGAGCCTTACGCCCGGAGGACAGCTGAATCCCCTGCTCCGGCGACACGCCTTGTGACCTGCGCTGTACCAAAGTGCCAACCATCTCTCTGATTCCGTGCTCCCAGCAGCTGAAGCTACTTGGCATCAGCGCAGGTCACGAACGTTCCCTAGCGCCAACTAGCGATCCTGGTCACAAGCCGGCGGCCTTCTGGTGGGTGACTCCTGCGCGAAAAGCCCGGAGACATCGATGCGATCTTGGTCCGGATACGTCGGCTTTTTACGAGTTCTTACGCCGGTGGTCATCCGTGTGCCATCCTGTCCCAGCCGGGTTGCAGACGGGGAGTTTCAGGGCCCGGGTGGGCAGACGGGGGTGCTGTGACTGAAGCAGGGTCGGCCGATTTACTGGGACTTTCTCCGGCGGCGGGGTGCGGGTGCAAAGTACCCATGCGCAAGCTGAGTGGTTTCATGTCTGCTGTGGACGAGATGGTCGGGACGCTCAATGCCACGCGCCGTGTGCATACGGACGGCCGGGACCGCGATGACGCCGCACTCTACGAAATAGCGCCCGACCGGCTGCTGGCGGTCACAGTGGATTTCGGGACGCCGGTTTCTTCGGATGCCGCCACCTGGGGTCGTATTGCAGCCCTGAACGCCCTTTCCGACATATTCGCCATGGGTGCCACCCCCCTCGTGGCTCTGAGTGTCCTCGGGTGGCCGGACGGCGTCGGTAAGGCGCAGATTCTGGCGCTCACCCGGTCCGCCGTCGAAGCCCTTTCCGAAGCATCGGCAGTTCTGCTGGGAGGGCATACGATCACCTCCAGTACGCCGCTGTTCGGGCTCGCTGTCGTCGGCACCGCGAGACCCGGAGAGGTGATGCTGATTCGCAACGCCCAGCCCGGGCATTTGCTCATCCTGACGAAACCGCTGGGCACGGGAATCGTCACGGCGGCGGTGAAGGTGGGAGTGGTGGGCCAGAAGACGGCCGCGTCCGCGGAAGCGGTCATGGCGTCATCGAACCGGACCTCCGCCGAGCTGGCCGTATCGGCCGGTGTGCGGGCCGCCACCGATGTCACCGGATACGGCCTCACCGGACATCTGCACAACATGCTCAGCGCGTCAGGATGCGCCGCCGACATCGATCTGCGCCGCGTTCCCGCACTCCCCGCGGCAGAGCGGCTGTTGGAGGAACACGGCGTCGTGCCGAACAGCGCGGAGCGGAACTACTTCGAGCTGGAAGAGGAGATCGACTGGGGGCGAACGCCGTGGTCCTCACGTTTCCTCATGAGCGATTCGCAGACTTCCGGAGGGCTGCTGCTCGCCGCGACTCCAGAGGCCGCGGCACGGTTTCTCACCGCGTGCTCAAAGGCACGGCAGTTCGCCGTGGTCATCGGGGCCGTGACATCGGGAAGGCCGGGTGCCGTCCGAGTCAGGGCGTGAACGCATGATCGATTCGACAGTCCTGGAGGTCGGCAACGCATGAGCGCAGGGTCTCCTCCTCGCCGCATACTCGTCATCGGCGCCGCCGCGGGTCTCCTCGTGTTCATCGTCGGCGTCGCCGTTTCCGTTGCCACCGAGGGAGTGGTGTGGACCACCGTGTCCGTGACGCTCCAGTCGCTGGGCTCTGCGGTGCTCTTCCCCATCCTGGTGTCGGTCGCGTACGACAAGCTGAAGGAGCGGTGGCTCGGGGACGAGGTGTGGCGCCTCTTCAACGAGCTGTCGGACGCAGGCATCACCCGAGTTTACAAAGACCGAGAATTCAACTCGAACCGGGACAACGCGCAGACGCGGCTCTCCGAGGAATTCCTGTCGCACCAAAGTGGCGAAATATGCATCATGGGGCCGACCCTGCGAGTCTTCTTCAACCCCCTCGGGCCGTTCTACCGGGACATCGAGCGGATGCTGCGGAACGCGAACGGGGCTGTCCGCATGCGGGCGCTGATCGAGCGTTCCGACAGTCCGGCGGTTTGGGAGAGAACGTCGATCGAGGAGCCGAATCTCGCCGCCGGACAGAAGCCTCAGACGGAGCGGGACGCGGAATCCACCATTGCCACAGTGCTGAATGTGTGCGCAACCACAGGGCCCTACGTCACTCTTCGCCGCTTCATGCCGGCCCCGTACTGCACCGTTGTCATATTTCCCAACGTGGCATTCTTCTCTCCCAATATTCTGGCACCTGAGGCGCCGGTCCGACTGCCGATGATCCTTTTCCGTTCGGGATCTCACGGCTACCGCATGTTGAAGGCGTCATTCGACTACCTGTGGGGCCACACCGAAACACTCCAAGTTGTTCCCTAGGGTGCGTTATGGAAGCGACAGAACAGTGGATGACGGGACGCTATGCGTCTCTCGCCGTCGACGGAACCCCGGCGGACGCCGCCAGGGGCCTGGTGAACCTTGTCAATATCCAGGGCTCCGGGGAGATCACGATCACCCCGACGTCAAGGCGGTGCCAGGTGAACGCCGCACTCGATCGGACGGATCCCACGGGTAGTTGGCGCGACTGGTGGCACCGGGCGTCGGGTGAACCCGTGAGGCTGGGCGTGGGTGTGCCGACCACCAAGGCCATGCCTGTGCACGGATTCAGTTCGCTCGACGGGGAGGCCGGTCCCGATCCCCTGCTCGGGATCAACATCGGCGGGCACTACCTCAGACTGGTCCGCGTCTGCGGCGGCACGGTCGTCGGCAGCCGGGAGAAAAGGCTGGGCACGGGGCAGAAATCGGCGCTCTTCGGAATCTCGCTCCGGTCGTTCGTCGAGATGCTGTCCGGTGACGAACTCTCCCGCGGTGTCCGAGGCGTGGGCATCGCCTGGTCGGCACCCCGCACGTCAGTTGGACTGCGTGCGATGTCGATCCTGACGGAAGGCGGCGGCGAGGTCGTCGACTTGCTGGACGCCGGTGAGCTCGACTCCGCATTGACGGAGGCTCTCGGATGCCCGGTGCACAGTTGGAACGACGGGGAGGGGGTCGCAGCCGCCGAGGCGCTTGCCCAGCCGCCCAGGAGAGGGCGCCCACTGCTCGCCCTCAAACTCGGGACGTCCTTCGCGTCCGGACTGGCTCTGGGAACGCGGCAGGTGTCGGCGCTGCCCATGCAGTTGGCCAAGTGCCTGCCCGCGACTCCACCGCCCGAGCGCTTCGCGCATCCCATGGTCGGACTCCACGGCACGGCGCGTGATGCCTTGGGAGCCGCCTGTGTGACGGAGGCTTTCAGGCTGCTGGCCGACCTTCCGCGGGCCGACTTTGACGACTATTGCCTCGCGGCCGTTCGCCGTCATCCTGTGGCGATGATGCTGACACGGTCGGCAGCCCGAACCGTCGCGGAGCTGGCGCAACTGGTGAGCACGCTCTGGTCGCCGGTCGATCTTGTGTTGGGTGGCAGGAATCTACGACAACTGCCCTACCGTCAGATGTTCATGGGGCTCGTGCGGCGCGAACTCGCCTCCTTTGGTTCCGGCGTCGACCTTCTCGACCCGGCCAGTGACGTCAACTTGTCGGCTGCACTGGGCGCGGCAGCCCTTTCACGAGCCCGAACCTGAAGCCAGACCGAAAGAGAGGGACATATGAGCAGTCTGCGGGACGCCATGCGGGTGATCGAGCAGGACCAGGCCGAACCCGGTGTTCTCACGAGAGACGTCGTGGACTCGGCGGTTGACGAGGTGGTCCGGGCGACTGCGACGGCGTACACCGAGCAGAGTGCGTCCTACGAGCAGGCACGGGAGGCTCAGCCCTGGAAGTGGGACGAGTATCTGACCACGACGCTCTTGGAGCGGGTGCGTTCGAGGATCGCCGACGGAAGCCTGCCTCTCGGCGCAGGGACACACTGGCGACTGCTGGACGTGGGCGCGGGCTATGGGCGCGACGTGTTGCGCTTCGCCGGCGAACCGGACATCGAGGCTGTCGCTCTGGAGAACGCCGCGGGTTTCGTGGAGTATCTGCGCCGTGCCCAGGACGAAGGACACATCGGCCCGGAAGGCGTGCTGGTCACGGACATGCGTGACCTCGGCGCGATCGAGGACGGCTGCTTCCACTGCATCCGCGTCCACGCCACACTGCACCATCTGCCCCTCGTGTCACACGGCCTGGGAGCGGACGCGGCCGTGGCCGGGTTCCGGCGCGTCCTCGCTCCCGGCGGGGTGCTGTATGTGCTGGTCAAGGCCGGCTCCGGCGTGAACGTCATCGATACCGGGGAAGGCCTCGGCGGACGGTTCTTCCAGCTGTTCACGCCGTCGAGCCTGAGGCAATTGCTGGAACGCCACTCATTTTCCATCGTTCACATGGAGGAGGCCGTCGAACCGCGTTCGTCCGGCAATGTCGACTGGCTCTTCGCGCTGGCCGTAGCGGAATAGGAGGACCGGTGCCGGAGGTCGCCGTTATCGGACGCTTTCAGCCCTTTCACTGGGGCCACTTCGAGTACGTGTCGGAGGCCGGTCGGCACAGCCCTTGTCTCGCCGTGGGTATCACCAACCCTTCGGTGGAGCGGACCCGACATCCGGGAACCGACCCGAAACGCTCCGGCGAGGAGGCGAACCCGTTCACCTACGAGCAGCGTTCGGCGATGATTTCGAACACCCTGGCACGGTTGGCTCCCCACCTTCGGCCGCGCATCGTGCCCTGCGATCTGCGATCTCCCGCCACGCTGCGATCCTCACTCGGCACATGTGATCTCGTAGCACTCACCGTCTACGACGCCTGGGGCCGGGAGAAACAGGCTTTGGCCGAAGCCGCCGGATATGAGGTCGTGGTGCTCTGGCAGAGAACGGAGAAAGTTGTCACCGGGACGGAGGTGCGTCGTCGATGGCGGAACTCACTGCCATGGGACCACCTGGTTCCCTCCGGTACCGCCGAGATAGTCCGGTCACTGACCGGCCGGCTTCAGGCATCGCCCGACCAGGCAGGGTGACTGTCCGACCGTCCCGGACGTGAACCGCCCGAACACGTCCTGCGGGCCAAAGCGAGGCTCGGGCCCGAAGCTTGCCCGGCACCGTTCAAAGTCGGGCGATAGGCCGCCATACTGGACCGGCCAGGGGGAGGGCCGGAAAGCGACGGGGGCGGCGGCGCACTATGGCGGAGAGTAGGGTGATCCAGGGCCGGTACCGGCTGCTGGACCGGATCGGGCGCGGTGGCATGGGCGAGGTGTGGCGGGCCCGTGACGAGTCCCTCGGCCGACAGGTGGCAGTGAAGTGCCTCAAACCGATCGCCGCGCACCACGATCCGGCGTCCGCACGCGTCCTGCGGGAACGCTTCCGGCGTGAGGGCCGCGTCGCGGCCGCGCTCCAGCACCGCGGGGTGACGGTCGTCCACGACTTCGGCGACAGCGACGGTGTCCTCTTCCTGGTCATGGAGTTGCTCGACGGCAGCAACCTGTGCCAGTTGCTCGACGACAACGAGCGCCGGCCGCTGCCCGTCGCCGACATCGTGGAGGTCGCCGACCAGGTCGCGGCGGCCCTCGCCTACACGCACCGGCAGGGCGTGGTGCACCGCGATCTGAAGCCCGCGAACATCGTGCGGCTCGCCGACGGCACGGTGAAGATCTGCGACTTCGGCATCGCCCGCCTCGGCCACGACATCGGCTTCACCTCCCGTCTCACCGGCACCGGCATAGCCATGGGCACCCCGCACTACATGTCGCCGGAGCAGATCGGCGGGGAGGAGGTCGACCAGCGCAGCGACCTCTACTCGCTGGGCTGTGTGCTGTACGAGATCGCCACCGGGGCCCCGCCGTTCGACCTGGACGACCCGTGGGCGATCCTCGTCGGCCACCGGGACACCCCGCCCCGGCCGCCGTGCGAACTCCGCCCCGACCTGCCCGACCACCTCGACCGGATCATCCTGGACCTGCTGGCGAAACGGCCCGACCAGCGCCCCCAGGACGCCCGTGAGATCGTCCGGCGCATCGCCGCCGGCCGCACCGCACCGGCGTACGTCCCGACCCTGGTGACGCCCCGGCCCGAGCTGCGGCCGTCCGGGCCCGCCGGCCGCGAGCCGCGGCTGCCGTCCTGGACGCAGGGCATGACGACCGGTCACAAGGCCACCGGCGCCGCACTGCGGGTCCCGCCGCCGGACGCGGGGGCGGCCCTGACCGGCGAGTGGATCCCCCGGCCGGCGCTCGGCGCGGTCCCCGCCCCGCCGGCCCCGGACACGCCGTCCCCGCAGGCGCTCACCGCGCTCGCCGGACGGCACGGCGCGGGCCTCAGCCTGGGGCGGCTCGGCCGTTGGGCGGAGGCCGGGGAGGTGCACCGGGCCGTCGCCGCCGAACGCGCGCACCTGCTCGGCGCGGACCACCCCGAGACGCTCGCCAGCCGCTACGAGGTCGCCTTCACCCTGAGCCGCACCGGCCGCGCCGCCGACGCGCTGCGCGAGTACCAGCAGGTGGCCGCCGCCCGTACCCGGGTGCTCGGCGCC
Source organism: Actinobacteria bacterium OV320 (assembly GCA_001298545.1). Taxonomy (GTDB): domain Bacteria; phylum Actinomycetota; class Actinomycetes; order Streptomycetales; family Streptomycetaceae; genus Streptomyces; species Streptomyces coriariae. The sequence continues at coordinate 645,025 of LJCX01000026.1, forward strand.
GACCACGCCGACACGCTCGCCACCCGGCAGGAGATGGCCTACGTGCTCGGACGCCTGGGCCGGCACTTCGACGCCCACCAGGTGTACGCCTCGGTTCTCGCCGCCCGGGTGCGCACGGCGGGCCCCGACCACCCCGACACGCTGCGCTGCCGCCACAACCTCGCCTTCAACCTCAGCAGGCTCGGCCGGCTGGAGGAGTCCTACCGGATGGCGAGCGAGGTGGCCGTCGCCCGCGCCCGCGTCCTGGGACCCGCCCATCCGGACACCCTGGTCACTCGCTACGAAGTCGCCTACGCACTGGGTCAGTTGGGCCGCTGGCCGGACGCCCTCCAGACCTACCGCGAGGTCGCCGCGGCCCGCGCGCAGGCCCTCGGCGCCGACCACCCAGACACCCTCGCCGCCCGCTACGAGACCGGCATCAGCCTGGGCCGCCTCGGCCGCAGCGCGGAGGCGCTGCAGCTCTACCGCGACCTCGTGGACGACCGCACCCGCATCCACGGCCCGGCGCATCCCGAGACCCTGCGGGCCCGCCACGGTCTCGGCGTCAACCTCGGCCGGCTGGGCCGCTGGGAGGAGGCCCTCGCCGAGTCCCGGGACGTGTGCGCCATCCGGGAGCGCGTGCTCGGCGCCGACCACCCGGACACGCTGGTCAGCCGCCGCGAGGTCGCCGTCGGCCTGGGCTGGCTGGGCCGCTGGACCGACGCCCTGACCGAGTACCGGCGGGTGGCCGCGGCCCGTGAGCACCTGCTCGGCGCCGATCACCCCGACACCCTCGCCGCCCGCAACGACGAGGCCCACTGCCTGGAACGGCTCGGCCGGGGCCAGGAGGCGGTCGAGCTGTACCGGAGGGTGGCGGTGCTGCAGCAGCACCGGGTGGCCGGCGGAGCGTAAGCCCTCACCCCCGCACCCCTGGCCGACCTTGATCGGCTCGTGTTACGAAGAACCATGCCTGAACACGAGGGACACCAGGGACGCACGGGACACGCGGATCACCGGGGACACCGCGCCTACGACGCCGTGATCGTCGGCGGCGGCCACAACGGCCTGGTCGCCGCCGCCTATCTGGCCCGGGCCGGCCGGTCCGTGCTGGTGCTGGAACGGCTCGACCACACCGGCGGCGCCGCCGTCTCCACCCGTCCGTTCACCGGCGTGGACGCCCGGCTGTCCCGCTACTCGTACCTGGTCAGCCTGCTGCCGCGGAAGATCGTGCGCGACCTCGGGCTGGACTTCCGTGTCCAGGGCCGCACCATCTCCTCGTACACCCCCGTGGAGCGCGGCGGGCGGCCCACCGGACTGCTCGTCGGCGGCGGCGAGGAGCGCACCCGGGAGGCGTTCGCACGGCTGACCGGCGGCGAGCGCGAGTACGCGGCCTGGGAGCGCTTCTACGGCATGACCGGGCGCCTCGCCCGGCGGGTCTTCCCCACCCTCACCGAACCGCTGCCCACCCGGGACGAACTGCGCCGCCGTGTCGACGACGAGGAGGCCTGGCGGACCCTGTTCGAGGAGCCCGTCGGCGTCGCCGTCGAGGAGCGCTTCACGGACGACCTGGTGCGGGGTGTGGTCCTGACCGACGCCCTCATCGGGACCTTCGCCGACGCCCACGACCCCTCCCTGAAGCAGAACCGCTGCTTCCTCTACCACGTGATCGGCGGCGGCACCGGCGCCTGGGACGTACCGGTGGGCGGGATGGGCGCGCTGACCGACGCCCTCGCCACCGCCGCCCGGGAGGCGGGCGCCGTCCTGGCCACCGGGCACGAGGCCGTACGGATCGACACGGACGGCCGTACGGCGGAGGTCACCTACCGCACCGCCGACGGCGAGGGCGTCGCCACCGCCCGGCACGTCCTGGTGAACGCCTCCCCGCAGGCACTCGCGGCCCTCACCGGCGACGCGCCGCCCACCCCCGCCGAGGGCGCCCAGCTCAAGGTGAACATGCTGCTCGAGCGCCTGCCCAGGCTGCGGGACAGCTCCGTCGACCCGCGCGAGGCGTTCGCCGGCACCTTCCACATCGCCGAGGGCTATCAGCAGCTGGCCACCGCCCACGCCCAGGCGGCCGCCGGTGAACTGCCCGCCGCCCCGCCCTCGGAGATCTACTGCCACTCCCTGACCGACCCCACCATCCTCGGGCCGGACCTCGTGGCGCGGGGCTACCAGACGCTGACGCTGTTCGGTCTGCACACCCCCGCCCGGCTCTTCGAGCGGGACAACGACGCCGTGCGCGAGGAGCTCCTGAGGACGACCCTCGCCCAGCTCGACGCCCATCTCGCCGAGCCCCTCGCCGACTGCCTGGCCACGGACGCCGACGGCCGCCCCTGCATCGAGGCGCGGACCCCGCTGGACCTGGAACGCGACCTCGGGCTGCCCGGCGGCAACATCTTCCACCGCGACCTGGCCTGGCCGTACGCCCAGGAGGGCGCCGGCCGCTGGGGCGTGGAGACCCGGCACGCCAACGTGCTGCTGTGCGGCGCGGGCGCGGTGCGCGGGGGAGGGGTCAGCGGGGTGCCGGGACACAACGCGGCGATGGCGGTCCTGGAGGCGCCGGCCGCCGGCTGAACGGCCCCGGGATCAGGCCCCGGGATGAGGCCCCCGGGATCAGGCCCGCATGCCCCCGTCGACCCGCAGGACCGTGCCCGTGACGTAGGACGCCCGGTCGCTCAGCAGCCAGGCCGCGGCCTGGGCGATCTCGTCCGGGTCGGCGGCGCGGCCCAGCGGGGTGAGCGCGTTGAGGTGGCCGACGATTCCCGGGGTGTCCGCCTCCCAGGCGTCGATCATCTCCGTCAGCGTCGTACCGGGCGCGATGGCGTTGACGCGGATGCCCTCGGGGCCGTAGGTGGCGGCGGCCGACGCGGTCAGGCTGTTCAGCGCCCGCTTCGCCGCGCCGTACACGGGCAGGGCCGGGTTGGCCATCAGACTGCCGACGCTGGAGGTGTTGACGACGGCGCCGGTCCCGGAGGTGGCGCGGATCGCGGCGATCTGCGCCTTCATCGCCAGCCAGGGCCCCTTGAGGTTGACCGCGAGGACATGGTCGAAGTCGGTCTCCGCCAGTCCGTCCAGCGGGCCGGGCGGCTGGATGGTCGCCGCGTTGTTGAAGGCCACGTCGAGCCTGCCGTACAGCTCGACGGTCCGGTCGACGGCGGCCCGGACGCTCGCCGGTTCGGCCAGGTCGCAGCGCACGTACTCCGCGGTGCCGCCGGCCGCCCGGATCTCCTCGGTCACGGCCTTGAGCTGGCTCTCCGTGCGGGCCGCGAGGAGCACCCGGGCGCCTTCCCGGGCGAACAGCCGTGCCGCGGCGGCGCCGATGCCTCGACCGGCGCCGCTGACGAAGGCGACCTTGTCGGCGAGCAGGCCCGCGGCCGGGTGGGACGGGACGGTGGTCGTTGTGTCGTGGTTCATGCCGACGAGCCTGCGCCCGGCCGCGCCGCCCAGCCAGGCACAGCCGGTACCTGGCTGGGCGCACGGCGGTCCGCGCACACTGGGGGCGTGGACCGACGAGAACTGGCCGACTTCCTGCGCGGCCGACGCGAGCGCATCACCCCTGCCGACGCGGGGCTGCCCGCCGGGTCGCGCCGACGCACCCCCGGGCTGCGCCGCGAGGAGGTGGCCCAGCTGGCGTTCATCTCGACCGAGTACTACACCCGCCTGGAGCAGGCCCGCGCCCCGCACCCGTCCCGCGAGGTGCTGGCCCAGATCGCCCGCGCCCTGCGGCTGTCGGACGCCGAGCGCGACCACCTCCACCACCTCGCGGGCACACCGCCCGGCCCCCCGCCCGGCCCCTCGCGCGAGGTGCGGCAGAGCATCGTCGACCTGCTGCACCGGCTGCCGCAGGCCGCGGCGATCGTCTTGTCGGCGGCCTACGAGGTCATCGCGTGGAACGATCCGGTCGCCGCCCTGCTGGAGGACTTCTCCGCCCTGCCGCGGCGCGACCGCAACCTCGTCCGGCGGGCCTTCCTGGAGCCCCGGCGCGACGGTACGAGGCTGTACAGCGTGTCCGACGCCGACGAGTTCGCCCGGACCGCGGCCCAGCACCTGCGCGGCGCCGCCGGCCGCTACCCGGGCGACCCCGAACTGACCGCGCTGATCGACGAACTCCTCACCGGCAGCGCCGAGTTCGCCGAGCTGTGGGCGGCCCACGAGGTGACCGCGCGGCCCACCCTGTGCAAGACCTTCGACCACCCCCTCGTCGGTCTCGTTACCGTGAACTGCGATGTCCTGGACATCACCGACCGCGACCAGCGGGTGGTCATCTACACGGCCGCCCCGGGCTCGCCGTCCGAGGAGGCGCTGCGGCTGCTCTCGGTCGTGGGCACCCAGCGGATGAACGTGCCCGGCTGACGACAGCAAATCTGACGGAGTATCAGAAAGAGGCTTCCGTCGTCGCACGGGCTGCGGCATCCTGCGCCCATGCAGACGGAGCTGAGCAATCAACTGGGAGTCGAGCACGCCGTCTTCGGCTTCACGCCGTTCCCCGCCGTCGCCGCCGCCGTCAGCCGCGCCGGCGGCTTCGGCGTGCTCGGCGCGGTCCGCTACACCGCGCCCGACGACCTCAAACGCGACCTCGACTGGATCGAGGCGCATGTCGACGGCAAGCCGTACGGCCTCGACGTCGTCATGCCCGCGAAGAAGGTCGAAGGCGTCACGGAGGCGGACGTCGAAGCGATGATCCCCGCGGCGCACCGGCAGTTCGTGCAGGAGACCCTCGCCAAGTACGGGGTGCCCGAGCTGGCCGAGGGCGAGGCGTCCGGATGGCGGATCACCGGCTGGATGGAACAGGTCGCCCGCGGCCAGCTCGACGTCGCCTTCGACTACCCGATCCGGCTGCTGGCCAACGCCCTCGGCTCCCCGCCCGCCGACATCGTCGCCCGCGCCCACGAGCAGGGCGTGCTCGTCGCCGCCCTGGCCGGCAGCGCCCGGCACGCCCGCAAACACCAGGAGGGCGGCATCGACATCGTCGTCGCCCAGGGCTACGAGGCGGGCGGTCACACCGGCGAGATCGCCTCCATGGTGCTCACCCCCGAGGTCGTCGAGGCCGTCGACCCGCTGCCGGTCCTCGCCGCCGGCGGCATCGGCAGCGGACAGCAGATCGCCGCCGCCCTCGCGCTGGGCGCCCAGGGCGTCTGGCTCGGATCGGTCTGGCTGACCACCGCCGAGGCCGATCTGCATTCCTCCGCGCTCACCCGCAAACTCCTCGCGGCCGGCTCCGGCGACACGGTCCGCTCCCGCGCCCTCACCGGGAAACCCGCCCGCCAGCTGCGTACCGAGTGGACCGACGCCTGGGACGCCGCCGACGGGCCCGGCACCCTTCCCATGCCGCTCCAGGGCCTGCTCGTCGCCGAGGCCGTCTCGCGCATCCAGAAGTACGAGATCGACCCCCTGCTCGGCACGCCCGTCGGCCAGATCGTCGGCCGGATGAACGACGTCCGCAGTGTCCAGGCCGTCTTCGACGACCTCACCCGCGGCTTCGAACGGGCCGTGGACCGCGTCAACCGCATCGCCGGAAGGAGCGGCACATGACCAGCACACCCCCCGCGGGCTTCTGGGCCCAGGCGGCCCAGGACCCCGACCGCACGGTCCTGATCGCGCCGGACGGAGAGAAGTGGAGCGCCGGACGTCTGCACGCCGCCGCCAACCGGCTCGTGCACGGACTGCGCGCCGCCGGACTGGAGCGCGGCGACGCCTTCGCCGTCGTCCTGCCCAACTCGGCCGAGTTCTTCACCGCCCATCTCGCCGCCACCCAGGCCGGCTTCTACCTCGTCCCCGTCAATCACCACCTGGTGGGACCCGAGATCGCCTGGATCGTCGCCGACTCCGGCGCCAAGGTCCTCCTCGCCCACGAGCGGTTCGCCGACCAGGCGCGCCGGGCCGCCGACGAGGCCGCTCTCCCCGCCACCCACCGCTACGCCGTCGGCGCGGTCGAGGGCTTCCGGCCGTACGCCGAACTCCTCGACGGACAACCGGAGTCGCCGCCCGCCGACCGCACCCTCGGCTGGGTCATGAACTACACCTCGGGCACGACGGGCCGCCCGCGCGGCATCCGGCGCCCGCTGCCCGGCAAGCCGCCCGAGGAGGCCTACCTCGGCGGATTCCTCGGCATCTTCGGCGTCCGGCCGTTCGACGACAACGTGCATCTCGTCTGTTCGCCGCTCTACCACACGGCGGTGCTCCAGTTCGCGGGCGCGTCCCTGCACATCGGCCACCCACTGGTCCTGATGGACAAGTGGACGCCCGAGGCGATGCTCCGTCTCATCGACACCCACAGGTGCACCCACACCCATATGGTCCCGACCCAGTTCCACCGTCTGCTGGCCCTCCCGGCGGACGTCCGGGCGCGTTACGACGTGTCGTCCATGCGGCACGCCATCCACGGTGCCGCGCCCTGCCCCGACCATGTGAAGCGGGCGATGATCGACTGGTGGGGCACCTGCGTGGAGGAGTACTACGCGGCCAGCGAGGGCGGCGGTGCCTTCGCCACGGCCGAGGACTGGCTGAAGAAGCCCGGCACGGTCGGCAAGGCCTGGCCCATCAGCGAACTGGCGGTCTTCGACGACGACGGCAACCGTCTGCCGCCCGGCGAACTCGGCACGGTCTACATGAAGATGGCGACCGGCGGCTTCGCGTACCACAAGGACGCCGACAAGACGCGCAAGAACCGCATCGGCGACTTCTTCACCGTCGGCGACCTCGGCGTGCTCGACGAGGAGGGCTACCTCTTCCTCCGCGACCGCAAGATCGACCTGATCATCTCGGGCGGCGTCAACATCTACCCCGCCGAGATCGAGTCCGCGCTGCTCGCCCACCCCGCCGTCGCGGACGCCGCCGCCTTCGGCATCCCGCACGACGACTGGGGCGAGCAGGTGAAGGCCGTGGTCGAACCGGCCCCCGGCCACGCACCCGGACCCGGCCTCGCCGCCGCCCTCCTCGACCACTGCGCCGAACGACTGGCCGGCTACAAGCGCCCCAGGAGCATCGACTTCATCACCGAGATGCCCCGCGACCCCAACGGCAAGCTCTACAAGCGGCGGCTGCGGGAGCCGTACTGGGAGGGACGGACCCGGCCCGTCTGAGCGGGGCCCGGGCGGCGTGTGACGCGTGTGGCGCCCCTTCCCCGGAGGAGGCGCCACCACGACGGCCCGGCGGGCATCCCGGGCCGCCGACGACTTGACCCGCCCCGGCCGCCGCCCGAGGATCATGAGCCATGACGCCCGGACATGGCAGCACGGTCGACGGGGTGCTGCGGCGCAGCGCCCGCCGCACCCCGGCACGCGTCGCGGTGGAGTACCGCGACCGCACCTGGACCTACGAGGAACTCGACGAGGCCGTCTCGCGCGCGGCGAGCGTCCTGCTCGGCGAGGGTCTCGCCCCCGGCGACCGGGTTGGCGCCTACGGCCACAACTCCGACGCCTACCTCATCGCCTTCCTCGCCTGCGCCCGCGCGGGCCTGGTGCACGTCCCCGTCAACCAGAACCTGACCGGCGAGGACCTGGCGTACATCGTCCGCCAGTCGGGCAGCGCGCTGGTCCTCACCGACCCGGACCTGGCCGGCCGGCTCCCGGCCGGCACCCGGACGCTCGCGCTGCGCGACGCGGACGACTCGCTCCTCGCCCGGCTGCCCGCGACTCCCGCGTACGACGGTCCCGAACCGCGCTCCGAGGACCTGGTGCAGCTGCTCTACACCTCGGGCACCACGGCTCTGCCCAAGGGCGCGATGATGACCCACCGCGCCCTGGTGCACGAGTACCTGAGCGCGATCACCGCCCTCGACCTGAGCGCCGGCGACCGCCCCGCGCACTCCCTCCCGCTGTACCACTCGGCGCAGCTGCACGTGTTCCTGCTGCCCTATCTCGCGGTGGGCGCGACGAACATCGTGCTGGACGCGCCCGACGGCGACCTTCTCTTCGACCTGATCGAGACGGACCGCGTCGACAGCCTCTTCGCGCCGCCGACCGTATGGATCGGCCTGGCCAACCGCCCCGACTTCGCGACCCGTGACCTGAGCGGGCTGCGCAAGGCGTACTACGGGGCGTCGATCATGCCGGTGCCCGTGCTGGAGCGGCTGCGCGAACGCCTCCCGAAGCTGGGTTTCTACAACTGCTTCGGGCAGAGCGAGATCGGGCCGCTCGCCACGGTCCTCGCCCCCGACGAGCACAAGGGCCGGCTGGACTCCTGCGGGCGCCAGGTCCTGTTCGTGGACGCCCGTGTCGTCGACGAGAACGGCAAGGACGTGCCCGACGGCACGGCCGGCGAGATCGTCTACCGGTCCCCGCAGTTGTGCGAGGGCTACTGGGACAAGCCCGAGGAGACCGCGGCCGCCTTCCGCGACGGCTGGTTCCACTCCGGCGACCTCGCCGTGCGCGATGCCCACGGCTATTTCACGATCGTCGACCGGGTGAAGGACGTCATCAACTCCGGTGGGGTGCTGGTCGCTTCGCGCCAGGTCGAGGACGTGCTGTACACCCACGACGCCGTCGCCGAGGCGGCCGTGATCGGACTGCCCGACGAGAAGTGGATCGAGGTGATCACGGCCGTGGTCGTCCCGCGCGGCGAGGTCACCGAGGAGGAACTCGTCGCCCACGCCCGCGAGCACCTTCCTCACTTCAAGGCGCCGAAGCGGGTGCTGTTCGTGCCGGAGCTGCCACGCAACGCCAGCGGCAAGATCCTCAAGCGGGAACTGCGCGAACGCTTCGGGTCATGACGTCCGCAGGTCCGCGATCCGCCTGAGCTTGCCCACCGACCGCTCCAGCGACTCCGGATCGACGATCTCGACGGCGACCGACACACCGATCCCGTCCTTCACGGCCGCCGCGATGACGCGCGCGGCCGTGTCACGGTCCTCGGGGGTCGCGTCGGGGCGTGCCTCCGCGCGGACCGTGAGGGCGTCGAGGCGGCCCTCGCGGGTCAGGCGGAGCTGGAAGTGGGGCGCCACGCCCGGCGTGCGCAGCACGATCTCCTCGATCTGGGTGGGGAAGAGGTTCACCCCCCGCAGGATGACCATGTCGTCGCTGCGGCCGGTCACCTTCCGCATCCGCCGGAAGACCCGGGCCGTGCCCGGCAGCAGCCGGGTCAGGTCACGGGTGCGGTAACGGACGACCGGCATCGCCTCCTTGGTGAGCGAGGTGAAGACCAGTTCGCCCTCCTCGCCCTCCGGGAGCACCTCGCCGGTGATCGGGTCGACGACCTCGGGAAAGAAGTGGTCCTCCCAGATGTGCAGGCCGTCCTTCGTCTCCACGCACTCCTGCGCGACCCCGGGACCGATCACCTCCGACAGCCCGTATATGTCGACGGCGTCGATCGCGAACCGGTCCTCGATCTCCTGCCGCATCCGTTCCGTCCACGGCTCGGCGCCGAAGACGCCCACCCGCAGCGAGGTGGAGCGCGGGTCGACGCCCTGGCGTTCGAACTCGTCGAGCAGGGTGAGCATGTAGGAGGGGGTCACCATGATGATCCGGGGCTCGAGGTCCAGGATCAACTGCACCTGACGGGACGTCATGCCGCCGGACGCGGGGATCACCGTACAGCCGAGGCGTTCGGCGCCGTAGTGGGCGCCGAGGCCGCCGGTGAACAGGCCGTAGCCGTAGGCCACATGGACCGTGTCGCCGGGCCGGCCGCCGGCCGCGCGCAGCGAACGGGCCACCATGTCGGCCCACATGGACAGGTCGGCGTCCGTGTAGCCGACGATCGTGGGGCGGCCGGTGGTGCCGCTGGAGGCGTGGATGCGGCGGATGCGGTCCCGGGGCACGGCGAACATCCCGTACGGGTAGTGCTCGCGCAGGTCGGCCTTGGTGGTGAACGGGAAGCGGGACAGGTCGCCGAGTGCGCGGCAGTCGTCGGGGTGGACGCCCGCCTTGTCGAAGGACTCGCGGTAGAAGGGCACGTGGGCGTACGCGTGGCGCAGCGAGGCCCGCAGCCGCTCCAACTGCAGGGCGCGCAGGGCACCCTCGTCGAGGCGTTCGCCCTCGTCCAGCAGCTTCCTCGCATCCGTCATGCGGCTCTCTCCCTCGTCACCGTGGTCGCCCTCGTCGGACTACGCCGGCCCGGCCATCGAACCATGCCAATACGGACGACCGATCATTCGGTCGATCTTCCTCGGGATCAGTAATCCAGGCCGGCCGGCCGCAGGCAAGAGGGCGGCCGTGACTTTCGCCCGGGGGAACTCCGTTGCGGACCGGCCCGGCCCGCGTCGAGGATCGGGGCATGCCGACCTTCACCGCCCCGGACGGGACCGAGCTCGCCTACCACGTACGGGGCGAGGGCGAGCCGCTCGTCGTCCTGCCCGGCGGCCCCATGCGCGCCTCCGCCTACCTCGGCGACCTCGGCGGTCTCGCCGCCCACCGCCGCCTGGTCCTCCTCGACCTGCGCGGCACCGGCGACTCCGCCGTCCCGGCCGACCCGGCGACCTACCGCTGCGACCGGCAGGTCGACGACGTCGAGGCGCTGCGCGTCCATCTGGGACAGGAGCGGATCGACGTGCTCGCCCACTCGGCGGGCGGCAGCCTCGCCCTGCTGTACGCGGCCCGGTACCCGCACCGGGTGTCGCGGCTCGCGCTGATCACCGCCACGCCGTGGGCCCTGGGCCGGCCGGCCACGGCCGAGGACCGGCTGACGGCGGCTCGGCTGCGCACGGACGAACCCTGGTTCGCAGCGGCGTACCCGGCCTTCGAGGCATGGCTCACCGGTGGGGACGAGCCGGACTGGGAGGTCGTCGGCGCCTTCTTCTACGGCCGGTGGGACGCCGCCGCCCGCGCCCACGACGCCGCCGCGGACGAGCAGACCAACTCCGAGGCGGAGAAGGGGTTCCTGGATCCTGAGGCCTTCGACCCGGCCGCCCTGCGGACCGCCCTCGCGGACCTGACCGCCCCGGTGCTGGTGCTCGCCGGCGAGGTGGACGGCGGCCCCCGGCCCGAACTCGCCCGGCTCCTCGCCGACGCCTTCCCGAACGCCGAGTTCGCCGTACAGCCCGGGGCCGGCCACTATCCGTGGCTGGACGACCCGCAGTGGTTCGCCGGCCGAGCCGGCGCCTTCCTCGCCGCCGCACCGGTCGCCGGTTCGGTGCCGCCCGCCTAAACTGAGGGTGCCTCCACCAGCGAACTCGAGCCGCGGAGTGGGCCATGCCCGACCAGCCGAAGCTCCCCATCGTGTACGTGAGGGGATTCGCGGGCGACACCTCGGGAATCAACAGTGCCGTCCAGGACCCCTTCTACGGCTTCAACGAGGGATCGACGCACGTGCGCGTCGGACCGGACGACAAACCCGCGTTCCACCAGTTCGAGAGCCCGTTGCTGCGCCTGCATCTCGACGAGGGGTACAAGATCCTGGTGCGGGGCGGCCAGGAGACCTACCTGGACACGCACGACGAGATCCCGTCCGACAGCATCTGGATCCACCGCTTCTACGACGCCTCGGCGAGCACCTGGGGCACGAACCCCAGGAAGTTCCGCCTCGAGGACGCGGCCGAGGATCTGCTCCGCCTCGTCAGGAGGCTCAAGGAGAAGAGCGGCGCGCCGCGCGTCCACCTCGTGGCCCACTCCATGGGCGGCCTCGTCTGCCGCTGTCTGATCCAGAAGATCCTCCCCGAGCTCGGTGAGGACCCGGCGGACCACGTGGACAGGTTCTTCACCTACGGCACACCGCACGGGGGCATCGCCTTCGACGTCGGGTTCGGTCTCGTCGAACGGCTGATGGCCGCCACCGGCATCAGCGGCGCCGACGTCTTCGCCCCCCGGCGCATGTACGAGTACCTCACGCCCGACTCCCTGCGGGAGGACGGCGGCCCGCCGCGGAACTGGGACCCGCGGGAGATCCCCGAGGGCGGATTCCCGCCGCACCGAATCTTCTGCCTGGTGGGCACGGATCCCACCGACTACGACGTCGCCCACGGCCTGTCCGCGCGTGCCGTCGGCGCTCGCAGCGACGGGCTGGTGCAGATCGACAACGCCCAGGTGCCCCATGCGCACCGGGCGTTCGTCCACCGCAGTCACAGCGGACGCTACGGACTCGTCAACTCCGAGGAGGGCTACCAGAACCTCCAGCGCTTCCTCTTCGGCGACCTGCGGGTCCAGGCCCAACTGGTCGGCCTGCGGCTGCCGCGGGAGAGCCGCGGCACCAGCTGGCAGGCCGAGGTGCGGCTGGCCGTGCGCGGGCTGCCCAGCGTGATGCACGAACAGCTGGCCGCCCACTGGTGCCCGATCCAGCTGCCGGAGCCGCACGGCGACGGCACGGCCGCCGAGCCCGTCCCGCTGGCGACGACCTTCCTCAACAGCAAGGCGCCCCGGCCCCCGGAGACCCCCACGCTGCGTTACGCGCTGCACCTGCGGATCCTGTCGCTGCGGGAGCGGGACGGGATCCTGCGCTTCACCGACCACCTCGAACAGACCGCGGACTTCGCCGACATCCTCGTCGTCGACGTCGGCTCCGCCGAGCCGGGCCCCGGCGTCTGGGCCGTCTGGAACTCGGACCTTCCGGGCGCCATCTGGGAACACCGGCCCACCGGTACGCCGTGCGGCGACGAAGACCCCCGCAGCGGCGTCTGGCTGGCCCACATCCCCCTCCCCGGGACGGCGGCGCCGATCCTGGGGGAGGAGGCGAGCATCCGGCTGACGGTCACGCCCTGGGGCTGACGCCCCACGCCCGACGCTCCGTGCCCGACACCCCGCGCCCGACGCCCGGCCGGGTCAGCGGTCCTCGGCGACCGCCACCTCGCGCGCCCACCGGTAGTCCGCCTTCCCGCTCGGCGAGCGGCGGATGGCCTCCGTGACCACCAGCTGACGCGGGATCTTGTAGCCGGCGAGCCGGGAGCGGCAATGACGCTGGATCTCCTCCAGCGAGGGCCGCGCGGCGCCGTCGCGCATCTGTACGACCGCCGCCACATGGTTGCCCCACGTCGGGTCCGGCACCCCGGCCACCAGCGCGTCGTACACGTCCGGATGGGACTTCAGCGCCTGCTCGACCTCCTCGGGGTACACCTTCTCGCCCCCGGTGTTGATGCACTGCGAGCCGCGCCCGAGGACCACGACCACGCCCTCCTCGTCGACGGTCGCCATGTCGCCGAGCAGCACCCAGCGTTCGCCGTCCTTGCGGAAGAAGGTCTCGGCCGTCTTCGCCGGGTCGTTGTAGTAGCCGAGCGGCACGTGGCCGCACTGGGCGACCCGCCCGACCTCGCCCGCGGCGACCGGCTCGTGGGTGGCCGGATCGACGACCCGCGTACGGGAGTTGACGCGGACCCGGAAGCCGCGCTCGGGCCCCGAGTCGTCCGTCGCCGTGCCGTTGAACCCGGACTCCGAGGAGCCGAAGTTGTTCAGCAGCATGGCGTTCGGCATCAGCGCCCGGAACTGGCGGCGGACCGTGTCCGACATGATCGCGCCGGACGAGGACACGCTGAACACCGACGAGCAGTCCGTGCCCCTCAGTGGCCCTTCGAGCGCGTCGATCAACGGCCGCAGCATCGCGTCGCCCACCAGGGAGATGCTGGTGACCTTCTCCCGCTCGATCGTCCTCAGTACCTCCTCGGGCACGAACTTGCGGTGGATCACCACACGTTGACCGAAGTTGAAGCCGATGAAGGCGGTGAGGGTGGAGGTGCCGTGCATCAGCGGCGGGGTGGGGAAGAAGGTGATCCCCGTACCGCCGGCCGCGACCCGCTCGGCGATCTCCTCCGGCTTCTTCACCGGCTCACCGGTGGGCGAGCCGCCGCCCAGCCCCGAGAAGAACAGGTCCTCCTGACGCCACATCACGCCCTTGGGCAGGCCCGTGGTGCCGCCGGTGTAGATGATGAACTGGTCGTCGCCCGAGCGGGCCGGGAAGCCGCGCTCGGGAGAGCCGCCCGCCTCGGCGTCCGCGAAGGAGGTGAAGTCCTCGCCCGGCGGCCCCACGCGTATCAGGTGCCGCAGCGCCGGCGTCTGCGGCAGCGCCGCCGCCACCCGGTCCGTGAACTCCGCGTCGAAGACCAGCGCCACCAGGTCCGCATCCCGGTAGAGGTAGACCAACTCCTCTTCCACATATCGGTAGTTGACGTTGACCGGCACGATCCGCGCCTTGAGGCAGCCGAGCACCGTCTGGAGGTACTCGACGCCGTTGTACAGATGCAGGCCGAGGTGCTCGCCGGGGCGGATCCCGCTGTCGAGGAGATGGTGTCCGACGCGGTTGGCCGCGGCGTCCAGCTCCGCGTACGTCAGACGGCGTTCCGCGCCCGTGCCGGGGTGGTCGACGTACACGAGGGCCTCACGGTCCGCCGCCACGTCGACGACCGACTCGAACAGGTCGGCAAGGTTGTACTCCACCGCTCCTCCTGACCGGGGGGCCTGGTTCTTCGACGGTTCGTCGGTCATCTGAGCAAAGGGGGCGGCAAGTGGGAAGGGCTCGCGTCAATAAATCTGACTGACTGTCAGAAAACCCTTGAACTGCCATCACGCCTCCTGCAACCTGTTCTCGTTCTTTCCGAGGGGAGACCTGCGATGGGCGGCACCGAACACCTCACCGTGCGCCGCGAAGGCGCCACACTCGTGCTCACGCTCAACAGACCGGAGGCCAGGAACGCGCTCTCGATCGCCATGCTCGTCGGCCTGTACGACGGCTGGCTCGAGGCCGACGCGGACGACTCGGTCCGCTCGATCGTCCTCACCGGCGCGGGCGGCGCCTTCTGCGCCGGCATGGACCTCAAGGCGCTGGCCGGCCGCGGCATGGAGGGCGAACAGCACCGCGACCGGCTCAAGGCCGACCCCGACCTGCACTGGAAGGCGATGCTCCGCCACCACCGCCCCCGCAAGCCGGTGATCGCCGCCGTCGAGGGGTACTGCGTGGCGGGCGGCACCGAGATGCTCCAGGGTACCGACATCCGCGTCGCGGGCGAGTCCGCCACCTTCGGACTCTTCGAGGTGAAACGCGGCCTCTTCCCGATCGGCGGCTCGACGGTCCGGCTGCCACGCCAGATCCCGCGCACCCACGCCCTGGAGATGCTGCTCACCGGCCGGCCCTACACCGCCCGCGAAGCCGCCGGCGTCGGGCTGATCGGGCACGTCGTCCCCGACGGCACCGCCCTGGACAAGGCCCTGGAGATCGCCGAACGCGTCAACGCCTGCGGGCCACTTGCCGTGGAGGCCGTGAAGGCGTCCGTGTACGAGGCGGCCGAGCTGACCGAGACCGACGGCCTGGCCGCCGAACTCGTCCGGGGCTGGCCGGTGTTCGACACCGACGACGCGAAGGAAGGCGCGCGTGCCTTCACGGAGAAGCGGGCGCCGGTCTACAAGCGTGCGTGACGCTCCGCGGGTTGAGCGGACGGGGTGACGCCGTTCGCCGACTGCGGGCCGCCGTGGGCTGGTCGCGCAGTTCCCCGCGCCCCTCACGGGGCCCGGCCCCAGCACGCCGAACTCCCAAGGAGGCAGCTCCGATGCCCGAAGTCCTCAAAGCACCGCTCGTCGTGGAGTTTCCGTTCACCCGGTCTCTCGGCCCCGTCCAGAGTGCCTTTCTCACCGGTCTGCGCGAGCGGGTCGTTCTCGGGGTGACGACCACCGACGGGCGCACCCTCGTGCCGCCCGTCGAGTACGACCCGGTCACCGCCGACGACCTGCGTGACCTGGTCGAGGTCGCCCCCACCGGCACGGTCACCACCTGGGCCTGGAACCACGCCCCCCGCCGCGGACAGCCCCTCAGCACCCCCTTCGCCTGGGCCCTGGTCCGGCTCGACGGCGCCGACACCGCCCTCCTGCACGCCCTCGACGCCCCCGGCCCCGACGCCGTGCACACCGGAATGCGCGTCCGGATCCGCTGGGCCGAGCAACGCACCGGCGCCATCACCGACATCGCCTGCTTCGAGCCGTACGACGGCGATCCGGCCGAACTCACGGGCAGCGACGGCGAGTTCGCGGACCCCGTCGCCGGCATCGTCGCCGCCGCCCGGCTCGACTACACCTACTCACCCGGCCGCGCCCAGACCGCCTACATCAACTCCCTCGCCGACCGCAGGACCGTCGGCGAACGCTGCCCGTCCTGCCGCAAGGTGTACGTGCCGCCGCGCGGGGCCTGTCCCACCTGCGGCGTCCCGACCGCCGAGCAGGTCGAGGTCGGACCGCGCGGGACCGTCACCACCTTCTGCATCGTCAACATCAAGGCGAAGAACCTCGACATCGAGGTGCCCTACGTCTACGCCCACATCGCCCTCGACGGCGCCGACCTCGCGCTGCACGCCCGCATCGGCGGCATCCCCTACGACCAGGTGCGCATGGGCCTGCGCGTCGAACCCGTGTGGACGGACGGCGCCCGCTACCCCGACCACTACCGGCCGACCGGCGAACCCGACGCGGGCTACGACGCCTACAAGGAGCTGCTATGACCCGGGACATCGCGGTGGTGGCCTTCGCGCAGACCGACGTCCTGCGCACCACCGACGAGCTCTCCGAGGTCGAGATGCTCATGCCGGTCCTGCACAGCGTCCTGGACCGGACCGGCCTGAAGACCGCCGACATCGGCTTCACCTGCTCCGGCTCCAGCGACTACCTCGCCGGCCGGGCCTTCTCCTTCACCCTCGCCCTCGACGGCGTCGGCGCCTGGCCGCCCATCTCGGAGTCCCATGTCGAGATGGACGGCGCCTGGGCCCTGTACGAGGCATGGACCAAACTGCTCACCGGCGACGCCGACACCGCGCTCGTCTACTCCTACGGCAAGTCCTCACCCGGCTCCCTGCGTGACGTGCTCACCCGCCAGCTCGACCCGTACTACGTCGCCCCGCTGTGGCCCGACTCGGTCGCCCTCGCCGCCCTCCAGGCGCAGGCCCTGATCGACTCGGGCGACACCGACGAGCGCGAACTCGCCGCGATCGGTACCCGCAGCCGCCGGGTCGCGACCCTCAACTCCCGTGCTCAGCTCCGTGGTGCGATCCCCCAGGGGGACTATGTCGTACGGCCGCTGCGCACCGGCGACTGCCCGCCCGTCGGCGACGGCGCCGCCGCCGTGATCCTCGCGGCCGGGGAGCGGGCCCGCGACCTGTGCTCCCGGCCCGCCTGGATCAGAGGCATCGACCACCGGATCGAGGCGCACTCGCTCGGTGTGCGCGACCTGACCGACTCGCCCTCCACCCGCCTGGCCGCGGAACGGGCCGGCGTCTTCGAACGGCCCGTCGACACCGCCGAACTGCACGCCCCGTTCAGCGCCCAGGAGGTCGTCCTGCGCAAGGCGCTGCGGCTCGACGACAGCGTGCGGGTGAACCTGTCCGGCGGTGCCCTCGCCGCCAACCCGATGATGGCCGCCGGCCTCATCCGCGTCGGCGAGGCCGCCGCCCGTATCCACCGGGGCGAGTCCGACCGCGCCCTCGCCCACGCCACCTCAGGACCGTGTCTCCAGCAGAACCTGGTCGCCGTACTCGAAGGGGAACCGCGATGAGCAAGGAGCCCGTGGCCGTCGTCGGGATCGGCCAGACCAAGCACGTCGCGGCCCGCCGGGACGTGTCGATCGCGGGGCTGGTCCGCGAGGCCGCCCGCCGCGCCCTCGACGACGCCGAGCTGACGTGGGCCGACGTCGACGCCGTCGTCATCGGCAAGGCCCCCGACTTCTTCGAGGGCGTCATGATGCCCGAGCTCTACCTCGCCGACGCGCTCGGCGCCGTCGGCAAGCCGATGCTGCGGGTGCACACGGCCGGCTCGGTCGGCGGGTCCACCGCGCTCGTCGCCGCGGGCCTCGTCGCGGCCCGCGTCCACGGCACCGTGCTGACCCTCGCCTTCGAGAAACAGTCCGAGTCCAACGCCATGTGGGGACTGTCCCTGCCGATCCCCTTCCAGCAGCCCCTGCTCGCCGGGGCGGGCGGATTCTTCGCGCCCCACGTGCGGGCGTACATGCGGCGCAGCGGCGCCCCGGACACCGTCGGCTCGCTGGTGGCGTACAAGGACCGGCGCAACGCGCTCAAGAACCCCTACGCCCACCTGCACGAGCACGACATCACGCTGGAGAAGGTCCAGGCCTCGCCCATGCTCTGGGACCCGATCCGCTACTCGGAGACCTGCCCCTCCTCCGACGGCGCCTGCGCGATGATCCTCACCGACCGGGCCGGCGCCGCCCGCGCGCCCCGGCCGCCCGCCTGGATGCTCGGCGGCGCGATGCGCAGCGAACCGACCCTGTTCGCGGGCAAGGACGCCGTGTCCCCGCGGGCAGGCCGGGACTGCGCCGCCGACGTCTACCGGCAGGCCGGCGTCACCGACCCGCGCCGCGACATCGACGCCGTCGAGATGTACGTACCGTTCTCCTGGTACGAGCCCATGTGGCTGGAGAACCTCGGCTTCGCCGACGAGGGCGAGGGCTGGAAACTGACCGAGGCCGGGGTGACGGAACTCGACGGCGACCTGCCCGTCAACATGTCGGGCGGCGTCCTGTCCACCAACCCCATCGGAGCCTCCGGCATGATCCGCTTCGCGGAGGCGGCGCTCCAGGTGCGCGGCCTGGCCGGGGAACACCAGGTGGAGCGGGCCCGGAAGGTCCTCGGGCACGCTTACGGCGGCGGCTCGCAGTTCTTCTCCATGTGGCTCGTGGGAGCGAGGCCACCTCAGTCCTGAAAGGTCCCCCTCACGTGCTCTGTCGGCGTCCGGGACCGGTCGCTAGGCTGACTCGCGGACGACGAACCGGGAGGAGCACGGACGTGGCCGAGAGCACCATCCAGCAGCAGCCGCTCACGGGCTGGGACAAGCCGGAGCTGGACCTCAGCAACGCCGAGTGGCAGTCCAGCAGCCGGGGGCGGGGGGATGTCCAGATCGCCTTCGTCGAGGGATTCATCGCGATGCGCAACAGCGGCAGCCCCCAGAGCCCTTCCCTGATCTTCACGCCCGCCGAGTGGGGCGCGTTCGTGTCGGGGGCGCGGGAGGGGGAGTTCGACCTGACCTGAGACCGGCGTCGGCCGCACGGCCGGCACCGGGAGCCTGCCCGGACGGGAGGACCCGACGCGGAACCGGACGGCCGGGCGTCGGCCGCCACCACCCGGGGAGTGACGACACCCCCGGGACGACGGACCGCGTCCCTCCCGGCGGTCGCCGGACGGCGCTGTCCACGTACCATGGCGGCATGTCGTTCCTCCGCCGCCGCAGCGCCACCCCCGCCGGGCCCGACTTCGACGTCCTGGCCATGGATCCGGGCGACTGGCCCGGCAATCTGGGTGCCGGCCTGCTGCCCGCCCCCGACGGCAGCTGCCAGGGCGTCTTCCTGCGCTACGACCTCTTCGGCGGCCGCGGTCCCGCGATGATCATCGGCAATCTGCCCGAGGGCTCCCCGGCCCGCGAGGTGGAGGAGGACGAGGTCCCCTTCGAGGTCGCCCAGCTGCTGCTCGCGCTGGAGAACGACGAGGAGGTGACCGTCGTCGGCACCGAGGACATGCCGGTGATGCAGGGCGACAACCTCCTGATCGTGCGCCGCCTCAAGCTCTCCGAGGGCCGGATCTCCTGCGTGCAGTTCGACCGCAGCGACAACGTCCTGGTGACCATCGCCGCCTGGGACCGCCCCATCACCGACGACCTGTACGCCCTGCTGAAACCGCTCCCGGCGGAGCTGTTCCAGCAGGGCTGAGGCGCCGCTACGACGTGGACGACACCAGCTTCACGTCCGCGGCCCGCACGAACGCCACCCGGTGGCCGTACTGGATCTCGTAGTACTGGTCCTCACCGATCACCACCCGGTGCGAGCCGGTGGCGAAGGTGACCGCGTAGTAGTACTCGCCCGGCACCTTGTCACCGACCACGTACTTCTGGCCCTTCGGCAGGGTGTACGGAAGCGGTGACACCGCCTGGGCCGGGACGCCCGCCGGGTAGGCCGACGCCTCCGGGTAGGCGCGCCCGTAGACCGGAACGCTGTCCCGGCCGTCCTTCGGGGTGATCACCTGGCCCGCCGCGGGAACCGCCGTCGGCCGGTCCTGCGGGTTGTGGAACCACGCCTTCTGACCCAGGTACCAGATCGCCGTCCAGTCACCCCACCGGTCGGCGACCGCGTACTGCTGGCCGGTGGACGCCCGCGCGGAGGTGTCGTTCACCCCGGTGGTCGGGGCCGAGCCCTGGCCGATGTCCTTGATCAGGGCCGACTTCTCGTCGTGGTCGGAGTACAGCCGCACCGCGCCGGAACCGTGCGCCGCGCACGGCGCGCCCTTGGTGACACAGTCCGTGTACACCGGCTGGTTGGCGAGGTAGTCCGGCCGGATCGTCACCAGACCGCCGCTCCTGCGGGCCGTCGCCGCGAAGGGCCGTTCCAGCAGCTCGAAGTAGTGCCGCCAGTCCCAGTAGGGGCCCGGGTCGGTGTGCATCCCGGAGACGGTCGCGGTGGTCGGCCCCGGCACGTTGTCGTGGCCCAGGATGTGCTGCCGGTCCAGCGGAATGCCGTACCGCGCGGCCAGGTACTTCACCAGACGCGCCGACGACCGGTACATCGCCTCCGTGTACCAGGAGTCCGGCTGGGCCAGGAAGCCCTCGTGCTCCAGGCCGATCGACTTGGCGTTGACGTACCAGTTGCCCGCGTGCCAGGCCACGTCCTTGGCCTTCACATGCTGGGCGACATGCCCATCGGTGGAACGCAGGGTGTAGCTCCAGGACACATAGGTGGGGTCCTGGACCATGTTCAGCACCCCCTCCCAGCCGCCCTCGGTGTCGTGCACGACGATGTACTTGATGCCCGGCGCCGCGGGCCGGTCGCCGAGGTCGTGGTTGCCGTAGTCGTTGTCGCCGAACTGCTCGTACGGCGCCGGGATCCACTCGCAGGACACCGTCGTCGGGCACTCGGTGCCGGCCGTGGAGGCCGTGCGCAGGCCGGTCTTGCGCAGCTGGGCGGTCCGCGGGGCCAGGTCCGGCGCGGCGGCCAGGGCGACCGGCCCACCGGCGTCCGTGCTGCGCTCCGCGCCGGTGCGGAGCACGTCGAAGACGTCGTCGGCGTAGTCGGCGGCCGTCGCGCGGTCGTCCGCGCCCGAGAAACGCGCCACCGCGCCGTACCAGGCCGCCGGGTCACCGCTCAGCGGCTCGCCCAGGCTCCGCTGTGCGGCGGCGAGCAGCGCGGCGCCGCCCGCGATGTTGGCCGCGGGGTCCGTGCGCAGCTCCTCCGCGCTCAGGCCGGTCAGCTCCGCCGCCCTCGGCAGGGTGCGCAGCCGGGCCGGGATCTCCTCGCCGGCCGGGAGCCGCGTCTTCGGGACACGGGCCGGGCGGGCGGAGTCGCCACGGGAGTCCTCCGCGCCCTGGCTGTGGTGCGGTGCCGCGGCGAGCGCCGCACGCGCGTCGGTGAGGTGCATCGGTCCGTAGCCGCCGGTCACGCTCGGCGCTCCGCCGTGCGTGTCCCAGCGGGACTGGAGATAGGAGACGCCCAGCAGCAGGCTCCGCGGCACGTGGTACTCGGCGGCCGCGACGGCGAAGGCCCGCTGGAGGCCGGCCGCCCCGGCAGCGCGGGAGGTCGAGGGACCGGTGGCCTCGGCCGGGGAGGCCGCGCCGAGCAGCGGGAGCAGCAGAGCCGCCGACGCCATGGCGCCTGCGGCTCTACGGGTGTGTCTGCCAGGTCCGGGGTGAGTGACGGGTTTTCGCAATGCGGCCTCCTGGGACGAGCGGGCGGGGCGTGCGGGGCCGGACATGAGCCATCTGTCACCGGCTTGCCGACAACCCGTCAATCATGCCCACAGACAGGAGATTTCCCTCGTCAAGACACCGTTGACGCACCGCGGGGGACCCCCGGCGCGCCGCCGTTCAGGCGCAACCGCGACTCCCCCGTCCCCTCAGCGGGTGCCGACCGCCGCGCGTACGGCCCGGCGGGCCAGCTGGCAGTCGTCGTGCAGCCGTCGCAGCAGCAGGCGCTGTTCCTCGCCGGACGGCCCGCCACCCGGATGGCCCCCCGGAGCCGTCGGGATGACGTCGTGCATCGAACGCTGCACGGCCGTCTCGTAGGTACGGATCTCTCGGGTCAGGACCAGCATCAGGTTCACCAGGAAGGCGTCCCGGGAGGCCGGGCCCGCCGACTGGGCGATCTGGCTGATCTGACGGCGCGCCACCGGCGCGTCGCCCAGCGCCGACCACAGGGTCGCCAGGTCGTAGCCCGGCAGATACCAACCCGCGTGCTCCCAGTCCACCAGCACTGGACCGGCCGGTGAGAGAAGGATGTTCGACAGGAGGGCGTCGCCGTGACAGAACTGGCCCATGACCTGCCGGCCCGCGGTGGCCGCGATGCCGTGCAGCAGCTTCTGGAGGTCGCCGAGGTCCCGGTCGGTGAGCAGACCCAGCTCGTGGTAGCGGGAGATACGGGCGGCGTAGTCCAGCGGGGCGTCGAACGTCCCCGCCGGCGGCCGCCAGGCGTTGAGCCGGCAGACCGCGCCGAGTGCCGCCCGGACGTCGGCCCGCGGCGGGGCCTCGGTGGGGTGCCGCTGGAGTGCCGCCACCCGGCCCGGCATCCGCTCGATCACCAGTGTGCAGTTGTCCGGGTCCGCCGCGATCAGTCTCGGCGCCCGTACCGGAGGGCGGTGCCGGACGAACGTGCGGTACGCGGCTATTTCGTGCCGGATCTGCTCGGCCCACACGGGGGAGTGGTCGAGTAAACACTTGGCGACCGCCGTGCTGCGGCCGGTCGTACCGACCAGCAGCACCGAGCGTCCGCTGCGGCGCAGCACCTGGACCGGCGCGAACTCCGGGCAGATCCGGTGCACGGAGGCGATCGCCGTGCGCAGCTGGGCGCCCTGAGGGCCGGACAGGTCGAGTCTCCCGCTGAGCGGTTGGGTGCCGAGCCCCGCAGGACGCCGGGCCGGACCGGCGCCGAGCGCGGGAGCCGCCGACCGCGCGGCGGGATCGAGGTAGGGGCCGCCGCCGCCCGGGCGGGTGTGCAGCGACCGGGGCGGGGCGGACACGGAGGACGATGCTGCGTACATGGGAGAAACAGATCCCTTCGTGTGCCGGACGTCAGAACGCTGCCCCGACCGGTCCTTTCGGGTGCACCCTGGGGAATGTCCCTCGGCGACCGGGTCGGGGTGGCGCTTTCCTACCTGACACCCATCGCCCAGTGGCACACCATCTGGCGAACCCTGGCGAACCCTGGCGAATAGTCGCCCGGCAACTTTCACCGGGCTACTGTCAACTCAGCCGAGAACCTGGGGGCTTGACGTGAGCGGACAACCCAACACCCGCCTCTCGGACCTGTTCGGCCTGGCCGGCTGGTCCAAGGGGGAACTCGCGAGGCTGGTCAACCGGCAGGCGGCGGCCATGGGCCACCCCCAGCTGTCGACCGACACCTCCCGGGTGCGGCGGTGGATCGACACGGGAGAGATCCCGCGCGATCCGGTACCGCGGGTGCTGGCGGCCCTGTTCACCGAGCGTCTCGGCCGTGTCGTGACCATCGAGGACCTCGGTCTGGTCCGGCACGGGCGTACAGGGAATCGGCCCGGCGGCGGGAGTGTGGAACATCCCGACGACGTGCCGTGGGCGCCCGAACGGACTGCTGCGGTCCTCACCGAATTCACGGGAATGGACCTCATGCTCAACCGACGCGGCTTGGTGGGCGCGGGTGCCGCGCTCGCCGCGGGATCAGCTCTCAGCAGTGCCATGTACGAGTGGCTGCACACCGACCCCACCCTCTCCTCCGACGCTCCTGTCATCGACCACCCCCTCCTCCACCATGCCGACCCCGCCGGGTTCGACCGCTACGAGGCCGCCCCCATCGGAACGGAGGAGGTGGACGAACTCGAGCGCTCGGTGGAGGTGTTCCGGGCCTGGGACGCGGCCCGCGGCGGCGGGCTGCAACGCAAGGCCGTGGTGGGACAGCTCAACGAGGTCGGCGGCATCCTCGCCTACCGCCACCCCTCCCATCTCCAGCGCCGCCTGTGGGGCGTCGCGGCCAACCTCGCCGTCCTCGCGGGCTGGATGTCGCACGACGTCGGTCTGGAGCCCACGGCCCAGAAGTACTTCGTCATCGCCGCCCATGCCGCACGCGAGGGCGGTGACCGCCCTCGGGCCGGCGAGGCGCTCTCCCGGGCGGCCCGTCAGATGGTCCACCTCGGGCGGCCGGACGAGGCCCTCGACCTGATGAAACTCGCCCAGTCCGGATCCGGTGACAACGTGACCCCGCGCACCCGGGCGATGTTCCACACCATCGAGGCCTGGGCGCAGGCGTCGATGGGCAAGGGCCAGGCCATGCGCCGTACCCTCGGCCGGGCGGAGGACCTCTTCGTCTCCGACAAGGGCGACGTCACACCGCCGTCCTGGATGCAGACCTTCAAGGACGAGGATCTGTACGGCATGCAGGCGCTGGCCTACCGGACGCTGGCCGAGTTCGAGCCGCAGGCGGCCTCGCACGCCCAGTACTACGCGGAGAAGGCGCTGGCGTTGCGCGTCGACGGGCGGGAACGGTCGAAGATCTTCGACCATCTGTCCATGGCGTCCGCCTGCTTCATCGCCGACGACCCCGAGCAGGCGGACCGCTTCGCACGGCTGGCCCTGATGTCGATGGGATCGAACTCCTCCCGGCGCACCTGGGACCGGCTGAGCCAGATGTACCGGCTCACCGCGCAGTACGCGGGCTACCCGAGGATCAGTGAACTGCGGGAGGAGATCATGCTGGCGCTGCCGAAGCAGAAGGGCAGCAGGGCGGGCAAGGAGGGCAACGGAACGCGGGTGTGAGCGGGTTGTCGTCGGTCGGTCCGCTCAGCGGGTGACCCGGGCGACCAGCACGCAGGCGTCGTCGGCGCGTTCGCTCTCGCCGCACTCCTCCACGACCATCCGCACACACTCCTGTGCGGTGCGCGCCCTGTCCAGGCGAGGGGCCAGGCCGAGGAGGCGGTCGGCGGGTGCCAGCCCGTCGGTGTGCAGCAGAAGGAGGTCGCCTTCTTCGAGGGTCTCCTCGGCCTGCCCGTAGGCGGCGCGTGCGGTGGCTCCGAGGAGCACGCCTTCCGGTGCGTCCAGCCGGCGTCCCGTCCCGTCGCGGAACAGCAGCGGGACGGGGTGTCCGGCCTGCGCCCACATCAGGGTGCGGGTGTCCGGCCGGTAGCGGCAGCAGACCGCGCTGCCCAGGGCCGGTTGGACCGTGGCGTCCAGTAACTGGTTGAGCCAGGACATCAGTTGGGCCGGGTGGGTGCCCGCCATGGCCATTCCGCGCAGGGCGCCCAGCAGCATCGCCGTGGTCGAGGTGACGGTCGGGCCGTGGCCGGTGAGGTCACCGACGCTCAGCAGCGTCTGCCCGTCGGCGAGTTCGAGCGCGTCGTACCAGTCGCCGCCGATCCGCGAGGTCGTCGCGGCGGGCAGATAGTGGGCGGCGAGGTCGAGGGAGCGGGGGCCATGGTGCGGCAGGCGCGGGGAGCCGCGCCACGGCGGCAGCACGGCCTCCTGGAACTCCACCGCGAGCCGGTGTTCGGTCTGGGCCAGGTGCCGCTGGCGCTGCAGCGAGTCACGGCTCTCGCGCACCGCGCGCTGGCTGCGCCGCAGTTCGCTGACGTCCCGCAGTACGGCCCACATCGAGGTGGTGCCGCCCTCGGCGTCGAGCACGGGCTCGCCCATCATGTGCACGGTGCGCCGCTCGCCGTCCGGGCGCACCACGCGGAACTCGCCGTCGATGGGCCGGGCGTCGATCAGGCAGTCCGTGACCATCGCGGTGAGCTTCGGCCGGTCCTCGTCGAGGACGAGCGCGGGCAGTTCGTCGAGGGTGAGCGGGGGAGCGGCGGGGTCGCGGCCGAGGATCCCGTAGAGCTCCTCGGACCAGACGGCCTCGTCCGTCAGCAGGTTCCACTCCGCGCTGCCGACCCGGCTCAGCAGCGACTCGCGCCGGGAGGCGACCGGGGCGGCGGGCGCGGGCCCGGCGGCCGGTACGGGCGGCGGGCCGTCCCGCAACTGGGCCAAGTGCGTGTCGAGGTCGTCGAGTTGATGCAGCGCCAGATCGCACAGCGCCCGCTGCCAGCGGCCCTGCGGGTCCGCCGCGTCGCTCCGGGTGTCCTGCCGTACGGCGTCCATGTCGCCCTTGAGCCGTCGTGTCTGCGTGATCAGCGCATCGACCGAGCCGCGCCCCGGCGGCTGGGCGGCTGGGCGGTCCGCGGAGACATGGGGCGGCATGACGCACTCCGATGCGGGACGGTACGGCGAAGGCTGGCACAAGGGCCGTTACGACTGTTGCACAGCCCGCGACGGCGTGTAAGGGATTTGGCAACACACGATTCGGTGGTGCTTCTGGCATATGCCAGTGTGGGGTCAAGTCGTAGGTGACGTACGTGACTTGGGGGACTCCTGAGGGGGTCGAGGTGACCATCGGTCACCTGTTCGCCGGGCTGATGTTCCAGGCGGCGGCCACTGTGACGTAGGTCACAGGAATTGGAGACCGCTTTCGCGTAATGCAAGAGGCCCCCGCGAGGTCGTACATGCATGGACATCACTCTTGAACAACCCGTCCGCGCCCGCTTGATCACCGCGGAGGACCAGGAGCTGCCCGTGCCCGCCACGCTCCGCTACGACTCCACCGACCCGTTCGCCGTGCACGTCGACTTCCCGCCGGAGGTCTCCCTCGCGGGTGAGGCCGTCACCTGGACCTTCGGCCGGGCCCTGCTGGAGCAGGGCGTGAGCGGTCCGGCCGGGAGCGGGGACGTGCACATCTGGCCCTGTGGGCCGGTCCGCACGGTGGTGGAGTTCCACTCCCCGCTCGGCCTGGCCCTGCTCCAGTTCGAGACGGGCGCCCTGCGGCGGTTCCTGCTGCGCAGTTACGCCGTGGTCGCGGCGGGCCGGGAGGATGTCGGCGCCGCCGTCGACCAGGGGCTGGAGGCCCTGCTCGGCAGTGCCTGAGACCCGCCGGGTGTCAGTGACCGCCCGCGGTGTACAGGCCGGGGCGCGGGGCGAGTTCGACCGCGACGCGCGTGTCGCTCGCCAGGGCCCGGATCCCGGCCTCGGCGACGACGGAGGCCGCGTAGCCGTCCCACACGGTCGGGCCGGTGACCAGACCGCGCCGGGTGGCGTCGACCCAGGCCTGCACCTCGCGGTCGTAGGCGTCCGCGAACCGCACGAGGTAGTCCTGGGGCACCTCCGCGCCGGCGGTGCCCCCTGTGGTGACGAGCACCCCCTGGTCGTCACCGATCCGCGCGCTGCCCGCCTCGCACACGGCCTCGCAGCGCACCTGGTACCCGAAGCCGCAGTTGACGAAGACCTCCACGTCGACCAGGGCGCCCCCGTCGGTCTCGAAGAGCACGAACTGCGGGTCGAGCAGGCCCTGCGGGGCGCCGGCGGAGGGGCGCGGGCGCCGCACGGTGACCGCGGTCAGCTCCTGGCCGAGCAGCCAGCGGGCCGCGTCGATCTCGTGCGACACCGAGCTGTCGATCAGCATCGCGCTGGTGAAGCCCGGCGGTGAGGAGACATTGCGGTGCACGCAGTGCAGCATCAGCGGCCGCCCGAGCCGCCCGTCGTCCAGCAGCGCCTTGAGCCCGCGGTACCCGGCGTCGTAGCGCCGCATGAACCCGATCTGCGTCAGCCGCCGCCCCAGCCGGGCCTCCGCCTCCAGCACGCGCAGCGCCCCGGCCGAGTCCGGCACCATGGGCTTCTCGCACAGCACCGGCAGCCCGCGGGCGAAGGCCGCGAGCAACGCCTCCTGGTGCGCGGGGCCGGGCGAGGCGATCAGTACGGCCTCGACGCCGGGCGCGTCGAGCGCGGCCTCGACCTCCGTGTGGACCGTCACCCCCTCGATCCCGGCCACGGCCTCCTTCGCGCGCGCGGCATCGGGATCGGCCACGGCGGCGACCCTGGCTCCGCTGACCACGCGATCGAGGCGGCGTATGTGGTCGGCTCCCATGTGTCCGGCACCCAGCACGGCCACCAGCAGGTCACTCACGCGTACTCACCCTCCCGGTGGACGATCACGCCGTAGCGTACGCCGCCGGTGAAAGCCGCTGCCGGGGCCCGGCCGGTGCAACGCCGGCGAGGCAGGCCGGGCCGCCGCCGAGCGGGGGTCAGTAGCGCAGCACGCCTGCCATCCCGTCCGCGTCACCCAGTGCGCCGTCGGGTACGAAGCGCACCTCGGCGCCCGTCTCCAGGCACTGCTCGACGATCTCGTCCACGATGTCCTCGCGGGCGTCGAGATCGCCGCTCACGGCGGGGACGAGATGGTCGCCGCCGTCGCGGACCGTGACCCGGTAGTTCTCCTCCACGGCCAGCAGCCGGATCCGGCCCTCGCGGGCGTTCTGCCAGAGCTCGTCGACGCCGGCCGCGAACGTCTTGTGTCCACGGGCCGAGTCGAGCTCCCGGGCGACGGCGGCGGTGTTCCGGCGGGCCTGCGCGTCGTGCAGCGGGCGCACCGCCTGCCACACGGCGTCGGGTGTGCCGTGGGAGAGCCCGCCGTGCGCGACGTGCATCGCGTCCCGGGTGACTCCGCCCAGCTCGTCGAGGAGGGACAGCGCCGCCTGCTCGCCGGTGATGTACAGCGGTCGCGGGTCCTGGCGCAGCAGTGCGCCGAGCGCCGTGTCGGCCTCGCGCAGGAAGTGACGGGTGTCCTCGTCGCGGAACGTGCTGGGCAGGTCGCCGATCCGCTCCATGCGTTCGGCGTCGAAGTTCGGCTGGCTCCTGACCAGCGGGAAGCCGCCGGCGTGCTCCTCGGTGATCCGGTCGGCGCCGCCGTTCCACAACGTGACGCGGTCGGCGGAGACCGACAGGACCCAGAACGGGCGTTCGGCGGCCTGGGCCGAGACGAGGTTGCGGGTCAGGAAGGTGTCGGAGAGCACGACGCGTTCCGGGACGGCACGGGCCAGGGACCACACCTGGTGCTCGCCCGGGGCGGCGTAGATGACCAGGCCGTCCTCGGTGTGTGCCAGGTCGACCTCGGCCAGGGCCCGGTCGAGCTGGTCGCCGACGTCGGCGCGCCGCTCGCGGCTGACCGCCGGATCGGTCTCCAGCTGTTTCTTCGCCTCGGCCACGACATTGCGCAGCCGGACCCGGTCCTGGGCGTTCTCGGGTTCCCGGCGGTGCGTCGGTGTCAGCACGGACACCGCGGGATAGGGGCGCGGGCGGCGCAGTTCGGAGAGGGTCGCTGGGCTGAGTGCGTGCTCCATATCAGCACGATAGGTCCCAATTGCCGTTCAGGCATTTGGGGCAATGGCCGTACGTCTCCGGTCGCCTGCGTCGTTGCGGTCGCAGTGATGGTCGCAGCGGTGGCCGGCGGGCGTTCCCCGGCCGCCGGGGCAAGCCTTGTGCTGATGGGCACGAGCGATCGCACCTGCGCGATCTCGTGGGCGTCCGACGGTGACGGCGACCCCCTCGGCCGGTTACCGTACGCGTCAGTAACCGGGACCGCACCGCAGGAGGCACCCATGCCGCAGCTCGAAGTCGACGGCGCAGCACTGACGTACGACGACGAGGGCCCGCGCGACGGCGACGGGGTGCCCCTGGTGTTCGTGCACGGCTGGACGGCGAACCGGCACCGCTGGGACCACCAGGTGGCGCACTTCGCCGAGCGGCGCCGGGTGATCCGGCTCGACCTGCGCGGGCACGGCGAGAGCAGCGGTGCCGGCGTGAAGACGGTCGCGGAGCTGGCGACGGACCTCCTTGCCCTCCTCGACCACCTGGAGATCGAGCGGTTCGTGCTGATCGGTCACTCGATGGGCGGGATGATCTCCCAGACCGTCGCCCTCTCCCATCCCGATCGGGTGGAGCGCATGGTGCTGGTGAACTCCATCGGCCGGATGACCTACAGCCGGGGCAGGGGCCTGCTGATGGGCGTCTCCACCCTCGTCCCCTTCAAGCTGTTCGTCGCGACCAACATCCAGCGGGCCTTCGCGCCCGGTTACCCCCGCGACGAGATCCGCGCGTACATCAAGTCCTCCGCGGACACCCCGCGTGAGGTGGTCATGACGCTGTACGGCGCCATGCGTGCCTTCGACGTGCTGGACCGGGTCGGGGAGATCCAGGCCCCGACCCTGATGATCCACGGCTACCACGACATCCAGCTCCCGGTGCAGCAGATGCTGCGCATGGCCAAGGCCTATCCGGACGCCACCGTCCGGGTCCTCGACGCGGGCCACGAACTCCCGGTCGAGAAGCCGGCCGAGCTGACGGCGGCGATCGACGCCTTCGTCACCGTCAAGCCCTCGTAGCCGTTGCAGCCGCTGTAAGCCTGGTGGGCCTGGTAGGCCTGGTGGGTCTCGTGGCCGTCGGTCGCGGGGCCGCTAGCCGAAGCTGTCCGGGTCCGCGGCCTTCCAGTCCGTCTCCCAGGACGGCGGTGGTCCGGCGAGCAGTTCTCCCGGCGCCAGCCACTCGTACAGCTCCGCGTACGAGCGGACCTCGCCCGGCCGCGTCCGCCGGACCAGATGGCCGGGAGTGAGTTCGGCCGGCTCGCGGATGCCCATCGCCGCCATGATCCGGACGGCGTCCCGCACCGTCTCCCGCTGGTAGCGCCGGACCCGCCGGGCCTTGTCGGCCACGTTCAAGGAGCGCGTCCGCAGCGGATCCTGGGTCGCGACGCCGGCCGGGCAGGTCCCGGTGTGGCACCGCAGCGCGCCGACACAGCCGACGGCGCGCATCATCGCCCGGGCCGCGTTGGTGTAGTCGGCGCCCTGCGCGAGACGGGTGACGATGTCCGAGCCGGTGGCCACCCGGCCGCTCGCCCCGATCCGGACCCGGTCCCGGAGCCCGACGCCGACCAGGGCGTTGTGCACGGTGATCAGCCCCTGGGTGAGCGGCATACCGAGGCGGCCGGCGAACCCCGCAGGTCCGGCGCCGGTGCCGCCCTCCGACCCGTCCACCACCACGAAGTCGGGCGCCAGACCCTCCGCCACCATCGCCCGGCACACCGCGAGGAACTCCCGCCGCGAGCCCACGCACAGCTTGAACCCGATCGGTTTGCCGCCCGCCAGCTCACGCAGCCGGGCCAGGAACAGCACCAGTTCACGCGGCGTCGAGAAGACCCGGTGCGACGGCGGCGACACCACCGTCTCGCCCACCGGGACCTTCCGCTCCCGCGCGATCTCGGCGCTCACCTTCACCCCGGGCAGCACCCGGCCGCTGCCCGGCGCCGACCCCTGGGACAGCTTCAACGACACGCACCTCACCTCGGGCAGCGCCGCCTTGTCCGCGAACTCGCGTGCGTCGAAGCCGCCGTCGGCGTCCCGGCAGCCGAAGTACCCCGTCCCGATCTCCCAGACCAGGTCGCCGCCGCCGCGCAGATGGTGCTCCGACAGCCCGCCCTCCCCGGTGTCCTGCGCGAAACGCCCCAGCGCCGCACCCCTGTTGAGGGCGAGCACCGCGCGCGACGACAGCGCCCCGAAACTCATCGCGGACACGTTCAGCAGCGCCATGTCGTAGGGCTGGGAGCAGTCCGGCCCGCCCACCCGCACCACCGGCGGCTCCTCCTCGGCAGGCTCGACCGGCCGCAGCGACGGCACCAGATACTCGTACGCGTCCCGGTCGCCGCCGAACGGCTCCCGCGCGCCGCCGCTCCGGGCACCCGCGCGTACCTCCTGCGGCGGATAGCGCAGCCGCCCGACCAGCGGGTGGTTGCGCAGTTCGGAGCGGCGGCGCTGGAGCAGGTCC
Source organism: Actinobacteria bacterium OV320 (assembly GCA_001298545.1). Classification (GTDB taxonomy): domain Bacteria; phylum Actinomycetota; class Actinomycetes; order Streptomycetales; family Streptomycetaceae; genus Streptomyces; species Streptomyces coriariae. The sequence goes on from LJCX01000026.1 coordinate 676,476, forward strand.
CAGCCCCCCAGACAGGCCGCCGCCAGCAGCGGTCCGGCCGCGAGCCACCACCAGGCGGACCGGGCGGACGAGGCGACCGTCGTCCCGGCCGCGAGGAGGCAGACGAGGAGCAGCGGCAGGAGCCGGCGCACTCAGTCGTCGTCCTCGTCGGGCCCGCAGGAGCTGCCGCTGGGCGGGAGGGAGCCGTAGAGCAGGAAGTCGTCGACCTTGCGGTGCACGCACTTGGACGACCCGTATCCGGTGTGGCCGTCGCCCTTGTTGTCGAGCACCACGGCCGCGGTACCGAGACGCTTCGCCGTCTCCACGGTCCAGCGGTACGGCGTCGCCGGGTCCCCGCGCGTGCCGACCAGCAGCATCTCCGGGGTGCTCAGGTCCTTCACCTCGTCGCGGATGAAATCGGTTCCCCTGGGGCGGCCGTAGCACATCAGGACCTCGTTGAGGCGGTACTGCCCGAAGACCGGTGAAGCCTTGTCGTACGCGGCGCGCAGCCGCTTGAGGTCCGCGGAGATCTGCGCGGCCGTGGGACGGTCGGGATCGTCGGCGCAGTTGATCGCCATCAGCGCCGCGGGCAGGTTGTCGAGGGGGATGTCCTCCTCGTCGACGAGCGCCCCGGGGGAGGGCTCGCCGCGGCCCGCGGCCCGGAGCGGGAAGGGCAGCGGCAGGGCGAAGCCGCCGGTCGCGAAGGACAGGACCCCGCTGGCGTCCCCGCTCTCGATGAGCTGGGCCAGCGCCCGTTCCAGCAGGGGCCACAGCTCCTTGCTGTACAGCCCCTGTCCGAGCGCGCCGACGAGGTCCTGGCCGGAGAAGTCGTCGCCGAAGTCGGTCGGCACCGGGTCCTCGTCCAGCGAGCGCACGAGCCGGACGACCTCCCCGCGGGCCACGCGCGGATCCTGCCCGAACGGGCAGGCGATGTCCTTCGTGCACCAGCCGACGAAGTCGTCCAGCGCCACCTGCTGCCCCCGGGCGCCCGCGAGGCCCTGCTCGGTGAGCGGCTCGGTCAGGGTGTCGACGCCGTCGAGCACCAGCCGGCCCACCTTGTCGGGGAACCGGGCGGCGTACACCGCGCCGAGCCGGGTGCCGTACGAGAACCCCAGGTAGTTGAGCTTCTTGTCACCGAGTGCCGCGCGCAGCACGTCCAGGTCGTGTGCCGCGTCGACGGTGCCTATGTGCGGCAGCACCGGCCCCGAGTGCTCGGCGCAGTCGGCGGCCACCCGCTTCAACCGGGTGAGGAGCGCCTGGGGATCGGCGAGGGCCGAGTCGTCGTCCAGGGAGGCCAGTCCGCTGTCCGCACCGTCCCCGCAGCTGACGGGGGAGGACCGGCCGACCCCCCGGGGATCGAGGCTGACCACGTCGTAGCCGTCGGTGAGGTCCATGAACTCCTTGCCCCCGTAGGCGAGTTCGGGAACACCGGGGCCGCCTGGACCGCCGAAGTTGAGCACCACCGAGCCGCGCTTGTCGCCCGTGGCCCGGTAGCGGGCGAGCGCGAGGTCGAGCGTGCCGGACTTGGGGTGGCCGTAGTCGAGGGGGACGGTCAGGTCGGCGCACTGCAGGTCCTTGGGCATGCCGTCGCCGTCGCACGCCGACCACGTGACCTTCTGGTCGTAGAACCGGGAGAGGTCGGGACGGTCGCCCTCGGCGGCGTTCCGGTTCGCGGTCGCCGTCGGCAGGCCCGCGCCCACCAGGGTCAGTGCGGCGGTGGCGGCGAGCGCGCAGCGCCGCAGCCCGGGGCGCGTCGGCAGCTTGGCCAGCATCAGTGCCTCCAGGGACGCCCGCAGCGGTCCGGGAACGGCGCCCTGGCTCACGATAGGCGGCCTGCCGACGACCCGCCTCCGGGCGGGCGGGGGCCGCCCCGCGCCCCTTGGCGGGGTGCGCCCGGGGCGCCCCGCGAGGCCCGTGCGAAGGGGCTGACACCAGTTCGACGAGAGGACCGAAGAGGGCTCGCAAAGGTGACCCAATGGGGTGAAAGGGTGTTCAGGCATAACCCGGATGGTGCGCCGACGTTCTACCGGGTGCGGGCGAGTGCCCGCGATTGAAGTCTGGAAGGCAGGGACCCATGAGACGGGTTACCCGAACCGGTGTGATGGCCGTCGCCGCAGTTTCCGGCGCGATGGCTGTGACACTGCCCGCACACGCCGACTCCGCGGCGGACGGCTCAGCGGCCGGCTCGCCCGGACTGATCTCCGGCAACGGTGTCCAGTTGCCGGTACACCTCCCGGTGAACCTGTGCGGGAACACGGTGAACGTGGTGGGCGTGCTGAACCCCGCCGCGGGCAACACCTGCGCCAACAAGGGCGCGGCGGCCGCTCCCGACAAGCACGGCGCTTCGTCCGGTGGTGGGGCCGCCACACACGGCGCTTCGTCCGGTGGTGGGGGCGCCACACACGGCGCGTCCTCCGGCGGTGGGGCCACCGCACACGGCGCCGCGCAGGACTCCCCGGGCGTCGTCTCCGGCAACGGCATCCAGTTGCCGGTCCACCTCCCGGTGAACGTCAGCGGCAACAGCGTGAACCTCGTCGGCATCGCGAACCCGGCGATCGGCAACGAGTCCGTCAACGTGTCCGATGAGGAGCCCCCGCCGCCCGGCGAGCCCGCTCCGCAGCCGCAGCCGCCGACCCGCCACGACCCGCCCTCGAAGCCGCAGCACCCCGGCCCGCGGGCCGTTCCGCAGACGCCGGCCGTCGCGCCCCAGATCGGGGTGCCCGAGGCCATGTCCTCGCTCGCCCACACGGGGGCCGACGCCACCCTGCCCGCCGTCGCCGGCAGCGCGGCCCTGCTGCTCGGCGGTCTGGCCCTCCAGCGGCGGTTCCGCCCGCACGCGGAGCGCTGAGCCGCCCTCCTCGGATGCGAGTTGCGCAGGCCCCCTCGGTCAGGTCGGGCGGGGGCAGGGGGCCTGTGGCGATCCGGCCCGGCGTACGGGTGGGCGCATGGGCGGCCGCGCACGTCGGACAGTGTTCGCCGGATGTGTAGACCGTCGCCGCGGGCCGTCCCGCGGGCGACAGGCGTTCCGGCGACCAGCGGGTCGGCTCGAACTCGGGATGCCGGGTGCGGTCGCCGGAGGCCACCCGGTCGTGGTCCTCGGCGAGCACCGTGCCGTCCGCGCCCACCAGTACCGAACCGAACGGCTCGGCGCCGACCCGCGGCGCCTCGGCGGCGAGTTCCACGCAGCGGCGCGGATACGGCAGTTCGGCGGCCTCGACCATGGCGTACGGCTCCTCGACGGTTGACCCGGGCTTCGCCGCCCGGCCTAGGCTCGGCTCCGCGCGACCGGAAAGGCGTGCCGGCGGCCCAGCACGACCGCGGTGAGGGCCAGCGCGACCAGCGGCAGTGCCGTCCACGGCAGGGCCCCCGCGCCCAGCGCCCCCAGGACCACACCTCCGGTCAGCGAGCCGCCCGCGATGCCCGCGTTGTACACCGTCGTCTGGAGCGAGGTCGCCACGTCGGAGGCGGCGGGCCCCGAGGCGTTCACCAGTGCCGTCTGGATGAGGGTCGGCGCCCCGCCGAAGGCCACTCCCCACAGGGCGACGGAGACCAGCAGCACGGCGGGCGCGTCGGCGTACCGGCCGAGGGCGAGCATGACCGCCGCGCACAGGGCGAGCGCGCCGAGCAGCGTGGCCCGCGGGCGCCGGTCCACCAGCAGGCCCGTCCCCCAGATCCCGGCGACGGTGGACGCCCCGAACACCAGCAGCACCACATCCGTACGCCCGAACCCCGCGTGCTCGGTGAAGGGCGCGATGTACGTGTACAGCACCTGGTGGCCCAGCAGCAGGAACAGGGTCACGGAGAGGATCACCGGGAGCCCCGGCAGCAGGGCGACCCGGGCCGACGGCACCCGCTCGCCCCGTGCCTCGCCCGGAAAGTCGGGGACCCGCCACCGCACCCAGCCCACCAGCAGCACCGCCAGTGCGGACAGCAGCCCGAACGCCGCGCGCCAGCCCACCACCTCGGCCAGCGCCGTCCCGGCGGGCACCCCCAGCGACAGCGCGAGCGTGATGCCGGCGAGCACGACCGCGATGGCCCGGCCGCGTCGCTCGGCCGTTACCATCCGGGCCGCGTACCCGGCGAGCATCGCCCACAGCGTGCCGCCCATGACACCGGCGACCAGGCGCGCGGTGAAGGTGAGGCCGTACGACGACGACAGCGCGACCACCGCGTTGCTCAGCGCGAAGCCCAGCAGGGTGCCGAGGAGGACCGGCCGGCGCGGCAGGCCGCGCAGGAGCGCGGTCACCGGGATCGCCGCGACGAACGACGCCATCGCGTACCCGGTGACCAGGTACCCCACCCGGGCCTCGGGGACGCCGAGGGCCGGTGCCATGCGCGGCAGCAGTCCGGCGGGCAGCAGCTCGGTCACCACGGCGGTGAAGGCGGCCGTGGACAGGGCGAGCAGCCCCGGCCAGGGCAGGGAAGACGGCACGGCGGTGCCCTTGACCATGGAGGTGGTGGACATGCCACCATGGTCGAACATTCACATCAGTGTGAAGGCAAGCGTGCCCTGTGCGCCGCTCACGGAGCGACGGCGGGGAGCCACGGCGCCGAGCGGCGACGGTGAGCGGCGACGGTGAGCGGCGACGGTGAGCGGCGACGGTGAGCGAGGATCGGAGCGCGGCATGAGGATCGGCGACCTCTCCCGCCGCACCGGTGTCCCCACCCGGCTGCTGCGCTACTACGAGGAGCAGGACCTGCTGCACCCCGACCGCGGGGAGAACGGCTACCGCTCCTACGGGGAGGCGGCCGTCCGGGACGTCCAGCAGATCCGCGGGCTGCTCGACTCCGGCCTCACCACCGAGATGATCCGCGCGATCCTGCCGTACCTGTCCGGCCCCGACGAGATCGTCCTGCCCGCGGAGCACCTCACCCCGCAGACCGCCGCCCTCCTCGAGGGGCACATCGACCGCATCCAGGCCCGGATCGACTGTCTGGCCCGCAACCGCGACCGGCTGAGCGCGTACCTGGCGGCGGTGCGGCCGGACGGCGCGGCGGCGCCCCGCTCGTCCCCGCACCCGTAAATCCGTTGTCGCGGCCGGGCGGGGGTGCTGGAGTGGGCGCATGGATCATGCCGCGGTACTCGCCCTGTACGACCGGGACATGCGTGAAGGCGCGCGCCCCGAGAGCTCCGACGCGCGCGTCGAACGGACCGGTTCCGTGGTCCGCCATGTCGGCGGCGAGGGCGGCTGGAGCGGGGTGCTCTGGTCGGACCTGGACTCCGCCGACGCCGACGCGGTGATCGCGGAACAGGTCGCCTACTTCACCGGTCTCGGGCACGAGTTCGAGTGGAAGCTGCACGGTCACGACCGTCCGGCCGACCTCGGGCAGCGGCTCACGGCGGCCGGTTTCACCGCCGACCCGGAGGAGACCCTGATGATCGGCGAGACCGGTGACCAGCTGGTCGACGCCGGACCGCCCGAGGGGGTCCGCATCGTCCCCGTCACGGACGGGGCGGGGGTCGAGCTCATGGTCGAGGCCAACGAGCGGGCGTTCGGGCACGACGGCTCCTGGCTGCGGGATCTTCTGCGCGCCCGTCTCGCCGCCGACCCGGACGCGATCGTGGCCCTGGTCGCGATGGCCGGGGACGTGCCGGTGAGCTCGGCACGGATGGAGCTCATCCCGGGAACGAGGTTCGCGGGCCTGTGGGGCGGCGGCACCGTCGAGGGCTGGCGCGGCCGAGGTGTCTACCGCGCGCTGATCGCCCACCGCGCCCGCATCGCCGCCGACCGCGGCTACCGCTACCTCCAGGTCGACGCCTCCGACCAGAGCCGCCCCATCCTCGAACGCCTGGGCTTCGCGCCACTGAGCACGACGACGCCGTACGTGTACACACGGCAGGGCGGCACGGCGTAGGGCGACAGGGCGGCCGGGCCGATCTCGATCGGGAGGGGCCGACGCCCGACGTGGCCCGGCCGATCTCGATCCGGAGGGGCGGCCACTCGGCACGGTCGACGCCCTCGGTCCCGTCCCCGCCGGACGCCGCGGCGGGGACGATCCGACGGGCGTGGCCAGGACCGTGACGGCGAGCGTCGACAGCACGCCGCTGCGCCGGCGGACCGAGGGTGAGCCACCCCGCTGCAGCCGTGTCGCCCGGGGCGACGAGCCACGCCGCTGCAGCCGGGCAGGGCTGGGCCGGGCGGGGCGGGGCCGGGCCAGGCGGGTGTTGACGTTTTCGCTCGCGTTATTGCCCGCGTTTGATGTTCACCACCCAGTCATGCCATGTACCTTTCAATCGTTCCACGCGGGTAGAACCCTCGAATGCGGTATCTACGCGCGCAGATTTGGCGCCCGCACCCGCCTCGTGTCCCCCCATCTCACGGAGGTTCGCCGGATGCTCGGATCACAGAGATCCCGCCGCAAGGTCACCACCGTCCTGGCCGGTCTCGGGCTGCTCGTCACCGGAGCGGCCCTTCAGGTCAGCACCAGCGCCACGCCCGCCCACGCGGCCACCCCCCACCGCATCCTGTTCGACGACGGCCACGCGGAGGAGGCCGGCAACGCCGACTGGATCATCTCGACCAGCAAGCCCGACCCGCTCTCCCAGGACTCCTCCCCGTCCTCGGAGACGGACTGGACCGGCGGGCTGTCGTCCTGGGGCGTCGCCCTGCAGAAGACCGGCGACTACAGCCTCAAGACCGCCACGAGCGCCCTCACCTACGGCGGCTCGGCCGCCACCGACCTGTCGAACTTCGACACGCTGGTCCTGCCGGAGCCCAACACGCTGTTCACCACCGCCGAGAAGACGGCGATCATGAACTTCGTGAAGAACGGTGGCGGCCTGTTCATGGTCTCCGACCACACGGGCGCCGACCGCAACAACGACGGCTACGACGCGGTCGAGATCTTCAACGACCTGATGACCAACAACAGCGTCGACCCCACCGACCCGTTCGGCTTCTCCGTCGACACCCTCTCCATCAGCTCCGGCTACCCGGCCGCGATCAGCGACAGCAGCGACCCCGTGCTGCACGGCTCCTTCGGCACCGTCACCAAGAGCCTGATCGCCTCCGGCACCACGGCCACCCTCAAGCCGGCCGACCACTCCTCGGTCAAGGGCCTGCTGTACCGCAGCGGCTACTCCGGGAACACCGGCGCCTTCTTCGCCACCAGTACCTTCGGCAGCGGCCGCGTGGCCTTCTGGGGCGACAGCTCACCCATCGACGACGGCACCGGCCAGTCCGGCAACACCCTCTACGACGGCTGGAACGACACCGGCGCCACCAACGCCGCACTCGCCCTGAACGCCACCGAGTGGCTCTCCGGCGCGAGCGGCAGCGGGGGCGGCGACGACGGCGGCACCGACTGCACCGACACCCAGTTGCTCGGCAACGCCGGCTTCGAGTCCGGCGCCACGACCTGGAGCGCCACCAGCGGCGTCATCACCAACTCCAGTGGCGAGTCCGCCCGTACGGGCTCCTACTACGCCTGGCTCGGCGGCAACGGCACCGCCGGGACCGAGACCCTCTCCCAGTCGGTGACCATCCCGTCCGGCTGCTCCGCCACGCTCGGCCTCTACCTGCACATCGACACCGCGGAGACGACCACCAGCACCGCCTACGACACCCTTCAGGTCCAGGTCCTCAACGGCTCCGGCACGGTCCTGGGCACCCTGGCCTCGTACTCCAACCTCAACGCGGCCTCCGGATACACCCAGCGCAGCCTCAGCCTGAGCGGGTACGCCGGACAGACGGTCACGCTCAGGTTCACCAGCACCGAGGGCTCCAAGCTCCAGACCTCGTTCGTCATCGACGACACCGCGCTCGACGTCACCTGATGTCAGGCCGGTCTGGCCGCTCCTTCCGGGTGGCCCGACCGGTCGGTGCCCTCCGGACGGAGGGACCAGGTGCGCAGCAGGACTTCGCGGCCCTTGGCCCGGCGGGGCACGGGCGGCTGGTCGGCGAGCGCGAAGCCGCACGCGTGGGCGACCGCCTCGCTCGCCCTGTTCCCCTGCTCGATGCACAACACCAGCCGCCGTGGCCGTAGTTCGCGCAGCGCGAGCTCCGCGACCAGGCGCACCGCCCGGCCGGCGAGGCCCTGCCCGCGGTGCTCGGCGCCGACCCCGTAGGCGAGTTCGGCGTCCCGCTCGTCCGACGCGCTGCGGAACAGCAGCACTTCGCCCCTGGGGCGCCCGCCGTCCGTGGTGATCGCGAGCTGCGCCGTGCGTCCTTCGGCCCGGCTCGTCCGCGCCTTGTCGAGGTAGGCGCGGGCCGCCCGGGCGTCGAAGGGGGAGGCGACCGGGGTCCACCGGGCGATCTCGGGGTCGTCGTACACCTCCACCAGGGCGTCGAGGTCGTCATCGGTCCATTCGCGCAGGGTGATCCCCACCCCTTCGAGCCGCAGCGGAGCGGGCGGCACGACGAAACTCCCCTTGGTCTGCATGCGCCGATCCTGCCGGCGACGGCCCGGGTGGCATACGGCTGATCGACTTCGCGGCGTGAGGTGTGCGACCGGGAGAAGGCTCCGGGGGCGCCCATCGGCGTGGCGTGCGGGCGGCGTCCGGCACGACGGCCGGGGCGGTCCCGCGTGCGGCGGGAACGCCCCGGCGGTCATCCGGGGTGCGACAGGGTCTCTACGGCTGCGGAGTGCTCTTCGTCGCCGTGACGGTGCACATCAGCCCCAGGATCAGGGCCAGGGCGCCGATGATGATGTTGTTGACCGCGACACCGGCGTCCGGGCTGTCGCCGACGACCCAGGGCGCGATGATCATCCAGATGCCCAGCGCGCACATGGCCCAGCTCAGGCCGTACATGCGCGCGGGAGCCGCGGTGAAGCCGAGGGCCAGCAGACCGATCGCGATCCCGACGATCAGGTTGTGGGTCATGAGCGCCGGCTGGCTGGCGGTGTAGTGCAGGATCCACGGGGACACGGCGCAGTACAGACCGAGCAGGAACACCGGTCCGTCCACGAGCGCCACATCACGACCGCCGAGCATGCGGGCGTACCGCGCCTGCATCTCGGGAACATCGGGGTGCGTCGACATGTCACCTCTGGTGGGCGAGACGTTGGCCATGATCCGTCTCCTTTGACTCTCAGGCCCGACCGCTGCGGAGCGGTGTGCGGTAAGCGCCGCACCTGTCTATTCTGCTCTTATTTGGTCTTTATGTGTAGAGGTGGAACGCATTCTACGGCTATCCGATCATTCGTCCTCCCGGTAAAGAATCCCGGGGCCTGCGCCAATCCGCTCCGCCCGCGGCCTCGGATTACACGCGACGGCCCCGCCCCGGGGCCGGGCGGGAGGAGCGGACGATGGTGCGGACGACAGGGGCGGCGGGCGGCGAGCCGCGCGGGGGACCCGGGGCCGGGTCCGACGGGCGACGGCGGACGGCGGTCGTGGGCAGCGGAGTGGCCGGACTGACCGCCGCGCATGTGCTGCGCCGCGGAAACCGCCGGGTCACCCTCTACGAGGCCGACGACCGGCTCGGCGGACACGCCCACACCCACGACCTCACCGGACCCGACGGCCGGGTCCATCGCGTCGACTCCGGCTTCATCGTGCACAACCGCCGTACCTACCCCCACCTGCTGCGGCTCTTCGACGATCTCGGCGTCTCCACCCAGGAGTCGGAGATGAGCATGTCCGTACGGTGCGACGGCTGCGGGCTCGAGTACACCGGCGCCCGCGGCCCCGCCGGCCTCCTGGCCCGGCCGCGCAACGCCGTACGCCTGCCCTACCTGCGCATGCTCACCGAGGTCCCCGCCTTCCACCGGGCGGCCCGCCGACTGCTGGCCCACGGGGCCGAGGACACCTTCACACTGGGGGACTTCCTCGACCGGGAGGGCTTCTCCACCTACTTCCGCGCGCATTTCATGACGCCGGTCGTCGCGGCCGTCTGGTCCTGCGACACCGCCACCGCCCAGCGCTACCCGGCCGCCTATCTGTTCCGGTTCCTGGAGCACCACGGGATGCTCGCGATCGGCGGCTCCCCGGTGTGGCGCACGGTGACCGGCGGCTCGCGCGCGTACGTCGACCGGGTCGCCGAACGCCTGGACACCGTCCGCACCGGGACCCCCGTACGGGCCGTGCGGCGCACCCCGGACGGTGCCGAGATCACCACCGACGACGGCGTGAGCGAGACCTACGACGCCGTGGTGATCGCCGTCCACCCCGACCAGGCGCTGCGGATGCTCGCCGACGCCACCCCGCGGGAGAAGGAGGTGCTCGGCGCGTTCCGCTACGCGCGCAACGTCACCCTCCTGCACACCGACACCTCGGTCCTCCCGCGCGCCCGGCGCGCCCGGGCCTCCTGGAACTACCTGATGCCGTCCTGTGCCGCGGGCGCCGACCACGTCCGGGTCAGCTACGACATGAACCGGCTCCAGCGGCTCGACGCCGCCGAGCCGTACGTCGTCACCCTGGGCGGCGAGGACCGCGTCGACCCCGGCCGGATCCTCGCCCGGATGGCCTACGAACACCCCGTCTACACCCCGGAGTCGGTCGCCGCCCAGCGGGACCTGCCCGCTCTGAACACCACCGTCACCGCGTTCGCGGGCGCCTACCACGGCTGGGGGTTCCACGAGGACGGCTGCCGTTCCGGCGTGACGGCGGCGGCCGCACTGGGGGTGCGATGGTGACCCCCCGGAGCGTGCGGGCCGAGCGGGTGGTCACCCCGACACCCGCCCTGTACCCCTGCACGATCACCCATGTGCGCACCGCGCCCCTGCGGTACGTGCTGCGCCACCGCACCCACCTGTGGCTGGTCGACGTCGACCACCCGCCGGAACTCCCGCGTCCGCTGAGGGCGTTGACCCGTTTCGACGCGCGCGACCACTTCACCGGCGACGAGCCCGGCATCCGGGCGGGCCTGGACGCCTTCCTGGCGGCGCACGGCGTCGACCTGGCGGGCGGTCCGGTACTCATGCTCACCCAGGCCCGCGTGTTCGGTCACGTCTTCAACCCGCTCACCGTCTACTGGTGCCACGGCCCCGACGGCGAGCCGCGCTGCGTGGTCGCCGAGGTCCACAACACCTACGGCGAACGCCACTGCTATCTGCTCGACACGGACGCCGACGGCAGGGCGGGGACCGACAAGGAGTTCTACGTCTCGCCGTTCTTCCCCGTCGACGGCCACTACCGCATGCGGCTGCCCAGGCCGGACGAACGGCTCGACCTCACCGTGCACCTCGACCGCGCGGGCGGGCGCCCCTTCACCGCAACCGTGCGGGGCACGCGACGGGAAGCAACGAACGGGCGGCTGCTGCGCCAGGCGCTGCGCCGCCCATGGTCCACCGTCGCCGTCTCCGCCGCCATCCGACTGCACGGCATCCGCCTCTACCTGCGCGGCCTGCCCGTCCGACCCCGTCCCGACCACCGCACCGGAGAGAACAACCCATGACGTACGTCGAGCCCCGCCCCGTCACCGTGCGGCGGGGTGACTGCCACGCCGTCCCGCACACGGACGCCGCACACCGGCCCGGCGTGGCCGCCCCGCCGTCCGCCGCCCGCGTCCGGACCGCCGTGACCGGCGCCGTCGTCCGCCGGGCACTGGACCGGCTGCCGCTGCGGGCCCGCTACGCGGACGGCACCTCCGTGGGCCGGGGCGGGCCGCTGCTGGAGATCAGGGACCCGCGCGCCTTCCACGCCCGGATCGGCGCCCACGGCCTGATCGGCTTCGGCGAGTCCTACATGGCCGGCGAGTGGGACGCGCCCGACCTGGTCGCCCCGCTCACCGTGCTCGCCGCCCACGCGGCCGACCTGATCCCGGCCCCGCTGCAGCGCCTGCGGGGCCGGTGGGCCCAGCGGCAGCCGCACCACCGGCGCAACACCCCGGACAACGCCCGCGCCAACATCAGCAGCCACTACGACCTGTCCAACGACCTCTTCACCCTGTTCCTGGACGAGACACTCACCTACTCCTCGGCGCTCTTCCGCGGCTTCCCCGCCCGCTGGGACCTGCTCGCCGCCGCCCAGCACCGCAAGATCGACCGGCTGCTCGACCTCGCGCGCGTCCAGCGCGGCACCCGGCTGCTGGAGATCGGCACCGGCTGGGGCGAACTGGCGCTGCGGGCCGCGGCGCGTGGCGCCCACGTCACCTCGCTCACCCTCTCCGGCGAACAGCGCGACCTGGCCCTCGCCCGGGTCCGGGACGCCGGCCTCGCCGACCGGGTCACCGTCGAGCTGTGCGACTACCGCGAGGCACGCGGCAGCTACGACGCCGTCGTCAGCGTCGAGATGATCGAAGCCGTCGGCGAGGAGTTCTGGCCGGTCTACTTCCGCACCCTCGACGACCGGCTCGCCCCCGGCGGCCGGGCCGCCCTGCAGGCCATCACCATGCCGCACGAGCGGATGCTGGCCAGCCGGGACACCCACACCTGGATCCAGAAGTACATCTTCCCCGGCGGCCTGCTGCCCTCCGTCGAGGCCGTCGAGCGCACGGTCCGCGACCACACCCGGCTGACCGTCGCCCGTCGCGACGGCTTCGGCGCGCACTACGCCGAGACGCTGCGGCTGTGGCGCGAACGGTTCACCGAGCGCGCCGACGAGGTCGCCGCCCTCGGCTTCGACGCCACCTTCCGCCGGATGTGGACCCTCTACCTCGCCTACTCCGAGGCCGGCTTCCGCTCCGGCTACCTCGACGTCCAGCAGTACCTGTTCGCCAAGGAGGACCCGACCCGATGACCGACGTGCGCACCGTCCGCACCGCGCGGCCCGGCGCCGCCCACCGGCTCGCCGCCCTCGTCGAGGAGACGCTCGGCACGTCCCTGCCCGTCAGGCTGCGCGCCTGGGACGGCAGCGAGGCGGGCCCGGCCGACGGCCCCGTCGTGGTCGTACGCTCCCGCCGCGCCCTGCGCCGCCTGCTCTGGGAACCCGGCCAACTCGGCCTCGCCCAGGCCTATGTGACCGGCGAGCTCGACATCGAGGGCGACCTCGGGCACGCGCTGCGCATCCTCTGGGCGGCCGCCCGGGAACGGGGCCCGCTCGCCCCGCGGCCCGGCCTCGCCGACCGCACCCGCGCCGCGGCCGAGGCGCTGCGGCTCGGTGCCGTCGGACCGCGCCCGGCCCCGCCCGTCGCCCAGGCCCGGCTGCGCGGCGGCCTGCACAGCCGGGCCCGGGACCGGGCCGCGATCAGCCACCACTACGACCTGTCCAACGACTTCTACCGCCTGCTCCTCGGCGAGCCGATGGCCTACTCGTGCGGCTACTGGGCCGACGAGGACCCGGACCGCACACCCGCCGAGGCCCAGTACGCCAAGCTGGAACTGGTCTGCCGCAAGCTCGCCGTCGTCCCCGGCGCGCGGCTGCTCGACATCGGGTGCGGCTGGGGCTCGCTCACCCTGTACGCCGCCGAGCGGCACAAGGCCCAGGTCACCGCCGTCACCCTGGCACACGAACAGGCCGCGTACGTACGGCGCAAGGTGCGCGAACGGGGCCTGGAGCACCGGGTCGAGGTGGTGTGCCAGGACTACCGGGACATCGACGGCGGGGCCTACGACGCCGTCGCCACCATCGAGATGGGCGAACACGTCGGGGACGCCGAATACCCCGCCTTCGCCGCCGCGCTGCGCCGGCTGGTCCGCCCGCGCGGCCGGGTGCTCGTGCAGCAGATGTCGCGAGGGCGGAGCGCGCCCGGCGGCGGTCCGTTCGTCGAGGCCTACATCGCCCCCGACCTGCACATGCGACCGCTCGGCGAGACCGTCACGCTCCTGGAGGGCGCCGGTCTCGAGGTGCGGTCCGCCGAGTCGCTGCGTGAGCACTACGTGCGCACCGTCGCCGCCTGGCACCGCACGCTGGAGGACCGCTGGGCCGACGTGGTGCGGCTCGTCGGCGCGGAGACGGCCCGGGTGTGGCGGCTCTGTCTGGTCGGCGGGGCGCTCGCCTTCGAGGAGGGCCGGATGGGCGTCGACCAGATCCTCTGCGTACGGCCGACCTCGCTGGGGGACAGCGGGATGCCGGGCAGTCACGAGGGCTGGTACCCGGGGCCGGAGCGGTCATGAGCGGATTCCCCTGGGGCGCCTTCGCGCTCAACCTCGCCTGGGCCGCCGCGGCCGTCCTCGTCGTCCTGCTCGCCACCTTCGCCCTGGCCGTGCGCAAGGGCGTACACCGTCTCGTGGACGTCGCCTGGGGAGTCGCCTTCACCGCCGTCGCCCTCGTGACCTGCGTGGCCTCCGCCGGGCACGGCGACACCGGGCGCCGTGTCCTGGTCACCGTGCTGACTTCCGTCTGGGGACTGCGGCTGGCCGCGCACATCGCGCGCCGCGGCCGCGGCCACGGAGAGGACCCCCGTTACGAGGCGATGCTCGCGAAGGCGCCCGGCAGCCGGAATCTGTACGCGCTGCGCATGGTGTACCTGCTTCAGGGCGCCCTGGTGTGGCTGGTGTCGCTGCCGGTCCAGGCCGCGCAGTACGTGCCGGCGCGGATGACCGCCTTCGCCTGGGCCGGCACCGCGCTGTGGGCGGTGGGGATGTTCTTCGAGGCGGTGGGCGACGCCCAGCTGGCCCGGTTCAAGGCGGATCCGGCCACCCGGGGCCGCGTCATGGACCGGGGCCTGTGGCGCTGGACCCGGCACCCCAACTACTTCGGGGACTTCTGTGTCTGGTGGGGCCTGTTCCTCATCGCGTGCGACTCCACCGCCTCGGCCCTGGTCGGTCTCGTCTCGCCGCTGGTGATGAGCTTCCTGCTGATCCGGGGCAGCGGAAAGCCGCTCCTGGAACGGCACATGGCCGAGCGGCCCGGTTACGCCGAGTACGTCTCGCGGACGAGCGGCTTCTTCCCGCGGCCGCCCAGGCGCTGACCGGGCACCGACCGGGCGCTGACCGGGCGCCGACCGGGCACCGATCAGGTGGGGAACGGCAGCAGCGCGACGGGCTGCGAGGTGGGCTCCTTCGAGCAGCCCGCCGGCTCGACCGTGATGCCCATCGCCGACGCGCCGTCCACCGCTCCCCGCAGCACCACCGCCTGGCTCGTGCGACGCGGGTCCATCAGCCCCGCGTCGCGCATGACCCCGTGCTCGTCGAACCACAGCTGATAGACCTTGCCGCCGGGCGGTTCGGCCATCCCGGCGGCGAGGAACACGGCACGGTCGCGGCTCGCGGACACCACCACCGTCCCCTCGGCCCCGTCCGCCAGCCGGACCGTGCGCGAGCGGGCGTCGGGCGCGGCGAGCACCGCGGACAGTTCCGCGGAGGCGCGCTGGGAGCGGCCGGCCTCGGCTCGGGCGTCCTCGGCGCGCTGGTACTGCCACACCGTCGTGCCGCCCAGCGCGGCCGTCGCCGCCAGGCAGGCGGCCAGCATCCAGCGGGACGCCCACCACGCCCGTCGTGCCCTGCGTTCGGAGCGGTCCCAGGGCGCCCGGTCCGGGGTGGCCTGCCGGACCTCGGCGATCCGCCGCAGCACCTGGTCCCGCCCGCCGGGCGCCGGGCGCACCGACACCGCCAGCCCCAGCCGGGCGGCCGTCGCGGTGAACTCCCCGACCTCACGGGCACAGGCCTCGCAGTCCGCGAGATGGCGCTCGAAGGCGGCGCGCTCGTCGTCCTCCAGTGCGTGCAGGGCGTACGCGCCCGACAGCGTGTGCAGATCCGACGTGATCACGCGCTCACCCCCAGGCAGTCGCGCAACCGGATCAGCCCGTCGCGCAGGCGGGTCTTCACGGTGCCGAGCGGCACCGCCAGGGCCTCGGCGACCTGCCGGTAGGTCAGCCCCCGGTAGTAGGCGAGCTCCACCGCCTGCCGCTGGAGCTCGGTCAGCGTGCGCAGACAGCGCCGGACCTGCTCCCGTTCGAGCCGGGCCTCCACCTGCTCGATGACCTCGTCGTACTCGGGCGCGTGGTCGAGCAGGGCGGCCCGGTGCTCGCGCGCCGCCGCGGCCTGCACCGACCGGACCCGGTCGACGGCCCGCTGGTGGGCCATGGTCAGCACCCAGTTGACGGCCGAGCCGCGCTCGGGGCGGTACCGGGGAGCGGAGCGCCACACCTCCACGAGCACCTCCTGGGTCACCTCCTCGGACTGCGCCCGGTCGCGCAGCACCGCGCGCACCACCCCCAGCACCGGCCCCGCGACGATGTCGTAGAGACCGGCGAAGGCCTCCTGGTCGCCCAGGGCCACCGCGCCCAGCAGTTCCTGGGGATCCGGCTGGGAGGCAGGGTTCCGGCCGATGTGGACGGCTTCTTTCACGGGGGATCCTTCGGGAGTGCGGTAGGTCCGGACGTAATCCGGTGCACGAGGGGCGGGGGATTGGTCCGCGCCCGCTGTTCCTCGGCGAACTCGAACGCAGCGTTTGTGCGTCGAATTTCGGTTCGCCCGGGGAACGCGTGTGCGGAAGGGGGGTGCGGCCGTACCGGGGGCTCGGGGGCTCAGCCGTACGGACCGGACTCCAGACGGCCGCGCAGCCGCAGCATGCCGCGCCGGGCGTGGCTCTTGACCGTGCCCAGCGGCCAGCCGGTGCGCTCGGCGATCTGCGTCTGCGTCAGGTCCTCGTAGAAGGTCAGCCGCAGCACCTGCCGCTGGGGTGCCGGGAGCCGGGCCAGCTCGCCGCGCACCAGGACGCGGTCCAGGACCTCCTCGGGGCGACCGCGTCCCGGGTCGCGCAGGGTCAGCCACGAGCCGGCCGAGGTGACGAGTTCCTGGCGGCGGGTCCGGGCGGCCAGCGCGTCGGCGATCTTGCGCCGGGTGATGCCCACGATCCAGCCGCCGAGCGCGCCCCGCTCGGGCCGGTAGCCCGCACGGCCGCTCCACACCCCGAGGAACACCTGCTGCGTGACGTCCTCGGCCTCCCTGGCGTCGCCCAGGGAACGCCAGGCGAGCGAGTGCACCAGGGCGCGCCAGCGGTGGTACACGGCGGCCAGGGACGCCTCGTCCCCCGATACCAGGCCCCGGGCGAGTTCCTCGTCGGCGAGCGACTCCTGCGTCGGGTCGGGGCAGGGTGCGGCGGTCGGCTGCGGGCTCATGACGACGGCTCCTCGCGTCGGGCGGCCTGTGCTCAGGCCGGTCCGGGACGTGCTCCGGGGCGGGCCCCGGTCACCTCATCCTGCGAGCCGCACACCCGGCGCCTCAACATGCATCGTTTCTGCGTCGTATCGTCGCCCCATGAGCGCATTCCCGAACCCCGACGAGGCCGGCCTGACGACCGGGGCGCTGGCCCGCCGACTGGGCGTGGCGCCCACCACCCTGCGTTCCTGGGACCGCCGGTACGACATCGGGCCCGCCGTCCGCGCCGACGGGCGGCACCGGCGCTGGCGGGCGGCGGACGTGGCCGTGCTGGGGGCGATGTGCCGGCTCACCGCCTCCGGTGTGCCCCCCCCGGCCGCGGCCCGGCGCGCGGAGGGGGGCTGGGCGTGGCGCCCACCACCCTGCGTTCCTGGGACCGCCGGTACGGCATCGGGCCCGCCGTCCGCGCCGACGGGCGGCACCGGCGCTGGCGGGCGGCGGACGTGGCCGTGCTGGAGGCGATGTGCCGGCTCACCGCCTCCGGTGTGCCCCCCGCGGACGCGGCCCGCGCGGCGAAGGAGGGGGTGCTCCCGCCTTCTGCCGAACCGGCGGGCGCGGTCACCGAACGGCCGGCCGCGGCGGGCGCCCTGCCGCTCGGCGGCGACGTCCGCCAGGAGTGCCGGGGGCTGGCCCGCGCCGCCGTGCGGCTCGACGCGCCGGCCGTCGCGGAGCAACTGGCCACGGCCGTCGAACGGCACGGACTCACCGTCGCCTGGCAGGAGGTGATGGTCCCCACGCTGCACGCCGTGGGACGCAAGTGGGCCTCGTCCGGCGACCGGTACGTCGAGGTGGAGCACCTGCTGTCCTGGCACGTCTCCACCGCCCTGCGCCGCGCCACCCGGCCGGTCGTGCCGGGGGACGCGGCGGGCGGGCCCGGGCCGGTGGTGCTGGCCTGTGTGCCGGGCGAACAGCACAGCCTGCCGCTGGAGGCACTGAACGCGGGGCTCGGTCAACTCGACGTCCCCACCCGGATGTTCGGGGCTGCCGTGCCCGTCGAGGCGCTGACCGCGGCCGTGCAGCGGCTGGGCCCGGTCGCCGTGGTCCTGTGGGCCCAGGCCCGCTCCACCGCGAGCCTGCCCCTCGCCCGGCACATCGCCGAGACCCGCTGGGGCGTCACCGGAGCCCGCCGCGCCCCGACCGTGATGCTCGCCGGCCCCGGCTGGGCAGGCCGCCCCGCCCCGGGCCTGCCCCGCCCCACCGGCCTGAGCGACGCCCTGACCATCCTGGCCGGCACCCACGCCCCCTGACGAACAACACCCACCCGCCGTACGGGGCCGGGCCCGCCCCTCCCGGTCCGCGGGGTCCCGCGCGGCCGTCAGCCCAGGTGCTTCAGGAGTTCTGTGGCGAGGGGGGCCGAGGAGGCCGGGTTCTGGCCGGTGATCAGGTTGCGGTCCACCACCACGTGCGGCGCCCACGGCTCGCCGGCCCGGACTTCGACGCCCGCCTCGGTCAGCCGGTCCTGGAGCAGCCACTTGGCCTTGTCGCCCAGGCCTGCCTGGAGCTCCTCCGCGTTGGTGAACGCGGCGACCCGGTAGCCGGCGAAGGCGTTGGAGCCGTCCTCGGTCACCGCGGCGAGCAGCGCGGCGGGGCCGTGGCAGACGACACCCAGGGGCTTGCCCGAGCGGAGGGCGTCGACCAGGAGCCGACCGGAGACGGCGTCGACCGCCAGGTCCTCCATGGGGCCGTGCCCGCCCGGGTAGAAGACGGCCGCGTGGTCGCCGAGGTCCACGTCCTCCAGCCGGAGCGGCCGGCGCAGCTCCGGGATGGCGTCGAGCGCGGCGGCGATGCGGTCGGCGGCCTCCTGGCCGCCGTTGACCTCGGCCGCCAGGCTGCCCTGGTCCACGGTCGGGACGACACCGCCCGGCGTGGCGACGACGACCTCGTGGCCGGCCGCCCGGAACGCCTCGTACGGGGCGACGACCTCCTCCGCCCAGAAGCCGGTGGGGTGCAGGGTGCCGTCGGCGAGCGTCCAGTGGTCGGCGCCGGTCAGCACGAAGAGGATCTTGGCCATGGGTGAGCTCCGGAAGTGTCGGTGCCGAGGTTCGCGATCGCGGACCCCGGCGCGGGAAGTGCCTTGTCGAACGTAGGCGGTCGAGGCATAGGGATCCAATGAGGATTCCAATGCCCGACATAGGACTTCCTATGGGTGCGGGAGGAATACTGGCCAGGTGGAACATACCGAGGGCCGCCCCGCCGAGCAGCTGGACCTGAACCTGCTGCGCACCTTCCTCGCGGTGTACCGCTCCGGCTCGTTCACCGGAGCGGCGCAGTTGCTGGGCCTGTCCCAGCCGACGGTGACGACGCAGATGCGCGCCCTGGAGCGGCAGGCCGGGCGCGAGCTCTTCGAGCGGCTCCCGCGGGGGGTCTCGCCGACCGCCGTGGCCGACGAGCTCGCGGCCCGGGTCTCCGCGCCGCTCGACGAGCTGGCCACCGTGGCAGGTCCGGACCCGGCGGCCGGCCGGGCCGATCCGGTGCATCTCGCCGGGCCCGCCGAACTGCTGTGCACCCGCGTGATCCCGGCGCTGGCGCCGCTGATGGCCGGGGGCGTCCGGCTGCGCGTCGCCACCGGCCTGACCGACCCGCTGCTCGAGGAGCTGCGGGCCGGACGGCACGACCTGGTCATCGCCACCATCCGGCCGCGCGGCCGCACCCTGGCCGCGGTGCCGCTGACGGACGAGGAGTTCGTGCTGGTCGCCGCCCCGGCGTGGGCCGACCGGCTGCGCGGACCGCTGGCCGCCGACGGGCCGACGGCACTGCACGGCGTCCCGCTGGTCACCTACGCCGAGGACCTGCCCATCGCGCGCCGCTACTGGCGGCACGTCTTCGGCCGCCGCCTGACGGGCTCCGCCGCGGTGACCGTGCCCGACCTGCGCGGTGTGCTCGCCGCGGTCGTCGCGGGGGCGGGGATCACCGTGCTGCCCCGCTACCTCTGCCTGGGCGAGCTGGCCTCCGGCGCCCTCGTCCCGCTCCACGAGCCGTCGGACCCGCCGATCAACACGGCGTTCCTCGTCCAGCGACCCGGCCCGGTGGAGAACGGGGACGTGACCCGGGTCCGCGATCTTCTGCTGGCCGCGGCACCCGCCTGGTGAGGAAGGGCGGCGAGTGCTCAGGAGCGCTCCCTGGCCCGCCGGAAGCGGGCGAGTCCCTCGGAGAGCTCGACGATCGGATCCGGGTAGCCGAGCGCCGCCCGGTCCGGGCCCGGCAGCTTCCACGGCTCGTGCACGGCGGATGCCGCCACTCCTTCGAGCTCCGGCAGCCAGCGCCGTACGTACGTCCCGTCGGGGTCGTACCGCTTCGCCTGGGTGACGGGGTTGAGCACCCGGTTGGGCCGCGAGTCGGTGCCGGTGCCCGCCATCCACTGCCAGTTGAGCTGGTTGTTGGCCACGTCCCCGTCGACCAGCAGATCCAGGAAGTGCCGGGCGCCGACCCGCCAGTCGACGTACAGCGTCTTGGTGAGGAAGCTCGCGGTGAGCAGCCGGCCCCGGTTGTGCATCCACCCCTCGTGGCTCAGTTGCCGCATCGCCGCGTCCACCACCGGATAGCCGGTGAGGCCCGCCCGCCAGGCCTCGACGTCCTCGCCCGCCGTCCGCTCCGAACGCCAGCGGTCGTGTTTGGTGCGGTAGTCGGCGCTCGCCGCGCCGGGCCGGGCGGCCAGCACCTGGCGGTGGAAGTCGCGCCAGGCCAGTTGCCGCACGAACGCCTCGGCTCCCGGCCCGCCCGCGCGGCGCGCCCGGTGCACGAGCTCCACCGGGGACAGGGTGCCGAAGTGCAGATGCGGCGAGAGCCGGGAGGTCGCGTCGCCCGCCAGGTCGTCGTGTCCGTCCTCGTAGGCGCCGATGCCCGACCGCAGCCAGGCGGTGACCCGCTCGCGGCCCTCCTTCTCGCCTCCCGGGGCCAGTCCCGGCGACAGTCCGGCCAGCCCCTTCCGGGTGGGCAGCTCCTGCGAGCCGACCCCGTCCGGCACCCGCACGGTCCGCGGCGCGCCGAGCGGTTCGCGCAGCCGCCACTGCGACCAGTGCCCGAAGTACGGCGTGAAGACGGCGAAGTGGTCGGAGGAGGCCGGGGTCACCGCACCGGGGCCGACGGCGGTCGTCACCGCGTCGTGCACATGCAGCCGTACGCCCTCCGACTCCAGGGCGCGCCGCAGCCGTTCCTCGCGGCGCCGCGCGTGCGCGCTCCCGTCGGCGGCGAGGTGGACCTCGTCCGCGTCCGCCTCGGCGGCCACCCGGCACACCTGCTCGACCAGGTCGCCCGAGCGCACCACGAGCCGGCCGCCCCGCTCGCGCAGCCCCGCGTCGAGATCACGCAGACAGTCGGCGAGGAACGCCAGCCGGTTCGGCGCGGCGAACCCGGCGTCGTCCACGGCCCGGTCGCGCACGAACAGTGGGACCACCTGCCGCGCCCCGTCGAGGGCCGCGCGCAGCGGCGGATGGTCGTGCAGACGCAGGTCCGCGGTGAACAGGACGACCGAGACGTTCATGGCAGGGCTCCGGGGCAGGGGTTCGGACGGTCACCTGATTCCGGCAAGCGGCGCCCGGCGGATGCAGGGGGTGGGCGGCGGGCCGGCCTGCGCGCACGGCCGGTCAGCGGACCGGCTCCCCCTCGCGCGCCGTCGCGTCGGCCACCGCCGCCTGGGCGATGTTGCGGGCCATGCCGCCGAAGACGAGGGCGTGGAAGGGGGAGACGCTCCACCAGTAGGCGTGGCCGAGCAGCCCGTGCGGATGGAACAGGGCGCGCTGACGGAACCGGGTTCGGCCGCCGGCGTCCGTCTGCGCGTACATCTCCAGCCAGGCCAGGCCCGGCAGCCGCATCTCGGCGCGCAGCCGGAGCAGCTGTCCGCGTTCGATCTCCTCGACCCGCCAGAAGTCCAGCGAGTCGCCCACCCGCAACCGGGTGGCGTCCCGGCGGCCGCGGCGCAGCCCCACCCCGCCGACCAGCCGGTCGAGCCGGCCGCGGACGGCCCAGGCGAGTGGGAAGGAGTACCAGCCGTTGTCGCCGCCGATGCTCTCGATCACCCGCCACAGGGAGTCCCGGGGAGCGTCGACGACCAGTTCGCGGACGTCGGTGTAGAGGCTGCCGCCCGCCCAGCCGGGGTCGGTGGGCAGCGGGTCGCTGGGGGCGCCGGGGAAGGACGCGGAGGACCACCGGGTGGCGACCCGCGCTTCCCGCACGCTGCGCAGGGCGAGCCGGACCGCTTCGTCGAAGCCGAGCGGATGGCCGGGCGGTTCCGGCACGTACCGGGCGATGTCGTGCTCGTGGCAGACCACCTCGTGCCGCAGCGACTCGGTGAGCGGCCGCGCGATCGAGGCCGGCACCGGGGTCACCAGCCCGACCCAGTGGCTGGACAGGCCGGGGGTGAGCATCGGCACGGACAGGATGATCCGCCGGGGCAGTCCGGCGATGACGGCGTAGCGGAGCATCATCTCGCGGTACGTCAGGACGTCCGGCCCGCCGATGTCGAAGGCCCGGCTGACGCCGTCCGGCATCCCGGCGGAGCCGACGAGGGTGCGCAGCACGTCGCGGACGGCCACGGGCTGGATCCGGGTGTGCACCCAGCTCGGGGTGACCATCACCGGCAGCCGTTCGGTCAGATAGCGCAGCATCTCGAAGGAGGCCGAGCCCGAGCCGATCACGACCGCGGCCCGCAGCACGGTGGTGGGCACCCCCGAGTGCAGCAGGATCCTCCCCACCTCGGCGCGTGAGCGCAGATGCGGCGAGAGCTCCCGCTCGGGCACCCCGGCCGGGGTGAGGCCGCCGAGGTAGACGATGCGGCGCACGCCCGCCGTCCGCGCCTGCTCCCCGAAGATCCGTGCCGCCCGCCGGTCGGTCTCCTCGAAGTCCTCACCGGTGCCCAGCGCGTGCACCAGGTAGTACGCGACATCGACGCCCCGCAGGGCCGCCGCGACCGACGCGGCGTCCGTGACGTCGCCGCGCACCCGGTCGACGTCGCCGGCCCACTCGTGGTCGCGCAGCCGGTCGGGGGAGCGGGCCAGACAGCGCACGCGGTGACCCGCCGCCAGCAGCTCCGGGACGAGCCGGCCGCCGATGTATCCCGTGGCGCCGGTCACCAGGCACAGGGTGCCCTCGCCGTCTGCGGTCATGAATCCTCGCTCCTTCGCGTCGGTGGCCCTCTCGCAGATCGCTTCCACGCGCGGGAGGGCCGCGGATGCGGCAGGGACTTGTGCGCACGAACGAGTGATCGCGGACGGCGACTACGCTGGCCCCGTGGCCACAGCGAACGACCGTGAGGGGCGGGTGCCGGGACAGCCGTCCGAGGCGTCCGCGACGCCGACCGACCTGCATGCCTTCGCCGTCCGGCTGCGGCGGATGAACGGCGAGATCAACCGGCTGGTGCACGGGTTCGCGGGCGACCAGGGGCTGCACGCGACGGACGTCCAGGCACTCGCCGCGATCCTGGACGCCGACGGGCCGATGACCCCGAAGCGACTGCGCGAGCATCTCGGGCTCACCTCCGGCGCCGTCACCGCGTGCGTGGACCGGCTGGAGCGCGCGGGGCACATCCGCCGGGTCCGGGAGAGCGCCGACCGCCGGGTGGTCCACCTGTACTACGCGGCCGACGCCAAGTCGGTGGCCCGCACCTACTTCCGGCCGCTGGCCGAGGCGACCCGGGCCGCGCGCTCGCGGTTCACCGAGGACGAGCTGTCGGTGGTGCTGCGCTTCCTGACGGCGATGGGCGAGGAACTGTCCGGGATCACTCCTCCCGGGCGCTGAAACAGCCGCGGTCGGCCGCATCCGGGGACCGGGCGAGGGCAGAAGGACAGGCAACGTCTAAGATCACTCGCCGGAAACCTACTCAATCATTGAGATTGTTTTTTGTTGAGATACCTTTCCCGTCGAGCTACCCATGACGCTGCCCGATCCCTCTTCTTCCGGAGCTGGAGAACGATGTCCACCACCCCCCGACGCGCCCGCTGGCTCGTCCCGGTCCTCCTCGTCGCCGTGTGGCTCGGCGTCGGCGGCGTCCTCGGTCCCTTCGCCGGACGGCTGGGCGAGGTCGCCACCAACGACCAGGCCGCCTTCCTGCCCCGCAGCGCCGAGTCCACCGAGGTCGTCGCCGCGCAACGCGCCTTCCGGCAGAACGAGACCCTCCCGGCGATCGTCGTCTGGACCGCCGGCATCGGAGCCGGAGCCGGCGGGACCGGCATCGAGGACCGGCTGGACGCCGCCGGCCGGGCGCTCGCCTCCCTCGCCGACGACCGGGGCGTGTCCGGCGACGTGTCGCCCGCGCTGCTCTCCGAGGACGGGGAGGCCGTCGAGGGCGTGGTGCCCCTGCGCCCCGACCTCGGGGACGAGCTCGCCCCCACCCTCGACCGGATCCGCGCCGCCGCCGAACGCGTCCCCGGCACGACGGTCCGACTGGCCGGACCGGCCGCGACCCAGGCCGACCTGTCCGACGCCTTCGCCGGCATCGACGGACTGCTGCTCGCCGTCGCGCTGGCCACCGTCCTCGTCATCCTGCTGCTCGTGTACCGCAGCGTGCTGCTCCCGCTGGTGATCATCCTCGGCGCGGTCTTCGCGCTCGGCCTCGCCTGTGCGGTCGTCTACGCGCTCGCCGACCACGACGTGGTGCGCGTCGACGGGCAGGTCCAGGGCATCCTCTCGATCCTCGTGATCGGCGCCGCCACCGACTACGCCCTGCTGCTCACCGCCCGCTACCGGGAGGAACTCGCCGCGCGCACCGACCGGTTCGCCGCCATCGCGGCCGCACTGCGCAAGTCCTGGGGCGCCGTCGTGGCCAGCGCCGCGACCGTCGCCCTGGGACTGCTCGCCCTGCTGCTCAGCGACCTCACCAACAACCGCGCCCTCGGCCCGGTCGGCGCCATCGGCATCGGCTGCGCCGTGCTCAGCACACTGACCTTCCTGCCCGCCGTCCTGGTCCTGCTCGGCAAGGCCGCGTACTGGCCCGCCCGCATGACGGCGGGCGGCGCGGGCCACGGCGTCTGGCGGCGCGTCGCCGCCCTCGTCGACCGGGCGCCGCGCCGGGTCTGGGCGGTGACGCTCGCCGTCCTGCTGGCCGGGGCCGCCTTCGCCCCGACGCTCGCCTCGAAGGGCGTACCCCTCGACGAGACCTTCGTGAACGACGCACCCTCCGTCGCGGCGCAGGAGACCCTGGGCCGGCACTTCCCCGGCGGCTCCGGCAACCCCACCGTGGTCGTCGCGAACGCCGACCGGCTGACGCAGGTCCTCGGCGCGGCCCGGGACACCGAGGGCGTCGCCTCGGCGGCCGGCGCCACCGCCTCGGGCCGGCCGGGCGGCGAACCCCTGGTGGTCGACGGGCGGGTCCGGGTCGATGTCACCCTCGACTCCGCCGCGGACGGCGACGCGGCCCTGCGGACCGTGGCGCGCCTGCGCACCTCCCTGCACGCCGTCCCCGGCGCGGACGCCCTCGTCGGCGGCTACACGGCCCAGCGGTACGACACCCTGCGCACCGCCGAACGCGACCGCACCCTCATCGTCCCCGTCGTCCTCGCCATCATCTTCCTCATCCTGACGGCCCTGCTGCGCTCACTGCTGATGCCCGCGCTGCTGGTGGCCACGGTGGCGCTGAACTTCCTCGCCACCCTCGGCGTCTCCTCTCTGGTGTTCCGGCACGTGTTCGGCTTCAGCGGTACCGACCCGTCCGTGCCGCTGTACGGCTTCGTCTTCCTGGTGGCGCTGGGCGTCGACTACAACATCTTCCTCATGTCCCGGGTGCGCGAGGAGTCCCTGCGGCACGGCGTCCGCGAAGGCGTCCTGCGGGGTCTGGTCACCACCGGCGGCGTCATCACCTCGGCCGGGGTGGTGCTCGCCGCCACGTTCGCCGCGCTCGGGGTGATCCCGCTGGCCTTCCTCGCCCAGATCGCCTTCATCGTCGCCTTCGGCGTCCTGCTCGACACGCTCGTGGTGCGCTCGCTGCTGGTGCCCGCGCTGGTGCGGGACATCGGCGCCCCCGCCTGGTGGCCGGGACGGCTCGGTCGCGGTGGCGACAAGGCAGGTGACGAGGCAGGTGACAAGGCAAGTGGCAAGGCAGGTGACGTGGCAGCTGACGAGCCGTCGGTGAGGACCGGAACATGACCGCGCGGATCCAGGGCAGCAGAACTCCCAGAGAGACTGTCCGTTTCGCACGGGAGGTGTCCGCCGCTATGGGCGCGAAGGTGTTGGAGCGTTTCCCCGCAGGATCCCCGCGAGGGTCGTGGCCGGCGGAGGAGTACGCGGCGCGGCGGCGGGCCGAGGGGGAGCCCGCGACGGTGGTCATGGACCTGAAGTCGGACGCCTTCCTCGTCGTGGTCCCGGTCGGCGACGAGGACTGAGCCCCGGCGGGCACGCGCGGCCCGCGCGCGACGGGACGGCCACCTCCACGGCCGTCCCTACGGCGCCCCGGGCGCCGCGCTCAGCGTCCGCGCGGTGCGCACGAAGACCTCGTGCAGATCCCGGGCGGCCTGGGGTACCGATTCCGCCCGCCGCCGCTGCAGCATCAGCAGCACCTGTGTCGTGTCGCCGCTGATCGGCCGGTGGGTGAGCGCCCCACGCCGCTCCAGCGGGTCCCCGATCACGCTGAAGTCGGGCAGGACGGTCGCGCCCAGCCCCTCGGCGACCATCAGCTTGCCCATCTCCGCCCCGTCGGTGGAGTACGCGAAGGACAGGCCGCGTCCGTCGAGAAGCCGATGGACGTAGCGGTGCATGACATAGCCCGACCGCATCCCGATCAGCGGCACGTCGAGCAGGTCGTCCACCGCCACCGACGGCGCGCAGGCCAGCGGGCTGTCGGGGCGCATGCACACCACCGGCCGGCCGCGCAGCAGCTCGGTGGACTCGAACTCGGCGGGCACGTCGTCGCCCTCCAGATGGTTGACCAGGCCCAGGTCGAACCCGCCCTCCAGCAGGATGCGGTGGATGTCGGTCTGCTGGGCGCCCACCACCTCCACCTGGGTGACGGGATGCGCGGCACGGAACTCCCGGACCACCGGGATGAGCAGCGGCACGGTCGCCGCGTTCACCGTGCCGACCCGCACCATCCGGCTGATCCGGTGCCGCTCGCCCGCCGCCGAGCGCAGCCGGTCCACCGCGTCCAGCACTCCGATGATGTGCGGCAGGAGTTCCCGGCCCGACGCGCTCATGGTCGCGCCGGACCGTTTGCGCTCCAGGAGATCCACCCCGAGTTCACGTTCCAGGTTCCGCACCGTCTCGCTCAACGCGGGCTGGGAAAGCCGTAGTTCCTCGGCGGCCCGACGCAACGAACCGAGCCGGGTGACCGCCGCGATGTATTCCAGCTGCTCCGTACGCACGACGGAAGAATGCGGTCCCGTTCGGCGCCTGTTCAAGGGTTTCCCTGTCACACCTTCGTGAAATTTAATGGTCCGCGATACGAGACCGGTCGGGTTTGCCTTGACTGCCGTCGGAGGCGGCTGCCACGATCGAGGACATGAAGATGCGACTGGACCTCACGCGGCGACGCCATGTCGACCTCGCGCGCGTCTCCAGCGCCTCCTGTTGCGCCGCGGCCTGATCCTCCCTCGCGATCCGCCGCGTTTCTTCCTTTTCCGCACCTGAATTCACCGCGCCCGCCGGTCCCTTGGCGTCCGCATCCCGTCGGCGCCGCTGCGCCCCGTGAATTCGGCGTGCCCGAAAGCATTCCGCACCAGGAGTTCCGCATGCCCGCCGCGCCCGTGAAATTCGACTACGTCCCCGCGCAGGTCTGACCGTCCCCGCACACTCCACGACCCCGGCGCCCGTGAGCGCCGTGAGGTCGGCCGCCGGGTCCTCGAGGGCGAACTGCCCGCACCCGCCCGGTACTCCTGACCGCTCCCACCGGAGCGCCCCGCCCTGCCGGGGTGCCCCGGGCTCCTTCGAAAGAGGACCCATGGCCACCGTCCTGTCCGTCTCCGGCAGCCCTTCCGCCTCCTCCCGCACCGGCCGTCTGCTGCGCCACCTCGACCAGCGGCTCGCCGTCCAGGGACACGAGGTGATTCCGCTCGACGTCCGTACCATCCCGGCCGAGGCCCTGCTCGGCGCGGACTTCCGCCACCCGGCGATCGTCGAGGCCACCGAGCTCTTCGCGCGCGCCGACGGTGTCATCGTGGGCACCCCGGTCTACAAGGCGTCCTACTCCGGTGTCCTCAAGGCGCTCCTCGACCTGCTCCCGCAGTACGCGCTCACCGGCAAGACGGTACTGCCGCTGGCCACCGGCGGATCCACCGCCCACGTCCTCGCCATCGACTACGCCCTGCGCCCGGTGCTCAACTCCATGGGAGCGGCCCACATCGTGCAGGGCTGGTTCACCCTGGACAAGGACATCACCGCCCACGAGGACGGCTCCGTGACGGTCGCCCCGTCCGCCACCGAGGCCCTCACCCACGTCGTCGACCAGTTCTCGGCCGCGCTCGGGCGGACGCCGTACCTGGCCGCGGCGAGCTGAGCGCACGATGTCCGCCCATGTCATCGCCGATGACGCCGAGGCCCTCGCCGTCGCCGCCTCGCTGGCCGAGGTGTTCCGCGCCGGAGCCTCCGCCCGCGACACCGAACGGCGCCTGCCGCGCGCCGAGTTGGACAGGCTGTCGGCCTCCGGTCTGCTCGCCGTCACCGTCCCCGCCGACCACGGCGGGGCGGATGTGAGCGCCCTGACCCTCGCGGAGATCTTCCGTCTGCTCGGCACCGCAGACGGCAGCCTCGCCCAGATCCCGCAGAGCCATTTCGCCTACGTCAATGTGATCCGCCGTCAGGGCACGCAGGAGCAGCGGAAGTTCTTCTTCGCCGAGCTGCTCGCCGGCCGGCGCTTCGGCAACGCCCAGTCGGAGGCCGGCGGCAAGCACGTCCAGGACATCCGCACCCGTCTGGAGTCCCGGCCGGACGGCTCGTACGTCCTGACCGGCGTCAAGCACTACTCCACCGGCGCCCTCTTCGCCGACTGGATCCCCGTGCTGGCCCGTGCCGAGGACGACAGGCTGCACGTCGCGTACGTGCCGTCCGACGCGCCCGGCCTCAGCGTGATCGACGACTGGGACGGGCTGGGCCAGCGGACGACGGCCAGCGGCACCGTCCGCCTGGCCGGCGTGCCGGTACCGGGTGACCGGGTCCTGCCGCACCACCTCACCTTCGAGGGGCCGCAACTCCACGGCGCGGTCGCCCAGTTGCTGCACTCCGCGATCGACGCCGGGATCGCCGCGGGCGCGCTCGCCGAGGCGGCGGAGTTCGTGCGGACGAAGAGCCGGCCGTGGTTCGAGAGCGGCGTCGAGGCGGCCGCCGAGGATCCGCTGCTGATCCAGCGGTTCGGTGAACTCGACCTGGAGGTGCGGGCGTCGCGGGCGCTGCTGCGCGAGGCCGCCCGTTCGGTCGACGCGGCACGCGCCGATCTCACCGACGACACGGCCGCCGAGGCGTCCCTCGCGGTCGCCGCCGCGAAGGTGCAGGCGGCACGGGCGGCGGTGGAGGTCTCCAGCGCCCTGTTCGAGGTGTCCGGGACCCGGGCCGCCCTGCGCTCGCTCAATCTGCACCGGCATTGGCGCGACGCCCGCACCCACACCCTGCACGATCCGACCCGCTGGAAGATCCAGCACCTCGGGCGGTTCGTGCTGAACGGCACCCGCCCGCCGCGCCACGGCCTGCTCTAGCCCGCAACGGTCGCCCGGGCCCGGCAACCCGGCCGACCCGGTAGCCGAGCAACCCGGCAACCCGGCAGACGGACATTCCTGATCGGAGACCCCACGTGTCCCTCACCTTCCACTGGTTCCTCCCCACCAACGGCGACAGCCGCCATGTCGTCGGCGGCGGCCACGGCACCCCCGCCACCGCCTCCGGAAGGGACCGGCCGCCGACGGTTGCCTACCTGAGCCAGATCGCCCGCGCCGCGGAGGACCTCGGCTTCCTGGGCGTGCTCACCCCCACCGGGGCCTGGTGCGAGGACGCGTGGCTGACGACGGCCATGGTCAGCCAGCACACCGAGCGGCTCAAGTTCCTGGTCGCCTTCCGGCCCGGCTTCGTCTCGCCGACGCTCGCCGCGCAGATGGCCTCCACCTTCCAGCGGCAGACCGGCGGACGGCTCCTGCTCAACGTCGTCACCGGCGGCGAGAGCCACGAGCAGCGGGCCTACGGCGACTTCCTGGACAAGGACGACCGCTATCGCCGGACCGGTGAGTTCCTCCGGATCGTCAGGGAGTTGTGGGAGGGCAAGACCGTCGACCTGGAGGGGGAGCACCTCCGGGTCGAGGACGCGAAGCTGGCCCGGGTGCCGGATCCGGTTCCGGAGGTGTACTTCGGCGGGTCCTCGCCGATCGCCGGTGAGATCGCCGCGAAGTACGTCGACGTCTACCTCACCTGGGGCGAGCCGCCGGCCCAGGTCGCGGAGAAGATCGCCTGGATCCGGGGGCTCGCGGCGAAGGAGGGGCGGACGCTCCGGTTCGGCATCCGGCTCCACGTCATCACCCGCGACACCTCGCAGGAGGCCTGGGCGGAGGCGGACCGGCTGCTCGCCGGGTTCGACCCGGAGACCGTACGGTCCGTCCAGGCCGGGCTCGCGCGCAGTGAGTCCGAGGGACAGCAGCGGATGCTCGCGCTGCACGGCGGCGGCAGCCGGGACGGGCTGGAGATCCATCCCCACCTCTGGGCCGGGATCGGTCTGGTCCGTGGCGGCGCGGGGACCGCGCTGGTGGGCAGCCATGAGGAGGTCGCCGGGCTCATCAAGGAGTACGCGGCGCTGGGGATCGAGGAGTTCGTGCTGTCCGGCTACCCGCATCTGGAGGAGGCGTACTGGTTCGGGGAGGGCGTGCTGCCCCGGCTGGCCGGCGAGGGGCTGTGGGAACACCCCGCGGGGAAGCAGGTGGCGTCGGTGCAGGTGCCGTTCGCCGGCTGAGCGGGGTGTCCGGGGGCGCGGGCGTATGCGGATCGTGGGTGACCGCTCGCACGGTTCCCCGCGCCCCTGGGGGCGGCTAGTCGGTCAGTGACCTCAGGTGGTCCGCGCGTGACTCCCGTGTCTGGGCCTGGACCATGAGGAACAGGGCCTCCCTCGCCAGGCGTTGGGCCCTGTTCGTCAGCAGCATGGAGCGGCCGCCGCCGGTCACCACCGCCGCCGTGGTCGCCGTCCGCATCACCTCGGACGCCCGGGTCCGCAGGGCCAGGCGCTCCGCCAGATGCTCATGGGGCGCCGGACCGTCGGCGAGGGCGTAGGCCCGGGTGCGGACCTCCGTGAGACGGGCGCGCAACGGTGCGGCCGTGTCCTCGTCCAGCAGGGTCAGGGCCGCTTCGGTGACACCGAAGACCGCCGGGTTGGCGTTCACCGTCCTCAGGCGGTCCGCCGCCGACCAGCGTTCGTGCGGGGTGCGCAGCGCGACCGCCTCCTCGGGGAGCCACAGGCCGTCCAGTTCCAGGGAGACCGTGCGGGCCGCGCCGAGGGCGGCGAGGCGCAGCGGGGCCGAGGCGCGCAGGCCCGGCTGCTCGCGCGCCTCGGTGAAGGCGAACAGGACCTCGCCGGTGCCGGTGACGCCGGCGAGCAGCAGCACATCGTTCAGGCCCCACCCCGTGTACCAGGGGACCGTCCCGTCGAAGCGCCAGCCGGCCCGCTCCGGGGTGACCCGGACGGGGACGCGCGGATACGCCCGCAGGTGCGCGTACGCCACCCCCGACAGCAGCTCACCGCTCGCCAGCGGGCCCAGCAGGCGTTCACGCGCCGGACCCTCGTTCCCGGCCAGGGTCAGTACCGGGGTGTGGTGCTGCGCCTGCACGAACCAGGTCGAGCAGCATGCCCCGGCCAGGATCTCCGTCGTCTCGCGCAACACCGCACCGGGTGCCCCGGCCCCGCCGTACTCCTTCGGCGCGTTCAGCCCGAGCAGGCCCGAGCGTCTGATCTCCGCGAGGTGGCTCGTGGGGACCTCTTCCTGGTCGACCTGTTCGGCCTGCGGGGCGAGGAGGCCGTCCGCGAGGCTGCGGGCGCGCGTGACGAGGGGGTGCGGTGCGGTCATGGGCGGGATTCTTCCGGTTCCGTGGCGCGGGGTGTCGATCCGGGGGGCCGCCGTTCGTGTAGGAGGTGACAGAACGGCACGGGACCTGCCCGAGACACGGAGGACGTCATGAAGTACTACCTGCTCAGTGTGATCACGCCCACCGAGGGCGAACCCCCGTCGGCCGAAGGGATGGCGGAGATCGGCCGCAACCTCGAGACGTTCCACCGGGAGCTGCGCGAGGCCGACGCCTGGGTGTTCGCCGGAGGGCTGCACGGGCCGGAGACGGCCACCGTGCTGCGGCCGGGCGGCGGCGACGTCCTCGTCACCGACGGGCCGTACGCCGAGGGCAAGGAGTACCTCGGCGGGATCTGCCTGATCAAGGCGCCGGATCTGGACGCCGCCCTGCACTGGGGCCGCCGGGCGACCTGGGCCACCACTCTTCCCATCGAGGTGCGCCCCTTCATGGGTGAGGCCTGATGCCCCTCGACGTCGAGGCCGTGTTCCGCGCTGAATACGGCCGGGCCGTCGCCGTCCTGGTCCGTTTCCTCGGCGACATCGACCTCGCCGAGGAGGCGGTGCAGGACGCCTTCACCACGGCCGTCGACCGCTGGCCGCGGACCGGTGTGCCGCCGAGCCCGGCGGGCTGGATCATCACCACGGCTCGCAACCGGGCCGTCGACCGGCTGCGCCGGGAGTCCACCCGGGGCGCCCGGCACGCCGAGGCCTCCCTGCTGTACGCCACCGAGCCGCCCGCGGAGGAGGGCCCCGTGCGCGACGACCGGCTCCGTCTGATCTTCACCTGCTGCCATCCCGCGCTGGCCCCGCAGGCGCAGGTCGCCCTGACCCTGCGCCTCCTCGGCGGACTCACCACCGCCCGGCTCGCCCGCGCCTTCCTCGTCCCCGAGCCGACCATGGCCCAGCGTTTGGTCCGCGCCAAGGCGAAGATCCGGGACGCGCGCATCCCGTACCGCGTGCCCCGCGACGCCGACCTGCCCGACCGGCTGAACGGCGTGCTCGCGGTCGTCTACCTGATCTTCAACGAGGGGTACGGGGGCGATCCGGACCTGTGTGCCGAGGCCCTGCGCCTCGGCCGGCTCCTCACCGAGCTGATGCCGGACGAGCCCGAGGTCACCGGGCTGCTGGCGCTGATGCTGCTCGTCCACTCGCGCCGGACCGCGCGGGAGGACGCCGACGGCACGCTCGTACCGCTGCCCGAGCAGGACCGCGGCCGATGGGACCGGGACCTGGTCACCGAGGGACAGTCGCTCGTCCGTCGCTGTCTGCGCCGCAACCGGCCGGGGCCGTACCAGGTCCAGGCCGCGATCCAGGCCGTCCACAGCGACGCGCCGACCGCCGCCGACACCGACTGGCGGCAGATCCTGCGCCTGTACGACCAGCTCATGGAACTCGCCCCGAGCCCGGTCGTGGCGCTGAACCGGGCGGTCGCCGTGGCGGAGACGGAAGGCCCGGGCCGGGCCCTGGAACTCGTCGACGGGCTGGACCTCGACGGCTACCACGTCTGGCACGCGGTCCGCGCCGACCTGCTGCGCCGCCTGCACCGGGCCACCGAGGCCGCGCGCGCCTACGAGGCGGCCCTCGCGCTGAGCGAGAGCCCGGCGGAACGAGCCTTCCTCGACCGGCGCAGGCACGCGCTCACCGAAGAGGCCGGGAAGTAGTCGGCGCACCCGGGAATGTATTTCGGTGCATGAAAGGTTGGCATATACATCGAGCTGCCGCTCGTGCCGAGAGCGAGCCGACCGCTCGCACCGAGACCCCAGGGCCGCAAGGCCCGCGCACCCCAGCGAGGCACCGTGACCACCCCCGCCACTCCCGAGCAGCCCGCCGATGTCGTGGCCCGGCTGCGCGCCACCTTCCGCACCGGCCGCACCAAGCCCGTCGCCTGGCGCACGGAGCAGCTGCGCCGCCTGCGCGAGCTGCTCACCGAGCGGGGCGCCGACCTGGCCGACGCCCTCCACACCGACCTGGGCAAGAGCTCCGCCGAGGCGTACCGCACCGAGATCGACTTCACGGTCCGGGAGATCGACCACACCCTCGACCACCTGGACGGGTGGCTGCGCCCCGAGTCCGCCCCGGTCCCGGCCCACCTCGGCGCCGACGCCACCGCGTGGACGCAGGTCGACCCGCTCGGCGTGGTCCTCGTCATCGCGCCCTGGAACTACCCCGCGCAGCTCCTGCTCGCCCCGCTGGTCGGCGCTCTCGCCGCCGGAAACGCGGTGGTCGTCAAGCCCAGCGAGCTCGCGCCCGCCACCTCCGCCGCGCTGGCCCGCCTGCTGCCGGCGTATCTGGACACCGACGCGGTCGCCGTCGTCGAGGGCGGGATCCCGGAGACCACCGCCCTGCTGGCCGAGCGCTTCGACCACATCTTCTACACCGGCAACGGCACCGTCGGCCGTGTCGTCCTGCGCGCCGCCGCCGAGCACCTCACCCCCGTCACCCTCGAACTCGGCGGCAAGTCACCGGCGTTCGTCGACCGCGACGCCGACCTCTCCGTCATCGCCGACCGGTTGGCCCGCGGCAAGTTCCTCAACGCCGGCCAGACCTGCGTCGCCCCCGACTACGTCCTCACCGACCCGGAGACGGCCGCCGCCCTCGAACCCCTGCTGGCCCGCGCGGTCGAGACGCTCTACGGGAGCGACCCGCAGGCCTCGGACGCCTACGGCCGCATCATCAACGAACGCCACTTCGACCGGCTCGCCGCCCTGCTCGACTCCGGCCGGATCGTGGTCGGCGGCGGCAAGGACCGTACGGACAAGTACCTCGCGCCCACCGTCCTCGCCGACGTCGACCCCGGGTCGCCCGTGATGCGGGAGGAGATCTTCGGCCCGATCCTGCCGATCGTCACCGTCGAAGGCCTGGACGAGGCGATCGCCTTCATCAACGACCGCGACAAGCCCCTCGCCCTGTACGTCTTCACCGAGTCCGGCGAGACCCGGAGCCGCATCGCCGCCGAGACCTCTTCCGGCGGTCTCGGCTACGGCCTGCCGCTCGCCCATCTCACCGTCTCCGACCTGCCGTTCGGCGGAGTGGGCGAGAGCGGCATGGGCAGCTACCACGGCCGCTGGTCCATCGAGACGTTCAGCCACCGCAAGGCGGTGCTGGACAAGCCGCTGCACTGAGCCGCGCGAGGCACGGGCAGCGGGCGGCGGGCGCGGGCGGCGGGCGCGGGCGGGCGAAAACGGACGGGAGTGAGCGGAAGTAGCCCGCCAAGCGGCCGTCAGGGAAGCGGTATTAGCCCGGAACGGCACGGTCCGTAGTCCGAAACGGCCAATTCCGTCGGGCTTTCGAATCCGGAGTGCACGAAACGGCACCGCCGGACGCCGTGGAGGCAGAAGGTGTGACCGATGCCTTCCGGGGTCCCTGAGCCCCGCACAGCCAGCGGAAGGACCGAAGGGTCCGTGAACGACCAGTTCGAACAGCTCGCCCGCGACGTGGCGTTGTCCGTGCTCGCCCTCCGGGTCTTCGGACCCGGGGTCCTCACCCTCGCGCGCCGGTCCGTCGCCGCACTCGTGCGGGTGGGCGTCCGGGAAATGGACCATCGCCTCCCGGGAGGCGATCGGTGACCCAGGAGGAGTTGCGCCCCGCGGGCAACCCGCGCGCGCCGGAGAAGCTGCCCCTGGACTTCAGCGCCTTCCACCAGATGCACCGCCCGCGCTACGTCCGCGAGGCCGAGCGCTGCTTGCGCCGCCGCGCGGACGCC
Source organism: Actinobacteria bacterium OV320 (assembly GCA_001298545.1). GTDB lineage: Bacteria > Actinomycetota > Actinomycetes > Streptomycetales > Streptomycetaceae > Streptomyces > Streptomyces coriariae. The sequence continues at coordinate 712,029 of LJCX01000026.1, forward strand.
GAGGAGGCCGTGGACGAGGCGTTCGTCCAACTCGCCCGGCAGTGGCCGCAGATACTGAGCGCCGAGAACCCAGCCGCCTATGCCTGGCGGGTGATGAAGAACCGCGTCGTCGACCACGCCCGGGCCCGCGGCCGGCGCGCCACGCTGATGGACACGGCCGTCTTCGAGACGGTCACCCTCCAGAGCGCCGAGGACGCCTTCGAGGTGATCGAGCAGAACCTGCGGCTGTTCCGGGCGATCTCCGCCCTCCCCGAGCGCCAGCGGGACGTCATCCGGCTGCGCTACTGCGAGGGCTACAGCACCGCCGACGTGGCGTTCCAGCTGGGGATCACCGAGGCCGGGGTGCGTTCCACCGAGCGCTATGCCAAACGCCGGCTGCGGGAGATCTACACATCGGACGCCGAGGAGGAGGCGGAGCGGTCATGACCTTCGACACCGCGAGCGACATCGACACCCTGCTGGCGGGGGCGCGACTGACCCCCACGGCCCCCTACAGCCGCGCGGACATCGAGGCCGCGGAGGCCCGTATCGCCGCCCGGGTCGCGGCGGGCGGCCCCGACGGGCCCGCGGCGCGGGTGTGCCCGCAGCGCGCCGCGGCGGCCGACAGGCCCCCGCGGGTGCACCCCGCGGCGCGGGACCTCCGAGCGCTCTGCGAGGCGCTGCTGACCCGCCCCGGCGCCCTGCAGGGCCTCGGCAACTTCCTCGGCAGCTCCCTGCCCGAGCCCTCCGGCGCGCGGATCCTCGGCAGCCTGCTGTACCTCGCCGACTGCGAGGACAGCGCCCGCTTCTGGTGGCAGTACGGCGCCGGCGCCTCGGACACCGTCTCCGGATACTGCCTCTACCTCCACCACCGCTCGATGGGGGAGGACGACGAGGCCGACTGGTGGCTGCGCCACACGGAGATCACCCCCGCGACGCTGAGCCGGGAGGCCACCGAACTGGAGATCGCCACGGCGCTGCACGTGCTCAGCGGTCTGCGCCGCGGCGGGAGAGGACTGCCCAGGGCGTTGCGGGCGCTGGTCGAGTACGTGCCGGCCGTGGTCGGCTTCGTCGACGACGACCTCGAACTCCCCCTCCCCGACGGCGATCTGGCCGAGATCGTGGAGGAGGTCGTCGCCCATGGCACACCCCCCGCCGAAGAGCGCCGGCGCACCCGGTCCGGCGCGCTGCCCGAACGCCGGGAGCCGGTCGTGCACACCGTGTCCTCGGCCACCCCCCGCACGGCCCGGCCCTGGAGCCGCGACGTCCAGGAAGCGCTGCGCAAGTGCGAGGAGACCGTGGCCTGTTGAGGGCCCGTGCCACCGGCTCGTGCCGGTGCGCGGCGCGTGCGAGACTGCCCGGATGACCTCCGCAACGATCACCGCGGACGCCGCGGGCACCTGGGACATCGGCGGCCTGACGGTCGGCCGCATCGGCTTCGGCGCGATGCGGCTGACCGGCAGCGCGGCCTTCCACCTCGGCACGCCGAGCGACCGCGGCCGCTCGATCGCCGTCCTGCGCAAGGCGGTCGAACTCGGCGTCAACCACATCGACACCGCCGCCTTCTACTTCTCCGCCCTGCGCTCCGCCAACGAACTGATCAACAGCGCGCTCGCCCCGTACCCCGACGACCTGCTGATCGCCACCAAGGTCGGCCCCTTCCGCGACTGGTCGGGGGAGTGGGGCACCTCGGCCCGCCCCGAGGACCTGCGCGGCCACGTGGAGGAGAACCTGCGCCAGCTCGGCCGTGACCACCTCGACCTGGTGTACCTGCGCCGGATGCGCCAGGACTCGGTCGCCGAGCACTTCGGCGCCCTCGCCGAACTGCGCGCCGCCGGACTGATCCGCCACCTCGGCATCTCCGACGTCGAACCCCGCCATCTCGCCGAGGCGCAGGCCATCGCCCCCGTCGTCAGCGTGCAGAACCGCTACGGCCTCGGCCACCACGCCCCCGCGACCGAGGAACTCCTGCGCGTCTGCGGCGAACAGGGCGTCGCCTTCGTGCCGTTCTTCGCCATCGCGGGCGACGGCGGAGCGCAGGGCGCCACCACCGCCCACGACGAGGCGGTGCTCGCCGTCGCCCGCGCCCACGGCACGTCCCCCGCCGCTGTCCGCCTCGCCTGGACCCTCGCCCAGGGGCCGCATGTGCTGGCCATCCCGGGCACCGGAGACCCCGGCCACCTCACGGAGAACGTCGCGGCGGGCGCGCTGCGCCTCACGGCCGAAGAACTCCACCGCCTGAACACCACCCACCACGGCGCCGACGGCCCACCGCCCAACTGACCCACCGACGATCGGCATGCCGGCCCGCCACTCCGCCGCCCCACCGTCCACTGCCCGCCGGACGCCGGACGCCGGACGCCGCGACCGTCGGCGAGGGCCACCGGCGAACTGATCCGCCGACGAGCGGCATGCCGCCCCGCTGTCCACTGCCCGCCGGACGCCGGACGCCGGACGCCGGACGCCGGACGCCGGACGCCGGAAGCCGGAAGCCGGAAGCCGGAAGCCGCGACCGTCCCCGGACCTCGCCGCCTGGCGAGACCCGGCGCGGCGCCCGGCCGCTTCCGGTGAACGGCGCCCGGAACGGCAGGCGCATCCGGGTGGCGGCGCCCGACCGGGGCCGGGCAGGTAGGGCGAGCGAGCTAGACGACCCACACCCCGTCCCGCATCAGATGACGACGGGGCAGCTCGTGCACCTCGCGCCATGTCTGCACCGCCACCGGCCGCACCCGGAAGTAGGCGTACGACCCGCTGTCCCGGCCCGGATCCCAGCCGGTCTTCGCCAGGAACGCCCGGGCGGCCGCCTCCGGTACCTCCTCCCGCGTGTACGTCTCGACCTCGCCGTCGACGAGAACCACGTCCCGCGTGTCCCCCAAGGCCAGGCGGGCCCGGCCGCCCTCCCTGAGGTTGCGGCCGGTGGGGTTGGTGAGGCGGGTGGACAGCCACAGGTGCTCGCCGTCCCAGAGGAACCACAGCGCGACGAGACAGGGCAGTCCCTCCCGGTCCGCCGTGGCGACCCAGATGTCGAGCTCGCGTTCCAGCCGGTCCAGCAGTTCCTGCTTGCGCTGCCCCGGGGTGCGGGGCGGCTCGGTGATCTTCATGGCCGGGACGCTAGCGACGGCGAGGGGCGCTCCGCCTCGGACGATGGTCCCGACCGCGCCTCGGGCCTGCGGCCTAGGCCGCCGCCGCTGCGGAGGCGTCCGGCGTCCGGCAGAGCGTTCCGGAGGACGGGGAAGGGCGTCGACGCGGGGGTCCCTCCCGCGCGGGCGCGAACCCTCACCGCCCGTGACCCGACCTCGCCTCGGGCCTGCGGCCAGACCCACCGCCGATGCGAAGGCGACCGGCGTCCGGCGTCCGGCGTCCGGCGTCCGGCGTCCGGCGTCCGGCAGAGCGTTCCGGAGGACGGGAAGGGCGTCGACGCGGGGGTTCCTCCCGCGCCAGCGCGGCTTTCCCGCCCGTGACCCGATCCGCCGGACGGGCCCGGCCGCCGTCGCCGCGGAGGCGACTGGCGCAGGGAACGTTTTACGTATAACCTCTCCCGTCAATCGCACCTCCCGACAGCTTCCCGCACGCTCCCCGAAAGGCCACGATGAGTCGCATCGCCCTGGTCACGCTTGTCGTCGACGACTACGACGAGGCGATCCGCTTCTACACCGAGGCGCTCGGATTCCGGCTCGTCGAGGACGAACCCCGCCCCGACGGCGCCCGCTGGGTCGTCGTGCGGCCGGGGGACCGCCAGGACGGCGTCGGGCTGCTGCTCGCCCGGGCCAAGGGCGAGGCCCAGCGCGCCCGGATCGGCGACCAGACCGGCGGCCGCGTCGGGTTCTTCCTGCACACCGAGGACTTCGCGGGCGACCACGCCCGCATGCTCGCCGCCGGCGTGACCTTCCTGGAGGAGCCCCGCCACGAGGCCTACGGCTCCGTCGCCGTCTTCCAGGACCTGTACGGAAACCGCTGGGACCTGCTCCAGCCCGCCACCACCTGAGAACCACCTGCCGAGGAACACACTCATGACCGCGTCCCACATCGACACCGACACCCTCCGCCGCCTCCCCAAGGCCGTCCTGCACGACCACCTCGACGGCGGCCTGCGCCCCGCCACCGTCGTCGAGCTGGCGGACGCGGTCGGCCACACGCTGCCCACCACCGACCCCGACGAGCTCGCCGCCTGGTACTTCGAGGCCGCCAACTCGGGTGACCTGGTGCGGTACATAGCCACCTTCGAGCACACCCTCGCCGTGATGCAGACCCGCGAGGGCCTGCTGCGCACCGCCGAGGAGTACGTGCTCGACCTGGCGGCCGACGGAGTCGTCTACGGAGAGGTCCGCTACGCCCCCGAGCTGAACGTCAACGGCGGGCTGGCCCTCCCCGAGGTCGTCGAGACGGTCCAGGAGGGTCTCGCGGCCGGCATGGCGAAGGCGGCCGCCGCGGGCACCCCGGTCCGCGTCGGCACGCTGCTCTGCGGCATGCGCATGTTCGACCGCACCCGGGAGACCGCCGACCTCGCGGTCGCCTTCCGGGACGCCGGTGTCGTCGGCTTCGACATCGCCGGAGCCGAGGACGGCTTCCCGCCCGCCGACCACCTCGCCGCCTTCGAGCACCTGCGCCGCGAGAACGTGCCCTTCACCATCCACGCCGGCGAGGCGCACGGCCTGCCCAGCATCCACCAGGCCCTGCAGGTCTGCGGTGCCCAGCGGATCGGTCACGGCGTGCGCATCACCGACGACATCGTGGACGGCAAGCTCGGCCGGCTCGCGGGCTGGGTGCGCGACCGCCGGGTGGCCCTGGAGATGTGCCCGACCTCCAACCTCCAGACCGGTGCGGCGACCTCGATCGCCGAGCACCCGATCACCGCGCTGAAGGACCTCGGCTTCCGTGTCACCCTCAACACCGACAACCGGCTGGTCTCCGGCACGACGATGACCCGCGAGATGTCGCTGCTCGTCGAGGAGGCGGGCTGGACCCTCGAGGACCTGCGCACCGTCACGGTGAACGCCCTCAAGAGCGCGTTCCTGCCGTTCGACGAGCGCAAGGCCCTCATCGAGGACGTCGTCCTTCCGGGTTACGCCGCCGCGCTCTGAAGCAGTCCGCGCGCATAAGCGGCCTGTCCGACGTGCTGGAGATCGTCGGACAGGACGCTGACCAGCCGTACGCCCAGGGTGACGGGCGGGTCCCAGCGCTCGTCCACGACGCGCTCCAGGTCCGCCGCCGTCAGCGCGCGCAGCGCCTCCAGGCTCTGCGCGTGCACCGCGTCGTAGTACCCGGTCAGCAGGCCGCCGTCGGAGACCCGCACCTTCGCGACCTTCGCGTCACTGTGCCCGTACCCGGTGTCCTGGCGCGGCAGGTCGAGGCCGAACCGTTTCTCCCAGTCCTGGGCCAGCCACACCTGGTCGAGTCCGAAGGCGTCGGCGAGATGGTCGTCCTGGACGCGGGTGAGATGCCAGACGAGCCAGGTGATCGAGTTGGTCCCGGCGGCGGGCCGGGCGTTCAGGTCGTCGGGGTCGAGGCCCTCGACGGCGGCATGGACCTCTTCCCGGATGCGTTGGTAACCGTCGATGAGGATGTCCTTGGCATGCATACGTCCACCATCGCGCACCCCGCGCTCAGCCGCTCCCCGTTTCCAGCAGCGCCATCAGTGCCCGGGCCGCCGGGCTGGTCGACCGTGCGGGCGGCAGCAGCGCGACCGTCTCGTACACGGCCTCGTCCGTGCCCTTGAGGGGCAGCGCGGTGAGCGCCTCCCGCTTGTGCCGGAAGTGGCGCGGTACGACGGCGACCCCGAGGTTCTCGTCCACCAGGTCCAGAAGGCTGTGCACGTCGTTGACCTCCAGCGCGACGGTGCGCCGCACCCCCGCCTCGGCGAACGCGAGGTCGGTGGCGCGGCGCGGCCCCCAGTCCGGATGGAAGTCGACGAACACCTCGCCCGCGACGTCCTGAGGCGTCAGCGCCGCCGACACCCCGGCGAGACGGTGGTCGGGATGGCACAGCATGTACATCGGCTCGGTGGCCAGCGGCGCGCAGCGGAGCTGATCGGTGTCCGTCTGGGTCCGGTAGGCGAAGGCCAGGTCGAGCCGGCCGGCCGCCACCTCCTCGCCGAGCGCACCCGAACCGGTCTGCCGCAGCCGGATCTCGACATCCGGATGGCGCCGCCGGAACGCCGCGAGCAGCCCCGCCACGTCAACGCCGGCGATGCACTGCTCGGTGCCCACCGAGAGGGTGCCTCGCACGACGCCCTGCACGGCCGCCACCGCCTCGTGGGCCGCCCGCACCTGCGCCAGGATCCGCTCGGCCTCGGCCAGCAGTGCCCGGCCCGCCTCCGTCAGCGTCACCCGCCGGGTGGTCCGGACGAACAGCGGGGCGCGCAGTTCCCGCTCCAGGGCCCGGATCGACGCCGACAGGCCCGACTGGGAGACCATGAGGCGTTCGGCGGCCCGGGTGAAGTGCTGGTCCTCGGCGACCGCGACGAAGTGCTGGAGGTGGCGCAGTTCCATGATTGAGAAGCGTAACCGCACAATTCCATCGGATTCTTCTGTTGGACCACTACCCGCAGGTCGGGCCAGAGTGGGTAGCGGTTCCTGAAACCGACCGATCTTCTTGGAGTCGCGTTGTACACCGCACACCCCGACCGCTACGCCGACATGCCCTACCGGCGCACCGGACGCAGCGGCCTGAAGCTCCCCGCGCTGTCCCTCGGACTGTGGCACAACTTCGGCCCGGACCGCCCGGTCGAGACGCAGCGGGCCATCCTGCGCCGCGCCTTCGACCTCGGCATCACCCACTTCGACCTGGCGAACAACTACGGTCCGCCGCCCGGCGCCGCCGAGTCCGCGCTGGGTGAGGCGCTGAAGGCGGACTTCGCGCCCTACCGCGACGAGCTGGTCGTCTCCACCAAGGCCGGCTACCTGATGTGGCCGGGCCCGTACGGCGAGTGGGGTTCGCGCAAGTACCTGCTGTCCTCGCTCGACCAGAGCCTGACCCGGATGGGCCTGGACTACGTCGACATCTTCTACTCGCACCGCCCCGACCCGGAGACTCCCCTGGAGGAGACGATGGGCGCCCTGCACACCGCGGTGCAGCAGGGCAAGGCGCTCTACGTCGGCGTCTCCAACTACTCGGCGGAGCAGACCCGCGAGGCGGCCCGCATCCTCGGTGAGCTGGGTACCCCGCTGCTGATCCACCAGCCGCGCTACTCGATGCTCGACCGCCGCCCCGAGAGCGAGGGCCTGCTCGACGCCCTGGACGAGCTCCAGGTCGGGTCGATCGTGTTCTCGCCGCTGGAGCAGGGCCTGCTGACCGGCCGCTACCTGAACGGCATCCCGGAGGACTCCCGGGCGGCGAGCGACAGCCCCTTCCTGAACTCCGAGGCGCTCACCGAGGAGCTCACCGGCAAGCTGCGCGCCCTCGACGACATCGCCGAGTCCCGCGGTCAGTCCCTCGCCCAGCTCGCGCTGGCCTGGGTGCTGCGCGGCGGCCGGGTGACCTCCGCGCTGGTGGGCGCGAGCAGCGCCCGGCAGATCGAGGACAGCGTCGGCGCCCTCGCCAACCTGGACTTCGACGCCGAGGAGCTGACCCGGATCGACGCGGTGATCAACGGCTGAGCCGTTCCGTCAGGCGTACGGTCACGGAGTCGCCCTCCTGTTTTCCGATCGCCTTGCGCACGTCGGCATTGACGGGAAGTTTGTGGGTGCCGTCGCCGAGGGCCATGAACGAACTCCGGAACGGATGTCCGTCGACCGTTCCGCGGATCTTGACCAGTCCGCGAGTTCCGAAGAATTCGACGGACTCCGGCCAGACGACATAGGTCCAGCCGCCTTTTGCCGGGCTCTTGCGCAGCACGGCGGTGAATTCGGCGTTCATGATTCCGTTTCCGCTCATGACGTCCTCCGCTCGCGGTGATCTCCCATCGGGTAGACCGCCGCGGGCGGAGGAATTCATCGCCGCCGGCCTCAGGCCCCGTCGGGCACCCGGTCGAGGAATCCGAGGACGGCGGTGATCCGGTCCCGGGAGTCCAGCGTGATGACGTCGGATCCGGCCACCGGCGCCGAACCTCCCCCGGCACCCCCGGCCTCGCTCACCAGCTCCCAGGAGAAGCGGGCCGTGTCGTGGTGCCCGTCCACAGCGCCGGCCAGCCGGAAGGCGAAGCCCGGGAACTGCGCGTGCGCCGCCGCGATCACCGCCGCGATCTGCTCATGGCCGCGGACGTCGGCGAGAGGGTCGGTATAGCCTCCGTCCACGGCCCACGCGGCCGTAACAGCCTTGGCCAAAGCCTCGGGGTCACGCGCATTCCAGGCCTCGAAGTAGCGAGCGACGGCGTTCTTGTGACGTTCGGTGTTCGCGGACATCGTAAATCGGCCCCCAATGAGGTCATCGATACTGGTCAGGACCCGGATCCCGGTATTCGCCGATCCGGTGTGACCACCTTGCCCGCGCCCGCCGCCCGGGTCGATTACCTGTCGGGTAATGACGACGGGATCGGGGGCTCGCCGCATTTCGGCCATGAACGGCACTGAATATGCCAAGAGACTGGCCGGAAAGTCATGGTGACAGTGTTTCAAGAGTGAACATACTCGAAGGTCAGGGGCAGTTCACCCCACAGGAGCCGCACGGAAAGCGAGGCACGACCGGCCGGCGAGCACCGGGGGAGAGAGACGTGCACGACGAATTCCTGTGCCATGTCACCGCATACGGCGTCTGCGACGGCCGGCGGATCGGCGTACCGCTCGGCACCTATCGTGCCCCGACGCTGGCGCTCGCCCTGTGGTGGCTGCGGGACCGGGCCTCCTGGATGGCCGAACGGCTGGATCCGCGGCCCGAGAGCGAGCACATCCCGTCGGGCGCCCTGGTCCCGGTCGCCGACAATGTGCCGGACGTGCCCGAGCTGCTGCGGGCCTGGTGCGCCGACATGGGCCGGCAGGAGCTGGTGGCCGACGAGCTGGCGGGCGGGCGACTGGTGCGGATCGCGATCAGCGACGAGACCACCGAGTACGAGCTGCTCGCCGAGTCCGTCGACGCCCTGCGGATGCAGCGGACCGTCCCGGCGCTCGTCCTCCCCGTCGGCTGAGCCCCCGCAGCCCGTCAGGCACACAAGGGTACGAATCGATAGAATTCAGGCATGGTGGAGCGACCGGTCTCCTCGACCGCGCCGGAACTCGTGCTGGAGACCGAGACGGGTTCCAGCGTGCTGATCCCGGGCCACGACTACCGCATCGGACGGGACCCGCTCAGCGACATCGTCATCGACGACACCCGCGTCTCCTGGCACCACGCGGTGCTGCGGCCCGACGGCGACCACTGGACCCTCGCCGACGAACACAGCACCAACGGGACCTACACCGACGGCCGGCGCGTCCAGGAGTGGGGCGTCGGCCCCGGCAGCGTGATCCGCGTCGGCAGCCCGGACGACGGTCCGTACCTGGCCCTTTCGGGCCGCCCCCCGCCCCCGGCGGAACGCCCGTCCGCGGTCTCCATGCCCGGTGTGACGGGTACCTTCCGCGAGCCCACCACCGTCCGGCCGCTGCCGTCGCGCACCGTCCGCATCGGCCGCGCCGCCGACAACGACCTCGTCGTCGACGACCTGGTCGTCTCGCGCCGGCACGCGGAACTGCGCGCGCTGCCCGACGGCGGTCACGAGATCGTCGACCTCGGCAGCCACAACGGGACCTACCTCAACGGGCTGCCCGTCACCCGGTCCCCGCTCGACCCCGGCGACATCGTCGGCATCGGACACTCGGACTTCTGTCTCGTCGGCGACCAGCTCCAGGAGTACGTCGACACCGGTGAGGTCTCCCTCGACGTACAGGACCTGACGGTCGCCGTCGACCGCGGCCGCAAGGTCCTGCTCGACCACGTGTCCTTCCCGGTGGGGGAGAAGTGCCTGCTGGCGGTCGTCGGCCCCAGCGGCGCCGGCAAGTCCACGCTGCTCGGCGCGCTCACCGGCCAGCGCCCCGCGGACCACGGCACGGTCGTGTACGACGGCCGCGACCTCTACCGCGACTACGCCGAGCTGCGCCAGCGCATCGGACTGGTCCCGCAGGACGACATCCTGCACGCCCAGCTGACCGTGCGCAGCGCCCTCGTCTACGCCGCCGAACTGCGCTTCCCGCAGGACACCGCCAAGGCCGAGCGCCGCGAGCGGGTCGAGGAGGTCATCCGCGAGCTGGGGCTGGAGCAGCGCGCGGCCCAGCCCGTGCACACCCTCTCCGGCGGCCAGCGCAAACGCGTCAGTGTCGCCCTGGAACTCCTGACCAAGCCCTCGCTGCTCTTCCTGGACGAGCCGACCTCGGGACTCGACCCCGGCATGGACCGCTCGGTGATGCACATGCTGCGCGGCCTCGCCGACGACGGCCGTACCGTCATCGTCGTCACGCACAGCGTGCTCAGCCTCGACGTCTGCGACCGGCTGCTGGTGCTCGCGCCGGGCGGCAGGGTCGCCTACTACGGACCGCCCGAGGACGCCCTCGCCTTCTTCGGCTTCGAACAGTGGCCGGAGGCCTTCGAGGCCTTCGAACGCGACCAGGAGCGGGACTGGGCGGGGGAGTACCGCGACTCGCCGTTCCGGCGGCAGTACGTCGTCAACGACAGCGAGCAGCCCCGGCTGCCCCGCTCCGGCCCCGTGATCATGCTGCCGCCGGCCCGGCCCCGCAGCAGGGGCGCCCAGCTCGGCACCCTGGTCCGCCGCTACGCGACCGCGCTCGCCGCCGACCGCACCTTCCTCGTGATCATGATCGCCCTGCCGTTCGTCATGGGCGCGATGGCCCGCGCCCTGTCCGGCGGCGAACTCGACCGGGAGCACGCGATGAACGTGCTGCTCATCCTGTGCGTCGGCGGCGTCCTCACCGGCGCGGCCAACGCCGTGCGCGAACTCGTCAAGGAACGCGTGATCTACCAGCGGGAACGCGCCGTCGGCCTGTCCAGATCGGCGTACCTGATGTCCAAGGTCGTCGTCCTCGGGGCGGTGACCGTCGTCCAGGCGGTGGTGCTGACCCTCGTCGCCCTGCTCGGCGTCGACCTCAACGCTCCCGGCGGCGAAGGCGTGTTGATGCCGCCCCTGATCGAGATCACCGTCGCGGTGGCCCTGCTGGCCTTCACGGCCATGATGCTCGGCCTGCTGATCTCCGCCCTGGTCCGCAAGGAGGAGGTGACGATGCCGCTGCTGGTGCTGCTCGCCATCGTCCAAGTGGTGTTCTGCGGGGCGCTGCTGCCCCTGGACGGCGTGCCCGGTCTGGAGCAGCTGTCGTGGCTGGTGCCCGCGCGGTGGGCGCTCGGCGCGATGGCCGGCACCATCGGGCTGGCCAGGATCGTGCCCGGGGACATCACCGCGGATCCGCTCTTCGAGCACTCGGCGGGGGTGTGGCTGCTCGACGTGGGCATGCTCGTGGTGCTCTCGGCGGTCTGCGGGTACCTCGTCTCCCATCTGCTGCGCCGGCACGAGCCCGCCGTGATGCGGAAGTAGGGGCGGCCCATGACGACTCCCGGATTCCGGCCCACCCACGTGGTCCCCCCGCACGGCATGCCCGCCTGGGAGGCCCCCGACCCGGCCCGCCCCACCGTGCCCCTCGATCCGCTGCTGCCGATCCGGCTCATGGAGCGGCGCGGCGACTGGGGGCGCGTGCTGTGCTCCAACGGCTGGTCGGCCTGGGTCGACGGCCGCTATCTGGTCGCCGTCCCCCAGGACCCGCCCCGCTCCGACGCGCCCCTCGCGACCGCCGCCGACCCGCGCCCGCTGCTCGGCCGCGCCGAACAGGCCCTCGCCCGGTACCGGGCGGCGGTGGAGGAACTGGCCGACGCCGGCCTCGACGGCGAGTCCTTCCGGCGCCGCACCCACGGACTGCGGATCGGCGTGGTCGTCGACGGCGAGGACGTGTGGCTGTACGACCCGGCGCGCGAGCGCTGGCTGTACGGCGACGGCACCCGCCTCACCACCTACGCGGCCGACCGGGCACCGGAAGCCGCCGAGGCCCAGGATCAGGACCACACCGCCACCCGGATCGTGAACCCCGACCAGGGATCCCGATGACCCCCGGGACGACCCCCTTCTCCGGCCGGCCCTCCGAGCTGGTCGGCCGGAGAATCGCCGGCTACCGCATCGAGGGCGAGATCGGACGCGGCGGCATGGCCGTCGTGTACCGCGCCCACGACCTGCGGCTGGACCGGACCGTCGCCCTCAAACTGCTCGCCCCGGAGCTGGCCCGCAACGACGTGTTCCGCAAACGCTTCACCCATGAGTCGCGGGTGGCCGCGGCCATCGACCATCCGCACATCGTGCCCGTCTTCGAGGCGGACGAGACCGACGGGGTCCTGTACATCGCCATGCGGTACGTCGAAGGGAGCGATCTGCGCCATCTCCTCGACCGCGAGGGCCCGTTGCCCCCGGCGACCGCCGTCCGCATCGCCGCGCAGGTCGCCTCCGCGCTCGACGCCGCCCATGAGCACGGGCTGGTCCACCGGGACGTCAAACCAGGCAACGTCCTCGTCGCCCGCGGCACCGACAGCGACCACCCCGAGCACGTCTACCTCACCGACTTCGGCCTGACGAAGAAGTCGCTCTCCCTGACCGGCTTCACCTCGGTCGGCCAGTTCGTCGGCACGCTCGACTACGTCGCTCCCGAGCAGATCTCCGGGCAACCGGTCGACGGCCGCTGTGACGTCTACGGCCTCGCCTGCGTGGTCTACGAGTGTCTCGCGGGCCGCCCGCCCTTCCTCCGCGACGACGACGTGGCCCTGCTCTGGGCACACCAGAACGCCGATCCGCCCCCGTTGACGCAGGCCCGCCCCGACCTCCCCCCGTACCTGGACGCGGTGTTCGCCCGGGCCCTCGCCAAGAGTCCCGAGGCACGCCATCCCACCTGCGGCGCCTTCGTCGCCGAGCTGAGGCCGACGCCGGGCGGCGGGCTCAAACCCGCTCACCCGCCGACGGAGCTGGCCGCCGCCCCGGCTGCGGCGCCGCAACCCCCGCCCTGGGCACGGCCGGTCTGCCACCCGCTGGGTCCCGGGTGACCGGCGGGGCCCGATCCCGGTGACCGGCGGGGCCCGATCCCGGGTGATCGGGGGGGGCCGCGCGAGGCGAGGGGGCCGTCACGGCTCTCGCTGTCACGGGGGGCCCGCCCTGCCCCGGCGGCGCGCCCCCCCCGCCAGCAGGCCGCCCAGGAAACCGGCTACCAGCCCCCACAGCGCGGCGAGACCCAGTGTCGACCACACCTCGGGGCGCAGGAACAGCTCCCCGGACAGATCGCCGCCCAGGTCGCCGATGCCGAGCACGGACAGGCCGTAGCGCGCCGAGATCCGGCCGACCAGACAGATCATCAGCACCGTGAGCACCAGGGCCACCGCCATGCGCACCGCATGCCGCCAGGCGCGCGTCCCGGCGGGGGAGTGGGCCGCCATCACGAACGCGGCCAGCAGCAGCAAGGCCGCGTCCACGGCGAGGAGCCACCACACGCGGCTGTCGTGCTCGGCGAGGGTGCCGAGGTTCAGCCGGGCGTCGTCCGGGCTGCGCAGCACCTCGTCCAGCACCTGCGGCATCGGCAGCCCGAACGGACCCTCGACCCTGCCGTTCCAGGTGGCGCCCAGCCCGATCGTGAAAGCGGGCCACGCCAGATTGGGCAGACCGAGGAGGATCACGGCGAAGGTCTGGGCGGCGTGCCCCCGGGTCGCCGCGACGACGAGCGCGACGACGAGGCCCAGGACGACGCAGCAGAGCAGCAGCAGGACCATGGCGTACGCCGCCGGCCGCACCGATCGGTGCAGGCGCAGCAGTCTCGGCGGCAACGGGGCGCCGGGCGAGACCAGCAGCGCCAGCACCAGCACGCCGGCCAGCCACACCAGCCCGACGACAAGGGTGAGGGGGACGTCCGTCGTGAAGCCGACCTCGGGGCTGATGTCGAACAGTTCGCCGAGGTCGCTCAGCGTGTCGTCACCGAGGGAGATCGTGAAGGTCTGCCGTGCGGCCAGGGCCAGCCCGAGGAGGCCGAGCAGCCACAGCACCGCGATCCGGGCCGCCCACCCGGCCAGTTCCGCGGCGCCCGCCACCGCCCGGTGCCGCAGCGGCCGCAGGAACCCGGCACCCACCACGAGCGCCCCGACGAGGGTGACGGACAGCGGGATCACCGTCAGACCGGCCTGGGTGTCGGCGAGCCCACCGGCGTTCCCGGAGAGCTCGACCGTGCCGCCGACACTCGTCACGACGGTCGCCGCGATCACCCGGGGGAAGGCACCCTGCGGCAGATCCGCCGCCCCGGCCGCCCACAGTCCCAGCGCGGCCACCACCCCCATGGCGAGCAGTCCGGCCAGTGCCACGACGATCGCCCGCACCCAGCCGTGGCGGGAGACTGCCTGGTCGTGCGGGGTGTGGGCGCTCACCCCGCCACGCTAAGCAGTGCCGGGGGAGCGCGCCTGTCGGGAGGGCCGTCCGCGCCCCGCTTGCGAGCCGCGGCCGACCGGCGCACACAATGGTGCGTTGTGGAATAAAGCGGCGCACGTCTGACAATTGGCCCCCGGCGAGACCGGCCGAGACCGGCTCCTGTCGGATCTTCTCGGGTCTTCTCGGGGTCAGCTGCCGAAGCGTCGCGGGAAACCCACGTGGGGAGTGCTCGTGAGCGCAGAACCGCCCTCTTCCGGCCGCCCCGCGGGACCGCCCTCCGGCCCGTTGTCGGGTCCGCCCTCCCAGCCCCCGTCGGGCCCGCCTTCGGGGCCGCCCTCCCAACCTCCCTCGGGCCCGCCCTCCCAGCCGTCCGACGCGGGCTCCCCGGGGGACGGCGGCGGGGAACCGCGCCGGAGCCGGTGGAAGTCCGCGCCCAGGATCGCGCTGATCACCACGGCGGTGGTGGCCGTGACGGCGCTCGCCCTGGTGCTCGCCCTGGTGAACGGCGGCGGCTCCGGATCCGGCGGAGGCGGCTCCGGCCAGGTCGGCGAGGTCTTCCTGCAGCCGGCCGGCAAGACGGGTCCCGAGCCCTACACCGCGCCCCCCGTCACCGACAGTTCCTTCCCGCCGGCCTCCGTCGCCCCGTCGGGGTCCTCGCCGCCCACGGACACCGTCTCCGGTGTCGACGGCGGGGACGAAGGACTGTACGGCGGCACCCGCAACGTCTCCAGCTGTGACGTGGAGCGGCAGATCAAGGCCCTGCGGGCGGATCCCGCCAAGAACCGGGCCTTCGCCTCCGTGGCCGGCGTCGCCCCCTCCGGGGTCCCGGCCCACCTGCGCTCCCTCACCCCCGTGCAGCTCCGCCTGGACACCCGCGTCACCAACCACGGATACCGTGACGGCGCCGCCACCACCTACCAGGCGGTCCTGCAGGCGGGTACGGCCGTCCTGGTCGACCGGCACGGCGTGCCGCGGGTGCGCTGCGCCTGCGGCAACCCGCTGACCCCGCCGCTCGCCCAGCGGGCCGGGTTCAAGCGGACCGGCGACCCGTGGCCCTCGTACAGTCCCGCGACCACCGTCGTGGTCAAGCCCTCCGTGACCGTGGTCGATGTGTTCGTGCTCTACGACCCCCGGCACGACCACCACTGGTTCGCCCGCCGACCGGGCGACAAGCCGCACCAGGACCGGCCGACCCGGCCGCCGGCGAGGCTCACGCCGTCCATCACGGTCAGCACGCCGAGCGCGCCGACGGACGACGGCCCGCGGACGTCCCCGCCGTGCGTCTCGCCGCCCGCCGACCGGCCGCCTGGCTGTCCGCTGCCGCCGTCCTCCGGTTCGTCCACGGCGCCCCCGTCCTCGGAGTCGCCGTCGTCGGAACCCCCGTCGAAGGAACCCCCCTCGAAGGAGCCCCCGTCGAAGGAACCGCCGTCCTCGCCGTCGTCGAGCTCCGAGTCGAGGAGGTTCGCACCCCCCTCCTCGGAGTCCTCGTCCTCCGAGTCCCCGCCCTCCGAGCCCCCGTCCTCCGGGTCCCGGTCCGACCAGCACCTGGTGCCCGACTCGCCGGGTTCCGAGTCGCAGCCGAGCTCACCGTCCGAACCCACGAGCGAGTCCGGCAGCTCGTCCGCGGCTTCTCGCCTTCCGCTGACGGACGACAGCACGAGCCAGTCGTCGCCGACCTCGGCGGATTCCTCCGGCGCGAGCTCCCCGGCCCCCGGCGCACCGGCCGAGTCATCAGCCGTGTGAGGCATCTGTGGCCGTCCCGCGTACAGGTGGAAAACTGACCTGGACTGCGCGGCGCAACTCGGGGTACGAGCACAGATGCACACCCAGCGGCGTCCGGCCATTCCGGCCTTCGAGAGAGAAACGCATGATCGAGTACCTGGACGGGGCAGTGATACCTACTGGTTTCGACGTACCCGTGGAACCGCTGCGGCGGGCAGCGCACTACACCGGTGAGCCCGGCTGCATAGCCGAGGCCCGCGCCTTCGCCGCACACTTCGTCGACCAGCTCAGGACGGAGTGGTGCGCCACGATCGGCGACCGGGCGAGCGGAGAGGTGTTGCTGGTGGTCAGCGAACTGATCACCAACGCCGACCGGCACAGCAACGGGCCGTACATCCTGGAGCTGGAGGGTACGGAGTCCTCGGTCACGGTCTGCGTCTACGACAGCAGCGACGCACTGCCCCTGCGGTTCCCCAAGGACCCCGAGCGCATCGGCCGGCACGGTCTGGAGATCGTCCACGCGGTGGCGGCGGAGGTCACCGCCGAGCGCGTACCGGTCGGCAAGCGGGTCCGGGCCGTGCTCACCTTCGGCTCCTAGGCCCGCGGGGCGCGGGCCCCCCGGGCGCGCCGATCAGGCGTGGTCCAGCTCGCCCAGCATCCCGTGGCGCACGCCCCGGGTGGTTCCGCTGAGCAGGCCGGGGCCACGCCACTCCCGCGCACGGGCAAGGGGCTGCGGGTCGCAAGCGGGTCCGGGCCGGCCTCCCCTTCGCCTCGTGGCCCGGGGGGGGCGGCCCCCCGGGGGCCGCGCCGATCAGGCGTGGTCCAGCTCGCCCAGCATCCCGTGGCGCAGTCGCAGGATGATCCGCTTGATCAGGCGGGACACATGCATCTGCGAGCAGCCGAGCCGCTCGCCGATCTCCGCCTGGGTGGCCTCCTCCACGAACCGCATGTGGATGATCTGCCGGTCGCGCTCGCTGAGCTCGGCCATCAGCGGGGCGAGCGAGTGGAAGTCCTCGACGAGCCGGAGCCCCTCCTCCTCCACGCCGATGAAGTCCGCGAGGACCGCCTCGCCGTGCTCCGGGCCGTCCCCGGTGAGCGCCGCGTCGAGGGAGGAGGAGTTGTAGCCGTTGGCGGCGATCTGTGCCTCGACGACCTGGCTCTCCGCGAGGTTCATCAGGGTGGCCAGCTCGGGCACGGTCGGGTCCCGGTCCAGCCGGCTGGAGAGCTCGTCGCGGGCCTTGGCCAGCTCGACACGCAGCTCCTGGAGCCGCCGCGGCACGTGCACCGCCCACGTCGTGTCCCGGAAGAAGCGCTTGATCTCACCGACGATGTACGGCAGCGCGAACGAGGTGAACTCCACCTCACGGGAGACCTCGAACCGGTCGATGGCCTTGATCAGGCCGATCATCCCGGTCTGGACGATGTCCTCCATGTCGTCCCCGCGGCCGCGGAACCGGCCGGCCGCGAACCGCACCAGGGACATGTTCATCTCGATGAGGGTGTTGCGCGCGTACTGGTACTCGTGGGTCCCCTCCTCGAGGACGGCCAGCCGCTGGAAGAACTGACGGGACAGCTCCCGTGCGTCCCGCGGAGCCACGCTCCGGGGTGCCTCGATGCCCGGGAGCGGCGCGCCGGCCGTGCTGATGGCTACGGCGGTGTCCTCGACGGCCTTGGCCTCTGACCGGATCACGGCGGTCTTCATTGCCTCTCCCAGGAAGGTCACGGTTCGACGTCTGCTGTACTCGGTCCGTGAGCGAGCACCGACGGGCAGACCCACTCTGGTGGCGACTACCCCGTCCGGGCAGACCCATGCACGCGGGATTCGCGTCCTCGCGACGCGAGGGGCGTTTCGTCCGATTCCACCGAGGGCGCAACGCCCGGCCCTTCCGCAGGCGGCCCGCTTTCCTAGGCTGGGGAGGTGAGCAACCAAGCGCCGAACCGAGCCCGCGTGATCCCGCTGCGCCCGCCTGCCGAGCGCCCGGGCAGCGCCGCCACCGTCACTCCCACCGCTCCCGCACCCGTTCCCCGGCCCGCGCCGCGCGAGCCCTTGTGGCGCGACCTGGTCGGGGACGTCCTGCGCCGGGAACGCCAGGCCCAGGAACGCACCCTCAAGGACGTCGCCGACTCGGCCCGTATCTCCATGCCCTATCTCTCGGAGGTGGAGCGAGGCCGCAAGGAAGCCTCCTCGGAGGTCCTCGCGGCCGCCGCCCACGCCCTCGGTCTGAGCCTGGGCGACCTGCTGGCGCGGGCCCAGGGCGAGCTGATCCGGCTCAGCAGCCGGCCCTCCGCCCGGCATTCCGCCCGCAGCCGTACGGTCACGTCGTCGTACGACGGCCTCTGCCTGGCCGCCTGACGAACCGCGCGGGCCGGCGTCTCACACCCGCACGGGACGCCGGTTCAGCACCTCGTCGGCCAGTCCGTACGCCACCGCCTCCTGCGCCGTGAACACCTTGTCGCGGTCCATGTCCGTGCGCAGGGTCGTGATGTCGTGACGGGTGTGGCGGGACAGCACCTCCTCCACCTGGGCGCGGATCCGGACCATCTCCTTGGCCTGGAGCGTCAGGTCCGAGACCGTGCCCTGGCGGCCGCCGCTGGCCGGTTGCCCGAGCAGCACGCGCGCGTGCTCCAGGACGAGCCGCCGGCCGGGATCCCCGCCCGCCAGCAGCACGGCCGCCGTGGACGCCGCCTGCCCGACGCAGAGCGTCGAGATCGGCGCCTGGACGAACGTCATCGTGTCGTAGATCGCCATCAGCGAGGTGAACGAGCCGCCGGGGGAGTTGAGGTAGATCGAGATCTCGCTCTCCGGCGACGCCGCCTCCAGGTGCAGGAGCTGCGCGATGACGACGTTGGCGACGCCGTCGTCGATCTCGGTGCCGATGAAGATGATCCGCTCGGACAGCAGCCGACTGAACACGTCGTACGACCGCTCGCCCTGCGGGGTCCGCTCGACCACGTTCGGAATCGTGTAGGTCCCCATGTTCACATCCCCACCCGTCGCTTCTGCGCGGCCGGGCGGACGTCCGCGAGGGACTCCACGACCCGGTCCACGATGCCGTACTCCCTGGCCTCCTCGGCCGTGAACCAGCGGTCCCGGTCACCGTCGCGCGAGATGGTCTCCGGCGACTGGCCGGTGTGCTCGGCGGTGATCCGCTCGATGGTGCGCTTGGTGTGCTCCAGGTTCTCCGCCTGGATCTCGATGTCCGCCGTGGTCCCGCCGATCCCGGCCGACGGCTGGTGCATCATGACCCGTGCGTTCGGCAGCGCGTACCGCTTGCCCGACGCGCCGACACCGAGCAGGAACTGGCCCATGCTGGCCGCGAAGCCCATGGCGAGCGTCGAGACGTCGTTGGGGATCAGCCGCATGGTGTCGTAGATGGCGAGCCCCGCGTGCACCGACCCGCCGGGGCTGTTGATGTAGAGGGCGATGTCGGTGCGCGGGTCCTCCGCCGACAGGATCAGCAGCTGCGCGCAGACCCGGTTCGCGGAGACCTCGTCGACCTGGGTGCCGAGCAACACGATGCGCTGGTTCAGCAGTTGGGCGGCGAGCTGGTCGTCGAAGCGGGAGTGCGCGGTGTCGCCCTCCTCCGCACGGGGAGCGAGCGTGGTGAGTGGAGTCATCGGTTCTCCTCGTCGTGGCGTGACTGCCGTCGACTCCACTGTTGACCGCCGGAGGTGCCCGCACGCGGTTTCTCTGCCCGCGGCAGATTCGCCACGGGCAGAGCACCCGGGTGCGGCATGGCCCGTAGGTGGTCCCGGACGCGGCTGGCGCGCCGTGGGGCCGACGGCGTTCACGACTGACGGCGTCGTGCAGGCCGGCGCAAGCTCCTTGCTGCAGGGCGGCACAAGCACATGCTGCGCTCACCCGGGGGAGGGCCGGCAGGCAGAGGTCGATGGTGAACGGGCCGGTGCCGCATGTCGGCCCGGCACCGGTCCCGATGGGGTGCACCCTCCTGACCGCGCCGGCGGCCGAGGTGGGCGACGAGCAGGTCGGGTCCTTTGCTGGTGAGGTAGGCGGAGGTGGGGACGTACACCTTGCTGCCGTGGACCGCGATGACGTGGAGGTCTGGAGGCCGTCGGCGGCCGTGAGCACGGCAATGTCGGTGCCGTCGGGGCGCACGAGGTCGAACCTGGCAGCCGGCGTGGCGATCGGGCGGCTGGCTCCGCTCGTCACCGCATCGCACGCACGCGGGTGCAGTGCGACGCCGGGCAGGATGCTGCCGCCGGAATATCCGTGTCCTTTTGAGCAGTGAAACGCTCCACTCCGGGTGGGTCAATATCTATGGTCGTGAGGTGAGGGTTTGGCGCGCCGCACAGGGAGTGTTTTTACCGCAATCAGGGGGGTGGAGTAATTTAACGTACATGGACCGCTACCTCATGCTACTGTCGATCTCAGTTGCAGTCGTGGTTCCCAAAACTTAAAGCGCTTTCGCTGGCATTTCGGCCGCGGGTGGCGTTTTCGTATTGCCGGTCATTCTCCGGACGGGGCATCATTGCGGCGATCCGGCATCCGTGCATCGCGGGTCCCGGCGTACTGCCCAAGAGGAGATATGACGTGGCGTCAGGCACTGTGAAGTGGTTCAACGCGGCCAAGGGTTTCGGCTTCATCGAGCAGGAGGGCGGGGGTGCTGACGTGTTCGCCCATTTCTCGAACATCGCCACCCAGGGCTTTCGTGAGCTGCTTGAAGGTCAGAAGGTCACCTTCGATATCGTGTCGGGCCAGAAAGGCCCGACGGCCGAGAACATCGTTCTCGCCTGACGCTGACGCGCACTTCGTAGCTGGGACCCGCATCCCTCGGGGTGCGGGCCCCAGCTACGGGTTTCCTCTCGCAGTGATGTGACCTGTGAGAAGCGGCTTCCCGCGGTCCCTCGCCCAGGGACTGCGCCTCGGCGAAGGCGCAACCGATAGACGTCCGGGATTTCACGTTCGCATGACGTCAGAAATTTCGTCGATGCAACCTGCGTCAAATTCGCTGCACGCCAGATTTTATTTCGCATTCCGTTCGGCCCGTTCTTGTGATTCCCCGCGCTGTTCTTCCGCTGCGGGAATTCCTTGGTACGTGCCGTATCAAGGAAGGTTCTCCATGAACTCCACACGTACGAATGACCGCTCCTCCCGCCGCAGCCGTACCGACGGCCCCGCCTTCGGCCCCAGCGCCGGTTCGAGGCGAGACGGCCGTTTCGCCTCGTCCGCCTCGAGCCGTTCAGGGGGTCCGAGCCGTTCGGGCGGCTACGGCCGACGGCCCGCAGTGGTCCAGGGCGAGTTCGCCCTGCCGGAGACGATCACTCCCGCGCTGCCCGCGGTCGAGGCGTTCGCCGACCTCGACATGCCCAAGCAGCTGCTGGCCGCGCTGACCGCGCAAGGCGTGAGCGTCCCGTTCCCGATCCAGGGCGCGACCCTGCCCAACACCCTCGCCGGCCGTGACGCCCTGGGCCGCGGGCGCACCGGCTCCGGCAAGACCCTCGCCTTCGGCCTGGCCCTGCTGGCCCGCACCGCCGGACAGCGCGCCGAGCCCCGCCAGCCGCTGGCCCTGATCCTCGTGCCGACGCGTGAGCTGGCCCAACAGGTGACCGACGCGCTTACCCCCTACGCCCGCTCGGTGCAGCTGCGTCTTGCCACGGTCGTCGGAGGGATGTCGATCGGCAGGCAGGCCAATGCGCTACGCGGTGGAGCCGAGGTCGTCGTCGCGACGCCGGGTCGGCTCAAGGACCTCATCGACCGCGGTGAATGCCGACTGAACCAGGTCGCGATCACTGTCCTGGACGAGGCGGACCAGATGGCTGACATGGGCTTCATGCCCCAGGTCACCGCGCTCCTGGACCAGGTCCGCCCCGAGGGCCAGCGGATGCTGTTCTCCGCCACCCTCGACCGCAACGTCGACCGCTTGGTCCGCCGCTACCTCTCCGACCCGGTCGTCCACTCCGTCGACCAGTCCGCGGGGGCGGTCAGCACGATGGAGCACCACGTGCTGCACGTCCACGGCGCGGACAAACACCGGACGACGACGCAGATCGCGGCGCGCGAAGGCCGGGTGATCATGTTCTTGGACACCAAGCACGCCGCCGACCGGTTGACGCAGGACCTGCTGAACAGCGGTGTCCGGGCCGCTGCTCTGCACGGCGGCAAGTCACAACCGCAGCGCACCCGAACCCTGGCCCAGTTCAAGACCGGGCACGTCACCGTGCTCGTGGCCACGAACGTCGCCGCCCGCGGTATCCACATCGACAACCTCGACCTCGTCGTCAACGTCGACCCGCCGACCGACCACAAGGACTACCTGCACCGCGGCGGCCGCACCGCACGCGCCGGGGAGTCCGGCAGGGTCGTCACCCTGGTCACCCCCAACCAGCGCCGCGACATGACCCGCCTCATGACCGCCGCCGGCATCGTGCCCCGGACCACCCAGGTCCGCTCCGGCGAAGAGGCACTCAGCCAGATCACCGGCGCCCAGACGCCGTCCGGCATCCCCGTGACGATCACCGCGCCGGTCGTCGAGCGGCGTCAGCGCGGTGCGTCCTCACGTGGCCGACGCAGCCCTGCTTCGGCAGCCCGGCGTATGACCGGGCGGCAGTCCTCGTTCGACGCGGCGGCATGAAACCTTCGTGTTCAGGAAACTGTCCCACCTCTGCAGGAGGCACCTTTTGACGATGGTTCAGGCGCAGTCCCGCTCGACGGGTGCCACCCCCGTACCGAGGACGGTGGCCGACGCCATGGGCACCGCCGGACCGCAGGTCTGTGACGACATGACCGTCGAAGTGGCCCTGTCCGTCATGGCAAGCGCCCGCACCGGGCACCTGCTCGTCTGCGACAACGACGGCGAGTGCACCGGACTTCTCACCCAGGCCCAGCTCACCGCAGTCCGCGACAGCTCCGAGTACACGGACCGGGTCCAGCTCCGGGACATCCTCGTCGATCCGGGGCCCTTCGCCTCTCCCCTGACGAGGATGGCCGAAGCCGAGCACGCGATGCGCTACCACCGGCTCGATGCCCTGCCTGTGGTCGACGAACACGGCAACGCCCTGGGCCTCCTCGCCCGCTGAACCGCATCGAGCGCGGCAGAACCATCTCCTCGTTCTTCTCCCTGTGAGGCATCATGCGCTGTGTCATCGCCCGCTTCCCCTTCGACCTCACCAAGAGCGGCGTCCTGGAATCGATGAAGGGCGTCAAACCTGAGGAAGCCTTCGGGGCGTCCGTGATCGTCGGCCGTCGCACCTACCCCGCCAAGCAGGTCGGGCAGGTCGTCACACGCCAGGACCGCCGCGACTTCAGCGCCGACGAAGTGCTTCGGGCCATGGCCCAGCTCGGTTTCACCTGCCGCGACCCTTCCCGAGCCGCTGCACCCGCGCGCATTCTCAGCCCGTTCCAAGAAGCTTCCGCGATGCTCGGGGCCCCAGCGGCCGTCTGACCGGCGGGCAGGCGCAAGTCGGCGTCGAAGCAGCGGTGAGGGTCCGACCGGAATGCGCCGGTCGGACCCTCACCGCGTACCAGGGGATTCCCGAGCGGCAGGGGCGGTGGCCGGAATCGCTGCAGTCACCCATGCAAGCGCATCGCAGCCCGTATCGTCCTGACCGGCACAGACTTCTGAGAGCTGCCCCAGATGTCCGTAGCGCCGGCCGCACCGGCCATCCGGATTACCCACGGCCCGAGCGATGACTTCCGGGGCGAGCGGCAGTCGACACTGATGACCGCGTTCCACGCCCAGGAGGTACTCATGACCACCGACGGATTCACCACGTGTCTCTGGTTCGACGGCCAGGCCGAGGAAGCCGCCCACTACTACGTCTCCATCTTCAAGAACTCCACCATCGGCGACATCGGCCGCTACAACGAGGCCGGTCCCGGCCCGGCCGGATCCGTGCTGGCCGTGGAGTTCACGGCCAACGGGCAGAAGTTCGTCGGCATCAACGGCGGCCCGCAGTTCACGTTCAGCGAGGCGGTCTCCTTCCAGATCCACTGCGCGGACCAGGCGGAGGTCGACCACTACTGGACCAGGCTCACCGAGAACGGCGGCGAGCCCGGCCCGTGCGGCTGGCTCAAGGACAAGTACGGCCTGTCCTGGCAGGTCATCCCCGACGGACTGATCGAGATGATCAGCGACCCCGACGCCGAGAAGGCCACCCGCACCACCAAGGCCATGTACGCCATGGGCAAGCTCGACATCGCCGCTCTGCGGAGGGCCTACGACGGCGAGTAGGGACCGGTCGGCGAGGGTGCGTCGGCGGACCGGGCCTCGGCCAGGATCTCCCTGATCACATGCCGGGAGTTCTCCGCCAGCGGCGGATTGGTCTCCCAGTAGTACGGCAGCTGGATCAGCGAGATCGACAGCGCCCAGCCCCGGCCGCGCGCCCACTCGGCGTCGTCCGCGCCCACCGCCTCCCGGAAGGTGCCGCGGGCCGAGGCGGGCAGCAGGTTCCAGGCGACGATCAGGTCCACGGCCGGGTCACCCACCCCGACGCAGCCGAAGTCGATCACCGCCGTCAGCCGTCCGTCCCGGACCAGCACGTTCCCGGGCATCAGGTCTGCGTGGGCCCAGGCGGGCGGTCGCGTGTGCCCCGGCGCCCGCAGCGCCTCCTCCCACAGGGCGGTGACCGCGGTGGTGTCGATACGCCCCGTCAGCCGGGCGAGGGCGTCGCGGGTGGGCGTGTCCCGTTCGGCGAGCGGGACACCCCGGTGGTTCGGCGGCCCGCCCCGCGCCTCGATCCCGCGCAGGGCGGTGACGAACGCCGCCAGGTCCGCCGCCAGCGCCCGGGGCTTCTCCACGGCGCCGGCGACCGGATTGGCGCCGTCCAGCCAGTGGTAGACCGACCAGGGCCAGGCGAACCCCTCACCGGGCCCGCCCAGTTCCAGCGGCACGGGCGCGGCCACGGGCAGCATCGGCCCCAGCCGGGCCAGCCAGCGCTGTTCGTGCGCCACGCTCTCGACGGCGCCGGGATGCCGGGGCAGCCGCACCACCTTGTCGGCACCCAGCCGGAACATCGCGTTCTCGGTCCCGGAGGAGTCCAGCCGCCGCACGGGCAGCCCGGCCCACCGCGGGAACTGGCCGGCGACGAGCCGGCTCACCAGCGGGACGTCGAGGTCGACCTCGTCCGCATGCATCTTCACCGCGCACATGCGACCCATTGCAGAGGACCGACCTCGCCGCTGTCCAACGGAATTCAGACCCGGTCGGCCGCGATCAGCAGGTACTGGAAGCTGCCGTTGCGGTAGGCGTTCAGGAACGTCTCCTCGATGCCGGTGACCAGGTGGTCGGCCTGACTGCGCAGCTCCCAGTAGGGGATGGCCGCCTCGGTGAGGTCCTCCACATGGACCGGCACCAGCCGGTTGCGGGCCAGCGCCCGGAAGTACGCCGAGCGCGGATGGATGTCGCAGATGTAGTGGGCGTTGATGAGCGACACCTCGCGCGAGGCCTGGCCGTAGGCGTCGTTGTAGCAGCCCGTGATGGTGACGTAGCGTCCGCCGCGGCGCAGCAGCCGGGCGTGCTCGGCGAACAGCAGGTCCAGCTCGACGTACATCGTCGACTCGTTGTTCCACGAGGCCGCGTAGGCGCCGGTCTCCAGACGGGTGTCGAGCATGTTGCGGTGGTGGTAGCGCACCTGGTCGTCGATGCCCCGCTTGCGTGCCTGCTCGTTGGCGAACTCGGCCTGCTTGGCGGAGATGGTGACGCCGTCCGCGTGGCAGCCGTAGCGCAGATGGGCCGTGACGCTGCCGCCGCCGCGTCCGCAGCCGGCGTCGAAGACGCGGTCGGCGGGGGTGAGCCGGCCGAGGCGTGCGGCCAGCAGTTCGGCCTGGGCGTGCTCCAGCCGGTGCAGTTCGGCGGTGATGCGTTCCCGGCGCAGTTCCGCGTCGGGTTCGTCGAGCACGGCCCAGTCCGCCTCGCCGACGCCGTAGTGATGGTGGTACAGATCGTCGATTCTGCCGAGTTCGAGGTTGACCGGGTTCTCCTCGGCGTTCCAGTAGTCCGCGACGCGGTTCTGGTACGTGGACTGGGTGGGCACCGGGACGGTCTTGGTGCCGGCGTCGTGGGCTGTGGTCAACAGTGGCTCCTCATGGTGCTGTGCGTGACGATGTGTCAGAAAGGCTGCGGTCACCAGTAGTCGGGCAGGTGGTAGCGGTGGGTGTTGGTGGCGTGCCACTCGTGGTTGCCGGCCACCCAGTCGGACAGCCCCTGGAGATAGCGTTCGACGAGCGGCGAGGTGGCGGCGAGCACCGCCGACTCCTCCTCGAACGCCTCCATGAGCTGGTTGTGGATCTCGACCGACCGCAGATAGGCGGCCTTCAGCCCGCGCCGGTCGTTGGCGGCCACGACCTGCGGCAGATTGAGGTGGGTGGGGTCGGACGCCAGCTCCTTGGTGAAGGAGTACAGGTCGTTGACGATCGTGGTGGCGTTGCAGGCCAGCGCGGTGACCCGCTGGATCTCCGGGCGGGCGTACAGCTGCTCGGGCAGTTCGTAGCCGTCGACCGCGTCCACGATGGACAGACAGGGCCGGAAGTTGTTGAACTGCCGCATCGCCAGGTACTCCCAGATCCGCGGCACGTACCGGGTCTCCCCCCAGGCCGCCTCGCCGAGGTAGCCCAGGTGCAGCCGGGCGATGTCGTGCACGAACCGGTCGGTCTGGCTGGGGGTGGCCACGGCCGCGTAGTCCTTCAGTGCCCAGTGGTACGAGCGCAGCGGACCGTCGGCCTGCACCCCGCGTGCCCACTCCTCCTGGAGGTCGGGCGGGCCGTGGTAGGGGTCGAGCGCCGACTGGGCGATGATCAGCCGGCCGCCCAGTCCGCTGCGCGAGCCGCCCCTGTCCTCGTCCTCCTCGCAGTAGCAGTTGTCGACGATGTTCTCGGCCAGCAGCAGCTTGCCGGCCACGGTCAGGCGCTCCAGGTCGAGCGCGCGCGGATGCTGGAGCACCACGGCGCGGCCGAACTGGAAGCCCGCGAAGTCCCCGTTCCAGGCCACCGGGAAGAGGTCCAGGCCCCGGGCCCACTCCTCCAGTCTGCGGTCGATCTCCGCGGCCTTCTCCGGATCGGCGGGCTCCCCCTCCCGGTAGCGCAGACCGGGGACCGCCCCGCCGCGCCGGGCCCGCATGCTGCGGGCGAGGTTCGGCGGGCCCGGCAGCGCACTCCCGGTGCTCGTGGGCGTGCTCATCGCGAACTCCCCGCCGTCACTCGGCCGTCCGGCCGACCTGGACGTTCTCCAGGACCCCGGCGGCGTCCGGCACCAGGACGGCCATCGAGTAGTAGGCGGTCACCAGGTAGCGGATGATCGAGTTGGCGTCGATCCCCATGAACCGTACGTTCAGGCCGGGTTGGAACTCCTCCGGGATGCCCGTCTGGTACAGGCCGACGACCCCCTGGTCGGCCTCGCCGGTGCGCAGCGCGATGATGCTGCTGGTGTGCTGCGGGCTGATCGGGATCTTGTTGCAGGGGAAGATCGGCACCCCGCGCCAGGCCGGGATCTCGTGCCCCTCGACGGTGGCCGTGCCCGGCACCAGACCGCGCCGGTTGCACTGCCGGAAGAAGGCCGCGATCGCCTTGGGATGGGCGAGGAAGAGTTTGGTCTTGCGCCGCATCGACAGCAGGTCGTCCATGTCGTCCGGGGTCGGCGGCCCGGTGAACGTGCTGACGCGCTGGCCGTGGTCGATGTTGTGCAGGAGCCCGAACTCCCGGTTGTTGACCATCTCCCACTCCTGCCGCTCGCGGATCTCCTCCACGGTCAGGCGCAGTTGCTGCTCGGTCTGGTTCATCGGGTTGTTGTAGAGGTCGGCGACCCGGGTGTGGACCTTCAGCACGGTCTGGGTCAGCGACAACTCGTACTCTCGGGGCGAGAGTTCGTAGTCGACGAAGCCCGCCGACAGTGTCGGCTCTCCGGTGTGGCCGGCCTGCACCGGCACTTCGGCCTCGCCCTTGCGGTTCATCGGCAGCTGCTGGCGGGCGGCGTAGGCGTCCAGATGGGCGGCGAGGGAGGGCACCCGCCCGACGAACTCCCGCAGTACGCCCCAGGGCAGTGCCAGCAGCACGCCCGAGGTCTCGGCGCGTACCGAGCTCAGCCACAGCGGGTCGTCCTGCCCGAGGGCCTCGTCGCCGAGCTGGTCGCCGCCGGAGACGACCCCGACGATCTCC
The DNA here is from genome assembly GCA_001298545.1 of Actinobacteria bacterium OV320. GTDB lineage: Bacteria > Actinomycetota > Actinomycetes > Streptomycetales > Streptomycetaceae > Streptomyces > Streptomyces coriariae. The sequence continues at coordinate 740,195 of LJCX01000026.1, forward strand.
TCCCCGCCGTACTTGCCGGCGGTGAAGCGGGTGAACCTGCCGTGCACCACGAGGTAGGTCTCGGTGACCGGCTGGCCTGCCTCGAAGACGACCTGGCCGGCCCGGACCTCCCGCGCCTCGAAGCGCGAGGAGAGCTCCGCGAGGGTTCCGTTGTCGGAGTAGCCGCGCAGCACGGGCAGCTCGGTGAGGGTCTGCGGGATGACCCGTACGTCGTTCCCGCCGTTCTGCTCGAACTGCACCCGGCCCCGGCCGACACGCAGCTGGAGACGCCGGTTGACTCGGTAGGTGCCGCCCTTGACGTCCACCCAGGGCAGCATCCGCAGCAGCCAGCGCGAGCTGATGGCCTGCATCTGCGGTTCGGACTTGTGCGTGGTGGCGAGCTGGCGGGCCGCCTGCGTGCTGAGGCTGGTGAGCTGCGCGTCGGTGGTGGGTTCGGGGGCGGGTTCGTCCAGGGCTGGACCGGTGGCGCTGTCCGGTGTGGACACATTCCCTCCAGGAAGGTGCGCGGAGACGGGCGGACCGTTCGAGAAGCTCGGTTCGGAAGATCCGCTTGCACCAGCCAAACACCCTGAGTGACGGACGGGTACGGCGTGAAGGGGGCGGTTTCAGGGCCCCAAAGGTGCAAACCGGCCTGATGGGGTGGAAGGCGCCCGGTGTGTGCCACCGCTTCCTCCGTGTGCTCCCGCGCGCCGGAGCGCTCAGGGGTCACTTTGGGTTACTCGTGTGTTCGGCGCGCGAGGGGACGGCCGGATGACTAGCGTGAGGAACCGGACAACCCGTCTCACCGGAAGGCTGCGGTCATGGTCGTACGTCCAGAGGGAATCCCTTGTTGGGCCGACGCGATGTTCAGTGATGTGGAGGGCGCCAAGACCTTCTACGGCGAGGTCCTCGGCTGGACCTTCGGCGATGCGGCGTCGGAGTACGGCAACTACACGCAGGCCTACGCGAACGGCAAGGCGGTCGCCGCCGTCGTCCCGCCGATGCCCGGCCAGGAGGGCCAGTCGCAGTGGTGCCTGTACCTGGCTTCTCCGGACGCCGCGGCGACCGCCGGCAAGATCCGGGAGAACGGCGGGGAGGTGCTGATGGAGCCGATGCAGGTCGGTGACTTCGGCACGATGTGCCTGGGCCGCGAGCCCGGCGGCGCCGTGTTCGGCGTCTGGCAGGCGGGCGTCCACGAGGGCTTCGAGGCGCCGCCCGAGCAGCCCGGCGCCTTCTGCTGGGCGGAGGTCTTCACCCGCGAACCCGAGAAGACGGACGCGTTCCTCCCGGCCGTGTTCCCGTACACGGCGAAGCAGATGCAGGACGACGCGGTCGACTTCCGGCTGTTCGAGGTCGACGGCGACACGGTCCTCGGCCGCATGAAGATGACGGACGAGTTCCCGCCCGAGGTGCCCTCCTACGTCAACGTCTACTTCACGGTCGACAACTGCGACGACGCCGTGGCCAGGGCCACCAAGCTCGGTGGCGTCCTGCGCTTCGGCCCGATGGACACCCCGTTCGGACGGTTCGCGGCGATCAGCGACCCGCAGGGCGCGAGTTTCTCCGTGATCGACGTCACCACCACCGCGGGCGAGATGCCGCAGACCACGGAGGTGTCCTAGCCGCCCGGCGGGGCGCCGACGGCGGCCGTGGCATGATCGGGCGCATGCGTGAACGAGTGGTGGCCGCGTGCGACGGGGCCTCGAAGGGAAATCCGGGACCGGCGGCCTGGGCGTGGGTGGTCGCGGACGACGCGGAGGCACCGGCCCGCTGGGAGGCGGGACCGCTCGGCAGGGCGACCAACAACATCGCCGAACTCACCGCGCTGGAACGCCTGCTGGCCTCGACCGACCCGGCGGTGCCGCTCGAGGTCCGGATGGACTCGCAGTACGCGATGAAGGCCGTCACCACCTGGCTGCCGGGCTGGAAGCGCAACGGCTGGAAGACGTCCGCCGGGAAGCCGGTGGCCAACCAGGAACTCGTCGTCCGCATCGACGAACTGCTCGACGGCCGCTCGGTCGACTTCCGCTATGTGCCCGCCCACCAGGTCGACGGCGACCCGCTCAACGACTTCGCCGACCGCGCCGCCAGCCAGGCGGCCGTCGTCCAGCAGCCGGCGGGCAGCGAGCAGGGCTCCCCGGAGCCGCCGGCCTCGCCGGACACCCCGAAGGGGAAGACCGCGAAAACCGGCCGCTCCGCCGGGGGCAAGTCCCCCCGGCGGAGCGGTGGTTCGGCGTCCCGCACGCTCAAGGCCAAGTTCCCCGGCCGCTGTGTGTGCGGCCGCCCGTACGCGGCAGGCGAGCAGATCGCCAAGAACGCGCAGGGCTGGGGGCACCCGGAGTGCCGTACGGCGGACGCCGACGCGGGCTGAGCGGCGCGCGGGTCACAGCACGACGCCGCGCCAGCCTCCGGTCTCCAGACCGCGCTCCTCGATGAACTCCTTGAAGCGCTCCAGGTCACCCTTGGTCTGCCGCTTCACGAAGCCCAGCTTGTCGCCGACGGTCTCGGTGACGCCCTCCGGCTGGAACTCCATCTGGAGCATCACCTTGGTGTGGCTGTCGTCGAGCCGGTGGAAGGTCACCACACCGGCCTGCCGGGCCTCGCCGGAGACCGTGGTCCAGGCGACCCGTTCGTCCGGGATCTGTTCGGTGATCTCCGCGTCGAACTCCCGGCGCACGCCGTTCACACTGGTCACCCAGTGGGTGAGCGTGTCCGTGCGCTGCTCGATGCGGTCCACCCCGCTCATGAACGCCGGGAACGTCTCGAACTGCGTCCACTGGTCGTACGCCGTGTGCACGGGCACGCCGACCTCGATGGATTCCTCGACCTGCGACACGATCGTCTCCCCCTTCGTCCTTGGTGGTTCGTCTCGTCGCTGTGTGTCCGTCGCGGGTACCCGTGGCCTGCCGGGCAAACCGGTGGGTGACGATCAGTCGGTGTCGAAGGTGTAGTGGGCGGTGTGGTCGAGGAGGTCGGCCGGGGTGGTGTCGTTCCACGGCTTCATCGTCTCGTGGAGGTCGACGACGTCCGGCGTACCGCCGCCCGGGAGGTAGGCGGACCCGGGATGCCGGCGCTGCCACTGGGCCCACAGCTTGTCGATGTAGGCGTGGTGCAGCCAGAACACCGGGTCGTTGGGGGAGACCCCGGTCGCCATCTGCCCGCCGACCCACACATGGACCCGGTTGTGCAGATTGACCCCGCGCCAGCCCTCCAGATGGTTGCGGAAGCCGTCGGAGCCGCTGTTCCAGGGGGCCATGTCGTAGGTCGCCATCGACAGCACGGACTCGACCTCGGCCCGGGTCGGCAGCTCACGCACGCCCGCCCCCAGCGCGCGCCGGAGGTAGCCGCGGCCGTCCACCCGGACGTTGACGGCCCAGCCGCCGGCCGAGGCGGCGAACGGACCGTCCATCACCTGGCCGTCCCGGCTGCGCCCGCTGCCGCCGAGGAAGTCCGGCGCCCACAGCGAGGAACGCGGGGAACGGTCGGTGGACCAGTCCCAGTACGGCAGCGCCACCGAGGCGTCCACCGCCTGGAGCGCCCGCTCGAACTCCAGCAGGAATCTGCGGTGCCACGGCAGGAAGGAGGGGGAACGGTGGCCGGTGCGCTCGCCGTTGTCGGTGTCACCGAGGATGAACCCGTTGTGGGTGGTGACGAAGGCGTCGTAGCGGCCGCTGCGCTTGAGCTGGAGGACGGCGGCGACGAAGCGCCGCTTCTCGTCGGAGGTCAGGGACGCCTGGTTCTTGCGGACGGTCATGTGCGGTGCTCCAAGTGTGCGCGGAAGTGGGGCGGTCGGCCGGTCAGCCGACGGGGAACGGGACGAGTCGCGCGCCCTGGAGCTCGTCGACCGCGGCGCGGGCGGCGGCCCGCGGGGTGGGCACCGGGTCGTAGTGGCTGACCACGCTGATCCAGGTCCCGTCGGCGTTGCGCATCACGTGCAGTTCGACCCCGTCGACGTACACGCCGTAGCCGCCGCCGTGGTGATGGCCGCCGCCCTCGGTGGGCCGGCCCTGTATTCGGCGGCCCTTGTAGACCTCGTCGAAGGAATCGGGGGAGCCGTGCGAGTCGTGCTGATGGTCGTCCGCCCGGGCGGCGGGGACGGCGACCAGCGCGGCACCGGTGACGGCGGCCGCCGCGGTGAGTGCGCGACGACGGCTGAGTTCCGGCATGCGGGACCTCCTGGGATGCGTTCGGTTGACGACCCCGTATGCCTATCGACCTGGGGGAGAAAGGGAGAAATCGCCCGAGAGGGGTTGGCTGTGATCAGGACAATCAATTACATGTCGTGCAATCTTGAACGAAGATGATCTTGTTGCGGGCGGGGGATCGGCTCGGGCGGAAGGGGCAATTCCTTTCCGTGAACGCACCGGTTCCGGTGATCTTTCGCGCGCCGGCCTCTCCGCGGTGGTGTGGCCCACGTGGGGAAAGTGGCGTGATCGGGCAGGTGGGGCGTCCCGGCGAGGGCATCGAGCCCTGCTACCCTGCGTCGTCAATCAACCACGTCTGGTAACTCCTGGGAGTGTGCGTGAAGGTCGCCTGTGTCGGCGGCGGGCCCGCCGGCCTGTATCTCTCGATCCTGCTCAAGCGCCAGGATCCGTCCCACGACGTCACCGTCCACGAGCGCGACCCGGAGGGCTCGACCTACGGCTGGGGTGTCACGTACTGGCAGGGACTCCTCGACCGACTCCGCGACTGCGACCCCGAGTCGGCGAGCGCGATCGAGGCGGAATCCGTCCGCTGGAACGAGGGCGTCGCCCACGTACGGGACCTGGCGACCCGTCAGCCGGGCGACGAGGGGCACGGCATCGGCCGGCACAAGCTGCTGGAGATCCTCGCCGCCCGCGCCCGCGCCCTCGGCGTGCGGCTGGAGTACGAGAGCGGGATCACCGCCGAGAACCTGCCGGACGCCGATCTCGTCGTGGCCGGCGACGGCGTGCACAGTGTTCTGCGCACGCACCACGCCGACGACTTCGGCGCCGAACTCACCCCGGGGCGCAACTCCTACATCTGGCTCGGCACCACCAAGGTGTTCGACTCCTTCACCTTCGCCTTCGTGGAGACCGAGCACGGCTGGATCTGGTGCTACGGCTACCCCTTCAGCTCCGAGCAGAGCACCTGCGTCATCGAGTGCGCCCCCGATACCCTGGCCGGACTCGGCCTCGACCGGGCGAGCGAGGGCGACGGACTGGCCCGGCTCGGGAAGCTCTTCGCGCACATCCTCGACGGCCGGCCCCTGATCGGCCGCGCCGCCGCCGACGGCAGCACCCAGTGGCTGACCTTCCGTACCCTCACCAACCGCAGCTGGTACCGCGGCAACCTCGTCCTTATCGGCGACGCCGCCCACACCACCCACTACTCGATCGGCGCCGGCACCACCCTCGCCCTGGAGGACGCCATCGCCCTCGCCGACGCCCTGCGGGAGAGCGCCGACCTGCCGACGGCCCTCGCCCGCTACGAAGGGGAACGCAAGTCCGCCCTGCTGTCGCTGCAGAGCGCCGCCCGCTACAGCGCCCAGTGGTACGAGAACCTCACCCGCTACATCCACCTCCCCCCGGAGCAGATGTTCGCCCTGCTCGGCCAGCGCCACTCACCCCTGCTGCCCTACGTCCCGCCCCAGCTGTACTACCGGCTCGACCGGGCCGCCGGGCAGCTGGGGGCCCTGCGCCGGTTCAAGCGCTGGCTGGGGCCGAAGCTGGCGCGCGGCGCGCACGCCAGGGCGCTGACCTCGCGAAAGTAGCCGGGAGACCGTCACGGAGACACGGACGGGCATGGGGTGAATGGCAATTCACTGATACGGTGAATTGCCATTCACCCTTTTTCGTTTCCTTCAGGCCGCTGGAGTGTCCATGGCGTCGCCCGCTCCGATACCCGCCCGGGCAGAGGGAGCAGCCGGTCCACGGGCCCGGCTCACCATCTGGGTCCTGGCGTACTGCGGCATCCTCATGGCGGTCATGCAGACCGTCGTCGTTCCCCTGCTGCCCGACCTGCCCCGGCTGACCGGCGCCTCGGCGGGCGCGGTCTCCTGGATGGTGACCGCCTCGCTGCTGTCCGGCGCGGTCCTCACCCCCGTCCTCGGCCGCGCCGGGGACATGTACGGCAAGCGGCGCGTGCTGCTCGTCTCGTTCGGCCTGATGGCCGCCGGCTCGGTGATCTGCGCCCTGACCTCCGACATCGGCGTGCTGATCGCGGCCCGGACCCTCCAGGGCGCCGCGTCCTCCGTCGTCCCGCTGTCCATCAGCATCCTGCGCGACGAACTGCCGCCGGAACGCCGGGGATCCGCCGTGGCGCTGATGAGCTCCACCGTGGGTATCGGCGCCGCGCTCGGACTGCCGGCGGCGGCCGTGGTCGTGCAGTACGCCAACTGGCACGTGATGTTCTGGGTGACCGCCGCGCTGGGCGCGACCGGGGTCGCGCTGATCCGCTGGGCGGTGCCGGAGTCGCCCGTGCGCGAGCCCGGCCGATTCGACGTGACGGGGGCGCTCGGGCTGGCCGTCGGGCTGATCAGCCTGCTCCTCGCCGTGTCCCAGGGCGGCCAGTGGGGCTGGGGGAGTGCCCGGGTAGTGGGTCTGTTCCTCGCCGCCGTGCTCGTCCTCTGCCTGTGGTGGTGGCATCAACTGCGTGCCGAACAGCCCCTGGTGGACCTGCGGTTGGTGTCCCGGCCGAGGGTGGGCCTGTCCCATGTGGCGGCGCTCCTGACCGGCTTCGCCTTCTACGCCAACTCCCTGGTGACCGCCCAGTTGGTGCAGGCGCCCGAGGCCAGCGGGTACGGGCTCGGGCTGTCCATCGTCCAGACGGGCCTGTGCCTGCTGCCCGGCGGCATCACCATGCTGCTGTTCTCGCCGCTCTCCGCCCGTATCTCCGAAAGACGCGGGCCGCGGATCACCCTCGCCCTCGGTGCCGCCGTCATCGCCTCCGGGTACGCCCTGCGCATCGCCGACAGCCGCGACCTGTGGATGATCATGGTGGGGGCGACGGTCGTGGCGACCGGCACCACCCTCGCGTACTCGGCGCTGCCCTCGCTGATCCTGCGTGCGGTCCCGCCCGGACAGACCGCCTCGGCGAACGGCTTCAACGTGCTGATGCGCACCATCGGCCAGGCCACCTCCAGCGCCGCCGTCGCCGCCGTCCTCGTCCACCACACCGGCCTCGTCGGCGGAGTACCGGTGCCGACCCTGCACGGCTATCTGCTGGCGTTCGGCGTCGCGGGCGCGGTGGCCCTGGCCGCGTGCGCGGTGGCGCTCACCATCCCCGGCGACGCCGGACCGCAGGACACCCGGCGGGTCCGCGGCCGTACCCGCTCCGTCGGCGACGGGGCGTTGGAGGGAGCATGAGTGCCGTGAGCACTCCATCCGACGCCTCGGCCGCGCCCCGGCCGCCGGCCCCCGCCCGGCGCGACGCCGAGGCGACCAAGGCGGCGATCCTGCGCGCCGCCCGGTACTTCCTCGCCCGACAGGCGCACGCCGACATCACCCTCAAGGCCGTCGCGGAACGCGCCGGGGTGAGCGCGCCGCTGGTCCTGAAGTACTTCGGCAACAAGGACGCCCTGTTCGCCCGGGTGATGTCCTTCGAGGAGGACGCCGACGCCCTGCTCGACGCCCCGCTGGGGGAGCTGGGCGCGCACATGGTCCGGCACGTGGTGGCGAGCCAGCGCGAGCGCGGCGCCGACCCCGTGCTGCGCATCGCGTTCGCGCCCCTGCACGGCGACCACGGCGACATCCTGCGCGCCAACTTCCGCACCCAGGTCACCGAACGCCTGGCCGCCCGCCTCGCCGGACCCGACCCGGGGATCCGGGCCGAACTCGCCGTGGCCACCGTGCTCGGCCTGGGCGTGATGTTCGGCATCGCCCGCGGGAGCGAACTCAGGGCGACGCCGATCGAGGACATCGTCGCGCGGTACGGGCCGACGGCGCAGGCCCATCTGGACGGTCGCTGACCGTCGCCTGTCGCCCCGGTCTTCCTAGGGGAACAGCCGCCCGTGCAGGGGCGCGCGGAACACCCGGTGCGGATCGAGCCGTTCCAGCACGGCCGCCGCCTCGTCCCACGCGCCGCCGAAGGACCCGGGCACCGCCGTCCCGAGCACCTCCCCGTCGCTCCACGCGGCCTCGTCCGTGTACGCCCAGCCCTTCGACCACTCCACCCGGGTGCGGGCGTGCGTGCCGTCGTAGGTCGAGAGGAGGAAGCGCTCCAGCTCACGGTAGAACGCGTCGGCGTACGGCGTCCCCGGCAGCGTCAGCACGTCCAGCCACACGGCCGTGTCCCACTCGGGGTGGTCCGGGTCGGGCCGCAGCGCGGAGAGCGCCGGCGCCCGGGCACCGGTGAGACCGGCCTCGGCCGGATCGTCGAGACCGGTCACCCGGATCTCCACCGACCCGTTGACGGGGAAGCGGCACAGGGCGGCGTACGCGGTCAGCCGCTCCCGGTAGAAGGAGGTGAACTCGGAGACGACACGCTGGACCTGGTCCCGGCCGGTCAGGACCGCGTACCCGTTGGCGTGCACCCGCAGGGTGGTCGGCCTGATGTACAGCAGGGTGTTCTTCGACGGCCCCCAGATGTCCGCCGACAGGGTCGCCACGAGCCCGAGCGCGGCCACGTCGAGCTGGGCGTTGCCGAGCACCGGCGCCAGATACCAGGCCGCGTCCGCGACCATCCGCCCGGCCAGGTCCGCCACCGGCTTCGGCACGTTGTCGGAGAAGGGATACGGGTACGGCGACGTCACGCGCCGTGAGGTGAGCGGCCTGGCCGGTTCGACGGACCACACCTTGAGCCAGGGGAACTCGGTGAACGCGAACCAGATCGCCTCGACCCGGCCCTCGGCCTCCAGGAAGGCCGCCAGGCTCCGCCCCTGCGCGCCGGGCGCCGCGAACAGTTCCTTCGCCGGGATGTCCGTACGGCTCACGCACCGCAGGTTGCTGTTCGCCCCCACCCGCAGCACCACCTCGGTGACCAGCGACCGCCCGAGATGCGTGAGCAGCGCCGCGCAGTCCGCCTCGTCACGGCGGTACGTCCGCAGGGCGTAGGCCCCGCTGTCCGCGTCCCACACCACGGCCGTCAGGGAGAGCACGCGGTTGCTGAGCGAGCCGTACGTCTGTCCGGGCAGCCGCTGCTCGCCCCGCGCCGGTACGGCGGTGCCGTGCGCGTCGACGGCGAGGGCGCCGCCCAGGGTGAGGTCGCCGGGGGCCGGCGCGGCGGTGACGCCGAGACCGTGCCCTTCGAGGTAGGTGAGCAGGGTTTCGAGGGTGACCCCCGCCCCGGCCCGCACCTCGTCGGCCGACTCCAGGGCCAGGCCGGTCAGATGCGCCGCGGTGTCGACGAGCAGGACCGGCGCGTCCGCGGCCAGGCCCTCCGGGACGGTCAGGGGCGACCAGCCGTGCGAGGCGCCCCGGGGCCGGACCGTCCAGCCGTGCCGCCAGGCCCAGTTGACGACCTCCACCGCCCGGACGGGGTCCTCGGGCGCGCAGGCCCACACGCCGGTCACGGTGATCTCGCCGTCCCAGTTGCGGTACGCCGTACGGGAGAGGGGCACGTCCGGGGGGAAGTCCGGCAACTCCTGCGCCGCGACGGCCGGATCGGCGGCCACCAGGAGAGGCGCGCCGAGCAGGGCGGCGGCCGCGGTGCCCAGGAAGCCACGACGGGCCCAGGAGGAGTCTCCGCCCTTGGCCCCCGGCTGATGGTTGCTCACTGAACGATCAGTCACGCGCTCACCGTAGGGGCCCGTCCGCACATACGGCCGCCGTCTCGAACAGCGTCACTCGTGAGGGTGAAAGATTCCCCGGTGGCAGCCCGGAGCGGTCCGTTCCGCACCAGGTCACGGCGGATGACAGACTGACGTCATGGACGAGCGCGAATTCGGTAGGTCTGGTCAGCACGCATCCGTCGTCGGTCTCGGCACCTGGCAACTGGGCGCCGACTGGGGAGACGTCGACGACAAGGAGGCGCTGACCGTTCTGGAGGCGGCGGCCGAGTCGGGGGTGACCTTCTTCGACACCGCCGACGTCTACGGCGACGGACGCAGCGAGCAGACCATCGCCACCTTCCTGAGCGGCCGGCCCGACCTGCACGTGCTGGTCGCCACCAAGATGGGCCGCCGCGTCGACCAGATCCCCGAGAACTACGTCCTGGACAACTTCCGCGCCTGGAACGACCGCTCCCGGCGCAACCTCGGCGTCGACCGCGTCGACCTGGTGCAGCTGCACTGCCCGCCCACCCCCGTCTACTCCCGTGACGAGGTCTTCGACGCCCTCGACACCCTCGTCGAGGAGGAACGCATCGCGCACTACGGGGTCAGCGTGGAGACCTGCGCCGAGGCCCTCACCGCGGTCGCCCGGCCGGGGGTGGCGAGCGTGCAGATCATCCTCAACCCGTTCCGGCTGAAGCCCCTGTACGAGGTGCTCCCGGCGGCCCGGGAGGCCGGCGTCGGCATCATCGCCCGCGTCCCGCTCGCCTCCGGACTGCTCTCCGGCAAGTACACCAAGGACACCGTCTTCCCGGAGAACGACCACCGCGCCTACAACCGGCACGGCGAGTCCTTCGACCAGGGCGAGACGTTCTCCGGCGTCGACTACGCCACCGGCGTCGAGGCCGCCGTCGAGTTCGCCGCCCTCGCGCCCGAGGGGTACACGCCGGCCCAGCTGGCGCTGCGCTGGATCATCCAGCAGCCCGGCGTGACCACCGTCATCCCGGGTGCCCGCTCACCCGAACAGGCCCGCGCCAACGCGGCCGCCGCCAAGCTCCCGGAGCTGACCGGGGAGACCCTCGCCGCGGTCCGCGACCTCTACGAGCGGCGCGTGAAGGAGCAGGTCGAGGGACGCTGGTAGCCACGAGCAAGCGACGGACCGAGAGAACCGCCGTTCACGGGGTACTCGCCGGGAGAGAGGGGACCGACCACTCGAACGGGAGGACAGCACACGTGACGGACACGGCGGCGAAGGCCGAGCGGCGCACGGGGCGGGACGAGACCGAGGAGGAGAGAGCCGACCGTATGTGGGGGGAGCTGATCCAGGAGATCAGGGTCGCCCAGACGGGCGTGCAGATCCTCTTCGGCTTCCTGCTGACCGTCGTGTTCACCCCGCGCTACGCGGACCTGCAACACGTCGACCAGGTCATCTACATCGTGACCGTGGTCCTGGGCGCCTGCGCGACGGGCGCCCTCATAGGTCCCGTCTCCCTGCACCGCCTGGTCTCCGGGCGCCGCGTGAAACCGCAGGCGGTGCAGTGGGCGTCCCGGCTGACCTTCGTCGGCCTGCTCCTGCTGCTCGCCACCATGACCGCCTCGCTGCTGCTGATCCTGCGCGTGGCCACCCACGACGAGTTCGTGCCCTACCTCGTCGCGGGTGTGTTCACGTGGTACGCGCTGTGCTGGTTCGTGCTGCCGCTGTGGACCCGCCGCCGCTACACGACGGACTGACACCGGACACGCGCCGGCGCCGGACTAACCGGCTTCCGGCGCGGTGCCCCGGGCACCGCGCAGCGCGGTGATGCAGCTGCCGATCGCCTGCTGGAGCTCCTCCAGTTGCTGGACCATGTCGTCCTCGTAGAACTCCTGCGCGTCGACGTCGTCGAAGGTCAGCTCCTCGAACACCTTCGTCGCCCGCTGGAGGCTGCTGTAGAACTTCGTGCGCCGCTCCTGGACGCGCAGCTCGGGGTCGGCCTCGACGGTCTCCACGACCAGGCTCTTCATCGTGTCGTAGGCATCGCTCGCCCACTCGCCCGCGTCCTCGTCGTCGTTCAGCTCGTCGAGCAGCGAGAGGTGGCGTTCGGCCTCCTGGCGCAGCTCGGCCGGCGCGTCGAGGGTGAGGGTCTGTCCTGCGGGCGTCTTGATCTGGCCGGACTCGGCGATCTGACGCACGTAGCCGATGCGGTCGGCCGAGCGGCTCTCGGTGGCCACGGCCTTCTTGAGGTCGTCGGTGCGTACGACGTCCCGGGCCAGCTCGATCTGGAGATCGGGGTCCTCCTTGAGGCGGTCCAGGAGGGCGGCGCGGGCCGCGCGGGCGGTCGACGGGTCGGCGAGGATCGCGGCGCGCAGCGCGGTGGGGTTCTCCGCGACCTCCAGCGCCTTCGTCGGACGGATGCCCTCGGCCTCGGCGGCCTCCGCGATGGCGGTGCCGCGCTCCGAGCCCGCGCTGGACCGGGAGACGTAGTAGGTCAGCCACACCTCGGCGTCCGGCAGCTCGACCTCCTGGCCCGGCGCGAGCTCCTCGAAGTGCGGGACGAGACCGTCGTCCGCCGCCCGGTCCCAGGCCTTGTAGTACCGCATGACGCGCTCGGCGGAGCAGCCGGCCAGTTCGGCGAACTCCTTCGCCGACACCTTCGGCGTCTCGTCCGCGCTCTGCCCGCCCGGCCGGACGCTGCGCGCCACCATCAGGCCGAAGGCCCACCCGCCGGTCCGCGCGTAGACGCCGAACTCACGGGCGTCCCGCGCCACGAGGTCGGACAGGGGCGCGGGGGACGTCTCGGGGGACGTCTCGGGCAGGTCGATCGCCAGGGTCACGGATGACTCTCCTCTGCGGGCTGCTGGACGTAGGATCGGCACTGCGAAAGTGCAGACCGGCAGCCTATATGCACCTCTTGGCGATGCTTTGCCGGACCCGCGTGCGGGCCGCGCGGCCCGTCAGGCGAAGGCCTTCCGCAGCGCGGGCAGCAGGGTCTTCTCCGACCAGTCCAGGTACGCGGGCTGGCTGTCCCCGCCGATCTGCACCAGGGCGATCTCCGTGAACCCGGCCTCGGCATACGGGCGTACGGCCTCGACGAAGTCGTCCGGGTCGTCGCCGCAGGGGATCGAGGCGGCGACGTCGTCGGGCGTCACGAACTGTGTCGCCGCGTCGAAGGAGTCCGGGTGGGGCAGTTCGGAGTTCACCTTCCAGCCGCTGCCGAACCAGCGGAACTGGTCGTGCGCCCGCTGCACGGCCGCGTCCCGGTCCGGGCCGTGGCAGACCGGAAGCTGGCCCACCCGCGGCTTGCCCGCCCCGCCGTGGCGGTCGAACGAGGACAGCAGGTCCGCCTTGGGCTCGGTGGCGATCACGAGGTCGGCCAGCCGGCCCGCGAGTGCGCACGAACGCTCGCCGGAGACGGCGATGCCGATCGGCGGCGGCTCGTCGGGCAGGTCCCACAGCCGGGCCGAGTCCACGTCGTAGTGGGTGCCGTGCCGCGTCACATGCCCACCCTCGAACAGCGCGCGGATGATCTCCACGGCCTCCTCGAACATCTCGTGCCGCACATCCACGGAGGGCCAGCCGCCGCCCACCACATGTTCGTTGAGGTTCTCCCCGGAGCCCAGGCCCAGCCGGAAGCGCCCCTCCGACAGCAGCTGCATCGTGGCGGCCTTCTGCGCCACCACCGCCGGGTGGTAGCGGAAGGTCGGACACGTCACGTACGTCATCAGCGGAATGCGTGACGTGGCTTGGGCTGCGGCGCCGAGCACACTCCACGCGTACGGCGCGTGGCCCTGCGAGCGCAGCCACGGAAAGTAGTGGTCCGAGGTCACCGAGAAGTCGAAGCCCGCCTCCTCGGCACGCACCACGTGGTCGACCAGGTCACGAGGGCCGGCCTGTTCGGTCATCATCGTGTATCCGATTTGCACCATGGGGCCCGAGTCCCCCGGCCACCGGGGGAGGAAACAGGCGCCCGTGACCGGAAACAGACCGTCGATCATCGTCGTCGTCCGGGAGAGGATGCGGGGATGAACGCCCGCCCGCTGCCTTCGAGCCCCCCGTCCGCCCAGGGCGTCGACGCCACCGGCGTTCTCGCCTTCCTCGACGCCGTCGAGTCCAGCGGGGCCATCGAGCCGCACAGCCTGATGATCCTGCGCCACGGCCGCCTCGTCACCGCCGGCTGGTGGCAGCCGTACACCCCCGACCGTCCGCAGCTGCTGTACTCGCTCAGCAAGAGCTTCACGTCCACGGCCATCGGGTTCGCCGTCGCCGAGGGGCTGATCGGACTCGACGACCCCGTGCTCTCGTACTTCCCGGAGCTCGACGCCGAGATCACCGACCCGCGCAGCCGCGCGATGCTGGTGCGGCACGTGGCGGCGATGGCGAGCGGGCACGAGGAGGAGACGTACGAACGGGCGCACGCGCTCGACCCCGACGACCTCGTCCGGGGCTTCCTGCTGCTGCCGCCTGACCGCGACCCGGGAACCGTGTTCGCGTACAACCAGCCCGCCACCTACGCGCTCGCCGCGATCGTGCAGCGCGTCACCGGAGAGTCGCTCACCGCGTATCTGCGACCGCGGCTGCTGGATCCGCTCGGTATCGGCGAGGTCGCCTGGCTCGCCGACCGTTCCGGCCGTGAGATCGGCTTCAGCGGGCTGCACGGCACCACGGACGCGATCGCCCGGCTCGGACAGCTGTACCTGGACCGGGGCATGTGGGAGGGCGAGCGGCTGCTGTCCGAGGAATGGGTGGCCGAGGCGACCCGCGAGCACACGGCGACGGCGCCCGGCGCGACTTCCGACGCGGACCGCGCCGACTGGGAGCGCGGCTACGGCTTCCAGTTCTGGCGCTCCCGGCACGGCTACCGCGGCGACGGGGCCTACGGACAGTTCTGCGTGGTCCTGCCCGAGCACGACGCCGTGATCGCCACGACGGCGGCGACCGACGACATGCAGGCCGTGCTCACCCTGGTCTGGGAGCATCTGCTGCCCGCGTTCCGGCCGGAACCGCTGACCGGCCGGGAGGACGCCGAAGCGGCCCTCGCACGGCGCCTGACGCACCTCGCGCTGCCCCCGGCCCCCGGCGCGCCCGCGCCGCCCGAGCGCGGCGCGCAGTGGTCGGGCGCCGAGTTCACCCCCAGCGGCGGAGTCTGCGCCGACCAGCCCGGACTGACCCGAGCCGTCGTCACCGGGGGCGCCGACGGCTGGACGCTGGGCCTCGTCGAGGAACCGGGTGACCGGCGGCTGGAGCTGCCCCTGGAGCCCGGCGGCGGGCAGCCGGGCGAGGAGCCGCCGCCCACCGCGGTGACCGGCGGCTGGACCGACGGCGACACCCTCGCGGTGCATGTCGTGTTCCTCGAGACCCCGCACCGCCTGCGGGTGACCTGCTCCCTCGCCGACCGGACGTTCACCGCCCGCTGGGACACGAAACCGCTGCACGGCACCCCGCTGCGCAGGCTGCGCGCCCCGCGCCGGGCACCCCGGTCAGGAGGCTGAACCCGGCCGGAAGGTCCGCAGGAACGTGTCCAGCGCCTCGCGGTTGGCGCTCTTGCCCCAGTCCGCCGCGGGTGTCGTCCAGCGCAGCGAGAAACTGCGCTGCCCGCCGAGGAGGAAACCGCGGCCGAACGTGCGCCCCCGGGCGCCGTCGACGTCCACGAGCCACTCCATGTCGGCGGCCTTGTAGCCCTGGTACGTCGTCGCCTCGATGTCGCCGAGCCGACGGAAACCCTCGTCCTTCTTCAGGTTGGGCTCGACGTCCTCGCGCCAGACGGCCACCGGGTCCGGTCCGGCGCTCTCGCTGTAGGTCACCGCGAGGGTGCGCGGATCGCCGGACGCCCCGAAGGTGACGCGGTAGGCCCCATCGGTGCCGCGCGTGGTCTCCAGCGGCTTCCAGCCCTTGGGGAGCGCGACCGAGAAACCCTCGGGCGCCCGGTACACGCGGTAGCCCTCGGGGAGGGCGTCGGCGGTGGCGGGCGCCGAGGGGGAGGATTCCGGGGACTCGCTGGGCGACGGGGTGCCCGACGCGGTCGGTGTCGGCGTCGCGGGGTCTCTTTCGCCGGCGTCCTCGCCGGGTGTCGCGGCGGGCGCGGACGGCCGGGCCTGCGCGCCGCCGCCCGCGGTGCCGTCGGTGTCGGGCAGCTGGTGGGTCACGGCGAGGGCGGCGACCGCCACGGTGACGACGGCCAGCGCCGTCCCGGCCGCCATGGCCCGGCCGCTCCACCGCGGACCGACGTACCGGGCGGCGGCGTAGGCCCGCTGCAGCCGGGGGGCCTGCATGACGGCGTGCGGGTCCTCGTCCAGCACCCGGGTGAGGGACTGGCGTACGACCGTCCTGGTCAGCCGTTCCCGGGAGTCCTTGCGCAGCAGCCCCTGCACGGTGGGGGTGAGCGAACCGGCCCGCAGCGGGGTGCGCAGCGGCAGCCGGTCCACGCCCTTCAGCGTGCTCTCGGGCCGGTCCCGGTCCCGGTACGGCGGCCGCCCCTCGACCATCGTGTACAGGATCGCGCCCAGTGCCCACAGGTCGGCCGCCGGGCCGATCCGGTCGTCCCGGGCCTGCTCGGGGGAGGCGTACGCCGGGGCCGCCACCCGGGGGGCGAGGGTCGCGCCGGCCAGTCCGAATCCGGTCAGCACGAGGGGGCCCCGGGCCCGCACGAAGATCTGACCGGGACTCAGCTCGCCGTGGGTGATGCCCTCGCCGTGCGCGACCTCGAGCACGTCCAGCAGCTGCAGCCCGATCGCCGCCGCCTTGGCCGGACTGAACGCCCCCTTCTGGTCGATGAGTTGACCCAGCGGCAGGCCGTCGATCCACTCGGTGACGGTCCACAGGGAACCCGCCTCCTCCACGGCGTCGACGACCGTGGCGATCCGGCCGGGACACAGCCGCGCCATCGTCTCCGACATACGCAGGACCCGGTCGGCGGCCTGGCGGGCCTTCTCCTCGCCCTGGCCGGCCGGCAGCCCGATCCTGGTGACCAGGCAGGGCCGGGCCGTCCCGGTGTCCTCGACGTACTCGCCGTACCAGCCGACGCGGTTCGTCTCCCGGTGGACCGCGTCGATCAGCCGGTACCTCCCGGCGACCCACTCGTGCGTGGAGACGTGCGTCTTGACCATGGCCATCCCTCGCTGAACCGCCGGCATTCACCTTTCCCAGTGGTACGACCGGCGCGAGGGGGTCCGTTCAATTGGACCGCAACTCCGGTGTGATTCCTGTCTTTTATTCAAAAGGGCGTCGCTTTGAGTCGAGTGCACGTACGAGAAAGGGAATTGCCGGGGGTCGTCCTGCGTCCGTCCTGCGGTGTAACCGCCGGTAAACAAGCCGGTCGGCACTCGCCGCGGTTCTCCGGAACGGCCTTCTCGACCGTGCTGCATTCCTGCTCGGCGGCCCTCCCGGCGATTTTCCCCAGCAGGCGGATTCGCCCCGGTGCAGCGGTTCGGTCGGGAACCGGCAGCAGCGCATTGCGTGAGCTCGGCCGGGCCGGGTCAGAGGTCCCGGCGCACCGCGAAACCGATCAGGGAGCGCAGGTCGCCTACGGCGCCTGCGGCCAGCGGGGCGTCCGCCAGCGCGGACTCGGCGGCCGCGACCTCGGCCAGCGCCGCGGCCCGGCCGCCCGCCGCCTCGGCCAGCGCTGCCGCCTCGCCCGGGTCGCCGTCCCGCTCCAGAAGCACGGCCAGTCGACGCGCGGCGGGAGCGGGCGAGTCCAGCGCGGCCAGCACCGGGAACGTCTTCTTCCGCTCGCGCAGATCGCCGTGCACGGGTTTGCCGGTGACCGACGGGTCGCCCCAGATGCCCAGCACGTCGTCGACCACCTGGAACGCGACCCCGAGATGCCGCCCCGCCCGGTCCAGCGCGGCCGCCGCGGCCGGGGACGCGCCGGCCAGCACGGCCCCCAGTGCGGCCGCACAGCCCAGCAGCGCACCGGTCTTGCCCTCGGCCATCGCCCGATAGGCGTCCGGTCGCACCCGCTCAGGACCCGACCAGGGCCGCGCGGCGAACAGCAGGTCGTCGGCCTGACCGCGGACGAGGTCCCCCAGGGCGCCGGACAGCAGGCGTACGGCGTCGGCGCCGGCCGGGGGCGGCTGGAGCGCGAGGGTCTCCACGGCCAGGGCGAACAGGGCGTCGCCGGCCAGCACCGCCGGTCCCGTGCCGTACGCCTTCCACACCGTGGCACGCCCACGCCGGGTCGGATCGCCGTCCATGATGTCGTCGTGGAGCAGGGAGAAGGCGTGCACCAGCTCCACCGCCACCGCCGCGGGCACCCCGGCCCGGGCGGGCGCACCCGCCGCCTCGGCGCCGAGCACCGCGAGGGCCTGCCGTACGCCCTTGCCTCCGGAGCCGGCCGCGGGCGCCCCGCCGACCCCGCACCAGCCGAAGGAGTAGCCGGCCATCTCGCCCACCCAGGGGTGCGACCGCCCGACGGCCTCCATGAGCGCGGGTCGCACCAACGCCCGGCAGCGGGCGAGGATCTGCGGAGCGCGGGACCGCGTCGCGGTGGCTTCCCGCACCGTCGTGCCGAGCGTGGTCACCGGCCGACCGCCGCGTGCTCGTCGGAAACCCTGGGTGCGGGTGCGGGTGCGGGTGCGGGTGCGGGTGCGGGAGTCGGAGTCGGCTCCGGTGTCGGAGTGGGGGTCGGAGTGGGGGTCGGTGTCGGCTTCGGTGCCGGTGCCTCAGCGTGTGTCGCTGTCGCTGTCGCCGGGGCCGATGTCTCGACCCCCAGTTCGGTCTGTGCCCGGGCGACCATCTCCCGTGCGTGCCGCAGCCCGATGCGCTCCAGCTCCCGTGCCAGTTCGGCCAGTTCGGCCGCCGTCTCTCCGCGGTCGCGGCCCAGCCGGGCCAGCGCCTTCGTCAGGCCGAGCCGGGAGAGTGCCTCGCCGCGCGGCTCGCCCATGGCGCGGAACTCGTCGAGCGCCTGCGTGTACAGCCGCCGCGCCTCGGGGTAACGCCCCGCCCGGTACAGGACGTTGCCGCGCATCTTGTGGTTGTAGGCCAGCGCGCCGGTCAGGTTCATCGCGCGGCAGGACTCCTCGGCCTCCGTCAGCACGCCGAGCGCGCGTGCGGTGTCCCCGTCCCGAGCGGAGACGATGTCGGCCAGCCCGCGCAGCGCCCAGGCGTGACCGCGGCGGTCCTCGGCGCCCTCGGCGATCCGGGCCGCCTCCTCGAAAAGGGCGTACGCCGTGTCGTGGTCGCCGGAGTTGCGGTGCATCTGCGCGATGCCCTCCAGGGCCCACACCGTGTGCCGCGCCTCGCCGCGCCTGCGCGCCTCGGCCAGCAACTGCTCGTGCAGCCTGCCCACGGCCTCGTAGTCGCCCTGGATGCGCCCGGTCTCCGCCAGCCCGGCCAGCGAGTAGCCGCGGACCACGATGTCGCCGCCCTGCTCGCCCAACTCGGCCGCGAGCCCCAGCAGCCGTCGGGCCAGCGGGAACGCGCCCCGCTGCCGGGCCAGGGTGCCGCCGCTCCACAGGGCCCACGCCATCGCGGCGATGTCACCGGCGTCCCGGGCCGCCCGGTAACTCGCCTTCCAGGCCCGGTCGGCCTCCCGCACCTGTCCCAGACGTCGGTGCGCCTCGGCGACCGCGAGTCCCGAGCGGGCCGCCTCGCCGTGTTCCCCGGCCTGCTCCGCCGCCCGCAACCGCTCGGTGCCGACGGCCAGTACGTCGTCCAGCGAGGAGTTCACGGACAGGGTGGTGAGAGCGCCCTGGTACTCCGGGGCGAATGCCTTGCCGTACATCGGTTCCCTTCGGCAGACCACCGGGTGTTCACGTATGCACTCTGTGTATACACGGTGGGTATAGTGCGGTGTGCTGCCGGTCAAGACGCGGGCACGGTGAGGGGGGTTGCCTGTGAGGCGTAGATCACCCCCGGGGGCTGGTGGGGTGTCAGGCGCCGAAGAGCTGGGTCCAGTACGTGCCCGAGGGGCCGCCGCCCGCGAAGCCGACGCCGATGTGGGTGAAGTCGGGCTTTCGGATGTTGGCCCGATGACCAGGACTGTTCATCCAGCCGTCCATCACCTCGGCGGGGGAGCGCTGGCCGCAGGCGATGTTCTCGCCGATGGTCCGCCGGGTCGAGCCCGCGGCGGCGGCCCGGTCCCAGGGTTGGCTGCCCTCGGGCGAGGTGTGCGAGTAGAAGGCGCGCGCCACCATGTCCGCGCTGTGCGCCTGCGCCGCCGCCGTGAGCAGGGGATCGACGGCCAGGCCTGGCAGCCCGGCCCTCGCCCGCTCACGGTTGGTGAGGTCGACGACCTCGGCCGTGGTCCGGGCCAGGCCGTCCGGGGTGAGCGGATTCGCCCACAGGGCGGTCCAGTAGGTGTCGCCGGTGCGTGCGTCGGTGGCCCGTGCCAGTGCGGCGTGCCGGAACGCCGGGTCGTGCAGGGTCTGCCGGGCCCGGTCGGTGCGCCGGCAGTACGCGACGAACTCGGCGGTGGTGCGGGGCCCGGAGACCAGGTGCTCGCCGACGGCGAGATACCGGTATCCGGCGGCCGTGACCCGCTGGTGCACCGAGACGCCGTCCGCACCTTCGGTGCCGAGCCGCCCGGCCGCCGCCAGGGCGGCCGCGTGCGCGCGGGCCGCGCGGGCGAGGCGGTCGTCGAGGGACACGGGCGGCGAACCGGCCGTGGCGCGGGAGGGGTTGACGAGGGCGAGGAAGCCATCGGGATCGGAGGCGGACACCGGGGAGCTGCGCGGGGTGGACGAGCCGCGCGGTGCGAAGGCGGGGCCCGGACTCGCGGGGCGGGGGCCGGTCGTCGCCTGTGGGTTCGAAGGACGTGGCGCGGTCGTCGGCTGTCGGCTCGCGGGGGCGGTGCCGCGCTGCCCGGCGTACCCGCGCGGGGGTCCGGCGGCGGTCCGTCCCCGCGTGGGCGGGCTGTCCTCCGCCACGACCTCCACCCCGAAGTCCCGGGCCAGGCCCGCCAGTCCGTCCGCGTACCCCTGGCCGAGCGCCCGCAGCTTCCAGCCGCCGCCACGCCGGTAGAACTCCGCGAGCAACAGCACCGTCTCGCCCTGTGTGGGCGGTGGCGTGAACCGGGCCAGTACGCGGCCCGGCGCGTCGGTGACATACAGCGTGGGCCGGGGCAGCCGGGCCAGGGGTGTGTCCGGCTCGGCCGCGCCGACGACCAGCGTGACGCGGGTGGCGCCGGCCCGCAGCCTGTCGGATTCCAGCGTCAGGGTGTCGCCCCGGAGCAGGGCTCCCGGCGCCTTCGGCTGGTTGTAGAACACGAAGTCGGCGTCCCCCCGGACCTTGCCGCTGTCGTCCGTGACGAGGGCGCAGACGTCGAAGGGGCCGGGCACCCGGGCGGCCAGGGCACCGCCCGGGAGGGGCAGGTTGCCCCCGGGAACCAACACGTTCATCCTGCCGCCCCGATGTCGTCGTACCGGCCCCGCCGGGCCTGTCCGGACAACGGGCGGCAGGCCCCCCGGGTTCCTCGCCCGCATGTGCACCCTCGCCCAGCCGCCCAGCCGCCCAGCCGCCCAGCCGCCCAGCCGCCCAGCCGCCCAGCGGTCGGGGCCGGGGCCGGGTCGAGGGTGCCGGGATCAGCCCGACGCGCCGAGCTCCGGTTCGAGCAGCCGCTCGCGGTAGGCGATCGCCACGGCCTCGGTACGGCTCGCCGCGCTCAGCTTGGCGAGGATGTTGGAGACATGGACGCTCGCCGTCTTGCCGCTGATGAACAGCTCCTCGCCGATCTGCCGGTTGCTCCGGCCGAGCGCGAGCAGCCGCAGGACATCCCGCTCCCGGGCCGTCAGGGCGACCGGACCGCCCCGGGCGGCGGGCCCGGCGTCCGTGAGGCGTCCACGCCGGAGCAGGTCGTCCGCCCGCTCCAGCAGGGGTGTGGCGCCCAGCCGTACGGCCGTCTCCCGGGCGGCACGTGCCTCGGTCGCCGCGTCCTCGCGACGGCTGGCGGCCAGCAGGGCCTGCGCGTACCGCAGTCGGCAGCGGGCGAGCTCGTAGGCGTCGCCGTAGCCGAACGCCGCCACCGTCCTCTCCCAGGCCGCCGGGTCGGGCCCGGTGGTGGCCCATGCCCACTCGGCCTCCGCGCGGGCCAGCCAGGCTCGCCCCTCCGGACCCTGCGGCACGCCCGTCGCACCCCGCAGGGCCACGGACCGGGCCGGTTCCAGGAGTTCCGTCGCGGTCGCCGCCCAGCGGTCGGCCGCCGCCTCGTCCCCGCCGCGCCGCGCCGTGGCCGCCGCCTCGGCGACCGCCGTGAGGGTGAGCGCGGTGAGCCGGACCGTGACGTCCGGGAGCATGCCCGCTTCGTCCGTGAGAGCCTCGACCGAGGACCGTAGCCGGGCCACCGCCGCCTCGGCGTCACCGCTCAGTACCGCCGCGTCGGTCAGCACGATGCCCGCGACGAGCGCCGCCATCCAGTCGAAACGCCCCTCGATCAAGGTCCGGGCCCGGTCGGCGACGCCCTTGTCGCCGCGCGCCAGGCCCACGTACAGGGCGGGACCCACCGCGAATCCACCGGACGCCGGCAGCACCGCCAGGTCGGTCTTCGCCGTCCGCAGACACTCGTCCCAGCGGCCCAGCGTGTAGAGCACCAGCAGCTGGAGGTACCGCATCTCCAGCGGATACGGCGAGGACAGCAGCCCCGCCCGGCGGGCGCGGTCCAGGCCCTCGGCCAGCCAGGGCAGGCACTCCGCCAGCTCCCCGGCCTCGAAGGCGCCGATGGCCAGGGTGAACAGGGCCCGCATCTCCACCGGCGCGTTGTCGCCGCGCCGGGCCAGTTCACGCGCCTCCGTCAGCCGCGCGCGGCCCGCGGCGGAGCGGCGGCCGTCGCCCTCGAGGTTGGCCAGCGAGACCAGGAGGTCGGCACGCGCGTCCGTCAGGTCGAGTTGCTCGGCGGCGCGCAGCGCCTGGCGCGCGACCCGCAGGGCGGTCTCGGAGTCACCCACCTGACGGGCCGCCAGGACATGCGTGGCGGCGGCCCACACCCAGGTCGGCGTCGGCGGCTCGGCGGGGATCATCGCCAACGCCTCGCTGCTGTAGGCGAACGCGGCCGTCAGACTGTCGACGCCCATGAGCGTGCCGGCCAGCGTGTACCGCACCCGGGCGGCGAGTTCGGAGTCGGCGTCCTGGCCGACGCCCGCGAGCGCGGCCCGGGTCAGGGAGACCGCGCGGTGCGCCTCTCCGGCGTGCGCGGCCGCCGCCGAGGCGCGCAGCATCAGCGTGACGCGGTCGGCCGCCTCGCCCGAGGGAAGGGCCGTCGCGGGCACCGACTCCCAGAGGTCGAGCAGGGCCTCCAGATGGCGCAGTTCCTCGGCGGGCGCGCCGACCCGCCGGGCGTGGTCGGCGGCCTCCAGCGAGGCGGTGAGGGCCTCGCCCAGGTCATGGCTCTCGCGATAGTGGTGGGCGCGCTCCGCCGCGGTCTCGGCCCGGTGGCCCCGTCCGGCCAGCAGGGCGGCGAACGCGCCGTGCAGCCGCGACCGTTCACCCGGCAGCAGATCGGCGTACACCGCCTCGCGGGCGAGGGCGTGCCGGAAGGCGTACGCGCCGTCGTCGCCCGCGACCAGGAGCTGGTGGCCGATGGCCTCCCGCAGTGCCGACTCCAGTTCGTCCTCGGGCAGTCCGACCGCGTCCCGCAGCAGGTCGTGTTCCACCCGCCGGCCGGCGACGGCGGCGGTCCGCAGCACCTGCTGGGCGGTGTCGGGGAGTTGCTCGACGCGGATGAGGAGGAGGTCGGCCAGCCCGCTGGGCATTCCGCCGGCCTCCGTGTCCGTGGCCGCGAGCAACTCCTCCGCGTAGAAGGCGTTGCCCTCCGCACGCTCCACGATCCGGCGCACCGTGGCGTCCGGCAGCGGCCGGCCCTCCAGGGCGCGCAGCAGCCGGGTCACCTCGGCGTCCGCCAGCGGCCGCAGCTCCAGCCGGTCCACGGCCGGCAGCCGCACCAGCTCCGCCAGCAGCGGGCGCAGCGGGTGCCGGCGGTGCAGGTCGTCGGCCCGGTAGGAGGCCAGGACCGCCAGCCGGTGACCGGAGCCGTTGCCGGTGGACCGCTGGAGGAAGCCCCGGCTGAGCAGGAAGCGCAGCAGGTCCCGGGAGGACTGGTCGGCCCAGTGCAGATCCTCCAGGACGAGGAGCAGCGGGGTGACGTCCGACAGGTCGGCGAGCAGCGCCGCCATCCCCTCGAACAGCCTCAGCCGCCCCTCTCCGCTGCCGGAGTGCGGGGCGGGACCCGCTTCGTCGGCGTCCGTGCCCGCGCCGAGCAGCCGGTCGACCAGGGGATGCGCGGCGAGGACGGCGGCGAACCGCTCGTCGGCGGCGAGCAGGCCGAGGATCTCGGTGAACGGCAGATACGGCAGCCCCACGTCACCGAGGTCGACACAGTGCCCGGTGAGCACGGTCATGCCGGAGCGGGCCGCCCGTGCGGCGACCTCGTCCAGTACCCGGGTCTTGCCCACGCCGGCGTCCCCGGCGATCAGCACCGCGCGTGACTCACCGCCCCGGGCCCGTTCGAGCACGCCGAAGAGCCGGGCGAGCTCCTCTTCCCGGCCGATGAACGGAGTGGCGAACACGGTCTGCGACACGACCCCATCCTGGCACGCGCCACCGACAACGCGGCCCGCGACCAGGAACGGAGCCCTGCCGGGACGATCCCGGGAGCCCTGCCGTGTCGTGCTCCACGGCCCGCTGTCGACGGCGCGCTGTCGACGGTCCGTCGGCGGCGGCCCGCTCTCGGCGGCTCGTTCTCAGCGGTGCAGTGACTGCGCCCAGTTCTCCGGCACCCGCCCGGCCGGGCCCGGCACGGGCTGGTCCGCGGGGTGAGCGGCCGGAGCGGCGAGCTCGGGCCCGGACTCGTACAGCTCGTCGGTGGAGTAGTCCCAGAACCACTCCTCGCCCGGCTCGAAACTGCGCACCAGGGGATGCCCGGTCGCCTTGTAGTGAGCGGTGGCGTGCTGCGCGGGGGAGGAGTCGCAGCAGCCGACATGGCCGCAGCTCGCGCAGCGTCGCAGGTGGAACCACCAGCCGCCCGCCGCGTCGCAGTCCACGCAGCCGGCACCGCTGGGCGGAACGCTCGGGTCGATCGCGTCTACGTCGGTCATGCGGGCTCCTCGGCGGTCTCGGCGTCCGGTGCGCTCTCGGGGTCGGGGGCGGTCAGCGGCAGCAGCACCTGGAAGCGGGTGTCGCCCGGCACGGACTCCACATGGAGGTTGCCGTGGTGCTTGTTGACGACGATCCGCCAGGAGATGTCCAGGCCGAGCCCGGTGCCCTCGCCCACCGGTTTGGTGGTGAAGAAGGGGTCGAAGATGCGGCCCCGGACGTCCGGCGGGATGCCGGGGCCCGTGTCGCGGAACTCCACCAGCAGCCGGTCGCCCTCGCGTGCCGTCCGCACGGTCAACGTGCCCTCGCCGCCCGCGCTGTTGACGGCGAAGACGGCGTTGTCGACGAGGTTCGTCCACACCTGGTTGAGTTCCGCCGGGTAGGCCGGGATCGCGGGGAGCGCACGGTCGTAGTCCTTGACGACCTCGATGCGCTGCCCGATCTTGCCCGACAGCATCAGCAGCGTGCTGTCGAGGAGTTCGTGCACGTCGACGACCCGGTAGGGGGCGCGGTCGAGCTGCGAGTACTGCTTGGCGGCGTCGACGAGGTGCGAGATGCGGTTGGTGGAGTCGTCGATCTCGTCCATCAACAGCTCGGTCTCGACCGTGTAGTTGAGCCACCCCATCGCGCCCGGCAGGGTGTCCTCGTCGACGGCGGCCGCGACCTGCTCCAGCCAGTCCACGTCCAGCCCGGCCTGTACGAAGGTCGGCGCGATCCGCCAACCCTCCTGGATGCCGTGGTCGTCGAGCCAGTCGGTCAGGTCGTCCTCCCGGTCGGAGGCCTCCAGCGGGCTCAGCACCGGTGCCTTGGCGACCAGTTCGGCCGTCCGCTCCTGGATCTCGATCAGCCGGGTCAGCGCCTCCGCGTCATAGGCTCCCGAGGCGATGACGGCCAGCTTGTGCCGCATCTTCGCCACCCGCTCCCGCAGCGTCGCGGTGGCCCGCACGGCCGCCGCGGCCGGGTTGTTGAGCTCATGGGTCAGGCCCGCCGACAACGAGCCCAGGGCCAGCAGCCGTTCCCGCTGTCCGACGGCCCGCTGGGTGTTCTTCGAACCGAAGAACAGCCCCTCCAGCAGGTGCGCCGCCATCGGGAACCACTCCCGCATGATGGCCGAGAACGACTCGGCGGGCAGTACGAAGAACCGCGTCGGCTCGGTCACCCGCATCGAGTTGTTGTAGACCTGCGGCACCTGGTCCCCCAGGTAGGCCTGCATGGCCCCGGCGTACACCCCGCGCTGGGAGGTGCGGCTCACCTCGATGTCGTCGCCGCCCACCCGCCGGTACAGCACGACCGAGCCCTCGACCATCACGTAGAAGCAGGTCGCCGGATCGCCCTCGGTGTACACCGGACCGGGCTCGAACCTCTCCACCCGGCCCTCGCTGCACAGCCGACCGAGCTGTTCGGGGGAGAGCTTCTCGAACAGGAACAGCGAGCTGATCTCGGTCGGGCTGCACGGCATCAACTGCCCGCTCATGACTGCTCCAGGTACCGGTGGACGAGCATCACGGCCATGGCTCCCTCTCCTACGGCGGACGCGACGCGTTTCGCGGACTCGGCGCGCGCGTCGCCCGCCACGAACACGCCGGGAACACTGGTCTCCAGGTGGTACGGCGGCCGGTCCAGCGCCCAGTCCGCCGGCGGCCGTCCGTCCGGCGTGAGGTCGGGCCCGGCGAGGATGAATCCGCGCTCGTCGCGCAGCACCGTGCCGTCCAACCAGCCGGTCAGCGGGGCCGCGCCGATGAACACGAACATCCACTGCGCGTCGACGAGCTCGGTCTCGCCGGTCGTCACGTCCCGCAGGGTCAGCTGCTCCAGGTGGCCGTCCCCGTGCGCGGCCTCGACGACCGTGCCGGGGCGCACGGTGATGTTGGGCGACTCGTCGATCTGCTGGATCAGGTAGTACGACATCGACGCCGCCAGGGACTCCCCGCGCACCAGCAGCGTGACGGACTTGGCGCCTCTCGCCAGGTACATGGCCGCCTGGCCGGCCGAGTTGGCGCCGCCCACGATGTAGACGTCCTGCCCCTGGCAGGAGGCCGCCTCGGTGAGCGCCGACCCGTAGAACACCCCGCAGCCGGTCAGGTCGTCGCAGCCCGGCGCCGCCAGCTGCCGGTACGACACGCCCGTCGCGAGGATCACGCTGTGCGCGGCCACCGCCGAGCCGTCCGAGAACCGTACGACGCGCGCGGAGCCGTTGACCTCGAGCCCGGTCACCTCGCGCGCGGTGAGGATCTCGGCGCCGAACTTGGTGGCCTGCCGCCGCGCCCGGTCGGTGAGCTGGGCCCCGGACACGCCGTCCGGGAAGCCCAGGTAGTTCTCGATACGGGAGCTCTGCCCGGCCTGTCCACCGGTCGCGGACCGTTCCACCAGCACGGTGCGCAGGCCCTCGGAGGCCCCGTACACCGCCGAGCCGAGCCCGGCCGGGCCGCCGCCGATCACCACCAGGTCGTAGAAATCGGCCGTCGGCGTCGTCGCCAGGCCCACGTGGGCGGCCAGTTCGGGCGCGTCCGGCTCGACCAGGGGCGTGCCGTCCGCGGTGACCACCAGCGGCAGCCGCTGCCCGTCGACCCCGGCCGCGGCCAGCAGCCGCTGCCCCTCCGGCTCGTCGGCGGAGTACCAGCGGTACGGCACCTGGTTGCGGGCCAGGAACTCCCGCACCTCCGACGACCGCGCAGACCAGCGGTGCCCGACCACCTTCGTGGCGGGCACGGGCCGGTGATCGCTGGACCGCCAGGCGTCCAGCAGATCGTCCAGGACGGGGTAGAGCTTCTCCTCCGGCGGGTCCCACGGCTTGAGCAGATAGTGGTCGAGGTCGACGACGTTGATCGCGTCGATCGCCGCGCTCGTGTCGGCGTACGCGGTCAGCAGCACGCGACGGGCGCCCGGATACACGTCCAGGGCCTGCTCGAGGAACTCGATGCCGTTCATCTGGGGCATCCGGTAGTCGGCGAGGATGACCGCCACCAGGTCGCCACGGAGTTTCAGCTCGCGCAGCGCCTCCAGCGCGGACTCCCCGGACTCGGCGCGCACGATCCGGTACGTGCCGCCGTAACGGCGCCGCAGGTCACGGGCGACGGCACGGGAGACCCCCGGGTCGTCGTCCACGGTCAGGATGACGGTCCGCGCCGAATCGGCGGCCTGTGCCATACGTCTCCCACCCCGAGAGGGTCGTCACTCACGGCGGCACGGCGAAGCCCGCGCGCCGGCTCCGCCCATCGTATGTTCGATCGCGCCGCTCCGCTCCGGGATACCGGCGGACCGTGCGCTCCGAGGACAGGACCGGGCGCACACGGTCAAGACGGCCGCCGGGCCCCCAGCACACAGAACTCGTTGCCCTCGGGGTCGGCCAGTACCACCCAGGGCTGCTCGCCCTGGCCGATGTCGATGCGGCGGGCGCCCAGGGACAGCAGGCGGTTCACCTCGGCGTCCTGGTCGTCGGGGCGGAAGTCCGGATGGAGCCGGTTCTTGACCGTCTTCCCCTCCGGTACGGGCACGAAGATCAGGCCCGGCAGCCGGTCACGCTCCGGTCGGATCTCGTACTCGTCGGACGCGTCGTTGATCACCACCCAGTCGAGGGCCGCGGCCCACCAGCGCCCCAGCGCCACCGGGTCGGCCGAGTCGACGACCACTTGCTCCCACTCGAGTGCCATGGCCGAAGCGTAGTGAACACTGGGCCCGACGGATGTGATCACGACACGAGGAGGCGGCGGGATGACGGTCCCGATCACGGCAGGGGTCGACGGGACGGACGAGAGCCTCGCGGCGCTCGCCTGGGCGGCCCGCGAGGCCGTCCGGCGCGACCTGGAACTGCGGGTGGTGCACGCCTGGCGGTTCCAGCCGAACGCGGCGGCCGACGTGGCGGACCGGGACGCCCAGGAGCGGTGGGTGCGGGACTCCGTGCGGGAGGCCGTCGCCACGGTCGCCGAGCGGCACCCGGCCCTCTCCGTCACCACCGAAGTCCAGGAGGGCAGCCCGGTCGAGACGCTCGTCGCCGCCGCGGCGGACGCGGAACTGCTGGTGCTCGGCTCGCGCGGGCACGGGCCCGTGGTCGGATTCCTGCTGGGCTCGGTCGGCCAGCAGGTGATCGCCGAGGCCGCGCGCCCGGTCGTGCTGGTCCGCGCCGGTGACAAGCCGTCCTCCGAGGTGGCCGGCCACGAGATCGTCGTCGGCCAGCACGGCGAGCCCGAGGACAGCGCCCCCGCGCTGCGCTTCGCGTTCGAGACGGCGGCCGCCCGGGGCGCGGGCATCCGCGCGGTACGGGCCTGGACGCTCCCGCCGGTGTTCGCCTACAGCCCCGGCTCGCTCAAGCTCGCCGACGACGCCGGCGGTCTGGAGCCGTACGAGAGGAAGGCGCTGGCCGCGGCCCTGGAACCGTGGCGGGAGCGGTTCCCCGACGTGCCGGTGGTGGAGCACGTGGAGATGGGCAGCGCCGGGCAGGTGCTGCTGTCGGTGTCCGGGCGGGCGCAGCTGATGGTGGTCGGCCGCCGCGCCCACCGCACGGCCGTGGGCGCCCGGATCGGCTCGGTGGCGCACGGCGTCCTGCACCACGCGGACTGCCCGGTCGCCGT
This sequence comes from Actinobacteria bacterium OV320, assembly GCA_001298545.1. Classification (GTDB taxonomy): domain Bacteria; phylum Actinomycetota; class Actinomycetes; order Streptomycetales; family Streptomycetaceae; genus Streptomyces; species Streptomyces coriariae. The sequence continues at coordinate 769,410 of LJCX01000026.1, forward strand.
CGTGCCCCACGACTGAGTCACTCCGGCCGGCTCACTCCGGGATCGTCGGCTCCAGGGTCTCCCGTGCCTTGGGCAGGATCTTCTGGATGTAGTCCTCGACCGCCGTGTCGAGCCCGATGTCGTGCTGCGCGTGCTCCGAGAGGTACCAGCGGTGTTCGAGGAGCTCGTGGTAGATCTCCGCCGCGTCCATGGAGCCGCGCAGCTCGAGGGGGACCGCGCGCACGGTGGGGCGGAAGACGTCCCGCACCCAGCGGTGCGCCAGCACCTCCGGTCGGGCGGCGAGGGGGTCGCCCGGGGCGTAGTCGTCCTGGGTGGCCATCCAGCTCTCCAGGTCGTTCAGCAGCCGCCGGGCCTGGTTCTCCTCGGTGTCCAGGCCGGTGAGGCGCAGCAGCTGGCGCTGGTGGTGGCCCGCGTCGACGACCTTGGGCACGAAGGTGACCGTGTCGCCGTTGGAGGAGTGCTCGATCTGCATCTCGGCGACGTCGAAACCGAGCTCGTTGAGCCGGCGGATCCGGCGCTCGATGTAGTGGTACTTGCCCGCCGGGTAGACCGAGGTGCGGGTCAGTTCCTCCCACAGCGCCCCGTAGCGGGCGCAGATCTCCGTGCCGAACTCGATCGGGTCCACGGAGGGGTGCAGCGCCCCGGACGCCTCCAGGTCGAGCAGCTCGCCGCTGATGTTCACGCGGGCGAGGTCCAGGTCGTAGTCGCGCTGGCCGGGGCTCAGCTGGGGGTGCAGGTCGCCGGTCTCGGCGTCGACGAGGTAGGCGGCGTAGGCGCCCGCGTCCCGTCGGAACAGCGTGTTGGACAGCGAGCAGTCGCCCCACGCGAACCCGGCCAGATGCAGCCGCACCAGCAGCACGGCGAGGGCGTCCATGAGCCGGTGCATGGTCGCCGGGCGCATGGTCGTCTCGAACATCGAGCGGTACGGCATCGAGCCGCCCAGATGCCGGGTGACCAGCACCGATTCCAGCGGGACGCCGCCCTCGTCGGCGCGGCCGGTGACCACGGCCAGCGGGTCGACGGCGGGGATGCCGAGCCGGTCCAGGTCGCGCAGCAGCTCGTACTCGCGCAGCGCGGGGCGCTCGGCGAGCTCCTTGACGGCGATCACCTCGTCGCCGGCCTGGGCGTAGCGCACCACGTGGCGGGAGATGCCGCGGGGCAGCGGGACGAGGACCTCCTCGGGCCACTCCTCCAGGGGCAGGTGCCAGGGCAGCTCCAGCAGGAGTGCCGGATGCTCCGGGTTGGTGGCGCTGATCTGCAAAGCCATGGCCTGACCTTAGACGGCGCGTTCGCGGGCCTGCTGGGCCGCCGCCTTCACTGACCCCTGGTGCAGCGGACCGTGGCCGGGCAGCAGCAGGTCGGCCGGGAGTCCTTCGATCACGCCCAGGGACTCCACCGCGCGGGCGCGCTCGTGGTGGAACATGTCCGGCAGCAGCTGCGGTCCCGCCAGCCGGGAGGTCGGATGGCCGCTGACCAGGGCGTCGCCGGAGACGACCACGCCCGCCTCCGGGAGGTGGAAGACGGCGTGGCCGCCGGTGTGGCCGGGGGTGTGCACCGGGACCGGCCGGCCGGGCAGGTCGAGCGGGCCGCCGGCGCCGGGAAACGCCTCGGGCGCGCTGACCGGGTGCTGCTCGGTGCCGCCGGAGCGCAGCGCGTGCACCATCCAGGGCAGGACGCCGGGCCGCCAGGCGTTCCTCAGCACCTCGCCCACGCTCACCTGCTGGAGGAACTCCCTTCGGGCGTGCGGCACTTCGGCCTCGTGCAGATACACCGGGGTGCCGTACGCGGAGCGCAGGTGCTCGGCGGAGCCCAGGTGGTCGTTGTGGGCGTGGGTGATCAGCACGGCCGTGACCGCCTCCGGTGAACTGCCCACGGAGGCGAGGGAGTCCAGGACCAGCTGCCGGTCTCCCGGGTAGCCGGTGTCGATCAGGGTGACGGCGTCCCCTTCGGTGAGGATCACCCAGTTGGTGTTGCTGCCGTGCACCAGGTAGGTGCCGTCCGCCACTTGCCGTACGTCTGCCCGCATGGCCGTCCCGTGTCCTGGAGATCCGTCGTCGACGGGGACAGCAAAGCAGATCACCGGACGGATGCGGATGGTGGGGTTCCCCGCATGCCGAACAGGAATCTCGTCACCCTCGCCGGCGCACCCCGTACTCGTACACCAGCAGGATCACCGTCAGCGAAGCGGTCACGATCGCCGCGTACTTGACGGCGATCGGCGCGGGCCAGCCGACCACGCCGTAGGCGAAGGCGACGACCACCGGCTGGTGGAGCACGTACAACGGCAGCGCCGCGACCGCGAGATACCCCAGGACCCGGCCGGGCGGCCGGCGGTGCGGCCGGGGCCGGTCCAGCAGTCCCAGGATCGCGAGCACCCAGGCCCAGCCCGCCGCGCCGAACAGCGCCCGGGTGACCAGCGCGAGCGGGGTCCGGTCGGTGAACGGGTCGTCCGCGCCCATGAACCCGGGGGCGGTCGCCGCGAACAGCGCGAGTCCGAGCAGGCCGGCCGGCACGGCCACGCGTCGTGTCGCGGCCCGGATCCGGTCGTCGCCGGACAGCGCGTAGCCGTGGACGAAGAACACCAGGTACGCCCAGCGGTTCCAGCCGGCGTAGCTCTCCTCCATGCCCAGCAGGGAGTCGATCGCGGCGAGCGGGAGGGCGGGCAGGAGCAGCAGGCCCGGTCGGCGCGTCACCGCGTCGCCGATCCGCGGCGCACCGCGGGCCAGTGGGCCCCCGACCGGGGCGAGGAGCAGGCAGAAGGCGAGCAGGAGGACCACGAACCACAGGTGGCCGGTCTCGAAGTGCTCCCCGCGCAGGACGAAGGGGAAGTCGCCGAGGTCGGGGCGGACATCGAAGAAATGCAGCCAGAACCGTCCGTACGGCTCGTCGTAGCCGGGGTCGGCGGCGCGCAGCCGCAGCCACTGCGGGACGGGGACGATGGTGAGCGTCGCGAGGACCAGCGGGACACCGAGGCGCAGCAGGCGTTCGCGGGCGAATCCGCCGGGGCCGCGCCGGCCGGTCGAGTAGTGGGCACCGAGACCGGCCACGAGGAAGAGCATCGGCATCGCCCACACCACCCCGAGCCCCGCGACGACGGTGACGACCTCGGTCGTGTCGCGGTTCTTGACGTAGAAGTCGTCGTCGGGGGAGAAGACCAGGGCGGCGTGGAAGAAGACCAGGCCGACGACCACGAGGGCGCGCAGGACGTCCAGTTCCGTCCGCCGGGGCCGCGCGCTCGCCGGTGCCCCGGCGGTGGACGCGGGCTCCGGCGGGTCGGTCATGCGGTCAAACTACGGACCCCTGAGGGGTGGGGACACCGGTACCGTCCGCTCCGTTTCAGCGCACCCCGCGCGGGCGGAACTGGACGCTGATGCGCGGCCCGGCGGCGCGGGTGGACTTCGGTACGCAGTGCTCCCAGGTCCGCTGGCAGGAGCCGCCCATCACGATCAGGTCGCCGTGTCCCAGCGGGCGCCGTACCGTCTCGCCGCCGCGCGCCGGGCGCAGCAGCAGGTCGCGCGGGGAGCCCACGGAGAGGATCGCGACCATGGTGTCCTCACGGGAGCCGCGGCCGATCCGGTCGCCGTGCCAGGCGACGCTGTCCCGGCCGTCGCGGTAGTGGCACAGGCCGGCGGTGACGAAGGGCTCGCCCAGCTCCTCGGCGTAGTGCGCGGACAGCGCCCGACGTGCCTGGGCCAGCACCGGGTGGGGCAGTTCCTCACCGGCTCCGTAGAAGGCCAGCAGGCGCGGGACGTCGATGACGTTGTCGTACATCTTCCGGCGCTCGGCACGCCAGGGAACCCCGGTCGCCAGCTCTTCGAACAGGGTGTCCGATCCGGTCAGCCAGCCCGGCAGCACGTCGATCCAGGCGCCCGCCCCGAGCGTGGTCCGGCGGATCCCGTCGAGGGGGCCGAGACGCAGTTCGTCGGTCTGGTCGAAGAGGGAGCCCTGGAGGTGGTGCGCGGTCATGGTCCCAGCGTACGCCTTAATCGAAAATATGTTCCCTTCGGTTGCGCCGCGCCGGAGGTGGAGGTGATGCGGCTTGCTTCGCAAGGTCTTTCGATACATCGATGTATCGGATACATTCCCGTATCGAACGGAGGGCCGAGATGGCGGCGGAGCGGGTCGAACAGGCCGAGCAGACCGGGCGGACGACCGGGCGCGTCACCAGGCGCCGGGTCCGGACGCGGGCCAGGCTGCTCGACGCGGCCTTCGAGGTGTTCGCGGCCAAGGGCTTCGGGCGGGTCTCCATCGAGGAGGTCTGCGAGGCCGCCGGCTACAGCAGGGGCGCCTTCTACTCCAACTTCGACAGCCTGGACGAGCTGTTCTTCGCCCTCTACCGGCAACGGGCCGACCTGATCGCCGAGCAGGTGTCCTGGGCCCTCGCCCTCGACGGACCCGACCTCGACGTGCCCGCCGCCGTCGACCGCGTCACCGAGGTGCTCCTGCTCGACCTGGACTGGCTCCTGGTCAAGACGGACTTCCTGGTGCACGCCGCGCGCGCCCCGGACGTCGCGCAGACCCTGCTGGAACACCGGGCGCGGCTGCGGCGGGCGATCGCCGACCGGCTCGCCCGGGCCCGGGGCCTCGCCGAACCGCCGGCCGTGCTCGGGGACGTCGACAGCGCGGCGCACGCCGTGGTCGCGGCCTACGACGGGGTCACCGCCCAACTGCTGCTGGACAAGGACGTCGAGGGTGCTCGTGTCTGGCTGAAGCAACTGCTCACCGCGCTGTTGACCGACGGCAGCGGCACCCCGGAATGACATCCTCAGGAGAAAGGCAGCGGACGCCATGGACGCGGACGTCATCGTCGTCGGAGCGGGCCTCGCGGGCCTGGTCGCGGCGCACGAACTCACCAGCAGGGGCCGGCGGGTCGCCCTGGTCGACCAGGAGAACGCCGCCAACCTCGGCGGCCAGGCGTTCTGGTCCTTCGGCGGGCTCTTCCTCGTCGACTCCCCGGAGCAGCGCCGCCTCGGCATCAAGGACTCCTTCGACCTCGCCTGGAACGACTGGCAGGGCAGCGCGCAGTTCGACCGCGCCGATGACGAGGACTCCTGGGCGGTGCGCTGGGCGCGGGCCTACGTCGAGTTCGCGGCGGGGGAGAAGCGGTCCTGGCTCGCCGGGCACGGGATCTCCTTCGTGCCGACCGTCGGCTGGGCGGAACGCGGCGATCTGCGCGCCGACGGACACGGCAACTCCGTGCCCCGCTTCCATGTCGCCTGGGGCACCGGCACGGGCGTCGTCGAGCCGTTCGTCAAGTACGCCAAGCAGGCGGCGAAGGACGGGCTGCTGACCTTCCACCACCGGCACCAGGTGGACGAGCTGGTCCTTGACGACGGCGCCGCCCGCGGGGTGCGCGGCACGGTCCTCGCCCCCGACGACAGCGCGCGCGGCGTCGCCTCCAACCGCGACCGCATCGGCGACTTCGAGCTGACCGCCCAGGCCGTGGTCGTCACCAGCGGCGGCATCGGCGCCAACCACGAGATCGTGCGGCGCTACTGGCCCGAGCGGCTGGGCACGCCGCCCGCCGAGATGGTCACCGGTGTCCCCGCCTACGTCGACGGCCGGATGCTCGACATCAGTGCCGGGGCCGGTGTCCGGCTGGTCAACCGCGACCGCATGTGGCACTACACCGAGGGCATCCAGAACTGGGACCCGATCTGGCCCGGCCACGGCATCCGCATCCTGCCCGGCCCGTCCTCCCTGTGGTTCGACGCCCTCGGCCGCCGCCTGCCCGACCCGTGCCTGCCGGGCTACGACACGCTCAACACGCTCAAGCACCTGCGGACGACCGAGGACATCGCCGGGCACGACCACTCCTGGTTCATCCTCACCCGCAAGATCGTCGAGAAGGAGTTCGCGCTCTCGGGCTCCGAGCAGAACCCCGACATCACCGCCAAGGACCGCAAGGCCGTCCTGCGCGACCGCCTGCTCGGCAAGGGCGCCCCCGCGCCGGTGCAGGCGTTCCTCGACCGCGGCGCGGACTTCGTCATCGCCGACACCCTCGACAAGCTCGTCGAGAAGATGAACGGGCTGACGGAGAAGGCGCTGCTCGACGTGGACACCCTGCGCCGCCAGATCCAGGCCCGCGACCTCCAGATGGCCAACCCTTACGCCAAGGACTCCCAGGTCCAGGGCATCCGCAACGCGCGCCGCTACATCGGCGACCGGCTCGGCCGGGTCGCCGGCCCGCACCGCGTCCTGGATCCCGAGGCCGGCCCGCTCATCGCCGTCAAGCTGCACGTCCTCACCCGCAAGACCCTCGGCGGCATCCAGACCGACCTCGACTCGCGCGCCCTGGGCACCGACGGACAGCCGGTCGAGGGCCTGTACGCGGCGGGCGAGGTGGCCGGCTTCGGCGGTGGTGGTGTGCACGGCTACAACGCCCTCGAAGGCACCTTCCTCGGCGGCTGCCTCTTCTCCGGACGGGCCGCAGGCCGGGCCGCGGCCCGGCAGACGGGCTGAGGGAGGGCCTGACGGGGACGGCCAGGAAGACGGGCGGCCGGGCTCACGGCGGGCAGGCGGCGGGCAGGCGGACGGGTGGACGGGCCGGCGGCGGGCCGCCCGTCCCGGACCGTCAGTGCCGGTCCGCCTCCAACAGGCGGACCAGCACCGCCGTATGGCTCTGCTCCGGGGACTTCGCGGACGTCAGCAGCGTCACCGGCCCCTCGCGGACCGACGCCCGCAACCGGTCCAGCAGCCGGGCCGCCTCGGGGTCGGTCAGCTCCGCCTCGTAGCGGCGCGCGAACTCCTCGTACGACCCCTCGCCCGCGTGGTACCAGCGGCGCAGCTCGGTGGACGGGGTGAGGCCCTTCGGCCACTCGTCCACGCGGGCCGCGTCCTTCGACACCCCGCGCGGCCACAGCCGGTCGACCAGGACCCGCAGCCCGTCGTCGGGCTCGGGCGGGTCGTAGACACGACGCACGCGGACACTCATGGGCGGGCCGTCCGTCCGTCATCGGGTGGGCAGGTCCTGCCGAGCGTAGGCCCCGCACGCCCGCCGACACCGCTCGGCTTGACCTGAATGAGGGGGAAGCCCGGGGCGCCCAGTCCCTAGTCTGAGGACGTTTGATCACACGCCACCCCCCAGGAGCGCACGTGACACACCCTCGCAGACGCGCCACCACCCTCCTGCGCCGCGAAACCGTCGCCGTCACCGTCCCCGTCGCCCTGGCGGCGCTGCTCGCGGTGGCCGGACCCGCCACCGCGGCCGGACCGGCGGGCACCGCAGGCGTCGGCGACCCCTACTTCCCGCTCGCCGGCAACGGCGGCTACCACGTGAGCCACTACGACCTGACCCTCCGCTACGACCCGGGCAGCCGGCACCTCGACGGCACGGCGGTTCTTACCGCCCGCGCCACCCGGCGGCTGACCCGCTTCGACCTCGACTTCCAGGGGCTGAAGGTCACCGGCCTCACCGTCGACCACGTCAAGGCCGCTCACCGGCGCGACGGCCAGGAACTCGTCGTCACCCCGCGGCGCGCCCTGCGCGAGGGCGAGCGGTTCCAGGTCACCGTCACCTACAACGGCACCCCCGGCCCGGTCACCGACCCCGACGGCTCCCTCGACGGCTGGATCCCCACCGACGACGGGGCCTTCGTCGCCGGCGAACCGCAGGGCGCCATGACCTGGTTCCCGGCCAACAACCATCCCCTCGACAAGTCCTCCTACGACTTCACGATCACCGTCCCCGAGGACCGCGCCGCCGTCGCCAACGGCGTCCTCCTCGGCCGGCGCACCACCCACGGCAGGACCACCTTCCGCTGGCGCCAGACCGAACCCATGGCCGCCTACCTCGCCACCGCCACCGTGGGAAAGTTCCAGGTCAAGCAGTACACGACCCGCGACGGCCTCAAGGTCTACGACGCCGTCGACCCGCGCGAGGCCGCGGCCGCCGCGCCCGTGGTCGAGCAGCTGCCCTCCGTACTGGAGTGGGAGAGCGGGCTGTTCGGGCCCTACCCGTTCCGCGCCGCCGGCTCCATCGTCGACCACGCCCCGGACGTCGGCTACGCCCTGGAGACCCAGTCGCGGCCCGTCTACGACCGGGCCCCCGACCTGAGCACCCTCGTCCACGAGAGCGCCCACCAGTGGTTCGGCGACTCCGTCTCCCTCACCTCCTGGAAGGACATCTGGCTCAACGAGGGCTTCGCCACCTACACCGAGTGGCTCTACGCCGAGCAGCACGGCGGCAGCACCGCCCAGAAGACCTTCGACGCCCTGTACGCCCGCCCCGCCACCGACGGCCTGTGGGCGTTCCCGCCCGGCGACCCCGGCAGCGGCGCGAACATCTTCGGCACCCCCGTCTACGCCCGCGGCGCCATGACCCTGCACGCCCTGCGCACCACCGTCGGAGACCGCGCCTTCTTCCGCGTCCTGCGCGCATGGGCCGCCGCGCACCGCTACGGCCACGGCACCACCGCCCAGTTCGAACGGCTCGCGGAACGGGAGTCCGGCCAGGACCTCGGCGCGCTGTTCCGGAGCTGGCTGTACGGCCGGGGCAAGCCCGCCAGGCCGTAGGTCGTGTCCGCAAAGTCCCGCCTGGCTCGCGACGCCCGGCACGCGCGCTCGCCGCGTTGTCGGATCGCCCCCGTACACCCGGTACGAGGGCGACCCTCCGCCTTGCGATCGCACGCACCGGACGCCGCGAGCCCTGCCCTCCGGGCAGACGGCGCTACTTTGCGGACACGGCCTGGGCCGAACAGGCCCCGGAACCTGACGAGTTCCAAACACCCGTCGGGGAAGGTCGAACGATGATCACCCTTCGCCGCCGGGCCGCGCTGCTCGCCGCATCCCTCCTGCTCACCGGATGCGGCGGCGGCGCCGCGGCCACACCGGAGCACCGGCCCGCCACCACCGCCACCGACACACCGGCGACGTCCGGCACACCCGCCCCCGCGATCTCCGTCGAGGCGGCACCGCAGCGGATACCCGGCCTGGGGACGAAGACCTGGGCCGCCGTGCCGCAGGACGCCGCTCAGGTGGTCGTGGTGACCGGCCGGGGCCGCGACTCCCCGCTCTCCGCGGTCGTCCTGTACCGGCGGACCGCGGCGGGCTGGCAGGCGGGGAGGAACTGGCCGGCGCACAACGCGCTGCGCGGCTGGAGCGACCACCACCTGGGCGGCGACCTGCGCTCGCCCATCGGCGTCTACGGCCTCACCGACGCCGGCGGCCTGCTGCGCGACCCCGGCACCCGCCTCTCCTACGACCACGGCGTCGGCTTCACCTCGCCCGGCACCGGATTCGAGGGCGAACCGCTGCAGGGTTCCTTCGACTATGTGATCGCGATCGACTACAACCGCGAGCCCGGCACCTCGCCCCTCGACTGGACCCGCCCCCTCGGCGCGAAACGCGGCGGCGGCATCTGGCTGCACGTCGACCACGGCGGCCCCACGCACGGCTGCGTGAGCATCGCCGAGGAGCACATGAAGGAGCTGCTCCTCGTCCTGGACCCCGCCCTGCACCCCGTGGTCGTCATGGGCGACCATGCCTCTCTGGCCCGCTGAACAAACGGAGTTGTCGCGTGTGCGCTCATGTACTGGTCGCCGAGGACGACGCGATGCAGGCCGAACTCATCCGCCGTTCGCTGCTCGCCGAGGGACACACCGCCACCGTCGTGCATGACGGCGCGGCCGCGCTGGACGCGGTGCGGCGCAACCGGCCCGACCTCGTCGTCCTCGACCTCATGCTGCCGGTCATCGACGGTTTCGGGGTGTGCAGGGTGCTGCGCCGCGACGACGACATCCCGGTGCTGATGCTGACCGCCCGGGCCGGCGAGGACGACGTGCTGCTCGGCCTGGAACTGGGCGCCGACGACTACATGACCAAGCCCTACAGCCCGCGCGAGCTGATGGCCCGCATCCGTACCGTCCTGCGGCGCAGCGGGCGGGCCGGCGCCGACCGGCGGGACGATCCCGTCGTCCGGGCCGCGGGGCTCGCCGTCGATCCCCAGCGGCACGAGGTGCGCTGCGCCGGAGAGCCGGTGGAGTGCACACCGGCCGAGTTCCAGATACTGCTGGCCATGGCCGCCGAGCCTGAACGGGTCTTCTCCCGGGGTCAGTTGCTCCAGTGCACCCGCGGGTTCGACCGGGCCTCCACCGAGCGGGCGATCGATGTGCACATCATGAACCTGCGCCGGAAGATCGAGGCCGACCCGCGCAGACCCGTGCGGCTGCTGACGGTGTTCGGCGTCGGCTACAAGCTCAGCGGCGGCCACGCGTGAACCCCGCCCGCACCCGCATACCGCTGCGCAAGCGCCTGCTGGTCCGTCTGCTGATCGCGTCCGTCCTGATCGCCGTGTGCTCGGTGGCCGCCACCGCCTGGCTCGCCGTCACCACCACCACCCGCGCACTGCGGGAGGAGCAGGGCCAGGCCCTCGCCGACGACATGGACATCCTCGCGCGGCTCAGCGGCCACGCCGCCACCCACCCCGACTGGACGGGCGTCGAGGCGACGGTCCGTGAGCTGTCCGCGCGCACCGGCCGGCGCATCGCCCTGACCACCGCCGACCGCAGGCCCCTGGCCGATTCCGCGCCGCGCGGCACCTCCCTGCCGCCGAGTGCCGCCGCCACCGTCGACCCGCTGCGCACCGACACCTACAGCGAGCCGGGCGCGCAGCTGAGCGGCACCGACCCGCGCGTGGTGGGCCCCTACCGGCTCACCCCGCTCGAACGCACGAAGCTCGACGCCGTGGCCCGCGCGCGGCAACGCTGCCTCTCCCGCTACGGCGTCGACACGACCGTCACCCACACCCCGAGCGGGCGCCCGGTGGTCACCGCCTCGGACTCCACCGCCGTCTCCGGGTACGCGTTCGACGAGTGCGCGGACGGCCAGCTCGACACGCCCGCGCCCACGGAGGAGAAGGCGCTGAACGCGCTTCAGGACCGGGCCGGCGGCTGCCTGACCCGGGCGGGCCTGGACCCCGACATCCCCCTGGTGTTCGGCACCGGAGTGCCCGGCGCGTCCGGCCGGGCCCCGACCCTGGCGCCCGTGTTCGCCAAGGCGGTCGACGGCATCGACAGGCCGGGGGACGGCAAGGCGGCTCTGCGTGCGGCCCAGACCTGTTTCGAGACCGCCCGGCGCGCCCAGCTCGACCCGTACGTCGCCCCGGTCGCCGAGCTGTTCCTCGGTGTCGGGGACGACCTTGCGGCTCCGCGCTGGGTCATGTCCCCGGCCAACAAGGCGAAGGTGGCCGGCGCGGCCGGGCTGGTGCTGGCCGTCACCGTCGCCGTCACCGCCGTCGTCGCCACCCGGCTGGTCCGGCCCCTGCGCGCGCTGACCGAGGCCGCGGGGCAGCCCCCGGACCGGCACGCCCGCGTGCCCGTCACGACGCAGGACGAGACCGGGATCCTCGCCGAGGCCTTCAACGACCTTGCCGAACGCCGGGAGCGGCTGGAGGCCCAGCGCAAGGCCCTCGTCAGCGACGTGGCCCACGAACTGCGCAGCCCGCTCACCAACATCCGGGGGTGGCTGGAGGTCACCCGCGACGGCCTCGTGGAACCCGACACCGAACTGCTCGGCGCCCTGCACGAGGAGGCCCTGATCCTCCAGCGCGTCATCGACGACCTGCGCGACCTCGCGGCGGCCGACGCCGGCACCCTGCGTCTGCACCGCGAACCGGTGCCCGCCGACGACCTGCTCGCCCAGGTCGCCGCCGCCCACCGGGTCGCCGCCGACGCGGTCGGCGTGCGCCTGCGCACCGAGACCGAGGGTGTTCCCTGGCTGGACGCCGACCCGGTGCGGCTGCGGCAGGCGCTCGGCAACCTCGTCACCAACGCGGTGCGTCACACCCCGCCCGACGGCACGGTCACCCTGACCGCCCGGGGCGACGGCGACCGTGTCGTGCTGGAGGTCGCCGACACCGGCACGGGCATCGCCGCCGAGGATCTGCCGCATGTCTTCGAGCGGTTCTGGCGGGCGGAGAAGTCACGCAGCCGCCGCACCGGCGGCAGCGGCCTGGGCCTGCCGATCGTCCGCCACCTGACGGTCGCCCACGGCGGCACGGCGCAGGCGACGAGCACCCCGGGCACGGGCAGCGTCTTCACCCTGAGACTGCCCGCGGCGACGCCACCGGGAGACGGCTGAGGCGGCACGACCGAGGTCGCCGCGGGCCCGGACCGAACCGGGGGACCGAGGCGGTGCGGTCGAGTGCCCCGGCAGGCGGCCGCCGGCCGCCGGTCGAGCCGGCTGAGAGGAGGAGCGCCACCCCTCCCGGGCGAGGGCCGTCGCGTCGGACCGGGTGACCGGGCCTTGGCCTGCGGGTGAGCGGCCGGCCCCGGCACGGGACCAAGGTCCTGCCGCTGCGTCCCGGCCGGCCCCCGCTCGCCCGGCTCGTCCGGCTCGCCCGGCTCGCCCGGCTCATGCTCATCGGCCCCCAAGGCCCCGGCCCAGCTCACGAACTGCGTCGGGCGGCCCGTATCCGCCGCTTGAGGGCGCGTCGTTCGTTCTCACCGGTGCCGCCCCAGACCCCGAGGGTCTGATCGGTCTCCATGGCCCACTCCAGACACTGCTCCCGCACGGGGCAGCGTCGGCAGACCGCCTTCGCCTGCTCCGTCTGGAGCAGTGCCGGACCGGACGTACCGATCGGGAAGAAGAGGTCGGGGTCCTCGTTGCGGCACTCGGCATGCTCTCGCCAGTTGTCCATCGAAGTCACCTGCGATCTCGTCGTATGCGCTTTTCCGGATGAGTTGCTCCCGATCGGGTCACCGGAGGGGCGGCGGTGAAACAGGATGGCCCGGAAAAGCGTTCACCTGCTTCTTGCGAGGAGGCCCCGGCGTTCACGCCGCGGAGGAATCGCATCCGGGTGTCGCGACGCGGAGCGTCGCCTCATTCGGTTCAGGGTCGCGGAGCGCCCGTACCGCTATTCGCATCGCCGAGGTGACGCGAACGCGTGTGCCTGTGATCGCTGGTCGGGGTGGTGGATGTGGGATTGTGGTGCGTTTGTGCGGCTGCCGTACGTGTGGTCCTTTGACGGGTTCGGGACGGCACAGCGTCCTGGCCGGAGACGGGGAGGGGGCGAGATGGCGCAGGTGAGGACGGCTGCGGAGGCTGGGCATGCCCGGTACACCTACCGGCTGCGCGTGTCGTCCGCCGCCCGCACCGCCCTGGCGGCGGAGTGGGACCGATGCCGCTGGGTGTGGAACGAATGCGTCGCCAAGTCCAGGGCCGTACACCTGCGCAACAAGTTCACCGGCCAGAAAGCAACGTGCGGTCCGGCTCAGCTCGACAGGATGCTGACCGAAGCCCGCGCCCGTACGCCGTGGCTGCGTGAGGGCTCGTCGGTTCCCCAGCAGCAGGTGATCCGCGACTTCGGCCGCTCCCGCGCCAAGGCGCACAAGGACATCAAAGAGCGCCTGTCCATGGCGCGCCGGGCCGGGATGCCGAAGTGGATGACCAGACGCGAGGCACTGCCGACCCTCAACTACACGAAGCGCGGGTTCCGGTTGAAGGACGGCCGGCTGCACCTGGCCGGGGACATCGTCGTGGCGGTGGTGTGGTCGCGGGAACTGCCGGTCGGGCCGTCCTCGGTGCGCCTGTACCAGGACAGCTTGGGGCACTGGTATTGCTCGTTCGTCGTCCCCGCCCAGGTCCTGCCCCTGCCGCAGACCGGTCGCGTGCTCGGCGTCGACTGGGGTGTGAAGGAGACGGCGACCACCACGTCCGACGCGCACGATCTGCCGCACGCCGAGCAGGGCAGGAAGGCACACCGGAAGCTGACCCGGTACGACCGGATGATGACCCGCCGCAAGCCGGAGAAGGGCCGGCCCGGATCGAAGGGCTACCGTGAGGCGAAGAAGCTGCGGGCGAAGGCGTACAAGAAGGTCGCGAGGCAGCGTGAGGACACCCGTCGCAAGTGGGCCAAGAAGGTAGTCCGAGACCACGACGCCATCGCTGTCGAGGACTTCCGCCCGAAGTTCCTGGCCAGGACCACCATGGCCCGCAAGGCCGCTGACGCCGCCATCGGCGCCACCAAGGCGGCTCTGACCGAGATGGGCCGCAAGCACGGGCGGGACATCCGCCTTGTACACCCCGCGCACACGACGATGGACTGCGCGCGCTGCGATGCGAGAGCCAAGCACGCACTGCCGCTGGGTGAGCGCACCTACACTTGCACCGCATGCGGAAACGTGTCCCCACGGGACAAGAACTCCGCACGCGTCATGCTTGTCCGGGCTGGTCTCAACCCGGCTGGTGCTGATGGCGGAAGACCTCCTGGAGCGCTGCTCCAGGAGGCGGCCTGAGCCAGGAATCCCCTCCCCTCCAGGGAGGGGAGGATTCAATGCTCCCGCTGCCCCCACGGGGAGCCGTACGCCGTGAGCAGGTCGAGGAACGGGCGGGGCGCAAACGCCTCGGGACCCAGGACGCCCGCGCCGGACCACGCGCCGGTGGCGAGCAGTTCGAGGGCGACCACCGGGTTGACGGCGGTCTGCCACACCACGGCCTGGCTGCCGTACTCGGCCATGGACCACTGGTTGTCGACCACGTGGTACAGGTACACCTCGCGCGGCGCGCCGTCCTTCACGCCCCGCACCCAGGTGCCCGCGCAGGTCTTGCCGTGCATCAGCTCGCCCAGGGTCGCCGGGTCCGGCAGACAGGCGGCCACCACGTCCCGGGGCGAGACGGAGACCGGCCCCGACGCGCTCGGCACGGTCACCGGCGCGGTGCGGTCCAGCCCCAGCAGGTGCAGCGTCTTCAGGGTCTCGATGAACTCGTTGCCCAGGCCGTACTTGAAGGTGACCCGGCGCGCCTTCACCCAGCGCGGCACGAGCAGGACCTCCTCGTGCTCGACGTTCACGCACTCCACCGGCCCGATGCCCTCGGGGAAGTCGAACACCTCGGGCTCGCTGAACGGCGCGGTGGTGAACCAGCCCCGGTCGGCCTCGTAGACCACCGGGGGGTTGAGGCACTCCTCGATGGTGGTCCAGATGTTGAAGGAGGGCGCGAAGTCGTGGCCCTCGACGGTGAGGTTCGCGCCGTCGCGGATGCCGATCTCCTCGATCTCGTCGAAGAGTTCGTCGGCGGCGTACCGGGCGAACACGTCCGAAAGACCCGGCTCGACCCCCATGCCGACCAGGGCCAGGGCGCCCGCCTCGGCCCACTCGTCGGCCTCGGCGAACTGCGCGTCGCCGAGCCGGACGCCGCACTCCTCGTACGGCCGGTCCGGGTGCGGCCGTGACAGGGACATCGCCATGTCGACATAGGTGGCCCCGGCGGTGCGCGCCGCGTGGAACAGCGGCATCACGAACCGCGGGTCGGTGGCGTTGAGCAGGACGTCGCAGCGGTGGCGGGCGAGCAGCTCGGCCACCGCCGACTCGTCGCCGGCGTCGACGCGCTCGGCGTGGAAGCGGTCGTCGCCGTCGAGCGCGGCGACGGCGGCGGTGGCGCGGGCGGGGTCGTAGTCGGCGACCACCAGCGCCTCGAAGAACGGACGGCGGGCTGCGATCCGGGTGATGGCGGTACCCACACCGCCGGCGCCCACGAGAAGGACACGCATGAACGGAACTCCCTCGGCTGAGAATGCGAACGAAGGTGGACAAGCTGAACGAAGGTATGCGAAAGCGTGCTAAGGGGCCCTGAGGCAGATACAACTCCGTGCCTCCGCGTAAGGTCAATGGTGTTGGCATAAGAGCGCAGGCCCGCAGAAGGGGCGAGGGGCGAGGGACCGTGGCCAAGCAGGTCGTACCCGAGGAGAAGCGGCGTCGGCGCCGGCCGACCAGGAGCGGCACCGTGCTGTCCGAGCGGCTGATCGTCGAGGCGGCGCTGCGCCTGCTGCGCGAGCACGGCAGCGCCGGCCTGTCCGCCCGCCGTCTCGGCATCGCCCTCGACTGCGACCCCAGCACCCTCTACCGGTACTTCCGGGGCATGGACGAGCTGACCCTGGCCATCGGTGACGCGCTCGTCGGCGAGGCGCTGCGCGGCTGGCGGCCGACGGGGGAGTGGCGCGCGGATCTGCACACCGTCGGGCTGCGCATCCACGCCGCATATGTCGCCCACCCGCAGGCCGCCCAGCTCACCGCGAGCCGGGTGACCGGCCGGGCCAACGAACTCGCCGCCGACGAGGCCGTCCTGGACGTGCTGCGCACCGCGGGCTTCCCGCTGCCGGACACCGTGCGGATCTACCACGCCTTCATCGACCAGACGCTGGCCTTCGCAGCCCTGGACGCCGCGTCGCTGGCCCTGCCCCGGGCCGCGCAGCGCGCGGACGACGCGGTCTGGCGGTCGACGTACGCGCGGCTGCCCGCCGAGACCCACCCCCGGATCGCCGAGGCGGCCCCGCTGCTGTCGACCCGCATGGTGACCAGCGCCTATCCGACGGCGCTGGCGATGCTGCTGGACAGTGCGCAGGCGACGCTGGCCGGGCTCAGCTCCTGAGGGCCTCGGCCGCCGTCGCCGTCACCGCGTCCGCCACCACCGCCAGCGCCGGGGAGTCGAGCTTCCACTGCTGCCAGTACAGCGGGACGTCCAGCGGGTGTTCGGGGGCGAGGGAGACCAGGCGGCCGGAGCGCAGCAGCGGACCGGCCTGCACCTCGGGCACCATGCCCCAGCCAAGGCCGGCGACCACGGCGGTCACGAATCCCTCCGAGGTCGGCACGGCCTGTCGTACCGGACCGGCGCCGCCGACGCCCCGGCGCAGTCCGCGCACGAACGCGTCCTGGAGGTCGTCGCTCCGGTCGAAGGTCATCACCGGTGCCCGGCCGAGGGTTTCGTGCAGCGGGCCGTCGCCGAGGTGGCGGGAGACGAAGTCCGGGGTCGCGGCGGCCAGGTAGCGCATCGTGCCCAGGGTCCGCACGGTGCAGCCGGTCACGGCCTCGGGCGACGAGGTCACCGCGGCCATCACCAGCCCCTCCCGCAGGAGTTCCGCCGTGCGCGTCTCGTCCTCGCGGTGCAGTTCGAAACAGAGCTGCGGCTCCCGCGGCACCCGGGTCAGGGCCGGCAGGAACCAGGTGGCGAGCGAGTCCGCGTTCACCGCGACCGTCACCCGGGCCGGCTCGCCCTCGCCGCTCATGCCCAGCTCGGACCGGGTGTCGCGCTCGAGACGGGCCAGCTGCCGGGCGAACCGGACCACGATCTCGCCGGACTCGGTGGGCCGCACCGGCTTGGTGCGCAGCAGCAGCACCCGGCCGGTGCGCTGCTCCAGTGCCTTGACGCGCTGGCTGACCGCCGAGGGCGTCACATGCAGGGCGGCGGCGGCCGCGTCGAAGGTGCCCTCGTCCACCACCGCGAGCAGGGTGCGCACCTGGTCGAGGGGAAGGTCCGTCATCATCCGATCATCACGATGGCTAATGATACGTAAGAATCTTTAGCTGTACGTACAGTGATCGCTTCCCTAGCGTGGACGTCATGTCCCACACCCTCACCGCCGCGGCCGCCGGCTTCGGCACCGGTCTGTCGCTCATCGTCGCCATCGGCGCCCAGAACGCGTTCGTCCTGCGTCAGGGCGTCCGCCGTGACGCCGTCCTCGCCGTCGTCGGGATCTGCGCCCTGTCCGACGCACTGCTCATCGCCCTGGGTGTGGGCGGAGTGGGCGCGTTGGTGGTGGCCTGGCCCGGGGCGCTGACCGCGGTCGCCTGGATCGGCGGTCTGTTCCTGCTCTGCTACGGGGCGCTGGCGGCCCGGCGGGCGTTCCGGCCCGCGGGTGCTCTGGCGGCCGAGGGGGAGAGCGCGGGCTCCCTGCGCCGCGCCGTACTGACCTGTCTGGCACTGACCTGGCTCAACCCGCACGTCTACCTCGACACGGTCTTCCTGCTCGGCTCCGTCGCCGCCGACCGCGGCCCGCTGCGCTGGACCTTCGGTCTCGGTGCCGCCCTCGCCAGCCTGTGCTGGTTCGCCGCGCTGGGCTTCGGCGCCCGGCTGCTCGGCCGGTTCCTGACCCGGCCGGCCGCCTGGCGCGTCCTGGACGGTCTGGTCGCCGCCACGATGATCGTCCTCGGCGTGACGCTCGTCGCCGGGGCCTGACCGCCGAACGCTCGTCATACGCTCATACGCTCATACGCTCATACGCCGTCCGGAATCTGAGATCTCGCGTCCACGCATCGGTGAAAGCACAGCAGGTACTGGGATAGTGACCTCCGGACCCGAAAGATGTAACGAGCAACCAGGAATCGCGTGGACACGAGCGAGAGCAGCACCGCACCCGAGGCCGAGGAGGCCGACCCGAGTCCGCAGGACCGGACCCGGCGTGGCTGGCGCCGCTGGGCGATGGACACCCGGCCGCTGCGCCGCCCGGCCTACCGGCGACTGTGGTCGTCGACCATCGTCACGGCCGTGGGCAGCCAGCTCACCGCCGTCGCGGTACCCAAGCAGATCTACGACATCACCGGCTCCTCGGCCTGGGTCGGCTACGCGAGCCTCGCCGGGCTGTTGCCGATGGTGCTGTTCGCGCTGTGGGGCGGCGCGGTCGCCGACACCGTCGACCGGCGCAAGCTGCTGCTGGTCACCAACAGCGGTATCGCCGTCACCTCGGTGCTGTTCTGGCTCCAGGCGGTCTCCGGACTCGACTCGGTGGCCGTGCTGATGGTGCTGCTCGCCACCCAGCAGGCGTTCTTCGGCCTCAACGCGCCCGCCCGCAACGCCTCCATCGCCCGGCTGGTGCCGGCGGGCGAACTCGCCGCCGCCAACGCCCTCGGCTCGACCGTCATGCAGACCGGTCTGGTCGCCGGGCCGCTGCTCGCGGGCTCCCTGATCCCCGTCATCGGCCTGCCCGAGCTGTACCTCCTCGACGCCGTCGCGCTGTGCGTGACGCTGTGGGCGGTGGCCCGTCTGCCCGCGCTGCCGCCCCTGGCGAGCGCCACCGCCCGGCGGGCCGGGGTACGGGAGATCGCGGAGGGCTTCCGCTACATCTCCCGGCACAAGGTCCTGTTGCTGTCCTTCCTCGCCGATGTCATCGCCATGGTCTTCGGCATGCCCCGGGCCCTGTTCCCGCAGCTGGCCGCCGAGACGTACGCCTCCTACGGCGAAGGGCTCGCCCTGGGCCTGCTCTTCGCGGCGATCCCCATCGGCGCGGTGCTGGGCGGACTGTTCTCCGGCACGTTCTCCCGGGCCCGGCGGCACGGCTGGATGGTCATCGGCGCGGTCGTCGCCTGGGGCGCGGCGATCGCCGGGTTCGGACTGAGCGGCAGTCTGTGGCTCGCCGTGGTGTTCCTGGTCTGTGCCGGGGTCGCCGACATGGTCTCCATGGTCTTCCGCGGGGCGATCCTGCTGTCCGCCGCCACCGACGAGATGCGCGGCCGCATGCAGGGCGTCTTCACGGTCGTCGTCGCGGGCGGCCCCCGGCTGGCCGACGCCCTGCACGGCACGGCGGGCGCCGCCTTCGGGCCCCGTGTCGCGGTCGCGGGCGGCGGTCTGCTGGTCGTCGTCTCGATGCTGGGCCTGGCGGTCGCCGTGCCCGCGCTGCGCCGCTACCGCGTCTGAGCCGGGCGCGGGGTCTACAGTTCCCCGCGCCGGTGCGTTCCGTAGTGCTCCATCAGCTTGCCCCGGGTCGTCTCCAGCCGGTGCGCGAGGATCTCGGCCACGATCCGTATCAGCGACATCCCGAGCGCCGGATCCTCGTCGCACAGGGCGAGCACGGGCGGCGCCTCGAACTCGTAGGCCCGTACGGGGCTGAAGGCCTCCGCGCCGAAGTCCCAACGGTACGGCGGGGAAAGACACCACCCGCCCCCCCCGCCCCCGGCGCCCGGGGGGCCGCGGGCGCGCCCCGCCCCGCGGGCGCCGCCCGCGCGCAGCTCGCGCGCGCCGGCGCGCGGGCCCGCGCCAACGGGTGCGGGGTCGGGGGCGTCGGCGCCGGACGCGCCGGCGGCGGTGGTCATCGGGCGCAGTGCGGCCAGCAGGCCGCCGGCGCGGAGGCTGGCGACGGTGACCCGCCGCACGGAGGTCACCTGCTGGACGAGCGAGACCGCGCCGGAGCGGATGACCCAGAAACGGTCGGCGGTGCCGCCGGCGTCGAAGATCCGGGCGTCCTCCGCGAAGGACACCTCACGGGCCAGTGTCATCAGATGCTGACGCTGGGGCGGGGGAAGCGCGGTCAGCAGTTTCGTCGCTTTGGTCATGGCCCGGAGCTCCTCGCCGACGATCGGTAGGGGTGCTTCCCCTTCCCATTTCAGCCGCTGCCGACGCCCCGGGCACCTCGGCGGGCCGCACTTTCGCCGTGCGGGCCATGAGGACATGG
The DNA here is from genome assembly GCA_001298545.1 of Actinobacteria bacterium OV320. Classification (GTDB taxonomy): domain Bacteria; phylum Actinomycetota; class Actinomycetes; order Streptomycetales; family Streptomycetaceae; genus Streptomyces; species Streptomyces coriariae. The sequence goes on from LJCX01000026.1 coordinate 789,568, forward strand.
AAAAGCCCTGGCTGGACGGGGGAGGCCAGCCAGGGCAGCTAAAGGGTGGTGCACGGAGGAGGAGTGGCTACGACCCCGCTCACCAGGTATGAATGAACCGTAAACCATTCGCGGAGATTTTGCGTACTCGAAACCAGGTCACGTGACCGGTTTCACTCGATGTGCGGTGTCATGGGCGGGCGACGACCCTGATCGTCCGCAGTTCCGGATCGGTCGGATCGGGGAGGTTCATGCCCGCCGCCAGGCCGGTGCTCAGATAGCGCAGCACGGGCTCGGTGAGTCGCTCACCGGGCAGGACGGCCGGGATCCCCGGCGGATACGGCGTGATCATCTCGGCGGCGATCCGCCCGGCGGCCTCGCTCGGTGCCACGTTCTCGGCGGGTCCGAAGAACGCGTCCCGGGGCGGCATCCCCTGCGCCATGCGCAGGTCGGCGGGGTCCGGCACCTCGACCCGCGGGGCCGGGCCCAGGTCCGGCGCGGCATGGGCGAGATCCTTGAGGGCGGCGAGGAGTTCACCGGTCGTCCCGCGGTCGTCGGCGTGGGTCAGCTGCGCGCCGATCCGCCGGTGGTCGGCGAGGTGCATGTCCATGAGCTGGTGCTCGCGCAGCCAGTCCGCGGCCTGGAACCCGGTGATCCCGAGCCCCTGGACGTCGATCACCACGGGCAGCGGATCGAAGTCGTCGGCGAGCCCCGGGCCGCAGAGGTCCTCCCGGCCCTCGACGTGCATCCCGTCGATCTCCTCGATCGCGGACCGCACCTCCCGGGCCAGTCCGAGAGCCGCGCCGATCAACCGCTCGCCGTGCAGCGCCATCTGCCGGCGCCAGCCGTCGAGTCCGGCGTACAGCAGCACCGAAGGGCTCGTCGTGCCCAGCAGGTCCGCGCGCATGGTCAGCAGTTCCGGGGTGACGCGTCCGCCCTGGAGGTGGAACACCGAACCCTGCTCCAGGCCACTGCCCATCTTGTGGATGCTGGTCACGCAGATGTCGGCGCCCGCGTCCATCGCCCAGGACGGCAGGTCCGGATGGAAGGGCAGATGCGCTCCCCAGGCCTCGTCCACGACGAGGGGCACCGACCGTCGATGGCAGACGTCGGCGATCGCCCGCAGATCCGCGCAGGCGCCGTACGGAGTGGGGCTGGTGACCAGGGCGCCCTTCGCGTCGGGGTGGATCTCGAAGGCCTTCTCGAACTCCTCGGCCGACGGCGGATGCGCCAGGCGCCGCTCGGCGTCCCAGCGCGGCTCGACCCACACGGGATCGATCCCGGACAGGATCAGCCCCGACACCACCGACTTGTGCGCGTCCCGCCCGATCAGCAGCTTCTCGTGCGGCCCGGCCACCGACAGCATGGCGGCCTTGACGGACAGCGAACTCCCACAGGTCGAGAAGAAGGTGTGCTCGGCGTGGACGGCGTCCGCCATCAGCTCCTCGGCGCGCTCCAGCACCCGCCCCCGGGTGAGCCGGTCGTCGAGTCCGCCCGACGCCAGGACATCACCGAGGAAGACCGCGTCCCCCAGCACCGCCCGTACCTCGGGATCGGCGCCGCGGGCCTGCTTGTGCCCCGGCGGGGTGAACGACAACCGGCCTTGACGGCGGTAGTCGACCAGGGCTTCCAGAACGGGCGCTCGCGTGTGATCGGCTGCCATGGTTTCCGGGTGCCCGCGACGGGCGGGGACATTCGGCCCCGACGGCCCCGGTCAGCGCGACTCGGCGCTCCGGCCGGGCGTCACGATCTCGTCCAGCACCTTGAGCACCGCTTCGTAGGCGAGACCCCGGGTCCGGGCGTCGGTCGCGTCGTCCGCGCGGTCCGCGTCGGTCCGGGCGAGGTCCGCGCTCCGCGCCCGCCAGGCCAGCAGTTCCTCGTGGGCGCAGGCCCTCGCCCGCTGGATGCGCCGCAGCAGTTCGTCCGAGTCCACCACATCGGTCATCTCCTCCGCCTACCCGGATCGTCGGGACGAATGCTCCTCGTCCGGGAGGTTTGGCCGACGCGGGGGCGGCCAGCCGCAAAGGAGACGACCGCACCGTCCGGTGGAACAGAGCGCCGGGTGCGGGACAGACGCCGAACCCGCCGCGGAGGTGCGGCCGTCCGACCAGCCGGGACCAGTCAGGGGAGCGAAGGGATGCGTACGAACGACTCGACCGACCGAGAGGACGCGCAGGGCGGCGCCTTCGGTCGCGGAGGGCACGAGCAGTGCCGGCCGGCCGATGTCCGCACCGCCGTACGGCGGGCGGTGACCGGGAGTTGCGGGTCCATCGGCTGCCCGTACGACGAGGACGGGCTCTCGGACGCCCTGCTCGTCGCCTCGGAGCTGACGAGCAACGCCATCCTGCACGGCGGCGGCATCACCGGCTTCGACGTCGACATGGACGGTCCGGCCGTGTGTGTCTCCGTCAGCGACCGCAGCGACCGGCTGCCGGTCACCACCGACCCGCTCGACGAACAGGGCCGGCTGCGCACCGGCGGTCGCGGCTGGCCGATCGTCTGCCGGCTGGCCCGCAACGTCAGGGTGGCCTGTCTGCCCTCCGGCGGTAAGCGCATCACCGCCGTCGTCCCCGTGTTCTGACCCCGGCGCCGACCGGTCCGGGCCGTGGCCCGCGAACCTGTGAACGGCTTTCGCGCAGGCGGAGTTTGTTCCTCCAGGGGCAGGGCAGACGGAGATTCGTGCTTCGGACCGGAGGCGCGCCGACGGGAGCGAGTTGTCGCTCCGGGGCGTCGCACGCGTTCCGGACGGCAGGAGTTCTCGTCGCCAGTCCCTGAGACCACCGTTCAGGAGAGCGATACCGCATGCCTATCGACATGTCGACAAGCCGTCCTTCCGCTTCCGCACCCACCACCGCGCAGCTGCGGCGCACCCACGCCGACGCGCCCGACACCATGAGCCGGTTCGCCCGGCTGGTCACCCTCGAAGAGGGCCCCGAGCGGGACGCCGTACGCGACGAACTCGTCACCGCCTGGCTGCCCATGGCCCACCGCATCGCCGGCCGCTTCCGCGACCGTGGTGAGGCGATCGAGGACCTGCGGCAGGTCGCGGCGCTGGGACTGGTCAAGGCCGTCGACCGTTTCGACCCCGAGCGCGGGGCCTTCGAGAGCTACGCGGTGCCCACCATCACCGGGGAGATCAAGCGCCACTTCCGGGACCGGATGTGGGCGCTGCGCGTGCCCCGCCGGGTACAGGAACTGCGCAACAAGGTGCGCGTCGCCCGCCGCGAACTCATCCAGAACCCCGGCGCGGCCGAGCCCTCGGTGGCCGACATCGCCACCCACACCGGACTCACCGAGGACGAGGTGAACGCCGGCCTGGAGGCCCTGGAGAGCTTCAGCACCCTCTCGCTGGACGCCGAGACCTCGGCCGGTGACGACGGCTACAGCCTCGCCGACACCCTGGGCGACTCCGACGCCTCCTTCGACGTCGTGGTCGACCGCGAGTCCGCCAAGGAAGGCCTGCGCCGGCTCCCGGAACGCGAGCGCGCCATCCTCTACATGCGGTTCTTCGAAGACATGACGCAGAGCAGGATCGCCGACCAGCTGGGAATCTCCCAGATGCACGTGTCCCGGCTCATCAGCCGCAGCTGCGAGCGGGTGCGCCAGGAAGCTCTGCGCTGACGGCACGACATTCACCCGATCCGAACGGAGGAGAAGCAGACCGATGCTCATGCCGCATCCCGCTGTCCTGCGCAGACTCGTCGACGAGTACGAGGCGCTGACACGATCCGGTTCCACCGAGGAACAGCCGCAGGCACAGGCGCAGGCGCGCGACCTCGCCTACACGCTGTGCGTGTCCACCGGCACGCGCGACGTCCGGCACGCCCTGGAGACGGCACGTCAATGGCTCGAGGCGGCGTCGGCCTCCGACGCCGCGATACGCCCGCCGACCGACAAGGATCCCCACGTGTACGCCTGACGGGCGGGGGGGCGCCGCCGGGGGGCCGCGCGGCGGCGCCGCGGCCCCGCCGGGGCGCGAGGGAGGGGGCGGGGCGGGGGCGGGGGCGGCGCCCCCCCCGCCCCCCCCCGCCCGCCGCCCGCCCCCCCCACGCAAACGACACGCCCCCCGGGGGGGCGGGGGGGGGGGGGGGGGGCCGCGCGGCCCCCCCCCCCCCCGCCGCCGCTCTTTCGGCCGGGACACGGTCCAGGAGCGCTGACGTGTGTACCGCGAGAGCCGGGGCATGCGGATCCCGCAGGAAATCGGGGAGACATCGGGGAGGGCGACATGAACGCGAGTGCACTGGCGCGCAACGGCAGGGTCGGGGCGGAACGAGCCGCACGGGGCTCGGTGACGAAGGGCGCCGCCAAGGCGGGGCTCGCCGCGCGGGGCGTCATCTATCTGCTGGTCGGACTGCTGGCCCTGCAGATCGCCTTCGGCGACGGCAGTCAGCAGGCGGACCGCCAGGGGGCCCTGGAGGAGATCTCGCAGAAGCCGTTCGGCGCCGTACTGCTGTGGGCGCTGGGCATCGGACTCGTCGGCATGGCGCTCTGGCGGCTGTCGGAGGCCGTCTTCGGTGCGGCCGGCGCCGACGGGCGCAGCGCCAAGAAGCGCCTGCTCTCCCTCGTCCGGTGCGGCTTCTACTCCTTCGTCGCCTACTCCGTGCTGGCCTTCGCCGCCGGATCGGGCAGCGGCGGCGGTTCCGGCGACGAGCAGTCCCGGGACGTCACCGCCCGGGCCCTGGAGCTGCCCGCGGGCCAGTGGATAGTCGGCGCGGGAGGCGCGGGGATCATCGTCGCGGGCGTGTGGATCGGCGCTCGCGCCGTCATGCGGTCCTACCGCAAGCACCTGCGGCTGGGGGAGATGTCCCCGCGCATGCGGCGGCTGGTCGACATCACCGGGGTGGGCGGCGGTGCCGCCCGTGGCCTGGTGTTCGCCGCCGCCGGAGTCTTCGCCGTACGCGCCGCCGTCGAGTACCAGCCGGACGAGGCCAAGGGGATCGACGACACACTGCGTTCTTTCGCCGGCACGCCCGCGGGGCCGGGCCTCCTGGCCTGCGTCGCCGCCGGACTCATGCTCTTCGGGCTGTTCTCGTTCGCCATGGCCCGCTGGCGCAAGGTCTGACGTCCGGCTGTGTGGGAACACGGACCAGATGAACGAATCAGAGTTCCCGCGCGACGGACGGCCCGTGGACATGTACCTCGACCTTCTGCGCGTCCGCATGGACAGCGAGGACTATCAGCTGCTGCTGAAGGTCGTCGCACCCGCGCTGCGCGCACTCGAGGAACAACGACCCGAGAGTCTCGACTTCGCCCTCGACCCGGAGGACACCCAGCAACTGCCCCAGGAGATCCGTGACGAAGCCGCCCTGGTCATCGCCACCGCGGTGACCGGCCGGCTGGACAACCAGCTGGTGGAGATAGACGTCGACGGCACCGGCCCGGTCCGGGTGGTCACCGACGCGGGCACCGCGCCCGACCCCACCCGCCTCGCCGAGATCGCCGGCTGCATCCGACAGCGCCACCAGGACACCGAGGAGCTGCGCGGTATCGCGGCGGCGAGCGACATGTCCACGGACTTCTGACCGTGGAGGGACCCGCCGTCACTTCGGCGCAGTCACCGGCACGCCGAGCGCCCGGGCCAGACCGACCACCGCTTCGTCCAGGCGCTGAAGGTGGCGCAGGACACGGTCGGTCACCCGGCCGTAGCGCGGCGTTCCCGGCCCGCCCGGCATCAGCAGCGAGGCGATGCTCGGCCCGGTCAGCACCTCGGCGGTGCTCCGCTCGCCCGCCACGCGCGCGGAGATCGCCCCGATGTTGTGCAGGATGCGCCGCCCGGCGCGGCGCAGCCCCGGGTCCGCCACGATCGATCGCTGCGTCGGCAGCAGCTCGGCCATGGCCGCCAGGGTCCGCGCGTGGTACGCACAGGTCTCCAGCAGCGCGACGACGTACCGGGCCGTGTCCCGCCGGGTCCGCAACGGCGTGACCGGGTGGGTCAGGGGCTGCGTGGCCGCCCGCAGATCGGCCAGTGCCTGGTCCAGATCGCGGGCCCGGTCCAGCAGCTCGGCCGGGGGACCGCCGCTCAGCTGCTCCACCGCCGCCTCGGTGACATCGGTCAGCCGGTCCAGCACGGTCGTCAGCAGCTCGTTCGTCCGCCGGTCGGTGTGCACCGGCAGCACCAGCGCCGCCGCGACGATTCCGCAGGCCGCCCCCAGCGCGGTCTCCTCCACCCGCAGGATCAGCACCGACATGCTGTAGGTGTGCAGCAGCGTGTACAGCACCCCCAGCGCGGCCGTCACGAAGAACGACATCAGCGTGTACGACAGCGGCGCCGTGTAGAACATCGCGAACACGCACAGCAGCACCACCGCGAACGCCGTCCACGTGTGGTGGCCGACCACCCCCGCCAGCAGGATGCCGGCGACCACCCCGAGCACGGTGCCCAGCAGCCGCCGGTAGCCCTTGACCAGGATCTCCCCGGTGGAGGCGGTGTTGATGAACACGATCCAGCAGGTCAGCACCGCCCAGTACCAGCGGTGCGAGGAGAGCAGCTCGCCGCCGACGATGGCCAGCGACGACCCGACGGCGACCTGCACGGCGGCCCGGGTGGTCGGCCGCCGCAGCCCCGTCTCCTTCCCGGCCGTGTCGGAGTCCTCGTCCTCCTCGCCCGCACCGATCGCGGCGTCCTCCGCGTCCAGTTCCTCGCGGGAGCGCGCCGTCTCGGGACTGTCCTCGGACTCGTCCTGCGGCCCGTCGAGCGCGATCCGCAGGCCCAGCACCGCGCGGGCCGCCTCACCGACGCCGCGGAAGACGTCCTGGACGGCGGGCGACGCCTTCGGCAGGTTCTCCTCGTCCCGGTAGCCGAGCAGCCGGTTGCGGACGTGAGCCGTGGCCGCGCCCTCCGCGACGGAGATCCGCACCAGCTGCCGCAGGGCCCCCAGATCCCGGCGCAGGGCGGCGAGGGCCTCGTCCCGGACGGGCAGATGGCCGCCCTCCGGCAGCGGCGCGCCCGGCAGGTGCAGGGTCAGGGTGTCGGCCCGTTCGGCGCTGCGGGCGGTCAGCAGCAGCAGGCCGAGCAGCTCGGCGGCGATCTCGGCGTCGGCGATCCTGCGCTGCACCAGCCGGGCCGTCGCCTGGTCCGGAGTGCCCTCGTCCAGCCGGCCCTGGATCAGCATCGCCGTCTCGTGCAGCCGGGCGGTGCCCTCGCGCACATGGGCCAGCGCTTTCTCCACGTCGTCCGGACCGGCGTCCAGCAGATCGAGCTGGGCGTCCAGCAACTGCGCGAGCCGCGCCCGGAAGGCCCCGCGCAGCCGCTGGAGGATACCGCTCGGCGTCTGCGGCACCAGCACGAAGCGCGCCAGCGCACTGCACCCGAAGGCGACGGCCAGCACAGCGTAGAACCCCGGCAGGCTCGATGTGGTGACCCCGACGAACAGGGACAGGAAGTAGACCTGGAAGCCGACAAGACCGAGGGCCGTGCCCCGGTCACCGAACCGGCGGCCGTAGACGGCACAGAAGATCAGGGCCACGAAGAAGAGGTCACCGGCCACCGTCCGGGAGCTGAGCAGCGCCGCCAGCGACATCGACGCGAACGCCACCGGCAGGCCCAGAGCCAGCGTGACGGCCTGCCGGTCGCGCTGCTTCTCCCGGATCGCGAACGTGGCGACCATCGCGGCGATGGCCCCCGCCACCAGATGCGAGACGTCCGCGCCCAGCAGTGAGAGCACGGCCAGCGTGAGGGAGATCGCACCGACCGTGCGCAGCCCGGCCGCCAGCCGCAGCAGCCCGGGGTCGGATGCCGCGATCCGATCCCGCCACCGTGCACCCGACGACCGTGCCGCCGCTCTCACGCCGCCGTACTCTCTCCCACGGTCCGACCTCAGGCGGTCTCCGACCCGGGCCCCTCGATCTGCGCCCGCACCTGCTCGGGCGTCAGATAGCTGTCCGTGTACTCGAAGTCCTTCAGCTTCGCCGCCCGGCGCGCCTGGAAGCCGGTGCGCACGAAGTCGTCGCCCGCGATGGCGTTGAGCGTCCAGTTCGTCAGCACCCGCGCCTTGGCCACCCCCGTGCGCAGCGCCCCCCAGTGGTAGCCGCGGGCCACCGCCTGCGCGGGCAGCCCCCGCAGTTCGATGCCGAGCGGCTTGGAGACGGCGTCGGTACCGCCGAGGTCGACGACCAGACCGAGGTCCTTGTGCACGTACGGCCGCATCGCCCGGCCCCTCAGCGTCGCGATGACGTTGTCGGCGACGACCTTGCCCTGCCGCATAGCGTGCTGCGCCGTCGGCGGGCAGATCGCGCCCTGCTCGCCCTTGGCCTCGTCGGGTACGGCGGCGGCGTCCCCGAGGGCGAACACCCCGTCGTTGCCGGGCAGGTTCATCTCCGCGGCGACGGCGAGCCGCCCGCGGACCGTCTCCGCGCCGAGGGTCGCGATGAGCGGGCTCGCGACGACGCCCGCCGTCCAGATCAGGGTCCGGGTCGGGATCACCCGCCCGTCGGTGAAGGTGACCTCCTCAGGGCCCGCCTTGGCGATCGACACGCCCAGCGAGATGTCGATGCCCCGCTTGCGCAGCACCTCCTGCGCGCTGCGCCCGAGCTTGTCTCCGAGCTCCGGCATCAGCTTGGGCGCGATGTCGATCAGATGCCACTTGATCAGGCTCGGGTCCAGGTTCGGATAGCGCTTGACGGCGTTGTGGGTGAGGAGCTGGAGACAGGCGGCGGTCTCGGTGCCGGCATAGCCGCCGCCGACGACCACGAACTGGAGCCGCGAGGTGCGCTCGGCGGGGTCGTGGCTGGCGTCGGCGAGGTCGAGCTGGCTGATGACGTGGTCGCGGATGTACGCGGCCTCGGCGAGGGTCTTCATCCCGAAGGCGTGCTCGGTCAGCCCCGGGATGTCGAAGGTGCGGGTCACGCTGCCGGGAGCGAGCACGATGTAGTCGTAGGGCTCGTTGACGATCTCGTCGGTGATCGTCCGGATGACGCAGACCTTCGACTTGAGGTCCACGCCGATGGCGCCGCCCGGGATGATCCGGGTGCGGTACTTCTTGCTGCGGCGCAGCGAAACGGCGATCGACTGGGGCGTCAGCACCCCTGAGGCGACCTGTGGCAGCAGCGGCAGATAGAGCTGGTAGGCGAACGGCGTCACCAGAGTGACGTCGGCCTCCGCGGCGGAGAGCGCGCGTTCCAGACGTCGAACGCACCCCACTCCCGCGAAGCCCGCGCCCACCACCAGGATCCTGGGTCGTGTCACGATGTCCATCCCTTTCTGCGGCTCCAGGCGGTCTGCCCCGACGTCATGCGCGTGCCCCGCCCGCGGGCGTCTCGCACCTCATCGATCCCACCGCGCCCGGACTGGTTCCGCCAGCCGGGCGAGGCATGCAGACGAACGTTTCTCCTGAGGTCACCGACGTACCCCCCTCAGGGCCTGTGTACGCCCGTTGCCTTCGGGTAGGCCGTCGTACATGACAATTGCGGAGGCCGGAGGATAGTGGCGGTGTGGTGCGCGGACGGCTCCGACGACGGCCGCTGGGACAGTCGTCGGACACAGGCCGGGCAACTCGCCGAAGCGGTGGAGAGCCTGGTGGCCTGCTGGCTCATGGCCGCGGAGGAGACCAGACCCCGGCTGCCCGCTCGGCAGTTGCTGGCGCTGCGGACGGTCAAGAGCCGTCCGAACCTCAACATGACGGCCCTGGCCGAGCACCTGGGCGTCGGTCTGCCCACCGCGAGCCGCCTCTGCGACCGGCTCGAGGCCGCCGGGCTGCTGGAGCGGACCGTGCAGCCCAGCGACCGGCGCGAGGTACAGCTCGTGGTGACCGCCTACGGACGACGCCTGCTCTCCGACGTCGCCGAGCGCCGGGTACGGCGACTCGCCTCCGTGTTCGAGGGGATGACCCCGGCCCAGCGCACCGCACTGGAACACGGGCTCTCCGGTTTCCACCAGGCGCACACGTCGAGCCGGGGATCCGAGAACCCGGCGGACGGCTGACCGCTCCTCAGGCCCCGGGCCGCGGGCGGCTGCCGAGCCGGCCGCCCGCGGGAGCGCCCACGTGACACAGCAGCAGGCAGACGTCGTCGTCCCGCTCGGAGTCGCTCAGCATCGGGTCCAGGATGCGCTCCGCCGAACCGTCCAGGTCCGCGTCCAGTTCCTCGGCACGCAGCGAGCCGAGCGCCGCCGCCAGCCGCTCGATGCCCGGGTCTATGCCCTGGGCCCGCCGCTCGACCAGCCCGTCGGTGTAGAGCGCCAGCGTGGACCCCGGCTCCAACGGCACCGTGTGGTCGGCGATCTCCTGGTGCAGCGGGATGCCGAGCATCGCCCCCGGTTTGGCGTCCAGGGTGCGCACCCGCCCGTCCGGGCCGCGCAGCACGGGCGGCGGATGACCCGCCGCCGCCCAGGTCAGCACCGGCTCACCGGGCTGGAAGCGGGCGATCACGGCCGTGGCGTACAGATCGGGCTGGAGATGGTGCAGGAACATGTGCAGCCGGGTCAGCAGCTCACCCGGACTGCCGCCGTCCACGGCGTAGGCGCGCAGCGCGGTCCGCAGCTGGCTCATCATCACCGCCGCGTGCAGCCCGTGGCCCGTCACGTCGCCGATGACGGTGATCAGGCTGCCGTCGGGCTGCCGGAAGGCGTCGTACCAGTCGCCGCCGACGTTCAGCCCGTAGGTCGCCGGCAGATAGCGGGCGGCGAGCCGCAGGCCGGGGCTGGTCGGCAGGTCGGTCAGCAGGGCGCGCTGGAGGGTCTCGGCGATGTCCCGGTTGTGCTCGAAACGGCGGGCGTTGTCGAGCGCGCCGCCGGCCCGCCGGGTGAGTTCCACGAGCATGACAGCGTCGTCCGGGTTCCAGCGCTCGCCGGGCGCGGTCAGCGTCACGACGCCCAGCGGCGCGCTGCGGGTCGGCAGCGGCACGCACAGCAGGGACCGGCCGGGATGCAGCGCCGACGGCGGCTGGTCGTCCACCCCGGGCAGACCCCCGGGGTGCGCGGCCGCGTACTGCGGCCGTCCGGTGCGGGCCGCGATCACGGCGGCCGCCGCACGCGGAACGGACGACACCCGCTCGTCCTCGGCGTCGAAGAGCCAGACGTCGGCCGTGCGGGCGTACCGCGGCACCAGCAGCTCGGGCAGCAGACGGGCGATCTCCTCGTGGTTGAGGGAGGCCGTCAGCGTCGCGCTGGCGTCGGCGAGGAACGTCAGCCTGCGCCGGGCGTCCTCCGCCTCCCGGCGCGCCGCGTGCTCCGCCGCGAAGGCCTCGCGCTGCGCCCGTCCGGCGGCGTCCAGCTCGGCGTGCAGCGCCAGCACACCCTGGTTGGTCTGGTGCAGCTCCTCCCGGTGGAAGGCGACGAGCTCCTCCTGCTCGGCCAGTCGCTCCAGCACCAGGGCGGTGTCCTCGTCGGCGCCGAGCAGGGCCTCCCCGAGGGCGGTCGCGTCACCCGCCGCAGTGTCGCAGACAGGGCCCGCGGCCGGCTCCGGGCAGGAGGCCGTGACGCACCACGGCCGCTCGCCGTCGGCGGGGGAGGGGGAGACCTCGACCCGCAGCGAGCCCTTCGCCACCGTGAGGACGAACCGCCAGCTCCCGCCCTTGGACAGACACTGGCGCAGCCGCGCGCCGAGGGCGGCGGCCGTCCGGGTGCGTTCGAGCGGCGGTACACCGTACGCGGCGGCCACCCGCGCGGTGGTGATCCGCGCGCGGGCCGCGTCGCTGACGGTGCTGATCGGCCAGGTGAGATTCATGGACCATCCGGCGGCGTCGGGGACAGGACGGCCACGGCGGTGTCGTCACGCACCGGGCGGGCGGAACTGCCGGCGTCGCGGACCGTCACGGCGGCGGTGACGGCGGGGTCGCAGGACAGCAGGCGGGGGTCGACGGGCGGCGCCCAGCGGCTGGGCAGCCCGTCGCTGTGCAGGACGAGTAGACGGTCCGGGGCCCAGACGGCCTCGGTCTCGGGCAGGCTCGTGGGCCGATGCGCGCCGACTATCCCGGGCCGGGACAGCAGATGGCGCCAGGAGCCGCCCTCGCGCAGCCGCGCCCCCACATTGCCGACTCCGGCGAACAGCAGCCGTCCGGACCGCAGATCGAGCTGGGCCACCGCGACCGCGGCGCCCCTCGTACCGCGCAGCGCGGTGTCGAGCAGGCGCAGCAGTTCGGCCGGCGGCAGGTGGGACGAGCGCTGTACCTCGTGGACCGCCGTGGTCGAGGCACGGGCCGCCTCGGGGCCGTGGCCCAGCCCGTCGGCCAGCATCAGGGTCAGCCGGTCGCCGTCACGGACGCACGTCCAGGCGTCCCCGGAACACGCGGCGCCCCGGAAGGGGATGTTGACGCCACCGACCCGCGCGGAGAAAGGGGCGGACGCGCCGGAGGCGTCGTCCCGCGCGGCGGCCCCGGCCTGCCCGGGAGCCGGCTCACGGCGGCCGCGGGTACGGGCCGGGCCGCCGATCCGGGCCAGCGCGACCGTCCCGCGGCCCGGGACGCTGTGCAGGTCGAAGTCGTCGGCGAGCCGCCGGCAGGTGCCCAGGCCGGCACCCAGCGAGCCCGCCGTGGAGAACCCGTCGCCCAGGGCGGTGGAGACATCGGCCATGCCCGGCCCGTGGTCGACGGCGGCGACCTGCACGACGAGGCCCCCCGGCCGTCCGTCCGGCGGGGTGACCGCCTCCACGAGGAGCTGTCCGCCGCGCGCGTGCTTGAGCAGGTTCGTCGCCAGCTCGGTCGCCACCAGGGCGGCGTCGGCGGTGCGCGACCGGTCCAGGCCCGCCAGCGCCGCCGCGCCCTCCGCAGCCACCCGGGCGTCGCGCACCCGCGTCGAGTCGTGCACCGGGACGTCCCACACGTGCGTCATCGTGGCTCCTCACGCTGCCGCGGCGGGCGGGCCGCCCAGGAGGTCACCGCGACCGTGGTGCCGACCCCGGGCGTGCTGTCGAGGGAGAACTCGTGCACCAGACGACGCGCCCCGCCGAGGCCCAGGCCCAGCCCGCCGCCGGAGGTGTAGCCGTCGCTCAGCGCCCGCTCCGGGTCGGCGATGCCCGGACCCTGGTCCCGGAACGTCAGTCGCAGCCCCTGGGCCCGCCCGTCGCACACGTGCTCCGCGGCCATCTCGCCGCCACCGCCGTACACCAGGGTGTTGCGGGCCAGTTCGCTGGCCGCGGTGACCAGCTTGGTCTGGTCCACCAGGCCGAAGCCGAGCGCGGCGGCGGCCTGGCGCACGTGCTGGCGCACCCACACCAGGTCCAGGTCCGAGCGGATCGGCAGGCGGGCCTCGACGCCCGCGACCGTCCCGCTCACCGAGGCTCCCGGCGCGGGCCGCCCGGAGTCGTCATGGCGAGCAGTTCGAGGGCCGCCTCGGTGTTGAGCGCGGTGCGCAGGCCGGGAAGCGAGAGCCCCAGCTCCACCAGAGTGATCGCCACCGCGGGGCGCATGCCGGCCACCACGGTCCGCGCGGCCAGCAGCCGGGAACTCGCCGCGATCTCGGCCAGTACACGCCCCAGGAACGAGTCGACGATCTCCACCCCGGAGATGTCGATGACCACGCCGGTCACCCGGTTGCGGACGATCTGCTCGGCGATGTCCTGCTGGAGCTGCTCCGCCGTACCGTCGTGCAGGTCGCCCTGGAGGGTGATCAGCAGGACGTCGCCGAGCCGGAGCACCGGCACGTGGGCCGTGCCCGAGAGGGAGAGGTCGTGGTTCACCGGGGACCAGCACCGCCGGGCGTCGCGAGCACGATGTCGGCGCCCAGCCGGTTCAGGGCGTACCCCAGGGCGTCGGCGAGGCTCGCCCTGGTCACCACCGTGCCCAGGTCCAGGCCGAGGTGCACGATGGTCTGCGCGATGGCGGGCCGGATGCCGGAGACGACGCACTCCGCGCCCATCAGCCGGACGGCCGCGACGGTCTTCATCAGGTGCTGCGCCACCAGCGAATCGACCATCGGCACCCCGGTGATGTCCAGGATCGCGAAGCGGGCCTGCTGATCGACGACCGACTCCAGCAGGGTCTCCATCACGACCTGGCTGCGGGCGCTGTCGAGCGTTCCGATGAGCGGTACGGCGACGATGCCGTCCCACAGCCGGATGACGGGGGTGGCGGCCTCGAGCAGCTCCAGGTGCTGCCGGTCGATGAGGGCCTGGCCCTCGCTCAGCGAGGTCTCCAGGACCACCAGCCGCAGGGTGCCCATGAGCACGGTCAGCAGGGTCGTGCACTCTCTGAGGTGCTCGGGCGTCGCCTCGTGCAGGTCGCCCACCAGCAGGTTCACCGCGGGCGGACGGAGGCCGTCCACCTCGGTGGACACCTGGCCGGAGGTGAGCCCGAAGCGGGCGCGGGAGGCCACCATCCTGGTCAGCTGCTCGCGGACCGCGGTGAATCCGGCCGCGTCCGTGTCGGCCACCCGGCCGCTCTCGGCGACCTGGGCGAGCGCGTCGACGACGACCCGGCCCGCCTCCACCGCCTCGTCCCGCGAGACGGTGAACACCGTGCGGAACAGGGGTTCGTCGGCCCAGCGCTGGGCGATCTGCTCTCGGCGGCGGTGCAGGAACTTCCCGACGTCGCTCGCCGGCGTGGTGTGCTCTGCCGCCGTTTCGTGCTCCGGCACGTGGTTCTCTCCTCTTAAGTCTTTGGTCGGCTTCTCTGTCGCCACCGCGGGACCGCCGGAGGCGGACGGTGGGCGGCGGACTACGACGCGGGCCGTCTCCCGAACCAGTCGAGACACACCACCAGTGCGTCGTCGTCCGGCTCGGGCCTTCCCCGGTGCCCGGTCAGTCCGCGCAGCACCGCGGCGGGGACGTCCGCCGCCGGCAGCAGGGCGGCGTTGCCGAGCGCCCGCGCGAGGGCGTGCTCGCCGTACGACTCGCCGCCCGGCGCCGCGACCCCGTGGACCCCGTCGCTGACGAAGAGCAGCCGGTCGCCGGGCAGCAGGGTCAGCTCCTGGGCGACGTAGTCGGTCTCCTCGAACATGCCCAGCGGCAGCTGCGCGTCGAGGTCCACGAGGGACAGCACCCGGTCGCGCAGGAGCAGCAGTTGCGGTGAGCCCGCGTCGACGACCCGCATCCGTCCCGTGGACAGCTCGATGTCCACCAGCAGGACCGACAGGTGCGCCTCGCCCCGGTAGTGGGCGTAGAGCGCCTGGTCGGCCAGGGCCGCCTGGTCCTCGATCGGGATGCCGGCGCGGCGCGCGTTGCGCAGCGCGTTGATGCCGAGGCTGGTCAGCAGGGAGGCCTCGATGCCCTCGCCCATTCCGTTGGTGACGTAGACCAGCAGATGGTCGGCGGACGCCTCCCAGTCGAAGTTGTCGCCGAAGATGGCGTAGGCGGGCTCGAGTTGGGCACCCAGGGCGTACTCCTCCCGGGCACACGAGCGGGCCGGGAGCAGCTGCCACTGCATCTCCGCCGCCAGCGTCAGCCGTTCCCTGCGGCGGGCCCGCGCGTACAGGTCGGTGTCGCGTTCGGCGACCACCAGCTCGTGCCCCAGGAGCTCGGCCAGCTCGGTGAGTTCGGCGAGCGGCTCCCGGCTGCGCGCGGGCAGCGTCAGGGACAGCACGCCCAGCCGGTCGCCGCGCACGGTCACGGGCAGATGCGCCCGCACCCGGCCGTCGGCCGGCTCCTCGACGTACGGCTGCTGCGACCCGAAGGCCCGCCCGGGCGCACTGCCCTGTACCGGCGCCGACTTCGTGCCGCTCGGCGCGGGCGGTACGGGCAGCAGCACCGTCAGCCCGTAGTCGGCCAGCCGCAGCTCCACGGCCTGTGCCGCGTACTGGGTGCGCAGCACCTGGCTCAGGGCGTCGGGCAGCTGGTGCGGGGCCGCGGAGCGCAGGGCGCGCCCGGCGGCGACGAGTCTGTCCACCTGGTCGGTCACAGCGTTCCCCGGAAGGTCGTGGCGTCGTGCCCGTGGTGCCCCCGGCGGCGGGGGTGGGCTGACAGCCGTCGAGAAGCCTGCGAGAGTGTGACCGTGATGTCCCCCTCCTCGCGTCCGCAGCCGCTCCAGGTGGCGCGTGTGACCTCAGAGGCGGCGGAGCTGTTGGAAGTCCTCTGGGGCCGTGCCTCGACGGCACCGGTCTCCGCCTCCCAGTTGCGCGTGCTGTTCATCCTGGAGCACCACGAGGGCATCAACCTGCGCACCCTCGCCGAGTTCCTCGGGTCCACACCGCCGTCCACCAGCCGCCTGTGCGACCGCCTCCAGGCCGTCGGCTTCGTCGAACGCAGGGTCGCCGCCGAGAGCCGCCGGGAGCTGGAGCTCTTCCTGAGCCGCCGGGGCAGTGCCTTCCTCGCCGACCTCAGATCACGTCGTGAGGCGGCGCTGGAAAGCGTGCTGGAGCAGATGCCCGCCGCGCAGCGTGCGGCGTTGCTGAGAGGGCTGGAGGCGTTCTGTGCGGCCGCGGCCGCACAGATCCACGACTCCGACGCCAGTGACGCCCGTACCGCCTGACGGTGTCCCCGGGTGATCGGGTTCGCCCACAGGCACATCCGTCTTCCCTCCCGCATCACTGTCCCGCTCACTCTGTTGCCTTACGTGCATAGTTGTCAAATGACAAGTATTGGACGGCAGTCGGCCGTCCCTGCGCGTTTTTTTATATCCGCCGGACGGCCGCCGCCAGGTCCCGGTCAGTCCTGCGGGCCGTCCGAGAGCTGCTGCCGGTCGACGAGCTCCAGAGCCTCGTCGACCTTCTCCGATATGGGCACCGTGAGGCTGACCCCGGTGAGGTCCAGGACCCGGCGCACGGCCGGTGTGGGAGCGATCACATGCACGCTCCCCGGCAGCCCCCGGGCCTCCTGGTACACCCGCAGGATGATGTTCATGCCGGACGAGTCCATGAACGGAACCGCCGAGAGGTCGAGGAGGAAATGTCGTCGGCCGTGGTGCAGCTGATTGGCCAGATGGGCCTGCAGATCGGTCGCCGTGTCAAGGTCGAGATGGCCTTCGACCGTGACCAGGGCGACGTCCTCGCGAGGCAGGGTGACCTCGACGGACAGGGGGTTCTGGGCAAGGGACACACGTACCTCCGAAAGCTGACGGTCGGGAGCGTCTACCCCGGTGGGCGACTTCGATGCGCGGCGACGGCCGGCGAGGACGCGCGGGAGGCCGCACGGGACGGTCGTCATCGTTCGTGTGTCCTGCCCTTCCGCCTGCGGATCCCCGACCTGGGGTCGCGCACAGGCGGATACCCCCGAACCTCCCCACCATGCACACACGACGCGAGACCGTCACAGCGACGGCTGCCTAGCGCAGCCGGATGCCCACGATGCAGGTGTCGTCGTCCGTGTCGGACCTGCTGTAGGTGAGCAGCCGGTCCAGCTGCTGGTCCAGCGTCGGCGGCACCGTGCGGGCCTGCACCAGCAACTGGGTCAGCGACTCCTCCACGGACCGGTCGCGCCGCTCGATCAGGCCGTCGGTGTACATCAGCAGGGTGTCGTCGGCCGCCAGCTGGACCTCCTCCTCCTCGTACACCGTCTCCGGTACGGCGCCCAGCAGCATCCCCTTCAGCAGGGGCAGCGGCGTCGCCTGGGCGTCCCGCACCAGCACCGGCGGCAGATGGCCCGCCCTCGCCCAGCGCAGGGTGTGCCGGGAGGGGTCGTACAGGCCGCACACGGCCGTGGCCGTGATCGAACCGGTCAGATGGTGGGCGACGATGTTGAGCCAGGACAGCAGCTGACCGGGGCCGGCCCCGGTCACCGCCAGTCCGCGCAGCGCGTTGCGCAGCACCACCATGCTGGTCGCCGCCTCGATGCCGTGCCCGGCCACGTCGCCCACGCACAGCATCACCAGCCGGGAGGGCAGCACGACGGCGTCGTACCAGTCGCCACCCACCAGGTGCTCCTCCTCGGCAGGCCGGTAGCGGACCGCCACCTGGAGCCCGGGGGCCTCCAGGGGCGCCCGGGTGGGCGGCATGATGGCGTGCTGGAGCTGGAGGGCCAGCCTGCTGCGCTCGCTGGCGTGCTGCTCGCTCTGCGCGAGCTGGTCGCGGGTGGCCGCGAGCGCCACCTCCGTCCAGTGCTGCGAGGAGATGTCCTGGTACGCGCCGCGCACGGCGACCAGCCGTTCGTCGGTGTCCAGCACCGGCTCGGCGACGATCCGCATGTGCCGGGTCACCCCGTCCGGCCGCTGGAGCCGGAAGGCGGCGGAAGCCGGACGGCGGCCGTGCAGCAGCGTGCGCAGCAGCCGGCCGACGACGACCGCGTCATCGGGATGCGTGTGCGCGGCCAGGTCTTCCAGCGGCACCGGCGGGCTCGACTCGGGCCGCCCGTACAGGGTGAACAGCTGCCCGTTCCAGGTGGTCTCGCCGGTGAGCAGGTCCTCCTCGAAACCACCGATGCGGCCGAGTCGCTGGGCGTTCTGCAAGAGGCTGGCCAGGCGCGCGCTCTCGTCCTCGATCCGCCAGATCAGCAGGACGCAGCTGCCGTGCCGGCTGATGCTGAGGTCCGCGACCGCGGCCAGCGGCACCTCGCCGACCAGCGCGGTCAGACTCATCCGGCGCGCCCGGAACGGCTCGCCCGTGGCGTGCACGCGCTCGATCCGCTGGAAGAGGTCACCGCCGCCGGCGGCCATCGGGTAGGCCTCGAGCAGCAGGGCCCCGTTGACCACCGCGCGGGGCCGGCCCGCGGGGTCGAGGAAGCGGTCGTTGACGTGCTGGATGCGGAAGTCCACCAGCTTTCCGGCCGCGTCGACGTGCGGCACCAGCACCAGGGCCGGGTCGTGCAGCCCGTCCGTCAGATCCATCAGCTCCGCCGTGTCCGGCAGGACGAGCGGCTCCTGGTCGGGGCCCCGGACATGCGCGTACGCCTGGAGCGTGTGGGCACACAGGTCCGCCAGGGCCTCCACCTGGCGCACCACCTGGGGCGGCTGCCGGTCCAGCGGGGCCGGCCAGGCGATCTCCAGGATCCCGTCCACGCGTCCGGCGCTGCCGGCGGGCACCGCCGCGCGGCCGCCGTCCGGGTGCAGATGGCGGCCGATGGTGGGCAGCCCGGTCAGGGCAAGCGACTCGATCCACAGGGTCGCCCCCTCGGTGAGGCCGCTGCGGGCCACCGTGGCCACGTCCGGCGGCACGTACCGCCAGCGCTCGGCCTCGCCGGGGGAGAACCCCGCGCTGCCGGCGAGGGTCAGCGAACCGTCCGAGCCCGCCGCCCAGATCGCCACGGCGACCGCGCCCAGCGGGCCCAGCGCGTGCTGGAGCAGCGAGTCGGCGACGGCCTGGGTGTCGTGCGCGGCCGCCAGCGCCCCGCTCTCGGCGGCCCGCAACCGCACGGCCGCCGACTGCTCCGCGGGATCCTCCGGCTTTCCGACGGCCGCCAGGAACGCCTGTGTCACCTCCGACACGCGGTCCTTGGCGGCCTGGTTGATGACGTCCACCGCGAACTCCAGCGGACTCAGGCCGGACTGCCCGGCCAGCACCGACAGCTGCTGTGCCGCCTCGCTCGGGCCACAGCCGAGGCGCTCCACCAGGATGCCCTTGGCCAGTTCGACCAGGGCGCGCCCGTCTGCCTCCGCCTGGGCCTCCAGGACCTCCCGGCGCAGCCGGTCCACGGTGGCGGCGAGCCGGCCCACGGGTGAGGGCGTGGCGGCGCCCTCCGGCTCCGGCGGGCTCACGCCCTCCACCGGTCCGGGCTGCTCTCCGGCCGGTACGGGCAGGTCCCGGCCCTCGCCGGGTTCGGTGGGCTGTGCGGGAATGCTCACGGTGTGCGGACTCCTCGGCTGGGACGCCTGGTGGCTCGGGCGGGGCGAACGTCCTCAGACGGTCAGCCAGCGTCGGACGCAGGACATGAGGTCATGGGTGTCGACGGGCTTGGTGACGTAGTCGCTGGCCCCCGAGTCGAGGCTCTTCTCCCGGTCCCCGGGCATGGCCTTCGCGGTCACCGCGACGATGGGCAGATCGGCGTACTCGGGCATGCGGCGGATCTCGGCCGTGGCGGTGTACCCGTCCATCTCGGGCATCATCACGTCCATCAGCACCAGCGCGATGTCCGGGTTGTTGCGCAGCGTGTCGATCCCCTCGCGCCCGTTCTCCGCGTGCAGCACGCGGATGCCGTGCAGTTCCAGGATCCCGCTGAGCGCGAACAGGTTGCGCGCGTCGTCGTCGACGACCAGGACCGTCCGGCCCACGACGGCGTCGTCCGGGAGGTGCGGCGCCACGTGCTGGGGCTCGTCGGGACGGACCAGGGCGAGCACGTCCCCCGGCTGTTCGGCGGAGAGGTGCAACGTGATGCGCTCGCGCAGTTCGTCCAGGCTGGACAGGAACTCCATCGGCTTGCCGGCCGCCCGGGACTGCAGGCTCTGCTCCTGGGCGAGGTCGGCGCGGTGCCCGCTGTGCACGAGCACCGGCACGCCCGTCAGGGCCGAGTCGTCGTGGAGGGCCTCCAGGAACCGGGAGGCCTCCGCGTCGGGCATGCCCAGTTCCAGGACGACGCAGTGGCAGGGCTCGGCGGCCAGCGCGCCCAGGGCCTCGTGCGCCCCGACGGCGGTGACGATGTCGACCGGCGCCGCCGACGTGCCGTCCTCCCGGCCGCGTGCCATGTCCGCCACGACGCTCTCGGCGACCAGGGTCAGCAGGCCGCGGGGCCGCTCCTCCACCACCAGCAGCCGACGCGGCCGCCGGGCCGCGCCGGTGGCCGTGGGCGTACCGGGGGAGCCGAGGGGGATCGCCGCGGGCGGCCCGGCGAGGGCGCGCTCCACCGGCCGGACCCCGTCGACGACCTCCTGGAAGTCCCGCCGCGCGACCGGCAGGTAGAGCGTGAAGGTGCTGCCCCGGCCCGGTGTGCTGTCCACGGTGACCGCGCCGCCGAGCAGATGCGCGATCTCCCGGGTGATCGACAGCCCCAGGCCGGTACCGCCGTACTTGCGGCTGGTGGTGCCGTCCGCCTGCTGGAAGGCGCCGAAAATGGTCTCCAGCTGCTGCTCCGGGATGCCGATGCCGGTGTCCTTCACCCGGAACGCCACCACGGTGCTGCCGCGGACCACGCTGCTCGGCACCTCCTCGTCGGCGGCCGGCTCGATGCGCAGCTCCACACTGCCCTGCTCGGTGAACTTCACGGCGTTGGACAGCAGGTTGCGCAGCACCTGGCGCAGCCGGGAGTCGTCGGTGAGCAGGTCTGCGGGTGCGCCGGTGGCCGTGCTCACCGTGAACTCGAGACTCTTCTGCGTCGTCATGGGGCGGAAGGTCGCCTCGACGTACTCGATGAGCTGCCGCAGCGACACCTGCTCCGGCGAGACGTCCATCTTGCCGGCCTCGACCTTCGACAGGTCCAGGATGTCGTTGATCAGCTGGAGCAGGTCCGAGCCGGCCGAGTGGATGATGCCCGCGTACTCGACCTGCTTCGGCGTGAGGTTGCGCGAGGGGTTCTGAGCCAGCAACTGGGCCAGGATGAGCAGGCTGTTCAGCGGGGTGCGCAGCTCGTGGCTCATGTTCGCCAGGAACTCCGACTTGTACTTCGACGCCAGGGACAGCTGCTGGGCCCGCGCCTCCAGGTCCTGCCGGGCCTGCTCGATCTGGAGGTTCTTCGCCTCGATGTCACGGTTCTGCGCCACCAGCAGGGAGGCCTTCTCCTCCAGTTCGGCGTTGGAGTGCTGCAGTTCCTCCTGCTGGGACTGCAACTCGGCGGACCGGGCCTGGAGCTCGGCGGTCAGCCGCTGGGACTCGTCGAGCAGCTCGTCGGTGCGGGCGTTCGCCACGATGGTGTTGACGTTGACGCCGATGGTCACCCTCAGCTGTTCCAGGAAGTCCCGGTGGAACTGTGTGAACGCGCCGACCGACGCCAGTTCGATGACGCCGAGGACCTGCCCCTCGAAGACGATGGGCAGCAGGACCAGGGCCCTGGGCTCCATCTGGCCGAGGCCCGAGGAGATGGTGACGTAACCGGCCGGCAGCTCGTCGACGATGATCGTCCGGCGACTGCGCGCGGCCTGGCCGACCAGTGAGCGGCCGAACGGGATACGGGTGGGACGTTCGTCGTCGTCGGGATAGCCGTAGGTGCCCACGAGCCGCAGCTCCGGGCCGTGCTCGCCGTCCTCGGCGAGGTGGAAGGCGCCGAACTGGGCCGACACCAGCGGCACCAGCTCGTCCATGATCAGCTCGGCGACCACGGGCAGGTCGCGATGGCCCTGCATGAGACCGGAGATACGCGCCAGGTTGGTCTTGAGCCAGTCCTGCTCCTGGTTGGCCCGGGTGGTCTCGCGCAGCGACTCCACCATCGAGTTGATGTTGTCCTTGAGCTCGGCGACCTCGCCGGAGGCGACCACGGTGATCGACCGGGTCAGATCGCCCTCCGCGACGGCGCTCGTGACCCCGGCGATCGCGCGCACCTGCCGGGTCAGGTTCCCGGCCAGTTCGTTGACGTTCTCCGTGAGGCGCTTCCAGGTGCCCGAGACACCCTCCACCTCGGCCTGGCCGCCGAGGCGTCCCTCGGTGCCGACCTCGCGGGCGACGCGGGTGACCTCGTCGGCGAAGGCGGAGAGCTGGTCGACCATCGTGTTGATGGTCGTCTTGAGCTCGAGGATCTCGCCGCGGGCGTCCACGTCGATCTTCTTCGACAGGTCGCCGCGGGCCACCGCCGTGGTCACCAGCGCGATGTTGCGGACCTGGCCGGTGAGGTTGTTGGCCATCGAGTTGACGTTGTCGGTGAGGTCCTTCCAGGTGCCGGCCACGTTCGGCACCTGCGCCTGGCCGCCGAGCCGGCCCTCGGTGCCGACCTCGCGGGCCACCCGGGTCACCTCGTCGGCGAACGCGGACAGGGTGTCCACCATCGTGTTGATGACGTCCGCCAGCGCGGCGACCTCGCCCTTGGCCTCGACGGTGATCTTCTGCGAGAGGTCGCCGCGGGCCACGGCGGTGGCGACCTGGGCGATGGAGCGCACCTGGCCCGTCAGGTTCGACGCCATGACGTTGACGTTGTCGGTGAGGTCCTTCCAGGTGCCGGACACCCCGCGGACCGTGGCCTGGCCGCCCAGGTTGCCCGCCGTGCCGACCTCGCGGGCGACGCGGGTGACCTCGTCGGCGAAGGCGGAGAGCTGGTCGACCATCGTGTTGATGGTGTTCTTGAGTTCGAGGATCTCGCCGCGGGCGTCGACGGTGATCTTCTGGGAGAGGTCGCCCTTGGCCACCGCGGTCGCCACCTGGGCGACGTTGCGGACCTGGTTGGTGAGGTTTCCGGCCATGAAGTTGACCGAATCGGTGAGGTCCCGCCAGGTGCCCTTGACGCCCTTGACGTCGGCCTGGCCGCCGAGGCGTCCTTCGGTGCCGACCTCGCGGGCGACGCGGGTGACCTCGTCGGCGAAGGCGGAGAGCTGGTCGACCATCGTGTTGATGGTGTTCTTGAGTTCGAGGATCTCGCCGCGGGCGTCGACGGTGATCTTCTGGGAGAGGTCGCCCTTGGCCACCGCCGTGGTCACCTGGGCGACGTTGCGGACCTGGTTGGTGAGGTTTCCGGCCATGAAGTTGACCGAATCGGTGAGGTCCCGCCACACCCCGGCGACCCCGGGCACCTGCGCCTGACCGCCGAGGCGTCCCTCGGTGCCGACCTCGCGGGCGACGCGGGTGACCTCGTCGGCGAAGGCGGAGAGCTGGTCGACCATCGTGTTGACGGTCTCCTTCAGCTGAAGGATCTCGCCCCGGGCCGGCACGTCGATCTTCTGCGACAGGTCGCCCTTGGCGACCGCGGTCGCCACCTGGGCGATGTCCCGCACCTGGGTCGTCAGGTTGCCCGCCATGGCGTTCACGGAGTCCGTCAGGTCGGCCCAGGTCCCGGAGACCCCGGGCACCTCGGCCTGGCCGCCCAGGGTTCCCTCGGTGCCCACCTCCCGGGCCACCCGGGTGACCTCGGAGGTGAAGACGGACAGCTGGTCGACCATGCCGTTGAAAACGGTGGCGATGTCACCCAGCAGACCGTCCCCGTCGGTGGGCAGCCGGGTACCGAAGTCCCCGTCCCGTACGGCCGTGAGGCCTGCCAGGAGCTGCCTGAGCTCGTGGTCGCCGGGAACCGCGTCCAAGGACTCGGTCGCGTTGCTGGTCATGCCTACCCTCGTTCCGCTCCCCAGGAGCCCCCGGGCGGGGACTCGGAACCGGGCCGCCCGGGTGGACGGCCCCGCATGTCGTACGTGGATTTCCGCAGTTCACGGATGTGCGCGATGAGAGAAATCCGCCGCAGGCTAACCCACCGGAGCGCGGTGCAACAAAGCATCGCTCACTTTGCACACACAGGAATTCCAGACCACGGGCACCATGCATACACGAACGGAAGCGGGGTACTCGCACAGCTTTGCCCGGGACGGCTCGAAGCCGTCCCGGGCAAGGTCATGACCGGGGTTTCGGGGTCAGGCGATCTCGGCCCCCAGCAGGCCGGTCCGCAGCCGCTGCACCATGCGGCTGATCAATCGCGACACATGCATCTGGGAGATGCCGAGCTCCCGGCCGATCTCCGCCTGCGTCCGCTCCTCGACGAACCGCATATGGATGATCCGCCGCTCCCGCTCGCCGAGTTCGGCGATCAGCGGCGCCAGCGAATGGAAGTCCTCCACCAGCTCCAGCGCCGGCTCCTCGGCACCGAGGAAGTCGGCCAGCACGGACTCGCCGTCCGCGCCGCCGTCGGAGGTCAGGGCCGCGTCGAGGGAGGCGGAGGTGTAACCGTTGGACGCCTTGCGCGCCTCGATGACCTCCTCCTCCGACAGCGACATCAGCTGCGAGAGCTCACGGGTGGTGGGCATCCGGCCGAGCCGCGTCTGCAACTCCTCGGTGGCCTTGGCCAGTTCGACCCGTGCCTCCTGGAGCCTGCGCGGCACGTGCACGGCCCAGCTCGTGTCCCGGAAGAACCGCTTGATCTCGCCGACGATGTACGGAATGGCGAACGAGGTGAACTCGACCTCGCGGGTCAGCTCGAACCGGTCGATGGCCTTGATCAGCCCGATCGTGCCGACCTGGACGATGTCCTCCATGGAGTCGCCCCGGCCGCGGAAGCGGGAGGCCGCGTACCGCACCAGGGACAGGTTCATCTCGATCAGGGTGTTGCGCACGTACTGGTACTCGTGGGTGCCCTCCTCCACGACGGCCAGCCGGTCGAAGAAGCGGCGCGAGAGCTCCCGCGCGTCCTTCGGGCTGACCTGGGTGGGCATCTCGATGAGCGGAACCCCTGCGTGCGGGCTCTCCGTGCCCGCCCGCGCTGCCGTGGCCGTCGTTGCGTGTGCCGTCACGGCATTCATGCCGCTCACTCCGTTCGTCGAGCTGGTCGATGACGGAGTCCGTCTGCCCCGGGTTCCGCATCTCATGCCTGTTGTTCCGCACAGACTTTTCCAGCGGGTGCCGATACCCCCTCTCTTCGGTCAGGAACGGACAGACATGCCCCCGAATGCGGGCGCCACGGGCGGGTAATGGCAGCTGTGGAGCGTGAGAAGGGAGCAGTGTGACCATCGACGGAATCTGGTCGTACCCGCCGGACAGTGGACACGCCGAAGGACAGGACCTGACCGACTACGCCGTCATGACGGCCGACGGCACCCTCGGTCATGTGGAACGCGAGGCCGACCCGCTCGGCATGCGGCACCTGGTCGTCGACACGGGAGTGTGGCTGTTCGGCAGGAGCGCCGTCGTCCCGGTGGGCGTCGTGACGGTTGTCGACCACACGGAACGCAAGGTGACCCTGGGCTGCACCGGGGACGAGGTCAAGGACGCGCCTCGCTTCCGCACCGACAGCGAGACGACGGACCCGGCGTACCTCACCGCCGTCGGTGACCACTATCGCCGGCTGACACCACGGGGAACGCCATCGGTATGAGGGAAGAGGGACTCGCGCCCGCCCGCTCGGCGCCCGCCCGGGCAACGGCCGGGACGTCGGTGAGGACCGCCGCGGCGGCCCGGGCCCACGCCCGCGCGGTGGTGGACGCCCGGTGGAACCTGTCCACCCGGCCGGCGCGCGAGGAGGACGTCATCGACCTGCTGCTGGTCGTGTCGGAGCTGGTGGCCAACGCCCTCCGGCACGGCGGCGGACTGGCCGGGTTCGAGATGACGCCGGTGCGGGACGGGGTCCGGCTGGCCGTGCGCGACCACAGCGACACGGTGCCCGCCGCGGTGGCCGGACCGGGCTCCCGCCCGGCCGGCCACCGGGTGGGCGGCTACGGCTGGCCGCTCGTCGTCCGTCTGGCCCGGGACATCGCCATCG
This sequence comes from Actinobacteria bacterium OV320, assembly GCA_001298545.1. Classification (GTDB taxonomy): domain Bacteria; phylum Actinomycetota; class Actinomycetes; order Streptomycetales; family Streptomycetaceae; genus Streptomyces; species Streptomyces coriariae. Next base: position 815,592 of record LJCX01000026.1, read on the forward strand.
AGAAACAGGACGGCGGCGGGAAGACGATCAGTGTGTTCGTGCCGATCCGGACCGCCGACCGGCCGGTCTGACACGCGGGCGCGGATTCTCCGCCCCCGCCTCACCGCCCCGTGGCTCCCGCCCTGCCGCCGGACTCACCACGGCAGGAAGACGTGCACATCCTTTCCCTCGCCCAGGCCGGCCTCGTTCGGCACCACGCTGACCTGACTGCACAGGGTGTGCACCAGATACCAGCCGATACCCCCGCCCCCGCTGTCCGGATGGAACGGCCGGGGAGACGGCGGCGTGCTGTTGGTGTCGTGCAGCGTCACGTGCACCCCGTCGAAGGTGGGGCGCAGACACAGCTCGAAGGGGCCCGGCGCGTACTGGACGGCGTTCGCCGCCAGCTCCGTGACGATCAGCACGATGTCGTGCCAGCACTCCGGCGCCGAGGGAGGCACGGTGCCGGCCAGCTCATGGAGGAACTCCTCCGTGGCCAGCCGGGCACCCGTCACGTCCTGGGGTTCGCCCTCGAAGCGGGCTGTACGGCTGGGAATCGCCCAGGAGGACAGTGCGTCGTTTCCACGCGGCTCGGTTGCCATGTCGTCAGTGCGGCCCCTGAGTCTCCGGGACCGTCGTCCTTTCTCGTACGGCTCTCTGGCGTCGCCCCTACAGGGTTCCCGAGGGCTGCCAGGCTACGCGTCCGTCATTCGACGGCCTACGGTCACGGCGGAACACGATCGCCGGGGCTCCGACCGCGCAGCGTGTCCGGGCCCGGGTCCACCGGCCGCCCGGATCACCGGAACACGTCGTCGGCGTCGTCCCAGCCCAGCACCTCCTCCGGCGCGGGCTGCCGGGGGAGCCGCGCCCGGGCCTGGTACATCGCCTCGATCTCCGCCGCGTAGTGGGCCACGATCGAGTCGCGGCGCAGCTTCATCGAGGGCGTCAGCAGGCCGTTGGTCTGGTCGAACGCCTGCGGCAGGATGCGGAAGGCACGGATCGACTCCGAGCGGGACACCGTGCTGTTGGCGGCGGCCACCGCCCGCCCGACCTCCTCCCGCAGGGCGTTCTCCTCGCGCGCCTCCCGGCTCTGGGTGTCGCCGTGCAGCATCAGGTTCCCGCGCCAGTGCGCCAGGAAGTCGGGGTCCAGGGTGATCAGCGCGCCCACGCAGGGCCGGTTGTCACCCACGACCACGGCCTGGTGGACGAGCGGATGCATCCGCAACCGCTGCTCCAGCGAGGCCGGCGCCACGCTCTTGCCGCTGCTGGTGATGATGACGTCCTTCTTGCGGCCGGTGATCGTGAGGTAGCCGTCGGAGTCCAGGAACCCGAGGTCACCCGTGGCCAGCCAGTCACCCCACAGCGCGGCCCGCGTCGCGGCCTCGTCGTTGACATAGCCCTGGAACACCGACGGACCGCGCACCAGGATCTCCCCGTCGTCCGCCACCCGGATGTCCACGCCGGGCAGGGGCTGTCCCACGGTGCCCGACTTCTCCCGGCCGAGCGGCTGCATCGTGATCCCGCCGCTGGTCTCGGTCAGGCCGTACCCGTCGTGCACATAGATGCCGATGCCCTCGAAGAAGAGGGACAGATCGCGGTGGAGCGGGGAGCCGCCCGAGGTGGCGCGGTGGACGCGGCCGCCGAGCGCCGCCCGGAGCCTGCGGTACACCGTCCGCTCGAACAGGGCGTGCTGCAGCCGCAGGTCGAGACCGGGCCCCGAGCCGCGGCCCAGCCGCTGCCGCTCGACGGCGGCCGCGAAGTCCCGGGCCGTCTCCGCGGCCCGCTCGAACAGGGCGCCGCGGCCGGCCTCCTGGGCCGCCCGCAGGAAGTTCTTGTAGATCTTCTCGAACACCGACGGCACCGCGTACAGATACGTCGGACGGAAGGTGCGCAGCGACTCGGCGAGCGCCTCCGCGCCGATGTCGGGTTCGTGGCCCATCAGGATGCCGCCGCGCAGACACAGGCCCTGGATCATCAGCCCGTACACGTGGGAGAACGGCAGGAAGGCGAGGACGCTCGGCTGCCGGCCGGCGGGCGCGGCCGTGTGCCCCCAGCCGGCCAGCAGCGTGTCGCAGGGGCTGGCCAGGCTGCGGTGGCTCAGCGCGCAGCCCAGGGGCCGGCCCGAGGTCCCGGAGGTGTAGGCGATCACGGCGGTGGAGTCGGGCAGCACGATCCGGCGCAGCGAGTCGACGGTGGTGATCGGCACCAACTCGCCGCGCTGCGTGAGTTGTTCGAAGGCCCCCGCGTCCAGTTGCCAGACGTTGCGCAGCGAGGGCAGGGCCGCGCACACCGACCCCACGGTCATGACGCTCTGTTCGTCCTCGACGACGACGCCCACACAGTTCGCGTCCCGCAGGATCCACTCGACCTGCTCGCGCGAGGACGTCGGATAGACCGGGACGACCTCGGCGCCCACCGCCCACAGCGCGTGACACAGGACCGTCCACTCGTACCGGGTACGCGCCATGATCGCGACGCGGTGGCCGGGCGAGATCCCGGACGCCACGAACCCCTTCGCCAGGTCGACCACCTCGTCCCGCAGCTCGACGGCCGTCACCTCCTCCCAGCCGGTGGAGGCGCCGTCCGGACGGCGGGAGAGCACGGGGAGTGTGGGAGTGCGGGCGGCTGTCTCGAAGACGGTGTCGGCGAGACCTCCGGTCAGGGGCGTGGTGGCCGGGGGAGCGAGGGCGAAGTCGCGCATGCGCTGCTCCTGAGGTGTACGGGCTGTGACTCCGCCGACGGGAACTGTTATCGACGGTGCCCGAATCTAGCCCAGGTGGGACCGGTTGTGGCCTGGAACGAATAAGTAATCCGCGTTGATGATCTCGCTCTGCCGGGCCCCCGTCACTTCCGGCGTCCTGCCGCCGGCGAAGTGGGCGGTCCGGGGGGACCCGGAGGGCATGAGCCACGCCGATCCCGACCCCGAACGCACCACGGGTCCGCAACCGGGCGGCGGCCTCAGACCTGGGTCTGCTGCACGCAGGTGGTGACCACCTCGCGCAGACTGCCGGTGCGCTTCCACACCTCGCGCTGCAACCGGGAGCCGTTGCCGTGCCGCAGCAGTTCGGCCAGGGAGGCGCGGGCCCGCTCCAGGTCACCGCTGTCCGCCAGCGCGTCCTGGACATGCTCCAGCAGAGCCCGGACGACCGTCTCGGCGGGCGCCGGCCGCATGGTCGCCGGGTGCAGCAGGTCCTCGGTGAGCCCCGAGCGGGCGGCCCGCCAGCCGGCCAGCCGGAGCAGGCTCACGCTGTGGTCCAGCGGCTCCCGGCCGGCCTCCCGGTCCCGGGCGGCGGTCTCGACGAGCCCGCGCACCAGCGTGGCGATCAGCACGGCGGTGTCCGCGTGCAGACAGACGTCCGCCACCCGCACCTCCACCGTCGGATAGCGCGCCGACAGCCGGGCGTCGAAGTAGACCATGCCCTCGTCGAGGATCGTGCCGGTGGCCACCATGTCCGCCACCCGCCGGTGGTACCGGTCCGCCGACCCGAACAGCTCGGTCGGCCCGGCCGACGGCCAGCGGTCCCACACCCGGCTGCGATAGCTGCTGTAGTCCGTCTCCGAGCCCTGCCAGAACGGCGAGTTGGCACTCAGCGCCGTCAGCACCGACAACCAGGGCCGGATCCGGTCGACGACCGCGACGCCCTCCTCGTCCGAGTCGACGGACACATGGACATGGCAGCCGCACACCATCTGCTCACGCGTCGCGATGCCGTACTGCTCCGCCATCCACTGGTAGCGCCGGTTCATGCTGACGGACGGGCGCACCGGCAACGGCGAGGTGGCGAGCGCGGCGACCGCGCACCCGGCCTCCCGCGCGTGCCGCGCCGCCTCCCCGCGTATGCGGACGATCTCCGCGCCGAGTTCGCCCATGCCCGACTGCGGGTGGGTGTTGAACTCGAGCATCTGGTTGTGCAGTTCCTTCTCGAAGACGTCCTCCTCGGCCCCGCGCCGGGAGGCGCGGGCGAGGACGGCGGCGGACAGGGCCTGGGGCTCCCCGGTCTCCGGGTCGACCAGGAGGAGTTCTTCCTCCACTCCGACGGTGCGCACGGGATGCGGCCTCTCTCTGGCGGGTGGTACGCACCCGAATGCCCCGCCCGGGGCGGTTCACACGGACGACGGCGCCAGCCACACCGTGGCCAGGGGCGGCAGGGTGAGGGCGATCCCCCCGTCCCGCGCCGCGACGGGGGCGGGGTGCACGAGGCCGCTGCCGCCGTAGCACCCGGCGTCGGTGTTGAGCAGCTCGCGCCAGGCCGGCACCCCGTCGGGTACGGCGAGCCGGTAGTCGTGGCGCACGACCGGCGAGAAGTTGCTGACGGCGAGGAGCGGAGCGCCGTGGGCGTCGAGGCGGAGGAACGCGAAGACGTTGTCCTCCGCGGCGTCCCCGACCACCCACCGGAAACCGGCGGGATCGGTGTCCCGCTCCCACAGGGCCGGGGTGGCCCGGTAGACCGTGTTGAGATCACGCACCAGGTCCCGCACCCCCCGGTGATCGCCCGCCGACGCGTACCCCGGGTCCAGCAGCCACCACTCGGGGCCGTGGGCCTCGGACCACTCCGCGCCCTGGGCGAACTCCTGGCCCATGAAGAGGAGTTGCTTGCCCGGGTGGGCCCACATGAACCCCAGGTACGCGCGGTGGTTGGCACGGCGCTGCCACCAGTCGCCGGGCATCTTGGAGACCAGCGCCTGCTTGCCGTGGACGACCTCGTCGTGGGAGATGGGCAGCACGTAGTTCTCGCTGTAGGCGTACACCATCGAGAAGGTCATCTCGTTGTGGTGGTACTTGCGGTGCACCGGCTCCTTGGCGATGTACTCCAGCGAGTCGTGCATCCAGCCCATGTTCCACTTCAGGCCGAACCCCAGACCGCCGCTGTCGGTCGGCCGGGTCACCCCTTCCCACGCGGTGGACTCCTCCGCGATCGTCACCACCCCGGGGTTGCGGCGGTAGACCGTCGCGTTCATCTCCTGGAGGAACGCCATGGCGTCCAGGTCCTCCCGGCCGCCGAACACGTTGGGCGACCACTGTCCGGAGTCCCGTGAGTAGTCGAGGTAGAGCATGGAGGCGACGGCGTCCACCCGCAGCCCGTCGACGTGGAACTCCTCGCACCAGTAAGTGGCGTTCGCCACGAGGAAGTTGCGCACCTCCACCCGCCCGAAGTCGAACTCGTACGTCCCCCAGTCCGGATGCTCGGCCCGCCGGGAGTCACCGGGCTCGTACAGCGGTTCCCCGTCGAACCGGCCCAGTGCCCAGTCGTCCTTGGGGAAGTGCGCCGGCACCCAGTCCACGATCACGCCGATCCCGGCCCGGTGCAGGGCGTCCACCAGGAACTTGAAGTCGTCGGGCGTGCCCAGACGCGAGGCCGGCGCGTAGAACCCGGTGACCTGGTAGCCCCAGGAACCCGAGAACGGATGCTGGGCGACCGGCATGAACTCCACATGCGTGAAGCCGAGATCGGCGACGTACGGCGGGAGCTCCTCGGCAAGCCGGCGGAACGTCAGCCCGGGGCGCCAGGAGGGCAGATGGACCTCGTACACGGAGAACGGCGCCACATGCACGGGGACGTCCCCCCGGTGCGCCATCCACTCCTCGTCCGCCCACTCGTAGTGCGAGGCGTGGACGATCGACGCGGTGTCCGGCGGCACCTCCGCGCGCCGGGCCATCGGGTCGGCCTTGAGGAAGCGGTGGCCGTGCCGCGAGGTGATCTCGAACTTGTACCGGGCGCCCTCGCCGATCCCGGGCAGGAACAGCTCCCACACCCCGGACGAACCGAGGGACCGCATCGGGAAGGCGGTACCGTCCCAGAAGCAGAAGTCCCCGGCGACGCGCACCCCCTGGGCGTTCGGCGCCCACACCGTGAACCGGGTGCCGGTGACACCCTGGTGGGCCATCGGCTCGGCGCCGAGCGCCTTCCACAGCTCCTCGTGCCGGCCCTCCCGGATGAGATGCAGATCCAGGTCACCGAGCGCGGGCAGGAAGCGGTAGGGGTCGTCCACCTTGTGCTCGGCGCCCTCGTACGACACCAGCAGCGTGTACGCGGGCACCGCGTCGAGCGGCAGGACGACGGAGAAGAGACCGTCGCCCTCCGAGACCAGCGGGGTGGGATCGCCGTCGATCACGACACTCACCGCGTCCGCGAAGGGCCGCAACGCCCGGAGGACGATCCCGCCCGGCACCGGGTGCGCGCCCAGCAGGGCGTGCGGATCGTGGTGCGCGCCCGAGAGCAGGCGCCCACGGTCGGCCGGATCCAGCGCCGGCGCCGTGCGCGGGCGGGGACCGGCCGACTCGGGCGGAGAGGTGTCACGCAGGGCCACAGGGGTCAGCCTCCTCGGACGGCGAGTCGTTCGATCGCCGCCATGGGTACGGGCAGCCAGTCGGGACGGTTACGGGCCTCGTACAGCACTTCGTACACGGCTCGGTCCGTCTCGTAGGCGCGCAGCAGGGCATGCTTCTTACGGGGGTCCCAGCCCGCGCGGGCCGCATAGCCGGCGCAGTAGGCCTCCCGGCACCGGCGCGCCCACTCCGGCCGCCACGGACGGCGCTGGCGGGCGGCGTAGTCGAACGAGCGCAGCATCCCGGCGATGTCCCGGACCGGGGAGTGGGCACTGCGGCGCTCGGCCAGCGGACGGGACGGTTCGCCCTCGAAGTCGATGACGAACCAGTCGCGTCCGGCGCGCAGGACCTGCCCGAGGTGCAGGTCCCCGTGGATGCGCTGGGCGGGCGGGCCGGCGTCGCACACGGAGAGCGCGCCGAAGGCGGTGGTGAGGCCGGGCACGAACGGGCGCAGCGCCGGCACATGGTGCGCGGCCGCCTCCAGCCGCTCGGTCATCGCCGCCGCCGTCCGCCCGTCCTCGGCGTCCGGACCGGCAGGCAGCGCCGCGGCCAGCGCGAGGTGGACGTCCGCCGTGGCCCGCCCCAGTTCCTCGGCCTCCGCCGTGAAGTCCTCCCCACGGGCGAGGGCCCGCAGCGCCAGCGTCCAGCCGTCCGACGCGTCGGGCAGGAACGGCTGGAGCACGCCGAGCGTCGCCTCCTGCGGGTGGGTCGTGCGGAACCAGGCCACGGGCGCGGGCACCCGCCCGCACCCCTGCCCGGCCAGCGCGACCGGTACCTCCAGATCGGGGTTCACCCCGGGCTGGATGCGCCGGAAGATCTTCAGGATGAACGCGTCCCCGTACACCAGCGAGGTGTTGGACTGCTCGGCCTCCAGCAGCCGCGGCGCGAGCCCGGGGGGCAGCGACACGGCAGGGTCGGACTCGAAGCACAGCGGGCCCAGCGTGCCGGGGTGCCGCATCCGCTCCAGGAGCAGATGCGCCGACCGGGGGTCCTGCAGCGCGTCATGGACCGTCAGACCGGCCATCGGCCCGTCCTCGACCCTGCCGATCAGCGCCCGTCCCAGCCGCGGCGACAGGTGTTCCTGGACGCCGAGCAGCAGCTGGTAGCAGTCGCCGGCCGGGGGAGTGCCCCCGGGGGTCGGCACGCCCGACTGATCGGCGTGCACGAGCAGATGCAGACAGCCCGGGTACAGCTCGGTCATCGACAGCATGCGCAGGTCGGTGAGGGGCCGGTCCTTGCCGGCGAACCAGCGCTGCCGCGGCAGCCATTCGCACAGCAGCGCGGCGAGCGGTCCGACGGAGCGGACGCCGCTCGCGCTGCTCGGTCGCAGGGGTGCGGTCTTCGTCACGGTGACCCATCCTTTCCCCGGCGCTCGCTCACAGGCGGCGGCCGATCCGGGACGCGGCTCTGGTGAGCCGGAACCAATAGAAGCCGTGTCCCGCGAGAGTGAGCAGGTAGGGCAGTTCCCCGATGGCGGGAAAGCGGACCCCGCCGAACAGCTCGACGGGGTGGCGGCCGTCGAACCGGCGCAGGTCGAGTTCGGTGGGCTGCGCGGAACGCGAGAAGTTGTGCACGCACAGCACCACGTCGTCCCCTCCGTCGGCCGTCAGGGGTGCCTCGCGCAGGAAGGCGAGGACGGCCGGGTTGGAGGACTGGAGTTCGGTGTAGGTCCCGAGGCCGAAGGCGGGGTTCTGCTTGCGGATCTCGATCATGCGCCGGGTCCAGTGCAGCAGCGAGGAGGGCGACGACATCGACGCCTCCACGTTGGTGACCTGGTACCCGTAGACGGGATCCATGATGGTCGGCAGAACGAGCCGCCCGGGGTCGCAGGACGAAAAACCTGCGTTGCGATCCGGTGTCCACTGCATGGGGGTGCGGACGGCGTCGCGGTCGCCGAGCCAGATGTTGTCGCCCATGCCGATCTCGTCGCCGTAGTAGAGGATCGGCGAGCCGGGCAGGGAGAGCAGCAGGGCGGTGAAGAGCTCGATCTGGTTGCGGTCGTTGTCGAGGAGGGGGGCGAGCCGGCGGCGGATGCCGATGTTGGCGCGCATACGCGGGTCTTTCGCGTATTCCGCGTACATGTAGTCGCGTTCCTCGTCGGTGACCATTTCGAGGGTGAGCTCGTCGTGGTTGCGCAGGAAGATGCCCCATTGGCAGCGGGAGGGGATCGCGGGGGTCTTGGCGAGGATTTCCGAGACCGGATAGCGGGATTCCCTGCGGACCGCCATGAAGATGCGGGGCATGACGGGGAAGTGGAACGCCATGTGGCATTCGTCGCCGCCGGAGGCGTAGTCACCGAAGTAGTCGACGACGTCCTCGGGCCACTGGTTGGCCTCGGCCAGGATCACCGTGTCCGGGTAGTGGGCGTCGATGTCCTTCCGGACCCGCTTGAGGAACTCGTGCGAGGCCGGCAGGTTCTCGCAGTTCGTACCCTCCTCGGCGTAGAGATAGGGCACCGCGTCCAGCCGGAAGCCGTCGATCCCGAGATCGAGCCAGAACCGGAGGGCCGCCAGGATCTCCTCCTGCACGGCCGGGTTCTCGTAGTTGAGATCCGGCTGGTGGGAGAAGAACCGGTGGAAGAAGTACTGCTTGCGGACGGGGTCGAAGGTCCAGTTGGAGACTTCGGTGTCGACGAAGATGATGCGGGCGTCGCCGTACTGTTTGTCGTCGTCGGCCCACATGTAGTAGTCGCCGTAGGGGCCGTCGGGGTCTTTCCTCGATTCCTGGAACCACGGGTGCTGGTCGCTGGTGTGGTTCATCACGAAGTCGATGATGACGCGCATGCCGCGTTGGTGGGCGGCGTCGACGAATTCCACGAAGTCGGCGAGGTCGCCGAATTCGGGGAGGACGGCGGTGTAGTCGGACACGTCGTATCCGCCGTCCCGCAGGGGTGACTTGAAGAAGGGCGGCAGCCAGAGGCAGTCGACTCCCAGCCATTGCAGGTAGTCGAGTTTGGCGGTGATGCCCTTGAGGTCGCCGACGCCGTCGCCGTTGCTGTCCTGGAAGGAGCGGACGAGGACCTCGTAGAACACGGCGCGTTTGAACCACTCGGGGTCGCGGTCCTTGGCGGGAGTGTCCTCGAAGGTGTCCGGGACAGGGGAGTTGACGGTCATGGCGGGCTGGGGCCTCCGATCGGCGGTGCGGGTCACCGGACGTGGAACACGTGGGCAGGTGTCCGGCCGGGCTCCAGGCGCACGTAGTTCGTCCTGCCCCAGGCGTAGGTCTCGCCGGTCAGTTCGTCGTGCACGGTCAGGGACGCGCCGTCGTCCAGGCCGAGTTGCGGCATGTCCAACGAGACCGTCGCCTCCTGGGTGTGGTGGGGGTCGAGGTTGACGACCACCAGAACCGTGTTCGAACCCGCGCTCTTGCTGTACGCGATGACGGACGGGTTGTCCGTGCCGTGGAAACGGAGGTTCCGCAGCCAGTGCAGGGCCGGGTGCGTCCGCCGGATCTCGTTGAGCCGGGTGAGCAGCGGGGCGAGACTGTGGCCCGCCCGCTCGGCGGCGGCCCAGTCACGGGCTTTGAGCTGGTACTTCTCCGAGTCGAGGTACTCCTCGCCGCCCTCGTGCAGAGGAGTGCTCTCGCAGAGTTCGTAGCCGCTGTAGACGCCCCAGGTCGGCGAGAGGGTGGCGGCGAGCACGGCGCGGATCTCGAAGGCGGGACGGCCGCCGCTCTGGAGATAGGCGTGCAGGATGTCGGGGGTGTTGGCGAACAGGTTGGGCCGCATGTAGGCGGCGGCGTCCCCCGAGAGCTCGGTGAGGTACTCGGTGAGCTCGTCCTTGGTGTTGCGCCAGGTGAAGTAGGTGTAAGACTGCTGGAAGCCGATCTGCGCGAGGGTGTGCATCATCGCGGGGCGGGTGAAGGCCTCGGCGAGGAAGATCACGTCGGGGTCGGTGCGGTTGATGTCCGCGATGACCCGCTCCCAGAACACGACCGGCTTGGTGTGCGGGTTGTC